>NZ_CP060007.1 GCF_014168535.1 Lacibacter sediminis | reverse complement strand
TTGATGATCTCATCACGTCCTTCTTCGTTGGCAAAGTAGCGGCGCAGACTTTCGGTGTATTTCTGCAATTGCTCAAAAGCCGATTCTTCGATGGGTATCACCCGGCCTTTGAAATTTATATTGATTACCTTTTTCATAATAATAACAGTTTAATGGTTAAAGTGGGCTTTCAGCAGATGGAGGATGAACCTGAACGCTTTCACCGGTTACAACGGCATTGGCTCGGCCGTTTTTCTTGGTTACGGCTTCAACCGAGCTGGACATTTCGTTCCATGTTTGTTCCAGTTCTTTGTAAAAGGCGGCTCCTTTTTCTGTTAATGCAAAATATTTACGTGGTGGGCCGCTGCTGCTTTCAACCCAGCGGTAGGTCAGCAGGTCGGCATTTTTCAATCGGGTAAGTAGTGGATACAGGGTTCCTTCGAGGATGTTAAGGTTTGCCTTTTTCATTTCCTCAATAATATCACTGGGGTACACTTCGCCCCGTTGGATAACGGAGAGAATGCAAAACTCCAGGACTCCCTTGCGCATCTGGCTTTGTGTGTTCTCGATATTCATAACCTGAGGAGTTTGTTTATTTGGTGAAAGGTGGTGGAGAATCATGGGGGAGAGCTCTTCCTTTCTGCTTCTGCCTTCCAATCACCTTAATTACATTGACAAAACAAAGCTAAGTGAAAATTCAGTACTATGCAACACAAAGTACCATCTTTTTTTTAGTAGCTGGCAGAAAACGATAGCTTGTAAAAATTAAAGCGCTGTAAAACAGCGCTTTAATGAAATAAATTTTTTTAAGAAAAGTTGAAGATTTTTTTCGAACTGCCAGCTTTGGCCAATATTTTAGGAAAAAATCAGAAAAAGAGGACATGCAGTTTGGTGAAAACAGGATTATTTTTCCAGTTTGCCAAACGGCTTTTTCATCAGCTCCATTACATTTTCGTCTTTATCTTCCGGATAATACCGATCGAGACCGTAACGCACCTGTTTAATATCCAAACTTGAGAATGTGCCTAAAAGACGGTCCCAAATGGAGAACACGGCCCCGTAATTACTATCAGTATAAGGTTGTTTCCAGTGATGATGCACTTTGTGCATATTGGGTGAAATAAGAATATAACTCAGCGCTTTATCAAGTTTTACCGGCAGACTGATGTTGGCGTGTGTGAATGCAGTGGCCAGCACTACCAGCGTTTGATAGATCATGACGCTGTACATGGGTGCCCCTGAAATAAAGATGAGCAGGAGAAAAAAGATACCTCTCAACAAACTGTCGCCGGGATGATGACGGAGCCCGGTTGTTACATCCACATTGGTATCGCTGTGGTGAATAAGATGAAAGCGCCAGAGCAAAGGCACTTTGTGCATCACAAAGTGCACCAGCCAACTGCTGAAATCGAGCGCCAGTACACCAATAAAAATGGTTACCAGTATGTTGGCGTTTGTCCAGTACACCAGACCAAATTCGGTTGCGGCACACCAGTCAGATAGTTTAATGATGAGTACGGCCAGGAACGTATGAATGATGAGATGGATAACGGTGAACACAAAATTTACACCTGCATGGCGCAGTTTTGTTTTCTTGTAACGGAGCGGAAACAAAGGAATGGCACCTTCAATGATCCAGAAAAGCAAGAGACCACCAACAAGGATAGCCATCCGTTCGAGCGGACGATGTTCAAGTGTTTGAAAGTGGTTCAGGATGTCGTTCCACATGGCGTTACAATTAGGTCAAAAGTTACGAAGGCTTTCATGGATGAAAAAAAATTGTTTAATGTCATTTCAACGAAGAGGAATCTGCCAGACTTCGGGTTATTGCTCAACAGATCCCTCCTTCGTCGGGCTGACAACTTCTTTCACTTCTTCAAACTCTTTTTCGCAATCGAAACAGTGATATCGTTTTTCACCTGCAATTGCATAGCCGCCGAGCAGATAAGTAAAGATGGCACTGAACCAGTTGGAAGCTTTTCGGTTGCTGAAAATATATTCCACATTCAATGAGCCGCAATATGGGCAAGCCCGGTTTTCTTTTGCCTTGTTCTGTATAGTTCGTAAAATATCTTTTGCTCTTTCCTTTTGCGATTCGTGTACCATCAGCTTGATGCCGCCAATCGCATTGGTCAAGAGCGGATCAATTGTAACTGTATTTTCATCTTTGAGCCAGCAGTTGATGCCTTCTTCCTGTAGCTGCATGAGATGAAGGTTGGCATCAATGTAATTATCGTATGTGTTAAGGATGGTGAAGCTCATTGATATTTCAAGTATGTATTTTTTAAAAAATCTTCATCCATGGTTCCAAGAATATTACTATTGAAAAAAGGTTCAAAAGGTCTATACTTAAACATCTGATTCCAATATTGAATAACCGATTCCTTCGATTGAATTTTCTTATTAGTTAGTGAGTAAATTGATGCGGCCCTTAAGTGCTGCTCGAATGATACAAGTTCAATATTAACTTCGTATTTTGTAATAAAATCCTCACTGTCTCCATATTCAAATAAAAAGTATAGTTCATAATTTACTCTATCTGGAGAGTTGTTTGGTTTTAGCAAATCTTTTCTGTATTCGCTTATTTGTTGCTCTAATTCTCTCGAGGTTATATTTTTTTCTTTAGGATAATATTGATAATTATCAAATCTGGCAGCTATTGGTTTTTTTTGATTGGCGGCGCTTTTAAAGGCAGCCAAAATATCGTTTTCATTTATTTCCAATCCTGTATTTGTAATTAATTGCTGAAAATACTTCTCTGCCTCATCATACCTGTTCATTTTTGAACTACAAATAAGATAGAGCTTCAATAAATCAAGTAAACTATCACAATAAGGATAAACTCTTTGATTATTAAAAAGCTCTTCAGAAAGCACAAGAGCCTCTTTCCATTCACACTGAAATATACAATCTCGAAGAGTATAATCAATTACATGTTTCGGCTTGGGAAATTTTAAACCTTTAGTTGCCTTTTTAAGAAACTTTAATTCGTGTAGAAAATATGCATCGAGGCTTTTAAAGGGCTGTTCACCTGGGTTCCATGCAGCAAAATGCCAATAACGCCATTTTTTATGTTTGCCATAAGGAGGAATTAATAAAAAAGATTGTTCCTCTTCTAAGCCACCTACTAAAATAGATTTCTCTAGCGCCAAACTTGTTTCTTTCAATTCCTCAAACTCAGACCATATTTCTATTAAAGAAACATCAAGATTTTTTAGGTAATCAATTTTTTCGATTGGCAGAAACGTAATCCCAACGTTGGTAACCGCAGGAAATCCATTAGTGCTGGATATAAAATTTATATAATCATCCGGAAGTTTTGTTTGAAGTCTTTTTTCAGTTTTTGCGATTTCCTTTTTACTGGCAGCATCAGTCCCCAACCATTTAGTCTGAACGTTTACTTCTGGAAACTCAAACTCATTTAGTAAGATGGCTCTTTCGGAGATCTCTTTTAAAATGTTATGCATATTGTCAATTTAATAAAAAGTCCCGCTCTTGCAAGCGGGACTTTTATTGTTAGTATTGGCTTCTGTATTCTTTATTGATTCAACATCAACGGCATTACCAGCATCAACACATCTTCACCTTCGTTTTGCTCTGTTGGTTTAATAAGGCCGGCTTTGGTTGGCGTACTTAATTCCATTTTCACTTCGTCTGTTTCAACAGCGTTCAGCATCTCCACCAAGAATTTTGCATTGAAAGCGATCTGCATATCTTCTCCATCGTACTGGCATTTCATACGCTCATTACCTTCAAAACTAAAATCAACATCCTGTGCGGCTAACTGCAAAGAACTGCCACCAATGCTCAACACAACCTGGTTGGTGCTCTTGTTACTGAACACGCTTACACGGCGTAATGCACCAGCCAATTCGTTGCGGCCTGCGATCATGCTGTAAGGATTATCAGCAGGGATCACCACTTTATAATCAGGGAAACGTGCATCGATCAAACGGCAGACAAGCTCAGTTGTACCATGAATGACAAACAGGTGATTGCTGTTGTAAGAGAGTGTGATCTCATCTTCATTATCAGGCAATGCTGTTTTTAATAAGTTCAATGGTTTTTTTGGAACGATGAAGTTTTCGCTCTTCGGGCAACTTACATCAGTACGCTTGTAACGCACCAAACGGTGTGCATCTGTTGCAACAAAGGTCAATCCTTTTTTATCGAGTTCGAAATACACACCCGTCATTGCAGGACGCAGATCATCATTACTTACCGCAAACAATGTTTTGTTGATGGCAGTAACCAATGCTGAGGAAGTTGTGGTGAAGGAAGTGGTATCATCAGCCACAGGTTCTTTCGGGAAGTTGTCGGGGTTTTCGCCCATCACTTTATACTTACCGCTGTCGCTGGTAATTTCAATACCAAAGTTCTTGTCAATATTAAAGGTCAATGGTTGATCAGGCAAATTCTTCAATGTATCCATCAGGATACGTGCAGGAATACAAACACGGCCATTGTCTTTTGCTTCAATGTCCATGTGGATCTTCATCACAGTTTCCAGGTCGGTAGCAACCACGGTGAGCTTGTTCTTGTTGATCTCAAATAAAAAATCTTCCAGGATGGGTAATACGGTGTTGGCATTAATTACACCATTGATCTGCTGCAGTTGTTTCAGTAAAGCCGATGACGAAACGATAAACTTCATAACGCTGTTCTTAATTTAATAACGGGGAAGGTAAGGCATTTTTGCCTCATGAGCCTGCAAGATAAGGGTTAAATTATCAACTTGTTTTAAGCCTTACGCACAGCGGAAAGATGACTGTAAAACGAGAAAACATTGCAGTAAAATCATTGTACATTCGGCCTTATTAATTGATTGAAGATGCTCGACAAACTATTTGGCTGGACCAAGAAAAAACAAAGCCCGGAAGCAATAAACCCACCCATTACTTTTGGGCGTTACAGCGATAATAACAAAACTCCTTATAAAACAAAACGCTGGGCCGATGCCGAGAACCTCTTCAAAGAAAAAAACTATCATGAGAGCCTTGAAGCCTTCTTTGATTATATGCGGGACGACGCTTTGCAGAATGTTCAATCCTCAACAAACGGAGCAGAAAGAACATTTACATTTTACCAGGGAAGTAAGTTGGTGCGTGGGCGTTACAATGGAGAGAACCTCTCTGCCGAAGTAACGTTGGCCCGGATGGCGCAGCCTTCAGTGCCGGTGATGCGTCGTTTACTGGAGCATAATTTTAATCTCTTTTATTGCCGGTACGGACTGGATGCTGACAGGCTTTGTATGTGTTTTGATACGGAGATGAATACGGCCAACCCGAATAAACTTTACTATGCGTTCAAAGAGTTAGCCACCCGTGCCGATAAGCAGGACGATCTGTTGTTGCAGGATTTTCAAACCTTGTTGCCCATAGATACAGAACATATTGAACAGATCCCTGATGCGGAGAAGGAAGTGAAATACAATTATCTTATTCAATGGATCAGGGATACAGCAGCGGCAATTGAACAACTCGATCCCGATAAAATGAGCGGCGGTATTTCTTACCTGTTGTTGAACCTTGCCTATCGAATTGATTTTCTGATTGTGCCCGAGAGCCGGTTGTTGTACGATCTTGAAGATCTTGTTGCCGTTTTCTTTATAAAAGATGATAAAGCTTCAAGTGAAAAGAACAAAGTGATGCTGCAGGGTTTTTTGAAGATGATGACAAAAACAAAAGAAGAGGTGTTTCCTTGCCTGTTTCGGAGCAAACACAGTTTTGCCATTACACAACCAACACAACAAAAAATAATTGCTGATTCCATTTTTGGTGCGAATCAAAATACTGTTTGGTTCAAGGAAAATAATAACCCATATGTGGCGCAGCAGATCAGTGAATATGGGTTGGGTTATTGTCAGTATAATTTCAGTTTGCCAAGGCCCATTACTGATCTCTATCTTATTTTAATGAAAGTGTCGTATGCTGATTTTTTCCGTGATCTTGGTTTTAGTGAAGAATTGTACAACAGCAAAACACAAAAATTCAACAGCGATTTGATCGGGCAAAAAATCACAGGCATTATGGATGCATGGCGTGAAAAATATCCGCAGATCAATTTTAAAACAGAAAACCTGAAATATGATTCGGTTCTCAGTTTTACATTGTCGTTTACGGCAGAGATCGAGTTTGTAAATACCGAAGTATCTTAATAATAAAAACTAAATAAAAGTCAATGCCATCAACGGTCGAGATAGTTGATTCCTTTAAGGATACCATTATACAAATTGCCACACAAGCAGGCACAGGCACTGGTTTTTACCTGCGCCAGTATGATCTTATCGTCACCAATAACCATGTGGTTGATAACAACGCTGAAGTTACCATTGCCGGTAAACAGTTCGAAAAAGCATTGAGCCGTGTATGGTATACCGATCGAAAACATGATCTTGCTTTTTTACAGGCACCGGCACAAGTGCAATTGCCTGAAATAAAACTGGGTGAATATATACGAATGAAAGATGGAGATCCGGTGATTGCCATTGGCCATCCGTACGGACTAAATTACACAGCAACACAAGGAGTGATCTCTAAAGTTGATCGTGTGCGTGAAGGATTAAAGTATATCCAGATCGATGCAGCTATCAACCCCGGCAATAGTGGCGGCCCGTTAGTAAACATGAGTGGCGAAGTAATTGGTGTAAACACATTTATCATTCGTGGTGGCGATAATCTTGGTTTTGCCTTGCCTGAGCAATACCTGCGTACGGCATTGGATATTTATGCACCCTATAAAGGCAAACCTTCAACACGTTGTCACGCCTGTGAGTTTTTGGTTTTGCCCGAGAATATTGATAATGGAAAGTATTGCCCCTCCTGCGGCAGTGAAGTAAAACTTCCCGAATTGCCTAAAGAAGAATACGAACCGGTTGGAGTAAGCAAGACCATTGAAAATATTCTGAAAGCATTGGGTAAGGATATTAAACTTGCACGTGAAGGAGTAAACATCTGGAGTGTAAAAGAAGGCAGTGCAAAAATTGTTATCCGTTATAATCCTGAAAATTATTTTATCGCCAGCGATGCTTATCTCTGTCTCTTGCCATCAGATGGAATGAAGATAAAACCGCTCTATCAATATCTTTTACAAGAGAACTACCATAACAAAGGCCTTGTGCTTAGTTGCCAGAACCAGAATATTGTGTTGAGCCGCATTATCTACGACCTTGATCTTTCGCAGGAAAATGGCGAGCTATTATTCCGCCAGCTGTTTCAGAAAGCCGATGCATATGATGATATTTTAAAAAAAGAACATGGGTGCTTAGATCGTGTGGAAGAATAACGCAACTGAATACGGCTCTGTTTGTATTCTGTCAATAAACGAACAGTTGATTGTTTTTCGTGGTCTTACACTACTTTTGCGCTTTCTAAAAAAATTGCAGGTTTGAAATACCCATCAGCAATGCTTAACAACCGGGATCACCACCGGGGCATGCCATGAGGCAATATTACTATCTGCCAAAGACGGAAATACAAAAAATAAGCACATGAAGCTATCTCATCTCGCCGAAACATTAATAGGTTCTGAAATAGTAAAACTGGGTAACCAGATCAAAGAGCGTATGCGCCAGGGCGAACACATTTACAATTTCACTATTGGTGATTTCGACAGCAGTGTGTTTCCTATTCCGCAGGAACTGGAAGACGAAATTATTGAAGCATACAAACATCACTTCACTACTTACCCGGCAGCAGAAGGTATTCTGGAGTTGCGCCAAAGTGTATCCCAATTTTTAAAAGACCGTGAGGGATTGGATTATGGAGTGAATGAAATTCAAATTGCCGCAGGTGGTCGTCCACTTATTTATGCCATTTTTCGTGCCATTGTTGATAAGGGCGATAAAGTGATTTATGCAGCACCTTCCTGGAACAATAATCACTATGCGCATTTTACCGAAGCAGAGCATGTGTTGATCGAGGCAACAGTTGAAAATAATTTCATGCCGACGGCAAACGACATCAAACCTCATATTAAAGGTGCTACCCTGTTGTGTTTGTGTACACCGCAAAATCCAACAGGTACCATGTTCCCGAAAGAAGAACTGGAAAAGATCTGCGATATGATCCTTGAAGAAAACAGATCAAGAGCAGAAGGCGAAAAGAAATTATTCCTGATGTTCGATCAGATGTATTGGACGTTGACATTTGGTGGAAACGAACATTATAATCCTGTTACACTTCGTCCGGAGATGAAAGAGATCACGGTGTTTGTAGATGGTATCAGTAAAGTGTTTGCTGCAACAGGTGTTCGTGTTGGTTGGTCTGTTGGTCCGGAATTGATCATTTCAAAAATCAAAGCTATTCTTTCACATGTTGGTGCATGGGCGCCAATGGCTGAGCAGAAAGCAACAGCAAAATATTTATTACAGAAAGAAAATATTGATCGTTACTTAGTCAACTTTAAAGAGGAGATCAGGTACCGTCTTGTAGAAATTTCAAAGGGATTGCTGCAATTAAAAACAGAAGGGTTTCTGGTTGATGTGGTTGCTCCGCAAGGCGCCATTTACCTCACCATTAAAGTAGACCTGGTTGGAAAGAAAAAAGCAGATGGTACTGTTTTGCAAACACAGGCAGATGTAACACAATATTTATTAGATGAAGCAAAGCTGGCGATTGTTCCGTTTACTGCATTTGGTGCAAGCAAAACTTCTCCCTGGTATCGGTTGAGTGTTGGTACCTGCCGTAAAGAAGAGATCCCTGAATTTTTAGGAAAGTTGAAAGAGGCGATGCAGAAGCTGAGTTAATAGAAACACAGATGACACGGATGTAAAAGATGAACACAGATTTTCTGTGTTCATCTGTGCAATCAGTGAGCAACGAAATCAATAGCGGAAACGGATCATCTTTTCTTCATTGGCAATCAGCAATTTTCCTTCATGTTTCACTTCAACTGCATTTCGTGCACAGCATTCATCAGCACAAAACTTTTTCACCAACAAATATTGCAGAGCTTCATTCTTAATTTGCAGTGCCATGGTATCGCTTGCCTGCAAAGTGAACAAACGCTTTTTGTTATTGTCAACCAGCACAGGCACTTCGGTATAAGGCGAATTTTGTTTTCTGTACAATTTAATATCAGCTGCAGTAAGCGTTGGGTTTGAACCAAACAACAGATCTCTGCCTGTTGCTTTATCAGTAATGGTAAAGTGAAGGTTACTCCAGTAGGCTACACAAACTACTGCCGGGCAAATAAGGTCTGTTTTACATTGATAGCCTAGTTCCGATTTCTTTTTGCAGGAAACAAACAGGCTGAGCGAAGCAAGGATGATAAGAAAAGGATGTTTCATATTAGGTTGACAACAAAAGAAATAATTTCGTTGCAGCAACTTTTCTAAGATCAGCATATGAATATTGAAACCATTCGTGACTACTGCCTGTCTAAACCCAATGCCGAAGAAACACTTCCCTTTGGTCCGGATGTGGTCGTGTTCAAAGTGAACGACAAAGCCTTCCTGTTATTACCACTTGATACAGAAGAACTCCGCTTCAATGTAAAATGCGATCCTGACCTGGCCATCGAATTGAGGGAACAATATAGTTGTGTGTTGCCCGGCTGGCATATGAACAAGAAGCACTGGAACACGATTGTGGTTGATGGAACTGTTCCATCAAAACTCATTCGTGAATGGATCGATCATTCTTATGAATTAGTGAATAAGAAAAAGAAATAAACATTAAACCTTCGGAAGTTCGTAACCGTTGTGGTATTTGCTTAACAGATATTGTTGATTAATCGCTTCATCAGTAAACGTTCCTTTGGCTTTATTCCACAATAATTTCTTTCCGCTTCTGAAAGAAATATTTCCCATTTGTGCAACAGTGGCCACATGTGCTCCTGCCTGTATAGAACAATGTAGATCTTCTGCCTTGCGTGATTTTACAGCAGCGATAAAATTTACCCAATGTTTATCAAGCCCGTTATCTGCAGATTTTTGCAAAGGCATGATCACTTTACTTTTGCTTTGACGTTCTTCGATTACCTCCCAACCACCTCGATTTAAAATAAGGGTACCGTTATTGCCAATAAACGCAATGCCATGATCTCTTCCATAAGAACCATTATCAATACCCATTGCAGAATCCCACACCATGTTGAATTTGTCAAACTCATACAGTGTAGTTAACGTATCAGGTGTTTCTTCATACAGATCAGGGTAAGCAAATTTTCCACCAAGCCCCGCAATACTGATAGGCAAATCGGCTTTCATACCAATCAATGCATAATCTAACAGATGCACGCCCCAGTCAGTCATCAATCCTCCGGCATAATCCCAAAACCATCTGAAATTAAAATGAAAGCGGCTGCTGTTAAACGGTCTTATTTTGGCAGGTCCAAGCCATTGTTTATAATCCACTCCTTCAGGCGGTGCAGAATCAGGAACAACCGGGCCGGGTTTCATCCATCCCTGGTAGCACCAAACTTTAGCAGTACGGATATTTCCTAATTGTCCGCTATGTACAAAATCAACTGCATCTTTAAAATGCTGTTGACTGCGTTGCCATTGCCCCGCCTGTACAATTTTGTTGTAACGCTTTTGTGCGGCCACCATTCTGGTACATTCAACAATGGAATTACCAACCGGCTTTTCTACATACACATCTTTACCGGCTTCGCATGCATGAATCATCATGAGTGCATGCCAATGATCGGGTGTACCGATGATGACTGCATCCACATCTTTCTGCTCAAGCAGCTTCTTGTAATCACCGTATTTTTTTATGTTGGATGTATTTACATTTTTTTTGCTTAGCTCGTCGAGCCGTTTATCGATAACAGATTTATCAACATCACATACTGCAACAAGATTTACTCCCGGAATTTTCAACGCAGCCATTACGTTACTCCAGCCCATTCCTTTAATACCAATAGCAGCAATGTTTACCTGGTCGGAAGGCGAAGTGCGTTGGTTGAAAATGGAAAATGCATTGGATTCAAATGCGGGTAAGATCAAACCACCTGCTGCCAGCAAGGTTGTTTGTTGCAGAAACTTTCGGCGTGCATTCATCGTTAAAATAGTTTAGTAAAAGGAAGATAAGTAATTAACTGTTTAACAGCTGTAAGTTATCGGCAGAAAAAAGAGTGCTGCAGAAACAATTCCTCTTCTTTACTTTGTGGGTATGCAGATCAAAAGCAAACTCCCTAATGTAGGCACGACCATTTTCACCGTGATGAGCGCATTGGCAACGGAATACAAAGCTGTGAATCTCGGACAAGGGTTTCCTGATTACCCCATGAGTGAAGAGTTAACAGCGAAAGTTGCGGAAGCAATGAAGAACGGACACAATCAATATGCGCCAATGCCGGGCCTGATAGGTTTGCGGGAAAGTCTGGCAGAAAAAGTAGAGTTTCTTTATAAAACAAAAGTGAACCCAGATACTGAGATCACCATAACTCCTGGTGGAACATATGCGATCTACTCATCGTTAACGACCATTCTTCAACCGGGTGATGAAGTGATTTTGTTTGAACCAGCTTACGATAGTTATATTCCAAACATCGAGATCAACGGAGCAAAAGCAGTTCCGCTTCCATTAACTTATCCTGATTATAAAATTGATTGGGACTTGGTGCGTGCGTCTATCACAATAAAGACAAAAGCAATCCTCATCAACTCACCGCATAATCCAACAGGAAGTGTGTTGGATCAAAATGATATCGCTGAATTAAAAAACACTGTTGCCGGTACCGATATTTTTATTGTAAGCGATGAAGTGTATGAGCATTTGATCTATGATGGTCTTCCACATGAGAGTATGTTGAAACATCCGGACTTATTTGCACGCAGTTTTGTGAATTTTTCTTTTGGTAAAACTTATCACTGCACAGGGTGGAAGCTGGGTTACTGTATTGCCCCTGCCGCTTTCACCAAGGAATTCAGAAAAGTACACCAGTTCAATTGCTTCAGTTGTTTTACGCCTGCGCAGGTTGCATTGGCAGAATACTTAAAGAATAAAGATGCTTACTTATCGCTGCCACGATTCATGCAACAAAAGCGTGATTATTTTATTGAGCTGATGAAACAAACAAAGTTTGATCTGCTGAATACAAGCGGCAGTTATTTTGTTTGTGCCAGTTATGGTCGCATCAGTGATGAATCAGATAAAGATCTCGCCATACGATTATCCAAAGAAGCAGGAGTTGCTACCATTCCACTTTCAGCATTTTATCATAATCATAAAGATGATAAAGTGGTACGCTTTTGTTTCAGTAAACAAAACAAAACACTGCAACAGGCAGTAGAGCGATTGATAAAGATTTGATTTTCGGTGGGTCACCGTTTGGCTTTAGGTGGGTCACCGGCTATATTCTTACCTGCGTTCGCTGGCTTTGTACTTCCCGTTCACCACCTGTTCCATGGTTTTGTTATACACTTTACTTTCGGCCCAGGAAATAATATCGAGATAAGCGAATGATCTTGTCTGGAAACGGTTCTTTTCAAGGTGCTTGATATCCTGCAATAATTTTTCCAACGCCTTTTTAATTTTATCAGGCGATTGTGTAAAGCTGGTCTTTAAGAATTTGAACACCGCTTCTTCAACAGTTGTCAAATTTTTCATCTTTTCCATAAAACGGTGAACCGATTTACTAAGGGAATCAAGAATTTCATAGTTACCCAATTCATAATGACTCAGCAAATGCATCAAACGGGAATAACACTGCAGATCGATGCGCATGTCCATTGGTCCGTTGATGATACGGTGGAGATAGTCAATTGCTTTTTCGTAATTGCCATTGCCGAAATACAACGATGCAATTTTATAATTGAATACAAGTATTCGGTGCTGATCAACAAATAATGAATACTCACTAAGCTTTTCTTCAATAAGCGGCACCAGTTTTAAACCTTCTTTGAATGTGCCCTTCATCAAATGACCGTTGACTCTTGAACTGTTGATATAAATAGAAGTATGTGTCCGGAAATTATCATGCAACTGTGCTTCAGGTGTTTTCTCGTATTCTTCAAACTCTTTTAATGTCTCTTCAAACTTTTTGAAGTTACGCAGATCAAAATGCGCATTAAGCAATGCCTGCATTCCTTTGATGTAATGACCCGTTTCAATGTTTTTCAAATGAGGTTCTGCCCTGTACAGGTTCACCCATTTCTCTGCATAACGATAGTACATTAAAAAATCCTGGCGAATGAAAGCATACCAGCAATAACTCTGGTAGAGGTATAGCTCTTCATAAAAACCATTGATAAGCGAAAGATCTTTTGGCAGATAACTTTTGAAAAAAGTCTTTATATCTATTTCGTCTTCTTCATTACGTGCATGACCGTTCAATACATACCAACGATATAGCAGAAGTGCAAGATTTGATAAACGTGTTACACGATCAATATGACTGCTGATCTGGAATGCCTCTTCTGCCATCAACTCTGTTTTATCAGTAGAGCTGCGGGTGATATGTAATGTTTCAATTTTCTTTTCGAGAGAGATCAACTGTACAAGCGTATTGAACTTTTGATTAGCACGTGCGAGCTCTTTTGCTTTTTCAATAATGCGTAAGCTTTGTTGTTTTAATCCTTTGTTATAGAGAAGTCGGGCATTATCTAAGTGCTCACTCAACTGCAGATCAACATTCTCACCTGTTTTTAACAAACGTAAACTGGCCAGTAATTCTTTATACAAATGTGTTTTAAGGTTGGCGAGTTTTGTTTTGCTGTTATCGGTGAGTTTGCGGAGTAGAACATGTTCGTCGTACTCCTGCATTTTGTCTAAAGCATCAAAAAGCTGGATGATCTTAAGATCTTCTTTTGAGGAACTACGCTTGATGTAGAGTTTAAAATGCCGTTTCTCGGCTTTTTCGAGGGAGTGAACTAATTGAAATAATGTATCTGAAAACCTGTTGGCCATAATATTTTTTTTTCCTGAAACCCTTGTCCTGCCTGTGTTTCACTGTCTTTCCCCGACTTTGACGTCATAAAAAGACCCGTTATTTGATTTGATGTACAAAAACAACAGGTTTACTTTTGTTTCGGATTCGGGCTTAAAAAGTATATGGCAGGCAATCGTTAAAGGGGAAGCATCGTAAACGGCCAAGAATCAAGTCGCTCCAAGCGACAAGTAAAGATACAGATCTATTTTTTTATATGGCAAGCAATCGTTAACGGTCAGCTGTTTCTACAGGTGACCTTTTTCTTTTAAAAGGTTTGCTAAAATAATGTAAAAATTCATTCCACAAACTTTTTTCTCGTCATTTTCTTACACAGGTAATACTTTATGGCTTTCGTACATTCGAACACGTAAATAAAATGTATGAAAAAATATTTTTTACTCCTTGTTATACTTACGTCTGTTTGTTTTGGCCATGCACAAGTGCTTCCAATGCGTGAGCAGGCGAAAGTGATCGATGAAATTCTTGCTGATCGCTTTAATAATCTCCTACCTGTATTAATGGAACGCAATGGCATTGATCTATGGGTGATCATTTCAAGAGAGTACAATGAAGATCCTGTTATCCGTACCATGTTGCCATCAACATGGATCTCGGCACGCCGGAGAACCATCATTGTATTTTATAATAACCCGGAAAAGAAGGTTTTTGAAAAACTGGCCATTGCCCGTTACAACGTTGGTGAGAATATTAAAGCCGAATGGGATATGCAGAAATTTCCCGATCAGTGGGATGCATTGATGAATATCATTACAACACGTAATCCAAAAAAGATCGGCATCAACACCTCAACCAATTTTGGTCATGCAGATGGTTTAGATCATACCGAGTATAACGAAATGATGCAAAAGTTTCCTGCTGCTTTCAAATCAAAAGTGGTGAGTGCGGAAACACTTGCTGTAAACTGGTTAGAAACAAGAACAGAAAGAGAGATGCAGATCTATCCACAATTAGTATATGAAACAAGAAAAATTATTGAAGAAGGGTTTTCAGAAAAAGTAATTACACCCGGCGTTACAACAACTGATGATGTGGTATGGTGGTTCCGTGAAAAGATCAGAAGCATGGGCTACAGCACATGGTTTCATCCATCGGTGTCCGTTCAACGCAACGATCCGCAAAGCTTTGAACACCTGCGGAGTTTTTCTAATCGTCCCAAAGATGATGTGATTCAACCCGGTGATCTGTTGCATGTTGATATTGGTATTACTTATCTGCGATTGAATACGGATGTGCAGGAACATGCTTATGTATTAAAGCCAGGCGAAACAGAAGTGCCAAAAAGTATTCGTGATGCATTTGCAAAAGCAAACCGCCTGCAGGATATTCTTACATCGCAATTCAAAAAAGATAAAACAGGCAACCAGATCTTGGCTGATGCATTGGCACAAGCGAAGAAAGAAAATATTACTGCAACCATCTATACGCATCCACTCGGTTTTCATGGGCATGCAGCCGGTCCAACCATTGGTTTGTGGGATCAACAAGGCGGAGTGCCTGGCTCAGGCGATTTCCCAATGAACTACAGCACTGCTTATAGCATTGAGTTAAACGCAGCAACAGATATTCCTGAATGGAAAAAAAGCATCCGC
This sequence comes from Lacibacter sediminis, assembly GCF_014168535.1. NCBI lineage: Bacteria > Pseudomonadati > Bacteroidota > Chitinophagia > Chitinophagales > Chitinophagaceae > Lacibacter > Lacibacter sediminis. Next base: position 5,104,182 of record NZ_CP060007.1, on the reverse strand, counting down.
ATTATGCTCGAGCAGGATGGTTATTTTGATGAGAATGGTTTTCGTTACATCGGTGGAAGGCAAAAAGAAATCTACCTTATACCAAGAGCAAATAAGCATGTTGGCAATTAACAATTGAACATCTCTCCAACATATCGTGGCATTTTCTTTATGCTGTTGGCGGCATTTGGTTTTTCTGTTATGGGCGGTGCTGCCAAAGCATTGAAAGGAAGTTTTAATGCCGGGCAGTTGGTATTCTGGCGTAACAGTATTGGCTTACTGTTTATAACCATCAGTTTAATCAACCGTGCACCCGAACAAACAGGCGGCAAACTGCTCCGACTCATCTTTCGAGGGCTAATGGGTACATCAGCAGTTTACATGTTACTCTACTGTATTCTACATTTGCCATTGGGAACAGCGATGAGTTATAATCTTACTTCTGCTTTGTTCATCGCAATATTTTCATTCCTGTTGTTCAAAGAATATGAAGGTCGCTGGGTAGTGCTGGCTGTATTGCTTGGTTTTGCCGGCATGTTGCTTATCTATAAACCAAACATTCATTTTCCGTGGTATTATCATCTTGCAGGATTGTTGAGTGGTATTCTTTCAGCTATTGCTTATTTAACCGTTGGCCGACTTACAAAGTATTACGACACACGAGTAATTGTTCTCTCTTTTGTTCTCACAGGTGTGCTTGTACCATTACTCTTTACACTACTTCGTTACTTACTGCAATTACCGGCAGATGAAGTTCTTTTCATCAACTGGCGCTGGCCGCAACAGACAGAATGGTTTCCGGTTTTACTCATGGGTACATCAGCATTGTTTGGTCAATACTTTGTGACCAAAGCTTACGGTGCTGATAAGGCAGGAATTGTTTCAGCCATCAGCTATGCAGGCATCATCTTCAGCATTTTCATTGGTATGATGTTGGGTGATGCATTCCCTGATATTGTTTCGTTGCTGGGCATTGTATGTATCATCATCAGCGGACTTATCATTTCATTCATTAAGAAGCAAAACGAAGCACGACACATAAAGCCTTGATTATCGCCCGGTTCACTAACTATCGTTCTTAATTCTTTACCAAAATTTTATGTGCATCATATAATTATATCAATTACTTTTGTTCCTCAATTTTATTAAGCAATTGACAAACGCAAATACATATCACATAATTGAAGTAAGTGCCAACAACAGCACTTCTAACTTCTATGTATTTTCCCCACGACCTCGACGCATCGTCTGATAGGACGAGCCCTTCACCACGGCCCCTGTCAGTGAACAACCTCCCGGTAATACTCTTAGGATTGGTCATCCCGGTTTTGTTAAGCTAATTCAATCATGGACAATCAGGAAATTATTATACGTGTAGCCAATAGTGGCGATTCTCACTATGCTGAAACGATCACCAACGAAATGGAGCAAAGTGCCAAAGCAAGAGGCACAGGTATTGCCAAACGTAGCCCGGAATATGTGGCGAATAAAATGAACGAAGGCAAAGCGGTGATCGCTCTTACAAAAGATGGCACATGGGTGGGCTTCTGTTATATTGAAACATGGAGCCATGGTGCATTTGTTGCAAACAGTGGATTGATCGTTTCTCCTGCGTTCAGAAAAAGTGGTGTGGCAAAACAGATCAAGGAACGCATCTTCAAATTATCAAGGCAACTATACCCAGAAGCAAAGATCTTTGGTTTAACTACTGGCCTGGCGGTGATGAAAATTAATTCCGACCTAGGTTACGAACCTGTTACCTATAGTGAGTTAACACAGGATGAAGAATTCTGGAGTGGTTGCAAGAGCTGCGTGAACTTTGATATTCTCACGAGCAAAGAGCGCAAAAACTGTATGTGCACTGCTATGCTTTACGATCCAAAAGATCATTACGAGCCTGAAGAAACAAAACAATACTTCGAAGAAAATAAAAAAGGCTTTGAACGTTTGTTGCGTTTCAAAGAATGGAAATTATTAAAACCATTCCTCCGCAAAGACAAAGAAGATAAAGGCGGCGGCGAAAGCAAAGCAAAAAGATTCTTACAATATTTTTTTCATTTATAAGTTGGGTGTAGCCGGCAGCGGTTCATAGTTGATCTGTTGTTGCGTCGCACTCTTCTACGTTCAATAATTCTATTCAGCAATGGCAAACAAAAAAATTGTACTCGGCTTTAGTGGTGGATTGGATACTACTTACTGCGCCAAATACCTCAGCGATGAAAAAGGTTATGAAATTCATTCGGTGATTGTTAACACCGGTGGCTTCAGTGAAGAAGAATTAAAAAAGATCGAAGCACATGCTTACAAGCTGGGTGTAAAGTCGCATACCACTGTTGATGCAGTAAAAGGCTACTACGAACGCATCATTAAGTTTCTTGTATTCGGAAACTGTTTAAAGAATAACACATATCCGCTCAGTGTAAGCGCAGAGCGTTTGAGCCAGGCCTTGCACATTGCTGAACATGCAAAGAAATTAAACGCCGATGCAGTTGCACATGGCAGCACTGGCGCTGGTAACGACCAGGTGCGTTTCGATATGATCTTTCACATTATGATTCCCGGTGTCGAGATCATCACACCTATTCGTGATATGAAGTTGAGTCGGGAAGAAGAAATTTCTTACCTCAAGAGCAAGGGTGTGGAAATGAATTTTGAAAAAGCAGCTTACTCCATTAATAAAGGACTGTGGGGAACCAGCATTGGCGGTAAAGAAACGCTCAACAGTAAAGGCATGTTGCCCGAAGAAGCGTGGCCTACGCAAGTAACCAAAAACGGAAGCGAAGAAGTAAAACTTCATTTTGAAAAAGGGGAACTGAAAGCGGTGAACGATCAACAGTTCGATCATCCCGTTGATGCGATCAATCATTTACAAACAATAGCCGGCGCTTACGGTATTGCAAGAGATATTCATGTGGGTGATACCATCATCGGCATTAAAGGACGTGTTGGTTTTGAAGCAGCAGCACCAATGGTGATCTTGAAAGCACATCATGCATTGGAAAAGCATGTGCTTACCAAATGGCAGTTGCAATGGAAAGATACCTTGGCACAGTTCTACGGTAACTGGATGCACGAAGGACAAATTCTTGATCCTGTTATGCGTGATATTGAAGCTTACTTCATCAGCAGTCAGCAGAATGTAACAGGTGATGTATTTGTACAACTGATGCCTTACCGTTTCCAGGTAATTGGTATCGATAGCAAATATGATCTTATGAGCAGCAAGTTTGGCAAGTATGGTGAAATGAACACCGGCTTTACCGGTGATGATGTGAGAGGCTTCTCAAAAATATTCGGCAATCAAACTTCTATCTGGACTTCGGTGCAGGCAGAAAACGAAAAATAATCAGTCATGCAGATCAAAGTAGGAATTATTGGTGGTGCAGGTTATACAGGTGGTGAGCTGATCCGTTTGTTGATCAATCATCCTTCTGCTGAATTATCATTTATTCACAGCAGAAGTAATGCAGGTGAACCTGTTTATAAAGTACACCAGGATCTTGTTGGTGAAACTGAACTCAAATTCACAGGTGAATTATCGAACGATATTGATGTATTATTCCTTTGTCTTGGTCATGGTGAATCAAAAAAATTCTTGGCTGAGAATACAATTAATGAAAAGATCAAAGTAATTGATCTCGCCAATGATTTTCGGTTAACAAACAGTTCAACAATTGGTAACCGCAAGTTTGTCTACGGTTTACCTGAGCTGAACAAAGAACAAATTAAATCCGCACAAAATATTGCTAACCCTGGTTGCTTTGCTACAACTCTTCAACTTGGTTTATTGCCATTGGCAAAAGCCGGTCTGTTGAAAGATGTGTACACAACGGGCATCACCGGTAGTACAGGTGCAGGACAAAGTTTGTCCGCCACATCCCATTTTAGTTGGAGAGCAAATAATATTCAAGCCTACAAAACATTAACGCATCAACATCTCGGAGAGATCGGCGAATCACTATTGCAATTACAACCCAACAGCGATATTGCTGTAAACTTTGTTCCATGGCGTGGTGATTTTACAAGAGGCATTTTCATCAGCTCACAATTGAAATGTGAAAAGAATCTGGATGAATTGAATAAACTGTATGAAGATTTTTATGCAGATGCTGCATTTACACATGTCATTAAAGAAGCTGTTTTCTTAAAACAAGTGGTGAATACAAACAAGTGTCTCATTCAACTGGAGAAAGTTGGTGATATGCTCGTTGTTCATTCAGCAGCAGACAACTTATTAAAAGGTGCAAGTGGACAAGCTGTACAGAATATGAATCTGCTGTTTGGGCTCGATGAAAGAACAGGACTCAACTTAAAAGCTTCCTGGTTTTAAGTTGTAAGTAATAAGTAGTAAGCTATGCAGAACTATAAAGATTTAAAAGTTTGGGACAAGGCTCATGGGTTCACACTTAGAATCTATGAAGTGACGAAGACCTTTCCTAAAGAGGAGATTTATAGTTTAACAAATCAAGTAAGAAGAGCAGCGGCTTCAATCCCGGCAAATATTGCAGAAGGATGTGGCAAAAACTCAAAACTTGATTTTGCAAACTTTCTGAATATTGCTCTCGGCTCATCCAATGAATCGGAATACTATTTACTTCTATCCAGAGATTTAAAGTATTTGAAAGAAGAAGATTATTCTGAGTTGCTGAAAACCATAAACAAAATAAAAGCTATGTTAATAGCATTAATAACAAAAGTTAGAGGCTAAGACCTATTACCTATAACTTATAACTTAAAACTTATGCAACTATTCGACGTTTACCCCATCAACAACATCGCCATTTCAAAAGCGAAAGGCAGTTACGTATGGGACGATCAAGGCGAGCAGTATCTGGATCTTTACGGAGGTCATGCTGTGATTAGTATTGGACATACACATCCACATTGGGTAAAGCGAATTGAAGAACAATTGAACAAAATTGCTTTCTACTCCAACTCTATTAAAATTCCGTTGCAGGAAGAATTAGCAGCAAAGCTTGGTAAAGCAAGTGGTAAAGAAGATTTCCAACTTTTCCTTTGCAACTCAGGAGCAGAAGCAAATGAGAATGCTCTGAAACTTGCAAGCTTTCACAACGGTCGCAAAAAAATTGTGGCATTTAAGAAAGCGTTCCATGGAAGAACATCGCTTGCTGTAAGTGTAACTGATAATAAAAACTATATCGCCCCAGTAAATGAAACCGATAATGTGATCTTTCTTCCACTTAATGATGAAGCAGCTTTGGAAGCTTGTTTCAAAAAACAAGGCGATGAAATTTCTTCGGTGATCATTGAAGGTATTCAAGGTGTTGGTGGTATTAATGTTGCTGAAAATTCATTCCTCAAAAAAATACGCTCACTCTGCGATCAGTACGGTGCCGTTTATATTGCTGATAGTGTGCAATGTGGTTATGGCCGTAGCGGTAAGTTTTTCAGTCATGATTTTGCAGGTGTAAATGCCGATATCTACAGCATGGCAAAAGGTATGGGCAATGGTTTCCCTATTGGCGGAATCATCATTGCACCACATATTAAACCAAAACATTTTCAGTTAGGCACAACCTTCGGTGGTAATCATTTAGCATGTGCTGCTGCATTAGCGGTGCTGGAGGTAATGGAAGAAGAAAAATTGATGGGCAACGCTGTCATGATCGGAAAATATCTCCGTGAAGAATTAGAAAAGATCGAAGAACTTGAAAATGTTCGTGGCCGTGGTTTAATGATTGGCTTTGATGTACCGGAAGAATACAAAGACCTGAAGAAACATTTATTGCTCAATCAAAAGATATTCACCGGCGAAGCAAAACCCAATGTGATCCGTTTGTTGCCAAGTCTCGGTTTGAAGAAAAGAGATGCAGAAATGTTTATTGATGCAGTGAAGGAAGAACTTGAAGCGATGAAAGGATAATTGTAAATGATTTTTTACTGATTTAACATAAATGAGATTGAAACAGTTTATTTCCGTTCATGATGTAAAAGACATTAATGCTTTTGTTGAAAAGGCATTAGCCTATAAAGCCAATCCGCTGAAAGATCAGGAATTGGGTAAGGGCAAACGTATTGGTCTTATCTTCTTAAATCCCAGCTTACGCACACGATTAAGTACACAGGTTGCTGCCGAGAATCTTGGTATGAAGCCGATCGTTTTTAATGTAGGCAGCGAAGGTTGGACCTGGGAGTTTGAAGAAGAAGCCATCATGAGCGGTACAACAGTCGAGCATGTAAAAGATGCTGCTCCAATTCTTGGAAATTATTTTGATGTGTTGGCTATCCGCACATTTCCTTCTTTGCAAAATAAAAAAGATGATTACAGCGAACTGTTCATTAAACAGTTCATTAAATATGCAGGTGTACCAGTTGTAAGCTTAGAAAGTTCAACATTGCATCCATTACAATCACTGACAGACATTATCACCATCACTGAAACATTCAAAGAGAAACGTAAACCTAAAATCGTTTTGACCTGGGCTCCTCATATAAAACCGTTGCCGCAATGTGTGAGCAACAGTTTTGCACAGTGGATCAATGCATGGGGCGAAGCTGATTTTGTCATTACGCATCCGGAAGATTATGAACTGGACGAACAATTCACGAAAGGTGCAACCATTACACACAACCAGGATGAAGCATTGAAAGATGCTGACTTTGTGTATGTGAAAAACTGGAGCACTTACACCGATTATGGTCGCATTTATTGCAATGATCCTGCGTGGATGTTGACAGAAGAAAAACTGAAAACAACCAACAATGCAAAAGTGATGCATTGCTTACCCGTTCGCAGGAATGTGGAATTAAGTGATGAAGTGCTCGATAGCAGCAATAGTATTGTAACGCAACAGGCAAGCAATCGTGTATGGGCAGCACAAACTGTTTTGGCCGAAATATTAAAAGGAAATGGATAAGCTGATTGTAATAAAAATTGGTGGTAACATTGTAGATGATGAAGCAAATCTTTCATCGTTTCTGCAAAGCTTCGCCGGCGTAGATGCTAAAAAGATTTTAGTGCATGGTGGCGGTAAAGTGGCTACCAAGATCGGCGAATCATTAGGTATCGAAAGTAAGTATGTTGATGGCCGGAGAATTACTGATGCTGCAACCATCGATTTAGTAACGATGGTATATGCAGGTCTCATCAACAAAAAAATAATTGCACAATTGCAATCACTCAACTGTAATGCAATTGGTGTTACAGGTGCAGATGGTAATCTGATTCCTGCCGATAAGCGACCGGTAAAAGCAATTGATTACGGTTTTGTGGGCGATGTAAAATCGGATAAGATCAATGCACAAAGCTGGAGTAGTTTGTTGGATCATGGTTTTATACCGGTAGTTGCGCCTATTACGCATGATGGTAATGGTCAATTATTGAACACTAATGCAGATACCATTGCACAGGAAGTAGCGAAAGCAATGAGCAGCGTGTATGATGTAAGCCTGATCTATTCGTTTGAAAAGGCAGGTGTATTGCTCGATGCAAATGATGATGCAACGGTTATCAGCAATATCGATCCAACATCCTATCAACAATTAAAAGCAGAAGGAAAAATATTTGCGGGCATGATCCCGAAACTCGATAACGCATTTACTGCGTTAAACAGTGGCGTAAAAAAAGTAGTAATTGGTAAAGCAGAGCATTTGAAAGATCTGATCAATGGAGAAAGCGGAACATCCATTACAAACAGTTAAAAAAATTATTATGGCAAACCAGGACATCAGCCAACTTCACACTGAAGCAGTTGAACTTTTAAAGCAGCTGATCGCCACTCCGTCTTTTTCAAAAGAAGAAAACGAAACTGCAGAAATCCTTATTCATTTTTTTGCACAAAAGGGAATTGAACATTTTCGTGTAGGCAACAATGTGTATGCAAAGAACAAGTTTTACGATGCAGCAAAACCATCTGTATTACTCAACTCACATCATGATACCGTAAAGCCGAATGCGAAGTATACCAAAGATCCGTATGAACCAATTATTGAAGACGGTAAATTATTCGGCCTTGGCAGTAACGATGCAGGTGGTTGTTTGGTGAGCTTAATTGCGACATTTCTATATTACTACGATAAGGAAAATCTTTCACATAACGTGGTGTTCGCAGCAAGCGCAGAAGAAGAGATCAGCGGCGTGAATGGCATTGAACTCGTGCTACCTTATCTTGGCAATATCAACTTTGGTATTGTTGGTGAGCCAACAAAAATGGACATGGCTGTTGCTGAACGTGGTTTGATGGTGATCGATTGTATTGCACAAGGCAAAGCCGGACATGCTGCACGTAAAGAAGGTGTGAATGCATTGTACATTGCAGTTGATGATATTGAATGGATCCGCAATTATAAGTTTGATAAAGTAAGTCCGTTGTTAGGTGAATCAATGTTAACTGTTACAGTGATCGGTACAGAAAACCAACAACACAATGTAGTACCACCGCAATGCAAGTTTGTGATCGATGTGCGGGTGAACGAACTTTATACGTTCGATGAAATTCTGGGCGAATTGAAACAAAATCTCAAAAGCCAGTTCAAGCCACGTACCACAAGAATGAAATCAACATCTATACCAATGGATCATCCGTTGGTGAAAGCTGGTATTGAGTTGGGTCGTGGTTATTATGGTTCGCCAACCACCAGCGATAAAGCTTTGATGCCTTTCCCAGCATTGAAGATGGGTCCCGGCGATAGTGCCCGTAGTCATACCGCCGATGAATATATTTTTATAGATGAGATCAAAGGTGGGATTGAATTATATATTCAGTTGTTAAACAAGATTCTTTAAACGCCGAAAGCATTTAACATGAAACTCTGGAGCAAAGAAAACAGCAGCACATCAGCATTGGTAGAGCAATTCACAGTTGGTCGTGATAAAGAATTTGATTTGCTATTGGCGAAGTATGATGTGCAAGGCTCCATTGCACATGTAACCATGCTGGGCGAAGTTGGGTTGATGAGCAAAGAAGAAGCTGAAGTTGCTGTGAATGGGTTGAAAGAAATTGCTGCAACGATTGAACTTGGCTCTTTCATTATTGAAGAAGGAATTGAAGATGTTCACTCACAGGTTGAATACCTGCTTACACAAATGATTGGCGACGTCGGTAAGAAAATACACAGTGGTCGTAGTCGTAACGACCAAGTTGCTGTCGATATTAAATTATACCTGCGTGCCGAGATCAGCAATATCAAAGACGAAGTAAAAAATCTGTTTGACCTGTTGATAAAAACAGGCGACCAACATAAAAACACTTTACTCCCAGGCTATACACATTTGCAAATTGCCATGCCTTCATCAGTTGGTTTATGGTTAGGAGCCTATGCAGAAAGTTTGGTAGATGACTTGGAATTGTTATCCGCAGCTTACCAGGTTGCAAATAAGAACCCTTTAGGCAGTGGTGCAGGTTATGGTTCATCTTTTCCGCTCAGCAGAAAACGTACAACTGAATTATTGCAATTCGGTACACTTAACTGGAACAGTGTGTATGCACAAATGAGTCGTGGAAAAACAGAGAAGGTAACAAGTATCGGTATGAGTTCTGTTGCAGCCACACTCAGTAAACTGGCGATGGATTGCTGTTTGTACATGAACCAAAATTTTGGTTTTCTTTCATTCCCCGATGAGTTGACAACAGGGAGCAGCATTATGCCGCACAAAAAAAATCCGGATGTATTTGAACTCATCCGTGCAAAGTGCAACCGCATTCAATCGATTCCGAATGAACTGACCTTACTCATCAATAATCTCCCTTCCGGTTATCACCGTGATATGCAGTTAACAAAAGAAATTCTGTTTCCTGCGATCGAAGAATTGAAAGCATGCTTGCAATTGATGCAACTCATGCTTAGCAATATGAACGTGAAGGAAAATATTCTTACCGATGAGAAGTATAAATATCTTTTTAGTGTGGAAGCTGTGAATGACTTGGTGAATAAAGGGGTACCCTTTCGTGAAGCGTATCAGCAGGTTGGTAATGCTATTAACAAAGGAGAGTTTGAATATGATCTGCAACAATTACATCATACACACGAAGGAAGCATTGGTAATCTTTGTAATGAAGAGATAACAGATGAGATGAATAAAGTGCTGATGAAATTCTAAAACTTAGATACAACCGCAACTATTTTATTTGTTGCGGTTTTTTATAAACCTGTTATGAAAAAACTGATCCTGTCCGTTATTCTCTTTGCTGCGGTAATCTTTTGTGGTTATGCCCAAAATAAAGGATCAGCAACGGTAAGTGTAGAGCGGGTTGCGGATACAGACAGTATCTGGATTTCACTTCAACAAACAATATTCGTAAAAGCAGGTACACTGATGGTAGTGGCAAAGGCAATGGAAGCCGATGTAACTGATACCCTTTATTACCCCGTTATTGATACACTCAATAGTTTTCTCTTAACAGTACCTGAAAATTTTCAGAACAACAAGATCTCCATCTCCACTTTTTATTATCCAGGCTTAAGGCAGATTACAGGAACCCTCAATAATAATAAAATCTCCTCATCAATTTTAATGTTTGTGTTTGGGAAAGATATATCCAACTACAATAAAGTAATAGAAGTAAAAGAGGATAAGCATTTCGTTTTACCGAAACTGGTTTTTGAAAATAAAGCCACTGTATTTTTTAATTTTCTCGGAACGAAGCGAAAACAGAAACCTGATATTGCGATTGAATTATTTCCGAAAGCAAAAGACTTCGATTCTGTTACAACCAACGTTTTTGATTTTGGTGCCAACCTGTTTACTTCTACTGAATATGATTCGTTGAAATTAATTGGTAAACTTCCTGCCAATGCTGTAAGGGTAGAAGGTAAAGGAAAAGAATTACAACAGATTATTGTAACAGGTACACGCAAAACAAAACTGGAGAAATACAAAGAACAATTCAATTCCGGCCTCTTCGAAAGTATTATGGAGCGTGAATACAATTTTCTCGAAAACGACGAAATACTTACTTATGCAGACTGTATCAATTATTTAATTACAAGAATGGCGGGTCTTAGTCTTGGTACCGACCAATCAACAGGCGAGCAGGCTTTGTTTTGGCGCAAAGAAAAAGTAAAGGCCTATTTTATCGATGAAATGGAAGTTGATTTTAACCAGGTGCAAATGCTGGATTTAACAACGATTGCTTACATGAAATTTCTGCCGACACTATTGGCAGGCAGTATGAATCCCGGTAACGGAGGAGCTGTTGTGGTATATACCCGCAAAGGCGAATTTATAAGACAAGGTTCCTTTCAAAACAACTATATCTTTTCTATTAAAGGATATACTCCTTCAGAATACATCTTGTTTTCAGGAAAGTAAATACTGATGGAAGCAGGCGCATAAAAAAAAGCCATACACTCGCAGCGTTTATGGCTTTCAAGAGTAAAATTCATTCATATTATTCAGCTACATAACTTTTCCAACGTTTAAATTGTTTTGTTTGTGGCGATTCGAAAGATTCAACCAGCAAATGCACAATCTGTTTGATTGACTGAAGAACAGAAGAGCTTTTACGTACGGAAGGGTTCTTTTTCATAACATTTGGATTTAAGGCTATAAAAATAGAAACGCTTTCGTTGGTTTGCAAGCGTAGAAACAATGTTTTTTCACCTGTTATTTTTACGGGTTTCTGTGTAATAATCCTACTACATTCGTAATATGGTATGGTTGCTTTCATTATGGGCATTATATTTTATTCTGCACAGTTTGCTGGCCGCAGAGCCCGTAAAGCATTGGTTTCAAAGTGTTTCCGGCATTTCAAAACAGGCGTACAGAATTGTTTATAACCTCTTTAATCTGTTCGGTTTGCTCGGTTTGCTTTGGTTTCATATTCGTTTTGTGTGTCCCCCGTTTTATGAAAGCGCAACAACTGTTATTGTAGCGGGAGCGGTTTTAACGCTGGCAGGGCTTGCAATTATGATTCAATCAGCAAGAGAATACGAGCTTTCTTCTTTTCTTGGCTTAAGCAAAGAGACATATATGCCTTTACAGATAAGAGGACTGCATAAATACATGCGTCATCCTTTGTATAGCGGAACACTTTTGTTTTTTACCGGCATTTGTATTGCTTTTCCATTTTATAAAAACTGGTATTTATTAATCCTGATGATCGTTTATCTTTTTATTGGCATGTGGCTCGAAGAAAAAAAACTGATCCATGTTTTTGGTGATGAATACAAGGACTATATGCGAAGAGTAAAAAGACTGATACCCGGTATACTATGATAGAAAGATTTGTTTTACTATATTGCAATCAAATCTCTATCCATGACGAAAAAACTAATGCTATCATCAGCAATTATCCTGATTGCTTTCTTGTCATCTGCACAAACGAAGAACACACTCTCCACCATTCGCCCACAATTAGAAAAAGTAATTAACGATTATCCCAATCAGTTTGCATTGATCAAGGGTACACAGAACCAGGGAGACCCAAGCGTTATTGAGTACAGTTCTAAAGTGGAACTGAAAGGAGCAGTTGAAACAAAAATTCTTGGTTACCCGGCTAATAAAAAAATTAACTGGCTTTGGGAAGCAAAACTCCTTGTAACAGAAGAAACAAAAGAAATGCAAAAGCAATACAAAGCTTATTACAATGATATATTGGGTAAATCACTTTTCAGCAAAGGAGCAAACAACAGTATTACCGCAAGTGGTACTTACAGTGCACCATCAGAAGAATTGCGTTTGTGGAGCAACCAGTTTCATATTAATGATGTAACAGGCGAATTCAGCAAACTGGTGATTGATCTTGTAGCGGAGTATCAGAATTTTGAATGGACAGTTTACCTGCGTGTGTATGATAAGGAGAAAGATGAAGACATGCGCCCCTCAAAAGATACAAATGATCCGTGGCGGTATGGAACGAATAAGAACTAAAAAAAACGTCGCACTTTTTGTGCGACGTTTTTATTATCTGGCTGGTTGAATTGCAATACTGGTTTTCTTTCGTCCGAAATAATTCCATGCCCACATGAGTGTAAAGCTGGGAACAAAATCAGTCCATGGTAAGAGCTCTTCAACAAAGTTAAAAGCCGAACCAAAAGCACCTTTAAAGCCGCCAAATGTGCGGAAGAAAATAAGAGCAGAGACCGGCGCCCAGATCAAATCACCAAACTCACCAAGAAAAGGAACTGCATACGTGGCATAGCCCACTGCATCCATTACCAGGCAAAAGATAAGAGAGGTTTGTTGTTTGTTCATTTGCGATTAATTAATACAAATACAGACTGCACACCCACGGCTACAGTTGCATGTTGTACGATTTCTATTGTTTGCTCAGCTCGTATTTTTTTGCAAGATCGCCGCTAATGCGTTCGCCGTTCAGATCAAGCTGTATCAATCTGTTTTCTCCAACGAGGTATTGATTGGCACCATCAGTAATACCGTTAAGTGTGATGGTATTGCCTGCGGCATTCCAGCTAAATGTTCCTTTTTTCTCAATTGGCGCTGCTTCTTTTTTACCAAGGTAATTGAGCGAAAGCACATAGCTTGAATCATTAGCAATCGTGATGGTTGTTTCAATACCCTCACAATCTGCACATGGTACAGTTCCTTTGTAAACTCCTGCCCAATCAAGAGCGTTCTTACTATTGTCTGCTTTAGTTTCTGCAACAGGAGCTGTAATGGCGGTATCAGTTGCTGTTTGATCAGTTTTAGCTGAATCATTTGAGCAAGCTGATAAAAGAATAAGAGTAAACACAAAAAAGATCAGATGTTTCATTTTTTTTGATTTATGGTTAAAATTTTTGTTTCACTATTACATAAAATAGCAGGGGTTAACATGTTTTAACCTTATTCAACTAAAAACTTTTTCATACAAAGACTGATCTCTACACCAACATATTGCCCGTAGTTGGGAATGTGTTTATAACCTTCACGCTCATAAACCCTAATCGCTTCCGGTTGATTAAAACCAGTTTCAAGTATGCAGCTTTTGAAACCTTCTTCTTTTGCCCATTGCTCAAGATCAGATAAGATAGCACCGGCAATTCCTTTACCACGATGTGTTGGTTTTACATACATACGTTTGATTTCTGCAACTCCCAGTTCATATTCTTTAAATGCTCCACAACCAACCGGCTGGTTATTTTCATAAGCCACAATTACATGATGAATATGATCGAGCTTATTGAATTGCGAAAAGAATGCCTGTTGTTCACCGTAGCGTTCCTGCAGATCGGCATCGAGTAATACAACCAGTGAACGGAAGTCGCTGCTGTCAGAATTTGTTTTGATAAGACTTAGCATCGGTAGTTATTCTTTACTCAAGATAAAAATCTTTGAGCAAAATTATTGTGTATCCAGTAAGCGCCGGTGGTAATTAATCTGTCCGAGGTGATAACTTAAATGTGCAGCAAGATGTATAAGAAAAAATTCAGTTGAGGTTTTTTCGGTAAAAACCAGCATGGGGTATTCATCCTGCAATGTATTTGCCGGAAGCTTACGCAATGTTTCATCAACAATGGTTCTTGTTTCTGCCACCATTGTAAGTAAATCTGCCTTTGGTACACCCTTTAATGAAAATTCAAGATCACGGTTTCTTGTGTAAGCAAATCCACCCAGCTCGGCACCAATATAAGTTTTAAGATTACCAACTAAATGAAGGCAAAGATTACCTGCTGAATTAGCAATTGATTGTTCGGTTACCCAAAGTCTTTCTTCATTTTTATATTGTTCAATTTCAGAGTAGAGTTTTGTAAGATCCCGTTGGAAAATAGTTGCCAGTGTTTCAGTAAGCATTGAAGTAAATTGAGGAAACAAAGAAACAATGTTTTTATTTCATTAAATGAAAATCAAATAAGATCGACATCGGTTGCATAACACAAAAAAATCCCCTCAGCAACGAGGGGATTTTTTCAATTTACCTAATTAAAATTAAGATGGTCGCTTGTAACGTATCGGTGCTGCCGGTTCTTTTTTCAATTCGATTCCTTCAGTCTTCAATAATTTCAATGCTTCCTGCACAGCCCGTTCGAGTTGCGGATCTCTTCCTTCAATCAATGCTTTGGGATCATAAAACACTTCAATATCCGGAGCAATGCCTTCTCCTTCCACTGCCCATTTACCATCGGTGTCAAAGAAACCGCCACGTGGTGCAACCATTCTTCCGCCATCAATAAACGGAGGTGTATCCCATGTACCAACCAAGCCGCCCCAGGTGCGTGTACCTACTAATGGACCAAGCTTACTTTTCCTGAACATATATGGTAACAGATCACCGCCTGAACCAGCATTTTCATTGATGATCATCACCTTCGGACCAAAGATGCCCGCCATTGGAGTAGTAGATACCTTGTGACCTTCAACACGGTTGTTGAAATAACCTTGCAGTTTTCTTCCCATCACATCAATCATATAATCAGCTGCAGAACCACCACCATTATTTCGTTCATCAATAACAGCACCCTGTTTATCCTGTTGTGCAAAATAGTAACGGTTGAAAGATGTGTAACCCGGGTTGCCAGTGTTAGGAACATACACATAAGCCAACTTGCCTCCAGATAGTTCATTTACTTTCCTTCTGTTGTTTTCAACCCAGGCTCTTGAACGTAAACCCGCTTCATTTGCAACGGGCACAACAGTAATTGATCTTGCTCCTTCTAATGATGGTTTGTTGTTGACACGAATTTTAATCTGCCGGTTAGCAGTGCCTTCAAACAAACTATACAAATTCATATCTGCTGTTAATTGCCGTCCATCTACTTCAACCAAATACTCACCTTCTTTTACATTCATACCAGGCCCACTTAAAGGCGAACGTAATTCAGGATTCCAGTTTTCGCCAGTAAATATTTTTGTGATCTTGAAGAAACCTTTATCGACTGCATAGTTAGCACCGAGTAATCCAACAGGAATGGTTGGTACTTGCGGAAAATCACCACCGGATGTGTAAGAGTGACCAACAGCTATTTCACCACCAAGAATATCAATGATGTAATTCAGATCAGAACGATGCTTCACATGTTTTAACCAAGGTTGATACCAATCGTACACTTTGTTCCATGGCGCACCATGTGTATTATCAACATAGAGAAAATCACGTTGGTAACGCCAGCCTTCTTTAAAAATCTGTTCTGCTTCTTTTGACGGATCAACATACACCCGCATACCATCTGTTTGTAATCTTCCATCACCTGGCCTCGGTGCACCTGCAACAGTATTTACAATAAACCATGACGGTCCACTGCTGTACAGTAAATTTTTTCGATCGAAGCTGGAAGATGCAAATGAAATACCTCTCAGGAATTCAATTGCTTTTCTGTCTTTGATACTATAGCGATGCAAAACAAAACCATTTTCATTGGGAATCGCTTCTGCAATAAACACGTGTCCATCAGGACCAGCTACCAGATCCTGGTAATCACGTACCGGAATATTTACAGAAATGATGCGTTGATCAATGCCATCAAAATCGATCTTCACTCTTACGCCTGTTGGTTTTGTTACAACAGGCTTTACCGTATCACCCGTGTTCTTAGTTGTAAGTACAGATTTTTCTTCGCCGGGTTTTGTTGGCTCTTCATCACTCTTTGGT
Organism: Lacibacter sediminis; assembly: GCF_014168535.1. Lineage (NCBI taxonomy): Bacteria > Pseudomonadati > Bacteroidota > Chitinophagia > Chitinophagales > Chitinophagaceae > Lacibacter > Lacibacter sediminis. Next base: position 5,087,713 of record NZ_CP060007.1, on the reverse strand, counting down.
TCAAATGGATTTGAAGTTTCTTTTGAAAGAACAGCCATGTACAATGCACGTGTAACCGGATAGTTATAACTGCTCATATCTAACCAGCCGGTGCTTAATGCATAATCGGTGCTGGCAAGAAAGTATAAATATTTTCCACTTTCATCCCACTGCGGACTGATCGCATCACTCAAACCATCGGTGATGGCGGTACTTTTATTTTCATCCACATTGTACACTTTCACAGCTTTAAACTGGTTCTCCATGATCTGTACATAAGCGATCCATTTACTATCGGGTGACCATACCGGATGTAATGTTCTGTTTGGATGTGCAAGCCTGTCAGTAGCTACCAATGTTGCTTTACCACTTGCAAGATCCATGTTCCAGAGATTGTAATCGGTATCAGTAAACGCAATGTATTTTCCATCGGGCGACCATGATGGATAGTAATAGAATTTTTTATTGGGGATAGGGTATGCTTTGGGTGTTCCCAATCCATCTTGGCCGGCAACCATCAACTGGTATTCACCACTTGCATCAGAGAACCAGGCAATTTTTTGTCCATCGGCCGACCATGCAGGATAACGGTCAGCAGCACTTGTAGTGCGGGAAATATTTCTCCAGTCGCCATTTTCTTTTGGTACCGAAAAAATTTCACCACGATGTTCAAACAAAGCCCGTTTACCCGTTGGTGAAAGACTTGCATTTGTAAGTTGTGCACCTGAAATATTATTCCACCTTGCACGGCCCCAATTGAGATCACCATTTGCATTGATGGTTAATGGTTTTGTTTTGCCTGTAGCAATATCATAACTGTGCAAACGTGCACCTTGCTCGTAAATAAGTACGCCGTTGCTTGCTGACAAATTCTTTACATCATAATCTTTATGAAACGTAAGTTGTTTCTGTGCTTTTGTTTTTGGATTGTACGACCATACATTGTTTGCATAATCCTGTTCACTTAGAAAATATAAAATACCATTCTCCCAAACCGGTGCTGTGTGTCGTTCCCTGTCGCCCTGAATTGTTTTGGTTGTTTCCTGTGTTTTCATGTTGAAGATCCAGATGGGTTGCGCCTGTCCGCCACGATAGTTTCTCCATTCAGGATCCCAGAAACGATGCGGTTGATATGCCATCATACTGCCATCATCACTCAAGCTGCCAACAAAACCAAAAGGAATGATCATTGGTTCGGGTGTGCCACCTGTTGTTGCAACCGTATAAAATTTTGTGTTGGCAGTTGGATAACCCATCCTGTCGGATGTGAAAATGATCTTGTTATCATTTGTCCAACCCTGTACAAGATCGGGCGTTGGGTGCCAGGTAAGACGCTTTGGTGCGCCACCATCAATGGATACCAGATATACATCCGTATTACCATCGTATTGCCCGGTAAAGGCAACCCATTTTCCATCGGCACTGATGCGTGGATTAGTTTCTGCGCCAACAGCAGTTGTTAACCGGCGTGCATCACCACCATCACGGGATACCACCCACAGATCATCGCCATGAACAAATACAATATGTTGTTTGCTCACGGATGGTTGCCGCAACAATAATGTGCCTTGTGCTGATGATGTGAGGGAAAAGAATGTAATGCAGAGTAATAGCAGTACATGAAACTGAACTTGATTTTTTCTCATATGCAAATGTTTGGTTGGAGAAGGTAAAGAAAACCACCGGTGTTTCCAAAAACCCCGGTGGTTTAAAACCAATTGCGTTTACAATTCATTCGCTTGAAAATTCAATTGATGCAGTATACTGCTATTAACAGCAAACACCGATTCTATTTTTATGTTCTCAAAAACTAGTCAGATGAAAACACTTTTATCGAGCTTATTTATATTACTCTCTATGTCATTGGGCTTTGCACAAACCAAACCCACGATGCCAGATGTGAATAAGATGATGAAGATGAGCCCGACAGAACTCGAAGCTTATAAAAAACAAATGCAGAAGCAGTACAGTGCACAGGCAAAACAGATTGCACAGGAAGCGAATTTTAAAATAGATGAAATGACGCTGCCTGATTTTAAAGTGCAACTGCCGTTAAAAGATGCGAAGCGATTATCGCTCATCCCAACACAACCTCCCACATTAATTCAGCTGAGCGATATGTTGCGTACAACAAAGCAACAAATTGAAACAGTTGTGAAACCAACCGTGTTGCAGGAAGTAAAGAAAATAGTGACGGGCCAAAATGCCGAAACACTTCAGCAATCTGCTATCGGAACTTTTTATGCTGATAAGCCGGAGCAATCACTTCTTATTGCAATCGAAGCTGCGTTGAAAGATGTGAATGATCAAACCGGTTGGAACAATGTTGCTGCTATCATGAACATGACGGGCTTTCAACATAAAGCCATTCCTATTTTAATGAATCAATTACAAAGCGATCCCAATAACAGTATGCTGCTGAACAATATGGGGCAGGCTTATCTCGGCCTTGGTGATATTGGTTTAGCTGAAATGTTTTTAAAACAATGTCTGCAATATGATCCGTTGAACCCCGAAGCAAACCGCAGCATGGGTATGATCAAATTCTTCTATGAACAGTATGAAGAAGGCATGAAGTATTTTGAAAAGGAATTGGAAGTAGCTTACCGCAGAAGCACCATGGCTTTGATGCGTGGTAAAGACAAAGCATTTAATATTTATCAACTCCGCAAGAAGCGCAACATTCCAAGTCGTAATTATTTTGGAGAACTCTCTTTCCAGAATTTTAAAGTGCCTTCATTACCTGAGACAACAGATCAAACAGCTGAAGCTAAAATAAAAGGTGAAGCATTTGGTCAGTCAGTGATGGCGGAAATGCTTTACTGGAACAGCAAGGCGCAACTTTCTCCTGAAGAAATAAAAAGAGATGGTGAACAGATGCCCGGTATTTATGCCGACTATGTGGAAGCGTTACTTGAAGATTTACACAAAGTATATACATCAGAAGAACTGTTGTTCTTCAATCAACTTGATATTAATCATATTGAACAACTGCTCAACGAATACAATGAAAAAATGATGGCGCTGAAATGTCCGCAGGCACCGGCAGGCGCTACGTTTGGTGAACAGGAAGCCTACATTAAAAAATGCTGCGACCTGAAGAAACCAATCATGGACGCATTTGTGGCACAGTACAATGCGTTTGTTACAAAAAGAGGTAACCGTGCAATGGGGATCTGGCGAGAATATCTGAATGATCTCATTAATATTGTTTCACTTGATCCCAGTGCAGGAAACAGAATTATGGTGTACCGTAACCTGCAACAGTATTTCGTTGTGTTGAGTCAGTGCTGGGGAAGCGGCCAGTTTTTAGATCCGCCGATGGAATGTAGTGTAAGCCTTACCACTGCCGAGGCCGATAGTTTAATTGCTTCTTCACGCAATCTTGATCTCAGTTGTCCGTCTTGGCTGAATGTTGAAATTGATGTCAAGGTGGCCAAGATAAAAGCTGACTGTAACAAGTATGTAATTGAAGCAGGCAAGTTTTGGCAGGCCAATTATGAACACAATTTCAGAACAGGAACAACTACGCTTGCTGCAGGTGTTGGTGGTGAAGCAAAATTCTTTGGCGGTATTGGCGGTGCAGAATTAAAAGGAATGTTTTATGTGTCGTTTGATAACAACAACCAGTTCAGCGATGCAGGTATTATGGGAAAAGCAGAAGTAAAAATTGGCGACACCCCATTTACGTTTGCCGGAGGCAATGGTTCGGCAGGTGGTATCATCGGCAGCACAGAAGGAACCGTAAAGCTTGGCATCAATTCAGGTTTCACATCGGGTGTGGAAGGCAATGGTGCATTGGCAGAAGTGGTGAAAATTGATAAGTCGTTATGATAAGTATGCCTTTGGGTCAAATAATTTTACTGTTAGAAAACAAAATTGCACTTGTTGAAATTACCAATGACTACCTGTTAAATTAAAGAACCTCAGCACAACTTCACAGTTAAGAGCTCAAAGCACACGCTTATTAAAAACGGTTAGAGTTTTTCATATTTCTGGTTATTTTTATCGCTAAATCTGTTTTATGAAAAGCCGCCTGCTGATAATCCCCTTACTTCTATTATCCTTTTCTGCACTTCATGCCCAGCAACATACAGTAACAACCGGAGGTAAAGCAACTGGTATAAATGGAAGCGTTACCTACAGTGTGGGAGAACTTATTATTCCCGATAGCAAAGGACCTGGCGGCTCATTATCCGGCGGACTTCAACTTCCTTACGAGATATCAGTGATTACTTCATTGCCTCGTATTGATATGATTTTGTCTGCTTCTGTTTTCCCTAATCCAACAACAAATACTGTTCAATTAAAAATTGCTGATCCGTTTTTGAGTAGTTACCGCTATTCTCTTTACGATAGTGAAGGAAAGCTTTTGAAGAGCGCACAAATCAGAAATACAATTACAGAAATAGAATTAGGCAGTTATTCAAGAAGCTTTTTTATTCTCAATATCCAGAATAATAACCGCCAGTTAAAATCATTTAAAATAGTTAAAGCAAAATAACATGAAATTTATTTTTACCCTTTTCATATTTGCATTCTCATCAACTCAACTGCTTGCGCAATCGCCGCAACGAATCAGCTACCAGGCTGTGGTGCGTAACAGTTCAAATGGATTAGTAAGTTCTACCCAGGTGGGCATGCGTATCAGTATTTTACAGGGATCTTCTACCGGTAATTCAATATATGCTGAACGACATACACCCACTACAAATGAAAACGGTTTATTAACTATTGAGATTGGCGGCGGTACAGTTGAGAGCGGAACGTTTTCTTCAATACCATGGGCAAACGGACCTTTTTTTATTAAAGCAGAAACAGATCCTACCGGTGGTTCATCCTACACAATAACCGGTACCACACAATTGTTAAGTGTTCCTTATTCGTTGTATGCAAATACTGCCGGTAATGGCTTAGCTCCTGGAACACAAGCTGGACAAATGTTGTATTGGGATGGAACAAAATGGACGACGCTTCCAAAGGGAACAAATGGCCAATATTTAAAATGGTGTAATGATACGTTGACGTGGGGGCCATGTTTGCCAGTTATAAATACAAAAGCAGTTAAAAATGTAAATGATCATCCCCAGGCTATCGTTGATGTTGCAGTTTTAAGCGATGGCGGCTCGTACATTTTGGAATTTGGAATATGCGTAAGTAAAAATCCAAATCCAACATATCCAAACGATCAGGTGGGAGCAACATATCCAAACACACAGTTAGGAATAACTCAATTTGGTTTTGATACCGAGTCAAACACAACATATTATGTAAGAGCTTTTGCAGTAAGTAATGTTGGCGTTGCATATGGAAACGAACTTAGTGTTACTTCGAAAACATTTAGTGCTCCTGTAGTTCTTCTCGATTCCATTTCTTCTATTGGTACTTCTTCTGCGATTTTATGGGGCACTGTTTCGAATGAAGGAAGTTTTTCTGTAAGTCAAAAGGGATTTGTATGGGATACAATCCCTAATGTTTCTATAACTAATAATCTACTATTATCAACATCAGCCGGAAATAGTAATTACTCAACTGATCTATTGAATTTAAAACCCAACAAAAGGTACTATGTGCGGGCCTATGCGGGGAATGCTCATGGCAATTCTTACAGTGCGGAGCAGTCATTTATAACAGACACAATTCCAGCTCCACCACCACCACCACCACCACCGCCAGCTCCTACATCATTAACAGATATTGACGGTAATGTTTATCCCGTGGTTAAGATCGCAAATAAGCATTGGATCAGTAAAAATCTTGATGTTACCCATTACAAAAACGGTGATTCAATTCCGCAAGTGCAGGATGCTGCTACGTGGGCAAACCTTACAACAGGTGCTTGGTGTTATTATGAAAATCAAACTGCAAATGGAACAACATACGGTAAATTGTATAACTGGTATGCGATGAATGACCCAAGAGGAATTGCTCCTGCGGGATGGCATGTACCTAATGATGAAGAATGGGTGGCAATGATCGATTCTTTGGGTGGATCAGGAATTGCAGGTGGTAAATTAAAAGCAACAACTTTATGGAACAGTCCAAACACGGGAGCAACTAATAGCAGCGGATTTAATGGGTTACCTGGTGGAGCACGATTACCTAGAGGTGTATTTGATTATAAAGGGATGTGGGGTCAATGGTGGTCGTCAACTCCTTCGCAGATGAGCAACGACTTGGGAATATTTTTGCAGTTAACGAATGAATCCCAAGGAATAAGTGGGCCAAATCCGTTTGAAAAGCAATATGGCTATTCTATTCGATTGATCTGGAATTATTAAAAGAAATATACTGATACAACCTTACAACAAAACAGCCGATGCATCGCATCGGCTGTTTTGTTGTGTTATCATCCGCAACAATCTGCGTCATCTGTGTTTCAACCTCATCAATAATCCACCACCTGTTCTTCAATCACATTTGGTAATTCTCTCCATTCATATTGTTGTGTGCGGAGCTGTGGTTCAAAACCTGCTTCACGAATTGCTTCCTGTATAGATTTGTACGTAAAGCGATGTGGTGCACCTGCTGCACTCACTACATTTTCTTCCAACATGATACTTCCGAAATCATTGGCACCTGCCTGCAAACAAAGTTGTGCAGTTTGTTTGCCAACGGTTAACCAACTCGCCTGTATATTCTTTACGTTCGGCAACATGATGCGGCTCATAGCGATCATACGAACATATTCTTCCGCTGTAGTTAAATTATGTACTCCACGAATTTTTGCAAGTAGTGTATCCACATCCTGGAAGGTCCATGGAATAAATGCAAGGAAACCTTTTGCTTCTTCCGGTTTGCGGCTTTGTACTTCACGGATCTTTACCAGGTGTTCAAACCGTTCCTGTAATGTTTCCACATGACCAAACATCATTGTTCCGCTTGTTGTGATGTTGAGCTTGTGTGCTTCGTGCATAATATCCAGCCATTCCTGAGCACCACATTTTCCTTTGCTGATCAAACGACGTACACGATCAATTAAAATTTCTGCACCTGCACCAGGCAATGAATCCATCCCTGCTTCTTTCAACGCTTTCAACACCTCATGGTGCGTGCTTTTTTCGAGTTTGGTGATATGTGCCACTTCGGGTGGTCCGAGCGTATGAAGTTTAATGTTTGGATATAATGCTTTGAGTTGTTTAAACAAATTCACATAAAAATCCAATCCAAGTTCAGGATGATGTCCGCCTTGTAAAAGCAACTGATCTCCACCCCAGCGAATGGTTTCATCGATCTTCTTCTTATAAGTTTCAATATCGGTGATATAGGCTTCGGGATGTCCGGGTATGCGGAAGAAGTTACAGAACTTACAATTGGCAATACACACATTAGTGGTGTTTACATTACGATCGATCTGCCAGGTTACTTTACCATGCGGCACCTGTTGTTTACGTAATTCATCAGCCACAAACATTAACTCGGTAAGAGGTGCGTTTTGAAAAAGATATATGCCTTCTTCAACAGTTAAAAATTCAAAGTTGGAGGCTTTCTGATAGAGATCGTTAAGATTCATATGCTGGAGTTTCAAAAATTAATAGACAATGGGCAATTACCAATATGCAATGGACAATTGACAACATGCAAGACATAAGTTGTATTTGCCAATTGATTATTGCCTGTTGCCTATTTATCCGGCAGTAAAGTTACGGCCGGATATTTTACCAACCACGAAGCGTTCATCCTATTTCCGTTGTCTTTCCGGTTAGTTTCCATTAATATTGATTCGTGAAGTTTGCCAAAACGATATGCCTGCTGCTGCTTTGTTTGAAGCTGAGTGCCCAAAACGATGATTTTCCCCCAGCCCGACTGCTCACGAGTTTCCAGTTTGAGCAGCTGACCGGTGGCATCATCATTCTTCATGCAACGCTTAACGATTTACCCGATACACTCAATTTTATTTTAGATACCGGCAGCGGAGGTATTTCACTCGACACAACAACTGCGCTTTATTACAAACTTCCGCTTGAAACAAGCGACAGAACAGTGCGGGGAATTGGAGGATCAAAAAATATCAACTATTACAAAAACGGTACGCTGCATTTTCCGGGTCTTGATGTAACCGGTCTTGATTTCCACATCAACGATTACCAGATACTTACCGAAGTGTATGGCTTGAGGGTGGATGGTATTATCGGGTTTTCGTTTTTACGCAGGTATATTGTTGCTCTTGATTACGACAAACATATGATGAGTGTGTACATGCCCGGTACTTACAAATACCCCAAGCGTGGTACTTTTTTAAAACCTTCTTTTGCATCCATTCCCATTACACAGCATCTAGTACAGGATGAACGTTCTTACCTGTTGAATTTTTATTTTGATACCGGCGCTGGTTTATCATTGCTGTTATCTGAACAGTTTGTGAAAGACAGCGTGTTCATCAGCAGTTCACGAAAATCGGTAAACACACAGGTAGAAGGGTTGATCGGTAAGATCAATATGCGGCTCACAACAGTGAAACGGATGAATATTGGTCCGTACAAGTTTAAACGAATTCCGTTGCATATATATTCCGATTCGATCAATGTATTGGGTTATCCATCTGTAAAAGGATTGCTGGGCAGTGATCTGTTGCGCAGGTTCAATATTGTGCTCAACTATCCTGAACGTTTGATCCATCTTACGCCCAATACGCATATGCGTGATCCGTTTGATTATTCTTATACCGGGATGAATTATTATTTTATTGATGGGAAAATAGTGATCACAGAAATTCAGCAAGGATCACCTGCAGAAGCTGCAGGGCTTATACCCGGCGATATTATTTTTGGTATCGAAACAAATTTCAGTAACAACATCAGCCAATACAAAGCGTTGTTGCAAAACCCCGGACAAAAAGTACGCATCCTCATCTTCCGGAATACACTGCCACAAATGTTTGAGTTAAAAATTGGAAGTATTTTAAAGTAAGCCGCTTCGCCATTTGTTTTTTACCGAATTTTACCAACTCATTTATTTATTAGAATTGAACTATGATCAAATTTGAACGCTATATATTATCGAATGGTTTAAGATTGCTGATCCATAAAGATCTTTCCACACCCATGGCCGTTGTAAATGTGTTGTATGATGTGGGTGCACGTGATGAAGAAGAGAACCGCACCGGCTTTGCACATTTATTTGAGCATTTGATGTTTGGTGGTTCTGTCAATATTCCTGATTACGATGAACCGTTGCAATTAGCCGGTGGCGAAAACAATGCTTACACAACAAACGATCTCACTAACTACTATTGCCAGTTACCTGCTGAAAATCTCGAAACAGCTTTTTGGCTGGAGAGTGATCGTATGCTGAGTCTTGCTTTCAGTGAAAAAAGTCTGGATGTGCAACGCAAAGTGGTGAGTGAAGAATTTAAAGAACATTATCTCAACAAACCTTATGGCGATGTGTGGCATAAAATGCGGGAGATGGCTTACAAACAACATCCGTATAAATGGATGACGATCGGTAAAGAACTGAAACATATTGAAGAAGCTCAGTTGCAGGATGTAAAGAATTTTTTCTTTAAACATTACACACCTTCCAATGCTATATTGGTTGTGGCAGGTAATGTAGAAACAGAGAAAGTGTTGCAGCTTTCAGAAAAATGGTTTGGTTCAATTCCTGCGGGAGAAAAGTATGTTCGCCAGTTACCAAAAGAACCGGCACAAACAGAAGCACGCCGACTGGAAGTAAAAGCAGATGTGCCATTGGATGCGTTTATAAAAACATGGCATATGCCATCAAGACTTGAGCGTGGTTATTATGTGACTGATCTTATCACGGATATTTTAGGTGGTGGTGCAAGCAGCCGTTTATATGAATCGCTGGTGAAGGGAAAGAAATTCTTCAGCAGTATAGAGTGTTATCATTTCGGCAGTATTGATAATGGTTTGCTCACCATTGAAGGAAAGTTGGTAAAAGGGGTAAACATTCAGGAGGCAGAAAGGGCTGTAAACGAAGAAGTGGAAAAAATGAAGACTGAGTTGGTGGATGAGAAAGAATTGCAGAAAGTGATCAACAAGACAGAAAGTACTATTTTGTTTGAAGATATGAGTGTGATGAGCCGTGCAAACAGCCTGGCTTATTATGAACTGCTGGGTGATGCTGAGTTGATGAACGATGAGCTGCAACGCTACCAAAGTGTAACTGCACAGGAGTTGCTGGAAGAAAGTAAAAAGATATTTGATGAGAACAACAGTAATACGTTGTATTATCTGAGCAATAACTAAAGAAGCAGTTAATTCTTTATCAAGAGCACTGCAGTATTGTGCTTCTGTATTATTGTATCATAGCTATATAGTAATGGCGGAAGTTTCGATCCTTGAAGCGGGATGATGATAAGATCATATTTTTTTTGAGGATCGAACGGAGCATACCGCCTGCTGGTTGTTCTGCTGTTTGATAACGATATCTGCAACTTATTCTTAAGTGCGTAGTAATCGATCATTGTTTTATAATAAGGGATCCCTGTATACACTTCTTTTACTTTCTTTTCGATCAGCAATCGCTCACATTGTTTTGCTACACGATTATAGCCTGTTGTAATGTTTCCCTTTTTATAAAAAAAGCTGATGATCGTTCCACTGCTCAGGAATAAGATGGTTGTAAGGATAAGTAAATGTGGACGGAGCGCTATTTTGTTCAGTACAAGACTAATAATAGCTGCGGCAAGAAAGGCAACTACCACTGTAAAGTGCATCCAGGGTTTTGCCGGAAACTGCTGGCGGAAAAGAAAAAATACAGTAATGCATAGTAGAAATTGAATCAGCACGAAAGCAACAATAGCTTTATTGAATGGCCGCTTGCTGCGAAACAGAAAAAATGAACCAACTAAAAAGCAGCAGCCGAAGAATAAGGCAAGAAGATTAACAGGTGAAAGAAATGTTTTTGACAGGTTGCCAAAGGTTGTTACAAATGTAGTGAGTGTATTTGCTCTGTCATAAACAGGCGTCATATAAGGTTTTAGCAGCGACCATTTTACTGATATGAGTACGGGCAAGTAAAGGATAGCTGTAACCAGCGAAATAAGAAATCCGCTTTTTACTAAGCGAATAATTGCAGTATTCTTTTTTTGCATTGCCAATGCTGCAAACGCAAACAAGAACAAACCGGCCAATGCATATAAAAAGGAAGGGATCGTGTACAGCCCACCAATTGAACCAAGAACGAGTAGATAGCTGTGTCTTTTCTTGTACCCGTTTGAAAAGCACAGTTCAAAAATGGCATAAAGCGCTATGATATAAAACAGGAGTAAGAGCAGATAACCTCTTGCAAGAAACGAATAAATAAACAGCGGGTAAGCGGCAATAAAAAAACTCAAACCAAGCAAAGCGGCTGTGTCTGTAAAATGTTTTTTTAAGAAGCCAAACATTGAAATGATTACGAGTAGTCCAATTGGTAACAACGGAAGACGTAAGGCATAAACCGGATCAATGGGTAACATGCCTGTTAAAGAAGTAATGATTGAAAACAGGATATGATTATTCGGCAACGGATAAAACGTGGCAGCAACTAAAGGTCCTTGTGAACTGAAAAGCATATACGTATCCGCTTCATCAAAATCAATCGGGTAATAGATAATAGAAAATACAGTTCGGATAAGATAAAAAGCAACAAGGAAAAAAAATAAGGCACGATGAAATTTGCCAGAGGGTAATAGCGTTTTTAAAAAGCCTACGATGGCAGATTCCGATTCATTCATCAATAAAGTAATTCGTGCGAGCAATGCCCTTCTTTTTTTGTAAGTAATCAGCAACAGGAGCAAAACAGCACCGGCAAAAAGAACAGAAACGATCCGCAACAGCAGGAACTGTTGCTGCGACAAAAACGAGGATGCCGATTTTAGTAAATGTGGTTTATGGATGCGGTTTAAAAACCAACTGATAAATTCTGTATAGTTATTGGTGAAAAGCAGATAAAGAGCCGTTATCGAAATGCTCACTACAGCCGTAACAATAAGGCTCAGGAAAAGTATACTTCTGAATCGGGGCATTTCAACTAATTTAAACGGCATTTGAGAAAGTAATTACCTTCGCTCTCCACAATTATAATGAATGTTAAATAGACTACAAGCTCCAATCATAAAAGACGCCACAGAATTTGATCTTAAATTAAAAGCTTACGATAAATATGTGCTGGACAACGGCGTGGAAGTATACGCTGTAAATGCAGGTACACAGGAAGTATTAAGCCTTGAGCTGGTGTTCAGTGCAGGTAATTGGTTTGAGCAACAGAATAATATTGCAGCCGCTACCAATTATCTTATTAAGAACGGAACAAAAAGCAAAACAGCTTTTCAACTCAATGAACATTTTGACTACTATGGTTCGCATCTGAGCCGTGGTTGTTATAATGAAACAGCAAATATCGTTTTGCATTGCATCGATCGTCATTTTGCAACCCATTTACCGGTGATCGCAGAAATGATCACTGATGCAATTTATCCGCAGCATGAACTGGATATCTACAAACAGAACATGCAGCAGCGTTTAACGGTTAATCTGAAGAAGTGTGATTTTGTTGCCGGTCGTTTGATTGATGAGTATGTGTTTGGAAAAGATCACCCGTATGGCGTGTACAGCAACAAAGAAGATTACGATGCATTGCAGCAGGAACAGTTGCAGGATTATTATAAGAAGTATTATACCGAAGGCAAGTGTATCATCTTTGCAGCGGGTTTATTACCTGCCAATTTTCAACAGGAGCTCAACAGAACAATTGGTCAACTGCCGTTGAATCAAAAAGAAATTCCAACGATTCTTCACCCGGTAACACCTGCTGTTGAAAAGAAATACAGAATTGCAAATGATCCCAATGGCGTGCAGGGCGCTATTCGTTTGGCACAACCATTCCCAAACCGTCATCACCCCGATTTTCAACCCGTGCAGGTGTTGAATACCTTGTTTGGTGGTTTCTTTGGCTCACGGTTGATGAGTAATATCCGTGAAGACAAAGGTTATACCTATGGTATTCACAGTTATATTCTCAATCATATTTCTACAACTGCATGGATGGTGAGTACAGAAGCAGGAAGGGATGTAAGTGAAGCAACGATCACTGAGATATACAATGAAATGAAAGACCTGCGTGAAGAACTGGTGGATGAGGAAGAACTGCAACTGGTGAAGAACTATCTAATCGGTACTATCCTTGGCGATCTCGACGGACCGTTTCATATCATCGGCCGTTGGAAAAATTTAATTCTGAACGGATTGGATGAACAGTATTTTTATAAATCTGTCAACATCATCAAAAACATTTCAGCCAAAGAATTACAGGAGTTGGCGAATAAATATTTACATCCGGAGAAGTTTTATGAACTGGTGGTGGTGTAACGAATTTCTATTCTACTTCAACAAAAGCATTTTACTCAAAGTAAGATGCTTTTGTTTTTTACGCATACTGCTCACCGATACCTGTTCTATGCCGTCGAAAAATAAATAACAGCTATCCATTTTTTTTCGGCTATTAATGCTTAAATTTCATATAGGAATTAGCTGTTTCTTATCTGTGTGAAACTCCTTACCTGATCCCCTCTCTATTCACATTGTAGTTCCGTCCCCTTATTATTTCACTAACTAAAGCAAATGCATATGAGCAAGAGAATCTTCTACATCGTGTTATTATTTCTGCCAATCTTTTCTGTGGCACAAAAAGTTATTACCGGTACGGTTAAAGACTACAAAACAAAGCAACCACTGCAAGGCGCATCCGTTGTGGTAAAGGGAGGAACGGGAGGAACAAGCACCAATACGGCCGGTGAGTTTTCGTTGTCTGTTTCTGACCAGGCAAAAACAATCACCATAAGTTATGTAGGTTATGAAAGCAAAGACATTGCTATTTCTTCTGTAACATCAGGACTTGAAATTTCGCTCGTACCAACAGAACAGTTAACCGATATTGTTGTGGTTGGCAGCCGCAATCTTAGCCGAACAAGAACTGAGACACCGGTTGCGGTTGACATCATCCCCATCACGCAAATTGCTAACCAGGTGGGGCAGACAGATCTGAACCAGATACTTACTTATGTTGCGCCATCCTTTCAAAGTAGCCGACAAACTATTGCTGATGGAACAGATCATGTGGATCCCGCTCAACTAAGAGGTTTGGGTACAGATCAGATCCTTGTTTTGATCAACGGAAAACGACGTCACCAAAGTGCATTGGTAAACGTAAACGGGACTGTAAACCGTGGACAGGTGGGAACAGATCTGAGTGCAATTCCGGTAACCGCAATTGAACGTGTGGAAGTATTACGTGATGGTGCAGCAGCACAATATGGTAGCGATGCCATAGCAGGTGTAATAAATATTGTATTGAAAAAAAGTACAGGCATTCTGAATGGCAGTGTTTCATACGGACAAAATATTACTGCTTACCCAAAAGATTATGCATTATTTAAAACCACAAACAGAGGCGAGGCTCCCGATCAAAAGGTGAATGATGGTGGTACGTTCCAGGCCGGATTGAATTATGGTATTGGATTTAAAAATCAAGGGTACATGAATTTCAGTGGTGAATACAATCTGCGTGATTTCAGTAACCGCACCGGCACATACACAGGACAGATCTATCCATCGGTTGGAGGACAAAATAAAGACGACAGCATCATGGCAGCAAGAGGAACCAACCGTAATACATTTGACATGCGTATCGGTAACTCTAAAATTGCCGGTGGTTCTTTGATGGTTAACAGCCAGTTTCCGTTAGGTGGTGGCTGGAACCTGAATGTGTTTGGTGGATACAATAAGAAAAATGGTGAGGCCGCAGGTTTTTACAGATACCCGAGTTCAGTATTCAGCGGTGCAGGTTCAACTTACAGAGGTGAAGCGTTAGAACTTTATCCTGAAGGATTTCTTCCGCTCATTCAAACAAACATCCAGGATTATTCTATATCCGCAGCATTTGAAGGAAAAGTGGGACAATGGAATGCAAGCTTCAGTGAAACCTTTGGTGTAAACACATTTGGTTTTACGGTTGATAATTCTGTGAACTATTCGCAGTTTGCTGTGCAAACACCAACCAATGCTCAAACAAAATTTAATGCAGGTGAATTGAAGTTTCAACAGATCACTTCCAATATCGATTTCAGCAGGAATTTTAATGTACTGCATGGCATGAATCTGGCATTTGGTTCTGAACTGAGGGTTGATCAGTACGGACAGAAAGCCGGCGAGGAATCATCCTACAGGAATTACGACGTACCGTCCGGTGCAGCAGCAGGCGCACAGGTATTTGCAGGCTTTACACCTCCGTTTGCAGGAACTTTCAGCAGAAATAACATTGCATTGTATGCTGATGTGGAGCAGGATTTCACAAGAGAGTGGATGGTTGAAGGAGCATTGCGTTTTGAAAACTACAGCGACTTTGGCAGCACGTTGAATTACAAACTCGCTTCCCGTTATAAGATCGCCGATAAGTTTACAATCCGTGCAGCAGCAAGTTCAGGTTTCAGAGCACCAAGTATGCAGCAACGTTTTTATGCAAAAACAAACACGTTGTTTGTTTCAGGCCCGGGTGGATTAGTAGCAACTGAAAGCGGAACATTTCCAAATGGAAGTGCACCTGCAAAAATTCTTGGTATACCGGAATTAAAACAGGAAACAAGCAGAAACTATAGTGCAGGCATTACAGCAAAACCGTTTACCGGTCTTGAAATAACAGTGGATGGTTATATTATTGAGATCGATAACAGAATTGTATTAACCAACAATTTTAACGGTGGTAACGATCCTGCATTGCAGGCTTTGCTAAGTGCAGCAGGTGCACAAACAGCCAACTTCTTTACCAATGCAATTGATACACGTAACAAAGGAATAGAAGCGGTGGTGAATTATTCATTCAACATTGCAAGAGAACATAAATTCCGTTTTACAGCGGCGGCAACATTTATTAAGAACGAAGTTCGTAAAGGTGCAGATGGAAAGCCGATCATCAAAGCAAGCCAGGTTTTGATCAACAGTGGTCAGCTCGGTAATTATTTTAATCGTGAAGATCAAAGTCGTATTGAAGTGGCCAACCCACAATCAAAAGCAAGTTTTATGTTGAATTATAAGTTCAAAAAACTAGGGGTAATGTTGCGTACGGCCTATTTTGGAAAAGTTACTTATCTCGATCCAAGTATAAATCCTGCTAACCCGGGTGCTTTTCCAATGAATGCATTTAATAATAATCAACGTGAAACGCTTGACCAGGAGTTTGCACCAAAAACGGTAACAGATATTTCTGTGAGTTATGAGATAGGCAAGTTCTTTACAGTTACTGCCGGTGCAAATAATCTGTTTGATGAATACCAGGATCTGCACAAACATTCAAGCAACATGTCGTTAGGAAGATTTATGTACAGTCGTCGTGTACAGCAAATGGGATTTAACGGAAGGTTTGTCTTTGCACGGGTTTCATTTAACATCAAGTAATTCAACTGATAGGTATATACAAACCGGCTTGCTTTCAATTAAGCAAGCCGGTTTTACATTTATATAATTTGGAAAATCATTAGCAGTAAATAGTATCTTTAGTTTCCTTTATCAGAAAGCAATAACGTATGAAGTTTGTCTTAAAAGTTCTAATTACCGCTGTTAACGCCTTTGTATTAGCTTACCTGTTACCAGGTATCAGCATCAATCATTTCTTTACGGCAATTGCAGTGGCATTTGTGTTAGCACTGCTCGATGCGGTGGTGAAACCTATTCTTGTACTGTTTACGTTGCCTGCCACCATCTTTACATTAGGCTTGTTCCTGTTTGTGATCAACGCCTGTATCATCCTGCTCGATGCTTATTTTGTAAAAGGATTTATTGTTGATGGCTTTTGGTATGCATTACTGTTCAGCATCTGTTTATCCATCATCAACTCCATTGTACACAAGATGGTGTTGAAAGAAGAAGGGAAGGAGAATAAATAAATTAACGAACCATTACTCTGGCTGCAAACCGTTGCGTGCGGTTTTCCAACACACATTGATAAATGCCTTTGGGCAGATTGTTGAGTGAAACATTGATGGCTTCCAATCCTTCATCAACCATTACTGCTTTTACCACAGCTCCATTACTGTTGGTCACTTTCAGTGCTGACCTGAACTGAATGCGGGGAAAGGCAAATTGCCAGTTACTGCCCTGCTGTTTCACCTTTAATTCAGCTGATTTAATAATGACTTTGGTATTGCTGTTCTCGGCAGATTGACCTTGTGCCCTTATCGTTGCCGGAAGCTGGCAACCGATTACAAACATTAGTAAAAGAAAATCCTTTTTTAAACAGAACGAAACCTGAACTTTGTTTCTCATCAGATATTGAATTTTAAAATGCTCTTCGAACGCAAAAACCTTACCAATACCGAGTTAACGAGTATTTATAGAAGCTTGCTGTACCCCAGATTAATCGAAGAAAAGATGCTTTTATTGCTCAGGCAGGGAAAAATTAGCAAATGGTTTAGTGGAATTGGCCAGGAAGCAATTGCCGTGGGAGCCACGTTAGCGCTGGATTCTGACGAATGGATCATGCCCTTACACCGAAATCTTGGTGTGTTCACCACACGGAATATGCCGCTGCACAAACTCTTTATGCAATGGCAGGGTAACAAAGAAGGGTACAGCAAAGGACGTGAACGCAGTTTTCATTTCGGCAGTAAAGAGCATCATGTTTGTGGTATGATCTCGCATCTCGGTCCGCAACTGGCCATTGCTGATGGGGTGGCATTAGCTCATAAATTAAGAAAGGATAAAAAGGTTTCGCTTGCGTTTACCGGTGAAGGCGGTACCAGCGAAGGCGATTTTCATGAAGCATTGAATGTGGCTGCTGTATGGGATCTGCCCGTGATCTTTATCATTGAAAACAACGGCTATGGGTTGAGCACACCTACCAACGAACAATACCGTTGCGAAAGTTTAGTGGAACGTGCAAGAGGTTATGGCATGGATGGGGTGAAGATCTATGGCAATAATATTCTTTCGGTGATGGATACTATCAAAGGAGTGCGTGAATATTGCATCGAACATCAGAAACCATATTTGATCGAATGTATGACCTTCCGCATGCGTGGACATGAAGAAGCCAGCGGCACAAAATATGTACCCAAGCATTTGTTTGAGATTTGGGAAGAAAAAGATCCCATCAAAAACTATGAAAATTATTTATTGAGTGAAGCGGTGTTAACAGAAGACGATGTAATATCGATCCGAGCAGAATTGAAAAACTTAATTGATAGTGAGCTTCTCTTGGCGAATCAAGCGAAGCCAATGGAAGTAGATACGGAAGAAGAGTTGGATGATCTTTTTCAGCCGATAGCCGATAGGAATAAGTCGATAGTAAAGATCGATCATTCGGACATCACTCACCACTCACCACTCACCACTCACGACAAACGTTTCGTTGATGCTATCAAAGAAGCCCTTCATCAAAGCATGACCCAACATCCCAATCTTGTTTTGATGGGACAGGATATTGCTGAATATGGTGGTGCATTTAAAATAACAGAAGGGCTTGTACAGGAGTTTGGCAAAGAGCGTGTGCGCAACACACCTATTTGCGAGAGCGCCATTGTTGGTGCAGCACTCGGTTTAAGTCTGGAAGGTTACAAAGGCATTATGGAAATGCAGTTCGCTGATTTTGTTACAGTAGGCTTTAATCAAATCGTAAATAATCTCGCCAAGATCCATTACCGCTGGGGACAAAATGCTGATGTAGTGATTCGAATGCCCACAGGTGGCGGCCTTGGCGCTGGTCCGTTTCACTCGCAAAGCAATGAAGCGTGGTTTACCAAAACACCAGGTTTGAAAATTGTATATCCATCAACGCCAATGGATGCAAAAGGTTTGCTGATCGCTGCCATCAATGATCCCAATCCTGTTTTATATTTTGAACACAAAGCATTGTACCGTGCAATAAGCGGACAAGTGCCTGAAGAATATTATGAAATTGAAATTGGCAAGGCTCGTCATGTAAGAAGTGGTGATGAAGTAGCGATCATTACTTATGGTGCAGCGGTGCATTGGGCCGAAGATTATGCAGCCGAGCATCCGGAAATTTCAATTGACATACTCGACTTACGTTCGCTTGCTCCGTTGGATTATGCAGCCATCCGTGCAGCCGTGCAACGCACCGGTCGTGTGTTATTGTTGCATGAAGACACGTTGATCGGTGGTATTGGTGGTGAAATTGCAGCATGGATCGCTGAGCATTGTTTTGAATTACTGGATGCACCGGTGATGCGTTGTGCAAGTTTGGATACACCTATTCCTTTCAATATTGAACTGGAACAAAACTTCTTGGCAAAAGCAAGACTGCACGAAGTGTTGCAAAAACTGGTCGATTATTAATCCACAATCACCTAAAAAACCAGAGATTTCAATTATTTTTCCTGACCAAAAACACAGCATTTAAAATGAAGGGTTTATTGCTGATCCTCCTTTTTGTTACAAACATCTTTACGGTTCGTGCCCAGGATTTTCCAAAAGCAATGCAACAGGCTTTTCTTATTACAAGAATGGTGGAGAAATTTCACATTCAACCAAAGCCATTGAATGATGCATTCAGTCAATATTTATTTCAACAATTCATTGCTGCGGCCGATAAAGATCATCTTATTTTCCAGGCCGATGATATTGCAACACTTTCAGCTTTCAGAAATACACTTGATGAAGAGATTCTTCAACGCAAAACAAATTTCCTGCAAACAGCTGCTTCCATCATGAAGAAACGTGTTCGTGAAAACGACTCGCTTATTCAACTTATTTGCAAAACGCCTTTCAACTTTTCTGCACCTGATAAAATTGTGTTGAAAGACGACAGCTCGTTTTCTGTGTCAGTTACTGCAAAACAACAAAAGCTCTATAAACAGGTAAAGTGGCAAACGCTGGATCTGATAACCGATATTCTTGCTGAGTTTCCTGAGCGGGCTACGCAAAAAAAACTGATCGACAGTTTGGAAAATGTTTTCCGGAAACGGATACAAACATCTTCGCAAAAGAAGATGACAACAGCCCAAGTACCGGGTCGTAACGAAGAAGTTATCAGTAATCTTTTCTGCAAGGTATTGGCTAACTGTTACGATCCTCATACTGTGTTTTTGCCTGAAGAAGAAAAAGAAAGCTTTGATGAAGGAGTTGGACAAACACCCAAACGTTTTGGTTTTGAGTTGGATCAAGACGAAAATGGCGATGTTGTGATTGATCGGTTGCAACCGGGAAGTTCGGCATTTAAAAGCGGAGCCATTAACCCCGGTGATAAAATTGTTGCCATACAGGAACCCGGTAAACAAGTTGTACAAACCGGCACCTCTGCTATGTTGGTAGTTGATAGCGTAATGAGTGAAATGAAGTCAGACAAACTTCTTGTAACGGTTAAAAAACCTGATGGCACAACAAGAGTAGTCACACTTTATAAAGAACGTTTCTCAACAGAAGAAGATGAAGAAGATGTTGTACAGGGATATGTGCTGAAAGGAACAAAAAATATCGGTTATATTTCAATTCCTGATTTTTATTTTGATTGGGAAAATACAAGCGCCGGTATCAATGGTTGCGCCAATGATGTAGCGAAAGAGATCATCAAACTTAAAAAGGAAAATATTGAAGGTCTTATTATTGATATCCGTTTTAATGGTGGAGGTTCTTTGCAAGAAGCGGTTGATCTCGCAGGAATTTTTATTGATGGTGGTCCGGTGGCTCAATTAAAAACAAAAGAGCCCAAACCTTATACCTTGAAAGATGTCAACAGCGGGCGCATTTTTGATGGACCATTGTTGGTAATGGTGAATGGATACAGTGCATCGGCTTCAGAAACCTTTTCAGCAACCATGCAGGATTATAACCGTGCAGTGATAGCCGGTACAACTACATACGGAAAATCAACGGGGCAGATCATTTTTCCACTTGATACAACTGTTACCAATGAAACATTCAGTAAGGTAAAGGCTGAAAGCTATTTGAAAATAACAACGTCTGCTTTATACAGGCTTACCGGTACAACCGCACAGCAACAAGGTGTGCAACCCGATGTTGTGTTGCCTGATCTGCTGCAATCAATTGGAGAAAAAGAGAAGGACAAAACAACTTCGTTCAAACTCACATCCATTGAGCCAAATAAATATTACAAGCCACTGGCAGCAACAGGTAAAGAAAAATTAACGCAGGTTGCTCTTTCAACAACTGATACATCCACCTACTTTAAAAAAGTAAAAGAATATGTGTTGTGGCTGAAATCAATTGAACAGCTGAAAGAAATATCATTGAAGCTTGATGACATGCTGATGCTGAAAAAGAAACAGCAGGAGTATATTCTTTTCTTTGAAGAGTATCAGCCTGCTTCAGTTTTTACAGTCGATAATCATCAATTAAGAAAGCAGCGATTGAAAGCAAGTGAGTGGCTCACTGAATCAGACGAAGAAACAAAAGAACTTATTTCTACTGATCCTTATATCCAGATCTGTTACCAATTGGTTATGCAAATGACAACAAAATAAATCTTCATTATAAAAATAGCATATGAAAGCGAAACATCTGACACTCTTTTTTTTGATTCAACTATTTTGTCTTGTAAACGTAACTGCACAACCGGACAACCCGGTTGAGTATATGAATATGATCGAGAAGGCTGAAGAGGAAGCCAACCAAAAATACCTGGCTTATATAAGCACAGCGGCACATAGCGGCAGGGTTAAAAAAATTGAACGTATGCGTCAACAGGTATTAGATGGTATTGTGAGCAGCCGTAACAAAGTAATAGGCTTACCAATTTACAAAAGCGATAAAACGCTTTGGCAAAGCAGTATTGATTATCTGAAACTGTTATACCTCGTTTTCAGCGAAGACTATGCGAAGATCGTTAACATGGAAGATATTGCCGAGCAATCGTTCAACGAAATGCAGGCTTATCTTTTGCTGCAGGAAAAAACTTCAGAAAAATTATCAGAAGCAAATATGAAACGCCAGCTAGCAACAAAAGAATTTGCCGCAAGAAATAATGTACAGTTGGTTGATGGAGGAACAGATGAATTTGCAGAAAAAATGAAAAAGGCAGGCGATGTGGTTGAATACCGAAACACTGTTTATCTCCTGTTCTTCAAATGCAACTGGCAGTGGAATGAACTGAACAAGGCTATCAAAACAAATAAAGTAACTGATATTGAGCAGGCTCGTAATGCAGTGATCACTTATGCGAAAGAAGGGCTTGCCGTATTAGATACAATGAAAAACTTTTCAGGTGACCCTTCGCTTGCCAATGCCTGCAAGTATGCACTCAACCAGTTTAAACGCATGAGTGAAAACGATGTGCCAAAAATGACCGACTTTATTTTGAAGAGCGAAAACTTTGAAAAAGTAAAAAAATCATTCGACAGCAAATCGCAAAGAGACAGAACACAACAGGATATTGATGCCTATAATAAAGCAGTGAACGAAATGAATGCTGCTGTAAATACTTTTAACAGCACGGGTAAGTTTATTGGCGATACGCAATCAAATATCATCAATACATACAATAAGGCAGATAAAGATTTTGCAGACAGGCACACTCCTTATTTCAAAAAATAGAAATGCTTTCATACCGTAAAAGCATCTTCTATATAATTGGCTTCTCCTTTATTTCTCTTTTTGCTTGCGAACAGCAAAGAATCAAACAGCAGAATATGAAGGGAAAGCCAATTGTTATTTTACAACCCCTGCAGTTTGATGATACAAAAATGCTTGCCTACCTGAAAGACAGTATTGAGAAATTCTATCCTGTTGAAATTATAATTGCTGATGTAATAAACTTTCCGGCAAATTCTTATTACAAACCACGTAACCGCTACCGTGCTGATTCAACCATCAAGTGGTTAAGACAGATCAAACCTGATTCAGCCCGAACAATTGTTGGAATTACCAATGAGGATGTTTCTGTTAATAAAGGCGCACATAAAGATTATGGTGTTATGGGTTTGGGATATAAACCCGGCAAGTCTTGCGTTGTTTCAACATATCGGTTAGGGAAAACAGCTACATCACAAAAACATTTTCAGCAGCGACTGTTCAAAGTAGTTGTGCATGAAATGGGTCACAATTTCGGTTTGCATCATTGTCCAACTGAAACCTGCATTATGGTTGATGCTGAAGGACAGATGAAATTAGATAGAGAAAAGAATCTGTGCGGTAACTGTAGGCGAAAACTTCAAATCAATTAAAAAGCCCCCGGAAAGATCCGGAGGCTTTTGTTGGTATCTATCTTCACCTTCTAATTCGGACTGATAATTTTACCTGTTGCAACATGCTTACCAATACGCACCTTATAGAAGAGTATTGCATAATTCATGTTACTGTACTTCACTGTATTTCCTTTGCCTTTTGTAACATTTGCTTTCCGTTCGCTTAGTTTCTGTCCATTAACTGTATACATTTCAACAGTAGCTACACCTTCTTCCGGCGATTCAATGCTTAATGTAAAGTTGCCGTTGTGTGGATTAGGATAAGTAAACGCTTTGAGCATATCTATAACAGGAGTCGCCTCAACAGTAATTCTGCTTTGAGGAGTATTCGCCGTTATTTCAACAGGTTCAAGTGCGCTCACTGTTAGATTATAACAAATAAATGAAAGGGTTGCTGTTGTAATACTTACAAAATAAGTAGTACCTGCTGTAAGCTGGTAATGTTTCTCACCATTATTGATCACATTTACTGGAACGATGGCAGGTGTATTATTACCTGATGCATATACATTAATAGCGTAAGCGACATTAGGAGCGGTTGTCATTGTTTTAATACTATACAAACCGGAAGCACTAACCGGAGCGGTAAACCTAAACCAATCTGCTGCATCATTAGCTAAAGCAAGCCGTGCTGTTAATGATCCGCTGGTGGGTATTTGCTTCGCTTGATTTTTACTGTTATTTCCTTCATATTCATCACTACCGTTATCTGTAATTGTTACAATCTTACTTGTTGTACATCCATTAGCATCAGTAACCGTTACGGTATAATCTCCTGCATATAATCCACCAATACTACTTTCATTAATAACATTACCGTTCACAGTGTAAGTATAGGGCGCAGTACCACCACTACCCGTTGCTGTAATAGTACCAAGACTGTTACAACCTGTTGCATTCGTTTTCGTTGTTGTAAGAGCCAATACCAACGCAGGTTGTGTAACAGTATAAGACTTGTTGATAAAGCAACCACTTCCATTGTCGGTAATACGTACACTGTAATTACCCGGTGCAAGATTGCTGATTGTTGTTGTAGTTGCGCCTGTATTCCACAAGTAATTGAAGCTGGGAGGCGGGTAATTTGTTCCGCCACTTGCATTAACAGTAATAGACCCGTTCGCTGCACCACGGCAGGTTACATTGTTTATAGTTTCACTTACAAGTATTGCAGCAATGGAGGGAACTGTTACCGGCAAGCTGTAAGTACAATTATTATTATCTCTAACAGTTAATGTATAATCACCTGCGGCCAGACTGCTTATATTCAGCTGAGAGGATGAGAAGCTGCCGCCCAAACCAGTCCAGCTGTAGCTGTAAGAAGGAGTACCTCCACTCACTGTTATATTTATTGCGCCTGTACTTGTACCAAAGCAAGTGCTTTGAACACTACCAATTGTTGCCGTTAATACTGTTGGTTGTGCAATGGTCTTTTCTACAAAGCCTGTACAACCATTTACATCTTTCACTGCAATATTGTATGTACCTGGTGCAAGGTTTGTGAAGCTGAATGGCAATGACCCATTTACAAAACTTACGCCACCATCTTTGCTGAACATTAATTGTCCTGTACCGTTTGCGTTGGTTACTGTAATGATGCCATTGTTTGCACCAAAGCAGGTAACATTTGTTACAGATGCTGATGGATTAAATGCTTCTGCCACTGTTAGTGTAACACTTGCTGTTGCGGTACATCCGTTTGCATCTGTTACGGTAACATTGTAAGTACCAACCGGAACACCACTGATAGTTGGAGAAGTAGAGCCATTACTCCACAGGTAAGTGTAACCCTTTGTGCCGCCACCTGCTGCAACTGTTGCAATATTTGAACATGCAGTTGAAGTGTTGGTGATGGATGCGATTACCTGAGTTGGCTGTGTTACTTCATAAGATGCTGTTGTTGTACAACCTTTTGCATCTGTAACCGTAACATTGTAAACACCTGCTGCAAGATTCGTGATCTCATTGGCTGTTGCCCCATTGCTCCACAGATACGTATAAGAAGCTGTACCGCCAGCAGGAAGAACCGATGCCGTACCAATGGTACCATTGAAGCAAACATTGTTGCTGCCGCCTGCAGATGCTGTTAATACATCCGGCTCGGTAATGGTTATGGTAATGGTGCCCGGTCCGTCAGCTTCAGGATCTGTGATGTATATGTTTGAACCATTACCATCAAGTATTGCTAAATGATAAGTTCCAGATGCTAATCCGGTTGGGTCTTCATCATGCGAAACAAAATTCGCATCGCCTTCCTTTGTCCATGTGTAAGTAAATGGTACCTTACCATAAGATGTGGTAATGTTAATCGTACCATTGGCAGCTCCATTACAGGTTACATTGGTTGATCCGTTTAATGTGATTAATGTAGGATAACCATCACATGAATTTGGCACCGGTTGAAAACCTGTTGCTGCATCATTATCTGTACCATTAGTTAACCAGGGAGCAATATCAACTGTAGGCAATGAAAGCTTATTGATAAACTCTTGTGCTGCTGCTGAACCATACCAGTTACAGGAAGCATTCACCACCTCTCCAACATTGCTGTGATTAATACTCATAGAGTCTCCAGTAAAACTGTTGTTATTTACGTTTACCGTAGCACCAAACGGAAGATTACCAAACCCTACATATGGATTTGCTCCTGTTGAATTATCAAACACTACAAAGGAGTGTTTAAAACCATGTACTTTATTGTTGCGGATGTTAATAACAGAGCCGGTTTGAAGGAACGAATTATTTCCGTTATCCGGATGTAATGTAATTGCAGGGCTCACGGGTAAATCAATTCCTGCTGTTTTTGGTTGCTGATTGGTTCCTGTTAAAGTGATTTCATTTTTTTCAACTACAGCGTTTAGCAGGTTTCCACGAAGCATAATGGGACGAATGAGATGCGCCGGCACCGAACTTAAATCTCCACTGTATGATATTTTATTATTCCGTACTGTTAATGACGGGTTTAAAACACTGTTCATGAAAATTAAATTCATACTGCCCAACAGAGTAGTTGTGCCTGCAATAGCCGTACCCGTAATACTATTACCTTCAACTGTAAACGATGATGTAGCGCCAACCGCATTGCCGCCTTGTCGGGTATATTGCACAAAAGGTACAATACCACCACTGCCATCGAGCGTATTATTAGTAAACAAAACATCAGAAGATTCAGCAAAGCTGTTGTTTCCAACAAACGCAGAGCCTGTGTTACTGAATATGTTCTTATTAATATTTGTAAAGCCCAGGCTGTTTGTGTTTAACGCTATTGCAGCCCTGTCAAAAATGTTATTGTTTACAAATAGATATGCTACAACACCTGCATTACCAATTGCAATACTGTTTTGTGTACGCTCTGTACTACCCGTTACTACAAATGAATTATTATTAATATTCACATTGCCAAAACGGTTTACCCTCACTGAATTTCCTGAGGAAGCATCTTCTTTTTCAAATCTGTTTTCATTTATAGTCAAACCCCAGTTAACAAGGGAAGAAATACTCGTACCGGTGCCTGAGCCAAGGAAAACGAATGCAGGGAATATGCTGTTTAATTTTGCCCGGTTTCTGTTCAAAGTAATACCCCCAAAAGATGTATTATTTACTACAACAGCATTACCTGTTGGGGTAAAGGTTAAACCTGTAATACTTATACCATCAGCACCAATTGTCCAGGTTGAGTTATCGATGATTGATTCTGCATTACGTACAGGATTTATCAACAAAGGATCAGATGGATTATTGGGTGATGCATTATAATTTGTTCCAATGATTTGAACCTGTTTACCTATTGTCGTGTTTTGTGCTGAATAGGTTCCTGCATCTATATAAATGGTAGCCCCTGGAGATGCTTTTGTAAGTGCTGCATTAATTGTTGCAAGTGGAGATGTGGGTGTGGTGCCTGCATTCGCATCATTACCAACTGCAGTTGTAAAAAGATCCCCTGAGGTGCTGTTGTCATTTACATAATAAATATTGCTGCTTGCTCCGCAAGTTTCATTATGCTGAAATCCGGGTTGGCTGCTGGCATCTGTACCGTCGGTAAACCAGGGATAATAAGTAACACCTGCATTTACTTTTGTTGTAATAGATGTTGGGTTAGTTGTGCCGTACCAGTTACAGTTGGCGGTAATATTAGCACCACCTGTTCTATTAATAGCTAATGTACCAGTACCTATAAATGCATTTTGTGTAATACTTGCATTGGAGGCGGAGATTTGTATGCCACTAGTAACGTATTTATTGAATAAATTATTAGTTGCCGTCAATCGACCTAATGGACCAAAATCCATCCCAGCCCACAGGCCCGAAGAGAACCCTGTGTTATTTGCAGTGAGTGTATTGTTATTTAGCGTAGCGCTAAGATTTGTGCCAGCTACATTTACGGCAATATATTCTGCATCAATTGTGTTTCCCTCTATGACGAATGTTTTTGAAGTGGGGTTGGTAGCAGGATCAATCCTTACAAATAAGCCCTGATTGCCATTCTGCAGTTTACAATTTCTTACGCTTCCCCCAGTTTGAATAATCAGAGGTGTTACATTAATATTATAATCACCGGTTACAGACAAATCTTTTATGTTTACATCACCAATATTTTGTGAGGTTTGTATTACCCCCTGTTCGGTAAACGGACCTGGAGGTGGAGCTGTTGTAGTTGGTTTCAAAATGAAAGTGAGGTTTTGACCTGCACCTATAATTGTTATTCCTTTTGTAATGGTTACCTGTTCGGTATATGTTCCCGCATCTACATAAATGATATCATTTGTAGCAGCAATATTTACTGCGTACTGTATAGTGGCAAATGGAGCTGTCTTAGTTCCTGCATTGGCATTATTACCAACAGCAGTTGTAAACAGATCACCACTTAAATTGTTATTATTTACATACCATGTATTACCTGCAGGACAAGTAGCGGTTGGTTGAAAGCCCACATTGCTGCTGCCATCAATTCCACTGGTGAGAAAAGGTGTGTAGTTAACTGTTCCAATTATTTTCGATGCTACAGTTCCTGCATCAGAGGAACCAAACCAATTACAAGATGCAAGCAGGGTATTGCCTCCGTTTCCATTTCGGTTGATAGCAACACCTGCGCCTGTGAAACTATTCTGGTTAATCGTGCCATTATAACTGGCTCCTGAAATTCCAATGCCATACGAAGCATAATTATTGAGGATGTTGTTTGTAACCGTTAGTGATGGCAGGGGCCCGAAATCAAGCCCTGCAAAAATGCCGGAATAAAATTCTGTAGTATTTGTAATGGTATTGTTTTTTATAAGTGCCGTTAACCCTGCTCCCTGGCAATTAATTCCAATACCCTGCGGCTGAATAAAGTTGTTTTCAATGACTGCTGTTTTTGTTGCCGATTCAATACGGAAGAAAATTCCCTGACCTCCGTTAAGTAAAGAGCAATTCTTTACGCTGCCTCCGCTTTGTATAATGATGTTTTGTGAAGCATTGTTACTGTTTAAAGAAAGACCGGAGATATGCACATCACCAATATTCTGCGTTGTTTCAAATAATCCTATTTCGGTAAACGGACCGGGAGCAGGTACTAATGATGAAGCCGGTGGTGTAAAAAAGGTAAGTGTGGCTCCGGCACCAATAATAGAAATGCCTTTATCAATAATTACCTGTTCTGAGAAGGCGCCTGCATCTACATAAATAACAGCACCGGGAGCTGCTTGCGATACTGCATATTGCAAACTTGCATAGGGCGCTGCTGCTGTACCTGCATTTTCGTTATTACCAATGGCGGTTGTAAACACATCACCTGCAGTGCTGTTATCGTTTACATATAATTTGGTTTTTATATTCTGTATGCCCCCAGAGTTATCGTATTTAAATACTTCAAAGCCATTCACTCCATCATTTGCTGCGAAATAAACCGGATTGCCTGTTGTTAACAGGTTTGGTAAAGAAGAGCCGGCAATATTTATGTCTGCTACTAATTTAGTATTAGCAGCAGTACCATCTGTAATCCACAATTCGTTACCGGTTATGCCGTTTGTTGCCTGAAACAAAATGGTTCCATTGGATTCAACTAAGAAAGAGGGACTGCTGCTACCCGATCCCGGTAAAATATCTTCCACCATTGCAGCAACAGTACCGTTGTATTTCCATAATTCAGTGCCGTTTGTTCCATTGTTAGCAGAAAAATAAAGAGCGTTATTGAAAACAGTAAAGTTAATCGGGTTAGCACTGGCTGCACCCGGGTTAATATCTGCTAAGCGAACTGTGCCCACCTCGGTTCCATCTGTTTTCCAAAGCTCTCTTCCGTTGCCGTCTTGCCCCGCAAAGTATAAGGTAGAGCCAATGCTTGCAAAAGCAGGATAAATATAGTTGTTGCCCGTACCTATTAGTTTTAAAGGAGCAGTACCAGCAGCAGTACCATCACTTTTCCATAATGTATTCTGACGTACTCCACTAACAACACTGCCAATAAGAATATAAAAAACATTGCCCGCCGGCATAATGAATCCTTCTACAAAAGCGGCAGTGGTAAAATCGTACACCATGTAAGTACCTGCCGTAGTACCATCACTTCGCCATAATTGATCAGCCCCCGTTCCAAACTGATCATAAACTATAAAGTAAAGGATATTATTTACAGGTGTAAGAAATACAACCTGCGGAACGCCTGTAAAAGCTGAAAAATCATAAACTAATGATGTGCCTGCCGCAGTACCATCGGTTCTTTTTAAATATGCATGGTTAACGTTTGATGCATCTTTATTAATTACACTGTAATAGGCATAAGAGTCCATTGCATTTATTTCTACAACCGGTATCCTGTTAGAGTTGGGTTGAAATCTTTCCAGTGCAACCGTGCCCGACTGCGTTCCATCACTTATCCACACTTCACCATAGTTGGCAGAATTGTCGCCTGCAAAAATTATTTTGTTACCTAAAGCTGTAAGCTTTTCAGCTTTTGTGCTTATATAACCGGGATATGTAAGATTTAATTTTAAAGTGCCTGCAGGAGTACCATCTGTACGGTACAAGCTTCTGTCGGTAGCAGCCCCTCCGTCATTTTCATTAAAAAAAGTGTAGTTGCTTGTTTTAACAATCTGCTGAATAGTTCCCGAATTGTTGCCGGGAGAAACATCTTTTAGTAAAATCGGGTTTTGAGAGATGGCTGCCACGTAAGTACACAGCATTAGAATGCTGAAGACAACTTTTTTCATAATAACAGTTGTTGGTGATACAATATGATTTGGGTTGCAGGAATTACCTGTCGTTTGCAGAGGGCTGATCAAATTTTTCTTTGGCTATTCAGAGAAGGATGGATAACGAGATGCTTTACAAGAAAACATAACAATTACAATGATTAGTTGAAACCGTTTTTTTGACTGTAATTATCTAGAAGGTAAAAAATCAATATTAAGTAAGCTGAATACTGATATACATTAAAGAAAGATAAAATTCCTATGGTATGCAATACCTCGGAAGGGGTATTTTTCCCGTAGACATTTAACACTCATGATGAAAAATAAGAATGAGTATTAATTGTTATATACAACAGCAATTATAATCAGCCACTTCCTGTATAAATCTGCAGGGCCTGCTGCTAAGTCGATCAAAATTTTTTTTCGGTGGGACACAACCGTTAGTCTGTTTCTTCAATCTCGTCTGCTTCTTCATCAACAACAGATACCATTGTCTTCCGTTCACCAATCTGTTGCCGCCACATGGCATAGTACAATCCTTTATTACTGACCAATACATCATGACTTCCTTGTTCAACGATCTTACCTTTTTCCAATACATATATCGTATCTGCATGCATGATGGTGGAAAGACGATGTGCAATGAGAATGGTGATCTGTTGTTTTAAACTCGAAATTTCACGAACTGTTTGTGTGATCTGTTCTTCCGTAATTGAATCCAATGCAGAAGTGGCTTCATCAAAGATCAATAACCGTGGCTTGCGTAATAATGCACGTGCAATGGATAAACGTTGTTTTTCACCACCCGATAATTTCTTTCCACCTTCGCCCAGCAACGTATCTAATCCTAGGTCTTTATTATTGATGATGCTGAGTGCAGATGCTTTTTCCAAGGCAGCATAAATTTCTTCATCTGTTGCATCAGCTTTTACAAATTTCATATTATCACGGATGCTGCCAGAGAATAATTGTGTTTCCTGCGTCACAAAGCCAAGCTGTTTGCGCATGCGGTTGTAACGGATGTCTTTCGATGAAACATCATCATACAAAATATCACCACCCACCGGCGTATATAATCCAACCAATAATTTTACCAGTGTTGATTTACCTGAACCCGATGGGCCAACAAATGCAATGGTATCGCCCAAGGATGCCTCAAACGAAATACGTTCCAGTGCATTGGTTGTTGCAGTGCGATGACGAAAAGTAACTTCATCAAAACGCAGGTGTTCAATTTCTCCCACATCAACCGGTTCTTCCGGACGATATTCCGTTTCTTTCAACATTAACTCATTAAACAATTGCAACGATGCTTCTGCTTCACGATAAGAAAGAATGATACTGCCAAGATCCTGCAAAGGACCAATGATACCGGTTGAAATGAATTGCATTGAGATTAATTCACCGGGTGATAAAACTTTGCGGAAAATGAGCCATAATAAAATAAAGAGGATCGATTGTTTCAGCAGAATTAGAATGCTTCCTTGGAAAAAAGAAAGTGAACGGATCTTTTTCACCTTCTGCATTTCAAGATCAAAAATTTCCTGCGTGTGTGTACGTAATCGTTTTATCTCAGGATAAGTAAGGCCAAGACTTTTTACTAATTCAATATTGCGTAAGCTTTCGGTGATGGTTCCGCTCATTTGTCTGTTTTGCCGGATGAGCGAACGTTGCAAGAGTTTTATTGAACGACTGAGCACACTTGTGAGTCCACCTAATAACACAACACCAATTAAGAAAACAGGAATCAACGCCCAATGTTTAGTACATGCATACCAGATAAGAAATGCAATACCAACAATGGAAGAAAATAAAATATTAATAAAGGCGGTAATGAAACGTTCCGTATCGTTCCGTACTTTTTGCAGGATGGATAAAATTTCACCACTGCTCTGATCTTCAAAATCCTGGTAAGGTAGCCGCAGCATTTGTCTCAGCCCATCGTTAAAGATCTGCATCCCGAATTTCTGCACCACCAATCGCATCACATAATCTTTAAAGGATAAGAACAATCTGGCAGCCAGCGCAATACCCAGCGCAATCCCTAATAATACCAGCACTCCACGAATCTGTTCTGCTTCAGTTTTGCTATCGGGATTAAGTGTATAATCATCAATGATGCGGCCAAGAATTATAGGATCGTATAACGAAAGTATTTGTGCAATACCTGCGAGCAGCAGTGCAACAAATACCAGCTTACGGTAGGGTTTTAAATATTGCCAGAGTATTTTCATATTATGTGAGAGAGGCGCACAAGTTACAAAATGATTCGTCGACCCGGATTCTTATAACAGCTATTTGATTTGTTTGTTTAGTGTTGTAACTTAACAGAACAAGTTCTTTACAGTTTAATCATGCCCTGTAATTGATCATTAATTAAAAATCAGTGTATGTTCAGTAAGTATCATCTTCCGAAACTAATGTTCCCGGATAAGGGAAATACAATTTGGTTAGCAGTGCTCTTACTCGCAAATGCTTTTACAGTAACCGCACAAAATCTCCCGAGAAAGCCAACGCTTCAGCAACTTGCGGGCTATCATAACAAGCAACAGCAGAATTGGCAACAAAAGCAATTACCACAATCTTCAGTTACTTATAAGTTCAGTACAAATTATGGTCAACCATTAACCACCCGGTTTGGAAAGGCTCAGTCGATTGCACCACTTGCAGTTAATTATCCATTTCCTGCATCAGTAAATGAAAAACAACAAAAGACACCGGCTCCTTTTCTGCAATCTTT
The DNA here is from genome assembly GCF_014168535.1 of Lacibacter sediminis. Taxonomy (NCBI): domain Bacteria; kingdom Pseudomonadati; phylum Bacteroidota; class Chitinophagia; order Chitinophagales; family Chitinophagaceae; genus Lacibacter; species Lacibacter sediminis. Next base: position 5,054,673 of record NZ_CP060007.1, on the reverse strand, counting down.
TTTGTTAGAGGAACGGAAGCAGTATATGCAGTGGCAGAAACAAAGCTGGTGGAAAGATCCGGGTAAACTAAAAGGCGCTGAACTGCTGCGTGATTTTTATATCAGTAATAGAAAAAGTTAGCTTCGATAAATTTGCTACCAACCTTTACCGATGACCTGATGCTCCAGTTCAAGAAAACGTTGATAAAGATCAGTGGTGACAGTTCCTGCAATGCCGTTACCAATTTTATTTCCATTGATTGAGAACACAGGAAGCAGACGTTTGGTGGTACTGCTTACAAAAACTTCTTTAGCATGCAGCACATCGTGTAACGATACAGCCTGTTCTTTTTCGCCCATCGTTTGCGCTGCAACCTGCAGAATATGTTTTCGTGTGATGCCATACAACACATTAGCGTCGGATGTGATTAACTCGTTTTGATGTGTTACCGCAAACACATTCGAACGCACCAGCTCACTGATATGTCCATTCTTAACATACAGCACATCATCTGCACCAGCATCTTTTACTTTTTGCTGCAGATATATGCCCATCAGGTAGTTGATTGATTTTACGGTGGGCAATTCTCTTACATATTCTTCAGTAATAAGGTGCAAACCTTTTGATGCATCAAACGCAGCGTCCATCGTTAGCGGACTTTGTGTGATGACGATGTTTGGTGTTGTTGGTGTGTAGGTATCTGCTGCATTGCCGCCAGTCACTGTTATGCGGATACCGGAGGTTGGAAGATTATTTTTATTGATGAGCTCACGAACAATATTTTTCAACTCATCATTGCTAAACGGAAGTTGCAAGCGAAGAACTGAAGCTGAATGTTGCAAACGAACTAAATGATGATCGATGAACAGCGGCACGTGCTCAACTGTACGGAAAAAATCAAATATGCCATAGCCACGTTGAATCGACAAATCGCTTACAGGCAATACTGCCTGATCTGCTGTTACAAATTGATTGTTGATGAATGCCCACATACTCAGTTGATGCGATTGTATTGTTTTAGGATCGGTAATACTTTATCTAACGGTAAGGCTTCAATGGTTCGTCCGCCTTTGCCTTTCATATCGGTTGCCATAAATAAGGAATTGATGATGGCTTCTTCTGTTGCTTCAATCACGGCCATGAACAGCGGACTCATTACATCGTTACGCAACACCGTTGTTGTGATCGTAGCTGTTTTACTGTCGTGGGCAATCAACACAGATGCATTGTTAGAGAAAGCGATCACATAATCGCCGCTGCCGTTTGATGCAATGCCACCTGTTTTTGCCAAACCCATAAATGCACGTTTTGCTAAACGTTCAAGGTTGCGACTGTCGAGCGGTGCATCAGTTGCCACAACGATCATACAAGAGCCGTCAACAGGATTTTGTAATTGATCGCTAAACGAATAACGACCAAGCTTTTCACCAACAGGTACGCCATCGATCTGTAACTCCCCGCCAAAATTTGTTTGTACCAACACGCCAACGGTATAACCACCTAATGATGCAGGTAGTTTTCGTGATGCTGTACCAATACCTCCTTTAAATCCAAAGCAAACAGTACCAGTACCTGCACCCACATTTCCCTGCTGTGGTTTTTGACTTGATGCGCTGTTGATGGCTTGCAACACATGCTCAACTTTTACATGCTTGCCTCGTATATCATTCAATGCGCCATCGTTGGTTTCGCCAACAACGGCGTTTACCGATTGCACCTGTTCGTTTCCTTTTTGCGCAAGTGTGTAATTGATGACGCCATTGATTCCTTCTGCAACACTTAATGTATTCGTTAAGATGATCGGCGATTCAATATTACCGAGTTCTTTTATCTGCGTAGTACCTGCTAGTTTTCCAAAACCATTTCCGGTAAAAACTGCTGCAGGTACTTTTTGTTGAAACAGGTTATCGCCATGTGGCAGGATAGCTGTTACACCCGTGCGGATACTATCAGCAACGATCAATGTAACCTGGCCAACTTTCACTCCTGCCACATCAACAATAGAGTTGGTTGGTCCTTTTTGCATCACACCTATTTTGATACCGTATGCTTCAGCAGATTTTCGCTGCTGTGATTTAACGGAAATAAATAAGAGTAAAAAAACGGTGAGAGAAAAAAACTTCATTCCTGTTTATTGATTCGTTTGCAATTGAAATCCCGGTCCCTTCAACGAACGACCACTTCTTGTACCGGTATGTTTTCCGTTTTCAACAACAAGCTCTCCATTCACCAACACAAACGAAAATCCTGTTGAGTACTGATGCGGCAGTTCAAATGTAGAATTGTCTTTTACAGTCGCTGCATCAAAGATCACAATATCAGCAGCCATGCCTTCTTTCAATAAACCTCGATCTTTCAATTGAAATTTTTGTGCAGGCAACGATGTCATTCTGCGGATAGCTTCTTCCAGTGTGAGCACTTTTTCGTCACGTACATATTTTGCCAACACTCTTGCATTGGTGCCATAGCCACGTGGATGAGGAACGCCGCTGCCAAACGCACGAATGCCCGCATCGCTTGCAAACATATTGAACGGATATTGCATGATGCGTTTTACATCGTTCTCACTCATTCCGTGAAAGACCATCTGTGCGCCACCGTTGATCACCATCTCAATGATTGTTTCGGCTTCTGCACTTGCTTTGTGTTTTCTTCCTTTGATGAGATTTACCTGCTCAATACTTTTTCCATTTAATGTTGTATCGAAACGGTAGTTGGCGACAACAGGATAACTGAAATGTTTCAGCTTGCGTTTCTTTAAACTTTTGAGCATCGATGTAATTACATATTTCTTTACATCAGGCCGATTCAGTCGTGCAACAATAGAATCCTGTCCATCAGCTAGAATTTCATCAGGTATCAATGTGCCTAGTGATGTACTGCTGGCAGTATATGGATACTGATCGATGGTTACATCCACTCCATCTCTTCTTGCAGTTTCGATCATCGCAATTGTTTCTTTGCTGCGCCCCCAGTTTTGCTGACCACTCACTTTAAAGTGCGAAATTTCAACCGGCATCTTATTTAAGTAACCGATCTGGATCGCTTCACGAATAGCAACAGCTATACTATCACCTTCGTTACGGATATGACTTGCATAGACACCGTTGTATTTTGCAGCAGCACCTGCAAGCTTCACCACTTCGTCTGTTTTGGAATAAGTACCGGGAATGTAAATGAGCCCGGTTGAAAATCCAACTGCTCCGTTCTTCATTGCTTCTTCCACGAGTAAGATCATTTGCTGCATTTCATTTTCAGTTGGATCTTTCATTGCTCTGCCCAATACTGTTCTGCGAACATCGTTATGTCCGATCAATGCTGCAATGTTGACAGAGGTTTTCAAGCTGTCGATGAATGCAAAATACTTTTTCATCTCCACCTGCGATGAACCGCAGTTGCCGGTAACCACAGTTGTAACGCCGTCATAAATAAAATTCTCTGCTGTGGGTGTTCGTTTTTCTTCACCTTCAATATGCGTGTGCACATCTATAAAACCGGGTGCCACCATTAATCCCTTTGCATCAATTACACGTTTTGCATCCTGCTGTTTTAATTTACCGATGGCGATGATCTTTCCATCTTTCACAGCAAGATCAGCATAGAACCAATGATTGCCCGTACCATCGAGAATTTTTCCGTTGGTAATGAGTATATCATATTGTTGGGCAAAAGCAAACAACGGAAGCAGACACAGTAGGTTGAAAAATGATTTCATATCGTTGAATTATGATTGCTTGTGTTCTTTGCGAAATACTCCGTGTTTTCTCTGCTGCTAAAAATTGTTACACAAAGTTCACAGAGAATACATGGAGACACACAAGGAGATATTACAAGTTAAAACTTATTCTCCGGGATGATAAGTTCGCTCAGCATGTTTCAGTACATCTTCTTTGTAAAAAAGCACCTCTTTAAATTGACCCTTCGTATACATTTCCAGTTGATCAGTGAAATGTTTACTGTTGGGATCGCCACTGTTACCACCGGCCAGCAACGATTTTGCTTTTATTTTATCTCCAAACTCAACAGCACACACAAAACTATTGCCATGGAAGCCGTAACGTTTTTTTGTTCCCGTGAAAGTGCGACTGTTGTATGAAGGCAACATGCCCCATAATGCTGAAGCGAATGGAACCGGGTAACTGATCTTGCTATCATCATACTTTTGAACAAGATCATTACTCACCCGTTGATAACGGTTGATATCGCCCCATGGAATTTCCCATGTGCCAAATTGCTGTTTCAATTGTTTTACTGTTTCATTCAAAGGCGCTAATAATTGTAAAGGAATAGCTGTTGCAGCAAAACGTTTGGTAGCAGTAACCTGGTCATCATCACCGTCCTCAATATAAATTCTGCGGATCGATGCATTTAAACGTTGTGCCCATTCTACCGCCAATGTTGTAGCAATGGAATGATTGGAAGAATGGTAGTTCCAGTTTTTTAATACAGCAATAGGTGCTGCCAATGAACGGTGCAGACTGTCGCCCGGTTGTACGCCTGTTTCATAGGCTTTCACCAACGCAGGGATCAGCACTTCAAACGCCGACAGATAGGTATCATAACCTGCAGCAATGGTTTTATCGATCGTGAATTTATTCTCTTTGCTCAACACTCTTGCTGCGTTGATGCCACGAAAATTTTCACCATCGGGCGCCATGTAAACGGGATAGTCTTTTTTCTTTGGACTTGCTTCACCACTCACTGTATACGGAGTAGAGTTGCAATTTTGTATCCAGCCCGTTGATGGATTGTACACATGCACAGCTTCTTCTGCATCATGCAAACCCTGCCATTCAGTTGCAGGTGTTGTACCATCAACAACTTTACCCCAATTGAATTTTGTATCACGCTTCGGTACATAGTTGCCATGCCAGTAAGCAATGTTGCCTTTGGAATCTGCAAACACAGTACTGTTGCTGGTGTTGCCACGAAGTGCCATTACTTTTTTGTAATCATCCAGTCCTTTTGCTTTGGTACGTTGCCAGCTTTGAAGCAATCCATTGATCATACGATTGCTGGAGCGTACACTGATGTATTGTCCGTTACGTTTTGCCATTACCGGACCATGATGCGTTGAATAGGTGGTGAATGTTTTGCTGATGAGTTCATTTCCTTGCTTCACTTTAATCGTGATCTGCTTTTGTTTCACCGCACGTTTTTCATTGTTGTACTCATAGGTCATATTAGTACCGCTGCCGCTCATCTTTTCTGCATACATATCAGCTACATCAACATTTGCACTGGTGTGCATCCAGCCACAATATTCATTAAAACCCTGGTACACGAAAAACTGTCCCCATGTAACGGCACCATAAGCATTCAAACCTTGCTCACTCACCACATGCACTTCAGGACGGAAATAAAATGTTACATGCGGGTTGATGTACAAAATGGCATTGCCGCTTTCTGTTTTTGATGGAGCAATGGCAAAACCATTGGAACCACTGCTGTTATCCTCAAATTCTTTTGGACGATAGGCAACCGTTGCATTTGTATTACCATATAAATTCTTTACATCTTCTGCCGTTATATCACCTGTACTGATGGCACCAATACTTCCATCGGTCCATAATAATTGATACCATGGTTTGAAGCGAGTGAGCAATGCAGGTTTTACATCGGGATGTGTGTAGAGATAATAATTGATCCCATCAGCATAAGCCTGTAATAATGTTTTTAACCCTTGCGGCGCTTTGTTATAATCAGCAACTGCTTCCGCACTGTCGATCACTAAACGTACATACAGATCATTATACAATTCACTCTCACCTGCAACTTCAGCTTTACGACCAAGCTTCTCAATGTAGTTTGCTTCCACCCGTTTGAAATCATCTTCGCATTGCGCATATAACAAACCAAACACTGCATCGGCGTCTGTTTTTCCATAGATGTGCGGAATACCCCAGTTGTCACGAATAATTGTAACACCTTGTGCCTGTTGTTTCCAGCGTTTGATCTCTGATTGTGAAAATGATTGCGCAAAAATTTGTAATGGCAGTAAAAAGAATAACAATAAATACTTCATAACTCATGCTTGATTGGTCAATTCCACTAAGCTAAGTATTCATTGCATGCCTGCAAAAAGCTTTACAGAAGCGGTAGGTTGTTTTGTGCTGTTGGAGTAGCCGTATGCTTTTTTCGGAAATCAGGTTGCCAGTAAAAAAACAAGCGAATAGTGTGGTTACGGTTATACTGGTAGCCACTCAGCCGTTGCTGCCATACGTACATATAACCAAAGTCGGCAGCCAATGAAGGAGTGATCTGTTGCTTGATGCCGGCAAAGAAACGGTTCTGATCAAAATTGTTGTAGATAATATGTTTACCCGTCTGCATCATCAGCTCATCCGCAAACGCAAGTGAAGGAATGTATTTTTTTTTACTGAGCGGAATGGAAAGACCTAACTGATACCGGAAACGGGTGCTGTACCTGTAGGTATCAGTCAGTTCACTGTTCACTACTCTCTGTATCCAACGTTCTTCTATCCGCAAACGCTGCGACAATTGTATTTTACCCAAAGGCTGATTGAGTTGAATTTGTTGCACCAGCCTGTTTTCATTCACAAAGAGTTCGGTGGTAGCCGTTTTATTGGCGAGCCACATATGCCCTCCCGCAAGCGAAACACTCAGATTTTTATTGATATGATAGGCTGCGCCAACTCTTGTATAATAAAAGTTATTATTCTTTAAATAGTTGGTGCGGCGGATGTGCAGATCGGCAATAACCGACCATTTATTACTGATGCGTGCCTGTGTATTGACGCTTGTCCAGAAGTGGTTTTGCGTTTGCACCTCACGGTTATCCTGTGCAACAGCGGATATTGTGATGAAAATTAATACAACGAAAAGATAAACCTGTTTCAACGATTGTATAGTTTGATCGAATTGCAAAGCTATCCGATCGCAGAAAGAACAAATGTGACGTTGGTCACACCTGTTACCAATAGAAGTTAGACAGTTCAGGCTTTTATTTATCATTCATTCAGCTCCTGAATCAGTCAGAAGAAATGCTGCATAAATACCGGATCAATCCAATACTTCATACACAGCTACCTCCTGGAGTTTATTTTTCAACGCTACATCACCAACTTTTCTGCAGTTGAATGATTCCTTTACATTTTTCCATGCTGCTTCGCTGATGATGATCTGGTTGGGTTTTGCAATGGACTGTAAACGTTGAGCTGTATTTACCGCATCCCCAATAACCGTATAGTCCAGCCGCTTCAATGTGATAGAGCCGATATTACCAGAGATCATTTCGCCACTGTTAATACCAATGGATACTTTGGGTGTAAATTCATCTGATACAGACGGAAGCATGGCTACTTTGCTGCGAACACTCAATGCTGCATCAATGGCACGGTCGAGATGAAAATTGCCACGAAACACAGCCATCACAGCATCGCCGATAAACTTATCAACGTGGCCGCCCTGTGCAATAATTTCTTTCACCATTACATCAAAATAGTTATTGAGCAGTTGTACTACTGCATCGGCACTGGTTGTTTCGCTGATGGAAGTAAAGCTGCAGATGTCAACAAACATCACCGTAGCTTCCAGCGTTTCATTTTCCATTAACGAACTTTCATACTCACGACTGCCCATAAAATTGAGTACCGTTTCATCTACATACATCTTCAGGATATTATTTTCCTTAATTGCTTTTAATGTATCCTTGATGTGCAGTACATGCTTCAATGTTTTTTCCATGGTAAGCTGCAGGTCTTCAAAGTTGATGGGTTTGGTAATAAAATCAAATGCACCACGGTTCATGGCTGTGCGGATGTTTTCCATATCACCATAGGCCGATACGATCACAGATTTGATCAACGGATTTGATTCACCCAATCGGGAGAGTAGTGTAAGCCCATCCATTTCCGGCATATTGATATCACTCAATACAATATCAACATCGGGGTGCTGCAGAATTTTTTCCAGTGCATCTGTTCCGTTTACTGCAAAAACAAATTCATACTCCTGCTCTCTTATTTTTTGCCTGAATTTCTGCTTGATCAATACTTCCAGATCCGCTTCGTCGTCGGCCACTAATATTTTTGCCATTACTTGATGGTTTTGAGTTTTTCTTTTAATACAGTAAAATCAACGGGCTTGGTTAAAAAATCATCTGCTCCTAATTGCTTTGCAGTATTGAAATTTTCTGCATCCCCATAGGCAGTGATCATCATAACAACCGGCGGTGGTTTGTGATATTTTTGTTTGATTTCTTCAAGCAACTGGAGTCCACTCATGCCCGGCATATTAATATCGCTGAGAATGAGAACCGCTTCTTGCTCGTGATTCTTTAAATAAGTAAGTGCCTCCTCGCCGCTGAATGCAAAAACAAAATTGAACTCACCGTTTTTGATCTCTTTTCTGAAACGTTGTTCGAATAATGTCTGTACATCCTGTTCGTCGTCAACAACTAAAATTTTCATGTTCAATGTAAGATTATATGGGTAAAATAATACTGAATGTTGTGCCTTGTCCTTCTCTTGTTTCTACTTTCAATTCACCGCCATGTGCTTTTACAATATCATAACTCAACGATAAACCTAAACCCGTTCCTTGCCCGGTTGGTTTTGTTGTAAAGAACGGTTGAAATATTTTATCTAATACTTTTTGAGGAATTCCGTTACCGTTGTCACTTACTTTTATTTCAATCCTTCCATTATTCTTTTTGGTACTCACAGAAACTGTTGGCTCGTAATCCTGCACTCCAGATTTCTTTTTTTCGTCCACCACATAAAATGCATTCGTGATTAAATTCAAAATCACTCTTCCCATATCCTGTGGAATGATATTGATATTGCCAATGCTTTCATCATAGTTTGTTTTCAATGTTGCATTGAATAATTTATCTTTGGCACGAAGACCATGATATGCAAGTCGTAAGTATTCATCTGCTAATGCATTAATATCAGTTGGTTCTTTTTGCCCGGAACTTGAACGACTGTGTTGCAACATTCCCTTTACAATTGAGTCCGCCCGTTTTCCATGCTGAATAATTTTTTCTTCGTTACTGATTACATCATCGGCAATTGCTTTTGCATCATCCAGATTTCCTTTTTCCATTTCTTCTTTCATTTCTGTCAGCAATTCTTTGTTTACTTCCGAAAAATTGTTGACGAAGTTTAACGGGTTTTGAATTTCATGTGCAATGCCGGCTGTGAGTTCTCCCAATGAAGCCATTTTTTCTGATTGAATCAGTTGTGCCTGTGTTGCCTTCAACTCTGTATATGCTTTTTCAATTTCCCTGGCTTGTGCCAGTTCTTTTTGTTGTGTTCTTTCTCTTTCTCTTTTTACGATATAATATTTTTGGTACTTGTAAATGAAATACCCTAACAGGATAAATAGCAAAGCGTATAATCCATAAGCCCACCAGGTTTTCCACCATGGCGGAGAAACAATAATGGTGATTGTTTTTTCTGTTACAGAACCTTCACTGTTAATTGCTCTTACCCGAAGGGTAAAACGACCAGGAGGGACATTAAAAAAAGAAGCTTTGTGTTCTGTCAGCAGATTATTCCAGCCATTGTCAAAATTTTCGAGTTGATAGCTATACTTGATAGCTTCCGAAGAATTGTAGTTGAGCGCTATAAAATCAATTGAAAATGAATTTTGATTATAAGCAAGGTTGATTACTTCTGTTTTCCAAATAGGGTTTTTAAGAATACCATCTTCACCTGGAAATATCTCTTTGCCTCCAATACTGAGTTGAGTAAAATTTAATACCGGTGCCGGGCTGCTTACATTAATCTCTTGGGGATTAAACATGTAATACCCATTGTGACCACCAATAAATAATCGACCATCCGATGCCTTATAATTATTCAACCAATTCCAATTGGACGAAAAAATGCCATAGTCTGCATTAAATAGTTGCACACGTTCCCGGTTGGCATTAATTTTTAAGATAGCATTAGCCGTTGTAATCCAAAGTGTTTGTTGGTCGTCTTCTAATATGTTTAGTATCGACTCTATACCTGCAGGAAAACTGGGAGAATTAAAAGGCACAAATTGGTCTTTTACTTCATCATACTGAAACAAGCCAACATCAGTACCTGCCCATACGATGCCTTTTGCATCGGTTAATACAGCTTTCACAATGTAACCATTCAAATAGTGTTTGAAATAATTACTATCGCTAATAAATTTATCCACTCCGCCAAAATTGGCAAACCACAGATGGTTGTTTTTGTCTTTGGTGATACTGTAAACAGTGTTGCCGCTGATACCTTTTTTATCTTCGTCGTTGAAACGATACACTTTGAACTGATTAGTAGAACGATCAACTCTTGCTAAACCATGTTCACCTCCCAGCCACAGGTATTGTTTGTTTTCTATAAAAATGCAGTGAAGAGAATCCAATGTATTTCCAGGGCCTGCATTCAACGGTTTGACGTGTGTAAATTTCCCTGTTTCCGGATCAAAAAGATCAAGCCCACCCGCATGGGCAGCAATGTATAGCTTACCATTTTCATCGGGTTGTACAGCTACAACTGAATTATGGTTGATGCTATTGGAATTTTTTGGATCATGAGTCAAGTATTGTAAGGTATTAGCAGCAAGATCCTTTCGTACAAGCCCGGATTCCGTACCAAACCAAAGTATTTTACCATTCGGCTCTAGATAGAATGCATTGACTGCTTTTGTATTCGGGTAATAAGGAATTGATTTTTTGCCATAGGATACTGTATAAATATTGCCTGCAACACCCGTAATCCAAGTTGTACTATCGGCTGCTATCAGTATACGAAGAGCACCATTTTCCTTAAAACCTGTAATCGTGTCCTTTTCAAATGTGGAGATATTTTTTTTGCTTTGAGGTATCCCAAAATGATAGGTATGTTGGTCTTTGGGGTCATACCAATTGATACCGTTAGCATACGATCCAATCCAAATTTTACCTGCGTTGTCTTCGCTTATAAAAGTAATGGCATCAGTAGTGTCGTTTTTAATTGGCGAACTTAATTTTCCCGGTTGTGCAGGGTCAAATAAATGCCTTGTAAACTTACCCGTTTCTCTGTTGAGCGTATGTAAACCGTTTCCGCTTGTACCTACCCAAAAATTACCCTTACTGTCTTCAAAAATGGCCACAATGAATGAATTAATAAGAGCGTTCGGATTTAACGGATCTGCTTTGTAAAACGTTTGTTTGCCTGTAGCAGGATCAAGCCGAATAAGCCCTCCATTTTTCGTGACATTGTTAATTGGGTCACCACTCGAAAACCAGATGATTCCTTTTTTGTCTTCGTACACTATAAAAACTGATGCACTGATTTTAGCCGACTTTTCTTGAGCGATTATTGGGATTTGGATAAAGCTATTGGATTTGGCATCGAATGTTTCCAAGCCTTTGTTAGTTCCAAGCCATGGCTTGCCTGTATGATCAATCATGACACTAAAAACAGTATCGGAAATGATACTTTTGGGGTCAGCTTTGTTGTGCCTGAAGTGTGTGAAACTGTTGGTAACGGGGTCGAATCTATCAAGTCCACTACCCACGGGTGATAGCCAAATTTTACCCGAAGGATCTAATGCCATAGAAATGATGAAGTTGCTGGCAGGAGTATTTGAGTTTTCAGGATCATGTCTGAATGTTTTAAAAGTCTTGCCATCGTATCTAATAAGGCCTTTTGTAAAACTGCTAAACCAGATATAACCTTGCTGATCCTGTATCAATGCATTGGCCTGACCAAAGTGTTGCGTTTTTTCATCTACCTGTAAATTGAACTGTGGCAGCTGTGCCGTGGTTATTTGAGCAATAACAACCAACAATAAAAAGGGCAATAAAAATTTTCTCATACTCAATTTTCTTTTGTGTGTAATTGAATAATAAAAGATGTTCCTTCGTTTTCTTTTGTTTCTACTTTCAATTCACCGCCATGTGCTTTTACAATATCATAACTCAAACTCAAGCCCAAGCCGGTTCCTTGCCCTGTTGGTTTTGTTGTAAAGAAGGGTTGAAAGATTTTGTCGAATACTTTTTGAGGAATGCCATTGCCGTTATCCGTTACAGAAATCAGAACTTTATCGCCAATCTTTTTTGTACTAACTGAAACAGTTGGTTCGTAACCTTCAATGCCTTGTTTTGATTTTTCATTCACTACATAAAATGCATTTGTAATTAGGTTCAGAATTACTCTTCCCATATCCTGCGGAACGATATTTACCTTGCCAATGCTTTCATCATAATCAGTTTTTAATGAGGCATTGAACGATTTATCCTTTGCTCGTAAACCATGATAAGCCAATCGGAAATACTCATCCGTCAATGCATTGATATCATTGGGTTCTTTTTGCCCGGAACTTGAACGACTGTGTTGCAACATTCCTTTTACAATTCCATCAGCACGTTTTCCATGATGATTGATCTTTTCTAAATTCTGAATTAAATCCTGCATGATTTCTTTTGCTTCTTCTGTATCACCTTTATCAATGGCTTCTTTCATTTCATCAAGCAGTTCTTTACTTACTTCACTAAAGTTGTTGACGAAGTTTAACGGGTTTTGAATTTCATGGGCAATGCCGGCAGTGAGTTCACCGAGCGATGCCATCTTTTCGGATTGAATGAGTTGCTTTTGTGTGGTTTGCAGTTCTGATAAAGCTGTTTCCGCTTTTTGTTTTTCTTCCTTCAATCGTTGCAAGTCAAACCTTGCCTGTGTTAAATCCTTAAACCTTGAATAGGCCAATGAGAAAACAGAAGCAGCCCGTTGTAAAAGGTCCCAGCTTTCAGAAGATATGTCGCCGGCTGATGCAGCTCCAATGGCGCCATGTGAGAATTTATAGAGATGGTAGGTTCTGTCGGGTATACTCTCTCCATAATATCCCTGTAATGAAATGGATTGTTCTTCGCAGTAGTTGATCCATTCTTTCCGGTTGGCTCCCTGCATCAGAACGGATACCTGTTTTGCATCGGAGCTATAAAATTTTTCCATCTCTCTTCCTACCCATGTGTCGTGCAGTTGCAGCGGAAAATGATCACTGACTAATTTCTTTTCCTCCGACCTGCTGTCTTTCAACGCATACCAGCATTCTGTTCGGTCAATTGTTTCATCATGAATAAAAATGCTGCAGGTCTCCAGTTCTTCTACACCTAACAAACCCATTTCATGGCGAAGTACTTCAGCCACTTCTATCAATTCTTCGGGCTCTTGCATAGCCAGGGCCCTTGCACGTACTTTCTCCAATGCCGTTTCAATTTTTGCCTGGCGTGCCTGCGATTCTGCCCTTTTCAAATCGAGAAAACGGGTATAGGTTTGTTCGAATACTTTTGTGAAGCGTTTAAAAATGTCATGTGAGTCAGGAACTTTTTCATAGGTGATGAACAGCAGAAAACCTTGCGTGAATTTACAGAGATGGTTGATCTGATACGTAGGTAGCGATAGTCCCAGTTCGTCGATCTGATCAAACGTGGGTTTTAAATCGGGAAAGGATTTCATATAGTCATAGTGTTCTTCCAATGCCTTACCACCGAGTTCCTGCACCAACATTGTTTGTGCACTACGAATGAAATCACCCATTTCAGCAAAGGAAGCTTCACCAAACAGCCGAAGCTTAAACGGTGTTTGTAATGTTCCTTCACTACTCATACAGCAGATAGCAGATGTTTTATCCTCAGCTAGAATATTATAACCGCAGCTCCAGGCAGGAATACCCAATCCCTGCACTTCCAAAAATAATACGTTGGCTACCTCAGGCAATTCATCACTGGATTGCATACCCATTGTTCGTGACCTTGCTTTTTCGAGAGCAGCTTCAATTTTAGCTTCTCTTGCCTGTGCTTCTGCTTTCTGCAGATCAAGAAAACGGGTATAAGTTTGTTGAAATACTTTCGCAAAACGCAACATAATATCTGTTTGCTCCGCAGATAATTTTGTGCCGCCAACGATCAATATATACCCTTCCTTAAAATAAAAATTATGCAGAAATAATTTTGCGGGCGAAATGGCAATCAGTTCCGCTGCGCTTAACGGAAAATTTGTACTTCGTTCGGCAATAAACGTTTGGTGTTTGATCGTTTCGTTTTCATCCATTTCAACAATGAAAAAAGAATTTCCTTTTTTCCAGTTCTCCACCACCTGTTGCATATGAATAGTTTCATTATGCGGAATGATCACAGGCACTGGCATTATTTTTTTTGTACCCGGATGAGGTGTGTAATTCAATCCATTCTTTTCTTCCTCATCTATTAATACATAACCGGCCGTTAGGATTTCAATGCCGAGCTTTTGCATTTCTAAAAAAAGTATTTCACCAGCTTCGAGCAACTCATCGCTTTTGTGCATAGCCATACTCCTGCTTCTCACTCTTTCCAATGCTGCTTCTATCTGTGCTTCTTTTGCCTGTGCTTCTGCTTTTTGCAGATCTAGAAAGCGGGTGTAGGATTGCTCGAAAACTTTGCCGAAACGTTCAAGAATATTCAATTCTTCGTTTGATATCGAGTTTTCACTCACTGTTTGGAGTCCGCTATACTTGAAGAATGTAAAACCCGCCACATATCTTTTCAGAGCTCTATTCGCTTGCTGAACATGTGTTGGGAAACGCCGGAATTCCGTCTTTGTATAAAGGTATTCATCATAGATTTTTTTCTCTTCTCCCTCTATGGTATAGATAAAATTTTTCTTCTGTTCTTTCCATGCATCCCACATCGCATCATGAAAAGGATAATCTTCGAATTTCATGTAATAGGATTCAGGGTCCTTTCCCGTTTCGGGGTTAGCTGCCCAAACTGTATTGCTCTTGTCTTGCTCATCTATCAGGTTGATGATACAGAAGGTAAGCGTAAATTCAAGATTCGTAAACTCCCTGAGAAGTGTATCAACCACAGCAGATAACTCTGATGAGTGATGCATGGCCAGGCTCCGGGATCTTACTCTTTCCAGTGCCGTTTCAATTTTTGCCTCTCTTGCCTGTGCTTCTGCTTTTTGCAGATCGAGGAAACGGGTATAGGTTTGTTGAAACACTTTTCCAAAACGCAAGAGCGTATTGTTTTCATCATCGGTATAAGGATTGCCTGAAAAATTTTCGATATACAGGGCAACATTTTCTAACAACACAGTTGATGCTGCAAGAGCGGGGCAGTTTAAATAAAAATCTTTTGATGCTTCCGGTAAACCGGGAACGAAGGATAGAAGCTCTCTATAAAATTTGTTCTTTTCTTCAAAATTTAAATGAGTGGCAAAGAAATCTATTCCTTTTTCTTTTGCTTCATTAAATTGATTGGCCCAAACAGAATCAAAATATGGATGTGTTATTTTAGAAGGAATGTCCTGCTCATCAGCGATCCAGAAATACCAATCGCCTTTCGGCTTATAGTCAACAACAAAGCCGGCATGGTCAAGATGAATGTTTAAATGCCTGAGCTGCTGGTAAACAATTTTAATGACTTCTTTCAGTTCTTCACTTTTTTGCATACCCATGGAACGGCTTCTCACCCTTTCCAATGCAGCTTCAATTTGTGATTCTCTTGCCTGAGCTTCTGCTTTTTGTAAGTCCAAAAATCTTGTGTAAGTCTGTTCAAATACTTTTGCAAAGCGTTTAAACACATCATGCATTTTTGGGAAATGCTCGTAGGTAATAAATATCAGGTTACCATATGCGAAATTGGCAAGGTGATCAATTTGAAATTTGGGTAACTCAAAGCCGGCATCCAGCATACTTTGCAGCAAATCACCCACTCCGGGAAGCGAAAGCATATACCTGTAATGATCCGTCTGTTCTTCGCCTTCTTTTTCAAATACTAAAAGTTCTTCTCCTCGTCTTCTCGATTCATCGAAACGCTTAAAAACCGGATGTTCAGTTAATGGAATTTTGCAGGGCGAAGGAGATATGATACCATCAGGGCTTCCGGGGTAATACGTAAACTCCTTATCACCGATGTTCCAGATATTAAACCCACAATTCCATTGAGGAACTCCCAACCCTTTTACCTGCTGGAATAAAACAGTGGCAACATCCACCAACTCTTCACTGCGTTGCATAGCCATTGTTCTTGCACGCACTCTTTCCAATGCCAATTCTATTTCTGCTTCTCTGGCCTGTGCTTCGGCCTGCGCCACATCTGCATAACGGCGGTACGCAAAGTCAAACACATTTCTGAATCGCTTCAGTACATTCAGTTGTTCTTCTGTAATAGGACTGAATGTTGAAATGCCGATAGCGCCCACTTCAATGGAATAGAAATAATAGTAAAGTGCAGTAATATTATTCAGCCGTGGATCTTCGTATTCACCACTATCTCTTCGCCGTTGTTTCCAGCTTTCCAATTGCTCATTTGTTACAATCAGTTCAGCAAATGCATCCTTTGAGTTTTTGATAGTTTTCTGGAATTCCTCAAACACAGGATGACTGCTGTATGATAGGATGGCTTTATTTCCTCCTGTTTCGTCTGAATAATCATAATCAATTAGTGAATTGCTTTCATCATCCCAAAAATTGATCAGCGTATTTCTTAATTGGGAGAAACCGAGTGATTGCAATTCTGTGAACATTATTTTACAGATCGCAAGAATGTCATCGGGTTTGTTCATGCCCATTGCTTCAGCTCTTACTTTTTCTAGGGCAGTTTCAATTTCCAATTCAACAGTGCGGCTTTTCACTGCTGCCTGCAACTTTGCATTTTCTGCCTTTAATGCGTCAATGGAAAACGCTTCTCCCTCCATTGCTTTCATATCGGGATAGGAACCATGTTGATGTAAAGCGATCCATCCGGTTTCTGTTTTTTCTAATAAGGTTGACATTCGAAAAGGACCATAGAATGTCCATTCGCCTTCAATTTTCACAAACAGATCGGTGAATTCATGCACCATCATGTATTCGCCATAAGGGATCAACTCTACTTTACGATTACGTATATCAACTGTGCCCAGCATTTGATCCAGGATGCTGTTGGTGTAATCAATAATTTCCTGTTTACTGTTCCAAATCTCTTCTTTCGTTCCTCCTATATTCCGGTAATCGTCACGAATGAATGTTGACCATGTTTCGATATCACCTTTTAAATAAGTGGTCCAATAGGTATCAAGCCAATTAGCCAATTCTTCTTTTAGTGCTGGAGTTACGTTCATCCGTTGGTCGTATTAATTGGTAATTGAATAATAAACTCACTTCCTTCACCATCTCTTGTTTCAACTTTCAACTCTCCACCATGTGCTTTTACAATATCATAACTCAAACTCAATCCCAATCCTGTTCCTTGCCCCGTTGGCTTGGTGGTGAAGAAGGGTTGAAATATTTTATCCAGTACTTTTTGCGGAATGCCACCCCCATTGTCAGATACTTTTATTTGAACACCCCGACCCCTTGAAGGGGGCTGAATCGAACTTGTTGTAACGGTAACAGTTGGTTGATAACCGGCAATATTTTGCCTCGATTTTTCATCCACAGCATAAAACGCATTGGTAATTAAATTCAAAATGACTCTTCCAATATCCTGCGGAATGATGTTGATGTTGCCGATGGTTACATCAAAATCTGTTTTCATCGTTGCATTGAACGATTTGTCTTTTGCACGAAGACCGTGATAAGCTAACCGTAAATATTCATCTGCCAATACATTAATATCTGTTGGCTCTTTTACGCCGCTGCTGCTGCGGCTGTGTTGCAACATTCCTTTTACAATAGCATCGGCCCGCTTACCGTGATGATTGATTTTTTCCAGGTTTTGTTTTACATCATTCGCAATCGCTTTTGCTTCTTCAATATCTCCTTTCGTTAATTCTTCATTCATTTCATCAATCAATTCATTACTTACTTCACTGAAATTGTTGACGAAGTTCAATGGGTTTTGAATTTCATGAGCAATACCTGCGGTGAGCTCACCAAGGCTGGCCATTTTTTCTGATTGGATGAGTTGCGATTGTGTAGATTTCAGTTCCTGCAAAGCAGCATCAGCTTTTTCTTTCTGCAAATCGGTCTCAGCTTTTTGCATTTGCAACAGAGTATAGGCTTTCTGTTTTTGCCGGTTGTTGCGATAGATCAGCAAAATGATAATCATGGCCACCCCAATACCTGCAAACAAAATATACATCCTTCGTTTGTTTTCGGCTTCTGTTCGCTTCTTTTCTTCTTCCTGCAACCGCATCTGTTCATCTAATATTAAACGTTGAAAGGCCGAAAGTCTGCTTAATTTATTGGTTGTTAAACTATCCTTCACCGTAATTGCAAGTTGAAGATATTTGTTGCTGCTGTCGGTATTTCTTTTTAGTGAATAGGCCATAGCAAGATTCTGGTACACTTTACCAAGGTTTATGTCTCTGGACCAGAAGGTAGTAACACCGCCAAGTGATTCAACTACTGCAAGGGTTTTAGCTGCATAATGCAGCGATGAATCGGCATTGCTCTTTGTTTTGTAGTAGTTAGTGAGGCTTTCATATACACCGGCAACAACAGTAAAGTTTGCTTCCGGGATGGCATATTGAAGCGACTTGTGATAATAATTCAATGCCATGCTGTCAAGTCGTTTTTGCCAATAAATATCTCCTATAACAGAATAAATATTAGAAAGGTATTTTGAAATACCGCCACGAATGCCCCACACTTCACCTTCATTTGCATATAGCAATGCAGAATCCGGCTGGTTTAACTGTAAGTAATTTGTGGCCAGCACCATATCGGCAACAGTAACCCGAAAGGCATTGCCGATTTCTATACCAATTCTTCTCCCTTCTTTGAAATAATGAATGCTTTCTTTACTGCCGGTTTGCAATTTTAAATGACCAAACATGTGGTTGATCATTGATAAGGCAATCTCCCGGCTTTTACCCGGTGTAATAAACGGGGTAAGTTCCCAGGTTGCTGTGTTCTTACTTTTTAAAGCAATTTGCATTGCTTCTGTAAGATTGGTTAATGCCTCGCTAAAGCGACCAAGATAAATTTGCTGGTAAGCTATTTGACCTTGTGTATGTGCTTCTTCAATTGGACGATTATACTTTTTAGCAATGGCATACCGCAGCTCTGCATAGTGAAGTGCTGAATCACGGTTGGTTTCTTCATAAAAAGTATAGATGGCTCTGGATACTTTAAACCTCACTGAATCATTTGGAGCTTCCTGAAAAGAAATTTTTAAACTATCGGGCAATGTTTGCTGAGCCTTTACAGCAAGGGAAACGGATACAAAAAGAAGTATGATGATGAGTTGCTTCATAGTTATAACGAATCTGGTAGTTGAATAATAAACATTGACCCCTCATTCTCTTTTGTTTCGACTTTCAACTCCCCACCGTGTGCTTTTACAATATCATAACTCAACGATAGGCCCAAACCAGTTCCCTGTCCGGTTGGTTTAGTCGTGAAGAAAGGTTGGAAAATTTTATCCAGTGCTTTTTGTGGAATGCCTGTACCATTGTCTTTTACATGGATCTCAATTCGATCGTTCAGTTTTTTTGTACTCACCGAAACAACGGGTTCGTAGTGTTCGGGCTGTTGTTTTTTTCTTTCTGATACGGCATAGAATGCATTGGTGATCAGATTAAGCACCACACGGCCAATATCCTGCGGAATAATTTTTATTAAGCCTATTGTTGCATCAAGATCTGTTTTCATGGCTGCATTAAATGTTTTGTCTTTTGCACGTAAGCCATGATAAGCTAACCGTAAATATTCATCGGCCAGTGCATTGATATCGGTCAGTTCTTTTTGCCCACTGCTGCTGCGGCTGTGTTGCAACATTCCTTTTACGATATCACCTGCACGTTTGCCATGATGGTTTATTTTTTCGAGATTCTGTTTTAAATCATTTGCTATTTGTTTTGCATCTTCTAAGTTTCCTTTTTCGATCTCTTCATTCATTTCATCCACCAACTCTGTACTTACTTCCGAAAAATTGTTGACGAAGTTTAACGGGTTTTGAATTTCATGAGCAATACCTGCTGTGAGTTCACCAAGGCTTGCCATTTTTTCTGATTGGATCAACTGTGCCTGTGCAGCTTTTAATTCTTCTAATGATTTTGTCAATGCGGCATTTGTTTCTTCAATGGCTTTTCTTTTCTGCTCCAGCTCTTCAATCGTTTCCTCTAGTAAAATAGCCGTGGTGCGTTTAACTTTTTCGGTACGGTCCAGTTTGAACGCTGTTATCTCTAATTCTTTATCCGCATCTTTCAGCAATTTTGTAATCGCATTCTTCTGTTCACCTGTTAACGCTTCATCCTGTTGAATTAAACTCAATATGTTTTGTAAATGCTGATTCATTTATTTTTCTTTTAATGCCACACAACAGGTTGTGAGATTATGCATTTCTAAATTTCCGCCGGTAGCTCTTGCCAGTTCTGCATTTGAGAACATTCCCAGCATCGGTACATTCCACACATTTTTGATACCTTCAATTTCCTGTGTCATCAAAGGACCCAATGAAAGTATTCTTCCGGCGCAACTAAACACGACCAACGCATCAGCATCAGGCATTTTTGTTGCTTTCAGATTTTCCACGCCTTTAATTACTTTTTCCATTACATCAAAATCAGGAGGTAGGGAAAAACGAACTTTTGATCCCTGGGGCACTGAGCCACTGCAGTAAAATGAACGGTCGCTCCAGTCGATCACTAATCCCGGCCGCATAACAGGATCGCCTTTTTCACGTTGTAACTGCAACGGGAAATTAGCAGCAATTTCCAATAGGAGTCCTTCATTATCCGGCGATACGTTTTCAAGTCCACCGTACTTGGTAGTAATATCCAGCACAGGTATATCATCAACAGTGTACACGTGATTGCCTGTACTTTTTGTTACGGTTCGTTCAGTACCCACTGCTCTCCAGCCACAGGTAGCAACACCTTTGATCGTTACCTTCTCTTCATCGAAAGCAATACATACCATTCCCCGTGAACTTTCATGTTCATTGGTAAATACAAACTGATCGGAAAAAGTAAAATCATCCCCAGCCATACCACCATACACATTTACATCCTTTCCAACCACATCTTCGAAACCAAATAATAATTCTTCTGCATCGGTTTCCATATTGCTGCCTGCAATAAAAAAGGCAGGCGTAGCAAATTTCTCTTTCGCTTTACGTGCAACAGCATTTGTTATGGCACGATAATTTTTTTCAGGATACTCTTCAAAGTACAATTCAAAGTAATTTTTATTGATCTCGAGCAGAAGAATAGCTGCCGAACCTTTTTCTGTTTCTTCATCAATAAACTCGCCATTGGTAGTGGTGCCGAATATGGCTATGTCTGCTTCATCTAACAATTTGCAGATGGCTTTACGGTCTTGTTTGATAGATACAAAAGCGATCGCAAGGGTGGGCTTAAAACCATCATTCATGCTTTGCAGCAAGGCATTTTTTATTTCTTCGGTTGAATTTCCTTTGATTGATTTTGCCTGCATGATAGAAATTAATTTTTTAAAAACTGTTGATACAATTATTTCATAGCGTCTGTAACCTGTTTCGTATCGGTATATTGCTGGAAACCTGTTGCTTTACCATTACTCAACGTCCAGATATGTGTGAACTGGGCTTTGATAACTTTCCCTGTGATCTTATGTTTTGCATTGTATCTGCCGGTTACAATAATTTTGTCGCCGGTTGATTCATGATACTCATGATCAGACAAGGTCCAGTATTCCCAATCGGCAGCAATACGACCAAACACACCTGCTGCAACAGCACCAGGTCCTATATAAGGATTGTTGTCTGCATAAGGAAAGTTCTCGGCTTCGTTCCATTCAATCGCTGCGTCCATACCGTTTAAAAAACCCGGGAAATCGCCGGTGGCCACTGCCTGATACATGTCTTTAATGATGGTTAAGTTTTGCATGATTGTAAATTTTGGGGTTTTGATTATTATTATAATGCGTTGTTCTTATTTTTCTTTTAATGTTACACGGCAACAGGCGGTTGAATGAAAATGATTACCGGCGCAGGCGTCTTACCACTGGCCACCATTTGCTCCAATTCAGTTTTTATTTTTTCAGTTGAGTTTCCGCAAAGCGATTTAGCCCGCATGTGTAGCTGGTTTATTAAATTGAATTTGGGTGGAGAATACAGATATAAAAGCGTGGCGGCTTTTAATTAAGGATATTAAATCAGGACAGTGCTTCTGATAAAAAATTATTCGCTGGCAGCTATTAACTCTTTTAAGTAAGCCTGTTTTAAGTGCTCTTTTTTTTCTTTGCAATACGATGTGAAATATTGATGGTTTTGCAAAAAATTAATTTGCATTTTATTCCATTCAGCCTGGGTTAAAGAGGGAGTCAGCGATTGTAACTCTTTAAATAAATCTACTGCTTTTTCTGCTGCAGTGTTGGTGCCTAAATATTCCAAATCAGCATCAGCCAGTATTTCTTCTAATTTGTTTGTAGGTGATTGCGGAACTTTTGTTGCCATGATCATTCCGCAAATGATCTCAATGTCATTAGCTGAAAAATCGAATTGAGGTAAGTATTGTTGTGCAAGTCTGCAGCTTTCTTCTTCGTGACCGTTATACACTACAATGCAACCTGCATCATGCCACAATCCGGCAGTGCGGATGAGTGTTATCTCTTCTTCGGTACAATGCTCATGACGGGCAATTTCTTCGGCCTTTTTTGTAACATACAGCGCATGCTCAAAATTGTGATATATAAAATGAGCAGGCAGTTTGCTGCTTAACAGGCTTGCAAGAAATTGTTGCATTTTTGCTTCAGGAATGCCCATGTGCTTTTGCTTTTAAAATGCCTCCCGCTGCTTCTTTAATGCTTTGAACATATACAAATGCTTTATTGTCGATACCCATAATGGCATTTTGTATTTGATGAACTTCTAAACGGGTTACAATGGTTACAATAATTTCGCAATCTGTTTTTATTTCAAAGCTGCCCGGCAGGTATCCTCTTTCTCCTTTGTAAACGGTAATACCTTTACCCAGTTCATTAACGAGGTAGTCTTTTACAGCTTCCTGCTGTGCTGAAATGATGTTGATGGCAGTGTATTGTTCAATACCATCAACCACATAATCTGTTGCACGTGTAGCAGTAAAATAAGTAATGAGCGAGTACATCGCTGTTTCTAAACCAAACTGGAACGCAGCCGCCGCAAAAATGAGCGCATTAAAAAGTAAAATGATCTCACTGTTCGAAAAACCTGTTTTTCGTTTGGTAAAAACGGCCAGTACCTCTGCACCATCAATCACTCCACCTGAGCGGAGTACCAGGCCCACTCCCGTGCCAATAAGCAAACCCCCGAAAATGGCTATCAGCAAACGATCTGTAGTAATGGGATTAATATCAATAAACAGCAACCCCGCTGCCAATACCAACACAGCAAGAATTGTTTGTACTGCAAAGGTTTTACCAATACGTTTATAACCAAGATAAATAAAGGGAAGATTAAGCACCAGTACCAGTAAGCTGATATTTACATGAAACACTTCATGTAAAAGAATAGAGATGCCGGTAATACCGCCATCTAAAAACTTGTTGGGAATCATAAAACCACGCATAGCAAGTACTGCGAGCGCACAACCAATAATGGTTTGCATCAGGTTACTCAACTTTAAAACCTGTTTCCAGTTTATAGTATCAGTGCGGTTTTTGAGGCTCATGCAGGGTGAGTTGGGTTTGTTTTACAATGTAAGATAGTTTACTGACTTTGGCTGTTCCTGTTCACTTCAAATGCAGCAGATGATGGGCTTAGATCTTTTAAAGGTGTTCTCTTTCAATCCGGTTATACCGTGTTACTTTTTTTATGTTTGAAATAGAAATAGAAGAACATCCCGATCAGCACTAATCCGGAGCCAATGAGCGAATGTTTTGGGTGTGTAACAACTGTATTGATGACCAGTGCAAGCGAGAATAATATAATAACTGCAGGTATAACAGGATAGCCGATCACTTTCACCTTAATGCTTCCGTTGCTTTTCATTTTGAACAGTGCCACTGCCACTAGACCATAAAAGAGGAAGCCCACAAAAATAACCATGTCGGTAAGCATATCAAACGTACCGGACATCACCAATACAGAACTCCATGTCATTGTATATAGCAACGCAACAGAAGGTGTACGATGCACAGGATGCACTTTTGCTGCATGTTTAAAAAAGAAACCTCCCTGTGCCATACGGAAATAGATACGGGCATGCGCCAGAATGATTCCGTTGAGAGAACCAAATACAGATACCATGATGAGTGCAACGAGCAAGGTTTGTCCTGCCTTACCCAACAGTGTTTCTGCAACTACTGCAGCACCGATCTGGGTTTGCTCTACTGCTCTCAATGCACTTAGCGGAAGCACATGCATGTATGCCGCATTTGCCAGCAGGTACAGCGACATGGCAATAGCAACCCCGCTCATAATGGCAATGGGAATATTTCGTTTCGGATTTTTTATTTCGCCGGTGATGAATGAAATATTGCTCCATCCATCGTAAGCCCAAAAGGCACTGAGCATGGCTGCCAGCACCGCACTTAATAATGGAACACCTGTTAAAGGAGCAGTTGTTTCTGCTGCAATCACTACCTGCGCATCAGCTGTATGTGAATACGAAAGACCGAGGACGATGAGTAAAAGAATACCGAGGATCTTGGCTGATGTAACAATATTGTTTACGAGACCGCCATGTTGTATACCACGATAGTTGATCCATGTTAATAATACAATAGCAGAAATTGCCAGTAACTTAATTCCTCCTTCCGCAAATGGAAAAACAAAACCGCCAATGGACAGATGTTCCAACGAGTGGAATGGATTACCCAACGGAATAAACACATTCACTGTTTGTGCAAAGATGAAACCCAATGCAGCAACAGATGCAGTGCCAATGATGCTGAAATCGGTCCAGCCGAAAATAAACGAAAAGAAATTGCCGAATGAAAGACGCAGGTATTCATACACACCACCTGACTCTTCGGTTAAAGAAGCTAACCCGGCTAATGTAAAAGCACCAAACATGGTAATGATACCTGCGCCCGCCCAGGCGAGTAGAATCCATGTTTCACTCAAACCGGTTTGTGCCATGGGAACGATCTTCTTGAACACACCGGAACCGATCATCATTCCTGCTACCAGCAAAATACCGGTAGTTAATCCAAGTACTCGATTGAGCGTTGGTTGCTCATTGCCTGGAGATGAATTGGTTTCGATACTCATGACAAGTGGAGTTTTGGTTATACTAATGTAATCAGCATTATTTGTAAATGAAAGATTGTTTTATTTCTTCTTTGCAGGTTGCTGCTGTGTACTGCAATGAATACCGCCACCGCTCCAGTTAAGATTCATGGCATCAATAAACACAAGTTTTCGTCCGGGAAACTGTTGTTCAAATATTTTGCGCACCTGTTCTTCTTTTTCGTTGGACGAACCTGTGTGCGAATACTTTGGTAACAGCACAACGCCATTCGTTACTAAATAATTCATATAGCTTGACGCAGGCACCCGCAATAAACTATCACCCACCTTTGGTGCTTCTTTAGGAACAAAACTGTTTACGGTTACATCAAATGTTTTTTCAGTATCACCGATTGTTTCTCTAGCCACAATTTTTTTAGTGATCAGGTCGGGTAAAGGAACTTTAATAATGTTGAACGGTTGACCATCCTGATCGGTTGACTGTTCAAGTATCTGCAGGTTTTCACTCATGCGTTCATAATTCATTTGGTTGATGGGGTTGAGATCTTTTTCCTTTTCATCAACCCATGCAAGCAGGATGGTATTGCTGTTTGCAAAACGGACAAACTCATCGGTATGCCCACCCGTGCCACCGCCAACGTAGTTTCCGTTGATTCTTCTGAAATAACGATGCGGATCATCGGCCAGTCCTTTTTTCATCCAGATGATTTTTGTAACACCCAGCACACGTTTAAATTCTGTTTCAATGTATTCTTTCGTCATGCCGGGATTTCTTTGGAGTACCGTTGCTTCGCATAGGATGAGAGTTCCTTCTCCATTTACTTCAATGGCACCGCCTTCGTGTACAACGTTTGTAGTAAGCAGAGCCGCTTTTTCGTTTACTGCCATCAGGCTGTCAACATTTTCTGTTGCATTCATCATCGCTTTCCTGCGGTCAAGATATTTATTGACACTATCCTTGTTGCCGTTGTATTTTTCTTCGAGAAAACCAGGCAGGCCATACCCATTCCAACCAAAATCTGCAACGCCTAATTCACCATTAGCATTTATGAGAAATGCAGCACCATGATCTCTTATCCAGTAACGGTCGCCGGGCATAATGTAAGATTGATAACTGTTACTGTCGATGCCATGTGCACTGAGGTATGCTTTGGCTTGATGCATGAGTGTATCGTTATGAAAAGCAATTTTTACGTTTACATTCCCCGCAAGTGATTTAAGAATATTTACAACCACAGGATAGTAATCAAGCAGACTGTCTTTTTCCCAACCTAGCCATACCGCATCATGTTGTTCCCACTCGGCAGGCATGTAAAATGTTTCGGGTGCACGTTGTTGTTTGTTTGAGTTGCAGCTAAGAATAAAGAAAGCAGAAAGCAGGAGAAACGTGATTGATTTCATGTTACTATTTTTATTCAAGATGATATTCTTTTTCTAAAAAAGCAATAATACGTACTGCCTTTACACGCAATTGGGTGAGCCTTGTATCAAGAATCCGGTTACTCCCTTTTAATTGATGAATACGATAAGCTAAATCCTGGTGCAATGAGGCATCATAAGAACGTAACGGCGGATTACCGGCAGGTTTATTAATGATATTGTTATCGTCCAGCATTTTATCAAAAACATAGGGGTCAAATATCGCTGACATTAAAGGATCAACATCTCTTCGCTCATCCCGTTCATCTGCTATATTGCCAAGAATTGTTTCAACCAGTTTCTGATAACTGATGATACTGTCAGCTGCCTGTTCATTCCGGATCAGTCGTAATGCTCCTGAATTTTTTAACTGAGTAATGGTTCTGTCACTTGGTTGAAAACGCCTGGTTCGTATAAGAACTCTTCCCAAATAATAAAATTCACCCTCATTGCCTTTGATCGTTTGTGTTTCTAAAAACTTCATCATGGAATCCAACTGTTCTTTTCTTGATATTTGATACACAAGATTTCGGTTGATGGAAGCCGTATCTGTTTTTAGATCCTCTATATAAGATTTAATGAATTGTTTTTCCCTGCTATTTTCTATTACATGCTCCAACTGATACTCTGCTAAAAACCCACAGAACACAGCAAGGAACAACATTAAAAATTCCCAGAAATAACTTTTCCAGTTTTTCTTTCCATGGCTTTCGTGTGAATGATGATGTACTTCCATGTTTTTTGTTTCTGATGTAGGATTTATGATGTTTGATGTTTCAGCAGCAGGTATAATAGTTTCATCAGTTGAAGGAATATTCAACTGTGAGTCTTGCTGTGGACTTTCGTCTGTTGACGATAGACTTTCTTTCTTTTCTTCTTCGCTCATATTATTCAAGATGATATTCTTTTTTTAAAGTAGCTATCAGATTGATCGCTTCTTTTTCCATTTCTTGCAGCCGGACTACATACATCTGCATAACGCCTTTAAACATTATCGACTTGTTGGCGAGCTCTAATAACTTTGTTTGATCCGGATTGATAAGTTTTACAGAATCGTATGTTAAACGAGAAGTTTTGCTTTTTTTATGAAGCTCCACATAATTCAGAAGTTTTGCTGATGCTTCTGTTGTCTGTGTCAGATATTCTTCATAATAGCTTTGCTGGTTAATAACCATTTTACCCCTTCTGTCGTATGCATCAATGCATGCTGCAGCTTTCTTATTCCTGATCAGCCTCATACCACCGGAGTTTTTTAACTGAAATAAAGTACGATCAGTAGGATAAATCAGGTCGGGGCGGTACACAAAATATCTATGAAATCTATAGATACGTGAATTTTCAATTTGTGTACCCTTATAATTAATGCTGGCAATTGCCTGACTGTCTGCATAAGCAATCCTGCTCAGGTTTTCTGGAATGACTTCATGAATCATAGCTGTATCAGCTTCAGCATCTTCAATCATTGATATAATAAATTCTTTCTCCCGGTGCCGCTCAATCGTTTGCTCCAGTTGATACTCCGCTAAAAATCCGCAGAACACAGCGAGGAACAACATTAAAAATTCCCAGAAATATGATTTCCAGTTTTTCTTGTGATGAGGTGCGGCGGGGTCGTGGGCATGATGATGTACTTCCATATCTTGTTCAGTTACGGGTGGTGGGTTATGAGTTATGGGTTGTTCTCCTTCAATAATAGGTTCATCAGTTGCAGGAATATTCAACTGCGGTTCTTGCTGTTGACTATCGCTTGTTGACGGTGGACTTTTTTCTTCCATAAATTATTTTAGATGATATTCTTTTTGAATTAACTCAATTAAGATGGCCGCTTTTTCTTTTAATTGTTCTAAAAATTGGCGTAAAAGTGTAGAACTGGTAGCCCAATAATTAAGTTTATTAATTGTTTCATTTAAAACAGTAGGGGGATTCTCTTTTAATTGTGGATTCCCTTCTGGTTTAGCAACGAAAACAGTGTCTTTCATCAAGTTTGTCATTTTTTTAAAAACAGCAGCGTCAAACAATTTACTGGAATAAAAACGATAATCTGTGAGCAGGGTTTCTTCTTGTTCCTGTTGCCTGAGAATACGTCTGTATAGTACATCATAACCAATTATTTTATCAGCAATGGATTGATTCCGAATTAGCCGGAGCCCCCCTGAATTTTTTAACTGTTGTATAGTTCCATCAGCAGAAAAGAATACACCTCTACGGGAAATACTCCGCCCCCAGTAATAAACCTCAGACCCGTTTTGGAGTTGCTTGTTTTCAATTAAAGTATTCGTTAAAGAATCAGCCATCTGAAGCCTTGTATCTCTCCATTGATTTAAACTTGTAATGGAAACTATATCAGACTTTAGGTCCTCCACCAAAGATTGCATGAATTGCTTCTCCCTGTCTTTTTCAATCTTATGCTCTAACTGGTATTCAGCAAAAAAACCGCAGAATACAGCGAGGAACAACATGAGAAACTCCCAGAAATAATTTTTCCAGTTTTTCTTATGATGAGGTGCAGCAGGGTCGTGGGCGTGATGATGTACTTCCATATCTTGTTCAGTTACGGGTTGTGGGTTATGAGTTATGGGTTGCTCAGCTTTAGCAATGGTTTCATCAGTTGAAGGGTTGTTCAACTGTGCTTCTTGCTGTGGACTATCGTCTGTTGAGGGTGGGCTTTCTTTGTTTTCTTCTTCACTCATATAATTCCGGTTAACCTGGTTTACATTAATGATTGCCTTGTTTTTCCTTTGGTTCAAATACTCCGCATCCGTTTGGCTCAATGGTGAAAGAACATGAATTTATCTTCCATCCCTGGCTCGTTTTAATGAAGGTGAAAAGATCCACGCCACAATGAGAAAACTTCCCGCTTATACTTAGTGTATAAGGTACCCAGGCCATAGCTATTTGTTCATGCACTTTTATTTCGTAGCTGATTAATTTTTCCTGTACGATTGCCGATGGGTTGATCAGTCTTTTTACACGATCGGAGTTTCGCCAGGAGGTATATATGATAGAATCATTCCGTAAACGTACTGCCCACCCCTGGGCTTCGGGCAGGAAAAGACTGCTGTACAATGCAGTGTCCTGATTTTCCAGCGATTGAAAAAACAAATTTACTTTTTCGAGAATGATCTTTTTCTCTGTTTCTGCAGACTGTTGTGAAAGACCTGTGATAGTGCTGAGAACGAAGATTATTAAAATGAATTTTTTCATAAATTTTTATTTAATCACCACAATAAGATCGGCTGCTTTGCCTCCTCTTCGTTGTGGATGGGTTTATTTTCTTCTATAAATTATTTGAGATGATATTCTTTTCGAAGAAGCTTAAGCAGCTCAGCATTAACCTCAATATATTTTTGAATATGAACCTGACGGGTTGAGCTTAATACATTGCCTAAATAAAAATTCAGTTTGTTTATAGTATTCTGTCTGTCAAGTATTTCAACCTGGTTTATTTTATACGGTAGAGTTTTGTTGCTTGTTTCATATTGATGAATTGCTTCAAAGATCGTCTTCCCATCTTTTTTCATGACATCATTAAAATCATAATCATAATGGTTAATCAATATTGGGTTTATATATAATAACCGTTGTTCATGTTCAAGATCTTGCCGGCTGTAAATATTTTTTATAGCCACGGTTAAATCGCCAATCAGTTCCTGCAATGTTTCATTTTTAAAATACCGAAGCGACCCGGAGTTTTTTAACTGGTCCAGCATCATGGCTCGTGGTTCAAATAGGGTTGGGCTTCGAAAACTTATTCCATATTCAAAGTTGATGGCATATGTTTTTGAAACATTATTAAGACTGCTATCCTTGAAAAAAGATATAAGATATTTTAATGCTGCTTCTTGTTTTAGTCTGTTTTCTACTTTTATCGCTGCAGTTACAGAATCTTTTTTAAGTTCTCCATAAAAGCTTCTTGCCAGCTCTTTCGCTCTGTCTCTTTCTATCTTGTGCTCCAGCTGATACTCCGCTAAAAACCCGCAGAACACTGCAAGAAATAACATTAAGAATTCCCAGAAATAACTTTTCCAGTTTTTCTTATGATGTGGGGCAGCCGGGTCGTGGGCGTGGTGATGTACTTCCATTTCTTTTATGTCTGATGGTGGATTTATGATGTCGGGTGTTTCAGCAGCAGGTACAATGGGTTCATCGGTTGAGGGGGTATTCAACTGTTGTTCATTGTTTGGCGGCTTTACTTCTTCTTCGTTGGGGATGGGTTTATTTTGTTCCATTCTTTACTTTAGATGGTATTCATTCTTAAGTTCATTTATCAATTCATCGGCCAGCAACTTCGTCGGCTTTAACCGGCTATCAATATTAAAACGAAGATTCCGTTGCTGCACAATAGCCATATTCAACAGCACCATTATTTTATCCCTTTTTGGTTCGAGCGATTCCGTTTTAATTGAAAAGTAATTTTCGGTTAGTGCCGGTGACAACGAATCAATGGATGCAATTCTGTATTTTGATAAAAGTTGATGGTAAGATGGGTCGATAATTTCATTGATGCTGTTTAATAACGTATTGCCTCTTATTTGGTGATTGCTGAATTCTGCTTCCGTTTGGTTTACCATGGCTTCATACTTCATTAATTTTTCTAACAACGAATAATTTTTAAAATAACGAAGGCTACCCGAATTTTTAATTTGCTCAAATGTGGCCCGGTTCCACGAAAATGCTTCCGTCCAGTATAAAAATCGGGTGTAAAAGGAAAATACAGCAGCATCTTTACCTTCCAGCTTTCTTTTAGAAACCTGAAGCAGGCTGTCTACAAAAACAATATAACGCTCCGACTTTATTTGATGTGAGTCTGATGACAATTTATCACTTTCCAAATCTTTTATTAATGATTTTGCAAACTCCTTTGCACGGAGGTGTTCTATATAATGCTCCCGTTGATTTTCTACAAGAAAGCCAAGTGTAATAGCAAGGAACAACATCAAAAATTCCCAGAAATAACTTTTCCAGTTTTTCTTATGATGAGGTGCGGCCGGGTCGTGAGTGTGGTGATGTACTTCCATATCTTTTATGTCTGATGGTGGATTTATGATTTCTGATATTTCAGCAGCAGGCACAATGGGTTCATCAGTTGAAGGACTATTCAACTGTTCATTTTGCTGTGGACTATCGTCTTTTGACTGTGGACTATCTTTCTTTTCTTCTTCCTGCATAGTTGAATTATTCTTTATCTATTTTCAAAATCGTTTGCAACAACACATTTGCTCCATTGGCCATATCCGTTGCCGTTGAAAATTCTTTGGGTGAATGACTGATGCCGCCAATGCTCGGAATAAAAATCATAGCAGCAGGTGCTATCTCTGCTATTTCCTGCGAATCATGACCTGCACCGCTTTGCATAAACTTTGTTGTAAAGCCCAATGCTTTTGCTGATGTATTGATCACTTGCTGTAATTTTTTATCTGTTAATGCCGGTTTCGATTCATTGGCCTGTCGTTCAAAGCTGATCTTTGTTTTGGTGGATGTGGCAATGGTTGCAGCATGCTTCTCCATTTCTTTAAAAAGCATTTCAATTTTTGCAGCATTTAAATCACGAATCTCTAATCCTAACACTACTTTGCCAGGAATAACATTATATGCTCCGGGCTGTACATTAATTTTTCCAACAGTACCAACCTGCGTTCCTTTTACACTGTTCACCACTTCGTTTACTGCAATAACAAATTTTGATGCAGCCAGCAACGCATCCTGTCGAAGGTTCATTGGCGTAGCACCTGCATGATTGGCAAAACCTTCAACCGTTACTTCCCAATGCACAATACCCACAATACCTTCCACTACACCGATCTGTATCTTTTCTCTTTCTAAAATGCCACCTTGCTCAATATGCAATTCAATCCATGCGTGTAAATCGCCTTTCGTACGCTTCGCTGATTGTATGTTACCAGGATTGCCGCCAAGAGCTTTAATGCCTTCTGCCTGTGTTAATCCACTCTGGCTTTTTTGTTTGAGACCTTCCGGAGTTAAATGACCTGCCATGGCCATACTGCCAATGGTGCCGCCTTCTTCATTCGCAAAAATGATCACTTCCAACGGATGTTCTGTAACAACATTATTTTCATTCAATATTTCTATTACTTCCAATGCACTGATGGAGCCGAGCGTACCATCATAGTTACCACCATCTGGAACCATATCAATATGCGAACCGAATGCAATGGGTTTGAGTGATGAATTTTTTCCTTTTCGTTTACCGATGATATTACCTGCTGCATCAATGGTAGGATTGAGCCCGGCTTTTTTCATGAGTTCCATAAACCATGCACGGCCTTCGATATCACCTTTGGTATAAGCTACTCTGTAATTACGTCCTTTTTCATCCACACCAAATTTTGCCAATTCAAAAATGCGGCTTTCAATACGTTTGCCGTTTACGCTTAAAGCGGCTCCGGCTTTTTTATTATTGGAAAGCAGTGAGCCGAACACACCCAAGCCGATAACGGTGAGTGATGATTGTTTGATGAAGTTTCTGCGTTGCATAAGTTGTTCAGTTTAAAAATTCGTTTCTGTTGTATGGATGATGTATCTGAAAATTGAGTGATGCTGTTTATTTTTATTTTCAGCTTTCATACACCCATTTACCTCCCGTCATCGTCCGTTCAATGGGAATTGTAATTAAGGTTGATGGATCTTCTTTAAATGGATTGCGGCCAAGTACTACAAGATCTGCAAGTTTACCGGCCTCCAAAGAACCTTTACTCTTTTCTTCATAAGAAGCATAGGCTCCATTGATGGTTCCAATTTTAATAGCTTCTTCAACTGTTACTTTTTGATTGGCTCCCCAAACAGTTCCTTTCATATCAGTTCTTGTAACACTTGATTGCAAAGCCATCATTGGTTCAAATGGTCCGGGTGGATAATCGGATGTCTGTGTGGGACGAAGACCAGCATCCAAAAAACTTCGTAACGCAAACATATTTTTCAAACGTTCCTCTCCGTATGCTTTCATTTTTTCTCCATGATAATAAACATAAGTAGAGAAAGGAGTAGGTATTACACCTAACGATTTCATCCGTTGAACAAGGTTCTCATTGATCATGGTGCAATGTTCAATTCTGAACCGTGGATCTTTCTTCGGATTTTCTTTGTGGAGACGTTCATATAATTTGAGTGTAGTAGCAATACCTACATCGCCGTTTGCATGAATACCGATTTGCCAGCCGGCATCATATGCTTTTTTTGCATCCGGATACATTTGTTCATCATCCATCATAATGATTCCATAATCATCGGGACGGCCGGCATAAGGTTGCGACAACCTTGCTGTACGCTCAGAAATAGAACCATCACAAGCCATCTTCATACCGCCGATCTTTACCCAATCATTTCCCATACCTGTTCTTACACCGGCAGCGATCATTTTATCGATATGATTGTGACGAATCATACAGTAGATGCGTACATCTAGTTCTCCTGCTTCATATGCATCTTCATAAGCCTGTAAAGATTCCGGATTTCCCCCTGCATCAGTAACAGATGTAATACCGGTTTTCGCCATCATCTTTGAAATGAGTTTCACTCCTTCCTGTTTTTCAGAACGGTTAGATATATCGGGGATGATTTTATCAAAAACATCAGCTGCTGTTTCTTTTACACAGCCGGTTAATTTTCCATCGCTTGTTTTTTCAAATTCTCCGCCCTGCGGATTTGGAATAGCTTCATCAACGTTTGCTATTTTAAAAGCAAGTGAATTGCAATAATAAGTATGACCGCCACGATGTGTTATTCTCACCGGATGATCAGGAGCAGCAGCATCTAAATCAGCGATGTTTATTTTACGGCCTTCAGTGGTTTTTGTGTCATCATATTTAAATCCTTCTACCCATTTGCCTTTTGGCGTAACAGCTGCCCGTTGCCGGATGGCTTCTTTAATCGCTGCGATGGAACGCAAATCACAATCCACCATTTTTAAATGTTTGATGCCGGAATAAGCAGGATGTGAGTGTGCATCAATAAAGCCGGGCAGTATTGTTTTATAGCCCATATCAATCTTCTTTGTTTTGGCGGTTGCCATTCTTAAAATGTCGGCATTACTGCCAACAGCTATTAATCTTCCGTCGGCAATTGCCAATGCCTGTGCTGTTGGTTCTTTGGGGTTAACGGTGAAAATAGTTCCGTTGTATAAAATAATTTCAGGTTCTATTTTACCGAATGATAATAAAGGAACAGCAGCAGCAAACATTCCGATGAAGTTTCTTCTTGAATGCAGGTGATGATTTACTTTATTCATATTGCTTTGGTTTTACGTTTATTTATTTTTCAATTTGCTTTCTCTGCCTTGGTTCGTGTCTTCCCCAAGCCGGGGCAGCTATTCATGATGATGCTTACTTTTTTTGTAATGCTCATTTAAAAGATCAACCCCAAAGTCACCATTGAAATCACGCCAAACGATATGAATATGATTGGCATTGTGCGTTGTATTATCAAACTCAATTAAAAAAGTTTTCCCTTGTATTCTGTAATAATGTGGAACTCCCTTTAGTAAGCCTCCTGCCCAACCAAATCTTATTTGATTAAAATCTTCTGATACAATTCGCTTCATTCTCATCTCTGCAATTTTGGTTGGCATTGAAGAAAGATGACTAACAATTAATTTATTTAAAATCGTTTTTTGTTGAGTTGTCAGGTCGTTGGCTACTATCCCCACTGGTGCAAGCGGGCCAACCTGAATAGCGTTTGTAGTTACGATGTCGCTAAATGCTTTTGATTGAAAAATTGCTTTTGCCTTTTGCTCATTAGTAAGCATGTTTATTAATTCAAAGCCGATATCTTCTTCATCTTTTATGATGCGCCTTCCTTTATTTTTTCCTTCTTTAATTTCTGCAGGATATACGCCAAAAAAGATGGGCGTTAATGCTAATTGATTATTTACGATTGTAAAATTCAGCGCAATATGATGCCCGCTGAATTTCCATCCCCAAACGCTGTCCTTTGCCGGCTCACCATAAAATGCGATGAAATGATTTTCAGGTATCCGATGTATCATGTTCGGTTCTAACTCTTTCAAATAATACTCATTATTCATGATGTTCTGTGTTCTTAAAAACCCTTTATCACTTAAAAAGTTTTTCAGTAAGGCATAAACATGACTCTTTTGTATGCTATCCAGATCTTTTAAACAAACACCTTTTCTTGGAATTAAACTGGGAGGAAGATAGTGCCAATCGTATCGGGACATATCATCAAAAGGAAAAACCGCTTTTGCTCTTTGTGTGCTGTCTAAAGAATTTACAACTGTCAATGCAGATGAAAAATCCACTGTATGATCCTGTGCTGTCAAATCGAATGGAACGCATAGCTGGAAAGAAAACACATTTATCAATGCGATAAACATGATTATTGTTTGCCGTCTTTTCATTTTGAAAATTCGATTGAGCATGATCTTATTATTTTTTAGCTGCTTTACTTTCTATCCACCGATTGATTTTTGCTTCCAAAATAATCAGCGGTAAACAGCCATCTTTCAACACTTCACCATGGAATTCTTTAATGTCGAACCTGTTACCCAATTTTTTCTTTGCTCTTTCACGCAGCTCAATAATTTTTAACTCACCTATTTTATAACTTACTGCTTGCCCTGCTGTAACCATATACCGTTCTATCCGTTGCTCCGCTTCAACAGCTGATACGGGTTGATTCTCCAACACATAAGCAATGGCTTTTTCACGGCTCCATCCTTTGTAATGGATACCTGCATCTACAACCAATCGAACAGCCCGTTCTATTTCACCATTTAGTCTACCCAAATATTGATAAGGGTCTGTAAACAAGCCTAACTCCTTACCTAAACTTTCTGCATACAATGCCCAGCCTTCACCAAAAGCACTTGTGAAATAAGCTTTTCTAAATTCCGGAATATCGGCTTCCTGTTGAATAGCTACCTGGTAGTGATGACCGGGAATAGCTTCATGTATAAATAAATCTTCCATCGAAAAATAATTGTATGTAGCCGGGTCAAGAATCACTTCATAAAAAATACCCGGTCTCTTTCCATCTCTTGATGCTGCCATGTATTGTGCATTTGCACCGGCGGCCCGAAACTTTTCAGTAGCTCTTACTTCAAATTTTGCCTTGGGTGTTAAATTAAAAAGGTTGTTTAGCTGTGGCGACATTTTATCCAAAAAACTCCTGAACCTATCCAGTACTTCTTCTTCGGTTTTAAAGGGGAAAAATTTAGGGTCGGTTTTTACATATTCAAAAAAGGACTTTAAGTCGCCTTTAAAGCCCACTTGTGTTTTTACCGTTTCCATTTCTTTGCGAATACGTGCAACTTCACTGAGTCCTAAATTGAAAATTTGTTCGGCGCTGATGTTGGTGGTGGTGTAATACTTTAACCACAATTCATATTCTTTCTTTCCATTGTAATTATCTAATAAGCCCGATGTTTTTCTTGCTTTTGGAATGTACTCGGTAACAATATAATCATGCAGTTTTTTATATGCAGGTTGAATGATCGTTTCAATGGCTGACGAGTAGTCTTTTTTTAGTTGAATGGCTGCAGCACTATCTAAGTTGGTTGGTAGTTTTAGTAAAGGTTTATAAAAAACATTCATCTCCAGCGCACCTTGAAATAGTGGTTTTAATTGTGCCGGCACTTTTTCCATCGAAGCCCTTGGATTGGTATTGTTTTGCTCAACACCCTTTTTCATATTTGCGATGGCCTGATCAACCCAGGTTTGAAAACCTTTCATACGGCTGATAAAATTCCTGTAATCTTTCTCGGTATTAAAAGGAACAAAGCCTGCTCCTGAACCTAACGTTGCAAACTTTGTTGAAAAACTAAATACGAATTGATCAACAGGTCTGTAAAACCCTAACGAATTATTTAGCCGTTCGTTTTCTGATTTCAATTTGTAAGTAAGCACATCAATACTTAATAACTGCGAAGCTGTTAAGCCTGCTTTGTTAATAACAGCTAATTGACTGAGATATTTTTGATTGAGTGCTTTTGCTTTTTTAATATAGTCTTCGCTGATCGTAATTTCAAGTTGGTTGTTATAATCGTTGATGCCTGCTTCTGTAGCCTGCAATGGATTTAGTGCATAGTATTCTTTTGAGTACTGTTCCAGTAATGACTCTAATTGGTTTTTCTTTTGCGCCAACAACTGAAAAGAAAAAAGATTTATCAGTGCAATAAGCAGAAAGGTTGATGGTTTGATTTTCATTTTAAAATTGATTTTCTTAAACTAAACAATAGGAGTAATGTTGGGGAGCCTATTACAACCCCGCCCTTAATTTAAGCTCCTTAAATCTTGCATCATTTCTAATGCGTTTCCAGCGGGGGTCATGGTTAAGCCATTGCAACCAGTCATGAATACCACCACCGTCATCCGCATATCTGTTTAACCAAATAAACGTGTTGTCGAAATCGCCCAGAGCTTCATAAACTGCGGCTATTTGATATTTCACCACACCCTCACCTCTTGCATACCTGTCAAGCACTTCTTGTAAAGCCAGTTTGCCGTTTGATAGTTCGCCTGCCAGAATGTAGGCACGGGCAAAGTTAGCAACGCCACCTGCATCGCCTTTAAGCGATGGCGTACCAAGTTTTTGCTCTGCCAATGCCTGCTCAAATTTCCCTTGTTCTGCCAATGCAAGCCCTTTGTAAAAATGAGCCAACGAATTTGTTTTTGGATATTGACTTGTGATGAGGCTATCGCAATGTTTAATGACCCAATTGTAATCATGTGCCATAAATCGAATACGGGAAGAGTTGTTCATGATGAATAGTCTTGTGAGACTGTCGGCATCGGTAAGAGCTTTTTCTCTGATTTGGTACGCCTCATTAAACTTGCCTTTAGCAGCTACCAAAATGGCGTACTCAAATCGTATCCTTGCATTTTTTGGCTGCGATTCTAAAATTCGTAAGAGGAGTTTTTCGGCACAAGCATAATCGGTTTGAAACTTTAATTTAAAATTAGCCATTCCTCTACGCCCTTCAAAGGCATTAGGATTTAGAGAAAAGGCTTTCAGAAAATACAATAAACTTTTTTCATCTCCCATTTTTTTAAGCATTCCTGCATACCTGGGTGCTGAACCATAGGCATCACTCAATTTATAATAAGCCCCGGCATTGGTAGTATCTATTGCTACTGCTTTTTCGAGGATAGCAATAGCCTCTAAAACATTTTGCTTATTGAGCTCATTTAGTAATGCTGCTGCATTATTCAGTAATGAATCCGATACTATACGGGCAGGTGAATTGCTGATTTCCTTTTTTGATGTGTGCGAAAACGCAGGACAATCTGATGGGAAGCCCGGAGGCAATGTTTTTTGTGCATATCCTACACCTGCACTTATTCCAATAAAAAAGCAGGTTGCAATTATTTGATGAATTGTTTTTTTCACTTTGATTATTTTACTTTTTAAACTTCCCATACACCGCCTGCCCCGGAAAAACATTGCTCACTGTTTTTCCATTCTTCAACACCACATCTCTCAACTTCATAAAAGGCTTTTCAATGGCGAGGTGCAAAAGCCATGGAACCAGAAAACAAAATGCAATACAGATTAAAAACATCACATTCCCGTTTTTGTCTATTCCCCAATCAGAAAAGATTTCCTGTGCCATATGGATCACTCCTTTGTGAGAAAGGTATATACCATAAGAAAGTGTAGCAATAAGTGTGGTGACTTTTGAATTCCATTTATACAAAATGCTTGTTGGACAAATGGCTCCCGTTACAAGAAATCCATAGCCTATTGAAATGAAAGGGAAACCAACAATTGAAGTTGTATAGGTTGAAAGGTCGGAGCAAAAGAAATAAGCAATGGTTAATAGAACAAGACCCACCAGCAGTATCTGATTTCCATAGGCTGAGATTTTATTCCACGTGTTTGGCAGGTATTGATAAATGGCTGCAATGGAAACGCCAACCAATAGTCCATCGAGCCGATTGTAGGTTGGGTAGTAAACG
The DNA here is from genome assembly GCF_014168535.1 of Lacibacter sediminis. NCBI lineage: Bacteria > Pseudomonadati > Bacteroidota > Chitinophagia > Chitinophagales > Chitinophagaceae > Lacibacter > Lacibacter sediminis. The sequence goes on along the minus strand of NZ_CP060007.1, from coordinate 5,015,297 downwards.
AATCTTATCCACGATGCCAACGAACTTTCGCCGGCAACTGTTGGAAGATACTCTTGATGCCAGCTATACAATCTTGCTGCAAACCCGGCAGCAAACAGTATTATCAAAACCCAATAACCTTTTTTAAAAAGTTGTACGGTTTGAAGAAGAATTAAGATCAACGGAAGGAATAAATAAAAATGCTCTTCTACACACAAAGACCATGCATGTGAAAATGTACCGAAGTTTACTGCATCTAACCCAAAGTTTTGAGTAAAGGTTAAAAACTTCCACAGTGGAGGCAGCGCTTCTTTTTCCCGAAAAAATGGAACGCAAAAATAAATGGCAACTACTACAAAGTAAATGGGGATAATTCTGAAAAAGCGTTTCAGAAAGAATTCTTTCAACGAAATAGATTTGCCCTTTTTGATTTGTGCAAAAAGCTGCGACGAAATTAAAAACCCACTTAGCACAAAAAACAGGTCAACGCCTGTCCAGCCAAATTGATTGAACTGTGTGGTCCATTCAGGAAACCCAAAATATCCAAGCTGGTAATGGAATCCTAGTACCAGTAAAATAGCTAATGCTCTAAGGTGGTCAAGTCCGTAGAGTTTGGATTGCTCTTTTATCATTTGATCCGCTTATATTTTTTTAAAATTTCAATCACCAATTGATGTGGCAGAGCATATGATTTATTGCCGTTGATCCCTTCCATGGTTTCAGCAGCTACCATTGCATTGATGATGGCCTCTTCTGTTGCCTGGATGGTTGCTTCAAACAAGGGATCTATTAAATCATTCGGCAATACATCAACGTTTGTAAAATCTGCTCTTTGAAAAGCGTTTGCATTAGCGGTTGAGAAAGCAATGAAAATATCGCCGGAGCCATTTGTGCCTTGTCCACCCACTGCTCCAATACCCAGCGACACTCTTTGAACAACTCTTTTTAACTGATGCGGAAGCAATGGGGCATCAGTTGCTACTACAACAATAATAGAACCATCACCTTCCTGTCTGTAAGATGGGGGTGCATTTAGTTCATTGTTTAAAGTGTCAATCAATTCTTTTCCAACAGGCACGCCGGCAATCAGGAGATTTCTTTTTCTTCCAAAGTTTGCCTGTACAAACACACCCAATGTATAAGTGGAGTCTTTTATTTTTACAACTCTTGATGAAGTACCGCTGCCACCTTTAAATCCTAAACACCTCATACCTGTGCCGCCACCTACATTGCCTTCTTTAATCAATCCACTCTTTGCATTATCTAATGCTTCGTACGCATTAGTTTCTTTTACATGAAAACCATAAATGTCATTTAAGAAGCCATCATAGGTTTCTGCAACAACGGGATAAGTGTACCAAAAATCTTCTTTGTACCATCCTTTCTTTACATACCATTTCAATACGGCATCTCTCACTGTGCCCACACTGTTTGTGTTGGTAATCATAACAGGGCCTTCTAAAAAACCTGATTCTGTTACCCAGGTAGTTCCCGTCATTTCACCATTACCATTTAGTGAATACCAATTTGCATAAACAGGATTATTATTCATACCTCTTGGTAAGATAGCTGTAACACCGGTACGCACTGGCCCTTTACCTCTTATGTTTTTACCTGTGCCTGAAATGATGGTGCTGTAACCAACTTCAACTCCTTTAACATCGGTAATAGAGTTGAACTTTCCCGGCTTACCATCAAAAGGAATTGCAATATCTCTTGCTCTTGGTTTCTGTGCAGCGCCAATTAAGTTGCACAGCATGAATACAGCAAACACGATATACTTTTTCATATGAAACAGTTTTTCTTTTTAATTAAATCCTACTTTCCCTTTTACAGATTCGAATAATTTTTTTGAGTTATAGCCGATGCCGTTTCTGAATACATAAAGAATTTTCCGCAGATCATGAATGTCTTTAGAAGGGTCTCCATTAATAATTAAGAGATCAGCAGACTTACCGGGTTCAATGGTTCCAATGGTTTGATTTAATTCTAAAGCAATGCTGCCATTTTGCGTAGCAATCTTAATTGCTTCAAGCGGAGTGAAACCGTCAACCTCAACTAATAATTCGATGGCTCGCCAATTACCATAACCTGCAAGGATTCCGCCATTACCGGTTGGATCAGTACCAACAGTAAGTAAGCCACCCATTTCGTAAAACAGTTTTTCCATTTTGGCAGTAGTGGCAAATGCTTTATCGTATGGAGTTAGACCTTTCGCCGATTTGATGGTTGCCAATCGTTGTAAGTAATAATCTCTTGTGTCAGGCGACATTGCAAAGAGTGATTCCTGATTGGGTAGCGGCTGTGTGGTAGTAGATCCTTCAAATACAGCTAATGATGAAGTGATGTTTACTTTTTTATCAATCAAAAACTGAATGAATTGTTTTACGCTGTCACTTTTGATATCAAGATTACTCAACGACAAGATAGCTGCACCGGGAGCTGGCGGTTCATTTTCTTTTTTACCAACAGCAAAATCTGTACTGGCCATAAATCCATGCTCCAGATGATCCATACCCAATGAAGCCGCTTCTTTATAGGTAACAACATCCAGATGCCCGGTAATTTTCAACTTTCTTTTATGTGCTGCATCAATGGCTGCTTTTAATGTTGTTTTGTCTACGCCCATGTATGCTTTAAACGAAGTAAATCCCTGATCTGCCCAATAGTTTACAAAAGCTGCTGCTTCCGCTGCTGATTTATTGTCTTTCATTTGCGGAAAGCGTGGTGACTTTCCTTCAATATAAGGAGCAGTCAATTCCATTGTTGGGCCGGGAAATAAACCAAGATCAATATCTTTTTTTATACGCAAATCCGAATATGGTTCAATGCTGCCACATGTTCTGATAGTGGTAGCACCTGCTGCGAGGTAAAGCCTGGGAAAACTAAAGGGCAATTGTTTTAAATTAATATAACGGGCTTCGACTGCTGCTGCTGATATGTACATATGCTCATGCATCATCACCAAACCCGGCATAATTGTTTTACCATTCAGATCAATAACGTTGGCGCCTTTTGGAATGATGGCTTTATCATCGTCACCCACCCAATCAATTTTTCCTTTGCTGATGATAACTGTTTGATGAGGGTTGGCTGCATTACCTTTCCCATCAATCAGCAAGCAGTTTTTGAAAACGGTTATGGAGTCGTTGTACTCAATATATTTTTTTGTTTCATCGCTGAATTTAAGTTGTGAAAATGCAGGACCCGTCAGCATGAAAGCAATTACAAAAAAGGAAATGATTATTCGCATAAATGTTCGTTGAGAAATTGTATGATAAACGGGCTGTTGATGTTAACTTCTTTTAAGGAGCGTTGAATGAAGATGTTTTACTTTCCATTGGTTCTTTACTTTTATCAGAACTACTGTTTCCAGCCATTCTAATGTTGCCTCTTTTCCATCTCTCGTTATTATTGATTGCAGACGATAATTAACCAATGCCATCTTGTTGTCTACAGTTGTATGAATAAAGTCAAATGTGTTTGTACGTGCAAACTCTTTTGCTGTGTTCAGTTTAATCGCTTTCAGAATCAGCGTGTCGATGGTCCACACCCCGCCATATTCGTACAATGTAATATCTGCGGTACTCACTTCTTTCAGGCTTACAGAGTCACGTTTAGATAAAGCATCAAACAGTTTTACAATGGTTTGATGTACGGCATCTTCTTCTTTGGCACTATTTTGAGCAGATGTAATTACTGAAAGAAGTAATAAAACAAGCAGGAGATTTAGTTTTTGTATCATGCGGAATTGTTTTGTCTTTGCTTTCATAAAATGTATTCACTCGTCTTTCAAATCACTTGTCTCTTTACCCGTTTGATTTTTCTTTTTTACCTGTTTCATAATGACGTATGCGAATGAGAATACGATCATAAACAGGCCAATGCCAATAAGCTCAGGCCTGGTTAAATTCGATAGCAACCAGATAATACCGGCAGAAGCTAATAGTGGAACAATGATTCCACCGGGTACACGAAATGTTTTTTCGGTTGTTATGGTATCTTTTCTCCTGAGCTTTACTGAAGACAGTACAACGCCAAGGTAAATGATCAATACAGCGGCACTGGAAATCGTAGCCAATTGTTTAAAGCCGCCTGAGATGGCAAGTATCAAACCCAACGAAGCATAAAACGCTATAGCGACATACGGTGTTAAAAAACGTGGATGCACTTTCGCCAATGGCTTTGGCATCAAGCCATCTCTTGCACCTGCAAACAGGATACGTGGAATGGAAAGTATTTCTCCACCCAATGCGCCCAGCATCGAAAGAGCACTCGCTGCAATAATGATGGCGGCTCCCCATTTTCCAAACGCAATATCAGCAACTGCTGCAAGCGGAGCATCTTTATGAGCTGTAACTGTTGAACCGAGTACGCCTTGTGTTACTAATTGAATGGAGATGTATAAAATCAATACGCCAGTAACACCGAAAAATATTCCAAGTGGTACGGTGCGTTTTGGATCTTTTATTTCGCCTCCATTGCTTAACGGACCTTCTAATCCTATAAAAGCAAAAAACAACAGTAATGATGCGTTACCAATATTGCTGAAGTTTGGATCGATCGTCCATGCTAAGTTTTCTGACGAGATAAATCCTGCTCCCACAATCACCAACCCGATCATTGGAATTAATTTTCCCAGTGTGGCAAACTCAATTAACCGCACACCGTTCTTTACACTTCGGATATTGATCAATGCAATAATGCTGAAAACAAGGCATAGAAAAACAGCCCGGTAAACGTTTGTACCTAATACAGGAAAAAAATATTTCAACGTATCTACTAATGCATTGGCAATAGCTGCATCTGCAACAATGCAGCCGCCAATCCAAAAAATATTATTGGCTAAAAATCCGGCATAAGGACCAAATGCCGTTTCGATATAACTGTAAACGCCTCCACTGGTAGAAGTTTTAGAACCCAGTTCGGCAAAGCAAAGAGCAATTAAAAAAATAAGTGCGCCGCAAACAAGATAGCCAAGAATAGCAGCGGCGCCGAGGTCTTCAGCAATAATGGCGGGAATAACAAAAATGCCAGAACCTGCTGTGATGTTTACAATCGCTAAGGTGAGTGACCGTACGCCGATTTCACGTTTTAGATTTTCTTTTTGAACAACAGGGTTCATGTGTTTGGGTTAAGTGTGACTTGAGTTTAATGCTGCAATTATTTTTCTTCAATTGATTTAATAACGAGACTAAGCATCTCTGCTATTTTACTGTCGTCCATCCATCGTGTAACAACAACCAGGTCATGTTCTTTATCAACAATGATATAGTTACCGCCATAACCTGCTGCGTAATATACTATGGCTGAAATGCCTTTCCATCCCTGTTCAGTATTGATCCACCACAGGTAACCGTAATTTTTATTAGCTGTTGATGGTTGAATAGCAGCGTTGATCCATTTTTCTGAAAGCAGTTGCTGGTTTTTCCATTTGCCGTTTCGCAAAAACAACAAACCAAACCGTGCATGATCAAGTGTGTTGATGAAGATGCCGCCACCATGATGACCACCACCACTAACTGATTGAACTGTTAATCCATCCATTGTTACAAACGAATTTTCATAGCCAAACCAACGCCATGTAGTGGATGCGCCAATGGGATCCATGATCTTTTCTTTGAACACAACAGGTAATGGTTTGCGCCAAACCTGTAATAAAGAATAAGCAAGAAGATTTACACGCACATCGTTGTATTCGTAATTCGTTCCCGGTTCAAGCAGCTTGCGGTTTTTCCAATCATCAATCGTTCCTTCTCTTGGTGGACGATCGGCCCAATCCTCTAACCCAAACAAACTACCGCTCCAGTCACTCGACTGTGTGAGCAAATGATCCCAGGTAACTTTTGAATTGTGGGGTCCTTCAAATAATTCGCCCCACACATATTGACCCACTTTATCATGTACGTTTTTGATCAATCCATTATCAACTGCTAAACCTGCAACAGTGGAGAGATAACTTTTTGTTACACTAAAAGTCATATCAACACGACTCACATCGCCCCACTGTGCAACGATGTAACCATTCTTGATCACAAGTCCTGCCGGTCCGCCTCTTTCTTTCATGGGCCCAATCATTTTATAACCGGGTTCACGTGAATACGATTTCATATTGGCAATACGCAAGTCACGTTCAACTTTGTTTTCATTTTTCATGGCAAAGCTCACAGCACTATCGAGCCAAACTTTATTCATCTTCAGTTCCTCTGGTTTCTTTGTTTGCCAGTCAGCATCAGGAAAATAAGTTTGCTGTGCATGAATAGTAAATGCATACAAAGCAAGTAAAAGGAGGAATAGTTTTTTCTTCATTTAAATTTATTTACAATTTTTATGAATTATACGGTACTGTTTTTACTTACTTTTCAGTTCATCAGAACCGATCCGTTTTACATTGATGAACGGACTTTTCATTAAATACCAGAAGGTTTGTTTTTTGTCTTCATCAAACTCTTTCAAACCCAGTTTGATGTGCTCAACAGGTTTGTGTTTATATGTACCAAAGAGGCGGTCCCATACAATAAAAATGTCGGAGAAGTTTGAATCGGTATAATGCTGATCTTGTTCGTGGTGTACTTTGTGGATATTAGGTGTTGTTATAACTAAACCAATACTTTTATCGATCCATTTGGGAAAACGAAGATTGGAGTGTTGCAGTACAAAGAAAATCATCGTAATAAATAAATACAAACCAAGCGTAAGAAGGTCGAGACCAAAAATGCCTGCAGCAAGAATACTGCTGCTGCCAAACCAAAGAAAACTCTCTAACGGATGACCACGAAAATTAGTGGAAGCATCCATGGTTGTATCGCTGTGGTGCACTCGATGAAAACGCCACAGGAATGGCACTACATGCGACAAGCGGTGGAACCAGTAACTCACCAGGTCAAACATCGCAACGCCGAGAAACAATTTTAACCAAAGTGGCAATTGAACAACATAAAAAAGTCCGACTTGGTGATTGTTCAGCCATTCAATACTGGAAACAGAAACCCAGGACCAGAGAATACCCAGAAGAAAAAACACCGCATAAAATAGACTGTTTTGAAACAGGTGTTGCGGTCTTTTGGTAAATGTGAACTGATTGCCGAGCAATTGTTCAAGCGAATAAAACAGCACCATTAATCCAATTAGGATATAATTGGGATTGATAGCGAGTAGTTTGTTAATGAGTTCCATTGCAGCAGATTTGGGTAATGTTGAAAGCTGTCGTTATAAATAACTCAGCCATTTCTTTTCTTTGTGATTGGTTTTATAGCGATCGTACCATTTACATAAAGGATACAAGGCAATTACAACCGAAAGCCAAACAATATATACGATCCATAAACTATAACCTTCGCCCGGTATAATGAACTTAAACGGAATAGGCACCTTCATCCCTTCTGCTACACTATGTCCTCTTGCCAGGAACAGAATAATTGAAATGAGATGGAGCACATAAAAATGTACGATATAATAAAACAGCGGAACCCTGCCAAACACAATGGCGAATTTTGCAAAACGTCCGCTTGTGTTTTTTACAAATGATAAGAAGATAAATGCACCACCAATTGTTGCACACATAAAGAGTAAAGATGGCGGATATTTTTGCACGTTCATAAATGAAAAGAATGTTTGCAGCCCTGTCTTTTGCGTAGTCCAGGGTTGTGAATCACCATACACATTCATTGAACGGAGTATGACAAATAATACCAAGGCAGCAACACCCATCCACAGTAATAATTTATTTCTGCGTTCTGTTTCGGTGTTGCTGAAAAGTTTACCAAAGCAATAACCAAGTATCATCAGTCCTGTCCACGGAAGAAAAGGATACATGATGCCTAATGTAAAATTGCTGCCCAATTGAAGAAAAGCGGGACGATGCAAAAAACTCCACCATACAGGCACAGCACCGTTGCGTTCTGCTTCCGCAAAATCGAGGAGGTTATGACCAAAAACAATTAATAGTCCAATGATCAGCATTGCCCGGAAGGGCAACCAGATCAGAAGCCCCAGCAGTACCATACTTATACCAATGGACCATATTGTTGCGAGAACAACCGTACTGAAGTAGATATCGCCTAATACACCAAACGTCATTACAGTTATTTCTATGAGTACCAGCCAAAGACCACGTGTGATCAGGAACCAACTCAGCTCTTTTGTTGTTTTTCGTTTGCTCTGCAGCCAGGCAGAAACGCCTGAAAGAAAAACAAATGTGGGCGCACAGAAATGTGTGATCCAGCGTGTGAAATAAAGTGCAGCCGTAGTTGTTTCAGGATTTAGCGGATCGCCGGTAAATGCTTCTCTGTGAAAAAAATCACGTGTATGATCCAACGCCATAATGATCATGACCAGGCCACGAAGCAAGTCGATCGACTCAATGCGTTTTTGGCTAACGTTTATTGCGGTTTGCATGTTGTTTATTTGATTATAATCAGCATTTTATAAATAACTCAGCCATCGTTTTTCTTTATGATTGATTTTATATCGGTCATACCATTTGCATAGGGGATAAAGTGCAACCACAACAATAAACCAAACCAGGTACACAACACTTAACGAAAATCCATAACCCTTTAAATCTTCTGCAAACCAAAGTGGTTGTTCTAATATCCATACGTTCCAGCTGTGTTGGGTAAATAAACCTGCGGCCAGCATGGCCAGGAGGTGAACCAGGAAAATATGCAGTAGATAATAGAACATTGGCACCCTTCCGTAAATGGAAATAAACCTTGAAATGCTATTGCGTATATTTTCTGTAAATGCAAGAAACAGGATCGATGGTCCAAGCGTCATTAATATATACAGCAACGATGGCGGGTATTTATTTGCTTTGATGAATGAAAGGAATGTGTATAGCGGAGATGGTTGCTGACTCCACGGCACCGGATCGCCATATACATTTATGAACCGAATGATGATAAATAATGCTACAGCAGAGCCGCCGATCAACAGCAGTATTTTTTTTCGTTGCTGTTGATTGTATGCAGTGGTGAATAGCCTGCCAAAGCAATAACCGAGAGCCATGACCCCGATCCATGGAAGAACCGGGTAGCCAACAAGAATATTTTTGCCCTGCCAGGTAAAAAACATTTGATCGTGCAACAAAGACCATCCAAATGCTTTGAATGTGTTACCGGGCACATGAACCTGGTCAAGCAGGTTATGACCTGCAACTAATACAACCCCTATGAGCAGGATTAATTTATTTGGCAAATGAATGAACGCAGCAAGAAAAATCATGCTGATGCCCAGTGTCCAGATAACAATGAAATAAATATTATTAAAAGCCAGGTCGAAATTCCAGAGAAAATTGATGAGCGTTAATTCAAGCAGTATTAACCAGGCACCACGTTTTAAAAGAAAAAGAGACAACTCTTTTTTTGATTTTTTTTGACCGGTCAGGAATGCAGAAGTGCCTGCGAGGAAAATAAAAACAGGGGCACAGAAATGCGTGATCCATCTTGTAAAAAATAAAAGGGGAGTTGTTTTTTCAAGGTCGAGTGGATCGTACATAAAAGCACCGGCATGGAAATAATCCCGGACATGATCAAGTGCCATAATGATCATGACCAATCCACGAAGAAGATCGATGGATTCTATTCTTTTTTGTTTAAGATTGAGGGCTGGTTGCATAATGAATGTTGAGCTATAATGAATTTGTTTTGGTTGCTATAAAAACTAAAGCTTTTACTTTTTCAGGTATCGATACAAAAAGGCACATGCAAAAGCAATGAACATATAAACTATGAATCTGATGATGCGTTGTTTATTCATACGTTCATTATTCAAGATGATATTCTTTACGCAGCTCCTGCAATAGCTTTTGATTGGCTGTCATGTAATCTTTCATCGCCAGAGTTCGGGTTGATACAAGCATTTGTTTATAAAACAGGATCATATTAATTGCTTCACTTCTGTCAAAAGAGGCGAGATTTAATATATCGGCTTTAATATTGGTATTACCTGTACGGTACCGGGCAATCAGTGCCATGTTATATCCTGTTTCATCCGTCTTTCTTAATTCATTCATCCAGTTAAAGTCGTAATGTTTTAAACTGAATTGCTTGATGGGGCTTGCGAAGAATTGGTATTCCTGGTCGTTCCTGTCACGAACATTATTGATGTAAACAGCAATTTCTCCAAACAACTTTTGTAGTGATGCACTTTTAAAATACCTGAGAGAACCTGAACCTTTGAGCTGATTCAGAATACCATCCTTCGGCTCAAACGTATAGCTTGTGATCAGGTACATAACAACAGTGTAGGCAGGGTAAAAGTCTCTGGGCAAATTTGTTAATGAACTGTCTCTGATATAACTCACCAGATAATCACAGTCTTTTTCTTTCCCCAGCCGTCCGGATATTTTATTGGCAAATACAATTGAATCAGCATAAAATTCATCATATAAAGCCTTTGCATATTCCTTTTCTCTGTCCCGTTCAATTTTATGCTCTAACTGGTACTCTGCTAAAAAACCACAAAACACGGCGAGGAACAACATGAGAAATTCCCAGAAATAGGTTTTCCAGCTTTTCTTTCCATGAGCTGCATGTGCATGATGATGTACTTCCATGTCTTTTATTTCTGATGTAGGATTTATGATCTCTGATGTTTCAGCAGCAGGAACAATAGGTTCAGTTGAAGGATTGTTCAACTGTTGTTCATTACTTTCGTTTATCATTATTTCTTCAGCCATCTATATAAGACGATTCTGTTTGTAAGATTCCTGACTCAATTCGCTGTGGATTTCTTTCTAAACTGCTGCCACTTTTTATATGTTGCACTTCGCCATAACCATTCAATGGGTCCGTAATTGAAATACTTTAACCAGATAGTACTTAAGATGATCTGGCTGATAAACACCAGTAATGCAAAAGCAGTATAGTAAACAGGGCCAACCTCACGTGCAAGGCCAAAGCCTGCGCCGTAAAAAACAATGGTGCCGATCACTGAATGGCTGATGTAATTTGTAAATGCCATTTTACCAACAGGCTGAAGTATGCTTACAACTTTTTTACCAACTGCAGTTTGCGCAAATAAGAAGAACAATGCAACATAAGCCAATGCTAATGGCGCAACGCCTAATGCATAAGCAACACTTTGATAAACGCCTTCTATTTTCAATTGATAGTATAACCCTGTTTCCATCAGTTTTGATAGCTGATAGTTTGCAGGTAAGCCAATGAGCAAACCACCGCCGGCGATCATCCAGAGCAATTGTTTATTTGCAAGAATGGTTTTGTAACGATCATTACGTCCCAGCAAATAACCAAGAATAAACATACCCAACACTTTTAAAGGGCGGCTTTGAAAAATTAGATCGCCAAAGCGGTAAAACACACCGGCAACTAGACTTTTTAACTGGAAAAAATAATTTTCTGTTTTCAGATTGATCAAAAACTCATCAAATGATTTTGAACCGGTTAAAGCCGAATCAATTGTTGTGCCTGTTCCATACAACAAACCTGCGGGTGCCAGCAACACATTCCATTTCATGCGCAGGAAGTAAATAAGAACAGGTAAGCATAACAAAACAATGGCGGTGATAAATAGTTTCCGATCGTTCCACTTACGCATCCATAAAAACACGAAACCAATCAAGGAGTAAAAGCAAACAATATCACCTGTCCACAAGAGCAGTAAATGTGCAAGACCAAGCAGAAACATAAAACCCAACCGCCTGCGCATAAATTTTACAGGCGTTAATCCATTTATTTCACTCCGTTTCAGTTGCAAGGCCATACCCCAACCAAACAGTAAGCTGAAGATGGAATAAAATTTTCCTTCGATGAGTACATGTTCCCAAAAACGAAATGTATGATCAAGCTTATGAAAGTAGGGGCCAACATTATTAATCGAAGAATCGTAAAACGAAAAACCTGCGCCAAGGTTGGCAATAAAAATGCCCAGAATGGCGATGCCACGGAGGGCATCCATAATATGGATACGTTCACTTGTACGAACGGGTGTAAAGGCTGTGGACATGCTGGTTGGTTTTGGCTGTTGGGCTTTCTTAGTATTGCTCAAACGAATTGCATAAGGTAGAGAGAAGTTTGGAAGAATGCAAGTGCACCAACCGATCTGTTAACGCCTGCTGGCAATAACGATGATATGGCAAGGCTGCTTCACTGTTTATTTTAATCATCTTAGTTTTTCACTAACTATACTTTAAAAATTTTTCACCCGTATAAGTTTTGGTTTGAGTTGTAACAAATGTTTTTGAGCCACCATTTGTCAACAACTCAAAACGAACTTTTGGAAACCCAATTCCTCCCTCAAAGCTATTGTTCCCTTTGTACGTTAATCCTGAAATTAATTGACCATTGCGTTTCATAAACAAGAGGTCATCGTTCTGAATGAACTCAATTTTGCTATCGTCATTCATATTGTATAATCCTGTAATCTTATCATACACTTTTTTATCAAGTGGAATCTCTTTGCGCATGATCACATTAAATACAATTTCACTTTCTCCTGATGTATTCTTTGTTACAGCAAGTATTCTGTTGACTGCCTGCGGAGCAGAAGCCCAGTTGTCGGTTTCAACATACTTACCCCCTTTAAAATAAAGTTGGGTGATCAGGTCCTGTTGATCGGGTACCGATACACGCATGTGAATATGAGCCGGCCTCCACGATGCTTCATCAGTTGGGTTGGCTTTATACGGAACAGGTAAAATAGATTTGAACGCATAGGTTCCATCTGCTTTTGTTTTTTGTGCGCCTCGATAGTTATAGTCGTCAGAGGCATTATCATACACTTCATGCTCATCACAATGCCAGATTTCAACAAATGCATTGTTGATGGGCGTTTTTCCATCTTCTTTAAAAATGATCCCTTTTAATACGATGGGTGTACCATTTGAATTGGCAAGTCTGAGATTGTTTCGCAATGGCGCTCCGGGTCTGTAAAAAGGACCAAGAATATCAGTAGTCGTCGGCGTGTCGCCTTCATAATTTGTTCCATTCCAGTTTAAACCTCCGAATGTACTGATGCTGATCACTGTGAGTGATGAATTTTTGATGAATGTTCTGCGTTGCATACTGTTTGATTTTAGTTGGTTAATATTCGTTATTCCACCCGCACAAGCACCCTTCTGGTTCTTATGTTATCACCTATGATTGCTGTATCGCCTTTCAGTTGAATTTGCCTGGGCTGTTCTGTATCGGTATAGAAAGGAAGCGTTCCTCCTTTTACATGGTGGATCACCTGCCCCTTAGCCGGTTCGTAAGTATAGGTACCAAAGTATCCGAAAGCATGACTGCTAAAAAATTCATGAAAATTGATCGTGTAATTTTTAGATCCTTCTTCTGTTATTTTCAGAGGTGTATCGCTGGAAACATTTATACTTAATATACCACCGGGCGAGTAAATAAAATAACCTCTTGGATTTTTTCCGTAGCGATGCACCCAAGTATTGCTGACCGAATCCAAATCAGCAAACTCAACCAACTGCCATATACCGGCAATGCCTTTACCGGGTTTTGTTTTTTGTGCAGTTGAGACAATACATACAAATTGAAAACAGATAATAGACAGGAATATTTTTCTCATGTTCATGGTTTATTTAAAAATGGTTTACCAATGTAAAATCATTAGCAGACGAATAGGGAGTTAAAAGGAAAGCGTACACACTTTTCTCAAGGGGAGATGGATTTGGGATAGAATCGACTATTTAAATCTAATTCTTAAAACGCACAGTTCAATTATTTTCTGGTACTAATCCTGCTTGTTTTTCGTAAGACAACAATTGCATTTTATTTGTTATTTCTTTTTCCAGTTTATTACAATTTCTGTGATCAATAACGGTATTGCCCAGCAAAACCAAATAATCGTTACGCCTCTTTCTTTAAATTCCGGCATCAATGATTTTACAAAAACAGAATTATTTAATATGCGAAAAAAGAAGAATCCAAGAGTTACCACATAGCTTCTTGTCATCCATTCCTTATGTTGAGTTATACGTCTTCTCATCACTGAAACATAAGCCATAGATGCTGTAATAATCCAGGCAAGTGCTAAACATTGCAGACCAAACGCCCATGAAAAACTTATCTTGTATCCACTGGTCCATGCTAAATAAGTTGCACTTATTGTACCGATTAAGATAGCGATGAGATAGATGCGACCAAGCAGTCTATGCGCCTTGATATATCTGCTTCTGAATTTCTTCCAGAATTGAAACGGACCGATTAACATGGCTGTAATTCCACTTGAAATATGGAAAAACAAAGGCCATTTATAATCCCAAAACCTGCCATAACTTTCTTTATTCAGCGTTAAGTAGGGTAATATTTCCTGAAAAGTAACTTTACAGATATAGAGAGCGAGAAGTAGTAAAATGGATAGTCTTAGATAGGATGTTGGTTTTTGTAAAACCTGAAGGTTATTTGGTTGCGCCATAATTATTATTTATTTGGTTCATTAATTAGAATAATTTCTAAGCCGTAGCAGAGCGGTTTATCGAAATAAAAAGGCTTCCACAAACCATCGCCAAATAGCAGTTTCACTTGCCAAATCATTGATCAAAAAACAAATGGAATAAATGCCAATCACAATGGATACAGGCTTCAACGACTGTTTTTTTGAGCGTTGGTAAACAGCAAGTGCAACCAGCAGAACAAGAGCAAACAGTTGTGAACCATAATCAATAAAGAAGTTGGGCTCTATGTTGTTTGCTTTAGCCCAATGGCCAATCATACGGTCTAATGCAGGGTCAATGGATGTAAAAATAGCGCCAAGCATATATGTTGCATGATGGAGGAATTTTTTTCGATTGACAATAGCAAGCGTGTAAAAGATAATGAGCATGAGCAAGAAAAGAATTCCGATTGTTTGTGAACTGGCCACCCTGTCCAGCACCTCTTGGGCAGTTAACTTTAGCTCACCAGTCGTTACTTTATCCTGAACCCGAAGAAGAATTCTCTCGTAACGGGCTTGAATGAGTATATAACCGGAAATGATGATGAAAGGAATCAACACATAACTTACCTTGCCAACAACTTTATGTATCTGGGTCTTCTTCTTCATGATCAACCACGGCTGCACAATACTCATGATTACCCATAAAGACATAAAGAAGGCATGAACATGCTGAATAGTGGTGCTTTTGTTGGTTAATATCTTGCTCCAATAGCCTGGGTAAAAGCCAATGGCTACAAATGGAATCAATAGGAGCAACCATTTTTCGATATGTGGAAATAAGATTCGTTTCATTGTCTATCTTTTTATAAATAACGAAGCCACCATTTTTCTTTATTCGCTTGTTTATAACCATCAAAATTTTTTGCATAAGGGATACAGCATGGCAATGATTGCTATCCGTATCAGATATACAATGAAGAGATTAAAGCCAAACCCCTTAACAAATCGAGTGATTTAATTCTGGCTTTTGTTTTGATTTCGTTCATGAAGTTGGTTGGTTTTAGAAGTTCCCGTCTGCAGACATGCCTTCGGCTCCCTCACTCACATCATAAAGCATATAACTGTTTGCAGTTACAGAAAATCTGCAGTACAATGTGTGTTCGGCACAAGCGGCTTTTGTTTTTGAAAGGATTTTGGAAAAAACAAACCCCACCAAATTATAAGTATGATGAGGTTGTTTAACTATCAACATGGAAAAAGGGTTATTTCGAACTTAAGTCTTTACGCATAAAAAGTAATTCGCTCCAGCTTTCCTGTGTGTACTCAGCTATATCTTTTAAATACTGTTCATAAGAACCTTCGCCGTTTACAGTTTCATACACTTCTTTAAACGGTTTGCGGAAGCCCGGTGCACGTTCTTTCAATCCCTGCTTATACCTTGTGGTTAATGTGTATTGTGTTGGACCCGATCCGCTGGACATGTACACAGCAACAGTTACACCCGAAGCTTCCCACGCTTTTTTTATTTTCTTGAGGATAGCTGCTACATGATCGCCTTGCCCGGGTTTGGGATAAACATGGTTGATCTGGATCTTGTCAGTAAAATCGCCCAAAGCAATCGTGCTTAACGATTCCTGGTAAACGGAGTAACCACCGCTCTGCTTATCAGTTAACCAGATGGCTACGTTTTTATTCCAGTCAGTTTGATGTTCTGGACTGATATCTCCTCTTGCATCTTCACTTTCCCAACTTTTTGGTCCTTCGGTAATATGATAGCCGCCAAGATCCGGCCCCGATTGAATGGCAAACACCCGCCAGTGGTTATCGCCGCTGTGATATTTTTGGGCATGGTTAGCAACGGCCTTTTCAAATTCTGCGATCTTGTCAATTTTCGGAAACACCCGGTGTGTAGAAATTACATTCTTGGCTTGGCCGATGCCGGCAAAAGGAAGCAGCAGCAGTAAAAGAATAGATGCGCTGAGCGTTGCAATAATTTTCTGTTTCATACATGTGAGTTTTGGTTTAGGAACAATGTGGTTAAGAACCTTTGTAAAGCTCACATCAAACCAATGTTTTGGTGAGTACGAATCCACCATTCAACTTCAGTTTCTCTGCAATCAACAGGACAAATTGTGCATCGTCAGGATAAATTCACCATTCTGTGGGGAAACAGCCTGTTTCGTGAAAGGCAGATGAAATAAAAAACAGGGCTTCAATTATCTTTATAGCAAATGCCCCAAAGCCAAACCACAACCAAGCTGCTGTTTGTTCTATTCTTTGTGGGGCTATTTGTGTCTTCATTTGGACAATTGAAGTATGAGGAGCTAACCACCTCACATGGTTTATCGCAGGGTTATATTTATGATATACTGCAGGATAAAGATGGCTTCCTGTGGTTTGGCACTAAAGATGGGCTTAACCGCTACGATGGGTACAGCTTTAAAGTTTATACCTACGATAGCTATAACCCAAACTCAATAAGTAATAACAACATTAACCGCCTTTTTGAAGACAGTAAAGGAAGGCTTTGGGTAAGTACAGATGATGGTCTTAATATTTATGATAAAAGACGAGATCATTTCCGACGCATTTTACACAACCCCAAAAATGCAAACAGCCTTTCCGGTAATAAAATTTCTTTACCTGTACCTGTAATTGAACTGCCCGATGGACGGTTTTTAGTATTTCCGGAGGAAAAAAAATTAAATGTTATTTCGCTACCCGACGATTTTTTAGAAGATAATTCACAGCCGGTCATTACGCATTTAACAGCGCCCGGGGCGCAAAATATTAACTGCATGTATATGGACGGCAAGAAAAAAGTCTGGATCATTTCTGATAAGGTTTATGAACTGCTGCCAAACGATATGTCGCTTATATGGCGCAAGAACAGCTTTGTATTTGGACAAACTGCCCCGGCTGCCGATGGCAGTGTATGGTCCGATGATATTTTCTTTAGCCAGGTGCAGGATACCAATGCCTATCCGCTGTTTTCAAAAGATATTACCAAAGGTCATGGCAGAACTTTTTTACACGAAACAGATAAGAAGAGATTTTGGCTGGGCATCACCGATTCGGGCAGGCTGGAAATTTTTGATATTAAAAACTGGAAACGGGGCAGCCCGGTTGACCCGGAACAAACAAGGCTGCATAGTTTTTCGGAAGTAACACCAACAAAAATTTATAAAGACCGTTCGGGGCTTGTGTGGCTGGGCACGAACGGTTACGGATTACGTAAATACAGCAACGACACTGAAAAATTTCATCATATTGCCAGTGGTTTTAGTGTGCGTAAAATTATGGGCCTGCCAAACAACCAGATTTTTATAAAAGGCTGGGGCGAATTAAAAAAGCTTGATACGGAGGGAAACAACTTAACAGGCAAAGAGGAAAAGACGCTGTTTAATAGCCGTGAATTTTTTATGGGGAAGGAGTTTACCATTTGGGGGTTACTCCGTAAAAATAGTATCAGCAGTAATAATTATACTGAAGTAATTGAAAAATTGAACCTGGTAACAAACGTTTCAACTACCTACAAGATCAATGTTAACAGGGAAGAAGAATTGCTGGATCCAAAAATGGAAGACAGCAAAGGCAATATATGGCTTATGGGTGTTGGAGGACGGCTGATCGTATTAAACCCTTTTACAGGAGCGTATAAAAAAATTACGATCAACACCGATGCTGCTAATCCTATGCTAAAAGGTGCACAGATAACCACCTTGCACGAAGATGCAACCGGTATTTTTTGGGCAGGTACAGAAAACGGACTCGCAAAAATTAATTTTCAATTCAGTGCCGCAGCGCCACCAAGAATAACATGGTACAAAGCAAATGTTGACGATAAAACAGCTTTAAACTACAGCCATGTAACATGCATTATTAATGATGCGTTCGACAGCAATATTTTATGGGTGGCAACAAAAGGCGGCGGTCTTAATCGACTTAATAAAACAAATAATCAATTTACTCATATCACTACTAAAGAAGGTCTTTGTAATAATGTGGTGTATGGACTGTTGACAGATGATGCTGGTAATATATGGGGCAGTACCAATAATGGTATTTTTTGTTTGTTGAATAAAGAAAAAGATCAACAAGGCAAATGGTTGTTCCGGCATTTTACAAAAACTTCGGGCCTACAGGACGATGAGTTTAACACCGGCGCATACACTAAACTTAACAATGGCGATCTGGCTTTTGGAGGTGTTAACGGACTAAATATTTTTAACCCGGCAATCGTTTTACAAAGCGGCTTTGTACCAAATGTTTTTATCACCAATATTTTAGCAGGCAACGAAGTGGTAGTGCCGAATGATAAAACAGGCATCTTACAACAGGCCATTGAACAATCATCGTCCATTACATTAAATCATTCGCAGGATATTTTAACACTTGAATATTCATCACTTGATTTCACAGCGCCCGATCAAAATAAATACCGTTACCAGTTAGTTGGTATTGATAAAGATTGGGTGGAAAGCGGAACAAGACGAACCGCAACTTATTTACACTTGCCACCGGGCAACTATACATTTAAAGTTCAGGGCAGTAACAGCCAGGGCATGTGGAGCAGTAAGATCGCTGAGTTAAAAATTATTGTCAATCCTCCGTGGTGGCGTACCTGGTGGGCTTATGTTATTTATGTGCTTTTGATCGGTTTTGCAGCGAGAGCGTATTTTTTATTCAGGATCAATAAAGCAAAACTGCAATCGCAATTGCATTTTGAGCAACAGGAAGCAAAACGTGTAAAGGAATTAGATACATTGAAAACACAACTGTATGCGAATATCACGCATGAGTTCCGCACACCGCTTACCGTTATTTTGGGAATGGCACAGCAGGTGAAATCAAAACCTGATGAGCACCTCAATGAAGGCATGGAGATGATCGTTCGTAATGGAAATCATTTGCTCAATCTTGTAAATGAAATGCTTGATCTGTCGAAGCTGGAAGATGGAAAGATGACATTGAATTTGGTAAAAGGAGATGTGATCAATTTTTTACGATATGTAGTAGAATCATTTCAATCATTGGCAGCAAGCCAGCAAAAGCAATTTCACTTTTTAGCGGATGCAGATGAATTGGTGGTAGCCTATGATGCAGAAAAGTTGCGACAGATCATTACCAATCTTTTATCGAACGCATTAAAGTTCACACCTGCACACGGCAACGTGTATATAAGTATTTCGCAGGAAGCAACGGAAGAGCCCGGTTATACCTTTATGGTTTTGAAAGTAAAAGATACCGGCATCGGTATTCCTGAAAACCAATTGCAGCATATATTCGATCGTTTTTATCAATTGGATAACAGTCATACACGCAAAGCAGAAGGTACCGGTATTGGACTGGCGCTTACAAAAGAACTGGTAAAGCTCATGAACGGAACTATCGCTGTAAAAAGTCCGCCGGTGGGTGCAACAAAAGGAACTGAGTTTACCATAGTATTACCAATGAAAAAAGCAAGTGTGGAAGATGTTGCAGTCACTGTTCCTGTATTTGCAAAAGAACCTGCGCCTGAGCCTGCTTTTGTCAGAAGTAAACCTGTTATCATCAACAATGAACATGCTGCGCCAACCACACCATTGATCTTATTGGTAGAAGATAACGTAGATGTGGTTGCCTATACTGCAAGCTGCCTGCCTAACTATAAACTGGCGGTTGGAAAAGATGGAAAAGAAGGTTTTGAAATTGCAGTAGAAATAATTCCTGATTTAATTATTACGGATGTAATGATGCCATTCATTGATGGTTTTGAAATGTGCAGGAAATTAAGACAGGATGAACGTACCAGTCACATCCCCATCATCATGCTTACAGCAAAAGCTGATCTGCAAAGCAAACTCGAAGGGCTGGAGAAAGGTGCGGATGTATATTTAGAGAAACCGTTTCATAAAGAAGAGTTGTTACTACGTATTAAAAAACTACTCGAGCTCCGGAAAAATTTGCAGCAGTATTACAGTAAGCAAATTGGCATTGCACAACAAACAGAAACTGCATCAACCGATGAAATTGTAACAATTGAAGAACCTTCAGAACATGAGTTTGTTAAAAAAGTAAGAGAACTGGTGGAAGCTAATTTTACCAATTATGAATTTAGTGTGGAGCAGTTGTGCAAGATGATCTTTATGAGTCACTCTCAACTGCACCGCAAACTTGAAGCTCTTACCGGTTGTCCGCCGAATAAATTTATCCGCATCATACGCTTAAATAAAGCCAAAGAATTACTGACGGATCCTTCATTAAGCATTGCTGCTATTGCATTGGATTGCGGTTACAACGATCCCGGTTATTTTGCACGTGTGTTTAAACAGGAGTATGGTGTAACACCGCAGGAGTGGCGTATCACAATTAATAAATAGAAAACCGAACGTTTCTGTTTAAAATTACTGAGCAATATTCTTCATAGTTGCTGCAAATACTCTTATAAAATTGCCACCTAAAATTTTGCGGATATTTTTCTTGCTGTAACCTCTTTCCAGTAATGCTTTGGTGATGAGTGGATAATCTTCTACACCATTTAACTCAAGCGGTGGAGCTTCAATGCCATCAAAATCGCTACCCATGCCTACATGATCAACACCAACAAGTTTTACAATATAATCGAGGTGATCGAGCAATACCGATAGCGATGGACGAATACCCAGCAACTGATCTTTGTATTTTTCTGCAGTGATGATGCGTGCATAATCAGGCTGCATGTTTGTCTTTATCAGCGAATCGATCTCAGGCTGGTATTGCAGCAGCAGTTGATTACGTTTGGCTTCATACGAACTGTCAATAAATCCTGCATAGAAATTCAGGAAGATGACACCACCGCTTTTTGCTATGGCTTTGATCTGCTCATCTTTTAAATTTCTTCTGTGCGGACATAAATTCCATACACAGCTATGCGATGCAATGATGGGTTTGGTTGTGAGCTTTGTAATATCCCAGAATGTTTGTTCACCTACATGACTAATATCAACCATTACACCCAATTCATTCATTCGTTTGATTACCTGCTTTCCAAATTCTGTCAGCCCTTTTTTCCCTTCGCTGTTAACAGCACCGCCGGGAGTTGTTTCATCGGCTGCACTTGTTGCCCAAGGCGTGGAGTTATTCCAGGTGATGGTCATATACCGCATACCTCTTTTATGCAAAGCATTGAGTTTTGCTAAATCATTTTCAATCATATGTCCACCTTCAACCCCAAACATGGTTGCCAGCTTTTTTTCTTTCATGGCTTTTTTAAAATCAGCAGGCGTATACACCAACCTCATCTTTGAAGGATTTCGGTTTGCCCATGCATATACACTATCCATTTCCTGGTTGGCAAAAGCATAGGGTTCTTTTTGTTCGCCGCCACAAAAGATCGAGAACATCTGTGCATCCACGCCACCAGCAAACATGCGGTTGAGATCAGAGTGCGTTTTGCCTCTCAGATCAGTATCAAAAGCAAGTTTCTTTTCAATAGCAGATGAAGGAATATCATTATGTGTATCCACCAATATGGCGGCTTTATGGATCTTTTTATAGTTCTGGGCAAAAAGTAAAGATGGTACCAGTAATAAAAGCAGAATTCGTACTAACATGAGCAGGTAAGATTGTAAGTTTGCAGTTAAGGTATACAAAAATGACGGAGTTAATTTATATACAGCAGGAAGGCTGGTTGATGGACGAGGTGAGGAAGCTGTTTCGGGAATATGAAACGGAGCTGGACGAAAATCTTTGCTTCCAGAGTTTTGAAGATGAGTTGAAAGATCCATTGAAATATTACGGTCCGCCAAAAGGGGTGTTATACCTGGCGAAATGGAATAACGAAGTGGCCGGTTGTGTTGCATTGAAACCACTGCGTGAAAGAGGTAGCTGTGAAATGAAGCGGCTCTATGTAAAACCCTTTTACCGGAAGCATAAGATCGGGAAAGTGTTGGTGGAGCAACTGATCAAAGATGCGCAGATGCTGGGCTATACAAAAATGAAACTCGACACATTAGAAAAATTACAACCTGCTATTGGCTTGTACAAACAATACGGGTTTGTAGAAACTACCGCTTACTACGAAAATCCGTTGGATGAAGTGGTATATATGGAGAAAGATTTGATTTGAATTTGATCAATAAAAAAAGTCCGCATTTTATCGTTTGATGAAATGCGGACTTTTTTATTAGGTATGCCATATCTATACCATGTTGATGAATTTAATCAGGTTGATGTAGATATGGCATACCTAAGCGTTACTGTATCACCTTCACAATCCCTGCTCCGTGATACGAGTGATATTCTCCATTATACATCGCATCAGCACTAACCGGTCCCATGCGATAGAGTCCCGGTGATACCGCACGCACTGCATAATAATAACTTTGTCTGCCACTATTCAGATCAACAAAGAAATGAATCCGGTCATCACGCACATCCAACGCTGTTGGACTAGCTGCATCTTTGATCCAATCCATACCCGGCAATTCTTTGGTGCGAGGATTTTCAATTTCAAAACCGGCAGGTAACAGATCAGTGATCACCACATTCTCAACACTTGTAGCAAAACTTTTTTCAATGGTTACTTTCACCACAATGAGATCGTTTTGTTTGAACGTATTACCTGCAACCGCCTGACCATAACGGTTGTAAAACTGGCGACGCACTTTTAAATAACTGTCTTCTTCTTTATACTCGCCTGTTGCACTTACCCCTTCTGCCACCCAATAATAATATAAACGTCCGCTACCTTTTGTTGCCACCTGTATGTTGGCTGCACCCAATTGTTTTGCATTCAGCTTGAGATCTGTTCCGTTGAGTTTGCCCACAGTTTTTCCATTCACGGTTACATCGGCTGTAACATTACTCTTGCCTGCATTACGGGCAAGTTTACCCAATGCTAAAAATCCGAATGCACGTTCCTGTGTACTTAACCAACGGCGTTCTTTCAAAAATCCTGATACATGTCTTGCCATCAATGGTATTTGTGCATTGCCCGGATCAACATCCATCAGCGTATTCAGTGCAATGGCTTCATCACGCACATCGCTGTAAAAACTTCCACCTGTTTGCGGCATACTTACTTCACCACTGAATGAAGAGGGCAACATCGCTGCATAACTTTTCTTATCACCACTCAATGCATATGCTGCTGATAAGAGATAACGACTATCGAGTGCCAGCATGTTTTGATTGGCTTTGTAATAATTCATGACGCTGATCTGTGCACGGTTGCCCAATGCCAACACATATAAACTATACGCCACTTCTTTCGGGGCAATTTTCTTTTTCTGTGTGCGGTTATAATAATAGTCGATGGTTTCTTTTGTTTTTAAACGGGTGATGAGATAACCCATCATGGTTTCGAGCAAACTATTATCTACATCATAACCTGCTTTGCGTGCTTCCAGTAAAAAATGTGCTGCATAGATCGTACTCCACCAATGAACAGTGCCTTCATCATCCCATAACGTTACTGCACCATTGTATAACTGCCGCATTTTTATTTTGCGGATGGCTTCGTTGATATTTGAAACAGAAGTTGCAGAAGCACCTTTATTTTGTTTGAGTTGATCGGCCAGATCAGCAAAGTATAATTGTGGAAATGCTGCTGATATTGTTTGCTCGGTGCAACCATATGGATACTGCACTAAATATTTCAACTGATCTCCCAGTTCGAGGGCAGGTGATTTACTGACGATGAGTTGATAGTCTGCACTACCCTGCATAAACCTGTTGACAGGTATATTGATGCTTTGTGTTGCACCGGCATTGATACTGCCACTTCCACTTTCCTTTTGTAAAGTTGATGGCGGACGAACAGTGATCTGTGTTTCATCAAAGAATGTTTCGCCCATCGCTTTTACTTCAATGCGAATACGACCTGAATCAATCCGTTGTTGTGCCACCACCTGGAACACGGCCCTGCTTTCTGCATTGGCAGGCAATGGTGCCTGTTGATTACTTACACCAACAACCTGTAACGGTCCGCTTACATTTATTTTTACACTCGCACTGCTTGCGTTCTTAGTGGTGTTGCTTAATGTAACAGGAACAAGCACGGTATCACCCGGACTTAAGAAACGTGGCAACCCTGCACTGATCACAACCGGATCGGCCACTGTCATATTTTCTTCGGCTGCACCAAACTGTTCGTTCTTATAGGCAACAGCCATCAAACGTATTTCACCGCTGAACTGTGGCACATCAAATTCAAAACTTGCTTCGCCACTGCCGTTTGCTTTTTGTACACCGCTCCAGTAGCTGACGATCTTGATACGTTTGTTCGGCATCGGGTTGTTGCGTTTTTCCATATCGCTTCCATCACCACCTGTACTGCTGAGTCGTGCACGCAATTCAGGAAACAATAACGGGTAGAGATCAAATGCATTTACACCCAGCTCTTTCTTTTGATAGAAATAATTATATGGATCAGGAGTTTGCATATTGCTTACCTGCAACACACCATTGTCAACAGCAGCGAGTGTAACATAACTGCCCGGTGCTGCTTTTACTTTTACTTTCTGATGTGTTCTGCTCCGTGTTGATTTATTCGCTGTGATCTGCACATCGATCTTGCGACTCTTCTCATCAACTTTCAACGATTGAAAACCATGCGCCACCGTTAATGGAATATCGCCTGTTGTATGTGGTTTGATGAGAGTGGCCGTTACAAATACATTTGGTAAATGCTCAGCAGCAATGTTAAGATCAAGCGAAGCCGAACGGTTTTCAACATTGATGTATTGATACGATACCACATGATCTGTTTCAAACGTCACCAACATGCGACCGCTGAATGGTGTTTTGAATAAGAGCTTTGCTTTTTCGCCCGTAGCATATTCTTTCTTGTCGGTTTCAATATCAATTTGTCCTTCGGTGTTTACTTCAAACGAACTGTTGTTGCCACCCCAGCTTCCGTAGCTGTAAAAACTACGGCTCACGTATGTATCAGCATTCGGTGCATAAATGCGTATTTCATAATCGCCGGGTTGGCGAGGCACAAATGCATAGGTTGTATTCTCGCCCATAATGGTCACCACATCTTCTTTCATCACTTTATCTTCTTTCTGCGATTCGTAACGATAATATTCACCACTCTTGCTCAACACGGTTCTGTACTCATGTTTGATCACCTGCACACGAGCCTGTGCATTCAACAGTTTTTCATCTTTACTTAAAGCGATCAATGGAAATTTGATGCTTTGATTCAGCGGGTAATAGTAGTATCCATCGTAACCCAACCCATAAAACACTTTTTGTGTAAACACATCGGCTTTGGTGAGTTTACTAACGGGTCGACCTGTTTCATCAAACACAGTTGTATAAATATCTACCTGTAATAAACCGAGATTGTTGTAAAGCGCAGGAACACTCACGCCTTCTGTTGCATTTCCGTTTGCATCGGTTGTGCCTTCTTTTACCACTTTGTCGAAGAAAGAAGATTGATTGCTTAAAGAGAATGTATAATGATCGTACTTATCAGGTGAAAAGTAAGCCTGCTTGAATTGTATTTCTGTTTCGTATTTGCGGTTGGCAGCAGGCGGTCCGAAAAAGTTAACAGCGTTGATGCGTAATGAAGCCGAATCACCAACAGTTAAAAATTCTTTGCTGAGTAAGGCGGCCACTTTCATACGATCGGGCACAAATTCTTCGATGCTGAATGATTTGCTGCTGAGCAATACATCGTTACCTGAATATAATTCGAGTTGATAACTGCCGGTGATGGCTGCAACAGGCAAGTCAATGCTTACTTCTGCAGAACCTTGATCGTTCAGCATTTTACGGAAGCTTTTCAGTTCCTTCCCGTTCGGCATAATGAACTTGAGCTTCACCGGTAATTCGCCGGGAGTTTTCCAATCGTTGGTGCGCAATACAACATTTGCGTTCACTCTTTCACCGGGACGATAAATATCACGCTCTGCATAAATGAATGCATCCATGCCCGTTACACTCCATGCTTTGCCACCCACATCAAAGCGACTGGTATTTACTTTTGTATTATGAAACGGTAAGTAGTTGAAATCATCGGCTGTTTTTGCAATCACCATGGCCGGTTTAAAACCACTGAATTCTTTGCGTGCATAAGCAACTTCGGCCACACCATCGTTATTGGTGGTTCCTGTACCGAGCAGTTGATTGTTGGAGCCATACACCGTTACATTCACGCCGCTTAAAGAAGCCGCCGATTTAATGGAGTTGGCAAACACCAGCATTTTTTCTTTTCCTTCTTTAGCGATCAATCCAATATCACTGAGTGAAATAAAACGCCGGTCCCTGATCCAGTAATCTTCGGTTGATTGTATTTGTAAATGATAAATGCCATTGAAATCTTTCACACGGTCGGCAATATTGAAATTGAACAAACGACTACCACCGAGTTTAGGCAAGCTGCGTGTGTCAATTTCTTTTTCATAGATCACATCACCCAAGGTTGCATCGCCACCCTCTTCATCATAATAGTAATCATCTTCGCTGTTTTTAGGATAATAGCCATATTTATGTGCTGCGAGTAAGTTGTTTTCGTAGATCTTGGAGATGATCACTTTCACCTTTGGTATATTGCTGATCCTGATCTCGATATTTTTATTGCCTTGCGAAGAAAGATAAACG
This sequence comes from Lacibacter sediminis, assembly GCF_014168535.1. Lineage (NCBI taxonomy): Bacteria > Pseudomonadati > Bacteroidota > Chitinophagia > Chitinophagales > Chitinophagaceae > Lacibacter > Lacibacter sediminis. The sequence goes on along the minus strand of NZ_CP060007.1, from coordinate 4,988,396 downwards.
GCTTTGCTGTTGCCAAATGAAATACCGGGTTCGAGTTCACCAAAGGCAATGGTTTCTTTATGATCTTCTTTTAAGGTACCGCCGAGTTTACCACGGAGCCCTTTTGTTAATAAGAGATCATATGTTTTAGATACATCAAACGCATCGCCGGTAATAAGGAAACCATCGTCTTCCACTTCCACATCATACTTTACACCGGGGTTCACTTTGATGTATTGATTCAACACATCGGCTACTACCTGTTGCGAAGTGAATACTTTTACCGTAGCAGATAACCCATCATGCCTTGCTTCCATATTGGTAATGGTGAGCGTGTACGGCGATGGAATGGTGAATTTTTCTTCAATGGATTCAGCGGTGGCATTCTTTCCGCCATCGGGTACCAACCCTTTATCGAGTGTTACGGTTGTATTGTAATCACGGTCTTCGGTTTTTACATTCAGCAAACGGATGGAAACCTTTCGATCGTTGTTGATGGTTTGTACACTGTAATCTTTTTCCTGTTCATCCAGTTTTACCTTCAGCTTTTCTTTTAACGCAGCAGGGGTAACCACATAGTTGAAATAAAGGTCCACCTGCGGAATGGCTTTGTTGGTAGCATCATCCATTACCCAGGTGATGTTTGAGTTTTCCAGCTTCAGATCAGGTGTGTGAAACTCCAGCGGCTCATCAACAGATACCTTATTGTATTTCGTAAATGCCAGCACTTCATCGTTGATCTTTGCTTTGTACGAAGTAGCAGGTGAAAGCGGTGCTGCAGGTGAAAAGATTAACTCATCACCATGCTCCCAACGGAATCGTCCGGGGATCTTTGGCTCAAACTCAACATAGGGAATCGAATCCCAACGATTGAGCAAGGAATCGGGCACCAGGTTTTTATTAAAGCGGAAGACGAGGTTTTGCAATTGCTGAATTTCGCCTATGGCATTGCTGTCGGTTAGTTTTACGGCATTACGGTTACAGGAAACAAAAGAGGCTACTGCTACTGTAATAAACAGCAGGTGCAGATGGTTGCGCATAAAGGTTAAAGTTGAAAGACGTTTGAAGTGGAGATAATTTGAAGTTGAATTTAATACAATCGTTGGCACATTTCCAAGTGTTATTTATTAAAGAATTGCAAATGCTTGTAAATTATTTCGGAGCAATTGTGTAGCTGTATATTTACGCCCTACATTTATAGCGGTAACTACTACCACAGCAATGAAGCTTCCCAAACCGGCATGGAAAAAAATCTTTAAACGAACAGGCATTGCCCTTCTTGGCCTCGTTGTTTTGTTTTTTATTCTGCATCTCATTTTTCCGCTTCCCGATAAAATTGAATACTCCACCGTTATTACTGATGATAAAGGTGAAGTAATTCACGCCTTTCTTACCGGCAACGAGCAGTGGCGCATGAAAACCGAACTGGAAGAAATTTCACCGCTGCTGCGGAAGACTATTGTTCAAAAAGAAGACAAGTATTTCTACCGCCACTTCGGTATTAATCCAATTGCTGTTGGAAGGGCGTTTGTAATGAATGTGTTTACAGGCCGGCGAACATCAGGCGCCAGCACTATTACCATGCAAGTGGCCAAAGCACTGGAACCGAAAAAACGCAACATCGGTAATAAGCTAATCGAGATGTTCCGTGCATTGCAACTAGAACTGAAGTACAGCAAGGCTGAAATCCTGCAACTCTATCTTAATCTCGTGCCATACGGCGGCAACATCGAAGGTGTAAAGTCAGCTTCCATTTTATACTTCGGCAAAAATCCTGATCATCTGTCGTTGGCGGAGATCACGGCACTATCCATCATCCCCAACCGCCCGTCATCACTGGTGATTGGTAAGAACAATGAAGAGATCGTTAAGCAACGCAACAAATGGCTCAACCGTTTTGCAAAAGAGAAAGTGTTTACCAAAAAAGAAATTGAAGATGCATTGGCCGAACCGTTAACAGCAAAACGTGGTGTGGTGCCGAAGCTTGCGCCACATCTTGCCTACAAACTAAAGCAAAGTGGCGGACCGATCATTAAAACCAATCTTCAGCTTAATACCCAATTCAAAGCTGAAAAGCTGGTGGAAGATTATGTGCGAACGTTGCGGTTGAGCAAGATCCGCAATGCAGCAGTAATCATCATCGATAATGAAACGCACAAAGTGATTACCTATGTTGGCAGTGGCGATTTTACTGATACAACCGATGGCGGACATGTAAACGGTGCAGCAGCAGTTCGTCAGCCGGGCAGTACATTAAAGCCTTTGCTGTATGGTTTGTGTTTTGATGAAGGCTTGCTCACACCAAAGAAAATGATGAATGATGTGCCGGTGAATTATGCAGGCTATGCACCGGAGAACTATGATAAACATTTCAACGGTCCCGTTACGGTGGAATATGCGTTAGAACATTCGCTCAATATTCCATCGGTAAAAGCATTGAACATGCTGGGTAAGGACAAGATGATCCAGCAACTCAGCAGCATCGGCTTCAAACAAGTTCAGGCAAAACAAAAAGCATTGGGCTTGAGTTTGATCCTTGGTGGATGCGGTGCAACACTGGAACAACTAACGGGTATGTACAGTTGTTTTGCAACGGAAGGCATGTATTATCGTCCGTTGTTTGTGCAACACGATGACGGATCAAAACCGCAACGCATTTTATCGGCCGATGCAAGTTATATGGTCACCGATATTTTAAGTCGCATCAATCGCCCCGACTTTCCCTTGCATTGGGATGCAACTGCACACTTACCGAAGATCGCCTGGAAAACCGGCACCTCATACGGACGAAGAGATGCATGGAGCATCGGCTATAATAAAAAATACACGGTGGGAGTTTGGGTTGGCAATTTTTCAGGCGAAGGCAATGCAGAGTTGAGCGGTGCACATACAGCCACACCTTTACTCTTCCGCATTTTTAATACACTCGATTACGACGCCGACCGTGCATGGTTTACGCCACCGCAAGAACTGGAGCAACGGAAGATCTGCAGCGAAACGGGTTTGCCGCCATCAGCACATTGTACCAATTTGGTGTTGGATTATTTTGTTCCCGGTATTTCCTCAACTCAAACATGCAACAATTTTGAAGAGATAGCAGTGAGTGCCGATGAAAAGATCAGTTACTGCAAAAGTTGCGAACCCCAAACCGGTTTCAAACGCAAAGGCTATAAACTCATTGCTGCTGAAGTGCAGAACTGGATGCAGGGAAATGGTTTAGCGTTTGAACAAATTCCACCACATAATCCGCAATGCGAAAAGATCTTTGCATCGGGTGCGCCGCAGATCAAATCACCTGTGAATGGCACCGAATATCTCATCAGCAAAAAAAATCCCGAGCCATTGCAACTTGTTTGCGAAACAGGAAATGATGTGAGCCGGGTGTATTGGTACATCAACAATCAGTTTTACAAAACAACCGACGCAGGCAGTAAACAATTCTTCTTGCCAACCGAAGGCAGTATCAAAATCTCCTGTACCGACGATAAAGGCCGCAACAGGGATATTAAGATCACGGTGAAATATGTTGATCTGTGAGGACTTAACAGCCGATATTCCTGCATTGTAATCTTACCGTCACAGTTTTTATTTATGATTTGCCTCATAATACCTGTTTTTGAAGGGCGGTAGCTTCGTTACAACAAATTCTATCAATCATGAATGCAACAAACGAAAGAACAGTAGCCGAACTGGTTACCGAAGATTACCGTACGGCCGATGTGTTTAAGAAATTCGGTATCGATTTTTGCTGTGGCGGTAAAGTAACCGTGGAAGAGATCTGCGTTAAAAAGAATATCTCTTACGAACAGTTGACCGATGAACTGAACCGTATTGGTCAATCAACTCCAACTACAGATACCGATTTCAAAGAGTGGTCGTTGGATAAACTGGCGAACTATATCGTGGAAAAACATCATGGCTATGTAACTAGTAATCTTGAACTCATCCGTCAGTATGCAAATAAAGTAGCACTCGTGCATGGTGGTCATCGTCCGGAAACAAAAGCTATTGCACGTTTGTACAACGAGGTGGCCGATGAACTGGCGCATCACCTCGAAAAAGAAGAGATCATTTTATTTCCCTATGTAAACCAACTGGCAGCCGCCAAGCGAAACAATGTAAAAATTCAGGCACCGCATTTCGGTACGGTAAAAAATCCCATTACGATGATGGAAGCGGAACATGAATTTGCTGGCGATCATTTTCATGAAATTGCAACGCTCAGTGATCAGTACAATGCACCACCGGAAGCCTGCAACACGTATCGTGTGTTATACGCCAAGCTGAAAGAGTTTGAGGATGACCTGCACACGCACATTCACCTGGAGAATAATATTCTGTTCCCGAAAGCGAAAACGCTGGAGCAGGAGGTAATTGCTCAAGCCCATTTGTAAATAAACGATTGGCTGTAAAGAATCACATGAGAAAAACAAAGGCCGCAATACTGCAGCCTTTCTGGTTAATCTTCTTTATTACTCTTTTCGCCTACAAACCACTGTTCTTTGTTTTTGAACAGTACGTTGAAGGTGGTAAGTGAACCGTAACACCGGGTGATGTATTGCTGGATATTTACTTTCTCTTCGTCGCTGAGGGTTTTGTTACTGTTGATGTTTTGTTCCAACACACGCAAACGATCACGCAGCATCACAATTTTGTGAAAGAAATCTTCTACCGGAATTTCTTTGGGCTTGAGTGATTTGTCTTTTGGTTGCAGGAGCATGGTGCCGCCTTCCCATTTTTCGCCGAGTGGTACCACTTCGCTTACGCCATTCCACAAACGTAAAATTTTCAGCAGCGATTTTTCCACTTCACTGTGCGTTTCAATTTCTTCTGTTACGTTTTCGGGAATGATCTCATCGAGATGCGTATCGGTCTTATCAATTTCTTTTACACCACTATGGATGAAGGAAATTAAATACGTGGCATAACGGATACCAACGATCACACCGGGACCGTGTTGTGTATGTTGCAGGCGTGTGCCAATGCCGAGGTTTGTTTGTTCCATGTTCGAAAATTTTGGAAGAGCAAAGTACAACTGAAATGGGAAATAATATTGATGATGTTTGCTACGCAGATGATAGAATGATGAAGCACGCCGTGGTTGCGTCTCCCGACCAACCACACGTGCATTTTTGTGTTGAGGGAAGAATGTTAGTGTTTATTTATTTTTTTGAATGACATCTTCGATTTCAGTTTTTTGCCTGTAATCAAGTGGAAAAGGTAAATAAGTCGGTAAGCGATAGAGGTTGAAGTCAGTAGTAATTAATTCGTTGTGGCTAACGTTTTTAAATTCTGTCAATTCAAAATGATTTGGAAGGTGTCCTTTAAAATCGATAGTCATAACATGTCCGAGCGGAGGAAATGTAATTTCAGATGCTAATATAGTGGCGCTACTTTTCAAATTCCCGATGACAGAAAAAGTTGAAGTTCTAATTTGCCCTTCCGAGTTTAAGTAACTAAATACTCTAATTTTTTGAGGTAGATTTTTACTTTCAGGGTTAAGTACATATTCTCTTAAATCTGGGTTTTCTTTTGCAAAATCCCAACTGTTTAATGAAAGGAACATGGAAACAATCTGTTTCAAAACTTTTGCTGCTTCAAAATCATGCATTGTAAGGGAAAAGAAATTGAATTGAGTTTTCTTAGCAAATTCAATAAACGAATTACTATAAGCGGAGTATGATTTTACGTAGTTAAGTCCTAAAAAATTATTACACTTATTGCACAATGAATAATATCCAAGTCCACCTTGTTCAATTTTAGCACTGAAATTTGCTTCAAGAATATTTTCACTTTTTAGTACTTTTTCAAAAGGGACGATTTTATACCTTGTTTTTTTGTTAAATGCCGACCTGGGAGGTACATGTTCAAATGTCAACTCGCAAAAAGAACCACATAAACTACAGTATCCTTGAGGCATTGACTAGAAGCTTTAATAAGTAATAGTAAAAGAAATAGTACAACTATTATACGAGATAATCTTTAAATTTCAAAGTCTCTAATCGGTCACTTAACGTTCAACTTAGCCATAAAATCAGTTTTATAAGGTTTACGTACCAGTGTTCGTAATTTCTTTAGAAGAAGATGTTTGCTTGTTGATTGGTCAGGCGACCAACAACGGCGTAGAGTTTTCGCAGCAGGCAAATCAATTTATCTTAAACCAAAACGATCCCCCATGCTTCTCAACTCCCGGCAACTCTTTCCACAATGGTTCTAAAATCTGTTTCAATTCATCATCTTCACTCAAATAAAAATTCGGAGAAATTATTTCGTAGCGATCAGGATTACTCAACAGCATTGTTGCCAGCATATATTGCTCGGCATAAAAACGATCGCAAATGTTTTGCGGGTAATCATAAGGCAGGTAAATATCATGTATCTGCACAACCACGCCTTGTTTTAATCGTGGCATCACTTCCATAAAAAACCATTGTACATCGCTGTTGGCATGTAATAAATGCGAGCCATCAAAAAACAATACATCATTTGTATCTAAGTTTTCAAACAACGAAAGTGGCACCTGTTGTAACGGCATATTCAACCACTCATCAGCAACAGCAGTAATCTCTTTGCGTGGTGATGGATCAATACAGGTAATGGAAAATGAAAGTTGTTGTTCGTTTTTTGCTTTAGCAGCAAGTTTCGTACTGGTGCCGCTGCCGATCTCAACATATCGTTTTGGTTTCAGTTGAGTGAGCAATGTGTAAAGCATTATCATATCAAGCCCCGGAAAAAAACCATTCTTCCATGAGGCAACCTTATTATCCGTTACCTCGTTCATTGGAATAGCATTGAACTGTTGCTGATATTGCAATGCTGTTTTCAACAGTTGTGTGTAGCCGTTGTTATTGGCGGCAATCTGTTTATACAAAAGATCATGCGGCTGTTGTTTGTTGTATACAGGCACAGGTTGAACAGCATAATCAAGCAGCGCCAGTTTTGCCGGACGAACAAGTGCATTGTATATTTTTTTCAACTGCTGCATTCCTGAATTTACGGCAAAGTAAATCTTTCTCTGTAAAAGAGGCTATCTTGCTGCTTTGAACTAATGAAGAAACCTTATAGTATTTTATGACCCCGCTTTTCAATACCGGCATCTTACTTCGGTTGAAACGTTTGGTAAAAAAACTGCCTGTTGTACTTACAAGAAATCAACAGTACGACAGCCAGACCAAACAGATCATCCGGAAAGTATGTACTGCACAGAGCAACACGGTTGATGTGGGTACACATCATGGTGATCTGCTTGATGTATTGCTGCAGCAATCGCCCAACGGTACACATTATGGGTTTGAACCTTTACCTGTTTTTTATCAATCGCTTCGCTTAAAATATCAGCAACAGAATAATATCGTGTTGTACGATTTGGCATTGAGTGATATCAATGGTAACAGCAGCTTCAACCATGTCACTAGTAATCCATCGTATAGTGGAATTAAAAAAAGAAATTACGATCGTTCGAATGAAACCGATGAAACAATTGAAGTAAAAACAGCAAGACTGGATGATGTATTGTTATCGCAGAATAAAAAGATCAGTTTTATAAAGATAGATGTGGAAGGGGCGGAGCTGGGTGTATTGAAAGGAGCAGCAGAATTGATCAGGCGTGACCGACCGGTGATCGTATTTGAATGTGGTCTTGGTGGTAGCGATGTATATGATACAACTCCTGCTGAACTGTTCACTTTCTTTGCTGATCTTGGCTATACCATCTCCTTATTAAAAAATTATTTGAAAGAAGAACAAGCGCTCAGCAAAACTTCATTTGAAGAACAGTATTACCAAAAGCTGAATTATTATTTTGTTGCGTTACCGTGAGAGAATTTCTATAAACCCTTCTCTTTCTGAAAAGCTTTCGCTGCTGTTTGAATGTATTGATAGAGTTCAATATCCAATACCTGCGTGAGAATATCATACTCGGGGCGATAACGTTGAAGAAACTCATCAAGTGCAGGTCCTTCTTTTAAGGTAGTTAAACGGAGTACGATCGTTTTGTTGAAACGGTAGTCAATGTAACGGTTTTGTTCTTCACGTATCAATCGTTCCTGGAAACGGGCCATGCTCCTGTTTCGTCGGAAACGAAATACATTGATGAGTGCATCAAGATCAACACCTGCACTCATGCCTGCTTCAGGATTAGAGGCTGAGAAACGGACACCACCTTTATCGAAGTTGAATACTTTATCATATTGCACACGGTTATCAATCGAATCCTGTTTTCGGTTTTTACCATACACAATAATTTCTTTCAGCTGTTTGTAACGTCCGGGCACATGCATCTGAATGGAAATATCAAAGGATGCATAATCTTTAATGGAAGCAACAGCAAATTTCTGTGTGGGTCGGTTGCTGAAGAAAAAGAACACCGAATCTTTTGCACCCACATAAATGGAATAGTTACCTGCGCTATCTGTAAAGCTCATGGTGCCGCAGGTACAGATCACCTGCACACTCATCACCACATTACGCTTGGTACTGTCGTACACCGTTCCCGTTAATTGTATTTGGGCGGCACCGGTTTTTGCGAACAGGAAAACAATGATATAAAGGGTAAGTTTTTTCAAAACTGTTGCAATGATAATCGCTAAAACTGAAAAAATGGGTTCTTGTAATTATTTTAGGAAGCTTTTACGAAACCAACTGCTCAATCACTTTTGCATAATGCTTGTGTTCCAGTTCATGAATACGTTGGGCCAATGATTCAGGGGTATCATCTTTCTTCACTTCACACTTTGCCTGGAAAATGATCTTGCCATGATCGTACACTTCATCCACCAGGTGAATAGTGATACCGCTTTCTGTTTCCTTATTGGCGATCACAGCTTCGTGAACAAAATTTCCATACATGCCTTTGCCGCCATACTTTGGTAAAAGGGCCGGGTGAATGTTAACGATCTTTTCAGGATAAGCATGAATGAGTGCATCGGGGATCTTCCATAAAAAACCGGCCAATACAATAAACTCAATATCATCTACCTTAAATTCATCAACATAGGCATTGCCACGAAAAAACTGTTCCTTATCTAATAGTAGGGTCGGAATACCGTGCTCATCGGCAATATTTAAAACACCGGCATTAGGTTTATTGCAAACTATCAAATCAACCCGTACTTTTGGGTGATGGGAAAAATGCTCAATGATCTTTCGGGCATTGCTCCCTGCACCGGAAGCAAAAATGGCGATACTTGTCATCTGATTATTTATTATTGTTTATCGACCAGATGTAACCGTACAACTATTTCTTTCTTTTTTGAGAATGAATGTGCCCGGTTTCATTTCGTGCAAAATTGTAACTTTCTCTAATGCAAAAGCTGTTTCTTTTTTGTACCCTGCTGATTTCTTTTCATGTACTGCATGCGCAATATAGTATCTGTAATGGCAAAACATATCCTGCGCCTGTTTTTTCAGATTCAGCTTTATTGAAATTGAATGCCAACCTGCAGATCGCTAAAACAAATTACCAGGCCGATAGCAGTAATGCTGATCATATAATATGGTATGGAAGAAGATTGGCTTACCTGGCACGGTATGATGAAGCCATTGCTATCTTCAGCAAAGGCATTGCCCTTCACCCAACTGATGCAAGGATGTACCGCCACCGTGGACATCGTTATCTCACTACCCGTTGCTACGATAAAGCCATTGCCGATTTTGAAAGAGCCGGTGAACTGATCAAAGGCAAAAAGGATCAAATGGAACCCGATGGCATACCCAATGCAAAGAATACCCCCACCAGCAGTCTGCAATCGAATATCTGGTATCACCTTGGGTTGGCCTATTATTTAAAGAGAGATTATGCAAAAGCCGAGGAAGCATATAAGAATTGCCTGAAAGTTTCCAATAACCCGGATATGTATGTGGCCACAGCCAACTGGTATTATATTACGTTATGGAAGCTGGATAAGGTAGCTAAGGCAAATGCGTTACTGAAAAAGATCCACAAGAAAACGAAGCTCATCGAAAACACCGATTACCAAACTATCTTATTAATATATAAGGGAGAACAAAATCCGGCTGAGATCAGAACGAAGTTTTTGGATGATACCAGTCCGCTTTCAAATGCAGCTATCGGTTTTGGCCTGGCGACCTATTATCTGAGTATTGGCCACGCTGCAGAAGGAGTAGATCTCCTCCGAAGAGTAACTGAAGGAACGCAATGGGGAAGCTTTGGTTATATGGCTGCTGAAACGATGCTCGGAGAATTACATCGACCTCATTTCACATTCTGAGTTTGCAAACCTCATCAAATAAGCTGGCGTTGTGCAAAGCAAGTCCCCTTTCAGGAGGATTTAGGGGGTTTCATGAAACCCATCCGTTGCCCCATCTTTTTTAAATAGCCGGCAAAGAAACGGAATTGACCAAACGGGATACTTATTACTAATACCATCAACGGCCAGATGAGTGTGATCACGATAATGTATACTGGAATGTAGAGCCAGGGTGCTTCAATGCCAAACAGTGGCATAATGCGTTTGCCCAAAAAACCGGTTAAGCTGCCGCCAATAGCAAACGTGCATAAAATAAGAGCCAGTTGAAGTGGCCCCACCTTCCATTTGTTACGCAGCTTTTCAAACATCTCACAAAAATCGGGGAAAACTTTGTTTAACCATTGCCCACATTACAAAAAACATGATGCCACAAAGCCATTCAGTTTTTTCAGGATGAATTGAAAGGTTCTAAGCTCAGCAATTTGTTCATTCTCAAGTCACAACTAAGTAAAATTTTTTTTGAAACTGTGGATATTATGTCAGTATCCTCCCCTATTTTTGCAGCCAGTTAAAAGGATATTCTTCCTAATCACAATCGGTTCCAGAACGTTATGAATCAACCAAAATTACTACTCCGAAAGTCGGTCACGCTCTGTCTGGTCTTAGTTTCATTATTGATTACTGAAAAGTTGTTTGCGCAGGATGGAAAAGCTTTGTTCCAGGCCAATTGTGCAAGCTGCCATGCAGTTGGTAAGAAATTGACCGGCCCTGCACTTGCAGGTGTTGAGGGACGTGGACCATGGAGTGACCGTAAGAAATTATATGCATGGATCCACAATCCGGCGGGTTTTGCAAAAACAGAACCCTATGCTGCAAACCTGATCAAAGAGTTTGGCGGTGTGTTGATGACAGGTTTCCCGGGTTTAGCAGAAGCTGAGATCGATGCGATCGTTACTTATATTAATGCTGAAGCAAATAAGCCAGCTCCTGGTGCAACTACGGGTGCAGTAACAGCAGAAGCGCCAGCTGAAGATAATTCTCTCCTCTTCGGTATCCTTGCAATGGTGTTAGCGATTGTTACCCTCATTTTATTACAGATCAACAGCAACCTGAAGAAATTAACCGATGAGAAAGAAGGTGTGGTTCGTGGTGAGCCAATTCCTTTCTGGAGAAACAAGGCTTACATGTCAACCTTAACCATCCTCTTCTTTATTGTTGCAGGTTACTTCTTTGCACAAGGTGCAATTGGTTTGGGTCGTCAGACAAATTATCAACCGGAACAACCGATCTACTATTCGCATAAAGTACACGCAGGCATCAACCAGGTAAACTGTTTATATTGCCACGGCGGTGCAATGGAAGGCAAACATGCCAATATTCCGAGTGTGAATGTTTGTATGAACTGTCACATGGCGATCAACGAATACAAAGGCGAAAAGATCGTTAAAGAAGATGGTTCAGAAGTAAACGGTACCGCAGAAATTCAAAAGTTATATAAATATGCAGGATGGGATCCTGCCGCTAATAAATACACTGGTGAAGGCAAACCAATCGAGTGGATCAAGATCCATAGCCTGCCCGACCATGTATACTTCAATCACTCACAGCACACAAAAGCAGGTGGCGTACAATGTCAAACCTGTCATGGTGAAATTCAGAACATGGGTGAAGTTTATCAGTTCAGCAATTTGAGCATGGGCTGGTGTATTAACTGTCACCGTGAAACAAATGTGAAGTTTCAGGAAAACGGCTTTTACAGCATGTACGAGAAATTCCACAACGATATCAAGAACGGTAAAATGGATAGTGTAACCGTTGAAAAGATCGGTGGTACTGAATGTCAAAAATGTCACTATTAATAGTCGGAGTCTGATTTTTAATCCTGAGCGGAGTCGAAGGACAAATTTTCAAATTAGCTATCTAACAAGCATATGAGCAAGAAAAAATATTGGCAAAGTTTCGGAGAGCTGAACAATACCAAGGCATACATCAATGATGCGGAGAACGAGTTTAAAGAAGATCTTCCGTTTGAGATGGATGATAACGGAGCCAAAACGCCACGCCGTGATTTCTTAAAGTATCTCGGTTTCAGCACGGCTGCCGCTACTTTGGCTGCCAGTTGTGAAATTCCCGTAAAAAAGGCAATTCCTTTTCTTAATAAACCTGCTGATATTGTTCCCGGTGTTGCGAATTACTATGCCACTACATTCATACAGGATGGTGATGTGGTACCTGTATTAGCGAAAGTAAGAGATGGCCGTCCTATTAAACTGGAAGGAAATGAAATGGGCTTCACCAAAGGTGGTACGTCACAACGTGTACAGGCATCTGTACTTAGTTTGTACGACACTGCCCGTGTTCGTTACCCAATGGAAAAAGCAGGCGACGGTTTTAAAGAAGCTCCAACTTACGAAGCAGTAGATAAAAAAATTGCCGCTGCTTTGGCAGCTGTAGGAAGCAAACAAATCGTTTTATTAAGTTCTACATTGAATTCTCCATCTGTTGCTGCAGTAATTGAAGAATTCAAAGCAAAATATCCAACGTTTAAGCATGTAACTTATGATGCTGTTTCTTACAGCGGCATGTTACAGGCAAACGAAGCATCATTTGGACAACGTGCAATTCCTTCTTATCATTTCGACCAGGCAAAAGTGATCGTAAGCTTTGGTGCCGATTTCCTTGGTACATGGTTGAGCCCGGTTGAATTTGCCAAGCAATATGCTACCGGCCGCAAGATCGATGAGAAGAACCCAACCATGAGCCGTCACTTCCAGTTTGAAGCGATGTACAGCATGACGGGTGCAAGTGCCGATGAGCGTTATACACACCGTCCGAGCGAACTGGGTGCTGTATTATTAAACTTATATGCAAAAGTTGGCGGCGCTGTTACAGCTCCTGCTATTACTGATAAGCGTTTAGCTGCAGGTATTGATGCTGCTGCAAAAGAATTATTAGCTGCCGGTGGTAATGCATTGGTAGTAAGCCGCAGCAATAATGTAAATGCACAAATACTTGTAAACGCTATCAATGCACAAATTGGTGCATTGGGTAAAACAGTAAACTTCGGTACAACTGTTAACTACCGCAAAGGCGTTGATGCTGATATGGAACAACTGATTGCTGATATGAATGCCGGCAATGTTGGTGCTGTATTGGTACTTGGTGCAAACCCTGTATACACTTACAACGACACAAAGAAATTTGTAGCAGCATGGAAGAAAGTTGCACTCACCGTTTCATTCAACGAACGTGAAGATGAAACAACTGCAGAGTGTAACTATGTTCTTCCTGATCATCATTATTTAGAAAGCTGGGGCGATGCTGAAGCAAAAGCAGGTTACCTCTCTTTCATTCAACCAACTATTCATCCGTTATTTAAAACAAGAGCATTTGCAACTTCATTGTTGAAATGGAGCGGCAGCACTGTTGCGGATTACGAAACATATTTCAAGAATTACTGGATCAACAAACTCGGCGGCCAACTGGCTTTTGATAAAGCATTACAGGATGGTGTAATTGAACCGGCTGCTCCTGTTGTTGCAGGTGCTTCATTTAACGGCGCCGCATTAACTGATGCAGTTGCTAAACTCAGTGCTGCTAAGAAAACAGGCAAGCACGAATTAGTGATCTACCAAAAAGTAAGTATTGGTGATGGTAAAATGGCCAACAACCCCTGGTTGCAGGAAATGCCTGATCCAATTACACGTGCCTGCTGGGATAACTATGCAATTCTTTCTGTAAAAACAGCAGAAGAATTGGGTTACGTGGCTGATGATGATTTTGAAGTAAATCCGCCAAAACCTGTATTAAAAATTACAGTTGCCGGCAGAGAACCAATTGAACTCCCAATCCTCATCATCCCCGGTATGAATGCAAATACCATTGCCATTGCAACCGGTTATGGACGCAGTGAAAAAGTGGGACGTGCAGCAAAGGGTGTTGGTAAAAACATTTATCCGTTTGCAAGTTTCAACGGACAAACATATGATTACGCTGCTTTCGATGTAACCATCGAAAAGACAGATAAGATGTATGACATTGCACAGATGCAAACGCACAGCACTTATGGTAATCGTATTGAAGTAGTGAAGGAAACAAGTCTTGCTGTCTTCAAAAAAGATCCAAAGCATTTCATCAATGAACGTATGGCCGAATTGAAAGATTACGGCGGTACAGAAGGGTTGGAAGAACAGGGAACGATGTACCCGGTTTACGACAAACCAGGTATTAAATGGGGCATGAGCCTTGACCTGAACTTGTGTAATGGTTGTGGAGCTTGTGTAGTTGCTTGTAGCGCTGAGAACAACGTTTCTGTTGTTGGTAAAACTCAGGTGGCGAAATATCATGACATGCATTGGTTACGTATCGACCGTTATTTCAGTGGCGATATGGAAAATCCGGATGTTGTGTTCCAGCCAATGCTTTGCCAGCACTGTGATAATGCTCCATGTGAGAACGTTTGTCCGGTGGCAGCAACAAACCACAGCAGTGAAGGTTTAAACCAGATGACGTATAACCGTTGTATCGGTACAAGATATTGTGCCAACAACTGTCCTTATAAAGTTCGTCGCTTTAACTGGCACGACTGGAATGGCGCTGATAGCTTTAAAGACAATCAGAATCCATTGATCGAAAGCGGAAGAATCAACGAAGTAACACTTGATATGAACGAAGATCTGACACGTATGGTGTTGAATCCTGATGTTACTGTTCGTAGCCGTGGTGTAATTGAAAAATGTTCTTTCTGCGTACAACGTTTACAGGAAGCGAAATTAACAGCGAAGAAAGACAGTCGTCCAATGGTTGACAGCGATATCAAAACTGCATGTCAGCAGGCTTGTCCTACAAACGCTATTGTGTTCGGTAATGTAAATGATAAAGAAAGTGCGATCCGTAAAGTGCGTACAACTGAAGCTGCAAACCGTACTTATTATGTACTGGAGCAACTGCACGTATTGCCAAACGTAAGTTACATGGCAAAGCTGCGTAACACTGACCGTACAGTAGGTAACGAAGAAGAAGGCGGACATGGTGAAGCGCATTCAGAAGCAAAAGAAGCAGCAACACCAGCAGCACATTAATCACTGCTGTCATCCCGACGAAGGAGGGATTTGCTGAATAGAATTGAACTAAGTTGAAGAGTGCGACGCAACAGAAGACGAACAAAGAATCTGGAGCTAAGTACAAAACATAAAACCAAAGCTTACGGTGAAAGCTGAAAGCTAAAAGCGAAAACAAGTATGTCATTATTAAGGTACGAATCACAGGTTAGGGAACCATTGGTTGATGGTCACAAAACCTACCACGATGTTACAGAGGATATTTGTAAGCCGGTGGAAGCTGCTCCCACACGTTTGTGGTGGATCGGTTTCATTATTTCGGTGGCCCTGCTGTTGTTTGGTGTAGTGAGCCTTTACAAAGAGGTGGTGTACGGTACAGGTATGTGGAACCTGAATAAAACCATCGGATGGGGTTGGGATATCACCAACTTCGTATGGTGGGTAGGTATTGGTCACGCCGGTACGTTGATCTCTGCGATCTTGTTGCTCTTCCGTCAGGGTTGGAGAACAGGTGTAAACCGTGCGGCAGAAGCAATGACCATCTTTGCGGTTATTTGTGCGGGCCAGTTCCCGATCTGGCACATGGGTCGTGTATGGATGGCTTTCTTTGTAATGCCTTATCCAAACTCACGTGGTCCATTATGGGTGAACTTCAACTCACCATTGTTGTGGGACGTATTTGCGATCTCTACTTACTTTACGGTATCTCTTTTATTCTGGTATAGTGGTTTGATTCCTGATCTGGCTACACTTCGTGACCGTGCAAAAAAGAAATGGGCAAAAGCATTTTATGGTGTTGCATCTTTCGGATGGACAGGTTCAACCAAGCACTGGCAGCGTCATGAAAGTTTATCACTGGTGTTAGCGGGTTTGAGTACACCACTTGTATTATCAGTACACACGATCGTATCGTTTGACTTTGCCACTTCGGTAATACCCGGTTGGCATACAACCATCTTCCCTCCCTATTTCGTTGCGGGTGCCATCTTCTCAGGTTTCGCCATGGTGCAAACCCTGATGTTGGTGACACGTAAGATCATGAACCTGGAAGATTATATCACTATCAGCCACATTGAAAACATGAACAAGGTTATTGTATTGACCGGTTCTATTGTGGGTTGTGCTTACTTAACGGAGTTGTTCATGGCATGGTACAGTGCCGTGAAATACGAACAGGATATCTTCTTCAAATACCGTATTGCCGGTCCTTACGGATGGAGCTACTGGTTGATGATGACCTGTAACGTAATTACTCCGCAGTTGTTCTGGGTGAAGAAACTCCGCAGAAACATCGCCTTTACGTTCTTAATGAGTATTGTGGTGAACATTGGTATGTGGTTCGAACGTTTTGTGATCATCGTATCATCGCTCTACCGTGATTACCTGCCTTCTTCCTGGTCAGTTTACTATCGTCCTACTATTTGGGAAGTTGGTTTCTACCTCGGATCATTTGGTTTGTTCTTTACCTGTTACTTCCTTTTCTCCAAATACTTCCCTGTAATTGCCATTGCTGAGATCAAACATATTCTCAAGAAAAATGGTGAAAGCTACAAGGAACAAATGGATCCAATTGAAGCACAATCAGTGGAAGAATTTGCACACGAACAGGTGCATGCACATTAATTGAATAAAACGGAAAGCTAAAAGCTAAAAAATATGTCTGTAAAAAAATTCGTAGTTGGCTGTTTTGATGATGAAAAAACGCTGTTCCCTGCGGTAAAAAATACACGCAAGGCAGGTTATAAGATTCATGATGTGTACACACCCTTCCCGATCCATGGTTTAGATCATGCAATGGGTTTGCGTGATACCAGCTTACACACTGCCGGTTTTATTTATGCTATGACAGGTACAACAACTGCCTTAACATTTATGAGCTGGGTGTTTACCAAAGATTGGCCAATGAATATTGGTGGTAAACCACATTTGCCTTTACCTGCATTCATTCCCATCGTGTTTGAATTAACGGTATTGTGTGCTGCAGTAGGTATGGTGTTAACATTCTGCTACCTCTGCCAACTGGCACCGTTTGTACGGAAAGATCATTTCCACCTGCGTGCAACAGATGATCTGTTTGTAATGCCTATCGAGATCACAGAGAAAACAAATATTGAAGAAGTAAAAGCTTTCTTTCAAAGTGCAGGTGCAGTAGAAATATTTGAGAAAGATGCGGAAACAGGTTGGTGGCTTGGTCGTTACGACAAGACAAGAAAAGCATTTGAAAAAGAAGAAATCGTTACAGCATAAACATATTGAAATGCGTTCAACACAGATTGTTACAATTGGATTGGTTACAGTAGTATTGGCAGCAGCAGCCTGCAACAACGGCCCACGCCGTGATACAGGAAGGATCTACATGCCGGATATGGCTTACAGCCGTGCAGTAGAAACTTATGCCGATCACAGTAATTTAAAAGATGCTAATATTTACTACGATGCAACACCTGTTGCAGGTACAGTAAAACGTGGCGACGTTGCTTATTTCCCGTTGGCAATTGATAAAGCCGGTGATACAGCTAATTACGTTGCATCAAAGCAAATTGTAAACCCTTTGCCTGCATTGAATGAAAAAGATATGTTGGAAGCAAAGCGGTTGTACAATATTAACTGCGGCATTTGTCATGGTGAAAAATTGGATGGCAATGGTCCTTTGTATAAAGGTGGCGATGGTCCATACCCTGCAAAACCAGCTACATTGGTTGGTGATGCAAAGTATGAGAACATGCCTGCAGGTCAGATGATGTATTCTGTTACCTACGGTAGAAACCTGATGGGCAGTTATGCATCTCAGTTAAGTACCAAACAGCGTTGGATGATCATTCATTATGTAAAAAGTATGCAACCGGGTGGTGCAAAACCAGTAGCAGTGGCTGCTGATACAACTGCTGCTCCAGTTGCAGATACAACCAAGGCGTCGAAATAAGAATTACCAAACTAACATTCAACTATAAACGAAGTTCAATGGCACTGAAAGAACAATTTGAAATACCGGGCGGATTAAAAAAATGGAGCTATGCATTGATGGGTGTGGGTGTGTTAACACTCATACTGGGGATTATTTTCCTGCATCCATTTTCCGGTGGTCATGGCGAAGAACATGGAGCTGAAGCATATGGTGCAACCAAATTCTGGATGGCATTAATGCATAACAGTATCTATTGGTTACTGGTAGTAGCGGCGAGCTTCTTTTTTGTGAGTGCCACCACCCTTGCACAGGCAGGTTTTCCATTGGTGTTCCGTCGTGTACCTGAGGCGATCTCCGGCGGTATAAATGTGCTGGGTCCTATTGCATTGGTTATATTGCTTGCATATGTTTGGATCTCTGATGATCATCACATCTATCATTGGAAAGATGCAGCTCATCTTGATGAAAAATTACAAGCGAAAAGCGGGTTCTTAAATCCTGTTTTCTATACAGTGTTATCTATTGCTGCAGTTGGTTTGTGGATATGGTTCCGCAACTGGTTCCGTAAAAATTCACTGGCTGAAGATCTTGCCGGCCAGGGCGACCGTTCTTTCTATTGGAAGTCGTTAAAAATTGCAGCAGCCTTCCTCGTTACTTATGGTTTAACTGTTTTGAGTACGTTGCCATGGATGTGGTTGATGAGTATTGACGCACATTGGTACAGCACCATGTATAGCTGGTACACATTTGCAAGCTCATGGGTTGCAGGGTTATCATTGATGATGTTGTTTGTGGTGTATTTGAAAAACCACGGTTACCTCGAATTTGTGAACGAAGAGCATATCCACGATATTGGTAAGTTCATGTTTGCATTCTCTATTTTCTGGACATATCTCTGGTTCTCCCAGTTCATGTTGATCTGGTACAGTAACCAACCGGAAGAAACTGAATACTTTATTGACCGTTTAGGTTTTGGCGGTAAAGGTGATGGTCCGTTCAGAGCAATGTTCTTACTCAACCTGATCATCAACTTCCTTGCACCGTTACTCATCCTGATGCGTCGTGGTTCAAAACGTAACTATACAGTAGTAACATTAATGTCTGTGATCATCATCTTCGGTCACTGGTTAGATTTCTACCAGATGGTTACACCTGGTCCTTTGAAAGAATTAGGTAAAGATTCAAACCCGATCAGTCATTTCGTGTACAGTTTGGGTGTGAGTGCCGGTTTTCTTGGTTTAGTGATTTACCTCACGGCAAAACACTTAACAAAAGCACCGTTATTACCGAAAAATCATCCGTTGGTGAAAGAAAGTATTATTCACCATACCTGATGATTGAACAAAGAAAAAAGAATTGACGAACTATAAATAATTTGCGCAAGCTATGACTACTACAACATATCTGATCATTGCAGCCGCCCTCCTGGTGTTCATTGTTATCTTCCAGATTGCGAAGGCCAGCGAGTATGTGAGTGTATTAAAAGGTGAAGAAACATCACGCAAACAAAACAACCGTATCAACGGCTTTATGCTGCTTGGTTTTATGATTGTAGGGTTCATTGGCGTGTACTACTGCAATAAGTTGTTGTACAAAACAACATTGTTCCCTCAAGGATCTGCATCAGTTGAAGGTGAAAAGATCGATGAGATGTTCATGATCACTACTGCAGTTACCGGATTGGTATTTGTCATCACACAATTCCTGTTGTTCTATTTCGCATGGAAATACCAGGAGAAAGAAGGACGCAAAGCATTCTTCTTCCCGCACAATAATAAGCTGGAGTTGATCTGGACAGTTGTACCGGCTATCTTCTTAACTGTACTCGTTGTATTTGGTTTGCGTTTCTGGTTCCGTATTACATCTGATGCTCCGAAAGGCGCATTGGAAGTGGAGATCGTTGGAAAGCAGTTTGGCTGGATGATGCGTTACCCCGGAAAAGATAAAACATTCGGTAAAACATATTTTAAAGTGATCAGTGATGAAAACAGCAACCCGTTCGGACAGATCTGGGAGGATAATGCTGATCTGAAACTGAAAGCTGATGCTACCAACTTTGATGATGTGGTAACCACACAAACTATGTACATCGTTAAAGGCCGTCCGGTGAAATTGATCATTGGCAGCCGTGATGTAATTCATGATGTTGGTTTGAACCATTTCCGTTTAAAGATGGATGCTGTGCCGGGTATTCCTACTACACTTTGGTTTACACCTAAGTACACAACCAAAGAAATGAAAGAGCGCACAGGTAATCCTAATTTTGCATTTGAGATTTCCTGCGATCAGATGTGTGGAAACGGTCACTACTCAATGAAAGGTATTATTGAAGTAGTTACACAGGAAGAGTTTGACATCTGGATGGCGAAACAAAAGCCAAACTATTATGCGGCTTTCCCCGACAAAGATCCAGCGGCTGCTAAACCTGCTGCTGATTCAACGGTAGCTGTACCCGCTGCAGTTAAGACAACTGTAGCCATGAATAAATAATTGTATAGTCAATAGAACTGAATAAAAAAGAGATTATGAGCAACGAGACATCACACGTACACACTTCAGTAGTAAGCGTTCCGCATGAAACGCATGATGAGGTGCATCATGGTCATCACCATGAGACGTTTTTGACGAAGTATGTATTCAGCCAGGATCATAAAACGATTGCAAAACAGTTTTTGATCACCGGTATGTTCTGGGCTTTATTGGGTGGTTTGTTTTCGGTTATTTTCCGTTTACAACTTGGCTACCCCGATGCAAAATTCCCCTGGATGGAAACACTCCTTGGTGAGTGGGCTAAGGGCGGACAACTCCAGGCCGAAGCTTATTATGCATTAGTAACAATGCACGGAACCGTGTTGGTATTCTTTGTATTAACTGCAGGGTTGAGTGGCACCTTCTCTAACTTCTTGATTCCTTTACAGGTTGGTGCAAGAGACATGGCTTCACCATTTTTGAATATGCTTTCATACTGGTTCTTTTTTACTGCCAGTATTATCATGTTGTCTTCTTTGTTTGTACAAACCGGACCTTTCAGTGGTGGCTGGACAGCCTATCCTCCATTGAGTGCATTGGGTGAGGCATCGCCCGGTTCAAAAGTGGGGATGGATCTATGGCTTGTGTCAATGGCCTTGTTCGTAGTATCATCATTACTTGGAGGTCTCAACTACATTGCAACCGTATTGAACATGCGTACGAAAGGTATGAGCATGACAAGATTGCCACTTACTATCTGGGCATTCTTCTTTACAGCGGTATTGGGTGTATTATCATTCCCTGTATTGTTCTCAGGTTTTATCTTATTGATCTTTGATCGTCACTTTGGAACAAGTTTCTACTTAAGTGATATCTATATAAACGGACAAGCTTTGCCGAACGAAGGTGGTAGTGCAATTCTCTATCAACACTTGTTCTGGTTCTTAGGTCATCCTGAAGTATACATCATTCTCTTACCGGCGATGGGTATGGCATCAGAAATTCTATCAGTAAACAGCCGTAAACCAATCTTTGGTTACATGGCGATGATTGGTTCATTGTTCGCCATCACAATTCTTGCGTTCCTCGTTTGGGCTCACCACATGTTTGTAACGGGTTTGAATCCGTTCCTCGGTGCGTTCTTCGTATTGTTAACGTTGTTGATTGCGGTGCCAAGTGCCATCAAAGTATTTAACTGGTTAACTACTATCTGGAGAGGTAATATCCGCTTTACACCTGCCATGCTTTTTGCATTGGGTTTTGTGAGCTTGTTTATCTCCGGTGGTTTAACAGGTATCTTCCTTGGCAACTCTGCATTGGATATTCATTTGCATGATACATATTTCGTAATTGCGCACTTCCATATTGTAATGGGTGTGGCAAGTATGTTCGGAATGTTTGCAGGTATTTACCATTGGTATCCGAAAATGTATGGCCGTTATCTCAACAATACACTCGGCTATATTCACTTCTGGGTAACTATGATCGGTGCGTACCTCATCTTCTGGCCAATGCACTATCAAGGTTTGGCAGGTGTGCCACGCCGTTATTACAAGTTTGATATCTGGGAATCATTCAAGCATTACGACGGGTTGAATAAATTCATCAGTATCGTAGCCATCATTGTATTCCTTGTACAAATACTGTTCATCTTTAACTTCTTCTACAGCATCTGGAAAGGAAGAAAAGTAACAACACAAAATCCTTGGGGTGCAAATACCTTGGAGTGGACTACACCAATCAATCCTGGCCATGGTAACTGGGCCGGTGAAATTCCTGAAGTACACCGTTGGGCATATGATTATGCAAAAGATGGAAAAGAATTCATTCCGCAAACCACACCGGTTAGCGCTGATGAAAGCAAGCATTAATTGACAGACACAAATGTGTCATTATGATAAAACAAATTGAGCAGTCAACCGGAAGATAAGAAACAGGTGAAGTCGGGAGTGATGGGCAAGATCGAGGATTACAAACAGCTCATCAAGTTTACGCTCAGTTTTACAGTGGTGTTCAGCAGTGTGATCGCTTACATGCTTGCGCCCAATGTGGTGGAATATGATTTTGCAAGTATTCTGTTGTTATTGCTAGGCGGTATGTTGGTAACAGGCAGCGCCAATGCAATAAACCAGATAACGGAAAAAGATACAGATGCAGTAATGAAGCGAACAGGTAACAGACCTGTTGCAAGTGGAAGAATGAGTGTGCAGGAGGCAACAGCATTTGCTTTTATTGCTGCAATAATTGGTTCTTTGATTTTGTGGTTGTATTTCAGTTGGTATGCTGCAGGGTTAGCATTGCTGAGTTTATTTATTTACGGCTTTGTTTACACGCCGTTGAAAAAAGTAAATTCCATTGCTGTACTCGTAGGAGCAATACCCGGCGCATTGCCTTGCCTTATTGGCTGGGCAGCAGCTTACGATGGAGAGAATTTTTCATGGACAGGTGGATGGATATTATTTGCCATCCAGTTTCTTTGGCAATTTCCTCACTTCTGGGCTATAGCATGGGTGGCACATACAGACTATAGTAAAGCAGGATTCAAATTGCTGCCTTCGCAACAAGGACCAACTAAATTTACAGCCATTCAAACAGTGATTTACTCTTTGTTGATGATACCTGTGGGCATGTTACCGTTTTTCTTTAACATGAGTGGTGTAGTAAGCATGTGGATACTCGTTGCTGCTAACCTGTTTATGGTTATACAGTGTGTACGGTTATATTTCAACATGGATGTAAAGAATGCAAGAAGAGTAATGTTCAGCAGTTACATTTATTTACCAATTGTATTGCTTGCATTACTGGCCGATAAAATTGCACAGTAATAAAGAAAAAGAAACTGTTTCGGCAGTAATCATAAAAGCGTTTGAAAGATGGAGAAGGTTATGAGTAGCGAACGAACACAAAAAATGCATCCACATAAATTTACATTGTGGATTGCTATTGGAAGTATTACAATGATGTTTGCCGGGTTCACCAGCGCATATATTGTAAAGAGTAACCAGGCAGGTTGGGAAGCAGTGCAAGTGCCGAAGATCTTTTATTTATCAACTGCGTTGATCGTGCTGAGCAGTATCAGTATTTTCCTTGCACAAAAAGCAATGGCTGCAAGGGAAATGGCGAGATACCGTTTGCTGATCTCAGTAACAGCAGTATTAGGTTTAGCTTTTGTTGCAACACAGTTCATTGGGTTTTCTGAACTATGGGCAAGCAAAATAACATTTAAGGATAGTGTAGCGGGATCGTTCTTTTATATTATTACCGGTGTACATGCTTTGCATGTAGTTGGCGGTATCATAGCACTGGTGGTTTTATTTTTACGTGCCTATAATACCAAAACTAAATTCTACAGCACAGCGCCCGTGGAAACAGCCGGTTTGTATTGGCACTTTGTTGATCTCTTATGGATCTACCTGTTTGCATTTTTCTTACTGGTATCCTGAGAGTAAAATTTTTGAGAACAATTAAAAACAGATAAATGGCACAAACAGTAGCAGCAAACACAAAATGGTGGAGTGGCGGTAAAAGCCCCTTCAATGTGGAGTATGGCAAGTTGATGATGTGGTATTTCTTAATGAGCGATGCGTTTACATTCGGCGCATTTTTGATTGCGTACGGTACAGTACGTGTATCCAGTATTTCATGGCCCGATCCAAACTTTGTGTTTCAGTCGTTCCCTTTTTTAGGTAATGGATTGCCGTTGGTGTTTGTGAGTTTAATGACATTTATCCTCATTGTAAGTTCGGTTACAATGGTGTTGGCTGTTCACGAAGGTCATCATGGGAATAAGAAAGGTGTAGTAAAATGGATGATCTGGACAATCATTGGTGGTTTAGCGTTCTTAAGTTGCCAGGCATGGGAGTGGAATCACTTACACCATGAAGGTGCTTGGTGGGGTCGCAATCCTTTCCCTAATGCAGACGGTACTGTTGCTTCAAGCAATTTTGCCAACTTCTTTTTTACCATTACAGGTTTCCACGGTTTCCACGTATTTTCAGGTGTGGTAATCAATATTATTGTAACCATCATGGCTTGGCGTGGTGTGTTTGAAAGAAGAGGTCATTACCTCATGATCGAGAAGATCGGTCTATACTGGCACTTTGTAGATCTGGTGTGGGTATTCGTATTCTTATTCTTCTATCTTGTTTAACCCTATTCAATAACTATTACTCAGAAATAATTTATATATGGAACATCAAACATTTGGCGGGGAAGTAACAATACCACATGATGCACCGGGCGATGATTCGAAAAAAAGGATCTGGAGAACAACCTGGATTCTATCTGGTATTACCATCGTTGAACTTGCACTCGGCTATTTATTATACGGAACTGATTTCAGTGCAGGATTAGATATTGCTGTCAAAGGAGTGATTGTAATTCTTTCCCTGGCTAAGGCATTTTATATCGTTTCTATTTTTATGCACCTTGGTGATGAGATCCGTAATATGATCATGACCATTGTTGTACCGTTGGCATTATTCATCTGGTTCATCATTGCTTTTTTGTGGGATGGTGATTCATGGAAAAATCTTCGTAATGAATATCGCCCTAAAGATCCGGTTAAATACGAACAGAAGGTGGAGCCGGCACATGGTGGCGCTCATGAAGGTGGATTGAAATAATTATCTTGTCTGATTCATATTCGTCCCGGTTTTCCTTCATGGAGTATCGGGACGATTTTTTTAGCAGCGAATGAAAAGTGTATGAGTAAAAAAGGAATTCTCGGTTTATTACTGGCAGTTGGTATCCCTGTTACAGCTTATCTTATTGTAAAGTACCAGAGCGAAGGTGTTGTAGATATGCCCCGCCACTATTTTTTTGATTCAGTAACAGAAAAAACAGTGAAGGGGAAACTGGTGAAGGATACCGTGTGGCATAAAGTAGAAAACTTCAGCTTCACGAATCAATTAGGGAAAGTCGTAAGTGTTGATTCGTTGAAAGGAAAAGTGCTGGTAGTGGATTATTTTTTTACCCGTTGCCCAAATCCATGTCCCACGCTTACACGTAATATGAAGAAGATGCAGGATGCATTTCTGAAAACAGATTCGCTGGTGCATTTTATTTCGTTAACAGTTGATCCGGCAAGAGATAGCGTGGAAGCACTGAAACGATATGCTGATAAGTATAAGGTGAGGCATAACAACTGGTGGTTCTTAACAGGCGATAAACAAACCATTTACAAACTTGCTTATGATGAATTTAAAGCAGCAACAATTGATGGAGGCGAAGTTGATACTGCTTTTCTTCATACCAATAAATTTTACCTGCTTGATAGAGATCGTGTAATACGTGGCTGGTACGATGGAACCGATTCAATTGCAATGGCGAAGATGGCGAGAGATATCGGGTTATTGTTTCTAGAGAAAGACAAGAAGAAAAAGCGAAACCTGTTCCGTAAATAAAGCTATAAGAATAAACAACTATGTCGTACAGTAGAGAACACAGACGTGGGAAATTACCCCCGGCAATTGAGAAGAATGATAAGCTTGCTTACATCCTGATTTTTGCGGTAAGTATTATCGTGTTTGTAGCAGTAGCTTTTCTAAGTCGTGTAGAGCTGAAAGTAAATCTCGGATTTGATAAGCACATTTTTGCAAGACTCAATGCATTGATCAATACGTTTGTTGCGTTGCTGTTGCTGGGCGCATTGTTCGCAGTGAAAGACAAGCGTTACCGCACACACAAAAAGCTGATGCTTTGGGCAATTGGTTTTTCGGTGATGTTTCTCGTGTCTTATATCTGTCATCATTTATTTACAGGAGAAACAAGTTATGGCGGATCAGGCCTTATTAAAATTGTCTATTACTTTATTCTCATTACTCATATCGTCCTTGCGGGATTGATCCTTCCTTTTATTTTATTTACAGCTTACAGAGGCCTTACTGCAGAGTTTCATAAACACAAAAAACTTGCACGCATCACATGGCCGTTGTGGCTTTATGTTGCTGTTACGGGTGTGATTGTGTTTTTAATGATAAGCCCTTATTATAACTAAAGGTTTTTTGAAACATTCCCTTTTTCATTTTTTGAATTATCTGCGCAGTACGTAGATACCAGTGTGCACATAGGTTAGTTAACTGTGAAATCAGCAATACAAGAAAGTAATTACAGCAAAACTGTTTTACGTTTTTTGAGCATGAGTAGTACGCATTTTCGTGTTCCCGACACCGTAAGTATAAACACACAATTTTTAAGGAAAAATACTGTATCTCTTTAAAAATAATATTGAATGTGTTATGTTTATGCGTTAATTCTCCGTATTAACCTGAACTAACAGCTAAAAAATGAACCCAAAAAATCCAATTTCCTTTGCAGGAACGTTATTGTTCCTGGTGCTTTCTTACTTCTCACATGCACAATCGTTCGGAACATTTGCTTCCGCAAGAAGTATAAACTATAATCAAACCGATTATAACGGAATCGGCATTTCCGGAAAAGTATTTGACAATGCCAACCCGGCTGTGTTTACACTTGGTGATTTCCCTTTGTTGCATAATTGGAATCTTACCGATGACCAAATTGGTACTGCAAGTGATCACGCCTTTTTTGCACCTACCATTTCAAGTTCCAATCCTACTACCTGTAACGGTACCGACGGATCGGTAACGATCAATGGATTAACACCCGGTACAAGTTATGATATTACTTATACCGATGATGGTAATGCAGTTGGCCCCGTTACTATTGTTGCGAACGGCGCTGGGCAGGCAGTCATTAACGGGTTAAATGCAGGCGTGTATGCAGGATTTACAATCACAGAAAACGGAAATACAACGAACTTGTTTTCAGGTGTTATCTTATCAAATCCAATCATTGTTCCATCGTTCACAGCAATACCGGCTTTCTGCGCAGGAACAACTGCACCACTATTACCAACTACATCAAACAATGGTCTTACAGGTACATGGAATCCTTCAACTGTAAGTAATACCGCAAGTGGTTCTTACACCTTTACACCAACTGCAGGTCAATGTGGTTTACCTGTAACGATTAATATTACTGTAACTCCACGTACAACACCAATATTCAGTTTTGCAACGAGTATTTGCGAAGGAGTAACTGCACCAACACTCCCAACAACTTCAAATAATGGTGTGAGTGGTACATGGAACCCTTCAACTGTAAGTAATACAGCAAGCGGTTCATATACATTCACTCCAAACTCAGGAGAATGTGCAAATCCTGTTACCGTTAATGTGATTGTAACACCGAATGTGACACCAACATTCAATATTGCAACAAGCATATGCGAAGGAGCAACGGCTCCGAGTTTGCCTTCTTCATCAACAAATGGAGTAACCGGTACATGGAGCCCTTCGGCTGTTAGCAATACTGCAAGCGGATCCTATACATTTACACCAACTGCGGGTCAATGTGCTTTACCGGTTACAGTAAATGTAACAGTAACGCCGAATGTAACACCCACCTTTACTATTGCATCGAATATTTGTGAAGGAGCAACGGCACCTACACTCCCAACAACTTCAGATAACGGGGTGGCCGGTACATGGAATCCTTCAACTGTGAGTAATACAACGAGTGGTTCTTACACCTTTACACCAACTGCGGGTCAATGTGCGCTGCCTGTTACAGTGAATGTAACAGTTACGCCTAACGTGACCCCAACATTCAGTTTTGCAACAAGCATTTGCGAAGGAGCAACTGCACCTTCACTCCCGTCAAGTTCAGATAACGGGGTGGCTGGTACATGGAATCCTTCAACTGTGAGTAACACTGCAAGTGGTGCTTATACATTTACACCAACCGCAGGTCAATGTGCTTTACCTGTTACAGTGAATGTAACGGTTACGCCTAACGTTACTCCAACATTCAGTTTTGCAACAAGTATATGCGAAGGAGCAACTGCACCATTATTACCATCTTCATCAACGAATGGAGTTACCGGTACCTGGAGTCCTTCAACAGTAAGCAATACCGCCAGCGGTTCGTATACATTTACACCAACAGCAGGGCTGTGTGCGTTACCTGTTACAGTTAATGTAACAGTTACACCAAATGCCACACCAACATTCAGTTTTGCTACAACAATATGTAGTGGCGCAACAGCTCCTTTGTTACCAACAACATCAGATAATGGCGTTACCGGTACATGGAGCCCTTCAACAGTAAGTAATACCGCCAGCGGTTCGTATACATTTACACCAACAGCAGGGCTGTGTGCGTTACCTGTTACAGTTAATGTAACAGTTACACCGAACGTTACACCAACATTTAGTTTTGCTACTACAATATGTAGTGGCGCAACAGCTCCTTTGTTACCAACAACATCAGATAATGGCGTTACCGGTACATGGAGTCCATCAACAGTAAGCAACACCGCCAGTGGTTCTTATACATTTACACCAACAGCCGGGCTGTGTGCGCTTCCTGTTACAATTAATGTAACGGTTACGCCAAATGTTACACCAACGTTTAGTTTTGCAACAAGCATTTGCGAAGGCGCAACCCCACCAACATTACCAACAACATCAAACAATAACATTACAGGTACATGGAATCCTTCAACGGTAAGCAATACCGCAAGTGGTTCTTACACCTTTACGCCAACAGCAGGTCTTTGTGCACTGCCTGTTACAATCAATGTTACTATAAATCCTATACTTACTCCAACATTCAGCTTTGGCGCTGCATTAAGTATTTGTAACGGTGCAACTGCTCCTGCATTACCCAACACATCAACAAATGGTATCGTTGGCACGTGGAGTCCTGCAACAATCAGTAATACAACCAGCGGCACCTATACGTTTACACCAAATGCAGGTCAGTGCGGAACAACCACAACATTGAATGTTACGGTGGTTGCGAACACAGTTCCAACATTCAGCTTTGGAACTACACTTACTATCTGTTCAGGCGGAACAGTGCCTCTTTTACCAAACACATCTGATAATGGCGTGAACGGAACATGGCTGCCTGCAACAGTAAGCAATACTGCAAGCGGCACCTATACCTTCACACCAACTGCTGGTGTTTGTGCAACAACTCAAACATTCACCGTAACAGTGAACCCGATTGTTACACCAACATTCAGTTTTGGGACAACTGCTTCTATTTGTGTGGGTGCAGCTGTTCAGGCGCTGCCAACAACATCTGTAAATAATATAACAGGTACATGGACTCCTGCAACAGTAAGCAGCGCAACAGCAGGAACGACTATTTATACCTTTACACCAACAGCAGGACAATGTGCAGTAACACAAACCTATACTGTTGAAGTAAGTACAGTGCCAACTGTAACTGTGCCTGCAAATATTACAGTGAACGATGGAACCATTATACCAGCTACTAATTTCACGATTACACCTGCAGGTGCAACTGTAAGCTGGACGAACTCAAACACAGCAATTGGTTTGGCTGCATCAGGCAATGGTAATGTGCCACAGTTTACTGCAACCAATCCTGGTAATACAGATATCACGGCAACAATAACTGTTACACCACGTAACAATGGTTGTATCGGTACGCCAAGAACTTATACCATTACCGTAAAGGCTTTGGATAAAGGAGTGTTTGTGCCGAATGTGTTCTCACCAAACAATGATGGTAAGAACGACAGACTGATGATCTATGGTAATTATATCAACAAAGTGGAGATGCGCATCTTTAACCAGTGGGGACAACAGGTTGCTTTCCTTAACAGCCAGACACAAGGTTGGGATGGAACACATAAAGGCAAACCGCAACCGGTGGGTGTGTATGTGTATGCATTGCGTGCAACCATGACCGACGGACGCACTGTTGATCTCAAAGGCTCAATTACACTTGTTCGATAAAATACTATTAACCTGATAACCATATTTAAAATCTTATATCTGTTCAATACAATGAAAAATAAATTCATCACACAACACGGTTTGCTTACAGCATGTCTGTTAATGCTCGGCATGCTTCAATCGGTTGCCCAGACAGATCCACATTTTACGCAGAACTACACCTATCCTATGTACACTAACCCGGCAATGACGGGTGGCAGCGATGGTGATTATCGTGTATCTGCTATCTACCGTAACCAGTGGGGAAGTGTAACCAATCCTTACAGCACTGCAGGTTTATCGTTCGACACACGTACCAGCAAAAACATTGCAGTAGGCGTTAACCTGATGAATCAAAAAGCAGGCGACGGTGGCTTCAACTACTTCAATGCATACGGTTCTGTTGCTTACACCGGCGTAAAGTTTGGTGCTGATAATAATCACCGCCTGGTGCTGGCAATACAGGCGGGTTTAATAAACCGTAAAGTAGATCAATCAAAATTCAAATGGGGCGATCAATGGAATCCCATTACTGGTTATAATGCAGGAAACTCTACAAATGAATCTTTTGCAAATACCAACTCTACTACATTCGACGCAGGCGCAGGTGCGTTGTATTACGATGCAACACCCGATAAAAAAACAAATGCATTTGCAGGTCTTTCAGTGTTTCATATCAATCGTCCGAAAGATCCCATTATTTCTTCGGGCAGTGTAGCACTCAATACCATTCCGCTCCGTTATGTGTTGCATGGTGGTTTAAGTTTCAATTTATCTGAACGTACCAGTATTGTACCACATGTTTTATACATGCAGCAGGGTACAGCAATGGAAGCAATGATTGGTACATACGTACAGCTGAATGTAAATGAAGAAACTGATTTTATGTTTGGTGGATATTATCGTTTGAAAGATGCCATTGCTCCTTTTGTGGGTGTTGACTGGAGAAACTTTATTGTGGGATTGAGTTATGATGTGAACGCTTCAAAGCTAGGATCAATGACAAGAAACGTAAACAGTTTTGAATTAAGTCTTTCTTATATCAAACGTAGCGGCACCAGAAGCATTTTCGACTGGATCCGTTGCCCACGCTTATAATTTTTTGAAGTGAATGATCAACCTAAAGAAAAAAATGAAACCCAATATCTCTCTTCAACAAAAAGCTTCTACAATGAACATTGTATATAAAACAGCAGGAAAAATTGCCCTTTCGGCAATAGCCTGCACACTCTTTCTGCAAACACAGGCACAGGACAAACGTATTGTGCAGGCCAATGCCTACTACGCATCCGGTGATTATTATACAGCTGCACAGTTGTATGAGCAATTTCTGAAACCCGGCCCCAAAGAAAAATCAAAAGCTGATTTTCCGCTGAATGCAAAACGCAACAGCCAGGGAAGTGGGATGGGCAAAGGCGTTACAAAAAATGATATCATTTATAAACAGGCAGAAAGTTTTCGCCTGGCAAATTATTTTCCGCAGGCGGCAGAACGCTACAAAACTGTTGCAGAACAGGAGCCATCTAAGTATAACGATGCATGGTACTGGTATGCTGTATGTCAACGCAGCCTTGGTAAATATGATGATGCAGAAGAAAGTGTTAACCGCTTTCTCAGCAACGTAACTGCCAACGATCCTTTGAAAGCAGCTGCAGAAAATGAATTGCAAACATTGAAATATATAAAAGCGCAACTGGTACGTCCTGATACTGTGATGTACACACTTAATAAAACAACTCTTGCAAACGAAACAGGAAAAGGTGTATTTGCAGCTGTGCATTTAGGCGGTAATCAATTTCTGATTACAAGTACTGAAACTGATACTGCTGCAA
Source organism: Lacibacter sediminis (assembly GCF_014168535.1). Lineage (NCBI taxonomy): Bacteria > Pseudomonadati > Bacteroidota > Chitinophagia > Chitinophagales > Chitinophagaceae > Lacibacter > Lacibacter sediminis. The sequence continues at coordinate 4,956,167 of NZ_CP060007.1, read as the reverse complement.
CTGCAGGTGTAAATCCATATCACAGTCGTGTGTTTGCTGCAACATTAGAGAACAACGAATTTAAAGTTGGCGAGAGTGTTTCTCTTCCAACAAGTGAAGTAGCCATTAACCAGGGAGCTGCGAGTGTAAGTGCCGATGGCAATCGTATTTACTTCACACAATGGAAAAACAGTAATAGCCGTAAGAGTTCTGCCATTTATCTTGTAACAAAACAAGCTGAAGGATGGAGTGCACCTGTTGCACTTACTTCAGTGAATGCAGATGGCTACAGCAGCAAACAACCTTATGTTTCTACAGATGGGAAATATTTATTCTTTTCATCTGATCGTCCCGGTGGTGCAGGAGGTTTTGATATCTGGTATGCTCCTTTACAAGCCGATGGTACAACAGGGGAAGCTGTAAACACCGGTGCTGTTATTAATACAGCAGCTGATGAACAGGCACCATTTTATCACAGTTACAGTAGCATACTTGTTTTTTCCTCAAACGGAAAGCAGGGAATGGGTGGATTTGATCTCTATACTTCAAAAGGCTGGGAAACTGCATGGAAGCCGGCTGAAAACATGGGACACCCTGTTAACTCAATAAGAGATGATGTGTATTATCATACAAACGATAAAACCTCTGTATTAAAAAATGCAGTGTTCAGTTCTGATCGTGGTTCAGAATGTTGTTTAGAAACATATACAGTAAGTAAAGCGCCGAAGAAAAAGATCATTACCGGATTGGTGATCGATAAAAAAGATAATCAACCTGTGAGTGGTGTTACTGTATTAGTGAATGCTGGTGGCAAGCAATTAAAAGCAACCACTGATGCTTCCGGCCGTTATACGGTTGAAGTAGATACAGATGTTACAGGTAATGTAACGGTGAGCAAACATCGCTACAGCGAAAAACAAACTGATCTTACTATTGTAAATACTGACGAAAAAGACTGGAGCACTGATAAGTTTACCAATAAAGATATTGTGCTTGAACGCAAAATCATTCTTACACCTGAAACGGTTGTAACAGTTTACTTTGATTTTGATAAGCATAACATTAAAGATGATGCAGCATTCAAACTTGATTCATTATATGATATCCTGGTAAAGAATCCGGGAGCAATAGTACAGATCAGTGGTTACACCGACGGTTTGGGCACAGTTGAATACAACAAGGTACTTTCTGATAAACGTGCAAAGGCCTGTGCCGATTACCTGATTGCAAAAGGCCTGGATACAGCCCGCATCAACTTTGAATCATTTGGTGAATGTTGTCCGTTGGAAATGGAAGTGATCAATGGTCGTGATAATGCAGATGGCCGTGCGAAGAACAGAAGAGGATTGATCAATATTTCTTACCCGCCGAAAGAAGAGGAATAAGATTGAATGAATAATAAAAAGCCGCATCATTTGATGCGGCTTTTTATTTCTAATCAAACACCCTGGTACATATCTTCCGTCTGCAATTCAACCGAAAGCATAAACCCATTACCCGGACTTGTTATAATATCCATTGTGCCATTGTACACACTTAGCCGGCTTGCAATATTTTTTAAACCAATACCCTCTTTTGCAGCTTTTGTTGTCATACCATCGCCATCATCACGAATAGTTAAGCGAATAGATTCTTCGTTTGATGCAAGCGAAAAGATCACTTTTGAAGCATTGGCATATTTGATAATATTCGTACACTGTTCCTGAGCAATCCGGTAAAGAGTGAGCTTTTGTTTTTCATTCAGGCCGTCTTCGTTAAAGTTGTTCAATTCAACTTCCACATCAATACCTACAAAGGCAAGCATACTGTTTGCAATTTTGTAGATCAGGTCAACCAGTGTTTCCTGGCTTAAAAAAGGCGTTACCATTTCATGCGCAATACGCCTGTTTTCATTCATTACCTGGTTAATGGCATCAACACACATTGTAAGATACTGTGTGTGTTTTTCAGGATTTTTCTGAATCATCTGTAATAACAGCTTTGTGCCGGCAAGCAGTTGATTGATGTTGTCGTGCAACTCCTGCCCGATTGCATTACGCTCTTTTTCCTGTGCATCAATAGCTGTGGCAGTAATTTCGCTGGCAGTTTTTTTCTGTTGCCTGATCAATTGTTGTTGCAGTTCTTTTCGCTTACTGATATCACGAATATAGGCGCAGGTAAAACTGTTGTTATCGGTAAGCACTTTTAAAGCGAAGAACTCAACAGGAAATTCTTTGCCATCACGATTAACAACTGTTGTTTCGATGATACGATCTAAACTTTCAGCATTTCTCGAATGCAGGAAATGCAGGATACCTTTTTCTGCAAACTTGCGATAGCCTGTCGGAATAATTGTTTCATGAAATGGTTTTGCTTTTATTTCATCAAAAGACCAACCAAAAAGACTTTCAGCCTGGTTGTTCCAGAAAATAATATTGTTACTGTTATCAACACAGATAATGGCATCAAGCGAAGAGTTCATAATGATCCGCCTGATCTCTTCACTGTTTCTTGCTGCTATTTCGTTTTTCTTCAGCTTTGTAATGTTGCGTATGAAAACAGACAGACCATCACTGGATGGATAAATATGGTTCTCCTGCCAAAGATCAAGTGCGGGATAATGATCGGTATTAGTTACATAAACCTGTTCTTTCATCGCTTTTTCAAATGCACGGAAAGTATCTGAACCAACTGCATCAGGAAAAATTTCCCAAACCGTCTTCCCAATCAGTTCATCAGCAGGTTTGTGGATCAACTCTTCTGCTTGTTTGTTTAGAAATGTATAACGGAATTCATGATCAACAGCTATGAATGCATCGCTGATGCGTTCAATTAATGTTTTGTATTGTTCCCGGCTGCGTTGTGCTTCTATTTCAGCTAAACGTTTTTCAGTTATATCTCTGAAATAGATGACTAAACCGTCAGAAGCAGGATAAATACTGATCTCGATCCAGCGTTTAAAATAAGAAGAGTAACCTTCATAGAACACTTCTTTTTGAGTGTTCATGGCTTGTTGAAAGGCGGTGTGAATTTCGCCCCCTGAAGTTTCAGGAAAACACTCCCAAATATTTTTACCGATAACCGATTGATCAAATAGTTGCGCAGCATTTGCATTGATGTAAGTAAAACGCCAGTTAATATCCAATGTGAAAAATCCATCAGAGATCTGTTCGATCATCTTCCTGAATCGTACTTCACCTTCGAGCACTTCTTTTGTTTTTTTCTGTACTTTTTCTTCAAGTTCTTCTTCTGTTTGCTTTTGTTTTTTGAAATACAGAACGATCCATCTGAAAATAACTGCAAATAAACAGAAGATGATAAACAACATGGAGAACAGGAAGACATTCATTTGCCGGAGCGCCTGTTCATTGTTACTGCGTTTTTGCTGCAGGAATGTATTTTGAAGGGCATTTATTTTAATACCTAGCAGCCTGATGCTATCAGTATATCTTTTGCCAACACCACTTGCTACGAGATCCCTGGCCGCATCGGAATTATGCAGCATTGTTGTTTTGATCATTAACCGGGAGAACACGATCCGCTTACTGAGGAGAGGTTTTAATGAATCAATAAATATTGACTTGATAGCAGGATTCTGAATGCGATGCTCAAGCTGACTGCTGTATGATTTTAATGTGCGTTCAGAAGCGTAAAGTGGTTCAAGAAAACTTTCATTGCTGGTGATAACATAGCCACGTGCGCCCGTTTCATTATCGAGTACGGCAAGTAGAAGTTGTTGTAATTGATAACGGATATCTTCGGAGTACATTACTTCCTGATTGGTATCTTTCAGCGTTGCCGTTCGACGTATAGTAATATAAACGATCGATACAATAAGAATTGTAAAGAGTAATAAGGTGACTAGTATTGAACTTCTGATCGATAGTTTCATAGATTTCATTACTTAATGCGACAAAACTGATGAATAAACTGTGGATTTGGTTTTGTTCGATCGTTAAGTATGCTCTCTTAAAATTATGAAACATGTGTAAGAATTACAAGTATTTTAAATATGTATTCATGTAGCTAAGATTAGGTAATTCTGATTACCGGGATAAAATTTACTTGAAAAAAGTTAATCTAATCGGCTGAAGCGAATATTGAAACGGTGTCTTTATATATTTTATCGATTTGGATTAACCGTATACTTCCCCACTTCCGTTCCATCATCTTTTAACATTAGCACATTCAAAGATTGTTGATCAGCATGTACTTTAATGAGTGTGCGTTTGCCATTGGTTGGTCCTCCACCAATAATAATGGGATAATTATGTTTTCCTGCAACCGGCGGATGCACGCCATAAGTATGTGTATGTCCACAGATGAGGAGATCGATCTTATATTTATCAAACAAAGAAGAAAACAATTCCCTGCAGTGCAACGTACCATGCGCATCACCCGAATAGAATGTGGGGATATGCATCATCACCACTTTATACTTCGCTTTCTTACAGGCTTTTGATTTTAATTGTTGTTCAAGCCATGCTGCTTGTTGAATACGGAACTGATCAAAATCAACAATGCCGGCATAAACAGGATGAGTATCTTCTTTATCTTCTCCTGTATCAAGTGCAATGGTGAACACAGGTCCAGATTGAAAGGAGAAATAAGCGCCATTTGGTGCAGAGAAATAATCTTTCAGTTGGCGTGCATATTTTCCTCTTGTTTCATGATTACCTCTTACAAACAGCATTGATTTTTGTGCAGCGAATGATTCAGTACATGGAGTGAGCAAATGATCGATGATCTGTTTTTCATCCGTTTGATAATCGAACATATCACCATTCAGGAAAACATATTGATAAGGGTCGTTATCATTTAATTGCAGCAGTTGTTGAAACGATGCGGGCCGATCGTGAATATCATTTAACACCAGCCATTGTGTTTCTTTTGCTGCCGGGTTGAAGGTTGTAAATGAATGGACATCGCTGCTGATCGTTTCGCCGTATGTAAGTTTGTAAGGTTGAAAGTCTTTGATCTCTTTTGCAATCACTTTATATTCATAGGTGGTGCCGGGCTTTAAGCCGGTAAGTTTAATTTCATGTACACGGTTATTGGCATCTACCAAACCATCTGATAATGTATGTGCTTTTTGTGCAGGCTTTCCCGGTTCATTATATTCAACCCAGCAATACGAATTCTTATTTGTGATACACCGAATATACATGATGGCATGTTCAATACTATGCAGGTATGGTTTGCAGAGAAAGCGGTGATCATCAGCTTCAATATCTTTTTTTGAATCTGCAGCAAATGCAGCAGAAGGCAAACCGGTAAGGCTTACTGTACTGAGCGCAGCAGCTTTCGTTAGTGAATCAATGAATTTTCTGCGGCTTACTCCTGTTGATTCATCGTTCATAATGAAACTGTTTTTAATTCAATAGAAAAAATTGTGAGATTATGCACTGTATCTTTTTTTCAAACCTGCTTTATGTCCGCTTACAGCAAAGTAGAGGATGTATAAATAACAGGGTAATACTGCAATGCAATAAGCAAGTTGAAAATCAAGTTGCAGGTTGTCTTTTAACCAGGCATAGATCATTGGCCAGATAGCACCACCTGCAATACCCATGATCATAATGGCCGAACCTGTTTTCGTAAACTTACCAAGATGACTGATACCTAAAGGAAAAATAGCAGGCCACATTAATGAGTTGGCTAATCCTAACAAAGCAATAAAAGTTACGGATGTATAACCGCCCGTAGCATAAGCGGCAATACTGAAAATAATACCCAGCACTGCACAGATGCGCAACGCCTTTTGTTGCGAAATATATTTGGGGATAGCAATGATGCCTGCGATATAACCAAGAAGCATTCCGCTTAACGTTAATGCAGTGAAGAATTTAGAAATATCAGCACTTATACCAAGCTCTTTTCCATAAACGCCAATAATATCTCCTGCCATCACTTCGGCAGCTACATATACGAAGATGCAAAATGCACCAAGAAACAAGTGTGGAAACTGGAAAATACTTTTATGATGTACAACTTCACCGCTTGCTTCATCCACTACATCTTCTTCAACCTGTACTTCGGGAAGATGTGTAAATTTTATCAGCAAGGCGAATAAACAAAAAATAACAGCCAAAACAATGTAAGGCATATTCACACGGCCCAAAACTTCCTGCAACAGTTGTTCTTTTTCAATTCCTGTTGCTGCTTCAATTTGTTTTTCAATCGCTGCTGCATTTTTAAGAAACAAAGTGCCCATAATAATAGGCACAAGTATACCTGCTGTTTTATTACAAATACCTGCAAAGCTGATACGTTTCGCAGCACTTTCAATAGGACCAATAATTGTTAAATAAGGATTTGCTGCAGTTTGTAATAATGCAAGCGCTGAACCTTGTATAAATATTCCTGTTAGAAACAAGGGAAATGAATTGGACTTTGCAGCAGGTATAAATAATAATGAACCAACACCCAAAATGAGCATACCAAGTACAAGCCCGTTCTTAAATCCTGTTTTCTTTAATATCCAGGACGACGGCAAGGCCAAAAAGAAATAAGCCATGTAGGATGAGAAGGTAACAAAGAAGGCCTGAAAATCTGTTAACCCAAATGATAGTTTGAAAAAAGGAATTAATGTTCCGTTGGCCCATGTTACAAATCCAAAGATGAAAAACAGGGCACAGATCATAATCATCGGGATGAGGGTTGTTTGCTTTTTTGGTACAACCATCTGTATTGTTTGCTGCCGCATGCAATTATTTTAACCTTGAAAATATGTTAATCACTGCTGAATGCACAAGACAACCGTTTGCACAAAGAAAAAGCCGCATCATTATTTAATGCGGGCTCTTGGTTTATGTGGTTGTATGAAACTTAACCGGCAATATCCTGTGCTGCTGCAACTTCATCTTCCATAATTTTTTCCTGCTGATTTAATGCTTCTGATTCAACTACTGTTTGTTGTTTGCGTAACAGGTTGAAACCAATTACAGAAAGCATACATACAGTGCCAACTATCCACCATAAAACATTGAATCCCGAATGATCAGCAATTCTTGCTCCGAACATCGGCCCAAAAGTTTGTGCAGCCGACCATGCCATTGTATACAAAGCCGCATATTGTCCACGGTTACTGTGATTGCTGCGGCTGATCCAGAAACTGTTCATAAACGGCATCGACAACATTTCGCCAACGGTAATGAAAAGTATAATAACCATTGCCATGAGATGAGTAATGTTGAGAAAGTTCAGCAGCAGGAAGGCGATGGCTGTAAGCAACACACCCAATACAACAAACAGTAAAGGAGTTTTTCGTTTTTCCAATCGATAGATCAATGCCATCTCCGTTAATACAATAAAGATCCCGTTTGCAGCCATAAGAAAGCCGATAAAGGGTTCAGAAAAACCACGCTCCTTTTTAAAGTAAACGGAAAGGTTGGTAAATAGCTGAAAGAAACTTGCTGCAAATAAAAATGAGCAGAAAATAAACCATAGATAAACTTTGTCTTTGTAAGCAGAAAGAATTTTTACTGTTGCTGCTGCAACGGTTTCTTTTTTTCTTTCCTGTAACGGTGGCTTCAGCAACTGATACAACAGCAATGCTGCTGAGATATTTGTGATGCCATCGATCCAGAACAACAGTTCATAATTCACATGTGCAATTAATCCCCCCAATCCGCTGCCAATAGCCCAACCTAAATTAATGGCTAGTCTGTTAAGTGAATACGATCTTGTTCTGTTTTCTTCGTTACTGTAAAAAGCAATGGCGGTTGAGTTGGCAGGACGGAACGCTTCGTTCACAAAGCTCAATACAAATGTAAATATGCAAATGAGCGGATAACTTTTCATTTGCCCCAATACCATAAATAACAATCCGCCACCAAGTAATGTGATCAACTGAATTTTATAAAAGCCAATTTTATCAGTAAGTCTTCCACCAATATAGGCTCCTGTAAATGCTCCTGCTCCAAACAAACCAAATACAAAACCTGCCTGGCTGAGTGAGTAACCCATTGCAGGACTGGTGAGATACAAACTCAGAAAAGGAACCACCATGGTTCCGCTTCTGTTAACCAGCATGATCCACGATAATAACCAGGTTTCTTTTGATAAACCTGTATAGGCTTGCTTATATGAGTTAAATGTTTTGGAAAGCATAGAAGCAAAGCAAAATTATTATTAATCGGGAAGAAAGGAAATACGAAAAGCTGAGTAGTTTAGGTATGCAAGTCTTGACAATCGTTTGTGTTGCTGCATAATTGAAAAGATGCATTGTGGACGAGAAATGCCTGTTTCTTATGCGAGTCTGAAATTGTAATTTCTTCGTAACAAAGTAGAATGTTCCAACTTCCGTTACATCGTCATTGATCAGATGCTCATTTCATGTAGAAGAGGTGCAAGGAGAACCGGTAGTGCATCTTTTAGTTTGAGACCTTGAAAATATGTTAATCAATGCTGAAAGCAGAAGACAAACGTTTTCACAACGAAAAAGCCACATCAAATGATGCGGCTTTTTCGTTTATTTCCCGGAGATTACAAATCCCACCACAAACGCTGCGTTAACGCTGGTACCTGTGGTACATTGGTTGAATTCAACGATTGTTCAGTTGATGGATAATCGAGACGTCGGATCGGCTCACTCAGCAATGAACTCAGCGGTAATTGAAAACCTGTGTAGGCATAATTGAAACGTCGTGCATCTACCCATGCCTCAGGACTCAGGAACATCACGATATATTTTTCACGGAAGAGGATGGGTAGTGTAAGATTGCCTTGGCCAACTCCTATTTCCGGGCGTGCTAAATAAGTGTCTCTGTTTCCTGACGAGATACCGAGTTTGTTCATGTGTGCAGTAATGCCGGCGATATATGCAGTGTATGCTCTTGATGCATTGTTTGCACGTAATGCAGCCTCAGCTTCAATGAACTTAACTTCTTCCAGTGTAATGACAAACAATGGAGCTGCATCGGCACTGTAATAACCATTTGTTGTGAGATAACATTCGTCACGACTGGTACCTGTTCCCACACGACCTGCGCCATTACGTGTACCACGGTAATCGCCATACCTTGTTGTGTCGGTAAACCGGCTGATGCGTGGATCAACATAACCATAACGTACGCCGTTCATTGATTGAATAATATTTGTACTGAGCCACGCATCCAGCACAAGTGCAGCATTGTTGCGTGCAAGAGTTGCCCACGGGTTACGTAATGTAAACACAGATACTTTCGCTTCCTGTGCAGCAGCTGTATAAGCACTGTCAACAGCAGCTAAAACATTAGTAGCGCTGTAACCAGGTGTTTTACTCAATTGATTCAACAATCTTGCTTTCATACTAAAGGCAGTGCGTATCCAGTAAGTGCGGTTACCGGCATGAAGAAAATCAGCATTCGCAGTAACTGTTATGGTTGGGTTCTTACGTAACTCAACAATGCCTTCATCAAGCAATGTTAAACAACGTGTGTGCAGTTCCTGTGCATTATCATATTTGGGGCTAAGGTTTTTTCCTGACAATGCTTCGCTAAAAGGAACATTGCCCCACATGTTGGTTGTAAGACTGAGGTTGATGGCCATCATTACTTTTGCCATGCCAAGATGTGCAGTACTTCCTGTTTTAATTGCCAGTTGCTCAAGATCATAAATGTCGGCCATATTATCGTAAAGCAAACGCCAGGTAGTGCTGAAGTCAACACGGTCATATATGTCTGTTGGCGAGTTGGCATTAGGCGATGCAAAATATTGTACATAATAGTTGCTCACATTGGCTGCACGAAAAACATTCAACCCGGTATTTTGTGTAGTTGCTGCAAGAATACCATTGATGGTTGGCTCTGTTGGCCTGTTTGGATCGTTGTTGATATCGAGATATTTTTTACATCCCGTAAAACCAATGAGCATCAGTAAGACCGCTGCGATGCTTTTATGTAGTTTGAAATTCTTTTTCATAATCTGTGATTTAAGCATGATAAAATTGTACTGCATTAAAAGTTTACGTTAATGCCTACAAAATAGCTGCGTACACCCGGATAGCTGAAGCCGGCAAAACCATCTGCATTGCTGCCGGAAGGATTTGAACTGTTTTCAGGATCAAAGCCGGTAAATGGTGTGCTGAGCCAAAGGTTGTTACCAGTGACTGTGAAAGATGCACCTTTGATATACTTTGTTTTAGCCAATACTTTTGCGGGAAGTGTATAAGATAAACTGAGGTTGCGTAAACGCACCCAGCCTGCATCCTCCACAAAATTTTCTGTAACGCCACGATGAATGTTACGGTAAAAACCATCATCATAATCACGGCCATCAGGTCCAACTTCCATACCAAGCCATACACGTTGCGTATTAGCAGCACCGCCTGCTATTACTCCGTTGAACACTCTGAAATCATTACGGTCTTCAGTATACTTGGCAATACCAAATGCACTCATAAAGTTGCCTAACTGGTTAAAGCGCTGTACACCTGCACGCATATCAAACAAAAATGACAAATTGAATTGTTTATATGTAAGTGAATTACTTACTCCATACATAAACCTTGGCAGTGAATTACCAAGTAAACGTTGATTGGTAGCATCTCGTATGGGGAATCCTGCAAGGTTGCCGGTGCTGGCTATCAATAATGGAAGATCACGACGCAATGTTACCCGATCATCGGTTTGCGAACCGTAGTAACGAGTGTAGGCAACACCATATAATCCACCAGCAGGTTGACCCACCACCCATTTTTGTGTAGCACCACTTGACAAATAACCAAACTGAGATGCGATCACAATTTCATTTAAGCCTTCAGCAAGTCGAACAACCTTATTACGGTTTGATGTGAAGTTGGCGTTTACTTCCCATGTAAAATTGTTGTTGCGAATGGGTGTTCCATTTACAGCCAGTTCAATACCCTTGTTTTCAATTTCACCGGAGTTAAGTACATAAGATGTAAAACCGGTTGAAGTTGGAACAAGTACACGGTTGATCACATCTTTACTGTTGATCTGGTAAAAGCTTGCATCAAAACCAACTCTGTTATTAAGGAACTGCATTTCCAAACCTACTTCACGGTTATCGGTAAACTCGGGTTTCAGGTTTTCAGATCCTTTCACATCATCTCTTGTCCAGCCATTAACACCATTAACAGGCTGACCAAATGCGCTGTTATAATAGGTGTTGGTTAAATATGGTTCAACAGGTGCAATACCAATGCGGGCAAACGAACCTCTCAACTTACCATAGGAGATCCAGTCAGGCATTCTAAAATGTTGACTGAATACATAAGCAAGACTTACACTTGGATAAAAGAAACTACTGTTACCACTGGCTACCGAACTTGCATAATCGTTACGTCCTGTCAATGTTAAGTACAGGAAGTTATCATAACCAAGTGTTGCATCGGCAAAAATGCCCATGGTACGTAATTGTGTGCGCCTGCTGTTTTGCGTAATTACTCTTGCATTATTCAATGTAGTAAGCCCGATAATGTCTAGCTCAGATCCCTGTGTTTGCTGAAAGTTATAATTGATGTCAACAACATCATGGCCTGCTCTGGCATTGAGAGTAAGTTTTTCGCCGAAATTAAACTTACCTGTAATAAGTAAATTGCTGTTAAGCACTTTGTTCAAGATCCTGTACTCACCAACAAACCCTAAAGGATTATCGCCGAAGTTGACAATGCCCGGTCTTGCTATTTGCCCGGGTGCAGTTGCACGACGATTATCGGAAGTGAAATCCAAACCAAGACGGTAAGAAATATCTAACCAGTTTACAGGTGAGTATGTAAGCGCAAGATTAGAAAGCATACGATCAACATTATCTTTGAACGTATTATAATACGCACCAAAAATGGGATTGTTGTTGCCATAAGTTTTATGTGCACCATCTGCTGTTTTGTAATCTTTCACATCCCAACGTGGACTCCAGTAACTGAGACTTTCATTAAAACGATCTGCATTATAACGAAGACCACCACTGTTGATATAGTTGAATGATGGGTTGAACTGCAGTTTATCACTCAATTTCAGAACAGCATTTACACGTGCATTCCAGTTACTGTAATTTGTGTTTGGTAAAACACCATTATGTGTAAAATAACTGAACGATGTGTTTACCAATGCTTTTTCATTACCGCCACTTACATTAAGCGTATTGCGGAATTGGTTACCCTGTTCGTATGCCCTTGCATAGTGATGATAGATCTTATCTGGATGTGTTGGGTCTAATGCTTTCGCTGCAGTAACTGTTGGCCCCCAACTTGGAAAGAAATCTGTAGAACTGTAATAGATCTGGTTATTACTGCGGTAACCTTGCGTATAAGTAGTCTGTACGTCCGGGTATTTATTTACTTCTTCAACACCGTAGGTTGCGTTATAGCTTACACGCATTTTACCTGCTTTTGCACTCTTGGTTGTAATAACTATTACACCATTACTTCCACGGAAACCATACAAAGCGGTAGCAGCGCCACCACGCAGAATACTCATGCTTTCAATATCATCAGGATTAATATCGGCAATGCGGTTACTCATACCACGAAGACTTGCATTACCACCTTCTGTTACAGTTGAGTTATCAACGATAACACCATCAATTACAAATAATGGTTGATTGTTGCCCAAAGCACTTTTTGGTCCACGTATAACAATGTTAGCGCCTTGACCCGGGCCACCACCGGTTGAATTGATCTGCACACCGGCTACACGACCTTGTATAGCGTTTACTAGGTTAGGCTGTTTGCTTTCCATCAACTGTTTGTTGTTGATCTCTGTTGCAGCAAAGCCCAGTGATTTTTTTTGTTGACGAACACCAAATGCAGTAACAACAACTTCTCCTAAAGCAGTGCCTGCTTTTAGTGTAACGTTTACTTCGCTTGTTGATGATACATCAACAGTTACATCTTCAAAACCGGCTGAACTGATGATCAGCGTTTTTTGATTGCCGGTTAGCTCAATTGAAAAGATGCCATTTACATCTGATACAACGGCTTTTTGTGTTCCCTTAACGGTAACTGTTGCAAATGAAACAGGCTCGCCTTTTTCATCAGAAATTTTGCCGGTTATTTTCCTGGTTTGTGCCTGCATACACAATGGAATGAGCAGTAAGCTCAATAGTAGTTTGAGCAGTTTGAACTTTCTCATGCGCTTAGTTTTGGTTTTAAGAGAAATGATGATTAAGAGATATAACAAGATAGAAGGAAAAAACTCTTTTTAAAAGCACATACTGAGAAATTTTAATAACAATTGGATGGGTGGAAAGGAAATTGAAAATGACAAGTACTGCAGATAAACCAACTTACAAATTAATTTATCCCTATTAATTGGACATAAAAAAGCCCCATCGCTGTTGATGGGGCTTTATAAAGTTGAGTAATTTATGTTTAATCTTTTACTTCAGTTGTAACCGTTGGTGCTTTCTTCGTCCAGCTGCCGGCATCCATTTTACGTGGGGTTGGATATATTTCATCCAATGTATTACCATCATACAATCGTCCGTTCTTCACTACATAACGAATGGTATTGGTGTTGCGGATGTTCTGCAATGGATTTGCATCCATAATATTGATGTCAGCAAGCTTGCCTTCTTCAATACTGCCGAGCTCTTTATCTAATCCTAATGCAGTAGCACCAAGAATAGTTGCTGTGCGTAACGCATTGAGGTTGCTCATACCACCGCTGGCAACACTCCACATTTCCCAATGATAACCGAGGCCTTGCAATTGTCCATGGCTGCCAATACCTGCAAGGCCGCCTTGTTGTACAACACCGTTCACCGACTGTGCATGTTTTTTAAACACATGATCTTCCGGTGTAAACCATCCACCCAAACCACCTGCACGACGACGGGATTTTGCACTCAACTCTTCGTAAGGCGTAAAGAAGTTGAGTTTTTTATCGTGTACCGGACTTTCGGTTGTGTAATAAAAGTTTTCAGCCCATGGTCCACCATATGCAACAAGCAATGTTGGCGTGTACGCCATTTTACTTTCAGCAATTGTTTTTGTTACATCACTGTATAATGGGAAAACAGGAATCGCATGTTCATGACCCGGATAACCATCAAACAATTGTGTCATGTTCAATTTGTAATCTAATCCGCCTTCTGTAGTTGGCATCAGCTTTTGTTCTTTTGCCGCCATGATCACCCATTGACGATGTAGCCTGTTACCAACCAGGTACATTTTAATGTATTGTGTATTGTAATACTTGCTGTATTGCTTCAACACATTGCGTGTTTGTTCAAGGCTCTTTAAATTATACATCCAGAAACCAACACCGGGACCTGTGCTGTAAACACGTGGGCCAGGCATTTGTCCTGCTTCAACCATATCGCTCCATGTCAACACATCAGTGACTGCTGTTTGCGGATCTCTTGTGGTAGTAACACCATAAGCAAGATTGGCTGCATAGATCCATGAAGTGTTTTTATGCAAACCCCAATAGGTCCACATATGCGAATGTGTATCTACAAAACCCGGGGTAATTGTTTTGCCGGTACAATCAATTTCTTTTGTTCCTGCCGGTACAGTGAGCGTTCCGGTTTTACCAACAGCTTTAATGCGGTTGTTGACGATGAGTACATCGCCATTCTCAATTACTTCTTCACCTTTCATCGTAACAATGCGTGCATTTTTCAACAACATTGTTCCGGTTGGCTGATCTTTTTGATAAAAGACTTTCACCTGTGTTTCAGCAGGAGTATATTTTTCTTTCTTCTTTAATTCTTCTTTTGCCAATGCTTCACGCTTTGCACGTGCAGTATCAACTTTTAGAATAGCTGCAAGAGAGTCAGCACTCTTCTTTGCTAAAGAATCGGCGAGTTTTTTTGCATCAGGTCCGAGAGCAAGTAATGCTTTTACACTGTCAGCAGCTTTTTGTGTTTCGATCTTCTTTGCAGCTTTCACAGAATCCTCAACAAACTGCGCACGCTCCGTATCATATACCCAATGACCATTACCTAAACTCCAGTGAATTTTCTTTCCATCTGCTTCCCATGCAGGAAACTCGCCACCAATTTCTGTAAGTTGTCTTGCCGGAAAACTGCTGGCAGTTGGTTCGCCAACATTGATCGTTGGCATTTTGCCGGTTTGCGGAATGGTCACCACATATACGTTGTTATTTACCTGTGCCAGTGCCTGGTTGCCTTCGGGCGCCATCAGAATAATACCTGCTGATGATGGCATGTTTTGTGGTTCACGATTACTTGCTCCTTCAGGTAACATGCAATAATTTACCGCACTGGTTTTCATGATTGGTTTACCCATTACATAGGTAACATCATTTGCTGTACCGGTTGAATGTTCATGACCGGAATGATCATCATGTGCATCTGCAACTGCACCATAAGTTGTAATACCTGTGATACGTACATGTGTTTTGAGATCGGTACCATCCCAACGGCAGGAGATGAGTGTGCCGCCTTGTCCATTCAGATAAATGCGATCTGTATTTTTTGTGAAATGAATATTACCTGCATTCACTGTTAAGTCAACTTTTGTCATTGGCCCACCTGTTGCATTCATCCATACAATATCTGCTTCGGCACCACTGTAGAACGGATCTTCTGCATCTTTAAATAAGCGAAGGGGTGCTTTAAAGAATGCGATGCGGTTATTATAACTCCAGGCAGGTTGCATATAAAAACCCGGCTCTGTTGTAAGCTTTGTTACTGCTGGCTTATTACCAAAACCTGCTTTGTAGATATGACCACCTTCTGTTTCGTTCCATGTTACAAACACCAGTTGTGTTCCATCAGGACTCCATGCCGGCATTGCTTCAGTAAAGTTGTTATTGGTTACACGTTTAGGTGTGCCGTTTGGATAATCCATCACATACAAACGGTTCAAAACTGTGAATGCAAGTTTCTTTCCGTCAGGGCTTGGAACGCCATCACGTATTTGTGTTGCCAATGCAGCACTGGTATCTTTAATAGCATAGTTGAAATACAAACGAGGTCCCATTTCTAAATTCATGTCTGCTTCAAATGCAATTTCTGTTGCTTTGCTTCCATCAACAGGTATGCGCCAGATCTTACCACCATAACTGGCAACAAGAAACTTACTGTCGGGTGTAAACGACATGCCGGGTAACACCCCTTGTGGTGCAATACTTTCCTGTTCATCACGCTGCACGGGATATGCCAGCCAACGTTCATCACCATTCTTCATATTGCGTAGCACCAAACCGGTTTTATCCTGGTAACGGCTGCCATACACCATCCATTGCCCATCTTTACTGAGCGTGGGTGTAAATGCAGAACCATAACGAGTAGTGATTGTGTTGGTAATCCCTTTATCACGATCGTATGTGCCAATCTGGTATTGCGGTAACAACGCATTGTAATTCCATGAACCGTTACGCTGACTGTAGTAAACATATTTACCGTCAGCACTTACAAAAGGATCAATTGTTTTTAATGCAGGAGGTCCATCGTTTAACTGAATACCACCGCCACCATCTTTGTGATACATCCAAAGTTTTGGAATGCGGCGGCCTTTACTGGCGATGATATAATTACCATCAGGAGTCCAAACGGCTGCCGGAAAATCTTCCGTAGGATCTTTTGTTAACTGCACGGTATCTTTCTTTTCCATATCAATGTACCAGATATTATCGCTGCCGCTTCTGTCGCTGGTGAAAAGAATTTTCTTTCCATCAGGACTGAAACGTGGATGCGTTTCATAAGCAATACCTTTTGTAACAGCAGTTGCTTTACCACCGGCTGCAGGTATGGTATAAATGTCACCCATAAGATCGAAGGCAATGGTTTGTCCATCGGGACTTACATCCACACTCATCCATGTGCCTTCTTTGGCAGTGAATTTTATGGTACGCTCAGGTTTAAGTGGAAGTTTTGCAAATGCCGTGTACGGCATGGTGTCTTTTTTTATAGTGTCCTTAACAGGCTGTTGTGCAGCAAGCGAACCTGAAATGCCGAGGATGGCAATCAGGCATGCAGTCTTTCTCATACTTTAAATGGTTTTGGATTTGGAAGATAATATAAGGTGATGAAATTTGGAAGGAATTCTTGTTTGGTGGTTGATGGGATGGATGATGAAGCATCAACCGAGTTATTACATATAAAAAATATCACCCCAACTCCACCGCCGGGTCCCAAAACCGTTTTTCAAAATCAACTACGGTATCATTCTTTACGGCAACACCATCTTTCTTCAGCAATTCTTCCATATGTGTAGGTGTTTCAAAATGTGCCTTACCGCTGAGCATACCATTGCGGTTTACAACACGCTGTGCAGGTACTTTTGGTTTTACCTTATGTGCACCATTCATCGCCCAGCCTACCATTCGTGCAGAAAGTTTAGTGCCGAGATAAGCAGCAATAGCACCGTAAGATGTTACACGACCTTTGGGAATTTGTCGCACCACATCATAAACATCCTGGAAAAAAGAATACTCTTTTGCTTTACCCGTTTTGGGAAGTTGAGGTTGTTTTTTTGAGGGCATCTTTACGCTCTTTTAATACCAAGGTACGACGTGGCTCGGGAACACTTTCATAATCGTAAGGACAATGCCTGCAACCATGACCGCAGCAATAGCCCTTGTCAAGATGGTACTTGGCAGTGAGCACAATATTATCATGCTCGTCATAATAAAAATCCAGTCCTTCTTTTAAGTTGTTCATGTGTTTCCCGTGGCGTAATAAACTAGTTAACCATCCACAACCCATTTTGTTGCAACAATTTTTTGCAGAAAATCAGTTCGTTCAGTCTTTCTCTGTTTCAAACACCCATTGTTTTAACAAAGCATCGGGTTCAACCGGTAAAGCAGTTGCAGGTAAACTGAATTGCAGGTAATGGATGCGGTTGCTTTGTGCAATATCTAACCCCTCGTAATGTGTTTTGATCTTCAATTCATCGCTGATGGTTTCTTCTTGATACAAATTATCCGTTGAATAATGTAGTGGCAAATCATACAAACTGATCACTTCCTTAGTGAAGCGATAGAGCACAGGTGAATCTGTTTTTAAATGAATGAGGCCACCAGGCTTCAGCAGTTGTTGATAAGCACGTAAAAATTTAGGATGTGTTAACCGCTTCTTGTGTTTCGATGCACGAAGCTGAGGATCGGGAAAAGTGATCCATATCTCACTCACTTCAGCTTCAGCAAAATAATTGGTGACCTGGTCAATTTGCGAACGTATAAACGCCACATTGGTTAAGTTTTCTTTCAGTGCTGTTTTAGCTCCTACCCAAATGCGGTTGCCTTTGAGATCAATGCCAATAAAATTCCGTTCAGGATATAAACGACCTAAGCCAACAGCATACTCGCCTTTACCACAAGCCAGTTCTAAGGTGATCGGGTGATTATTCTTAAAAAATTCGCTCCACTTCCCTTTCATATCCTGCGGATACTGCAACACATTGGGGAAGGTTTCTATTTCAGCGAAACGGATGAGCTTTTTTTGTCCCATAGCGGGCAAAGGTAATAAGCAGAAACGGAACTGCTTGGTTGCAACTTGCGTTTGTATTGATATGATATACAACAGGCATGCGTGGATGGTTATTCCTTTTTGCCGTAAAAAGAATTATATTGGCAGCCCAACGCTTTCTGTAGATCGATTTTTTCCTGCACCGATTTGTAATGAATGAAGGATCAAACAGAACGTTTTTCAATCCTTCCCTTTCGATTTCCTGCTGACCAATTCACCGTTGCCATTTAACAAACAGTAAAACCAAACGATCATGCCCAAAGTTGTTATCCTTGGAGGAGGTGTTGCAGGAATGAGTGCAGCACACGAATTAATTGAGCGTGGATTTGAAGTAGAAGTATACGACCGTCATAAACAATACCCCGGCGGTAAAGCAAGGAGTGTAAATGTTCCAACTGTTGGTCCGGGGCCGGAAGAACCATTACCGGGCGAGCATGGTTTTCGTTTCTTTCCCGGGTTTTACAAACACATCATCAACACAATGGAACGTATTCCCTTTGTCAGCAAAGATGGGGAAACAAAAACAGTGGTTGATAACCTGGTGCCAACTGAACGTGTACGATTGGCACGTGAAGGCAAAGCATCCATTACCACGCTGGTAAATTTTCCGCATTCGTTCAACGATCTGCATGTGCTGCTTGAATCAATGCACGCCAACACCGGACTAACAGAAGAGGAAAAGAAATTTTTCGCAACAAAAGTATGGCAACTGATGACCTCCTGTTACGACAGAAGAGCCAACGATTATGAGCGCATCAGTTGGTGGGATTATCTAGAAGCTGATCGTTTCAGTGATGACTACCGTGCATTGCTGGTGCAGGGTTTAACACGAACATTGGTAGCGGCCAATGCACGCAAAGCCAGTACGAAAACAGGAGGTGATATTTTTCTGCAACTCGTATTTAATATGACCAATCCCGGTGTGCATACCGACAGGGTATTGAATGGTCCCACAAATGAAGTGTGGTTACATCCATGGTTCACTTACTTAACAGAAAAAGGAGTAAAGTATGTGAAGCATCATGAAGTAACAGCATTGCAAATGGAGAAGGGGAAAATAACGGGCGCAACCTTGCTGAACCGCACAACAAATGAACCGGTAACTGTAACTGGCGATTATTATTTACTGGCTGTACCTGTTGAACGTGCAGCGCCACTGTTTACTCAGGAAATGCTGGCAATTGATCCAACGTTGCAAGGCGCTGTAAACCTTGCACCAAGTGTGGCTTGGATGAATGGCGTACAGTATTTTTTAACGGATGAAGTGAATGTGGTAGATGGGCATTGTATTTACTCCGATTCTGCATGGGCTGTTACTTCTATTTCGCAATTGCAGTTTTGGAAAGATTATGATATACGTACCAAAGGGAACGGTAAAATCAGAACGGTGTTTTCGGTTGATGTGTCGGATTGGGATACACCAGGCTCCATGGATTGTACCAATGGCAAGCCTGCGAAAGATTGCTCACATGAAGAAATTAAAGATGAAGTATGGCACCAGATCAAAGCAAGCCTGAATGTGAACGGACAAAAAGTAGTGCAGGAAGAAACACCTGTGTTGTGGCATATAGATGGGGATATCAAACTAGTTCCCGGCAACGGCACTCGTGAAAAAAATGAGGAACCGTTATTGGTCAATACGATCAACTCATGGGGTCTTCGTCCCGATGCACATACGCTTATTCCCAATCTTTTTCTTGCATCGGATTATGTACGTACGTATACCGATCTGGCAACAATGGAAGGTGCGAATGAAGCTGCACGCCGTGCTGTGAATTCCATCATCAGTGTATCGGGCAGCAAAGCCAAACTTTGTGAAATATGGAACCTGCATGAACCGGCTATACTTGCGCCGCTTCGCAACCACGACCAGAAGCGATATGAAAAAGGGTTACCCTGGAAATCGTATGAACCGTGGTGGCTTAGGCTGATTATAGCTGTTTTGAAATTTTTTAAAAGGCTGTTAGATAAATAGGCTGATGTACAATGTTAACTCATATTTAAAAACTTCTTTCTATGCCGTTTATTAATTTACAAGACTATACTGTTCTCGATCATTTGCTTTTTGGAATTGGCTGTTTTTTTTGGGTGATTGTTTATATCCTGGTTTTGATCAAGATCCGCAAATTTAAATTTGTGGAGATTCCAATGATCGCAGTCTCCATCAACTTTGCCTGGGAAACGTTGTGGAGCTGGTTTTTTGTTTCGGATATGGGTATGTTGTATGTATGGGGTTACAGAAGTTGGTTTTTTCTTGATTGCTTTATTGTTTTTTATACACTGCGTTATGGTTATAAGCAATTACAATTATCCGTATCGCAGGCAGCTACACGTTATTCCTTTGTTGCATATTGGATAGCCTGGCTGGTTATCCTTTACTTTTTCAGCCTCAAATTTGATATCCCTCAAAGTGGGATGGGTGGCTATGGCGGTTACTGGTGCAACATGCTCATGTCATCGGCTTATATTACACTTATACTCCGCACTAAAAATCTTGAATATTTTTCACTACCGGCAGCATGGTTAAAATGGCTTGGTACTTTTCTGGTTACATTGTTCTGTTTTAACCACGAGCAGTGGAAAGGCGAATGGTTTTTATACAGCCTTGGTATTGCCACAGCAATTTTAGATATTGTTTATATCTGTATTTTCTATTGGTTAAAGAAAAAACAAACTGCTAATGTCAGCATGGGGTAATTTTATTGAAAGCTTATTTGAGTTTGATGTACTTGATATACAGGAACGCCGTAAACGGCGGATGACCATTGAACTGGCCCTGTGGATTGTGGTGGCGGGAACTATGTACAACCTTGTTTATGTTTACCTTGGGTTTACTGAAGCAATTACTGTTTCTGTTTTATCAATCATCAGCACCATTCTGAACATTCTCGTATTTTATTTTTCAAAAAAGTATAAGCTTTTCAAAATATCACAGCTTATAATTCTTGTTTTTTTTGGCTTCCTCAACCACGTTGTACTGGGTGGATTTGTTGACAGCAGCGGTGTGGGGTTATGTGCCATACTGGCTGCAATGGGTGCGTTGATTTTTACCGACGTTCGCACTGCACGGTTTTTCTTCGTTCTGTTTATTATCGGAATTGTTGGTGTGGGCGCATGGGAGTTTAGTATTATCAACCGGCCTTTTCAAATGCCCAGGAACCTGAGCCTTACTTTTTTTATTATCAATTTTATATTTATCAGCGCCATTGTTTATTTTATTGTTGAAAGTGCTTTTATTAAATCAAATGCATTTCGGGAGCAATTGGAAAAAGAGAAAGCAAAAACAGAATCGCTCTTATTAAATATTTTGCCAGGCGAAATAGCGCTTGAATTAAAAAATTCCGGGTGGACCAAGGCACGAGGCTATGCTTCTGTGACTGTTGTGTTTTCTGATATTATCGGCTTTTCATCAAGTGCTCGCTATTTAACCCCAGGTAAATTGGTAGAAGAGCTTGGTTTGTATTTTGGTGCGTTTGATGATATTATGGAGAAGTACGGGTTGGAGAAAATTAAAACCATTGGGGATGCTTACATGTTTGTTGGTGGAATTCCAACCGAAACAAATACACATGCACATGATGCTGTGATGGCCGCATTGGAAATGCAGGAGGAAGTGGAGCGAATAAAGCAAACAGGGAGCATTTCTTTTCCGTTTCAATTGCGGGTTGGTGTTCATACTGGGCCAATTGTTGCAGGTGTGGTTGGCAAGAAAAAATTTGTGTATGATGTATGGGGCGAAACAGTAAACATTGCTGCACGTATGGAACAAAAAGGTGAGGCTGGAGAGGTAAATATTTCACAGGCTACTTATTATCTCATCCAGAACGATTTTATTTGTACGCCAAGAGGTAAGATTTCGGCTAAAAATGTAGGTGATCTTGAAATGTATTTTGTTAATGGAAAATCAGTTGCTAATCCCCATAGATAACCATTTTGTTATACAAAAAGCAGCCTGTTGCCTAAAAACGAAAGAGCCCTTTGTAAAAACAAAAGGCAATCGTAAAAAAAGCATGAGAAAAATCTGTACGGAACAGAGTTGATCGGTATATGGTAAGCAACCGAAATAAGCTGTAGGGGGAGGGATCGAACCTCCACGGAGCAGTTAGTTGTAGCACAAAGTTCAGTGGTCGACCCTGGTCGAGTGGTTATTGCTAACCAAACGGCTCTATGCTATATTTATCCTGTTATCTCCACCCCCGAGACAAGAGGGCATGTCTGCCAAAAATTTCATCACCCCACAGTGTAAAAAAGAACTAGTTAAAAAACCAATGTCCAAAATCCAGTAACCAAATGCCTGGTTGTATTTTGGTTTTTGTAATTTGGTTTTTTGTTTGTGCTGTAGAGGGAGGGATCGAACCTCCACGGAGCAGTTAGTTCCGTTGCCGGACTTTATCCTGTTATCTCCACCCCCGAGACGAGAGGGCATGTCTGCCGAAAATTTCATCACTCCACAGTATGTTGTTCAAAGAACGATTACAGTGCAATATTAAAGCATATTCGCAATTCTTTGAACAATTTTCAACAAAAATTTTAAAACTTTCGATTATATTCAAAATGTAATTCTTAATATTGAAAATATTTTAAAACAAGCTGGAAATATGGGTGCTAAATTGAATCTTGACAAACTGGACCTGCAGATCATTTCTGAAATGATGGAAGATGCACAGATTTCGTATGCCGATCTTGGAAAAAAACTCTTTGTTTCAGGCGGTACCATCCATGTTCGCATCAAAAAACTTCAGGAACACGGCATTGTAAAAGGAACAAAACTGAATGTTGATCTGAAAGCACTGGGTTACGACATCACTGCTTTTGTGGGCATATTCCTCGAGAAAAGTTCGTTGTACGATACTGTTGCAAAAGACCTGCGTAAGATACCGGAGATCGTTCGCCTTAATTATACAACCGGTAATTACAGTATGTTTATTGAAGTGGTGTGTAAGGATATTAACCAGCTTCGTTTTGTGTTACATGATGCATTGCAAAAGATAAAAGGTATTGAACGCACAGAAACGTTTATTTCGCTTGATGAAAGCTTTAACCGAAAAGTGGAAGTGGTGCAGGATGTTGCCTGATCTGATAGCTGTAACAACTAATTGTCTATTGGTTTCTTTTGAATAATACGCATATGAATTTAGATATTGTCTTTGATGTGATCCGTAAACGCTGGATGCAGGCTGCACTGCTGTTGTTTCTTGCAACTGTTCTTACAGGTGGAATCCTTTACCTGCAAAAACCTTATTTCCGAAGTACGGCTGTGTTTACTGCAGCGAATCCTAACCTGGGCGACCGTTCTAATATTTACCGTACAGAATTTTGGGAACAATACTTTTATTATGGTGGTGAGTTTGATAATGACCGGTTGATGGCACTTGCACGGTCCGAAGAGATGTGTCGTTTTATGGTGGATAGTTTTGATTTGATCAAACACTATAAAATAAATGCAGCCGATGAAAAGGCAACTTACCTGGCCGATTATGAATACAAAGAGAATATCCGTATTCATAAAAATGAATTTGGGCATGTAAAAATAAATGTGTGGGATACCGATAAGAAACTGGCAGCTGCAATAGCGAATGCCATTGTTGCACGAACAAATGCAAAGAGTATTGCTTCATTGAATAACATGAAGCTGGAAATATTACGAAAGCTGCAACATGATTTTAATGTGCAGAAAGATAGCCTTCAGCTGATCGAACTGCATCTGCAATCAAAAGCTGATGCGTTACTTACTGCACGCAAGACAGATGTGATCAGTCGATTGAACGAAACAGAAAAACTGATCCAGCAATTTAACACCAGTGTTAATGAAGTAAGCGCCTTGTTTGTAATTGAAGAAGCGCTGCCTGCTTTAAAGAAAGATAAACCCAAAGTAATGGCAGGAATGATCATGGCAGCAATTGTATCATTTATCTTTTCTGTGTTGCTGTTATTGTTTGTTGAGTGGAGATCAAGAAATAAAGCAAGCTGATGCAACAAGCCGTTTCAAAACAGGAGTTGATGCGATGGTGGTTGCCGGCCATTGCCGCTATTCTTTGTTTTGTTACGGGCATCGTATTAGATGAGAAAACTTTATTGGTGCTGCCTTTTGCAGTACTCGCCATATTTGTTTTCAGCAAAAACCTGCGTTATTTATTTTTTGCTTTACTGTTTGCCATTCCTCTTTCAACCGAATTTTCTGTTACATCTACTCTCTCAACCGACTTGCCCGATGAACCGATGATGCTGATGTTGGCAGGTTCATTACTACTGTTGCTGATTCTTAAACCTTCGCTACTGCCAAACGAATTAATGAAAAGCAGTTTAGTGCTGCTGCTGCTGTTGCAAATGCTGTGGATGCTGGTAACTGTTCTCTTTTCTCATGAATTGTGGTTAAGTATAAAGTATTGCCTGGCAAAATCGTGGTTCCTGTTAGCGTTTGTTATTGGCGGATTACTATTCTTACGTACAAAAGATGATCTGAAACTTGCATCAAAGGCATTGATTTTCTCCATGCTGATACCTATTGTAATAAGTTTAGTGCGCCATGCTGGCAAAGGCTTTTCATTTGAATCCATTAACTCAACACTTGATCCCTTTTTCCGGAATCATGTAAATTATTCAGCAGTAATTGTATGCCTCTTTCCTGTTCTGCTTGTATGGTATCGTTTTTCTGAAGGAAGATTGCGTAAATGGATCATTGCATGCATTGTTGTTTTTCTTGTTGCATTGTTCTTTGCTTATTCAAGAGGTGCGTGGCTTTGTCTTATCTCCGGTGCTGTTACATGGGTTGCAGTAAAACGCCGTTTTTTATTATCGCTGATTGTTGCTGCATTGATCATAGCAACAGCTTCTTTGTTTTGGCTGATACAAGATGATAACTATTTAAAGTTTGCACCTGATTTTAATACCACAACACAGCATACCGATTTTAATGAACATCTTGAGGCGACGTACACATTAAAGGACATGTCAACAATGGAGCGTTTCTATCGTTGGATCGCCGGTATAAAAATGCTGAACGAAGAAAAAATGCATGGATTTGGCCCAAACAGTTTTACCATTTATTATAAGGAGTATACCGTATCAGCTTTTAAAACCTGGGTAAGCAGTAACGAAGAGAAATCATCGGTACATAATTATTTTCTGTTGATCGCTATTGAACAGGGCCTGCCGGGTGTAATTATATTACTGGCATTACTCATGTATATGTTTGGAGTTGCTGTGAAAGCATATCATACACTTCATGATCCGTTTGAACGTTCACTTGCCATGCTTTGTGCTGTTGTGTTAAGTATGATCGTAACACTGAACCTGTTGAGCGATTTGATTGAAACAGATAAGATCGGCAGTCTTTATTTCATCATCCTTGGCTTGCTGATACGGTTACAGGTGAAAGTAAATGAACAAACGAAAAAAGGTTACTTCTTATAAAGAACCACCCTCCACAAAACGTGAACTCACAAATATTTCCTTCGCTTCTTCTTTTCCTTTCACACATTGCATCATACGCTCACAGGCAAGCTTGCCTAATCGATAACCACTTGTTTCAACAAACGTGATCTCGGGATAATAGAGTTTAGGGAAGAAACCATCACTCAATGTAATAATTCCTGTTTGTTGCGGCACTTCGATCTTCAGTTTCTGAACACTCTTCATTACGCCCATTAATATTTCATCACTCATGCAAAAAACAGCATCAGGTTGTTTTTTCAATTGAAAGTAACTGTTGCTGATATTTTCTGCCTCCTCACTTGTATCAGCATATTCAAGTGAAAGTTTTATGTTCTTATCTGCCGGTAAAGCTTCCTGGAATGCTTTCAGTCTTCGTTTGGTGATTGACATATGCGTATCTCCAAAAATGCCAAGAATATTTTTCTTATTTTTCTTCAGTAAGGCTTCTGCAGCCATTACGGCAGCTTCTTTATCAGCAAGACAAACCCTGTTGTAAGAATCATCATCAGGAACCTTGTCAAAAAATACGACGGGTATGCCTGCGTCTTTCATTTTATGAAAAGCATCAAGGTTGGTTGTTTCTTTTGATAAACACACAAAAACACCACTCACCCTGTTTTGCCGGTAGATCTTCAGGTTTGCAATTTCGGTTTCAGGATTGTCCGCACTTTGTAAAATCATAAGGGAGTAACCCGATTGTTTCACCTCTTCTTCCACAGCTGCTATAAATGAGTCATAAAAATTATTGGTAATAGATGGGATCAGGATACCAAAAACTTTTGTGTTTTTGCTACGGAGGTTAACGGCAACAGCATTTGGTTCGTATTCAAGCGTTTCAGCCAGCTCCATCACTTTCTGCTTGGTGCTTTGTGATATATCAGGATGATTTTTCAATGCTCTTGATACAGTAGATATACTGATATCCAGTACCTGGGCTATTTTTTTGAGTGTTGCGTTCGCCATATTGAATGATTAGGGTCGATAATTTTTCCACCGCAATTATTTTCGCAATCGTTTGCGTGTTCTCTTTCATAAACTTAGCACGTTTTGTTGGAACTATTTGCTGAAAACTTGGTTTAAATTCACAGAAGATTAACAGCTCATCGATTGCATGTTTGCCATTTAAGTATGGTTCAGGAAGATCAGTCCCTTGAAACTGAACCCTCCCTTCAGGTATTTCCTGCATAGACAGCTGTGGTCTATAACCCCTCAACAATTTAAAAACTACTGATTATGATCTTGACGAAACTTGCAAGAGGCATTCTCACCATGTTCAGTGTGTTTGTATTGGTGGCTTTCGCCTCAGCACAAACCAAAACTATTACAGGTAAGGTAACAGATCCAAAAGGCGAAGCTGTGCCCTCTGCAACTGTAACAGTTAAAGGAACAAAGACCTCTACCTCCACCGGCAATGATGGTACATTCCGGCTCGCAGTTCCATCCAATGCAACCACTTTAGTTATTTCATCTGTTGGTTATACTTCTACTGAAGTAAGTATTTCGGGCGATGTGGTAAATGCTACATTGGAAGTTGCCAATGAAGCTTTGAACGAAGTGGTGGTTATTGGTTATGGTACACAACGTAAACGTGATTTAACCGGAGCGGTTGCTTCCGTTAAAGCAAAGGACTTTAACCAGGGTGTGCAAATTGCACCCGATCAGCTCATTCAAGGTAAAGTTGCCGGCGTACAGGTAATTAATAACAGTGGTCAGCCAGGCGGCGCCACTACATTTAAAATTCGTGGTAACTCATCATTAAGGACAGGCAACCAGCCTTTGTTTGTTATCGATGGTGTTATTGTGGATGGATCAAGTGCAAGACCGGGCTTAAGCGTTACCGGTTTGGGTTCAACTCCCGATGGCAACCCTTTGAATTTTATTAATCCAAACGACATCGCATCGATTGATGTTTTAAAAGATGCGTCAGCAACAGCCATTTACGGTTCACGTGGTGCAAATGGTGTAGTAATTGTTACCACCAAGAAAGGTCAAAGCGGCACACCTAAAGTAGAATTAAGTGGCAGTTACGGTGTTAGTTCAATTCTCAGGAAGATTGAAGTATTGAATGCTACAGAATACCGTCAATCCTTACAGGACTACAGCTTAACAGCTGGCAACTACAATGCAGATGTTGATGCTTATGATGCCATTCTTACAACTGCTAATACACTTAATGGTTCATTAGCTGTAAGCGGTGGCTCTGAAAGTGCCCGTTACCGTGTATCTGTTGGTTATCTTGACCAGGAAGGCATTATTAAAAATACAGGCTTCAAGAAATTAACTGCAGGCATCAACTCAACCATGAAGCTGCTGAAAAGTAAGCGTGCCGGTCTTGATTTTAACTTAGTAGTATCACAACAAAACGAAACGCTTGGCGCTATCAGTAACAATGCAGGGTTTACCGGTAACGTATTATCAACTGCATTGCAATGGAATCCAACACGTGCTTTAAGAAAGCCTGATGGATCGATCAATAACTATTTCGATGGTTCTACGCTTAACCCGTTAGAATTTATTGAGGGCTACAACGATAAAATATTATCTACAAACGTGGTAGGTAGTGTTGCACCATCATTTAAGTTTACAGACAACCTTGAGTATAAGTTGATCTATGGATTTAACTACGGAAGTGGCGAACGCAGAACATCTATTCGTAACTGGGTAAACCTGGAGGAGAATGGAATTAATGGTACTAACCCTAATGGTAGAGGAACTGCAGCTATTGGTAACAATCAGTTACTTACCCAAACCGTAACACAAACGCTCAACTATAATAAGAGAATTGGTAAAGAATTAAACTTTACAGGTTTATTGGGTTATGAGTATTTCAGAAAAGAAAATAAAGGCTCCAACTTATTTGCAAGAGGTGGGTTTGGATATTTAGATCTTGATTACACTGATGTTATTGAAGCCGGATTAAATTCGAATAAGCGTTTTTATTCTTTCAATAATCCTGTTGAAGAGATCAGATCATTCTTTACAAGGTTAAATTTTGATTATAAAAGTAAGTATTACCTCACTGCAACATTCAGAGCTGATGGATCAAGTAAGTTTGGTTCAAACAATCGTTATGGTTTCTTCCCGTCTTTCTCTGCCGGTTGGAATCTGTCTGATGAAGATTTCTTTGATGTAAGCTTTATCAATAGTTTGAAACTACGTGGCGGCTGGGGTATCACCGGTAACCAGGAGTTTCCTGCAGGCGCATCTCTTGCACGTTATGTACTGAATGAAAACAATGGTGGTATTTCACAGGTGCAATTACCTAATGCTGATCTTAAGTGGCAACAGGATGCACAGGCTAACATCGGTATTGACTTTTCAATGTTCAACAGAAAATTGAGTGGTACTATTGACCTGTTTAGCAGAAATACAAAGCAATTGCTTTTCCCAAGTATTTCACCTCAACCATCTCCGGGTACAACAATCTGGAAAAATCTTGATGGCGAAGTAATGAACAAGGGTATTGAGATTACTTTGAATGCGGCAATTGTTTCAAAACAGGATTTCTCATGGGATTTTGGAGTAAACGCCACATTTGTTAAGAATGAAGTATCGGGCTTGCCTGCACCAATTCAAACAGGTGAGTTGAACGGACAAGGTATGTCTGGTACATTATCTCAGCTTATCACAAATGGCCAGCCCATCAATACATTTTACACAAGAGATTTCAGGGGAATTGATAAGGCCACTGGTCAGTCAATTTATGTAAATGATGGTAATATCTTTTACTTTATGGGCAATCCTAATCCAACGACCGTTCTTGGTATTTCAACAACAGTAAGCTATAAAAAATTATCACTTACTGCAAACCTGAATGGTGCCTTTGGTCATGTTCTTTACAACAATACAGCAAATTCTGTGTTACCAATTGGTAACCTGGGTACAAGAAATATTGCCAAAGCGTTGTACAAAAACGGGGAGTCAATTACGAACCCAATTACGTCTTCTTCACGTTATTTAGAAAAAGGAGATTATCTGAAGGCTGCGAATACTACGTTGTCTTATAAGTTTGGAAGTATCGGAAAAGAGATCAGTGGAATTACAGTATATGTAACAGCTCAAAATCTTTTCCTTCTAACCAAGTATAACGGATTTGATCCTGAGGTGAATACAGATAAACAAGTGAATGGTATTCCTTCTGTTGGTATCGATTATATCGGTTACCCTTCAGCAAGAACATTCTTATTTGGTGTTAACGTATCATTCTAAAAACAAAATCTATTTGATTATGAAACATATCAAACAAATGTCTGTGCTTCTCTTGTTTGTCGCTTTCGCAGGTTGCGCAAAGATTGATGAGAAGTTCAGTGATAGTCTGGTAAGAGCCAACGCCTCAAGCGTTACGGCCGCTGACATTTTAAAGAACATATATGAAGGCGATATCCGCAACTTCATGAACCAGGATAATCTTTGGGCAATACAGGAACATACAACTGACGAATGTGTTGGACCAACAAGAGGTGGCGACTGGGACGATAACGGTATCTGGCGTGTTTTGCATCAACATACATGGGATGCCAACCATAACTATGTGCGTGGCGCTTTTGAAAACCTTGGCCGTGTAGTATATAACGCTACAGAAGCATTAGGTAAAAGTCCCAACGCACAGCAATCAGCCGAAGCAAGGTTCCTTCGTGCATTTGCAAACTTTTATTTGGTTGAGGGTTGGAACCAGGCTCCATATCGTGAACCAGGCGGCGACCCATTAGCAATTCCACAGGTACGGGTAGGAACTGCTGCTCTTGATTATGTTATTACAGAATTGGAAGCAATAAAAGCAGCATTGCCCGACGGGCCCGTAAATCTTGCAAATAAGAATGCATGTCGTGCATTATTAATGAAGGCATATCTTACCAAAGGAGTAGTTGCCAACAGAACAGCGCCAACACACCAGGCTGCAGACATGAACAAGGTGATTGCGTTGGCCGATGAAGTAATTGCTTCAGGTAAAACGCTCTCAACAAACTTCTATCACAATTTTGCACCAAATAACGATGCCCTTTCAACTGAAAATCTCTTTACAGGCATTAACTATGGTGGATCAAGCAGTGGTGGTGTTCGTTCAAGATACTTCTGCTCATTGCACTACAACCAAACTCCAAGTGGTTGGAATGGTTTCACTACATTAGGTGATTTCTACGACAAATTTGAAGCAGCTGATAAAAGAAGAGGCGATGCTTACACTGGTGTAACAGATGTTACAGGTTTGCGTGTAGGCTTATTGCTTGGTCAACAGTTTGACCAGAATGGTGTTGCATTGAAAGATCGTAAAGGCGGTAACCTTTCATTTACAAAAGCAGTAAAAGCAGTAGAAACAGATCCGGCTACATTGGAAGTAACAGGTATCAGGGTTGTAAAATACCCACCTGATTACAATAATGGAGATAACGTTAATAACGACTTCGTGATCTTCCGTTTAGCCGATGTATTGTTGATGAAAGCAGAAGCAATTCTCCGTGGCGGTACTGCTACAAATGTTGCCCCTTACGGTGCAACAGCGTTGAGTATTGTAAACTATGTTCGCACACACTCATCAAGAGGAGCGTCCTCACTTGCTTCAATTAATCTTGATCAATTGCTCGATGAGCGTGGTCGTGAATTGTATTGGGAAGGATGGAGAAGAATGGACTTGATCCGATTTGGAAAATTCCTGCAGCCAGGACAAATCAGAACAGCAGTTTCACCTGCAACAAGGTTATTGTTCCCGGTTCCCGCACAACAAATTGCAGCCAACCCTAACCTTACACAAAATCCCGGTTATTAGTTTTTATCATAATCAATAGGGAAAGGGGTCACTTGTTTAAGTGGCCTCTTTTTTTGACATAATTTATTTAGTAACCGACAATAGAACTCAACATTTTCAACTAAATTGAATTTCTTTCATTCTTACATTCAGTTATGAACCTGAGGTTAAAAATTGTAGTTGCCATTCTCTGTTTTTTTTCTGTTGTTTCCTGTAGCGATAAAAAAAGTGAAACACTTTTTGAATTGGTTGAAAACAGTGGAATTGATTTTGCCAACAAGGTAGACGACAGCAAGGATTTCAATATTTTCAGTTACCGCAATTTTTATAATGGAGGAGGTGTTGCCATTGGCGATATTAACAACGACAGCTTGCCCGATGTTTTTTTTACAGCGAACATGGGATCGAATAAGCTTTATCTGAATAAAGGAAATTTTAAATTTGATGACATCAGTGAAAAGGCCGGGTTCGGTGAAAAGCAAAAATGGAGTACCGGTGTGGTAATGGTAGATATAAATGCAGATGGTTGGCTGGATATCTACGTATGTAATGCAGGCTACCAGAAAGGAGTTGGGCAGGAGAATGAACTATACATCAACAATAAGAATGGAACATTTACAGAAAAAGCAAAAGACTACGGATTAGATGATGCTTCGTTTACAACCCACGCTGCTTTTTTTGATTATGATCTTGATGGCGATCTTGATTGTTATTTACTCAACAATAGTTTTATTCCTGTTAATACACTTAACTATAGTAACAAACGTAACCTGCGTGCAAAGGATTGGCCGGTTGAAGAATTTATTAAGGGCGGTGGCGATAAGTTGTTAAGGAATGATAACGGACAGTTTACCGACGTAAGTGAAGCAGCTGGCATTTACGGAAGCTTAATTGGATTTGGACTTGGGGTAACAGTGGGTGATATAAATGGCGATCATTATCCTGATATTTATATTTCTAATGATTTTTTTGAGCGTGATTATCTCTACATCAATCAGAAAGACGGAACGTTCAGGGAAGAACTTGAACAACGGATGCAGCATATCAGCTTATCATCAATGGGTGCTGATATGGCTGACATTAACAACGATGACCATCAGGATATTTTTGTAACCGACATGTATCCCGCCGATGATTACCGGTTAAAAACAACAGCAAGCTATGATAATGTAGAGGTGCATACAAGAAAAGTGAAGGAAGGATTTTATCACCAATACATGCAGAATACGCTCCAGGTAAATAATCAAAGTGGCGCATTTATGGAAACGGCGCATATCAGCGGAGTGGCCGGTAGTGATTGGAGTTGGGGAGGATTGATCTTTGATGCGGACAATGATGGCTTTAGTGATCTGTATGTATGCAACGGCATTTACCATGATGTAACAGATCAGGATTTCATTGATTTTTTTGCTGATGAAATTATTCAGCGCATGGTAATGACGGGTGAAAAGAAAGAAGTAAGTGAGGTGATCAATAAAATGCCATCAACACCAATCCTTAATAAGTTTTATCATAACAAAGGCGATCTTCAGTTTGCTGATGCAGGTGTAGCAAACGGCTTTACACAAAAAAGTTTTAGCAACGGTGCTGCTTATGCTGATCTGGATAATGATGGCGATCTCGATCTCGTTGTGAATAATGTAAATGAAAAAGCATTTGTTTACCGTAACCATAACAACGACCAATTAAAGAATAACTATATCACTGTTCAGTTAAAAGGGAAAGATCAAAACACATTTGCTATTGGCAGTAAAATAAAACTGTATGCAGGTGCTGAGATCATCAGCCGTGAAGTAATTCCAAGCCGCGGTTTTCAAAGCAGTTGCGATTACAGGCAGACCATTGGCTTCGGCAATAAAAAAATTGACAGCCTGTTGATCATTTGGCCAAATCTTACTCAGACAGTCATCAAACAACCGGGCATCAATCAACTTCATTTCGTTCAACAAACGGGGAATGAGGTAAAGCTGAATGAACCCTACCGGGAAGCACAACCACTTTTTGTAAAGAGTGACAGCACATTTGAAAAGCATAACGAAAACGAATTTGTTGATTTTTATTACGAACGGAATATTCCTGTTAAGTTAAGTGCGCAAGGCCCTCGTGCTGCGGTGGGTGATGTAAATAATGACGGTTTAGATGATGTGTACATTGGCGGTGCAATGGGGCAGGCCGGTCAATTGTATCTGCAAACAAATGTCGGTTTCAAAAAGAAAGAACAACCATTGTTTGAAGAAATGAAATCGTATGAAGATGTAACCGCATTAATGATAGATGTGGATGGCGACAAAGATCTTGATTTGATCATTGGTAGTGGTGGACATACACAGCCATCTCAAAAGGCAGAGATCAGGAATCGCTTGTATCGGAATGATGGCAAAGGGAATTTTACTCATGATAAAGATGCATTACCTTCTAATGCTGATAATACTGGTGTAATTACGGCAAACGATATTGATAACGATGGTGATTTGGACTTGTTTGTTGGAGGAAGAAGTAAATCGTATAACTATGGTGTAACTCCGCAAAGCATGATCCTGATCAATGACGGCAAAGGAATATTTTCTGATGTAACAGTACAATTCAATGCAGCGATCAAAGCCATCGGAATGGTTACCGGTGCTGTGTTTGCAGATGTCAATGCTGATAAACAAAAAGAACTGATCATTGTTGGCGAGTGGATGACACCCCGCATCTTCACCTACAGAAATAAAAAGTATGAAGAAATACCATCATCACTAAATCAGTTATCGGGCTGGTGGCAAACAATAACTGCTGCTGATCTTGATGGCGATGGTGATGAAGACCTTGTGCTGAGTAACTACGGAAATAATTTTTACCTGCATGCCGATAGCAGCAACCCGGTTAAAATGTTCATTAATGATTTTGATGGTAACGGCATACCTGAAAAGATCATTACAAAATCACTTGAGCAAAAAGACAAACCTGTTTTCCTCAAACGTGAAATGCAGGAACAGATTCCTTCTTTAAAGAAACAGAACCTGAAGCATGCTGATTTTGCAACGAAAACTATCCAGGAACTTTTTGCAGCCGATATTTTAGAGAAGTGTGTGCTCAAACAAGTGAACTACAGCAGCAGTTGTATTGCATGGAATGATGGCAATACGAAATTTCCAATACACCCCCTGCCATTGCTCACACAGTTGAGCAGCATTAATGCGGTTGTAGCGAAAGACATAAACAACGATGGAAAAACAGATTTAATTCTTGCAGGTAATGAGTTTGACTTTATTCCACAGTTTGGCAGGTTGGATGCAAGCTATGGCACTGTCTTGTTAAACAAAGGAAACCGGCAGTGGCAAACACTAATGCAAAAGCAATCAGGCATTTTTGTGCGTGGTATGGTTCGGGATATTCAATTGATATCAACCCGAAATGGCAAAGCAGTTCTGTTTTTGCAAAACAATGATGCACCTGTGTTGTATAGTTTAAATCAATAAACGTGAGCAGTAGAAATTTTCTTCTTTATAGTTTGGCATTGATGCTTGTATCCTGTTCATCACCAAAACAACAACCGTTGTTTGAATTGATGAAGAGCGAACAAACAGGGTTACAGTTTACAAATAAACTTACAGCTACACCCGCCTTTAACATGTTTAATTACATGTATTTCTACAACGGAGCAGGTGTTGGTGCAGGCGATTTTAATAACGATGGGTTGATCGATCTCTTCTTTGCTTCCAACCAGGCACAGAATAAATTATTCATTAATAAAGGCGGCTTGCAGTTTACTGATGTAACAAGCGAAGCTGCTATTCCAAACGATGGTGGTTGGAGTACAGGTGTAAGTGTGGTGGATATTAACAACGATGGGCTGCTCGATATTTATGTTTGTCGTGTTGGACAGTACGAAGTATTGAAAGGAAAAAATCAGTTGTTGATCTGTAAAGAAATTAAAAATGGAGTTCCTGTTTATGAAGACCGGGCAGCAGCTTATGGTCTTGATTTTTCCGGTTTCAGCACTCAGGCTGCTTTTTTTGATTATGACCTTGACGGTGACCTTGATATTTACCTGATGAATCACTCTGTTCATCACAACGGAACATTTGCTGAACGTGCAAACTTTTTGAATACTTATCATCCATTAAGTGGCGATCGTTTTTACAAAAATGAAAACGGTAAATATATTGATGTAACAAAAGAAACCGGCATTAACAGTTCAGCCATAGGTTATGGTTTAGGTATTTGTGTAAGCGATATCAACAAAGATGGATGGCCAGATCTTTATATTGGTAACGATTTTCATGAAAACGATTATCTCTACATCAACCAGCAAAACGGAACATTCAAAGAAGAGTTGAATGAACGTATGATGCATACCAGCCAGTTCAGTATGGGTGTGGATATTGCAGACATCAATAACGATGCATTACCTGAGATCATTTCAATGGATATGTTACCGCAGGATCCTTACATTCTTAAACGCAGCCTTGGTGAAGATGAATATGAAACCTTTAACATGAAACTGCGTTACGGTTACAATTATCAGTATGCAAGAAATGCATTGCAGTTAAACAGAGGCAATGGAATGTTCAGTGAAGTTGGGCTTTACGCAAATGTATATGCAACCGACTGGAGCTGGGCTCCGCTTTGGTTGGATTTTGACAATGATGGACTGAAGGATTTATTTGTAAGCAACGGAATCCCCAAACGTTTAAATGATATTGATTATGTAAACTATGTAGGCGATGCTTCAATTCAACAGAAAATACGGGAAGGGAAATTGGGTGAACAGGAAATGACTGTGATCGATAAGTTTCCACAGATCAAATTGCCTAATAAGTTTTACCGTAACAAAGGAGATGTTCAGTTTAGCGATGAAGCATCATCAATAAAAAACGATCAGCCAACATTCAGCAACGGTGCAGTGTATGCCGATCTTGATAATGACGGCGATCTTGATATTGTGGTCAACAATATTGATGATGCGGTAATGCTGTATAAGAATGCATCAAACGATGCGCAGCAACAACAATATCTTTCAGTAGAATTAAAAGGCGACAGCTTGAACCGTCATGCAATTGGTGCAACTATACTTGTTTATGATAGGTCAAAAAATATTCATGCATTTGAGAAACAACCGGTGCGTGGTTTTCAAAGCAGCATGGAAATACCGCTGCACATTGGTCTGCAGACTATCAAAGTTGATTCTGTTCTTTTGATATGGCCAGATAGAACGTATGAAAAACTTTCTGTTACAGGTAAAAAATTGAAGGCGGTATATAAAAAGGGATTACAACGGTTTGATTTTTCGGTATTCAAAACCTCGGCACAAAAAAATCAACTGCAGTTTACTGATATTACGCAAGCATCGGGTTTGCAGTTTCTGCATCATGAAAATGAGTTTAACGAATTTAACAGAGAGTACCTCTTGCCCAGTATGCTCACAACGGAAGGTCCTGCTTTGGCAACAGGTGATGTAAATAAAGATGGCCAGGAAGATGTATTTATTGGAAGCAGCAAAACATACAAACCTGCATTGTTTCTGCAAACAGCCGAAGGCCGGTTTATAAAAACACTACAGCCTCAACTTGAAGCGGATAGTATGTATGAGATCACCGATGCATTAATTGTTGACGTAAACAACGATGGCAACAATGACCTTATACTGGCAAGCGGAGGTAACGAATACTATGGTAAAAATAAGTATGAGCAAACAAGGGTTTTCCTGAATGATGGAAATGCAAATTTTTCATTAGTTGATAATGCGATCAGTAATGTATTTGTAACGGCTGGTACAATAACAGCAAGCGATTTTACAGGCGATGGATTTGTTGATCTGTTCATTGGCGGACGAACTGTTCCCTGGGCATATGGTGAAATACCCCGCTCTTATTTGCTTGCCAATGATAAAACAGGAAAGTTTAAAGATGTAACAGATCAATACACTAAAGACTTGCAAACCATCGGCATGGTTACCGGTGCTTCGTGGACCGATCTTGACAAGGATGGAGACGCTGACCTGCTGTTATCATTGCAATGGGATGGAATTATTACTTTCATTAATAACAAAGGCAGTTTCACGAAAAAGAAACTTACTGAGAAAAAGGGTTGGTGGAATTTTGCATTGCCTGTGGATCTTGATAATGATGGTGATCTTGATATTGTGGCTGGTAATCTTGGTTTGAACAGCAGGTTGAAAGCTTCAACAACAGAACCGGTGACGATGTACTACAACGATTTTGATGAGAATGGTAAAAAGGAACAGGTACTTACTTATTATCTCAATGGCAAAGAGATTCCTTTTGCAAATAAAGCAGAACTGGAAAAGCAATTGCCATTCCTGAAGAAGAAATTTTTATATGCTGATGAGTTGGCAAAAGCAAAACTCGGCGACATATTCAGCAAATCAATGCTGAGTAAAGCCGTTACCTATAGTGCTGATTGTTTTGAAAATGCTGTGTTTATAAACGATGGAAAAATGAATTATACAATGAAACCATTTCCCTGGCAGGCACAGTTAACAACTTATCGCACTGCAGTTGTGATTGATGCAAATGGAGATAAACTGCCTGATCTGTTGCTGGGAGGAAACTTCAGAGAAAATAATATTCAAATGGGCAGATACGATGCTGATTATGGTACCGTGCTGCTTAACAAAGGGAAAGGAGAATTCGACATTGCTTTTGTAAACCCTGTTATAAAAGGACAAGTGCGAAAAATAAGATCAATAAAAGTAAATAAGCAACAGGCATTCTTGCTTGCAAGAAACAACGACAGCCTGATGCTTATCAAACAATAAACTATTTAAAAAACGAGATCGGATCATGAAACGTTTGGCATTGATAGTACTATTTGTTTTTATCGGCTTACTCGTGTTTGTTTATGGATTTATTCCGTCAACAATAACCATCAGTAAAACAGCCTCTGTTAAATGCATCGATAAAAATGTACTGCTGTTACTTGGCAATAAGCAAGGCTGGAGTAAATGGTTACCTAAAGAGTCGTTTGCATCTGATCTTATTCAATACAAGGATTATCAATTCAAGTTAGGTGGAGCTACTTATACAACAGTAACATTCGATGCTCTAAGTGATGCTGATGTAATTTTCAATGAAATTGGCTTTGTCAAAGATTCTGTCACTAAAACAAAAATATCTGTTATCAGCAGCATTGCAACAGGAATGAACCCCTTTACCCGTTTCAGGAAATGGCAGATGATGAAAAATTATGAATCAGTAGTAGATGGGTTGTTTCAGCAGCTCATCAATTTTGCTGAAGACAAAAAGAATATTTATGGTGTTGATATAACAGATGGACGGATTCCTGATTCATTATTTA
Source organism: Lacibacter sediminis (assembly GCF_014168535.1). Lineage (NCBI taxonomy): Bacteria > Pseudomonadati > Bacteroidota > Chitinophagia > Chitinophagales > Chitinophagaceae > Lacibacter > Lacibacter sediminis. The sequence goes on along the minus strand of NZ_CP060007.1, from coordinate 4,917,346 downwards.
TTTCAACAAGAAAAACATTCGATCATCACCCGACAGAAACAGAAACTTACCAACTTATTGATCAGTTGGCAGCTTACAGTAATTCACAGAATGCCAAACAGGTAAATCCACCAATGATGCATGTAGAACGTTTAGATAGCGCTCACTTTGAAATGATGGTGGCATTGCCAATTGATAAAGCCATTGAGAATTCAGGCATTTTTTCATTTAAACAAATGGTAAAGGGAAATACCTTAATTGCAGAAGTGCGTGGCGGAAGGTCAACAATTGATAACGGGTTAAAGGCGTTAGAGCAATTCAAATCGGATTATCAATTTACCTCGCCGGCTATTTCATTTGAATTGATGATCACCGACAGAAGAGCGGAACCGGATACGTCAAAATGGATCACACGTTTGTATTTTCCTATCTTTTAAAATTGAATTTTCCATCGCAATCGTTTGCAAATTTTCTTAAGAAAAAACGGCTTCTATCCTTTCGCTATTAGTAGTTATCTTTCTCCTACTAACGAATTTTGCCATGAAACGATTAACGATACTGACATTTCTATTTGCAGCATTTTCAGCAACAGCACAAAAAATTGATCCCTGGAAAATAACGGCCACCAATTTCGATCCTTCAAACTACTACGGTATCACCGTTGCCAACGGTATGATCGGTGTGGTGTCATCACCCGAACCGTTTAAAGTAAAAGAAGTAGTGTTAGCAGGTGCATATGATCTGTATGGCCGGGGCAGAGTAAGTAATTTTTTAAAGAGTTTCAATCTGCTCAACAGTTATCTTGAAATTGATGGCAAACGCATTGATACAAAATCAGCTTCAAATATGAAACAGGAGCTGGACATGCAGCATGCCAGTTTCACCACAACATTTGATTATGCAGACAAAGCAACTGTAACCTATACTTATTATTCTTTGCGTCATTTGCCATTTACAGTTCTGATGGATATTGTTATTACACCGAAAAAAAATATCAGTATATCCGGAGCCAGCGTAATGGAAGCACCCGATGCATTAAAAGATGTACAGAATTATTACAATGAAATCGATCGTCCGCATGTAACCATGAGCTTACTCACCTCATCCGCAAAAAGCCCGACGGGTAAATTGCTGATGTGTGCAAGCAATACATTTTTGTTTTCTGAACATCATGGCAGCGAACCAAGAGTCATTCATGAGATGTGGGATAACAATATGCATCTCGTAAAATTCAACAAGCAATTAAAAGCTGGCGAAACCTATCGTTACTCCATTGCAGGTTCATCTATCACTTCTGCACATCATGATGATCCGTTGAATGAAGCCGAACGTTTAACCATCTATGCAAAGCTCGAAGGGCGTGAACGTTTACTTCAGTTTCATAACAAAGCATGGGATGAGTTATGGAGCAGTCGCATTACAATTGAAGGTGATGCTGCAGCAGCGCAGGATCAGCAAGACATCAACAGTATGCTCTATCATCTGTATTCTTTTTCCAGGGAAGGCACAGCATTGTCGCCATCACCAATGGGTTTAAGCGGGTTGGGTTATAACGGTCATGTGTTTTGGGATACAGAGTTGTGGATGTATCCTGCATTGCTTGTATTAAAACCTGAGCTGGCAAAAAGTATGGTGGAGTATCGTTACCAACGATTAGAAGCAGCAAAGCGTAATGCATTCAGCAAAGGATATAAGGGAGCCATGTTTCCCTGGGAAAGTGCAGAAACTGGTGTGGAAGAAACACCGGTGTGGGCATTGAGTGGTCCGTTCGAACATCACATCACTGCATGTGTTGCCATTGCTGCATGGAATTATTTTTGTGTAACACAGGATAAAGTGTGGTTACGTGAAAAAGGTTATCCCATCATTAGTGCAACAGCTGATTTCTGGGCAAGCAGAGTGGAGCGTAACGGCAATGGAAAGTATGATATTAAAAATGTAGTGGCTGCAGATGAGTGGGCCGAGAATGTAGACAATAACGCCTTTACGAATGCTGCCGCAAAAGCCAACTTACAATTTGCAACAGATGCAGCGAAATTGTTGGGCATACTTCCCAATGCAGATTGGCTGAACGTGGCGAATAACATTCCTGTGTTGAAATTTCCTGATGGTGTAACAAGAGAACATGCAACTTATAATGGTGAAGGCATTAAACAGGCGGATGTAAATTTATTAGCGTATCCGTTGAAAGAAATAAAGGATGCCGTATCCATCCGTAAAGATCTGGAGTATTACGAACAGCGTGTTCCCAACGAAGGAACACCAGCTATGACGCAGGCAGTATTTACAACATTGTACGCAAGGTTAGGTGATGCAACAAAAGCCTATCATTGGTTTAAAGATGCGTTCATTCCAAATCTCAATCCGCCGTTTCGTGTAATTGCAGAAACAAAAGGAGGCACTAATCCATACTTCGCTACCGGTGCAGGTGGGATTTTACAAAGTGTGCTGATGGGTTTTGGCGGATTAGAAATTACGCCGACAGGTATTATGCAATTAAAAACAGTGTTGCCAGCTAATTGGAAAAGCGTAACAGTTTACGGGGTTGGTGTGCAGAAGAAAACATTTGTGAATAAGAGGCAGTAGCACAGAGAACACAAAGAATACACCAAGTTCTCGGAGGGTTCTTTGTGTTCTTCGTGGCATCCTTCATTTTCTTGGTGATACTTTTCTTGCCGGGTTCCTATGTTGACTTGATGAAATCCTTTGTGTACTTTGTGCTACCAAAAAAACACTTATGACAGAAAATGAAATCGCTACTCAAGTAGTTGATGCTGCACTTAAAATTCACAAAACACTTGGCCCCGGACTTTTAGAAAAAGCATATGAAGAATGTCTCGCTTATGAATTACGAAAACGGACACTTTATGTTGAACAACAAAAAGGATTTCCATTAACGTACGAAGAAGTGAAATTGGAAGTTGGGTACAGAGCCGACCTACTGGTAGAACATAAACTGATTGTAGAGATAAAATCAGTAAGAGCATTGCAGGATAATGATACTGCACAAGTGTTAACTTATCTCAAGTTGTCTGATTGTAAATTAGGGTTACTTATTAACTTTAACGTTTCACTATTAAAAAACGGAATTAGACGTTTAATACTTGGACAGCTTCATGAAGACTAAAGCCTTTCTCTTCGATCTCGACGGTACACTCATCGATACCATGCCATGGCATTTCAAAACATGGCAACTGGTGGTAGCCGAAATGGGCAGTCCGCTGCACGGTGATGCATTAATGAATGAACTGTATGGCAATGGCGCAGAACTCATGAATCGATTGATACCCGGGCGAATATTTACTGAAGAGGAAGCCAAAGCAATTGTGGACGCCAAAGAAGAGCGCTACCGTCAACTTTATGGTAAACAAATAACGGTGTTGGAAGGCACCAGAGAATTTTTAGATGCAGCTCTTTTACAAAAGATTCCAATGGGTATTGGCACCGCCAGCAATCAGGCCAATATTGATTTTGCCTTAGATCAACTGCAGCTTCGCTCCTACTTCACCGGAATTGTGGGAGCCGATGATGTGCAACTCAGCAAACCACATCCTGAAACATGGTTGAAACTGGCAGATGCTTTGCAAACCCCGCCTGAGCATTGCATTGTGTTTGAAGATGCCCCAAAAGGAGTGGAAGCTGCCCAAAAAGCTGGGATGAAAGCGGTGGCCATTACCGGCCATTATGCTGCAAACGATTTCGGAGAATATGATAATATTTTAAAAATTGTTCCGTCGTTAAATGCTTTGCAGGTAAGGGATTTCCTTTATCTTTAGAAAGCCAAAAACGAATTGCTGTTGCGAATAATTGCTTCCATATTTTTCCTCACGATACTTCTGTTCAACTGGTTTGGTTACCGGGTTGTAATGGATTATGTACAGCAAAAAGCCGATACACATTTCGAACAAAAGCTTGATAACAAAGAGTACGATGCATCTGCATTAATTGAAGTGCGTGCACCTGTAAGCCTGCCTTATCAAACCGATTGGAAAGAATTTGAACGGGTAAGTGGTGATATTACCATTAACGGCATGCATTACAAATATGTAGAACGTAAGCTCGAAGGCGGTGAAATGATCTACAAGTGCATTCCTGATGAAGGCAAGGCACGAATAGTAAATGCAAGGGAAAATTTCTTTAAACTGGTGAACGATCTGCAAAACCAGCAGCAACAAAAATCAGGTAAGCAACCTGCCACATCGTACAAAGCTTTTTCATTTGACTATTGTGAGCAGTTAAGTCAGTGGTCGCTCGACGCATTAGACAAACTGCATCAACCATTCAACCATACCTTTTCAGCAACTACTCTGTCTGCGTTTATTCTTAAAGCAGAACAACCTCCTGAAGTAACAGCATAATTGCTCCTCATTCTTTTCGTTTAATGAATGTGTAAGCTGTTGATTCCTTCTTCGGAGATCTTGCTCCGCTCGGAGGGCAGCAGAGGTTTGCACAAACAACATGATCAAAGGGGTGGGGTTAGCTCACTAACAATCCGCAGTTGAAGTGTGCGACGCCTATACAGTTGAAGGGCGCACAAAAGACCACTACAAAAAAATTAAGACTCAGAGATGAAACAAATTGTATTCGCAGCAATCGTTGCAGTATTTATGATTGCATGCAAACCCAATGGAGATTATAAGGCATATACCAATGACCCTTTGTTATACAGCAGAACAGTAAAGAAACTCAATAACGTTGTATTGGAAAATAATTTTCCGCCTATGATCGCTGCACGTAATTATGTGTATGCAAATATTGCAGCATACGAATGTGTAGCGGCTGGCGATAAAAATTACAGAAGCATGAGCGGACAAATAAAACACATGCCGCCAATGCCAAAACCTGATACAACGAAAGCACCAATTGATTTTTCGTTGGCTGCATTGCTTGCGTTTACAAAAGTTGGTAATGCTGTTACCTTTCCTGAAGGCAGCATGATGGAGTATTACAATGAACTGAAATCAAATGCTGATTCAGCAGGTATGCCATCAGATATGCTGGAGAATACAATTGCTTTTTCTGATACCATTGTTGCCACAATTATGAAATGGAGCAAAGGCGACAACTATGCTGCCACACGTGGCGCAGAAAAATTCACCGTGCGTGAAGAAAATGGCCGTTGGTTACCTACACCACCTATGTATGCAACTGCAGTGGAGCCGCATTGGGGTAAAATACGCCCAATGGTGTTAGACAGTTCTTCGCAGTTTGAAATTCCACGTCCGCCTGTATTTGATGTTACAAATAAAAACAGCACTTACTATGAAGCAATGATGGAAGTAAAAAATGTGGGCGATAGTTTAACGGATGAACAAAAACATATTGCAGATTTCTGGGACGATAATCCGTTTAAAATGAATGTGAGCGGACACGTCATGTTTGCTACCAAAAAGTTTTCACCTCCGGGCCATTGGTTGAATATTGTTGGTATTGCAGCGAAAGCAGCAAAGGCCGATTTTAATTCAACTGTTGGTGCATATGCCATTACTTCCATTGCATTTTTTGATGCATTCATTCGTGGATGGGAAGAAAAGTACAAAAGCAATTATGTTCGCCCTGAAACAGCGATCAATAAACATGTTGACCAGGAATGGCGCCCTTACATTCAAACACCTCCTTTCCCTTCGTATGTGAGTGGCCATGCTACTAACTCTGCGGCAGCAGCTGAAACGATGACGTCGTGGTTTGGTGATCAGCTTTCATTTACTGATACTTCATTACTGGAGTTTGGAATTGCGAACCGTGAGATCAAATCATTTCGTGCGGCAGCTGCTGAAGCTGCCATGTCGAGATTGTATGGTGGTATTCACTATCGTTTCGATAATGAGGAAGGATTAAAGGCTGGCCGGCAGTTGGGTGAACTGATCGTGCAACGGATCAAACTTAGAGCTAACAGATAAACACCTGATCGATTACAATCAACAACCAAACTATTATTGAAATGAAAAAAATATTTGTATTACAATTAATGCTTATCGCTTTAGTTTCTTTTATTGTGAATGATGTTGCTGCGCAAGGTTGCGTTGCTGTCCGAAGTAACGGGGCAATGTGCACAGTAAGTCATGCTGATGCAGAAGACAATCACAAATGGCAATTAACAACGGGCTACCGTTATTTTCATTCATTCCGTCATTTTGTAGGAACCGAAGAGCAAAAACATCGTGTGGAAGAGGGCACCGATGTACGCAACTGGCAGCATGCACTTGATTTCACCTTAGTACGTAAACTCAACAAACGCATGTCGCTTGCCGTAAATATGCCGCTTATTTCTAATCGTCGTTCATCGATGTATGAGCATTATGGCAACAGCAGCACAAACCCTAATGCAAGAAGAGAAACAACAACGTTCGGTATGGGTGATATCCGTATTACGGCTTATCGTTGGATGCTCGATCCCGTAAAAAGTAAGAAGGGAAATATACAGGTAGGTCTTGGATTAAAATTACCAACCGGCGATTACCGCTATAATGATTTCTTCTGGAAAAACGATTCAACAAAAGTATTAGGTCCTGTTGATCAATCGATCCAGTTAGGTGATGGCGGCACAGGCATTTCACTTGAATTGAATGGCTATTATGTATTCACAAAAGCATTGAGTGCTTACGGTAATTTTTATTATCTCAGCAATCCACGTGAACACAATGGTGTATCAACTGCTAGAGGTGGTACAACATCTGCTACAAATATTTTATATGGAAGCAGTGTAATGAGTGTGCCCGATCAATACATGTTGCGTGGCGGACTGAACCTGATGGTGGGTGCTTTTTCAGCATCAGCAGGTGTTCGTTTGGAAGTTGTTCCATCAGAAGATATTATTGGTGGAAGCAGTGGCTTCCGTCGTCCGGGTCGCATTTTTGGTGTAGAACCAGGTGTCGCTTACCAGTTTAAAAAAGCAAGCCTGTTTGCAACTGTGCCTTATTGGTTCAGCAAAAACCGCACACAGAGTTATGCTGATAAACAACGAACAAAAGCAACAGGTGTGTATGCTCAAGGCGATGCTGCTTTTGCTGATTACTCAATTAACATCGGTTGCACAGTAAAATTCTAACAGTTACCCAAAGCAACAGGTGTTGCAAAACAATCATCAAATGAAATTATCGATAAACCTTTTATTGTTTATGTTGCTGTTTATTGCAGCAAAACAATCATCTGCCCAAACAGATATTGATGCCATCATGATGGAGAAGAATGCATTCTGTGTTGGCCCCGGTTACGCTTACAGCAGTTGGAAAGAATATTGGGAAGGAACAAAGAAAAGGGAGAACCTCAATCTTGGAACAGTAAGCACACAAATGTTTGCTATAATGGGCAACTACGGCGTTTCCAATAAACTGAATGTATTATTTAATGTGCCGTATGTGGTAACAAAAGCCAGTGCAGGAACATTAAGAGGACAACAGGGTATGCAGGATCTCAGTCTGATGTTGAAATACAGGGCAATCAATAAAAAAATTTATAGCAGTCGTGTGGCATTAATTGGCTTGCTGGGCGGTTCGCTGCCAATGAGCAATTATACAGCCGATCTGTTACCATTGTCGATTGGTTTGCAAAGTAAAACAGCAATGGCAAGATTGATGCTCGATTACTATTACGATAACAAGTGGTTTGCAACTGCATCTGCTACTTATGTGTACAGAAGCAATGTTACACTTGATCGTGATTCGTATTATAGTGACCGGTTTATTCTTTCGAATGAAGTGGATATGCCCAACGCAACCAGTTATAACATTCGTGCAGGCTACCGCACACAATGGTTAATTGCTGAAGCAGTATTGAATAACTGGACCACAAGAGGTGGCTTTGATATCACACAAAACAATATGCCTTTTATCAGCAATCGCATGAATGCCACTTCACTTGGTGCAAACGTCAAATATGTGTTTCGTAACAAGCCGCAGCTTTCTTTAACCGGAGGAGCAAGCCAGGTAATTGCCGGAAGAAACATGGGGCAAAGTTTCAATGTAAACGGAGCTGTGTTTTATGTATTTGATCTCAATAGAAAAGAGAAAAAGAATAAGCAAGACACAAACTGATCTAACACAAGTAAAAACGAAATCATGTACATCAACATAAAACAAATTACTGCTGTGGTACTGCTGTGTGTTACTGTTGCATCATGCAGTAAAGAAATTACAGAACGCACAAAGAATGCGCCTGCATTAAATCCTGCAAATATTGATCTCAATGCAGGTACATGGAAGCCGGTATTGCTTACAACTCCCGATGAATTTGCTGTAGCAACTCCGGGTGCAACAAGCGGACCGGGTTACACCGCCGAGATCAACGAGATCAAAAGCTATCAAAAAACGATGACGGGCGCACAAAAAGAACGCATGAATTATTGGAGTGCAGGTGCGGTCTTCCGTTGGAATGAAATAATGCGTGGACTGGTTGCAAAATATAACTTGCCTCCGTTTCAAAATCCTGATGGCACATACCCGGTTCCTGATGCAAACAATCCATTTAATAATCCGCAGTTCCCGTTTGCCAACCCGCCTTATGCATCACGTGCATATGCTTATATAAGCGCTGCACAATATGATGCATTGGTAGCAGCATGGCATTATAAAAAATTGTACAATCGTTCAGCACCTTACAAGATCAATAATACGATTACTACGTTGCTCCCGCAAACTGATCTGCCATCTTACCCAAGTGAAGATGCAGCGGTTGTTGGTGTGATGGTGGAAATGTTGAAATTATTTTTCCCTGGTGAGCAGGCTGCTATCCAACAATTTGCAACTGAACATAAGAATGCAAGAATAATGGCAGGCATGAATGTGCGGAGTGATATTGAAGCGGGTGAAGCATTGGGAAGATTAGTTGCGCAGAAATTTGTTACACGTGCACGAGGCGACAGAGCAGGTGCCGCAGTTGGCACGCCAGCGATTTGGCAACAATTCGAAACACAAACTGCAGCAACGGGTGAAATGCCGTGGATCAGTATGGAGTCGCCGAAGCGACCGCCGATGTTACCATTGTTTGGTCGTGTGCGCACATGGTTATTTGATTCTGCAACATTGGTTACTGCTGTGCGTCCCGGTCCGCCGCCATCAACCAAATCAGAAAAATTCAAACAGGAAGTGGCAGAAGTATTGCATTACAGTAAAAATGCAACACGTGAAGAGCTTGCTATTGTTCATTACTGGGCCGATGGTTTAGCAACACATACACCACCTGGTCACTGGAATGCAATTGCTGCTGATGATTTTCTTGGGCAACGTTTCAGTGAAGTGCGTTGGGCTCGTAACATGGCTTTATTGAACATGAGTATGATGGATGCTGCCATAGCTTGCTGGGAAGCAAAGTTTTTTTATTTCAATCCAAGACCATCGCAGGTGAATCCTGAAATTAAAACATGGACTGGCCTACCCAACTTTCCAAGTTATACAAGCGGCCACTCTACATTCAGTGGAGCAGCTGCTACAATTCTTGGGCGCATTATACCTGCACGTAAAACAGCTTATGAGAATATGGCAAAAGAAGCGTCACTTTCAAGATTGTATGGTGCTATTCATTACAGAAGCGATTGTGAAGAAGGATTGAAATGTGGTAATGCTATTGGCGGCTATGCTATTGCAAGAGCAAATGTTGATGGAGCAAATTAATTTTTTTATCAGTAGTATAAATTGTCTCGCCTCTGTTTCTACAGGGGCGATTTTATTTAATGGATTCGCAGTTGTGCATCGTTCTGCAGCAGGTTCTTGTCTTTTAGTTGTTGTTATTTCTTTTCTCAGGCTGGATGAAGAAAAAATTTATCTTTAGCCTGATTAACGATTATATTTCCAGTTCAAAGAATAGTACATGCAGCAAAGTACACTTAAGAAGCTGTCCGAAGCCCTTGGTATCAGCATCTCCACTGTTTCACGTGCGTTGAAAGATCATCCGGATATTTCAGCAGCCACCAAATTGAAAGTGAAAGAGCTGGCAGCAGCAATGGAATACGAGCCAAACAGTTATGCAGTGCAATTGCGTACAAGACAAAGCAATGTGTTGGGTTTGCTTGTACCTTCTATTGATAATTTCTTTTATGATTCATTTATTGCTGCGGTTGAAGATGAGGCACGTAAGTTTGGTTATTCTGTATTGATTATGCAATCGAGAGATAATGTAGAGATTGAAACAGCGAATCTCAACATCTTCCGGAAAAATATGGCGATGGGTGTATTTGCAACAGTATCGATTGCAACAGAGGACATGGCACCTTTCCATAAACTCGAAGATTTGAAAATACCTGTTGTGTTTTTTGATCGTGTGCCGGAAGAAAAAGGATTTCATACTGTTTGTTTATCTGATGCTGATGCAGCCAGGCTTGCTGCTGAAGCGATCATTGAAAAGAAAAAACAAAATGTATTGGCTTTGTTTGGTCATCCGCACTTAAGTATTTCAAGAGTGCGCAGCAAAACGTTTGTTGATACATTCAAACAACAACTTCCTTCTGCAAATATTACACTTCATTTTCCTGAACAGCCCGAACCTTCGTATGAACTTGCAAAAGCTGCATTACAATCAACCAATCCACCTGATGTTATTTTCTGCATGGGTGATCTTATTTTAATTGGTGTGATGCGTGCAATCCATCAACTTAATTTAAAAGTGCCGGAAGATGTTGCTGTTATCAGCATCAGCAATGGCTTTATTCCAACGATGTATAATCCGGTAATTACGTATGTTGAAACAAGTGGTTACAAGCTCGGTAAACTCTCTTTTTCTCAAATGCTGGGGCGTTTAAAAGGTGAAGAAGTTTCCGAAAACGTTTGCGTTGAATCAATACTTGTAAAAGGCGGTTCTTTATAATGAAAATGCTTTGGTAAGTGATCGGTAACGGGTATATTTAAATACACGTTTTATTTACTTGCCATGACCAACCTTCGCATTAAGATCTCGCTGTTCCTTAATTATTTTGTTTTTGCCATTCTGCTTAACAGTGTGGGCACTGTTATATTGCAGGTGCAGGCAAACTTTGATGTTTCAAAAGGCTCGGCCAGTGTGCTTGAAGCATTTAAAGATCTCAGCATTGCCATCACTTCTTTTTTAATTGCTTCTTATGTAAACAAGATCGGGTATAAAAAAACAATGCTTATTTCATTGGGGTTGATTGCCGTGATGTGTTTGATCATTCCTTCAGTAAGTAGTTTTATTATGACGAAGATGTTATTTGCTGCTGCCGGTATTGGATTTGCATTGATCAAGGTAAGTGTGTTTGCCACCATTGGCTTGGTCACCAAATCAAAGAATGAGCATCTCAGCTTTATGAATTTTCTCGAATCATTTTTTATGGTTGGCGTGTTAACAGGTTATTTCCTGTTTGCATCCATGGTTGATAACAATGATCCCAAATCAACCACCTGGTTCAATACGTATTATATTCTGGGAGGGCTGGCTGTTGTTGCATTTTTATTGTTATTCACTACAAAGCTTGATGAATCGAGTATTAAAGAAGCAGAGCAATCAAAGTCAGCATCTGATGATTTTGTAGAAATGCTGAAGCTTATTTTCTTACCACTTGTACTTGTGTTTATCTTCAGTGCATTCTTTTATGTGTTGATCGAACAAAGTATTATGAGCTGGTTGCCTACATTCAACAAAGATGTTTTACAACTTTCCACAAGCTTGAGTATACAAATGGCAAGTATCTTATCGGCCTCCATCGCATTGGGCCGGTTTCTTGCAGGATTGATATTACGAAAAGCAGATTGGCTGATTGTATTGGTTGTTTGTTTGCTGGCTGCAGGTACATTGGTTTTACTTGCTGTTCCATTAACAAAAAATATTACCGGCATAACGGTGAATAGCCTGGCCGATGTTCCATTGGTAGCATTTATTTTCCCGTTGATTGGTTTGTTCCTTGCGCCAATTTATCCTGCCATCAACTCTGTTATCTTAAGTAATCTTCCTGCGCACCGACATGGATCAATGAGTGGATTAATTGTTGTGTTCTCTGCATTAGGCGGTTCCACAGGGTCCATCATTACAGGAAATATTTTTGAAGCATATGGCGGACAAACTGCCTTTTATTTTTCATTGGTACCTATATGTATTTTGATCGTACTGCTGATTGTGTTTAAACGGTTGCAACCAAAAACAGCAGCAGTAGTTGATATTAAAGTGAAAGGAGGGCATTGATCGTGAAAGAGAAAGAAATTTTTGAATTGAGTCCTTTGTTTGAAGATGTGCAAATGCAACAGGTGTTTGAAGATGGTAAGACATTTGTCGATTGCACGGCTAAACAATCAACTGAACTTATTCTTGCGCAATACAACGAAGAAAAACTTAACCCGGGATTCGACCTGCGTTCATTTGTGCTGGAACATTTTGAACTGCCGCATGTCTTTGCCGCCGATTACCATACCGATACACAGGAAAGTGTAGCAGAACATATTCATGCGTTGTGGCAGGTGCTCACTCGTGAACCTGATACTGTGAAACGTGGTTCATTGATACCATTACCAAATCCATACATTGTTCCGGGCGGTCGTTTTGGCGAAGTATATTACTGGGACAGTTATTTCACCATGCTTGGTTTAAAAGAATCGGGTATGGTTGAAATGATCGAAAACATGGTGAACAATTTCACGCATCTGATTGATACCATCGGTTTTATTCCCAATGGTAACCGCACTTATTATCTTGGTCGTTCGCAACCACCTTTTTATGCGTTGATGGTGGAGTTAATGATGGAGATTAAAGGCGAAGCTGCTCTTACTGATTATCTTCCTGCCTTAGAAAAAGAATATCAGTTCTGGATGCTGGGTGCCGATGATATTGCTGCCGAACATCGTTTTGAAAAACATCTGGTGCTGATGGAAGAAGGCGAACTGATGAATCGTTATTGTGATGCATACCATACAGCAAGACCGGAATCGTATCGTGAAGATGTGGAACTGATGCATGCCGCCAAACAACCTACAGAAGCATTGTATGCACATTTACGTGCCGGTGCAGAATCTGGCTGGGATTACAGTTGCAGATGGTTTAAAGATGACAATGATTTTGCGACAATCCACACAACCGAGATCGTACCTGTAGATCTTAACTGTTTACTGTTTCATTTAGAAGAAACTATTGCCAAAGCTTACAAGTTAAAAGGCGATGAGAAGACTGCTCAGAAATATCTTGACTTAGCAGCACAAAGAAAACAGGCAATTCATCATTACTGCTGGAATGAATCGCAACAGTTCTTTACTGATTATGACAGTGTGAGCCATTCGCAGAAGCAGATCAAAACATTGGCAGGAGTTACTCCCTTGTTTTTTAGAATGGCTACACAGGAACAAGCCGATGTAGTGGCAGCAATACTTGAAAGAGAATTTTTAAAAGACGGCGGATTAACAACTACATTGAAAACAACCGGTCAGCAGTGGGATGCACCGAATGGCTGGGCACCTTTGCAATGGATGAGTGTGATTGGATTGGAAAATTATGGTCATACTGAACTTGCCGCAACAGTTGCCAAACGCTGGATACAACTTAACACCGATGTCTATCAACGCACCGGTAAATTGATGGAGAAATACAATGTGGTTGATACGCATTTAGAAGCCGGCGGTGGGGAGTATGCAGGTCAGGATGGTTTTGGCTGGACGAATGGGGTTTTGTTGGCTTTAATGAAGAAGTATGATAACAGTTAGTAATACGATTCAATTAATGAAGCAGCTTTATACAATCAACGTATCGTCATCCCGACGAAGGAGGGATCTCTAAACATTCATACTACACTATTTAATCAGGAAAGCTTAATGATCAACCTTCCAGCAACGCAAATCCATAAGGCGGCAGCACCAAAAATTCATGATCCTGCCCCACTTCATAAATTTTCCCACTCCAATGATCAACCAGTGATGTTGGAGGGTTTCCTTTCTCTTTAAATGCATACCAGGTTAAATAGGCTGCTGCATTGCTGAAGTTAAATACACAGAACAAGCGTTGCTCATCTGTTTGCCGGATGTAACCTGCTACATGAACATTATGTGGCGTCAGCCAGATGAGATTACTGCGGTCTGCTACAACAGACAATTGACCTCTTATTGATAGTAACTTTTTTGTTGCGCTGAAAACAATTTCTTCAACTGTTCCTTTCTGTTCAGCTTTTTTATTTTTAGTCCAGTCAATGACCGGCCGATGCATCCATCGGTTATCATAACTCTTTCCTTCATCCTGCAAATAAGAATAGTCATTTGTATAGCCAACTTCATCGCCATAGAATAACATCGGCACACCACCAAGAAAGAAACTGTGCGCCTGCATCATCACTATTTTCTGGATAGAAAGATCGATCGCTGCCTGGTCCTTCGCATTCAACGCTTTCTCTAATCCGCATAAGGAAGCTAATGATCCGCTGATGCGTGCATCACCTGTTTTTGGATTACTCGAAAACAAAGCACCAACTGCAGGTGAACCTTCGTGAACTCCTGAGTAATATTCTTTCAGGTATTTTCGATGTGCATAGGAATTATAGCCTGCCTGCTCGATCATATTATCATCATAACCCAAACCAATATCATCATGGCAACGGGTGTAAGTGATCCAGGATGTGCCATAAGGTTTTTGCAGAAGTTCGTGCTGTGCAGCCAGCATTACTTTGGTATCACCTGTTGCCAGCATATCCCACTGCAATGCCATATGCGTAGCATTGTAGGCAAAATCACACTCACGTGCCGTATAGTTATCAGTACCAAAATATTTCATGATCTCTTTTGGTGCAACGATGGCTTCACCCAACAATGCCATACCCGGCGATGCTACCTGCACACATTGTTTAATTAAACGTAACAAGGTATGTGCCTGCGGTAAATTCTGACAGGTAGTGCCCAATTGTTTCCAGATAAATGCAGGGGCATCAATTCGCAAAATATCTACACCAAGATTTGCATAAAAGAAAATGTTATCAAGCATTTCAATAAACACAACAGGATTTGTGTAATTCAGATCCCATTGGTAATTGTGAAACACTGTCATCACCCATTTATTGCATTCTTCTATGTAAGTAAAACTGCCGGGTGAACTTTCAGGAAAGATCTCCGGCATTGTTTTATCATATTGATCAGGCAAACTCCTGTCCTGGTAGAAATAAAAATAATCCTGGTATTTTTTTTCGCCTGCTTTTGCTTTCAATGCCCATTCATGTTTATGTGAAGTATGATTGAGCACAATATCGATCATCAGGTACATGTTGCGTTTACGCATTTCTTCCTGTAAGTTCAGGAGATCTTCAAGTGAACCAAAGCGCTCATCTACTTTTCTGAAATTGGAAACAGCATAACCGCCGTCACTTTCATTGGCCGGACTTTCAAATACGGGCATCAGGTGAAGAAAGTTAACGCCGAGATTTTCGAAATAATCAAGTTTTGTCTCAAGCGTTTTAATGTTGCCGCAAAAACGGTCGACATACAAACTCATGCCGTTGATCTTATTACTGAGGAACCAATGTTCCTGTTCCAGCTTTTGTATATCACGTTGCTTTAAAACTTCCGGTCGTTGTTTATATGCTTTGATGATCGTTGTGATCAACTCATCAAACAATGTTTCAGTTGCCGGATAATGCTCATACAGTTGCAGGTATAATTCAAAGATGGCGGAAGTGTCTGCAAGAAACCTTGTATAAAACGGATTGTCTTTTCCTCCCACATCTATCTGATGTTCTTTGAGCAGCGCATTGATATGTTCATGAACTCCGAACGTGTACATAACCTTAATTGAAAATATCGTTACTTAAATGTTTAAATGCTTCCATAGCGCCGAGATACTCACAGGTGCGTGCACCCGCTTTATTAGCATTGCTGATGATGGTTTTCCAATCATCTGCCGTAAGCATATTGATCTGTTGTAAACTGTAATTCCGAAGTTGATATAACACTGCACCTGTAAATGCATCGCCTGCACCTGTTGTATCAACAGGCTGAACAGCGATACTTGGAATGATCACTGTTTGATTGCGTATACCCAGCATGGTGCCATCTTTGCCAAGTGTAATAGCAAACACAGCAGTTGTATTTTCGAGAAAGTAAGCAGCAGATTCTTCCACCGTTTGTTTTCGTGATAACATGATTGCTTCTTCATCGCTCACTTTAAAGAAATGACAATGCCGTAAGAAATGCCAGGACTGAAGAATGAATGATTCTGTATTATCTCTGAATAATAAATGCCGGTAGTTGGGATCAAAACTTACAAAACAACCTTGCTGTAAAGAACGGGATAGCAGATTGAGGTAAGCCATGTGTAGCGGACCTTGCAAAAAACCAGTTGCTGATCCGAAATGCACAATGGAATAATCAGCAAGATCGATCTTCTCTACATCATCTTCACTCAACTGACCATCGGCACCACGATTGAAATAAAAATCACGTTCGCCATTGTGCATGAGTGATACAAATGCAAATGTGGTAAAGCTGTTTGCATCCTGCAACATGTGATTCGTACTTACTCCAAACTCTTTCATGACCTGTATCAAGTGATCACCGAACGGATCGGCTCCAACTTTTGCTGAAAGATCAACCTCACCGCCCAATGCAGCAATAGCTGCAGCTACATTCGTAGGTGCGCCGCCGGGTTTTTTCAGGAAATGCTCTCCCTGTGATAAAGACGAACCTTTATCGGTACAGATCATATCAATTAACGCTTCACCTATGCAAAGAATTTTCATTTCTTATAATTTAAATATGACCGCTTCATAAGGCCGCAGTTTATCTGCAACTGGAGCTGTTGTATAATTATTGATCAGTACTTCAGCTTTCCTTACATCAATTCCGGTTTTTACACTCACCTCTTTATTTCTGAAATTGAGTAACACTAAAAATTTCTTTCCTTTCAATTCTCTTGTAAAAGCAAATACATCGGGATTGTCAGCATCAACCAATGTAAATGCTCCGTAAATAAGTGTTTCATTATCTTTCCGCAGCTTGATCATCTTACGGAAATAATTCAGACAACTGTTTGCATCTTTTTCTGCAGCAGCAACATTCACTGTGTTGTAGTTGGGATTTATTTTCAGCCACGGCATGCCTGTTGTAAAACCAGCTCCCGTTGTTGTATCCCATTGCATGGGTGTGCGTCCGTTATCACGTGAAGAAATTTTCATGCCTTCAAGAAACCGTTTCATGTCGCCGCTTTTTGCTTTTACCTGCGCATAGTTGGTGTGCAGTTCCACATCATTGTAATCTTCTACTTTGTCGAACTTGATATTACTCATGCCGATCTCATCACCAAAATAATAATAAGGAGTTGTACGCATACTCAGGATAAACGTGGTGAGCATTTTCGATGATAACTCTCTGAACTCAGGTGCATCGTTTCCCCAACGTGTAACCATGCGTGGCTGATCGTGATTGCCGAGATACATGGTACCCCATCCTTTTTCTGTAAATGCACTATCCCATTTTTTGTAGATGCCTTTCCATTTCACAAGATCCCATCCATTGGGGTCAGGCATTTTGTATTCATTGGGTAAGTAACCAAAATCAATTGCTTCAAAGTTGTACGCCATGTTCAGTTCGTTACGGTCTTCATCAACAAACAGTTTTACACGTGGCACATCGCCCATTGCTTCTGCAACGGTAACAAGTTTATAAGGAGTTAATACTTCCTTATTCATTTCCTGGATGTACTCATGCAAATGCGGACCGCTTGCATAATACAATGTCCAGTTACCATTGTATTCTGCAGGAAGTGCGGGCCAGGTGGTATCTTTTGATATGAAAGCAAATGCATCCATACGAAAGCCATCCACACCCTTCTTCGCCCAATACTTCATCATGGTATAGATCTCTTGACGTAACGCAGGATTTTCCCAATTGAGATCGGGTTGAAAATCGCCAAAGTAATGCAGGTAGTAGGAGTTGGTGGGTTTGTTGAACTCCCAGCCATAACCTTTCTCATCGAAGATGCTGAAACGGTAAGGCGGTTCACCTTTTTCCGCAGGCCACCAGTGAAAATAATGATAGTATGGACTGCTGCGTGATTTGCTTGCTTCTTTAAACCATTTATGTTCGTTGCTGCAATGGTTGAGCACAAGATCCATCATCACTTTAATGCCACGATCATGAAAACCTTTCAACAGTACATCAAAATCATTCATCGTACCAAACTGCTTCATGATGTTTTGATAATCGCTGATATCATAACCATTGTCTTTATTAGGCGATTCATAAACGGGATTTAACCACACCGCATCAATACCGAGTGATTTAATATAATCCAGTTTAGAGATGATGCCTTTGAGATCACCGATACCGTCACCATCACTGTCTTTAAAACTGCGGGGATAAATTTGATAAACAACAGCTTCTTTCCACCATGTACGTTTGGTGCTGAGATCAGTTGATTGCTCTTCTTTTGTTTCTTCATTCGTACACGATAAAGAAAGTAGGCAGATCAAAACAATATAGAAACCGGCTCTCTTCATATACATGTTTTAATGTTCATTAATGACCGCCACCGCCCATCAATACAACATCATCTGTTGGCTTATCTGATTTTATAAATAACGTAAGCAATGCTGCAATCACAAGAAATACACCTGCGAATGCAACAGCATTACCCGGATCGTTATTCAGAAAATTCTTTAGTATGTAACCAAACGTGGTTGTTTGAATAAACATCGGAATTACGATCATCATATTGATAACACCCATATACACACCATAACGCTCCTTTGGGATTTTACTTACCACAATGAGATAAGGAATACCCATCATACTTGCCCAGCCAATACCAAACCCGGTGATCGCAGGAAACAGCAAATATTTATTTTCAATAAAAGGGAAGAATAACAAACCAACACCTGCCAGTATTAAACATCCAAAATGCACCAGCTTAGGCGAATATTTTTTTGCGAAGTACACCAGGCCGAATGCACATAAGAACGTAACAATATTATACCAACCATTTACGAGACCTGTCCAGCCAACTGCTTTTTCATACAACTCAGGATTCTGTTCAGGGGTGGTATTCCAAACCGATAAGGCAATGCTCTTGGATGAGTTTTGCCAATAACAAAACAACGCATACCACTGAAATAGATACACCAATGCCAGTTGCCACATAACTTTCGGCATTTGCGTAATGGCATCTACAATTTCAATATTCTGCGCAAAGAGAATTTTCAATGTTGGATGTTCTTCTGCATATTTCAATACACGCCGCAGCAAACCTTTTACAAATAACGAAGGAATGAGTAGGAAGGCAATGATGATGTAAGCAATTACTGTCGTGATGATCGAAAGAAAAAATTGAATAGCAGGATGCGGCATGCCTTTGTTCTTTTCATTGAGTGTATTCAACTCTTCTTCACTTGGTGGGATTTCTGGTGTAGTGCGTATGCTCCACCAGATAGAACCAATGGAGCAAATCGCACCAAGAAAAAAAGATGCAAATACCCAGGTAGGAAGCTTGCCTGTTTTACCAATAAAGATCAACGGAAAAATGAATAGTGAAACATTTGCTAACGTTTGACCGAACCCTGTAAAAAAGCTTTGTGCCTGGAAACCGGTTGGTTGTTGTGATGCATCTAGTTTATCAGCAATAAATGCACGATAAGGTTCCATGGCTGTGTTATTGCCGGCATCAAGTATCCAGAGCAAACCGGCTGCCATCCACAACGCACTGCTGAACGGAAATAAAAACAACGCCACACTGCAGATCATGGCACCAATAAAAAAATAAGGGGTACGTCGGCCAAAACGTGGACTCCATGTTTTATCGCTCAAGGCACCAATAATGGGTTGAATAATTAAACCGGTGAGTGGTCCCGCTAAATTAAGCCAGGGAATTTCGTCGGGCTTGGCGCCCAGGAAATCGTAAATGGGATTCACTGCACTTTGCTGCAAACCAAAACTGTACTGAATGCCGAAGAAACCAACATTCATATTAATGATCTGCCAAAAACTTAAATGGGGCTTGGAAATAGACATGTGCAGCTAGTTGGTTTTGAAAATAGTTGGTTTAAATCAGGCACACAACTGCACGTGGCAGCAATCATGATGAAGATAAACCAAGTTTTTTATGCCTCTATACTGCAAACGGTTGATGTGAGGAAATCGTGGAGCCCCATTAGCAGCTAAAAGCCCTGAAGACGGTTAATGATTACAAACGATAAAATTCTTTTAACCAATTACAGGTACGCTTCACCGTTTCATCAATAGGTGTGAAGCTGAAACCGGGTAGCATCTGTTTCACTTTTGATGCATCGTAAAAAGTTTTCACCTGTGCTGTGCTGGCCGTTTCCCGTGTGAGCAAAGGTTCTTTATTGCTGACCATGGCTTTAAGTGCTTCCAGGCGCCAAACGAGATCACCCATCCAGGGTTTTGCTAAACGTTGTGGTGCACGAACACCAAATCCATCTGCAATTTTGGTGAATAGTTCACGAAAGCTTAAATGTTCGGCACTTAACAAGAAACGTTCAGCAGAAATATCGCTGTTCATTAAACGGATCATCACCGCAGCTACATCTTTTGCATCAACAAAGCCGGTACCACCTTCGCTGTACCAGGGAAACTGGTCATACATTTTTTTGAAAATAGCAACCGAACCGTTTTCCCAATTCGATTCGCCGAGTATCACCGATGGATTAACGATGGCGGCATTCAAACCTTCGCCGATGCCACGCCATACTTCCATCTCCGATAAATATTTTGTTTTGCCGTAGTGTGAGTTATTCGTCTCTTCGGTCCATTCTGTTTTTTCGTTGATGAGTTCACCTTGGCGCAAACGACCGACAGCTGCAACCGAACTTACATGAATGAACTTGTCAATATTATTCTCCAGCGCCATGTTTACCATATTGGCCGTGCCTTCAATATTGATCTTGTACATCTGCTCTCTTCGGCTGCTGTGGTACGATACAACTGCGGCACTGTGGTACACCTGTTTGCAGTCTTGCATAATATCGCTGAGCAGATTTACATCGAGTACATCACCTTTGATCCATTCGATCTGTTGTTTTTCTTCTTCACTTAACAACAACGGCATCGACGTACGGTACAATGCTTTAACAGGTCCCTGCTTTTCCTGCAACAACTGTTTCAATAAAGCCGAGCCAACTAAACCTGCGCCGCCGGTAACGAAGATGCCCCCAACCCCTGAAGGGGAGTTATTATGATCCGAATGATTATCCATTTAATGATTGTTCAACAGTTCAATATTAGCACAAATGAAGAAGATTGTTATTACATTCCCCCTTTAGGGGGTTAGGGGGCTTCAATATTTATAGTAGCCTTCCCCGGTTTTGCGACCGAGCTTATTTGATTCTACTTTTTCTTTTTGTATTGATGATGGTTTTAAACGTTCGGGTTGACCGAGTTGCTCGTATACACTGCAGCTAACAGCATAGTTAATGTCGTTGCCGATAAGATCCATGAGTTTGAACGGGCCCATTTTAAAACCACTTGCTTCCATCAATGCATCAACGGTTGCAAAATCAGCAACGCCTTCTTCCACTAATCGAAATGCCTCGATGTAATAAGGCCGTGCAACACGGTTCACAATAAAGCCGGGCGAATCTTTACAGATCACCGGTACTTTATTCATCTGTTTTGTTAATGCAACCAGCTGTTCAATTACTTCTTCCTTGGTTTGTTCTCCATGCACAACTTCTACCAACTTCATGATAGTTGCAGGATTAAAAAAATGCAGGCCGGCCACCCGTTGTGGTTTGTTGATTGATTTTTGTAACAACGAAATAGAAAGGGATGATGTGTTGCTGGCGAAAATGGTATCACCATGATTGATCTCTGCAAGTTGATTGAACAAGGCAATTTTCGCTTCCGGTTTTTCAACGATGGCTTCAATGATCACATCAGCAATACAACCATTGATGTCGTTGATGAATTGAAGATTACCGCTGATGCTCCTCCGCTGTTCCTCCGTTATTTTTTGTTTCTGTACTAATGATTCCAGATTGTTATTGATGGAGGCTTCTGCTTTTTGTAGCACTTCTGTGTTCAAATCGAACAGCAAGGTATAAATACCGCTTTGCGCAGAAGCCTGTGCAATACCACTGCCCATTGTTCCTGCACCGCAAACGCAAATTGTCTGAACCATTGTCTGAACCGGGATTTGTTGGATGATTAGGATTGATGGGATATTATCTAAACTGAAATTAAAAGCACACTTGTGTTATTGTAAGAAATTGCATTTTCTCATTCATCCCACAAATCTCACACATCACAGTTCAGACAATTGCTGCATAGAATTGCTAAACGTACAAGTGAGTGACACAACCAAAGCTAAATAGTAGTGCAAGCGTTTGTAACCTAAAACTTACAACTCAGAACTTAGAACTGTTTTACACCGCTCCCGTAAACTGTTTCAAAAACCGCACATCATTTTCACTAAACAGGCGAATATCTTTAATACCATATTTCAGCAATGCAGGACGTTCGATGCCCATACCAAATGCAAAGCCTGAATATTTGTTACTGTCGATGCCGCAGTTCTCCAACACTTTTGGATGCACCATGCCGCAACCAAGAATTTCTAACCAACCTGTTTTCTTACACACGCTGCAACCTTCGCCGTTACACAACAAACAACTGATGTCCATTTCGGCACTCGGCTCGGTGAACGGGAAGTAAGAAGGACGGAAACGGACTTTTACATCTTTACCAAACATTTCCTGCACAAAGAAGTAGAGCGTTTGTTTGAGATCGGCAAAGCTCACTTTTTCATCCACATACAAACCTTCGATCTGGTGAAAGAAGCAATGACTTCTTGCACTGATGGTTTCGTTACGATACACACGACCCGGTGTAATAATGCGGATGGGCAATTTGCCTTTCTGCATTTCATGGATCTGCACATTGCTGGTGTGTGTGCGAAGAAGCCATGCAGGATCGGTGCTGATATAAAATGTATCCTGCATATCACGGGCAGGATGATTTTCCGGTAAGTTCAGTGCAGTGAAGTTGTGGAAATCGTCATCGATCTCCGGTCCTTCAGCAACAGAAAAACCTAACCGCTGGAAAATATTCACCATGCGGTTGCGCATAAGGCTGATGGGGTGACGGCTGCCGATGGGCATTGCATCGCCGGGCAATGTGAGATCAACTTTTGCAGCGGTATCATCTGTGCCGATACCGGTCAGTGCTTTCCATTCTTCGTATTTCGCTTCAGCAAACTGCTTGAATTCGTTCATGCTCTGACCAAAAGCTTTCTTCTGTTCGTTGGCCACATTTTTCATTTCGCCCATGAGCGATTTCACCAACCCTTTGGTGCCAAGAAATTTAATGCGGTACTCTTCCAGCGCCTTGGCGCTGTCGATCTGCAAGGTTTCAATTTCTTTCTTAAATGTTTCAATCTGTTGTAACACCTGTTCCATGGCGCAAAGATAAGGTCTGAACCATGATTTGGGAGGATTTGGATGATTTACGGGATGGATAAAGCAGGATAAATTTTACTTGACATCTTGCCGCTTTTCCTTCTTGTGCCTTGAACCTTGTCTTTTGGTTTTTGGATTTTCTTGTACCTTCTTTCTTATGTTTGCCACCGAAACGAAAACACATGAGTGATTCACAGATGATTGAAGATTTTTTGCAGCCGGTTGATCTATCGGCAGTGTTAGGCGATGAAGAACTGAATGAGGCGCAACTGGGCCGGCACATCCAAACCTATGCATTCCTGTTTCCGGACCTTACCGACATTGACCTGGTGATCCTGGGTATTACCGATGAAAGAGGAACAGGTAATGGCATTTCGCTGGGCGAAGCACCAACGGCTATCCGCAAAAATTTATACCGGTTATACAACTGGCACCCCGATGTGAAGATTGCTGATATCGGTAATGTGATGGCGGGCTCCGCATTAAAAGATACGTATGCTGCAGCCAAAGCGGTGATCAAAGAATTGGTGGATGCAAAGAAAACAGTGTTGATCCTTGGCGGCAGTCATGATCTTACGCTTGCTCAGTATGGTGCCTATGTACAACGGAAGCAAATTATTGAAGCAAGTTGTGTGGACGCATTTATCAATTTGAGTAATGATACACCTATCCGCAGTGAAAACTTTTTGATGGAGATGCTCACGGGTGAACCGAATTTTATTCGTCATTACAATCACATGGCCTTCCAGAGTTATTATGTGCACCCAACCATTCTGCAAACAATGGATCGGCTTCGTTTCGATTGTTTCCGTGTAGGTGTGGTGAAAGATGTGTTGGAAGAAATGGAACCGGTGATCCGCAGCAGTGATATGCTTAGTATTGATATAGCAGCCATGGCCAATGCGTATGCACCCGCAAACCGAACTTCACCAAACGGATTGAACGGACAGGATATTTGTACACTCACCCGCTATGCAGGTTTAAGTGACCAATTAAGTACACTCGGTATTTATGGTTACAATGCAAAGCTGGATGTGGATGAATTAACAGCGATCCAGATTGCACAAATGATCTGGTATTTTATTGATGGGCTGAGCAAAGGAAAAACAGAAGCATCGCTGGAAGAACGTCACCAGTTTAGTGAATACCATACTACCATTAATGATGCGGATGTGCTGTTCCTGCGCAGTCATAAGACCGGCCGGTGGTGGATGCAGATGCCGAATAATAAATTCATTGCCTGCAGTGCTACCGATTATCAGCTGGCGATCCATAGCGAAATACCGGAACGTTGGTTGAGGGCACAGGAAAGAGATTGATATGTTTGCTCACAGATTGCACGGATTTTCTTATTGGCTTATCCGTGTTTATCTGCGAAATCTGTGAGCCACTATTCTACAGAAAGAATTTCGTAAGATGTATTGTTGAATTGAAATTCCTCACCAGCTTTCTTCATCAGCATTAATTTTCCCAGCGGCGCTTCAGGTGAAACAGCGAAAACAGTTTCATCTTTTACTTTCAGTTTGCCTAAACCAAGACTGATATAAAAGAAGCCTTTGTTGGTATGCACAAGACTGCCACGCACAATCATTTCCGTTTGCAGATGCGGATCAAGTTTTTCGAGCACAGCTTTTTGTTGAAGTACTTCTTTTAATTGACGGCTGTTATTTTCCTGTTCTATCTGCAGCATGGCTAATGCTGTTTCATGCTTGTCGCCTGCAGTGCGTTTGGTTTCGTTGCCGGCACTATCAGATAAGTCGTGCAGGTTTTTTTGCAGTACATTGATCTTTTGCTGCACTAATGCAACACAGGTTTGATATGTTTTTTCTTTCAGCGTCATTTCCTATACCAATTCTTTCGCTTTACGAATCTGGTATTCACTACCCATGATAATAAGTCGTTCGCCTTCTGCAATGCTGTGAGATGGGCCGGGATTGAGAATGTAATTGCCCTTACTTTTTATACCCAAAATTGTGCAGCCGGAGTTTTTCCAGAGATTGAGCTCGCCCAGCTGAATGGAATTGTTGGCAATTATCTCTTCAATTTTAAACTCTGTTGTATTTCGTGTGCTCATTAAGGAAAGCAGCTCGGCCACATCGGGGATGAGTACCATTGTTGCCATATGTGCACCACCGATTTTATCGGGCATGATCACATTGTTTGCACCTGCAACACGAAGCTTGTTAACACTGCTGTCGTGCGATGCACGACTGATGATAACTATATTCGGATTCAACTGTCGTGCAGTAAGTACCATAAAAAGATTATCTGCATCAACCGGCATCGTAGCAATAATAGCACGGGCACGCTTTATGCCTGCATGAAGCAATGACTCATCCGTTGTTGCATCTCCTTTTACGAAATGTTTTACTTCAAATGGAAGTGATTCAGGTAAGTCTATTTTCTCTTCCAGTACCACGAAGGGGATGTGGTTGTCGTGCAGGATGTGTGCACATTGTGTGCCGTTGCGGCCAAAGCCACATACAATAACATGATTGTTGAGCTGATGAATGGCGTTATCCATTTTCAAATGTTTGTATTGTCGGATGAATTCCCCGTCGAGCAGGTAACGGGTGAGGTAGGTAACAAAAAAAGTAAACGCACCGATATTGATGATAATAATGACACTGGTGAAAATGCGACCGGCATCAGATAACGGCTGTACTTCTAGGTAACCCACAGTGCCTACTGTAATGACGGTCATGTAAAATGCATCGAGTAAGTCATACGATTCAATGATCATATAACCTGCCGTGCCAATGAACAATAACACAACAAATAAGCTGATGGGCACAAGTAATCCCTTAAAGTATTTTAACAGCCGGAGGAAGTACATCATTAAATTTACAGGAAGCAATCACTTCGTATAGCAAAGAAAAGGAAACTTGTATATTTAGAATAAAAACAAGCATGATGTTGGTCAGTAAAACGCTGGGTAAATTGATACTGGGTTCGGTGCTATTGCTTTCCTGTGCATCGCAAAAGCAGGCAACGGTTGCAAAACTGCAACAGCAACTGATTCATGATTCGGCTTTAACCAATGCGTTTGTAGGTATTGCTGTTTATGATACAGAGAGCAGTAAATATCTGCATCAGTACAACAGCAATAAATATTTTGTGCCGGCGAGCAATACCAAACTGCCCACCTTGTATGCGGGCATGAAATATCTCGGAACACAATTGCCCGGATTGCAATACAAAGAAGAGAACGATACATTATACATTCAGCCAACAGGTGATCCTACACTGCTGCATGTTGATTATAAAACCCAACCCGTTGTTGATTTTTTAAAGAAGCAAACAAAGCCGATCGTCATCAATAACAGTAACTGGAAAGCCGAAGCACTTGGTTATGGCTGGGCATGGGATGATTACCTGGGTTATTACATGACAGAGCGTAGTCCGCTGCCGGTATATGGCAACTACATTAAATGGATCCAGCAACGGAATGTAGAAGAACGGGATGGAAAGATGGATACTTCCGGCATTGTATTTACAGACCCTGAAGTAAACTGGGATGTACAGTTTAAAACAGGCAAGACCACTGCGTTTGATGTAACACGACCACGCACCGAAAATAAATACACGATCACAGAAGGCAAGGAATTAAAAAAAGAACTGGAAGTGCCATTTGTAACGAATGGATTAGAAGCAGCATTGGAATTATTGAAAGATACCCTTCATCAAACCATTACAGCAGAGGGGTTCAAAATTTCAAATCCTGAAATTGTTTATTCGCAGTCGGTTGATTCCATGTTCAAACCACTCATGTACCGCAGCGATAATTTCTTTGCGGAGCAAACGCTGATGATGGTGAGCAATCAGCTCTTTGGTGAAATGGATGAACAAAAGCTCATTGCTCATTTGCTGAAGAATGATTTGAATGGATTTCCGCAAAAACCAAAATGGGTAGATGGAAGCGGCTTGAGCAGATACAATTTATTTACACCGGAAGATTTTGTGTGGTTATTAATGAAGATGAAAGATGAGTTTGGTTTGGATCGATTGAAAACCATTTTACCAACCGGCAATACCGGAACACTCCGTAATTATTACGTTAATGAAACAGGATTGATCTTCGCCAAAACAGGATCACTTACAGGTCATTTAGCGTTGAGTGGTTTTCTTTTTACAGAAAAAAATAACCTGCTGGTATTCTCAGTGATCGTAAACAATCATAACACTTCGGCTGCCTCTGTGCGAAGAGCGGTTGAGAAGTTCATTAAAGGACTAAGAATTGACTAAGCAAAGCTTGTTTGTTTTTATTAACCTGGAATTTATTTTCGGTCGGTTAAACCTTTCCCGGATCAATCCGTCACAGCAGTACGATTGTTCACCCCGATCCGCCTGCTTCCCCCCAAAAAAGCGGACCCAAAACGTTGTATTATGAAAAAGGTAATCTACTCTTTCATTGCCTTACTGGTTGTTTTTACGTCCAAAGCCCAGGATAATCCGTGCAAAGGCAAAGCCGCTTTCCAACTTACTATTAGTGGCAATACGGTTAAATTTTATTCTGCAACTACGGTTAACACGCCGGTTGTTCATTCCTGGAAATTCGGAGATGGACAGACGGCAGACGGCGCCAATCCAACACATACCTATATAGCATCGGGCAATTACCGTGTAGTGCATTACATCAAAGACACGGTGCTTAAGTGTTATGATTCGGCCGTTAAGGAATTCAGCATACCTCAATCACTTTGCGATTTGGTCCAGGCAAAGTTTGAATGGAAAAAAGATTCTTCCAATGCTTTTAAGGTCATTTTCATCAATCAATCATTGCTTAATTCTGCAGCGACATCTGTTTCTTACAAATGGATTTTTGGTGATGGCACATTCAGCACCGATGCAAACCCGGCTCATGCTTATACAAAACCTGGGGTATATAAAGTCTGTCTTGTTGTAACAGTCAGCAACACCTGCGTCCGTGAAATTTGCAAAGAAGTGCGCATCGGAGAATGCAATTTCGATGCTGGCTTTTCTTGGGTTCTTGATAATGCGCATCCAATGCGGGGTGTAAAATTCAATCCATTCCCTTCTCCAATTGCAAGTACACCGTTGAGTGTAAAATGGAGTTTTGGCGATGGTACTTACAGTACCGAGTTCAGTCCATTGCATCAATACCAGCAACCCGGCACATACAAGGTTTGTCTACGTATTGAATATTTTGCCGGATGTGTGAAAGAAGTTTGCAAAGAAGTAACTGTTCCACCGCTTGAAAATTGTGAAGCGCTCAGCAGGTTTACAATGGAGCGAATAAGCTCAAGTCCCCATACATTGTATTTTAAAGCAGAAGCAAATAGTTCAGTGATAAAATACATCTGGACCTTTGGTGACGGTACCGGTGCATTAGGTGCAACAGCAACACATAAGTATGACCGCCCGGGTACATACAGAATTTGTTTAACCATTTATCGTTCCGATAACTGTGCTTCCACTACCTGTAAAGAAGTTGTTATTGGTGATTTGAATTGTGAGCAAACAACGATGAAGTTTGAAATGCAACGAATGAATCCGCCTCATAATAATGCGGTGAAGTTTACGGCTGTCAGCAACCAGCCAATTACATCACAAAGCTGGACGATCTGGAGAAGCAACTCAACCACGCCGGTTAAGATCAATGTCAACGATCCAACTTATATTTTCCAGGATACCGGCTATTATAAAGTTTGTCTGCGTGCAACAACAGCAAATGGCTGCGTAAAGGAATATTGCAACTACGTTCATATTACCTATGTGCCAAGAGAATGTCATCTACAAATAACACCAAACCCGGCTATAGCAAACATCCAGTTTAAAGTGCAGGTTGAAATAGCGAAGCCGGTAGTTGCTTCTATTATTGATATGACAGGGATGCGCAAGGCCGTGTTTTATTTGAATGCAGTGCCTGGCGTTAATACGTTTACGTTACCTGTTACAACATTAGCACCAGGGTATTATACACTTGAGGTTAAAGTTGGTGACCAGGTTTGTACCAGTAAGTTTCAGAAAGTGAATTAATACAACTGTTGAACGAAATACGATTCATATATAAAGAGCAAGCTGCTAAACAGTTTGCTCTTTATTTTTGGTGATGTCCATGTCTTTGGAACTTTAACGACCAAACTGTTTCTCCAACTCATCTTTTTTAATTTCCATGTAAACAGGAAAACCATTTGAAGTTGAATTAGGCTGTGCACAGTTGAACAGATCTTCTACCAACTGTTTCATTTCTTTTTGTGTGAGTGAACGACCGGCTTTAATGCTATGTTGTTTCGCCAGTGAGCGAATCAGCTTTTCACGCTTGGAAAATTTCAGATCGCTTGTGTAATGCTTGAACTGCTCCAGCAATAATTCAATCGCCATTGCTTCATTGCCTTGCTCCACATCCGCAGGTGTGCCCTGAATAACGAACGTATCTTTTCCAAAAGGCTCAATGAGGTAACCGAGTTGTTTCAGTTCATCACTCAATTCACCCAACAAAACAGCATCAGCAGTGGAGAGATGTAAGGTTGAAGGAAATAAACTTCGTTGTGCTGCAATGGGTTTGCCATCAGCTGCAGACAGGTAACGTTCATACAACACACGCTCATGTGCATTCTGCTGATGAATGATCAACATTCCTTTTGCTGTTGATGCAAGAATGTAAGTATTGTGCTGTTGTGAAAATTCCTGTTCAGGTATAAAAATCTTTGACTGATTTATTGCTGAAAAATCTGCGGATGTTCCAACTGTCGTTTGTCGTCCATCATCTGTTGTCTTCGCAGGTTCATAAAATTCCCGCCAATGTTTCAATTCACTTTTCTGCTGCGGATCAATTTTATGTGCTGCATGTTTTTGTGTGAACGTATTGTACAACGATGAGGAAGAAGCCTGCGACTTCTGTTCACTCGTAAACGGTTTGCTTACAGCATCGAGATGTTGAATGGTTGGATCAAGATCAAAATCCAATGTCGGTGTAATGCTGAACTGTGCCAATGCATGCTTCACGGCCGATTGAACAAATGCATACACGATCTTTTCATCTTCAAATTTTATTTCCTGTTTTGTTGGATGCACATTGATGTCAACCTGCGCAGGATCAAGATCAATGAACAGCACATACGTTGGGAAACTGTCTGTGGCAATCATTTCCTGAAAAGCACCGGCAACCGCATGATTGAGATACGCACTTTTAATAAAACGATGGTTTACAAAAAAGTACTGATCACCTCTCGTTTTCTTGGCAGTGTCGGGTTTGCCGATAAAGCCATAGATATTCATGTAATCAGTTTGTTCTTCAACAGAAACCAATTTAGCATTGTATTGATTGCCGAGCAACTGCACAATACGTTGTTTCAACGTTCCTCTGTCGAGGTGAAACATTTGTTGCCCGTTTGCTGTAAGCGAAAAGAAAATGTCAGGATAAGCCATGCTCACACGAATGAACTCATCCACAATGTGACGCATCTCAGCTGCATTGCTTTTCAAAAAATTCCTGCGTGCCGGAACATTAAAGAATAAATTCTTCATGGCAATGCTGGTGCCGTTGATCGTTGCAACCGGCTCCTGCTTTTTCACCACGCTGTTTTCTATTTCAATATAAGTGCCGGCTGTATCTTCTGCACGTTTGGTTTTCACTTCCACTTGTGCAACAGCTGCAATAGAAGCAAGCGCTTCACCACGAAAACCCATTGTTTTAATACGGAAGAGATCTTCTATTTCTTTGATCTTGGAAGTGGCGTGGCGTTCAAAGGCCATGCGTGCATCGGTTTCGCTCATACCTCCGCCGTTATCAATTACCTGCAACAGTTGTTTGCCGGCATCGTTAATGATGAGTTGTATTTCTGTTGCACCCGCATCAACCGCATTCTCCAGCAATTCCTTTACGGCACTGGCAGGGCGTTGAATAACCTCACCTGCTGCAATCTGGTTTGCAATATGATCGGGCAATAATTGAATGATATCCGGCACGTACGCTTCTGTGTTTTGAAATGGCAAATTTACGTTACTTCAACCAACCGTCGAAGGATAATTCGTTACCTTTAAGCGGATCGAAAAAAGCAGAAAACTTACATGAAATAACCATAAAAAATTGACAAGCTAATTTTGCACACTGAGATGGCAATTTTTATGGTTATACTATGTGGCTAAAGAATATAACAATCGACACATGAAAAAATTAATCCTTGTACTGGCGGGCATTGCGGCCTTTTCTCTCAGCTATTCGCAATCAAAACAGGAACGGGCAAAGCGTTGGGCCGATAGTGTGATGCAAACCCTGAATAACGATCAGCGTATCGCTCAATTGATGATCATCCGAGCGCACAGTAATCTTGGAGCGGCGCATGTAAAACAGGTAACTGATCTTATCCAGAAATACAATGTAGGTGGACTTTGTTTCTTCCAGGGTGGTCCTGTTCGCCAGGCCAATCTTACCAACTTCTATCAAAGCATTGCAAAAACTCCGTTGATGATCACCATTGATGGAGAGTGGGGTTTGGGTATGCGTTTGGATAGTGTGGTATCATTGCCCCGACAGTTAATGTTGGGTGCTGTGCAGGATGCAGCCATTGCATACGATTATGGAAAGATATTAGGCGAGCAATGCAAACGCATGGGCATACAGGTAAACTTTGCGCCTGTTGTTGATGTCAATAATAATCCGAACAATCCGGTGATCAATGATCGTTCTTTTGGTGAAGACCGTTACAAAGTAGCGTTGTTTGGTGTACAGGTGATGAAGGGTATGCAAGATATGGGTGTAATGGCCTGCGCTAAACATTTTCCCGGACATGGTGATACAGAAACAGACAGTCATTACGATCTGCCGATCATTAACAAAACAAAACAGCAGCTTGATTCATTAGAACTTTATCCTTTCCGTGAAATTTTTGAAAACGGAGTTGGCAGCGTTATGATCGGGCACTTGTATATTCCTGCAATTGATAATACAAAAAATCAGGCAACCTCCTTATCATACAACAACGTAACAAAGTTGTTGCGTGATGAACTCGGTTATAAAGGCCTTACGTTCACTGATGCATTGGAAATGCAGGGCGTGAAAAAGTTTTATCCTGACGGTGCTGCCAGTGTGCAATCATTGATCGCAGGAAATGATCTCTTGTGTTTGCCTTCTGATATTCCTGCAGCGATCAAAAAAATTAAAGCTGCTGTTAAAAAGAAAAAATTGAGTTGGGATGATCTCAACAGTCGTGTACACCGTGTGCTGATGGCAAAGTATTTATATGGTTTGGGTGAAGTAAAACCAATTGATACCAATAACCTGGTGAATGATCTTAACGGCAGTACAGAAGCTATTCGTAAACTTATCGCACAACGTTCAGTAACACTGGCGAGGAACGATCAAAACCTGTTGCCACTTTCTTCAGCCGCTTTATCTTTTATGGGAAAAGCAACCAATACTGAAAAGAAGATCGCTTATATCGCTATTGGTACAACAGCAGCGAATGTAATTACACAAAAGATGAAAGATGAATTGAAAGCAGACATCTTTTTCTTTTCTTATAAAAGTGATGCAGGCAGAATTCTGTCATTGGTTGAATTGATCAAACAGAATTACAGTCACGTGGTAATTGGCATGCATGGTTACAGTCGCCGACCGCAGAATAATTTTGGCATCAGTGCTTCCGCATTACAATTAGCAAAAAGTTTAGCTGAATTACCACAATCTGCATTGATCCTGTTTGGTAATCCCTATGCATTGAAGAATTTCTGTGATGTAAAAACAAGTGTGATTTGTTACGAAGATGATGCGCACACACAAGCGGCTGCTTTTGATGTATTGATCGGCAAACAACGACCAACAGGTAAACTGCCCGTTACTGTGTGCGATAATATCAAATACGGAACAGGATTGGAATATATGATGCCTGCCATCGGCGATCTTCAACGAAACTTATTGCCCGAAACAAGATTTGCAACAGTTGATTCGATTGTGGCAGACGCTATTCAGAAAAAAGCAATGCCCGGTTGTGTAGTGATGGCGGTGAAAGATGGCAAGATCATGTTTGAGAAAGCATACGGTTATTATACCTATGAGCAACAGGAACCGATGACATTGGAATCGGTGTTTGATATGGCATCGGTGACAAAGATCTGTGCAACTACTATTTCTGTGATGAAGTTGTATGAAGAAGGAAAGATCGATCTTAAGAAACGATTGGGCGATTATATTCCCTGGGTGAATGGAACAAATAAACAGGATCTGCTCATTGAAGATATTTTATTACATCAGGCCGGTTTAAAATCATGGATACCTTTTTACAAAGAAACCATTGATACAAACAGCGGCATTCCTTCTGCACAATTATATACAAACGGACCGAGTGAAGATTATAACATTCGTGTGGCCGATACTTTTTACATGCGGAATGATTGGCGTGATACCATGTATCAACGCATTCTGCAAAGTGAAATGGGACCGTATGGTAAATATGTGTACAGCGATAATGATTTTATTTTTCTGGGAAAAGTAGTTGAGCAACTTACAGGAATGACACTCGATGAATACGTACGCAAGACATTTTATGAACCCTTGCATTTGGAGTCATCAGGTTTTCTGCCGTTGCAGCGTATGCCTGTGAACCGTATTGTACCAACTGAACGTGAAGTGCAGTTTCGTCGCCAATTATTAAGAGGTGATGTGCACGATCCCGGAGCTGCCATGTTTGGTGGTATTGCAGGACATGCAGGATTGTTCAGCACAGCGTATGAACTGGCAGTGATCTTACAAATGTTGAACAACGGCGGTACTATTGGACAGCAAACATTTTTTAAACCAGAAACGGTGCAGAAATTTATTGCATACGGCAGCGAAACCAGCAGAAGAGGGTTGGGTTTTGATAAACCGGAGAAAGACAATCTTACACGAAAAGATCCCTATCCTGCATTGAGTGTATCGCCTTCTACATTCGGACATACAGGTTATACCGGCACAGGTGTTTGGGCCGATCCTGAAAATAAGATCGTGTATATTTTCTTAAGCAATCGTGTGCATCCTGAAGGCGGCACCAATACAAAATTGTTGACGATGAATGTGCGAGGAAAAATTCAGGATGCGTTGTATAAGGTGTTGCTGGAGAAATAACTCATTTATAATTTGCGTGCATCATTTACTTAAACACTTCGACCGTCATGTCGAGGCACGAGACATCTCTACTTAGTGAGTATATTGCAATTACTCAGATGAAATGTGGCTTGAAAATTATTCAGGGATGTCTCCTTTGCCGACATGACGAACTCCGATGAAAATTTGCTGTCATCCCGACGCAGGAGGGATCTATTGAACAATTGTACGAAGCCAAACAAATTTCTCCTTTGTCGAAAAGACATCTCACTTCAACTTCATCAGCAACTCCACAATCTCTTTCTCTCTCGTCCAAACAATAAAATGATTTTCTTTTTCGAAGGTTGTTACAAAAACCGAATCTGTTTTCGTCAACATTTTTTGTGTGTAAGCCACATTGCTATAAGGAACCAGCATGTCTTTTGTTCCGTGCAGAATGTAAACCGGGCAAGTGATTTTTTCATATTCCGGTCGCATATCAACTAAATCCTTTTTCAAATACCACAGCTCTTCATTACTTGGTCGCATAGCACCGGGCACTAAATAATTCAATGGAGTTTTGAATAAGATGGGCCGCCACTTCTCCGGCTTTTCAGCTGCAGGGTCTTGTGAACCGGCGAGTATCACCAATGCTTTTGTGTACTGTGGTCGGGCTGCTGCAAGTTTAATGGTCATTGGTCCGCCCAAACTATGGCCAATAATAATAAATGGTTTGTTATTATAAACAGAATCCATCCATGCAGCGATGATTTCTGTTTGTGCAGATAAATTCATGGCATTGCCAAAATCGCTGTAACCAAAACCCGGTCGGTCAATAGAAATAATTCTGTAATGCTGTAATAATTCTTTGTTGCGCAGGTAAGCAGCAAATGCATCCCAGCTTCCCGGAGTGCCATGTACAAATAATAAAGTAGGTAATGTATCGCTACCGGTTTGTGCATAATGCAACGGAAAACCATTGATCGTTTTTACAGGTGTTTGCAGTTGCACGCCCGCTTCTTCAAATTGCAGTTTGGCCTTGCTATCACTCATGCGCATTTTCATACAGCTTTGCGCCATAACAAGCCAGAGCAATAAAATAATTCCGAGGATCATAAAGGAGCGTTTCATCCAGCGTGGCATAGTTTAAGTAAGTTATGAAAAATATCAGCAGACAGAATGTTGCGTTTCACTTCTGCCAAACAATGTTATAGTTTTTTATAAAGATCATCACCCAGGTCCTTTTTTAACTTCTGAAGAATGGTAAGCATGCTGCCAATGTTTTTTTGATTGATCGACAGCAACATGCCCAGCACAGGTGCATTGATGTTCCGGTAACGGGTATAGAGATTAATATCCCAGCGCTTAGAATTAATGTGGCGATTCTGCATTTCTAATACAGTGAAGTTGGACGAAACGTATCGGTATTTTTCAACTGCTCTTGTATTGTTGAGATCAGCTTCAATATTCATTACAACAAGCGCATCAATAAATGAAGAAAGATCTTCAACCGGTATCTGGATGTTTCGCTCATTAAATAAAATTGTACTGACTAAGAATCCATTGCTGGTAAAACAGACAGAACGTTCAGCAGAACCATCTTTTAAAGACGTGGCGGTTATCAATCCAATGTGTACATCATCAGTTGAACCGATGGTATCATAGTGCAGCTTCACAAATGCTCCCGGCTGCATGGTCATCTTTACCAGTTTGCTGTATTCGATCAGGCTATCGTTTTGTGCAGTGCAAAAAAACGGGAGCAGCAATAAGAGGTGTAGAGAATGTTTCATGGTTTTTATTCGAATTTATTCAGTTGTTCATTGTGCAGCTGTTAAGAAAATGACAAGTGTTATAAAGCAAAAACCCCAACTTTCGTCGGGGTTTGCTTGCTTATGCATTATCGTTTTGCGGCGGTGGATCTTTTTTCTTTTCGATCTGCGGCCTGTTTTGCTGTGATGGTTTATTCTGTGGCGGACGTTGTTGCTGCGGCCCACGTTGCTGTTGTGGTGGTCGCTGCTGTTGTTGTGGACGTTGTTGTCCTTGTCCACCTTGTTTATTTTGCTGACCACCCTGACCTTGTTGTCCACGTTGCTGTTGTGGTGGTCTTTGTTGCTGCTGTTGTCTTTGTTGTTGTGGCGGACGTTGTTGCCCCTGCTGTCCTCCGCCCTGTTGTTTCTGTTGTTGCGAACGCTCTTTGTCTTTGCGCTTTTTGCTGTTACGTTCTAATGTGCGTAAGCTGATCTGACCAACCAGTTCCACATGCGCATGTTCTTTCTCTTCAGCTTTAGCAGGCGAAAGCTCAATGGCACCTAACTCATCAGGGCGTTGACCTTTCACATTCATAAACCTGATTTCTTTTACCCGTTCAATCGGAACAGGGTATTGCTGGTTACTTCCGGGTAAGATGTACCACATCAGATTTTTGAAAATATCTTTCTTAATAAGCTGGGCTGTGCCACGGCTTAGTTCAAGCGTTTCGGCATTGTTGGGGAAATGCTGCAATGCATCTAAATAAGTATCCAGTTCATAATTCAAACAACATTTCAAACGACCGCACTGGCCGCTGAGTTTTGTTTGATTGATCGTAAGATTCTGGTAACGGGCGATTGTTGTTGTAACACTTTTGAAATCACTGAGCCAGCTGCTGCAGCATAGCTCACGACCGCAACTGCCAATGCCACCGATCTTCGCTGCTTCCTGGCGAATACCGATCTGCTTCATCTCTACTTTAATCTTAAACTCACTCGCATAGATCTTGATCAATTCACGGAAATCGACACGGTCTTCTGCTGTGTAATAGAACGTAGCTTTTCGTCCATCTGCCTGGAATTCCACTTCGATCAGTTTCATATCCAGGTTCAGCTGAATAATGATGGCTCTTGCTCTTACCTGCGTAGGTTTTTCACGTTCCTTGGTTTCTCTCCATTTCTGAAGGTCCATTTCGTTTGCCCGGCGCATGATCTTTTTAATATCCGGGTTATCTTCCTTCACGCCTTTTTTCTTCATTTGTAAACGAACCAGCTCACCGCTGATGTTCACCATACCCACATCAAAACCGCTTACACCTTCCACTGCTACCATGTCGCCTTTGGTGAATGTCTGCAGGGTATTGTTGCGGTAAAATTCTTTCCGGCTTCCGTTGTTGAAGGTTACTTCCACAATGCGGCAATCGCTGTCGGGGTCGCTGAAAGGCAGGTTCGCCAGCCAATCGTGCACATTTAACCGGTTACAGCCGCCTGTGCTGCAGCCGCCGTTGCTTTTGCAACCGCCCGGTTTACCCGTACTACAACTTGTACAACTCATTATTATGAGAGATTAAAAAGTTAATAATAAGAAGAGAGGATGGGGGCAAGCAGCAGAATGTCGATGAAGCTTTGGTTGTGTCACTCGCTTGTACGCTTTGTTCGCTATGCAGCTGTTAAAGCCTGAAATTCAGTAGATATGTTGAAATACGTTGCCGATATTGGCAATGTAGTACAAGAGTGCGACGCAACTAAAGACGATCAGTAATTCAAAAGCTCACTCACAAAATCCTTCTTTTCACGTTGACCTTTTCTGTTCTCAAATCCTTTACCACAGGTCAATTCCATCAAAAATAGGGATTTATCGGGAAAGCTAACAGCAATAAGGATTGTCGGCGAATCTGTCATCCCGAGGAACGAGGGATCTGATGAACATTCTTGCAGGCGATGGGCAGATTCCCCGTGCCTCGAAATGACAAACAATCAACTCCTCACATCCAACACATCCCTTAACCCATTCCCCAGCAAATTAAAAGCCAGCACCAGCAGCATAATAGCAAGGCCAGGCGCAATAGCCAGCATGGGATTGTTGGTAATAATGAAGTTGTAATTCTCTTTGATCATGAGTCCCCAGCTGGGTTGCGGCGCCTGCACACCCACACCGAGAAAACTCAAACCGGCTTCGATGACGATGGCGCTGGCAAAATTGCTGGCGGCAATCACAATCACCGGGCCCATGATATTTGGCAGAATATGTTTGAAGATGGTGCGGCCATGCGAAAACCCCATGGCTTTGGTGGCTTCAATATAGTTGAGCTCACGGATGCTGAGCACCTGTCCACGCACCAGCCGGGCCACATTTACCCAAAGCGTTAATCCCACCGCAATAAATACCTGCCAGAAACCTTTACCCAACGCAAGTGTGATGGCGAAAACGAGTAATAAAGTCGGGATGCTCCACACCACATTAATGAGCCAGAGAATGGCTTCATCGATCCAGCCACGGAAATAACCTGCCACAGCTCCGAGAAAAATGCCGACAGTGAGGGAAATAGCTACGGCAATCAACCCAACACCTAAACTTACCCGCACGCCCACGATCAATCTGCTTAAAATATCCCGGCCAAATTTATCGGTACCAAGCCAGAAGGTTTTGGTTACGATCGGGTTTTCTTTTTGCTGACCAGGAAAAGTAAATGTCAACGGCTCTGTTACGCCATCATCCACAAATTTCTCTACGTCATATCGGTTGCCTGTTTGTTTGTTAGAGCTGATGGGGATGTATTGATAGCGATCTTCTGCACCAAAGAATAGATCGCTTACCGAAGAATTATTCTGTTGCTCCCGTTCAATTTTTATGAACTGTTGTTTATAACCCGGCTTCTTTGCAGCGATCTCTACAATAATCCGGTTGGCATCGGGTGTGGCATCGGGCGCAAGTATATACGCAAACACAGCAGTCAATAATGCCAACACAATAATGCTTAGGCCAAAAACAGCGCCTTTGTTCCGGCGGAGTTTTTTCCAGAAGATTTTTGTAAAAGAGTATTCTGTGTTGGACATTGATTAAAAATAAAGCTTTGCAGCCAGTTCTGTCACCTACTTCACTGTTCTTCCTTTCCATTCATACTTGCCAAACTTGCCCAACCAACCTGCAATTACCGTATAAACAATATGAAACGGTTGTGCAAACGGAAACCACAGTAACAGTTTCGATTTTTGGAAAAAACCGGCAACAGGTATTAGAAAGATAAGTTCAATAAATGTTTTGAAGAGTAAACTTCCAGCAAGCAGCATCCGTAAACTGCTGTTAAAACATGCAGCTACAAAAAGAACAACAAAAAATACATTGAGCAGATATACCAACAGCAATACCCAGAAGATGCGTTTATCATCATACTGATCGGCTTTGCTGGCCCAGCGTATACGCTGACGAAAAAATTCACCCACCGTTTCAACAGGATTGGTGAGCACAATGCTATCTGCTGCTTTGCAGTAATGCACTTCGTTTGGAAAGCGACTGTACAGTTTATGCATCAGCAGCATATCATCGCCACTCGCAATATGGTCCACGCCTTTAAAACCATTCACAGTATAAAATGCTTCTTTACTGTAACAGAGATTAGCACCATTACACATACTGTGAAAACCTGCTCCAACAGATGCTGCAGTAATTCCCTGCAGACTTAAAAAATCAAGCGACTGAAACAGTTTGATGAAAGAGGTTTCTTCTTTCATGGCAACAGGTGCAGCAATAAAAACCGTTGGCCGTTGCTCAATGATGTAAGCAAAGTTGCGTAGCCAGTTTGTCGGTACGGTGCAATCAGCATCGGTTGTAACAATGTATTTCCCCGTTGCTTGTTCAACCCCCGCTTCAATGGCTTTCTTTTTATACGAGTTGATCTTTTCTTTTATTAGCTCTTTCAGCTCTATCACTTTTACTCCTTTGAACTGTTTTGCGTTTGCAACAGTTACATCATCACTGAAATCATCGATCACAATTACTTCGATCAACTCTTTTGGATAATTCAATTGCTGAATACTCTGCAGGCAGTCAACAATATTTTTTTCTTCGTTTCGTGCGGGGATAAGAATGGTAAAAGATGTGCCCGGAACAAACGATGCAGGAACGTTAAGTGTTGCAGACCTGCTCCACCAATACCGATACAGTAACAACAGTATCGAATAAGGAACTAACAGCAAAAGTGTAAGCAGCAGCCACAGCATGCTG
Source organism: Lacibacter sediminis (assembly GCF_014168535.1). Classification (NCBI taxonomy): domain Bacteria; kingdom Pseudomonadati; phylum Bacteroidota; class Chitinophagia; order Chitinophagales; family Chitinophagaceae; genus Lacibacter; species Lacibacter sediminis. The sequence continues at coordinate 4,877,057 of NZ_CP060007.1, read as the reverse complement.
CAAAATAACAATGCTGTGCCGAACTTTAAATTAAAAGTAGTTGCCACAAAGGTGGAGGTCTGTTTTGTTCTTTGTGTTACTTCGTGGCAAGCCATTCGCCAATAAAAAATTAAAAACCTGCTGATCGTCTGTTTTTCTGTTTGTTGAAATTAGATTTGCAACCGTTTATGGCCCGCAAGAAAAAGAAATCACTTCGTTATCTCCCCATCATTATCATAGCTCTTGTGTTTGCAGGCGGTGCTTTTTTAGTAGTGCGCAATTGGTGGCTCGAGCGGCAGGCAGGTATGATCCGCTACCGTGAGTTTGGTATTCCGATTCCTACAAAATATAGTCTGCACGGTATCGATGTAAGCCGTTACCAGCAGATCATTAACTGGGAGGCAGTAAAAGGAATGAATGTGGAAGGTGTACAGATCAGTTTTGCATTTATTAAAGCAACAGAAGGGAACAGCGGCACCGATTCTCATTTTAAACGCAACTGGCGTAAAGCAAGAGAGGCGGGCATGACCCGTGGAGCTTATCATTTTTTTATTGCCACCAAAGACGGAACAATGCAGGCAAGAAATTTTGTGAAGTGTGTTAAGCTGGAGAAAGGCGACCTGCCCCCGGTACTGGATGTTGAGCAAACTTATGGTGTAAGTAAAACCATCCTGCAGCAAAGGGTGAAAGCATTTTTATACGCAACTGAACTGGCTTATGGTATAAAGCCTATCATTTATACCAATGCAGATTTTTACAAACAATACTTGAAGGAAGAATTTGATGAATATCCATTGTGGGTGGCGCATTACCTGAGACCAATGGCGCCACGTATTGAACGAGACTGGCATTTCTGGCAACACAGCGAAAGCGGTCGTGTAAATGGTATTCAAGGTAAAGTTGATTTTAATGTATTCAGTGGTGACAGTACTCAATTTGAAAATCTGCTGTTGAAATAACTATTTTTGCAACAGCCATAATTATAAAGAACGTCTTAAGGAACAGTCAATTAAAAATCAGACAGATGAAAAAAATCTTACTATCTCTCTTCTTTGCAGCATCGCTTAATGTTATAATGGCACAGAACAGCACTGCCACTAGTACCGAATATAAAACAGCCATTGGTGTCAAAGTGTGGGCCGGTGCCGGTGTGTCAATCAAAACATTTATTAAAGAGAATAATGCAATAGAGCTTATCGGTTATTTCGATCGGTTTGGTACACGCATTACGGGCTTGTATGAATTTCACGGAAACCTGAGTACAGAAGGGTCGTTGAAGTGGTATGTAGGACCTGGTGCTCACGTAAGCATCTACAAAAATTCTACCGCAGTGGGTATTGATGGTGTTGTGGGGATTGATTATAAATTCAGTAATATTCCATTGAATCTTGCGCTCGATTGGCAACCAGCTTTTGAATTAGGTGGTGCTGATCGTAATGGCTTTTATGGTAACTGGGGTGGTTTTGCCATTCGTTTTACGTTGTAACAAAACAAAATCATATTTATGCTGTTGTACTCCTGTGCAACAGCATTTTTTATGTTCGTAACTTTCCTTAAAATTTACTTGTTATGAGTGGTATGGAACCCGAAGCCCAGGATTTTTTGAAGAGGATCGTTCAAACGGTTTCAATGGGTATACTATTTCTGTTACTGCACATGACATTTGGCTTATACCTCAACTGGGGTTTCTTTGAAGGAGCTCCCGGCATGGGCAATATCATTTACTATATCGTTTTTCTTGCTTCGTTTGCAGGGCTCATCTATTTCTACTACAAGTTGTGGAAAGGGAAATTATGATCAACTGCTATGATCAGCTACAATCACCCATTCACCTTTTATCTTTTTAAAGAATAACGTGTAATGTCCTTCAACATCACCCACTTTTTCTCTTGTTAAATGCCATTTCCCTACAACGAAATAAGCATCAGCAGTTATCTTTTCTACTTTCAGGATATTGAACTTGAGAATACCCATGGCATCTCTTGTTGGATATCCTTTCTTGTAATTTTCTAGTGTATTGTTGTAACCATAGGTAACACCACTCTTGCCGATGAACATCAGGGAATCACTTTTCCAGTAACCCTTCATGAAATTTTCCAGATCACCTGCATTCCAGTATTTTGTTTGTGCATCAAGTATGGCAAGGATGTGTTGTTTATCTTTTGTTTGTGCATTTGTACTGATCGCTGTAATCAGCAATAAAAGAAAGAATAGTTGTTTCATACTTTGAATGTAGTAAAAATGAAGCCACCAATTACACGAATTTTCAGGAACTGATCATAAATGAAAAAGCACAGGCCAATGGACCTGTGCTTAGTATTGTTGTGGAACGAAGATCAACTGTTACCCCAGTTTTTCTTTTTCATATAGGCAATGCTTTTCTTAATGCATTCCTCCTCGGGCATTGTGTATGCCTCCTGTTCAACAAATGCATATTTAAGACCTGCATGTTTCTTGTGCTCGAAAATTTTACTGAAGTTGATGGTGCCATCACCCACTTGCGTGCTTTCTTTTTTACCTTCTTTATTTACAGTAAGATCTTTTACATGCCACATGGTAAAACGTCCGGGATATTTATTGAACCATTCAACAGCATCCTCATTCATAAAAGATGACCAGTAAATATCCAATTCAAAATCAACCATGGAAGGATCGGTGCCGTCCAGCAGTGTTTGCAGGAACGATTTACCATTATCCAGTTTCTTGAATTCGAAGTCGTGATTATGGTAAGCCAGTTTCAAGCCGGCAGCTTTGGTAAGCTCGGCAGCTTTATTTACAAGGTCAACAAGCTTCGGAAGTGTATCGGCACCACGCTGATTTGCATCTAACCATGGGATTGTTGCATATTCATTCCCCATGATGTTGGCTGCTTCCAATACTTTCTTCCAGAAATCCAGATTGCCTGACGACAAAACAGGGCCAAAATTATAGTGACCACTCGGTGAGGTTAATTTCAAACCATCAAACATAGCTTTGAACTCTTTCGGCGATTTCCCAAAGAACGAAGTACCGTCAAAACCATACAATTCAATTTGCGAATAGCCTGCTTTTGCAACATAGTCTAACGTACCTGCAAGATTTTTTGCAACATCATTACGCACCGTGTATAACTGAAGACCATACTTTTTTGTATCAGCTAATGATTTCGTTGCGCAAGAAATTAACGGCAGGCCTGCCAATGAAATACCGGCAGTGGCTGCTGCTGAAGTTTTTAAGAATGATCTGCGATTGTAAGCCATTTTTTGTGAGATTAAAACTTCCGCTAAACATTCATTTAGCGGAAGTATATGTTTAAAGTAAGCGTTTGCTGTTGAAAGACGGGTGCAAGAACCGAGCCATTGCTTTGTTCTTTATTCTGCCCAGGCCTTATCACCTTTTGCATACGGGAATTCGCCATCATATTTACCCGGTATAGGCACATGACGTAATGTTTCTGTCATACCTGTTTTTGATGTAAAGAAGCCGGTAAGTGTTAACTGCTTCATCATGGTATAATAATGACTTGGCGCACCTTCAAACTCTGTTTGATCTTTCCATGCCAGCGCTTCGTTCTTCTTGTTATGCTCTTCACGGAGTGGTTTATCAGCTTCATCACGCTTCTGGTTAAACTCTTTTGCTTCTTTTTCAAGGCTTACTAAAAATGCTTTGCGTTGTTCAGGCGTACAGTCCATAAATGATTTGCTGTGCATTTTTTCACATGCAGTATCCAGCTCGCCAATTCCACTCATGAACGCATCCTGCTGGCGTTGTGTATAACAATCTGTAACCATTACTTTCATAAACTCACCCACCTTAGCAGCTTTTGCACCAGGCGTTGATGTTGCAGGAATAATTGTTTCAGCAACCTCATCGAGGAATGAAATAGTTGTGGGAGAAAACTCTGCCACTGTTTTAGGTCCGGTTTTACAACCGGCTAAAAACAATTCGCCACCAATAACTGCACCACCGGTAAGTAATGCTATTTGTTTTAGAAGATCACGACGATTCATAAAGTTGATTTAAAGAATTGCTTAATTATGTTGTATTTAAATATTCCCTTTTTTTAATTCTTTTACGGCAAAATCAGCAGCACGAGCTGTTAGCGCCATATACGTTAAAGAAGGATTTACACAGGATGAACTTGTCATACATGCACCATCAGTAACAAATACATTCGGCGCATCCCATACCTGGTTGTTGCGATTTAATACCGATGTTTTTGGATCACGACCCATACGGGCTGTTCCCATTTCATGAATACCGTGTCCCATTGCGTGACCAGAATCATAGGTAGAAATATTCTTTACTCCTGCTGCTTCAAACATTGCCTGCAGATCTTCTTTAATATCCTTCCGCATGTTTTTTTCATTTTCCTTCAACTCGGCATCCATCGATAAAACAGGTAAACCCCATTTGTCTTTTACTTCTTTATCCAGCGAAATTTTATTTTCATGATATGGAAGTATTTCACCGAAGCCTGTTGCACCTATTCGCCATCCGCCGGGTTCAGCAAGTGCTTCTTTCAGTTCGCTGCCAATAGCAAGTTCAGCAACAACTCTTCCCCAACCTTGCCTGCTTGCGCTTCCCTGGTAACCGTAACCTCGTACAAAGTTTCGTTGCTTATCGCCGGGAGTGTTGGCAAAACGGCTAATATAAAATCCTGCAGGGCGACGACCATATTCAGTTACATTTTCATAACCCTCTATTTCACCACTTACTCCAAGATTATAATGATGGTCCATAACGTTATGACCCAGCTCGCCGCTACTGCTGCCTAAACCACCGGGCCATATATCAGTTGCCGAATTAAATAAAAGCCATGTAGAGTTTAACGCCGATGCACAAACGAAAATAATTTTTGCCTTAAACTCATAGGTTTTACTATCCATGCTATCCAATACTTCTACACCTGTTGCTTTCTTTTTGTCTTTGTCGTAAAGGATCTTCGTTACTATTGCTAGTGGTCGAACAGTAAGATTGTTTGTTTTTACAGCAGCAGGTAACGTTGAAGACTGCGTGCTGAAATAACCACCAAACGGGCAACCTTCCCAGCAACGGTTACGAAACTGGCAGCCAGGTCTTTGATCGTGCGGCACTGTGATATTTGCTACACGACTATTGATCAGGTGCCTTTCACCTTTATAAAATGCTTTGATCTTTGCTGCAACATCTTTCTCAACAATGTTCAATGGAACGGGAGGAAGAAATTGTCCATCGGGCAGATGCGGTAATCCTTCAAGTGAACCACTAATGCCAGCAAATTTTTCTACATGATCGTACCAGGGAGCAATGTCATTATAACGGATGGGCCAATCAATACCAAAACCATCTTTTGCGTTTGCTTCAAAATCGAGTTCGCTCCAACGATAACTATGTCGGCCCCATAAAACAGAACGTCCACCCATGCGGTAACTGCGCCACCATGTAAAGGGTTTTACTTCTGTATAAGGCGAATCTTTTTCGTTAGCCCATGCATCCATTACACGTTCATTGGCGGCCCAACCTCTATGAATAACAGGATAGTCTTCTTTTTGCTGCTGGGTTGTTTTGCCACGATGATCAAATTCCCAAGGCATTTTGCTGGCAGTTTTATAATCGGTGATATGTTTATGTTCGGCACCACGCTCAAGCATGAGCACTTTCAAGCCTTTTTCACAAAGCTCTTTTGCTGCCCAGCCGCCGCTAATACCCGACCCGATTACAATTGCATCAAATGTGTTATCTGCCATGATCGTAAATTAGAGATTGCCTTTTTTCAATTCGCTAACAGCAAAATCAGCTGCACGTGCTGTTAATGCCATATAAGTTAAAGAAGGATTTACACACGATGCTGATGTCATACAGGCACCATCGGTAACAAATACATTCTTTGCATCCCACACCTGGTTGTTGCCATTTAATACGGATGTTTTTGGATCACGACCCATACGTGCCGTACCCATCTCATGAATACCCATACCAACTGCATAACCATGATCGTAAGTATTTACATCTTTTACGCCTGCTGCTTCCAGCATTTCTTTTGCATCATTCATCATATCCACCCGCATCTTCTTTTCATTCTCTTTTATCTCCACATCCATTTTCAAAACAGGTAAACCCCATTTATCTTTTACGGTTTTATCGAGCGATATTTTATTTTCATGATATGGCAACATTTCACCAAAAGCGGTAATACCCATATTCCATTCATCATTAGGTACACTCATCGCATCTTTCAATTCGGCTCCTAACGTCATCTCTGCAACTTCAACACCTCTTCCTCTGCCTGCACCACCCTGGTAGCCAAAGCCACGGAGGTAATCACGTTTATCGTCATAAATGTTCCTGAAACGGGGTACATAAACACCTGTGGGTCGACGACCATAAAGATATTTATCGCTAAAGCCTTCCACCTTGCCACTTGCTCCACACCGGAAATGGTGATCCATTACGTTATGACCAAGTTCGCCACTGCTGCTACCTAATCCTCCTTCCCATACATCAGTTGCAGAGTTCATCAATACCCAGGTAGAGTTAAAAGAAGATGCACAAACGAAAACAATCTTCGCTTTGTACTCATATGTTTTGTTTGTTTCTGCATCAAGTATTTCAACACCTGTTGCTTTCTTTGTATCCTTGTCGTATAGAATTTTTGTAACGATGGAGAAAGGACGAAGCGTTAAATTACCTGTGGCCATCGCTGCAGGCAATGTAGCCGATTGTGTACTGAAATATCCACCAAAAGGGCAACCTCTCCAACACCTGTTACGATATTGGCAATTGACACGATTGTGATGGGGTTGTGTAATATTTGCACTGCGGCCAATAATGACATGTCTTGAACCTTTATAGTGTTCGAGCAAGCGTTTCTTTACTTCCTTCTCTACGCAGTTGAGTTCCATGGCAGGCATAAAATCGCCATCAGGTAAAACTTCCAAACCATCTTTACTGCCTTGTATGCCTGCAAATTTTTCTGCATAGCTATACCATGGCGCTACATCATCATAACGGATTGGCCAGTCAACAGCAATACCTTCTTTGGCATTTGCTTCAAAATCCCATTTGTTGAAACGATAACTCTGGCGACCCCACATTAATGAACGACCACCTACATGGTACCCTCGAAACCAATCAAAACGTTTTTCTTCTGTGTAAGGGCATTCTTTATCCTTTACCCAATAATCAAGTACCGTTTCGTTTAACGCATAATCACGTTTCAGAACAGGATAATCTTCAAGCATCTGCTGCGTTGGTCTTGCGCCTCTGTGTGGGAATTCCCAGCTTTCTTTGGTAGCATTTACATAATCCTTGATGTGTTCAATATTACGTCCACGCTCAAGCATAATGGTTTTTAAACCTTTTTCAGTAAGCTCTTTGGCGGCCCATCCGCCGCTGATTCCTGAGCCAATTACAATGGCATCGTACACATAATTATCCGGCATATTGTCTTATTTGAGTGGTTATAGTTTATTTGAACTAAGCTTTTTATGATACAGGTGAATCATCAACTCACAGGTGACGATTCACGGCTGATGTTCCTCACACATCACATCTCCTTACCGCATCTTTCAATGCAGCAATTTTTTCTTCTTTTGTTTTTCCGGTAGGTATATATTCCTGCGCCACATATCCTTTGTAACCTGTTTCAAGAATAGCTTTCATAATAGCCGGGTAATACAGTTCCTGGTTTTCAATGATCTCATGACGACCGGGAACACCGGCTGTATGGTAATGACCAAAGTATTGATGATTCTGTTTGATCGTATGAATTATATCGCCCTCGCTGATCTGCATGTGATAAATATCATACAGGATCTTGAAGTTGGGTGAACCAAGACGTTTACACAATTCAATCGTCCACTTTGTATTATCGGCCATATAATCTTTATGATCAACTTTGCTGTTGAAAACTTCTATCTGAATGATGACGTTATGCTTTTCTGCCAAGGGCATGATCTGTTTCAAACCTTCCACACAGTTCTGCAAACCGGTTTCCTCATCCATGCCATTCCGGTTACCGCTGAAGCAGATGAGGTTTTGATAACCTGCTTCAGCCACCAAAGGAATGGTTTCTGTAAAAGCAGCAATAAGCTGTGGATGATTTTTTTTATCATTCCAGCCTTCTGTTAAACTGATCTTGCCTTTGGTATAGCACATGGAGCAGTGGATGCCATGTTTTTTTGCAATGGGCCATTCATCGGGTGTAAGCAGATCAATAGCTGAAAAGCCCATCTTTTTTACTTCCACACATAATTCTTCGAGTGATAAGTAACTATGTGTCCATTTACAAACCGAATGGTTGATGTTCCCTTTTAATTTATAATTATCTTCTCCCATAACTCTTTCTATTGTACCTGCACTTACAGCATTACCTGCAGTAACAGCAACTGTTGCTGCAGCAAATTTCTTAATGGCTTCTCTTCTTGATGATTGTTTTGACATGAATACTGTATTCTTTAAAAAATTAAGCGGTCTTATTTGTTTTTTCATTTTTAAACAGCAAGGCAAAAATCAGAAATACCACAAAAGCAATTCCTGCCGGAATGAGCCAAACCATTTTGTAATCCAATGTTCCGTCTGCTAATTTGTAGCTATCGGTAATTTTTCCTGCCACTGCAAAACCTATCAACATACCCAAACCATAAGTAGCCAATGTAATTAGTCCCTGTGCTGCACTTTTATGTTGTTCGCCTGCTTTTGAATCGGTATAGATCTGTCCGGATACAAAGAAGAAATCGTAGCAAATACCATGCAGGGCGATGCCTATTAGTAACATAAAAGTAAGATCGCCGGCATTGCCGTATGCAAACAACACATATCGTACTGCCCATGCCAGCATACCTACTAAAATTGTTTTCTTAAAACCAAAGCGGTTAAAGAATACGGGTAATAACAACAGGAATAATACTTCCGATCCCTGGCCAATCGTCATTTTACCGGTTGGGTTTTCAACGCCGATGCTTGAAAGAAAAGAATTTGTATTCTGGTAATAGAAAGCCAGTGGAATACAGATAAGAATGGAAGAGATAAAAAAGATGAGAAAGTTTTTATCCTTCAGCAGTTTTAATGCATCCAAACCAAGAATATCGTTTACAGTAACTTTTGAGCCTTTCCCTTTAGGAGGAGTTTTTGGCAACGTGAAACTGAATAAACCAAGTACTAATGATGCAACACCTGAAAGCAGGAATGTATTTTTCAATAAACCTTCCTTTGTTCCTTCTGCAGAATCCCAATGAAACAGATAACTGATCAACAAACCCGCAGCGATCCAGCCGAGTGTACCAAACAAACGGATCACTGAAAATTCTTTTTCCGGATTTTTCATTTGATTGAATGATACAGAGTTTACCAATGCCAGTGTAGGCATGTAGCAGATCATGTATATTAATACATAAGGATAGAAAACGGCGATATTATCGGCATTGTACATCTGGTACATCAACACTGCCCCTATGATATGCAGTACACCAAGGATCTTTTCTGCATTTACAAAACGATCAGCAATTAACCCGATAATAAACGGAGCAATAATAGCGCCCCATGATTGTGTTGAGAAAACCTGTCCTGATTCAGCGCCGGATGCAGACAAGTTGTTATTTAAGAAAGTACCCAATGTTACAAACCATCCTCCCCAGATAAAGAACTCAAGAAACATCATTAGGGAAAGCTGTACACGGGTAGTAGAAGACATGCGCAATCGATTTAAGTGGTTGGTTAAAGTTCAAAAATACAATGGCTGAATATTGGCTCAACCACAGCTTGGTATGAGGTCTTAAATTTAGGGTATTTCTGCATTGCGGGAACCGATTTTTTTAGAGTTGTTATTGCAATCGTTTGAAATGTTAAGGAATATTAAGCCTATGGTACCAAGCATTAATTGCTGATTAATGTTAGTTGAATAATAGTTTTATGCAGTTGTTAAACTTTGTTTGCTTTTGCCACGCATGTAAAAGTATAAACCAGCAAATGCAATAATTAATATTATGGGTATAATGAGAGTGGCATTAATGATTTCCGGTCCAGCTGTAACTTTTGCCTGCGCTAATGCTTTTCCCATTTCAGAATCTGCAGCTGCAGCATTGTAGTCGACTAAGTTTGAATTTGCAGGAAGCTTGGCGATGAGCTTTTCATCATAAAACTTACCCATAAACATCATATAAACAGAAACGGCAAACATACCGGCACCACCCATCAGGTTTAGCCCCACAGCTCCCGTCTTTGGTAAATATTCTGCTACAAATCCCAACATGGTTGGCCAGAAAAAGCACACACCCATTCCAAACACAATTGCTCCTATGAAAAGAGTGTTGCCACTGCTGTGTCCTAATAAATACAGACCTGCAGCAGATAAAATAGCTGATATAAGTAATACACCTGTTGGTGAAAGCCGATGAACAATTGGTTCTGCAAAGCCCCGCCCTATCACCATAACCAGCGTGGTTACAGTAAGGATGAGAAGAGCGTTGTCTGTAACATTTCGAAGTAATACATCGATCCATTGGCCAGTGAACAATTCAGTGATAGCCGTACCAAACATACAGATGATCATGAAGATAAATAATGGATTGCCCAATGATTTATACATCTCACCGGTGCTTATACCAGCAGCTACACGTTCTGTAACCGGGAACTTTAATTTTAAAAACAGAAATCCATAGATAAGCGTGGGTATGAGCATTGTACCCACCTGCACCTGCCAGCTGATACCAAATTTTGAGAAATAATAACTGATCAACGTTCCTATAACAATGCCGCCGGGGAACCACAGATGGAAGTGATTTAACTTGGTGGTTTTATTATCGGGGTATAATGTAGTTACCAATGGATTACATGCTGCTTCCACAGTACCGTTAGCGATACCAACTAATAGCGTGGAAAAGAATAAGCTCCAGAAGCCGCCGGCAAAAATGGTTAGTAAAATACCTGCAAGGTGAAAGAAAAAAGCAAGTTCTAACAATCGCTTCATGCCAATGAAATCAACAACCAGCCCGCCGATGATTACAGCAAGTGGGAAGCCCCAAAAAGCTGTGGCAGCTATCGTACCTAATTGTGTAGCACTTAAATTAAAATCTGTTCCCAGTTTCCCAAGAATACCTGCCCTGATGCCAAATGATAAAGAGGTAACTAATAATGCAAGGCAACTGCCAAGAAATAGTTGATTACGGTTAATGGAATTCATTCTACAATCGTTTAAAGTTTAGGTTGGTCGAAGAAAAAATAAATTTAGGCTATTTCCCAATTGAGAAACCTGAAATTTTTAAAGAGGAATTGCAAAAGTTTGAAATGTTAATGAATATCAAACTATGCTTACAATCATTAATTACTATTTTATCTTACCGCATCATTTTTAACAATGATTGTATCATAAGTACGTATTTTGAATTTGTTGTTTTCATTAAGTCATTACCTTTAGAACCTTCAAACCAATTGCATGTCATGGGAGATTTCCAGGTAAAAGTTCAGCCCAAAAGTTACGATGTTGTAATAGTTGGCTCAGGCGCAGGTGGCGGTATGGCTGCCTACGAGTTAAGTAAAGCAGGATTGAAAGTGTGTTTGCTCGAAGCAGGCACCATGTATGATCCACAGAAAAACATCACACAATTAAAAAATCCGTGGGAGAGTAAACGTCGTGGCGCCAGTACCAAGCATCGTCCATTTGGTGATTTTGATGCATGCTATGGTGGATGGGAACTTGATGGCGAACCATATACAAAAGAAGCAGGAACAAAATGGGATTGGTGGCGTGCTCGTATGTTAGGTGGACGTACCAATCATTGGGGCCGTATTTCTCTCCGCTTTGGTCCAAAAGATTTTAAACGCAGAAGTATTGATGGCTTGGGTGATGATTGGCCAATTGGTTATGATGATGTAAAACCTTATTACGACAGAGTAGATAAACTCATCGGCATATTTGGTACTAACGAAGGTTTGGAAAATGATCCTGATGGATTTTTTCTTCCACCACCTAAACCACGTTTGCATGAACTGTTTATAAAGAGCGCAGCAACCCAGGCTGGTGTTAAAGTGATTCCTTCACGCTTATCGATTCTCACAAAAAAAATAGAAAGCACAACTGAAAGAGGTGTTTGTTTTTATTGTTCGCAATGCGGACGTAACTGCAGCATGGCAAAAGCCGACTTCTCATCCACCAACGTATTAATCTATCCTGCACTTAAAACCGGAAATGTTGATGTTATTGCAAATGCGATGGCACGTGAAGTACTTACGAATAAAGAAGGGCTGGCAACAGGCGTTAGTTATGTAAACAAAGATGATCTCAACGAGTACCAGGTAAATGGTAAAGTGGTGATCCTTGCTGCAAGTGCCTGTGAAACATCACGATTATTACTCAACTCAAAATCGCCACGTCATCCAAACGGATTAGCGAACAGCAGCGATGTGGTTGGTAAATATTTGCACGACAGTACCGGTGCTGCATTAGGTGGTGTATTACCCAAACTCTTCGGTCGTAAAAAATACAATGAAGATGGTGTAGGCGGCATGCATGTGTATTCGCCGTGGTGGTTAGATAATAAGAAGCTTGATTTCCCACGTGGTTATCATATTGAATACTGGGGTGGCATGGGTCAACCTGCTTATGGTTTTGGGATGAATATTCAAATGTTGAATGGCAAATATGCCGTTGCAGGTAAACAAAAAGAAGCCGGTGGATATGGTGCTTCGTTGAAAGAAGATCAACGTTATTTCTATGGTGCCAATGTTGGTATGGCCGGCCGTGGTGAAGCCATTCCTTTAGAAAGTAATTATTGTAAAATAGACCCGGATGTAGTAGACCAGTATGGTATTCCTGTTCTGAAGTTTAATGTAAAGTGGAGTGAGCATGAAATAAAGCAGGCGAAGCACATGAAGGAAACCTTTAAAGAAGTGATGCACAATATGGGTGCCGTCATTACCTGGGGTGGCGATGATGGTCCTGAAAATGATTATGGATTGGAAGCACCGGGAAAAATTATTCATGAAGCAGGAACTGCACGCATGGGTAACGATCCTAAAAAAAGTGCATTGAATAAATACAACCAGGCACACGATTGTAAAAACCTGTTTGTAGTTGATGGTGCTGCATTTGTATCGCAGGCCGATAAGAATATCACGTGGACAATTTTGGCATTGAGCATGCGTGCAAGTGAATACATTGTTGATCAACTTAAAAAAAATAATCTCTAACGAAATACAACATGAAAAGAAGAGATTCCATCAAAGCCATTTTAGTTGGTACAGTTGCATCATCGGTATTGGTTGATGCATGTAAAACAGCTGATGAAAAAGCAAACGCACCAGAAGCTTCATCTTCAACAACGCCTGCAAGTACGATCGATCGTACAAAAGTGGAAGCAGAGATTGAAGCGAAGCTGATGGCGGAAACATTCTTTACGCCACACGAAATGGCCACTATCACCATACTTGCAGATATCATTATTCCGAAAGATGAAGTAAGTGGCAGTGCAAGTGAAGCAGGTGTGCCTGATTTTATTGAGTTTATTGTAAAAGATATGCCGCAAAACAAAACTCCTATGCGTGGTGGTTTGCGTTGGCTCGATCTGGAAAGCAGTAAACGTTTTCAAAAAGCATTTAAAGATTGCAGTGCACAACAACAGATCGCTATTGTTGATGATATCGCCTATCCTGAAAAGGCAAAACCGGAAATGAAACAGGGGGTTGCATTTTTCAATCTCATGCGCAACTTAACCTCTACAGGTTTTTATACATCAGAGATTGGTGTAAAAGATCTCGGCTATATAGGTAACAGACCTAACCAATGGAATGGTGTTCCTGATGATGTGTTGAAACAATACGGATTGGCTTACACCGAAAAGGAATTAAAAGAATGTGTTTCGTTTGATGCCAAGGCATAATATTTTATTTGACCCATAAACAACTTACATGAGCAACAACAAAACAAGACGGGATTTTCTACGTACCGGAACTATTGCTGCAGCAGGTTTCTTTATTGTACCACGACATGTATTAGGAGGGCCAGGTTATATCGCACCGAGTGACCGCTTAAATATTGCCGGTATTGGTGCCGGTGGTAAAGGTGCCAGTGATCTGGCTGAATTTGCGAAGAGTCCGAAAGTAAATATTGTAGCTTTTTGCGATGTGGATGAAGCACAGGCTGCAGCTTCTGTTAAGCGTTTCCCGAAAGCGAAATTTTATTACGATTTCCGTGAAATGCTGGAGAAAGAAAAAAATAATATTGATGCAGTATCAGTATCAACTCCAGATCATACACATGCTATTGCAACGTTAGCTGCCATGGAAATGGGCAAACACGTTTATGTGCAAAAGCCGTTAACACACGATATTTACGAAGCACGCATGCTCACTGAAGCTGCAAAAAAATATAAAGTGGTTACACAAATGGGTAACCAGGGTGGTAGTGGCGATGGTGTACGTTTAATGAAAGAATGGTATGATGCCGGTCTTATTGGTAAAGTAACCAGCGTAAATGCATGGACCAACCGACCGGTATGGCCACAAGGTTTGGCAAAACCAACCGGCACACATGCTGTTCCTGCAAACTTCAAATGGGATCTGTGGGTAGGTACTGCAAAATATGAAGATTATAACCCGGCTTATCATCCATTTAACTGGAGAGGTTGGTGGTCGTTTGGTACAGGTGCATTGGGCGATATGGCTTGTCATATTATGGATCCTATTTATCGCATCTTACCTATTCTATATCCTAACGAAGTAGAATGCAGTTTGCCAAATCAGTTTACTGCAGCATGGACAGAAGCAGGATATATTGACAGCTGTCCGCCGGCATCCATAATTCATCTCAACTATCCACGTACCGATGGAAAGGGCCAGATAAAAGTTACCTGGATGGATGGTGGTTTATTACCAAAACGTCCGGAGGAGTTATTACCAGATGAAGCAATGGGTAACTGGGATGGCGGTGTGATCTTTGAAGGAACAAAAGGCAAGATGATGAGCGGTTGCTATGGTGAGAAACCAACGTTATTGCCAACCAAACGAATGAAAGAAGATAAATTGCCAAAACAAACATTGAAACGTGTGCCCGAAGGTCACTATGTACAATGGGTAAATGCTTGTATGGCTGGCTATGGTAATGGAGAAACAAGTTCACCATTTGAATATGCAGGTCCGTTTACTGAAAGTATATTAATGGGTAATCTTGCAATACGATCATGGATGATCAAGAATCCGAAACTCACAGGTTGGGGCGATAAATATCTTGGTCGCAAAAAATTATTGTGGGATGCTGCGAATATGAAGATCACGAACTTTGATGAAGCCAATCAGTTTGTAAAGAGGGAGTATAGAACGGGATGGTGATGAGTGATGAGTGAGTTCATCCCCTCTTTGGAGGTGGCGCTGGGTCTTACCAATGATAATAACTGAAAGGGGGTGGGTTGACGAATAGATTTGTTGCAGTATACGTGTGCGACGCAACAACAGCAACACAAAGAACCAAACGACGATAACAAAAAAAATCTTTTTTCATTTTAGAACGATTGATACTATGAACAGAAAATTAAGAATGGCCATGATCGGTGGTGGTAAAGATGCCTTCATTGGTGCAGTACATCGCCTTGCTATGAATATGGACGGACAGGCTGAACTTGTTGCAGGCGCATTAAGTGTGAACCCTGAAGTTGCAGTTGAATCAGGGAAACTGTTGTTCCTTGATGAGAGCAGAATTTATACAGATTATAAAGTATTGCTGGAAAAAGAAGCAGCAATGCCTGCTGATAAGCGCATTGATTTTGTAAGTATTGTTACGCCCAACTTTGTGCATTTCGATCCTGCAATGATGGCGTTAGAAAAAGGATTTAATGTAGTAATTGAAAAGCCGATCACATTTACATTAGAAGAAGCAAAACAGATCAAAGCAAAACTGGATGAAACCGGGTTGACATTATTGCTTTGTCATACCTACACCGGTTATCCAATGGTGAAACAGGCAAAGCAATTGCTGAAAAGCGGAGCATTGGGTAAAGTCAGAAAGGTTTATGTGGAGTATCCGCAAGGTTGGCTTAGTACCTTACTTGAAGCAGCAGGAAATGCACAAGCCAGTTGGAGAACCGATCCCAAGAAAAGTGGTAAAGCAGGTGCAATGGGCGATATCGGCACCCATGCTTTTAATCTTGCAGAATATGTTACCGGTTTAGAAGTAACACATCTTTGTTCCAATACGAATATTGTTGTTGAAGGAAGGATGCTTGATGATGATGGTGCTGCATTCTTAAAATTCAACAATGGTGCAACAGGTGTATTGATGGCAACGCAAATTGCAGCAGGTGAGGAGAACAATGTGAAGATCCGTGTGTATGGTGAAAAGGGTGGCATTGAATGGAAGCAGGAAGATGCAAATACATTATTGGTAAAGTGGCTCGATAAACCAGCAGAGATCTACAGAACAGGCGGTGGTTACAACAGTTCCTTTGCTGCACATAATACAAGGGTACCCGCCGGTCATCCGGAAGGTTACTTAGAAGCATTTGGCAATCTTTATCGCAACTTTGTATTAACTGTTCGTGCAAAAATAAATGGCGAACAACCAAAAGAAGAGTGGCTCGATTTCCCAAGTGTTAACGAAGGTGTGCGTGGAATGGCGTTTGTAAATAATGTGATTGAGAGTGGACAGAGTGATGTGAAGTGGAAAGAGTTTGTTGTTTAATCAGTAATTGATTTTTTAAAAAATGAAAACAATAAAAGGGCCAGCTATATTCTTAGCGCAGTTCATGGGCGATAAAGCGCCCTTCAACAGTTTGGAAACAATCTGCGAATGGGCTGCATCACTTGGTTTTAAAGCAGTGCAAATTCCAACATGGGAAAAACGATTGATCGATTTAAAGCTCGCTGCAGAAAGTAAAACCTATGCTGACGAGTTGAAAGGAAAGATCAACAGTTATGGTTTAGAAATTTCTGAACTCAGTACACACCTGCAAGGACAACTTGTTGCGGTACATCCTGCATATGATACCATGTTCGATGCATTTGCTGCCGATGAAGTAAAAGGCAATCCAAAAGCAAGACAGGAGTGGGCTGTGCAACAATTAATGTATGGTGCAAAAGCATCACAGAACTTAGGTATTACCGCTCATGCAACATTCAGTGGTTCGTTGTTGTGGCACACATTTCATCCGTGGCCGCAACGTCCTGAAGGTTTGGTCGATGAAGGTTTCAAGGAGTTAGCAAAACGTTGGTTGCCGATTTTGAATTACTTCGATGAATGCGGTGTTGATGTATGTTATGAAATTCATCCGGGTGAAGATCTGTTTGATGGTATTACGTATGAAATGTTTTTAGAAAAAGTAAACAACCACAAACGTGCATGTTTGTTATACGATCCATCGCACTTTGTATTGCAACAACTTGATTACATTGAATACATCGATCTGTATCATGAGCGCATCAAAGCATTTCATGTAAAAGATTCAGAATTTAATCCAAGCGGTCGCCAGGGAACATTTGGCGGTTATCAAAGTTGGTTGAACAGAGCAGGTCGTTACCGTTCGCCTGGTGATGGACAAGTTGACTTCAAAACCATCTTCAGCAAACTCACACAGTATGGTTACGATGGCTGGGCAGTGATGGAATGGGAATGTTGTATTAAGCATCCGGAAGATGGTGCAAGAGAAGGAGCCGAATTTATTAAAAACCATATCATTCGTGTAACTGATAAAACATTCGATGATTTTGCGGGTAGTGGAAGCGATGTTGCTTCTAACCGTCGTATTTTAGGTCTCGATTAATCAAATTTTCAACTTTAAAACAATAGATCATGAAATGAGTCATAAAAATTTCGAGCTAAAGTTTATCAACTGCGATGAAAATTTCATGGCGAATTCTATGTGACAATTTTCAAAAAAATAAAAAAAATACACATGAAAAAGATTTTATTTACCTCAGCTGTTATGCTTGCACTAATTGCCTGTGGTGGCGCCGGTACAGAAAATAAAGAGCAACCAAAAGAAGAAGCAAAGCAGGAAGCAGAAGCAACTCCTCCTTCGCCAAGTGATAATCCTGATTATGAAAAAGGTCTTGCCCTTGTTGCCAAACCTGAAAACCTTTGTTTAACCTGTCATAAGATCGATGAAAAAGTAATTGGCCCTGCTTACCGTGATGTAGCAAATAAATATGAAGCAACAGAAGCAAATATTAAAATGCTTGCGGAGAAAGTAGTGAAAGGTGGTAGCGGTGTATGGGGTGATGTGGCTATGCCGCCAAATGCTGCAGTAAATATTGCTGACGCAGAACAAATGGTAAAATATATTCTGTTACTTAAAAACAAATAAACATGATTCGTTCAATTTTAATGATTGCAGCCATGGGTTTATTTGCTTCCTGTAATAATGAAGGCGAAACTTCAAACACAAATGATACCTCAACAGCAGAACTACCTGCCGCAACACCACCTCTATTAACTGATGAGGAAGTGAAGGATGGTTGGGTATCGCTATTCGACGGACAAACTACCAAAGGATGGCACAAGTATGGCGGCACGTCGGCTGGCAATGCATGGAAAGTGGTGGATGGCACATTGCATCTTGATACTTCAGTAAGACAAGATGGAAAAATAGTTGACGGCGGTGATATCCTTACTGATGAAGAATATGAAAACTTTCATTTAAAAATTGAGTGGAAGATCTCTCCAAACGGAAACAGCGGTATCATTTTTCTTTCTAACGAGGATACGGCAAAGTTTAAGCATCCCTATGAATCAGGTCCTGAAATGCAGGTGCTGGATAACAATGGGCATCCCGATGCAAAGATCAACAAGCACCGTGCAGGTGATTTGTATGATTTGATTTCCGCTACACCGGAGACAGTAAAGCCTGTTGGCGAATGGAACCTTGCAGAGATCATTATTAAAGATGGCAAACTTGAACATCGTTTGAATGGTGTTACAGTTGTAACCACCACCATGTGGGATGACAACTGGACAAAGATGATCGCAGCAAGCAAGTTTAAACAATGGCCCGGCTTCGGTACATTTAAAAAAGGAAAGATCGTATTGCAGGATCATGATAATGCAGTATGGTTCAGGAATATCAAGATCAAGAAATTGTAACGTTATATTACACGTTAATAAACTGCAAAAGCTGTTGTACTGGAAGTGCAGCAGCTTTTGTTTTAACGGTAAGTTTTCATTTGAGTAATTAGATTACTGAAAAAATCAGATGAAACATCTTTTTATTACAATCATGATATCCTTCATGACATTGTTTGTTATGGCGCAGCAAACAAATACAATTGAACAGTATTGCACGGTGAAAATCTATTATTCCATTATTACTGAAGGAACAACCATTACGATTGATGAAGGTAATGATGATGATGTGATGCATCGGCTTGGTAAGCGGCTTCGGGATAGCAGTAATAACCTGATACGATTTAAGTCAGCTGTTGATGCGTTAAATTATATGGGTAAACAAGGTTGGAAATTAGTACATGCTGTGAGTAACAGTACTGACAATAGCGATTACCTATACCTCTTTAAAAGAGAAGTAAAGAAAGAATAATGAACTGAATTATCAACTTGATCCAGGTAAACGGACGTACAACATATCCTTACTCATCTTTATTGTATTCGTCTGTACGTTGTGCCGGCACCGTCGGCATAACAAGAGGGAGTGTTTAGTTGCAACTTGCCCGCTACTATTTGAACAAAAAGAGGCGTTGTAATTGAACTTTCATTTGTAGATAATGAAATATCTGAATCCGGCTTACCACATTCGTTACTTTTGTTTAGAAAGAACTTGCCTTTAAAAATCAATGAATCGTGAAGGCGTCGTTCAAATGTTCCATCGATAAGCAGTACAATTATATTACCGTTTCCTTCCGGATATATTGTAAGTGGAGTCATACATAACCCGCATACTCTTTTCTCTATTTCCCATTTACCGGCAACCTGGTTTCTTAAATTTTCAAGTCCATTATCTTTATTGCACGAAAAGAGAGTAACTGTGAACAGTATAATAAGGAAAGTATTTCTCACAAATAAGCTTCTTTAGTTCTCATACTGACAACTCATTTCTTAGCAACGTTGCATTCGTCAAATCTAATTTGAATAATCAAGCTGAAAGTCTATTCTGTTTATCATGTGCATTTCATCATTTTTTAATAGTAAATACACGGTCAAGTATTCATAACTGTGTCATTTTTTTAATAAGTGCGGCTATATATAACAGTTAGAAATTTTATTTTTTTGTTCAGCTACATTCACTTTTTTTTGCGCTCAAATTAAAATTCACATGAAAAAAGCATTCTTACTTTTTGCAATCGTTGTAAGCACAACAATTAGTGTTAACGCTCAGGCTCCATCCGGATTTCAATTCGGGGCTGGTCTTCGTCTTGGTCTTGCAGTTGGTGATTTCAGTAACACAAGTACCATGAGCATTGGAGGAGAATTACAAGGCGAATATGGTTTTTCTGAAAAAGCAAGTGGTATAATCTCTGCTGGCTATAATCATTTTCTCGGCAAGTCTGTTACTGAATCAGGCATATCAATTGTGTATCCTAATACAAGTCTTATTCCTGTTCTTGTAGGTGCTCGTTATTACGCTACGCCTAAATTTTTCATTGGTGCACAGGCAGGAATAGGGATTTTTACTGCTTATAGCGAATCTGTAACAGGTTTTAACTGGCAACCTCAAATTGGATTTAATACCAATAAAATTCAGATAGCATTAAACTACAATGGTCTTAGCAAAGATGGTATTACAACAAGTCATTTAGGACTTACCGGCATCTATAAATTTGGCGGTAACAAATAGTAGTATAAAAATAAATATCAAAAAGCCCCGGTTATTTAACCGGGGCTTTTGCTTTTTTAATCCTTTTGAACCAACGAGTTTAATTACTTTCAAACCCTTTCCCTGCCTGTTTTTCCATACCTTCGCAGCTTCAAAAATCTTACTGATGACATGAAAGCCCACAGAAACAAACATCTGTGAACGTCTGTGCAATCAGTGAGCAACAATCACAACTATGATCAGTGCAAGAAATATAACCCTCTCCTACGGTAAGCGGGTGTTGTTCGATGAAGTGAATATCAACTTCAGCAAGGGCAATTGTTACGGTGTAATTGGCGCCAACGGTGCCGGCAAGAGTACCTTTTTAAAGATCCTCAGCGGCGAAATTGAACCCAACAAAGGAACCGTTGAAATTACCCCCGGCGAACGCATGGCGGTATTGAAACAGAACCACTTCGAGTTCGATGAGCAAACGGTGTTGAACACGGTTCTCATGGGCCACAAGAAAATGTGGGAAGTGATGCAGGAAAAAGATGCGATCTACCTGAAACCCGATTTCAGCGAAGAAGACGGTATGCGTGCAGGTGAACTGGAAGGCGAATTCGGTGAAATGGGTGGTTACACAGCCGAAAGTGACGCTGCCGCATTTTTAAGCGGGCTGGGTATTAAAGAAGAATATCTCCAGAGTTTGATGAAGGAAATTCCCAGTAACCTGAAAGTGAGAGTGTTATTGGCGCAGGCATTGTTTGGTAACCCCGACATTCTGTTGCTCGATGAACCGACCAACGGTTTGGATATTGAAACAATCGGCTGGTTGGAGAACTTCCTGGCTGATTATGAAAATATTGTATTGGTGGTGAGTCATGATCGTCACTTTCTTGATGCTGTTTGTACGCATGTGGCCGATGTGGACCGTTCAAAGATTAAAGTCTTCACCGGTAACTATAGCTTCTGGTACGAAAGCAGCCAATTGATGGCACGCCAGATGGGCGACAAAAACAAGAAAACAGAAGAGAAACGCCAGGCTTTGCTCGACTTTATTGCCCGATTCAGTGCAAACGCTTCTAAAAGTAAGCAGGCCACTTCCCGTAAGAAAGCTTTGGAAAAACTCACGATTGAGGAAATTGAACCATCAAACAGAAAATACCCCGGTATTATTTTTCAGCCATTGCGTGAAGTAGGAAACCAGATCCTGAATGTCGAAAATCTGAAAAAGTCAATTGATGGCCGTGTGCTTTTCGATAAAGTAAACTTTACAGTTAACAAAGGCGATAAGATCGCTATCGTAAGTAAAGATCCTTTGGCGGTCACTCATTTCTTCGATATTATTAATGCAGAAGAAATTGCTGATCACGGTGCTTACGAATGGGGATCAACCATTACAAAAGCATATTTGCCTGTTGAACACAACAGCTTCTTTACCGAAGGGTTGAATTTGATGGAATGGTTGCGTCAATATGTGCCCAGTCATGTAACTGATGCAGATGAACCTTTTCTTCGTGGATTTTTAGGCAAGATGTTGTTTAGTGGTGATGATATTATGAAGAAGACCAATGTGCTGAGTGGTGGTGAAAAAGTGCGTTGTATGGTTAGTAAAATGATGATGCAGAATCCGAACGTAATTATATTAGATCAGCCAACCAACCATCTTGACCTGGAAAGTATTCAAAGCTTCAACGAACAATGTATAGAATATAAAGGTGTGGTGTTATTAACATCGCATGATCACACGTTCATGCATACAACAGCTAATCGTATTATTGAGTTAACGCCTGGCGGTATCATCGATAAACTTACAACCTTTGATGAATACCTGGAAGATGCAAGAGTAAAACAACTGCAGCAGGAATTATATGGTGAAGCAGTCACTGCATAATCACTTCAGTAATAAAATCAGAAAAGCCCCACATTAAATATGTGGGGCTTTTTCTTTAGATCTCGTTCAGGCTGAAGTAGAAACTGCTGCCCTCAGATCCGTACCATAAGAGAACCTAGAAATTATTTTACAAAGCGGTGTACTTCTGAAGTACCGTCGCTGTTTATGATTTGTAAAGCGTACACACCTACAGGCAGATTATTTACATCTAACACCTGTTGCTGTGTAGTGCTGTTGATTTGTTTTACGATGATACCGCTGTTGTTCACGATGCGGAGGTTACGGGTATCGTTGCTGAAGAACTGAACCATGATCTTGTTGCTGCCTAAACCACCAACCAAAGTTTGTTGACCACCGTTACCTTGTTTAATGATTGAAGAGTAGTCAATGCTGCCATCAAAATCAACCTGTTGCAAACGGTAGTAATACATCGTACCGGTTGCGTTCTTATCATTGAAAGTATAATCAGTAATTGAAGCAGTAGTACCTTGCGCCATTACCATACCAATCGTACGGAAACGGATACCATCTTCAGAACGTTGTACATTGTAGTGTGATGCATTTTGTTCTTGTAATGTTCTCCACTGTAAACCAACAGTTGCACTGTTTACACGTTTACCTGCAAAACCACCCCAAACTACAGGAAGAGGACCAGGAGCTGAAGATGAATTAGCAAAACCTAATTCTACTAATTGAGCTTCATTACCGTTACCCATTGTTCCAGACATGGTAACTGTACCTGTAACCACAAAACCGCCGGTTAAAGCCGATGATGGCATATACCAGTTTGAAGTACCGTTTGAGTTGCTGCGGGTATAGCTACCGATGATAGGCATCCCATCGATTGTAAGATCAGATACGGTTATAGTTCCGTTGTTTGGCGTTTTAATAGCCAATGTCAACATATTAATATTGTTTGCAGAAGCAATCTTACCGGCACTTGATAAATTACCAGACACGTTTGCGAATGATGAGCTTGTAGGGTTGCCGTTAACGGTTGTTACAGTTGTGAATGTGTTGTTGCCGCTGTTAAACGTAATGGTGAATGAAAACGAACCGGCAGTGCCATAAGTTAAATCGCCTGTTGCTTTGTTGCCGTTTGTAAGATCAGGAATACCTGTAAATACTGCAGCACTTTGGTTACTGTTTCCAAAATTCATTTTACGGTAACGAACACCCAAAAGAGATTCATAAGCTCCTGGATACTCACCAGTTAATAAAGATTGGGCGAAAATGTTGTTTGAGAGAAAAGTGAGGGCAATAACAATTGCACAAATTACGGGGGTAAATTTTTGTTTCATGGTACGGGTACGTTTAGTTTTCTAGTAAATACCCTAAGAAGTGCGATGGTAAAAAAACAGCTGAGAATTAGCTATTTAGTGTTGTATGTATCGTTCTCTAGGGGTAAATGCTTAGCAAAAGTATAAGGTAGTTTTAAATTATCCTAATCTTTTTCAGTATTTTTCTTACAGGGTATCGTTAATCTACGATTCAGGGTTCGTATTAAGCGCAGATAAGCAATTGTGGTTTAATGCATTAATTGGGACTCATTAGCCGTAAAAAATTTTAAAAAAAAGTTTAAACAGAGCCTTTAAAGGGTATTTACGATATTCCTGCAGCAGTATCCCCTTATCTTTGCGCCGTTATTTTGAGTTATACAGTGTTTTGTAAGTGAATCGTATTATCTGCTACGCCCTTGTCCTGAGTTTATCGAAGGATCTGCTAATAGTTAGTCATCTTTTACGCCCGTATTTGCTCAGATTTTTTAATTCAATGTTTAATTAACAACATGAACATTTATGTTTCTAACTTAAGCTTCAACGTAACTGATGATGACTTAAGAGGATTTTTTGAAAGCTATGGTGATGTAACCAGTGCTAAAGTGATCAACGACAAATTCACAGGCCGCAGCCGTGGTTTTGGATTTGTGGAAATGAGTGATGATGCAGCTGCTAAAACAGCAATCAGCGAACTCGATGGTGGTATGGTGGAAGGCCGTGCAATTAAAGTAACAGAAGCCAAACCACGTGAAGAACGCAGCAATAGCGACCGTCGTTCTTTCTCCGGTAACAGAAGCTTCAGCAATAACCGTTACTAATCTTGTTTAGATACCGATTAACAAGCCCCCGATACATCGGGGGTTTTGTTTTTTCAGCAATGCAATCAAATATCTTTGGCAAAAAATAAGCTATGAGCAATCTTGTACAAAAGTTTAATGACTATCGCACCAAAATGAATGAGGTGATCTTGAGCAAAGACAACCTTGTGATCAAACGCCTTTGGAACCTCGATACTAATACTTATGCTGAAGGTGCCCTTTCAACCCAAACAAAAGAAATGCTGGGTCTGGTTGCCAGCATGGTATTACGCTGTGATGACTGCATCAAATATCATCTCGGCAAATGTCATGAAGAGGGGATCAGTACCGAACAGATGTATGAGATCTTTGCCGTGGCAAATATAGTTGGTGGCACAATCGTGATTCCGCACACAAGAAGAGCCGCAGAATATTGGGAAGAATTAATATCGAAATGATCAATTACAGTTGTTTAAAATGCTGTGCAGTTGAATTTCTGCGTAAATTTGAGGCAATACAATTCTATGAGTGAAGTAACGACCGCCCCTGCCCTTACCGCTAAGGATTTTGCAACCGACCAGGAAGTTCGCTGGTGCCCGGGTTGTGGTGATTATTCCATTTTAGCACAGGTACAGAAAGTGATGCCAACACTTGGTATCCCCAAAGAAAATATAGTGATCGTAAGTGGTATCGGCTGCAGCAGTCGTTTCCCCTATTATATGAATACGTATGGTATGCATTCGATCCATGGTCGTGCAACTGCAGTTGCCAGCGGATTAAAAGCAGCAAGACCTGAACTGAGTGTATGGATCGTTACCGGCGATGGTGATGGCTTGAGTATTGGTGGTAATCATACGATCCATTTGTTACGCCGCAACTTTGATGTAAATATTCTTTTGTTCAATAATCAGATCTATGGGTTAACAAAGGGTCAGTATTCACCTACCTCTGAGGAAAAGAAAGTGACCAAGAGTACACCAATGGGTAGTATAGATCATCCGTTCAATCCGTTGGCTTTGGCTATGGGTGCCGATGCAACATTTATTGCACGCAGCATGGATCGTGACCCTAAACATTTACAGGAAACGCTCATCCGCAGTCAGCAGCATAAAGGTGCATCCTTCCTTGAAATTTATCAGAACTGTAACATTTTTAACGATGGAGCATTTGAAGTGTTTACTGAAAAATCAAGCAAGCAGGATGAAACATTATTCCTTACACATGGTGAGCCATTAGTGTTTGGTGCTGCAAAAAATAAAGGGATCAAGCTTGATGGCTTTAGTCCGGTCATCGTTAACCTCGATGAAGGATTTAGCAAAGATGATCTGTGGATCCATAATGAAAAAGATTTTTACAAAGCACAGATATTGGTACGCATGTTTGATGATCCTCGTATTGCCGGTCATTTACCTCGTCCATTTGGTGTGTTTTACGAAACGGAGCGTGCCTGCTACGAAGATGTGATGCAACTACAGATTGATGAAGCCATCGGAACCAAAGGAGTTGGCAATCTCGATAAACTCTTACGTGGTAATGAAGTGTGGGAAATCATGGCATGATCTTTCACAAATAATAATAATTAAGAAGGGGCAATGCCCCTTTTTTAATGCGCTTTTGTAACGGTTCTGTTTGTAACAGTTTCATTTCGGTTCTATTTCCTAACTTTCTTTAAAATTGATTGCCATATGGTTCGCAGCAAAATAGCAGGGATTGGTATGTATGTACCCTCCAACGTTGTTACAAACAACGATCTTACTAAATACATGGATACGAACGATGAATGGATACAGGAACGCACAGGTATTAAAGAACGTCGTTACGCCCATCGAACAGAAGAAACAACTACTACAATGGGGGTGGAAGCAGCAAAGGTTGCGATTGAACGTGCGGGTATTACTCCACAGGATATTGATTTTATTGTATTCGCTACATTAAGTCCCGATTATTATTTTCCCGGTTGCGGGGTGCTGTTACAGCGTGCTATGAAAATGAAACAAGTGGGTGCATTGGATGTGCGTAATCAATGTAGCGGTTTTGTTTATGCTGTTTCCGTAGCCGATCAGTTTATAAAAACGGGTATGTATAAAAACATATTAGTTGTTGGAGCAGAGAAGCATTCATTTGGATTAGACTTTAGTACAAGAGGCAGAAATATCAGTGTAATTTTCGGCGATGGTGCAGGTGCTGTTGTGTTACAACCAACAGCTGATGAGAACCGTGGCATCCTCAGCACACATTTACATAGCGACGGAAGTGATGCGGAAATTCTTGCGATGTATAACCCGGGTACGCATGCCAATCATTGGAAAGAAAATCTGGCAAGTTTTAATGATACTGAAATAGCGGATATGTTTATGAGTCATGCAATGATCGATAATGCTGAGAATTTTCCCAATATGGATGGCCCGGCTGTATTTAAAACAGCCGTGGTGAAATTTCCGGAAGTAATTATGGAAGCGCTTACTGCTAACGGTTATCAAGCAACGGATCTGAAACTGTTGATACCTCACCAGGCAAACCTGCGCATAGCACAATTTGTTCAACAGAAACTAAAACTCAGAGACGACCAGGTGTATAACAATATTCAGAAGTACGGTAACACAACAGCAGCATCGGTACCAATTGCATTATGCGAGGCATGGGAAGCTGGTAAAATAAACGAAGGTGATCTTGTGTGTCTTGCAGCTTTTGGCAGTGGCTTTACCTGGGCCAGTGCTTTATTGAAATGGTAAGCGAAAGATGCTTAGATTAATGCGTATTACTTTTATGAAGTAAAGAAGAAGTAGCGACATCAATGTTCCCTTTTTTCACTAAGAAATATCCATTGATCGATAATACGACAGCAAGAACGATGAGTATAACTAAATGTGTTTTCGCTTTTCCAAGCAATGCCTTTTTCCTATCGGTATAATTTGCTGAAGAAAGAAATAAGAATAACAACGCCTGTACGATGAGAAAAAAACGCTGATCTTCATTAAGTGATAAGGTCATGAATTGTGCAAAGAAAACAAAAGCAGCACCTGTTAGTAAAACCGAAAGTGTTATTCGTAAGCTGTGATGTTGCATTTATCAATAGTAAGTTTCGGCAAATGTAAGGCAACGGCATCAGATAGACAACCTTACTGTGTTATCAGCAGATCAAGCCATGTTTGTTTAATGATTAGTTTAGTAAACAGAATAAATCTTCACAGAAAAATATACTTTCAGTCATGAATAACCGAAAAACTAACACCTATTTATATTTTATAGCATGATACGATCATTAATGTTTTTATTGTTTCTTGTTGTTGCTCTTGATAGTAGCGCACAACTCAATATCGATTCCCTGCGGTTGCAATACAATCAAAAGACCCTGCGCTTCAACAACCGTATTACAATGAATGGTTCGTTACTGGAGCCGCAAACGGTGAAGAACCTGATGCTTATTTCTCCTGAAGCTACCGCATACTACAAACAATACCTCAAGAATAAACGTGTTGGCAATGTGCTACCAATATTTGGCACTGCCGCAGTTATTACAGGAATTATTGTGGCGCAAAAAAACCGAACACCGGGTTATATCACCGTCATTGGCGGCAACACAATCAATCTTATTGGCTCTTTGTTTCGTCGTAAGGCTGGCAGCTATTTGCAGGATGCGATCTGGGCCTACAACAGGGATGTGTTGTATCCACGTCGTTAGAGCTTTTTTCGACAATTTACATTTTCGCCTGTAGTTTTGCCACGCAATGCAACGACGATTTATCTTTTTATTCAATCCACGTTCAGGTGTGCAAAAGGGAAAATCCCTGGCAGAGATCATTACCGAACGCTGCGAAAATGATGCTGTACAATTCAGTATCGAGCATAGCCGGGCAGATGGCGATTATTCATCACTCAAGGAAAAGATCAGAAGTGAAGCTGTAACTGATGTTGTTATTGCCGGCGGCGATGGCACCGTCAGTACTATTGTAGCAGCGATTAAAGATCTCCCTGTGAACATAGGTATTATTCCGAGAGGGTCGGGAAATGGGTTAGCACTGGCAGCAGGTATTTCAACAGATGTAAATAAAGCGATCGATATTATTTTCAATGGAAATGCACATCGTGTTGATGCATTTCTCATCAACGATCATTTTTCCTGCATGCTGAGCGGCATTGGTTTCGATGCGCAGGTTGCACATGAATTCGACAGAGAAAAGAAAAGAGGATTGAAGAAATATATTCAGCTCACATTAAAAAATCTGCAACGAATAAAGACCTATAGGTTTGACATAAAAGCAAAAGAAGCAGATCTGAAATTAAGGGCCTACTTCATCAGTATTGCTAACAGCAATCAGTTCGGCAATCAATTTACCATTGCACCTAAAGCAAGCTTGCAAGATGGCTTGCTTGATATTGTAGCGGTTGAAAAAACAAATATCTTTTTTGTACTGATGCGTATTTTATGGCATATACGTTTTGGCCGGTTTACTGCTGATTTTACAAAACGCAGAGGAATTACTTATTTTCAGACAGCTGATTTAATCATCACCAATACTGATAATGCACCCTTTCATATTGATGGCGATGGTAAACCAACTGCACCATCCTTTCACATAAAAGTATTACCGGCAGCTTATTCTTTATTAATGCCCTGAGCAAGTTGAACAGGACGTTGCGTTTCCTGCAGGCGCATTAGCTTTTGAATGGTCTGTTCATTTGTGTTATCAAATACAGCTCTTGAAATATCCAGCTTCTCCCGTTCTGTTAAATGAAAGCTGAGTGCTGCTCCCTTTTTATTTGCAGAAGGTTGATACATAAACATGAATCTGTTTATTGGCACTGTTTCTTTTGAATAACTGAGCATGCTTTCCTGCATATAATCCTGCACTTTATAAAAGTTATTCTGCAGGGTTGTAACAGGTTTGTAAAGAATATCGCCCACGCCCGGTTCACGCAGATCATCATGCCATTCTCCTTTTTTACGGTCACGTATTTGAATAAAAACAACACCCGATGTGTTTTCTTTGATCCAATCTGCAAATACATGGAGAAAGCGTAAGGTAATTTCCTGTCCGAAATTATCACGCAAACCAGCATCCATTACATCTACAATTGGTTTGGTGGGTAACCATACATTAGGCAATACATAAGGGAATGTCGCATTCATGCGAAGCGCAGTAAGCATCCGGAGATTGTAAGGATCAAGATCTTTAAAGAAAGCAGCGTAATCAATTGCATCTGGTTCGGCAGTGATTCCTTTCGTACTATCGAATTTTGGCCGCATTAAAAAACTGATGGGCTGACTGCAGATCATCAGCTTTCGCCCGTCCTGCGAAACAGTTGAGCTAAAAATGCCCAATGGAATTTTTGCCTCAAATTCATCAGTTCGGTAATCAGTTAATTGATCAGTAAGAATATTCCCTGTATTGAAATTTAACTGTTGTTCAAATGCATAACCCCGGTCTTTTACAAAACGGTAAGGGCCAACCGAAAATTTTTGCGCAGGTGTAACAAGATCTCTCGTAACATAAGCCGAGAAAATAGGATTGAGTAAGTCTTTTGAAATATTAGCAGAAACCATTTCATTAGTAAATGATAGTGGTTTCCCTTTTTGCTGCTGGCGGTATAACTCCCTGTAATAAGTTAACCCCAACATGCCACCTGATGCGCCGGAGAATAATGCAGTCTTTTGCATTAACTGACCATTCATAAAACTGTCAAGCCTGCACAACATGTTCACCGTAAACGTAGCAGAACGGTTTCCGCCACCACTTACATTGATCACATAAAAGAACGGTTTTTCTTCTGCCTGTTTTCGTTTCCAGTTTTCAAGTACACGAATCATATTCAAACTGTCTTTCTGCATTTGCTCAGGCGTGCACAGTTTCACCATTGATGCAAGCGAGTAAACAGGTCGCTTGCTGCGATCTTCATAATTCAAACCAAATGCTTTGTTGCGGATATCAATGTATTCGTATCGGAATAGCAAATGAAAAATAAGGACAAGAAGTATTGATACAGGAATGCTCCATGTATCGAGCCAATGTGCTAACGCACCTGATGCACCAATGAGGATTGCGAAGAAAACAAGGATGCTGGCCGCCGCAGGAAGCTGTAACGAAGGCCGGTCGAGAAACAAACCATAAACCATCAATAAGAGAAACGCAAGAATGATCGCCAGTACTGCAGAAAAGTGATGGCGTTTAAAGATCACATCCAGAAACAAGCGACTGTAATGTGTTACATTTCTTGTTTTGCGGTAGGTAAGAAAGCTGGTTAAAAAATACTGAACCTTAATTACCTGTTGATGATCTTCTGCCTTATGATGTGGTTTGAATTGTTGTTTGAATTGTTGCGGATCTCTCAGCACCGGTTGCATATCACGCAGGATGGCTTTCTCTGAACCATAGAAATACAGCATAGAGAAGAGTAGAAATACTACAAGCCCGGCAATAAAGCCAAACATGATCAAAATGATCTCACCGTTATCTAACAGCTCTTTGTATTTGCCAAACCGAACAACCTGGATAAAGTAATTGATAATAAAAATGACCGGTATGCCTGCGTTGTTGATGCAGTATTTTAAAAATGGTTTGGAAGTAGTGGCTAAAAATTTAAAGTAACTGCTGAACAGAATAAATGTTGTAATGTTCCAGCTCATAACGAAACCACCAAACGCAACCCCAACAAAAAAAGCGCTGAAAAAATTTACTTCGCCTAAATATTCCGGTGAAAGAAAAAGTGAATTAGCACCATAGTCACTCATAAAGCCACCGCTCGCAGCACTTGCCAGCAATACCCAGAATAGCAACATGAGTTGATATTTCCGGAAGTGCAGAAAGATCAATTGAACAGGGAATGAATACCATATGCCAAGCAGGTATTTCTTCATGGGACAGAAGTTACGTAAAAGAAAACAATTTACGTAAGAACGCTGCTTGCAGTAATTGTATTATGCTGTTTGTTTTCTACGAACGAGATATAGGATCCAAATAAAACTCAATAAAAGAAACATACCCACCAGTTGGTGCAGTTGCGCCATCCACTCAAACAAGCCCCAGCGGTTCGGAATAATTTGTGGCGACGTAAGCACCGATGCAATGCCCAATATTACCTGCAGAACTACAAGGAACAAAGGAAGAAAACGAGTGACCTGAAACAGATCGGAGCCTTTTACTTTGGCTGCTTTGTAATACCAAACAATGATGAGTGCAGTGAGCAGGTAGGCTAATCCACGATGTACAAAATGAATGGTGATCTTATTTTCAATAAAGTTGATGAGCCATGGCGAATCTTTAAATAACGCAGCAGGTATCCATTCGGTATTGATCATGGGCCACGATGGTGCAGCAGTGGCTGCTTTATGCCCGGCCATTAATGCACCAAACATTAATTGTACAACCAGCAAAACCAATAACCACATTGTAAAATTGTGAATAGGTCTGTTGTGTGTGATCTGTTCTTTTTTTACACGTAACTGTAATGCAAACCAAAACGTATAACAGAGCAAACCCATTGCTAAAATAAAATGCAGTGCCAGTCTTGTTGGTTTAACATATACTGCATCGCCCACTAAGCCGCTTGCTACCATGATCCAACCTACGGCACCTTGCAACCCACCCAACAAAAAAAGAATGAGTAACGGCTTGATCATCTCCTGTTTAAAATACCGGCGCACTAAAAAGTAGATAAAGCCAACGGCAAACACCATTCCCATTACCCTTGCCCATAAACGATGAAACCATTCCCAAAAGAAAATGAATTTAAAATCGCTGAGTGTAAAATCAGTATTGAGTAATTGGTATTGCGGTGTTCCTTTATACTTTGTAAATTCTTCCAGCCACTTTGTTTCGTTCAGCGGCGGCAATGTGCCTGTTACAACTTCCCACTCCGTTATACTTAAACCGCTTCCCGTTAAACGGGTGATGCCGCCTAATAATATTTGAATAATCAACATGAACACGCCGAAGAGTAACCAATTGGCAACGGCTTTTTGCGAAGTGGATGTTTGCGTCATAACGTTGGCAAAGGTAGGCGAGGAACAGTTCCCATTTTTACTGATGAACAAGAAAATCCCCGGTAACAGTTATCAGCTTATTGGCTTCAGTTGTACAAGCCTTCCACAAAATATAGCCACCGGAAAGATTCGCAACTTTGTTGAACCCATTTTGTCGCAAGATGCGCTGGGCCAGGTAGCCACGCAAACCGGCTTCGCAATAGATATAGATCCTTTTTTCTTTTGGAATTTCATGAAGTCTGTTTCTTAAGTCATCAACAGGTATGTTGATGGCGCCAGGAATATTACCTGCTTCATATTCATCCAATCTTCGTACATCAATCAACAGGTCACCGGGTTTCAGTTGTTCAATTTCATTCCAGTAAAATACACGCAACCGATCCAGAAGAATATTCTCTGCAACAAAACCAGCCATGTTCACGGGATCTTTTGCTGACGAATATGGTGGTGCATACGCATGTTCAAACTCAATCAGATCGTAAACGCTCTTGCCTTGTTTGATATAAGATGCAAATACATCAAGACGTTTATCAACACCATCATAGCCTGCAATTTGTGCACTTAGCAAACGTCCGTCTTTAGGTGTAAAAGCAATTTGTATTGTCATTTGTTTTGCGCCGGGATAATAACCTGCATGCGATCCGTTGTGTGTAGTTGAAACGATATGCTCAATACCTGCAGCAGTTAAATGTTTCGATGCAGTGCCGGTTGTGCCAACCGTCATGTCAAATACTTTTACAATTGCGGTGTTGATGGAACCTTTGTAAGAACGTGTATTTCCAAGCACTACATTATCTGCACAGATGCGCCCTTGTTTATTGGCTGGTCCTGCGAGGTAAGTGATCATTGATTGATGTGTTACAGGATTTTCAAATTCAATTGCATCACCAACCGCATAAATATCAGGGTCAGATGTTTGTAAAAACTCATTTACCCAAATACCTTTTGCCTGCCCGAGTTTTAAACCTGCCATTGCAGCAAGCCTGGTATCAGGTCGAACACCAATAGATAGTAACACGACATCTGCCAATAATACTTCGCCATTGTTCAACGCCACTTCAATTTTATCACCGGTTTTTGTAAAGCCTGTAACGGCTGTGTTCAAACGAAGATGTACTTTTTTTGAGCGGATATGTTGCTGCACAAATGAGGCAACAGGATAGTCAACCGGTGCCATTACCTGGTCGATCATTTCAATAACTGTTACATCTAAACCAAGATCATGAAAGTTTTCTGCCATTTCCAATCCGATAAAGCCGGCACCAATGATCACTGCTTTCGTTACATGTTTTTGCTGCACGTAACTTTTGATATAGTCAGTATCTCTCACGTTTCGTAAGGTGAAGATGCCTTCGCTGTTAATACCAGGTAATGGTGGACGAACGGGCTCTGCCCCCGGTGAAAGAATAAGTTTGTCATAGGTTTCTTCATACACTTCACCTGTGGCTTGTTTAATAGCAGTGATGGTTTTTGCTGATGGATTGATGGCGGTTACTTCGGTTTGCACACGTACATCAATATTAAATCGTTGATTAAAAGCTGCAGCGGTTTGTACAAATAGCTTGTTTCTGTCTTTGATCACTTCACCGATATAGTACGGCAAGCCACAATTTGCAAAGGAAATATATTCTCCTTTTTCAAAAATGATGATCTCGGCATGTTCATCTAATCTTCTTAATCTGGCGGCAGTACTGGCACCTCCTGCAACAGCTCCTACAATGATATACTTCATTATTACATTTTTAATGACTCAAAAGTAGAGTACGCAGTAAGTGCAACTTGTGATTTTAATCATATAAAAGCCTGTTATTGGAAAGGGGATTGTTATGTGCTAAAAGTTACACAGCACAAGGGTTTCAGCAATTTTTGTTGTGACAAAAATCACACAACAGTAAGTATATAAACGAGTTTGCATTTTTTCTTGACAAGGATCATTTTGCAAACGCATAGTGGTCATTAAACAATACGTGTTGCTGATCGACTTTTACTGTGTCATAAATCAAACAGTAAAACAATCAGCAAATGAAATAAACATAAAAATTATCAAGCTATTCCGATAGCTATCGGGATATACAAAGTCGATGATAATTTTTATTGTTTATACTATGTGGCTAAAAAACAATAAAAATGAACACATGAAAAATCTTGTTATACTCGGTGCAGGTACTGCGGGAACGATGATGGCAAATCATCTGCATCATGAATTAAAACAACCCGATTGGCAAATAACTATAGTTGATGAACGTGAAGAGCACCACTATCAGCCCGGTTATCTTTTTCTCCCCTTTGATCTTTATACACCGGATGATATTATAAAAACAATTGAAGAGTTTATTCCAAAAGATGTAACACTGCTGAAGCGTAAAATTGAACGCATTGTTCCAACTGAAAATAAAATTCAACTGAAAGACAGTACTGAATTAAAATACGATGTTCTGATAGTTGCTACAGGCGCAAAAATTGCACCCGAAGAAACAGAAGGCATGGGTGGCGAAGAATGGCAGAAATCTGTTTTTGATTTCTACACATTTGAAGGAGCATTGGCATTACGTAATAAATTGAGAGATTGGAAAGGAGGTAAATTGGTTGTACATATTACGGAAATGCCGATCAAATGCCCGGTAGCACCATTGGAATTTGCTTTCCTGGCAGATTCATTCTTTAAACACAAGCATATGCGTGACAAAGTGGAGATTACGTATGTAACTCCATTAAGCGGTGCATTTACAAAACCAAAAGCAACAGAAGCACTGGAGCATTTGCTGCACGAAAAAGGAATCAACATTGAAAGTGATTTTGCCATTGAGCAGGTAGACAATGAAAAGAAAACCATTGTTGATTACGGCGGCAAGGAAATTCCATTTGATATTTTGGTAACTGTTCCCACAAACAAAGGCGATGCATTAATGGAGCGTTCGGGTATGGGCGATGATTTGAATTATGTGCCTACCAATAAAGCAACCTTGCAATCGAAAGACTATGCGAATATTTTTGTATTGGGCGATGCAAGCAATATCCCTGCATCAAAGGCGGGATCTGTTGCCCACTTTGAAGCGGAAATTCTTACCGAAAATATTCTCCGTTATGTAAAAGGTGAACCATTGAAAGAAGAATTTGATGGACATGCCAATTGTTTTATTGAAACAGGTGGCGGTAAAGCCTTGCTCATCGATTTTAACTATACACATGAACCTGTTGAAGGAAGCTTTCCTTTTGCAGGAATCGGTCCGTTGCGTTTATTGAAAGAAAGCCGCATGAACCATATGGGTAAACTCGCCTTTCGCTGGATCTATTGGAATGTATTATTGAAAGGAACACATATTCCGTTTGTATCAGCAACCATGAGCGAAAGCGGAAAACATTATAACTAAATCATTCACTTATTAAATACATGTTATGGAAAAGACAATCGCCGGCAAAACAATTGCCGTAAACGAAGAAGGTTATTTAACAGATTTCAGTCAATGGGATGAGAATGTTGGAAAAGAATTGGCAACTGAAGCCAACATTGATCTTACACCCCGCCATTGGGAAGTACTGAAGTATCTGCAAAAAGAACAGCAGAACCAGGTTGCCCTCAGCATCAGGCGTGTTGGAAAAAGTGGTGTGGTGGATATAAAAGAATTCTATTCTTTATTTCCAAACGCACCGTTGAAAACTTCAACCAAAATTGCCGGCATACCCAAACCCGCCAGTTGTATTTAACAAACTTAAAAATGAATAGTCATGAGCGAGAATAATGGAAAAATAAAAAAGATGATGATCATCTTATCAAAAGCATCATTGGAAAATGTATATGCTGCTTTTGTGCTAGCTAACGGAGCACGTATGGAGGGAATTGAATCAGAGATATTTTTTACTTTTTTTGGATTGGAAGCAATCAATAAAAAGAAACTGGACAGTCTGCATGTTGCTACCGTAGGTAATCCTGCTATGCATATACCCACAATGATTGGTGGACTGCCTGGTATGGAAGCCTTGGCAACAACTATGATGAAAAAAGAAATGGAAAAAGTAGATATGCCTGAGATCCCTGAGTTCCTGGATATTTTATATGCATCCGGTGTAAAAATGTGGGCCTGCAAACTTGCGTTTGATATGTTCCATTACAAAGAAGAAGATTTGTACGAAGGTGTTGATGATATTATTACTGTGGGTGATTTTTATAAACGAAGCGAAGGTGAAGGTGTTCACATGTTGTTTATATGACGGGTAATATTTGTTTTGTATAGGAAAGATAGCTCAATATGCAGCAGCTTCTGTGCAGGTATGGCTGCGCCATAATAATTTAAAGGTGCAACACATGCGTATATTGGCCATAATGCCGGCTGCTGCTGTAAGAGCTGCAACAACTGTAAATGCAACGGGTATACTGAAAAGTTCTGCAATTAATCCTGCACCTAATGCGCCTGCAACATAACCAAGATCTCTCCAGAACCGGAAAATGCTTAATCCTTTTGAACGCTGAGCAGGTGAAAGATTTTCTGCAATAACAGTGAGAAAGTTTGGATAAACCAAACCTGTTCCCAAGCCCATCAGCACCATGGCTGTAATCACAAAAACTTTTGCAGTGCCGATCACAAGAAGAATAATACCTGCTGCCTGCAACAACATGCCAACGGTAAGCAGTTGTTTTTTACAAAAATGATCGCCTGATTTTCCTGCAAATAATTGGCTGATACCCCATACTGCAGGATAAATGGCAGCAATACTTCCGGTTTCTAAAATGCTGTATCCATTTGATAATAACCAGATAGGTAACAGACCCCACAACACACCATCATTCAGGTTATTAATAAATCCATTGATGTTTACACTACCCATATTGAAATGACGGAAACTTACTTCTTTCCAAAGTGATTTGAATGTTCGTTGTTCAGTTGCTTGCTGTTCATGTGTTACAAATGCAGTGGTATCTTTTACCAGTAACCACGATAATAAAAAACCAATCACCACAAAAAAGATTCCCGGTACAAACGGATAAAATCCTGCACCGTATGTATGTGCAAGACTTGTTGCAAGATACCCGGCTAACCCCACAGCTACATAGCCGGCAAATTCATTAATGCCCATTGCCAGTCCACGGTTCTTCGATCCTACCAAGTCAACTTTCATCACAACAGTTGATGACCATGCCAGCCCTTGATTAATACCCAGGAAAATATTGGCAACAATCACCATCCACCAATCTTGCGCATAGAGTAACAGAAAGGGAACAGGTATGGCTGCAATCCAACCCAGTAATAAGATCTGTTTTCGGTTATAATGCTGATGCAGGTAACCCGTAAGTAAATTAAAGATCGCTTTCGTTGTGCCGAATGCTGCAATAAATGAAACCAATGCAACCGTTGAATCCATTTGAAAACGAGCTGCTGCATAATCGGGCATTACCGTTCTTTCCAAACCAACCATTGCTCCAACAAATGCGTTTACAAGCACCAGCAGGATAAATTGATTTCTGTTTTCGTGTAAGCCTTGTTTCATCATTCATATTCTCATTTCATGCAGATCAATTGGCGGCTTTAATATAACTCGAGCCTTCTTCCTGTTTTTTTACCAGTTCAAGAATTGCTACGGGTACAATCACAGCTTCAGGAATCACTCTGTTTGTATTTATATTTCTCATTTTTAAAGCATTGTTACAAACAGCCATCACCACACCTCTTTTATGGAGAGCAATGATCTGTTCTTTAAAATAGCCTGTATCCTTCAGCAAACCATACACAGAATTACCATGAAATACGATTTCAATTTTTGTGTCCGGAGCGGCAGCCAGAACGTTATTTACCTGTCTAAACAAAACACGTTGCTGTGTGGTATCGCCGGACGGCATATCCCAAACAATTTTTGATTGTGCCTTTAGAAAAGATGAACTGATAACCAGTGCTGATACGAGTAAGAATTTTAATCCTTGCATATGAGTTGTTTTATCAGATAAATGTATAATTATATCCTTCAAGTTGTGATAATAAAGTTGGTGCTGCATCGGTTGCAGTTGCACGGCCTTCTACTTTTGGTTCTACCATTGGGTATGCAGCCAGATATTCACGCATAATACCATGTAACGTATGGCCGGGTTTGCGAGGGTTCTTTACTTTTTCTAACCGGCACAACGTGTCATCAGGATCGCCATCACGTTCGCAGGCGAGCATGGTATATTGTTTCTTTTTATCAAGTGGTTTGCCATTGATGGTAATCCGGTTTACCCGTTTGCCCAAATCATTGTTCATCGTAAAGTTCACCTCCATTCCTTTAAAGCGAACCACCCAGCCACCAAAACGCTTGGCAGGATCTTTTGCAAAAACATTGTGCAATTCCTTTTCCATCCAATCAAGCAGTTGTGCGCCGGAAACGTCTCCCATTTTCACATCGCTTTCAACCGGCAGCATACTCCATAAAAAATCATTGGTGATCTCTGCATAACCTTTTTTGTCATCGGCAACCAGTGGCGGACAAAAACGAAAACCATTACTCACCACCACATCAACGTTTGCATCTTTAAATTTCCACATCAATGCATCGGTGATCAGGTTGTCCATTGGATTTTCAATTACATAATAGCGTACCAATGTTGTTTTGGTTTTGCCGATTACTTTATTGAGTTCTTTTTTATGCGGAGCACTTACTTCTTCCACCAACCTTTCCATTCCAGGATCGGGTTTGTATTTATCCGGATCTACATCAAGTAATTGATAATTCTCATCTTTTATCTGTCCGTTTTCAATTACGATATCAAGTTTGGCAACAAACGAACCGAAGGCACCCGGTTCTGTAACTTTTGCATATTTACCTTGTATTGGCACACGCACACGTTCATGTGTATCGGCGCCAAGTATATAATCAACTCCCTGTAATTCCGGTTGATTGGCAAGATCAACCTGTTGCGCCAAACCCATATGTGTTACCAAGAATACCATTGCGCACATCTCATACTCTTTGAGAATTTTGATATACTTCGCCACATTCGTTTCCGGTTTTGTAAATACAATGCCTTTACTGTATGCCGGCGATTGACGTTTGGGTGTAAGCGGATCGTTATAACCAATGAAACCAATTTTAACGCCACCTAACATTTTTGTCCAGTAAGGAGGAAAAATAAGATCGTTCTTATATTCATCAGCATTATCATGAAACATGTTGGCACAGATCTTTGCACTATTGTAGCCACCAAGATCTTTCAGCATAGCATCTTTCCCATACACTACTTCCCAGTTGCCCGGCAGTATAAGATCGTAACCAATATTGTTTATTAAGGGTACAATTCCTTTGCCCTCGGTTAACGCTGCTACACCACCACCCTGGAAACAATCGCCGCCATCAATAATAATTGTGTTGGTTGGGTTTTGTGCTTTGAGTGTATGCAGCATTGTTTTCAATACCGCAAAGCCACCACGTTTTTTGTAAACAGCGTTCCCGTTTTCAAAAAAGAATTCATCGTGGGTGTGAAGCTGTGCATGAATATCGGAGGTATGCAAAAGCGTAAACACATTTGCTTTTCCATCTTTCACCGCTTTATTTCCGAATAGTTCTTTAGCATGATATTCGTCGCCACTTACTGCATTCACAATGGATGCAGGCAACACAGCACCTGCTGCAATTGCAGACGCAGATTTAAAAAAATCTCTTCTTGAGTTTTGAGAGATGGGTGCGATCGGTTGATCATCTGAACAACTATTGCATGAACAGTTGTGGAGATGTGTAGTATTTTTTTCAGGCATGCTTGTTGTTAACGATTATTTTTTTGTACTGGATTTCTTTTGCTGCTCCCTGTACTCTTTAATTGGAGCGAATGGACCATACTTATGTTGTTGTTCAGTAAATGTATCTGCATAAGGACCAAACGGATGATCGATTGGTTTCTTTGAAATATCCGGCCAATCACTACCCAGGTCTTTTGATGGTCGTGGTTGCGAGTTAACAAATGCTGCCACATCCCAAGCCTCTTCATCACTCAATTGCGGGGCATGATAATCGGTTCCCTGCGGCATATTGTTTTTTACATAACCGGCGAAACGTGATAATCGAAATAACCCTGCGCCAACATTGTAACTGTTTTTACCCCACAATGGTGGATACGTATAAGTCATACCATCCATGTTCAGTTGTCCTTCTCCGTTAGCGCCATGACATGTTTGGCATTTCTGCACAAAAACTGTTTTTCCTTTTCCCGGATCTGCAGCACGGTTGAGATAAGGCAGTTCAACAATGCCCGAACCTTTTGGTTTATCACCTTTCTTTAAATCTTCGCCCAGCCATTTGATGTAAGCGTAAATTGCCTGCATCTCTTTTGAATTCGTATCAAGTGCTGTTCCATTTAAACTTCGTTCCATGCAATCGTTCACACGTTTATAAATTGTTTCAATACCACCTGAACGATCTCTGAATTTTGGATAGGTTGTATAAACAGCGCTGTAGTTATTACCCCATGGTTTTGTACCTGCATCCAAATGACAGTTCTGGCAATTCATTCCATTGCTGATTTGCAGCACTGAACCTTTCGGACCAAGATATTTCGAAGTATTAGCGATCAATTCATGACCATACCAGATGAGTTTCCCATCTTCTCTTGAATAATAAGGGATCTGGTTGGCAGGTGGCCCCATCCAAACAGTTTGCTGAATGGTTGAGTCAACTGCAGTCAATTCCTTATCGCCTGATTCATTACATCCAATCTGTGTGGCTGTAATTAAGATCAGCAGCAGAATAAAAAGAAGTATGGTTTTCTGTGTATTCACTTTTAGTATTACGAAATTTAATGTGGCAGTTGTTCTCTGAATTTACCATACACCCATGTGCCTGCAATTGCACTCAACAATGTAACAGTAATAACAGTGGCTCCACTTCCTATTTGGGCGAATAACGGTCCGGGGCAAGCGCCGGTAACGGCCCATCCCAAACCAAACAGAAGACCACCATAAATTTGTCCCTTATTGAACTTCTTATCTACAAACTCAATCGGTTCGCCATAAATGGTTTTGATCTTGAATTTTTTGATGAGCCATACACTGATAATACCAACCACTACTGCAGAGCCAATGATGCCATACATA
Organism: Lacibacter sediminis; assembly: GCF_014168535.1. Taxonomy (NCBI): domain Bacteria; kingdom Pseudomonadati; phylum Bacteroidota; class Chitinophagia; order Chitinophagales; family Chitinophagaceae; genus Lacibacter; species Lacibacter sediminis. The sequence goes on along the minus strand of NZ_CP060007.1, from coordinate 4,835,386 downwards.
TGAAAACTTTGCAGGCGAAACATTTCCTGGATACGAAACCAGGAAACAACTTCTGCTTTTACGAAGAGGATACCAAATAATAACCCTACAAACGCATATTTGAAATTATGCCACCATGGGTGTTGAAGTTCTGATTCGTTGAAACAGGTAGCATCTAACGAACGCATTTCAAAATCTGTATTCTCTGTAAGAAACTCATGGTGTTTTTGTTCTACCACCAATTCGTCTTCAGCTATATTTTTATGTTGTTCCATGAATCGTTAGAGTTTAAGAATAAAAGGAAGAAGGAGATTTGCCATGATAAAACCACCCACCATAAAACTGATGGTTGCTACCAATGAAGGCCATTGCAAAGTGGAAAGACCCATGATCGCATGTCCGCTTGTGCAGCCTCCTGCATAACGTGTTCCGAATCCTACCAGGAAACCACCCACCACCATCATGATAAATCCACGCAGTGTAAACAGGCTGCTCCAGTTAAACACTTCTGTAGGAACAAGTGAATCGTAATTTGTAATTCCGTAAGTAGCCAACTCGGAACTCAGGTTTGGATTCACGATCATTGGTTCAGGATTTTGCAGGAACAAAAAAGCAATAAAGCCTCCTAATAAAATACCTCCCACAAAAAACAAATTCCAGACCTCTTTTTTCCAATCGTAATTGAAGAATGGAATTTTTCCGGGCAAACAGGCAGCGCAGATATGCCTCAGCGAAGAAGAGATACCAAAGGTTTTATTACCAATGATGAGTAGTGTGGGCACCGTTAACCCGATCAATGGGCCAGCTACATACCAGGGCCACGGTTGTTTAATAAAATCAATCAGGCTCATGAATTGTTTCATTTATGTTTATGCAAGTTAGATATACACCTGCCGGAATTATGTGATAAATATTACATTGCAAAATGCTGTTTCTCTAAGGTACAGAAGAATGAAACGGATAAGATCAATTGTTGTTCGAAACCCCGGTTGACTCTTTCGTTTCTTCTCGCTTAGGCTTAAACATGTTGTTGACAATAGCGCCCATGACTCCGAAATAGATCATGCTTCTCACCGGGCTGGATGTGATCAAACAGGTACCATCACAACCATAGAATTTCCAATAAAAGAAACCACCAACAGCACCTAACACTAATCCCGGTAAAACCCAGACTGCTTTTTTAAAGAGATTCTTCATGCTTATTTACTTGCTTGATTTGTTGTTTGTTTTGCGGAACTGCACAAGCCCCGCCCATGCATCCGATATTCATTACAGCCTGGATCATTAACACGGCACCTATTACCCAAAGTAAAGGAGTGGGTGAATGAAGTCCTTGTACAATTGCTACGATACCAATACCAAGACGAAGGAGTCGCATACCATTCCATTGTTTCAACCATTGAATGATCATGATGCCATTTTATTTTGTAAGCTCATCCATGATCCGCCATTGTATGCTTCAACGCCCGCCTGTTTCAGGATAGATGTGGCAGAGCCACTGCGCATTCCACTGGCACAACAAGTGATCACCGGCTTTCCTTTTTTCTTAATGTCGTTGATCTTTGAACGGATGCTGTCAACCGGAATGTTAATGGCACCTTTTATATGACCACCATTAAATTCACCGGCAGTACGCACATCAATAATAACTGCGCCTTGTTGCTGTAATGCTTTGAAATCAGTGCCCGGTCCAAATAATTTTTTAATGAAGTTGATCATGTTAATTGAGATTTTTCAAGGTTAGTAAATCATACATGCCACCGGCATTGTGTACATTTTCAAGACCAAGTTGCTTTAATAAAAAGTAAGCATTCATGCTTCTTGCACCGGAACGGCAATACAACACCACCGGATTGTTAGAAGCTTTTAATTCTTCAACCCTGCTTGTAATTTCCGATAAGGGAATATTTTTTGCGCCAGGGAAATGTCCATCTGCAAATTCTTCTCTTGAACGTACATCCACAAACGTTGTTTGTGGGTTTTGAACGATTTCTTTCAGATTCATATTAAATGGTTTTTCGTTTATTGTTTAATTGTTCCTTTCCAGGCAGTGATGCCGCCTTCCATATTCCAGATATGGCGAAAACCCTGTTGCTCCATGATTGCTGCAGCCTTGGCACTGCGTCGTCCGCTTTTGCAGTAAACCAGGTAGGTTTTTCCTTTATTTAGTTTGCCTGCCTGTTGTACAAATGCAACTGAATCCATTACATCTATATGTATTGCATTGGGCAAATGTCCTTCGTTGAATTCCTTTGTGGTACGTACATCCAGCACCACTACTTTTTTCTTATTCAATTTCTTTTCAGCAAATGCAGGCGATACATTTTTCGTTTGCGCCATCGCTGAAAGAACTGCAAATAGGCCGACTGCAAGGAGAAAGATTTTGTTTTTCATAGTTGTGTTTGAAATGAAAGGAGGTTTATTTCTTCACCTCCCTTCATTCTTTTAGAAACTGTTGATTACAAAAGTGTAGTTGGACAAACGTAATCTGTTAAGTTAAACTTACCGCTTTCTTTCATTGCTTTGAAACCACCACGTACATCGATCAGGTTAACATAACCACGTGCACGAAGAATCGAAACAAAGATCATGGAGCGGTAACCACCTGCGCAATGCACATAGTACGTTTTATTCTTATCAACTTTTAACATGCTGTCGTTAATAAAGTCCAACGGCGTATTCTCTACATTCAGTAAATGCTCGCTCTTATACTCACTTTCTTTACGTACATCAAGAATATTTGCATCGTTATCTTTTGCTACGATCTCTGCTAATTCTTCTGCAGATACACGTTTGATCTGATCAATTTCTTTACCTGCTTCTTTCCATGCTTTGAATCCGCCCTTCAAATAACCCAGTGAATAATCGTAACCTACACGAGCCAAACGGGTAACCACTTCTTCTTCACGACCTTCATCGGTTACCAATAAGATTTCCTGTTTTACATCGGGGATCATGCTGCCCACCCATGGAGCAAAGCTTCCATCGATACCGATGTTGATGGAGTTAGGAACAAATCCCTGTGCAAATTTTTCAGCATCTCTTGTATCAAGAATTAAAGCACCGGTTTCGTTTGCTGCTGTTTCAAATGCTTCCGGGCTGAGGGCTTGTGTACCACGCTTCAGTACTTCTTCAATACTGTCATATCCATGAATATTCATCATTACATTCAATGGGAAATATTGCGGAGGTGCTACCAAACCTGTTGTTACTTCTTTAATAAATTCTTCTTTGGTCATGTTGGCACGCAACGCATAGTTGGTTGCTTTCTGATGACCCAAAGTATCAGATGTTTCTTTACTCATGTTCTTGCCACAGGCACTACCTGCACCATGTGCTGGATATACGATCAAATCATCTGACAATGGCATGATCTTGTTGCGCAGCGAATCAAACAAATAACCTGCAAGCATATCCTGTGTAAGGTCCACTACAATTTTTTGTGCAAGATCAGGACGACCAACATCGCCAATGAATAATGTATCACCGGTGAAAATGGCAATATCTTTTCCATGTTCATCTTTCAACAGATAACAGGTGCTTTCCATTGTGTGGCCTGGCGTATGCAATACTTTGAATGTAAGCTTACCTACTTTCAATTCTTCACCGTCTTTTGCTGAGTGAAATTCAAAATCGGGTTTTGCATTTGGACCATATACGATTTTTGCACCTGACTCTTTTGCCAGATCGATATGACCGCTCACAAAATCAGCATGGAAATGTGTTTCAAACACATACTTGATCTTGGCATTGTTGCGTTTTGCCTTTTCGAGATAAGGCTTTACTTCACGTAGCGGATCAATCACCACTGCCTCACCCTCGCTTTCAATATAATAAGCACCTTGTGCCAAGCAACCGGTATAGATCTGTTCAATTTTCATGTGTATATTTTTTATTTTTTTTAATTGTTGAATTGAATAATGCAAAGTTGTGTTTTCAGGAGACGGTGAACTATGACTTTAGTCACACAAAAACGCTGCAGAAAAAGAAGTTTAGCGAATAAACAATTCTTTCACAATGATGTAAATGCCCATGACCAATACAAACCAGCCAAACCATTTCTTCAGCTTATCACCTGATACTTTTTTGCTGAGTGAATTGCCGATAAAAATTCCTGCAATAGCCAGTGCGGTTACAATGATGAGTAGTTTCCAATCGATGACTTGATGGCCAACATCGCCAAGGAAGCCGATCAATGATTTAGCTGCTATAATTAATAGAGAAGTACCGACTGCCTGTTTCATTGGCAATTTGCTGAGCAATACCAGTGCAGGTATAATGAGGAAACCGCCACCGGCACCAACCAATCCTGTTAAAATGCCAACCACTGTGCCTTCTATAAGTATCAATGGATAATTGAATTTCTGTTCACCACCGTTTCCATTTTCATCTTCGTTCTTTCCTTTGATCATGGAGTACGATGCAAACACCATCAGCACTGCAAACAGCAGCATCATTAAAATGGGTTTCGTTACAGTAAAACCTGCAAGCGTGAACACTTCATCCGGAATGGCGGGTACAATAAATTTTCGTGTAGCATAAACAGCTGCAATGGCGGGTGCACCAAAGATCAGGGCCGTTTTAATATTTACCAATCCATGTTTGTATTTCGGAAAAACACCTACCAGTGAAGTGGCTCCAACAATAAACAAGGAGTAAGCGGTTGCTAATACAGGGTTAACGCCAAACAGATACACCAGAACAGGTACTGTTAAAATAGAGCCACCGCCACCAATGAGGCCAAGTGAAATACCAATTATAACAGAAGCGAGATAGCCGATTATTTCCATGCTGCAAATGTGAATGCAATTTCAGCAGTGGTTGGTGATACAAATCACACAGGCTGCGATTTATAAATTTTTCAACTCAATTGCATTCCGGTGCAACCCAACTAACCCTTTCTGCTCCATTTTTTTGAGGAGTCTTGATATTACTTCTCTTGATGTATTCAGCTCCTGTGCAATTTCCTGGTGGCTGATATTAAGCAAAGTTGTTTGCTGGGCATCTTTTGCACGTTTGAGGTAAAACTCCAAACGCTCATCCATGCTGCGGAAAGCAACATTATCCAATGTAACAAGTAATTCATCAAAACGGGCACGGTAGGTTTCAATGACGAATTGGTACCAGCTTTTGAATTTGCTCATCCATTCACTCATCGTATCAACAGGCACCATCATTACTTCTGTTTCAACAACTGTTTTTGCCATAATGGGACTTGCTTCGTGCTTTGCCGCACAAACGAGTGATAAGGCACATGCTTCCCCGGGTTTTAAATAATACATAAGGAATTCATTGCCATCATCATCTTCACGATATACTTTGATCAGGCCATTCAACACCAGCATGGTACTGCGGATGTATTGACCTTTACGCATGAGAATTTCATTGGCAGGAAATGTTCTGAATTCACCCAATTCTTCTATTTCATTGACGAGTTGATCTTCAAATAATGGATAACTTTTGCGGAGCAGATCATCCTGTACTTGTTGCGTAGCCATCTGCAAATGTTGAAATTTTATTTGGATTGAAGAAACAATAGCTTGTTAACTTACTTTTGAAGCCATGTCGTTACTCTCGTTTTATCAGGAAGAACTGCTTGAAGCCGGCTGCGATGAAGCCGGGCGTGGTTGTTATGCCGGGCCGGTATTTGCAGCTGCGGTGATCTTGCCAAAAGAATTTCATCACCCACTGCTCAACGACAGTAAGCAGGTGAAGGAAGAAAACAGAAATGCGTTACGGTTGATCATTGAAGAACAGGCAACGGCTTATGCAGTGGCAAAAGTGGAAGTGGAAGAGATCGACCAGATCAATATTCTGAAAGCATCCTTTAAAGCCATGCATCTGGCTATTGATCAACTCAAACAAAAACCACAATTACTGCTGATTGATGGTAACCGCTTTATTAAATACAAACGCACAGCACACAAAACATTTGTAAAAGGCGACGGACGTTTTGCTTCCATTGCAGCGGCCAGTATTTTAGCCAAAACTTATCGTGATGAATACATGCTTAATCTGCACGAACAGTTTCCGCACTATAACTGGAAGAAGAATAAAGGTTATGGAACAGAAGAACACCGAAAGGCAATTGAAGTGCATGGATTATGTGAGCACCACCGTAAGTCGTTTAATATTGATCCGTTGAAAGTGCAGGAATTGTTTTGAGGCCTCACCCTCCATCTCCCTCTCCTATAGAGAGGGAGCGGTGCTGTATCTCATTGCTCTTCTTTTTGTTTTTCCACATCATCTGAGGCCTGATGCCGAGCAATCAGCAGGCACATATCTTCACTTCAATCCATAACTGGTAACGGTAACTTGTTGCATGGTTCAACTTATCTACCTATCAACTTTTCTACTCCATTACTTTTTTATTTCTCATTCCACATTTTTCATTCTTCATTTTCACCCCGCCCATTCGCCCAATCCTTCTCTCAATACCACCGGCTCATCATTGGTACAATCAACAATGGTTGAAGGAACCATGCCACCAATACCACCATCAACAACCAGGTCAACCAGTTTTTTAAAATTATCGTGCATGTATTCAGGGTCGGTGTATTCTTCCACCATCTCTCCCGGTAATGATGCACTGAGAATCGGATGACCTAACTCACGGATAATGGTACGTGCAATTTCATTATCAGGTACTCGTAAACCGATGGTATCTTTTTTACTCTTCAGGATCTTGGGCACTTCACGACTGGCTGGCAAAATGAATGTATACGGTCCGGGTAAGTATTGTTTCAGCATACGATAAACCGGTGTGCTGATTTGTTTGGCGTAATTGCTGAGGTCGCTCAGGTCATTACAGATAAACGAAAGTTGTGCTTTTTGCGGATCAACATTTTTAATGCGGCAAATGCGTTCGATGGCTTTGTGCTGAAAAATATCGCAACCCAAACCATAGATCGTATCGGTGGGATAGATGATGATGCCCCCGCTTTGCAGACAGTCAACAATGGTTTTGATCTGCCGGGGCTGAGGGTTTTCCGGATGTACATGCAGCAACATAGTTAAAAGTACGATTGAATTGAACCAATTTTATCAATCGGGTGACCATTTATCTGCAATTGTTCATTTATATTTGGATGTCCCATTATTAGTCCCGATTGTTTATGCAACTGAAACCCGTTGATACATTTGATACCATCAGCCCAGAGCAGTTTCGTCGTGAATATTATCTGCCAGGCAAGCCTGTGATCATTAAATCACTTGCAAAAACATGGCCAGCTTATGATAAATGGAACTGGGATTTTCTGAAGCAAACTGCGGGCCATCATAAAGTAGGTATTTATAATAATATCAAAAGTGATGCATACACACCCATCAACACTGCTGATGATTACAAGACGTTTGGCGAATATGTGGATATGATTTCCCAAGGCCCAGCAGGCTGGCGCATTTTCCTTTTTAATATTTTCGATCACTCGCCTCAATTAACCAAAGATTTTACCTGGCCCGAAGAGTACATGAAAGGCTTTGTAAAAAAATATCCCATGCTGTTTGTAGGTGGCGCTACTTCCATCACACATATGCATTTTGATATTGATCTGTCGCATATCCTGCATACACAGTTTGTGGGTCGCAAGCGTGTGTTGCTGTTTCCATACGAAGAGCAGTACAAACTGTACCGCAAACCCTTTGAAGTTTTGAGCCTGGCCGATTTCAGTAATTATCATCTCAAAAACGGTAAGCCCGATTACGACCAGTTCCCTGCTATTAAGCAGGCAATTGGTTACGAAGTAATTCTTGAACATGGCGATACATTGTTTATGCCTGCCGGTTGCTGGCATCATATGGAATATCTTGATAGCGGTTTTGCCATGAGCCTGCGTGCGATGCAGGAGGGAATTGCGCCAAAATTGCACGGCGTCTGGAACCTGTTTGGGATGCGAGGTATTGATACTTTGTTGAAGAAAACTGCCCCGCAATGGTGGTATTCGTTCAAAAAACGAAAAGCATTTGAAGCCGCTGAAAAAGAATTGATTTAGACTGAAAGAAGGGTTCGTTTTTCTTGCATATTCCAAAAGACTGGTCTATATTTATCTCGTCACATCTGGTTCCCCGTCCAACCCAATTCCAATTTCCCTTACAAAGCTCCTGATATTCCATAATATCCCGCTGATGAACAATTAGTTCCTCCCTACTATTTATTATTATAAGGTTTTCCATAATAGCAACACAGAGTTGTTGTAACTCTTTCTGAACATAAAAGATCTATTTTTTTGTGGTTTCAGAGGTAAGCAAAAGGGCCCACGATTTCTATCGGGGCCCAACTTGTTTAGGGCAAATTATGTTGACGGGTTATAGCTTTATCTGCACCACTTTATTCTCCTTCCTGCTTTGTTCTGCAGCAAAACCCATTAAATGACTTTCGATAGAAGCATCAATTGTTGATGTGAGTAAAGAAGCATCGTTTTTCGATATTGCTTCGATCCAGTTGGCAACAAGGCGCCAATCGCCGCCGCCATGCATATCAGTTGCATTTTTCCATTCTGTTTTCTTACCGGTGAGGAAGTCGGTATGTACCATCGTTGTCATATCACCCACGATATCACCCAAACTTCCCATCACTCTTGTTCTGCGGCCTTCGTAAGATGTAAATGCTTCCATGCTGAAACTGCAGGTGATGCCATCTTCAAAGAGAATATTGGTGGTGTAGTGATCTGGTTGATCATTTTCCATCCTGTACACACAACGACCATAATTGGTTGTTTTTAATTTCTCCATAATATGATCGGCGTGCTTTTCTTTTTCCTCAGGCATATCGAATACATAAGTTCGTTTCCGTTCCCGGTAATATTGTTTCAAAGCCGAATAAGGACAGCTTGTTTCCACTTTACAACCATCGGTGCAACGTGCAGTGCTTCCTTCGGGTGCGTTCTTCTTGTTGAACCAGCTTATATCGCCCAATGCATGAATACTCTTGCTTTGTTTTCCGATCATCCAACGTAATATATCGAGGTCATGACAACTCTTTGCAAGAATAATAGGCGTTGTTTCTTTACTGTTATGCCAGTTACCACGCACATACGAATGACTCATATGTGTGTGTTCAATTGGTTCGATATGTTGTACACTTACAACTTTACCCAGAACACCACTCTGCATGATCTTCCGCAACTCTTCAAAGTATGGCGCATAACGGAGTACATGACAAACTGCAACGATTTTCCCTGTTTTCTTTGTCATGGCTAATATATCTCTGCATTCTTTTTCACTGGGTGAAATTGGTTTTTCCAGCAATACATGATAACCCATTTCCAGTGCTTTCATGCAAGGTCCATAATGCAGATTGTCAGGAGTGGTTATAAGGATTGCGTCTGCAAACTTGGGTCGCTTGAATACATCTTCCCATGTTTTAAAACGATTCTCATCCTTAATCGCATGCTTTTTTGAATAGCGCTCATTGCGAATAGCAATAGGCTCGGCCACACCTACAATATCAAGCTGTGCAGGATATTGAACCGCATAGTTACCATATACATTTCCTCTTGAACCGGCGCCACAAGTAATAACAGTGATAGGTTTATCAGGACGAAAGTTATTTTCAAATTCAGGAAGATAGATGCGTTCACCGTTATCATTGGTGGCCCATGATGAAAGCGGCAACATTGAGCTGCCAATGGAAATTCCTAAAGCCTTTAACGCATCTCTGCGTGATAATGAAGACATATGTTCTGGTTTAAAATGATCAATTAGTTTGAAGCGGCATTTTTAAAACGTCTATCATAAACTTTGTTATTTCTGTTTCCACGCCCTGGTAATCGTTCGATTTAATATAACCACCAATCACATGATCGCCTGTATTTGGCATGGCCACTTTTCTTTTTTGTTCAGATACTGTGCCAAGTTCATCAAACATGTTCAGCATAGCACTTACTTTCACCACACTATCCTGGTGCACCTCATCTTTATAATAGTACAACATGAGTGTTGGCTGCTTTACATTACTGAATGTTTCAGGAACCATCGCTGTTTCTAAATATTCCTGCAGAGTCACAACAGCTTCAAGCCTGTAATGTGAGTACCAATGTGCTTTATAAATATCACGTTGATCTTTTGTATCAACATAATCTGATTTCTTTACCAGTCTTGCAATTTGTAAACCCCATGGGTTATTGGCAAGCCATGCATTGGGATCATTAATGGCAATATTGGGTGATAAAAGAATGATCGAAGAGATCTCGGGAAAGTTGGCCGCCAGTTGTAATGCATTACTTCCACCTGTTGAAGTGCCCATGATGATCACTTTATTACCAAGTTGTTTACCGATGGCATAGGCTTGCTTTACACTCTCCCAATATTTTTCCGATGTAAGATGCAACATCGCTTCACTTGTATCAATACCATGTTCCGCTAAGCGTGCTAAATATAAATTGCAGCCAAACTTTTTGGCAATGGCCATATGCACAGGGTCGCCTTCTTCCTGCGAAGCAGAAAAACCGTGCAGATATACAATTGCATATTCTGTTTTCTGTTTGGTTGAATCGTTGTGCCAAATAATCCGTGCTTCGTTTTCCGGTTTGATCTTATGTTGTGCTTCGTTTTGTGCGATATAGTTTTCCAAAGCGGCTGCCTCAGTTGGAACTGTTGGCAATGTGTTTGTATAAACAGGGGTTGATGGGTTGGGGCCAACGAAATAAATAATTGTAAGAACAAGAAGAATAATGAGCACCCATTTCAGCAATCGTTTCAGGAATTTCATGAGTCATATTTAGGTTGATTCTTAAAATTACTGGATTCCTCTTTACCAAACGTGAACAGGGCAAACGATTGAGCAGGTCTATTACCAGCGTTCAGCGCCTTCGTCATCTATCGTATTCGATCTATGCTCGGCTCTTGATTTGATCTTTTGCAATTGCCGGTCGATGATGAGGCGTGCGATCAACTGTGCAGCATTTTCTCCACCTTGTTGCGCCAGTAATTGCTTCATTTTTGCTTCATGCACATCAATGCGGTAGAGATAATAGATCAGCTTTTCAAAGTCAGTATTGATAAGATGGTTGATATGATCAGTAAGCTGTTGTTCAAGTTCATTCATCGCTAGCTTCTCAGAAAGTTTCAACGACAGCTCTTTGTTGAGCAACGGGATGATATCCGGGTTAGGATCACTCATCTGATTTATCTTTCTTTTTATTGTAAAAAGTAAACAACACTGTTAACACAACTGCTATGATCGCACTTTTAACCAGTACAGAACTGATAGTGGTATCTGCTTTATTAGCAACCCACACCAAAAAAGCATAGTTAATTAAACTGACAATAATGAAGTTTACAATAAGCAGAATAAAAAACTGGATGAGCTTAACCGGGTTCATTTGAAATGATTTCTAAAGTTTATTTTCCATTACACCTGTACCGAATAATGCAAAATCATATTTCACGGGATCGTTCTTATCTAAGATACGAAGATTGGCTGTGAGTTCAAGTGCTGCTTCCCAATCGTCTTGCTTTCGATGAAGCAGATCGTATTGTCTTGCTACTCTTGATACATGTACATCTAACGGGCAAATAAGATCGGCAGGCTTGATGTTTTTCCAAATACCAAAATCGACTCCTTTGTTATCATCTCTTACCATCCAGCGCAAATACATATTCAAACGCTTGCAGGTTGATTTTTGCATGGGTGCCGAAACATGTTTCTCGGTTCGCTTCAAATGTTCGAATGAAAAGAAATAGTTTTTAAAATGATTCAATCCTTCTTCTACCGACATTCCTTTTTTTGGGAAGAAAGCGGATTCTAAAGTATCATGCTTGCTGTAATGCCGTTGAAAAAATTCAATAAAATAATAGAGATCGTCAGCAGTAAATGTTCTGTGTTTAAATCCACCTAATTTTTTCAATCTGCCGGAGTTTTGGTTGAGGCAAAATTGATGTGGCTGCATATCCATCAACTGCATTAACTCTTTTGCTTTGTTGATGATGGTGGTGCGGTTGCCCCACGCAAAGATGGCTGCAAAGAAACCAGCAATTTCAATATCCTGTTTTTGGGTAAACAGGTGAGGTATGCAGATGGGATCATCTTTAATGAACGAAGGTTGATTGTAGAAATCAACCTTCGCATTAAGGAACTTTTTTAATTCTTGTTGTTTCATTACCCAATCGCTTTCGCCAGATCTTCAATCAGATCATCGGCATCTTCAATACCCACACTTAAACGGATCAGCGAATCATGCAAACCATCTTTGATACGTTTTTCTCTGGGGATTGATGCATGTGTCATACTTGCCGGGTGATTGATCAAACTCTCCACACCACCTAAACTTTCAGCCAATGCAAATAAATGCGTGGATGATAATACTCTTCTTGCTTCTTCAATACTGTCATCTTTTAATTCAAAACTGATCATACCCCCAAAGTCACGCATTTGTGCTTTTGCGATTTCATGACCGGGATGATCAGTAAAGCCGGGCCAATAAACTTTCGCCACTTTTGGATTTGCTTTTAACCAATGTGCAATTTTTGCACCGTTGGCGCAATGCGCTCTCATACGCACAGCCAATGTTTTAATACCACGCAACACAAGAAAACAATCCATTGGTCCGGGAACTGCGCCAGAGCTTTTCTGGATGAAATATAGTTTTTCACGTAGATCTTTATCATTCATCACCAAACAACCTTGTATCACATCACTGTGACCGCCAAGATATTTTGTAGCAGAGTGCATCACGATATCAGCACCAAGATCTAGCGGATTTTGTAAATAAGGGGATGCAAATGTATTGTCAACGCAAAGCAGTGATCCCGCTTCTTTGGCGATAACAGAAACTGCTTTGATGTCGGTAATATTCATCAACGGGTTCGTTGGTGTTTCTAACCAAATGAGTTTTGTATTGGCAGTAATCGCTGCTTTTACATTTTCAGGATTGGTGGTATCAACATAAATAAATTTCAATCCGAACTTTTCAAACACTTTCATGAACAAACGATACGTACCACCATACATATCACTTGCTGCGATCACTTCATCACCGGGTGCAAGTAGTTTGATCACTGCATCTGTTGCAGCCACACCACTGCCAAACACCAAACCAAACTTTCCGTTTTCAATTACGGCCACTGCTTCTTCCAATGCAAAACGGGTCGGGTTCTGGCTTCTTGCATATTCAAATCCTTTGTTGACACCCGGCGCTTCCTGCACATACGTACTGGTTTGATAAATGGGGGTCATAATAGCGCCGGTTGAAGGATCGGGATGTGAACCGGCATGGATCATTTTAGTATCTAGTTTCATAATGTATATTTTTTTCGTCAGACGCTCTCGTCGGACGGATTGCAAAGATGAGGAATTACAACAGATGCGCCGCACAGAAATAACGCCAGTCATCATTCTTAACAGCATGTGCTGATTGTGCATTCACTGGTTGTTTCAGGATTTCTTTCTTCAGGATATTTTCTGATACGAGTTTTTGACGGCTGGTTTGCAACAATTCCATAAAACCTGCAGATTGCATCCATTGCTGTTGCGGAGGTTCATAGCCGATCTTATCGGTTCGGTAAACAATGGAAGAAGGCAACACCTGTTTCATACTTTCACGCAGGATATATTTCGTGTACCCGTTCTGAATTTTGTAATGCGAAGGCAGCGAGAAAGTGAATTGCACCAAATCATGCGATAAAAAAGGCAAGCGAACTTCCACGCCATGTGCCATGCTGTTACGATCTGCATAACGCAGCAGTTCTTCCAAGCCCAGCCGCATGGTATTATAGTAAAGCAGATCATTCAGCTTGCTTACGGTTGGTTTGAAAATACTTTTCTTATTGAAATTCGTTTTGCGATAGTTATTCGCAATGAATTTATTATTCAGTATTTGTTTATTGGCTTTGTTTTCCAATTGTACCGCTGCCATTTCCGGGAACCGTGCAGCCAGTTTATTCTTCCAGCTCCAGTTAACTGGAATATTGTGATTTGCAAAGGCATTCAACTCATGACTTACGACAGACGATTCACGCATCTTCTCCTGCAAAAACCAGTGAATGTATTTATGATAACCTGCTAACGTTTCATCAGCGCCTTGTCCATCTAAAATCACTTTAATGCCTTGTTGTTTCGCCAGTTCATATACTTTGAACTGTGCATAGATGCTCGAAGATTGAAATGGTTCTTCCTGGTGATGAATTAATTTTTCAATATCATTGAATAATGTTTCTGCCGTTGGTGTAACAAAATGATGTTGCAGTTGAAATTGATTCGCTACCTGTTTGGCATAAGCTGTTTCATCTTTTTCAAAACCGGGAAACGAAGCAGTGAATACCTGGAACTTGGAACCTGGATTTTGAGATTTGATGATTGCAGCGATTGATGAGCTGTCTAAGCCTCCGCTCAATGATGTGCCTGTTTCAACATCGCTCCGTAATCTTCTTGTTACGGATGTGTTGAACAACTGCTGAAACTGTTCAGCAGCTTCTGCTTTGGTTAAAGTTGATTGTGTTTCTTTATCAAGATCCCAGTATTGTGCAATTTCATTTTTCCCATTACGCAGGTCTAATTTCAGGTAATGTGATTGTGGCAAGCCGCTGATGTTTTCATAAAAAGTCTGCGACAGGTTGGCCGGATTTTTCACCCAGCCCAAACCAATATAGTTGAGCAGCATGCTGTGATCAATTGTTCTTTCGACACCTGCTGCCCACAATGCTTTCATTTCGCTGGCAAAAACAAATTGTTCGCCATCAAAAAAATAATAGAATGGTTTTTCACCGAAACGGTCACGTGCAGTAAACAGTGTTTGTTCTTTATCATCCCAGATAGCGAACGCAAACATCCCGTCGAACTGTTGCAGACATTCTTCTTTCCAATAGTCATAGGCAGCCAGGATAACTTCTGTATCAGAATGTGTAAAGAAGGTATATCCCTTCTGCTTTAACTCTTCTTTCAGTTCAAGGTAATTGTAGATCTCTCCGTTGTAAGTAATGCTGTAACGTGCCCTTTCACGTGGGCCTCTCTCCACCATATCGGGTCGTGCTTCTCCGGTGGGAAACGGGAAATGCATTGGTTGTTTACCTGTTTCGCTTAAATCAATGATCGCTAATCGTCGGTGACCCAAACCAACTGTTTTGTTTTCATTCAACCAAAAACCTTCACCGTCCGGCCCACGATGGGCAATAGCGTCCGTCATCTGTTTCAAACGCTCTGCTGAAACATGATGAGGGTTCATTGAAACAATTCCTGCAATTCCACACATGCTGTAAAAATCGAACTTCAATGCAGATAAACCAAAAAGAAAAAGCCCTCCATTTCTGCAGAGCTTTATTAACTATTTATCAAACTGATGAAACTTTAGTTCGCGTCGTACTTCATACTTCGTAACTCTTACTTACCAGCTAATCGGCATTTTCACCATCACTTCATCCCAATCCATAATGAGGTTGATACTTTTGTCGGTTACTTTTTCAAACAGCATCGTAAATGATTCGGTTACATCGGCTGTTTTTGTAACAGGGCAATCAATACGCACCACATCTTTACTTGCATCGTATTTAAATGCGCCCCACACATCAGTATCTTTATTGATGATCACCGTCCATTTTGCTGCACTCTCTAAAGCATACATGGTATAACGACCTTTCTTTACCGTTTTGCCGCCAACTTTTACATCACGGTAAAACTCGATCTCTGTTGCTTCGTTGGCACCCAGTCGCCAGATCTTTCCATCCTCCACCAACTCACCAAATACTTTACGGCCACTCTTTGAAGGTCGACTGTAAATGACACGGGCAATCAAGGGCTCGGTTACTTTATTCGGCTGAATACGGAGAACAGGATAGTTCACAGGATAATACGACATATCCATCGGCGATTTGTCCAATGGCGGTAATTTGCTTCCGTTCTGTGCTGTTGCTGTAAAACCAAACGCAACAAATAAAAAAATCATCGATAACAATTTCATACGTTCTGTTTTTTGGATCTTATTTTATTGGTGACAGTTATTATGACTGCTTTTTTCTCCCGGAGGTTGTTTTGAGAACGCAAATTTAGCCCAAAGATTGCTGTCCGTAATCACCATTTATCCTGTTTGTTGGCAGTTTCAAAGGCTTTGTTGTATTTTATTTTTGCATTCTAATCTTTCGATCATGTACAAGCATATACATTACCAATCAGTAGAACAGGCCCTCGCCGTGGTTAAGAGCGGCCAACGGGTGTTTGTTCAGGGCAGCGCCCAAACCCCCCTTTATTTATTACGTGAACTGGCTAAGCAGTCGCACAGACTCGAGCAGGTGGAGCTGGTATTCATTACCGTGCAGGGAGATATTACCGTTGACCAGCCACAATACGAAGGCATCTTCAACATCAACTGTATGTTCGTGAGTAACAGTGTACGCAAAGCGGTAAATGAAGGCAGGGCCGATTTTATTCCTGTGTTTCTCAGCGATATTCCCGACCTCTTCAATAAAGGCCATTTGCCAATTGATGTAGCGTTGGTACATGTATCGCCACCCGATAAACATGGCTATTGCTCACTGGGCGTAAGTGTTGATATTGCAAGAAGCGCCGTGAACACCGCCAAATATATTATTGCACAGGTGAATCCAAATGTGCCACGTACACACGGTGATAGTTTGATCCATACTGAACGGTTTACATCAATGGTGTATTGTGAAGAACCGTTACCTGAAGTGGATTATGGTGTGAAAGTGCGTGAAGATGAAATGCAGATCGGCAGATACATTGCCGGTATGATCGAAGATGGCAGCACCCTGCAAATGGGTATTGGTACTATTCCCGATGCGGTATTCAAATCCTTACACAATCATAAAAATCTCGGCGTACATACCGAAATGTTCAGCGATGGTATTATCGATCTGGTTGAAAGAGATGTCATCAACAACGTCAATAAAAAAATCCACCCGAATAAAACAGTAACAGGTTTTGCATTAGGTACACGCAAGCTGTATGATTATGTTGATGACAACCCTGCGTTTGTATTTCTTGATATTGATTATGTAAATGATCCGCATGTGATCCGTCGTAACCCAAAAGTGGTGGCCATCAACAGTGCCATTGAAGTTGATATTACCGGACAGGTTTGTGCTGATAGTATTGGCACAACTCAATACAGTGGTATTGGCGGACAAATGGATTTTATGCGTGGCGCTGCATTGAGTGAGGGCGGTAAGCCGATTATTGCACTTACATCACGCACTGCAAAAGGAATAAACCGCATTGTGCCATTTCTAAAACAAGGTGCTGGTGTGGTAACTACACGTGGACATATTCATTACGTGGTAACAGAGTATGGCATTGCACATTTGTATGGAAAAAATTTACGTCAACGTGCAAAGGCCTTGATTGAAATTGCACACCCTGACGATAGGGAAATGTTGGAGAGGGCTTGTGTTGAACGATTCAAACAGTTTTTAGTTTACGATTCTCATATTCATTAAGATTGTTGATCAGGTAGGGCATACTTCTTCAAGTCTGCAATTATTTGAGCAGACTGTATAAGTATGTCCTACCTATTTTTCCTCTATCCAATTCTTTACCACAGCAATCATTTCCGGAAAGAAAGCCTGGTAACATTTCCGCAAGGTTGCATCATGTTCTTCGAACAATGCAAAGGCTGTTGCGCTTTCGGTTAAGTAAGTTGCACGCCGCACTACTCCGTGTAAACTGTTTTCAATTCCCCATTTATTACTGTAGTTGTAAAGCCAGTTCTGTGTTTTCATATAAGGGAACATGCGTGCAAACCGTTCTGGGAAAACAGCAGTATAAGGTTCAAGCATTGTATAGGTATTCGCCGCAAACTCTTCCAGTGAATCATTATTGAAAATCAATGGATCGGTGGCGAGATAATGATCGTATACCACATCAACAAAAGCCCCTGCATATAAACGATAATGTGGTCTGAAAACTTCTTTTGCTTCTTTGGTGGCTGCATGATCGTCGGTAAATGAATCGATAATACGATGGAGTTCGATGCCCTGTTGAATGCCTGGCGAATAGTCGAATTTCTTTTTGCCTTTCACATAATCGCTGATCATATTACCCACGAGTAACTCGGGCTGGTGAAACGACAGGTAGGCGTGGGCGAGATAATTCATAAAGTTTTTTTACAGACGGCGTAAACTTTTTTGAGACTTACCGTCTAATCCTGTTCAAACTAAAATTTATTACAATGAAAGTACTCCAATTTTTATTCCTTTTTATCTGTGTGGGTGCAATGGCACAGGCGCAGCCACCGGCTGATACTTCAAGAGGCAGAGGTCCACGTGTAGATATGTACAAGGATCTGAACTTAACCAAAGACCAGCAGGAAAAAGTAAAAGCCATCCAGGACAAACAACGTGAAGAGATGGAAGCACTTCGTAACGGCTCACTCAGTCGTGAAGAACAGCGTACAAAGATGATGGAGATCCGCAAAAAATACAGTGAGCAGATCGATGCCATATTAAATGCAGAGCAAAAAGAAAAACTGAAAGCGAAGCAAAAAGAAATGCAGGAGCAGATGGAGAAAAGACGTAATGGCGGCGGTGGCCCCGGCGGACAAGGCGGAGGAAATAACAATAACAATTAATTGTGAACCGGCGAAAGCCGGTTTTTTATTGCAGTGATTTGTAACTTCTTTACTCGCTTGCGACACCATCAGGTTGTAGATATCTCTAAACAGTAAACTTATCTGCAGTTAAGCTATTCAGCAAATGAACCTAACAGTCACTAAATTTGCAGATGCCTTTTCAACTTCATTCACCTTATTCTCCCTCCGGCGATCAGCCGCAGGCTATTCAACAGCTTACCGAAGGAATTTTAAACGGGGAGAAATACCAAACCTTACTTGGTGTAACAGGTAGTGGTAAAACATTTACCATGGCCAATGTGATCCAGAATGTACAACGGCCAACGCTTGTGCTTACACATAACAAAACATTGGTGGCGCAGTTGTATGGTGAGTTCAAACAATTCTTTCCTGATAATGCTGTGGGTTATTTTGTAAGCTATTACGATTACTATCAACCCGAAGCATATATGCCTGTGAGTGGTACCTACATTGAAAAAGATCTCAGCATAAACGAAGAGCTTGACAAACTGCGTTTACAGGCTACCAGTGAATTGTTAAGCGGACGAAGAGATATTATTGTGGTAGCGAGTGTGAGTTGCATTTATGGTATGGGTAACCCGGTTGATTTTGAAAATGGCATCATCCGTATTCAAAAGAAACAGACACTTTCACGACAAGGCTTTCTGCATTCATTGGTGAATAGTTTATACAGCCGCACACAAGGTGATTTTACAAGGGGTACATTTCGTGTAAAAGGCGATACCGTTGATATTAATCTTCCTTATGTCGATTTCGGTTACCGCATCAGTTTTTTTGGTGATGAAATTGAAGAGATCGAAACCATTGATATCAAATCAGGAAAACGAATTGGTAAAGTTGAGAACGCTGCCATCTTCCCGGCCAACTTATACATCGCACCAAAAGACCAGATGCAACAGATTATTTATGAAATACAAGACGAAGCGGCTGCACAGGTTGAGTACTTTAAACGTGAAGGCAAATACATTGAAGCGCAACGATTGAAAGAACGCACCGATTATGATCTGGAGATGATCCGTGAGCTTGGTTATTGCAACGGTATTGAAAACTATTCCCGATTTTTTGATCGACGTACGCCAGGTACAAGACCGTTCTGTTTGCTGGATTATTTCCCGAAGGATTATTTAATGGTCATTGATGAAAGTCATCAAACCATTCCGCAGGTAAGTGGTATGTATGGTGGCGACAGAAGCAGAAAACTGGTATTGGTTGATTATGGTTTTCGTTTACCGAGTGCAATGGATAACCGTCCGCAGAACTTTCACGAGTTTGAAAGTTTGCTCAACCAGGTTGTGTTTGTTAGTGCTACTCCTGATGATTATGAATTAGAAAAAACAGGTGGTGTGGTAGTAGAGCAGGTTGTTCGTCCAACAGGTTTGTTGGATCCGCCGATCGAAATCCGGCCAAGTGTAAACCAGATCGACGATCTGCTGGATGAAATTGATAAGCGGGTAAAGAAGGGTGATCGTGTATTGGTTACAACATTAACCAAACGTATGGCAGAAGAAATGGACAAATACCTGAAGCGGATCAATATCAAATCAAAATATATTCATAGCGAAGTGGACACGTTGGAGCGAATTGAAATTTTGCGTGATCTCCGCTTGGGCGTTATTGATGTGTTGGTGGGTGTAAACCTCTTGCGTGAAGGATTGGATTTACCTGAAGTATCGCTCGTTGCAATTCTTGATGCAGATAAGGAAGGATTCCTGCGTAATGAAAAAAGTTTAACACAAACCGCTGGTCGTGCTGCACGTAATGTCGATGGATTGGTGATCTTTTATGCTGATAAGATGACGGAGAGCATGCGCCGCACCATTGAAGAAACAAGCAGACGAAGAGAAAAACAGATCCAGTATAACATTGAACACGGCATTACACCACGTACCATCAAAAAAAGTATTGAACAGGTGATGGGGCAGACGGCTGTGCTTGATATTAAAGGCTACGATCCTGCAAAATCATATGCGCTTGCTCCCGATGGTGAATTAGTAGAAGCAGCCGAAGACCAGGAAATATATCAAACTATTCCGCAAATGGAGAAAGCGATTGCCAGAACCAAGAAGCAAATGGAAAAAGCAGCACGTGACCTGGATTTTATGGAAGCTGCACGTTTACGGGATGAAATGTTCAGATTACAGAAAGAACTGGACACAATGAAGAAATAGATAACCCGTCAGCGGCTTCAAACTATGTTCAAGGGTTTCTTCTAACGATCATGCTTATGCCCCCATCTGGTAATAAGCTGATGTAACTTGCTATATGCCCTGCCAAAATCTCCCCGTCTTTTCTTAACTTGAAGCTCTTTCAAAAAAATCAGCCATGTTCACATTTGCTTTATTTAACCTCAAAGGAGGTGTTGGTAAAACTGCCAGTTGCGTAAACTTTGCATACCTCGCAGCAAAAGACGGTTACAAAACCTTGCTATGGGATATTGATCCGCAGGGCGCCACTTCGTTTTATTATAAAGTAAAACCGAAACAAAAAGTGGTGATGAAAGATGTGGTTGGAAAAGATGCAGAGCTGGCTGACAGCATCATGGCAACAGAATATGAAAATCTTGATATTATTCCTGCTGATATAACTGCGAAGGCGCATGATGTGATGATCGATGAAATGCAGGCATCAAAAAAACGGTTGGCAACCATCTTAAAACAATTGAAGAGTGAGTATGATTTTATCTTCATTGATTGCCCTCCGGGTTTAAGTTCATTAGCGGAGAATATTTTTAATGCATCTGATATTGTTTTGATGCCCATCATACCAACAACACTTTCTGTTCGCACCTATCACATGGTGAAAGATTATTTTAAAGAAAAGAATATCGATCAGAAAAAAATGACTTGCTTCTTCACCATGACCGATCTGCGACGCAATATGCACAACGAAGTGATGGAAGAATTATATAAAGACAAACGCTTCTTTGAAAACTATATTCCTTATTTAAGTGATGTAGAAAAAATGGGTGTACACAAAGCTCCGTTAGAAGAATTTGCACGCAGCAGTTACGCTGCACAATGCTATCGTGACCTGTGGGAAGAAATTGAAGAAGGAGTGCTGTAACTCAATACAGTAGCGGATTTCAGCCGACCGTAAATTTACCGAAATGGCTTTAAGTACTAACCCTGAATTTTTGAAAATAGATTTCTAAGTGTTGCATAATTCAAAATCTGTTTCTACATTTGAATTGTCCAATTCTTTTGAAAAAACTAAATCCAAATGTCATGAAAAAGCCATTGCGTTTCTTCTCATTCGTATTTTTCCTCTTCGCTATTTATTTGAACGTATTCTACAAAGAAGATTCTTTCCTGGCACGTGTCGTTGCAGGTAAATCTGAAATTTCAAAACAGCAAACAGCTCAAAAACAATCTAAGGAAGCAAAGCCTTTAGAGAATGAGCTCGCTGAAAATAGCGGCAAGTAATTTCACAATACATATTGTACATCAACTATTTCGTTAAGCAGTCAACGAACCGGCGATCCGTACCCTATATTTTTATTTGCTGCCGGTGTTGAATTTTCTCATAATGTAAGTTTTGCGGAGGTGGTTTCCACCACCTCCTGTTTTTATTTTGCTTACTAAAAAACCACGTTATAAAACGGGGCTTTTGTCGTTTATAAAAAATTAAGCAGCGATAGTTGGGATAGCTCTGCAGGCAGCTTACCTTAGCGGCATGGCCAATGATAAAAAAGTTTTTCTGCTCGATGCGTTTGCTCTCATCTTCCGTGCATATTATGCACTTATTCGTAGTCCACGTAATACATCCAAAGGAAAAAACACCAATGCACAGTTTGGTTTCACCAATGCATTGATCGAACTCATTACCAAACAAAAGCCATCACACATGGCCGTTTGTTTTGATACGGCTGCACCAACCGAGCGCCACACCGATTTTGCAGAATACAAAGCCAACCGCCAGGAAGCTCCCGAAGATCTGTTGCTGGCTATCCCCGACATTAAGCGCATCATTAAAGGATTTAATATTCCGGTAATTGAAAGCGACGGCTATGAAGCGGATGATGTGATCGGTACATTAAGCAAACTGGGTGAAGCTGCCGGTTACGAAGTGTTTATGGTTACGCCCGACAAAGATTACGGTCAGCTTGTAACCGAAAAAGTAAAAATTTATAAACCTGCATACCAAGGTGGTGATGTAGAGATCATGGGTCCCGAAGAAGTGTGTGCCAAATGGGGAATTAAAAATGTGAGCCAGGTAATTGATATACTCGGTATGATGGGTGATTCGGTTGATAACATTCCCGGCATACCTGGTGTGGGCGAAAAAACCGCAGCTAAACTGTTGGCTGAGTATGAAACATTAGAAAATGTATTGGCCAATGCTGCTAACATTAAAGGAAAGATGGGCGAAAAAGTTGCAGCAGGAAAAGATCTTGCTATCATGAGTAAAAAACTCGCTACAATTATTACCAATGTACCTGTTGAATTTCATGAAGAAGATTTTCGTTTGAAAGAATGGAACAAAGAAGAGTTGGCAGCAGTGTTTGCAGAACTGGAATTCAAAACAATTGGCAAACGAATTTTAGGTGATGACTTTAATGCATTCAGCACAGCACCTGTTGGCGTACAGAAAGATCTGTTCGGTAATGTGATAGACACCACAATGGGCGAAGTGCGGAAAGAAAAGAAGGCGCCACCAAAATCTGCACAAACAGAAATCTTTGCGTCAACTGATGCTACAGAAGCTGAAGAAACTGCAGAGCAGGAAGAAGGCACTGCTGTGTTGGATCTTGGCGCTTCAAAAAATATCAATAATACTCCACA
The DNA here is from genome assembly GCF_014168535.1 of Lacibacter sediminis. Lineage (NCBI taxonomy): Bacteria > Pseudomonadati > Bacteroidota > Chitinophagia > Chitinophagales > Chitinophagaceae > Lacibacter > Lacibacter sediminis. Next base: position 4,812,090 of record NZ_CP060007.1, on the reverse strand, counting down.
CGAATACATCGCCGTAACAACGGAAGTGGCAATGCAAGAATTGGTTGCTGAGTTATCAACACAAAAGGAAATTTGTTTTGATACCGAGACAACAGGCATTGATGCAAATGATTGTGAAATAGTAGGAATGAGTTTTTCGTACCAGCCACATAAAGCATGGTATGTTCCTTGCCCTGTTGATCAGTCAGAAACAAAAAAAGTGCTGTCCATTTTTAAACCGTTGTTTGATGATGAAAGCAAAACATGGATCGGGCAGAATATCAAATACGATCTGTTGGTATTGAAATGGTATGATGTTGAATTGAAAGGTCCGCTGTTTGATACCATGCTGGCGCATTATGTTGTGGAGCCTGAAGGTAAGCGCAGCATGGATGAGTTGAGCGCACAGTTTCTTGGTTATGAGCCTGTACATATTGAGGAGCTGATCGGCAAAAAAGTTCCAAAAAACTCTACTTCTAAACAACAGGGAACCATGCGTGATGTGGAGTTAGAGAAGATCACTGATTATGCAGCCGAGGATGCCGATATCACTTTGCAATTAAAACAATCCTTATTTCCATTGTTGAAGGAAAAAGAAGTAGAGCGTGTGTTTTATGAAGTAGAAAATCCATTGGTGAAAGTGCTCACCGATATGGAGTTTGAAGGAATCAGAGTGGATGTTGATTTCTTAAATGAATATTCCAAGCAACTCGATAAAGACGCCAAAGAAGCTGAACAACGGGTATACAGTTCTTCCGGTTTGAAATTCAACCTTGCTTCACCAAAACAGTTAGGTGAAGTATTGTTCGATCATTTAAAACTCGATCCCAAAGCGAAGAAAACAAAAACAGGACAGTATGCAACAGGCGAAGATGTATTGCTGAAGTTGGCGCACACAAGCCCTATCGTTGAAGATATTCTTGCATTCCGTGAGTTGACGAAATTAAAATCAACGTATGTTGATGCATTGCCACAACTGATTAATCGTAAAACAGGAAGAGTACACACTACATATGGACAAGCTGTTGCAGTAACCGGTCGCTTGGCAAGTAATAATCCCAACTTGCAGAATATTCCTGTACGTACAGAACGTGGAAGAGAAATTCGTAAAGCATTTGTACCAAGAGATGAGAATCATGTGTTGGTGAGTGCCGACTATTCACAAATTGAATTGCGTATTGTTGCCGCTATCAGTGGCGACCCGGCTATGTGCGATGCATTTATTCAAGGAAAAGATATTCATACAGCAACTGCAGCCAAAGTATACAAGATCGAAGAGAAAGATGTAACCAAAGAAATGCGTTATAAAGCCAAGAGTGTAAACTTTGGTATCATTTACGGACAAGGTGCATTTGGTCTGGCCGATAATTTAGGCATCAGCAGGACAGAAGCGAAAGAGATCATTGATAACTACAAGCGGGAATTTGCAGGTATTCAAAAATATATGGATGATACCGTGAACTTTGCACGTGAACATGGCTATGTGCAAACCTTGATGGGCCGCAAGCGTTGGTTACGGGATATTAACTCGAGCAACTTTACTGTACGTGGTTATGCAGAACGAAATGCCATCAACTCACCCATACAGGGAACAGCGGCCGATATGATCAAACTTGCAATGATCAAAACACATGATGCATTAAAAAAGAGTACATTCAAAAGTAAAATGATCCTGCAGGTGCATGATGAATTGGTATTTGATGTCTTGAAGGAAGAAGCAGAAGGTATCAAAGCATTGATCATTGAATGTATGCAAACTGCTATGCCGCTTACACATGGAGTACCGGTTATTGCAGAAGCAGGAACAGGTGATAACTGGTTAGAAGCCCATTAAACAAAAACGGTGATGCGTTTTTTCTTATTGATTGTTTGCATCTTTACAAAACTCGCTGTTTTAGCGCAGGTAAAATCTATTCGCTTTATTAACGGGCAGTGGTTTAACGGTAAAGAGTTTGTTGCTGCTGAATTTTATAGTGTAAACGGATTACTTACAAAGAGTGCCCCATCATCAGTAGATACAGTTGTTGATCTTAAACAGCAATACATCATACCGGCTTTTGGTGAAGCACATAATCATTCACCTGAAACCGACCAGGACCTTGATGTGTTTATTGAACGTTACGTCGCTGATGGCATCTTCTACATCAAAAATCCAAATAGTATTCCGTTTGCAACCAATAAAATACAAAGTAAGATCAATCATCCACGAAGTGTGGATGTGATCTATGCCAATGGCGGACTTACTGCAAATGGGGGGCATCCAACTACACTTTACAATTACATGCTGGGCACAACTTATAAAAAAGCATTGCCCGGCTGGACAACAAAAAGTTTTGAAGGAGAAGCATACTATCTAATCAATTCAAAAGAAGAACTGGAAAAAAAGTGGCCGTTTGTTCTTTCACAAAAACCGGGCTTCATTAAATTCTATCTCATCTTTTCAGAAGAATATGAAGAGCGAAAAGATGATACCCTTTTCAACGGCAAAAAAGGAATTGATCCTAAACTGGCAAAACTTATTACCAAAAAAGCACATGCAGCAGGATTGAAAGTAAGTGCACATGCAGAAACACCAAGTGATCTGCAAGTTGCATTAGCAGCAGGAGTTGATGAGATCAATCATTTACCCGGTTACCAGGTACGGTGGAGAGATGGTTACACAGAAAAATACTATAAGCTTACAGCAAAAATTGCACGGAGTATGAAACGCAAGGGAGTGCATGTTGATCCTACTTATTCGTTGCTGCAAACAGAGATAAAGCCTATGAGTAATCAGCAACGTGAAGCGCAGACGAATGTACAAAAGGAGAACCTGCTGCTATTAAAAAAGTATCGTGTACCTGTTACGGTTGGTTGCGATAGTTACAATCTTACTGCCCAAACAGAAATTGAATACTTACGCAAACTGAATATTTACAGCAATCTTGAATTGCTGAAAATGTGGTGTGAGGTTACGCCTGCTGCCATTTTCCCAAACAGAAAAATTGGAAAACTGCAGGAAGGATATGAGGCTAGTTTTCTCATCCTGTCAAAAAATCCACTGGAAAATTTTGAGCATGCCTACAACATTTCCCTTCGGGTAAAACAGGGAGTGATTTTGTGGTGATGAAAATTCATATTGCATAACAATTTACCTTTGAAGTATGCAACCGATCTTGATCTATTGTTACGATGCATATTGCGGCTGGTGTTACGGTTTCAGTCCTGTTATAAAAAAAATCAGCGAGGCATATCAACAAAAACTTCATTGCGAAGTATTAAGCGGCGGAATGATCTTACCTGAGCAACCGGTGCATATCCGTGTAACGGCTGGTTATATTCAGGAAGCTTACAAAACCGTGGAAGACTATACAGGAATAAAGTTTGGCGAAGATTATCTCTGGCATATCAAAAATCCTGAAGAAAGCGATTGGTTTCCTTCTTCTGAAAAGCCGGCTATTGCATTAAGTATTTTTAAAGAACTTTTTCCTGAGCAACAGGCACAATTTGCTTCCGATCTGCAATACAGTCTGCACTATGAAGGAAGAGATCTAACGGATAACGAAGCTTACCGTCATTTACTTGAAAAGTATAATATTGATGCAGACGATTTTTACATCAGGCTTAAATCAGAAGAATACAAAGAGAAAGCTTATTACGAATTTCAACTGTGTAAGCAATTGCAGGTAACAGGCTTCCCACAAGTACTGATACAGGTAACAGAAACAAAATTCCATCTGCTTGCAAGAGGTTATACCGATTACGATACACTCAGTAAACGCATCGATCTTGTTTTAACAGAAATAGAAAATCATTCATACAATTAATTTCAACGTACCACATGATCCTCACCGTAACGCTCAACCCTTGCATTGATAAAAGTTCTGTCGCCGAAACATTGAAACCTGAAAGTAAACTCCGTTGCACCGAAGTGGTGAACGAACCGGGTGGCGGCGGTATCAACGTAAGCAAAGCATTAAGAAAACTGGAAACTGCATCAATCGCTTTGTTTCCATCGGGTGGACACAATGGTGATATGCTCTGTTCGCTACTTCGAGAAGCTGATCTTGAATTTCATGCAGTAGATACAAAAGTAGAAACAAGAGAGAACTGGATCGTTCTTGAAACATCAACCAATCATCAGTTTCGTTTTACCTTTCCCGGTCGTGCTGTGCAGGAAGAAACGATGATCACCTTAATTGATCACATTCGCAGTTTTACTCCATCATATGTTATTGCCAGTGGAAGTTTACCTCCGGGCTTGCCTGATTATTTTTATGGGCTGATCGTTAAGAATGCAAAAACTGTTGGTGCCCGTTGCATCGTTGATACAAGCGGCCCGGCGTTACAGGCATTGCAAGGCAAAGGTGCTTATCTGATTAAACCGAATATTGGTGAGTTGTGCAAAATGCTGAATGTAGAATGGCTTGATAAAAATGAAGTGCCTGATGCAGCACAGCAAGCTATTCGTGATGGCTTTGCAGAATTGATCGCTGTAAGTATGGGTCCTGATGGTGCGTGGCTCATGAGCAGCGATGAAAAATATTTTGCAGCTGCACCAAAAGTGGAGAAGAAAAGTACAGTAGGTGCAGGCGATAGTATGGTGGCCGGTATGACCTACATGTTACAACAAAACCGATCGTTGAAAGAAGTGATCTCGTTTGGTGTGGCTTGCGGAAGTGCTGCAACAATGAATGCAGGCACGCAACTCTTTCACAAAGCAGATGCTGAACGTTTATTCGCAGCCATGGGTTAGTCTTTATCCGCTTATTTTCCGGCTTCATCTTTTTTCCTCTTGCAAAAAGAAAAGAACCTGCGTATTTTATTGTTCCTTAAAACAATAAAAAATATTCAAATGAAACGAATTGCTCTCTCGTTTTCGTTGGTTGCGTTCATTTTTACTTCCTGCAATAACGAAACCAAAACAGAATCAACAGCAACAGATACAACTGCTGCTGCAACAACTACAGTTCCTGAAGCACCACCAATGGATTCAGCGGCAATGGCCAAAGCCTGGCAGGATTTTATGACGCCGGGTGAAATGCACAAATGGATGGCCAGCCATGCCGGAACCTGGGACGCTGAAGTAACTTCATTTATGCCGGGAGCGCCACCTTCAACATCAAAAGCAACCGAAGTGGTGAAGATGGTGATGAATGGCTTGTACCAGGAAGGAAATCTTTCCGGCACTATGATGGGTATGCCGTTCACCGGAAAAAGTATCATGGCCTATGACAATGCCAAGAAACAGTTTGCCCTTACATGGATCGATAACCTGGGTTCCGGTCTTATGATCATGACAGGTCAATACGATGCAGCAACAAAGACAATGAACCTGAATGGAACACAAACTGATCCGGCAACTGGTAAAGATTCAAAGGTTCGCCAGGAACAGAAATTTATTGATGACGATAACTACGTATTGACCATGTATGGCGATGGACCGGATGGCAAAGAAGCAAAGTTTATGGAAGCAACATTTAAGCGTGTAAAAAAATAGTCAACCATTAGCCTTGTATGCAGCCCCTTGTTTTACGAGGGGTTTTCTAATTTAGTGTTGATGTTCTGATTACCATTTTTTTGTACCTAAATATATTGCAAGACAAATAAAACCAACGCTGCTTAACAGGAAATATATAACCATTATGCTACGTAACAGGACCTTTTGTGAATCAGTTTTCCTAGCCCACCTTTCTTTAATTATTTCTGGAGTAATCGTTTCTTTATACACATATCGTATATAGGTAATAACCTGGAAAAATATTGTTAATCCAATTATCGCAAGGGAATTGGAAAGATAAACTTTAGTCTGCGAGATTAAGCACAATATCATCAACAACATCATTACATTCATTGCTTGAAGCCCTCCGACAATTGTTGCAGCACTGGAGACAGCACCTTTTTCTTTATGCCTAACATAGAATCCATAAGAGTGGTAAAAAATCAAGTCAAAAAACTTCAACATAGATATGGCTATATATTTAGATACAAATTTGGAATTGTTATTTCATAATTATAAATTCTAAGCTAAGTTATGCCCTTATAATTTCTAAGGGGTGTAATATTTGGAATCAACTACTGTTTTGCAAGGGGCTTTTTTATGTAGTTTTATTCAAACAATCGCTTATGCTCACCAACCGGATCATTAACCCCAAAATGATCATCCAGTTTGCCTGGCGTTTACAGGCTGTGTGTTTTGTTGTTAGCGGTCTCGTATTTATTGCACACGATTTTTTACACATCAAATCAATTGCTATTCCTTTTTTGCCGGTGGCAACCATTGGTACAGCCGTTGCATTTTATGTGGGCTTTAAAAATAACTCGGCGTATGATCGCTTATGGGAAGCCCGGCGAATTTGGGGAAGTATTACAAATGCCAGTCGTATGTGGGGTGCAATGGTCACAGATGTAGTTGCTTCACGTGCAGACTCACCAGAAGATGCAACAGCTGTAAAAAGGGAATTAATATACAGGCACATCGCCTGGCTCAATATGCTGCGCCTGCAATTGCGTCGCAATCCGGTGTTTCATGAATCATGGTATGTAACTTCTCCCAAGCTGAAAGTTGTAAAAGATATATTCGGTGATGAGAAATTTGAAGATAAGACAGAAGAAACGATGAATAAATTTTTAAGCGCCGAAGAAAAAAATAATGTAGCACAAAAGCCGAATATAGCATCTGCTATAATGAAACGGCAGAACGAAGAACTGATCAGGTTAAAAAACAAAGGCTGGCTCGATGATTTTGAACATAGTGATATGAGCAAACTCGTACTTGAATTTTATAACCAGCAAGGTGCATCAGAGCGTATTAAAAGTTTTCCGTTTCCACGTCAGTATGCAAGTTTCAGCACCGTGTTTGTATTCATCTTCATTACACTTCTTCCTTTCTCCTTGATCGGTGAACTGTCTAAATTAAATGCTTCGATCAATTGGATGGTGATTCCATTTACTATGCTGATCGCATGGGTGTTTGCCGTGATGGAGCAGATAGGCGATGCAAGTGAAAATCCGTTTGACAATGGTGTAAATGATATTCCAATGACAGCTATCTGCCGCAACATTGAAATTGAACTCCGTGAAATGCTGGGCGAAAAAGAATTGCCGCCACGTATTGAACCGGTGCAGGGAATATTGATGTAAAGGTTTGTCATTTCGACGAAGGAGAAATCTGTTTGGCTTTGTACATTGTTCAACAGATCCCTCCTGCGTCGGGATGACATTAATTAAGCGGCTGTTCCATCATCACAAACCTTTCCAGTCAGGCATCCTGCCGGGTGTGTAAGGCGCTCCATTCTTCTCTAAAATATCTTCCAGTCGTTTCACTTCTGTTGCAATTGCTTTCAATTCATTGTAAACAGGTGTGAATTGTTTAGCAGCTATTTGATAGTTGTTGATCTGTGTTTGTGTTGGTGCTGCAGTAGTGTTCCAAAGTGAACCTGTGATATATCCAATACGACCATTCACGGATGGCGTTGTTTCAAACTCTCTTCTTGCCAGCGATGCATCACCATTCAACTGACGGTTCGCCGCATTCAAACGTTTCTCCACATCCTGCAATGCTTTCGACAGATCAAGTGATTGCTTTGGTGTTTCAATAACAGCTTGTTTTAAGTAACGTACTTTATTCACCAACTCGCCACGGTATTGATCAGTTGCTGCAACTACACGACTCAGCTCTGCAATTTTTTTACAGAAGTCATCCAATGCTTTTTTATCAGTTGCAGGAAGTGTGGCTGCATTCAAGGCCATTGCTTTGAAGGTTTGTGGTTCGGTAAGATCAGTATACACGCCATCTTCAAATTTGCTGAGCGATACTTTGTAGGTGCCGGGTAATGCGAAATAACCCTGGTCAGGCGAGCTGAACGCAAAGGATTCATCAAACGGCGTAAAATCAATTGGCCCGAAGGGCGAAGTGCGGAAATCCCACACAATACGTTTCAATCCTTTTTTTGCAGGTGCTTTTAACCTGCGAACAACATTGCCTGCTTCATCGGTAACCGTAAATAATAAATGCGGTGCCGGTTGTTCATCTTCCGGGCGCAACGAATCAGGTGAAGGATAAGTGGGCGCTTCGCCTTTTTTTATTTTTTCTGCTTCTGCTGCTCTGCGTTTTTCTTTGATGGTTTTGATATCATCTTTCAAATAGTATGTAAACACTGCTCCCACTTTCGGATTCGGTGTGGTAAAGAAACTTTCGCCCTGGAAACCTTTGCCTCTTACACCTAATGGTTGCGATTGGACAAACATCCACGCATCTTTTACAGGAAAAATAACAGCCTGTTTATCGAGATCTTCTCTTTTTAAATTACGAAGTGGAGTATAATCATCCAACACATAAAAACCACGACCGAATGTTGCAAGAACAAGATCGTTCTCTCTTTTTTGAATTTCCAGATCTTTTACCGCAATGGTTGGTAAGCCTGCTTTCATCTGCACCCATTTTGCACCGCCATCAATACTTACAAATAAACCAAACTCTGTACCTACAAACAACAGGTCTTTGTTTATATGATCTTCTGCAATGGTGTAAGAGGTGCCTCTCTCCGGTAAATTATTGGTAATCGATTTCCATGTTTTACCACCGTCACTTGTTTTGTATACGTACGGATGAAAATCGCCATAGCGATGGTGATTGAATGTTGCGTAAGCTACATTCTTATCGTGTTGCGAAGTGATGATATGATTCACGTAAGTTCGTTCAGGAACACCGGCAATATTATCGATCTTCATCCAGTTGTTACCACCATCAGTTGTAACCTGTATCAATCCATCATCTGTACCAACATAGATTGTGTTCTCATCAAACTTTGATTCAGCAATAGTGGTGATGTTGCCATAAATATCTGTTGAACCATTTTTTGCAACAGCATCCATGCTCCATACTTTGCCCATCACCGGTAATTTGTTACGATCAATTTGTCTTGTAAGATCCGGACTGATCACTTTCCATGTATTGCCACGATCATCAGTACGGAAAATTTTATTCGCACCATGATAAAGACGTTTGTTATCATATTTTGAGATCACTAATGGTGCATCCCAATTCCAGCGGTAGGCTTCACCTTCCGGTTCCTGTGGTTGAATAAACAAATACTCGCCGCTCTTTTTATCATAACGTGTTAACGCACCATATTGTGCCTGTGAATAAACGATATCAGGATTTGTTTGATCGATCTGTGATTCATAACCATCACCCAAACTGGTGAAATACCAATCGGAGTTCATGATACCATTGAAGCTTAAGGTGCGTGATGGCCCGCCAAGACTGAAGTTATCCTGTGTGCCACCATGAATATGATAAAACGGGAATGCATTATCGGTTGCCACTTTGTAAAACTGTGTTACCGGAAGGTTGGCTTTGAAATTCCAGTTTTCACCACTATCAAAACTTTCATACACACCACCATCGCAACCAACTAAATAATGTTCTGTATTTTTTGGATTGATCCAGATCACATGGTTATCGATGTGTTTATTCTTTTCGCCAAGAATCGAAAATGTTTTACCGCCATCTTTACTAACGCCGAAGTAAACATTGATGACAAATACTTTGTTGACATCTTTCGGATCACAATATATTTTCTGATAGTAATTGCCTGAAGTTGAATAGCTGCTTTGTTTTTCCCAGCTTGCACCACGATCGGTACTCTTAAATACACCGCCTTTGCCTTCTGTTCCTTCAACTACGCAATACAACACATCAGGATTAACAGGTGAATAATTCAAACCGATTCTTCCTAATTCACCGGCGGGTAATCCATTCATCATCTTATTCCATGTAGCACCGCCATCAGTACTTTTATACAAAGCAGATTCAGGTCCGCCACCAATATAAGTAAACACTTTCCGCTGACGTTGATGCGCTGCAGCATACACAATGTTCGGATGACGTGGATCAACCATCACTTCATTAAAACCGGTATGCTCACTTACATTTAACACCTGCTTCCATGTTTTGCCGCCATCAGTTGTTTTATAGATTCCACGTTCGCCGCCACTGTTCCAAACAGGACCATAAGCTGCTACATAAACAATATCACCATTCGTAGGGTCGATTGCAATACGACCGATATGTTCTGAATTTTTTAAACCGACATTCTTGAAACTCTTTCCTCCATCTTCACTTTTGTACAAACCATCACCATAACCCACGACACGCTGGTTATTATTTTCACCGCTGCCCACCCACACAACGTTTGTATTGGTTGGGTCAATTGCTAAACAGCCAATGGCAAATGAACCTTCACCATCAAAAATGGGAGTATAGGTAACGCCGGCATTTGTTGTTTTCCAAACACCACCTGCTGCCGATGCAACATAATACTCACTGCTGTTCTTGGGATTCACCGCAATATCAGCAATACGACCCGATGTAATAGCCGGACCAACACTTCTGAATTGCATACCACTTAATAGACCCGTATTGAAAGCATCTTTGGGCTCTTCTTTAACCGGAGCCGTTGTTTTCTTTTGTGCAGTTACAAAAATGCAGAGGGTGAGCAGTAATACACTGCTGAGAAGTATACGTTTACGCATAACAGTTGGTTTTGAAAATGGATGAGAAAGGTAATAAAAAAGTTGACCATGTGCATGATCAACTTTCCCATTGATAAATTTGACAAACCATTAGAATAATTTCTCATTCGGCGGTTTAATGCCAACCAAACGGATATAGATGGTTGTTTGTCCACGATGATGTGTCTGGTGTTCGAATGCTTTGTTCAGCCACACAAATCGGGGAAACATAAAATTACCACGCCCTGCTGTTTCAGTTAATTTACTTACGTCCATGTTGCGGATGCTTTCAATCGCAAAATCATAACTCGCCATTACGAGATAATTCACTGAATCAGGTGCATGAGCTGTTTTACGTTGTTCAAGATTTTGTCCCACCCAAATGCGTTGGGCTCCTGTGCCACTGGCGATCATCCCGATCGTTCCTTGTGCAAGATGAAGCATTTGTGCAGCAAAACTACGGATGCTGTCCTGCGCCTTGAAATCATATTTGTCTTTCGGCATGGCATCAAGGTATTCTTTGGTATATGCTTTTGCACGTTCCCAGTCTTTGATGTAATGTGCTTTGATGGAATCGGCTAATTGTGCTTTTGTTGTAAAAGCTGCAAGCAAAACTACTGTAACTGCCAGAATTTGTTTTCGCATGATTTATAGTTTGGTTATGATGAAATAAAAATGAAACCTGTTTTCTCGAGACAGGCTTTTTTAACGATGTCATTTATAGATAATGAATGAACAGAAGGTAAAACTGTATCTGCAAACAGAAAAGGCATTTATGATAAGCGGCCATTTTAAAAAAGGACGCAATTCATTTTTTTTACATTCAGGAGTTAAGGTACTTGTTCGGAACATTACCAGCTGTATAGTTGATATTGTATTGATGTTTTAATAAGGTCGAAACCACTTCATGTATGGTTTTTTCATTCCGGTGCATTTGCGGCAACAATCCCATCATCGCATAACTGATTGGGTTAACTGAAGGGATCAATGTTTCCCATGGATAACTCTTTCCCCAAATAATTCCTTTCACATTTATATCCAGCTTTGCGCCATGCTCTAACAGAAAATGCATCATTTCCTTTGATTGATGATTGTTCTGATTCACCGTATGGAAGATGGGTGTTTGGCCACCAAAGCCGAATTCATCTGTACCCGCTGCTGCATTTACATCGGCTCCATACCTCATCAATACTTCTGCACAGTCAACATGATTAAACTCGGCACATACATGTAACAGCGTTGCTTCTTCAAGCGGTGTATAAGCTGCACGGAATGAAATCCGTTTGAGAGTAATGCTTTTATCTTTCTTTAGTTCTTCATCCAACATCATCGCATCATTCAACAACACAGCAAGTAAAGCCCTGTCATCGAACTGCAAACCTGCATCAACAAATGCCTTTACACAATCGTTGAAACGGGGTGAGCGTGTATATTCACTCAGCAGTTCGTAAATAAGCGGTTGGTTTTTGTGTAAGCTGTTTGCATCAAGTCCATGAGCAAAGCAATTACGGATGCCATCTACAGCATGCAGTTCAAGCAAGGTTATAATATCATCCTCCGGCACATGCATGGTTTGCTATTCGCATTTATTTACAGCTACACCATAAGGTACAACTTTTGCCAGCATGATCTTGTTTTTTACTGCAGGATCATCCTGCATAAACTGCATCGCTTCTTTTTCATCTTTGGCATAAAAGATCACCAGGCCCATCATGCCGGGGTCAGCTAATTCCAATTGTGTTCTTCCGGCCAGCAGAACAACACCTTCGTTCTTCATCTTTACCAATCGTTGAAAATGTTCACCGGTAATAGCTTCGTCTTGCTTGGTCCAGTTTTTTTCATCTTTGTATTTATCGGCCAGTGTAAGAATGCCTAACCATTGCGGAGTTTTTGTTTTCTCTTGTGCAGCGATCTGCAAAGTAAACAAGAGGCAGATAATTGTAAGCAGTTGTTTCATCTGTTTTATCGTTTTAATTTTTGTTCATAAAGACTGATCCATTCATCGGCCGACATTTTAGCAGCCAGCTCACCGATCAACTCAAACGGAATATCCTCCGGTTTTTTGTAACGGATACAGCTTTTGCCCATGTCTAATTTTTTGGCAGACGCTTTCGCATGTGCTGCGGTAAACCACTTCAGTAATTCAGGGCTGGAATAAATACCCATGTGGTACACCGCAATAAAGTTCTTTTGCGAAGCAATACACATAAATGGTAACGGATCTTTGGGATTGCAATGATAGCCGGCCGGGTATTTTGAGTGCGGCACGGCATAACCAAGCATCCCGTAGCTCATCATTTCTTTGAATCCGGCAGAGAGATTCTTCTTGATTACTGCCCGTAGTTTCTTAAAAGCTGCCTGCCGTTCTTCCGGCATTTCGGCAATATAATCGGCGGGGGATGTAGCGGCTGATTGCATATATGTGGCTGTTTTATGTGAAAGGGATTACAAATTAAGGTTTTACTGTTATGCTTTCTCCTGTGCCTATAGAATTTCGACTACACAATAACTACTAGAAACAAGTACAAGCTAATGAGTAAAGGTTCTATTGTGGGCGGCTTGCCAAGGTTGTTACTTTGTATCCGCAACGATGATAATACGGACGACAAAAAACGCTTACTAAATAACAATATAGAACGAATTGATCCCGAAGAAAAACCGTTTACCCAAAAACCACATGTAATTATTCCTGATTGAAAAGCCTGTTTTTAACCCGTACCGTTTACCCAAAGCCCACTAAAACCACAACAGCTCTTTTAAAGGTCGTTTACCCTAACTGATGTCCAATATCCAAACCAAAGCCTGTTTTAACCCGTACCGTTTACCCAAAACCCATTGAAACCACAATGGCTCCTGAAAGGTCGTTTACCCAAACTACTTATACCAATATCTATAAGAAAATCAGTTTTGATCCGTACTTGTGTAAACCAGGTTTTCGAAAAAATGCATGATGATTGACTTACCCGGAACCTAAGTTTCGAAAATCAGCTAATCGTTTCTACGATCAGCTTTTTCTTTTTACCCGGAGCATCTTCGGGCATTTACTCTCAGTTTCTTCCCAACTATTTACAGCACATCTCTTACTCTTTGCTTCAAGTTGAACAAGTATTCCTTTTCTAATGGTTGTTATTTCTGTTATCTGTCGTTTCAGTTGCAGCTTGTGTAAATCAAAGCTTTGTTGCCGAACTAAGTTTACCTGCTGCCGAATTTCAACTACAACTCAACTATAAAACAAGTACGGATGAATGAGTTCCAGTACTATTTTTTTCGGTTTTCAGTGGTTGTTACTTTGTACAGTCAATGACAATGAAACAATATCCAAAACATAAATCAACGATCCGTATCCACCTGAACAACTAAACCCTGGAACCATCATACATTCGAAATCCAACTTGTATGTAAAAACCAATGTTTGATCCGTACCCTTGAAAGCTTTATCTCTGAAACCAAACCTTATGAAATCTTACCCAAAATCCAATTGTATGAAAACCGACGTTTGATCCGTACCGGCTACCCATTATTGAAAGTTCATGTTGATTGTTATAAAGGGCCCCGTTTTTAATCCATACTCTTTTCAAAACTATTTTACTCTTATGAGAACAATTGAATTATACCCTTTGTTTTTATATGTAAACCATCCTTGCTTCCTCAAAAATCTTTTATGAAAAATCAATTTGCCCTTAAACAACTTGTAGGCCATGTAGCACAATCAATTTTACCTTCTGCGGTTAGTCGCAACAGTTTTTTTGTGAACGATATTGCCCCCGATCTGCAGGTTTCAGCCGATCGTGATGTGCTTGCATCAGTACTAAGTAACTTATTACAAACAGCGGTTGCCCAAACCGAAAGCGACTGCATCCGCATCTCAGCGTACGAACAGCAGCAACAGGTTTTTCTACAGGTAAATGAAAATGGCCGTTGTTACAATGCAGACATTTTCACTAAAATGGAACAGCTCATGCCCATGGCCGCCGTACTGGGAGGTGCTGTTGCTATTACACCTGCAAAAAATGGACTTGAGTTGGCACTTCGTTTCCGCACTGAAGTATAGAAGCCTTTTACCGGTATTATTTCAGAACTGAAGAATTCTGAAGAACTGCGGCCATGGCCCCATTTCTTCTACATATTGTTTTGCCATTACCCTTGTGATCTGCGCAATATGTGTAAGATCATGCACCACCCAGGTTGATAACAGATGCCGAAGTGTTACTTCTCCCAACACCGGATGCTTTCCTTTTCGTTCAAGATCATCTTCCGTTAATTGACTTGACTGCAGCCATGCAACATTTTCTTTTCGGATAGCTTCAAACTCATTCAGCAATTGCTCTAAAGTTTTGCCTTTGCTCTCTTCATATTGTGCAAACCTGTCGTATGGATCGAAAGGTTTATTTACACCATGCTCCAAAATGATCTTTGCTCTTACCACCCAATCTGTTTTTTCACCATGAATTAAATGACCCACTACATCATAAGGCGAAAAGGTTTCCGGGCCTTCATTGTTCATGATTAGATCATTTGATAAACCTGCAAGCAATGATCTTAAAACAGTTGGTGTTCGTTCGAGTATGCTACATGCTTCCTGCTGTTGGTACTTCATTTTTTCTTCTTTGGTACGTTGGTTTTTTATGCATTGATCATATCCTGCAATTGTTCATTCTTATTTCGAAGATCAATACCTCCTTCAAACAGTGATTTCATATTGGCGAGATAAAACGTCCAGCCGGTTTTGCAACCGATATGCCACATCTCTTTTGCCTTCTCATCTGTGGGTATATTATCCTGCAGAAGTTCAACGATCAGTTCATTCTGTTCGGGATAGATGCGCACGCTGCAGTCGCCTGCCTCACCAAAACGAAATTTGAAAAAATCTGTTCCATTGCAATCAAGTATCTCGCCCGTCTCCGTTACTTCGTCGCCGTAACCAAACCAGCGCCAGCGATAAGTATCACCTTTTTGAACAGGTTCATCATCGCCTCGCAAGGAACCATTTGGCTGACTGTATTCACTCATTCGTAAAAACCAATATTCAATGCCGCCTCTGGTGGCCCATGCACGATAGAGTTGTTCAATTGAATTGCTGTTGATGTTGATGCGAACAGTAAACCTGCTCCAGTCAAAGGAAGACATGATCAATCTTTTTTACGTGAATAATAAAAGTTTGATTTTTTTACAGGTGTTGCAGCACCGTCATCGATCACTGCATGAATGGAATCTTTGTTCACCAATGTATAGCTGATGCGTTTTGGAAAATCGTGCTGCGGATTTTCAGCCACAAAACCGGTTTCGTTATGCGAAGTGATCTTAAACTCTACGGGTTGCTCTCCATTCTGATTCTTTACAGTCGGGATATAGTAGTAGTTGCCGTTACGAAATGCCAGTTGAATTTTTTCCAATGGAATTTCTGTTCCGTCAGCTCTTGTCATAATGCTTTCACCCGCCAGTGTGCTGTCGTTAGCAACGGCCCATTTTTCAGTGATGATGCCCCGCTTGGTTTGCATTTGCCATGAGCCGTTAAGCCAGTGAAATGATTTTACTGAACCATTCAATAATGCTGATTCTGTTACAAAACTGCAAACAGTGAAAAGTAACAGGAAAGCAATGCTGTTCTTTTTCATACACGGTTATTGTCTGTATTTCGCAGGAATGTTGTGCAATGCAATGCGGTTTCCTTCCGTATCTAAGAAAACAGCCATGTCGCCATACTCATCAGAGATAACAGTTTTTGGAACAAGTATTTTGCCACCTGCTTTTTCAATACGATCAAGAAAGATCTGTACATCAGGATTACCATTGAGATAGATCAACGGACCATCAGTTGCAGAAGGTTTATGAAAACCTCCACTTTCGATGATGGTACCTCCAATACCTTTCATGGGATCATCAAGCGGGAACATCCGCATCTTCGTACTCTGAAAATCCATCGCCTGCATTTGAATATTAAACACAGCCTCATAAAATTTTTGTGCACGGTCAATATCGGTTGCCGGTATTTCAAACCAGCTGATTGCGTTATCCATGTTGTAAGTTTTAAGGTTTATAATGATGCTCTTGTTTCTTTCAATCCTTTGCTTTGCAAATATTCCACTAGCTCTTTCGCTTCTTCACCTCCTCGATTTGCATGATGCAACAACGTAAAACCATGCGGACCTCTTGCGTACAGGTACGATGGATACGTTTCGATATAGGCTTTTACAATTTGTGTTTTACCCAACATCGTCAACACAAATAAGTTGGTGCGTGCTCCTTTTTCAATCAGATAATTTGCAATGTCTTTATTGCCAACATGCCCTGCACCTTCTAAGCCAGTTTCAAAATCGCCACCACCTAAGTCCCATGTAGCATAAATAAGTGTAGGAAATTCTGTCAACAACTGTTTTACTTTATCAAGATTATTATGCCCGGCACTTACAAAGTCTTTTACTTTTTCAGCCGGTAAAGGATCAGGCTTGGTTTGTTGCATCGGCTTTGTTTCCTGTGCAAACAGGATGGACGGGATAGCGACGATGCCACTGCCAACAGCTACATTCTGCAGAAATGATTTACGGTTCATGATAAAGGTTTTTCTTAAAGTTCTGAAATAGATGAGATGAATTTGTTCCGCTCATCCTTTTCTGCGGCGGTATTCAAGGTCGTACTCTGTTTGCCAGCTTGCGCCATTATCTTTTGTGATTTCTGCAAATTGACGCACTTTATCAGGCGACAGATTGAAGAAGGTTAACTTTCTTACTGCTATTGTATCTTTTGAAAAAAGGAATGGTTTTGTTTGAAAGATGATTTTATTCTCATCATATTTCCCTTCCAGATATTCAGTACTGCCACCTGTATTATCTACCCATGTTTGTTGCCATTGTTTGGTGTTTCTGTTCCATGTATTAAAACTTTTGCCGGCATAACGCAAACCTTGATTTGAACCGGCACTTGTCCATTCTTCAAGGATGATACAACTATCAAGTATCAAACTGATCTTACTGTCGCCGGCTTTGGTTCCGTTCTTTCCATACACATCCCATTCGCCGATCCAGAAATCGAATTGACGATAAGCAGGAGCACTGCAAGGTTTTTGTGCTGAAAGTTGAATTGTTGTGAAACAAGCAAAAAGAAGTAGCAGATACTTCATGGCGATAAGGTTTAAATAACAAGGTAATGGTTAATGCCGTCATATTATCGCCATACACCAATGATTGCGCCCATTAGTGTAAGAGCTAATAATGCGTAACCTCCGTTAATGAAAATATACCGTGCCGTTTTTTGTTCGAACAGCGCAACGGTAGCAATGGCGCAAAAGCCCCAGATACCTGCAAGAAAACCTGCAATAGTTCCCCAGGTAACATCTGTTTTTTGCGCACAGTTACCGGTACATTCAGCAGGCGTATCAGCTAAAAACATGGCAAGGTTAGCAGCCATGATGAGTGAAAGCACAAAAGCCCAGCCATAAATTTTGGTGGCATTGCCTTTCTTTACATCTTCTTCGGTGAGATTGTTTTCACTCATCCAGGCTTTACCAAATAACAAAGGAGAATACCAAACGCCGCCTAATACAAAAGCGGAAATACCGGCAACCAATACAGCAAGCCAGTTAATTGAATTCATATCCATACAATTGGTTTTTGGGTTGAAAAATTTGTTCGTATTCGAATCTATTTTACAAACTTTACATGCACAAGCTGCAAACGAACGAAACCGGAACTGATGCCGACAAACGCACAAAACATAACGACGAAATTGTTTGGTCCGAAAGATAAGATCAACGATATCGGTATCCGTGTGGTGCTGGTGCCTTTGTTTGGTATTGCTATTCCGTTGATCACGCAGATGGTGCCGCATGAAGAATTCAGCAATTGGCAGATCAAGCTCAGCTATCTCTATACTATTTCCATTGCTTTTGTGATCTATGAAGGAGTGCGGTTTTTGCAATTTACTCTGCGTTCCTATTTCGATTGGTTGAATAAACCGTTGAAGAAGATACTAGCATTTATCATTACGATTCCGTTTTATGTAGTGCCCATGAGTATACTCATGCTGGTTGGCTGGTACAAGATATTTATGAATGGAATAGTTGATTGGCATGTGGTACGTTTATCATCCATCATTATTTTGATCGCTGTTTTCTTTTTAGTGAATTTGTATGAGACTGTTTTTTTGGTAAGAGATGTGGCGAATGATAAACTGCAACAGGAACAGTTGGAACGTGCAAAAGCCGAAGCAGAACTGGAAGCTTTGAAGAATCAGATCGATCCGCATTTTATTTTTAATTCACTCAATACGCTTTCGCATTTAATTGAAGAGAAACCGGAGAAAGCCAAGCTTTTCAACGATCATATGGCCGATGTGTACAGGTATATTTTGCAGAACAAAGCAAAGGATCTTGTGCTGCTGCGTGATGAAATGCTGTTTATGCAAGATTATTTTTCGTTGTTAAAGATCAGGTTTGAAGATGCGTTGCAACTGCAAACAGAAGTTGATGAAACGTTGTGGGATCGATATCTGATTCCGCCTATTTCATTACAGGTGTTGTTAGAGAATGCCGTGAAGCATAATGAATTTTCGGAAACATCACCCTTGCAGATCCAACTTGTATTTGTGGGAAATGAATTGCAAATGCGGAATAAGTTAAAAGAAAAAAAGCTGCGGAAACCATCATCACGGATTGGTTTGCAAAACCTGGAAGAACGATACCGCCTCAGTACGGACAGATCTATCTGCATTGAAAGATCGGATGATATGTTTATCGTTTGTTTACCCATTCTGAAAATTGATTGATATGCGCATTGTAATTATAGAAGATGAAAAACCTGCAGCAGAAAAATTAAAGAAATCTTTGCTGAAAGCAAACCAGGACTTTATAATAGAAGCAGTGCTTGGCAGTAACGTGGCTGCTGCAGAATGGTTTTCAACTCACTCAATGCCCGATCTGTTGTTCATGGATATTGAATTGTCTGATGGCCTTTCGTTTCAACTGTTAGATAATATCAAGATCACCTGCCCCATTATTTTCTGCACGGCTTATGATGAATACTGGCAGGAAGCATTTGAGCATAACGGCATCGATTATCTATTAAAACCTGTAAGCGATGAAAAACTGAAACAGGCATTGAATAAATATGAATCACTAAAAAAATATTTCGCTCAAAACCTGCAACTGCTGTTGCAATTGCAGCAAAAACAAACAACTGAATTCAAGAAACGTTTTTTGGTGAAACGTGGCAGCGATTATATCAGTGTCAAAACAGAAGAAATTGCCTATTTCTATGCTACGCATAAACTGGTGTGCATGGTTGATAACCGCAGCCAGAAATTTATTCTCGATCAATCGCTGGCTGATCTGGAAAAGGAAACCGATCCCTCCGTTTTCTACCGGGTAAACAGAAAATACCTGGTGAATGTTTCGGCCATTCAGAAGATCAAAGCGTATCCTAAAAGTAAATTAGAACTTGAATTACAACCCGCTGCACCTGAAGAAGTGATTATAAGCCAAGAAAGCGCAGCTGCTTTTAAAGAGTGGATGGGAAGTTAATTCAACAGGCAATTGACAATAAGTAATTGGCAAAAACACGCAACTTGCCTATTGACCGTTGCCAATTGCCTATTCTTCCTACCCGTTCTTCCCTTAACTTTGCAATTCAAACTTTGAACATGAAAAAGTGGGGATTGATGCTTGTTTTATTGACTGTTGCGCTGCTGTTTGCAGGCATAGATGCAGAGGCACAATGTTCGATCTGTACAAAAACGGCTTCACAACTAGGCGAAAAACCTGCAAAAGCATTGAATGGTGCGATCATTTATCTCATGAGTACTCCTTTACTCATCATTGGCTTCATTGGCTGGCGCTGGTGGAAGATGCAGAAGAAGGACGAAGAGCAGCAAGCATAACCATTAATCACATTCCTTTTTTTAGCTTCTCTTCATATCTTAACTTGTATGCATCAATCAACTGCATATGAGAAAATCAATTTTACTATTGTTGCTGTTACCTCTTTTTACAACAGCACAGAAACTTCCTTCCATTGAAGAAAAAACAAACGGTCTAAAAAAGTACGAGGGCTATTTTAATTTTTACTGGGATGAGAATACCGGTAAAGTATGGCTGGAAGTAGATAAACTGGAGACAGAGTTTTTATATGTTGTCTCACTTCCTGCTGGTTTAGGTTCAAATGATATTGGTCTTGACCGTGGTTTGTTGGGCGAGGACCGTGTGGTGAAGTTCAATAAAGTAGGACGAAAGATCTTACTCATTCAACCAAATTACAGTTACCGTGCATTATCGAACGATGCTGCCGAAAAACGTGCAGTAGAACAGGCATTTGCTCAAACAACCGTGTGGGGTTTTACCACTGAAGCCGAAAGCAATGGTAAATTCCTTGTTGATGCAACTGATTTTCTGATGCGTGATGCGATGAAGGTGAGCAATTCCATCCGCAGAATGCGACAGGGAAACTATGTGCTGGATAAAACACGCAGTGCCATGTATCTTGCACGCACCAAAAACTTTCCACTCAATTCAGAACTTGAAGTAACGGTTACGTATACAAACAGTGATGGGGAAGTGGGCAATTTTGTACAATCAGTCGCTCCTTCAACCGAAGCCATCACATTACGCATTCATCATTCACTGGTGCAGTTGCCCGATAATAATTACAAACCGAGATTGTTTGATCCACGCAGCAGTTTTATTCCGGTTTCGTTTTACGACTATGCTTCCCCCGTTAGCGATCCCATCGAGAAACAATACATCATTCGTCACCGGTTAAAGAAAAAAGATCCATCTGCAGCAAAAAGCGAAGCGGTAAAACCAATCATTTATTATTTGGATAATGGTACGCCTGAGCCCATCCGTTCGGCTTTGCTCGATGGAGGTAAATGGTGGAACCAGGCATTTGAAGCAGCAGGGTATACCAATGCATTTGATGTACGCATCCTTCCTGACTCTGCTGATCCAATGGACATACGTTACAACATGATCAACTGGGTACATCGTTCAACACGTGGCTGGAGTTATGGCGCATCGGTTGTCGATCCACGTACCGGTGAGATCATTAAAGGACAGGTATCGCTTGGTTCTCTTCGTGTGCGACAGGATTATCTCATCTTCTCCGGTTTGTTATCGCCTTATGAAACCGGCATTCCTGCCAATGATAAAATGTTGCAGGCAGCATTGGCAAGATTACGTCAGTTGTCGGCACATGAAATTGGCCATACCATTGGACTGATGCACAACTATGCGGCCAGTGTAAGCAACCGTGCAAGCGTGATGGATTATCCGCATCCAACCATTCGTGTAAATGCAGCAGGTGAAATGGATTTCTCCAGCGTGTATGATGATAAAATTGGTGATTGGGATAAGGTAGCTGTTACATGGGGTTACCGGGATTTTCCTGCAGGCACCAATGAAAAAACGGCATTGAATACTATCATTACAGAAGCGAATAAAAAAGGATTGCAATTCATTAGTGACCGGGATGCACGTGCACCGGGTGGTTTACATCCGCAAGCACATTTGTGGGACAATGGCGCAAACGCTGCTGATGAATTAAAAGAAGTGATGAAAGTGCGCAGCAAAGCCCTGCAACAATTTGGTGAGAAAAATATTGTGCCCGGTATGCCGATGGCGATGCTGGAAGATGCATTGGTGCCGGTTTATTTTTATCATCGCTATCAAATAGAAGCAGCTACCAAACTTGTGGGCGGCATGTATTATAATTATGCATTACGTGGCGATGGACAACTCATCACCAAAATGCTGAGCAAAGAAGAACAACGCAAAGCATTAAATGCCATTGTTGATTGTATTGATCCGAAAGTGCTGATGATCCCTGATCGTATTGCTGCATTGATTCCGCCACGCCCATCGGGTTATGGTAGTTCAAGGGAATTATTCCGTAAGCGTACCGGTTTATCATTCGATCAATTATCACCTGCAGAAACGGGTGCCGATCTTCCGTTCTCTTTTTTATTCAACAGCGAACGGTTGAGCCGCATGGTGCAGCAGGAAGTAAATGGCGGCTTGGGTGTTGCAGAAATGATTCAGGTATTGATCGATAAAACATGGAAAGCTCCACGCAGAACAGGTATGGAAGCATTGATTCAACAACAAACAGAACAGGTATTATTGACGTATTTGCTGGCTGCTTCAGTTGACGAGAATAATTCTTTTCTTGTTCGTGCCGTTCTTCAAAAAGCGTTGAGTGATCTTAAAAAACAAATTGACTTGCAATTAAAAACCGCAACAGGAATTACTGCCGGGCATTTGCAATTGGCATTGGAACGCATGAAAAATCCGAAAGATGCCAAGCCAACTTTGCATAAAGAAGCGCCGCCGGGTGCACCGATTGGTTGTGAAGAGTAGGCTAAGAGATTAAAGAAAAGAGATAAAAAAAGAGGAGACTGTTTTGATCTCCTCTTTTTCTTTTTTCACTTCTTCTAACTCTTAGCTTATATATTTTGTAATAAATCTGTACAAATTAAAATCACCCTTCTTCATCTCTTCTTCTATATTCAACTTCATTTCTTTTTTCACTACATCTCTCATCCGTTGCTGCTGAATTAAATAATATGCTTTCTCAGCCAGTAACCAACTTCTTCGCTCGTTTACATGTGGCTGTTGCAATAATGTTTGAATGTTTTGCAGTAGTTCACCTGCACCATTTTGTTCGGTAGCAATTGTTTTCACCACCGGTATTTCCTGTGTATGTGTTGCAAATGCAGGGGCTAACATCAACCGAAGGTTACGTACAAACAGATCAGCTTCGGGCCGATCGGCTTTGTTCACCGCAAAAATATCAGCGATCTCCATCAAACCCGCTTTCATGGTTTGCACCTCATCACCGGCTTCGGGAACTAAAACAACAACAGTCACATCAGCCAGACCTGCAATTTCAATTTCACTTTGTCCAACACCAACTGTTTCTACAATTACATAATCAAACCCTGCTGCTTTGCAGGTATCGGTGATCTCTAAAATTTTCGGATGCAATCCGCCCAACGATCCACGTGTAGCCAACGAACGGATAAACACATTCGGATGATTGTACCAATTGCTCATGCGTATGCGATCGCCCAACAACGCCCCAAGATTAAACGGAGATGATGGATCAATACAAAGCACAGCAACTTTCTTTCCTTCGTTCACCAGCAAACCGATCAAACTATCGGTCAACGTACTCTTGCCGGCACCGGGCGGTCCGGTTAATCCAATAACAGGTGTGGCAGATGCAGGCAATGTTTGTAAAAAATGTTCGTAACCTTCCACTTCGTTTTCAATCAACGAAATGCAACGTGCCAGGCTTTTGGCATTGCCTTGTTTAACTTCTTGCAGTAAATTGGCCCACATAGCACAAACCTAACTGAAATAATTATTCAAAACACAGTGCAGCAGTTGGTAGGGATCATTGTGTAAAGTTTCATCACAGTTATAAACAGCAACAACACGGGAGTGAAACGGAGTTGTTATAATATTGAAAGTTTGTTTATTTGCACTACCAAGCATGGCTACCAACAGATCCACGATACATTTTTATCTTTTTTGTACGGGTATACTCTTAATGATGGTTGGTTTCCTGCTAAGTCGTGCGCTTCTCAGCATTGGTATGATCATGGTTATTGCCAATGGGTTTTTACAAAGCGATTTAAAAGAACGTGTTGAAGTTTTTAAAAAAGATTATTTACTCCTCGGTATTAGCTGTCTTTTTTTACTTCCATTTATATCCGGTTTATGGAGCAATGATCAATCTGCCTGGCTTGAAATGATGCAGGATATGCTGCCTTTATTGCTGTTGCCATTTGCCATGACAATACAGAAGGGCTTTGAACGAAAACATTTTCTTTTTTTTGCTTTGATATGGGTGAGTTTATTATTTGCAGGCTCCGTGTGGAGTGCAGCTCATTATGTAAGTGATCAGGAAAATTACCAGGCATTGTATCGAATCTCGAAAACACTTCCTACACCTGCAGAAAATGATCATATCCGTTTCAGTATGGCCATAGTAATTGCATTGCTGCTCTGGTTGAAACTGGAAGAATGGGAAAGCAGTTTTTCTCGATTGATTAAATGGTGTTGTCGTGTTGCAGCCGCATGGTTTGTTATTTACCTGCATGTACTTGGCGCAAAAACGGGCCTCATGGGTTTGTACATTGTTGTACTGCCTTTATTCATTTGGCAATTGTATCATACAAAAAGAAAGCAACTGGCAACTGCAGCACTTGTAGCGGTGTTTTGTTTACCGGTTGTGTCCTATTACAGCATACCAACTTTTCGTATCAGGTTACAGTATGTGTTGTTTGAGCAAAACAATTGGCAAGACAAACAATTTGCAGGAAACTTCAGTGATGTAAACAGGTTAGCATCCATCAGAAGTGGATGGCATGTGTTTCAAAACAACTGGTTAACTGGCGTAGGTTATGGTGACATAAAGGAAGAAGCCGTTAAATGGTATGCAGCCAATGCTTCTGAAATACCGTCATCACAACAATTTCTTCCGCTTAATCAATGGATGCTGAGTGGGAGTGGCGCAGGTATTGCAGCCGTTCTTTTATTTACACTGGTCGTTTTATTGCCTTTTTTTAAAGAACATTGGCAACAAAACAAACAGGCATTGGCATTTGTATTGTTTATGGATCTCGTGTTTTTTTACGAGTCAACAATCAACGATCAATTCGGTGTGTTTTTGTATTGTTTTTTTATATTGTATTGGAATTTATCTATTCGCCCGGTCAAACAATAGTATGCAACCTATATCTGTCGTAATTATAACAAAGAATGCCGCTCACCTGCTTGCACCCACATTGCAAAGTGTTAAGTCACTCACCGATGATATTGTTGTTTGCGATACCGGTAGTAATGATGCCACCATTCCTGTTGCTGTAAAAAACGGCGCCACGGTGATCGAAGAAAAATGGAGAGGACATGGCCTCACAAAAAATATAGCCAACGAACAGGCAGTGTACGATTGGATACTGCAAATAGATGCTGATGAAATTGTGGATGATGAATTGCTGCAAACCTTACTCAATCTCGATCTCTCAAATGAGAAAATTGTATACACAATACGCCGTAAGAATTTTTTCAAAGATAAACTGATCCGTTACGGCGATTGGCGAAGAGATGAACCCTTTCGCCTGTTCAACCGCAATCAGGCATTATGGAACGAAGATTATGTGCATGAGAAACTCATTTATGAAGATGGTTGTGTAGTGAAAAAACTGAATGGGCATATTCTCCATAAAACTGTTCAATCAACGGAGCAGTATGAGCAAAAAATGAAAGCTTACGGTATTAAAAGCGGTGAGCAATATTTCAAAGCAGGTAAAAAAGGAGCTTGGTACAAACGTCATCTCTCGCCGTTGTATTCTTTTTTCAACAGCTATATTCTGAAGCGGGGCTTTCTCGATGGAAAAGAAGGCTTGCAGATCGCTGCCATGACAAGGCGCTATACACGTCTTAAATATCAAACTTTATATAACCTTAAAAAAGCCGGTAAACAATAAAGTGGTTTCTTCGTTAATTTGTAAACAGAACCAACCACTGCATGACCAATTTTATTCCCATCTTCCCTTTGAGCATTATTGTTTTCCCTGGCGAAAATCTGAACCTTCACATATTTGAACCACGTTATAAACAACTTATTGCCGAATGTTTTGAACAGAAAAAGCCGTTTGGTATTCCTGCAGTTGTAAACAAAGAATTAAAAGACCTGGGCACATTAGTAGAAGTAACAGCCATTAAAAAAGTGTATGAAGATGGTAAAATGGATATTACCACCCGAGGTGTAAAAGTGTTTCGTTTACTCGAACTCATTAAAGAAATACCTGAGAAATTATACAGTGGGGCCATCGTTACCTATCCTGAAGATGAAGATGATGGAAAACGTGAACTGATGCAGAAAGTGGTGAAAGGAATTAAGGAATTACATCGCCTGTTGGAAGTAAGTAAAGATTTTAAAAAACCGGAAGAGGAATTGAAAGCCTTTGATGTTGCCCACCACATGGGTTTAAATATTGATGAAGAATATGAACTGCTTGGGCTTTTTCGTGAAGGGCAAAGGCAGGAATACCTGAAACGACATTTGGGTAAAGTAATTCCCATGCTATCGGAAATGGAAAACCTGAAAGACAAAGTAAAACTCAACGGACATTTCAGGAACCTGGAATCGTTTGATTTTGATCTATAACTTGCACACATGTCCACTACCATTTGTTTCGATTTCGGTAACACCCGTTTAAAAGCGGCGGTGTTTGAACAGGATCAGCTGAAAGAAATTATTATTCTGCCCGATGATAACCGTTCAACAATTGAAGAAGTGGTTGAAAAATACAAACCACAGTTTACCATTCTGTCGTCGGTAGTAAATCATCAATCCGTGGTGGAAGATGTACTCAGCAGCACTACCAACTTTCATAAGTTATCGCATCTCACAAAACTACCCTTCAGTACCCCGGTTGGTAAACCTGAAACCATCGGTGCCGATCGGTTGGCACTTTGTGCAGCCGCTGTTTATCTGTTCCCCAATAAAAATAATTTAGCCATTGGTTTAGGCACCTGCATCACCTATAATTTCATCAATAATCAGAATCAGTTTTTGGGAGGCAGTATATCACCCGGTCTTGAAATGCGTTTTAAATCGATGAACGACTATACAGCCAAGCTGCCATTGGTAAAAATGGAGTGGAATTTTCCGCTGATTGGCTACGATACCAAGACTAATTTACTGAGCGGCGTGGCTTGGGGAATGGCCAAAGAGATCGATGGAATCATTGATGCCTATGCTGAAAAGTACGGGAACTTTAACGTGCAATTAACCGGGGGTGATACGCTTCATTTTGCTCCTCTGCTCAAAAACCAGATATTTGCAGACCCTCAACTAATATTTAAAGGTCTGTATGCAATATGTGAGTTCAATCGGTAAGCGTGTTTCGTTGGTGTTCGTGCTATCGTTATCAGTTATTTTTCCCGCTATTTCACAGGATAATTCGCCCTGGAGCCGTTACGGTTTAGGTGATATTGTTCCTACGGGCAATGTTGCCACAAGAGGCATGGGCCATTTAGGAGCTGCATATAGCGACTTTCAGACAATCAATTTCGTAAACCCTGCTTCGTACAGCCGTTTTGGCTTACAGCGTTCGATCCTCGATGTGGGCATCGACATCAACAGTCGTAAGCTGAGTAATAACAGGGGTGATACCTATACTTCCAGCAATGCGGTGATCCCTTACCTGGCAGCAGGTTTCCAGATCAAACCGGTAAAATCAAAAGTAAACTGGGGATTGGCCTTTGGTCTTCGCCCAGTTACAAAGGTGAGTTACAATATTCAGTCGGGCGGCCGTCTTCCTTCCGGAGACAGCACCGTCACACTTTACGAAGGAACAGGCGGTAGCTACCAGGCATTTTTGGGTACCGCCATTGGCATTAAGAATTTCAGCATTGGTGTGAATGGCGGTTACCGTTTTGGTACGGCCGATTATACAACCAGGGTAAATATTTACAACGACACTGCCTTTGGCCGCTACCGCAGTGGTCAGAAAAAGATCCGCAATAAGTTTGGTGCTGCCTTTGCAGAAGTGGGCGTACAGTATATGATCAAACTTAAGGTTGATACAGTTAGCCGCAAATCAAGTGTGTTGCACTTGGGTGCTTACTCAACTTTGCAAACCAAGATGGGTTCAACACGTGATGAACTTTATGAAACCTTCCTGATCGATCAATCATCAGGAAATGACCAGCAACTTGATTCCGTTTCAGAAGTAAAAGATATCAAAGGAAATATCCTGTTTCCTTCAACTTATGGGTTTGGGTTAATGTATGAGCATGACGGAAAGAGCAGTTTGCGTTTAGGTGCAGACTATGTACTCTCAAAATGGGGCGACTACCGTTACAATGGAGCAAAAGATATGCTGCAGGACGGATGGCAGATAAAAGTTGGCGGACAGTTTATACCTGATATTACCGGCCGTTCAAAATCTTACTGGAGCCAGGTAATGTACCGTGCAGGGTTTAATTATGGTCTTGAGCCGTACACTGTTGATGGCAATATGAACACTTATGGTATTACTTTTGGTGTAGGCTTACCTATCAAACGTTTTACTTACCAGGAGATCAATAAGAGCAACGTAGTAAATACAGCCTTTGAATTTGGCCAGCGTGGTAACCGCACTATGTTATTACGTGAAAACTATTTCAGGTTTACTGTTGGTTTCTCGTTGAGTGACATCTGGTTCATTAAACGGAAATATGATTAATAATCGCAACCATATTTTTTCGATAAAGAAAGCAGCAGCACTAATCATAGGCTGCTTTTTTTTCTTGGCATGCGAGAACGATCTGGAAAAAATCCGTGACATGCAACGCACCCGTCTATCAGTTGATGAGGTGAAAAATGTAACCAGTTACCTAAGCCAGGGCGGCAGAATGAAAGCCAAACTAACCGCACCGCTCATGCTTCGATACTTCGATAGTGTTCCAAGAGTTGAGTTTCCCAATTCATTGCATGTTGATTTTTATAACGACAGCATGCAGATCGAGAGTTATCTCGATGCCAAGAAAGCCTGGTATTACGAACAGCAAAGCCGCATTGTACTAACCGATAGTGTGGTGGTGATACGTATTGATGGCGATACACTAAAAACCAACGAACTTTATTGGGAACAGAATTTGCATAAGCTGTATACCACAAAAGATGTTGAGATCAGGCAAAAAACAAAAACCATCTTTGGTAAAGGCTTTGAAAGTGATGAACAACTGAAGAATGGCCGTATTGATTCTATTACCGGTATACTCTTGGTTGGCGCATCGAAATTTGCAGGCAACTAGAAGCCTTTTATCCGTCCCTCCGATTATACAAGATTGAACAGCGATAACACAACAATCTACCTTTGGAAATTATTTAGTGACCGGCAACGTAATTAAGAGAGTTGTTAAAAAACTGGATCTTTTGCTGAGATAACAATTGACGGATATTAAATTCGTTTGTGTGCAAACCTTTCATTTAAAAACTACCAGCTTATGAGTTTAGAAACGGATATCAAACAAATAAGAAAGTTCAGAAATGAACATCATAAAACAGTTGTCAATCTCATCTTTACGCATAACTGGGTTACAGAAAAACTAAAAGAATTTTTGGATCAGGAAGATCTCACGCTTCAGCAATTCAACATACTCCGCATTTTACGTGGCAGTGATACACCTCTTTCAACATTACAGATACGTGAACGTATGCTTGATAAAATGAGTGACACCAGCCGTATTGTTGACAGGCTCATTTTGAAAAATCTTGCAAAGAAAACCATCAGCAAAAAAGATAAACGGCTTGTTGATGTGATCATTACAGCAAAGGGGAAAAAACTTCTGCATAAACTGGACAGTGCACAGTCGTTCATTGATGGTGTAATGAATAACCTTTCAGTAGAAGATGCCAAACAACTCAACTCTTTGCTCGATAAAGTGCGTGGTTCTGATTAATTTCGGATATGGCACGTGGTTATTTTCTTTTCATTCTTATTTTTTTGCAATCTGTTGTTGCGGCGCAGCCTAAACAGGAGTTCAGGGCCGTATGGATCGCAACAGTTGATAATATTGACTGGCCATCGAAGAAAGGTATTCCGGTCGATTCGCAAAAAGCAGAATTCATTCGCATACTTGATCTGCATAAAAGCAATGGGATGAATGCAGTGATCATGCAGGTGCGTCCTGCAACCGATGCATTTTATCCTTCCCCTTACGAACCATGGAGTGAATGGCTCAGCGGTATACAAGGCAAACCTCCATCTCCTTATTACGATCCGTTAGAGTTTATGATCACGGAAACGCACAACCGTGGAATGGAATTTCATGCATGGTGTAATCCTTACCGTGCCGATTTCAGTATTGGAAAAGCATCTATTGCTCCATCGCATATTACACGCCTTCATCCATCATGGTTTTTAGATTATGGTGGTAAAAAGTATTTCGATCCGGGGAATAAAGAAGCACAGGCATTTGTAGTGGAAGTGATCCGTGACATGACAGTACGTTATGATGTGGATGCCATTCACTTCGATGATTATTTTTATCCTTATCGAATTGCAGGCAAAGAATTTCCTGATTCAATCTCTTATCAACAATATAAAAATGGACTTACAAAAGATGATTGGCGAAGAAGCAATGTTGATTCGGTCATTGTTGCGTTGAGCCGTATGATCAAACAAACAAAACCCTGGGTGAAGTTTGGTATCAGTCCGTTTGGTGTGTGGCGCAACAGTGATCAAGATCCGAGAGGCAGCAATACAAAAGCCGGACAAACAAACTACGATGACTTGTATGCAGATATTCTTTTGTGGTTGCAAAAAGACTGGATCGATTATGTGGCTCCACAACTCTATTGGGAGTTTGGACATAAAGCAGCGCCTTATGAAGTATTAATTGATTGGTGGAGCAAACATACCTACGGCAAACATTGTTATATTGGTTTAGGAATTTACCGTGCAGGCAGCAGCGATGCATGGAAAGACAGTACGCTTATTCCACGACAGATCGAATTGCTGCGCAACACACCCAATATGCAGGGCATGATCTTCTTCAGCAGCAAGACATTTAATAAAAATCCCAATGGCTGGAATGATAGTTTGCGGTTGCACTATTTTAAAGAACCGGCATTGGTGCCTGAAATGAAATGGATGCCAAGGAAGAAATAAACAGACATATAAAAACCGGAAGAAAACTCTTCCGGTTTTTTATTACTTATAATAGCAGTTATTTTAATCGCAATGATTGAGGTTAATCCAGTCGCCAATACGGCCAGCTGCTGAACCTGCTGCTGCATTGGTAGAATTTGCACTCTTAGGCTGAACTTTTAAAGTTCCATTTGCACCATCTGCAGAAAGCTTTGGTTTTGTACTTAACCAGTTCTGTACAATTGTTACATCTGCCCATACAGTTGCGGCGGGGAGTACATTATCATCACTCAATAAAATAGCAGCTACCTGTAAGAATCCTTTTTTTGCATCAGAAATACCGCCTGCGTTTGATGTATTCCAAATAGCTCTTCCTTCTGCTTCAGTATAAAATTGACCACCAATGGTTACAACGCCTGCTTCAGCCCCATTTACATCGGGCCACACTACGCCTGGTTTTGCAAACCAATAACCTTGACTAAAGCTGCAACCTTCTTCTACTTCACAACCAAAGCCGGGGAAACAGAATGTACCACATTTTGTTGTTGCACCACTTTTATAGTAAGCGGTAACTGCAGGATCAACATCTACATTTTTATCGATTGTTAAACGATAATAACTTTTTGCAGCATCTGTAGTTCCTAAGTTAAATTTTAAAACGTTTACCGTTGTTATGTTACAATTAGGCGTGTTGAACGAATTATCTACTTCAAAAGATGGAGTAAACGTTGTCCAATCGGTTCCGTTTGTGCTGGTTGCTCCACTCACCACATCTTCAAA
The DNA here is from genome assembly GCF_014168535.1 of Lacibacter sediminis. Lineage (NCBI taxonomy): Bacteria > Pseudomonadati > Bacteroidota > Chitinophagia > Chitinophagales > Chitinophagaceae > Lacibacter > Lacibacter sediminis. Next base: position 4,780,197 of record NZ_CP060007.1, on the reverse strand, counting down.
CGTAACGCAAGACCCTAAGGTAATATCCCAATGACTGAGATTTTGAATAGTTCCATTTGTGCCATTACCCGGTTTTGGGTTTTGTACACTCCATGTCCAGGTGTAGGTACCATCACCATTACCGGTAACACTTTCCAATACTACATTGTAAGGACCCGCACAGGTTGATTCACCAGTTGCAGGAAGCGTAGTGTTAAGTGTGGCCGAAGGAGCAGAAACACGTGCGGCTTCGTTTTCTTTTTGTTCAATGCTGAGGTCTGCATTCTTTTCGCAACCAATAAACAGGGATACGGCAACAGCCGAAAAAAACAGGATTTTTTTCATTACTGACTTTTTTGTGATTTAAAATGATTGGTCCCGATAGGAAGAGGGGGTACGTTCAGCAGGATATACGGAGAGACAGTAAAAATACGGCTCACCACAGGTACATACAAATGTTATTTTTTTTCATCTGTTATAGATGAGCAGAATATGATCTGTTGTTACCTTAACTTTCAGTTATAAATGACCGTTATGAATAGTCCCAGTGAAATAAAATTTTTAGAAGGTCCGCAGAGTCGCTGGCGTGAATTTAAGTTTGCATGGAAAGTACTACTTGAATTTATCAGAGGTTACAGAAGCCTGGCCTTTGTTGGTCCCTGTGTTACCATATTCGGATCGGCACGTTATAACGAAGGGCATGAATACTATGAACTCACACAGAAAGTTGGAGCTGAAGTTGCAAAAATGGGCTTTACAGTAATGACGGGTGGTGGTCCGGGCTTAATGGAAGCTGCTAACCGTGGAGCAAAACAAGTAGGTGGGCGAAGTGTTGGTTGCAATATCGTGTTGCCGCATGAACAGGATCCAAATCCTTACCTGGATACATGGGTAAACATCCGCTACTTCTTTGTACGCAAAACATTGCTCATTAAATATTCTTACGCCTTCATTTGCATGCCCGGTGGTTTCGGCACATTGGATGAGTTGTTTGAATCAATTACATTGATCCAAACAAAAAAGATCAAAGACTTCCCGGTGATTGTAATGGGCAAAGCATTTCATAAAGAAATGATGGAACATGTGCAGCACATGAAAGAGCGTGGTACCATTTCACCAAACGATGATCAATTGTTTATTTTAACTGATTCGGTTGAAGAAGCAATGGAAGTATTAAGGGAGAAGAGTATTAAACGTTTTGAACTGAAGCATGAAACACAAAAACCATTTTCATGGTTGTTTGAACGAAAGAACTGGATTGGAAAATAATGCTCATGGGTTAGTTATGGCATACTTATCAGGCAGGTTGATTAATGGAAGCAAACTCCATAAGTTTGCCATAACTCCGTTACACTTCGGTTAGTAGTTCAACCTGTTTGTTTATTACTTCTTTGTACAGTTCAAAATCAACATCGGTAAAAGGATTTCGATAAGAAAAATCTTCAGCAGCGGTAATTGCTTTTTGCATACTTACATCAGCTTGTGAAATAAAAGGGAACAATTGCTGCTGCTGCATATACGTTGCAAGATATTCCTGCTCCGGCTGACCGGGTGTTGGAATGAGCACTGCTTTTTTTTTCAACCGGATCAGATCCATCAAAGTTGTATAACCACTTCTGCAAATGATGAGTTGTGATGAACACATCGCTTCCTGCAAAGCAGCGGCTGGTAAATGATTGTGTACTGTGATGTGTGCCGGTAATTGCAAGGTGCTGTTTTCTTTTTGTGGTAATCCCCGCACAAGTATAACCGGTTTAGTAAGTGATGAAAGTTGTTCAATTAATTTCTCTTCAAGTATGGTCCGTTGTGGTTCGGGGCCTGACAATAAAATCATCTGGCTGTATTTTATTTCACTGACAGTTGGTTGCATACGTGACAACAAACCAAGATAAACAGGATGAAGAAGAGGTTTTGCCGGATGTGCTAATTCACCTGCAAGATTCTGGCTGCCTTCAAGGTCGGGCACCCATACTTCATGGAAGTTTTTCATGTAACGGCTGTGCAATTTTTGCAGCAAACGGTTCAGCCATTTCCCTTTTCCCGAATTGATCAAAAGTTGGTGTGTGATGTAAACAGAAGGAACATGTTTACTGTAAAACCCCGGCCGGTTATCGCTGATGATGAGATGAAACTGTTCTTTCTGCAACAATTCACTCAGCCATTGTTGTTCGTAACGGATGCTTTTCAAAATTCCCGGCAATTGTTGCAGCATACTGCCAAACAGCGATGCATTTTTACTATACCTGATACCGTAACCTTTCAGCGCTTTGATCTCGATGCCGGGAAATTCACTACTGAGTAAAGCGGCGGCTGCCCCGTCGGCAGCAAGTACAACTTCGTGCCCGTTTTCCTGTAAGGAACGGACAACAGGAATACAGCGGGTAGCATGACCCAGACCCCAATCGAGAGGTGCCAGCAGTATCCGTTTGTTTTTTTCGCCGTTCATCGCAGAAATGACAATAATTGTGGGGGAAAGTAGTTATTTTAGAAATCACGATTTAAACAAATATCCAATGTTCCGAAAAAATTTTGTGAGTTTGCAGATGCAGCGTTCAACTAAGTTTGGTTTTCTTTTGTTATTAGTTATGATTACTTTGTTGGGAAGCGGTTGTAGTGCATCAAAGAAAAACAGCTGTGGATGTCCCAATAAAAAGGGAATGGTGGGTTATTAAAAATTGCTATCTGTTATGAACCGGAATAAGCGGCGGGATTTACTTGTGTTGCTCAATAATGAACACCGGAGCAAAGAAGCTATTGATCACGAAGTGGAATGGCTGCACGAAGTATTGTATCATGTAGAGGAGCTGGAAAATTTCTGCAAAGCACATGAACTCATCGATCTAAACCGGTATAAAGTTTACACACAATCCGGCCGGGTAAAGAAAGCGGTAATGCGAAAAGACTTTAAAGCGTTTGAATTTATCAGTAATAAGAATTAAGTAGATCGAATATAGAAGATAGTAATACAAAAAAGGGAGATGATTAATCATCTCCCTTTTTCTATCTGCTGAATACTATCTCCTATATTCTTCTTTAGAGAAACTTATCTCCTTTATTACGTTTCACTTCCGCCACATATTCTTTGATCTCCTGTTCTTTTTCTTTTTTACAGATGAGTAATACATCGTGTGTATCAACCACAATAAAATCATCGAGCCCCTGCAAAAGGATTAATTTTTTATCAGGAGCATGAACCACATTCTTAGTTGCATCAATGATCATGACATGCTTACCTGCCACAGCATTGCCAAAATAATCTTTCTCCATGTTTTCATAGGCGCTGTTCCAGGTGCCGAGATCGCTCCATCCAAATGATGATGGAACTACATAGACATTATCGGCTTTCTCCATAATACCATAATCAATGGAGATATTGGTGCATTGCGGGTAGATGCGTTCAATGGCTTCCTGTTCAGTTGTAGTATTGAAATGTTCTTTCTCAGCCACAAACACTTCGTTCATCTCAGGAAGAAACTTTTCAAATGCTTTGATGATGTTTTTCACTTTCCATACAAAAATGCCGGCATTCCATAAAAAGTCGCCACTGGCTAGAAAGGTTTTTGCCAGCTCAAGATTTGGTTTCTCGGTGAATGTTTTCACTTTGTACACATGATCTGCAACAGGCATGGCTTCGTGTTGAATATAACCGTAGCCTGTATTAGCATAAGTAGGTTTAATGCCAAGTGTAACCAGTGCATTGATACTATCTACGAAATCAAACGCATCAGTACAAACTTTGGTAAATGCAGGCGCATCAAGAATTAAGTGATCGGCAGGTGCACAAATCAGTAAACCTTCTTTGTTGATCAATTGCAGTTTGTGTGCGATGTAGGCCACACAGGGCGCTGTATTTTTTCGTGAAGGCTCACACAAAATATTTTCAGCAGGCAGGTCGGGCAATTGTTTTTTTACAATATCAGCATACTCTGTGGAGGTAACCACATATATATTTTCATTGGGGATGAACTGGAGGTAACGGTCATAAGTTGACTGTATCAATGTTCTTCCTGTATGCAAAATATCTAAAAACTGTTTGGGAAATGCCGTGCGACTCATGGGCCAGAAACGGCTGCCGATTCCTCCGGCCATGATTGCAACGTAATGATTTTTATTCATGGTGAGTAGTCAATGGTGAATGGTGAATGGTGAATGTAGCTTCTTGCCACTTACCACTCGCCACTTACTTTTTATATCAATCCTTCTTTAATTAAATCGTGCAAATGTATAATGCCAAGGTATTGTTTGTTGTTAACAACCAATAATTGACTGATATTATTTTTCCGCATCAGTTCCATTGCGTCAATCGCCAATGCTTCTGCTTCTATTGATTTCGGATTTACGGTCATGATCTGTACCGCCGACACTTCATCTAGGCGATTATTCTTCTCCAGCATTCGACGTAAGTCACCATCAGTGATCACGCCCAACAATTCATCAGCCGCATTTACAACAGCAGTGGCACCTAAACGTTTCTTCGATATCTCAACAATTACTTCTTTCAGTAACGCATCAGCCATTACTTTCGGTTGTTCATTGTGTATGTAGAGATCAGCTACACGTAAGTATAATTTTTTGCCCAATGCACCACCGGGATGAAACTTGGCAAAATCTTCACTCTTAAAACCACGTAATTCCATCAACGCAACAGCCAACGCATCACCCATCACCATTTGAGCAGTAGTGCTGCTGGTTGGGGCAAGATTGTTGGGGCAGGCTTCCTGGCTAACGGTTGTATCGAGTAACAGATCACTTTGTTTAGCCAAATAGGAATCAAGATTACCGACCATACCAATGACAGGATTACCAAAATTCTTCACCAGCTGTGCCAGCACTTTTATCTCAGGGCTTTCACCACTCTTGCTGATGATCATCACCACATCATAACTGAGAATCATCCCAAGATCACCATGAATGGCTTCTGCAGCATGCAGGTAAACAGCCGGCGTACCTGTGGAATTAAATGTGGCGACAATTTTTTGAGCAATCACTGCACTTTTACCGATACCGCTTACGATCAAACGGCCCTTGGCATCAAGGATGGTTTGGCAGATCTTGCTGAAATCGTCGGTGAGCTGAGATGCTAACCCTTCGATGGCTCCGGCTTCCAAAGCGATGGTGCGGCGGGCTACTTCTAGCGGGTTCGTATGCTGTAATTGTTCCATTGGCGGGGCAAACCTACTGTAATTCAACAGAACAGAAAAGAGCCAATTGTGTAAATCTTATGGCCGGCGTTCAGGAAAAATCAATTATCTTAAAATAAGGCTTTTTTAGCAGCATTTTGACGAATGGGGAGGGATAAGCTCCCCCGTTTTCAGTAACTTCGTGCCCCTTACAAAACAGCCACTCTGAGCTGTAACAGTCAACTGCCCGTAGAAAGTCCAGTTTGTTAAACCAAAGAGTGAAGGAAAAAAAGTGATGACAACAGTTAAGAAAAAAGCTCCGTTAAAAGCGGCAAAAACAACAACCATCGTAAAGGAAACGGCTAAAAAAGCCACTGCTAAGTCAAACGGTAAAAAAACGGGCGCAACTGTAGCAGGTATTGATCTGTACGCAGCTCTCAACGAACATTTTGGCTTCGATGCATTTAAAGGAACCCAGGAAGCAGTGATCACCAACCTGCTGAGTGGGAAAGATACATTTGTAATTATGCCCACGGGCGGGGGTAAAAGTTTGTGTTACCAATTGCCTGCTTTGGTAAGTGAAGGTGTAGCGATCATTGTTAGTCCGCTTATTGCCCTCATGAAAAACCAGGTTGATCTTGTGCGCAGCTACAGCAGCAAAGATGATGTGGCGCATTTTCTCAATTCAACATTAACCAAGAAAGAAATAAAAGAGGTGCATGATGATTTGCTGGCAGGCAAGACAAAAATGCTGTACGTGGCACCTGAAACACTGACCAAACAGGAAAACATGGAATTCTTCAGCGATCTGAAGATCTCCTTTTTTGCTGTGGATGAAGCACATTGTATCAGTGAATGGGGACATGATTTCCGCCCTGAATACCGCAGGCTGAAAGAGATGATGGACCAGATCAACCCCGATATTCCCATCATTGCATTAACGGCCACGGCCACTCCAAAAGTGCAGAGTGATATTGTAAAGAATCTCGGCTTACGTAATCCTGATATTTATATTTCCTCGTTCAACCGTGGAAATCTTTACTACGAAATTCAACCCAAGATCAAAAAAGATCAAACGGTGAAAAGCATTGTGAAGTTTATTTCACAAAACAAGGGCAAGAGCGGTATCATCTACACCCTTAACCGTAAAACAACGGAAGAGCTGGCCGATATGCTGATGGCAAATGGCATTAAGGCTGTGGCTTACCATGCAGGGTTTGATGGAAAGGTGCGGGCAGATCGACAGGACCAGTTTTTAAATGAAGATGTGCAGGTAATTGTTGCCACCATCGCCTTTGGTATGGGTATCGATAAGCCGGATATACGTTTTGTAATCCACTTCAATATTCCGAAGAGTATTGAAAACTATTACCAGGAAACAGGGCGTGCAGGGCGTGACGGTATGGAAGGAAAATGTATCCTTTACTATTCGCACAAAGATGTGAGCAAGCTGGAACATTTGATGCGTGACAAACCATTAAGTGAACGTGAAGTAACTGCACAAATGATCCAGGAAACAGTTGCTTTTGCAGAAAGCTCTGTTTGCCGAAGGAAAATATTGCTGCATTATTTTGGTGAAGAATACCAGCAGGAAAATTGCGGCAACTGTGATAACTGTCTGCATCCAAAAGAAAAGATCGAAGCAAAAGACGAAGCTGTGATTGCACTGAAAGCCATTAAGGCATTGGGCGAACGCTTTGCAACAGAGTATGTGATTCCGGTGATCATGGGCAGGTTAACACCACAGAGCCAAATGTATCGCCATGATCAGATCCCTGAATTTGGCAGCGGTAAAGAAAAAGATATGCATTTCTGGAATTCACTCATCCGCCAGTTATTGCTGCATGGGTTAATTCAAAAAGATATTGAAGAATATGGTTTGCTCAAATTCACCAAGGCAGGTGAAGCGTTTTTGAAAAAGCCGAAGAGCTTTAAAATTGTTCTCAATAATTTATACGAAGAAGCTACTGCTGATGATGATGAAGGAGCCGATGCAGGTGGCGGCGGCCTGGCATCAGACGATAAGTTGTTTGAAATGCTGAAAGAACTGCGGCAGAAAGAAGCAAAGAAAAAAGGATTGCCACCGTTTGTGATCTTCCTCGAAAACTCTTTGCTTGATATGGCCACGCTTTACCCAACAACCTTGGAAGAGCTGGAAAAATGCCAGGGTGTGAGTAAAGGGAAATCCATCCGTTATGGCAAACCTTTTGTGGAAATGGTAGCTAAGTATGTGGAAGAAAATGAAATAGAAAAGCCCGATGAGTTTGTGATGAAGAGCGTGGTGAATAAGAGTGGCAATAAAGTATATCTCATTCAGAATGTTGACAAACGTATTCCGCTTGAAACCATCGCCAAGAACAAAGGCTGGCGCATGGATGAAATGCTGGAAGAAATGGAAACCATTGCTGCCAGTGGCACAAAACTCCGTTTGGATTACGCCATTGATGAATGGCTGGATGAATACGAACAGGAAGAGATCATTGATTATTTCAAAACCTGCAGCACCAGCGATCTGAAAATTGCGCAGCAGGAACTGGAAGATGGTGGTTATAACTGGGAACAGCTGAAGATTATGCGGATCAAGTTTTTGAGTGAATATGGAATGTAAGCCGGAGGCAAGGTCCAAAATAAAAGGCACAAGGTTCAAGGAAAAAGGCAAGGCACAAGAAAGAAAAATCCAAGGAACAAGAACCAAAACCCAAGGGTAAAGACTTCTGTGAAAATCAGTGCTATCAGTGAGAAACAATTGAATTTGAAATAATGGGGCAAAGATTTCGATATTAAAGCTCATTCTTCTATATTTGCAGCCCCGAAGCACAAAAGCAAAGGATAGGCTTCCACTTACCGGAGTAAATGTGTTTCAGGAATGGTGCGGTAGCTCAGTCGGTAGAGCAAAGGACTGAAAATCCTTGTGTCGCCGGTTCGATCCCGGCCCACACCACTTAAAGGCCTGAAAATCAAAGCATTATGCTGATTTTCAGGCCTTTTTACTTTAAAGGAAAAGCATATTTAAGCATTAAAAAGCACCGTTTTGGCGACATTTCGGAGACATTTTTAGCCGTAAAAGCGACATTTCCGGCGACATTTTTAGTGTTTAAAAAGCAGATCTGAATTTTCGTTCTTATTTCTGCTTCTTAACTGTTGATTTTTCTTTACTGCATTATGCGTCAAGATGCGTTTCACTCAATGCTATGCATTGAAAAACTTTGTAATCTTAAACGCAAGTTATATGCAAACCCCACTTAGTCTCGAACAGTACAAAGAGTTTACTCAAAGTTTTTTATTACGCAAATCGCACCGTTTACCCGACGGCAAGCATCCAATCGTTTTGCGCATTGTTTATTGCGGTACCAGGAAAGAACTGTTTACCGGTCAGGCAACTCTCCCCCAGTTCTGGCAATCCAAATTTGGAATGGTCGCTAACAATACAAGTGATTCCCATTCCATCAACAAAGAGCTGATGAGAATCAGTAACAAGGTGGATGAAATCTTTCAGAATATGAAAACGACTCTGGGCGAGTTTTCGATTGAAGAATTCATTGATCAGATCAAGGGCAAACCAAAAGCTCCGCTTACCATCATGGAATACATTGATAATCGGATGGTGAAATTGGAAAAGCAAGTGGGCGTAAATGTCAGTAAGGTCACTTTTTATAAGTACCGCAGAACGGCAAGATACTTTAAGGAGTTCCTGCTGACAGAACGCAAACTTGAAAACCTACCTGTTAGCCGAATTGACCAGGACTTCTTGGAAACCTTCTTGAATTTTTTAAGGAAAGAAAAAGCTAATTGCCATAACTCTTCATCAGCGTTAATGAGTTGTTTAAAAACAATACTTGAGGAAGCTGTGAAAGCACGAGTCATCCCCTACAATCCTTTTATTAACTTACCTCTTACCCGTAAACCGGTAAACAGGGTTTATTTAACCATCGATGAAATCAAGAGCTTGCAAGATCTGACCGGGTTATCGGAATCGCTTGAAAGAAATCGTGATCTTTTCTTACTTGCTTGTTTTACAGGTTTGGCCTATGCAGATATTAAAGCATTAAAACGAAACAATATTATTGTAGAGCCAGATGGAAGTAAGCATATTGAAAGCTATCGAACGAAATCAACCGTTTTGAGTTACATCCCTCTAATGAAAGCCGCAGAAAATATTCTACTCAAATATTCAACAACAGAAGACTGCAGAGATTTTTTGTGGCATGTCCCTTCCAATCAAAAATTGAACGCTTCGCTGAAGATAATTGGTAAGCTTGCCGGAATTGAACGTAATCTATTCATGCACCTTGCCAGACATACTTTTGCTACAACTATCACACTCTCTCAGGGGATTTCAATTGAAGCAGTGAGCAAGATGCTCGGGCACACCACATTGAAGCATACGCAACTCTACGCAAAGATTGTAAATACAAAAGTGAAAGCGGAGATGGAAAAATTGAAGGACAGCTTTGGGAATTTTTAAAGATTCCAGAAATTTAGCAGCCGGATTATACCCAATCGGGTATAATCCGGCTGCTAAATTCGTTTTTATACCCGATCAGGTATAATTTCATTAAATTTAACTATTTTTATACCCAATCGGGTATAGAATATGACATTAAGTGCATTTATAAAGCAAAAAAGAGATGAAACAAATTTAACTCAAGCCGAATTGGCTGAAAAGGCGGGCGTTGGTCTACGATTTATTAGAGATCTGGAACAAGGCAAAGAAACGCTTCGATTAGATAAAGTGAATCAGGTGCTAAAACTATTTGGCTCCGAAGTTGGTCCGGTCGAAATGGTAAGAGAATAAAACCTGATTGGATAATTTACTCAATATAAGATTGACATAAACAAACATGAAGAATGCGGAAGGCCGAAATACAATACAACAATCAAACAGCAGGTTGGCTTGTGCAAGATGAGGATGGTTATCATTTTGCGTATGATCAGCGATACTTAGCAGCAGATAAAGCTGAACCAGTCAGCTTAACGCTTCCATTACAGGTTGAGCCCTATCATAGCAATGTATTGTTCCCTTTCTTTGACGGATTAATTCCGGAGGGTTGGTTATTAGATATTGCAGAACAAAATTGGAAACTGAATCCACGTGACAGGATGGGTTTATTATTGGCATGTTGCAAAGATTGTATTGGGGCAGTAAGTGTTCATCCTGCGAAAGAGGAGGGAGGAGTATGAGACGTTGTTTATTCTGTTATCTCCCGTTAGAAAGTGATGAAATAGATTTTCATTCTGCTTGCAGTAAGAAAATGTTTGGTCAAGCTATTCCCCCAGAGCTTCCTTATTCCGCCGAACAAATGCAGGAACTGGGAAAAGAAGTGATTAAAAGTCAAATGACAGTAACAGGTGTACAGCCGAAATTGTCATTAGATATCGCAAATACCAAAACTAAAAAAGAACCAAAGAGATTTTCGATCGTGGGATTATGGGGTGGCTATATTCTAAAACCCCCAACAGCCAACTATCCACAACTACCCGAGGTTGAAGACCTGACGATGCATTTGGCAACGGTAGCCAAAATAGAAGTTGTTCCGCATTCACTCATACGTTTGAAATCGGGAGAGTTGGCGTATATCACAAGACGAATAGATCGGTTGAAAGACAGAAAACTCCATATGGAAGATATGTGCCAGCTTATGGAACGATTAACAGAAGATAAATATCGTGGGTCGTATGAGCAAATAGCTAAAGCAATTGAGAAGTATTCTGTCAATCCGGGATTAGATATTGTCATTTTTTTTGAACAGGTATTGTTCTCTTTTCTAACTGGCAATGCAGATATGCATTTGAAAAATTTCTCTCTTATTCGCAAAGTAGGTAAAGGTTATACACTGTCTCCTGCGTATGATATGGTAGCAACTGCAATCGTTAATCCAGCAGATGATGAAGAATTGGCATTAAACCTGAATGGAAAGAAGCGTAAAATAAAACGGAGTGATTTTGTTGCTGCATTCACAAATTCAGGACTGGAAAGCAAACAGCAACAGAATATTTTCAATAAAATGCTCAACGTAAAAGATACGTGGCTTGATTTTATTGAAAGCAGTTTTTTAAGCGATGATTTTAAAATTGCCTACAAGCGACTAATTGAAGATCGGTTTGTAAGATTATTGACTGCTAAGTAATCAGTTGCTGAATCTTTACTTTACTCCAATCAAAATCATTGTTGTTTCAGGGTAATCAACTTGCGCCAATTGATTTTCGGTCATCGAGTATAATTCGGCTTTTCCTTTCCATCGATTATTGACGATCCATTCATTTCTGAAAGAATGAGAAGATGAATGAATGGTGAAATTAATTGCAGAAAGCTGAGCTTTCCACTCCTCAAAATCCCAGAAGCAAAACGTTTCGTGCATTTCACTTTCCCAGTTATCAGTGTAATCTTTCCGGCTTAGAAATTCAGAAGCATTACGTAAAGATGTTTTGATATAAAGCTTGTTTTCAATAGTTACCTCTTCAAACTTTACAATATAGCCTTCCTTTTTCCTGAAGTCTTTTGCAAAGCGAAGGAATCTTGCATAAGTAGAAAGTGATTGTAAAAAATGTGATAACTCATTTCGATCACCGAACTGCATAAATGGATCTGCATTATTGCCATCCCCATCATTCAGCCACAAATAAATTTCCTGCCCTTTGTTTTTTGGTCCAACAACATCTCTGTTAATCCATACTCCACCTGGCGCAAGTTCTTCATATCTATTTTTGATAAACTTCAATAAATCCTCCCGACTTCCATACGATTCAATTTCATGTGTAAGTGAAGAAGTATGAATTGTATTCATTGAACCTTGTTCATACACTAATCCTGTAACCGCATTCTTTTGCGAAAAGAACAAAAATGGATTTTGAAACTCTCCGTTTTCTTTTCGCTGCTGACAGATCTGGTATAAATGCCGACTAACTTCTATCCCATAAAAATCACTTTCTCTTAACCGCTCATCTTTGCAAGCAAGCTTCATCCAGCTGCCAACCGCACAACCAATATCACCAATACGTCCTGGTTGAACATAGGAAGAAGTGTCATGATATTTTAATTCAGCAATATCATCCATCTGCCGAACGTATACATTGTAATCCCTGGTCTCAGTTAAATCCCCATCGCTGCCGATCATGTGGTCAGTAAACAGAAGTTTTACTTTTTCACCAACGCCATACTTTTTCCAAACATTGTAGGAAGAGTGATGCATGGCTGCTTTGATCGATTCATCTTCATCCCACTTAGCGGATGCAGCAATTTGCTCTACAATATCCCAAGGCATCAAAGAATGATACTTCCAGTTTGTGACATCCGACAGCTCAGCGGGTAGAATGTTAAATCCTAGTGATTGATATAATTTTAGAACAGGAGTTGAACAAATGATCAAACTGTTTTGTGCTGTGCAATCAAACTTGCCATCACTTTCATGTTTAATACGCTTCAGTGTGTAGCTGGCAAAATTGGAAAGGGAGCCAACATCATCAATACCATAAATGTAAACGGGTACATTTAACTCAGCAGCCATTGCTTCAATAGAAATTGCACGTAAATAAAACGGCAAAGGGTTTCTTCTTGTATTGGAATGATTAGCAGAAGTCACCGGGAAGATAATTGCTTCAACCGGTTCATTTATTTGCAATTCCTTTCCATCTACATCTTTTACATGATAAAGACCGTTTTTGATCAATGACGATAGATACTCGAATTGAAACTGTGTGATCAACTGGTGTCTCCCGGGTATCACTAAATACATGTAATTTTGCTTTGATTGTATGCAAAATAAATCATCTGTCATAAAAGTAGCTGTTGATGCCATTGTTTTTGGTTATTCAAAACAAGATGGTGTTTCGGTGCTACTGATTCAGCGTAAATATGAGCCATACAAAAACAGCTGGGCTATCCCCGGCGGTTTTGTATTGGAGGATGAGAGCCTGGAAGAAGCAGTAAAGCGAGAGCTGGCAGAAGAAACAGGTATCACAGTCAACTATCTTGAACAGTTGTACACGTTTGGTGAGCCGAAACGTGATCCCCGTCAACGCATTATTGCAGTTGCCTATTTTGGATTGGTGAAAGCATCGCAATACCAGGAATTGAAAGCGAGTACGGATGCTGAAAATGCAAAATGGTTCAGCATTAAAAAACTGCCGACACTGGCATTTGATCATAAACAAATTTTGCAGGTGGCCATTGAGCGCTTGCGTGCAAAAGTTCGTTATCAGCCGGTTGGCTTTGAACTACTGGATAAAAAATTCCCCTTCTCCGATCTGGAGAAACTCTATACAGCTTTATTGGATAAGGAAATTAACCGACGAAACTTCAGTAAGAAAATACTCTCCTTTGATTTTCTGGAAGAAACAGGCGAGTTATCAAAGTCGGAAGGCAAAGGCCGCCCCAGTAAAATGTACCAGTTTAATCAAAAGCGGTACAAAGAATTGTTGAAGGAAGGCTTTCACTTCGAAATCTAATCAGCACACTATGCTTAAAGATCTTTTTCTTTCATTAATCAGTCAATATACCAACGATGCTGATTTACGGCACAGTTTGTGGTTGGAAATTGAAAGGAATTATTCGGGTAAGAAAAGACATTACCATAACCTCAAGCATTTAGAAAATCTTCTTTCTGAGTTAACAGAGTTGAAAGCTGTTGTGAATAATTGGGATGCAATTGTATTAGCAATCTTTTATCACGACGTTGTTTACAAAGCACATCGAAAAGATAATGAAGAACAAAGTGCATTGTTAGCAAATACGCATTTACAACAACTCAATTGCGAAGCTGCGTTAATTGATCAGGTAAATAAGTTGATACTTGCAACAAAGTCTCACCAATTATCTGATGACGAAGATGTGAATCTTTTTACCGATGCTGATTTAAGTATTCTTGGGAAAGATTGGGAAACATACAATACCTATTGCTCCAATGTTCGGAAGGAGTATGCTATCTATCCAGATCTGTTATACAAGCCCGGTCGAAAAAATGCATTAAAGCATTTCCTTTCCATGCATCGGATTTTTAAAACCGAACACTTTTATAAAAAGTATGAAGAATCGGCTAAGAAAAATATGGAAAGGGAAATTGCATCTCTTTAACTGCAATCCCAGTTGTACATCACTTTGCTGAAATCTCTTTTTGCCAAATCATCCGGATGAATAAAGAAGTTGGCAACACCCACATCGCCCCACATAATGTGTTCGTCGGAGTCTAATTGAAACAGCAGAATAAAATCCCCAAATTCTTCTTTGTATTTGCGAGGGTCTTCCTGTGTAAAATAAGCATAGCCACCCATCTTATGACCATTATTAGTAAATGTATCATAAGCCATTTCAATTAAATCATCTTGAATAGAAGGATTGGCATTGGCAATAGTATGCAGGTTCGGTTCAACTTTGTCGTAATGCACATCTTGTAAACCCACATATTCAACGCTTTTCGAAAATGCAAGGCCATGTGGCTTAAATACAGGCAGCATATCACTGCGCATTACCTCATCAAGAAAGGAGAAATCAACCTTAAACTGTTCAACTTCATTCTCTTGAAAGTACAGAATACGAAAATTATTTTGATTTTGTTGATCGTCGAAATCCAAACCATAGACATCATCAAACCCGGAAATATAAAACTGTAAGTAGCCTGATTGAGGATAACCCTCTAAATGAGGGATATCACTGCAGTTGATTTGCGCAAGTGGATACATGAATCTGCCTTGGCTATCTTTCGGGTACTCAAAATTTAATGGCATGCAGGGATAATGACCAAATTTGCTTTCTTCCAGCGCAAGGTCATCTTTTGGAAGTGCCTTAATCGAAACAAAAGGAATGGCTGCTTTTTCTATTGCAGGCCAGTGATCGGCAAAGAGTTTTGGAAGTACAATTCCCGGGGCAACTTCTACTTGTTCCAGGAGATGCTTATCATCTGGTATTTCCTGTTTTTTATTATTTCGGCCGAACAATGAATCAAATAAGCCCATAACATTCCGGTTTTAGAACAAATTAAAGGAAATAATTATTTAGACAGTTGAAAGTGACCTAAAATTATTTTGCTTCAAAATGAAGCAAAATTTGGTCATTTCAGTAAGTCGTGTTAAATTTGCTTATAAATTAAGCAAAATGAAAACAATTCATATCAATAATAACCGGGGTTTAAAACGGTTTGTGTTTCCAGATAACCAGCCCCATGTTGTTATTCAGGATATTAATAAAGACGATGAGGTTACTGTCATCTGTTCAATTACAGATAGCACAGTGTTACTTCAGGTATTACAAACAGCGAATGCTATTGAAAATGTAAACGCTAAAAAAACGAATCTGATCATTCCCTATCTCATGGGCGCCAGATATGACCGCTTGATGTTACCGGGAGATAGTTTCGATTTGAAAGTAATTGCTGATCTGATCAACAATATGCAGTTTGATAAAGTTTACTTGTACGATGTTCATTCCGAAGTTTCACTGGAATTAATTCATAATTCAGTCAATATCACAAACGAAGCATTGGTAAAATCTTATACAAAAGAGAACGCAATACTTATCTGTCCGGATAAAGGCGCTGCAAAAAAAAACAGCAGTTATGCTGGCTGGAATAGAAATCTCGTTGAAACTATTTACTGTAACAAATCCCGTGATTTGAATAACGGACGAATCAGCTTACAGGTAATAGAACCTGAAAAATGCACGAACAGAAATTGCGTGATCATTGATGATCTCTGCGATGGTGGTGGAACCTTCCTTGCCATTGCGCAGCAGGTAAAGCCTGCACATCTGACATTGATCGTTACACACGGCATCTTCAGCAAAGGTTTTGCAGAGTTAGAGAAATCTTTTCATCAGGTCATTGTAAGCGACAGTTATCAGCAGAAATATAATTCACCTATTGTTCAGGTAATACCATTTAAAACAACTTTCTAAAAGAACTAACATGAAAACGAATCCTTTTTTATTGACCGATTACTATAAAGTTGGCCACGTATTCCAATACCCAGACAAAACTGAACTGGTTTATAGCAATCTTACTCCACGCAAGAGTCGTATTAACGGAGTGGGTGAAATGGTATTCTTTGGTTTGCAATATTTCATGAAAGAGTATTTGATCACTTATTTCAATGAAAACTTTTTTCAACAACCAAAAGAAAAAGTGATGGCGGAGTATAAGCGGAGAATCGTTACTTCTTTAGGCACACACCTGCCATCATACGAACATATTTCAGCTTTGCATGATTTAGGTTATTTACCTGTTGAAATAAAAGCATTACCTGAAGGGAGTAAAGTACCTATGCGTGTTCCTTGCTTAACGATTGTAAATACAAAGACAGAGTTTTACTGGCTTACAAATTTTCTGGAAACGTTATTGAGTGCTGTTATTTGGCAACCTTGTACCAGTGCAACCATTGCTTACACTTACAGAAAGCTATTAAATAAATATGCAGAAGAAACAGGTATGCCAATTGACTTTGTACAATGGCAGGGACATGACTTTTCTTTCAGAGGGATGAGTTCGTTGGAAACAGCAGTGCTAAGTGGCATGGGGCATTTGTTAAGTTTTACCGGTACAGATACCATTCCAGCAATAGACGCACTGGAACAATATTACAATGCGAATGCTGATGCAGAATTGATTGGTGGTAGTGTTGCAGCAACAGAACATAGTGTGATGTGCAGTGGCAGTAAAGATGGCGAGTTGGAAACGTTCAGACGATTGATCGCAGAAGTGTATCCTTCAGGTATTGTAAGTATTGTAAGTGACACATGGGATTTATGGAAAGTGTGTACAGAGTACCTTCCTGCTTTAAAGGAAACTGTTTTAAGTCGTGATGGTAAAGTAGTGATTCGACCTGACAGTGGTGATCCTGTAAAAATCATTTGTGGTGATCCTGATGGAGAAACAGAAGTTGAACGGAAAGGAGTGGTTGAATTGTTGTGGGATGTGTTTGGCGGAACGATTACAGAGAAAGGATTTAAATTACTGGATGCGCATATTGGTGCTATTTATGGTGACAGTATTAATATCGACCGTGCAACACGTATTTGTGAAGGATTGAAGGCAAAAGGTTTTGCTACCCAGGTTGTATTTGGTATTGGAAGTTATACCTATCAATATAATACACGTGATACATTTGGTACAGCGATGAAAGCGACGTATGTAGTGATTGATGGAGAAGGACAGGAGATTTACAAAGACCCTGTAACAGATGATGGTACAAAACGTTCTGCTACCGGTTTGTTGAATGTAAAAAAAGAAGACGGACGTTTTGTGTTGTACGATAAAGTTACATGGGAGGAGGAAAATGAAAGTGAATTAAAAACAGTTTTTAAAGATGGTAAGCTTGTAAAAGAGTTTTCGCTGAAAGAAATACGAGCACTACTATCAGATTAACCAAAAAAAAATGAAAACAGAAAAGTATATTGAGCAAATCAAAAGGCTACCAACATCTGGAAGACAGGTTATTGCTCAAAGAGAAGATGATAATATGATTGTGTACCAGGCATTCAACCCTGCGATTGCGACGTATGCGATAGTGAACCAAAAGTTTGGAGGGGATCATTATAGTTTCAACCGGATGTCATGGATCAAGCCCGGGTTCTTGTGGATGATGCATCGTGCAGGTTGGGCGCAGAAAGAAAACCAGGAAAGAATATTAGCAATAACAATTTCAATTAGTTGTTTCAAAGAAATATTGAAACAGGCAACGATCTCATCTTTCGATAGCGAGTTGTTTGCTACGAAACAGGATTGGGTTGCGGAATTGGAACAGACTGAAGTAAGATTGCAATGGGATCCTGATCATGATCCATTTGGAAAGAAGCAAGAAAGAAAAGCTATTCAGATTGGTATGAAGGGATTAATGTTGAAAAGATTTTGTACAGAATATATTCTTAAGATTGAGGATATTACTGACTTTGCAAAAAGCGAGTGTCAAAAAGTAAAGAGTAGGAATGTCGAAGAGCTGATTGTTCCGTATGAAGAAGTACTTGAATTAAATGATGATGTGATCGATCAAAGAATAGGAATTACAAAGACTAAATGAAAATCGAATTAATCAATACAGATATTACAATTCTTGCCGTTGATGCAATTGTAAATGCAGCTAATAGCTCACTTACTGGCGGCGGGGGTGTTGATGGTGCTATTCACAGAGCGGCTGGGCCGCAACTGAGGGAATATTGTATTACACTCAAGGGTTGTAAAACCGGACATGCTAAAATTAGTCCGGGCTTTAAATTGAAAGCGAAGTATATAATTCATACAGTAGGCCCTGTTTGGAATAATGGTACAGAAAATGAAGAAGAGCTTTTGCGTATGTGTTATGAAAATAGTTTGCAGTTAGCAAGTGAAAATAATATCCGAACAATTGCTTTTCCCTGCATTAGTACTGGAGCTTATCGATTTCCTTTTGATAAAGCAGCGGTAATAGCTTTGTCAACAATTGATGAGTTTTTAAAGATGAACAATTCAATAGAAAAAGTATTTCTGGTTGTATTCGGACAAAAAGAGTTTGATCAATATGAAAGGATCTACAAAGCATATTTTAAATGAACGTAATTACATTATATCGTCCTGTTGGACAGAAGGAACTTGACCTCATTAAGGATTCGGGTAACAAAAGGTTTCCACCCCGTTTGGAGTGGCAGCCTATCTTTTATCCTGTCATGAACCAGGCCTATGCTGAACAGATCGCATTGGAATGGAACACCAACGATGAGTTTTCAGGCTATGCTGGCTATGTAACAGCGTTTGATTTGCCCGAAGAATATTTGCAACAATTTCCCGTACAAAATGTAGGAGGTGAAATTCATAACGAGCTGTGGGTGCCCGCAGAACAACTTGATGAATTCAATAATAATATTGTTGGAGAGATAAGAGTAGTGAGTAGTTTTTATGGAGAAAAATTTAGAAAGCAATGAAGTATTCTATAGACTGGCTTCAATCTGAAATTGAAAAAGATAAACACTTTGATTACTTGTTCTTTTGGGGGCATACTCCCAAACGAAAAGGAGTAGTTGATAAATCCTGTTTCAGTCAATGGTACCCATCTGCATTTATTGTTGATGGAATTACCTATGCAACTGCCGAACATTGGATGATGGCACAAAAAGCCAAACTGTTTAATGATGAAGAAATCTTTCAAAAGATTATTACCACAGAAAAGCCGGCTGTTGTTAAAGCTCTCGGCAGAGAAGTAAAGAATTTTGATGCAGATAGTTGGAATGCTTCCGCCTATGCTCTCGTTGTTGAAGGGAATCAACATAAGTTTTCGCAAGATGAAAAATTGAAATAATTTCTATTGTACACAGGAGATAAAGTAATTGTAGAAGCAAGTCCCACAGATTCCATTTGGGGTATTGGTTTGTCACAAGATGCAAGTGAAGCAAACAATCCGTTTCAATGGAAGGGTACGAACCTGCTGGGCTTTGCATTAATGGAAGTGCGTGATAATTTAAAAAAGTAGAAATGGAAAAACATCTTAAACAGATAAGCAAATTTGTGAGCCTTGTGCTTCGGCATAAACCGGAGACGATTGGCTTACAACTGAACGAAAATGGATGGGCAGATGTGCAGGAGCTGATCGATAAAATGAATGCAACGGGTGCAGATGTAACACTTGAACTGATCAATACCATCGTCGAAACAAACGATAAAAAACGTTTTGTTTTTAATGAAGACAAAACAATGATTCGTGCAAATCAGGGGCATAGCATAGATGTTGAACTAAATTTGAAAGAAGTACAGCCTCCCGAATTACTGTACCACGGGACAGTTGAAAAATTTGTAGAGGCAATTCGCAAAGATGGATTGAAAAAGATGGAGCGTCATCATGTACACTTAAGCAAAGACATGGAAACGGCTGTTAATGTTGGCAGCAGAAGGGGCAAGCCTTTTATTCTCACTATTGAATCAGCAAAGATGTATGCTGACGGGCATAAGTTTTATTTATCCGAAAACGAAGTCTGGCTAACAGATGAAGTACCGGTTCAATACATTCGCTTTTAAGTATGAAAAGAACATTAGTAATTGGTGATATACACGGCGGATTAAAAGCTCTGGAACAGGTGTTGCAAAAAGCAGCTGTAACAAAAGATGACTGTTTGATTTTTCTCGGTGACTATGTAGATGGTTGGAGCGAATCTGCACAAACAGTTGCATTCCTTATTGAGTTGGCAAAGGAGCAACCTTGCATTTTTATAAAAGGGAATCATGATGCGTGGACTGAAGGTTGGCTGAGAACTGGTGCAGCAGAAAACAGGTGGTTATTTAATGGCGGTGAAGAAACAAGGCAAAGTTATGACGGCTTTAGTGAAGAAGAACGATTGAGGCATCTTCAATTCTTTGAGCAAACGAAAATGTTTCATGTGGATGAACAGAACCGCTTATTCATTCATGCTGGCTTCACATCTATGCATGGACCTGAGCAGGAATTCTACTCAACAAACTTCACCTGGGACAGAACACTTTGGGAAATGGCCTTAACCATGGATAAAAGGATTCAAAAAGATTCTCTTCTTTTTCCGAAACGGTTGAAATTATTTTCAGAAATCTATATTGGCCATACGCCAACTGTTGCTTACAACATAACTGTGCCAATGCAGGGTTGTAACGTGTGGAATATAGATACAGGTGCAGCATTTACCGGTCCGCTAACAATACTTGATGTTGATACAAAACAGTTCTGGCAGAGTGATTTCTTGCCAGAATTGTATCCAAATGAAAAGGGAAGGAATAGAGATTAAGTCACTCTGTCTATCTTTATGCTTTAAGCAGGAATGAGACTAGCAGAATTTATACAATCACTTTTTACAGAAGGGAAGGTTGGCGTAACAAATCAGCCGCTTGAGTTAGATGAAGAACAACTCAATGCAACCAAAATCATTTTGCAGCAGATGTATCATGAAGATGTGTTGGATATGCCTGCACCCGTTCCGGATTTTTCTGAAGAAGCTGCTCTTTGGGCTGCAACTTATTTTTATCACGCTGTTCATTTAGTTGTAATGCGAGATGCAGGAGAAGAAATAATTGAGGAGCAACTAAAACCATTTAGGGGTGACATAAACCCATCTGTCATCTATTCAGTTGATTTGATTTTTCGTTCCCTTCCCAATCTTTTTGAATTAGCAAAAGGATTAGCCCCTGCAGATGTATTGGTAAAAAAGCTTCGGGAGACAGCGGCACAATGGCCATTCTCATCTGTGGGAGTAGATATTGAGCAATCCCTGGCCGATCATGATGTCATTCTTTCCAATACAAGTTTAAAGACTGAATACATCGATCGCATCATTCAACAAAAAGATCAAAAAAGAGTACAGCAATTCGGACTTGAGAAATATATTTATGAAACCGCCGGCGAACAGATCAAACTATTTTGGCCCGGCTTTACAACAGAACAAACAACGGCTTTATGAATTCTACCACTGAAAAACAATTTGAGCTAATTGATCATCTCAATCATATTCTCCATCACCTGAAAAACAAATTTGTCGGTAAAGATGATATTATCGACTTAATGGGCATTTGTCTGGCAGGTCGTGAGAACCTTTTTCTTCTTGGTCCTCCCGGTACAGCTAAAAGCGCAATGGTTCGTGAGTTATCAAAACTTATCAATGGTAAATCGTTTGAATATCTGCTTACAAGGTTTACAGAACCGAATGAGTTGTTCGGCCCTTTTGATATTAGAAAATTGAGAGAGGGTGATCTTGTAACGAATACGGAGGGAATGCTTCCTGAAGCAAACCTGATATTCTTAGATGAATTACTGAATGCCAACAGCGCTATTCTGAATAGTCTCTTGATGGTATTGAATGAAAAAGTATTTCGCAGAGGTAGAGAAAACAGAGAATTGCCTGTAGTTATGATCGTTGGCGCAAGTAATCATTTGCCCGAAGATGAAGCACTGGCTGCTTTGTTTGATCGTTTTCTTATTCGTGTTCGTTGCGATTATGTTGATCCTGCTTTATTGAATAATGTATTGGAGGCTGGCTGGAAACTTGAAAAGAAGGATATGGCCGACAAGCCTGAAATTTCAGCAGAGAATATTTTTGATATCCAGTCAATGATCGGGTTAGTTGATCTCCAGGAAATACGCCCTGCTTATATTAACCTGGTTGAAATGTTGCGGAATGCCGGTGTGCAGGTAAGTGATCGGCGGGCAGTAAAACTTCAAAGGTTGATTGCTGCAAGCGCACTGTTATGCAAGCGAACAAAAGCAATTCCTTCGGATATGTGGGTGATGCGATATATCTGGGATACAGAGGAGCAGCAGGAAGTAATTGCAGGTATTGTTAATACAGTTGTATCCGCTGATAAAGAAACCGCAAGTCAACATCCACGTGCATCATTACAAGCAATACCCAATGCTGATGAAATTTATAAAGAGGTTGTGGACATGACAGAGAAGTGGGACGATGTTTCTTTGGCACTAGCAGAACGTACTATTATTAAAGACAGGTTACGTTATTTGAATGGACGTTGCGAATGGATCAGCAATGAAGTGCAACGAAAATTTGTGCAGGAACCGATTGATGCTTTATGGCAAAAAATAATTCACTCGGCCTGATATAGCTTATGAGATACATTCTATTTAAACTACATGAACGTGATAAAGTTTCGTTGGGAAATATCCGTTGCCTTAATTCTGTATTTGCAGCAAAGGATGGCGATGATATTTGGATTCGTGTAGTTGACAATAATTCAGGCGTTGATAGCAAGTTGAAACAGCTTCCTGTAAAAAGCACATTTACACTTGACGAAAAGAATCAATTATTCCTTCCTGATGCAGTAACGCCGGTAGCTGTTTTAAAAGAAATGGAATGGATACCTATAAATGAATTTATTCCTGTTGAAGCGCCGGTTTCTAATTTACCAGGGAAAACAAATCACAAAATTGATATTAAATTGGTACCGTCAACTGTTGAACGACGTGGTAACGCATTGCTCACCACTTTAAATACCTGGAAGGAATATGCAGAATCTGCACCTGCTGTACGACTGGCAGTATTAAAGTTTGCAATGTCAGCTACTAATGAAGTATTGGTCATTGGCAATCCTTTGCCTTCGTTACCAGGAAAAGAATATTGGTTGCAGAATAATATTCTTCTTCCATGCGGATATGAATTTGAAGTTCCATTTGTGAACACTTTCCTGAATAACAATATTCTCTCTGGTAATAAAGGAGTGATCCTGTTTAACACGAACAACGAATGGCAGCTGATTGATGAAAGTCTTTTTGTAGAAGCAAAACGAAGTGCAATACGATTAACCAATCCGGCAAGGTCTCTTCCATGATAAAAGCTGTTACAAATACACAACATTATTTTCAGGCACCATTGAATTGCTTCTGGCAATGGGCAGAAGGCGGAGATTTTATTGAATGGAAACATGGCATTACGATCTGTCATCGCAATGAACTGGTTCTTATTTTAAAAGAAGCAGCTATTCCGGCTTCAGCTCCATTAGGAACTATTTTGTTATTGCTGTCAGCAACCATGGATTCTTATACCGAGAGCGAAGTGGCTGGTATCTTACTTGGTATTGTAAAGTCAATGCCAAAAGGAAGTAATGAGCCTAGCGATGAAGAAATTGAAGAATCTATTCGTAAAGCATTAGCGTTTTTGGATGTTGTTGTGAAACTTCCGAAAGAATTACGGGAAAGAAAGCAGAGCGCCCGTTTACTACAGGAAGTGTTCAGCAGTCAGAATTTTGTAATGAAAGGAGCGAGTTTGCGTGAAGCGGCTGACGAATTGAACAGCGGCCGTATCGATCATTTAATTTTTCAGCCGGGAGAAAACATAACACGAACAAAATGTTTGATCGAGCTTAACCCGTTAATTGAAGCCGGCAGATTGTTTCCTAATTCTGGCTCACTTGTTTTACGATTGACTGCTGGAGTCTATCACCTGCCTGAACCATTAAAGATTGGAATTCCCGAACCAGTATCAGGCGACTTGTTTGACCAGTTATCTGATGATCCTAAAACTGCTTCACTTGTACGGTTAGTAAAGCATATTGTAGCTGCGTTAAAAATACCAATGCATTCACAAGGAAGCGGTGATCAATCTTATGGCGGCATATCAGATATTACAAACAGAGGTAATTATGATAAACTATTACTAAGTGAACTTGCACATGATGATTTGTTGTTGATGGCAAGGTTAGTTAACAATGAAGCACTATACTTCAGAAGAGAAGAGCCGCCTGATAATCCGAAACGGCAACGAACGATCTTACTTGACAGTACACTTAAAATGTGGGGAATGCCCAGGGTGTTTGCTTTGTCGGCAGCTCTTGCCTGTGTTAAAAACAGCAAACATAGCGAGTTGATTGAAGCATATGTTTTAGGCGGTAGTAAATACAAGGAAACAGGACTCGATAGTAAAGAGCATATTATCAAAACATTGGAAACACTTGATCCTGCTATGCATTGTGGAGAGGCTCTTGAAGCAATTATAAAAGATATACCTGCTTCTGAACAAAATGAATATATACTCATTACAGATGAACAGTCAATAAAAGAGCCTTCATTTCAGCGATCATTTTCTACGGTAAAAGATTCGCTGAACTATTTGTTATTTGTAAACCGTACAGGTAAGTTGGAATTCTTTTCCTGTTCAAACGGGCGAACCAAGCTGTTAAGTACTGCTAACTTTGATCTTGAAAAGATCTTGTTCTTTTCTGATGACAAGAAACGAAAGCGTGGCGAGGCTAATGATGAATTACCGATGTTTGTTCAACAGGATATTGCTCCACTATATTTCCCAATAGTCCGGGTAAATAGCTCTCGTGAAAAATGCGAGCAAAGGGCAGACACGGGTACAATATTCGTGAACGAAACTAACAGGCTGGTGTTTAGGAAAAGTGAACAAAAGGGAGGTAAAGAACTTTTGAACTTTATTGAAGACGGTACGTACACCTTTGGATTAAGGCAAGATGATACTGGATATGTAATGCTTCAAGAAAAACAAGGCCAACGAATTTGGGCTTATTCATTCGATTTGAAAAGTGGGAGTCTCATTCGAAAGAAATCAGTAGAAAAGATATTTTTTGCTCACAAAATAATTTTCGATAATCACTCCTTCTATATAAAACATTATGACTCTTATTCCTGTCTTAATTGTAAGACTTGGGAGATTTCCATGCAATCAAAAAAAATATTTGATAGCATAGCTGAAAGAAATTCATCAATGGATAAACCAGCTTCAAATATTTTCTATAGAATTAGTACAGATAATATACTTACTAAATTTCACAATATTTATATAGATGCATCGAACAGAATATGTTTAGGTAATCATCGTATTGATAGCGATTCAAATAGTAATACTATTAAATTAAACTTAATACCCGAAAAGCCTTCTCCGATATACAATGCTGAAGAATATGAAACAGATTATCGACCTCTTTCAAATAAGCGAATACGATTCAGGAAGTTTATATGGAAGGATGGAAGTGAAGCAGTTGTTGACACAAGAGGCTTTTTGCATTTGAGAAGTTCTGATAGTAGTATTTCAGAGTTTTCAATAGCATTAGTAATAAATCGGGCTACTGCCGCCTGGACTTCAGACGGCAACCTTTCTGGATCAGGCTATTTTTATGATGATAAAGACACTGTTATTCCAATAGATTCATTCTATAATTACTATTTGCAACCTTTTATTAATCGCATCATATCTGCATGATTTTAGAGTTACACTATACTGAATCATTACATCATCCTGTTGCCGCTGCATTTCTTCGTGGCAATAATGTGAAGCAATGGATGCTCGAAATCGGCAGATGGAACGTTTCGGTAAGTGAACTTGATTGTTATATACTCCCTCAGTCGATTCATGTGACAGAGGAAGGAGGATTATTTGTTATCTTCAAAAATCCAGCTCTTTGTAAAAATCTTGATCTGTTGGAGCCATACTATTGCATTGATCAATATGTTTTTGTTCCGGCAAATACAAGACTCTATCCAGAAATTCGTAACGAGGAATTAAGATCTGTTTTGTTATGGGAGCTACAGGTGTTTCATCCAACCATTGGTTTAACCGGCTTTGAGAAGAAGGACAAAGTAAATCTCGCAGACCTCTTCAGTTATGAACAAAACCTGCAAACTGATTGGAGTTTTGCTCATCCCGGAATACCTGATCGGATTTTGTTCAACCAGATATTGGTAGAACAAATGACGCCGGAGGAAATAATTGATGCGATCAAGGAATCAATTCAGCCCAAACCATTGGAAGAAATTCCGTTAAAGAAGGGAGAGCAGCCATCGGCTTTCGAAAAGTTCCTGGATAAAATAAAACTCATCCTGTTTACCGGAATCTTTTCTGTTGTTGAAGTTGTTGTAAAAATTATCCCGGAAAGTAGTCCATCAAATAACTACCAAGGCGAGGGAATTTTGCAAAAGTTGCAAAGCTGGCTGCACAGGAATATGGATGAGCTGCAGAAGAAAAGAGATAGTGAGATCAATCGCCTCTTAAACATGTTTGAAGAAAATACGGATGAAGCATTACAATATGCAATACCTCTTAACTCACCTTATTTAAACAGGGGCAGTCAATCTGTTTCTGACAGACTTACAAGAAACCCGTTGAAATTTAACCTTGGTAAATTAGGAGGAGGAGATGTTGTAGATGGTTGGGATCTTGGAGATCGGTATTATGATTTGCGCACGAAGTATATGAACGCAGCACAAAAACAAATTGAGCAAAGAGATTTTAAAAAAGCTGCGTACATCTATGCGCATTTGATGGGTGATTATTCTTCAGCAGCTAATGTTTTGGAACAAGGGAATCTGTATCGGGAAGCAGCAGCCTTATATAAAGATCACCTGAAAAACACTTCGGCTGCAGCTTCCTGTCTTGAAAGGGGAGGCTTATATACGGAATCTATTGAACTTTATAAGGAATTGCAGCAGGACGAGAAGGCTGCTGATCTTTTTATGAAGATCAATCAATCCTCAAACGCTGAGCTGTACTATGAAAAGGCAATTATTTCAAAACTAAAAAACAGTGATTATCTCGATGCATCACGTGTGATGCATGAGAAAATGGATCAGCCGGAACGGGCAAAAATAATATTGTTGGACGGATGGAATAATACGAATCAATACGAGCCTTGTCTTAAAAAATTCTTTGATATAGTTCACGTTACAGAAGCAAAACGTACGGAAGAAATAGTTGGACTTATTTATACAAAGGAGCTGCCCAGGTATAAGCGACCAGGCTTATTGAATGTACTGGAATACGTAAATAAAAAGCATGCAGATGAAGCAGTGAAAGAAAAAGTGCAAAATATCGCCTACAAAATTATTCACGATGAAGCAGAAGAAGGAAATGTTCAGCTGCTGCATTCGTTAAAACGATTTGTACCTGGTGATCTTTTAATTGGCGCAGATGCCAGCCGGTATATTACCAACAACAAGAAACAAACCTTCCAGGAAGATCATTCAAAACTTTTGCATTTAGATCAGAGTATTAAATGGTTGAAAGCTATATCACACAGAAATCAGTTTCTTGCAATTGGTACAAAAAATGGTCACCTGCAAATGGCCCGTGGTAATTGGTACGGGAATTTTGAATACTATTCCTGGTCACAGCCTGTAAAGAATCATACGAGGTTTACATTTATTAATGCTCCTTATTATACAAATCAAATCTACCTTCATTCTTCAGAAGGAATCGTAATCAATAAAAAAGAGCTACCTAAAAACAAGTACTTTACTGAAAACCTTACAATTACTTGCCCCATCTGGTTACAAAATGGTTCACCGGTGGTGACAATTGGTGAGGATAGGAATGGATACAAGCTCGAAACAATTAATCAGGAAGTAACACTGCATGAGTATTTGTTAGACGGACCTTTAATAAAATCAACAGTTATTAAGTTCAAAGGGAAGATATATAACCCTTCATTTTCTTCCACCCAATGTCCGTTGATTTATCGAAATGGGTATTACTATACGTTTAACGAAAAACAGATCCTTTTGTTTTCTAATAAAGGAAGAGGAGTTGCATTTGATCTGGAAACAGGTATTCGCTTTGTTGCAGCATCTGACCAGGTTCATGAATTATATCTTATCATCAGCACAAACAAAGGGTGCTATATTGCCAAACCAGATAAGGAACAATTGAATTTGAGCAAACAAGTATTTGCCCGGGATTACATTCCGAACCAGATTGTATTTATCGGAGCGCTTCGTTTTGTAATAGCTGAAAAAAAGCAAGCAGTTTTGTTTGAGATTGACAATAACAACGTACCGGTATTATTGTATTTTTTTGAGACGCACAATACCATAGTGGGTGTATTGAATGGTGATAACCGAAACCAATTCGGTTTGTTGGAAGAAACCGGAAGGATAACTATTTGCGACATCGTTTAAATACAGAAACAAGTTTTTTTTCATGCGGAGCAAAAATTATTTACGAATCCCCTATTTTTAATTTCTAATCAACCATTCGAAGACAGATTCAGCTTATGAGTTACCAACCGGGTAAGCACCTGATTGCCACATTAAACACTGCACACACTGCTAATCTGCAGAAATATGAGCTTTGTAAAGAACTCATCGATCAGTTAATTCAAGAACATCAGTTGCAAAAACTGGGTGAAGTTTATCATAATTTTTCACCTGCAGGTTTCACTGCGGTTGTTTGTCTTAGTGAAAGCCATCTCTCATTACATACCTGGCCCGAGTACGGTAAAGTGAACCTGGATATTTATCTCAGCAATTTTCAACGAAGTAACGATGGTGCTGTGCAACAGATATTTGATGCATTGCAATCATTTTTCGTTGGTGATATTGTTCACAGTCAAACCATCATCCGCTGATGAACAATTCCATCAGAATAAGACATGCATGTCCGGCTTGCGGAGCAACAACAGAGTTGGCTTCGGCTAAACTAAATGTGTGGGTATGCAATTGCAGGGAAGTTCCTTTTGTTGGTGCAGATGGAGTGAAAGCTACTTTTCTAACAAAGTTGGCAAGGAACAATGGTCAGTTGCAACCAGGTACAACCGGTGTATGGCAAAACAAAGCATTTACATTAAGCGGTGTTGTACGCATATGGTGCAGAGAGGCAGTACTAAATTATTGGACAGCATTATTTAGCGACGGAACAATTTGGTATCTCGAGGAAGGGTATGGTTTTTATGCTTTCTTAAAACCTGATCAAACAGTAACACCATTTACTGCTGATAAGCTTAAGAAAATCAGGGTAGATAACAAACCTAATTTAAAGGGAGAGCAGCCTTATCTTTTTATTAATAAGAATGAATGTTGGAAAGCAGAAGTAGAAGGAGCTGTGCAAATGCCCGCTATTCCAAAAGATATGAAGCTGTATGATTTTGCAGCAGATAACGGCACAAAGGTCAGTATCATTCAATGGGACCCTGAAACGATACAGGCTTTCGAAGTTGGTTCTGTAAAAAGAGAGGATCTGCAACTTGCAAACCTGAGGCAAGTAAATGGAGAAGCCGGATATAGTTTCCAATGCAGCGAATGCCCGGAAAGAATCACAATAAAATCATTCCCGTATGCATTAAGCTGTGCATGCACCCGTTGCGGTACAGGCTATCATTATCTGCCGGTTAAAGGGTTTACAAAAGTCTTTAAACGAAAAAAAGAGTTTACGCCACAGTTTGATTTTGGTGTTACAGGTATTATCGATGGCATTAGCTGGGAAGTTGTTGGTTGCGCACAAAAAGAAGAGAAGAACAGCTATCATTCTAAATGGCGGGAGTATACATTATATAATGATGTACACGGTTATGCTTTCTTAAGTGAATTCGATGGACATTGGACTTTTTTAAGAGAACAGGCCGAGACACCGGTGCTTTATGCTGAATCTATCGGTGATTTTACATACGCTAAAGAACCTTTTACCATCTTTAACCGATATCATTACAAAGTACTTACTGCTGCGGGTGAGTTTCCTTATGATATTTTTAATAATGAGGATACACAGGTAAAAGAGTTTATTTCTCCACCGGAGATTTGGATCAAGGAAAAAGATAATGAAGAAGGTATCCGTTGGTTTTTTGGTCGGCACATCAGTAAAAAGGAAATCAAAGAAGCACTTCCGCTTGCTTACGAACTTCCCTATCGTATCGGTACCGGGGCTGTTCAACCCACCGGTTATAAAAATCCGGTTAAACTCGCCATTGCAACATTCCTTGGGGTGTTGATACTTATTTTGATGCATAGTTTATATGCTGCTACTTTAGAAAACAAATTGGTATATGAAGGAAGGTTGGAAATTGTTGATTCCACGAACCAGGCATCGGATGTGTCACAAAACCTGGAGTTTAATAAGGCTAGTAGTAATCTAAAACTTAGCATCAATGCACCGGTAAGTAATAGTTGGGCATCTGTCAGTGCTACATTGGTTAATACAGTGACAGGTAAAGAGTATTCACTCGAAGAAGGAATTGAATATTATTATGGTTATAGTGAAGGTGAATCCTGGACAGAAGGCTCAACATCGTCAGAAGCATACTTTACTGCAATTCCTGCAGGAATCTACAAGCTGCAGTTACAGGCAAGCAGAGATGCAAGCGATATGAATATCAGCTACGTTAGTGTGGTTGCTCAGTATGATGTAGAAACACCACGCAATGTATTTATACCAATTATAGCGATTATTGCATGGGCGGTAATAACATTTTATATAGGCCAGATCTTTGAAAAAGAACGCTGGCGTAATAGTCCTTTTTCAAATTACACTTACGATGATGAATAAATTATTTAAACGAGGATCATTTCTTCATGAATTCAGATGGCTTCTTGCGATCGTAATTGTCGCTGCCACCTTAATGCTTTACCATGATCTTACTGGCAGGCGCATGTTTACTTCTTCAGCGCAACAACAATGGAACAGTAGTGGTCCGGGTTATCATAAATAACATTAAAAACAACAACTATGTCACAGGCATTTATCAATTCAGTTGTGTATTCTTTTTTAGGCATCGGTATTTTACTGGTTGCATTTATTTTGGTTGAACTGCTTACGCCAAAACATAACCTGCGTAAAGAAATTCTTGAAAACAAAAATGTGGCCCTGGCTTTATTGGCTGGTTTCTTTATGCTTTCAATAGCTATTATTATTGCTTCGGCTATCCATTAACAAATGCAGGAACGTGAACGCAAAGCGCAGTGGATCCTGTTGCTGGCCGTATTGGTCATTGCTACCTGCGGTTTAATTTATGAACTGGTTGCCGGTACACTGGCCAGTTATTTACTGGGCGATAGTGTAATGCAGTTCAGTACCATCATTGGTGTGTACCTGTTCTCCATGGGCATTGGCTCTTTTTTATCAAAATATATTTCAGGCAACCTGCTTCATTGGTTTGTGCGTATTGAACTGTTAGTGGGATTGATCGGTGGCTTCAGTTCTGCAATTCTGTTCCTTGTATTTCCGTTAGCAGCTTCTTTTCAGGTTGTATTATATAGCCTTGTTGGTATTACCGGTATTTTAGTGGGTTTAGAAATACCCTTATTAATGCGCATTCTCGAACATCGGGTAGCGTTTAAAGAATTAGTTAGCCGGGTATTCACCTTCGATTATATTGGTGCATTACTGGCATCACTAATCTTCCCTTTGTTATTAGTACCTCAGTTGGGTTTGATCCGCACATCCTTGTTTTTTGGTATTCTCAATATTGCAGTGGGGCTTTACCTGCTGTATTTTTTTGCAGAGGAATTAAAGAAAGCATCGCTGTTACGCATTACCGCTGTGATATTGTTGCTGCTGGAGCTGGTTGCTTTTGTAATGAGTGAACAGATCTTGAAGTACAGCGAAACAATGGCATTCAACGATCAGATCGTGTATGCAAAATCATCGCCTTACCAACGGATTGTGCTTACACGTAATAAGCGTGAACTGCGTTTGTTCTTAAACGGTAACCTTCAATTCAGCTCGGCCGATGAATACCGTTACCACGAAGCTTTAGTGCATCCTGCATTATCATCTGTTCATCAACCAAAACAAATTCTGGTATTAGGTGGTGGCGATGGGCTGGCCGTTCGTGAATTATTAAAATATCCTTCAATTGAAAAAATTACGCTGGTTGATCTTGATCCTGAAATGACAAAGCTTTTTCGTTCGCAGAGTGTATTGTTGAAACTGAATCAAAAATCTTTATTAAATAGTAAAGTAACGGTCATCAACAGCGATGCATTTATCTGGTTACGTAATAATAAGCAGGAGTTTGATGCAGTGATCATCGACTTTCCTGATCCTTCTGCTTTTTCTATAGGCAAATTATACAGTACATTATTTTATACAAAGCTCCAGTCAGCCGTTAAGGAAAATGGAATTGTTGTCATCCAGAGTACATCACCCTACGTGGCACCCAAAAGTTTTTGGTGTATCGATGAAACTCTTCGTTCTGTTGGTTTCTTTACCAGACCTTATCATAATTATGTGCCATCGTTTGGGGAGTGGGGCTATATCATTGCCACACCGAATGAGAAAACCGGTTGGTTTCATTCTTTACCCAAAGGATTAAAGTTTATCGATTCAATAACGGTGCAGCAAATGTTTATTTTCCCGGAAGACATGCGTACCAAAGAAAAACTGCAACCCAATAAATTAAATAACCAGGCATTGGTACATTATTTCGAAGAGGAATGGAGTAAATACCTGGACTAACGAATGAACCGCAGAGATTTTATACAAGTGGGTGTTGCTGCAACAGGTATAGCTGCAGTGGTAAGTTCATGTAATCGTAAAACAAAAATTAAAGGCTCCATACTTGGTGCTTCTTCATCTGTTGGTCATTTGTTGCGTGATAAGAAGTTTGCAGCACCATCCTCAACCGAACAAAAACAAGTGGTGATTATTGGGGCTGGTGTAAGTGGGTTATCGGCAGCAAGACACCTGCAACAACAAGGTATTAATGACATTATCATTTTAGAATTAGAAAAGCATATAGGTGGTAATGCAGCTAATGGTTCTAATTCCATTTCGGCTTTTCCATTTGGGGCACATTATGTTCCTATTCCGAATAATGACTTGAAAGAATACATAGATTTTTTAAAAACTGCAGATGTTATTACAGACTTCAATGCAGATAACTTACCTGTTTATAACGATGCGTATTTATGTTTTGATCCGGAAGAACGTTTATACATTAATGGCAGATGGCAGGAAGGATTAATTCCGCAATACGGCGTTCCTACAAAGGAGTTGAAACAGATTGAACGTTTTCTTGCACAGATGAAGGAGTTTCGCATGGCGAAAGGAAACGATGGAAAAGATGCATTTGCTATACCTGTTAATCAGTCAAGCATTGATGCTGTTTATACAAAGCTCGATACGCTTACTATGAAAGAATGGTTACTGCTGAATAATTATACCAGCGAGTATTTACATTGGTATGTGAACTATTGTACAAGAGATGATTTTGGCACACCACATCATCTCTGCAGCGCATGGGCAGGCATTCATTATTTCGCAGGACGAAAAGGGAAAGCAGCGAACGCCGATTACAGCGATGTGCTTACCTGGCCCGAAGGCAATGGATTCCTTATTCAACAATTAAGTAAAGACGTGTATGATTTTGTGCGTACAGAATCGTTGGTAACTAAAGTGGAGAAAGCAGGAAAGAATGTAATCATCCACTATTACGATGTAAAGAACAAACAACTCAAAGAAATAACTACGACTCAGTGCATCATCGCCATTCCTCAATTTGTGGCAGCCCGTTTGCTGAAAGATGAACAGCGGATTGAACAAGTAAAGAGCAACTTTCGATATGCTCCCTGGATGGTGGCGAATATTGTAACCGACACTTTGGAAGAACGATCAGGCGAAACCTTAAGTTGGGATAATGTTATTTATGGCAGCGCATCACTAGGCTATGTAAACGCAACACATCAACTTTTACAGCAGAATATACCTGTAAAAAACCTTACCTACTATTTGCCTCTTACGAGTACGCAAACGGTAGAAGACCGAAAAAAAGCACATGAGAAAACGCATGATGAATGGTCAACGCAAATCATTCAAGATTTAAAAATTGTTCATCCCGATATTGAAAAGAAAGCAAAAGAAATTAATATCACTTTGTGGGGGCATGCAATGGTTCAACCTGTTCCCGGAATTATACATGGCCTCTTGCGAAAAGAACTGGCTTCGTCAATTGATGATTGTATTCATTTTGCCCATACCGATAATGCGGGCATCAGTATTTTTGAAGAAGGCTTTTACCAGGGATTGGAAGCCGCTAGAAAAGTAATGCAGTATGTGGCATAGTAAAACCTTTTTTAAACAACAACCATGGATTGGCCGACCGATGGTTGACATCCTGTTCATCTTACTTCCTCCTTTTGCAAGTTTGTTACTGGTATTCTTATTCCCGTCCGTATTTCAAAATAAGGAGGGCGTTACCGATGCGGGCTGGGTAGTGTTGGTATTATTGATTGATGTGGCACATGTGTACAGCACTCTTTACCGAACTTATTTCGATCCGCAGGCATTCAGCAAACAACGTTCAATTCTTATTGCCATTCCTTTTATTGGTTTTGTAATTGCAGTGATGGCCTATTCCATCAGCAGCCAGTTATTCTGGCGATTATTGGCATATACAGCGGTGTTTCATTTCATACGGCAGCAATACGGGTTTATGCGGGTGTACAGTCGTAAAGAAGCAAGTACAAAACTTTCTGTCTGGATCGATCGCATTGCTATTTACTATGCTACACTTTATCCGCTCATTTATTGGCATTTGAGTGGCCCACGAAATTTCAACTGGTTTATAGAGAATGATTTTGTGTACCTGCAATCACCATTCCTGTTGAAGTTGAGTACAGTGTTATATATTCTGGTTATTGGGTTTTACATTTTGTATGAAGGAAGAAGATGGATATTGACAAAGCAAGTCAATTTTCCAAAGCTAGCTATCGTAGCAGGCACTCTTCTTTCCTGGTATTTTGGCATTGTGTATTTCAATGGTGATATGGCTTTCACCGTATTGAATGTAGTGAGTCATGGTATTCCGTACATGGCATTAGTATGGATCTACGGGCAAAAGAATTATCTGCAACCAGGCAGAGGTTCACGTTTTCTCAAAATTGTATTCAGCAAATATGGCGTGGTTGTTTTCCTTGGCTTGTTATTTCTCTTTGCTTATTTCGAAGAAGGAATATGGGATGCTTTTGTGTGGAAAGAACATGCCGCTGTTTTTGGTATCAGTAAAATGCGTTTGCCTGAGCTGAATGATACTCTGTTAAGTTTTGTTGTTCCGCTGCTTGCACTTCCGCAGATTACGCATTATATCCTCGATGGCTTTATCTGGAAAATAAAAAAGGACGAGTTTAAATGGAACAATGAAGGTTAACCCAATTGATGAGTAATGAAAAATGATAAATTTAGAAAGGATGTATTTATTGCTCGGCTGCTTAAGCGCAGATGGCTCTATCTAATATCGGCATTTATTGTTTTTTTATACCAGCTAACAAACAGCAAAGTTCTAAATTTCCCCCGATTTTTGTCGCTGGGTTGCTTGATGTTTTCATTTTTGGTTATTATAGTCTTCATATATATCCGTTACAGAAAATATAAAGAATACTATTTACGTAAGTTTCGGGATAAATTTTATGTCTTGGGATTTGTTGTAGGCATTATCTTTTTTTCAGGTCTTTTTCAATTTGCGTTACGAGTACCAATTAATCTTCTTATTGCACAAAGCGCAACTTCTTCTGATTCCGAGTATTATGACTGCAGAATAAAGAGCGTCAATACGATTGGCTATGACAAAATCTCGTTTATTTTCCTGGATAAAAGATATTCAAAGTACTATTCTGTAGCTGGATATGATTTGCAGCAACTAAAAAGTTCATATGTTATAAAACTTGAAGTAAAAAAATCAATCTTAGATAGCTATTTTATTGAAAGCTTTGAATTGACTACTCGTAAATAATCCTGCAATCTTGTTGGGTTGTTTTTAGTTTGTCGATATATTTAAACCTCAAATTTTTCCTCTTGCAATTCACCGAAGAACAAATATTTAATCTTGCCCCCGATGAGTCTTCCAAAAAATCAGGAAAGGATTTAGCGAACCCATCCAAATGGGTAAGCAAAGGCGCTAACGAACAGGCATTGTGGGGCGAGTGTCAGGGAAGTGGCAGTAAGCCCTATCAAACACAAATCGATCTGCAGAATATTGCCTTCAAATGTTCCTGCCCCAGCAGAAAATTTCCTTGCAAACATGGATTAGGATTGTTGCTGTACAATGCCCGTCAGCCAAATGATTTCAGCACTTCAACAATGCCTGCATGGGTAGAAGACTGGATCAGTAAACGTGTTGAGAAGAAAGAGAAACAAGTAGAGAAAGAAGAGAAACCTGTTGATGAAGCGGCAAGAGCAAAACGCACACAGGCACGTGAGCTGAAAGTAACTGATGGTATTGATGAATTACAATTGTGGTTGAAGGATATTGTACGGAACGGCATCTTAACCATGCCCGACAAGGGATCGCTTTGGTTTGAAAATATGGCAAAGCGAATGGTGGATGCGCAGGCGCCAGGCTTGGCAGGCATGGTGCGTTCATTAGGAGAGATCAACTTTTATGCAGAAGGCTGGCAGAGTAAGTTCATGGATCAGTTAGCTGTCATCTATCTTGCCACGAAAGCATTTCAGAATACAGCATCCCTGGATGAAACCTTGCAGCAAGACATCCGCACATGGATCGGCTTTACACAAAACCAGGAAGAGTTAAAAGAACAAACAGGTGTAACCGATACATGGCTTGTATTAGCAAAACAAACTTCAGAAGTAGATAATATTACCACCGAACGTTATTGGTTATATGGCACTGCATCGAAACAATATGCATTGATCTTACAGTTCATCGTTCGTGGACAAGGAGGTCAATTAACGTTCACACCGGGAATATTTGTACAGGCAGAGTTGGTATTCTTTCCTTCTGTTTCTCCTTTACGAGCAATTGTAAAACGACAGATTGCTTCAACCATGAAAGCAAGTTTCAGCGGTTATCAAAACTGGGATGAAGTGTTGGCTGCAGAAACAACATTAAACAGTCAGTTGCCTGTAAGAGGGGAACGACCTTATCTCATCAGCAAATTAAAACCCGTACAATACAATCAGCAATGGTGGTTGCAGGATGCAGAACAGAAAATGATGTTGTTGAAAAACGAACAACGTTACATCTGGAAGCTGTTAGCGATCAGCGGAGGCGAAGCATTAGACATGGCGTTGATCGGACGGGAAGATCAATACGAAGCAGTTGGTGTTTGGCTGCACGATGAATATAAACTACTACAATAAGCGATACAGCATTGAATAATGGAAGCATGGAATAAGATTATACACACGGCAATGATGGGCACCGATAAAAAAATGATCGGTGTGGAAGAGCTTGTGCCAACACTTGCCGGAGCAGCCGCTGTTATTACAGAAAATACAACGATTGATAAGGAAGAGAAGTTTCTGCAACTGGCATCACTCACGTATAACTATCGTCAATGCGCTGTGCTGCCATTGAAAAAGGAAACCGTTGGCATTGAACAGGCACCTGCTGAAGAAAAACAATACTGCAGTCCTGCAGCCATGCAGGTGTTAAAGGATATCCTGTTTGAAGAAAGTCAATCGTTGTTACAGTTATGGTTAACAGCCTGTGCAAAGGCAAACAGGTTGGTATCGCCAGAAATGATTCCCTCTTTATTTGCAATCGGCAAACAATATAAACAACTACGAGCCGCCATCGCACCTTGTACAGGTAAACGTGGCGAATGGTTATGCCAGTTTAATCCGGAGTGGAATTTTTCTGTATCGCAATCACAGGAAGAACTTTGGAATACAGGTACAACAGATCAACGCAAAGCTGTACTTACTGAATTACGCTCTGTTGATCCTGCTGCTGCAAGAGTTTTACTTGAACAAACATGGGCACAGGAAGATGCAGCAACAAAAGTTGCTTTTTTAGAAATACTGTCAATCAATGTCAGCAATGATGATCTTTTGTTTCTTGAATCACTACAAAACGAAAAGAGTAAGAAAGTAAAAGAAGAAGCACTGAAATTATTAAAGCAGATTCCCGGCTCTGGATTAGTGCAACAATACATGAATGTGTTACAAAAAGCTGTGACCCTAAAAACAGAAAAGGCATTGTTGGGCATGATGAGTAAGACCTCACTTTCGTTTCAGGTGCCTGCAGATATTGATCCCGAAATATTCAAATCGGGAATTGAAAAGCTGAGCAGTAACAGTAAAGAGTTTAGCGACGATGAGTTTATCATTTATCAACTCATACAGTTTGTGCCACCAACATTTTGGGAGCAGCAGTTAGGTAAATCGCCCCAACAGATCATCGAGTTGTTTGAGAAAGATACCACGGGTAAAAAAATGATCACGGCATTAGTTCTGGCTACGTTGCAATTCAAACAGCATCAATGGGCAGTGTTTATGATGCAGTATTGCAGTACGTTTTATATTGATCTGATCCCGATGTTGCCGGCACAGCAACAGGAATATTATTCAAACCGTTCATTTGCCGATCATGCAGATGCCATTATTCGTTATGCTGTTGAATTCAAGAGGGAATGGAGTATTGAAATGACAAAAAAGATTTTAACGCACGCTGCAAATAATCCTTATCATTATACACGATCATTCTTTAGTCAACATATTGAACGCATCCCTTCTGCTATTGAAAAAGAACTGGGTTTGATTATACCTGCAGAAGAATACCAACAGAACAGCTGGAATAAAACGAAAGAGTATTTAGTGAAACTGCTCAACTTAAAAAATCAAATCATAACAAACTTTACCGCTTAAATACATCATTATGGCAACCATCTTACGTCAACATGCAGAAGAATTATACGCATTGGAACTGGAAGAGTTACGGAAACAAGATCAGGATAAACGACCTGCTAACTGGCATCTGTCTCCACAATCGGCAGTTACTTACCTCATCGGCGGTAAACTGAAAAATGGTTTTGAAGTAACACCGA
Organism: Lacibacter sediminis; assembly: GCF_014168535.1. NCBI lineage: Bacteria > Pseudomonadati > Bacteroidota > Chitinophagia > Chitinophagales > Chitinophagaceae > Lacibacter > Lacibacter sediminis. The sequence goes on along the minus strand of NZ_CP060007.1, from coordinate 4,741,171 downwards.
AGTATATCGGTAACAAGCGACTGATGGAAATTGCCGTAGCTACATTAACAACCGATCGTGCATTGTTATTATATGGTTTGCCCGGTACTGCCAAGAGTTGGGTGAGTGAACATTTAGCGGCTGCTATCAGTGGCGATTCAACATTAATTGTACAAGGAACAGCAGGTACAGGTGAAGAAGCGATTCGTTATGGCTGGAACTATGCACGGTTATTGGCAGAAGGTCCAACTGAAAAAGCATTGGTGGAAACACCGGTGATGCGTGCAATGAAAGATGGTAAGATTGTACGTATTGAAGAGTTGACACGTATTGGTGCTGATGTGCAGGATGCATTGATCACAATTCTTTCAGAAAAATCATTACCTATTCCTGAGTTAAATACAGAAGTACAGGCAGTAAGAGGTTTTAATGTAATTGCAACTGCCAACAACAGAGATAAAGGTGTAAACGAATTGAGCAGTGCATTAAAAAGACGTTTTAATACGGTGATCCTTCCTGTGCCTGATTCAATGGATGAAGAAATTGATATTGTAAAACGCAGGGTTGAAAGTTTTGAAAAAATTATGGAGTTGCCTGCAGAGCCACCTGCGTTGCAGGAGATCCGTCGCATTGTCACCATCTTTCGTGAATTGAGAAGTGGTGTTACCATGGATGGTAAGACAAAAATTAAAATGCCCAGTGGTACCCTCAGTACAGCAGAAGCTATTTCTGTTGTGAATAACGGATTAGCAATGGCTGCTTACTTTGGAGATGGACAATTAAAAGCAAATGATCTGGCTGCAGGTATTATTGGTGCTGTGGTAAAAGATCCGGTACAGGATAAAATTGTATGGCAGGAATATTTAGAAACGGTGGTAAAGCCGAGAGATGAATGGAAAGATATTTACAGGGCTTGTCGAGATCTTGGCATCTAATCAATAATCAGCAGCTCATTCAATGGCAATACATATTCTTGGTATACGACATCATGGTCCGGGTTCTGCCAGAAACGTAAAAGAGTTTTTGGAGAAAACAAAACCGGATATTGTTTTGGTGGAAGGTCCGCCAGATGCTGATCCTGTTTTGCAATGGGTATCGCACAGCGATTTAAAACCACCGGTGGCCATTCTTTGTTTTCAACCCGATAATACCAAACATTCTTCCTTTTATCCGTTTGCAGAATTTTCACCTGAGTGGCAAGCCATTCTCTATGCACGAAAGAATAATATTCATGTCCGCTTCATGGATCTGCCTGCTGCACACCAGTTTGCACTTGATGCAGAAGAGGAAAAGAAAGCAGCAGAACAACAGGCAGCGTCGGATGAAAAGGATGAAGGAGATACCATTGATACAATCAACAATTACAGCATCAGCAATAATGAAGCTGAACCCATAGTGATCATAAGGAAAGATCCTGTTTCTTATTTAGCAGAAGCGGCAGGTTATGATGATGGAGAGAAATGGTGGGAGCATATGTTTGAGCATCGTCATCAAAACGAAGAAGTGTTTGATGCAGTAAACGAAGCCATGCAGGTATTGCGTGATGAAGTTCCTTCGAAGGATGACCGCACAGAAAGTTTACGTGAAGCATATATGCGTAAAACAATCCGACAGGCAGAAAAAGAAATGTTTCAAAACATTGCCGTTATCTGTGGCGCATGGCATGCACCTGCTTTGCTCAACATGCCCAAACAAAAAGAAGATAATGATCTGCTGAAAGGATTGCCGAAAGTAAAAGTAGAATGTACATGGGTACCGTGGACATATAACCGCTTAAGTATGTACAGTGGTTATGGTGCCGGTATTGCCTCACCGGGTTGGTATGATCATATCTGGCATTATCCATACGATGATGGAACAAGATGGATGGCAAAAGTAGCCAAGCTCTTTCGTTCAAAACAAATGGATACTTCTGTTGCACATGTAATGGAAGCAGTAAGATTGTCCGAATCTTTAGCTGCTTTGCGTAATCTACCCAAAGCAGGATTGGAAGAATTGAATGAAGCAACACTCAGTGTTATTTGTAATGGTGAAGTGATCCGTATGTCACTTGTACATGATGAATTAATTGTAAGCGATAAGATCGGTGAAGTACCGGTTGATATTCCCAAACCTCCTCTTCAAACAGATATTGAAAAACAACAAAAGCGATTACGTTTACCATCCACTGCCGATTGGAAAGATTATACACTCGACTTACGGAAAGAAAACGATCTCGAACGAAGTGTGTTATTGCATCGACTGCAGTTACTCGGCATACATTGGGGACAACGAAGTGATGTAGCAGGCAAGGGAACCTTTAAAGAACAATGGCGCCTGCAATGGCAACCGGAGTTATCGATCCAGATCATTGAAAAAGGAAACTGGGGTAATACGGTTGAAGAAGCAACATCAAAATACATTGTTTCAAAAACAGGGGAATCACAATCACTCAATGAGGTATGTGGTTTATTGGAACGCACACTGCCTGCTGAACTTCCGCTTGCTATTGAGCAACTCATTACACAAATCAACAATCTTGCGGCAACAGGTACGGATGTGATTCAGTTTATGGCTGTGATACCCGGGCTGGTAAATGTTACACGTTATGGTAACGTACGCAAAACAGATGCAGAACTGGTAACAGGTATTGTTGAGAGTATGATCACCCGCACCTGCATCAGTTTACCTGCAGCAAGTACAGGTATTGCAGATGATGCTGCACTGGATTTACTGCCTTTGTTTGTGAGCATGAACGAATCTGTTCAGTTGTTACAGCACAAAGAAATTGAAGAAGAGTGGCAACAAACATTGCAAGCCATTTCAGCCAACAAAAACAGTTCACCTGTATTGGCCGGTTACTGCACACGCTTGTTACACGATCATCAATTGTTACAGGGTGATGAGTTGGTGAAAGTATTTTACTATTCCATGTCGCAATCAACAGCAGCTGCAGTTGCTGCTTCCTGGCTCGAAGGTTTTTTAAAAGGAAGCGGCACCATTTTATTATTGGATGAGGATCTCTGGAGTGTAGTAAACAGTTGGGTGGAGAAATTGGAAGACGAAGTATTTATTGAAGTGCTGCCACTGTTACGCAGAACCTTTGCTGAATTCTCCAAACCCGAACGCAGGAAGTTAGGTGAGAAAGTAAAAACAGGTGGCACAGGTATTATCACAAAACAAGTGCAAACAGGTATTGATGAAGAACGTGCAGCAAAAGGAATACCGATTGTATTGAAACTATTGGGCTATTAATGAAACAAAACAATTACCAATGGCAAACGAGCAACTGATACGTAAATGGCGGATGATCCTCGGTGGAGAACAGAGCGATGGAACAGGTTTCACGTTGCAGGGCAATGATCTGCAGATGGACAAAACACTCGGTGCTTTGTACGATACAGATCGCAAAGGCGGGCTGGGTCCTTCATCGCCCAACGTCAGCCGTTGGTTAGGTGATATCAGAACCTTCTTCCCCAACACGGTTGTACAGGTGATGCAAAGAGATGCATTGCAACGATTGGAGCTCACGCAAATGCTGTTTGAAAAAGAGATGCTGGAAAATGTAGAACCCGATGTGCATCTTGTAGCAACACTCATGACCTTAAGCCATGTGATACCCGATAAAACAAAAGACACAGCACGCATGGTGGTGCGTAAAGTAGTAGATGAGTTGATGAAGAAGCTGGCGCAACCTACGCAACAGGCTGTTGTTGGAAGTTTAAACAGAAGTACAAGAAACAGAAGACCTAAACATAACGAGATCAACTGGCATGCCACCATTCAGAAAAATCTGAAACATTATCAACCCGAGTATAAAACCATTATTCCCGAAACAAGAATCGGTTATGGCCGTAAGCGTACATCGTTAAAAGATGTGGTGCTTTGTTTGGACCAGAGTGGTTCCATGGGCACCTCGGTTGTGTACTCCGGTATTTTTGGATCGGTGATGGCTTCTATCCCTGCCATCAAAACAAAGATGGTTGTGTTTGATACAGCGGTTGCTGATCTTACAGAAGAACTTACTGATCCGGTTGAATTATTATTTGGTGTGCAGTTAGGTGGCGGAACAGATATTGATGCAGCGCTCACTTATTGCCAGCAAATTATTACACGTCCTACTGATACTGTGTTGGTCTTGATCACCGATTTGTATGAAGGTGGTGATGTGGCCGGTATGCGCAAACGTGCAACAGAGCTTGCAGCAGCAGGTGTGCAGGTAGTTGTATTGTTAGCATTGAATGATGAAGGCGCACCCTCTTACGATCATGAGAATGCCAACTTCCTGGCAACACTCGGCATTCCTGTGTTTGCCTGTACACCCGATAAATTTCCAGATCTGATGGCAGCAGCATTAAGCAAACAGGATATTGGTATCTGGGCAGCGAAAGAAGATCTTGTATTAAAGAAATAATAAGCTATGAACACATTTACGGTTGAAGAGATAGAGAAGGCACTTATTGATTAATAATGTATTGCTTATCGGAAATGAAACATTTGCTAGGGTTTATTTATGTGCCCGAAATAATTTTGTATCAAGCACTTTGAATTTAAGAAATAATTTGTAGATTAGATTTAGTCGATTACTTTGGATAATACTACCAAGATTTGATATAGCTACAAACTCAATCTCCTTTCTGAAACACCTTTATTACCCAATTTTTACACTTGTAAAGCGTTTGCAAATGAAGATTTACTCTATTGGCAAATCCAGTCTTTTATTGTCGATAACAAAGAAAGTACTTATTGTTTCGACTCTGCAATTTTTTATTAATCAGACTGGTGCTCAAACCCCACAATTTGCTGTTGTACGGCCAGATGGTCAAACATTTATAAGATCGTCGTGGGATTCGGCATATTCAGTTGCACAGGATGGCGATTTTTTATATTTGCCAGGTGGAACATTTAGCGCTCCTGTAATAAAAAAACGTTTGTTCATTTTTGGTGCGGGTATTCATCCTGATTCGTCAGTTGCAACGGGCAGAACTCAAATTTCAAACAGCTTTATTTTGGATAACGGCGCACAAGGAGGGAGTATTGAGGGGGTAAATATTGTTTCTGGAAATATTGCATTTTCATACAATCCCAATGAAGTTGGTTTCGAAAACTACTCAATTAAGAGGTGCAGGGTTGGAGGCGATATCCATTTAAATTTTTCAGTTACTGCGCCTTTTGAAAGTTATCCAAAACGAATTCTTGTGAAGGATTGCATCATTTCAGGCAATATAATTTTAGCTCGTGAAGCAACAGAGAACCTTTTCTTAAATAATGTCATTCGTAGTAGTGTTACAGGCAACCCAACTTCTTGCGCATTTAAAAACAACATATTTTTAAATACAAATTCTGGTTCGTTTAATTATCTTTTTCCTGGTACAGTAACGAATTGCAACTTTGAGAATAATATTTTTTTCACTTTAAGTATCGGCAGTGTTTGTAATAATTCATTTACGAACAATGTTCGAATTGGACTTAGTTCTCCTTTTCAAAACTGCGCAGCAACACAAGGTTCTGAAACGAATACAATGTTTGCAGGAAGTGCCTCTGAAGTATTTGAATCGTATACTGCATCACCTTTTGATCCCTTTAAAGATAATTATCGGCTAAAATCTTCTAGCCCCGGTAAAAACTCTGGTACAGATGGAACAGATGCTGGAATCTATGGGACTTCTAGTCCAACAAGTGCTGGATGGGTACCTTCAAACCCTCATATCTATTTTAAGAAAATCGCTCCACAAACAGATAGCTTAGGTAATCTGAATATTCAAATTAAAGTCAGGACCAATAATTAGGTAAACTAAATATTTGCAATGGGAAGATTGCTATACACTTGTGTGTGTTTTTTTGTGCTGAGTATGCTAGCCCAATTTTGTTTTGGGCAGGCAAAAGACTCAATTTTTCCAATTCTTCAGCCATGTGGAGCTGGTACACCGTCTTTAAGTTGGGATCGTGATTTTAATAAACGACTTGTAAATTTTGAGAAGGCCAAAATAACAGGACGTTTCTCATCTACGAATTATGTCATTCCGGTTGTAGTTCATGTTTTACATGGCGGAGAGGCAGTTGGGGAGGATGAAAATATTTCATGGGATAGAATAAAGTCCCAAATAGATGTTCTTAATGCTGACTTTTCTGGTAGTAATTCAGATGTCATTAACACTCCAGGTAATTTTCAATCAGTCATCGCAGGTAACACAAGAGTACAATTCTGCTTAGCAAAAACAGACCCTGATGGAAACTTATTGCAAGAACCTGGAGTGAATCGAATAAATTGGAAGGCCAAAGGGTGGGATATTGTAGCTGGCACTCAAAGCAGGGAAGTTTTTACAAATTATTTCGAGCTTATTATAAAGCCAAATACAATTTGGGATCCTAAAAGATATTTGAATATTTGGGTATCTGATAAGAAACAGTCTTTAAATGAGATTCTAAGTGGATACGCTCGATACCCGACATTTCCAGATACAACGACATTTCCAGAGTTGCCATTACAGTCCTTTAATATTGAAACAGAAAAAACAAGTGGTATCTGGATATATAGTAAATATTTCGGCATTAATAAGGTAATATTTAATCTCCATCCTTTAGGAAGAGTTGCAACCCACGAGATAGGTCATTGGTTAGGCCTCTATCATACTTTTGAAACATTTAAACAAGACGAAGCTGGCAACACAATCTTTGAATGTCAAGGGGGTGGTCAAGATGGATATTTAGTGGGTGACAGATGCAAAGATACTCCACCTCAATATAGCTATAACTCCAGTGAATGTAGAGATAAATATGATACATGTCCTGATCTTCAAAATTTACCCGATATGGAGTGCAATCATATGGGCTATTCTCCTGATGATTGTCATGTGATGTTTACATTGGACCAAGCTAAGAGAATTGAAATGACGATGGCTAATGGAATATTTAGAAAATCGCTTAACTCTTCAATGGCATGTTCGGATTGTCCGGAGCTTGTTATTGTTGACCAATCAACTCCTAAATCAACTGTAATTCCAGGTGAAACTATTTCGATAAGATTTAAGGAAAAAGCTAAAGGAGTCGTGAGTGCTGGACCTAACATTGTAAGTCTTCATTTATCTTCTAACAACATTCTTACTCCTGGGCAAAATGGAGATTTGTATTTAGGGGAAATATCGGTAACTCAAACACTTCAACCCGGAACTCAGACAGAATTATTGAATTTAAATGTTACAATTCCATCAAACACAACGCCTGGTTCATATTACATTTTTATTTCTGCTGATGGCACTAATATTATAAGCGAATGTGTAGAGGATAACAATTTTGCAACAGTACAAATAACAGTTTTGGGCAACTGTTCTGATTTAATCGTAATTGACCAATTTACAAATCCTTCATTAATTAACTCCGGGCAAACAATATCGATTGGGTGTAAAGTGAAGAATATCGGTAATACTTCCGCCAACGCTCCTCATTTTGTCAACATTCATCTTTCAGAGGATGATGTATTAACGCCAGGCTTAAATGGGGATATATACATTGATGAGATGGAGGTATCTGAAATTCTTTCTATACAATCTTCTTCAGCAAGTCTTTCGAAACAAATGCAAATACCTTCCTGGATTCCAACGGGGACCTATTATGTTTTTTTCGCTGCTGATGGAAGAGGTCAGATTGAGGAATGTGATAATACTAATAACTTTGCTACCACAATATTGAACGTAGTTGCCACATCACAACCGACATCTACAGGCCAGCCTATTAAAGCATATTCGTATTGGTTTGATAACGAATTTGATAATAATGTCAAAGTTTCAAACCTCTCAGCCAACAATTACGAATTAAAAGCTTCCATTCCTATGGCATCTTTAAGCCCGGGACTACATACAATTAACATTGGTTTTTCGGATCGATTTAATAGACATAGCAGTTATCTTTCAGAAACGATATATAAGATAAATCCATTGACTCCTGCAGGACTGTCAAAATATGAATACTGGATAGATGATAAGTTTGATGAGAAAGAACTTGGCTTTCTTCTTCCTGCTTCAGAAGCATTTATAATTCAAAATATTTCCTTAGAAACTTTATCTTCCGGGCTTCATACATTTAATATACGGTTCAAGCCTGATGGAGAACATTGGAGTTCAATTAGCACATCTTTAATTTATAAACTTAACCAAAACATTCCAACTGGAGGCGCACAATATGAATATTGGTTTGACAATAATTACAATTCCAAAATTTCAACCGGCGTATCTAGTAGTTCAAATTATTTCTTAATAAATGATATCGAATCTGGGAATCTTGCAACTGGCTTGCATACACTTCATTTCCGATTTAAACCAAATGGTAAGCATTGGACAACCGCAACCAGCGATTTTATATATATACAGAATTCAACTTTAGGGAAAATTAAAAAATTTCAATACTGGATTGACGATGACGTTAAGGATAGCGTCTCTTTAAATTTATCCGAATTTGACGATATACAAATCTTGTCAAATCTATCCGTTAAAAATATCGAACCTGGATTGCATGTATTACACACTCGATTTGAAAACAGCGTTGGAGTTTGGAGTGTGATAACTTCTTCTTTCTTCTATAGAAGCTTAAATGCCGAAGCAAAAGAAAAAAAAGTGAAAAGGTATCGGTATTGGTTTGATTCTAAAGTATCCGATACAACTGTTGTGGTCTTGGCAAGCCCAAGTAGTGATTTTGAGTTATTGAAGGATATTTGTACATCTGACTTATTAGTAGGTAATCATATAGTCAATGTGCAATTTCAGGATTCATTAAATAATTGGAGTTCAATAATCACAACCTCTTTTTACAAAGCTCCTCCGTCAGGATTGTTGATTAAAGCAAGCGGGCCTACCACTTTCTGCGAAGGCAGCAATGTAATATTATCTGCTATGGATTGCGGAAGCTGTACTTATCAATGGAGCAATGGATTAACTACAAGAACAATTACAGTTAATCAATCAGGTAATTATTATGTTTCTGTGAACATAGATAATTGTGTACAGTTCTCTGATACTTTGAAAGTCGTCGTTAACAAGAAACCTGATTCGCCACTGCTTATTAATGGCAGCACAAGTGTGTCAATTGGCCAGTCAACTAGTTATGCGATTTCCAGTACTGCTAACGCAACAGGGTATTATTGGACGATAAGTGGCGGTGGAAATATTATTAACGGACAAAATACCAATTTGATAAATATCAATTGGACATCAATTGGTAATCATACTGTATCGGTAAGAGCTTTAAACACTTGTGATAGTAGTGATGTAAGAATACTTGATGTTCAGGTTTCGTTTCCAACAAGCACAAGCAACGTGGAAGATTTGCATCAGCTGTTTGTAACTCCAAATCCAAACTCAGGGCTCTTTTATTTACATATTAATGGTGCCCAGTTCAAAAATGTTTCGTTTCAGATATTAAATGTGCTGGGCCAAACACTTGTGACCGATAGAGCTAATATTAATTCAGAAAATTTCATGCACTATGTAGGTATCAGCAATTTACCAAATGGGTTATATTTCTTAAAAGTGAATATCGGAAGGAGTGAATACGTTCTTAAGATTATTAAAAACGAATAGTGAATCTAACATGATCGGATTTGTGGTCGTTAAACTGTTTAGGCAAGCACAAGCACTTTTAAGCGCTTTTATATATCTAGCTATTCATTGCTCTCCAAAGCCTTTTCAATAGCTTTCAATATTTCAGTGCCTTCAACATGTTTTCCTAAAACGGCTGAAAAGAAGTTATTATCTACTGCTTGTTTAAAAGCCCGACGGTTTTCCCGATAGCGCTCATAATACTCTCTGTCATTATCTGGGTTTTTTATCATAAGCTCTTGTATATCTTTCTCAGATAGCTCGTAGGAGGGGTTTGTGAAACTCAATAGAATAATAGGGATCGGCTTGAAATATGAATACGAAGATTCGATTGAACGAACGGAAAGTGAAAAATCATAACCATTCATACCAGGATGAATAAAGTCTGTAATGATTAAATCAATCTTCGAATTACTTTCTATCGAATTAAATACATATTTTAAGCAGGCATCCGGATGCTGAAACCTAATAAAAAGAAATCGTTCTTTTTTTGGGTCAACAAGCTTCATTACTGCATCTGGATATAATACTTGATCATCTAAATAAACAATCTTATTTCGCATATTTAGTAAGACTTAAGATAAATAAAAGCGCTTTTATCAGATTCTACATGTAGGTGTTTTTAAGAGCTATGAATCTTTTATATAGACCTTGAAGAACAGGTTCTTCTTGTTTAATTTGCTGGAGAAATGCCAGTTTTCCGTGAACAGAAGCTTTAAAGGAAGTATACATATCCAGTCTGTTTTGATAACGATGAAGTTTGCCGGCATAATACCTGGTCGATGCTATATCAATTCCGTTGGATTCCCAATCATGTAATATCGACCTCAACTGTCTGATATATTTCCGGTTCACATTTAGCTTGTTATTAACCTTGATACCGGTAACATATTGAGCGGATTGTTTTGATTGTAACCGTACCTTCTTATCATTGATCATGAAGCCATGATAAATAATAATTTTCTTTATTGCTTCTGTCATATGATCATTGATAAGCTCTCCCGAGAAAGTAAGATCATCAGCATAACGGGTATAAACCAGCTTATTTTTTATGCAATACTTATGTAAAGCTATATCGGTTTCGTAGAAAATAATATTGGATACAATGGGTGATGCAGGACTGCCTGCAGGTAATATCCAATTTCTGGTTAATAATAAGCTGATGATACTGGCACCTTCATCTGAATACATCTGGAAGGGAAGCTTATTAAAAGCGCTTTTAATAAGCTCTGCATTAATAGAAGGGAAGAAGTTTTCAATATCTATATTAAGTACATAAGGACGATCCAGGTGTTGAGTTGCATTTGTTAAAATATTCCTGCTTGATGTTTTTTTATTTGACCGGATAAAGCCATGTACATATGCCGGAGCATACTCATGATAGATTCTTGTGAGATATATTGATAATCGCTTTTGTATGTCTTTTAATGGCCGTGAAGGCGAATGAATAAGTCTCTTTCCTCCTTTTCTTTTTGGGATAGGGAACTCATGATATCTTTTGGGTTCATCTAATACATGTTCGATAATGTCCGTATCGATGTTTATTAGATGCGATAGATCATGTACACTATTAAAGTGTAAGAACTGCTGTATCTGCAGGTCAGTAATCTTTCTATGAAATGGTTTTATCTCCATAAAAATAGCCGGGACTTATCAATTATCTGAACCACCATATCAATAAGGCTTGGATGCGGAGGAACGGAGCAGGCAAGCCTTATTGCAAGGCGAAGCCGTCCTGTAGTTCCCATATCTCCAAGGGCCGCAGTTACACAGCCACAAAGCGTTTGTTTTTTAGGTGTTAACGCTCATAATGAGTTTGTCCCGGCATAATCAGTTGTATAAATTTTCAATTGATTTATAAGTTAATACCTGAATTGACTTCTGAGTTAATTAGAAAGGCGTATCCTCTTGATCTAAGTTGTTTACATCTTTTTCATATTTTTTCTTTTCATCCTGAAAGCGTTTAGACCATTTCCCCTCCGATTCTTTGGCTTCAATAATTTCATGGAGTTGATCATGCAGTTTGTCATAAGGTATGAAGCGTTGATTATGCAGTAAAGCGCTTAAATGAATAGTATCAAGTATCCCTGTTCTGTTTTTAGCAATACGTAAATGGGTTTCTCCCGTAACGCCTTCGCCTGAACTATCTGTCAGTACTTCATAATATTCCGGTCGATATAAAAACATCACGACATCTGCTTCTTGTTCTATTGATCCGGATTCTCTCAGGTCTGAAAGCATTGGTATGCGTCCCGATGTTCTGGTTTCGACATTTCGGTTAAGCTGTGAGATCAGAATAATCGGGATCTTAAATTCATAAGAAAGCTCCTTAAACTCTTTCATGATATGAGTTAGTTCTTCATCACGATACCTGCCTTGTTTACTTTTCAGGTATTGTAGATGATCAACAAATACTATATCGATGGGATTTGCAGAATGTAAATGCAGAGATTCTCTAACGTCTTTTACAGTGCCAGAGGGCCGGTCGTCAATAATGATATTTTCATTAGTCTTTTCATCAATTTGGAACTGATTAAGTAATTCCCATTCCTTTTCATCCAGTACTCCTTTAGCAATATGCTCCAGTTTGATTCCGGATTTACAAGCCATGATCCGTTGACTCAATTGATCGGCACTCATTTCGTGCGAAAAATAAATAGCACGTCGAGGCTTTTCTGCACTGATGCATACATTCAGCATCAGGTTAATTGCAAATGCAGTTTTGCCAACAGAAGGACGAGCTCCAATTACATAAAGTCTGCCCGGCTGTAATCCATTGATTGCAGCATCCAACTTCTCAAACCCTGTTGAGAAACCTGATAGTTGATTTGCTGTATCCTGGTTTAGTTTGAATCGCTCGGTATGTGATTTCCACAGATCCTTCAGCGTATGTTCTTTATTTTTCGTTGTATGAGCTAACAGTGAAGAGGTCATTGTATGAATATCATTTAACAGATCCAACACATCGAATGCAGGGTTTTGTAAATCATGTTGCGATTTTTGAATGATAGTATGAAACTCTCCACGAATGGATTTCCTGTGTATGATATTCATATAAGAACCCATCGCCGATGCATCAGGTTGTATATCGGCTAACTCCCTCAAACGAGCTTCGGCATTCGTATTTTCTCTTCCTGACAATTCCTTCAGCGCAAACAAAACAGTCGACGGTCTTATCTGATCATTCCGTTCAACAAGCAACTGCATGGCCGCATAAATCTCCTGATGCTCTGGTGCGGAGAAGCGGGTACTGGCAGTAATAATGTGGGCTACCCGAAAGTATGTATCATGATCGTTCAGGATAACAGCAAGAAACTGTTTTTCTACTTCTATGATTTCATCAAGTGGACTCATTTCGCTGGTTGTATTTGCATGAAATTGAGATTATTTAATTCACAGTACAGCACCTGTGAATAAATACAAAGTCTCTTTTTATCCACAGGAATTAGTTGTGAAAAACTTTGTGCGACTGTGAAAATAAAAATCCCAATTCTGGAAAACTGCGATTGGTGAATTGCCGTAATAAATCTATTTTATAGTCTCACATATTATGTGCAAGCTAATCGGCAACATTGCAACCTATTTGCAATGTGAGAACTTTCTCTTTTTTTAGTTTATGAATTAGCTACCAACTTTGTAAACATGGAAGCATCTGAAATAAATGAGTTGTCGGTTATTATTGGGAAAACCAGTAATAATGAATTACGTCAGATTCCACTTTCCCAACTTCCTCATCTGTTTCTACTTTATAGTGATCAGGAACAGCTCTATCACTTTTTACAATGTTTGCTTACAAACTGGGAGAACAGTATAGCAAATAATGAGATAGGATTTGCCTTAGCGATGTCTGAAACGAACGTAGTAAAGGTGTTTGGGAGTAATATCTCAACGCTGCCTTACCCATTCTATAACAGAACGAATCCTGATCAGGGATCAGTCGCATCTCGTTACATTTTTATGCAGGATCTGCTGAAGGAGTTGAAGAAACGGAAGAGAAATTCATCCAAGAAGATGAATCGAGTCGTTCCACTGATTGTTATCTCCGATGATATTTTTGAATTGGTTATCACAAATCGAAAATACACAGGCCTGTATTTTTTACAATTGCTGATCGAGGGGCCTGCATACGGTATACATTTTATAATTGCATCTATCAGAGTCTACCGAAATTTGATGAATCAGTTGATGGCAGTAAATCCTTTACTGAAAGACGCATTCCGAAAACTTATACCGGATTATGATTTCTCTATCAACCAGCCCTTAGGTTCCGAATTAATTATGACACCTGAAGACCTCTACTTCTTCAAAACAAGGGAGCAGATAGATTACGACCGCTACTTCCCTGCCGAAAATTAAAATTTGCTTTGCAAATAGGTTACAATGTGCCCATCTAGATTTGTATCATAAATCAATCGGACACATGTTTATTGTAATCCAACTTAACCAGCAACAACCTGAATTCAGAATGATCATGCAAGGCGCATTTGCAGGCTATCAGATTCTAAGCAAACAAATTACAGTTGAATCGAACCAGCAAATGAAATTGGATATCGGTTGGCGTAATCTGCCGGTCCAGAGAAGGATTCTTTCACCGGGTGTTTATCTGTTTAATCAGGAAGTAAAGACGGATAGCTTTCATGCCTTGGAGTATTACCCGGCCGATACCGAGGTGAAACTCCCGTTCGAATCAATAATTACCAACTATCAGGAATTATATATTAATACAGCCGATCAAAAACTTTTGGATAATGAAGCGGTGTCGGTTTTATTGGAAATAGATACGGAGTAACTCTTTTTTTGCATAGTAGCTTTATTTAATGGTTTTGTTAAGCTGTGTCAAACACCTTTTGTACTTTCAACAAACCTATTCTTACCCGATATGTCTCTACAATTTGACCTCGATCAATTGATTCAATCCGACGTTGAACTCTCTACTTCAATTGAAGAGCATGGCGTTACATTGCTTCATTGTTCGTATACCGCACCTTCTATTTATCTCATGGGCGGCTGGGTTTGCATTTGGCCCACAACTTATTTAGTAAATGAAAACAGCTGCGAACAACTTCAACTAATCCATGCGATCAATATCCCCGTCTCGCCGGAACGGAAATATTTTAGCAGCAGTGGTGAACGCTTTTCATTCATCTTAATTTTTCCTAAACTGCCGGATGATTGGACGGTTTTTCATCTGCATGAACATACGGCAGACGATATAGGATTTGGATTCAGAAATATCCAACGGAATAATAGCGGTATTTATCGACTTACTATACGGTAAATAATTTATAACGTTACAATTTTCACTTTGCAAATAGATTGCAACCTGTTCCATTAGATTTGTTCTTTATTAAATTTCTTTTATGACAACATCTATGCTGTACATTATCTTATCCCTTATTTCTTTAGTAGTTGGCGTTTTAATTGGTTGGTTTATTAGTCAGAGCAAAGCTGGCAAATCTGTAGCCTTGCTAACTGAAAAATGCCGACAACTTGAAAGCTCAAATAATGAGTTGTATCAACTGAATCAAAAACTGAGTATTGAAAAGGAGGATTACTTTGGTCGTTTTCAGTCAATAGCCGGTAAAGTATCCGTACTTGAAGAGGAGCAAAATAGAGCGCAGCAAATGCAGCTCGATTATCAGGCTGCATTAAATCAACTTGCTGCCATGAAGGAGCAATTAAATGCTGCTAACGAGAAGCTTCTAACACAGAAAGCAGATTTAGAAAAACTAAGTGACACCTTTCGATTTGAGTTTAAAAATTTAGCACAAGGGATTCTGGATGAAAAGACGCAAAAATTTACAGAGGCGAATGAGAAAAACATGAAGGCTATTCTTGATCCCCTTAAAACCGAAATTGGTGATTTCAAACAAAAAGTAGAAGAAACCTATGATAGGGAAAGTAAAGAACGGTTTTCTCTTGGGCGTGAAGTGCAGAAACTAGTTGAAAGCAGTCAACTGGTTAGCGAACAGGCACACAATTTATCAACCGCATTAAAAGGGAATAAAAAGCTGCAAGGTAATTGGGGCGAAATGATACTCGAAACAATTCTTGAAAATAGTGGGTTAATTAAAGGGCAACATTTTCAGGTGCAGGATTTCATCAGGGATGCTGCAGGTGCGATTATTAAGGATGAAAATGGGAGAGGATTACAACCCGACGTAACGATTTATTATCCTGATGAGCGTAAGGTAATTATTGATTCAAAAGTTTCACTGATTGCATATGAGGCTTCAGTAAGTGCAGATCTTCCGGAAGACGCTGCGAAGATGATGGATGAACACGTACGTGCAATAAAAGGTCATGTAGATGGCTTGAGTAAAAAGAACTATCCGAAATACGCCAAAACACTCGACTATGTATTGATGTTTGTGCCTATTGAGCCGGCGTTTTTAGAAGCAGTGAAATCGGATCAAACGCTTTGGAAATATGCATACGATAAAGGAATTATTTTGGTTAGTCCTACTAATCTGCTGGCTATTTTAAAGATCGTCGAAGAAATGTGGAAGGTTGATAAGCAAACAAAAAATGCAGAAGCAATAGCAGAGCAGGCCGGTGCTATCTATGAAAAATTTGTAGGCTTTTTGCACAATTTCAAATCAGTCGGTGATTCTCTTGGTGCAGCCCAACGAACATATGAAGATGCATACAAGCAATTGGCAACTGGCAAGGGAAATTTTTCACGGCAGGTGGAACGACTCAAAGACATGGGTGCAAAAACAGTGAAACATATTCCGACGGATTTTTTGTTGGAGGAATAGAAGAAACTAGGCAACACTGACAGAATTTCTGTTCATACTAAATGATTGCATTTACACAGTTATGTTATAAAACCACACGGTAATTAAAATAATGCTCGATTATTGAGCTGATGCTTGTGAATTATTTAAATTCATCTGCCCATGCACTTACCAGAATCCAAGCGCCATTTACTCTCTAAGTCAACCTGCATGATGGGTATCCAATGCCCGAAGCGGTTATGGTATTATCGAAAGCGTCCAGATCTTCGACCGGAAATTTCAGCAGCTCAACAAATGGTATTTCAGAAGGGAACTGATGTTGGTCAATTGGCACAACAGCTTTTTCCTGAGGGGAAGGATGCAACTCCAATCGATTCATATCATTATGCTGAATCTATTCGCCAGACATACGAGTGGATTGAAGCGGGTGAGAAAATAATTTATGAAGCGACTTTTCAATATGATCGTGTAATGGCGGCGATAGATATCCTGGTATGCAAAAAAGGAAAATGGACAGCATATGAAGTAAAAAGTACTACAGAGGTAAAAGATCAGCATATTAAAGATGCAGCTTTACAGTATTATGTGATATCAAATGCCGGACTAACTCTCTCTGATATTTATATTGTTCATTTAAATACTGAGTATGTTCGACAGGGTGAGTTAGATGTTACACAACTCTTCAATACCGTATCAATTAAGAAAGAAGTTTTGGCTTTGCAGAATGAAGTGGAAAACTGGATTGCTGAAAACAAACGAGTACTGGAATTAAAAGTGGAGCCTTCGAAAGATATAGGTACACATTGCTTTGATCCTTATGAGTGTGAATATATGGAGCATTGCTGGAGCCATGTGCCAGAGGTGTCTGTATTCAATCTAAGCAGAATGAAAGCTATGAAGAAATTCGAATTGTATTACCAGGGTATTCTGGAATTTCACCAATTGCCGAATGGCTATCGATTGACTTCTTCACAGCGGTTGCAGGTTGAAACATATCTCAAGGATTATATACAAATCGAAACAAACGAATTGAGGAACTGGGTACAGCAGTTAAAATACCCCTTAGTGTTTATGGATTTTGAAACCTTTATGCCGGCTGTTCCTCTGTATAACAACAGCCAACCCTATCAGCATGTTCCTTTCCAGTTTTCGGTGCATGTGCAGGAAGTTCCTGATACACAATTGAAACATTATGAATTCCTGGGCAAACCGGAAGCTGACCCCAGGAAAGAATTTATTAATCAGCTGATTGCCGCCACAAAAGGGAAGGGTCACATAGTGGTATACAATAAAGCATTTGAAAGTTCTCGGCTCAAAGAGTTGCAGGATCTTTTTCCCGAACACAAAACCGATATCGATAAAATGTTGAAGCGCATTATTGATTTGATGGAGCCCTTTCAAAAGAAATGGTATTACTCCCCTTCAATGAACGGATCCTATTCGATCAAATCTGTTTTACCAGCCCTTGTTCCTGAGTTGAGTTATAAAGAATTGGAAATTGGTGAAGGTGGATCGGCTATGGCAGCATATGAGGGGTTATTGAATATAGATGGTGCGGCTGAAAAGAAGCGAATAAGAGAGTCATTGCTTGAATATTGTAAGTTGGATACGCTGGCGATGGTGAAGATTTTAGAAAAACTTGCGGAAGTGTAGATAACCAAACGGATTATAGGTTTTTACAAACTGTTGTTTCTTTAAAGCAGATTTAATATTTTACGCTAATTTGAAAATATGGACCTAATAAAAAATAACCCTTACCGCACCTTAGGTTTACTTGCTGGAGCAACTGCTAGAGAACAATCTCGGCAGATTACTAGGCTTAAACAATATCTGGAAGCTGAACAAGAGCCAAAAGATGATTTTAGTTTTCCTGTTATAGGCACTTTTAATAGAACTCTTGATAGTGTAAACGATGCGTCGTCAAAACTTAATTTAGACATAGATAAGATGAATGCTGCTTTATTTTGGTTTTGGAATGGTAACCCAATAACTGATGAAGCTGCATTTGATGCTTTGAAAGATGGAGATACCGATACTGCAAACCAGATTTGGGATAGGCTAATAATAGAAATTAAAGATGACGGTAAGAGATTTTGGAAGCCTGTTACTGAAAAAAACTACTCAGCTTTTCATAATTGCTTTGTTTTAAATACGATAAAGCAAAATGGAAATCTACAGAGAGGCATAATAGCAAATTTATATTTTCTTGAAAGCGATTTAGTGCAAAAATTCGTTTCGTCTGTGACTGATGAAACATATAAAACAAGCAAGAAGGATTTACAGTTAGCTTTTCTAAATCATCTTTATCAGGACAAAGGGGTTCCCAAAAACAAATTGCTTGAAATTGTAAACAAGATTAAGTTTTCTGCAAAAGAAGATTTCCTGAGGCAATCTATTCAACTGCTATCAAATCCAATAGAGCAAAAAATTGAAGCAACAAAAAATAAACGTAAAGCTAACAAGGGGAATGGAGCAAAAGCAGGTCAGGAACTTTTCGAAACAACGAATAATGAACTTGCTCAATTAAAGGCAACCTTGGGAGCTAATGATCAGAAATATATTTTGATAGCGGACAAATTGGCAAATGAAATTCTCCAATGCAGTATTGAATTTTTCAATTTCTGTCAGGAAAAGCATGAAAGCACGAATTACTTTGAAACTGCAATGAAGCTTGCAAAAATAGCAGAAGGGATTGCAGTGGGTAATCTTGCTAAAGAAAGAGTTGCTGATAGCATTCAAACGCTTGAGGAAATGAAGGATAAAGAGATTTCGGATGCGATCACATTATTACAGTCTATTAAAAGTGCATACGAAAGCAATAAGATAAAAATCGAAGCACAGGTTCGTTCAATGCCTTTGGGCTTCAATCAAACTATTAATTGGGATAAGGTAAATCATGCTATAGAAAATTCTGTTGATTGGGACAAGGCTGTAAATCTGATTCAGGAGATAATACCCCAAAAAAATGTTGATAAAATAAAAAACATAAGCAATCAAACTAAAATCAGCCAATACAAGAACCTGGTAAATTTTGTAATGAGTAAACTGACGTACTTACAAAAAGCTAAAATCAGATACATCAGTTATTGGGAAGCTCCGGGACCAGCTATGCCCACAGCAGGTGATATCGAAAAAATTCCTGGCTGGATAAAATGGGTTGCTGGCATCATCATATTTTTAATCTTACTACAAACCTGCGATTAAATAAACATTAAATGAAAATTATAGCATTCGCCATTTTTCTGTTTTCTGCATTTGGATCTTTTGCCCAGAATATAGCCAAAGAAGATTTAGAGAAAGAGATAAAGCCTTTGATACAAAAGGTTAATTCGCTTCAATCAGAAAACAGTAAACTAAAATCTGAAATAGGAACTTTAAATTCTAAACTTTCAAATGCTAACAAAAGTATTGACAGTTTAAGAACAAAAACACAAGATAATAGCAACGCTATTACCCAAACAGCAAATCAACTTGGAATTCAAATCAAGGAGACAGGAGACAAAAACGAAGGTAAAATCACACAGGTTTCAGAATCATTAAGCAAGAATTCACTTTACGGAATTATCGGAGTGCTATCAGCGATATTGCTTTCAGGGCTTTTGTATTGGCTTTTGAGGAAGAGACAACAAACAGACAAAACGGACTTTATTGATCAATTGAGCAAAACAAAATCCTCTATTGAGGAAAGTTTGGTAAAAGAGTTTGGTAAGCAAACTGAATTAATGGATTCTCAAGTTCAATTAATTGAGCAGCAGAAAGCTACATTACAAACAATGCCCAGCGCAGAGCCTGACCATTCGTTGGCTTTAAAAGTTGCAAGTGAAATCAATCTTATAGAAAGAAACATCGCCCTGATGGATTCAAAAACGAAGGGGTTGAAACAATTACAGGCATCGGTAGGAAAACTGAAAGATAATCTTTCAGCCAATGGTTATGAAATGCCTGATCTGTTAGGCAAACAGTTTCATCAAGGAATGAAAGTAATTGTAACAAGCACAATTCCTGATGAAAATCTTGATAAAGATTCAGAAGTAATTACAAAGGTTCTAATACCGCAAGTAAATTACAATGATAAAATGATTCAAACTGCACAAATTGAAACTTCAAAAGGTTACTAATATCTCAAAATAATTTAAAGAATGAGAAATAAAATTGATTACGGCATTGACTTAGGAACAACTAATTCGGCAATTGCAAGAATGGAAAACGGAGTTCCAATCATTAAAAAATCGGACACACTAAAGGATACAATGCCTTCTTGCGTTCATTTCAATAAAAGACAAGATATTTTGGTAGGCGATACTGCCTACAATGTGATGAAAAATGACAATACAAGAGCGTTAAAAACTCTTGAAAAGGGCAAAACAAATTCATTTATTGAATTTAAAAGAACTATGGGAACAACTCATAAATATGAGTGTCCTAATATGAATAGAGAATTTTCATCAGAGGAACTATCCGCAGAGGTTTTGAAAAAACTAAAATCTTTTATTCAGGACGAAAATATGTCATCTGTTGTTATTACAGTCCCTGCAAAATTTTTAAATCCTCAAAATGAAGCAACAATGCAAGCCGCTAAACTTGCAGGTTTCAAACATATTGAACTACTTCAAGAACCAGTGGCTGCCGCCACTGCCTATGGTCTTGATGCTAAAAAGAAAGATGGTTTTTGGTTAGTTTTTGACTTTGGAGGAGGAACCTTCGATGCTGCAATTCTAAAATCAGATGAAGGTATATTGACTGTTAAAGATACTGATGGAGACAATTGGCTTGGAGGTAAAAACTTAGACGAAGCAATTGTTGACCAAATTATCATTCCAAATCTTCAACAGAATTTTGCAATTGATGGAATTTTAGATGATGCAACACAAAAAGAAGTATTAAGAAATGCAGTGAAAGCCTTTGCGGAAGAAGCGAAAATACAATTGTCATTTAAGGATTCGCATAACATTCTTTCAAACTTAGGAGATTTGCCGTTTGAAGATGAAGATGGTAATGAACCTGAAATTGATGTACTGGTAACTCAAAAGGATATGGAGAATGCGTTATCTCCAATATTTCAAAAAGCAATTGACATTACTAAAGAATTATTAAAACGTAACAATTTAAAAGGATCTGACCTTGGAGCACTGATTTTGGTTGGCGGTCCGACTTATTCGCCAATCTTACGCAGAATGCTAAAAGAGCAAATTACAGATAAGGTTGACACTTCAGTTGACCCAATGACGGTAGTTGCGAAGGGCGCTGCATTATTCGCCTCTACAATTTCTGTGTCAGATGAAGTAAAGGAAACAATAAGAGATAAAACCAAACTTCAATTAGACATTAAATACGAAGCTACTACTGTTGAATTGGACGAAATGATTAACCTGAAAGTTTTGAAAGAAAAAACGACAGGTACGTTCCCTGAAAAGATTTATGCAGACGTAGTTCGTTTTGATGGAGCATGGTCAAGTGGCAAAAAACTAATTGGAGAAAAAGCTACAATTGTAGATGTGCTCTTGGTTGAAGGCCGTTCCAACTCTTTTGAAATTAATGTTTATGATGAAGCTGGTAATAGATTAGAATGCCAACCGCACCAATTCAGCATTTTACAAGGTATTGGTGGACTCGACGGAATGCAGGTTCTTCCATATCATATAGGAATTGGTAAATGGTTTCACGCCGACGAAAAGGATTTGTTTCATCAAGTAAAGGGATTGGAAAAGAGTAAAAAAGTTCCTGCCACAGGCGTAATTAATGGTTTGAAAACTAGAAGTGCAGTTAGACCTGGAATGATTAATGACATCATTCGTATTCCTATTTATCAAGGCGACTATAATGCAGAAGGCACCAATCCGGTTTTAAACAATGAAATATTTGAAGTGATTATTAACGGAGAGTCATTGCCCGCCTTGCTTCCTGAGGGTAGCGATGTAGATATAACGATTAAAGTTGATCGGTCGCAATTAATGAAGTTCACCGCCTACTTTCCTTTATTGAATCATACCGAAGAATTGGAAATTGAAATTAAGCAAACCGAACCACCAACCGAGGAATCGCTGTCAAAGGAAATTTCAAAGGCAAAACGCACCGCACAAAAAGTACATGCCGCCGACGTTGCAACAAAGCTAAACGAACTGGAGGAGCAATTAGAAAATGAAAAAGGAAGTGCGGATGGTAAAATGAAAATACTTGATGGGTTGCGAAAAGAGTTATTAAAATTGGATGGTGCGGAAAAACTGGCAGAATGGCCAAAAGTTGAACAAGAATTAAAAGATACTTTTTACGAGTTAGAGGATTTGATCGAAAAAATCAAGGAACATAATGTTGATGAAAACTTAAATATCAATAAAGTTGAAGCTCATGTTCAAGATTACAAAAAAAATATTGAGCACGTTATAAAGGAGAAAAATTTGAGAGAGGCAAAAGAACTAGTATTGGAAATAGCCCGTTTAGATTGGGAACTTCGAAATATAGTAACAGGAAATGCAGGGGATGTACAATGGTTAAAGCATATTGATAGTGAGTTTAATACGTACCATTGGAAGGATAAAAACAAAGCAAGACAATTGGTGAATCAGGGTTTGCAAATGGTTACAGCCGGTAAAACAACCGCTATCAGGCCGATTTTGATTCAAATCTTTGGCTTGATGCCTGATAATGAAAAACCTGAAACATTAGGTTAATAAAAAACTACTGTTCAGTATAAGGTTTAGAGAACTGTAATAAGTGGATTTATTCAAAGAGTAAGTCTACTGGTTTGCAGAAAAACAAATAAAAATTTGAAAGCTAATTTCTTAAACAATAAAATGCTTACTATGAAATTCATGTTTCAATCTGTTGGATTTATAACTTTATTTCTGTTTGTGTCGTTCAAGGCTGTGTCGCAGGCAAGACTAACTATTAATAACAATTCAATGCGATCAATGACACTAAAAGTAATGAAAGGAGGTGGGGAGAAAGGGGTTCTACACCAAACAGTTACTATCAGTGCATATGGTAACGAAACAATTTATTTTTCGGACGGGGGTTATTATTTCACAAAAACGAAGGCTGTTTTAAAAGGGAAAGATCCGGTTTACCAAAAAGGACAACCTTTTAAAGTCACTAATGATGATACAGGTTATTCCGTTTTAACTCTAACATTTACAATTAAGGAATCGTCTGTACCACAAGTTACAGGTGGAAAAAAGATTTCAAAAGAGGAATTTGACAAAAACTAAATGAGTAGTCTAAATAAAGCCATATTAGAGAAAGGGTTCGTTCTCAGCGAAACTTATACAGTTTTACTGTTTATAAAGAAAAGCAATACTGCTGAAACCTATCGTGCAAAAGGGAAAGATGGGAATCTGTATTTTTTAAAGTTATTCTATTATGGGAATTTGAATCGATCAGCATTTGACGATCAGAATAATATTCTTGAAACTAGCTTTCTTAAAGCATTAAGGCATGAAAACATTGTTGGCTACCAAGATAGCGGGGAGATTATAATTGAAAGGAAAAAGTATGCTTTTCTGATTTTAAATTTTATTGCAGGCGAAGCATTAGCAGATAGAATAACCCGAGAACCAATTTCAACGATTTATGATTTGAAGGGAATTGCAGTTGATGTATTAAAAGGGTTGAGTTATTTACACAATTTGGAAGAGCCCATTATTCACAATGAAATTACGCCGCAAAACATCATGTTGGATATGTCAACTGATATTCCGCAAGCAAGATTAATTGATTTTGGCCATGCCCGTTCCTTTCATCAATCTTCAAGTTCGTATAATAAAACGGATCTCAACTTAGCCTATATAGCACCAGAGTGTATAATGGCAAATGCATATTCACCCCAATCAGATTTGTTTTCAGTGGGTGCTGTAATGTATCATTTACTTACAGGAACGCCCCCATGGTTTAAAGCAGTTTCAAAATTTCAGGAAGATCGCAGTAACGCAGAGGACCTTTTACAAAAGGAAAGAGAAAAGCCTCTACTTTTTCCAGGAAAAATTAATGAAATAATCGACTTTGACGAGTCCATTATCAAAATAATCAAAAAGGCCCTGCACCCAGACTTAGAATTTCGGTTTCAATCAGCAGATGAATTCATGCAGGCGTTAAGCGGTCAAATTGACGTAGAAGATGTAGATAAAATAAGAGTACAAAAATCCGAAAAGAGTGAGACCGAAAAGAAAACGCTATCTACTAAGCCAAAAGGAACTGGCTTTGACTCTATTGCAGGCATGAGTGAGTTAAAGAGATTATTAACAGTGGATGTGATTAATGCTTTAAAGGATCCGGAGAAATATAAGAAGTATGATGTGGCTTTTCCTAACGGTATCCTTTTTTATGGACCACCACGTTGCGGGAAAACATACTTTGCCAAAAAATTTGCTGAGGAGGTAGGATACAATTATATGTACATTAAGCCTTCAACCCTTAAGAGTCGTTATGTAAATGCAACCCAGGAAAATATTGCCAAAATGTTTGAGGAAGCAGAAAAGAATGCTCCAACGATCATTTTTATCGATGAATTAAATGAGTTGCTTCCAAACAGAGACAGCGATGTACATGAAATGACAAAAAGTGCTGTCAATGAAATGCTGGCACAAATGGATAGAACAGGCGATAAGGGAATATTTATCGTTGGGGCTACTAACTATCCACTGATGATTGATCCTGCTATTCTAGGTGCAGGTCGACTTGAAAAATATTTCTATATCGGACCACCTGATTTTGAGTTGAGGAAGTCATTATTTGAAGTTTATCTAAAAAAGAAACCTCTTGATTTTGGTATTGATTATGAAAAGCTTGCTAAAATGACCGAAAACTATGTAACCGGAGATATTGAGTTATTGGTAAACGAAGCAGCCAGATTTGCTTTAACCAATAATATGAGGGTTACAATGGACATACTGGAAAAGACAATTAAGAAGCAGAAGCCGACTGTTCCGCTTGCAGAGCTAAAAAAATACGAAGCAATGCGAAGGAAGTTTGAAGGCGGTGATGATGACGAAAAAACGAATGAACGAACACCAATAGGTTTTCGCAGATAATAAACATATAAAAGAATTTTTATGGACCACATTACATTCGACAAGCTATTACTAAAGACCGCTTTTTGTTGTATGGCCTCCGATGGACATATTGACAAAAGAGAAGTTGCCATTATAGAGTCCATGTGTGAAAAATCACCTTTGTTTAGCGATTTTAATTTTCACGATGAAATCAACCTCCTTGTAACAAAGCTTAACACAGATGGCAAAGAATTCATCAAGTATTATTTCGATTTATTAGATAAATCTTCCTTAACTGAAGAAGAAGAAATGAATTTGATTGATTTTGCACTTCATACAATTAATGCAGATGAGCAAGTTGAGTATTCGGAAGTCAAATTCTTTAAGAATATACGTCATCGTTTAAAAGTAAGTGATGACAAAATATTAAGCGTACACCCGGATATTGAAATCTATCTCGAAGAGGATCTTGTAACTGATTCCTTCCTTAGTAAAATTACACTTCAATATCTAGAAGGAACTGAGTTTCCAAAGTTTGAATTGATTAATACAATTCAGCCAGGTACTAAAGAAGAATAAAGTAATGAATATCAATCTTCTGAAAATTGTTTTGGCACTTTTGCTTTTTGCGTGTCTATTGCAAATGCCGTATGGCTATTATCAACTTGTTCGTTTTCTTGCAATGGCTTTCTTTGCCTACTTTGCTTACGAGACATTTTTAGATGGAAGGAAAAGTATCGCATTGTTGTATATTTTTCTGGCTATTTTATTTCAACCAATAGTTAAAATAGCGCTGGGAAGATTAATTTGGAATATTGTAGATGTGATAGTAGGAGTTGTTTTAATAATCAGTGTAATTAGTCAGAAAAAGAAACTAAATAATTAGCCAATAGAATTTCATGGACGCATTTATAACCCATAATGACATTGTAACAAACTATCGTGATTATCTCAACTCGTTTCTTTCTATTGCAGATGAAAGAATTCAGGAAGAGGTTAAGAAATCATTCGAAGGCAATGGATTTATTCCTGAGCCGTTGGTTCAATTTAATCCCGCATATAGAACCGGGCAATCATTAAAAGATCTGGCGGATCAGAATGTAAACCCAGAACTGACTCAGGTGTTTGGTAATTACGAATTGTATGAACATCAGGTAGAAGCTTTGAAGATTGGATTGAATAATGATGGGTTCGTTGTTACCTCTGGTACAGGTTCGGGTAAGTCACTTACCTATCTCTCAACCATATTTAATTCAATATTCAATCAAGGGACGAATAAGCCTAAAGGGGTGAAAGCAATTTTGGTGTATCCCATGAATGCGTTGATCAATTCGCAGGAGGAAGAGATAAAAAAGTATGAAATTAATTATCTTGAGTCTTTTCTGCCGTCAGGGATAGTTCAAGAAAAGAAGAAAAAGACCTTAGATCAAATACTCAATGAGCTTTATTCATTAACTACAAACAGATTCCCGGTTTCGTACGCAAAATATTCGGGTCAGGAAAAGCAAGACAAGCGGGAGGCGACCAGACAGGAAGAGCCAGATATTATTCTTACGAATTACATGATGCTGGAACTGATAATGACCAGAGCTTCTGAATCATGGTTACGGAATTCTATGAAAACTCACTTGAGGTATTTGGTATTTGATGAATTGCATACATATAAAGGAAGGCAGGGTGCAGACGTAAGTATGCTGATACGAAGAATAAGGACTCATTGCAGTCAACCGCTTATTTGTATTGGCACATCTGCAACTATGGCTTCTCAGGGAACTCCTCAGGAAAAAAAGAAAGCAGTTTCAGATGTCGCAACAAAAATATTCGGCATTGAATATCGAGAGGAGCAGATTGTTGATGAACATCTGAAAACATGTACAAACGGAGTTACTCATAACCCAATAGAATTACGCAAGGCTGTACAAACTGGCATAAATACGAATGCCGATGAAGAGGAGTTTGTGCGTCATGAAATAGCGAATTGGTTGGAATTAAATGTGGCATTGAGAAATAACAATGGTAAGCTTGAAAGGGGTAAGCCTTTGTCAATTAAAAGTATAGCAGAAAAATTAAAAGCAGAAACTGAAGTTGCTGAAGACTTAGCATATTCCACGATAAAAAATTTATTACAGTGGGCGGAGACATTAAATGAAAAGAACAGACTGGCAAAATCAAGGAAAAGCTTTTTGCCATTTCGATTTCATCAATTCATTTCACAAACAAGCACTGTTGCTGTTACGCTTGAACCGAGAACAAGCCGCAAGATTACGATTCGCTCAGGGCGATATATAAAGGATGAAGCTGTTGAAAAGCTCTTGTACCCTGTGTTGTTTAGTCGTTATTCGGGTGTGGATTTTATTTGTGTGGAAAAAAATACAGATGATCAAACATTACTTCCAAGAAATCCGGAAGCGCCTGTTAGAATTTTTAACCAAAAGGAACTGACGGGCGATAATCTTAATGAACGCAACTTGCGCTTTGGGTATTTGGTGTTGGATGATGGAGAAGAATTCTGGAATGATGATCTTTTAGGAATGGCTCCTGAATCATGGTTGAATAACAGTGAAACTGCTTTTAGACCCTATTATGATTGGCATATGCCAAAGCCGGTTTACTTTAATTCCGAGGGAAAGTATTCCAGCGAGCCAGTGTATCCTTTAAAGGGTTATTATCTTCCAGTAAAGCTGCGGGTTGATCCTACTGCCGGTGTTTTCTATGAAGATTCGAAAACAAATGAATCGACCAAGTTGATGAGTCTTGGCCATGAAGGGCGTAGCACAGCAACTACCATTCTTTCATATGGCATTGTAAAATCGTTACTGGAGCAAAAAGAAGAAATAAAGAATCAAAAACTTTTAAGTTTCACCGACAATCGTCAGGATGCAGCATTACAGGCCGGGCATTTCAATGATTTTATTGCGTCGGTAAGATTGAGAGCTGCTCTTTATAAGTCAACATTAAAAAAGAATGAAGGACTTGAAATAAACAATATAGCGGAACGAGTATTGGAGGAGTTAAAACTAAAAGAGACAGATTATGCCAATCCAAATTTTGTAAGTAAAGATCCTGACTTTCCTGAATTGGAAAATGAAAAAGCGATCAAAGCTTATATACTGATCCGGATTTTTCAGGATTTGAAACGTGGTTGGCGTTATACACTTCCAAATCTTGAACAAACAGCATTATTAAAAATTGAGTACAATCGCCTTGATAAGTTAGTATCACTTAATGATCGTTTTCAGGGGCTCTTATTGTTTAATCAGGCGTCTCCTGATAAAAGAAAGGAAATTCTTGTTCAACTCTTGAATTACTTCCGTACAAATTTTTCGCTCTATCATCGGTTTCTGATAGAGGAATTTGCTGAGATTGAAAATTTGCTCAGAAACAGATTAGATGAAAACAAATTGTGGTCATTAGATCACAACGAAAAAATCGATCGACCAACTTATTTGGTTTCTGTACGGCCTGGTAGAAGTACCCAACGTGGAATCTACTTTGCTTCGATGGGATCCCGTTCCGGCATAGGAAAATATTTAAAACGGGAATTCAGCGCAGCCGGTATTACATGGCTAAGTCAGGATGATTTTAAAGTTTACATCGAAGCTTTATGCGATTTACTAGTAAACACAGGATTTCTTATAAAGACAGAAGGATTACGTGGAGAAAACGGAGTTGTAAACGGTTATCTGTTAAGAACCGACTCTTTGCGTTGGATGGCAGGTGATGGAACAACTGTATTTCTCGATCACACAAGAATTAATACATACAGACCTTTGGCGATGCAGCCAAATCAATTCTTTAAGAGTTTATACCAAACCGATTTTCAACAGTTCCAACGGGAATTGATTGGCAGAGAACATACCGGACAGTTAAACTCTGATGATAGAATAAATCGGGAGAAGGAATTTAGAGAGGGTAAGCTCGCAAGTCTATATTGTTCTCCCACTATGGAATTAGGAATAGACATTGCCGACCTTAACATTGTGCATATGCGAAATGTACCACCCAATCCGGCGAACTATGCGCAGCGTAGCGGTCGTGCGGGCAGAAGTGGGCAAACAGCAGTTGTCGTTACCTATTGCTCGGCATGGTCGCCACATGATCAGAATTATTTCAAAGCTTCTGATAAAATGGTGGCAGGGTCAGTTGTACCTCCCCGAATTGATTTAATTAATGAAGAACTCATAACGGGACACTTCAACGCTTATATTTTAATGGAGCTGGCCATTAAAGAATTAAAAGCATCAGTATCCGTATTGCTTGATATTGTGAACGAAAATAATATCCAGGTAAAGGAGGCTATTAAAGTTGCAATTGATGATGGCATTAAGACACACAAGAACTACTTGATTCAAAACTTTAAAAATGTTCTCAAGTCAATTGATGCAGAATTAACGAAAGCATGGTGGTTTAACGATAACTGGCTTGAGCAAAAAGTGCATTCGTTTGCATTTCGCTTTGAATCTTCGTTCAAACGCTGGATTCATTTATATCAGAATGCGAAAAAAATGATTAATGCCTCCAGGGTAATTCTGGATGATGTTACAATTAAACAGGACACAGATCAGAAAAGAGATGCGAAGAAAAGACATAATGCAGGATTAAAACAGGTTGAGCTTTTATTAAACGACTCAGATAAAGAAATCGGAAATGAATCTGAGTTTTATGTATTTCGTTACCTGGCTGCAGAAGGATTTTTACCTGGCTATAATTTTACCCGCCTTCCGGTTCGCACATTTGTTGGTTATAAACACTCCGATCAAGGTGAATATATCTCCCGTTCACGTGCGGTAGCCTTGCGGGAATTTGGTCCACACAATGTGCTTTATCATAATGGCAGCAAATACGAAGTAAACCGAATGAGTATTTTGAATCCGGAAGAATTACAGCGACGGATTAAAATATCTGCACAAACAGGGTATGCTTTCTTAGACGATGACGCAGAGATTGCTAACAATGATCCAATAACAAAGACTGAATTACGTGGCCCGAATGTAGAATATAAAACCAACCTCATTGAATTGAGCGAAACAGAGGCAAGGCCCAGGGAGCGCATTTCTTGTATTGAAGAAGAACGCTCTTCTAAAGGCTATGATATCGAAGAGTATTTTCGTTACCCTTCAGGCATTGAGCATACCCGAGAGGCAATCATAAAAAATGCAGATGCAGAATTGTTGAAGTTAATTTATGGGCAAGCGACAGAGCTCATCAAACTAAACAGAAAGGCAAGACGTGCAGCAGATGACAGAGAAGGGTTTGCGTTGGATACCCGAAATGGAAAATGGTTAACTCAAAAAGAGTTAGAAAACCAGGAAACATTCAATAACAAACGAGACGTATTGCTTTTTGTACGTGAAACAGCCGACACACTTTATCTGCAGCCGTTAGCTAATCTTCAGTTAGAGCCGGACCAAATCATCAGTCTTAGCTATGCAATAAAGCGGGCTATTGAAATACAATTCCAGGTTGAAAGCAATGAAATAGGTGTTAGCGTAATGGGAAGCCCAGAGTCTCCAAACATCCTCATCTATGAAGCTGCACAGGGGAGCTTAGGTATTTTATCACAACTTATTGATGAGCCGCTTAAGTTGAAAGAATTATTTGTTACCGCTTATCGTTCACTACATTTCGATCCGCTAACAAGAGAGGAAACAGAAGAGGGTAACAAATTACCGAGAGCCTCTTATGAAGATCTTCTTTCTTATTATAATCAGCGGCATCACGAATTGTTAGACAGGCATGGTATTAAAGAAGCATTGGAGTTTTTGATGGATTGTGATGTTTCTTCTATGAGCAATGGCCAAGATTATGAACAGCAATATCAACAGCTGTTAGGAAGCTATGATAAAAACAGTCATTCAGAACTGCCATTTTTAAAGCATTTATACAAACACAAATTGGCTTTACCCAACAAGGCACAGGTAAACCTGAAAGATTTTTATATTAATGCGGACTTTGTATATAATACGGATAACGGCCCTGTGCTTGTTTTTTGTGACGGCTCAGTGCATGATCACGAGTCAGTTAAAAAAGATGATGAGCACAAAAGAAATTTGTTAAGAGATGCAGGCTATGATATAATTGTTTGGCATTATCTTACAAAACTTGAAGACCTCATTACTAACCGAAAAGACATCTTTAGAAAATTAGGCTAAACAACATGCTATTGAACAAACTTCATAATCCAGGTGAACTGGTGCACTATCGAAACCGGGATTGGATGGTGTTACCGTCCGATAACCCCGATTTATTATTGATAAAACCATTGGGTGGATCCGAAGAAGAAGAAACAGCAGTATTTCTTCCTGTAAGTATTCCACAAGAGAAAATTACTTCTGCGAACTTTCCCGAACCGAATCCCGAACAAATCGGATCGTTTGAAACTGCCCGTTTGTTGTATGATGCTTTTCGATTGTCCTTTAGAAATGCATCTGGTCCATTCCGTTGCATGGGGAAATTATCGTTTCGCCCAAGGGCATATCAGTTAGTGCCGTTAGTGATGTCGTTAAAGATGGATACCACTCGACTGTTAGTGGCGGATGATGTTGGTATTGGTAAAACAGTAGAAGCACTCATTATCTTAAAAGAGCTAATGGAACGTGGCGAGGTAAAACGGTTTGCCGTGATATGTCCTCCACATCTTTGTGAACAATGGCAACAAGAGCTACGTGATAAACTGGATATCCAAGCTGAAATTATCCGATCCAGTACGGCTGCCAAACTCGATCGGCAACTACCCGACGATCAAAGTGTGTTTCACCATCTTCCTTATCAGGTAGTTTCTATTGATTATGTAAAAGCTGATAAGCGCAGAGGAATCTTTTTAAACGATTGCCCTGAGTTTATTATCGTTGACGAGGCACATACTTGCACACTACCTGCAGGTGCGAAAAGTAAATCGCAACAACAGCGCTATGCATTGCTGCATGACCTTTCTGCAAATAAGCAACGTCAAATTGTTTTGTTAACTGCAACACCACATAGTGGGAAAGACAGTGAGTTCGCATCATTGTTGGGTTTGTTGAAACCGGAATTTCAAAAACTAAACTTTGAAACCATTGAAGCGGCTGACAGAAAAAAACTGGCGAAGTATTTTGTACAGCGCAAACGGGAGAACATTAAAAGATGGTTGAATGAAAGTACTGAGTTCCCGGAACGAGACTCAAAAGAATTGGGTTTCACTTTAACAAACGAGTACTTACTTTTTTACAATAGCCTGCTGCATTTTGCAAAAGGCATTTCTACTGCCGGAAAAACAATTAATGAACATACACGTTTGCTTCGTTCATGGGCAGCCATTGCATTAATCAAAGGAGCCATGTCGAGCCCGGCAATGGCAATGGAGATGTTAACCCGCAGAAAAGAAAAGATTGAAGAGGGTGATTTCGTAATAACTGAAGAGGACAGTTTTGAAAATACATTATTTGAAGAACTCGATCAGGTATCGGATGTGCCACGACAGGATCTTATTGAAAACCTAGATTTTGCCCGAAACGAATTAAAAGAATTAGAAGAGTTACATAAAGAAGCACAATCTATTTTTAACAGCAAGGCCGATCAAAAAATTGAAACAACTATTAAGCTGGTGAAAGAGTGGGTGAAAGAAGGGTTTGCTCCCATCGTTTTTTGCCATTATATACCCACTGCTAATTATGTGGCTGAGCGGTTGAAAGAAGCCTTGCCAAATAATATTCATATCGAAGCCATTACTTCCGAACTGGCAGATGAACAACGTAAGGAACGCATTGAACTGATGGGCAAAAGTGAAAAGCGGATTTTGGTGGCAACCGATTGTTTAAGTGAAGGTATTAATCTGCAGGATCAGTTTACAGCAGTACTCCATTATGATTTGCCATGGAACCCAAATCGTATTGAGCAACGTGAAGGTCGTGTTGATCGTTTTGGACAGGCAGCTCCAATTGTAAAAACCTATGTGCTTTATGGGGAGAACAATGAAATGGATATGTTTATCCTGGAAGTATTGATTCGTAAAGTAAGGGATATACAACGGTCAACAGGTGTATCTATCAGCATTGGTGAAAACAGCAAGTCGATTATGACGGAAGCAGCTCAACGTCTTTTATTCAACAATAAAAAAGATGCTGTTCAGCAGGAGCTGTTTAAAGATACAGATGAAACGATTAGTAATGAATTAGAACTGGCCCGTAAGAAAGGAGAAAATATTCGAAGCATATTTGCACACGAAACTGTTGACCCTGCAACCATCAAAGCTGATCTGGAAGCTGTTGATGAAGCCATTGGTGATATTAAAACAGTAGAACATTTTGTTTGCAGTGCCGTGCAGCAGTTAGGTGGCTCTTGTGAAGCCGATGGTAAAGCAGGTTATATTTTACGACCGCAAAACCTGCCTGCACATATCAGCCGTTGTTTTAATAATGCAGCAACGGTGAAAGTGAGTTTCAATTCACCTACACCAAAGGGTTATATCTACGTTGGCCGCAATCATAAATTTACAGAACTGCTTTGCCAGTTCTTAATTGCATTATCGTTTGAGCCAAGACCAGAGTACGGAAAAATTGCACGGGTTTGTGAAGTTCAAACTGATACGGTTGCAACCAAAACAGTTTTGGTGGTGTTCCGTGTAAGAAATGTGATCAAAGAAGTTTCCTCTAAAAAAGAAAGCATTGCCGAAGAAATGTATCTCTGGGGTTATCGCTCAGTAAATGGCAAAACAGAAACTCTGGAATTTAAAGAAGCAAAAGACTTGTTGCTTCAATCTAAAAGTTTATCCAATCTTTCTGCGGAACGACAACAGGCAGATATCAGAACTGAGATGAAACGTTTCGACGAAATGAAACATCAGTTTCTTGAACTCGCTGGTAACAGGGCCGATGAACTGGTATCTGCTCACAGTCGCTTTAAAGAATTAATTGGTGGACGTCGTTATGAAAAAGCTACGCCTGTTTTACCTCCTGATGTAATGGGTGTATATATCCTGATGCCAAAACCACAAGACCTCTGATCAACATGAACTATTCGTCAATTAATATACAGGGTAATATTCTCAGTAGTGAGGTGCTGGAAAAAATCCGCACCGAGGATATTCGTTTTCAACAGGCAAAAGATTTCAATCTCGATCCGCATGCATCTGTTCGTGATGAAATAAGTCTGGCCTGGTCATTAGCCTTATCGCACTGGAAAGCGTTCAAACAAAAAAGGGAACAGCTATCAGCAACCGATACTGGTACTACCGAAACACGTAATTACTGGATGAAACCCCTGATGGGCATTCTCGGTTACGAATTATCTGCAGCACAGGCCGAAACCATTAATGGCAAAACTTATGCAGTAAGTTTCAGGGCTACGAATCTTGATCAATTTCCCGTGCACATTGTAGGCATTAATCAATCATTGGATGCAAGAGCCGAAACAGGTGGTCCACGACTTTCACCACATGCATTGGCGCAGGAATATCTCAATAACCAGGAGCACATGTATGCACTGGTAAGCAATGGTAAATTTTTGCGGTTGCTGCGTGATGCTACACGACTGAGCCGCCTAAGTTATCTCGAGTTTGATCTCAACCAAATGATGGACGACGGACTCTATGCAGAATTTGCATTGCTTTATCGTGTCTTGCATGCGAGCCGTATGCCGCAAAAAATGGATGCCGGTGCGGAAAGCATCCTGGAGTTTTATCACCAGGAAGCATTGGCATCGGGCTCACGTATACGGGAACGGTTAAGCTTGGCGGTAGAAACATCCATTAAAGAACTGGCCAATGGTTTTTTACAGAACAATGCCAATGAAGGGTTGCGAAAAACCATTGCTGCCAACCAACTGAATGCACAGGATTATTATTTATACAATCTCCGCATCATTTACCGCTTACTGTTTTTGATGGTGATTGAAGAACGAAAATTAATTTATCCCGCAAACAGAGATGAGCAGATAGAACAGCAGCGAACTATTTATTACAAGTATTACAGCGTACAACGTTTATGCAGGCTGGTGGAAAAGGCGGTGTATGTAGATCCGAAGAAAACCGATTTATGGCAATCGCTGGTTACCTGCTTTACGTTGTTTGAAAACAGCAAGTATGGCAAGCAACTGGGTATTGCTCCACTTGGTTCCGGTTTGTTTGCAGCGGATGCATTAGGCATCATGAGTGAACAGATGCTGGATAACGAAACGCTGTTAAAAGTACTCCGCCACCTGGTAACCTTTGAAAGTGAAAAGGGCCAACGGGTGAGGGTAAACTATGCTGATCTGGATGTGGAAGAATTTGGTAGTGTGTACGAAGGCCTGCTGGAATACGAGCCTGAAATTCAGGAACCAAATACTCAACCCGTTTTTTTATTTAAAGGACAAGAGAAAGGGAAGACTCAAAGAAGTAAGGATGGAGCTCATTATACACCTGAAGAGTTGGTGAAGCCGTTAATTAAACACTCGCTGGATTATTTAATTACTGATAAGCTCAAAGAAAAAGATGCGGAGGCGGCCCTGCTCTCTTTAAAGGTTTGCGATGTGGCTTGCGGCAGCGGACATATTTTATTATCAGCAGCAAGGCGTATTGGTTTTGAACTGGCAAAACTGCGGAGTAAAGAAGACCAGCCCTCGCCACCGGTATTGCGACAGGCAATACGTGATGCAATTAATAATTGTATTTATGGTGTAGATAAAAACCCATTGGCTGTTGAATTATGCAAAGTAGCCATGTGGCTCGAAGCACATAACCCCGGCGAACCATTGAATTTTTTAGACCATCATATAAAATGCGGTGATGCCATTGTGGGCCTTGCACATAAAGATGAACTGGAGAAAGGAATAGCCGATGAAGCGTTTAAAGCATTACCGGGTGATGATAAAACCATTGCCTCTTCTTTCCTGAAACGGAACAAACAGGAACGCAAAGAAAAAACACAGGCAGCGTTTGAATTTGAAAAAGCTATGATCACCGAAGTGGATGCGGTTATTGAACAATACAAGCTCTTTAAAAACCTCCCCGAACGAACACCCGAAGAAGTTGCCAATAAAGAGAAGCAATACCGCCAGTACGAAAGTGATTACCACCGTATACGCATGAAACAACTGGCCGATGCACAGGTGGCCCAGTTTTTTATACCAAAGACTGATGGAAACAAACCAAATATCTTAACTGATGCAGAATACCGTATTTTTTTACGGCAGCTAAATAAGCATATAGGTGTATTGCAAAGCGATAAACTGGCAAAGGCTGAAACCTTAGCGAGAGAAAAGCGATTTTTTCATTGGTTCTTGGAGTTCCCAGAAGTATTTAATGAAGGAGGTTTTGATTGCATTTTAGGTAACCCGCCTTTTTTAGGCGGCAAGAAAATCTCCGGGGCTTTCGGCGATTCATATTTCGAATTCATTAAAAATAATTATACTCCTGCTGCGGCAATGGATTTGGTTGGATTTTTTTTCAGAAGAATTTTTCAAATAATAGCTGAGAAAAAGTTCATGAGTTTAATATCTACTCAATCTATATGCGAAGGCGCAACACGGGAGTGGTCGCTAGAAATTATTTTAAATACGAACGGAACAATATTGTTTGCGTTAAAGCGAATTCAATGGCCTGGTGTTGCTAATGTTGATGTTTCATTAATTTCAATAAATAAATCACAATCTTGGTATGCTCCAAAAATATTAAATGGTAATCAAGTACAAAATATTACTCCGTATTTGACTGATGAATTAAGCAATGTTGCGGCTCATGAATTGTCTATTAATTCTGATAAAAGCTTTGTTGGTTCATTTATTTTGGGATTAGGATTTTTAATAGATATAGAGAAAGCGAATGAAATTATTAGTAAAGATGAAAAGTATAACGAAGTATTATTCCCATATCTTAATGGAGAAGATCTCAATAGTAATATAGACCAGCTCCCTAGCAGGTATGTTATAAATTTCTTCGATTGGCCTGTGAATAAAGCGAATGAATACCCTATTTGTTTTGATATTGTAGAATCATTGGTTAAACCAGAAAGACAGCGTTTAGAGAAAGATTCCAATGGGAAAGAAATTGCTGGCAAATTTGTCTTGAGAAATCCTTTGCCCCAAAAGTGGTGGCAGTATGCTGATAAGAGGCCAAGTCTTTACAGTAAGCTTAAGAATTTAAATAGGGTTCTAGTTATTCCAGAGACAACAAAATATTTGTCATTTACATATTATTCGCCTGGTATAGTTTTTTCATCAATGACCAAGGTAATCTTGCTTGAGGAATATTATTTTGGGGCAATTCTATGCTCAACATTTCATGAAGAATGGGCTAGGAAATATTCTGCAACTTTAGGGGGAAGGCTGAAGTATAATCCTTCAAATTGTTTTGTTACTTTTCCATTTCCAAATTGTATTAGTGATAATAATATTGCGTCTCTAAATAGAATCAGTGAAGCATATCATAAATATCGCCCAAAATTGATGCTCTCAATAGGACTAGGGCTTACCAAAACTTATAATGCCTTCCATGCAAAAGACGTACAACTGAGTATAGCTAATGATAATCTACAATTCTTCGATAAGAAAGTCATAGAAAAACAATACGGCAAAGAGGTCTGGAATTTATGGAATCATTTGCAAAGAACAAAAGACACTTGCAGCATGGAAGAAGCTTTAGCCGGAATTGTTAAACTCCGTGAGTTGCATGTACAAATGGATCATGCTGTATTGGTAGCTTATGGCTGGAGTGATATTCAACTTCGCCACGATTTCTATGAAGTAGACTACCTCCCAGAAAACGACCGCATTCGTTTCACCATTCATCCCGATGCCCGCAAAGAGGTACTAAAACGTTTACTCGAACTCAACCATCAAATTCATGAGGAAGAAATAAAGGCGGGGTTGTGGGATAAGAAGGGGAAAAAGAAAACATATAAAACCGATGATGATGTTGTGAGTAGAGTGGATGAGCCGGATGAAAATTTGGGAGGTTTGTTTAATCAGAAATAAATTTATTACATAAAGCTGCTTATGAATAATTCATACTTAACCATTGATGATCTAGTTGTGGCTTATAGAAAAGCCAAGATAGATGCCTACTACGAAACCGGGCACTTAACCTTACTCGATTTTGCAAACTATGAACAAAATTTGCTCAATAATCTCAATGAACTGCTCCTTAAAATTAAGGCCAACGATATGGGTTGGTTTGGCAGTCCAGATTTTGTAGGCAGTCACATGTTTGCATTAAAGAAAATTGATTTTGAAGATCAGGGAAAAGGCAAGGATACTTCCTTTGTGTATTATTCAAATGGTGAGCGCAGCTGGAATTCAAAGAAAATCAAATCAGTGGACTTTCGCATTTTGGGGAAGCATAAGGTGCATTTTCATGTGTTTTCTTCATTATGGCTCGAAAAAGTAGGATATGCATTAGAGCAATACGTAAGTGAAGATAGTTATGGTTGCCGTTTGCGAAGTGCCTATAAAGGAAGTGGAGATTTAGACAAAGAAGAACAATACTTACGAGGAAGATTTGGGCATTTTAAATCTTATTTGCCAGCATATCAAACATGGCAGAACAATGGCATTAATAATATTTCAAAAGCTTTAAAGGACAATAAAAAAATAATAGCAGTAACAGCAGACTTAAAGAAATTTTATCACAGAATTGACCCTTCTTTTATAGTTGAAGAAGATTTTTTAAAATATATCAATGTATCACTCGATCCTTTACAAGAACAGCTTAGTACATTACTGATACACGCAATTACTGCATGGAGCAGAAATATTTATAATGACGAAGACGTTCCAAAGAATTTTAAATTTAACCGACACTCCGGTATACCTATGGGCCTTGGGGCCTCTAAAACAATTGCCAACTTACTGTTGATCTTTCTTGATCGTAAGATTAATCAGGAAATTAAGCCAATTTATTACGGTAGATATGTCGACGATATGTTTTTGGTTGTAGAAGATGGAAGTAATATTGATTCGCCTGAAAGTTTTTGGACTTTTTTGACAAAACGAATAGATAGATTAGTTCGTGCTGAAGAGCAACAAAACTCAGAGGATAGAAATAGTAATGAATACAAGCCAGAAGGGTACATTCTTGAAATACCTTATGCACCGGATAGTTTAGTAGAATTCAGCACGGATAAAGAAAAGTATTTTTTCCTTGAAGGCATTAGTGGTGAGTCCTTTCTGACTACCCTGAAAGATAGTTTGAATGAAAACAGCAGCGAGTGGAATTTACCTCCTGACATTGACAATGATATCGAGTCTTTCACTCATGAAGTATCGAAAGTAACTACGGATAATGAGGAGTCAGCTAATGGATTGAGGAAGTCGGATGGCTTAAGTATTCAAAGGCTTAAATTCATTTTGTATTTAAAGCGTCTTGAGATAGTTGTAAAATTTTTACCGAAAAAGAAATGGGATAGTATCGTTAACTCTTTTTTTGACCTATGTCTTGAGCATGCAATAACCCCTGAAACAATTGCTACCTATACGAAATATTATCCGAGGATAGTTTCTTTAGCTGTAAAAACGAGGAAGCTTGAATTTGTTGATAAGCTCGTTCTTAATGTTGAAGAAGCTTTCAGGAAATTAAAAGAATCAAAGGCTGATTCTTTTAATGGACCTTTATCATTTGCTAAGGAGTATATTTTTTCGTTGCTAGAGGAAGCTGTCTTAAGTACTTGGGAGCCCGGAGATAACCCTCATTTAAGTAAGATAAGTTTACTACAACGAAATAATAATTCTGATTCCATTGAGCAAGATGTTATACGCTTGATTGTTTCCGATCTTCATAAAAAGCCATTTAAAGATTACTTTAAATATCCACTTGAGAAGATGCCGGAATACCTTCATTCTCACAATCTTGAATTATGGGATGATTCTTTTTTAAATTCAGATTATTTACCTAATTACAATCATTTTGTAAAATTTTCGACTGAAGCATTTAAAGTAACTTATCCATTAGATGCAAATGTACTCACCAGACCATTCGCATTTTACTTCTTTACAAGACCGTTTACACTTTTTGATCTGTGCTCAATTTTTCAAAATTGGTATGATATTGATGAGAATAAATCTTTCCTGAATTATTGCAAGCTATTTAATATTGACAGTACAGGTCTTGAGCAGCCATGCAATCATGACTTAAAAATAGCTGATGAAATAAAAGCTATTTGTTTACAAACAGATGGCGAATCATTGAATCCAACAGTTGCATTTACAAGTTTGGAAACAAAACCTGAAAGTTGGGTGGCTGTTGTACAGGGTTCTCCTAATGAGCCTGATGGGGATCGTATAGAGCGTATTTTTAATTTGATTGAGAATATCTTAAGGTGTAAAAAAAAGGCTGAGATTGGTTACGTATTGTTTCCGGAGTTATCAATACCGTTAGAATTGCTTGATTATATCTCACATTTGTTTTTAAAGAAAGGAATTTCCATAATAGCTGGTATTGAATACGAAATTAAAACTCGTCCGGGAGAGGTGCTGCCTCCACACATATTGAAATATGTTTCCAATCAACTGGTTTATGTGCTTACTGTGAAAGGGAAATGGGGGCCGTCTCATGTTTTATTGAAACAGGAGAAAATCATTCCGGCTTTTAAAGAAGAGCGAGATATCTATGATATAGGCGGAGCTGTATTACGACCAGATTTTACCAACAAGTTTTTGATTAATCATGGAGGTTTTTGGTTTGCAGGTCTAATCTGTAATGATTTTCTGGATATAGATAATCGGGCAATGTTCAAAGGATTAATTGACGCATTGATAATTGTTGAGTGGAATAAAGACATTGACACTTATAACGGATTAGTAGAAGCCTCAGCTAATGATTTGCACACATTTATTATGCAGGTCAATAATCGTTTATATGGAGATACAAGACTTAGAGCTCCATACAAAGAATCTTACAAACGAGATCAAGTGCGGGTGAGAGGCGGAGAGTTGGATTATTTTGTAGTTGCTACGTTACAAGTGAAAGAACTAAGAGCATTTCAAAGAAATCATCGGTCGCCAGATAAGCCATTCAAGCCGGTGCCCACAGGATTTCAAATGAGTAACTCAAGAAAAAATAGTTAGTTAAGTATGAAGCATTACAATCAATTTGTATGATCACTAACAATAGCGTGTGTAGTAATAATTTTTAAAAAACTACAGTTTTAATCTTTTCTAAAATGCAAAATTTTCTTAATATAAAATCAATTGGTGAGTTGTTGAAGTATAGTTTCAACATTCCTTCTTATCAGAGGGGCTATCGCTGGCAGGTAAAATATCAGGTAAAACCATTACTGGAAGATATTTGGAGTTATGAAATTGATTATGCTAATCCAGAAGCGTTTTATTGCCTGCAACCGGTGGTAGTAAAAAAAGTATCAGAGAATTTATACGAATTGATAGATGGCCAACAACGGCTCACTACTATTCTTCTTATTCTACATTACTTCAATCAAACTGAATTTAAAACGCCCAAAAAGCATTATTCACTGCATTTTGAAACAAGATTAGCCCAGGAGGATTTTCTTGAAATAGTCGAAAATAAAGAAGCTACTGCTGAAAATATTGACCTGTTCCATCTATACAGTGCTTACCAATTCATTTCAACATGGTTTGAGGAAAAAGAAGAAGCCAATCCTGCAATTAAATCAAACTTCTATGATAAGCTGATTAATAAAACAAAGGTAATCTGGTACGAAATTAATGATAGCTCCAGTGTTATTGATATTTTCACCCGTTTGAATATTGGCAAAATCCCTTTAACAAATGCTGAGTTAGTAAAGGCTTTGTTTTTAAGCAAGGTATTTGCAAAAGAAGATAAGTATCTGAAACAATTGAATATCGCTTCAGAATGGGATCGAATAGAACAAAGTTTGCAAAAGCCAGAGTTTTGGTACTTCATCTGTACCACACCAGATAAATATGATACAAGGATTGAGTACATATTTGATTTGATGAAAAACAAACCTGTGGATGCAGAAACTTATTATACCTTCTACAGGTTTTACGAAGAATTTGACGGACGAAAAAATAGCATCAAAACAATTGATAATATTTGGCTAAGTATAAAGGAGTACTTCCTGTCATTTGAAGAATGGTTTCAAGATAGAGAGTTGTATCATTTAATAGGGTATCTCACTTCTGTAAGTAAAAATGTCCAAACTATCCATGAGTTGTCCCGACAAACATCGAAGTTAAAGTTCAAAGAAAAACTACGAACTATCGCAAGAGAAACGATAACCAAAGCGATTACTGAACTGAATTTTGAAGACAACAAACGAGATGTTAAGAATGCATTACTGTTGTTCAATGTTTTGACAATAATCAATAATAAGAAATCCAGCATCCGCTTCCCTTTCAACCACTATCACAACCAACGATGGGATATTGAGCATATTCGCTCTCAAACCAGTAAAGAAATAACGGGAAAAGACAAGGAGAACTGGGCAAATACATGTTTACAGTACTTTTCCGGAGTTCTATACGACGGATCAAATGAAACAGATATTTTAGCCCATTGCGATACGCTTTCTGAAACAGAAAAGGAATATTGCCACCGATTGCTGAAAATTCTTAAGAAAGAAGATGATGTCCAGTTCGATGCATTATATGCTGATCTAACATTATACTTTGGAGAGAATGATGATTTAGAGGATATAGACAATCTTTCAAATCTTACCCTATTGGATGAAACAACAAACCGCATGTATAAAAATGCGTTTTTCCCCGTTAAAAGAAGCCATATTATTAATAAAGAAAAGCAAGGCGTGTTTATCCCTTTATGTACAAAGAACGTCTTTTTGAAGGCCTATAGTCGAAAGTTAGGCGAAGTAATGTATTGGAATGCTAATGATGCTAATGATTATTTACAGGAAATTGAAAATACCCTTAATAAATGAGTGAACAACTAACCTTCTACAAGTTGTTTGTTGAAAAGCAATACAACATTGAAATTCCGATTATTCAAAGAGATTATGCACAGGGAAGACAATCTGCAAAAGAAATAAGAAATGATTTTTTGGATGCACTTTACACCTATTTGACGGAGGGCGTTCCTTTCAGAGATCTTGATTTTATATATGGCGATATTGATGGCAACAATAATTTTATTCCTCTCGACGGCCAACAGCGGCTTACTACTCTTTTCTTGTTGCATTGGTATTTGGCGGTGAAAGAAAATAGGTTTGACGAATTAAAGCAGGCACTAACAAAGGATACCTTCTCTAGATTTACCTACAAAACACGTCAGTCTGCTACAGATTTCTGTAATGCTTTGTTTAGAAATCCTTTTTCACTTGCTAAGTTACTTTCGCCGGATGATGAAAAGGAAAATGCTTTGTCTAAAACAATTAGAGATAGTTACTGGTATTTTCTTTCCTGGGATTATGATCCAACTATACAGTCGATGTTATGCATGTTGGATGCAATCGACAAAAAGTTTAAAAATGCTGAGGGATTCTATGGCCTCTTAATTAATACCGAAAATCCTGTAATTACTTTTCAATTTCTGCCTCTTAAAGATTATGGTCTTACGGATGATTTGTATATCAAAATGAATTCACGAGGTAAGCCCCTGACAAAGTTTGAAAATTTCAAGGCAAAAATTGAGCAGCATTTAGAAAACTTCAATAGCAAGGTTGCTTATAGTCCAAGCATTAAAGATTACTTCGCTCAGAAAATTGATACAGAATGGGCTGACTTATTCTGGACTTACAGGGATAAAAAAGAGAATGTTTTTGATAAACAAATGATGCACTTTATAAGTGCCATCGCAATCAATCATTATTCCCTTACCCAAAACGAGCCCAAAAAGTATATCGATAATCAAAACAATCTTCCTCTTGATTTTTATTTACGTCAAAATGAACAATTCATAACTACGCTGATCGATACACTCGATCTTATTAGTAATGGGCATAAGTACAGGCAATATCTCCCAGTGTTTCATTACTACGATGAAATAGATACTTTCGACAAAATCATTAATAATAAGTTTAGTGATACTGGCTATGCAGAACGCATCAAATTTTT
Source organism: Lacibacter sediminis (assembly GCF_014168535.1). Taxonomy (NCBI): domain Bacteria; kingdom Pseudomonadati; phylum Bacteroidota; class Chitinophagia; order Chitinophagales; family Chitinophagaceae; genus Lacibacter; species Lacibacter sediminis. Next base: position 4,696,939 of record NZ_CP060007.1, on the reverse strand, counting down.
TGCTTATTATGCTTACTTATGTAAATGGAAGGTAGCCGATGGATTACAGGACTGGATGAGGGTAATGGTCAATTTAATAGAAAACACCACCCCTTATAATAACGAAACCGAGTATGTTAATTCCCTCAGGGCGATACAAAGACTTTTACCGCATAGCAACTCTATTTTAGAATACATAATAACTGATGACAATATAAAGGGGTTCAATCCTACACAAATTAAAGAAGAACAAATAAAAGCGCATTTAATCTTAAAAGATGATGCTTGGGCAGAAAGGATATACAAAGCCGAAAAACATCCGTACTTCAAGGGGCAAATCACTTTTGCTTTAGCCTTCAGTCAAATTGAAAGCTATTATGACGAAAATGGACAATTTGACTGGAACGAAACAGATCAGACCAACTTTCAGAAAGAGTTCGATCGTTATATAGACTTAGTGTTTGCATTATTTACTGAAGGGGGATTAAGAGACGAAGCTAAGCTAAACCATCGCCTGCATCGAGCAATTCTTACAAAAGGTGATTATCTTTTGTTCGCCAAAAAAAATTATAGCTTTTTGGTTGACACTGAAAGGGATGTTAGTTGGAAAAGATTTCTTCTTGGCGATGGGTATCGTAGTAATAAGCGTAATTTTTTTAAACAATTAATTTCGGATTCTTTATTTGATCCATCAGATTTAAGTAGCTTGGAATTGATTTGTTCAACTGCTAGTAACTTATTAACTGATTGGAGAATAAAGTTTGTTTTATATCCTGAACTTCTCGCTTATTTGGGAAAAGATAAGTATATCCGTCATACTGATGATGACATAATTTATTTGCTACGTGGCGTTAAAATGAATGGAGAACATACAGAGCTCTACACTTATTCTTTGTACATGGAATTAAAAAGTGAACTGACTCCCGCTCCATTTAACGATATTTCTTATTATAAAGTAAATACAGATAAGGAGGAGCCATACATATTTTTCAATGGTTTTAAGTTCAAAGAAAATGAACTAGAATTGGATATATACTATGAAGGTCATGGTATATTTAAGTTGAAACTATTTGATCAAAATAAGGAACCAATTGGACATGAGTTACTCAATCTTTTGATTTATCACAATTTCGTGGAGCAAACGAATTATTTGGAGAAACTATTACCTGAGAATGAAGTAAAAGAAAAGCTTAGAGATATTCTTGGTGATTTTTCTTCAGCAATTTCAATTGACTAGAATATCAATCCATACTGAAAAAATACATCATGTCACAATTATTATTACATGAGGCGATAGCCGTGGTTTTACTTGCTACGAAAAATCGATCTGCAACTATTGAAGAGATTGCCAACGAAATTAATCGGCGGGAACTTTACAGAAGAAAGGACAATACGGATTTGCCATCGTACCAGGTGATGCAAAGAACGAAACTAAGCAACGGCAGATATCAGCATCTATTTGAATGGATTGAACCGAATATTGTTAGACTTAGAAATTTATAGGTAGATAATTTAATGAACAATAATTCTGAAGGTTCATTTTATATAACAGAAGCTCATGCAAGAATATCAATACTTTAAACAATCAGGCAACCCGGAAGTCCATGCTGCGCTTGTAGGTATCAGTAAGCAGGATTGGATATGTGTAAGATTTAGAGAAAACACGAACGACGCAATTAGCACTATGTCTAAATATCAATTTGATATTTTGCCTAAGATGAATAAGGATTCGTCAATAGATAGTTATTATCGTACGGTCGAGTGGGGGAAGTATTCTGCTGAAAATATTTTACTGAAAAAAATAGAGTCTGCGGATAAGCTCTATTATTTAACCAATATCAGAGATGTAATTCGTTTAATGTTTGAAAGCAAGCGAAATTTCTTTTTTCTTACTAATCATTCTGAGATAGTTGGCCTGATCAGTATCAGTAACCTCAATTGTAAGCATGTTGCCCTCTATTATTTTAACTTGATAAATACTTTGGAAAGAAGGATGGGTAAATTTATACATCAGCATCTTGCGACTGAAACTATATTGGGGAGTCTTCAAAAATTAGGTGAAGAAAAACAAATACCATCTGCATTGGATACTGTAAAACGATACAAAGGTGATGCTTTAAAAGGACTTGATGGGAGCATAATTGAATATCTTTATTTGAGTGATCTTTTTCTGCTGGCTTGTGAACATCATCTGTATAAATTACTTGGTTATAAAAAGCAGCAAGATTTTGATAAAAGATCGGGTTTACTGCGAGGATTAAGGAATGCAATTGCTCATCCAAACAAAAGTTTGGTAAAAGGGCCATTATCCTTAAATGATTTATGGAAAAGCTCAGTAAAGATTAATGAACTTGACGAACGTTTGAGTTCTTTAAATATTTGAATCTATTCAAGAAAGTTCATAATGTATCTACCCAGTTTATCGGCATACCAAACATTGGAAAACAGTCAAGGCACATTGGATCCCCTCGGCCTTTACACAATCGCCGATCGCTTGGCCATGCGGCTTGCACCTGATTTGAGGGAACGTATGAAACATCCACGGTATCTCACTTCTATTGCAGTTGGTGCTGTAGCATGTTCTTGTTTCAGTGAAGAGGAACTTGCTGTTGATGAAGTATCACCTCCATGGCAAGTATATGAATGGTATGTGATAAGTGGGCTAGTGAGACGCTTTGATAAAACAGATCCCAACCAGCTATTAGGTATGCCCGGCAGAGAAAAAACAACACGCTCCATGCGTGATGGTATTCCATTATCTGCAAACAGGTATTTAAAAACACCAACTGTTTTTGGTTTCCATGGAGTGTATAGAACATTGGCGAAGGGCATCAAATTAGTGGATGACGATATGGTTGGGGAGTTCGGTTCTTCATTGGTTGATATTTGGGAAAATGAACAAGGATTAAATGGGTTCAGGGTTGGCATTGCCGGAACTCCGGGTTATGAATTTCGGAAGAAGATAGAAGATGCAGTGCGAGCAGGATTAAAAGCTGGTGCAGTTGCTAAACCGTGGAGTTGGGAATTTTATAATAAACTCGCTGAGTCGTTGGCACCCAAAAGCCCCGGTAAAAAAGAAGCAACGGCTTTGTTTAATGTATTAGTAAATGCTGAATCAGAATCAAGAGCAGAGTTAATCCGCTTTCTTGCTTCTGTTGAAGGACAGAAAACCGTAGAGTCAGGTTCTGAAAAAACAGTTCATACAGCTTTTCTTCAACAATCGCCTGGCATTAAGCCATTGTTATTGGCAATACAATCGTATGAAAGAGTGTGCAGGTTGCTATACAACGCATTCTATGAAATACTTCAATGGATGGAGTCACATCAAAGCAAAAAAGGAACAATATCGCAACTGAGTGATTTAGTACATGTCAAAAAAGCTTGTAAAGAACTACCTGCTGCTTTTCAGGAAGCAGACTTATTACTTGAACCGTTTACCTATGAAGCAAGTTTGTTCCTGGATAATTTTCAGCAACTACGGGAAAGTTTTGAACGAAATGAGTGGGTCCTTCTGTTGTTTGCGCATCACATGAAAGTGCAACGAAGTAAACCTCCCAATGGCAAAGCGCCATGGATACTAGAGCATTCGTCAGATGTATTTCTGTTAAATACAACTCAAGCAGGTGTTGCAGAGCTTAATGAAGAGTATGTTCATCAATACAGGACTTATACATTACAATCTTTTCTGACAGACCTTGGAAAATTATAAAAGATAAATGGCAAACGAAACTGCGTATAAAACATTATTGGATTGTTGGGGAGCTCCTGACATAGTGGAGGGTACAGATAATAGTGCAAAGACGATCCCGATTGCGTTTATCAGCACAACATTCACCTTTGATGCTGATTTTTTTGATGAAGAATGTCTTACACGTTTCCTGATGATGGAGACTGAAAAGGAGAATGATGGTGTTGCCTTTTTAATTGAACGGGAAGAAAAACTCGCCAGCCTTCATGGAGGAATTGTGTTAGTTGACCAAAATCATTGCAAAGGAAGCCGGAGCTTGAGATGGGATCTTGTTCCATGCCGTATAAAAAATGGCATCATGCATGCAAAGATTACGTTGTTGCATTGGTCAAACTGTATTCGACTTATCATAGGTTCAGCAAATCTTACAGAAAGTGGCTATTGTATTAACCAAGAGGTGTTTAGTTGTATTGATTATTATCCCGATAGTGATGCAGATCTAAAAATTGTCAATGAGGTTTTAGTATTTCTAAATGAATTGGCAAACGAACAGTGCGGAGATACCGTAAAGGCAAGGTTTGCAAAACTGCATGGTGAGATTAAATCCACTTTAACGAAATGGAATATTGTTACGAGGAAATATAAAAATGATGAAGTTTCAGTTCAAGCGTTGTTTGTTTCTCCAAGACAAAAGAATGCATTATCCAGGTTGCGGGAAGTATGGGATAGTCGTTTTAACTCGCCTCCCGACTGGGCTTTTGTTACAAGTCCTTTTTTTGATGCTGAAAAAACTGCGAATACTCCATCTTTAAAAATATTTGAGATACTGCAACAGCGAGGACCAGTGGAGGTTGCTTATAATATTACTGCTGAGCTTGTATCTGTCGAGAGTAATGAATTAGTAGTGAATGCTCCTGAATTTTTGAAAGAGATAACAAAGCCGTCACAGACGATTTGCTTTTATCAGGTACTTGAGACGGGTATTAATGAAAAAGGAAAGAATGTTCCAAGACCTCTTCATCTGAAAACCCTCTGGCTTTCTAAAGAGGATGTACATCTTTTTCAGATTGGCTCCAGCAACTTTACTTCTGCAGCCTTGGGACTTGGTAAGCGTACTAATTATGAAGCTAACTTAGTGTATACAGTTTCACAGAGTCGCAATAAAAAAGGCTATGATTTGCTTTGCGCAAGTGATCCAGATTCAAAGCCACTTGAAGACGATCTCTTACATTTTAAGTATCGTCTCAATGAAGATGAGAATAACTTGGAAACTGATTATCTCGAGCTGCCTCTATTTTTTAAAGAAGCAGTTTTACGAAATGTAAGTGATCAATTTATACTTGAATTGAATTTTGATTTGCAGGCGGGTACTGCTCCCGAAGGCTTTAAGATCTGGACTGGAGAAAATGATAAGAAACAGCATTCTGCAAAAAGTATTTATGAGTCAGCTCAATGGATTAATGAGAGGAAGAATAGCATCCAATTGAAGTGGGATACACAGTTGATACCCGATTATCTTTTTGTGAGCTGGCCCGGCGCTGATGGTAAAGCCTATTGGCCAGTGGTAGTTGAAAATCAAATTACGTTGCCGCCGGTTGATGCATTGAAAAATTTACCTCTTGAGGCTTTGTTGCAAATACTTTCGTCAAATAAGCCGTTGCATAGATTGTTAGGTATGATTGAAAGGGTACTACGTAATCAAAAATCTAATAGTCAGGATGAAGCAATTCTTGATCCACATCAGTTAGTTGATACAAGTCGCTTTCTTTTGCAGCGTACCAGAAGGGTTTCATATGCTATGAGGTCTCTGAGAGAGAGGCTGGAAAAACCTGTATTCACAATTGAATCGCTTAACTGGAGATTGTATGGTCCGATTGGTGTAAAATCATTACTGGATGCTATCGTAAATGAGGCGAAGTCTGAAGAGGAAAAGAGATTTTTGATTGCTGAGTTAGCTTTAGAGTTATCACGGGTTATTCCACAGCAAACGGAGATTTCTATTACGAAAGAAATTGTGAAAGCGGAGATCAAAAAAGTCGTTGAATCTATGGCAGGTATGATTAGTGTGGATATGGAAGACTCTAAAACAGCAGTAGAAAATTATTCGGCAAAAGCCTTACAAAAAGCAATCTATGAGTTATAGTTATCCTTTACACGAATCCATAAATCTACATGTAGCTGATCGGATTAGCTTGGAGGATGCGCAAAGGCAATTACGAACAGCTGATGCAATCCTTCACAGATTAAAGGATCAGCCAGGTGTTATTCTGGCCGATGAGGTAGGTATGGGTAAAACATTTGTTGCACTAGCTGCAGCAGTGTCTATTTATTTAAAAGACAAGAAACCTGTTGTTGTAATGATTCCTCATAATCTTACAGCAAAATGGCCAAATGATTTTCGTCTGTTCAGGGAGTCTTGCATAACAAATCCAGCCATACGTTCTAATCTCAGATGCGAAGTCGCAGAAAGGCCTGAAAAATTTCTAAATCTTTTAGATGACGATGAAGATAAACGAGCTGCTATTATTTTCTTAACTCATGGCGCCTTAACCAGAAGTATGAGTGATGGTTGGATAAAACTGGCCATTATTCAGAAAGCCCTGTATAGAAGAAGAGATACTGAAGAAGTATATAAATTGTTGGGGAAATATGCCGGTAGCCTGGTAGAAATGCTATATATCGAAAATAAAAACAGAAGTATTGATATCTGGCGTTTGTTATTTGATGCACATCCTTCTAAGTGGAAGAGAATTTTGGTGAAAAATGGCTTCTTCAATGCAGAAGATGACGATCCGGTTTCATCTATATTTATTAATGAGCTTGATAAGTTAACAACTAGTCAGCTCGATAACCTTTATAAGGATTTAAGACAGGAATTGCCAAAACGTAGTTCGGATAATATTAAGCAACGTTTGCAGAATGTGAGACGAATGTTAAATGATGAAGCAAAATCTCTATGGGCAAGCTGTTTGAAGAAAATAAAATTACACCTTCCGCTATTAATTTTTGATGAAGCACATCATCTCAAAAATGCACAAACGCAATTAGTCACAAAGTTGTTTCATAATCCACTAGCTGAAGAAGAGGCTGGATTATTAACTGGTCAATTTGATCGGATGATTTTTTTGACAGCTACTCCATTTCAATTGGGCCATCACGAATTATTCAGAGTTCTTGAACGTTTTAAAACAATTAACTGGACAAATTCAATAGCTCCTGTAATAGGTAGCACAGGTTATAAAGAAGAACTGGATCTTTTACTTACGCAATTAGATAATTCGCAGATTGCAGCCAGAAAGCTTGATTCAAGTTGGGGAAAATTAACGACTGAAGATTTAACGCTGAATAATAAAGTTTACACTGATGTATATGAATGGTGGCTGGCTGTTAATAGCGAAGAAGCTACACTTACTCCTGTCGTTCAAAAAGTGATCGAGGATTATCAGATTGCTCGAAATAAACTTGGTATTGTGGAGACATTGCTAAAAAAATATGTTATTCGTCATTTGAAACCTCGGGAATTAAAAGGAGTTTATGATGGTATTCCCCGAAGAGATAATTTAGCAGGTAATCTTATACAGAAGGATGATCAAGCAATAAGTCAGTTGACCCAGGGGCTTGAAGTAACAAAGGAATCGATGCTGCCTTTTTTATTGGCAGCCAGATTAACAACAATTCAACCCGATAAAAGACCTGTTTTTGCAGAAGGCTTAGCCTCTAGTTTTGAAGCATTTCGTTTTACGAGAGAAGAACGTTTGAAAAAAGAGATTGGGAATATTACAGACCTCGATGATGATCTGGTAGAACCCGACACTGCAACTGATTCGGTAGCTGATTGGTATCTTGATCAATTAAATGAGGCATTGAGTATTTCGGCAAGCAAAGGGAGCACACATCCTAAAGTGAAGCCAACGGTTGATCGGGCTATTTCTCTTTGGACTAAAGGAGAGAAGGTGCTTGTCTTTTGCCATTATATTGCTACTGCTAAGGCCTTAAGAAAATACATGTCCGAGGCGATGAAAGAAAACATCAAAGTGAGAGGAGCTGAGATATTAAAATGCAGTGAAGATGAAGTTTTTGATCAGTTGGAAAAGATAGCCGACAAAATCACCGATAAAGACTCTTTGTTGTACAAGAAATCAGTGTCAATTCTTAATGAGCTAATTGACGATTTCAGCGAACTTGAAATCTACCGCATAGAGATTATAGAGTTGATTCTCCGCTATATGCGTACCCCATCTTTTCTTGTTCGTTTTGCTGCAGCCAGCGAAGGAAACTATGATATTGAATGGCTTGAAAAATCGTTCAGCACGACTGATAATTCTGGAGTGACTCTCCTTGGGATGATTAAAAACTTTCTCGTCTTTTTGAGGAATAGAAGGGAAGATAGAGAAGACTATATTAATCATTTAAAATCAATTCAGCCAGGCGGAATCAGAGTAAAAGACGTAATTCTTGAAGATTTGGATGAAGTGGAAAAGGCGGATGAAAAGGATAGTACAGTTATGGCTAATGTCAGGCTTTGCTACGGTGCTACGAAACCGGAAGCACGACAAAAACTGATGAAAACGTTCAACACCCCTTTCTTCCCGGATATTTTAATTACAAGCAGCGTTATGGCTGAAGGAGTCGATCTCCATCTTAACTGCAGGCATATCATCCATCATGATCTTTGTTGGAATCCCAGCACACTTGAACAACGAACAGGTAGAGTCGATCGAATTGGTGCAAAAGCTGAAAAATGCGGGAAGTCAATAAAGGTATATCTGCCGTACATCAGTGAAACACAGGATGAGAAAATGTATAGAGTTGTAACAGAAAGAGAACGCTGGTTTAATATTGTGATGGGAGAAAAGTATAAAGTTGATGTAGCTACAACAGATAAGTTGGCACAACGAATTCCATTGCCTGAAGAGTTAGCGAACGAACTTTCTTTTAATTTGGAGATTATTGATTTGGCGTAAGGGTTATTTTTTTGTAGTTTGAATTTCTTGGTAAGAATGAGATTAATCAATCAGAGGAATATGAAAATAAATTAATCAAGTGAAAAATGCAACTTATTGCAGGTACTGTGTTAGACGGCTTAATCGAATTATTTGATGAAGGAACTCCTTTAGAGCAAAGGACGAGAAAATTACTTCATAGCCTGAGTTTCTTTGAGTTGGAAGGTAAAAATTTGACTAAAAAAAAGCGGTTTGATAATCCTGTATACTGTATGTTGGCAAACCAACTTCAAAGAGGCACACCAACTAGGCCTAATCTTACAGTTTTAGAATATATAAGTAATCAAAGCAGCCTGTTTAGTATTGAAACGGATGAGTTTGGCATAAAGGCGAAGTGGTCGGATGAGATTCATGCAAATAAGAATATAGTTTTTTCCTCTTTGCATATAATTGATCCCAGATTAACTGCAGAACAGATTTTTAATGATTGGAATCAACATGAAAATAACTTGGGTAGTGAATATGAGCAACAGTTCTTTTTCAATACATTCAATCAGGTATTTGACGAATCAGGGGATGCTGTGCTGCAATTATTAAACACTCAGCGTACTATCAATAGTATTTTAAAGGATAACCTTTCCCAAAAGCTGCCTCAGCATGTAAGAACTGATTTTGAACAGCAAAGGACTGATTTTGCAGTTGAATTTAATTACTCAGAGTTAAATAAGCCATTAGGAGTTATTGTGGAAGTTGATGGACGTCAACATTATAATGATAGCCAAAGATATCTTGATGGGCAAAGGGATGAAGTGTTAGCCAAAGTTGGCTGGCATAACACAATTCGTATTCCTACTGTAAACTTTAGAAATGGAAACTATATTCATACGTTAAAAACTGTTTTTAAAGATGCTGTCAATAATCCATGGTTTAATAAAACTTTAGAGGTTTACAAAACCAACCTTTTGAAAAGTGAATTTGAAAAGGAAGTATTGCAACACACATTAATTCCATTTGGCGTTTCAAGAATACAGCGGACAATTTTACAGCTATTGGAAGAAGGGTTTTTAAAATTAGATTCTAAATGGCGAATTGCAGTTGTTGAGAGAGATGTTCCTTGTGCGGCTTTGGCTATCGAGGATCTTAAAGTAACAATTGCCAATCTTAATTCACTTTCAGTAGAAACTATTGAATTGCCTGAAATTGAATTGATAATATTTTCATCTAGCGAGTTTAAACACTCTCTATATCAATATGGAGTTAATGTATTCGATATCATTCAGTATGATGCTGCCTCTGATTTTGATTGTGTAATTGATATTTCCATTTTACAGAGGCAAGGCATAGTATTTCCTGTTAAGGCTTTTTGTCCGGTTTTTACAATTAGAAGTGTTCATTATGTTGAAGCTAAAGTATTCATTCAAACTGCACGGCATATTCAATTTGAACCGTTATGTTATAAAACAGTAGATGAACATTGGGTACATTACAATGAACGTGAAACTGCGTTGACCTATTTTCTAAAGAGCATTTTCAGAAAGAATGAGTTCCGGCCAGGTCAAATACCTATTATAAGTAAGGCACTTCAGGCAAAGAGTGTTATTGGACTATTGCCTACTGGAGGAGGTAAATCTATAACCTATCAGCTTTCAGCATTACTACAACCGGGCATTTGCATGGTAATTGATCCAATTCGATCATTAATGAAAGATCAGGTTGATGGATTATTTGATAATCAAATTCATTCCGCATTATTTATAAATTCTACTTTAACTGGTGAGCAGAAGCAAATGGCTATCAAAAAAATGGTCACTGGCCAAGCTCAATTTGTTTTTATATCGCCTGAGCGCCTTCAAATGGATGAATTCAGAGATATGCTACGTACAATGAATGAAGACTCACATTTTTTCAATTATTGTATTATTGATGAAGCACATTGCGTTTCAGAATGGGGACATGACTTTAGAACGTCTTATTTACGACTTGGAATAAATGCAAACAGGTATTGTAAAACTGCCATGGGTATTCCTGTTCCCTTATTTGGATTGACGGCTACTGCTTCGTATGATGTTTTGGCTGATATACAACGGGAGCTATCAGGGTATGGGTCATATCAGTTAGAGGAAGATTCGCTGGTACGATTTGAGTCGACAATTCGCCCGGAAATTCAATTCTTTATTGAGGATGTTTCTATTCCCAATATAGCTTATCAAGATATTTGGAAGTTAAAAAAAGCTCTTGGATCGGCAAAACGAAAAAGAATTTTCGAGCTTCTTGATAATTTGCCAGAAGCACTGCAGGTTCTTAATGGGAATACTGATCTGCTGTTTACTCAAAAAGATTGGGAAGAAAATCACACACTAACAAGTGAAAGGGCTAAGAGTATTCGTCTGGAAAATTATAACCCAAATCAATTCTTCACTCAAGCTAATGGAGGATTAATTTTTTGCCCACATAAGTCAGGTGCATACGGTATAACAGATCAATTTAAACCCGAGAGGTTTGGATCACCTGTAAATCTTGAAGGGATTTTTGATCACGTTTCCCAAAGGAGCGAGATAAGGCCAGGATATTTTATGGGTGCCGGTGATGAGCAAGATGAAAATAGCCTTGTTATAGTCGAAGAGTCAATAAAGAACCAGGATCTGTTCAAGAAAAACAAACTTAATGTGATGGTTGCTACCAAAGCATTTGGAATGGGTATTGATAAACCCAATATTCGGTATACTATCCATTTGAATTATCCAGGATCAATTGAAAGCTTTGTTCAGGAGGCTGGTAGAGCAGGACGAGACCGTGATTTGGCAATTGCTTACTTATTAATTAACAGGCAAACTTTTCAAATTGAGGGGGAAACCGATAGGCTGGATCATGACCAGGAAATTAATTTTTACTTTCATAATAATTCATTTAAAGGCATCAGCAAAGAAATGGCTGTATTAGATGAACTATTAACAGAAATATATTTTCCTGATAGGACCGCTGAAATTGAAAACCTAATCTTACAGGAACTGGAAGTTGAGTTAAATTGTAAATATTGGGAAGGCGGTGTTAACAAACGGCTATATATCAACAGTGGCTTTAATAGTTCCTTAGGCTTCATCGATTTGAATACTTTAACGATAAATACAAATAACACAATTAATCAGGATCTGTCATTGAGGGTTTTAAATTTAGTAGTGAATTATATTCGTAATCTTAATTTAAAGGTACCCGCATGGGAGTGGATACAATTGTCTGATAAGGAAGCAGGAATAGAACGATTGTTAGAGGCAAAAAGTAATGGTGATAGTTATAAAGTAGAAGTTGGATTTATTAATAACCATAAAGAGAGGATTAAAACGCTGGCGGATTGGATAAGAAGAATACTTAATGAAAATCGTTTTACGGATGAAGAAATGAAAAAAATCCGGGCAAAATGTAATAACTCCGATGATTTCATTGAAGAAATACAAACTAAGTATGAGTCCCTAACTGGGAATAAAATTGAACTAAGAATATTCTTTGATCAATTAGATAGAAAAGCCGAACGACCATTAGGAGAAACGTTTCGTAGATTCTCGGCATATTTTAATGGGTATAGAAATAAACAAGATACAGAAAGGGCGATATACCGACTTACAACACTAGGTGTTATTGATGATTACACTGTTAATTTTAATTCCAATACGTTTACTCTTTACGGTATCAAGAAAGCAGATAAAGAGTACAGACATCAGGTAGAGGTATATCTAAAGAAATTCTATTCTGAGAAGGCCGCTAAGCAACGCTTGAAAGAGATTGATAAGTTTGACGAACCTACTTACTTAAGAAAAAGTTTGCATTTTCTGATACAGTTTGTTTACGAAAGTATTAAACAGAAGCGCTCAAATGCCATAAAAGAAATGAGGGATGCATGTATTCAAACGATCGAGAAGGGCAAGGATGGGAATCTTTTTTTAAGAGAGTATATCGATCTATATTTCAACTCGAAATATGCTCGTATCGGTTATTTCTTTACAGATGAAAAGGGAAACGTAATTCCAGCTTCACTAACAGATATCACAGAAAATGGTAAAAGTTTTGATCTTAAAGTTGTGTGGAATTTTATGGAATACGTTTCAAGTGATTCAACGGGTACCGAAGTTGAAAATACGAAGCATCTTCGGGGTGCATGTATCAGGATGATAACAAACTCACCCGAAAATTATGTTTTCCGTCTTTTAAATGCGTTTACATTATTCATGCTGGAATTTAGAAATAAGCGATTAATGGAAGAGGCTATTGAACAATTAGTCATTGGATTTGAAAAATTGGCAGAATTTGAAAAATTAGAGGACAATTTATTAAAAAGAAAATTTGAAAAATATTACGATTTAGTTGTTTTTAAAAATGAGCTATTACAGGACTGGCTAATAACTCACGAGATAGAATTCAGTTTCGAAATCATCACCTTAACAAGAACAGTTAAAAAAGTTTCATCAATTACAAATTCATTAAAATTACTTAATAAAACACTTGGATAATATGGCTAATGTTATTTTGAACAGACTGGCAGAAGAGTTGACAGTGCTTGAAAATGAATTGCATGAATTTAAGCAAGCTGTGACATATTTAAAAGAAGCAAAAAGTAATGTTGAAACTGCTGTAAGTGCTGTAGCAAATGCTGAAAACTATCATCTGGAAAATCTAACTACAATCCAAGAAGCATATAAAGCATTCGAAAGTATCTATAGTTCAGTTGCAAGCATATCAAATAAAATTGATGCTGTTGATTTTCCAGTTCGGCTCAATTCAATTGAAAGTATGTTAAATCAAGTCGTGAACGATATTGACGTGACTACTAAATCGACTTTACTAGAATTGAACAAGGCTTCAGAAACACTAGTAAAAGCTGATTTTGATGGGAAGTTTAGCAAGCTTGAAAAGTTGTTAGAAGTTACAGCTGCTAATAATAAAAGCCAATTGGCAGAAGCAATTGAACAATCTAAAGATAACACTGAAAAATTTAAGGGCGCTATCGGGCAAATGAATGAAGAGCTTCACGCAAAGTTTAATGAACAAATAGGAGAATTTAAATCTTTGGAGATTCCAGATCGTTTTGAACGTTTGCAATCTTTGGTCACAGGGCTGTTATCTGTTGTAAACTCTACTCAAACAAGGATTGATAATCTTGAGCGTAATTTTATGGACCGGTTCACTGAAATTACCGAAAAGAACAGGGCGACCACCCAGAAAATTGAGTCCATTGTGGAACAGAATCAGATCGCTCTCCAACAATTAATAAAGGCATCGGAGAAAAGAGTAAAGACGTTGATTTATGTTACATGGGGACTAGGGATACTCGCAGTTATAAGTATCATATTCTCCCGTTTTTTGAAATTTTAGACTATTTTTCCTTATCAACCTAAATAAAAGTTATCCCTTTGCATAATGAATCCTTACCGAAAGCAAACCCTGGAAAAAGTTGCAATTCATTTTTGCGATTTTTTCCTAAACCCCACAAAACCTAAATTTTACGGTAGCACAGCCCTGCATGAACTTGATGCTGAAGAGAGCAAGTACATAAAATCAATTATTCAAGGCAATCTAAATATTCCGTGGCAACCTACAGACTGGCTTATTGATTCTTTTATTAAGCCAGAGAGAATAAACCTTGCAGTTTATTTAATTGAGTCTCCTTTCTTGGCACCTGACCTTCAGATAGAGGTTAAGGGGGAAACAGCTTTTACCATACTAGTTAAGTTTGGAATGACGATGTCTGATAAGAAGGATTTTATGTACATGTTGCAAAAGCTTTACGAAAGGGGGTATCAAAGTAAATCTGCTGACCTTGTATATTTAAAAAGCAGCTACGAGAAACTTAAAAACGAATATCAGTGCCTGACTTGGAGCTTGGCCCGCTTTGCCTATAAATTGAATAACTCCGTTCTTATTGCAAAAGCATTTCAGCATCATATGCCTCTGCTATCTATAGCTTCATTTAAAATGCGTCGCCCTTTTGGTATCAACTATCATAATTTGTTGGGCATTGCGAACAATGCATTGCAGCATTATCGTTCTCACATTGAATTGATCATACATGCCATGGAAACCTACGATGTAATCTACGACATTAAGAAGCGGGATCATAAGGGCACATTTAAACAGCGCATGGAAGATTATTATGAAACAATGCCGCCGCAAGATCCGGATATTGCCGAAGTTGCCTTTTTTCTTTTCCCCGAATTAAAAGAAGTGTCTTCAACATCAGATTAACTGACCACAATTGGGACAATAAGTAAACCATTCCTTTATTTCCGTTTGACAGGTTGTACAAACTGAAATCGGCTGAATGATATTTTTAAATTCTGTTTTGTTAACAGCATAGAACTCATTGGGTATTTCTGCGATAAAGGTGGATTCGCTACCTAATTCAGTTATTAAGTAAATCTCATCTTTTGCTCGGGTCAAGGCAACGTAGAAAAGCCGACGTTCTTCCTCCATCAGCATATCGTACTTTACATCTTTAACTACTCTAAACACTGCATCATCGAGCCAAATGTCTGGGAAACCTCCGCTGCCCTCTGTAAGTCCTATGATGAAAACAATTTTTGCTTCCAGACCTTTAGACGCATGAATCGTTTTGGCTGTTACTTTCAAACCTGCCATCCGAAGAGCTTCACGGTAGGGATGAAACATTTTACTTCTTCTGTATAAAATCAATATTTCATCGTGTCTGATTCCTTCATCTTGTAATGCTCTTACTTTCCTTACCAGATAATCAACGCCATCTTCTTCTATATTCTTTGAACGATAAATATGGATTTTACTGGGCGTTTGCTTAAACGCTCGGATTTCTTTGTCAATCTGGAATTTGTTATTCCTGATTACCTGTGTACTGGCCCCTACAATGGTTTGCGTGCTTCGATAGTTTACATCAAGCTGAATAACTTCCGATCCAGGAAAGTGTTTTTTGAAATTGACAATATAATCTACTTCAGATCCACGGAAGCCATAGATACTCTGCCAATCATCACCAACACAGAAAAGCTGAGAATCTGGTGTAATTAACAGTTCTAACAACTTGACCTGAAGACTGTTTACATCCTGGAATTCATCAACCATGATGTATTTGAAACGATCGTGATAGGCTTGTCTTATTTCTGCATTGTCTTTTAAAAGTCGGATTGATTGAATGATTAAATCGTCAAAGTCAAGATAAGATCGATTGACACAATAATGCTCATACGATTTTAAAAGCGGAACAGCTAGTTCATAGAACACTCGTACTCGCTCATGTTGATGATTAATGGATTTACTAATCAGGTCGTCGGAATCAATGGCTTCTGCTTTAATCATCGATTGTACCCGCATCACCATTTTTAAAAACTCTTTTACTTTATCCTGGTAACTTTGAAATTCTTCTTCATAGTTTAATGCAGCAAGCTGCGATATTTTATCAGTTATTTTTCCCATTATGATCCGTTCAAGAGCCAGGTTGAACAATGTGGAATCATGAGTCATTCCCTCATAAGTATTTACACAAATTCTACCTCCATAGTCGAATTGCTTTTCTTTGTTAACGGTGCTATAGCTTTTGTCACTTCGGTGCTCCAGGTATAAATCTGCCTGCGGAATAAAAAAATCGGGGTTAAATGGGAAATCTTTAAAATTTACAACGGGTTCATAATTGTATTTGATATTATGACGGAACAGCCAGTCGGCAATATCACGTTCGGATTTGGATCTAACTTTTTCACCTTTAAGTGTTGTATAGAGAATCTGATTAGGGAAGTTTTTGGATCTGATCGTTTTGTCTACATAGGATTTGTCTACATAGAAATCAAGAATGTATCTTTTTAATTTTAGTAGGTATGCTACATTTTTGCATTGTTCCAGTAACATCTTATGTAGGATGTCGTATCCCTTTTCTGGTGCAATTGTTTTATGTTCTTCTCCTTCTTTTAAATCTTCTGTTTGGTCGTCTATTAGTAATCTGAAACGATTGTCAAAGGTAGCGCCCCCACTTGCTTTCAGCATTTGATAGCATAGCGAGTGAAATGTCTTAACTGTTAGGTTGGCGATCCAACCCACTTTCCGGCTTTTGCGTTCAAATTCAATAGACTCCTTGGTGGCGAGCTTATCATTGATTAGCGCTTCATATTCACCACTACTATCGCCGGCGATAATCAAGCGATCTACCATTTCATTGGTTGCATTCTTGGTAAAGGTAATTGCCAGTATTTCAGATGGCTTTACTTGCTTTTCACTGACTAAATAGAGGAGCTTTTGAATAAGCGTTTTTGTTTTACCTGAACCGGCACCGGCCAGTACAAGCAATCGTTTATTTTCAGACAGAACAGAAGCTTTTTGCTTTTCATTGAGGGTGGACAAATGCATAGGGAGAAACAATTAGTTAGATGTTGCCGAAAGATAATTTAAAAGCTAAAACTGACATACAAAAAAGCTAAATATTTATTCATGAATATTTTTCTGAAAGTTTAAAATAAACTTTTAATTTTACTACGACATAGTCAAATATCGCTTGCGATAATCAATAAATTTGACTATGACTGATAAAAGGGAAATTAATGTTGCATCAAAAGCAGCATTCGCAGATGGGAAATACCAATTGGCTTTTGAAACTCTATTAACGGCAGGTGCAAATCATTTTATAGCATATGCTGAAAGAGAGTCTACAAAAGAAAATAAAATCAATTGGCTTTCCGATTCCGATTCAGCTGATTTTTTTTGGAAAGTTTTTATTTTAAGAAATGATGTTTTTTCAGATTTGGTTACGTCCCAATCTGCGGATCAGCTATTATTCAATTATTTTACCTACTATCGAAAGAGTATTCCGGAACTAGAACTCAAATTGGCAACTGAAGTCCCTATAACTTTCGTTAGATCTATAAGAACTAATCAAGTTTTTCTCCGACCTGACCGAATTGAAAACATATGTCTTGTGCCGTTAAATGCAGATTTTAGGATTCATCAAAAGGTATGGCGAAATCTTTTTGTTACTGAGAATAATTTATGGAATGAAGTAGAAGTCGCACTTAAAGAAACATCCAATCATTCATTAAGCGATATTTTGTCTTGCAGTGTAACATGGTTAGAAGTAGTAAGATTTAAATCAGATAGTCAGGAATTTATCCATCACCTTTCAGCTGTTTATAGTTTATTTATTGAACTTGTTTTAATGAGGTTTCCCGAGAAAATAGAGAACATAAATAGCTCGGAAACATTCTCAAGCCATTTTTTCAATTTCTTTCGCACAATATCCAATGATGAAGTTGTATTGCAGGAGAATCCTGTGGTTATTCTTTTAACAAGCATAAGCAATTGGATTAATTTTAAAAACACTCAAATAGATCCATATAGCTTTGATTTGAAAATCGAGCCTATTCAACAAGACGAGCTTGTTATTTTTAACTCAACTCCTGTAAATCACTATAGATGGATTGTCAATGGGGTAAGATATGCAGTGAATCATTTAAGTTATGTCTTTCAGGGTATGGATGTGACCGAGCATTTAGAGCGTGAACAATTGATTGTAATACCTGGCAAAAATGTGGAAGATGTTGAGTTGAATCGAAAATTAGCTGCATCGAAGTACGCCACATTGTTGCTACTTGAGGATATGGTTTGTCGGACCTTTAAATACGGCAAATCTGAAAGTAATCCTGAGGATTTATTAGCTCCCCTTTTCGAGTATTCATTTAACAAATTAATTAGATATGAATACCCTTTGAGATCATTAAGTGGAGAATCGACCGATTGGTTCATGTCGTATAAAAAATTAGTCCTGAATAATTTGCATTCAGGTAATATACAAGAACCCTTTTTTATGATGTCAAGGGTGGAATACAAAACTCTTAATCAAAAAGCTTTATCTGGACTTCCGGAAAATATTACAGAGGAGATTATTACGTTCTTTAGTTTAAAACTGGATTCAAATAATCGATTTAATAGGTTCAAAAAGAGATATAACGTTTTTGAAACGCCATTCATAAGAATAGGAGATTTTCTTTTTTGCCCGATGCTGTTTTTTGCAAACAATGGCTGGTTTTATTCATTTGCACAGATGGCATTATCTGGTAAAGGGAGTGGACGGGTGGAGACTATTGAAATGGAACAACATCTTGGAAACTTATTTCAAAATAAGGGGTGGCGTGTAAAAGTAACAAACGATAAAGAGGCCAATATTATAGATGGGGATATTGATATTTTTATTGAGGATGACCACGATCTTTTATTAGTTCAGTTAAAGCGCAGCTATTTTCGTCTTGACCTAAAAGATGCGTATTTCGAAAGTATAAATTCCGACAGAAAAGCGATAAATCAAATAGTAAGAGCAGAAAGATATCTCTTGAATGAAAATCCAATTTATTCTGTTCAAAAACCGGTTATTAAATGGGTTGTTTCAACTTCATTTGAAAATGTTGGTGTATTGGAAAATGGATGCGAAAAAGTGAATTATTTTGAACTCTTAAGAGCGCTGGAGAATCAGGAAATAACAAATATCAAGGATCTTAGCGTTTATATTCAATCCGATCAACAAATTGGATCATTTATTTCTTTGGCATTTAATAGTGACTTGTCTTCTGAAGTCAGGGAAATGTTTCACGAGTGCGTCAAACCTTTAGCAGTATTTGACTCGAGAAAGTATAAGCAGATCTTGTATTCGGAAGATTTGATTAAAACTTCTCATTATAATAATCTATTTGACAGAGCTTTGGACCTGGGTAATGCAAATAAACCAGAAGAGGCTTTACTGTTGTTTCAAAAATGCATTGCATTAAATCCAAATGACGGCGAGGCTTTTAGTGCGGCAGCTAATATTCTTGCTGATTTAAGACGATTTGATGAGGCATTTTTCATGTACAGTAAAGCATTGAAATTCTTGCCTAATGACCCATCAATCGCACGTAATTACTCTCTAGCCTTACTGGAAGCAGGAAAATGGTATGAAGGGTTAGAACTTGCGTGGGAAATACTCGAAAATTATCCCCTGTTGGTGGAAATGAAATTAATTTTTACTAGAAACTTTGAAAGATGTGTCAGCGAGGGATTTCTAATGCCCAATGAAATCACGAAGCTGTCCTTGAAGTTGAATGGACTATCGAATTGATGTTTTTTATGTTCTGTTGATTTCACCCTTAGGGTAAATCAAAAACAAGTCAACATGAACACGAAACAGTTAATTCCGTCAGTCAATTTTCACTTGTGGGAGCCTTGTAACATGCGTTGTAAATTTTGTTTTGCAACTTTTCAGGATGTAAAACAAAGTGTACTACCTAAAGGGCATTTGCCAAAGGAGCAGGCTCTTGAAGTCGTGAGTCAATTGGCAGCTTTTGGGTTTGAGAAAATTACTTTTGCTGGTGGGGAGCCCACCTTGTGTCCATGGCTCCCTGAATTGATTACAAAAGCAAAAGAAGCTGGAATGACAACCATGCTGGTTACCAATGGCAGCCGTCTAAGCGATTATTTTCTTAGAACTAACAAAGGAAAGCTTGACTGGATCGCTTTAAGTATTGATAGCTTGAATTCTACAACAAACTTATTAACTGGCCGAGCTGTTGTAGGACTTAGGCCTTTGCAATTATCTTATTATAAGGAACTATCAGATAAAATAAAGTTTTTCGGATATGGGTTGAAAATTAATACGGTTGTAAGCAGAGTCAATTTTACAGAGGATATGAATCAGTTTATACGCTATGCTAATCCTATTAGGTGGAAAGTATTTCAAGTATTACCCATGATTGGTCAAAATGATGATAGGATAAATGATTTAATTATTACAGTATTAGATTTTCGAACCTTTCTGGATAGACATAGTGAATTGAAGGATATACTTGTTCCAGAAAGTAACGAGCAAATTAAAGGCTCCTACGTGATGGTAGACCCTGCAGGCAGGTTCTTTGATAATTCAACGGGAACACATAATTATAGCCAACCGATTTTAGAAGTAGGTATTAAAGCCGCATTTAGTGAAGTCAATTATAACTTGGAAAAATTTATTGAAAGAGGGGGTAAATATGATTGGGTAAGGGTATAAATTAATCATGTCAGTGATGGGAATTCGTCAAAACTACCTGAATCTTTCGTCCATGTTTTGATTAGTGCTGTCTTTAAGACGAGATAGTTCTTTGAGAATGATTATAGCTATTATTATGCAACCACCGATCAGCAAGATTCGATAAAAGGGAAAAGTAGTTGTAGTTCGCTTAGTCTCGGATGAATCAAGAACTACCATACCTGGTTGTGTTATAGATTTATGTTTAATGTATTCAAGCAATGCTTGTTCACTATCAAATAGTAAAGGGCTATCCCCATAGTAAATTGTGCTCATAGTCGTTCAAGTTTATAATGATTGTCTTTAAAGTTGTTAATGACGAAGGAGACAAAGATTGCTTTCATCAATTTCCCTTGTTCATAAACAAGCTGTCTGGCATTTTTCAGTTCAATACCATATGATTTAAATCCGTTGATATCTAGGAAGACTGACTTTTGATTTCGTAACAGTTTAGCTAGAATAAGGTCTTGTTGATATAATTGATCCGCAATTTTCTTATACGGCTCCATCCTAAGCTTGTATTCGAAATTATTAAACTGGTTGCGGCAGGCAACGCTGCAAAAAAGCTGATCCCGCCTTTTTGCAAGAAATAACCCTTTATAGCAATCAGGGTTTTTACAATTTTTTTTGACCATGATGTTTTGTTTGATGCGAATCTCTAAGTGTAACTTTCTTAATCTCATGTTTTTCCATAAAGGCAAGTACTTCTGAATATCTGTAATAAATTAGTGAGCCGACCTTAATGAAAACAATCATTTGTTTCGAACGCCAGGTATTGGTAGTGCGCTTGCACACACCAAGTAGTTGAATCAGTTCCGCATCGGAAATTATTGTTTCATTGGCCGGACGATGGGCTTTTTGCATTTTTTCTTCAAATTCTGATAGAACTCGATCAAATAGGTCCTTGCTCTCTGGATATTTAGAAAAAAACTCAGAATTAGTCATAGTTTTTGATTTTATAAACGCAAATTGGCGGATCGTTAAAAATGGTAAAGCCCGAATTCTGGAATAAAATATTCCAGAATTCGGGCTTTACGTTAAACTATAATGTTTTAAATAGCCTTGTTAAAGGGGGCATTCAGAATAAGCCACTACTCATCTTTTTTATTTAGGGGATCTAGTTTACCAACAAGTTCTTTAAGAAAGCGATCCTTGTTATTTCTATTATATAAATTGTATGTAAGTTTTGCAAAATTTGCTTGGTCAAGACCAAATAGATCAAACAAATGACCAAGTAAAATGTTTTTTTGTTTTTGAGCTTCATTTTTGTCCTTGCTTAAGCTTAGATACGATCCTCTCGCTGTTAACGCTTCAATAAATTCGACAATTATGTATTTACCTTTTGCTTTGTTAAGCTGAAAGGAAGAATATTTATAACTATCATTTTCAAGTTCACTAAGTATTAATCTTGTTTGCATCAGTAACTCATCATAAATTTCAAATCGAATTTGAAAAAGCCACTTAAGGTCTTTTCTTGTTTTTTCTGTCAGCGATAACCACGTATAATGGACTGGGTAAAATTTAGTCGTTGTTTTCCTGACGATGAATGTAGTATTGCCTGCAAACGAGAATTGATTTCGTATCGAGGTATAGTTTCTCATTCCGGACAATTTTGCAATGGTATTATTTAAGACGTTGAGCTTTTCTCGATATAGGGGTATTCCCGTATTGTAATAAGTTTTCAGCAGCTGTTTGTAACACCCGACAATATCATTTCCATAAACTGCTATATAATTTGTCCACTGCCCTTTACTCCCAAAACCTTTTACCTTCACTTTTTTACCACCATTGGTGATGCCTGTGTAAAGCGAATCTGTAATCTCTTGATCTGTTTCGATCTCAATCATATTCAGATTCAATTCCTGATCTAGCTTGTTGATAAATTCAAATGGGTCTTGTTCTATTCTTAGAGTAGAAAAAAAATTTAGAAGGCTTGTCCCATTTATTTTGTCCTCAATTACATTAAAGAAATACTCAATAGGTGGATCTTGATTCATGTTTCATATTTAGTAAAAAATGATTCTTCGAGTTTCTAATAAAACTGCAATAAATGCTCATTATATGATCCTCAATTTAAGCAAACATATTTCACTTTTTGAGCGTGAAAATGGGTCAAAAAAAATGCGTTTTTGTCAGTTCAAAATGACAGCTTATCTTCGTTTCAGCTACATTTTGGCGACAGGATTTGAAAATATTTTTCATAATACTTTGATTTATAAATAGTTAAGTGGTAGGTTCACAACCGGCCCACACCACAAGCCTCAACGAAAGTTGAGGCTTTTTTATTTTCATAATGTCGTGAAACAAGCCACAAGATGGGAGCAGATGAACACAAATGATATAATACAAATTGCACAAATTGGGTTTGTGGAAACGATTGTGCAAAATCATCAAATGCCCTTTTTGCTTCAATGAAGAGTAATACCTTGTGACCCGAAACGACTGTTCTGGCCACTCAATCCTCATGACTACGCTTCTGTAATAACCCGCAACCCCCAAAAGGAAAACGGTGGATGATGTATGCTTTTAATTACCTGATTATGCGCTTGTCAATAACAAGCGAAGGGATGTTTTATTCTTAATAATAAGATGACCTTGTGTTCAGGTATCCGTTTTTTAATGCTTTTATTTTTACAGCATGAATAGTGCAGGTAAACAGGTAAACGATTTATTTCTGGAAGTAACTGCCACTGGCAACATGAAAGCGTATGAACAGCTGTATCATATTGTATGCAGCCGGCTCATCCATTTTTCTGCTTCTATCTGCGGATCATTTCATTTGGCAGAAGAAGTTGTATCAGATGTGTTTGTCTCCATCTGGCAAAAAAGGGAACAGTTGACCGGGGTTGAAAATCCAAAAGTGTATCTCTACGTGTGTACAAAAAACCGCACCATTAACGCCATGAAAAGGAAACAGCTCCACGTTGTTCCTTTTGATACCTTTTATACAGAGGCTTTGTCAATTGTTCCTGATGTAGAAGAACATCTTTTATCTTCACAGGTAGCACGTAAAATTGAAACGGCCATCAGCAGCCTCCCTCCCCGCTGCCAGCTGATCTTTCGTTTGATCAAGATGGATGGATTACAATACAAAGAAGTGGCAGAACTGCTGGATATTTCTTCTAAAACAGTAGATGCGCAATTAACCATCGCCGTTAAAAGAGTGGCAGACACCATTCGTCTCGATATGTCGGATGAACTCATTGCAGACTTCCTTCGCAGCTAATAATTTTTTTCAAATTCTTTAGGGAGTTTTTTCTGTTACTGCTGTCCTTCTTAATCAGCAACTATGCAAGACAAATCAGAAACTGAAAAAATATGGAATCTCATGGCCAAAAAACTGGCCGGAGAAATAACGCATGAAGAAGAGGAAGATCTGCGTGTTTTATTACAGGAGCATTCGTATGTGTCTTATGTAGATGAAGTGCTTGCAGGCGATTGGAAAGAAACATACAACTACTATCAGCCTGGTAAAGTTGAATCGCTTTATGAACAACATCAGCAACGCTTAGCAAATGCTGTGGATGAAAACAGTAGTGAGGAAGAATTGATCGTTGAACCGGTAAAGCAGGGAAAACTGGGAAGCATGTGGCGATATGCTGCTGCAGCCTGCATTGCAGCTTTATTGTTTGCAGCCTGGCAATGGTGGCCTTCATCAAGTGATGACAAGCAAGCAATTGTTTATGGGCAACAGTTGGTCACACAAAAGGGTTCACGTTCGCAGATTGTATTACCCGATGGATCAAAAGTTTGGTTGAATGCAGGCAGTACACTCGATTATCCCAAACAGTTCAATGGTAAAACAAGGGCGGTACAACTGGAGGGCGAAGCTTATTTTGAAGTGGCGAAAAATACGAAACAACCTTTTATTGTACACACAAAAACATTCGACATAAAAGTATTGGGCACAGGTTTCAATGTAAGAGCATACCCCGGTGAAGACAGTGCCGTAACCTCTCTTGTTCATGGCTCAGTAGAAGTGATCACAGGTGGAAAAGAAAAAAGAAGCATCCTGTTAAAGCCAAATGAAAAAATAACACTCTCAACAACAATCATAGCACAGGAAGCGACGACGGAAACCGGGCTGCAGGAAACAGTTTTGCTGAATACCCTACCTGAGAAAATGATGTTAATTGATGATACAGTACAGCAGGAAACTGCCTGGGTAAAAAACCAACTTGCTTTTAAAAAAATGCCGTTGGTAAAAGTTGCGCTCTTACTGGAGAATTGGTTTGGAGCAGAGATCAGGTTCAGAAATGAAGATAAAAAGGCGCTCCATTTTACAGGTGTGTTTGAAGGACAGAGTCTCGATGAAATATTAGGAATACTGGAAGCAACCGGAACTTTTCATTATACAAAAGACAGTAACGGTATTATATGGATCGAGTAAGAACGTGAACTCTTTTATTATTATTCACAACCAAAACAACTGCAACATGACACAATCACCACTGTTTACTTAACTCAGAAAAGATCAACGTCATTAGCTAAATAAAAAACGGGAAATGTTTGCCCATTCCCCGTTGGATCATTGGCTATTGATACTGTTTTGTCTTGACGTTCGCCACAATATTATTTAACCAACAACAACTCAAAGGTATGCAAAAAAGCCTACTGGTAAGATGGCTGCGCCCCGGGCGGAGCTATGGTAAATTGCTTCTCATCATGAAATGCTCAGTTTTCTTTTTGTTTGTTTTCTGTATGCAGGTAAGTGCCACAGGGTTCTCACAGAAAATTTCCATGAAAATTTCAAGAG
Source organism: Lacibacter sediminis (assembly GCF_014168535.1). Lineage (NCBI taxonomy): Bacteria > Pseudomonadati > Bacteroidota > Chitinophagia > Chitinophagales > Chitinophagaceae > Lacibacter > Lacibacter sediminis. The sequence continues at coordinate 4,671,536 of NZ_CP060007.1, read as the reverse complement.
TGAGTCTGGAAAAGGCATTTGATCTCATTGAAAAAGAAACAAATTTCAGGTTTGTTTATAACGATGATTATCTCCCACCTAATAAAAAGATCAGCCTCGAGGCAAAGGATCTCACCATCACACAACTCCTTGCAGAGGTACTCAACAATACCAATCTCGGTTACAGGATGATGGGGAACAACCTCGTAGTGATTGCTCCCGTTGGCTCCGAAAACAAAGATGTAACTGTTTCCGGCAAAGTATTGAATGGTATGGGGGAGCCGCTCGCTGCTGTAAGTGTGCAATTAAAAAATTCAAGCATCGGAACAACAACAAATGCGAAAGGAGAGTTTGAATTAAAAGTACCGGAAAATGCAGTGCTCCTTTTTTCATTTATTGGTTATACAACACAGGAAATTGCAGTAGATGGAAGAACATCCCTTTTCATTACAATGGAAGCTGTGGAGAAAACAATGAATGAAGTGGTAGTGGTGGGGTATGGTATGCAAAAGAAAGTAAATGTTACCGGTGCGGTTGATCAGATTTCGGGAAAGGAGTTAGCAAAAAGACCCATCGCCAATGTGTTTCAGGGATTACAAGGACTTAGCCCCGGTCTTAACATTACTTATTCCGGTGGAAGACCCGGCACTACACCTGCTATTAATGTACGTGGTATCACAACACTTACAGGAGGCGGTGCTGCTCCCCTGATTGTGATCGATGGTATTGCATCGGCTACTGATGATATTCTTCGTCTAAATCCTTCCGACATTGCATCAATTACAGTGCTTCGTGATGCAGCATCTGCAGCTATCTATGGGGCACGTGCTTCGTTTGGAGTTGTGTTAATTACAACCAAGCAAGGAGCAAGTGGTGGAAAGCAACGCATCAGTTATAATAATTATTTTTCATGGTCACGTCGTACTGTAATGCCCGACATGGTGACCGATCCTTATATCTATTCAAGAGTATTAGAAACATCTACTGATAACACACCTTGGGATTATGTAAACTATTCCGACTATCATTATCAATGGGCGAAAGACCGTTCAGATAATCCGGGAGTAGAAGATACCCGTGTCGATCCCAACAATCCAAACAGATGGATGTACATGGGTAACAATAACTGGAACGACTATTTCTTTAATAAAACAAGTCTTTCACAAAACCACAGTCTTTCATTCAGCGGCGGCTCTGAGATATCAAAAGGAAAACCGTTCAGCTATTTGGTTTCTTCAGATTTCACCAAAGAAAATGGTTTGAACAAATTAGCCAGGGATGATTGGAGACGTTATGGATTAAGGGCACGTTTAAATTTTACACCTGTTAAAGGATTAAAGATTGATAACAACCTGAATATTTATCAAACAACTTCTTCTTCACCCAGCTATAACATCACTGATCTTTATTATCTGCAACCAACAGATGTAGCAAAAAATCCTGATGGTACATGGGCTAATACAGGCGCAGGAAGATTGGGTGCTAAACTCACGAATGGCGGACGTTATGAACAGGATCGTTTTGGTTTTCAGAATATTTTTAAAGGCACTGCCAGTTTCTTAAACAACGACCTGCAGGTTACAGCAAGTGCAAGTTTCAAAAGAGAACTCTGGAAATACAATACAGATTATCAAAAGTATAAGATTGGTTATGGGCCCGATGATATAAGAGAAGAAGGAGGTAGTGGTTCTGTTACGATCCGTAATGGAAATGTAAAGCACGATGTATTTGATCTCTATGCAAATTATACAAAGCGCATAGCAGCCAATCATGAATTCAGATTGCTTGCCGGGCTTAACCAGGAAGAATATATCTGGTCGTATGAACAGGCTTCAAGAGATGTGTTGGTTTCGTCTTCGCTTCCTTATATAGCACTAACTACCGGCACAGCAAATATTGCAGCAGATTATACAACCTATGCCTTACGCAGTGCTTTTGGCCGTATTAATTATACGTTTAAGGATCGGTATATTATTGAAGCAAATGGCCGGAAAGATGGTTCATCCCGTTTTCCGAAAGAACGCCGTTATGGTTTTTTCCCTTCTGTTTCAGTTGCGTGGATAGCGAGCGATGAACCAATACTGCAATCACTCACAAAGTATTTGCCTACAATTAAATTCCGTGCTTCATACGGCGATCTCGGTAATCAGAGTGTGAGCGATTTTGGTTATATCCAAACCTTGCCAACAACAAGATCATCTTATTTGATCAATGGCGTTTTTCCAACGATCGTATCGGGTGCTCCTTTATTACGTGTAGATCCTGATACTTACACATGGGAAAAAGTGAGAACCTTTAACGTAGGTACAGATATCGGGTTAGTAGATAATAAGATACTGCTTGGTTTTGATTATTATATCCGGCAAACAATTGGCATGTTAGGACCTGTTTCCGAATTGCCGGGTGTTTTAGGAACAAGTGCACCAACACAAAACGTTGCTGATCTTGCAACCAAAGGATTTGAATTAACAGCAGCTTACCGTGATAACTTCACGATTGCTTCTAAGCCATTTAGTTTTGGCGCAAAATTTATTCTTTCTGATTCACGCACAAAGATCACCAAGTATAAGAATGATCTTTTACTGTTGAACAACTGGCGCAAAGGCCAATACATTGGTGAGATATGGGGCTTACAGAACGATGGCTATTTCAAAACACAAGCCGAGATCAACAATCTCAATCAATCGGCAATTGTTCCCTGGGGCGCATTGAGTATTGTAGAAGGATGGCCAAAATATATCGATCAGAATAAGGATAATAAGATCACACTCGGGAATACACAAACCAACCCCGGCGATTTAAAAATAATTGGTGATAACAGTACACGTTTCCGTTTTGGTCTTAATCTCGATATGGATTGGAATGGCTTTGATCTTTCTTTGTTCATACAAGGTGTAGGTAAAAAAGATTTTTATCCGCATCACTATTTGTTTTGGGGGCCTTACCAACAACCATATGCAGGCATCTATCCATGGAATCTGAATTATTACAGGGGAAGTTCTGAAACAGGAACAGATAGAGACAGGCACTCTAAATCTTATATAGCAGCAGGGCTTGCCGATGCAAATACAAATTCATATTTCCCGGTATTACAGTCATGGTTAGCCGATAATAATTATGGTTCAGGTTTGGATATTGCGCAAACAAAGTATTTGTTGAATGCTGCTTACATACGGTTAAAAAACCTTACTGCAGGTTACACCTTACCTGCTTCGCTCACAAAACGATATAAGATCAATCGCCTGCGGGTATTTGTTACAGGAGAAAACCTGTTTGAGTTTTCTGAGATCAAAAAATATTTTGATCCGGAAGCTGTGGCCGATGGTTATGGTTGGGCTTATCCTTTCCAACGCAAATATGCAGTGGGTCTTAATCTCGATTTCTAAGTAGTTAAAATTCTGAAAATGAAAAAAAGTAACCTTTATATATTGCTCTGTTGCGTGGTAATGATAGCGGCCACAGCATGTAAGAAAAACTTTATGGACCGCTATCCGCAGACTTCTATTCCACCAGATCTGTTTTTTAAATCGGAAGAAGATCTGTCTTTATACATTAACGGATTGCTTTCATTACCGGGTAGAGACAATTATGTAAGCGATCAAAATACGGATGATAAAGCAACCACTGCTGCAGTGGAAATAAAATCGATCATGACGGGTGCTCCCACTTCACAGACGATTACAGGCGGTTGGAGTTGGGGACGCTTGCGGAATATTAATTACTTTCTTCAGAATTACAGCCGTGCTGCTGTTGCGCAGGAAGTGAAAGATCATTACGCAGGATTAGCCAGGTATTACAGGGCAGAATTTTATATGGGCATGGTGAAACGGTTTTCTGATGTGCCCTGGTATTCGAAAGCACTCAATCCAAGTGACACTGTTGAACTATATAAACATCGTGATCCACGTGCACTTATTATGGATAGTGTAATGGCCGATCTTGAATTTGCTTCTACGCATGTAAGAGAATCTGTTCCAACAGGCACGCCGGGTAAGTGGGTTGTAAAACTGGTCTATGCACGCATTGCTTTATACGAAGGCACTTACCGCAGGTATCATCCGGAATTAAATCTCCAAAGCACAGCAACTGGTTTTCTGCAAAAAGCAGCGCAGGTTGCTAATGAAATTATCGTATCAGGCAAGTTTCAATTACATAGCGACTATGCTGCTTTGTTTACAAGTGCAAGTCTTGCTGGAAACAAAGAAGTAATACTGTCAAATATCTATGACCAGGATTTGGGAAGAAGTGGAGGCAATAATGGTGTGATCAATAATTATGAACAATCACCATCACGTGATCTTGTGCAAACTTATTTAATGAAAGATGGCAGCAGGTTTACTGATCAGCCCGGCTATGCAACCTTCAGTTATGTACAGGAATTTCAAAACAGGGACCCTCGTCTTTCCCAGGCGTTGATGCCTCCGGGAATTATTCTTGCTCCTAATACACTTCCATATGTGTTGCGTTTGAACAGGAACTTTACCGGTTATCATCAGTTGAAAGGTTATATCAACTCAACCGATGCAAAAGTGATCAACAACGTCGATTTTCCCAGCTATCGCTACGCAGAAGTGTTGTTAACCTATGCTGAATCGATGGCTGAATTAGGAACCATTACTCAAGCTGATCTTGACAAGACGGTTAATCTTTTAAGAACAAGAGCAGGTATTACAACAGCACTTAACTTAAGTTGGGCCAACGGAAATGCAGATCCTTTACTGTCAGCAAAATATCCTGATGTAACAGGAGCGAATAAAGGAGTGATCCTGGAAATACGTCGTGAAAAAAGAGTGGAGTTTGCAGCAGAAGGTTATCGGTTTGATGATCTCATGAGATGGCATGCAGGTAAAGAGCTGGAGAAAATTCCGGTAGGGATCTATTTTCCGGGACTTGGTAAATATGATCTCACAGGTGATGGCATTGAAGATATTATTCTCGTTGATAAATCTGCATCAGTTCCTCCTGCTATTACTGCTGAAACAAATTCATTAGGAATTAAACTGGTTTATTATAAAGCAGGAAGCTTTGGTGAAAGTGCAACAGTGTACCTTAAAAACGGGAACAGTGGGGGTGTAACGATTACAGATAATAAGGTTCGGCAATTTATTGATCCGAAATATTACTACAGGCCAATTCCTTTTAATCAAATGACTTTAAATCCAAATCTTGGTCCACAGCTTTTTGGCTGGGAGTAAGTCGGTAAACTGAGCAGTTAGTTATGGAATATACGGAAGCCTTATTCTTATTGCTTCCCTGTTTCTAAACCTTTGATCAGTTCTTAATTACCTTGAAAATTGGAATTATTATTATACTATATGAAAAGAATTTGCATTCTTCTGCTTGCAGTTTGCATCAGCACAATTGTATTTGCTCAAAAGAAAAAGAAAGCGGTGTTTATTATTGTTGATGGCATCCCTGCTGATGTACTAGAAAAAATAAACACTCCCATGCTCGACAGTATTGCGAAAGTTGGTGGTTACAGCCGAATACATGTTGGTGGAGAGAAAGGTGGGTATTCGCAAACACCAACTATCTCTGCAGTTGGTTACAACAGTTTACTTACTGGTACCTGGGTGAATAAACACAATGTATGGGACAATGATATTGCAGCACCGAATTATAATTATCCTACTATTTTCCGTTTGCTGAAAACGCAATCGCCACAAAAGAAAATAGCTGTATTCTCCAGCTGGCTCGATAACAGAACAAAACTTGCAGGAGATGGATTGCCTGCTACACAACAATTAAAAGTCGATTATCATTTTGATGGACTTGAATTGGATACAGTGACTTATCCGCACGACAGAGAAAAAAAGTACATGAACCGGATCGATGAGGCAGTAGCCGGAAAAGCAGCTGACTGTATACAAAACGAAAGCCCCGATCTTTCATGGGTGTATTTGGAATATACAGATGATATGGGTCATCGCTATGGCGACAGTAAACAGTTTTATGATGCTGTTGAACTAATGGATAAACAAGTTGGCCGAGTATGGCAGGCAGTTCAATATCGTATGAAACATTTTAATGAAGACTGGCAGATCTATATTACAACCGATCATGGTCGTGATGCAGCAACGGGAAAAGGACATGGTGGTCAATCAGAGCGGGAACGTACCACATGGATCGTTACAAATGCCAAAGGGCTTAACGGTTATTTTAAAAGTGGCAAAGCAGCAATCGTTGATATCATGCCTTCTATTGCTTCTTTCATGGATATCTCCATTCCAAAAGAACAGCTAATGGAAATTGATGGCATTTCATTGACAGGCAATTTATCGGTAACTGAAATGGATGTACGTTATGAGAACGGAACAATACTGCTTAACTGGAAAGGAGTTGCCAACAAAGGGAAACTAAAAGTTTGGCTTTCAACCTCCAATCATTATAAAACAGGCGGTAAAGATCAATATGAATTGATGCAAACTGTTCCCACTCAAAAAGGAAAGACAATCATCAATGTAAAAGAGAAGCCTTCTGCATTTTATAAACTCGTCATTGAAGCGCCTCATAATTTTTTAAACCGCTGGATACTTATTCCATGAAACCGATGTACATGTTTAAACGTTCAACTGTATTTACTTTTTTGATTATTCTTCTATCTGCCTGCAAGGTTCAAAATAAAATTGCAATTGTTAACCATGAAGCACCTGTTGTTTTACAGGGCCCGGCCTGGGCAGCAGCATGGCAACAAAAAGCAGGCGAATACAAAGCCTTGTGCTACCAGGCTTATAACCTTGCACAAATGAGGTTGGATTTTTTATTACAAAGACAATACAATAAACCGGTTGCTATTGTAACAGATATTGATGAAACCGTTTTGGATAACAGTCCTTACCAGGTGCACCAGGCAATACAGAATGCTGAATACAGCGATTCATCGTGGATTGAATGGACAAATAAGGTTGACTGCGATACAGTTCCCGGTGCTCGTTCTTTTTTGTCATATGCAAAAAGTAAAGGTGTTGCTGTTTTTTATATTACTAACCGGCTCGAAAAAGAAAGGGCTGCTACGTTAAAAGATTTGCAGCGATGGAATTTCCCTGATGCAACCGATGATCATTTAACAATGAAAACCACAACATCCGGAAAGGAAACAAGGAGAAAACAGGTAGCTGATCATTATGAAATTTTATTGCTGCTTGGAGATAATCTCAGCGACTTCAGTGAGGTCTTTGATAAAAAACCATTGGAAGAACGTAACAACAACACAGAGAATAACGCCTCTTTGTTTGGAAGTAAATTTATTGTGCTGCCTAATGCTATGTATGGCGATTGGGATGGTGCCATTTATAGGTTCCAATACGATCTGCCTGCTGCTGAAAAAGAAAAGATCATTCTGAAGTCATTAAAAAAATATTGAGAATAAAACAACAAACAAATGGATAGACGGGAATTATTAAAACAGATCGGTTTAAGTGCAGGTGCTGTTGCATTAGGCGGAACAAGTTCTGTTTTACATGCAGAAGAAAATGTGGTTAAAAGGAAAAGGGTTTTGCGTATAGCACATATAACTGATGTACATATACGCCCCGAAGAAAATGCGCCTGCCCGTTTTGTGCAATGTCTGGAAGAAATAAAAAAGCATAAGGTTGATTTTTTCCTGAATGGAGGTGATACAATATTTGCTGCTGATTACAGTGACATTAAACGTGAGCGTGTGAATGAGCTGTGGGATATCTGGATGCAAACATCGCAGGCAATTTCCGATTTTGAAATACATAGTTGTCTTGGCAATCATGATATGTGGTGGGCTGCACCTAATAAAGAAGATGCAATGCATGGGAAAGATTATGTTGTAAAACAGCTGGGCATTCCGGGACGTTACTACAGTTTTGACAAAAAAGGCTGGCATTTTATTATCCTCGACAGCAATAATAAAAATGCAGGTTCATTAGATGATGAACAACGGAAGTGGCTGGAAAAAGATCTTGCCGGTCTTTCACCCAATACACCCGTTATGTGTATGAGTCATTATCCTATTCTTGCTGTTTGCACACATGTGGTAGGAGGTAATCATACAGATTCACCCTATATCACCGAACTTTTTTACAAGCATCTTGATAAGAAAATATGTTGTTTAAGCGGGCACATTCATTTGGAAGATTGTGCAGTTTATAACAATGTACAGTTTTATTGCAATGGATCGATGAGTGGATTCTGGTGGGGCGAAGGCGATAAGGAATCAGCAGGGAAAGGTTACTATAAGCAAACGCCTCCGGGCTATGCAATTATTGATTTGTTTGATGATGGGAGTGTAAGCAATCAATATATTCCTCACCGCTATTGATACACTGAACTTTTTTTAAAGGGAAAGATAAGCATTACTGTTCTTTTTTTTCGGGAGAACAGCAAGCATTTCATAATGAATTTGCTACAAGTTGGAACGTTTGAACCTAAATGGCTGAAATATTCTGAATACTTTCTGTTAGTTTTTTGAGGCTTGCGATTTTATGCCAGCAGCTCATTTTTTCTATAACAATTGGGTGGGTAACTGTAGCAGCTTCTTTGAGTAGTAGTTCGTGATAGATTTGCAGAAGGCGCTTTAAATTCTTTATTCCTTCGTCAGGCAGTTCGGTAAGTATGTATTCGATTAGCTGTATTAAACTTCTGTTGTGTTGGTTAGAAATACCTGTTAACTGCTGATCAACAAGATCTGTGAAACGTTTGAGCGGTGCAAATTCAATGCGTTCATGTTTGCCGATAATAGAACCTAAAAGCTGATTATTTATTTCATTTTTAGCTACGGCTTTGATCCAGGTTTCGCCGGCAATGTTCAGAACTGTTTTATCGGAAGCGAGCATGCAGGTGCCGAGAAAGAGGTAACCTGTTTCGTTAAAGCGCCCCCATAATTCATAGACACAACGAATGCTGTTTGCTACAATCCGCTTATCTGTTTCGCTAAAGAAGGTAGGGTGCGATAAACAATGATTTATCAGCTCGGCAAGAAAGGGTTCAGTATTATTGGGTATGAGATAAAGAATGCGTTGGATATCGTTTTCAATCGAAAGCCATTGTGACCTGATCTTGAAAAAATCGAAGAGTAAAGGTTCTTCTTCGGCAGCCTGTTTTGTTTGACCAAAAATGGAGGATACAAATTTTGACAAACCCGTTGCTGCTTTTTGTGTTTTTTTCTCGATGTGTATTTTCAACAGCTTGCGACTGTCGATATACTCTACGCTTTTCTGTTTTTGATAATCGTATCGCTGATTTTTATACTCTTCCTGAACTGATTGCCAAGGGAACTGACCCGTAAAAATTGCAAACGGGTATTTGTAATAGGCGAACGAAGAAAATGCCGGGTATGTAAGTTTGTTTGCCAAAGCTAATGAGCTGCACATCCAAACTACCTGACTGTTGAAAGGGGGTTGTGGTTCTTTTTCTTTTCCGAATAAAAATAATGCGATGTGTTTGAGCTCGCCCTGCAGTTTTGCTTCGGCCGCTTCGATGGCTGCTGTTGTGTTTGCTAAATTGCAGCGGGAGATGGCAACCTGGAAATCGATGGAATCGGGATATTTACCGGCCTGCTGATACAGTACCAGTTTATTGACCAGCGTAAGCGGTTCGATGTGACAGGGTGCATGTGTTATGGTGCTGAGCAAGGGCAAAGAATCGTTGGATTTTATCTTTTGCAATGCCAGCAGTAAAAGCAATTTGTGTGGTTTGTAGAATGGGTCTTTGAAATAATTTTCCCAGCTTTCCAGGTAAGAGGTTTTAGGATCGATGGCAGTCCATCTTTTGATTTCATTGCCATCTTTCTGGTCAAATTTTTCAAACAGCTGTTGAAGTATTTTAGTTTCACCCGGATATTTACGAGTATAATAAATACAAACATCAATAAAAAATGTAGCGAGTATTTGATCGAGATTTCCCTGTAATGGAGAATAAGAGTTACCGACCGTTTTTAAAGCACGTTGCAGTGCCGGTTCCAGTTTGTTGATATTTGACCCGTTAAGCAGCCTGTTCATTTGCAGAAGAGAAGCGGGAAGCATATCGATATGCCAAGGCTCATGGTTATCGAAAGCCTGGCTTGCAAAAAACACAAGATCATCTATTGTTTCAACAACAGTAACAGATGCTTTTACCTCTTCTGTATAGTTGTATTGATTTTCGATTGCCGTTTCTATTGTATCGTTAACTGACTGTTCGTGAAAGGCAGGAATTTCATGCAGTACTGATACGGCTGACTGCAGCATGCTACCTTTATAAGATGCCAACTGTGAATAGTATGAAGTAGCCAACTGTGCACTGCAAGTTTTAATAATTTTGGCTGCTCTGCGTTGAATATCTTCATCGTTACGAATAAAAACATGAAGCAATGATTCACAAACCTGCTCCTGTAATTCCTTTTCCTTTTTTATAATTTTTTCGAGTAATGCGATCGTGTTTATAAGCACATTCCTTGTATCGGAAGCTAGCAGCACCGGAGTGTTGTCAATAAATGAACGATTGTCAAAATCTTTGTGTACAACAATTTTTTTGAAGAACTGTAAAGAAGTGTTTACCGCTTTACTATGTGGTGAGCTGAGTACTGTCATGAATGGCGCTTGCAATTCAAGAACTTCTTCGGGCAATGGCTCTAATGCAAATAATAATTCGCAAAACCATCCTGATAGCTGTTTATTAAAATTTCTGTTGGTAGCATATATCGTTTCTTGCAGCAATCGTTTTCTTTCTATACGACCTTCATTACAATATGTTTTTAAAAGGGGTACCCAGCCTGTTTCAGTTTTTGTAACATCGGAACCATAATGCAGCCATCGGTCGGAATAATGTATGCCTGATTCAACTTCAAATAGATACCAAATGTGTGTTGCTAATGTTTCGGGGTATATTAATACATTCTCTGGCTGGTAAATTGCCCTGTTGCTATCCCTATTGAAAATAAACTGGGGTAATATTTTAGCAACGAGTTCTTTTGATGGCTGTAGTAAACCCTTCGTTGAAAGGTTCATCACAAGCCGGTAGTTTAAGGTATAGGCAACAAAATCCAATTTTGCAAGATCGTTTACGAATTCGCTGAACCAATCGGGGCAGTACCAGCCGAGTATTTGTGTAAGATATTTTTCGTCGAGAATGGCAGAAGGATAGCCTGTTTTAGTAAACTCCTTTTTATTATAACATACGAAAGCAGTGATAAGCAAAATATCTCTTTGCTTTTCGTTGGCTTTTTGTTTGTAATTATAAGAACCGGTAATTGTTTTGTCTTCGTAATAATCAAGATATTCTTTGCTGATTGCTTTTAGCCCTGCTGCGATGTTGCGTTTGTCTTCATTGGATAAGTGCTGTAGAAAAGGTATAAGCACATCGGATTTTGATTTTGCCAGAATTTCTTTAAACTGTTGGAGCATAACTTAAGAATAGGTGAGCATTTTTTTTACAGCCAGTACATGTTTGCAGGGGCCTCTTTCGCCCTGATGCCTGCTGAACCATGTACAGGTACAACGTGCTTTGTCGGCTTCAAGAAGCACTAAGTGCTGAACGCCGCTACCTAGTACGTTTGCTTCTATACGATTGTCTTTTTTTGAGATAATGACGACCTTATTATCGGCCAATAGTTTTTCTGCATCTTTCATTCTTGGATTAAGACTCAGAATACGTTTTAATTTAAAAGGCAATCGTCTGTAATAGAATTGCCGGTCGTCGAGATCGTAACCCAACATACCCATAGCAGATAGCCGGCCCGCAAGGTTATCTATTTTAGAAAATGATAGTCCTTCGTTAACAGCGAGCAAAGCCGGATTGAAAACCTGATTTGCGTAGCTGTAACCATCCATTGCTTCAATTAAATTATCCGGCATGTCTTCAATGAGCGACTCCAATCCAGCACCTTCACCGGAAAATCCACGCCATGTATCTCTTGAAATAGACAAACTAAACCGAAGTCTTCCGAAATATAGTTGCCAGGTTGTTGCCTGCATTGATGTATGCGGAAATATTCTGAGTTCATCTGCAAATGCCAGTAATGGTTCTATCAGTTTTAAACGTTGAACACCACCTACACAAATGGCGTTTTGAGATTGAATGGGAGAGAAAGTTGGCTTATTACCTCTCATTACCAGAAAGTAATCGGCTTTGGGTTTTCCTGTTGGAATTGTTTGAAACAATTGTAAAGCCTGCATTTTTGTGAGCCTCAGCTGTTGCTCTGATTCAGACATATACAATTGCACGGTAGTTAATCCTTTGATCCACTTTTCGGGTAGTGGCACTTTACGCTCAACAATCTTTTCATTTCCTTTTTCAATACTTACTTCTTTCTTGCCTACAGCTAACAAAACACGTTCTGACCTGGCAATCTTACTTAATGCTGAAATCATCGGTTGATTAAAATCAACATTGGTTGTACCGTTATCAGGAAACTCTCCTTCATACCCGCCAGGTAAAATATCCACCCTTGCATAAACACCTGCACAGTGAGAGAAGCCTTCAAAACGGATGGTTTCATTTCCCGCTGTAACGATCGGGTCTTTCAATTTAGCAATTTCAAACGGCGAAAGATTAAAGCTTGACTGTACAACATTTGAAAGCGTAATCAAGCACCTTGCAGTTATATAGGGATCGGCCAAATGTCCCCAGAAAAAGCAGGGTGCTTCTTTTTTCTGGAGCTCACTAAATTTTGCGAGGAACAGTTCATCATTATCCGCATTTTTTACAAGCTGCGAAGGAGAATGATATTTATAGGTAATGGTATCAGACATAGAATTGATTCAGCTTAAAAGTAATTACAAGCTTGTAATTAGAAAATTTATTTTTCCCGTAACTCATTTTACGAGCTTCGGTTTTAATAAAGGCCAATTACCCCCTCTGCTCTTTCAAAAATTTCATCAGCATCGCATCATACAACTCCTGCAGATCCGTGCTCACACAGGGCTGCCATTCATCCGTTAAACGGTTATACACTTCTGTTGCATCGATGGCAGCAAACAATCTGTAACCAAACGTTTTGTTGTGCAGGCAGGTATATGTCAGATGTTAAAACCGGCTCCAGATAATATACATCTTACCGGCTATTGTGCAACAGCGTGATTGCAAGGCACAGGTAAATTGCATCCGCAAAGAATAGGTTGAAGATGCTTTCGGTGAGCGTTTACAGCTGCTTCCCAAAGCCAAACTCATTTAGCTTTCTGTTGAACAAAAAAAATATCGATGCGAACGTTAATCACCGTTTTAATTATTGTTATGATAACCCCTCGTTTATCTATGGCTCAACATCCTGCTTCTGCAACAGCACCGACTGATTTACCTGCACCTGTTTCTGCAGAACTTGCCGGTACTGTTTCATCTGTCAAGTCACCAAAAGAAATCGTCAAAGACTTTTTAAGCCAGGTACGTTCAGGATTGTACCCTGAAAAAGCCGGTGCGTATATGGCCGATACTGTTCTGGCGCACCAAATTAATTCTGAAAATCCGGTCACTGTCCGTCGCACGCCTGCAAACTATACCGCTCACGTAAGAGAGTTCCTTACACTGTTTGGACGATTTGAATTTGAGATTACTGAATTGCTGGCTGAGGACGATAAAGTGTATGCCCGCTGGATACAGAAGGGAATCCATCAGTCGGCAATTGATAATTATGAACCTACAGGTTTACCGCTCATCGAATTCACCAGCGCCGTTTATCGTGTAGAGAAAGAAAAAATTGTTGAATACTGGATACAAAGTGATCGGCAGGGGATGGATGAGCAATTGAAAAAAAATGCTGTGCTAGCTTCCGGTAAATAAGGATACTAGGAAAGTGGTGTGAACCCTACTATCGAAATTCCTGCCAATGGAATTATTATCCCCTCTGTTCCTTCAAGAATTCCATCAGCATCGCATCATACAGCTCCTGTAAATTTATTTGAACATATGGTTGCCATGCATCGGTTAAACGGTTATAAACTTCTGTAGCTTCAAGGTCAGGAAATAATTTGTAATCAAACTTGGCCGTATGCAGACTGATATAACCCGGATAGAACCATGTTTTTTGTAAACGCATGGCTTCTTCCAGTTTAAGCAACAGCAATACTTTTCCCAAACTGTATTTCTTATAAGCAGGATCGTAAATACTTAAAATACCTGTGAGTGATGTTGCTGCTTCATCATAACAACCGGCTGCTATTAATTTTCCGTTGTCACGGATCATGAGCAATTGTGAAGGGAACACATTTTCAGTTTTCTCACCCAGTAAATAGGCCCTTGCTGAATCACTCATGTCAAAATCAAGCTGCTCACGGTATTGTGTAAACAACTCTTCAAGTTCATCGGTGAATTGCAGAGGTTCAATGCTGCTGCTGAATTGTTCGCATGCACGCAACAGCTTCTTACTTTTCCTGCTGTGCTGATAATCTGCTAAACGGTAACGAAGCCAGAAAACAGCAAAGAACTCCTCTTCTTTTGCAATAAGATCGGTGGTGATCAGCATTTGATGAATACGGTACCAGCCTTTGCTGAGATAGGCATCAAGCAATTCGGGGCTTACTACATCCGGATAAAAATGCTGGTAGTAGATCATGTAAATAAAAAACTGTTTAACAGGAAAGATACAGCAAGCAATGCTTCAATTTGTATGTCTGTTAAAGAGCCGTATCAATTTCCAACATCATGGTTACCTGTTCATAACCTGCTAACTGGTAATCGCCGGTGTTCACACAAAATTCCTTGAGATTATGCGGCGAATGATTCATCACTTCAGACATAGGTTGTAATTGATACATCTCCGCATGTTCAGCATGATTTGCCAATACAAGACAATCAGGTGAAGCAGCTGTTTGTGATCGATCGATGATGCGCCAGCCGATATTCAGCGGTGGTTGATTTGGATCTTTTGTATTGAGCTGTTTACTGAGAATACTGCAGTTCACATAAGCTCCATGAATAAGCAGTTTAATTTCGGGTTGCCGGGCGGTAAGCTGTGCAATAAGGATCATGCGTTATAATTTAGATTACGAAACTAGGAGGGTAGTTTGCAGTCTATTTGCGAAGTGAATCTTCCATAAAAAAAGTTGCCAGCCTTCAAAAGGCTGGCAACTTTAGTTGAAATATCGTTTTTGTTTTACAGATCGTTAATCACTTTATACTTCGGCACTAATGTTTTCATCACTCCCCATGCTACCAAATAAGCTAACGCACAAATTGTAAACATGATCGTGTACGACGTCGTCATCTGCGCCTGCACCAGGGGTTTTTGTAATTGCACGATCTGGTCAAATGCAGCAGCATCTATAGTCTTGAGTTGAGTAGTTACTTCAGCAGGTAACCCGCCCAGTTCTGAGCTATTAAGATTAATGGCATCGCCATATTTGGTCACAAGTTTCAAATTGAGGATCTGGTCAACATAGTTACCCAAACCATTTGCTTTTGCTTTTACCCATGCTTCAGCAATACCAAACGACTTATACTTATCGAATAAAAAACCACCCAGTTTGGAAAGTATAACACCACCAAAACCGCCTGCCATACCACCAATGCCTACAACAGAACCAATGGCTTTTTTCGGGAACATATCACTTACCGTAGTAAAAATGTTTGCACTCCATGCCTGGTGTGCTGATGCACCGATACCAATCAACAATACCGGAACCCAGAAACTGATATGCCCGAAGGGTTGTGCAAGCAATACAACCAACGGCACCAGTGCAATCAGTAACATGGCTTTCATACGGCCATCATAAGGCAGGTAACCTTTCCTGATAAAATACATGGGAAGCCAGCCTCCGCCAATACTGCCGATCATGGTCATGCTGTACAAGGTCATGATGGGAATATTAATATCAGCTTTCGTCATGCCGTATTGTGCTTTCAAAAATGCCGGAAGCCAGAAGAGAAAAAACCACCATACACCATCGGTCATAAACTTACCAAACGCAAATGCCCATGTTTGTTTATAACCAAGCAACTTACCCCATGATACTTTTTCTCTTTGCTTTTCGTTTTGGGGACCTGCTACTTCATCTTCACCACTGTGTATATAGTTGAATTCCGCAGCTGATAATCTTTTTTGTTCTTCAGGCTTATCATAGAACCAGATCCATAAACCCATCCATAAGAAACCAACACCACCCACTACAATAAAAGCACCTTGCCAATGCCAAACACTCAATAAAAAGTTCACAACAGGAGCAGCAACGATGGCACCAATATTGGCACCCGAGTTAAAAATACCCGTTGCAAGTGAACGTTCTTTCTTGGGGAAATATTCGGCAGTGGCTTTAATAGCAGCGGGAAAGTTTCCAGCTTCACCAATGGCAAGTACTGCCCTGGCTAACATAAAACCTAATACAGAAACAGAACCGATCGACATACCTAATGCAGCAATGATCTTACTCAAGCCTGTACCAATTGGAATTGCTGCAGCATGGATCATAGCACCAATCGACCATACAACAATTGCCCAGATGAATCCTTTCTTTGTACCCAATCTGTCAATCACCTTTCCTGCAAAAAGCATAGAGATAGCATACACCAATTGAAACACGATGGTGATGTTTGCATAATCGGTATTGGTCCACCCGTATTCCCCTTCCAGGGTAGGTTGAAGCAAACTCAACACCTGCCTGTCAAGATAGTTGATGGTTGTTGCAAAAAAGAGTAGGGCACAAATCGTCCACCTGTATTTACCTATGGCTTGCTGCATGTTCGTTGTTTTATCCGCCGTTTTTAAACATTTTGATCTGTTCTGAAACGGGAAGTGGTTATTATTTTTTTACTGATGCGATGATTTCCAGCACTTGTTTCGTTGCTTCTTCCATGGCCGCATAATCTTTTGCTTCCATTAATTTTTTGCTGATGAGTTTACTGCCCATACCCACTGCACAAACACCTGCTTTATACCAGCTCTCAATACTTTCTTTGGTTGTATCCACGCCACCTGTTGGCATAAACAACAATTTAGGGAAGATATCCTTAATAGTAGTTAAAAACTCTGTGCCCAACATATTTCCCGGGAATAACTTGATGAATTTGATGCCTGCATTTTCTGCTGCAATAATTTCACTCGGTGTCATACAACCCGGTGCATAGAAAATATCATTTGCTACGCAATAGGCTGCTACATCAGGAACAAAGCCGGGACTTACTAAAAAGTCGGCACCTGCTGCCATATAGTCTGTTGCGTGTTGCATGTTCTTAATGGTACCAACACCCAGTAACAAACCGGGCATTTCTGCATTACGCAGCTGCACCATTTTGGTGAAGTTTGCCAATGCAGCATCACCACGGTTGGTGTATTCCACTGCTTTGATACCTGCCTTATAAATTGCTTTCAATACATCAAGACTTACTTCTTCGCTTGGATTAAAATACAAAGGAAGAATACCCTGTTGTACAATGGCGTCTGATATCTGTTGTGTTTTGCTCATTTTGATTTTTTTAGTTCCCGGCATAAATGCCAGGACCAGTCATTAGATTTTTACTTTGATTACTAACTTTTTTATTTCCCCTTCACCGATCATTGGTGCATGCACATCTTCTGGATAGAAGATCGCAAACTGCCCATCGGTTAATTGGAAATAAGTATCAGGAGCATCGTCGAAAAACAATACATCCTTTTCATCGTTGTACTCGCCTTTTGGTGAGGTGCATTTTTCTCTTGGTTTCCAGCCAATGGTTTCAATACCTCTGATGCAAAGCTGAATGTCGATATTCTTGTTATGACATTCAAACTTCTGCAGGCTGGTTTCTTTTGTTTTACCGGGTGCATTGCTGATGATGGCTTTTAAACCTTCTGCAATATCACTCTTGCCATCGGCAGCATTGCCGAGGTCGGTTTGCTGGATGTACTCAAATGCTTTTGCAAACAACGGATGTGCTGAAAAGTATTTGGGCGCATTCTTTATTGTATCTATGATCATCGTCGTAATTTATAAAATGAATGATGAGTGATGAATGATGAGTTACTCATCATTCATCACTCATTACTGATTATCGTTGCACCCTTCCGCTGCCATCACCTTTCATCAGGTCTTTTACTTCTCCTAATGTTGCATGGTTCAAGTCACCAGGGATCGTATGTTTCAATGCACTTGCAGCCACACCAAACTCAGCTGCTTCGCCCATTGGCATGCCGGTTACTAAACCGTAGATCAAACCACTGGCAAATGAATCACCACTACCAACACGGTCAACGATGCGTACACTATATTGTTTTGTGTGATAGTAATCTGCGCCATCATATACCAATGCACTCCAGCCATTATCAGAAGCACTGTGGCTTTCACGTAATGAAGAAGCGATGAATTTGAAACCAAACTTCGCTTTCATTTGTTGAAATACATCTTTGAAACCATCAAGGTTCAATTCGCCTTTTGTAACGTCTGTATCTTTTGCTTTAAAGCCAAGGCATAAATCAGCATCTTCTTCGTTACCGATACAAACATCAACAAATTCGCAAAGACCAGTCATTACTTCACGGGCTTTTTCTTTCGTCCATAATTTTTTACGGAAGTTAAGATCGATAGAAGTGGTGATGCCTTTTGCTTTTGCAGCTTTTAAAGCAGCTAACGTCAACGCAGCAGCTTTATCGCTCAATGCAGGAGTGATACCGGTTGTATGGAACCAGTCAGCACCATCAAAAATTTTATCCCAGTCAAACTCACTTGCATCCACATCTGCAATAGATGCACCTGCACGATCATATACTACTTGCGATGCACGCATTGATGCACCTGTTTCGAGGAAGTAAATACCTAAACGGTCTCCACCTCTTGCAACAAACTGCGTATCTACACCATAACGACGTAAATGATTAATGGCCGATTGACCGATTGGATTGTTTGGCACTTTGGATACAAATGTTCCATTCAAACCATAGTTACATAGTGCAGCAGATACGTTTGCTTCGCCACCACCATAAGTGATATCAAATGTATCAGCCTGTACAAAACGTTTAAAATCGGGAGTTGACAAACGCAACATAATCTCTCCGAGTGTTACTACTTTTTTCGACATATCAGTTGTTTTAAATGCTAGGAAATAAATGATTGTTGTTTGATTGTTTCAAATTTTGCTTTTACCTGTTGAATAGTTTCTACTGTATTTTTTGTTGAATCGCCTTTTTCATGCAGCTTGGCAAAAGCAGCAGCTGCAGCAAAACCGATCACATCCCGCAATGCACGTTGTGATTTTAATCCATAGATCAATCCTGCCATAAAGCAATCGCCACTGCCAACTTTATCAACAATGGCATCAGTTGCAAACACAGGGCTTACAGCCTGTTCTTCTTTTGTATTGAGTGCAGCATAGTAACTGATGTTGCCAGCGTCTGCATCAAAGCGAAATGTATTGGCAACCCACTTACAGTTTGCAAAACGGTCAAACAATTGTTTAGCTGTGTAAGTAGCATGTTGTAAAAACACTTCTTTGCTTCGTGGTTGTAAAAGATTGTTATCAACAGAAACACCAAGCAATGTTTGTGCTGCCCAGATGTTGCCCATAATTACATCACAATACTTTACAAGACTTGGCATTATTTCCCAAGGCTGTTTGCCATACTTCCATAACAGTGAACGATAATTCAAGTCAACAGAAATCGTGATGTTACGTTGCGATGCAGCTTTCAATGCTTCTAAACAAAGTGCAGCAGCTTTTTCACTCACCGCAGGAGCAATGGCACTGAAGTGAAACCATTCAACATCTTTTAATAT
Organism: Lacibacter sediminis; assembly: GCF_014168535.1. Lineage (NCBI taxonomy): Bacteria > Pseudomonadati > Bacteroidota > Chitinophagia > Chitinophagales > Chitinophagaceae > Lacibacter > Lacibacter sediminis. The sequence goes on along the minus strand of NZ_CP060007.1, from coordinate 4,651,935 downwards.
CTCATCCCAATTAACTACTCCGGTATTAAGCGTAGAGAAGGATGAATATTTCCGATCGAACACATTCTCTTCACTCTTCATATCGGCGCCTTCTTTCAGATAATACAATCCAATGCGTTCGCCGGAAAGAATGATAGGAGAGGTGTCGATATTTTTTGTTTGGAGGAAAGCGATGATATCATGTGTGATGATATTATCGGGTAAGGCTGTGCAATATTTCACAGGTATTTGCCAGGTAGCAAGTGCTGTTGCTACGTTGAGTTCGGCACCACCAACAAACACAGGCAACTGGTTTGTATGTAACCATTCACCACCATTCGCAGGTGGAAGACGAAGCAACAATTCCCCAAAGCAAAGCACTTTACTCATAAACTATTTCAGCGTTGGAACCGGAGCCGGGTCCATATCAGTATAAACTAAATTTTCACCGGCCATTCCCCAAATGAAACCATAGTTGGTAGTGCCGCAACCAAAGTGTGTACTCCAGGGTGGAGAGATCACCGCTTCGTTATTGGTCATTACCATATGTCTTGTTTCCATTGGGTTACCCATGAAGTGGAATAAACGTTGTCCTTCCGGTAAATCGAAATACAAATACACTTCCATACGGCGTGTATGTGTATGTGGCGGAATAGAATTCCAAACACTGCCCGGCGCAAGAACCGTTAAACCCATCACCAACTGACAGCTTTTTAAACCATCAAGATGAATGTATTTATAAACAGTACGTTTATTCGCAGTTTCAACTGCACCCAACTCAACCGGTGATGCCTGTTCTTTGGTGAACATGGCGTTTGGATAAGTTGCATGCGCTGGTGATGATAATAAATAAAATACAGCAGGATTCTTTTTTGATGCTGAAGCAAAACTTACTTTTTGTGTTCCCTTGCCGAGATACAAACAGGAGAGTTTATCCAGTTCAAACTTTTTACCATCTGCAGTTACAGTTCCTTTACCGCCCACATTAATGATACCGAGTTCTCTTCTTTCCAAAAAATACTCAGCTCTTAATTCAGGATGATTCGGAAGTGTTAATGTTTTTGCTACAGGAACTGCACCGCCAACAATTACACGATCGTAATGCATATAAACCAATTTCAGTTTATCAGCTACCAACAGATCTTTCACCAAAAAATTATCGATGAGCTGTTGTGTATCGAATCCTTTTGTTTCTTCCGGTCCAACTGCAAAACGCACTTCCATATCGCCATCCATGTACGTGTTGCTCTTATAATCTTTTAATTGCAGAGCCGGAGCTTTTGCCTTTTTTGTTGCCATTGTATATGCTTAAAACTTATTACTTAATACTTATCACCTAAAACTTATCTCGCCATCCATCCACCATCAACAAACAACACCGTACCATTTACATAATCTGATGCTGATGAAGCAAGGAATGTAACCGGTCCTTTGAAATCTTCAGGCACACCCCAACGACCAACAGGAATACGACTTAAGATCGATTGACTTCTGTCTGCATCTTCACGCAACGCCTGTGTATTATTTGTTGCGATATAACCCGGTGCAATACCATTTACACAAACACCTTTGCTTCCCCACTCATTACCGAATGCACGCACCAAACCGGCAACAGCTGATTTAGTTGCAGTATAACCGGGTACATTGATACCACCCTGGAAACTTAACAATGAACAGGTGAAAATGATCTTACCGCCACCGTTATCGATCATGTGTTTACCAAACTCACGACCCAAAATGAATTGTGCGTTGAGGTTGATGTCAACTACTTTATCCCAATATTCATCAGGATGTTCAGCAGCAGGTTTACGCATAATGATACCTGCGTTGTTAACAAGAATATCAATCTTTTTATTTTCTTCTTTTACTTTATTGATGAATGCATAAAGCGCTTCACGGTTACCGATATCAACACGGTGATAGGTGAACTTGCGGCCTGTTGCTTCAACAGCAGCTTTCACCGCAGAATAATCTTCCACAATAGAAGCGCCAATAATATCTGCACCTGCTTCAGCTAGTGCTGTTGCCATTCCCATACCAAGACCGGTATCGCAACCGGTTACTAATGCTGTTTTACCTGAAAGGTTAAAGAGATCCAAAGTTTGCATGATTCGATTATATGTTTTTTGATGTGACTGTTTCTGCTGCATCGAGATGCTGCAGGTTGAAATATTGTTTTGCGTTGTTGTAACAGATATCCTGGATGGTTTTTCCGATCAATGCAATATCATTCGGCAATTCACCATTCTCCACTTCTTCACCATACATGTTGCAAAGTATGCGACGGAAATATTCATGACGAGGGAATGAAAGGAAACTTCTGCTGTCAGTTAACATACCAACAAAACGACTGAGTAAGCCCATATTGCTGAGTGCGTTGATCTGTTTGGTCATGCCATCTTTCTGATCGAGGAACCACCAACCGCTGCCCCATTGTACTTTACCTGCAACGGAACCATCATTGAAATTACCGATCATGGTTGCGAACAATTCATTATCGGCAGGGTTCAGGTTATAGATGATGGTCTTCGCCAGTTTATCATTACTGTCTAACCGGTTCAAGAATTTTGACAAAGCTCTTGCCTGGGAGAAATCACCAATGCTGTCCCAACCTGTATCTGGACCCAACTGTTGCAACATGCGGCTGTTGTTGTTACGCAATGCACCAAGGTGGAATTGTTGTACCCATCCTTTTTCATGATCCCATTCTGCAAAGATCACCAACATCGCACTTTTGAACTTCTTCTTTTCTTCAAATGTTAAGTTGCCACCACTACGCACTTGTGCAAAAATGCCTACGATCTCTGTCTGTGTATAATCTTCTGCATAGATCTCTTCCAAACCATGATCTGATACTGCACAACCATTCGCTGCAAAATAATCATGACGCTTTTTCAATGCCGCTAAATAATCGTTGAAGGTGCTGATGGAAGTGTCAGCCGCTTTTTCCAATTGGGTGAGATAGTTATTGAAGCCGATGGTATCATCCACATTCATGGCCTTATCAGGACGGAAAGCAGGATTCATTTTTGTGAAGCTGCCTTGCTGACGAAGTTGCTGATGATATTTCAGATCATCAACCGGATCATCCGTTGTGCAGATGAGTTTTACATTCATCTGTTGCAATAAACCCTGCACGCTGTGTGATGCGTGCTGCAATTGTGCAGTAGCATCATCATAAATTCGATTGGCGCTGTCGGCATTCAGTACTTCATGAATGTTGAAATAGCGTTGCAATTCCAGGTGCGTCCAATGATACAAAGGATTGCGTAAGGTATATGGAACCGTAGCCGACCATTGTTCAAATTTTTCCCAATCGCTGGCATTACCGGTGATGAACTTTTCATTCACACCATTGGTACGCATGGCCCTCCATTTATAATGATCGCCATACAACCACACCTGCGTGAGATTACCGAAGTTGATATTATTCGCTACCTGCTCCGGAGGCAGGTGATTGTGATAATCAATGATGGGCATTTGCTTTGCAAACTCGTGGTAGAGTTGCTCGGCTGTTTTGCTTTGCAGTAAAAAGTTACTGTCTAGAAATTTTTTCATGTGATCCGTTTTGTCGATATCTGTATTGCTTGCTTATCTTCTAATAAACATCAGGCTTCGTTACTTTCAACTTTATCCCGGTTTAACTGGTAATTTTTTACAGTGTTCAACACGCCTTCTTCCATCATCGCATTCATATAAGAACTCACTGCAAATGCAAAACCGGGTAATTCTGAAAGATCGTGACCGAGAATCTGTTCATTCGCTAAAGCCTTCTTCACCACATCTGCGGGCTTGTTATTCTTCCATAGCTGATGGAAATAACCTGCGTGTTCATCCTGTATCGGGTAAACCACACCGTTAGCTTCACCATAGTAGGTACCGCTCTCGCTGTGCTCACACTTCATAAATAAAATGTATGCTGCAAAACCCAATGCCATCGAACCCGGAACATACAGATCCTGTTCAAAATGTTTGAGCAGTAAAGGTATGTTACGCATGCGCATTTTGTGCGAATAATTTAGTGTAATGCTGATCCATTTATGATCGATAAACGGGTTGCGGAAACGGTCGAGAACGTTACCTGAAAATTCACGTGCTTCCAGCACCGAAATTTTTTCATTACTCACACATGGTGCTATCTCGTGATGCATCAGATCATACACATATAAACCCATTGTTTTGTTTTCCATTGCTTCCTTCACTGTTTCAAAGCCTGAAAGGAAAGCAATGCCGCAAGAGAAAGTGTGTGTACCATTGAGCAAACGCAGCTTCAGTTCCCGCTGTTTATTAATATCATTAGTGATGACAACTCCTTCGTCTGCCTTTGCAAAACTCAACACCTCTTTTACTTTTGGGTTGGATGTTTCAATGGCCCACAAGCTGTAAGGTTCACTCATGATCATTAGTTCGTCTGTGAAACCAAGTTTTGCTTCCGTTGCTTTTTGTTGTGCAACAGGAAGTTTGCCGGGAACAATACGATCAACTAAAGAATTACAAAATGTATTTGCATTCTCCAGCCAATCAATAAATGCATAATCTGCATTGTTGAGATGGGCCAGTTCCATCACAATCGCCTGGAGTTTTGTTCCATTGTCAGTGATGAGTTCTGTCGGTACGATCACCATTCCCTTCGTTACGTCACCATTGAACGCTTTATAACGTTCATGCAGAAAGGCAAGCAGTTTACCGGGGAACGATACCGGTGGATTGTTCGTGATCTTATCTTCTTCTACCAATACAATTCCAACCTCAGTTGTATTGGAAATGATGATCTCCATTTCAGGATTGGAAGCACAATCCAATATTTGCTGCCATTGTGATTTTGCAGAAAGTACACGACTGATGGATGAGTTGATGATATACTCTTCCGTAATTTTTTGCTGACGGATGCCGCTGATGCAATGGGTGTATAAACCATCCTGCACTTCATACGCATCGGTGCCACCACTATCGGTTGATTTTACTATTACAACACGGCCATTGAATATGCCTTTCTTATTTGCCTTGTCGATAAAATAATCAGGCAATCCACGCAACAACACACCTGTACCAAACTGAAGTACTTTTTCAGGTAATGCAAACAATGCATCAGTGGGAACAGATTGTACTGCGCCGTTTAATTTCGATAACGTTTCTCTTGATAATTGCATCTTACTCTCTTTAATATGTAACAGAACAACGATGATCATTTATTTTTACGAGCATCGTCATTCCTAGTTTATAACTTCCATCGATCACCAAACACCCATTGTGCATTGATCTTTTCAACCAATTCCTTACTGATATTATTATTGAACCATGCATAATCGCCTGCTTTCCGGTGACAATTGTAATAGTAGATCCGTTCGCCCCACTGCATGTTATTGGTTGTTACCACACGATAGATGGGCGCATCTTTCATGTTATCTGCAAACAAACAATTGATGAGATAAAACTGTGCATCACGATGATAGCGACCCAACAGAAATCCATCATAACCTTTAAACCTGCAATTGAGCAAAACGGTTTTTGAATCTTGATGTCTTGAACCATCATGCCATATTGCAGCAGAACCTGTGTTGGCAATAAACTCACAGTTCTCTGCAAATGCCCAACCACGTGGACAATAAAAATCAACTCCTCCTTCCATCACACAATCTTTAAAATACCAAAGACCATTTTCTACTTCCCATGGACTGACTGTATCACCTGCATATGCACGGAAATAACAGTTGATGGCTTTTAACCTTGTGCAGCCCATGGTTCGCAGTGCCATCTGGTGACTACCCTTTGTGATCGTTTTCTTTTTGTTCACCGTATCAGCTGCACAGGCAACAACTCTGTCTTGTAAAAAATCAAACCCATAGCTGTTTGTAACGGTGAGGTTTTTCAATGTAATATCATTGGCGCCAACATTCATGGTGGCAACGCCCCAATCATCTATATGATCGCAACGCCACTCATCTCTTGCAATGGCAGCTGTTATAACAGTTGTTGTTCTGTCTTCGCCTTCGAGTACGAGATTATTTTTTTTGATGAAGATCTTTTCCTTGTAGATCCCTTTCTTAATATAGATCGATCTTGTAACCGCTGATGAATCGCTTAAACTATTGATCGCTTCTTGTACTGTTTTATAATTTCCACTTCCATCCTGTGCAACAATTAGTTTCTGTTGACTGGTTGCTGAAATACTCATCAGTAAAAAAATCAATGCACAACTCAATACTATCGTCAGGCGTTTTTTCATTTCTTAACTGCCTGCTGGAGTAACCACTTTACGAGGTCTTCTGCTGCTTTATAATTTTCGAAATCTGCAGGTAACAGTTTCCGGTTATCGATATATTCATTGTACACCCATGGGTCACCTACAGCAAACACAGTGCCTTTACCATATTTTGCAACAGCAATGATCACTGCATTGTCTTTTGTGACCAATGCCTTTGCAGGTGCTTTCACGGTCAATTCGCTGAGTTCTTTCAGGAACATCTTTTTTGTTGTTTTGAAAACAGGATTGTTTACGCCCGGTAAAACTTCACCTTGCGAATAAGTATCGTTCTTCACCATGTTTAAACTGTTATTGGTGAAGTTGATGCCAAACTTGTTTGCCAACAGGTTTAAGTGTGGTAGATCACAGTTGTTACTATCGTTGGCCATGATCACCAACACACCACCTGCATTTACCCAATTTCTGATAGTCGTTACATCAGTTGCTGTAACATAATTTGGTTTTGGATTATCACGGATATGATCAGGATCAACCATTACATAAACTGATGCTTTGCTGAGATTGCTTGCTGTTGGCGTAACATCTAATGATTTAAGATTAGCTCCATAGCGTTCGAAAATTGTTCCCAGTGTATAATAGCCACCATGACTTCTTTCTTCCCATGTGTAATGCCAGTAGCTCATTTCATCACCTGCATCTTTCTTTTTCTCACTGTTGAACCAGCGATCAAGCAAAACGGTTTTGCCTTTGCCAATTGATTGTGTGGGCAACTGCTCCATTTCACCTGCTGCTAATAAAAATGCACCAACACCTTTTGCATCGTTCACAATTACATCTTCGCTCATGTAATAAGTAAAGCTGCCATCACGGTAAGGCTTACCTCCAAGTCCAGATACTTTCACTGTGCCATGCAAATTGGTTTGACCGTTTTCTTCTTTGATGAAACGTTTTACAATTCCATCGTAACCTTTCTTTGCAATCGTAAGTTTTGTAGGAGGTAGATAACCTTTACGAACACCTTTTGCAACTGCATATACAAATTGAGAGGAAGCTGAAGCTTCAAAATAGTTTTTCTCTTTACCGGGACCATTGTAATTCATTACATCGTACCACAAACCAGTTGTTGGGTCCTGTTGTTTTTCAATAGCATTTACCAAACGGTTCAATATTGCAATGAGGTCTTTACGTTTTGGATGAGTAGCCGGGAAATAATCCAATGCATCAACCAGTGCATCTGCATACCAACCCATTGCCCTTGCCCAGAAGTGTGGTGAAGTGCCGGTTGTTTTATTGGCCCATTGCTGTTGTTTGCTTTCATCCCATGCATGATAAAGCAATCCTGTTTTGGGATCACGTGCATGCTTTTCCATCCAGATAAACTGGTTGGCAATATCATTAAAGGCTGTGTCTTCGTGAAATAGCATGGCATACTCTGCGTAGAACGGAGCACCCATATACAAACCATCCAACCACATCTGGTTGGTATAAATTTTCTTGTGCCAGAAACCACCTTCGTTTGTGCGTGGATGTGTACGCAGCTGATCACGGAGATGCATGGCTGCTTTTTTATACTTGTCTGCACCGGTAATGCGATACAACATCAGCACCAGCTTGCCATTGTTTACGTGGTCGATATTATATTCTTCTGCTTCATATCCTTTGATCGTTCCGTCGTTCTGTACAAAATAATCCATGCGGTTTTTGATGGAATTATAGTAAGCTACATTTCCTGTACGCATCCACAAACTTTCAAGACCTTTCAACACTACGCCCATGTCGTAACTCCATTTGGTGCGACTACCAATAGGTAAACTATCGGGCCAGATCTTATCGACTGTGGCAGCAACTTTCTCGCTGTACTTTGTTTGAGCGGTTGACTGTAATCCGAGAGCAAGCAATGCTATTATGATGAGCTTCTTCATGTTCCTTTTTTATATGCGTCGTTTATACGTTGTTCGATTTTACCACTTAATTTCTTTTACATCTGCGCCAAACTCAGTGAGTAACTTCTGTTTTGCGTTTGCTGCGTTTGTATTTTTTATGCTGATATTCTTTACACGGTCGCCACTTACACGAAACAATACTTCACTACCGTCTTTGTATGTGATCTTGTCAAACGAAATATTATCGCTGTTGAGAATATCAACTACCGGGTTTGTATCGGCAGAAATGATCTGAATGTTTTTGAACGTAATACCGCTCGCTTCCTGCACATCAATTCCTTTATCGGCCTGCAGTACCATATTCTCCAGCACAATATCTTTTATATGCATTTCGGGAAGACCACGAACGAAAATGCCTTTAGCAGCACCATTGCAATACACATTGCTGATATGGAAATTTCTAAACACCGGTGTTGTTTCATCAACTGGCTTTACTTCTACTTTAGGCAATTCTCTTTTTTCACCTAAGAGTGGAACAGGATCTTTTGCCATGTAGTACATATCAAACAAAATGGCTTCAGCAGGAATATCTTTCATGTAAATATCCTTGATGAAAATATTTTCTACGACACCTCCACGACCTCTCGTTGTTTTGAAACGAAGACCAATATCTGTACCAATGAATGTGCAATTACTGATGTACATGTTTCTTGCACCGCCACTCATTTCACTGCCAATTACAAAACCACCATGCGATGCATACACGGTACAACCACGAATGATCACATTCTGCGTTGGCATTGCACGCTTGCGCCCTTCTGCATCACGACCACTCTTCATACACAATGCATCATCGCCCACATCAAATACAGAGTTTTCGATAAGCACATTGCTGCAGCTTTCTACATCAATACCATCACCATTCTGTGCATACCATGGATTTTTTACAAAGATGTTGCGAACGGTTAAGTGTTCACTCATCAACGGATGCAAGCACCAGGCTGCTGAGTTTTGAAAGGTTACACCTTCGAGTAAAATGTATTTACATTCAGTGATCAGCACCATGTTGGGACGAAGAAAATCTTTGATGCCTGCGAAGTAAGCTGCATCACGTTCAGGTTTGATCTCACCAGGGTTCGCTGGTCCTCTGCTTGCTTTCATAAAAGCTTCAGAAGGATACCATGTTTTTTTATCATCACTCACCACACCACCTGATTCAACTAATTTTTTCCATTGACCTGCAGTAAGCTTATCGCTCTTTACTGAGCGCCATCCATCACCATTGCCATCAACAATTCCTTTACCGGTAATAGCAATGTTTGTTACACCGGTTGCAGAAATAGGAGATTGGTTACGCATCTGTGGTAAACCTTCCCAGTTTGCTTTCACTAATGGATATTGTGATTTATCTGCTGTAAACAATAAAGTAGATCCTGTTGCCAAATGCAAATTCACATTACTCTTCAAAACAATTGGTCCTGTTAACCATAAACCAGCAGGAACCAGTACAACACCACCACCTTTTTTGTTACATGCATCGATCGCATTATTGATGGCCTTTGTATTAAGCGTATTACCATCGGGCACTGCACCAAACTTTACAATGCTAGTTGTATCTTTTTTGAATTTAGGAGCGACGATAACAGGTAATTTACCATTGAAACCGGCTGGCGTTGTTTGCGCAACTACAAGTGCACCGGTAGAAATAAAAGAAAGTAATACGATAATTTTTTTCATGACAGCTTTGAATCGTTGAATAGATAGAAATGACGCCGCTTCCAGAGTACAATTTTACCTTTAACTGGCAGCATGGTCAAGCAAACGAGGCTGTTTATTTACGCAATCGTTATCGGGAATTGTTGCGTAAAAATGATTCAAAATCAGCCAGATAAAATTACAGGTTCAATAACTGGCAAAGGGGTACGTTTGTCTGTTTTATGGGGTGATTTTAACTGCCTGCCTGGCTAATAATTTCCATTCTTTGCTTTGTTTTTGCCAAACCAGCATAATCTTCAGATGTACTTCACCTGGTTTGTTGTTGTCATTGGTTGTTGCATGCAGTTCATGACGAACAATGGCTGTGTTGCCACTTATTGCAATGGTTTGGTTTTTTAATTCGATGGTTACAAAATCAGATTGACCGCTGGCGATCTTCTCTACAAACTGTGCTTTTGTTTCAACCAGTCCACCTGAATGTCCATAACTGAGTTGATCAGCAGCAATTGATTCCAGTGCAGCTCTTTCGCCACTAACCATCGCTAGTTTTAGTTTTTCAACAGCTTCACTAACCTTCGTTTCTTTTTTGGATTGTGCAGCAACTAATGTTATTGCAATACTGAAAATGAGAAGCAGGGAATATTTTCTGAAGTTGAAAGCCATCATTTGATCTTTTAAGTTTTATTAAAATCTGTTTGCCATAGGCACAAGATCGGTAAGTTCACTAATCTTCACCGGGCGCTTGAGCTGAATACTTTTTCGGGCTGCAATACCAATAAGAATACTCATGGCGCCTTCTCTTGTTCCTGCCATTACATGATGCGGATTATCGTTTGTATTGGTGAACATACGGCGCTGCATACGAATATCGCCGCCACCATGTCCGCCACGGATCTTCGCAGTTGTGTATACTTCGAAGTCTTTACCGAAATTATCCCAGGCGAGAATTTCATTTGCTTCGCCTGCAATCGCATCATCGGCATTACTCATTTCAATGGCATGTCGCTTTGACTCATCCATTTTTGTTTTTTGCAGGTAAGGAATATCTTCCCATGTTTCAATTCTTCCTTTCATGCCGTTGAATGCAATCTGCCATCCTTCATATGGTGAATAGGTAGTAAGTGAATAATTTACTGTAACACCATTTGCATAAATAATTTGCGCACTCATTTTATCATAAATATCAATATCGTTACTCCACACACAACCATCACGGATATAACCATCATGCTGTTCATTATTGACATATAAATTTACGTTGTGTTTATTCGCAGTGATGTCCCAATAGAATTTACACTTGGGTTTGTGTTCGCAACCACGGCATTTGGTACCACGGAACTCATTATTCTTTCCGTAATGATCCAATGAACCATATGCACTTACTTCAACTGGTTCGCTATTCAGCCACCAATTCAATAAATCGAAGTGATGCGTTGCTTTGTGCACCCACAAGGACCCACCTTTGTTCATACGGCCATGCCAGCGGCGGAAATAATCAGCACCATGATGTACGTTGAGGTACCAGTTAAAATCAACAGATGTGATCTTGCCAACACGATTTGCTGCCAGCAGTTCTTTCAGCTGCATAGCATGAACGCTGTGACGATAGTTAAAGGCCACGATTACTTTCTTGCCTGATTTTTTTTCAGCCTCTAATATTTTCCGACACTTGTCTTCGTCGGTTGTCATTGGTTTTTCAGTAATTACATTGAAGCCTGCATTCAAGGCTTTCACAATTATTTCATCGTGTGTAGCATCAACCGTTGTAACTATGATGTAATCGGCTTTGATCTGTTTCAGCATTTCATCCACATTCACAAAAGTTGGACAACTAACACCCATAAATTCTTTTGCATAAGCCAAACGTCCCGGATTGATATCACTCAAACCAACAAACTCGCAGGCATCTTTAAATTCACTTACGATTTGTTTGCCCCACAAACCAGTACCACGAACACCGGTACCAACAAGAGCGAGTTTTAATTTAGTGGCTGAGCCGGCAGCAATTGAAGTAAATGGATGCAGCATTAAGGATGCACCTGCTGCTGCTGTAAACTTTACGAATGATCTTCTTTCCATATGGCAATTTTTATATTGTTCGAATAAATGATCGTTGCAATCCTATTGTTCAATCCTGAACCAATCGATATCCACCACGCCTGCATCGTTAGTTTTGTTACTGCGGTTGAAGAAGAAACCAACTTTCGCTCCAACCCATCTTCCGGGCTTTGCAGTTAATGCATCACCAATGGTTTTGAAGGTTTTCCCATCTTCGCTGTAACTGAAAGTGCAACTTGCTGTTTTGCTTACCTGCACACGGAAATAAATATCCTTACTCTGCAGTTTTTCACCGTCCTGTACTGTTTCTTTTCCTTTACGGTCTGCATCCACGCATTTTACAAAGCTGATGTAGTTGCCATCCGCTCTTTTTTCTATTGCGATATACGCATAGCTTGCTCCGTGCACCATCAAGGCAAAACGTTCTTTTTCGTGGCGTGGCTGAAATGAAAATTTAGCAGTGGCCGTAAATTCTTCGGCCGGGAATTTTTGCGCCAGCAGGTTTGGATAATCCCACGGTGATTTTATACTGTCGGGCAAAATGGCTGAGAACATCCGCAATACGCCTTCCGTTGTTGGAAATGCCCAACCTTGTTGAGGGTTTGCCTGCCATTGCCATTGCAAACCGAGTTTGGATGAATTGAATTCATCACTGTCGGCAACTGTTGCAACAGGATATGTTTTACCAACATTCGGCTTTTTATAAACCATCACCGGTTCGCCTTTGGCATCACCATCTTTATCAACACCAATCACCGGCCAATCATTTTTCCAACTCATCGGTTGTAAATGCACCACTCTTCCGTATGCATCTTTATCCTGAAAATGCAGAAACCAATCTTCGCCTGTTTGCGTGTTGATCCATGCGCCCTGGTGCGGACCGTTCACTGTTGATGCTCCCTGATCCATCACCACTTTACGTTCATAAGGTCCATAAATATTTTTTGAACGAAGCACCAATTGCCAACCCGTACTTACGCCACCGGCCGGTGCAAAAATGTAATAGAAACCATTGCGTTTATAAAACTTCGGTCCTTCGAGTGTTGGATCAGTTGCGTGACCATCGAACACAAGCACCGGATCACTAATCACTTTTGTGGCTTCTTTATTGAGTTCTTTTACGACGATGATGGATTTAAAACCTGCACGACTTCCTGCATACGCATGCACGAGATAAACTTTGCCGTCAGTATCCCATAACGGACAAGGATCAATCAAACCTTTTCCCGCTTCTACAAGAACAGGTTCAGTCCATGGGCCATTAATGTTTTTTGCTTTTGTGAGATAAATCCCAAAATCTGGATCAGGATAGTAGATATAAAATTCATTGTTGTAATAACGGATTGATGGTGCCCACACACCGCCGCCATGTTGCACAGAAGAAAAATGATCGAATGGTGGCTGACGTTTTAATGCATGACCGATCAGTTTCCAGTTTACTAAATCTTTTGAATGAAGAATAGGCAAACCGGGAATATGATTAAACGATGATGATACCATATAGAAATCATCGCCTACACGAATAGCATCCGGATCACTGTAATCAGCATTTACAACAGGGTTTTTAAATGTGCCATTGCCATTATCTGATACCCATGCTTTTGAAATTGTTTGCGCTGATACAGTTAAGTAAAACAAAACAAAGCCTATCGTTAAAACACTTTTCATAATTCAATCACTCTTTTTTCTTCGTTGCTTTTAAAAGCTGCTTCAATGATTCTAATCACATCCGTTCCTTCAGCAGCAGTTACAGGCAATGGCGCATTGTTGCGGATGGCCTGGTAAATACCTTCGTAATAAGCTGTATAGTTTCCAGTTAAAGAAGGGATTTTTTCATTGATAATTTTTCCATCTACTTCTGTATGCAACAATCCTTTTTCTGTCTCGGGTTCAATGCCATAAGCATCATCCGTAGGTAACATGTGCGATTGCAGTTGTGTTTCCTGCATATCTGTTTTTGGTTTGATGAAGGAACCTTTGCTTCCATGTAACACATAACCGGGCAATGCTTCACGCACCTGGTAACTTCCTTTGATGCGTACTCTTGATGAAGGATAGTACAACAGGACTTCAAAATAATCATCTACTTGTGATACAGGCCGCATAATAGCTATATCTGCAAACACAGCCGTTGGCATTCCAAACAATTGCAATGCCTGGTCGATAAGATGTGAACCCAGATCGTACAAAGCGCCTGTTCCTTTCATCGCTACTTCTTTATGCGCTTTCGGACTGATCTCTTCTTTATACCGATCAAAATGAAATTCTGCTTCTACAATATTGCCTAACAACTTTTGATCAAGTACTGATTTGATGGTTTTATAATCACTATCGTATCTTCTGTTTTGAAAAACAGAGAGTTTCAGATTTTTTTCTCCAGCTAATGCAATCAGTTCTTCAGCTTCTGCTACTTCTACTGTAAATGGTTTTTCGCTGATGACATGTTTGCCCGCAAGCAACGCTTTTTTTACATAATCGTAATGGGTGATGTTAGGCGTATTGACAACAACCAATTCCACATTTTCATCAGCCAGCATTTCTTCAAGTGTACGGTATGTTTTAACAGCAGGATATTTTTCCTGTGCAAGATTCTTGGTTCGTTCCCACACAGCATAAAAATGAAAACCGTGATGTGTACTGATGAAAGGGGCGTGAAATACCCAACCACTCATACCAAATGAACATATTCCTGTATTGATCGGTTTCATAAATTTTTGTTTCTGGTTACAGGTTGCAAGTTACCGGTTACCTGAAACCAGAAACTTGAAACCCGCAACTATTATAACGACGTTAACCAGTTTTTCAAACGCTCCATCCAGTTATCGGTTGTTGTTTTATTGAACATGCCAAAACCATGTCCGCCTTTTGGGTAAAGATGCATTTCAGCAGGCACTTTGTATTTTACACAAGCCTGGTAATAACGGATGCTGTTTTCAACAGGTACTGCTCCATCGTCTGCCGCATGCACTAAAAAGGAGGGAGGAGTTTTTGCTGTTACCTGCAATTCGTTTGAATAAAGTTTTATCTGGTCTGCCGATGCAGTTGCGCCCACTAAATTATTTCTTGATCCTTTATGTGTAATGGTACTATCGAAACTGATAACAGGATAAATGAGTATTGCAAAATCAGGGCGAACAGAAGTGGTGTCTTTAGTTGTTGCATCTGCTTTGCTTCTGAAATGTGTTGCAGCAGTTGATGCTAAATGTCCGCCTGCAGAAAAACCCATGATGCCGATCTTATCTTTCTTCAATCCCCATTCAGCTGCTTTGCTACGCACCAAGCGAACGGCTTGTTGCGCATCCTGCAATGGAGCAAGACTACGATCGATATTTGTTGTATCATCAGGCAAACGGTATTTCAATACAAAAGCGGTGATGCCCCATTTATTCATTTCTTCTGCCACACGTGTACCTTCTTTATCGAATGCAAGAATACCATATCCACCACCGGGACAAATGATCACCGACATACCATTTGCATTTGCCGGTTTATAAATTGTAAGTGTCGGCACACTCACTTTTGAAATGCGCAGCACGTTATCTTTTGATACCGCAGTTTCTTTAGTGCGACCGGGTTTTGAATTTGGAACTGTGCCATCATACAATGGCATTTCCTGTTGAGCGTAAAGTGCTGTTGCAACCATAAACGAACTTATCAATAAAACTAATTTCATACTGTTATTATTTAAAAGGAACAGGCAAGATAAAACTCATTTCTTTTAACCACGCTTCTAATAAAGGCAGCCATTGTTCAGTTGACCCCGGATTTTCATCCAGCCGGATGCCATGGGCGCCCTGCGGGAATATATGCAGGCTCGCATTGATCTTTTTTTCAACTAACGACTGGTAGAATAACAAACTGTTTTGCACTTTTACCGTACTGTCGTTTTGTGCATGCACTAAAAATGCCGGAGGCGTGAAGGAGGTCACCTGCAATTCACTTGAATAATATTCGATGTTTCCTTTTGTGGTATCGGCTCCAAGAAAATTCTTTTTGCTGCCGCCATGTGCATATTTGCCCATAGTTACAACAGGCGAAAGCAATACCATAAAATCAGGACGATAGCTATACCTGTCTAATGTATCATTTGCTACAGCTTCATCTTTTACATGTGTGCCGAGTGTAGTTGCTACATGTCCACCTGCACTGATACCCATGATACCTACTTTGTCTGTTTTGATATTCCACTGCACAGCATTTGCTCTTATGACACGAATAGCCCGTTGTGCATCCTGCACCGGTACAAGTTGTTTATTGATGAGATCCTGTTGATGTGGCAAACGATGAATAAGCACAAATGCATTTACGCCAATGCTGTTATACCACTTCGCTAAATTGAATCCGCTGTATAAATGTGAAAGTCGTTCATATCCACCGCCTGGAACAATCAACACAGCTGTGCCGTTGTTCTCTGCTTTCGGTACAACAAAGCAATAAATACCCGGTGTTGCTACTTGCCAGATGCGTTCGTTGAATAAACTATCGGTTATTTTTTTACCGTTGTTGTTGGGCTTTTTTCCTGCGGGCCATAATGGTACAAACTCCTGTGCTTTTACAAACACAGAAAGAAGAATAAAGAATAGAAGTAAAAAATTATTCTTCATGTTTATTGTTTACTCGCCGGCCATTGAAATGCTTTGCTGCGTGATTGCATAAACCAACTGCTTTCATCTTTTACCAGACTGTTATTCGATAAAATATTGTCGAGTGTATATTCTTTTGCTTCTTTATCGCTGAGTTGTTTGCTCCATGCAACACGTTTTGCTGTTACTGCACCTTCGCCTGTGCATTTATATTCTGCGTATAAAACAGTTTGCTCATTGGCGGGGTTGTTCCAGTTGCTCCAGCCTTCCGGTGCAATCTGTTTCGGCATTTCGCAACGGATGAAGACTGTTTTTGCATGTGCACGCCATGGCCGGCCAAGTAATGTTTTCGTTACACCGGAATCGGCAATGATCTTGCAATCGAGAAATACATAGCCAAATTTTTTACCGGCTGTGGTACTTGCTGCCGTGATATAAGAATTTGTTTTGGAGCGGATGGTACAGTTTTGAAATACGGCTGTTGAAGGGCCGAAGATGAAATCAGTAGTTCCTTCAATATAACAATCAAGAAATAGCTGCCGGGAGTTTTCACCTGCAGCAAAAATGGTATCCTGGTTGCCGAGGAACTTGCAGTTTTTAAAGATGGCTTTATCAGCATCAACATATAATGCTAATGCTTGTCCTACCGGACCGGCGCTGTTTGCAAATGTGATATTCTCTGCATAGAAGCGATTGCCGGAAATTTTCGCTGTATAAGAGGTGAACGTTGTATGCTTTCCTCTTCCTGAATAATCGTTGAATGTAATGATGGTCTTTTCAACGCTTTCACCAATGAAGGTTACATCTGTGTTAGGAGCTGGCAGTTCAATCTTTTCGTTATACACTCCGTTCTTAATATAAAGTGTAATGGATGCTAACGGATATACACGCATCGCATCAATGGCATCCTGTATGTATTTGAATTCGCCACTGCCATCTTTAGCAACTGTGAATACATACTTGTACTGTTGCGGGTTGGCGGTTTGTGCAAAGGACTGTAATCCGCAAATAATGATCAATACAATATAGCCGACAACCTTTTTCATAATTCTAATGTACTACGATGCATTTTAAAACAACGTTCTCTTTGCCTGAATTATAATGAATGAGGTATTGACCTTGTGGCAAGGCCTGCACATCTACTGACGTAAGTGTAGTGTTAGCAGTTGCTTTCCATTCGACAATTTTAACGCCGATCAGAGAATACAATGCAATTGATGTATTTGTTCCGCTTCGTGGATGTTTAATGTAAATTGTATTTGCTGCGGGGTTAGGGTATATTGAAAAACCTCTTGCAGTAATATTATCAATTACAGATGTTGGCACATTCTGCGTTGGAATACCTTTTACGATTACGTCTTTCAATTGTAAATACCTACCTGGGCTGGTGCTGCCGCAGCTGTAGTAGATACGAATACTGAGTGTTTGTCCTTCTGTTAATGTTATGCCTGTTGATCCATTCAATGGAAAGCGATATACTGCAGAAGGACCGTTATTATCCTGCGTCAACGCCTTCGCTGTTGCAAATTCATAACCGATTACTTCTGTTGAGTCAGTTGCAAATCCACTTCGTGAATACACAACAGCAATCTTAATATTACTGCTCGATCCGTAAAATGCATTATTGAACATCAAACTGTCTATACGTGTAGTATAGCCCGCTGCTGCGGTAACAGTAAACTGTTCGTAATTGGTGCGGTTGAGATTACCACCGGGTCCGCCCGATGCTGTTGTCCAGTAACCATCTGCTGTTGCAGCAAACACTTGTCCACGTGTTAATGAGTAAGGCAACAGGCCTGCTACTGTTACGCCATCTGATACTGCAAACTTGCTGAACGTTGGTGCACTTGCAACAACACCCGCCGAACGGATAGCGGCACTGTCCTGATTGTTTTGTGTAAACGGCCAGTGTTGCAACACAGCAGAAATCTGTACAGCCTGCGATTGTATCGTTCCTCTCACTGCTGTCTTTACAGTATCAGCCATTGTTGCACTGTGGATGATTTTATCGTTATACGTACCAACAGAGTTTCCGTTCAAACGCAGTGTTACAGTTGTATTGGCAACAGTACCGGTCACAGGTTTTAAGCCCAGTGGCTTTGCATTGTTGTACCAGGTTGTTCCACCATCAGCAGATACTTCATAATTAACCGGCGGAAGAATTTTAATACTGTCGATGATATTTAAACCCGAAACCAAATAGGTTTGCGTGGTAGATGGTGTTCCGATTCCCTGTAAAAAATCAGATAGTGCAGCTGTTACGGTAATCAATGGTTTACTTGATACATACGCTGTATCGGAAGTTGTGTTGTTAAAACCTGCTTTCGATAAACGTACAATGTAATAGTAACTTGCACCGGCAGCAGGTGCAACATCCGCATAAATAAAATTACATGCAGAGTCTTCGCTGCTGGTTTGTGTATCAATTAAACTGAAGTTTTGTTTATCAGAACTTCTGTACAGTTCGCATTTGATGCCCGACATTGGCCATGTAATATTCCAGGTAACATTCACCGTTGTTGAGGTTGCATTGGGTTTGCGTGCAAGCAGATTTGATGCAGATAATTCGGGAGTAAATGTGTTGTTCAACTCCGGCCATGTACTGTACGGATTCCATGTTGCCATCGCAGGTGTGTTGGCGTTTACAAACACCGTATCGTTATTATAATACTTCGCTGCTTCACCCGCTGTTAATTGTTTACTCCAGCTTATACGACCACTCACATCTTTTAATGTACCATTATAGTTTTTGGTATTGTATTCGGCATATGTAATGAAGGATGTATTTGTGCCGCCATCCCATGTGCTCCATCCTTCGGGTTTAATAGAAGAACCCATAAACGAGTTCAGGAAAACCGTTTTGTTGTACGACTTGGCAATATCTGCGGTACTCGCATCATTCTGCCAAGGGCGGCCCAATGTGTATAAAGTAATGCCACGGTTCTTTGTGATCTTACAATCACGAAATACATAGCCATAACCTGATTCAAGTTTTGTGTTCGCAGCAGTTACATAACCACCGGTTGTATTATCCAATCTTGTACGTGGATAGATCACACAGGTATCGAAGATGATGGTAGATGATCCGAAAATAAAATCGGTATTGCCATCAATATAACTGTTCTTCATGTACACACGTGTGCCTCTGTTGTTACCGCCATAGTAGGTATCCTGTCCGCTGTTCATACGGCAGTTGTAAAACACAACTCTGTCGGATGTAGTGTACACAGCAACCGCCTGCGGACCATCGCCCGGTGCAGGAACAAGTGCATTGGCATTGATACCATAGCCTGTTGCATTTTCAACTGAAAGATTCATCAGCATTACATCAGCTGCATTAATGATCATGGTACCGCATGTTGAAGTACCATATGTACCACCTGCAGGATTTGCTTTGCCCGAATAGTTATCGTACGAAATAATTGTTTCCGCCATGTTTTCACCAATCAATTGCATGAATGGTTTGTTTGATGGAATGACAACTGTTTCCACATACTTTCCTTTCTTAATAAAAATTCTCCATGGCGAAGTACGTCCTGTTGGTGCTGCTGTGATAGCTGCCTGTACTGAGGTATAATTACCCGAACCATCTTTTGCAACTAATACATCATACGCAGGTGCAACAATTGGGTTTGATGCAATACCGTTTACTGCTAAAGTTTTTGTTGTAGCAGCACCGCATGCAACAGAAATAGTGCCATTGTAGGTTCCTGCAGTTGTTGCATTCAAACGCACAGAAACTTCTGTTGATGTAATTGTACCTGATGTTGGAGAAAGAACAACACTGCTTGTAAATGTTGTTCCGTTTAATGAAACTTCATAGTTTGTTGGAGCAGTAACAGTAACATCACCTGTAAGATTTGTACCACTTACTGTTGCTTTCTGTACAGCAGAAGGCGTACCGATTGTTTGTGTGAAATTGCTAAAGCTTGCAGTTGCAAGAATAGTGGGTGATGCAGATGCAGTTGCTGTACCGGATATTGTTGCAACCGGGGAATAGTTAAATGCTTTATCTGCAGTGAATACATGGTAATAATAAGTTGAACCGGTTGTAACTGTACCATCGTTAAACGATGTAACTGTTCCTGTATATAAAACAGTATAATCTGCACCTATGGTATTACCGGCTGCGTACACACCTTTTGTATTTAAGGTTGGTGCAGTACTTACGGTACTTCTCACAACCAGATAGCCTCCGTTATCAATACCTGTTGCGGGTGCTGACCATGTTAACGCAATTGCATTGGCAGAACCTGCTGCCGCAAGATTGGTTACTGCATCGGGCGCAGTATTATCAACTGCAGTGCCGGGATAAGCTACATAATCATCAATATAAAAATAAGGCGACTGCGGGTTTGAAATTTTCATCCCGAAATATGTACTGGTAGGGGTTGTGGTTGCCGTTTTTAATGTTCCTGTGAACAACTGCCAGTCTAGCGGAGTGGATCCATCTAACGTTACAGCAGTTGCCGTTAACGAAGTACCTGTTCCACCTGTTGCACCTACAACTGTTGCAGATCCGGTTAATACGGTTGATGCTGTTAATGTTCCTGCAGGTTTATACCAGAACTGAATCACATAATCTGTATTCTGCGTGAGAGCAGGATTGGTCAACACCGGCGAGAACATATATTTTACACTGGAGCTTGCCTGTTTGTAAAACATGAGCTTGTTTCCTGTACGTGCATCTGCTGCTTTGATCTCCCATGCAGCCGATACTTCCCAATTAGTTGTGGAAGTATGTGCCGTTACAGTTGAATAAGAACCGACTGTTTGGTTTTCATATCCGCCATCAAGATTGGGAAAGAAACCAATCGCAGCATCCTGTAAATTCTGCGACGCATTGCCCGTTACTGCTATCGACATATTGGTTGCACCTGTACTTGTACCCACAACATTTCCTGCAAACGCACCGGCTGTTATTGCATTTAAACGAACATAAACTGTTGTTGAAGTAATGCTGCCACTGTTAGGCGTCAATGCAACTGAAGTACTCCATGTTGTATTGTTTAATGAAACTTCGTACGATGCAGGTGCAGTAATGGTAAGATCTGCAGTAAGATTTAATGCCGATACAGTAAACGACTGCGATGCAGAAGGAGTACCGACCGTTTGCGTAAATGAAGTAAGCGATGATGAACTGTAAATGGTGGGTGTTGTATTCTGCTGTGCAGTAATAATAGAGTTGAGATAATTTTCTAAGTTGGTATAACCATTGGCAGCAAAAATGCCACGGTCACTTGCATCGTTTATATTTAATCCATTGGCAGTTTCCCATACATCGGGCATACCATCATGATCGGTATCGGTTGGTGCAGTACTTGAACTCAGCGTTGGCCATGCATTCACTGTATTTGCATACGGTGTTGCATGCGGGTACCCACCCTGCACATCAATGATTCTTCCTGTACGGTTGCGTACATCATTGGCAACACGTTCATCCAGTGTATCACGCCTTAAACTTGCACCCGCATATTGCAATACCAGATCGTATGCTTCCTGTGCGGTATGTGTTGTAGTTAGGTTATAAGCAGATAAAAAAGGAGTTGATGATTTTGATTTAACCGTATCGGCTGCAACACCGGTGTTCATACTTGCACCTAACCAGTTGCTGTTGGTATTGGTGGTTGAACCATCTACATAGTTGCCCGAGATAAAATATTTTGCATAACCAAACTCGGCGGTACTGTCAACACCTACAATCCGGTAACGTACACCACTGCTTGTATTAGGACCATACTTGTAATAATTGTTTACAAGATTGTATTGTCCGCCATCTCCGCCGTAAATTGTATTGATGCCCCAATTATAAATAACGTTGTTCCGAAAGTCTGCGCTTTCAATTGATCCTGCTGGATAAGTACTGTTACCTGCAAAACGTGGATTTCTGTTTCGGCAATGTGCAATGAGGTTGTGATGAAAGCTGCCATGCAACGAACCCCAGATACCACCATAACCATGATTTTCAAAATCAGTATCACCTGTTTCAAAGTGATACGAGTAGTTCAATGGTTCAGAAATAATATTCCACTGCAGGGTTACACTATCGCCACGATAAACAGTCAATGCTTCATCGCTGCTCCAGCTTACACTGCAATGATCGATGATGATATTTTTATTGCCGAGATTTCCCAATGCATCATCGCCACCACTTCCATCTAAAGGCATACAGGCTGCAGTAAAAGGAGGAACAGGCACGCCGCAATTAGCAGGCGAAGTTTTCAACTGATTTTTATCGCCCATGCGGCAACGTACATAACGTAAGATCACATTATCACCACTGATCACTACCGGAAAATCGGCCAGACAAATACCATCGCCCGGAGCTGTTTGTCCCGCAATGGTTGTGTTTGCACGGATGTTAAGTTTAGATGTAAGATGAATGGTACCTGAAACACGGAAGACAATGGTACGATGTGTTGCTGTTTGTGTTAACGCATAACGCAAGCTGCCTACGCTGTTATCATCGTTCAGATGCGTTACTTCAAACACGGTTGTAGGAACACTTACCGTTCCTCTTCCACCCGAAGTAAAACGACCGGCACCTTCCGCACCGGGGAAAGCGATCTGCTGTGCATTTATAACAGAGGTACAAAGCAGCAGAGCGAGAAAAGAAATAATTTGTTTTGGCAAGCAAAGGTTCATAAGCAGTTTCATTGACGAGCAATTATTCTTTAGCGTTAACAATTCGGGTGGCGAGTTCTGGAAGTTGAGTTCGTATTTCTTTTAACACGAGTTGCGCAACCAAGCGTGCACCGAATTCATTGAAGTGTGTGTTATCATCTTTTCCTTTTGGATGATTGGGATGTTCGCCCGGTTTTAACTGCATGAACAACAGAGCAGAGTTTTCAGGGCCGAACTGTTGATAGAGTTGCTGTGTAAGCACATCCATATCCAGCAGTACAACTTTTTCTTCTGTTGCAACAGCTCTTGTTATTTTCATGTATTCATCGTGTGTACCAACGATCTTGCCGGTACTGTCGAATTTTCTTCTAGCCATAGAAGTAAGTAATACCGGAATAGCTTTCTTCTCTCTTGTTTCAGTTACAAATTTTTTGAGGTTGCTTTTGAATTGCTCAGGAGTAGTAGCTGTTTTCTTGGTAGGTACTTCATCGTTATGTCCAAACTGGATGAACACATAATCGCCTTCGCTTGCTTCATCCAAAATCTGTTTCCACAAACCTTCTGTTTGAAACGAAGAAGTGCTTCTGCCGTTCTTTGCTTTGTTCACGATAGTTACGGTTGAATCCCAGAAATACACAAAGGGCATTCCCCAACCATTTTCAGGATAAGCTTTTACATCTTTAATGCTTGCAGTAGAATCGCCGGCAATAAATACTTTGATCTTCTTTTTTGGCGGAAGTATTAATGCAAACAGCGGTAATGCGAATAACAAAACAAATTTCTTCATCTCACTTAATTAAACTGTTGATGTACACTTCAATATTAGTGTAGTGTTGGTGCAGTTTGTTAGTACTAGCATCTGCTGCATCCTTGGCGTTTAATCCATTCTTCTTTTCCCATTCATCGGGCATACCATCTTTGTCTGTATCAACAGGAGCAGGTAAGGATTTCAAAACGGGCCATGCATTGGTTGTTAGTTCAAAAGGCGAATGATGCGGATAGCCGCCCTGTACATCAATAATTTTTCCGGTTCTGTCTATTACATTGTTGATGATGCGTGCATCCATTGTATCTCTTTGGAAGGAAGCACCAACTTGTTTTAAGATCACTTTGTAAGCGTCTTGTGCAGTTTGCACAGTAATGGCATCTGTTGGGAAGGCAACAGTTTTGATCACTGTTTTCTTTTCTTCCTCTGTTCCTTTTGGATCCGGATGTACACCTGCAATATTATTCTTTGTTACATCAGGAGCACCATCAACATAATTACCATCAACATAAAACTGTCCATAAGGTTGGTTGTCGAGTTTTGAAGGATTGACAATACGGAAACGAACATTCTTATTTGTTTCGGGACCGTATCGGTAATAATTGTTTACCATATTGTATGTCCCACCTTCACCACCGTACACATTGTTGTGTTGCCAGTTATAGATGAGGTTGTTTCTGAAATCGACAAATTCTGCATCAGCACCTAGACGTGCACCATTGAATCGTGGGTTACGACTTACGCAATGCGCAAACAAATTATGATGGGCTGATAAATGCTGTCCGCCCCAGATACCACCATAACCATGATGTTCCCAATCTTTATCGCCTGTTTCAAAATGATAAGAGTAGTTGAGCGGTTCGGTAATGATGTTCCATTGCAACGTAGTGCTGTCGCCTTTGTAAACAGAAAATACTTCATCAGTACTCCAGCTGAATGAACAATGATCGATGATGATATGCTTGCGGCCCGATGCACCAAACGCATCATCGCCACCACTACCATCCACCATTCCTTTTTGTCGCTGGTATTTATCACCCATGCGTACACGGATATAACGGATGATTATATTGTCGCCACTTAAACCAACCGGTTGATCTGCGAAGCAAATGCCATCACCCGGTGCAGTTTGACCTGCAACGGTTACATCGCCTTTGATCAATAATTTCTTTTCAAGATGAATCGTGCCTGAAACCGCAAATACAATAATGCGTTTGCCTTTTGCTTCAACAGCATCACGAAAACTACCCGGACCATCATCGTTAAGATTTGTTACGATCAACACGTTGCCACCACGACCACCGGTTGTGTATTTACCAAACCCTTCAGCACCGGGAAAAGCAATAGCTGCTGATGTATTGTTATTGGTTACCTGTTTTGTTTGAGCGCATGCATTCAACGTGAACTGCAATAAAGCAGCAAGCGCAATTGAAACCTGTTTTGTATTCATTAATTTTTTTCTTTCTGTTGAATTAATCAGCAATAAACTTCTAATGCAGCATCATAGATACTGCGGCAGCATTTTCGTTAACAACAGATTTTGGGAAAACCCCACAACCGTTTTACGGGTTGCAGGGTTTGTTTTTTTTAGCCGTTATCAAGGCCTCCAACGAGGATCACCTGTGTTATTTTTCCCCGGAAACGTACCGTCGATAATTTTAAAATCACCAGCAACCGGGTTTTGCCACAATTGAACAGCGCTTTTTGTATGCGTGTTAATACTTGGGAAATCATTGCCAGCCGATAAATGATCTGCAGTTCGATAGTTATTACTTGTGTTGATGATTGTAGCTGCGTTTGCACGTGCGTCACGCACTGTGTATGGCGTAGCACTTGCAGAATTGTATTTACCGATCCCGAAAATGCAATTGTTTACAGTAATGCCATTGGTAACATTGTTAGTTCCGGCTGTACTGTAGTCAATATAGTAGGCACCTCCGCCTCCCAGTGGCGATTCATTAAATGTGCAATTTTCAACAAGTACCGAAGTTGAGTTGTTACGACTTGTAATAACTTTTTCCATTTTATAGAATGTACTGTTGGTAACCTTAATTATATCGGCTTTGCTTGTAGCTACATCAACCGTTAACAAACCATAACCTGCAATGCTATCAACAATACAATTGTTTACTTCAAATGCACCGATGATGGCTGGCTGACTTTGTGTGCGTACCACACCTCTGAAAATTTCGGCCACACAGTTTTCAAAACGTATTTTGCCAATGCTGCAGGCTACGTTGATATTGAATACATATTTTGAAGCATAGTCACTGCCACGTAAAATAACATCGTTAAACACGAGTGAATCAATTACACTTCCTGAAACGATATTGAAGTTTGCCGGCATGTAGATAATTGGTTTGGCCGGGTTCAATAGATCGTCACCTGCCATGAACGTGAGTGTTTTGTTGAGGCTGATGCCGCTGCTGATATTATACGTTTCACCACGTTTTAATAAAATGATACTGCCAGATGCAACATCAGGAATTGTATCGGCTAACACACTGGCAACTCCGGTTATGTTACGTAAATCAATTAAGGCACCCACCAACGCAGGTTTTGTTGTAAAGTTAGCCCACCCACGGACTGCTGTGCCACTATATAGAAAAATAATATAAGCAGTAGACGCATTCAGTCCCGATACAAGTTTATAGGCATTTGTAACATCGGTAGCGTTTAATGTTGCTGTCTTTACCACAGAACTATCGGCCGCCAATAAAATTTTCACTTCTGTTACTACAGCGCCGCTGTTTGTCCAGCTTACTTTTACGGAATTGTCGTTCTTCTCGTTGTCAGCAGGAATATTTAAGATAGTGGGAAAGCGTGCCGTTTTAATTTCACCAAGGCTTGCAAATTTTGAACTCTTCGATGTGTCAGCAGCATTTGCTTTCACTCTTACCTGGTATAATTTTTCCCAGTACAGATTTTCAAACAGGTGAACATTGGTATCTGTCTTCACCGTTGCTGCAACTGTTTTAAAACTATCAGTACTTATTTCTGCGGTATATGATGCAGAACCTGCTACAGCCTGCCAGGAAGTTTTGATCCAGTTGCCATTTGATTCTAAAGCTTCTTTGATAACAGGGCGAAACAAACGTGGCGCTTCTCCCAGGTCATCTTCTTTTTTACAGGCAACCAGTACCAATATTGTTGCAAGCGATATAAAAAATAATTTCTTCATTGCTAATGTTTTAATAATGGCCAATCAGTTTTATTAATACCCGTATTGATTTTTTAACGTACCGAGGCTGCTTGTAATAACACCGCTGTGCAGCGGTAAAATATACCGTAGCGGGGTAAGCCCTGTATCATCAGTGTAACCACGCCATGTCCATAGTACAAAATTTCCTGCTGTATTGGTAGATGGTATGTACATTGTTTTTGTCCAGTTAACCTGCAAATAACCATCAGGGTTACTGCCAACTGAAGGCACATCTTTTAATGGTGGTATTACAGTTGCTTTGCGATACTTATTGTACCAGGAAATGCTGTTATCTGAGTTGCGTTTGTAATACATGATGTCGGGTAAGTTTGCATACGTGCCTGTTCCTGCATTACCATCAATCCCCATTTGTTTCAGTGTATTTCTTGATTCAGCTACTTTTTTACCATAGAGGTTCCAACGTGCAAGATCATACTTGCGTAAGCATTCACCACCAAACTCCCACGCACGTTCATTCACAATTGCATCAAAAAATGATTGCTTGCTTCCTGCTACGGTAGAAATGTATGTTTCTACTTTATCTGCCCATAATGATTCGGGGAATGCACGCTTGCGAACTTTTCGTAATGCTTCCTGTGCAGCAGCGGTTGGTCCATTGATCTCGTTTTCACTTTCAGCAAACATTAATAAGATATCTGCATAACGCATAAGTGGCCAGTTGATACCTGTACCTTTTGCAGTGGATGGTCCTAACGGCGTTGGTACCAATAACCTGTTCCATTTTCCGGGGGCAATAGAAGTTGCGCCAGAAGGTTGCTGTACAAGATCTTTATCGAAATATACCAGGTAACAGGTAACAGGTAAACGTTTATCTGTTGTATCGAAGGAATGATAATACGTAAGAGGTAATGATAAGTAGTTTGATCCTGAACCATAAGGATGTGTACCGGCATCTACTCTAACACCATGATTCCAACCCACGTCGCCAAAGCCAGGATGGAATGCTACCTCATACAATACATCGCTGTTAAGGGGTTTTATGTATTTATTTACGTTTGTAAATACGGTAGCATAATCAGGAAGTGCACGGGGTTTCAGATCCATCAGCTTCTTTGTATAAGTATTTGCTATTTCGTAATACTTGAGGTAGTCATCTTTACGCTTCATCGTCTTGTCAGGATAGAGCCAGTAACCACCACGCATTAATGATAAACGTGCAATGAAACCGATCACAAACTCACGGTTGATGCGTTCAATGCCAAAATCGAGTTCTTCGGCCCATGACATTTTTGGTTCAATCGCAATAAGATCGTTAATGAGAAATGTGAGGATCGTATCTCTTCCTGTTCTTTCCAGGTAAAAATTATCACCTGCACGTGATGGTGTGGTTTTAAACGGAACATCACCCCAATGATTCATGATCCAATAATACCATAATGCACGAAGCGTTTTTGCTTCGCCCAAAAGATTATTGTACACTTTGTTATTGGGGTCTTTTGCCAATGAAACTTCCATCAAACCCTTTTCACATTCATTAGCACGGTTGATGGCATTGTAACCATTGTTCCAAACTGTTAAGAGATCCCCATTTGCCGGGGTAGCTTCAAATGACCAGATATCACGACGTGCACCGTCAGGTGAACCCGAAACACCACCGCACTCAATATCAGTATTACCTGAAAAGTTATTTGAAAGCCTTGAAGTATATGCATCCTGGTTAAACAATGCATACACGGCGTTCACAGCTTTTTTAGCATCGGCTTCGCTGTTGAATACATACTCAAGATCTGTAAGCGATGGGGAGTCGGCTACTAAAAATTTCTTGCACGATTGCAGTGATACTGCAGTCACAAGAACAAATAAAACAAAATATATTTTTTTCATAGCAAATGCTTTTGAATGAATGAAACCTTTAGAATGTTACGTTTATACCTACAGTAAAGTTGCGGCTCTTGGGATAGCTTGAATAATCAACACCAGGTGTTAATTGTGAATAGCCATCACTTCTTGTAGTGCTCACTTCAGGATCGAAACCAGAATATTTTGTCCATAGGAATGCATTATATACAGTAGCATATACACGCAGCTTAGACATACGCATGGTTGAAATGATACGTTTGGGTAATGAATAACCAACAGTAAGGTTATTCAAACGCAGGAACGAACCATCTTCAACAGCCCATGAATGAAATACCGGTGTAGCATTTCCGAATGAGAATGGTGACCATATTGTAGCGTTTGCATTCATCTTGCCTAACTCTGTAAGATCAGTAACAAGATTTCCTGCGGCATCAATGTATTTAAAACGGTTGCTTGAATTAACTGTATTCAACATGTTACCATAGGTAGTGCGGTAAAACTGGTTGAAGGAAATCTTTCCGGTATTATACACATCGTTTCCTACCACATAATTGAAAAATGCACTGATGTCGAAATCTTTCACAACTGCATTCAGTCCGAAACCACCAGAATATTTTGGCAATGCACTGCCAATAACTCTACGATCGGCTGCTGTAATAATTCCATCATTATTCAGGTCTTTCAATTTCATTACGCCGGGGCGCAAACCAATACCGCCAAGGAATGTTTGGATGTTGGTTACTCCTGGTTTTAAAGCATATGTTCTTGTGATTGGATTATAGGAAGCAAAATCATCTACAGTGTACATGCCATCTGTTACATAGCCATACATCAAGCCAATTGTTTGTCCAACATACACACGGTAATCGTCCTGTGATCGGAGATCGGTACTGCCCCAATTCGACTGCAATGATTTTTCAAGTGGGCCGCCCAGATTATCAATTTTTGATCTGTTTAAACCAATGTTGAATGTTGCACTCAGCGTAAAGTTTTTCTTTTGGATAATGGTGCCTGTTAAACCAAGTTCAATACCCTTGTTAGAAGTTTGACCAATATTTTGTTGCTGCACCGTAAAACCTGTTGTTGGCGGAATGTCTGTTTCAACTAACAGATTTTTTGCACTGTTCCAGTAAACATCCAATGTACCTGATAAACGTTGTTTGAACATAGCGAAATCAAGACCTACATTTCGTGTAATATTTGTTTCCCACTGTACAAAAGGATTGGGCAACGATCTTGTTGCATACGTATAGTAGGGGTTGGCTACATCAGCAAAACCAATTGTTCTGTTGTCTGATGGAGCAAACAATACTCTCCAGATATTATCAGCAATACGATCGTTTCCGACAGCACCGTAACTGATACGGAATTTCAAATCGTCCACAAACTTCACATTGCTCATGAAATCTTCTTGTGATACTCGCCATGCAAAAGATGCTGCAGGAAAGTAACCCCACTGTCTGCCGGGCGCAAACTTGGTAGATGCATCAGAACGAATGGTAAGCGTAAGCAGGTAACGTGAATCATATTGGTAGTTTATCCGTCCAAAGAATGAAGCAATTTTTTGACCTGCCTGAACAGTAGTCGTATGTCTGTCCTGCGTACCAAGTGTCATGTTTGCAAACATGCGCTCTGGTGTTGTGTTTTCAACAAAGAGTTTCGCACGGTTGTATTCTGAAAATCCTTTGTTCAGGATATTGATCTCTTGTCCACCAAGAATTGTAAAGTCATGCTTACCAAATTCCATTTTGTAAGTGAGCGTGTTGGCCCAGCGGAAACTACGTCCATTTGAATTAGTGATCTCTCCCAGTGGAAGATTACCACCTTCGTTTCGTGACGTACTGGTTAAAGGACCATAGTAACGTTTCTGCTGACCGAAAGTGAGGTCCATACCAAATTCAGAACGGTAGGTAAGACTAGGGATCACAGTCCATGTTCCGGCAACGTTCATATTTAACGTATGAGCTAAACGTTTGCGGTAGTCCTGTTCAAGAAGTTTTGTTGGACTGACAAGACTTTTCAGGAATTGTTCATAATCATCATCAGTACCTGTATTGTCAAGTTGAATAAAATCAGCAAGACCGTTTACAGGACGGGTAGTGATAGCATCGCCAATACGAATACTTGATGAACCGGAAGAACCTGCCCCATCAATAACTGTATGTATGAAACGTGTTGAATAATCCAGCTTTAATGTTTTTGCAAGCTCATGGTTTAATTTAAAGTTGAGATAGTTACGCATGTAACCTGATCCCTTCATCAAACCCTGGTCTGTATTATTCGTTCCACTTAAACTGAATTTTGTTTTAGAAGTACCACCTGTAATGCTAATATTATGTTGCTGAGAGTAAACCGGTTTCCCAAACAATTCTTTTTGCCAGTTTGTTCCTTTCTGATATTTATATAGTTCCAGATCTTCATACACACCAAAGTATTTGCTGAAATTGTCTACTTCACTTTGACTACGCAATCTTGCATACTCATAATTCGCCAATACAAATTCGTAAGGTGAAAGCACGTCGAGCTGACGGGGCAATGTGCGGGCACTACCGAAAGAATTAAACGAAACAGTTGTTTTACCTGCTTTTGCCGATTTGGTGGTGATGATCACAACACCATTGGCACCTCTTGCACCATAAATGGCTGACGTGGCTGCATCTTTTAAGATGTCGATACTCGCAATGTCTGCAGGCGCAATGTCGTTGATGCTGTTTACAGGAAAACCATCTACAATGTATAAAGGAGAATTATCCTGTGTTACAGAGCCGCCGCCACGTATACGAATGACAATTTCTGCACCCGGTGCGCCATCAACAGTTGTTACCTGTACACCTGGCAAACGGCCAGTGATGGCTTCAGCTGCACTTGCAACAGGAATCTTTGAAAGCTCAGTTGCACCGATGGAAGAAACTGTACCGGTAAGATCTTTACGTTTAATAGATCCATAACCAATCACCACTACATCTTCCAAAGTACTTACATCTTTTTCAAGACTAATCGACACTTCGGATTTGCCATCAACTCTTACAGTTTGCGATTTATAACCGCTGTAACTGATCACAAGTGATACTGCACCTGATCCCTGCACCTCAATCGTAAAACTTCCGGCTGCATCAGTTTGCACTCCTTTTTGTGATCCGCTTAATAACACGTTAACACCTTGAAGCGGTGCACCGGCGTCATCCATAACTTTTCCTTTGATTTGGCGGTTTTGGGCAAATAGCAAAGTGCCGCATGTCAAAAGCAAAAGCAGGAGTAAAGATTGTTTCATACTACGCTTTGTTTAGAATTGATTTTTTACCGGGTCACACAACCACGATAAAAAGTGGGTTTAAAAGAAACTGATTTTTTGAATCGTTAACTAAATGGCTGTTGAATTAGAGACGGTCTGGCGACTTATGTTTTAGCAAGCAATTCCGTTCTGTTGTCGTAACAAGTCTAGGCACATTTTGAGGATTACTGAAGGGTTTAAAACCTTTTATTTACGCAATCGTTCCCGAGAACGATGCCATTTTTTAAACAACTATCCTGCCCTGTCTGTTTTATCAAAAAAATGATTTGCAACAGGTTATGTATCCAGGCCGGAAGTGGTCCATCATTTCAGGCGTGAATAAACTATCTTTAACCGTAAGATTGATTATATGAAGTTTGAAGCTGTAACGATAAAAGATATTGCTAAAGCATTGGGCCTTTCCACATCAACTGTATCGAGGGCCTTGCGTGACAGTCATGAGATCAGTGCCGAAACCAAACAACTGGTTTTGGAATGCGCAGAGAAACTCAATTACCGGCCCAATCCCATTGCCTTAAGTTTGAAAGAAAAGCGTAGCCGCTCCATTGGTGTGGTGGTGTGTGAAATTGCCAATACGTTTTTCTCACAGGTGATCAATGGAATTGAATCGATCGCATATGACAGAGGTTATAATGTTATTGTTTCGCAAAGTCGGGAGTCATACGAACGTGAAGTGATCGATCTCCAGTTCCTTGCATCACGTTCAGTTGATGGGGTGATCATTTCTTTATCAACTGAAACAACTGATCTTACGCATATCAAAGCATTGCATGCACGTGGCATGCCGATTGTGCTGTTCGATCGCATTCATGACGATATTGATACGCATAAAGTAATTGTTGATAATTACCGTGGTGCTTATGATGCTACTGAGCATTTTATCAAGCAAGGGTTTAAACGTATTGCTGCATTGGCAGGTTCTGAGTTTTTATCGATTACAGCAGAACGTTTGGCCGGTTACCATGATGCATTGAAAGCGCATAACATTTCCTACAGCAAAGAATATGTGCAACATTGTTTTTACGGAGGTATGGTTTTTTCGGAAGTGGAAGAAGCCATGAACAAGCTGCTTACGTTGAAACAAAAGCCCGATGCAGTAATTACTACCAGTGATAAATTAACAACCGGCTGTGTGAAGACACTCAAACGCCGTGGATTGGATATTCCAAAAGACATGGCATTGATCGGATTTTCAAATTCTGATATTGCTGAGTTGGTTGATCCGCCGTTGACAGTGATTCGTCAGCCGGCAGAAGAAATGGGAAGAGCTGCTACGGAACTTTTGTTACAGTTGGTAGAAAGTAAACGGCCGGTAAAGGATTTTGAAAAACGGGTACTTACGCCTGAGTTATTGATCAGAGGGTCGGCCATTAAATCATAATCTTATTCTTCTTTCTTTTTTACGATCAGGAACCAATCATGTTCCAACGGCAGGTAACCGTAATCGTAACAATAGAAATAGGTCTTGCCTGTTTTTGTTGTGTAGAGATGTGTGATGTATTTAAAGTGAAAACCCAGCCTTTGCAGTTTGTCTTTATTGGCTTTGGCGGTTTCCTCAGCATCAGGCAAAAGGCTTTCCAATATCTTCCTGTTCTTTAATAAAGTATTGTTGATGTTGCGTACAAAACTGCTGTGACTTCCTTTTGCTTTTTGCTGGTTATTGTAATTATTACGGCAGTAATCATCACAGAATTTCTTATCAACTCTCCCTTTTAGTGTTTTGCCGCAGGCGAGACAGGTTTTATTGTCAGATGCAGTCATAGCAATGCTTTTGGCGGATAAGATACAACGAATTTATCCGTGTGCAAACGTTTTTACACGTTTAGCTTCGGGAAGAAACGGTTAACAACCGACTATCGTTTTTGCAGCAGGGCATCTTTGTGTTGTCAACGGGAAAGCTAGTACCGCTGATTGAGATAACAAATTTTTAAACCTCGCCTGTACAAACTACGGGCGGCAAATTTCAAACTTATGTACGCATTAAAAAACAAAGTGCAATTGATCGGTAACCTCGGTAATGCACCTGAAGTAAGAACATTGGAAAGCGGAAAGAAAATGGCACGCTTTAACGTTGCCACCAGTGAAAGCTATCGCAATGCTAAAGGCGAAAAGATCACCGAAACACAATGGCACACACTTGTGGCCTGGGGTAAGGTAGCCGAGATCGCTGAAAAGTATTTGTCGAAAGGAAAGGAGGTGATGATTGAGGGTAAACTCATCAACCGCAGTTATAACGATAAAGACGGAAATAAGAAATACATCACTGAAGTGCAGGTAAGTGAAATTTTAATGCTCGGTGGAAAAGACATGAATTGATTGAAAGATTGAAGTTATGTTTGATCATTAACTTTGGCGGCACGGCAATCGATTACCAGCGTCTTATCTATTAATTTATCATTTATGCAATCTGTGGAACGCAACGAAAGGTTTGAATTAGCGTATCGGTTTGTTACCGAAACGCAGGAAAGCGTGTTCCTTACCGGTAAGGCCGGAACAGGCAAAACAACTTTCCTTAAATATCTGAAAGAACATACTGCGAAGAATACTATTGTTGCTGCACCCACAGGTGTGGCTGCGATCAATGCAGGAGGTGTTACGTTACACAGTTTGTTTCAATTGCCTTTGCATCCTTTGCTGCCAACCAATGCAGGTAAGCAGGAATTGCTTTCGAAGATTCGTTATAACAAACAACGTTTACAGTTGCTTCGCAAAATGGAAGTGCTTATTATTGATGAAGTGAGTATGGTGCGTTGCGATGTAATGGATGCTATCGATACAATTTTAAGAAGTGTTCGCTACCAATATGAACTTCCGTTTGGTGGCGTGCAACTATTGTTAATCGGTGACTTGTTTCAGTTGCCGCCCGTTGCACAAAATCATGAATGGGCTGTGTTGCAGGAATATTATAATTCTACTTTCTTTTTCGACAGTAAAGCCATACAGGAACAAATGCCTTTGCTGATCGAACTCACAACGATCTACCGACAAAAAGAAGAACAGTTTGTTCGCTTGCTGAACAAGGTGCGTAACAATCAGCTTGATGCGGATGATCTGGAAATATTGAATGAACGTTATCAACCCGGCTTTCAACCCGATCGTGATGAAACATTCATTACACTCACATCTCACAATAACCAGGCAGAATTAATTAACCGTCAGCAATTGCAACGGTTAACAGCACCACCTTATACTTACAAAGCAGCAATTGATGGCGAGTTCCCGGAGAATAGTTATCCGGCCGATGCAGAGTTGGTGTTGAGAGAAGGTGCACAGGTGATGTTTCTGAAAAATGACACTCTAAGCAAACGTTTCTTCAATGGAAAGATCGGTGTGGTGCATTCATTAAGTGATGAAGAAGTGATTGTAAGATGTGGCAATGAAAACATCCGTGTACAAAAGGAAACATGGGATCATTCACGTTACACACTTAATCGCACCGATGGAAAACTTGAACAGGATGTGTTGGGAACATTCGAACAATATCCATTGCGATTGGCTTGGGCCATTACTATTCATAAAAGTCAGGGCTTAACATTTGAAAAAGTAATGATCGATGCCGGTCTTTCATTCACCAGTGGACAGGTTTACGTTGCATTAAGCCGTTGCACCAGTTTAGAAGGAATTGTGTTGTTGTCAAAAATTCAACCCAATGTGATCTTCAGTAATCAGCAGGTAGTTGATGGGCAAAAAGCATTGTCGCCAAAAGGTTCTTTGCCCCAACGATTTGAAGAAGCACGAAAAGCCTTCTCACAACAATTACTGGAAGAATTATTTACATTTCAACAAACAGCATTGGCGTTAAAACTGTTGATGCAGGTTGCAAGCAAACATAAATTTGAATTGAATGAGGGAGCAGAAGAATGGATCGGTAACATGCAATTTCAATTTCAACAGGAACAATCTGTGGCGAGAAAGTTTTTACTCCAGATCAATCAATTGCTTAAAGAACAACCGGTTGTTGAAACAAACAGCCAGTTGCAGCAGCGTGTAAAAGATGCCGTGAATTATTTTATTCCACGTTTTGAAGAATTGCAACAACAGTTAAAGCAGCACCCACTCATTACCGAACATAAAACAGCTGCAGACGAAGTAAATGAACAATTGAATACTTTGTTTACGGCATTGCACACCGAGATCTATTTTTTGAAATCTGGATTACAACCGTTCTCAATCACTGATCATTTGAGGCACAAACTTAATCTTGTTACACCTCGTGTAAATATTACCAGTTATGCTGCCAATAAAAAGCAAACTGTTGTCGGCATCAATCATCCTGATTTGTATTTCCGGTTAAAGACATGGCGTGACCGTATTTGCGATGAACAGAATATGCCTATTTATTTGTTGGCTAACAGTAACAGCTTGCAGGAGATCTGCACTTATCTGCCTTTCTCAAAAACGCATCTTCAATTACTTTCAGGATTTGGCAAGGCCAAAGCCGATAAGTATGGTGATGAAATAATAGAAATGGTGATGGGCTATTGCGAAGAACACGGTCTTGAAACAAATATCGAAGCAAAGAAAGATAGCCCAAAGCGTGAGCGTAAAGAAAAATCAACCGAACCAAAAGAGGACACAAAATCTGTAACGCTTCATTTGTTTAACGAAGGGAAAACAATTAAAGAAATAGCAGCAACTCGTAAATTGACAGAGGGCACAATCGAAGGTCATTTAGTTGATCTCATCAAAGCCGGTACAGTAAAAGTGGAGCAGTTATTAACTGTCGAAAAACTCCAAACCATTTTAAACAGGATCGAATTGTTTCCTGAAGAGTCAAACACAGCTCATAAAATTGCCCTGGGCGATGCGTATAGTTTTGCAGATGTGCGTGCAGTGCAAAATCATTTGCAGTTTATGAAAGAGAATATTGTGCAGTAACGATCTTACTGTTTCCCTTCCAGTTTATTTACGTAATCAAGCGAACCAAGGCGAACTTTTAAAGGGATGCCCGTCTTTTGTTCCAGCTTGTATTCGCCAATGCACATAAATCCCCAATGGGCGAAAGGATTACCAAGATTTGTAGAAATTTTTTTTGAAGAATTGACCGGCAATGGCTGGAGAAGGTTGTATTTGTTAAAAATGGGAGAATGAATTATTTGGGCCGTCTCTTTTTTAACTTTCACAGAATCAGCTTGTTGGGCTTTTGTTGAGGCTGTGATCAAAAGCAGGATTGTCAGCATTCCGCAAAAATTGTTCCAATTTCTCATTCCTGTCTGTTTTTTTAATATTTTAGCGGCTTGCAATTGCATTGTAAAGTATAAATGTATTGAGAAAATGGCACTGAGTCAGGGACTACATCAAAAATTACTGCAAAAGTTATCGCCCCAGCAAATTCAATTAATGAAGTTGCTGCAGGTACCTACGGCTAATCTGGAAGAACGGATTAAAGAGGAGCTGGAAGAGAACCCCGCATTGGAACAATCGAACGAAGAAAATGATGACCAGGATACCGGTGAAGTGAAAGATGAATTTGATACATCTGATGAGGAGGAATATGATCTGGATGGGGGCGAAGACGAATACGATAATATCGATATTCATGAATATGTAAATGAAGGCGATGATGATATTGCTGATTACCGTATGCGGGATGATAATTATGGTGAACAGGAAGAGCATAAAACCACACCGGTAAAACTGGAGACAAGTTTTTATGAACTCCTGCTTCAGCAGTTAGGTATGTTGAAACTGGATGATAAGCGGAAGGTAATAGCTGAGCAGGTTGTTGGTAGTATTGACGATGATGGTTACCTGCGCAGGGAAAACAGTGCTATTGTAAACGACCTTGCATTCAGACAAAATATTGATGCTTCGGAAGCAGATGTAGAAGAAGTAATTGAGATCATTCAGCATTTCGACCCACCTGGTATTTGTGCAAGAGATCTTCAGGAATGTTTGCTCATTCAGTTGCGGCACAAACAAAAAACAAATACATCCAAGGATATAGAGCAGGCTATTACAATACTGGAGAAGTATTTTGATGAGTTTACAAAAAAGCATTACGAAAAAATTCAACGCAGTCTTACTTTGGATGATGAGCAATTAAGAGCAATCATTCAGCAGATCGTTAAACTAAACCCCAAGCCAGGCGGTAATGTTGGATCAGTAAATAAAGCAGAGACATACATTGTTCCCGATTTCTTTATACTGAATAACGGGGGTAAACTTGAGCTCACATTAAACTCCCGTAATGCACCTGATCTGCGAATCAGCGAAGGTTACCGTGACATGCTGAAGGAATATGATAAGGGCAGCAAAAGAGATAAACGTCAAAAAGAAGCAGTTCTTTTCATTAAACAAAAAATTGATGCAGCAAAATGGTTTATTGATGCTATAAAGCAAAGGCAAAACACATTGCTGCATACCATGACTTCCATCATGCGCCACCAGGAAGAGTTTTTCCTTACAGGGGATGAAACCAACCTGCGACCAATGATCCTGAAAGACATTGCCGAAAAAACCGGATTGGATATTTCAACGGTGAGCCGTGTAGCCAACAGTAAGTTTGTGCAAACAGAATTCGGCACGTATCGATTGAAATTCTTCTTTAGTGAATCGCTAAGTACAGAGAGCGGTGAAGAAGTATCTACCCGTGAAGTGAAAAAGATACTCTTTGATATGGTAGATGCTGAAGAAAAACGAAAACCATTGAGCGATGAACGTTTAACTGAACTCCTTCAGGAAAAAGGCTATAATATTGCACGCAGAACCGTGGCAAAATACAGGGAACAGTTGAATATACCTGTGGCCAGGTTACGTAAACAATTATGAGTATGACGGAACATTTGGTGATTAATGAAGAAGGAAGCCTGGATACAACTCCTGAAAAATATCCGGCTGCATTTAGAATTCCTGCATTGATCTTTTCGTATTTATTTCACCCGCTTTTTATTATTGGCTGGGTGGTGCTGTATCTTTTATACCAAAACAATCATGTGTTTCTTGGTGTTGATCCTGAAACAAGGATCATTTATTTTTTGCGGGTTTTTGGTACAAGTATTTTTTTACCGATCGTAACTGTGTTACTGTTGAAAGGTCTTGGCTTTATTCAGTCCATTCAATTGCCAACACAGAAAGACCGCATTATTCCATACGTTGCCTGCATTACTTTTTTCTTCTGGACATATTATGTATCCAAACAATTAGGCGACCCAACAGAGTTGCGTGCATTTTTGTTAAGTGCATTTGTTGCTTCCTGTGCTTCACTCATCATTAATAATTACATGAAGGTGAGTATGCATGCCATGGGTGTTGGTGGCATGGTTGCATTCTTTGTGTTATTGCTTTTTGCCAATAAATTAGATGATGTCTTTTCATTATTGGCAGCTGTGCTTGTTGCCGGTGTTACATGCAGCAGCCGTTTGGTCGTAAGTGATCATAAATCTTTTGAAATTTATACCGGTCTTATTACCGGCATCGTCATTCAGCTTGTTGCATGGATGATCGTACATTAAAAACCCCGGCAGGAATGCCAGGGCTTTTCATCATCAGGAACTCGAATCTCAATTGGTTAAAAAGATGGAACAGAATTAACTGTTCAGTATCGTTGATTTTGTTTTGTATTCTTCTGTTGGATGATAGATAAATAAAAGACTTCCGTTTTTAATACTGTTAATGATAGCCTTTGTTTGTTTTGTTGGTACAGCAGGGCAACCAAGGCTGCGACCTAAATAACCATTGCTGTTAGCAAACTGACTTGTTACATAGTCTGAACCATGCAAAACAATAGCCCGTTCAAATGCATTATCATTAATTCCTTTTTCTAAACCCTGTAACCTCAATGCATATCCTTTTCCACCGTAATAAGGTTGCATGGTGAGATAAAAACCAAGGCTGCTCTTATTTGATTCAGGTTTGTTAGAAAATTCAGTTGCATAAATTAGCCCGCTCTTTCGGCCATGTGCAACCAATGTTTGAAAGAGGATCTTTCCTTTTTCCATATCAATCACAAACAAACGCTCTTCAGAAGATGGTTTCGAGAAATCGGCAATGGTTAACACATCCTTTTTCGACATTTTGCCTTGTTCCAAAAGTTTATAATAGCCTTCATATGCCAGTTCAAATGCTTCTTCCTGCAAACCTGCCTGTAAAAGATGAAGTGTATCGTAAATGCTGTCGGCCTTTGCAGCGATCATTTCTTCTGCATTCAGTTCAACCTTTGCGGCTTCCTCCACTTCATTTATATAATGTGTGAGTGTTCCGGCATCGGGGCTGTTACCGGCAATAGCAATTGGTATTTGTAATATGATGAATGCTGTAATAGCAATATACAGCAGGTTGGTACGAAATAGTTTCATAGTTAATTGGTTTAACGGATGTTGGATTTTTAAAAATAATAAAAGTTTCGCTTTCACCAAACTCATAGCCGGTAACGATTTAATGTGAAAAATAGTATCTCAGGCAGCAGAGTTGTTCTGGAACTAAGTGTTTTGTAGTATAGCCTGTTGGTTAGTGAGAGCAATGCAAAGGTAGGCCGATGCTTTTAGTAAGGATGTTAAAAAAGGGTTTGAATTCGGCAAGAATGTGCCTGCAAGAGCCGAACGACCATGCGAATGGTTCTATTTATGTTCTAATTTGCAGGTCTTAGAAGTATGCAATACCCCATCTATCTCGATTATAATGCCACAACTCCCTGTGACACAAGGGTGATGGAAGAAATGTTGCCCTATTTTACCAGCCGATTTGGAAATGCAGCCAGCCGAACGCATGCGTATGGGTGGGTGGCGGAAGAAGCTGTTACGATAGGTCGGGAGAGAGTTGCAAAGCTGATAGGGTCTGACCCCTCAGAACTGATCTTCACTTCCGGAGCGACCGAAGCTGTTAATCTTGCATTGCGGGGTGTTTATGAAACCTATCAATCGAAGGGCAAACATATTATTACCTACCAAACGGAACACAAAGCCGTGTTGGATACTTGTGCTTATTTAGAAAAACAGGGCGCAACAGTAACCTATCTTCCTGTTGATGCAAATGGATTGCCCGATCTGCCTCTGCTTGAAAAAAACATACAAGCTGATACGATACTGATTGCAGCGATGTATGCCAATAACGAAACGGGTGTTTTGTTTCCGATAAAAGAAATGACAGCCATTGCAAAAAAAACCGGCGTGCTGTTTTTCAGCGATGCCACACAGGCAGTTGGAAAAATTCCGGTTGATGTGTTGAAAGATGATATTGATCTGTTGGCCTTATCGGCACATAAATTTTATGGTCCGAAAGGAGTGGGTGCTTTGTATGTGCGCAGGAAAAATCCAAGAGTAAAATTAAGTCCGCTTCAGTATGGCGGTGGTCATGAAAAAGGGTTGCGAAGCGGCACATTGAATGTGCCCGGTATTGTTGGGCTTGGCAAAGCATGTGACATTTGTTTGTTGGATATGCAAACTGATCGCTTACGAATTGAGCAACTGCGTGATCAATTGCTGAATGGGTTGTTGGAGCTTGGGTGTACCAGGCTTAATGGCGACAAAAACTTTTTACTTCCGCATGTTGCAAATGTTTCATTTGATTTCAATGGTGCTGCGCAACTCATTGGCCAGCTTAGTAAACATGTAGCGGTATCATCAGGATCTGCATGTACTTCAGCGTCGGCAGAACCATCGCATGTATTAAAAGCAATGGGTTTGAAAGATGAAGTGGCGATTGGTTCTATACGGTTTAGTTTGGGCCGCTTTACAACTGAAGAAGAAATTATTGAAGTATTGAAGAAGATCAGGCAGGTAGTAGAAGGCTTGCAAACGATTTGAACATTTGAATCATTAAATAAAATAGTTTAATAGCAGAACTCCTATCAATCCCAAAATAGAAATAAGAGTCTCCATCACCGTCCACGATAAAAAGGTTTGTTTAAGAGAAAGTTGAAAGAATTCTTTATACATCCAGAAACCTGAATCGTTGATATGCGAACCAAACACACTGCCACTGCCAACCGCCAACACCATTAATTCAGGTGAAGCAACACCGGTTGTTACTAACGGAGCAACAATCCCCGCAGCCGTAATGCCTGCAACAGTTGCTGAACCGATGGTTACACGTAACAATGCTGTAATGACCCATGCAAAGATCAACGGAGGCATTTGCCATTTGCTGCTGAATGATGCAATATAATCGCCGGTGCCACTATCCTGCAATACCTGTTTAAATACACCTCCTGCAGTAATAATGAGTAAGATCATAGCTATACCTGAAATCCCATCACCTAACCATTTCATTAATTTATCCATTGGAATATTCTTACGAATACCAAAGAAGTAGAAAGCTAAAAGCACTGCTATCAATAAAGCAATGGTTGATTCGCCAATGAACAGGAAAGTCGTTTTTACAAATCCATCTGCCAGAAAATTTTGTGCGATCACGGCAAGTGAGATCAATAAAACAGGAAGTAATGCAATTAAAAAACTTGGCAATGCAGCCGGTAGTTCTTTCAACTCCGTATCAACAGGGGAGAATAAATTCGTTTGTGATGAAGTAATTCCTTTCACAACTC
Organism: Lacibacter sediminis; assembly: GCF_014168535.1. Lineage (NCBI taxonomy): Bacteria > Pseudomonadati > Bacteroidota > Chitinophagia > Chitinophagales > Chitinophagaceae > Lacibacter > Lacibacter sediminis. The sequence continues at coordinate 4,609,323 of NZ_CP060007.1, read as the reverse complement.
TCCCTAACAAAGGACCTGCAACAATTACCGCAGGTATAGCAATGATGATACCATAGACCAACACTTTACCCATATCAGCATGAAACGCATTCACCAACACAACAGGCCCGGGATGCGGCGGCAGAAAACAATGTGTTGTACTTAGTGCCGCAGCCATTGGAATAGCGATGTACAACAACGGTAACCCGGTTTTTCTCGCCAGCATAAACACAAGTGGCACAAGAATCACAAACCCTGCATTGTAATAAAGTGGAATACCAATCAAAAAACCGGTAAGCAATACTGCCCATTGTATATTCTTCTCTCCAAATTTTCTGATCAATGTAGTAGCGATCTTTTCTGCAGCACCACTAGCTTCTAATATCTTTCCGAGTACGGCACCAAGGCAAAGAATTAATGCCAACCCACCTAATGTACTGCCAACTCCTTTCTCAATTGATTTCACCAGTTGACCCGGCGGCATACCTAATAATAATCCGGCGGTAATAGCAACGATTAATAATGATAAAAAAGGGTTGATCTTTTTTACAGTTAAGAACACCTGTAGAATAATGGCGAATAGTATAATGAGTAGCTGCATGAATGGTAAGATCGTTATTTAACCCGATAATTTTCCGGAACAGCCATTACGGCTTGTAAAGCCGGCTTAGGTTGTCGTTGTCTCGTCCATAGCAATGGATAATTTGTTCGCCCCGGTACAGGATAATCGTTTTTCCAATTCATGCCATCGTGTACACCCCACAACGTAACCCGGTCAATTTTATCTTTTCGTTTATAAAAGATACCGAAGAGTTCTTTATAGCGGTTGGTCAATAAATTTTCTATACTATCGGGTAATCCTTTTTGATAAGGGTCTAAGAAAGTTTTGAACTCTTCCAGTTGAAATTGTTTATCAGCCATGCCCTGGCCAATGATCTGTCCTTCTTTTGTTAACGGAAGCACATCAACATCCAGTTCTGTGATCATCACCTTTACATTACAAGCTGCATATGCATCAATTGCCTCTTCAATATATTTTGTTTTAGGATAATTCAAACCCCAATGACCTTGCATGCCAACACCATCAATACGAATGCCTTCTTTTTGTAACATCTTTACCAAACGTACAATGCCATCTCTCTTTGCAGGTCGCCATGCATTAAAATCGTTATAATACAATTCTGTATTGGGTGCATATTGTGCAGCAAATTTAAATGCGTACTTTACTAAGGTATCTCCGTTGCCAAACGCATTCACCCATGTTGTTGGCCGGTAATTTCCATCTTCACCCATCACTTCATTCACTACATCCCATGCATGCACACGCCCTGCATACCTTCCGGCAACAGTTTGAATATGACTTCGCAGTCGTTCGATCTGTTCTTCTTTTGTATTTGGTTTTCCATTTGCATTTGTGAAAAACCATGCCGGGCATTGGTTATGCCAAACTAATGTGTGGCCTATGATGAACATTTTATGGTTTTCTCCAAAAGCAACAAAATCATCGGCAGGTTTGAAATTAAAAACACCTGGCTCCGGATTGATCAATGCAGCTTTCATTACATTTTCAACAGTAATGGTATTGAAGTGTTTTATAACGATATCCTGCGAAGCTTTGTCGGCACCTGATGTGATTTGTGGTGTAACAGCAGTACCTATTAAGAATGCATCTTTATAAATATCTTTTAATGTTTTATCGGCAGCAGGGCCATGATTCACTTTTTTCATATAGGCGAAACTGATGAGCGTAACAGGTAAAGCAAACAAAAAATATTTTAGCTTTTTCAATTGAAGTTGTTTTTAAATGATCGTAGACTGTTTACTTAACAGTATTCACTAAGTCACCAATACCCTCAATGGAAATTTTTATTTCATCGGCGCTTTGCAAGGTGAAATCACTGCCCGGTACAATGCCTGTACCTGTCATGATTAAACAGCCATGGGGAAAACTGCTTTCACGATAAATAAACGAAACCAGTTCCTGTGGCGTGCGTTTCATTTGGCTGATAGCGATCGTTCCTTCAAATACTACGGCAGCATTTCTTTTTATAGAAAGATGAATCGTTGTTTCGGGCGAGAGGTGTTCATTTGTGATATAAACACATGGACCAACTGCTGCACAGCCATCATATGTTTTTGCCTGTGGCAGGTACAAAGGATTTTCGCCTTCAATACTACGGCTGCTCATATCGTTACCCACTGTATAACCAATGATCTTACCGGATGATGTAACTACTAATGTTAACTCAGGTTCCGGTACATCCCATGTACTGTCTTTGCGAATGCGTACAAAATCTTTATGACCTACTACACGGTGAAATGAACTTTTAAAAAAACATTCAGGTCGTTCGGCTTCATATACCTTACTGTAAAAATCGGCACCACCTGCTGCTTTGCTTTCTTCCTGTCGGCCAACCATACTGCGATAGTAAGTTACACCACAGGCCCACAATTCCTGCTCGCTTCCCATTGGAGGCAGCACTTCGTTAATTAATGTTTTATCACCAGCAGCTAATGTAGAAGTAAGTGCTTTTGCGTTTTCAAATACGTTGTCATTATTAATAAACTCATTCCAACTTGTATCTGCAACTAAAAAAAACTGATCGGCCTGTTCAATAACAACGCCTGCTTTGGTCTTGAATAATTTCATGTTATATGATTATCTGTTTATTTATTTGTGACATCGCTCCATAGCCAGATCAATGATGCAGGCAATATACTCCCGCCATGTTTTCCGCTATGTGTGCCTGATCCTTTTTCAAACTTAAATTCGTAGCCTTTGAACTTTAATGCCGATTCCATTTCCAGATTAGCCAGCCACCAGTTGCCATGTTCATTATCGAGATCATTGGTGCCATCCTGCATAAAGATCTTAATGTCCTTCTTTTTATGTTTACGGATGATCGATGGATAATTATTTCCTCCACGGATATTTGTATAGCTCCCGATATGACTCAATACTTTGCTGAAGTATTCCGGATGTTCCCATGCAGCTGTAAATGCACAGATTGCGCCGCTTGATAAACCACCAATGCCATGCATCTTTGGATCGTTGCTGATATTATATTTCTTTTTCAGTTCAGGAATAAGTTCATCCATCAGCATCGTTGCATAACGATCATCCAGTACATCATATTCATCTGCACGGTTTCTTGATGCATACCTGTTTTGCGGATAGTCTTTTGTATTATGCCCAGGGTTTACAAACAAACAAATCGTAACAGGCAATTTCTTTTGCTGAATTAAATTGTCATAAACAATCGGAACACGAAAATCACCTGAATCATTTACATAACTATGTCCGTCCTGAAAAACCATTAATGCTGCCGGTTTCGAAGCATCGTATTGTGCAGGCACATAAATGTAATATTCACGAAAATTATTATAAAGCTTGCTTTGCCATTCATGTTTTGTAACGCTTCCTTTTGGTACGCCATCTTTTCGTTGTGAATCAGGCCCAAGTTTATAAAGTGAATCCTGTGCTGCACATGCAATGGATGTAGTTAAGAAAATGAGGACTAAAAATTTCTTCACGATGGCGTACAATTTATTTTCTCATTTTAAAACGCAACACCTGCATATTATTGCTGATGTACAATGTTTTTTCATCGGGACTTAATGCACAGTTTGAAGTTGGTTGATCGAGTTTTAATTTGCCCAATACTTTTCCTTCTTTGTTGAATATCCAGATACCACCGGGACCTGTAGCAAATACATTTCCTTTACTATCTACTTTCAATCCATCTGGTGAACCGGGCTGTCCTTTGGCTGCTGCTATATTGTTATAGAATAACCGGCCATTGGTTAATGTATCGCCTTTCACATCATAGATAAGCCAATTTGGATTTTTCCAATCGGAGCTGGCAATGATGATTTGCTTTTCACCAGGAAGAAAAGCAATGCCATTAGGACGTGGAATACTATCGACTAATAAAATGATTTCACCATTTGTTTTTACTTTATATACACCGTTGAATGGAATTTCTTTTTTGGGATCTTTATCATTTTGTGATTCCAATCCATAAGGTGGATCAGTAAAGAATAATTCACCAGCTTTGTTATACACTGCATCGTTCGGACTGCTCAAACGTTTGCCTTGATATTTGTCTGCAAGTGTAATAAATTTCGCAGCGGGTTGATTAAGTGGTGCATCCATTCTTGCCATTTGTCTGTTACCATGCTGACATAAAACAAGATTCCCATTTGCGTCTAACAACAAACCGTTACTTCCGGTTTCACCCTTACGCTTCACAGTGTCGGTATAACCGGATGGAGTGAGATACACTTCTTTTCCATTTGCTTCTGTCCATTTGTAAACTATATTGTTTGGCACATCAGAGAACAACAACATGTTTTCTTTTTCGATCCATAACGTTCCTTCGCTCCATTTAAAACCTTCGGCAATGATCTCAGCAACTGCATCTGGATCAATAATTGAATCAAGTGCAGAGTCGATTCGTTCAACTGTTCCCGTTGTCTTATATTCACTCATAGTTTGTTTCTCTTCATTACTGCACGAAAGCATGACAATTACTGCAATAGTGAATATTGATTTATATAGCTTCATATTTTTTTAATAATCCGTTTTTATCATTAGCATCAGCGTCATCTGTGTTTCTATTATCAATGCGAATCTCTCGTTACCACACTCCCCGAACTGCCCTGTAAAAAATCAAGATCAGCACCTTTGTCAGCGCCCATCACATGTTTAATATACATACTTACATAACCACGGGTAGCTGCAGGTTTTGGTGCCAGCCATGCTTCTTTTCGTATGGCCAACTCTTCATCGCTTACATGCAATTGCAATAATCTTTTTTCGACATCAAGTTCAATCATATCGCCATTCTGTACCAATGCCAATGCACCTCCAATTGCACTTTCAGGTGATACATGCAATACCGCAGTGCCATAAGCAGTGCCACTCATGCGGCCATCGCTAATGCGCACCATATCTTTAATTCCTTTCTCTAATATTTTTTTCGGCAAGGCCATGTTGCCAACTTCGGGCATGCCCGGGTAACCGACAGGACCAACATATTTCAATACCATTACACAGGTTTCATCAATATCCAATTCCGGATCATCAATGCGTGCATTGTAATCTTCAATACTTTCAAATACCACTGCACGACCGGTATGTTTCATTAATGCAGGCGTAGCTGCTGATGGTTTAATGACCGCACCGTTTGTTGCGAGGTTCCCTTTTACCACAACACAACCTGCTTCCGGTTTTATAGGCGCTTCATATTTTGCAATGACATCTTCGTTGTAACACTCTGTATTTCCAGCGATGTTTTCGTGATGATTTTTTCCTGTAACAGTGATCACATTTTGATGCAGTTCCTTTTTCAATTCATTTAAGATAACCGGCAACCCGCCTGCATAATAAAAATCTTCCATCAAGTAAGATCCTGAAGGCATCAGGTTTAACAGCAAAGGAATCTTGCTGCCAAGTGTATCGAAATCTTCCAGGTTTAATTCAACACCAATTCTTCCTGCAATAGCTGTGAGATGAATAATAAAATTTGATGAACCACCAACCGCAGCATTTACCTTAATCGAGTTTTCAAATGCTTCTCTCGTTAATATTTTATCGATCGTTAAATTTTCTTTCACCATTTCCACAATTCGTCGTCCACTCAATTGTGCCATTACTTTTTTTCTGCTGTCAGCTGCAGGTATTGCTGACGCACCGCTCAATGTTAACCCTAACGATTCAACCATTACCGCCATCGTGCTTGCAGTACCCATGGTCATACAATGACCAATACTACGGCTCATGCAACTCTCTGCATATTCAACTTCTTCCTGACTCATTTTACCCGTCTTCATGTCTTCATCAAACTTCCACACATGTGTACCACTGCCGATGGTTTGTCCTTTATAACGTCCATTCAGCATTGGTCCACCTGGGACAACAATGGTTGGTAATCCCACACTCGCTGCGCCCATCACTGTTGATGGTGTTGTTTTATCACAACCCGTTAATAACACTACGCCATCGATCGGATTGCCTCGAATACTTTCTTCTGCATCCATGGCAGCCAGATTGCGAAATAACATGGCTGTTGGTTTCAACAATGTTTCGCCCAAACTCATGATTGGAAACTCCAACGGAAATCCGCCTGCTTCCAACACACCACGTTTTACAGCTTCTGCATGATCCCGAAAATGTGCATTGCAAGGTGTGAGTTCACTGAACGTATTGCAAATACCGATCACCGGCCGGCCATCAAACATATCGGTAGGCATTCCCTGGTTTTTCATCCAGCTGCGGTAAATGATCCCGTCTTTATTTTTTTTACCAAACCAATCGTGACTTCTTAAATGTGTACTCATCTTCCTTGATTTATAATTTTCATGGTTGCCTCGAGGGCTAATTTAAATCTTTATTTGTCCTTTCTCCATTAATCAACCGCCAAATCATCAATGTATTTTTATTCTTTAATTCTAGGGGCAGTAATGAATCAGGCATATTCTGATAGCAAACCGGTCTCGTGAAACGATAGATCGCTGCTGTACCAACTGATGTAGACTTACTATCGGTAGTTGATGGAAATGGCCCACCATGTACCATTGCGCTGCATACTTCTACACCCGTAGGGAATCCGTTTATTACAAGCCGTCCAACTTTTTGTTCAAGAATATTGATGAGTTCTTTATAATCATCCAACTCATCTTCTGTTCCGTGAATCGTTGCAGTTAAATGGCCCGAAAGTTTTGTAGCGATCTCCAGCATTTCATTTTTACCGGCAGTAGTAACAGTAATGCTTGCCGGTCCAAAAATTTCTTCGCTTAAAGAAGGACTGTTCTTAAAAGTTTCGCTGTTTGTTGAGAAAAGTACCGGTGTTGCAATATTATTTCCGTTGTTGTTTGTTGTGATAGCACCAACAGCCAACTGCTCCACACCATTCACTTGCAAATGCTGCTTCACCGCTTCTTTGTATGATTTGAACATTAAAGGAGTGAGCATAACACCGGCATTTGTTTTTTCAAACTCTGTCTTCAAATTGTTTTTGAAAGAATCATCTTCATTGGCATGATAAAATAAAATACCCGGGTTCGTACAAAACTGTCCAACACCCATTGTTACAGATCCGGAATAGGCTGCTGCAATAGCTGCTCCTTTTTCTTTCATTGCGTTGGGCAAAATAAAAACAGGGTTACTGCTTCCCATTTCTGCGTAAACAGGTATTGGTTCAGGCCGGCTTACAGCAGCATCATACAATGCTTTGCCTGCTCTATACGAACCGGTGAAGCCAACTGCTTTTACATGTGGATGTTTTACTAACTGTATGCCTGTTGTAGTGCCATCGCCATAGAGCAACGAAAAAACACCATCGGGCATATTGGTTTTGCGTGCTGCAGTTTGTATGGCTTTGCCAACAATTGCAGATGTAGCAGGGTGAGCGCTATGTGCCTTTACAATAACGGGACAACCTGCTGCCAATGCAGATGCAGTATCGCCACCTGCAACTGAAAATGCTAATGGGAAATTGCTTGCACCAAAAACAACCACCGTTCCAATAGCAATGTGCATATAGCGTATATCTGGTTTAGGTAAAGGAATGCGATCAGGTATTGCTGTTTCAATTCGTGCATCAACCCATGAACCTTCTCTCAGCAAAGCAGCAAACATTTTTAGTTGATTCACCGTTCTTCCTCTTTCACCTTCTATGCGTGCCTGAGGCAAACCGGTTTCGCTGCTGCAAACAGTAATCAATGTATCGCCAGCATTGATGATTTCTGCTGCAATCGTTTCCAGAAAAACAGCTTTCTCTTCGCCACTTTTCTTATAGTATTGCTGAAAAGCTGCTGCTGCTTTTTCAACAGCTTTATCAACTTCAGCAGAAGCAGCTTTTGAAAAAGCATACTCATTATTCAATGACGTTGCCGGATTGTAGGAAAAAAATGTTTCACTTCCTTCATCCGAAAACTGATACCCAATGATCTGTTTCTCTTTTATCATATTCAAAATTTCACTCATTATAATTACGCTGTATGGAAAAGACCCTTTGTAGATACAAAAGGTCTATTTCTAACGATAAATTGCTATGCAAGTTTGATGTTACTTTATCTGTTTGCAATAAATTATTTCAGTCTTAATTTTTTCAACTCTTTTTGATCGCAGTTTAAAAAGTGTCGACTATTGACTCAATCATCAAATGAACGCTTCACTACACCTGTTCAATGTTATAACTTATCCCAAAATACTCTGGATGATAATTTATCTCCACCAATAGCCGCAGCACCGGCGTTATAGTTCGCCGTATTGGAAGATGCTTCAAGATCAGGATATGAAAGCCTCCTTGCAAAACCCACAGTACCAAGAGCACCTGCAACAGGATTGGGTGTTAAAGCAGGAAACCCACTTCTTCTGAAATTTGCAAATGCTTCTGTTCCGTTTCTGATATTAACGATCCAGTATTGTGTGTTGATCAACCTCAATGCATCGGCAGAATTATAAGCTACATTCGGATCATTTAGATAGGCAGTAACATCTGCTCCTGAAATAGGAGTAGTGCCGGTGTAAAGAGAATACGATGCCATATCAGCTGCAATCGCATTATCGTAATAGATCTTGGCTTGCGCATCACCACCCGGTATCCAACCTCGCTTAGCTGCTTCTGCCAACAATAACGATGTTTGCGCATAGGTAACCCAGAACTCTGGAACACCCGGAGCAGCAACGATATTTACATTGAACTGCGAATAATTAAGTCCTGATCCCCTGGCACCTCTATACGGACTTCCTGCAGCTAATATTTGATCACTGGTAACTCCAATTGGTACGCCATATTGATTTGCTAAAACCATATCAGGTGAAAGATTGTTCGCAATAGCACCGGGGTCCGGATATTGTGCAATCAGGAACTTACCTCTTGGATCGTTGGTTACCTTCAATTGATTTACAAACGGCTCTGCTGCATAGTTGAATTGAGAGAAGTTACGTAATGCTGCATTGTCAGGTTGCGAAAAAGCTGTTCCATCATTTTTTACAAATGCATTATCTGCGTTTGATGTCATCACGCCACCGGCAAATGCTTCTGCTACAATGTTCGCAGCTTTTGTTGGATCAAGTTTACTATACCGCATTCCCAGTCGTAATAACAATGAATTACCTAATTTTTTCCATTTCGTGGCTTGGTCTGATGCATTGGTAGTTTTGGTTGATGGCTGTGCATTTGCACCATAGAAAAGATCAGCAGAGATATATTCACCACTGGTGCTTAATGCAGCGATTGATTCTTTCAACTCTTTGTACAGATCCTCATATATGGCTCCGTCATCATCATATTTTGGAAAAAACAACGCATCGGAAACTGCCTTACCGGCCTCTGAGTAGGGAACATCACCATAGTCATCAACAAGGCCCATAAAAACCTGCGCCTTCCAGATACGGATCATGCTTCTTAAGTTAACACGGGGTGTGTTTGCACCCAAAATATTCAATGCCTGGGTAAGATTTTTTACAGGTGGTGCATTACCGTTTGAACCACCTGAATAAGATTGATCCCATTTAGGGTTGCTGTTACCGTCAATATCCACATTAAAACTAAAACCCTGGTTGGCACCCGTGTTATAAGGAACCACAAAATGCTGTACAACGATGTGTTCTGCATTCCATGTACCGATATGTGTACGCTGAGCACCGGCAAACAATAGAGCAGGGTCAATATTAGTTACAGCATAGGGATTGGTATTTATCTTTTCAAAATCCTTATCACATGCTGTAAGTAAACAGCCGCTGCAAATAACAAGGATCAGTCGTTTAAATAGTTTAAGCATGTTGTTAGAATTTAACATTTAAAGTAAGATTGTAATTACGTGTTGTTGGTAATGAAGAGTTCTCATAACCTGCTCTGATATCACCTGATGACTGAATCGCTTCAGGATCAAGACCAGGCAAATCTTTGTAAAGTATTGCCACATTACGGCAGGAAGCAGATAGTGATAATCCTTTTACGAATTTCAAGAGGTTCACTTTACTTATAAGACTCGTGAAATTATAAGCTAAAGAAATGTTCCTGAGTTTTACGAAATCAGATTTGAATGTAAATGGATCACCAATCTGGTCATTTCTGTAACCGGTCCAATAATTCTGCAATCCGTTACCTGCAACAGAGATTGAAACGGTGTTAGGCTGACCAGTGTTTACATTTACACCAGGGAATACATAACCACCTTCACGACCAATTAAAGACAATTTGCTATGACCTTGTCGTGTCATGTTCAACAGTGTTGCAGTTAAAACTGTTCCGCCGAATTTATAATCGATATTAATGCCCAGGCTCAGGTTCTTGTATGTGAACGAGTTGTTCCATCCACCGGTGAATTTTGGAATGGCACTGCCTACCGGGTTAAAACCACCAGTAATACCTTTTGGATTTGTATTTGATGGAAGAGGACGACCATCGTTACCAACAAGAATGTCGCCATTTGCATTTCTTCTGAATGTTCTTGTGTACAATTGGTTCATGCCTAAACCTTCGGTATACCTGATCTCTCCAAGAAACTCATTACCGGTTCCGTTGAAATAAAGCAGGAGAATGGTGCCACTTGGGTTACCAACGTTTAACACTTTTGTATTGAGGTATGCATTGTTCCATGAAGTGGTCCAACTGAAATCTTTTTGCTGAATGGCTTTGTATTCAACCAACGTTTCAAAACCGCTGTTCTTTAATGAAGCTCTGTTTTGTTTTGACGTATTATATCCGGATGTGCTGGAAAGATTTACATCTATGATCTGGTCAGTAGTTATTTTTTCAAATGCTGCAACATCCATCAATAACCTGTTTTGAAATAATCTTAATTCAAGACCAATTTCTTTTTCGGTTACTGTAAACGGTTGCAATAATGGATTAGGTGCACTTGCGCCATTAATGCTTGCCAGCGTTTGACCGTTGAACAGGTTTGCACCAAGCCCGTAGGTTAACACACCATCATAAGGATTTACTGATGCCACACTGCCTACCTGCGCCCATGAAGCTCTTAACTTACCGAAAGAAAGCCAGTTAACATTCTTCAATAATTGTGAGAAAACAAAACTACCTGACACAGATGAATAAAATTTACTGTTGTTCTCAGGATTGAGGATCGAAAACCAATCGTTTCTGGCAGTACCATTGATGAACAACAATCCATTGTATCCTAATTCAACCCATCCATACAGCGAGTTAACACGTTGCTGGCTGTAGTTAAATCCATCGCCTGCGCCTTTTACTGTACCATTCCTGTAAGAATAAAGATTAGGAACAGTAAAGTTTGTAGCTGTTTGAACCATATTTTTCCATTCCGATCTTAAAGTGTTTCCACCAAAGGCCGCATCAACCGAAAATTTTCCAAACTGGTTGCTGGTACCAACAAGAAAGTCGGCATTAATATCGGTTGTAGTAGTTTGGTTTAAATTATAACCGCCTCTGTAAGTAACAGTAGGGGTAGTGGTCGCAATTACAGTGTTGGCGCCTGTACCGTTTAGTGTAAACCATTCAGCAAAATTATCGCCACGGTCGTAGTTAAACCGGCCTTGTGCATACAGCCAATCATTAATGTCGTAGCGTAAAGTGGCAGTTCCAAGAAAACGGTTTCTGTCTTCCTTATATTTTTGACCATTTTGTAATGCGAAATAGGGATTGTTAATCGTACCCTGGAAACCGTTTGTTCTCCATTCTGCTCCCGTTGCAGGATCTTTTGCACTGGTACGATAAGCGTCCAGTGGAACAGAAACGGGCATACGTGTAAAGAAGTTTACAGCACCATCGCCCTGTGTGCCGATCTGCGGCGGATTAATATAATCCTCATCTGTATAGTTTACATTCAACTGTAGCTTGAGTTTTTTTGCAATTGTTTGATTAACGCCCATGTTGAAAATTCTTCTTTTGTATTCATTACTGGGCACAATACCTTTTGCACTCGTGGTTGAAATAGAAGATCTGAAACTTCCGTTGGTGCCGCCACCAGATAAGCCAAGCGTATTGGTGAGGTTTGTTCCGGTTTGCAGGAAATCGAAAAGCTGGTGAGGATATGCAGAGTATGGACGCATTTGTCCATCAAAATTCATAGTTGGCTGTCCATCTAATTTGGCGCCCCATCCCCATTGACCATTACCCTGTATTTGTGCAGCAGTTGTAAACTTGTTACCTCCCTGTCCCTGGCCATATTCAGTTTGTACAATTTCGTCCATGAAGTTTAAGGCCTGCGATGATGTATAACTCGATGTAAAATCAACACCTATACCCTGGTTTTTTGAACCAGACTTTGTTGTAATGATGATGGCACCGGCTGCAGCTCTTGAACCATACAGTGCGGCGGCAGCAGCTCCTTTCAACACCGTCATGCTTTCAATGTCATCAGGATTAATGTTTGCCAGGTTATCGCCACGGTCACGTTGCTGACCGGCACCTTCGGCATTTCGTACGCCCTGATCCATAGGCAAACCATTAATAACTAACAAGGGAGCATTGTTTGCTCCGGCAAAACCAACCTGTCCACGCAAGCGAATTTGGTTACTGGCACCTGCACCTGCAGCGGGAGGGGTTATATTTAAACCGGCAACCTTACCTACAAGCGATTCACCTATGTTGGTTGTTCGCTGTCTTACAAGTTCGTCTGCATTAACAGAGGTTGTGGAATAACCCAGCTTTTTTGCAGCACGTTTTTCGCCCAGCGCTATCACTACTACTTCTTCCATGCTTGTTTCGCTCTTGGCCAGCGTAACAGAAACAGTAGCTCTGCCGTTGACGGGAACTTCCAATTTTAAAAACCCGATAGAGCTAAACACCAGTACATCTGTACCTGCAGCAGCAATACTGAAATTACCGCTGGCGTTTGTAACAGTTGCTTTGTTTGTACCTTTTACTGCAACCGTTGCTCCGTTCACGGGATTGTTTTCCTCATCCAGCACAGTGCCGGTAACTGTTTGCGCATTTGCTGCTGTAAGAATTGTTAAGAGGAAGAATGAAACCAGAAGCCGGATCAAACCCGTATTGGTTACGGCTTGAAATTTTACCTTCATAATGCAATCGTTTTGGTTATGTGATGAGTGACTTGTGGGAATTGGCATATTGACCCACATTACAAGAACTTATGCTAAAGTATCTACATGGTGAAGCAAAAACTTCCAATAAAAAACTTCGTTGAATTTTGCAAATGCAGTTGAGATAAATTGATTTTCTTTATACACGCTGTTACTTATAACAACAATTGCGGAACGATGATTTCCTAAAGCTTGCTCTGGTTTATATATGAATCAATTTGTGCTTTGCCATAATACTGCCTCAGAGTTGCGATTGTTTCCGCATATTATTGAAATAGGCGTAATCAAAAATCCTGCAATACGTCTCAATGGCTTTCCATGTGAAATTGATCGTTGTTTAAAGTTGTATTATATACAGGAAGGAAAATTTGAATGGTGTATTAATGACCGATCATATACACTTTTTCCCGGTGATGTTGCCTTGATATTGCCCGGTACTGAGTTTGGAAATGAAAGTAATGTACTGGAGATCGGTTGTTTTTCATGGATACATTTACAGGTTGGCAAAAATGAAAAAGGTGAACTTGAAAACCCCGCGTGGAGCAGTTTATCCGATACAGAGAGCTATGCGATCAATAAAATACTGCAATCGGACCACACCCCAATACTTCAAAAATTTACAGATGCCGGTGTTATTCTGAAAGGCATACAAACTGAATTGTTTAAACAGGAAATAGGTTTTCAGGCAAGGGTCAATCATTTGATCGATGAAATTTTTATACAGGTAAGCCGGCAGTTTACAAGAATGTCGAACCCGGGGCGTGACTTTCCAAAAACCTTTATGAAACTTGAACAGGAACTTCGTCAGAATCTTTCTCACCAATGGACGGTAGAAGAAATGGCAGCATTGGTAGGGTTGGGTACAACACTCTTCAATGAGAAAGTAAAAAGTTATTCCGGTTTTTCTCCGCTTAACTATCTGATCAATATCCGTATTTCCGAAGCGATCAAGTTATTGAAGATACCGAACATCAGCCTCACGGACATTGCTCTTGATACAGGCTTTTATTCATCACAACATTTTTCAACCACGTTTAAAAAGCTAACCGGCTATACGCCCAGCGAATTCAGAAAAAATCATATTGGAACAAACTAATTTATAATCAAATGGAATGTATCATCACTATAGAACTCGGCACCAATGCAGTAAGAGTTTACGCATTTGATCTTAATGGAAATATCATTGGCTCGTTGAAAGGATACTGTCCCACTTTTCACAGTGAGCCGGATTACAGTGAACAGGATCCCGATCAGATATTTATTACTATGCTGTATGTACTGAAAAACCTGTTGAATGAAGTACTACATCCAAAAAAATACAAAGTATTGTGCATTTGTTTCAGCTCATCGATGCATAGTGTACTGGCAGTAGATAAGCGGGGCAACCCAATGGGCAAAGCCATTACTTGGGCTGATAACAGAGCTAACAAAGAAGCAGCCAAACTTAAAAACTCAACACTTGGCAAAAAGATCTATAGTGCTACCGGCACGCCACTGCATCCAATGTCGCCGCTAACAAAAATTGCATGGATCAAAAACAATGAAAAAGAAAAATTCAAACAGGTCAGTAAATTCTTATCGCTGAAAGCATACATTCTGCAACAACTTACCGGAGAGTATGTAATTGATTACAGTATTGCGTCGGCAACAGGATTGCTCAACATTCATAAAATAAAATGGGAGCCGGAATCACTCAAGTTTGCAGGCATTACTGCTGCGATGTTACCGGACTTAGTACCGGTAGATACAAAAGTTGGAAAATTAAATAAAGCATACCAGGCATCATTAGGATTATCGGCCGATACAAAAATTCTTGTTGGTTCAAGCGATGGTTGTATGGCTGTTCTGGGCGATGGTGTAAATGGCGAAGGTGTGGCAACCATTACCGTTGAAGATAGTGGTGCAGTAAGAGTAGTAAGTGATAAAGTGATGCAGGATGACAAGCAGCGCTTCTTCAATTACCTGCTTACAGAAAATAAATATATATCAGGTGGCCCCACCAATAATGGCGGTGTCATCTTCGAATGGTTCACCCGTCAGTTTGGTGATTTTAAAAATCCATTTGATCTGGAGCATACAATGCTTGAGTTGATCAACGATGCATCAAAAGTACCGGCAGGTTCAGACGGATTAATCTTCCTTCCTTATTTGCTCGGAGAACGTGCACCCATATGGAACCCCAATGCAAGAGGTGTTTTCTTTGGAATAAATATTAAACATGAAAAATCGCACTTTGTAAGATCTGCTATTGAAGGCATTCTTTATGAAATTTACAGTATTGGAAAAACGCTGGAAGAACACAGAACAATCAACAGTCTTTCAATCAATGGAAGTTTTGGCACGTTGCCCTTCTTTACACAAATGGTGGCCGACATTTATAACAAACCTGTTCGCTTACGACAGAACTATCAAAGCGTAAGTTATGGATCGTACTTATTAAGCGCAACCGAAATGGGTATTTACAAATCGCTTGATGAAGCGGCAAAAACTGTTGTGCTGCCCGACCTTGCTACGCCAGACAAGCAGAACAATAAAATGTATCTGAAATACTTTAAAATATTCGAACGGTTAAGTACCAAGCTCGCAAGTGAGTTTGCTGATATTGCTGCGTTACAGCATCAGTAATGATTGATCAACATACGTAGATCTCTGCCTGAACGTAAGAGATGCAAGTCAGTTGAAAAGTTCGTATCAACTACTAAAAGAATAAATGAATCATGGAGCGTAAACCAAAACCAATTGTTTTTTCTGCACTTGCCGTATTGTTCGCATTAGGATCAATCGTACTCTGGCTAACAGGTTATATCAACTTATCTGGCTGGTCTTTGGCATTATTTTTTATTAGTCTTGCGTTTATTTTCAGAAGCATCTTTTTATTAAAAGGCCTTTCGTTCACTGCTATCATTTTTGCATGTGTTGTAGTTGCTATGTGGCATCCGGAATATTTTACTACCTGGGGTAGTTTTTCGTTAAGCAGCACAATCATTCCGTTTATTCAGTTACTGATGTTTGGAATGGGTTCTTCTATGAGTTTAAACGATTTTGCTGCGGTTGTTAAATCACCGAAAGGTGTTGTGATCGGTGTGGCGAGTCAGTTTGTAATTATGCCCTTGCTGGGGTTTACATTATCAAACGCAAGCAACTTTCCTCCCGAAATAGCAGCAGGCATTATTCTTATCGGCTGTTCACCAAGCGGATTGGCTTCAAACGTTATGGCCTACTTATCAAAAGCAAATCTCGCATTGTCGATCACTATTACATCTATCACAACACTGCTTGCGCCATTTGTTACACCGCTGCTGATGAAATTATTTGCAGGCGCTTTAATTGAGATTGATGTGTTGAAAATGATGTGGGATATTTTTAAGATGATTATCATTCCCATTGGTGCAGGGTTGCTGTTCAATAAATTATTAAAAGGAAAAATGAAATGGCTGGATGATGCCATGCCTTTCATTTCCATGTTTGCCATCACCTGCATTGTTACAGTTATTGTTGCCTCCGGAAGAGACAATTTGCTCAAAGTAGGATTACTCTTAATTGGAATTGCATTCGTTCACAACATTTTTGGATATGTGTTGGGTTATTGGAGCGGCCGTTTATTCAGAATGAATGAAAAAGATTGCCGCACCATTGCTATTGAAGTGGGAATGCAAAATGCCGGACTTGCATCGGGCATTGCAAAAGAACTTGGAAAAATTGCAACCATTGGATTAGCTGCTGCTGTGTTTGGCCCATTGATGAACATCACCGGTTCTGCATTGGCAAGCTGGTGGCATAACCGTCCGCCGGTTGATAAAGCAAATGAAAAAGAAATGAGCCACATTACTAAATAAAAATAATCGCTATGACAAAAATTAAAAACGGATTGCTTGTGTTGTTGCTACTTGTATTTCTTCAACCATTGCAAGCACAGCAAGTACAAATCAGTAAAGAACATTTGATTTCATTAACACCACTTTGGACAGGTGAACGTTTCCCTGACGGACGACCAAAGGTTCCCGATCAACTTTTACAACGCATGAAAAATGTAAGTGTTGAAGAAGCATGGGCGGTAATGAAAAACGCAGGCTATGCATATCAAATTGCAGAAGGCTGGCAGATGATTCATCCCGACAGTGTATTGGTTGGCCGTGCTGTTACGGCAACGTTTATGCCCGGACGACCTGATGTTTGGAAAGCGATTGATTCAGTTGGAAAAAAAGCAGGCAAGCGTGGACAAAATACATGGGCTGTTGACATACTTGTAAAAGGTGATGTGTATGTGGCCGATCAATTTGGTGCACAAAAAAATGGTCCCACCATTGGTGACAATGTGGGCAATGCTATTTATGCAAAAACAGGAAACGGAATTGTTTATGACGGAGCCTTGCGTGATGTAGAAGGATTAAAAGATATTCCCGGGTTTACTTCTTATTATACCAGTTACGATCCGTCGTTTCATAATCCTCCCGGCGATTTAACAACAATGATTGTTGGCATTAATCATCCTACACGTATTCGAAGAGTTACAGTGATGCCGGGTGATGTTGTACTTGGTAAACTTGGAGTTGTAGTTTTTATTCCTCCGCACCTTGCTGAAAGAGTTGTTACCACTTCGGAGATTGTACGCTTAAGAGATATGTTTGGTCATCAACGTTTGCGTGAAGGAAAATATACAGCCGGACAAATTGATGCAAGATGGAGTGATGAAATTGAAAAGGATTTTTCAAAATGGCTGAATGATCATATCAGCGAATTGCCAGTGTCAAAAGAATTTATTCAGCAATACCTGAAAGACAGAACCTGGTAATACAGTTCACGCAAAACTATTCTTCCACTCCATAAATTTTAAACAATGAATAAAAATAATTCCCGACGGTCTTTTTTATCAAAAGCCGCACTTGCATCAGCCCTTATGCCACTTGCTTCAATGCAAGTTTTTGGAGAAGGCTACCAAGAGGCCGTTGAGCGCACACCAAAACCATCAGCGCCAGCTGATCTTAAAATTACAGACATCAAATGTGGTTATATCCGTGGAAGTTTGTTTGTAAAAATTTACACCAACCAAGATATCTATGGAGTGGGAGAAGGAGTTGATGCTGTGCCCGGCACTTACCACCTTGTGAAAAATTTCGGAATGAGGTTAAGAGGAAAAAGTCCGTTGAATGTACATCGCCTGTTTGAAGATATTCGCAAGGGTGGTTTTTTCCAGGGAGCGCAGGCAGGTATGTATATTGCTGTTTTATCAGCCATTGAAACTGCGTTATGGGATCTTGCGGGCAAAGCATTGAACATTCCCGTGTATCAATTACTCGGCGGAAAATTCCGTGATAAAATAAGAGTGTACTGCGATACGGCTTTGTATCAACGTAATTTACCAACAGCAAAAGATTTTGCAGACGCAGCATTGAATTCAAAGAAGATGGGATTTAATGCCATTAAGTTTGATCTTGACCAGGCAAATGATCCAAATAAATATGATGCATATAACTGGACGGCAAGCCCTATGGAACTGCAGCGTATGTATGATCAAATTGCAGCTTCCAGAGAAGCAGTAGGTCCTAACATTGATATATGTGTGGATATGCATGGCCGTTATGACGCAGTAACAGCACAGGCAGTTGCAAAACGATTGGAGCCGTTGAATTTAATGTGGCTGGAAGAACCCATACCTGCTGAGAATGTGGAAGCGTATAAATTAATAACTGAAAGCACCAGCACACCTATTTGTGCGGGAGAGAATCATTACCTGGCTTACGGTTTCAGAAGAATGCTTGAAATAGGAGCAGTTGACATTGTAATGCCCGATCTGCAAAAAGCCGGTGGCCTTGGTGAGGGACAGCGTATTGCTAACCTTGCTAATTTGTATTACACACCGTTTGCTCCACACATGGTTGCATCGTTCCTTGGCGCAATGGCATCGGCACATGTATGCGCATCGGTTCCAAACTTTTTAATATTGGAATGGCAGTCGTATTTCCATACAAATCCTATGTTCAAAGAAATTGTAACATATGATGGCGAGTGGGTGAAAGATAGTTATATTACTTTGTCAGAGAAACCAGGTATAGGAGTGGATATCAATGAAACTGCCATGAAAAAATATGCAGTGCCTGGTGTTCCGTTTTTTGAATAACAACAAATAATTGTTAAGTAATGAAGAAAGTAATTGTTGCAGTCTTTTACGTTCTCAGTTTGTTTACTTGTGTGTATGCACAAACCAATAATGTATGGAAGGGGAAGAAATGTGCAGTTGTTCTTACTTACGACGATGCCATTGATCAGCATTTAGATAATGCTGCACCAATATTAGATTCGTTGGGATTAAAAGCAACATTCTATATAACTGCGTTTTCACAATCGATGCAAACAAGATTGAAGGATTGGAAGAAACTTCCTGTAAAAGGTCATGAACTTGGCAATCATACGTTGTTTCATCCCTGCATTGGTAATATGTCTGGCCGTGAATGGGTGAGCAAGGAAAACGATATGACCAACTATTCAGTAAAGCGAATGGAAAACGAAATGCGCATGACGAATCTTTTCCTGCAATCAATTGATGGAAAAACAAAACGCACATTCGCTTACACATGTGGTGATATGAAGATCGCTGACTCGTCTTTCATCAATGGTATGAAAAAAGATTTTGTAGCTGCAAGGGCTGTGCGAAATGAAATGCACAAGATCAATGAAGTTGATCTGTACAATGTGGATTGCTATATGGTCAACAACAACAGCTTTGAAGAAATGAAAGCGTGGGTTGACAAGGCGATACAAACCAATTCGTTGCTGGTAATTTTGTTTCATGGTGTTGGTGGCGGTAACGGGCTTGATGTATCGATAGAGAATCACAGGAAAATACTTCGCTATATCAAACAGAAAGAAAAAGATATTTATGTGGCACCAATGTTGGATCTAGCAGAACATATCAATCAATTGCGGAATGGAAACAAACATTGATGAACTGAGGGAGTACAATAAAACATCACCATAAAATCAATTCGTATGAGTCAGCAACATTCACGAAGGAAGTTTTTACAACAGATCGGCTTGGCAGGTTTGAGTCTTCCATTACTTTCTGCCAACAATTCATGTAATGAACAACAATCAAAACAACGTTCCGTGCAACAGAAGAAAGAAGGAAAACTAGGCATCGCCTTAGTGGGTCTCGGTGGTTATGCAGGCGGACAATTAGCACCTGCATTGCAGCAAACTGAACATTGTTATCTCGCAGGTATCGTTACCGGAACGCCTTCGAAAATTCCTGTGTGGAAAGAGAAATATAATATTCCGGACAAGAATATTTACAACTACGACAATTATGATTCCATAAAAGACAATCCGGATATTGATATTATCTACGTCGTTCTTCCGAACAGTATGCATGCAGAATATACCGTACGTGGTTTTGCGGCAGGCAAACATGTGATCTGTGAAAAGCCAATGGCAATTACTGTGGCTGATTGTGATAAAATGATTGCTGCATCAAAGAAGGCCGGTAAGCAATTAGCTATTGGTTATAGGCTTCAGTTTGAACCGCACAATCTAGAAATGATGCGGTTGGGTACAACAAAGGTTTATGGTGATATCAAAAAAATGACCGCAGGATTTGGTTTTACAATTGGTGATCCTACGCAGTGGCGATTGAAAAAAGATTTAGCTGGCGGTGGTCCCATGCAGGATTTGGGTATTTATTGTGTACAGGGTATTTGTTACACAACAGGTATGGTACCAATTGCAGTTACAGCACAGGAAGGCCCTAAAACAATAGCAGATAAATTCAAAGAAGTGGAACAGTCACTTAAATGGCAATTTGAAATGCCCAATGGTTTAATTGCAGAAGGTGAAGCAAGCTATGGAAGCTCTATGAACTTTTTAAGAGCAGAAGCGGAGAAGGGAATGTTTGAATTATCGCCAGCTTATAACTACGGAGGATTGAGAGGAAAAACATCTGAAGGCCCGATGAATATTACAAACATTAATCAGCAGGCAAAACAAATGGATGGCATTGCCCTGTCAATGATGAAAAATCAACTATCTATTGTTCCGGGCGAAATGGGACGAAGAGATGTTCAAGTAATCACAGCTGTCTATGAAGCAATGACAACCGGAAAGAAAATAAAAATTCAATAACAACACAGTTTTCTTATAGTTAGTTGTTATGGTGTTTTCTTTTCATAATTCAACCATTTGCTTGCCCATGGTATAAAGAATTTAAAATTCGGCGCATCGGTATGTCCACCATCATGTTGTCGCCATGCCAAATGTCCATTCAACATATCGGTGAGCATCGGTGGCATTTTTTCTGTTAAATGATCGTTGCTCACACCAAGATCTTTTGCGCCGAGTAATTTGAAGACTGTACCGGCAGCAATAGTTGCCTGGTAACTTCCTTTCTGATCAAGCCAATTCGCATCACCTTTTTCGGGAATGCCATAGCTGATAAATGTCAATCGTGGTGCACACAAGGAAATCAGTTCATGCGAATCAACCGGTAAATCACAACCTGTTTTTTTACCAAAGCCTGATTCTTCTGTTCCGTATTTTAAATAGTTACCTGCCATCCAATGATAGCCACCACCGCCGGTTAAGTTTTCAACTGACTCACCAAACACACGACGATGTAATGTTGCACCACCTTTTCCTGATGAACCAATTAAACCAACTGCAAAGCGTTGATCGAATGCCATTGTTACCAATGCAGCTTTACCATAACGAGATACACCTTCGATGCCAACTTGCTTTGCATTCACCAGAGGTTCTGTTTCTAAATAATCCAATGCACGACTTGCGCCCCAACCCCATGCACGCAATGCACCCCATTGATCGGGTTTGCGTGGCTGTCCCATATTGGTTAAACCGATAATGCCTCTTGTTAGACCTGCTCCATTATCCGGTTGTATTGTTGCAGGATCGATGGTAACATAACCCCAGCCAGCGGCTAACAATCTTTCTTGTGGCGTTAATTCTTCATCTGCTTTCGCTGGTGCAAAAAAGTTAGGAGCGGGGAGACGGGTGATGGGTTGATACGCCGGATACTTTTCAAAGATTTCTTTCATTGATGGATCAGACTTGATCATCATTTCTTTGTAAGCGGCATTTATTTTTTCCAAATCATCAGGCGATGGTTGTGCAGGCGCAGGTAATACAGGACGACCAAACATGATCAACACCGGAACAGGGCCTTTTACATTTGCGGGAACAACAAGCACCATTTTCATATCAACATTGATCAATGGATAGGCGCTGTTATCTACATGCCCGATTATTTCCTTTGCAATAACTGGAATACGATTCACCACTTCCCGGTCGAGCACCTTTACTGTCCAAGTTACTTTCGGAACATTCTTGGGAACACGGCCATACACTTCACGTTCAAAATCTTCAATCAATTCAGGCCGGCGTTGCTTCCACCAAATATCAGCCGTTGTAACTCTCTTTCCATTCTTTAGTGTAAGCACATCAGGCAACTGCGGACAAGGATTCGCCAATGCCTCATCGTAGTTTGCGTGGTTGGGATCTTTGTCATTACCACTTTTACCGGGACGTAATTTTATTATTCCCAGTTGCTGCATCATATTCGCCTGATCTTGCTGCACCGTAAACACAGTGAGCTTTGGATATTTGCTGCTGTCAATCACCGAAACCTGTGCCATAGCGATCGAGTTGCTGACAAAAGCAGTTATGAAAATCAAAGCAAGTTGTTTCATGTTCATATGATATTTTATTTCTCAGTTGTAAAAGGCGATGCGGGCAGTCCCTCTTTGTTATACAAGTTTGGTTGAACCGGATTATCGGCCCACGCATAACGCACATATAGCGGCTCTTTTACTTCATCACTCCATACAATTATTTTATCGCCTTCAATTTTTGCTTTCGCCCATACGAACTTTTTATCGGCTCCTGCAATAGCGAACTCACTCAACTCTTCTCCGTCGTTTGTAATTAAACCGCTGCCGGTATGTTGAAATGAAAGAATGATTTTACTTCCATCAATTTTTGCAGATTGATAAAGTGGACCGGAATAAACCAATTCCTCTTTGTAAGCAAGTTTTCGTGCCGCCAATGCCAAACGAATGCCAACATCTTTTTTATTATCGGGGTGAATATCATTCCACTCACCAAGATCAATCGCAACTGCCATAGCAGTGTTCGGTACTGCAAGTGCATTTAATTGTTGCTGACGTAAAACAGCCCAACCACTTTCAGAAGGCAGATAATTATAATCCATAAATCCCGGCAGTTGCACATACAGAAAAGGCAGTTCACCTTGGTTCCATTTGTTGCGCCAGTCACGAATTTGTGCAGTTTGCAAAGCGCCGTATTCCTGTGGCCTTCCTGCATTGCTTTCACCCTGGTACCAACAAAATCCTTTGATGGTATAATTTATTTCAGGCGCAACCATTGCATTGTACAATGCAGCCGGTTGATTTTGTGCATTGATGCCGCCGCCAAAACCTCCGCCTGCAAACGGACGATTCACTAAACCAACTTTATACTGCCATGTTCCCTTGAGATCAACTGTATCCGTTCCTGAGAAAATACAATAAGGTTTGTCAGTTACAAAACCACCTTTACCAGAATTGTTAGTTACACGAATAACAAAAACATTTTTACCTGCTTTTAAAACATTTGCAGGAACCGTGTATCTGCGTTGAGGATATTGATATGTTGTGTTACCAACACGCACAGCATTGATGTATAATTCATCTGCATCTACAATGCGACCAAGAAAAACTTTCGCAGCTTTACCAACCATTGATGCAGGAATATCAATTTCTTTTCTGTACCATACCACACCGTTGAGATCTTTCACACCCTGATCTTCCCAAAAACCTGGAATGTTGATGTTGCGCCAACCCTTAGGAACATAGTTAACATCAAACCATTTTGTTGTTCCGCTTAAACCTGCATCAATAGGAGGAGCAATGCGTGGCGTATTTGATGGTCTGCGATTTAAACTGTTGAGATAGGCTGTGTCTTTATTTTTTGTAATAGTGGTTTGCAATGCTGCAAAATCTTTCAATCCTTCTTCACTTGTCCAAGCTTCAATAGGTGTGCCTCCAACGCTTGCATTGATAATGCCAATAGGCACTTTGTATTTTTCGTATAAATGTTTGGCAAAAAAATAAGCAACTGCGGAGAAGGGGCGAATGTCTTCACCTACTGCTGCTTTCCAGTAACCGCTTGGCAAATTTTGCTGCGGGCCTTGTAAACTGGTTAGTGTTGGTACCCAGAATTGACGGATCTGCGGATCATTTGCTTCGGCAATTTCTTTTGCATAGGTTACATCATGAATATTGAGTTGATGTACCATGTTGGATTGACCGCTGCAAAACCAAACATCGCCAAACAGAATTTCTTTGATGCTGATTTTGTTGCTTGCAGTAATATCAATGCTGTAAGGACCGCCTCCTTTGGTTGCAGGTAGTTTTATAATCCACTTTCCTTCAGCATTGCCTTTTGTCTTGTATGTTTTGCCATTGAACTTTACACTTACTTTTTCATTCACAGCGCTCCATCCCCAGATGTTTACCGGAATATCTCTTTGCAGTATCATGCTGTCTCTTACAATTTGCGGAAGTTTTACCTGTGCGTTTGCTGCGTTTGCCCCAAACAAAAAGATTGGAACGATCCGTAATAACGATAAGAAGTAGTTCATTTTGTTATTCAAATTGAATGGCGAAATAGGTACTTGATTTTGTACCGATGTTTTTGATGCCGTGTAATACCTTGCTGCCTGCATAATAAAATCCTCCGGCAGTTGTTTTTATTATGTTATTCCCCATCTGCATCTCCGTTTCACCTTCAATGACCAGGATAATTTCTTCTGCACGATGCGTATGAGGTTCATGACTTTTCAAACCTTCTTTTAAAGTGGTTACGTGCATTTCAAAACGTTTCTGCATAACAGTAGGTTTTTCAAAAAAATCACGACGACCTCCTCCAATATTATTGCCTTTAAAAGGAATGCTTTCCCATATTTTCACAAAGGAAGTTCCGCCACGTTGTGCATCAGCAGTTTTTTTGCTGCGGTAGTTCATGGTAAAGAAATCTGTTGTTGTTGTTGATGCATTTGATAAACTGTATTTTTCTCCTGGCATTAAGACAGCTATGCTATTCGCTGTTAATAGAAAGGAAGAGTCGCCAAAATGAATTGTTACAGCACCAGATCTTACGATCAATAACTGCTCTTGGTTAGCAGAAACAGCCTGCTTTATTGTTGTGTTGCCTGCAATACTGTTTGCTGCAAACTGCATCCATTCAAAGTCATGCACTTTGCCTTCCAGTAAAACAACAGAACTGATTTTTCCTTTTTGCACAACAGGTTGTTTCCAGCTGTATGCACCTGACAATACAGAATCGTTCTGCGCAAATACCAACGAAGGAAGAAAGAAGAAGAGGGCAAGTAATCGTTTCATGAAAAGCAGTTGTTTAAATTTTATTTTACTTCATAACCTTTACGTTGCGGGCGGGATAACATGCTGTTTGCTTCTGCATCGTTTTTGAATTGTTCTTTTACAGGATCCCAATACAATTTCCGTTTCAATTTCATGGCGATGTGATGCAGCAAACAGGCAGAACATGCACGATGTGCTTCTTCAACAGGAGCAATTGTGTTCTTGTTATCACGTATTGCTTCCAGCCAATTGCCATGGTGATCTTTGCTGACAGTGAAATGAAATTCATTTTCACCAATTACAGATGTGAGTAGTTTGGGATCACTTGCATCAATTTTTTTCGCCTGCACAGTTCCTGCATTGGGATCGCTGGATGTTGCCTGGTAATCACCTCTTGAAACAAAGATCCATCCTTTCGTTCCTTCAAATTTTATTCCGTTGGGAAATTCATTACTCACCATCATTGTAACACCGTTCGCATATTTTGCGCCCGTTTTAAAAATGCCGTGCACATCCCACAAACCATCTTTTGCAAACTCAACATGTTGAGCCCATATTTCTACAGGGCCACTTGCTTCCATACCCATGCCCCAATGTGCACTGTCGATATGATGCGCACCCCAACCTGTGATCATACCTGCTCCAAACTGTTCGCAGCGTAACCAACCGGGGCGTCCATAATCATTCTGCGGATGAACTCTGTCTTCAGTATAATACACTTCAGGTGTTGATGCAAGCCACATGTCGTAATTGAAATTTGCAGGAAGCGGCATTTCTTCTTTTTTACCACCGGGAGGATCGCCGGGTAACCCAACATACACTGTTTTCAATACACCGATCCGCCCATTGCGAACAAGCTCTGCTGCATAACGGAATTGATCACTGCTTCGTTGTTGACTTCCTATTTGAAATTTCACACCACTATTCTGTACCACATTGCTGATAATCCTTCCTTCTGCAATGGTTAACGATGCAGGCTTCTGCATATAAATATGTTTACCTGCACGTGCTGCAGCTACACCAATCATGGCATGTGTATGATCGGGTGTACTGATCAATACTGCATCAATATCTTTATTCAATAAAAGCTCACGGAAATCTGTGTAAAGTTTTACACCATCATAGGGTTTGTTATCTCTCTTTGTATAAAATTCATTTACTAATTGCTTGCCCTCGTTTGCACGTTTCAGATCAACATCACAAACCGCCATGATCTGCGCATATTCATGTTTCCAAACCCCCGGCATATCATGTCCACGGGAGATACGTCCTGTACCGATGGCTGCAACATTAATACGATTGCTTGGTGCATTTTTCCCAAATACACTTGCCGGTACGATGGATGGGAAACTCAGTGCAACGGCTGTGCCTGCTGTTGCTTTAATGGTATCGTTTAGAAATTTTCTTCTTCCGATACCTGTTTTTTTTTCTTTTTGCATGGCAATCTGTTTTAGTGAAGCATCGTTATGGTAAAAGCAGGAAATTATTTTTTCAGTTTCAACGGCTTTGCCTGTTTCTGTGCTATTAAGGCAAGTTCCGTTGCTAAAAAGCAATGCGCCTGGCTCATAGCAGTTTCTGTTCTGTTCACAACATCATCAACAAACGCTGGTCCAAATGGAAGTGTTTCATTATTGCAATCCATATGCACTGTTTCTTTTTGATTGACGAGGTATAAATGATTGCCGCCCTTGTTGGCAGAAACAATGTCGATGTTCTTTCTCACTTCAATATACCCGTCAGTACCGAGTATTGTTAATCTTCCATCACCCCAGCTATCAAGTCCGTTAGGCGTAAACCAATCTACACGTATATAGCCCACGCCACCATTTCCACTTAACATCACGTCACCAAAATCTTCGAATAATGGAGCTTCAGGAAAATGCACATTACCTACCTGCGACATCAACACAGTTGCTTCTGTTGTATTCGTAAAATGTAAGTACTGATCAAATTGATGTGAACCGATGTCAGTTAAAATTCCACCGTAGCGTTTTTTGTCCCAAAACCAATCTGGTCTTACAGCTAATCCCGAGGTACCATACTTATTGCTGATCCTGTGCGGAGCTAAATTTATTGTTTGTATTACGTTGCCTATTGCACCTGCTTTTACTAATTGGCTCGCTTTTTCTGTGCCTTTGTTCTCAAGCCTTTCACTGTACATGATCGAGTAGATCCGTTTTGTTTCTTTCTGCACTTTCTTTACTTCAACCAATTGTTGTAACGTAATAATGCCGGGTTTATCGGTTAAGTAATCCTTGCCATGTTTCATAACACGAATACCGAGAGGAGCTCTTTCATCCGGTATGCCTGAGCTTAACACTAACTGAATGGAATTATCTTCTAAAATTTCGTTTTCATTTTTTGCAAGTTTCGCTTCAGGGTATGCTTTTGAAAAAGCAGCAAGCAGATCAGCTTCCTTTGCATATACAGCCACTAATTCTCCTCCACCTCTTTTTATTGCATCCGTCATTCCATAAATATGGGGATGATTGATACTGATGACTGCAAATTTTATTTTGCCCGGTGCGATAACGATATCCTTTTTCTTTTCTGTTGATTGAATAGATTTAAACTTACCGGCCATTGGCGCAAACAGCATTAACCCGGAAGCTTTTGTTGCATCTTGCAAAAATTTCCTTCTATTTGGTTTGTTGGAGTTCATAATGCTTATTTAATCATGTTATTGAATAAGGAGCTGTGAGCTTACTACATTACTGGTTGTTTTATTTTTTACACCCGGTTGCCCACCGCCAACGCTGATCTGTACTTTTCCTTTCGGTTGATAATACTTACCGGTTGTTTCATTCACCAATGCTAATTCTTCAGGAGTAAGTTTAAAGCTGATGGTTTTACTTTCACCTGCTTTCAACGCAATGCGTTTAAAACCTTTCAATGCACGAAGAGGTGCTTTGCTTTTTGTTTGTTGATGCGATACGTACAACTGCACTACTTCATCTCCATCACGCTTTCCTGTATTTTTCACCGTTACTGTAACAGTAACAGGTTTGTTTGCTGCAATAGTTTTTGGGAATTGCAAACCACTATATGCAAATGTTGAATAACTCAAACCATGACCAAAGGGATACAATGCTTCGCCTTTAAAATAACGATAGGTTCTTCCTTCCATCGAATAGTCACTGAAGCCAGGCAGATCACTATCGCTCTTATAAAATGTAACAGGCAAACGACCAGCAGGATTATAGTCGCCAAACAAAACATCTGCAACAGCAGTACCTGCACTTTGTCCGCCATACCATGCATTCACAATCGCAGGAATGTTTTCGCTTTCCCATGGCGTAGCAATGGCACTACCTGTGAGCATAACAAATACAACAGGTTTTCCCGTTGCATGTAGCTTTTTCATCAATTCAGTTTGTACAGTTGGCAACGCAATGGTTGTACGATCGCCGCCATTAAAGCCGGGATAATCAACACGCATTTCTTCTCCTTCCAATTGTGGAGAGATGCCACCTGCGTAAATAATTGCATCAGCATCACTCACTTTTTTGAGTAGGTCAGCATAATTCAGTTGTTGTAAGTTGCCTGCTTTCAATTTTACATTGGCCTTTCCTTCACCCTGCCAATATTCAAGAACCAATTTGTAGGTCTTACCTTTTACTGTGTTTAGTTTATAGGTTCTTGCACCCCAACGGTTTCTTGTCCATGCATTCAATACTTCTTTATCATCAACCGAAAGTTTATAACCATCATCTGCTTCCACTTCAAACAGAATAGATCCATCAGCTGACGCAGTGAAGTTGGTTGTATAACGTGCAGAAAAATTATTTGCACGGATGTTGCCCAATACTTGCTGTCCTTCCTGCCAGAAATGATCAACACCTGCTTCTGTTTGTACAACAGCAGGTTGGCCCTGCAATTCTTTATTTGAAAAGTATTCTGCTTTGAATCCTTTTTTGCCTTCATACAAATACTGATCACTCACATCGGCATATACCAAAGACGTATCATTGGTGAAATTGATCGCCTTTTCATAAACCACTTCAACAGAATTGCCAACCTTGTTTTGTATTCCTTTCAGTATCGTTATAATTTCTGAAGGTGTACCATTGTAGTTTCCGAGAACTGCAATACTGTTATCAGCATTCGGACCCAGCACCACGATCTTCTTTATTTTTTTGCTGAGAGGTAATGTATTTTTTTCATTCTTCAACAGCACGATCGATTGTTGCGCCATTTTTAATGCATGTGCCTGATGTGGAGCACTCTCCAATACAGAAGAAGGAGTTTGTGCATACTTCACCATTGATACGGGATCGAACATGCCCAAACGGTAACGGATCGTAAACAAACGTTTCAATGAAATATCAAGTTGTGATTCAGTGATCAAACCTGTTTTTACAGCATCCACCAATGTTTTATAAACTGTAACACCGCACTCCAGATCTGTTCCATGGATCACTGCATCTACGGCTGATGTTGTTGCATCCTTATGTGTTTTGTGATACTTATAAAAATCATCTACTGCCCAGCAATCACTCGTTACATAACCGTTGAACTTCCATTGTTTGCGGAGAATATCATTCATCAATTGATCATTACCGCAGCAAGGTTGTTTATCAACCGCATTGTACGCACACATTACACCCGCCACATTTGCATCAACGATCAATTCTTTAAATGCAGGCAGATAAGTATCCCACAGATCATAAGCAGTAGGATTAAAATTATCGGAGTGACGTGAAGGTTCAGGTCCGCTGTGCACTGCATAGTGTTTTGCACAAGCTGCTGCTTTGAGATACTTGGGATCTTCACCTTGCAGGCCACGTACAAAAGAGCGTCCAAGCATAGCCGTTAAAAATGGATCTTCACCATAGGTTTCCTGTCCACGACCCCAACGTGGGTCACGAAAGATATTGATGTTGGGTGTCCAGTAAGTAAGACCGAGATAACGTTCGGCAGTTCGTCCCTGTTCAACAGCCTTGCTGTAAATAGCTCTACCTTCCAATGCGGAATAATCGGCCATGCGATGCAATGAATTGGTATCCCAGGTTGCTGCCATACCAATCGCCTGCGGAAATACCGTTGTTTTGAAAGGTGTTCTTGCCACACCATGCAATACTTCATTCCACCAATCGTAAGCGGGGATACCCAAACGTGGAATAGCAGGAGTTGCATTGAGCATCTGTGCTACTTTTTCTTCCAGTGTTAAACGGCTCACCACATCATTCACCCGTTGTTCGATGGAGAGTTTTGTATTCCACATCGGGAATGATTTGTAATCCTGTGCAGTTGCTGATAAGCAAAACACAATTGTAAGAATGGCAAGAAATGATTTCATTGTAATATGATTTGATCCTGGTTTAATTGAACAAAATATGAAAGCCTATTACATCTTTAATAATGTAACTGCTTACTTTTTAAAGCATCATCGTTTCCTTTGTACTCAAACCAATCGTACAACGCCACTGATGATGTGGCTGCACCATTGGACGTGCCGTATAATGCAAACAGGCTTCCTACAAATCCTTCCGCCACCTTTGTTGTAAGGAACGAACCATCAACACCTTCTTTCAGCAGTTTCCAATGGTTTTTCTTTTCTGCAAAAAAGAAGGCATACGTATCAGCCCTTGCTTCTATTTTCAAAAACAATTCTTTCGATGAACTTAATTTTTGCGATGCCAATAACTCCGGTTCTGTTTTTCCTCTTGCAGGCGATTTGAACAATTGAACAACAGGTGCACCATTTTCAACTGACTTGCACAGGAGGTAGTAGAAATTTTCACTCTGGAAAATGAGCATACCTGCTTTTTCTTTTTCTGATGCAGCTGTGAAATTGAGGCAGGTAGCAGCATATCCTTTCAGGTTATTTTGACGGTAACCGAGAAAGGAAGGACTTTTTCTTTCAGTAGCAGTTTGCGGACGTAATGCTAATTGCAGCGATCCTTTTTTTGCTGTTAAGCTGTACACATCTTTTTCAGGATTGCGTAAGAAGAGATAACGGGAATCAAATTTATCTGTCTTGAAATCATCTCTGAATGTTACATTGCCACCAAACGGATTGTTTACTTTTTTGGTGATGGCCGGCTGAGGAACAGGTAAGCTGTAAGGCACTGTTGCATCGCCTTCGAGTATATGCGGCCATCCATCTTTCCATTCAACAGGTAATAAAAATGTTTCACGACCGGTTGTATAAAAATCATCATCGTAAGGACGACAGGCAAGAAACACAGCATACCATTTTCCATCAGGTGTTTCTACAAAATCTGCATGACCTGTTGTTGTAATAGGATTGGGTCGTTTCTTATCCAAATGCTTTTGTGTAAGAATGGGATTCTTCTCATACGAAACATATGGCCCTTTTACGGATTTACTTCTGAACACAACTTCTGTATGATTGTATCCTGTTCCACCTTCTGCACAAATCAAATAATACCAATCATCTTTTTTGAAAATATGCGGCGCTTCGATCCAGATCGGTTTTTTAGAAAGATCTGTTCCACCATTCACCAATAGAATTTCTTCGCCTACTACTTTCATCGCATCAATATCAAATTCATACATACGGATGGTGCGGTGACCGTTGTATAACGGTTTGTTATCCGGTGCATCGTTGTTGTAAACAACATAGGCTTTATCATCTACAAAATCAATTGATGGATCAATGCCACGTACCTGCGGCAACCAGATGGGATTACTCCACGGACCTTTCGGATCTTTTGCTGTGATGATGAAATTTCCTTTTTTATCAATGAGTGTACAAAGAATATAGAATGTTCCTTTATGATAACGGATAGTTGGAGCAAATAAACCTCTTGATACACCTGCATTCGTTTGATCTAATTGTTCTTCTCTGTCCATTGCATTGCCAATTTGTTTCCAATTCACCAGGTCGGTGCTGTGAAAGATTGGAAGGCCGGGAAAATAAGCAAAGGTGGAATTGGTTACATAATAATCATTCCCGACACGGCAGATACTTGGATCAGGATAAAACCCTGCGAGTATCGGGTTATTAAAAGTTTGTGCATTCGTAATTAAGAATACAAAACTGAATAATGCTGCTGAAAGAATTTTCCTCATTCTATGTTGTCGTTTAATCGTTGTAAGGTTTGATCGTTTTCATAAAGCCATTCTCATCATGAATAAGCTCGGTTACTTTCACACTGCGTAAATGCGTAACACCTTTACTTAAACTGCTGTCGTGATAAAACAAATACCATTTGTTTTCAAATGCACAGATCGAATGATGTGATGTCCAGCCTACAACAGGTTCTAAAATTCTTCCTGCATATTTGAACGGACCATAAGGATTATCGCCAATTGCATAACACAGGTAATGTGTATCGCCTGTTGAATAGGAGAAATAATATTTGCCGTTATATTTATGCATCCAGCTTGCTTCAAAGAAACGCCGGTCGGTATCGCCTTGTAAAAGCGGTTGACCGTTTTCATCAGTTATCAAAATATCTTTTACATCTTCGGCAAACTCTAATAAATCATCTGTGAGCTTTGCCATCTTTGGACACAATGCAGGTTCATTTGCTTCCGGTAAAAATGCAACCGGGCTTTCCGGTTGATCAGCATTAAACTTTCCTGTGCGCCAACGTTGCAATTGTCCTCCCCAGATACCACCGAAGTACATATAATAACTTCCATCATCATCTTTGAATACAGCCGGGTCAATGGAGAAACTGTTTTTGATTGCTTCCGGTTGTGCTGTAAATGGACCAACAGGTGAATCACTTACCGCTACACCAATTCTGAAAATACCGTCATGATCTTTTGCAGGAAAGAATAAATAATACTTACCATCTTTCTCTGCAGCATCGGGTGCCCACATTTGTTTTGCTGCCCACGGTACATCATTTACATGTAATGCAAGTCCATTATCAACAGTTTCACTCGTTGGCGAATCCATCGAAAGGATATGGTAATCTTCCATAGCGAAATGACTGCCGAGATCATCAAACGCATCACCTGCATCCACATCATGCGATGGATAGATATAAATTTTTCCGTTGAACACATGCGCCGATGGATCGGCTGTGTAAATATGTTTCACCAACGGTTGCGAAATTGCTTTGCTGTTTAATTCATCAAAGTCGATATGATCAATGCTGTCTTCCGGCATAACTTGTTTTTTGTTCCGTCCGACGAGAACGCCTGACGGGCGTAGTTAAAAATTTAAGCTCGTCGTATTTTCAAATCGTTTTCAATTTGTGTTTCCATTTTCTTGTTGATCTCATAGAAGAACAACAAGCCGGCTCCTAGTAAAAAGGGAATAGAAGGGAATACACTCACTAACAATTTTGTACCCTCTATTGCGGTTGCTGTTTGTGCGGTTTCACTATTGGCAGCATAGTTGAAGAGACCTAATATCCATGTCAATAAAGCATTACCAACACTTAATCCTGTTTTCAATCCAACCATCATGGCTGAGAAAATGATCGCAGTTGCACGTCTGTTATTCTTCCATTCGCTGTAATCGGCCACATCAGCGATCATGGCCCATAATAATGGAATCGTGATGCCATAGAAAAAGCCATGCAAAATTTGTGAACCAAACATCAGCTCAACTGAGGTTGCCGAAAAGAAATAAAATAGAAAGATAAACAGCGTTGAAATAACCAGGGCTACTCCAAACACATCCCGTTTGCCATATTTATCTGCAAGACGTTTGGAAAAACCAATGCCAACAATCATGAAAATAATTCCGCCGGCATTAAACAAACCAAAACCTGCTGACACAGGATCTTCACCAAAAAAGTTGATACCAACATTCGAAAACCCGTTTAGGATAGGAGTAATAAATTCGGTTAACCTTTCTTTATCTACATAATTCTTAAAATAGTAAACATAGGAACCGCCTTTCATTGCAAGCGTAATAAACACAAGGATGGTCAACACCAACATAATTACCCAAGGCCTGTTTTTAAACAAGTCTGCCAGGTCTTCTTTTAAACTAGATTTCTGTTCCGGCTTTGGTACAATACGTTCCCTTGTTGTAAAGAAGGTGATTAGTAACATTACTGTTCCAATAATGGCTAACCAGGTCATTACTTTTTCAATACCAACTGCTTTATCACCACCACCTGCAGCAACAATAATGGGCAGCATAAATACCTGCACAAAAAACTGTGCAAACATTACCGCTACAAAACGATAGGCCGACATGCTGTTGCGTTCTTTCATGTCGCCGGTAATCACACCACTTAAAGCAGAGTAAGGAAGATTGTTTGCTGCATATAACAACAATAACAGCGTGTAGGTAACAACTGCATAAATCACTTTTCCTTTGTAAGAAAAATCTGGAGTGCTGAATGCAAGCAATGCAATTACACCCAAGGGAACAGCGGTAAATAAAATCCACGGACGAAACTTGCCCCACTTGGAAACAGTCCTATCTGCAATAGCACCAATGATTGGGTTGAAAGCAAAAGCAGCGACCAAGCCCACGATTAACATTAATGCCGATGCGTGGTTGGTATCGAGGCCATAGATATCTGTATAGAAATAGGCCAAGTAGGTTACAAGTGTTTGAAACACGAGATTGGCAGCAAGATCGCCTAAACTGTATCCTACCTTTTCCTTTACCGATAATTTTTGTGATGATGATTCCATGTGTATGATTTATTGACCGGACAATGAATTATTTTTTTAATGCCATTACTGCATGATAGGCAGGCTTTGGTTGAAATGCACGATCGAATAAAAGTGGATAGTTCGTTCTGCCACGCACAGGCCATCCGTTGAGCCAGCTTTGTCCGTCATCAACACCCCAAAAAGTTACACGTGTAATTTTATCCTTGTGTTTTAAAAACAGTTTGAACAGGTTGGCATAATCGGTTGCCTGTTTTTGCAGTAAGCTGTCGGGGATTCCATTTGCATAAGGATTCAATTCAGGATTGGAAGCCTGGCGTTGGTTAACATCTGCTCCTTGAAAATTACGTGGCAGCATTTCAATATCCAGCTCTGTGATCATCACTTTCAATCCCAATGCATGATATGCAAGGATACTTTCTTCAATATCTTTTAACGGTACACGGCCAATATGCCAATGTCCCTGAATGCCTACACCATCAATGCGCACACCCGCAGCCTGTACTTTTTTCACCAATGCAATACAGCCTTCACGTTTTTTAGGTTGTTCGTTATTATAATCGTTGTAATAAAGTTCGGTACCGGGTGAAGCTTTTTCTGC
The DNA here is from genome assembly GCF_014168535.1 of Lacibacter sediminis. Lineage (NCBI taxonomy): Bacteria > Pseudomonadati > Bacteroidota > Chitinophagia > Chitinophagales > Chitinophagaceae > Lacibacter > Lacibacter sediminis. Next base: position 4,573,763 of record NZ_CP060007.1, on the reverse strand, counting down.
AAGACGAAATGCTTCTGTAACAAAGCCATCTCCCATTTTATCGAGGAAGATCGATTTGCGCATGGTACCATCTTCATTCAATGCTTCATTCACCACATCCCATGAAAAGATTTTTCCACTGTAACGGCCTGCAACAGTATTGATATGATTGATGAAAAATGTTTTGAATGAGTCAACATCTTTTATTCTTCTTGCAAACTGTGGTAACTGACTATGCCAGATGAGTGTATGGCCATTCACTTTCATGTTGTTCTTTGCGCCGTACGCAACAATTTTATCGGCCAGGTCAAAATTATATCTGTCCCATTCAGGATGAATGATCTCCGCCTTCATAATATTTTCCGGCGTAATAGCATTGAACTGTTGTACGATCAATGCATTTGCTTTGGGATCTTTTTCTTCGATCTGTTGTGTGTTCAATGCAGTACCGATAAGAAAATCTTTTTTATATGCTTCTTTCAGTGAATTACCGGCAGCACCCATTCTGCTTGTGCTTGTACAGTACGCAAAGCAAGCCAGTATGGCCGCAGCAACAGCGAATTTCGAAATGAACTTTTTCATGTTTTTTGATTTAGGCAAGATGTATAAATATTATTTGTTGATTCTTGTTTCAGGTGGGCCGAGATAACTTGGTTTCATGTCACCAAAATCAGCCACCATTTTTTGTAATACCACACCACTGTTCACCATCCAGTATTTGATCACATGCTTACCGGGTGTGTTGATCTTATGTTTACTTGTTTTGATGATAATACTTTCGCCCACCCATTTATTCCAGATACCGCTAATGCTGTTTTTATCTTCTTTGTTGAGGCTGATAATTTGCGGGGCTTCATCATCAACAGAAATGGCATATTGCAAACCGTTCTCTGTATTATGGAAATTCAATGATGGAGAGAAGTATGCATGAATTGTAAAACTGTCTTTGCTATACGTATAAATTTCAAATTCCAGAAACGGTGTTGATGCTGATGGTTTTTGTTCAGGTGCTGTTACAGGAACTGTTGTAACCGCATCACCTGTTCTGCCATGATCGGGTAACAGCTTCCAGGAAATTGTCTTGCTGTTGTTTGCTTTGGTGAAATGGGCTGCTTCAATCGAAACAACAGCAAATCGTTCCATAAAGCTATTAGGCTTTGCAGTTGCTGGATATTCTGCTTGCGGTATTCTGCCTATTGAAATAATCTCATCTTTAAATGTGGTGCCTTCGGGAAGATATTGCACAGCTGGCATTTTGTTGAACGGGGGTTGTTGCCAATATGTATAACCAATATGCGTTTGACTCATCATGTGATTCCACTTGCCGCCATTGAGTTTGTGGTATTCTATTGTAATGAGTGAATCTTTTTTATAGAGTTCTTTTGCCCTGTCGGCATATTCAACTGTTGATGCATACTTTTCTTTAAATGCTGTTTTGTTCATTGCAACATTGTAATACATTTCGTTGAGGTTCGCACACGCTTTAATCGGGTGAAGCACCAATTGATAAAATGCGTCTTTCTGTTGAGCAGTTAAATCATTGTTGATGTCTTCTGCTTTTGTCAGCAGGTCATTGTAATCATTTACTACTTGTTCCCACTCACCATAGAAAAGACTATAGGTTCTGTCGTCGAGCAGTTCCGGTTTTCTTCTGCCATTGTACTTAGCATATTTCGCAAGCAGTTCGGCAATAGCGGTTGCATGTTTTGTTCCGAATTGTTGAGCAGCCCATTTTTCTGTGTATCCTTGAATATCTGCAGCATCAATCTTTGTTGGATCCCATGCATAATCTAAAAAGAATGAAATGGGAAGTTCCATTGGTTTGATATCGCCCACATTCACGATCCAGATATCTTTTACATTATGTTCGTATGCCAGATGCATCTGTTCCCAGATGCGTGGCAGCGGATTTGTATTAAGCCATTTGTAATTACGTGGACCACCAACATAATCGAAATGATAATAAATACCATAACCACCTTTGCGAGGCTTTTCATTTGGCTTTGGCAGCTTGCGGAGATTGCCCCAGTTATCATCACATAATAACAATGTAACATCATCAGGCACACGCATGCCTTTATCATAGTAGTCCTGTACCTCTTTGTACAATGCCCAGAGTTGCGGCGTTTGTTCAGCAGGTTTGCCGGTTACATTCTTAATAATTTCACGTTGATCTTTTACAATGCGTTCGAGTAGGGAAGTAGCTGTTTCACGGCTCATTGGTTCATCACCATCGCCACGCATACCAACGCTTACAATTTTTTCGTTCCATGCACGCTGCATTCCGCCACGCCAGAATTCTTTCAGTCCGGATTCTGTACTGTCATAATTCCATTTTTGCTTTTTGCCGTAACGTCGCCATTCATCGTGTGCACGCATGAGCGGTTCATGATGTGATGTGCCGATGACGATACCATATTCATCTGCAACTTTTATGTTCAGCGAATCATCATCATAAAAAGCATTGCCCCACATGGCAGGCCAGATATAGTTGGATTTTAAACGAAGCATTAACTCAAACACCTTTGCATAAAATTTCGAATTGAAGCCACCGAATTTTTCTTTGCTCCAATTGCTGAGTGCAGGTGCTTCATCGTTAATAAAGATGCCACGGTATTTTACCTTTGGTGCATCAGTGATAGCAGGGTTCGTATTAATGAAGATTTCTTTTTTTGTTTGAACAGGTACATCGGCCCACCAATACCAAGGCGATACACCAATTTGTTTACTCAATTCAAATACAGCGAATGCCGTTGCTCTTCTGTCGCTGCCGACAATTACAAGCGCCTGATCAATACCTTTCACTGGATTTTTTACAGTAAGAATTTTATAGGCTTCCCATTTGCCTTTTATATCTGAAACGTTTAATTTCTTTTGTTGGATGAGTTGTTTAATAAACGAGGATTTGTCAACAGAACCAATGATGATAGCGGTACGGGAGGTATTGGCAATGGTATTACTGATGGGCAATTGTTTCAATGTAACCGATTGCATATCGCTTGCAAAAAAAAGTGCAGCTTTGTTTATAACTGTATAATCATTCTTATCAACAAGAATAGTTGCACCTGATAAAGCATACGAGGTGGCACCCGCTTTTTCTGCAAGCAGTTGTGCGTTGGTACCCATTATGCATGCACCAATAAGTACGACAAGCAAGATCGTTTTTTTCATATCTGTTTTTCTATATAAAACCTGTTCTGCACTACAGTCAATGCAGAACAGGTTGAGATCAATCGTTCGTCATTTTAGAAACCGATGCTGTTACCGCCATCAACCGGCAGCACAACACCTGTTACATATTTGGCAGCATCGCTTGCCAAGTATAAAGCTGCAGCACCAATATCTTCCGGTTGTCCCATGTGGCCCATTGGTGTGCGGTTAAATACTTTTGCTTTCCTTTCAGGATCGCTGTTCAATGCCTTTTCCGTCATTGCACTATAAATAAATCCTGGTGCAATTGCATTTACACGAATACCATTCGGACTAAGTTCAACAGCCATTGCTCTCGTCATTCCATCGATCGCTGTTTTACTTGCGCTATAGGCAATTACTTTCGGTAATCCATATTGTGCGGCCATTGAACTGATATTGATGATACATCCGCTTTTACGCTTCAGCATATCTTTCACCACTTCACGACTTATGCTGAACACTGCTGTTACATTCGTTGTAAGGATGCGTTGAAATTCTTCATCTGTTACTTCTTCAAATACTTTCTTTTGATTAATACCTGCATTGTTTACAAGAATGTCGATTGGTCCAGACTCAGTAGTAATATTTTCAATCAATGCAGGAATGGTTGAGAGATCGCTCAGATCGCACACTTTGTAAAATCCATTCTCACCTAATTCTGCTTTTGCCGTTTTCAACTTTTCTTCATCACGACCGACAATGATCGTTTTGATATTGTTTTCCGTAAACGCTTTTGCTATTGCAAGACCCAGTCCCGAGCCTCCGCCTGTTACTATTGCTAACTTTTGTTTGTTACTCATAATGCAAATATTAGTTTGGCCTGCAAGTTAATTGCCCGGCGCAAACGGGAAACGTAAACTTTTATAATAGTCCAATGTTTTATCAGGCTGTTCGTAATTCGAAGGAATTGGTTGTTTAGAAAAAGTCTGGAAATACAGCAGGCAGGCATTGCGCCACCACTTCGCTTCCTCCAGTTGTGTATCGAGTAACATGCTTACATCGTTGAATCGTTGTGCGTCAATTTTTGATTGTTGTTTCAGCCATTCCTGTTTCATCCATTTTACACTGTCAGCACCTGTATAGTATCTGTAAACAAGTTCGTTCCATACGCTTCGCCCGCTTTTCATTTTATGGTTCCATGAAGCATGATGAAACCACAGCAAATATTTTTCATTGCAGGTTGAAATATTTTCCCATTGCTTCCTTGCTTCAGGATGATATTGACCAATTGCATTACTGCCACTGGCTGTACGATTAAAACCAATGCCGACACTATCTGCTTTATGATAATACACTGGATTCCATTCAGGGCGATTGAGATTGCTTACCCATGGACCGGGACCATAATGATGACCTGTTGCCATGATATGATGCAACCCAATCGGGTTCATATAATCAACCATAATTTCTCTGGTGCGCAACATGATCTGCTTCGTTGATTTTACAAACGCAGCATCATTGGAAAAAGTCATACGCAGCCACTCATCTGCAATGGTATCGCTGGTAATATTGTAATCCCATGCCAGTCGTCCCAATGCATACCAATTTGCCTGCGCCATTGGATGCCCTGTCCAATTAATATCGTTGCCGATGTTTGCAACACCTGTCATGCCAGTGAGTGTGTGATCATCTAAACTGCCGTCAATCACTTTCGCAACTGTACTGCCTTTTCCTTTTGCATAGGTGTCGCTGTCCAATACTTCTTTAAAAAGAGGAGCAAGAAAAACCCAATTTGTTGCCTGTCCTAAATATTCCTGTGTTACCTGGAACTCCATCATTAAAGGTGTTTTGGGCATTGCACCAAACAACGGATGAAACGGTTCACGGGGCATAAAATCAATAGCACCATTTTTTACCTGCACCATTACATTGCTGTTGAATTTTCCATCGAGCGGAACAAAATCATCGTTCGCCTGCATGTGTCGATCAACAGGGTTTTCTGCTGCGTATACAAATGCACGCCAGATGACAATTCCTTTATGTGGAGCTACTGCGTTGGCTAACATGTTTGCACCATCAGCATGTGTGCGTTTATAATCCTGCGGACCGGGTTGTCCTTCGCTGTTTGCTTTTACTAAAAAACCACCAAAGTCGGGGATGAGCGAATAGATCTCATTTGCTTTTGCAGTCCACCATTGTTGTACAATAGCATCCAATGGATCGGCAGTCTTTAATCTTCCAAGTTCAATTGGCGAACTGAAGCGTGCAGTTAAAAATACTTTGATACCGTATGGACGAAATACATCGGCCAGTTTTTTTACTTTTTCGAGATAGGCAGGCGTAAGAATGATGGAATTTGCATTTACGTTTGTTAACGCAACTGCATTAATACCGATAGACGCATTCGCTCTTGCATAATCAATATAGCGTTGATCAATAAACGTAGGAAGGCGATGCCAATCCCAAATAGAAAACCCTGCATAACCACGCTCAACAGTGCGGTTGAGATTATCCCAATGATTGAGCATCCGTAATTTCAATTTCGGAATTGAAATAACATTGAGATTGATGACCTTTTGATTGGTTTGTAATAATCGCAAATAATGAAAAATACCGTAGAGTACTGCTAGATCCGTATTACCGGTAATGAATGTTTTGCCGGGTTTTGCTTTGATGATGAAGCCTTCATTACCAATGCGATTTAACTCTTCTTTGGTAACAAGTGCAGATAAAACAGCAGATGATTTTACAGTACCTGCTATGAAAACACTTGATGTATTGATGTTGCTGTTTATTAAATAACTGCTGCCTGTTAAACCTAATAATGCAACTGATAATTCTTTCCGTGCAATAGCAGCAGTAGCTGATGTGCCTAATACAACAGGTGATACAATTTGTTTTTTGTATTCAAGAAGAAGACTTTTGTTTTTGATGGGTACATAACGTAACCACAGATCATAACCATTCTCTGCCCGCACAATCGAACAACAAAGCAATAACAGCAGCAATACGTTTAATCTCTTCATGTTGGTAATCGTTACAGCATTATCCTTTTCGTAAGGATGATTTGCGGATAATTAATTCTGATTTTACAATGATGGTGTTCGTTTGAGTGATCTTGATATCACCTTTCAGGTGTGCAATTAAATTACGTGCAGCAATTTCGCCAATATCAATACCTGGGTAGTTAATAGTGGTCAACTGTGGTTCAATAATTTTGCTGATAGCATCGTTGTTAAACCCAACAATGGCAATATCCTCGGGTATGCGTACACCATGTTCTTTCAATGTTTGCATGCAAACGGCTGCAGAAAAATCATTGGTAATAAAGGCGGCATCCGGCATTGGCTTCATTTCAAGGATCTGCAAAGCAGCTTCACGGCCACATTTTTCACTCAAATCTTTAATGAGCACAAGGTTCTCGTCAAAGGCAATATTATTATCGAACAATGCATCTTTGTATCCCTTAAAACGTTGAGCATAAACGTTACGGTTAAGATTGGCGGTTACAATCACGATGCGTTTACTTCCCTGTTCAATTAAATGCTGTGTGGCCTGGTAACCATTTTTATAGTTGTCGATCACCACTTTGGCATTATCTGAATTCTCTTCAACACGATCAAAAAAGATAACAGGAATATTTTTATCGAAGAACGGTTGAAAGTGATCAAGTCCTTTGGTATCAAAAGAAAGGGAAGCGATAATGCCATCTACACGTTTGTGAAATAAGTTTAGTACGTTGGCCGATTCCTTTTTAAAACTTTCAGATGAGTGGGTAATGATGAGATCGTAACCCGCTTCTGTACTGATCTTTTCAATGCCGGCCAGTACAGAAGTAATGAAGTTACTGTTCAATTCGTGTACAATGATACCAATGGTGTTCGTCTTTTGATTACGGAGATTGCTTGCAAAATTATTATGACGGTAACCCATTTCTTTCGCCGCATCTTGAATTTTCTTACGGGTATTTTTGCTGATGGCAGGGTGATCCTTAAGGCCACGACTGACAGTAGCAGTGGAAAGTTCAAGCACCTGTGCAATATCATAAATCGTTACTTCCTTTTTCTCCTTCATGGTTCTGATTTGTAGTTGAATCGTCTGTTTATTTTTTTTGCCGTTTTGAAGAATCTCTCACCAACAGTGAAGCTTGCAAAACAAGCTTTGTTGTTTTTATCATAGTAATATCACCTTTCAGAATATTAATTAATCCTGAAGCTGCTGCCTCGCCAATATTATATCCGGGATAATCAATTGTTGTGAGCTTTGGTTCAACTACCCGGCTTACAGCATCGTTGTTGAAACCGGCAAAAGCAATGTCTTCCGGTATTTTAATTCCATTCTCTTTAAGACGACTCATGCAATACACTGCACTTATGTCATTTGCACAAAACACAGCATCAGGTCTTTCTTCAGGCTGCATTGAAAGGATTGCATCGGCTGCTTCAATGCCATCCTGCTCTCCAAGCTTGCAGATATGCACCAATTGGTCATCAAATGCAATGTTGTTTTCTTCGAGTGCCTGCTTGTAGCCGTTCAGGCGATCGGTATAAACATCTCTTAATTGATTACCAGCAAGATGCATGATCCGTTTGCATCCCTGTTCAATAAGATGTTTTACTGCTTTATATGCCGCTTCATGGTTATTAATAACAACGCAGGTGCTATGTTCAGTTGGGAAGGCCCGGTCGAAAAATACAACCGGAATCTGTTTATCAAAGAAAGGTTGAAGATGATCAATGTCTTTTGTATCATAGGCCAGTGATATCAGTAAGCCATCCACCCGTTTATTAAACATGGTATGGACATTACTTTTTTCCAGTTCTTTCTTTTCCAATGACTGACTGATGATAATATTATAACCTTCTTTGCTGGCAATATCCTCAATACCTGCCAATACCGAAGTCATAAAATAACTGTTCAAGCGGGGAACGATGATGCCGATGGTTTGGGTTCTTTTATTGCGAAGGTTACTTGCAAAATTGTTGTGACGATAACCCATCTCTTCTGCTTTATCAAGTATCCGGTTTACGGTATCCTTATTTAGGACATTGCTTTTCTTTAGCCCCCTGCTGATTGTAGCAGGCGATAAATTAAGCTCCCTCGCCAGGTCGTAAATGGTTACATCTTTCTGCATAAGAAGAGAATGACAAACATCGTTTATCGGTCTAAGGTAGAAAATTTTTTAAAAAAATAATGCAATCGGTTGCATTTTTAAAAATATTTCCTACATTAGCTTTCAGATTACATTAATTGCATACAAAAGATCAGTATCATTCTCTGTAATTGTTTACAGCAAATGATTACAGAAGTTATGTCTGTTGCTGCTTTTATGAAAGTAGTGATAACATAACTTATGATTATAGCATTTGATAACGGAGGTTCCGAGAACAAAGTGCTATTTTTTTGCTCTTAATATGCAACCGATTGCAATAAATATTTGCCTTAAACCTGACGTAGTGCAGGACCATATAAAAAGATAACTGCTGAAATGAGATCGCTGATTGCTTTGCCGGTTACAATAAGAGATTATACTCTTAATAAGGATGGTCATTCATCTTCGTGGCTGTACAGAAATAATTCTCCGTCTGCGTTTAATGTTTCTTCTTTTTTAGAGATCATTTATCACAAAATAAATTCTGATAAACAGCAATGCTGCTTATCAATGTTTTTACAAAATTCTTATTCGATCCATCTCTCACCAACTTGATTGGCAGAGGATCGTAACAATGTGTTTCTCTTTTTGACTATCATAAAACTGTTTCAAAACTAAAACTAGAATTGACTATGCCAAACAAAAAAAACAATTTGCCATTCAGGATGAGCCGGGTGGCAAAAATTACATCAGTTGCACTGTTGTTCCTGATGCAACTAATGTTAAGTAAAACCGCCGTAGGGCAAACATTAACGGTTAAGGGTAAAGTATTAACGGAAACCGGATCACCTATAGAAGGAGCATCAATTATTCAAAAAGGAACAAATAATGGCACCGTATCAGACAATGCGGGTGTTTTTAGCATTAGCGTTCCAACAGGAGCTACAATTGTAGTTTCTGCAGTTGGTTACAGTGAAAGAGAAGTTGCAGTTAGAAACGGAAGTGAATTGACAGTGCAGCTTTCTTTAAGCGATAAATCACTAAGCGAGGTAGTTGTAATAGGTTATGGCACACAACGCAAAATTGATGTAACGGGTGCTGTTGCAAGTGTAAACCTTGAAGCACGCAGAGATTTGCCAATGACCAACGTTGGTCAATTGCTACAAGGTACTGTGCCTGGATTGAATGTTGGATTATCAACTTCTTCCGGCGGTACTCCTCCAATTTCAATTCGTGGTAGGGTCACATTAAGTGGTAACCAAAATGTTTTGATCATACTTGATGGTATTCAATATACCGGGTCACTTTCATCCATTAACCCGGATGATATTGCAACAATTGATGTATTGAAAGATGCAAGTTCAACCGCTGTATATGGTGCGCAGGCAGCAAATGGTGTTCTTCTTATCACATCAAAAAAAGGACGTAAGAGTGATAAGCCAAGGCTTTCTTTCTCTACTTCTTATACTGTTCAACAACCAACTATTGGAGATTTGAGACCTTACGATAGAGCGGGATTCATCAATTTCATGACACAAAATTTTTATGAAAAAGCTTACACAGGTCCAGGGTTCACGCAGCCTAATCCAAGCTTTAGACTTCAGGATTGGATCGATCCGGTATTAGGTACGCCTGCTGCAGGATTGCAACCACATGATTACGATTGGTTTGATGAAGCAACCAACAATGGTTCGATCTACGAAACCAACCTGAGCATCTCTGGTGGATCAGATAGGTTTACTTATTTTCTCTCTGGTGCTCTCGTTGATCAGAAAGGATATATCATTAACGATAAATTCAAACGCAAAACAATCCGTGTTAACCTTGAGACAAAACCACTAAGCTGGTGGAAAGTTGGGGTTATTTCATCTGGTTCGTTTGTAAACCAAGATGGAGCAGAACCCTCTTTTGGAAGCATTCAACGTATGCCGCCATTGTTAAGACCCTACGATAGTACAGGCACTCTTATTCCGTTCCCAACAAGAACACTGGAACCAAGTCCATTCACTACTTATTATGTGGATGATGTAGAAAGAAATAATTACTATTTCGCTAATGTTTATACAGATATAAGTTTCCCCTTCCTGAAAGGACTTAATTACCGCATGAACTTTGGTAATAACTACCGTGAATCAAAACGTTTTTTTGCAAGCATTTATGCTGCAGGTCAAACAGGACAGGCATTCAAGAATTACCAGAATTACTACGATTATACTTTTGATAATATCCTTACCTATAGCAATACCTTTGGCAAGCACGATGTAACTGCCACTTTATTGTATGGCGCCATCGAAAGGCAATTCAACAGTACCAATTCAAGAGCCGAAGGTTTCACAAGATTGAACCTTAGTTACAACAATCTGTCGCTTGGTACCAATCGGTTTACTGAATCGAACGCAAATGCAGAAGCGTTGAATTATCAAATGGCAAGGGTTAACTATAAGTTTAATGATAGATACTTGCTTACTGCCACAGTCCGTAGAGACGGTTTTTCTGGATTCTCCAAAAATTTCAAGTATGGTGTGTTCCCGGTAATTGCACTCGGCTGGGTTATTTCAGAAGAAAATTTCCTGAAGAAAAGCGAGATCGTTAATTCACTTAAACTCAGAGCCGGTTACGGAATAAACGGAAACCAAACAGCACAGTACACATCAATTGCTCGGGTTGAAACCAATACTTCATATATCTATGGAGATGGTGGTACTACAGCATTTGGCCAGCAGGTTTCATCTCTGGGTAACGATAACCTTGAGTGGGAACGTACTGCCGGTTTAAATATTGGTGTTGATTTCTCGTTGTTTAAACAAAATCGCCTAAATGGTTCTCTCGAATTTTATCAAAACAAAACTACTGATTTATTATATAGCATCAACATTCCTAATGTAACTGGCTTCGGCAGTATCAGAACCAATGTTGGACAAATCAACAACACAGGTTTTGAAGCAGCGATCAATTATGGTATTGTTAGAGCCAAGGATTTCACATGGGATGCAAATCTTAATTTTTCAATCAATGTCAACAAGATTGTAACCATTAGAGGTATTGATGCAAATGGGGATGGTATTGAAGATGATCTCGTGTCAAGTGGTTTATTCATTGGCAGAGCTATTGGAACAATTTACGATTATCAATTAGACGGCATTTATCAATTAACCGATACCAGGTTGCCAGGATTTCCTGTTGGTTCGCTAAGGATTGTAGACCAGAATAAAGATAACGATATCACTCAGGCACTTGACAGGATTGTTCTTGGAAGAAGAGAACCAGCGTATCGTTTTAGTGTAGGGAATACGTTTAATTATAAAGGTCTTTCACTATTCGTGTTCATCAACTCGGTTCAAGGGGGTAAAGATGGGTACTTAGGAAACAACAATCCATCTTATTTCCGTGAAGACAACACAATTCGTATTAATGATCTGCAAGGAATTAATTATTGGTCTCCAACAAATCCTACAGGAAAGTATCCGAGAAATGTTTCCGGCACACGTGCAAAATTTGAGCCCAATTACTGGCAAGACAGAAGTTTCATCAGATTGCAAGACGTTACACTTTCTTATAACTTTTCAAAATTCGTCAAGAAGTTACCAATTCAAACATTGAGTGCCTATTTAAGTGGCAGAAACCTTCACACATGGACAAAGTGGGAAGGATGGGATCCTGAAACCGAAGCGGCCGATGCTAACGGTGTGCAGCAAGCACAGGGTCTTCTTATTGGTGGCCGACCTGTATTAAGAACGTTTACGTTTGGTATAAACATCGTTTTCTAATAAAAAAATATTACTATAATGAAGACTTTAATTCGATTAACATTACTAATTCTTATAATGACAGCTTCGTCATGTAAGAAGTCCTTTCTGGACGAAAAGCCGCTTTCATTTCTAAGCACTACGAATGCCTTTCAGACAGCTAATGATTTTCAGGCTTCAATCAATAATCTGTATAGAAATGTTCGTGATGAATTTTATTCCCGTAGCGATTGGCAGCCCATGCAATACTTATACAGAACCGATCTGGTAGTAGAAGTAACAGTGGGTACAAATCCTCAACTTGCTACTGAGTTTGGGCCAAACGGAACACTTCCAAATAACCATTGGTCGCAGATCTGGAAAATTGTAGCAGAGGCCAACACGATCATCAGCCGTATTCCAGCTTCATCTCTTTCAGCAACTGATAAAGTAGCATTTGAAGCAAAGGGAAAATTCTTTAGAGCATTTGGGTACCGCACTCTTGCCTATCTCTGGGGAGGAGTGCCACTTATTAAAGAAGAAATTGTTTCAGAGAAAACCGATTTTACAAGGGCAACTAAACAGGAGGTGTTGGCGTTTGTAATTGAAGATTTGAAATTTGCAGCCGCTAATCTTCCCGGTATTTCCGTTGTAAAGGATGGTGAAGTTTCAAATTTAGTAGCACAACATCTGTTGTCTGAAGTTTATCTAGCAGCAGGCCAATTCCAAAATGCAGTTGATGCAGCAACAGTAGTAATTAACGATCCAGCAACAGATTTAATGACCAGCAGATTTGGTGCACGTTCATCAGTTAATCCTGGTGATGTTTACTGGGACCTTTTCCAGGCAAAAAATCAAAACAGGAAGAGTGCAAACAACAGAGAAGGTCTTTGGGTAATTCAGTTTGAAACAGACGTGCCGGGTGGTGGAGCCGTTTCCACTGCTATGGCTGGCTCGTTCCAAATGGAAAGGGTGCACGTACCACTGTTCAGAGATTTTCGTGTAAATGGAGTTTCTCAATTTCGTTGGCCTGTTAGCGATTATTCAGGTGGCCGTGGTGTGGGCTTTATGCAACCTTCACGGTACTTTGCTGATACAGTATGGGCAAGTGATTTCAATAATGACATTAGAAATGCCAATCATAATTTCATCAGAGTAATACCTGTTACAAATCCTTCCAGTCCATTATTCGGACAAACAGTTTCTACTCAAAATCCACCAGCTGGTGCCGGCGTAACATATCCTTCAAGGGTGTTTTATCCATACCAGGCGAAAGCAACCACTATTGGTGATCACCCTGCAGGTTTATATGTGAACCCGGGTTCTTCTGATCCTACGTTGAAATTTGAACTGAAGGCATCAGCTGGCGGTACATATGCAGATCAATATATGTTCCGTCTTGCTGAGACTTATTTATTAAGAGCAGAAGCATACATTGGTTTAGGAAATACTGCAGCAGCGGCAGTTGATATTAATGTTGTACGAAGCAGGGCGAATGCTTCTCCAATAACAGCTGCGAATGCTACAATTGATTATGTTCTGGATGAGAGAATGAGAGAATTAGGAATTGAAGAAAAGCGTATGCTCACACTTATGCGTTTAGGTAAACTATATGATAGAGTGAGGAAGCATAATCCATTCTATGGAGTAAACATGCAACCCCATTTTAATCTTTGGGCAATACCTTTTGGAGAAATTGAAAGAAATACTGGCGCTGTGTTAGCACAAAATCCGGGTTACCCCAACTAGAAGCAACAATAGTTTTTGAATAAAATTATGAAAAGGAGAGATGACCTTATTTCTCCTTTTCATAATTCTTAAACAAAACATATTTTAGAATATTTAGTAACAAAGACACAAATTAATTCGGCGATTAAGAATGAATTACAAAAGTCTATTTGTAAATATACTTTTAGCAGGAGCACTGATTATTTGTGTGGGCTTGGTGCCTTTTAGCGTTGTATCGCAAAGCAGCAGGCAGAGAATTTCAATAAATCAAAGTTGGTATTTTTTGAAAGGAGATCCTTCAGGAACAAAAGGATTGTCTTACGATGTTCGTCCCGATGTTACAGATAGAAATGACAATGTAGTTGCAGATACAAAACCAACAGAAGGTGTTACAGTTTCATCTGCTGATACTGTATTAAAAAAGTGGATACTGCCTTCTGCAAATGAATTTATTAAAGACATTTCAAAACATCATCGACGTCCAACGGGAAATCCGGGTGCAGATGTTGCGTTTACACAAACAAATTTTAATGACAGTGAGTGGGAGAAAATAGATCTTCCACACGATTGGGCAATTGATGGCCCTTTTTATACTGAAGCAAATGCAATAGTTGGCGGCGGTATGGGACGCTTGCCTGTACAAGGTATTGGTTGGTACAGGAAGAAATTGAATATAACTGCTTCTGATAAAGACAAAACTATTTACCTCGATATTGATGGTGCGATGTCTTATGCCAGTGTTTGGTGTAACGGTAATCTTGTTGGCGGATGGCCTTACGGTTATAATTCGTTTCGTTTAGATCTTACTCCCTATGTTAACCCGGGAGGAGAAAATCAAATTGCCATTCGGTTAGATAATCCTACCAACTCTGCAAGGTGGTATCCTGGCGGAGGTATTTACCGGAATGTTTGGCTTACAAAAGTAAACCCCGTGCATGTAGCACATTGGGGAACGTTTATTACTACGAAAAATATATCTGCGTCAGCCGCAACAATTGATGTTACTGTGCAGATTGAAAATAAATCGACAGGCAATCAAAACATACAGGTTGTAACAGAACTGTTTTTGTTTGATGCGAAGTTGAATAGGAAAGGATACAAAATTGCAGTCTCATCTCCATCAACTGTTTCTGTGAAAGCAGGAACAGTCAATAAAGTTGAAAAAAGTATCAGTATTAAAAATCCATTATTGTGGGGGCCTCGTCCTGCACAAAAACCAAATTTGTATGTAGCTGTTACACGTTTGTATGCAAACGGAAAGCTGGTTGACGAATATGAAACGCAATTCGGCATACGTTCCCTCACATTCGATCCCGTAAAAGGGTTATTGGTGAATGGAAAGCCGGTGCGTATTCAGGGAGTTAATCAACACCACGATCTCGGCGCATTAGGTGCAGCGTTTAATACACGTGCCGCAGAACGCCAGTTGGAAATTTTGCGTGAGTTAGGTTGTAATGCAATTCGCCTTGCACATAATCCACCAGCACCTGAATTACTTGAATTAACTGATCGCATGGGATTTCTGGTGATCGATGAAATATTCGATAGTTGGGAGCGCAAGAAAACACCGCTTGATTTTCATTTGATCTTTAAAGATTGGTATGAAGCTGACACAAGATCATTTATAAGAAGAGATCGTAATCATCCTTCCATTATTGCATGGAGTTATGGCAATGAAGTAGGTGAACAATATACAGGTGATACCGGTGCAATTGTATCAAAGAAATTATATGACATTGTAAAAGAGGAAGATCCAACAAGACCTGCAACAGCATCCATGAACTATGCAAAGCCCGATATGCCTTTTGCTGCAGTGATGGATATCATCAGTTTAAATTATCAAGGTGAAGGTATTCGTGACGCTCCGGCCTATGCACATTTGAGAGGAATCAGAACATCGCCATTATATCCGGCTTTTCATCAAAAGTTTCCCGAAAAATTAATTGTCAGCAGTGAAACGGCATCGGCACTTAGTACAAGAGGCTCTTATATTTTTCCTGTAACAAAAGGTAACAGTGCCCCGGTGAGCGATAGTACAGGTGGTGATCCTGTAAATAAATATGTAAGCGCATACGAACTTTATACTGCACAGTTTGGTGCATCGCCTGATAAAGTATTTGCATCGCAGGACAAGCATCCCTTTGTTGCCGGCGAATTTGTTTGGAGTGGTTGGGATTATTTAGGTGAGCCTACTCCTTATTATTCTGCACGTAGTTCTTATTGCGGCATTATTGATCTGGCAGGATTTAAGAAAGATCGTTTCTATTTATATCAATCCCGTTGGCGTCCAAATCTTCCAATGGTACATATTCTGCCGCATTGGAATTGGCCGGATCGTATAGGTCATATAACACCTGTACACATTTTTACTTCTGCTGATGAAGTGGAGCTTTTCTTAAATGGTCGTTCACTTGGCAGAAAGAAAAAAGTAGCCTTTGAATACAGGTTGCGTTGGGATGAGGTGAAGTATGAACCTGGCGTGTTAAAAGCCATTGCATATAAAGGCGGTAAGAAATGGGCAGAAGAAACGATGCAGACAACCGGCACTGCTTCTCAGTTAAAATTAACTGCCGATCGAAATACAATTATTGCTGATGGTGATGATCTTTCATTTATCACGGTGAAACTGCAGGATAAAAATGGATTGTTTGTAGCAGATACAAATAACAAGATCAGTTTTAGCATTGAAGGACCGGGAGAAATTGTGGCAACAGATAATGGTGATCCTGCTGATCTTGTTTCGTTTGCATCAAAGGAGAGGAAAGCTTATTTCGGATTAGCTCTGGTGATCGTTCGCTCAGTAAAAGGCAAGCATGGTATTATTAAGATAAAAGCATCCTCGCAGGGACTTAAGCCAACTGTTATTCAAATAAACAGTAAATAAATTTTTATAGTTAATGAGCATGTACAAAATAGTTTTATCGTTGATTTTATTTCTGAGCATGTTTTCATGTAAAAAAGAAAAGAATAAAAACAACGCTAATAATGCGGCAACAGTAGAAGCGAGTATTAACATTTCCGGCAATGATAACAAGCAGGTAATTCAGGGTTTTGGGTGTGCTACTGTTTTTGCTCCACCAAATACTTCAGCATTAACTTCTGAAGAATTTGACCGGCTTTTTGGTTCTGCTAATGGTCAGGTAGGTTTAAATACGTTGAGAATAAGAATAGCAACTGATGATGCATGGAGAGCAATAGAATTGAATTATGCAAAGATGGCTATCCAACGTGGTGCAAAAGTTTTTGCAAGCCCCTGGAGTCCGCCTGCCAATATGAAAACGAATAACAGTTTAATTAAAGGAAAACTGCTTCCGGATAGTGCAGCCGCATATGCAAAATACCTGAATGATTTTGCGGTATACATGGCAAATAATGGTGCTCCTTTGTATGGAGTGTCTGTTCAAAATGAACCCGATTGGGAACCGAGCTATGAAGGTTGTGTATGGACGGCAATTGAAATGAGAGATTTTTTAAAAAATCACGGTGCTGCGATAACGGCTACCCGTTTAATAGCGCCTGAATTAGTAAATAATAATCAAACCTATGTAAATACAATATTGTCCGACGACGCCGCTGCTGCAAACTTAGATATTTTGGGTACGCATCTTTACGGCGGCGGCATTATTGAAAATGCATTGGCCACAGCAAAAGGCAAAGAAGTATGGATGACAGAACATTTAGATACACTCACAACATATACCGCTAACTTAAATACAGCAATTGAAATACATGACTGTTTTACCAAGGCAAATTTCAATGCTTACATCTGGTGGTATGGCAAACGTTTTTATGGTCTCATCGGACAGGATGGCATTGTTACGAAGCGGGGATATATTGTCTCACATTTTGCAAGATTTATAAAGCAAGGAGCAATACGTTTAGGTACTTCCGCTAACACAAGAAATGATGTACTGATTTCTGCATACAGGAATGGAACAAAAAAAGTGATAGTGGCTATCAATTGGGGTGTTTATAATGTGAAGCAGAAAATCAATTTTCAGAGTGCTGCGGTTACATCAGTAATCCCGTATGTGACCACTTCATCGAAAAACGTAGAGCAAGGTGCCGCACTTACATTGGAGAATAATGTTTTGGAATATACATTACCAGCCGGCAGTATCGTAACGTTTGTGGAACAATAATTTTTGAATAAAATAAAATTACTCATGTTAGTTTGTTAAGGGTCATAATCAACAACGGGGGAGTGTATCTTCATTCCCCCCTATTTTAAAAATTGAAAAATGTACTTTTGAATATGTTGCTATTAGGAATTGATATTGGTACTTCGTCTATTAAAGTTTCGGTGGTTGATGCACTATCGCAACAACGCATTGTTTCTGTATCGTGGCCCGAAACTGAAACAGAGATCATTTCAAAACAACCAGGCTGGGCAGAACAATCTCCTTCCATGTGGTGGGAACATACCCAGCAGGCAATTTTAAAAGCAAACGCTACAAAGAAATATGATCCAACAGCTATTTCGGCGATTGGTATTTCTTACCAGATGCATGGATTGGTAGTCCTTGACAAGAATAACAATGTACTACGTGACAGTATTATCTGGTGTGATAGTCGGGCAGTAGAGATCGGCAATCAGGCATTTGATGCAATTGGTCCATCCAATTCATTGCAGCATTTATTGAACTCGCCAGGAAATTTTACTGCAAGTAAACTCGCCTGGGTAAAGCAAAACGAACCTGCTCTGTATGAACAGATCGATAAAATCATGTTGCCGGGCGATTATATTGCTTTGCAATTAACCGGATCTGCAACAACAAGTATCTCTGCCTTATCGGAAGGTGTATTCTGGGATTTTGTAAACAATGAACTTTCGGAAGATGTGTTCAGCCATTATGGTTTCAGCAAATCAGTGATCCCGGAAATCAGAGATGTGTTTACAGAACACGGACAGCTTTCATCAGCAAACGCATCAACACTCGGATTAAAGACCGGCATACCTGTCACCTACAAAGCAGGTGATCAGCCAAACAATGCATTATCATTAAACGTACTCGAAGCAGGCGAAGTAGCAGCAACAGCAGGTACTAGTGGCGTGATCTATGGAGTGAGTGATGAATTGACCTTCGATCCGCAATCACGTATCAACAGCTTCGCACACGTAAACCATACTGCCGCACAAAAAAGAATTGGTGTGTTGCTTTGCATCAACGGTACAGGTATCTTAAATCGTTGGGTAAAAAATACAACGGGCAATCAATCATACCAACAAATGAATGAAGCAGCAGCAACGGTTTCCATTGGCAGCAACGGATTGTTTGTACTCCCGTTTGGTAACGGTGCAGAACGGATGCTTGAAAATAAAATTGCCGGCGCACATGTGCAGCAGCTCGACTTCAACATTCACACAAATGCACATCTTTTTCGAGCTTCACAGGAAGGTATTGCATTTGCGTTTCGGTATGGACTGGATATAATGCGTGAGAACAAAATGAATCCATCCATTATTCGTGCAGGCAGAGCCAATATGTTTTTAAGTGATGTGTTTACCAGAGCATTTGTGAATACATTAAATATTCCGGTAGAGCTACACAACTGCGATGGCAGTGTTGGCGCAGCATTGGGTGCAGGGATTGGCGCAGGTATCTACAAACATCCAAAAGAAGCATTCAGCAACGCAGCGCCATTAGCAGTGATTGAACCTGACAGTACAGTACAGCAGTATAATTCTTTATACGAAGAATGGAATACATTGCTGCAAAAACAACTGAGTTAATAAAACAACCAATCGATAACGCTGCTGCACAACAGCAGGCAAATAAACAACCAATGACAGTAGTAACAGGACAAACCGAATTTTTCAAAGGTATTCCTCAAATAAAATTTGAAGGAACAGGAACCGATAACCCATTAGCATTTCGATGGTACGATGAAAACAGGATCGTAGCAGGTAAAAGTATGAAAGCGTGGTTACGGTTCGCATGTGCTTACTGGCACAGCTTTGTAGGCAGTGGTGCCGATCCGTTTGGTGAACCCACGCATATTTTCCCATGGGACAAAAAAACAGATGCAGTAGAGCGTGCAAAAGATAAAGCAGATGCTGCGTTTGAATTCATCACGAAATTGAATCTGCCTTATTATTGTTTTCATGATGTGGATGTGGTGGACTATACCAACGACATCCATGAAAATGATCGCAGACTTCAGGCGTTAACACAATACCTCGGCGAGAAGCAGGCAGCAAGTGGTGTAAAACTTTTATGGGGTACAGCCAACCTATTTTCCAATCGCCGTTACATGAATGGTGCTGCTACCAATCCTGATTTTCATGTACTCACTCACGGTGCAGCACAAGTGAAAGCAGCGTTGGATGCAACAATTGCATTAGGTGGCGAGAACTATGTGTTCTGGGGTGGAAGAGAAGGGTACATGAGTTTGCTCAACACCAACATGCAAAGAGAGAAAGAACATCTTGCACGTTTCCTTCATACAGCCAAAGATTATGCACGTAAGAATGGCTTTAAAGGAACCTTCTTTATCGAACCAAAACCTTGTGAGCCGAGCAAGCATCAATACGATTACGATTGTGAAACAGTGATCGGCTTCTTACGTCAGTATGATCTGTTGAATGATTTCAAAATTAATATTGAAGTAAACCATGCAACACTGGCTGGTCACACATTCCAGCATGAATTACAGGTTGCAGCTGATGCAGGTATGCTTGGTTCAATGGATGCAAACCGTGGCGATTACCAGAATGGCTGGGATACCGATCAGTTTCCGAATAATATCAATGAATTAGCAGAAGCAATGCTGGTTGTTGTAGAAGCAGGTGGTCTTGCTGGTGGTGGTATCAACTTCGATGCAAAGATCCGCAGAAACAGTACCGATGCGGAAGATCTGTTTCATGCACATATTGGCGGTATGGATACGTTTGCACGTGCGCTCATTATTGCTGATAATATTATGCAGAAATCTGATTACAAAAAAATCAGAACCGATCGTTATGCTTCTTTCGATAGCAGTAAGGGAAAAGAATTCGAAGAGGGTAAACTTTCATTGGAAGATCTCCGTGCTTATGCAATTGAAAACGGGGAGCCTGCAGTAAAAAGCGGCAAGCAGGAATACCTTGAGAATATTGTGAACCGGTTTATTTGATCATAAATGGCCTGGAACTTGCTTACAATAAGAAGTAAAATTTTTATTGTAAGCATTTTTATTTCCGCAAAGTACATTTGCACAAACGAATGAATTATGTTAATGCATCAAACCATGCGCTGGTACGGGCCTAATGATCCGGTAAGTTTAGCTGATATCAGACAAGCGGGTTGTGCCGGTGTTGTTACCGCACTTCATCATGTGCCTGTTGGCGATATATGGACAACCGATGAAATATTGTTGCGTAAACAAATGATCGAAGATGCAGGAATGACTTGGACGGTGATTGAAAGTTTGCCGGTGAGCGATGATATCAAGCGTCAGTCGGGTAATTACATGTATCATATCGAAAATTATAAAGTGAGTTTGCGAAATGTAGCGGCTTGTGGTTTAAAGGTGGTGACCTATAATTTTATGCCGGTGCTTGATTGGTTGCGCACTGACATTGCGTATCCAATGGTTGATGGCAGTACCGCACTTTATTTTAACCGGCTTGATTATGTAATTTTTGATTTGTTCTTATTGCAGCGTCCTGATGCGATAGCTGGTTATAAGGAAGAAGAAATTGCAAGAGCCAATGAACGTTTTGGTAACATGACTGAGGAGCGATGTACAAAACTCTTCAGCAATATGATGTTGGGCCTGCCGGGCAGTGATGATGCATTTACTCCTGAACAGGTATTAACAGAATTGAAGAAATACGAAGGTATTGATGTTGCAAAACTCAAAGAGCATTTGTTTTATTTTTTAGAGCAGGTTGTTCCTGTTGCAGAAGAATGTGGATTAAAGATGGCGATCCATCCTGATGATCCTCCATACTCCGTGCTGGGATTGCCACGTATCATGAGTACAGAACAGGATGCCGCTGATCTGCTTGCTGCAGTTCCATCACCTGCAAATGGATTGTGTTTCTGCACCGGTTCATTCGGTGCAAGAAAAGATAATAATATTCCTGCCATGCTGAAGCGTTTTGGTGATCATATTCATTTTCTTCATTTGCGTAATACCAAGCGTGATGAAGAAGGGAATTTTTATGAAGCTGATCATTTGGCTGGCGATACAGAAATGTATGATGTGATCAAAGAAATTGTATTACTGCAACGTAGAAGAAATATTTCGATTCCCATGCGTCCAGATCATGGACACCAGATGCTGGATGATCTGAAAAAGAAAACTTATCCCGGCTATTCTGCTATTGGTCGCCTGAAAGGTTTGGCAGAATTAAGAGGGGTGGAGTATGCGTTGGATAAAGCGATCTAATTTTATTCAGATCAAATAATAGCGGGCTGATAGAAGGAATTGAAACCTTTCTGTCGGCCCTTTTTCTTCTATATCTATCCATCAAATAAAACCTTCCTATTTTCGGTGAAAGAAGAGCTCTTGTATGCCCGTAAATAAAAGTGCCGCTATCCGTTATCGCATCATCGATCGTTGTTTGCGTAACCGGCAACATAAATATCCCACAAAAGAATACATCCGTCAGCGATGTATGGAAGAATTGTATGGCGATATGGCTGATGATATTTCAGTATCAACCATTGAAAAAGATATTGTGGCCATGCGTGAGGATGCAGGGCTTGGTTATTTTGCTCCCATTAAATATGATCGTTTACACAAAGGTTATTTTTATGAAGATGCAGAGTATAGTATCGATGGTATGTCGTTGAATGAAGAGGAGAGTGAAGCGTTACGCAGTGCCGCACATACACTAAGTTTATTTGCAGATGTGCCCTTGTTTGAAAACCTGAAAGAAGCGATTGAAAAGATCAACACACGTTTATCGCTTTCGGCAAATCTCGAAGATCCATCTATTAATCAATATGTGCAGTTTGAAAAACCGGTAACACAAAAGGGGAAGGATTGGATCAAACCCTTGTATGAAGCAATTGTTAACCGCTTACCTATTACGTTTACTTACTTCAATATTTATAAGAACGAAACACGCACGCATGAACTGGAACCGTACTTATTGAAAGAGGTGCGTAATAAATGGTATCTCATTGGCTGGACGAACAAGCATAATAACTTCACCACTTATGCGCTTGATCGCATAACCAGTTTAGATAAAGGAGTGAAAGCATTTAAGTATCGTCGTGATTTTAACCCCGATGATTTCTTTAAATATTCAACGGGTATTATGGAAGGTCCTAAGCCGAAAGAAAAAGTGGTGCTGGAAGTGTATGGACCTGCTTCACGTATGCTGCAGGTAAGTCCCATGCATCATACACAACAGATCATTAAAGAAGCAACTGATAAATTAACAGTTGAACTGGAAGTAACCGTAACGGAAGAATTCATTCACCAATTGCTGGGTATCTGTAATGAAATGAAAGTGATTAAACCAGCAACACTCAAGAAACGCATGAAAGAAGAGTTGCGGAAAGCGATGGGGTATTATTAGTTTCTACACACAGAGGAGTTGAGAATGCAGAGAAGAAATTTAATCATGTGTTTTCATCAGTCTTATCAGTGTCATCAGCGGTCTATTTCTTCTTCCGCCAATCCCAGGGTGCAACCGGGTTAACTACACTCCACAAACCGAGCTTTTGCTTTCTTGCTTGTAACTCTGCGTTTGCTAATTCTTTATTGGATGAATATTTTGTGAAATGCCACGCCATACCTTTTACGACTAACTCTTTATTGATCCAAAGTTTTTGTTGCGTGTACACTTCAGCGATCTTTCGCTTGTTACGATCTGTATCTGTTACCACAACCGTTAATACCTGGCCGTTACACAACTGCCCGAGTAATTGTTTTGATGCGTCGGAAAACTCCTGCTTCTTTTCAGGTGCATCAATACCCGCCAATCGAACACGATGATTTATTGTTCCAACTAAAAGATCAAACGTATCACCATCAATAATGCGAACAGCTTTTCCTTTTAATATGTAAACAGGTTTAGGTGCAAAGGCCAGCAACGGTAACAGCAAAAAAGAAAGCAAAACAAGACGGAGCATATAATTATTCATTCAGCTTCTTAACGACTTAACTGACCTTTTGTTTTTGCAGAAATGCAAAAGAAGTAAGTTTTACTGTATGTTGTTGTTCACGAATGTTCCATTTTTTGCAAAACCCTACAGGAACAACGATAGCATATGCACAATCAATAAAAAACTGCACAAACAATGCATCGCCTTCTTTTCGCTTTGGCATGGTGAATGTTTTGCTGATGGTGCCTGTTGCATCAACCAAGATCACCTCCACATCAAAACTATAACCGAACCATACAGCACTTTGCTGATCCACTCCGGGGAAATGCAGCACCAACGGTTTACGGAATTGGTATTGGCTGCGGTAGTTGAGCGATTGATAAATTTCAGCAGAGGTTACTGCTTCTTCTGCCTCAACAGGAGAATAATGCTGGCGACCTTCACAAATACTGAAATAACATTTGTTGCTGAATGGAAATGAAAGCTGTTGCATGATCTGTTCTTTAATACTGTAAAAGAACGAACTCACTTTGCAGCCTATTTACGGAGTGAACAAGAAAGGAGAAATTTAGTGGTGGCGGAATGCAGGCAAACAATTTTGCCGATATTTTATAAATATTTATTGTTTTTCAATAAATATTTATTTATTTTTGCATTTCAACTAAACTACTTTGTATGGAAATTAAAATTACCACACAACACATACTTGCTGTTTTAAACGTAATAGCATGGATTATTTTTATTGGTGTTTGCATTGAAGCCGGTGGTTTCTTATTCAACGCTTTTTATACACTTGCTGTGAAACCTAAGGGTGCTGAGTTTTTTTGGAATCACCTGAATTTATTAAGCCTTTACCAATTCAGTAAAAGTCATTTCATAACTGAACTTGCGCTCATCAATATTGTAGCCATATTAAGGGCAATCATGTTTTACGTGATCGTAAAGTTTTTGTACGACAAAAAGTTAGACTTATCAAAGCCCTTCAACATGGAACTACGACGCTTCATTTTAATTATAGGATATTTATCATTAGGCATCAGCTTCTTTTCGGTTTGGGGAACCAACTATACTGATTGGCTGGTAAGCAAAGGAGTAACCATGCCCAGTGTTCATCAACTTCGTATTGCAGGCGCCGATGTTTGGGTGTTTATGAGTGTGGTGCTTTTTGTGATTGCACAAATTTTTAAAAGAGGCATCGAACTTCAATCTGAAAATGATTTAACCGTATAACGATGGCAATAATTGTAAATCTTGATGTGATGATGGCCAAACGGAAAATGAGTTTAAATGAACTTTCAGATAAAGTAGGATTAACGCTGGCCAACTTATCGATCCTTAAAACAGGGAAAGCGAAAGCCATTCGTTTCAGCACATTGGAAGCTATCTGTAAAGTATTGGATTGCCAGCCGGGAGATATATTGGAATATAAACAAGAGTAGGTTATAGTATTTGACACTCTGCAACTAAAAAAAGCCCCGCATTTTCTGCGAGGCTTTTACTCACCCGGTTGATGAAAGATGTAGCTATGACTTACAGCGAAAATCGATCATGAATTACATGAACATATCGCTTACTGAAATTGCACATTTCTATTGTCAATGAATACCTGAAGCCCGGCATCAATTCCGTGGCCCTGTTGGCAATTCAAACGTTACGTTTTGATTTTCTTTTATGATGACAGGAGATTTGAGTTCTTTAACCAGCTCTTTTCCAAGTGTAATCTTTTTCAATTCGATGCTTCCATAGTTCACAGAAAGATTTGCCTGGTAACCTTTGCCCGTTTTTACAATCGTACACATACCCCACGCACTCCCGTTCGACCAAAAATAATTACCCTCTTTATTGGTGAACGTTATGGATTTGTCAACAGCCGAAAAACCAAAACCGCTCTGTTGAATGATTGCTGCCCATGAAGCCATTGCTCTTGCATAGTGATGGCCGCATTCTGCTTCATCAAACGGATTTCTTTTTTGGCCATCGTAGCGGTCACGAATGTTGTTAATAACATCAATGCCTTCCTGTTGCATGCCTTCGTACAACATGCCAATAGCCGCAGTATATTCAAATCCTGTCATTACCTCAGACCAGTAGGGGAAAGGAATTGCAGGGCGACCACCTTTTGGCCAACTGGCCATTAGTAATGCCTTTTCATTTCCCATAGCATAAGAGCGCATATTGTTGAAGTGCTCGTACATCGTTTCCCTCTTATTGTATTTCAAGATGCTCTGCAAAGTGGTCTTTATATTTTCTTCCTTTACCAGGTAACCCAGCCCCAACACATGAGCCATGTATTGCCCTACCAACTGATCAACCAAACAGCCTGACGCCAGCTGATAATCGGGATTATCAATTTGCTTGCTACCCATTCCTGCCATTTGTCCTTTCGGGATAGAAGCTTTACTTATAGGTGTTTGGATTTTTTGAATATAGTATTCACCATTAAATAGATTCTCATCAGTCCACTTAGAACCACTTTGAAACAGCACTCTGCATTTTTTTGCAAACGCAGCATCTTTCATATACATCGCCATTTCTTCACCTGCTCTTAATGCTCCGAGATACCAGAGTTGCATTTGCGGATTAGGACCAAAATATTCAACATCCATTGTATTGTGCTGAACGCCTTCCATCACTCCATCCTGATTTCCATCCCATCCGTTTTCGATCCATACATACGACAAGGCTGTTTTAATTTTTGGCCAATGTTTAATTAAAAAGTCTTTATCACCGGAAAGCTGCCATTCTCTGTAAAATTTCATAATGGTTCCCATTTGCCCATCTGCAGCTGCTACATTAATTCCGGAACCGGATTCTACTAATGGAAGATTGGTTCTAAATCCCATATGCCCGGTTTCTCTCATAGCATAACCAAATTCAACCTCACGCATTGTTTTGGCTAAACTATTAAACAGATAAGGTGTGGCTTGTTCGTAATTCCAAACGTGTGTACACGAACCTTTGCAGGAACCAAATCTATCCATCACGCCTTCCCATCCAAACATTTTTCCATCTGTAGTGCGAAATACAGTTTGTGAACGCAGGGTGCTTAAATTGAATAGAGCAGCTTCTTTAATTACATCAGGATAACTGCTGCTCATAAAAGCATTTACAAAATCAACTGTTTTCTGTGTTAAGGTTGGCAACCGGTCAATTTCTTTTTCAATAACATTCCAGGCGTCTGCATATTGTGTTGCATAGTAGTTTCCAACGTTTGATTTTGACCACGCAAACCGGTTAGGAAAATGCCATGTTAAATAAAAGGTGAATGTTTTTTTCTCTCCGGCCTTGAGTGTTTTTAAAACAGCAAGTGAAGCCATTGGGTCAGGATCAATCAGTTTCGTTTTTTCAGTCAGCATTCCATCTGCAGCGAAATCATCCCAAAAGTCAAGCAACGCATTTCCCCATTCATTTTGTGCAGAGCTTGTTCTGTAGGTAACTTTTCCATTTTCTTCAAGCGGGGCAGTAAGTGCCATTGTTCCCCATGCAGGAGATGCTTTATCAACGCCATCTGAATACATATAAATGCCCGAAAAATTTTTACCGGAGCGATATGCATTTTTGTTTTCTTTTGCACCTGTTGGAATATAATCTCCTTTCCAGTCTGATGTATATTCACTGCCGTCTTTCCCAATAAAATTTCTGATGTTTCCTGAAATGGATATGTCAATGGTTTCATTGCTGATGTTTTCCACTTCATATTTTATGATGGCAACAGGAATTCCCGAGGCATCTGCATTGCCCGGTATAAAAGGATTGTAGGCAAGCAGTTTAACTTTAACCGGCATTGTGCTGTCGGATAAGCTTACCATACCAAACGGATAGGTAGATGCAAATGAAGCATTTCTGAACCGGGGCAATCCATGATGATTTACCGAACGACCTTCGTAATGTTGATAATCCGCAAAATGTATCGGGCCTAAAAGAGCCTTCGACTTTGGGGTTTCATCTTTCTTCTTTGTATAAATAGAAAAAAAAGGGGCGTCGTTACCGGTGGTTACAGTACTGTAATTTTTGGCGGGAACATTCATGATCTCCCAGTCTCTGAACTCTCCGCTTCCCCCAAATGATACTGTTCCGGTACCAATACCACCGATTGGCATGGCAATACGGTAAAGATGCTCCTTATCATATTTTTTCAAAACCGGTATGCCTTCACTTAGCAGTTCGTGTTGGGCTTTTACAGAATCTGGTAAAACAACTGTTATAAGTAATAAAATGATGATCAGGTTTTGGATTGGGTGCAGGTAAATTCTCTTTCTCATTTTCTACAGTTATTTAGTACGTAAGTCAAATTAGTTTTTCGTGTTTAACACTGTCTAAATATGTTGGGGCATTTGGTTTTTTACTTCGAAATTAATTTTGCTCGTAAGTTTTTTTCGGCTTCTGCATTCCAATAACCACATTCCAACTGAAAGAAAACGGATGTATAAGGTATTGCCAGATCCGTTTTAATGATCAGCACGTTGAACAGTTTTGCAGATACATCCAGTTCCTGAATGATCTGTTCATGCAACATGCTTTTAACAGGCTTACCTTGAAATAGTTTATTCAGTTTAGTTCGATAGGCTTCGATACCCTTAGCGTCCTTTTCAGGAACAAATGCCATTTCTTTATCGATGATAATGTTGGCATCTACATGTTTGGCTTTTTCAATTAACTGCAAAACAAACTCAACTGCTTCCAGCTGGTTGGCATCAATCTTTATTGTTTTAATGGCCGGATTGCTTTGTTGCGGGTAAGCGCCGTCTGCAATAACGATCCAATTTCTATGACCATACAGATTTAATGTGCTCTCCACCTCGGATTTCCAATCCTTTACTTCTGACTTTACCATATTTTTTTGTTGTTCGTGATCTGGCGTCGAACAGGATAGTAATGCACTCAACAGTATAAAAAGTGTTACTCTGTTACTCATAATTTCTTCTTGTTATTTTCCCTCGATTAAGTTCCGCGTTTCAGCTGAATTTACAAGTAATAGGTCGTTTACGTTTTCCGCTTCAGGGTTTTGACACACTATTACCCCCCATTTGATTTGTATGTTCCCCATATGCACAAAAAAAAAGCAGCTGTGAAATAATTCACAACTGCTTGAGTTTTTTGCTCCCCCCGCTGGACTTGAACCAGCGACCCTCTGATTAACAGTCAGATGCTCTAACCAACTGAGCTAGGGAGGAATCTGTTTAAAATCCAAGAGTTCAAATTCCAAGATCCAATGTCCACGCTTTGATGCTTTGGATTTTGGTTATTGTATTTTCACCATTGGGGTTGCAAAAATAGGGGATTTTGCTTTTTTGCTATCTATTTCTGCATAACTTTTTTTATTTAAAAAAGCCGAAGAACGAACTCTCTTCCAAACCGATATAAATTCCATCAGTTCTTGTTTCAATGGGATAGGTCTTGAGATAGTATCCTTCGCCACTTGTATTGCGACCGTTCTGCAAACTGAACTTGTAACGGTGGAGGGGACAAACAATATTTCCCAACGGATCTACATAACCATCAGCGAGGTGGCCGCCGGCATGTGGACATTTATGCGTACAAGCCAATACCTGTTCCCCATGTTTGGCAATGCAGATGGTTTTACCTTTTACAGTTACTTCACAAAGACCATTTTCCTGCCAAAAAAAATCGTTGATGGATTCCCCGATTTTTATCCAGTTGTATTTCTTTTCCCCCGCCATCAATACAGAAATTCAGTTTTGTAAGGATAACGGATCTTGTAATTTGTGCGAACCTGTTCTAATATCCGATCTCTTAATTCAGCAATGTTTCTTTTTTCTGTTGCCGAAATGAAGACACAGTTACCCTGTGTATCGTTTTCCCAGCGTTCTTTTAATTCCTTCAGGATGGTTTCTTTAATATCATCGCCCAGCCATTCATCGAAATGCTTTTCTTCATACAGATCCATTTTGTTGAAAATGGTAATGACAGGTTTATCATGGCATTTCAAATCCTGGAGCGTTTTGTTTACCACATTGATCTGGTCTTCGTATTGCAGATGCGAAATATCTACCACGTGCAGCAACACATCACTTTCACGCACTTCATCAAGTGTACTTTTAAAACTCTCCACTAAATGATGTGGTAATTTCCGGATGAACCCTACCGTATCACTCAATAAAAAAGGCGTGTTTTCGAATACCACTTTACTGGTAGTGGTATCAAGCGTTGCAAACAATTTATTTTCTGCAAATACATCCCTTTTGCTGAGAATATTCATGAGTGTGCTCTTTCCGACATTGGTATAACCTACCAAAGCAACACGAATAAATTCACCACGATCCTTACGTTGTGTGAAGGCTTGCTTATCAATTTCAGCCAGACGCTTTCGGAGTAAGGAGATCTTATCTTTTACAATACGACGATCGGTTTCAATCTCCGTTTCACCCGGACCTCTTGTGCCCACACCACCACCTTGCCGTTCAAGGTGTTTCCACATGCCTTTCAATCTTGGTAAAATGTATTGATATTGTGCCAGCTCTACTTGTGTTTTGGCTTGTGCAGTTTTTGCACGGCGGGCAAAAATATCGAGGATAAGATCACTTCGGTCGATGGTGTAAATACCAACTTCCTTTTCGATGTTCATGATCTGGGCACCAGTGAGTTCATCATCAAAAATTACAAGGGTAATATCATGCCCCTGCACATAATTTTTGATCTCTTCCAGCTTTCCTTTTCCCACAAATGTTTTGCTATCAGGACGGGGCAGTTTCTGCATAAACCGTTTGATGGTTACAGCACCGGCCGTTTCGGCAAGAAATGCCAATTCATCCATGTACTCCTGCACCTGTAATTCTGTTTGTCCTTTTTGCACTACGCCCACAATAATGGCCCGCTCTTCCTGTTGTATTTCCTGTTTACGTTCAATCACTTTATAAAAAATTCAAGAACAAAGGTAATTGAACTTGCCTGAGGGCAAAGAAAAAAGCGTGACGGAGTCCGCCACGCTTTCAAATTTCTATCTGTAAAGAATTATAACCCGGTTAATGTAAGACCAAACGTTACGGGTCTGATCTGGTTAGGACCTTGTCCTTCTTTAATAAAATCATTCAACTGGTACTGACCAAAGATGGCGAAGTTGCCCATGCCGATTCTTGCTGTGGCAGCTAAACGCAATGTATTAAAATGCTTTTTGTCTTTTTCTTTTAATACATAAGCAACATTACCGTTTGCATCCGACGTAAATCTTGTTTTATCGTTGGCACTGATCAACGTACCCACTTTTACACCAAGTGCAAATTTTAAACTCTTGTTGGGTTGTGTTGGATCAACCATAAAACGTAGTTCAACCGGTGCTTCTAAATACACGGTTGCCAGTTTCATTGATTTGTATTTATTCAAAGTGTCTTTTCCCTGGTGGGGAGCAAACTGGAAAGAGTTACTGTTGATGATGTTGAGGTTGCGGCCTGCATTTTTATCGAAATACATATTATCGGCGCCAACACCTGCACCTAAACCAACACTGAAACGGGGATCGGTCTTAAATGGAAAGTCGAATGAGAAATATGCATTCACTGTTCTGGCCAAACCTTTTGTAGCAATGCTGTCGGGTTTTTGCAACCAGGTGAGATAACCTATTTGAAAAATGAGATGATCTTTCGGACGGTTGCCAAGATTTACTTTCGACCAGTCTTTCTTTTTCTTTTTTTCTGTTTCCTGGGCGGTTAATGAAAAACCTGCAGCAAGGAGGAACGTAAACAGTATTAGTTTCTTCATAATTTGTAAAGAGGCAAAAGTATCTGCTTATCGGTTAAGCAAAGGTTAAAGCCATTTTTATGATAAAGCCGGGAAGACGGAAAGGCGAGAAGTAATCTTTAAGTTCAACTCATTTCCCGTCTTTCTGCCTTACCGGCATTTATTATTCGTGGATCCTGTAGGATTTGAACCTACGACCCTCTGATTATGAGTCAGATGCTCTAACCGACTGAGCTAAGGATCCGGCCTTTTGGGCGGGGGCAAAGATAGAAAAATCGATGTATCGTGCTGCTATAATTTCAAGAGATATTTTTTGCCCTTCAAAAGAAAGAAATTCTGAACCTGAATCATCATTTGAAACAGTCTTGTTTCTTTGCAGTATGCAACAAACAAAAGCGATCATATTCGACCTTGGTGGTGTATTGCTCGATATCGATTTTAAGTTGAGCGAAAAAGCCTTTGCTAAATTGGGTGTTACCAACTTCTCTGACTTTTTCAACCAGTTTCATAGCAACGATCTGTTCAGGAGATTGGAAACAGGAATGGATGATCAATTATTTTATGATGATCTGCGTGCAGCAACCGGTTTATCGTTAACCAATGTACAGATCAAGGATGCGTGGAATGCATTACTGCTCGATTTCAGACCTGAAAGTGTGGCCGTATTACCTCAGCTGAGAGAGAAGTATGATTTGTATTTACTTAGTAACACCAATGAAATTCATTTGCAGGAATTTCAACGCAGGTACGAGGCTTGGAGGCCTGGGCAGGTGTTTGATGATTTGTTTGATGCGGCTTATTATTCGCACCGTATCGGTCATCGCAAACCCAATTCCTCAGCCTTTGAATATGTATTGGAGAAGCATGGGTTGAATGCAACTGAAACAATATTTATCGACGATAGTATCAATAATATTGAAGCAGCTCAACAACTGGGGTTACAAACAGTGCATTTGAAAGCCGGAATGAAAGTGGAGGAACTTGGTCTGATGCAGGATGTATGATTTCTGATTTTAGATTTACCACTTGTTCCTTGGATTTTGTGCATTGGTTCTTCTCTCTTGTGCCTTGTCCCTTGGATATTGTGCCTTCTTATTTTACTTCTTCAAACTCAATATAATCACCTTCTTTAGGAGTGAGCGGTTCCTTTACAGGTTGAGGGCGTTGTGCAGCAGCCTGTTGCTGTTGTTGTTCCTGCATACGTGTTTGAAATTCATTCATCTTGCTTTTCATAGTTCGTGCAGCCCTTGTTACAGGAATAACAAATCTGAAAATAAAACGGAACACAAAATAGATCAGGAGTCCGTAGAGTAAATAACGTAGTAACATGATGCTGCAAAGATAAATTAAACCGCTTCCCTTTGTGTGAAGATTCCCCTAAAGCTTACCGTTGAATACAGGCTGAAAAAAATTTTTCCATTACCCTGTATTCTCTTACATTTGCGGTCGGATAAAAGAAACAGTGGAAGGGAACGGAAAACGTTCCCTTCTTTATTT
Organism: Lacibacter sediminis; assembly: GCF_014168535.1. Taxonomy (NCBI): domain Bacteria; kingdom Pseudomonadati; phylum Bacteroidota; class Chitinophagia; order Chitinophagales; family Chitinophagaceae; genus Lacibacter; species Lacibacter sediminis. The sequence goes on along the minus strand of NZ_CP060007.1, from coordinate 4,540,869 downwards.
TCCTTACATGAACTTAGAACAAAAGACAGAAAGCATCAGGCAAATGATGGAAGAAGTGATCAGCAATGATCCTGATTGTTTCCTGGTAGACGTAAAACTGAAACCGGGCAATAATATACAGGTGTTTGTTGATGCCGATGCAGGTTTACCCATCAGCCGCTGCATCCAGTATAACCGGGCTTTGTACAAACGAATAGAAGAAACAACACTTTTCAACGAAGGTGATTTCGCACTGGAAGTTTCCTCTCCGGGTTTGGAAGAACCACTGAAACTCAACCGTCAGTACACCAAAAATATTGGCCGGCAGGTGGAAGTGATCATGAAAGATGGCCGCAAACTTGAGGGCAAATTACTATCAGCAGGTGAACTGGAAGTAACGCTGGAAGAAACAAAGGGAAAAGGTAAAAAACAGGAAGTGATACAACACAACCTGGTTTATGCAGATATTAAATCAACTAAAATTCAAATTGTATTTAACTGATTACGGTTGCTGACAGTGAAAACAACCGGACTATTTAAAAAAAAGTGTTATGGCAAGTATCAATCTTATTGAGAGTTTCCAGGAGTTTAAGGATGCGGAAAATATCGACCGTCCCACGATGATGAAAGTGCTGGAAGATGTGTTTAAAACATTGCTTCGTAAGAAATATGGCAGTGACGATAACTTCGATGTGATCGTAAATACGGAGAAGGGTGATCTTGAGATCATGCGTCGTCGTACCATTGTGGAAGATGGACAGGTAGAAGATCCGTTGGCGCAGATTGCCTATACAGATGCTGTGAAGCTGGAACCTGATTATGAAGTGGGCGAAGAGTTATATGAAGATGTAGATATTCATGATTTCGGCCGCCGTGCTATACTTGCTGCAAAGCAAACACTGGCAAGCCGTATCGGTGATCTTAAGAAGAACGTATTGGTAAAAAAATATTCTGACCGTATTGGTGAAATTCTGAGTGCAGAAGTTTACCAGGTTTGGAAGAAGGAAGTATTGTTGCTCGATGAAGAAGGAAATGAATTATTGTTGCCAAAGAGTGAGCAGATTCCACAGGATTATTTCAAGAAAGGCGAGAACATCCGTGCTGTGATTAAGAAGGTGGAGCTGAAAAATAATGCACCTGTGATTATTTTGTCGAGAACAAGTCCGTTGTTCCTTGCTAAATTGCTCGAAATTGAAGTGCCGGAGATCTTTGATGGTTTGATCGTTATCAGAAAAATTGTGCGTGAACCGGGAGAAAGAGCGAAAGTTGCAGTTGAAAGCTTCGATGATCGTATCGATCCGGTGGGTGCCTGCGTAGGGATGAAAGGTAGCCGTATCCATGGTATCGTTCGTGAACTGAAGAATGAAAATATTGATGTGATCAATTACACAGCGAACATCAATCTGCTTATCCAACGTTCATTAACACCTGCCAAGATCACAAGCATGGACATTGATCAGGATAGAAAACATGCTGAAGTTTACCTGAAACCCGACCAGGTTTCATTGGCAATTGGTAAGCGTGGTGTAAACATTAAACTCGCCTGTGAATTAACTGGCTTTGAAATTGATGTTTATCGTGATACAGAAGAAGAAGTAAATGAATTTGATATCGATCTGGATGAATTTACAGATGAGATCGAAGGTTGGGTGATTGATGAGTTGAAACGCATTGGTTGCGATACGGCACGCAGTGTATTGGAATTAACAGCAGAAGAATTAGAACGTCGTACAGATCTGGAGAAAGAAACCATTGAAGATGTACGTCGTGTATTGAAAGAAGAGTTTGAAAAAGAGTAACTGTAAAAAGTTATTTAGATAAGATTTATATAAACAATTAAACAAGATATTCCCTCGTACTGAGGTATGGCAAGGGAAGTTCATTATGTCAGAAAGTAATACACCACGTTTAATGGCCGCTGCCAAGGAATTCAATATCGGCAAGGACACCCTTATTGATTTTTTGGCCAACAAAGGCTTCAATAAAGACGATCTTAAGCCCACTGCAAAGCTTACGGAAGGTATGTACCGTGCGTTGCAGGCAGAATTCTCATCTGATAAACTGGCGAAAGCAAAAAGTGATCAGATCGAAATTCCCAAGGGTGGTATGTCTGATTTGAAGAAGAAAAAAGAAGAAGAGGACATTTCGATCAGGAAGGAAGTAAAAAAGGTTGTAAAAGAAGAGCCAAAGGTGGAAGAAGTAAAACCGGTTGAGGCGCCGGTAGTGGTAGAACAACCACCCGTGGTAGTGGTGGCAGAAGTGCCAAAAGTGGAAGAGATCGTACAACCACAACCTGAGCCCGAAGTAACAAAGGTGGAAGCGCCGGAAGTGGAAGGTCCAAAGATCATTACCAAGATCGATCTTGATAAAATTGATTCTTCTACACGACCTAAGAAGATCGAAAAGAAAAAGAAAGAAGAACCCAAGGAAGAAGTTGTGGTTCCTGAAGTAAAAGAAGAAGTGGTGGCACCTGTAGCAGTAGCAGTTACCGAAGAACCAGTAGCGGAAGAAGATGAAGAAGTGGTAATTGAAAACATTAAAGCCGACAAACTGGAAGGACCTAAGATCCTCGGCAAAATTGAACTTCCTGTTAATTCAGATACAAGACCTAAGCCTGTTATAACCGATAAGGATAAAGAAAAGCGTAAGCGCAAACGTATCCCTATTGATAAGAAAGGCAGTCAACCTCCGCAAGGTGGTGGTCAGCAACAAGGCCAGGGTGGCCAGCAAGGTGGCGGCTTCCAAAATAGGGGCGGTCAGCAACAAGGCGGTGGTCAGCGCAGAGAAGGCGGATCAAGAATCGGACCTCCACAAAGAGCCGGTAGCCGTCCTGCAATCACCCGTCGTGAAGACAAAGTGATCGATGCAAAAGAGATCCAGGAAAAACTCCGTGAAACACAAGCCAAACTTTCAGGCCAGGGTGGTCGTGGTAAGAGCTTAAAAGCTAAATACCGCAAACTCAAGCGTGATGAAATGGCTGATAACATGCCGGAGGGTGGCGAAGACAACAAGCTGCAGGTAACAGAATTCATCAGTGCTGCTGAATTGGCAAGCTTGATGGATGTATCAGCAACTGATGTTGTGGCAAAATGTTTCAGTTTGGGTATGATGGTTTCAATCAACCAACGTCTTGATGCTGAATTGATTGAATTGGTGGCAGGTGAATTCGGCTTTGAAGTAGAGTTCATTGATATGGAGAAGCAGGCAGAAATGGAGGAGGAAGAAGAGGATGATGATGTTGACAGCCTGCAGCCACGTGCACCAATCGTTACCATTATGGGTCACGTTGATCATGGTAAAACATCATTGCTCGATTATATCCGTAATGCAAACGTAGTATCTGGCGAGGCCGGAGGTATTACCCAGCACATTGGCGCTTATGAAGTAACCAATGCAGCAGGTAAAAAGATCACCTTCCTCGATACACCCGGTCACGAAGCGTTTACGGCTATGCGTGCCCGTGGTGCCAAGGTTACGGATGTTGCCGTGATAGTTGTAGCTGCGGACGATGCAGTGATGCCGCAAACAAAAGAAGCCATCAGCCATGCGCAGGCAGCTGGTGTGCCAATGATCTTTGCAGTAAACAAGATCGATAAAGACGGAGCAAATCCGCAAAAAATATACGAGCAGTTATCTCAAATGAACATTCTTGTTGAAGAGTGGGGTGGTAAATTCCAAAGCCAGGAACTCTCTGCCAAGAAAGGATTGAACGTAGATAAGCTCCTCGAAAAAATATTGCTGGAAGCTGAATTGCTTGAACTGAAAGCAAATCCTGAGCGTGAAGGAACAGGTTCAATCATTGAAGCATCGTTGGATAAAGGCCGTGGATATGTTGCTACAATCCTTGTACAGAACGGAACACTTAAACAAGGTGATCTGATCGTATCTGGTCAGTACTACGGACGTATCAAAGCCATGTTCAACGAGCGTAACCAGCGTATTGATAAAGCAGGTCCATCAACACCTGTTCAGATACTTGGTTTGAATGGTGCACCGCAAGCGGGTGAGAAATTCAAGGTGTATGAAGATGAAGCTGAAGCAAAAGAAATTGCCGGCCGTCGTGCACAGATCCTCCGTGAGCAAGGTATCAGAACCAAGAAACATATCACACTCGATGAGATCGGTCGTCGTTTGGCACTTGGTAACTTTAAAGAACTCAACCTCATCATCAAAGGTGACGTGGATGGTTCGGTAGAAGCCTTAACCGATTCGTTGCAGAAGCTTTCAACTGAAGAAATTGCCGTGAACGTAGTTCATAAGGCAGTTGGTCAGATATCTGAGGCCGATGTTACATTGGCAAGCGCATCTGATGCGATCCTGATCGGCTTTAACGTTCGTCCTTCATTGCAGGCATCACGCCTCGCTGAGCAGGAAGGCGTGGAGATCAAGAACTACTCCATCATCTATAATGCCATTGAAGAAGTGAAGAGTGCGATGGAAGGCTTGTTGGAACCGAAGATCACAGAGAAAGAAGTTGCTACAGTTGAAATACGTGAAGTGTACAAGTTCGATAAAGCAACTGTTGCCGGTTGTTATGTGCTCGATGGAAAAATGAAGCGTGATGCGAAGATCCGTTTGTTCCGTGATGGTGTATTGGTATACCCACGTACAGAAGGTGGTTTCGCTGAACTGGGTAGCTTGAAACGTTTCAAAGACGATGCAAAAGAAGTTGCATCGAATATGGAATGTGGTTTAACGATCAAGAATTTCGCAGATCTGAACGTAGGCGATACCATTGTTGCCTTTGAAGAAGAAGAAGTGAAACGTACTTTATAAGCTGCAAAGCATAGAAACTGTTAAAACAAAGATGGCCGTGCTCGAAAGACGGCCATCTCTATTACTTTTGACGCTCATCTCTTAAGAATGAAAAAAATATTTACTGTAATTTCTTTATTGGCTGTTGTGTTTGTGCAGGCACAAACAAAGAAAATTGTTGCCGATAAGATCATTGGTGTTGTTGGGGATCGCATCATGCTGAAGTCGGATATCGACAACCAGATCAACGATGCGAAGAGTAAGGATTATGATCTGCCTCCTGATGCATCTTGTTATTTGATGCAACAGCTCATCATTAATAAAATGCTGGCTATCCAGGCTGAGAAAGATTCTCTTCCTGTGAGCGATGAAGAGATAGAGGCAGATGTTGATAATCGTATCCGTTATTTTATTCAGCAATACGGCTCAAAAGAAGTGATCGAACAGATCACCGGTAAAACTATTTACCAGTTCCGTGAAGAAATGCGTGAACCGATCAAAGAAAGTAAGCTGGCTACTGCAATGCGTGGCAAGATCGTTGAAAATGTAAAGATCACACCAACAGAAGTTAGAGCGTTCTTTAATAAGATACCGAAAGACAGTCTGGCATTTTACGAAACAGAATTGGAAATAGGAGAGATCGTTGTCTATCCAAAAGCCGGTCGTGAAATGGAAGAGTATGCACAGGAAGAGTTAAAAGAATTCAAGCGCCAGGTTGAAAGTGGATCAAAGAAAATGGAATTCCTTGCATCACAATACAGTGAAGATCCTGCTGCAAAAGAAAATGCAGGCTTGTATGTATTGAACAGAAACGATAATCAGTGGGACCCAACTTTCTTTAATACGGCTATGAGTTTAAAAGAAGGACAGGTATCAAGAGTTATTAAATCGAAATTCGGTTATCACATCATTCAATGTTTATCAAAAAATGGTGAAGAAGTAACTGTAAGACATATCCTGAAAATACCACGCATTAATGAACCGGATATTAAAGATGCCATCAATAAGCTTGACACTGTACGTTCTAAACTCATTGCCGGAACCATGAAGTTTGGTGAAGCAGTTGCCAAGTATTCTGATGAAGAAAATTCAAAGTTTACTGCCGGTATGATGCGTGGTAAAGACGGCACATCAATTATTTACATTGATGACCTGGATAAAGAAATGGTTCCTTTGCTGGAAAAATTAAAACCAGGTGAATTTGCGCAACCAACAGCTTTCACTGATCCACAGGGAAAGAAAGGTGTTCGTTTGATTTACCTCGTAAGCCGCACAGCTCCGCACAGAGAGAACATCGAAAATGATTACAGCAAAATTGCAGGCCGTGCATTAGAAGAAAAGAAAGAAAAAGAACTGCAAAAGTGGTTCATCAAGAATTCGAATACATTTTATGTGCAGATCGAAGATGAATACAAGGATTGTGCACCCATCAAAGCCATCCTCGGTAATACCGTAAAAAACTAAAGAAATTGTGAAAAAAGGCAATTGAATAAAATCGATTGCCTTTTTGTTTTGAAAATTGCATGTATGTACATACATTTGCATAGTGAAATTAGAACAAGCCATACAAAGTGTGAATTTTAAAGACGAAACCCACAAGGCAGGCCTCAATATCCTGTATACTGCCTGGTGGTTAAAGACATTGATGAGCAGGGAGTTGAAAAATTTTGGCTTAACACATGAACAATACAATGTGCTCCGGATTTTAAAAGGCAAGTCGCCTGATGATATGTGTGTGAAAGACATTGCAGGCCGGATGATCGAAAAAAGCTCAAATGTACCAAGGATCATTGATCGCCTGGTGCTGAAGAAGCTGGTGAAGCGGACAACTGATTTGAACGATAAACGTCATACGGTGATGTCGCTCACAGGAGCCGGGTTGAATATTCTGGAATTGAGTACACAGCGAATCAACAGCCTGTTTGAAGAAATGATTCAAATGAATGATGCTTCAGCGGCACAGTTGAACGATTTGCTGGAGCAGATCAGGGCAAAAGAAAGTTGATTTTTTTTAAACAAATGCATGTATGTACATGTAATAAAGGAATAGTTATGAAAGCAGTCTTACATAAAGCAGCAACAAGAGGCCACGCAAATCACGGCTGGCTCAATAGTTACCACAGTTTCAGCTTTGCAGGGTATTATAACCCTGAGCGGATACATTTCGGTGCATTGCGTGTACTGAATGATGATTCAGTAGCAGCAGGCATGGGCTTTGGTACACACCCACACGATAACATGGAAATTATTTCAATTCCGTTGAGTGGTGATTTGAAACATAAAGACAGTATGGGTAATGAAGCCATCATTAAGCAAGGCGATATCCAGGTGATGAGTGCAGGCACAGGTATTGCTCATAGTGAAATGAATGCCAACAAGGATAAAGAAGTAAAGTTCTTGCAGATATGGGTTTTCCCAAATAAGAAAAATGTGCAGCCCCGTTACGGACAGATCACATTGGATGAAAGTAAAATGAAAAATGATTTGCTGCAGGTGCTGAGCCCAAATGCAGATGATGAAGGTGTATGGATTCACCAGGATGCATGGTTCAGCCTTGGGAACCTTGATAAAGGCATTACAAAAGAACATAAACTCAAAGGAACAAACAGTGGTGTTTATGCTTTTGTACTGGAAGGCGATGTTACCATCAATGGCGAAGCGCTCAACAGGCGTGATGGTCTTGGTATCAGCGAAACAGATACACTCAATATTACTGCAGATTCTGATGCAAGATTATTGCTGATGGAAGTACCCATGCTCAACTAAAAGTCTAAGTCAACAATTTATAAAAACAAAAATCTAAACACAAACAAAATGGCAACGTACAAAATTGACGCATCGCACAGCGACATTATCTTCAAGGTAAAACACCTGATGATCACAACTGTAACAGGACAATTCAAAAGCTTTGATGCAACATTATCTGCTGATGCAGAAGATTTCAGTGATGCAGTAGTAACATTTACTGCAGATATCAATAGTGTTGATACACGCAGCGAACAAAGAGATACACACCTGAAGAGTGATGACTTCTTTGCTGCAGAAAAATATCCTGAGTTAAAGTTTGTTTCTACATCAGTTAGTAAAAAAGATGACGGACTGGTATTGAAAGGAGACCTTACTATCCGTGATGTAACCAAACCAGTTGAACTGAAAGCAGATTTCAATGGTGTAGTGGTTGACCCATGGGGACAAACAAAAGTAGGTTTTGAAGCAGAAGGAAAAATCAAACGTAAAGAATTCGGATTAGGTTGGGATGCAGTAACTGAAGCAGGTGGTGTTGTAGTAAGTGATGAGGTGAAACTTCAGTTCCATGTTCAGTTTGTAAAACAATAATGAAAACGGGTGGAACCCTGTTTTTGTAAAGCAATCGTAAAAAATGAAACAGATCAAGTATATCAGGAAAGCGGCTCCGCCGCATATGGTAGGAGATGGTTTTAAGGTGAGAACATTTATTTCGTCGGCAATGTGGAAAGACATGAGCCCTTTCCTGATGCTTGACTATATTGAACCGACAACTTACTTGCCAACTGAATATCCTCGTGGTGTAGATGTACATCCGCATAAAGGTTTTGAAACTGTAAGTATTTTATGGGATGGTGCTTTGGCACATGAAGACAGCAGTGGCGGTAAAGGCAAATTGTTCGCAGGTGATGTGCAATGGATGACGGCCGGCGCAGGAATCTTGCACAAAGAATTTCATGAAGAAGAATTCAGTAAAAAAGGTGGCCTATTGCATGGTGCCCAACTGTGGGTGAATTTGCCTGCAAAAGATAAATCAACTCCACCCGCTTACCAGGATATCCGTTCGAACAATATTCCCGAGATACAATTAGCAGATGACAAAGGCAAGATCAGGATTATCGCCGGTGAAATGAACGGTGTGAAAGGACCAGCTACTACATTCACCCGCATTAATATTTTTGATGCACATGCAAAAGCAGATGCTTCGTTCGATCTGAATGTGGTTGATGGGGACCATACAACTTTATTGGTCTTGAAAGGAACAGTGCTCATCAATGATGATAAAGTAGCACGTGAAGGTGAAATGCTGGTATTTGATAATAGTGGGGAAAAGATACACATTCAAACAAACAACGAAACGCACTTGTTACTCTTAAGTGGTGAACCAATTACGGAGCCCGTTGCAGCGTATGGTCCTTTTGTAATGAACACACAACAGGAAATTATGCAGGCGATCGATGATTATAATGCCGGTAAATTTGGGCATCTTAATTAAACAATATGATCAACTCAAGCATTGGCGCAGAAAAGTATAAAGTAACGCATAGCAATGGCCGTCATCAGTTTTATGCTGATGAGCCGGTTGAAAAGGGCGGAATGGATACTGCACCAACACCTGATGAGTTGTTAGAATCAGCATTGGGCAGTTGCACATTGGTTACCCTGCGGATGTATACCGATCATAAGCAATGGAATGTAGGAGCAATTGATCTATCAGTTTCGTTGAAGCGTGAAGAAGGTAAAACAATCATCACCCGGCAATTGAAATTTGAACATCAACTTTCAGATGAGCAAATGCAGCGACTGATACAGGTAGCAAAAAACTGTCCTGTATCAAAAACATTGGGAGCAGCATCAGAATTAAACGTACAGATCAACTAAGATACATGCAACACATTTTATTCAAAGGTTCGGAAAGAGGAGTGAAAGATATTGGCTGGTTGAAAAGCAATTTCACTTTTTCATTTTCATCGTACTATAATCCATCAAAAAACGGATTTGGTTTGTTGAAAGTGTTCAATGATGATTTTGTAGAAGCAGGTAAAGGCTTTGGAATACATCCTCATCAGAATATGGAGATCATCAGCATCATGCTGAACGGAAAGATGAATCACAAGGATAGTATGGGTTATGCCGATATAGTGGAAAAAGACTGGGTGCAGATCATGAGTGCGGGCAGCGGATTGCGACATGAAGAATACAACGTGGGAAGCGATGAAGTAAATTTTCTGCAGATATGGATTGAACCCAAACTGCAGAATATCAATCCCCGTTATCAGCGAAGGCATTTTCCAAAAGATAAACGAAAGAATAAATTGGTAACCGTGGTGAGCAATGAGGAAGGACAACAGCATTGCTGGATCAATCAGAATGCGAAACTCAGTCTCGGTTGGTTTGAAGCAGAGAAGTCGGTTACTTATCAGTTCAATCCTGTTAATAAAGGTATTTTTGTATTTCTGATGGAAGGCGAAGCCGAAGTAAACGGTATCAACATTGTCAAAAGGGATGCAGCCGGGTTTTGGGAAACCGACCAGCTGAGCCTTAAATTTATAAAAGAAACAGAGTTGATCATTATTGAATCACCAATCAATCATTAATAAATGAACATCGAAATAATATCAGGCAGTCCGAGAGAAAATAGTGTAACACATCGTGTTGCTTTGTTTCTTAAAAAACTGCTCAATGAAAAAACAGCGCATACTGTCAACATCATTGATGTAAAAGAATGGGATCTGCCGTTGCTCCAGAACGTATTTGTATCGGTTGATGCAACACCGGAAGAGTTTAAGCCATTAAGCAAACGAATGTTCGATGCACATGCATTCATACTCGTTACTCCTGAATATAATGGCAGCTATACGCCAGCCATGAAAAATGTGCTGGATCATTACCCAAAACAAAGCCATAAAGCATTTGGTATTGTTACAGCCAGCCCCGGAGTAATGGGCGGTATCCGGGCAACGCAGCAAATGCAGTTGCTGATCAATGCTTTATTTGGCATTGCCAGTCCGCATATGTTGGTAGTTGGGGGAGTAGATAAGAAATTCGACGAAGACGGAAACCTGCTCGATGAAGCTTATCAGAAAAATGTGGATGTATTTGTTCGGGAGTTTTTATGGTTGGCTGAAAGCCTTCATCCCGAATCAGTGCTTAATTAATGCAGTAATGTTGGCATTGATTCTTACCTTTGCGCCTTCATCGGCCAAGGGGGAACCGAGGTCGACTTCTCACAACTATCATGAGCGACGAAATAAAACACGAATGCGGCTTGGCCTTCATTCGTTTACGCAAACCCTTCTCTCATTACCAGAAACAATATGGCTCGGTGCTGTATGGCCTTAATAAGCTGTACCTGCTCATGGAAAAACAACACAACCGTGGACAGGATGGTGCCGGTATTGCTGCTGTTAAATTGGATGTAGAACCGGGTTATCCTTTTCTCCATCGGTTACGTAGCAGTGCCAATCAGCCCATAGCTGATCTGTTTTTTAAAGTGGGTCAGGAGATAGCTGAATTGGAAAAATATCAACCCGATATTAAGCAACACGCCGGGCTAATGAAGGGTCACCTTCCGTTTCTTGGTGAGTTGATGTTGGGCCACTTACGTTACGGTACACAGGGTAAAAACAATGTAGAGTTTTGCCATCCATTCATCAAACGCAATACAAACCCTGCCCGCAACCTTGCACTTGCAGGAAATTTTAACCTGGTAAATACAGATGAGCTTTTCGGCTTAGTGAATATTGATCCGGGTGAGTTTCAAAAACAAAGTGATCTGGCGGCAATGATGGAAGTAGTGCATCATTTTCTGGTAAAAGAAGATGAACTCAATCCTAACAATCCATCTTTATGCAATGTGTTGAAAAAAGCAACACCGTTGTTTGATGGTGGTTATACCATTGGTGCAATGACAGGTAATGGTGCAAGTTTTGTGATGCGTGATGCCCATGGTATTCGTCCTGCTTATTATTATGTAGATAACGAAGTGATTGTTGCAGCTAGTGAGCGTGCAGCAATCCGTACAACATTTAATGTTGGTGAAAATGAAGTGCTGGAATTAATGCCGGGGCAAGCGTTGATCGTTGAGCCGAACGGGCAATACCATATTGAACAGATACTCGAACCGAAAGAACGCAGGGCTTGTTCATTTGAGCGTATCTATTTCAGCCGAGGCAGTGATGAAAAGATTTATCGTGAACGTATCACACTTGGTCATAAACTCAGCAAGCGTATTCTTGAGCATATTGATTATGATTTGAAGAATACCATTTTCTCTTATATACCCAATACTGCTGAAGTCGCTTTTTATGGTTTGGTGAAAGGGATGGAAGAATATCTCAACCAGATCAAAGTGCAGCGTATCATGAGTTGGGGTAAAGATTTTGATGAAGAGAAGCTGAATGAAATGATCACACGTAAGATCAGGCAGGAAAAAATTGCGATCAAAGATGTGAAGCTGCGTACGTTTATTACAGAAGACAGCAGCCGTAATGAAATGGTGCAACATGTGTATGATATTACGTATGGTACTGTACAGAAAGGTGTTGATACATTGGTGGTGATCGATGACTCAATCGTACGTGGTACAACGTTGAAAGAAAGTATTGTACGTATGTTGGGTCGTCTTGGTCCAAAGAAGATCATCGTTGTATCAAGTGCACCGCAAATTCGCTATCCTGATTGTTATGGTATTGACATGAGTAAGCTCGGCGATTTTGTAGCTTTCCGTGCAGCGATTGAGTTACTGAAAGAGAAAGGAATGACGGATGTTATTGATGAAGCTCATACCACCATTAAGGAAATGCAACGCAATAATCAATTGCATACGGAGAATGTGGTTCGCCGGTTATATAAACCATTTACAACAGAAGAGATCAGCGATAAAATTGCACAACTCATCACACCAGCCGGATTTACAACTCCTGTACAGGTGATCTATCAGAACATTGAGGATCTGCATGCAAGTTGTCCTACCAACACAGGCGATTGGTATTTTACAGGTAATTATCCAACGCCGGGAGGTAACAGGGTATGTAACAAAGCGTTGCTCAATTATCTTGATGGAAAGAATGTACGTGGCTATTAAAAAAGAGCAGATGAAACAACTCTTTGGCTGAATTTTTGTTGTTTATTTTATACCCGTCTTTAAAATCTTAAATCAAACCGGGAAAATACTTTGTAAGAGAGCCATCTGATTATTCGGATGGTTTTTTTATTGGCAGCGATTGCTTATTTTCAATAACATGAATTACCCATAAGAATTATCGTAGGAACTTAGTCCGGCAATGATGATAATTTTTATGGTTAAACGATGTGTCTAAAATAAAATATAAGTGAACTCATGAAATCGCTCTTACTCATACGCCACGCAAAAAGCAGTTGGGACAATCCCACGCAAAACGATTTTGACCGGCCATTAAATGCAAGAGGCTTGAAAGATGCACCTATGATGGCGCAACGCCTCCTTGAGCGAAAAATAAAGATTGATGCATTCATCAGCAGCCCTGCAGTACGGGCAAAACAAACCTGCTCTCTTTTCATGCAAACGTTTAAGGTTGATGAAACAATTATGCAGCTTCAATCGCAACTCTACCTTGCAGCACCTGATGTGTTGATGCAAACTATAACAGGTATACCTGCTTCAATTTCATCAGCTGCTATCTTCTCGCATAACGATGGCATTACAGAATTTGCCAACACGCTCACGAATACCAGCGTTGATAATATGCCTACCTGTTCTGTTTTTGCAGTGAAGGCAGATATTGATAACTGGAAAGATTTTGCAAAAGCAAAGAAAGAGTTCTGGTTTTTTGATTATCCAAAACAGCAACTCTGATCGCTACAGTTTTGTAAACTGTAATTCCTGTGTAGGATTATTCCTGTCGTTATGGAACAGTACTTGTTTGGGGTTCAATAATTCATTGTGCCAAAGTTTGCTGATATATTCAAGTTCAAGCTCAGTAGAAGAAATATCCAGTTCAAATGTATCGCCCTGAGGATTTTCAGTCCATGTGCCGTTATAGGTAGTTACACCATCAGTTACCTGCATTGTTTTATCAGCATTGAACGTAAACTGCCAGCCTGTATAGAGATAGGTAATGTTGTTGCCATTGTTTCTTAATAAGGAGATACGCCAGGTTCCCTGTGTAAGAATGTTTTGCAGGGCCGGAGTGTCCTGTGGCTTACGGCAAGAGAAAACTGCCGTTAAGAGGAACAAACAAAATAAAAGCTTCTTCATAGTGGGTGTGGTTAGTTGTTTTGGTATTGTGAAGATATAAACGTTTTCTAAGTGTTTATACTTACGAAAGAAAAAAGGTTGCCGATTTACGGCAACCTTTTTTTATCAAGATCAGGAAAACGGGTTATTTGATGCCGTATTTGTATTTATAACGCTCATTCAGCTGTTTGTGCTTGTCATCAAGGCTTACCTGACGGCCCTGGATAAACGCATGGGTAATAATGCTTGATCTCATATCCAGAATATCACCTTCACTCACCACAATATTGGCATCTTTGCCCACTTCAAGCGAGCCGGTAATCTTGTCGATACCCAGAATTTTGGCTGCATTTAGTGTAATAGAACTTAATGCCTGCTCTTTCGTAATACCATAACCGGCAGCAGTGCCTGCATTGAAAGGCAGGTTACGACCACGTGTTGAACCATCTGTATCGTTGATGGCAAAGAGCACACCCGCATCCTGCAAATAGGTGGCTGATTTGTAAGGAAGATCAACATCATCATCAGGTGAGGTAGGTAATGCATGACGCTCAGCAAGGATCACTGCAATATTGTTCTGCTTCAGCAAGTCTGCAATTTGCCAGCTTTCGCTTCCACCAACGATCACTACATCAAACCCAAACTCTTTTGCAAAATCAATTGCCACCAGCATTTCTTTCACGATATCACAATGCACAAACAACTTTTGCTTTTTTTCAAACAAAGCTTTGGTTGCTTCAAACTTTAAATTGGTTTTTGCATGTGTTGGTTCTTTGTGATATGCTTTTGCTTCACGGAAAAATCCTTTGATCTCTTCTATGCGACCCAGCGCTTCTTTCACCTGGTCAGCAGTGCTTCTTTGTTCTGTTTGACCAAGAAATGCAGCAAAACGACTTGGGCGTGGTAACAAATTTGGCATGTTCATGTGCATTTGTCCATCGGCTTTGTAAGTAGCGTCCTCCCAATTCCACGCATCTAACTGCACAACAGATGAAGTGCCGCTGATGGTGCCGCCTTGTGGTACAACATTCGCAAATAAAATACCGTTGCTGCGAAGTGTAGCGATCACTTTTGAATCGGTATTGTAAGCAACAATTGAACGGATATTTGAGTTGTATAAACCAAGTTCTGTATGGTCAATGGTTGCTCTTACACTGCTTATTTCTGCTAAACCTAATTGTGACGCAGACAAAATAAGACCCGGGTAAATATGCTTGCCTTTCGCATCAATCACTTTACCGGCTGCGGTTACAGATTGACCAACAGCTTTGATCTTCCCATTCTCAAATGTGATCGATCCATTTGTGATCACCGTTCCGTTACCCACATGAATAGTAGCATTTGTAAGGGTGATCGTTTCTGATTGTGCTTTTGCGGGGTAAACTGTTTCCTGCGCAACTGCAAGAATGCTTACGAACAAAAGTTGTATACTGAATATTAATTTCTTCATTGTCGTAAATTTTATTGGTTGCTGTTTTGATCAACATCGTCTGCATCAATTACCAGTAAACCATGATTGTGATAATGATCAGTGCAAGTGTGCATGATTTCCATGCTTGGGCTGAATGGAACTGTTGGTCCACCCATTCTTTTTTCGCCGATCATTTTCGCCATCAGTCTTGCACGTTCTTTGGCAATATCCAAACGTAGTTGTTTGTCTTTTTCACGATCATAATAAACAATACCATCTACAATTGTTTTTTCAGCTTTTGCATAAATGCTCAGCGGATGATCGCTCCATACAACAACGTCAGCATCTTTACCAACTTTAATGCTGCCAACCTTGTCATCAACATGCAACATCTTGGCAGGATTAAGTGTAACCATCTTCAAGGCATCTTCTTCACTCATGCCGCCATACTTTACACTCTTTGCTGCTTCATGATTTAAGTGACGGGCCATTTCTGCATCATCAGAATTAATGGCAACATTTACACCCACTTTTTGCATGATGGTAGCATTCTGTGGAATAGCATCGAGCACTTCCATTTTATAGTTCCACCAATCGCTGAAGGTAGATGCAGCAGCTCCGTGTTCTTTCATTTTATCTGCTACTTTAAAACCTTCAAGAATATGTGTAAAGGTGTTGAGTGTAAAACCAAAACGATCAGCTACACGGATCATATCCGTGATCTCACTTTGCACATAAGAGTGACAAGTGATAAAGCGTTTTTTGTTCATGATCTCAACCAATGCATCCAATTCAAGATCACGACGTGGCGCAACCGCTTTAGCGTTTTTCTTCTTCTCTTCATCATACTTCTTCCAGCCTGCTTCGTAATCTTTTGCACGTGTAAACGCATCGATCAACACCTGGCTTACACCCATACGTGAATCGGGGAAACGATTGTTTTGTTGCGAGCCTGAACGTTTTACGTTTTCACCCAATGCAAACTTGATAAAGCCTGGCCAGTTCTGGAATTTCAAACCTTCATCATTTGCACCCCAACGGAGTTTAATGAGTTGTGTTTGTCCGCCAATGGTATTAGCCGAACCATGCAGAATATGTGATGATGTAACACCACCACTCAACTGGCGATAGATATTGATATCTTCAGGATTAAGGTTGTCAGTAATACGCACTTCCGATGTTACACTTTGTCCACCTTCATTAATTGAAGCTGCTGCAATATGCGAGTGTTCATCAATGATACCTGCAGTAACATGTTTGCCTGTTCCATCAATTACTTTCGCACCTGCATCGCTGAGATTTTTACCTACCGCTGTAATTTTTCCTCCTTTGATCAATACATCTGCGTTTTGTAAAACACCTTCTTTCTCGTTGGTCCATACAGTTGCGTTCTTGATCAAAATGGTTTCCTGCTTTGGCATTTCTGTAAAACCATAACCATTGAACGGGTAGGGAACAGCACCAAGTTTAGGTGCCATTTTTGGTCGGGTTGTATCAGCTTTTGTAACTGTTTCTTTGCTGTAAGCAGCTGTCCAGGTAAATCGGTTGCCATTAGCATCATCACCAACACCGCTCCAGAGATTATCGTTTGCAATACCACTTAAACGGATATTGTTGCGGCTGCCTTTTGCTTCAGGGAAATTCAGTTTCACCTGTTTGCCATCAAACGTAAAACGGCCGGTTAGTGTATCTTTTCCAATAACTGTTGCAGTGCTGCTGTTCTTAACATCAAGCGTATAATTCTTTGCTCCACCAGGTGTGTTAACGGTTAAATTGTAGATGCCTTTTATCTCATTCCACATTTCTTCTTTCACTGCATATTTTTCACCTTGCACCCAGTTTTGATAGATCACTGTTTTTTCGGAGAAGATAGGGCCTGATGTAATCAGGAAGTTGGCAACTTTACCGGCATCAATACTACCCACCATATCATACACACCTAAAATGTTTGCAGGAATTTTTGTTAGCGCTTCTAATGCTTTGGCTTCGCTTAAACCATATTCCATTGCTTTGCGAAGATTGGTTAAGAACTGGCGTGCATCACGCAGATCAGATGTAGTTAAGCAAAAGTTGATACCTGCTTTTTCAAACATTGCTGCATTTGCCGGAGCCATTTCCCAATGCTTCATATCACTCAACGAAACAAAACGTGCATCATGTGGATCTTCAATATCCATTGCAGTGGGATAATTAAGTGGCAGAATGAATGTTGCTTTTGTGCCAGCCATTTCATTAATGCGTTGGTATTCGTTACCACCGGCTTTTATGATATACTGCACGCCAAACTCATCACCAATTTTATCGGCACGAACAACGGCCCATTTATCATTGGCTTCAAATATCTGCGGCAGGTTCTGATGTTCATTCCAAAAACGCAGCGAAAGGTTCACACCTTCAGCTAATGGGTTATTCTTATACCACTGTGCATCTAAATAAGTTTGACGCAACAAGGAAATAGAACCCATGATCGAAGCGGGATAAGATTGAGTAGATGTTCCCTTACTGAAAGAATAATGAGCAGAAGCTTTTTCTTTCAGGATCGCTTTGTTGTCTTTCGCATCAGCTAAGGATACAAAAACACCTGTGCCTCTGGCAATACCATCACGTTGGTGTGCAAGTACAGAGCCAAAGCCATTATCACGTAAAGCTTTTCCTTTTACATTATCGCCGGTGAAAATGCGTACACCCTGCACATCGGTGCGGATGGCTTGGTTCCAGCCATAAGCTCCTTTTTGGTTAGAAGTGATTTGAGCTGGTGCATTAAAGTTGAACCCGCCTTGCGTACGCTGAGGAGTTGGCATACCATAATCGGCATAGGCATCAATAAAGGAAGGGTAAATGTATTTCCCTTTACAATCGATCACCACGGCATCGGCAGGTACGCTTACATTAGTGCCAACGGACACAATACGTCCGTCTTTGATCACTAAAGTGGCATTGCTGATGGTAGTGGCTGCATCTTTTACTATGGTTGCATTGGTAAATGCATAAAGGCCGCTGCGGGGGTCGGCTACGCCATTTACAGGAAACGTTTCCTGTGCCCTGGCTACTGTGGTAAACAGTAACAGCCAGGCGAAAAGGACTGATCTTCTCATGCTGTAGTTGATTTATTTTAATTGAAGGGCTTAAGGTAAGGGAAAATACAAATTGAGGTTATAAGATTGGATGAATGGAAACATAGCTTTTTCTGTGCCACCAAATGTTTTGCACCAACGGGCAAAACATTATTTCAACAGAAAGGATTTTTATATTAATTTTTACTTGAATATACTATTAGCGCTTGTAGTGTAATTAGTACAGTTAGTTTAAAGTTTACCGCTTTCTAAATACATTTTGTACTACAAATGCCATAAGTGTTTTAAATTACTTTTGTTACGCATCCAATATTAATGAATAGTATCGCCCTTATACCCGAATCCTTCGAACTTAGCCAGCAACTTTACTATGTGCTGGTGAAGCCTGATGGGTATTATGCTGGAGGAAATCCTCACTTTTTCAGCCGGTTTGGATTGAACGAAGAGAAAATTACGACCATTCATTCGTATGAAACTATTCATCCGGATGATCATGTTGCTTATACAGCAGCTATAAAGGCTTGTTCGAAAGAACCCGGAAAAATAGTTCCTGTTGATTTGCGAAAATCAGAATCAAAGGGCAGCTATATTTCAACAAGATGGGAGCTTTCCTGCATTGAAGGCAATAATGCAGAAGATTATTATATACAATGTATTGGCCTTGATATGGTACAAGTTGCTGATGGTAATGAGCATGTTTCTGTTACGAGTGAAGTAACCAGTAAAGAAAGAATGCTTGAGCAGTTGTTATCTAACAGTGTTGATGTGTTTTTTCTTACAGACGAACAGAATAATGTAATTTATTGCTCACCGAACGTAACAAAAGTAATGGGTTACGAGCCGGCCGAACTGATTGGAGAGAATGGGTTTTCTTACGTGCATCCGGATGATCTTGAACTCGCCATAAACACATTTAAACAGGAGTTTGAACAACCTGATCAGAACCGTTCTGTCGACATTCGTTTCCGTAAAAAAGATGGCAGTTGGTTATGGACAGAAGCAAAAGGGAAAAGCCTCTTTCATAATCCGCATATTGGTGCCATGCTCATTAACCTCAATGATATTTCATTGCGAAAACAATGGGAAGAAACGCTGAGGGAAAGTGAGAACAGGTATAAATCTTTTTTTGATCATTTACCCCTTCCTCTGTTTGTGATCAGTAATGATCATAAAACAATACTTGATATAAACCAATTTGCGGTTGAGCGTTATGGTTACACAAAAGAGGAATTTTTGGCGATCAGCTTATGTAAGATCTTTGATAAACCGGTTAAATGCGAGCATTTGTATGACCTTTATAAAAGTGGTCAACCAGTTGAACACCGCACAAAAAGCGGAGAAATATTACTGGTAACAATTGCCCGACATGAGATCGTTCATTCAAATTTGAACGGGTATCTGTTACAGATCAGTGATATCACAGAATCGTACCGCACCAACCGTGAAAATGAATTGGGCTTTGATATTTCGGAGATCCTTATCCAACCCAATCCATTAAATGAAAATCTGAAACTTGCTTTAAATAAGTTAAGGTCGTTTACAGGTTGGGAGCTTGCAGAAATATGGGTACCCGGCTTCGATGCTGTTTACCTGCACAATCAGGTGTCTGATTTTGACGCCACAGATCCTGACTTAGTCGCTTTTTCTAAAACAACGGGTGACCATGTTTACCTGTTGAGTGATTATGCTTCAAACGATATAACCATTTCAAAGAAGCCTTTTTGGATCGAGGACATTGCAGCAAGTGAATTTGAATTTAAACGGAAGGATGCTGCTATCAGGGTTGGTTTTCAATCAGCATTGGCAGTGCCTGTCATGAGTGAAAGCAATCTTGTTTGTTGTTTATTCTTCTTAAACAGGCAGCAGAAGAAAATTAACCGCAATGATATAAATCTCATCAGCATACAAAGCAAATTGTTTGGTGCCGAAATAACCAAGCGTAAGAACAATTTGATGCTTGATCAGTTTTTTCTCATCAGCAGAGATATTCTTACAATTGCGGGTATTGATGGCCGATATAAACGTGTAAACCCTGCCTTTGAAGCCTTTAGTGGTTACACGGCAGAAGAAGCAACTGAAATTCATCCACTGAGCTATGTGCATGATTATGATAAACCGGCTGTGCTTGAAAAATTAAATGAGTTAAGCTGCGGTGTTGTGATCCCTTATTTTGAAAACCGAATTGTTACAAAAACGGGCCAAACAAAATGGATTGCATGGACTGCCACACCATTGTTGAGCGAAGGAATCATCATAGCATCGCACCGTGACATTACTGCACAAAAGGAAGCAGCAGAAGCTCTTAAGATCAGTAATGAACGTTACGAGTTTATCAAGAACGCAGCAAACGAAGCCATCTGGGATTATGATCTGCTTACAAAAACTATTATTCGCAGTAACAGTTATAAAGTGTTGTTTGGCTACGATACAGATAATGAACATTCAAACCTTCATTTCTGGGAATCGAAACTGCATCCGGAAGATAAGGAACGTGTGATGCGTGAATTACATGCATTCTTAAGCCAGACATACACACGCCTATGGCATTGTGAATATCGTTTTCAAAAAAGTGATGGTACCTATGCATTTGTAGCAGACAAAGGTTATCTGATCACAGACAAAGACCAACTGCCGATCAGGCTGGTTGGTACCATGCAGGACGTTACAGAGCAAAGAGAATTTGCAGAAAAACTCAAGATCAGTAATGAGCGCTATGAGTTGGTAACAAAAGCAACCAATGAAGCTATTTGGGATCTTGATCTTGAACAAAATAATATGACCTGGAGTGAAGGTTATCGCATACTGTTTGGTCATGGTTTTGAAGATGCCGATCAGGGATTGGATTTCTGGGAAAGCAATATTCATTATGATGAACGGATAATGGTGATCGATAGTTTTAATTCGTTTCTGCAACAACATACAACACCGCATTGGGAATGCGAGTATCGTTTTCGTCGTAAAGATGGATCGTATGCCAATGTGCTCGACAAAGGTTACATGATCTTTAACAACAAAGGGAAGCCGGTGCGTATTGTTGGTGCCATGCGTGATATAACAGAGCGTAAAAAACTCGAAAAAGAATTGATGCTGAAAGAACGCAGCCGTCAGTTTCAGATAGCCCAGGCAGCAGTTTTTGCTCAGGAAAAAGAAAGAGCAGAGATAGGCAAGGAGTTGCATGATAATATTGGCCAGCTGTTAACTACAACAAAGTTGTATTTAGAGATGATGAAGTTGAAACAAGCCGATCCAACTGAATTGATCGATCGTGGAACGAAGCATATCAATACCATTATCACCGAAGTAAGAAACCTTTCACGTTCATTGGTTCCTTCAAGCATCAATGATCTTGGTTTAATAGCTTCAGTAAACGATTTAATAGAAAGCTTCCGTGCGTTGGGCAGTTTCGACATTCGTTTTTTTGCAACCAATACCATTGAAGAGCGGATCGACAATACAATCAAACTAACCATCTACCGCATTTTACAGGAGCAACTGAACAACATTGTTCGTCATGCAGAAGCAAAGAACGTGATGGTGGAAATGTTCCAGGAAGACAACAAGGTTTATCTCTTTATTGCGGATGATGGTAGTGGGTTCGACTTGCAAACAGTAAAAAGGGGCCAGGGCCTCATGAATATAAAAAGCCGTGCTGAGTTACAGGAAGGATCAGTGGAGATCCTTACAAATCCCGGACATGGTTGCAAATTAGTTATTCAAATTCCTATTAATATTTTAAAAACTACATGAAATGGAAAAGATTACAGTTTTAATTGCCGACGATCACAAGTTGATCCGTGAAACCTGGAGTTTTATTTTGAATAGTGATCCACGCTTTACTGTAATTGCACAGTGCAGTAATGGTGAGGAAGCTATTGAAATGGCTCAGAAATTACGTCCGAAAATTGCTTTGTTAGATATTAACATGGCGCCCATGAATGGTATTGAAGCAACGGAACAGATCCGTAAGTTCTCACCTTCAACAAAAATTATTGGTGTATCCATGCACTCTCAACCCGCTTACGTAAAAAAATTGTTGAAGCTTGGTGCAATGGGTTATGTAACTAAAAACTCTCCGCAGCAGGAAATGTTTGATGCTATTGCAGCCGTGCATGAAGGCAAGCGTTATATCTGCGCCGAAGTAAAAACAATTTTAAGTGAGCAAATCTTTGAAGAAGAAAGCACAGGTGCAAACACGCTTTCAACCCGTGAACTGGATGTAATTAAATACATCAAACAGGGTATGTCTTCAAAAGAGATTTCAGGTGAGTTGAACATTTCACTCAAAACAGTGGAAGTACACCGCCACAATATCCTTAAGAAATTAAACTTGAAAAACAGTGCAGCGTTGGTGAACTATATTAACTCTTCAGGTTTAGTAATCTGATGATTGCTACTGATTATGACTCTGGGGCGCTATAGGCGCCCCTTTTTTTATTGCAATGCAAGCATAGTTTCTTTTTCTTTGCAGATATTCCCACCATTAAACAACTTGTCATGGCAGTTCGCATTTTTATTACCGGAGGTACATTCGACAAAGAATACAATGAAATTACCGGTCAGCTTTATTTCAAAGACACACATATGCATGATCTGTTGGAGATGGGCCGTTCGCATGTGCCTGTTGAGATACGAACACTCATGATGATCGATAGTCTTGAAATGACTGCCGAGGACCGTGAACTTATCGTTCATCAATGTATTCAATGCGATGAAGACAAAATAGTGATCACACACGGTACCGATACCATGAGCGATACAGCAAAAATTCTTGCACAAAAAATTACCGATAAAACGATCGTACTTACGGGTGCCATGATTCCCATTAAGTTTGGTAGTAGCGACGGCCTCTTTAACCTTGGCAGTGCATTGGCTTTTGCACAAACATTACCACACGGCGTTTATGTTGCTATGAACGGCCGTTACTTTCATTCGGATAATGTACGCAAGAACAAGCAAACAGGAATGTTTGAAGAAGTGAAATAACTTTTCACCAACACAAATTTAGCTAAACTCCGTTTACTCTTTTTTCTCCAATGTAGGATAAGTGATACCCAATTGTTCTAAATAGGTATTGTATTTGGAAGGATCATAATAATATTTCTTCAACTGAGGTCTGAATTGTTCCATGATCTTTGTATTGAGAAAAGTTGCAGGAGGGGTATTTTTCTCAACAAACGGAATATACTTCACATCCTTCGTTTGCACATTGTTGTGATAATCCCATGCATCAGCAATGATCTTTGGATTGGTGAGCATATCAATTAAGGTTGATGCAAGTACTTTACTTCCACTCACTACACCTTTGTGTGCAATAGGAGTTGCCATAGCAATACCATCGGCCCAGTTATGGCCAGGTGTGCCGGGAATGTTAGAAGGATAACGTAATACAACAGTAGGCACATTCCATGCAATATCAGCAATATCATCGCTGCCTGCTCCCCATGAGAATTGTACAGGACCGTTTAATGTATCAAGTTTTGTAGCCAGTCCGTCAATTGTGTTTCCACGTTGATCTTTCTTTGGTGCATTCACTAATTTTTGTACAGCTCTTGCCAATGCCTGATCATCATTACTCCATACAGGCAACCCGACTGTTTTAATATTTTTATACATCGCTTCAGCAATTGATTTGTTGAAATGACCGGGCCATGCGGTGCCGAGTAAACGATGCTTAACAGTTGTATTCGTCATCATGGCCGCACCATTTGCAATGCGGATGCCATCATCATACATGGCTTTAATATCTTCATAAGTTCGTTCACGGAAGTAATACCATACTGCTGCTTTTGATGGAACAACATTCGGCTGATCGCCACCGTCAGTAACTACATAGTGCGAACGTTGCGTTGGTTTCAAATGCTCACGCTTGTAGTTCCAGCCAATATTCATCAACTCCACAGCATCCAATGCACTCTTACCACGCCATGGCGCACCGGCAGAATGTGCAGAGCTTCCTTCAAACAAAAACTCAACTGATACTAAACCGTTATTACCTGCATCGCCCCAACTCACTCCTAAATTATTTCCTACATGTGTAAAGATGCAGGCGTCCACATTTTTAAATAATCCATCACGGATATACCAGGCTTTGCTTCCAACCAATTCTTCCGCAATGCCGGGCCAAATCATTAATGTGCCCGGTAATTTTTCACGCTCCATAATTTTCTTTACTTCAATAGCTGAAAGAATCACCAATGGTAAACCTGAGTTATGTCCTTCGCCATGTCCCGGTGCATCTTCCACAATCGGACTTTTATATGCCACACCCGGTTTTTGCGAAGCTTTGGGAATACAGTCAACATCACTACCTAATGCAATAAACGGTTTGCCGTTTCCCCATTTTGCGATCCATGCAGTGGGCATGCCTGAAACGCCACGTTCAATGGTAAAACCATTCTGCTCTAAAATTTTTGTGAGATAAGCACTTGTTTCTGTTTCATGAAATCCAAGCTCAGCAAAGCTGAATACCATATCCACCATAACCTGTGCATCTTTTGCTTTACTGTCAACAGATGCGATCACTTCTTTTTTCCATGCTTCTGTTTTGGATGAAGGAACAGGTTTGGTTTGCGCTGTTAATGTTGAAGTAAATAAAAGCGATAGAAAGCCGGCAAATATTGTTCTCATGCTGATTGGTTTTGGTATGATGAAGTATATTAATGAATGCTATCCAAGATGTGCCATGCCTGCATCTTTATGTTTTCCCTCTATTGGCGCAAAGAAAGCGGTGATCTGTTTAAAGTCTAGCGCTTCATCGTTTGAAGGATGAACGATCGGACCATAAATCACTTGCTTATTTTTAAAATCAAACCCCACTAAAAGAATGGGAACATTTGCTTCTTTAGCAATATAATAAAATCCCGTACGCAGTTTTTCAACTTTCTTTCTTGTTCCCTCCGGACTCATTGCAATCCTGAACATATCATACTGTTTAAATTTATCAGCCACCTGCGATACCATTCCTTTAGATGAAGAACGATCAACCGGTGTACCGCCTAGTGCACGAAAAAACCAGCCGAATGCACCATCAAATAATTCTTTCTTACCAAGAAAGTAGGCTTTGTGAATAGGTGTAACATACCGTGCCGCCAAGCCAACTACAACATCCCATGCACTGGTATGGGGACCAACTGCTATGACCATCTTAGGTATATGATCTGGAAATGTTCCGTTTATTTTCCAGCCATTGAGTTTCCACCAAAGCGAAGTGATCCATCCAACCATACAATGCGATTTAGTGATAAAAGGTAGGCTGAAAATTGGAAGTGACAAAAACTTCGTAAAACATCAGGCCAATGTTTTGAGTACCTGCTGACGATATAGTTTGCCAATGGGGATTTCTGTTTTGCCAACATTGATGAGTTCGCTGGTAAACGAGTGAATGGCGGCTGCCGATACAATAAACGAACGATGTGTACGTATAAACTTTTGCTCAGGTAACATCGCTTCCACTGAACTGATGGATTGTTTGGTGATGATGGTTTCGTTACCTGTTACCACTTTCACATAATCTTTCATACTTTCTATGTAAAGAATATCGGAGAGCATTACTTTCATCATTTTTCTGTCTGCACGGAAATATACAAATGCATCTTTCTTTTCCGGTTCAACTGTTGGCCGTTCCTGTGAGTTACGAAGGGCAGTCTGTTGATAGGCTTTGTTTACTGCTTTCAAAAACCGGTCAAAGCGAATGGGTTTTAATAAGTAATCCATCGCATCTAACTCATAACCTTCTAACGCATATTCCGGATGAGCAGTAGTGAAAATTACTTTTGGAGGATGTGATAAAGTTTTTAAAAAGTCGGTGCCTGATAATTGAGGCATCCGTATGTCAAGAAAAATAAGATCAATTTCATGTTGTTGTAAAAAACCGATGGCCTGGATAGCATTGCCACATTCACCACATAATTGCAGCATAGGTGTATCGGTAATATATTGTTTGATGATTTCCCGTGCAGGCGGTTCATCATCAACAACAAGGCATCGTATGGTCGCTTGTTCATGCATGTAAAACAGTGCTTTCTTCCGGTAAAACAGCTACAGTTGCAGGAGATAACACCTGTAGTTCTGCTTTAAGGTTAATAATAAATACATCCGGTTCATTCATGATCTGTAATTCGTGTTTACCGGGGTAGAGTAACCGAAGTCGTTCCTGCACATTTTTCAAACCAATACCCGTTGAATGCGTTTTATCAGTTTGCATTTTTCCATTCAACAGCTTCATATGAAGAATATGATCGTTGATGCTGATGTGTAAACTTACCCATGGATGTTCAAGCATATGACTTGCGCCATGTTTAAAACAGTTTTCTACAAATGGTAATAATAATAGTGGTGCAATAGAATACCTGTTGGAATTCGTTGGCAGATCAATCGTTACTTCGAGTTTATTACCATAGCGGAGTTTTTCGAGCTCGATATAATCGGTAATCATTTTCAGTTCTTTACTTAATGCTACCTGCCTACGGTTGCCTTCATATAAAATGTAACGTAGCATATCCGATAGTTCCATCAGCATTTTGGAAGCAACAGGCGAACTGTTGCGGGTATGCGAATAAATATTATTGAGTGTATTGAATAAAAAATGTGGATGTATCTGTGCCTTCAAAACCTCTAACTGTGCTTCCATATTTTCTTTTTGCAGAATCAGGTTGCGTTGTTCTTTTACATACCAGTGTTTCATGAGCTTAATGGCAGCTGCAATACCGCCGATGGTAATACCTCCACGTAAACCGGCTAATAATCCTAAATAGATCGAAAGACCAATACCACTTCTTCTGATATTACTGATATAATCAGACCCCATAATTTGTTCACGCACCCATTCAATAATCGTCAGTGAAAGGAAAGCGGCCATTGCCGACGTAACAAGAAAAAGCACCACGACCCACGCAACAGTAGCAAGATATTTTTGTTTGAGTAAATACTTCGGGATGACAAAATATACGAGAGAATACGACAGGAAAATATGCGGCACCAAATAGATAAGCGATTCAACTGTTGATGAGAGTAAACGTAACTGGTAAGAATAGCCGCTGCGCACGGCAACAAATGAGTAGAGAAATCCCTGGAATATCCACCAGAATGCCCAGAAGCTGATGTGTCTTGAAAGCCGGTAGCGACGTTCGTCAGAAAAAATGAAGGGATATTTTTCAATCATCATACTTAAAGTTACACAGCTCGGCAGTCAATCCGAAGCATTATGTGCACTCATCGACAAACAATGTTTTTTCGTCGACAAACGGTTTTCAATGTTGATGAAAAAGGGCGCCGTGAAGACGCCTTTACCTGACTGGTTATTTTTTCCTGAAAACAGACGCTAAGATTTTGTCATCTTTTGAAGTAGTTCCCTCTCGCTCGTGTACTGCGATAGCTTGCTCAAGTGCTTTTTTCAAACGCATTTTTACCTTTATGCGATTGATGTTGAGTCTTGCATTTTTCACTTCTTCTTCATACACTAATTCATGCTGCAGGTTGTAAAAATATACAACCGCTTCTTTGGGTTGTTTTACATTACTCCTGATCACCCAGTATCCCTTTTCTGATACAAAACGGGGTGTACGGCTGCTAACGGTTACTTCCTGAGCTGAAGTTGCAGTACTTACACAAATAAACAAGACAGCAGGAATGTAATTTTTTAAATTGTTAGGCATATTAATATGGTTTAATGATTAAAAAGATGATACAGTAAAATTATATCTGTACAAAGGCAAAAAAACCTGAAATAGACAAGCAGTAATGATTTGGTTTCAGACTTCATTATTCGATCGACAAAAGCAGTTGGCGGCTTGTATGGTTGATTCGTCTAAAAAAGCACCTGTTTAGTGCAGGTTAGCTCTTATGGGTATTTCCTGCTGAATGATACAGATTGGACAGCACACTTACATCAGTCATATTTTCTCAACCTTAATATTTTTTACTTGCGGTATCTAAATCGAATATTATGTTTGTCGCATCAAAACCCCGCAAAAAAATGATTGCTCCTAACAAAACAGAATTAAAAGAATGGGTAAAAAAAATGCAAGAGCATTTTGAACCGGCCGAAGTACTGTGGTGCAACGGATCGCAGGAAGAATATGATCAGCTTTGTCAGCAGCTGGTTGATAAAGGAACCTTCATCCGCCTGAATCCCGAAAAACGTCCTGGCAGCTTTGCATGTTTCAGTGATCCAAGTGATGTAGCACGTGTAGAAGACCGAACATTCATCTGCAGTACACGTAAACAGGACGCCGGTCCAACCAACAACTGGATGGAACCTTCAGAAATGAAACATATCCTTGAAGACCTTACAAAAGGAAGTATGCATGGCCGCACCATGTATGTTATTCCATTCTGCATGGGACCTGTTGGTTCTAAGTTCTCCCGTTACGGTGTGCAGATCACCGATAGTGAATATGTTGTTGTAAACATGCGTATCATGACACGTATGGGCGATGATGTATTAAAACACATTAACGGCGAATGGGTAAAATGTTTACACACATTGGGTGCTCCGTTACAGGAAGGACAGACCGATGTGAAATGGCCCTGCAACCCAACAGTAAAATATATTTCTCATTTTCCTGAAGAACGTTTGGTGATTTCCTACGGTAGTGGTTATGGAGGTAATGCGTTATTGGGCAAAAAATGTTTTGCGTTACGTATTGCGTCTGTGCTTGGCCGTGACCAGGGATGGCTGGCCGAACATATGTTACTGTTGGGCGTAGAAAATCCACAGAAAGAAAAAACATATGTGGCTGCTGCTTTCCCAAGTGCATGTGGTAAAACAAATTTTGCCATGATGATTCCGCCAAAAGAAATGGACGGCTGGAAGATTACAACAGTGGGCGATGATATTGCGTGGATTCATAAAGGGTATGATGGAAAATTATATGCCATCAACCCCGAAGCAGGTTATTTTGGCGTAGCACCCGGTACCAACGAAAAAACAAATCCCAATGCCATGGCCAGTATCAGGGCCAACACAATCTTCACCAACGTAGCAGTTACACCCGATGCTGATATATGGTGGGAAGGAATGACAAAAGAAGTACCTGATGGAATGATTGACTGGCACGGAAACCCTTATGATAAAAACAGCGGGAAACCTGCTGCGCATCCTAATGCAAGATTCACAGCTCCGGCTTTTCAAAATCCTGCCATTGATCCTGAGTGGAACAATCCAAATGGTGTTCATGTATCAGCATTTGTATTTGGTGGAAGAAGAACTACAGCTGTGCCATTAGTTTATCAATCATTCAACTGGAACTTTGGTGTTTATCTCGCTGCAACCATGGGTAGTGAAATGACTGCTGCTGCATTTGGCGAATTGGGCAAAGTAAGAAGAGATCCGTTTGCGATGTTGCCCTTCCTTGGTTATCACATGGGCGATTACTTTAACCATTGGTTACAGTTTGGCCGTGACTTACCAAATGCACCACGCATTTTTGGTGTGAACTGGTTCCGCAAAAATGATAAAGGCGAATTTATGTGGCCGGGTTTTGGTGAAAATATGCGTGTGCTGAAATGGATCGTTGAACGTTGTAAAGGCGGAGCAAGTGCAGTTGAATGCCCGATAGGATGGAGGCCACGTTACCGTGATCTTACATGGGATGGGCTGGGCACTGATAAATTTGCACGTGAACAGTTCCATGAATTACAACACATCGACGCTGAATTATGGAAGCAGGAATTATTAGGCCATGAAGAGTTGTTCGAAAAATTATATGATCGTCTTCCGAAAGAATTTTTATTCATGCGTCAGTTATTGTTGAGTGCATTATGGCGCTCACCCAATGAAGTGCTGGCACCCGAAAGACATTAATACAAAAGAGCCGCTCTGACTGAGCGGCTCTTTATTTTTCATGAAACAGGTTTAGAGCTTTACTGCAGTGCCTGTTGCTACAACCATCAGCATACTGCCGCCACTGCCTACGGTTTCAAAGTCAAGATCAATGCCCACTACTGCATCAGCACCTAACTGCTGTGCTTTTTGCTGCAGTTCAACCAATGCATTTTGTCGTGCCTCTTCAATTACACGTTCATACGTACCACTTCGCCCACCCACAATATCACGGATGCCCGCAAAGAGATCTTTAAAAATATTAGCACCAATAATTGCTTCGGCTGTAACAATACCAATGTATTGCTGAATCGGTTTGCCTTCGATCGTGGGTGTTGTTGTGAGTAACATAGTTTTTTGTTTAAAGGTACAAAGCAGTTTGTGCTGTCGTGGTATCTGATTCAGGAATTTCGCCTTGGCCTACTGACAGCTTACACATATCATACAGCGTTAGCATTATTTTTCTATATTGGCACCGCTTATGAATCATCCCAAAACCAGACTACACGCTATCTGCATTGCATTGCTTCTGTTTACTTTTTTCAACTGCCGGGTTGAGGCGCAAACGCCGGTTCCCGCTGTAAATGAAATAATCAAATCATTAACAGAACATCCCAATAAAGCCATTTTGTATGACTATGCACTGGTAGAGCCGATTGCAAAAAGCAAACAGTCGGAAACGATTTTTCGTGAGCTGGAAGCAAAAGCGGATAACCATGAGTTGCGTGCACGGGTCTATGGACTGAAAGCCGCCGTCCTTTATCATCAAGATGTAGATCCAACCAATAATAAACTAGGCGAAGAAGACCGGGTGAGTGCTGCAACAAAATCGGCCATTCTTGAATTATGGAAAAAAGTAATGAACGAAGCGTACCTCTCAGGCGATGATCGTTTGATTGCGGTGGCAAGTATTTTTTACGGAAGTTCCTGCTCCATAATGAAAGAACTGGAGTTGGCCGTAACCTACACCGTGAACGGGCTGGAGCTGAATGAGAAGCTCGGCATCGAAAACAGCCCGGACAATTACATGGTAGTGGGCGAAATCTTTTATAAAATAAGGGAGTATGGTGAATGTGTAAGAAACAGTATCAAAGCTTTTAAGTTGTTTGAAGCACATAAACGACCTGGTGACACTGTATTGATGATGTTCTCAAGTAACACGGCTGCTCTCGGTTACCATCGGCAGCAGCAATACGATTCAGCTTTTTTCTGGTACCAGACATCGCTCAAAATGGCAACTGCATTAAAGCTCGATATATGGAAAGGCATCATCGGAGGTAACATGGGGCAGATTTATTACGAGCAAAGACAATACGACACGGCACTTGTTTTATTTCTGGCAGATCATAAATTCAGTACCGAGGGAAAGCTCTACGACAACGCAGCCAATTCCCTGCAATGGGCTGCACGCACTCAGGTTCGCCTGGGAAATAAATCGGCTGCCATGCAGTACCTGCGGGAAGCGTTTGGCCTGTTAAGGCAAACCCCTGAAATGTTTTACTTACGCAACACATATCAGGCGGCGGTAGATGTTTTCAAAGCAATGGGCAATTACGATAGTGCTTTTTATTACAACACAAAATACAGTGCGTTAAATGATTCATTGGAACGTGTGATTGCCTTAAGCGGTCTTGCTGTTTCCAAAGCAAGAGCCAACGATGAAAAAAGCAGGTACCATATCCAATCACTGCAAAAGGAGAAAGAGAAACAGGTATTTCATCGTAACATATTAATTGCGGCAATTCTACTGTTGGGATTTGTGGCTTTCCTGGTCATTACTAGACAGCGACTGAAAGCAAAGTTGCAGGTGGAGCGGATGCAACAGGATAAGCAACGCATGCAACAGGAAATTGCATCGGCACGTGAGCAACTTAAAATGTTTACCGAAAACATTGTGGAAAAAACCAGCCTCATTGAAAAACTGGAAGAACAGGCAAAAAACAAAGGGGATTCATCGGAACACCAAATCCTCATGTCCGAACTCAGTCAGCAAACAATATTAACCGAAGAGGATTGGCTAAAGTTCAAATCATTGTTCGAAAAAATTTATCCAACCTTCTTTCAGCAACTCAAAGAAAATTCAGCCGATATAACGGTGGCCGAAAAACGGATGGCTGCCCTTACCCGCCTGCAACTAACCAGCAAACAGATGGCGGCCATGCTGGGTATTTCGGTTGATAGTGTACACAAAACAAGACAACGGTTGCGTCAGCGCCTTCAACTCAGCTCCGACATAAATCTTGACGAATACATTGCAGGCATGTAACAGACTGCAACCTTTCTTAGTGCAAAATGGCTTTTCGTTGTTTCGGTACTAACCATTCTGAGTCTAAAAAACAACGTGCCTGTTACTGTCAGCGGTTTTTTTAGTTGACAATCTTCGTCTTACACACATCGTACAGCGTTGGTATTATTTTTCTATATTAGCCATGTTTATGAATCGTTCCAAAACCCAATTGCTCCGGATATTCATTACATGGCTGCTGTTTTCTTTTATCGTGTGCCCGACGCAGGCACAAACGCCTGTACTTAAAGAAGTCGACATAATCGACACACTAAATGGGTACGTTAAAAACGCTATTTTCTACAAATATGATTTAGTAGCGGAGATTGCAAAAAGCGGACAATCAGAAAACATCCTTCAAGAGCTGGAATCAAAAGCAGACAACCATCAGTTGCGGGCACGTTTTTACGCAATAAAGGCTGCTGTGTTTCTTCACGAAGATGTAAAACCAGAAATTAATTCAATGGCGGAATACCGGGCCAGCGAGGTAGTGCAATCAAGAGTTCTTTCGCTTTATGAAAAAACAATGAACGAAGCTTACCTGTCGGGGGATGACAGGTTGATCGCACAGGCAAGTCTTATTTGCGGCCAGGTTTACCATTCGTTGAAAGAGCTGGCACTGGCAGTAACCTACACCCTGAACGGACTCGAACTCAATGAGAAGCTCGGCATTGCAAACAGCCCGCACAACTACCTGGTTGTTGGAGAAATCTTGTATAAAATCAGGGAGTATGAAGAATGTGTAAAAAACAGTATCAAAGCATTTAAGCTTTTTGAAAAACTTAAACAACCGGGTGATACTGTACGAATGATGTTCTCCAGTAACACGGCTGCCCTTGGTTACCATCGCAGGCAACAATACGATTCAGCTTTCTACTGGTACAAAGCATCGCTGAAAGCGGCAACAGCATTAAACCTCGATATATGGAAGGGAATCATCGGGGGTAACATGGGGCAGATTTTTTTTGAGCAAAAAAAATACGATACGGCACTCGTCTTATTTCAAACGGATCATAAGTTTAGTAAAGCAGAAAAACTTTTTGATAATGCAGCCAACTCCCTGCAGTGGGCTGCACGCACACAGGTTCGGTTAGGAAATACGAAGGCTGCCTTGCAGTACGTAAGAGAAGCATTTCGTTTGTTAGAGCAAGCTCCCGAAATGTTTTATTTGCGAAACACTTACGTTGCAGCTGTGGATGTATTTAAAGCATTGGGCAATTACGACAGTGCTTTTTACTACAATACAAAGTACAGTGCGTTGAATGATTCATTGGAACGGGTAATTGCCATAAGTGGAATTGCCGTTTCAAAGGCAAGAGCCAACGATGAAAAAAGCAGGTACCATATTCAGTCACTGCAAAGCGAGAGAGAGAAGCAGGTATTTCAACGTAATGTCTTGATTGCTGCTATTATTTTGCTGGGCATGGTTGGCTTCCTGGTAATTACAAGACAGCGACTGAAAGCAAAGTTGCAGGTGGAGCGGATGGAGCAGGAAAAGCAACGGATGCAACAGGAAATTGCATCGGCACGTGAGCAACTCAAAATGTTTACCGAAAACATTGTGGAAAAAACCAGCCTCATTGAAAAACTGGAAGAACAGGCAAAAAACAAAGGGGAATCATCGGAGCAGCAAGTCCTGATGTCCGAACTCAGCCGGCAAACCATATTAACCGAAGACGATTGGTTGAAATTTAAATCACTCTTTGAAAAAATTTATCCAACCTTCTTTCAACAACTCAAAGAGATCTCAGCCGATATAACAGTGGCAGAGCAACGGATGGCTGCTCTTACACGCATGCAGCTTACAAGCAAACAAATGGCTGCCATGCTGGGCATATCTGTCGACAGTGTCCATAAAACAAGGCAACGTTTGCGGCAGCGCCTTCAACTCAGCTCCGACATAAACCTTGACGAATACATTGCAGGCATTTAACAAACTCACGGTGCGGCATAGCCTGAATGCAGCATTTTCTCAATTGTCCGGTTTTTGTCCTGCCTCAAAATTGCAGCTGTAAGCATGCCTGTACTATTTTCATATTCCTGACTGTTCATTCATCGAAATAGCTACATAGCGGTTTATCCAAAACCCACGTGTAGAGCCATCTTTGTTGAAAACAGGTAAACGGTTCAACAATCGTTTCAAGGCCGTTCTAACCTGCATCTTACTTTTTCCTCATGTTGATTAGATCAAGTATCAAAACCCGTTTTCTAATGGGTTTTCTTTTTTTACAACTGTTGCAACGGCTCATAGGTTTCCTTTTTTAGAAAATACATACAATCCATTTCTCTCGCCCAAAATCCTTAAAAATAAAGGCGCTTCAGTTCGTTGTCCGGTCGTTGTCCGGTACCCTGTCAGTATTTTGTACAGCTACATGTCAGCCCTTTGTCGCCTCAATTACTTGTATCCACCCTTCTGTGCCGCCTACCTTACAACATCAAAATTTTTTCATTTGAAACTGCATCTATGAGAAAAAAGGATTGGACATTGATTCTCTTGATCATCGCCGTCCTGCTCCTCATCCTCCTCGTGTATTTCATTTTCGAAAAAAGAATAGAATCCCTGCCTGATAAGATCAACTGACAGCTGCCGATACCCTGCGTAAACCGACCCAAACTTTTTCTTAATTACCAAACCTCAATGTATGTACAAAGTAAGCAATCATTATTGGTGGGATATTTTCTATCAACAGAATAGACATAATAACCGAAAATCAAGTTTTTTAAAACTGTTGGCTGTATTTTTATTACTAACAATTTTTCATAAAACATATGCTCAGATAGGGCCAGTTTTTACTGTTTGCCCCTGCGGCGTAATTGTACAAAACAACCAACCTTGTCCGTGTGTAACCTACTTCAGAGATGCCGATGGGGATGGATTTGGGAATCCAAATATTACGTTTTTAGGTGTTAGTGGTACTTTGCCTGCAGGGTATAGCGCAAATAATACAGATTGTAATGATAGTGATAAAACCATTTACCCGGGTGCACCAGAATTGTGCGATGGTAAAGACAATGATTGTAACAGCACAATTGATGATAATATCGTTTTTTTAATTTATTATTTAGATGACGATGGGGATGGATTTGGGAATCCTTCAATTTCAAAAACCGATTGTAGCATACCGGAAAAGTATGTAAGAAATAATACGGATTGTAATGACAATGATCCAGATATCAACAAGCCAGGTACCTTTTACAGAGATTTTGATGAAGATGGTTTTGGTGATCCAAATAGTACACAGCAAAGCTGTACTGCTACGCTGGGCGGGTATGTAACAAATAAAGATGATTGTGACGACCAAAATCGGTATGTAGCGATTAATACTTGGGTATTAGATGCTGATAACGACGCTCTTTATGTAGGACAACCTGTTACGACCTGTTCTTCTCCTGGCATAGGTTATCGTTTGAAAACAACACAACAACCTGGCGATTGTAATGATAACGATGCTTCAAACAAAACGGTAATGTATGTAAGCAAAAATGTTACAGGTTTTATTCAAGACGGTAATTCCTGGGCTACTGCTTTTAAAACTTTGCAGGATGCTTTGGCGAATGTTAACGGCTGTACAAGGCAAATTTGGATTGCAAAAGGTACTTATTATCCTGATGAAGGGGTGGGAGCAATCAATAATGATCGGAATGCGACATTCTCATTAAAGGAAGGCGTTTCAATTTATGGTGGGTTTTCTGGTATAGAAACATCCATTGATCAACGGAACTTAACGCTCAATAAAACAGTGCTTAGTGGTGATATTGACCAAAATGATAATGGTGGTATTGCTTCACAGGCCAATAATAGTTACCACGTAGTTGATGGATCAAATGCACGAAACGC
The DNA here is from genome assembly GCF_014168535.1 of Lacibacter sediminis. NCBI lineage: Bacteria > Pseudomonadati > Bacteroidota > Chitinophagia > Chitinophagales > Chitinophagaceae > Lacibacter > Lacibacter sediminis. The sequence goes on along the minus strand of NZ_CP060007.1, from coordinate 4,504,745 downwards.
ACCCATAACAATTGATGGCTTTACAATTAAGGGTGGAAATGCACTTGGCCATTTCTTTTACGAAGAACTCGGTGCGGGCATTCATGGTGGTTCGGGCAAAGTGGTTAACTGCATTTTTACTGAGAATATTGCTAAGATCGGTGGTGCCCTTGCTATTGGGGGCTCTTACTATTATCTTGAAGGAAATGAACGTGTTGATGTGACCGCAGAAGTTATTAATTGCTTGTTTTATAATAATATAGCTGAGGCGGGTGCAGCAATATGCGTTTATGCAGGCCTGTCCAGTGGATACACAGGAATCACCAATTGCACTTTTTTCAATGAAGGCAGCATAATCACTACACAAGGGTTTTATGTAAGGCCCGCCATTCAAAACAGTATTTTTTGGGGAAGTGATGCTCCTTTTTCAACTGATTCATACGTTAAATACAGTATTATACAAGGAGGTCATCTAAATTATGACAACACTAGTGAGGGTAACCTTTCGGTAGACCCGTTATTCATTGATCCGGCTAATGGAAACTTCCAGGTTCAGCAAATATCACCAGCTGTTAATGCAGGCAACGATTTATTGTATAGTGAACTACTCGATTTGGCTGGCAATCCACGCAAAGCAGGTATAATTGATATGGGAGCGTATGAACTACAGCCACAGGTTCAACCATGTCCTTCCATTTCTACAATCACTACAAGCCCCACACCTGCATCCTGCCAAGGCGCTAATGTAACGCTCACCGCTTCGGGCTTAACGGGTATGGGTACTACTTATGGTATTACATTTAAATACTTTAATGAACAAACGACTGATCCCTATACAGGTGGCACAGTGATAGCGTCTTTGGTAAATGGTAGTCTGACAGACAATGGCACAGTGGCAACTACTTCCACATCTGCGCTACCATCTGGCAACGGGTTCATCTACGCAGTGTTATCGCCTGTGCCGGCAAATACTGAATGCAGACCTGCGCAAATGGTCAATGTCACGATAAATACCTTATCTACACCGCCCACAAGTATAACCGGCACAATCACGATTTGCAGCGGTCAAAGTACTACGCTGACACTTTCGGGTGGAACAGCGGGAACTGGTGCTACAGCACAATGGTTTGCAGGTTCATGCGGAAGCACGCTTATTGGAACGGGTAACAGCATTACCGTTTCACCCACTGTCAATACAACCTATTTTGTAAGATATAGCGGCACCTGCAATACCACCGCCTGTGCATCGGTAGCAGTAACGGTAAACACGTTATCAACGGCACCCACAGGTATTACCGGCACCACAACGATTTGCAACGGTCAAAGTACTACTCTGACGATTTCGGGTGGAATAGCGGGTACTGGTGCTACAGCACAATGGTTTGCCGGCTCATGCGGGAGCACGGTTATTGGAACGGGTAACAGCATTACCGTTTCACCCACTGTCAATACAACCTATTTTGTAAGATATAGCGGCACCTGCAATACCACTGCCTGTGCATCGGTAGGAGTTAACGTAAAAACTTTATCTACAGCTCCAAAGATTGCAGGTACGAACACGATTTGCAATGGCCAAAGCACTACATTAACGGCCTACGATGGAATAAGGGGAACTGGTGCAGAAATAGAATGGTTCGCTGGTTCATGCGACGGCACGCCTATAGAAGTAGGAAGATTTGCTATTACAGTATCGCCTGCTTCTACGACTACTTATTATGCACGGTACAAAGGCGATTGCAATACCACCGAGTGTGCTATGCGAACAGTAACAGTAAATACTTTGTCTGTAGCGCCAACTGCTATAACAGGTGATCTCGTTATTTGTACAGGTGAAAGCACTACCTTAACGTTAGCCGGTGGCTTTGCAGGTACTGGTGCTACAGCACAATGGTTTGCCGGTTCATGCGGAAGCACGGTTATTGGAACGGGTAACAGCATTACTGTTTCACCCACTGTCAATACAACCTATTATGTTAGATATAGTGGTATTTGTAATACCACCAGCTGTGCTTCGGTAGCGCTAACAGTGAAAACAGCAGCATTCATTGCCGTACCTGGAAATATCACACAAACGAATACAGTCGGCAAATGCGGAGCTACTGTTAATTACAACAGTACCGTTACAGGCTACCCGGCACCGGTAGTAACCTATCAGTTTTCAGGCGCTACCAATGGATCGGGATCAGGCACCGGCAGTGGCTCATTCTTTAACGTTGGCACAACTGACGTACTGCTGGTTGCTGAAAATGATTGTGGTATCAGTAGAAGCACATTCTCTATAACCGTCTCAGACAATGAACTCCCAACCATTATAAGTGTTACGGCAAGCCCGTCATCCTTATGGCCTCCCAACCATAAAATGAAGACGGTAACTCTTACCACAGAAAGTACAGATAATTGTGGCAAGCCAGATTGTAAGATCATCGGTGTAATAAGTAACGAACCCGAAGTCGGAACAGGCGATGGTGATCTTCCGAATGATTGGTTAATTACAGGTAGTAACACTGTTGAGCTGCGTGCAGAAAGATCAGGTGCAGGCAACGGAAGAATCTACGATATTTTCGTTGAGTGTACAGATGCATCTGGAAATAAAGCAACATCAAAAACTCAAGTGATCGTTGCCCACAACATCACCGCACCACAAAGTGGCGCTTCATATAAAATCGGCAGCACCGTCAGCTTTGCAGGTACATTCTGGGATGTACCCGGCAACAAACACACGGCCCGCTGGGTAATTGATAACAGCACCGTGGCCGGCAGAGTAACAGCCGAACCGAGTGGTTTGAAAAGCGGAACAGTTACCGGCAGTTACAAATTCAGTACAGCCGGTGTGTACAAATTAAAGATGGAAATCATCGACCATAATGGCAATGTCAGCTACGCTAATACAAACGGAGATATCGATGCTATTGTAGTGATCTACGATCCAAATGGTGGCTATACATTTGGTGGCGGTAGCTTCAATACAACGGCCGGAAAAGTAAGCTATGGCTTCCAGAATAATTATTTCAAAACAGCTACTAACCCGAAAGGCGAAACGCAGCTTGAGTTTAAGAATGGCGATTTTGAATTTAATGCACTCAATTTTGAATACCTGTCGGTATCAAATGCAAAAGCACAGCTGAGAGGAACAGGTAAAATCACAAATGGTCAGAGCGGAATCAATTTTATTATGACCGTAATTGATGGCGCATTGGACGGCACTGGTAAAGACAAAATCCGTCTGAAGATTTTTAACAAGAATACCAACGAAGTGTACTTCGATAATCAGTCAGGTGCTTCTGATGCAGCCGATCCGGTAACTGTGGTAAACAGTGGCAGTACAATTGTAATCGGCGGCACGGGTAAAACCCGAAACGAAGAGGAGCCTGTGATTACAGCAGTACCAACTTTCGAAGTCATCACCGCACCAAACCCAAGCGACAGTTACTTCACCTTAACCGTGAAGAGCAGTAACACAACCGATCGCATTTTGGTACGTGTAATGGATGAGCTGGGCCGTGTGGTAGAGCAGAAAGAAAATGTAATGTCCGGTACCACCATTCGATTTGGTGACAAGTATATCCCCGGTATGTACTTCATTATGGTACAACAAGGGAACAACAGCAAAGCAGTAAAATTGATACGTCGATAATTTTATTGGTTAAGTAAAGTGAGGCCGCCTGTTTCTACGGGCGGCCTTTTTTATTTTGAAGAAAAGAAACGTTCTCACTGTTAAAACAATGCAAACATTTTTTTTCGCTTGTGCATTTTCACAAGCTCCCGCATCCAACTAAAAAATCAACGCTATGCAATCTTATCGTAAACCATTACTGGCTGCTGTAGTTATACTCGCAGCTATTTTTACCGTGTCAGCATTTAAAGAACCTAAAAAACGAAAACAGGTAATCACACAAGCACAAACGAAATCATCAACTAAACAAACACCTCCACTGCAAACACAAACACCGCCAACAGAAAAAGAGAAAGAGAAAGAGACTCTTCCTAAGCCAGCAACTGATCAAAAAATACAAGTCGCTATTCTGCTCGATGTAAGTAACAGTATGGATGGACTCATCGATCAGGCCAAAGCACAACTCTGGACAATGGTGAATACACTCGGCCGTGTGCATTGTGATAATAAGGCGAATCCAAAAATTGAAATTGCATTATACGAATACGGCAGTCCACGTAACGATGAACGTAATGGCTATATCAAACAGATCAATAATTTTATTACTGATCTTGATTCACTTTCAGAAAACCTCTTTGCATTAACCACCGATGGTGGCGATGAATTTTGTGGCCATGTGATTTTCAAATCTGTTCAGCAATTGAAATGGGATCCAAATCCAAATTCATACAAAGTAGTTTTTATAGCAGGGAATGAAAGCTTTCGTCAAGGAAGTGTAAGTTTCTCACAGGCATGTACGGAAGCAAAAAGTAAAGGGGTGATCGTGAACACGATTTATTGCGGCGACCGTCAGCAAGGCATTCGTGAATACTGGAACCTTGTGGGCGAATGTGGTAACGGCAGCTTCAGCAATATTAACCAGGATCATAAGATCGAAGACATTGCTACACCTTATGACGATGAGATCTTTAAACTCAATGAAAAATTAAACAGTACGTATATTACCTACGGTGCAAGGGGCCAGGAGTTTTACAGCAAGCAGGAGAAGATGGATGTAGCTAATTCGGCAATGAGTAAAAAGGCAGCTATTAAACGAGCTGAAACAAAAAGTAATTCTAAAGTTTATAATAATGCTGGCTGGGACCTGGTAGATCGTGCTGCTGATAATGAAGCAGAAATTGAAAAGATCGATAAGAAAACATTGCCCGACAGTTTACAGAATAAAACTACTGCTCAACTGAAAGTAATTGTGAGTGAAAAGAAGAAAGAACGGGCAGCTATTCAAACAAAAATCATTTCACTCAATCAGCAGCGACAGAATTTTATCAACGATCAAAAAACAAAGGATGCAACAACAGTTGTTACACTTGAAACAGAAGTTGAACGCATCATCAAAGAACAGGTGAAGCGATTTAAGATGAATGTTCAGTAAAAAATGGAAGAATCAGGAAGAATGAAGAACGGCTTAAAGCTGCATGCTTGGTTCTTCATTCTTCATTTTTGTTTGAATTTTTCTTCCTTCTTTTACAACGATCTCAATGATCTCTTCAATGTCTTTCTCTGATGTTCTGAAGTTAACGATACAACCACGCAGGCAATATTTATTGCCGATAACAGCATTGGACAGAAATACTTCGCCGCCTTGTTGCAGATCGTTCAGCAATGCTTCATTCAGCTTGTTTAAATAAGTTTCAGTTGCTGCACTGTAGTTTTCGAAATTCAATGGAACATAACGCAGCGTCGTGATACTCAGGTTTTGTGTAACGGCTTCCAGTTCCGGATGTTTGTCAGCTAATTCAAAAAATAATTTCGAGAGTTGAATATCTTCATCGATCATTTTGATGTAACCACTACGGCCTACCTGCTGTAACATGATCCATACTTTTAATGCCCGGAAACCACGTGAATTTTGCAAACCGTATTCGTAAAAGTTTTGCATAAGCGGTTCATCGTTATTGCCGAAATTATAATACACCGGATGCGAACTGTACGTGTCGATCAAATGATTGGGATCTTTCACCAATGTGCAACCTGCTTCCAACGGACTGTATAACCATTTATGCGGATCAAGCGCAATGGAATCTGCATCTTCAATACCTGCAAATAATTCTTTTTGTTCGGGAATAACGGCTGCAGGAATACCATACGCTCCGTCAATATGAAACCAGAGATCATATTTTTTGCAAATGGCGGCAATGCCTTTCAGATCATCCACAACACCGGTGCTCACATCGCCTGCAGTGCCAACAACGAGGAACGGCTTCTTCCCGTTTTGCAGATCAGCTTCTATTGTTTCAATCAGCAGATCGTTATTCATTTTATTGTTTTCATCAGTAGCGATCCAGCGGATTGCATTCATACCATGACCAAATAACACTGCTGCTTTTTCGATCCATGTATGTGTTGTTTTCGGACAATACAAAACCAGTTCGGCTCCGGCTTTTGCAAGACCATCTGCTTTTAAGTTCTTTGGTGCTTTGGCAGTTCTTGCTGCAAGAAAAGCAGTGAAGTTGGCCATGTTGCCACCACTCACCAACACGCCACCATAAGAGGGAGAAACACCAATGAACTCAGCTAACCATCTCACTGTTTGCTTTTCAATAGCTGTTGCCATGGGGCTTAAAATATTTGCACCCACATTCGGATTAACTGTTGCTGCAAGCAGATCAGCCAATGCCCCAATAGGCGCAGCAGACGAAGTGATATACCCCATAAATTTTGGATGACCATTGAGTAATGAATGATTCATCATCAACTCCGTTGCTCTTTCTAACAAGGCAGCACCACTTGTTCCATGTTCAGGTAAAGATGAAGTGCCTAAGATATTTTGAATCTGTTCCGGTGTTTCGCCTGTAGTAACCGGCTTTTGTTCAATGCCGTTAATGAATTCAGCAATGCTGTCAATTAATTTGTAGCCCATTTGTCTGAAATCTTCTTTATTCATTTCAATGGCTGCATTACGGTTAGTTGGCATGTACAAGTTTTTAAATGCGTAAAAGAAGTTAGTTGAAGATCGGTTTGGTCAGACATTAGCATTTTCATCATCGGTGATTGCTAACGGACAATTAAGTTACTTCATTTTTGTATGCCACACAAGTGTGGTGTTGATACTTAACGCAGCTGTGATATGTTCTTCAATATATCAGACACATTTACTTCGTTCAGCAGCAAGATGATGAAACATTGTATGGAACCGGCTTAGAAACGGAGATAATAATGAAAAGCAAATACTGGATGTTGGTTCAACAGTTTCTTAATTCACGAACTGCTTGATAATCTTTGCCATCGTTTTTTTATCGCCTGATTGTTTACGAAAAGGTTTATAATAATCCTTCGGCAAACGAATGAATTGATCGGTTTGTGCCGCTTCACTCCAACCTTTTTTTACAGCCTCAAGTGCAGCGGTATTATTCTTGTGCAGCTCCAGTAATAATGCAACGATCGAATCACGGAGTGGAGCTGCAACACGGTTGTTGATGAGTAGTGGCCCTAATGGAATTTCCGGCGACAGCCAAAGCAGTTTGATTTGTTTGGCCCGGCTGCTATCCTTCAACAGACTGAAATATTCGGTACTGCCCACCGTAGCAATATCTGCCTTGCCAAGTATTACGGAGTCGATTGCAGCTTTGTGATTTTTTCCATAGCTCACCTGTTTAAAATCTGTTTCCGGATTTTTTAAACCAACTGAATTGAACGCTAACCTTGGAACAAGATTGCCCGATGTTGAACCGGGGCTCACCAGCATTAGTCGGAGCGATGCTGCAATCTTTTTTATATCACGCAAGGTGTCGGCAGCAAATCGATCAGCGATGATAATTGCAGTTTTATAATTGTCTTTTGCATTTTCTTTTACACGTAGTACTGCATAAGGTTTCATGGGATATGCAGTTGACGAAGCTTCCAGCATAAAATAGCCAAAACTGTTGATAAGGGCAATATCAATTTCATTCTTTTGAATCGCTTCAATTAACAAGTGAACGGTTTTATAGCTTTTCACCTCAACTGGTTGTCCTGTTTTTGCAGCAATGTGATCGGCCAACGGTTGAATATTTGCAATACGGTTATTATCGGCGTATTGGTAGGTTGCAATTACCAATGGTTGTGCTTCCGCAGCAAGTACTATCATTACGGACAGAAAAATGAACCAATATTTTTTGTAGTGAGAAAATGTCATATTGCCACAATTATTGTTTGAAACAAATGCAAAAGTACACCTGCTGCAATAGTTTCATATCCCATAAACATGTGATGTGATTCACCGGCGTTGGCAGCAGGTTTGGAATGGAAATTTATTGACTGCTGATAGCAATTGTATTTTCATTCAGAGTTGTTTTCTTCATCGGTCGATCTTATATTTCAGCAATAGCAAAGCCATCATATTTACGTAATGGCACCATTTGGCTTCATTTGTCAGATTTTCTTCAATAGGCCATGAGCTATTATTTTTTATTAATTTTCGCTAAATAGAAATAAACCTTTTTCAGGGGTTAGTAAAGAACTTAATAACTCATATTGAAATGTGATTAGTATTTTTTTGTCAGCCCTGTTCATGTTGATCAAGTCAATTAATAATAAATCAGAACCATAAAGATAATCTCCTAAGTATATTAATTTAACCTCAGATATTGTTGTAATTTCTGAGTTTAAGGGAATAAGCGGGTTGAAATAAATTTTCTGATTTGTAAAATACCTGATTGAATCTGAAGACATAGAATAACTGCTAATTTCAGAAATCGGACCAACATTAGTAATAATCTGTTTAGTTAAACTGTCAATGTCAATACTGTTGGATGAATTTATATTTGGGTGTTTATATAATACACTAAATGTCTTGTTATGCAAAATGGAATCTGGAATTGAAAATCTAATTTTCTCATGTTTCTTTAAGAATGAAATGTACCTGTTAAGGCCTAGGAGGTTAATGTCAATAACCTTAACATCTTTACGAAGGCCTTTGGTTTCCTGCATATACCATAATGAATAAGTTTGATTGTCACCAGATGTGAATAGAATTGAATTTTGAGGTGCATCATTAAGGAGTAATTCGGCAATATGCAAAATACTATCATTGTAAAGCCCTGTTTTTATAAACTCAGTGGCTTTATTTTCAGACCCAATCATTTTGAGTGTTGACCATGCAAACATACTTTCTCCCGATAGTTTAAGTGAGACTTTTCCTACTCTGGTTTGATAGTCAGGATTTTTTTCGGCGAGTAATCGATAATAGTCAATCGATTTTTTTATGTATTCATGAAATTTGGAAATACGATAAGATGAAATGGGTGTTGCTGTACTGATTTTTTTTCTTGCTGTATCTCCGTTTTCAAAATGATAGCCATATTGATCATAAAGAAATCCGGTTGCATAGTTGGAGTAAGCTCTTGCAAGGCTTTCCAATTCAAATTCTGAAAATGTTTGTTCAGTTTTTCCCATTTGAATCACATCCCAGTCCCAGCCACTGTACCCATAATATGAAATTCGCTCAAATGCATATAATTCAAAATCACCAATTCCAGTCGATGCTTTATTTTCTAAAAAATTAGCTTTTGAATTAGATGTATCTATACTGATTTTATATGAAAGCTTGTTAAAACCGTTTGTTTTCTTGTTCCAAAGTAGTTCATACTTTAGTCTCTGCTTGCTATTGTTTTCTACTTCTGCTAGATACCAACCATCTTTTTTTTTGTGAAACTCAAAAACATTACCAGGGAATGAGACCGGCAACTCATATGTATAGAAAAAGTGGGTAGCAATCACATCATAACCCGGCATATTGGTATTTTGCGAATATGCAGTTGAGATACAGATAGTCACCAAATATGATAGTAGAATTAGACGCTTTGGATTCATCCTTCAAATTTTAAATGTCGATAGAATTTAAATCGATGCAAAAATGTGTAAAAGATAATCCCCTGTCTGGTAATTTTAACAAACAGGGGATTATGAGCTAGGGATATAAAGTAAGATCTTATTTCGTTTCTTTCATCAATTCCTTCACAGCTGTTTCCAACTGCTGATCATTACCCATACTCACTTTTTCATTTTCTGGTTTCACTTTAATATCGGGTTCTGTTTGTGCATTCTCCAGATATTTTCCGTTGCTGTCTTTACAGCCAACAGTTGGTGCACCCCAACGGATACCTGTATCCATCAAACTTTCCCATGCAGCAAAACTACAAGTGCCCGGCACGGGCATACCAACCAGTTTGCCAATACCAACTTCCTTCACCATGTAAGCATAACAATGTCCATCACTGTAGTTGCCTTCATTCGCCAATGAAATACTTGGCTTGGTCCAGCGGAAGTTTGGTTCAAAACCATTGCTGCGTGTATCAGTTGCATAGTCCATAAACTTTTTGCCGCTTAAGAACATTGCTAAGTCTGCAACAAGATCACCACCACCGTTATTACGTGTATCAACTACAATTCCTTTTTTCTGGAAATGCTTACCCATGATCTCTTCATACGTGGTTCTGAAAGCGCCATCGTTCATGCCCGGAATGTGTACATAGCCTAATGTGCCATTACTCATCTTGTCAACTTCATCAGCATTGCGTTTTACCCAACGTGCATACAACAGACGGCTCTCTTCACCAATCGAAATTGGTTTAACGATGAGTTCACGTTTTGTTGATCCTTCGACTAACACAACCAATGTATTCTTGCCCGCTTTGCGGTTGAGGTATTGTGCAATGTCTTTATCAGGGGAGATCATTTCTCCATCAATTGATTCAATGATGGTTCCCGCTTTTACATTCATGCCTGCTTTATCCAGCGGACCGTCTTTGATCACTTCAAGTATTTTAATACCGTTGCCTTTGAAATTCACATCATAAAAAATACCAAGCGCAGAAGTTGCATCAGCATTTGGATTACCGGCACCGCCGTATGCAGCACCGCTATGGCTTACATTTAGCTCACCTAACAATTCACTCAGTAATTCACTCATTTCATAATTGTTGCCAATGCCAGGCAAATGTTTTTCATAATCGGGTTTGTAACTATCCCAATCAATGCCATGGAACGATTGTGTGTAGAATGTATTTTTTGTTCTGCGCCACACATGATCGAATTGATATTGACGTTCTTTCAATCCATCAACAATCATTTCGCCATTGATGCTGATACGATCTTGTTTGCCACTGTTCGGATCAATTTTCGCAAAGCCACCATCTGTATTCAGAAAAATATTTTTCTGTTCTTTATCCCACACCATATTTGCGAAACCTGCGTTGAGCGGAACTAACATTTTTGTTTCTCTTGTGCGGAGATTGGTGGTCCATAAATTCATGCCACGTTCAAAACGTGCCAGGTAGTACAACGTTTCACCATCTTTGCTGATCAATGCATCACCCATTGATGAAGAATGAATCGTGAGTTTTGTTTTACGTTGTGTAAGACCATCCCAATCGATCACTACAGAATCTTTTGCAGGTGCTTTCTTTTTTGTTGTATCAGCTTTTGCTTTTGTTTCTTCTGTTTCTTTTAACAGAGCCGCATCTTCTTTGCTCAGTTTGAAACGATCAAACGCATCCTGTGTAAAGAACAGTGCATATGCATCGCTTTGCGCACCACCACTCATTGCTGCGCCACGCAAACCATCACGGTTACTGAACCACAGCATGGCTTTGCCACCATTGATCCACTTGGGGCGTGAATCATTAAAACCACTTTCAGTAAGGTTCACAATTTTTTTACCGTCTAAACTTACTAAGCCTACTTCGCCAACAGCACTGCCTGGCATGGCATAATCAAACAACAGCCATTTACTGTCTGGGCTCCATTGGAAGTATTGATCATTTTCTGTCCATGCAAAAAGATAATCGCCATTTAAAAGCGTACGACTTTGTTTTGATGCTATGTTGTAAATACGGAGTTGATTCCTGTTTTCAATGTAAGCGATTTCTTTTCCATCAGGTGAGTACACCGGTTGTGTATTGGTATTTTTATTTTCTAGCACCGCTGTTTCTATCAAAATGGTAGATGCATAGAAATAAGGTTCTTCTTTGCGTTCCATTCTGGTTTCATAAACACTCCACTTGCCATCACGCTCGCTGCAATAAAGAATGCTTTTTCCATCGGGCGAAAAATTCACACTGTTTTCAGCTTCCGGTGTGTTGGTAATACGTTTTGTGATACCGCCGTCAACGCTGGTTACAAATACTTCACCACGGTATAAGAAAGCAATTTCTTTTCCGTTTGGTGAAAGACTCATACCACTTCCTGTACTTACACGGTAAACCTGTTCTTTATTGTTACGTGCATCAGACAGAATCGTAATATTTACTTTTTGTGCAGATGCGCCGGGTTTCATAGTATAAATTTCACCATCGTATCCATAACTCAACAGTCCATCGTTACTGCTTGTAAGGAAACGTACCGGATGTTTTTTATACGAAGTAAGTTTTTCTGATTTCCCACCGCTCAAATTCATCTTATGAATGTTGTACGATCCGCTTTCTTCACTCAAATAATAAAAACCACTTTCATCGGTTGTAAACACCGGGCTTCTGTCTTCACCATTGAAAGATGTGATCTGTTTGTGTGTATTGGTTTTGAAATCATACAGCACAATATCTCTTGTTACTGCAGATGTATGATGCTTGCGCCAGATGTTTTCACCACCTACTTTATTTTGATAAATAAGTTTGCTTCCATCTTTACTAAACTTTACATCTTCGGCGGGTGTAGTAAACAGTTGCGATACACGGCCACCGTTAACAGCAACACTGTACAACTCGGTCATATATCCAGATGGGAATTGGCGGTTTGTTTGAAGGTCCATTCTTGTGCCACCAAACACAACAGCTTTATTGTCGTTGGTAAAACTGTACGGATATTCTGCAGATGAATGATAAGTGAGACGTTTTGCTTCGCCACCTTCAACCGGAATAACAAATACATCAAAATTACCATAACGGTCGCTTGCAAACGCTATACTTTTACTATCCTTACTCCAAACGGGCATAAAGTCGTGTGCCTCGTGCAGGGTTAAAGGAGTAGCTGAGCCACCGGCTGACGCAACTTTGTACAGATCACCTTTGTAAGTAAACACAATCGTTTTACCATCAGGTGAAATGGAGGGGTAACGAAGCCATGTTGGCGATTGGGCAAATGAATGAAAGCTGAAGCCAAAAGCGATCAGCGCAAACAGAATAATTTTCTTCATACTTGAATTGTTGTGGAGCTTTAAAGATAAAGGGAAAAGGAACTGTTTGAAAAGAATTTGATGGATGGCTAGGTCAATTGTCTGAACCATGATTTTTGAGATTAATAGGATTTGCCGGATAATGAATAACTGGCATCTATTTAAATTTCATTCGTGAAGATTCGTGGCAATACAGATGGGATTTTCTGTGTTCATTTGTGTTCATCTGTGGGCTTGCATGTATTCCACAGTGTCTTAACATATTCATCTGTGGTCAATCTTTCATCTTTCTTATTTTTGCCGCATGGTCAAACACTTTTTCAGTTTCTGTTTTTCATTCTTTGTTTTTCATGCAGCATCTGCTCAACTGTTTCCCCCGCAAAATTATCCAACCAATTATTTTCGTTATCCATTGGATATTGCCTTAAAACTGAATGCAAATTTTGGTGAAATGCGTCCCAACCATTTTCACATGGGGTTGGATCTGTTTACACTTCGTCGTGAAAACCTACAGGTCTATGCACCTGCAGATGGATGGATCTCAAAAGTAAAAGTTGATCCGAATGGTTTTGGTAATGCCATTTATGTGAGTCATCCGAATGGTTATACAACTTTGTATTGTCACATGAACACATTCCCGACACAGGTGTTGCAGGCAATGAAAGAAGGGCAATATGCAAAACAAAGCTGGAAGGGCGATGTGGAGTTTGAAGAAAATCAGTTCCCGGTTAAGAAAGGACAGTTTCTTGCGTACAGTGGCAACACGGGTGCGTCGGCAGGACCGCATGTGCATTATGAAATACGTCGTACGGATGATGATGCCTGTTTAAATGCATTACTCTTTCATCGTGTATACGATGTAACGCCTCCTGATATAACTAAACTTGCTGTGTACGATCGCACAAAAAGCACCTACGAGCAAACACCCCGAACAATGATGTTGACACGTGCAGCAGGTGGATACAGTGTGGCCGGCGGAACCATTACTGTAAACAGTGATGTTGTTTCATTTGCCATTGTTGCAACTGATCGTATAACCGGTGTACCGAATTCGAATGGCATTTTCGAAGCGGCAGTATATGTTGATGAAGAACCTGTCAGTGGATTTCAGATTGATGGCATTGATTATTTGCAAACACGCTACCTGAATGCCCATATCGATTACCGTATTAAAGCAAATGGCGGTTCTTATTATCAGCATTTGTCTCCGTTGCCCGGCGACAGGTTACCAATTTATTTCAAACAAAATGATGGGCTCATTCACCTGGATGATACTGCAACACACCAGGTGAAGATCGTTGTGAAAGATGCAAACAATAATGCATCAACAGTTCGTTTCAATTTAAAACGTACGGCAACAACATCGTCATCTGCTAATATTCAGAAAGACAGCAGGTATATGCTTCCCAACCAGATCAATATTTTTGAACAGGCTGATGTGCAGATGGTGAGCACGGAGAAAAGTTTTTATGATGCTTTTCGTTTTGTGTACAATTACAAAACAAGTGCAACAGCTTATTCCAATATTCATGTGATGCATTCACCGTTGATACCTGCGCATGATTCCATGATGTTTCGTATTAAACCAACCAAAGAAATTGCAGGAAGTGCACGCAATCGTGTGATCATGATTCATAACAGCAGAGGGAAAATGGTGGTGGAACGTGCTGCATTTGTAAAAGGCTGGTACGAAGCAAAGTCACGTGATTTTGGTGAGTTTTGGCTGGAAGTGGATGAAGTACCACCAACAATAGCTATTGCAGGTGTTGTTGATGGCGGTGCAATTGCTGCAGGAGCAAACATAACCTGCACAGTTGCGGATAACAAGAAAGCTATTTACAGTTTTCGTGCAGAACTTGATGGTGAGTGGTTGATGTTTAGCGGACTTGGCCCTGTGTATCGTTACAAGGTTGATGAACATTGTCCGCCCGGTGAACATGAATTGAAACTAAGAGTGGAAGATGAAGCAGGTAATGTTACAGAGCGTGTGATCAGGTTTACAAGAAAATAATCAGATGATCATTCGTTAATTGAACAAATCAGTGGTACGAATGTTTCTATCAAAAAAAAGAGAATGGCAACAAAGAAGAAAGCAGTGATTAAGAAGGCAGCAGTAAAGGCACAGGCCAAAGCTGCAAAGAAAGAACCGTTTAAGAATTATGTTACAAAGTTAAAGGTTGGTGATAAAGCTCCTGCGTTTAAAGGTGTTGACCAGGACGGTAAGAAAATATCTTCATCTGATTATAAAGGCAAAAAAGTAATACTCTATTTCTATCCACAAGATCTTACAGCAAGCTGCACTGTGCAGGCCTGCAACCTGCGAGATAATTTTTCAGAACTGAAAAAATTGGGTTTCGAAATTATTGGGGTTAGTGAAGATACTGTTGAGAAACATAAACGTTTTGAAACAAAAAACAATCTCCCTTTCCGTTTAATTGCCGACGTAGATCATACAGTGATCAATGCCTACGATGTATGGGGCAAAAAACAATTCATGGGTAAAATATACGATGGATTGGTGCGTACAACTTTTGTCATCAACGAAAAAGGAATCATCACTGCTGTTGTTACACGTGTGTTGACTAAAATACACACACAGCAAATACTGGATACATTACAAGAGGCAGTGAGATAAGCACGAAAGCTATTTGTTCCTGCGCCTGTGCAGATACTTTCTTACAGGCGTGTCATAAAATTTCATCACCAAGTAGCCGGTAGTAACAGACAATATTGTACCGCAGATAACTACAATTGTTAATTCAGTTGTGCCGGGTTTGTTTGCAAGAAAGTAGTGACCGAATATCCAGATGAAGGCATAGTGCGTCATGTATAGTGGATAAGAGATAGCTCCGGAAAATGTGCAGATGCTCTTTACTCTTTCCGATAACATTGCACCGGCTCCCAACGAAACGATCAAGGGAAAATAAATGATCACAGCAAATGATTCGGTAAGCCAGTTCCATCTGCCAAACGGCATGAGAAAAGCAAGAACTAATAAAACAGTTAAGCCTGTAAAGCCAAGTTTATTCTTAATGACCCAGTTCGAACGATAGACAAGCATGCCGGCCAAAAACGAATAAGCTACTCTAACAGCACCATCCCAGAAATTATCTTTTGACCATCCGCCCAACAAATTTCCTGTACGAAATAAGATCATACAAATACCTGCTGCTGCGGCTATAGTTAATAGGAGTAAAACAGTTCGGTTGAGCTTCCGTAGAATGAGTGCATATAGAATATTGGCAATATACTCCCAAAACAACGACCAGGCAGGTGCATTAAAACTAAAGAGGTTAAACCCACGATCTGCCATTACAGGGAAGGGAACGAGGAATATTGAACTGAGAAAAACCAATGCGATCATACCGCTGCTATATGCTGCTGCTTCATTGGCAAACGGATCAAGAAAAAAACCAAGCAACCCTAATACTGAACCCAGCCACACCAATGGATGCAGACGAATAAACCGAAGTTTGAAAAATGTTTTAATGCCTAATGTTTCAATACGGTTATCGTATGCGTAAGCAATGACAAATCCGGATAAACAGAAAAAGAAATCAACTGCAAGAAATCCATGTGCAATAAAGTTTTTACTGAAATCAGCAAAGATCCATTCCATAAAATGAAACACAACAACAGCCAGTGCTGCAATACCTCTTAACCCATCGAGAATTAAAAAATGTTGCCTGCCTGGTTTTAGTTCTGCGTTTGTTTCTGGTTTATTCATCTCGTTGATTGCCTATGGGCGCTTATGATCTGTATAAGGCTTGCAACATAATGAATAATTGCTCATATCAATTATTCATTAACCTTAAAATTATGCCCGAGGCAACCAATTAATTCAATCTCACGTTACTTGAGAAACAGGTGTTATAACTTTTAAAATTATTCTTTATGAAATGGCTTGTTAGTTGCACAATGCTGATAGCGGTATGCTTTGTTTCTTCGTGTAAAAAATCAGGTGGTACGGACAATGGTGGTGGTGGTAATGGAGGCGGGGGTACTACCTATACGCCTAACTGTACAAGTGCCGCTATACAATTTTCTGCAAATGTATTGCCGATTATTCAGGCGAGTTGTACCGTAAGTGGTTGCCACAATGCTCCTTCAGCTACGGTTCCTTTTGCATTAAATACCTATGCTGAGATCAATCAAGTAAAAACACAGATACGTGCTGCCGTTTTAAGTGGCTCCATGCCTAAGAGCGGTACATTAACCGCTGCTCAAAAGAATTCGATCATTTGCTGGATCGATGCCGGTGCGGCAAATAATTAAATAATCACCGGGTTTGTAAAAAGGAAGAGCCGCACAATTTGCGGCTCTTCCTTTTTATTTTGAAACAGCTTACTGCCCCTGTGCCAAACTATATGCTTTCTTATCGCCCCACATATTCAGTAATTCAAATGAACAGATCTTGAAATTGCCACTCATGCTTACATACAATCCAATCACGTCTTGCTGATTCAATGGATAGTCTTCAATACTTTCAAAGCGCACATTGTATTGATTTACTAAGTTGGTGTAAACAGAACCTGTTGGCCACACCTGTGTACCTCGGTTGCTGATACTTACTAACTTAAACTTTACACCTGCATGTCGCTGACATTTTTCAGCAATAGCAGTTGGTTGTTCATCACTTTCAATAAACAGATCAACACCAACAATGGTTTCTGCTTCACCTTCATGCGACACCATCATAGAGTTGTATTCCAATTTCAATGGAGTAGGCGTGCCTGGTTTGTTTGGAATAATTTCCCGTCCGCCACTTTGAGGTTTCTTACCAAAATTGTTGATGATGGCTTCAGCAAATTGCGTGGTGTTTACAGCAGGAATAGATTTATCGCCAAAATCACCGGTATGAACACCATTCTCTAATGTGTACAGTAATGCGTTTTCAATCAAACCTGCATTTTCTGTTAAACCAAGATGACGAAGCATAGCCAAACCACTCAACAATAAAGCTGTTGGGTTTGCAATATTTTTTCCTGCAATATCCGGAGCTGTACCATGCACTGCTTCAAAAATGGAAATATGATCTCCAATATTTGCACTTGGTGCAAAACCTAATCCGCCAACTAATCCTGCACACAGATCACTTACAATATCGCCTTGCAGATTGGTCAATACCACCACATCAAACAGATCGGGGCGTGTAACCAATTTCATACAAAGGTCATCCACAATAATATCATCGGCTTTCAGCTCAGGATATTCTTTCGCTACTTCATGAAAACATTCAAGGAACAAACCATCCGTGATCTTCATGATATTTGCTTTATGACCACAGGTAATGCGTTTTGCATTTTTCTGCCTTGCCATTTCAAACGCATAGCGGATCACCTGCATACTGCCGGGGCGGGTAATAAAACGACGGCTCAATGCCACATCATGTGTAAGCATGTGTTCAATACCGCCATAAGTATCTTCAATATTTTCACGAACTACTGTAATGTCGATTGGAATACCGGCTTTGCTGAACACCGTATCAACACCATGCAGTGTTTGGAAATCACGTTTGTTGGCGTAGGTATTCCATGTTTTACGTGCAGTAACATTAATACTCTTTACACCTTTGCCTTTGGGCGTTTCCATCGGCCCTTTAAACAAAAGCCCCAACGCTTCAATGGTTTGTTTGGCTTCAGGCGTCATACCGTTGTTGAAACCTTTATCAAACACCCATTTACCCATATCTACAAACTCATATTCCAACGGAACTTTGTTGGCGTTAAAAATGGATAATACTGCTTCCATAATTTCCGGACCTATTCCATCGCCTTTAGCTACAGCAATTTTCATGTATTGATTATTTATGTTTAGTTCAGGTGATTATATTTTTTGGCCCGATAGCCATCGGGAGTCGCAAAGGTAACATCCGTTAGGGCTTAGAAAAAAACGAAGTCTTAAAAAAAAACAATAAATCTCAAAGCAGCCATTCTACTTCACCAAAATCAAAACACTCTTCCACATCATTTCCTGTAACTAACTGACCCGATTTATTTACTCCGTTTACTTTTGTTGAGATGATGCGGGTTCCTTTTTTTAACCGAACGGACTGCTGCAGTTTATAGAGCTGAAGGTTATAGCTTTCGAAAATCCTGTTAAACCCTTGCTGTTGCAGGTTATCGCAGTTGATCAAAACAGTTTTTTGTATAGCATGCGCCAGCTCCAACACATCAGTTTCTTTGCCTGTAACCTGTTTTAACGAAACCGGGTTCTTAAGGCCTTTGAATTTGGTTTGATTGACGTTGATACCGATACCGATCACTGCCCATTGCCATTGCCTGCCACGAACAACGTTTTCAATGAGGATTCCCCCTGTCTTTCTGTCACGCCAGTAGAGGTCATTGGGCCATTTAATTTTTGTTTCATCGCCCAAAACTTTCTCTAATTCATCTCTCACCGCCAAGGCGGTAGCGGCCAGTAATTGAAAACTTTGGGAAAGAAGCAGTCCCGGTTTCACAATAATGGAGAAGCTCAAGTTGGCGCCAGGCTCGGTTTCCCACACCTTTCCCCGTTGGCCTTTTCCTTTGGTTTGGTGGGCGGTGCGTATGGTTAAACCATGCTGTGCCAGTCCTTCATGTATCAGCCCCATGGCATAGTTGTTGGTGCTGTCCACTGAAGGAAGCTCAATCCATAAGTTATCTGATTTTTTAGGAAGCATGGTTACCGAAGATTGACTAATTTTGGACAAATTAAAAAGTAAAAAGCTGCGATGAAACGTCGTTAGCAAAAAACAGATTTATTCATTAAACCACCAAGCGATTGAGTACTTTATCTCTCTTAAATAACCGGAGCAAGGATTCTAAAAGCACTACGGCACGCATTAACCGAAACAGCAAATTATTTAAAACGATCATTCGGGCCATCCAGGAAAAAAAGGGTGAAAACGTCATCAGCCTCGATTTGCGGAAGATACCGGAAGCCGTTTCTGATTTTTTCATCATCTGCGAAGCAGGCAGCACCACACAGGTAAAAGCCATTGCCGACCATGTTGAATACCTGGTGAAAGAAGAATGTGGCGAAGGGCCTTACCGTCATGAAGGGATGAGTGCGTTGCAATGGGTACTGGTGGATTATGTAAATGTGGTGGTGCATATTTTTCATCCCGAAACAAGAAAATTTTACCGGCTTGAGGAAATGTGGAGCGATGCTGCTGCTGCTGATCATGAATAACACTACATCAGCAAAATATTAACAGTTACCACCTGAAACTTTTAGCTACTTATTTGTAATACTATCTGAAATCCCGGACGAAGGGAAAAAAACAACAAGATGAGTTTGAATCAAGGAAATAATCCAGACAGCAGCGGCGGTGATAAGAAAGATGGCCGTAAACCGTTTCGTTTTAATATTTACTGGCTCTATGCGTTAATCGCTGCCGTTTTGATCGGCTTTAACCTCTACCGTGGAATTACACCCGATGCGATCCCCACTTCACAGGTTGTATTTGAAGACAGCATGCTTATGAAAGGCTATGTTGAAAAATACACCATTGTGAGAAATAAGGATGTTGTAAGAGTTACACTCAAAACAGAAGCTGCGAACGATCCGGCTATCTTAAAGATCGTGACGGCAAGGGAAGCAAAGGTGAAGATCGATAAAACCAAACCGCTCAACTTTGAGTTCACGGTTGCAGATCATAAAGAATTCGATAAACGTATCCAGCAGATCATTACAACCAATACAGCTGTTACCGGTAAACCTATTGCCAGTTACAGTACTGATGAAAACTGGCTGAGCCCACTCATTAGCTTACTCTTACCTATTCTCGTTTTGATCGGCCTGTGGGTTTTACTCATGCGGAAGATGAACAGTGGTGGCGGAGCTGGTCCTGGAGGTGGCGGTATTTTCAACATTGGAAAATCAAAAGCTCAGTTGTTTGAAAAAGGAACAAGAGTGAATGTTACCTTCCAGGATGTGGCTGGTTTAGATGAAGCAAAAGTGGAAGTGATGGAGATCGTTGATTTCCTGAAACAACCTAAAAAATATACAGCACTTGGTGGTAAAATTCCAAAAGGTGCATTGCTGGTAGGTCCTCCCGGTACGGGTAAAACATTGCTGGCAAAAGCAATGGCCGGTGAAGCACAGGTTCCTTTCTTCAGCATCAGCGGTTCCGATTTCGTGGAAATGTTTGTAGGTGTGGGTGCAAGTCGTGTGCGTGATTTGTTTAAGCAGGCGAGAGAAAAAGCACCGTGTATCATCTTTATTGATGAGATCGATGCCATCGGTCGTGCACGTGGAAGAAATGCTATTGTAAGTAATGATGAGCGTGAAAATACATTGAACCAGTTGTTGGTGGAAATGGATGGATTTGGTGGCGATACCGGTATCATCATCCTTGCGGCAACAAACCGTCCCGATGTTTTGGATCCGGCGTTGTTACGTCCGGGTCGTTTCGATCGACAAATTTCTATTGATCGTCCTGATGTAAAAGGTCGTGAGCAGATCTTTAAAGTGCATCTGAAACCAATTAAAATTTCTGAAACACTCGATATTCATAAACTGGCAGAACAAACACCTGGCTTTGCCGGTGCAGATATTGCCAATGTATGTAACGAAGCGGCATTGATCGCTGCACGTAAAGGGAAAGCTGCAGTTGATATGAGCGATTTCCAGGATGCAATTGATCGTGTAATTGGTGGTTTGGAAAAGAAGAACAAACTCATCAGTCCCGAAGAGAAAGAGATCATTGCTTACCACGAAGCAGGCCACGCAATCTGCGGCTGGTATTTAGAGCATGCCTATCCGTTATTAAAAGTAACCATTGTTCCAAGAGGTACAGCAGCATTGGGTTACGCACAATACACACCAAAAGAACAGTATCTCTATAACATCGAACAACTGAACGATCAGATCTGTATGACACTTGGTGGCCGTGCAAGTGAAGATATTTTCTTTGGAAAAATTTCAACGGGTGCAAGTAATGATCTGCAACAGATCACACGTATTGCTTATTCAATGATCACCGTTTATGGTATGAATGATAAGCTGGGTAACATCAGCTATTATGATCCGAACCAGGAGCAAACATTCACAAAGCCTTATAGCGAGAAAACAGCAGAGATGATTGATAACGAAGTTCGTTTGCTCATTGATTCTGCTTACATGCGCACCAAAGCATTGCTTACTGAAAAGAAAGGTGATGTAGAAAAACTGGCGAAGGCATTATTGGAAAAAGAAGTGTTGTTCCAGAGTGATGTGGAAGCGTTGATCGGCAAGCGCCCGTTTGAACATAAGAAATTGTTAGATGAAGATAATGTTCCGGTGATGCATGCAGCAAACGTTGACAAAGAAGGTCGTGACTTGAAAGAAACTTTGTAATCAGTATGAGCATTTCTCCCGCAAAGGAAAATATTCTTAAAAAAATAAGACAGGCACTGAGTCATCCGGTGCCTGTTCCTTTTCCCCATAGTGAAGGAAACAGCAGCGTATTTCAACCGCCGGTTGATGATATGGCTGTGCAGTTTGCGCAGGAGTTTACAAAACTGCAAGGCAGGTTTACCTTCTGTGCCGATGAACAGGATATGGCTGATCAACTCCTGCAATTAGCTGCCACACGCAAATGGGATAAAGTAGTGTGCAGGGAAAAAAAGCTGATCGACATCTTTAGGCAGCAAAAATTAGCGATCAACTTTCATAACAACCTTGCTGATTCGGATGTGAGTTTAACCACCTGCGAATTACTGGTGAGTCGTACAGGAACAATGGTGTTGAGTACAGCCAATGAAAGCGGACGTACAACAAGTGTATATGCCCCTGTTCATGTTTGCATCGCCTATACAAGCCAGTTAGTGTATGATCTGAAAGATGCATTACTTGCGCTGCGTGAAAAGTATAATGGGCAGTTGCCATCATTTATAAGCTTTGCAACAGGCCCCAGCCGCACAGCCGACATTGAAAAAACATTGGTGGTGGGTGTGCATGGCCCCAAAGAAGTATTTGTGTTTTTGATTGAAGGATGATTTTTAGGGAATTGGGTATTGGTGTTTTAGAATTTGGGTTTTGATTTCTTGTAACTTGTTTTTTGGGCATTGTATTTTCCTTCCTGTGCCTTGTTTTCTTGAATCTTGTTCCTTCTTCATTGTATCTTTAAGGCATGAATAATGCCATACAATTAATATTTGTTTACGGAAGTTTACGCAGAGGTTTTCATGGCCCTGCCTTTCAATATATTGCTCCTTATTTTAAGCATCTTGCCGATGGAAAAGTAAAAGGCAAGTTGTACGATCTGGTTGAATATCCAGCCGCCTTACCAACAACAGATGATCACTTTATCATTGGCGAATTATACGAAGCTAATTCCCCCGATGAATTTGATTGGGCCATCAGCCAGTTAGATGATTATGAAGGAGTGCATCCCGAAGAAGGTGAAGTGCAGCTATACGAACGTGCACTCACAACAGTATATACTGATAATGGCGAGTTTAACGCCTGGATCTATTGGTATAAGTGCGATGTAACAGATAAGCCTGTTATTGAAAGTGGGGATGTTTTGGAGTACATGCGACAAAAAGCAAAATAGTAGTGGTGTTCCGCAGCTTCTTTATATTTGTTTGATGCAACTTCCTCCCGGTAAAAAAATATATTTTCTTTCCGATTTTCATTTGGGGGCACCCAACTATGAACAGAGTCTTGTTCGTGAAAAAAAGATCGTTCAGTTTTTAGATGAGATCAAGCACAATGCTGCAGTTATTTTTATTGTGGGCGATATGTTTGATTTCTGGTATGAATATCGCACAGTGGTTCCCAAAGGTTATGTGCGTTTGCTGGGAAAACTGGCTGAGATAACTGATGCAGGAATACCGATTCATTTCTTTGTTGGCAATCATGATATGTGGATGAACGATTATTTACAGAAGGAATTGAACATCCCGGTGTATCATGAACCAAAAGAATTTGAGTATGCAGGTAAAACATTCTTCATAGGTCATGGCGATGGGTTAGGCCCCGGTGATCATGGATATAAAATGCTGAAGAAAGTATTTCGCAATCCGGTTTGCAAATGGTTGTTCGGGATATTACCACCGTACGTTGGTGTTGGACTGGCCAATTATCTCAGCCGGAGAAGTCGTGCACAAACAGGC
This sequence comes from Lacibacter sediminis, assembly GCF_014168535.1. Classification (NCBI taxonomy): domain Bacteria; kingdom Pseudomonadati; phylum Bacteroidota; class Chitinophagia; order Chitinophagales; family Chitinophagaceae; genus Lacibacter; species Lacibacter sediminis. The sequence continues at coordinate 4,480,921 of NZ_CP060007.1, read as the reverse complement.
GCAACCGAAGAAAAATTCCTGGGGGAAGACAATGAATGGCTGATCGTTTACTGTAAAGAAGTACTGCAGCAAAAAAAGTTTGATTTTTTTGTGTTTGGGCATAGACACCTGCCCATTGATTTTCGTCTGACTGATGAAAGCCGTTACATAAACCTTGGCGACTGGATACGTTATTTCAGTTATGCATCGTTTGATGGTGAACAATTAGAACTGATCTACTATAAATGAAACTGATCCTTTCCATAACATGTTTTCTGTTTGCAAACATCTGTGTTGCGCAAAATGCTGTGTTTACAGAAGTAAAAACGGTGGAAGGCGACTATATAGATTTTAGTATTGATAATCTCGGCAATTATTACCTGCTTTCAAAAAATAACCAGCTCAAAAAACTGAATGCGAATGGCGATTCAATAGGTGTGTTTAATGATGTGCGCAGATATGGGAAACTTTATTCCATTGATGCGACCAATCCATTGAAAGTATTGCTGTATTATAAAAGCTTTGCAACAGTTGTTGTGCTCGATCGGTTTTTAAACAGTGTGAACACCATTGACCTGCGCAAGCAGGATATCTTCCAGGCAAAAGCAATTGCGCAGAGTTATGATAACAATATCTGGGTATATGATGAACAAGTAAGCAAACTGAAAAAAATAGGTGAAGATGGAAAGCTGCTGAGTGAAACGGTTGATTTCCGTATCATCTTCGATGAAGTGCCCAACCCCACGCATATCTTCGACCAGGATGGATTTGTGTATCTCTACGATCCTGAAAAAGGAATTTATGTATTTGATATTTACGGCTCCTTTAAAAACAAGATATCTTACAAAGGACTTACTGACCTTGCCATATTTGGTAAAACGATTGTTGGTATAGAAGGACAGCAGTTGCTGGCTTATACAACCGGTACATTAACGGAAAAGAAATTTACCCTGCCTGCTTTTTTACAGGTTAGGGAAAAAGCGGTGATCAGGCCCGGCCATTTTTACCTGTTACAGAACGGTACCGTTCTGCATTACACATTTTAACCGCAAGTAAATCTGCTGAACATTATTTTTGCATATGCCTGAATTTTTGCAAACACTTGTATTTGATAATCCCCTCATCAGTTATTTATGGATCGCTGGTATTCTGCTGGCGATGTATTTGCTGAAAGGAATTGTATCAAAATTCTTATGTGGGCTGCTGTATGGTTTTTTTCCCGGAGCCAAAAAATATGTATCCCGTGATCAGTTTATTGCATTGGTGCTGATCCCCATGGAATGGTTTGTAGTGTGGATGGTGGTAATTTTCTCCTTTCATAAACTCAACTTTCCATCAGTACTTGATGTTGAGTTGTACAAGATCACTTCAAAAGAAATTATTGAAGCAACCGGCAAAGCAATACTGGTCGTTTTCTTCATTCGATTGCTGCGCAGGTTCATTGATTTTATTGCACTGGTGTTTAAAGCAAAAGCCGATCAAACACCTGACCAGAGCGACAATCAACTGGTAGTGTTCTTCCGGGATTTTTTTAAAGTAGTAGCGATCATTATCGGCATCATCATGTTCTCGAAGTTTGTTTTCAATTTCGATATTTCCAGTCTTATTACCGGGCTTAGTATTGTTACAGCAGCTGTTGCATTGGCAACAAGAGAAAGTCTTGAAAATTTAATTGCATCCTTCATCATCTTTTTTGATAAACCATTTACGTTGGGCGACCTGGTGAAAGTAGAAGGTGTTACAGGTACTGTTGAAAAGATCGGCTTACGAAGTACCCGCATCAGAACAGAACAGAAAACCTTCTTAACGATGCCCAATAAGAAAATGGTGGATAGCATTCTTGATAATCTTACGTTACGTACACAACGCAAAGCCGAAATCCGTTTGGAGCTGAATATAAGAACAACTGCCAGGCAAATCAACGATCTTATTGCGAAGATCGAAATGCTATTGCAACAACAGGAACAAATTGAAACCAGTACCGTTGTGTTGAATGAACTTGGTTCCAAATCAATTATTATTCATGTAGATTATTTTACACAAACCATTGAGTTTGCACTTTTCCAGGAAATAAAACAAACGATCAATCTTAATATTCTTCGGATGATGGAAGGACTTGGTATTGAGCTTGCAGGCAATCAACCTTAATTTTTCTCTCCCCACTTTTAGTGATGTTTTTCACATGATCGGCGATTGTACCGGCGCTTGCATTGATTCATCTTTGCAGCGTTAAACAATTATCATCAAAAAAATGAAAAGCATTATGAAACGGTTTTTTTTGGCAGCAATAGCAGCTTTGTTATTTGCTGTACAGCTAAACGCAGGTAACGGCGAGAATGTTACCAACGAAATCAAATCAACTTTTGTACGCCACTTTGGTGAAGACACAAAGGCAGCCTGGACAAAGAAGAATGATATTTATATTGCCAGCTTTAAAAAAGGCGATACTGAAATGCATGCCTTCTTTGATGAAGACAATAACTATCTAGGTGTCGGGCAGTACTTTAATGCGAAAAACACACCTGTGGGAATTGTTCGGCAGATTGAACAACGGTTCCCCGGCAGCATCATTTACCAGGCATATGAATACAATCCATCGGGCGGTGGAATTATCTATGGTTTTCTCATTAACGATGGGCAGATATCCCGTAAGTTGAAAGTAGACATGAACGGCGAACTCCTTATTATGCAAAAAAGTAAAAAGTAATTTCTTACAGTAAATGTGGTAGTACTGTTCTCATTACCCTTTATTCTCAAACTATAATTAAACAATCATGAAACATTTCAAACAAACTCTTCTTGCTGCGTCTGTTCTTTCGTTCAGCTTCGCAGCATGTGAAAAATATGATAGTCTTGTTGTTGCAAATAAAAGCAACAGCTTTGAATTTGCTGCAAAGGCAACTAATAAGCCGGAAATATTCAAGGCGTTTGGTACCGCTGCAGATATTACAATAGGCTTAGATCAATTTCGTGCTGCCATCGGTGGTGGGTTAAATACAGCACCCGGTGCAGTTGGTGGAAGACGAGAAGTAAACTGGGACGGAGTGCCTGCAGAGTTTACCAATAACAATCTATTCCCGGGTAACTTCTTTGCGCAAATTGATCCTGCATTACCAAACGGAAGAAAACGTGGCATCACTTTTCTTAATTTCTCCGGCTTTCGCATCAGCAATAATAATTTCGCAGATATTGATCCGAGTTATGCAGATGAGTTTGCAACGTTCAGTCCTTCAAGAACATTCATGCCGGCTTATTCTAATTTCACAGAGGTGCAGTTCAAAGTTCCAGGTACAAACACAACAGCATACGTTGAAAGTTTTGGTGTTGTGTTTTCTGATATCGAAAAAGGCAGTTCAACAACAATAGAATTATTTGATGACAACTATGAAAGCCTTGGTGTGTTTATGGCACATCCGCAAACAGGAAAAGGAAAATTTTCATTTCTTGGAGTGCGTATTCCGGGTGTGAAGATTGCAAAAGTGGTGATCAAAGCAGGCGAAGTTCCGTTAGGTGATAAAGATATCAGTGCGGGCGGAATGTATGATGTGGTAGTGATGGATGATTTTATTTACGATGAACCCAAAGCAATAGACTAAATATTTAGCAGTAGTTTCTAGAGTTGGTTTTACGTGGTCCCCTCCTTCAGGAGGGGATTTTTTGTCACCACATTAGGGGATTGTTTTGCATACCTGTCAATCGGAATTTTGCAATTCAAACCTTATCTCAAAATGAAACAAATTAAGCAAGTTGTTGCTGCAACTCTTCTATTGATCATTAGTGCAAGCTGCAAAAAAAATAAAGAAACACAAACTGATGCAGTGGTGTTGCGTGCATCAGGCAATATTGAAACAACAATAAACACGTTCAGAAATCTTGTTGGCCCGGTGTTGAACACAACAACCGGTGTAACGGGTGGACGAAGAGAAATAAACTGGGATGGCATCCCAATTGAATTGATGGGGCGGAAGCTTCCGCTTGACTTTTTTAATCCTGTTGGCGACCAGGCAATCGTTTCCCGGCAGAGAGGATTGGGCTATACAGATGAAGGAAGCTTTATGGTGAGTGCAAGTAATTTTTCTGAAGTTAATGCAGCATCAGCAACAGAGTTTGCTGCTTTCAGCGGCGATAAAGTTTTTGCAAATACGGAATCATCATTGTGGGGTATTGAATTTGAAGTAGCAGGTCAACATCAACCCGCATCTGTTCAAGGATTCGGCGCTGTGTTTGCCGATGTAGATACAGAGCAATCAACCTTTATTGAATTTTTCAGCGGTGCTGTGAGCAAGGGCAAATTTTATGTACCTGCACAAAAGAGTGGAAGTAAGTTTTCTTTCCTCGGCGTTTATTTCAAGCAAACAAAAATTACATCTGTCAGGATCGGGCATAACGGAATGCTCACGGGCAATACAAAAGATATTTCACAGGGCGGAACGCATGATCTTATCGTACTGGACGATCTTATTTACAGTGAGCCGGTCTCACTTCAATAATGTACAGTGGTTTGGTTTTGATGGGCCGGCACCTGGTGGTGTCGGCTTTTTTATAAGAGGCTTTTGATTGAGATATGCATGAATTAACTTTAACATGTAAACCTGCTATGCAAAAAATACTAACTGTTATCTGTTTTCTATTCAGTTGCATTGTTGTGTCGGCACAACAACAGGCTTATTATTTTACAAGGATAACGGTGCAGAATGGTTTATCGCACAACAAAGTCAATTGCATTCTTCGTGATCAGCGTGGGTTTATGTGGATGGGTACGGATGATGGATTGAATCGTTTTGATGGAAATAAGTTCACCGTTTTCAGAAACGATCCCGGCAATAAAGCAACCATCTCCGGTAATATCATCACTGATCTGTTGGAAGATAAAGAAGGTATTATCTGGATCGCAACTGCTGACGGTGGATTAACAAAATATGATCAACATCTTCCTCCTGCGCAACAATTCAAACAGTATCGTCATACTCCCGGCGACAGTTCTTCGATACCTGTAAATATCATCAACAAATTACTGGAAGACAATCAGGGCATTCTTTGGCTTGCAACAAGTGGGTCGTATGTAGTAAGGTTCGATAAAAAAACAGAACGCTTCACTGTTCCTGCACGTGTTGGCACCAATACAGCGCTTGCACTTTCCATGTGTTCTGATGGTAAGATATGGGTGGGCCGGCAAGGTGGCGGTTTGTTAAAAATACATCCGCAAACATTACGCTACGAAATGGATGAGCGTTATGGTAATCTCTATGCAAAGCTTCCGCATGCAACCGTTACAAGTTTATTCAGCGACAGGAATAAGAATATCTGGATCGGATCATGGGACAAACTAATTTATAAACTCAATACTGTTACAAAGCAGGAGCAAACAATTCCTGCCAATGTAATCAATGAAGAGGCATTGAGTTTTGCAGAAGATAAACAAGGGAATGTCTGGATCGGCGGCCGCTACAATGGTTTGTATATTTATGATCCCCAGCAACAGAAGTTTCAACACTTCCCACATGATCCATCAAAAGAAGGAACAGTTGCAGCGAACCGTATCAATTGCATTTATATTGATCCGGCAGGTGTTGTTTGGCTTGGCACAAACAAAGGCGTAAGTGTGAGTAATCCATTGCAGCAACAATTTAAGCAAACGTTTTTACCACGCCCTTTCGGTAAAGATGTAGTGATCCACGATTTTTATAAAGATGAAAGCAAAGATCTCTGGATCGGCACTTCTGAAGGTTTGTATATTCAACGCAACGGCCGTGCTGATTTTGAACATCGACCATTACAATATAAAGGCACGCCAATTGGTGTGAGCCGATTCTTTAAAGACCGAGAGGGCAATCACTACCTCGGTACTAATTATTCACTGTTTCGTTTCGATCCCAAAACAGTTTCAATTTCATTATTACCAAATACAGAAAAAGATGGTGTAATGAACCAGATCATTAAGTCGAATGTGACATCAGTTGTAGAAGATACGATTGATGATCACCCGGTTTTACTTGTGTCACCATACGGCCACTTTCTTACTTACTACGATCTTGTGGATATGAAATGGGTCTCCCGTCTCGATTCAACAAAGAAAATTATTCAACGCTTCAACATTAAAGACAATCTTATCCGTTCGATCTGTAAAACAAAAGCCGGCGCCATCTGGATGGCAACAACAAAACATGGATTAGGTAAGTGGACAAAAAACTCAGCGCCCAAACTGAATTTTTTCATAAACGATCCTTCAAAATCAAACGGATTAAGCAACAACAATGTGTATGATATTGCAGAAGATGGGAATGGTAATTTATGGTTGAGTACGTTTGGTGGAGGATTACATTATTTCCACGTGAAGAATGAAACGGCCACACATATTGCAGAGGGAAATAATTTGCTCGAAGGTTTGCAGGTCGATCGTGCCGGGAATGTATGGATGATTGGCAATGGTAATCTGCATAAGTACGATCCGCTCACAAAATCATACAGCAGTTTTCAATTGCCTGATATTGAAAAATCAGGTGGTGTACAGGGACGTATTTATAAAGATGCAGATGGAAAATTATATGCAGCGGGTAATGGTTATTTTATTTCTTTTCAGCCACAGCAGATCAAGATCAACCAGCAACAACCGATGGTTTATCTTACTGATTTCCGCATCTTCAATGAATCGCACAGTCATTTACTGAATGAAAAAAGTATTTCACTTCAGCACAATCAAAACTATATTACCATTGAATTTTCGGCACCTGATTTTTCCTCGGGTTCACCAGTCCATTACCAGTACATGCTGGAAGGGTTTGATAAAAAATGGATCGATCTTAATACAGAAAATAAAGTAAGCTTTTCCAATCTTGAAGGAGGGGATTATACATTTCGGGTGCGTGCAACAAACAAGCCCGGTGTGTGGAGTAAAGAAATGGCATCAATGCAGATAACGATCATTCCGCCATTCTGGAAGCGCTGGTGGTTTTTTGTATTGTGTGCATTCTTTGCAGCAGGTATTGCGTATGCAGTGTATCGTTACCGCATCAATGAATTAGTGAAGTTGCAGGCAATTCGTAATAAAATTGCGCAGGATCTGCACGACAATGTTGGCTCAACACTCAGTAGTATTTCCGTTTATAGTCAAGTGGCAAAAATTTACAAACAACAGCAGAAAGAACAGCAACTGCAGGATACGCTGGAAAAGATCAGTGAAACATCCAGTGAGATGATCTCAGAAATGAATGATATTGTGTGGGCCATCAATCCACGTAATGATCATATGGATGTGATGTTACAGCGCATGCAGTCGTATGCAAAGCCGTTGCTGGCATCAAAAGAAATCAAGCTGTCGTTTACTTACGATCCTGCGGTACAACTTCTGAACCTTGAGATGACCAAGCGTAAAAACTTTTACCTCATTTTTAAAGAAGCAGTAAATAATGTGTTGAAGTATGCACAGTGCAAAAATCTGGAGGTAAAGATCAGCGCAACTCATCATCACCTGGAAATGCTGGTGAAAGATGATGGAGTTGGATTTGACCCTGCCACAATGAAAGCAAAAGCTTCGCAGTCGTTATCCGGTAACGGTTTACGGAATATGGAAATGCGGGCTAAAGAAATGAAAGGAACCATGCATATTGAAAGTGTACCGGGCGGAGGAACAACCATCAAACTTCGTTTTCCTATCCCCTGATTCGGTGATAGGCAGATGCCAAATTCTTTACGATCTTTAATTCTTATTATGAGCCTGAGAATAGCCATTTTTGACGACAATAAAAACATTCGTGACAGCATTACCATGTTGTTGCAAACAGTTCCTGAGTTTGAAGTTGCAGGCTCTTTCAGTAATGTATTGGATTGTATAGAAGATATTCGTGAGTGCAAACCAGATATTGTACTGATGGATATTGAGATGCCGGGTATGACGGGCATTGAAGCAGTACGCACAATCAAAAAAGAATTTCCACAAGTATTGATATTGATGCAAACGGTATTTGAAGATGATGACCGTGTGTTTGATTCGATTTGTGCAGGTGCATCAGGTTATCTGCTAAAGAATTTTTTAAACACGAAGCTTGTTGAATCCATCAACGAACTGCAGTATGGCGGTTCGCCGATGAGTCCTTCAATTGCACGCAAGGTGTTTAACCGGATGCAACAGATACCGCAGCTCTTTAAACCGGAAGAAGTGCCGGATTATAATCTCACTCCACGGGAAAAAGAAGTGTTGAGCTGTATTGTTGATGGACTCAGTTATAAAATGATCGCTGATAAACTTTCCATCAGCTATGAAACTGTACGGAGCCATGTAAAAAAGATCTACGAAAAGTTACACGTTGCATCGTTAACCGAAGTGGTGAGTAAAGCGATGAAGGAGCGAATTGTGTAAATTTGTTGTTCATCTTTCACAGCAACAATCAGCATTTCACGCATGAAACTTTCTCCTTTTAATTTTCAAACCATTGACTGGGCTACTATTCCTGTTGAAGAACACAAAGGCGATTCAGGTATGGCTCACTGGCAAGTCGTGATGATGAATGACATACGAATCCGTAAAGTGTTTTACTCTCCAGGCTACACTGCTGATCATTGGTGTAAAAAAGGCCATGTTCTTTATTGTGTAAGTGGAGAAATGGAAACGACACTGGAAGATGGCAGTGTATTTTCGCTCACAAAAGACACGATGTATATTGTTGGTGATGATTGTGAGGCACATCGCTCATCAACAAAAACAGGATGCGAGTTATTTATTGTTGATTAGCATACCAACACTGATTCATTTCAATAATGCAAACCTTTTTCATCGATACGTTTACCGGCACAAACTGTAAGGGTAATCCTACAGTTGTTTGTCTTGTTGAAGAACCTTGCGAAAACGAACAATGCCTGAAACTTGCGAAACAATTTAATGTACCCGTTACGGCTTTTGTAGATATTGTAACAAGGCAAAGCGTTCTTTTTTCAATTCGATATTTTACTGCTGCAAAACAAATACCTGCCTGCGGCCATGCAACATTAGCTGCTGCTAAAGTGTTATTTGATTTACTTGGAAAAGATGACATCAGCTTTATTACTGTTGAGCAAATAAAGATCAATGCAAGACAACAGGAAGAAGCGATACTGATGAAGTATCCTGCTTATTCACTCTCTCCTGTTAATGTGTCGACACAATTATTGGAAAGCTTGCAGGTTAAAGAAATAGCAACTGCGAGTTTTTGTGCTGAATTGGAAACATTGTTTATTGAATTGGGCAGTGCAGCTGAGTTGCGATCAGTGAAGCCGCTCTATCAGCAATTGATGAACAGTAGCGACACTATCAAAGAGGTGGTGCTCACATCCGTTTCTGATGATGACCGTTTTGATTATATGCTTCGTTCGTTTTGTCCGTGGATCGGAATTGATGAAGATCCTGTTACAGGTTCAGTGCATTCGGTGCTTGCTGGCTATTGGTCAAAGCGGTTTAATAAAACAAAACTCTATGCTTGTCAGGCTTCAGTTGAAGGTGGAGAAATAATTGTTGAAGCAGGTGATGGCTTTGTATGGATTGGAGGAAGGACATCACTAAGCCATGCTGAACAAGCACAATAATCTTTCATCACACTACCACATGGTTATTTTATGATTCACCACTTTTGGTGATTGGTTTTACTCCGTTCGGTTATTGTCTTCCCTTTGTTACTTCTTCATCTTTGCGGTTCACAATTAAACCTTATTATAATGATGAAGAAAATGTTGTTGCTGTTAACTGTTACAGCTTCTATGATCAGTGCCTGTTCCCGTAATAGTAATCCTGGGAATACAGTCGAAAAATTACCGAACACAGTAGTACTTCAATGGAATGAAATTGCCTTCAAAGCTTTTGATGGTCCGGTTTATCAACACTCGTTAATGGCTTCAAGAATTAATGTAATGATGCATCTTGCGATGCATGATGCTATTAATGCGGTATATCCTGTTTATCAAACCTATGCTTTCACAGGTATTGATAAAAAAGCGGATGTTATTGCAGCAGCTGTTTCTGCAGCGCATGCTGTGTTGTTAAATGAAATTCCTGCAAAGAAAGATTATCTTGATTCTGCATTGAATGTGGATCTTGAAAAAATAAAAAATCCTGAAGCAAAAGAAAAAGGAATTGCATTAGGAAAACAGGCGGCACAAGCCATTCTTGCCTTAAGAGCAACAGATGGTGCAGGAGCAGATCCTGTTGGTTTGATCCAACCATCAGAAGTACCGGGTGTTTATAATGTTGTTCCTCCCTTCAATTTTATTTTTGCACCTTTTTGGGAAAATGTAAAACCGTTTGGTTTACAAACGAAGAATCAATTCCGTTCTGTTGCACCTCCTGCATTAACAAGTCAGTTGTATACCGGTAGTTTTATTGAAGTGAAAGAACGTGGTAAGCTGAACAGCACTACACGTACAGCTGATGAAACAGCTTATTCAAAATTCTGGTATGAGTTTTCTGAAGCAGGCTGGAATCGTGTTGCACGAGTAGCAGCTACCAATAAAAAACTCAACCTGTTTGAAGCAGCACGTTTGTTTGCTTTGGTGGATATGGCGTTGGCTGATGCATACATTGCAGGCTGGGACTCAAAACTTCATTATAATTTCTGGCGTCCATACACTGCAATCCGTGCAGCAGCCAGTGATGGTAACGATGCTACACCTGCAGATCTTACATGGGAGCCATCTGAAGTAACGCCACCTATCCAGGATTATCCATCAACACACAGCGCATTAGGAAATGCAGGTGCGGCTGTCTTAGCAAAGTTGCTTGGTGATAACACGCCTTTTACCATGACTTCTTTTACAGCAGTACCACAGGGAAGCACAAGAAGCTTTACAAGTTTCAGCCAGGCTGCTAATGAAAATGCATCATCAAGAGTGATGGCAGGCATTCACTTTCGTTTTTCATGTAATGCAGGACAGGAGATGGGTACAAAGATCGGTAACTGGTTAACAGATCATTACCTGTTACCAAAACAATAGCTCTTCAACCACAGTGTGTGATGAAATCGAAACGTTGCACACTGTTGTTATTCATCTGAATGCTGATGAATTCATTTTTGAAAAATTTAAACTATCGTTTATGCAAACGTTCACGTCAAAAAGTGTTGGTCTTCGTCGCAAACAGCTTAATAGAGGCACAGCTGCAGAGGTGTTTCCATTGCTTTGTCCGGTTCGTGAAGCAGATTGGATCGATGGCTGGACCTACGAAATGATCTTTTCTGTTTCCGGTCTTGCTGAGAAAGGATGTGTGTTTATCACTCCGGCAAGTGGCGACAACAGAACCACATGGTACATCACAAAATATGATTCAGAACTTTTCCAGCTTGCTTTTGTGCGGGTAACACCCGGTGAAATGGTTGTTGCTATTGATATAGAATTAACTGATAATGCCGATGGAACAACAACTGCTGATATCAAGTATGAATACACCGCATTGAATGAAGATGCAAATAAGTGGATTGAAGAGGATGCAGTAACTGCCTTTAATGCCAATATGAATTATTGGGAAGAAGCCATCAATCATTACTTAATGACCGGATCGAAGTTGAGGAAGAGCCCTGTGTTAAACTAAGTCATTTATTTAAAATCATTAAACAGAATATGTATGAAGCATTTATTTTTTTTTCTGCTGATGGGTGTCGCTTCAGTTGTATTGAAAGCACAATCAGCTAAAACAACAAATACATTTAATCAGGCACAATTAACGGACGTTGTGCTGAAGGAACAATACATTCAACTCTCAACAGGTGTTAAGCTGGAATATGTAGAAAAGGGAAATACAAAAGGTGCTCCTGTTATTTTTCTGCATGGCATTAGCGATTCATGGCATTCGTTTGAAAAGATATTGCCATTATTACCTGAATCAATGCACGCATTTTCTGTTACACACCGGGGGCATGGTAATTCGTCAAAGCCGGTAAGCGGTTATCATCCAAAAGATTTTGCAGCCGATATCGCCGCATTTATTCAACAAAAGAAATTGGGATCTGCCTTTATTGTTGGTCATTCTATGAGTGGAATTATTGCGCAGCAGTTTGCGTTGGATTATCCGCAACTGTTGAAAGGAGTTGTTATTGTTGCATCCGATCCTGCAATTAAAAGAAATCCCGGGATGCCTGAATTTTATAGTGAAGTTGAGAAAATGCAGACTGCGGTCGAACGTTCATTTATGGTCGACTTTCAAAAAGCAACATTAAATAAACCCATTGATAGTGCATATTTCAATTTACTGGTTGATGAAAGTATGAAAATGCCGGTAATAGCATTCAAGGCTGCATTTAAAGGATTGGTTGATGTTGACTACGTTGCAGAATTGAAGAATATCAAAACACCTGTTCTCATTTTGTGGGGTGATGCTGATGCTTTTTTTCATAGTGGCGGGCAAGAATTGCTGAAGAAAAATATCAGCCATGCAAAATACATTACTTACAAGGGTACTGGACATGCTATTCATTGGGAGGAGCCGCTAAAGTTTGCAGCAGATATTACTGAGTTTGTAAACAGCATCAGGAAATAACTTTTTAAACTGTAGTATTATGCGATTACTTTTTATGATACTGGTCATTGTTGCCGCAAGTTGTAAAAAGCAAACAGCTAAACCGGTAGAAGAGAATAACAGTTTCAAGTTGCTTACAAAGAAAGCATGGATATTAAATGCAGTTGGATTTGACGATAATACCAATGGTATTGTCGAAGCTGGTGAAAATCAGATAAAGGATTGCGAGAGCGATAACAGTTACCTTTTTCATCCTTCAGGCAACGGGACTTTTTCTGATAATGCAAAAGCATGTGATATTCCGGGTGATAGTAATTTCAGCTGGAGTCTTTCTGGTGATTCTGTTCTCACTATCAGTCATCAAAAAATGTTTGTGCTGAAGTTGAATGAAACGGAAATGATCCTTCAACCTGATTTGCCATGGCTTACCAGCAAATTCCTGTTGACATACAGACGATGAGTTATAGACTTGTTGAGTACTCTAACCGGTTTTGGTGATTGTGCAACTGCAGTAATAGTTTGAGCTTTGTAAATCTTATCAAATAAATGTGATGAAGTTAATTGGAAAAATAACCTTGTTCCTGTTGTTGTTTGTGCCGGTCGTATTATTGATCAGCATCAAACTTCCGCAACTGGATTTTAACAGTGCATACGATGAAACGGTTTTATAAATATGATGGATTTATTTTTTTGTTGCTTGTATCGGCCATGTTGCTATTGATCGTGGCCAGTGCAGGAAAGCAACAGCAAAACCCAGCCCGGCACATAAAGCAACAAAGTATGTATGATGCACACGTAGAGAATTTCTTTTTATTACATGCATAGGTTGATTTTGGATTATTAAAACGGGCTAACCTTACACCTTGAAATCCCTGTCTTTTACCGGCAGGGAATTTCTTTTTAAATAACAATGCAAACAGTAATTTTAAGGATCAGATAAATTATGAGTATCAACTTACAACCTGTTCTGGAAAATGAATTCATCCGCCTGCAGCCGTTGCAGCCGAATGACTTTGAGCGACTGTATTCCGTAGCGTCTGACCCATTGATCTGGGAGCAGCATCCCAACAAAGACCGTTACAAGCGGGAAGTATTTCAAACCTATTTTGAAGGAGCTATGGAATCAAAAGGAGCTTTGCTGCTCATTGATAAACTCACTGGTGAAGTGGCAGGCAGCTCCCGTTTTTATGATTATAACGAAGCGGAAAATTCATTACTCATCGGTTATACATTTATTGCACGTAAGTTTTGGGGCAAAGCTTATAACCCGGCGATGAAAGCATTAATGATCGATCATGCATTTCAATACGTCGATAAAATTCTTTTTCACATTGGCGCAAATAACATCCGGTCACAAATTGCCATTGGCCGCATTGGTGCAGTGAAGGAGAAAGAACTTTCTGTTGCTTATCATGGCGAACCGGAAAAGCTGAATTTCGAGTACCTGTTAGAAAAAGAAAAATGGCTGTTGCATAAAACAACAAATGCAACCAGTGTTACCTGATTGCATTCATTTTAAAAACGTGAATATTATTTTGCTTTCACCAATACTTCAGCAAGTTCTTTATCGTAGATGCCGTATTTGCCAAATTCTTCCACACGACCAATTTCTTTACCGCCTTTTAATACCATAATTGTTGGTGCTTTGGTAACACCTAATGCCTGCGTAAGTGAACCCAATGTTGTTTTTTGGCGGTCAATACCAATCACAGTTAACCGCTTCATGTTAAACCCAACCTGGTCGAGCATTTTCAATAACTGTGGAAATACGATCTGTGAATCTTCACACCATGTTCCAACAAACACCATCAGTTGAATGGTGTCTTTTACTGCAGTAAGATTTGTAACACAATCAGCATTTGGTTTATACCAGCTGATGTCGTTTTTCATCCATGCAAATTCAGCATCGTTCAGCAATAACTCACGGCTTAAAATGCCTTTGAGCGTCTTCTGTCCGTTTTGCGAATCTTTTGAAACTTCATATTGTACCTGTGAAAAACTGTTGATTGATAAAAAAAGAAGTACGACTGCTGCTAAGATTTTCATTTGTTACTAATTGTTTTCGTTGCACGAATTATTTTAAAGGTCGGCTTTGAGTGCCAGCAAAAATTGTTTGATCTGTTGTAAGCTTTTCACCAATTCAAAGCGCACATCAGTGTCATCCTTATGTTGCTTTAAATAATCTTTAGCTGCTTCAATGCTGTATTTTTTAAAACGAAGCAGGTAATAGATAAGATGGATCTTTTTTATTTCGGTTGCATTATAAAACCGATCTCCTTTTTTATTCTTACGTGGCTTCAGGAAACTGAATTCAGTTTCCCAATAACGGATCGAAGAAGGGTTGATGTGAAACAGATCACATACTTCACCAATACTGTAATATAATTTTTTGCCCAGCACTTCATCTGATGGCAGTTCAACAAACTCTGCTTCATCGCCCATATCTTTCAAACTCTTACGACCACGCTTTTGCTTGGGCTTAGGAGGTTTGTTCAATGGTTTGCGTCCACGTCGTGGAGCCGACTTTGGCGGTTCATCAAATTCAAATGCTATTTGCGCAGGTGTTGCCAGATGTAAGTTGTTTCAGCAAAAGTAAGGAATCAGAGAGAAGCCGATAGTCATTAGTTGTTAGCCGATAGTTAATGCTTACAACATTACCAACTACCAACTATCCACTACCCGCTATCGGCTGTGTTTAATCGAAGCTCTGATTACCCGTTGCCGCTATCTTGAGCATACGATCAAATTGTTCAGGCGTGAGATCATTATAAAAGAAATAGATAGGATCGAGATCACGGCCATTTTTATGTACTTCGTAATGCAAATGAGGGCCAGTACTTTTCCCGGTACTACCCACCCAGCCAATTACTTCACCACGGCGAATCTTTTGTCCTCTTCTTGCTTTCACACGCACCATGTGACCATACAATGTTTCATAGCCATAACCATGGTTGATCACAACATGGTTACCATAACCATTGGCTGTATTACCGGCAAGCGTTACAATACCATCGGCCGTTGCATAAATAGGTGTGCCTTGCGGTGCGGCAAAGTCGAGACCAGCATGAAATTTTGTTGTTTTATAAACAGGATCGATACGATAACCAAAGCCCGAAGCTAGTCTCGATAATTCTTTGTTGCTCACCGGTTGAATTGCGGGTGTTGCAGCCAATAATGCTTCTTTGTTTTTGATCATCCCGTCAATTGCATTGAACGAAATATTTTGTGCATAGATCCTGTTGCGAAGGGTATTGATCTGCTGAAGAATGGTTGTGTTGAGTTCATCTTCACTAAGGCTTGCAATCAAGCGATCTTCTGCCTGTTTTTCCATCATCTTGGCTCTTGCGCTGTCAGGAATAGGACTTGCTTCAAAAATGGAACGATACACCTGGTTATCCCGTTTTTCAATTTCACGGAGTTCCTGGTTCATCCGCTTGATCTCTCCACTCAAGATGCTGTAATTATCCTTTATGCGGTTATTCTCATTCCGTAACCGTTGCTCGTTGGCCGATGGGAAATAGCGATAGGAGATCTGCATAAAAAGAAAGCCCGCCACCGTAACAGCCGCCAAAAAACTAAACACCCGCAGCAGTTTTACCCGCAGGGGCGTCACCAGTTTCTCATACCGGAGCGTATTTGTATTGTAGAAATACTTTACTTTCTTCATATAAGCAATCAGGTGGTCATAGGTTTGGCTTACCTTTGCTATCCATTAAAAAGGGGTTTTACAAATATAGGTGTATCACTCCTCAAAAATCAATCCAAACACGGGATGAATATGATGACTGCCGCTGAAATAAGACAGAAATATTTAGATTTTTTTGCTTCAAAAAAGCACCAGATCGTTCCCTCGGCACCGATAGTAGTGAAGAATGATCCTACTTTACTGTTCACCAACGCAGGGATGAACCAGTTCAAGGATTATTTCCTCGGCAACAGGAAACCTGAGCACACCCGTGTGGCCGATACACAAAAATGTTTGCGTGTTAGCGGTAAGCATAACGATCTCGAAGAAGTAGGTGTTGATACCTATCACCACACCATGTTTGAAATGCTGGGCAACTGGAGCTTTGGCGATTATTTCAAGAAAGAAGCCATTGCATGGAGTTGGGAACTGTTGGCCGATGTGTATGGCATTCCGAAAGATCGTTTA
Organism: Lacibacter sediminis; assembly: GCF_014168535.1. Taxonomy (NCBI): domain Bacteria; kingdom Pseudomonadati; phylum Bacteroidota; class Chitinophagia; order Chitinophagales; family Chitinophagaceae; genus Lacibacter; species Lacibacter sediminis. Next base: position 4,464,317 of record NZ_CP060007.1, on the reverse strand, counting down.
TACGTAACCGTGTTTGAAGGTGATGAAAAAGAAAATATTCCGAAAGATGAAGAAGCATGGAATGAATGGAAGAAAGTGATTGCTGAAGACAGAATTCTGTTAGGGAATAAGAAAGATAATTTCTGGGAGATGGGTGATACGGGTCCATGTGGCCCTTGTACTGAAATACATGTGGATTGCAGAAACGATGAAGAACGCAAACTCGTTGATGGAAAAACATTGGTGAATAATGATCATCCGCAAGTGATCGAGATATGGAACAATGTATTCATTCAATTCAATCGCCTGAAAGATGGTTCACTTGAGCCATTACCTGCCAAACATGTGGATACAGGAATGGGTTTTGAACGTTTAACCCGTGTATTACAAAACAAACAAAGCAATTACGACACAGATATTTTCACCGGTACTATTGCTGAAGTAGAAAAGATCGTTGGTAAAAAATATACTGCAGGCGATGATAAGGAAAGCGTTGCTTTTCGTGTGTTAGCAGATCATATCCGTGCTATTTGTTTCACTATTGCCGATGGTCAATTACCAAGCAATACCGGTGCAGGTTATGTTATCCGCAGGATTTTAAGAAGGGCAGTTCGTTACTATTATTCTTATCTCGGTTATAAACAACCTTTGTTACATCAACTCTTACCGACATTGGCTGCACAGTTCGAAAAAGTATTCCCTGAATTAAAAGCACAGGAAAGTTTTGTGCAGAAAGTAGTGAAGGAAGAAGAGGATGCATTTTTACGTACGCTCGATAAAGGATTAAAAAGGATCGATGATATTATTAACGTTACGAAAGGAAAACTGATCGATGGTAAAGCGGCGTTTGAATTGTTTGATACGTTTGGTTTCCCCATTGATCTGACAAGATTGATCGCATCCGAACAATCATTGTCGGTAGATGAAGCAGGCTTTGATAAGGAAATGCAGCAACAGAAAGAACGCAGTCGTGCTGCAACAACTATTGATACGGAAGACTGGTTTGAAGTTGTACCAAACAATTCAGTCGAGTTTGTTGGTTATACAACAACAGAAGCAAACAGCAAAGTGGTGAAATACCGGAAGGTGAACATCAAAGGGAAGGCATCTTTTCAGATCGTTTTAGATAAAACACCTTTCTATGCAGAAAGTGGCGGACAGGTGGGTGATACGGGTGAGTTGAGTTTTGATGGTGAAGTAGCAATCGTAACTGATACAAAGAAAGAAAACGATCTTATCATTCATTTCATTGATCAGTTACCGATAAACATGTCGGCTGTTGTATCTGCAAAAGTGAATGCCGAGCGTAGAAAAAAAATCGCAGTACATCACTCAGCCACTCACTTAATGCATGCTGCTTTGCGTAAAGTATTGGGCACACATGTTGCTCAGAAAGGTAGTTTGGTAAATGAGGAATACCTGCGTTTCGATTTTTCACACTTTGCAAAAATGACCGATGAAGAAATTGCAAAAGTGGAAGCATTGGTAAATGAAAAAATAAGAGCAAACATTCCGGTTGTAATAAAAGAAATGCCAAAGGATGATGCAATTGCATTAGGTGCAATGGCTTTGTTCGGTGAAAAATATGCTGATATAGTGCGTGTGGTCATTATGGATGAAAACTATTCAATAGAATTATGCGGTGGTACGCATGTTGGTTCAACAGGTGAATTGGGATTCTTCAAAATAACATCCGAAGCTGCAGTTGCTGCAGGTGTTCGTCGTGTGGAAGCGTTTACAGGTTTTGCAGCGGAACAATATGTAAATTCAGAATTTGAGTCGATTCGTGCAATTCGTGGTTTATTAAAAAATCCAAAAGAGCTCAGCAAGTCAATTGAAAATCTGCAGACAGAAAACAGTGAACTGAAAAAGAAACTGGAAAAACTTGAAGCACGTCAACTCGTTGTGTTGCGTAATGAACTTTTGCAGAAAGATGAGATCATCAACAATGTTACGTTCATCGGAGATATTATTGAAGTAAGTAATGCAGATGCATTGAAGAAGATCTGTTTCGATCTCAAAACAAATCTCAACGATTATGTGGCTGTGCTTTGTGCGAACATCGACGGTAAACCATTTGTTGCTCTTGGTATAAGTGATACAGTTGCAGCTGCAAAAAATCTTGATGCAGGAAAGATCATTAAAGAACATATTGCTCCATTGATCAAAGGTGGTGGCGGTGGACAAAAAAACCTGGCAACTGCCGGTGGTCAAGATGCCAGCAACCTGCAACAGGTGATTGAAAAAGTAAAAGGATTATTATAGTAGCTGAGGGTCGCAAGAGCGTCTTACAAATAGCTGGAACCAGCATAGCAATCAACTATGCTGGTTTTGTTTTTCAGGCTAAAATGTTAAAAAATCAGAAAAACTCCGAAATAATTCGTAAATAAGAAAATGTTCGTACATTAGCCCTGTCAACAATAAAAAAACCTTATTAGTATGAAACGTATTTCAGTGTATGCTTTAGCATTTGTAGCCGTTACCCAGTTGCTTACCCTTTCTGCATCGGCTCAGGATAAAAAAGAAAAAAGGGAAAAAGAAGAAAAAAAAGAACAGATCATCATTCGTAAGAAGGGTGATAAAACCGAAAAGACTACCATCGTCATCGAAGGCGATAAAGTCACTGTTAATGGCAAACCGGTTGAAAAAGGCGATAAGGATATCATTATCCATCGTTTTGATGGTGACGATGAGTTTGTATTCCGCTCACCCAAAGTGCGTATAACGGCGCCACGTGGTGCTTATCGATTCAATCATGATGGTAACTGGGATCAGTTCAATAGTGATAATTTCATGAGGGAATTTAAAATGAACTGGAAGAGTGGTGCTTTCCTTGGTGTGGTAACAGAAGACCACGACAAAGGTGCATTGGTGGAAGAAGTACAGAAAGAAACTCCTGCTGAAAAAGCCGGTTTACAAAAAGGCGATATCATTACTAAAGTGGGTGATAAGAAAATTGATTCTCCTTCTGATCTAAGTGAAGCTGTTCACGCCAAAAAACCAAACGATGAAGTTGAGATCAGTTACTTGCGTGATGGAAAAGAGAAGAAAACAAAAGTGAAATTAGGCGAAAGTAAAGGTCCTCAGGGCATGCAGAACTTTAATTTCCATATGCCCGAAATGCCGGGATTTGGTGAAGGCCAGTTCAACTTCGAACACCTGCAACCACGTCTGCATGGTTTACAAGATCAGATCAGAATCTATCAAGGAAGCGGTCGTCCCAAATTTGGCGCTACTATCCAGGATACTGAAGAAGGAAATGGTGTGAAAGTATTGGAAGTAGAGGCAGATTCGCCGTCAGCAAAAAGCGGTTTACAAAAAGATGATGTGATCACTGAAGTAAACGGCAAAGCTGTGAAAAATGTAGCTGAGGCACGTGAAGCATTGCGCACAAACAACGAGCAAAACCTCTGGACCGTAAAAGTTTTACGTGGAGGTAAACCTGTGACCGTGGAAGTAAAGATCCCTAAGAAACTCAACAAAGCAGACCTGTAAGTTTTCGATAAATATTCTGATTTAGTTCGTCCCCCGGTCAACCGGGGGACTTTTTTGTGAGCTTACTCACAGATGCTTCGGGGTAAAACGGGTATTTTTGCCAACCTTGAGCAAGTCCTCAGCTCCGAGCTTGTCGAAGAGTCGAAGGATTTGTAAAAGGTATTGAGCGAAGTCGAAATATCGCTTTTCTAATCTTTATGGCAAATTATTCAGAGAAATACGAAGCAGTCATCGGACTGGAAGTGCATGCACAATTGCTCACAAAAAGCAAATTGTTTTGTGGCGATAGTGCGGGTTTTGGTTCTGAACCAAATACACACATCAGTCCCATTACACTGGCTCATCCCGGCACATTACCCAAGTTAAACAAGGAAGCCATTGAACTGGCAGTTCGTATGGGTCTTGCCTGCAATTGTGAAATTGAACGTAAAAACTATTTTGCACGTAAGCATTATTTCTATCCCGATCTGCCGAAAGGTTATCAACTGTCGCAACATACCACACCTGTTTGTATTGGTGGATTTGTAAAGATCAAAACAGTTGATGGAGAAAGGAACATTCAGCTCAACCGCATTCACATGGAAGAAGATGCGGGCAAGAGCATGCACGACCAGGAAGAAAATTATTCTGTTGTTGATTATAACCGTGCAGGTGTGCCATTAATTGAAATTGTAACAGAACCGGATCTGCATAGTGGCGATGAAGCTGCGGCTTATGTAACAGAAGTACGTAAGCTCGTTCGCACATTAAATGTGTGTGATGGTAATATGGAAGAAGGAAGTTTGCGTTGCGATGCAAATATTTCTATCCGTTTGAAAGGCGAGAAGAAGCTTGGAACAAAAGTGGAGATCAAAAATCTCAACTCGATCCGCTTTCTGAAAAAGGCAATTGATCATGAGGTGATGCGGATGATCGAGATGAAAGAAAAAGGAGAAACAATTGTTCAGCAAACAAGAGGTTTTAATCCTGATACGGAAACAACGTTTGCGATCCGCACAAAAGAAGATGCAGATGATTACCGTTACATGGCCGATCCTGATTTGCCGCCGTTTGTAATTACGGATGAATTTATCAATGAAATTAAAGCGGCATTGCCTGAGTTGGGCGAGCAAAAGAAACAACGTTTCATTCAGCAATATGCATTGCCTGAATATGATGCAGCATTGTTGAGTGATGATAAAGAGCTGGCTGATTATTTTGAAGCGGCTGCTGTAGATTCAACATCCTACAAACAAATAGCGAACTGGTTGCTCGGTCCTGTGAAATCAGTATTGAATGAAGCGGGAAAAGAGATCAACAGTCTTTCTATAAAACCTGCACAACTTGTATCGATCATTCAATTGGTGGAAGAAGGAAAGGTGAGTTATACAATGGCGGCACAGAAATTATTCCCTGCTATGTTGCAAGCAAATGGAACAACTGCGTTGGAACTGGCACAACAGTTGAATTTAATTCAGGAACGTAATGAAGATGCTTTGCAGCAGTTGATCGATGAAGTATTGAGCAACATGCCGGAGAAGGTAACGGAATATAAAAAAGGAAAGAAAGGATTGATCGGTTTGTTTGTGGGTGAGGTGATGAAAAAATCAAAAGGTAAGGCCGATCCGAAACTGCTGAATCAATTAGTAACAGAAAAATTAGCGAACTAAATAATGCACATGAATAAATTATGGATCGTTGCTGCTATTGCCTTTTCGGCTGCAGCATGTGAAAACAACGGAAGTAAAAATTTTACCGTAACTGGTGAGGTGAAGAATGCACCAGCTACAGTTGTTTACCTTGAACAGATATCATTCGATAATATGCCTCCCCAAGTATTGGATAGTATTACATTGAATGCCGGTAAATTTTCATTGAAAGGAAAAGCTGCTGAAGAATCATTATTGCAGTTGCGTTTTCCGCAAATTGAAAACGGCCCTTTGTTTTTTGTCATCAATGATAAATCTGATATTACTATTGCCGGTGATTGGAATGATATCCGCAAGTTGAGTTACAAAGGTTCTCCTGCAAGCGAACGCTTACGTGAGTTTGTTGATTCACTTTCAGCTACACAACAAAAGCTGGGCAACATGCAATACGAATTGCAGAATGTGATTCAGGGGGATAGTCTTCGTAACTTGCAGCAAATGGCAATGACAAACATGGTTACATCTTTCAAAACATATGTGAAGAAAGTAGCGATGGAAGATAAAAGTCCGATGGTAAGTATGTTTGCTACCTCCATCAATACCGGAACAGATGCAACAGAAAATGAAGCGATGTATAACAACCTGTTGAAACGTTTTCCTAAACATACCGGTATTCAAACAGTAGTAAAACAATACCGTGAAAGTGTAGCTTCTGCACCGCAGGCACCAAAACAAAATACACCAGCCATTGGTACAATGGCACCCGATATTACAATGCCTGATGTGAATGGAAATAATTTTTCGTTGAGCAGTTTAAAAGGTAAGTATGTGTTGGTTGATTTTTGGGCAAGCTGGTGCGGTCCTTGTCGTGGAGAAAATCCGAATGTTGTTGCAGCTTATAATAAATACAAGAATAAAAACTTTACGATTCTTGGTGTATCGTTAGATAAAACAAAAGATGCCTGGTTAGAAGCTATTAAAAAAGACGGCCTCACCTGGACGCATATCAGCGATCTGAAATTCTGGGATAGCGAAGCAGTTGGCTTGTATGGCTTCAATGGTATTCCTTACAACGTGTTGCTTGATCCCACAGGGAAAATTATTGCAGATAATTTGAGGGGAGGTGATTTGGAAAGGAAGTTGGAGGAAGTGTTGCGGTAAAATGAAAGTATTTAAATAAAAAAACCTCTCCAAGCGGAGAGGTTTTTTTATTATCGCTGTTCTCATTAAAGTATTAATAACCTGGGTTTTGCTGACAGGTTTTATTTACCAATAATTCAGCAATTGAAATTGGCCAAATATACTGATCAGCAGAAGCAGCAACTGAACCTACTGTACCTTTTGCTGGGAATGGACTACCGGTGCGTGCTATATCAGAAGTTCTGAAGCCTTCACCGAGAAGTTCGATCCTTCTTTCAGTTAAAATTAAGGCTACCAGTTCATCCTTGGTTGCCGGAGTAAAATCAAGAATAGTTGGATCTGAACGTTTACGTATTGCATTCAGTATTGTCAATGCTCGGGCATTTACAGCAGTTCCTGCCTCATTTCTGGCCAAACCTTCCGCTAAATTTAGCATTACTTCTGCATAGCGTATCACTGGGCTCCAGTCGGCAGCATTGTTTGGATTCGGGAATTTCCGTAACCACCTTTGGCCACCAGAAACGATATGGAGAGCTCTTCTTGCGTCCAAGGTTTCATCTCTCCAGCTTGTATTCGCTGCTATTCCAGGAGCGGTTGTATTCAATGCAAACTCACCACCACCGTTCGGACCAGGATTATAATACCATCCTAATCCATTTTGTGTACCTGGAACATCCAAAGCCGTAAATGGCATAGAAAGAATCATTTCAGAGTTGGTATAATTTGTATAAACTGTAGCAACATTCGCTTGTAAGCTGTTTGCTACGCCGGAAGGCGCAACCCAGGGAGCTGCATTTGGAACAAGCTTATTTCCCTCGGTTATTACACTTGCCCAGTTACCCATGTTTAGATATACACGTGTTTTTAATGCAATTGCTGTGTTCTTGTGTGCACGTGTTGTATTTGCGGTTGCATTACCATAGGTTGATGGTAAATCAGGTTCTGCTTCATTTAAATCTTTTAAAATCTGTGTATAGATTTCCGCAGCTGTTGCACGTGTCTGATTATTTTCACCCGGCTGTTTTTCAGGAGCAAGCTTTAGAATTACGCCTAACTTACTTCCATTTCCATCCGTATAGGGTCTTGCATAGAGCTGCATCAACATAAAGTAACAAGTTGCTCTTACAACCTTGGCTTCTGCAATAAGTGAGCTTTTCAATGACGCACTTAAAGGTGCTCCCGGTACTTCATTAATAACAATATTACATCTGTTGATCGTGTTATAAACAGATGCCCAGAATCCTTGCACTTCATTGGCACTCGCAGTTAGATTAAACTGCCATGTTAGCCATGCTGTTACTGCGTTGTTGGTTCTGTTGATAAACTCCTCCCCTCTTACATCTTGATAAACTTGGTAACGACCAGCATACATTTGGCCAGATTTTAAACCAGAGTATAAACCAAATACCTGTTGCACAGCTTTTGAGGAATCAGCAAACCCCAGAATATCTGGAATTACTGTTTGAGGTATTGGTTCCAGTTTCTGTTTGTTGCAACTTGTTACAATTGCAATCAGGACCAGAAAAGACATTATTCTTAATTTCATATTCTTCTTTTTTAAGTTGATTAAAACCCTACATTAACACCGATATTAAAACTTCTTGCTTGAGGCACTGAGTTACGATCTACACTTGGATTACCGTTACCATTACCATTGGAAGAAATTTCAGGATCATAACCTGTATATTTCGTTAATGTAAAGGCGTTCAGTACTTGCGCATAAACACGGAAGCTATTAATGCCAACTTTGTCAGCAATTGTTTTTGGCACTGAATAACCTAGTGTTATCGTACGGAGTTTAAGGAAGTCTCCTTTTTCTATGTTTTCAGTCATTACTACACCAGAGCCATTTGAAATGTTATCACCAAATACAATACGAGGAATATTGGTTACATCGCCAGCTTTGGTCCAGCGGGTTAAAGCTTCTTTCGAATTGTTCCAGCTACGCATATCTCTTAAACCTGCTTTTGTACCATTGTAAACATAGTTACCACCAGAAAAGAAGAACAGCATATTTAAATCGAAGCCATTATAACGGAATGTGTTATCCCAACCGCCACTCCATTTTGGAAGGGCAGGACCAACGATAATGCCATCATTTGCCTGATCTGCAACACGTGGTGCAACTGCGCCAGTTGACACTAATGTCCAACGTGAAGCTACAGGGGCAGCATGATTGTATTGAACAGCAGTACCATCACGGTAATAGAAAATACGCTGACCATTAGCAGGATTTACTCCGCCTGTGCGCACAGCATAAAAACTACCAATTGACTCACCTACACGAATCATGCTTGGGCGTTCCAGGCCGGATGTTGCAGGTTGAATGTCAGCATTGCCGGCAGCGAGAGCCGTTACTTCATTCTTAAGAGTAGTGATGTTAAAGTTTGTGTTCCAACTGAATCCTTTCTTTTGAATAACATTCGCACCAATTGTTATTTCAACACCCTTGTTACTCATGCTTCCTATGTTTTGCAAAATAGAGTTGCCGGGAATGCCTCTTGAAGGAGCTTGAGGTTCTGCAAGGATAAGGTTATCGACATTGTTGATATAATAAGTTGCTTCAACATTGATTCTGTTGTTGAGGAAACCTAATTCTAAACCGATATCTGTCTTCTTACTTGTTTCCCACTTTAGGTTTTCATTTCCAGCTTGAGCAAAGGCTAGAGCTGGATTTGAACCATATAAGCCATTGTTATAAAAGCTCCAGAATGCAAAGTCATTGATACCTTGGTTATTACCAACCACACCATAACTTCCTCTCAACTTAAGATTGCTGAAGATCTTTGACAAACCGGAATTTGCAAAGAATTCTTCTTCGCTAAGAACCCAACCAGCAGATGCACCCCAAAAATTACCATATTTGTTCTCAGGAGAAAAAGCAGAATAACCATCACGACGTCCATTTACCGAAAGAAGATATTTTTTATTGTAATCATAGTTCACCCTTCCAAAGAAAGAAACGAGATAGTTTTCGCTAAGGAAGTTTCCGAATGGTACAATAGTATTGAATCCACCTTGGAATTCGTTATAAAATGGATCTGTAACTCCTTGACGGTTTGCACCCCAACCATCAGATTTTGTTGATTGTTGCTCGTTACCAACCAACGCAGTGATGTTGTGGTTGCCAAAGCTTTCCATGTAATTGAGTACATTGGTCCAGTTCCATCTCCTGAATGTTTGAAGATTATTGAATGCCGAACCGCCATTTGCTACGCCATCGCCATGCAACGCATTCTGAAACGATTTATTTACAACATTCAAATTATCTATACCAAACGTAGTGCGGAAGCTTAAGCCATTAATGATTTTAACATTAGCATATATATTTGAAATGACACGATCACTTACAGATTCAAACGTATTTAAATCAAGCAACACCTGGGGATTGGTAAACTGCAGGGCAGTGAGGTTGGCACCCTGGCCAATTGTGTTACTAACCGTGTTGATATTATAAGCGCCATTATTCAGATATACCGGAACGTTCGGCATCAGATTAAAGCCTAAACGGGCAATACCAGAGGTAGCAAATGCTCCACCCGGTGTAGAACCGGAGTTAACGCCAGTATTTTTTGAATTGGCATACTGAAATTTGCCTCCAAACGTAATACGATTATTCACTTTATGATCAAGATTCATCGTTGCATTCAAACGGGTAAAATCATTTTGAATGATCATACCTTCCTGTTTTGTGTAACCAGCCGAGAAATAATAAGTGGTTTTATCATTTGCTCCTGAAACACTAATATTATGATTTTGTGAGGTACCTGTTCTGTAAATAATATCATACCATTTGGTATCAACAGGGTTGCCATCAGGTCCAATGTATGGATAGAATCCTCTTGTAGTTCCGTTTGGCGGGGTTCCGGCGTTAGTCAAGCCTTCATTCTTAATAGTTTCATATTCACGACCATTTAAAACAGGGATGAGATTGAATGGTTTAGTAAAACCTACCCATGCATCGTAGTTAACACGGGCACGCCCTTGCTTACCTTTTTTAGTGGTTATGATCAATACACCTGCAGAAGCCCTTGATCCATAGATTGCCGCCGCCGCCGCATCTTTCAATACATCAATACTTTCAATATCATTGGGATTGATGTCGCCCAATGGATTATTGGCAGCGTTTCCATTACCAACGTCGCCGGAGAATGAAGCAATTCCGTCAACTACAACCAATGGGAAAGAACTTAAACTGATAGAGTTCACCCCTCGTATACGTATTACCGGAGGGTTGTTTACAACACCATTTGGAATAGTGATACTTACACCCGCTGCACGGCCGGAAAGAGCCTGGTCAAAACTTTGAACAGGTAAATCTCTTACTTTGTCGCCGCCAATGGTTGACACGCTACCTGTGAGGTCTTTTTTCCTTACAGTACCGTAACCAACAACAACAACTTCTGATAACGCTTTTTCTTCAGAAACTAGTTTAATAGAAAATTCGCTTCTGTTGCCAATGCTAACTTCCTGCGAAGCGAAGTTAACATACGTAAATACCAATACTCTTGCTGAAGATGGAACACTTAAACGGAAAGATCCGTCGGCTCCTGTTGAAGTACCAATTGTGGTACCTTTTACTGTAACAGATACCCCGGCAAGTGGAGTTCCGTCTTTGTCGTCTGTTACCTTTCCGGTAACTGCTTTGTCTTGCCCGAAGATGTGGTATGAGCACAGCAACAGGGACATCATGATTGCAAATTTTCTCATGCTAATTTAGGTTTATGAATAAAAAGAATTTCCTAACTGGACAGGCGTTTACGGATAGCGCTGGAGATGATAAGGTTTGTTGAGGCGAAAAATGTTAACCGGTCCTTATTAATGACGAATTTCAAATATAAGCTGTACGATTACATCTTGCCAAAGAAATAGACAATATTTCTTGAACAATGCTGCATACGATAAAATGGTGGGGTGCCTGACCCGGGAGTATTGAAATAATCATAAGCGAATATTTTTTCAATAAATTTTGCCAGGCAGCCTCGTAAACTAATATTATTAAATGTTTAGTTACAGCACCTGTGTCACATTAAACCAGCTATCGGCACCATGGCTACGGATATGGCCATGCCTGATGTAAATGGAAATGATTTTTTATTAAGCAGCTTAAAAGACAGATATGGATTGGTTGATTTTTGAGCAAACTGGTGCGGCCATTTTCGTGGAGGAAAATCCAATCTTGTAATAGCTTATTCATAAATACAAGAATAAAAACTTTACGATTCTTGGTGTGTCGTTAGTAAAACTAAGGATGCTGGTTAGAAGCCATTAAAAAGACGGCCTTACCTGAATACATATCAGCGATTGAAATTCTGGGATAGTGAAGCAGTTGGTTTATATGTTTCAATAGTATTCCTTACAACGTATTAATTGATCCAACAGGAAAAATTATTGCAGAATTTAAGAGGAAGTGATTTGGAGAAGTACGTGGAAAAGGTGTTGCGGTAAGAAATAATTAGTGGTTACAAAAAAACCTCTCCATTGGAGAGGTTTTTTTGTAACAGGAGAAATTATTAGTTATATCCTGAATTTTGTTGTGCTTTAATTGTTGGATTTGCATCAGTTTCCGATTGTGGAATTGGCAAAATCCTTCTGAAATTTGTGAAGTCGATAGTTCTTGCTGCAGCCGGGTAGTTTGTACTACGGGAAACAGTACGTTTTAAACGCTGTAAATCCATATAACGGTCACCTTCAAAAGCAAGCTCTTTTCTTCTTTCAGTAATAATATCTTCAAACAATTGATTACCGGTTGATGCGATCGCATCAGCTCCACGACGGCTTGTAACATAGTTTACATAAGTTAATGCATTTGCTTCGCTGGCAGGTAACGATGCTTCTGCAGCAATTAAATACATTTCACTTAAGCGTAATACTTTTGTTTCACTTAAATCACCTGTAATGGCGGGATACTTGTTTACCGTAGGAATGGCAGCACCAGCAGCAGGGCGTGGCACAACAGGGTACAATGCTTTACGTACATCAGCCGCACCAAACAAAGCATACAAATCGTCAGCTACAACTAAGTCGCCATAATTTCCTGCCTGGCTGTAGAGATATGAAAGGGCATCGAACGAAAGGTTGCCTACTGCGTCTGAAGAAACTTCAAACAAAGTTTCCAGCTTGTCTGTCCTAATTGCCGGGCTGGTCCAATAAGCAGCATGATTTGCAGCCGTTAAAGAACCAAAACCACCATTATTAATTACATCTAATGCCGCAGCTAAAGCAGAAGCCTTAGTACCCATTGTCATATGAACCTTTGCTTCCAAACCTTTCGCAGCATATTTGCTGAACTGCGAAGAGTTAGTGTATTTGGTCATTAAAGTATAAGCCTGAGTAAGATCACTAAGAATCAAAGCATAAACCTGAGCAACAGTTGCACGACCTGGTTTGTCATCAGGATTATAAGTAGTAACTAACGGTACACCGTAGCTATCGGGGGCTTCGGTAAAAGGCTTGCTAAAATAGCGAACCAATGTAAAGTATGAAAGCGCTCTCAGTGCATATGCTTCACCTTTGTATTGGCTGACATTAGCGTTGCTTGCTACTGGCGAATTAATAATATTATTCGCACGTAGAATTACAGAGTAAGCACTTGTCCATAATCCTAACGCATTACCATCTGTAACAACAAATGAGTAGGTGTTAAACAGTGTGTAACGGTTAGTGTTTACAGCATGTTGATAAGTATTATCAGCCATGATATCGCCGAGAATTGGCACTGAGCGTCCAAAATAATCCACACCACGCAATCCAGCATAAGCACCTCTTAAGGCAACCTGCAAATCTGCTTCAGTTGCTAATGCCTGTCCTGGCGTTAATGAGGTTGGGGGATTAAGTTCCAGAAACGATTTTTTGCATGATGTAAATGCAACAGCAGCTACAAGAAGCAAAAACAGTTTATTTTTTATTGATCGTATCATAATAAATCGAATATTAAATTTTAGAAAGTAATATTTAAGCCCGCAGTAATTGTTTTAGGAATAAACACCTGCAGGTTGGTTGCGCTGCCGGTACCTTGTTCTGGATCGAAAGGCAAGTTTTTGTCTTTAACCCAAGTAAACAGATTGGTACCTCTGAAATAAAACTGTGCTCCTGTCAATTTAATTTTTGATACAACAGTTTTCGGTAGCGTATAAGCTAACTGAAGATTACGAACACGAACGAAATCGCCGCTATTCAGATAGAATGAAGAGCCACCTTGGAAATTTTTATTTCCATTATAAATATATTTAGGTATGTCTGTAACGTCTCCAGGTTTTTGCCAACGATTTAATACTCTTGAAACCTTATTGAAGGTTGCACCAAAACCTGCACCTACATAATAGCTTCCCCATGTGTCATAAACAAAGTTGCCAAAGTTGTAGTACAACTGTACATCCAGTGAGAAGTTTTTATAAGTGAATGTATTGGTTAAACCACCAAAGAATTTAGGTAATGCATTCCCTTGTAAAATGCGTGCACCAGCACCGGGGTATACATTAGTTGTTGTTTTACGAGTAGCATCTGTGTACCAAAGCGGATCTCCATTTGCAGGATCTACGCCGGCGTATTCACGCAGGAAAAATGTTCTGTATGCAACACCTTGGCGAATTATGAAATTACCATCAGCAATGTCCTGACCACCAGGTAAACTTGTGATTCTATTCTGGTTGTGTGCAAAATTCAAATCAAGGTTCCAAGTGAAATCTTTCGTTAATACAGGGATTGTTTTAATATCAACTTCCACACCTTTATTCTCCATTTCACCAATGTTTCTTGTAGCAGAAGAGAAACCTGTTGTACGTGATAATGGTACATTTAGCAACAGATCTTCTGATTTACGTGTGTAGTAATCAACGCTAATACTTACACGGTTCTTTAAGATGCTGAAATCAATACCAACGTTAAATGGTTTATTCAATTCCCATGTTAAGCTCGAGTCACCTACATTAGACGGAAAGCTACCAGGCTGCTGGTTGTAGTTAGCACCGTAACCGTACAAAGGTAACCAGTCGTAGTTGCCAATACCGGCATTACCATTAACACCATAAGATGCACGGAGTTTTAACTGATTTACGAACTCAACATTCTGCATAAATGCTTCTTTGTCCACATTCCATGTACCACCTACGGAGTAGAAAACACCAAATTTGTTTTTTGCACCAAAACGTGAAGAGCCATCTCTTCTTAAGCTACCTGATACAACAAAACGATCTTGGTAGTTTAATGATACAGAAGTGAATTGTGAATTGAATGAATAATCAGAAATAGTAGCACTTGCAGTAGTTGGTCTTGCACCTGCTGCAGGATAAGTTAACAACAATGTTGGAGGATAATCCTGTGATTGCAGAGAAGAGAAATAGCCGCTAGACTTCTGACTCTCGTAACCTATTTGGGCATTTAATGACAAATCGCCATTGCGTGTAATGTTTTGATCAAAATCAAGTGTATTTGTCCAAACCCAGTTATAATAGCGGGTGTAATAAGAAAATGCACGACCATTTGATGCTAAACCATCACCATGGAACGGATTGTTATATTGATCTTCTTCGAGGAAGTTCAGATCGCCGCCATAGCTTGTTTTGAAGCGGAGGTTCTTGAGGATTTTATATTCCGCACTTAAACCACCTCTCATACTTATTTCTCTCAGGAAACGCTTGTCGAGTTCTGTTAGCGCAATAGTGTTATGTAAACCACCAAGGTTGTAGTTCCATGTACCATCTGGATTGTATGCGCTTCTTGAAGGTAACAGGAAGAAAGATGAAAGCACCGGATTACCAAAAGCACCTCCCGCCAAAGGAGCACGTTGGTTTACAAAACCACCATTTAAGTTAGCAATAACTGTTAATTTTTCAGTTGCTTTATGTGTTAACTTAAAGTTGCCGGTCGTACGCTTAAATTTAGAGTTGACGGTAGTTCCTTCTTGGATGAAATGACCACCTGAAAGAAAGAAGGTCGTACGCTCGTTACCACCTTGAATACTAAGATTGTATTGTTGTTGAGCGGCATTTTCGTTTGTAATACCCTTTTTCCAGTTAAAATCATTGCCATTACCAAATCCCAAGCCCGCTAACGTACTGTTTATGGTTGCCTGGCTTGCACCTGCATTTACTAAACCTTCTGTTGTAATAGCAAAGTATTCAGATGAATTTAGAGGGCGATAACGGTCATTCTCATAAGCAACAGAGTTTACACCATATTCCGTATCAAAACGAAATACAGTTTTACCAGCTTTACCCTTTTTTGTTGTAACGAGGATAACTCCATTTGCAGCACGACTACCATAAATTGACTGAGATGCAGCATCTTTTAACACTGTAATCGTCTCAATATCATTTGGGTTTAATGTACTTAACAGGTTGGCAGTTGTTTGCAAACGTGATGCATCGCCACTGTTGATAGGAATCCCATCAATAATCCAAAGTGGAGCAGTGCTGGCTGTAATGGAACTAGCACCACGAATGAGAATGTTCTGAGCAGCACCTGGTTGGCCAGAAGCGGCAACAGATTGCAAACCAGGCACACCGCCCTGAAGAATTTTGTCTACAGAGCTGAATGGTTTGTTTTCAATGTCTGCGGCCTTTACTGTGGCAACAGATCCTGTAAGGTCACTTTTCTTTTTTGTTCCATAGGCAACTACTACTACTTCCTGTAAATCTTTATCGGTTGATGATAAAGAAACAGTAAAGCTGCTTCTGTTTGTTACATTCATCTCAACTGAAGCATAGTTCACAAAAGAAAATACTAATGTTCTTGCGCTTGAGGGGATACTTAATCTAAAATTTCCGTCTACGCCAGTTGTAGTTCCGATTGTGGTCCCTTTAACCGTAACCGAAACACCAGATAAAGGTGTTCCGTCTTTTTCGTCTGTTACTTTTCCCGTAACAGTTTTTTCTTGTGCAAATAAGTGCAGTGCGCACATCATGAGCACAATCGTCATGCTTACAAGTTTTCTCATACTCGATTTAGGTTTATTAATTAAAATTATTTCCAAAACTGTGGGGTGTTATTAGTCAGTTAGTTTCACCGACCAAAGAGGTCAGGAGCCTTTTTTACGTAAGGATGCCAAATATAACAGCTAATGTTAAGATTTGTTAAAGGAAGACAGAAAAATTAGACTGATGCTGCTTTTTACTGTGCTTTTTTTATGAACGGTATGTCCTTTTTTTACTTGTAGTGATCAACAAAACCGGTAGAAGAACAAGGTTAGTGATCATAGCAACTAATAATGTAAGTGAAGTGAGCCAACCCAATGCCTTCGTACCACCAAAACCGGAAAAACAGAAAATGATAAACCCCGCAACCAACACCAACGAGGTATAAATAATACTGATACCCGTTTGGCGAATGGTTTGTTTTACTGTTTCCTGAACATCATGTTTATGAAGTGGCAGTTCCTGTTTGTAATTTATTAAAAAGCGTATCGTTACATCAATGGCGATACCTAACGCAACGCTGAAAACCAATACAGTACTTGGTTTCAGCGGAATGCCAACCCAGCCCATCACCCCGGCTGTGATCACCAATGGAACAATATTAGGAATGAGTGAGCAGATAAGTATACGGAAAGAACGGAAGAGATACAGCATGCAAATTGCAATCAACAAAAATGCCCAGAAAATACTTTCTTTCAATCCATTAATGATAAAGCGGCTGCCTTCAACAAAAATGATACTTGTTCCTGTGAGTTGAATATCGGCTGTACGTTTGAGTTTTGATGAATCAATATCTGCTGGTTTTACTTCGCCTTTGTTTATCATTAATGCATATGTAAGACTGTCTCCGTTAAACAACTCTTCCGCTTTTTGTTGAACGGCTGCAAGAATTTTCGGCAAGCTGTCGCTGCCTACATCTGCCATGTTTACACTAATGCGTGCTTTTTGCTGTGTACTATCCATGAAATTGGCCACCAGCTTTACAAAATTGTTATTCTTATTGCTGCTGTCGCCCTTCATTCGTAAGTAAGGTGCAAGAAAAGCAAGATCGAATTCATTCGGCACCGTGTACATATTACTGTCGCTGTCGTAATAAGCCTGGCGTGCAAATTTCAAACCTTCTGTTACTGCCAATGCTTTTCCGATCTCAGGACGGCTTTGCAGGTAGTACACCAACGAATCAATATTTGTAAGGCTTTTGATACTGCGGGTTACACCTTGTTTACGTTTTGTATCAACTACAATTTCCAATGGCATTACACCGGAGAAATGTTTTTCAAAGAATTTTAGATCAACATATAACTTATCATTTTGCGGAAGGTCATCAACAATATAACCAACACTCTTCAATCGCATTACTCCAAGTACAGATACAATAATTAAAACAGCCGTTGCAGTATAAATATATTTTGGATGATTGAATACCCAGTTCTCGATGCGCATCAACCAGCGATTAAGGCGTTCATTTTCCAAATAGCGAACGTGACGTTGCTTTGGCGCAGGTAAATAACTCAACACAATTGGAATGAGTGTAAAGGAGATCACAAACAACACCATGATGTTGATACCGGCAACAATACCAAACTCACGCAGGATCTGGCTTTTGGTTAATGCAAACACGGCGAAACCAATAGCTGCAGCAATGTTACAGAAGAGAGTAACAATACCCATGCGTCCGATCATGTTCACCAGCGACTGATGTTTATCTCCCGTCTTTTTATATTCCGTATGAAACTTGTTGAGGAAATAAATACAGTTGGGTATACCGATCACCACCATCAATGGTGGGATCAATGCATTTAAAATGGTGATCTTATAGCCAAAGAACACAATTGTTGCAAGGCTCCAGATAACACCAATCACCACAACAGCCATGCTCAGCCACATTGCACTGAATGAACGGAAAAATATCAGTAGGATAAGAGCCGATAGTAATACAGAACCTAACAGAAAAAATTGCATCTCTTCTGCAATACGTGTACTCATTACTGTACGCACATGTGGCAAACCACTCAAATGCATCGTGACCTTTTGCTTTTCTTCAAATGCAGTTACCAGTTTTACAATACCATCAACGGAAGCATTTCTTTTCTTAGAATTCAACACTTCTTTATTGAGCCGCACAGCGATCATGTACACATTGCTGTCGGGATTATAAAACAAGCCTTTATAAAACGGAAGATTGAAGAGTATTTGTTTTGAGCTGTCTAATTGCTCCTGTGTTTGAATTGTATCAGGGAAAATAAGTGTGGTCTTCAATTTTTCTGTTGCAGAATCTTTCACAAGGTTAACAGCAGCGCTGATGCTTAACACATCTTCTACACCTGTTACTTTCTTCATTTCTTTCTGCAAAGAAGTGAACGATTGAAAGAAACCGAGCTGGAACAGATCGTTCTTTTGAAAGCCAACTACCAGCAAACTTCCGTCTTCACCAAACTTCTGCTTAAATGCTTCGTACTCGAGGTATTTTGGATGATCAAGCGGAATAGCCTTTGCAAAATCATAACTACGCTGCACTTTCGATGCAAAAAAAGTCATGACAGCCGTTGAAAGAAGAACAGTAATAATTAAAGGAAGCCTGTTGCGCAACACCCATTTACCCAGTTTATACCACATGCTATTCTGATACGTTTTTATTGAAGTAAAGCAGCGCAAAGAAACGCCATTCTGCCTGAACAAACGCATAAAATTTACCTCGTATTCGCTGCAGACAAGGCTTCTCCAACAAAGCAGACCGTTGCTAAGCCGCAAATTGAGCTGTTTAAACAACCCTCGGCTTGAGCCTAGGCAAAAAGCCGTTAAATTTGAAAGCTCATGAAGCGTTTGGTTATCCTTTTTTACATTTTACAGTTGGTTGCTGCAAACCTAAAGGCACAACTTGCACCAATCGGTCAATGGCGTGAGCATATGGACTATCGCTCGGGCAAAAGGGTGGCGTTGGCCGATGATAAAGTGTATGTAGCAACAAATTTCGGCGCTTACAGTATTGGCAGGGAAGACGGAGAGATCACCAGGATAAGTAAAGTAGCCGGATTGAATGACGTAGGTGTGCGAACACTCAACTATGATGCTGCAGGAGAAAAATTAGTAATTGCATATAACAACAGCAATCTTGATGTCCTGTACCGCAATGATGTCATCAATATACCCGACATATTCCGCAGTACAGTAACAGGTGATAAAACAATTTATAACATCAGTTTTCGTAACAACAAAGCTTACCTCAGCACAGGTCTTGGTGTAATTGTAGTTGACTTGCAGAAGTACGAGATCAGCAACACATTCATTATTGGTAATAACGGATCAAATGTAAAAGTGAATGGTTTTGCGGCTGATGCAACACGCTTTTATGCTGCAACAGAAGAGGGATTAAAAGTTGCAAATCAGAATGCCGCAAACCTGAATGATTATCGTAACTGGACAACTGTAAGCGGAACAAACGGGTTACCTGGAGGTGCGGTTCAGCAAGTGTTCAACATCAACTCCACAATTGTTGTTCAGTATTTCAATACGATTTATGTAAGCAATGCCGGCAATTGGCAAGCTGTTTACAATGATAGTTGGCGATGGGAATCGGTGAATGTAAGTGATGCTGTTATTCTTATAAGCGAAGAGCGATTTGGATGGAATGAACGAAGAGTTTTGTCGATTACTTCAAACGGAGTTATCAATGCAACTATTCAAAACAATAATGAGCTGCGTTATCCATTCCATGCAGTTAAGAGTGGTGGAGAAATATGGATCGCCGATTTTGAAAAAGGGCTGGTGAAAGCCGAAGGAAATTTGTTTGAACGTTATGCTGTTAATTCACCTTATGGTCCGCTCGATGGCGAAATGTTTTTCTTCAACAACAAATTGTATGTAGCAGGTGGAAGTATTAATGACGCATGGAACTATCAATTCAATGGTACTGGTTTTTTTACGTTCGATGGTAATGAATGGAAAGATTATAATCGAACGAATTTATCTTTTATGGATACAGTCTTTGATGTTATAACTATTGCTGTTGATCCTCGTGATGAAACAATTTATGCAGGATCGTTTGGTGGAGGTTTGCTTGAATTCAAATCAGCCACACAATACAAGATCTACAAACAGAATTCGTCGTTGAATGTGGCCATAGGCGATCCGAATAATTATCGTGTGGGAGGTATGGCATTTGATGCTGCCAATAATTTATGGATCAGCAATTTCGCTGGCTCAAATAATTTTTTGGTGAAGAAAGCAGATGGAAACTGGCGTGCATTTCGTGTGCCGTTTTTAATACAGGACAATATGGTTGGGGCAGTATTGATTGATGATGCTGATCAGAAATGGATACAGGTGCCGCAGGGAAATGGATTGTTCGTTTATAATCATGGAACGTCCATTGATAATGCAGGTGATGATCGTTGGAAATGGTTTCAAACAGGAAGGGGCAGCGGCAACTTGCCGAGCAATGCAGTCAATTGTATGGTGAAAGACAAAGATGGTTTTATCTGGTTGGGTACAGATAAAGGAATTGCTATTATTCAATGCCCCGGCGATGTATTTACAACGAATGGATGTGAAGCTTTTCAGCCCGTTGTACAACAGGATAATTTTGCAGGATTTCTATTCGAGAATGAAGATGTGCGGGCAATAGCTGTTGATGCTGCCAATCGTAAATGGGTTGGCACACGGAACGGTGTTTGGCTAATAAGTGCTGATGGAGAAAAAGTGTTGGAACGTTTTACTGCGGAAAATAGTCCCCTTTTGAGTAATGCAATCATTCGTATTGCAATCGATCCAAAAACTGGTGAAGTATATTTCTCCACCTTCAATGGTATTTGCAGTTATCGTGGAGGAGCAACAAAAGCAAATGAAAACCCTGATAAAGTAATTGTGTTTCCAAGTCCTGTACCCCCTAGCTACAATGGTAACATTGGTATTCGTGGGTTACCGGAAAATTCTATTGTGAAAATTGTAGAGTTGAATGGACGATTGGTTTATCAAACAAGATCATTAGGCGGACAGGCGATTTGGAACGGAAAAGATTACAGAAATCAACGGGTATCAAGCGGCGTATACATGGTATTGGCAAAGGATGAATTTGGTGCAGAAAAACAAGTGGGTAAGATTGTATTTATAAAATAACGTGAACGTTGAGCAATGTACTCCATAAAACAAAGGCAGTTATTTTACGTTCAGTAAAATATGGCGAAACAAGTTTAATTGTATCGGCCTATACGGAGTTGTATGGATTACAAAGTTACATTGTACAGGGGGTGAGAGCCAGTTCAAAAAAAGTTACTGCGAAAGCAAATTACTTTCAACCAGGCGCAATACTTGAACTCATCGTTTATCACCATGATCTTAAAAATCTGCAACGCATCAAAGAATTTCGCTGGAGTTATTTGTACACAGAGTTATTTGCTGATGTAATTAAAAACAGTGTGCTGCTGTATATGATGGAGTTGCTGCAGAAATGTGTAAAGCAACCTGAGAACAATCCTGATCTTTTTTACTTTGTTGAAGAAGCATTGATGCAGTTAGACAAGGCTTCGCCTGCTGTTGCAGCTAATTTTCCTTTATACTTTTCATTGCACCTTACCAATTTTTTCGGTTTTCAGATGAACACCGAAGATGCAGAACGATATAACATTTTTGATCTGCAGGAAGGAAGTTTTACCGAGCATTATCCGCAACACGTTTATTATATTGAAGGCGAATCTGCAAAACTCATCAACGAATTATTAAAAGCTATGCAGCCAAATGAGTTAACCGAAATCCCCATGAATTATCTGCAACGCCGTCAGTTGCTTGAAGCAATAGAAGTGTATTACATGTTTCATATGCCCGATTTTTCGAAGATGAAAACATTGCCGGTATTACAGCAGATCATGGAGCCGTGATGATGAGTGATGAGTTGTAGTCCTGAGCGTAGTCGAAGGAGATGGTGTAAGTCAATCGAGCGTAGTCGAGATTGACGAAAAAGGGATAGGTTATCATACTATTCTTTCAGAACTGCTGAAGTCTTCTGCAAATAAAACAACACCTGGTTGTTTCCCCTTTTCAAAACTTCCTAATTCATTATCCCATTGTAAAGCTTTCGCACCATTGATTGTTGCCATCTGCAAAGCCTGTTCAGTTGATACAGCTGTATGCTGCAGTAAGGCTTGTATCTCTTTTGCAATACTTAACTGCCAGTTGCTGCTGTAGCTGTCAGTACCCAACACTAATTCACAATTGTGCTGTTGAAATAATGAAACAGGTGGCACTTGATTTTCTATATATAAGTTTGCATTTGGGCATAAACAGTACACAAGTTTTAATCCTTGGGTCGTTGCATATTCATTTGCCCAAACAATATCTTCTTCGGGCATGAATGTATTATGCACCAGGAAAATTGTTTGGCCATTATTGAAAAAAGGTAAATAAGAACTGATACTGCTTTTTCCTGTTACAGGAAAAGGTGAAGCATCAATACCAAATACACGAAAAAGTTTTAAAAAATCTCCACCACCCGTTATATACAATTCGTCTTCTTCGGGATTTTCCTGGTTGTGAATTGAAATGATCTGTCCGGCCGTTGCTTCATTGATCAACTGAAATGTTTTTGCAGATACACTGTATGGCGCATGCGGAACAAGAGAAGTACGATGTACGAAGTTGGAAGTACGAAGTACCGTATTCAACTCGTTTGCTATTACCTGATAATTATTGATGTTTTCTTCAGCTTTCGCATCATAAAAACCCAATACTTCCACAAAATTCTGCCAGCGGATCTTGCTTTTGCTTTTTGTAAATGCTGTATCGGCCGTATTGCCAATATCTCCCACGGCAACTGTTCCGTTTTTAAACATTTCTTTTTCGGCTTCTGCAATAGCAGCTGCAACGATATCAGCTTCAAAACCACGCTTTGTTACTACAGAACACAAGAAATCGATCAAACCGGTATGTGGTGGAATCACATTTTTTAAATGACTTAATTCCAAGTGGCAGTGGCAGTTGATCAACCCTGGCGAAAGAATCCCTTTCAATTGTTCAACATCAGCACCGGCATCAGCAAAAGCTACGATATCAAGTACAACGCCTTCTTCATCTGTAACCAATACATCATCATCGTTTCTGAACCTGTATCCATCAAACAACCTGTCTGCTCTTAATTTCCTGTAGCGCATGCGTTAATTCATTTAAATTTGCCGCTCAAATTTAAGACTAAACAATTCCCTTTCAGGAACACAGTTATTTATGTTAGATAAATTAGAAGCTATCCAGGCAAGGTTTGATGAAGTTGGTGTGGCATTGACCAATCCTGAAGTTGTTGCCAACAACAAACAATTTTCGGCGTTGAGCAAGGAGTACCGTAGCCTGGAAAAGCTGGTGCAATCACGTAAAGAATATCTTTCGGTTCTGTCCGATTTGCAGAGCTATAAAGAGGCATTGAATGGTAGTGATGAAGAGTTGCGTGAAATGGCAAAAGAAGAATTGCCCATGCTGGAAGAAAAAAAAGATGAACTGGAAAAGCACATACGACAATTACTAATTCCAAAAGATCCGCAAGACGATAAGAACGCCATTCTTGAAGTTCGTGCAGGCACAGGTGGTGATGAAGCCAGTTTATTTGCAGGTGATCTGTTGAGGATGTATACTAAATATTGCGAACGCCGTGGTTGGAAAACAACGATTCTCAGCGAAAGCGAAGGAACAGTTGGTGGATATAAAGAAGTACAATTAGAAGTTACGGGTGATGAAGTATATGGCACGTTGAAATTCGAGAGTGGAGTACACCGTGTACAACGTGTACCAGCTACTGAAACTAGCGGCCGTGTTCACACAAGTGCTGCTACCGTAGCGGTGATGCCGGAGGCAGAGGAAATTGATTTTGAATTACGGGAAAGTGATGTGAAAATGGAAACATCACGAAGTGGTGGTGCCGGTGGACAGAACGTAAACAAAGTAGAAACCAAAGTAATGCTTACGCATATTCCAACCGGTACAGTGGTGATTTGTCAAACAGAACGTACACAGTTGGCCAACCGTGAAAAAGCGATGCAAATGATGCGCACACGTTTGTATGAAGAGCAGGTGCGTAAACATGAAGAAGAAATTGCCCGTCAGCGTAAGAGTTTGGTGAGTACGGGTGACAGAAGCGCCAAGATCAGGACCTATAATTATCCGCAGGGACGTGTAACCGATCACCGAATCGGGCTTACACTTTATAACCTGGATGCTGTACTTAATGGCGAAATTGAAGAGCTCATTGATGCACTTCAGTTTGCTGAAAATGCGGAAAAACTAACGCTGCAGTAATAGTAAACCCTATTGGGGTATCAATTTCAAACTACAGACGAATCCTTCTTTGCTCGATAATTCGGGTGAAAAAGAATAGGTTTCTTTACATGCTCTTTGGAGAAAGAGAGGTAGGGATGATGTTACTTTTGAAGCCAACAAACAAGCGGCATAGCTGAAGAAGTCATAATCCTCACTATTATGGCCTGAAATGAAATAAACTTTCAGTTTTGGCATTATGTTTTCTGAATCAATAAAACTTAATATAAACTTACGAAGCAGGGAAGAGAAGCTTGCCTGCTGAGAAAACAACCAATTTTTTAAAATCCAATAAAATCCAAATCTCTATGAAAAGGGTACTTTTCTATTCTTTGCTGCTATTCTCTGCAGCAGCTTGTCAAAAAGAAGACAGCGTTCAAACTGAAACAACTGAGTTACTCAACCAGCAATCAGCATCAAAAAAAATTGAAACCTGTGATTTTCTGAAAGGGAATTACAACAACGTAAGAAGAGGTGATCTCTCTGAAACAAATGTAACTGCCAAAGGCAGAGACAGGGATAGAGATGGAATTGCTGATGCGTCAGATAACTGCCCTTCAACCTACAATCCTGATCAGCTTGATGCTGACAACGATGGTACTGGCGATGCTTGTGATAACAACAGCATCACTACAAATCCAACAACACCCGTTTCAACTTCATCATGGGTTATTTTTCTTGATTTTGATGGCCAAACCGTAACAACTCCATATTGGAACGGTGGCAGAACAATTGAATGCACACCATCTGGCTTTTCAAGTACAGAGATTGCAAATATTCTAACCGAAGTAAAGAATGATTATTCTGTTTTTCCTACGATTGTTGTAACAACTGACTCAACGGTTTACTTTGCAGCGAGTGCTGCAAAACGCCAACGTGTGATCATTACAGAAAACAATTCATGGTATGGCGGTGCCGGTGGCGTTGCTTATTTAAATACCATTAGTTGGGGCATGGATATTCCTGCTTTTGTATTCTCAAAAGCACTTGGCTATAACCAGAAATATAATTGGGAAGCTGCTTCGCATGAAGCTGGGCATACACTGGGTTTAAATCACCAGACAAAGTATGATGACAACTGCAATTTCGTTGCTGATTACAATCCCGGTGGTAATGGTGAAGCACCAATCATGGGTGTTTCTTATTACCAGCCGGTAGGTAAATGGTGGGTAGGCACTGCTTACTCCGGTTGCAACACCATGCAGGATGATGCGAAGCTTATTGCAAATAAAGTTCGTTAACCAGCTAACTTAATTACTATAAATAAAGACCCGGAGAGTATCCGGGTCTTTTGTTTTCTAAGTGGAACTAAACATAAGAAAAAAATTACATAGATTGCTTGCATTCAATTTTCTTTTCATGTAATTTGATACTCTTATCTACTAAAGCAAATAACTATGTTAGAACAACTTTTCAACCTTGTAAAAGAACAGGCAGGCTCGTCAATCATTCAAAACCCAGATATTCCCAATGAAAGAAACGATGAAGCAATAGCAGAAGTAACAAGTAATATTTCCGGAGGGTTGCAACAGGCATTGGCAGGCGGACAGTTTAATGACGTACTCAGCTTATTGGGCGGTAGAGGTGGCGATTTACAGAGCAACCCCCTGGCCAATCAGCTTTCTGGCAATGCAGTTCAATCGTTGATGGAGAAATTTAATCTGAATCAGGGGCAGGCGGGCGGTATTGTGAACAGCTTGTTGCCTAGTGTTTTGCAGAAGTTTATTTCAAAAACAAATGATCCCGGCGATAACAGTTTCGATCTGCAAGGCATTTTCAATTCACTGACAGGCGGAAAAACAAGCAGCCTCGATCTTCAGGGCATGTTAAGCCGTGTTACCCAAGGAGGATTGGACAGGGATGGAGATGGTGATACCGATATGAACGACATTATTAATATGGTAAAAGGCGGAGCAGCCCAACAGCAGCAACAGGGAGCTGGTGGAGGAATGATGGACCTGGTAAAAGGACTGTTTGCCCGATAACGCACTTTTAATGAATGATTTCTACTCTATTTGAACAGGGCGATTTGTCTGTTCAATTCGTTAATAAATCTTTCATTTAACCAATTGGCATGGTTTTCGGAATATGGGATATAGCATTGAGACGCTGATAAATCCTTTTAGGATTTTTTAACAGATGGAAAGCAAACTTTGGAATGCAGTTAGCGTCTTAAATGTACAAGATCTTTAAAGCAGTCAATTTTCTCATAAGCAGTTAGTTTTGGTTAACGGTCCCGGTTTCTACCGGGACCCGTTTTAAAAACAAAACGTTTCAGGAAATATTAACAAGTAGCTGACAGTTTGGATTGAGTGATTGACCGAACTTTGTGTAACAAATCTGAATTTAAATTTTTCTCATAAGCAGTTAGTTTTGGTTTCGACCCCGGTTTCCACCGGGGTCTTCTTTTTGTACTAACAGTATGAAGAAAGCAGTTATTGCACCTGCAGCATCGGCTACCATATCCCACACATCAAAATCACGACCTACCCAATCCTGCACATATTCCATTGCAATACCATATGCGATCACAACGATGGTGATGAAGAATAATTGAAGAACAGGATTTTTTCTTGCTGAAGAAACTGTTTTTTGGTAGTAACCCCACAACCACAGCATTATTCCAAACAGAAGAAAATGAATGGCCTTATCAAGCCCGGAAAACGTAATTGGTTTTTCTTGGTCGATGTTAATGGGTGGCATCACCAGCAATAAAAAAATAATGACCGACCAAATAATGGCCGGCCATTTTGTATAAAGATATTTCCGGAGTTGTTGTTTCATTATGCAACCAGTGCACCATATGCAGCAGCATCCATCAAAGCCTCAATATCTGCAGGATTGGTTACTGTAACCTTTACCATCCAACCTTCACCATACGGATCGTTGTTTACAGCTTCTGGTTTATCATTCAAAGCGCTGTTAACTTCAGCAATAGTACCGGCGATTGGTAAAAACAAATCACTTACGGTTTTTACAGCTTCCACTGTACCAAAAACTTCTTCAGCGTTTAGTGTTTTTCCGACAGTATTGATGTCAACATAAACAATATCGCCTAATTCACGCTGTGCAAAATCAGTAATACCAATTGTTGCAACATTGCCTTCTAAGCTGATCCATTCGTGGTCTTTTGTGTAGCGGAGATTCTCTGGAAAATTCATGATGTAGTTGTTTTTAAACGCTGCTAAATTGATTGTTTTCCTGCAATCAGAAAAATAAAAATTTCTTCTTCAGTTTCATTTTAATAATGCGGATATCTTCCTTTGGCCTGTCGAATTGATCACGCTCTGCCTGTGCAATCGTATCCACAACCTCAATACCTTTCACTACTTCACCAAACACAGTATAGTTCTGGTCGAGATGCGGGCTGCCACCAATTTGTTTATAAACTTCCCGGTGGTTCAGCGGAAGTTTTCGTCCGCCTAATCTTTTTTCTTCTATGTCGTTTAATGAACTGTCGGTATGAATTTTTCCCTGCACAAGATAAAAATGACTGCCACTGCTGGCTTTTTCAGGATTATTATCACGTGCTGCAGCAAGTACTCCTCGTTTATGAAACAGGGACGTATCAAATTCAGCAGGTATTTTATTTTTCAATCCTCCACTACCATAACGTTTGCCGGGAATGGATTGCTTTGTAGAATCATCACCAGCCTGGATCATAAATTCTTTGATAACACGATGAAACAGGATGCCGTCATAATAACGCTGCTTTACAAGTTTGATGAAGTTGTTACGGTGTTTGGGCGTTTTATCACTCAACTGAACAACAATGGTTCCTTTGGTTGTAATAATTTTCACCTTACGGTTACGGGCACCCGCATCCGCAACTAAAAGAAGAAAACAAATCAATAAAACAAATAGTCTCATTTAGAATCCTTTTTGTTCAAAGTAGAGTAGTACATGATCCTTGATAAAATTCTCCTGCTCACGCATATCCATGCTGGGCATGGCTTTCAGTTGCCTGAAATGTGGCCATCCATCTTTATCGTAGTCATCAAACTCAAAATATCCGCTTTGCGACAGGAGGGAACAAACAGCCACGTGCATCAGGTCCTGCTTTTGCTCCTTGGTATATTTTTCTTTTAGTTCACCAAACTCCTGTACGCCGATCAGGAACAAAATTGCTTCCAGGTCGGGTTTTTTTCCAAAACGTTCCACCATTTTCTGTTCAAGGTTCATCCACCTTACAAAGAGATCATTCGCTGCATCCATAGGGCGCAAAGATAGTAGTTCGTGCATTGTTGTTGTAATCACTGCAAGTAGAAACACGCTTTGTTTAGCATGCCATCTATTCCCTCTCATTTTTTTAGAATTCGGCCTTCTTTTTGCGTGTTGGGAAATGATTTTAAGATGCAGCCGTTTATAAAATGATTTTCGCTTAAGCAAACGGCATTGTATTTTCACAACCTAAACCGAGATTACATGTTAAAAACCGCAGAAGACATCAAGGTCCTGAATGAAAGAATTGAATATGCCGGAGGTTTTCTCGACCGGCTACGTGCAGAAGTTGGAAAAGTATTGGTAGGACAACAATATATGGTCGATCGTTTATTGATTGGCCTGTTGGGTAATGGCCACATTTTATTGGAAGGTGTGCCTGGTCTTGCAAAAACGTTGGCAATTAAAACCCTTTCCCAGGCCATCAACGCAAAATTCAGCCGTATCCAGTTTACACCCGATATGTTACCAGCCGATGTAATTGGCACTATGATCTATAACCAGCAGAAGAATGAATTCTTTGTGCGTCGTGGCCCCATCTTCGCCAATTTTGTGTTGGCCGATGAAATTAACCGTGCCCCTGCAAAAGTGCAGAGTGCTTTGCTAGAAGCGATGCAGGAACGCCAAGTAACAATTGGTGAACATACATACAAACTGGAAGAACCTTTCCTTGTGCTGGCAACACAAAACCCGTTGGAACAGGAAGGAACTTATCCGTTACCTGAAGCACAGCAAGATCGTTTTATGTTGAAGGTGGTGGTTAATTATCCAACAAAAGAACAAGAACAATTGATCATTCGACAGAACACCCAACAGATCGCTTCGCCGGTTATCAACCCTGTCGTATCAATTCGTGAAGTAACTGAAGCACGTGATCTTGCACGCACCATTTACATGGATGAAAAAATTGAGAATTATATTCTTGACATCGTATTTGCAACACGCAAGCCTGATCAGGTTGGTTTAAGCAGCCTGAAACCATTGATCGCTTACGGTGGTTCACCAAGAGCTTCTATTAATATGGCTCTTGCATCTAAGTCAGTTGCATTCCTCAACAAACGTGGATATGTGTTGCCTGAAGATGTACGTACCATTGCTGCTGATGTGTTGCGCCATCGTATCGGTTTAACCTACGAAGCAGAAGCAGAAAATATTTCAGTAGAAGAGATCATCAGCCAGATAATGAATGCGGTGAAAGTACCGTAACTCTTAACCCATAACCCATAACGGTTTTGTTAACTACTGAAGAAATATTAAAGAAGGTACGTGCACTTGAAATCAAAAGCAAGCGGCTCACCAATCACATGTTCACTGGTGAATATCATTCGGCGTTTAAGGGACAGGGGATGAGTTATAAAGAAGTACGTGAATACCAGCCTGGTGATGATATTCGTTTTATTGACTGGAACGTTAGTGCACGCTATGCACATCCGTATAGTAAAGTATTTGAAGAAGAACGTGAGCAAAGTGTATTCCTTTTAATTGATAACAGTGCAAGCATCAGTTTTGGTACACATCTTCAACGAAAAAAAGATCTTGTAACGGAGTTAGCAGCCGTGCTTGCTTTTTCGGCAGTAAACAACAATGATAAAGTGGGCGCTATTTTGTTTGGTGATAAAGTGCAACGTTTCATTGCACCCAAAAAAGCAAAACAACATACACTTTATATTGTACGTGAAATGCTGAGTAATGATGCGGCATCAAAGCAAACAAATTATATTGATGCATTCCGCATGTTTAATAATGTGTGCCGTAGAAAAAGTATTTGCTTTCTCATCAGTGATTTTTTAGGAAAGGGGTATGAAGATGCGTTGCGTGTTGCCTGCAAGAAACATGATGTGATCGGTATTAAAATTTACGATCAGCTTGATATGCGTTTGCCCGATGCAGGATTATTACAAGTAGCTGATGCAGAAACAGGTGAGCAACGTTGGATCGACACATCAAGTTCATTGGTGCGGTTTGAATACGAAAAAGATTTTCACAAGCATAACGATCATGTGAAAGATGTCTTCCGTCGTTCGGGAGCAGATCTGTTACACATGCGGGCAGGCGATGACTATGTAAAAGTGTTACAGAAATTTTTCATTAACAGGAGCAGATGATCAGACGGGAATTTTTAATTATAGTATATTTTTTGATGATGGGTCTATCTGTGATAGCCCAGGTAACTCCTGTTGTAACAGCATCAAAAGAAAAGATATTTATTGGCGAACCTGTAAAGCTCAGGTTTGAGTTAAAAGCCATCAGTCGTAATGCAGAAGTGCATTGGAAATTCCCTGACAGTATTCCTCATTTCGAATATGTAGCATTTGATACAACCGATCTGCTGAAACGTGAGATTACAGTAACCAGTTTTGACAGTGGATTATGGGCTGTTGAAAACGTAACAGCTGTTATCCCTTCAAACGTAAATGGAAAAGAGCAACTGGTGACGTTTCCTCTGAAGGAGATATTGATCGAATACGATACAACAGGTAACCAGTTGCTGAACGATGTAAAACCCATCATTGATGTAAATGCCGGTGAAGCATGGATCGGTTATGCGGTGGCGGCGGCTGCTGTTCTTGCGTTGATCTGGTTGATGATTTTATTCAGAAGATGGAAGAAGAAAAAGATCAGTACTGTGATTGAAGAATCGGCAAATACGCCACTGGAAGATTTCCTCATCACAACAAAAAGATTGAAAGGCGAAGAATGGGAAACACAACTTATACAGAAGAAAAATTTATCAGATCTGTCGCTTGCTGTGAAGCGTTATTACGAACGCAAACTTCAGCAGCCATTTACAAGTTTAACAACGGATGAACTTGCGATGCAGTTGAAACCTTATGTATTGAATGAAACGCTTATCAACATCATACAGACACTTCGCTTAGGCGACGCTGTAAAGTTTGCAAAGTTCGCTGCACCAAAAGATGAATGCCTGCAAACAATTGAACGCATGGAAACAACCATCAAACAATCAGAAAAAGAATTGAAACCAGATGCTTAACGAGTGGTATCAACATATTGTATTTGCATATCCTTACCTGTTGTGGTTACTTTTATTGTTGCCGCTGTTGATCGTTTGGTATATCATCAGTCATAAAAAATCCTCTTCATCAGTTACAGTTTCATCATTAGGGATATATCGCAAAACAGGAAGCTCAAAAAATGTACTACGTCATTTGCCTTTTGTTCTTCGTTTATTTTCACTTGCATTGCTCATTGTTGCTATTGCCCGTCCGCAAACAAGAAGCAGTGAAGAACGTGTAGAAGGTGAGGGCATCGATATTATTCTTTGCATGGATGTAAGTGGTAGTATGCTGGCAGAAGATTTCAGTCCAAACAGGTTGGAAGCAATGAAAAAGGTAGCATCTGATTTTGTTGATGCAAGAAAAACAGATCGTATTGGGTTGGTAATTTTCTCTGGCGAATCATTTACACAATGTCCGCCAACTACTGATTATGCTGCACTCAAAAGTCAGATCTATGCGGTACGGAGCGGAATTTTGCAGGATGGTACGGCTATCGGATCAGGGTTGTCTACAAGTGTGGAGCGATTAAAAACAAGTGAGTCGAAAAGTAAAGTGGTGATTTTGTTAACCGATGGTGAGAATAACGGCGGATTGATTCCCCCAAGTACCGCCAAAGAAATTGCCAAAGCATACCAGGTGAAAGTGTACACCATTGGTATGGGTACGGAAGGCTTTGCAGCTTTACCACAGCAGACAACTGGCGGTGTTGTACGGACCATGGAAAAAGTAAATATTGATGAAAAACTGCTTCGTGAAATTGCCAATGAAACAGGGGGCAGTTACTTCCGTGCAAAGGATAACGAAAGTCTCAGCCAGATTTACGCAGATATTGATAAGTTAGAGAAATCGAAAATTGAAACAAGTACATTCTCCCGGTACAAAGAAGAATTCTATCCATTTGCAATTGCAGTTGTTGTGCTGTTATTAATTGAAGCATGGTTGCGTTATAAAGTGCTGCGGAAGTTTCCTTGATATGCCGCGGAGGCACGGAATACAGGAGCTTTACAAGAACATATTCTATCCTTCACAAACAACATTTATCCTTCGTGTTTCTTAGCGACTTTGCGTCTTAGTGGCAAATAATCACTTTTCTTTGCATTGCATGAAAGCCCTCATTTATAAATCGACAGGTAGTTGGTATGTTGCCAAAACAGAAGAAGGAAAGATCGTACAGGCACGTATCAAAGGGAAATTCAAAATTGATGGCTTCACTTCCACCAATCCAATTTCTGTGGGCGATGAAGTAGAGGTTGAAATGGAAAATGATCTGGAACAAACGGTTATGATCACCGCTATTGCAGATCGCCGAAACTACATCAACCGGCAAAGTCCGGCTAACAAACACCATCACCATATCATTGCTTCTAATCTCGATCAAAGTTTGTTGTTCGCAACATTAAAGGAGCCACGAACATCACAGGGATTTATTGATCGGTTTCTCATTGCATCGGAAGCCTATCATATTCCAAGTGTGATCGTATTTAATAAAGCAGATGTTTATAAGAAAAAAGAACAGGCGCAGTTTGAAGACTGGAAACAGATGTACGAAACAGTTGGCTATAAGGTTATACTTGCTTCCATGGAAACCGGTTTGGGAATTGATGATATCAAAACCGCATTGAAAGATAAAGTAACCTTGTTAAGCGGACATTCTGGTGTAGGTAAATCAACATTCATCAATGCATTGATGCCTGATCTATTGTTACGTACCGAGGAAGTAAGCGGCTGGAGTGGAAAAGGGATGCACACTACCACCTTCGCAGAAATGTTTGATCTGCCATTTGGTGGCAAGATCATTGACACACCCGGTGTAAAGGAATTTGGTTTGGTGGATATCAGCAGGCAGGAGCTTTCACATTATTTTCCTGAAATGCGGGTACTCATCAACGATTGTCAATTCAACAACTGTCTTCATTTGGAAGAACCCGGCTGTGCAGTAAAAGCAGCAGTGGCAAAAGAGGAAATTCACCCCCTGCGTTATATCAGCTATTGTGGAATATTGGCAACTATTGAGACAAAAAAAAACTACTAAGCCGCATTTCATCTTCTCTGCTTCTTAATAGTTACTTCAATATGGGTTAACCTATGATTTAAGCTTCACCCGGATCAGCATCCTTCAACGCATCAACCAACTCTGCAATAGCCGCATTTTCAAAATGCTCACTCTTTTCTTCCAGTGATGGAAAAACAGAAATACCATTGAAAATGTTGAAACTGAGTGTAAGGGCAGTGCCTTTGTAAATGAAATCCCAATACAGCGCTTCAAAATCATCAAGCTTCTTGGTAAAGGAGATCTTTAACTTATCGGCAATAACATCCGCCCAGCGATGAAATTTTTCATAACTGGCATCATCGTCGAGGACGGCCTCGTTATATCCTACATGGTTGCGTAATGTTGGATTCATAGCGGTAATATTTATGGTGTTATAAATGGGGTTAGTTCTCTTTATATTATTTAGCTGTTAAATCGTTTCGCTTTTTTCACCTTTTCACCGCTCAGTAACTTCTCGGCCCCAACATTCTTGCCATTAGTTGGACATCCTTCTTTGGGTGTTCGTTTAAACACATTGCAACTTGTCATAAAAGACAGTAATAATACGACAAGCGCTGCTTTGGTGATCTGTTTCATATAATTATTCTTGTTTAACATTTGGATACTGACAATGTTCGTACCGTAATCAGTTATTTTCTGTTAAGGCATCTTTAAACCACCCGGAATACTTGATATAATTATTAGCGATCCGGTTGATCTCACCATGTATCAGTTCCTGGCTGATGTCTTTTACTTTTTTAGCAGGAACACCTGCATAAATACTTCCGGCTTCCACTACCGTTCCTTCCAACACTACAGCACCTGCCGCAATAATGGAATTGCTGTTGATAATGGCATTATCCATTACAATAGCCCCCATCCCGATCAACACATTATCATGTACCGTGCAACCATGAACAAGTGCATTATGCCCGATGCTTACATTATTTCCAACAATGGTTTTCGTCTTTTGGTACGTAGCATGTAACACAGCTCCGTCCTGTACGTTCACCTTGTTGCCCAGCCTGATGCTGTTTACATCTCCACGAACAACCGCATTGAACCATACACTGCATTCATTACCCATTACTACATCGCCTACGATGGTAGCATTAGGAGCAATAAAGCAATCGTCGCCAAATTGTGGAAAAACGCCTTCTACGGGAAGAATTACGGGCATACGGAATGTGGTTTTAGTTCGTCTGTAAATTTCGTAATGTTTTCTGAGGGTACATAATGTTTGCTCTGTTTTTTAAAGTAATTATCCGTTTTTTAACCTCTTCTGCCCATAAAGGCCATATTATTCCCGGTTTACTCAACTTGAATACGGAGATAACGCAGTAGCAATGATGCCGGTTTATAAAACCATCAATTTGAGGCCAACCAACTATTTACCGACATTTGCAGCACAACACAATATGAATCAACGGGAACTATTTTTAAAACATGTCGCACAAACTTCACCCGCACCGCTGGCACTGGAAATTATAAAGGCCGAGGGAAGTCGTTTGTGGGATGCCGGGGGAAAAGAATACATCGATCTCATTGCAGGCATCAGCGTTTGTAATGTGGGGCATCGCCACCCCAAAGTGGTGGAGGCCATCAAACAGCAGGTTGATCAGTACATGCATTTGTTGGTTTATGGGGAGTTTATTGAAAGTCCACAGGTGCAGTATGCAAAGCTGCTGACAGATCATTTACCTGCATCGCTTAACTCAGTTTTCTTCACCAATTCCGGAACTGAAGCAACAGAAGGAGCGATGAAGCTGGTCAAACGTGTGACAGGCAGAACAGAGATCGTAGCATTTAATAACAGTTATCATGGTAGTACGCAAGGTGCATTAAGTGTTATGGGCGATGAATACTGGCGGAATTCATTTCGTCCTTTATTGCCGGGAGTGCATCATGCAGATTATAATTCGTTTGAAGCATTGGAGTTGATAGGAAGTAATACAGCTTGCGTAATTGCTGAAACCGTACAAGCTGAAGCAGGTATAAATGCACCGTTGAAAGAATGGATCACTGCTTTGCGAAAGCGTTGTACCGAAACAGGTACCTTGTTGATATTAGATGAAATACAATGTGGCTTTGGCCGAAATGGTTCAATGTGGGCTTTTGAACAATTTGATGTAGTGCCCGATATTTTATTATTAGGGAAAGCATTAGGAGGTGGAATGCCATTGGGTGCATTTGTTGCCAGTCATGAATTAATGTGGAAGTTTACAGAGAACCCTGTGCTGGGGCATATTACTACGTTTGGTGGTCACCCGGTTTGCTGTGCAGCAGGTATGGCCGCCATGAATGTATTGCTGGAAGAAGAGTTAGTGAAAGGCGTTGCTGAAAAAGAAATTCTTTTCCGCACGTTGCTGCATCATCCAAAAATTGAAGCCGTGCGTTCAAGAGGTTTGATGATGGCTGTTGTGTTTGATAGTTTTGAAACAAACAAAAAAGTAATTGATGCCTGTATTGAAAAAGGCGTGTTGACCGATTGGTTTTTATTTGCCTCTAATTGTTTGAGGATTGCGCCTCCACTTACTATCACTGAAGACGAAATTACAAAAGCTTGTAAAATGATTATTGATTGTTTGAACGAACTGTAGTTTTTCTTTGTGCTTCGTGTCTTTGTGGTAACAATTAAAACTGCAACCTGAAACTTCCAAAAATGCCAAATCGTTTATAGCGCTCCTGCGGCAATGGTTGTGGAGATAAACGCCAGATAAAATCAAACCTCAACACACGGAAAATATTATCAACACCAGTGCCTACTTCCATGTAGGTTTTTCCATTAAGCGATTGAAACTGGTGACCACGATCAAACACTGCGCCCACCTGGTTAAAATTCCGGTTGGCATCACTCAAACTTCCCCATAAAACTTTTGCGGTCCAGAACTGGCGAAGCTTCAGTTTACGTGTTGGTCCAAGCAAACGGAACATGCCATTGCCAATATTATGTTCAACGTTTACACCTGCATATTCATCACTCAGGTATTCGAACCTGTTCATTAGGTTGAACGCATATTTGTTGTAATAGAAAATCTCATTACCGGGATGGATTTCTAATAACGGAAACGGAAGTGTACCATAAATTTTACCACCGTACACATTGTAGTAAAGCTCACCAAGGTTAGCAATCTTGAAATAATCGTGTACTGATGCTGTTAAACGATGGTATTGATAATTGCTTTTCAAGAAACCGGGAAATCCTCTTGCATATTTAATTTCAGCAATTGGATAGGGACTACCCAAACTGGATCTTAAAAATGTTCCTTCGAGGAAACGTTCCAGATAGGCATAGCGGATACGAAAACCGACCTCTGAATTATTCAAGGCCTCACCAACCCCATCTGGGTAAATTGATTTACTGGGTAACGAACGAATCGGATTGAATTTTTTACGTGTAGCAGAAACTTCAAATGTAAAACCGGCATGTGTTTCTTTCGAGAATTCAATGCGTTGTTGTTCCACACGAAGGAATTTAATAGGCACTTGCGATTTACGTGCGGCTAAAGTAAATACGTTATCGGTTCCCACTTCATCATAATAGCGTTGTCCGTTATCATAATCATTTGTGTATGACAGATACATGCGAACACGTGGATCACGCTTGAAAAGATGTGTGATCTCTGCCCGTCCCTTGAACTTCTTATCAGTAAATCCATAAGCAAGATATCCACGCAACCACCACGTTTTGCTGAAGTTGGTACTGGTTCCCAGATCCAACCTTGTGCGGAAACCTTCCACCACATTTGAACTCATAACATTGAACCAAGGGCCATATTCAAAACTTCCGAATGCTTTGTAACCAGTTGCAAGAAATGTTGCAATCTCACTATATCGTTTAAAGAGCGGCATCTTCTGCAACGTATCGATCATGCTGTAAATAGCCTTTTCATTTTTTGCAAGCTCTTCGTGCCGTGACTCCTTCCAATAAGTTTCCGGTTGTTGTGTTGATCCTGCAAGTAGTATTGTTTCTTCCAGCTTTTTATTCTTCTGCAACTGCTCCCACACTATACCCGAATTGATGAGCACATTTTTATAGGTAGTCGTTTTCCGTCCCGTTACACCAAACTTCTGTTTGCCAATTGGTGCCACATCAATAATAAATTTATCCTTCAGCAAAAACCAAATTGAATCGTTCACGAATTTGTACTCCTGCACAATACTCAGTTTTTCTACATAATTCACATTTGCTTCTTTTGATAAACGGAGGTTCATTTTCTGCACAGCAAATGTTGTGTCATGTATCCAGCAATCGCCTTCAAATGTATTTTCTCCTTTTCGCTTTGGTGTAAACACCAGATGAAAGAAGCGTTTACCTGCTACATATTGTGTATCCGGCACACGATAACTATAAAATGCATCACCATTATCGCTGATGGGACTGATGAAACGTTTATCAAAAATCGGTATGTAGTTATTGTACACGTTGATGTTCTGATCCATACCGCCCAATAATTTCTGTACACTTTCATTATCTACACCCGATGTTCGACTGGCTTTGATCTCTTCTCTTCTTCTTAGGGGTGATTTCTGATAATAGTAATTCGAAATCGTTTCTGTGAGAAAGATCGGCAGAAAAGGCTTGTCTTCACTGGTACTGTCAACTGTTTGATCAAGTATAAAACCAAAAGGCTTGAGCGGACCAATATTCTTAAACTTATCTTTATTGAAACGGTTAATATCAAGTTCGAGCTTGTTGTATAATTCGTAACCAAAGTTTTCGAAACGGTAACGGTCGTTCACAGGTTTTTGGCGCACCACTTTTCGCCAAAGGATCCACCCTCTTCCGTATTTCGATTTCACCACCACTTCTTTTCCTGCACTGCCACGTTCAAGTTGAATCGTTAAGAAAATGCTGTCTTTTGATGTAGCAGGTAAAGCAATGGTCATGCTGTTATAACCAACATAACTAATGAGCAGGGAATCGGTTGCTGAAATTGAAGTGAGGTTTAATGAAAATAAACCTGCCGAATCACTCAGCTTACCAATTGTTGTATTTTTCAACTGCACAGATGCGAAGGGAATAGGCTCATCAGAGTGCGAATCTTTAATGATACCGGAAACAACTTTTGTTTGCGCCGTCATGGTTAAGATGCAAACGATACTCAGCACAAGAGAAACGATATACTTCATCCGGTTAATGCGATTGTTTGGAACGATAAAAATAGTGAATCCAAGTCGCTCATCCTGTCAGGGTTTTTACGATAGCCAATTGTTTTCTAAAACTTTCTGTTAAAAAGAGCAAAGGATAGTTTGAAGAATAGATGAAAAATCATTTACTTTGCAATTCAAAGTGCTTTTATGAATAGCCAGAATCAAACGCTTGAAACTATCCAGGACATCCGTAATATGATGGACCGCAGCAGTCGCTTTATCAGTCTTAGTGGCTTAAGTGGTATTGCTGCAGGTTTGTGTGCATTAACTGGTGCCTGGTTTGCTTATGATGTGATCGAAAAATCGGGTGGTGCAGGAGTACGAAAAGGCGGATTGATAGCAGATGGCTATACCAATGATGGAGTTGGTATGTTGTATTCATTCATGGGCAGCCGGTTATTTTATATTGCATTGTTCACGTTGCTTTCGGCAATTGTGCTGGCTGTATTCTTTACCTATATCAGAAGTAAACGACAAGGTGTACCTGTTTGGGGATCAACAGCAAAAAGAATGATCTGGAATATTGCAGTGCCATTGGTAGCAGGTGGTTTATTTCTTTTGAAACTGATCGAAGCTGGAGTTTATGGTTTAATTGCTCCTGGTTGTTTGATCTTTTATGGCATAGCGCTTATTAATGGTGCAAAGTATACATTTGGAGAAATCCGTTTTCTTGGTTATGTGATCACTTCATTGGGAGTAATTAATTGTTGGTTTCCGGGCTATGGACTTTATTTTTGGGCCGCAGGTTTTGGACTGTTACACATTATATATGGAATAGTGATGTGGAATAAATATGAACGACAGCCCATGCAAATGGAGAAGAAAGTATGAAGAATCCGATAGAACAGTTACAAAAGGTGTTCGACAGCCGGGTAAGGTTAGGCGTAATGAGTGCATTGATGGTAAATGCACAGGTAAGTTTTAATGAACTGAAAGAACTGATCAATGTAACTGATGGAAATCTTGCATCCCACCTGAAGGCACTGGAAGAAAACGGGTATGTAAAAGTGAACAAAGGATTTGTGGGACGCAAGACAAACACAACTTATGCAGTTACAAAAGCAGGTGAAAAAGCATTCAGATTACACCTTGACGCCCTGGAGCAAATGATCAAACAAATGGGGAAGTAATTTTTTTATACATAAACTTTGAAATTCAAAGTGCTTTTAAAATAAATACAATGGACACACAACAAGCCTCTTTCTGGCAACGGTATGGCATCTTTATTAAATCCATTCTTGTTGGCTTTCTTATTCTGGTATTATTGATACCAACTGCTTTTATAATGGAGTTGGTGCGGGAGCGGCAAGACAGGCAACGTGAAGTGATCGCTGAGGTGAGTTCTAAATGGGCATCGGCACAAACGGTGAGCGGTCCTTTTTTAATGATCCCCTACCAGGAAAAGTTTGTGGATGATAAAGGCAAAGTGATGATGATAAAGCGAATGATGCATTACCTCCCTGAATCAGAAAACATCAATGGCGAATTGATTCCCGAAGAACGCAGCAGAAGTATTTTCAAGATCATTCTTTATAAATCGGACTTAACGATCAGTGGGAAATTTCTTCCGATAGAACTTTCGCAGGTGGGTATTGATCCTTCAGATGTTTTGTGGAATGAAGTGCGGCTTTGTTTGGGCATATCCGATAACAGAGGGATTGCAGAAGCGTTATCATTGAACTGGAATGCTGTATCATCAGAAATGGATCCCGGTTTTCCGCCAACAGATATTGCAGGTTCAGGTGTGAGCAGTTTATTGAAAAATGCTATGGCATTAAAAGATTCAGCACAGTCGTATGAACTCAAATTGAAATTGAAAGGTTCCGAGCGTCTTTACTTTACACCACTTGGTAAACA
Source organism: Lacibacter sediminis (assembly GCF_014168535.1). Classification (NCBI taxonomy): domain Bacteria; kingdom Pseudomonadati; phylum Bacteroidota; class Chitinophagia; order Chitinophagales; family Chitinophagaceae; genus Lacibacter; species Lacibacter sediminis. The sequence continues at coordinate 4,423,585 of NZ_CP060007.1, read as the reverse complement.
AACCAATGTAAAATTAAGATCAACCTGGCCTGATCCTTCGTTTGACGGTAAATTTTTACCAACTCAACATACGGTTACTGACAAAGGATTTACAGCCAGTTGGAATATTCTTCATTTCACCCGTGATATTCCGCAGCTGTGGAAGGAAGGAAAACAGAATATTGATGGGTTTGCGTTTGGTGTAGAATTATTACAAGGTGTTGATTCGTACAGCAAAACATTGCGTACAGTAAAGTATGCGTTGCTTTTTATAGCACTTACGTTTTTCCTTTACTTTTTTATTGAAACATTGAAAAAGAGAAGTGTACATCCGTTACAATATGTATTGGTTGGATTGGCGCTTTGTATTTTTTATACTTTGCTGTTGTCTCTTTCCGAATACACAGGTTTTAATATTGCTTACCTGATCGCTTCAGTTGCAACTATTGGTCTCATCACATCTTACACTTACAGCATCTTTAAACAAGCAGCTATCGCAATTGCGTTGCTGGTATTTCTCTCATCGTTGTACGGCTTTATTTATATTCTTATTCAGTTACAGGATGGAGCGTTACTGTTTGGAAGTATTGGTTTATTCATCCTGCTTGCGATTGTGATGTATTACTCACGTAAGATCGATTGGTATGGTGAAGGGAAGAAAGAAACAGCAAACGAAACGATCAACGACAATTCATCAGCGTTATGATACAGTTATTAAAAAAACTTCGCAGCAATATACTTGTGTTACTTACGCATACAGTTGCGTTACCTGTCTTAAAGATTGTAAGAAGGAAAAAGAAATTCCCTTACAGTATGGAGCAACTCAGTGCATTGCCGTTTGAAACAGTGGGCAATGAATTGTGGCAACTGCTTAATGCGCATAGTATTCGATTGCTTCCATATTATGAGCGACATGATATAAAACACGTTGTACTTGATTATCCTTTTACCGACGAAGGCGAGGTGAGCCTGCAGTTTTTTATGTTGGCAAATGGAAGAGTTTCTTTTCCGGTGTTGGCAACAGTGATCTATGGGTTGGTCACAATGCCCGAGTACTATTCATCGTTCCGCAACGCTTACCAGCGGGGGAAAGAAGCAAGTGATCTTTCGTCACTTGATTGGTTTGCCATTATGCAACAGCCGCTTGCTGAAGTACGGTATCAGTATTCATTAGCTAAATAAAATTAATTATGCGATCATTCTATTATGCGTTCAGAGGATTGGCTAATGCTTTCGGGAGTGAGTTCAATATGCGGATACATGTTGTTGCTGCACTTCTTGTTACAGTAGCCGGTTTTTATTTCAAGATAGCTGCAGCAGAGTGGGGAATGATCGTATTATGTATTTGTTCTGTGATTGCGATGGAACTGATCAATACAGCCATTGAAAAATTATGCAATCATGTAACAGCAGAACAACATCCCGCCATTAAACAAATAAAAGACATCGCTGCCGCTGCGGTATTGGTAACAGCATTGGGCAGCCTAGTAGTGGCGCTCATTATTTTTCTTCCTAAACTCATTTTACTTTTTTGAGTATGAAAAACATCTTGATCTGCTCGGTTGGTTTCTCGTTTTTACTTTATGTGTTTCGTGTGTGGTACACCGGAAGTTTTCTTTTTCTCTTCATTCCATGGAATCTTTTCCTTGCATGGTTACCCTTACTGTTCAGCAGCATGATCAGGGATTCTAAATTTTCAATGAGGAATGTATTGCTGTTCAGTTTGTGGTTATTGTTCTTCCCCAATTCACCTTATCTCATCACCGATCTTTTTCATTTGCAGGAAAGGGCAGGGGTTCCGTTGTATTATGATCTTGTGTTGTTGTTTATGGCAGCCTGGAACGGTTTACTCATGGGATTATATTCATTGCGGAATATTGAGCAACTGCTGTTGAAACGTTTTTCAGTTGTGCAGGTGAGGCCAATGATCTTAAGTTTTTTTGTGCTTTGCGGCTTTGGTATTTATCTCGGCAGGTATGATCGTTATAACAGTTGGCACTTGATAACGCAGCCACTTGATCTGGCGCAGGGAATTTTGTCGAAGGTTATTTCACCGGCATCACATCCACGTGTGTGGGCGGTAACAATTCTTTTTGCAGTTGTGCTTTTGCTGATCTATGAAACACTCAAAAAAATGCCTGCTCATTTCAGTGAGCAGGCATTTTTATCAAACAAAAACTAAGTTTAAAAATCAAGACCGAGTGATACATGCATGATTGGTTTTCCTTTAAAGAAACCATTCATTTGCCAACCTGCATCGTACCGGATGAAGTAACCAAGCAACGTACTTCTTGCACCAAAACCATAACTGCCAAGGAAAGGACCAATACCAGGCGCTTTAATTGTAACAGATACAGGGCTGTTGGGATTTGAAACATCAGTATAAGTTACTTCAGGTCTGCCGATCTTATCATAACGTCCATTCCATGCAGTACCAAGATCAATAAACTGAGTTAATTGGAAATTGCGGAGGAAAGCATTGTTGATCGGTTTATTAAAGAAGGTTGTAAACACAGGCAAACGAAGTTCACTGTTTATCACAAGTGCATTGTTTCCGTTCGCTGCATTTTGTGTGAATCCACGCAGGTTTACAGCTAATGATTCATATACATAACTCTGATCCTGGGCAGGCTTATTTGCTGTATTGAAGTAACGTTCTTTGGTTACCCCGTTTCTTGTAACTTGATTCGGGCCAAACATTAACCAGCCATCCGTACCACCGAGGTAATAGATAAATTTGTTATCACCCCACGATACATCTGCAGCACCACGAACAGCCCAGATAAAGTTGCGATAGATGCGCAGGTAATGCCTTGCATCAAATCCGAAATTAAATGTTAGATCACCAGGGCGTTCAGAATAATTTCCACCTAAACGGTTAAACATTTCAACCCAGCCTTTTGCACGGAAGCCATGCCAGATATTTGTAACAGGATTGATCGTATTGTCATGTACAAACTCAACTCTTCCCATTGCAAAATTTTCATCATAATCAGGTTCAGCTAATGAGCCCGGTACCGCATCATCACTTTTAACAACAAACACATCTCTGCGTATACCACCAATAACCTGAATCCGTTGCACTTCATTCAATGGATATGCAACATTCACCTGGTAAATACTGTTGAATGTCTTTACAGGAAATATTCCTCCTGAAGTTTGCAGTGTAACGTTAGTAGCAGCTGCACGATAATAAGATAACCCCCAATCGATACGACGTTTAAGGTTATCGAACCGCATGAAAACCTCATTATCCTGTAAACCATAGTTGACACGGAAAGCACCGCTGAATTTATAATCTTCTAAAAACTCCATTGCACCTACTCTTGTCATAGCATTCAATGGATTGCCGTTACCAAGATTTACAGGGCCACTGGCACCTGAGTATGGTTGAAAACGATTGATAAGAAGAGCACCGTTCGATGCAAAATTGGTAGTAACGTTATCAACAAAATATTTCTTGGTATAAGGGAACAGGCGCATACGGGCCAACACTTCTTCCTGGCTTTGTTTTTTTGCACCCATCAGTTTTTCGCCAGGCTGAATAGAATCGTTCTTGAATTCTGTTTCAAAGAAATCTGTTGCAGGTTTTTGAGAAGTAGTACTGTCAACAATATCGGTTCTGTTCTGTGTGTTTTCGCCAGCGATCTTATCGAGCCTTGTCATCCGTTTGATGTACTCGGTTGGTCTTGCATTTACATTACGTTTACGCAAGGTATTTTCATCCACCTTTAATTTATACAGGAATTTAAATTCACCTTGACGGTTTACTTCTGTTACCTGCCCGTTATCACCGGCAATGCGTGTTTCCAATACACTGCTTTGGTAATTACTCATTGGGAAAGTATAGGAGCTGTCATCCGTTACACGGAATGTAAATATTGAATCAGGTTCCTGTTTGTTCCATGCTTTCAGTGTTGAATCAAGTTCTTTTGGTTCGGGATTACGTAATATTTCATCACCCACCTGGAAGACGGTATCTAAACCGGCAGCCGTAGTGCTGAAGAAGCCTGCCCAACGGTTACCAATACCATTTTCATCACTAATGAACGTGAAGTGATTCATGTTGTATTGTGTTGGGAAGCGGGCATTACCATACTTGATATTGCTGAGCTGCGATATTTGTTTGAATTCTGATTTGTTCCAGTTATCAATGAGGAAAACGTTGTAACGTTCTTTTGGTAATACGGTATCACCTGTAGGAGCGTTTGGTGAAGGACGGTTACTTGAGAAGATGATACCTGTTTTGTTAGGGAAAGCCACAAAGCTTGCGTCAAGATCATCATACACATCATTGGTTACCTGTTCTGCAGTTTGTTTGTCGATCTTATAAACGAACACATCACTTTGCCCGCCTTTCACCGCACTCATCACCAATGTATTTGGATCGAGCATGTATTGCATATCATTCACCTGCTCAAACGGAAGTTCAACATTCTTCACTGTTTTAATACGGCGGAATGCATCGTACACATTCAACAATACTTTTCCTTTTTCCCAAACGATCATAGCAATGCGTGTTCCTTTTGGATCCCATGCCAGCAATGGATAATTTGGATTTGGTTTTTCTTCAAGGTTACGAACACCGCTCTTCCACAATACTTTTTCTGAAATGAAATTCTCATTCAGAATCACTCTTGTTTGTCCTTTGCGGTATTCAACAACTGCGTAAGTAAAACTTTTTGGATTCGGATTTGCCTGGAAGCGGAAATAATCGTTCTTGCCAATTTCTTTTGGAACAGTTAATCGTCCGCTTGGTACATTTCTTCTTGCACGGATGTCTTTAAAATATTTATCACGGTTGTATAGCATGAAATCTTTCAATACATCTTTCAGCTTTTTCTTGGCAACGGTTTGTGTAGCCCTGTTTACGTTTTTGTAAATACGGCTCAAATAAAGCAAATATGTTACGTTCTCACGACGGTATTTTTCTTCGATATAATACCAGAAGGCATGACCAGCCAAACGTGGTTGCTCGTAAGCGAAATGATAAAAACTTTTATAATCAGCACCAATCATGGCACTTTTTAATTCGTTATCGAGTTTGGTGCTCCAGTTTTCAGCCGCATAAGAAATGTAACCATCGGTCATCCATTTTGGAAGATCGAGCAACGCCTGGTTTTGTGCAAACTCACCGAGATCATCTCCAAACAGCATACTTTCTACCAACACTTTGGCTATGCCTTCACGTATCTGGCGGCGGAGGTCGTTATGATCGCCATTGTAATACACCACCATTTTATTATTCACCAGTTTGGTTAAACCGCCGGCATTAGGAATATCGAGACCAATACCAATATTCGATTGTTTATAGTCATTGAAGTTGTTGTAGAGAACAATGTTCATCCTGCGTTGAATACCGAATTCAATAAAATCTTCAAGCGTGGGAAGTTCTTCTTCGGCTACCTGCGTGGCAAACTTCGCCAGCTCCAATCCATTAATGTTGTAATGAACGTTGAAATTGGGGCTTTGGTAAAAACTCCATTTGAATTTGGTGTGCTGAACCCGGTTTTTCCCGAACTCCACCATGTTTACCTGCGCAGAAGCATGGTTCAGGAATAAAAGAAAGATGAATGATACTGTTGCCGTAAGACGAAGAAAACCGTTCACTTGAATTCGCATATTTTCGTGTTATATCATTTAGAGAATCAGGTTTGGGAAAACCGACATTTAAAAGTACAAAAATCAATCCATGTTCACTGTTAAAGCTTTTACATTCAGCCCCGTTCAGGAGAACACATATATTCTCTATAACGAACAAAAGAAGGCCTTCATTATCGACCCCGGCTGTTATTTTGAAGAAGAACGTGATGAACTGGCTTCTTTTCTTGAACAAACGGAATTACAACCCATACAGTTGCTTAACACACACTGTCATCTCGACCATGTATTTGGCAACAAATGGATCTACGAAACTTTTGGTTTGGAACTGCACTTGCATGCCAACGAAAAGCAGGTATTAGACTTTGCCCCTGCCAGTGGTTTAATGTGGAACCTGCCGTTTGATAATTACAACGGTCCGTTGCATTGGTTGAACGAAGGCGATGAAATAGAAATGGGCGATGATAAACTAACGGTGTTGTTCACCCCGGGACATGCGCCTGGCCATGTTTGTTTTTATTGCGAGGCGCAGCATTTTGTGATTGGCGGCGATGTATTGTTCAGACAAAGTATCGGCCGTACCGATTTGCCGGGTGGTGATTATGATACACTCATCAACAGCATCCGGACAAAACTTTTTGTATTGCCCGATGAAACAATGGTGTACAGCGGCCATGGCCCGGCTACAACAATTGGTTATGAAAAGAGAAACAATCCTTTCTTGGTTTGAACTTAGGTGGCAGAAATGAATTTTCCAACGAAGGGCAGCTTTTGTAATTCTTTGCGTTCGATCCGTAAAATGAATAATCCAAACGCCAGTATCAAAGCCAGTCCAAATAAATGACTGAACCACATTGATTCAATAAAATAAGTTGCTAGTTCATGTAACCCAAACAGTAAAACACAAATCACTACATAAGCGGTGAGTTTTTTCCAAGGATAAGGAACGGGATAATATTTTTGTCCTAACCTGTAGGAAACAATCATCATGAAACCATAACAGCAAATGGTGGCAATGGCACAAGCCATATAGCCAATTACAGGAATCAACAAGAAATTAATGATCACAGTAATGGCTGCACCACCTAACGTGATCCATGCACCAACCAAATTCTGGTTGGTAAGTTTATACCACACCGATAAATTGTAATACACACCAAGAAACAGTTTTGCCAACATCAGGATAGGTACTACTGCCAAACCTGTCCAGTATTCGGGGTGGCTGCGGCCCATAAAATATTTCCAGATATCTAAAAATAACACCACACCTAAAAAGCAAAAACAACAGGCGATCACAAAAAACTTCATCACTCTTGCATAAGTGCGTTGTGCATTTTCCTGCGTTGATTGTTTGAAAAAGAAAGGTTCTGCTCCTAAGCGAAATGCCTGTATGAATAACACGATCAAAACCGCCAGTTTATAGTTGGCGCCATAAATACCGCTTTGAGAGTAGGCTTCTTCTGTTGAACCGGGATAGAGCTTCAGGATCATAAATCGATCAATGAGTTCATTCACCATACCACCTAAACCCACAATGATCAAGGGCCAGCTATAGGTCATCAGTTCTTTCCAGAAAGTTTTATCAATTGTAAAACGGAAACTGAATAATTCCTTTGAAAGCAGAACCAACGTAACTGCACTTGCTGCAAGGTTAGCAAGTATTACATAGCCTAATCCAATTTTTGGACTGTACAATACTGAAAAGAAAGTTCCTTTTTCAGCATTCTTACAAACAACCAAAAAGAAAAGTACAAGCCCAACATTAATGAGAATGTTCAGGATCTTAATACCAGCAAACTTTCTCGGTCGGCCTTCAAACCGGAGTTTCGAAAACGGAAGCACAGCCAATGTATCAAGAGCTACGATCCACATCACCCACCGCACATACTCCGGTTGTTTGGGTATTTCAAGAAAGCCGGCAATGGCTTTGCTGAAGAACAGGAACAAAATAGTGAGGATGGCTGTTGTAATAAAAATGGATGTAACAGCAGTGTTATACACTTTGCTTTCCGGTTCTTTCGACGCAAAGCGGAAATAAGCTGTTTCAAGACCATAAGTGAATAAGATATTCAGAAATGCCGCAATGGCGAACAGTGTAGTGATCTTACCATAATCGGCAGAAGCAAAAATAGTGGCAAGCAAAGGTGTAAGAAGATAGTTCAGAAATCTTCCGAAAATGCTGCTGAATCCATACCAAATTGTTTGTCCGGCTAATTTTTTAACGCTGCTCAAGGAAACGAAATTAAGATTCTTCAAAAATAGGTAAACATATTTCGATGTTAATGCAACACATTAGGGTTGTTTTTTATCTTAGTACCACAAAACTGAATGTTATCAAATGAGCCATAAAAATTATTGAGTAATTTATACCCTAAACGAAGATAATTTTAATGGCGAATAACATCTGACAAATAATTACTAATAAAAACGAAACAGATGAAAAAACAAATCTACACTTTACTTGCCTGTTTATTGGTTACGATGTATGCAGGTGCGCAAGCTTATGGTGAACTTGAGTGGCAAAAGAAAAAGATCCCGGCCATGATCACGGAAGTGCCATATTCTGCTTCAATAACAGAAGATGCCATACGGCAAAAATTCAGCCAAATGGGCTATAGTGCTAAAGAAAGTAAAGATGTGTACACTTACAAAGCTGTACGTATTCCTGAGATCAGTGATGAAACATTTGATATTTTATTAAAAGTAGAACGTAAGAGCCGTAAGGAAAAGGATGAGAGCAATGTATATTTTATTGTTTCACGTGGTTACGAAAACTATGTAAAGGGCACAGATGACGCTGTGTTTATTGCCAAGATCAAACAATATTGTCTTGGATTTATTCCTTTAGCTGAAGCGCAAGCTTTGGAAGTAGAGATCAAAAGCCAGGAAGATAAAGTGAAGTCGAACGAAAAGAAGCTAAGGGACTACGAAGATGAAAGTGGCAGCCTTGAAAAGCGACTGAAGAAACTGCAGGACGATATTGAAGAAAACAAAAAGAATATCGAAAAACAAAAAAGTGAAGTAGAGAATCAGAAAAAAGCGTTGGATGTATTAAGAGCAAGACGCAAATCAGCATAAAGCAAAAGCCCCCGATGTATCGGGGGCTTTTTTATTGAGGGGCAGCAAAGTTGCTGTTAGATGTAAAATTGTTATCGGTTAATGTGCGGAAGAAATCAACCAATGCGGTTCGTTCAGCAGCTGAAAGTGGAATGCCGTTTGTAAGTAATGGATCAAGAGTTGCACTTTGTTGCACACCCGATTGGTAATGATCAAAGATCTGTTCAAAACCAATAAACCTGCCATCGTGCAGAAAAGGATAACTCTTAAACAAATTCCGCAACGATGGCACACGAAATTTTAATGAATCTGCTTTATTGCCTGTGATCGTTATTCTTCCTTTATCATTGAACGTATTTAGCGGTAATCCAATGTTGCGGTAAGAAAAATCTGTGAACAGCGGCTCTGCATGGCAACTGTTACACTTATTGAGAAACACAGTATAACCTGCCTGTTCACTTGCAGTAAACGTCTTGAGGTTTTGTTTTACCGAATCATATTTTGTTGCACTGCTGATGAATGCACTCACAAATTGTGTTAATGCATTGAAGATGCGTGGCTCGCTGATATAACTTGAGCCGTATACCTTTTTAAACTCCTGCTGATAACGGCTGTCGGTTTTTAATTTATTAATGATGCTGCCAATGGTTTCACCAAATTCAATCGGGCTATTGATATGTGCTGCATATACCGCATCAAGCGATGTATATTTCCCATCCCAGCCATACGAAGTTCGCCAGGCAAGATTGAATAAACTCATAGCATTACGTATGCCGTGTGAGCCATTTACGCCATGGCTCAGATCATGATCATAAGTGCCAAATGCCGCCACCTGTTGGTGACAGGAACCGCAGGAAATACTTCCATCAACTGAAAACCGATTGTCGTAAAACAAACGTCGGCCTAATTCAAAACCTTCTTTACTGATGGGGTTGCGTTGATAATAATCTGTTGCAGGAAAATGAGCAGGTATTTGCACAGGGTAAGCCGTTAGTTCCAGGTTGTTTTTACGGCAGCCTTCTATCATCCAAGTAACAAGTACAATGGAAAAGATAATAAACAGGATGCTTTTGTGTGTTTGCATGTATCAGTAATCAGATAATCGGATTTTCTGCCGGCTTTGTTTATGCTCACTTATCTTTTTCTTCGCTTCAATACGCCGTTCTTTTGAAGCTTTTGAAGGCTTGCTGGCAATTCTTGCTTTCTTGGGTGTAAGTGCAATGGAGATAAGTTGATTGATCTTTTCGATCACTTCCTGTTTGTTTGCCTGCTGACTGCGGTGCACCTGGCTTTTCACAATGAGCGTTCCTTCCTTATTAATACGGTTGCTGAGTTTTTCCAGCAATAATGTTTTTTGCTGATCAGTTACAAGTGCAGACGATGCAATATGCCAATAGCCCATCACCATGGTTTCCACCTTGTTTACATTTTGTCCGCCGGCACCACCACTGCGTGCCGTTTGGAACTGAATTTCATTACTCACATCTTTTATCATGCATCAAACCGAAGCGTTGTATTTTCGGTGATCGAATTTACAACCAATTGAACGAAATATGAGAGCGGTACTGCAACGAACGGCTTTTGCCTCTGTTAAAGTTGATGGAAACATAACAGGTTCTATTCAGAAAGGATTGTTGGTATTGATGGGTGTTGAAGATGCTGATACGTCAGAAGATATTGAATGGCTCAGCAGCAAAATTGTGAACCTGCGTGTTTTTGATGATGAAAATGGCGTGATGAATTTGAGTGTGAAAGATGTTGATGGAGATATTCTTTTGGTTAGCCAGTTTACCTTACATGCATCAACCAAGAAAGGTAACCGCCCTTCCTACATTAAAGCCAGTAAACCTGATTTTGCTATACCGATATATGAAAAAATGATCGCTCAACTGGAAACCGATCTCGGCAAAAAAGTACAGACCGGCATTTTTGGTGCTGATATGAAAGTGGAATTGTTGAACGATGGACCGGTAACAATTGTGATCGATTCGAAGAACAAAGAATAAATTGAGAATTGTTTAATTTGAAAATTTGAAAATGACATGAGTGCAGACATTACAATTAAACAAGCGCAAGCTGATGTTGACCAATGGATCAAAACCGTTGGTGTTCGTTATTTTAATGAGCTTACCAATCTGGGTATTTTGATGGAAGAAGTAGGAGAGTTGTCGAGGTTGATGGTGCGCAAGTATGGTGAACAATCATTTAAAGAAACTGACAAGGGCAAAGAGATCAGTGATGAAATGGCGGATGTACTGTGGGTGTTAATTTGTCTCGCCAATCAAACCGGTGTTGATTTAACCGAAGCACTGCAGAAGAATTTTGAAAAGAAAAATATCCGTGATGCGAACCGGCATCAGGAGAATGAAAAGTTGAAATAACTCTTGTGCTTTGGAATGTAGATGTTCGATTTTCTTTCTTGTTTCCTGTTCCTTTCGTCTTGCGCCTTCAAACACTTATCTTTGCACACCTTCAAAAACAGCGAACATGGCGAACGAGAAGCTTTTTGCAAACATTATCTCCCACTCAAAAGAGTATGGTTATATTTTCCAGTCATCTGAAATTTATGATGGCTTAAGTGCAGTGTACGATTATGGTCAGTTAGGTGCACAATTGAAAAAGAACATCCGTGATTTCTGGTGGAAAAGCATGACCCAGCTACACGATAATATTGTTGGTATTGATGCGGCTATCTTTATGCACCCCACCACCTGGAAAGCCAGTGGTCACGTTGATAATTTCAGCGATCCCATGATCGATAACAAAGACAGCAAAAAGCGTTACCGTGTCGATCATCTTATTGAAGCACATGCAGAAACACTTTCTGATGCTGAAAGTGCTGCATTGATCGCCAAAATGGAACAGTTGTTAGCAGCAGATGATTTTGTGGGGATCAAACAATTAATTGAAGAAAACAAGATCAAATGTTCGGTAAGTGGTACAGCTAACTGGACCGATGTGCGCCAGTTCAACCTCATGTTCTCTACCGAGTTTGGAGCGGTATCAAGCGATAATCCCGAAGATAATATTGTGTACCTGCGTCCGGAAACGGCGCAAGGTATATTCGTAAACTTCCTGAATGTGCAAAAAAGCGGAAGGATGAAAATTCCGTTTGGTATTGCCCAAACTGGTAAGGCTTTCCGTAACGAGATCGTTGCACGCCAATTCATTTTCCGCATGCGGGAGTTTGAGCAAATGGAAATGCAGTTCTTCGTTCGTCCCGGCACCGAACTCGATTGGTATGCAAAATGGAAAGAAACCCGATTACAGTGGCATAAAGATTTGGGGCTTCCTGCTGAAAAACTCCGCTTTCACGATCATATTAAGTTGGCACACTACGCCAACGCTGCTGTTGATATTGAATTTGAATTCCCGTTTGGCTGGAAGGAGCTGGAGGGAATCCACTCCCGTACCGACTACGATCTGCGCCGCCACCAGGAATTCAGCAAAAAGAAAATGCAGTATTTCGATAACGATCTGAATGCTGAGGGGAAACCTTTTGGTAACTATATCCCGTATGTCGTGGAGACGTCGGTTGGGCTGGATCGTTTGTTCCTGACCGTTTTGAGCAATTCTTACCACGAGGAAGAAGTACCTACTGCCGAAGAAGGAAAGACGGAAACCAGGACTGTTCTGCGTTTGCCCGTGAAAATTGCCCCCATTAAGCTGGCGGTTTTCCCACTAACCAAAAAAGATGGTCTGCCGGAGATTGCGGGACAACTGATGGACGAGTGTCGTCCTCATTTCCACTGTTTTTACGAGGAAAAGGATACCATCGGCAAGCGTTATCGCAGACAGGATGCCATTGGAACGCCTTTTTGTGTAACGGTCGATCATCAGACAAAAGAAGACAATACCGTAACCATCCGGAACAGGGATACATTGCAGCAGGAACGCATCCCTTTATCAGCCGTTAAACAATTTATCCTCAATACAGTTGCATAGTTGGCGAAAGTGAACTAATTTGCCGTCGATAAACAACTTATACATAATTTAATTGTATACCCAAATCAATAAAATCGTTTCCTGACGATGAAGTTGAGAACAAAACAAAGGAACAAATGAACCTTACTCAATTAACCCTTGAAATCTTCGGTTTCACATTAGGTGGAATATTCGGCATAACACAATCGACCCTTGAAATCCATGTAATTCTCTTCGCAGCAATTATGCTTGTTGTTGGCTTTATTGGAATCAGGATCGGTAAAAAGCAAGTGATGTCGAAAGAAAAGAGGATACTGGAACTGGAAGATGAGATGTTGGCGGCGCACAAGGAAATACTTCACTTTGCAAAAACCAATAAACAATTAGCTGAAACATTGGAAAAAGCAAAAATTCCTTATCCTGTTTCACACATCGATGAGGAAGAAGATGAAAAAGTAAGAAAAATACCTCTCGGAAAAATCGGTTAAAACTTGCAACAACATACAAAAGAAAGTCCCCCGTACTAACGGGGGACTTTCTTTTTGCAGACCTCCTGCATTATTTAGTTTGAAGTTCTCACAATCTTTTTCACGAACTGTTCTTTACCTTTTCTGTCTCTTATCTCAACAAAATAGATGCCACTTGAAAGGTTGTTGATGTTGAGCCTTGTATCTGAATAAGAGGTTTGTTTGCTCATGACTTCCTGGCCCATGGCGTTTACAATACGGATATTCATTTCACGGATCTGTGTTTTATTACCTGCATTAATGAACAACCCCCCGGCATCATCGGTGTAAACATTTTTAATAAAGATGCCGGCATTGGTTATATCATTCACATCGGTTACTGTTTGAGTAAGTCCCATGTCAACTGCATTGATCCAGAATTCAGAGAAACTCTTCACTTTAAACTCAGCATAATAACCATTGTTGAATGGTACTACATCTACTTTCCCGGAATCAATAAATTGGAATGTACCATCGGCTCCATCATTCAATACTCCATTTTCAAAAGAAGCGCTACCGTTATATTTTGTAACTGCCGCCAGGTATGCATCAGTAAGTTTGATACAAAGAGGGCAGCCGGTTGCATCGATCAATGCTTTTGCTTCCTGTTCTGCAAAATAGAATCGTATAAGCACACTATCTGTTGGTGCTATAGTTGAACGGATCACCAGGTTACGATCAAGGTAATACTGATTATTCATGGTGCGAACAGGTCCCGCATTAATGTATGCGCTTACCTCAGTGCTGCCAAGATTTTGACCCATTGGATGGATGGATGCTATTCTTGTTCCACCGCTGTTAAAATGCACCCAGTTATTTCCACTTACTGTTTGATTGATATTTAATACATCAGCACCTGTATAAATAGTTGCTTTTTCAAAAATGTGAATGTCATCAATACCAATGCCTTCATATTGTGCTGCTTCATCACTTGAAAGGAAAATACGGAAGCGGATATTGGAAGTATTCGGCACTTCTGTACTTGAAACATGCCAACGCTGAATACTTTTTTTCCAGGATTGATTAGAGGATGAGTCAAACCAGTTGGTGCCGTTTGTTGCAGTCAATCGTTGCCAGGTGTTGCCATTGTCCGTACTGTATTCTAATGTGTGATAGTCACAATTGCAATTATCTTCTTGCTGCGTAATATGACTGAAGCTTAACACCGGCTGTGTTAAACTGCTTAAATTGAAACAGGGTGAATAGAGATACGAATTCTCATTTTGTTTATAGCTGTTATTGAGTGTTGTGAACCAACCTTTTCCTTCGCTGGCTGAACGCTTCATTAATGTTTTAGAAGGCATGCCCCAACGCCAGCTGCTGTAACTGAGTGTATCAGTAAACCAGTTTCCATTGGAATTATCAAAACGTTCGAGATAAGGGAATGAACTGATCACAGGGCTGCTGTAAACAAAGCGATTATTAATACTATCATTGACAGGATAATCATCCCCGCTGAACTGAACCCATGTATCAATTTCATAAGCTTTGAATGCAGAAAGATCGGCTTGCGTTGAAAATGTATAATCAAGTTCTGTATTACCAGCTAAAGAAGGTATTGATCCTTCTACAGCCGTTCCATTGTTGATACGGTAATAAACCGGAACATTTGTGAAAGTAGTAGCTGTTGTGTTTTTTACTTTGATCGTAATGTTTGCATTTCCCGGAGTGCAATTAAATGTATCAGGCGCTACCAATTGTGTAAGCAACACATCATTACTTGCCTGCACAATACGGATATCATCAAAAGTAAATCCATCATCCTGATCATATCCATTAATATCATACGTTGCATTGTTGGCTGATGTACTGCTTATCTGATCGAATCGAACCTGGAAACTTGAACTAACTGTTTGTCCAAGTTCGTTGATGTTAATACTTACACGTTTTACTTCACCGGGGTTGCCTTGATTGTTAGAGAGATTATACATGAGAACCCAGGGTTGGGTATCGCTGCCACGCATCCACACACCAGTACCCGGTTGTTTTAACTGTCCGTGATTTTTAAAGTTGAAATCAAAACGTAAACCTTGTGTTGCTGTGTAACTGCTGAGATTAATAGTGCCTGTAACACTGTTTCCTGCTAATACACCATTATAATTTACCGCATCAAGCGTAATAGCTTTACTTCCGTTCACTGCAACCCCCGAATTAACAAATGTGCGTAACCTGCCATTGGAAGTATTTAAATAATCAAATCGATCTGCATTGGTTAATCCAAAGAAATTGGTTTTGTATTCATCGCTGCCAGTTGATTCAAACGTTTCTGCAAAAGGCAGAATCACTGCCGGGTTGGCAATATGCTTCACGACATAAGTGAATTCGTCATTGGCAGTTTGTGCATCGCCGGTTTGCTTTACCGTTACTTTAATATTGTAAATGCCTGGAGCAGATAAGTTTGCTGTTGCCGCAAACGTATAATTCACAGTTGCATTAGCAGCAATAGAAACAGATGAAGATTCTGTTACAACAGCGCCACCATTGATCTGGTAAGAAACAGTATAAGTGCTGCTTGTTGCAACATCGTCAAGATTTTTAATACGCACAGTAATTGGTTGTGTTGCCGATAAACCAATACTCGTATTTTCTCTGCCATGAACAGGAGAAAGTAATGAATCTATTTTGAGGTCATTGTCAAATTCAGCAGCAGTGCAAGCGGTAGCAAGCGTAGGTGTGATGCTTCTTGCAACTGCACGCAAACCCAATGAATCGGCTATTCTTGCACGAACAGTAAACCAATAGAGTTGTGTTTTATCAAGTCCGCTCACACGATAAGTGGAAGCAGTTGTTATGCCAAGTGTACTGAATGCGCCATCATTTAACTGCAGTACTTCGTAATCTGTTGCGCCACTAACAGCAGGCCATGATAGATTGACATAACCTTCGCATGGCACAGTAGCAGTAATCACCGGCTGAGCTAGTATAGTGAAGTTACCGGGGGATGTAGCGGATGCGCCTCCACCATTTCTTGAAACTCTTACCTTTCCTTTGTTTGTTGGGGTATTGGGAACGCCAAACCATCTGTAACGATGTTGATCGGCCGGAACATTTGCATCAACTATACTCCAGGTAGCACCATCATCAACTGATACTTCAATTGTAAAAGCATTTGTGCTGTTATCTTTTGCATTCCATTTAATGATCTCTTCAACTCCAGGAACAAATCGTTCTCCGCCATAGGGATGTTCAAGAACAATTTCATCTTTCAAAAATTCATACACTACAAAATATTCCTGCGGACCATTCGGCACATTAAAACCACTGACGTTAATGCTGATGTTTGCACCGGGATTGTCAATTGTAACCTGCTCAATATTATTGATACGATCAACTCCTCTCACTGCTGGATTGTTTACAGTTGCAGGTGATGGATTAAGTATCCACGGAAGGTAAGTGGTTACACCATCAATAACAGACAGATCAAGATCGTTGACCAATGCAGTTGATGCAAGAGGCGAAGCTTCTTTATCGTGCCAGTACAGTAATACTTTTACCTGCCTGGTATTTGCAGGAACAGCAATGATCTGCGATGAAGTGCCGGCAGTTGAAAGAGTACCGGTGAAGTATCGGTTATTTTCTAACACTTCAACTGCTCTGCGTGAATTCACAAGCCCAAACCCATAACCATAATCTGGTCCGGCATTACCTCTGTCATCTGCTGAGTTACAAAGCACAGCTTTTAATAAAGCAGATTTTGGAAGAGCATTAGCATGCAGTTTTTTGTAACGTTCGGTAAGCAATGCCCAAACGCCCGCGACAAATGGAGATGAAAAACTTGTACCAAAGCCCTGGTTATAAGTGTTGTTAGCATTTGTTGAAAATACGCTCACGCCACTGGCGGTTATTTCTGGTTTTAAGCGCCCATCTTCAACAGGTCCTTTGCTTGAACTGAGATTTAATGCATCAGTTCCAACGTGATAATCGGCTACGTCTAGAACATTCTTACCAACCTGGTAACCGCTTTTTATGGTTGCGAATGAAATCGGGTATCCGGAACAGGTACGGCCGCCGTCGTTGCCAGCCGAAAAAATATGTTGGAGAAAGGGATTGTTATAGATCTGTTGATCAACATAAACACTCAATTCATTGTAATCACTGTTCCCGGGACAACCAGCCAAACCAGTGAAATAAGAATTGTTGGTAACTGTCATTCCAAAATCAGTAAAATAGGTTGCAGATTTTGTAAGTATATAATCATACAGGTCAACGATCAATAAGCTACTGGGTGCAACACCTTTATATCTTTCCTCAATAAGCCCATCGCCACCAACAACACCTGTTACCATGCGTCCATGATTGTTTGTTATGAAAGAAGGATTTCTGTTCAATACATTTTTTGTATTATCTAGATGTGCCGGATCTGCATTATCTCCAATACCTACTGTGGTTCCAAGTCCGCTCAGATTTCTTCCTGCAACTTCTGAATTTGTAAGATTCGTTAACCCAAATAATCCTCTTTCACGCTGGTTAAGCGGAGTCGGTTGCAGAAAAGATGCATTCATGAACGATACAAAAGGTAGGTTGCTGACAGCCGTAATATTTTTTGCAGGAATGTTCACCTGTGCAAGTCCTTGGTTAAGGAAATCTGATTTTGTGAGTACAACTTCATAGCCTGCAAGTGTTTCTTTTACTTCATTCCATTTTATTCCCTGTTGCAATTGAAGATTAATTAACAATATTGTTTGAGGTTGCTGCAACGGCAACAGCGTATTCAACTCACGGCCAAGCTTAGCCGAACCGGGCATGTTGATCATTGCCCGTACGCCCGTGCCAAAAAGCTGCGAAAACATGGGCATTCTTTTCATTCTCACCTGGTAGCTATTATCAGGTAAGTAGGATAACAATTCAATTCCCATTCCCTTTAATGCAAGTTGCTGAGTATTTGTAACAGGTTTTTCAAAGGCAAGTACAATGTATGTCCATTCTCCAAAACGACCTTTTCTGAATTCCTTTGTGATTGTTTCTGCCTCCATATTTCCCTGAATGGCTACATCACCTGCTTTTAAGCGGAGTGTGGTGATTTTCTTTTGTGCAATTAATGAGTTGATGCTGCACAGTAAAACAGTTAGCAGAAAGGCTTTTTTCATGTTTCTGAACAGGTAAGTAAAATGGAGTAATTGCCTGAATGAACAAGAGTATGGCTGTACATACGGATGGCGGTAATTCATGAAGTAGGTTTTACAGATTTGGATTCGGTTCAAAAATAGGCATTCTTTCCCGAAAAAGAAAGCCTTCCGAACAATCAGACATGCATGAAAATACTTCTTCCAACCGTATCTTTGCCGCCTGTGAATTTTGAGTTGTTGCAGAAAAAATTTAATGATGATCCCCGCCTTTTTCAACTGGCGGACAGGCTTTCTTTTTCCCAAACTCAACGGATCTATCTAAAAAACCTTTTGGGAAGCTCATCACAGTTTGTGGCAGCTTCGGTTTTCAATCATTCTTCGCTTGAGCAATTCAACCATGTGTTTATCGTAAACGACTCGGAAGAAGCTGCTTACTTCCACAATTCGCTGGAAAGTATCACCAACGAACTCAACCTGTTTTATTTCCCATCCTCATTCAAGCATCCAAAGAATTTTCGGTTACTCAATTCCTCGCATGTGATGTTGCGTACGGAAGCATTGACGAAATTTTCAATGCCTACCGGTCAGCGGGTTGGAGCAATTGTTACTTACCCCGATGCGTTGTTTGAAAAAGTAGTGTTGCCAAAGAAACTGCAAGGCAATATGCTGCTCATCAAAACCAACGACACGTTAGACGTTGATAATATGATGGGCTTTTTGGTTGATCTTGGTTTTGAACGAACCGATTTTGTGTATCAGCCCGGGCAGTTTGCAGTACGTGGTGGTATCCTCGATATTTATTCGTTCGGCAATGAAAAGCCCTATCGTTTGGAATTGTTTGGGAATGATGTAGACAGCATCCGCATCTTCGATCCGGAAACGCAGTTGAGTGAACGACGATTGGCGCAGGTAAGTATTATTCCGAATGTGGAAACACAATTTGAAAGTGGCGAGAAAGTTTCGCTGTTTGAATTTTTACCGGAGAATACGATTGTATGGGTGAAGGATTTTGATGTGATGAAGGAGCGACTGCTCACTATGGAAGAAGACATGGAGCAGTTCTTGAAATTGCCGGTTTCCAAACAGGAGCGTGATGAAGATGAGCGTTTGGAAAAAATTGATCTCAACGAACAGGATTTCATCACTGCAGCAATTGTTGAAGAGCAGATCAAACAACATCATACCATTGAGTTTGGTTACGAACCACACTTGTTGAATACAGTTGAAGAGAAGAACAGATTTGAAATTGAATATCATACCAAACATCAGCCGGCATTTAATCGGCAGTTTGAATTATTAATAAGTGATTTGAAAAGTTGGGGTACGAAAAAATTTGAAACATTCATCTTCGCAGAAAATCCAAAACAGCTTGAACGACTTCACAGCATCTTTGCTGATTTGAAAGCAGAGATTCCTTTCACGCCAATTGCATTAGCTATTCATGAAGGATTTATAGATGAAGATTTGAAAGTGATCTGCTATACCGATCACGAAATTTTCCAGCGTTATCATAAGTACAAAGTCAAACAGGCATATAACAAGAGCAAGGCACTTACCATTCGTGCATTAAAAGAATTACAGCCCGGTGATTATGTAACGCATATCGATCACGGCGTTGGAACATACAGTGGTTTGCAGAAAATCGAAGTGAATGGTGTAATGCAGGAGGCAGTGCGTTTGATCTATAAAGACAGTGATATCCTTTATGTCAATATCAACTCACTGCACAAAATCTCGAAGTACACAGGCAAGGAGGGAAGTGTGCCGAAGATCAATAAACTGGGCAGCGATGCATGGCAGCGGTTAAAAGAAAAGACGAAAACGAAAGTAAAAGAGATTGCTTTTGATCTTATTCAATTGTATGCACAACGTAAAGCACAACAAGGATTTCAACATACGCCGGATAGTTATCTGCAAACAGAACTGGAGGCTTCATTTATGTATGAAGATACGCCAGATCAAAGTAAAGCAACAGCCGATGTAAAAAAAGATATGGAAGCACCATCACCCATGGATCGTCTGGTGTGTGGAGATGTGGGCTTTGGTAAAACAGAGATTGCCGTTCGTGCTGCATTTAAAACGGTATGTGATGGAAAGCAGGCTGCTATCATGGTGCCCACAACCATTCTCGCCTATCAGCATTATAAAACATTCCAGGAACGTTTGAAAGATTTTCCTGTAACAGTTGATTATGTGAACCGTTTCAAATCGGCAAAAGAGAAAAAGGAAACCTATCAGAAATTACAGGAAGGAAAAGTAGACATCATTGTTGGCACACATGCGTTATTGGCCAAGGATGTAAAGTTTAAAGATCTTGGTTTGCTGGTTGTGGATGAAGAACAAAAGTTCGGTGTGGGGCATAAGGAGAAGATCAAAACGTTGAAGACGAATGTGGATTCACTTACACTAACTGCAACACCTATTCCACGTACGTTGCAGTTTAGTTTAATGGGGGCAAGGGATCTCAGCATCATGAATACGCCGCCTCCCAACCGTCAGCCCATACAGACCGAAGTGCAGGTGTTCCAGGAAGATTTTATCCGTGATGCGATCTATTTTGAAACGGAGCGTGGCGGACAGGTCTTTTTCATTCACAATCGAATTGCAGGGTTGGCTGAAATGGCTGCCATTATTCAACGTTTGTGTCCTGACCTCAGCATTGGTTTTGCACACGGACAAATGGAAGGTCACGATCTTGAAGAGCGCATCTTCGATTTTATCGGCAAAAAATATGATGTGTTGGTTTGCACGAACATTGTTGAAAGCGGTGTTGATATTCCCAATGTGAACACCATCATGATCAACAATGCACACCAGTTTGGTTTAAGTGATCTGCACCAGTTGCGTGGACGTGTAGGCCGAAGCAACAAAAAAGCATTTTGTTATTTGCTTGCTCCTCCTATGAGTACACTGCCAAACGATTCGAGAAAACGTTTGCAAACATTAGAACAGCATAGTGAGTTGGGAAGCGGTTTCCAGATTGCCATGCGTGATCTTGATATACGTGGTGCAGGTAATATGCTCGGTGGTGAACAAAGTGGTTTCATGGCCGAGATCGGTTTTGAAATGTATCAGAAGGTGTTGGACGAAGCTATCCGTGAATTGAAACGCACGAAGTTCCGTGAACTCTTTAAAGAAGAAATTCAGCAACAGGAAAACTATGTGAAGGATTGTGTAATTGATACCGATCTTGAGATTTTGATTCCGGATGCATACGTAGAAAGTATTGCAGAACGTTTGAGTTTGTATACAAGATTGGATAACTGTGAAACCGAAGATGATTTGATCGAATTCCATAAAGAGCTCATCGATCGTTTTGGCCCCATCCCATCGCAGGTAGAGGATCTGTTTACAACTGTGCGTTGCCGTAAGCTGGCGGTTGAACTTGGCTTCGAAAAAATGACACTGAAAGAACAAACACTTCGTTGCTACTTCATCAATAATCCTGATTCGCCTTATTTTGAATCATCGGTATTTCAGGGTATCATGCAGTTTGTGCAAACTTCACTCAACAAAGCACAACTGAAACAAACCGGCAAACTGTTCCTGTTGGTTGTTCGTGATATGGAAGGCATGGAAGCACTACTTCGCCTGTTAACCCGTATGCATGCCGCCGTGGTGGAAAAGCCGGTTACTGCATAAGCTTTCTCATCGACAGATTTTTCCATTTTTATCAAGCCGGAAAACTTCCAACTGAATAAATGGGTAGTTTTTCTAAATCCACCCAATTTCTTCTTATTTTTAATTGTACAAAGTTGCTGTTTCTTCCGTCTTTAACCGATCATTTTTAAAGCATTAAACCTTCATTCATGGAACAAAACTTTGCAAATTCGAGTGAGATCAGGTACGCACAGGTAAGCAGCGATGAACGATCTATCGCTATTCTCACACATGTACTATCCATCTTCTTTTCCATCCTCGCTCCTTTAATCATATATCTTGTAAAAAGGAATGAATCACGTTATGTAGGTGAGCATGCCAAAGAAGCATTGAATTTCGGAATCAGCGTGGTTATCTATTGCATCATCTGCATACCACTGATATTTATAATCATAGGTATTTTCTTTTTGATTGCTATTGGTATAGGTTCGCTTATTATTTACATCATTGCGGCCGTAAAAGCGGCTGATGATGTGTTGTACCGTTATCCATTCACCATCCGTTTCATCAAGTAGTTTTACTTTTTTTAAGTTAATTCATTGATAAAGGCTTTCATAAACGAAAGCCTTTATTAATTTTGGTACTGCAATTGTTCCAATATCTATGACACATTGTATTATTCAATTAAAACCGAGCTTATGAAACAAGTTCTACTCTTGATTTCTCTCTCATTACTGATCAACTCCTGCGCAAGAAAACGAATGATGGAAAGGGTGCAGCAATATAACATCCGTACCATTGCTATTCTTCCTGCTCAGTTAGAAGTAACCGGAAACATTCCAAAGAAATTAACGCCTGAACAGGTAAATGAGATGATTGAAAGAAACAGCACGTTTCTAAACCGTGCTTTGTACATCGACCTGGTGCAGTATGTTGATACACGTTTGCGTCGCTACTCGCAGGTTCAATTTCAAAGCTCGGAGCGTACTAAAAAACTATTGGAGGAAAAAGGCATTACTGATTCTGCATCCTGGCAAATGGATCCTGCAGAGCTTTCGAAAATACTGGGTGTTGACGCAGTGGTATCAACCAAGGTAACGCAGAACCATATTCTCAGTAATGAAGTGGCAATGGGTGTTGATGTGGTAGGTGGTATTCTTAACCGTACTGTTCCGGGTATTGGTGTGCCAACGGGAATGGCCCGTACAAGTGATATGTTTGTGAGTAGTGCTCTTGTGAAAGAAGGTTATACCGTGTGGAGCACACGATTTACCAACCAGACAGATTGGAACTATCCATTTCAGCAATCCATTCAAAATGTAACAAGAGCTATTGCAAGAAGATTTCCTTTATAAAGAATCCTGTCAATAAAAAAGTCGTTCCACGTTAGCGGAACGACTTTTTTTATGGGTAGAATAAGATTAATCCCAGCCTTTTTTTGCAGTGCCTGCAGCAATTGCAGCCAGAGCTTTTGCTTCGCCTAATAAGGCAGTAAGTTTGTTACCTTTTCCATCATCACCTTTAGCAATGTATCCACCTTTAGCTGTACGCTCAACTACTGCATTCTGGATAGGAACGTTCTTTTCTTTTGTCTTTACGTTATACGCTGTTAATTCCATAATTTAATTTTTTATGAGGGGGTTAGTTAATAATTACCGTCACTCGGTTCGGGCTAAAGTACAGATTTTCGCTAAAAAAGGACTTAAAATGCTTTCCACAGCCGCTATGCATTGAAAATCAATAAAAAAGCGACCCGGATTGACGGGCCGCTCGTATGATTTGTATAAAATTCCGCCTTAAATGTCAAGGTTTGCGTACTTGGCGTGGCTTTCAATAAACTCCCTTCTTGGAGCAACTTCATCGCCCATAAGCATGCTGAATACCCTGTCGGCCTCCGCTGCACTTTCAATCGTAACCATCTTCAGCGCACGTGTGCCCGGGTTCATGGTTGTTTCCCATAACTGGTCGGCATTCATTTCACCCAAACCTTTGTATCGTTGTACGCCCACACTGTCTTCTTTACCTGCACCAAATTGTGCAACGTACGCTTTGCGTTCTTCTTCATTCCATGCGTAAGCCATTTCCTTTCCTTTCTTCACCTGGTATAACGGTGGCTGTGCGAGATAGAGATAACCCTGCTCAACAATCGCCGTCATATAACGGAAGAAAAAAGTAAGGATCAATGTGGCGATATGACTACCATCCACATCGGCATCGGTCATGATGATGATCTTGTGATAACGAAGCTTGCTGATGTCTAACGCTTTTGGATCTTCAGGAGTACCCATCTTTACACCAAGAGCTGTAAACATATTCCGGATCTCTTCGTTATCGTAGATCTTATGCTCCATTGCTTTCTCTACGTTCAATATCTTACCACGTAAAGGAAGAATGGCCTGGAAACTACGGTCACGGCCTTGCTTGGCAGTACCACCTGCCGAATCACCTTCGACTAAATATAATTCGCAACGTTCAGGATCACGATCAGAACAATCAGCCAGTTTACCCGGCAAACCGCCACCGCTTAATACGGTTTTACGTTGCACCAGTTCACGTGCTTTCTTAGCTGCTGCTCTTGCCTGTGCCGCAAGGATAATTTTTTGAACGATGTTCTTTGCTTCTCTTGGATTTTCTTCGAGATAAGCTTCCAGTGTGCGGCTTACAGATGTTTCCACAATACCACTTACTTCACTGTTGCCGAGCTTGGTTTTTGTTTGACCTTCAAACTGTGGTTCAGGAACCTTTACTGAAATGATAGCAGTTAAACCTTCACGGAAATCATCTCCTTCAACATCTACTTTTGCTTTTTCAAACAAGCCTTCTTTTTTTCCGTATGATGTAAACACCCTCGTAATTGATCTGCGGAAACCGGTTACGTGTGTACCTCCTTCAATGGTGTTGATGTTGTTTACATATGAAAAGATATGTTCACTGTACGAGTCATTATACACCATGGCAACTTCTACTGCTACATTACTCTCAGGGTCATGACCATCCATGTAGATCACTTGAGGTAACAGTGGACTGCGTTTGCCATTCTTCTCAATCAATTCTACAAATTCAGTGATACCACCTTCGCTGAAGAATGTGTTACTGTAAGTTGCACCGTTCTCATCCACTTCACGAAGATCGTTGAGGATAATGCGGATGCCTTTATTCAAAAACGATAATTCACGTAAACGTGCTTCAAGAATTTCTTTTTTATAAACAGATGCGGTGAAGATGGTCGTATCGGGCCAGAAATGAACCCTTGTACCCGTAATATCGCTTACACCTGCTTCACGAACAGGATACTGAGGAACACCAATGCGATATTCCTGCTCAAATATTTTTCCTTCACGCTGAACGGTTACCTGCAGTTTAGATGACAATGCGTTTACGCAACTTACACCCACACCATGCAAACCACCTGATACTTTGTAAGAACCTTTATCGAACTTACCACCGGCATGCAACACAGTCATTACAACTTCAAGTGCAGAACGTTTTTCTTTTGTATGCATGGCAGTAGGAATACCACGACCATCATCCTGCACACTGATGCTGTTATCTTCATGAATGTTGACTGTAATGTTTTTACAATAACCTGCAAGGGCTTCATCGATCGAGTTGTCGACCACTTCATACACGAGGTGATGCAAACCTTTTTCACTGATATCGCCAATGTACATGGCGGGACGCTTACGAACCGCTTCTAAACCTTCTAAAACCTGGATACTGTCGGCGCCATAACCTGCATTTTGTGCTGCTGCACTGATGGCTTTTTCCTGTAAGTCTGTTAACTCTGTGCTCATATAATGATTCTCAAAAAATCTGATTGGGAGTGGTGAAAATATATTCGGACAAATGTACGGAAAAGGCAGCGGTTGAAGCGATTTTTAAAGCCGATTTTACAGCAAGAAATCCACAATTTTTCTGCTGAAAATGAAGGGTTTGAAACAGTTTGTGGAATTCTTGAAAACAGGAGCGGCAGACTACTTCTTTTTCCATCCAAAAACATGACAAAACTCTGTCAATAGCCCATGATAATAGCCCTGCTTTATGACCTATCTTTGCCATCCCAATGCAGCAATTAAACGAATTACTCACACTCGCCAACCGAAACCCGCTCTTAACACATGAGCTGGATCTGGTATATGAGCAGGAAAAGCAAATTCCCGGCTCGGTGCAGTATGGTATTTATCGCTACAAATTGCTGCCACATGTTACTCCTGAAGACACGGCGGTGCTGGTGTATAATTCGCAATCTCAGCAATCAAAGGAGCGGAATATTGAGCTGCGTTTCTGCATCAATGGAAATAAATATTGTAACAGCAAAACCTGCGCAAACGGGGTTTGTAAAAAAACATCGGCCGATTGTACTGCAGAGCCAACAATCGATGTATTCATGTTTCGTTTTTCTCCTTCTTATCTTACTCCGTTTGTAAAAGGGAAAACCATTACAACAAAAAGTGAGCGGGTGCTTGCGTTTAAAGAAAAACAATCTTTCATCACAACGGTTAATCTTTGCAGCCGTATCAGAACGGTATTGGAAAACCTGTTACAGCATAATTACAGTAATGCACTGGAGAATATTTATGTAAACAGCCAGTTGCAAACATTGCTGTTGTATGGATTAGAATGTTTAACTGATCAGAAAGCTGAAGACAGTTTTGTTTGCCGTTTTCTTGCAACGGATAATGCAAAAGATACCATTCTGCAGGCAAGGGAAATTTTATTGCAACGTATTGGCGAGCCCATCACCATTAAAGAATTGAGCCGTAAAGTAGGAACCAACGAATGTTATTTGAAAAAAGGGTTCAAAGAAATGTTCGGAACTACCATCTTCGAATTCTACCAGAGCCAGCGAATGGAACACGCTAAATATCTTTTATACGAAAAAGGGTTAAGCGTTACCGAGGTAAGTGCATTACTCGGTTATTCCTCCATCTCACACTTTTCTACTGCGTTTAAAAAGCAC
The DNA here is from genome assembly GCF_014168535.1 of Lacibacter sediminis. NCBI lineage: Bacteria > Pseudomonadati > Bacteroidota > Chitinophagia > Chitinophagales > Chitinophagaceae > Lacibacter > Lacibacter sediminis. Next base: position 4,396,892 of record NZ_CP060007.1, on the reverse strand, counting down.
ACGGGGCTGAAGCCATGTGAATTGTTGTTCAGAACAAACTAATACCTGTTCATTTTCTCTGAGGCTTTCCGTATTGCGTAAACAGTTTTCCTTATTCTGTAAATGATTTGAATGGTTGTAATGCACCTTTGCCCCCGATTAAACTTGGGAATGAACATGAAAAGAACCATTATCACAATTTGCCTGGCAATAATAGCTTTACAAACAACAGCTCAACAGGATTCAACAAAAACAGACAGCAGTCGTCTCCATACAAAATACCTGGCCGATATAACAGTAGTTGGCCGTAACAGCCGTGCTGATGTACATTTTTTACCGGAAATTGTTGGTGTAAATATCAATGCTGGTAAGAAGAACTCATTAATTGTAGTCGATAATGTGCAGGGAAATGTTGTTACCAATACCATGCGGCAAGTGGTAGCCAAAATTCCCGGTATTCAAATTTGGGAAAGCGATGGCAGCGGTATACAGATCGGTATTGCGGCAAGAGGATTGAGCCCTAACCGTAGTTGGGAATTCAACACAAGACAAAATGGTTATGATATAGCTGCCGATCCTTATGGTTATCCGGAAGCATACTATAATCCGCAGTTACAGGCAGTACAACGGATTGAAATCATCAGAGGACATGGTTCGCTGCAATACGGACCGCAGTTTGGAGGAATGGTGAATTACATTCTTAGAAACGGAAGTGAAATTAATAAGCCGTTTGAATTTGAAACACAACAAACCATTGGCAGCAACGGTTTGTTTAATAGCTATAATGCTGTAGGTGGCGAAACAAAAAAATATCATTACTATGGTTTCTTTGACCATCGTAACGCAGATGGATACAGGCAGAACAGCCGCTACTATAATAACTCCGGTTTTGGAACATTCACTTATCGTTTTACGGATAAATTTTCAGTGACTGCAGAGTTGATGCGCAGTAATATGCGTAGCCAGCAACCCGGTGGATTAACAGATGCTCAATTGAAACAAGACATCAAACAAAGTTTCAGAAGCCGAAACTGGTTTGATGTTAGCTGGACAACAGCCGCACTCATCAGCAATTATAAATTTAGTGAAACATCACGCCTGAATGTAAAGTTATTTGCGGTACATGGCGACAGGAACAGTGTGGGTTTTATGCCATCAGCAGGCATTACTGTAAAAGATACCATCAACAAAACCACCAATCAATACAACACACGTAACCTGAATGAAGATGATTACAGGAACTATGGTTTGGAAGTACGTTACCTTGGTGCTTACAAGCTTGGAAAAATGAATAACTCATTTTCATTGGGCGGGCGTTTATACAAAGGCACAACATTGCGTTATGCAGCTGACGGAAAAGGAAGTACAGGAACAGATTATGACATGACCGTGAGCGATGGTATCTGGACAAGAGATATTGACTTCAATACGATCAATGCAGCTTTGCATGCAGAAAATATTTTCAGACTATCTGAAAAGTTGATCGTTATTCCAGGTTTACGTTACGAATATATTACCGGACAAGCAAGTGGACGCAATGGTTTCAGCGGAGGAAATGAAGTGTTATTACAGAATCAAAAACGCAGCCGTGGATTTGTTCTGGCAGGCGTAGGTGCAGAATATCATGTTACATCAATGAGCGAACTCTATGCAAATATCACACAAGCTTACCGCCCCGTGCAATTTGCAGATTTAACAGCACCGCCCACAACCGATGTTGTGGACCAGGATATCAAAGATGCGAAGGGATATAATGCTGATTTAGGCTATCGTGGACGTTTTGGTTCATATCTCTTTTTTGATGTAAGTGCATTTTACCTGCAATACAATAATCGTATTGGTACCATTGTGCAGCAACGCACGGATGGAAGTTTTTATAACTATCGTACCAATGTTGGTAACAGCACAAGCAAAGGCATTGAAGCCTTGGTAGAGTTCAGCCCGGTAAAAGCAATTACTGATAAATCAACATGGGGAGATATTAACCTGTTTGTTTCTTATGGTTACACAGATGCACGTTATGGTAACTTTAAGGTGATAACAAAGAATAATAACAATCAGTTGGTTGAAAGCAATCTGCAGAATAAGAAAGTGGAAAACGCACCAGAGCATATTGTTAGAAGTGGTTTAACTTATTCGTTCAAAGGATTTTCTTTCACTACACAGGTAAGTTATGTGAGTGATGCGTTTGCAGATGCAAACAATACCGTTGCGCCATCAGCAAATGCACAAAACGGAATAATACCGGCATATACTGTTACCGATTTAACTGCGTCTTATCGTTTCAATAAAAATCTAAATATTAAAGCAGGCATTAATAATCTCACGAATGAAAAATATTTCACACGTCGTGCAGGTGGTTATCCGGGTCCGGGTGCATTACCTGCTGACGGTAGAACGTTCTTTATTAGCGTAGGAGCGAAATTCTAAATCGAAACTAATCATGAAAAAACTTCACTCAAAAGATGAAGTTTTTTTTATTTCAGTATGAAAAAACTTTTAGTAGCTCTTTGTTTTCGTATTGCGTAAACTGTTTTCCTCATTCTGTAAATGATTTGAGTTGGCTTGAACCAAATTTGCATCTTATAAAAAACATAATATATAAGATCAATGGAACGGAAATCAAGGACCAAACTAATTATTCTTTTTACACTTCTCACATCAACCATATTTGCGCAACAAGGTTTTAATGGCAGCTCAGCAACATCCCAACAGAATGTTAACGCAAATCCGGTGCCAGCGCAACAAAGTATTAAAGGTGTTGTAACTACTGTTGATGGTAAGGCTGCAGAACATGTAAGCATATTTTTAAAAGAGATCAATAAAGGAGCTGTCAGTCTCGAAGATGGTTCGTTCAGGATCAGTAATGTACCGGTAGGTGAGTATACAATTGTTGCATCATTTACAGGACTTCAGACAATTGAAAAGAAAATAAAAGTGAGCGAAAACGAGGTGCTTACTACCAATTTTGTTTTAATTGAAAATGCAAAAGAGCTGAATGAAATTGTGATCGCTTACTTCAGAGGAGTAAACGATAAGGCAACGGTGTTTGGCAAGTCTTTAATTAAACCAATGGATCTGCCGCAAGCGATTGCTACTGTTAGTGAAGTGGTGATCAAAGATCAACAGGCGCAACGCCTGAGTGATGTGGTGAGAAATGTGAACGGTGTGTATCTCGGCACAACAAGGGCCAGCACACAGGAAAGTTTTTTTGCAAGAGGTTATGGGTTTTCATCAACTAATATGTTTAAGAATGGTTCAAGAGTAAACAGTGCTGCAATGCCTGAGGTGAGCTCGCTTGAAAGTGTTGAGATATTAAAAGGCAGTGCAGCTATTCTTTATGGTAATGTTGCACCGGGAGGTGTGTTGAACATGGTAACCAAGAAACCTAAATTTATGTTTGGTGGCGAAGTAAGCTTGCGTGCAGGTAGCTTTAATCTCTGGAAACCAGTGTTTGATATTTATGCCCCCATCAACAAACATATTGCATACCGTGTAAACGGAACGTTTGAATCTGCAAACAGCTACCGTGACCAGGTGTCATCAACACGTTACTATGTAAATCCATCTTTACTTTTTAAACTTAGCAGCAAAACTGAATTAATCATCGAAGGTGATTATCTGAAACATGATTTTACTCCTGACTTCGGAATAGGCTCATTGGGTAATACGGTTATTCCCGATGTGCCTCGCTCACGTTTTATGGGTACCAATTGGCAATATAATATTACCCAGCAGGCAACAACTTCTGCAACAGTAAGACATGCATTCAATAATAACTGGCAGTTAGGAACTGTTGTTTCTTACCAGCAATTTGATCGTGATTATTATTCAGTCGAACGTATCCAGGCAAAAGTAAATGGAGATTGGGGTCGTCCATTAGGTCGTGTTGATACAAGGGAAAAATATTTTACAGGCCAGGTCAACCTCAATGGTAAATTCAAAACCGGAACAGTTGAACATACATTGCTGGCTGGAGTTGATGCCGATAATTATCTCACCGAAACCTACAATTACGATATACAGGGAAAGATCTATGACAGCATTAATATTCTTGATCCAAACAAATTTGTTCGTCGTACTGATATTCCTGTTGCAACAAGAGTAACATTTGTTCAAACGCCTGTGAACAGAGTAGGCGCTTATGTGCAGGATCTCATCAGCATTACTGAAAAGATAAAATTACTGGCAGGTATTCGTTGGTCTTTACAGGAATCATCTCCGGCAACAACAACTTACTTAGCGAAAGATTCAATAGCAAAAGGAAAGATTAAGGCTGATAAAGCATTTTCGCCACGTATTGGATTAGTGTATCGTATGAAACCCAATGTATCATTCTTTGTCAGCTACTCTAATTCATTTTCTGTGAATACCGGATTAGATATTTACAACAATGTTTTGCCTCCTTCAATTATTGATCAATATGAACTAGGTATAAAAAACATTCTGTTGAAAGGAAAATTAACGGTGAATGTTACGGCTTATAAAATCGTAAACAATAATCTTGCACAAACAGCACAGTTCGATCAGAACGGAAACCCAAATAATAACAGTAACCTGAAAGAACTCACAGGACAAACAACGAGCAATGGTATTGAGCTTGATGTTACAGCTAACCCGATGAAAGGTTTTTCAGTAATGGCCGGGTACAGCTTTAACGATATGCGTTATACCAAAACACCTGATAAAGTGGGCAGTTATGTAGAAGGCGATCGCCTGGTAAGCACACCTGCACACACAGCAAATGCAAGCGCATTTTATACGATCAGTAAAGGCAAATTGAATGGGTTGAAATTTGGTACATCAGTATTTTATGTGGGAGATCGTTTTGGTGGATGGAATAATACTATTGGTCAGGCGCAAAACTATTCAAGATTGATTCCGGTAGAAGGATTTACAACCGTTGATGTAACTGCCGGTTACACTATCAAACGTTTTTCTTTACTTGCCAAAGTTTCAAACCTTACAAACGCTCTTAATTATTATGTGCATGAAAATTATAGCATCAACCCGATTGCCCCACGCCAGTTTGTGGCAACGGTTGCCTATAAATTTTAAGCAAGGAAAATAACTAAATAACGTCAAAAAGGGAATCGCAGCAATGAGATTCCTTTTTCACATAGTTAACAATCGTAAAAGAAGATAATCGAGATAAAATGGCCAAAGCAATTATAGAAAAAACCAAATGGCAGCGAATAAGAAAGTTCTTCAATGATATCCATCTCTGGCTGGGACTCAGCAGTGCATTGATTGTAATTGCTGTTTGTTTCAGCGGAACGGTATATGTATTCAATACTGAACTCACCGAAAAAGCTGCGCCGCATTTGTATAAAGTGCAACCCGTTGCAGGACAGGAACGAATACCCATTGATTCATTAGTGGAAAAAGTAAAACAGGAAACGGGCGGCACGATTGCAAGTGTAACCATTCCTGCCGAATTGAATCGTACGTATCAATTCAATGTAAAGAAGAAAGAAGACAGCACAGCAAGAGGCGGAACAACTTACATGGTGAATCCATACAAAGGTGCAATTGTCGGCAACTCGAAAGAAAAAAATGGTACAAAAGAATTTATGGGAACGATGTTCAGTTTGCATCGTTGGTTGTTGCTGGATAAAGTGAAGGAGCCGATCATCGATGGCTTAGAAAACAGAAAGCTGGGTAGTATGATCACCGGTTGGGCAACGATCATTTTTACGTTGGGATGTATCACAGGTTTGATCATCTGGTTCCCGCAAAAAGTAAAACACTGGCGACAAGGATTAAAAATAAAATGGAATGCAGGATGGAAACGTGTGAATCATGATTTGCATAACAGTCTTGCGTTTTACTCATTGATCTTTTTATTGCTGATGGGATTAACCGGTCCGCAATGGTCGTTTGAATGGTACAGAACAGGGTTACAAAAAACATTGGGTACTTATAAACCAAAAGAGACGCCAAAAGAAAAACCCGGAGGTGAAGGAAGAGAAGGACAGGCAAGAGGCGAACGGAAGGAAGCCGAACGAAAGAAAGAAGCTGGAGCAGATACAACTGCGTTGGCTAGTGCTCAATTATCGATTGCAGATTATATACGTGAAGCAGATAAATTATTAGCGTATAAAGGAAATTATGTGATCACGCTGCCTGCTGATGCAGATGCAAAAACAATGATCAGCAAAACAAAGCTTGGTTTCTTTGCGCCTGCTGCAGGTGATAGGATCACTATGGATCCAAAGAGCGGTAAAGTAGTGAAGCTGGATATTTTTAAGAAGAAACCATTTAATGAACGTGTTGCAGGATCTATCAAAGCGATTCATGTTGGGAATGTATATGGTACGTTTACCAAGATCCTTTATTTCCTTGCTTGTTTGATTGCAACCAGTTTACCGATTACAGGAACGATGATCTGGCTGAACAAGATGAAGAAGAAAAAGAAAACAAATAAAGAAGAGCCTGTCGTTTCATTAAGGGGTGATGAAAAAGTTGCGTAATAAAAAGGGGCTGAATTCAGCCCCTTTTTATTTATAGTTCTTCTAAACTTTCTTTTGTTGCCTGGATTGTTTTGTCCAGATCTTCATACGTTAATGCGTTGTTGAGAAACCAGCTTTCAAATGCAGAAGGAGGTAAATAAACTCCACGCTTCAACATGGCATGAAAATATTTTTTGAACAACTCATTATTTGCTGATGCGGCGCTTGCAAAATCAACAACAGCATGATCACTGAAATGAATGCTGATCATCGAACCCAGTTGATTGATCACATAAGGTTGTCCCCATGCTTTCAATACTTCGTTCAACCCATCACGTAAGTAGATTGTTTTTTCTTCGAGTTCTTTATAAATAGATGGGTTGTTCTTTAATTCAGTCAGTAGTGTAAAGCCCGCAATCATCGCAATCGGATTGCCGCTTAATGTTCCGGCCTGGTAAACATTACCAAGCGGTGCAATGTGCTGCATAATTTCTTTCTTACCGCCAAATGCACCAACAGGCATGCCGCCGCCAATTACTTTTCCATAAGTAACAAGATCAGCTTTGATGCCGAGAAGTTCCTGTGCACCACCGGGTGCCAAACGAAAGCCCGTCATAACTTCATCGAAGATGAAGACGATTCCTTCTTCATCACACAACTTGCGCAAGCCTTCATGAAAACCTGCCTTTGGTAAAATGCAACCCATGTTGCCTGCAACAGGTTCTACAATGATGGCTGCAATCTCTCCTTTATGTTCTGCTGCTAATTTTTTTACAGCGTCTAGATCATTGTAAGCTGCAGTCAGCGTATCATTCGCAACACCTGCAGTAACTCCGGGGACGGTTTGAATATTAAACGTTGCAACACCACTTCCTGCTTTCACTAAAAACGAATCTGCATGACCGTGATAATGTCCCTCGAACTTGATGATCTTGTTTCTTCCTGTATAACCTCTTGCCAAACGCACTGCACTCATGCATGCTTCTGTACCGCTGCTTACCATACGGATCATATCAACATTCGGTGCCATGCTGAGAATGAGTTCAGCCATTTCAATTTCCAATTCGGTTGGTGCGCCAAAGGAAGTTGAATCCAATGCTTTTTCCTGGATGGCTTTTACAATGGGTTCATGCGCATGACCCAAAATCATTGGTCCCCAAGAAGCAATGTAATCGATGTATTGATTACCATCTGCATCATACATGTAAGCACCTTTTGCTTTTTGCATGAAGAGAGGTGTGCCGCCTACGCTTTTAAATGCACGTACCGGGGAGTTAACGCCACCCGGAATACTTTTCTGTGCCCGTTCGAATAGTTCTTTGCTTTTTTTGTACATCTTTTTATGTTTAGCCTTACTGGCCTGTAATTCTTATAAAATCTTTTGCAAAATAAGTTGCGATTAAATCAGCGCCTGCACGCTTGATTGAAGTGAGTACTTCCATGATCGCTTTGTCTTCATTGATCCATCCTTTTTCTGCTGCTGCTTTGATCATGGCATATTCGCCGCTGATGTTATAAGCGCTTACTGGAACATTTACTGCATTCTTTACTTCACGAATGATATCTAAATAACTCAACGCTGGTTTCACCATGACGATATCAGCTCCTTCTTCCACATCCATCATTGTTTCTTTGATGGCTTCAATGCGATTTGAGTAATCCATCTGGTAGGTTTTCTTATCACCAAAACCGGGTGCGCTGTCTAATGCATCACGAAACGGACCATAAAAACAGGATGCATATTTTGCACTGTAGCTCATGATGCCAGTATTGATGAAATTATTTTCTTCCAGTCCTTTGCGGATAGCGCCGATGCGTCCATCCATCATGTCACTTGGAGCAACCATGTCTGCACCTGCTTCTGCATGAGAGATACTCATCTTCACCAATGCTTCTACTGTTTCGTCATTAACGATCTGCCCATCTTTCACAATGCCATCATGTCCGTATGAAGAATAAGGATCAAGCGCCACATCCGTCATCACATACATTTCCGGTACAGCATCTTTAATGGCTTTGATGCTGCGTTGCATCAGTCCGTCTTTATTCCAGGCTTCTTTACCGGTGTTATCTTTTAATTCGTCTTTTGATTTTACAAAGAGCAACACACTTTTTAAACCCATGCTCCAAAGTTCTTTCACTTCATTTACGGTAACATCTAAACTGTTACGGTAGTAGCCGGGCATTGAAGCGATTTCAGTTTTGATATTTGTTCCTTCATCAATAAAAAGTGGAACAATAAAGTCGTTAGGTGAGAGTTTTGTTTCACTCACTAAACTTCTGATCGCTTCTGATTGACGGGTAATTCTGTTTCTTCTTTGTAAGAACATACAATTTCTTTTAGTTAGATTCTAAACAACCGCCGACAGGGTTTGCCACCGCTGTCGGGGTTAGTACCGTTAACAAGAGTTCGATCGCTTTGCCCAAGCAATTTTTTCTTCCTCACTTATTTCATTTAACCAATCTCTTGGGTGTAAACATGCTTCCTGCAATTTGTATTCTTCAGTTCCGAACGCAGGTTGATAATTATATTCAAAGCGAACGGTAGGAGGTAAGCTCATCAAAATACTTTCAATACGTCCGTTGGTTTTTAAACCGAACAAGGTGCCACGGTCATGCACTAAGTTGAACTCAACATATCTCCCCCGACGTATTTCCTGCCAGTGTTTATTGTCTGCTGTATAAGCTGTGCCTTTTCTTTTTTCAACAATGGGAATGTAAGCATCCATAAATGCATTGCCGCATTTCTTTGCAAGCTCAATCCAGAAAGTTACATCTTGTTGTTCAGTCGCTCTTTGGTAATCATAAAAAATACCACCAATACCTCTGCGTTCTGCGTTGCGATGCCAGTTCACAAAATAATTATCGCACTCTTTCTTGAACTTAGGGTAGAAGGAAGGATCAGAAGCATCGCATGCATTTTTGTAAGTCTGATGAAAATGTTTTGCATCTTCTTCAAATAAATAATAAGGAGTTAGATCTGTACCGCCGCCAAACCAACGATCAATAACTTCATCGTTTTCATTATACAACTCAAACATGCGGTAATTGCAATGTACAGTTGGTACAAATGGATTTAGCGGATGAATCACCAAACTCAATCCACAGGCAAACCATTTTGCTCCGTTGATCTTGAGTTGTGTTTTCATTGCATCTGTTACATCGCCAAACACAATCGAAGTATTCACACCACCTTTCTCTAACACATTGCCATTGGCAATCACACGTGTTTTACCACCGCCACCTTCGGGGCGTTCCCATGCATCTTCAAAAAAAGTTGCTTTCCCATCCACTTCTTCCAAGGCAGAACAGATTCTGTTTTGCAAATCATGAATGAATGATATCCAGGTTTCTTTAACGTCCATATAATTGTGAGTGGTGAATGGTGAATTGTCAATGGAGTCTTACATTCAGATATTCACCATTGACCATTGACCATTCACAATTTATATTCCTTCACTGCATCAACAAATGCTCTTGCATGATCAACCGGTACATTGGGTGTAATTCCATGACCCAAATTAGCAATGTATCGCTGAGTTCCAAATGCATCGATCATTTCTTTCACAGCTTTCCTGATCTCAGGAATTGGTGCCAGCAATTTTGCCGGATCAAAGTTACCCTGTATGGTGATCTTGTTCTGCGTAAACTCTCTTGCCATTTGTGGTGTAATGCACCAATCGATACCCACGCCACTTGCTGCACTTTCACTGATCTCTTTCAACGCATGCCATGTTCCTTTCGGAAATAAGATCACAGGCGCATCATCTTTCAACGCTTCAGCGATCTGGAATAAATAAGGCTGTGCATATAATTTAAAATCGGCTGGTGATAAAGAACCTGCCCAGCTGTCAAACACCTGCACAGTATCAGCACCTGCTTTCACCTGGTTCTTTAAATATACAATGGTAATATCAGTGATCTTCTGCAAAAGTTGATGTGCCCTTGCAGGTTGTGTATATGCAAACTGTTTCGCTTTATCCCATGTCTTACTTCCTTTGCCTTCCACCATATAACAAAGGATGGTCCATGGTGCACCAGCAAAACCAATCAAGGGCACACGACCATTCAATTCTTTCTTAGTTAAACTCAAAGCATCATACACATACTTCAAACTTTCTTCTGCACCTGTTGTGATCAATGCATCAATATCTTTTTGCGTAGCAATTGTTTTGGGCAGTGATGGTCCTTTGCCTTCTTCCATCAATACTTCAACACCCATTGCTTGAGGAATCACCAAGATATCACTGAAGATGATCGCTGCATCTACACCAACCTGATCAACCGGTTGCAAAGTAATTTCAGTTGCAAGCTCGGGAGTTTGACAACGGGTGAAGAAATCATATTTCTCACGCAGTTTAATATAATCTGGTAAATATCTTCCTGCCTGGCGCATCATCCACACCGGCGGACGCTCTACCGTTTCTCCTCTGAGTGCTTTTAATAATAAGTCGTTCTTTAGTTGAGTCATAATTATTTGTATGAATGATGAGTGATCAGTGATGAGTTGTTAAGCAGCGGCGCCACTCATTATTCATCACTCATTACTCAAGAAAAATATTCCATCGCCAGCCTTACCAGTTCTTCTTTGCCGGGTGATTTGCCGATGATGATGGTATTATTACAATATTGTTGAATCGTTTTTGCTGTAGTATTACCAATGGCAAACAAAATTGTTTGCGCAGGTACTTTATTGTTGCTGAAAAAACTGCTTACAGCACTGGGACTGTAAAATAAAATGGCTTGATATGTCTTACTGATCTTGTGCGGCGTGTGAATGGTTTCGTATACAATGATCTCCTGTACTTCTATTCCTTTGCTACGGAGAATAGCCGGCAATTCATCCCTGCGTTGTTCACCGCAAAAAAAGATCACTTCATCGGCATCACTTTCTTCTGTAATACGCTCTGCAAGTTCTGCAGCATTATTGGCTGTACCCACTACACTATGATCGCCGAAATTTTCTTTCAGTTTTTGTTTGGTGGTATTGCCCATGCAATAGATCACCCAATCAGGCTGTTGTCCATCCTGCCATGCAACAACAGCATCAACTGCATTCATACTCGTGAATACAACAGTGGACGATTGCAGATACGCCTGTTCAATTTCCTGTTGTGTAGTGATGTCCTGTATCGGTTCGGTATCAATAAATGACAACTCATCAATCGCAATACCGGCAGCTTTTGCTTCTTGCACCAATGATTTACTCAATGGTCGTGTAGATAGTATTTGAATATTATTTTCCTGCATGTTGAATTTCATCTGCGATGGCTTGTCCACCGTGATTCAAAATTTGTTCTGCTGCATAGAAACCCATGTCTGTTGCTTCCCACACTGGCATTGTAATTTCAAATTCTGCTTTCTGCTTTCCATCGAGTGATAAAATATTTCCTTTAAAATGAACTTCATCATCTTTCATTTCTGCATATGCACTGATTGGTGTAGAACATCCACCCATTAAAGCACGCAAAAAATCACGTTCGATCTTTGTGCAGAAGTCGGTATCAGCATCATTAAAATGTACACATGTTTCCAACGCATAACTATCTTCTTCCCTGCAAACAACCATGATGGCTCCCTGTGCAGGTGCAGGTAGCATCCAATCCAGTTCAATTGAATTTTCAGGACGAAGATTGATGCGTTCCAATCCCGCAGCAGCAAAAATGGCTGCATCCCAATTCTCTTCTTTCAACTTACGTAAACGTGTATTTACATTACCACGCAGGTTATGAATTTTAGACGAAGGAAATTTATTTAACCATTGTGCTTTCCTTCTGATACTGCTGGTCGCTATTTGTAGTTCTGCTTTTCCCGGTATTGACCATTCACCATTCACCATTGACCATTCACCCTTCCACACCAACAGATCGTTCACCGGTCCTCTTGGTAACACCGCAGCTTGTATAATTCCTTTCGGTAATTGTGTAGGCACATCTTTCATGGAGTGTACCGCTATATCAATTGTATTGTTTAGTAAAGCAAGATCAAGGCTTCTTGTAAAAATGCCTTGCACCCCCATTTCATACAAGGGTGTTTTTAAATCAATATCACCTTCACTTTTAATGTAAACTAATTCGGAAGTAAAGCCATGTTGGGCGAGCAATTCTTTTACCGTTGTTGCCTGCCATACTGCTAATTGACTTTCCCTTGTTCCAATGCGGATTGTTTGTCCCATTTTAATCTGTGCCCGTAGCAATAAACTCATTGATGGCTTCAATGTAATAGCAGCCACGTTGGTTTTGCTCCTTCATTTTTGACGCCATGCCATTGATCACCCGCTGAATTTTTTCATCGGTCTTATTGCAGGCTGTATGATGCGGTTGCAAAGTTATGTATAATGGGGAAGTATGTATTTCTTTCAGCTTTGTTTTTACCGCTTTTAATACCGGCACATGTTTGCGCATCTGGTACCAGTCGATAAACTCTGCAATATGTTCGGCAATGATGGCTTTTGCTTTGGGCACCTCGGCTTCACGTTTGGTCAACGTTTCATCTTTCAGCTTCGATAATTCATCCACATTTACAAGCGTAATGTTGGCTAATTCTTTGGCTGACTGCTCAACATTATAAGGAATGGAAAGATCAATAATGAGTTTATGATTCAATCCTTCCAGGTGCGATGTTAGAATGGTAGGCTCAGTAGCATTGGTTGCTACCAGAATAATATCTGCAGTAGTGATATGTTGTTGCAACTCTTCTAAAGGAGCTGAGTGCAAACCTAATTCTTCAGCCAGTGTAGTTGCTTTCTCTTCCGTACGGTTGATGAGCGTAATATTTTTTGTACCGAGATAATCCACTAAGTTTTTGCAGGTGTTGCGACCAAACTTGCCGGTACCCAGCAACAATATCTTTTTGCTTTTGATTCCTTTAATGTGCTTGCGAATGTATTGCACTGCTGCAAACGAAACAGAAACAGTACCATCGCTCAACGCTGTATTGTTCTTGATGGCTTTTGATGATTGCAACATGCAGTTCACCAAACGCTCGGTAAATGCATCAATACGATCATGTTGTTTGGCAAGCTTTGCTGCTTGTTTGATCTGACCAACAATTTCATAATCGCCTAAGATCTGGGAATCCAATCCGCCACCTACAGTAAAGAGATGGTTAATGGCTTCCTGTCCTTGTTTGATGTAAGAAAGTTGTCTGAATTGCTCAACCGTTCCTTCGGTTTGTGTGCAAAGCAGACGAATGAGTTGATCAGCTTCATCAGCAAATCCATAGATCTCTGTACGGTTGCAGGTGGAGATCAAAAAGAATTCATGCACGGCAAAATCTGGAGCAAGTTCAAGGATGGTTTTGTATTGTTCCGGATTAACGGCAAACTGACCCCTGATCAATGCATCTGTTTTGCGGTAGTTGATACCCGCAATAAAAAATTTTGATATGTCTTTTGCGCCTGTTCTGTGCATGAGTTAATCGTTCGAAATTCTACAGCGCAAATGTAGTTGCAGACTGCCCTATGAACCTAAAAAATCTGTCATTGCAATGTCATATTACTCATTGATTTTTATCATGATAACAGCTGTTTGTCAACAGGAAAATTCTTGTAATAAAATCACTACAGTTCATCTTTAAAAAAACACATTTGATACAGATTTCTTTGGAAAATGAACTTTTGTTTTGTAATGCCGTTACTTTTGCAAACCAGTAAAAATGCACATGGAAAAAGCAACCCGCAAAGGAATTCTGTTAATGAATCTTGGTTCACCTGATTCAACCGGAGTAAAAGATGTTCGCCGTTATTTGAATGAATTTTTGATGGATGAGCGTGTGATCGATTATCCTTACCTGTTGCGTTTGTTATTGGTGAAGGGAATTATTACACGATTCCGTGCACCAAAATCGGCCGAAGCTTACAGCACTATCTGGACAAAAGAAGGCTCTCCATTGATTGTTCTCACAAAACAACTGCGGGATGCATTGGATAAAGAGGTGGATATGCCGGTTGAAATAGCGATGCGTTATGGGAATCCTACTGTTAAGTATGCATTGGATCGTTTGCTTGAACAGAATCCTGATCTGGATGAAGTGATAGCCGTGCCGTTATATCCTCATTATGCCATGAGTAGTTATGAAACTGCGGTGGAAAGTGCCAAAGAAATTCATGCAAAGAATAAGTACTCATTTAAGCTGAGTTTTATTAAGCCATATTATAATGAAGAGCATTATATCACTGCGATGGCTGAAAATATCCGCCCTTACCTGGAGCAAGAGTATGATCATATCCTGTTTAGTTATCACGGTATTCCTGAAAGTCATTTAAAGAAATCAGATCCTACAAAGAGTCATTGTTTAAAAACAGGCGATTGTTGTAATGTTGATTCAGCAGCTCATGCAACCTGTTACCGTCATCAATGTTTTGTAACAACAGAATTGATTGCAGCAAAACTGGGGTTGACCAAAGAGAAATACAGTTTGTCGTTTCAGTCAAGATTAGCAGGTGAACAATGGTTAACACCTTACACCGATTATCGTTTGCGAGATATGCCAAAAGAGGGCATTAAAAAATTGTTGATCCTTTGTCCGGCATTTGTAAGTGATTGCTTAGAAACATTGGAAGAAATTGCCGAGCGTGGAAAAGAAACCTTTGAAGAAGCAGGCGGTGAAACATATACCATGATCCCTTGTATGAATGTACACCCGTTGTGGGTAGAGGCAATTGCAACGTATGTAGAAGGAGTGGCGAAGGGGGAGAGGGAGATGGTTTTGTAATGAGTGATGAATGATGAGTGATGAGAGGCCTCCGTCTGACGCCCTCGTCGGGCGGATTGGAAAGAAGAAATGAAGAGTTGGAAGTTTGATAAATGGGAAGGGTTTGCTATTTTAAAGTGAACTTAAAAAACACTTTCTATGTTCCTTCAACTTGCGCACACTAAAACAGATGTATTTGCTGCATCAAAATCATTTACACTCGAATGTTACAAAGTAACTCGCTCTTTTCCTCCAGATGAAAGATTTGCTATGACACAGCAAATTAGAAGAGCAGCACTTTCAGTTCATTTGAATATTGCCGAAGGTTGTTCCAGAAAATCAGAGGCAGAGCGAAAGCGATATTTTGAAATAGCAAGGGGCTCGGTCATAGAAATTGATACTGCATTAGACATTGCAATTGAACTGGAGTACATTTCTGCTGAGAACCTTTCAATTTTGGGAACACATTTACTAAGTACTTTTAAGCAATTGTCAGCAATGATTCACCAGCGGTAGCACTCATCATTCATTACTCATCACTCATCAAATGTATTTATACGTTAAGGCCATCCATATCATCTTCATCGTTACCTGGTTTGCAGGTTTATTCTACATGCCCCGGCTTTTTATTTACAATGTGGAAGCAAATACAAAAGACGAAACCAGTCGAAAAGTATTACAAGAACAGTTTGGTATTATGATGAAACGGCTTTGGTATGGCATCACATGGCCATCTGCTATACTCACGTTGATTTTTGGCATTTGGGTTTTGTTTGCAAGCGGGTATTCGAAAATTGTATTTGAGCCCGCAGGAAGATGGATGCTCATCAAACTCATCTTTGTTCTCTTTTTATATCTCTATCATTTCTCCCTGCACAAGATTTTCAAACAACAAGCAGCAGGAATATTCAACTATACGTCACAACAACTACGCATCTGGAACGAAGTAGCAACTATTTTTTTAGTAGCTGTTGTAATGCTTGTTGTGGTGAAACAAAACCTTAGTGCGTTGTGGGGTGTGCTTGGTTTACTATCGTTTGTTGTGTTGTTAATGAGTGCGATAAAAATATACAAGCTGCTGCGTAAATAAATGCGGGTTTAGTTGACAAGTGGTTGGCGACTGTGAAAAGAATTTCATTAGTTTTAAGCCAAACAACCATCAATGAAGAAATTTATTTTACTGACCTCACTGTGCTTATCATTTGCACTTATCATTTTCTCCTGTTCCCGTAAATCGGCTGCGGCATTGGCAAGCAAAAAACAAGCGGCTCATGTGGCGATGTACGAAAGCAGCGTAAAGCCGTTGATCGCTGCAAAATGTTCGCCCTGTCATTTACCTGCAGAAGGCGGAAAGAAAAAGCCGTTCGATAATTACGATAGTGTAAAAGCCGTATCAGCAGATATCGTTCGTCGCATTGAATTAAACCCTGGCGAAAAAGGATTTATGCCGTTCAAAAAATCCAAGCTTTCAGCTGAGGAAATTGCTGTATTTAAAAAGTGGGTAGCAGAAGAAGTGAAATAAAAATGCAAACCCCGTTTAACGGGTTTTTTATTATCAATCATCATCAAATCGCTTTACTGAACATCGGCGTAATCATTTCCCGTTGCAGGTAAAGATCAAATGCACTGCAGATATTACGGATGAACTGTCGGCCTGTTTCTGTTACAACCAATCCATCATCATTCATATTGATCAGTCCATCATCAAGTGGTTGTTGCAGCTGCGGTAACACATATTTTTCAATCAGTCGCTTATCTTCTCTTCTGAACACAGCATAATCTCTGCAACTGATGCTGAGAATATAATTGCGGAATGCCTTGTCCTCATCATTCAGAAAATAACCTTTGAATACGGGCAATTCTTTCTGCTGAATGGCTTCGTAATATTCGTGGATCGATTTTTTATTTTGTGCAAAGCCGCCGCCAATATCACTGATGCTCGATACACCTAATCCCAACAACATCGAAGTATGTTGTGTGGTGTAACCCATAAAATTGCGGTGAAGCTTGGCCGTTTTCCAGGCTGTATAAAGATCATCGGTTGTTAATGAAAAATGATCCATGCCTATATCTACATAACCCGCCGCTGTAAGCAATTCTTTTCCTTTCAGGTACAACTGCAGTTTATCTTCCGGTGAAGGCAAATCATTTTCATCAAACAAGCGCTGCCCTCTGCTCGTCCATGGAACATGCGCATAACTGTAAAACGCAATACGATCAGGACGAAGTGTAATTACTTCTTCAATGGTTTTTGTAATGCTTTGTAAAGTTTGCTTTGGTAGGCCATAAATGAGATCATAATTCACAGAGGCAAAGCCAAGTTTTCGTGCATCGGTTGTCGCACGTTCCACATTTTCTAACGGTTGAATCCGGTTGATGATGCGCTGCACTTCCGGGTCATTATCCTGCACACCATAACTGATGCGACGGAAACCAAGATTGTACAAAGTTTCAAGATGTGCAAACGTTGTATTGTTGGGATGACCTTCAATGCTGAATTCATGATCCGGATGAACAATGGAACGGCTGGTAATAAAGTTTATCAGTCGCCCCAGGTTTTCAGGTGAGAAGAATGTAGGTGTGCCTCCACCCAAATGCAGTTCACGAATAACAGGCTTTTGATGAAAGAGCTGAAGATATAATTCAAACTCCTGCTCAATCATGGCCAGGTATTCTTCTTCCACACTGTGATTAGTCGTGATCTTTTTGTTGCAGCCACAGTAAGTACATAACGATTCGCAGAAAGGCAGATGAATATACAGACTGATGCCGTTGCGGCTGTTGTGCATTTCAAATTGCTGTGCCAGGAGATGTTTCCATTCATCCACATCAATGCCCTCTTTCCAAACCGGAACGGTCGGGTAACTTGTATAGCGGGGAACCGGGCGGTTGTATTTCCTGGTCAGGCTCCTTATAGTCTCTTGTTGCATGGGGCAAAATTGCTAAATCGATCAGCCCTTCGCCCTGACAAAAAAACAAGCGGCAGATGATTGCTGTCAGTTTCTGAAAACCCCTGATTTGGGTGTTCAATCACCCCCGAACTTCCGTACCTTTGGCAACTTTAAAAATAAGACAGGGATTGACTTATGAGCGTTAAATACAGAGAATTTTCGCAGCTGAATTTACCCTCCATCGAGCAGGAGATATTGGCCAAATGGGATGCTGAACAGGCGTTTGAAAAAAGCATTGAAGTAAGGAACGCAGCGGTTCCCTTTGTGTTTTACGAAGGTCCGCCCAGCGCTAATGGAATGCCCGGCATTCACCATGTAATTTCCCGTACGCTGAAGGATTTGGTGTGTCGCTACAAAACCATGAAAGGCTTCAAAGTAAACCGCAAGGGTGGATGGGATACCCATGGTCTGCCGATCGAGTTAGGTGTGGAGAAAGAATTGGGTATTACCAAAGAAGATATTGGTGTAAAGATCACTGTTGAAGAATACAACAAGAAATGCCGTGAAGCGGTATTGCGTTATAAAGACAAGTGGGATGAGATCACGAAGAAGATGGGTTATTGGGTTGATCTGAATGATCCTTACATCACTTTCGAAAACAGTTACATTGAAACATTGTGGTGGTTATTGCAGCAGTTGTACAAAAAAGGATTGCTGTACGAAAGCGTAAGTATTCAACCATACTCTCCCGCAGCAGGTACAGGTTTAAGTTCACATGAACTGAACCAACCCGGCACGTACAAAGATGTAAAAGATACCAGCGCAACAGTGATGTTTCGTGCAACACAGGATGAAAAAAGTAAGTTCCTTCACGATGCTGTGCATGGTGCCGAAGTATTCTTTATGGCATGGACAACCACACCATGGACTTTGCCAAGTAACCTCGGCTTGACTGTTGGACCAAACATTGAATATGTGTTGGTACAAACCTTCAATCCGTACACACACTTACCGGTGAACATTGTATTAGCGAAAGATCTCGTTCATAAATATTTGAAAGGAGAAGGAGAGAATGGTGATTTTGAAGGATACAATGGAGAACAGAAAATATTGCCATGGAAGATCATCGCCTCATTCAAAGGTTCGCAGTTGGAAGGTTTGCATTACGAGCAACTCTTACCATACGAAGCAAACAGCATTGAAGAAGTAAAACGCATTACACCGGATGCAGATCCGTTCCGTGTATTGATCGGTGATTTTGTTACAACAGAAGATGGTACTGGTATTGTTCATACCGCACCTGCATTTGGTGCAGACGATTATCGTGTAGGAAAGAAATTCAACATTGGTATTTTAACCATGGTTGATCGTGAAGGAAAGTTTCTTGATGGATTAGGTGAATTCAGCAACCGTTATGTAAAGAATTACAAAGACGATGCAAATTATGTGGATGTGAATGTTGACATCTGCGTAAAACTGAAAAAAGAGAACAGAGCCTTTAAAGTTGAGAAATACGAGCACAGTTATCCGCATTGCTGGAGAACAGATAAACCTATTCTTTATTATCCGCTGGATGCATGGTTTATTAAAACCACAGCCATCAAGGATAAAATGGTTGAGTTGAATAAAACCATCAACTGGAAACCAAAGTCAACAGGCGAAGGTCGTTTTGGTAACTGGTTAGAGAACATGGTAGACTGGAATCTCAGTCGTTCACGTTTCTGGGGTACAGCATTGCCCATCTGGAAAACAGAAGATGGTGAAGAAGAAATTTGTATCGGTACTGTTGATGAGTTGAGAGAAAACGCAGCAAAAGCAGACGCAACACTCGGCACCAATAATGCGAAATACTTGGGCAACGATATCGATCTGCATAAACCTTATGTGGATGAGATCGTGCTCATCAGCCCAACTGGCAAACCCATGAAACGTGTACCGGACTTAATTGATGTTTGGTTCGACAGCGGTGCCATGCCTTATGCGCAGTGGGGATTGGATCATGAGAAAGTTAAGAATGGCGATAAGTATCCATTCAAACTTCCTGCAGGCGTCAACAAGTTTGAAGATCTGTATCCTGCAAGTTTTATTGCAGAAGGTGTAGATCAAACACGTGGTTGGTTTTATACACTGCATGCAATCGCATCATTGGTATATGATAGTGTTGCTTACAAAACGGTAGTAAGTAATGGTTTGGTGTTGGATAAGAATGGTAACAAAATGAGTAAGCGCCTCGGTAACGTGGTGAATCCATTTGAAACCATTGAAAAATTTGGTGCCGATGCTACACGCTGGTACCTCATCACCAATGCATCGCCATGGGATAATTTAAAATTTGATATTGAAGGCATCAAAGAAGTGCAACGCAAATTCTTTGGTACACTTTATAACACTTACCAGTTCTTCGCACTGTATGCAAATGTGGATGGTTTTGCTTTTAAAGAAGCTGCCATTCCAGTAAAAGAACGACCTGAAATTGATCAGTGGATCTTATCATCGCTTCACACACTCATCAAAAAAGTGAACGAAGCAATGGATGATTATGAACCAACGCAAGCTGGTCGTTTAATTGAAGAATTTGTAGATGAGCATTTGAGTAACTGGTATGTGCGTTTGTGCCGTCGCCGTTTCTGGAAAGGCGAGTACGAGCAGGATAAGATCAGTGCATATCAAACGCTTTATGAATGTTTGGAAACTGTTCTTCGTTTAATGGCGCCGGTTTCTCCATTCTTCAGCGATGCGATTTTCACTGAACTGAACAAAGTGAGCGGACGATTTGCAACAGCATCGATCCATCATGTTGATTTCCCTGTTGCAGATGAGGCTTTGATCGATGCAGCTTTGGAAGAACGTATGCAACTGGCACAGGATGCCTCTTCACTGGTGCTGTCGCTCCGTAAAAAAGTGAATATCAAGGTTCGTCAACCTTTGCAAAAAATATTGATTCCGGTGCTGAGCAACGGTATGAAAGAACAGTTCAGCAAAGTGGAAGATATCATCATGAGCGAGGTAAATGTGAAAGAGATTGAGTACCTCACGGCCGACAATACCTTCATCAAAAAGAAGATCAAGCCCAACTTTATTGCCCTCGGCAAAAAGATGGGAGCGAAGATGAAAGCGGTATCGGCAGCCCTCGCCCAATTCACCCAGGAAGACATCAGCCAATTTGAGCGTGAAACTGTTTATAATCTGTTGATAGAGAATGAAACTGTTCCTTTATATTTGACAGATGTAGAAATTCTAAGCGAGGACGTGCCCGGCTGGATGGTGACGAACAAGGGAGCAGTTACCGTGGCATTGGATGTAACCATTTCCCCCGAATTGCTAAATGAAGGCAATGCACGGGAACTGGTGAACAGGATCCAGAAAATCCGCAAAGAGAGTGGTTTTGAGCTGACTGACAGAATAGCTGTACAGGTTTTAGAGAATGAGAGCCTGCAGCCTTCTATCACTCAATTTAAATCCTATATTTGCGCCGAAATTTTGGCAGATAACCTTGAATTTGTACCGCATTTATCCAATGGCATCGAAGTTGAGGTTAACGATATTCCAATAAAAGTTCAAGTACTCAAAAAAGGAGGATAGAATGGCAATTAAAAAGAAAGCAGCAAAACCTGCTCCCAAAAAGGCGGTGAAACCGGTCGCCAAAAAAACAGCAAAGCCAGCTGCTAAAAAGCCAGCTCCTAAAAAAGCGGTTGCGAAGCCTGTAGCAAAAAAAGCGGCCCCTAAGCCGGCAGCGAAGCCAGCTCCGAAGAAGGTAGCGGCAAAACCTGCTCCTAAGCCAGTGGCCAAACCGGTTGCAAAACCTGCTCCAGCAAAAGCAGTAAAGCCGGAAGTAAAGAAGCCTGAGCCGGTTGCAAAACCAGTAAGTGCTATTAAACCAACCGTTAAACAAGCAATCCAAGATTTGAAAAAAGAAGCAAAAAAGCCGGCCCCACCAAAAGAAGTGAAGCCAATTAAAACATCGGTAAACACCTCGGTGAAATATCAACCCGATTTTACAAAATCAGTATTAGATAAATCAGTGGAAGAGAAACCTCAGGGACCAATGGTCCGCTACAGTGATGCAGACCTCGTGGAGTTCAAAGAACTCATTCAGCGTAAACATGAAGCTGCTAAAAAAGAATTGAACTATTTGCAGGGATTGATCACCCGTAAGGATGATCAGGGTGGCGATGGTGATGATGGTCGTTACATGACCATGGAAGATGGTAGTGTTAGCATGGAGCGTGAGCAACTGAGCCAGATGGCCAGCCGCCAGATCACTTACATCGATCACCTGGAGAAAGCGCTGATGCGTATCGAAAACAAAACCTACGGTATTTGCCGTGTAACCGGTAAATTGATCGATAAGGCCCGTTTACGTGCCGTGCCACATGCTACGTTGAGCATTGAAGCAAAGATGGGTATTGTGAAAGGTCCTCAACCTGCCGGCGAATAAGAATTTTCAAACTACTTGAAATAGAAATCCTCCTGTAAATGGGAGGATTTTTTATGTGCGGCATACTTACATGCAATAAAAAATCCCTTCGCAATGAAGGGATTTCAAGTATTTTGACGAATAGAGCTGATTAATAATCTCTGTTATAACCGCCGCCGCCGCCACCTTTGTAGCCGCCACCGCCGCCACCTTTGTAGCCGCCGCCGCCGCCACCTTTGTAGCCGCCGCCGCCACTACCGCCGCGGAAGCCACCGCCTCCACCGCCGCCAAAGCTGCGCTTTTTAAAGCCACCGTCGTCTTTCTTCGGCTGTGCTTCGTTCACTACAATTTTGCGTCCCTGAACGTCAGTGTCGTTCAGTTGGCTGATTGCAGCCTGGGCTTCTTCTGCATTTTCCATTTCTACAAATGCAAAACCCTTGCTACGGCCAGAGAATTTGTCGGTTAAAATTTTGGCAGATGTTACAGCGCCAAATTGCTCAAACAGAGCAGCGAGGTCTTCGTTCGTCATGGACCAGGCCAGGTTTCCTACGTAAATGTTCACAAGAAAAAAATTAAAAAACAAAAATCATGAACCAGGATTAGCAACTGAAACCGGGGAAACTGATCGAAGGAAAAGCACCTGGAACCTCAGAAAGCATGGACTGAATTCACATTAACTCTATAAAGATAGGGGAATTATTGAGAAAAGCGAATGGGCCAAAACAAAAACTTAACGCACCTCCTGCAGGTCTACCAGCTTGCGGTAAAACCCGTTTAAGTCAACCAATTGATCGTGTGTGCCCCGTTCCACAATTTCTCCTTTCTGCAATACCAGAATTTCATCGGCATGCCGAACAGTTGATAGCCGGTGAGCGATCACCAAACTGGTACGGTCCTGCATCAAATGATTAATAGCATCCTGCACCAGGCGTTCACTTTCTGTATCGAGAGAAGAAGTGGCTTCATCCAAAATAAGGATCGGCGGATTTTTTAATACGGCACGTGCAATAGTTACACGTTGGCGTTCACCACCGCTGAGTTTACTTCCACGATCACCAATATTTTCATCATACCCATTTTCTTTTTTAGCAATAAAGGCATGTGCATTTGCAATGGTTGCAGCAGATTCAATTTCTTCTTTGCTTGCTTCTGCTTTACTGAGTGCAATATTGTTTGCAATACTGTCATTAAACAAAATAGGTTCCTGTGTTACAATACCCATGAGTTGACGAAGACTGTTGAGTGAATAGTTTTTAATATTCACACCATCAACCAAAATTTCACCACTTGTTACATCATGAAATCTCGGCACAAGGTCAGCCAATGTTGATTTACCTGAACCGCTAGAACCAACCAATGCAATTGTTTTTCCTTTCTCTAATTTGAGATTGATATTAGTAAGAACAGTTACATCGTTATAAGCAAACGATACATTTTTAAACTCAATACTTTTTTCAAACGAAGAAATAGTAACAGGGTTTGCTGATTCTTCAACTACCAAAGGTGCATTGATCACTTCTTCAATACGCTCAATGGCAGCACTGCCACGTTTGGTATTATAGTAAGCGGTTGAAAGTGATTTTGATGGATTGATTATCTGCGTAAAGAAAAGAATGTAGGTAATAAATCCTTCTGACGTAAGCGCTCCTGCATCACCCGCCAATACCAACCGTCCACCAAACCATAACACGGCACTTAATACAAGCACGCCTAATACTTCTGATAAAGGCGAAGCCATATCTTTCCTGAAATGAATTTTATTACGAAGATGATTGAACTCTTCGTTTACTTTATGAAAACGATTGCCCAATAATTTCTCTGCAGTAAATGCTTTGATCACACGAATGCCTCCAAGTGTTTCATCAAGTATGGAAATCACTAATCCGTTTTTCTCGCCGGCTTCAGTTGATTGTTTTTTCAATGAACGGCTCACACGACCAATGATCAATGCCATTATCGGTAAGAACACCAAAAGAAATAATGATAACTGTGGGCTAAGAATTATCATCCCGATTAAATAGAAAAGGATGTTCAGTGGCTCTTTGATCAATACTTCCAGCGCCATCATTACACTCCATTCCACTTCATTGGCATCGTTACTCATACGTGAAATAAGATCGCCTTTGCGTTGTTCTGTAAAATAGCCAATTGGTAATTTCAAAACTTTATCGTACAAGTCGCCACGCAAACGGGTTAGCACACCATTACGCATAGGTGCAAGAATGCGATAGGAGAGATAAAGAAATACGTTCTTCAATAAGATGGCTGAAATAATGATCAGGCAGATAAAAGCAAGAGCTGCCTCCGCTCCGTTTTCAAGGATCAGTTTACTGATCTGGTACATCAGGAAATTGAGCAGATCAGATGCTGAAAGAAGAGATTCGGGTCTTGTTGTTACCAGATCTTCCTGATTAAACAAAAGTTTCAGGAAGGGCGCCAGCATTGCCAGCGATACCATTGAAAACACAATGGAGAGCAGGATACATAAAAAATAAAGAACAATCTTTCCTTTATAATCCCGCAGGTATTTGAAAATGCGTTGAAACTGTTTCATGCGTTAAACGCCGCAAAGTAACTACTTTTACAGCGTTTTAAACGTTGAAGATATGTTAGAAGGAAAAAGACAGAAACAGGTAGCAGGAGTAATTCATGAAGAAATGACGGGTATCTTCAGGAAGATGGGGTTAGGTATGATCGATGGAGGATTAGTATCCATCTCATCGGTGAAAATAACACCTGATCTGCTGGAAGCCCGTATTTACCTGAGTGTGTTCCAGGCAAAGGATAATGAAGCCGTGCTGAAAAAGATAGAAGAAAAGGCCCATGAAATAAAACGTGAGTTGGCAGCAAAAGTGAGGAGCCAACTGCGCCGTATACCAGAGATCAAATACTTCCTCGATGATACGCTCGACCAGGTGTTTAAGATGGAAGAACTCTTTAAGAAGATTGAAGAAGAGAAGAAAGGAGAAGAGTAATAGCCGGTAGTAGATAGTCGTTAGTAGAGTCGATATTGACTATTCACAATTGACCATTCACCATTCACAACAATTATTCATTGAATTTTCTTTTCGCCTGGCGCTATTTCAAATCAAAGAAATCAACCAATGCCATCAATATTATTGCATGGGTAACGGTGACGGCTATGGCTGTTGGTACTGCCGCATTGGTGGTAGTGCTGAGTATCTTTAATGGCTTTGAAGGGTTGGTGAAAACATTATATTCTTCGTTTTATCCTGATGTACGCATTACAGCAGAGCAGCAAAAGATCATGTTGCTTGATGATGCCACACTTGCAAAAATTCGTGTGTTGACGAACGTTACTGCAGTGAGTATGGTGGTGGAAGAAAATGTGCATTTGCAAAACGGTGATTACCGTACCAATGCTGTGATCAAAGGTGTTGATGAAAATTATAATAAAGCAAGTGGAGTATCATCCATGGTTACCAACGGTCAATTTGAAACAGGTAGTGTTGAAACACCAGCCTTGGTGTTAGGTGTTGGTATTGAAAATGCTCTGAACCTGATGAGTGATCGTGCAATAAATCCTGTTACGGCCTATTTGCCAAAACGTGGTGTCACATCTTCCAATCCATTGGAAGCCATCAGCACGGTTAACTTACAACCCACAGGTTCGTTTTCCATTCAACAGGATTTTGATAATAAGTATGTCATTACGAATATCGATATACTCAAAGAAATGCTTGGCTTGAAACCAAATGAATACAGTTCTGCAGAAATTAAATTAGCCAATGTAAAAGATGAAAAACAAACCATTGCAGGGTTACAAAAATTGCTTGGCAAAGGGTATTTGGTAGAGAACAGGTATCAGCAAAATCGTTCACTCTTTGCCGTTATGCAATTGGAGAAATGGGCCATCTATGGAATTCTCTCGTTGATATTAGTGATCGCTGCTTTTAATATGATCGGCGCATTAACCATGCTGGTGCTGGAGAAAGAACAAGACATACAGATTCTCCAGGCAATGGGCGGCAGCAGAAAATTTATCCAGAAGATTTTTTTAACGGAAGGTGTGTTGCTTGCACTAACAGGAAGCATCATTGGAATTATACTGGCATTGATCTTTTCGTACCTGCAGGTTAAATTTAAACTGATTCCATTAACAGGTTCATTTGTGATCGATTATTACCCGGTAAAGATTTTACTTACCGATATACTCCTTGTTATCACAACAGTGATTGTAATTGGCTTGCTAGCCTCCTGGGTTCCTTCTGTGAAAGCAGCAAGGCAGAAGGTTTCGTTACGGGCGCAGTAATACATCCATAAAAAAAAGCAGATGATTTTCACCATCTGCTTTCATCAAATATTATTCTTGAAAAATTAATAATCGCCTAAGCTTGTTTCACCTAATTGAGCAAGTGCTTTTGCCAATTGGTCATCGTTAGGAGCAATACCATGCCATTCGTGGCTGCCTTCCATAAAATCGATGCCTTTGCCCATTTCTGTTTTCATCAAATTCACGATAGGCTTTCCTTTACCAACAAAGGTTTTTGCTTTTTCCAAACCGGCAACCATCTGGTCCATATCATTACCATCTTCAATGATCAGTGTTTCCCAACCAAATGCCTCAAATTTTCCTTTCAGATCGCCGAGGCTCAACACTTTTTTCGTTGGTCCGTCGATTTGCTGACCATTCCAGTCAACAGTAGCAATCAAGTTGTCCATTTTGTTGTGGGCAGCAAACATGATCGCTTCCCAGTTCTGGCCTTCCTGCAATTCACCATCACCATGTAAAGAATAAACAACTGTATTTTCTTTATTCAATTTTTTCGTGTAAGCCGCACCGATAGCAACACTTAAACCCTGTCCGAGTGAACCGGAAGCAATACGTACTCCAGGCAAATGCTCATGGGTAGTTGGGTGTCCTTGCAAACGACTGTTCAGTTTCCGGAAAGTTGCCAGCTCAGCAGCGGGGAAGTAGCCACTACGTGCCAGTGTCGCATAAAAAATGGGCGAAATATGGCCGTTTGAAAGAAAAAACAAATCCTCACCCGGAGCATCCATAGTAAAGGCGGGGTTGTGTTTCATCACTTTAAAATAGAGGGCTGTCATGTATTCGGTACAGCCTAATGAGCCACCCGGGTGACCGCTTTGGCAAGCATGTACCATTCTTACAATGTCTCTGCGGAGTTGCGTCGCAATTTCTTTCAGTTCTGGCATAGTTTTTTTGAATTGCGGGCAAAGCTAATAGAAAAATGTTTGCAACCGGCTAAACTTTTCATGCAAATTCAAGTCAAACGCCCTTCTGTGGACAAAAGACGGAAACAATGAATGCATTTAATTTTATAGCTATCACTTCCTCTTTCGGCTCAGAAAGTATAGATTTGCAACACACTTGAATTAGTCAACTGCATGGATCACCTTCTCATAGGATCGGTTATTTCCTTTTTAATTACGTATTCGGCTATCCCAATTATTATCAGGGTGGCAGAAGCGAAGCATCTTTTTGATGTGCCCGATGACGACCGTAAAGTGCATGCTACGCCTGTTCCTTCACTTGGCGGTATTGGTATTTTCGCCGGCTTTATACTTGGTTTTTTAATTGCTGTGCCTGCCGGTTTGGTAGAAGTACAGTATTTCGGGGCAGCATTCCTGGTGATCTTTTTCCTGGGATTGAAAGACGATATTGTGGTGTTGACCCCTCTCAAAAAATTCCTCGGTCAGTTATTGGCAGCATTCATTATCGTGTACAAAGGCAATATCCTCATTGACGGGATGTTTGGTTTTATGGGTTTTGAAAAAATGCCTTTTATCCTGAGCCTTGCATTTACTTATCTCACGATCATCGTAATAACCAATTCTTTTAACTTGATTGATGGGGTAGATGGACTTGCAGGATCGTTGGGCATGTTTACATCCATCTGCTTTGGTATCTATTTTGTGCTGGCCGATCAGCCATTTTATGCCATGATGGCCTTTGCCATGGCGGGCAGCTTAGGTGCATTCCTCATCTTTAATATTTCTCCGGCTAAAATTTTCATGGGCGATACAGGTTCCCTTTTGTTGGGAATTGTGAACTCCATTTTGGTGATCAAGTTTATACAGGTAGCAACATTGCCCACAGCCAAAGTTTACTTACCTGCGGCTCCGGCTATTGGCTTTGCCATCTTATTTGTTCCGTTATTTGATACGCTTCGCATTTTTGCCTATCGTATTTTATCCCGTCGTTCACCGTTCAGCCCCGACCGAAACCATGTTCATCATCTTTTACTGGCGAAGGGCTTCAGTCATAAAATGGTGACTTTTTTAGCCGTTTCATTTAACATCGTCATTGCAGGGGCAACCGTTCTTGCAAGAGAGCTGAACATTACGTTTCTCTTACTTGGTTTGATCAGTGTAGGGTTCTCCGTTATCAGTCTGCTTATTTATTCAAACCGCAATAACCGTCGCAAACTGTTTACAAACGATGCTGCCACAGCACCAAAAGAAGCACTGAATGGCGAAACAAAAGTTATTCCTCTTGCAGGTGGTACAACGGTTATTCCCGAAAAAGCAGAAGTTGCCAAACACAAACAGTCTTAATTTTCTGCTGCAGCGATAAATAACAATTCAGTAGGTTTGCAGCTCAATAATTTTTAATAGTATGTCAGAAGAGCTTTCGTTAATCATGGACGATGCTGAAGAGCACATGAATAAAGCCATTCAGCACCTTGAAGTAGAATTGGTAAAGATCCGTGCAGGCAGGGCAAATCCAAATATGCTTGATGGGATCGTAGTTGATTATTATGGTACACCTACACCCATTAACCAGATCGGCAATCTCAGTGTAACCGATGCCCGTACACTTACCATTCAGCCTTGGGAAAAAAATATGTTGCAGCCCATTGAGCGTGCAATCATCAACTCAAATATTGGTCTTGCGCCACAGAACGATGGTAATATCATCCGTTTATTTTTACCACCATTAACCGAAGAACGTCGGAAGGAATTAGTAAAACGTGTGAATGCAGAAGGTGAGCATACAAAAGTAGCTGTGCGTAATATCCGTCGTGATGCAATTGAGCAGATCAAGAAATTGCAAAAAGATGGATTAAGTGAAGATGCCGCCAAAGATGCGGAGAAAGATGTGCAGGTGTTGACAGATAAATACAGTTTACAGATCGATAAACATCTGGAAGCAAAAGACAAAGAGATCATGTCGGTTTAACCGAACGAAGAATTTAAGTAAAGGGGTGCAAGTGCATCCCTTTTTTATTACCGGTTAGTGAGATAAACACCTGAAAGAATGATCAGCAATCCAACGATCTCCAGTTGACCAATTGTTTCGCCTGCCAATAATCCCCAGCCAATTGCCACGAACGGAATACCATAGGTAACCATGGTTGAAAATAATGGACCTGCTCTTTTCATGAGCATATAAAAAAGGATCGATGCAATGGCTGTTCCGAAAACGCCCAACACTACAGAAGCGCCCACTGCTCTTATCACTGCAACATCTGTAAAGTCGTGTTTAGCAAATCCGGCCAGTAATAAAACCGTTGTTGCCGGAATAATCAATGAAACAAATGCAATAGCTGCAATATCAAGCGAGCCAACATGTTTTAGATACCTGTTGATGAGATTTACATTCAAGCCATAAGAAAGTGTTGCAACTACAATGAGTGATGCAAGAAACACATCACTGTTGGCACTGTCTGCTTTCTGTGCCAAAAAAAGCAACAGCATTCCACCAAAACCGATCAGTACACCCAATAGTTTTTTCCAGGGAACAGCTGATTTAAACAACAAAGCACCAATGGTAATTACAAACAAAGGTGTTAATGCATTCAACATGCCTGCCAGCGCACTATCGATTTTTGTTTCGGCCACACAAAAAAGAATGGCAGGTATAAAACTCCCGAGCAGGCCCGATACCACTAATAACCCAAGATCTTTTCGTTGCATGCGTTTGAAACTTCCAATGGCAAAAGGAAGTAATACAACACCACCACTGAACATACGCATTGCCGCTACTTCGTAAGCAGATAGTTGTTTCAATCCTTCTTTCATGAGGATAAATGAACTGCCCCACACGAGGCATAGAATAAGAAACAGAAGCCAGTTAAAAAGTTTTGGATGCATAAAGGAGATGCAAAGGTTCGGGAAAAAGAATCATTCGGCCAATTAGGTTTGATGAATGGGCAATAGCGGGTGAGCCACCCTTTCGATCATAAAAGAAGCTGCAATATCATATGCGGGTGACTCACCCATTCCAAACAAAGTTTATATTCGTAAAAACGATTCTTATGGCTAAAGTGAAACTCGCCTCCATCAGCACAAAGGCACCCCGCAACATTGATAAAGAAAAAACAAAAGCCAAAACAGAAAAGATATTAGTTGAGTTAGATGAATTGCAGAATCTCTTAATTGCTGAAGCAAAAAATGCATTGCTTGTGGTGATACAAGGCATGGATGCAAGTGGCAAAGATGGTGCAATCCGTGATGTGTTTGGTTCGTTGAATCCAATGGGTGTTTCTGTAAAATCATTCAAAGCACCAACGGCTGAAGAATTGAGTCATGATTTTTTGTGGCGTATACATGAAGCTGCTCCTGCAAAAGGAATGATCAAAATTTTTAACCGCAGTCATTACGAAGATGTTTTGATCACACGTGTGCACGGCTGGTGCGATGATGCTACTGCACAAAAGCGGATGAAAGCAATTAATGATATGGAAGAATTGCTTACACAACATAACAATACACAGATATTGAAATTTTACCTGCATATTTCGCCTAAAGAACAACAGGAACGTTTACAGGAACGTACACATGATCCACGCAAAATGTGGAAGTACAACGAAAATGATTTTGCAGAAGCTAAGCTCTGGAAGAAATATATGGGCTATTATGACGAATGTTTTAATACCTGCAACAAAGTACCCTGGCATATTATTCCAAGTGATCAGAACTGGTATAAAGAATATCTCATTGCGTCAAAGGTTTATGACACACTTAAGAAACTGAAGATGCAATACCCGGGTTTGAAAAAATAAAGTTTTGAAATCGGGAATATTTTTTACAGATTTGTAATACCCTCCACAGAAATCTTCGTTATTTTATTCATCACACAAAAATCAATATTATGGGAATGCTGAAAGAATTTAAAGATTTTGCAATGAAAGGTAATGTGGTAGATCTCGCCGTTGGTGTTATTATTGGAGGCGCATTTGGTGCTATTGTTGGCGCTGTAGTAGATCACATTCTTATGCCAATTGTGGGCATTATTACGGGCGGCGTTAATTTCGATACACTTTCCATCAAAGTAGGTGAAGCAGAATTAAAGTATGGAATGGCGATCTCAGCTGCAGTAAAATTCATCATTATCGCATTCTTTCTTTTCCTGGTAATTAAAGCTATCAATAAAATGAAAAAGGCAGAACCACCTGCACCGCCTGCTGCAACACCTGAAGATATCGTGCTACTCCGTGAAATAAGAGATGCATTAAAAAAATAAATTGATATACTGATGGCTGCAGCAGAAAAGGTTTCTGCTGCAGTTTTTTTTAAGGGATGGCTTCATCTTTGCAGATGAAAAATCTAAACAGAACACTTATGATAAAACAGATATTTTTTTCTGTAGTTATGCTCTATTCCATAACAACAGTTGCGCAAGACAAGGAAGTAAAACGTTTAAAAGACGAATCAAACAAAACCATTAAGAAAGAACCTGAACAAAAAGAAGGTTGGACAAAGGGTGGTGTTTTCAATCTCAATCTCAGCCAGGGAGCAAGCCGTAACTGGGCTGCTGGTGCTGAGAAATTTTCTTTCTCCATCAATGCACTGGCCAACACCTTTGCTTATTACAAGCGATACAAGAATGTGTGGGATAACACACTCAATGTGCAATACGGTATTGTAAATGCAACAAGTATCGGCACAAGAAAAAATGATGACCGTTTCGATCTGCTTTCACGTTATGGTTATCAATTGGGCGATACAGCAAAAAGTAAATGGTACTTATCGGCGTTAGTGAACCTACGCACACAAATGACTACCGGTTACAATTACACAGTTGATCCAAAGCAAAAGAACTCAGCGTTTTTTGCACCGGCTTACCTGCTGGTGTCACCAGGTATTCTGTATAAACCAAACGCAACCTTCGATGTATTTCTTTCGCCGGTTACCTCACGCTGGGTAATTGTGAACGAAGCCAATAAAGATATCCGCCGTCTGTTCAATTTTACTGATACCACTAAAATGGCCATTAACGAGATCGGTGCGTTTTTAACGGCCAATCTCAAAAAAGATCTTGCAAAAAACATCAGCCTGGCAAGCCGTCTCGATCTGTTCAGTAACTATAAGAATAACCCACAGAACATTGACGTATTCTGGACCAACACATTGGGTTTCAAGGTGAATAAATTCATTGGTATCAGTTACAACTTTGATCTGATTTACGACCACGATACCAAAAATGTGGAAACGGGCGGATTACTCGGCACGCAGCTTAAATCCCTCATGGGTATTGGGTTTACAGCCAATTTTTAATAAGGTTTAGTTCCCTACATTTGCAAGTCCTGTACAGATCGTACAGGACTTGTTCGTTAAAACAGAAATACTTTGCAAACAGAATCATACCAGATAAAACTTCCGCAGTTCGAAGGTCCTTTTGATCTCCTGTTGTTTTTTATTGAACGTGATGAGCTGGATATTTATAACATCCCCATCACCCGTATCATTAAGGATTTCATGGACTTTATTCATCAAACCGAAAAGTTGAATATTGAACTAAGCAGTGAGTTTATCCTTTTCATTTCAACGCTCATGCGCATCAAAGCAAAAATGCTGTTGCCCCGCAAAGAAGTGGATGAGCAGGGAAATGAAATTGACCCACGACAGGAACTGATCGATAAAATTCTTGAATACAAACGTTTCAAAGAAGCAAGTGTGCAAATGGCCGAGATGGAAGCGATGCGTATGCTCATGGTGAAGCGTGGCAACATTGCTAAGGAACTTTCAAGCATTGGTGAAGAAACGGGCGAAGGCACAGAGATACAAACCATCACCATGTTTAAACTGATGAAGACGTTTGAACGGGTTATGAAGAAGCACCACGAACGTTTTAATAAACCGGTACATACTGTTGTGCAGTACAACTACACCATGGAAGGCAGCCGAGAGTATATGCTCGATATGGTGAAGAAAGAAAAGAACATGCCGTTTGAAAAGTTGTTTGATGTGGTGGAGAACCGCATTCATGCCATTTTCTTATTTCTTTCACTGCTTGAACTTTCACAACAACGTTATATGACTTTGCTGGTTGGCGAAGGAAAAAATAATTTTATAGTGGAGTGGAACGAGAACAGGGAAGAAGATGCGGAAGATTCATTTGTATATCCAACAAATCCCGAAGAAGGAAGTTGAATTTTATAAAGCGAAATGTACGAGCCTCATCATAATTGATTAGGCTTTTTTATTTGAAGCACGCCCCCGTCTGACAGATGTGATTTTGAAACAAACGTTTAATTATGAAGACCTATAAAGTCTGTCATTCCTGCCGGTTCAGTTTTTTTACAAATGCTTCGATCTCTTTGCGGGAAATTGTTTCTAATTCTTGAAGTGCTTCGGGATTGTCGCTTAAAATGATTCGTAAATTCTTTTTCCAGTTTCCCAGCACATGAGTCGTTAAGTCTTTGTAGTCACCATTGGGTTTAAAAATGGCATAATGCGGTAAGGTGACAGTTACGCCGTTATTCGTATCTGAGAGATAATTTACATACAGTTTGTACTTTTTTCCGTTATTAATCAAACGGAAAAAACCACTTTCAAAATTTTTGCTCACCTCTACAAATCTGTAAATAAAATTACTGCCTAAATACTGGTAGCCATATTCAAGCACTTCCTTATCCTTTGCTTTATAGATTTTTTCTTCACCCGAAAAGCTCTGTACCACCAGCGTGGAATAATTGGTCACCTTTTTTTTACCAGCGATTTTAATTTGACACAACACCGTATCACCATTTGATAAAATGATAAAGCCACCTGCAAATACATCTGCTTTGGCAATGGTGCTTATAAGAGAGAAAAGAAAAAGAATAATGAATGATTTCATATGATGTAAGAAATGTACATCATAAAAATAAGGTACAGGAAAATTGCGGATGCTGTTTACCGATTAGTTTTTCACCGATTATGTTATCGTAGTTCGGCTTGTTAAGCCAACTGGTTTTAAAGCCGCAGTAATCTTCAACAAAAAAAGTGCTAGAACTATAAGGTCGTTTTGTTGCTGTTTCTTCCCGGCAGCCCCGGCACAGAAAATCCCATTGCTGAACAATGGGATTTTCTTTATATAAACGAATTCAATTACGCTTTCACCGTCACTCTTACATCCATCATCTCTCTCACTGTTTTTGCAATTCCATTGGCATCAATACCAATTTCTTCATACAACTGTTTTGGTGTGCCGTGTTCAACCAATGTATCAGGAATACCCATGATCTTTACTTCAGCTCTATAGTTGTTGGCGGCCATAAATTCAAGTACAGCACTGCCAAAACCACCAACAACGGTTCCGTCTTCGATCGTTACAACTTTATTGAATTTTGCAAATACTTCATGTAACAGTTCTTCATCGATCGGTTTTGCAAAACGCATATCGTAATGCGCAGGATTAATACCATCGTTCTTTAATTCACGAATGGCACTTGCTGCAAAGTTACCGGGATGACCAAAAGAGAGAATGGCAATGCCTTCTCCATCTTTCAACTTACGGCCTTTACCAATTTCAATTTCTTTCATTTCGTTACGCCACTCAGGCATTATACCTTCGCCTCTGGGATAACGGATTGAAATTGGCAGTTTATGTGAATCAAGTTGAGCTGTGTACATCATGTTACGCAACTCTGCTTCATTCATGGGTGCAGCAACGATCATGTTGGGCACACAACGCATGTAAGCAATATCATAACAACCATGATGTGTTGGCCCATCTTCACCAACCAAACCTGCACGATCCAAACAAAATACAACAGGCAGTTTTTGAATAGCTACATCATGCACCACCATGTCATAGGCACGTTGCATAAATGAAGAGTAGATATTACAAAACACTTTCATGCCCTGTGTAGCCATGCCGGCGCTGAGTGT
Organism: Lacibacter sediminis; assembly: GCF_014168535.1. Classification (NCBI taxonomy): domain Bacteria; kingdom Pseudomonadati; phylum Bacteroidota; class Chitinophagia; order Chitinophagales; family Chitinophagaceae; genus Lacibacter; species Lacibacter sediminis. The sequence goes on along the minus strand of NZ_CP060007.1, from coordinate 4,361,376 downwards.
AACAGCATGTTGTTCGCAAATACCCACATCAAATGCACGGTGCGGCATTTTGTCCATCATGAATTTGAGGGATGAACCGCTTGGCATTGCCGGAGTAATACCGACAATTTTTGCATTCTGTTCAGCCAATTCTACCATAGTGTGTCCAAACACATCCTGGTATTTGGGAGGTTGAGGAGTATCAAATTTCTTCTTATGAATTTCGCCGGTTACTTTATCAAATAACCCAGGGGCATGCCATTTGGTTTGATCTTTCTCGGCGAGTTCATAACCTTTTCCTTTCACCGTTACAATGTGCAACAGTTTTGGTCCGGGAATATTTTTAAGATCTTTTAATGTGTCTACAAGTTTCGTGATGTTATGTCCATCAATAGGGCCAAAATAACGAAGCTGCAATGCTTCAAATAAATTACTGCTCTTGCTTACAAAACCTTTAATGCTATGCTCCAGCTTACTCGCCATTTCACGGGTAAAGGTTTTTCCAACAGGTAATTTGCCCAACGCCTTCCACACATCATCTTTAATACGATTATAAGTAGGAGAAGTAGTAATGTCAGTCAGGTATTCTTTCAGGGCACCAACATTCGGGTCGATGCTCATGCAGTTATCATTCAAAATAATCAGCACATCGCTGTCAGCTACACCTGCATGATTCATTGCTTCAAAAGCTAAGCCCGCCGTCATCGCACCATCACCAATCACCGCAATTGATTTACGGTTTTCGCCTTTCATTTTTGCGGCCATGGCCATACCTAAAGCTGCCGAAATAGAAGTGGAGGAGTGACCAACACCAAAGGTGTCATATTCGCTTTCGCTGCGTTTTGGGAAACCGCTAAGTCCGTGGTATTTTCTGTTGGTATGAAAATTATCCCTGCGGCCTGTCAGGATCTTATGACCATAGGCCTGGTGACCGACATCCCACACCAACTGATCGTAAGGTGTGTTATAAACATAATGAAGAGCAGTTGATAATTCCACCACACCAAGGCTGGCACCAAAATGACCACCATGCACACTCACCACATCAATAATATACTGGCGCAACTCATCACAAACCTGTGGTAATTGATCCATGGGCAGTTTTTTCAAATCGGCCGGAGAATCAATTTTACTGAGCAGGGAACCGGGTTTTATTTCCATACTTTCCTTAAATAATTTGGTAAAGGTAAAAAACTTACAGTCAATCGTACAAGATTGGTTTGTTTAACAACTGTTCCTGTAAAAAGTTGAAAATGCGCACAAAAGAGTATTCTAAATTCAACCATTTACCCAAATAATACGCCCTTTGTACCTTTAAGGGGGTGAAACACATATCTTAACGGTTAGATTTGTAAGTACTATGCGCATAGGAATCAGTAAAATGGGAGCTTATTGGTGGTGCCAGGTGGCAGGCTGGGGCGGTAACATGCTCATGAATTTCTTTTTCGCCTGGACCTATAACCGGGAGATCAATGCTTCATTTGTATTGAGATCGCTCATCATTGCTGCGTTAGGGTTGATCATTACCCATTTTATGCGCTGGGTGATCATACAAACCAACCTTTTGCATAAAACATTTGAGCGACAGGTGGTGTATTTCCTGGTACTTACCCTGGCCTTCTCCATGCTGTACCCGTTCATTTCACTTTCCCTTTTCAACATTCTCGGTTTATTTACGCCTGAACAAAGGGTGTACAGTTTCACCAGATTATTAGTTGGTTCGGCAATTAATGCATTTGTAACATTGTTAGTATGGAACCTGATCTACTTTATTTATCACTATGTAGAAAGCTTTCGTAAGCAACAACTCGATGCATTAAAAATGCAGAGTGTGGTGAAGGAACTGGAGTTGAAAACAATCAAGGCACACATCAATCCGCATTTTATTTTTAATTCATTGAATGGCATTCGTGCATTGGTTGACGAAAATCCCGCCCGTGCCAGAACAGCCATTACGGAATTGAGCAATATCCTGCGCAGCAGTATGCAGGCTGAGAAAATGGAAACGGTGCCGTTTGAAAAGGAGTTAGGCATTGTAAAGGATTACCTCGCACTGGAGCAGATGCGTTTTGAAGAACGCTTGAAAGTGAATTTTGATATTGATGAGGATACACTGGAACAACCGGTGCCTCCCATGATGTTGCAAACACTGGTGGAGAATGCGATCAAGCACGGTATCAGTAAAAACATTACCGGAGGTGTAATTAAGATCAGTTCAAAATTTGTAAACGATCATCATGAACTGGTGATCAGGAATACCGGTAAACTCAATGGCGATTTCAATCCCGATGGATTTGGTATCTCCAGCACACAAAGCAGGTTGAAGCTGATGTTTGGAGAAGAAGCTAAATTTTCTATAACAGATGTGAATGGAAATGAAGTAGAGGCAAAAGTGAGTATGCCTGCCGGATTGTAATTAACAACAATAGATTAAATTGTACCTAATAAAATAACGAGCCATGAACAAAAGAGCTATCATTATTGATGATGAACGTTTGGCCAGGAATGAACTGAAAAAATTATTGACCGAATTTCCGGATATAGAGGTGATCGATGAAGCATCGAATGTAGATGAAGGTTTACAGAAGATCGAAGCATTGAATCCTGATCTTATTTTTCTTGATATCCAGATGCCGGGTAAAACTGGATTTGATCTGTTGAGCGAACTTGACCGCACACCCGAAGTGATCTTTACCACCGCTTATGATGAATATGCATTGCGTGCTTTTGAAGTGAACGCATTGGATTATTTGTTGAAGCCGATTGAACCCAAGCGTCTTGCTGATGCATTGCATAAGCTGGATGAAGATGACAAAGAAACAACAGTTGATGGTGAACCGATATCGGTGAACCGCAGCATGCTGAGTGAGAACGACCAGGTTTTTGTAAAAGATGGTGAACGTTGCTGGTTTGTAAAGCTGAGCGATATCCGTTTGTTTGAAAGTGTGGGCAACTATGCAAAGGTTTATTTCGGCCCAAACAAACCACTCATTTTAAAATCATTGAATGCATTGGAAGAACGTTTGGACGAGAAGATATTTTTCCGTGCCAACCGCAAGCATATTGTGAACCTGCGCATGATCGAAAAAGTAGAACCTTATTTCAATGGCGGGTTATTATTGGAAATTCATGGTGGTGATAAAATAGAAGTGAGTCGCCGACAAGCCGTGAAGTTTAAAGAAATGATGAGCTTATAAATCGTAAATCTTTTATTGTAATACCTTATCGAATGAAGAAAATTTTTGCAACGTGGTTATTGCTTACAGTAGCCACGTTTTTATTTGCACAAACGAAAGTTGAGAACATTATCAATGCGAAAGAAGTTGAACGCATTGAACGAGTACTTGCATCAGATGAAATGAAAGGACGTCGTGTGTTTTCTCCGGAGATCGATAAAGCTGCTGATTTTATTGCTGCAGAATTTAAAGCTGCCGGTTTGGAATCATGGAACAACAGCGGTACCTACCGCCAGGAGTTTACAATTCTTACTCCACGATTTAAGGGATTAACCTGCAGCTTTGATCAGCAAGCAGTAGATGCAAAGAATGTTGTTGTTATAACAACCAGTGGTAGTTTAACAATCAATGAGAAATCCGGTTATGAGAAAGTAAAACTTTCGGCAGGTGTAAATCTGTTTACTGAAGCGCAGAAATATATCCGTTCAGGAAAAAATTATGTAGTGCTGGTTGATACTTCTTACAGTAAGAACTTTGGAAGGCTGACTGGATTTAAACGTGGCATGTTCCCAATGAAGAACAATGTTGTCTTTGTGTTGACTACCGTCGATCCATCAACTTACAGTATTGAAGCACAACATGAAATTACTGAACAGAAACTGTCGAACGTAGTTGGTATAATTCCAGGGAAGAGTAAGAAAGATGAATATGTGATCTTTTCAGGTCACTATGATCATATCGGTATTGGCAAACCTGTTGATGGTGATTCGATCTTTAATGGTGCCAATGATGATGCGGCAGGAACAACTGCTGTTATTATGCTGGCGAAGTATTACAAAGCATTAAATAATAATGAACGTACCATCATCTTTGCTGCATTTACTGCAGAAGAATCGGGTGGTTACGGTGCACAGTATTTTTCCAAGCAATTTGATCCTGCAAAAGTTGCTGCCATGTTTAACATTGAAATGATCGGTACAGAAAGTAAGTGGGGTAAAAACTCAGCATACATCACCGGTTATGAAAAAACTGATATGGGTGCCATTATGCAGAAGAACCTTGAAGGAACCGGATTCACATTTCATCCAGATCCATATACCGATCAGAATTTATTCTATCGTTCCGATAATGCAACCCTGGCACGTTTAGGCGTGCCTGCGCACACCATCTCAACTTCAAAAATGGATAGCGAACCCAATTATCACAAAGTATCTGATGAAGTGGAAACGCTGGATATGGATAATATGGCCATGATCATTAAGTCCATTGCATTAAGCGCTAGAAGTATTGTAGCGGGAAAAGATTCACCAACGAGAGTGAAAGTGGAAGAACTGAGATAATATCCGAAAACTTTGAGATAAATAAAAAAAGGAGCATTGCTCCTTTTTTATTTTCTGATCAATAGTTGAAATTTAATTTAGCTTTTCAAAATGCAGATCAAGCTTCTTATCTTTTTTATAATAATCCATGATCAACACTTGTCCCTGACGGGCAGGTAATACAATTGATCGTGTGGCATCTGATTTTGTCTGGATCTTATCCTGCGTAAGTTTGCCATCGCTGTATGTTATAGAATTGAACGTTGCTCCTTTGTAATTTTTACCACGTTCATAGTCGCTGTAGCAAATTGAAAAAGAGCTATGGTCTTTATTTACTTGTGTGTAAGCATAGTCAAAAGCGTTTGAAAACTTCAACTGTTTTCCTAACATTTGAGTGCTGACAAATTCATCGCCGGAACCTAATAGAATATCATTATCATTTTTCTCATAAATGGACGCTTCTTTTACTGTAAAATCTTTATCAAACTTGATCATTACCATATCCGTTACTTTGAGCTTAACTGTACTCATACCCGATCTGCCGCCACTTAATACCTGAGCAGTAATACCAAGTGCACTTGCTGCTTTTTTATATCCCTCACCAATAGCATAAATACTGCCATCATCAGCCTGTACCATACTGTGGAGGTACATATAGCCCAGGTTATCAATTTTGCCATTTCCGTTTGCGCCAAGTTGTTTGCCAAGGTCAAGAGCCCAAGAGGAATATTTTTCAGTTAATGTTTTCCCTTTATCATCAATACCAATAAACGCAAATCCCTGCGATTTGTCTTTCATTACATTTCCGCCCTTATTAAAATACTCTCCATACACATAAGCTTTGCCATCATTTAAGACAGACATGCTGATAGGAAAAAAATTATATTTTCCTTCGTTGGTGGATTTTTGAAATAGTAGTTTGCCATTTTCGAGTGATAATCCAAGAATAAATGAGTCGGGATTGCGATCAAGCATACCGGAAAATTTCAACATTTCAATATAAACCACGTTGTTAAAAGTGCCCAGGTAATCGCCTAAAAACATTTTGCCATCTATTGCAGGAACATAACTCCACTGTTTTTTTGAATCACTCCCTATATAGCTGATTTGAAAAGTAAAATCCTTATTGTCCCTGCTTGGCATGTTTGAGATGAACCCTTTTCCTTCAACAGGATAAAGGCCTTTGAAATTACTGTCTTCATCATTCATATGTAAAGATATAGCTAGAAAAGCTTCGTCTTTTTTTGTAATACTTTTTGTGTAGTAGTATTTCTTTGTGCCATCGGCCCCATAAACCTGATAACTTAAGATATTGTCATCGGAGTTATAAAATAAAAAAACAAGATCGGTTCCGTTGAAAGACGATTCGAGAATAATAACATTTTTTGAATCCTGGAACTTCACTTCCTTTAATTTATTAAGGCTCTGGTCCATGATCTGTAACGTATACTCGTTTGTGTTACGATCGATCTTATCACTTACGTAAAAAAAGTAATAGCCTTTAACTTCACTGCCTTCTTTAATAGCATCTGAGTTGCGGAGAACACTTGATTTCTGGATATTTGCGATGCTTAATTTTTGTGCTTGTGTGCTTGCAAAGAAGCTCATAAGCATAAATAAAACTGTTAGTTTTTTCATTTCTGTGGTTTTGTTTTAATGTTGATTATTGTTTTTTTCGGCTATGTTTAGTTGTTCTGCTACAGGCTGATATTCTTTTAAGGGGGATAAATAGCGGTTACAAAACGATCGTGTCAGTTGCGCCATCTCATCAAGTCGTATACGGTTAAGCAATCTGAGAAGTTGGTTGTAATCGTCTGAATAGAATTTGTTTTCCGTATCAAGTAATAAACCTGCTTTGTGATTTTTCTGTTGTTCGTAGAGTTTATTCAGATCTCTGGCAATTAAATAAGCAGCAAGATTTGTATATTTTTGCTGTTGTAACAGAAGCAGGTTGTAATAAATATTGCGGCTTACATTACCCGATTGATACGTATGCTCAATCATTTCAAGCATCAGTTCTTCTTTCAGTTTTTGGAAATAGTTTTCATCAACCAGGAAAGAGTTACCTGCTGATTGGGAAGCAACTGAGTCTTTCAATGCAGCAATACGAACAGTGCAATCAGGATGTGTTTTGAAGGAATCTATTTCTTTCGCTTTTTCTTCGGTAGTCTGTGTATTTATTTTACTGAAAATAGCTGACTCTTCCTGTATCCATTTCTTTTTAAACGGATAGCTTTCAAAGTTGAGCATTGTTTGCACATTGAGCTTTGTGAAAACAGTGGCTTTATCAACCGTATCAAGTAATTGCAGTAACGATACAATACCGTTTGCATCGTACCCGGTATTCTTGAAAAAACTGAAAGCCTGCAAATCAGCTTCTGTTTCTTTACTACGGCTATGATGCCTGCTGTTGAATATTAAATTGAGACTGAGTTTTTCAAGTTCTGCATTTACACTATATTCTTTTTTCGAAAGTTCTTTTAATTTCTTTTGAAATTCTGAACTATTGGTAACGGTAACGTAGTTGTCGACAGACTGCAGCGTGTGTGATTTGTGATAATGAGCTAATTCATGACACAACACAAATGCGAGTTCTGCTTCGTTATGCATATGTATCACAAGTCCCGCATTAATGGCTATAGATCCATCACCCATACTGTATGCATTCGGCCACCAGTCACGTGTAAAAAATATTCTTAGTTCATCAGCTTTTAAAACAGGATTTGCTTTAATGATCTTACCAAGTACCTGTTGCAGGTATTGATGAGGTTCTTTTGCAGTTAGCGGACTTTTGCTGTTAATTGTTTTTTCAATCTGCCCGAAATGTGTTTTATAGATCTCTTCGTAATCCTTTCTTAGCGATGGTGTAACTTTCGACAACCATGATGTTTTTACAAGGCGAACGGATTGTACCCAATTCTTTTTCAGAATCGTGTCATCCGTTTGAAAATTATAAAAAGGATTTTGCTGTGCTGATAGCAATGAGCAGAACAATAACAATAAGAAAGTGTGGACAATGGTTTTCAAAAGCATACTGGGTTGTGGTTCCTGCTTAACAAGGAATTTAATACCCGGTAAAAATAATACCTATGAAGGGATTTTTATGCTTTTACAGGCACACTATGTATAGCTGCGGCCATTTCTTTAATAAGTGTGGCGTTTTTCTCAATAGCATTGCCAATTACAATTACATCAGCACCCGCTTTACAGTTGCGGTATGCTTTTTCAGGATCGGTAATACCACCACCGATAATGAGAGGAGCTTCAATTTGTTGTGCTACTGCCTGGATCATGCTTTCGCTGATAGGTCGCTTGGCACCACTGCCTGCATCCATGTAAACTACTTTCATGCCCAGCATTTCACCGGCCATTGCAGTACACATAGCAATCTCATTTTTATCAGATGGGAGAGGAGCCGCATTGCTGATATATGAAACAGTTGTGGGCGCACCACCATCAACTACCATATAAGCTGTTGAAATAATTTCAAGTCCGCTTTGTTTCACAAACGGTGCAGAGATCACATGCTGACCGATCAATAATTCAGGATTACGTCCCGAGATCAATGAAAGATATAACAACCCATCAGCGTATTTACTGATCTGTGAAGGACTACCGGGAAAAAGTATCACCGGAATATCGCAGGCAGCTTTTATCTGCTGCACTACTTCATCCAGTTGATTGGAGATAACCAAACTTCCACCTACAAGAAAATAATCTACACCTGCATCCACAGAAAGCTTTACCAACTGTTCAATGGCGGGTGGATCAACTTTATCAGGATCAATTAAAACAGCAAATGATTTTTGCCCTTTCTGTTTTCGCTCCTGTAATTCTTTATAGATGTGTTGCTTCATTCAGTGAATCCTATTCCTGCAAAAATGCAAAAAAATGTCCATCTTTTTCATATTCAGTTCTTTTTATCTCACAGGGCAGATATTAGGTTAAATTCTGATATCAGCAGGAGCACATTTTTCTGCGTTTAGATGCCAGCGTTAGTTTCATTTTCGGGTATTCGTGCCCTCAAATGCAATGGCAGCAGGCCAAAGGGAAATATTTGGAAACAGCCAAGTTTTTTTTGCTCATTTTTTAAAACAGGGGGTTGAAAACTCAGTATCCACAGGCAAACACACGTTGGTATTGCATTTGCGGCTGATTTCCACAGTCTGTGCATATCTATGACTTTGGGTGTATCGTTTGAAAAAATATTTTCGTAGTCTATCGTTTAACGATTTCTTAACCCAACCACTAACTAACCCACAAAACTTACAGATCAAAATGGCCAGCAAAAAGAAACAAGATCAGGGGCTGAAGTTCAGCCGCCGGTTCACAAAAGAAGGAGTTACTCCCTTCGACCTGTTTGAGTATGATTACCGTACTTCTGTGATTCGCAATCCATCCGGAGAAGTTGTGTTTGAGATGAATAATGTGGAGGTGCCGAGTCATTGGAGTCAGATCGCAACAGATATTTTGGCGCAAAAATATTTTCGTAAGGCGGGTGTACCACAACCTGATGGTTCATTGGGTCGTGAAACTTCTTCTAAGCAGGTGGCACATCGTATGGCCAATTGCTGGCGGGTGTGGGGTGAGCGTTACGGCTATTTTGCAACTGAGCAAGATGCACAGGTATTTTATGAAGAGTTAGTGTATAGTATTTTAAACCAGGTGTGCGTGCCTAACAGTCCGCAATGGTTTAATTCGGGTTTGTATGAAAGTTATGGCATCAAAGGAAAGCCACAAGGTCACTACTTTGTTGATGCGAACGATGGCGAATTAAAGAAATCAACTTCTGCATACGAACGTCCTCAACCACATGCCTGCTTCATCCTCAGTGTGAGTGATGATCTGGTGAATGAAGGTGGTTTGATGGATCTCTGGGTGCGTGAAGCAAGAATTTTTAAATATGGTTCCGGTGTAGGTACAAACTTTTCTACTATTCGTGGCGAAGGTGAGAAACTCAGCGGCGGTGGTACATCAAGTGGTTTGATGAGTTTCCTGAAAATAGGCGACCGTGCTGCAGGTGCTATCAAAAGTGGTGGTACAACACGCAGAGCTGCAAAGATGGTTTGTCTCGATTTAGATCATCCTGAGATCATGGACTTCATCAACTGGAAAGTTGAAGAAGAAAAGAAAGTAGGTGCTTTGATCAATGCAGGTTATGCATCTGATTACGAAGGTGAAGCTTACCGCACAGTGAGTGGACAAAACTCAAACAACTCTGTACGTATACCAAACGAATTCTTTGAGAAATTAGAGAAGGGTGAAGATTGGGAATTGAAAGCACGTACTGATGGTCGTACAATGAAAAAAATTCCTTCACAGGAAGTGTGGAACCAGATCGCTTATGCTGCATGGCGTTGTGCTGATCCGGGTACACAGTACGATACAACAATTAACGAATGGCATACATCACCAAAAGGCGGACGCATCAACGCATCCAATCCTTGCAGTGAATATATGTTCCTTGATAATACTGCCTGTAATCTCGCTTCGGTAAATCTTCGTCGTTTGTTTGATGAAGAAACACAAACCTTCGATGTACAAGGGTTTGAATACGTTTGTCGTTTGTGGACAGCAGTGTTGGAAATTTCTGTGTTAATGGCACAGTTCCCTTCAAAAGATGTTGCACAACTTTCATACGATTACCGCACACTCGGTTTGGGTTATGCCAACCTCGGTTCAATGCTGATGGTAATGGGTATTCCTTACGATAGTGAAGAAGCACGTGGTATTGCCGGTGCATTAACAGCAATCATGACGGGCATCTCTTACAAAACATCTGCAGAGATGGCTTCCTTCCTCGGTGCGTTCCCACGTTACGAAGAGAACGCAGAAGATATGTTGCGTGTAATGCGTAACCACCGTGCAGCTGCTTACGATGCTGAAGAAGCATATGTAGGATTAAGCATTAAACCATTAGGTATTAAAGCACAATACTGTCCTGATTATTTACTCACAAGTGCCTGCAAGAGCTGGGACGATGCAGTAGAAATGGGAGAGAAATATGGTTATCGTAATGCACAAACAACGGTTATTGCTCCAACAGGAACAATTGGGTTGGTGATGGATTGCGATACAACCGGCGTTGAACCTGATTTCGCTTTGGTGAAATTTAAAAAATTAAGCGGTGGTGGTTATTTCAAGATCATCAACCAATCTGTACCGGCAGCTTTGAAAAAGCTCGGTTATACTGAAAGAGAAAGTGAAGCGATTGTAAAATATGCAGTAGGATCAGCTTCATTGAATGGTGCACCGCATGTAAATCCTCAAAGCCTCAGCGAAAAAGGATTTATTGCTGAAGAGATCAAGAAGATCGAAGCATCACTTGCAAGTGCATTTGAAATTGGATTTGTATTCAACAAATATGCATTGGGCGAAGAATGTTTGCAACGTCTTGGTTTTACTCCGGATCAATATAACGATTTTGAATGGAGTTTATTAGAAGCTTTAGGCTTTACTGATGAACAGATCGCTGAAGCAAATGATTATATCTGCGGTACAATGACGGTTGAAGGTGCTCCATTCTTAAAACTGGAACACTATCCGGTATTTGATTGTGCAAACAGATGCGGTAAGAAAGGGCAACGTTATATTCATCATAGCGGTCATATTAAAATGATGGGTGCTGCACAACCATTCCTGAGTGGTGCTATTTCAAAAACCATCAACCTGCCAAATGAAGCAACAGTTGAAGAAATTGCTGATGCTTATTATGAAAGCTGGAAGCTCGGTTTAAAAGCATGTGCATTGTATCGTGATGGTTCTAAACTTTCGCAACCGTTAAGTACAAAAGGAAGCGACAAGAAGAAAAAAGAATCAACTGAAACTGCAGCAGAAGAAATAGCCGCAATAGCCGAAAGCAATATTGTTGACATGGCCAAGCTTACAGTAGAAGAACTGCTGGAAGAATTGAACAAACGTGTACAGGCTTCACCTGATACAAAACTGAAACGTCAACTTGCACGCATTGTTGAACGCAGAACATTACCTGCTAAACGTCGTGGCTTTACGCAAAAAGCGAAGATCAATGGCCAGGCTATTTTCTTACGTACAGGTGAATACAGTGATGGTACATTAGGAGAAATCTTTGTTGATCTGGCAAAAGAAGGTAGCACGTTGAAAGGTTTGATGAACAGTTTTGCCATTGCTATTTCTGTTGGTTTACAATATGGTGTTCCGTTAGAAGAATATGCAGAGAAGTTTGTGTTTACCAAGTTTGAACCAAGCGGCATGGTAGATCATCCGAATATTAAATCAACCACTTCAATTGTTGACTTTGTATTCCGTTGCCTGGCTTATGAATACTTAGGACGTACTGATCTTGTTCATGTATTGGATAAACCTGAGATCAACAATACAGGTATGGATGATTGGGATGATGTGCCGACAGGGTTGGAATACGAAAAAAAAACTCCGGAACTAAGTGATGTAAGAGTGGTCGGATCAGTACCAACTACACCACAGGTGCAGAAGGCACAACGTGTTGCTGCAAATCCTGTGAAGATGGATAATGGTCTTGATGCAGTGAATGCAGCAGCGAAGAGTATGCAAAGCGATGCACCTGCCTGTAATACTTGCGGACACATCACCATCAGGAGTGGTACCTGTTACAAATGTTTGAACTGTGGTAACAGTATGGGTTGCAGTTAATGCAATCGCTCAACAACAAATCTCAACAGAGGTTCCTATAACAAACGCTCCGGTTCTCCGGAGCGTTTTTATTTTTACTGATACGGGGAAAAATTGCGTAAATGCCGAAACAGGATACGTAACAATACAAAGTAGATGTTCTGGTTTAAAACTTTTTCTAAGGGATACACTTAGTTTGTAAAATTCAATGGCCCGATTTTCGTTGTTATGTTGTCGAAAGACCTATTTTTAAAATGTATTAAATCCGTACCAATGAAAAGAGCAATCGCTTATACTGTATTGCTGTTAAGTATCTTTTATCTGAGTAGCTGCAGCAGATCCCTGACGCCCTATGAAGCCGCACATGGATCCTATCGCAAATGTATGCGTGTCAGATAACTTTTTATACCCCCGCTAAAACGGGGGTATTTTTTTGCCTTTCTGGTTCATTCCGAAAAGACACATTTAGTCTGTCAATCACTCCATCTATTGAAAATTAATGTGCATATAACAGGAATCAGCCGCATGCACGGGCTTGGCATGTAAACTTTATTTACATTGCAGCTCCCGAAAACGGGATTACTTATACTTACAATTATGAGAAGCTTATTTTGCCGGACACTGCTCCTGGTATTTCTTTTTCTTTCCATTACTGCGCATGCACAATTGGTAAGTGGTCCCATGCTCGGTCCCGTTGAATTACGCACAGCAAAATTGTGGATCGAAGTAAAACCCGGTAGCGATGTTGTGTTGCAGTACTGGAAAAAAGGCGATCTCAATTCTTATAAATCAATTCAGAAAAAGACCAACCGTGATGACTGGTTTTCACCGGTTGTATTTAATGTTGTTGGGTTGGAGCTGAATACAACCTACGAATACCAATTCCATATTAATCAGAAAGTGATTGCTAAACCAACAAAAGCAATTGGCACATTCACCACAAAAGAATTATGGCAATGGCGCAAACCTGCTCCTGATTTTTCTTTCCTGACAGGTTCCTGCGCTTACATCAATGAACCTGCAGTTGATCGTCCGGGAAAACCTTATGGTGGCGATTCTTCCATTTTTGAAAGTATGGCAAAGGAAAAAGTTGCTTTTATGCTTTGGATGGGCGATAACTGGTATACACGTGACGTGGACTATTACGACGAATGGGGTTTATGGAACAGGGCCAGTCATGACCGTTCTGTTCCTGTGCTCCAAAACTTTCTGAAGTCAACTTCGCATTATGCTATGTGGGATGATCATGATTATGGCCCGAATGATATTGGTACAAATTATATTCTGAAGAAAACTTCACGTGATGTATTTACCAACTATTGGTTAAACACAACCTATGGAATGAATGGTGAAGGTATCTACTCGATGATCAGTTATGGCGATGTAGATATTTTTATGATGGATGACCGCTGGTGGAGAAGTGCAGACAATATGAAAGATTCTATTGATGGGAAACCAAATCCTGATAAGTTAATGTGGGGTAAGCAACAACTGCAATGGCTGAAAAATTCGTTGCTGTTCAGTCGTGCTCCATTCAAAATCATTGCAAATGGCAGCCAGGTGTTAAATCCTGTTTCGCCTTTTGATAAATTACTGGATTGCCCTGCGGAGTATGAAGAGCTGATGAGTTTTTTGCAAGTGAATAAAATTCCCGGTGTGTTGTTTATGAGTGGTGATCGTCATCATACAGAAGTGATCAAAGTAAATAGACAGGGTGCGTATCCTTTGTATGATGTAACAGTATCGCCTTTAACGGCAGGTACACATAAGTTTGGTGCAGCTGAAGCAAATAACCCTTACCGGGTTTTTGGAATCGATGAAAAACAGAACTATGGTAAATTTAATTTCACCGGTGCAAGAGGCCAACGCAAACTCACGGTTGAATTTTTTGGTGTGAAGGGTGATAAGCTTGGCCAGTGGAGTGTAACTGAAAGTGAATTGAAATACCAACGATAAAAATTAATTGAACGAATAAAACAGGCAAGTATGAAGATTTCTTTCCGGTACGATCGAAAAAAAGTGATCCAGGCATTACGTTATCATTTTATTTCTAAAAAAGAAATACGCATACTTATTATACTGGTAAATGTGTTTGCACTGTTTGCGGCCGGTATGTTCTTCTGGAAAAAAATAGCGCCCGTTGCATTTCTTCTTAGTTCGTTCTTATGGTTTTCACTAATGGTGTCGTTCTGGTTCATCCTGCCATTTACAGTTTACAGCCGTGCAAAAACATTCAGGGATTCGTTTAACCTTACTTTCCTTGATACTTACATGCATATCGAAAACCCTAATGGCAGTAAGAACTGGAGCTATAGTGCTTTTAAATACTTTATTGAAACGCCTAACTTCTTTCATCTTTATATCGATGAACGTTCATTCTTCTTAATTCCTAAAGATGCTTTTACGGAAGAAGAAGGAACTCACAATGCAAGAACATTGCTTCGTGAAAAAATAGGGCATAAGTAACTTGTTTGTTTTTCCTTGTTTTAATTGACAACTGTAAAATAAAACCCTCTATACTCAGATTATAGATTCTACTACATAGCAATTAAAGGCTACTACTTAATTTTACGCATATTCATTACCTGAGTAAAACCTTTAAAATGAAATCCATATCCCGGTATTTTAAAGGGCTGATGTTGCCCTTTATTTTTTTGCTTCATGCCTATGTAAGTTATGCCCAATCTCCCGGATTAATCGTTCGTCCAGCTGGTGCAACGGGTCCGGTCGTTCTCAATCCAAACCAGGATTTTTTTAGTTCTGCAACCTCCGCAGGCTTTACTACAAGCGATATTACTCAAAGTGAAATATTGTATAAGATTATTAAGCCGGTTATGATTGAACCAACAGGTGACCTTGCTACAGGACCTGATGGTGGTTATTCCGATATTGTGAAAACCGTTGATAACAGCGGCTGCTATATTTACAATGATGGAACAAATCTTTTGTTCCGTTTGCGTATTGGCAGTATTGTTAGCGGTGCAAAGGCATATAATATCTTAATTGATACTGATCTGAAGCTTGGCGCATCGGGTTCTGCTGCTGATCCCAATTATGTGGCTCCAACAAACAGCGGAAATGGTAACCCTGGTTTTGAACTGGAAGTGGCACTCGAAACAGGTACAAATGGGCGTGTGGCTATTTATAATGTGGATGGTATTGTAAACCCAACTGCAAGCAACACTTATTCTCTTGCAACCAATCAATTGATCTCTGTTGCACTGAGTCGTGAATCAGGTAATGCAGATTATTTCTATGATTTTTTTGTACCCATGTCGGCATTAGGTATTACAGCATCAACACCAATCCGTATGGTTATTTCAACCAATACAAATCCCGGATCAGCATTTCAGGGAACACGTTCTGATATTTATGGTTTGAATGATGATAATTTTACCAGCACAACAGATGCCTGGGAATTTTTAGGCGAGAATACGCCGAGCTTTACATTGAATGATCTCACCTCAGGCGGCTCTGGTCCTTCGGATGCATGTACAGCTGCGCCAGCTGTAAATACAGATATTGCATCGGGATCAAATGTAAATATTACAGGAACATGGACAAGACTTGATGCAACAAAACCTTCAACAGCCACAATCTCGGTTTACAAAAATGGCGTACTTGCCGGCACAACAACTGCAACAAGCGGAAGCCCGTGGACTTATATTATTGCAAGTGTAGCCAGTGGAGACATCATTACTGCAAAAGCCCAATCAACTGTTGAGAGTATGTGCTTAACAAGTAATAGTGTTGCTGTAACATCATGCTCTCCGGCTAATATCTCAACTAATATAACAACGGCCATTAGTTGTATTACCAATAAAGGCATACAGGGAACAAAGCCTGCTAATGCAAGAATCAAATTATATACAATTGCAGCGGGTGGCAACCTTATTTTATTGGCAGATGATGCAACAACAACATTTAAAATTACCTATAATCAAACAACCGATCCTTCAGGTACCATTTGGGAATATAACAGCACAAATAACGGTGGACCAAACGCTGCCTGTACAGGCGGAGCCAATGATATGACATCGGCCAGTTATGCATTTACCGTAATTGAATCAGGTAAATGCGAATCAGCACCTGCGTTTAGTTGCTTAACACTTACACAAACAGCAGCGCCAACAATTACGCAAACAATTCTCTACCCGGGTTCAACCATCAGTGGAACGGCAGTAACAGGTGCAACAGTACGTTTACTGGTGAACGGATTTATTGTTGCATCAACAACAGCTTCTGGCAGTGCGTATAGTTTCTCCAATCAAACATTTCAAACTGGTGATGTAATTACTGTTCGTCAGCAGGCAAGCGGACAATGTGTAAGTACAGCAGCAACAATTACCGCATCATGCTTTACAGCAGCACCTGTTATAACTACAGATATCCAAGGTAATTTAACCGGCGGTACAACAACTGTTACCGGAACATCGTCTGAACCAGCAGGTACAACTATCCGGTTTTATAATACTACACCAACATTGCTTGGTACAACCACTGTGCAGGCGAATGGTACATGGTCTGTAACTGTTACAGCATTGGTAAACGGAGCAACCTATTACGCAACAGCACAAAACGGAACTTGTTCTGTTAGTGCTAACTCTTCATCTGCAACAGCAAGAGTTGCGACCACTGTTTGCCCAACTATCACCGGATCATACACAGAAGGGAATGCATCTGTATCAGGATCGATCACCGGTCCGTTTACAGGTACAGTTTATTTATACCAGGATGGAGGATTGATTGGATCGGTGGCACTCACAGCTCAATCAGCATGGACAGTAACTGTGCTGGCATCTAACCCCTTGTATGCAGGCGGTGTATTAACGGTTGGTGCACAAGCAACAAACAGTACATTAAATACAGCATGTGGTTCCACTACTACTGTTTCCTGTTCTGCTCCAACAACACCATTGATAAGTCCAACAACATCATCGATCTCCGTTGGGCAAACAGTTACCTATACTGTTTCAAATACGCAATCAGGAGTATTATATGTTGTTGAAGATGCAGTCAGTGGATCAAGTTATGCAACATCAGAATTTGGAAATGGCGGTGCCGAAACAATCACTACACAAACATTCACTTCACCGGGTGTATATAATATTGAAGTTGTTGCCGATAAATTATCAGGTTCAGGTTGTTTATCTGTAGCAACTGCATCAATTACAGTTTCTGGCACATTGCCTGTTCAGTTACTTTCATTTAACGGCCGTTTAATAAACGCACAGTCACATTTGAATTGGCGGACAGCTACTGAGATCAATGCAAGTCATTACCTGATTGAGAGAAGTGGCGACGGCATTAATTTTCTTTCCATTGGTTCTGTAAAAGCAATGGGAAACTCAGTTGCTGAAACGGCTTATCAATTTGTTGATGCATCGCCTTTGGCAGCTTTTAATTATTATCGATTGAAGATGGTGGATGAAGATGGTAAATCCAGCTACAGTATGGTTATCAAGTTATATAGTAATAGTTCCACCAAAGTAATTGCATCACCTAATCCATTTGACCAGGTAATAAACATACAGGCTACAGTTGAGGTAAGCGAAGATGCCTATATCCGCTTGTTCGATCAACATGGACGAATTGTATATAATACTATCAGGTCAGTGTTTAAAGGAACGAATGCTATTCAGTTAAATAACCTCCCTCAATTGCCAGCAGGTAACTATATCCTGGAAGTGAGAAGCGGTCAACTGAAAAGCGCTCAACTAATCTTAAAAGCGAAGTAAAGCAAAAGAAATAACTGGAAATGCCCTCAGATAGTGAGGGCATTTTTTGTTGCTACCCCCTAAAAAATGTTGCTTAAAATATTTGGTTTATAAAATAAACTAGTCTATGTTTGTGATCTATTTATAAGAAATGAAAGCATTCACCTTACTCATCAGCCTTATCATCGCCCAACTTGCTTTTGGGCAAACCACCATCAGTGGCACCGTGCTCGATAACAAAAAGAAACCTGTAGCCGGCGCATCTATTGCCATTAAAGATTCTTACGACGGTGCCACTGCTGACTCGGTTGGTCGTTTCCGGTTTAAGACCACCGATAAAGGAAGCCAGGTCATCATCATTACTGCTATCGGCTTTAAAACTGTGGAGTTGCCGGTTGAATTAAAAGGCGGCGATCTTCAATTACCTGTTCAGTTAAAAGAAGAAGTAACTGAAATGAGTGCAGTAGTAATTACTGCCGGTGCATTTGAAGCCAGTGATCGTAAGCGGGTAGCAGCTGTATTATCATCCATTGATATTGTAACAACAGCCAGCGCTAATGCCGATATTACCGGCGCATTAAAAACGTTACCCGGTGCACAACAGGTGGGCGAGAGTGAAGGATTGTTTGTGCGTGGTGGTACAGCTGCCGAAACAAAAACATTTATTGATGGAACATTGGTCAACAATTTTTTCTTTAGTAGTGTTCCCGGTATTGCACAACGTGGCCGGTTCTCACCATTTATTTTTAAAGGAACCGTTTTCAGCACGGGTGGCTACAGTGCATTGTATGGTCAGGCATTATCATCAGCATTAATTTTAGAATCAATTGATCTTCCTGAACAGTCTTCTGCAACGTTGAATCTTTCTGTATTAGGAATTGGAGCAGGATTTCAAAAACTCAATAAAGAAAAAACTGCATCATGGGGTGTGAATTATAACTACTCGAACCTAACGGCGGCATTTGCAGTCATCAAACAACAGCAGGATTATTCAAAAGCGCCCAACTCACATAACATTGATGCCAACTTCCGCATCAAAACTTCAAAGAACGGAATATTGAAGTATTATGGTTTTTATCTCACCAACAGTTTGGGCTTTACACAAAACAGTCTTGATTCTTTGGGTTATAAAGATCGTTTTGGCTTAAGCAACGGAAACATGTATCATAACTTATCGTGGAAAGAAAGTTTAAAGAATAAATGGAAACTGCAGGCAGGGGTATCTGTATCAACCAATAAAGATGATATCCGTTTTGGTATGCAGGACGAAGATAAAAATGATGTGGTGCTGACTGGTCTTGAGTTCAAACAATTTGAGATAAACAGCAAAGGTTTTTATGCCAATGGGCGTTTGGTATTGGAAAAGAAATTCAGGGCATTGAATGCATTACGTTTTGGGGTTGAGTATAATCATAGTGATGATAAAAGTTTGTTTACTGCGTTTAATGGTTCAAAATTCAGAACACGTTTGATCGAGAATGTTTATTCTCTTTTTGCTGAGCAGGATGTTTATTTAACCAATAAGCTGGCAGCAAAATTTGGTGCAAGAGCTGAGTATTCTGCTTTGCTTGATAAAACAAATCTTGCACCACGTGTATCATTGGCTTATAAGCTGGGTAAAGAGAGCCAGGCTTCATTAGCGTATGGAATTTTTTATCAGAACCCTGAGTTGCGTTACCAGCCAACGATTGCACCGCTTACATTCATGAAGGCAACACACTACATTGCCCAATACCAGAAAACAACAAGTCTTACAACCTTCCGTGTGGAAGCATTTTATAAGCAGTATGATAATCTGATAAAGACATCAAACATCAATGGCCGTGAACTTGGCAGCAGCAACAATGGCTTCGGTGATGCAAGTGGATTTGAATTATTCTGGAGAGATAAGAAAACTGTAAATAATCTGGATTACTGGATCTCGTATTCATTCCTCAATACGAAGCGTGATTTTTTAAACTTCCCAACGGCCATTACACCAAACTTTGCAGCAAAGCATACCGGATCATTTGTGGTGAAGAAGTTTGTAACCAAGTTAAAATCGAACCTCAACTTTTCTTACAACTATGCAAGTGGTCGTCCTTATTATAACATTCAATACGATCAAAACACAAGCAAACCTTTCTTTGCTGACAAAGGACGTATCCCTGATTATCATAACGTAAGTTTTTCAGTTAACTACCTGCCCTCAATTGGTAAAAAGAATGCAAAAGCATTTGCTGTGTATGTGTTGAGTGTAAGCAATGTTTTTAATATCAAGCAGGTGTATGGTTACAACTATTCATACAATGGCCAGCGTAAAACAGAGTTAGTTCCACCATCACGTATGTTTATTTTCATTGGTGCATTTATCAGCTTTGGTGTAGACCGTACTGATGATGCCATCAACAATAATTTATAAATCATCATTCATCATTCAACTTTATCACATGAGTAACTTTCAACGAATCCCCGATTCAAATGAAGAAAAAGACAAACAACTTTGGGAGATTGCACAAAAGCGTGCATCGTTCAAACAACATCTCATCACTTATTTACTGATCAATGCATTCTTCTGGATCTTATGGTCAATTAATGGAGCAAAGCATTACGGTGGCGGCGTTCCCTGGCCGGTATGGCCAATGCTTGGCTGGGGTATCGGTATTGCATCACATTACTTTGGTGCATATGTTTATCCTAAAAGCAATAGTGTAGAACGTGAATACGAAAAACTAAAAAACAAACAATAAACCTTACTCATCTTTAAACAACAATAAAATGAAACAAGTACTTCTTGCTGTTTTCTTTGCTCATCTTTTTACAGGGGCTATTGCGCAGAGCGAACGTTATACCGGTGCAATGCAAAAAAATATGCAGGCAATGGGCGAAGCAAAAACCGCCGACGCAATGTTAGATGTAGTAAATGCATTTGAACGTATTGGCAATGCCGAAAAAAATCAATGGCTTCCGTTTTATTATGCAGCAGTTGCACAGGTGTGGCATGCATTTATGACAAACGATCCAAAACAATTCGATCCGTTAGCTGATAAAGCAACTGTATTCATCAACAAAGCAGAAGAGTTTGAAAAAAATAATTCTGAGATCGCTTTGGTAAAAGCAATGATCGCTACAGTAAAAATGAGTGCTGATCCTATGAGCAGGTACATGCAGTATGGTGCTATCATCCAGGAAAACACAGCGCTTTCAAAAAAACTTGATCCAACCAATCCACGTCCTTATATGTGGGAAGCGCAGGGTGTGAGCAGAACGCCGGAGCAATTTGGTGGCGGTTGTGCAAAAGCAAAACCGGTATTTGAAGAAGCTGCAAAACTTTTTGAATCATTCAAACCTGCATCAGCATTGCACCCAAATTGGGGAAAGCAACAAAATGAGCAGGCATACAATGCGTGTAAATAATGTGTATTAGTCCCGGAGTAAACACTTCGGGACTACCTTATTTTTGACGTTTAAACAATAATACATGGAGCAACAGGATTTCTCAGCTAAAGACAGCTTGCAGCTCATTGAATCAATGATCAGCAAAGCACAGAACCGTTTCAACGAGAACGGTCATTTGTATTTACTGTGGGGTTGGGTAATTCTTGTTTGCAGCATAACAAGTTTTATATCTGTTTATTTCTTTGGAAACTTTAAGAATCTCATGTATGTGTGGATGCTCACCATCCCTACAGTTATTTACCAGATGATCTATCTCTCCCGTGTAAAGAAAAGTACAACGGTGCGTACTTACACCGATGAAATCATTGGTTTTGTCTGGCTGGTGTTTGTGATCATGGGTTTCCTTGTTGGTATAATCATTGGACGTAGTGGACAACCGCAGTTGTTTAATCCACTTATCCTGATGTTATATGGCATGCCTACTTTTTTATCCGGGGTTATTTTGAAATTTTCAGCATTGCGTATTGGTGCTATCAGTTGCTGGATATTGGCATTGGTGTCGGTATTTATTCCGTATCAGTTTTCTTTTTTGCTTTTAGCAGTAGCTGTTATCATCACATGGATTGTTCCCGGCTATTTACTTCGTTCACGCTTTCAAAAACAACATTGATCATGCAGGAAAAACCGTTAACGGAACAGGAAAGTTTAATGATCATTCAACAAATGATCAACCGGGCAAAAAGTGATTTTGTTGATACCGGTATTGGCCCAATCTTATGGGGTGCAGTGATCACCTTCTGCAGCCTTGTTCAATTCTGCATCATTCATTTCAGGTGGAAGATGCCTTTTGATATCTGGCTACTGGCATTGCTGGCCATCATTCCGCAAATATTTATTTCTATACGTGAACGTCGTGAACGTAAAGCAAAAGGTTGGGATGATGATGTGATGGGATATGTTTGGCTTTGTTTTGGTATTGGTGTGTTTGTGATAAACTTTATCAATAATGTAGCAGCCGATGCATTTAATCCAATCGTATCCGATTATCGTGAGATCACCGGCAAAGCAGATATTCCTAACTTCTGGACTTACGGTTCTGCCTACCTGCTGTTTGTTTTTGGTTATCCAACGATTGTAACAGGAGCTGCACGAAAGTTCAGACTGATGACCATTGGTGGTATTGTTTGCTGGGTGAGTGCCATCATCAGCGCATTCACCATCACCAAATTTGATTTTTTATTAATGGCTGTATCCGCAGCATTGGCCTGGCTTGTACCCGGTATTATCATCCGTAAGAAATACCTGCAGGGAAAACAACAACATGTTTAAAGAACTCGACCCCATATTACATTCGCAATTACGGCTGGCCGTTATGAGTCTGCTTATTGGCGTTAGGGAAGCTGAGTTTACGTTTATCAGAGAGAAAACGGGCTCTACTGCCGGAAACCTTAGTGTGCAGATCAGCAAATTAAAAGAAGCGGGTTACGTGGATGTGATCAAACAGTTCAAAGACAATTACCCGCAAACGATCTGCAAGATTACCCCGGCAGGAATTGCCGCTTTCGAAACCTATGTGAAAGCATTGCAAACATATCTTCCAAAATAAGTTTACCGTTCGTTCCAACCTTATCTTTACTTCTGTGTTATTACAGCAGTAAATTTATGGAATCAGTCATTAAGGTCACTCAACTCAGTAAGGTTTTCAGCGAAATAACAGCGGTAAGCGATCTTTCTTTTACTGTACAGAAAGGCGATGTGTACGGTTTTCTTGGGCAGAATGGCGCAGGCAAATCAACCACAATTCGTATGTTACTTACGCTTATTACACCCACGAGTGGTTCCATTGAAATTTTCGGTTACGATCTCTACAAACACCGCAAAGAAATTCTGCGTAATACAGGTGCGGTAATTGAACGCCCTGATCTCTACAAATATTTAACGGCATACGAAACATTGCAACTGTTTGCAAAAATGAGTGGCGTGAAACTCAGCAAAGCAAATTTCATGGATCAACTGGAGTTGGTTGGACTTGCGCAACGTGCAAACAGCAAAGTGCGTACATTTTCGCAAGGAATGAAACAACGTTTAGGTATTGCTGTTGCATTGGTGCATGATCCGCAATTGATCATGTTAGATGAACCAACGAATGGGTTAGATCCACAAGGAATTGCTGATATGCGCAATTTGATTTTAATGCTGCGTGAAAAAATGAACAAAACCATTCTTGTTTCATCGCACTTGCTAAGTGAAGTGGAACAGATCGCTAACCGCATGCTCATTATTGACAAAGGAAAGAAATTGGTGGAAGGAACAGTTGCAGAATTATTTCATCCGGATGATACGGTGGTGTATATCGAAACAAACGACCAGGTGCGTTGCGAACAATTGCTGAAGCAAAGTAATTATGCTGATAAATTGATGGGTGTGGATATAGGCGGTATTGAATTGAAACTTCGTAAAGAAGATGTGCCGGTGCTGACAAAACTGTTGGTTGAAAATAATATCAGTGTATTAGGTATTACTGCCAGGCATTCATTGGAAGACTATTTTTTAAAGATCACAACAGCGAATCAACATGTGGAGCCTTTTAAAAATTGAGTTGTTCAAAGTATTCAAACGTCCACGCACATACATTGCGTTTATTGCGGTGTGGGCAATTGTGTCGTTGATACAACTGGCCATTTATGTTGATGGAGCCAAGTACATGGATTTTGTGTTGAAAGATGTGAAAGACAATTTTGATGTGATCGGTAATCCGTTAAATGGATATTTTGTTTGCTTTGTAATTTTACAAACATTGCTCATACATGTGCCACTGCTCGTGGCATTGGTGAGCGCAGATATGATTGCGGGTGAAGCAAACATGGGAACGCTTCGTTTACTGATCACAAAACCGGTGAGCCGTACAAAACTGCTGATGAGTAAATTTCTTGCATCGGCTATCTATGCCATCATCCTGCTAATCTGGATCGCTGTACTCGGTTTGTTTTTGTCCATGGCCATATTCGGAACAGATGGGTTGATGAATGCAAAAAGTTACGAGATCATCATTTTAAACGGGAATGATATTTTCTGGCGTTATCTCTGTGCTTTTGGGTATGCAGCAATAGCGCTCATCACGGTATCATCACTTGGATTTTTCTTTTCCATATTTGCTGAGAATTCACTTGGACCAATTGTTGCAACCATGAGTGTGATCATTGTATTTACCATTCTTACCACACTGGATATTCCAATGTTTCAGAATGTAAAAGACTTTTTCTTTACCTCGCATATGATCGGTTGGAAAGGATTTTTTGAAATGAAAGTGGATGCAGATGGCATGTCTATTCCTGGCACTATTCGAAATTTACCTGCAGTTTTAAGAAGTGCAGGCATCCTTTTGTTACATATTTTCATCTTTACAGGGTCGGCTATCTATATTTTCAACCGGAAAGATGTCTTGAGTTGATAATAGACTGGTTAAAATTTAACGTTTAATGTTGTATTGATTATGAAGAGTAAATTTTATTTGATGCTGTTATTCAGTAAGATCGTCCTTGCGTCCTTTCTCTTGCTACCTACCTCATCAATAAAAGCGCAAACGGCAGATGAACTTCTCCGCAATGTAAAAGCAAAGATGGATAAGGTGAATGATTATATTGCTACAGGTAAAATGAAAACCGATGTAGTGTTCATCAAAGCACCGATTGCCAACATCAAATCGTACTTTAAGAAACCAAACAGATTCGCTATCAAACGTGATGGAGGTGTTTCTCTATTACCAAAAGGCGGCGTAAGTGTGAATGTAAGTTCGTTATTACTTACCGATAGTTATACAGCCATCGATGCCGGACCAGGAACCGTGGCAGGTACAGCAGTACGTATTATTAAACTTTTACCACTTAGTGAAACAAGTGATGTGGTGTTAACGACGATGTATATCGATGAAAAGAATTTACTCATTCGAAAATCAAGTACCACAACTAAAGAGAATGGCACTTATGATATGGAAATGCAGTTTGGCAAATATGCTGAGTGGGGGCTGCCTGATAAAGTGATCTTCTCATTCAATACAAAAGATTATAAACTTCCGAAAGGTATTACGTTGGAGTATGATGATGGCAGTAAAAAACCGGAATTGCCAAAAAATAAAAAAGGAAAAGTAGAGATCAGCTACAGTTCTTATGTCATCAACAAAGGTGTAACAGATGCAATGCTTAAATAAAAAGGCAACGCTGTTGTGCCTTGCCTTTATCTTGTTTCTTGTACCTTGAATCTTGTCCCTTAATTCTTTATTCTTCCTCAATCTTCTCATCTACTGCTCTTGCCAGCATAGCCGCACTCATTTTGCGTAGAGGATTTTTGCGTGCATCAGCATAACCGTTGCGGCTTCTGAAAATATCAATAGCCATAAACAATGCTGCTCTTATTGATGACTCATCAGCTTTACCTTTTCCTGCAATATCAAATGCAGTTCCATGATCGGGACTAGTGCGTATGCCCTGCAAACCAGCAGTGTAGTTTACACCTTCACCAATAGCAAGTGATTTAAAAGGGATCAATCCCTGGTCGTGATACATGGCAAGAACTGCATCAAATTTTTCATGCTGTCCACGTGCAAAAAAAGCATCCGAACTGTAAGGTCCAAAACAAAACACATCGCTTTGTTTCGCTTCTTTAATGGCAGGTTTAATAATTTCTTCTTCTTCTTTACCAATCAACCCTTCATCGCCAGCGTGTGGATTTAATCCAAGCACTGCGATCTTTGGTTTATCAATGCCAAAATCTTTTTTCAGCGATTGGTTCATCAGCTTCAGTTTACTTACAATGGCTTCTCTTGTAATATGCTGGGCAACTTCAGCCACAGGAATATGTTCTGTTACCAATGCCACTTTAATATTTTCGGCTACCATAAACATCACCACATCATTTGCTTCAAACGCAGCTTTCAAATAAGGTGTGTGACCGGTGTATGGGAAAGCTTCCGACTGTACATTTTTTTTATGGATAGGAGCGGTTACCAAAGCATCGATCTGCTTTTCTTTCAAAGCCTTTACAGCTTCGGTGAGAGAAATAATTGCATAGCTGCCGCCAACATCTGTTAATTGCCCCGGAGTAATGCTCACTTCATCTTCCCAGCAACTGAACACATTCACTGTTTTAGGGCTCAAACGCTGGAAATCCCTTACTGCCTGGTAATTGAAATTGCCATCGCTCACGGATTTTTTATAGAAATTGATGCTTTTGTTCGATGCAAAGACAACCGGTGTGCATAGCTCTGTAAGCCTGCTGTCAATCAGGGTTTTAATAATAATTTCGATGCCAATTCCGTTCAGGTCGCCACAGCTGAAGCCAATAACTGGTTTTTGTTCGGGTTGCGTCATAAAGTAAACTGTATTGCTTACAAATGTAGTGGATTGTTTGTTTTAGAAAGCCATTGCTAAGCGTTTGAAAAACAGGCTGTTTCAGCCATTGCAACTTTTCTGCGTGAATCAATTGCAGAATTTACGGTGTTTTCGTGGGAAAAAAAGGTGAGGTGCTAAGTGGAAATTCATGGCTGATTTTTAGGATATGAGTGCAGGCGTTTCTAATTTGTGTCAAAATCGTAATCCCCATGAAAACAATTATTATGGTTGCAGCGCTTGCGCTGTCTTTCAGCACATCACAGGCTAATGATTGCCTCGTTTCAAGCAAACCATTTATTGCAAAAGCAAAGCCAGTGGCTGCACAGGGTTTTGGATACTTCCGAATCCATCGTATAGCCAATGATGTTGCGCTTAACTGGTCAGTAACTAATCCCGGATCTGTTACACGTTTTTCAGTTGAACGTTCATTCGATGCAGGCTTCAGTTTTGCAGAAACGCTTGAAGAAGTTGAATGTTCTTCAGCTAATCCATCTTACAAATACAGGGACTGTACTACTTTTCCTGGCTATTTGTATTACAGGGTTGCAGCTCATTATGCAGATGGTTCTACAGAATATTCACCTGTGGAAATGATCCGCATTGTTAGCCGCAGAGGCTAAAATTATTGACAAGGCTGTATAGCGTTACAGTATACAGCCTTGTTTCATTTAAATCCGTTACTTATGAAACAACTTTTACTCAGTTTGTTTCTCGTCCTTGCCCTAACTAACCAAACATTAACTGCCCAGATTACAACAGCTCAGATTAAAGCAAGATTTGGTGTGGAGGCTGATTTGAGAAGCAATTTTTATAACGGCTTTTTGCAGGTTGGTAACGATGACTGGTTTAGCCAGAATAACATCGTTGGATTAGGTGTAGGTGAATTTATAATTGATACAACCGGTGCTGCAGCAATATTGGCTGCATACAATTCTCAACCGGCTACAAGAAACTATCCCTTTTTCCGTAACATGCGTTACCCGCAGTTTCATGTGTTAAATGGAATGTTACTGATAGACGGTATTTTCATTCGTGACCATCACGGCGATGATTCAACAATCTTTGCATCTGGTAGTAATAAGAACGGGATGAACCCGAATACTTGGACAACACCTGTATCGCAGAGCGTGCCTGATAAGAATGAAATTCTTGATATGTTCATGCATGTACGTAGAGATGGAGACGGTACAGAAACAAACGATTCACTTTGGCTGTTTGGCGGAGTGTCTATTGAAAACACGACCGGTAACCGTTATTTTGATTTTGAAATGTACCAAACCGACATTTATTATGATAAACCCAATTTGAATTTCAAGGGCTATGGACCTGATGATGGTCATACTTCCTGGAAATTTGATGCATCGGGAAATATTTTAAGCGCAGGGGATATTATTCTAACGGCCGAGTACAGCAGTTCTAACCTAAGTATGGTTGAAGCAAGGATTTGGGTACATAAAGATGCCTTACTCATAACACCGACAGCTTTTAACTGGGCTGGTACATTTGATGGTGCCAGTGCAGGTGCAACATATGGCTATGCTGGCATTACACCCAAAACAGCCGGAGCTTTCTATAATGGTTTGCAAAGTGTGAACAGTACATGGGCAGGCCCATTTAAACTGGTATTGGGTAGCCAGACCGTTGTTGATACATACACGGCCAGACAGTTTATGGAATTCTCCGTAAACCTTAGCAAACTTGGTCTTGATCCATTGGTGAGAGAAGGTGATGTGTGTGGCTTACCATTCAGAAGAATATTAGTGAAATCAAGAGCATCTACTTCATTTACGGCAGAGTTGAAAGACTTCGTAGGGCCTTTCAGTTTTTTCCGTGCGCCAAGTGCTCAGATAGAAACTGATTTTCCTGTTCTTTGTCCGAGTGGTGTTGCCGAAGTGTATGTAACCAATCCATTAACAACATCAGTATATAACTGGACAACTATCGGTGGTAACATTGTCGGTCCGACATCAGGCGATCGTATTACCGCAAGTATGGCAGGTACTTATATTGTAAGCCAAACCTTAATGGATAGTTGCGGAACCGTTTATGCAACCGATACTGTTACCATTACACAATACGCCGCCTGTGAGGTGCTTGCGGGTAAACCTTATAACTTCAACGCAAAACTGCAAGGCAAATCAGGTATGATCAGTTGGAACAGTGATAGTGAAGAAGGGATTGCTTATTTCCAGGTAGAACGTAGTGCAAATGGTACTGATTACACTTCTGTAGGCAACCGAATTTCGCCCCGCAGCGGTGGTGCTTATTCTGAACTGGATGACCTTGTTAACTTCCGATCTACCGAAGTATTTTATCGATTAAAATATGTTGGCTCAGGCGGACAGGTATTTTATACAAACGCAATACGATTATTTATTCGCCGTAATAACGGGTTTGAATTAGTCGTGTCGCCTAACCCTGCAACTAATCTTTTCCGGATAAACTTTACATCGGATAGAAATCAAACAGCTGAGATCAATATTACAAACAGTGTTGGATCGGCTGTGTACAGGAGCATAGAGCAGGTAAACGTAGGCATAAATGAGTGGATGATCACTGAGCCTGCAAAATGGAGTCCTGGTCAATATGTAATTCAATGTAAAGTGGGGGATGAAATATTCAGGAAACGGATCATTGTTTCACATTAAATCAATTCAACTGCCCCCCGTTAAAATCGGGGGGCTTTTTTCTGCTACTTTTGCAGCGTGCAATACACGCTCAAAAAATCCTTAGGCCAGCACTTTCTAAAAGACGAATCAATTTCAAAAAGAATTGTGGAAGCTGTTATGGATGAACATCCGCAGCATTTGGTGGAAGTAGGTCCCGGTGCCGGTGCCATCACCAAATATTTTTTGCAATACCCTGATCTTGATTTTAAAGCTGTGGAACTCGATGCTGAAAAGATCACTTATCTCGAACATACATTTCCGGCGATCAAAGGAAAATTGCTGCATCAAAGTTTTTTGGATGCTGAATGTCCTTTTACGGAACGGTTTATGATAGTAGGTAACTTCCCTTACAATATTTCATCTCAGATCTTATTTAAAGTATTGGATTGGAAAGAACAGGTGGATTGTGTGGTAGGGATGTTTCAGAAAGAAGTGGCACAACGTGTTGCATCCAAACCGGGATCAAAAGCGTATGGTATATTGAGTATTTTGGTACAGGCTTATTTTGATGTGGAGTATTTGTTTGATGTGGATGAACAGGCATTTAATCCTCCGCCAAAAGTGAAGAGTGGTGTTATAAAGCTGAAACCGATCAAAGCAATTCCTTTGATGCAAAGTGAACAGAAGTTCAAATTGCTTGTTAAGACTGCCTTCAATCAACGGAGAAAAATGTTACGTAACGGCGTCAAAGGATTGTTTGATCCGGAAGAATTGAAAGATGAATTGTTCAATAAACGGGCAGAACAACTTTCGGTAGATGATTTTGCAGCGCTTACATTCAGGATGAGATAGATCAGCAGGTGGCCATTATAAAAAATTACAATCAACAGCAGAGAATAAAAAAGTGAAAGTTATCATTACAGCCAAGTGTCATGATTACCTGCAGGAAAAACTGCGGGAGGGAGGGTATGAAGTAATTTATGCGCCAACAATCACATACGAAGAGTTAGCACTTCAAATAGAAGATGTTGCAGGACTCGTGGTTTCAACACGGGTGAAAATTGATGCGGCTTTACTTGAGCATGCAAAAAAAATGATCTGGATTGGAAGACTTGGCAGCGGATTGGAATTGATTGATGTGCCTTTTGCCGAAAGCAAAGGCATCAAAGTATTAAGCAGCCCTGAAGGCAACTGTGATGCGGTGGGAGAACACACATTGGCTATGTTGCTGAACCTGATGAATAAGATCAGCCACAGTTTTGAAGAGGTAAAGCAACATCAATGGTTGCGTGATGAAAATCGTGGCGTTGAATTAAATGGAAAGACCGTTGGTATCATTGGCTTTGGGCATACGGGCCGTGCATTTGCAAAAAAACTTCGTGGATTTGATGTAACCATTCTTGCTCATGATAAATATCAATTCGAGTTTGGTGGCGAACAGGTAAAAGAAGCTTCTCTTGAACAGGTGCTTCGTTACAGCGATGTGATCAGTTTACATTTACCACTTACCAACGAAACCTATCATTATGCAGACACTGCTTTTTTTGAGGCAGCAAAACAACGTCCATTTTTTTTAAATACATCACGTGGTAAAGTGCATGGCACCGTTGCTATAACTGATGCATTGAAAAGAGGATTGATCGCAGGTGCCGGTTTAGATGTACAGGAGAATGAAAAACTTCAAACTTATACTGAAAGTGAGCAACAACAATTTGATTGGCTGGCTGCACAACCTAATGTGATCTTAACGCCGCATATTGCCGGTTACACACATGAAGCATTTTATAAAATGAGTAAAGTGCTGGCCGATAAATTAGGATTGCAGTAATCAGTTGACGATTTTTACCGGTACATCTATTCTCACTTTATCCCAACCAATACTGATCTTATTATTTCCCACAAAATATTGCAACCGCTCCAGGGGTTGTGCAAGTGCAACAGGTTTTACTTTTAAACGGATGACATCATCTTTCGCATCATAATCATCAGCAAGGTGCTGGTTATAATTCTTGTTGATTATAAAGATCCATTCTGTTTTTGAAGGAATGGTGAAAATGGCATAGGTACCTGCAGGAATGGTTTTATTACCAATGCGAAATGCTTTACTGATCTCAATGTTGGTGGCTGAATGTGCGCCGGTTACCCAAACTTCATCAAGCGGTACCACACCGCCCCAGATAATACGTCCACGAACACCTGGTGAATAGTAATTGATACGTACATTGGCCGTGCCTATTTTCCCTATAGCTGCTGATCGGATACTTTTTTTAGTAGTATCTTTTTTGGCGTTTGGGTTATAGTTGATGTTTTTTTCCTGGGTACGACCGGTAAATGCAGCAAAGCACAATACGAGTATGACAGCAATTTTTTTCATGAATAAGTTTGCCAAAAATAGGGAAAGCAGGAGGTTTATCTACATTACAGATTTTCAAATTATTATTCTAGCTCCGGCCAGCTGTTAAAGCTTTCCCATGGGGTTGATTAAAAGCAAACAACTGTTCCCTGTTTCAAAAAAAGGTTCTATTTTTGCTCTTTAACAAAACATGCAACGCTTCAAACTCAATTGAGGCGTTGTTATTTTTTTGTATAACCGTAAAGACAAGGAGGAACCATGAGCGTTCAATATGTTACTAAAGAAACACTGGAAAGATTGCAGGCCGAGTTACAACACATGCGTGGGGTAGAACGACCAGCTGCATCAAGAGCAATTGCAGAAGCACGTGAAAAAGGCGATTTGAAAGAGAATGCTGAATATGATGCAGCCAAGGAAGCGCAGGGTATGCTGGAGGCAAAGATCAGTCAGCTTGAAGGTGTGCTTGCCACTGCACGTGTGTTGGATGAAAGTACCATTGATACAAGTCGTGTTGCTATATTAACCAAAGTGACCATCACCAATTTAGCGACCAAGAAAAAACTTACTTACCAGATCGTAAGTGAACAGGAGGCTGATCTGAAAGCTGGTAAAATATCAGTTACATCACCTATAGGTAAAGGATTACTTGGCAAAGAAGTGGGCGAAGTGGCCGAGGTGCAGGTGCCTGCTGGTATTGTAAAATTTAAAGTAGAAGAGATCTTTGTTTAAAGAAGCTACTCGCTGCAAGCTTTGCGTGTTTGTATTGAAGTTTAATGATTAGCAAAGTGTAGAAGTTTTGGCGAGTGTCGAGAAGCGAGGGGCGTGAAGCTATAAGTCTTCTTTGTTTGTCACTACCTTTATCGGGATGAAATATGGATCATCATTGCAACGTGTCTTCTTTTATCTTCGTTCAAAATTAGTTGGCGGCATGAGTATTTTTTCAAAGATTATAGCAGGCGAAATACCATCGTATAAAATTGCAGAGAATGACCGTTTCTATGCTTTTCTTGATATTTTTCCATTGGCTGAAGGTCATACACTGGTTGTTCCTAAGAAAGAAGTAGATAAGATTTTTGATGTGGACGATGCTGATCTTGCTGAGCTCTTGCTTTTTGCAAAACCAATTGCCAAAGCAATAGAGGCTTCATTCAAATGCGATCGTGTAGGTATTGCAACCATTGGATTAGAAGTGCCGCATGCGCATTTGCACCTTGTGCCGATCAACAGTGCAGATGATCTCAATTTTACCAGACCAAAACTGAAGTTAACCGAAGAGCAAATGAAAGCTGCTCAACAAAAAATACTGCAACATTTAAATAAGCAATCAGCATGACCCAGGTACAGTACGATCAGTATGGCTATAAACGTAAGAAGGGAAAGAAAGCACCACGTCCGCAATTGATCACTATTCTTTGTGTGATTCTCTTTGCATGGGGGCTTGGTGAAATTGTATATTCCTATACCGGTAATACTGCCTTGAACAAAAGTGGTATTGACACATTGTATCCCGCAGTAAATGCATTAATGATGGTATTCAGTTTTGTTGCGCTGAGTGGCACATGGAGTATGGAAAAATGGGGCCCCATTAGTTTTGTTATTGTGGTAACACTGAAACTGGCGGTTGATCTTCTGTTCGGACACTTCAACCCGCTTTATCTACTGGCTTATGTTCCTGCTGCCATTTTCTTACTGGCACTTAAGAAAATGCGGAAGACAGATTAAGTGCTGATGAATTTATGATGTAGGATTTATGATGGCTGATTTATGATGACGATGCTTGAATCTTGTGTCTTGTTCCTTGTTCCTTCTTCCATGTGCCGTATCCCTTATTTGACTTTTACTCTTCCCGGATTCTGTTTAATAAAATCTTCCCAGCCTTTTACTTTCCCGGCTGTTTTCAACAAGGGTTTATTGGTTTGAAAGTGATGACAAAGAGCTACTGATAATGCATCAGTCGCATCAAAATATTTTGGTTTGGCTTTAAAGTCGAGGTAATGCTGAAGCATTTTCCAAACCTGTTCCTTATCGGCATTTCCATTTCCTGTTACAGCTTGTTTTACTTTCTTAGGCGAATATTCGGTAACTGATAAACCGGCATTCATGGCAGTAGCAATGGCTACACCTTGCGCTCTTCCCAATTTGAGCATACTCTGCACGTTTTTGCCAAAAAAAGGAGCTTCAATAGCAAAATCGGTAGGCTTATGCGTTTCAATCACCTCTTTCACTTTTTCGTGGATGAGTTGTAAACGGATGTACACGTCTTTGTGTTTGGTAAGTTTCAGCACATCCATTTCAATTAAATGCAGTTGCTGTTGGCGAACGCCAATCAAACCATAACCCATAATAACAGTACCGGGATCGATGCCTAAAATGATTTTCGAAAAACTTTGCAAGGAGCAGGTTAATTTTGACCAAAATAAACAGAAACTGAACAGGAAATTCAAAATCTTTATCAATTACTTTCTGGGCCCTATACTTTTTGTGTGGATTAGCATATCCTTATACAACCAAGTGAAGCAACAACCCGACTTACCACGGGCATGGCAGCAGATAAAACAGGCCTTTATTGGTAATGAAAGCTGGAAGTTG
Organism: Lacibacter sediminis; assembly: GCF_014168535.1. Classification (NCBI taxonomy): domain Bacteria; kingdom Pseudomonadati; phylum Bacteroidota; class Chitinophagia; order Chitinophagales; family Chitinophagaceae; genus Lacibacter; species Lacibacter sediminis. Next base: position 4,327,240 of record NZ_CP060007.1, on the reverse strand, counting down.
TGGTTATCTGTTTTATTGATGCCGGTTAATTGGGGCCTGGAAACATGGAAATGGTATTTGCTGGTGAATAAGTTTCAACCGTTATCGTTTCAAAAAGCATTTGAATCTGTGTTGAGTGGATTATCGCTGGCGGTGAATACGCCCAATCGTATTGGTGAATATGGCGGAAGAGTAGTGTACCTGAAGCCTGATTTCAGATTGAAAGGAGTGGCACTTACCCTTGTAACAAGTGTTGGACAGTTACTGATCACATTGGTTTGCGGCTTTATTGCCTTACTGATCCTGAAACCCCGGCTACACGATGTGCAGCTTGGTGGTACACATTTATCAGGCATATTGCTGCAGGTATTGACTTGGTCGGTATTATTTTTTATCGGGTTAACAGGACTCTTTTTTTTCAGAATACAGATGCTAGCGAAAGCACTGCAATGGATACCGGGTTTAAAAGAAAAGTTATCGTTTGCAAACGTGCTGGATGGCTTGCAAAACAGAACGTATCTTGTAATATTATTCTATTCGTTTTTACGTTTTGTAGTTTTTGCGTTACAGTATGTGTTGATATGGCAGGCACTGCAGGTTGATATTCCGTGGTGGGAGGGTTTCTGGAGTGTGGCACTGATCTTTTTGATCATGGCAATTGTACCGGGGTTCGCTATTGCTGATGTGGGTATCCGTGGAGCTGTGGCGCTTAGTATTGTGAGTGTGTTCAGTGCAAACAGTATTGCTGTTCTTGCAGGCACGGCTGGTATCTGGTTATTGAATCTTGTAGTACCGGCGTTGATCGGTAGTTTGTTGTTATTGACGATAAAAATATTTAAGGAACGATGAAGATCACTGCAATTCTGTTTTCAGTAGTACTGCTTTCATTTGCACCTGTTTCCACGCAACCGGAAACAAGTGACGAATTTTGCGCCAGCGTCCGGAATTTTGCCTGGCAAAATGGAGAGACCATCAACTACCAGGTGTATTACACATTAGCGGGTGTTTATGTAGCCGGTGGCAATGCCGATTTCCATATTAATCTTGAACGCTATAACGGGAAACCTGTTTATCATCTTATTGGAGAAGGGAAAACAACTTCATTCTTTGATGGTTTTTTTAAGGTGAGGGATAAGTATGAAAGTTTTATTGATACTTCTACTTTGCAACCTTACAAGTTTGTACGTAATATTTTAGAAGGCGATTTCAAGAAATTCGAAACAGTTACATTTAATCAACAGGGCAATACTGCCACATCGCAAGGTGGCACATTTAAAACGCCTGATTGTGTGCAGGATGTATTGAGTGCTATTTATTATTCCCGCAATATTGATTTCAACAAATACAAACCCGGCGACAGAATTCCGTTCAATATGTTTATTGATGATAAGACCTATGGTTTGTACATCCGCTATCTCGGTAAAGAAAAAGTAAAGACCAAGTATGGCAAGTTCAATGCTATCAAGTTTAAGCCGCTGCTGATCGAAGGAACTATTTTTAAAGGTGGTGAAAAGATGACGGTGTGGGTGAGTGATGACGCCAACCGTATACCCGTTCGTATTGAAAGCCCCATTTCAGTTGGCAGTATAAAAGTGGATATGATGGGCTACAAAAACACACGTCATAAGTTGACCGGGTTGATCAGCACGAGATAGTGCAGCCGGTAGTTGATAGTGGATAGTTGTGAGTGGCTATCCGATGTTGCTGAAACTTTGCCTCTTTGCGTAAAACTATTTTCTTAAATCTCATCCAGCCGAAACGACTCTTTCATTCGCACACCCTTTTCTGTTTGTTGCAAGCTGCAGCACTCGATCGTTGGATCATGTTCAAAGAATAAGATGTAATCGTTCTCTATAGCTTCTGTCAGGAAAGATTTTTTTTCGTTCAACGTAGTAAGCGGAAACATATCATACGCCATTACATATGGGATAGGAATATGTGCGGCAGCAGGTAACAGATCAGCCATGTACACAATGGTCTTGCCGTTGTAGTTGATCTGCGGCAACATCATACTTTCGGTATGACCATTTACAAAACGCACCGACATATTTTCATTAAATTCAGAAGAAGATAACTGATGAAACTGCGATTCACCCGGCAGAATAAATTTCAACTGCCCGCTTTCTTCAATCGGCAGAATATTTTCTTTTAAAAAGGAAGCTTTCTCTCGGTCATTTGGTTTTGTGGCCCATTCCCAATGTTGTTCATTGCTCCAGAATGTTGCATTCTTAAACGCAGGCACTAATTTATCTCCATCACGTTTTATAGAACCACCACAATGATCGAAATGCAGATGCGTAAGAAACACATCTGTGATATCATCTTTACTGAAACCATGTTTGGCCAACGACTTATCTAACGTATCATCACCATGCAAATAATAATGACCAAGGAATTTTTCGTCCTGTTTATCACCAATGCCATTATCAATTAAGATCAACCTGTTGCCATCTTCTATCAGTAAACAACGCATGGCCCAGCTGCAGAGATTATTTTCATCAGCAGGATTCAGTTTGTTCCACATCACTTTCGGCACTACACCAAACATAGCACCACCATCTAATTTAAAATTACCCGTATTGATCGAATAGAGTTTCATAACAGCTTTGTTTGTTCTTTCCTTTGTGTATACAAGGTATGTAAGAGAAACAGCAGACCAAGCACAAAGAAAATGATGAGCACTAAAATGGAATTACGCATGTCTTTTGTGAGGCCTTCAATTATGCCGAAGGAGAACAGGCCAATGACAATTGCAAACTTTTCTGTTACATCATAAAAACTAAAGAACGATGCCGTGTCTTTTGTTTGAGGCATCAACTTGGCATAAGTAGCTCGGCTCAATGCCTGGATACCACCCATGACCAATCCAACAAACGAGGCCACAATATAAAAATGCATTTCAGTTTGAATATAGTAACCGCCAATACATGCACACACCCATAGCAACACGGTAAAGATGAGCACACGTATGTTGCCAAACTTTCCAGACAACCTCGACATAAGCAGTGCGCCAACAATTGCTACTACCTGCAGTAACACCGCTGTGATGATCAATTTTACATTTTCAAGATTCAGGATCTTAATACCAAAATCAATGGCAACGAGTAATACAGTTTGTACACCCATGCTGTAAAAAAAGAAAGCTGTTAAAAAGCGTTTCAGCACCGGCATTTTGATAACCTGTTTCCACACAAGTTGTAATTCATGAAACCCATTCACCAATACATGTTTCTTGAGTTTACGTTCGCTTTTATCACTGCGGTTCGGTAAACGGCTGAAAGGAATTTGTGCAAAGACAACCCACCAAACACCCACAAGCAGGAAAGTGATTTTTAATGGAAGTGATGGGTCTTCTTTCATAAATACTACCAATGCAAAACCAACCATCTGCAATAACACACTGCCGATATAGCCCATGGTAAATCCTTTTGCGCTGATGCGGTCCATATCTTCTTCCGCAGCAATTTCCGGGAGGTATGAATTATAAAATACCTGTGAGCCATAAAAGCCAATGCCTGCAAACATGAAGCACACCAAACCAAGCATCACATTGTTCTTATCAAAGAAGAACATGAGCGAACAACTGATTGCGCCTAAATAGCAGAAGAAACGCATGAAGTTCTTCTTATTCCCTTTGTAATCGGCAATAGATGAAAGAATAGGCGATAGTAATGCGATCAGTAAAAAACCAGTTGCTAACACGTAATCTTTCAATTCTGTATTCACAAAATTTCTACCGAACAACTTGATACCGTCGGGGAAATTTTTGATGCCTGTTACAGCGGCATAATAAGCAGGAAAGAAAGTGGTGGTGATCACCAGGTTGTAAACACTGTTGGCCCAATCGTACATGGCCCAGCCGTTTACAATTTTTTTTGAAGCAGTCTGCATACAGATGGTTTTTGGTTGGCAGGAAAGACTGCCTGTATGAAAATAGGATAATTAAACGAAATGCTATTTCAGGTAGCCCGTCATAAACAGGATGAGCAGGATAATGCCCGCAATAATTCGGTACCAGCCAAACAAACGGAATCCATGCTTCTGTAAAAAGCCGATAAAGAATTTAATGGCCAGCATCGCCACCACAAAAGCAACTACGTTACCAATAATAAAAGCCTGTGTGTATTGAGTTGAAGAAAGAATAAGATCATAACCCTTTACATCAACACCATTTTCATTCCAGTCTTTCAGGAATAACGAATAGCCTGTTGCTGCTGCCATGGTTGGCACTGCAAGAAAGAAAGAGAATTCAGCAGCCAACGGTCGTGTAAGTTTTTGCTGCATACCACCGATGATGCTGGCAGCACTACGACTTACACCCGGTATCATCGCCACACATTGCCACAAACCAATCATGAATGCTTTGCCAAATGAGATTTCTTTTTCTTCGCTGATGGTATGTTGCTTAAACACATTATCAATGAACAACAAAATAATACCCCCAATCAATAATGTAATAGAAACTGTTAACGGACTTTCCAGCAGCTCATCTATCTGATCACTGAATAAAAAACCAAGCAGCAATGCAGGTATTACTGCAACAATCAGTTTTGCATAAAACTCCCAGCGTTTAAAATCGAAAAACTTTTTCCAATACAACACAACAACACTTAAGATGGCACCAAGCTGTATTGCAACAGTAAACAGTTTGGTGAAATTATCAGCAGGTACATTCATTAGCCGCTCAGCAAGGATCATGTGGCCGGTGGAAGAAACAGGAAGATATTCCGTTAAACCTTCCACAATGGCAATGATGATGGATTCAATTGTATTCACACAACTAATTTGAAAATTTGAAAATGAGGTTAAATTGAAAACGAAAAAGCCAATTCAAAAATTCGAAATCAATTTTCAAATTTTTGAATTGGCTCATCTTCAAATTATATTGCTTAGTCTTTTGGTTTTTTCATGATGGCATAGATCTCAATAATCAAACCACCAATGATGAGGAGCGGAGCCAAAGTAATACGACGGAAGCTGTACACTTCGTCTTTATTAAACACATTTGGATCGGCACTTTTGCCACCAATCATCAACAGAAAACCAAGAATGATCACGGCAGCACCAATGGCCATCCACTTGTAATTCTCTTTGGTAAAAATGGTTGCTATTTTTTTCTGGCTCATAGTCTTGTTTTGAGGGATGCAATATAAGGAAAAGCTGTTAGTCGATAGCCGATAGTCATTAGCCGGTAGTTTTTACTAGCCACTAACCACTATCGGCTAACGGCTTAATATAACTCGTCTAGTTTCATACGTAAATACTTCATCACACTGCGATGCGTGCTGTAAAGCGAAATGCCCACACCAATCGCAATAATGGAACCGAATAGAATGAGGTAGATCTTTGGATCACGCAGCGCCTTCATATCCGGAATATAGCTTTCAGCCCAGGTAATAACCGCCCAAATGGCTGCAATGGCAATGCCCGAACTGATGAGTCCATTGATAATCGCCCTAACATTCATGGGTTTTGCAATAAAGCCTCGGGTAGCGCCCACCATCTGCATGGTTTTAATCAGAAAACGGTTGCTGAACATGGCCAGTCGAATGGTGGTATCAATCGATACGATCACAATGGCGCTCAGCAAAATAGCCACGATCAGTAAAACAATACCCACTTTCTGTGCCCTATCGTTAAGCGTTGTTACCAGGGCTTCGGGGTATTGTACCTCGCTGATCACACCGGGGAAACGGGTCATCAGGTCGGCTGTAATTTTATCAAGACTGTCTTTCTGCACATAGTCCGACTTAGCATAAAAGTCAACACTTTCGGGCAAAGGATTTTCGTCGAGGATCTTATCCCAGCTCTCATTGCCGTCTTTATTATAAATTTCCTTCGCCATTTCTTTGTTGATGTAGGCCGAAGATTTTACGTAAGGCTGTGCTGCCACATATGAGGTTAAACTATCGATCGATTTTTTATTGGTCGTACTCAGCCATGCATGAAACTGTATGTTTTCACGCAGGGTGGTACCCACTTTCTGAAAATTTAAGAAGATCCATCCTAAAACACCGAGGATGAAGAGCACCAGTGCCACACCAATAATACTGTAGAGGTATGATGGTTTAGAACGTTTCATTGATGCTTTGTTCGGTTGTTGCGCCATGCCTTGTTGATTTAATGTAAGTTCTGTTGTGACTGTTTTATCACTTTGAAACAGTGACAAAAATAGCGTATTTAAGAGTAATACTACGAACAGGGTATTGTAACGGACGTGAAGTGTTTCTATTTTTATATGATTAGTTTGTTATATAAGTTTTAACAAACACATCTAATCATTTAAAACATGTTAACATGAAAAAACACACTCACCTGATGGCATTGGGCCTGTTCATTCTCTTTATCAGCAGTTGCTGTAAACCCGAAGTTATTGGTTCGGTAGCTAACACGCTGCGTCCACAACAAACAAACAACTGGTGTTGGGCCGCCACAACACAAATGCTGGCACAGCACGTTGGTATCAGTGTCAATCAATGCGATCTGGCAAATCAACGCTTTGGAAGAACTGATTGTTGTAACAACCAGGGAAGAGCAGCATGCCCTAAAACAGATTCCTGTAACCGTCCCGGCTGGTTAATGCTTACAGAAGTAGGCATGACTTTTTCTGAAACGCAAACAGCACGCTCCTGGGAGGATATGCGTAAGCAGATATACTGCAGCAAAAAACCAATGGGTTATGCTTACGGAACTCCCGGTGTGGTAGGGCATGTTCTTGTCATTAAAGGCTACATTACTGTTGGAACAACCAATTATCTCGTATTAAACGATCCGTGGGCACCATGTGCCGGCGAAGAAAGATTGATTACGTATGAACAATATGCAGACCCTGCCGGTACCGCTACACATTGGAACACATGGTACAATATTGCAAAACCATAATCGTCCGTTGAGATTATCAGTTATCATTCATAATTAAAAAAACAAACAATGAGAACAAGTATCTATATAAAAGTGGCTACCTTACTTATTATCACAACAGTTATTGGTTGTAAAGATCAGAAGCAAGGAATGAGCCAGAGCGCACCAAAATATTATGCAACAGAAAACGAAGCGATTGATAAAGCAAAGAGCGATTTGCTATCGATCATCAGAACAAGCAAGGGGCTTTCGCTTGGTGTGGATGAAAAGGCATTGCAGGAAGCAAAACCGGGTGCTGCGGTAAAACAATCAAATATTGATTTTGAAAAATTACTTACTGCCGATTCCTCATCTTCATTTGAAGGGATCAAGAAAGGAGAGATGGCAACAATATTCCCATTAGTTGCAGGCGATCGTGTTGTTACCGTTGTGGAGCTGAATAAAGATGAAAAAGGGTGGAGTATTGCGGGGCTCGCCGGCAAATCAATTGCCAATGATCTGAATACCATCAAAACTGTTGTTGGTCCGGATGCAGAGATCAGTGTATATGATATTCCCAACCTGCAGGTAAAGGTATTTGGAGTTAAAAAAGACGGAGCGGAAATATTTTACACAGATTATGGCGGTCAATTCAGTTTGCGGCAGGGAGTTAATGCGAGTCAATTGATGCCTGTTCTGGCTAAAGCGGCACAGGAGTTTCAGCGGCTTTATGGCGATGAGCTCAAAAAACAAAGGCTGGTAAAATAAAGAAACTGCATAGTGGCCCCTTCCATACTTCACGGAAGGGGCTTTCTTTTGGGCCTGTTTCATTACTTTTGTGGCCCGCTAAACAGCTTACTTCTGTTCGGTTTCAGCCAAAAAAATGCTGTATACAAGAGTGTTTACGAGTTATGTTTTGAGATTTAAAGATTAAATAAAAGTCAAGCGATATTTTATAAGCATGGAATACAAGTTCAGAGAAATTGAGAAGAAATGGCAACAGCAATGGATCAATACAAGTGCCTACAAGGTTTCGAACGTAAGTGAGAAACCAAAATTTTATGTGTTGGACATGTTTCCTTACCCAAGCGGTGCAGGGTTGCATGTGGGTCATCCGCTCGGTTATATTGCCAGCGATATTTATTCCCGTTTCAAACGCCTGAAAGGATTTAATGTATTGCATCCGATGGGTTACGATGCATTTGGTTTACCTGCCGAGCAGTATGCGATTGAACATGGCGTACACCCGGCCGTTAGTACCGATCAGAACATTAATAATTTCCGCAGACAGTTAGATAATATTGGTTTCTGTTACGATTGGGATCGTGAAGTGCGCACCTGCGATGCCGGTTATTACAAATGGACACAATGGATCTTCTTACAACTCTTCAATAGTTTTTACAACCGTAAAACAAACAAAGCCGAAAAGATTGAGGTGCTGATTGCAGCTTTTGAAAAAGAAGGTAACGCAACACACCAAATTCCTCATTCCCAATTCCCGATTACTTCATTTACTGCAGAACAGTGGAAAGCTTTTGATGAAAAGACAAAGCAGGATATTCTTATGCAATACCGCCTTGCTTATTGCGGCTATGGCGAAGTGAACTGGTGCGAAGCATTGGGTACTGTTTTAGCGAATGATGAAGTAGTGAATGGTGTGAGTGAACGTGGTGGACATCCGGTGGTGAAAAAGAAATTGCGTCAATGGTATTTGCGTATCACCGAATATGCCGATCGTTTACTGGAAGGTTTGGAGCGTATTGAGTTTAGCGAAAGCATGAAGGAAATGCAAACAAACTGGATTGGGAAATCAAGCGGCGCTGAAATTGATTTTGCAATAAAAAATCATGATCAAAAGTTAAGAGTATACACAACAAGGCCCGATACCATCTTTGGTGTTGACTTTATGGTGATTGCTCCGGAGTTGGATTTAGTTGATCAAATTAAATCTGTTGAGCAAACAACAGCTGTTGATGAATACATTGCTTATGTAAAAAGCCGCAGTGAGCGTGAGCGACAAGCGGAGAAAAAGATCAGCGGTGTGTTTACCGGTGCCTATGCAGTGAATCCATTTGATGGAAGAGAAATTCCGATCTGGATAAGTGAATATGTATTGGCGGGTTATGGCACAGGTGCAATTATGGCGGTGCCTTGCGGCGATGATCGTGATTTCAAATTTGCACAGCATTTTAATATTCCCATCACCAATATCATTGGCAAACATTTCAACGGTGAAGATGCAAACGCAACAAAAGATGCAACGCTTGAAAACAGTGGTTTCTTAAATGGTACGCCGATGCGTGAAGCTGCTGAAATAGTAATTGGTAAGCTGGAGGAATTGGGCATTGGTACACGAAAAGTAAATTACAGAATGCGTGATGCAGCGTTCAGCCGTCAGCGTTATTGGGGCGAACCATTTCCTATTCAATGGAAGAATGGTACTGCTTATCCGTTAAACGAAACCGAGTTGCCGCTGTTATTACCTGAAGTTGATAGCTATTCTCCCGGACCTGAAGGTGAAGGTCCATTGGCAAATATTCCGGAGTGGGTGGCGAAAGAATTAGAAACGAACACGATGCCCGGCTATGCAGGATCATCCTGGTATTTCTTACGCTATATGGATCCGCATAACGACCAAGCATTTTGCGACCGTGCAGTAAGTGATTACTGGAACCAGGTGGATATTTATATTGGCGGAACAGAACATGCAGTGGGGCATTTATTGTACAGCCGCATGTGGACGAAAGCCTTGTACGATCTTGGGCATATTGGTTATGATGAACCGTTTAAGAAATTGGTGAATCAGGGGATGATACAGGGCTCTTCAAGGTTTGTATATCGATTGCTTTTTCCGGACAGTGTTTCAATGTTGCGTGGCGATTTATCTTCAAATCATGCGCCAGTATTTATCTCAGAAGGTATTTATAAAAAACTAATGGAGATAGATGTTGATAATGTTATCGAAAGAATTAGATATATAAAATCTGTAGCCCCAAGTAGTGAATCAATTCAGAACGCTTCGAATTCAATAGTTACTTCGAAGTTGCATGTTGATGTAAATATTGTGGATGGATTTGAACTTGATATTGAAGCTTTCAAAAAGTGGCGTAACGGCGAATATGCAAATGCAGAATTTATTTTAGAAGATGGTAAATACATCTGTGGTTCTGAAGTTGAAAAAATGAGCAAGAGTAAGTTCAATACAGTGAATCCGGATGATCTTGTAACCAAATACGGCGCAGATACCTTCCGCATGTACGAAATGTTCCTCGGCCCTGTTGAGATCAGCAAACCTTGGGATACAAAAGGTATTGAAGGTGTTCATCGCTTTATCAAAAAACTCTGGCGATTGTTCTACGATGAAGTGAAAGGTCAGGTGTGGAATCACGACAAAGCAACAGATGCTGAGTTAAAAGTATTACACAAGACCATCAAGAAAATTGAAGACGATACAGAACGTTTCAGTTTTAACACCGGTGTGAGTACATTCATGATCGCCGTAAATGAATTGAGCGATTTGAAATGTTATAAGAAGGAAATTCTGGAGCAGTTGCTTATTCTATTAACGCCTTATGCGCCGCATGTGAGTGAAGAGCTGTGGAGTGCTTTAGGCAACAGTGGTTCTATTCTTGATGCAAGCTTCCCGAAATTTGAAGCGAAGTATGTTACTGAATCAACCAAAGATTACCCGGTTGCGATCAATGGTAAAACAAGAACAGAGTTAACCTTAGACCTCAGCATCACACAAGCAGAAGTGGAACAAATTATTTTAAATAATGAAGTGGTGTTGAAATGGCTTGATGGTAAACAACCAAAAAAGATCATCTACGTGAAGAATAAAATGATCAATGTAGTTATATAACTTGCGGTGACTCACCGCATCACCCTTAAATTCAAAACAGAATGAAGAAGTTAGTAGTCGTTATTGCGCTCTTTGCATTGGCCGCTTGTGGCGAAAAGAACCCCAACAACAATGAACCGTTTGTAAAAGAGCGTGCAACTGTAAATCCTGCAGCAGTAAAAGAATATACTGCCGGTGCCGACACAGCAAAGTTTAAAGTACAATTGTTCGAACAGAAAGAATCGCTTAATTACGAAGTGAAGTTTTCATTCAAAGATGCAAGTAGTGAAAAGATCTTCACTTTGCCGAACATGGGCATTATGCCAAAGCCTGAATTAAAGAAAGGCGCTGATGATCTTTCCTGCATCATTGGTTTTTATGATGCTGACAGTACGTTCATGGAGTATCGTTTGGTGAAAGTTGAAAATGGAACTTTGTTATATCGTCACCTGAAAGAATACCAGGTAGAAGATCCAAAGAAGTAATACAGTTGATACACTGATAAAGAAGGTTGATGAGCGGTTTTTCACCATTCATCAACCTTTCTTCATTTTGAACCGTTCAATGGTTGTTGTTTTGTATTTTTCAAGATAAATACCATCAGTTATGAAGTCTCTGTATTCGGTTCTTTTTTTATTCCTTATCAGTAACATTGCTTTTTCACAAAGCATACCGCATTTTTTATCAAACCCCTCACTTACTCCCGATGGGCAGGCAGTTGTGTTTGCCTTTGAAGGCGATCTGTGGAAAGCAAACATCAGCGATGGACAGGCAACACGCCTAACAGCTATGCAGGGCTACGAAACATCGCCACGTATTTCACCCGATGGCAAGTGGGTCGCATTTACCGGGCGACAATTCGGAAACGCTGATGTGTTTGTGATGCCATTGAATGGAGGAGATGTAAAACAAATTACATTCCACAGCGGTAACGATGATGTGACAAGCTGGAGCTGGGATAGCAAAAGCATTTATTTTAATAGTGGACGTATGGGACAGGTGGCTGGTTTTAAAGTGGCTGCAGCAGGTGGCACCCCACAACGTGTATTTGGGAGTAATTTTTTCCAGTATGATCATAACCTTGTTGAACATCCAACAAGCGGTGAGGTATTTTTTAACGATACCTGGGAAAGTATTAGTCAATCGCAACGTAAGCGTTACAAAGGTCCGTTCAACCCCGACATACAATCGTATAATTTGAAAACAAAACAACATAAGAAATACACAAGCTGGGAAGGAAAAGATTTTGCTGCCACCATCGACAAAACAGGAACCGTATTTTATATTTCTGATGAGGCAAACGGTGAGTACAATCTTTACACATTTGATAATGGAAAGAAAAAAGCACTTACCCGTTTTTCTTCTTCCATTAAAACACCACAAGTAAATGCTAATGGAGGCAAAGTAGTATTTGAAAAAGACTACCAATTATGGGTCTATGATGTAAATAGCGATAAAGAAAAGAAACTTACTATTTCCATTGTACGTAATCATGTATTGCCAAAAGAAAAGGATTACGAAGTGCGTGGAAATATTTCGGCCTTTGATGTGTCGCCCGACGGTAAGAAACTGGCGTTCATCTCACGTGGTGAATTATTTGTAAGTGATGTGGATGGAAAATTTGTACAGAAGATCAACCGTGGTTCAGCAGAGCGTGTTCGTGAAGTAAGATGGATGAGTGATAATAAAACAATGCTCTTTACACAAACTGATGATGGCTACACAAATCTCTTTACTGTTCGTGCCGACAGCAGCAGTGCAGTAAAACAACTCACAACGGATAAACGAAACAACCGCAGTCTTGTTCAAAATAAAAAGCGGACAATGGTTGTTTATCTCAGCGGCCGTGATGAAGTGCGTTTACTTGATCTGAAAACACTGCAAAGCAAAACGATTGTAAAGGATGAGCTATGGGCTTTTCAAAACAGTGATCCCGGTTTTTCACCCAACGATGAATATGTATTGTTCACGGCACGTAGAAATTTTGAGGAAGATATTTTTATTCATCACATCAAGAATAATAAAACAACCAATCTTACCAATTCAGGTGTAACAGAAAACAGTCCGGTATGGTCTGGTGATGGAAAATATATCTACTTCGTTTCACAACGCTTAAAACCATCTTATCCATTTGGTATGGCCAATGCGAAAGTGTATCGTATTGCGTTAGAGAAATTAGATGAGCCTTATCGTTTAGATAAGTATAATGAACTGTTCAAAGAAGAAAAGAAAGATGCGAAAGGTCCAAACGCAGATTCTGGTAAAGTAATTACAGTTGATACCGATCTGTTGATGGAAAGGTTAGAGCAGATCAGCCCTTCACTTGGTGCACAGTATCTAATTAATGTGTATCAGAAAGGAGAGAAGACAACGGTTTTGTTTGTAAGTAATCATGGAGAGGGTCGTAATGCGATCTGGAAAACAGTGATTGAACCATTTGAACAAAACAAGACAGAGAAGATAGCAGGCACTGATAATATTTTTGGTTTTGAAACAATTGAAGTGAGCGATAAGTTTTATGCATTGTCAAACGGAACTATTGCAAAACTGAATCTTGATGCCAATCGTCTTGATCCTGTAAGTATTGGTTACACGTTCCGTCGTAATCTGCAGGAAGAATTCAACCAGATGTTTTACGAAACATGGGCCGGCATGGAAGAAGGTTATTATGATGAGAAATTCCATGGACTCGATTGGAAGAAAACAAAGGAATATTACAAACAGTTTCTTCCTTATCTCAATAGTCGTGCTGATCTGCGCACGTTATTGAATGACTTGTTGGGTGAACTAAATTCATCGCACCAGGGTTTTGGTACGTTTGGTGATGATGAAAATATTGCATTGAACAGTGCCACCATGGAAACAGGTATCATCTTCGAAAATGATGAGCCTTACAAAGTAAAATATATTGCGAAGCGTTCGGCTGCAGATCGCAAATCCATCGATATCAAACCCGGGGATGTATTGGTGAACGTGAATGACGAAACCGTTGATATAAACAAAGACCGTAATGCTTATTTCACCTTACCCTCACGTGACAGAGAATTGAAACTTACTTTCAAACGTGGTACAGAAATGGTGAATGTGAAAATTCATCCACAGGCAAGTTTGTTTAATACACTTTACGATGAGTGGATTGATAATAATCAAAAACGTGTGGATGAAAAAAGTAAAGGACGAATTGCTTATGGTTATATGAAAAACATGGGCACGGGTGAACTGGACCAATTTATTACCGACATGACACAGGAGTTGATCAATAAAGATGCACTCATCTTTGATCTGCGTTATAATACCGGCGGTAATGTGCATGATGAGGTGTTGAAGTTTTTAAGTCAGCGTACCTATTTGCAATGGAAATATCGTGAAGGAAAGTTAGCGCCGCAGTCGAACTTTTCACCGGCAGATAAACCAATCATTTTACTCATCAATGAACAATCGTTGAGCGATGCAGAAATGACAGCGCAAGGGTTTAAAGCATTAAAGCTTGGAAAGATCATTGGTAATGGTACGTATCGCTGGATCATCTTCACCAGTGGTATTGGTTTGGTTGATGGCAGTAGTGTGCGTATGCCGGCCTGGGGTTGTTATTCACTCGATGGAAAAGACTTAGAGATGAGTGGAGTGCAACCGGATATTTTACTGATCAACAGTTTTGAAGACAAACTCAATGGTAAAGATCCGCAACTGGATAAAGCAATCGAAGAAATATTGAAGCAAATCAAGGGGTGAGTGGTGAGTAGTGAATGGTGAGTGTGAGCTGTGGTTCATCAATCGTCATAAAATAAAAAAGCTGTGCAGTACTGCACAGCTTTTATTTTGCTAAATCATTTTAAAAATTCTTCTTTCTCAGTGTCTCTGTGGTAAATATTGTAAGCAAAGCGAACGATCCTCATTTCCCTCATTCCAAACCCTTAGCTTACTCTTTCTTCACAAACCGTATCATTGCACTGCTGTTTTCTGTACTCTCTAAATTTGCGGTGTAACGTACTCCATTTACATAGGCGATCATGTAAGATGTGTTGGGTGGAATAGCACCAAGGTTTTCCGCTACCATCACAAGCTCATTTGTTTCAGTTAATTCTTTCACTGCAAATTTTACAACGTATGGTTTATCGCTCAGCTTTACATGTTCAAATACCAAACGGTTATTCATGAACAGTGAAATAGAATCACCATCGATCTCAGCATTGTCATAAAAATGAATTTCAATTGTATCACCGAGCAAAGGCAATTCCGTTGTCAATACTTTTTTGCGTTCAACAAATTTCTCTTTAATGGTTGGCGCTTTCGTAACAGTAACTGCTGGTTCTTTTACAGGTGGTTTGTTTTCTGATTTCGTAACCGGTTGTGTTTCCTTCGGAATCGTTGGTTGAGGTTGTACAACTACTGGCTCAGACTTTGGCTCTTCACGTTTCGGCTGTTCGGTTACAATAACCGGTGGAGGTGTAACTACTACAACTTCCGGTTGCTTCACCGTTTTATGAATCGTTGCCACACTATCAATAAAATCAGGATCATTAGCACCAACAGTATAATTATCGATCACATAATTCCATTCGTCGGTAAACTGTGGTTGTTCCACTTTATCTAAATGCAGATCGCCTTTGTTTCTTTGTTCTTCTTTGGTCACAGCTTTTCCATCAAGCATCATTACTCCGCCACCGGGACAATTAAAATCTGCTTCCATCAATAATGGTACTGCGCCGGGTGAGGTAATGGCAATACGTCCTGTTTTTGCTTCCAGCAACTCATCATCCCACCAAACTACTTCATTTGTTTGCTGGTTGAAATAGCCTTTCACCGCATAACGACGGTAGTTAGTGGGATTCTCGTAGTAGTAGGATGTGCCGAATAAACTGTCGCCACGCTGAATGAGTTTCAATTCAAGTTTGGCTGGCTTTAAACCGCTGCCCACTTTGCCTTTCCACACACCTGTGATCATTTGTGCCTGTGCGAATAAGCTAAACAGAAGGGAAAAAGCCAGTATAAAGAAGTAATGTTTCTTCATGCGATAGTGCTTAAACGAAATGTTGATGTAAATATTTTTTAACGATGTTAATGTTTCAACAAAAGCAGCGGCATTTTTGTATTAGTTGGAAATTAGCGTATGGCACAGGCAAATATTCAACTTATTGGAGCGCTGCGTGAAACCGCAGCAAGGTTACGTAACGGAGCTGCGTATGCGTGGGGTAATCATGGTGCATGCAATTGCGGTAATCTTACACAGGTAGTTACCAAATTAAGTAAGGAAGAAATATTGGCGTATGCACACACCGGCATTGGTGAGTGGACCGAGCTTGCCGAAGATTATTGTGGTACTACAAATGCACCGGCAGGCTTACTCATTACCAAACTGCAGGAAATTGGTTTAACGCCGAGTGATATTCATAACCTGGAATATCTGGAAGACAAAGCCGTGTTGCAACGATTGCCTGGTGGTTTTCGCTGGTTGAAACGTAATGTGCGGGAAGATGTGATCATGTATTTTGAAACGTTTGCAAATATGTTAGAAGAAGAGCTAATCAACTCCATTAACATCCCTGTGAAATCGTTTTTTTACAGTAAACAAGAACTTGTTGTTTGCTGATTGCTGATCTGCGAAATACAAAGACCCCAAAGCATAATTTGGGGTTATTTTTTTAATTTTTTTTGCATTTCATGTTACCTGTTAGAAAAGAGCTTTAGGCTTTAAGCGTGCGCCTTCAGCTCATTTTGAGCTGCTTTACCTTTTTCAATCTTCGTAAAGGCAATAACATAAAATTTATTTTGCCTTAAAATAATTGTCATTATAAAAAATGAATGTAAGAGGTACCTGTAATGGGTTTCTTTCTTTGACATTTTAAATTATCTTTATAACAACGGTTAATTTTTATTAAAGAGAGGCTGAGCAAGTAGCTATGATATTCAAAAACGTTAGCCCCATACCATCATTAAATGAGTTTGTCTCAGTATACCGCCTGAGGCATTTTGTTGTACCTTCTCACCTTGCGATCAATGCTAAACCCTACCCTGTACATCCGGAAAACTGTATTGTGTTTTATTTGAAAGGTGCTGAAATCACAGAAGTGTTGGGAGAAAATAAAACAATTGCAAGACCCCGTTCGGTAATTACCGGACAGTTTACAAGTCGCATAAACAGGTTAAGTGCTTCTTCGGAAATATTAATGATACAAGTTGTATTTAAGCCCGGAGGCATCTATCGTTTAACCGGAATACCCGGAAGCGAATTGTTAAATCAACATATTGATCTTGAATCTGTTTTTCCTGTTGAAGGTCGTGAGACAAATGATAAACTTGCTGATGCACAAAGCTATGTAGAGATGATTGGTTTTATTGAAGAATTTCTTTTGACCATCGTAAAGAAAATCCGTGCCAAAAATGAACCCTTTGAAGAAGTGTTTCAATTAATCGCTGCAAACAATCAAAATCATTCTATTGATTGGCTGGCCAGTCAAGCATGTTTGTCGCAAAGGCAATTTGAACGGAAATCTGAAAAATATGTTGGTGTAAGTCCCAAACATTTTTCACGCATAGCCCGTTTTCATCAGTCTTATTGTATGCGGCTTGCGAATCCGTTTCATAGCTGGCTTACTATTGCAATAGCAACTGGCTATCACGACTATCAGCATCTTGTAAAAGATTATAAGGAGTTTGCATCTGTGCCTCCTACGTTACTTTTCAATCAGGAATCAAAAGCGCTTGAGCGAACGCTCGGTCTATTGAAAGAGTAAACGCAGAAAGTCGTTTATTTACCACTTAGCAGTAGTGTTTAGTTTTCATATTTACAGTCAAATAAGAATATTATGAAAATGAAACACGTTTTATCAGGATCTATACTGAGTATAATGCTGATAGTGACTGGCTGCGAAAAAGAAATTTCCCCCGCTGCTGAACCAGGTGAAAAAATGGTTATGCAAAAAAAGTTGGATCCGATCAATATACTACCCTTTGCCAAAAAATATGATGCCGGTATTCCGACAGCTTGGTTTTCATTATTAGCCGATTTATCCAAAAATACGCCCTTCCCGCCGCCTCAAATTGCGAGGATACTTAGCTACTCAGGCATTGCACTTTATGAGTCTGTTGTTCCGGGAATGCCATCCTATCAATCAATGTACAGGTACATCACCGGCAACAGCATTGAGTTTAGCAATAAAAAGGAATACTATTGGCCCGCTTGTGCAAATGCTGCTATTGCAAGTACAGCGAGCAGAATCATCAAGAGTTATAACGCCAATGCTGATCTTGCATCCATCCAACAAATGGAAGCGTCTAATAATGCTGCTTTCCTAAAAGAAGTATCTGCAGAGCAACTTCAATTTTCGATTGAGTTTGGAAAATATGTAGCCGATGTTATTTATACATGGAGTACAACCGACGGTACATTAAATGCAAATGGAACATTGGCCGGTTGTTCGCCTTATATACCTTTAGGTGGACTTGGTAACTGGGTACCCACATTCCCTGGATTTTTTCCTGCAGCAGGTGCATGTCAGGGAAACTTGAGAACGTTTTATTCAAATGCGGTTAATATAACATTGCCGCCTGCACCTCCTGTTTATTCTGCTGAACCTTCTTCAGACTTTTATAATGCAGCGAATGAAATTTATAATTTAAGTTTAAATCTTACAGTTGATGATATAAGGCTGTCACAAGCATGGAGAGACATCAGAGGAAATTATAATACACCTGCTCATATAGCAAAACTTACGTCTCAAATCATAACTAAAGAACATACAAATCTGGAAGAAGCCAGTGTGATTTATGCAAAAACATTTTGTTCAATGTTTGATGCCATTGCCGCTGTATTTAAAGCTAAGTTTACCTATTCTCTTTTGCGCCCTATAACTTATATAAGAAACGTTATGGGTTTCAACAACTGGACAACAGTTATACCTACACTCCAACATCCTTCTTATCCCTCAACATCAGCTTGTGCAGCAGCTTCAGCAGTACATGTATTGGAAGAATCTTTTGGTACTGAATATGCCGTTATTGACAGTACGCAAAATACTTTATATGGTACATGGACATATTCAAGTCTTGATGGATTTCTTCAGGATGTAGGTAAATCAAGGCTCGTGAGTGGTATTAATTTCAGGTTTTCAGTAAATGCAGGTATTAACCAAGGAAGACAAGTGGGGCAGTTGTTTGTCGATCTTCCGTTGAAAAAATTATAAAAAAAGGCGATAGTTTTTAAACTATCGCCTTTTTGTTTTAAAGCAGTTGATTATTTCTTAATCGCTTTCAGCATTTCTTCCACAGCTTTTTCAATCTGGGTATCTTTCCCATTGATGAGCGCATCATACGGAAGTTCAACACGTACATCCGGTTCCAGCTGAAAGTTTTCCAGCAAACGATTTTCTTTTACGCCAAAGTTTCCGATCATAGGTATGCCAAATACAAGTGTTGGATCAATTTGTGTTTCCCACCAAACCGATGTACTGGTGCCTGGTACCGGCATACCAATCAACTTTCCAATTCCTTTTGCACGGTATGCATAGGGGAAGGTATGTGCATCACTGTAATTGGCTTCGCTCATCACTACACAACTTGGTTTAAACCATTTGCCCTGCGGTTCACCACCTTCTGCACTAAAGCCATAGGGTTTAAACGTGATGTAATTTTTTCCGTTGAGAAAATTCGACAGGTCTTCATGTAACCAGCCACCACCGTTGAAACGTGTATCAACGATCAATGCTTCTTTACCGGCGTTGCGTCCAAGCACTTCTTCATACACGGTTCTGTAACTGCCATCGTTCATTCCCTGTACATGCACATAACCAACTTTTTCTCCACTCAGTTTATCAACCATGGTCCGCATCATGTTTACCCAACGTGTATAAAGTAAACCCTGTTCTGCAGCACCTGTAATTGGTTTTAAACTTTCTTCAAAGCGATTGTTTTTTGCAGGATCAAATATTGAGAGTAATACATTTCTTCCTGCCTTACGATTTAATAAGCGTGCCCAATCACTTGCAGCTGTTACAGCATCACCATCAATTTTTTCAATGATCATTCCTGCTTTTACTTTGCTGTTTGCAATGTCTAATGGTCCACCAGTGATCACTTCTGTGATTTTTAAACCATCACCTCCAACAAACTCATCATAAAACAAACCAAGCGATGCGGTTTGATCTGCATTTGGATTTTGTGAATTATATCTTCCTCCTGTATGTGATGCATTTAACTCACCCAGCATTTCACTCAGCAATTCCTGGAAATCATAATTATTGTTGATATAAGGTAAGAATCTGCTGTATGCTTTTTTATACATTTCCCAATCAACACCATGCAGTTTGGGATCATAGAATTTTTTCTTTACCTGCCGCCATGCATGCTCAAGAATATAAGCCCGCTCACCTGCGGTATTCAAAACCATTTCACTACGGATGCTGATCGGAGTGATCTTACCTGTTTCAGTTTCAAACTTCATTAAACCCTGTTCGCTGATCACAAACAAGGCTTTGCCATCAGCTGAAGCAATAAAATCTGCACCATTTCCTAAACGTGTAACGATCTTTGTTTCTCTTGTACGGGTATTCATTTCCCAGAGATCGGTATTACGTTCTGTTGTGGCAGAGTACCACAGTTTATCGCCTGTAGCAGATAATGCATAACTGCCAATATTCATTGAGTTGACAGTTAAACGAATTTTGCGGTCATGAATATTTTCAAAATTGGGCTGCCAGTTTTTCTTTGTAATCGAATCTTTTACTCTTGTTGCTGAGTCTTTCTTTGTTTTGTCTTCCTGTTCTTTCAGCAAAGCATAATCTTCTTTACTTAAACGGAAACGATCATAACCATCTTTATCAAAAAACATAATAGAGATGTCGGATTCTCTTGCGCCTTGGTAAGCCAATGGACGTTTACCATATTTATCGGTTGCCCATAACATTGCTTTTCCATCCAACACGTAAGTTTGTCCGCCATCAAAAAAACCGCTTTGTGTAACATCGGTGCCATCTTTATCAGAGCCATCAGCTTTATAGATCACTACTTCTCTTGAACCATAACGACCTTTACTGCTCACCGTTGCCAGCCATTTACTATCCGGGCTCCAATCATAACTCTGATCACCATCTGCATAAGAAAAATTTATCCCGGCAGGAATAATTGTCCTAAATGTCTTTGATGCGATATTGTATATTTTAATGATGTTGCGTTCTTCGAGATAAGCAATTTCTTTTCCATCGGGAGAAACATCGGGTTGAAATTCTTCTTTATCGGTTGCAATCACTGCTTCTTCTTTTAATAAAGTAGATGCATAGAAATAAGGTTCTTCTTTGCGAACAATACTGGAACGGTAAATATCCCAGCTGCCGTTACGTTCGGTTGAATAGTAAATGCTTTTACCATCGGCACCAAACTCTACCATACGTTCCTGCTGCGGTGTGTTGGTAATACGTTTGGTAATGCCGCCTTCCACACTTGTTACAAAAACTTCACCACGATAGATAATCGCTACTTCCTTTCCGTTAGGTGAAACAGCAAAATCGCCATTAGTAGCAACCACCGGAACAATCCGTTCTTCATTTGTTTTTGCATCTGCAATAACATTTACGTTTACTTTCTTTGGCTCTCCATCATTTTTTACAGTATAAATTTCTCCGTTCCAGGTGAAGCAAAGTGTGTTGTCGTTTGACCTGGTTAAATGACGAACAGGATGATCTTTAAATGAACTGATCTGCTTCTCTGCAATTTTTAAACGGATAGGTGCTTTGTAAATATTCTGATTGCCATTTTTTTCGGAGAGATAATACACATACTGATCATCACTGCTGAAAACGGGTTCACGGTCTTCGCCTTCATAACCACTCAACTTGGAATAGTTTTTTGTTTTAACATCATACAACCAGATATCTCTTGTTAGTGATGATGTATGATGTTTACGCCAGGCATCTTCTGTGCCTTTTCGATCCTGGTAGACGATCATTTCGCCTTTGCTGTTGTATTGTGCATGTTCCATACCTGTTGCAGAGATCAATACACTTCTTCCTCCTTTAACAGGAGCTAAGTACGATTGCAAAAACAAAGCACCTCTTGGGAAACGTACATTAGTATTCACTGTATGTCTTGCACTTCCGAACAATACAGATTGGTTGTCGATGCTGAAATCAAATGGAAAATCATTAGCAGAGTTATAAGTCAATCTTATTACTTCACCACCGCTTGATGGAATCGTAAACACATCGAAATTGCCATAACGGTCACTTGCAAATGCAATCGTTTTTCCATCTCGGCTCCACACCGGTTGATAGTCGTGTGCTTCATGCATGGTGAGTGCTAAAGCTGTACCGCCATCGGCACTTACTTTATACAGATCGCCTTTATAGCTGAATACAATTTCTTTTCCATCGGGACTGATGGCAGGGTAACGCATCCACAACGGATTTTCCTGGGCAAAAATGGTTTGCACAGAAACTGTTAATAAAATAGACAAAAGCAGTTTATACATAACCTGTCGTTTTAGAGTGGTAATTTAGCAGCTACTAATATAAAGAGGAAACAAACGAATGAGCACGCCACTTATCAATATTCTCGAAAAGAACAAGCATCAGTATTATCCTGTTGTTCCTTTTGATCCCGAAAAAGATCGATTGCTGAAAATGGATTTTACCGAAGCGAATAAAGCACTGACCAAAGATGTGATCGAGGATGTTTCAAAATTCAGCAGCTATGTTGATCAACAGTTAAGCAATGCAGGTGCCCGATATGGTATTGGCGGCTATGCAGAACATCGAACTGTTTACAGCAGAAGTAAAGTATTTGATGATATTGATGGCGGCGAACCAAGACGTTTGCATTTAGGTGTTGATATTTGGGGTAAAGCCGGAACACCTGTGTTTGCGCCGCTGGGTGGTATGGTGCACAGTTTTAAATTCAACGACCGTTATGGTGATTATGGTGCAACAATTATTCTGCTGCATCAATTGGAAAGTGCTGCATTTTATACACTCTGGGGTCATGTAAGTTTAAAGGATATTGCTATTGTTGAAGGACAATACATCAACCGTGAACAGGAGTTTGCACATTTTGGTGAACCACATGAAAATGGACATTGGCCTCCACACCTGCATTTCCAGATCATTGAAAATATTGAATTGCATGAAGGAGATTATCCGGGCGTATGCAGGATGAGCGATAAAAATTTCTATTTAAAAAATTGTCCCGATCCAGATTTGATCTTGCAGATGAATAGGTATTTATGATGAGTAATGAATGATCAGTAATGAGTCTTAACAGAGCTATTGTTTACAACCAGAATATAAACTTAATCGTGTTGCAGCAGATGCTATCTCATCATCTCACAACTAAATAATTAAACATTGCTGTTCCCTGTTGTTGCATAACGCTTACCCAGAAAGGAACAATGCCTTCAGTCATACGTGCATACTTCATATCGCCGAGATCCAGAATGTTTTCCGGTTTCCAGTTGAAGTTTTCTGCCAGCAGATGCTTCACCTTATTTTTTGCATCTATATCATTCCCGCAAATGAACAGGTTGTGATTAGCATCGTTTACCAACGCTGCATTTACCATCAGCTTTGCTGTAACTGTATTCAACGCCTTTACCACTCGTGCATCTTCCAACTGTTTTTGTATTTCTTCGCCCAGCGACCAGCTATTGCTGTATTCCGGTAATAAAGAAGGCGGCATGCCATGCGAAAAGTCGAGTGGATTGGTTACATCTATCACCACTTTGCGACTAAAATTATGACTACCTGCCTGCTGCAATGCATCAACAGCACCGGTTCCATTGAGACAAAGAAAAATCAATTCTGCAAAAACTGCGGCATCTTCAAACGTACCGTTCTTTGCATTACTTCCGTTTTGTGCCGTCCATGCAAGTGCTTTTTGGTTTGTGGCGGTGCGGCTGCCCAACAACACTTCGTGACCTTTGTTGATCAATGCTGTGCCAATTGTTTGGCCAACAGCACCGGTACCAAGTATTCCTATTTTCATGACGATTGGTTTTATTGTTTAGTTTTACAGTAAGTTACAACGAGAAATGGCCAATCCCAATTTAAATAGCGACAGAGAAGCATTAAGTGCTGCGGAAAAAGAATTTGAAAATAATATTCGTCCCTCGAATATTGAAGACTTCAGTGGTCAGCAACAGATCATTGAGAATCTCAAGATATTTATCAAAGCTGCGAAGATGCGTGGCGAAGCATTGGATCATGTATTGTTTCATGGTCCTCCGGGTTTGGGCAAAACAACATTAAGTCGAATTGTGGCAAATGAATTGGGTGTAAACATTAAAGAAACAAGCGGACCTGTTATTGAAAAGCCAGGTGATCTTGCTGGGTTGTTAACAGGACTTGAAGCCAATGATGTATTGTTTATTGATGAGATCCATCGCTTAAGTACTGTGGTAGAAGAATATTTATATGCGGCGATGGAGGATTACCGCATTGATATTATGATCGACAGTGGACCCAATGCAAGAAGTATTCAACTTAATCTCAATCCGTTTACATTGGTAGGCGCAACTACAAGAAGTGGTTTATTGAGTGCGCCGTTGTTATCACGTTTTGCTATTAAATCAAGACTGGAATATTATAATGCAGAAACGCTGCAAAAAATTATTCTGCGTGCAGCAGGTATTTTAAATGTGAAGATCACCAGCGATGCATCAAAAGAAATTGCAGGACGCAGCCGTGCCACACCACGAATTGCCAATGGACTGTTACGTCGCATGCGTGATTTTGCGATGGTGTTGGGTAATGGTGTAATTGATCTTGGTGTAACGCAACATGGTCTCAAAGCGTTGAATGTGGATGAGTATGGATTGGATGATATGGATAATAAAATTCTCCTGACCATTATTGAAAAATTCAAAGGCGGACCTGTTGGTATTACCACGATTGCAACAGCAGTTGGTGAAGAGTCAGGTACGTTGGAAGAAGTGTATGAACCATTCCTGATACAGGAAGGTTTTCTACAACGAACTCCAAGAGGAAGAGAAGTTACAATGAAAGCGTATGAACATTTAGGAAAAAAACCGCATGGTGGAATCAATCCCACCTTGTTCACATAAAAAAAGTCGCTGCATTGCAGCGACTTTTTTTAGACTATTTATTTTTTCTTTAGTGTGCCTGGTCACTTTCGATTTTCTCTTCCAGTTTTGGCTCATTCAATTCCACCACACGTTTCTTTTTAGCCCTGCTCATCATCACCATATTAAGCATTTCTACAATAAATGAGAAGGCCATACCGAAGTAAATATAATTCTTGAGGTGCAACTCATGTGCTGCTTCTGCATTCCATCCTTCAATTACTAAACTCAACCCGATCATTACAAGAAAGGAGAGGGCCAGCATTTTCAATGTTGGATGTTTATGAATAAATCCTGCAATTTTCGGACTGAATAAAAACATCACCGTCATCGCAATTACAACCGCAGCGATCATGATCTCAACATGCTTTGCTGTACCACCTGCAGTAATAATGCTGTCAAACGAGAACACCGCATCGATCAGAATAATTTGACCAATGGCCTGACCAAAGGAAATTCCTTTTGCGTTTTTATTAGCCTGGTTTGGATCTTCTCCTTCCAGCTTCTGGTGTATTTCATGAACCGATTTGTAAATAAGGAACAAACCTCCGGCGAGCATTACCAAGCTTGCAAGGTCAAATCCTTTTCCTGCAACTGTGAATACTGCTTTTCCTTTTTGTGATAGCAACCATCCTAATCCCATCAGCAATAAACTACGGGAAAGGATACCGGTGATCATCCACAGTCTGCGTGCCCGCTTCTGATCCTTGATTGATTTTAAACGGTTGAGAATAATACTTACAAAAATTACATTGTCTATTCCAAGCACTATTTCAAGCACAACAAGAACGATAAAACTGATAATACTCTCTGATGTAAAAAGATGTTCCATTTTTTCTTGAATTGTCAATTTGCAACATGCAATCGGCAAATCAGTTTGCCAATTGTCTTTTGCCCATTGCTTATTGATTTATGTTGTTACAGATTTTCTTTGCAATAGCAGGACCTTCATAAATAAAACCGGTCCATACCTGCACCAATGCTGCACCAGCATTCAGTTTTTCTTTTGCATCCGCTGCAGTGAAAATGCCGCCACTTGCCATAACAGGTACCTCGCCTTTTAATTTTTGTGCAATGTACTGTACAATTTCAGTACTGCGTTTCTTCACCGGCAAACCACTAAGTCCACCTGCGCCAATAGCGGCAACAATGGAAGAATCTGTTGAAAGTCCTTCACGACTAATTGTTGTATTGCTCGCCACCAATCCATCGAGTTGAATTTCTCTTGCAAGATCGATCACATCATCTAACTGCGATTGAGTTAAGTCGGGTGCAATTTTCAGCAGGATTGGTTTTTGAATATGTTCTTCCGCTTTAAGTTTTAAACGTTCGGCTCTCAGCGTTTGCAGATGTGATAAAATTTTATGCAACGAATCTTTCTCCTGCAGCTGACGTAAGCCCGGTGTGTTGGGGCTACTCACATTCACCACAAAATAATCGACGTAATCAAACAGTTCATTAAAACAGATCTCATAATCTTTCCATGCATCTTCGTTCGGTGTTACTTTATTTTTGCCGATGTTACCCCCAATGATAAGATGTGAGTGGTGAGTGGTGAGTGGTGAGTGGTCGTCGTACTTCTTTCTTCGTACCTCGTACTTCCTTCGCCATTCTACTAAGCGTTTCTTTACAGCTTCCACTCCTTCATTATTAAAACCCATGCGGTTGATGATGGCTTTGTCTTTTGGTAAACGAAACAGGCGGGGTTTGTCATTACCATCCTGCGGTTTGGGTGTAACGGTTCCAATTTCCACAAAACCAAAACCCAGCACTTCCAGTTCCCGCAGATACTTTGCATTTTTATCAAAACCCGCTGCAAGGCCAACAGGATTCTTAAATTCCAATCCCCACTTTTCAACAGCCAGATTTTTTGCTGTTGGTTGAAAGCTTGCAGCTAACAGTTTTCTGATGAATCCAATTGAACAGAAGAATCGCAGAGCATTCATGGCGAAATAGTGCACTTTCTCTGCGTCAAACAAAAAGAAAAACGAGCGAATCAACTTGTACATGGCTGCGAAGATAAACCCCAAAACCGGATCACAAATTAACAGCATTCATTTGCTGATATTTCTTTTGAAACCTTAACTTTGAACTAGAAAGTTGCATAAACAACTATTTAACGATTGAACCTAAAATTATTACTATGCAGGAAGCATATATCGTAGCGGGTTACCGCACAGCAGTGGGCAAATCAAAACGTGGCGGATTCCGTTTTACAAGGCCCGATGATCTGGCTATTGATGTCATTAAAGGCTTGCTGGCAAGCGTGCCGCAACTTGATCCAAAGCAAGTGGATGATGTAATTGTAGGAAATGCGGTGCCTGAAGCTGAGCAGGGGTTACAGGTAGGCCGCATTATTGCTGCACGTGCTGTTGGTTTTCATGCACCGGGTATGACGGTGAACCGTTATTGCGCCAGTGGTTTGGAAACAATCGCTATCGCCACTTCAAAGATTCGTATGGGTATGGCCGAATGTATTATTGCGGGTGGAACTGAAAGTATGAGCATGGTGCCAACAGCAGGTTGGAAAACCGTGCCTGCTTATTCCATTGCGAAGGATGAACCCGATTATTATTTAAGCATGGGCTTAACTGCCGAAGCGGTTGCGAAAGATTACAACGTGAGTCGTGAAGACCAGGATCTGTTTGCATACAATTCACATATGAAAGCAAAAGCTGCCATTGAGAATGGTTTTTTCAAAGGAGGAATTCTTCCAATTAATGTAGAAGAAGTAGCACTTGATGCAAAGGGGAAAAAGCAAACAAAAAATTATGTGATCGATACCGATGAAGGCGTGCGTGCTGATACAAATACAGAATCATTGGCAAAACTGAAACCTGCATTTGCAGTGAACGGAACAGTTACAGCCGGCAACTCATCGCAAACAAGTGATGGTGCTGCGTTTGTATTGGTGATGAGTGAGCGATTAGTGAATCAATTGGGATTAAAACCAATTGCACGTTTGGTGAATTGTGTGTCTGCGGGTGTGCACCCACGTGTTATGGGGATTGGTCCGGTTGAAGCAGTGCCGAAAGTATTGAAGCAGGCAAATATGAATCTGGGTGATATCGACCTGTTTGAATTGAACGAAGCGTTTGCATCGCAGGCGTTGGCAGTTATCCGCACACTTGATCTCAATCCGGATATTGTAAATATCAACGGTGGCGCAATCGCATTAGGTCATCCCTTGGGATGTACAGGTGCTAAATTGACGATCCAGATCACACAGGATATGAAACGTCTCAACAAAAAATACGGAATTGTTACAGCATGTGTCGGTGGCGGGCAAGGCATTGCCGGAATTATCGAAAATATTACGTAACAAATGATAAAAAATACGAATGAGATGGCCCCTGCAAAGGGGCTTTTTCATGTGGTTCTTTCTTTACTGCCGTCATTAAACTTTTTGTACATTCATAAGTCTAACGATCTTGTATCCCTCACATCAAAACCAAATTAACTATGGATCGCAGGGAATTTCTTACTGCGGGTAAACGATCGGGAACTGCTGTTCACAGCATTTCAAAAACTTCAGCAAGAACATATTCGGGCCTGAATGCCTACAACGGGCAATGGACCAAAAATGAAGTGGTGCATTTACTTAAACGCTGCATGTTTGGTGCAACGCTTGCCGATATTAATTACTTCGCAGGGAAAACAATGAATGAGGCGGTTGATGAACTATTAAATCCAACTGCTCCTTTACCTGCTCCTCCCGTAAAAGATTATGATGGTGTAACAGGCGCAACCACTCCCGATAATGATGTGGTTGCCGGTGAAACATGGGTGAACAGCGTGAATAATGATGGAACGATCCAAAGCCGCAGAAGAGCAGCGTTTAAAAAATGGTGGATGGGTTGCATTATTCAGCAAGACAGAAGCATTCGTGAAAAGATGTTACTGTTCTGGCACAATCATTTTGCAACAGAAACAGTAGATGTAGGCAATGCAAATTTTTTATACAAGCATGTCAATCTCCTCAGAACAAAATCATTGGGGAATTTCAAGCAACTGGTGCGTGATATAACACTTGATCCTGCCATGTTGATCTATCTCAATGGACGATTGAATACAGCCACTGCGCCGGATGAAAACTATGCACGAGAGCTGCAGGAACTGTTTACATTAGGGAAAGAAAATAATCCAAACTATACCGAGGCTGATGTGAAAGCTGCTGCAAAAGTGCTTACCGGTTGGCGGGCAGATAGTAATGTGAATACATTCCCTTCGTATTTCACTTCGTCACGCCACGATTCAACAAATAAAACATTCTCTTCTTTTTTTAGTAATACAGTTATTACCGGAAGAACAGGTACAACAGCAGGTGATCTTGAATTAGATGATCTGCTGAATATGATCTTCGCCAGGAACATGGAAGTTTCACGCTTCATGGCGAAAAAGCTCTATCGCTTTTTTGTGTATTCAGAAATTGATGCAGCAGCAGAGGCAAACGTAATTGAACCATTAGCTCAAATACTCCGTAACAATAATTGGGAAATAAAACCTGCTTTAAGTGCGCTGTTAAAAAGCGAGCATTTCTTTGATGTACTCAACCAGGGAGCTATGTTGAAATCGCCATTGGAACATGCAGGTGCTATTTGCAGAGAATGGGGGGTGTTGTTCCCCAATGCAGTTACTGAATATGCTGATGCATATGGTATGTGGAATTATGTGATGACAGTTGCAGCGAACTACCAACAGAATTTAGGAGATCCCCCAAGTGTAGCTGGCTGGCCTGCTTATTACCAGGTGCCGCAGTTTTATGAATTATGGATCAATACCGATACACTTCCAAAGCGAAATCAATTCAGTGATCTCATGATCGGCAATGGTTATACACGCAATGGGAAAAAGATTGTGATTGATGCAGTGGCTTTCACGAAAACACTCAGCAATCCGGCTGACCCTAATATGCTCATCAATGAATTGTTTGAAATGCTGTTCCGTATTCCTATTTCACAACAGGCAAAAGATCAGTTGAAAAAAGATTTTCTGTTGACGGGACAAGATCAGGATTATTACTGGAGCAATGCATGGAACATTTATATCGGATCACCCATAACAACCAACTTCAATATTGTGAATACACGTTTACGTGGATTATTTAAGTATTGTATGAACCTTGCCGAATACCAGTTGATGTAAAATCAAAACCCGTTTACATGAAACGAAGAGACTTTTTACAGAATACGATCCCGGCAGCAGTATTGCCTTCGCTGGTTGATAATTTTTCCATCCGTGTGTTGGGCGATAATCCCGTAATGGCCGCCTTGCTTAATACCTATGTTGAAACAGATCGTGTATTGGTGATTATTCAGCTCAATGGCGGTAATGATGGATTGAACATGGTCATTCCTTTAGATCAATACAGCAAGTATTACAATGCAAGGTCAAATATTGCTATTGCAGAAAATAAAGTATTATCCCTAAGCGGAACAAATGCAGTTGGTCTTCATCCATCCATGACGGGTTTGCAAACATTGTACAACAATGGTAAACTGCGTTTAGTGCAGGCCGTTGGTTATCCTAATCCTAACTTTTCTCATTTTCGTGCAACAGATATCTGGATGAGTGCAGCTGATAGCGATGAACAATTAACTTCGGGCTGGGGTGGCCGTTATCTCAATGATCAGTATCCGAATTATCCTGTTGGTTATCCTAACACAACAGTACCGGATCCTTTGGGAATACAAATCGGATCATCTGCTTCACTTGCATTTCAAGGCCCAAGTGTAAACATGGGCATCAGTATTTCAAGCGCTACAAATTTTTATAATCTTATCAATGGCATTCAGGATCCTGCTCCTGCAACACGTGCCGGTGATGCCTTGCAGTATGTGCGTTTGGTGGCAAAACAATCCAACCAATACTCAACTCGAATTTCTGCTGCTGCAGCAGCTGTTCCAACGCAGGGAACATATCCAACCAATAACACATTGGCCGATCAGTTGAAAATTGTTGCACGGCTGATCAAAGGAGGATTGAAAACAAGAGTGTACATGGTAAGCATGGGCGGATTCGATACACATTCAGCACAAACAAATACCGATACATCAACAGGTAATCATGCAACGCTTATGCAGCGATTGAGTGATGCGGTAAAAGCATTCCAGGATGATCTGCAAGCAATGGGTATTGAAGACCGTGTATTAGGTATGACCTTTTCAGAATTTGGACGAAGAATAAAATCTAACGCCAGTACAGGAACCGATCATGGCGCTGCAGCACCACTCTTTGTATTTGGAACAAAAGTAAATCCTGGCATTTCCGGTGTTAACCCAACGATACCCACCACCGCAACAGTGAATGATAATATTCCCATGCAATTTGATTTTCGTAGTGTGTATGCTACCATTTTGCAAAACTGGTTTTGTGTTGATAGTACAACACTCGAAACGATCATGCTGCAAAACTTTCAGCAGCTAGGTCTTTGTGCAAGCGGCAACTGCAGCACCACAACTGATGTGAATGATATCCGCAATGCAGGCATCACACTTATTTCAAACTACCCGAATCCATTTACATCTTCTACCACCATCAGCTTTACAACCAAGGGCGGACACACATTAGTGCAGGTGATGGATGCACTTGGCCGTGTAATACAAACCCCGGTTGATCGGGTGTATGCTTCAGGCAAATACCAGGTTACTTTCGAGGGTTATGCTTTACCTGCCGGAGTTTATTATATGCGTTTCCAGAACGGAATGACACAGCAGGTAAAACCCATGTTAAAGGTTCGGTAACCCCGAAATTTTTTTTGGAACGAAACCGCAGGCGCTTATATTTGCAACATCGTTTCAAAAAATAAGCATGAAAAAACTATTATTCCTATCGGTTTGTTTTCTGTTGGTTGCTGCAGTTTCAGCTCAGACTAAGACAGTTGATTTTACCGGTTCAGTAATAAACAGTATTGACAAACTAGGTTTGCAAGGGGCTAATATCTTTATTCCCGATCTACGAAGGGGAACATCAGCCGATGCAAATGGAAAGTTTCAGTTTAAAGACCTTCCGGCAGGTTGGCACCTGGTAGAAATATCATACAGCGGTTTCAACAGCGTTATTCTCAACATCGAATTCAAATCAGATATTGAAGAAGTGTTTCAATTGAAGCCAACTGTTGCCGAACATAATGAAGTGGTGGTAACAGGTGTGTCATCAGCAACTTCGTTACGTAAAGTAACTACACCGGTTGTGGTGATGCGTAAACAGGAATTATTACAGACAGGTTCAACCAATATCATTGAGGCGTTAACAAAAAAGCCGGGTATCAGTCAAACAAGTACCGGTCCTGCTATCAGCAAACCGGTGATTCGTGGTTTGGGTTATAACAGAGTTGTGGTGATCAATGATGGTTTGCGTCAGGAAGGTCAGCAATGGGGCGATGAACATGGTATTGAAGTGGATGAATACAGTGTGCAGAAAGCAGAGATATTAAAAGGGCCCGCTTCATTGATGTATGGCTCAGATGCAATTGCAGGTGTGGTAAACTTCATCAGCAATGTGCCGGTGGCAGAAGGGAAGTTGAAAGCAAATCTGTTTGGTAATTATCAAACCAATAACAGGCAACGAGGGTTCTCAGGAAATGTTGCCGGTAATAAGAATGGATTTTTATTTAATACCTATGCTTCATTTAAAGATGCAGCCGATTATAAAAATGCAGAAGATGGCTATGTGTTCAATTCAAAATTTAATGAACGGAATGCTGGTGCTATGCTGGGTTTGAGTAAAAAGTGGGGATATAGTCATCTTGTGTTCAGCACATTCAATCAAAAGCTTGGATTGGTGGAAGGTGAGCGTGATAACGATGGGAACTTTATTAAGTATGGCGGTAGTTCATTTGAAGCTGTTGCAACAGATGATGATTTCAGATCTGTTGTTCCATCAATTCCTTATCAGCATATCACACACGATAAAATTGTTAGTGACAACAGTTTATTTATTCGTGGTGGTAAACTGAATCTGAATGTTGGTTTGCAACGTAACCAACGCAGAGAATATGGTAATGCAGAGGATCCTGCTGAGCAGGAATTATATTTTGATCTGAAGACGATCAACTACAATGTGCAATATCATCTCAAACAAATAAATGATTGGAAGGTTTCATTTGGCCTGAGTGGTATGAATCAGCAGAATACAAACAAAGGTGCTGAAGCAATTATTCCTGATTATAGTTTAAACGATGCAGGTGCATTTGTTTTCTTACAAAAGAAAGTGAAAGGTTTTGATTTCAGTGGTGGTGTACGCTTTGATAACAGAACAGTTAACGGAAAAGAATTGCTGGAAGGTCCTGATGTAAAGTTCAATGCATTTGAACGCAACTTTTCGAACTTATCTGCAAGTGCAGGCTTCACTTATGAATTTCCGAAAACGGTATTGTTTCGTTTTAATGTGGCAAGAGGTTTCCGTGCACCAAACATGGCTGAATTAAGCAGCAATGGTGCACACGAAGGAACCAACCGTTATGAAGTGGGCGACAATGGTCTCAAATCAGAAATAAGTTTCCAGGCAGATGCAGGTATTGAATTAAACAGCGAGCATCTGACACTCACGGCTTCATTGTTCCATAATAATATCAAGAACTATATTTTCTTCGAAAAGCAATCTTCTGTTGCCGGTAACGATTCAATCATTACCATTGATGGCGAAGATTTTTATCTTTTCCGTTTTGTACAACAGGATGCAAGATTGTATGGATTGGAACTTTCGCTGGATATTCATCCGCATCCGTTAGACTGGCTGCATTTTGAAAATTCATTTTCATTTGTGCGTGGCTTGTTATCAGAAAGGTTAGAAGGCAACAAGAATATTCCGTTCATACCTGCAGCAAGAGTGTTAAGTGAATTGCGGTTTGAACTTTTTCACAGGCAGCAAAAGACTGTCCGCAATGCTTATTTCAAACTGGAGCTTGATCATAATTTTGCACAGAAGAATGCGTTCACAACGTACAATACAGAAACTGCCAGTTCTTCGTTCACATTATTAAACGCCGGACTTGGTACCGAGTTTCAAAAGAACGGTAAAACAATAGCCGGTATTTACTTCGTGGCATCAAATCTTGCAGATGTAGCGTATCAGCATCATCTCAACCGATTGAAATATGCAGGTGAAAATCCGGCAACAGGTAAAACAGGTGTGTATAATATGGGGCGCAACTTCAGTATTAAACTAAATGTTCCATTAGAATTTAACTGGAAGTGATACTTCGTTGTGTGAATTGTGCTGAGTATGGTTTCAATTCGTAAATTCATGTCATGGAACTATCCATTACCACACCCGCATTATTATTTCCGGCAATTACCTTGCTGATGCTTGCTTACACCAATCGTTTTTTGGCCATTGCATCACTGGTACGAAAACTGCACGATGAATATATAAAAGTAGAAGACCGTAATCTTCTTCATAAGCAGATCAGCAACCTGCGTACACGCATCAGCCTTATAAGAAATATGCAGGCGATGGGAGTACTGAGTTTTTTGCTTTGTATCATTTGTATGTATCTTATTTTCCGTGAGTATGATGCAGCTGCAAAATGGGTGTTTGCATTAAGCCTGTTAAGTTTACTTACATCACTTATTTTTTCATTGATTGAAATTATCCTCAGCACAAAAGCCATTGATCTAGAATTGAGTGATATGGAACTGGATCGCCGAAGTATTTTCAAAACGTTTATTGACGGTGATAGTAATTAATTGACTGAACCTGCATCTGTGTAAATCAGTGTAATCAGTTATCAATCTTCACATAATAAAGAAACGAATCAGTAATGATTCGTTTCTTTTGATAATTATCGAAAATCAAAAACTTAACCTTTTTTCTCGTTGAATTTCTTCTCGGTCTCTTTTGCTTTTTCAAAATCAAGGATCACACCGTTAATGCAATAACGTAAACCTGTTGGTGGCGGACCATCTTCAAACACATGACCTAAATGTGCTTTACAGCGGCCACACTGAACTTCTGTGCGTTGCATACCATGTGTGTTATCCGGTGTATATATGATCGAGCTTTTGCTGATAGGTTCATAAAAGCTGGGCCAACCGCAACCACTATCGAATTTGGTATCGCTTTTAAACAAAGAGTTACCGCAGGCTGCACAATAATAAGTTCCCACTTCTTCAAATTTTTCAAACTTACTGGTCCATGGGCGCTCTGTTCCTTTTTGCCGAGCGATATAATAAACATCCGATGGAAGTATTTTTTTCCATTCTTCTTCACTCAGGTTCACTTTTGAAGAATCATTTTTGGAATAAACCGGGTTTTTCTTTGCTTCACTCATAGTAATCTTTTTTTCTTTTGTTTGGGTTGATTGTGCATCACAGCTAACAAATGTAAGCTGTACCAGAACAAGCATCATCAATAGTTGCTTCATGATCTTTTTTATTGTTTGCTAAAGTTACGAAAGGTTAATAGCTAACGGATGTCTGTTAAATGACAGAGTTTTTATCTTAACAAACCCTTGTATTAAACAATTTGCAATCAAAATAGGTTCAGATTGCAGATTTTTAAATGATGCTGTTTATATTTACAACTTCATCAAGCTTACATTCTGCATATGTTTAATTTGATCTTATTTGGCCCTCCGGGCAGTGGTAAAGGAACCCAGTCAGAGAAATTAATTTCAAAGTATGGTCTCAAGCACCTCAGTACCGGGGATTTGCTCCGTAGCGAAATTGCCGGCCAAACACCCCTTGGCCTGGAAGCCAAAAAGCTGATGGACAAAGGTCACCTGGTTCCGGATGAAGTGGTGATTGGAATGATCAGCTCCGCATTGGATGCAAATCCACAAGCAAAAGGATTTTTGTTTGATGGTTTCCCACGCACAGTTGCCCAGGCCGAAGCGCTGGATAAATTGCTGAAGCTGAAAGGCACACAGATCCATGCGATGATCTCAATGCTGGTGAGTGAAGAAGAACTGGTGAAGCGTTTACTCAACCGTGGTAAAACCAGCGGCCGCAGTGATGATACAAACGAAGAGATCAACCGTGCAAGAATTGTAGAATACCGCACTAAAACTTCTGTTGTTGCTGATTACTACAAGCAGTTTGATAAACTTGCTGAAATTGAAGGTGAAGGAACGATCGATGAGATTTTTGAATCGTTGCAAAAAGAAATTGAAGTACACATGGAGGCTTAATGCTTTTCGAGATATTAACTTAACCCCGACAAAAATGCCGGGGTTTTTTATGTACTTGATTTTTCTTTACGTCTTTACCCCTTCCCGGCTTTACATTTGTTCTGTACAAACAATTTTACATGAAACAATTCTTACTTATCTTCTTTCTCTTTTTTTCATCTGTTGCTCTTGCACAAAAAACAAAAGAAGAATCAGCCACAGAGAAATTTGTGCTGAAACTTCATGCAGCAAAATTCCGCTGGATGGTGAAGGGTGAACTTGATTCATTGAACAGTATTCTGGATGAGCGTTTGCAATATGTTCATTCAAATGGGTGGATCGAGAATAAGAAAGAAGTAATTGCTGATATTAAAAGCGGTAAACTTAAAATGAACAATGTTGTTGTTGAAGAAGCTTCTGCAAGAGTGTACAAAGGTTTTGTGATTGTGAACGGGAAAGGAACTTTTAGTGTGGTGATGGAAGGAAAGCCGATCGATATTCATTTACTATATACAGAAGTGTATGCAAAACGGCAGAATGGATGGCTGCTGGTAAGCCGTCATGCAAATAAATTAGTACAGTAAGGTCAGGCCACTCGAAGTGGCCAGACCGTAAAAAATTATTTATATGAATCTTGAATTAGCAAATCAACTCTTTATCGTAGGTGGTGCAACCAGCGGTTTCGGAAAAGCCATTGCAACTGCATTGTTAAATGAAGGGGCGAAAGTTATTGTAGTGGCGAGGGGAAAGGAGAAACTCAACGAACAATATGGATCAATTGCAAACGCAGAAATTGTTACGGGCGATATTACACAGCATGGAGTGATCGAAAAATTGAAAGCAATTGTTGGCGGTCGACAACTGCATGGAATGCTGGTGAATGCAGGCGGCCCACCCGCTAAAACAGTATTGGAAACAACCCTGAGCGATTGGGATGATGCTTATCAAAAACTCTTACGCTGGAAAGTTGAACTGACGCAAGCCTTTGTACCTGCAATGGTAAAAGCAGGATATGGACGAATCGTTTATATTGAAAGCTCCAGTGTAAAACAACCCATTGAAAATTTGGTATTAAGTACATCGCTGCGTTTAGCGGTTGTTGGGTTAGTAAAAACATTAAGCCAGGAAATTGGAAAGAGCGGTGTAACGTTGAATATACTTGGACCGGGTAGTCATAATACTCCAGCGATAGATCGATTGTATAATAAGAAAAGTGAACAAACAGGTTTGCCATTTGCCGACGTAAAACAAACTGCCATTCAACTTATTCCTGTTGGAGTGTTAGGTGAAGCCGATGATTTTGCATCGCTTGCCGTTTGGTTGTTGAGTAAACAAAGCCGTTTTGTAACCGGACAAACGATCATGGTCGATGGAGGTGCAGTGAGATCAACTTTATAAACTGAAATACGAACGTATAAATAAAAAGCCCCGCTATGCAGGGCTTTTTTATTGTTAACAACAGGCTGTTATGCCGCCGCAACAATCGCTGCCAGTAGAGCAGCATCCGGGATCATTTTGATTTGTGTTCATGATGCTAAGGTTTATATGTGAAAAAAGAATTAACAACAGCCGCTGCCGGGTGCACAGCAGGAAGGCTTTTGTGCAAATACAGTGATGGAGAAAATACCGGTATTACCTTGTTTGAAATCGGCAAGTTCCTGTTCATTCAAATAATTTTTCAAAATATCATCGGGAATACTAATTGCTTTTTCCTTCTGGACGGTAATATGCTCAAAGCCATTTTGCTGGATCAGTTCGAGATATACTTCTTTTTGAATAGCACCTGAAACACAACCTGCATACATCTCTGCATCTTTACGTAATGCATCAGGAAGATTTCCAACCAACACCACATCTGAAATACTGAAATGGCCACCGGCTTTCAACACACGAAAAATATCCTTGAATACACCGTCTTTATTCGGAACCAAATTCAATACACAGTTGCTTACAACCACATCTGCTGTGTTTGCAGTTACAGGCATGTGTTCAATATCTCCCTGGCGAAACTCTACGTTATTCAATCCTCTTTTTTCTGCATTGGTTCTTGCTTTATCGATCATGGCAGGTGTAAAGTCGATACCAATTACTTTCCCTGTTGGTCCTGTTTCTGCCACTGCAATAAAACAATCGTTACCTGCACCGCTTCCCAAATCGATCACTGTATCACCCGGACGAATTTTAGCAAACTGAGTTGGCAAACCACAACCTAATCCAAGATCAGCATCAGAATTGTATCCCTTGAGATTTGTATAATCATCACTCATGATATTATACACTTCTGTTGAGCAACCACCGGCACCACAGCAGGACGATTGATTGGTTTCTTTATCCTGTAAAGCAATTTCGCTGTACTTCTGTTTTACAATTTCTTTCAGTTGTGTTTCTGTTGTCATGTTGTTTGTTTTAAATGAAAGGTTATATGGTTGATGATTAACAGCATTTGGCGTTCGCCTCTTTTAGTTTTTCAAAGAGTGAATTAAAATCGGCATTGAATTTTTCAAAGGCTTTCCAGTTGATGCAGTAACAAGTTCGTGGCCCATCGACTTCGCCATCGATGAGACCGGCATTCTTTAATTCTTTGAGATGCTGACTCACGGTGCTTTGTGCAAGTGGTAATATCTCTACGATCTCACCACAAATACACTGGTTACGTTTTGCCAGTACACTGAGAATGGCAATACGGGCCGGGTGACTGATAGCTTTTGCAAAAGCTGCCAGGTGTTGTTCTTTCGTGCTGAATTCTTCTTTCTTGTGTATGGCCATTTTATTTATCGTGTTTTTACGATTAATCTGTTCAAACAAAAAGACGATCTGCTCGTCTTGTTTATTCTATATCGCAAATATACGATTAAGCTTTTCAGATTTCCAAACAAAAAGCCGGAAAAATTTTTCCGGCTTTAGTTTTTTGTCATTTCGACGTTAGGAGAAATCTGCCTGGCTCTATTACAAATGCCCATCAGATCCCTCGTTCCTCAGGATGACAATTATAATTGAACTTTGTTATCTACCATCACCATCCAGCAAATTGCCTAAACCACCAAGCAGGCTTCCTTCTTCTTTACGAGCACCTCTTCCATAAGAAAGAATACGGCTGGCCAATCTTGAAACGGGTAAAGTTTGAATCCATACTTTACCGGGACCACGCAATGTAGCAAAGAATAAACCTTCTCCACCGAAGATGGTATTCTTAATGCCGCCTACAAATTGTATATCAAAATCTATTTGA
Source organism: Lacibacter sediminis (assembly GCF_014168535.1). Classification (NCBI taxonomy): domain Bacteria; kingdom Pseudomonadati; phylum Bacteroidota; class Chitinophagia; order Chitinophagales; family Chitinophagaceae; genus Lacibacter; species Lacibacter sediminis. The sequence continues at coordinate 4,288,176 of NZ_CP060007.1, read as the reverse complement.
TGTGTATAGGCAACAACACAACCGGTATCGATCTTTAATAATTCGCCGGGCTTCAGTTCACGTTCAAATACATGACCACCTGCATGTACGAATGCCAGGCCATCGCCTTCAAGCTTCTGCATAATAAAACCTTCACCGCCAAATAAACCGGTGCCGAGTTTACGTTGCAATGCAATACCGACGCTTACTCCTTTTGCAGCGCAGAGGAATGCATCTTTCTGACAAACGATAGGTCCGCCTAAACGCATCAGATCAAGTGGAATAATTTTTCCCGGATAAGGTGATGCAAAGCTCACCATTTTTTTACCCTGGCCAATGTTTGTATACGCCGTCATAAATAAACTTTCACCGGTTAGTAATCGTTTACCGGCTGAAAATAATTTCCCCAATACACCCGTGCCCTGGTTAGCACTACCGTCGCCAAAAATGGTTTCCATTTGTATGCCTTCATCCATTAACATAAAACTGCCTGCTTCCGCAATAGCTGTTTCATTTGGATCGAGTTCAATTTCTACGTACTGCATTTCTTCACCAACAATGCGGTAGTCAATTTCGTGTGCTGTTGCCATGATGATAATTTTTTTGTGAAATTACTGGGAAGAAAAATAGGGGCGAAAAATTATTTTGTTAAACAGAAAAGAAAAACCCTCTCCGGAAACGGAGAGGGTTACTAACCAAAATCGACAATTGACTTTTATCTTAAATTTTCGAAGGAACTGTTTTACGTTGCTGTCCAACCCAAACTTTCCTGCCTTGAATAGCTCTGCCGAGGTACATGATACCAACAAAGATGAAGAAGAAAGGACCGAGGAAACCAAACAGCGCAATGTACTTGGTGCCATAGAAACGTTCCATTGGTCTTCTTAAACGTTCAGAGATGATATACATACTTGGTACCATCATCAACGTTAAGAAGAACGCAAAGATCAATCCGTAAATGATCGTCCAGCTTAATGGACCCCAGAACACAACACTATCACCACCTAAGAAGATCTTTGGATCGAGATGTTGGAACAACGATACGAAATCGATGTTGAATCCAACAGCCAACGGTAACAGCCCAAGCATGGTTGCCAATGCGGTAAGCAATACCGGAATGATCCTGATCTTACCGGCTTGTATCGCTGCTTCTCTTGTTTTATAACCACGATGGCGTAGCTCATCGGTAAACTCAATTAAGAGGATACCATTCTTGATCACAATACCGGCAAGACCAATGATACCAACACCTAACATGATCGTAGCAATGGTTTTACCAGTGATAGCATAACCGAGTAAAACACCAATCACGCTGAAGAAGATCTCTGTTACTACAATAAACGGCTTGCTTAAACTGTTAAACTGTAATACAAGAATCAGGAAGATCAAACCAATTGCAATAACAAGGGCAGTGCCAAGGAATGCATTTGTTTCTGCTTCCTGTTCGCTTTGTCCGCTTTGACGAATGGTTACATCTTCCGGAATGCGTACTTTATTTTTAAAGTCGTCGATCTTTGTTTTCAATGCGGCATTAATAGCAGCTCCCTGTGTAGGATCAGCAATATTTGATTGCAACTGAATCGTACGCTTCAGGTTTTTCCGTTTAACGCCACCACTGGTGCTTGTGTAATCAAATTTAGCAACGGCATTAATAGGCACTTGTTTGATCTGCCCCGTATTGAAATCACGGAAAGTGATCTTCATATTCATCAGGTCAATGATATTGTTACGTTGCATTTCACTGTAGCGAAGCTGGATCTTGTATTCATCTTCACCATCTTTCAACTTACTTACTTCTTTACCAAACAATGCAGTACGTAATTCCATACCAACCTGTGCTGTACTCACACCTTCGATCAAAGCTCTTTCACGATCAACACTAACTGTTATTTCAGGATTATTCAAATCAACATCCATCTGCAGGTTGTCAATTCCATCAACACGGTTTGTATCGAGGTAGTTGAATAACTCTGTTGCAACTTTTGCAATATTGTTGAAGTTATCACCTACCACTTCAATATTCACCGGAGGATCAGTGGGAGGTCCACCATCTTCCTGTTCTACACTAATAGCAGCACCAGGAATGCCTTTGATGGTTCTGCGTATTTCATCAATGTACACTTTGGTTGATTTGCCATGACGTTTTTCATACTCCACAAACGATACCTGTATACGGCCAAGGTTTGGTTGTGTACTACGGTTGTTATCACGTGGGTTGTTTGCACTCACAGCCACATTCGTAATGATACTTTCAACAATGGAGCCTTCTTCACCCGGTTTTTCTTTTTCCAGTATCTTATATACTTTCTTTTCAAGCAGGCTTGTGATCGAATCGGTATACTTCACATCACTACCTACGGGCATCTTCAGATACACATAGATGAAATTTGGATCACCACTCGGGAAGAATGTGGAAGAGTTACCACGTGCAACCAACAATGCTACAGCGATCGGGAACAGTAAGAATAATGAAACAAGCATCCATACCGGTCTCCATCCTTTCAATACCCAACGCAACAATGTTTCATAGCTGTTCATTAATCTTGGTAATGCTCTTTCCTGGAAGAAGTAAATAGCATCACGCAATAAGTAACGGTTAAGCACACTTGCCAGTGCCATAAAGAACAGGAAGTTACCTGTGCCATGATTACCTATTACATGATTGATGATACCAATGATGATGAATGCCCACCAATACCATTTACGGAAGATGTTACTCTTCTTATCATCATAAGCACGGCCTTCCGGCTTCATAAAGCTTACAGCAAAAACCGGGTTCATGATAAAGGCAACGATCAACGATGCAGCTAATGTTAAGATCAACATCGTTGGTAAATAGATCATGAACTTACCAATGATCCCTTTCCAGAACAGGAGTGGGAAGAACGGAGCAAGTGTTGTAGCCGTACCTGCCAATACAGGAATGAATACTTCGCCGGCTGCTTCTTTTGCACTGCGTATGATCGGCACTTTACCGTTATGATAAATACGGTGCGTATTTTCAATTACCACAATGGCATCATCCACAATAATACCCAAGCCAAATAGTAATGCAAAAAGTACAATGAAGTTGAGCGTAACACCTGTACCAACAATGTAATCAGCCAACGGTAAAAAGAGGAAGGCAACAAACACACTCAGTGGTACACTCAATGCCACGAAGAACGCATTGGTTACACCCATAAAGAACATCAGGATCAGCAATACAAGTATGAAACCGATCACAATTGTATTTACCAGTTCATTGAATGATGTTTTTGTTTGCTTACTCTGATCACCCGTGATGGTTACTTTCAGATCTTTTGGCAGTATATCATTATCCTGCATATCTTTTACAGCAGCCTTTACATTATCAGCTGCATTGATCAGGTTTTCTCCGCTACGTTTTACAATGTTGAGTGTAATAACATTCTTACCATCCAAACGGGCAAAACTTTCATTTTCTTTTACCGTGTCTTTAATGGTAGCAATATCTTTCAGGTAAACGGGAGCACCGCTTACACCTTTCACAATAATATTGTTGATATCAAATGAACTGTTGAATTGTCCACGAACACGCACAGTACGTTTCATGGTGCCGATCTCTACCTGTCCACCGGTAATATCATTATTCTCACGTGCAATAGCATTTTCAATATCACTGAAAGTGATCCTGGAACTTGCCATACGGTACGGATCAACATTCACCTGTATTTCACGCTCAGGTGCGCCAACAATATCAGCTCTTGTAATTTCTTTTAGTTCTTCAAAACGATCCTGCATTTTATCAGCATACTGTTTCAGTTTAACAGGATCAAAATCGCCACTGATGTTTACGAACATGATAGGCATTTCACTGAAAGCGAATTCCTGCACATCAGGTTCTGCAGTAAGATCCTGCGGAAGATCTGTTCTTGCTTTGTCAACCGCATCTTTTACTTTTTGTTTTGCGAGATCAACTTTTACATCAGTATCGAATTCCACCACGATCAACGAAAAATCCTGTTGTGATGATGATTGTACTTTAATGACCCTTGCACCACTGATGCTTTTCAGTTGTTTTTCAATTGGTCTTGTTACCAGGTTCTCAATATCAGCAGGAGAGTTACCTACATAAATAGTGGCTACTGAAATAGTAGGCACCACAATATCAGGAAACTGCTCTTTCGGCAGCGTATTGAACTTGAAAAGCCCATACGCTGTAATTAATATGGTGATGATATAGATGGCCGTGCGATTATCAACACTCCAGCTCGTAGGTTTAAACTCCTTGAACTTTTTGCTGAGCCCTTCTATGAGATTTGATTGCATATAATAAGATTATGTAGTCAGCACTTGTTTTAGTTGATCAGCAATAAATAGTAACAAACGAAAGATTGATCATTTGTAAACATTACTTATTACTGATGATGTCTTTATCCAATTGTTACAACCTGTTTGTCATAAACAGTTTGGTAACCTTCAGAGATCAACTGCATACCTGTTTGTAAACCTGCTTTGATCTCGATCTTATCGCCATACGATTCACCAACAACAACTGGTTTTTTAACGGCAATACTGCGTCCTTTGCTGTCTTTCTCTACCACATACACATACTTTCCTTTGTCATCAGTTTGAATGAGATTAACAGGAATTACCAATGCATTTGGTGCATCGTAATCTTTGATGCGTACTGCAGCAATTGAATTCGGACGAACACCGCCACCGGGAATATTTGCTTCAATGGTAAATGTTCTTGTATTTGGGTTAATGGTTTGTGATGAAAGCTTTACTGTAGAGTTGAACGTTTTGTTCATATCAGGCAGAGTAACAATAACCGGGCTTCCTACACGCACACGGTTCATATAATTTTCTGGAACTTCTACCACTGCTTTTAACGTGCTGTTGTTTACAATACGTATCTGTGGAGATACTCCCATCATACCTGAAAAGAATTCGCCCACTTTTACTAAAACAACATCTGCAATACCACTTGCCGGTGAATACACAGTGAAAAGTTTTATTTGCTCATAAGCGGTTGCGATCTGGCGTTCCAATGCTTCTACATTTGTTTTAGCTGAGATTAATTGCACTTCGCTGCCAATGTTCTGATCCCATAAATTTTTCTGACGCTGGTAAAGATCTTTGGCCAGTGCTAATTGTGTTTCCTGAATTTTTACTTGTTGGCGCAACACTTTATCATCCATCTTCAAAACAAGTTGTCCTTTCTTTACAAACTGACCTTCTTTAATATAAAGATCAGTTACAAGGCCACCTTGTCCGTTTGGTGGTGCGATGTAAGAAATATTATCTGCATCAATTTTTCCCTGCAGGTCAATGTAGTGAGAGAAATCTTCAGTTACTACAGGTGTAACTGCTATCAGTTTTGCTTTGTCGCTTTTGCCTGCGCCGGTATCAAGCTTTGCAATTTCCTGTTCCAGTGTCTGGATCTTTGTTGCAAGTGTAACCTGTTCTGTTTTCAGTTTTTCCAGTTCTGCTTTCTTATCGCCAAGCGATCCTTTCTTTTCTTTTGCTCCCTGTCCGCAGGCAACAAGAACAACCGCAAACCCGGCGATGATGGTGTATTGAAAAATTCGTTTCATAATTTGATGTTTATAGTAATGGTTGATGATTAGTTTAATTGTCCAATGGCTTTGAAATAACTGATTCTGGCTACAACTGCATTGTACAACGCATCAAAGTAGTTGCCTTGAGCACGTTGAAATTCGTTATCCGCAATCAAAACATCGAAACTGTCTCCAAGACCTTGTTCATATTTTTTCTTCGTGGTATTGTAAACCCGTTCAGCCAGTTCAAGATTCTTCTGTTGAGCATCCATGTTGATAATGGCATTACGCAAATTGATCTGTGAAGATGTTTTTTCCAGGTCAATTGCTCTCTTCACATTCTCCATTGTATTCACAGTTTTGTCGAGTGTGTATTGTGCCTGGTGAATTTTGTACTTACGTTGAAAGCCATCGAAGATGGGGATGCTTAAGTTCAAACCAATAAGATTGGAGTTGAACCAGAACCAGTTTTGACCGGTAAAGGCTGAGAAGTTTTTGTTCAACTGCCCCTGCTGCTGAAACTGGTAGAAGAAAGCCAACGTTGGTGCATAACCGAGTTTCTGACGTCTTACATCAAGCTGCTGGAGTTTCTGTACGGTATTTAATAAACGAACTTCACTGCGATTATTGTAATTGAAACTTCCATCATCAAGGATGTTTTCTTTTACAGTTTGTGTAGTGAGTGTTTCTGTAAGTACAATCTTATCGCTTTGGTTAAGTCCCATGCTGAATTTTAATGCAGCATAGCCTAACTCAATTACATTTTTCAATTGTGTCTCGCTCGACTTTGTGTTGTTAAAGCTTACAGTTGTTTTATCGATATCAAGTTTTTCAATAAAGCCGTTTTTGAAAAGTTGCTCCTGGTCGCTCAACAGTTTCTGAAAACGTTGAAGGCTTTGCTGCAATACACCCAGTTGCTGTTCAGCAATCAAAACCTGGTAGTAAGCTTTCTGTACCTGCTCACGTGTTTTTTCTTCCTGAACTTTGATGTTTTCTTTTGCGTATTCAATGGAAGTTTTGCGGGCAATAAGACCAACAAATACATCCGGTTGAAATAACAATTGGTTCAAACTTACACCTGCAGTAATGCTCCATGGCTGTACAAAGCTGAACTCCTGAACTGTAAATTCATTTTTTCGCTGAATGGTATTACCGCTCCCATCTTTTACCCCTTCCTGGTTTAGTACTGTATACACATCTGTTTTACCAGCACTGGGGAATAAGATCTTTGGCAAAGTAAGATAATGTGCCACCTGACCGCTACCGGTTACCTGTGGTAACGCCGAGCCAACGATCTCTTTGTTCTGTGCTTCCTGTTTCAGTGAATCAATGCGTAGATTTTTAATGTCAGCAACATTGTTTAATGCCAGGCTTACCGCTTCTTTTACATTCAGTCGATATTCTGTTTGCGCTTTTGTTGATTGAAAACCCAGCAGCAGCAGTGCAAACACGAGCCACTTGTTTCTTGTTGTTTTTTTCATCGCTTGTCTTTAGTTAGTGATTGTCCGCTATACGCAGTAAAGTGAAAGCAGTTGTGCAACACTCAGGCGTTAGTATGGATGTTAAGGTTTAGTGTTTCTTTTTTTATGATATTCTTCTTTGTACTTAGTGATCAGTTTGTATCCTTTTAACGTTGCAAGACCATACAGAAAATGTTCCATGGTTTCTCTTGTTACATCGGCCAGGTTGTATTTACTGGGAGCTGTTGCCGCCATTGCAAAAGGAACCATCATTGTTTCTACCCTGTACCTACTCATCATTTCAACACTTATATCTGCCCGGTATAACTCCTCTGCAATTCCTCTACGCATATTGTGGGCCACCACTTCCATCAGGTATACTTCTTTCATCTTCCTGAATTTTTCAAACGCTTTGGGGTGGAATTTTTCAGCATCATATAAAACCATTGGGTTCAACTGCGAAAACTGATCGTACAACTGCTCCAGTGTCAGAAATATTTCATCCACTGCATCCTTTGCATTTTTCTTGCAGAATTCACAATCGTGCTGCGTTTGCATCACTTCATCATCCATTACTGCATTTACCAGTTCATCTTTCTCAGAAAAAAACTGGTAAATGGTTTTTTTGCTCATTCCAAGCTGTGCGGCAATGTCATCCATTGAAACAGAACGGATGCCGTATCGCAGGAACAACTCATGTGCCTTTTTTTGTATTCTTTCTTTTGTCTCCATATTCACAATTCGGGGGCAAAACTATGGAAACTTTATTCGTTGCCAAAGTTTCCATCATATTTTTTTTCCATTCGTCACAAAAAATTAATACTGCGGCACCGCAATCGAAAGATGTATTTTTGAACAGGCAAATGCAACAACATGTTTAAAACCTTTAATTACAAACGATTATTCCAATACTTTTTGCAAGGCTTACTGGTGTTAGCACCAATTGTGGTAACTGGCTATGCGTTGTTTTGGATCGTGACCAGTATAGACGAACTGATCCCCATTTTTACTTTTACAGATGATGAAGGAAAAGTAATTGTCCGCAATTTCGGGTTGGGCTTCCTGATTATCATAGGCGCAATTTGCCTGGTAGGCTACCTGAGTACCTTCTTTATTCAAAGCCGCATCTTTAATTTGTTCGATCATTGGCTGGAGAAAGTGCCCGGCATCAAATTTATTTATACAACTGTAAAAGATTTCTTTGAAGCATTTGCTGGCGAGAAGAAAAAATTCAACCGGCCGGTGCTGGCGAATATTGATGATAACGATGTGTGGCGTGTGGGTTTTCTTACAAGAGAAGATACCGAAGACTTTGGTCTGAAAGATTATGTTGCTGTGTATGTGCCCATGAGTTATTCCATTGCAGGCAATGTATATCTTATACCTGCCAACAGGATTAAATCATTGGAAGGACATTTAACCGGTACAGAAGCGATGAAGTTTGCAATCAGCGGTGGTGTTACAAAGATGGATGAAGAGATCGATGAAGAAATATTGAAGGAAGAGAAAGCACTCAAGTAATAGTGTTTATGAAGAAGACCTTATTCGTTGTTGTTGTACTACTGATCTCACAGCAATGTTTCTGTTGGGGATTTTATGGACACCGCAAGATCAATTACCTGGCGGTGTTTCTGCTGCCGCCTGATATGATCGGGTTTTATAAGACACATATTGATTTTTTGACCGAGCATTCAGTTGATCCGGATAAGCGACGTTATGCCATACCTGAAGAAGGGCCACGTCATTACATTGATATTGATCATTACGGTTCGTTTCCTTTTTCTGAACTACCACATAACTATGATAGTGCTGTTACAAAATTTACTGCTGATACTGTGAATGCTTATGGTATTGTGCCATGGTGGGTGCAAACCATGTTGTGGCGGTTAACGGCTGCATTTAAAGAAAAGAACCAGGCAAAGATTTTAAAGTTGAGTGCAGAGATCGGTCATTACATTGCGGATGCACATGTGCCGTTGCATGCATCGCATAATCACAATGGACAATTCACGAATCAAAATGGTATTCATGGTTTTTGGGAAAGTCGAGTGCCTGAATTATTAGCAGAAAAGGAATTTGATTTCTGGATAGATAAAGCCGAGCATATTAAAAATCCCGGACAGTTTATCTGGAAGCGGGTGTTGGAAAGTGCAGCTGCTGCTGATACAGTATTGCGTTATGAAAAAGAATTGACCCAAAGCTTCCCAGCTGATCAGAAATTTTCATTTGAAAACAGGAACGGTATCACTATCAGAACTTATTCAACAGCTTTTACTACGGCTTATAATCATAAGTTGAACGGAATGGTGGAGCGCCGCATGCGCCAAAGCATTTTTGCAGTTGCAGGTTTTTGGTACACGGCTTGGGTAAATGCTGGTCAGCCAGATTTGAAAAAACTCAGCAACAAAGAATTTACTGCAGAAGAGTTGAAAGAATTTGAGGAGCTGAATAATAACTGGCGCAATGGAAAGATTGTTGGAAGAGAACATGACTAAATTCAGGGTTTGCAGTTTTTCCTCTGACTTAATAAATGATTTACTGCGTTTTTAAATGAGCTGCTTTAATTCTGATGATCCTGCTGCTTTTTTTATTTGCCTGGAATAACTATATATCGAGAATAGTCCATGTGCGGCGAGTAAAACAGAAATAATCAGGTATAGCCAAAAAGGTTGCTTAAAAAAGAGGATGACTATAAAATTCAATGGCAGGCTAATAATGCACCAAAGCAATACCCCCCATTTTCTTCCTTCTAAAATGACGCCATTGGCAATAGTGCCGAGAAAGATCAATAAAAAGAGCATCGGCTTTTGGTAACCTTCAAAAGATGTTTCCTGCCAAATAAAAAATAAAAGGAAAATGAACAGCAAAAACGAAGCGCTTGCAGAAATGGAGATGGGTAATGAAGTGGTTGATGAAACACTCTGTTTCATTTTTTTCAGTAATCGACCACCAGTAAAAAACCTGTGATTATTTGTAATAACAGGATTCGAACTGTTAATAGCATCATTAACCCCGAAAATAACAGGAATGTCTCTTTTTTCGGCCTGGAATGTGCGAAAGAGCTTATCCCATACAACAAATGTTCCTCCGAAATTTTTATCAACATACAAATCATTTTTTCCATGATGTACACGATGGTGCGATGGAGTGATTAAAATGTATTCAAGCCATCCGCTTTTCTTTACGAAATGATTATGATTGTAAAACTGGATAAAGAAGTGTATGCCCGAAACGGTTATAAAAATATCTAGAGGAATACCTGCAAATGCCATCACAGCATAAAATGGATACGATGTTATAGATGAATACCATGAATTACGAATGCCCAACGACAGATTAAAATGCTCCCCCTCATGGTGAACCCCATGCACAGCCCACAGAAATTTAACGGAATGGTGAAAACGATGACTCCAGTAAAAACAAAAATCCCATGCGATAAAGCCGATTATCCATTGAACAGCAACAGGCAGCTGGTTAATAATGCCGAAACTGTAATTCTGAAGAGCATAATCATATGCAAACAGCGAGAGACCTCTTATTACCCAAAGAAGTATATGGCCTGATTGAAGATTTGCAATAATTTCCTTCCAGGGTATTGCTGTTTTCGAAGAAAATTTCATGACCAGAATTTCCAGTATTATAAAAAAGAAAAGCAGCATATTACCATAAACCATATTCATACTTCCGGTTTTACCTGTTAATGAAATTTACTACGACATTTTTTCTTCTGTACAGTATTCAGAAATAAAAGGCATTTTCTCTAATATGAATTGCAGTTCGCTGTCACCTAGTGCTGTGTATTTGTTTCTGCTGATGTGATTTAGTTTTTCCGGGTCCTGATTCGTACTAAACAGGCGATCTTCTATTCCCAGCTTACCGCAAAGGTTATTGATAACCGACTGTTCATTTTTTATAAGACCATTGAAACTAAGGTTGATTGTTTGATTTGAATAAACGGCTGTAATGTTTTCATGTGCCATTTTATACCAATTGATCAGGATATTTTTAGTTCGCTCATTAATGTCATGCCCTGGAGCTTTCGAAGTAAAGAATGCATAAATGCTGTTATTTAGTGCTATTGTGGAAGGAATGGTCTTTGATGGGCATCGTGTAATTGTAACAATAGTTGCATCACCAAAAAACTGGTGTAATGATTTTACTTTCGACATCATAGCAGGATTTTTTGAAAGAAATTTTTTTGTTCCTCTACGGTTAAAAACAAAGTTATGACGCTGTACACATTTTCTGTAATAGCGCATAATTCGTTCTTTATTTACTGTTGTCATCTTATCATCAAACGCAAAGTAATTGTTGAAATAATTTGTATCCGGGAAGAAAAAATTTAAATAGAAGGTTGACATATTCCAAAGTAAAATAGCTTCATCTTCCTCCGGCAGGCTTAATCCAATTTTATGTATGTGTTTAAAATTATCAAGTAACCTGTTTTCTACTGAAAGGATCACCTTTTTCAAAGGGCTTCCTAATGTACGGTCACATTTTAGTAAACCCAGAAAAAAGTATTTCTGAATAATAGACGGAGCAAGAATAATTTCCCACAGTTTAAAGGTGGTGAAGTTGTTTTTATCGGCTGCCAATGTGTGAAACAGGTAAGTAGTTCCGCTTCTGGGAGCTGCTACTATAAAAACCGGATTCCTGATTGACTGACGTATAAAATGCGGGAAGAAAACATGATCCAGTAATAGAAAAAATCGGTTAATAATTAAGCAGATTGTAAAAATTGGGACTAGAATTAGTGATATAAGGATCCTTTTTGTGTTAAACCATCTCATATTCTTTGAATCGAAGGAGAATAAGCTGAAGGTCAATTTTATTGTAAGTGAGTAATCCATTTTAGTATTTAATTAAAACCCCGCCAATAGAAAAGCCTGCTGATGTGCCGCTTAACAAACAGACATCTCCTCGTTTTATTTCTCCTGCTTTGATTGAGCGATAAAAGGTTAAAGGAATGGAAGCTGCAATACAGTTTCCGAGCGAACAAAGACTATCCTTGACTTGATTGTCTCTGAATGGATACAAGGACTTAAACATCATGAGACCTGCTTTTGAAGCCTGATGAGGGATAATAGCATCAGTGTCTAATATGCTTATTGGTAAATCCCGGAAGAAAAAATCCATGAAGTGTGGAATACATTTTTTTGCGAGGCGAAGTAAATTTTTTCCATTCATGGCAAATGAATGTAGCTTTTGATTATAAGCATGATCCTTAAATGAATATTTTGTTCCTCCGCCTTCAATAATTGCATCCATTACCCCTTCTGAATAAGTTTGCAACCCACCTTTAATGAAAAGAGAATTGCCATCTTCGTCGTATTGAACAATTACAGCAACGGCCGCATCACCAAATAACGTAACTGTTTCGGAATTTTCAGGATTTAAGCCTTTTGACGAAACCTCTGAACTGACTATAATAATTTTTTTGTATTGCTTTCCGTCTAATAGGTTAGCCGCAATTTCAAAAGCAGAAACAAAACTCAAACATGTACTGTCGATGTCAATAGTTGGAAACGTAAACTGATTGCCATCTTTCAATTGGCTCTTAATGACACTTGCTTCGTTCGGTATTGGGTAATCATAAGTAGCGGCGGCAGATATGAGTAAGTCAATTTCAGAAAGGGGAACCGAACAATTTGCTAATGCCTGCTCAACAGCACGGGCGCCCATATATGCATTTGTTTCAAAAGTAACATGGTGCCTTGTTGCAACTCCGGAATATTTTTCTGACCAGCCAGTATAGAGGCCAAATTGTTCTTCAATTTCTGATGACAGAACTTTTCTTGGCAGGTATTCTCCAAAGCCTACAATTCTTACCGGTTTTCCTTTTAGCATGTTATTCTGCAGAAGTTGGGTTATACAAATAAGTTCTTTAACATTGACTTTTAACGTGTATTCAGATTGATCTTAGCTACTTATAAGAAGTCGTCTCATTTTTTGTGTTTAACAGGTGCTTATAGTAAAAGTGTTCAGTAATGCGTTTATGATAAAGATGAGGATATTCTTTTCTATTGTAAAATACATACTAAGTTTCAAATTATTTAGTCAAGTTTCATGCAATTTTTAATTGCTCGTAGCTCATTGTTATTTGGGCAAGAGACACTAATTACCGATATGCAGGTTGTGATAAATTTAAAGTAATGTAATGTCTGCTTTTTGAGAAACAAGATCACGGGTGGTAACAGAACAATGCGTGGGAACGATAATTGTTGCAGGATTTTGTTGATGGTATGTATGGATTTTTTTTAAGCTTTGTTTATAATCAATCCATGAGTGAAAGAAAAAGCGAACCGAAGGATGCGGTAAAATCAAATCCTTGTATGACTCTTTAAGCCAACAGGCGTCTGCCACAAGGAAATAAGTTTGTTTGTTGGTTTTTAGAAGTAATCCAATTTGGCCAGCTGCGTGCCCTGGTAATTGGTAAATGATCAAATAGCCATCATTGAAGAGATCATATTTTCGGCCAAATATTTCATCATCTTCTGCCGATGCATATTCTTCGATTATACGAAGACGGTCTTCAAAATCATCCGGAAGCAACGGTTTTAAAATCCCTTTTGTAAACCCCAATACTGTGCTAATACGTTTCACTTGTGAATAAGCCGCAGCAGAGCAATAAAAAATTGCTTTAGTAAAGTCTTTTAATCCACCAATATGGTCTGCGTGAAAATGACTTATAATAACGTATGAGATATCGTCTGTTGTTAGCCCGAACTTCTTTAATTGTTGTTTTACTTCATCCTCTTCAGAGATATGTACTTTGGTTATAAGAGCATAAATCCGGTTAGGAAAATTGCGTGTGGCTTCATGAAAACGCTGTGTATATCCGGTGTCAAACAATATCCATCCTTTGGCTGGATGGCGTATTAAACCGAATAGTGCATGGAATTTTATAGTCTGCTTTCTTCCATTTCTGATAGCGTGATGTTCACTCGCTTCACAGTAACCTGCGTAATTTAAATATAGTTGCAGCTCGTTCATTTTAGTAAAAGATTTTCATATTCTGCTTACCGGTTTATTCAGGGTTGTACTAATATCAACAACGTTAACACAGTTATATTAATTCATAGAAATTAATGATCTTATCTGAACAGGAGCTTATACTTTTTAAGGTGGTATCAATAACAATTTCAGGATTAACGGGTGGTTCATACGGTGAGGAAATACCTGTGAAATCTTTTAATTGGCCATTTAACGCTTTTGCATAAAGCCCCTTAGGATCTCTTTTTATACATTCATCTATGCCTGTTGATACATATACTTCAATAAACCGGTTACACATTTGCCTGATCTGTTCCCGGATACTTACATACGGAGATATCAAGGAGACGATAACAACAAATCCCATGCTTTCAAATTTCGATGCAATATAGCCAACAGTTAAGTTGTGTTTTTTTCTTGATTGTTCATCAAATCCTGTGAGTTTGATCGCTTGTCTGATATCGTCCCCATCCAGAGAAATTATTGTTACTGAACGTTCTTTGAATTTCTTTACCAGATCATCAGAAATAGTTGTTTTTCCGGCTGCACTAAGGCCTGTCAGCCAAATTACACAAGGCTTTATATTGTCATTGACTGTACCTGAAATTTCTACTTTACTTATATGCTGCAGGAAATGAGACATATACGTTTCGGCCATAGCTTCAAGATCAATTACTTGATCCAAATGCTCTGCCGAAAATTCAGAGCGGTTGTTTGTTTTAATATTGCTCAAAGCGAATGACATAATATCCCCAAAGTATTAGAATGAAATCGGTCAATAAGTTTTTCACGCTTTTATACAAATGAATCCAGTTGATGTTATTGCTCTTATTAATATTGTTCAATTTTATTCATAGCTCGTGAAATGATTGCTAACAGACTACTCTAATTTAATGAATATAAACTCAACAATTTGTGTTAATAATGGCTGATTTTTTTTCGAAACAGGTCAGGAAATGTTCTGATGCTTAAATATTACCATTCAACATCTAGATCAATTTGGAGGGATAGTTATAGTCGATGCAGCGAAAATCTGCAACAGAGATTTTTTTTAATTTAAAGAAGACCCATACCCAAAGCAACAGATAATACGATCAGCAACATCGCCACTAATTTCTGGATGAACTCCAGTGTTACTTTCTTCAGCAATTTCAATCCGATGTATGATCCTGCAATTCCGCCGGCCACTGCACAAATGATCAGTACAATATTTTCTTCTATTCCCACTTTGCTGAAGCGACTTGCATAAACCGAAAGCCTTGTAAAATCAACAAAAGTGGATACAACAACTGCAGTGCCGATGAATGTTTCTTTTGATAGACCGGCTTTAATTAGAAATGCACTGCGTAATGCTCCCTGGTTACCTGATAGTCCGCCAAAGAATCCGCTGAGTATACCGCCGATGGGTAATTTATTTTTATTGAATTGAAGATGTTTAAAGTAAGGCAACAGCTCAATAACGGCGAACGTAAGTAACAAAACAGAAACAATAAATTTAACAGGGTACACATCAATGGTTTTACTGCCAAGACTGTACGAAAATAATGGCTTCAAATCGGTTATCTGTAATAATAACCATGCACCAATAAATGCAGCAATTACTGCAGGCACACCAAACCCAAGCAATACCTCTTTATCTGCTTTTGCCCCAACGAGGAAAAGTTTGAACAGGTTATTACAAAAATGAACAATGCCCGTTAATGCAATAGCCAGCTCAACCGGGAAGAATAACATGAAAACAGGTGTAAGGATTGTACCCAAGCCAAAACCTGAAAAAAATGTAAGAATGGCAACAAGGAATGCAGTGATGGTAATGATGACGATTTCCATGTGTTGTGATTACTGAGCAATGCAGTAAATAAAGGTAATATAACCGTCATTAATAGTAATCAGGATAGCTCTATCTTATTTCTCACATCACAAAGCCGTACATTTGAACGCTCAATCGGGTAATCATGTTCGAACTTCTCATAAAAAGTATACAGGATAAAGTACCTTCTTCAGAAGAAGATCTGCATTTGTGTAAAACCTATTTTACACCGAAGAAGCTGCGCCGCAAGCAATTTCTCTTACAGGAAGGTGATGTATGCAACCGCATGGCTTTTGTTGAAAAAGGGGCTTTGTATTCTTACACCACCGATGCAAAAGGCGGACAGCGTGTAATGCAGTTTGCTTTTGAAGGATTTTGGATTTCGGATCTGTATAGTTTTTTTACAAGGGAAGAATCAAAACTCAATATTGAAGCATTGGAAGATTGTGAATTGTTGTTGCTTGATCATGAACAACACGAAAACCTGTTAAAGAACGTACGCCAGTACGAAACTTATATCCGCATTTTATACCAGAATGCATATGTGGCCTTGCAGCAACGGCTCGAAGGCACCATTGGTTTGACGGCTGAAGAAAAATATACGCATCTTGTTGAACAATATTCCACCATTGTGAATCGTGTACCTCAACACTTGATCGCTTCTTATTTAGGTATTACTCCTGAAACACTCAGTCGCATCCGCAAGCAGATGGCCTCCCGGTAATTTCTCTTGACATATGTCAAGATTCATCTTATCATATGTCAATGCCTTTTCTTATCACATGTCATTGGAGCTAGGTGCTTGCTCACGGTAGTTTTGCATTATCAAATTCATTGATATGCAAACAAAAAGAACCATCGCAATAATAGGAGCTTCCGGTAACATGGGTTCAGCCATTGCGAAGTCGCTTGCAAAAGGAAACGACAGGTTATTGCTCTTCAGTAAAGAGCTTGACAAAGTGGAAGCGTTAACGACAGAGATTCAAAAAGAATATCCTTCAGTAGATATTGATGGCATGACTTGTCCTATGCACGCAAGCTGGGAAGCAGATATTATTATACTGGCTACACCTTATGAAGCGCAGGCAGAAATTGCTGATGCAATCCGCCAGGTAGCGAATCAAAAAATTGTGATCAGTATTGCAAATCCGCTCAATGCAACATACGATGCACTCGTGACCGATCATGGAACCAGTGCAGCAGAAGAATTACAAGCTTTGTTACCACACGCAAAAGTGGTGAAGGCATTCAACACAACTTATGCTGCAAATTTTGCACAAACAGTAATTGATGGTAAACAAGCTGATGCATTTATTGCCGGTAATAACGAAGCAGCATTAGAAACAACTGCAGAGTTGGTAAAGACAACCGGATTTAATCCCGTCATTGCAGGCAAACTATCGGTAAGCCGCACATTGGAAGCAATGCAGTTATTACTGATACAGCTTACCATGAAATACAATTACAACTGGCTGGCCGGGTGGAAGATCCTGCACAACAATTAAACAATCAATCAACATAAACCAATAAAAAAACAAAATGAAAAAAGTAGTAATTATTCTTTCGGTATTCTTTTTAGCAACAGCATTTACAACCGTTGCAGTATGGAAAAATGACAAAGCACATTCTCAGCTGGCATTCACTGTTACACACTTAGGTGTATCAGATGTGTCGGGCACGTTCAATGATTTTGATGTTGAAGTTAAGTCTTCAAAGCCCGATTTCAGCGATGCATCATTTGCACTTACAGCAAAAGTGGCGTCTATTGATACACGTATTGAAATGCGTGATAATCATTTAAAGAGCCCCGATTTTTTTGATGTAGCAAAGTACCCTGAACTCACGTTCAAAAGCACAGGTATTAAAAGCGTTGGTAAGAACAAATACAAACTCAGTGGTGATCTTACATTAAAAGGTATTACAAAGCCTGTTGTATTGGATCTACTTTACAGAGGCGTTATTGAAAACCCGATGAGCAAGAAACCAACAGCAGGTTTTCAGCTGTCAGGAACGATTAAGCGTTCAGACTTTGCATTAGGTAATGGTTTTCCTGCACCAATGATCAGCGATGAAGTGATCATTAAAGCAGATGGTGAATTTGCACAATAAACGATCTAAACACTAAACTAAACACTAGACATGAAACAATTAGTAAGCATTAACATCAGCCAAAAAGGAATTGATTTGGCTATCCTCCTCACACGCATTACGGCAGCTGTATTAATGTTGTCGCATGGTTTGCCAAAGTTGGGCATGCTCTTATCAGGTAACGGCGCTCAATTTCCTGCAGTACTTGGTATGAGCGGTGAACTTTCGTTGACATTAACAGTATTTGCAGAAGTGATCTGTTCTGTACTTATCCTTTTTGGATTTGGAACAAGGCTGGCAGCAGTGCCGTTGATCATTACAATGCTTGTTGCAGTTCTGTATATCCACTCAGCCGATCCGTTTGCAAAACAAGAACCTGGTATACAATATCTCATTCTCTATGTGATACTGTTTATTACCGGCAGTGGTAAATATTCAGTTGATTATTTATTACAACGCAGGAAGCAATCATCACTCGCCTGGACAAACAGGTAGTTGTCAAAAACTAAATACACACAATATGAAAATAGCAGTAATTGGCGCAACAGGTTTTGTTGGTTCAGCAATCGTAGAAGAATTAAAGCAAAGAGGACATCAGATAACTGGTATTGCACGTAATACAGAGAAGCTTCCTTCAGCAGAAAATATAACTGCAGTAAAAGCAGATGTGAATAATGAAGAGGAATTGATCAGTGCTGTGGAAGGACATGATACGGTGATCAGCTCATACAATGCAGGATGGACCAATCCAAATTTATACAATGATTTTCTTGAAGGATCAAAACGCATTCAATCAGCTGTAAAGAAAGCAGGCGTACAACATTTATTTGTAATTGGTGGCGCCGGCAGTTTGCATACGGCAACAGGCGAACAGTTTGTTGATCTTCCACAGTTTCCTGCAGAATGGAAACCAGGTGCATTGGCAGCAAGAGATTATTTAAATGTGATCAGAGAAGAGAAAGATTTGAAGTGGACATTTTTGAGTCCTGCTTTAGAAATGCATCAGGGCACTTCAGGTGAACGCAAAGGAACTTATAGAAAAGGGAATGATGCACCTGTGTTTGATGAAAACAACCGAAGTGTTATTTCAGTAGAAGATATGGCGATTGCCATTGCGGATGAAGTGGAGCAGAAGCAGCATATTCAAGAACGTTTTACAGTTGCTTACTAACAAAGCAATCGTTTCATGCAACGGAAACAATTTATAACAACAATAGTAACAGGAGCAGTGGGTATGACAGGCTTGGCAGCGTTTAACCGCTTTACAGATGAGTTGAAAGAAGAAGAGCAATTGATGCCGGTATTGTTTATTGGTCATGGCTCTCCTATGAATGGAATTGAAGACAATGAATTCAGCAGGAGATGGACAAAGATGGCTGGTGAAATTCCAACACCGAAAGCAGTGTTGGTGGTATCGGCACATTGGTTTACGAAAGGAACACATATTACGGCAATGGATTTTCCGGAAACCATTCATGATTTTGGTGGTTTTCCAAAAGCGTTATTCAATGTGCAATATCCTGCGCCAGGTGCTCCGGCGTTAGCACAGGAAACAAAATCATTGATTCATTCAGCGGATGTTGGGTTAAGTCACGATTGGGGATTGGATCACGGTACATGGACCATTATCCGCCACATGTATCCAAAAGCAGATATTCCAGTATTGCAATTAAGTATTGATTATACCAAAGGGCCACAGTATCATTATGATCTTGCAAAAGAATTATACAGTTTACGTAAGAAAGGCGTGCTGATCATTGGCAGCGGCAACATGGTACATAATTTACGGATGGTGGCTTGGGACAAATTGGATGCTCCTGAATATGGTTATGATTGGGCGGTGCAAATGAATAATACGTTCAAGGATTTGATCGGGAATAAAACACATGATAGGCTGATCAATTATTCATTGTTGGGAAGGGAAGCACAGCTTGCTATTCCAACGCCTGAACATTACTTACCATTGTTGTATACGTTAGGGTTACAAAACAGTAAAGAAGTTGTTTCATTCTTTAATGACAAGGCCGTTGGCGGATCATTAACGATGACATCAGTTAAAATAGGTTAATGATGATGATAAGGTTTAATGAAAAAGAGTCGCAGTGATGCGACTCTTTTGTTTTTGTAGTCCCGTCAAGAATCGAACTTGAATCTGGAGCTTCGGAAACTCTTATACTATCCATTGTACTACGGGACCAGAACTAAAAATCCAAGATACAAGGCCCAAAAAACAGGAAGTAAGTCAAGTCTGCTTTTTCTTTTGGATTTTGTTTATTGGGTTTTGGATTTTTCTATTTGATCAATCCGCCTGCATTACCAGCAAATATTTTTACGGCAATGGCCAGCAATATTACGCCAAAAAACTTTCGTACGGCAAGTAAACCTGCCGGACCTAAAAGTTTCTCGATCCACTTTAATGATTTGAGGACAAAGAATACTAAGATCAGGTTTAAAAGGATGGCGACAAGTATGACAAGATCAGAGTAGTTAGCACCCAAAGACATGATTGTAGTGAGCGTACCGCTTCCGGCAATAATCGGAAAAGCGATAGGAACCACCGTTCCGCTTTTTGCATTTTTATCACTTTTAAAGAACTCATGACCTAGCACCATTTCCAATCCCAACACAAAGATCACGATAGAACCGGCCACTGCAAATGAACGACGATCGACACCCAGCATCTGCAAAAACGATTCGCCCACAAATAAAAACAGGATCATCAATGCACCGGAGATGAGTGTAGCTTTAAATTCACGGATGGCACCCATCTTATCTTTCATTGCAATCAACAAAGGAATTGATCCGATGATATCTATAACTGCAAATAGAGTAAACGAAACGGTAAGCAGCTGGCTGAGGCTGAAGTCGAAGTTCATGGTGATTGTTTCGGCAAAGATAACTTTTCTTTTGGGCATCGATCAGGCGGTGAGTCACCCGCTTTCGTCAAGGGTGGCTCACCGTCATAGGGAATTACTTATAACTTGGCTTATGTTGCTCCGATGTACTTTGTACATTATGCAACACTTCATGCGCAAATTGATCTTCCTGTAAGTACAATTTTACAACACAGCCATATTGTAACTTAAATACATTGAATGAATCGAGCAATGCTGTATTGGTAAGATGGGAGAGTATGCTACGCAATACACCACCATGTGAAACAATGGCGGCACTTTCTTTTTTTTCTGCAATGCGTTGAAAAATTGCTGTGGTGCGTGCAAACAGATCGAGATAGCTTTCGCCACCCGGTATACGCACATTTACAAAATCATTCATCCACGGCATTACTATTTCCTGCGGAATATCATCCCATTTTCGAAGTTCCCATTCGCCACAATGGATTTCTTTTAAATCATCATGAAACGAAATATTGTGAGAAGGAAATAGATGTTGCGCCAGTTTGCTGCAACGCTGTAAGGGACTTGCATATACTGATTTTATGGTTGCAGGTAAATGTTCCCTGATCAATGCGGCTTCATCATAAAAACTTTCTGTTACATCTAAATCGGCCTGTCCGTAACAGGTTCCTTTTTCAACTAAAGGAGTTGTGTGCCGTATGAGATAGATTTCTGTACTCATTTAAAATTATTTCTCAGCGGTAAAAATATTTACAAAAGTATAAACTCAATTTTCCAAAAGGCTACCAGGCCCAGGTAAAACAAAACTTCCGTTACCTGTTGTGTGGCGCCTAAACAATCACCCGTATAGCCACCGATCCATTTATGAAAATATCGCCTGAGAAAAAATGTGGCAAGTAATGGAAGGATCAATGCATACAAAATTTCTATACGTTGAAAAAGCAACAGGGGCGCTAATCCAAACACGCCGGCCGGAATTGTTTCGTAAACAGTAATCGATTTCGCCAATGGTTTTGCTTTTGCATCATCATTCTCCCGAACATACTGACTCGTGATAACAATCAACACTGCACATAAACGGGAGAAACTATGTGCTGCTAATAATACCATCCACATCTGGCTGAAGGGGATTGCACTTAATGATGTGTACTTCAGCAGAAGTATAAGTATCATGCCAATCGCTCCATAAGCGCCAACCCGGCTATCCTTCATAATGTCAAGGATCTTTTGTTTGGTCCAGCCTCCACCGAATGCATCACATACATCTGCAAATCCATCTTCGTGAAAAGCACCGGTGGTTAGTACGCCTGCTATCATTGATAACAAGATAGCAATGGGAGCACCCAGAAAAAATTCTGTACCCATGTATACCAACGCACAAACGCCGCCAACGATCCAGCCGATGAAGGGGAAATAACGTGTGGCTTTGTTAAGATTTTCCGCATCATGCGTAACCCATTTCGGACAAGGGATCCGTGTGTAAAACATTAGTGCGGTGAAGAATATTTCAATTTGTTTTCTCATGTTGATGCAAGATAAATGATTGAACTGCCAGTATGAAAGAAGCGCCGGGAAAGGGGAAAGATGAATGCGTAGTTGCATTTCTTCGAGCCTTACAGTATTCCCGGCAACAAATTATTCTTTACCACTCACACCGGCACTTTCAAAACTAGCCATTTCATTTAGAAACTGAACAGCACTTTGTAATAATGGAATTGCTAATGCTGCACCGGTTCCTTCGCCAAGCCGCATACCTAATTGTAAAATTGGTTTTGCGTTGAGATGTTCCAGCATTTTCCGGTGACCATTCTCGTCGGAGCAATGTGCAAACACGCAATGACCGGTGATGGTTTGATTGTATTGCTTTGCTACCAGTAACGCTGCCGTTGCAATAAAACCATCTACTACAATAATCATATTCAATTCGGCTGCTTTGTGATAAGCGCCAACCATCATGGCAAGTTCAAATCCACCAATACGACAAAGCAATTGGTGAGGAGTGATGTCGTAATGATTGAGTTCATGCAAACGACTTACATCTTCTAACGTATCAAGTTTACGCTGCAGTTGTTCAGCTGTAGTACCTGTTCCTCTTCCTACACATTCACTTAACGGAAGATTTAATAAATGATGCATGATAAGTGATGCAGAAGAAGTATTGCCTATGCCCATTTCACCAAAGCCGATGGTATTGCAACCTTCATCAAACAAACCTTGTACAATACTGCGGCCTTTTTCGATTGCTGCATTTACTTCATCAATGTTCATGGCATTGACCTTGCTGTAATCGGCTGTGCCATGATTGATCTTTGCATGTACAATTGGTAACGATGCATCAAAATCAAAGTTCACACCTGCATCAACAACGATTAAACCAATGTTGTGCTGTTTCGTAAATACATTAATAGCAGCGCCGCCGTTTACAAAATTCAACACCATTTGTGCCGTTACTGCCTGCGGGTAAGGATTTACTTTTCCCGTTGCAGCAATTCCATGATCACCGGCAAATACAACAATATGCGGTTTATTGATCGTGGGTGATAAGCTGTTTTGAACTGTACCGATCTTTAATGCCAGTTCTTCCAGCATACCCAATGCGCCAAGTGGTTTGGTTTTGTTGTTGATCTTATGTTGCAGTTGTTCTTCGAGTGTCATGCGTTGTTTGTTTGTAAAAGAAGATCACAAAACCAGAAACCTTTGGTGCCCACATCTTTAATAGGAGTGGGATGATCGCTGGTTTTGATCTCTAATGCTTTGTAGGTTTTTTCGCCGATTACAATTCGTATTGGATAATTAAAGACGGGGCCATTGAAACAAAAGGAATGAAACTCGCCATTCTCTCCGCAAGGATCAACGGTAGATGGAAGTTGATTGATGAATTGCTGATCGATTGTGCGGCCAACCCAACTTTCATCTAAATAACCATCGTTGATGCAGCAAAGTACAGATTGAAAACCTTTCGCTACAAAATCATTGATCATCCACTGTGTATCGGTTTTCCAGATCGGAAATACACAATGCATATCAAGTTCGTTCATCTTGCTTTCACGATAAGCTCGCAGGTCTTCTAAAAAAAGATCGCCATACGACACATGGTTGATGCCTTCTGCTTTTGCCTGCAATAAGATCGCTTGCATTTGCTGTTCGTATTCTGCATTACTTGCTTCGTACACATATGCTTTTAATAATGGAATGCCGATAGATGCAGCTTGTGATTCAATCAGTTCTTCCCGCAAACCATGCATCGATAAACGTTTGTAATTGCCATTGAACGTGCTGAGTAGATACTTTACATCGTATATACCTTCTTGCAATACTTTATGCAATGCATAGCTGCTGTCTTTTCCGCCGCTCCAACAAAAAATTGATGGGATCATATGGTGAATAGTGAGTTGTGAATAGTGAATTGTGAGTGGTAAGTGGCGAGTGTTTTTCTACTCGCTATTCACCACTCACTACTTACTTTATCTTGACAGCAATTCCGCTTACCATCAGCACAGCCGTGTGGGCATATGCTGCAATGTATTGATTGGCCCAACCTTGCAGATCGGTGAACTTGCGACCGATCTCAGTATCTGCATGAACGCCCATGCCAATTTCATTGCTGATGATGATAAATGTGCCTGGCTTTGTACACAAAGCATCAATTTCTTTTTTCAGCAAAGACAGGGATGCGTCCACATCATTTTTTGTGTCCACAAAAAAATTGGTGAGCCACAATGTTACACAATCAATAATGCAAACACGGTTAACAATAGGCAAAGCACTTACGTTGCGTTGCTCCTCCATATTGGTCCAGCGTTCATCACGATCATCCTGGTGACGCTTGACACGTTTCTCAAAATCATCATCCCACACTTTTGCTGTAGCAACATATACAGGACTATTACTCAGTGATAATGCCAACTCCTGTGCATATTTGCTCTTACCACTTCTTGCGCCACCTGTTATAAAAATGATCATGCTGTTTGTTTTTTAAATCCGTACGGGCAATGTCTGCATCCACTTCTGCAGCAATATCCCCGTCGTAAATGATGCCATGCTGTGAACACAAAATTTGTATTCTCCATATAGTAGTCGATGCCTTCAATCAATTCTTTTGCCGGAGGCAGATCTTTTGCGATGTTATTGTTTAATGCTTTTTCAACGGTCATTTCAGCAACATAAGCATCGATCTTTTCTTTTGTTGCTTTGAGCAGGCATTCGGGACACATGCAATTGATAACAGGATCAGGTGTAAATAGCGGGGGGTATCGATTGCACCAACAGCTATTACCGTTATCTTCTGTACTGCATCCGAACATAATACCACATCTGCTGCATGTTTTTTCTTTTGCCATCTTAACGGTTGCTGTATCGGTCTTTCTGTTCAACAAATAAAGTGTACCTGCTTTTTAATTGCTGCAGGCAGCTGCGGCATAAACAATCAGTATATTGTTTTGTGATGAATGCTTCTTCTTCCACACTTAACTCAATGCCATAACATTGGCAATTTGTAACATCGCCTACTTTGCATTCAAAGCCTTCACCACAACGGGGACAGTTTTTGTGTTCATGCTTGCACATGCTCTAGCCTGGTTGAGAAGTGAAGGAATTTTGTTTGCAGGTGTTTGGGTACACGAAACAAAGAAGGATGAAACAAGGCAGCTAATAATTCGATGCCATCAACCAATGTAGAAGCAGACGGTTGCGTGAACAGATCGAAATCACAAATGAATACCGCATTGTTTTTTACTGCTTCCAGTTGTTGCCATTCCGCTTTTTCAGTTAAGAGATGCAGTTCTTCCTTACTTCGATCGATATGAAAACCACAGGGAGCGATCACTAATATCTCAGGATTATATTTCACAATTTTTTCCCAGCTGCAGACAATACTATCACCACCAGGATTACTTAACATATCAATTCCGCCAGCCTGTGCCACCTGGAAAGGGATCCAATGCCCGCAGTTATAAATGGGCTGAATCCATTCCATCAGCATCACACGCTTCATGGGCATTTGATGTCGACGGAGTTTATCAAGAATATGCATTGTTCTTTTTTGCAAACCTGCGAGATAATGATATGCTGCCGATTCATGACTCAATGTAGATGCAATGGTGACCGCAGTATAGTACACATCATCCAGCGTTTGGGGCGTTAAGGTTATTAGCTTTGGTTGTTTCTCAAGATTTGCAACGGCCGCTGCTGTGCAGGCTGTATCGATCTGGCATACTTCGCATACATCCTCAGTAAAGATCACATCAGGTTGAATGCTTTGGAGTACATCCTCATCTACATAATATAAACTCTTGCCTTGTGCCTTACTTGCTGAAAATATTTTATCGATCTCTTCGCTGCTGTAATTTTTTCCTTCCATTACGCAACGCACCACTTTCTGTTTTTCCAACAGTGCAGTTGAAGGACATTCAAACGTAACGCCATGGAGTAAATGTTGCAAACCCATGTCGTAGATCATTTGTGTAGCAGCAGGTAAAAAGGAGCAGGCTTTCATGATGAGTGATCAGTAATGAGTGATGAGTAATGAGTCATGAATGATGAGGAGCACTCATCATTAAGCCATTTGCAGTGATGGACTTTTTGCTTTCATCCATTCAAAGGCACCAAACATAATTCCACTGTACACCAGTGTGCCGATCAAAAAGTTTTTCATGTAAGGTGCACCCTGTGCATAGCATTTGATCAAACTTGAAAAACTGTGATCCATTGTTTGGCCGGTGGTAATATCGGTGCAACCAAAAAGAAACACGCCAAAATCAACAACAAGCCAGTACACCAATGTGCCGGTAATACCGCTAAGAACAACAGATTGTACAGATACTTTTTTCAGAAGTAATCGACCCAGTAAAACGATCAACACAAAACCACCATATACCCAATACCAACTGCCATACATAATACCATATTGTCCATCATAAACAAAAATATTGATGATAAGATCGCTGGCAAGTAAGGTGAGTAATGGAAAACCAAATGCTTTCCAGTTCTTGCTGAAGTAAGCTGCACCAAATAATCCCATTGCACCAATGGGTGTGAAATTACTTAAAGGCCCAAGCTGAGCTGCATTGGGAATACGCAGTGCTGCGACTGCAACCATAATGATCGCCAGTACTGCAAAACGGGGATTGATCTTTTGTGTTGACATATGTGATGATTGATGAATGATGAGTTATGAGTGTTCAACTGATTACTCATAACTCATCACTGATTGTTAAAGATTAAAACGAATTCCTCCCATAAAGTTGATGCCGGGTGTGCTGTAACCCAACACTTCCACATAATTTGTATTCAACAGATTCTTACCATCAGCAAATACAACCAGTTTGTTTTTTACAAGGCTGTACTCTGCATGAATGCTCCAAAGGAAATAGCTGTCAAGATTTACATCAGTTGCAGGCCACGTATTGAAATCTTTATCAGTACGCTTTCCATAGTTATAGGCATTGGTGCTTATAAAAAATGAAGGTGTTACCTGGTATCCAAGTGTTACACCAAACGAATGTTTAGGTCGGCGCAACAGGTTAAAATAACTCGTGTCTTTACCACCCGCAGCTTTGGTTGTAACCTCGCCATCAACGAAACTATAGTAGCCTGTTAATTTTAATTGTTTGTTGATCTGAATGGTTGGTTCAAATTCAAAACCATAATCGTCCTGCTTGTCATAGTTCTCATACTTTGATGTGTAGATGATCACATCTTTATTGCGGCGGTTGAAGTACACTGCACGAACAGTTACTTTATCGTTGAGCAAAGAAGTTTGTACACCTGCTTCGAATGTTTGTGAATGTTCAGGTTTCAAATCGGGGTTAGCGCCAAATGCTCCATACAAGGCACTGATGCCGGGTGCACGAAATGCAGTGGCATAGTTTACAAACAGCTTTGTGTTTTCATTCAGAACATACGATGGGTTGATGCTGTAGGTAAAATTGTTACCGTATTTGGAATGTTTATTATAACGGGCACCTGCTTCAAGGTAAAAACCACCGAGGTTTTGCAGGAACACACTTAAATAAGGACTGTTGATGCTCACATTTGAATCGAGATTTTTCTGATAACGGTTATCAACACCTGCCAAGAGTTTTACTTTTGGTGCAACCTGGTAATATGCAAAGAGGTCAACAATCTTGTTAGTTCCTTTATAAGGACTCGGCCCCCATTGTGCGCTGTTGAATGTGCGATCCATTTCATCGTAACTGAAATAAGCACGACCGCCTGCTTTCTCTGTTTTTACTTCCACTGCGGAACCGGCTGTAAACAACGATGATGTAAAGCTGTTGGCAGCATCAGTAAATGAGCCATTATCATAACCACCCTGGAAATAACTGTAACGTGCAAATGGCTGCACACGGATCTGTTTTGTTACCGGTGCATCTACGCTGAAGTTAATGGCGTTGTTAAGAAAACCATCTTTATCGAAATCTTTTGTGCCGGTTGAATCGATGGCTTCTGAAATTCCTTTCGATTCGTTGTGTGTGTAAGAGAAATTATAATTTATTTTTTCAGCAGTACCACGCACACCTGCAGTGAATTTGTATGTGTTGAACGAACCTGCTGCAGCATTTCCATAAAACTGTGCAGGTTTTGATGCACCACGTTTGGAAATGATGTTGATGACGCCTGCTACCGCATCAGAACCATAATTGGTGGATTGTGCACCTTTTACAATTTCAATCCGTTCAACCTGATCGAGTGGTAATAAACGCAGATCAAAAGCACCGGAGAAAGAAGGATCGTTCACCGGAATACCGTCAATTAAAATAACAGTATAACCATTACCTGCCCCACGCATAAAAATGCTTTTGTCTTTACCGGGGTTGCTGGTAGCGCCATTAATTACAATGCCGGTCTGTTCGGTTAAGAGTTGTGCGAGATCTTTCCCTGCACTTTGTTCAATTGTTTTTCGATTGATAACAGTGGTTACTTTTCCTGTTTCGAGAAGTTTCTGGTTTACCTTGTTAGCGGTAATCACTACTTCGTTCAATGATTTTACTGTACTGTCCTGCGCATTTAGCTGACTGCTGATAAATAATCCGGCAGCCACTACAATTAAATTCTTTTTCATGTGTTGAAAAAAGGGTTTGTTGTGACTGCTTTCAGAAAAAGAAATAGAAATATAAAAGCGATGTGCCGTTACACCTCCTGCCTTTCACCCGAAAGCAAATGATTAATGAAATAGTATCGGCAGGTCTTCTGGCTTGTTCGCTGCTGAGCACCTTCCCGTTCATGTGGCAAACACCTTACATGAACAGTGGTTTGTAGAATCAGCAGGATGAGTGATGAATGAGGAGTGATGAGTTGCAACAGGTGCTTTACTCATCATTCATTACTGATCACTCATCATTAGAACTTACAGCTACGGGGATAGCGCCGGATTTGCACCGGACTTCCCTTTTAATCCCGACTATGAACATCGGAAACCGCTACTAGAGCAAAAGTAGGGGAGCAGTTGTGCAGTTGCAAATTTGTTTCTGTTGAATTGTTCACATGGCATCTGAATAAATAAGCAGACAGATAAAAATAAAGCGCTTTCTCTTCGCATGAATTTAACAATTGACATATACGCACGGTATTTGTTACCCGTTAATACTTTAACCTGCTGATCTCTCTCTATTCGAAATTTTCCGGACTGTGCTTATCAGAAACATTGACAGTTACCACTTAAACCAATGTGTATGATCCGTTTTATCAGCAAGTGCATTCTTGTTATTTTCAGTATGTGTTCACAGTTACAGGCGCAAATCAAACAACCGAAGTATGAAGTTGGTGCCGGTGTGGGAGCCTTTGTTTACCAGGGCGATCTTGCACCAAGCCGTTTCGGTTCATGGAAAACTATTCGCCCGGGATTTGTGTTGCATGGTTCCAGATTAATCAATAAAACGATGGCGCTACGCTTACAGTTGTCAGTTGCATCATTGCATGGTGATGATGCGAAGTATAACAACCCCGCTTACAGGCAGCAACGCAACTTTAATTTCCGAACATCGTTGGTTGAACTGTCGCCGCAATTTGTATGGAGTCCGCTCGGTTGGGCCGATGCAGGAAAACAATTGTCGCCATATGTAGTTGGCGGAGCTGCGCTAAGTTTAGTGCGCATCCGCAGAGATGCAAGTGCATTCAATGCTGCATATTTTGAAGCCGAACCTGAATTATTTTCACAATTATCAACCGATCTTTCTACACGCACACCACGACTTATGCCTGCAGTGCCGGTTGGTGCAGGTATGCGTTATTCTATTTCTCCAACGTTGGTGTTGAATGCCGAAGCCTCGTATCGGTTTTTGTTTACTGATTATTTAGATGGGTTCAGCCGTGCTGCTAATCCGGATCGTAAGGATCATTATTACAGCATCACAGTCGGATTGATCTATCGTTTCGGCAGGAAGAACAGTTGGGATTGTCCACCTGTGCGATAAGATTAAGTGAGATTCCTTTAGAAGAACTATTATAAAGAATTCAATGACGGAAAGAGCAACCTTTTAAATATTTTGTATGGTTATTCTTCTCTTCTCTTTTAATGCTTTAAAATGCGATGGTGTTAATCCTGTTACTTTTTTAAACTGTGTTGATAAATGTGCAGCGCTGCTGTAATGCAGTTTGTAGGCTATTTCTGCAAACGTATCTTCTCCAAAAATGATCAGCTCTTTTATGCGTTCAATTTTCAAAGCAATCACATATTGTTCGATGGTAGTGGCCTCCACCTCTGAGAAAAAGTTGGCCAGATAGGTATAACTGTAATGTAATTTTTTACTTAGTAGTTCAGATAAATTAACATCCGGTTTCTCATCTGATTTGTACACATAATTTACGATCTCTTTCCGGATCTTTTCAATTAGTACACCCCGCTTTTTTTCCAGCAATTCCAAACCAACCTTTTTAATTTTATTGTTGAGTTTTTTCTTGTCTTCATCTGTAACGTCTTCTTTGGTTTCAATTTCGCCTAATTCTACTTTTATGGGCGACAGATCAAGTTCTTCCAATGCTTCCCGTACAACAACCTTGCAGCTTTCGCAGGCCATATTTTTTATGTAAATCTTCATTCGTTATTTGGTTTGGTTGGTGCCTTGCGGGGAAGGTCTTGTTTGTTTTGTACAATTATCCGTTTAAAGGTATTGTTTTACAAGCTGGCATTGATACAAAGTTTGTATTCCGGTGAACAGTTGAGTAACAGCAGGTTGCTGAAAATGGCAGAAATGAAAGGTTGAAAATTGCGTATGTAATGATGATCATTCGCCGGGAAACTGATGAACATCAGGTTCATAAAGTCGTTGATCACAGTAAGTCCTGATAAATTTGCGCCCTTAATCAGAACATATGTTATTACTCACAAAAATATTTGATTTTGAAACAGCGCATGCCATTGATGGTTACAACGGCATGTGTAAGAATATTCATGGCCATTCATATGAGCTGCACGTAACGGTTGGTTCGCTGGTAAACGAAGATGCGTTTTTACCGGCTCCCGGTTTTCTGCTCGATTTTAAAGACCTGAAACAAATTGTACAAAAGGCAGTGGTGGATCTGTTTGACCATAAACTGGTGCTCTCACGAAATTATATTGCTCAACACCCCGAAGTAACCGAGCAGGAAAATCTTGTTGCCTGGGATGCAGAACCTACTGCTGAAAATTTATTGCTCTTTATTAAACGGGCCGTGCAGGAAGAGTTGCCCGGTGATATGAAACTGGTGGAGCTTCGGTTGTACGAAACAAAAAATTCTTACGCTACCTGGCGTGAAGAAGTGGAAGTTTACCAGGGAGATATTTGGTAAGATGTATGAAAAGTGAGTTGCTTGGTTTATCGATATAGTTGTAACGCTCTGATTGTTTAGAGATGTCACGTGCCTCGACATGACGGTGTAGAGAGTTTGAGTAAACTCAGGTTGTTGAAATTTCAGAGTTTCGTCATTTCGACGAAGGAGAAATCTCTACAACTTCATACTGTTTCAATAAATGAGAATAAGTTACTTCTTCTTGCAACCTTGAAACAACGAAACCCCTGCATAATAATTCCGTCCAGGTGCTACATTGTAAAAACGATTGGCTGCTGCATTAATATCATTACCTAAGCTATACACTTCATTAAACAAATTATCGGCACCAGCAAATACTTCTGCACGCAGTTTGCCAAAGTAAAGTTGTTTGTAACCAAGCCTTGCACCCAGCAAATGAAAATCGCCACCAAAGAATGTATTGGCATCATTTAAAGGCGTTTTCTCATTGTAGTTGTAAGTAACGTTGAGATAAATACCCGGCTTGAGTGTTACATCAAAACCTGCAGCAACAATATGTTTTGGTACACTGGGCAATTGTTTGCCGCTGAAATCATTGGTGAGTTGTTTGAAATCTTTATATGTAAAATCATTGAACGTATAACTCAACCACACATTTGCTGTTGAAAGAAAATCAGTTTCACTATCTGCAATGGCATAGCGTGCAAAGGTTTCCACACCACGTTGTTTTGTACTGCCGGCATTCACGAAATAATCAGCACCACCTGCATCTCTGCGTTGCACAATGGTATTGCTGAGGTTAAAGAGAAAGCCGTTCACATCTACAAACAGTTTACGTTTGTAATTAAAACGGATACCTGCTTCATAATTCCATCCTTCTTCAGCATTAAGATTGGTAGAGATCACACCAGTTGAAGGCAATACTTCAGCAGAAGTGGGAGCAGAGAATCCTTTGGCAACAGATGCATACAGCGACAATTCTTCTTTGATCTTTTTCAAAACCGAAAGTCGTGGAGCAATTTCATTAGCATAATTTCTGCGTTGCGGACTCAATGGGAATTTATTCAGCCTTGTGATCTCAATTTTATTCTGATTAATGCTAGCACCTGCAGTGATGATCCAGCCTTGTGGTAATTTCCAATCGGCCTGTGCAAATACATTCCATAAGAATGGATTCACTTCATCTTCTGTTTGCAGACTGTCGCTTGTGCCGTTTACATTTTTATATACACGAATGTTATACCAGCCTCGTTGCAGTTCGGCACCGGCAACAAATTTTAATTCACCAATTACATCACGTGGCGTAAACGCAAATACTGTTCTTCCGCCGGCATGTGGTTCGCTGCGGCGTTCATAGTTGCGGACAGTTGGGTTGGCAAACTGTGAGTAAGCACCATATAAAGAAGTAGTATTCTTAAACGTTTCCGTGATCTGAAAATCATGACTCAATCCTGCAAAGAATGTTTCCTGGTTCACACTTGCATTTGCCTGCGCACTCGAAGGCGTAGCACCAACTCTTGGTCTTGCCTGTTTAGGGTTTGCAGCAAACTCCACAGCAGTTAATCCGCCGGGTGTTTGGTACGAAAGATCAGCATACATCACGTAAGTGCGGATGCTTTGCTTTGCGTTCAATGCAAAACGGCTGTCCCAGCTAAACACAGTGCGGTCAAGTCTTGTCCAGTCACGGTAACCATCACTGTATAGTCGATTATAGCTGATGGTTTGTTGCGTGGCGCCTTCTCCAATACGTACAACCGCATTTACATTACTCAAACCAAAACTGCCAGCAGTATAATCAATACCCACACCAGCTGCTTGATTGTTACCATTTGTTTTCAACAACACAGCACCACCGCTGCCGCCACCATACAAACTGCTGGATGGTCCTTTCAGTATTTCAACAGAGTTGATATTATAAAAACCCAACAGGTTTAAATAAGTAGAGCCGCCCGGTTCTGTAAACGGAATATCGTTGAGGTACACTTTTACATTGCGCACACCAAACGGCGATCGTAATGAACTGCCACGAATATTTAAACGGTAACTGCCGGGGCTGCGTTCTTCCATACGCACACCGGGTGCAGCATTCAACGCCGGCACAATCGATGCATTACTGAAACGGTTCAATTGTTTTTGGCCCACATAACTTACAGCTGCCGGAACATCCATAAGCTTACGGTTCTGTTCAAACGCTGTGATAACTACCTCACCTAGTTCTTTGGAAGTGGAGTCGGGTTGTGACTGTGCAAAGGAGAAAAGTGCAACTACTGTTGCAAGCAGGGTTAGTGATTGGTTCTTCATCGCCCTAAAATTACAGACAATCCGGGTTTGCCTTTCATGTTTTTTTTAAAAGAATGAGTTGAAAGAAAAACTATCTTCATCGCAAGAAGAAAAAGCATGAAGACTTCAGCCAATAAACTCAACCTGTTTTCTTTTACAATGATCGTTGTGGGCCTGGTAATCGGTATGGGTATTTTCCGTACTGCTGCTACCAGTGCCAAAGACGCCATTGATCCTTCGGTTTATTTTAGTGCCTGGCTCATTGGTGGCTTGGTGGCCTTGTGTGGTGCATTAACGTATGCAGAGATCGGCAGCCGTTTTCCGGTAACCGGTGGTTATTATAAAGTGTTTGCACAGGCTTATCATCCCAGTATTGCCTTTGCCATTAACTGTTTGATACTAGTGAGTAATGCAGCCAGTTTAAGTGGCGTGGCATTGATCGGCAGCGGTTATCTGTTAAAATTATTTCCGGGCGAATGGACAGATATACATAAAGCATTGGTGAGTTGTGTGGCCATCGCTGTCTTTTATTTTATTAACCTGCGTGGATTGAAGTTGAGTTCCATGGCGCAGAATATTTTAATGATCATCAAGATCGGGATGATATTGGTGCTGATCGCTGCTTTATTCTTTCCTGATAAATATGCAGTGCAGGAAACAACCACTGCTGTAACAACATTCAGCAATATGGATTGGATCAAAAGCCTTGGTGTGAGTTTGATAGCTGTCTCCTTTACCTATGGCGGTTACCAGCAAACCATCAACTTTGGGAACGAAGTACAGAATCCCACTAAAAATATTCCACGTGGTATTTTCATGGGTATTGCCATCATCATTGGTTTGTATTTACTCGTCAACATGAGTTATTACAATCTCGTAGGTTTTCAGCAAATGAAAGGCGAACGTGAAATAGCGTATGTGGTGATCGATAAAATATTTGGTACAACAGGCGCTACCGTCTTCTCCGCCTTTTTATTTCTTGGCGTATTGGCTTATGTAAATGGATTACTGATGAGTAACCCAAGGGTAATGTATGCGATGGGTGATGATGGTAGTCTGCCGAAGATATTTGCAAAGCAAAATGAAAAAACGAATGTGCTCACTTTCTCATTAACAGTATTTGCTGCCATTTGTATCATCATCTTGTTCTTTGCACAGGAGTTTGAAAAGATATTGGCCTTCACCATTTTTCTTGATTGTTTCGGAATGGTGTTGAGCAGTGCTACTATTTTCTGGTTCCGTAAAAAGACGAAACATTTAGATGGAACAGGAATCTATAAGATGAAACTGTTTCCGTTGATGCCACTCATTTTTATTGCGGCTTACTTATTTGTAGGAACGAGTATTGCGATTGATGATCCTTCGGCTGCGTTAACAGGGTTGGGCGTTTTAGTAACATTCATCATTATCTATTTTATTTTTCATCGAAAAAAATAATCACATGCTGCAGAAACTCCGCACAGTTATTTATCGAACCAATGATCTTGCTGCTGCAAAAAGCTGGTACATTTCCCTCACAGGTAAAGAACCTTATTTTGATGAACCGTTTTATGTGGGGTTTGATATCAATGGCTTTGAGTTGGGACTTGATCCTGACATGAGCAAAACGCAAACAGGCAATCACAGCACATCTTATTGGAGTGTTGATGATCTGCAGGCTGCTGTTGACAAAGCAGTATCGCTTGGTGCAATTATTATTGATCCAGCACACAATGTTGGCGGCACAATTGAAGTCGCCATTGTAGAAGATCCTTTTGGTAATCATATCGGGTTTATAACCGGCGCATAATTTTTAATATGGACATTTCTTATATTCTCAACGAACTGGGCGAAGACCGTGAGCATTATTTCAATGCCATTGCACCGCCTATCATTCAAACTAGTAATTTTCGGTTTAACAAAGTAGATGAGTTGCGTGCTGCATTTGCAGATGAGATGAGCACTTATCTCTACAGTCGTGGATTGAACCCAACAGTTGATATTCTGCGTAAAAAATTAGCTGCATTGGATGGAGCAGAAGATTGTTTGGTATTTAACAACGGCGCAGCAGCCATCTTTGCCGGGGTGCTGGCGAATGTAAAAGCCGGCGATCATATTGTAAGTGTGAGCAAGCCCTACACATGGGTGCAACGTTTGTTTGATGTGATCCTTCCACGTTTTGCTGTCACTACAACCTATGTTGATGGAAGAGACGCAACCAATTATTTCAATGCAACAAGACCTGATACGACTTTCTATTACCTGGAAAGCCCCAACAGTTGGGATTTTGCGATGCAGGATATCTCTGCTATTGCGGCTTATGCCAAACAGCATAACATCATCACCTTAATTGATAACAGCTATTGCACGCCATTATATCAAAAGCCCATTGAAATGGGCATTGACCTGGCTATGCAAACAGCCACCAAGTATATCGGCGGGCATAGTGATACATTGGGCGGAGTATTAAGCGGTACACATGCCATGATGAAAAAGATCTTCGACAGTGAGTACCTTAACATCGGCAGCGGTATTCAGCCATTCAATGCGTGGTTACTCATCCGTGGATTGCGAACCCTACCTGCAAGGCTCGAACGCATTAACCGCACAACACAGGATGTTGTTGCTTTTGTTAAGGCGCACCCGGCGGTAAAGCGCATTCTTTATCCCTTTGATGAGAGTTTTCCGCAATATCAACTGGCCAAACAGCAAATGAAAGAGGCACCCGGCTTATTTTCTTTTTATGTAAAAGCAGAGAGCCGGCAACAGATTGTAACATTTTGCGAAAGTCTTCAACATATACAGATGGCTGTAAGCTGGGGCGGACATGAAAGCCTGTTGTTGCCCAAGTGTGCAGGACTACAGGATCATGAGTTTGATGCCGCCAATCCCGATCACCAGATGATGCGGTTGTATGTGGGTTTGGAAGAAGCAGCCTATCTGATTACTGACCTGAATCAGGCATTTGAGCGGTCTGGGTTAAAATGAAGGGTTTAATTTAGCCGGGAGTATTCTGGTCAGGACTTTCCCGCTTGTCAAAAAAGAATAAATTCGTGCCCCAAACGTCATAATATTGTCATCAATTGTATATGAAAAAAACACATTTTGTTATAATCTTATCATCATTGCTGTGCATCGGAACCTCAATTCAGGCCCAGGAAAAATGGGATCTTCGCCGTTGCGTTGAATATGCCATAGCAAATAACGTTAGCGTTAAACAGGCTGATGTACAGGCAAGACTTAGTAAGCTCACATTAAACCAGAGTAAATTACAACGTTGGCCCAGTGCTAATTTTCAGAACAGTAATGGTTTCCAGTTTGGTCGTTCTATCGATCCGGCAACCAACGGATTCACGACCGACCAGGTAACATTTTCGCAGTTTGGTCTTTCTACCAGTGTTACACTCTTTAATTTCAACTCCCAAAAGAATACGATCCTTGGAAACGAGTTGGATGCAAAGGCACAAGAAACTGCCGTTACAAGCCTGGCGAATGACATCTCATTAAATATTGCAGCTGCATACTTGCAGGCATTACTTTCAAGGGAGCAGATAAATATTTCAATTGTTCAGATCAATCAAACCAGGGAACAGCTCATCAATACCCGCAAATTAGTTGATGCAGGAAGCTTACCGGAGTTAAATGCTGCTGAGCTGGAAGCACAATTGGCAAGAGACAGTAGTGCCTACATTGCAGCGTTTACAACTTATCAGGGCAATTTGCTTTCGCTGAAAGCCTTTATGAATCTTGATCCTTCAGTTCCGTTTGAACTGGATATACCTCCTGTTGAACGTATTCCTGTTGAACAGCTTGCAGATCTGCAGCCTGAATCTGTTTACCTGCTGGCTGTAGCAAATATGCCGCTGCAGAAAGTAAATAATCTTCGTTTACAAGCTTTTGAAA
Organism: Lacibacter sediminis; assembly: GCF_014168535.1. Classification (NCBI taxonomy): domain Bacteria; kingdom Pseudomonadati; phylum Bacteroidota; class Chitinophagia; order Chitinophagales; family Chitinophagaceae; genus Lacibacter; species Lacibacter sediminis. The sequence goes on along the minus strand of NZ_CP060007.1, from coordinate 4,250,573 downwards.
AATACGTTAAAGCAGCAAGAGGAAATATGTACCCAAGTATTGGCGCATTCGGGAACCTCAATTCTGCTTACTCCAGTGCATTTAAATCATTACCAAAAGGAGCAAATGTTCCTATTGTTATCCCTATTGGTTATACGGGAAGTGGTAGTGCTCTAAATCCAAATGTATTTACAGAAAGATTTATTCCTTCGGGTTCACAAAAGGCAACATTTGGCCGCCAGCTCGATTATAACTTCCGTCAATCAATTGGTTTGAGTGTAAACGTTCCCATTTTTAATGGAGGACAGGCACGCACCGCATGGCAACGAAGCAAGTTGAATTATCAAAACCAACAGTTACAGGTTGAAAAAGATAATCAATCATTAAAGCAAAATATTTACACCGCTTATAATAGTGCATTGGCAGCTTTTCAACGTTACCAGGCATCTGTTAAAAGTGTACAGACTGCAGAGTATTCGTACGAGCTTTCAAGAAAGCGTTATGATGCAGGCCTGTTGCGGACAATTGACCTGATCACAAATCAGAGTAATTTATTCCGTGCAAGACTTGAAAGGATCTCTAACCAATACGATTATGTGTTTCGCATGAAAGTGCTGGAGTTCTATAAAGGACAGGGAATAAAATTATAAAGCAACACCATCTAATCAACAAAGGAATAACAACTGAATATGAATAAGAAAATCTGGTGGATCATCGGTATCCTCTTGGTGATAGCAACAACCCTTATCATCCTGAAGAAAAAAGAAGTGATCGGTAAAAAGGAAGCAACGAAAGTGGCTACTGAAAAGATCATTAAACGAACAATTATTGAAACAGTAAACGCAAGTGGTAAAGTATATCCCGAAGATGAGCGAAAGGTAAGCTCTGATGTGAGTGGTGAAGTAGTGGAGATGTATGTAGAAGAAGGCGATAGTGTACGTAAGGGTCAATTACTGGCAAAAGTTTTTGCGGACGTGTTAACTTCAGACAGAGACCGGGCTGCATCCATCGTTAACCAGCAGCAGGCACAGGTTGGAAATACTGAAGCATCTCTTCGTTCGTTTGAAGCAAGATTGAACCAGGCAAAACTTGCATACGACCGTCAGAAAAAATTATTTGATGAAAAAGTGATCTCCCGCCAGGAGTTTGAACAGGCAGAAAGCGCATACTTAACTGCAAGAGCGGATCTTGATGCAGCTAAGCAAACCATCCGCAGTGGTAAAGCAGGTGTGCAAAGTGCGCAGGCAAGTTTAACTGCAGCTAATAAAAATCTTTCCCGTACAACTGTTCTTGCTCCAATGGATGGTATTGTTTCTTTATTGGCAGTAAAAAAAGGTGAGCGTGTGGCCGGTAACAGTTTCAGTCTTGGTACAGAAATTATGCGTGTGGCAGATATGAGCAAGATAGAAGTGCGTGTTGATGTTGGTGAGAATGATGTTCCCAAAGTAAAAATTGGGGATAGTGCCATTGTGGAAGTGGATGCTTATAACGATCGCAAATTCAAAGGTGTGGTTACGCAGATATCAAGCAGCAGTACCTCTGCCCAGGCAACCGGTGCTGCAGCAGCATCAGGCGATGTAACAAATTATAAAGTGTATATCCGTATTGATCCTGCTTCTTATGCAGATCTCATTGATCCGGCAAAAGGAAAAAATCTTCCGTTCCGACCGGGTATGAGCGCAAGCGCTGATATTATGACCACAAAACAGGTAAATGTATTAGCTGTACCGATTCTTGCAGTTACCACCCGTGATAAAAATGAGCAGGGATCGAAAGCAAAGGCAAAAGAAGAAGCAGATAAAAAGAAAGCACAAGGACAGGAAGTAACAACGAACAATGCTGTAATGACAGATGAAATGGAAGAAGTGGTGTTTATTGTGCAGAAAGACGGTACTGTAAAGAAGGTAGCCATCCGCACAAATATTCAGGATAACGAATACATTGAAGTGATGAGTGGATTGAAAGAAGGTGATGAAGTGGTGAGTGCACCCTATAATACCATCAGCAAAACACTAAAAGACGGCATGAAAGTAACAGTGGTGCCAAAAGATAAAGTGTACGACGAAAAATAAATCGGAAAAAAAGAATCGTAAAATCCCGCCTGATGGCGGGATTCTTTTATTTTAGATGTTCTGAAAACTAATTGTTTGAAACAGGAAGAACTTAATCAGCAGTTTGCAATTATCGGGAGTGGCAGTTTTGCCACGGCTCTTGCGAAGATCCTCAATGGAAACGGCGTGCCCCTGAACTGGTGTGTGCGGAATCAGAACATTATTGATCAAATAAAAAAGCACGGTCATAATCCAAGCTATCTGCGATCGGCAACATTCAATACATCTTTGCTCACGTTAACGACAAACTTAACTGAAACAATTGAGCAATCCGATTACCTGATACTTGCCATTCCTTCTGCTTACACAGAAGAAGTACTGGATAAATTACCCAAAGATATTTTTGAAGGGAAGCAGATCATTTCTGCAATTAAAGGTATTATGCCTAACCGGAATATTCTGCTCAACGATTACCTTAAGAATGATTTTGGTTTTGATCCGAAGGATTATTACACCATCATGGGTCCTTGTCATGCAGAAGAAGTGGCATCTGAGAAATTATCGTATCTCACGTTTACAGGTCTTGATCAAACGACAACACAGTGGATCGCTGATCAATTCCGTAATCATTATATCAATACCGTAATCAATGATGATGTGTATGGTGTGCAGTTTGCAGCCATTCTCAAAAACATTTATGCACTGGGCAGTGGTATTGCACACGGGCTTGAGTATGGTGATAATTTTTTGAGTGTATTGATTGCTAATGCTGCCGATGAAATGGCGGGCTTCTTGCGCAAAGTTGGTATCCGCAATATGGAAGTGGGTGTGCACAAGGAACCAATTCCGGGAGTGCAGTTGATGAAAACTTCACTGCGTAAATCGGCTAACTATGCTGCAAGTGTGTACATGGGTGATCTGCTGGTAACCTGTTACTCGTTGTATAGCCGTAACCGTACGTTCGGGAATATGATCGGCAAAGGGTTTAGTGTAAAAGCTGCACAACTTGAAATGAATATGGTGGCCGAAGGTTATAATGCCAGCAAATGTTTTTACCTCATCAATAAGGAACTGGGTGCTGATATGCCCATTGCTACAGCTATCTATAAAATTTTGTGGGAAGATGTACAACCTGCTGAAGCATTTGAACAGTTGGAGCAGGTGTTGATTTAAACTGTGTCTATTGTCTTGAAGAGTGCTTTGTACGCAAACCTTTTTTCTTTACAGTTTTACCAGGTATTCATTATACTTAATTGAACTTTGATCCTTTAATATATGAACATGTTACGACTGCTCATTGCATTTACATTCTTTCTTTTTTTTACTGAAACCTTTGCACAGGATACCATTCGTTTTAAGCAGGGACTTGCAGTTGCAAGCGGCAGCCGTTACGGACGTGAAGCGATCTATACTGATCTGCTTGCATGGAAAATGTACAATGGTCAATTAGCTAAGCCCTTTGCGAATGCTGAATTTGGGACGAATGAAAAAGGGGAGAAGATCACCTGGCGTGAAATAACTGCTGACAGCAGCGGACGATTTCGTGTATTTGGACGAAACTTTCAACGTACAACCAATCCGTTTTTAAATCCCGGCTCGGCCGACAGAGGGAGTGATTATTTATACCTCACCTATAATAGTAAGAAGGCACAACCGGCGCTGCTGAATATTATGGGCAATAGTGCAGTGTATGTAAATGGAGCTCCGCATATGGGCGATCCTTATAGTTCCGGTTATATGTATGTGCCGGTAATGCTGAAAAAAGGATTGAACGAATTTTATATACGTGCTGCAAATGTGTTACCACAGCTTATTCTGAATGTAAAACCTGTACAGCTTTTAACCAATGATCTCACATTGCCAATTGTTGTTGCAGATCAACAAAACAAAAAAGTTAAAGCTGCTTTGGTTGTTGCCAATACTTCAGCAGTTGTTTTGAAAAATCTTCAACTGAAAACCTCACTTGCTGGAAAAGAAGCAACTGTTACAATCGCTTCCATTCCTGCAAGTGGCACACGGAAAGTGATCATTGAATTAGATGCTTCAGGTATTGCTGCAAAAGGAAAATACGATTGCAAGGTTTTGTTATTGCAAAATGGAAAAGCAGTGGATGAAAAAATAATTTCCATTGAAGCTGTTGAAAATGGAAGTCATTACAATAACACATTCATCAGCAATATCGATGGCAGCTTGCAATACTATGCTGTTACACCACAGCTTGGCGGATGGAAAAACAATGCTGCTTTATTTCTTTCGGTACATGGTGCAGGAGTGGAAGCAATAGGGCAGGCACGTGCATACAAACCGAAAGACTGGGGCACATTAGTAGCTGCCACTAACCGCAGGCCACGTGGTTTTAATTGGGAAGATTGGGGACGGCTTGATGCCTTGGAAGTGTTGACCATTGCAAAACAAACATTTCACCCCGATCCCAAACACATTTATTTAACCGGCCATTCAATGGGCGGTCATGGTACCTGGTTTCTTGGTGCTACTTATCCTGATAAATGGGCGGCCATTGCTCCGGCAGCAGGTTATGCTTCATTAAAAGATTATGGCTCTGCTGATGGACGAATACCCGACAGCAGCCGTAGTGCTTCAGAAAAAATATTACTACGTGCGGGCAATCAAAGTGATGTGCCCAAACTTGCGTTCAATTATAAACCGCTCGGCGTTTACATTCTTCATGGTGATTCAGATAGAGTAGTGCCTGTAACTTATGCAAGACAAATGCGTAAAGTGCTGGCCGATTTTCACAGCGATTATAATTATTACGAATATCCCGGTGGCGAACATTGGTTTGGCGACCAGAGTGTGGATTGGCCGCATATCTTCAGTTTCTTTAAATGGCACAGTATACCACATGATACATCAGTAAATACAATTGACTTTACAACTTCCAGTCCCGGTATTTCTTCAAGTTATCGCTGGGCAACAATTTATCAGCAACTGCATCCGTTGCAGTATAGCCGTATTCAATTGAAACGAAATAATAATTCAAAGACTATTACCGGTTCAACAGAAAATGTGTTGTTGTTGCAATTAGCTTTGAATGACTTTGGTGCAGGAGCCGATGTGAAAATTGTATTAGACAGCACTGCTGCTGTTTCGTATAAAACCTTTTCTGCTAACGATACAATTTTTGTTGTAAAAGAAAAGGACAAATGGGTGATGGTAACAAAACCAACTGCTGATGAAAAAAATCCGCAACGTTATGGAGCATTTAAAGAAGCGTTTAATCACCACATGGTATTCGTTGTAGGCACAGGTGGTACTAGTGAAGAAAAAGAAGCAACCATGAACAAAGCTGTTTATGATGCAGAAACCTGGTATTACCGGGGTAATGGTGCGGTTGATATTATTACGGATAAAGAATATTCGCCTGCTTTATATGCAGGACGGAATGTTATACTGTATGGCAATGCCAGCACCAATGCTGCCTGGAAAAGTTTACTCAGCGATTGTCCCATTCAGATAAATAATAATGAAGTAAAAGCAGGTGATGTAAAATGGAACGGGAATGATCTGGCTGCCTATTTCATCTGGCCGCAGAAAGATCCAAAATTACTTACAGGTGTAGTGGCTGCAACGGGTGTAGTTGGAATGAAAGCTGCTTATGCCAACCAGTATTTTGCAGGCGGCAGCGGCTTTCCCGATTTTATGATCTTTAATAGTGATATGTTGAAAGCGGATGATAAAGCGATTAAGCTGGCAGGTTTTTTTGATCATCAATGGAAACTTTCGCCTGTGGAATATGTATTGCAGAAGTAAGATAATTAGTGGTGATAAGTGTTAAAATTGATGATTGGCGCAAAGCAGCGATCGTCTATTCGTAACTTTATACAAACAAAAAACAATGCCTTTCTCTTTCACAGGTTTTGGTCCCTGGGCACTTCTGCTGATGTTGGCAGTCGGCATTGTGCAACATATAGTAAGCAACAGGCGTGCAAAAACTCATTCACATTAACCTGTTATTCCAATCTTACGGGAATCATTTCTTCTTTTTTAATTTCTGCCTGCATTCCTACCGCAGCTTTGTAATACTGCAGAATGGAAGCGATCATGGCCATATGGCTCACATCGTTGTAATTAAACCAATAGTGAATGCTTAGTTGATAGGCGTGGCAAAGCAAGGCAACAAACCCCCAGGCTGTTGCATAAAAAATATGTTTTAATGCCGGGTCTTTTGTTTTGCTGTACACATACAATTCAAAACAAAAAACAACGATTAATAAACCATACATGGCATGCATGATCACAAATGTGAAGCGGAGAGTGATCAATGAAAGGATCATGAATGTAAGTATCTCTGCATAATTGAACCATGAAAAAAACTGTCCGATATTTTTATTCATCAAGGGGCGGCTGTGAATAATAGCCGCACGTTCAAACACGGCCACGGCGGCCATGCTGATATACCATCCGGGAATTTTTCCGTACATACCTGTTTCATATAAAAATGCGTGGCCAATTACACCACCAAGAATTGTAGAGATACCCATCAGCAAAAAGAAAAGCGAAATCAAACGATGAGGAAGGGTTTGTGTTAATCCTTTCACCTGGAGTTTGCGGTAAGCATAAAAGCATGCTGCAGCAATAAAGAGGTTTGTAAGAACCGTAAACGGCTCCAGGATCTTTATGCCAAACAAATGCAAGTAAGGCATGTTTGTAAAATCAATAACAGGCTCCAGCATGAGGTGTAGTTTTGGTGGCAGCAACCCGAAAACACTTGCATTCTAATTTACAAAAAAGCCTTGAAAATATAAAGTACGTTTTTTAGAAGAACAGGTCGGAGGCAATGCTGTCGGCAAAGAGTTTTCCTTCCTTCGTAAGAATGAGATGATCGTTTGTATTCATCAGCAAGCCTTTACTTGCATAGGGAGCTGCTTCCGTTTTCAGCTGTGATGATTTGTCGCCGCCAAATTTTTGGCTGATATAGTTAAGATCGCAACCCTCCATGAGTCGCAAACTGGTCATGATATATTCGTTGAGCTGCTGCGTAGCCGTTAGTTCTTCTTTTTCAAACGAAACTATCCCCTGGTTGAGCGATTGAATATACAGTTGATTGTTGGCGATATTCCATTGCCTGCTAACGCCGTTAAATGAATGTGCCGATGGGCCTAAACCCAGATAATGCACGCCCTTCCAGTAACTGCTGTTGTGTTTACTACGATAACCGGGTTTTGCAAAATTGGAAATTTCATAATGTTCAAAACCGGCTTGTTGCAGATGATCCATCAGTATTAAAAACTGGCGGCTTTGTTGTTCCGGGTCAACATCCTGTTTTTGATGCTGACGTATCTGTTTATCCAGTGGTGTTTTTTCTTCAACCGTTAATGCATAACAGGAAAGATGATTGATGTTTTGCTGCAATACCCAGTTCAAATTATACAACCACTTCTCATCAGTTAAACCGGGCGTGCCATAGATCAGGTCAACCGTAAAACTATCGAAGCCTGCGGCTCTTGCTTTGCTGATCACTTGTTTTGCTTCATCGGCGGTATGTGCACGGTTCATCCACCGCAGATCTTCTTCAAACAACGATTGAATGCCGATACTGAGGCGGTTAAGGCCGAGTTGTTTCCAGCCTTTCAGCTTTTCATCCGTTACATCATCGGGGTTAGCTTCCAATGTTATTTCAGCCGATGAGTCAATGATAAAATACTGATGCAGTTGTTGCATGATCTGCTGCAATTCATCGATCTGCAGAATGCTGGGCGTACCTCCACCAAAATAAATTGTTTCAATCGTCTGGCCTTGCAGGTAGTTGGCTTTTGCCTGTAATTCAATCTCTTTCAATAAAGCCTGCACAAAATCGTTCTTGTAATGCAGACTGGTACTGAAATGAAAATTACAGTAATTGCATGCCTGCCTGCAAAACGGAATATGAATATAAATACCTGCCATCCTCAAACTGATACCTTAATTTCGAAACTGCAAAACTAACCGTTCGTGCTTCAAATCCGTTCAGCATTTTACAAAGCCATTTTTCTTGCAGCCTGTTGCTGTTTTTTTGTGATGCCTCTATCAGCACAAAAAAAGTATCAATTGCTGTATCGTTTTGCTGATTCGGTTGATGTCTCATCCTCTATTGGGTTAGTAAAAGAATTTGATGATAAGGGCGCCTGCAGCCAATACATTTTTGAATTGCCGAAACTGTTACAGAAGAAAGGATATATCACTGCTTCGGTTGATTCTGTACAAATGGATTCAACAAAAGCTGAAGTGTTGTTATTCCTTGGTCAAACATATCGTTGGGCATTACTCAATACATCAGCTGTGCCGCAGGACCTGCTGAATGCTGCAGGTTATCGTGATAAAAATTTCAAACAGCAGCCACTCGATTATGCAGCAGTACAATTATTGCAAACAAGATTGCTTGATAAACTTGAGAACACGGGTTATCCTTTTGCAAACGTTTATCTTGACAGTTTCACTCTGCAACAGGAAGGTATCACCGCAATATTAAAAATCGACAAGGGCCCGTTGTATAAGATCGACAGCATTCGTGTGTATGGCGATGTAAAGATCAGTAACCGTTTCCTGCAACGTTACCTGGAGATACAGGATGCTTCGATTTACCAGAAACAAAAACTGCTCAACATCAGTCCACGCTTATTGCAACTGCCGTATCTCCTCGAAGAACAAAAATGGAACATGAGTTTTTTAGGAACAGGTTCTATCGTTAATCTATATCTCAAAGAAAGAAAGAGCAGCCAGATCAATGGTATCATTGGTTTTCTTCCTTCAAACGATCAGTTGGGTGGTAATAAATTATTGGTGACTGGTGATTTCAATCTTAACCTGAAGAATGGATTTGGTTTGGGTGAAGCATTAACCATCGTGTTTCAACAGATACAGGTGCAATCGCCACGTTTGCAAATGGGCTACCTGCAACCATTTTTGTTCGGTTCGCCTTTTGGTGTAGATGTTTCATTTGATGGGTTGAAAAAAGACAGCAGCTTTCTCAACATCAATTTACAGTTGGGCGTGCAGTATGCATTTGGTGGAAACAGAAGTGGAAAAATATTTTACCAGCAATCCATTTCTAATTTGCTCACGGTTGATACAAATGCAATCCGTATCAGTAAGCGGTTGCCCGATCAGATCGATCAAACAACTTCAAACATTGGTTTGGAATACGAATGGTTTACGACCGATTATCGTTTCAATCCACGCAAAGGATTTGATATGAAGTTTACCGGTTCGGCCGGTATTCGAAAAATCAGACCCAATAACAATATCTCATCGTTGAAAAATCCAAACGATCCGGGTTTCAACTATCAATCGCTTTACGATTCAGTTGGCACAAGAGCTTATACGTTTCGTTTACGTGCAAGCGTAGCTAATTATTTAAAAGCAGGTAAGAACGCAGCGTTTAAAACAGCGATCAATGCAGGGTTCATTCAAAGCCCCCGCATTTTCCGGAATGAGTTGTATCAATTAGGTGGTTTTCGTTTGTTGCGTGGGTTTGATGAAGAAAGCATTTTTGCATCAGCTTATGCGGTGTTAACAGCCGAATACCGCATTCTTATCGGGCTCAACAGTTATATCTATGCATTTGCCGATGGGGGATGGGTGCGTAACAACAGCCAGTTTGCCAATACCAGCAACAACTTCATTGGTTCAGGTTTGGGTATGGCCTTTGAAACAAAAGCAGGTATTTTCAATATCGCTTTTGCGGCAGGTAAAAGAGATGATTCACCTTTAAACCTGCGCCAAAGTAAAATTCACTTTGGTTATGTGAATTTTTTCTGATGGTTGATGATCGCTTGATTATTTTTGCAACCAACCCATGCGTTTCATTTTATTCTTACTTCTTTTATCGGTTCAATTTACTGTTGCAGCACAGGATACTTCCGTTGTGCAACGGAAGCCTGACAGTGTTTCAGTAACTGCACCGGTTGTAGTTGCAAAAGATACGGTTCAGCAATTGCAGACAGTTCCATTCGTTTCCTTTGATTCCTGTTACAAAGCTATTCTTGCAAAAAGCAGGTTGAATCTTTTTGCAAAACCTCAGTTCCAGATCGAAAAAGAAAAACAGGTTGAAAGCAGGGATTGGCTGTTCTATTATATTTTGGGTATTGCCTTGTTGTTTGGATTGCTTCGTATCACTTACCTGCGTTATTTCAGCGATATGTTCAGGGTGTTCTTCCGCACTTCGTTGCGTGTGAACCAGATCAGGGAACAGTTGGTGCAATCGGGTTTGCAGTCGTTATTGTTCAATTTGTTTTTTGCCGTGGCGGCCGGTACCTATGTGTACCTGCTCATCAGTTATTTTGATGTATCGGTTAAATTACCCGATCTGTTTATACCGCTTGTTACGACAGCCGCCATTGCCCTGATGTACCTCGGTAAGTATGTTTTTCTGCAGGTAAGCGGCTGGTTGTTTGGAATGAAGAATGCCGCTGAAACCTATTCGTTTATTGTTTTCCTGATCAATAAAATTGTGGGTATTGTATTGCTTCCTTTCCTGTTTGTGATCGCTTTTGCTGAAAAAGAGCTGGCAGGCATAGCCATTACTATTTCATTGGTTGTCATTATAGGACTTTTCCTTTACCGCTTTCTGCGGGCCTACCGCCCTGTGCAGGCAGAAATCAAGGTTGGCAGGTTCCATTTTTTCATTTTTTTCATGGCTTTTGAGATCGCCCCGTTGCTGGTTATCTATAAGTTGATCCTTGGCTTTTTGTAAACAATTGTACTTACCTTTGCAGAAATTTTCCTTTTCCACGTATGGAAAAACACGGTATGAAGCCCCAAAAAGAGAAAGCGATCAAAAACATCCTGATAACGCAGCCAAGGCCAGAATCCGATAAGTCGCCATACTACGAGCTTGCCAGGAAATACAACTTACAGTTGTCGTTTCAGCCCTTTATACGTATTGAAGGAATCCCCTCTAAAGATTTCAGAAAACAAAAGATCGATATCACCGCTTATTCGGCTGTTATTTTCACCAGCCGCAATGCCATTGATCATTTTTTTCGCACCTGCGAAGAAATGAGAATATCTGTTTCGCAGGAAACAAAGTATTTCTGCATTACAGAAGCTGTGGCATTGTATCTCCAGAAGTTTATCCTCTACCGGAAACGCAAAGTATTTTATGGCGCCGACGGTACCAATAAAAGTTTGTTTGATGTGGTGAACAAACACAAAAGCAACGAAAAGTTTTTATACCCCTGCAGCGAAAATATTGATAACGAGATCACGACCTGGCTTCGTAATCATAACTGCGAGTTTGCAACACCTATTCTCTACAAAACTGTCAGCAATGATGTAAAGGACCTGATCACTGAAGGTGACTTTGACATCATTTGTTTTTTCACCCCAAGCGGTGTAAAAAGCCTCATCGAAAATTTACCCAAGTACAAACAGAACGGAACGTTTATTGGTGCTTTTGGTGCTAATACGTTTAAAGCGGTTGAAGAGGCCGGACTGCAGTTGCAGATTAAGGCACCCGATCCGCAGGCGCCAAGTATGGTTTCTGCTTTGGATAAGTTTCTGGCACAGGCTTCCAAATAATTTCATTTACTTTTTTTCGTTGTAAACAGACTAGGGTTTTTCTTCCAGAGCCCCCAATCCAAACGTTTTCGGGCGATGTCTTGCGAAGCCGACTCGCCGCATTTTGTAACAGCTATGATCTTGTTTATAATCTTTTCGTTGATCTGAAACAGCAAACACGATTTCCAAATAATTTCATTTACCTTTTTTCTGTTGTAAACAAAGTAGGTTTGCGGTTGAATCAACAGCAGTAATCTTCTATGGCACATACCAATCGTCTTACTAAAGAAAGCAGCCCTTATTTATTGCAGCATGCACATAATCCGGTGGATTGGTTTCCATGGGGTGAAGAAGCATTGAAAAAGGCTGTTGAAGAAGATAAGCCGGTGTTGGTGAGTATTGGTTATTCATCCTGTCATTGGTGTCATGTAATGGAAAGAGAAAGTTTTGAAGATGAAACGACTGCCGATATCATGAACCGGCTTTTTATCAATATAAAAATTGACAGGGAAGAACGTCCCGATCTTGATCATATTTACATGGATGCCGTGCAGGCAATGACCGGAAGCGGTGGTTGGCCATTGAATGTTTTTCTGACACCCGATCTGAAACCGTTTTATGGCGGTACCTATTATCCACCGATTAAAGCTTTTAACCGCAGTTCGTGGAAAGAAGTGTTGTATGGAGTTGCCAATGCATTTAAAGAGAAAAGGGAAGAGATAGAACAACAGGCAACAGAACTCGTACAACATTTACAAAACGCCAATTCATTCGGCACACAAAAAGTATTGAAGTTTGATCTGCCTGCAGAAGAATTGTTTCCAAATAAGCAAGCTGAATTAATGTTTGATGCTGTTATGAAAACAGCTGATCGTAGCTGGGGTGGTTTTGGTAATGCACCAAAATTTCCTCAAACATTTACGATTGGTTACTTGCTGCAGTATTATCATTTCACCGGTAATAAAGAAGCCTTGGCGCAAGCCTGTCTCAGTCTTGAAAAAATGATCGAAGGTGGTATTTATGATCATGTGGGCGGTGGCTTTGCACGGTATAGCACAGACGCAGAATGGCTGGCTCCCCATTTTGAAAAAATGCTTTATGATAATGCATTACTGGTGATCGTTCTTAGTGAAGCATGGCAACTCACAAAGCAACCTCAGTATAAAAGGGCCATTGAAGAAACACTGGTCTTCATTGAACGGGAAATGACATCTTCTGAAAACGGATTCTATTCTGCGTTAGATGCCGATAGTGAAGGCGTTGAAGGTAAATATTACACCTGGAAAAAACAGGAAGTGGAAGATGTTTTGAAAGAAGATGCAGCACTGTTCTCTAAATTTTACGATATAACAGAGCATGGTAACTGGGAAGATGTGAACATTCCACGTATCAAACAAAAAGCTGAATCATTTTGTGCCGAGAATGGGTTGGAATTAAGTGCGTTTGAAAAGAAGATGAAATCCTGTCTTGCTCTTCTTCTAAAAACAAGAGAAAAACGGATCAAACCATTGCTTGATGATAAGATCCTGCTCAGTTGGAATGCATTAATGAACGATGCTTACAGCAGTGCTTTTGCAGCAACAGGAAAAGAGGTCTACAGGCAAAAAGCCATCAGCAATATGCAGTTTCTGTTGAAGGTATTTGAACACAGAGATGGTTTGTGGCATGTTTACAAAGATGGAACGGCTAAGCATCCGGCGTTTCTGGATGATTATGCTTATCTCATTAAAGCGCTTTTGCATTTGCAGGAAATAACTTCCGATACCAACTATCTGCTCAAAGCAAAGGAGTTGATGGCTGCAGCAATTGATCAGTTTGGTGAGGAAGAAACCGGTTATTTTTTCTTCACAGCCGCCAATCAACCGGACATCGTGGTCCGGAAAAAAGAAATTTATGACGGGGCGACGCCTTCGGGTAATGCAGTTATGGCGGTCAATCTTCAAAAACTGGGCATCTTTTTCCATAAGCCTGAATGGACGGAACGGAGCACAAAAATGCTGCTCGGTTTACAAGATGTAATGGTGCGATACCCCGGTTCTTTTGGGGTTTGGGCAGGTCTTTTGCAGAATCGGATCAATGGATTCAGGGAGCTGGCGATCGTTGGAAATGCACACGAATCAAAAAGAGACGAGGTTTTAGGCTGGTACAGACCCAATATAATTATGCAGTCTTCCACAAAAAGTAATAGTAGTTTCCCGCTATTATTAAATAGGGACTCGCCCCCGGGCATCACCTTTTTTTACTTATGTAAGGAATATGCCTGCCTCCAACCAACCGCTGAAACACAGGAAATACGGGCAGTTTTGACTTCTGTCACTGGGTAAAACAATAAAAATATTGATTCCCCGTTATCGACTACGAGCTGTAAAAACATTTTGAATAATTAAAAATTAATTACTAGCATTGCGATGAGTTTTAAGGTCAATCCTGAAAGGGATCACTTAAATTTGTCCAATACCTTAATCAAGAAAATTAAATTCTTAACAAATGAAGAACCAACTGTTAAGTTGCCTAACAATCGCCGCCTTATCCGTACTAGCTGTTAGCTGCGGTAAATCGAAGTCATCTTCGAAATCAGCAAACAACGGTCAACTTGTTGGTGCATCCTACAACGCCAAACAAAACAACAACACACATCTTGGAATGGTGATGATTCCTCAAGGTACCTTTCACATGGGCCCAAGTGATGAGGACATCAACTATGCGTACACTGCACGTAACCGCCAGGTATCGATCAGCGGTTTCTGGATGGATGCGACTGAAGTTACTAATAGCGAATACAAGCAGTTTGTGTTCTACGTTAGGGATTCCATTGCGGCAACTGTGTTAAACTACATCGATCCTAAAACCAATTCCATCGACTGGAAAAAAGCCGCTGGTATCTGGAAAGAGAAGAATGTATATGAGAAACTCGGCCAGATGATGATGGCTCCGGATGATCGTATTTTCGGTAAAATGGAAATCGATCCTGATAAACTCATTTATCAGGAAGAGTATGTGGACTACAAAGCAGCTGCTTACCGTAAACCAAATGAACCCCGTTCAAAATTCATTATTAAGAATCCCGTTAAAGTATATCCCGATACATTGGTATGGGTGCGTGATTTCTCTTACAGTTATAATGAGCCAATGAGCCAGCGTTATTTTGCTCACCCGGCTTTTGCGAACTATCCTGTAGTTGGTACAACCTGGAAACAAGCGAACGCTTTTTGTAACTGGCGTACACGTCACCTCAATGATTTTAATGATAAGAAAGGATATGCTACAGAATCAAGCTACCGCTTGCCATCTGAAGCAGAATGGGAATATGCAGCCCGTGGCGGACGTTCACAATCAATGTTCCCTTGGGGTAACTATTATCTCCGCAACCGTAAAGGATGTTTAATGGCCAACTTTAAACCCGGCCGTGGTAACTATCCTGAAGACGGTGGTTTCTATACTGTACGTGCTGATGCTTACTGGCCAAATGACTTCGGTCTTTACAACATGGCCGGTAACGTGGCAGAGTGGACAGGTTCTCTTTACTATGAAGGAGCTTACAATTTTGCACATGACATGAACCCGGATATCCGTTACAATGCGAAGGACAGCGATCCTCCCCGTATGAAACGTAAAGTGGTTCGTGGTGGTAGCTGGCAGAGTGTAGGTTATTTCCTGCAAACAAGTACCCGTAACTATGAGTATCAGGATACAGCAAAATCATACATCGGTTTCCGTTGTGTGATCAACCTGCCACCTATGATGCGCAAACGTTAATCATCACCATTGAAATTTATAATCCTAATATTTACCTTTTAGTCCAAAAACCTAAGTTTTTTGAGCTGATCACAAACCATCATTGATTTACCTTTTTTAAAACCAACTTTTATGGCAGTCTCTAAATCAACCGAAAAAATCACGAACATTATCGTTTCCGCAGGTGCAGCAGTTGTAATCTTCGGAGCGTGGGCCAAGATCCTTCACCTTTCATTTGCAGATATGATGCTTACAGTAGGTCTGTTGACCGAAGCAGGTATCTTCTTAGTATATGCTTACTTAGCCTCACAGGGTTATGGTATGCACGATGATCATAAAGCAGCAGTTCCGGCAGGAACGCCTGCACTCGCTTCATTAGACAAAATGATGAGTGATGCAGATATTACACCGGCAAATCTCCGCAGCCTTGGAGAAAATTTCCAAAAGCTCAACAGCACTGTTGGTGGTATTAAAGATGTAAGTGATGTAGTTTCTTCAACCGGCCAGTTAAGCGCCTCTTCAAAAGAAGCTGCGAAAGTATTGGATGGTATGAAAGATGCTTACCAGCAAGCTGCTTCAACCGTTTCTTCTTTCAATCTAGCTGCAGAAGGTACAAAAGCATACCATGAGCAGGTACAGGTTATGACGAAGAATCTCGGTTCTTTAAATACGATCTATGAATTGGAATTACAGGATACCAATAATCACCTGAAAGCAATGAATAAATTCTACGGCAACCTTACACAGGCTTCTGAAGCTATGTTAGGTAGTGTAGATGATGCTAAGAAAGCACAAGAGCAAATCGGTTCTTTAGCAAGAAACCTTGGCACGTTGAATAACATCTATGGTAACATGATCAATGCAATGCAGGGACGTTAATATGAATCAACAGAAGAGCAACCAAAACTATTTCCTGATTTAAAACCAAAATCCGAAAAAGATGGCACTACCTAAAGAGCCCCGGCAGAAGATGATCAACCTGATGTACCTGGTGTTAACAGCACTGTTGGCACTCAACGTATCAGCAGAGATCATCAATGCATTTAAAGTAGTTGACAATAGTCTTACCACTACCAATACAGTTGTTAACCGTTCTACAGAAACGATCATGGAATCGTTTAAAATAAAGCTTGCAGCACCTGAATCGAAAGCCAAAGCAGAAGTTTGGATGCCAAAAGCCGAGACCGCTGTTCGGTTAACAAAAGAGGTAACTGACTATATTGAGCAACTGAAACTGAAATTAAAAATTGAAGCAGGGTACGATCCAAAAGATCCTGAATCAAAATTCAAAGAAGATAACGTAGATATCGCTACCCGTATCATGGATAAGCAGGGTGAAGGCGAAAAGCTCAGAACGAAATTAGAGCAGTATAAAAAAGCTATGCTGGCTATTGATCCGGAAGTAGCTAAAATGTTTGAAAAGAATTTGCCGATCAATACTGAAATTCCTAAGTCAAATACCCGTCAAATGGGTAAAGTAACCTGGGCTTCAGCTTATTTCCACATGACGCCTACTGTTGCGGCATTAACCATGCTCAGCAAATTTCAAAACGACGTTAAAACAACAGAAAGTCGTTTTGTAAATGAATTCCATAACCGTGTGGGTCAGGTAGTAGTTCGTTTTGATGCGTTTGAACCCATTGTAGGTTCTAACACGACTTACCTTTTCCCGGGACAGGAAATGGAAATCACTGCAGGTCTGGCAGCATTCAGTAAGAGCAAGCTTCCTACTGTAAGTATTGCAGGAACACCCGTTGAATTGAACGACAAAGGAATGGCGGTAAGAAAATATAAGGTAGGAAGTACCAGCGGTTCGGTAAAAGTTGTTGTTAGCTACACTGATCAGGATGGTAATCCTGCAAAAAAGGAAGTTGACCTCAATTATACGGTGGGTACCGCAACAGGTGCTTTTGTAAGTGCTGAAAAAGTAAAAGTATTATACATCGGTTTGGATAACGAACTCGCTGTTAGTGGCGGTAACGTAGGTGATGAAAAAGTAACGGTAGGTATCAACAATGGCTCATTGAGCAAAATTGGCCCCGGTCGTTATATTGCCAAGCCTACAACACCAGGAAAAGCTGTTATTACTGTTAATTCTGATGGTAAGCCAAGCAGCTTTGAATTCAGAGTGAAAACAGTTCCCGATCCAACACCAATGGTTGGTGCCAGTAAAGGCGGACGTATTCCTGCCAATGTATTTAAAGCACAAAGAGGTATCAGAGCCGAGCTTGAGAACTTCGTGTTCGAAGGTGTAAGCTTTACTGTTACCGGTTATACTTTCTATGCAACAGGTGCAGGCTTCCCGGATGCAGGTGTTAAACCAGGTATCCGCAGCAACACATTTGATGCTGTACAGGATCTGATGAACCGTTGCAAACCCGGTACAACTGTAGTACTTGATGAAATAAAAGCAGTTGGACCAGGCGGTAACACAAGAACTTTGCCCACAATGGCGTTTAATCTATATTAAAAGACACGATCATGAAAATGAAAAGCCTTACAGTTGGTTTGTTGTTAGCTTCCCTGATGATTTCGGGAGTGGTTTCTGCGCAACAGCGGAAGAAAACAACACGTAAAACAACAACGCCACCAGCTCAATCTTCCGGCTATGGTTCGTCAGGGTATGGTACAACGCCAACTCAGCAACAACCAACGCAGCAGACTTCTTCATATGGTAATAATAACCAACAGCAACCTACTAATCAGCCACAGGCGAATATTCCGATTGTGGTGGTTAAATCAACAGGTAATGCTGCTTTGGATACAATAAAGCCATCGCTCCGAAACGATGCTTCTATTGAGCGTAACCTCATCAAAGATCGTCAGCCATTGGCTTATGAGAATATTCGTGAAGATGATGCGGTTTATCGCCAACGTGTTTGGAGAGAGATCGACACTCGTGAAAAAATGAATCTGCCTTTCCGTTATTCAGCTGATGAAGACAACGGTAATCAACGTTTCATTTCAATCATCCTGAAAGCAATCAGAGACAGAGAAATAACCGCTTTCGATCCGCTTGATGATCGGTTTACTACACCATTAACGCCCCAGGCTGTAATGGAATCATTTTCAGGTGGTGTTGATACCGTTCCTGTTTATGATTTACAAGGTAACATCGAACGTTACGAGGTTCGTACAAAAGAAGTTGATCCTGACAGTATCTATCAGTTCAGAGTAAAAGAGGAGTGGGTGTTCGATAAAGAATCTTCCCGCATGTTTGTAAGAATTCTTGGAATTTGCCCGGTGAAACCTATTTATACGTCAACAGGTCAATTTATTGATATGTCGCCTTTGTTCTGGATCTATTATCCGGATGCACGTGGTGTACTCTCAAGATTCGAAGCATTCAATGGTAAAAACTTTGGTGCACGTATGACATGGGAAGAGCTGTTTGAGAACCGTATGTTCAGCAGTTATATCACGAAGACAACCATGGACAATCCATATGACCGTCGTTTAAAAGATTTCATCAAGGATCCGATCCTTCGTTTACTGGAAGGTGAAAATATCAAGGATAAGATCTTTAACTACGAGCAGGATTTGTGGTCGTACTAAGCGCCTAAAAACTATTTATAAGAAACCGCCCTAAAGGCGGTTTTTTTATGTGGGTAAGCGAAATAAAAAAATTGAATGACAGGGATTTAGGCCTGAAAATGGCCATTTAATAATACCGAAAAAATACTGAGAAATTTTAAAAATACCCGCTTTGAGGTATTGCTTTTATACCAACTGTTTGTATCTTCGTTACGGTTTTTCATAGGATATTGGATTTTAAAGACGGGGCTGGATTTCTATCCTGGCCCCATTTTTTTTGCCCTAATCTTTCTCCTCCTGCTTTAATGCCTGTTGTACCAAAACAGCTTTGCTTTCACCCACAATTGCTGCAATATCTTTAAGGGAGGCCTTACGGATATTATTAACCGATTTAAACTCTTTCATCAGTGTTTCAATGGTTGCTTCTCCAATGCCTTTAATATCGTCCATCTGCGTTTTAAATGCACCTTTGCTACGTTGAGCTCTGTGAAAAGTAATACCGAAGCGATGCACTTCATCCCTGATCGTTCGTATCAATCGCAACGACTCACTGCTGTAACCAAGCTTCAATGATTCTTTATCACCCGGGAAAAATATTTCTTCAACGTTTTTAGCAAGACCTACCACTGTCACCTTATGTTCAAGCTTCAGTTCTTTAATGCTTTCCATTGCAGAGGAGAGTTGACCTTTACCACCATCAATGATCACCAGTTGTGGCAATGGTTTATCTTCTTCGATCAAACGTTTATACCTGCGCATCACCACTTCTTTCATAGAAGCAAAGTCGTTGATGCCTTGTACAGTTTTGATATTAAACTTACGGTAGTCTTGTTTACTTGGTTCACCATTCTTAAAACAAACCATTGCTGCAACAGGGTAAGCTCCCTGGAAATTAGAGTTATCAAAACATTCAATATGCAGTGGCAATTGTGTTAAGTGAAGATCATCTTTTAACTGCTCAACAACTTTCAGATTATTCTCTTTTCGTTTATCTGTTAACTGTAACGCTTTTTTTCGTTTGTATTCTTCAAAGAAGATGGCTGCGTTTTTTTGAGATAGCTCCAGCAACTTTTTCTTTTCACCTGCTTTTGGTACAGTGATCTTTAACGCTTCATCCAGTAATTCTATTTCAACAGGTACAATAAGTTCAGGTGACAGGCTTTCGAATTTATTGCGGATATAACTCACGGCAAACTCAAGTATTTCTTTTTCATTTTCACCAAGCCTGCTTTCGAGCTGCAGGTTTTCTGTTTGAATGATACTTCCATTCTGCACCATCATGTAATTGAGAAATGCTTTTTCTTCCTGCACAACAATAGAGATCACATCAGCATCGCCAAGTTTTGGATTAACTACTGTTGAAGTTGCACGGTAATTTTCCAAATGTTCAATTTTCTTTCTGTTGATCTCTGCTTTTTCAAAATTCAGATCAGCAGCAAACTGTTTCATTTCTTCTTTCAGATGCCGGATAACAGGCGATAAATTTCCTTTCAGAATATTCTTTACCTGTTCAAGATCTTCCTTGTAATCTTCCATTGATTGTAATCCTTCACATGGCCCTTTGCAATTACCTAAATGATATTCAAGACATACTTTGAATTTGCCCTTCCTGATATTTGCTTCGCTGAGATTTAATTTGCAATTACGGATGGGTATATGCTGTCGTATAAAATCAATCAGGTCTCTTACTTTGGCAACTGAAGTAAAAGGACCAAGATAAGTTGAACCATCAATTATCTTTCTGCGTGTAAGAAACACTCTAGGGAAAGCTTCGTTCTTAATAACAATAAAAGGATAACTCTTATCATCTTTCAGATCAATATTGAAAACAGGTTGAAACTGTTTAATAAGTGAATTTTCAAGAAAGAAAGCGTCCTGCTCAGAATTTACTACTGTAAACTCAATGCTATTGATACGGCGAACAAGCTCCTGTGTTTTGTATGATTGAAGTGTTTTTGTAAAGTAGGACGAAACACGTTTACGTAAGTGTTTTGCTTTGCCTACATACAACAGTTTTTTATCCGCATCGTAATATTTGTAAATGCCGGGTTGAGCAGGAATGCCTGGAAGTACTTTTTTTAATTCAACTTCGGTCATGATTAATTGTCTGCACGATCGTCCCAGATCACTTTTTCTGTAACAATATTTTCAGGTTCATTTTTCTTTGCACGGGCAGTGATTAATACAAAGCTTTTATTATGCTTCCACAGAAGTTGCTGCGTAATCACTGAATCAGCTTTGGTTTCATGACGGATCAGATAGAGCTGACTGATCATTTCCTTTTCAGGATTTACATAAATATCAACTCTTGATACAGGTAACTGATCGTCTTCAGTTTCGTAAGTGATCGTTACCGTTTCAATAGTAGCGTCAGCAAATGAAGTTTCTTTAAAGTTCTTCTCGAAATTCTTTTTCTCCAGTTCCTTCACCAGGAACGGTTGTATGATTGCTCTTACCTGTTCTTTGCTGATGAATTGTGAATCGGTGAAAATGCTGTCCTCCTTTACCACTACTTTTAAAAAAGCGAAGGGAACAGAATCAATATATTTTAATTGTCCTTTCAGGTAAGACGAAACATCAATATAGTCTTTTGGTTCTTTTTTCTGATTATTACAGCTGTTGAATGTAAGCACGGCAGTAACTGAAACTGCAGCAAGGAGAAAACGTATCATGCTGTAAAAATATCGAAAACTATATTCGGAAAGATGAGAAAGCGGTTTTCAGCTCAAATCATTTGAGTGTTTTAACGATACCGATGCGGAATCCATAATCAACCAAGTGTTCTTTGATGGGGTATCCTTCCTGAGAATTCGAAAACAACTGGTAACGCAACTGTGGGCCTGCCTGGAGTTGGATATCTTTTACATTCCAACGGAGAAATGTTTCAAGTGCCGTATTCAGGTTAAGGTTACTTAACAGATCAGGTGCCTTAATATATTTTTCAAAGTTGCTCGTTAACAGGTATCCGGAAGCAGAAAGCAAATAGGTAGGCTGAATATTGGTTGCCAGGTTCCATTGCAATTTACGTTTGCCTGCAAGTCTGAATTCAAAACCAATTGGAATTGACAACTGGTATGTTTCATTTGCCACTTCATCGCTCTTAAAAAGACCGCTGTTGTTTTGGCTACTCAATGAAGTTACCCGTTGGATCACGCCATTATTGTTATTCATTATAACTGTAGCAACCTGTGGATTTGATCTGAAAAGTTCTACATTATAACGTGTATAGTTGATTTGAATACCGGTTCTGAAGTTGATGTTTTTTGACAGTGGAAGAAGAACGGCTGTTCCAAATTCTACACCTAAAGATGGACTGTGCTTCGCTACTTTTTCAGGATCTTGCTGTAAAAGATTACCAAATGTGAGTTTGTTATCGCTATATAACACACGATAGCTGGCAGAAGATGCTATATAAAACTGTAATTGTCTTTTTGGCTTTGGAACTGTAATCACCGGCAAATCTAAATTGGCACTTAGATTTGCTTCACCCGGATCTGGTTCAACAGAAATGGATGATTCGTTTGGTACAATATCGATTGTTTTTTCTTCAACCGTATTGATAATAGCAGGTGCTGATGGTTTCAACGAACTTGGTTCAATTGTAACAGTTGCCTTTGGTAAGGAAGGCATTTCTTCTTCCGTTGCAATTGAAGCAGCTATTTCGAATGGTTGAGCAATTGATTCGTTGACAGGAGTTTCAACTGACTCGGTGGTAATTGTTTCGGGGAACTCAGTCGAAATTCGGTTAACACGAATGGCCGCACTAATAGGAATAACTTTCGCTGTATTCTTTTGGGATTGTGCAGTAGTTACAGGAACTTCCTGGTCATCCATAAAATTTGTAACGAAAGATGAGTTGGTATCTTTTGTTGTTTGCTCATCAGAAATTGAAATGGCAAAACCTAACAAAAGAGCAGCACTTAAACCAATAGATTTGAAATTGAAGAGATTGTTTTTAGGGCGAATTCGTTTCTGAATGTTTTCCCATGACTGTTGCGACGGGTACATTCGGTACTCGTCTGCCTTGTCCTTCAGCATTCGTTCAAAAGATTCGTCCTGGTACATAAAGCGCTCCATAATCAGTTTTTGGTTTGGTTGTACGGATAACTAAAACCGAGCATGGGCTGCTGCCACCCATTCACCCTGTTTCTGCGGTCGGAAAATGATTTTTTTCTGTACTAAAATCTGTTCCAGCATCGCTTTGGCTCTTGTGTATTGCGATCGGCTTGTGCTTTCTTCAATATCCAGCATCGTTGAAATTTCACGATGCGAGTACCCGTCTATCGCAAACAGGTTCAAGACCGTTCGGTAACCAATGGGCAACATACGGATGCACTCAATTACCTGTTTGGCCTGAATGATCGAAGGAACACTGTCTTCTCTTACCTGCAACGTGTGTGCCTGGCTGATATCCACACTGTCATTAAACTTTTTGTGTTTTTTAATGTGATTAATGCACGTGTGAACGATAATGCGCCTGATCCAACCTTCAAAAGAGCCTTTGTTTTGAAACTGATGAATTTGTGTGAATACCCTGATAAAGCCTTCCTGCAACATATCCTCCGCATCTTCCCGGCTACGGGCAAAACGGTAACAAACAGCCAACATTTTAGGACTATACTTACTGTATAATTCCTGCTGTGCGGCGGGTTGATTTTTCAGACATGCTTGTAAGAGTGCTTCCTCAGTCATTCACAGATGGGTTTGCAACCCTCAATTTAGACAAATTATTTGGAAATACTGCTGCTTTCCTGTCAAAAAAAACAGGGAAGCAGCAGTATATAAAAAACAGCTTTTTACTGTTTCTTTTGCTTGATCCGTTTGGGGTTATACCAAAGCCAGAACCCGGTAATAGTAAGGATTAGTAGACTTACACCCATGATGGTGGTGTAGGAGAGCTTAAATATTCCGCCGTTAGTTTTGAATAGATTATCAAGAATGGTTCCGTCATGAAGATGTTCAATGAAATCGGCTCGTCTCCGTTCGAAATGCAGCAGCTTGCCTGTTGAACAATCAAGTTGAACGGCCAGGTATTTTTCGCTGAATACAAACTTCACCATTCCTTTCGATGGCCTGATATCTATACGTTCAACAGTTGGCTTATTTACAGCCTGAGTACTATCGCCATAGATTTTAAAAGCAATGGAACGGAGCGAATCGACCGTAAGCCAATCTTTAGGGTTAGTGCTTACACCTTTCTGCGAATCAGCTAAGAGATAACCATTGCTGTTTTTCTTCCAGCCAAGCAACAGGCCGGTTGCAGCAATGAAGAAGAAAAAAACGAAAAGCCCAGATGCGATCCAACGATGAATCTTTCTATACCACCTTGTTCTTTTTACAATTTTCCGGGACATATCTTGTTGATTTAAAATTCTACTCTTGCTGCAACAATGAAATTTCTGCCGGGTGCAGAAAAGCCGGAAGCAAAATTTCGATAGTTACGATCGAAGATATTTTCTATTGAAAACTGTAAGGTAACAGCTTTAAAATAGTACGACGTACGAAGATTAAATGCAACCCAACCCGGCATACCCTCTGCAGTTGCGTATTGCGCATTGTCTTCTCCATCAGCATTGTATTGATCAAGTTTTTTCCAGCCGTTGTATAAGGCAAACAGTTCTGCCATCACCTTATCTCTTTGATAGCTGATACTTGTTTTGCCAAACACGGGTGGAATATGATCAAGTGGTTTGGATGAAACTTTTTTACTCACCAATGCATAACTGCCATTGCTTTGTTTCTCATACACAGATGAGTTTTTTGTATCGTCCGTTTCGAAACGGCCTCTTGTAAAATTGATCTGGCTGCTGAAGGTGAGATACTTTGCAACAGTTGCATAAAAGCCTGCAGAGAAACCATACAAGTAGGCTTTGTTTGCATTTGTATTGGCAAGCACCTGGCTTAATACACCGTTATACATCACAGAGTCCTGTCCATTTAAACGGAATGGCGCTTTCACTAATGCATTACGGAACCAGGTATAAAAAGTACTTACTTCAATACGAATATTCTTTCCGAAATTCTGACTAAGACCGAGATCAATATTGTAAGTACGTTCCGGTTTGATGTCAGGGTTCGGAACAACTAATTGCCTGATCGCAGGACTTGTGGCTGATTCGAAAATCTTTGCAAGATCATCAACATTTGGTGCACGAAAACCACTTGCTGCATTTACACTCAACTTAGAACCGGCTACCGGCAAATACACCAAACCGATATTACCTGTAACTGTCGTATTGTTTTGATTGATCTCGGTAAAAGGCAGATTAAAAAATGAGTTGTCAGCAATGGTTGAACGAAGACGAATTGTTTGTACACGTAAACCATCATTTAAAACAAACTTTTTGTTTTTGAATTTGAATACATGCTGTGCAAACAAACCGGCATTCAACTGTGTATTATCTCCGTTCGGATATCTTGTATCGAGTTTAGTTGATGCACCGGTATTGATATTTACTCTTGATGCAGTTGACTTCAGTGTATTGAACTGCCCGTCTGCACCCAACGTTAGTTCATTACCGCCCCAAATCTTACGTGTATCTAAAACAAAGCCCGCTACCTGTACATTTTCCACTCTTCCATCTAAACGATCGTAACGACGATAATCTCTTGTGTAACGGCTTTCTTCAATAGCCTGGTAGTTTACATTGAGATTAATATTATCGAACCAACCTGTTTTACCAATACTTACTTCATAAGAGGTGAGCAGACGTTCCTGTGGCCCATAATACCATTCAGCATAGCGCAATGTGCCGTTACGTTTATCCTGTAAACGATCATAACGGGGAACATTGTTTGTGTTTGAATATTGCACATTCAACGCATGCGATACCTTGTCTGATTGTTTAAACAACAACTTCTGCAACAGATCCCATTGCTTGTAACCGGAAAATTTCTGTACCTGCGGATCAGGATTTTTTACAACAGAATCAATTCCATTAATACGAGTCATAAAAGAATCTCTTCTGCCGAAAGTGGGATAATCATCAGGATAATTTTTCCCCATCTTCATGTCGCCAAAATCGCTGTAGGTATAAGATTGTAACCAGGCGAATTTTTTCCAGCCAAGATTTATATCTGTATGAATTGTTTTTTCATTGTTAGCAGAACTGTAACGTGCAAAGCCACTTCCTTTCAATACTGTTTTTTTATCATTAGTTGCAAGTACGGGTGCTTTGGTACGAAAATGCACAACACCGCCCAACGCATCACTGCCATAAATAGTTGATGCCGGGCCATACAATACTTCCATACTGCTCAGCATGTTCTGATCAACCGTTATAGCGTTTTGCAAATGTCCTGCTCGATAAATAAGATTGTTTAATCTTACGCCATCTACAACAAGTAAAACACGGCTTGCTTCAAAGCCACGGATAACCGGGCTGCTGCCGCCTTGCTGACTTTTTTGTACAAAAACATTTCCAGTGTTGATCAATAGATCACCGGTATTCTGTGCATTAACTCTGCTGATGTATTTTGAACTGATGACATCAATCCGTTGCGCAATATTTAATTTCTTTTCAGGAAACTTGCTGGCACTGATCACCACTTCCGATAATTCTTTTGATACACTATCTTTTACTGTTTCCTGCGCCTGCGCCCACAAACCGGCCATACTTGCCAGGAAAGCAAATACTATTTTTCTCATTCGTTTGGTTTGATAAGATATAAATACCAATTACCTGACAACAAGATTGTGTGATGCATCTTATTGCAGGTTCATTTTCAAAATCTATAGATTAAAGGTATTTATATGAATCGTGGCGGGGGAGTATGAAACCCCAGGAAAGGAGAGTGATAAAAAGATTGCCGGAACAGGCTTTTGGGTAGATCTGTTCCGGCAGTATATAAAAAAACGTTAGCTGCTTCAACCGGTAGTGCTAAGGCGGAGAATAACTGTACTGTTTGTTTTGATTGCTTCGATTGCTGTTCCGATTGCTGACGGATCATTCGCTTCAACTCTTTTTCTTTTGCATCATACAATCCGGTAAGAACAAGATCATCTCCATCAACCACGATCTTCTTTACATCAAACATTTCAGTTCCAAGCACACATTCTTTTTTTGGCTTTACCCATTGAACGGTAGCTGCTTTCACACGTATGCTGATGAGTTGCTGTTTTTCCAGTTTCTCCAGCATCTCGTGTTGTACATGAAGTTGTTTGAGTTGTAACACAACAGGCGATAACATAGGCAAACTGAAGCCAATGAGTAAACAGATTGCTGTTATCGTTCTGATGAATTGCATTATTGATCGATCAATACATCGCCGGTCATTTCTTTTGGCACCGGCAAGCCCATCATTGAAAGAATGGATGGTGCAATATCTCCCAATTTCCCGGCTTTCACGGTTCCTTTCCATGAACGGTCGATCACAAACAAAGGAACCGGATTAAGTGTATGTGCTGTATTAGGCGTACCATCTTCATTGATCATGTAATCAGCATTACCATGATCGGCTGTAAGAAACACAGTATAGCCGTGATTCAACGCTGCAGTAACCACACGCTTCACACAAGCATCAACTGTTTCAACGGCTTTTATTGCTGCAGGAAAAATACCTGTATGCCCAACCATATCAGCATTGGCATAATTCAGACAAATAAAATCGGCTGTTTCATCTTCAATCTCCGGAACAATAGCATCCGTTACTTCAAGCGCACTCATCTCCGGTTGCAGATCATAGGTTGCTACTTTTGGCGAGGGAATCATAATTCGTTTTTCTCCCTCAAAAGGTTTTTCCCTTCCACCACTAAAGAAGAAACTTACATGCGGATATTTTTCTGTTTCGGCAATACGTATCTGTGTGCGTTCATGTTCTTCTAATACTTCACCCAATGTTTTGCTGAGGTTATCAGTTTCAAATATCACATGAACGTTCTTGTATGTTTTATCATACTCCGTCATCGTGGTATAATGGAGATCGAGTTTCTTCATGTTAAACTCAGGCATATCAATTTGTGTTAACACCTGTGTTATTTCACGACAACGATCTGTACGGAAATTGAAACAAATTACCACATCACCATCTTTGATAGAAGAGTTAGCTGCATCAGCATTAATGATTGGTTTCATGAACTCATCTGTTACACCGCTTTCATATGATGCTGCAACCGCTTTCAACACATCAGATGTTTTTTCACCAACACCGTTCACCAATGCATCATAGGCCAGCTTTACACGTTCCCAACGTTTGTCACGGTCCATGGCATAATAGCGGCCGGTAACAGAAGCGATAACGCCTGTAGTTGCCGTAAGATGATTTTGTACATCGGTTAAATAAGCTAAACCACTTTTTGGATCTGTATCACGACCATCAGTAAATGCATGGACGAATACATTGCTGAATCCTTTTTCTTTACATAACGTTGTAATGGCTTTCAGGTGACTTGTATGCGAATGCACACCGCCATCGCTCACCAACCCAATTATGTGTAATGCTTTTTTATTGTTGATGGCGTAATCAATACTGTCATTGAGGGTTTTGTTACCTGCAAACTCACCACTTCGAACGGCAACATGAATACGCTGAAGTTCCTGGTAAACGATCCGGCCCGCTCCAAGATTCAGGTGACCTACTTCGCTGTTACCCATCTGTCCATCGGGTAAACCAACGGCTTCGCCACAGGTAACAAGGGTGGTATTGGGATATTGGCTGTAAAGACTACTCACAAACGGCACATTGGCGTTTTGGATTGCATCTGCGGCGGGTACCTGCCCGAGGCCCCAACCATCCATTATTACAAGGATTGCTTTTTTCTTTGTCATACGGCCAAAATTACTTTATTTGGGTCAAAATCATTCGATTACGAAAGCAGGCAACCGATGAGTATCTTTATCCGTCTGTTAAGTGGGTTTATGGCATGTTTTTCGTAATAAATGAATCAAACCTAACGAAATGAAAAAATATTACTTTTTACAAATAACCATCCTTTTTCTCCTTGCTGTGCTAACGGTTTCGTTTACACAGAAAGATGATATCGTTGTAGCCCTGAAAACCGGCAACGTTGAAAAAATGTCGAAGTACTTCGATAATACAATTGACGTAACTGTGCCCGGCAAAAGCAATGCATTCAGTAAAGGGCAAGCTGAGCTTGTGATCAAAGATTTCTTTAACCTGAATAAGGTGAAGAATTTCGAATTACAACACTCAGGAAGCAACCCTTCTTCAAACTTTATCATTGGTACCTTAACAACTGCAGGCGGTACTTACCGCACTACAGTTTATATGCGTACAAAAGGTGATAAGCAGTTGATACAGGGTGTGGAGTTTGAACAAAAAAATTAAGCAAACGGGAAAGATAAGTACGATGAGCCCTCCGATTGGCGGAGGGCTTTTTCGTGCATAACAGTGAACAAAAATTTCATGTACGTTTGCGTTATGGTAGCAAACTATGATGAACTGTTGCAACGGCTCATTGCTTCGGCATTAAAAGAAGATATTGGTGAAGGAGATCATTCAACACTCAGTTGCATTTCACCAGAAGTAAAAGGGAAAGCAGTATTGAAAATAAAAGAGGCCGGTGTGCTTGCCGGTATGAAAGTAGCAGAAGCTGTTTTTCGTTTTCAGCAACCGGATATTGTTTTTCATCCCTACAAAAAAGATGGCGATGCGATGGAGTTTGGCGAAACAGCTTTTGAAGTGGAAGCAACTGTTCACACAATTCTCCAATGCGAACGTCTTGTATTGAACTGTATGCAACGTATGAGCGGTATTGCAACCCTCACAAAAACATATTCCGATAAGTTGATTGGTTACAAAACACGCATCCTCGATACACGTAAAACAACACCTAACTTTCGCCTGCTCGAAAAAGAAGCAGTAGCCATTGGTGGTGGATATAATCACCGTTTTGCGTTGTATGATATGATCATGCTGAAGGATAATCACATTGATTATTGCGGAGGCATTGAAGCTGCAATTGACAAAGCATACAACTATGTGCAACAGGTAAAACCGGGTTTGAAAATTGAAGTGGAAACAAGAAACCTGGCTGATGTGAAAAAAGTATTGGCAACAGGTAAAGTGAACCGCATAATGTTAGATAACTTTACACCAGAACAGTTAAAAGAAGCAGTAGAATTAATTGGAGAACAAATTGAAACAGAAGCGAGCGGAGGAATAAATCTTTCAAATATTCAAGCTTATGCTGCAACAGGTGTTGATTATGTGAGTGTGGGTGCTCTCATTCACCAGGCACGCAGTCTTGATTTGAGTTTAAAAGCAGTTGTTGAACAGTAAACGAAAAACCATGAGTAAGAAATTTAAACCCGATAAAAGCGGTTTCGTTTTTAGCACTGATCCCAATTTCCGTTTCGAAGACGAGGAACAACAGGCTCAGGAAACTTTGCCACCGGCACAACAAAATCTTCGTGTTAAACTGGAAACAAAACACAGGGCGGGCAAAACAGTCACTCTTGTTTATGGTTTTGTTGGAACAGATGAAGATGCTGAAAAGCTGGGCAAGCAATTGAAAAACCAATGTGGCAGTGGTGGATCAGTAAAGGATGGTGAAATTATTGTGCAGGGCGACCATCGTGATAAAATAGTGCAATACCTGCTGAAAAACGGCTATAGTAAAACAAAAAAGGCTGGCTGACGTTTTCTGCTAAAGCAAGCAGAGATTTATTTATTTTTACACAGTAACTATAAGCCAACTAAACCATCTAACCCGTGTTATCATTCATTCTTTTAGGTGCATATACCGCAAGACTAGAACTCTTTAAGTTCTTTTTCTTTCTTGCTTTTGGAGCATTGATCTGGAGCTTTTTTCTTTTTTATGATAGCTCAGGCTCAACCAGCCGCCGCCGTAAGAAAAAGCGGGCCATCATTTTAATGGTTGTTTCTTCTGTATTGGTTGCAGGGATGTCTGTTACCTGGCTATTGAGCAAAACCAATATGGGTTGGTGGTTCGATAAGTAACATTCATTCCTTTTCGGCATCTTCTGCATCATTCATATAAAAACTCAATGCACCGCTTGGGCATTTACGTACCTGCTCAATAATTTGTTCAGTTTTTGCTCCATTTGGCTCGATCCATGGCCTTTTTTTCGGATTAAATACTTCGTTTAGCCCTTTCCAGCAAAGAGTGGAATGGATGCAGGTATCGGGTTTCCAAACAATCGTTACTTCTCTGTTCGTGTACTTGTGTGTTGACTTTGGCATCGTGTATGTCGGTTGTTTTTTGCACCATTCATCAAGTCAATGGCTGCAGTTCTCTAAAATTCGATTATTTTTATAGCAAATTAAGATATGGTTTTCAAAATTTCAGAAGGCGTAAAAGTAAGTGTGGAAACATACTACCAACCTGAATATAGCGATCCGGTTGCTGCTGAATTTATGTTTGCCTATCGAATTACCATTGAAAACAACAATACCTTCCCCGTAAAGCTTACCCAACGTCATTGGAATATCTTCGACAGCAATGGTTCTTACAAAGAAATTGATGGTGAAGGAGTGGTAGGTGTACAGCCGGTTATTCTTCCCGGCGATCAATATCAATATGTGAGTGGTTGCAACCTCAAAACCGAAATGGGTAAAATGGAGGGTAACTACAGTATGGAGAACCTGCATACAAAAAAACAATTCAAGGTAAACATCCCAATGTTTGAGATGATTGCGCCTTTTAAGAACAATTAACTGTTTACTTTAACAGGAATAAGCCGATTAGAGCCTTCCACAAAAATATTTCCTTGTTTTTTTGATGTATCTTCGTGTGCTGCATTTTTGGTTTTATAAAGCAGCTTTTTTCAATGGCAAAAGTTACTTTCAACAACAGAAATTCGGTTTTCTTTTCTGATCTCAAGCAAGCGGTAGAGAATTATTTTTCGCAAACAAATACACGAAAAACAGGCAATTTCAAGCTCTATCTTAAAACAATCGTTTTAATTCCTGCAGCTTTACTCATTTACATATTGTTATTAACTGTATCGATGCCCGTTTGGGTATCGTTGCTTTTATGCGGCGTGTTGGGTATTGTGTTTGCAAGCATCGGCTTTAATGTAATGCATGATGCGAATCATGGTAGTTACAGCAGTAAAAAATGGGTAAACAGCTTATTGGGCTATACCATAAATGCCTTAGGTGGAAATGCATTCATCTGGAAGTTCAAACATAACATCATTCATCACACGTATACAAACGTAGATGGAGTAGACGATGATATTGCACGAAGCCCGTTGATGCGCCAATGTCAATCACAAATATGGAAACCTGCACATAAGTATCAACACATCTACGTTGTATTTCTTTATGCTATTTCTTCGTTGGCATGGGCAGCTTATCTTGATTTTGATAAGTACTTCAAAAAGAAAGTGAACAATACACCCATGCAGAAAATGAGCGTGAATGATCATGTTGTTTTTTGGGTGAGTAAATTGTTATACGCTTTTTTCTATATCGCTTTGCCAATTATGGTGGTTGGTTTTGTGCCTTGGCTGGTTGGTTATCTTGTAATGGAAATAGTGCTTGGTTTTGTATTGGCGATTGTGTTCCAGTTAGCACATGTGGTGGAAGAAACAGAATTTGAATATGCCGGACCTAACGAAGCTCTGCTTATTGAAAACGAATGGGCAGTACACCAGATAAAAACAACTTCAAACTTTGCTCCCCGTAATAAAATTGTTTCATGGTTTGCCGGTGGTTTGAATTACCAGGTAGAGCATCACCTGTTTCCACGTATCAGCCATATTCATTACCCTGCTATCAGCAAAATAGTTGAGCAGAAGTGTAAAGAATACAAGCTGCCATACAATTCAATCAAAACAATGCGGGCAGCTATTGTCTCTCACTTCCGGATGATGAAACAGATGGGACGTCCACCACAAACAGCTTAATGCGGTTTGTAATCCGATTCATTAAAGATTGTCTTGTTTGATGTTTTCATCAACTGTGGTAATGTAACTGCAGGGTTTTTCTTCATGTAAGATTTTACGATCTCCCATCCCAGAAAGGCGCCGATATTGCCCGGACTTTGTTCAGGCATTCCTTGTGTTGTTGGCCCATCAGTAATAAAATTCTGGACACGTGAAGGATCAATTTCATACAGCAGATTTTGCTGGATGAAGAAGTTGTAAACGCTACGTTCATTGTCTTTACACCAGTCGAGTTGCTTTCCTGTATAACCGATCAACAATGTATCGTTACTGTTTGGCAGGAATTGATTCAACAGGTACAACCGTTTTCCTTTTTCTACAAAACGTTCAATCAGCGGATAGCGGTTGCTGCTGTCAGGATAAAGATCATCGATCACTAATGTAAATACATCACTTGCAATAAACTCTTTGCTGAAACGGCGGCTGCGGTATTGGGGTGCAATACTGCTGATGTACCCCTGATCATTATAGATAGCATAGTCTTTTCCTAAATAAAATTGCAGACCGATTGCCAGGAAATTTTCTCCCAGGTAATTAGGGCTTGGCTCATTGTTACTCATGGGGGCCAATGCATCCATTGGTCCAACAGTTGTAATGATCGTTGGAATTTGATAGGAAGGAAAACAATGCTTCACATACCGAAAGCCCTCGATTAATTCTTCGGCTGTGCTGCTGAAATTTTTATATAATTTCTGCGATTCATCATACACCGGTTTGTTGAGATGAAGAAAGCGTTTACTCCCTTCAAATGCGAGACTGTTGCTGTCAACTACCGGCCCAAGTCCCAGTACATGATTAATGAACAGTGGTAAAAACGTTGGATACTTTTGCTGCAATTGCGAGAGACCTTGCTTGGTGGCATTACTGTCGATGGCAAAGAAGTCCTGCTCAAATCGTTCTACCTTCAGATCAACCTTAATACCCGAAACATCGGGCGCATTGGTTTCATCATTACAGGCAACAAGTGATACAATAAGAAAAAGGGTAATCAAGTTTTTCATGCTGTTGACTAACGGAATATTCATATGATTGTTGTGCGGTTCTGTGGCTGAAATTCGTGAAATTTGTGCTATGAAGATATTCATAGCACAGCAAAATTATCATATTGGCAATTTTGAAAGCAATACGAAAAAAATCATTGAAGCGATCGAAACGGCAAAAGCACAGGGTGGCGAGTTGATTCTCTTCAGTGAGCTGAGTGTGTGTGGCTATCCGCCAAGAGATTTTTTAGAGTTCAACGACTTTCTCAATAAGTGCAATGAAGCCATTGATAAGATCAGGCAGCATGCCGATAGCATTGCAGTGATCATCGGTGCACCCGATCATAACAAACGTGATGAAGGGAAAGACCTGCACAATGCGGCTTATTTCCTTTACGAAAAAGAAGTAAAAGCAGTTGTTCATAAAACCTGCTTGCCCAACTACGATGTGTTTGATGAGTACCGTTATTTTGAACCGGCTTACGACTGGAACATTGTTGCGTTTAAAGGAAAGAAATTAGCGATCACTGTTTGTGAAGATATTTGGAACCTCGGTGATAATCCATTGTACCGAATTTGCCCAATGGATGAATTGATGAAGTTCCAACCGGATGTAATGTTGAATATTTCTGCTTCACCATTTGATTACACACATGTAGAAGACAGAAAAGCAATTGTAAAACTGAACGTACAAAAGTACAAGCTGCCAATGCTGTATTGCAATTGTGTAGGCAGCCAAACAGAAATTGTGTTCGACGGCGGTTCGTTAGTGTTTGATAAGCATGCAAACATGATCAAACATTTATCCTTGTTTGATGAAGAACTGGTGGGTTTTGAGTTGAACGATGACGGCACATTTGCAGAACCGGTTGTTGCAGCTGCTGATACTTTGCCTAACGAAGAATTTAGTCCGGCACATTTAGATGAAACCCTTTGCACGGCTGAAATACATGATGCCATTGTGCTCGGCATACGTGATTATTTTCAGAAGATGGGTTTCACAAAAGCTATTCTTGGGAGCAGCGGTGGTATTGACAGTGCAGTAACGTTGGCGCTTGCATGTAGAGCTTTAGGAAAAGAAAACGTAAGAGCGATTTTATTACCATCACAGTATTCGACTGATCATAGTGTAAGCGATGCAGAGCAATTGAGTAAAAATCTTGGCAACCCTTATGATATTGTTCCCATCAAAAATATTTACGATGCCTTCTTAACAGAGTTGAAACCGATTTTCAAAGATTTGCCTTTTTCATTGGCAGAAGAAAATATTCAAAGTCGCAGCCGTGGAAATTTATTGATGGC
The DNA here is from genome assembly GCF_014168535.1 of Lacibacter sediminis. NCBI lineage: Bacteria > Pseudomonadati > Bacteroidota > Chitinophagia > Chitinophagales > Chitinophagaceae > Lacibacter > Lacibacter sediminis. The sequence continues at coordinate 4,215,620 of NZ_CP060007.1, read as the reverse complement.
CATTGCCAATAAGTTTGGCTACATCTTATTGAATACTTCAAACAAAAGTGAACTGGCAACAGGTTACGGAACATTGTATGGCGATATGGCCGGCGGTATTGGCGTGCTGGGCGATTGTTATAAACTGCAGGTATATGAACTTGCGAAGTACATCAACCGCAATGAAGAAATCATTCCAACAAATATCATCACAAAACCTCCAAGTGCGGAGTTAAGGCCCGGACAGAAAGATTCTGATTCATTGCCTGATTATTCGATTCTTGATAAAGTATTGTATCAATACATCGAACGCCGTCAAGGGCCAAAAGAAATTAAAGCAATGGGCTATGATGCCGCATTGGTAGATCGTATTTTGAAAATGGTGAATGTAAATGAATACAAACGCAATCAATTTTGTCCCATCATTCGTGTATCGCCCAAAGCATTTGGTGTGGGCAGAAGGGTGCCGATCGTAGGAAAATATCTTTCATAAAATTTATACGCATGCAAAGGGAAGGTTTTGCTATTACAACGGAAACAAGTTTTTTCAACGTTGAATTCATTCATGCGTTTCTGTCGAAGTCGTATTGGGCAGAAAATATTCCGCTTGAAACAGTTCAACGATCAATCGATAATTCAATTTCTTTTGGTGTGTTTCATTTAGGCAGGCAAATTGGTTTTGCAAGAGTGATCACCGATAAAACAACGTTTGCCTATCTCGCCGATGTGTTTATTGATGAAGCTTATCGTGGACAAGGATTGAGCAAATGGCTGATGGAAGAAATTATGGCCCATGAAGATTTGCAGGGGCTTCGTCGTTTCATGCTTGCGACCCGTGATGCACATGGTTTGTATAGTCAATTCGGATTTTCGGAGCTTAGTTTTCCCGAACGGTGGATGCAAATTCATCAGCCGGATATCTACAAAAAATCTGAAGTGTAGCAACAGGATATAAATTGTCGGAGGTGGGTGAGTACTTCTTACTTCGTACCTCGTACTTCAGTCTTATCTTTGCCGCAAATTTTTGAGTTATGTTACAATTGGCATTTATCCGCCAGAACAGGGAATTGGTGAAAGAACGCCTGGCCGTGAAAAACTTTGCAAGTCTTGATCTGGTTGATGAAATCATTGCATTAGATGAACAGCGTCGTAAAAAGCAGCTGGAGAACGATGACCTGGCAGCAAAAGTAAATGCAGCTTCCAAGGAAATTGGTATGCTCATGGGGAAAGGACAAAAAGCAGAAGCCGAGCAAAAGAAAACGGAAGTAACACAGTATAAAGAATCATCCAAACAAATTGCAGAGGAACTCGCATCAGTTGAACAAAAGCTGAATGAGTTGCTGGTGCGTTTGCCAAATCTTCCATCAACATTGGTTCCTTTAGGTAAAACAGCTGAAGATAACGTTAATGTAAAAGAGAGTGGAGACGAACCTGTATTACCTGCAAATGCAAAACCGCATTGGGAGTTGATTGAGCAATACGATATTGTCAATTTTGAGTTGGGTGTGAAAATCACCGGCAGAGGTTTTCCTGTTTACAAAGGGAAGGGTGCAAAATTGCAACGTGCACTCATCAGTTATTTTTTGGATTATAATACTGCAGCAGGTTATACCGAATACATCCCGCCTTACATGGTGAATGAAGCATCTGCTTACGGTACCGGTCAACTGCCCGATAAAGAAGGACAGATGTATCATATGCAGGAAGATAATTTTTACATGATCCCCACTGCAGAAGTACCTGTTACCAATATTTACCGTGATGAGATCGTAAAAGAAAATGATTTGCCAATCAAGATGACTGCTTATACTCCTTGTTTCCGTAGAGAAGCGGGAAGTTTTGGTGCGGATGTTCGTGGGTTGAATCGTGTACATCAGTTCGATAAAGTGGAGATTATTCAATTAGTGCATCCCGATAAAAGTTATGAAGTGCTGGATGAAATGGTAGCACATGTTGAGAAGCTGTTACAGAATCTCGGCTTGAAATACCGCATCCTGCGTTTGTGTGGGGGCGATATGAGTTTTACTTCAGCACTTACCTATGATTTTGAAGTTTGGAGTGCTGCACAAAAGAAATGGTTAGAATGCAGCAGCGTCAGCAACTTTGAAAACTACCAAACCAACCGCATGAAGGTTCGTTTTAAAGATGAGAATGGTAAAATGCAGTTAGTTCATTCATTGAACGGAAGTTCATTGGCTTTGCCCAGAATATTGGCTGCACTGCTGGAAAATAATCAAACAGAAAATGGAATCAACATACCGGAAGTATTACAATCTTATTTTGGTGCAGATGTACTGAACTAAAAAGAAGATTGATTCTAAATGAAAAGACCCTTGCAGTTGATGTAAGGGTCTTTTCGTTTAGTAGAGATTATCTTAATGTTTCTCTTGGTCCGCCCAAAGCATAAGTTGCCTGCATACGCAACGCTTGTTTTTGCGTGAACATATACATACAGGCATCATCTGTATAATCCATATAATTCATCGTCATTTCAATACTGCCATCACAAGTACTGATCTTGTTGGCAGGCGGACATCCAAAATTATAAGTTGGGTGCAAAGGGGTGTCATCTACATAATCATTACCACATTTACGATCACCCCAAATATGCCGCAGGTTAAAGTAGTGGCCTACCTCATGTGTAGTTGTTCTGCCAAGATCAAAATCAGTGTACAGATCGTAACTGCGACCTCTTCCAAATGCACGGGTTGTTATTACTACACCATCTGTTGCTTTATTGCCACCGGGAAATTGAGCATAGCCAAGAATACCACCCACCATGTTACATACCCATATGTTTAGTGTTGTTTCCGGACTTGTTGCATCAATACCGCCACGCTTCGAATTCTTCATTGCATTATCAGTGTAGAAAGCAGTAATGGGTGTACTCTTTCTTACTATTTGTTGTAACACAAATTTTATTTTAATATCACCTGATTTTACACTGTTGTAAGTTGAAGTAGAATTCAGATCCTTGTTGCTGGCAGCAAAATCCTCATTCAACACATCAATTTGCGAATTGATCTGTCGTTCGGAAATATTTTGTGCTGCTGTGTTATAAAGAACGTTTACAACTACAGGTAATTCCAATGTGCCATCGGCCAGTAAACGATAGGCTGCCGGATCGTTCATGTATCGTGCTGTGAAGTTTTCGATCTCATCCATTCTTTTTTGTAAGGACGGATCTTGTTTTAATTGTTCGGCAAAAACTTCATAAGTCTTGCACAATCTTCCGTGTTGGTCTTTTATCTTGTTTTCTTCAGCAAGATTTGTCTGATCAGTTTTCCGCTCACATCCGAGCAAAACAAGAAAGGACAGAAGTAGTATGAGACGAAACTTTTTCATTTGTTTTAGTTGAGGTGTAAGAAATGATATGAGTCATATAAGTTACAATCTTATACTGAGGATTAAAAGCAAAACGATATGTTTCATACATAAAAAAGCCCCGTCTAATGACGGGGCAGCTTTTCTCATGTTGATTTACGAATGCTGTTAGGGTATAAGACCTGCTCTCGGGCCACCTGGGGCATAAGTTGCCTTCATGCGGCTTGCTTGCCCTGATGAGAACATGTACATGCAACGGTCATCAGTATAATCCATATAATTCATGGTCATTTCTAAAGGACGACCTGAACATTTGCTCGTGTGTCCAGATGCAGGGCAACCATAATTTGCACCGTCATGTGCAGGGGTATCACCTACAAAATCATCACCACACCTTCTGTCGCCCCAGATGTGGCGAAGGTTAAACCAATGCCCAACTTCATGCGTAGCCGTTCTGCCTAAGTTGAAATTTGCATATAAAGGGAAACTTCCTTTACCAAATGCGTTGTTGTCAATTACAACACCGTCGGTGGCAGAAGAACCGCCAGGAAATTGTGCATACCCAAGAATGCTGTTGCTGAGATTACAAACCCAGATATTTAAAGTTGTGCCAAGCCCTGTTGGATCAATACCGCCTGCTGAAGATCTTTTCATAGCATCGTTTGTACCCCATGAAGTAGTTGTGCTTGATTTCCTGGTTGTGTTAGATGGAGTCCAAAGGAATCTTACTTTAATATCTCCGGAACGTACGGATTGATATGGAGAAGCATTATTGTAATCGCTGTTTGTTGCACCAAAATCCTGGTTCAATACATCGATCTGTGATTGTATCTGTGCATCAGAAATATTTTCAGCTGCATTGCTGTAGATGACATTTACATGTACAGGCAATTCTAACGTACCGTCAGCAGTAACTCTGTACTTGCCGGGGTTATTGATATAATCCTGTGTATAAGCTTCAATCGCATCCATTCTTTTTTGAAGACTTGGATCTTCTTTGAGCTTTGCCTGCAAAACTTCATAACTGTAGCAACGGCGACCTTCAGTCATTGACTGTTCAACTTCTTCTTCAACATTTTCTTTGTCAGATACAGATTTACTACATCCAAAAAAAAGCAACAGCGATGCCGCTGCCAATACAGATAATCTCTTCATGAACTTGTTGTTTAGGTTTAAGTGTAAAAAAATGACTTGTGAATGTATTCTTTTTTTGCTTACAGCTGTTAGCGGGTGTTAATTAATTTTTGAAACGTCGCTGCAAATGGGGCTATAAATGTGTTACATGACAAATAGCTGAGAAACAGACCGTAGAACTACGAATTAACGGAGTTCTTAAAATTATTGTAAGAAACATTTCCTTAAGAATTCTTGTAGGTTTCATGCTTTAACATTGTGGTCAATTAAACAGATTACAAAGGCACCTATCATTTCTTTAAGAGGCATCTTTTATGGTGCCTTTTTTTTTGTAACGCCCAGTTATTATACATTCAATCATGATCTGCCTAAAAGATTTTACGCATTTCATCGTTTACGTTTAAACTATCTGCTATTCAAAAAGTCTTAACGCAATACTTTACCATATATGGCCGTATCAGTTCAGTTAAAAAATCAGCATTTATTGTGGCGGGCAGGCTTTGGTCCTGCTGTTGAGCAATGGAACGATCTCAACAAAACCTCTCCGGTTAAATTGTACGAAGCGTTGGAGAAGGCGTCACGTAAAGAACCAATGCCTTTAAAAGTTGCCAACAATTTTGTGGATGGATTGATGAATGGAGTTGATGGCATCAGGCGTACAGAAATGACACAGGAGCAGCGCCAGCAAATGCAAAAACAATCAAGAGAAGATATTCGTAACCTCAATCTTGAATGGTTGGATGAAATGGTGAACAGTGAGCAACAGCTTCGTGAAAAATTAGCTTTCTTCTGGCATGGACATTTTGCCTGCCGTAATTTAAACTCATTGTATCAACAGGAATTACTGCGTGTCATCAGGGCAAACGCATTAGGCAATTTTGGAACATTGCTCAAAGAGGTCAGCCGCAGTGCAGCAATGCTTGCTTTTCTCAACAATCAACAGAACCGAAAACAAAAACCCAACGAAAATTTCGCACGTGAAGTGATGGAGTTGTTTACCATGGGCCGTGGCAACTACACTGAAAAAGATATTAAGGAAGCCGCACGTGCATTTACAGGCTGGCAGTTTAAATTAGATGGTGAATTTATTTTCAGAGCTAACCAGCATGATGATGGCCCAAAAACAGTGTTAGGCCGCACAGGTAATTTTGATGGTGATAATATTCTTGATCTCTTACTCGAACAAAAACAAACAGCTACCTGCATTTCTACCAAGATGTATAAGTTTTTTGTGAATGAAGAAGTTGATCAGGAAAAAGTAAAATGGCTGGCAGATCGATTTTATAAATCAGGTTACGAGATCAAAACAATACTGAAAGATATTTTTGCCAGCGATTGGTTTTATGAAGAAAAAAATATTGGTTCAAGAGTTAAGTCGCCGGTTGATCTGCTGGTTGGTATTCGCAGAGCAATGCCCATGCAGATAGAAAATGAAGATGCACAACTGTTCCTGCAAAAAGTATTGGGGCAAATATTATTCTATCCGCCAAATGTAGCAGGTTGGCCCGGCGGTTTTAACTGGATCGACAGTTCATCGCTCATGTTCCGTATGCGTATTCCACAATTAATGGCAACGAAAGAAGCATTTCAGTTCAAAGCAAAAAGTGACGATGACCAGGAAATGGGTAAAGCAGGACGTATGCCCGGCAGGGTAGTGCAGACTACCATTAAATGGGAACCCGCTATTAAACAATTAGAAAAAACATCACGGGAACAATTGCTCAGCCATATTGCATCACTTGTTTGGCAAACAGACAGCAACAAGATGAATAAAGCAATTGTTGAAAAATTTGTAGATGCATCAACACGTGAACGCTATATTCAAACAGCCATCATTCAGTTGATGTGTACACCGGAATATCAAATGTGCTAAAACAATTTCGGATGTCGGATTTCAGATGTAAGATTTAATCTGAAATCGTCATTCTAAAATCTAAAATTGCCCTCATGTATATAAAGCGTAAAGAATTCATCCAGCTCGGTTCACTTGCAACAGCATCCATGTTGATGCCGCAATTCTTAAAAGCATTTGAAACGGGTAAACTTGTTCCTCCGGGAAATAAAGTAACGGTCATCATTCAGTTGAGTGGTGGTAACGATGGATTGAATACAGTGATCCCTTACCGGAACGATTTGTATTACAGCAATCGTCCACGTTTAGGTATTCAACGCAATGCCGCATTGGCATTAACTGATGAAGCAGGCTTGCATCCATCACTTACTGCATTTAAAGAATTGTATGATGAGGGCAGCATGGGTATTTTCAACAGTGTGGGCTATCCCAATCCGGATAAAAGTCATTTCCGCAGTATGGATATCTGGCACACAGCAAGTGATAGTCGTGATTACTGGAACACCGGTTGGGTTGGCAGATATTTAGATGACCAATGCAAAGGTTGCGATAAACCAACACAGGCATTGGAGATCGATGATGTGTTAAGTCTTGCGTTGAAAGGCAATGATATTAAAGGCATAGCTGTTGAAGATCCACGCCGGTTGTATACAACCAGCCAGGAACGTTACTTCAAAGAAATCATGAAGCAGCATCAACAGGAACATGAGCGCCCGGTTGATTATCTATACAAGACAATGGCTGAAACCATTTCAAGTGCTGATTATATTTTTAAACAAAGCAAGCAACGTCCATCAGCAGAATCTTATCCCAACTCTGATTTGGGTAAAGGATTAAAAACAATTGCATCGCTCATCTTTAGTGAGATCAATACCAAAGTGTATTACATCTCTTTGGGAAGTTTTGATACTCACATCAACCAGGAGGGTCAGCAGAAGCGTTTGTTTACAGAGCTGAATGATGCAGTGAAAGCATTTGTAAAAGACCTGAAAGCAAATAACCGTTTTGATGATGTGTTGTTGTTTACCTTTTCAGAATTTGGAAGAAGAGTGGCACAAAATGCAAGCAACGGTACCGATCACGGTAAAGCAAACAATATGTTCTTCATCGGCGGAGGTTTAAAAAAGCAAGGCATTTATAACCCATTGCCGGATTTGACAAACCTTGATGATGGCGACGTAAAATTCCAACTCGATTTCAAGCAGGTGTACGCAACTGTTCTCAACAAATGGATGGGAGCAGATGCCGATGCAATCTTAAAACAGTCCATTAAACCATTGGATTTCATTTGATAACGGAGAACGGGTGTGCAACACATTAAGTGTGGCCCACTCTGCATCTCGTAAAATTACTGTCTGATTATTAGGTGAAAACTCCTATTGTTTAAGGCGCACATGCCGTCTATATTTGTATTGTCCAATTATTTGAGAAACCAAACATCGTCCAATTCCTATGGAAGTATCTTACTTCTTCCGTAAAAAAAGGCTTCATGCATTCAGTATCGAATCATTATTCGATAATGTGCAGGCTCAGGTTGCAGAAACAACCGGCATTAAAGCTAATAAAGTTGAGGTGCCATCTATCCGCAACATCTTCGCAAATATTTTCAAATCACGCAGCAGTCAATCGCAGATCAATCACATCACCGGTGATATTCATTATGTATCACTTGGTATGAAAAAGCGTAATACAGTGTTGACTATCCACGACTGTGTGTTCTTAACAAAATATGGCAAGACCAATTTTAAATACTGGCTGTTTAAATTCTTCTGGTATCAATTACCAATGTGGCGTGCAAATACCATTACGGTGATCAGCGAAAAAACAAAACGTGAATTGATCAACCTCACTGGTGTTAATGCAGATAAGGTGAAAGTGGTTCCAAACTTTTTTGATCCACGATTTGAGTTTACACCAAAGAAATTCAACGCACAAAAGCCACGTATCCTTCAGATAGGGACAAAAGAAAATAAGAACATTCACAACCTGGCGAAAGCATTAAAAGGTGTGAATTGTGAATTGCATATCATTGGCAGTTTGGATGTGGAAACACAACTCATTCTCCAGGAAAATAAAATTGATTTTAAAACACATACTAACCTTTCGTTTGATCAACTGAAACATCAGTATGAATTGTGTGATATGGTTGTGTTTGCTTCAACTTATGAAGGTTTTGGTTTACCCATCCTTGAAGCATGTGCAGTTGGTCGCCCGTTGGTGACAAGCCGCATTTCACCAATGGATGAAATTTCAGACGATGCAGCATGCAAAGTAAATCCTTATAATATTCTTGATATCCGCCGTGGTATTTTAAACGTAATTGAAAACGAAGCATACCGTGATCAATTAGTGAATAACGGATGGAAGATGCGTTACAAATACAGCATCAGCAACATCACCAATAAATACACTGAGCTGTATGAAGAAGTTGCCGCAAGACCGGCGCAGGAATTTTTTATTCTTCGTCCTGCAAAAGCAGCCGCTTCGTTACTTGGACTGATCTAACTCAACCCTGTACTTACTAACCCGTTCGCATAGTTGTAGTTTTAAAACATAAAGCCTCCGTTCAGGAGGCTTTTGTTTTTTCCGTCTGACGTTCTCGTCTGACGGGAAGATGTATATTTTTATTTGTCAGACGAGGACGTCATGCAATGATTATTCTTCGATCTTTTCTGTTTTCTTAATGCCAATACGGTAAAGTGTAAAGCCCATTATTGCAAAGAAGATAGCACCTAACAGGTAGTATCCGTTTTCGCCAAACCATCCCACCAATCCATGTTCTGCATTTACTTTTCCCAGCGAAGCTGCAATGGAATCATTGACGGATAATATGGCAACTAATACACCTGCCAATGCTCCTCCGGCTACAAGCCCGGTAGCAAAAAGATTTCCTTTACCCAGATCTTCTTCCTCAGCAGTTAACACTTCACCTGATTTCTTTTTCTTTCTGTCAACAATGCCACGAATTGCACCACCTGCAAAAATGGGCAGTGTAGTTGACAACGGAAGGTATAAGCCTACTGCAAAACTCAATGACTTGATACCGCAGAGTTCCATTGTAATAGCAATGAATACACCAACCAAAACAAACTGCCAGTCGAGGTTAAAGGAAAGAATGCCTTTGATCAAAGTGGCCATTAACGTGCCTTGTGGTGCAGGATATTTGTCGGTACCAATCGCATGTGTAATGCCTTGTGAAAGCATTTCAGCTGTTGGAGTGTCAAGTACTTTAATGGTTGCGCCAATAGCAATAGAAGAAACAACAGCTCCAACAAACAAAGCGATCTGCTGATACTTAGGTGTGGCGCCAACAATGTAACCTGTTTTTAAATCCTGCGATGTAGCGCCAGCATTAGCTGCTGCAATGCAGATCATACCACCCACAACAAGTGCCATTGGTTCAAATACTTTGCCCGTCCAGCCAACTGCAATAAAGATGAGACAGGTGCCCATGAGTGTTGCAATCGTCATACCACTGATAGGATTGTTAGAAGAGCCGATCAAACCAACAATCCTTGATGATACTGTAACAAAGAAAGCACCGAAGATCACCACGAGTAATCCAAGTAATAATTTACTTCCGATATTATCGCCGGGAACTTGAGGTAATACAGCCATTAATAAGATCAATACCAAACTGCCAATACCAACGATCTTGATGTTGAGATCACGTTCTGTTCTTTTTACTTCCACAGCCTGTCCATCAACTTTTTTGATAGAACCAATACTGCTTTTGAAAGATGAAACAATAGTTGGAATTGTTTTGATGAGTGTAATAAAACCACCCGCTGCAACAGCACCTGCACCAATTTGACGGATATATGCACGATAGATGGCAGTTGAGTAATCTGCGAAAGTATGAGTAACAGGATCCCATCCACCAGGCCCACCTGGTTTTGCCAGATCTGCTAAGTAACCAAGTTTCGCTAGTTGCAACGCAATTGTATCTGGTGGTACAAGTGAAGCAAGTAAAGGTGTAAAAGCAAACCATGCAATCACGCCACCTGCCACCAACACACCACTGATCTTTGGACCAATGATATAACCAACACCTAAATATTCAGGCGTAATTTCTCCACTCACTTTTGCAGAAGGGAAAAATTTATTTGCCTGCTTTGTCATCCAGAAAGGAGTCTCAGCAATTACATGAAAGATCTTTTGAAGAATAGCATAGGCAAATGCAAATCCCAATCCCATGAAAGCAGTTTTGGCAAATGAGCCGCCCCGTTCACCCGCTTTCAAAACACTGGCACAGGCCGTGCCTTCAGGATAGGGAAGTGTGCCATGTTCTTTTACAATTAATGATCGCCGTAAGGGTATCATCATCAAGGTGCCGAGTATGCCTCCGAAGATCGCCAGTGTAAGAATGGTGAAATAGTTGAAGAACTCTGCACTGCTTTTTTCACTCAGAAATAAAAACCCAGGCAATGTAAACACCACACCTGCCGCAATACTTTCACCCGCACTTCCTGTTGTTTGGATGATGTTATTTTCAAGAATGGTTGTTTTAAGTGCCCACCTTCCAAGTGTAATAGCAATAACAGCGATTGGGATAGATGCACTCACCGTTAAACCGGCTTTCAATGCGAGATAAACTGTTGATGCACCAAAGATGATTCCGAATGCAGCGCCAACCAATACACTTTTGATCGTGAATTCGGCCATCTTGCTGTCATCAGGAACAAAGGGTTGAAATTTTTGCTCAGACATACGGCAGTTGATTTAATAAAAGGAAGATAGGAAAAACTTTTTGTGAATAAACCTATAAGGTCTTGCAGTGCTGCATGGCAGGCCAGAAGACCTTATAGGTTTTACAAAAAAAATCCCTGCGCAACTGCGCAGGGATTTTTTATAAGAATAGATTGAAGGTTATTTACGGCTGTTGAGTTTCGATAAGAGACGAAGTATTTCGAGGTATAACCACACTAAGGTTACCAGCAAACCAAATGCACCGTACCATTCCATATATTTTGGAGCACCCATTTCACTTCCTTTTTCGATCATATCAAAATCGAGCAGGAGGTTAAATGCTGCAATACCAATCACAGCGAGCGAAAAGATAATGCTGAACATTGATCCGTTGTTGGCAGACATAAAACCAAAATTGATTCCGAAGAAACCAAGTATCCATGTGAGCAAGTAGAAAAAAGCAATACTTGCCGTAGCCACAAAAAGAATAGAACGTAAACGTTCAGTTACTTTAATGATACGTAAGGTATACATGAGGTACATACTTGCTGCAACAGCAAATGTGAGTAGCACAGCATGTGTAACAATGCCGGGATATTTTTCCTGGAAGATATAATTGAAGTAAGCAGAAATGCCACCAACAAATAAACCTTCAACAATAGCATAAGCAGGAGCAAGATAACCGCTCCATTCTTTTTTGAATGTGATAACAAGCGCAATGACAAGACCGCCCAATGCACCGCCGATCATTAATGGGAAAATGCTCTTTCCAGCATCAAACCACTGCCAGGCAAAAGCTGCACCGGCCATTACCATCAGCATTAAGAAACCAAATTTGTTCATGGTGCCACGAACGGTCATGGTATCGCCGCTGTATGCACTGCCGGTTTGGTCGAAATGTTTTTCACTAAGGGTTGGATTACCTGATTTAAATAAAGACATGGGTTTAAAATTTAGAGCAATAAAGTTAATAGATAATTTGGTATCACACAGGAATGCCACAAGGCTTAACTAAGTCTTATGGCATTCAAAAAAACTGATTTTTTAAACATTGCCCGTACTGCCGTTGCTTTCCGTCGGTTTCTTCTTAAATACGTCATTAAAGATGTTCTCCGCTTCGCTCATATAATCTTTCATATTCTCTGAGCCTTTTGTTTTCAGCTCTTCAAAATAATCACCGGCTTTGTTGAACGATTTTTCTGCCTCGTCTTTCAGCTTATTAGCTTTCTCTTTCAGATCTGCATACATTTTTTCTTTTTCTTCATCGGTCATGCTGTTGTACTTGAACAAAGCATAGCCGGCTGCTGCGCCCAGCAGGAATGTTGCGATGTGTTTGGGGTTGACCATAGTTGTGTGTTTATGTACAGTATGTCAATTATCAGTCCAGTTCAGGACTTGTGCCAGCAAGTCACAAATGTGAATAGAAAATAGAATTACAGGCCGCTGCACATCTTATATTTGTGAATACCAAAACCTCTGTATGTGAAAAAAAATTATCTGTCTATAATATTATTTCTCATTGTGTTTGTCTGCGAAGCCCAGTTTACAACCGGTAATTTAGTGGTTGTCAGGCTTGGAAATGGAACTGTTTACAACGGAGGTGCTGCGGCCCGTTGTTTCCTTGATGAATATACAACTACCGGGACACTTGTGCAAACAGTGGCAATGCCTGTTACAACGTCGGGAGCCAACAGGAAATTTATGCTGAGTAATAGTGCATATGGCGGATTGATTACTCTATCACTTGACAACCGATATCTGTTTCTGCCGGGTTATGATGTAGATGAGTTTTCGCAACCCGTTACTTCGTTCACATCGGCCATTGCTCCACGAATTGTTGCTCGAATCGATAAAAATGAAGTGATCAATACAACTACTGTTACAGGAGCATATAGCGGCGATGGAGTTGAAAGTGCCTATAGCCCCAATGGCACCGACATAGCGGTTGCGGGTTCAAATATTAACGGAGGCGGGGGAGTTCGTTATGTTACACTTGGAGCAACAACTTCACTTGCAGTGAACACAGCCAACCTTGCGAACTATCAACTAAACGTGTTCAATAATCAATTGTATATTTCCTGCGAATTTAACAATGTATCAGTCGGCGTTTTTTCCGGCACATTTCCTGTAACGGTTGCCCCAACAATTACCAACCTTCCGGGATTACCTACTGCCAATTCCACACCTCTTGGTTTTTTACTAGTTGATCTGGATAATACCGTTACCGGCCCGGATGTATTATACGTGTGCGACGGCAACAATTTTGGCGGACCATTAGCTAATACTCTTACCAAATACTCATTAGTTGGAGGTTCATGGGTTAAGAATAATTCGATTGCTGTTACAGCGCCTAGAGGGTTAACTGGAACAGTTAGTGGTACTACAGTAACACTATACGCAACCAGCAGTTCAAATCTTTATTCACTGGTTGATGCATCAGGTTATAATGCTAACATTACAGCTTCACTCACCACGCTTGCTACGGCTGTTGCAAATACCAGTTTTAAAGGACTAGCATTTGCGCCATCGGTTGGTGATGCTCCAACTTCAGTTCGTGAAGAAGAAATGCTGAATATTTCAAAGGTATTTCAATCTTCTGCTTCCAGCTTGCAGGTTACTTGGACTGCAAAGAAACCTGAGCTGATCATTATTTCTGTAGTTGATCTTTATGGAAGAACAGTTTATCGTTCATCAACAAAATCAACAACAGGAATAAATGAACGGTCATTACCTATACAATCGCTGGCGAAAGGTTCTTACGTTGTAAGAATAACAAACGGAAAAGAGCAACAGGCACATCAGTTCATCAAACAATAAAAAAATAAACCCACCATTTGGTGGGTTTGTCTTTTATTAATTGCCTTTCAATCTTCTTTTTTTTATCAATCCTCCTTTCACGTCTTTAATGCTGTTCATCACCATAAATGCATATGGATCTATCTTGTGTACTTCCGTTTTTAAACTACTGATCTCAAGACGGGTAACAACGGTGTAAAGAATATCTTTCTCTTTGCTGTGCCCTTGTGTTCCGAAACCGCCTTTGCCTTTATAATTCGTAACTCCTCTTCCCAATTGTTGTGTGATCATTTCATTGATCTCGGCCGAGTGAGATGATACAATGGTAACACCAGTGTACTCTTCAATACCTTCCACTACAAAATCAACTGTTTTTGCAGCAGCGAGGTAAGTGATCAATGCATACAACGCAGTATCGATTGACAGGATATAAGCTGCAACAGAAAATACAACAACGTTGATCACTAAAATAATATCGCCAACCGAGCCGCCAATTTTTTTACTCAAATACAAAGCCAACACTTCCGTTCCATCAATCACCGAACCACCCCTGATGGCAAAGCCAATACCTGCGCCCAAAAAGAAACCACCAAAACTTGCAACGAGTAATTTGTCGTTGGTTACATGCGGAAAATTGATAAATGCTGTAGCTAATGCAAGCCCAATGATGGCTAACGTAGTTTTAATAAAGAACGTGCGCCCCAATGTGTGATATCCAAAAAATACAAATGGAGCATTTACCAACAGTAGTAAAACAGGGAATTGTAAACTGGTTATTTCTCCCAACAAAAGTGCGATGCCGGTTGCTCCTCCATCGATAAAATTACTGGGCAAAAGGAAACTTTTCAAGGCAAAAGCTGCGGAGCTAATACCTATTATCATCAGGAAAATATCCTTCAATAACGATTGAAAACTGATCTTTCGTTGCCGGTAAGCCTTTGCCCTTTCATAATTAGTAAGAGGGCGTTTGCTGATAGTTTGTTGACTGCTTTGGGTCATGTGCTGTTGTTTAAAGGTTCCTGTAATATCTGCGAAAGCAGTGATCTGAAGCGATCAGTGGGTCAATGACCCGAATCGTCGGAAAATACAATTTTCTGTCCGGTAACCTGTGAAAAAAATCATAAGAAGCTTAGGTGAGTTAAAATTTCTCTGGATTAAATCTGCCTGATTTTTTTATTACAGACGAAAGAAAGCAAAATGTCTTAAACGAGTTGTTGATATTGAAGCTGTAAGAATTAATTGTTCGATTTATCTTAATAACATTTTTAACGAGGGGAATCCATAATCTAATCAGATCAACTAACTCAAATAGGCGTTGCCCGGAGTAAATATGTTCAATAATTTTTTTGATAATTTGCAATGCATATGTCAATGATTTATCAGTGAGCCTTTCTTGAATGTTTGCAAGTTTTTCGTTTTTCAATGATGCTGATAAATCTATTTATATGAAGAATCGCTGGATACAGGTTTCTCAAATTGCAAAATATGTTATACTTTACTTTGTAATTGGAGAAGGATAGTACTATTGAAAGAGTATTCACCAACGTTCGTTACGATTGCTTATGGATAATGATAACAACTTGTGGCAAGGGCTGAAACAGGGCGATAAAGAAATGTTTTTAGCCTTATATAGAAAATACTACCACACACTTTTATTTATTGGGTTGAAGGAAATGAAGGATGCCCATTTGGTGAAAGATATCATTCAACAATTATTTTTATACCTGTGGGAAAAAAGGGAAACAATACAGGATGCAAGAGATGTAAAATCTTACCTGATTACTTCCTTTTTAAGAAAACTTACTGCAGACTGGAAAAAAAGCAAACAGTCGGGTTTATTAGAAGTGGTATGGAGTAGCTACCCCGAAGATCCACAACCTAACCCAGAGGAAAAATTGATCCGTAAAGACGAACAAAGCCATTTGTTTCAACTGTTGAGGGATCACATCAATGAACTGCCGAACCGCCAAAAAGAACTGATAATTCTTAAGTTTTACGAAGGCCTAAGCTACCAGGATATTGTACAAAGAACCGGCTTATCTCATCGCACGGTTTATAATAAAATTCATGAGGGATTAAAGAAACTCAAATTAGGTATAGCCCAAAGCCGCCAACCTCGAAGCGCTGCACTAATCTCACTGCTCAATGTTTTGGCATCTGCCGCCACTATTGCTATGGCCCAAAAGTATTAAGGCCGGTCTTTTTTAAAAATCTTTTCAAATAACAGGTAAAAAACGCCTGCCGCTTACTCTGCTTTAAAACAGATATACTAATACGTTATGAACGCTGACAAAATAACCATTGAGGAACTGCTCTCTGACGAATCTTTTATTAACTATTGTAAAGGGGTTTCACCGGGTGATATTGCTTTTTGGGAGAATTATAAACACGAAAACCCAGACAAGGCTTTATTAATTGAGGATGCCAAAGAACAATATGTTCAGCTGTTCAATGCTTTGGCTCTTGCCGATCTTGATGAGCAGACTTCACGTTTAGAAAACAGCCTTGAGCAGAAAGAGAGTACGCCGGTTGTTCAGATGGAGAAATTTGAAAAAGGAACGAGAGGAAAGGTTTTGCCTTTATTGCTTAAAATTACTGCTGCGGCAATAATTGTGGCGGGCCTGTTTGTTACGATCAACTATTTTGTTGCAGGCAGAGTTAATAATAAAACCTACGCAGCAGTTTATGGCGAAAGAAAGAATATTCAATTACCCGATGGCTCAGTTGTTACATTAAATGCCGGAAGCAATATCAAGATCAATGAAAAGTATGGCCTTACAACAAGGGATGTTTACCTGGAAGGAGAAGCTTTTTTTGAGGTGAAACACGACCGTACCAGGCCATTTATTGTGCATACCCCTGCAATGGATGTAAAAGCATTAGGTACAGCATTTAATGTAAAAGCCTACCTGGATGAAAAAAACACTGAAACATCTTTGATAAGCGGATTGGTGGAAGTAACACTTAAAGAAAATAATAATCTTAAGATGTTGCTTTATCCCAACCAAAAAATCGAATGGCAAAATGGGAATACCAGCAATCTCAATAACAATTTAAACACAGCAAAAAAAGATACTTATCTAACAGACAGCCTGCCGAAAAAATTAGTGCTTACCAGTACCGGTGATATTAAGGAAATAGCCTGGAAAGAAAACAAATTGATTTTTGATGATGAAGAGTTTAAAGACATCGCCATATTACTGGAAAGGTGGTACGGGGCAAAAATTAATTTTAAGGACACTGCTATTTGCAACTACCGGTTTACAGGAACATACGAAAAGGAGGATCTGAATACAGTGCTTGATTACTTAAAAGAATCAAGGAGTTTTAATTATACGATTGAACAGGGAGAAATATTAACCATAAATCTGTCAAAATAAAAATACAGGAGAATGTTGCAGCATTCTACCTGTACCAAAACTTTGAAACGCTTTTAAAATAAAAGAGTTTCTATTTTTTAAATTAAAACCAAAATGAAGGTATGAAAAAAAATCATCCCTACAGGTGGAGTATTGCAAATCCATCTTTAACGAAGCTGCTTAAAATTATGAAACTGACTGCAATTTTTCTGTTTGTATGTAGCCTGGTGGTACATGCAGGAGGGTTTTCCCAGGATGTGAAAGTAACCCTTACGCTGAATGGGGTAAAAATGACCACGTTTTTTAAAGCAATTGAAAAAGAAACCAACTACAGGTTTACATTCTCCAATGATATTATTCCCCCGGGAAAGATTGTAACGGTGAAAGCAAAAGAGACCCCGTTATCAGAAGTATTGGATGCAGTGCTGCACCAAACCAAACTTAAATACAGGTTTGACGAAACTTCAGGCGTTTTCATTATTTCGGAGAAAAAAGGCCAGTTTGAAGATAACATCATCGTACGTACCATTACCGGCACTGTAACCGGTGAAGGAGCAGAGCCGCTTGCCGGCGTAACGGTACAAGTAAAGGGATCAGACAAAGCAACCACAACGGATAATAATGGTTCGTTTTCCATTGAGGTAGAGGATAATGCCAAGGTGTTGGTGTTTTCATTTGTTAGTATGGTTACCCAGGAAGTAAGTATTGATGGCAAAACTTCAGTAAAAGTGGTGATGGCCTTATTAGACAAGGCATTAAATGAAGTGGTAGTAATTGGTTATGGTACACAAAAAAGAACATTAGTAACCGGAGCAGTTTCTACTGTAAGCAGTAAAACACTGAATGAACTTCCTGCAATAAGTATTTCGCAGGCATTGCAAGGTCGTGTTGCCGGTTTGCAGGTAACCAATAACGGAAGCCCGGGTACTGAACCAATTGTTCGGATCAGGGGTATTAGTTCAATCAGTTTTGCATCAGATCCATTGTATGTGGTTGATGGTTTTCCAACAGGAAACCTTTCTGCCATTGACGTGAAAGACATTGAATCAGTAGACGTATTGAAAGATGCATCTGCGGCAGCGATCTATGGTTCAAGAGCTACAAGTGGTGTGATCATCATCAATACAAAAAAAGGTAGAAGAGACGGTAAAATGAGTGTTACACTTGATTCCTATTTTGGAATACAGGAAGTAACCAGTCGCCTTTCATTGCTAAATACAGAACAGTTTAAGCAATATGCGCTTGCCTACAGAGGCAGCCAGGTGCCAAGACTTACCGAACCTCAAATAAATCAACCTGTTTATCCTGGGGCAACGCAAACTTATGGTCAAACCAATACCGATTGGCAGGATGCTTATTTTAAGAAAGGTGGAATGAATCAGCATAATATAGGTTTAAGTGGTGGTAATGAAGTATCACGTTTTCACGCTTCAGCCGGTTATACCGATCAGCAGGGTATTGCCCCAAGCGTAGCATATCGCCGTTATAATTTTCGTATTAACTCAGATCATAACATCGGCAAAGTTTTCACGTTCGGCGAAAACCTTTATATAGCTTCCGGTACCCAGAACTATGATAACAATGAAACAGGATCAAGAACAAATTTGGTAAATGTGATCAGGATGATGCCGCATATACCTGTTTATGATCCAACGTCGAACGGTGGTTACAGAGGTGTGGATGCTACGAAAGATGGTGGCGATCCTACCAACCCTGTTGAAGATGCTGCATTGAAAAATCCGGGCACAAGATCAACAGTAAAGATTTTTGGCACGGCCTTTCTTGAAGCTAAAATAACCAGTTGGCTGAAATTTAAATCCACCTTTGGTATTGACTATGCAACTGGCCTGGACTATCGCTTTGCACCAATTTTTAATGATAACGGTGCTGTTGCAGGTTCAAGCGCCACGCAGGCAACAATTACCAACAACCGCAATGTTTCCACTGTAAAATTATTTACCGAGCAACTTACATTCGATAAAACTTTCGGCAATCATCATCTCAATGTGATTGCTGTGTATGAGCAACAGGGTCAACAAACAAAGCAGGAAAATGCCAGTGGTAACCAGCCATCAAACGACCTGCGTACATTGAATAATGCAACAAATATATCTGCACAAACACTGGTTGGTGAAAATACACTCATCTCCTATCTGGGGCGTTTGAATTATGACTATCAAGGCAAGTACATCTTAAGTGCAGCTGTAAGGCGTGACGGATTATCTGTGTGGGCCCCAGGAAAAAAATGGGCAACGTTCCCCTCAGCTTCAATTGGCTGGAGAGTTGACCAGGAAGATTTTATGAAGAACATCCCCAACGTTTCAGAATTGAAAGTAAGAGTTGGATATGGAATCACTGGTCTTAATGGGTTGGTATTGGGTAACACTCCCTGGTTAGTGAGTGTACTTGCCAACAGTTCATCTTATCCTTTTGGTAATTCACTTACCAGTGGCCCTGGTTCTAATATTCCTGGCTTGGGTAACAAGGAACTTGAATGGGAAAAAACAAAACAGATAAACATCGGTCTTGATCTTGGATTATTTAAAAACAAGATCACGTTCTCAGCTGAGTATTACAGAAGAAATACCGATAACCTCATTTTGGGAGTGCCAATTCCGCCATCTTTTGGATTCATCAACAACACGGTATCGCAAAACGTTGGTGCGATGAAAAATAACGGGTTTGAATTTCAATTGGGTTACAATAAAAGAGAAGGTGCTTTTAAATGGTACGCAAGTACAAACATGAGTTTTGTAACCAACCAGGTAACTAAGTTAGCTGAAGGTGTTACAAAAATTGAGGCGGGCAATGATGCAGATTTTGGTGGCGATAACATCACCAATACTACTCCGGGATATTCTGTTCAGGGTTTTTACGGATGGGTAGTGGAAGGTATTTTTCAAAGTGCAGCAGAAGTTACCAAACATGCTACACAAACAGCTGCTACAGCTCCCGGTGATCTTAAGTTTAAAGATCTTAACAACGATGGAAAAATTGATAACAATGACCGCCAGTTCCTCGGAAGTTTTATTCCGAAAGTAACTTATGCATTTAATCTTGGCGGCAATTACAAAAACTTTGATGCATCTCTTTTCTTCCAGGGTGTTCAGGGTAATAAGATTTACAACGCTACAAGGGTTATTACGGAAGGTATGGTTCGTTTCTTTAATGCAGGAACACAGGTATTGAATGCATGGACACCAACCAACACAAATACAACTATTCCACGTGCAATTGCCGGTGATCCTAACCGCAATGCCCGCCCCTCTACCAGGTTTCTTGAAGATGGTTCATTTTTGCGCCTGAAAAATATTATGATAGGTTACACTGTACCGTCTAATTTCTTAGGAGTACATACAAAAGGAACAGTAAAGAGCTTGCGTATTTATGTATCGGCACAAAATATTCTCACGTTTACAAAATACACGGGATACGATCCGGAAGTGGGTAACAGAACACCCGGTTCATCATTAACCAATGGTATCGACTTTGCTGTGTATCCGCAGCCTAAGTCTTTCCAGGCAGGAATTCAGGCAAGTTTTTAATGGCATTATCCCAAGTTTATTTTTTAAAACATTAAAGTATTATGAAACAAAATATAAAATCAATCATAGCAGCAACCCTGGCAATTATAAGTATGCAGGGCTGCGATAAAAAACTGGAGGTGTTGGATGAAAATAACCCAACAACTGAAAGTTATTTTAAAACAGCAGGTGAGCTGCAGAACGGTGTAAATGCTGTTTACTCAACTTTACGATCTGCACAATTGGTTGGCCGGGAATGGTTTTTTACACATGATATGAGAGGCGGTGAATGTTGGTCTGGTGGAGATCAGTTAGAAGCACCAAGAGCTGAGTTGTTAAAGCAACCATCACCTGCCAACTCAAACGCTGTAATGAGCAATGTATGGAGTGGCTGTTACCAAATGATCAACAGGGCTAACCTGGTACTTGCGAAAGCACCGGCAATAAATGATAACACTGCACTAAGAGACCGAGTGGTTGGCGAAGCTAAATTTTTAAGAGGCTGGGCTTATTTTGAATTAGTATCACAATGGGGAGAAGTTCCGTTGTATACAGAAACGGTTTCTTCTGCTATTGGCTTTAAAGGCAAATCACCTGTTGCAGATATTTATGCTTTTATCATAAAGGATCTTACTGAAGCGGCAGCAGCATTGCCAGCGAGCTATGGCTCATCTGATAATGGTCGGG
Source organism: Lacibacter sediminis (assembly GCF_014168535.1). Lineage (NCBI taxonomy): Bacteria > Pseudomonadati > Bacteroidota > Chitinophagia > Chitinophagales > Chitinophagaceae > Lacibacter > Lacibacter sediminis. Next base: position 4,194,276 of record NZ_CP060007.1, on the reverse strand, counting down.
CTACAAGTGGGGCTGCTAATTCTTTACTGGGCAGAGTACTGATGCAAAAAGGCGATTATGCTGCCGCTAAAACTGCCTTGCTCAAAGTATATGGCAAATATTCGCTGGTACCTAATTACCTGTGGAATTTTGACGGCGATATAAAGAGTGATGGTGGTGTGACGATTACAACCGGTCATGAATTTAATGCTGAATCTATTTTTGAAGTGGTGTTTGTTGATAAAGGTGATAACAATTTTAACTGGGGTTATATTGGTGAGGGTTCTACAAGTCCATTGAGTACGGTGCGCAACCAGGAGTATGGTATCACTTGGGGAAATGTTATTCCATCTGACAGATTCTTAAATGAATTTGAACCGAATGATCCGAGATATAAATTTACCATTTATGAAGAAGGTGATAATATCTTAACAGCTCCCGGTGCTGTTGACAATATCAATAACCCATCAGTTACACCACTTCAACTTACAGCTGCTGCAATGAATATTGCAAAAAGCACAAAAAATGGTGTAAACATTAAGCGGTTTTTCCGCAAGTACAGTATTTATGAATATGTAAACTCAGGGTTTCATCCCGGTGGTATTAATCAGCGTGTAATACGTTACGCAGATGTATTGCTGATGTTGGCTGAATGTGAAGCAGAAATAGGAACACCTGCACAGGCAGCACTTTATATCAATGAGGTGCGCAGCCGTCCAGGTGTGGCTATGCCACCTGTTGCACCAGTAACTAAAAACGACGCTTTGAAAGCAGTAATGCATGAAAGGGCAGTTGAATTAGGTGGCGAAGAAGTGGCAAGTATAGATGTTTTACGCTGGAGGAAAAAGGGCTACTTCCCTTCGTTAAAACCTGATCCTGTACCGGGCCAGGTAGATATGTTCCCAATTCCTGCAATTGAAACTTCAACCAACCCATTGATAAAATAAATGCTGTAGTTAATTTAAATAGAGGCTATTCCCATAGCCTCTATTTTTTTGTCGATCTGTAGCTCTGTATTTTTTTAAATATAACTTGTAACCAGCATGAGCAAGCTTTTCACTTATTGCAAACAGTTTGTTTTTTTTATCGGCATCATTTTCTGGATGTCGTGTAACCGCCAACAAGAAAATACATTGTTTACGCAACTTCCGGCAACAGCATCGGGTATAGATTTTAGTAATGATATCCACGATAATGATTCTTCATACTCTTTCATCAACGAGTTTGGTTACATGGGTGGAGGTGTGGGCATTGGCGATTTTAATAACGATGGGCAGAAGGATATTTTTTTTAGCGGCAACCAGGTAAGCAGCCGTTTGTATATTAATAAAGGCAACAATCAATTTGATGACATCACAGAGAAAGCAGGCATTGGTACCAATGTTTGGTGCACCGGTGTAAGCGTTGTTGATATTAACCATGATGGCTATGATGATATATACGTTTGCGTATTTGGTAAGGACCTGGTGACCCGTTCAAAAAATCTTTTTTTCATCAACCAACACGATCTTAGTTTTAAAGAAGAAGCAGAGGCATACGGACTGGCCAACACAGGCAATTCCACGCAGGCTGTTTTTTTTGATTACGATAAAGACGGCGATCTGGATATGTACCTCGCCAATTATTTATTAGCTGCCAATAATGCCAATACGATTTTACCACGTGACAAAAGCGGCCATTCACCTGCTAATGATAAACTCTACCGCAATGATGGCGATAGTGCAAATGCCGGTCATCCTGTTTATACAGATGTGTCAATGGCGGCCGGTATTAAAGAAGATGGCTATGGGCTTGGTGTGTCTGTTAGTGATTTTAACAATGATGGCTGGCCGGATATTTATGTAGCAAATGATTTCATTTTCAATGACGAACTATGGCTGAATAACCGCAACGGTACGTTTGTCAATTGTATTGACAAAGCTATTCAACACCAGTCTTACTCCAGCATGGGGGCTGATGCTGCAGATATTAATAATGATACCTTAACGGATATCGTTACGCTTGATATGCTACCGGAAACGAATAAACGAAAAAAGACTTCTCTCTCTTTTATGAATTACGACCGGTATGAATCAGAACGGGCGATGGGTTACGAGCCGGAATTTATGCGCAACATGTTGCAGTTGAATAACGGAAACTTTAAAATACACAATACCGGTATTCCTTTTTTTAGTGAAATAGGCCGTTTAAGCGGCATACATGCTACTGACTGGAGTTGGAGTGTGTTGATGGCTGATTTTAATAATGATGGTTGGAAAGATATGCATGTCACTAATGGCATAGGCAGAGATTTTATTGATGCTGATTTCGTTGAGTTCAGCAATAATATGTTCAATAAAAACTTAACAAGGGAAGAACAGCAAAAAGCAATCAGAAAAAAACTGGCCTCGTTAGAACATGTAACCCTGCCCAATTATTTATACATCAATAATAAGGATCTCACATTTTCAGATCAGTCAATTAATGCAGGTGTTGATGAACCCTCGATGTCGAACGGCGCAGCTTATGCTGATTTGGATAATGATGGCGATCTTGATCTGGTAGTAAATAATATTAATAAACCTGCATTTATTTTCCTCAATAATACCTATCAGAAAAACAAAGCTCCCGAATCTCATTTTTTAAGTGTGCAAGTAAATGGAGACAGCCTCAACAGAAAAGGATTTGGTGCAAAGCTGTTTGTATATTCTAGTGGTAAAGTGCAACTGCAGGAACAAAATCCCGTTCGTGGATATTTCTCATCAGTAGATCAGCAACTGGTTTTTGGAATAGGAAAAAATGATCAGGCAGATTCGCTGGTGATTGTGTGGCCCGATGGGAAGAAGCAGCTGTTAAAAAATGTAAAGGCAGATACCACTCTGTCACTTGCATGGAAAAACGCAGTTGTTGATCCTGTTGCTTCTGTTAGTCCTTCGTTTCTCTTTTCCGATATAACAGGGTACAACGGTTTGTTTTATAAACACAGCGATAACGTTTACAACGATTATGCCAGTCAACAATTATTGCCGCAGAAGTATTCTCAAATGGGACCGTTTATTACTACTGGTGATATCAATAATGATGGTACAACGGATTTTTTTATTGGCGGTGCATTTAATTTCTCTGGTAAATTTTTTACGCAGAAAGCAGGACAACTGTTCACTTCAAAAAACCTCACCGACAGCATTAAGTTTGAAGAAGACCAGGATTGTATTTTGTTTGATGCTGACAAAGATGGTGATAGCGACTTTTTGATTACTTACGGCGGCATGCAGTATGAAGAAAATTCAATTTATTATCAACCACGTTTGTATATCAATGATGGCAAAGGCAATTTCAAATTGCAGCCTCATGCCATTCCTGATTCGATAAGAACAATTGCCGGCTGTGTAAGCGCCGGTGATTTTGATAGCGATGGCTATCTCGATTTGTTTATTGGTGGCAGAGTCTCAAATAAGTACCCGGTAGCTCCTAAAAGTTTTTTATTGCATAATGATCATGGCATTTTCACTGATGTTACCGCAAAAATTTGTCCGGCTTTGCAAACACCCGGAATGATTACTGCTGCAGTGTGGACAGATTTTGATAATGATCAGCAAACAGATCTCATCATTACGGGAGATTGGATGCCGCTACAATTTTTTAAGAATAAACAGGGTAAATTAATTGATGTAACTGCATCAGCCGGGTTAACTCAAATGAATGGTATGTGGCGTAGTTTGAACGCTACCGATATCGATAATGATGGAGATATTGACGTTGTAGCTGGAAACCTTGGGTTGAATTGTGAATACAAAGTCAGCCTGCAGGAACCAATGCAATTATTCGCAACTGATTTGGATGGCAACGGCAGTATTGATCCTTTTTTATTCTATTACATAAAAGACGCTGATGGTATCAAACGTTCTTATCCCGCCATCAGCAGAGGCCGCTTTGCTGAACGGGTACCTGCGATAAAAAAACAATTTCTTTTAAATGAGGACTATGCACACGCCAGCTATCAGGATATCTTTAAAGGAAAAGCACCCCAAAAAATTTTGGAGCTGCATTGTAATGAAACTAGGACTTGTTTTTTTGAAAATACAGGTAATGGCAAATTTATCAAGCATGCATTGCCGGTAGAAGCACAATTCTCGCCGGTTAATACTATTATCTGCGATGACTTGGATAACGATGGGTTTAAAGACCTGTTGCTGGCGGGCAATGAATACCAGGCCGAAGTAATGACTGGAAGATATGATGCGTCTTATGGTTGTTTCCTTCGAGGTGGTAGCAATAAGTCCTTCACATCAGTTCCACCGGCAACCAGCGGCTTTATTTTGAATGGTGATGTAAAGGACATGTCGCTTATTCGTTTATCAAACGGAGAAAAGATATTGCTTGCTGCAGTCAATAATGATTCAATGAGAGTGTTTAGGATAGGTGTTGCAATTAAGAAGTCAAAATAGCGATCAGCAGACAAATAATTTTCAGGATGATTGGGCAATCTGCAATCGCTTCTTCATTTTCTCCTCCTTTAACAATGATTTTCAGCAGGGTTTCAACTGCCATCTGGCAGAAATTCTGTCGAAATAAAACTTTCTACCTGTTTTCGACTGAAAAAATCGGTAAGAATATTTTAGATTGAATTTTTTCATAGATTGAGCACACCTAACTTTGCGTTGCTATGACAAGAACTCAGGAACTATTAAACGATGTAGTCATCAAGTTTGCCGGCGATAGTGGTGATGGTATGCAATTGACCGGTAGCCAGTTTACCAATAATACCGCCCTCATGGGAATCGATCTTGCCACTTTCCCCGATTTTCCGGCAGAGATCCGTGCTCCACAAGGAACCCTTGCCGGTGTGAGTGGTTATCAGTTGCGTTTCAGCAGTGATCATGTGTACACACCAGGTGATGATTGTGATGTATTGGTAGCCATGAATGCGGCGGCATTAAAAGCCAATCTCAAAGCCATTAAGAAAGGTGGGAAGATCATTGTTAATACCGATGGTTTTGATGCGAAGAATCTTCGTCTTGCCAACTACCCTGAAGGCGTTAATCCTCTTGAGAACGATAGCTTATCAAACTACGAAGTGATCAAGATGGATGTGACCAAGATGACGAGAGAAGCGCTCACTGACATCACGATGGGTATGAAAGAAAAAGACCGTGCAAAGAATATGTTTGTGCTGGGCTTTTTGTATTGGATGTACAACCGTGACATGGAAAGTACCATCAGCTTCCTCACCGAAAAATTTGGTAAGAAACCTGATATTCTTGAAAGTAACATCCGTGTTATGAGAGCCGGTTACAATTACGGCGATACTACGGAAACATTTACTACAACCTATAAAGTAGAGAAAGCAAAGATGGAACCAGGTTTATACCGTTCCATTATGGGTAACCAGGCGGTGAGTTATGGTTTAATAGCCGCTTCACAAAAAAGCGGACTGCAATTGTTCTTAGGTTCATATCCAATTACACCTGCTTCCGATATTTTGCACGATCTCAGTAAGTACAAAGCATTCGGCGTAAAAACATTCCAGGCCGAAGATGAGATCGCCGCTATTACATCATCTATTGGTGCTGCATATGGCGGTTCATTGGCTGTTACAACAAGCAGCGGTCCCGGTATTGCATTAAAAGGAGAAGCAATGGGTTTGGCAGTGATGCTGGAAATTCCTTTGCTTATTATCAATATTCAACGTGGTGGACCATCAACAGGGTTGCCCACAAAAACAGAACAGAGTGATCTGATGCAGGCTTATTATGGCCGTAATGGCGAATGCCCGATGCCGATCATTTCTGCATCAACGCCAGCTGATTGTTTTGATGCGGTGTATGAAGCAGCACGTATTGCTGTGCAGCACATGACGCCGGTTATGTTCCTGAGCGATGGTTATATTGCAAACGGTGCTGAACCATGGAAGTTCCCGCAATCAAAAGATTTGCCTGAAATAAAAGTCAACTTTAAAAAAGGACTTGATGAAGGCGAAGAAAAATTACTGGCCTACAAGCGTGATGAAAAACTGGCTCGTCCATGGGCTATCCCTGGTACGCCGGGGTTGGAACACCGTATTGGCGGGTTAGAAAAACAGGATATAACAGGCAACATCAGTTATGATCCCGATAACCACCAGCACATGGTGAAAACAAGACAGGCCAAGGTTGATAAAATTGCTGATTATATTCCTGAACAGAAATTAGACAGTGGAGCAGCAACAGGTAAAGTATTGGTGCTTGGATGGGGTAGTACTTATGGCGCAATCAAAAGTGCCTGTGCTGAACTGCAGGCGCAGGGCAAATCAGTATCGCACGCTCATCTCCGTTACATTCGTCCTTTCCCAAAAAATCTTGGTGAGATACTGAAGAGCTATGATACGGTGTTGGTGCCCGAGATCAATAATGGTCAGCTCATCCGGATCATCCGTGATCTGTATTTTGTTGATGCGAAAGGCTACAACAAGATCAAGGGTGTGCCGATCACCAAAGGTGAATTGATTGAAGAGATCGGGAAGTATTTGTAAATTACTGTCAGTCTTCAACATAATTAAATCCATCAATACCCGTTGATGGATTTTTTGTTTTCATTTACGAAAGCTGAAATTATCTTACGTTCAAATCTTATTATCATGAACAGAAACTTATTCATCGTTTCATTTCTTCTTCTTTCATTTGCCGCCACTGCACAACAAACAAAAGCGCCCATTGAAAAAGAAAAATGGCATTGGGGCAATCCAATCAAACAGGATACATCTGCCGGTTATGCGCAAACGTTGAAAGTGGGTGATGTGTTATACATCTCAGGTACCGTTGCAACAGATATGAATGAAGAAGGCGTGAAACGATTGTACAGTGGGTTAGAACGTTCACTTAAACAATATGGCTTAACCTTTCAGCATGTGGTAAAAGAAAATCTGTACACTACTGATATTGAAGCGATGAAACAACTCAACCATGTGCGCAAGCAATTTTACAAAGGCGATTTTCCTGCTGCAACATGGGTGCAGATCGTTCGCTTATACATGCCAGATGCAAAACTGGAAGTTGAGTTGATTGCACATTTCCCGAAACAATAAATTATTTATTGCTCATCTTCTGCTATTCAAAGTCCGCAGACCTTAAAATGCAGGAATAATAGAATAATTTCTCTCTTCAAATAATTTCGGATTCTTATAATGATCTGAGAAAAGCAAGCAGCGCTTTTTTATCTTCTACATTAAGATCTAAACCAAAACTGTGGCCTTTTACCGCAAACGGTTGACCTGCGTTTGGATTAAAACCAGAGGGTATAAAATCATCTTTCTGTCTTGCAGGATTAAACATTTCTTCAAGTGAAGTAACATAACCACTGTGCATGAGTGCTTGTCTGTTCCATACACCAATAAGCGAGGGCACTTTATAATATCCTGTACCACGCCGGCTATATAGTGCAAGTGTAGGGTCAGTCTCAACACAAATGTCAGAAATGTCGAACCTTGTTTTATCTTCTTTCGACGGTACAAAACCAAGTACAGGAGTTAATTTATTGTTGGTGTAAAGTGGGGGAGTATGACAATCAATGCAAACATCCTGTTCAAATATTGCTTTTCCTTTTGCAATTAATTCTGCCGGAGCTTTATCAGGGTTGGGTAAAGGCCTGAGCGAATAAATATATTTTGAAAGCGCATAAGCCTGTGCATCGGAGAAGCGGGTATATCTTTTTAGCAAAACACTATCAGGTCTTGTATCGGGTTTAAAACCACCATACGAATTGGTGAAATCCATTTCCTGGTTCAATACTGCATACCGCATCAAATCACCAATATCACGGTGCAACAACATGCCGGTGCGGTCAAGATATTTTCTTTCTTTCAGGTTAAACAAATCGGGAATGGCAGTTGGTGCACCAAGCGTACTGCTATGCCGGTGCATTACACCCGGTACTGTTGCCAGTAAAACTGCAATAGCTCTTTTATATTCGGGTTTCTTTACAAACTCCTGGCTTTCGTGTTCGATCCACGGTGCACCAAATAACCCACGGAAACTCTGGCTCAGCATAACCGATGCAGCGCTATCAGCCATTTTGCTCTCCTGTATGTTTGCCAGGAGACCTCCTCCGAAAATTTTATCAAACGGATAATTGCCCTGTGCCCCTTTAACTACCGAACCATCAGGCATTACTTTGTTATGGCAATTGCCACAGGCAAATGTGCCCACTTCAATTTTTCCTTTTTTACGAACCACGATTTGAAAAAAAGGGATCGTTCCATCTTTACTCACCGGCATATGTATGGATGTCATAAATGCTGCCATGCCTTGCAACTCTTCCATGTTTACAGCACTGTCAATAAACCGGTCAAAATTTTGCGGCATTTCATAAATAAGTTCCCCTGCTTTTATCCAGTCTTCTTCCGTTTTTAGTTTAGCTACATCAAAAACCAGTTCTGGTTCTTGTTTTAACAGCCATTCATAATAGCCTTTGGGTTCACGGCCGGGCATATAAAAGGGATAGGTTTTGTAGGCTGTTCGTTCGGGAATTTTTTTGTAAATGTCTTCCGCTATTGGATGCACTTCAATAGACTTGTTGACCAATGGCAGATGTGCCGATTTTAATTTGCTAATTTCCCAAAGAATGGGGATATCGTTCATGTTGTTTAAGCCAAAGCTTACTAAAAATAATCCGGCAATGATTATTGCAGGTATGAATACTATTTTTTTATGCCTCATAACGTATCGTTTTAGCTGACATTTTTTTACAGTATTTCAACGGATATGCAGGGAGAAGCAATTTGTTCGCAATAAACAGGTTGACCTAACCATGAACGTTTACTGTTGTATTGGATAAAAGCTTTTCAACAAAAAAGAAGGTAAGAAAAAGAATTTGCTGTTGCAATAGTGTAAGGAGAAGATTGCGTTTGTGAGATAAGACTCAGCGGTTATTCTTCTCAAAATATTTACAGCAATGCTGCAATCCGCATTCCCTGCATTTCGGCGTGCGTGCAACACAAATATAACGACCGTGTAAAATAAGCCAGTGATGTGCTTTATGAATAAGTTCTGTTGGAAAATGTTTGATGAGTTCTTTCTCTACTGCTAATGGAGTTGTTGCAGTTTGCTTTACCAATCCAATGCGCTTGCTTACACGAAACACGTGCGTATCAACCGCCATGTTAGGTTGTGAATCGACAACCGATGTAATAACGTTGGCAGTTTTACGTCCAACACCCGGCAGCTTAACCAATTCATCCACAGTTAATGGCACTTCGCTGTTAAACTCGTTAACGAGTTTCTGTGCCATACCAATCAGATGTTTGGTTTTATTGTTGGGATATGAAATGCTTTTAATGAGTGGAAACAATTCATCGAACGTGGCCTTGCTCATGCTTTTAGCATCAGGATATTTCTCGAAGATGGCAGGAGTGGTTAGGTTCACCCGTTTATCGGTGCATTGGGCACTGAGGATAACGGCAACCAACAGCTGAAAAGGATTGTCGTACAACAATTCTGTTTCTGCATCGGGTGCATGAACAGAAAAATAATCAATAACGGATTGGTAACGCTCTTTTGTTGTCATTCTGAATTGGGAATGACGGCGAAATTAGGGAAAGATCAGTTTGAAGAGGAAATATCGGAAGCTGCAAGGTCTTTGTTTGCATATTTCAACACAGACAGAACGGTTTCTGTTCTGGGAGAAAATGTAAACTTCGAAAGTCGTTGAGCTGCTTTTTTGATCACCTCGAATTTTTCTCTCAGGGTCCAATCTTCGGCCAACGCTTGTTCGATGGCGGCATTCTCGGCTGGGGTCGTTTCTTTGTAGAGATATTGTAACAAGTCTTCCGGCGTAAATTTATGTGTCATAAGCAATCCTGTTTTTTGTTGCGTAGGGGCTTCTCAAAGGATCTGCTTTGCTATTAAACGCTGTTGGTAAACTTGTATTGTACGGGGCAGGTCTTTTTATTCGTTAAAGAGGAAAATGTCCTCATTATCACGCTTCATATAGTAGTTTTCACGGGCCAGTCGCTCATAGGCCGAAGGGTCGTTTTTTCGCTTTTCCAGCTCGGTTTTGGCCGTTTCGATCTTCTGATCGTAATAGGTGCTGCTGCTTTTTAATTCGTTCAGCTTCTTAAATCGGCTGATCTGGGTAATAAAATCATTCCTGTCAACAAATAACATCCATACCGCAAAACCAATGATCGTTAAAACATATTTGTTTTTCAGTACTGGTGGGATATTGCTCAGAATTTTCATATGAGATCTAAATAAAAATGGTTCATAGTTCACAGTTAATGCCCATGAACTATGAACCATTAACTAGTTGCTATTTACCAAATTTAATCTTTCCGCCCGGATAAATTGCATTCTCGCCCAGCATTTCTTCAATGCGGATAAGCTGGTTGTACTTCGCCATACGATCAGTACGTGAAGCAGAACCGGTTTTTATCTGTCCGCAATTCAATGCTACTGCTAAGTCAGCAATAGTGGTATCTTCAGTTTCACCACTTCTGTGACTCATAACCGTTGTGAACCCTGCGTTCTGTGCCATTTGCACGGCATTGATGGTTTCAGTAACTGTACCGATCTGGTTTACTTTAATGAGGATACTATTGCTGATGCCTTTATCAATACCTTCTTTTAAACGCTTCACATTTGTAACGAAGAGATCATCACCAACCAACTGGCATCTTTTTCCAAGACTTTCAGTTAATTTTTTCCAGCCAGCCCAATCATCTTCAGCCATACCATCTTCAATAGAAATGATCGGATATTTATTTACCCACTCAGTCCAGTAAGCAACCATTTCATCGCTGCTGATCACTTTACCAGGGTTGCTCTTATAGAATTTATACGTGTTGGTAGCTTCATCATACATTTCGCTTGATGCAGCATCCATTGCAATACCTACTTGCTCACCTGGTTTGTAACCTGCTGCAGTAATGGCTTCCAATACAGTTTCAATTGCTTCTTCGTTGCTTTGAATTTCAGGAGCAAAGCCACCTTCATCACCAACGTTTGTGCTGAAACCTTTTTTCTTTAATACTGCTTTGAGATGATGGAAAATTTCCACACCCCAACGTAAACCTTCACTGAAAGAAGGAGCACCAAAAGGAATGACCATGAATTCCTGGAAATCGATTTTATTATCAGCATGTGCACCACCGTTCATGATATTCATCATCGGAACAGGGATTACTGTACTGTTTACACCACCGAGGTAACGGAATAAAGGCAAACCGCTTTCTTCAGCAGCAGCTTTTGCAACAGCCATACTTACAGCAAGCATTGCATTTGCACCAAGTGAACCTTTATTTTCTGTACCATCAATTTTAATCAGAAGATTGTCGATGTAAGCCTGGCGTGTAACATCAATACCGATCAGCTGATCAGCAATTACATCATTCACATTTTGCACAGCTTTCAAAACACCACGACCAAGGTATTTGCTTTTATCACCATCACGTAGCTCAACCGCTTCGTGTTTACCCGTACTAGCACCACTTGGTACGGCAGCACGGCCAATAATACCATTATCAGTTATCACATCTACTTCTACAGTTGGGTTACCACGGCTGTCGAGAATTTGTCTAGCATGAATGTCGGCGATAAAGCTCATAAAATTCAGTTTGTAGTTAATGTTATAGTCCGGAAGTCGGGAAGAGAAAAGACCGGAAGATTGTTCGTTCCGAAGATGGAGATCAGCAGAGTTGTTCTTTCGGACTTTCTAACTTCTCTCTTTTCTGACTTTTTGTTTGCGCTGCAAAGAAAAGACATTCAAAGGCAGCAACAAAGGATAAAAGGCAGTGAAATTGATTATTTTTAAGTACAACAAACGATTGTATGGACACAGCGATACTTACTTCCATTGCAATGGGCATTGCACTCAGTGCGTGCTGTGGTTTCCGGGTATTTGTGCCCATGCTTGGAGCCAGCTTTGCAGCATACCAGCAGTGGTTTGCACTGTCTGCAGATATGGAATGGATGGGAAGCCTGCCTGCGTTGATTTGTTTTGGTACTGCAGCTATTCTTGAAATCGGTGCTTATTATATTCCTTTTGTTGATAACCTGCTCGATATGATTGCCACACCTTTAGCTGTCGCAGCAGGAACTGTTTTGGCTGCATCGTTTTTACCCATTGCAGAATTCAGTCCGTTGTTGAAATGGATCATGGCCATCATTGCAGGAGGTGGTGCGGCAGGAACGGTGCATGCAGGCATTGGCTTGCTGCGATTATTTTCAAGTAAGACTACAGCAGGAACTGGAAATGTTATTGTGTCAACAGGTGAGAATGCAGCTGCTATTGGTGGTACGGCGTTGAGTTTTACTGCACCTGTAATTATTGCTGTGTTGATGTTAGTGTTGATTGGATGGATTGTGATGAAAGGAGTGAGAAGGTTAAGGAAGTGATGGCTGTTTATTTTTTCAAGTAGAAAATACTTTATATAAAATCCCAAAATTCAACCCGGTCAAGACTATTAGAATGAAAATAATTATAAAGCCTTTGAACAATAAAACGGTTTTTGGGTTATCAATCACCTCTAATGGATCGTTGCTGTTATAGCAAATGTTGATCGCCGCTCCGACTACAGGCTTATTAAAGGAAAAATCTTCAGATTGAAATTTATACTCAACATTGTTGGCAAAATACCGGATTAATGGGGCGTATTGGGTACGACCATCCAAGTCTGATTTTTCAACAACATCAATAACTTCTCCTGTACTTACCTGACCGTTGACTACGAGTTTATTTAATTTTAAAAATTCATCAATTGTCTTTTTTAAAACAATACGATAACTAATGATGTCTATAATTATTATCCCAATTATGGATAAATAATCTACAATAGTCATTTACTGTTTTAGTTTAATGAATTTGTTGTACAGTCACCTTTCAGGTGAACAGACAATTTTAAGATGTTAAACTCCTGAACACATCTTCCAATGAATTCTCATCGCTCTTCAACGAAAGCACGTTGAGATTTTTTTCAATCGATAGTTGCAGCAATTGTTTTTTCACTGCATCAGGATTATCTGTTCTGAATTTCCAGGTGGTACTGTTTATGCGAATACAATTTTGAATTGAATTAAAAAGCGATTCATCTACTTCTTCTTTTAATTCAAGGATCACTTCTCCTGCCTGCACTTTCTTAAGCAAATTAGATAACTGATCATCTGCAACGATCGTTCCTTTATTGATAATGATCACACGGTCGCATATGGCTTGCACTTCCTGTAAAATATGTGAGGAGAATAAAACTGTTTTGTTCAATCCAAGTTGTTTGATCACATCACGTATCTCAATGATCTGGTTGGGGTCAAGTCCGCTTGTTGGTTCATCTAAGATCAATACTTCCGGATCATGAATAAGTGCAGCAGCCAAACCAACACGTTGCTTATAACCTTTTGATAACTGACCGATCTTTTTATGAGCTTCAGGTGTTAAACCAACCTGTTGTATAACATCTTCAATTTTCGATTTCTGATTTCCGATTTTATGAACTTCTGCAATAAACGCCAGATATTCTCTTACATACATGTCGTAATACAATGCATTACTCTCCGGTAAATAACCGATCTTTTGTTTACTGCCCATCGGGTTATCATTCACCTTTACATCACACACAACAGCGGTGCCACTTGTTGGTTGCAGGTAACCGGTGATCATTTTCATGGTTGTACTTTTTCCTGCACCATTCGGCCCCAGGAAGCCAACGATCTCTCCTTTGTTTACTTTAAAGGAAATATTATTCACCGCTTTTTGCTCACCATAAAGTTTCACCAGGTTATTGACCTCAATTGACATGTGCTGTGTTTGGTTCAAAAATAAATGAAATGTGGAATAGGTATGCCATACCTAAGCATATTATATTTCGCATGGCAATGTAAGAAGGTATGGCATACCTCTCTTTCAGTTTGAAGCTATCATCAGGGAATAAGCAGCACCGTTCCTTTTTGTGTATACAATTTGCCGTTGCGTTTGTAGCTGACAGTCCAGATATATTGACCGGGTGGAGCTTTGCTATTGTTCATACGGCCATCCCAACCGGTAAACAATGAATTGGTAGAAAATATCTGTTGTCCCCAACGGTTGTAAATTTTCATATCAAATGCTTCAATAAGGAAATAAGCCTTTGCATAGAGCACATCATTCAACCGGTCATCGTTTGGCGTAAAGGCGTTTGGCACAAAGATCATATCCGCACAATCTTTATAATCAACAGTGATATCATCAACCGCAATTCCGCAACCATTACCAACAGCAACAGAATAAGTGCCTGGTGAAGTAATGGTAATACTGCTGTCAGTTTCATTCGTACTCCACAAATAAAATTCAGCTAATGGATTTGTTGCATTCAACAGCAAAGGTTCATTTACGCAAAGCGTAGTATCGCTGATAAGCTGAACAGTGGGTGTATAATTTCTTGTGATGGTAAAACTATCTGTACGGTCGCAAACAGCATCGCTTGTAAACAATGAATAGATTCCTTCAGTTGAAAGAATACGTTGTGCTGAAGTTGTTCCATCGTTCCACAAATAGGTTGCTGCAGTTGGTTGTTGTGCGTCCACATCTAATGTTTGCGCATCACACAACAATGTATCAAATGGAAGAAAGCGTTGTAATGGATTTGATTGTATAACAACAGTAGCTGAATCCATGCTTGAACAACCACCTTTTGTGATCAGCCGGACATGATACATTCCGTTGTTGGCGGCAGTTACATTTCTGGCACGCAAAGTATCAGTGCTCATATTAAAGGGCCTGCCGTTTATCGTCCATATATAAGCAATGGCATTAACCGGAACGATCAGTAACAGATCCTTGCCTTCACAAACAGGAGCATTGGTATATAACATTGGTGTTACAGGTGCAAATACATGTATGGGAATACTTGGTGAGATTGAACGGCAATTTGTTGAGTTGATATTAGCTGCTTCGGCTGCCAGTAGACGGTAATTACCACTATCTGCTTTTTGAATATTGTTGATGCTTAAGTCAGGAGTAGTAGCTGTTGGAATATTCACCCAACCACTTCCGTTATTAAATTGCCATTGGTATGCAGGGTTTGTGTAAGATATAGCTGTTACATTTCCGCTGATACTGATATTACTGCCAACACATGCATCGTTTGTATTGAGCATTGTTCCGTTAACAACCGGCGCAATGCTTGCGCCGCAAAGTGTAAATTCAATATCATCAAGTGCAAGATCATTTCCAATACCACCCGCCTGGTTATTAAAGATGCGAAGCACAACTGAAGTTTCACCTGCGGGCAACGAAAAATTAAATCCGTACTGTGTCCATGTAAATGAACTGAAACGTGGAATAGTTGGTGTCAGAAAAGATGATAGCACCGTTCCTGAAACTGCACTTGCAATTTCAAAACGCAGTATCGGATCGAGTGGGTTGCTGCTTCCTGCCGGAATAAGATTGGCCAGCCATGCAGAAAAATACAATTGCGAACCGGAGCAGAGATTGCTGACAGTTGTTTCGTAAAACTTTCCTGCAGTGTAATCAGCATTAACGATCATCATATTACCTCCTGAGCGATCATTGCCAATATGCCAAACACTAAACTGTCGCTGACCGGTTGCAATGTCAGCAGTTGTTTTACGAATACCATATTGGCCATCATCAATAGTACCAAGCGAATCAAATGTATACGTAGTAACACCGGCAGGAAGTCTTGAACCTGTTAAGGGAGAATTGTTGCTGCCGCCAAAATTTTCAGAAAATAAAACATTGCTTGAACATTGTGCATACGATTGAACTGTCAATATGCAGAAACTAACAATCGCTATTAAAAAACAAAATGGCTTCAGGTTGTACATCGGTTGCTTAAGAAACTTAAATGTAAACATTCATTCACAACAAACAAAAAGCCCTTGCTGAACAACAAGGGCTTTCATAAAAAACCAACCATATGAACAGACATCGAACAGATCAATAGGGTATTGTCTGTTTTCTTTCAATAAAAAGACCGATGCCGAATAAAATTCGCTGCATAAGGCTGCAATATTTTTATATTTACGGCCCAAAGAACGAATGATGTCATATCCTTACCAGATCAAGTCTTACGAAGAGTACAAAGAAGCATATCAAAAAAGTGTTGAACAACCGGAAGAGTTCTGGGGTTCAATCGCTGAACATTTTCATTTCCGAAAAAAATGGGACAAGGTTCTTGAATGGAATTTCAAAGAACCAAAAGTAGAATGGTTCAAAGGTGCAAAGCTCAACATCACTGAAAATTGTATTGATCGCCACCTGGAAACAATGGGCGACAAACCTGCTATCATCTGGGAGCCAAACAATCCTGAAGAAAGAGTTCGTGTAGTAACATATAACCGTTTACATAAACGTGTTTGCCAGTTTGCACAGGTACTCATTAACAATGGTGTGAAAAAAGGCGATCGTGTTTGTATTTATATGGGCATGGTACCTGAGTTGGCGTATGCGGTGTTAGGCTGTGCACGCATTGGCGCTATACATAGTGTGATCTTTGGAGGTTTCTCTGCACAAAGTATTGCTGATCGTTTGTATGATGCACAAGCTGAATTTATTGTTACCTGCGATGGTGCTTATCGTGGTAATAAAGATATTCCGCTGAAGAGTGTAATTGATGATGCACTCATTGGTAACCGCACAGTAAAAAAAGTAATTGTTTACACACGGACACGCACACCTGTTTCTATGTTGAAAGGAAGAGATGTGTGGTGGGAAGATGAAATGGAGTTTGCTGAGCACCAAGTGGAGAAAAATGGTGTGGTAAGTTTTCCTGCAGAAGAGATGGATGCTGAAGATCCATTATTCATCTTGTATACAAGTGGTTCAACAGGTAAACCAAAAGGTGTGGTGCATAGCAGTGCGGGTTATATGATCTGGACGAACTACACGTTTGTCAATACATTCCAATACAAGAAAGGTGATGTGCATTTTTGCACAGCCGATATAGGTTGGATCACAGGCCATAGTTATATTTTATACGGTCCGTTAAGTGCAGGCGCTACATCATTGATGTTTGAAGGTATTCCTACATGGCCCGATGCAGGTCGTTTCTGGGATATCGTTGATAAGCATAAAGTAAATATTCTGTACACAGCACCAACTGCCATCCGCAGTTTGATGGGCTTTGGTTTAGATCCATTAAAAGGAAAAGATCTTTCCTCATTAAAAATATTGGGCACAGTTGGTGAACCTATCAATGAAGAAGCATGGCATTGGTATGATGAACATGTAGGCAAAGGCAAATGTCCTATTGTTGATACATGGTGGCAAACAGAAACAGGTGGTTGTTTAATTTCAAACATGGCTGGTGTTACACCTGCTAAACCAAGTTGGGCAACATTACCGATGCCGGGCGTGCAACCGATTTTGGTTGATGAAAATGGAAAAGAAGTGACGGAGAAAGATGAGCATGGTCATTTGAAAGGAAACCTTTGTATAAAAGCACCATGGCCTGCAATACTTCGTACAACTTATGGCGATCATGAGCGTTGCCGGCAAAACTATTTTGCAACCTATGAAAATTTATACTTCACGGGTGATGGTGCGTTGAAAGATGAAAATGGATTCTACCGAATTACCGGAAGGGTGGATGATGTGTTGAATGTAAGCGGTCACCGTATTGGTACTGCTGAAGTAGAGAATGCCATCAATATGCATGCAGGTGTTGTGGAAAGCGCTGTGGTTGGTTATCCGCATGATGTAAAAGGACAAGGTATTTATGCGTATGTGATTTATGGTCACATGCATAACAATGATGAAGATCTTACACGCAAGGATATTTTACAAACAGTAACCCGTGTTATTGGCCCGATTGCAAAACCTGATAAGATTCAGTTTGTAAGCGGCTTGCCAAAAACAAGAAGTGGTAAGATCATGCGACGCATTCTGAGAAAAATTGCTGAAGGTGAAATTTCAAATCTCGGTGATATATCAACGCTGCTCGACCCCGGAGTTGTTGAAGAAATTAAAAATGGAAAATTATAAAAAGAGAAGCCCCGAAACCTACGTCGGGGCTTTTTCTTACAAGTGGATTTTGGGTATCGATCCGTGTAAGTTTTTTAAATCGCTGAAGAATTTTATTCAAGCGGCATTTTTGCAAACCATAATGTTTTTCCACTCTTGGTTTCACCAAGAAATACAACCTGCCCTTTGCCAATCGGCAGAAATGGATATTTATTGTTCACATAATAATCTGTTTTGCCTTGGCCAAATTGAGTAAACTCACCAATGTTGGCTGTTGCTAAATTGATCTTTGTTACATTCGGATAAACAAGGAATTTATACTTACTGTCGCCGAGTTCTTTTTCTGTTTTAACACCTTCCATTTCAAGGATCACCCAGTATAAACTACTGCCATCGGTGCTTTCAACAAGTATCTGCGAGTTTGGAGCCATTTTAGCTTCTTTATCATTTTCTTCACGACGTACACCATACTGTGCTTTCAGATTTCCCTTACTGTCAAAATGAATCATGATAATATCTGTGTAATCTGTTGTGCCAGATGAACGGCGTAATCCGCTGGGTGTTGAATAATTCTGACCTGTTATCAACAGATCGCCATTCATTGTTTGGCGTATGTCTGCTACTCTGAATTTTCGGCCTTTGTAATCAGGTGACTTTTTTTGTGAAGGGGGATTTTGCGCTTTCTTCTCAAACTCTGAAATTGGTGTGCTTGTAACATAAGCTACTTGTCCATTTTCAATTTTTACAATTTGAAAATTCTTTGCTTTGAATTGATCGTCGGCTGGTTTTTCATTCAGATAGTCTGTTTTATTATCATTAGCTGGTCCGTAGATCATCATAGCATTTCCAACCTTTACAAATGAACCATCGAAGATGCCATGATTTGAAGAAATGGATACACGTTCTTTAATTTCTGCACTTGAAGCAATACGTACATAGCTATAGTTTCCGCCATTTGGATCGGCCACTTTATTCATTCCTTTGCCGCCCATTGGAGCAAACAGGATCGTAATATCTTCATCCAGTTCTGCATCCTCATCTGCATCATCTGTATTAACAGCAGCAATTAACTGCGGATATTGAAATTCAAGTACTTTATCTGCCAATTGATTTAGTTCTGCATCATATCTTAATATGTGAATGCGTTTGTATTGACGCATTGGATCGCTGCGGTCTCCTTTTTCACCGGCAATGATGATCACGCTTCCGCTTTCATTCTGCTCAGCATGCGACAGATAGAAAAACTTATTTCCATCTTCTGATTTAGGTTTAAGTTTTTCTTTCTGTTCGATCTTAATATCATAACCACCCCAAAACCAGTTCCATTTCTTTTTAATGATCTTCCTGCGCAGCATCAGCGTACCCATGAAATTTTTTTCAACTGATACTGCAGGCATTTCCCATTCATCGCCTTTATCTGCCCGGTAGCCTTTAAGTTTTTCAAGGGGTTGTTCGCTTTCTTCCATTCCCTTGAAATTGAATTCAAGGTCAAATTTGTAAATTTCAAATTTTGCTTTCCGACCTGATGCTTTGGTAACATAGGTCATGGTCACCTCGTTCTTTGCCTCATCTACCGTTGGCTCATACAAGTAGCCTTTGTTTGCTTTTTTTGAAATTTCGTGTGTTCCTTCTTTGGAAAGTTTTTGGGCTTGCGTTGCAAGACTGCTACCCATCAAGAGGAGTAACAGAAAATTCATTGGTTTCATGTTGTGGAGTTTGAAACCAAATAAAGCACTTCCTTTTTACTAAGGGTATACCCTTAAGACGGTATTTTACCGGAGTATGGTTACTTCAGTGCCAACAGGAAGGAGTGTATATAATTCTTTAGCGTACTCACGTTTGGTGGAAATGCAACCCAAGGTCCAGTTGTAATAGTAGTCTACAAAACGATCTTCATTTCTTCGTGTTGCATGTATGCCAATACCTCCGCCCGGTCTTGCATTGGCTGGAATAACACCCTGCGATTTACGGGCATTGAATTTTTCAATATCACTTTGTGTGGGATAGTCGAGCAATAAAAAATGCCCCCATTCGGCATGGAGTTTTTTGGCAATAATCCTGTAAGTGCCTTCCGGTGTGCGGCGGTCGCCTTCCATCATTTTGTCGGTCAGTTCACTTGAACCAAACACAACAGGATAAGTAAACAACCATCCTTCTTCATCATACACTTTCAACTCGTAGTTACTTTTATCGATAACTACTTTGTAGTAAGCTGATTTTCTTACAGCTGGTTTGTGAATAGATGTTTTACTCCGGCTGAAAAAACTAAACCCTGATAACAACAGCATCAGCACGCAACAAAAAATAAGTGGGGTTGATCGGTTCTTCATGTACACGTTGTTTTCAACTGCTTCTTTTCTGATTTGTTTAATTACCAGTTGCTATTCGTCATAAAAAATCAATAGCACTGTATTGGGAAATTGCTCATTAATTTTTTATGACTCATTTCAACAGTACAGAATTAACGGGCAATAATTATGCTATAGTATGAACGTGAATTTAATTAACAATCCCTTTATGGAGAAGTGGTGGATAACCTTGTTTGAAGTGATACAATAAAGCCGCCCTGTAAATGAGGCGGCTTTATTTTTTATTCGTAAGAATGCTTAGTGAAAAACTTTTTGCTCCAGTGTTTTTGCCTCGGCAATCATGGCTGCTAATGTTTCTGCCGATGGAACTTTACCGGTTAACCCAAACTTTTCATTTGTCTCTACCATTTTTATACGCAGGTTTTCGGCATTGCGTGTTGCAAGTTCTTTCACAGTATCAACTCCTGCTGCTTCCAGTAACTCGGCTGTTTGTCCGGCAACGCCGTTTATACGATGGAGATCGGCATGGTTCACCCAGGTAAGAATAAGGTTCTCAGGAATCTGAGTTATTTCATTGATTGCAACCCGTCCTTTTTTTGTTCCGCCTTGCGCCAGCAGATCGTCTGTTGTAAAAATGGCCATTGTTTCCAATCGTGCTGCATAGTTTGGCCCGATGCCTTCAATGTCGATCACTTTATAACTCATGTTTTTCTTTTTAGTTCGGCAAAGTAATGAAATTCTGAAGTTATAGAAGTGTTTATTCAAGGCGGGTGGGTCACCCTCTTTGCGTGACCTGCCCATAAAAAAACCGCTCCTCGAAAGAGAAGCGGTTAGCCAGAGAATACAGCGTGAGCTGTATTACCAGCTGCTGAATCTTATACCAAAGTTGTAAGGAGTTTGTTCCAGTCCGTTTTTATGTAAGTTGTTGAGTGCATAGCTTCCGTATAAGCCAACCGCACCAAGGTTTAATTCACCAATTGCAGAAAGCTTCCATGGCTCAAGGTTGAAATCGCTTCTAACTTTTTCCTTTCCGTTTTGTTCGCTCTTCATTTTTTGGCGGGCTGCATACATATAACCTGCACTTACACCGGCGCTGAAGCCATAACCTTTTTTGCGCTTGGGAGCAAAGTTGAAATCGAGCATTACGGGTACAGTTAAATAATCGGCTGCCAGTTTATTTTTTCTGTACTTGAAATTATCGATAGTGATATTTGTAACAGGCTCGGTATTGTAACGGATACTTTTTTCAAAGCTGTAGTTATTCATTTCAACTCCTAAACCGTATTTCAGATTTACCACATGTTTAATAAGATTAACCCGCTGTATAAAGAACCAAACGTTTACATTAATAGAGCGACCGTTACGAAGACCCATTTGCTCTTTTGTTCCGCCTGGGAAAAACGCCTGTGCTTCAGGAGATGCATAATTTGTTTGATCGTTTACGTTGGAGAAACCAAGATCAAGAATAAGCCAGTTGGTACTTACGTTTGATTTTTTATACTCTTTACGTTTTTTGATTTCAACTGATGTGCCTTCGTCATCATCTTCGTCATCTTTTTCTGTTTTCTTTTCTTTACCATCATGTTTTTTGATGATGATCATGTTGCCGACTTTGATCGTATCGGCACTTTGTGGTTTTGTGGTGTCGCTTTGTGCATTGAGGCCGAGGCATAGTACTAGACCAAGCAATGAGAATAAAAACTGCTTCATAAAAATTTCCGTTTAAAGTTTTTTGTTATTGGGTGTTTACCGCAAACACTGCAAAGCGTACTTCGGAAGAGCTTGATTGAATACCGGTTTTACGTTCAAACGTCCGTTTTGCTTTTTTAATCAGTCCTGCTATTCCACTTCTACGTTGCCTTTCTTCGTTAAGGAGTGCATCCTCTTCTTCGTCGGCAACATCGTTGTTGTAAGCAGCATAACTGATGTTGTTTGCTATAGGTTGTACGGTTGAAGTTTTAGAAATGTTACTGGGAGCGTCAATTTTTTCTTCAATTATTTTTTCTGGACCATCAGCCTTTGCAATATCTATTGATTGTTCAACAACCGGAGTAGTTGTTGTTCCTTTTTTTTCAGTTGTGTTAACTGCTGCAACAGAATTATTGATAGTTGTACCAGGTGTTTTTGTTTTTTCAGTTGATTCGGTTGAAGCTGCTGTTTCGCCGAATTCATTTTTTTGTTCTTCAAGCGTTTTCTTCACCAAATCTTTAACAGGTAAAGGTGTGGTGAATTGATTTTCTTTTACTGTTGGTTCATTAACTACAGCAATGGATTCAGGCTTATCCGTTGTTTTTGTTCCATCCAACATCAACCACATCGCACTGCCCAGCAATACCACAACGGCAGCTGCTGCGCTCCATCTCCTGGCAGTCATGCTCATAGAGAACACACGTGCAGGTTCGGCTTGCTTGTACAATAATGATTTATCAGGGAATACAATAGATGTATCAGGCGATACCTGGCTACGACGGAGCCATTGCAATTCGTTTTGTAAAGAAGTGTTTGCTACCAGTTCTTTTTCAACTGCAGCTTTTTCATCAGCTCTTAATTCATTATCAACATAAAGTAATAATTGCTCTTCGCTGACAGTACTTTCTTCATCAACAGGTTTAAGTAAAGAGTTGATGAATGACTGGTCCAGTTTTACATCATCTGTAAATTTTGCCTGTTGAATTAATTCAAATTCTTCCTGCAGATCAGGGTTGGTCGCCACAAATGCTTCCACAATTTTCCGCTGCCCGGCTGTCAACTCATTGTCAACATACAGGAGGAAAAACTCTTCGTAATTATGGCGGTTAATATTCATTGTTTGTGTTTATTTTTTGAACCTTGGATCTTGTGCCTTGGTTCTTTCAACTACATTACATTTTCAATACTCACTAAATAATTCTTCAACTGTAATCTTGCTCTGTGCAAATAAACTTTTACCTGGCTTTCGTTCAATCCCGTTATTTCTCCGATCTCGTCGTAACTGTATCCTTCATAATCTTTTAATAAAACCAAACTTCTTGCCGTTTCACTCAACCGGGCCAGTGCTTCTTCCAGCACTTTCTTCATATTATGCTGCGGCCGGTCCTGTATTCTCACTTCCTCCGAAAATTCATCCCGCAAGCTCACCCGTTTGTGTTTGCGAATGTGATCGATCATCTGGTTGTAGGCAATGGTAAACAGGTATGATTTGCTGCGCTCATTATCTACATTGTCTTTATTCACCCACAATTTTTCGAAAGCACTCTGCACAACATCCCGTGCATCTTCTTCGTGCCCCAAATTCTTGAGGATAAAACGGTATACGTTGTCGGCATACCGGGTCACACATTCATTATATTCTCTGGCGGTCATAAATCAGTTAGTGATCCGTGATGATAAGTTTAACTATCAGTATTACGGATACTGAAAATAAAAGTTACAGGAAAATAAAAATATTTTTAGAGCGTACCTGAAAAAGAATCGAAAATGAAAAAGCCGGTTTGCGGGGCACTGTTGGCCGCCGGTTTTTCCTGGCAGGTTTTGCTGCATTTTGGAGAAGCAGCAGCCGATTTCTTAGCCGGTGTAATGGTAAGCAATGCCCATGCAGAAACGGTAACTAATACCACAGCGCCAAGAAGGATGATTTGCTTTTTCATAAACACCTGTTTGAAGGATAAGACGAAGGTAGAAGGAAAATGTTACACTTGAACCACATATTTGTGTGAATTTCTTTAACATGCAATCGGTTACGCATAAAAGAACCTCCGAATCCTCTTACTTTTGTCGCTTAAACCTTTAGTTATGAACGAGAAATTAGTGCAACGCATTGCAAATGAACTGGATGAGATCAAGACCAACGGACTTTTTAAAACTGAGCGGATTATAGAAAGTGCACAGGGACCTGAGATCATGGTAAACGGGAAAATTGTGTTGAATTTCTGCGCCAATAATTACCTCGGCCTCTCCTCGCATCCGAAAGTGATTGAGGCGGCAAAAAAATACATCGACCTGCGTGGATTTGGGATGAGCAGCGTTCGTTTCATCTGCGGTACCCAGGATATTCATAAAGAACTGGAGGCGAAGATTTCTAAATTCCTCGGTACAGAAGATACCATTTTATATGCCGCAGCCTTTGATGCCAATGGTGGTGTATTTGAGCCCTTGTTTGGCGAACAGGATGCCATCATCAGCGATGCCTTGAACCACGCCAGTATTATTGACGGGGTACGTTTGTGTAAAGCCCAGCGTTTCCGTTATGAGCATAACAACATGGCTGATCTGGAAGCGAAACTGCAGGAAGCTGCGGGTGCCCGTAACCGTGTGATTGTAACCGACGGAAGTTTCAGCATGGATGGTACCATTGCCCAGCTCGATAAAATTGTTGAACTCGCAGATAAGTATGATGCGGCCATTATGGTGGATGAATGCCATTCAAGTGGTTTTCTCGGAAAGACCGGTCGTGGTACACACGAATACCGTGGGGTAATGGGTAAGATCGATATCATTACCGGCACTTTGGGTAAAGCACTCGGTGGTGCCAGTGGTGGTTTCACCAGCGGACGTAAAGAAGTGATTGAAATGCTACGCCAACGTTCACGCCCTTATCTTTTCAGTAATACATTGGCACCAAGTATTGTGGGCGCATCCATTGCAGTAATGGATCTGTTAAGTGAAACAACTGAACTGCGTGATAAACTTGAAGCCAATACAAAATACTTCCGCAGTAAAATGACGGCTGCGGGTTTTGATATTAAACCGGGCGATCATCCAATTGTGCCAATCATGTTATATGATGCAGTAGTAGCACAGGAATTTGCTGCTAAGCTGTTGAAAGAAGGAATTTATGTGATCGGATTCTTCTTCCCTGTAGTACCAAAGGGGCAGGCACGTATTCGTGTACAATTGAGCGCAGCACATGATCAACAGCATTTAGATAAAGCCATTGCTGCATTTACCAAAGTAGGCAAGGAGTTGGGTGTATTGAAAGCAGTTAGTGTATGAGGAGTTTCTTCATTGTAAATGCATTGCTGCTGATGTGTTTGTTTTCATCGGCACAGCAAAATGCTTTTCCTGAATCATTTGTTGGCAACTGGAAAGGAACAATTACCTGGAACAGACCAACGAAAGCTTCGCAACAATTTACAATGCGGTTGAATATTCAGCCCGCTGATAGTGGTCGATATACCTGGCAAATTATTTATGGTGATGATCAGAAAGATAATCGTCCGTATATATTGATGCCCGTTGACACGGCAACAGGTCATTGGCAGATCGATGAACGAAATACAATTGTGCTAGATGGTCATTTCATCGGTAATAGTTTTACTTCCGTTTTTTCTGTTTCAGGTAGCACTATTGTGAGTAAGTATGAATTAACAGCAGAAGGAATACAGGTTTCATTTACAACATTTGCAACAAAGCCAAAAACATCAACGGGTGGTACTTCAAAAGAAATACCACCCGTTGATAGTTATAAAGTAGTTGGGCTGCAACAGGGATTGCTGAAGCGGGAGAAATGAATTTATAACCGTTTTACACGGAAACTTCCTTCGGTCACTGTTGCCGAAGCTCCGCTGGTAAGGGATGCCAATTTTCCGCTGAACGTTCCACTTACACTTGTAGTTGTTATTTCCGACAGACGGATGATCACATTTGCATCAGTTGTTACAAACATAGAACTCAACTGGTCTCCGGATGCGTCGAAATAAAGAAGCACACCTTGTACTGTTATACCAACTAAAGCGTCAGTATAGTTTTTGTTTGTAACCAAAGCAGTTACATCGTTGACATTAATGCCCATTAGATTGGCAGTAGTATTTGATGCACTCTGTATTCCCTGAAATGCACCTGTGTGAATAATTGTACCGCCGGCATCGAAACTGGTGATCAATGCGCTTGTGGTTCCGCTGAATTCTTTTTGTACACCATCAAGTTTAAATTTCATAAAGTAGGTGCCGCTTCCTCCAGTTCCTCCTCCGCCACCTGTACCGCCAGTTCCACCACTGCCGCCGCTACTGAAGGATTTTTCTTTTGAACAGGAATTAAGACCCAAAGAAATGATTGCAAAGAGAAGTGTTAGTACATAGAGTTGATTCTTTTTCATTGATCTGATTTTTGCTTAAATAAGTACTGCAATATGCAAATTTTATTCGAAGATGATCGCTGTTGTTGATCAGTTTGTTTGCTTTTATTTGATGGTGGGGATCAGTCCACGGATGTCTTATCAGCCAAGGTTTTGTCTTTCAGCGGAAAAGGCGCTTATTGTTGTTTGGAAAGTTTTAGGAGGCCATTCACATTCTCACTTTACTTTTGTGCAAAATTTCTATCATGCGGTTTGTACCAGTTTTGTTCTTCTTTGTTGTGCTTTTTAACTCCTGCTCCATCAATAATTTTTCGATTGATAACGACCTCAAACAATACTTCGATAAGTACAAAGCAACAGGTTCTTTCGCTTTGTTTGATAATGCACAGGCACAGTTCACCATTTTTGATTCGGCCAACTTCAGAAAACGTTATACGCCTGCTTCCACGTTTAAAATTGTGAATTCTCTCATTGGTTTAGAGACGGGGAAGATCTTTGATGAAAAGATGGTGATCAAGTGGGATGGAGTGGAGAGAGAACGAACAGAATTGAATAAGGATATGACGATGGAAGAAGCTTTTAAAGTTTCATCCGTTCCATATTACCAGGAAGTAGCCCGCAGAATTGGTAAGGATACCATGCAATTCTGGATCGATACATTACAGTATGGAAACAAAAATATAGGCAGTGCTGTTGATTCTTTTTGGTTGAACAATACTATCAAAATTTCACCCGATGAGCAACTGGGTTTGGTGAAGCGCTTGTATTTTGAACAACTTCCTTTTCAGAAGCGTACCCAGCAGATCGTTCGCAAAGTAATGATGCAGGAAGATAATTCACTGTACAAACTCGCTTACAAAACCGGTTGGGGTTTTGACGAAAAAGGAGAGAACATCGGCTGGATCGTTGGCTGGATCGAGGAGAACCGTCACCCATACTTTTTTGTATTGCTGGTTCAATCACCTGAGAAAAACTACAACATGCGTAACAACCGTCTTGCATTGCTGAAAGATATTCTGAAACATTACGATTTTATGCAAGGGAAGAAGTAAAGAATTGGCAATGGGCAATAGGCAAAGCAGTCTGTAGTGATAGGTTTACATGCCAATTGCCAATTGTGTATTGCCTATTGGAAAAAACTGGCTTAACTTTTGTTTCATTCTGTAATCTTGTACTTCGTACCTTGTAACTCGTACTTTGTATTTATGCCTTAATCACAATTATCCTTGTTTTCCTTCGCACATATCGAATATTTACTGTTGCTGGTAGTACTTATACCAGTGGTTCTTTTGTTTGTACTCAACAAGCGTTGGAAAAAGAAAACAAAAAAGAAAATCGGTGACGAGCAGTTGGTGAATCTTTTAACTGCCAATCACTCCACGAAAAAATTTGCAGCGAAATTTTATGTTATTCTTGCCGCCATTGCATTAACAGCAGTTGGTGCAGCCAATCTTCGGACTGCCGGTAAAGCAGAAAATGTAAATCGTAAGGGAAGGGATATCATCATTGCAATGGATGTGAGTAAAAGTATGCTGGCCGATGATGTGAAGCCAACCCGTTTGGATAAAGCAAAACAATTCATCAATAAACTTCTTGATCAATTACCGGATGATCGTGTAGGGCTCATCTGGTTTGCAGGTAAAGCTTATTTGCCCATGCCGTTAACAGCAGATCAGGGTGCTGCTAAATTATATGTGCAATCGGCTGCTCCCGATGCAGTGCCAACGCAGGGAACTGTTATTGGTGAAGCAATGCGCCTGGCAGCTGAAAGTTTTCCGCAGGAAAGCAAGCGTTACAAAGTGCTGCTGTTGATCACTGATGGTGAAGATCATGATGAAGCGGCAGAGAACATGGCTCGTGAACTGAAAGACAAGGGAATTTTATTGCTCAGCATTGGTTTAGGCACTGCAGAGGGTTCGCCCATCACCGATCCCGAAACAAAAGAATTCAAGAAGGATAATCTTGGTCAGACTATTGTATCGAAATTGAATGAACCATTGCTTCGTCAACTGGCAGCAGTGAATGGTGGGTTATACGGTAATCTGGAAAATACAGATGAGATGTTAAAAGAAGTTACCACCATCATCAATCAACTTGAAAAGAAAGGTGTTGAAGGTGAGGTGAGTAATACAAACTACAACAACTACTTCTTCTGGTTTTTGACGGCAGCATTATTGCTGTTAATTCTTGAACTTTTTATTCATGAACGTAAAAAAGCATGAAGATTTTCTTAACCATATTGGTTTTATTTGCTGCATTGCTTACCCACGCACAGGAAGGGGAAGTAATGAAAGGCAACCGTTATTACAAAGAAGGGAATTATGATAAAGCCGAGGAAGCTTACCAAAAAGCTTTGAGCAAAAAAGAAAACCTGATTGCCCGTTATAATCTCGGTAACACGCTTTATAAAAAAGAAAGCATTGATGATGCGGTAAAATCATTTGATGGAGTGATCAGCGCCACCGATGATCCTGAATTGAAAACAAAAGCACTTTACAACAAAGGTGTTTTATTACACAAAGGCAACCGTTTAACTGAAGCGATTGATGCATACAAACAGGCTTTACGTTTAAACCCCGACGATGAAGAGGTAAGAAAAAATCTGCAACTGGCACTTCAACAGAAAAAACAGCAGGAGCCTAAACAGGAGCAGAAGAAAGAACAGAAGGAGCAAAAGCAGAAACAGGAAAAAAAGAAAGAAGAGCCTAAACCACAACAACCCAAGCCTCAAAAAAGCAAGCTTACCAAGAAGCAGGCTGAGCAATACCTCAAGGCACTTGAGCAAAAAGAGCGTGAATTACAGGAAAAAGTGCGGAAAAAGACCGCTGTTCCCAACCAGCCGGAGAAAGACTGGTAAAGAATTTTTGATTTTAGATTGACGATTTCAGATTTATTAGAACCAAATGCATCAACAGGTTGTAATTTTACCAATCTGAAATCGAAAACCGGCAATCTGAAATATGCATTTATATTCTGCTTCCTTAACTGATTATAAAAGACTGGCAACAAAAGAAGTAAAGATCGGCGATCTGCTGCTGGGTAATATCCATCCCATCCGTTTGCAAACGATGACTACGACCGATACAATGGATACTATTGCCACGGTAGAACAAAGCATCCGCTGTATTGAAGCCGGTGCCGAGTTGGTGCGTATTACAGCACCTTCAAAAAAAGAAGCAGAGAATTTACAGAACATCAAAGATGAATTACGCAAAAGAGGCTACAACACACCGTTAGTAGCCGATATCCATTTTACACCAAACGCTGCCGAGATCGCTGCACGAATTGTTGAGAAAGTACGTGTGAATCCCGGTAACTATGTTGATAAGAAAAAGTTTGAACAGATCGAATATACTGATTCGGAATACCTGGAAGAGATCGATCGCATCCGTGAACGTTTTACTCCGTTGGTGAAAATTTGTAAAGAGTATGGAACGGCCATGCGCATTGGTACCAATCATGGTTCATTGAGCGATCGTATCATGAGCCGCTATGGTGATACTGCAATTGGTATGGTGGAAAGCGCTATGGAATTCTTGCGCATTGCACGTGCAGAAAGTTTTCACAATATCATGCTCAGCATGAAGAGCAGTAATCCGCAGGTGATGGTGCAGGCCTATCGTATGCTCATCAATCACATGATGGATGAGTTCAATGAATGTTATCCGTTACATCTGGGCGTTACCGAAGCAGGTGATGGTGAAGATGGCCGTGTAAAAAGCGCTGCAGGTATTGGTACATTACTCGAGGATGGTATTGGCGATACTGTGCGTGTAAGCTTAACTGAAGACCCCGAGTTTGAAATACCGGTTTGCAGAGACCTGGTGAAACGATATCAGCAAACTGAAAAACCAACAACAAAAATTCCGGCTATTTCCACTTCCGGATTACCTTATTCTCCTTTTGAGTACAAACGCAGGGAAAGTTTTGCAGTAAGCAATATTGGTGGTAAACAAGTGCCTGTTGTTATTGCTGATCTCAGTAAGCTTGATTCCATCACACCTAAAGAATTAGAGCGTGTGGGTTATAAATATGATGAAGGAACAGATAAGTGGAGCATAGGTGATATGGCAGCCGATTATATTTTCATTGCTAATCAAAGATTGAATTTTGAATTGCCGGGTACATTGAAAGTGATTGTTTATCCTGAAACATGGAAAGCATCTGCTGCAACCGTGGCAGGCGAACAGAAATACTTTCCCATTTTTGCTGATAGTGGTTTTGCTGAAGCAGAAGTGAAAAATGAGGAGATGAATTTCGTTATGATCGATTGTTATAATGATGACACAGCCCTCAACGATTATACCTATCTCGATGTATTGGCAAATGATCCAACTGTTGTATTGTGTTTAAGCAGTACGAATAAAAATGCGATGCAAAGTGTGCGTCGTATGTTTATAGAATTGATGAACCGTAAGATCAAAAATCCGGTTGCATTAATGACAGACAGTAACTGGCAAACGGCTGATGAACATCTCATTCATTATTCAACAGAGTGCGGCGCTTTACTGCTCGATGGTATGGGCGATGGTATCTGTTTAGGAATGAGTACAAAAAGTTATTCATTACAAGCTGCGAACTATTCGCAGAATACGGCCGGCAGAAATTATTTAAGCAACCAATCACCTGAACAATTCATCAATAACACGGCTTTCAGTATTTTGCAGGCAACACGTACACGTATTTCCAAAACAGAGTATATTTCATGCCCGAGTTGTGGAAGAACATTGTTCGATCTGCAGGAAACAACTGCTAAGATCCGTTCGGTGACCAATCATTTAAAGGGAGTGAAGATCGCTATCATGGGATGTATTGTAAATGGTCCCGGTGAAATGGCTGATGCTGATTTTGGTTACGTAGGTAGTGGTCCCGGAAAGATCACATTATACAAAGGAAAAGAAGTGGTGAAGCGCAGTGTGGATAGTGAGGTGGCAGTAGATGAACTCATTAATTTATTAAAAGAAAATAATGCCTGGGTTGAACCGGCATAAAAGAAAGCACATGAAAATAGGAAACATCATCGCAGGTATTTTAGTTGTTGCATCGTTTGCAAGTTGTACCATCAACGAAGAAATTGATTTGAGTACAGCGGGTAAAGGTCAGTATATAATGGCAGCCGATATGAGCCAGGCTTTGGAAATGATGAAGAGCATGGGTGGCGGACAAGTCCCCGACAGTATTAAAGACAAATCTATTGACACTACCATGTCGCTTGCATCACAATTAGATTCATTAGATAAACCGCTTTCAGCAGAAGACCAGGCGTATTTTAAGAACGGTACCTTGCACATGGTGATGAGCATGAATGATAATAAATTCAACATGGAAACAAAATATCCTGTGAAGGATATTAAAGACCTGCAAAAGTTTTTTAAAGCTTACTACTATGTTGATTCGGTAAATAAATCAAAAAAGAAAACACCGCAACCCGGTGAAGAAGCGCCGGAGGAAGGAGCACCCGGCGCAGGTATGGGCGGCTTGGCAAACGTGATGGGGAATATGCCATCAACAGCATCGCCTTATATCATTACCGATACAAGCATACAACGTATTGCACTTACCAAAGAATCAATGACCGAAACTTACGGCGATCAAATGAAAGGTGCCGAAATGTTTTTGGGCCAGATGGTGATGAGCGTTACGATAAAATTACCCCGACCTGTAAAGCGACTTGAAGGTAAAAGTGCAAAGCTGCTTGATGATAAGAAGACCGTTTTCTTTACCGCTTCCATGGCTGAAATGATGGAAGATCCTGAAAACGGAAGTTTCCTGATTGTGTTCTAAGTTCAGGACACACTAACTTTTTTCAGCAAAGGTTCAGCACGCATTCCACTGGCGTCACGGTAATCAACTAATTGTTGTTCTCCTGTTTTATTAAAATTGTAACGGTTGCCTGTTACACTTCCTTTTACTGTAAAACTGTTGTTACCTGTATATTCGAACAATACATCGTTCCACATTTTTGTGGAGTGTTGTTCAGTTTCCTGTACCTGTGAGGCGAATGATTGTTTTAAACTTTCCCGTTTACTTCCGCAGCAAGACATAACTCGATGATTTTAAGTTGAATTATTTTTTGTTGTTGCTTTAAAGAGAATACATGCTCCACCGCTGATGGCCAGCCATTGAATGATACCGGTTATCCAATCATTACTCATCCAAACAGCGAATGGAATTGCAATCCAGATGCTGAGACAATAGAAACAATCGAGCAGGGTTCCGAAGAACCCATGCCCGAGTTTTTTGCGAATGCGGATGATGATATCCCATGGCCCATCTTCTTCAGCCAGTAAATGACTGAGCCGCCATGTGGCAAGGATGGAGAGCAACAGTTTCAATGCATCACTCATTCATTATTTTCTTTGAATATAAAATGTCGAGCTTGCCTGGTAGGTTCCTTCAAGCCCGCTGTTATAACCATTTGTTCTTCGCACGTTGGCAGTTAAACCAAATGAAATAACTGCAAATTCTTCGTTGGGTTGTAACCATCCACCGGCAGCAGCTGAAGGTTGCATTTGTACCGTAACAAAACCTGTTGTTCCAAAATCGCCAAGTGTACCTGTGTAACCGGGGCATCCGTTCGCATCTGTGTTTGATGCATTACTTCCCGCTTTGAGTAATCCTGTTTTGTTTCCTGAAATACTTAATGGTGTGGTTACATTTACTTCCACATCGCTTGGACATTTGCTCATGCTCAATGAATAATCGTTGATAAAGCCCCATGCATCATTTGCTTTAAAATTCAAACGAAGGGGCGTGTTCATTTCTGCTGCTGTCATCTTATAAAGATTGCAAGGCAATGTTTCAAGTGGCGAAGTAAATTCAACGCCGCTTAATCCAAATTCAATTGGACGGTTGTTGATGTAAAGTGCAACGAGGTCTCTTGCATTTGGAACAAGATTTCCTTTTTCATCATATCCTTCAATTAAAAAGTAGACTTTGCCGGGAGTGCCTGCTTCATAAATTGCACTGTTGAGTTGCATGTACCTGTCTAAATTGGAAAACTCCCAGTCAACACCATCTAGATATACTTCAGACTGAATGTTGATATAGGCCGGTACAATTACAGCACCGCTTCCGTCAACATTCAATGATGTATTAAATGGTCCGGTAACATCGCCGCTGTAAAATGGAATATTTCGTTTTGAAAATTTCGGATGACGGTATTGTTGGTTGACGAATTGCCAACCGGTTCCAGGCTTGCGGTAACGAATGGTGTAATACCTGATAACAGCATCGCCTTTTTTGCGTTGCAGGTTAAACATGCAACCTTTTATATCGATGAGGCTTTTCCATGCTGCACAATCAATACTGAAACCTGCCTGTGAATTGTGTACACTGATGACACCTGTTGAACGAAGATGATTGTTGTAACCATTTCTGTCTAATGCAGCGGCTGATGTGCTTGCACTGGTATTTTGATTGCCACCAATAAATACATTACCTAAACTGCCAACGAGATTGCCATTGAAACAGAAGGATGATGGTCGCACAATATCAGC
Source organism: Lacibacter sediminis (assembly GCF_014168535.1). Taxonomy (NCBI): domain Bacteria; kingdom Pseudomonadati; phylum Bacteroidota; class Chitinophagia; order Chitinophagales; family Chitinophagaceae; genus Lacibacter; species Lacibacter sediminis. Next base: position 4,160,530 of record NZ_CP060007.1, on the reverse strand, counting down.
AGGGAAACAAAAATCTAAACGTTGCAGTTGATTGATGTTGAAATGCGGTGCACTTTCAAACAATGTTATTGAGGGATGAAAACTATCAGTGATCCTTACTAATACATCAGGACGAACCTGCACCAAACTATTTTCACTACCAGCAACATCTTCCTCCACTTCATGCACTACTTCACTAAGGCTTTGTGTAAAACGGAAAATATAATTTCCATTCATATCAGTAATAGCACTGCCAAGCATAGACGTATTCCCATTACCGATGTATGGTCCACCTGCAAGTTCACTGCTGCTTCTGTCGTATTCAACAAAGTTGAGTGTGAGATTATTGCCGGGATCGGTATTACAAATAAAACGAATGCTGTCTTTCAAATTTGCTAAACCGATCTTATCGATCATGTACCGGTCACTTGCAAGAGTTTTTGTATTGGAAAGATTTCTTGTTCCTGCAAACTCAAAATCACTGAGGAGATTTTGTGGTGCAGCAATTTCCTCTTTTGATTTTCTGGCTTTTGTTGTATCAGCAGCCTGGAAATTTGTTCTTGTATAAACATTTGCCACTCGTGGAGGTAATGCAACATCATCTCCAATATTGATCATTAATGGAGAGAAGAAAGGAGGAGGGTCTGGTTGTGGTATTGGTGGAATACGTTCTGGATATAATTTTTCAATGACTTCTCTCAATTTATCATACTTCAATGCATCGATTAATTGTTTGTACGTATCAATCACCACCCATCTTCTGCGACATGGATTAAAAATACAATTACCACTGTATACGGTAACATTACCATATAGAATGTAATCGCTTACCGAAGCAGCGGATGAACAGGTGAGTACAAGATCATTGAAGTCCTGATCACCACCGGCATCGTTACTTTCAATATCAAACCGGAACATGCCGGCACTGATGGTTGGGAACTTGATACGTGTATCTGATTGTCTGAAACCGGAACCCGGATCATTTTGAATGGCAATTAACCAATGGTTACCTGTAACGTTAACAGGTGGAGCGCCAACAACACCGTTATAAGTACCGTTACCACTTGATGCGCCAATAACTGTAAAGCGTTGGGGAAAGGCAGCGTTTTTCGATTTCACACTGATGCTCCAATTTCCCTGCATGGAAATAAACATGATGATAGGTTTAATAGATGAATAAAAGCTCTGTAGAAAATACTGTCTGTGTTGCGAGAGGAAAAAATTTTGCACTGGCCCCCATCATTGCATTTAAGCTGATAAGCCAGAGCCAGTGCAAAAATTAATTTATGAAACTGATCTTAGTCTGCAATGACCGGAGCCGGAGGGCAGCAGCGGTATTCCTGCGATTTCTCGAGCAGTTCAATTTGTTTGCGGAGTAAATCATTTTCCAATTGCATTCTTTCTTTTAATGCCGGCTCGCATACATCACAATCATCCAAACATCCTTTGGCAATTATACCAGGTGTTGGCAAAGAAAATTCCATTTCTATCTCAATGCTTTTCTTTGTTTCCTGTGTTACTTTTCCTTCCTTGTCAATTAGTCCTTTTGCTGCGAGCTGTTCATCAACTTCTTTCAATGCTTTGGAACGTGTTTCACTATCCAACGCCGTGCCAAAATCCTGATTAAAACCAATTGCTGTTTTTGTTAACAATGGAGAACGCAACAATGAAGTTGCTGTATCAACATTTGCATTGAATGAAGCAATGCCTGCCACATTTGTAAGCGCCTGTGTTTTTAGAAATGCAGTTGCAGGTATATCCTGCGCAACCAGTGAAATAGGAAGTTTTGGTGCCGAAGGTTCAAGTACTCCCCAAACAGGAGCACTTTCATCCAATACTCTTCTTTCAATAGATACGAGCTCAAATTTTATTTTTTGTTTTTTATTGAGCCGGTAAAACATGTATGTTACTGCATGGCATTTGTTATAATTCACAAACTCACGTGATGATGCTTCAAAATGATCTTCGCTTTCTCCTTCAATATGCGTTCTTGTGCTCACTTCACCTATTGAAACCGAATGAGCCTTGCGTGTTGCACTTACTGATTGCGAAGCCGCACTTTGCACATGTGTTTTTTGCTGGTTGAGAAAATCAGCAACCGAACTGCTGTTATGATTACCAGCTGCTTTGGTACTTGCACTGGCGCTGAGTGTAAATGGATTTACACTTCCTCCAGCTGAGCCGCTAAAATCCCAATGACCTTCTGATGAACTTTCTGCATGACCGGATTGTGACGCAGATGCATCGGCCATATACTTTTGAAAGGCTGTCATATAATACTGGTCTTCCGAAATCTGCTCATTGCGGTAACTCAGTTTGGTTTCACTGTCGTATGAAAAACGACTTCTTCTGTCAGTTGTCGCTAACCGCACTTTTTCTCCCGGTAACAATGTGGTACTATACACCGGGTCGCCTAAGGTTAAACCAAGTGTGCAACGGCTGAACTTAAAATGAAGAATTACTTCCACATTAATTCTTCTCCTGTTGCCGGGTGATACAGCTGTTGGATAATTAAGTACCCTGCTGAAACTGATAACATCGCAGTGGTCATCTTTGATCAATTCCGGGCAGCACGGAATCATCGATTTTTCGTGATCGGTTGTCATGATAATAAGGTTTAATAATAAATAATAACTGTGTAGGCATTTGCGGCAGGCAAATACATACGGATGGTCATGATACGTTGATGGATTTACGAAGTAGTGATTGGGTGTTTTAGCAGGGCAGGAGTTTGCTTACATGTAAACTCGTTGTTATGTGTTGTGAGTGTAAAAGTATGTATTCAAAAAGCATTTGTCAATACCCTAAATAGGTAAGTGACGATAATTTAATACTTAGAAGATATACTACTGCAAACCGTAAATTAAGCTGCTGTGGTTTCTTTATCTTTATTGCTTTAATCAAAATAGATGCAAACAGATTTTCTCGTTATAGGATCGGGCATAGCAGGATTAACATATGCCATTAAAGTTGCGGAAGCCTGTCCGGATAAACAGGTGTTGGTCGTAACCAAATCAAATGCTGATGAAACCAATACCAAGTATGCACAAGGTGGTATAGCTGTTGTTAACGACCTTGAGAATGATAGTTTCGATAAACATATTGAAGATACGCTGATCGCCGGTGATGGGTTGTGTAATGAAGAGATTGTGGAGATCGTGGTGAAAGAAGGTGCTTTGCGTGTAAATGAAATTATTGAATGGGGTGCACGGTTCGATAAAGAAAAAGATGGCGACTATTCTTTGGGAAAAGAAGGCGGGCACAGTGAGCACCGCATTCTTCATCATAAAGATGTAACAGGTGCTGAAATGGAGAGGGCGTTACTTGAAACCATTCGCCGGAGTAAGAACATTACTTTAGTGAATCATTATTTTGTTGTTGATCTTATCACGCAGCATCATCTTGGTTTTCTTGTAACGAAAGCAACCCCGGATGTGCAGTGTTATGGTGTGTATGCGTTGAACCTGAAAACGAATACGATTGAGATCATCCAGGCAAAGATCACGTTGTTGGCTGCCGGCGGAAATGGACAGGTTTACCGAACAACAACCAATCCTGTTATAGCAAGTGGCGATGGTGTAGCAATGGTTTACCGTGCAAAGGGCCGCATTGAAAATATGGAGTTCATCCAGTTTCATCCAACAGCTTTATACCAGGCGGGGCAAAAAGGACAGGCGTTTTTAATTACAGAAGCAGTGCGTGGTGATGGAGGTATTCTTCGTAATCACAAAGGCGAAGCGTTCATGGAGCAATATGATGAACGTAAAGATCTTGCTCCCCGTGATATTGTTGCAAGAGCCATCGATAGTGAAATGAAGATCAGTGGTACCGAACATGTGTGGCTTGATTGTAAGCATATGGATATTGAGAAGTTCATTCATCACTTCCCGAATATTTATGAAAAATGTAAAAGTCTTGGGATTGATGTAACTCAACATATGATTCCTGTTGCTCCTGCTGCGCATTACAGTTGCGGCGGTATTAAAACAGATGAGTGGGGGCGTACATCCATTAAACATTTATATGCAGCCGGCGAATGTGCAAGCACAGGGTTGCATGGTGCAAATCGTTTAGCCAGTAATTCATTATTAGAAGCAATGGTGTTTGCTCACCGTAGTTATATGGATGCGGTTGATAAGATCAAATTATTAAATGCTGAACAACCTGCATTGCCTGACTGGAATGCAAAAGGAACAAGTCAGCCCAAAGAGATGATCCTCATTACGCAAAGCTTAAAAGAACTGCAACAGGTGATGAGTGACTATGTTGGTATTGTGCGTAACGATAAACGTTTGCAACGGGCCATGCGCCGTTTAGATCTGTTGTGGGAAGAAACGGAAGATCTGTACCGAAGCAGTTCAATTTCGCCGCAGATCATGGAACTGCGTAACATGATCACAGTTGGTTATCTTATTACAAAAGGGGCATCGTTCCGGAAGGAGAGCAGGGGATTGCATTTCAATACCGATTATCCTGCTAAAAACCCATTACTTCAGAACATTGTATTGTAGGCTTTGGATGAAAAGGCTTAATCTTTAATTTCACGGCATGTATTATATCGTTTACGGTTTCCTGCGTTTACTTTCATTTCTTCCATTGGCAGTACTTTACCTGCTTTCTGATCTAGCTTACGTTATAATTTTCTATGTACTTGGCTATCGTAAAGAAGTAGTGATGAATAATCTCTTAACTGCCTTTCCTGAAAAAACAGAAGAAGAGCGAAAGAAGATCATGAAAGAATTTTATCATAATTTTTGTGATACGTTTCTTGAAATGATAAAGATGTTTTCCTGGAATACAGAAGATATTAAAAAAAGATTTGTCTGCAATATTGAAGTGATGAATGATTTTGTTGGTAAAGAACAGAATGTGCTGATCGTTTCAGGCCATTACTTTAATTGGGAAATGACCAATCTTGGCTTAGGGGCACTTTCAAAAATGCCATTCGTAGTAGTGTATATGCCTATACGTAATAAGGCGTTTGAAAAAATTGTGTACGACATGAGGAGAAAGACAGGTGTTATTTTGGTGCCGGCTACAGATTTTCAAAACAAGGTGCGTGAGCATACAAAAAAACAACATGCATTGACGCTTGTGGGAGATCAAAACCCCGGAAACCCTGCAAAGGCATATTGGACAAATTTCTTTACAAAACCAGCTCCGTTTCCCAGAGGACCGGAAAAAGGAGCACGAAGAGGTAACACTGTTGTTATTTATGCTGATTTTTATAAAGTGAAGCGTGGTTATTATAAATGCGATTTTGAATTGCTGACTTCCACTCCAAATGAATATAAGGATGGTGAACTCACCCGTTTAATTGTTGATAAAATTGAGAACTCTATTCGGCAGCGCCCTGCTAATTATTTATGGAGCCACAGAAGGTGGAAACATGAATGGAAAGAAGAATATAGAAAGATGTGGGTCGGTAAATAATTGTACCGTGTTTTAACGGTAAATAAAAATGTTTTAACGGTTTATGATTAGTTGAATGTTTTGTGTTTACAAACTTGTTAGTTTTAATTGTAAACCCAATTTATTTAATTGTAAACTACTACATCATGCCAGGAAGAAAAGTTTCAAAAAAAGAAGTCGTTCGACTTGTAAAGAAGTTTAAAAAGAGCGGCGAAAAGAACAACACCAAATCTGTTTGGTTTTCTTTAAGCGATATGCAAGAGGTTGTTCGATTAATTGGTAATTTGGATAATTCAACATCCGGCAAAACAGGTGATGGGGTGAGGTTATATTTTGGCCGTTATCCGCAAAATGCCAGTGATGCTTCAAGAAGGGATCGTAATACCATTGTGTTTGTTCCAACATACAAGGTTAACGGAGATAATACACATCATGACTTTATTACGCCGGATGAAGTAAGAAGTCTTTCTGATGAGATTGGAGACCCCGATACCGGTACCGAAGATGCATTGCTTACGATGACTACTGGTGAGGAAGGGTATAATCATGCTGATCTATGTCCTAGTGATTGCGGTGGAGGCAATGTTGGCGGTGCTTAATTTTATCTGATATATAATGCTTTCATTTTTCAAACTACATCACTATTTCGAAGTGTTTGCATTGCTAACCAGCTTAATTTGTTGGCGTTTCATAAAAGCAACGCCATTGCGCTGGTTAGCTTTCTTTTTGTTCTTTATAGTGTCAGTTGAGTTAACAGGAAAATATTATAAAGCCGTCTTGCATCAATCCAATGCATGGCTTTATAATTTCTCAGTGCCTATTGAATATTTGTTTTTTACCTGGCTGTTAAGCCAATATTTCCGAAGTAAAAGTTTCAAAAAAACAGCCCTGTTTTTCTTAGTGGGGTTCTTTGTTTTTGCGGTGTTACAGTTATCGGTTTTTGGGGAACTGGCAACTTTCAATACAATTTTCTTCAAGATCGGTAGTCTTGCAATGATCGTATTTTGCTGTTTTTATTTTATCGATTTCATGCGTGAGGAAGTCCCGGTGAATCCTGTGAGGGAACCTATGTTCTGGATCGCATCAGGGTTATTTCTGTTTAATGCCGGGGAGTTTTTGTATGTTTCCCTGTCGAATATATTATTCAGTGACTGGCAAAAATGGGAGCCTGTTATTAATCAAATCAATAACAACCTGGTTGTACTTTTATATGCAACTATTGCAATTGGTATCATAACAATGGCACGTAAACAATGGATTCAGAAACATCACAACTACTGATTTACTTTACAATAGCAATTTTGTTATTGGGATTTTTTTTGATCGTCTTTGTCATCATTTATCGCTTACGTATGAATAACTACCTGAAAGAAAAGGAGCAAACAAAGCTTCTTTATGAACAAACACTTCTGCAAACCCAACTTGAGATACAGGAACAAACACTCAAGAATATCTCGCAGGAAATTCATGACAATGTTGGGCAGGTATTAACGCTTGCAAAACTGAATCTTGCTACTACTGCTGTTGATGACTCGGGTGCAATGGAAAAAATAAAAACAAGTCAGCAACTCATCGGTAAAGCTATCCAGGATCTTCGAGATCTAAGCCGCAGTTTAAATACTGATTATGTAGAGGAAATGGGACTTCTCCGTTCCATTGAGTATGAACTCGAGTTACTTAAGAAAACAGGTAGTATTCAAACAAGCTTCAATATTTCAGGCGAAACCGAAAAACTTGATAAACAAAAGGAACTCATTTTGTTCCGTATTGTGCAGGAAGCAATGCATAATGTAATACGCCATGCGGATGCAGGGAAAATCAATGCAACAGTTGTATTTAATAATCATATAATGGAAATTTGTATTGAGGATAATGGCAAAGGGTTTGATCTGAAACCAATTACTGCTTCCGGAAACAAGTCATTTGGTCTTGGCATCAGGAATATGCATGAACGGGCTACATTAATTGGCGCACGGTTTTCTATAAACAGTGAACCGGGAGCAGGAACAAAACTTTACCTTCAGGTACCATTAAACGAAACGATTGATGAAGCAGGCAGAAAAAATTAAAGTAGCATTGGCCGATGATCACATCTTGCTGCGAAAAGGTCTTGCAGGAGTGGTAGATAGTTTTGGTGATTATGCAGTTTTATTTGAAGCCGATAATGGCCAGCATTTTACACAACAGATAAAAAAACATGGTGAGCCGGATATTGTATTGATGGATATCAACATGCCGGAAATGGATGGATATGCTACAGCACAATGGTTAAAACAACATTATCCGTTGGTGAATGTGATCGCTTTATCGATGTACGATAACGAAAATGCGATTATCAGAATGTTCAAAGCGGGAGCAAAAGGATATATTCTCAAAGACAGCGAGCCGCCGGAATTAAAAAAAGCATTGGACTCTGTTCATAAAAAAGGGTATTACTATTCTGAGTTGGTAACGGGGCGTTTGATTCATTCCATCAACAAAATGGATGATGATAAAAGCGAAATAAAAGCGCTTAATGAATTAAACGATCGTGAAATTGAATTTCTGAAGCATGCATGCACAGAAATGACGTATAAAGAAATTGCTGAAAAAATGCACCTCAGCCCAAGAACAATTGATGGTTATCGTGACACACTGTTTGAAAAACTTGAAATTAAAACAAGAGTGGGCTTGGTGATGTATGCAATAAAAAATGGTATTGTAACGATATAAAAAAGTCCCGCTATTAAAGCGGGACTTTTATTAGTTCAAAACACTTTTCTCTTTCTCTATTTTGATCTTCTGTTCTTTTATTTTATTGAATCCGCCCACCACATTACGCAGATTGTGAAAGCCCTGTCGTTTGAGAATGGATGAAGCGATTACACTTCTGTAACCACTTTGGCAATGCACATACAGGTTGTCTCGCTCTTCAATATTTGCAATTAAACCGGGATCAGTTATTTCACCCAATGGAAGATTGACTGCATCTTTCACATGGCCATCGGCATATTCAGTTTCTTTGCGTACATCAACCACAACAAGGTTATCATCAAATGGAAGATCCATTGCCAATTCATCTGCTTCCACATCAATGATAATATCAACCTGTTCTCCGGCATTGGCCCATGCTTCAAAACCACCTTTCAGATAGCCGCCAACTTTATCAAAACCAACTCTTGCCAATCGTACAATGGTTTCTTCTTCTTTTCCTTCATCACTCACCAACAAAATAGTTTCATCAAAAGGTAATAATGCACCGGCCCATTCAGCAAAACGTCCTTCAAGCCCAATACTGATTGAACCGGGAACAAAGCCCATAGTAAATGTATCTGCATTACGGGTATCGAGTATGAGTGTCTTTGGTTCGTTTGCTTTGTGTTTGAAAGAAGCAACATCAAATGCAGTAAGACCTTTCTTTAGCAGCGCATCCAGTGATCCGTAACCTTCTTTATTGATGCGTGCATTTACTGGAAAATATTTTGGTGGTGCATCAAGCCCATCTGTTACAGCTTTAATGAATTCTTCTTTGGTTGATTGTTGCAAAGCATAATTCGTTTGCTTCTGTTCACCAATTGTGCTGGAGGTTTCAGGTCCCATACTTTTACCACAGGAACTGCCGGGTCCATGTGCAGGATAAACAATTACATCATCTGCCAACGGCATGATCTTATGCTGTAATGAATCATACAATTTTCCAGCCAACTCACTCATGGAAAGATCGCCACCTTGTGCCAGATCAGGGCGGCCAACATCACCCACAAACAAAGTATCGCCTGTAAACACAGAATGATCTTTTCCTGTTTCATCTTTCAATAAGTAACAAGAGCTTTCAAGTGTATGACCGGGGGTATGCAACACTTCAATGGTTAAGTCTCCAACCTTGAATTGTTCGCCATCTTTTGCTACATGAACAGGGAACGATGTTTCCGTTTCTGGCCCGTAAACGATCGGTGCATTTGATTGCTGTGAAAGATCAAGATGACCACTCACAAAATCTGCATGAAAATGCGTTTCAAAAATATATTTGATCTTGGCATTTCTCTCCTTCGCCAGGTTAAGATAAACTTCAACATCCCGTAATGGATCAATAATGGCACAGTCGCCATTACTTTCAATATAATAGGCCGCTTCACTCAAACAGTTTGTATACAGCTGTTGTACGTACATAATACTTCTTTGCTTTTTTTGCAAAAATACGTTAGTCTGTTTAAACAGCCTTATGAGTGAGTATAGGTGTGGGAAAAGGTCAGGCGAGGAGTTGTGTTACAAAATCATTTACCTCCTGCAGTCTTTCATGATTTACCGTGTACCAGATGAATTTGCCTTCCCTGGTGGTTTTTACAATGTTGCTGCGTCGTAAAATGGCTAAATGCTGTGACGCAACTGATTGTTCAAGCCGGAGCTTTACATAGATCTCAGTTACGGTCATTTGACCATTTTCATTGATGAGTTGAATAATTTGCTGTCTTAGCTTGTGGTTTACAGAACGTAGAATAAGTGAAGCCTTCTTCACAGCATGATAATCCAGAGGAATAGGAACATTGCTCTCTTTTTTCTTAGTCGTTGCCATCGTAAGGGTAGTTTTGTGGTTTGGGTGATCTTGAGTGCTAAATCTAATACCCGTAAAAATAACAGTAAAATTACGTACTTGATAGTCGTAAAAGACATAATTTATATCTGCGTGGAATGGAACTCTTTACCATACACAGGAACAGAATAAGCGAGTGAACTGAAGCTTTTTTGTTCAAAAAGTTTATCAGCCAATCCCACCATATCTGCAGCATTCCAGTTAACATCTATAAAAAAGGCATTTGGGTGGAGGCAGATTGTCTGCCATTTAGGTGCACCGTCGCCAAAAAAGAAAATACGGGAGTTATCAAACTGACGGGCAAACGATTCAGGTGTGAGAACTAAGGCTGAAATAGGGGAAATCAGCTCCAGGTTGGCTGAATAAAGAGCGGTGAATACTTCCATCCGTCGGGCATCGATCATAGGGCAAAGCAAAGCCGTTTCGTCATTTTTGAGTATTGATAATGCTGCTGCACTCATAACGTATGTGGTTTCAATACTGATCAGCGGAATATCTAAAGCATATGCCAGGCCTTTTGCGGAAGCAAAACCTACCCTCAGACCGGTGTAAGATCCCGGGCCGGATGTTACAGCAATAGCAGCAAGATCTTTCAGTGTTTTATTGCTTTCATGCAGTAATGCATGAATGGCAGGCTGCAGAAATGAAGCATGATCTCTTTGATTTTGATTGGTTTTTACGCCGATCAAAACACCATCTTTTGCCAAAGCAACCGATGCATGCGTAGTAGACGTATCAAAACAAAGCAACAACGCCATATCAGTTTTGAAAGGTTTTGGTGAGAGAAGATGCAGGCTGATATCGGTTCTCTTTTTCTGCCAGTTTTTGTAAAAGACGGGTGATGCGATCCATTCCGATTTTGGTACCCCATTCGAAAGGACCCATTGGATAGCTGGTACCCGACTTCATCGCTGTATCAATTTCTTCTTCAGTTGAAACGGCCTCTTCACGGGCAAGAAAGGCTTCATTCACGATCATGCTTACTGTTCTTGCACTTGCAAAACCGGGTTCATCTGCCGTTCTTACAGAAGAGATAGCAAGTGTTTGAAATAGCTGCTGAAATTTCTCAATATGACTATCTGCAACCGCAAATTCAATACAATTTCTGTTGATGAAAGTTGGCCAATGATTAAAGCGGGCGATTGGCAATTTTGCATCCATCGCTAATTCTTTTAACGAAAATATTACTGAACCGATGAGGATGGGTATTGTGGTAGTTCTATATTGATCGATCGCTCCGGGATTATCTTCAACTGTCAGATCAATAATACAATTCGATGTATTCAGATCTTCGGATAATAATTCTCTTCTGGTAATACAGTCAATACCTGCAAAAGGGAATTCCTTTCCGAATAAATCTGTTACAGGTTGAGAGCTAATGAGAACCAAACGCATAACGGCAAATTTACAGGGAAGCGAAGTAAACACGTTTATTTCTTCGGCTAATAAAGTAAGTTTGCCGCATGATGGAAAAGAAAATTATACAAACCGATCAGGCACCTGCACCAATCGGTCCTTACAACCAGGCAGTAGCGGCAGGAGGTTTTTTATTTATCTCAGGACAGATATGCATTAAGCCGGATACCGGCGAAATGAAAAATGAAGATATCCAGGCAGAAACACACCAGGTGATGCATAATCTGAAAGCTGTTTTACAGGAAGCAGGGATGGACTTCAGCAATGTAGTAAAGACAACGATCTTTCTCAGCGATATGGCTTTGTTCAGTGAAGTGAACGAAATTTATGGCAAGTACTTCGATGGTGATTTTCCTGCAAGGGAAACAGTGGCTGTAAAAGGATTGCCGAAGAATGTAAATGTAGAGATCAGTATGATCGCTGCAGGATAAAGAAACAAAAAACGGTTGATCATTTGATCAACCGTTTTTTTGTTAGAGTCTTATTTCTTCGTCGTGGCTATCGAAGAAATGATATTCTGTAAGGTGATAAGAAGTATTCGCTCTCACCTTAATTTTCTGTTTGTATTTCCAGCTCCACTTCATGCGCTTCGACGGGAAACCTTTACGTAGATATGCTTCCATGATCGGATGCACTGCAATCATCAACTCCTTATGCTTTTGCATAACGAGATAGCTGATGTTCTTTTCAATTTCATCCTCAAGCACTAATGTTGCAGAAACTTTACCGGTACCATTACAGCTCGGACAAACTTCCTGTGTGTTAATGTTCACTTCAGGTTTCATCCGCTGGCGGGTGATCTGCATCAAGCCAAATTTAGAAATAGGAAGAATCGCATGCTTGGCTCTGTCGGCACGCATGAATTCTTCCATTGCTTCTGCCAAACGACGTTTATTGTCGGGCAGTTTCATATCAATGAAATCAACTACGATAATGCCGCCAATATCACGTAAACGCAATTGACGTGCAATTTCTTCAGCGGCTTCCATGTTCGTTTGCAATGCATTCTCTTCCTGGTTTGCACTTACACTTTTATAGCCACTGTTTACATCAATTACATGGAGTGCTTCTGTATGTTCGATAATGAGATATGCACCGCTGGCAAGGTTCACCGTTTTTCCAAATGATCCTTTTACCTGTTTGGTAACACCAAAATTATCGAAGATGGGAGAGCCATTCTGGTAGAAGGTTACAATCTCTGTTTTATCGGGTGCTACTTTTTGAATATAAGTGCGTGCATCGTTGTAAATGTTTTTATCATTTACAACAATTCGGTTGAAATCAGCGCTCAACAGATCACGGAGGATGCTGGTTGTTTTATCAGTTTCACCTAAAATTTTTGACGGAGCAACTGCATTTTTCAGATTCTTTTGGATCTGCTGCCACATAGTAATGAGGTTGTTCAGATCTTCATGCAGTTCAGCAGTATTCTTTCCTTCAGCAGCTGTACGAACAATAACACCAAAGTTTTTGGTGCGTATTGATTCAACGATCTTTTGTAAACGCTTACGCTCATCACTTGAATGGATTTTGCGTGAAACAGCTACAATATCATTGAACGGAGTAAGTACAACAAAACGACCCGGCAACGAAATCTCACAACTGAGGCGTGGGCCTTTTGCTGCAATGGGTTCTTTGAGGATCTGCACAAGGATATTGGGTTTGCCATTCAGCACTTCACCAATTTTTCCTGTTTTAATGATCTCGGCTTCAGTTTGAAACTTGCCAAAATCACTAATGCTTTCGCCTTTATCGTTGATAGATTGTGTGGTAAACTTGAGGAGAGAGCGTACATAGGGACTCAGGTCGGTGTAATGAAGAAAGCCATCTTTCTCAAAACCAACGTCCACAAATGCAGCATTCATACCAGGCACAAGTTTTTTTACTTTACCAAGGTATAAATCGCCAACGGTAAAACTGGCATCATGACTTTCCTGATGCAGCTCTACCAGCTTCTTGTCTTCTAACAATGCTATTTCCACTCCGGTTGGAGCAGAATTAATGATCAGTTCCTTATTCACTCAAAACGTCTTTTAAATTGAACTATGCTACTTCACCTGATCAGAAGGAAGGAGGCCACTGTACAGCAGATGTATACAAGCAAGCAGACAAATTTCTGCAATGGCCATAGCGAAGCAGAGTCCCGTTTAAAAGCGGGACTCCGTTCAATTCAGAAGATTATTTATTCTTCTTCTTATGACGGTTCTTTCTAAGACGTTTTTTACGTTTGTGCGTAGCAATTTTATGACGCTTTCTCTTTTTTCCGCAAGGCATGTTTAATACGTTTTACGTTCGTTAATAAATATGATTATAATAATTTAATCTGGTCTTCTATCTGTTTCATCATTTCAGGACTGCTCCTGAATTTCCCCTGTGTTTCAAGCGATCTTACTGTCTGTAAAAACAACTCGTATTTCTTTTTGGCATTTGCATTATCACCACTGGTTTTATAAGCATCTGCCAAACGAAGAATCACTTCGAGGTTTTGTGGTTCAAGTGCAAGCACTTTTTCGAATCGTTCAATAGCTTTTGGCCATTGACCACTGATGGTTGAACCAACACCCATCATGTATTGAGCAAAAGCATTTTGAGGATCTTTTTCTACTACCTCCCGTATCAATGCAATTCCACGCATTGGTGCTTCATTGCCGGCACCTCCAAAAAAGTAGGTACTGCCAAGGCCAACTTTGGTTGAATCGTTCGACGGATTTAATGCTAATGCTGTTTCAAATAACTCTTTTGCTTCTTTGGCCATCCAAACCTGTAACGGCTGTTCCGATACTGTTTGCAACTCCCTTAAAAACAAATGGGCAGCAAAGGTGAGGTTTTTCTCTGAATTTTCCAACTTAGCAGCCTCTGCAATGTATTTGGCATAAGGCACAAAGGCACCGATAGTATCCATCCAAAAAGCAGAAAGCTTGCGGTAAACCTGTATCTGTTGATTTTTTACATCCCCCCTTACCACTGAATTTTCCCATTCAGTTACCTTTTGTAACTGCTGGGTATTCAAACGTTTCTTGGCAAGACCAAGCATGGTGGGGAAGTCGAGAGTAACAGCCTGATTGTTAGCGGCAGTTGCCGGAGCAGAGGTTTTAGCATGATCATGCCCTGCATGATCATCTTCCACTTTTTTTGGAACGGTACGTCCGAAAAAATACAAAAGAAAAACTGCTGTGATTGCAGCAGTTACATAAATAATTTGTTGCCTGTTCACGCTTCAGAAAATTGAAGTGCAAAGCTAAGTTAACTAAGGCATTAAATACCTTGCGAAAGCGTATTTAACTTTCATCATCATCTCCAGCATCATCATTAGGCGCACCACCTTTGTAGCTGGTCTTTACTTCCTGCACAAATTCTTTTGCCGGTTTAAAAGCAGGAATGTAATGTTCAGGAATATGAACAGCAGTGTTACGCTTGATATTGCGGCCAATTTTTGCTGCCCGTTTCTTGGTAATAAAACTCCCAAAGCCACGGATATAAATATTCTGACCCGCAGAAAGAGAATCTTTTACCTCTTTGAACATTGTTTCAAGAGTAACAAGAACATCCACCTTCGGAATGCCTGTTTTTTCTGAGATTTGGTTCACAAGATCTGCTTTGCGCATGCTTTAAAATTTAAGGGTTCTGGTTATTATTGGTCTAATATCCTGAATAAATTCCAAAAAATGAAACATATCGGCCAATTTTTTTTAGTAACTGGTTGATTATGAACAAAAAATGACTACCTGATGTTAAGGCTTATTGCTGTTATTTTGCAGCAGTACTGCGTATTTGCGGAATAAAAACGATATGGACAGGTCAAACTATTTTCGACAAAAATTACTTCTCTGGCATCATTCGGTTAACAAAAGGCAACTTCCATGGAAGGGAGAAAAAGATGTTTACCGCATTTGGCTGAGCGAAATTATTCTGCAGCAGACCCGTGCCGAACAAGGCTGGAAATACTACGAACGCTTTGTAAATCAATACCCAACAGTTCAGAAACTGGCCAAAGCTCCATTGGAAGAAGTTTATAAATTATGGGAGGGACTGGGTTATTATAACCGCTGCCGCAACCTGCACAGCACAGCTCAGTTCATTGCTTTTGAGTTAAAAGGGAAGTTCCCGGATACATTCGAAACCATCATTGAATTAAAAGGCGTTGGTCCATATACCGCCGCAGCCATTGCATCATTTGGATTTGGATTACCACACGCTGTAGTTGATGGAAATGTGTTTCGGGTGCTCAGCCGTTTTTTTGGGATTGATACCCCAATTGACAGCACCGAAGGGAAAAAGCAGTTTCAACAACTGGCAAATGTATGTCTTGATACATCTGATCCTGCTGCCTACAACCAGGCGATCATGGATTTTGGAGCAACCGTTTGCAAACCTGATCTGCCCGATTGCCGCAATTGTAATCTGAAAACAAAATGTGTTGCATTTGAAAAAGGGGTTGTGAACGAATTGCCCTTTAAGGAAAAGAAGAATAAAATACGCAAGAGATGGTTCCGGTTTTACATTATGGAATTGAAAGGAACCTTTGCCGTACAAAAAAGAACAGGTAAGGATGTGTGGGGAAATCTGTATGAATTTCCGAATGAAGAATACAAAACGGAGAAAGAATGGAAGCTGGCAAATACTTCATCAACCGAAACTTGGTTCAAGAGTCGTAAGATCAAACAATCATTTACTGTTTTATCTACCAGTAAACCCATCAAGCAACAGTTAAGTCATCAACTCATTTATGGAAATGCGGTGCTTGTTCAAATAAAAGGAAAACAAACTATTCTGCAAGATTGGGAATGGAAAACTGCAACTCAATTAAAACAATTGCCTTTTCCAAAATTGTTAAATGATTTTTTAAACGCAGGTGTTCTTGAATTATTTGCAGCGAGGCATACAACAGTAAAGCAAAAAACGTAATTTAGAAGGAGTGACAGACGGGTTAGGGCCATGATCTAAACATTCAGAACTAAAATTTATACGTATGCGAGGAGTTAACCGTGTGATGCTTATCGGCAACCTTGGAAAAGAACCTGACGTACAGGTTTTAGAAGGTAACATTGCCGTTGCTAAATTTCCATTAGCTACAACTGAAACGTTTAAAGACCGCACCGGAAAACTGGTGAGCCAAACAGAATGGCACACGGTGGTGCTCTGGAGAGGGCTTGCAGAGTTAGCACAGAAATACCTGCACAAAGGAAGCCTTGTTTATATTGAAGGCCGTTTGAAAACACGTAGTTGGGAAGATAAAGAAGGCGTTAAGAAATATGCAACTGAAGTTGTAGGTGATAACCTCATCATGCTTGATAAAAGAGCTGATGGAACAGGAAAAACCGATTCGCCTGATCAGATAAGTGGTTATCATGGCGATGATCTGCCACCAATTGGAGAACCAAGTGCCGATCTTCCATTTTAGGAAATACCGTTGCGTTGTTTATTTTTGCCGGTACAGCGGTACATTGTTCACTTAATTTTGATGCTTTGGATTATCAGCAAGTCAGCACTTCTTTTTTATTATCGATCAAACCTGTGTTACTGGCCATTAACAGCCAGGGGTTAACATTACTGGTTATCCTTTTTCTTATCCTGCTGTTTTTCTCGTTTGTTGTAAGTGGAGCTGAAGTAGCATTCTTTTCGCTCCGTTACAAAGACCTGAATATGATCAAAACAAAACCCGACGCACCTGCACGCCGTATCGTAAACTTGTTGGAAGAACCAAAAGTGTTGATGGCAAGTTTGATGGCTGCAAATGTGATATTCAATCTGGGTATTATTTTTCTCACGAACTTTTTAATAGATGAAGCACTCAATCTTCGACATAATTTATGGTGGGTTGAGTTTATTTTAAAAGCAACGGCTATCACCGCATTGATCCTTTTGTTTTGTGAAACGTTGCCGAAAGTATGGGCATCGCAAAACAATATCTTCTTTGCCTATTTCGCCAGCTGGTGGATCGATGCAATTGTTTATCCCATTTTTAAATCAACAGGTGGGTGGCTGGCAGGTTATACAGATGGTATTGAAAAAAGAATGTCGAAGTATCAAAAAAAATCGTCATTAAAATCAGAAGAACTTGATTATGCTATCGATCTCATGAGTGAAGATGAAGCTACAGTTGAAGAGAAACAGATATTAAAAGGCATACAGAATTTCAGCAATATCACAGTGAAGCAGGTGATGCGTTCACGTCTTGATGTAAGCGGAATAGAATATAAAACACCGTTCCAGGATGTAGTAAAGCGTGTGCAGGAACTGCATTACAGTCGTGTACCGATCTATAAGAATAATTTAGATGAAGTAGTTGGTATTCTTCAGACAAAAGATCTGTTACAACATCTTAATGATGCTGATGACTTTCACTGGCAGCAACTGATGCGTACACCTTTCTTTGTGCCGGAACAAAAGCTCATTGATGATCTGATGAAGGAATTTCAACAGAAACGTATTCACTTTGCAGTTGTAGTTGATGAATTTGGCGGCACCAGCGGTATTGTAACAATGGAAGATGTGGTGGAAGAAATTATTGGTGAAATCAAAGATGAGTTTGACGATGATGAAAGCGTGAATAAAAAAATTGATGAAAACAACTACATCTTTGAAGGCCGCACCATTGTACATGATATGTGCCGCACAATGAATCTTCCTGCCGATACATTTGATAAAGTGAAAGGCGAAAGCGAATCGCTGGCCGGGCTCGTATTGGAACTGGCCGAACGTTTGCCAAGAGTTGGTGATGTACTTGAAACAGGCGATTTCCAATTTACTATTCAGGAAGTGAGCCGCAACAGGATTGAAAAAGTGAAAGTGACCATTAAACCCCTTGACTGATCAAGATGAAACAAATGCATTTGTGCAACGCATACTTAGTGCCTCGTACTTTTTATCTTCTATTTGCTGTTCTTGTTTTAATTGCCTGTAACTCCGATCCCCGTCCACGGCCAAAAGGATATTTTCAAATTGATTTTCCTGAAAAGAAATACGTGCTGTTTGATGAGCCGGGTTATCCCTACACATTCGAATATCCTGTTTACGGAAAGGTGTTGAAGGATAGTACTTTCTTCGAAGCAAAAGCAGAAAACCCATACTGGGTGAATCTTGATTTTCCTGAACTGGCCGGGCGCATCCACATCAGCTACAAAGCTGTTGGTGCAGCAAATAAATTTGACGAGCTTGTTCAGGATGCCTTTAAAATGACCAGCAAGCACAGTTTAAAAGCAACTTCGATCGATGAACTGCCGGTGAAAGGCGGAGCCGGTGTAAACGGATTTATTTTTGATGTGGGTGGTAATGCAGCAACAGGCAAACAGTTTTTTGTAACAGATAGTACCAAACATTTTTTACGTGGTGCTTTATATTTCGATGCAACACCTAATTACGATTCTATTCAGCCGGTGGAGCAATTCCTGTATAAGGATATGCAGCATTTGATTCAAACCTTGAAGTGGAGGAATTGATCTGTTCATTTCTCCTGAATTCTCTCTAATCAGTTTCTGCCGTACGGCCGTATCTTTGCGCTATGATTGTAATTGATGATATCTACATCAGTGATGAAGTGGTGGAAGAACAGTTTGTATGCGACCTGAACAAATGTAAAGGCGGCTGCTGTGTGGATGGTGATGCCGGGGCACCACTAACAAACGATGAGTTGAAAGAAGTGATCGCAGGATTTGAAAAAGTAAAACACCTGCTCACAGAAGAAGGACGAAAAGTAATTGAGCGTGACGGTCTTTATCAATACGACCAGGAATTTGGTTGGGTAACACCTACTATCAGCACCGGCATGTGTGCCTATGGTTTGGTAGATGAAAAAGGAATTGTGAAATGTTCATTTGAACAACAATACTATGCCGGTGAATTAAAATGGAAGAAACCCATTTCCTGTCATCTTTATCCCATTAAGATCAGTAAGAGCAAGAACACAGAGCAGCAATATGTGAACTACGAACCGAGAGACCAGATGTGTAATCCCGGTTGTTTGAACGGACAAAAACTGAAAGTACCGGTATATGTATTTTTGAAAGAAGCCATCATCCGCAAATACGGCGAAGATTTTTATGAAGTGCTTACACAAATAGCCGATCAGTATTACGTATCAAAGGACGCAAAGAAGTAACTTTAATCAATGAGCCAGACTGCAGATAAATTTATTGCAAAGAGTACCATTAAGGCTGCCGATCTTGATCACAGGCGCACAATCAATTTTAATATTGGCAAGTACAATGCAAAAGTGCCCGAAGGTAAATTGCAGTTTACGCAATTGCTTACTGCACGTGAGCGTGCAAAGAATGTAAAGTGGCGTGCACTGGAAACGCTTGATCAGCAACTCGAAGAATTTGAATCGCAATTTGCACGCAGGGGTGGAAAAGTGATTTGGGCTGAAAATGCACAACAGGCTTGTGATGAAATATTGAAAATATGTGAAGCAAAGAATTGCAAAACATTGGTGAAGAGTAAGAGTATGGTGACGGAAGAAATTCATCTTAATGATTTTCTTGCCAAACACAATATTGAAAGTGTTGAAACAGATCTCGGTGAATACATTCAGCAATTGGATGATGAACCGCCTTACCATATTGTTACACCGGCCATGCACAAAAGCAAAGAAGATGTAGCAAAACTGTTTGCCGATAAATTAGGAACTGATCCCAAAGCAACACCTGAACAGTTGACATTGGTTGCAAGAAAAATTCTTCGTGAAAAATATGTGCAGGCCGAAGTGGGTGTAACAGGTGCGAATTTTATTTTAGCTGATGTTGGTGGTATTGCCGTTACAGAAAATGAAGGTAATGCAAGATTGAGTTGTGCATTTCCTAAAACACATATCGTTATCGTAGGCATTGAGAAAGTATTGCCGAGTATGAACGACCTGGGTTTATTCTGGCCCTTGCTTTCAACGTATGGTACCGGACAAAATGTAACTGTGTATAACAGTATAGTGCTTGGCCCGAAACAACCCGGAGAGAAAGATGGTCCTGACGAAATGATTGTGATCCTGTTGGATAATGGTCGCACAAACGTATTGAAGAATCCAAAGACAAGAGAGAGTTTATATTGCATCCGTTGCGGTGCTTGTTTAAATGCGTGCCCGGTTTATAAAAATATCGGCGGACATAGTTATGGTACAACCTACAGTGGTCCTATCGGTAAAGTATTAACACCACATCTCAGTGGCTTGGAAGAATACAAACATCTCAGTTATGCATCATCATTATGTGGTAACTGTACAGAAGTTTGTCCGATGCGTATTAATCTGCACGAGTTGTTATTAGAGAACAGGTATGAAGCAGTGGAAGAAGGTTATGCTTCGTTTGGCGAACGCATGGCCTGGAAGGTTTGGAAAAAAGTATCACTCAGTCGTAAACTCATGAACACCGGCAGCAGTAAAATGCGCAGCTGGATGATCAATAAATTCGTAAAAGACTGGACACGCCACCGTGGCGAAATGCATTTCCCTGAAAAAAGTTTCAATCAACTTTGGCGTGAACGAAACGGGCAGTAAATTCAAACATGCTTGTTTACACTCCGCATATTACACCCCGCATCAGTTATATCATTCAGCTGCTGAATGAACGTTGGCAGATCGATGTGGCGGTAACAGATGATCTAACGTTGTTTCAGCAAAGCAATGATGTTAAGCTTGTATATGCAGAGGAGCGGATTGATGATTCATCTTTGTTTCTGCAATCAACAGGCTTACTCTTGCAGCACGATATACGCAAGCAATACATTACTTGTTTTAATTGGGAAGACGGTAAAGCGTTCTTTCAAACAACAGATGATGTAGGGTTTGATATTTTCTCTGCGATATTCTACCTCATCACCCGTTACGAAGAGTATTTGGAATACGAACCAGATGAATATGGTCGCTATGCACATTGGAATTCCTTAGCATGGAAAGAAGGATTCTTGCATCAGCCAATTATTGATGTATGGTTGATGAAGTTTGAGGCGAAGTTGAAGCAACGCTACTCACTACTCACTACTCACCACTCACCGTTCACCTTTCTCCCTACTTACGATATCGACATTGCCTGGAGTTACAAACATAAAGGCTTGCTTAAAACAGTTGGTGCAGTAGTAATGCATCCCTCAACTATTGCAAAAAGATTAAGAGTTTTGAGTGGAAAAGAAACAGACCCTTTCGATTCATATGATTGGCTGCAACAACTGCATGAACAATATGCGTTACAACCGATTTACTTTTTCTTATTGGCAGAACGAAACAATGAATACGATAAAAATATTTCGCCAAGAAAAACTGCATTACAGCAACTGATCCGTTCAACTGCAGCTAAGGCAACTGTTGCTATTCATCCTTCAACTGAAAGCGCAGTAAATCCAACTGCATTGAAAAAGGAAAAGGAAATACTTCAGACGATTGTTCGGAAGCCCATTCCGCTAACACGCAATCATTATATTCAGTTTCATCTGCCGCATTCTTACCGTTCATTAATTGTAAATGGATTTACAGACGAATACAGTATGGGCTATGGAACTGTCAATGGGTTTCGAGCATCAACCTCTCATTCGTTTTTGTGGTACGACCTGGAAAAAGAAGAAACGACTGCTTTGCGTGTACATCCCTTTGCGTACATGGATGCAAATTCATTTTATGAATTGCATCATTCAACTGAAGAAGCATTGGAAGAAATAAAAAAACTTTGCAGCGAAGTGCAAGCGGTAAACGGCACATTCATAACTATCTTTCACAATCACATGTTGGGAACAGATCCAATGTTTAAAGGTTGGAAAGAGATGTATGAAAATTTTGTTGCTACTGTCATCTCGACGAAGGAGAGATCTGTTGAGCAATAGTGGAAAGCTGGGCAGATTCCTCGTGCCTCGGAATGACAGTTCTAATATTCATTTTTCGATCCTTCAAGCATCTGCATTAACTCTTTCATTTCCGGATCGCTTAAATAGCGCCACTTACCAACTGCAATATTTCCGAGTTGAATATTCATGATTCGTACACGACGCAAGCTCACCACTTCATAACCAAATGCCTCACACATACGGCGGATCTGGCGGTTCAATCCCTGTTTGAGAATAATGGAAAAACTTTTACCGCTTAATGTGCGCACTTTGCAGGGAAGTGTGACAGTGTTGAGAATGTGCACACCATTGCTCATCTTCGCAGCAAAATCCGGTGTTAATTTTTTATTGACAGTAACGATGTATTCTTTTTCATGTTCGTTTCCTGCACGCAAAATTTTATTAACGATATCACCATTATTGGTAAGAAAGATCAACCCTTCAGAATCTTTATCTAACCTGCCAATAGGAAAGATGCGTTTGGGATGATTGATAAAGCGGATAATATTGGTGCGATCCTTTTCATCGGTGGTGGAAGTAATGTTCAGCGGTTTGTTAAAAGCTATAATGAACTGATCTTGTTTGGCAGTAGATTTTACTTTCAGTAATTCATCATCAATATACACTTTGTCTTTTGAAGAAACTCTTGTGCCGGCCAATGCAATATTGCCATTTACAACCACACGTGCCTGATCGATCAGCTTATCTGCTTCACGGCGTGAACAATAACCTGTGGCGCTAATGTATTTATTTAAACTGATTTTTTCTTCGGCCATGCAGTAAAGATAACGGGATTAATTATCGGCAACATCACGTTGCTCCTCAGCAGTTTTCTTATACGCTTTGTTTACAAGATAAACACCCAGCAACGCAACCAATCCTCCAGTTGCCAATGTAACAGAGATCATTTCATCAAAGATCCATACACCAAACAACACAGCAACAACCGGATTTACATAGGCGTATATACTTGCCTGTTCGGTTGGTAAATTTTGCAGGGCATAGAGATAACAAACAAACGCAATTACAGAACCAAACAAAACAAGATAACCGATAGCTGCCCATGCCTGCCATGCAATTTCAGTAAACGGTGTAAAATTCGGATCAGTTGTGGAAATACCCAATAACGCAGCACCCGCAATTACCATTTGAAAACCTAGTCCAAAATAGGGGTTAAAATTTGCAGCCTGCTTCTTCGTGTATAGTGAACCAAATGCCCATGTCCATGTTGCAATAAGTGAGATCAAAATACCAAAGCGAAAATTGGGATCAAAGAAATCCTGCAGGTGTTCATAAAAAATAACACACACTCCACCAAAGCCAATCATCAAACCAAGTAAGGCCTTAGCAGGTATTTTTTCTTTAGAACCAAACAGGTTGATGATTACGATCCACAACGGAAAGATAGCACCCATGATGGCACCTAGACCTGAAGAAATATATTTCAATCCCCATGTGCTGAGTCCATTGCTCAATACAAAATTCAGCAAGGCTAAAATAAGCAAGGGAATTAATTCTTTTCCTCTCGGAAACTGCGTTCCTTTTGCAATGAAGAAGATCATGTAACAAAGGCCGCCCAGTAATTGACGCATCCCGGAGAGCTGAATTGCGGAAGGCATATGCCGCACACCTTCTTTTGAAGCGATCCACGTTGTACCCCATAACACACACACAACGGCCAATGCAAACAATGCTTTTGCTCTTGTTCCTTTTTTCCTGATGGTTAAAGGATTAAAAAGGGATAAGCTTTTGAGTGCATCTGTTGAAGCATCGAGTGCTTTATTGATCCGGGGTTTTTGCATTAATGTTTAAAATGTCTCATACCTGTGATTACCATCGCCAGGTTATTTTGTTTACAATATTCGATTGAGTCATTGTCACGTATAGAACCGCCCGGCTGAATAAATGCAACAATGCCTGCTGCATGACCCAACTGCACACAATCATTGAACGGGAAGAACGCATCACTCGCCATCACTGCGCCATTGAGATCGAAATTGAATTGTTTTGCTTTTTCAACAGACTGACGCAATGAATCGATACGGCTTGTTTGTCCGCAACCTTTACCCACCAGTTGTTTATTCTTCACCAATGCAATGGCATTCGATTTTAAATGTTTACAGATGAGGTTGGCAAAAGTGAGATCATCTTTCTCCGCAGCAGTTGTTTCACGACCGCCTGCTTCTTTCCATTCAGTATAATTGCCTTCATCGACACCTTGCACCAATACGCCATTTAGTAATGATTTGTATTGCTCTTTTACCTTTGGTTGCTGTTTCAGTTGTAAAAGAATACGGTTCTTCTTCGATTTCAATACTTCCAATGCATCAGCAGCAAATGAAGGAGCGATCAATACTTCAAAGAAAATTTCATTGATAGCTTCTGCTGTGGCTTTATCAATTTCACCATTACAAACCAATACACCGCCAAATGCACTTTCAGGATCGCCTGCCAATGCAGTATCCCAACTGTCTTTCACTATTGCACGTTGTGCAACGCCGCATACGTTGGTGTGTTTGATGATGGCGAACGTTGTATCTGTAAACTCTTTGATGAGTTGCACAGCTGCATCCACATCAACCAGATTATTATAAGAAAGTTCTTTACCGTTTAATTGTGTAAACAGTTCATCAAGGTTGCCAAAGAAGCGTGCACTCTGATGCGGATTCTCACCATAACGCATGATCTTTTCTTCCTTGTTGAATGGCGTTTCAACAGCCGATTGGTGGAAGTAGTTGCTGATAGCCGTATCGTATGCAGTACACACATCAAATGCTTTGATGGCAAATGCACGGCGTTGCTCATAACTTGTTTCACCGTTCTGTTCACGAAGAATACCTTCTAATACCGCATATTCTTTCTTTGCTGCCAATACCACAACGTCTTTATGATTTTTTGCACCGGCACGGATCATAGATGGTCCGCCGATATCAATTTTTTCAATGATCGCTTTTTCGTCGGTAGTTGAAGCAACGGTTTCTTCGAACGGATAAAGATCAACGATCACGAGATCCATTTCGGGAATATTGTATTGCTTCATTTCAGCCAAATGCTGTTCATCATCACGCTTGCCAAGAATACCGCCAAACACAGAAGGGTGCAATGTTTTTACACGGCCACCCAAAATAGACGGGTAGCTGGTTAAATTTTCAACAGGCACTACAGGAACGCCGAGTTTTTCAATAAACTGTTGCGTACCACCGGTAGAGTAGATAGTTACATTTTGCTCGTGCAGGAGCTTTACCAATGAATCGAGTCCGTCTTTGTAAAAAACTGAAATGAGTGCCGATTGAATTTTCTTCATAACAAGGTGAAAGTTTTTGGGCCACAGAGGGTGGCATTCTATTTTAGAAGCCGCAAAGGTAAGCCTCTACAGGTTCATCACAAAAGCGCCCTGCTCACTTGTGCAGAAATAGTTAATGCCGAGTTTTTGACAATCGGCTTTCCAGTATTTGAGCTTCCATTGCGGGTTGGAACTGTCGAAGACCAGCAACTTACAGTTGATTGTTTTCTGTAATTGGTTGAGGTAGAGTTTGGGGTTTTGGGAGATGATGACTACGTCAGCGTTGATTTGAATTGTTGAATCGTAGCGGTAAGATTGGTTGATGTGAAGGATGGTTTTGTTGTTGACTGTCCAGGTTTTGTTTGTTGTTGGATTGATATTTGGCTGCTCATAGGTACGGTGTGCAATACGGGAAGGTTTGAGGTGAAAGTTACGCAGGAAACCATCTTGTAATAACACCGCATCACCAGCGAAATAATATTGATCGCCCAACATAAAATCAATAGCAGTGTGTTGCGACAGATTATACACAATGAGCTTTTTTTGCTGTATTGTTTGATAGCGATAAAATGCCTGCAAAGCAAAGAAGCAAACGACAAAGCCGAGTAGCCAACGAAAAGCAGTTTTGTTTTTCTCAATGAGCCAGATGCCTGCTGCTGCAATAATTGCATACAGCAAAATGGTTTGGATGGGTGCATGTTGAATACCATCCACTACTGCAAAACGAAAATGATCAACCCAAAGAATGAATTGATTCATGAGCCAAAGCATTTTTGTAATGAGCCAGCCGGTTGCATTTGCAAGTACAGCGATTGGTGATACAACCATCAATAATATCAAAGCATACAGAACCAGACTTGATAATGGAACAGCAATTAAATTAGTGATGAGAAATAATGTTGGTGCCTGGTGAAAATGATACATGCAAAGCGGCAACGTTAAAATTTGCGCAGAGAGTGTGAGTGCATTTAATTTCCAAAGCCCATCTAATAATTTGTTTTGAATAGCGAACCAGTTGTAAATAGGTTTCATAAAGAGAACAATGCTCAACACTGCGGCATAGGATAATTGAAAGCCTACATCCCATAATAGAAACGGATTGAAGAATAGCAACACCACAGCTGATAAAGCCATGCTGTTGTAAATATTTCCTTTCTTACCAAGCAGATCGCCTCCTGCAATACAGGTAAACATGAGTACCGCTCTTAATACTGATGCACTTGCACCTGTTAATAAACTGAACAGCCACAATAACGTAATGATCAAAATAGCTTTTATTACTTTCAAACGCTTGTTTCGGTTCAGCCCCTTTAATAGAAACATCAGTAAGCCATAGATCAATCCAAGATGCATGCCGCTTACGGCAATGATATGCACTACACCTGTATTGCTGTAAGCCTGCACCAGATCTCTGTCGAGATCATCACGGTAGCCGATGAGCAAGGCTTCTGCAATGCTGCTTTCCATATCGCCCTTTACATATTTGCGAATGGTTTTCAGAATATAAGTTCTAAACCCGTATATCTTTTCATTGAAGAGTGATGTTTGTTGCACAGGTAGTTTTCTATACTCATCTGATTTTACAAAGAGCTGATGTGTGATGCCGTTGAACAAAGCATAGCGCTTGTAATCGAAACTGCCGGGGTTACCTGCATTTTTTATTTCCTGTAAGTTGCTGCGCACAAGAATGGCATCGCCGTATTGCAAGGCAGGCGCAATGCTATCCTTTCGGAAATAGATCATCGCCCTGCCTGTTACCTTTCTTGCTTTTTGCAGATGATAAACAACGCTGATCTCACTAAGTGCTTTGTACGTTTTCTCCCGTTCACTTAATGGTTCCAATAAACGTAATTGCACCACATCGCCTTCTTTATAAAAATGACCGGCCCAATTTGGTTGATGTGGCTTTTGTTGCAGCCATGTTAGTGCAATACCAAAAGAAATGAAAATGATGTTGAACGAAAATCCATCGAGCCAACTGTTATAGTACCTGCTTCGCTCGCCGCTGAACTGCAGGTAAAGGAAAAACGGAAGTGCAATGATGGACGCAATTAAAGGAACCTGCCAGTGTAATGAAAAATACCATCCGGTTAAAATACCAGTGCTTAACGGAATGATAATGCGTAAAAATGGAATGTTTTTCCAGACAGGTATCATCAGCAGCTATTTCCGGCAAAATAGAAACTGACACTGCGAATTGACAGGGGGGATTTAACCCTTTTTTGCTGAAGGGTAACTCACTGATTTCACAGAAACACACAGACGAAATAAAAAATCTGTGAGCAACCGTGCAATCCCCGCCTGCATGGCTTACGGCGGGCAGGTGTGAGCTATATTATTCGCCTAATAGATTTTTCAGGTAGGCGATCTGACCGAGGTGGTAAATGTTATGTTGTATTAACCCGTTGAGGAGAAAGCGGAAATTGTATTCCCTGTAATCAACCATTTCTTTCAAAAATGAATCGTCTTTGGTTTGCAGTTCAGCAACAATCTGTTTGTGAATTTGCTCAAACTCGTTCAATCCTTTTTCCCAGGTATGAATTTTGGGGTCGATCATGCGCCAATCTATTTCTTCGGCTGTTTTGAGATCGTAGTCCTGTTTGTTTTGCAAACGGCTTAAGGTAAACTCAGCCCAGGTGATTATGTGATACAATATTTCAATGGCTGCATGTGAATTTTTTGGATTGATGTACACCACTGCCGGATGAATTTTGCGCAGCATGGGCATTACTGCTTCGCCATACCAAGGCTGACCGGTTAACACTCTTTCGAGATTGCTGATGATCGATTGTACTTCGTTTTTCATAGTTCTAAGTTAAGAAGAATAGCCGCTTTCTGCAATGCAGTACAAGAGTGCGACGCAACAGGTGATGCTACGAAGCACAAAAACTTGTAACAAAAAAATAATGAGCCGGAAAGACGGGAAGGCGATAAGTTTTCTTTCCGTTTTATCGCCTTCCCGGCAGCCATAAAAAAACTCCGCAAGTGCGGAGTTTGAAATTTATTTACTGAGATACATACTTCTGTCTTTATACAACTGGCGGAAGTAAGGATCACGAAGGTTTTTTATAAAGCGGATGGCTTCACCAGTGCTCTTCATTTCTGGTCCGAGCTCCTTGTTTACGTTCGGGAATTTACTGAAGCTGAACACCGGTTCTTTAATAGCATAACCGGTTAGTTTTTTCTCGAATGTAAAGTCGGTGAGTTTATTTACTCCCATCATTACTTTAGTTGCAATGTTGAGGTAAGGTATCTGGTAGGCCTTTGCAATGAACGGCGTGGTGCGACTTGCACGTGGATTGGCTTCGATCACAAATACTTTACCATCTTTAATGGCAAACTGGATGTTGATAAGACCTTGTATTTTCAATGCTTTCGCAATTTTCTTTGCATATTCTTCCATGGTTGCAACCACCAATGGTGTAAGGTTAAACTCAGGTAATACTGCATGACTATCGCCACTGTGAATACCTGCAGGTTCAATGTGTTCCATAACACCCATTATATGAAAATTCTCACCATCGTAAATCGCATCGATCTCGGCTTCCTGGCAGCGATCGAGGAAATGATCGATAAGGATTTTATTGCCGGGCAAATGTTTGATGAGACTCAACACCGCACTCTCCAGCTCGGTTTCGTTGATAACGATACGCATCCTTTGTCCGCCCAATACATAGCTGGGACGAACCAGCACCGGGTAACCAACTTCTTTTGCCACTTCAATGGCATCGTCTGTGGTATAAGCTGTGCCATATTTCGGATAAGGAATTTCCAGTTCTTTCAACAAATCGCTGAAGCGGCCACGGTCTTCGGCAATATCCATACTGTCGAATGAAGAACCGATGATTCGGATGCCTCTTTCGTGCAGACGTTTTGCCAGCTTGAGGGCAGTCTGTCCGCCCAGCTGTACAATTACACCGTAAGGTTTTTCCAGCTCAATAATTTCCCAGAGATGCTCCCAGTTCACCGGTTCAAAATACAGCTTGTCAGCCATATCGAAGTCGGTACTTACGGTTTCGGGGTTACAGTTCACCATGATCGCTTCGTAGCCACATTCTTTAATGGCGAGGAGACCATGAACACAGCAGTAATCGAACTCGATACCCTGACCAATGCGGTTGGGACCACTGCCGAGAACAATAATTTTTTTACGTTGAGATGGAATGGATTCGTTGTGGAGGATCGTATTTGCCATTGCGGTGCAAATGTACGGTTGTGTGAAAAATTTTGAGAGATTTTTTTGCACTTTATCTAACTGAACAACTAACACTGATTTGTTTACTTACAACCTGCGGCTATTAGAAAATTACAGCCCCTATATTTGTATGGATGCAGATATCTGACTATAAATATGTTATTGCCGGAAGCGGTTTTCTGGGCTCGGTTTTGGCGGAACGAATTGCCTCTGTTTTAAAAAAGCCAGTGCTGGTGCTGGAAAAGAGGGGACATATTGGAGGAAATTGCTATTCGGAAACTGACCCTGAAACCGGGATCGAATTTCACAAATATGGCACACATATTTTTCATACCTCCAACGAACGGGTATGGAACTACATTAACCAGTTCACTTCCTTTAATCAATACCGGCACCAGGTACTTACTACGCATGAAGGTAAAGTGTACCAATTGCCAATAAACCTTGAAACGATCAATAGCTTTTTTTCCTTGTCGTTAAAGCCATTTGAGGTAGAAGAGTTTTTGCATCAACAGGCAGCAAAGGAAAATATAAGCGATACCTCTTCATTCGAAGCAAAAGCGATCAGCCTTGTGGGAAGACAGTTATATGAGGCTTTTATAAGAGGATATTCAGCCAAGCAATGGCAAACTGACCCTGCGAAATTGCCGGCAGATCTTTTAAGTAGGTTGCCCTTCAGAAAAAATTATGATGAGAACTATTATTTCTCAACATATCAAGGTGTACCCTCGAATGGATATACCGCCATTTTTGAAAACTTGTTGAGTGATCCGTTGATTGATGTGCGATTGAATACTGACTTTTTTGATGTGAAAGATCAACTTGCCGCCGATGCAACAATTATTTACAGTGGTCCGCTTGATCGTTATTTTAATTATTCGCTTGGTAAACTGAATTGGCGTACGCTGCAATTTGAGAAACAGGTAGTTGGTGTTGAAGATTATCAAGGGACAAGTGTTATGAATTTTGCAGATGTTGCTGTTCCGTATACAAGACAGCACGAACCAAGACATCTTCATCCCGAACGTAGTTATACAAAAGAAAAAACGATTGTATTTACAGAGTATTCAAAAGCAGATGATGGAAGCGAACCTTTTTATCCCATACCCAATGCTGAGAATATAGCACTTGCTAAAGAGTATAGAAAATTAGTCGGCCAGGAAAAGAATCTTATTGTAGCAGGCCGGTTGGGTGACTACAAGTATTATGATATGCACGAAACCATTAACCGGGCATTGGAAATTTTTGATGATCAAATAAAAACTTTGCATACTTCATGAATAGAGATAAACTGAACGCAATTGTATTGTTACTGATAACAATGGTATTGAGTATTTCACTTTTCCCTACACTTACAGGAGTTGGGCACGATAAGCAAGTGTTCATCTATGGAGCCATGACGATCTGGAAAGGGCAGATACCTTACAAAACTTTCTTTGATCATAAACCACCGTTGATCTTTTTAATGCTGGCATTAGCATGGCCGTTTAAAGCATGGGGTTATTATTTATTAGGTGTGCTCACGAAATGGATCGCCAGTCTTTTTATTTATAAAGCTGCGAAGTATCATAAACTTTCAAACCCCTGGTTGTATCCCGTTATTTTTCTCATTTGCTTATTGCCACCTTTTATTTTAATGTCGGGGTTGCTTACAAGAGAATATGCAGCCTGTTTCCTGGCAATACTTTTTTCTGTGATACTGATGAACCCGGGCAAAAAGTATTTACTCTCAGGCGTATTGTGTGCCCTTGTTTTTCATATGCAGCAGGAAGAGATGATACTGGCATTTCCATTTGTGATGTATTACCTGTTTGCAAAAGCGTTAGACGGTAGCAAGGCAAATGCAGCGCTGGTTTTTAAACGGATATTGCTGATGGCTGCGGGTTTTTTGTTGGTGACAGCACCACTGATAATCTGGATTGCAATAAACGGAGGACTTACTGATTACTGGGAGCAGAGTTACCTTTTTAATTTTTTCGTTTACGAAAGCCGCAGGCCTGCGCTATATAAAATTACGGGCACACTCAGCATCCTCTTTCACACGAGATTCATGTTCCTTGTGTTCCCTTTGCTGGCATTACATACTTACTACCTCATAAAAAGGAAAAATGTATCATTACACCTTGCCTGTTTCTTTACACTATTGATCAGTCTTTGTGTAAAAGTATTTGCAGGCCGCATTATTGATTACATTGCTGTTTATCATTACCTGCTTACATTCAGTGCTGTTGTTGCTATATCGGCAATGTTAATTGCAAAAGAAAGCGAGCAATATTTTCCTAAACGATATTTAAAACCGTTAATCTTTGTTTTTACGGCAGTGTTATTTTTTGGTATGTGGAAGAATTCGTTCAGCAGTATTCGAAAACTAAAATATTCAGCAACGTATTTTCAAATTGAGGAATTAACGCAACAACTGCAGGATGTAAGAAATAAGGATGGGCAATTATTCGTTATGGGGCATACACCCTTTCTTGGACTTAATAATAATCTCAATACTCTTTCGCCTGCCAAATGGGTTTATACCACACAATACAGTCAGCATCTTGAAAATTTTGATAAGGATGGAAATGTGATCAAAGAGATCATGGCGAGCCTGGACAAAAACAAGACGACCTATGTATTGGATTTTTATTTGAAAAACCCCGTTGATCGTAAAGCATTCCAGGAACAATGGGAAGATTACCTGAAGAAAAATTATACAGAGCAATACAGGAAACACGACTACATTCTCTTTAAGCGAAATACAAATGCAACACCTTAACTCCAGGGAACTCATTGTGCTGGTACCTGTATATAATGAAGCAGGTATATTAAAAGAATTTGTTAAGGACTGGGTAAGAATATTGCAAGGATTGAATATTGATTTCGTTATCCGCTTTTACAATGATGGATCAAAAGATCAATCCGGGTTGTTGTTGGATGAACTTGCAAGGTCAAATCAGCGAATTGAAGTAATTCATAAACCCAATAGTGGTCATGGTTCAACATTGATACAGGCTTACAAAGAAAGCGATGCTGCAGAATGGGTTTTTCAAGTTGACTCAGATCATGAGTTAGATCATCATGTATTTCGCTCTTTTTGGGAAGAGCGAAAGTTGTATGATGTATTGCTGGGTGAACGTATTATAGAAAAGCAAACAGGTATTTTCAGAAAATTTCTTTCAGCTCTTTCATCATTCAGCATTCGGTTGTTTTTTGGAAGTGGGATAAAGGACAGTAATTGTCCTTACAGGCTTATCCGTTTGGAAGTACTTCAATCTTCTATTGAAAAAATACCAGTTAAGTGTTTTGCCCCGAATGTGCTGTTAAGTGCTTTGTTTGTAAAAGAAAAACGAAGGATCAAAGTTTTACAGGTAAAGCAGAATTTCAGGAAGCCCAGAACAGGCACTGGCTTTTCAATAATGATGCTGAAAGGTGCCGTCAATACGTTTGTTTATTTGCTACGATTAAAATTGTCGTTACGAAATAGCTAACTACCAGGGAGTCTGAAGATCTTCTTTCGTGTAAACATGATTGCGTGTAGTGAAAAAACTTTTCAACGATTGATAGGGTTGGTTTTTTGGTTGAAACAGTTTTCTGAAAAGTGCTAATGGAGATAACAGAAGGAAAAATAAAATGGACAAGATGATCCGGCTGTTGATATACCCCAGCACTTTCGCCAACTGCAACCAGATAATATGGATAAGGTCTCCAACCGGGCCTAAGATGAAACCAATAAAACAAACACCAATAGGCGTTAGCAACCATTCTTTGCGGGAAAACAAATACAAAACTGCAAAGCCTGCGGCTATTACAACAAGTGAGGTATGTTTAGCCTGCCACTTCATTTAAAATAACGAGTAAATAAAAGGTGCAACGGCAGAGCTACCGCCGAAAATAAGTAATACACCAAGTAAAAGCATTACAATGATAATTGGGGCCAGCCACCATTTTTTACGTTCTTTTAAAAAGGCCCACATATCTTTTAAGAATTCGATCATAGTTCTACAAAGTTAATCAGCTTGAAGGGTTTTCTTCCAATCATCTTTTTCTTTCCACTCCAGTTGTTCCAGTTTACTGAACAAATAGTTTTCAATAACAAGATAATCCATTTCTGTGCGCATGAAGCACTGATAAGCTTCCTGTGGCGTGCAAACAACCGGTTCGCCACGCACATTGAAGCTGGTGTTTATCAAAACGGCACAACCGGTTTGTTGTTTGAAAGCTGTAAGTAGATCATAAAATGCAGTATTCGTTTCTTTATGCACTGTTTGCACCCGAGCCGAATAATCGATATGCGTTACGGCTGGCAAACTGCTGCGTTGAAAATATAATTTATCAGACAAATTGAGTTGATGATAATTATTTGGAACGGGGTGCTGTAAGGTTTTCTTCACCGGTTGCACCAGCAACATATAAGGTGATGAAGTAATTAATTCAAAATAATCCTGCACATCTTCTGCAAGAACAGCAGGAGCAAAAGGTCGAAACCCTTCCCTGTATTTTATTTTCAGGTTGAGTTTCTTCTGCATCTCCGGATTGCGTGGATCGGCAATAATACTTCTGTTGCCCAATGCACGTGGGCCAAACTCCATCCGTCCCTGAAACCAACCAATGACGTTTCCGTTGCTGATATGTGTTGCAACAGCTTTATTTAATTCATCTCTGTTGTTGAATGCTGTTGCAACAGCTTTGTATTGGTGAATAACAGGTTCAATCTCTTCAGTAGAAAAAGAAGGACCGAGATACGAACCTTTCATGGTATCCATTGAATTTGCAATACTTCGTTCTTTTTCAAAATAAATATGATGCGCTGCTAATGCTGCACCAACTGAACCACCTGCATCGCCACTGGCAGGCTGAATAAAAATATGTTCGAACAGGTTTGAATTCTGCAGTTTTCCATTTGCTACGCAATTCAATGCTACGCCACCTGATAAGCAAATATTAGTTGAACCTGTAATTTCTTTTGCATGTGCAGCCAGCTTTACTACGATTTCTTCTGTTACCTGTTGAATAGCAAGTGCAAGATTGCAATGTTGTTGTGTTAATTCTTCTTCTTCGCTTCTACGTTTGAAACCAAACAGTGTTTCAAACTTTTTATCCTTTACCATCCGCAACCCAACAGAATAATTGAAGTAATGTTGATCTAAGTAAATGGAACCATCTTCATAGATCTTTACCAGCTTTTCTTTGATGATTGAAACAAATTGTTTTGTTTGTTCCGATGATGGATCGCCGTAAGGAGCCAAGCCCATTAATTTATATTCACCACTGTTTACCTTGAAGCCTAAATAGTAAGTAAAAGCAGAATACAATAAACCAACAGAGTGGGGGAAGTTAAGATGCTTTAGTATTTCAATTTGTTTACCTTTTCCTTTGCAAATAGTAGTTGTGGCCCATTCACCCACACCATCAATGGTTAAGATCGCTGCTTCTTCAAAAGGCGATGGATAAAACGCCGATGCAGCATGACTGAGATGATGTTCCGGAAATAACAGTTTTAGCTTCTTTTTATCGTAGAGCTGAATTTTCTTAAGCTCATCACGGATCATCTTTTTCAAAAACAGCTTTTCATTTAACCAAACCGGCATGGCCATTAGAAAAGATGCAAAACCTTTTGGTGCAAATGCATAATAGGTTTCCAACAATCGTTCAAACTTCAGCAAAGGCTTATCGTAAAATACAACTGCTTCCAGTTGATCGATGGTAATACCTGCTTCCCGTAAACAATACTCAACTGCTTTTGAAGGAAACCCGGCATCATGTTTTTTTCGGCTGAACCGCTCTTCCTGAGCTGCGGCAATGATCTCTCCATCTTTAATGATGGCTGCTGCTGAATCATGGTAAAAAGCTGAGATGCCGAGAATGTACATGGGTGCAAAATAAGCGATTTGATAGAAACACTGTTTATGCTGATTTGGGCGGATGACAAATGATTTAATCTGTGCTTATTTGTTTCGTCCGTGTCATCAGTGACTCTATTTCTTCACCCAGAATCTCTGCCACCTTCGCAGCCCCCAGTTTATTGAAATGTATAAAGTCATAATAGTAAGCCGTATTCTTGGGCATCATTTTCGCTAGGTCAATAACAGTGGCCTGTGTACTGAACGAACGAACAACATTGTTATATTCTTCCAATACCTGTTCCTGCAGTAAATTGTTTTTCGCCGGGTTGCTTTCATGAAATTTTAGGTCCATTTGTACAGATGTTATACTGTCTTTAAAAGATCCATATAAAGAAGGTTGGGTAAGAAGTATTGGTTGAATGTTATTTGCTTTACAAATATTGATGACCTGCTGTAACCTTGATTGGTAGCCGGTGAGATAGCTTTTCTGTTTTGTAATCACTTCCTGTATGTAAGCAGCGGCATAAGTTGTATCCTTCAGTTGTTTAAAATCAACATCTTTATGAATCAACCCTTTTTTATAGGCTAAACGGATATTGTACAATTGAAAAACAGTTGCACCAATTTCTGTTTTATTCAGCAATGATTTAAAGAATGCTTTCCCGGAACTGTATTGCAATTTATTTTCATTCATCACATCAAAGCTTTCCGGCTTTTCTGTTTCCACATCATTCACACCCGTCAACAATACCACATATTTGGGTTTTAGTTTGCAGATGTATTCTTTCATCAACAACAAATGACCAAATGTTGAATGACCATCAATGCCTGCATTGTTCACCCAAACATTGGGAACAGAATCTTTCAATTCTTCTCCCAACAAAAAGGGCCAGGTGGTACTATCACTCAGGAAACGGCATTCCGTAGTGCTGCCGCCAATCGTAATGATGGAATTGAGTTTTGAAATACTATCCGTTGGCATCGGTCCACGAAAGCCCAGGGAATTGCGACTGTAGTTGATTTTTGCATCAAGCTGTTTGATCCATTGATTATCGAATACAGTTTGTTGGTTAGCCGGTAATACCAATTTTCCCTGTTTGGTGAAATTGGTAAACGGGTTGTAAATGCGCAAAACAATTTCGCAAAGCACAAGTGCAACAAGTAAGCCAAACAATAATGCTTTCAGGTTCTTGATCATGGCGATGTAAGATAAAAAACGTTTCCGATGAAGATTCGTAGTGTATGAAAAAGAAAGAAGCATTGACGATTAATCAATGCTTCTTTTATATTCTATCTTCAATATTCTTGCTTTTACTCAAACGTACTGTAGAAATACGGCGTCTTCGCTTCAAACTCAGCACTGCAGGTATCCACCATTTTGTATACACGGGTAATGCCCCAGGCCTTACGTTTTTCGTAGAGCTCATCTTCGCTGGCATCTTCTTTCATAATTCTGCAGATCTGCTCGTCGCCAAAGCCCATGCGTTTTGCTTCGGTAAGCAATTCTTTGGTGAGCGATTGCATATCATGCTTCATCAATTCCTTCTCCATATTCACAATATCCTGGATCTGGTAAATGAACCAACGATCGATCTTTGTTGCGTCCACAATTGTTTTCACACTCACGCCTGCCATCAACGCATCTTTAATCCGGAAGATGCGATCCCATTTCGGCACCTTGATATATTCGATCAGTTCTTCAGCATGCTTTACACTTTGTCCGTAGTACCCAAGGCCAACAGCATTGTTCTCCAGGCTCTGACAAGCTTTTTGCACAGCCTCAGTAAAGCTTCTGCCGATCGCCATCACTTCACCTACACTCTTCATCTGCAATCCTAAACGATCATCAGCACCTTTGAATTTGTCGAAGTTCCAACGTGGCATCTTCACAATTACATAGTCAAGTGCCGGTTCAAAGTAAGCAGATGTTGTTTGGGTGATCTGGTTTTTTAATTCATCCAATGTATAACCAATCGCCAGCTTCGCTGCGATTTTAGCAATAGGATAACCTGTTGCTTTACTTGCCAAGGCAGACGAACGGCTCACACGTGGATTGATCTCAACCGAAATAATGTCTTCATTTTCGGGATTCAATGCAAACTGCACGTTACAACCACCGGCAAAGTTGCCGAGGCTACGCATCATCTTGATCGCCATGTTACGCATGTTCTGGAAAGCAGTATCACTCAATGTCATGGCTGGAGCCACTGTAATACTGTCGCCGGTATGCACGCCCATCGGATCGAAGTTCTCAACAGTACAAATGATCACCACATTATCGTTCTTATCACGTAACAGTTCCAGTTCAAATTCTTTCCAGCCGAGCAATGCTTTTTCAACCAACACTTCATGCATCGGGCTTGCTTTCAAACCTCTGTCGAGTGCAGCATCCAGCTCATCTTTATGCATCACAATACCGCCACCAGTACCGCCAAGGGTAAACGAAGGACGTATCACCAACGGAATACCGATCTCTTGTGCAAATTCTTTTCCTTCCAGCAATGAGTTGGCTACACGGCTAGGTGCCACACCAATACCGATATCGATCATCAGCTGACGGAATTTTTCCCTGTCTTCAGCCGTATCAATCGCCTTCACATCCACGCCAATCATAGTCACATTGTATTTCTCCCAAACACCCAACTCATCGGCTTCCTTACAAAGGTTCAGTGCTGTTTGTCCGCCCATGGTAGGCAATACTGAATCGATCTGTGGGTTTTCTTCCAGGATCTCTTCAATACTTTCAATGGTGAGGGGCAACAGGTACACTTTGTCGGCCATCATCGGATCGGTCATGATGGTAGCAGGGTTGCTGTTGATGAGAATCACTTCAATTCCTTCTTCACGTAAACTGCGGGCTGCTTGCGAACCCGAATAATCAAACTCGCAGGCCTGGCCGATCACAATGGGGCCGCTGCCTACGATCAGCACACTTTTAATCGATTTATCTTTTGGCATGGGGAGAATTTGGCTGCAAAAGTATTGGATTGAGCGTTAACCTGAGCGTGAATTTTCAACCGATTTTCAAGGTTTTTTGGTAACGGTCGTTAGGAATACTGTTCAGCAGCTGTTGCGTCGCACTCTTGTACGTTCGGTATTTCTATTTATTCTGAGCGAAGTCGGATGACCCACCCCTACAATTAGAACTCTGTGTAGCAGTATCACACCCCTTCCGGTAGGGGATAAACAGGTTGCTCTAAAAAATCAAAAACCGAATTAATGTTTATCTGTGCTTATCCGTGAAATCTGAGAGCAAACTTTGTATTGACTTGTAGCTGGCAGCTAAAGGCTTGAAGCTTTTTCAATAATCAAACCGATGCGGTTCCGAAGTTTCGTAATCTTCATTATACCGCACAAAAAAGTAGAGATACATGGCACGGCTCAGCCGCATAAGCCATGGTTGTAAAATAAGTAAGAACGCAGAATTTAAACCAAGCCACCAGAACACACGATTATCGCTGAACGACACACCGATCAATACCCACCAGGCTACAAAGGTTGCAACTGAAATAGCAACCGTTAACGCATAACTCACATAACCGGTTCCATACCAAAAGCCGGGTTCCATATCAAACTTTTGTTTGCAAACGGGACATTCGTCGTGCATATCAAATGTGTGTTTGAAGTTGTAGGCACTATAATCTTTGAACAGCTTTCCCCTTCTGCATCGTGGACAATGCATTGAAAACATACTCCATAAATAATTCGGTTTGGGCTTGGAAGCAGGCATGCTGTAAAAATTTTTGCAAAGATAACCCATCGCTGTTTTGCAAAAAGTGATAAAAAGCACCTTTAGCAATTTAACAGGATAATGTTACCAAACTTACTTTACAGGTAAAAAAAATTGCTTGTAGTTTCAACAGGGTTGGCAACCTATACCATTAAGATGTTGTTGCAACTAACTTCTTACGTTCACCAATTTGCTGACGCCACATGGCATAGTACAACCCTTTTTCTTCAAGCAGTTGCTGGTGATTGCCGGTTTCTACCACGTCGCCGCCTTCCAATACATAAATACGATCGGCATGCATAATGGTGCTCAACCTGTGTGCAATTAAAATCGTGATCTGGTTTTCACCAGCCGAAATATCACGAATAGTTGAAGTGATCTCTTCTTCGGTAATCGAATCGAGTGCAGAAGTAGCTTCATCAAAAATGAGCAGACGTGGTTTACGCAGCAATGCACGTGCAATGGATAGACGTTGCTTTTCGCCACCACTGAGTTTTAACCCACCTTCACCGATCATGGTATCTAAACCTTTTTCCGCACGTGCCAGTAATCGCTGGCAACTTGCTTTGTGCAACGCATCCGTCAGTTCTTCATCTGTTGCAGATGGATTTACGAACATCAGGTTCTCTTTGATTGTTCCGCTAAATAGTTGTGTGTCCTGCGTTACAAAGCCGATCTGGTTACGCAGATCCTCAAAGTTGATGGAGTTTTCATCTTTCCCGTTGTATAGAATATTTCCTTGTTGCGGACGGTACAACCCTACGAGCAACTTCATCAATGTGGTTTTACCCGAACCTGACGGGCCCACAAACGCAACTGTTTCGCCAACCTTTACATTGAAGTTGATATCGCTGATAGCATTTTGTCCAGCCGTTTGATGTTTGAATGAAACATTGTTGAATGAGAGTGTTTCAATTCTTCCAAGATGCAATGGATTAACCGGTGTTGCTTCCGGTTTCTTTTCCATCAGAATATGAAAGTTGGTGATACTTGCTTCTGCTTCACGGTAAGAAAGAAGAATGTTTCCGATCTCCTGCAAAGGTCCAAACACAAAGAAGGAGAAGATCTGCATCGTTACTAACTGGCCGGCATCCATTCGTCCGTTATAGATCGTCCACATCAGCATAAACAAAATTACCTGGCGTAATGTGTTTACAAACGTGCCTTGCACAAAGCTGATACTGCGTATACGTTTTACTTTGGTGAGTTCTAAGCCAAGTATTTTGAATGTGTTTTTATTCAAGCGTGTTACTTCCTGGTCTGTTAACCCTAAACTTTTTACTAACTCAATATTGCGGAGCGATTCAGTAGTGGCACCTGCTAATTGTGTTGTTTGTGCTACGATTGTTTTTTGTACCGATTTTACCTTCTTGCTGAGTGCATTTGAAATGATGACGAGTAAAATAATGCCGCCGAAATAAATAAATGGTAATGTCCAGTGAATAGATGATGCGTATAACGATACGATCACAATACCGATGATAACAGGGAAGAGAATATTGATAAATGCAGATACAAATTTCTCTGTATCGGTTCTCACCTTGGTTAAAATAGAAAGTGTTTCACCACTGCGTTGATCTTCAAAATCCTGGTAGGGCAGTTTCATGGCGTGTTTCAAACCATCCGTAAAAACCTTTGTGCCGAATTTCTGTGTAGTGAGATTTTGAAAATAATCCTGAAAGGCTTTTGCAATACGGCTGACCATTGCAACCGAGATGGACATCGTAAGAACAAAAAGGACTCCCGGTTCTTTCCAGCTGAAAGAATAAAAGAACCTGTTCCAATCAAAATTATGCGTAGGGGGTTTGTTGATGCCCTGGTGCTGATTTGCCAAATTGATCAGCTTCCCAAACAAAATAGGATCGATCAGTGAAAAACCAATATTGATGGCCGCCAGTGCCATGGTAAGTGTGATAAGGCCTTTATAAGGCGTAAGATATTTTAAAAGCAGTTTCATGTGTTAATTATAATTTTTTCTTGGTCACATAGCATATCCACAAAAATTATCATCGCCTTTGGTATAAGTTAGGTCTCCACCTGAACGACAAGGTCGGGCTGGGATAATTTTTATGGATATGTCATAATTATAGTAAAAGGTAAATGATGGTCAAAGTTTGAACCATCTTTAAAAATAAGACAAGTTTGCAGGAAAGGCAGCTGCTATTTGCAGGCGTACTGCATCTTTCAGCCGTGTTCTGCCACTACCCGTTAGCATAAGCACATGACGAACAGGCACTGCTTTTTACTTTGTATTAAAAAAAATCGGTTCTTTGAACATATTCTATGTGGCCAAAATCAAATGTAAAAGAGCACATGAAAATTACCGGTATAACCATCGTTCGCAATGCAGTGTTGAATGACTTTCCTGTGGGGGAAGCCATATCTTCCATTTTGCCTGTGGTAGATGAAATGATTGTAAGTGTTGATAAAGGCGATGATGATACAGATGCACTCATCCGTTCCATTAAATCGGATAAGCTGAAAATTATTTATTCCACCTGGGATATGAACCTGCGGGAAGGTGGCCGGGTGTATGCGCTGGAGACCGATAAGGTAAAAAGCCATGTATCGCCCGATACCGATTGGATCTTTTACATACAGGCCGATGAAGTGATCCATGAAAAATACCATGCTGTCATCCGAGAAACTGCTGAACGCTACAAAGATGATAAACGTGTAGAGGGACTTTTATTTCAATACCTGCATTTTTACGGCACTTACGATTATGTGGGCGACAGTCGCAAATGGTATCGCCATGAAGTGCGTATCATCAGGAATGATCCCGGCATCAGCTCATATAAAGATGCACAGGGATTCAGAAGAGGAGAAGTGAAATTGAATGTGGTTCCTGTTGCTGCAGAAGTGTATCACTATGGTTGGGTGAAAAGCCCGGAGCAGATGCGGCAGAAACAAAAAATTACTGCAAGGTTTTACCATGATGATAAATCGATTGAGGTTGCACCTAAAAAATCAGATCATTTTGATTTCAGCCAATTTGATTCATTGAGGAAATTCACAGGCACACACCCAATTGTTATGCAGCAACGCATCGCCTCAAAAAACTGGCATGTAGAACTGGATGTTAATCAAAAGAAATTTACGCTGAAGAACTGGCTGTTATACTGGGTTGAAAAAAAGACAGGATACCGGTTGTTTGATTTCAGGAACTACAAAAAAATCAAAGCCTGAGTAAGCACTTGTTTACTGTTTTTTCAACACCGCTTCAACTGCATGACAAAAATTATTAATTGGGTAATGTTTTAAGTCATACCCAATATCAACTAGGAATTTGTGCATGGCTGTAATATTATTTTTGTCCTCATCCAGATCATGAACTTCCAGCAATAACATTTTTGCACGGCGTATCAAAGCAGGATCAGTATTATAGAAAATATCATATTCACTTCCTTCACAATCTACTTTCATAATATCAACTTCTGTAAGATCATTCTTTAGTAAGATATCAGTTAGCGTTATGGTATCTACAGAAATCTTATTTGCATTACTTGAATTGAAGTCTGAAAAAATGCTGGCGATTACGCTGTTGTCGTTTTCAGATTCAATATATAGATCAATTTTACCAGCCGGAGTTCCCGTTACTGCTACCTGGTGAACGATGACATGATCTTTAATAGATGGGTTTGCATCGAGCACCGTTTTTATTTGTTGGGTATTACGGGGTATGGGTTCATAGGCAAATATTTTCGCATCTTTTATTTTTGACAGGATCAATACATCAAAGAAACCTGCGTTCGCTCCTATATCTATGATCACAGGTTTCTGTGGCATTTGCTTAACAACAGCTTCAATATTGTAAACATCTTCAAGAAATATTTCTTTAAACACCTGGTACAAGGGCAATGCTACAGGAAACTGAATCTTGTTTGGCTTAGTTGTAAAGATCAGCGATCGTTTGAACCGCTCATTTTTATGGAGAATGTATTCAAAGGGATTTTTGATATGCTTAAATAACTCGATATATCGTCTGAATCCTTTTGCAGGCATATGATTAATTTTCTGAATGAAGCTGAACTATTTGTTCTGAAGTAACTGTTGGTACAATTGCCAATATTGTTTTGCCGCTGTTCCCCAGCTGAAGAAGGCAGACCTGTTTTTAACTTTGTCAACCATTTCCGGATGCGAATGAAAATGTTGCAACGCATTTTTGAAAGTTTGCTGCATGTCTTCGCTGTCGAATGAATTGAAATAATATGCAGCATCAGCACCAATTTCAGGGAGACAAGTATGTGTAGACAGCAAGATCGGTTTCCCAAAATGCATTGCCTCCACCACCGGTAACCCAAACCCTTCTGAAATAGACGGGAATGCCATGGCTAACATATTACTGAGCAACCACCATTTTTCATTTTCTGTTATAGAGCCCGGTAACAGCACCCGATCTTCAACCCCATGTTTTTTTGCTTCTGCAAAAATCTCATCTACATAATTTTTATCCTGCGTGATGCCGGCAATGATGAGTTTATAATCATTGCCAACCAGTAAGCAGGGAAGGGTATGAAAGTTTTTCTTTCGTAACACAGTACCAATTGAAAAAATATACGGCGTGTCCGACTCAATAAAAGCTGGTTTTGTAAAAACAGAATTATCATCCGGCGTATTGCAGCCATTATAAATTGTTTGCACCGGCACATTAGAAATATCAAGATGCTCACGGATACACTGGTGCGTAAACTCTGAAATAACGGCAATTCTGTCGGAACGATCGATCATTGCCTGAGTTCTTTCTAAATATTTCTTTTTCTTCTCAGCGTCTTTACTGCTGTCGTACAAAAAATTCAGATCATGTATGGTCAGTACTTTTTTTACTTTTCTGCTACCCGGGTAATAGTTGCTACCCTGGTAGGTGCCATGCCATACTTTATAATTGGAAGGAATG
This sequence comes from Lacibacter sediminis, assembly GCF_014168535.1. Taxonomy (NCBI): domain Bacteria; kingdom Pseudomonadati; phylum Bacteroidota; class Chitinophagia; order Chitinophagales; family Chitinophagaceae; genus Lacibacter; species Lacibacter sediminis. Next base: position 4,116,417 of record NZ_CP060007.1, on the reverse strand, counting down.
GGATGATAAATTTTATGCCACCATTTTTGCGGATAATACAAAGTGCCTTCCGGAAGAAACCCCGTTTCAGACGGGCGGATATAAAAGGCAGGAGGGTTGAAGCCTGCCGGCTTTTGCTCAATTAATGCTTCACTCAAATATTTGCAGAAATAATAGAGGCCCGTGTTGGGGTACTTCATGCGTTCGCAATCAACAATAATATTGGCTGGTGGAGGGTTGATTTGTCTGATTTTTCAGCTAAAGATAAAAGAATTCTATATACACGGTCAAACAGTTCGGTTTAGTGAAATCCATTGGTGAGAAAAAAACTCGTTTTTAAACTGCTGAGTTGTGATAATGTACTTTAAAAATATTGTTAGCATTATTACTTGGTTTGCAGATGCTCAATTGAGTTTCCGAGCCCTTTACATACTAATTTTGCGGCACAAATTAATTTATGAAAGCATTGGTATTATTGGATGGGGAGGGTAGCAGATTAAGTGTAAAGGAGAAGCTCTTCTATTGGCTTGTGTTGCTTTTTTTAATCAGTCTTTTTATACCACGTATGCCGGTTATTACAAATATCCTGTTAGGAATGTTTGTGATCATTTCATTCAGCAACAATTCATTTAAAGGAAAATTTCAATTGCTGAAAGCCAGGCCATATATGTCGCTTTTCCTTCTCTACTATTTGCTGCATCTTTTAAGTGTCCTGTGGTCTGAAGATAAGATGGAGGCAACTACACAGTTAGCGATGCGGATGCCCATCTTCTTATTCCCTTTGGCAATTGGTACAATGGTTATCAATAACCAGTTAAGAGACAGGATCATTTTTGCTCTTGCTATTGTTACTACAGTTGCTGCTTTAGTAAGTCTCGGTTTATCATTTAATCAATATCGTGCAACAGGTAATACTGGATATTTATATAATGATAGCCTGACAGTTCATTTTTTCCAACAGTCGATCTATGTAGCAATGCTTGTAAATATTTCAATTGTTGGGTTGATCTATCTTTTAAGTAAAAGGGCATCATTTATTACAATGCCCGGCCTTTTGTACCTGGCTATTCTTGTTTTGTTTGGATATCATTTCCTATTGGCGAGCCGCTCGGCAATGATCCTGTTGTACGGAGGATTATTTTTATTTGCAGTGTATTACATTATTAAAAAGCGAAAATATTTGGAAGGCAGTACACTGATACTTGGGATGTTCATTGGCGCATTCATCCTCTTCAAATTTTTCCCAAAAACAGTTCAGCGGTTTAAGGAGTTAACCTATACCAATTATCAGTACAGCAGCAAGGGAGCAGAAAGTCATTATGATATGCAGTTAAACAGTGAACAGTGGAATGGGGCCAATACAAGACTTGCGCTTTGGAGTTGTGGCTGGGAAGCAGCAAAGAACAATATGATTACGGGAGTTGGTATTGGTGATCGTATTCAGGCTGTGAATGAAGTGTATAAAGCAAGGAATTTTAATATGGCCATTGAAACGAAAAAGAATGTACACAACAGTTACCTCGATGCGTTGCTTACGTTTGGGGTGGGAGGGCTGCTGATGTTCCTGTTGGCATTCGTTGTATTACCACTTGTTGATGTAGCCAAATGGGGAAACATGTTCGACCTGTTTGTTGTAACAGCGTTCATAGTGTCGATGATCTTTGAAGTATATCTTGCCCGCAGTATTGGAAGTATGCTTGCAGGATTTTTCTTTTCGTTCATTGCTGCCACAAAAAGAAATACATAGCCGATCATTGATTATCGGCCATGTATAATTCAATTGCTTTTTCAGTATCGCCAAAGTAAACCATTTCGCCGTTTTTCATAAAGCCTGCCCTGCTGCAGTAATTGCGGATCGTATCCATAGAATGGCTCACGAGTACAACCGTTTTTCCTTTGATCCAGCTGCTTTCAAAAACTTTGATCGCCTTTTCCTGGAACTTCACATCACCTACTGCAAAAATTTCATCCAGGAACATAATGTCGGCACCTGCATTCACTGCAATGGAAAAGCCAAGACGGGCAACCATACCGGATGAGAAGTATTTGATTTTGGTGTCAATAAATTCACGAAGCTCCGCAAAATCAACAATTGTATCGAAGATGGCATCAATTTCTTTTATTTTCATTCCAAGCACTGAGCCTGAAACGTAAATATTTTCTCTTGCAGTAAGTTCGTGGCTCATCCCCACACCAAGGTTCATGAGCATTGTGCTGCCATTGATCTTAACGTAACCGGTATCTGTTTGATATACTCCTGCCATTAATTTAGTGAGCGTTGATTTACCACAACCATTACGACCTAATAGACCAATACATTCTCCTTTTTTAATATCAAATGACATCATCTTAACAGCGTTAACATTTTTCGATCTTGGCGGATTGAAAATATTAAAGAGACGATGTTTTACTGTATTATGACTGTCTTCAGTAATGTGAAATGTTTTACTGATGTTCTTAGCTTGTATTGCAAAAGAGTTATCCATATAAAAAGTTTAAAGTTTTTCTGCGGCATTCTTGCCAACTCTATTCAGAAGAAAAAAACCAAGTAGTAGAAAAAAAGCGGCATAGGCCCAGTTAAAAACAAATAAATCCCACTCTGGATTTTTCTGATATAATACGGTGTTACGAGCATTAATAATAAGTCCAGCTATGGGATTCAAGTAATCAAGGCCAGGCAAAGCCTGTCGAAAAATTTCCAGTTTGAATAAAATGGGTGATAGCCAGAACCCTATACCCGTGATTACCATCCATACTTGGCTTATATCTTTTGCCAAAACATAAATATTTGAAAGTATCATCGAAAAACCCAAAGCAAAAATAACAAGGTTAAAAAAAATCGGGATGATCCACAAAGCCTGCACACTTAGCCCAAGTGTTCCTGAGTCAATAAGTTGGAAATAAAGCAGGAATAAAATAAAATTGAAAGTAAAACCAATACAATTGGATAAAATTGTTGAAAGATAGATTTCTATCTTGTTCATGTTAGTATACTCATACAGGTATTTTTTGCTATTCAGAATCTGAATGGTACCTGTCGTGCTTTCAACAAAAAAGTTCCAAAGGATAAGTGCAAGGAATAGAAATGACACGAAGTTTGGAATGCCTTGTTTTAGGACTATTTCAAATGCTATGTAAAATATAAAGATGTCAGAAATGGGTTTCAATAGCGCCCATAAAAGGCCAAGTTTATTTTCGTAGTATCTTAGTTTAAATTCAATTTTTGCAAGCAGCCAAACTCTTTCCAATTTGTTTGACCCTGAAATCCAATCTTTTAAAACTTGTAATATCATGATCTATATTTTAATAATGATTGTATTTTAAATGCTGTGTTTCTTAGTGCGGGAAAACGTTTCACCGCTTTAATAATCTTCGTTTTAAACGGAATCCAACTTGGCAACAAATGATAATTATATTGGTCAAGTGTTATGTTGTTTGTTAAAAAGGCCGGTCCATTAGCATTGTAAAGTGCTGAAAGATCAGATGAAAATTGAGCATATGCGGCATGATGTTTTTTTGCGATATAAGTAACTGCACTAATTATTTTTTCTGGTGTGAAGCTTCTCGCCATTGATCCTTTCCTGATACGGTAATAGTAAAGAAGTTTTGGAATAACTACCCCGTTCTTTCCATTTGCTACCATGGAAACAACCGCATCCCAATCCTCAAGCCCATGCTTTAAAGCAGGGTCATTTAAACCATATTGCAAAAAGTCATTGGTATTGTATACTAGTGCACCACTACAAACCATATTGTAAGCAAGCAGGTAGGGAGGTTCTGGAGTAAATGCTGGCCAGATGCCATTGCTTTGCTCAAAATACTGAACCCAAGATCCAACAAATGATACATTTTTCTTTTTCTTAAGTAGCGCAACTGCTTCGCCGAAATAATCTGGATGAATTTTATCGTCAGCATCAATAAAAACTAGAAACTCGCCTTTGGCCAAGTTTGCACCGGCGTTACGGGCAGCACTCAAACCTTTGTTACTTTGGGAATAGACCTGTACAGGATAAGATGTACTTACAGTTTCCAATAGTGCGCTGTGTATGTCAGACGAACCATCATTGATAATAATTACTTCAAACGAGGTATAGGCAGATTTATAAATGCTTTCCAGCGTTTCATGTATATAATCGCCCATATTGTAGTAAGGAATTACAACAGAAAGAAGATCCGGTATAAATTTATTTTCATTTTTGTTGTTAATTATTTTAGGTTGCCGGGTAAACGGAAATGTGTTCAGAATATTTGTAGTAAATATCATTTCATCAAGAATCTTCTTTTTTTCTTTAAACACAGTTTCATAATTGTGCTTTTCGCTAACGGAAGTAACTGCTTTTTTCCGTATAAGTTGCAAGGCTTCTAATGAAAGCTGATTGATCAGTAATATTTTTTCTTCAAGATCACCCTCGATTGTATGGTCGAAAACAAGACCATTTTCCAAGTGCTTTACAAGTTCTCCCTGTCCTCCCTGCTTTGAAACAAGAACTAGGTGGCCTTGTTGCATAGATTCTATTACTGTAAAGGGGTAATTGTCCCCAATGCTGGGAACAATTACCACCACGCCTTCATTAAATAATATTTTTAATTGACTTGGTGAAAGATTGCCAGATAGTGCTAGTTTCCCCGAGCGGATTTCTTCTTTATATTTCCCTTTTATCCAACTACGCATTGAAGTTTGCTCGGGATGATAATAATGGTCGCCACCAATTATGGTAATTTTATTTGACCACCCTTTTTTCCTTAGATTGTTTATCGCTTTTAACAAAGCAAAAATTCCTTTCTGGGGCGTGAGTTTACCAAAGAAAAACAAATTCTTTCGAATATCTTTCGAAAGATCTTTTTCTGTTTCTTTCTCTTCAAACGGGTAGGGGATTACTTTAATTTCTCTGCTAAGTTTATTGGAGAAATATGGTTGCACTGCTTGCGTAAGAAAATAACCGGGAGCCGTAAGTTGATCCGCAGCCAGAATACACCAGCGTTCCATTTCTCCAATCCAGAAATAGGGGTGCCTGTATGCCGGCACCTCGTTATAGGTATGATAAAGAAATGAAGGTGCGTGTAACGTCAGCAGTACTTTTATTTCAGAAAAAAGCGGGTATCCCAAATGCTTCATTTGAAGGATATAGTAAGCAATACCATTATATTCCTGTGACTCGATGATGTCGGGCACATTTTCTTTTTTGAGATAGTCACCAATTACTGCTGCAAATTCAAAAGCAATAAAAGTTTCATATCCAAGAAAATCAGAAGCTTTTGTTCTGATAAGGGCAAATTCAACAAATCTTATGCCGTCCTTTGTGTAAAGCTTATCTTTTGTAAGATGCTTGCCTGGTATAAACACTGTAATTTCATACCCCTTACTTAAAAGCATATGAGCTGTATGGAAACAGTATGTTCCAATACCTCCTCCATACATGGGAGGATACTCAGTAGTAAGTAGCCAATACTTCAAAACATGCCTGTTTTTGTGTTCATAATTGCACGGATTCTGTGGTATATTCTTCTTATTCGCTGATAACTATGTTGATGCTTAATTATTAGGTTAATAGCTTTATTATCAATTTGTCCGTAGAGGTGTTGAAGTTGTTCCTGTGCGTGGTTCATATGATTCAACACTAGGAGATAATAATCTGAGTTTTGAGGTTGATGGCCTGGTTCTGTCTTTAACTCTGAAAGTAGTTTATCCATTTTGTCAATCATGATCTCAAGATCAAAGTAGGTTTCTACCCTCGTTCTTGCTTCTCTTCCCATTCTTAATCTTTCAATGGGGTTGCAGATAAGCCATGCAAGCTTTTCAGTATATGCAATGATTTCACTTTCTTTATTTATTTCGTGAACAAGAAAACCACTGTCCTTATTAACAAGCTCAACTTGCCCACCGGTATTTGCGCCTACAATTGGTAACCCTTTAGCCATTGCTTCATAAATGGATAAGGCGATTCCTTCATACAAAGAAGGGAGAAAAAAAATATCTGCAGCATCCATATACTGCAAGACTTCTTTATTTGGCAAAGCTCCCAAATACGAAACATACTTTCTTAGATTAGCTTTTTTAATATTTAGTAACAAATCTTCTTTTTCTGGGCCATCCCCAATTATGATACATTTGAAAGAAAAATTTTTGCATTTAAGAGCTGAAATTACTTTTACAAGTACATCTGGTTGTTTTTGCATTGTAAGCCTTGCAACATACAATAGCAATACTGTATTCTCATTTACATCAAGCCTTTTTCTTAACCGATTTCTGATTTCTGGCTGATGCTTTATAACAGAAGTATCGGCATTGATGTAACACACTTCAACCTTCGAAGCATCTGCCCCTTTTAGTATACACCACTCCCGTAATTGGTGTGACGTAACAAATGTTTTATCTAATAAGGAAGTATACTTTGCAGAAAAGAAAGGATACCCCCCATTATACCAACCAGGATCTTCACAGTGAACATAATCGCTGATAGGTATGTCTGGAAACTGTGCTTTTATCCAAGGTAGAAGATAATAGCCGCTCATCGAATTTGAAATAAAGATATTCGATGGGTTTCTTTGTTGTATAATATTGTAAAGTAGAAAAGAATACGTGTGAGCATCGCCTAGGTTTGACAGATGAATTATATCATCAGTAATTACTTGAAAGGATTCGAAAAGAGTATGCTTGCTTTTTAATGTAGTAACTATTGTAATATTCCATCCTTTTTCTTTTAAACCCTTTAATAACTGAAGGTTGAATTGATCTGCGCCGCCTCGTTCGAGCCAAGGAAATATACAAAGTAAGGTTTTATCGTTTCCCTTATTTGAATATGTCGAATTGCTACTTGTAGGAATTGTGTTCCCGAAAACATACTGGTGCATTTGAGGTGTCGGGAATTTTTTTTGCTTGAGGATGCTTCCATACTTTTTTCTAAGCTCATTACCTGTCGAGGTTAATGATTGCTTACCCTTTAAGGTAGACCACTTGCTTGTTTCTGAGCGTCTGTAGAAAAAAAGGTATTCAGGAATCGTATATCCCCATAATCCCATTGTGGCTGCTTTTAGCCAAAAATCCCAATCCTCGCAGCCGTTCAGCATTGATTCATCGAAGTTGATTTTTGTAAACACTTCTTTTCTTGCCATGAAACAACTCGTATTTCTATTTTCGAACAGAAATTGTTCGTTGTCGTGAAAGCCGCCTTGCCAAAAATAATTTTGTGCTCCAAATCCTTTCACATAAGAGTTTACAAATGAAAATTCCGGGTGTAATTCGAGAAATAGATAAGCTTTTTCAAGAAAGGTCGGGTCAATAAGGTCGTCGCTATCCAGAAAGAGAATATAAATAGTTGTAACGGCTTTGGCACCTTCATTTCTCGCAGCTGAAAGTCCATAGTTTTTATCAAGTGTTAAGATATCAACCCAGCTGTTATCATTCTTTAAGTTCTGTAATATTGTTTTTGTTTCTTTATTTACAGAACCATCATCAACAATTAGCCATTTGATTTTTTTGAATGTTTGTTTACATATACTGGCATACGTTTCTGCTATAACATTATTTATATTATAAACAGGAGTAATGATCGTAATTACAGGAAATGTCTCCAAGATTTCTACTTAACTTTTTTTTTAAGCAAGTTTGCTCCAATGGCTTTATACCAGTCGGGGAGACTGTCATATTCTTCCCTGTACCATTGTTCTCCACTAGCTTTTTCAGGATTTAATTTATATTTATTTGAATATATACTGCGCCAATCTTTTTTTCGGTATATGATTTTGAGAACATGTCCACCCTTTTTATACCAAGATGGAAGAGGCTCATAATTTTCATGATACCATGTGATTTTTTCATTTACAATTGTGTGGGTTTGTGTTGAAGTTGCAGCAATATCTTTTGTAGACTTGCTGTTGAACTTATGTTGATCTGCCCATAGCTTATTGGCAAGGGTTCGCTCGAAGAACAAAAGTGAATATACCTGTTCAAGTGAAAAACTTATTTCTTTTTTTGCTATAAGTTTGTGATTGTCGATTACATCAGTAAGTATGTTTTCAATTTGAACAGGCATTTTATCAAGTTGAAAATGTGACTGTACTCTGATTTTGGCATTTTGCCCGGTTTTTTTTCTTTTAGCAGGGTCGATCACCAATGAATAAAGAATCGTCGCATAGTTCTTGGCTTCCTCTTGTATTGTTCCCTTTTTAATGAGATATCCTTCATTGTATGTGACTAGCTCTTTTTGTCCTCCTACATCTGCTCCAACTATAGGTAGGGCTATTGCCATTGCTTCGTAAATAGCCAAGGAAATTCCCTCCCATTGCGAGGGAAGAAAATAAACGTCACAAGCTTGCAATGTTTCTAATGTTTCGGTATTACTTAGTTCACCCATGAACCATATTAAATTTTCTAGATCGTATTTTGCGATCAGATTTTCCATTAGTATTCTATCCGGTCCATCTCCAATTACAGCAAGAACAAAACCGTTATCCTGAAGTTTTTTTAATTCCCTTATCGTTTCAATCAACACTTCCGGTTGTTTTTGGGGGACAAGTCTTCCAGAAAATGCAATTATGCATAGATGTTCATCTACTCCCCATTTTGTTCTTAATTCTTCTCTAAGAGAAAGATTGGGTTTATTTTGGGTACAATCTATTGCAGTATATACAGTTGAAACTTTTTCTTCTTTTACCCCTCGTTTTATCATCCATTTTTTTAAGTGCTGCGAGGAAACGATATGTCGTTCAAATAAAGCTGTGTGAATTACAGATTGTTGAGGATGACCGCCATTATTCCAGTATTCTTCTTCCATATGGTTATAGTCCAATAGAGGAATATCGGGAAATGAATATTTTAAGAGTGGGGCGAGATAATAACCAAACTCGGAGTTTGATATGAGATAACTACTTGGCTTACGTGTTTTAGTAAGATATTTTATATAGTCAAAAAAATAGGCAGGATTAGTATAGTTTGGTAATACAAAAATGTCTGAAGTATAGTTCAGAAAAAGAGGCATCCAAGCGTTTTCTGATGGTTGTGTTGTTATTATAGTGATTTTCCAACCAAGTTCAGTCAACCCCTTTACGAGATCAAGGTTAAATTTGTCTGCTCCGCCCATTGACAGCCACGGGAGAATAAGAAAGATGTTTTTATCAGAGTCTTTTAACAAGTTGTTTAAAGATGCAGATTTATCCGATTTAGGGTTTATAAGATGCCCTCTTCTAAATTCATCTGGCTTTGGATCAGGAAATGAATAGCGTAATTTTTGCGCATACTTTTCTTTCAACACATTTTGAAATCGCTGCATTTTTTCGCCCATATCCCAGTTCTTCCATTTTTCAGAAATATTAGGAGTCCTACGATACCAGTAAAGGAGTTCGGGAATAGTGCAGCCCCAAAAACCTGCGCTGGCGCATCTTAACCAAAAATCCCAATCTTCAAACCCATCTTTTATGGTTTCATCAAATTCTACATAGTTAAATACGATTCTCCTCGCCATGAATGTTGGCTGTATGGGATTTTCATTCAGAAAGTTCCTGCCGAGTTCAAAACCTTTTTTCCATATATATTCTTGAGATCCGAAACCATAATGCCATGCATTGCAAAATGTAAAGGATTGATTGTTCTGAAGAAATAACCAGTATTTTTCGATAACTGTTAACTCCAGCAAATCATCAGCATCTACAAAGAAGAGATAATTACCAGTAGAAGATTTTATTCCATTATTTCTCGATCCTGCGGGACCAATATTTGTAGAATTGTGAATGACTCTAACACGGTTATCTTCATTTTCGAGGTTCTTCAGTAACGTCAATGTGTTTTCATCCGTAGAACAATCATTAATGATTATCCATTCAAAATTTTGAAATGACTGATTAAGAACACATGTGATCGTTTCTGAAAATACAGATCCTGCATTATAAATCGGAGTAATAACAGATACTTCAGACTGTAATGAAGATAATTGAGATTTATAATTATAAAATCTCTTTCTTTCAATTGGATTAGATGGTAAAGATGACATGCTCATTTAATACTTATAAATACGGTCTAGATCTGTTAATTCTTTGGGTTATGATTAATTACTTCCAGTAATTCTTTTTGAAATTCTGCAGCATTTTTGAGGTCTTCAAAAAGCTTGTGATTTTCTTTTTTTAATGTCTCAATCAATAATTTTAATTCCCCAATCATTTTGTGATCTTGAATGGTATCCTTTAACAATTTTTGGATATAGTCATTAGTCCAAGTTGTTATAATATCTTGTTTAAAAGAATGCGCATCAAGCGTCTCATTATCGCCATTTCTTCGAATAAAAATAAAATTCGTTTGACCTTTATTAAGCAAGTATTCTGTGAGGAGATGCTCTTTGTCAAAAAGTTGAAAGACTTCGATAGCTTCAGATAAGACACCTGTATCCTGTAAACCAATGTCAAAGGATTGATATTCAGCTTTCCATAGAGGTATAAAAATAGTATTGATAATTTCTTTTATTGCATTGAACTTCGGTGATATTTCCAGAAAAATAAATTCTGCCTTCAATTCAAGAATTGTATTCAGGCTTCCTTTTAAAACATCCGGCTCGTGTCCTTCCACATCAATTTTAAAAATCAATATTTTTTCAGGTAACTCAAAATCATCGAGTACATTTACTTCTATTTCATAGTTTACCTCACCAGACCCAAAGAAGTTTCCAGCACCAAAGTTTTTCTCAGGAACCGAAAGGGTTTGTTTCCTTGTTGTGCTGCCAAGCGCATTTTTTTGAATTTTTACAAGATGATTCAGTTGATTTAATGAAACATTTTTTTCTAGCAGTTCGGCAGTTTTTGGGTTAGGTTCAAACGCATAAGTTTTAAATCCAAGTTTTGCTGCTAAAATTGAATAATAGCCAAAGCATGCACCTACATCTAAAACCAATCCTGTAGTATTATACTCCGATGCTTTTTCAAGAATCAATAAAAATTTTCGTGTTACATTAGGTTCCCAGTTATTATATTTTTCAATACTAGATAAAATGTAGTCTTCACTTGCCTCATTGTGTATGAGCCTATATTGAAGCTTATTGTTTAGAATTACTGATAAGTACAAGGATTATTAGTTTTTCTGTAAAATCAAAACTGTTTGATAATTACTGCCGTTGGGAATAATTTCTTTAATAGAAAAAAACTTACTCCATACATGCTCGATATAGGATAAGCGATAAAAAACATTGGATGTATATGATTTATTATTCTGCCATCTTGAGATAAATTTTTCATTAGGGAAGCCAGCGGTCAGCCATTCTTCGTTAAATTCCGGATGATTAATTACAGCGTAGCCTACTCCCCAATCTTTTGGCATTATTTGCCAAGAGTTTTCATCATGAATAGTTATGTACGCAATGCCTCCTGGCTTTAAAATTCTGTTTAATTCACAAAGCCAGGAGGTCTCAAATGATTCGATATGCGTGAATACTGACAGGCAATATATTAGATCCAAAAAATTATCTGCTATTTGTAAGTGCGGAAGGGATGTGTTCTGAAAAACAATAGAGTTATTAGGTAAATATTTGTTGCACCAAAGAACATGATTTTCATTAATATCACAACCCCAACTTACAGTAGTGCTTTGCAATGCAAAATGTCTCAAGACACGACCTGAAGCACATCCAAAATCAAGCACTTTGGTTTCTTTACCGATCTTGCCAATATATTTTTCTGATATGCTTCTTATTCTTAAAAACTCAATTAAGCCGCTCAGCCAATAGTCATAATGTCTATCGTCATAGTAGCCTTCTCTATCTTCGGTAACAGGTAATGGGTGGGTATCTTTTTTTAGATATACGTTTAGCTCTTCTTCAAGTTCAATTTTGGTAACGTCAATGTAATGCTCTTGTGTTGCGAACATTCCAACTGAAGGTAAAACTTCAAAATTAGTTTTTGTGGCAGCAAGAATTACACTGCTTTCCCAAGATGTATTCATTTTTCTATTTGTTATTTTGTGAGGAAAAAATACTCTTAAATCTGTCTTTTAAAATTCCAGCTACCTTCCTTTTCTCATACGTCCGCTTATACCATTCAATATCATTCTGATATCTCCTGATATCTTCCAGTAATTTATTGATCAGTTGTTTTGTGCCTTCCTGCTTTTTATTTTCTTCACTCAGTGTTTTATGAAGTTGTTTCTTTTCTTGTTGTTCTTCAGCAAGTTTAGCTTCAAGATCTTTTAGTCGAATGATCAATTCTTCAATGCGTTCACGTTTATATTCATTTTCAGATAGTAAATGACTGTACACCTGGCGTAACAGATCTTCTAACTGAAGCTCTGTTAAGTTGCCGGGTAATGCGATCAATTTACCTTGATCTGCCTGTTTGTTTTGTTGCGTATCCATATTGGTGTCTTATTGGTTTAATAGGTATAAGCAAGTCGATAGTTACCCGCACTGCTGGCTGCGTTAAACTCTGTTTTGCAAAGGTCTTTTGAGTAGGTGCCCATTGCTTCCATCATAAAGGGATTGTTGATGTAATAATGGATCTGCGTACAAGCCTGTGCTGTTGTTTCAAACAGATCTCCATTTACACCATAACGGATAATGTCTTTATTTCCGGTACAATTCGATAAGATCAATGGTTTACCTAAAGCCATCGCTTCTAAAACGCCGAAGGATAAACCTTCGTAATCTGCAGTTGATAAGTATAATGAAGCTTTTGCTAATTCATTCTTTACTTCATCTTCAGTTAGCCAGCCGGTAATACGTATGTTGGGGCAGGATAATAAATGACTGTCTTCGCCATCGCCGATCCATACAAATTCAACATTTGAGTAACTCAAAAACTGTTGGGCGATCTCATTAAAGCGCTTCGGGTTCTTTTGCGCCAGTATGCGGCCTGAAAAAGCAATGATGAATTTAGTTTGATCTGTTCTAGGGGTAAATAGCTGATTACTGACAAACGGCAGGGTGGTGCCGTTATTTATATAAGAGGCCTCAATACCTAATTGCTTGTAAGCTTCAGCTTCTGATGCAGATACACAAACAACTTTACCACCAAATGAATGACCGATCAATTCAAGCTGCTTATACAGTAATTGTTTGAATTTACTTTGCTGCATGAGAAAGGGCGCACCATTGGGGGTGTAAATAACATTTTTGATCTTTAACCAACGACAGGCCAGGCGTCCGATAAAACCGCTTTTCGAGGAGTGTAGATGAACAACATCTGCCGAACGGAAACGCTTCAAAATATTGTATAATTCAAATAAAGCCCTTGTGTCTTTCACAGGGTGAAGACCTCTTTGCGCCGATTTCCAATGAATAAATTTTACCTGGTGGGGAGGGAAAAGTTTTTTTACCTCAGCACGTTCCATCACTTCCTGCCGTTCTCCATGTATAACAATATGATAGTCTTCCGGCAGATGTTCCACCAGTGATTTTACGAAGGTTACTACGCCGGATGCAAACGGCTCCACAACATGAACAATTCTCATTTACAGATATTGTATTTTTTTCTCAGGTTCTCTTTTTGTCAATAGTCTGACAAGCGAAAAATAAAAACCGCTGCAAAGGTACTTGCTGCAAGGTTAAATGAACGCACACTTATTACTTAATAACACACAGTTATGAATTTTAGCGAACAATTTATTTTTCGATGTGGAAAAACAAATGCTTGATTTGGGTAATCAATTTATAAGGAAGCAATGCGAGTAAATATTGTCTTACCAGACCTCTGCAAGTTAGTGATTTATTAATGCCGTAGAATCTGATGATGTTGATTTTTGATCTTATTTGTTGTTGTCTTTTTTTTACACTTATTCCATTGGTATCTATTTGGGTTTCAACCAGTATCTCTTGAATGATGTGCGTCTTATATTTCTTCGTTAACTCAAAGAAGAACGCATAATCCTCCGCATAAGGATAGTCATAAGGATAAAGCTTCGTATTCTTAATTATTTCATTCCTGAAAATAACTGTTGGATGAATGAAGCTGCATTTCAGATGCATTTGTTTCAGAATTGCATAACGATGCTCTGCAGCTTTGTAAACAAATCGGATATTTTTTTTATGATCAACAAATAAACACAAAGAACCTACTAGTGCTACATCAGTGTTTACACTTAAAAACGAAATCTGTTTTGTAAAACGATCTGGAGTGCAGGTATCGCCACAATCTAAACGTGCAGTGTATAATGAATCATTTCTATCCAGAATTAAACGAAGCCCTGTGTTCAATGCTTCCGTGATGCCTTTGTTTTCCGATAATCGGATGATTTCAATGGTTTGTTTTTGTAGTAACACTTCAGGAAGTTCTGATAACGATACCGGAATATTGCTTCCATCATCAACCACCAGCACTTTGTACTTTTCTTTCGAATATTCAACCGAAAGAAGCGACCGGATCAATCCATCCGTATTGTTATAACAGGGAATTAAAAGATAAAAATCGAGCATCACAGTATTTTTCTCACCCTGCCCATCCTTCCCGATCCAAACTTCTGTATTGAATAGCTTCAGCCAGGTGTTCCACTTTTATATCGGGGCTTTGAGCAAGGTCGGCAATAGTACGACTAACTTTTAAAATACGATCATAGGCCCTTGCACTCAGGTTCAGTTTATCCATCGCCGCTTTCAACAAAGTTTGACCTGCCTGCGAGATCACACAAATTTCTTTAAGTTGTTTGCTGCTCATTTGTGCATTGGCATAAATACCTTCTACATCTTTATAACGCTCAGCTTGTATTTCCCTGGCAGCGATCACACGGTCACGGATAGCTGCACTTGGTTCGCTGTTTTCAGATTTCGATAGTTCGCTGAAAGGAACAGGCGTTACTTCCACATGCAGATCGATACGATCTAACAACGGACCGGAAATTTTATTGAGATATTTCTGCACAGCGCCGGGCGGACAGGTACATTCTTTTTCGGGATGGTTATAAAAACCGCAGGGGCAGGGGTTCATCGATGAGATCAGCATAAACGATGCAGGAAAATCAATAGCGATCTTTGCTCTTGAAATCGTAACACGCCGTTCCTCCATTGGTTGACGCATCACTTCCAGTACAGTTCGTTTAAATTCAGGCAACTCATCTAAAAACAATACACCATTATGTGCCAATGAAATTTCACCGGGCTGCGGATTGGTGCCGCCGCCGACTAAAGCAACATCTGAAATTGTATGATGTGGCGAACGGAACGGACGTTTTGAAATGAGTGTTGCGTTCTCCGGCAATTTACCTGCAACACTATGAATCTTTGTTGTTTCCAATGCTTCCTGCAAACTCAATGGTGGAAGAATGGTAGGTAAGCGTTTTGCAAGCATTGTTTTACCTGCACCAGGTGGGCCAATAAGAATAGCATTATGACTACCAGCTGCTGCAATTTCCAATGCACGTTTAATATTATGCTGACCTTTTACATCATTAAAATCAAAATCAAATTCATACTGTGCATTAAAAAATTCTTCTCTTGTGTTTACAACAGTTGGTTGCAAACTTGTTTCATCTTTAAAAAATGCAATTACATCATTGATGTGTTCTACACCGTACACATTCAGGTTGTTCACCATGCCTGCTTCCTTTGCATTTTGTTTGGGAACGATCAAGCCTTTAAAATTTTCTTTGCGTGCCTGTATCGCAATGGGTAATGCACCTTTAATTGATTGAATGCTTCCATCTAAACTCAACTCACCCATGATGACATAATCTGCCAGACGTTCGGGATTATCAATTTGCTCGGTTGCTCCAAGAATACCAACAGCAATTGATAGATCAAAAGCAGTTCCTGTTTTTTTAATATCGGCAGGTGCGAGGTTTACTACAACTTTTGTTCTCGGAAAATAATAGCCGGATGTTTTTAAAGCACTCTCAATACGTTGTTCGCTTTCTTTCACTGCACTATCGGGCAACCCAACCATAAAGAATTTTTGTCCGCCGCTCACATTCACTTCTACCGTAATAGTAATAGCGTTCACTCCGTATACAGCGCTTCCAAAGGTTTTAACGAGCATGCAGTTGATGGTTGTTTGAGAAGTAAGAACAAGTTAATAAGAAATTTGAATACCAGCGATAGTTCCTTGATTATTCCCGGTTGCGTCGCAATCCTTTCATCCGTATTGCTATTATTGAACAAATAGATGTTTCAACGTATAATGGTTATTGTAAATAGAGATTCACAATTCTTCCTTTACCCACAGATGCTGGTAAAACTGTTGTTGAATCATTCTGCAAGATCAGTACTCTTCCTTCTGGTTTCATATCCCATAAACTACCGGTAAAAAATACATTCATGCCCTGATGAATATTTGCAGTTGCAGCCCGTTTATTCATACTGTATTTGAGCCATGCATCACCTTCGCTGATCTTTTTGTAATCAGTTGTATCAACATCAACAGGTGCTTTAAAACCATTGTATCCTTTCCAGGCAGCAAGCCAAACACTATCCTTATCACCAAGTGATGGTACTACAATAAAATCTGCTTTGTTTGTAAGATTGTTGTATGCTTGCGGGTACCAACTATCTGCACAGATCAACACCGCCATCTTTCCCGCTTTGGTTGTAAACACAGGTTGCAGTTCAGTATCCGCAGCAGCAGTAAAACCCTGCTCATCATCAATCGGAAACAATTTTTTGATCAATGGGGAAAGAATTTCTCCATCATTTCCAAATACAACTGATGTATTATAAATGGGAGCACCTGATTTGATTTGCATTTCACCTTTGGAATTAATAGATGCATCCGGCAGTGCAATAGAACCTGCAACAATGGTGCACTTATATACTTTAGCGAGTGTTGAAAAAACCTGTTGGTATTGCTTGGCCATCTTTTCTGCTTTCAAATGGAAAATGGCATACTTCGATTTGTCTTTCGCCGGGGACTTCAAATAACCATAAAAGAAACTGAACAGGTTCGAACGAACCATGGTGGTCATCGCTTTTTCAATGGTCTCCTGTTTGTAGATCGTTTCTTTTTCATTGGCTGCCACCAACCATGTGCCGATATATTCCGGCAACACAACAATTGATTTATCAGTGAGTTTATTTTCACGCTTCAATTGCTCAAAGTAAAAACGAAGTGATACTTCAAAATTGAAAGCAGTTGAATAACTGGTAGCAGTAAGATAAGGTTGAATGCCGATGATATTTCCCTTGCCGCTGTCGATACCTGCTTCCACATATTCAAATCTTGCTTTGAATTCAGGGAGTTTACTCCAACCTGTTTCTTTTTCTTTTGCACGCCCTGTAAGCGACCAAATGAAGTAGGCTGAAAGAAGAATGACGATCATGATACCTATCCTAAGAAAGAATTTTTTCATTATTGCAAAGTAGATGTTTCCGGGATGTTCCTCTTTTTGAGGTATTTTCTAATGAAAACAGTTAAGGCTAAAAAAAATATATACAGGACGAATGGATAATTGTAAAAGAAATCAGTGTGATAAACACTCCAGCTTGAAGGGAGATAATCTCGGTATAAAGAGGTAATCCACAATATTAGTCTTTCATAATTAAAAGGAGCTGATGATATAACCATCCAAACGGTTATCCAAACTGAATGTCTTGGTTTCTTAAATAACAGTAATATGAAAATAATCAAACTGTTAATGAGCGACAACCAAAAGCAATGACTATAAGGCCCAGCTATACGATATTTAAAAAAGATATCTCTTTCATCATTGAATGGTTGAATAAGTGGATAGAATATATAAACGCTATGAATGATAAACAATAGATAAGTGATCAGCGACAACAGGTTAGATGAGATAATTATTTCCTTTAAAACTGTTCTTTGCTTTTTTAAGAACAGATAGGCGAGCAATAAGAAAAGTGCTACATAAAAGTAGCCATTAGCTAATACATTGTATATATAATCAAGTAAGTTCATCTTTACAATTTCTCCAGCATCTCCACCACTTTCTCCCGTTTCAAAATCAAATAACCAAAGCGGTCATTGCTGATACCTTCTTTTAACTGGTAACTGAATTGTAATTGCTCCTCTGTTGCTGTTGTTTCAAAATAGCGGAAGCTGATATTGGGATATTGTTTCAACTCATCACCAATTTCATACAAGTGTGTAGATAGAATGAACAAGGAGTTTTTGATCTTCAGTAATCCTTTGATCACGGCTGTGCTGCAATGCATGGCATCCTGTATGTTGGTGCCTTTAAATAATTCATCGATCAACACCAGCCATTTCCTTCCGTCGGTAATTTTTAATACCGTATTCTTGATCCGTTGCACTTCATTATAAAAATAACTTTCGCCTTTTACAATATTATCCTGCACCTGAATATTACTCAGCAACCCATCAAACAGACTCAACTCCATGGAAGCAGCAGGAACACCCATACCCACATGTGCGAGATAAACAGCACAACCAACTGATTTAATGAACGTACTCTTTCCAGCCATGTTGGCACCGGTAAGGAAAAGAAAATTTGTTTGCGGGTTCAATGTAATATCATACGCCACCGGTGTTTGCAATAACAAATGATACAAACCCTTTGCTTTGATCAACGGCTCATCGCTCTCTTTTATTTCAGGAAAATGAAGATCAAAATGTTGTACCGCTTTCGCCATGCTGTAATACGCATCGAGCTTATGATAAATATCGATCAGTTGTTCTGCCTGCCGTTTATATTCAATGCGTAAAAAATTTCCGAACCGCAACATTTTCGACGGAGCAAGTGTGGCGGATGAATGTTGTTTGATCATATCATGTACCATGGAATGATTCAACAGTTTCCTAACCTCAACGATTAATGATTGGAGAATAGGAGAGAGATTATCCTGATCAAATAACTTCTGCAATTGAGACATTCCTCTCAGGAAATCAATAAAATGTCCAACTGTGTATCGCACCAAACGGTAATCCGGTGCTTCAAACAAACGATAGAAAAAAGCGGGTACAGGTGAATAACTGTCAGGAATGTTATCAAACGGGTAACCGTAAAACTTTTCTAACACAAGGATGGTTCCGTTGGTGATTTCTTTGGGCCATTGCAGAATTACTTCACCGATCTGTTGTAGGGTTTGTTGTGTATCCTCGATTTTTTTGAGGTTATGATGCGGATGCGTTAACAGGTATTCCAGTTTCTGTTTGCCTCCAAACGTATTGCAGAAATTGATACGGTGCAGCAGTGAATATTCTTCTTCCGTATTGAAGATCGAAAGATCGTAGTATGTGACTTTGTCTATTTCCAAAATTGTTCTGTCGGTATAAAATTTATTTTCTATCGAATAATAACCGTTGCCCCATCTGTGATTCATCTATGTGTCCATTTCCATAAACAAGATGACCATTTACAAATGTATGCGAGATAGTTGCCGGGAAAGTGAACCCTTCCAACGGACTCCAGCCACATTTGTAAAGTAAGTTTTCTTTTGTTACGGTCGATGGTTTGTTGAGGTCAACCAATACCAGGTCAGCAAAATAACCTTCACGCACATAACCACGTTCTTTTACCTGGAAACAATCGGCAACGGCATGACTCATCTTTTCCACAATACGTTCCAATGAAATTCTTCCTTCTTTATAATAATGAAGCATCAAGAGTAATGGATGTTGCACCAATGGTAATCCTGCATGTGCATGTTCGTATGATCCTTGCTTTTCTTCCCATGCATGAGGCGCATGATCGGTTGCAATCACATCAATTCGGTCATCAAGCAATGCTTTCCACAAGGCTTCTTTGTTTTCTTTTGCTTTAATGGCCGGGTTGCATTTAATGCGGTAGCCAAGTGTTGCATAATCGTCAGCGGTATAATGCAAATGATGCACACACACTTCGCTGGTGATGCGTTTTTCTTTCAACGGCATCATATTGCCAAACAGTTCCAGTTCTTTTGCTGTGCTGATATGCAGGATATGTAAGCGTGTGTTGTATTGTCTTGCGATCTGTATGGCCATTAATGATGATTCATAGCAACCATCTACATCCCTCACCAGCGGATGATCGGCAGGCGATAATTCACCTTTCAATGCTTTTAAACGTTCATAATTTTCTTTGATGATGCTTTCGCTTTCGCAATGTGTAGCAATGAGCATTTCACTTTCACGAAATACTTTATCGAGTGTATTGTAATTATCAACCAGCATATTGCCGGTGCTTGCGCCCATGAAGATCTTGATACCGCAAATACTGTTTTTGAAATCATTCGCCTTCAATGTATCATCGGCACTTGTATTACTGGTGCCCATGTAAAAGGAGTAGTTGGCAAGTGATGTGTTGGCAGCAATGGCATACTTGTCTTCAAGTAACTCCAAATTCAATGCGTTGGGAATAGTGTTGGGCATTTCCATAAAACTGGTTACACCGCCAGCTACAGCTGCTTTTGCTTCTGTATGAATGGTTGCTTTATGCGTTAAACCCGGTTCACGGAAATGCACCTGGTCATCAATTGCACCGGGTAAAAGATACTTGCCTTCTGCGTTTATTTCTGTTGCTCCGTTTGCATTACTGATAGAAGCAGCGATCTTTTCAATACGCCCATTCTTGATGAGTACATCAGTTGGGGTGATCTTTCCTTCGTTTACGAGTAAGCAATTCTTAAGCAGATAATGTTGCGCCATGAGTTATTCAGTTATTTCAGATAATTGGTTGTGTATCCTGCCAGCGGTATCAGACTTAAAACTCTGTACTATTCAGCACGATGTATCGCTTGTATCACTTATTTTTACGATTAAAACACAACCGCATGCAATTTAGCAAATGCAGTCTATGGTTAGCTCTTCTTGCTATACCCTTTTTTTCCGCTGCACAAAGTACTTATCTGCAGCAGCAATCAAAACACCTTCATTTTATCGATCGGCTTGAATTAAAGACCGGAACGGTAAGCGATCTCAACTTCACTTCTACCAAGCCTTACGACCGCCGTTATGCGGTGCAATGGCTGGGTGCTAAAGCCGATTCGATGTTGGCACACACGCCGTTATTTTACAACCAGGATACAGCACTTCGGTTAAGCAAGGCTGATCAATATAACCTCCGCAGCCTTTACCTCAATAACCAGGAATGGGTAACGGGTGATCGCAGCAGCTTTAATAGCAAAAAGCCATTTCTCAAGAAATTTTATAAAACGCCTGCCAGCTTTATTGAAAAATATGGTGATGATTTCTTTATTGCCATTAACCCGATGATCAGTTATCGTCAATCTGTTGAGTTGAATAATACGGATCAGAATATTTTCATCAATCAACGTGGATTGAATGTGCGTGGTAATGTTGGCAACCGTGTTGGCTTTAGTGCCATGGCCATGGATGTGCAGGAGCGGGGACCATTGTTTGTGCAGAACTGGATCGACAGTCTTGATGCTGTGCCGGGTGCTAATTTTCATAAGACCTTTAAGCAAACAGGTGTGGATTATTTTGATGCACGTGGATCATTCACATTCAATGCTGCAAAGTATATCAACTTCCAGATCGGTTATGATCGCAATTTTATCGGCAATGGTTGCCGCAGTTTAATGCTGAGCGAGTTTGCCGGAAATCAGTTGTTTGTAAAACTCAACACACGTATCTGGAAATTCAATTACCAGAACCTGTTCATGGAATTACATACCAACAGCAAGAGCAACAGTACTAATGCACTGGTGCCAAAGAAATATGCAGCGATGCATCATTTAAGTATGAATGTTTTGCCCTGGTTAAATATTGGTTTGTTTGAAGGCGTTGTGTTTGGCCGAAAGGATAAATTTGAGTTCGGTTATATGAACCCGATCATTTTCTACCGCACGATCGAAGGAAATTTAGGCAGCAGTGATAATGCATTGGTGGGTGCCGATTTTAAAGCCAATCTCTTTAAACGTGTACAACTGTATGGACAATTGATCATTGATGAATTTAATTTTTCAGAATTACGTAACGACCGCAGCTGGTGGGGCAACAAAACCGGGAGTCAGCTTGGTTTGAAATACATTGATGTGGCGAATGTCAATAATCTTGATCTGCAGTTGGAGTGGAACACTGTTCGTCCGTTCACTTACTCGCATTTTGATTCTGTATCGAGCTATACACATTACAATCAACCATTGGCACATCCGCTTGGAGCAAATTTCAATGAAGTGATTGCGGTGTTACGTTATCAGCCAACAGGCAAATTGAATTTAACAGGCAGACTGATCTATTGGAAACAGGGATTGGACAGCGCAAGTGGCCGCAATGCAGGCAGCGATATTTTCCGTTTGAATACAGATGGACGCACAAGCAACTATGGTTACACCACAACCAACGGTGTAGCGAGTAAAGGGATCAACGCATTATTCCTTGCGAGCTATGAAGTGTATGAAAATATTTTTATTGATGCCAACCTGTTGCTTCGCCGATTTAAGAAGGGAAATGACGCTTCACAAAATACAACCATGCTTGGGTTAGGAGTGCGGATGAATTTGTGGTTCAGGGAATATGACTATTGATTGAAGAGATATTCATTCCAATTTACTTTTTGGAAATGCGCATTATAAATTTGTCATTTACAAAAACAAGTCGGTGAGACATTTTTAATACATCATAACAGTTTTTGATTTTTTTTACATTGTAACTCTTTGATGAATCAAAGTATTGCGGATGTTCCCAATCAATTTCAATAAACGATGGTTGGCTTTGCTTTACTGAGTCAATGTGTGCGCCTTGGGGTATTGAATCAATCCAATGAATTGTATTGTTGTAGTAATTCTTGCATGACAGAATTGCAAATAAAGAAAATAACAGAACAAGGTGATGGATTTTTAATGTCATTATCCTTCTAAGTGTATACTAAACACAATCATTCTCGCCTGCATTTTATCGATCACATTTGAATAGATGAGGTATTGATCTCTTGCATGAACACTTTGAAAGCTGTTACTGAATTTTATTTCAGGGCTCATGATAAAGGTTGGAAAGTAGAAATGAAAACCAAGACCCACTTCATAACCCAATGCAGACTTATTGAGTTTTACAAGGTCTTCTGCACGGCGTGCCTGGCTGTTACTGGCAAGATCATAATCGAACTTACCACCACCCAGCATATACACACGGAAATTATCGATCCTGTCGCTGCTGAATTTTAATTGCAAAGGCACACTGATGTAAATACTTTCAACAGTTTTTTGTTGCCAGTTCTTATCACCTGTAAGCGGGTATGAGAGATAATAATTAATGCCACGTGAAGCAAAAATGAGTTGAGGGTTGGTTCTTACTTCTAAATGGTCTACCAAACGTAAAGTACCGAGCAAACCCAATCCAAAACCTGCACTGCTGGTAGAACCAACTGTTGCAACACTGTCATCCTGCAAAAATTTCGGATGATGGTTCATATGAAAATAAGCACTGTTACCGCTTAGCGTAATACCAAAGTAATAAGCCTTCTGCTCATGGTTGGGCAGGTTTGTTTCTCGTTGTGCAAATGATGTAAATACACAGGTAATAAGTAGAAGGGTAACGATTATTTGTCGCCGCAATAAATACTGCATATGCCGAGCGTAAGAGGTTTGCATGAAGTGTCTTTAAATCCGGTTTTGTTCAATACAGCCACAAAGTTTTGTCCTTCAGGAAATGCTTTGATGCTGTTGTTAAGATATTGATAGGCTTTTTTGTTTTTACTGAAAGCGCCTGCCACCTGTGGGGCAACCAATCCCATATAAAGATTGTATGCCTGTAACACGCCGGGTAGTTTTGGTTTCGAAAATTCCAGCACTACCAGTCGGCCACCTGGTTTCAACACACGGTAAATTTCGCTGATCCCTTTTTCAAGGTTTTCGAAATTTCGCACGCCAAACGCCACAGTTACTGCATCAAACGTGTTATCGGGAAAATTTATTGTTTCGCTGTCACCGCTTTTCAGCTCAATAATAGTCTCTAAACCCTTGGCTTTCACCTTTACACGACCGCCTTCCAGCATTCCTTCACTGATATCAATACCAATGATCTTCTCGGGCTGCAGCTGTTTTGCAGCCATAATGGCCACATCACCTGTACCTGTTGCTACATCCAGCATCAGTTTCGGTTGAAGGTCTTTTAATTTGGCCAATGCTTTTTTTCGCCAGCCCGTATCGATGCCGGCTGAGAGAAAACGGTTGAGGAAATCGTAGCGGGGAGCAATGTCATCAAACATTTCTGCTACCTGCTTTTTCTTACTTTGCTCCGATGCTTTGTCGGGTACAACTTTATCGTGTGCGTATTGTTCGCTCATGGTGCGCAAAGGTAAGGAGGGAACAGGCAAGTACGAGGTAGGAAGTAAGCCGATAGCCGATAGAGGATAGTTTGTAGTCCAGGTTAGCATCCGGATTATTGCTACCGACTAATTACTATCGGCTATCCACTTTCTTCAAGTATCTTGCAGCCGTGAACATTCATTCAGCAACATATGTCATCAGCAGTCCCAAAGTAGAGGATTGTCCCAAGCCCGATAAGCCGGAATATGCATTTATTGGTCGTAGTAACGTGGGCAAATCTTCGCTCATCAATATGATCTGCAACAACCAGAAACTGGCAAAGACAAGTGGCTCACCGGGAAAAACACAGATGATCAATCATTTTCTCATTGAAAGCCTTGATGAGAAGAACAATAAGAAAACCGATTGGTACCTGGTTGATCTGCCGGGCTATGGCTACGCCAAAGTAGCACAGGGGAAACGCAAACAGTGGATCAAGATGATCGAGAATTACATCCGCAAACGGGAAAACCTGCTGAATTTATTTGTATTGGTGGATAGCAGGCACAAGCCGCAGGAGATCGACCTGGAGTTTATCAACCAACTGGGCGAGTGGAAGATTCCTTTCACCATCGTTTTCACCAAAGCCGATAAAACCACGCAGAAAGAAGTGGCTGCGCACGTAAAATCATTTTTAACTGCATTGGGAAAGAGCTGGCAATTTCTCCCGCAAAGTTTTGTGAGCTCAGCAGTAAAATTCAGAGGGCGGAAAGAAATTTTACAATTCATTGAAGAGTGCAACAAGGAAGCAGCAGCCCAAGCTGTAATAGCAAAAGAAATTACCCGCTAAATAAAGCGGCCGTTCAAATTGAACGGCCGCTTTATTATTTGTTTGAATTTATTTATTCGCTTACTACCAATCTGAAACCATTACCATGAATATTTACGATCTCAACTTTGGGATCTTCTTTCAGGTATTTACGGAGTTTGGCAATGTAAACATCCATACTGCGACCGTTGAAATAAGTATCACTGCCCCAAATGCGTTTCAATGCTGTTTCTCTTGGTAAAAGATCATTCTTGTATTCGCACAACATGCGGAGCAATTCACTTTCTTTTGGCGAAAGGGTATTTGTTTTTCCTTCAACTGTAAGTTCACGCAACTTGGGGTTGAAGTGATAGATACCAAGATCAAACTCTTTATTTTCAGTTTCGTGTTTGGTCTCTTCGTTACGCTTCAGAATGGCTTTGATCTTCATCAGCAACACTTCACTGTCGAAAGGTTTGGTGATGTAATCATCAGCACCCAGTTTATAACCGGTTAAAATATCATCTTTCATTGTTTTTGCACTCAGAAAGAACAGTGGTACATCCGGATCAATATCACGTATATCTTCAGCCAATGTAAAGCCATCTACATGCGGCATCATTACATCCAGTAAACAGATATCGTACTTCTCACGTTGAAAAGCAGCAAGACCCAAACGTCCATCACGCTCCAGTGTTACATCAAAATCGTTCAACTCCAGGTAATTCTTCAGTACATTTCCAAAACTGCTGTCGTCTTCAACTAATAATACTTTTGATTTAGCTTCTTCCATCGTATAAAATTTATTATCAAATAAAGTTAATGCTTTTGGTAGTTGTGCAGTAATGCCCTCAATATTTTGTTAAAGAAATAGAGGGGCTGTCTCCGTTTAGCTTACTCCGGACAGTGGTTCCGGTGCTTCACTTATACTCCTCGCTCACTTCACTTCGTTGCGTTTGCTGCGGGGTATCGTTTCGCCCGGGCAGCCTTTAAAGTTTTGTCATTCATATCATCATTATTTTTGCTCCTCAAAAAAAGCATATGCGCATTACATCCGATAACCGGTTCAAAAAGCTGATCGTCATTGGCGATCGAATTCTGATAAAGCCAACTACACCGGAAGAACGCACAGCCAGCGGCTTGTATTTACCACCCGGTGTGCAGGAAAAAGAGAAAGTACAACAGGGATATGTGATTAAAACCGGGCCGGGTTATGCTATTCCCATGCCGGTTGATGATGAGCCCTGGAAAAATGAAGACGAGCAGGTGAAGTATGTTCCGTTGCAGGCAAGGGAAGGCGACCTGGCAATTTTTCTGTTAAGTGGCGCTACGGAGGTAATGTATGAAGGCGACCGCTATTTCATTGTTCCGCAAAGTGCTATTCTTATGCTGGAACGTGAGGAAGAGTTATAACTAAAAAAGCATCCTGTAAAAACAGGATGCCGTATAACTACTATCGAAACCAGAGATTATTTTTTATTCAGGAACCATTTTCCTCCATTGGTATTGCTTGGACTATTACCCCAACTACCTTCAAGAAAAGTGAATTTTGAATCAACCGTTGCAGAAACAGCCAATAAGTTTGACGAACCAGCATAGGTATAGGTTGCTGTTACTGTTGTTCCGGAAACTGTATATATACCTTCTGCTTTAGCAGCTGTTGAGGTATCCGCTCCGTCGAAAATGCGAACAGTTCCGTTTGAACGAAATAGTGCGGCATAGCCATAGGTAGGATAAGCGTCACTACTTCCCCACTTGCCTTTCCAAAAGCCAACAATTGAAGGTTTTTCAGGAGAACTTTCTTTTTTGCATGAAATAAAAATGAAACTGCTTGCAATAACTGCAATTAAAAACTTGTTCATGATTTGTGATTTGAGGTTTAATGATTAATGTGAAGCAAAGCTATTTTCATATTTTTATTTTTACAATACCACTTTAAGGTACCCACCTGTAAGTGGTATAAAAAACGCCGCATATAAATGCAGCGTCGTTTACGATTGCTGAGAAAATTGATGACGTAAAACTATCAGTTACAAAAGTGATTGTCAATACCACAAACAGGTAATCTTGTTGTAATACAATCTCATTCTATAGCTTATCTTTCCGTAAAGTTTTTATTATGGCAACTACAGAACAATTCATACAGGCGGCACAACAGGGCTATACATTTAAAGGTGAATCATTTCGTTTAGGAGTTGGTATGTATGATAAAGAAGTAGTAAAAGGAGCAGAGGTTTTGCTTCCGTTGAAAACAATGAACCGTCATGGATTAATTGCAGGGGCAACAGGTACCGGTAAAACGAAAACATTGCAGGTAATTGCAGAGGGATTGAGTGATGCAAGTATACCTGTAGTATTGATGGACATTAAAGGTGATCTGAGTGGTATTGCTGCTGCAGGTGCAAGTAATCCAAAGATCGAGGAACGGATTCAATTGATGGGTGGAGAATATAAAGCATCTGCATTTCCTGTTGAGTTAATGACATTGAGTGACGATAAGAAAGGTGTGCGGCTACGGGCTACCGTGAGTGAATTTGGCCCCATCTTGCTATCAAAGATTTTAGGACTGAATGATACGCAGCAGGGAATTGTAGCGATGATCTTTAAGTTTTGCGATGATAACAAAATGCCTTTGCTTGATCTGAAAGATTTTATCAAGATCATTCAATATATCAGTGATGAAGGGAAATCAACCATTGAAAAAAATTATGGTAAAATATCCACTTCATCAACGGGAACCATTCTGCGGAAGGTAATTGAACTGCAGCAACAGGGTGCGGATGCATTTTTTGGTGAACCAAGTTTTGAAGTAGATGATCTGATGCGTATCAGTGATGATGGCAGAGGTATGATCAGCATATTACGTTTAATGGAATTACAGGACAGGCCAAAACTCTTCTCAACCTTTATGTTGAGTTTATTAGCTGAGTTATATGCAACTCTGCCCGAAGAAGGTGACATGGATAAGCCCAAACTTGTTTTGTTTATTGATGAAGCGCATCTTGTTTTCCAGGAAGCAAATGAAGCATTGTTGCAGCAGATCGAAACAGTAATCAAACTTATTCGTTCAAAAGGCGTAGGTATTTTCTTTTGCACACAAAATCCGCAGGATGTACCCGCAAGTGTATTGGCGCAGTTAGGATTGAAAGTGCAGCATGCGCTGCGTGCCTTTACAGCTGCCGACAGAAAAGTAATTAAACAGGCCGCAGAGAATTACCCCGAAACAGAATATTATGATGTAGACGAATTACTCACACAGTTAGGTATAGGCGAGGCGTTTATTACACTGTTGAATGAAAAAGGTATTCCCACACCATTGGTACATACTATGCTGGTAGCACCTCGCAGTCGCATGGATGTGTTGAGTGATAACGAAGTTGATTCACTTGTTACCAAAAGTAAACTGGTGAAGAAATACGCAGAAAACATAGACAGTGAAAGCGCACATGAAATAATTACGGCTAAACTGGAAGAAGCAGCGGAAAAAACAAAAGCAGCCGAAGAAGCAAGGGCTGAAGAAAAAGAAGAAAAGAAACGGCCTGCTAAAAAAGAAGAAACGTTTTTTGATAACCCAACCGTAAAACAGGTAGGCCGTACCGCTGCCAGTATTATTACAAGAAGTTTATTGGGGGCATTGGGTTTGGGCGGAAGAACAACGAGGAGAAAGAAGACGGGTTGGTTTTAAATATTACTTACTAAAAACACCTTTTCTTAAACAGAATTACAGCGTTTGTCGGCTGGTTTACATTTCTCACTTCAGGTACATGCAGCGACTTTCAGAAGCCTTGTGTCTTAGCCATAAAATTGGTAGTTCCCTCTCAAAAAAACAAGCAAAATGTTTTTAGAGTAAAGTGGGAATTACTATTTTTCTGTAATGAAAACTGACAACCTGTGGTCAGTGGACAGAGGAACGATTGCTTGCTATTTATCTATCGGCTGATCCGGTTGTTGGTTTTATTTTTTAAAATCAAAACAAATTACGCATGAGAAAATCTGTGCAAAGGCTCGGACAGCTGCTGCTGTTCCTGCTATTCTCTACTGCCGGCTTCAGCCAGTACACTGTTAAGGGAAAAATTACTGACGAGGCCCGGAACGAACCTTTACCTAACGTAAGCGTTCAAATCAAAGGAACAAAGATTGGTACAGTAACTGGAACAGACGGCACTTTCAGTTTAGCAGTCCCGGATAACAAATCTGTTACGCTGGTAATTTCATTGGTTGGGTTTATGTCACAATCTGTCAATGTCTCCAGTACAAGTGCCGCACTTGATGTAGCATTAAAAACAGATGTACTCAATCTTGAAGAAGTAGTTGTAACTGGTTTGGCAACATCAGTAAAACGGAGTAACCTCGCCAATGCGGTTACATCTATAAATTCAAAAGAGTTAACCGGTACAACTCAGATCCAAACAACAGATGGTGCATTGTACAGTAAAGTACCGGGTGCAAACATTCGCCTGAATGGAGGTGCTCCCGGTGGTGGATTATCTATACAGCTACGTGGTGTTTCTTCACTGGTAGGTGCATCACAACCATTGATCATTCTTGATGGTGTGTACATCAACAACTCATTTCAGCGTACAGGTCGTGCTACTGTAACCGGGGCAGCAGCCGGAGCTGGTGCACCTGCACAGGATGATGGAGCAAATCGTTTAGCTGATATTAATCCTGCCGATATTCAGAACATCGAAGTATTGAAAGGACCTTCGGCAGCAGCGATTTATGGCACACGTGCCAATGCCGGTGTAATCATTATCACAACCAAAAAAGGATCAAGCGGTAAAACAGCCATCAGCTTTGGTCAGGATATTGGCTTTGGACGTCCTTTACGTTTGGTTGGAACTGACGACTGGAGTGTTGCGAAAATTAATTTCTTCTTTACAAATCCTACAAAGCGTGCAACTGAATTGGCCCGCTTTCAGCAAGCGCAAAGCACGGGTCAGTTTTTTGATTATGAAGAGATATTTTATGCCAATACCGCAACATTATCAAACACCCGCTTAACTGTAACTGGTGGTACCGATAAAACAAAGTTTTATGTTGGAGGTGTTATCACCAATGAAGAAGGTACAGTAAGAAGAACTGGTTTCGAACGGTATTCTATACGGGCTAATATTGAGCACAAGATCAGTAATCGATTAAATTTTTCTATTAATTCAAATTATGTAAGATCAAATACTGATCGTGGTTTTACAGGAAACCAAAATAATACCGGTGCATCTATCGGTTATAATATTTCTTACATTCCGAATTACTTTGATCTGCGTCCAAACGCCGCAGGTATTTATCCTGATGTTGATTATGGTGGTCCAAGAGAAAATCCTTTAGCTGTTACAGACAAGGCAACCAATAACTCTTTGGTGAACAGGTTTATTCAATCCGGAACTTTAAACTGGGAAATTATTGACCGTGCAAACTCCGGTTTAAAATTACAAGTAACAGGCGGTATTGATTTTGTACAAAACAAGACAATGATCCATTTGCCTGAAGACTTGCAATATCAACGATCACAAGCTAATCCCGGTGATGTGTTGCATGGCCGCCAGGAAAGTTTTAATAAAAACTTCCAGGCTGCATTGGTGCATAATGTGAATGTAAATAAGTTTGGCTTTACAACACAGGCTGGGTTGGTACGTCTTGAGTTTGATTACAACTCTTTCTTTATTCGTGGGCGTGGCTTAGCACCAAAGCAAACAAATGTGCAGCAGGCAACCGTTCAACAGATCGATCAACAATTCGACAGCCGTGTTCAGGAAGCTGGCATTTTTGCACAGGAAGAAGTAAACTGGGATGATAAGATCATTGCAACAGCCGGAGTTCGTTTTGATAAGTCAACTCTTAATGGCGATATCAATAAAATGTATGCATTTCCAAAAGCATCACTCGCCATTAATCTTACCAATTTTGATTTCTGGAATGTTGGTTTTATTAATCAATTGAAACCACGTATTGCGTATGGTGAAACAGCAGGACCAGTTGCCTTCGGTTCAATATTTACACCATTGAACGGTACAAATATTGGCGGGTTACTTGGTTCGGTAGTATCAACACAAATTGGCAATACAGGTATTCGTCCTGAAACAGCACGTGAAATTGAATTTGGTATTGATGCAGGGTTGTTTAAAAACCGGGTTTCACTAGAAGCAACGTATTATATCAAAACAACTGCAAATAATATTCAGAACCTGAATCTTTCTCCTGCAGTTGGTGTAAACACAACTCCAAGTAACGAGGCTGAATTAGAGAACAAAGGTATTGAGCTTGCATTGGCAGGTACAGTTATTCAAAAATCAAATGTTCGTTGGTTCTCACGTGTAATGTGGTGGAAGAATGATGTTCTTGTAAAAAAACTTGGCATCCCATCTTATTTAACCGGAGCATTCGGAACGGGTTTGGGAACCTTCCTGATACAGGAAGGAGTTAGTCCTTTAACGATTGTGGGTTCTCCTGCTATTACACCAGGTGTATTTACAGTTTGGGGAAACAATCAACCTAAGTTCACGATGTCATGGTTCAATACGGTAACCTTCCTGAAAAATTTTGATTTCAGTATGATGTGGGAGTGGAGAAATGGTGGTGATAATATTAACCTTACAAGTTTCCTTACTGATTCAGGTGGTACAACAGAAGGTTGGTTTGATGATGATGATAAAGATGGTATACCAAATGGACGCCAGCGCCCACCAGCTCCTTATAACAATGCTGGTCGTTGGGTACAAGATGCAACGTTCTTTAAAATGAGAGAGATCGGATTGTATTATAATGTTCCGCAAAAGAATGTAAACAAATGGTTCAATGGTTTTGTAGATCGTATCAAGATTGGTGCGTCAGGAAATAATGTTCTGTTATTTACAAAGTATGAAGGTTACGATCCTGAAACGTCAACCTTTGGTGCACAATCAATTGCCGGTAACGTAGATGTGGCTCCATATCCTACAACACGTCGTATCTTCTTCCACATAAATCTTGATTTCTAAAATTTTAAACTATTCGTATGAAATATAAATTCATAAAATCATTCCTTGGAGGTCTTGCACTTCTTTCAATGGTTGGATGTAACCCGTTGAAGCTTGATGAAGTGGCAGACCCCAACAATCCTTCTGTAGGTAGCGTTTCAAATAATGCTTCCCGTGCGCAGATCCAGTTTTTAATTACAGGATTGGAATCACGCCATCGTGATTATTTGTTTACTGTAACGGCTGCCTTCGGAACTTTTGGGAGGGAGATCTGGTATTTCAATGCATCAGATCCACGTTTTCAAACAGATTGGTTAGGACAGACTGGACGGCGACCAGATGCTGCTTATTTTGGTTTTGGTGCAACTGGTGGTGCAGCTTACGCAACTCCGTATCAAGCCATTCGCCAGGCAATTGTATTACGCAATGCTGCAATGAATACAGGCGCATTATCAGATCAGGAAAAGAAAGCTGTAACCGGCTTTGCAAAAACCATCATGGGTTATCAATTTATGATCCCTGCTAATTTTTTGTATGATAATGGTATTCGTGTTGATATTGAAGATCCATTAAACCC
The DNA here is from genome assembly GCF_014168535.1 of Lacibacter sediminis. NCBI lineage: Bacteria > Pseudomonadati > Bacteroidota > Chitinophagia > Chitinophagales > Chitinophagaceae > Lacibacter > Lacibacter sediminis. Next base: position 4,084,038 of record NZ_CP060007.1, on the reverse strand, counting down.
TGGTGATTTTGTTCCTTACCAGGAAGCACTTACAGCTATTAAAGCCGTTCTTGATGAAGGTTATGCTGATCTGAATGCAGCAGGTACTGCATTTCCGTTTAGTCTTACTGCCGGATGGAGTGGCTATAACAATATTGACGGTATTAAAAAAGTGAATCGTGCAATCGCTGCACGCCTTGCAATTTATCGGAAAGATTGGCAAGGTGCTTTAGATGCAGCCAATGCATCTTTTATGAACTTAACCGGAAGTTTAAGCGCCGGTCCTGCACATACATATGGTGCTGCTCCTGATATTTTCAATCCCTTGTTTTATGTATTGGATGCAAGTATCAGCACGATCATTGTTGTTCATCCTTCGATGCTTGCTGATGCCACAGCTAATGATGCACGTGTGGCTGCGAAGTTTTTCCAACGTACAACTGCTGCAAGTGTATCAACAGATGCAGGTACATTATTCGGCACACACCAGGATCGTCGTTGGTCAACAAACACAACAGCAATTCCGTTTATTAAAAATGAGGAATTGATATTGATCAAAGCAGAAGCACATGCACAGCTAAACCAGTTTACTGATGCAGTGAATGCCATAAATATCATTCGCACGGCAGCCAATATTGGTAACTACGGTGGCGCACAAACGCAGCCGGCTTTAATTACTGAAATTCTGTATCAACGCCGTTATTCACTTTGGGCAGAACCCTGGGGTCATCGCTGGATAGATACACGCCGTTACGACAGGATGAATGAAATTCCTGTTGCGGCAGATCAAGGAGCTGTCTTCAAGCAATTCCCTAAACCACAGGCTGATCTTAACTGGGATATTTATACAGGTGGTTAATTAGATATTATCGATGATATTATAAAAACACGCTGCCATGCAGCGTGTTTTTTATATGAACTTCATTAATCCTTCTTTTGTTAGAGTTATTTTTTCTTCTGCTATCAAATGATCAATTACTTTCCACACACGATCTTTTTGTTTACTGCCCATTTTCGTCAGGAGTTCTTTTACAACTAAACCGTTATTGCCTGCTCTATCTTTTAAAAAAGAACGGATGCTTTCAAATTCATCCGGTGAAAGATCGTTTCCTTTTTTCTGCAAACAAGTATCACACACTCCGCAATTACCAATGGCAGCGTCGCCAAAATAAGTGCCGATCATTTTACTTCTGCAAGTATTGCTATCTGTTATATAGTCCAGCATTTTGTTGACACGAAGTTCAAACTGCTCTTTCCTTTGCAAGAGGTGTGCAGGGTTAATGAACAGGTCTTCAACTGCCGGACGGTTTTCTAAGAACTGTAACTGTGGTTTCTCTTTCTGCGGACTGTAATTGATAATACCATGTTGATGTAACTGATACAATGACTGTTTGGTCGCATCGAGATCGGTTTTCAGGATTGTTACTAATTGTTTTTCTGATATGAATGATTCCATATCAAAGATGCCGCCGTAAGTACGTAACAGGCCTTTCATAACAGGCTCCAGTTGTGGATGCTGTTGTTCAAACTCAGCCAGGCGCTGTTTACTTGCTGTGAAGACAACTTTTGCAGGTAGAAAAATCTGTTCGGCATAATTGATCCAGCCTTCGTGTTCTAATGTTTTTAATGCGTACACGGCTGTATAAACATTCAGCTTGAATGTTTTGATAAAATCATTCAGATCAAATTCTATCCATTGTAATTCGCCACTGCCACTTGGCAATTGTAAATAGTTTACCAAACATTGGTACACTCTTTTTACTTCTGAAACGGGAGGAAAGCGAATTGCCGATAAACCTTTTAATTCATGGAGATCTTTTTCTTCATGCAACAGTACAGCGTATGATTTTTGTCCATCCCTTCCTGCACGGCCAGCTTCCTGGTAATAGTTCTCTAAACAATCAGGCATATCATGATGGATTACCACACGCACATCAGGTTTGTCAATACCCATCCCGAATGCATTGGTGCATACAATTACTCTTGTTTCATTCTTCAACCATGCTTCCTGTCGTTTACTGCGTTCATCATTCGATAAGCCGGCATGATAATAGTCTGCTGAAATATGATGCAGTTGTAGCAGTTGTGCTGTTTCCTGTGTCATCTTCCTGCTCTTACAATAAACAATGGCACAGCCCTGCACATTATTCAGAATCTGCAATATTTTATTGATTCTGCTTTCAACACGAAACACACTGAATGAAACATTCGGTCGAAGAAAGGAGCCTTTATAAATATGATGATTGCGGAATTGTAATTTGTTGCAGATATCATCCTGCACGTGTGGTGTTGCTGACGCTGTTACGGCAAGCAAAGGAACACCGGGTAATTCTTTTCGAAAATTGACAATCTTCAAATACGACGGACGAAAATCATATCCCCATTGCGAAATACAATGCGCTTCATCAACTGCAATGAGTTGAATATTCATTCCCGGTAAATATTCAAGAAAGAGATTTGTTTCTAAACGCTCAGGGGATACATACAGAAATTTAAGTTTCTCATTCACTGCCATTTGTAATATATCTTTCACTTGCGGGAAAGGCATGCCGGTATAGATCGCTGCGGCCCTGATATCTTTTCGATGAAGCGCTTCCACCTGGTCTTTCATTAATGCAATGAGCGGCGATATAACAATGCATAATCCATCTTTTGCAAGTGCAGGTACCTGGTAACAAATACTTTTGCCGCCACCGGTTGGTAATAAGGCAAGGGTATCTTTTCCACTTAACACCGATTCAATTATTTCCTGTTGAAGCGGACGAAAGGAAGAGTAACCCCAGTATTGTTGAAGTATGGAAGAGAGATTTTGCATCAATGCAGTGAAGTTACACGACTCTTTTCACAAACAACCTCACACTGTTGATCGCCAGCACCACATCGCTCAACCCCATTACCAATGCTCCGAAAGTTGGAGTTAATAAACCGAATGCTGCAACCGGAATGGCAACGATGTTATAACAGAATGCCCAGAATAAATTCTGTTTGATGGTGATGAATGTATGCTTACCTAACCCGAGAGATAAAGGCAGATTTTTTAATCCATGGTTCATCAAAACTACATCGGCTGTTTGCATGGCAACCTGTGATGCTTCGCTTAATGAAATACCAATGGTTGCCTTTGCCAACGCCGGTGCATCATTAATACCATCGCCCACCATGGCAGTAGGAGTTATTTTATTCAACCGCTCAATTACTTCTAATTTCTGTTCGGGTGTCTGTTCGGCAATTACTTCATCAATGCCGAGTTGTTTTGCAATCGCCTCACTCTTTGCTTGACGATCGCCACTGAGCAAAATAGTTTTAATGTTTTTGCTCTTGAGATACTGCACAATTGATTTTGCTTCTGCACGTACTTCATCTTTTACATCAACCCATCCAACTAATTTTCCATTTCTCAACACATACACATTATGTGTTTCATCTTTTGTTTCAGCTGCTGCAGCTTTGTAAGATCCAGCTATCCATTCAACACCTTCTTTTGTCACTGCTTTCATACCAAAGCCTTTGATCTCTTCAATAGAAGCCCATCGTTCATCTTTGTTTGTTTTCCATGAGGATGCAATGCAAGCTGCAATAGGATGATTCGAATATTTTTCAAGCGAGTAAACGATACGTTTGAATTCTGTGTCGTCAATGGAGAGTGATGAATGGTGAGTAAGTGACTCTGCCGTTTGCAGTCTCTCACCATGAGTAGCATAGCTATTTGCCAATTGACCATTAACAGCTGAATGTTGCGTATTCACCTTTGACCATTCATCATTGACCATCTTCCAGTCTGCCAACACAAAATTACCAGTAGTTAAAGTACCTGTTTTATCAAATACAACCTGCGTAATGTTTTTAAACAACTCCAGGCTTTTTGCATTACGAAATAACACTCCATTCTTTGCCGCACGACCTAGACCTACTGCAATAGCTGCAGGCGTTGCCAAACCCATTGCACAGGGACAGGCGATCACTAATACTGCAATGCTGCGCATTAGTGCAGGTGTAAATTCTTTTATAACGATCCAGTTAACAGCGAGTGTTACAAGTGCAATACCCAACACAATTGGAACAAAGATGGCACTGATCTTATCGGCCAATTGTTGTACAGGTGGTTTTTCGCCCTGCGCCTGTTTAACAAGATTCACAATATTTGAGAGTACAGAATCTTTTGCTGTGGCAGTAACCTGCGCTTTTACTGTGCCATCAACCAGAATACTTCCACCAATTAATTGATCTTTTTGTTTTTTGGTGAGCGGTAAACTTTCACCTGTAATGATGGCTTCATTCACCGTTGCTTCGCCCCAAAGTATTTTACAATCTGCTGGAATCTGTTCGCCGCTTTTAATGAGAATAAGATCACCAGTATGCAGCACTGTGTTTTCAACAGGAAATATCTGCTCATGATGCTGATCATCAAAAGCGATCATATTCGCCATTACTTTTTGGCTCTTTGCCAAACTGTTCAATGCACGTTGCGTCTGTTCAACGGAAGCATCTTCTAAATAATTGCCGAGAAACACAAGCGTAATGATGGTAGCCGCAGTTTCATAAAACAAATATTGCTCTGCCTGACCGGTTAATGTACCATACAAACTATATACAAACGCTGCTGTGGCACCCACTGCTACCAATACATTCATGTTTGGCATACCATTGCGGATACTTTTCCAAGCACTGCGGCCAAAGAAACTCATACCAATAACATATACCGGAATACATAAACCTAACTGTACCCATGGATTCATCAACCAATGAATGTGGATTATTTTCTCAAACATGTGCAGCATTAACACCAATGTAAAAGGAGCACAGAGTAGTACATAACGAAGAAACCTGTTCATCTTTTTCTTTTCTACAGGTTTTGCAGAAACACCATTGCGTTCTGCCACTTGATAGCCTAATGATTCAAGTCCTTCTTCGAGTTTGGCTGTATCTGTATTTTCAACAAGGTCAAACAATACTTCGCCGCTTGCCGGATTAGCCTTCACATTCTTCAAACCTTCTTTCTCAAGATATTTGCTGATCGTAAGGGCGCAATTGGCACAGGTCATTCCATCTACTTTCCAATTCATTGTTTCCATATGTTCATTTTTAATAGCCTTTGGTCACGCACTAAATCAATAAAAAATGATCGTCCTTTTGGGTAAAATAGCTTGATAATTTTTTATCAATATTTCCTACTGCAAAGTTACGGCAGGAGCGAAAGCCCGTCAATCAATATCTTTGCAACCACTATTCATTTTAACAGTGCAACTAACGTTCTCATTACAAAACATACGGGAGGCTGCGGCGCAAGTGTGGCAGCAATTGCAGCAGTATAAAGTGTGGGCATTTGAAGCACCCATGGGTAGCGGAAAAACAACCTTTATTCATGCTTTGTGTGATGTGTTGGGTGTGCGTGATGCTGTTGGCAGTCCCACTTTCTCCATCATCAATCAATATCAATCGTCTGATGGGAAAATGATCTGTCATCTCGATCTGTATCGTATGAAAGATGAGGAAGAGGCCATCGAGGCAGGAGTGGAAGATGTGCTGTACAGTGGTGATCTTTGTTTGGTCGAATGGCCTGGCAAAGCAGCCGATCTGTTTCCTGATGATACTGTCTATCTCTCAATTGAGGTGATTGATGCAAACACAAGGAGAATAACTGCTAAAGTTCCAAAGTAGTTTTGTAATTTGGGTACTTTCTAAAAAACCAACAGGCAGCGATTGTATGGCGTTATCAAAACCAATAGTGAGTGCATCGTTCAGTTACGAGACATTAGAAGAAAAATTAGATATTAAAGCAAAAGGTGCTCAGTTGTTCATCGGTATTCCCCGTGAACAAATGTTCCAGGAAAATCGTATTGCCCTTACACCGGAAGCAGTAAGTGTGTTGGTGAGTAACGGTCACAGGGTGATGATCGAATACCTTGCAGGTGAAGGATCGCATTTCAGCGATAAAGATTACAGCGAAGCAGGTGCTAAAATTGCCTACGACCGCAAAGAAGTTTACCAATGTGATATATTGATCAAATCGGCTCCCGTAAGTGAACAGGAACTTGAACTCCTTAAACCGGGCCAAACGATTATCTCACCTATCCATCTTGCGGTGATGAAGCCGGAGATACTCGAAGGGATGATGGAGAAAAAGATCACTGCTCTCTCGTTCGAAAATCTGAAAGATGATTCAGGACACAATCCCATTGTTCGCAGTATGAGTGAAATTGCCGGTAGTGCTGTGATGTTGATAGCAGGTCAGTATCTCAGCAGTTTCAATAGCGGCAAAGGTGTGTTGCTGGGGGGTATCAGTGGTATTCCTCCAACAAAAGTAATTATCATTGGTGCCGGTATTGTGGGTGAATATGCAGCACGTACAGCATTGGCCATGGGCGGCAGTGTAAAAGTGTTTGACAATAATATTTATAAGCTGAAGCGGATGCAAACGGCGATTGGTCATCGTATGTGGACCTCCGTTGTTGAACCGAAAATTTTAGCAAAGCAGTTGAAGACCTGCGATGTAGCAGTTGGTGCGTTGTCATCGATTGGTGGTGCAAGAAGCGCCATTGTTGTGAGTGAAGAAATGGTGGCAGCTATGCGACCGGGTAGTGTGATCGTTGACGTTAGTATCGATCGGGGTGGTTGTTTTGAAACGAGTGAGGTCACCAGTCATGAAAGTCCCATCTTCATTAAACACGGTGTTATTCATTATTGCGTTCCGAATATCCCCAGTGGTTTTGCACGTACAGCTTCCACAGCCATCAGCAACGTGTTGATGCCATTGTTGCTCGAAATTGCAGATGAAGGCGGATTGGAAAAATTACTCTGGCATAAACTGAATATCCGGAATGGTATTTATCTCTTCAAAGGATCGCTTACTAATTTTTATCTCAGTCAACGATTTGATCTCAAGTATACCGATCTGAATTTGTTGATTGCGAGCAGGGGGTAACTCAATTTGAAAATTGTGAACGGTCACAATTTTATTTATAATCTTCTCTCTCCGGCATAAACACATCAATCACTTTACAATTGCTGAGTGCCTTGCCGCCATGCTTGATATTGCCGGGAATAGTTACCACTGCGCCTGCAGTCAGCACTTCTTTTTTTCCATCAACTGTTAATTCAAATTCGCCCTCCACAACATGCATGATTTGCTCATGAACATGCGAATGTTCGGGAATAGGAGAGTTGGCAGTAATATCCCAGAATGCAATAGTAGATGTGCCGGTATGAATGAATTTCCCGTTATAACCCGGAAACATTTCTTTCGATGAAATCGAATTGAGATGATGGAAGTACATGAGTTGATTATTTATAATCCATGATGTTGAGCTTGTGATTGCAGAACTTATATTCCACTTCATCGTTACTGCTTACGATAACCAAACGGTTAGCACAATGATCATTGATCAAACGATGGTATAAGGAAATGCCATCTGCATCTAAATTAGTACAAGGTTCATCTAATAACACAACAGGCACATAACTTAAAATGGCTTGCGCCAGTTTAACACGTTGTTTCATGCCACTGCTGAAGTTACGGAGTTGTTTGTTGCTAGCTTTTTCCAGGCCAAGTAATTGGATAATACTCTTTGGTGTAAACGAAGAAAGAAAAGATTTGAACGACTGATGAAATTCAAGGAACTCGATCAAGGTCATTTCTTCGGGCAGTTCAAGATAAGGAGCCGCAATGCCTATGTGTTGATGATGATGTTCTGCAGCAATGTTTTTGTCTGCATTCATAAAATCAACTTTTCCTTCTGAATGCTGTACTGCACCTGCAATGACCTGTAGTAAAGTTGATTTGCCTGAACCGTTGTTGCCGGTTATGGCATATGCATCAGCATCTGTAAATTCGTAAGTAAGGCCTCGAAAGATCCATTCCCTGTTATATCGCTTACCGGCATCAGAAAGCAATATCTTCATCGCCGCCGGTTTGTGATTTACGTTTGATAACACCGATCTCCGATTTCTTAATAAATCCGAGAATTTCATCTCTTGTGTCCGTAATTGGCAACATTTGTTCAATCAGCTCAACTGCTTTTGATACAATATGTTTCTCCACAAAAAGAATATGATAGATCTTGAAAATTTCTTCAATCGTTTCTTTGCTGTAACCTCTGCGGCTTAAGCCTACGTTGTTAATGCCTACATAGCTCAATGGCTCACGTGCTGCTTTTACATAAGGTGGAACATCTTTTCGGATGGCACTCATTCCTGCAATGTAGGAGTGTTTACCAACATGTGTAAACTGGTGAGCTGCGCTCATGCCCCCGATAATAGCATAATCATCAATCGTAACATGCCCTGCTAATTGTACTGAGTTGGCAAGAATAACATTGTTGCCAACAATACAGTCATGTGCAACATGGGCATAAGCCATGATGAGGCAATTGCTACCAACTTTTGTTGTGTTCTTATCGGTTGTACCACGGTGAATGGTTACACATTCACGAATGCTGGTGTTATCACCAATTTCAGCCAATGTATATTCTCCACGATATTTCAAATCCTGTGGAACAGCACCAATCACTGCACCAGGAAAAATGCTGCAATTCTTTCCAATGCGTGAAGCAGAAAAAATGGTGACGTTGCTCATAACATGAGTCCCATCTCCAATTATTACATCATCATGAATAACGGTAAAGGGGTCAATCGTAACATTGTTACCGATCTGAGCGTTGGGGTGTATATGAGCAAGATTACTAATCATTCTTTGTTCGTTTTACGATTTGAGCAGTAAGATCTCCCTCACATACCACTTTGCTGCCCACAAAAATGGTTCCCCTCATTTCAACGATCCCCCTTCTGATTGGATTTTTTAATTCCATTTTTAAAATTAAGGTATCGCCGGGTACAACTTTCTGTTTGAATTTACAATTATCAACTTTCAGAAAATAAGTATCGTATTTGTCTTCTGTATCTTTTGGTATTGCCAGTAAACCACCACATTGTGCCAAAGCCTCCACTTGTAACACACCAGGCATTACATAGTTGCCTGGAAAATGTCCCTGAAAATAGGGCTCATTGTAAGTTACGTTCTTTACGCCCACAATATAGGTATCGGTCAACTCAATAATCTTGTCAACCAATAAGAACGGGTACCGGTGCGGAAGGATTTTTTCAATCGCTGTTACATCATGCACCGGTGGTTTATCAGGGTGATAAACTGGAACATTTACTTTGAACCGGTTCTTTTTGATGTGCTCCTTGATCTTACGGGCAAACTCCACATTACTTGCATGGCCTGGACGGTTGGCAATGATATGTGCTTTGAAAGGCATACCAACTAATGCAAGGTCACCTACAAGATCCAGCAGTTTATGACGTGCAGGTTCATTTGGGAAACGTAACTGCAGGTTGTTAAGATAACCTTCGCTGGTAACCGCAAACTTTTCTTTGCCGAATGCTTTTGACAGTGTTTCTAATTGCTCATCACTCACGGGCTTATCAACCACAACAATAGCATTGTTGAGATCGCCGCCTTTGATGAGATTATTTTTTAAGAGAAACTCCAGTTCGTGGAAAAACGAAAAGGTTCTGCACGACGCAATTTCGTCGTTAAACTCACCGAGATTACTCATTTGTGCATGCTGTGTACCAAGCACAGGAGAGTTGAAATCAATCAAGGTATTGATGCGGAAAGTATCTGCCGGCATGGCAACCATTTCCACTTTCTTATTCTCATCAAGAAAATAAATATTATGATCGATCGTGTACCATGTTTTGATGGCATCCTGCTTTTTTCGTCCAACTTTTTGCAGTGCCTCCACAAAAGGTTGAGAACTGCCATCAAGAATCGGGGTTTCCGGTCCATCTATTTTTATCAGCACATTATCCACTTCGCAGCCGGCAAATGCAGCAAGCAGGTGCTCTACTGTACTAACAGAAGCTCCATTATTTGAAAGGGTGGTGCTGCGGTTTGTTTCTATTACAAAATCCACATCAGCCTTTACTGTTGGCTGTTCAGGAAGATCGATACGCTGAAAAATAATGCCTGTATTTGGTTCGGCCGGTTCGAGGGTCATATTTACCGGAGCCCCCGTGTGGATGCCCACTCCGGATATGGTAATTGACTCAGCCAGTGTATGTTGGTTGGTATGCCCGTTGCCGTTACTCTGATTCATGGGCACGAAAGTAATAAAAAAGAGGTGAAACGACCGTAAGCGTGCAACTGCCTAAATACTTTCTTTTTCAGTCATCAATTGTTTGATGAGCAATTCCAGTTCAGCAATGCGCTTTTCAAGATCGGGAAGGTTACGGAAAATGGCTTGGCTACGCAGCGTACTGGTATAATCGAAGGCCGGTGACCCAGTTACCACGCTGTTTGGCTGCTTCATTGATTTGCTCACACCACTTTGGGCATTTATGCGACTGCCGTCAGCAATAGTGATATGACCAACAATACCTGCCTGTCCCCCAATCATTACACGGTTACCGATCTTGGTACTACCGCTGATGCCCGTTTGGGCAGCAATAACGGTGTAAGTGCCTATTTCTACATTATGAGCAATCTGAATGAGATTATCGAGTTTGGCCCCGTGATGAATAATGGTTGACCCCATGGTGGCCCTGTCGATGGTGCAATTTGAACCAATCTCTACCTCATCTTCAACCAGCACATTACCGATCTGCGGAACCTTTTTATAGGTGCCGTCGGGCTGTGGAGCAAATCCAAACCCATCGCCACCAAGTACGGTGCCGGCGTGAATGATCACTTTCTTTCCAACAACGCAATCATGGTAAATCTTAACACCAGGGTGGAGAATGCTGTTATCGCCAATCACTACGTTATTACCCAGAAAACAGTGCGGGTGCACTTTTACATTCTTCCCCAGCTTTACATTTTCCCCGATATAAGTGAAAGCGCCCACAAAAACATTTTCACCAATACTGGCCGATTTGGCTACAAATGATGGTTCCTGAATGCCCACCATTTTTTGTTCCATGATCTGTTCGTAAGCCTGCAGCAAAGTAGCAAAGGCACTATAAGCATCAGGCACACGAATTAATGTAGCTGCAACAGGCTCTCTCAGCTCCAGTGCTTCATTAATGATAATTACTGATGCACCGGTGCTGTATAAATAATCTTCGTATTTGGGATTGGCTAAAAAGGCGAGTTGACCGGCAACTGCTTCTTCAATTTTATTGAAAGAATTTACTGTTGCGTTAGGATTTCCCTCTACCGAACCTTTAATGATGAGCGCAATTTGCGAAGCCGAAAACTCCATGTATCCTGTCTTAATGTTTTAAAGTTACTTTCAAAAACGATGCGAAACAATCTTTTACTTTGCCATTTGTGCACTTTTTACTGAAGTGCAGGCCGACAAAGATAGAACTTACGAACGGGGCTGGCGATAGCTTTATGGATCAAACCATACTCTATTTCTGATATATCTTTAACCGTTCCGTCTTTATAAAGAATATTGATATGCTCGTTGCCGGGGTTGTACATCCTGTTTTCGGCAATGCCGTTAAACACAAAATATCCAACTTCTTCGCTGTTTAACGACAATTGTTCCATTGCCTTTCGCTGCACGGCTTCAATTTCTTTTTCGTTAAACGGCTGCATCTGCAGTTTTGTTTTAAGCATATTACGGTTTAACAACCACTGGCTGAGCGTGCTTAATACTTTATCAGGGTGGTGCATCCATTTTTTGATCGATGCCAATACATCATAATCATCCAGTTCGCAAAATTTAGCCAGGTTATTTCGGATAAACGTGGCGGATTGTGTCGTACGAAGAAATTCATCCAAAATAGGATTGGATGAAAACGCCCCCGTTTCCTCTTTTGCCAATACCCTTGCACGGTCAAGTATCTTCACAAGCATATTTTCTGCGCTCAATACTGTTTTGTGGAGGTAAGCCTGCCAATACATCAATCTGCGGGCAACAAGAAATTTTTCAATACTGTACACTGCTTTTTCTTCCACCATCAATTCGTTATTATGCACAACCATCATTTTTATGATACGGTCGTAACCAATTACGCCTTCGCTCACCCCGCTATAAAAACTATCACGGGTGAGGTAATCCATTCGGTCAACATCTAACTGACTGCTGATGAGCTGATGCAAAAAAAGTTTGTGATATGTGCCTTTAAAAATGGAGATAGCCAAGTCAAGTGCCCCGTTAAATTCTTTATTGAGATGTTCAAAAATGAGTAAGGAGATTTCTTCGTGATGCACATCTTCGATCAACACATGTTCCAATGCATGACTGAAGGGACCATGGCCTACATCATGCAGTAATATTGCCAGTTTTGCTGCCTGCTCTTCTTCTGCTGTTATTTCTACACCCTTGTTTCTTAATTCTGTTAACGCCTGGCACATAAGATGGTAAGCACCCATGCTGTGATGCAATCTTGTATGTACCGCACCGGGGTAAACTAAATGTGCCATTGCCATTTGATGAATACGGCGTAAACGCTGGTAAAAAGGATGGGAGAGTATTTTATAGATCAGCTCATCATCAAACGTGATAAAACCATAAACCGGATCATTTACTATTTTCCTGAATTTCATTGTTAATCTGTTAAATATCAAGGCAGCAAGTGTGCAAAGGTAATGGCTTGTGGTCTGAAACTTGTACCTTGAGCACTTAACTTTTGTTTTAAACCAATAAGCATGGCATTAGCAAAAATTCTTTGGGTTGATGATGAAATTGAAAGTCTGCAATCACAGAAACTCTTCCTCGAAAATAAAGGCTACGAAGTACATACACTCACCAATGGGTTTGATGCCATTGACTATGTAAAAGAAAACTTTGTTGATGTGGTGTTGATGGATGAAACTATGCCAGGCATAACCGGTTTGGAAACATTGACGAAGATCAAAGAAGTCAATCAATCAATACCTGTTGTACTCATCACCAAAAATGAAACGGAGAACCTGATGGACGATGCCATTGGTTCACAAATCAGTGATTATCTTATCAAACCGGTTAATCCAAACCAGGTATTGCTGAGTTTAAAAAAGATCATTGATAACAAAAGATTGGTGAGCGAAAAAACAACATCTGCCTACCAGCAACAATTCCGGAATTTGTTCATGGCACTCAACAGCAATCCCAATTACAATGAGTGGATGGATATTTATAAAAAACTTGTGTATTGGGAACTGGAGATGAGCAAGGCCGATAGCCCGGAAATGAGTGAAGTATTGCAGCAGCAAAAAAGCGAAGCCAACAATGAGTACTTCAAATACATTTCAAGGCATTATGCAAGTTGGTTGAAACCAAAATCGGCGGAAGCGCCCATTATGAGCCATACCTTATTTCAGTTTAAGGTGTTGCCTCACGCTGAGAAAGGAGTGCCGTTGTTTTTTATCCTTATCGACAACCTTCGTTTCGATCAATGGAAAGCTATTCAACCAATTTTTGCTGAGAACTTCCGCATAGCAGAAGAAGAATCATTCTATGCAATTCTCCCAACAGCAACACAATACAGTCGCAATGCTATTTTCAGTGGTTTATTGCCTGTTGATATTGAAAAGAAATTCCCCAAACAATGGAAGAATGATAATGATGAAGGCGGAAAGAACCTGCATGAAGAAGAATTTTTCAGAGAGCAGTTAAAGCGATTGGGAAAGGGTGATTTGAAAGTTTCCTTTACCAAAGTATTGAACCATCATGCAGGCCAGGAATTGGTGAATAATATTCATAACCTGTTGCAGAATGATATCAATGTGATAGTTTACAATTTTGTGGATATGCTCAGTCACGCACGCACCGAAATGGAAGTGTTGAAAGAACTGGCAAATGATGAAAAAAGTTACCGCAGCATTACCACCAGTTGGTTCGAACATTCGCCGCTTAACCAGGCGTTGAAAAAGATCGCTGATAAGAAGATCAATATTGTTATGGCGACTGATCATGGAAGTATCCGTGTACAGAAACCATCGAAAGTGATCGGCGACAAAGAAACAACTACCAACATTCGTTATAAGCACGGCCGCAATCTCAACTTCGAACCAAAAGAAGTATTGGCTTTTCGTGATCCTGCTGAAGCCGGTTTGCCCATGCCCAATGTGAATTCGTCGTTCATTTTTGCAAGAGAAGATATGTATCTCTGTTATCCGAATAATTACAACTATTATGTGAACTATTACCGTAATACGTTTCAGCATGGCGGCGTGAGTTTGGAAGAAATGATCATTCCGGTGGTGAGGATGACGAGCAAATAACAGAAAATACGAATTAAAAAGTACGAAAGCCCGACTGTGGAAAAGTCCTTTCCGGTGAAACAGGTTATGAGCAGCAGTAACGGTAAATTTGCAACGAACTAAAGATCCCTTCGGGGATTGGGCATGAAACTGAATCAAACAACATTAGATAAATTAGAAGATGTGCTTGAAGAAAGCGGCTACGTTGTGCGTTACGAACGTGGTACTTTCCAGAGTGGTTATTGTATTCTTGAGCAGAAGAAGGTAGTGGTGCTCAATAAATTCCTGATGCAGGAAAGCCGTATCAACACCTTGCTCGAACTTATTCCACAAGTGAACATCAACTTCGATGCGCTCACAGCCGGTTCACAAAAGCTTTATGAAGAAGTAATGGCATTGGCTGAAGCAAAAGCAAATGCTACAAATGACGAATCATAAATGAAGAATGAGAAATTAAAAATGAAGAAGATAAATCACTATGAACGGTACTTTTTCATTTCTCATTTTCAATTTTTCATTTATAAATTTACCCGGTGAGTTATCCTCCCATCAAAATCACTTTTTTAGGAACAGGCACCAGCAGTGGTGTGCCAATGATCGGTTGCGATTGTGAAGTATGTACGTCAACTGATCCAAAGGATAACCGTCTTCGCAGCAGCATTATGGTTGAAACAGCAGAAACAACCATTATTGTTGATACCACTCCTGATTTCCGTTATCAGATGCTTCGGCTTGGAATAAAAAAAGTTGATGCCATCATTTTTACACACCCACACAGAGATCATATTGCAGGTTTAGATGATGTACGTGCATTTAATTACATCAGTCAAAAACCAATGAAGGTGTACTGCAATTACCTCACAGAAGAAGCACTGCGTCGTGATTTTTATTATGCGTTTTCAGATACCCGTTACCCGGGTGTTCCTGAGATCGATCTTCATACGATCACAGAAGAACCGTTTACAATCAATGATCTTAACATTCAACCTGTTTTGGTTTGGCATATGAAAATGCCGGTCTATGGATTTCGTTTCGGACCGTTTACCTATATCACCGATGCGAATTATATTGAAGAAAACGAAAAGCAAAAGATCAAAGGCAGTAAGGCAATGGTGTTGAATGCACTTCGAAAAGAAAAACATATTTCACATTACAATCTTGAAGAAGCTGTTGAACTTGTGCAGGAATTGGAAATTCCGGAAGCATATTTCACACATATCAGTCATCAGTTAGGTTTACACGCAGCAATTACTAAAGAATTACCCTCAGGTATCCATCTGGGTTATGATGGATTAGTGCTGAATTTATAAGAAACTACCCGCTTTGTAGTATTTCATTTTCCTTGCTCAACTGCTATTTTAGAGGTATGCAGTTTACCCAAACCAAATGGGTGAAGGAATACTTCTCCTTCACAAAAAAAGAACGTAATGCCATCATCATCTTAGGATCATTGGCGTTGCTGTTCTCCCTTTTGCCTACTCTTTTCCCGTTTCTTGTAAAAAGTGATATTGAATTGGTAGTTGATACTGCCGCACAACGTGAGCTGACCGCACTTGAAATATTGCCTGATAAAAATGAACAATCCACTGCTTCTTATTCCGATGCTGATCTTTATCAACCAAAGGAATCAAGATTTGAAAAATACAGGCGGGAAAAAACAGCAGGTGAGTTGTTTGCATTTGATCCCAACGCAGCAACTGCCGAAGAATGGAAGCGTTTAGGTTTGCGGGATAAAACCATTCAAACGATCCTTAAATACAGAACTAAGGGTGGGAAGTTTTATAAAGCTGCAGACCTGCAACGGATTTATGGTTTGCATTCGGATGAGTATAAAAGGTTGGCGCCCTATATTCAAATTGAAACAATAGCAAAACCTGTCAGGGAGCCGGCAATCGTTTCGAATGAAATTAAAACCGATCGAAAGGAATACAATGCAGCTGTTGTTGATATTAATCATGCAGACACAACAACCTGGAAACAGCTGAAAGGAATTGGCTCAGCTTACGCAAGGCGCATCGTTAACTTTCGTACGAAACTTGGTGGGTTTGTTTCCATAGAACAGGTTGGGGAAACTTATGGTTTGCCCGATTCTGTTTTCCAGAAAGTGAAACAGCAATTACGACTTGGCAGCTCATCCATCAACCAAATTGATGTGAACAATTCCACAGTTGAACAGTTAAAAGCACATCCGTACATAGGTTTTTCCGTGGCCAATTCCATTGTGCAATACAGGAGCCAGCATGGTAATTTCTCCACAATTACCGATCTGCAAAAAATCGGTGCCATCGATGAAGCACTTTATCGGAAAATCAGTCCTTATCTTACAGTAAAGTAAGGGGAAAATTTTCTTCCCTATTTTTTGCTAACATATGTTAGTGTTCGCCTATATTTGCAGTGCCGTTTCGATTGATTGCTACATGTAAAACAGTTGAGTCATGGTGCTGGTTTGAGAGTCAGTTCATGGCTCAACTTATTTTAATGGCAGATCGGGAATAAATAAACAGACGATGGATTTTAAACAAAACGAAATAACTCAGCAGGTAGCGCAGGTGGCAAAGGATTTTGCACACAAACACATTAAACCGCATGTGATGGAGTGGGATGAAACCCAGCATTTCCCAAAAGATGTGTTGCAGGAAATGGGTAAGCTAGGATTGATGGGCATGTTTGTTCCTGAAGAGTATGGTGGAAGCGGATTTAACTACTACGAATATGTGGCGGCCATTGTAGAAACAGCGAAAGTTTGTGGTTCAGTTGGGTTAAGCCTTGCAGCTCATAACTCACTTTGTACCGGTCATATTTTGTATTGTGCGAACGAGGATCAGAAGAAAAAATATTTGCCAAAGCTTGCAAGTGGTGAATGGATCGGCGCCTGGGGTTTAACAGAACCAAACACCGGAAGCGATGCAGGTAATATGCAAACAACAGCGGTGAAAGATGGGGATGATTGGGTGTTAAATGGTACCAAATGCTGGATCACACATGGAATTAGTGCAGAAGTTGCAGTTGTTATTGCCCGTACGGGTGAGCCAAGAGTGAGTGGTAACTCCACAGCATTTATTGTTGAAAGGGGAACCCCCGGTTTTAAAGCTGGTAAAAAAGAAAATAAGTTAGGAATGCGTGCCAGCGAAACGTCTGAAATGATCTTTGATAATTGCCGCATACCAGATGCAAACAGAATTGGTAAAGTTGGAGATGGTTTTCGCCAGGCTTTGAAAATATTAGACGGTGGTCGTATCTCTATTGCAGCATTATCGTTGGGTATTGCAAAAGGTGCGTTTGAGGCTGCATTAAAATATTCTCAGGAACGCCATCAATTTGATCAGCCAATTGCAAATTTTCAGGGAATTTCTTTTAAATTAGCAGATATGGCAACAGAGATCGCCGCTGCTGAATTGCTTATCATGAAAGCTGCTGATCTCAAGAACCGTGGTGAAAAAGTGACTGAGGCCGGTGCGATGGCCAAATATTATGCAAGTGAGGTTGCTGTTAGAGTTAGTAATGATGCGGTTCAGATTTTTGGCGGTTACGGTTATACAAAAGACTTTCCGGTTGAAAAATATTATCGAGATTCGAAGTTGTGTACAATTGGAGAAGGAACCAGTGAAATACAAAAGATCGTTATTGCCCGTGAGCAATTAAAATAAGTAATCAAGCATGAGAGAAAGCGGCCGCTCCGAAAGGAGCGGCTTCGTTATTTAATCAAGAAAATCATCTTCGTCTTTCGGTCCATACTTATCAAACAATTTATCGATGGCTCCGCCGAAGATGGGAAACTTCTCTTTTGCAAAATTCTTGATCACTTCTATTGATTTATAGGCTTGCTGTTCAGTTAATCCTTCGGCCATTAAACGGTTGATGAGGTCTTGCATAGTTGCTTGTTTAAAGTTTAAAGTTAAAGGTTGAATGTTGGACTGGAACAAGGATGACATAGATTTTGTAAATGGATTTTAAATCTATGTTCATCCGAATCATCCGTGTTATCTGCGACTCCATCTTCTTCAAACAAAAAACCTGCTGAAATTTTTCAGCAGGTTTCAATATAGTTCACATTCGTACTTCTTACTTCGTATCTCGTACTTCTTTATGCCACTTTCAGCAATCCAAGTTTGCTCTTATCAAACTTGTGCATTGCATAGTCGAGTGTAAGATGAAATTGTTTTTCATCACTACCGGGCAGATCAAACATGGCATCAGTTAAAATGCTTTCGCAGATGCTGCGTAAACCTCTCGCACCAAGTTTATACTCCATTGCTTTGCTCACCATGAAATCATACACATCATTATCAATGATGAGTTCAATGCCTTCAAGCTCAAATAACTTATGATATTGTTTGATGAGTGCGTTCTTTGGTGTTACCAGAATTTCACGGAGTGTTTCTGCATCCAATGGATTGAGATAAGTAACAATTGGTAAACGTCCGAGTAATTCAGGAATTAAACCAAACGATTTCAGATCCTGTGCATTTACATATTGCAACAGATTCTTCTTCATGTTTTCCTGTTCTTCTTTGTTTACGTTGAAACCAATTGCATTGGTGTTTACCCTGCGGGCAATCACTCTGTCAATTCCATCAAATGCACCACCGCAAATAAAGAGGATATTTTGTGTGTTGATCTTGATGAGTTTTTGTTCAGGATGTTTACGTCCGCCTTGTGGTGGAACCAATACTTCTGTTCCTTCAAGCAACTTCAACATACCTTGCTGCACACCTTCACCACTTACATCACGGGTGATGGATGGATTGTCGCCTTTACGTGCAATTTTATCGATCTCATCAATATAGACAATGCCTTTTTCAGCCGCCGCCACATCATAGTTACAAACCTGTAACAGGCGTGTAAGAATGCTTTCCACATCTTCACCTACATAACCGGCTTCTGTAAATACAGTTGCATCAACAATAGCAAACGGAACATTCAGTAAACGAGCAATGGTTTTTGCAAGTAAGGTTTTACCGGTACCGGTTTCGCCCACCATTACAATATTGCTCTTTTCAATTTCAATTTCGCTTTCTGCTTTTTGCTTTAAACGTTTGTAGTGATTGTAAACAGCAACAGCCAATACTTTTTTGGCCTCATCCTGCCCAATAATGTATTCATCTAAAAACCGTTTAATCTCAACCGGTTTTTTTACGTTCAGTTTAAAGTTGGAGGTAGTTGCTTCATTGCGGAGTAATAACTCCTGTGCAATGATTTCCTGGGCGTGTTCTACACAGTTTTCGCAAATATGTCCTTCCTGTCCTGCAATTAAAATCTTTACTTCGTCTCTGCTTCTGCCGCAAAATGAACAGTGCAACATGTTGTTTTTCGCCATTTGAAATGGATTTTTCAGGTTGGTTTGATAATACAAAACCAACTCAAAGATAATAATGCTTTTTAATTACGCTAGTATAATGATAAAAAAGGGATGGAATACTACAGATTCCATCCCTTTGTATGCTGTAAATGAATGATCAGAGCTTGTCAAGAATACCATCCACAATGCCATATTGAACGGCTTCTTTGGCATCCATCCAGTAATCACGGTCAAAGTCCTTCAACACCTGTTCAACTGTTTTGCCACAGTTTTCTGCCAGTATTTTAGCGCCCATTTCCTTTGTTTTGGCAATTTGGGTAGCAATGATCTCAAGATCAGCACTTGTACCCTGTGCACCACCAATACTTGGCTGATGAATCATTACTTCACCACTTGGGAAAATATAACGCTTGCCTTTTATGCCACCGCTCAACAGGATAGAACCCATTGAAGCAGCCATACCCATACAAATTGTACTTACAGGTGAGCTGATCAATTTCATGGTATCATAAATGACCATACCACTTGTTACAACACCACCGGGGCTGTTGATATAGAGTTTAATTTCTTCTCCGGGCTTTACTGCATCGAGGTACAATAATTTATTGACGATCTCTTTTGCAGAGTTATCGTGCACTACACCCCAGAAAAATATCTTACGTTGCTCTAAGAATTTTTTATTGTAAGGACCAAATGCCGCAGCAGTAAAATTCTCTAACGGATTTTCTTTTGGTTCATCTTCTTCTTCGTCTTCAAAACGAACTGGAAATTTTAAATTATGCTGATACATAGTTTACTTGATTTTTGAGGTTTAGCTTTCTTTTGATTTACGGGGATTCATCACTAATACTTCATCCACCAGTCCATAGTCTTTTGCTTCGCTTGCTTTCATCCAGAAATCACGGTCGCTGTCTTCTTTTACTTTTTCAATTGTTTGACCGCTGTGATAAGCAATGATCTCATAGAGTTCATCTTTGAGTTTCTTTACTTCATTCACCATGATCTGGATATCGGTAGCCTGCCCACCTGCGCCGCCATAAGGTTGGTGTAACATAATGCGTGAATGTTTCAACGCAGTACGTTTTCCTTTTGTACCTGCACACATCAACACGGCACCCATACTTGCAGCAATACCAATGGTAATGGTGCTCACATCAGGCGTGATGTATTGCATGGTATCGTAAATACCAAGACCAGCATAAATGCTGCCACCCGGACTGTTGATGTACATCTGTATATCACGTGTACGATCTGTACTCTCTAAAAACAACATTTGTGCTGTTACAATGTTGGCAACATAATCATTGATCGGCTCACCCAGGAAAATAATACGATCCATCATAAGGCGTGAGAACACATCCATGCTGGCTACGTTCAACGGACGCTCTTCAATAATGTATGGCGTAAGATTAGTTGGGTTATTTAATGCTGATTGATAATTATGCAGTGTGGCGCCGGAGATACCACGATGTTTCACGGCGTATTTTTCAAATTCTTTATTCAAATCCATAATCGTTTTTTTTCCGGTTTGAAGTTAAGGGAAATCGTTTGGAATAAAATGTTTTCAAATACCATGCGAGGCAGAAAATCAGGACATTAAGGCAGAAGGCAAGTCGAAAGTGGAAAGTGGGAAGTGGAAAGTTGTTTAAGGTCGGTTATAATGGCTGGGTTTGTTGCAGATTTCAGAACACAGATTGGCGATTTTAGATTGTTGAACCGAGTGCTATAAAAAGAAACCCCGATGAATTGCTGCATCGGGGTTTTGTATAAATCTGAAATCTAAAATCGTAAATCAGAAATCTTAGTGATGATGGTGCTGGTGCTCTTCATTCATCTTTGCAAACTCTTCTGCACTTACTTCTTTCTCTTCTTTTTGCACCTGGCCTTCAGCCCAGATAAACACCTTCTCAGTTACCAACCGACGGTAAGTTTGATCAACCTGTTGTTCGTCTTTCAATAAACCATCAACGTATTGATCTAACCACTCAAGATTACCACCACCAAGGTTCATGCTCCCAAAGTAGCCCATGACCTGCTGACGCATGCTTTCTTTTAATTCTTCCTGTGTAACGTCTAATTTATTTTCAGTGATCACTTTGTCGGTGATCAAGGTCCAACGTAATTGATTGTTGAATGTTGGGTATTCCTCTTCAACCTGCTCAGGTGATTTTGGATTTTCACCAGACGTAGCCAACCATTTTTTCAGGAAGCTTTCAGGCAATTCCATTTTGGTATCATCAAGCAACACATGATAAAGATGGTGCTGGAGCTGGTTGCTGCTTTGCTTATCCCAGTATGTCTGAATATCGGCTTCAATAGCAGCACGGAAATCAGCTTCAGTAGCAATGTCTTTGCCGGGCAAAGCTTCTTTAAAGAATTCTTCGTTTAACTCACGCTTTTCAATAAAGCCAACTTTCGTAATAGTAAGTTTGAAATTCTTTCCTTCTGCTTCGGCAGCATCTTTCAAACCAAGATCACTGATCACCCAGTTGCGTTCTTTTTCTTCAAAAGCATCCTGCAGGGTGATAACGATGGTATCGTTATTCTTTTTGCCTTGCAACTGTGTGCGGTACGCAGGCGTAAAATATTTAACCAGTAAAGAATTATCTTTTTTAATGCCGCCTTCAACTACATTACCAGCTGCATCGCTTTCTTCGAATGTAAGGTTCAGTACATTGTCATCGCTGTTTACAGTTTCAGGCTCGGTCATTTTACCTAAACGTGTTTGCAGACGCTCAATTTCTTCATTCACCATTTCAGCAGTTGCCTTCACTTTATAGTAAGGGGCTTTTACGCTGCCGAGGTTAAGCTCAAACGGAGGCTTCAACCCTATTTCAAAATCAAAGCTGTAATCAGCAGGTTGCTCCATATTTGGTTTGAAATCGAGATTGCTGAGCGGAAGAGGCTGAGCAAAAATGTCCAGCTTCTCATTCACCAGGTAATCATTCAATCCTTTTTCAATGTTGCGGATCACTTCTTCAGTAAAAATGCCGGGACCGTACATCTTCTTCACCATTCCTGCAGGCACCATGCCTTTACGGAAACCGGGAATATTCGCCTGCTTGCTGTACGTTTTCAAGGTTTTTTCAAACGCAGGGAAATAATCTTCCTTGGTGATCTTAACAGTTAGTTTGTCGGTTAACAAACCAATGTTTTCTCTTGTTACTGTTGCCATAATAACGTTGAACGTTTAAAGGTTGAAGGTTTAAGGTTGTGAAGCAGAACGTTAAAACGTTAAACATGAAACCTTAAACCAGTTGAAATGTCCGGATGGAGGGACTCGAACCCCCACACCTTACGGCATCAGATCCTAAGTCTGACGTGTCTACCAATTTCACCACATCCGGAAGAACTTTGTTTAAAAACGGGCTGCAAAGGTAGGGGGTTTCAGCTTTGTTGCAAAAGAGTTTTCAGGCTTGTTTTGTCGAAGGCTACTCAGGGAGAAAAATCGGGTCATATTTTACATTATGGAATTTAATCATCCTCTGTTATTTTTATACTGCGGGCACTAATTAAACACCTTAAATTCTGACAACAAATGAATTACCTGCTTAGATTTTATCCGATACTCTTGATATTCTTAGTATTCATCAGCCATAAGCTTGAATGGGCCAAAGGGGGAAATGAGAAGATTTATTTATTACTCTTATTGGCTTTACTAACGATGTATGTTGTATTGCGCATAAAGGCAAAGAAGGGAAATGGACCATTGTTTGCAGTTTACGCCGTTGTTTCATTGTTACTTCTGTTGATTGTTTTTAATGTTCTGTAATTGAATCGGTAAGCCTTTATTTTTAAGGACTCGTTTTTTCGTAAATTCGCCCTTACTGGAAACAATTACCACTATACCGGCCTATACCCTTACCCCCGATCAGGAGAAAAAGGAAATCCTTCGTCATTACCGTAGTTTGTTGCGTTCGCTCAAGACAAAACTCAAAAAAGGCGATAAGGAATTGGTGCGTACTGCCTTTGAAATGGCGGCCGATGCACACAAGACCATGCGTCGTAAAAGTGGGGAGCCTTATATTTTGCATCCATTAGCCGTTGCCCAGATCTGTGTGGAAGAGATTGGCCTCGGTGTACGTTCTACCATTTGTGCTTTGTTGCATGACACAGTAGAAGATACCGATGTAACGCTGGAAGATGTGGCCCGTGAATTTGGAAATGAAATTGCACGGATCATTGATGGGCTCACCAAGATCTCAACGGTGGTTGATGCCAATTCCACCCAACAGGCAGAGAATTTCAAAAAAATATTACTTACGCTTACGGATGATCCACGTGTGATCCTGATTAAACTGGCCGATCGCTTACACAATATGCGCACGCTGGATAGCATGAAGCGTGAGAAACAATTAAAGATCTCCAGTGAAACGGTATATGTATATGCACCGCTGGCACATCGTCTTGGGTTGTACAATATCAAAACGGAGATGGAAGATCTCTCCATGAAATACCTGGAGCCGGATGTGTACAAAGAAATTGCCCGCAAATTATCAGAAACAAAACGGGAACGCAGCAGGTATATCAACGAGTTTGTAAAACCAATCAAGGAAAAATTAGAGCGTGCCGGTTTTACAAATTATGAATTATATGGCCGTCCAAAATCCATCCACTCCATTTCCAACAAGATCAAAAAGAAAGGAGTGAGTTTTGAAGAAGTGTATGATCTGTTTGCGATCCGTATCATCATCGATTCGCCGAGTGAACGGGAGAAAGAAGATTGTTGGAAAGCTTATTCCATTGTTACAGATATGTACACGCCATCGCCTGAACGTTTGCGTGACTGGTTAAGTAATCCCAAGAGCAATGGTTATGAAGCGTTGCACACAACGGTGATGGGGCCGCAAGGTAAATGGGTGGAAGTGCAGATACGTACCAAACGTATGAATGAAATTGCAGAGAAAGGTTTGGCTGCGCATTGGAAATACAAAGAGGGCAGTGGTGACGAAGACAGGTTTGATAAATGGTTCCATAATATTCGTGAAGCATTAAGTAACCAGGACAGCAGTTCACTTGATTTTCTACAGGATTTTAAAAGCTCTTTTCTTGCAGAAGAAATTTATGTGTACACACCAAAAGGTGATGTAAAAATGCTTCCGGTTGGTGCAACAGCCTTAGACTTTGCATTTAGTGTGCATAGTGACGTGGGCAGCCGATGTATTGGTGCAAAAGTGAATCATAAGCTGGTGCCTATTGCGCATAAGTTGCGTAGTGGCGACCAGATCGAGATCATCACCAGCAGCAAACAAAAACCAAGTGAAGACTGGCTGAATTTTGTTGTAACCGCCAAAGCGAAAAGTAAGATCAAAGATGCGCTGAAAGAAGAAAAACGTAAAGTGGCCGATGAAGGTAAGTATGTGCTGCAACGCAAACTGGAGCAGATGGGCGCCAGCTTTGATGTGAACAATGTAGAAACCCTCACATTATTTTATAAACTCCCTTCGCAGCTTGAACTCTTTTATAAAATTGCTACCAAGGCCATTGATCTTAAAGAAATAAAGGAGCTGCATATTCATGGCGATAAACTGGAACTTCCGAAACCGGTAAAGCCGGCCATGGAACCCAAGCCGGAGTATGATCCTAACCGTACCGGATCGCACAAAGATTCTGAACTCATCATTTTTGGCGAAAGCAGTGATCGGATTGTGTACACTTTGGCCAATTGTTGCAAACCCATTCCCGGTGATGATGTGTTCGGGTTTGTATCAACCGGCAAGGGGTTGATCATTCATCGCACTACTTGTCCTAATGCATCAAGATTACTTGCAAATTTTGGTCATCGTGTAGTGAAAACAAAATGGGCCAAGAACAAAGAGATCTCTTTCCTCACCGGTATCAAGATCATTGGGGTGGATGATGTGGGCGTGGTGAGTAAGATCACCAATCTTATCAGTGGTGAAATGCGTCTTAACATCAGTGCCATAACCATTGAAGCTAAAGAAGGTGTGTTTGAGGGCAACATCAAGATATTTGTACACGATAAAGACGAACTTGACGAACTGGTTTCACGCCTGTATAAACTAACGGGCATTCAGAATGTTGAACGTTACGATACCGAACAATAATTTTCTTTCCCCAACTGCATTTTTATTTCTTCTTCCCCTTTCGATTCACTTATTTTTGCGGCTTCAAATTATCCACTCAAATTATTTTATGGTTGATGTAATTCTGGGCCTCCAATGGGGCGACGAAGGAAAAGGAAAGATCGTTGATTTTTTTGCACCCAATTATGATGTGATTGCCCGTTTCCAGGGTGGTCCAAACGCAGGACACACACTGTATGTGAATGGTGAAAAAGTAGTGCTTCATCAAATCCCCAGCGGTATTTTTCATAAAGGCATCGTGAACCTTATTGGCAACGGTGTGGTGCTCGACCCGGTTACATTAAAAAGAGAGTGTGAAAAAGTAGCCTCCATGGGTGTTAATGTAAAAGAGAATCTTTTCATTGCGCAACGTACCAATATCATCATCCCTACACACAGAGCTTTAGATAAAGCGGCTGAACTGGCAAAAGGCGATGAGAAGATCGGATCAACCTTAAAAGGTATTGGCCCTGCCTATATGGATAAAACAGGACGCAATGCATTACGTGTTGGCGATTTGCTCGATCCTGAGTTTAATCAACTGTACAATAAGTTGAAAGCAAAACATCAGCAGTTACTCGGCAATTACAATTTCACCGAAGATATCAGTGCGTGGGAAGCCGAATTCTTTGAAGCGGTTGAATTCCTGAAAACATTGAATATTGTAAATGGTGAATATTTCATCAACGCAAAAATCGCCGAAGGCAAAAAAGTATTGGCCGAAGGTGCACAAGGCAGCATGCTCGATGTTGACTTCGGAACTTTTCCTTTTGTGACTTCTTCAAATACTATTTCGGCTGGTGTAAGCACAGGACTTGGTGTGGCTCCAAATAAGATCAGGGAAGTTATCGGTATTACAAAAGCATATTGCACAAGAGTAGGCAGCGGACCTTTCCCAACGGAGTTGTTTGATGCTACCGGAGATGAGCTCCGTAAGATCGGTAACGAGTTTGGTGCAACAACCGGCCGTCCCCGCCGCTGCGGCTGGATCGACCTGGTGGCATTGAAATTTGCCTGCATGATCAACGGCATTACACAAATTGTAATGACCAAATCAGACGTGCTTGATAGTTTTGCGGAACTTCAGGTGTGCACATCTTACAATGTAAACGGAAAGGAAACACTGGAAATTCCGTTTGAGATCAGTAAAGTAAAAATTGATCCTGTTTACAAAGCGTTCAAAGGCTGGAGCAAACCTGCAGCAGATTGCAGAGAAGCTGCAGATTTTCCTGAACAAATGAATACTTACCTTGCATTTATTAATGAGTACCTTGGTGTGGAAGTGAAATATGTTTCCAATGGACCCGGCAGAGATCAGATTGTAACTTTATAGTATAAAAGCCTTACAAAAATAATTTTAAAAAAAAGTTTGGCTAATTCAAAAACCCGTTGAAATTTTACAGCATAATCGTTGTTACAAATGGCAAAGTCAATAAAGAAAACAGGCGACGCATCTACTCCAAAACCGGAGAATACAAAGAAGGCTGATACCAAGCCAAAAAAAAATCATGAAGATGATGAAGACGAAGATGATGATTTAGAACTGGAGGATGATGAACCCGTTGTGAAAAAGGGTGCAAAAGCATCTGCATCAAAATCGAAAGGTAAAGATGATGATGAAGATGAAGACGAAGTGGATGAAGAGGATGATGATTGGAACAAAGGCGAAGAAGATGATGATTACGATCCCGACTTTGAAGAGTTTGATATTCCAAAATCAAAAGGCAAAGCTGCAGGCAAGAAGAAAGGCGCTGAAGAAGAGGATGATTTTAAAGTGGACGACGACTTTAAAGAGTTTGATATGATGGGTGGCGGCGCAGATGATTTTGATGACGACGACGATGATTTTTAATTCAATTTGTGAAGCATAACTTCCGGTCTTTTTTAATAGCAGATTTTTCTGTAACAAAACGTCAAATGTTGAGCTGGTGTAACCGGTTCAACATTTGTTCTTTTTTGGATAACCATCATTACCGCTTACCCGGCCATAGTTATGAATGTTTGATCGGGTGCGGTGTTGAATCATCCGTAACTGCCAATGCAGGCACAGCCTTACAACAACTGCAGCAATGGCTCCATCTTCAACAAGGCAACTGGTGCTTTGGTCATTTAGCGTATAATCTTAAAGACGAAACAGAGCAACTTCCTTCAACGCATATTGATAAAATTGGTTTTACTGATCTGCTGTTCTTTGTGCCGCAATATGTTTTTCAACTCAATGAACAGGAACTGCGGATAGGATCATTAACAGATGATCATGAAACGATATGGAATGAGATCAATGCAGTAGAAATAAATTCAACGGTTGCTGCAAATGAATTGCAGATCAAAGAACGTGTTTCAAAAGAAAACTATATTGAAACAATTGAAGCTGTACGCAGGCATATACTTCGTGGTGATTGTTATGAATTGAATTACTGCATGGAATTTTTTGCTGAAGATGCTGTCATCGATCCATTGCATAGCTATGCAGCGCTTACAACTATTTCACCCAACCCGTTTTCAGCTTTTTATAAAGTGAACAACAGTTACCTGCTTTGCGCAAGCCCGGAACGTTTTTTACGCAAGCAGGGCGCAACACTTATTTCACAACCCATCAAAGGAACCCTCAAGCGTAATACAACTGATGCTGTTACGGATGCTGAATTGAAAGCACAATTGCGTAACAGCAAAAAAGACCAGAGCGAAAATGTAATGGTAGTTGATCTGGTGCGCAATGATCTCAGCCGTGTATGCAAAGAAGGAACGGTGCAGGTTGATGAGTTGTTTGGCATTTATTCTTTTCCACAATTATACCAGATGATCTCCACCGTCAGTGGCGAAGTAAATGAAGGTTTAACCTTTACTGATATTCTGCGTGCCACATTCCCGATGGGTAGTATGACCGGTGCACCCAAACGAAAAGTGATGCAGTTAATTGAACAATACGAACAATCAAGAAGAGGATTGTTCTCCGGTGCAGTTGGTTATATTGCTCCCAATGGCGATTTTGATTTTAATGTAGTGATCCGGAGTATTTTTTATAACGCTTCCACTAATTATCTTTCTTACATGGTGGGCAGTGGTATTACCTTTTACAGCGATGCAGAAAAAGAATATGAGGAATGTTTGTTGAAGGCAGATGCGATAAGAAGAGTGTTATCCTGAAGAAATTGTTTGTTAGTTAGGCAATCAACAACGGCGGAGGCGGTAGTATTTAAAATGTAATTTTATTATATGAATAAAATATTACTATTATGCTGTGCAATTATTTTAACTTTTTTTTCTTGTAACACTAGGACTAAAAAAGACATTTTATATGCTGAAGATTCGAGTGTCACATATTTGGGAGAACATGAGCGGTTGGTCACAAATATTGGAAGGCTTCTGGAACTACCAGCCATAAATACTGGTACAAAAGGTACATGTATACGTATATGGATATGGGGGTTTGATGAGAGTTATGTAATTAATATTGAAAAAGATAATATAGGTAACCATTGTCAAATTATAGAGTTCCTGACTGAAAATAGAGATAGCGCCCATAACTATATTCATATTCAGCGGGAATGGCAAAATTTAAACCCAAAATCGGGGTGGGATACTTTTTTTAAGAGAATGGAAGAATATCAGATCCCTTTTTTGGATAATGGAAAAATACATAAAGAAAAATTGGGTTCACTTACTCATTCTTCTTATGTTGAATTTGAAATAGCACAAACTAATTCATACCGGCTTTATAGATATTTGGAGCCTTCATATTATAGGTATGTAGATGCAGACTCTAAAGCCATTTATAATTTTTTAGAGCTCATAAATACAGAAATGAATGTAAAAGTGAATCAATTTCCCAACCATTTATTTTTAAAGCCAAACTGATTTTTTTGCCCATCGTGGTAGTATCGAAAAAAAACACGCCGTGGTTGCGTCTCCTGACCAACCGTAGATATTTAAAATTCTTAAATTACATATGCATTAGTTTTTTAAATAACAAATTATGAAATCAAAATTTTGTACTTTTTTTATACTTCTACTTTTTTTATCATCCTTGCCATTGTTCTTGTTTTTTATTAGCTTCATTTTAAAAGTGCCAATTAATGTTTTTGGAGACTATCCTTTCTTGCATGATTTTTGTTTTATATACAGTCCTCTTTTAATTTTATTTTTTTCATTGCTGGTTCTTTTTTTAGGAAAAAAGAATCAAAAAAAAATAGGACTTATTTTTATTATTGCTTTGGTTGTATGGTATCCCATATATTTAACAATTGCTCTAAAGGACTTTTAAATTTTTACTTAACACGATTCCTTAAGGCGCAAGTATGTTGGGTTTTTAAAATTAGAAAGTCTTTTGTTCTCCGGTGCAGTTGGCTATATTTCTCCCAATGGCGATTTTGATTTCAATGTAGTGATCCGGAGTATTTTTTATAATGCTTCCAGTAATTATCTGTCTTACATGGTGGACAGTGGTATTACCTTTTACAGTGATGCAGAAAAAGAATATGAGGAATGTTTGTTGAAGGCAGATGCGATAAGGAAGGTGTTGGGTTAGTTGGGTTGTGCAATGTTCGATATCAATAATAGACCAAAACAACAAATGAAAAATTTTGAGGAATTGCTTTTGAAATTAGAGAATTACTTAAATGAAATTGAGGCTCCGATTTTAAACTACTTACAAGAAGGAACCGAACTATTTGTTGAAGACAGTATTCTAGAACAACTACCCATCGAGGTTAAACTCCTTTATAGATGGCGTAACGGCACAAAGCTTACTGAAGATACTAGTCTAGGTAAATTGTGGTTATTCAATTTTGGAGTTTTTCTACCAATTGAACAAGCTCTTACCTATTACAAAGAAGGGATTAACAATCTAACTAAGTGGGATGAAGGAATGTTCCCATTATTCGCAAGCGGAGGCGGTGAATTTTATTTGATTGACTGTAATAAATCTTCAGTAAACTACGGTATGATATTTCATCATTCAATCGGCAATATTGATTTTGATATTATCATAACAATGTATGATTCACTAAACACATTTGTTAATACAATTTACCAGTGCTACAAGGAAAAAGCTTATTACTTTTCTAATATAGGAGGTATTGAATTTGATGTTGAAAGGGAAAAATTAATAAGTTCAGCGCTCAACCCAAACTCAGAGTATTGGAAAATATATTGACAAACCCTGCTATCCTTAGCCTTCGTCGGTCTTGTCGAAAAAAACACGCCGTGGTTGTGTCTCCCGACCAACCGCAGATATTTAAAATTCTTAAATTACCAGTTGAATTATTTGTTGGTCGGGCGACCAACAAAGACATTGAGATAATTATCGAGTATCATGAAGATTTTATTTGTTCATAAGTATGGTGAAGGAGATTTTGAAGTTGAAAGACTTTGGTGTACTCCTGTAAGAGACAATATTTACATTGTAGATAATATTCCATTTGTTGTTAAGAACATTGCTTTGGGGGATACAATTACTGCTGAGTTTGATGAAGAAGAAAATGAATACTACTTTGATGCTTTTGTAGAAGTTTCCGGCAATAGCACAATTCGATTATATTTTGAAGATCCCAGATTAATAGACGAAGTGCGTAAACAACTGAATGAATTCGGCTGTGAATCAGAATTGTTTTTGCAAAGAAAGATAGTGGCGGTAAATGTGCCTAAACTTGTAAGTTATAAGGAGATTAAAAGTTATTTGGACAATGGCGAAGCAAAAAATCTTTGGGATTATGAAGAGTCCTGCTTGGCTCATGATTATTGAATTTTTTCCGCCTTGCATGCCTCGAATAATTTCATTGCACAGAGCGAAATAATAATTAGGACTTAAGCTTCTTTCGCTGCCGAGTCTTTATTCGCTCTCGAATTTCTGCACTTCAAAGGCGATGTCAGGCAGCGCCGACTCGCCGTCATCAAGGAAATCGGTATAGTAGTTCGGCGAGTGCCACAGCCCTTGCACACAATGCCATCTGACACATCGCCTGAGAACGTTCAAGATGGTAGTATCGAAAAAACACGCCTTGGTTGCGTCTCCCGACCAACCAGAAATATTTAATTTCTTAAATAAAAGGTTAATTTAAATTCTTATATTAATTTTCGAATCTTATTAAGTTCAATTTTTCAGCCTGAAAATATATTGAATAAACTAACCTTTTTTGCTATGCGAAAAAAAATGCTTTACTTTTTTTTATCCCTTTTTTCTTGTACTTACAGCTATTCACAGCAACATTTTAGTTTTACAGTTATTGATTCGGCTAATACTAATTCAACCTTAACAATTGGTGAGTCATATTTTCAGCAAGAATTTGGAATGAAAGTGAAATCCAATTCTGTGGCCTGTAAAAATAACATGTTTCACTTTGTGGGCACAATAGAACACCCTACTGCAGTTAGGATCTATTTTTCAGGTGATAAAAGATATGAACGGTTTAATCAATTTTTCTTTATTGAACCCGGCAGTCAGGAAATAGTTATCAAGAACGGAGAAAAGGGGCTGTATATAGCCAAGAGACCAGCTACAAAAATTGAAAACGAGTTTCAATCATTTTTACATTTTGTCAATTCGGAAAATATTGACAGCATTCTTGAACCTGAAGTGCTTGTCAGCTATATTAAAAAAAATCCTTCTTCTTATATTGGATTATTTAAATTGATCGACCAGTCTTTCATGCATGATTTTTCAAATGAGTTTAATGTTGTCAAAACACTTTTTGATAGTAGTATCACTAAGACGAAGGAATATCAATACTTTGAAAACAGATATTTGAAGCAGCTGAATCTGCCTTCTATCGAAGTGACAAATGATGTAAAAAAGAAAATCAGAATAGATTTAAGTAGCAGCGGGAAGTATACATTACTTGTAATTTGGTTTAATGATTGTTTGCCATGTATTCGTGAAATGAAACAACTTGTACAATTAAACAAGGATCCGGAGTTTAGCAGTAGAATCAAAATAGTGCATGTAAGTGTTGACTCTTTGAAATTTATTAATGAAAATAAGGCAACGTTAAAGAAACATGGAGTTACGTGGGAAAATTATTGGGACGAAGACGGACAACAGTTAAAGAAACATATTATTTTAGACCGTTATCCCAGTTCATTACTGATCGATGACCGGGCAAATGTAGTTGCTAAAAATATTGAGGTTGAAAAAATACTTAATTACATCATCTCTAATTAATATTTATTTAGATGCCCACGATGGTAGTATCGAAAAAAAACACGCCTTGGTTGCGTCTCCCGACCAACCACTCAAAAATCCTTATTTTACTCTTATATTCAAGTGTGATTCGATATTTCGAATCCAATGTTGGTTAGGCGACCAATAATGGCGAACAGTAAAAACTTAAACCACAATAGGTGTCATTAACATGAATAGAACAAAGCGAAACGGGACAAAACTGTTCTATTGGCATACGATTATAGGATTTTTATGTTACGGCGTGTTGATATATGTACTGACAATTACATATTTCAATATATTTCATAGTTTATATCCGGAAACACTTGTTCCTAACTTGATAATTCCGATATCTTTATTTCTTTTTGTTAGCGGTTTTTATTTTTACTCTTTTTTCAAGATAAAAAGAAGGGTACTGTTTTTTCATATTTATGTTTATTTTTTCGTTCCAATTATGTTGATTCTGCCTTGGGAAAATTCATGGCTAATGTT
Organism: Lacibacter sediminis; assembly: GCF_014168535.1. Classification (NCBI taxonomy): domain Bacteria; kingdom Pseudomonadati; phylum Bacteroidota; class Chitinophagia; order Chitinophagales; family Chitinophagaceae; genus Lacibacter; species Lacibacter sediminis. The sequence goes on along the minus strand of NZ_CP060007.1, from coordinate 4,050,886 downwards.
CACAATGTGGTCTGTTTTTATTAGTTCGGGCATAGTGATTCTGGTTTTTAATATTCGTACAACCAAACAATTTTTTGAAAAGAATTTTTAACCTTCGTAGTCCTTATCAAAAAAACATGCCGTGGTTGTGTCTCCCGACCAACCACATTCAAGTATTCCCGCCTGCTTTCCTCTATTTCAAGAACTTAAACAAGTGTCACTATTCATAAAACCGTAGTTACATTCTATAAATGATTGTGTGCACTGTCTTATTTACATGTTACAGTGTCTTAATAACAGCGTGCAGTAACTTAATGAACAGATGCAGAAACTTAATTGAAGTGAACAGTAAATTAATTGGCAGTTACACTGTCTCAATTGCATGGTACAGTGCCTTAATTTCAATATGAAGTAGCTTAATTGAAGTGTACCGTAAAATAATCAGGGATATTTATCCTTTTTTCTTAGGCGCCGGTTTCTTCTTCACCTCCGGCAAATCAGATACTTTGGGATAAATATCTTTCATGCCATCTTCGCCATAAAAGCGCATGAGTAATTGCACACTTTCATTCAGGATGTTATAGCGGTTAGAATTAAAGATCTGCATTTTATCTTTCGGCAAACGAAGATTGAAAATGGTGTTGCCGGCAAGTACTGCATCAAAGTTTGGATTGAGTTGATTGAAGTATAAAAGATCGATCACCAGATTCTTTGCCATTACAACTGAACTAAATTTACCAACGATCGGCTGCACAGCAATATTCGGATCTGTTTTCTCAGGCGCAAACTCGATTGCTGCAGGTTGTTTGCCATCATTCACTACAGTTGTGATGCCACCTTTTCCTTCCATGATATAATGTGTGGCAATAAATTTCTTTACATGCATCCTGCTTTCTGCCGGAAGATAGTATTGCAGTTTCCAGAAATCACGACTGCCACTTTTCTTGATGGCACTGTACACACGTCCTGGTCCACCATTATAAGCAGCGATCACCAGCAACCAATCATTTAGATCATTATAAAGAGAAGTAAGATATTTTGCTGCGGCATGTGTGCTGCGGAAATAATCAGTACGTTCGTCAATCCAGTTATTTACATTCAAACCATATTCTTTGGCGGTGTAAGGCATAAACTGCCAAGGGCCACGTGCACCAACCCAACTGGTGGCATTCGTGTTCAGTCCGCTTTCAATAACGGCGAGATATTTTAATTCATGTGGCAGACCGTATTGTGTAAGCACATTATCGATCAAGGTAAAATAAGGCATTCCCCAACCTTTCATTTTCTGCAGGTTCTTTCCATAACGGTCGAGATAATCTTGTATAAATCCCCAAGCCTGCGGATGGATCTGCGCATCGTAAGAAGTAGAGGAATTAAATTCCTTGTTGACGAAAAGTGCCTGGAATCCATATTTCGATACATCGCCTTGCTTGTTTTCTCCTAAGGTGTCAACGGCGCTGCTATTAACAGCAGAATCCTTCTGTGCAAATGAAAACACAGAACAAGTGATTAATATGATGGAAAGAATAATTTTATGCATCGGCAAAACCCTTACGATGCCTTGTAATTTTTTAACAGCGCATCAGCAAGGCCGAGCAAAGATACTTCATCGAAATGCTTTGTCATCAATTGAAGTCCAAACGGTAAACCATTGCTGTGCTGAAACAACGGAATCGAAACGCCGGGGATACCAACGAGGTTGGCAAATACGGTATAGATATCAGCTAAATACATCTCGATCGGGTTGCTGCTCTTTTCGCCGATCTTAAATGCGGTGGAAGGAGATACAGGCATGAGCAATACGTCTATATCGCTGAAAACCAGTTTCGTTTGTTCATATAATTTGCGACGTACCTGTTGCGCTTTTGTATAATAAGCATCGTAATAACCGGCACTTAACACAAATGTGCCCAGCATAATGCGGCGCTGCACTTCTTTACCAAAACCTTCCGAACGGTTGGCCGAGTAAAATTCTGTTAATTCTTCTTTTACAGGTGTTGCCTGGTAGCCGTAACGCACCCCATCAAAACGGGAGAGGTTACTGCTGGCTTCAGCAGTGGTAAGAACATAGTAGGTTGGTACGATATAGTCGATCAGATCAAAGTCCAGTTCTTTCACTTCATATCCATCTGCTTTCAATTGGTTAATGAAGTTTGTATGCGTTGTTCTGATCTCTTCATCCAAACCTGCATGTTGCAAGGTTTGTTTGAAATAGCCAAGTACAGGCTTGGTTGATCTTTTTTCAGCAATGGCTGAGGTATAATCCGGAACAGGAAGAGTGGAAACCGTGGCATCGAAATCATCAGCTCCTGCAATTACAGAAAGCACAAGCGAAGCATCCTCAACGGTATGAGACAATACACCGATCTGGTCGAAGCTGGAGCCGTAAGCGATCAGCCCATGTCTGCTTACACGTCCATAGGTTGGCTTCACTCCCACAATACCACAGAAATCTGCAGGCTGACGAACGGAACCGCCTGTATCGCTACCTAAACTCACCATGCAAAGGTTGGCTTGTACAGCAACTGCTGAACCACCTGATGATCCGCCCGGAACCCTTGTCTCATCCAGCATATTTTTTACTGGTCCAAACGCAGAATTTTCATTGCTGCTGCCCATGGCAAATTCATCACAGTTATTTATACCGATGATGATCGCATCTTCAGCCAACAGTTTTTGTACAGCTGTCGAGTTATAAATAGAATGAAAGTTTTTGAGAATGTTTGATGATGCAGACAAAGGATGTTGCTGCCAGGCAATGACATCTTTAACTGTAATAACAACACCATGGAGTTTGCCGGCTGTTTTACCTGCAGCACGTTGCTCATCTAATTCAGTTGCCCTTTGTAATGCTTCTTCCGGAAAAGTGTGCAGCAACGCATTAAGATGTTCATACTTGTTTGTTTGTGCTAAATAGAATTCAACCGCCTGTTTACAGGAGGTTTTTCCATCAAACAAACGTTGCTGGTATGCTTTTATGGTTGCAAAAGGATACAATGAAGAATCTCTTCAGAAAATTGAAGTGAGAACGAAAATGAGCGTTAAAGAAATTACTGTTTGCTCTGATTTGCATCAGTAGGAGTAGAGCTCTCCTCGATTTCTTTACGAACAGTGTTCTTGGCATCGTTGAATTCACGGATACCTTTACCCAAACCTTTCATCAGCTCAGGGATCTTACGACCGCCGAACAACAACAAAATGATAATGGCAATAATGATAATTTCCTGGGTACCGAGAACGCCGAGAAGTATGGGTTGAAAATTCATGATATAAATTTTAAAGGAACACAAAGTTACAGTTATTTGTAACGCCGCCTTGAAAAGAAAAATAAAAAACCTTCCGGTAACGGAAGGTTTCAATGCGTTTAATTTCAGTAGAGATTAACGGATAAAATTCCTGCCGCATTTACCTGCTTTGCCATTTGCAGCCTGGTAAGGAGTGATACCACGGTTACATGACATTAAAAACATTGTAATTACAGCGAGGGCTACTAATACCTTTTTCATGATCGAGACGACTTATTTAGTTAATAAATAGAGTAACGATTACTTCAAAAGGTATGGGATTAGGAGAATCTGAACGATTCGGGGCTTAAATATAAGAATGAAATCCGGTTATTTAAAACATAAAAGGGGAAAGTTTTCTTTCCCCCTTTGTTAAATATGTTCAAAACGCCGATTATCTCATGCGCTTTTCCTTAATACGGGCACTTTTACCGCTTCTTTCACGGAGGTAGAAGAGTTTTGCACGGCTTACTTTACCTACTTTGTTGAGTTCAATTGAATCAACGTTTGGTGAGTTAACCGGGAAAGTACGTTCAACACCAACACCATCAGAGATCTTACGCACTGTAAATGTTGCAGTTGCGCCTTGTCCCTGGCGTTTGATCACATCTCCACGGAAACCCTGGATACGCTCTTTACCACCCTCAACGATCTTATAATTCACAGTAACGTTATCACCTGCTTTGAACTTTGGTTGTTCTTTCTTAGCAGTCAATTGCTCATGTACAAATGCAACAGCGGCGTTCATAACTCTTAATTTTTAGGACGGCAAAGGTAGGGGGTTTTTGGAGGAATCGGCAATTTGTTGGCAGGAATTTGGAAAAAAAGTTGATTCACTCTTTCCTAATCCCTAATTCCCAATTACTCTCTAACTACCTCGCTACGTTTACAGCTCTTTTTTCACGAATAACAGTCACCTTGATCTGGCCGGGATAAACCATTTCGGTTTGTATCTTCTGTGCCATTTCAAAGCTCAATTTATCTGATTCTGCATCGGTTACTTTCTCAGCTTCCACAATTACCCTCAATTCACGACCAGCCTGGATGGCATAGGCTTTTTCAACACCGGGATAACCCATTGCCAGGTTCTCCAGATCCTTGATACGCTGGAGGTATTGTTGCATGATCTCACGACGGGCACCAGGTCTTGCACCACTGATGGCATCGCAAGCCTGAACGATTGGCGAGATCACATACTGCATTTCCATTTCATCGTGGTGGGCACCAATGGCATTTACTACTGCCGGGTTCTCACCATATTTTTCAGCAAGCTTGGCACCAAGCAATGCGTGGCTCAATTCAGTTTCTTCATCCGGCACTTTACCAATATCGTGCAAGAGGCCGGCACGTTTTGCCAATTTCGGATTCATGCCTAATTCAGCAGCCATGATTGAGCAGAGGTTGGCTGTTTCACGGCTGTGCATCAACAGGTTTTGACCATAAGATGAACGGAAACGCATACGTCCCACCATCCTGATCAATTCTTTGTGCATACCGTGAATACCCAACTCAATAACAGTACGCTCGCCAATTTCCATTACCTGCTCTTCCAGTTGCTTACGGGTTTTTTCAACCACTTCTTCAACACGTGCAGGGTGAATACGACCATCGGCAACCAAACGTTGTAAGCTCAAACGGGCTACTTCACGACGAAGCGGATCGAAAGAGGAGAGAAGAATGGCTTCGGGTGTATCATCAACGATCAGGTCAACACCTGTTGCTGCTTCAATAGCACGGATGTTACGGCCTTCACGACCAATGATCTGGCCTTTTATTTCATCGCTTTCAAGGTTGAAAACGGTTACAGTATTTTCAATTGTTTGTTCAGCAGCTGTACGCTGAATAGACTGGATCACGATCTTACGTGCTTCCTTATTAGCCTTTAATTTGGCATCTTCAATAATTTCCTGTTGCAATACCAAAGCACGTGTTTGTGCTTCCTGCTTCAGACTTTCGATCAATTGGTTCTTGGCTTCTTCGGCACTTAAACCGGCAATTTTTTCCAAACGGCGGATATGCTCTTCCTGGTGTTTCTCCAGTTCGGTACGTTTCAGGTTTACTACCTCGATCTGGCGGTTGAGGTTTTCCTTGATCGCCTCATTCTCCTTTATCTGTTTGTCGAGATTGGCTTCTTTCTGGTTGATCGATTGTTCTTTCTGGCGGGCACGGTTCTCACTTTCGTTGATCTTGCGGTTGCGTTCCGTTACTTCACGATCATAATCCGATTTGAGCTGTACGAATTTTTCTTTCGCTTCCAGTTCCTTTTCCTTACGGATGGTTTCTGCTCTCAGCCCTGCTTCTTTTATGATTGATTGTGCCTGTAAATCTGCTTCCTCTAACTGTTTACGGGTGTTTTTTGCAAAGATGATCTTGCCCAAAATCACACCTGCTATGAGTGCGACCACACCTATTATGACATATAAAATTGCTGGTTCCATTGTTGTTGACTGGTTTGTTGTTTGTTTTCTGCAAATCGTTCCTTTCTATGGCGTTGTATAAGTTCATAGCGGGACAATAGTGGCGAAAATACAGAAAAAAGAGGTAGGAAACCTTGACGCCACTAACAGAATCAAGGCTTTAACATGTATAGGTAGGCTATTGATTATTGTTCTAAATGAACAAGCTGAGATTTTTTGCCTTGATTGTTACGCCTGCTGCAATAATTGGTCGATCTGAAGTTCCAGCTTCTTTAACGCATCAGCAGCCGCAGATTCATCAGTAGTGTCAGCACCTTTTGTATTAGTTGACGTAACATCTGTTGCATACCAAATGAGCACCATTGAAATATAGTCCTGCATATCCTTTCCGGCAAAACTGGTACGATATTCGAGGACCTTTTCATTGATGATCTTTACAGTTTTGCGTACATGCTCCTCATGTTCGGGGCTTACTTTGATCCTGTAACTGCGATCGCCAATAACAATATTTATCGGAATTAATGATTCCATCATACTAAAATATAAAAAGGTTGTTATATATTAGACACTCGTTAAAAAAGCCTCCTTATCCATCCGTTGCCGGCTGAGAAAATACCTCCCGTTTTATTATCTCTAAACCAACCTCAGAAACATGTTCGCAAAAGTGAAACCACAAGTGTTCATTGATACACTTACGTTAGAACTTTCTTCGCCGGATAAGCATGCCGTAAGAGCAGTATTGAAAGATGAGAGTGGATATGTATGCCGTCGTTTAGAATCAGAAGTATCTGCTCACCATTCACTTATCTGGAGCGGATTGAATGACTTGCCGTATGGCGTTTACACCATTGAATTAAAACAAGGTGATGACGAAATGAAAATGCGCATCATTAAACGTGTGTAATTCTATTCCGTAAGCAAAGCAATACATCGATCGATCTCCTTAATAAACAGATTGAGCTTTTTTTCAAGTTCTTTCTTCTCTTTGTCATCCAGTTGTTGCTGCGATGCTTTTAGGATCGCATTCTGCATTTCCAATACTTCTGTCTCCTGTTTTCTATCGAACTGTTTTTCTTTTAAATTGCTCAACTCATCTTTCAGCTTTTTATTCTCCTTTTCCAGCTGCTGATGCCTTTTAATGAGCAACTGCATTTTTTGCTGGAGAGATTGAATATGTTGATCAATAGCTGTCACAATGAATTGTTTGCTGAAAGATATTATTTTCTGATCTCTGCCGACAATTGTTTTTCCAATGCCTGGATAAGCGTATCCATCATCTTCTCCGTTTCTTTGTCCACTAATGTTTTTTCATCGTCTTGGAAGATAAAGTTGAGCGCCATCGATTTTTTATCTGCACCTATCTTTTCACTTTCAAACACATCGAATAATGAAACAGCTTTCAAGCGAGCCACTTTTGCATTGTTGATCGTTTTTTCCACTTCAGCATAACTGATGCCTTTTTCAATTACAATGGCCAGGTCACGCTCAACCGCCGGGAAACGTGGAATTTCTTTGTACTCCAGTTTTGCTTTTGCAGCAAGCTGTGTTAAGATGTTCCAGTTAATATCGGCGAAATAAACCGGTTGTTTGATATCGAACTGTTTTAATTGTGCAGCATCAACAATGCCAATTTTTGCAATTACTTGCTTTTTCACTTTGTAGTTGATCAAACCACTGAACCCTTTTTCTGCTTCTGCAATTTCAGTTTCAGCAGTTAAGCCTGCGTATTGGAGAATACTGTTGACCACCGATTTCAGAAAATACACATCCGTTGCTGAAGCTTTTTGTTTCCATGATGCTTCGGTACTACCGGTTGTGTAGATCGCTAAATGATCTGTTTCAAAATATTTACCAACGTCTGAAGTGGTATATGTTTTTCCAAATTCAAACAGGCGCAGATTGTTATTCCTGCGGTTGAGATTAAAGGAAACGCATTGCAATCCTGTTTCCAGCATTGACGGACGCATCACATTCAATTCAGCACTCAGGTTGTTCAACATCTTTACAGTTGTTGACAATACTTCTTCACTGTACCATGCACTGTTGGCAATAGAGTTGGTGAAGATTTCATTGAAACCCTGGCCGGCAAGTATATTGCTGATCTTTTCTTTATATGCGAAACTTGTTTGATCTGCTTCGGTTGACGGAGAAATAGTGATGCTTGTTGGTATCTCTACGTTATCCAATCCATCAATACGCATTACTTCTTCTGCAAGATCAGCAGGCAGTTCCATATCAGGTTTGCTGAAAGGAGCAGCTACCCATATTTCATCAATTGATTCTTTGATCAATTCAAAATTGAGTGATTCAAATATTTTCTTTACCGTATCCGGGTGATAATTTTTACCACTGATCTTTTTCAGGTAATGAAACTTGAGAGCGATCTGTGTTTTTTGTTTGGGTGTTGGATAAACATCCACCACATCGCTTGCAATTTCACCGCCACCTAATTCTTTGATCAATAAAGCAGCACGTTTTAATACGTTCACTGCGTTGCTAATATCAACGCCTTTTTCAAAACGTGTAGCAGCATCAGTGCGCAGGTTATGACGGAAAGATGTTTTACGTGTTGTAATTGGGTTGAACCATGCACTTTCTAAAAAGATATTCTTCGTGCTTTCTTTCACACCACTTTTTGTGCCACCGAACACACCGGCAATACACATGGGTTCTTCTGCATTGCAGATCATCAAGTCTTCAACACTCAGCTTGCGCTCTTTTTCATCGAGTGTAAGAAACGGAGTTCCTTCAGGAAGATTTTTTACGATCACTTCTTTACCCGTGATAGCATCTGCATCAAATGCATGCAATGGCTGACCGGTTTCATGCAGAATGTAATTCGTGATGTCGACTATATTATTAATAGGACGGACACCAATTGCTTTTAATCGTTGTTTCAACCAGGTTGGGCTTTCTTTCACCGTTATATTACTGATGCTTACACCTGCATAACGCTGACATGCATCTTTGTTCTCAACTTTTACAGTGATTGGTAACGATTTATTATCAACTTTAAATCCGTTGCTGAACGGCGTTTTAAGCGTGTATTGTTTTTTATCATGAAAGTTGAGATAAGCAATTACATCTCTTGCCACACCCATATGGCTCATGGCATCCATGTGGTTGGGTGTTAAACCAATTTCAATAATCCAATCGGTGTATAATTGAAAATAATCCGATGCCAAACTTCCCACTCTTGCATCTTCTATCAGGATCATGATGCCTGCATGACTTGCACCTAAACCAATTTCATCTTCGGCACAGATCATTCCCTGGCTTTCAACGCCACGGATCTTTGCTTTTTTCATGGTCATTGGTTCGCCGGTCAACGGGTAAATGGTTGTACCAACTGTTGCCACCACCACTTTTTGACCAACAGCAACATTCGGTGCACCACAAACGATTTGCAAAGGTTCTGCAGAACCAACATTCACTGTGGTAAGCGAAAGTTTATCAGCATCGGGATGTTTTTCGCAAGTGAGCACTTCACCAATCACGAGGCCTTTCAGCCCACCTTTCACTTCTTCATATGCTTCCATACTTTCCACTTCTAAACCAATGGAAGTAAGGATGCGGCTCAAACGCTCGGGTTCTACTGCTACGGGCAAATATTCATGGAGCCATTTATAACTGATCGTCATACTTAATCAACTTTTATTCAGAAAGCTGCAAAGATAATTGATTGAAGGCTTGAGGAGTAAACGAGTTTTGGGCGAAATCAAGCATCAAAAAATCATATCCCGAACCATTTTTCTGCAATGAAGAATCACGCAAAATCAATAGCTAAAAAAGGTAACAGTCAGGCGCAAGTGCAGACCGGCGTTATAATCAGTTTTTAGCGTTCCTTAATGATACCAAAAGCAAGCGGGTAAAGGTTTTCAGGTAAAGCAAAAGGAGGAAAAACCGTAAAAATCCATATTGTAATCCGCATCAGTCTGCCAAAAAAAAGCAGTAAAATCTTTCTGCACAGCGGGTGTGCAAATACATTAGGTTTGGGCGAAAAAATATTTTAAATTGAGGATAACAGGCTTGATTTATGTGAATGAATGAGCAAAAGCGGTGGATAACCGTGAATTTAATGTGAATTGCAGTTGAAGAAATTAAGGCGAGGATTTGTTTTTGCTTGTATCATTTTCTCATTTACATTCGTCGCCCTTGTTCCGGTAACAATTGCTTAACATGAAAATTGGGTAAACGATTGTGAAAGAAAAGAACCCAAATTCAACCATTGTATTTCCTGTTTAACTATGGATCTTACTAATCTCAATAAAGACCGCAAAACAAAGCGGAAGGCGCCGCTTGACCTCACCACCATGGTATATGGCAAAGTTCCGCCGCAGGCGAAGGAACTTGAAGAAGCTGTACTTGGTGCCGTAATGCTCGAAAAAAGTGCTTTCGATGCTATCAGCGAAATCTTACGTCCGGAATGTTTTTATGTAGATGCACACCAACGCATCTTCCGTGCTATGCAGGGGCTTACTGCTAAGAGTTCGCCCATTGATCTGCTTACAGTGGTGGAAGAATTAAAAATGCGTGAAGAACTGGAAATGGTTGGCGGTGCTTACTATGTAACCCGATTAACCAATACCGTTGTTTCTACTGCCAACATTGAAGCGCATGCACGTATCATTCTGCAGAAATTTTTGCAGCGTGAATTGATCCGCATCAGTGGCGAAACCATTGGTGATGCATACGAAGAAAGTACCGACGTATTCGATTTGCTGGATGATGCAGAAAGCAAACTGTTTGAAATAACCAATAACTATCTCCGTAAAAACTTTGATTCGTTTGATAATGTGTTGATCAAAACCATTCAGCGGATTGAAGACATGCGGAATAAGCAGGAAGACATTACCGGTGTACCAACCGGTTTTGCTACCATGGATAAAGTGATCTACGGTTGGCAACCATCGGATCTGGTGATCCTCGCTGCACGACCTGCCGTGGGTAAAACAGCGTTTGCGTTGAACCTCCTTCGGAATGCTGCATTGAGTGCAAGTAAACCAACACCTGTTGCTTTCTTCTCACTTGAGATGGGTGCTGCACAGTTGGTGCAACGTATTCTTTCTGCCGAAAGTGAGATCATGCTGGAAAAAATTTCCCGTGGTAAACTGGAAGATCATGAAGTGCAGCAGTTGTACAAAAAAGGTATTGAACGTTTAGCGAAAGCGCCCATCTTTATTGATGACAGTGCTGCTCTGAATATTTTTGAATTACGTGCCAAAGCCCGCCGACTTGTAAACAAACATGGCGTAGGTTTAATCATTATCGATTACTTGCAGTTGATGAGTGGAAGTGCCGGTAATAAAAATACCAACCGTGAACAGGAGATCAGTACTATTTCAAGGGGCTTGAAACAACTCGCCAAGGAATTGAACATTCCCATCATTGCACTTTCGCAGTTGAGTCGTGAAGTAGAGAAACGTAAAGATGGTAACAAGATGCCACAGTTGAGTGATCTCCGTGAATCGGGTGCCATTGAACAGGATGCCGATATGGTGATGTTCCTGTATCGTCCCGAGTACTATGATATTACATCGAACGAATTTGGTGAAAGCAATCGTGGTGAAACACATATTCGTATTGCGAAGCACAGGAACGGTTCGTTGGAAACGATCAAGCTGAGAGCTTTACTTCATATCCAGAAATTTGTGGAAGATGATTTTGGTGATAATATGGGAGGTGGCGGATTTGGTGGTTCACAGGGGCCATTACCTGGCGGACCAGGTATGATGCCCGGTGGCGGAAACTGGAAACCGGTACCAAGTGATGATGGTCCGAAAGTATTTGTTCAGAAAGGCAGTAAAATGAATGATATGAACTTCGATGAGGAAACGCCGTTTTAGATTTCTGATTTCGGATGTATGATTTTAGATTTGTCCCGCTTGCTTAAAGCGGGACAAATTTTTTTATGGCTCTACCATTTTTTTATATTGAAACTTTTGATGCAACTCAGCAACTCATTACGTTGAATGAAGAAACTTCCAAACACGTAGTGCAGGTATTGCGTATGCAGGTGGGTGAGCAATTGAATTTAACAGATGGGAAAGGAAGTATGCTCACTGCTGCAATCAGCGATGCACATAAGAAACATTGCGTGGTGCAGGTAAAGGCTGTAAGCTATCAGCCACAAGCTGCTCGCAAAATAACTATCGCAGTTTCTTTGGTTAAGAATGCAAGTCGGTTTGAATGGTTTTTGGAAAAGGCAACAGAGATCGGTGTTACAGAAATTATTCCGTTGCTGTGCGAACGCACGGAACGACAACATTTCCGTTATGATCGTATGAAAGGAATAGTAGTAAGTGCAATGTTACAAAGCCAGCAAAGATGGTTGTCTCTTTTGCATGAGCCAATGAAATTTGAAAATGCACTTCGCCTGACGCCCTCGTCTGACGGAATACTGAAACTGATCGCTCATTGCGAAGAAACAGAAAGGAATTCATTGAATAAAATCCTGAGCGAAGCCGAAGGGTCAAATTGTATAATACTGATCGGTCCTGAAGGTGATTTCACCAATGAGGAAATTAATCTGGCAATTGCTGCAGAATTTAAACCGGTTATGTTAGGTGAAACGAGATTAAGAACCGAAACTGCAGGAGTAGTTGCTGCTGCATTATTATGTATTGCCTAATAGCAGAAAACGCAAAACTCAAGTGTTGCTTTTTAAATAGAATAGGCCGACCTTACAATTGATTAATTTATCTCTGCCGCAAAATTTTTCTTTCATTTCTAAAACATGAGAATATGAAAAGGGATATTTTATCTGTTGGCGGTATTGTGTTTATTTCACTTTCACTTTTATTCTTGGCGTATCTGTTTGTTAGTTCTCTAACAAAACAATTCTTCAATCAGGATTCTGATTATGCGGACACATGGATGGCAACACCAACAGCATTCAGCAAGTAGGTTTTACTGTTTTCTTATTATATGCGATTGGATATTTCAAGCTTAGAGAGGTAATTAACAGCTAAGGTTGGAGAGACGAAGACCTAACCGTGGTTCACACAGTTGAAAGATGAACCTGTGCAAAAGATCAGTTCACAATTTTATTGGCACAGCTGCTGCTGGCGAAAGCTTCAGGTTTGGCTTTAAAGGCAAAGCCCATACCAAGGATATAACCCATTGCTTCACGCAATGCTTCATTGCTTTTGAAGTGAGGGTTGGTGTTGATGTCGGCATGTACTTCCATATCCACATCATACTCTGTAAAGAGGTCGCAAAGCTCATAAGCAATTTCAATACTCTTTGCAACTTCAACAAGCATACGTTCTTTAATGGAATACTTCTGTCTTGTTTTTTCGTTGTGAATGAACATGAAGCCGCCATGACCTTCACGTAGAAAAACAATGACCGTTGCAAACTCTGTTTCCATTCCTTTTACCTGGCTGTCGGTACCAACACAAACTTTCAGGCGAAAGCCTTTGCCGGTTTCTCTTATAATGGCGGCACGTACCTCTTCCTTGATCGGAATGCGGATATGCTCGCCATTGAATTTTCTCCATTTCATAAAAAAGGGTTTCCCTAATTTACGAAATTCTTTCCGGCTGCTGCAAGATTGTTGAGTTATGTGTTTATTAACAGCTGGGGATAACCGAAGAAGAAAACAGACAATGTATAATAGGCAACTGGTAAGTGGTACCGCAATCGTCAATCTACAATCCGCTTAATATTGCCCGGTACTTAATAACACCAATGTACAGGCTTCCATTGGCTGAATATTATTTTGAAGCGCAAGTTGTTTCAGCTCTTCATTTTCAGCACCCGGGTTAAAGATGATGCGTTTTGGTTTGAGCGAAAGAATATAATCGTAATATTCTTTTTGATGAAGAGGATTGAGGTAGAGCGTAACAGTATCGAGCTCTTCAACAGGTTGCTTTGTTGTTTCAATTGTTACATCATCAACAGTTCCTGTATGCTTACCAATACCAACTACTTCGTGGCCTTTATTGCGAAGACGTTGTATGGCAAGATAGCTGTACCGTGAACTGTTATCAGAGGCGCCGAGTACAAGTGTTTTTTTGCTCATGTTGTAAAGTTACATCAATTGAAGCGCTGCAGTTTTACCAAAGCTTGTATTGTTTTTTAGGAGTAGATGCAATTACCTGTTCCAATGCATCCTTCAGGTGTGGATACTTAAATACAAATCCAGCTTGCAGCATTTTTGTTGGAACAACCCATCTGCTTTTAAGCACTAATTCAGTTTCTGTTCCAATGATGAATGCTCCCAACTTCAGCATCCATTCAAAAGCGGGAAGACCGATTTTTGTATTGGTTACTTTTCTAAGTGTTTCCATGAAGTGCTCATTGCTCACAGGATTGGGTGATGAACAATTATAGGTTCCTTCCAGCTCATTATGTTCGTACAAGTATTCAATCATTCTGCAAGTGTCTTCAATATGCACCCAGCTATACATTTGTTTACCGTTGCCTTGTTTGCCTCCCAATCCGAATTTTAGTAGATTGAAATAGGGAATCATTACTCCACCTGACCCAAGTGTAATTGCCATTCGCAATGCGGCCTTCCTTGTGAATGGAGTTCTTTCTTCATAAAATGTTTCTTCCCACTGCTTACATACACGAACAGAAAAGTCATCTTTGATTTCGCCTGTTAATTCATCCTGCGGTTTGTCTTCGGCATGTCTATAAATAGTTGCAGACGAGGCATTGATCCAAAGCTTTGGAGGCTGTACAAGTTTATGAATCGCTTCGCCAATTATTTTTGTTGCATTGACACGGCTGTCAATAATTTCCTGTTTGTTTTTTGCTGTGTACCGGCAGTTCACAGATTTACCTGCCATGTTCACAATCATATCTGCTCCATCTAATTCTTTGTGCCATGGTCCAATCGTCTTTCCATCCCACTGAATGAAAGTAGTTTTTGAAAGCTCAGTACTTGTAAGACTGGTATATTGATTTCTGTTATTACTGCTGTTGGGCAATTGTCTTGTTAAAATAACAATCGTATTATCTTTCCCAAAGTACCTGATCATTTCTTCCCCAATAAAGCCGGAACCACCTGCAATAATTATCTTTTTGTTTGTCATTTTGTACTTAGTTTAAATAATATATAATATTAAAAACAAACAACCAGATAAACACAACTGCAAAGGTGATGAACAATGTATTCATCAATACTTCTCCAATTTTAAAAATGAGCTTATTTGGAATTTCATACATAGGGTAGTACGCAAATTGTGTAATGACTTTACCCGTCCAGTAAGCAGCAATTAACCCGGTTACTGCAACAGCAAGCGGACTGCCATTCTTTAACTCATCAGCCAGTAAGAAGGAGATCAAACCAAAGGAAAAGTTTAAACCTTGTATGTAGCGACCATATGTTTTTGCGATTTCCTGGTTAAGCGGTTTTAGCTTTTTGATATCGTTGTACCAATCGAAAACTTTGTGTCGCACATAAGGATAAACCATGGCTGTAAAAATTTGTCCGGCTGCGCCAATGTAAATGAGCCAGTTGGGGATTGTGTAGTTCATAACAATTTATTTAGTGATGAATTATTTCAAATGCACAAACTCTTTCAATTGCAAAGCCCTTAATTCTCTCCAGCAGATCCATGTGTATACAATTGCCATGAAAGGGGCGGCATATAATAATATCCATAAGCCAATACCAAGTGGAGTAAGCAGCAGCAGAATAACAACCAACCAGTGATAATACAAACGAAGGCTATTGGTATTTGTAAACCAATGTGCCAAAGCATGGACGATCATACCGGTTACGTGTAGGGCTCCAACAACATAGTAGGCAGTGAAGAGTAGTCCGCCCTCATGTGTAATAAGCCAGCTGATAAAAAATGCCAAGATCAGTAATACACTACTGTAAAATTCGAATTGCTTAAACAGTTTCATGTTTCATGTATTTTATAATTTCAGAAAAAAATGAAAATAGTGTGTTTTAAAAAAGCCGAACGAATCGGCTGTATTGATCTTTGATCAACTATTTAAAGAGCTTCAATGCTGTACTGATGAACCAATTCTCATCACTCTTCACAACAACATCGAGCATACTATCGGCATGTGCACCAAATTTTTTAATACCGCTGATAGTATCAAGAAATGTTTTTACTTCCTTGTCTTTTTTATCGCCATCCACTTTACTTAACTGATCCATCAGTTTCATCATTGGATCCAATTCACGTTTCTTGCGTTCTTTAATGATCTGGCGTGCTACTTTCCAGATATCTTTTTCAGCTGTGAAATATTCTTTGCGTTCACCTTGGATCAGCACACGATCCACCAAACCCCAATCGATCAGGTCACGGATGTTCATGTTCACATTCCCCCGGCTGATATTCAACTGGGCCATCACATCGTCCTGTGTTAAAGGGTCAGGACTGATCATCAGCAACGCATGAACTTGTGCCATGGTGCGGTTAATACCCCAATGTGTACCCATGGCGCCCCAGGTGCTGATGAACTGTTGTTTGGCTTCCGATAATTTCATGGCCCTAAGTTAGCAAACAATTCCGAATTTTCAGTAATTACTGAAAATTAATTTTTTAATAGGATCGGCCGTGTGTGAGACGTATCAACGGTTTGGCTAGGAAGGGCAGCGTTTTGACTGAATTGATGAAGAGATTGGTGATGCTTGGCTTGCCAAAGAGCCCTTGAATCAGGCGGCCGGTTTTTAAACGTTTGGCAAACTGCTGTTGCCAGTTGCGGCTGTAGCATTCTTCCATTTGCTGCCGTGTGATTTGCTGTTGCAGAAACGCATGCACCTGTTCAAACGCCAGTTTACTTCCGTGCATGGCCATGCTCATACCGTTGCCACAAAGTGGCGTGATCATGCCACCTGCATCGCCAATCATCAACACGTGATGTTCTACTTGTTGCTTTTGATCAAAGCTGATCTGTGAAATGGTAACAGGAGTCTTGTATAGAAATTCAGCTTCAGCAAATATTTTTTTGAGCTGTGGGTTTTTGCAGAGGATGTTTTTCTCCATCTGTTCAATATTGTTATTGCTTTTTTGCAAATTAACAGCAGTGGTTAAATAACAAAGACAAAATTTTCCATCTTCAATTTGTGAAATACCACAGTATCCATTTTTGAAATTGTGCAACGCAATTACATCAGCCGGCCGATTGATGTTGATATGATATTTAACGCCGATATAGTTGTTGAGTTTATTTGGTTTTTGCTGTACAAAATTTCGATTCCATTTAACATCAAGATTACATCGTTTGCCGAAACAACCTGCTGCAACTGTTGCAGTAAACTCACCGGCAGTTGAATGAATAATGAATGTATTGTCGTGAAAAATTACATCGTTCACTTTTGTTTCTTCCAGTAAATGAACATGGTGTTGCCGGGCAATGGTGGCCAGCATTTCATCCAGTTTATAACGACTGATGCCAAAACCACCAAGCGGCAATTCATGTTGAAAGATATTTCCCTCAGGCGACGATACTTCCAGTTGTTTGATGATCGGTAAATGGAGTTGTGATAACGGAATTCCTAACCATTCAAGATAGTTCCAGCTTTCCATACTGATGTATTCGCCGCAAACCTTGTGATAGGGATATGTTTCTTTTTCAAACAACACAACTTTATAACCTTGCTTTGCTGATTGAATGGCTAGAGCCAATCCGGCAAGGCCGCCACCAATGATTGCAATATCGTAATGCTTGTCAGTCATGTTTATAAATCAATAACCAACGAAAAGCCCACATCCATTTTAATTGATGGTTGTTGATAGATGGTCGATCACAAAGTTGAATAAGTTCTTCCCGTTTAAATCCTCTTGCAACACTCAATGGTGCATCGTTTTTTACAAGATATGATTTTGAAAAAAGGTTGGTCAACAGTTTGATGGAATAATAAGCAAGCACATGCCTGTGTAGATCATTCACAAAAAAACCAAGTGTTGAATTGTTCTTCATCCACATGAATTGAAATTGTAATTCATCCTCACTAAAATGATGACAGAACAACGAAGAAAAAATAATATCGGGTTTTTGCGTGAATGCTGCTGTGGAATAATCTGAGCAGATAAATTCAATGCCTTCATTTTCTCTTCTTGAATGTGCATAGGCAATGCAATGTGGGTTGATATCAATACCGATCAGTTTTATATTGATGTTTTTCTTTTTACAGTATTGTTGGATGGCTCTCAGATTATCGCCACCACCACAGCCAATTTCACAAATTTGAAGTGTTTGCGGGTGAGCCACCCCATCCTTCGACAAGCTCAGGACTGGCGGGTGACTGAGTCTGCTAATGAAATGTTGAAAGCCTTTGATAGTGATCTGGTGTCCACCTAGCCAAGTATTGATCACATCCAGTTCCTGCATATTCTGTTTGATGTCATCAAACAGAATATCATCGCCATCGAGTAGTTCTTTTTGATATGATCGTTTCGTGAGATCAGGCATGTGTTGAAGCTACAAAAGTTTCCATTGTTAAGCCAGGGCCAAAGGCGGCACCAAAAATGGATTCATCCTTACTGCTGTTTTGCATCAATTCTTTCAGCACAAATAGAATAGTAGGAGAAGACATGTTGCCATAATCACGCAACACATCATAACAAGCCTGAAGTTTTCCTTCCGGTAGTTGAAGCGATTTATGAATAGTATCTACAATGCGCCTTCCTCCGGGATGAATACACCAGTTACTGATATCGTTTTGTTGCAGATCTGCATGTTGCAATGCTCTCTGCACCAACGGTTCAAAATCTTCTTTAATGAGATCAGGAATATATCCGCTCAACGTCATTAAGAAGCCAGTGGATGAGAGTTCCCATGCCATGTCCCGTTTGCCTTTAGGCACAATTTCGCTGTAAAAACTTTTCAGGTGCAGTCCTTTTGCAGTTACATCATCATGCATCACCAATGCTGCAGCACTACCATCTCCAAATAAAAGCGTGGAAGCAATACTATCCGGACTAGCATCTTTTTGGAAATGCAGTGTGCATAATTCAGTACACACAACCATCACTTTTGCAGCACGATCGGTTTTGCAAATCATATCAGCCAGCTTTAATCCGTGAATGGCTGCATAGCAACCCATGAAGTTGATGGAAGTGCGAAAGATATTTTTTGGAAGATCCATCAGCTCCATCACCATCAGATCAAGACCCGGCGCACTCATGCCTGTGCAACTGACTGTTATAAGATGCGTGATTTGCTGACTGTTTATCTTTCCTGCAATACATTGCCTGATCGCATCAACAGATAACGGTGCCGCATAACGGTTGTACCAACGCATGCGATGTTCTAAATCCGGAAATGGTTCAAGATTTTCGCTGTGCGGATAAAACTTCCATTCAGGTAATTTGTGACTGTAATCGGGAACAACAGAGTAACGTGTATCAATTCCACTTTGGCTGTACAGAAATTTCAGCTTCCTGTTTTCAACAGCATCTAAGGCATACACTTCCTGCATGAACTGCAGGATATCTTTCTGCGCATGTTTAAATGCCGGAACGGCTGTGCCAATGGAAACCAGTTTACTCAAATTGATTCATGATTAAGATCGTTATAAATGCTGCGTTGGTGCATATACTTGCCAAAACGTTCATTTGCATCGTATGTTTAAAATCTGCAAAACTTTCGTCCTTCCACACTTTCACTGCCCACCATAAGAAATAAACGAGAATGGGGAGGAAAAAGATGGCCAGGATGAAAAATTCTTTTATCATCAGTGATGAAAAGAAGGTATAACCAACAAACATCATGGCAACAGAGTAAACAACGGCGCAGAATACAAAGGTTTTGCGATAGCCCAGCAGGTAACTGATGGTTGTCACTCCATCTTCTTTATCCTGCTTATGCTGATAAATTTGTGTAAGCGGATAAAACCCGCCGATCAGCAAGCTTGCTGCAATCATACCTGCAATAGGCATGCCTGTTTTAAGCATCACTGATGATCCATGATAAACCATCCAGAAAACCAAACCACCTTGCAGCGTAATTACTGTGAGATAACCAATAATTGGATACTGTTTCAGCCTTACACCACGATAGCTGTATAGCCTTGACCCAATGATATAAATAAGTATTCCAACTGCAAACCAGTAACTGATAATGAATGACAGTGCAACAGCTAAAACATCCATAGCAACTGTTGTATAATATAATTGCTTTGTTGGCTGCAATGGGTTTGCAAGGCCACCAATAGGAGAGTTGTCCCTGTCCATATAACTGTTATAACCATTGCTGGATGGGTACACAAGCACATGAAGAATGATAAAGATCAATAACGCATTTGTCCGGTTGATGTTTACCAATTGAGTTAATGCAAACCAATATACCGGCATTAAGAAAATGGAGAAATGAAATCGTAACAGCTGTATAGTACTTTTCCTGATCATGGTTGATGATGCTTATTGTAAATGTAAGCTTTGTTTAATGGGCAAACTATCGCCTGGCTGTCATTTGAAGCTCACAAAATATGTAACGCAGATCTGCTAAAAAAGTTCCAGTTTCAGGTTTTTGATCAGTAATGGCTTGCGTGCCAGGTTCCATACCAGCACTTTTACTTCGTCACCTGTTTGCAGTTTAAATGAAAGTGGTGCAAAGAAATGAACAGGTCCCCATTGATTAAGATCAGTATGCCGGAGTTCAATGCGTGGATGCTTTAAACAGGAGCTGTCAGCAAGCCCGATTTTATTATTGATCTTTACGGCTTTCCAAAGCAGGACCTCGCCATTGCGTGTAACGGTTAACACCATCAACTGATAGCGGTACCAATCGTATATCTGTTCAGGTGCGTTGAAAGTACCGCTGGCTTTTATGTATGATGTAGTGATATCTTTTGCAGCGGTAAAATATTGCAGCGATACAGGTGCAAACTCTTCCTGCTCACTCATCCGAATGAAATCTTTTTGCTGTATGCTGTCGTAGGGATTTATTTCAGCCATTGATTTTTGAGCAGGCAGTGATGAAGCATGGGGCTGCCGGTCGCCACAATCCATGACCACGAGATCGTTATAACTGAGTCTCGATTTAAAAAGTGTTTGCAGGTTAAACGTTGCGTTCGATTCCTCACTCCACATTTCTCTTTTTGCCTGCTGCGTACTTTGTTTGATATTGACGAAGCAACAAAACAACAACAGCACCCAAAGAGAAACCTGCATTACTATTTGCTTTGTTGAAGTATTTATGAGTGTTGCTAATGGGATTGCCAGTAAAGGATAAAGGTGAATCATTGGCCTTGAACCAAACCCATTAATATAATTATAACACCACCACGAGTAAATGATATAAATATAGAGTGGCAACAATGTAAGAAACAGCAACTGTACTTTCCTGAAACGTTTGGCAAATACAAGTCCGACAAAAGCAAAAAACATAATCGGCGTGTAAGCCAGCCAACCGTTCTTGAATCCAAACAAGCCTTCAAAAATATGTGGATGTAAGAAATCAAATTTTTGATTCACATAACTGTCATAAAAAAATGATCCGCCATATTTTTTCCAGTACAGCATTTGTGGAATGATCGGAAGTAAAAAGCAAAGAGCAGCAATGCCAATGTAAACAGCATTCTTCCTGATGAATTGTACTTTCTCTGTAAACGATGCACGGTTATAGATGCCATACATGACAGGAATAAGCAAACAGAGAATATCTGAAGGGCGAATGATGCTGATAAAACCGGCTGTTAAACCTGTTACTACAAATAACAGCAGGGAAGGTTTTTGATGTACTCTGATGGTAAGGAATAGCAACAATGCATAAAGAAAGAATAGCAGGTTGTGTGCCATCCCGCTTTGGTAAAAGGAAAACCAAAAAAGGTTTGTGCCGATAAGAACGATGCAGGTGGTTATGATTGCTGTATTTCGATCAACAAACAGCAGCAACGATCGAAACAGGAAAAATAAACCCAGTAAGAGATAAGCAATACTTGAAAACCGGATGGCGTTGCTGTATGTTTTTGAAAACCCATTTGCTTCCCCGTTTGTGAGCTTTGCAATTACATGTGCTACAGTAAAAAAAGGTAATTCAAAAAAAGCGGTGCCGTAGGTGTATTGATTTACGAAATATCCCTTTGCGCTTTTGCCTGATTGCGCATACATATCCGTTACATAGTTCGTTACTATGGGATCAATGCCATTGTCAGTTGGTAAGGTTTCAGGATGGCCGGTGTTGTTGTAAATAAATGCAGTTGGCAAATAGAGATAATAGCCCAATGCATCGCCATAAAAAACGAGACTTTTTCTTCCCTGTATAAAATAAAACAAGCACGAGATAAGGATCGTACACGCAAGTAAAATGTTGGTGCTTGTTTTGCCCATTTGCTGCAATATAAACAGAAGCCTGCAAAGATGATTTAGAGGAAAAAATGTTACTGATCAAATACCATTGGCTGCTGTAAGAATAACCGGCTTGCCATCTGTGATCATGATCGTGTGTTCATGCTGCACAACATAGCCGCCTTTGTTACCAACGAAGGTCCAGCCGTCTTCTAACTCTACAGCTTGTGTAGAATGTGTGGCAATGAATGTTTCAATGGCAACAACTGAGTTTTTGCGAAAACGTTTTGTATTAAAACGATCATAATAGTTTGGTATCTCCAGTGGATCTTCATGCAAACTTCTGCCAACACCATGACCCGTTAAATTCTGTATCACTTTGCAGTTTGCTTTCTTTGCCTGTGTCTCGATCAGTTTACCAATCTCTGAAATACGCACACCTCCTTTTATCTGATCGAGTGCATTGTATAAAATTCGTTTCGACAGATCAACCAAGGGTTGGTGCTGATGCATATCTTCACCAACAACAAATGAACCGCCATTGTCTGACCAATAACCATCTAACTCAGCTGATACATCAATATTCACCAGGTCTCCTTCCTGAAGAATAATATTTGTTGATGGAATACCATGTGCAAATGATTTGTTGACACTGATACAAGTGAAGCCAGGAAAATTATAAGTAAGATAAGGTGCTGATTTAGCGCCCATCTCCTCCAACAATTTTCCGCCATAGTCATCCAGTTCTTTCGTGCTGATGCCGGGCTTTGCATATTCACGCATAGCTTTTAATGTAACAGCCACAGCGTTGCTGATCTTTTGCATTCCTTCCAGTTCTGCATTGTTGGTGATGGACATAATAGTTACTGTTTAGTCAATAAAGATAAAATGATTCAGCAATAAAAAATCCCGTTGCAACAGTGCAACGGGATCATATAAAATTGATCAGAGATACTTATACCAACATGGTAACAGGATTCTCGATATACTTCTTCAATGTTTGCAGGAACGAAGAACCAACAGCACCATCAACACTGCGGTGATCGCAACTCAATGTTACTTTCATTACATTGGTAGTACCGAAGCTGCCATCTTTCTTCTTGATCACAATTTCTTTAATGCGACCAACAGCAAGAATACAGCTGTCTGGCGGGTTGATGATGGCAGTGAAATCTTCAATATCCATCATACCTAAGTTAGAGATCGTAAATGTGTTGCCGGTAAATTCCTGCGGTTGCAGTTTACCTGTTCTTGCTTTATCGTACAAGCCATTTGCTTCAGAAGCGATCTGGCTCAAACTTTTTTGATCTGCAAATTTGAATACAGGAACAATCAATCCCTGGTCAACTGCAACCGCACTACCAATATGAATATGATTGTAAGTGCGGATAAACTCGCCCATCCATGAAGAGTTCACTGCAGGATGTTTGCGCAATGCCATAGCACATGCTTTGATCATCATATCCTGGAAGCTGATCTTAACCGGACTAACTGCATTCATTTGTGCACGTGCTGCCATGGCATTATCCATGTTCAGTTCCATTTTCAAATAGAAATGCGGAGCAGTAAACATGCTTTCGCCCAAACGACGTGCAATTGTTTTGCGCATGTTGCTGTTTGGCGTATCAACAAATCCTTCGCCTGCACCGGGAGTAAAGGCAATAACAGGAGCAGAAGGAGTTGCTGCTTTGGCTGCAGGAACACTTGCGGCAGCAGCTGCAGGTTTATAATTATCGATATCTGCTTTAATGATACGGCCCCCATCACCACTGCCTTGTACAGCGTGGAGATCGATACCTTTTTCAGCAGCAATTTTCTTTGCTAATGGAGATGCTTTTAAACGACCGTTTTCTGTGCTTGAAGCTGTTGTTGATGCAACAGCGGCAGGTGTGGTTGCGGCAGCAGCTGTTGTTGCAGCCGTTGCACTTGCCGGAGCTGAGGGAGTACCCGGATTTTTAAATGCATTCACCAAAGCAGAAATATCTGTACCGGCTTTACCGATCACAGCAATTACTTCGTTTACTTTGGCAGCATTGCCTGCTTCAACACCGGTATATAAAATTGTGCCGTCTACATACGGAATCACTTCCATCGTTGCTTTGTCGGTTTCAACATCTGCAAGACTTTCATCGGCCTTTACAGCGTCACCCACTTTCTTATTCCAGGCAATGATTTTTCCTTCTGTCATTGTATCGCTCAGGAGAGGCATACGGATAACCGTAACACCCAACTGGCCAGCTAATGCGTCAGCATCAACACCTGCAGCGGCAGGAGCCGAAGGAGCAGGGGCAGCAGCCGTTTCAGTTGCAGCAGCCGGAGCCGGAGCAGCCGATCCGCCATCTAACAGGCTTTTATAATCTTCACCTTCTTTACCAACGATTGCAATAATTTCATTGATCTGTGCTGCTTTGCCTTCCGGAACACCGATATAGAGTAAGGTGCCATCGGCATAACCCACAACTTCCATCGTCGCTTTATCGGTTTCAACATCTGCAAGCACATCATCGCCTTTAACTTTGTCGCCCACCTGTTTGTTCCATTTCAGAATTTTTCCTTCGGTCATGGTATCACTTAACAGGGGCATACGAATCACTTCAGCCATAAGATCAGTTTTTTGTCGTAATGAGGGCGTGAAATTAAGGCAATTTAGGCAAATATCGACCTGTGGTTTCTGGTCAATAACTGTTAGTTTTTCGAGCCATGCTTTCGAAGGTTTACAGAAAGCAGTAATGCAGCCTGTTTGAAACAAAAGAAGCAGCAGTAAGCAACGAAAAATGCGTTTAATTTGTCAGAAAGGAAAACAACCGCTATGCGAATCCTTACAATTTTCTCACTGTTGATCGTTCTGATGTCATCATGCAGTACAGAACCTGCAGCAAATATGCCTTTGGCGGGAACATGGCAATTAGTTGAGATAAAGGATAAGAGTACAGGTGCCACGCTAACTTATCAACCCGGTAATGCCGGAAGGATCAGTCTTTCGTTAAAAGCAGATGGTTCATTTACCGGGAAAACGTTGAAAAATACAATTAGTGGCGGCAGCTACACATTACCTGCAGCTCACCAAGTGAATTTTGGTTTCTTTAATATGACGGAAGTTGCTGAAGATAATTTAGGCTCGGCTTTTTTAACGGTGCTGATGTCATGTAACCTGCAATCGCTTTATCCCTGCAAGCCTTCCGATTACACAATAAGCGGTAAAACAATTTTGATTACTACAGCATTGCGGTATGATATGAAAATGGTAAAACTGTAGAATTTAGTAATCCAGTTCCAATCCCAACCTATCTTTCAGATCTTTTACCAGCGGATATTTCTCAGTCATTCGAATAAATTGCTCCTTCATAGAAAGTGGTCGTTCAACCGGTGTAAGATCTTCCGGTTCTTCAACCAACTGAACAAGAATATTAATGTTGGGGTTTTTAAAAAAGCTTTGCACATGTTGCAGCAATGCTGTTTTCTCCTGCTTCAGAAAACCAAGTTGAATATTGCCATACACCTGAACTTCAAAGTCAAGAGGAGTTTTCATGCGGCATTCCATCATCTCAAATGTAGATACCACCGAATGTTTGGTGGCTGCTTTCAGTTTGAGAATGTATTCCTGCCAGGCTATTTTCAAACCTTCGGGATCAATTTCTTTTTGCTGATTGTTGGGATTATTATTTTCAGCTGCAATTTTTTCACGCAGTTTTGATAAGCCGCCTTTGATACCTGCAGAAGCAGTTTTTGGAACAGCAGTTTGTGCAATTGGATTTTGGACATTGGCTTTTGGTTCTTGCGTCTTGTGCCTTGTGTCTTGTAACTTCTCCAATGGTTCTTCTACAATTAGTTTTGCCCCACTTGTTTCCTGCACCTTGTTCCTTGTGCCTTCAGTTGGTACATGTTCCTTTACTTCAATTGGTTTCAATGCACGAAACTGAACCGCCTTCGTTTTCTCAACTACTTTTTTTTTATCAGTAAGATCGAGTGCCTGTTGCAGGTACGTAAGTTTGATCAAAGCCAGTTCAACATGCAGACGTTTGTTACGTGCCTGTTTGTAGTTGATCTCTGCTTCATTCAACACATTCAATGCGCTGATGATATACGAAGCAGATGTTTTTTTAGCAGCGGAGGTGTATTTTTCTTTAAAGCTTTCTACCACTTCTAAAAGGTTTACCACTTTCTCATCTTTACAAACAAGTAAGTTGCGGAAGAATTCGGCCATGGCATTCAGTACCATATCGCCTTCAAAACCTTTGCGGTTGATATCATCAAACAACAACATGCTTGTAGCAAGGTCCTGTTGTTGCATGGCCTCCAGCAACTTAAAGAAATAATCAGCATCAAGAATATTCAGATGCTCTAATGTATTCTGGTAAGTTAATTCGCCATTGGTAAAGCTCACGATCTTATCCATGATGCTGAGCGCATCACGCATACAACCTTCACTTTTTTGAGCGATCACCTGCAGTGCAGGTTTCTCTGCGTTGATCTCTTCTTTGCCAACAATTTCCTGCAGATGTTCAACGGTATCATTAATGGTGATGCGTTTGAAATCGAAGATCTGGCAACGGCTTAAGATGGTTGGCAGAATTTTATGTTTCTCCGTAGTTGCTAAAATAAAAATGGCATAGGAAGGAGGCTCTTCCAGCGTTTTCAAAAATGCATTGAAGGCACTGGAGCTGAGCATGTGTACCTCATCGATGATATACACTTTGTATTTCCCCATCTGCGGTGCAAAACGCACCTGCTCAATTAAGGAACGGATATCATCCACCGAGTTGTTACTGGCAGCATCGAGTTCATGAATGTTGAGTGATGTTCCTTCGTTAAAGGTTCTGCAGCTCACACAGGTATCGCAAGCCTCACCATTTGGTTGAATATTTTCGCAGTTGATGGTTTTTGCCAGAATACGGGCACAGGTGGTTTTGCCCACACCACGTGGACCGCAAAACAAAAATGCATGCGCCAGCTGGTTGTGGCTGATGGCATTCTTTAATGTAGTGGTGATATGCGATTGGCCCACAACTGTATCAAAAGTCTGGGGTCTGTACTTCCGTGCTGAAACAATGAATTTATCCATAACTGCGGGTGCAATTTAGGGAAAATAAACCCTTTCAGGTTTTCCTGACTGAGAATGCTTTGCTGGAAACTTTATCCGTCCTGCTAAAAAATAAAAATTATTTTACATTCGAACTTTTTACTCCAATCATGCGACAGCTAACTTTACTTTTTGCAACGTTTATTTCTTTGTTATCAAATGCCCAACATACACTTCCCCAAAGGCATCTGCAATTATACGCTGGCCCAAGTTTAAACGGCACAGGAGATGTTATTGGTTTTGCTTATGATTCTGAGTTTGGGAAATATTTCAACAAAAAATCTTCGTGGTTTGTGGGTATTGGTGGTACTATTCATGATAAGCAATGGCCAATTTTTTATACCGATCAACAAGGAAATGAAGTTGATGCTTCTGTAAGGGGGACTATTGCGGGGGTTCAAATTGCAGGCCTTTACGGATACAGCATTGTTAGAAGTGAGGTACATGAATTGTTACTAAAGATTGGGCCAATTTTAAGATACCAATCGACCTCTTATTGGGATGAACTCGGCGTGTATCCTCCTGCAGGAACGGGTTTTCCCATTCCACTTGTATCTTTTTTTAATACATCCCCCCAACGAACGCTAGCAATAGGAGGTAATGTAGGTTTTGTATACAACTATACTATCTCAAAAAAAATTTCCATCGGTGTTTTGGCAGAGTTGCAACTTGATACGAACGGAGATACAATTTCACAATGTTTATTGAGTGTTGGACGAAGGTTTTAATCCCTATTTAATACTCTCCACCCGCTCCACCGCCTCCAAAACTACCACCGCCAAATTTAGTGGCATCAGAAGACTTTGCTTCTTGTCCCAGGGTTTCAACAATGACTAAAGATTCGATCAGCGACTTTTCATCTTTTTGATCACCCTTCTGTTCTGTATAAACAAAACCAAACCTCGGTTGCCTGAGGTAATTGATCAGCACATATGAAAGAATAAGCAGAATGGCTCCGGCAATTGTCATTGCTATTTCTAATGGAAGAACAGAATGATAATATCGAATCGTAAAGATCATGGCCGCAATCAGCAGCACACCGATCCTTAAAAAGATAACATCTTTCTTTAGTAATCCTCTGATAATATAAAGAATGGGAATAAGAACAGTCAATACCCAAAACAACCACCCGAAAGGTAAAGAACCATCACTGGTTAAATGAAACATTGCATTGTTTACTTCCCGCACCACATAATAATTTCCTGCCGCATAAAAACTGAGCAGACTGAAGATGATGATCAGGGTAAAGCAATGCTTATAATTTTTCAGGGTTTCTTTCTTTTCGAGCCGTATCATTAAAAAATAAACCGCTGCAGATGCGGCCATCAGCACAAACGGTATAATGGCCTTGGAAATTCCAAGGTGATCGGTAAAGAGAAAAAAGATAATGGCCAATAAGCTAAGAAACGCAATAACACCCATGATCCTGTCGGCAAACCGGAGTGAACAATAGAATGAAATGAGGAACGTAAGGATACAATTCGTTAATGCACCTGAATCAATGATAACAATCAGGCTTCCCAATAGCATACCGGCAGAATTCCACAACAGTGCATCATCCACACCCGAGTTGTAATGGTTATTTTTCTCAATCATGAATTCCAATGCTGCATAGGTAAGCAATGAAAAAAACAGCAAGAGAATTTTCATTGCATCTTCAATAGAGCTCATAAAGATCAATGAAAAAAGACTGAAGGAAAACGAAACGACGATTCCGGTTAATATGAATAGCCCGATGCGGATGAAAAAATTGGGTGTGTAAAAATGAACCGGGTATTTTGCTTTGATCTGTTGCAATTCATCTGCACTGATCAGCTTGCTTTCGAAAGCTGATGTTGATTGCTGTTGCACCTCCTTATTATGCAGCGATGTTTTGTTATAGGCGATCATGCTGCTTTTATTTTACGGTTAGAACTGATGAGGAAGAAAACAAGACCGATTCCTGAAGCAATAAAATACATTAATCCAAGATAGATGGATGTCATTCCAAAATTTCTCATTGAATCTAGCAGTTGAATAACCACGTAGCCCATACCGATATAAGTGTAAAGTGTGGTAATCACTAAAAAATAAAATGATTTGTTCAGTATCGATCTTGTATAAAAAAAGTATGCCAATGCGATCAATAACAGAAACCAAAGCAGGTAAAGAACATCGAAGTGGAACATTGCAGCAAGACAGGAAATAAAAAGAAGATGGGTTCCAAAATTGCTGTACGTAAATTCAAAATGAGGTTTAAATGCTTTCATTTTTGAGATAACAGCTAAAGCAATCAAAAAGGCTCCCAGAAACAAAGCCGTATAGATGATGGTACTGCTGTTAAAATCATTTGCCTTCAATAATTGGGAAGGCGTAACGGTTATTCCTATCCATGCTGCTAAGTTGGTAATAGCCAAACTGAGTATACCGAGGTGATCAAAATAGTAAGCTGAAAAGAATAGAACCAGCATTGGTATAAGAGTAGCCAGTCCGTATCTCGTTCCAAACACATTGTATTGAAATTGCAGGTAAGCAATAAAGCTCATGAAGGTTAAGCAGGCAAGTAGCAGCACGTAATCAAAATATACATTGGGCGATTCTACTTTGGATGTTGCAAACGGAAGTTTTGTGTTTATACAATAGAAAAAAGCAGACGCACAAATCAAAGCGATGAACACAAGGATAGCCTGGTGACCAATACTGTCAATGTTTTTATAAATGAGGATGCCGAGTCCACCGCTTAAAAGCAATACGCCGAGGTATAAAAGGATTTTAATATCCCAATGAAGCGAAATAAGTTTTTTGTCTGAATCTTTCTTGATTTTTTCGAATGAACTGTCAGATACTAGTCCTTCAGCGTGGAGTTGTTCGAATAGCCGGGTATTCATGACCGTAATGTTAAGAATTTTTTACAACACCGGATGTCGTTTAAACTCTTTTCCCCTGTCAAACAAAAAGCGATAGGTAATCAATCGACGGCTGATATGGGTGCCAAGGCTTGCAGCCACGTTCATCATGCGGGGATTGAAATCGCCGATCCATTGCATTTCATAATCGTCGTATAACATGGGAGCCTGTATCACTTTGGCAGCTTCAATGATCATAAATGCATCTACACCTTTGTGCTGATGTTCGGGTACAATACCAAAGATGATACCGGTGAATTTTTTATTTCGCTTCGTAGCTTTTACCCAAAGAAATTTGAGTTTGCTCCAGAGATCAAATCGCCCATGTAGTTCCATGAACCATTGATTAAGATCGGGCAGGTTGAGCCAGATCGCAACCGGTTCATCTTTGTAATAGGTAAACCAACTGATGCGTTCATCCATCACCGGCTTCATGGCATTGAACATCGCCATTGCAGTTTTTTCTTCCATCTGCTTTAACCCGGAATGACCCGCCCATGCTTTGTTGTAGACTATGCAAAAATCTTTTGCAAATTTTTCGAGTTGACTTACTTTGATGTGAACAGATTTGTAGTTGGGATCTCTCGCTAAGCGATCATGACGCTCATAAAATTTTTCACTCAACTTATCCTTCACTTTGAGCGAATAACAATATTGATTGAAAAATAACTGAAAACCATAATGCTCAAACAACTGTTGATAGTAAGGAAGATTATAGTTCATGCAATACAAGGGCTGTTGAAATCCTTCCACCTGCAAACCCCACCAACGGTCACGTTCGCCAAAGTTGATAGGCCCGTCCATTGCTTCCATGCCATTGCTTTGCAGCCATTGCTTCGCTGTATCAAATAAATAATTGGCTGCAGACTGATCATTGATGCATTCAAAAAATCCAACACCGCCAACCGGCACATCATCGCCTTTCGATTTGTATTTTTTATTGACGAAAGCAGCTATGCGTCCAATCAATTTTCCAACATCATTTTTTAACACCCAGCGGATCACTTCACCATGCCGAAAGGCTTTGTTCTTCTTTTCATCAAATACCTGTTCAATATCCTTATCCAACGGACGGATCCAGTTGGCATCATGTTTATATAATTCCACTGCAACCTGTAAAAATTCTTTTGCTGAGCGCCTGTCAGTGACTTCAATTGTTTGCATAATAGAGCACCAAATTTAGCTGAACTTTCTTAACAGGATATTTTGTTTTATTTATGACTTATTTAGTGGCGTAGTACATGCATAAATCTATTTTTGAGCTACTAAACCTACTACTTATGAAGCAACTTATACTTCTCGTTACAATTTGCTTACTTATACTCCCTTTTGTTTCTCTAAGTCAAGACAGCAGTTTTCAATTAAAGGATTACAAATACCGCACACCTGGGTTTAAAGCATTACTGCTAAATTTCAACGCATCCGGAAGTTTATATGATGGGAAAGGGGGTACTCGAACCGATGTTAAGGGAAACCAATTTAACTCCAATTCCGTCATCAATTATTACCGGATAATCAGTACCGATAAGCGTCAACACATTTCCACAATTAGTTTTAACCCGGTATTCAATTTTGTTAAAAACGACACTGGTGGCGTGGTTACAGAACGTAACCGACAAATAATACTTGATGCAGATTGGAGCAGGGTGGATCGTTTTTTTAATAGCAGAAATTTGTTTTTTGAGGTGGGGAATGAGCTAGGAGTTGTAAGCAACTCGCAAAATTATAGATCACCATTCAGAGATAGTAAAATAAAAAGTAACGGTATTTCGAATATGCTGATACTTGGCGCAGGAAAAGGTCGGTTGGAAAATGTGCAGGATGCTCAGATGGCAAAGTTCATTATAAACGACCTGCAGAAAATGGGGCTGCTTGATCGTGTGCCGGATGCTGCAACGCAATACGAACTGGCTGTGCTGATCACTGACATTAACAACCGTCGTGTATTTGATGATCGTAAACGTCTGATTTATGAATTGACACGCATCGATTCGTTTTTACAAAGCAAACAGTTGGTAAAGACCCCGTCGATTGCCTACTTTACAACAGTGAATGATAACTGGTTGCTTGCATTCAATCCCGGAAGGTTAAGTGGTACAAGAATCTATGCACAACTAAAGCCCGGGATTAGTTTCAATGTTGCCGGAGTGAGAATGACAGACTCAACTTCATTTCCTTACAAGGATGATACGAAGCAGATCGAATATTTTTATGAACCGGAAATAGGAATTGAGTACCAAAAGCCAATAACACTGCAGTGGCAGCGGGTTGCTTCTGCGTCAATTCGTTTCAGACAAACTTTTAGGAGAGATACCAGAAAAAGTGAATCGATTTCCGGTCCGGTTGAGTTTGAACAATTTGAAACATACCCGCAGTTATCGTTCAACTCGTTTTATGGGGTTGGCTATTTTCCAACAAACCGGACGATTGTAAATGGAGGCCTGAGCTTTGATGCTGTTTATGGGCAACAAAATATGGGAATAGGCCGACATTCATATTTTTCGCTTGTTCCGGGTTTGCGATTATCGGCTGGCTACTTTATTAATTTCCGTACAAGACTATTCCTTGACGCAGATATTAATTACTACTACACAGAGTTTAGAGATAATATAATCTCAATGCCTGCTTATAATAAAAATATTGTAACAGGCAATTTCAATTTCGGTTTTTCCCACATTATTTTCTAATGATTCTTGCAACAGGTTTTTGTGTAACTTGTTTTCATGACGAAATACATTCTTGCCTTAGACCAGGGAACAACCAGCAGCCGTGCCATTGTGTTTGATCATGATGGAAGCATTGTATCGGTTGCACAAAAAGAATTCAAACAGATCTTTCCGCAACCCGGTTGGGTGGAACATGATCCTGAAGAGATCTGGAGTACACAATTGGGTGTAGCTGCAGAAGCAATTACAAAAGCAGGATTAAATACAGAAAATATCCATGCCATTGGTATTACCAATCAACGGGAAACAACCGTGGTGTGGGATCGCAATACAGGTAAACCTGTTTACAATGCAATCGTATGGCAAGACAGACGCACAGCTGATTTTTGTGATGAACTGAAACGAAAAAATCTGCACATCCTCATTCAACAACGAACAGGATTGGTCGTAGATGCATACTTCAGCGCATCAAAAGTGAAATGGATATTAGACAATGTGGATGGCGCTAGAACAAAAGCAGAAAAAGGCGAACTCTGTTTTGGAACGATTGACACGTGGTTGTTGTGGAAACTTACGAAAGGGCAGGTGCATGCCACGGATGTAAGCAATGCAAGTCGCACCATGCTCATGAATTTACAAACGCTGCAATGGGATGGTGAGTTAGAGAAGATCTTCAACATACCTGGTAACATGTTGCCGCAAATACGCAGCAGCAGTGAAGTATTCGGTACCACACAAAATATACTAACGGCTACCAATATCCCCATTGCAGGGATTGCAGGCGATCAGCAGAGTGCATTGTTTGGCCAGTTGTGTACGCACTCCGGTATGGTGAAGAATACGTATGGTACCGGTTGTTTTATGCTGATGAATACAGGAGAGAAAGCAGTTATCTCAAAAAATAATCTGTTGACAACAGTTGCCTGGAAAATCAATGGCAAAACCGAATATGCTTTGGAGGGAAGCGTATTTATTGCAGGCGCAGTGGTGCAATGGCTGCGTGATGGATTGGGCATTATCCGTTCATCAACCGATATTGAAAAGCTCGCAGCAAAAGTAACCGACAGTGATGGTGTGTATATGGTGCCGGCCTTTACAGGTCTGGGTGCTCCTTATTGGAATCAACATGCAAGAGGAACCATTGTAGGTATTACAAGGGGAACAACAGCCGCCCATTTTGCGAAAGCAGCGTTGGACAGTATTGCTTATCAAACAGTGGATGTGTTGAAAGCGATGGAGGCCGATTCGGGTATTGAAATAAAAGAATTGAGAGTTGATGGTGGTGCCACTGTCAATAATTTATTGATGCAGTTCCAAAGTGATCTGTTGAATACGGCGGTTGTGCGTCCCCGTATTACGGAGACAACGGCGTTGGGTGCAGCTTATCTTGCCGGACTGGCCACAGGTTACTGGAACAGTATTGATGAAATACAGGAACAGTGGCAGGTCGATCGAAAATTTGAGAGCAGCATGGACGAAGAAAAACGGGAAACCCTGATGAATGGCTGGAAGAAAGCCGTGAAAGCAGCGCAGAGTTATTGAGCAAAATAAAAACCCAAGAGTCAAAAGCAAAAAGTGTGATCGCAGACCAATCGGCATAAACAAGGTTCATTTTAATTACATGCATTAACTTTAGGGCTTTCACTTTTGACTTTTAACTTAACTATTTGAATCGTTCACAACAAATACAACAATTAAAAACCACCAACCACTGGGACATTATCATTATTGGTGGTGGTGCAACTGGCTTGGGTGCAGCAGTGGATGCTGCAGCACGTGGATACAAAACACTTTTACTGGAGCAACACGATTTTGGAAAAGGAACATCCAGTCGTTCAACTAAATTGATTCATGGTGGCGTTCGGTATCTACAACAAGGAAATTTCCGTTTGGTGCGTGATGCTCTCCGTGAACGTGGATTATTGCTGAAGAATGCGCCACACATTGCTCATCGGTTAAAACTGGTATTACCTGCTTATCGTTGGTGGGAAAAATTATATTATGGATTGGGTTTGAAAGTGTACAATTTCCTTTCAGCAAAATTAAGTCTTGGCCCGAGTGAAATTTTATCGATCAAAAAAACACAGGAATACATCAAGGGGCTAGACGGAAAAAAACTAAGTGGCGGTGTGGCTTATTACGACGGACAGTTTGATGATGCACGTTTGTGTGTATCGTTAGCGTTAACAGCGGCCGATGTAAGTGCAACCGTTTTGAATTACTGCAAAGTAACCAATCTCATTCATGAACAGGGGAAAGTAACTGGCGTTCACATTCATGATTCTTTAACAGACGAAACATATGAAGCGAGAGGAACTGTTGTGATCAACGCAACAGGTGTGTTTGTGGATGATGTGTTGAAGATGGATGATGATGGCTTGACAAGAACGGTATCACCTTCGCAGGGAATCCATATTGTCGTGGATAAAACATTTTTCCCCGGCGATCAGGCATTGTTTATTCCACGTACAGATGATGGTCGTGTATTATTTGCCGTTCCGTTTCATGATAAGGTAATTATTGGTACAACCGATACAAGTGTCGAAACAGCAGTTATTGAACCATTGCCCTTGGAAGATGAAGTGGAGTTTGTGATCAATCACTTTAACCGTTATGTGCATACAGGATTAAAACGCAGCGATGTTAAAAGTGTGTTTGCCGGTTTGCGTCCCTTGGTGAAAGTGCCCGGACAAAAGAAAACGGCTGTGCTTCCCCGTGATCATACTATTTGGGTATCGAAAGGCGGCATGATCAATATCAGCGGTGGCAAATGGACCACGTATCGTAAGATGGCGCAGGAAGTAATTTTAAAAGCTCACTACGAAGGTGGCCTTGCATACACCCGATGCCAAACAGAAACCATGAAGCTGCATGGCTGGATGAAGAAAGTGGATTTTGATGATCCGCTTCATTACTATGGAAGTGATGCAGCAGCCATTCGCTATCTGCAACACCAGGGTTATTCGCAATTGATTCATCCCAATCTTCCTTACACGGTTGCAGAGGTTTTTTGGGCAGTGGGTCATGAAATGGCCATGACGTTGGAAGATGTATTATCGAGAAGAACAAGAGCATTGATCCTTGATGCGAAAGCAGCGATCGATGCAGCACCGCTTGTTGCTGATATTATGATGAAGGAGTTGAACAAGGATGAAGCGTGGAAGCAACAACAAATCTCAGCGTTTAATGAGGTGGCGAAAGGATATGTGTTGAGTTAAGTACGAAGTTAGAAGTACGAGGTACGAAGTAAGAAGAACGCCACCGTCTGACGGATTATACAGTAACATTTTCATAGCAGAATATATCCGAAATCATAAATCTAAAATCGCAAATCTGCCATATGACTCCTTTTCTTGCTGAATATATCGGTTCAATGTTATTGCTGTTGTTAGGCAACAGCGTTGTTGCTAATGTACTATTAACAAAAACCAAAGGCAACAACAGCGGATTAATTGTAATTGCATTCGGCTGGGCGGTAGCTGTGTTCGTTGGTGTTTACAGCAGTGCAACAGTTAGTGGTGCACATTTAAATCCTGCAATCACCATTGCGTTGGCAAGTATCGGAAAATTTGATTGGGGTTCTGTTCCTTCCTATATCGCTGCACAGTTTTTGGGAGCCATGACAGGTTCCGGTTTAATGTGGCTGGCTTACAAACAACATTTTGATGCAACCGAAGATGCTGATGCAAAACTCGCCGTGTTCTGTAATTCACCTGCAATACCCAATGTGCTTTATAATTTAATAACAGAAGCCATCGGTACGTTTGCGCTGATGCTTGGTGTGTTATTTATTGCAGCACCGCAAAACAGTTTAGGTGCATTGGATGCACTACCTGTTGCATTACTTGTGTTAGGTATTGGAGTAAGTTTAGGCGGACCAACCGGTTATGCCATTAATCCATCAAGAGATCTTGGTCCACGCATCATGCATTTTTTATTGCCTATTAAAAACAAAGGCAACAGTAATTGGAATTATAGCTGGATTCCTGTTGTAGGCCCAATCATTGGTGCTGTAATTGCTGCATTTGTATTCCAATTACTACAGGCATAAACTTAAAGTAATCATCAACAAAAGAGAACGTCACTGCGAGGAACGAAGCAGTCTGATGATAAGTCAACGGCTATTCTTTTATTCAACTACTTTTGAAAAAACATATAAGCATTCCATTGCTATCTGGTTACTGCGTTCGGTATATTTTTCATTCTGCAGAATAGTCGTATCAAATGCTTTTGGATCGTTGTAGGTAGTGCCGATACGCAGATCACAACCGGGAATGAATGGACAATTATCTTCTGCATCCGAACAGGTCATGATCGCTGCAAAATTTTGTTCGGGGTTTACTTCGTGGTTGTATACTTTCGAAAAACAGGTGGTAAATTCTTTTTCAGAAAAATAAACTTCATACACAGGATTGTTACTCTCGTTTGTTTTCCTGACATCGAAACCTGCAGCAGTTAATGCCTGGATGGCATTGGGGTTAAACGCAGTTGCTTCTGTGCCACCTGAAAATGTAGAAACATTAGCAATACCATAATACGCTGCTGCTACGGCAGCCCACACCTGGCCCAAATGACTACGGCGTGAATTGTGCGTACATACATAGACCAGGTTGATGGCTTCGTTTGCATTCCGCTTGTTAATAATATAATCTGCAATTATCTGCAGCAACTCTTTCCGTTCTGTTGGAATTTCCCTGAAGTTTTTTGCAAGTGCCCCGCAACGGTCCTGAATAGCCTGAAACATGTAACTTGATTTGAGTGTAGTTAATTGATCACAATATTACGATGCCGGCAGGAACTCATAAATTAATTTCATCTAAAGCAATTGCGCCGGAAAAAAATCAAACTTGTTATATGCAGTAATCCTTAGTACTTATCGCACACCCACTTCTGCAATGGTTAAACGATTTCCTTCAACAACCCGTTTTGCTTCAAACTTTATAAATCTCGCTTTTAATGTTTTTCCAACAGGTACTGACTGCTCAATAGGGTTGTTTACTATATTAGAAAATTCACCTGCAACTGCCAGCTCCCATAGTTTGCCATCTTTGCTTATGTAAAAACTGTATTGGTCTGCAATGCCTTCTTTTTTACCATCCGTACGTGGTTGATAAATGAATGAGCTGAAACTTTGGTCTGTAAACATATCGATGATGATCGATTGTGGCATTCCTTCTGCTGATGTATAAATGCTGGCAGGGTTGTTATCAATTGCCTGTTCAAATCCTTCAGCTACTTTCCAGGCTGTTTTTGAAATTTCTTTTTTGGTTGTTGTGTTCGTTGCCTGCAACAATGATTCCGGTTCTGCAAAAAGACCAAAGTCGCTGAGGGCAATACATACAGGCGATTTTTCAATACGCAGCCGTAGTTTTTGTGCACGCACATATTGTGGTAAACGAATAAGCCTGTTTGCCCCGACGCTGGTTGCCGTTGCAATTTGCACCCATTTGTTTTGCTCCCACATATCAATAGCTACTTCTTCAATGCGTTGACCGAGTTTAATATTTTCCCGCAGACGTATAACATTAAACCTTGTTGTTTTACTTAAAGTAATAACAACATCGGGTGTAGTTACCGAATCGTCTGTAGCCCAATAACTATAGCGGTCATTGTCAGTTAATAATTGCGCAGAAAATTTTGTACTGCCTGCTCTTGTGTTCGATGCTTTTACAATGGCACCTTTTGCAAGGTTAACAGCAAATGTTTGTTTTAAGAGTGCGCCAAACTCATTTAGTTTTTTTACATCACCATTGCTCAACAGTCCATCGGTTGTGGGTGACACGCCAAGATCCATTACGCCGCCACGGCCAACACTTGTATAATAAATATCGAGTAGCTGCTTTGCTGTTTTTACTTTTTCTTCATCTTCAGGATGATAAAACCAGCCCGGCCGCATGGGTACATCACACTCAGCAGGTATCCAGTATTTTCCATTACGTGTGCCGGTGGTTAATATTTTACTGTCGGCAAAACCGGGTGCTGCAGGCAACGAACTGTTATCCGGTGGAGTTGGTGTGAGTGTTGCCCAGCTTGTTTCGGCAGCCATTCCTCTTTCATTACCTACCCATCTTACATCAGGGCCAACATCACTGAAAATATTTGCTGTCGGCTGCATGCTTCTTACCATCTCCCATATTTTATCAAAGTTGTAATAA
This sequence comes from Lacibacter sediminis, assembly GCF_014168535.1. Classification (NCBI taxonomy): domain Bacteria; kingdom Pseudomonadati; phylum Bacteroidota; class Chitinophagia; order Chitinophagales; family Chitinophagaceae; genus Lacibacter; species Lacibacter sediminis. The sequence continues at coordinate 4,012,215 of NZ_CP060007.1, read as the reverse complement.
GTAACTGCGTCAATTTTTCTTTTTTCTCTTGTTCCGCCATAATAACCATCACCACCGTTTGCACCATCATAAAACACCGTGAACAATTTTCCATAGCGGCTGTACAATTCTTTTAATTGCGGATAATAAACATTTGTCACATATTCGGGCGAACCGTAATTGGTATTGTTTCTGTCCCATGGTGAGCAATAAATGCCGAGTTGCAATCCATTCTTTCTGGCGGCATCTGCAAATTCTTTTACCATATCGCCTTTCCCGTTTCTGAAAGGGCTTTTGCTGATATTATATGCAGTTGTTTTTGTAGGCCACAAACAAAATCCATCGTGGTGTTTTGCCACAACTGTAAAACCTTTGAAGCCGCCGGCTTTAATAGCTGCTGCAATCTGGTTGGCATCAAATTTTGTGGGGTTAAAAATCAAAGGGTTTGCATCGCCAAAGCCCCATTCTTTATTTTCATACGTTGTGGGCGTGAAATGAATGAGTGCATACATTTCCATTTCGTGCAAAGTGAGTTGACGTGCTGACGGCAGCGCCCCATAAGGAGCCGGGGCGGGTTGAGCATGTGCAAAAGTTGTAAGTACAAACAGCAGAAAAGAAGCACCGGATATTTTTTTTAAAGTAAACAGCATTCGTATGTTTTTGAAAGAGAGATAGGTAAATTAATGATTTTTTGAAGAACAGATGTTATCATCATTTATCCAATCGCTAAGCAGTAGGTATTGCATTCTCATAACAGCAAGGCAAAATTCAGTATGTTAAACAAAGTAGGACATACCTAACTCCTTTTTATAGTAAGTGATTCTGCGGAATACATGGCCAGACAAACACAAACTTGAGGTCGCAATTTGCGACCTCAAGTTTGAACGTGAAAGAGCTCCTAAGTTTCGTGTCCTGTCGTCACTAGCCGAAAGAGCAGAGGCGTGCTATTATTGAAAATAACAAATATGGTTCCTGAGGACACGAAACACGGCTTCACACAGCAGTTGTCGTACTTTTTTAATTTTGTGAAAAATTCCATGTGTGGCTGGTTTAAAAAATTAAACAAAGTAGCTAAACATCCAAATGATTGTATTTTAATTGGATGAAGTTTGTCTTAACTTCCAACATCTCTGTTTAGCGAAATGCCCAAACAGCAACCCAACCACTGAGTATGCGAAACTTCTTCTCTGTTCCCGACAAGGAAAAAAACTACCAAGAGTACATGGTATATGTGTTGGCCATTATATGGTCTGTAGTAACCGGGTTAATTGTTTCGGTGGGCTTTTATTTCTTTCCTGAGATTTGGCAAAGATGGCTGACTTTACTAATTGTTGCAATCTTCATTTGTCTGTTTAATCTTGCCCTAAACCGTTTTGGATACACCAAATTGGCAAGCTGGTCTTTCACCATTATGCTGTGGTTGTTTAACACAATTCCATGTTATTCCGCCGGAGGCATCATAGCGCCGGGCATTCTGTCACAAATAAGTGTAATACTAACTGCAGGATTTTTACTCGGCTGGCGGGGTGGAATGGCAATCGGGATCTTAACAATTTTCACTGACTTTGGTTTGGTGTACCTGGAGTTAACCGGGCAATTACCAATACCATCCGTAATGCATACCCCTGTAACCCGTTGGATAACTGCTATCATTCCCTTCGGAACTGTTCTCGCTTTACAATATTATGCTACAAACCATCTGCGCTCCGGGCTTCTTGCCATGCAGCGTGAAATCGTAAAAAGAGAAGATGCAGAAAAGATAAAAGATACAACTCTTCATAGCCTTCAGGAAAGATTAAAAGAATTAAAAACACTCTACTCAGTAAATCAAATTTTACAAAATGAAGACGCTAGCTATCAACAAATAGTCGGCGAAATAGCTCAAGCACTCCCGCTTGGCTGGCAATATCCTGATATAACAGCGGCTCGTGTACGTATTGCTGATACAGAATTTGCAACGAAGAATTATGTAACATCCGAATACAGTCAGCAGGTTGAAGTGAAATCAGCTTTGGGAACTAAAGCTTTTATTGAAGTGGTGTACCTTAAACCAATGCCCGAATTTGATGAAGGGCCATTTTTAAAAGAGGAGCGTGACTTGATCAATATGCTCGCAGAAATGCTGAAAATTGATTTGGATCGGAGGGAACGTACTGTTGAACTGAAAGACTATAAATATGCATTAGATGTTGCTTCAATCGTGAGTATTTCAGATGTTAACGGCTTATTCCAATTTGTAAATGAAAACTTTTGTAAAGCCAGTAAGTATAAAAGGGAAGAGTTGTCAGGCAAGCATCATAGTATCATCTGGTCAAATTTCCACCCTGTCGAATATTTTGATGAGATTAGACTTGCAATGCAAAACGGCACCCCGTTCAGAGGAGAATTTTGCAATAAAGCAAAGGACGGTACTTTGTATTGGGTTGATAGTTCTATTGTTCCCTTTGTAGATAAAAACGGGAAGGTTTACCAGTATCTTTCTATTAGCTACGATATTACAAAACAGAAGAACGCTGAACATTTGATCAAAGAGCAGGCAGCAATGTTCAAAGCAATTATCGAAAATACAAAGGAGTCTATTTATCTAATTGCCCCTGATTATAAAATACTTCAATTCAATACCACTGCAAAAGAACGAATAGAAATAACCCGTGGAATGGAATTGCATATCGGTGCAGATTTTCGAGATTATCTTTTTCAAGATATTTCCTATAATTTTTATCCAATGTTTTATGATTCATTAAAAGGAATTGATCGATCGGAGGAATTTAGGGCAAAAGGTGTAAATGATCAGTATTTCTGGTTTCAGGCAAAAACCTCACCAGTATACGATCTAAGAGGTGAGCTGATTGGAGTGAGACTACTTACAGAATCGATTAATGATAGAAAGCAAGCAGAGGCTCTATTACGTGAAAATGAAGAAAAGTTCAGAAGTATCGTTGAGCAAAGTCTGGTTGGTATATTCATTATTCGAGAAGGGAGACTTATTTATGTAAATCCGGGATTTGAAAAAATATTTGGTTACTCAAAAGATAAATTAGTTAATCGGATATCTTTTGAGGATTTGGTACATGAGGATGATGTGGAGATAGTACGAGACACGTACCGTAAGCGAATAAAGAAACAAAAACCCAAAGAGCAATACATTTTCAGGGCAATACGAAATGATGGAGTATTACTCCATATTGAAGTAATTGCCTCATTGATAACGTATGATCATGAACCAGCCGTTATAGGTACACTTGTTGATATTACTGATCGCATAGAGGAAGAACGAAGAATCAGCAAAGCAGTATTAGATGCACAGGAAAATGAACGGCTTCAGATAGGCATGGAGTTACACGACAACGTGAAACAAATTTTAGCAGGGTCGGGCCTGTATCTGGATATGGTACAAAACAAACTCAATGATAAGGCAGCTGTTTCAAATATTCTGGTTGAGTTGAAAAAATTTAATGCGCAAGCCATTACTGAAGTGAGGAGACTTTCACACCAATTGGCTCCTTTGGTTGAAGAAGATACAAAGCTGAATGACAAAATAGAATGGCTTATCGGGAGTTTAAAACTTAAAGAACTTGTATCTGTTTCAATTCAGATTAACGAATTCGAAGAGCCCCTTGATAATAGTACCCAACTTACTTTTTACAGAATTTTACAAGAGCAGCTCTCGAACATCGTGAAACACGCAAAGGCGTCTTTGGTGGAAATCAATATCCGGTCTGTTAATGATCATATTTATTTGCAGGTGAAAGATAATGGAATTGGATTTGATGTCAATTCAAAGAAAGAAGGGATTGGCTTAGCGAATATCAGACGAAGAGTTCAGTTGCTGAATGGTAAGGTTGAAGTTGTTTCGTTCCCCGATAAAGGTTGTGAAATAAATATTCACATTCCAAAAGCAACGGTTCTTCGCTAAATATCATTCGGCTATAATTGCTGCTATGAAACCGGAACCATGAACCGAGCGTGGCAACAGTTGATGCCATAGAACGCAACTGCTGACCAACACCCAATACTTTTCCTGTTTTCCTCACCGCAATTAGTTTTTTTACTGATAAGCGTCATTCACCGCCCATGAAGGGTCGGGTAATTTCGTTGCTTCAAATCAATTACATGGAAGCAACAACCAACCCCGTAGCACAAGACAAAGCATTGTACGAAGTAATGGATGGCAATGAGGCCGCCGCTTATATTGCTTATAAATGCAACGAAGTATGTGCCATTTATCCCATTACACCTTCTTCAACAATGGGCGAGTGGGCCGATGAATGGAGTGCCAAAGGCATGAAAAATATTTTCGGCACCGTACCACGTATTATGGAAATGCAGAGTGAAGCCGGTGCTGCCGGTGCTATACACGGTGCATTGCAAGGTGGAGCATTGGCCTCTACATTTACCGCATCGCAGGGTTTGTTGCTGATGATTCCCAACATGTACAAAATTGCCGGTGAGTTAACGCCCACCGTTTTTCATATTGCTGCAAGAAGTTTAGCAACACATGCGCTTTCCATCTTTGGTGATCATAGTGATGTGATGGCCGTACGCTCCACAGGTTTTGCAATGTTGTTTGGTAACAATCCGCAGGAAGTAATGGACATGGCATTGATCGCTCAATCGGCTACTTTAAAAGCAAGAGTTCCGTTTCTGAATATTTTTGATGGCTTCCGTACTTCGCATGAACTCAATGAAGTGGAAGTAATCCCTGATGAAATCATTGAACAAATGATGGATATGGAAGCCATTCATGCACATCGTAACCGTGCATTGAATCCAAACAATCCATCTATTCGTGGTACGGCGCAAAACCCCGATGTGTTTTTCCAGAACAGGGAAGCAGCCAATACCTATCATGCAAATGTTCCTTCTATTGTTCAATCAACCATGGATGAGTTTGCAAAACTCACCGGACGTCAATATAATTTGTATGAATATTACGGACATGCACATCCTGATCGTGTAATTATCATTATGGGTTCAGGTGCAGGTGCAGTGAAAGAAACCGTTGATTATTTAAATGAACGTGGATCGCATGTAGGAATGATCGTGGTTCGTTTGTTCCGTCCGTTGGATGTGCAGGCGTTTATCAATACGATTCCGAAAAGTGTGGTGAGCATTGCGGTACTCGACAGAAGCAAAGAACCAAACGGTATTGGTGAAGCCTTATACATGAATGTGGTGAATGCGTTGAATGAAGCACAGGAAAATCATCATGCACATGTTATTGGCGGACGTTATGGTTTATCGAGCAAAGAATTTACTCCGGCGATGGTGAAAGCAGTGTTCCGTGAATTGAAAAAAGATAAGCCTAAAAATCACTTTACCATTGGTATTGATGATGATGTTACACATACAAGTTTAGAGTATGACAAGACGTTTAACCTGGAAACGCAACATAAGTTCCGTGGTTTATTCTTTGGCTTAGGTGCCGATGGTACCGTGAGTGCAAATAAAAACTCGATCAAGATCATTGGTGATAAAACCAACGATCATGTGCAGGGATATTTTGTTTATGATTCAAAAAAATCAGGATCGTTAACCGTATCACATTTACGTTTTGGTGAAAACCCGATTCATTCAACTTACCTGGTACAGTCTGCCAACTTTGTTGCCTGTCATCACTTCAACTATCTCACCAAGTATGATATTTTAAAAGATGCGGAAGAAGGTGCTGTGTTTTTATTGAATGCACCGTATGAAAAAGATGAGTTGTGGGGTATGTTGCCAAAGAAAATACAGGAAGAGATTATTCACAAGAAATTAAAGTTCTATGGCATTAACGCATACACCGTAGCGAAAGAAGCCGGTATGGGTAACCGTATCAACACCATTCTGCAAACCTGTTTCTTTGCTATCAGTAATGTATTGCCAAGAGAAGAAGCCATTGCAAAAATTAAAGAAGCTATTTACGATACGTATTGGAAGAAAGGTGAAGCAGTGGTACAAAAGAACTACGAAGCAGTAGATCAAACACTGGCGAATTTATATGAAGTTGATTATTCGAAATATGTAGTTGGAAACAGACCAATTGGTGATACTGTTTCTGATACTGCTCCTGATTTTGTAAAAGAAGTGTTGGGTAAAATTATTGCAGGTGAAGGTGATGAGTTACCTGTGAGTGCGTTCCCGATCGATGGCACGTTCCCAAGTGGTACCACCAAATGGGAAAAACGAAATATTGCAGATGCAGTACCGGTTTGGGATACATCGTTGTGTACACAGTGTGGTAAATGTTTTATGATTTGTCCGCATGCAGCGATTCGTCCGAAAGTGTATGATAAAACATTATTGACTGAAGCGCCAGCAGGTTTCAAACATGTTGATCCGATAGGCAAAGAATGGAATAAAGAAACTGAAGCATACACGTTGCAGGTATCAACAGAAGATTGCACCGGTTGTACATTGTGTGTTGAGTTCTGTCCGATCACCAGCAAAACAGATCCCGGTCATAAAGCCATCAACATGATGGATAAAACAGGAATCCAGGAACAGGAAAAAGAAAACTGGGATTATTTCTTAACACTACCTGAAGTAGATCGCACAAGAGTAAATAAGAATACGGTGAAAGGTTCACAGTTCTTTCAACCCTTATTTGAATTCAGTGGTGCATGTGCCGGTTGTGGGGAAACTCCTTATTTAAAACTCTTAACTCAATTGTTTGGTGAACGCATGATTGTTGCGAATGCAACAGGTTGTTCATCCATCTTCGGCGGTAACTTACCAACTACACCGTGGACAAAAAATAAAGAAGGTGTAGGACCAGCTTGGGCCAACAGTTTGTTTGAAGATAATGCCGAGTTTGGGTTAGGTATCAGTATGGCAAGCAGCAAGAAACATGAAATGGCGTTGCAGCTGATGGATGAATTACGTCCGATGATCGGCGAAGAGCTGGTTGATAAAATTATTAACAACAGCGGTACAACAGAAGCTGCTTTACTGGAGAAACATGAACTGGTAAAAGATTTAAAACGCAGGTTGAGCGGTGAACGTTCAATGGCTGCTTTGAATCTGTTCCACCTGGCAGATTTCTTGGAAGAGAAATCGATCTGGATCATTGGTGGTGATGGCTGGGCTTATGATATTGGTTATGGTGGATTGGATCATGTGTTGAGCACAGGCGAAAATGTAAACATCATGGTATTGGATACAGAAGTGTACAGTAACACGGGTGGACAAAAATCAAAATCAACACCATTAGGCTCCAGTGCAAAGTTTAGCGTAAACGGTAAAACAACCGGTAAGAAAGATCTGGCGATGCAGGCCATTGCACATGGCACAGCTTATGTTGCACAGATTGCGATGGGTGGAAATGATATGCATACCATCCGGACAATTCTTGAAGCGGAAGCATATCCCGGTCCATCGTTGATCATTGCTTACAGTCATTGTATTGCGCATGGTATTGATATGGCTCATGGAGCAGAAGAACAGGATTTTGCAGTGAAGAGCGGTTACTGGCCTTTGTTCCATTACAATCCGATGAAACCAAGGGGACAGCGCTTTGTGGTAGATTCGAAAGATCCTTCACTTGATCTGGCTGAGTTCATGTATCATGAGAACCGTTTCAATATCATTAAAGCAAAAGATCCTGAATTAGCAGCACGCTTTATGGAACAGGCGCAGGATGCAAAGGTGAGCAGATGGGAACGTTTGGAAACATTAAAAGGACTATAGCATATTGACCCATATGAATAAAGAAAAGGGAGTTTCGTGAGAAGCTCCCTTTGTTGTTTTAGTTATGTGATACTTGATTTATTACTTTCTTGAATCCAACTCCGCCTTTATTTTTTTCAGATTCATGAAGTTGATGATTGCAATCGGCAGAAATGCAAAAGGTAAAATAGCAGTAGCTGTGAACCCTTTTTTTGTATAAGTGTATACTGTAGAGATCAACATGATAATAATGGAAACAATAATAACCGTTACTGCAATTGTCATCAGCTTTACATTTTTCTTTAATTCATCTTCGGTCATTTCTGAGAGTTGCTTTTGGGCCATGGTATATGGTTGGTTTGATTGTGAGTTGAATGTGCCGCAAAATAATGCAAATGGATTACACTCCAAACTGCCGCAGATGATGATCAAGGTGTTTCCACATGCTCTTGCCCCATTGCTCCGCTTTCATAGGTCCAAAAGTTGGATGCATTTTATCACCAATGCCTGTTACACCTCTTTCATGAAACGCTTTAACGATCGAAAGCATTTCTGCTTTTTCTTTTTCAAAATCACGATCATCTTTAATGATAAAGTTGGGAGCGGTAGGTAAACTTTTTCGGTAAGGCCTGGAATTGTATAAAACAGGACGGAATATCCAGCCGATATAACTGATGGGCAGTCGCTTTAATTTTTTACTGGTAAGTGGAACTTTGTAGGCTTCTTTGCAATGGGCCAGCATTTGTGCTGCCGTCATCTTTCCCCATTGACGTTCACTGGTTGCCGTTAGGTTTTGCAGACGGATCATGATCTCTTCATACGCCTGCTGATCAAATAAATTCTTTACTTCCATTGATGACTGTTTTCGTCTGCAGAAAAGTAAGGGATATGATCGCTGCTTGTTGTCTCTTCCTGTTGCCAGTAAGCCAATGTAACAACGTGCTTATCTTTTGTTTTCAATAAACGACCGAAGATGGCATTGGTTGCATTGAATGTAACATCGGTAACACCAACTGTAAATGTTTCAGGTGCCGGTGGGGGAGCGGGTGCTTCTACCGGCACCTGGCCCTCAACGGGTTTCGGAGTCCCGCTTGCTGGCGGGACTGCTTTTGGCGGAGGTGATGGAACAACAATTACTTTATAACGATTGAATTCAAGTAAGTCTTTCAAAAAAGCAACACGTTCTTTTGATGCATTCTTTTCCACCACAGCGCATTTCACGCCATCCAGATCTTCGAATTCATGATTTTTATTAATAGCCATAACAAGTACGATTTATGATGTACGAAGTACGATCTTAAAAGCATTTATTTTACCAGTGAATAAATATATTCATACGCACCGCTTGCAATACCGGTGATCACAATGCCTGCAACACAAATAGCCATTGAAAGTTTTGGTGCCCATGTCATTTCCACTTTTTCAATGGGCGTTTCATTGGCATCCATGAACATTGCTTTGATGATGCGTAAATAATAATAGAGCGATACCACCATATTCAATGCTGCAATGGTAATGAGCGGATAATTATTCTTACCTGCACCTGCTAATATCAAAAAGAATTTACCAAAGAAACCGGCTGTAGGAGGAATACCTGCTAATGAAAACAAAGCAATCGCTAATACCCAGGTCAACAGCGGATTGGTTTTGTAAAATCCTTTGAAATCATCAATGGTTTCTTTTCCTTTCTCTGAACTTACAAGACTCAGCACGCCAAACGCTGCAAGATTAGAGAAGATATAAATGAGCACAAAATAAATCACTGAACTCTGTCCGATTGCATTTGCTCCGGTTACACCAATCAAAATAAAACCGACCTGTGAAATCGAAGAGAAAGCAAGGAATCGTTTTACGTTTTGCTGACGGATGGCAAAGAGATTACCGACGATCATTGATAACACTGCCAGCACCGCAATTATATTGTACCAATGGAATATCAACTGGCCAAATACTGTGAACAGCACAGTGGTCATGGCAAAGATCATACTGCCTTTTGAGATCACTGATAAATACGATGTAACTGCAATGGGCGAACCTTCGTACACATCGGCTGTCCATAAATGAAAGGGGACTGCTGATATTTTAAAACCAAAACCTGCAAGTATCAGGATAAATGAAAACAGGAATAACGGTTGATCCGATGCTGCGGTTTGTAATTCTGCAAAACTCACTGTGCCGGTAACACCATACATCATCGATATACCAAACAACAACAAACCCGATGCAAATGCAGATGACATGATGTATTTCATGGCTGCTTCAGACGAACGTCGTTTATCTAAATCGAAATTAGCCAAAGCTGCTAATGGAATACTTGCCAGTTCCAACCCAACATAAAACATCAAGAGATTACTGCTGCTCAGCATAAAGAACATGCCCAGCAGGGTAGAAAGCATCAACAAATAAAATTCTGTTGCATGTTTATGTTTCAGTAACCAGTTATACGATTGTAAAGAGATAAGCAACGTGCCGAGGTTGAGAATATTTTTTTCCAAACGAAGGAGTTCTGTTTGTTGAAACATATCACCAAATAAACTTCCATTGCCCTTGATAAAAATCCCTGCCACCAGGTTGATCGTTAATAAAATATTTACAACCAGCAATACGTTTTTAGTCTTCCATTCAATTGTACTCAGCTTCATGAATAAAAGAATAAAGATGATTGCTGTTAACAGCAATTCCTGTTGCATGAAAAGAAAAAAGTTACTCATTGCTTCGTTTTACTTTATCGATCCTAACTTTTGTATAATTACTTCTGTACCTGGGTTAATAAGATCTGTTAACCAGAAAGGCACAATCCCCATCACCAATATTCCAACCAATAAGACAACCGCTGCTGTTTTTTCATTCCAGCCGGCATCACCTAATTGTAAATGCTCATTATTTTTTATTGGTCCCATAATCGATGAACCAACTGCTCTTAAAATATAAACCGCAGTTACTACAATGGAAGCACAGGCGATAATTGTTGCTGTGTGGTAGAATGCACCTGCCCGTTCCCAGCTACCCATGAACACCGTCATCTCTGCAACAAAACCACTTAAACCCGGTAAGCCAAGCGAACACAAACCGGCAATCACAAATACCGATGAAATGAACGGCATTACTTTCAGCAAGCCGCCAAGTTGTGCCACTTGTCTTGTATGTGTTCTGTCGTAAATCATTCCGATCACAGCGAAGAAAAGGGCCGTCATTAAACCATGACTCACCATTTGCATCACAGCACCGTTGATGGAAGTTTTAGTTAACATGCCTATACCGAGCAATACAAAACCACAATGGCTCACGGATGAATAAGCGTTGATGTATTTAAGATCGGTCTGCATCATAGTGGCAAAGGCGCCATATAAAATAGCAATGCAGGATAGGATGATGATGATGGTTGAATAATGTTCGGCTGCATCAGGCATTAAATAAGTTGCTACACGCAAACAACCATAGCCACCGAGTTTCATTGATATACCTGCGAGGAACATCGATGCTGCTGTTGGTGCACTTGAGTGACCATCGGGTACCCAGGTATGAAATGGAAACAGTGCGGTAAAAATGCCAAAACCGATAAATGCAAACGGAAAGAATAAGTTTTGCAGTGCAGGTGAAATATTCTGTTTTGAAATTTCCAGCAGATCAAATGAATGTACACCGTTGATGCTTGTATTAAAATATAATCCGGATAATCCTACAAATACCAATGCAGAACCGGCCATTAACATCAACGCAAGTTTTAATGCACTGTACTCTTTCTTGCCGCTTCCCCAAATGCCGATCAATAAAAATTTAGGGATCACCGCAACTTCCAGGAAGAAGAACATGGTGAAGAGATCGAGTGAAATAAAGAAGCCGTATGCACCTAAACTTAAGAACAGCAACAGGAAGAAAAATTCTTTGTGCATGGTTTCCTGTTTCCATGAAACTAACACACCTGCCAATACCACAAAAGCCGTTAAGAGAATCATTGCAACTGAAATACCATCAACGCCTACATGGTAACTTATGTTGAGCGCTTTATACCAGGTGTGATTGCTTTCAAATAAAAAAGCTGCATTGTTTGTTGCCCGTTCTGCAAGGAACTGCATCAACAGAAATAAACCTGCACCCAATTGTACAACAGCAGCAACCAGTGCAACGAGGCGTACCTGTTTTGGTCCTTTAACTACAAGTAACAGCAGTGAAAATACAAGTGGCAATATGAGTAGTAACGTGAGGTTCATATTATGGTTTCCAGAAGTAAATAAATATGATTAAGAATGCAGCGAGTCCGCCAAAGAAATACAAGGTGTAATTCTGTATTTTACCGGATTGCAGATTTTTAATGAGGTTTGATATTTTTCCTGTACCCGATGCAATGCCATTCATCAAACCATCAACAATATTGCGATCGATCCATGCTGCAGGACGACCGATAAGATTGAAGACGATCTTTTTGGTAATGAACAGATACAGCTCATCAATATAAAATTTCTTATAAGCTGCTTTGTACAAACCACCTAATGCAGTTGCAACCTGTTGTGGTTTGTTGTTTTCCTTTTTGTACATCAGCATGGCAATAAAAATACCTGCAAGACCAAGCGCCACAGGTGCAATGGAGAAACTTAAATGGAAATGTGATTCCAGCGCTTTACCATCGGCAGAAACAAATTCACCAAACGGAATAAAGCCAGCGGCAAGTGTACATGCTGCTAAAAGAATCAACGGAAGCTTCATAGAGAAAGTTCCTTCTCCGTGATGCCCGTGTACTTCAGTTTCCTTGTTCCAGAAGATTGAGAAATACAAACGGAACATATAGAAAGCAGTTAGTCCTGATGTAAGCAAAGCAATAATATAAACCGGCATGCTTGCATTATATGCCGCCAACAGAATTTCTTCTTTGCTGAAGAAGCCTGCAAATGGTGGAACACCTGCAATTGCCAGACATGCGATTAAAAAACTAATATGTGTAATGGGCATGTACTTGCGCAAGCCGCCCATATCTTTCATGTCATTACTATGCACTAAATGAATCACAGCACCTGCACCAAGGAACAATAATGACTTGAAGAATGCATGTGTAAACAAATGGAACATCGACGCTGTATAGCCTAATCCGTTTTCGCCACCGGTACCGCTTACACCTAATGCAAACATCATATAACCGATCTGGCTCATGGTAGAGTAGGCGAGTACACGTTTGATATCTGTTTGTGTGCAGGCGATCACTGCAGCAAATAATGCGGACACTAAACCAACAATTGTAACAATAGATAATGCTTCTTCATTGATAGCGAACAGTGGAAATAATCTTGCCACCAAATAAACACCGGCCACCACCATTGTTGCAGCATGGATCAATGCAGAGACAGGCGTAGGGCCTTCCATTGCATCGGGTAACCAGATATGTAACGGAAACATTGCACTCTTACCGGCACCGCCCATAAACACCATTGTTAATCCCCATGTTAATGCCGACACGCCAATAAATGATGCAGAAGTGATGGCAACAAACTGTGATGATTGTTGTGCCGTTAAATTTTGTATGATGGTGTTGAAGTCTAAGCTTTCACCATAGAATGCTAACACTAAAATGCCGATGAGAAAACCAAGATCAGCGAAGCGTGTAACAATGAATGCTTTTTTAGATGCAGCAACTGCCGATGGTTTCTGGAAATAATAACCGATGAGTAAATAAGATGATGCACCTACTAATTCCCAGAACATATAGATCTGGAAGAGATTGGATGACACCACCAATCCCAACATCGAAAACGTAAACAGGCCAAGGAATGCATAATAAGTGGCGAATCGTTCCTCACCTTTCATATATCCAAGGCTGAAGATGTGCACCATCAATGAAACAAATGTTACCACCACCAGCATCATCACCGAAATAGGATCGAGGATGATGCCCATATCGATCGATACAGTTTCAGAAAACGATAACCAGGTGAATTTAAATGCAGTGATGGTTTGATAGGTATCACCCACTTTCCCGTCAACAAAAAAATACTGGTAAGCGGTGTAGATGGAAAGAACCGTTGATATCAACAGCAATCCAGTTCCGATAATGCCTGCTGATTGATTCATGTATTTCCTGCCAAACAAACCCAGCAGAATAAATGCTGCAAGCGGCAGTAAAGGAATCAATGCGATGTATGACGAATAGTTCATGGCTTAGTATTTCAGTTCAGTTGCATCTTCCACATCAATTGAATTATGACTGCGGTAGAGATTGATGATGATAGCAATCGCAACGGCTGCTTCTGCAGCGGCAATCGTAATAATGAAGATGGTAAAGAAGATGCCGTCTAATTTATCGGGATATAAATATTTATTGAACGCAACAAAGTTGATGTTAACGCTGTTCAGCATTAATTCAATGGCCATGAGCATCGTGATCATGTTTCGCCTTGTAAACAAGCCATACATGCCAATGAAGAACAGGGCCGTGCTGACGAACAAAATATGTGTTACAGGAACTTCGCTCATTTTTCTTCAGGTTTTGTTTTTAATGCAATAACAATACAACCAACCATGGCTGCCAGTAATAACATACTCACTACTTCAAACGGTAACGAATAACCATCTTGCTCTACATTCAACATCGCTTTACCGATCCTTGCTACATCGTTATCAAATGGTTGATCGATGGTAACAAATCCATATTGATCAATAAGTAAATAAGTAAATGCAAAACCGAACAACACAGCCAATGCAGCTGCAATGGTTCGTACCAACGGCGCCTTCGCCATTTCTTTACCTGATTGTTGAGTCAGGAAAATGGAAAAGATGATAAGTACAACAATACCGCCTACGTACACTACAATTTGTACTGCTGCAATAAACTGTACATCCATCCAGAAATAAAGACCGGCAATACCAACTAATGAAAATAAAAGCCAAATAGCCGAGCGGAAAATTTTCCTGGTTGTAACGGACAGAACACCCATGCTCAGGATAAAAGCAGAGATGAGATAAAAAAGTATTTGTGATCCAGTCATTTTAGTTCTTTATAAAACCAATATTCAGTTATTCAACCCCTTCCCTGATCTTTGATCCGGGTTTGTTGAGTGTTTTTGTGAGTTGACTTCTGTCGAACACACTATGTTCAAATGTTTGCGCCATTTTAATTGCACCTGTTGGGCAAGCCTCCACACATAAATTACACATGGTGCATAATTCTAAATGATACACAAATGTGTCGATCGCTTTTTTCTTCTTGCCTGTTTCTGCATCCACATCAAACTTTGTTATGATCTTGATGGTGGCATTGGGGCAAGCCAATTCACAAGCAGTACAACCTGTGCAGGCATGTTCGTTATTTTCGTCGTGAATCATCACCACTTCACCCTTGAATCGTTCGGGTAATACCAAGGTATCCCTGTTATCGGGATACTGTTCTGTAATGATCTCTTTATGGTGTGTGAAATAATAGCCGGTACGTTTCATACCTGTTGCCAACGATTTCATCGCACCCCAGACGTCTTTTATGTATTGTTTTAAAAACATAATGCTACATTAAAAATGCCAACCTAATATGGCGATCAATGTTACCAGCAATAAATTGAACATGCTGATCGGTAATAAATATTTCCACTCCAGATTCAACAACTGATCAATACGTAAGCGTGGAAACGTCCAGCGGAACCACATGATCAGAAAGATTAAAAAGAATGTTTTTCCAAAGAACCAGATACTCGACGGGATATAATCCATCACATGATTGAATGCTTCCCAAGTGCCAATGTGAAACGGCATCCATCCACCTAAGAAGAGTGTTGCGCCGAGGGCACATACAATAAATACATTCACATATTCAGCCAGGAAGAAGAGAGCGAATTTCATTCCTGAATATTCTGTATGAAAACCTGCAGTCAATTCACTTTCTGCTTCTGCCATATCAAATGGTGCACGGTTGGTTTCCGCTGTTACTGCAATAATGAAAATGACAAATGAAATGATAGCAGGAATATGTCCTTTAAAGATCCACCATCCATCGGCTTGTGAATTGATGATATCAGAAACACGTAAGCTTCCCGTTAACACAACAATCGCAAGTACTGCAAGACCGGCAGATAATTCATAGCTCACAATCTGTGCACCACTGCGCATTGCACCGAGCAACGAATATTTATTATTGCTTGCCCAACCTGCCATTAAAATACTGATGACAGAAATTGATGATACAGCAGAGATATACAGTACACCGATGTTGAGATCCCATAGCTGAAAATCTTTGGCAAAGGCAATGGGTGCCATCAACAACATCGCAACAATCATGGCAACAAACGGCGCCACATTAAATAATAATTTATCAGACCCGCCGGGTGTCATTCCTTCTTTCACCAATAACTTTACGGTGTCTGCTAATGATTGAAACATTCCTTTCGGTCCAACACGATTTGGTCCTAAACGAATTTGTATCCATGCAGATACTTTGCGTTCCATGATCACCAGTATTAATCCCAGCATTGCAAATAAGCCAATCACTGCCACACCTGCTATCAGCATTTCAAGTATGAGTGCCAATGTTGGGTTGAATGTTTCATTCAGCCATTGATCAATACTTGTTGCTATGTTACTTAAGCTCCACATTCGATTTTCGATTTATGATTTCTGATTGCCGATTTTTATATCCGAAATCTGCAATCGTCATTCTGCAATTCTCTTTTACTTATCTGTCAATATCAGGGATTACCAAATCCAACGTTCCCATTGCTGCAATCAAATCACCAATTTTTCCACCTTTCACCAAATGATTCAACGCTGATAAATTTGAGAATCCCGGTGAACGGAACTTAATACGATAAGGAGTTGTGCCGCCTTCACTCACAATGTACACACCCAACTCGCCACGTGCTGTTTCTGCTTTACTGTAGAATTCTCCTTTTGGTAATTTCAAAACAGCTTTTGTTTTTGCCTGGAAATCACCTTCAGGAATATTATCGATCAATTGTTCAATGATGCGGATCGATTGCTGCATTTCACGAAGACGCACCATGTAACGTGCAAATGAATCGCAACCTGTTTCAAGCACTTCATCAAATTCAAGCTTATCATAAATTTCGTAAGGGTAGTGCTTGCGTGTATCACTACTTACACCGCTGCCTCTTGCTACCGGTCCTGTACAACCGTAAGAGATCACATCTTCAGCAGAAATAACACCAACACCTTTCATCCTGTTTTGGAAGATCACGTTGCCGGTCACCATTTCATCGTATTCGTGAATTTTACTTTTATAGAGTTGCAGAAAATCTTTTACTCTGCGTTGAAAATTGGGATGAATGTCGTGCATCACACCACCCGGTACCATGTAATTCATGGTGAGTCGTGCTCCACAAGTTTCTTCCATAATATCATTGATGCTTTCCCGTTCACGGAATGCATGAAAGAAAGGAGTGAAGGCACCAAGATCCATTGCCATTGCTCCCCACCATAATTCATGTGAAGCAATTCGTGTAAGTTCATCCATCAATACACGGATCACTTGTGCCCTTGGTGGAATTTCTAATTGCAATCCTTTCTCCACACACATGGCACAAGCATGGTTATTGATATGAGCCGATAGATAATCCATGCGGCTCGTAACATAAATAAACTGGCGGTAGGTGAGGCTTTCGCACATCTTTTCAATGGAGCGATGAATATAACCAAGGTGCGGCTCCACATTCTTAATAGTTTCACCATTTAACGTGATCACCAAATGCAATACACCGTGTGTGGCAGGATGCTGTGGCCCTACGTTAATGATTAAATCGCCTTCTGTTGTTGTACCAACTTCTTCAAACATAAATTAGAGTCTGATCATGTTAATCGGATCTTCAAAATCTTTCAGCAAAGGTTTTTTTCCTTCCCATCCATCGGGTAAGATCAGCAAGCGCAGATCGGGATGGTTCAGGAATTTTACGCCAAACATTTCATATACTTCACGTTCGTGAAACTCTGCAGTGCGCCAAATATGACTCACCGTTTCTATTTCAGGATTTGTTCTATCGAGTTTTGCTTTTACTACTATTTCATGACGATGAATGGTGGAACGCAGATGATACACCATTGTCAAGTGCGTTTTCCAATCAACACAGGTCAAACAAAAAAGAAAATTGAATTGCAGCGAAGCATCGTTTCGCAGTTGTTGTGCGAAAGCTAACCAATCGGTTGCTTCAACATTGATCGTAAGGAAATCGTTGCCATCTTCAATTACTGCTGAAGCTAACAGCGTGGGAATACTTGTCTTTAATTCTTCGTTCGTCATATGTTTTCTTTTCCTTCCTTTATTTGTTCTCTTGTTAAACCACTCTTGATTTTTTCCTGCAACGAGATCAATGCATGCAGTAACGCTTCGGGGCGTGGCGGACAACCGGCTACATATACATCAACAGGTATTACATGGTCTGCACCTTTTACAACAGAGTATGTATTATAAAAGAAAGGACCTCCGCTTATAGCGCAGGCACCCATTGCAATCACATACTTTGGATCGGCCATTTGATCATACAAACGTTTCAGCACCGGTGCCATTTTATTCACGATGGTACCTGCTATAATAATTACATCGGCCTGGCGTGGCGTGGCACGTGCCACTTCAAAACCAAAACGGGAAAAATCATATTTGGCACCTGCCGTACTCATCATTTCAATACCACAACAACTGGTGGCAAACGTAAGCGGCCATAACGAATTGGAGCGTGCCCAGTTAATGACATCATCCAATTTACTGAGGACAATACCACCGCCCGGTGTTTCGTGGATCTGTCCGGGAAAATCTGTTGCGGTATGTTGTTGATCTGTCATCTGGTACTTTTGGTTGGGTGTTGTTAACGATTATTTTATTTCCATTTTAATGCGCCTTTTTTGTGTGCATATAAAAAGCCCATAAATAAAATGAAGAAGAAGATGATGATTTCAATGAGCGCCAGCCAACCCACTTGTTTAGCTGCAACGGCCCATGGATATAAAAAGATCAACTCCACATCAAAAATTAAAAAGATGAGCGCAAATAAATAATAACCAACATTAAATTGAATCCAGCTTGGGCCAACAGTTGGTATACCGCATTCGTATGGCTCAGATTTTTGTTTGTTTTTTGTGGCTTTGGTCACCACTTTTGCGATCAGAATAGCACCGGCCGAAAAGGCAATGGCAGCAAGAATTAATATAATGAGTGAGGCAGCACCCATAAACAGATTGGTTTGTTTGTGGTTTAAATTACATCATTATTAGCTTTCACCTGTCGATATCATATAAAAAGTTATTCAGAATCTTTTTTCAGAATATGATTTCAACAAACGATGTTGTTTTGAAAGGCGAAAGGTCGCAGTTGAACGGTTTGCAGCAATTGATGACAGTCATCAGAAAAACTGTTTCCGCTCATCTGTTACAATAACGAATATTATCCATAAGATTCCTGGTGAATGGCTTTCTTATCGTAGCCCATTTCCATGATACGTTTCTTTGTTTCATCGATCATGGCTTTCCATCCGCAAAGGAAAAAGTTGGCGTCTTGCTTACCGGCACAAAGTTCTTCATAAATAGGATGTACATATCCTTTGCGTCCTTCCCATTCTTCTCTTGAAAGAGTGGGTATATAATGAAAGCCCGGAAGATCTTTCTCAAGTTGCGTTAATTCATCGTAATACAACAGATCTGTTTTCTTACGAGTGCCAAACAGTAAATAAATATTTTTATGCGGCACATTGTGTAGTTTAATATAATGCGACATGCTGCGGAATGGTGCAATGCCTGTTCCTGTGCAAATAAAGAAGATATCTTTTTCAATGGGATCAGGCAAGCTGAACACACCCATGGCTCCACGTACAGGTAATTCTGTTCCTACAACTGCGTTGGCAAACAACCAGGTGGTACCTGCTCCTGCTTCGTTTAAAACAATCAGGAGTTCAAATACGTTTGTACCATCGGGCCACGATGCAATGCTGTAACTGCGGCAACGTTTGCTTTGCTGTTCATGAATTGGAAATTCAAGCTGCACAAACTGCCCGGGTTTAAAATCAAATACGTCCAGCTCAGGAAGCTGTATCCAGTAACGTTTTGTGTTGGGAGTTTCATCAACTATACGAATGATTTTGCCGGTTCGCCAGGGTTGTAGCGCCATGAGTTGGTTGTTTTAATACCTCAATTTATTTTATATGAAGGTATAAACCAATCTTTTTTTACGAAAACGAGTGCATGTGATACGTATCTGCATTAAAAATGTTTCCTATCATAGATTAATGATGATGATTTACAGGTTTAGGATAGATAAAGGAAGTATAAACGAAAAGAGGGAACCGGTAATTCGGCTCCCTCTTTTTTACAAAAATAAATTAGAAATTACTGCTTAGTAAAAGTAGTAACAAGCGTTTGACCACCGAAACTTTCAGATACCTCGAAGCTATTACATTTGTTAACTACGGTACCATCAAAATCGTCTCCACCGCCAGTATGAGTAACGGTAATGCGTCCGCTTACTACATCCCAAGTTCCTGTGCCATCTGCGGGCGGATTACAAAGTGTACCAGCATCATCATAAGTTAAAGTTTTGTCGGCTTTAAGTTGAAAAACGTCATCTTTTAAACAAACATCAAAAAATGCTTGTTGAGTAATGTCTTGACCAGCCAAAGTTACTTTTGTGATTTTGTAATTACCAGCAAGTGCAGCAACAGTGTTGTCACAGGATGTTTTGTCGTTCTTTTTGCAGGAAAACAGAAGAGATGAGGCAGCGATAGCTGCGAAGAAGTAATTTTTCATGAGATACAATTGATTTTGTTTCGGTGAAACTAATTACCATCGCTAATAAAAGCTCGTTTTATCAATTGCAACTTGGTAACTGTGTAAACTATTCAGATAAATGCGTTTACCGGGTAGTAGTTTCAGTGAAATTACTATTTTAAAAAAGGGCCTTCCTGCGAAAGCCCCCTACATCAATCGACTGATGATTACTGTTGTTGGAACAGCGACGTAAAAAATTCTTTCATATCCTTCCAACTGGCTGTATCGGCAGCAGCGTTGTATTTGATCGGTATTTTAAATTTCTCACCCATGGCTGTAGCGTTGGGGTTAGTGAATGCATGAACCGCATCGGCATATTCTTTAAATGTATAAGTGATACCGGTAGAATCCATTTGTTGTTTGAAGGTTGCAACTTCTGCTGCAGGAACAAAAGGATCAGCAGCACCATGACAAACCAGGATCTTAGCTTTCAGCAGATCTTTATTTAATGGAGTGCCTACCAGGTTGCCGTGAAAACTAACCACTCCTTTTACATCCAATCCCATGCGGGCAGTGTTTAACACCATGGCACCACCAAAGCAATAACCAATAGCTGCAATATTAGTACCATCCGTTTGCGGATAGCTTTTCAGTTTTGCAATAGCAGCTTCCATGCGAGTCTTGGCCATTTGCGGGTTTTGATAGAATGGACCGGCTGCTGCACCTGCACTGTCAGGATTATCTGCCACTTTACCATTACCATACATATCCATTGCCAGGGCGATGTAACCGAGCTTCGCCAGCTCACGGGCACGCATCATCGCATAATCGTTCAAGCCCCACCACTCGGGAACGATCAAAACTGCCGGGCGGGCACCTTCAATATTCTCATCATACACTACAAAACCATTCATGGTAATGCTATCACCTGTGTAGGTAATGCTTTCCTCTTTTAAAGCCGGTTCTTTGGTTTCAGCAGTTGTTTTTACTTCTTCATTATTACAGGCTGCCAGGGCAACAATTGCCAGAACAGGCAGCAGAAAACGGAACGACATTTTTTTCATGATTCTCAGTTTAAGTTTAAACATTGGCCTTGTATAACCACAAAGGGAGCAAAAAGTTTTGAAAAGGGCGGCTGTTATTTGTTGAAATGGGCAACAGGTCCACGGGCTGCCGGACAGCAGCGGTAGCTCCGCCGCCTAATGCGGGGGACTAAAAGCGAATGGCCGGGACAAAAGTTGATGAGGGATAGGAATGCCGAAAGCCCCAACTCAAAACAATTGTAACCAGCCGTTTTCGGCTTTTTCCAAAGTTTTCCTCATTTCTAAATTATCCTATTTTCCATTTTTCATTTCCCCTTCAGCCCCTTACCTTTGCGGCCAGTTTTAAAACTCTCTTTTTTAAATACATTCAATATGGCCAATACTGGTAAGGTAAAACAGGTTATCGGCGCCGTTGTAGACGTTCAGTTCGACGGCACACTCCCCGAAATTTACAGCGCTCTTGAACTTAAACGCCCCAATGGTGATGTACTCGTAATGGAAGTACAGCAGCACCTGGGTGAAGACAGTGTTCGTACCATTGCGATGGACGGTACTGAGGGCCTCGTTCGTGGTATGGAAGTGGTTGATACCGGTAAGAACATTACAATGCCAACCGGCGAACTTATCAGCGGACGCTTATTTAATGTAACAGGCGATGCGATCGATGGCTTGCCACAGGTGAGCAAAGAAGGTGGTCGTGCTATCCACGCCAAGCCCCCGGCTTTCGAACAATTGAGCACAACCAACGAGATCCTGTTTACAGGTATCAAAGTAATTGACCTCATCGAACCATATGTAAAAGGTGGTAAGATCGGTTTGTTTGGTGGTGCCGGTGTAGGTAAAACAGTATTGATCCAGGAATTGATCAACAATATTGCAAAGGGTTACGGTGGTCTGTCGGTATTTGCCGGTGTAGGTGAGCGTACCCGTGAAGGAAATGATCTGTTGCGTGAAATGATTGAAGCCGGTATCATGAACTACGGCGACAATTTCAAACACAGCATGGAAGAAGGTGGATGGGATTTGAGCAAAGTGGATATGGAAGGTTTGAAGCAATCAAAAGCAACCTTCGTGTTCGGACAAATGAACGAACCTCCAGGTGCACGTGCTCGTGTGGCTCTTTCTGGTTTAACAATCGCTGAGTACTTCCGTGATGGAGATGGTACTGGTAAAGGAAAAGATATCTTGTTCTTCGTTGATAATATCTTCCGTTTCACACAAGCTGGTTCTGAAGTATCTGCGTTGTTAGGCCGTATGCCTTCAGCGGTAGGTTACCAACCAACACTTGCAACGGAAATGGGATTGATGCAGGAGCGTATCACTTCAACCCGTAACGGTTCAATTACCTCTGTACAGGCGGTATATGTACCTGCAGATGATTTGACCGATCCGGCACCTGCAACAACATTTGCTCATCTGGATGCAACAACCGTATTGGATCGTAAGATTGCTGACTTAGGTATCTATCCTGCGGTAAGTCCGTTGGAATCTACTTCACGTATCCTTACTCCTGCAATTGTGGGTGATTCACATTACAACACTGCAAACCGTGTGAAGTTGATCCTTCAGCGTTACAAGGAATTGCAGGATATCATCGCAATCCTTGGTATGGATGAATTGAGTGAAGAAGATAAAATGACTGTATTCCGTGCACGTAAAGTACAGCGTTTCCTTTCTCAACCATTCCACGTAGCGGAAGCGTTTACCGGTTTGAAAGGTGTATTCGTAAGCATCGAAGACACGATCCGTGGATTTAACATGATCATGGATGGTGAAGTGGATGAATATCCTGAAGCATCCTTCAACCTCGTTGGTACGATTGAAGATGCCATCGAAAAAGGTAAGAAGTTAATGGCAGCAGCCAAGGGTTAAACAGTTTATAGTTGGTTAGTTGATTAACAGGAACTAGAAACTAAAAACCACAAACTAAAAACACAATGAATTTAGAAATATTAACTCCACTCGGAAAAACATACAGCGGCGAGGTAATTGGTGTACAGTTGCCCGGTATTGCCGGTAGCTTTGAAGTGCTGGATAACCACGCTCCATTGGTAAGTGCGTTGAAAGCAGGACAATTAAAGATCCTGGTTGAAAAGAACCGCAACGAACTGTATAAGATCCAGGGTGGTTTTGTAGAAGTGCTGAACAATAAAGTAACAGTACTGGTTGAAGGAACTGAAGCTGTATAAACAGATTTAGATAAGTTTTGAAAGTCCTCCGTTCAACGGGGGACTTTTTTTATGTAATTACATTTCTATCTGCATCCATCGTTCATAAAACAATTGTTTATGAAAACGAAATGGCTGCAAATTCTTCTTTATGTTCTCCCAATTACATTAACCGCTCAATCGGTAAAACGTGTTCCTGTTGAAACAAAAATGGATCAGGTAACGGTGTTTATGAAAGGAGCACAGGTTAAACGAACAGTGAAACAATCCATCTCTGCCGGCAAGCAGGAGATCGTGTTTACCGGTATCTCCACCGATATTGAAAAACAAAGTGTGCAGGTAAAGGCCGATGGCAGGCTCACTATTTTGTCGGTGCGTGTTCAGCGTGATTACCTGAAAGAACAGGAAGTAAGTGAAGAGATCAAAACAACGCAGGAGAAATTCTCTCAGTTGAATGATAAGATCAGTCTTACATCAAAAGTGCTGGAGGTGTTCAAACAGGAAGAAAGTATGCTCATCAAAAATCAGCAGATAGCAGGCTCAACCGTTACACTCAAACCTGATGAATTAAGGCAATCACTCGATTTTCAACGGGCAAGATTAACCGAAGTATTGAAGCAACAACTGTTGTTGCAAAAAGAAATCGAAGAGATGAATAAGGATCGAAACAAACTATTGAATCAATTGACAGAAATGAGCCGGAAGATCGATCTCTCCACCAATGAAATTGTTGTACTTGCCGATGTAAAAGAGACAGCAACCGTTCCATTTGAAATAACTTATCTCGTACAAAAAGCAGGATGGTATCCTACTTATAATATTCGTGTGAAAGATGTAGTGAGCAAACTGCAACTGGAAATGAATGCCAATGTGTATCAAACAAGTGGCGAGAACTGGAATAATATCAAACTGGTATTATCAACCGGTAACCCGAATGATAATAATACAAAGCCACTTGTTAATCCATGGTTTATTTCTTATGCAATGAAACCCGCTGTGAATAATTTACAGGAAGTAGTAGTGGTTGGTTATGGAACTTCAAATGATTTGGCCGGAGCAGTTCCAGGTATTCAAGTAAGAGGAAAAACATCATTGAAAATGGAAAACAAATCAACCCCTTTGCAGGTTATTACTACTTTCCAACCCATCACCACCCAATACGAAATACAAGAAATAGCAACGGTGAATAACGATGGCAAAGTGAATACGATGAGCATTAACGACAAGAGTATTGAAGCTTATTATGAATATTACTCCGTACCTAAATTAGATGAAGCCGCATACCTAACTGCCAAACTTATCAATTGGCAGGATCTTAATTTAATTCCAGGCGAAACCAATTTGTTCTTTGAAGGAACATTTCTCGGTAAATCCTATCTCGATCTATCAACAGATTCTGATACCTTATCACTTTCATTAGGTGTCGACAAAGGCATAACAGTTAAACGAACACTGTTAAAAGATTTCAGCAGCAAGAAATTCCTGGGTGGTAACCGCACCGATACAAAGCAGTTTGAAATAACGGTTCGCAATAACAAAAACGTACCGGTGAATATTATTGTGGAAGATCAGTTTCCCATTTCAACATTGAAAGAGATAGAAATTGAAGACCTGGAATATGATGGAGCCAAATTGAATGAAGACACAAAGATTATCACCTGGACCTATACCATTGATCCCAAACAAATGAAGAAAATGGAAATGAAGTACAGTGTCAAATACCCGAAGGAAAAGAAACTACAGCTTGATTAGAAAAGTTGAACCACTAAGGCACGAAGACAGAAAGGCTCACAAAGAATAGCAAATTGTATTCTTAGTGATACTTAGCGACTTTGTGCCTTTGTGGTTCAAAAACTTCCTTTGCAGCAGCCTCTTTTTTCTGCATCTTTCCTATCTTCACGCACTTCAAAAATCAATGATATGCGCAGGATCATCAGTGGTATTCAACAGGTAGGTATTGGTGTAACAAACGCCGACGAAGCATTTATCTGGTACAACAAACATTTCGGAACCGATGTGGTGGTATTTAAAGATGCGGCACGTGCCGAGTTGATGAAACGTTACACAGGTGGTGAAGGTCATGAGCGTTATGCCATTCTTGCGTTGAATATGCAAGGCGGTGGTGGTTTTGAAATTTGGGAATACCGCAGTCGTAAATCGCAACCTGCTGCTTTTGAAGTACAATTGGGCGACACAGGAATTTTCGTGATCAAGATCAAATGCAAGAATGTAAAAGCTGCTTATGCTGAATATCAGAAGGCAGGCTTAAACCTGTTGAGTGCACCAAAGGAAAATCCCGGCGGTATTGAATCGTTCTTTCTAAAAGATCCATACGGGAATATTTTTGAAGTAATGGCTGATGATAATTGGTTTGGTGATACCGGAAGACATACAGGCGGGGTTTGTGGCGTAACCATAGGCGTTAGTTCAATTGCAAAAGCAATTCCTTTCTACGAAAAAGTATTGGGTTACGACAAGCAATTGTTTTTAGATGAAGGTCATTACGATGAGTTTAGCAAAATCCCTGGTGGGCAACATCATTTCAAACGGGTGATGCTGGGACATACTCGCAAGCAGGAAGGTGCTTTTTCAAAATTGCTTGGTCCAACTTATGTTGAGTTGATTGAAGTAACTGATCGCACACCAAAGAAAATTTTTGAAAATCGTTATTGGGGTGATCAGGGTTATATCCACCTGTGCTTTGATATTAATGGATATGAAGAGCACGAACGTATTTGCAATGAAAATGGCTTTCCATTTACCGTTGATAGTGCGAACAGTTTTGACATGGGCGAAGCAGCAGGTCACTTCTCTTACAACGAAGATCCGGATGGTACATGGATCGAATATGTAGAAACACATCGTGTGCCTATTCTTAAAAAGATCGGTTGGTATTTGAATTTAAAAAACAGGAAGCCTGAAAAACCTTTACCCAACTGGATGGTAAAGAGTTTAAGTTTTTCGAGAGTGAAAGTGTAATTCCTCTAAGCAACGTCGAAGGGTTGTCTATGCAAGCGAGTGATTGCCGAGGTTGAGGATCACTAATACAAATAGTTTAATTTAACTGTGGATCAATAGGGTAGTTGATCAATTGGCTGTATTCTCCGCCCATTGATCTAACGGCTTCTTTCCAGATATTATCAGTTTGTTGATGAAAAACAATATTGCGACTGGCATTCACCGTTAGCCAGCTTTTTTCTTTCATTTCATCTTTCAATTGACCGTTGCTCCAACCACTGTAGCCAAGGTAGAATCGTATTTTGTTCAGGTCAAGTGTTTCGGTTTTCAGCATACTCAGCACCATGTCAAAATCACCTCCCCAGAAAATGCCTTTTGTAATTTCCTGTCCGCCGGGTATCTCATCGGGTAGTTGATGTAAAAAATGCAGTGTATCCATTTGCACTGGGCCGCCATAATAAACAGGTACAGTATATCCTTCAAGATCGGTGATCAATTCATTAAGTGTTTGTTCAAATGTGCGGTTGATCACTAACCCAAAACTTCCAGCTTCGTCATGTTCACAAAGCAACACAACGGTCCGCATAAAATTCGGATCCTTTAAAAATGGATCAGATATGAGTAATATGCCACTAGCCGGTTCAATCATACACTTAATTTACAGCGGAATTTTCAATTTTCCATTTTTTTGCACATGTTCTGTCAAAGCCTCGTTAAAAGAAACAGGTGATTCGAAATAGACAATTTCCTGTTACTTTCACAGGTATTTTTGCAGATCGCCCAAAAAGGCCAAATGCACAACCGTAAACAATAAAAATGAAGAAAACGTTTCCCATCATTATTGCCTTGATCACGCTGTCGCTAATGGGGATCATTTATATACAGGTGTCGTGGTTACGGAACCTTGCTTTTTTGCGGGAAGAGCAGTTAAAAGAAAAATTGTCTGCGGTTATCCAGCAAGTGGGTGAGGAGTTGGTGGTACAACGCAGCGATGCGTTTAATAATCTTGGCCGTATGCCCGGTATGAAATTTCCTGGTGATGGGTATGATATTTACAAACAGTTTTCTGTGACGAACAGGTTCACCATTTACGAGATCAGGGAAAAACTGCAAAAGGCTTTTATACGGAATAATTTAAAAGATACTGAGTTTGAATTTGCAGTCGCAAGTGATAATGTATTTGGACATTACGAATTAAAGTCGCCACGTTTTATGGATATGGCTTCTGATACCGTGCATAACTTAAAAGCGTGGTATCCGTTGGTGGCAAGTAGCGGAAGTATACTCGAAAGCCTTGCGCCAGATGAAGTATTTGTAATTGTGGTACCCGATGTAAAAAGTTATGTACTGCAATCGCTTGGGTGGATGATCGCCGGGTCAATTTTATTTACACTCATTATCATCACCGCCTTCTTCCTCACCATTCGCACATTATTGCGTCAAAAGAAATTGGGTGATATGAAGAATGATTTCATCAACAACATGACGCATGAGTTGAAAACACCACTGGCAACTATTTCTCTTGCAGTTGATGCTTTGAAAAATGAAAAAGTATTGGGCAATCCTGAAAAGCTGGGTTACTTCACAAACATGATCAAAGATGAGAATAAACGCATGAACAAACATGTAGAATCAATTCTGCAGGCAGCACAAATGGAGCGACAGGAAGTGCAATTGAATCTGCGTGAGCTGCATGTGCATGATATTATCCGCAACGTATTAACCAATCTTCAATTACAAATAGAAGAGAAGCAGGGTAAGGTTGATGTACAGCTAACAGCAACAAATGATCTGATGGATGCAGATGAAGTACATCTCACCAATCTCATCAACAATCTTGTTGACAATGCATTGAAATACTCAAAAGACGATTCATTTCAACTGCACATCAGTACAAAAAACATGGGCAAGTTTATTCGTGTTACGGTAGAAGATCATGGTATTGGTATGAACAAGGAAACCCTTGCACGTGTGTTTGAAAAATTCTATCGGGCACACACCGGCAACGTCCATAATGTGAAAGGGTTTGGACTTGGTCTCAGCTATGTAAAAACAATGGTAGAGGCACACGGCGGTAAAGTAAAAGCTGATAGTGTTATTGGGAAGGGAAGTACATTCACAGTTGATCTGCCATTGAAGAAATAATCACTATCTCTTCGCAACCGGTATTACCAATTTCAGACCACTCCACTGTTCAGTAACAGCACATACTTTCACATCAACTAAATTATTAGCTAAAGCAAACTGCCTTATCCAGTCTTCAGTAACATCTGTTGGTATGCCTGCGCTTTTTTTATACCAACTCACCCACAGGCTAACGTTGCCGCTCAGCCGCTTTTCAATTTTGTTGAATAATTGATGAAATTCCTTTTGCGATGTCACGAATAAGTGAATAAAGTCTGGCCGTTCTTTTGGCTTGCATAGTTGTGCCGAATAATCAACTGAGATCAACTTCCAGTAAGCGTCAATTCCACCGGGCGGATTTAAGATGAGGAGCTTCAACTCATCTGTAATTCCGAGTTTCTTTATAAGTGGTGTACCAGAGTAACCGGTCATAGCAGTTTGTTTAATTCACAATGAATCCTAGGTTTTCCACAAGCTATTCACGCTAATCCACATTGCTTTTCACAAAAATCAGGGTTTAATGGCCTCAAGTCCTTTGCCAGTAAGGCTCAGGGAGTTGTGGAAAAAATAAAACTTCACACTTTTGGTTCGAAAGTGGGAAAAAGTGTTATTTTGTGTGTAATTGTGTAAGAATTCGATTAAAATCGCTTAAATGATTGGTTTTCTGGGAGAATATGAGGTTACGCTCGACGCAAAAGGTCGATTCCTGCTCCCGGCTGGCTTTAAAAAGCAAATGCCGGAAGAGTGGAACAGCCAATTTGTGATCAGCCGTGGCTTAGACTCATGTCTCTCTTTATACCATTCTAAACATTGGGAACCCATTTTTACCCACATCAGTTCTTTAAACGATTTTGATCCGAAGGTAAGGCAATTTCAACGCTACTTTTTGAATGGAGCAACCACCATCGAACTTGATTCTGCAGGTCGTTTACTGGTGCCCGCTCAACTGAAAGAATTTGCAGGGCTTGATAAAGATGTGGTGTTGTTTGCCAAGGGAAATAAGATAGAAATATGGGATAGTAATAAGTACAAACAGTTCTTTGAAGCCCTTTCAGCCAACGATTTCAGCAACCTGGCGAATGAGGTGATGGTGAAACCTCCGGTGTTGTAAGAAAGATGGCGAAACAAAAAAAAATACAAGCTGCAGACCCGCAAAAGGTCGATCAGCAACAGGATGTTTATCACATTCCTGTAATGTTGATGGAAGCTGTTGATGCGTTAAACATAGATCCTGATGGCATTTATGTTGACTGCACTTTCGGCGGCGGCGGTCACAGCAGGGAGATTTTGAAGCGCTTGGGTAAAGACGGGAAGTTGATCGCTTTTGATCAGGACCCGGATGCCAAACGTAACCTTCCCGATGATGAGCGTATTGTTTTTGTTCCGCACAACTTTAAACACATCAACCGCTTTTTAAAACTTAACGGTTTTGCAAAAGTGGACGGCATCTTAGCCGATCTCGGAGTTTCGAGTCACCAGTTTGATGAAGGTACAAGAGGTTTTTCAACAAGGTTTGATGGTCCGCTCGATATGCGGATGGACCCATCGCAACCGGTTACCGCTTCTGCCATTCTTCAAACCTTTTCGCAACAGCAACTGCATAAATTGTTTGAACAGTACGGTGAGGTAACAAATGCAAAAACGCTTGCAGCAACAATCGTTCAGCAACGCAACACCAATCCGCTTCAAACCATTGAGCAGTTAAAACAGGCATTGCAGTTGGTAGTAAAGGGTAATCCCAATAAATATTTCGCCCAGGTGTTCCAGGCATTGCGTATTGAAGTGAACGATGAATTAGGTGTGTTGAAAGAATTGTTAGAGCAATTGCCCGGTATCCTGAAACCCAAAGCCCGAGTGGCTATCATTTCCTTTCATTCGCTGGAAGACAGATTGGTGAAAAACTTTTTTAAAAAAGGAAGTTTTGAAGAGGAAACGTATAACCCGTTTGAAAGGGAAACAAAAGAACAGGTATTTAAGATCATTTCGAAGAAACCAATAGAACCATCGGCTGAAGAGCAGAAACTGAACTCAAGATCCAGAAGTGCACGGTTACGAATAGCCGAAAAACTTTAACCCTTGTAAAAACTGAAGAAACAAACAAACTGAACACAGGAAATTACAAACAAACCAATGGCAGTAAAAGAGCCGAAGATCGATTTTAAAAAGTGGTTGAATTACCAGTGGATCGTGAAGAACGTTCCATACTTTCTCTTTCTCTCCCTGCTGGCGATCATTTACATCGCCAATGGCCATTACGCCGATAACACCATCCGCAACATCAATAAAACCACAAGGCAATTAAAAGAACAGGAGTATGAGTACAAAACACTCAACGGAAAACTTATGTTCCAGAACAGGTTAAGTGAAGTAGCAAAAGCAGTTGAGCCAATTGGTTTAAAAGAAAATATTCAGCAACCCATCAAATTAACTGACAGTACAAAACTGAAAGACAATTAATGGAAGTAAAAAAAGACATATTGTGGCGTGTTTACCTTGGCTTTCTCGGCTTGGGTGTATTTGGCATCCTCATTTTGGGGAAGGCCTTTTACACACAACGTATAGAAGGAAGTTACTGGAAGAGCATGGGCGATAGTCTGCATACGAAGATCCTTGATCTTGATGCTGAGCGTGGTACTATTTATAGTGAAGATGGAAGTATGCTCAGCACATCGTTACCACAATTTGATATTTATATTGATTTTGGTGCTGATGGCTTGCGTGCAAAAAGCGGAAAGAATTTCAAAGAAAATATTGATTCATTAAGTATTGCTCTTGCAGGTTTATTTAATGATAAAACAGCAGCGACTTATGAAAAGGAATTGAGGCAGGCTTATAAGGAGAAGGAGCGATATTACCTGCTGCATAAAAAAGTATCGTTTGAAGATTACAAACAACTGCGTGAGTTTCCATTGGTGCGTTTGGGACGTAACAAGAGTGGCTTTATTGCTGAAGTAAAAACAAAACGTCTTAATCCATTTGGCGAGCTTGGTTTCCGCACCATTGGTTTGTATCGTGAAAATTCAAAGCTTGTTGGACTTGAACGTTCATTTGACAGTGTGTTACGTGGTACAACCGGTAAACGCCTGGTGCGTTATGTAGCCGGTGGTGTAATGATGCCTGTTGAAGGTTTTGAAGTGGAACCTGAAAATGGTGATGATGTGTACACAACGATTGATGTAAACATCCAGGATATTACGGAGCGTGCATTGATGCGTACGATGACCACCAACGAAGCATTAGAAGGTACCTGCATTGTAATGGAAGTGGCAACAGGAAAAATAAAAGCTATTGCCAATCTCGGTCGCACAAAAGATGGAACTTATTTCGAAACAGATAATTATGCATTACGTACCGCAGAGCCTGGTTCAACAGTAAAGCTGGTAACGTTGCTCGCTGCATTGGAAGATAAGCATGTAACAATCAAAGATAATATTGCGATACATGGTGGTCGTTGGAATTTGAATGGAAGAACCATTGTGGATGATCATCATGGTCCTGAAGTAACAAGTATTAAAACAGCTTTCACGCAGAGTTCGAATGTGGCAATGAGTAAACTGGCTTATCAATACTACACCGGCAAACCAAAGGAGTATTACAAGCACTTCAGCGCACTTCATCTTACTTCAAAAACAGGTATAGAACTGAATGAAGAATTTAGTCCCCTCATTCGTAATCCTAATAAAGTAAAACCGAAAAACTGGCATCCACAAACATTAGCATCATGGGGTTTTGGATATGAATTGATGGTGTCGCCATTGCAAATGTTGATGGTGTACAACGCTGTTGGTAACAATGGTAAAATGATGAAGCCTTATCTCTTAAACGATATCAGGAGTTACGGAACAGTGATCAGGAAAAATGAACCTGTTGTGTTGAATGAAGCAATTGCAAGTGAAGCAACCATCAAACAATTGCAGGAATGTTTAGCTGCAGTTTGCACAGAAGGAACTGCAAAAAAACAATTTGAAACTGCTCCATACAAAGCAGCCGGAAAAACAGGCACAGCAAAAGTAAATGACGGGAAATATAAATATCGTGATGGTGTTTACCAGTCAGCATTTGCAGGTTATTTCCCTGCAGAAGCGCCGAAGTATTCCATCATTGTGGTGGTGAAGAATAAACCACATGCAGCTAATTACTATGGAGGATCTGTGGCAGCTCCCGTATTCAGAGAAATTGCTGACCATCTTTATAAATACAGCCAGGAACAGCAACCTTATCAATTACCTGCCATTGCTGATTCTATGCTGTACACATTCAATGGAATGAAAAAAGAACTGCAGGTGATCGCATTGCAATTCGGATTTAACTACGCCGATCAACTGGCAGGCAACTGGCGCAGATCATTCCTGAAGAATAATAGTGTGCAACCTCAATCAGCAGAAGCAAGAGAAAAGCTGATACCTGATGTAAAAGGAATGGGATTGAAGGATGCATTGTATGTAATGGAAACAGCAGGTGTAAAAGTGAAAGTGACAGGAAAAGGTAGAATCAATAATCAATCGATAGCAGCAGGTACGCCTGTTGCGAAAGGACAAGAAATAATGTTGTATCTCAACTGATGGCAGAATTAAAAGACATATTGTATAAAGTGCACCTGCGCAGTGTTCACGGATCAACCAATGTTGATGTGAATGATCTGCAGATCGATTCACGTATGGTGAAGCCGGGCACTTGCTTTATTGCTATTAAAGGTGTGTCTGTTGATGGTCATGAATTCATCAATAAAGCAATTGAGTTGGGTGCAATAGCAGTGGTATGTGAAGTATTGCCGGAACAATTGAATGATGATATAAACTATATACAGGTTGCCAACAGTGCAGAGGCAGCAGGCTTTATGGCCAACCAGTTCTTTGGAAATGTGAGTGAGCAAATGAAAGTGATTGGTGTAACAGGCACAAATGGAAAAACAACCATCGCTACATTATTATTTAAACTGTTCAGTGGTTTAGGTTACAGATGCGGATTGATCTCAACGGTTGAATATCATGTAGGCGATAAAGTATTTCCATCAACACACACAACACCTGACGTCATCAGTTTAAACAGCTTACTAAAACAGATGTACGATGCCGGTTGCACTTATGTTTTCATGGAGTGCAGCAGTCATGCTATTCATCAGCATCGTATTACCGGCATCCATTTCACCGGCGCATTGTTCAGCAATATCACACACGATCACCTCGATTATCACAAAACCTTTGATGAATACATCAAAGTAAAAAAGAGCTTTTTTGATGGACTTGGGGCTGATGCGTTTGCGATCAGTAATAAAGATGATAAAAGAGGTGAGGTGATGTTGCAGAATACAAAAGCGAAGAAGTTGTATTACGGGTTGAAAAACATCGCTGATTTCAAAGGAAAGATACTGGAGAACAGTCTCACAGGTTTGCAGATGATGGTGAACAACGATGATGTGCATTTCCGTTTGATCGGTGAATTCAATGCATACAATTTATTAGCCGTATATGGTGCAGCTATATGCTTGCAGGAAGATAAACTGAAAGTGTTGCAGGTATTGAGTGGCGTCACCGGTGCAGAAGGAAGATTTGATTATCTCATTTCACCAAAGGATCTCATACTTGGTATTGTTGATTATGCTCACACACCCGATGCGTTGGAAAATGTGTTGGCAACGATCAAAAAATTAAGAAGAGGTCATGAGCAGATCATCACCGTTGTTGGTTGCGGTGGTGATAGAGATAAAACCAAACGCCCGGTAATGGGTGAAGTGGCATGTGAGCTAAGCGATAGAGTGATTTTCACCAGTGACAATCCAAGAAGTGAAGACCCATTAGAGATACTGGCTGATATGGAATTTGGATTGAGTAGTGCAGCACGAAGAAAATTTATTTCAATAGCAGATAGAAAGGAAGCGATTAAAACAGCGGTGAGTCTTGCTAAACATGAAGACATCATTCTTGTTGCAGGCAAGGGTCATGAAAAGTACCAGGATATTAAAGGCGTAAAGTATGAGTTTGATGATAAGAAGGTGCTGGAACAAATGTTTGAATTATTAGAGAGATGAGTGATGAGTAATCAGTGATGAGTAAGTCTTCAGCATTCACCACTGACCATTCACAATAAATAGAAACACATGTTAAAGAACTTATTTGATTGGTTGAACAGTATCGGGATCAAATTCCCGGGCGACAATCTGTTTCAGTTTATCACCAGCAGGGTGATGCTGGCTGTATTGTTATCACTGATCATTTCAACTGTGTTCGGAAAAAAACTCATCAACTACCTGCGCAAGCGCCAGGTTGGTGAAACCGTTCGAGATCTTGGCTTGGCAGGTGAACAACAAAAGAAAGGAACACCAACAATGGGTGGTCTCATCATCATTCTTGCCATTGTAGTTCCTACGTTGTTGCTGGCCGATGTAAGCAAAGTATACATCCTGCTCATGTTGTTCGCAACAGTATGGATGGGCATGATCGGTTTTATTGATGATTACCTAAAACTCCGAGCAAAACGTTTGGCACAGGAGCAAGGTGTTAATTATAAGAAAGGAGATAAAGATGGATTGGCAGGTTGGTTCAAAGTATTAGGACAGGTTGTATTGGGTGTAGCTGTTGCAACTACATTAATGTTTAATGATTCTGTTAGTGCATACCGTGAGTTTACTGGAACAGAATTGCCTGCAGGTGCAGATGTAAAAGTGGTGAAGCTGGATGGAAGGGAAAGAACAATGATCAAAGCAAACGAACCGGTAACAACTATTCCATTTGTAAAAAATCATGAGTTCAATTATTCAAAACTGTTACCCAAAGCTATACGTGGAGCAACATGGTTATTGTATGTGCTGATCGTGATCTTCATTGTAACAGCTGTATCAAACGGTGCAAACATCACCGATGGTATTGATGGATTGGCAACAGGTGTATCTGCGTTGATTGGTATATGTCTTGGCATATTCGCTTATGCAAGTGGTAACATTCGCTTAGCAGATTACCTGAATATTTTATATATACCCGGCATTGGTGAGTTATCCATTTTCATTGCTGCAATGGTAGGTGCTTGTATCGGTTTTCTTTGGTACAACTCTCATCCTGCACAGGTGTTCATGGGCGATACCGGTAGTTTAATGTTAGGTGGTGTAATTGCATCATTGGCATTTTTAGTAAGAAAAGAATTATTGATACCCATTTTCTGCGGAGTGTTTTTAGTAGAGAACCTGAGTGTGGTGCTGCAGGTTGGCTACTTCAAATACACAAAGCGAAAATATGGTGAAGGCAGGAGGATATTCTTAATGAGTCCGCTGCATCATCATTATCAAAAGAAAGGATTTCATGAGAGTAAGATCGTCACCCGCTTTTGGATCGTTACGATCCTCTGTGTGGTGCTGGCGATTGTGACACTCAAAATCCGTTAAAGAGGTTATTGAAAAACCACCCCTGGTTTTAAATCCTTACCCACCAATCCTATGTAAGACTTAGAAGAGAACCATCTATGTAGCACCTCTGAGATCCTGTACTAACCCATACTTGTGAAGAGCCTTTTTTATTTCATTGTTGAAATAAGAAAAGTCGAAAAACCAAAAAAGAAAATGTTACCGGTATCCAGTTACCGGTAACATTTATCAGGAAACTGGAAACTTGAAATGAACATGGCACACAAATGTTACATACTTGGTGGCGGCGAAAGTGGAGCAGGCGCTGCTATTCTTGCGAAGAAGCAGGGGTATGATGTATTTGTGAGCGATGCAGGACCTATCAAAAATATTTACAAAGAAGAGTTGAAAGAATACGGAATCGAATTTGAAGAGAGTGTGCACAGCGAAGAAAAAATTCTGAGTGCGGATGAAATTGTAAAGAGTCCCGGTATTCCTGAGAAGAGTGAGATGATGAAGAAGATACGTAAGCAAGGTATCCCGGTGATCAGTGAAGTAGAACTGGCGTATCGTTTTAAAGGAAACAGCAAGATCGTTGCTATTACCGGAAGTAATGGTAAAACAACCACAACTTCTTTAACCTATCATATCTGCAAACATGCAGGTGTTGATTGTGCATTGGTTGGTAATATCGGTATCAGTATTGCAAAACAGGTTGCTATCGATCCAAAAGAAGTTTATATCGCTGAACTCAGCAGTTTTCAGTTAGATGATATTAAGGAATTCAAAGCCGAGATCGCTGTGCTTACGAATATCACTGAAGATCATTTAGACAGATACGAATACAGGTTTGAGAATTACATCAATGCAAAATTTAAGATCACCAATAACCAAACGAAAGACGATTTTTTCATTTACTGTGCCGATGATCCGGTTACAGCAAAGTATTTAAAAAAACTTACTCTCCAATCAACCCCATTACCATTCACCATGAAACAGGAACCACAAAAAGGCGCTTTCATCAAAGACGGCACCATGACGATTGCAGTGAACGACGATAAAGTAACAATGAGCGTAGATGATTTTAAGATCAAGGGTAAACACAACCAGTACAACACCATGGCAGCAGGTATTGCAGCGTCTACTTTAGGTATACGCAAAGAAAAGATCAGGGAGGCCGTTACCACATTCGAAAGTCTTGAGCACAGAATGGAGATGGTGGCAATGGTAAAAGGAGTTGAATACATCAACGACAGTAAAGCTACCAACATCAATTCTACCTGGTATGCACTGGAGAGTATGACGCATCCTACCATTTTAATTCTTGGTGGTGTTGATAAAGGAAATGATTACGAAGTATTAAAGGAACTGGTAAAGGAAAAGGTAAAAGCCATTGTTTGCCTTGGTTTAGACAATCGTAAAATTCATGAAGCCTTTGGCGACACAGTTTCATTGATCGTGAATACCACCAGTGCGGAGGATGCAGTGAGAGCAGCCTACCATTTTGCAGAAAAAGGTGATGCTGTATTGCTAAGCCCGGCTTGTGCCAGTTTCGATCTGTTTAAAAATTATGAAGACAGAGGAAATCAGTTTAAGCAGGCAGTAAGAGATCTGTAACGCTGGTCGGTACGGCCCTCAGGCCGTCAGACCAATAGAAGCATAAAAAAGCAATGAGTCAAATCGCAAACATATCATCTAAATTTTCAACAGCAGGGCTGCGGGATAAAACCCGTGGCGATAAAGTGATCTGGGCAATCGTGGTTGTATTGTCGCTGGTGAGTTTATTGGTAGTGTACAGCGCCACCAACTCATTAGCCTATAAATTATACAAAGGCAATACCTACGTTTATCTCTTTAAACAGATCGCATTTATTTCGTTGGGTATTATCATTGTTTACTTTGCGCATAGGGTAAACTATACTATTTATTCAAGAGTAGCGAAGATGTTGTTTTACATCTCCATCGTGTTACTTATTTATACATTGTTCTTTGGTACAAAGATCAACGACGGAAGTCGTTGGATCAAGTTGCCGATCATCAATCTCACAGTACAAACATCCGATATTGCCAAACTGGCCTTGTTCATGTACCTCTCGAGATTGTTATCAAAGAAGCAGCATGTCATCAAAGATTTCAAAAAAGGATTTATTCCAATGATGATACCTATCGTGGTCATCTGCGGATTAATTGCCCCAGCAAATCTTTCAACAGCATTACTCACCGGTGCAACAAGCATGTTGTTGTTGTTCATCGGTCGAGTAAGTTTTAAACATATTGCATTGGTTGCAGCAACTGTTGCAATTCCTGTGATCATACTGATTGCAATTGCAGGAGCATACTACGATAAAGAAGAAGGAAAGATGAAAGAGTTACCTGCAGTTTTATCAGCAGGTCGTGTGCCAACATGGATCAAGCGTGTGCAGGATTTTATGTATGCAGCAAAAGGTGAAGCACCTTACCAGGTACAACAGGCAAAGATCGCTGTGGCAAAAGGTGGGTTGTTTGGATTAGGTCCCGGCAACAGTGAGCAACGTAATTTTTTACCACATCCATATTCCGATTATATCTATGCTATCATCATTGAAGAGTATGGAATCATTGGTGCAGCATTCATCGTTTTTATCTACATGGTGTTTTTGTTCAGGAGTATTCGGTTATTCAGGAAATGTCCATATGCATTCGGTGCATTTCTTGCATTGGCTTTGAGTTTTACACTGGTGATACAGGCCATGACAAACATGGCGGTGAATGTAGGATTGTTCCCTGTAACGGGTGTAACTCTTCCATTGGTGAGTATGGGTGGTAGTAGCTTTTTGTTTACCTGTTTATCAATCGGCATCATTTTAAGTGTTGCGAGAAATGTAGAAGATGCAGAAGGAAAGGCTGAGAACGTTAAAGAAGAATTGGCATGAGTGTAAAGATTATACTTGCAGGAGGTGGAACCGGTGGTCATATTTTTCCGGCAATTGCAATTGCAAATGCCATTAAGAAACAACAACCTGATGCAGAGATATTATTTGTGGGAGCAAAGGGTAGGATGGAAATGGAAAAAGTGCCGCAGGCAGGGTATGAAATAAAAGGGATAGACATTATAGGTTTTAACAGAAGTTCTTTGATAAAAAACATCGGCTTGCCGTTTAAGTTGCTAAGAAGCTTTGTACAGGTGCGGACGATCATCAACCAATTTAAACCAGACGCAGTGATAGGAGTAGGCGGTTATTCCAGCTTTCCGGTTTTGCGTTTTGCACAGAGTAAAGGCATTGCATCCTTTATTCATGAAAGCAATTCGTTTGCAGGAAAAGCAAATATGATGTTGGGAAAGAAGGCAACGAAAGTATTTGTAGCAAGCGATGGTATGGAGAAGTTTTTCCCGGCGCAAAAGATCATGATCACCGGAAACCCTGTTCGAGCTTCCATTTCACTTTCTTCTATAACGAAAGAAGAAGGTTTGAAATACTTTGGTTTAGAAACAACAAAGAAAACGGTGCTGGTTGTTGGTGGCAGTTTGGGTGCAAAGAGTATTAACGAAGCCATTGATGCAGGACTTGAGGAGTTTGAAAAGAATAACCTGCAACTCATTTGGCAAACAGGAAAAATATATGCGGAAAAAGCAAAGACACGAGCAGAAGGAAAATTCAATGTGTGGGTGAATGAGTTTATCAGTCAGATGGAACACGCTTACTCTGCGGCCGATGTGGTGATCTCAAGAGCTGGCGCTATGGCAATTGCCGAGATCTGTTTGGTTGCAAAGCCGGCTGTGTTTGTTCCTTATCCACATGCAGCAGAAGATCACCAAACAGTGAATGCAAAACATTTGGTTGAGAAGCATGCGGGATTAATGGTGAAGGATAATGAAGCAAAAGAGAAATTAGTAAGCAGCATCATTGCCTTGGCAAAAGATGAAGCGAAACAAAACGAATTGAAACAACATATTGCAAAACTGGGCGTGTCTGATGCCGATACAGTAATTGCAACAGAAGTATTGAAGTTGATAAAGAAATGATTCAGTTGAACGATATAAAGGCAGTGTACTTCGTAGGAATTGGTGGCATTGGCATGAGTGCAATCGCAAGGTTCTTTCATGAGAATGGAGTGAAGGTGAGTGGTTATGATAAAACGGTTACAGCACTTACATCGCAACTGGAAGCAGAAGGAATCAGTATTTATTATAATGAAGATGTAGAACGTATTCCCAAGGATGTGCAGTTGGTGGTTTACACACCCGCTATTCCAAAGGAGCATAAAGAGTACCAGTATTATCTGCAGAATGGGTACAGTGTAGTAAAGAGGAGTGATGTGCTGCAGATCATTACGCAAAGTTCTTTGAATATATGTGTAGCAGGTACGCATGGTAAAACAACCATCAGTACAATGACGGGGCATTTGTTACGTCACAGTGGTTTTGGTTGTAATGCTTTTCTCGGCGGTATTGCTGTTAATTACAACAGTAACTTCTGGGCAAGCGATAACAATGTGTGTGTGGTGGAAGCAGATGAGTATGATCGTTCATTTCATAAGCTGAGCCCGGATATAGCAGTGATCACGGCAATGGATGCTGATCATTTAGATATCTACGGAACGGCTGAAGCAATGGAAGAAGCGTTCATCGAGTTCACCAGGAAAATTAAACCCGGTGGATGGCTCATCAGCAAATATGGATTGAAACGAACCGGTGATTTGGTTGCAGACAATCACATCACTTATCATCTCAATGATACAAATGCAACTGTACACTCGGTGAATCTAAAAGTACAAAACGGCAGTTATGTCTTTGATGTGGTGTTTGGTGATTGGATATTGAAAGACGTGTTATTGAATGTTGGTGGTTTACACAATGTAGAAAATGCATTAGCAGCCATTGCAGTTGCCCATGTATTGAAGATCGATGATGAAAAAATTGAAGATGCAGTAACAGCATTTAAAGGCGTAAAAAGAAGATTTGAATATGTGATTGCTCCGGGCGAAGGAGATGTGGTGTTTGTAGACGATTATGCACATCATCCCGAAGAGTTGAGAGCGTTGATCACCGGTGCAAGAAGTTTGTTTTCAGATAAGAAACTGGTGTTGGTATTTCAACCACACCTGTTTACAAGAACAAGAGACTTAGCTGATGGTTTTGCAGCAAGTCTTGACATGGCAGACGAAGTAATTCTGTTGCCGATTTACCCGGCACGTGAATTACCGATTGAAGGAGTAACAAGTGAACTCATCTTAAACAAGATGAAATTGGAGAAGAAGCAGATATTGTCAAAAGAAGAGTTGTTGAATGAGGTAACGAGTAAGGTAGATAGCAATGTGGTGTTCGTAACAGCGGGTGCAGGAGATATTGATGCACTGTTACAGGAGTTAAAAAAGAAGATAGAAGCATAATTATAATGAGCAGTAAGAAATTTTCCTGGAAGAAGTTAGTACTCACTGTTATGTGGACAGTGATAGGTACAGCAACAATTGTGCTGCTGGTTGCTGCTGCTCGTAACAAAAATGGAAAACGTTGCAAAGATGTTATTGTAACCATCAAAGGTGTAGATGGAACGGAGTATGTAAGTAAAAAGCAAATACTGAATACGATCTCCGGTGGTCGTCCTGATCTGATGAAAGGAGCTCCAATTAAAACATTTGATCTGCAACAGCTGGAAGAATTACTGGAACGAAATCTCTGGATTCGTAATGCTGAATTGTTCTTTGATAATAATGATGTACTGCATGCTGATATTACTGAACGTGAACCCGTGGCCAGAGTGTTTATGGTAAACGGTCAATCATTTTATATTGATGATATGGGCGAGCAGTTGCCGATCACCAACGACCAGGTGGCACGTGTGCCTGTATTTACTTCTTTCCCGAATGAAACAACTGCAGCAAGAAAGAAAGATAGTTTGTTGCAGGAGCAGGTGAAAGAAATGGGTCACTATTTAATGAAGAATGATTTCTGGATGGCGCAGGTTGACCAGGTGAATATAAATAACTATGAATTTGAATTAGTGCCAAAGCTTGGCAATCATCTCATTCAGTTTGGAAATGCAGAAAAGATGGAACAGAAGTTTAACCGCTTGCTGTTGTTCTACAAAAACATCATGAATAAAACCGGTTGGAATTATTACAGCGCATTGGATGTGCGTTACGATAAACAACTGGTAGCTGTAAGAAGAGATAGTGTAAGTCTGTTTAAAAGTTTTGTGGTTGACCAGAATAATTATGACGTAAGCAGGGCTATTGACACAAGTTATATTAACAGCGATACAACATTAACAACTGAAAAACCAATTATAAACAACGAACCAAACAGTTTGCTTACCTCCGGGGCCTATAAGAGTGCACCAACACCTACAGAGCCCGTTTTAAAGTCCGCTACTGTGAAACCAGAGACAACTCAAAATCGCAATGCGATGAAAAACCAACTCCCTACCCCTGCAACAGGCAACAAGGTACAAGGAGACAAATCGCAAGTAACGAAGACAGTGCAAAATCCAAAACCAACTGAGCAAAAACCTAAGCCGAAGACAGAAGAAGAAAGTGTACTGAATGAAGCGAAGAGCCAACCTGTGAAAAAACAACCTAAAGCAGTGATGAAGAAGAAAGAGAATGAGTGATGAATAATGAGAGTGTTCATCCCCTCCTTGGAGGGGCTATAGAGTATGGCACTAAGGAAAATGATGAAAGGGGTGGGTTGAAGATGAATGTAGGAAAAGCGTACAAGAGTGCGACGCAACGATGAACAAACATGCACAACAGTTGATAACCATAAAAACAAAAAAGTTCACACAACTAAAAAACAACATACAACTATGACAACGGAATCACCCACAAACGGAACAGCAATGAGCGCACAGGCTGTCAATAACAACCCCATCATCGTGGGATTGGATATTGGTACAACCAAGATCGCTGCTATTGCCGGACGTAAGAATGAATTCGGCAAACTTGAAATTCTCGGCTTTGGTCGTGCAAACTCCAGCGGTGTACAACACGGCATGGTGTTAAACATTGATCAAACCATTAAAGCCATTGAACAGGCTTTACAAAATTGCTATGCAAGCAACCCAAATCTGGAGATCAACGAAGTATACGTTGGTATTGCAGGCCATCACATTAAATCATTGCAAACACGTGGCGATATTGTTCGTCAGCAAAACGAAGAAGAAATTTCGCAACGTGAAATTGATCAGCTGATCGGCGATCAATACAAAACCTATATTCCAGCTGGTGATCAGATCATTGATGTGATACCACAGGAGTTTACCGTGGATAACTTTCAGAATATTCCGAACCCGATCGGCTATAGTGGCGTGAAAGTTGGAGCAAACTTCCACATCATCACCGGCGATAAAAATGCAATACGCAATATCAATCGAAGTGTTGAAAAGAGCAATTTGAAAGTGAGAGATCTTGTGTTACAACCATTAGCATCTGCTGCTGCTGTTATGTGCGAGCATGATCTTGAAGCAGGTGTTGCCATTGTTGATATTGGTGGTGGTACAACTGATCTTGCAGTTTTTTATGAAGGTATTTTAAAACATACTGCAGTTATTCCATTCGGCGGTGAGAACATTACCAACGACATTAAAATGGGATTAGGTGTATTGCGTACACAGGCAGAGCAAATGAAAGTGCAGTTTGGCAGCGCATTGGCTGATGAAGCAAAATCAAATGCGTTCATCACTATTCCGGGTATTCGTGGAATGGCGCCCAAGGAGATCAGTGTAAAAAATCTTGCACACATCATCCAGGCACGTATGAGTGAGATCATGGATTTTGTAACCTATCATTTAAAGCAGGTTGGTTTAGATAACCGCATGCTCAATGGTGGTATTGTATTAACTGGTGGTGGTTCACAATTGAAACATCTCATTCAGTTAACAGAATATGTAACAGGATTGAATGCACGTATTGGTTTCCCCAACGAACATTTAGCTCCCGGTCATATTGATGAATTAGCCAAGCCAATGTATTCAACCTGTATTGGTTTGATCATGAAAGGTTACAACGTATTCGAGAACACACAGAACAAGCTGAAAGGAATAGAAGTAAAAGAAGAACCTGTAGCAGAAGTGGTGAATGTGTACGATGAACAATCTGAAACACATGTAGTGCGTGTAAAAA
Organism: Lacibacter sediminis; assembly: GCF_014168535.1. Classification (NCBI taxonomy): domain Bacteria; kingdom Pseudomonadati; phylum Bacteroidota; class Chitinophagia; order Chitinophagales; family Chitinophagaceae; genus Lacibacter; species Lacibacter sediminis. The sequence goes on along the minus strand of NZ_CP060007.1, from coordinate 3,968,182 downwards.
AACGCAAGAGCCTGAAAGGATTTATGGACAGCATTAAAGATGGATTGATTGATTTGTTTAACGAAGAAGAAGACAGGAAGCTATGAGTGATGAGTGAATAGTAATGAGTATTCATTCACTATTGACCATTCACCATTCACAACAAAAAACTTACTAACCCAGCAAACCCGGAAAGTTATGATACATTTTGATCTGCCAAAGGAAAAGTCATCCATCATCAAAGTAATTGGTGTTGGTGGCGGTGGTAGCAATGCAGTAAATCACATGCATGCTCAAGTTATTGAAGGAGTAAATTTTATTATTTGTAATACAGATGCACAGGCTATTGCACAAAGCATGGTGCCGAACAAAGTGCAGTTAGGTCCGCATTTAACGCAGGGCCTTGGTGCCGGTGCTAATCCTGAAATTGGACGCCAGGCAACTGAAGAAAGTTTAGAAGAATTAAAAACCATGTTGGAAGTAAACACCAAGATGGCTTTTATTACTGCAGGTATGGGTGGTGGAACAGGTACAGGTGGTGCACCCATCATTGCAAAAATTTGTAAGGATCTCGGCATACTTACTGTTGGTATTGTTACTACACCATTTGGTTACGAGGGAAAGAAACGTATTCAACAGGCGGAAGATGGTATCGGCCGTTTGAAAGAATATGTTGACACCTTACTTGTGATCAGCAATGATAAGTTGCGTCACCAGTTTGGTAATTTAAAAATGAAAGAAGCATTTTCAAAAGCAGATAATGTATTGGCCACTGCTGCAAAATGTATCACAGATGTCATTAACAGTACCGGTCAGATCAACGTCGATTTTGCCGATGTATGTACCGTTATGAAAAATGGTGGTGTAGCAATTCTTGGTAATGCAAGTGCAAATGGTGATAACCGTGCGCAGCGTGCTATTGAAGAAGCATTGAATTCGCCATTGTTGAATGATAATGATATTAAAGGTGCAAAATGGATATTGATTAATATCAACAGTGCCGAAGGTGATCACGAGTTCACCATGGATGAAGTTGAAATTATCCAGAACCATTTATTATCACAGGCTGGTGAAAACACCGATGTGATCCTCGGTTTGGGTTATGATAGTACATTAGGCGATAAGATCGGTATTACATTAATTGCAACAGGTTTTGAAGCAAAAGATCCGTTCGATAAAAAGCCTGCTGTTGTGGAAGAAGTAAAACCGAAAACAGAAAAGATCGTTATGACTTTGGCCGAGCCAGAGAAAAAAGCATACAGTCAGCCCGCTCTTTTTGCGGAGGAGCCGAAGCCAACTCCGGCACCTGCTCCGGCTCCGGCTCCTGTTGAAAATGTTGCCCCTGCCGTTACGAATGAGGTAAACCTGCAACCTGTTTTATCAACTGAAGTGCCTGTTGCAAAAGTGGAAGTAGCAGCTGCGCCTGTTGTTGAAACAGAAAAGATCGAATTTGTATTAGAGCCAATTGCTCCTGTGCAAACTATGCAACCTGAAATAACAGCTCCGCTTGCAGAAGTGAAAGAAGAAGTGGTAATGAAACAGCCAGTTCAGGAAGTAAAACCTACAAGTGCTTTCCTGAAGAAGCCAACGATGATTTATGTAGAGACAGACGAAGAAGAATCCATTCCGGAAATAAAAGCCGAAGAAAAACCGGTTGAAGCTCCAGTTCAACAATTGCACATTGTCAAAGACGAAGAAGAATCGTTCGACATGCAGTTGGTGGAGAAAAAAGAACAACCAACGGCGGAGAAAGAGTCTAGGGCCGATCAAAATGTTCATCTTGCTTCTTCGGAAGAGCCTCCGGTAACGGATGAGGCAGAAGAGCAACGGAAAAAAGCAGCCGATCGTTTACAGAAGTTGAGAAACCTCTCGTTTAACATCCATGGCAGCGATCCGAATAATGAGTTTGACACTGTGCCGGCATATCTCCGCCGTAATTTAGAACTGTACAATACAATTTCGCCTGCAGAAAATTTCTACAGCAATTACACAGTACAGAGTGATGAAAATAACCAGGCGCAGATCAATACCATCAATACATTTCTGGATGGTAAAAAACCAGACTAATAACTTGCTCTATGCTTTAGCATGGAGACATCTTTGTTTTATAGTTGTAAGGTGAATTTTTAGAATCGTTGATTTTTATTAGTTGTGTAAAACCCCTCTGCTTGCAGAGGGGTTTCTTTTTTTGTCAAACCTTAAACATGAGAAAACGAAAGTCAATAACTATACTTAAACGATCTAAACATGCATTCTTGAAAAAATAATTCCTGCGATCAAGGCTTGGAAAAAACCATACAATAGCCATGTGCCCGTAGTGAGTAACGAAACATTAATGGCACTATATGTGATCAATAATGAAGGAATGGTAGCAATTACAACATAGATCAATGCCATTTCAATACCCTGCATCAGTGCATTACCTTTTAATAATGATTTAAACCTGTTCCAGAACCAGGCAAGCCCAAAGGCCAGCACAACGGGATGAACATAATAAAGCAAGTTGCGTGATTCATCATTTACAAAAGCGGGGTTATAATATTCTTCTGCCACCTTTGGTAAAAGGATCGGCATCACCAATAAACACAGGTAGGCAAACACCAGCAAAACAATGCTTGCAATAAAACCGGAACTGATGATTTTTTTCATTTGAAATTATTTATATACGAAAATAAACGGGCGGAGCTTTCGGGTAACTGACAGGGATAGGTGAAAAAGATGATCCTGATCATAGTCTGATCAGTTTAAATTGTTGGCCTTACCTGCAATCAGGGATCATAAGCAGGAGCACAGGTTAACCTCAATACAAAAAAACTCCCTCTGCATTTGTTGATCAACAAAAAAGTGATGCATTTTGATGTGCATAATAAAAGCTTCGCAAGCGTGTATAAACGAAAAAAACCTTTTATGTACGCAATTGATTTTTTAATGGATTTTATTTCGCTGAAAATATTTTTGTAAGCGGATAGTTTGTATCGGCATCTATCTTTTTTAAACCTCTTCAGATATTCCTTAAGTATTGATTTTGAATACGAATTACATGTTATTGTTTGTGATAAGTAAAAGAAAATTTCTCTTGGCACAGTTTATGATTTTAGGTGTGTGTTGATGTGAAAAAAACTTTATCAACAGTTTTAAACCTCTGAAAATATCCTCTGTCTGTATATCCGTTGAAAAGCTCAAAAAGCTTTTATACTTATTCAATCATCAAAACAAAACAGTATGAAGAACAAGATGAAACAGTTATCAGCCGCAGCAGTTGTAATGCTTTTCGCAAATGCTGCCCTTGCACAGGTAAACCTTAATTTAAACAGCACAACAAGCGCAGTTACAAAAGCAACCGTAAGCACAAGTAAAGTAGCAGATGTAGTTGGTAAAACAACACAGGCTACAACAAGAGTGGTAAATGCTACAGGTAAAGTGGTGCAAACAACAGCAAATGTTGCTACACGTACAACAGCAAATGTATCAGCAAAAACAAATGCTGCTGCAAATGCAACATTAAAAAGCAGCAATGCCAAAGTAACAAATGAAACAGCTGTTGATGCACGTTTGAAATCAGAAACAAATGTGCCGGAGCAAGGCAAAGGTATTTCTGCTGAAGTAAAAGAAATGGTAGTTACTGAAGCACAAGGTATCCGTACAACAGAAAAAGAATTACGGAATGATGTGAAGCCCGGCTTAAACATCAGCAGCAGTACAAATGCGAACGCAAACGGTGAAGTAAATTCAAACAACGCATCTGCCAATGGCGAGATCAACGGTAATGCAGAAGTTAAAACTGATGCTAAAGCAAAAGCTGATGCTATGAAAGAAAAAGCAGAAGCAAAAGCAGCCGATGCAAAGACGAATGCAAAAGCAACAGTTAAGAAAGCAAAGAAAACAAAAGTAAATGCTAATGCTGAAGTATCTGTAAACAGTAACTCAGCAGTTTCAACAGGTCGTCAGTAAGGTGAATATTTTGTATTGACGATTGGGAAAGAAAGTCCCGCCACGGCGGGACTTTCTTCTTCAAACCTTTATCAAACCGTAAAACCATGAAAAAGTATAAACAACTGTTTTTGTTTTTTGTGCTGTGTAGTCCGTTGATTCTTTCTGCACAGAGCGATAGTACAAAAGCTGATACAAGAAAGCCTGTTTTTACAGCCAACATCGCTCATCAATCGCTTGTGCATTTTCTTGGACGTACTGATAGTTTGAGCAGCAGTGCTACGTTACCCATAATCAGTTATCAATTGAAAAATGGGTTGTATGCACAGGGCGCCGCTATTTTTATTGCAAACAGTGCTTTGCCATTTCAGTATACCGGTGGCAGTGTAGAACTTGGTTATCGTTTTCCGGAGAGTGAAAAATTTTCAGGTAATGTGTTTGTGTCACGTTTTCTTTATAAGGAAGAATCAGTACTTGTGCAATCAGCATTAAAATACCAGACAGGAATTAATACGTCCCTTCAAAATAAAATTGTCAATATAAATCTTGGTGCCGATTTGAAATTCAGTAACAACACTGATATCGGTGCAACAGCAGGGCTTGATCATTTATTCATCATTCCACTTAAGGAGGGTGAGCCAAAAGCCTTTGCCATTAACCCAACCGTAACAGCTTATGGTGGTACGCAACGTTTTAGCGAAACCTATCAGAAAAAACAAAACAGTACGGTGGGAGGTTTGCCGGTTGGTCCGCCACAAACTGTAACAGAAACAAGGAATGTAAATACGTTTTCTATTCTTGCTTATGAATACACGATGCCGCTTGTGTTGGTGTGGGGTAAGTTCAATGCAGTATTAAGTCCATCTTATGTAATGCCGCAAAACCTCATTACATCAAACGGTGAATATGGACGCAATCGTTTTTATGTAACAGCAAGCGTGGGTATTCGGTTATGATCAACTGACAAATAAAACTCTACATATACAAAAGCCCCGATCATTTGATCGGGGCTTTGCCTGTGCCCGGGACTGGATTCGAACCAGCACGTCCTTTCGAACACCACCACCTCAAAGTGGCTTGTCTACCAATTTCAACACCCGGGCTCGGGGGTGCAAATGTAAAATGCTGCTCCCATTCAATCAAATTTATTTGCAGGGCTGCTTGTTGTAAAGAGTGAATATTGAGTACAGAGTTCAGGCTACCGGCTTTCTTTTACTTCTTCAACACAATCCTGAACGTAGTGCCTTTTCCCGGCTCTGAGTGTTTTACGTACAGTTGTCCTTTGTGGTATTGTTCAATAATACGTTTGCTGAGCGATAAACCTAAACCCCAGCCACGTTTCTTCGTAGTAAAGCCAGGTTTAAACACACGGTTGATGTTTTGCGATACAATGCCTTTGCCCGTATCTGTTACATCAATGATGATGGTTCGCTCTTCTTCGTGCATATCAACCGTAATATTTCCTTTGCCATCCATCGCATCCAATGCATTCTTCAACAGGTTTTCAATCACCCAATCGAAGAGTGGGGGAGAAACAGCTGCAATCATATCCGCTTTATTCTTCTTCACTTCAAGATGCACTTTACCCGTTGCTCGTTTGCGGATATATTCTACCATTTCTTCTACCTGCCGCACCACATTATTCGGTTCTAATTGAGGCGTACTGCCGATCTTTCCAAAACGATCACTCACGAGTCGTAACCGCTGTACATCCTTTTCGATCTCAGTTGCAATTTGCGATTGTGCATTTTCTTCTTTCAACATTTCCACCCAACCCTGTAACGATGAAACAGGCGTACCAAGTTGATGCGCCGTTTCTTTGGCCATACCTGCCCACACCTGGTTTTGGGTTGATTTGTTTCTGATCTGTAAAGAGAAAATAGTAATGATGATGAACAGTGCTACAATAAACAACTGCACCATGGGATAGTAACGCACCTGTTGCAGCAATGCAGAATGACCGAAATAATATTTATTGATGAGCAACGGATCTTTACTTATTTCAAGAATGATTGGTTGATTCTGACCTTTGAATTCTTTTAGTTTTGAAGCGAGATAACCGGGATCGTTTGCAATTTTTGAACTGTCGATATTGATATAACTCACAATACTGTCCTTCTCATCTGTTTCAATAATGGGGATCGATTTCTGTTCGTTACGAATGAGTGAAGGAAGTTTTGTATCAGCATCAATGGGTGCCATGATCAGGAACCTACCGGCTTCCACCCATTGCTCCACTTTCAGTCGTTCATCAACTGCAATTTTATCGGCCAGATAGTTCGAATAAAAAATAGTACCGGTTACAATGCCAATGGCAATAATTGCCAGTAATGTTCGCCAGTTAAAATATTGACCAAGCATGCCCTAATTTAGACAAGGTTTCACTCTCAACCGCTATTTTTGAAAAAATATTTACCACACTTGCAAACCCTCCCGTCTGTTGCTGTTGTTATTCTTAACTGGAATGGAAGAAATTTCCTGCAACAGTTTCTGCCTTCTGTATTAGCATCAACGTACACAAATCTGCGGGTGATTGTTGCTGATAATGCATCAACAGATGATTCGGTACAGTTTGTACAACAAACATTTCCTTCGGTTGAAATATTGACAAGCAACGAGAATTATGGATTTGCAAAAGGCTATAATTTTTTTCTGCAACAGGTAAAGGCCGATTATTATGTGTTGCTGAACAGTGATGTGGAAGTAACTACTAAATGGATCGAACCAATTATTGAGTTGATGGAAGCAGATAAAAGCATTGCTGCCTGTCAGCCAAAAATTCTTTCTTTTCATCAGAAAGATACATTTGAATATGCAGGTGCAAGTGGAGGATGGATTGATGCATTGGGTTATCCGTTTTCACGTGGCCGTGTGTTTGATGTGTTGGAAAAAGATACCGGACAGTACAACGATGCTGTAGAAATATTCTGGGCAAGTGGCGCAGCACTGTTCATCAGGGCTGAGCAATTTCATGCAATGAAAGGTTTCGATGAATTCTTTTTTGCGCACCAGGAAGAGATCGATCTGTGCTGGCGTTTGCAGCGGAGCGGATACAAAGTATTTGTTTGCCCGCAATCGGTCGTGCATCATGTTGGTGGCGGCACCTTGCCAACCGGCAGCAGCCAAAAAGTATTTCTCAACTTCCGTAATAACCTGGTGATGATCTGCAAAAACCTGCCTTGGTCTCAACTGTGGTGGAAGCTTCCGCTGCGGGTTGGGTTAGATGCAGTATCGGCCTGGAAAGAATTACTCAGTGGAAAATCAATTTATTTTTTCGCTGTGATTAAAGCCCATTTTGCCTTTACAGGTTGGGTATTTGGCCCAAAACAGACTGCTACGGGCACATACCCCCGCTTAAAAACCGTATACAAAGGATCAGTTGTATGGCAGTATTTCATCCAAAAAAAGAAGATTTTTTCTGAAATTGTAAAGGCTGTCTGAAGGGTTGTAACACATCATCCCTTACATTTGCAACTGTAAAAACCGACTAATATGGCTCAAGAGATCATCGACGAAAAGCAAAAAGATATCACGAGTAACTGGGTAACTTCATCCCGCTTCCTGTTTTATGTACAGGTGTTTTGTATTGCAGCATTTTTGCTGGGTGGATGTTACAAATTGTACAGCTACCGTTATAAAGGAAAGCCGGAAGTGCAAATGCCAGAAAGCACGCTTTACAATCCTAAGTATAAATAAGTGTTTTTATAATAATACTCGGCCCTCTTTGCAGAAAGGAGGGCTTTTTTGTTCCGAGAAATTAACCTGAAACCCTGATTTAATTGCATGCAGACTTCAAAACACCTGTCTACAATAATTGGTATCGCCATCCTCGCCAGCTTCCTGATCTATTACCCGGTATTTTTTGCTGAGTACGCATTTACTGATGAAGCACATCAGCTTTGGTACAATAATGACGGTTCGAATTTTATCATGTTTCTGAACCAGGGCCGACTCATTACCGGTTGGTTAATTGATGGTGCCTTTGGCAATATGGATTCGATTGGCGATATAAAATGGTTGCGGATATTTTCATTTGCTACCATGATCATGTTTATCCTGTTGTATGGAGTGTTATCCAGAAAGCTGTTTGATGATCTTAAAATCGATGGCAAAGTATGGGCACTGTCCGTCGTGTTTATTCCTTGCAGTTTATCTGCTGCCATTTATGTTGGATGGGCATCCTGTGCCGAAATATTTTTGGCCACACTGGCTGCTTTTTTATCGGGCTATTTCCTGTTTAAAAAAGTACACAGCAACGAGACTTATTTAAAAGTTTCTACACTTACACTGGTTGTAAGCCTGTTCTTCGCCATGTGTTCGTTGTTTACTTACCAAACAGCCTTTGGTTTTTTCCTTTTGCCCTTCTTCCTGTATTTTATAAAAAACAAAACTGCTAAAATTGACAGAACGATCGTCATCGGTGTGGGCTTCTATCTTACATGTTATGTTGTGTATTATTTCCTGTTCAAGTATTCACTTAAAGTGTACAATGTTCCGCCAAGTACAAGGGCAACAATTAATATTGATCCTTTAGGGAAACTGAGTTTCTTTTTCTCCTATCCGTTGGCGCAGGCATTTAGTTTTAATTTTCTGTACAATGCAAGAAGTGTTTTGTCGCAGATATTTTATCCATTGGTTATACTTTTTTGGGTGATCAGTTTGTTTGTGCAGATCGGGAAAAAAAATGTGGGGAAGATCACCGGTCATATACTTATTTGTTTTGCATTGCTTATCCTTGCTTACCTGCCGTTGATGATATCAGTTGAAAGCTTTGCTTCGTACAGAACAATGTTTGCACTCAATTTCCTGGTATTCGTAATGGTTTGTGATTTTGTACTTATGTTTTTGACATCCAGCAGGATGAGAAATGCTGTAGCAGGACTAGCTGGTCTTGTTTTTTGTGCTGTTGCAGTCTATAATTACCACATCAATTTTTCGAAACCATTGGAAAAAGAATATGCCGCTTTGCGTTCTTATTTCATGAATAATTATGAGGAAGGAACAGAGGCGATATTTTTTGTGCGACCACCGGTGAATTTATTTAAGCCGGCATTCGGCGTAAATTATTATACCGATGAATTTGGATACCCTTCAACCGAAAAAGACTGGACTCCCAAACCATTGCTGAAACAACTTGTGCTTGAAAAAACAAAAAGCAGGGAGAAGGCCAAGCAAGTGCTGTTTGACGTTTCTTCATCAACTGAATCACCTGTATTTTCATCAACTGATACTACTGCAAAAGTTCTCATTATAGATATGCAGACAATTTTTAATGCAGCGGTGAAACCCGCCGGTAAGAGTGAAAATTGATAAAGATTGCTCTTTACATTGGATTTCAGTTCATATCCGGGTCGTGAGATCGTTTTTCTTCAGGCGAAAGCTGAAAATTTTTGCTGAGTTTTTTGTCAATTAATTGAACGTCCCTTACATTTGCACCCAATCGTTCTTTTACAAGCGGAAGTAGCTCATTTGGTAGAGCACGACCTTGCCAAGGTCGGGGTGGCCGGTTCGAGCCCGGTCTTCCGCTCACAGTCCCGCTCTCATGCGGGATTTTTTTTCACCCTATTGGAGCCCCGGTGGTGGAATTGGTAGACACGCAGGACTTAAAATCCTGTGACCCGCAACGGTCGTAACGGTTCAACTCCGTTCCGGGGCACAAAAAAAGCGACGTTCTTCGTCGCTTTTTTTATTTGTATTATACTCATCACTGTTTATTCATCACTCATACCTATACGTCACATATCCCATCAACTGCTTCTGCTTACTGAAACAACTTTCTTTTGTCTTTAATCCTTGGGGATTATATTGGTAGCGCCAGGTAACATAATCGCTGCCTCCACTTTGTACGGAGATCATTTGCGAAAGCAAAGACTGTTCATTGTATTCATACACATAGTCAGGTAACAAACGGCGTGCACGATCATTAAAGCGTACAATATCTGTTAAGCGGTTTTGCACATCATAATAGTAATACCAGGTTTGCGTTGGTTTTCCTTTTGCTGTGATGATCTCTTCACCCACATTACCTTTTTCATCAGCTTTAAATTGAATAAACGCAGTATCTGTTCCGTTTTTAATGCGCAACATCGAAACAGGTAATCCTGTTGAATCGTATGTGTATTGATGACGAACTATTTCTTTTGTTTTGTAGGCGTATGCCTGCGATAAATTTTCAACAACTGCTAATCGTCCTTCCGCATCATAAGTATAACTTGATACATTCAATGTTGTATTGGAACTATCGGCACTGCGAATCAATTGTCCCTTTGCATTAAACTGTGTTACCAATACCGATTGCATGGTCGCCATCGTTTGACTGAATGTCTTCATGATATTGAACGATGGACTTATTTCCTGAAAGCAGATAAACTGTTCAACAGGTTCGCCGGTTCCTTCAAACGACTGCAACACCACTTTACGCACTTTGTTGGCTTTGTATTGTTTGATCTGCTCCATGGTTTGGCGTGTACTGAGGATGTCTTTCTGGTAGTACTGGCTTTGGCCGGCAAAAGGTAACAGGGCAAGTAAAACGAAGGCGGATATTAGTTTGTGCATCATGTGTGGCAAAGATATTCCTGAAATAAGAAACGTATGGGTGAATCTTTTTATTTTAGCCAAAACTAAGGCTATGTCGCACAGCGATGAACGGAAGGAAAAAAACTGCTTAAACTGTAATGCAAGGGTCTTTGGCCGGTATTGCCATGTGTGCGGACAGGAGAATGTTGAGCCAAGGGAAACAGCCTGGCACCTGGTTGTTCATTTTTTTAACGATATCACCCATTTTGAAGGAAAATTCAACAAAGCAATCCGCTATCTTTTATTCAGACCGGGTTTTTTACCGGCCGAGTATGCACGTGGCCGCCGTATGAGTTACATGAACCCGGTGAGGATGTATGTGTTTACATCGGCTTTCTTTTTTATCATTTTCTTTTCCTTGTTTAAGATCGATGATAGTGCAGTTGCTCTCAGTTATGCCAAACTGGAAGATCGTTTCAGAGATAGTGATGTAGACTTTGATGTGAACTTTGTTTCAGGTAAAATAAGCGTGGGGAAAAATGAAGTTGGTAACATCAACAGGATGGATAAGCTCAACGACAAGCTGATCGATTCACTCATCAGAGCATCAGCACAAAAGAAAGATTCATTAAATGTGGGTGATTCGGTGAAAAAGAAAAAGCCATTATCCTTGTTTGATTTTGGCGACAAGTTTAAGTCGGTTGAAACATATGACTCCATTCAGAAAAGTTTACCGGAAAATGAACGGGATGGTTGGTTTTCATCATTAGTCAGCAGGAAAGTAGCACACATTAATGAGAAATATGGCAAAACTCCCGGGCTCGCTTTTGCACGGCTTACTGATGTATTTCTGCATAAGTTGCCCACCATCTTCTTTGTATCACTTCCCCTGTTTGCACTCATTCTTTCGTTGTTATATATCCGGCAACGCAAACAATTTAATTTTGTGAACCATGCCATCTTCAGTATTTATTATTACATCTTCTGTTTCCTGTTGATGCTGATCTATTTTGCTGCAAACAAATTGGGTGACATGTCTGGCTGGAGTATTTTCATTTGGATACAGATAGCATTGGCTTTTTATTTGTTTATTTACCTGTATAAAGCCATGCGTAATTACTACCTGCAACGCAGGGCTAAAACTATCATCAAATACTTTCTGCTTAACTTCATCTTTTTCATTGTTGTTACTTTTCTTTTTGTTGGATTTTTAATTTTCTCAGCGTTTAATATTTAAACTATGCAAACAGCAACAGCCGATAGTTTCCTGCGTTTGGTAAAGATCATGGATGAATTGCGGGAACAATGCCCGTGGGACAGGAAGCAAACCATACATACGCTTCGGCAACTTACTATTGAAGAGACCTATGAACTCACCGATGCAATTTCAGAAGAGAACTGGAAAGATATCAAAGAGGAGTTAGGCGATCTGATGTTGCACATTGTCTTTTACTCTAAAATTGGAGCTGAGCAAAATCAATTCACCATACCGGACATGATCAATGGAGTTTGTGAAAAACTGATTGCACGGCATCCGCATATTTACGGCGATGTAAAAGTGGATGATGAAAAAGATGTGAAACGCAACTGGGAAAAACTGAAGATGAAAGAAGGAAAAACGTCTGTGTTGAGTGGCGTGCCCAAAGGATTGCCTTCGATGGTAAAAGCTATCCGTATTCAGGAAAAAGCTAAGCAGGTTGGCTTTGAATGGGAAAACAAAGAACAGGTGTTTGAAAAAATTGAAGAGGAGATCAATGAATTAAAAGAAGTGGTGCAAACAGCCGAGCAGGATAAAATTGAAGAGGAGCTGGGCGATGTATTTTTTTCATTGGTGAATTATGCACGGTTTTTGCAGATTGATGCTGACCATGCGCTGGAACGTACAAATCAGAAGTTCATACAGCGGTTTACCCAGATGGAGCAGGAAGCGATCAGTGAAGGAAAACAGTTGACACATTTGAGTTTGGAAGAGATGGACGGCATCTGGAACCGCATCAAACAGAAAAACAGGGAAGAACAATAATATCTTGAGCCACATTTCAACCATCCGCAACTTCGTTTTCAAAAATGGCTACCTGCTTATTTTAGGCGGTTGGTTACTTACGTTCTCTTATCTTTTTCAATATTACTGGTCTTACACCTCTGCACCTGTGCAGGTGAAAAAAACATTACAGAAAGCTATTAATAAAAGGGAAGACGATTTTACAAAAATTCTTGCCGATACAGCTTTATTACTTGATCTGAAAAAAGGTCGTGCTGAAAAGAAAGAAGTAACGAACTTGATTGCTAAGGATTACTTCATCTTTATTGCTTCTGATGGTGCTGATGGATTTCAAACACGTTTCTGGAATACGCAAACTATTTTGCCAAACATTGAGTTGTGGCAACGTGCAAACGGTATCTGGTTTGAGCAACTGATCAATGGCTATTATACTGTTTATAAAGAAACGGTGAAACTCAGTGATGGTTCGCTTTGTTATGCCATGGCACTCATTCCCGTAAAGTGGAATTATTTTGTTCCTGCCAGCTATCTCAGCAACAGTTTTACTTATCTCGAAGGGATTGAAAAATACTATTCGCTCAGTGATGTGCAGCAAACAGAATTGCAGGTAAAAAGTACCGATGGCACAGGTTTGTTCTGGTTAAAAGAGCAGACTAACTTTCCGCAACCGCTAAACAAAACAACAGTTATTTTAAGATTGCTTTCTGTTTTTTGTTTCTTAATGTTTCTGCACAAAACTGCTGCGGCTCTTGCAAATAAATATTCATTTCTTGTTGGATTATCTTTTCTTATTGGCGCAATTATCATCATTCGAACGTTGAGTTATTATTTTCCGGTGCCGTTGAATCTGCGGCAGTTCAGTCTGTTCGATCCTGCAGTGTATGGCTCCAATAATATTCTCCGGTCATTAGGTGATCTCTTTATCAATTCATTTTTATTGTTGTGGGTACTGTTGTTCATACGTAGGTATGGACGATCAGCAATGTTGCTGCCGTTAAAGATCAATAACAAAGCAGGACTGGCTGTTACAGCGGTATTGCTCTTCGCATTAACCATTCTGTTTGGAAATATTATCCGGAGTATGGTTGCTGATTCACAGATATCGTTCGACGTTACTAATTTCTTTGAACTTACAGTTTTCAGTTTCGCCGGGTTTATCTTACTTGGCTCGCTTGCATTGAACTATTTTTTATTAGCCGATTGGTTGTTTGGATTTCTCAAACGTTACAGCGAAGGCAGGCTCCAGATCCAGATGCTGGCCTTAACCATTACAGGTCTTGTTTATCTGACACTTACTGTAAGTTCTGCTGCAGTTGTCTATCATCTTATTTTGCTTGGATGGTTGTTGTTGTTAATGACCCTGCTGAACAGGGAGGGTTTGCAATTGAGATTCCTGCCTTCAAATGGCCGGGTGATCTTCTGGCTGTTTTTCTTTTCTGTATCATTAACAACATTACTCATTGCAGAAAACGATCGTAAAGAATTGCAGAAAGCTACAAGTATGGCTGAGAAACTAAGCCTTCAAACTGATCCTTCTGCAGAAAACCTGTTAAACATTGCACTGCGTAATTTCAGACCTGAATTTCTTGACAATGAATTTCATCGTTTTACAACTTCAAGCGGCAACCAGTTTTTAAAAGACAGTCTTATCAGCGAAAATTTCAGCGGTTATCTTAATAAATTTGAAACCGAGATCTATACGTTTACAGGAGCAGAAGAACCCCAACCATTATTTAATATCGATTCAATTTCATTCAATACACTCAACACTGTTTATAAACTTCAAAGTAAACCAACGAGTGTGCGTGACTGGCAGTATTACGAGGAGTCGTTTGATAAGTTCTATTATATCGCCCGAAGGGAAGTAACTGACAGGGAAACGAACCAGGTGATCGGTTATGTATTCATTATTTCACGTCCGAAGCGTTATGCTGATGAAAAATTTTATCCTGAACTTTTTTCAAGAACATTCAATCTTCTTCCGGATGACATGCCATCCCATGCGTATGCGATCTACAAGAATAAGGAACTCATCAGCAGTGTAAATGATTATCCTTTTCCTATACATCTGAACGACACAAAGAAGGCCCGTTTATTGATTGAACAGAAAAAAAGAAATGGTTATTCGGAATTGTGGTACACTATTTCAAAAGACCTGACAGTAATTGTGGTGAGACCACAAAACAGATTGCTCGAAGGAATTACCTTGTTTGCTTACCTGTTCTGTGTGTTCCTGATCATGCTTGCGATCTTCAGGCTTGTGCAATATATATTGCAGTTGGGTATTAAACCTGAAAAGTGGAAAGAACATCTGCAGCTTACGTTCCGCACACAGGTTCACACAACCATCATTGGTATCAGTATTTTTTCATTCCTCGTTATTGGTGCATCAACCATCTTCTTCTTTATTAACAGGCATAGCCGGATAAATAAAGAACGATTGTCGAGAACGATCGGGATCATGCGCACCGAAGTGGAAGTTGCCTTGAACAATCATGCTGTATTTGATGATGTGTTGAAAGCTTATGACGATGCTGCCTCGGCTGAGCTGCAGGGAAAAATCAACCGCATTTCAGAGATACATGGGGTGGATGTAAATATTTATGATCCTGCAGGCAACCTGCGTTTATCATCACAACCTTATTATTACAATAAAGGATTGTTAAGCCGTAAAACAGATCCGTTGGCTTATTACAAATTATCGCAGGAATATCTTGTGCAAACAATTGAAGACGAAAAAGTAGGCAGCCGTTCATACATGAGTATTTATGTGCCTGTTCGTGATTCAGATGGACAAACCTATGCTTATCTCAACATTCCATACTTCACATCACAGAATGAATTGAAGCAGGAGATATCAAACTTCCTCGTAACACTCATCAACCTTAATGCATTTATTTTCCTTATTGCAGGGTTGGTTGCATTTTTTGTAACAAGCCGTATCACTAATTCGTTCGCCATTATCAGTGAAAAGATGAAGGAGATAAAACTTGGTAAAACAAACGAAGCCATTGTGTGGAATCGTAATGATGAAATTGGTGAACTCGTGCAGGAGTATAACGGGATGGTGAAACAGTTGGAAGAGAGTGCCAACTTACTTGCACGTAGCGAACGTGAAGGTGCGTGGCGTGAAATGGCTAGACAGGTGGCGCATGAGATCAAGAATCCGCTTACGCCAATGAAATTAAGTATCCAGTATTTGCAGAAAGCAGTTGATTCAAACTCCGCTGATGCAAAAAATATTTCGCAAAGTGTTGCAAAAACTTTGGTGGAGCAGATCGATTATTTATCAAACATCGCATCCGACTTTTCAAACTTTGCAAACATTGGCAATCCACGTTTGGAAAAAGTAAATCTTGTTGAATCGGTACAGTCGGTGGTTGATCTGTTCAACATGCACGAAGATGCACACATTGCTTTCAGCACAACGGCTGAAGCAGCTTTTGTAATGGCCGATAAAACACAGCTCAACCGTTTATTCACCAATCTCACACGTAATGCAATTGAAGCCGCACCTGCCGATGAAACGGCACTTGTAAAGTTGCAGGTAGAAGTGAAAGAAGAAAAAGTATTGGTTGCTGTTACTGATAATGGCCAAGGTATACGACCTGACTTACAGGATAAAATATTCTATCCCAACTTCACCACCAAAACATCCGGCACAGGATTAGGACTTGCGATGTGTAAGAGTATTGTAGAACAGATGAAAGGTGAAATATGGTTTGTTACTGAGCAACAAAAAGGCAGCACTTTTTTTGTAGAGCTGCCACTTATTCAATAAGCACAATTTAAAAATTGAATTTGTCAATTGCTGATTGCCTGTTGCCCATTCGCTGTTAAGCCTCAGGCTCTTTCTGTTTCAACAAATGATCTTCAATAATTTCTTTGAATACTTTCTTTGGAAATGCACCCGGTTGCATCATGGGATCTGCATCAACAGGAATAAATAAAAATGTTGGGATACTCTGTATACCGAATACTGCTGCAAGTTCCATCTCTGCTTCTGTATCAACTTTATAGATGACGATCTTTCCTTCGTATTCCATAGCTAATTCTTCCAACACAGGTGCCACCATTTTACAAGGACCACACCAATCGGCATAAAAATCAATGATGGCAGGAACAGTACCGCTGTATTTCCATTCTTTTTCAGTTTCGTAGTTAAAGACCTTTTCTTTAAAATCCTGTGCGGTGAGTTTGATCGTTGCCATAGTATAATTTGAATACAAAGTTATTGATCATAACTGCTTCATGCGTGACAAAAGTTACGCTTTAAACGACGTCATAGTCTAATAAGCGGTCCATCCGCCATCAACGGTAATCACAGCACCGTTAATAAAACCGGCATCGTCAGTTGCCAGGAATAAGGCGGCGTTTGCAATATCAATTGGTTCGCCGGTTTTGGCATTCAGGACCATGCCACTCATGATACGGTCATTGATCAGGGGCGTGATCTTACGCATGTCAATTGTATCGCCAATATTTGTATTGATGGCGCCCGGAGCAATGGCATTGCATCGAATCCCTGCTTTTGCATACAGGTAACCTGTGTTTTTTGTAAGGCCGATCAATGCATGTTTGCTGGCTGTGTAAGCAGCTCCCGCTCTTGCACCTTGTAACCCGCCAATAGATGCAATATTGATGATACAGCCACTGCCTTTTGCAAGAAAAATTTTTACTGCACTACGCATGGCTTTCATTGGGCCGGTAACATTGATGTTCATCACTTTCTCCCACATGCTGTTTTCAAGTTCAGCAACAGGTGCAAAATGATCCATGATGCCGGCATTATTCACTAAGATGTCTAACGTTCCATAAGTTGTAACAGCAGTATTGACCATGCGTTCGATATCTTCTTCCAACGCCATATTGCATAGCAGCGTTGTAACATCGCCACCTTGGCCGGTAATTTCCTGGTGAAGTAATTGTAAACGTTCGGAGTTAATGTCTGTCGCTACTACTTTGCAATCTTCAAATGCAAATAAAAGGGCAATGGCTTTGCCCATTCCTGAACCTGCCCCGGTGATCAGTGCTGTTTTGCCTGTTAACTTTTTCATTGTTCCTATTTTACAACAGACAGCAACTGATTTTACTGATGAGAGTCAGCAAGCTAACTCCTGTTCAACTTAAAAACAATGACGGAGCAGATGATTGTGGTTAGGGAAAATTAAACCCGTTCATAGTTCATAAAAACCACGCCCGATTTTGAACTGTTGATTTCTTTTAGGATAAGGTTGCTGTGCTTGTTGATATTCGAAAAAAGAGGCTTTCCTTCACCTAAAATAACAGGATAAACTGCAAGCTGGTAAGCATCAACAAGATCTTCATTCATAAAACTGGTAATCAGACTGCCGCCGCCATACAGCCAGATATTCTTCCCCGGCTCCTGTTTAATTTCTTTTACACGCTCAGTTATTGGTGAGTTGATGAATATTGCTTTTCCATCTTCTTTCTTGTTGTTTGAAAAAACATATTTCGTTTTGCTGTGTACACTTTGCCAAAGACTTTTTTCTGCTGCAGATGCATTATTGCCCGGTTGAAACTGTCCCCACAGATCATAACTTATCCTGCCATAAAAAACAGCATCAACACCCGCAAGAAATTGATCGAAAGGAGTGCCTTCTCCCATTTCAGCAGCGGCATCATTGTTGATCCAGTCAATTTCTCCGTTTGGTCCTTCAATAAAACCATCAAGTGTTACAGCAACGTTTACAATTATTTTCCGCATGATTATTTCTTTTTAAACGTATAGGTGCTATTGTTATTGATCATTTCTCCAGTCCCAAACTACAACGATCCATTCGGTGTGAGCAGGATCTATGTATGAATGTATTTCCCGGAAACCGATTCTCTTATGTGCTTGTAGCGAACGTGTATTACTGCTTGCGATTTCAGTGAGCACAAGATCATACTTGCTGCTGTAAAATTCTTTGTAAGCAGCATAGCAGTTATCGAAAATTCCTTGCCCACGATAGGCTTTATCAACGCAAACCTGGCCAACAATAATATACTTAAGATCAGAAATGATCTTCTCTTTGTAAATGATCTGATCAAACACATCAAACATCGGGATCAAAACAGAAATATCAAATCTTGATTCTTTGGTCATAGCCAATACATAGCCAATAACCTTTTCATCATCTTTTGCAATGACATGTTTCTCCAGGTCATTCATTTTCTTCAGCACATCATACGTATGTTTCACCGTTACAAAACCCTGGCTTTGTATTTCATCTGGCATTAATCCTTGTGCTAAGTTTAATTGCTGAAGTTTTAATATTCCTTCAAGTTCTTGTTTTGTAGTTGAAGTGGAATAACTGATCATGCGTTTTAGTTTAGCTAAAACAAAACTAATGGTATCAACAATTTCTTTGGCATTTATCTATGCCGGCAACTTGAATTTCTCTTTGTGGCATCATAATTGGCTTAATAAGTAAAATAGCTGTAATGAAATAGTCATTAAAAATTAGCGTCCCAATTTTAAACCGACCGGGATGATAATTTTTAGTGAGTATACTATGTGGCCAAAATCAAATAAAAAAGAACACATGAAAATTTTTGGAATTATTCTGATCGCAGCCGGCATTTTAATGCTGGTACTGAAAGGGTTCAGTTTTACGCAGGAGAAAAAGGTAGTCGACATCGGCCCAATCGAAATCAATGCAAAAGAAAAGAAAACAATTGCCTGGCCAACCTATGCAGGCATTATTGCACTTGTTGCCGGGGTTGCCTTAGTGGCTTTGGATAAGAAAAAAGCGAGTTGAAACCTGCGCAATTGTATGAAGAAGTAGGGCGTTGCTGATTCAGAGGGCCATTCACTATTCACCATTGACCATTCACCTTTTGATCTGCCAGCCTTCAAATGGTTTTACGGTTGCACAATTAGGCCCGCCATCTTTGCCCGTTCCGGGAACCTTTGCTTGTAGCATCAGTGCTGGGTCGGCAATTAATTGGTCGATCAGTTCCCACGTAATGCCTGTTAATGGAACTTTTAGCCTTCTTGACCAATGCGTATCCGTTTGCCCTGCGTAGGTTCCAATATCAATATAAACGAATTTTCCACCTGCAGGGCCCTGCACAAACGGACCGGAAAATTTTGGAGACACATCTTCTCCTTTATCGCCTTTGATCTTTATAGAAAATGTAAATAACAGGTCTTGCGAAGCTGACTTCTGCTTTTGCACCGTTTCATAAATATTACCCGATCCTTTCTGCAATCCAAACAATACATTCGGTGGCGGTTGTGTAAGAACGATTTGAAGATTGATTTCTGTTTCCATATATTCAACAATATAAATGGTCTTGGTTATAAATAAGAAAATTACAATTTTTCGCCTGTTTATGCCATTGGGCATCATGCAGGAAATTTGCTGAAACACTTTGATAAAAAGTGAGTTGACGAACTGTTAGAAAATTTAAGCAGGCAATACCCAGGGCAAGTTGAGTGTACATGGTTTACAAAGTTGGAACTCTCTTGTAAAAACAAACTTACATAATGCTTAAAATTAATATAGCCTGATATGCAGATTGGGTAATGAAAATACAGCTATAATAAATGAATTAGTACTGATTACGGACAAAACAGGATATTCTAAGTAACCGTTCGGAAAACTTATTAATAGTAGTTTCTTATTTCATATGAATTGATAAATTATTCCTGAACAAAAAAGGCAACTTTTCAAAATTTTTTATCCGCATAGAACCTGACGAATACCAGCGCCCATCTTTTGAACAAATTTTGAACTAGAACTGTGTTATCGTTGTTACATAATGAAAATTAATTCGGGTAGAAATTTATGTCATTATAGTCTTTAGTTTATTTCACTATTTTCCTTTTATTTTTGATTTTAAGGGAACTCCGATGATTGCTCATGAACGATAAAGCCAAGCCATTATATGAAGACGAATACTGCCTTTTAAAAATCAGGGAGGGTGATGAGCATTTTTTTAACCTGCTTTTCGGGAAGTACCGGAATCAGTTATTTGCATATTTATACAGAGTAACCAAATCAAAAGAAGTAGCAGAGGAAATAGTACTCGATGTTTTTTTAAAACTCTGGCATGGAAGGGAAGCGATCACCGGAATACAAAACTTCGAAGCTTTTTTATACAAGGTAGCTCATAATAAAGCCATTGATTTTTTCCGGGCGGCCAAACGCAGCCTGGCCCTGCAGCAGGCCTTATGGGAAGCAATGGCTGAAGCTCCCGCCGACGATAATGCCGATAGCCGGTTACTGTTGAAAAACACAGATGCCTTAATAAAGGAAGCAATCAATCAATTATCTCCCCAACGGAAAAAAGTGTTTGAGCTCCGACATTACGAAGATCTGAGCTATGCTGAAATAGCCGCAACTCTCAATTTATCGTCCAATACGGTGCGCAATCACTTGGCTGCATCCCTGCAGTTTATCCGGGAATACCTGGAAAAAAACAACGCACTGGTTCTGCTGCTTGCCATTTATTTTGAAAAAAAGTAGGGGCAGCATTGGTACATGCTTTCTTTTCCTTCGTCAGTTATCTGGCACATACCAAATTAACATGAAGAAAAGAATACCACTCCTGCTGTTATCGGTTCTGATCGTCTTTTTATTTTCCTGTGGCAAAAAAGGCGTTGTGAACGATACCCCCACCGAAGTACCAACCAATACGCTTCAGCAACTGGAGCCGTACAATTTTGTGCTGGGTACACACGCCATATCGGGCAGTTACCAGTTTACTTCAGAAAACAAACTGGTGGAGCAGGCAAAGAAAGTGCGGGAGATGGGGTCGAATATCCTGAAAATTACCTTGGGTAAAAATTCCCCGGATATTTATGGGATCAATGAGGTTACAAAGAGTACCACCACGTTAGCACTGTTTACAAATAACCTGCCCTATAAAACGGTGTGCAATATGGATTTTAAATACATCTTTTTATGGGTGCATACCTTAACCAATGTGGATTGGAAGAAGGCCCTCACCGCTGCCGAAGAAAAAGTATTGTATGATGAAATGTACAATTTCGTTTCTCATTTGCTTACAACATACGATAACTCAGGTAAAACATTTTTAATTGGCAACTGGGAAGGCGATTGGCTGTTAATTCCCAGTTACGACAGAACCGTTACCCCTGCGCCGGAATTGCTTGCAAACATGAGCAAGTGGTTTCAGATAAGACAAAAAGCAATTGATGATGCAAAGCTGGCGTCAACAGCAAAAAATGTGTCGCTGTATCATTACATCGAAGCAAACCTGGTGTTGAAAGGAATGAATGGTGAACCTTGTGTGGCTGAAAGTGTGATACCGAATGTTGATATCGATCTTATTTCTTACTCCAGTTATGAAGCGATCAAGGATAAAACTGCTGTACAGAAAAAAACAGATTTGCAAGCGATTTTCACCTACCTCGAATCGAAACTGAAACCAAAAAGCGGATTGCCTTTCAGCAGAAGAGTATTTATTGGCGAATACGGCTATCAGGCCAATGCTTCAAAGCCCGAAACGTTTCAAAAGCAGTACGATGAAACAAAGGAAATTATGAAGATTGCATTTGAACTGAATCTTCCGTTTGCCTTACACTGGCAGATGTATAACAATGAATACGAGAATGGGGTATCGAAACAAATGTCGTTGATTAACGAATCCGGTGCCAAAACACGCCAGTATGTGCTGCACAACAACTTTTATAAGGCCATGAATACTTACCTGAAAGACGAAAAGCAGAAAAATAACAGGTATCCAACAACAGATGAATACAGAACAAAAGCACTGCAGGTGTTGTCATCGCTTTAGTAACTGTTGTTTATTTTCAAAAAAATTGAGAGCGCATTGGTACATGTCATCTTTCCGGTCGTCATTTATTTAGCACATTTTATTTTACAATATGACTGATAACAAGGAGAATCTCTCCGATCTTATACATAAATACCTGGATAACCGGTTAACCTCTGCTGAGTATGCAGAGCTGTGGCGGTTATTGAACGAACAACCTGATGAAACACAATTGAATGAAGAACTGAAGCAGCTTTGGCTGTCTGTAAAAACAGATGCACCATTGATTGCTGCTGCCGACTGGGATCAGAAAATACAGGAAGCGAAACAAAAACTTTCAGCAACTTTTGAAACAGACGAACAACCTGTCATCGGTCGTTTTGCACGTTTCCGTTGGGTAGCTGCCGCAGCAATTCTTTTACTGATTCTTTCTTCTGTGTTTCTTTTAACGAATCAAAAAGAGAAGAATACAACCGTTGCAAAAAATACACAACCACAACTTCATCAAGATCATTTACCCGGTGGCGACAGGGCTGTATTAACCCTGGCCGATGGAAGTTCTATTGTTCTCGATAGTGCCGGCAATGGTATGCTTGCACAGCAGGGAACAACAGAGATCATCAAGAAAGAAGATGGACAACTGTTGTACAACAGCCAGGATAATGCAACCGAAGAAATTGCATATAATTTATTACAAACACCCCGTGGAGGACAGTATAAAATTACTTTACCCGATGGAAGCAAAGTATGGCTCAATGCAGCTTCATCCTTAAAGTATCCTGTTGTGTTCAGCGGTAAAGAACGCCGTGTGGAAATAACCGGTGAAGCTTATTTTGAAATTGCCAAAGACGCATTACGGCCATTCAAAGTACAATTGAATCAAATGGAAGTAGAAGTGCTCGGTACACATTTCAACATCAACAGTTATACCGATGAAGAAACTGTACGCACCACCTTGCTGGAAGGAAGAGTAAAAGTAACTGCAGCAAGTGAAAGCAAATTTTTACAACCCGGCCAACAGGCACAACTGAAACCATCGGGTAACATGAAGATCGTTAATGATGCAAATCTGGAAGAAACGGTAGCTTGGAAGGATGGAAATTTTCAGTTTGAGAACAGTGATATTAAATCGGTGATGAGACAACTGTCCCGTTGGTACGATGTGGAGATAAGTTACCAAGGCAACATCAGCACGCATTTTATTGGTGGCATTTCCCGTAATGTAAAGCTGTCGCAGGTGCTTTCAATGCTGCAGCAAACAGGCGAAGTGCGATTTATCATTGAAGGCAAAAAAATAATTGTTATGCCATAAAAAACAGAACAATGTAAAACGAATATCGTAGCAAGAGCCATAAAAAAAACCGGAAGTGGTTGCAACACTCCCGGCGAAAGATTCGGGCTCTTCAACAAGCAATCAAACCAATGAGACTGTTTATCGTTAAACCCAAAAACGAAGTTATGCCATTTACTGCTTTTAGTTTTCGGCAAAGCCGAAAACTATCCAAAACATGCCCTCCTGTCAGGAAGGCACTATTGATTATGAAACTTATTGCTGTTTTTCTCTTCGTGGCCAGTATGCAGGTGTTTGCAGAAGCCCACTCACAAACTGTAACGCTTTCAGTAAAGAATGCGCCCTTCCAGAAAGTATTGAAAGAAATCAGAAAGCAAACAGGCTATAATTACATATGCACTGTTGAAATGATGAAGTTGGTGGGCAATGTAAGCGTTGAAGCTAAAAATGTTCCGCTGCAGGAAGCCATTGACGAATGCTTGCAGAAATCGCCGCTTACGTATACCATTGTAGAAAATACAATAGTAATCAAACGTAAGGTGACAGCAGCACCAACTGCAAATGTTACAAAGGAATCGCCACCAGCTGACATTACTGTAAAAGGAAAAGTAACAGATGAAAGCGGAACACCACTGCCGGGTGCATCTGTAAATATCAAAGGAACCGGCAAAGGAGTTAATACCGATGCCAACGGAGAGTTTACAATCAGTGTACCGGATAACTCATCAATGATACTGGTCATTTCTTTTGTGGGCATGGAAGCAAAAGAAGTTAGTGTAAAAGGAATGACAAGCGTGCAGGTTACCTTAAGCAAACAGGAAATTCAGCAGCAGGAAATTGTAGTTGTAGGTTACGGTACGCAAAAGAAAGCAACTGTTACCGGAGCCATTGCACAGGTAGGTGCAAAAGTATTACAGTCGGCACCTGTTCCTAATACTTCTCAGTTACTCGTAGGCAGAATGCCGGGGCTTCTTTCCAAAACAGCAAGTGGTTTACCTGGTGAAGATAATGCCAGTCTGCAGATCAGAGGTTATGGAAATGCACTGGTAATTGTGGATGGTTTGCCAACTCCTTTTAACCGTATCGATCCGAATGATATTGAATCTGTTTCAATATTGAAAGATGCATCTGCCGCCATTTATGGTGCAAGAGCAGGTAACGGTGTAATACTTGTTACAACCAAACGTGGTAAAACAGGTGCTCCACAAATTACGTACACGGGTACTTACACGTATCAAATGCCCTCTGCTTTTCAGAATACAGTAAACGCAGGCGACTGGGCTGAGTTACGCAGAGAAGCTGCACTCAACTATGGTTTGAGTCCCGGCGAATTTACCGAGGAAGTTGTACAGAAGTACAAAGCAGGTACTGAAGCAAACTTCAAATCATATAACTGGCGTGATGCAATATTTCGTACCGGTGCACCCATGTTGCAACAGAGTATTACTGTAAGCGGTGGAACTCCTGCTTTAAAATACTTTGGTTCGCTGGGTATGACCGATCAGCAAAGTGTTTTCACCTCAGGAGATTATTTTTATAAACGCTACAATACAAGATTAAACGTAGATGCAACGATTGCAAAGAATTTGAGTTTGCGTTTTGATATGCAATATCGTTTTGGTCAGGATCAGCAGGTAGGTTCAATTGAAGATGTAATGGTAGATTTTAGCACAGCACAACCACGTTACAATCCCTACCTGCCTGACCTGACCAGAAATGCATATACAGGTTTTCAAGGCCGCAACCCGTTACTGCGTATAGATGCAGAACGTAGAGGATACAACCGAACCAGTTCTAATTTCTTTAATGGCCAGGTAGGGCTTAATTATAAATTACCTTTTGTACCCGGCTTAAGTGTTGGTGCCGATTTATTGGTAAGTCAATCTGCAGATTATACCAAAGTATTTAACGTACCTGCAGAAGTATACGATTATGATTATGAAACACAGGTGTATACCTACATGGCCAACATGGGCAATTTCATTTCACTCAGAGAAACCAATGCCCGTTATTTCCAGATTTATCCAATGCTGAAAGTGAATTACGATCGTGAATTTGGTAACCATCGCATCAGCGCAATGGGTATTGCCGAACAACTTAAAAACGGAGGTAATTCATTAATGGCTTTTCGTCGTGATTTGCTGTCACCATCCATACAGCAACTGTTTTCCGGTGGCCAGGACTTCCAGGATAATACCGGAACACAAAGTCAAATGTCAAGAGTAGCATACATCGGTAAATTAAATTACGATTACGAAGGCAAGTACCTGGCAGAATTTATTTTAAGAGCTGATGCCAGTGCAAATTTTCCTAAGAACTCAAGATGGGGTTATTTCCCGGGCGTATCAGTTGGCTGGGTATTCTCGAAGGAAAATTTCATGGATAATGCATCATCATGGCTTTCGAATGGTAAACTCAGACTTTCCTATGGACAGTCGGGTAACGATGGTACAAGCCAGTTCAGTTATCTTACCGGGTATGATATTGATGCAGGTGGTTACATCATGGGAAATACGTTTTACAAAACCATCAGTACCACAGGTCTTCCAAATCCCGATATTACATGGGAAAGTATAACTAACTATAACGCCGGTATTGATTTAACACTGTGGAAAGGCAAGTTGGTATTTGAAGGAAACGTGTTTTACAGATTAAGAGATGGAATCCTTGCTTCGCAACAAAGGGCAGTGCCTTCAACATTTGGCGCAACCTTACCTCCGGTAAATCTGAACAAACAAAGTAACAGAGGCTTTGAACTGATGATTGATTACCGCCCAAAGATCAGCGGTGTACAACTTTCAATCATGCCTACGTTTACACTCACACAAAACAAGTGGGAGTACAGAGATGAAACAGCTTATACCGACCCTGATCAAATCAGAATTTATCAACTGACAGGTAAATCAGCTAACCTTTCATGGGGCTATAAGTCGGATGGTATTTTTATGTCGCAAGGAGAAATTGATAAACTTGCATTTAACCAGGATGGAGTAGGTAATACAACATTGCGTCCCGGCGATATCCGTTATGTTGATTTGAATAGTGATGGTATTCTCGATTGGCGTGATCAGGATGTGATTGGTAAAGGAACCTTTCCGGAAGTAGTATACAGTTTAGTGGTGGGCGCTACTTACAAAGGCCTGTCGCTGGAAATGTTATGGCAAGGGTCAACAGGTTTTAATTTTTATGTAACCGGTGCATCGGCATCCATGTTTTCAAACGAATCAATTCCTTACGATTATCATTATACATATCGTTGGCAGCCCGATCCTGCAAATCCAACGCAGAACATCAATCCAAAGGCACAATTGCCTGCAGCTTCATTGGGCTTAAACCCCAATAACATTAAGCGTTCGGATTTCTGGATGAAAGATGCAACATTCATTCGTTTGCGGAATGTCAATTTATCGTACAGCTTCAGTGGAAATTGGGTAAAAAAGGTAGGGATAAAAAATCTGCAGGTATTTACATCTGCTACAAACCTCCTTACGTTCAGCAAGCTTGGATTTTACAAGAACACATTTGATCCTGATGCGAACTTAAGTGGTGAAGGACGTAACTATCCGATTCATAAAAATATTGCAGGAGGATTGCGATTAACATTTTAAATAAAAGTTTATGAGAAATATAATCATTGCTTTCATTATAACAGGACTGGTAGGTTGTACCAAAGTATTAGATATACAACCGCTCGACATGATTGCTGAAACAGCGGTTTTTAAAGATAAAAATCTGATAGAAGCAAACCTGCTTAGTTTATACGACCGTACTAAATTCCAGGAACTGGGTAACCAGGAAAATTTCAGAATGGGTTTATTAGCAGGACCGGGTGGCGAATGCAGGGCTTTCGGCGATTGGCAGGATCCTTACATTGCTTCGATTAAAATTTACGATAACACAGGTTCAGGTTTACTCGATTACTGGGCTTACACCGCCATCAGGCAAATCAATGAATTTATCAACGGTGTGAATGGCTCATCATTTGAGCAATCGTATAAAGATCAGAAAATAAGTGAAGCCCGCTTTCTGCGTGGGTTTATCTATCATCAAATGGTGAAACGTTTTGGTGGTGTGCCCATTATTACAAAAGTTCAAAGTTTATCTGACCCCCAATCAGAATTATATCCCGTTCGAAACAAAGAAGCAGAGGTGTATGATTTCATTGGTAAAGAAATGGACGAGATAGCGGCATTGTTACCGGCTTCGTATCCGGGTAACGATTATGGCAGACCCACAAAATTTGCTGCACTTGCATTAAAGAGCAGGGCGATGCTTTATGCAGGCAGTATTGCAAGATTTGGTACAGTAGCACTGGATGGAGTAGTAGGTATTCCCGCCAGCGAAGCAGATAAATATTTTACTGCTGCGATGGATGCGTCAAAAGCAATTATGGATAATCCTGCATTTAGTTTGTATAACAAGGTGTCTACTGATCCGGTTAAAAATTTCACGCAGTTGTTTACAGATGAAAACAATAATCCGGAAGTGATCTTTGGCGTTAAATGGGATGCAACACTCAACAAAGGACATTCCTGGGATGCATTGTGTACACCCGCTGGTTTTACATCGGGTTGGAACTCGAACTTTAATGTGTTCCTTGAATTTATGGATCTGTTCGATTACCAGGACGGAAGATCTGGCGTGATGAACCGCACATTGCTTACAAATACAAGGTTGCATGATATCGATTCATTGTTTGGAAAGCGTGATCCCCGTTTCAGGGCATCAACTTTTTATCCTGAATGTATCTGGCAAGGCAAGAAAGTGTTTTTCCATTCTGCTACCCGATACAGAAATGCAAGTGGCCAGGTGGTTACAAATACCAGTGAAACATTCCTTATTCCGAATTCTGTATCAGCACAATTCCCCGATGGTTTTTATGCGAAAGCACCCAACCGCAATACGCAAAAAACAGGTGTGCATGTACGTAAGCGTTGCGATGAAGCACTTACGCCTGCAGCAAGCGGACAATCAAGCACCGATTTTATTGTATTCAGATTGGGTGAAATTTTGCTCAACTATGCAGAAGCAGCTTTTTATCTGAATAAAAATACCGAAGCGCTTACTGCTATAAACCGGATCAGAACAAGAGCTGCCATGCCACTTCGCACAGCCTTAACCGAAGCCAACATCCGTCAGGAAAGACAAGTGGAACTGGCTTTTGAAGAGCATAGATATTGGGATTTACGCAGATGGCGCATTGCAGAACAGGAGTTGAACGGAAAGCGTTTACAAGGCTTGAACTATGTGTATGATTTTGATGCAAAAAAATATATCATCACGTTAAAAAATGCAGAAGGTACTGCAAGGGTATTTCAACCACGTCATTACTACTTACCATTGGGTATCGACAGAATTGCCGACAATCCAAGTTTGGTTGAAAATCCGTTATACAATTAATGCTTATTCCTAAAGTTGAATCATCGATTAACAGGTTCGTCCTCGCAGTAAGAATTAATGGTTGGAAATATTGTAGCTGATGATTTATATAAAGGTGCTTAAATGTTTATTTAAGCACCTTTATTACTACTTGAAAATAGTTTACAGCTTTTAATCTGAAAAAATCATTCAGGTATAAAGGCCTTGAAAAAATTATTGTATGCAAAATCAGAAGAAGAAAAACAGTAGCCGCAAAGCAATATTAATTGCTGTGTTTTCCATTGCAGTTACACTTGCGTTCGGGTTTGATCGTGAGCAGGACACGAAGCCGCCAAAGCCCATGAATGTTATTTTCATTTTAACCGATGATCATCGGTTCGATTTTATGGGTTTCACCGGAAAAGTTCCCTGGCTCGAAACACCGGCGATGGATCAGTTAGCAAAGCAGGGCGTGTGGGTACGTAACGCAACAGTAACTACTGCACTTTGTTCTCCATCACGTGCATCCATTCTTACAGGGCAGTATGCACACACGCATAAAGTGGTTGATAATTTTTCGCCACTGCCTGATAATTTAAATTTCTTTCCGGAGTATTTACAGAAGGCAGGATACCGCACTGCATTCTTCGGCAAATGGCATATGGGGCATGCTGGTGATGATCCGCAAAAAGGATTCAATCATTGGGAAAGTTTCAGAGGGCAGGGTGTGTATTACAATCCGTTGCTCAACATCAATGGTCAGCGGGTACAATACAAAGACAGTACATACATTACTGATCTGTTAACCGAACATGCAACTACATGGATGAGTCAGCAACCGAAGAATAAACCATTCTTCATGTATGTATCGCATAAAGGAGTGCATGATGAATTTATGCCTGCACCACGTCATCGTAATAAGTACCATGGGAAGCCCATCAATTATCCTTCTACCATCAACTTAACAGCAACAGAAAAGAGTAAGCTGCATGGTGATGTTTGCAAAAGTCCGATTGCTGCGATGGTAAAAAACGATACGAATTACAACGTAAAAGATATTCCGCAATGGGTGTGGGCACAGCGTAACAGCTGGCATGGTGTAGATTTTATGTACGATGGCCGTGTGCAGTTCGATGATTTTTATTACCGCTATTGCGAAACATTATTGGCGATTGATGAAAGTATTGCCAGCATTAGAAAATCAGTGGAAGAGTTAGGTATTGCTGAGAATACGATGATCATTTACATGGGCGACAATGGTTTCTTAATGGGTGAACATGGCCTCATCGACAAACGCAATATGTACGAAGAAAGCCAGAAAGTTCCGTTGCTGGTGTATGCACCCGGCATGTCGCACAATGGTAAGCCACTTGAACAGATCATCCAGGGAATTGATATTGCACCAACTGTACTTGAAGTGGCAGGCATTACCAAACCTGCAAATATTCAGGGACAATCGTTCTTGCCATTGCTGCAGGATAAACAAGTAAACTGGCGCAACAAAGCATTTTATGAATACTACTGGGAGTTCTCGTATCCGCAAACTCCAACAACGTTAGGTGTAAGAGAAGGTGCACATAAATTTATATTCTATCCCGGTCTTTGGGATGTATCCGAGTTTTATGATTTGAGTACCGATCCCGAAGAAAAGAAAAATCTGTATCGTCATCCGGCATGGCAACCTGAAATTGCACGCATGCGCAACGAACTATGGAAGTGGCTACAGGAAACCGGTGGATTACAAATTCCGTTAAAGCCCATCACTGAAAAGAGAGGAGATTATGGCACGAAGGGATTGTATTAAAAGCCTGTTTAAAAAATAAAACATCGATTCTTTTGGCAAGCAGTAGGTAGCGTTTGATAGCAACGGCGACGGTCCGCAGTGGTCGGTGGAGACACCGGCCACAGACCGCCAAGAAAGAAATTAAGAACAGTATTTTAAATGGGCTCTCACATCCTTTGTTATTAAACACACAATCGTTGATGCTTTGTCAATCGCATTCGCTGTTTATCAGAAGTACACTTTTTTGCAATTAGATGATGCAAAAGATTTATTCATCCTTTAGATGTACCGTAGGTATCAGCATTGCCATCAGTTGATTATTCTGTAACAAATCGAACCATCCATTTTTTCATGAAACATTCTGCACATAAAAATAGTAGAGCTGCTGTCTTTGTTGTTTTATTGATGTTTTGCCAGAGCGATTTGTTTGCTCAAAAGCAACCCAATTTTGGATTAACAAAAAAACAGCCGGTAGAAACATTACCAAAAGGTAAAGCACCTTTTCAAACTGCAATTGAAAAACCAAGATCGGGAAAAGCAGGAGAGGCAACAGCGATAGGTAATGCAAACTATCGTATTGCCAGCGGATGGGAACTCACAGATGAACTAACAAATCTGTTGGGCAATGCGTCTGTGTTTACTGATGCTATTAACAGCAAAGGCTGGTATGATGCAGTAGTGCCGGGCACAGTATTAACATCGTTAGTAGCAGCAGGAAAATTTCCCGATCCTTATTTTGGTTTGAATAATATGGCCATCACCGATTCTTTGTGCCGCAAAGACTGGTGGTACCGTACAACATTTGAAACACCAAAAAATGAAAATGGAAAAATAGCATGGCTTTGGTTCAACGGCATCAACTACAAAGCACGTGTTTGGTTGAATGGTAAATATCTTGGTGATATCAAAGGCGCATTCGTACGTGGTAAGTTTAATGTAACAGATCATTTAAAAACAAGCGGACGCAATGTGCTACTTGTGCAAATGATACCTCCACCGAATCCTGGAATTCCTGATGAGCAATCAGCATTATCCGGTATGGGAAAGAATGGTGGTGTACATACATTGGATGGCCCCACATTCTTTTCAACAGAAGGATGGGATTGGATACCGGGCATCAGAGACCGTAACATGGGCATCTGGCAGGATGTACAACTTTCTTTCACCGGTAGTGTTACTTCATCCGATCCACAGGTAATTACTGATCTGCCGTTGCCTGATACAACAAGTGCTAATGTTACATTGCGTACAACACTCACCAATCACAGTGCACAGGCACAGGAAGCAACGATTCATTTTTCATTTGAAGGAGTAGCGGTGCAGAAGAAAGTAAAACTGGCACCTGGACAAACATTGCCTGTTACGTTTACGCCTGCAGATGATGCATCACTCAATGTGAAAAATCCACGCCTGTGGTGGCCCAATGGTTATGGCTTACCCAATTTATACAATGCTACCATTAAAGTAACAGATGCAAAAGGGGTGGAAGAGATCAAACAATTTCGTTTTGGTATCAGAGAATATTCCTATGAAATGATGGCCGATACAGAAGAGAAAAAAGCGATCCGCTTTACATACAGTCCAACAGATGTCAAAGCTGATAAGCCCATTATTGATTATGTAAATCGCCGTGCATTTAAAGACAAAATTTTTATACCTACACTACGGAAAGAATTTCCATTGGAAAAGATGGACGTAATACCGAACAGCGATAATCCGTTTTTGGTGATCAAAGTAAATGCTGTTGCAGTGTATTGCAAAGGTGGTAACTGGGGTATTGATGATGCGATGAAGAAAGTGAGTAGAGAAAGCCTGGAGCCTGCATTTCGTTTGCATCGTGAAGCGCATTTCAATATGATCCGTAACTGGACAGGTGAGAGTACAGAGCCTGTGTTCTTTGAATTGGCAGATGAATACGGCATGCTGGTGTGGAATGATTTCTGGCTCAGCACCGAAGGCTTTAATCTTAACCCAAGCGATGATCAATTGTTTTTGGAAAACAGTTTAGACATGATCAGGCGTTACCGCAATCATGCATCAATTGCTATCTGGTGCCCGAGAAATGAAGGCTATGCACCGGTGGGTATTGAAAACGATCTGGCAACACAAGTAGCAAAAGAAGATGGTACTCGTCATTACATTGGCAATTCAAGAGAAATAAATCTGCGGCCCAGTGGTCCATGGCATTTCTTTGTGAACAATAAAGATTACTTCACGAAACAAGGCGATGGTTTCACTACAGAGATCGGTACTTTCTCTGTTCCTGAAGCAAGCTCTATCCGCAAGTTTATTGCACCGGAAGATCAATGGCCGATCAATGATGTATGGCATTACCACGATCTGCATACCAATAATCAAAACCTCGAAGGTTACCTGCGTACCGCAGATAGTTTGTACGGAGCTTCGACCAGTCTGGATGATTTTAACCGTAAGATTCAACTCATCAACTACGATAGTCACCGAGCCATCTTTGAAGCATGGAACAATAAACTCTGGAACAACAGCAGTGGTGTGTTGCTGTGGATGAGTCATCCTGCATGGCCCAGCATGATCTGGCAAACCTATTCATGGGATTTCCAAACGCATGGTTCATTTTACGGTTCTAAAAAAGGATGCGAGCCCTTGCATATTCAAATGAATCTGCACAACAGTCAGGTGATTGCAGTGAATACTTCTTTGCAAAATGTACAGGATGCGATTGCAGTGATGCAGGTATACACGATTGATGGAAAATTAGTACAAAGCAAAAATGCTCCTGTTGATGTTGCAGCAAATGCAAAAGCTGATCTGTTTACTGCAACATTGGATGAAGTAAACCTGCCTGTTAATTATTTGGTACGTCTGGCAATAAAAGATAAAAAAGGAAATGTGTTGGCTGCAAATGAATATTGGAAAGCCAATACAACTACCGGTCATTTTAAAGCGTTCAATGAGTTGCCTGTTGTAACGATTTCAGGTAAAGCAGTGCGTCTTGCAAACGGACAGATCAAAATTGAACTGGAAAATAAAAGCAAACATCCTGCTGTTGGTATCAAACTAGATGCACTGGATAAAGCAGAGCAGATAATACTGCCGGCTTATTTCAGCGACGGATATTTTACATTGCTCCCGGGTGAAAAAAAAATAATCCTGCTTGAAATGGCAGCTGATAAATCAATCGAAAAAATGAAGATCGCCGGTTATAATGTAACGGGCGTTGTATCCATTAAAAAGTAATTACATGAAGAAGTCTGTTATACTATTTGTTTGCGTGTTACTGTTCACTGTTGTACATGGGCAAAAGCTTGTTCCCTATGATAGCATCCTACCAATGGAGCCTTACAATTTTATCTTGGGCACCAACACGATTGGCGGACAGTACCAGTTTACAAACGAATCAAGATTGCTGGAACAGGCAAAGCATGTACGGGGTATGGGATCGAACATTTTGAAAATTTCGTTGGGTGCCAATTCACCGAAAAGTTATGCATTAACCATCCATCAAAAACCATCAACTACCTTGGAGTTATTCAACGCTTCACCCGAATACAAGAAAGTAGTTGACATGGATTTCAAATACGTTTTTATCTGGGTGCACACCATCACCGGTATCAATTGGAAGAAAGGCATTAACCCCGAACAGGAGAAACGTTTGTACGATGAGATGTTTGATTTTGTTACTTACCTGTTGAAGACTTACAACAACTCCGGTAAAACATTTTTAATTGGCAACTGGGAAGGCGATTGGCTCTTATTGCCTGATTACAACAGAACAGCTGCTCCGCCTGCGGAACATATTCAGAACATGACGAAGTGGTTTCAGATAAGACAAAAAGCAATTGATGATGCAAAGAAAGCAACTGCATCAAAAAATGTACAGCTCTATCATTACATCGAAGTAAATCTCGTATTGAAAGGCATGAAGGGTGAGCCTTGTATTGCCAGCAGCATTTTGCCGCATGTGAATGTGGATTTGGTTTCGTACAGCAGTTATGAAGCAATCAAGAACAGAACGTACAGTGAAAAGAAAGAACAGTTGAACAGCATCTTCAACTACCTGGAAAAACAACTGCAGCCGAAAGAAGGACTGCCGTTTTCACGCAGGGTGTATATTGGTGAATACGGCTACCATGCGAATAGTAAGAATCCGGAATCATTCACGAAGCAGTACAATGAAACAAAGGAGATCATGAAGATTTCACTTGAGTTGAATTTGCCGTTTGCATTGCATTGGCAGATGTATAACAATGAGTATGAAACTAACGGCGAATCAAAACAAATGTCGCTTATTAACGAGCAGGGCGAACGGATGCCGTTGTATCATCTGCATCAAAAATATTACCGGCAGATGAATCGCTTTTTGCTCAACTATAAAGCAAGCAACAACGCTGCACTTTCTGCAGATGTATTCCGCAAAAAAGCATTGGAAGTGTTGGATGGGCTGTAAAGCAGCAGCCTATGTTTATCTCTCTTTGCATCAGCGTGCTGATAGGATGGTTCATCTGCCGGTAAATTGCTGCAAACGAATTAATGTTGGCTAAGTATTACAAAGTAGAAATGTTACCAATTAATAACTAAGTACATCATGTATCGAAATCTGATTTTACTCCTGTTGATTTCAATTGCTGCTTATACAAACGGCAATTCTCAGGATAGAATATTGTACAAAGAAGTTGATACCACTAAATTATTTATGGAAGTATATCAGCCGGGTAATATCGATCCGGCAAAAAAATATCCGGCCATTGTTTTCTTTTTTGGGGGAGGATGGGTTGAGGGTTCAATGAAACAGTTTGAGCCGCAGGCTAAATATTTTTCACAACGGGGAATGATCTGTTTTTTGGTTGATTACAGGATTAGAAATAAACATCAAACTTCACCTTTCGAGTCGTTAAAAGATGCAAAGTCAGCAATCAGATTTATCAGGGAGTATGCAAACAGGTTTCATATTGATACATCAAAAATTGTTGCATCGGGAGGTTCGGCAGGAGGCCATTTAGCAGCGGCAACAGCACTGATAGTTGATTACAATGAAAGCACCGACAATTTATCCATAAGCTGTGTTCCAAATGCTTTAGCGCTTTTTAATCCTGTGATCGATAATGGACCTGGAGGTTATGGTTATGAACGAATAGGCAAAGCTTACCAAGCCTTTTCACCAATGCACAACATAAAAAAGGGTGCACCCCCAACGATTTTATTTTTAGGCACAAACGATAATTTAATACCCGTGCAAACAGCAAAGAATTATCAGGGAGCAATGGAAAAGGTAAACAGTCGTTGTGAGCTTCATTTATACGAGGGACAGCCGCATGGATTCTTCAATTATAAAAATTTTGAATACTACAAGAAAACAGTTTCGAAGTTTGATGAATTTTTGCAATCACTTGGATTTATAGAACAAAAGGAACAATTAAAAATTGAATAGATGTATTTTTTTGTACGCTGTGGTTTTACAGAATTCCGGTATGTTCTTTTATATTTTTAATCTTGCGGCTTGTTGATTGCATCAGTCTATCCCTCAAAGGAAGAAATAGCAGATGTTTTGTAGCCTATTCTGACAGCTCTTGCAGCAATCTTTCTATACGATGTAATTGGTAATGGGCCATTGTATATTCTCCATCGTTTGCTACCTATTTCATCGTCTATCTGATATCCAATCGTTGCGCCTTGGGTAATACAGGTAAGCAATAATTTATTTCCTGTTTTTTCAAAATCTACTTTTTTTGTTTCAGGTTGTATCATACCAGGCCACATCATATTTACCAGGTCGTATTCTGGTATAAAACCAAGATCTCCAATCTCACCTTGCCATGCACTTAAAGCGCTACGCATCTCACTTAATTTTGATTGATGATTGGGCAGGTATGCAAGATTATGAATCTCATAAGGATCACTTGCTAAATCGTACAGTTCTTCTTCCGGTTTTGTTGGCATAAAAATATACAAAGCGCCTCCTGTTAATTGCCCCTGTTGATTCATTTCTATTAATTTTCGAGTCATGTCGATCTGTTCACGGTATGTGTTGCGATAGATCAATGGGAGCTCTGGGCGGAAATTTCTGATGTAGACAAATCTGCCATCGATTACAGAGCGACTCATATCTGCTGCTTCATCAAATCGATCTGCTGAGCCAAAGGTATACCGATGGGGATCTTTATTTTTGAACGGACCCAAAAAAGCTTTCCCGTGCATATATGTGGGAGGAGTAATTCCTGCCAGGGATAAAGTTGTTGGACCCAAATCCATAAGAGAAACAATTTCGCTGACTTTAGTACCAGCCATGGTTCCATTCGGTAGCCGAACAATTAATGGCACTCTGAGTCCTGAATTTCCTACCGCCCGTTTTTGCCGTAACAACGGGCCTCCATGATCAGACCAGAAAAAAATGATTGTTTTATCCAACAGTTTTTCATTTCTTAATTCATCCAGGAGTTTCCCAATCTGCTGATCCAGTTCTATAATATTTGAATATACACGACCTACGTCCTGTCGCACTTCCGGTATATCAGGAAAGTAAGACGGAATTTTTAGGTTTTGAAGATCGGCCAGCATGGGATCTTTTTTCTTCATGAATACCTTTGATTCGTGGGTGATTTCAAAGTTGAAAACTGCAAAAAAAGGTTGTCCCTTGTCCCTGTTCTTATAGTGAGCATTTTTCCCAATTTCATCCCAGGCAGTAAATGGTGGGTTGAATTGATAATCAGTTTTAATAGCATTGCTGGTGAAATAACCCGCAAGCCGCAAATATTCTGTAAATACTTTCACGTGGGGCGGGGGTACTGCTGCATACTCAGGTACATTTCTTCCACGAATGTCTTTTAAAGATCTATAAGTCTTGTATGTCTCTTCTTCAGGTTCTCTGTATGCATAATGCGGACCTGTACGCATATTATGTGTGCCAATACTAACGGGATACATACCTGTTATAATAGAGCTCCTGCTTGGTGCACACACACCTGCCGTGGCAAACGCATTTGTAAAAGTGATACCCTCTTTGGCCAACCAATCAATCGTTGGGGTTTTGACTGTTTTGTCCCCGTATGCTTCAAGCAATGGACTAATATCTTCAACCGATATCCAAAGGATATTTGGTCTTTCAATTTTTTGTGCAAAAAGAACTGAATGATCAATTAGAAGGATAAAAAAAAGTAGGAGTGTAACTTTTATTTTCATTTGCAATTAGTTTAGTAAATGCTTGATCCTTTTTGTAAGCCCGGGGTCTCACAAAGTGGCCACCGGGATTTATATATTTTTATACGTTTTAACTGCGGCGGTAGGTTACACCAAACGCCGGGCCAACGGAAAACCGCCAAATACTTGTTGGGGCAGTGCTGCTATCGTCATTCTGTTATCCATTGAAAACCGTTCTTCATTAATCTGAAATCTTCCGGTTTAATTGTTTGTTTTTTGGCGGTCATGAAAACAGAATCGTTTTTAATTTTCCCTTTTAACCAAAGTGTAGTCGAATCAATAAAACCGAATTGAAAACGACTTTTTATTTGTCGTGCTACGAAAATGGAATCCATATCCACATTCATCGTTTCCCGGAAACCCAGCTCATTGCAAATTTCCTGATCTTTTTTCGCTAACTCGTTTCTGTCTCCATACACGAACATTTCTTTTTTATCAACAGACACATCGATGTAAGCGATACTGTCAGCTTTCAGACGAATGCGCTCCCGTGCACCTCCCAGTATAAACTGGTTCCACCGTAATGGGTTCTCAGTTGATAAGCTGTCCTTATTCATCACAAATGTTTCAACGGCATACACACCGGATAAACCAGATTGGCTTTTGTTTATTTCTCTGGCAACTTTTCTTTGTTGATAGCCGATGTAATCCTTAACCGAAAAAAGCAGAAAGTAACCGATCAACAGCAGTTTGAGTGCTGCTTTTGAAATAGTCATCCATCGTTTTTTAAACACCGGTGCTTTAATAACAGCAAGAGCTGTTGCTTCACCCGTAAAGAAAAACCGGAACAAACTGTTTAGCTGAGGAATCAAAAGAAACAAGGTCATTACAAACAAAGCTGTTGGATACATCTTTGCATGCACATTATAATTGTAATTGACCGCCATTACATTGGCAAGCGTAAATAGGGTGAGGATGGATCCGAAGGTCATTGTTCGGCGGAACAACAGGAGCAAGGCAGCACTTTCGGCAATACCCATAAAAATATTGTAGCCATACGAATACCCGAAAAATGCCCAGGCCAAATTCATGGGCGACAGATTTCCAACAGGCTCTGACAACAGATAAAGACCGAGGTCTGGAAATTGCAGTTTAAAAAATTTCTCCAATGCAAAAAGAAATAACGTGAATGCCAGGTAATAACGTATGATGGTGGTGAGCCAATAATAAAGCGTATCATAGTTGGTACGTTTCCGGTCCAATGCCGTCCAGATGATGGTTCCAAAAAGTGCTGCCATTAACATGATGAAATAAAGCAGATAGGCATAGGTTCTGTCGTTATGTTGTCCGTCGTACGGAGAAATGATCGTGTAGGAAATATGGAACAGATTCTTTCCTGTTTGGTTAATGATGGCGTCTAAAAATTCAGCGAGACCTGCCTCGTAGTAAACATAGGAGAAAACAGGATTTACAGACCAGTCGAGTAAAACAATAAACAGAATGAAAAAAATAAAGGCAAAACGAAAGCCTGTCTTTCTGTAACTATTCCACGGTAAAGGTTCAGCAGATAAATTTCCCATAGCAATTGTTTTTGGTGATTCATTTTTTGCCTACCCGGTGTCGCACTTCCATCTATGACTTTCGTTATACGGGCTGTTGTTCATCAGCCATGCAATGAATGAACAAGATAATAAATGGAAGGTGAATTTTATAGTGATGAGTGATTCGTGGAGATACGAAGAACGACGGCATCTCTAGTTGTTTGTCTTATTGCAAGTGTTCAATTTGTTTTTCAAACTCCCCGATACAATCTGGGCAGAATCAATAAGAATCAAGTGATCGGCTGAGGCGGAACACTTGCGCTGGTGAGGTCGATTTAAAATCAGTTTGCATTATTTTGGAGGCTTAAATGCAGCAATGACGTCAAGTGCTTGCGTGTTATTCAGATTAAATGAATTCTCCAGGGTGAATACGCTTTCTTCTGCCGTCCTCTGAGCAAGTTTTTTTGCTTCTTCTGCTTTGTCAATAAGTCCTAGTATTTTCTTTTCTAGTTGTCCGTCAGGATATGGAATTGATATGTTTTTTATTAAGTCCCACTTCATTCTTGTCCTATTAGCTCCAGTAGAGCCTAATAAAATGTCTGAACGTATTTCGGGGGACCTTAGAATAATTTGTACAATGTTTGGATGAAATCCCTTTTTTGTTCTAAGTATTGTGTACTCATTTGAAACAACACAGCCATCTAATTCCAATGGAACAACAGCCATACTTCCATAACTAGCAGCAATGTTAGAAATCACTAAATCTCCGCTACGAACACGGTATAATTTCGAATATGTTGTATCAGATGCAACGATTTCTTCTCCAGCCTCTGCTAAACCTGAATAACGAACCAAAAGCAGTGTGACAAAATCATCGCAATCCTTTGTGAAAATTATATCATCATCGGAAAACTTCTTTTCTTCAAGCACCTCTTGTATAGGAAAAATATTATAGCCTTTTCGTTTCCATAAACTAACGCTTCGTCCTATTTTCATGAGGCAGTTTTTGACATCCATTCTGTCTTCAATTCTCGAAGCGTCAACAATATATTTAGAGTTACCGTTACCATTTTGAAACTTCTCGTACTCATCCACGAGTACCTGAATCTCTTCTCGTGCTTTTTCTCGGTTCATAGCATCAATAGGTAGAGTTCTTTGTCTCGCAGAATCATCTACACCAACAAACTTGCATGGATACATGAATACAGGAGGTTGTTCTTGTTGCTCTGTTGTCCTCTTCTCTGCGATTAAATATGAGGTTTTAACTCTTGCTTTTGAACGCTGAAATGCATCTCCGGGCATTGATATAACTGCCTTAATTAAAAATCTTGACCTGATATAATTTCGAAACCATCCGTAGTCTTTACCACTTAGAATCCCGTCATCAATGATAGTCACTAATTTTCCTCCGGGTTTTAGAATGTCATAGTAGCGCTCAATGAAGAGTAGACTTGATTTTATTGAATTTCTTAAAACGCCTCCTTCTCCTTTGCCAATCTCATAGGAGCCAAGTATTCGTTTTTCATTTTCGGTTTCTCGTTCATAAACTTTTGCAAAAGGCGGATTTGTTAATACAATATCAACAAGGTTTTGGTCTTGAAGTATCGATCTTAATTGCCTTTTCTCCATCACCAATTCATTACTGTCAGTATCAAATTCAAGTAATTCTTTATCGAGTGCATCAGTATGGAAGATTCTGGTTCCACCATCTCCATGTAAGTACATATTTAGTCTCGCAACTCTTGATAGATTAGGTCCACTGCTAATATCTATTCCAATTAGATTATTATTAGCAATAGATTTCTTAACTAAATCTTTATCGGAATTTGAAAGATTAGTTTTTTCGTCAACCTTCTTCCACATGTCAGCTAAGACATCAATTAAAAAGCCCCCTGTTCCACAACAAGCGTCCATTATTGTGTCAGTATGTGCTATCCCATGTTTATTGGAAAGAACTTTTATTTGGCACAATTTAACTCCAAGTTTAACTACACTTCGTGGTGTAAAGTATTGACCTAGGTCTTTCCCTCGCATTGTTGCATTTAGGAAAGTTTCAAAGAGTCTTCCATTCAAGTCAGCATCAATGCCGAAGAGGTAAATCGATTCTAGTTTCTTAACAACGCCTAAAATTGTTTCTTCCTTCAACCTTATATGGTCTTCCTTTTCAAATATCCTTTTACGTTCTCCTTTGGCAATTTCTCGTTCCATTTCATTTATAAATTGTTGAAATTGGATGTTGTCAATAGGATTTACAGTGTTGCCTTTTTGAGATTGTATCCAATGGGTAGAAAATTTTACTTTTTTGGCGGGAATTTCGAAGTAATCCTCAGCTAAAACACCGGGAAACTCTTCTTTTATTTTTCTATCAGAAAGGAGTTTTAAAGAAATTAGCTTAACAAATTCTGAAAAGGCCTCAGATTGACTTATGTTATCTTTTCGATAAATATGCTGATGACACCAACTAAAGGCTTGATTAACTTCGGAAAGATTATTCTTCGTAAATTTTATGATGTCACCCGAATAGCCTTCCGTATTCTTTCCTAAATTAGATTTAGCGAGTAATTTAGATAACTTTTTAAAATTTGTGTTCGAATCTTCGAAATCACTGAAATCAAGTTTTAAGAATGGATTATTCTCATCCCAATTATATACCCAAAACTCAAGGCCATTTGTTAGAATAAAAAACTTAACAGGATTGCTACCTCTATATTCTCCATTTATCAAGCGAGTATATGCAGCTGGTTGCCAAAAGTGATTTTTTAGGTTTTCTGTTGGGGCTTTGACTTCAATGATTGTTACTATTTTTGTACCAAGCTTAATTGCAAAATCTGGCCTATATCTTTCATAACCACTTCCACGCATTCCTCCAACAGTTAATTGTGACAATGCATTTTTTGGTCTAATATCCGAATCTGAAAATCCAAAATCTTCTAGCAGCCTTCTAACAAATACTTGCTCAATGTCAGCTTCATTGTGAAAATCATTTTGGCTGCAATACTTGTTTTTAACTTTAGCTTTTGCCATCTAATTAACTTTTTTGATTTAGGCTTTGTTTATTTCTGTAGGTGCTTCGCTGAGTCACTTATTGCCAAATATAGCTGTTCCGATACAATCGGAAACCTCAAATGTACACTTGTAGCTGTTAGATTTTCTTATTTTGCTTTTTGCAATTGCTCTGCATTTATTTTTCTAACTCCCCTATATAATGGGAGCAGAATCAATCAGCATCAAGTGAGCCATTCATGATGAACACTTGTATTACTAGGGCTTTTTGTGTTGCTCAATTGCCGCAACTATATCCCTTTCTCCATCCTCACATCCATAATATATTCTTCAAACTGCCGTAACGAAAAACTGCTGAGGTTACGGCTGTTGGTTAAGCGGCCTTTTTGTGCAGCCAGTACACCGTACTTAATATCGTTGTAACCACTCAGTTCGTGTGCATCAGGGTCAATGGAAATCAAAGCACCTTTGTCTAATGCATACGGTATCCAGCGCCAGTCAATATCTAATCGACGTGGGTGTGCATTCAGCTCTATTACCACACTGTTGGCCACACAGGCATCAATGATTTTTTTATGATCGAGTGGATAACCGGCACGGCTTAGCAACAGGCGTCCCGTCATGTGGCCGAGGATGGTGGTGTATGGATTTTCAATTGCATTCAGCACACGCATCATCGCCTTCTCTTCGTTCATCTTTAAATTGCTGTGTACCGATGCAATCACTAAATCAAAACTCGCCAGTGTTTCATCATCATAATCCAGCGAACCATCACCCAAAATATCAGCTTCAATACTTTTAAAAATACGGAAGCCGTTGAGTTTGCTGTTCAGTTCATCAATGTATTGGTGCTGCGCTTCAATCCGCTCCACGCTTAAACCATTAGCATAACCGGCGCTTTTGCTGTGATCGCTGATCACTAAATATTCAAACCCCATTTGCTGTGCATGACGGGCCATGGTTTCAATGGTTTCGCCACCATCGCTCCAGTTACTATGACTGTGAATGATTCCTTTGATCGATGAAGCTTGAATCAAATCAGGAACTGCACCTGTCACCAATTCTTCACGGAGGCACGATGGAATAAATGCAACGCCTTTTTCTTCAAACAAGATTTTTTCTTCGGCAACTGTTGTTACAGGGCCCCAGGCCTGTAAAAAGTTTTCAGCCGCCGATGTTTGAAACAAGACTGTCCCGAAATTTTCAGCAGTTGCAAAATGAAATTGCAACACAATATTCTCCGGCCCTTTTACTGAAACAAATGAATCGTTCTGTTCCTTTACTTCGAAATTATTGTTGGTGAAGATGGGCAGCAACGTCGCAAAAGGAGTAGTGGTTACCCATTCAAGCTGATGAATGATTTCCATCTGTCGTCTGAACTCACCCGTTAGTTCAAAACGATATTGTTTACAATGCTCACGCAGATTTTTATCAACTGCCATGGCGTATGCTTCCACATCGGCATACAAATGAATGTCTTTATGTTTCAGGAAAAACTCGATCGACTCTTTTACATTGGCCTGTGTTTTTTCGCCAAAGCCTTTAAAGAGCAACAAACGGTTTTCTTCGCAGGCATACAATAACTCACCAATACTTTCAATTTCCATTTCTTTCCAGATGGTGGAAATTTTCTTTGGTCCGATACCTTTGATCGAAAGCATTTCAATAACACCGGGAGGAGTTTTGGCAATAATATCGGTTAGTGCTTTCAGTTCGCCTGTTTGTAAGATCTCCAGTATTTTTTTCGATGTGCTGGCACCAATGCCTTTGTAGGTAGAAATTTTTGCAGGTTCCACTTCAGCTAACTGCACCGGCAGCTTTTCAATATTAAAAGCGGCAGCGGCATAGGTCTTTGCTTTAAAACTGTCTTCGCCATGTATATCCATGAGTTTACTCAGGAGTGAAAACATTTCGGCGATCTGGTAATTATCAGGCATGCAATAAACATAAAAATTATTGAGCTAATTTATATCAATAGCGATGATAATTTTTATCGTTTATCCTATGTGGCCAAAAAAATAAAAATGAACACATGAAAAGGAAGTTCTTTATACAAAGAAAATACTTTGCAGAAAGCGTTGTTGAATTGGATAAAAAACGAAGCGGCTGTAAAAAAGAAAAACTTCCGTGTGGAAGTTTCTCAAGGGACATTGGTGGATGTTCTCATCCGTTGTTTTTCATACGATACGGGATCAATTAGTTTTCGTTCAGGATTGGATTAAAAATGGTTCTCTTATAGGGTAGTCAGCTGTGGCTGACAATATAAAAATAGGAAGGGGGCAAAACAAAAAAGGATACACTCAAACTTAGTTTTTAAGTTTAAGAGTATCCTTTTATTCCCCTCACAGGATTTCCTGTTTTAGAAGGTATAGCGGATGGCTAAACCACCCCAGTTTCCGTAAAAACCGCCATAAGTACCAAATTCGTACGAAGGTTGCCAATCGAGCGACATGTTGATAGGTGCTCCGTTGAATTTGTAATCCAAACCTAATACACCATCAATACCAATCAATGCGCCACCATTGTAATCAGGATATCTGCTGTTGCGCCAGTAACGGTCGTTCCAGAAACCAACGTGTGCACCAGGGCCAACATACCATTTTAAGCCCGGGGCTCCGTTAATATTACCATGGAACTCGTATAAACC
The DNA here is from genome assembly GCF_014168535.1 of Lacibacter sediminis. Lineage (NCBI taxonomy): Bacteria > Pseudomonadati > Bacteroidota > Chitinophagia > Chitinophagales > Chitinophagaceae > Lacibacter > Lacibacter sediminis. The sequence goes on along the minus strand of NZ_CP060007.1, from coordinate 3,923,269 downwards.
TGTTATACGCATGCCATCTCTCCAGAAAGAGGCAATACCCTCAAGAGCGGCATTACTCTTTACAAAATGTTTGATCGTAATACCTGCACCGGGGTAAAATTTTACACCTAATGCTGTCTTGTAACTGCTTCCTTTTGCCTGTGCTGAGGCGCCTTGTGCAAATGCTGCTAACACAATGAGTGCCAGAATAAATCTCTTCATAAAATGTGATTTTTAGATGTATTACCCCCATTGAAAAAATGATGCCAAACTTTAACAGACCGTGTTGAATGGCCGCCTTTCTGCCTGAATCTGTTACCTTTGCACGCTGAGAAATACAAACAGAATTTTGATCAGTAACACGTTACATGAAAAGTAAGACATTAAAAAAAGACAAGATCAACATCATTACACTCGGCTGCAGCAAGAATATGGTGGATAGTGAAGTGCTGAGCGGTCAGTTAATGGCCAATGACATTGATGTGGTGCACGAGAGCAGTAAGAAAGATCATAACATTGTTGTTATAAATACCTGTGGCTTTATTGATAAGGCAAAGGAAGAAAGCATCAATACCATTTTAGACCAGGTGGAACTGAAACGTCGTGGTAAACTGGATAAAGTGATTGTAACCGGCTGCCTGAGCGAACGTTACAAAAATAACCTGGAAGCAGAGATACCGGAAGTGGATGCGTTTTACGGAACCATGGAACTCCCTATGATCTTAAAACAATTTGAAGCTGATTATAAAACGGAGCTGGTGGGTGAGCGTTTATTGAGCACGCCATCGCACTACGCTTATTTAAAGATCAGCGAGGGTTGTAACCGCACCTGTGCCTTTTGTGCTATTCCGTTAATGCGTGGCCAACACGTGAGCAAGAGCATGGACGACCTGGTGAAAGAAGCAGAAGGCCTGGTAAAGAAAGGTGTAAAAGAAATTATGCTCATTGCACAGGAACTGACATATTACGGGTTAGACCTCTACAAAAAACGCATGTTGGGCGATTTAATGCATCGTTTGGCAGATGTGAAAGGATTAGAGTGGATCCGTTTGCATTACGCCTATCCGCATAAATTTCCATTGGATGTATTGGATGTGATGCGTGAGCGACCAAACATCTGCAACTATCTCGACATGCCGTTGCAACATGCAAGTGATAATATGCTGAAAGCAATGCGCAGGCAAATCACCAGAACCGAGACAGAAGAATTGATTGCAGCTGTTCGTGAAAAAGTTCCCGGACTTTGTTTGCGCACTACATTGATCGCTGGTTTCCCCGGTGAAACACTCGATGATATTGAAGAAACAAAACTCTTCCTGCAAAAACAACGTTTCGACCGTGTGGGCATTTTCACTTACAGTCATGAAGAAGGCACCAGTGGTTTTGATTTAGTTGATGATGTGCCTGCAGAAGAAAAAGAACGCCGTGCACAGGAGATCATGGGCGTACAACAGGAAATTTCTTATGAACTGAACCAGGAGAAAATCGGAAAAACATTCAAGACGATTGTTGATAAAAAAGAAGCAGGTCGTTATCTCGGCCGTACAGAATTCGATTCAGTGGAAGTAGATAATGAAGTGATCATTCAAACAGACAAGCGATTAAAGATCGGTGAGTTTGTAAATGTAAAAATCACCAAGGCATTTGATTATGATCTGGAAGGAGAAGTTGTGTGAGGAAGAAAGCCGGTAGAGGTGAGTGGATAGTTGGCAGTGGAAAGACAAAAAGGTGATGCTAATAAAAAAATAATCCCGATCATTCGATCGGGATTATTTATATAAAGACCTAAGAGCTTTTTTATTTCTTTTCTTTCTCGTTTGATTGCTGCGGACCTTTTTTATCACCCCATCCCTGCATTCTGCGTTTATTCATTTCATCTAATGTTTGGTTGAACAGCTCAAGCTGATCAGGACGGCACAAAGCTCTTATCTGCATAAAGTGATTATGAAACGCCATTTCAAATTTCTTTTTATTGGCAGCGGAAACTGTAAAGATGGAATCAAGTTTTAAACTGTCCGTTACTCCATCTTTGAGTAATTGTGTTTTTGCTTCCTGTATCTGCCTGTCTTCTTTGCGTAATGAATCGAGTTCCTGTTTGTGCTTATCCCGCAGTTCTTTCAGCTTCTGTTGCTGAACTGTATCAAGATTTAATTTTTTGGTGATGTATTCAGAGTAGGGCCTGTTACCACCGGGTTTTTTCCTTGGAGCCGGTTTGTTACCCAGGAAAAAATAAAGGGTAATTGCATTCAGCACTAATAATAACACAACGAGGATTGTGAGAAATTTTGTCTTACTCATATCTTAACATCAGGGTAAAGAAGTATAATTATTTTCCAATTCATATTCGTTGATCACGGTTTCAATATCCACAGAATCCTGTTCATCATTGCTAAACGACATATTCCAACCCATTACATTCAACAGAAGCATAACAGTAAAAGCAATAGCTACAGTGTACACCCATTTCACCTGCACTGATTGACGGGCAGGGTTTTGTTGTAAACGGGCCAGTATACGGGTATGTAAGTAAGGATTGCCTTCCGCAGGTTGAATACCCTGGAGGCTGCCCATTACTTCATCGATCCATTGTTCCTGATTTTTCTTCATTGCTGTACTATTTTGACGTTCATGATGTAAAAAACTTGCTATTCAGGTAAATTTTTATAGTAACCGGCCAGCAATCCTCTCAGGTTTTTGCGTGCCCGGAACAGTAATGATTCAATGGAAGATACGGAACTGCCGGTAATTTCGCTTATTTCGGCATAGCTCAATCCCCCGGTTTCGCTCAACAAAAAGGCAATTCGCTGGGTTTCAGGTAGCTGGTCGATGGCCTTGTAAAGCATCGCTGCCTTTTCCCGGTTTTCGGTTACCACGCCGGGGTGCACAAAATCACCGGCATCGCTGATGGGTTCGCCGCTGTCATGAAACAGGCTGGTGATGAAGGCAAACCGCTTTTTTCGCTTTTTGCTCCTGATGTGGTCAATGCTTTTATTAACGGTGATGCGGTATAGCCAGGTGCTCACCTGCGCTTCGCCTTTAAATGTGTGGGCCTTGTTCCAGGCTTCAATAAAAACGTCCTGTGTAATTTCTTCAGCATCCTCAGCATTTTGCAACAGGTTCAATGCAGTATTGTACACCCGGGGTTGGTGTTGTGTGATAAAGTCTTTGAACGCCTGTTCGTTTTCTGAAAAGCTGAGCATGCAGGTTTAATGTGGCGGTCAAGATAAGAAGGAATGTGTGAATGATTAAATAAATATGACCTGCGGGTTGATATGCTTAGATATTTTTCAATGCTTCCTGTACGTATTCTTTTTTTCGACGGGCTACTTCCACTTCCGACCCATCGCTCATTTTTAACCAGCCTTGCTTATCGTAGCTTTCAATATGAGTGGGATTAATGAGATGTGATTTATGAATGCGGAGAAAATGTTGTTCTTTCAAAATTTCATCATACTCTTTTAATGTTTTGGCTGAAACAAATACACGGTTTTGTGTGAGATGAACTTTGGTGTAGTTGCTGTCGGCTTGTAATCGTATAATCTCATCGAGTGTAACATATTTTACTTCTGATGCATCGGCTAATGCGAGTTTGAATTTTTCTTTTTTGCCTTGCGAAATATTCTGAATGAAGTTGCGGAACAATTGCTGACCCGCCGGTGCATAAATACGTTTGGCTTTAAAACGTTCCACTGCTTTTTTTAATTCTGTTTCATCAATCGGTTTTAATAAATAATCCAATGCACTGAAACGGATGGCCTGAATGGCAAATTCGTTGAAGGCAGTGGTGAAGATCACTTCAAAGTTCCATTGATCAATGGTGGTGAGTAAGTCAAAACCACTTTGATGCGGCATTTGTATATCCAGGAAAACAATATCGGGCTGAAAATTATGAATGAGGGGCAATGCATCTTTTACACTACGTGCCGACTGCACTACAGAAATATCCGGGCAATATTGTCCAATAAGCCATTGCAGCAGATCTATACTCGATTGTTCATCATCAACGATCAATGCTTTTATCATAATTCTTCCGGGTTATAATAAGGAATCGTAATAATTACTTTGGTGCCCACAGCATGTTGTTGTGCATCAAACATGTCTTTTATTTCCACATGGGCCGGCTTGCCTGTTTTTTGTTGTAACAGGTTTAACCGTTCTTCAATAATGCCAATGCCTTTGCTTTCATGTATTTTACTGCTGATCTTTTGTTGCTGAATTTCTGCTGCATTGCTGCGACCAACACCATTATCTTCAATGGTGCAGGTTAAATGATCATCGCTGTGGTTCACAAATTCGATCTTCAGTTTCTTTTCTCCTTCTTTGTGCAATAAGCCGTGCCAGATAGCATTTTCTACAAATGGCTGTACCATTAACGAAGGTACCAGCACTTCATCATTGCTCAAATTCTCATCCACATTGATCTCATAACTGAACGATTGATCAAAACGCAATGACTCTAACTCTACATACATCTGCAATACTTTCAACTCTTCGTCCAGCGGAATAAAATTCTTTTCTGCATAGTTGAGTAGCGAACGAAGGAAGTTGGAGAAGATGGTGAGATATTTATATGCTTTTGTTGTTTGCTGCGATACAATTAAATGCTGAATGGAGCTTAATGCATTGAACATAAAATGCGGATTCATCTGTAACCGCAGATTCATAAATTTTGATTCAGCCATTTTTACATTCAGCTCCATCACTTCCAGTTTTGTTTTCTTCATGGCGTCCAGTGCCATTGCCCGTGAAATTTTTGCGGAGCTGAGCGAAGCAATGGTTTGCAATGCTTCAAGATGCTGTTTGGTAAAAAAGTTTTTGCGTTGGTGTTCTGAATCGATCACTGCAATTACTTTTCCTTCGTGGATGATGGGAACTGTTATTTCAGAGAAGCGCTGTTCATCATCAACAATATATCGTTTATCTTTTGATGTGTCGTTAATGATGTTAGCCCTGCCTGTTGCTGCCACATCGCCTACAATTCCTTTACCCAGTGGAATGGTGATCGGATTTTTGATCTCGTATGCTTTCGGACTTTTTGGTCCATACGCTGCTTTTTGTTCCAACACTTTTTCATCTTCATTAACGGTGTAGATCACACAGTCTTCAAAGCCTAAACGGGAAATACAGTTGCGGGCTATATCCCACAAAATATCATCCACCGATGAATGTTCAAAACCTGAATGAGCGAAGTAATCGATCATTTGTTTTACTTCTTTTTCTTTTTTACGCCGTTGCAGGAAGTTGAAAATGCCATAGATCAATGCAAAGAATGCAGTGATGTATGTAAGCCTGAACCATGTTTGCTGCCACCATGGTTTACTGATGTTGAGTTGAATAGGATGAGCGGCTTCGTACCAATTGATACCATCTCTTGAAGCTTTTACATGAAAGAGATAGTTGCCGGGAGGTAATTTGCTGTACACTGCCTGCCCGTAAGCAATCGGTTTTTTCCAATCATTATCATGACCATCAAGCTTATACAGGAACTGTATTTTTTTAGCGCCGGTTAATTCCCCTGATGAAAAATAGAAATGAAAAGAGGAGGTGTTATACGGAAAGCGAAGTGTATCTGTTGTTGTAAAACGATAATTGCTGTCAGTTGTGTATAATGTATTGATCGATGGCTGCAGTTCAACTGAAATGGTATTCAATTGTTGCGGATAAAAAGAGTTGAGACCTTTATCACTTCCCCAGAACATTTCACCATCAGCTGCTTTAAAGCAACTACGCATACGAAAACCTGCATGACTGAAACCTAATCCTTCTTCATACACCGAATAATTATTGGTTGCGGGATCAAACCGGATCAAACAATTCAGATTACCGATCCACAGAAAACCATTTTCATCTCTTAAAATGCCTTCGCATTTATCATTGCGTAAACCTTTGCTGCGGTTGTAAATAGTTGTTGTTCCGTTTGGAGTAAGTACCGTTAAGCCTGCGATAGTACCAATATAGATATTGCCTTTGTCATCTTCATTAAAGGAAAATACACGGTTATGCGATAATCCGTTTTTATCAGTGTAATGTGTTAGTGTCTGTTTTTTTTCATTATAGCACCAGGCACCACGATTGGTGCCTATCCACAGTTGTTGTTTACTGTCCATCCATACAGTGTTTGTATAAACGCTATTTAATGCTTTCAATAAAGGATGTGTTGTAAAATCAGTTACCTGTAAACGTTGTGTGTTGATGTAGCAAATGCCACGAAAGGTTGCCACCCAAAGATTACCTGCTGCATCACGGCAAAATCCATTCGTCCATAGGGAAGGCAGTGAATCAGTTGTGCCGTTCTCACTTCCAAAATGAGCAATCGTTTTTAGATCTTTGTTTAGTAATAGTATGCCATAACGTGTAGTGCCAACCCATAAACGATCCTGCTCATCGATATGCAAAGCTCTTACGGTTTCCTCTTTGTTGAGATTCGTACCATCGGGCAAATAATAGTTTATGAAACTTGTTTGATTGGTTGTTCTGTTTAAACGGATCAATCGATCCTGCGTACCCAGCCATACCAAATTATCTTTTGCAGCAATGGTTTGAATAAATCCATCAAACAAATTTCCCTGTTCATCTTTAAAATAAGGACGATAAGCAATTTGAGGTTGCTTCAAATGCAGATAGTGCAAACCGGAAGTGCGGGTTGTTACAAAAAGATAACCACTGCTGTCGTAATGCATCACATTGGTATTATTGCTGCCGATGCTTCGCTCATCCAAGGGATCGTGATTCAGCAATTGAAGACTTCCTTTTTCAAGATCAATCAAATACATACCGGAGAAACGTGTGCCAACGGCAAACAGATATTCATTGATGCGGGTGATATCTCTAAGGTCTTTTGCCAATGTGTTTCCGTTTTGATCTTTAAGGTTTGTATATGTATGTATTATGGTTTGGGTTTTATTGTTGATGCGGTAGACAGCACTTCCACTAATGGTATAAGTAATGATCTCGTTATTATTGATACGTGCTGCCCCCATTAAACCGGGCAGTTCAATCTCCATTAGTTTTTTCTGTGTGGCATAATCGATCAGCATTAAACGGTTGTTTCCATAGTACAAAAAACTATTTTCATCAAAAGGATCTACAAAGCGAATGGTTGAAGGCAATAGTGAATCAATAGCATTGTTCCATTTCTCAAAACGATTAGTTAATGAATTGAACACATAGTGCGTGTTTGCATTGCGAACAATAAGCCCTTTAGTTTTCGTGAGTAAGAAATTAACCGGAAAATTATTGTCTGTAGAATCTCCAATTGGAAACGAATGAAAATTCCGCTTGGCATCGAGCATTGTTACAAAATTTGTTGCTGTTCGCAACCAGATGCGGTTTTCATTATCACAGATTACCTGCTGAATATCGTTGGCCGCCAGTTTCGGATGTTCATACTTATAATAGGTGTTGATGCTGTTACCATCAAAACTGTTAAGCCCTTCAGATGTAGCGATCCATAGAATGCCATTCCTGTCACGCTTCACATCATTTACGCCGTTATCACTTAATCCCTCCGCTGTGCTCAGGTGATAAAATGCCGGGCCCTGTGCCGTTACTTTTTGCGCAGTACATGCAATCAAGAGGAGAAGAACAATATGAATGAATCTGATCAAACCAATACAACGATTTGTTTCATGGGTCAAAAATTACTCTTTTTCTTTCAAAGCGTTGTAACCAAACTCCGCATTTGCAGCGGAGCCTGATCAACAACAAAAAACAACAAGGTGTAAACAAGGTCAGCAACTTAACTTCTTATTACCATGCATTATCATACGCCTGTGCCAGTTTCGTGGGGCTGGCAACATGTTGTGCATTATCATCCACATTACTGTTTGAGTTAATGCTTACATATACACTGTTAGGGAAACTCATGATGATACATTCGCCACCTGGACCAGGTCCACCAGGCCCACCGCCGTTTTTCCAGAAGTATCTTCCTTTTGCGCCACCAAAACCATTCACTCCGTCAAAACCACAGCCGGCTATTTTCATTAATTGTTTTGTTTGTTCAGGCACCAGTTGATTGTTTTCAAAGGCGATCATTACCTGTGCTATTTCATAGGTGCTCATCACCAAACCTCTTGAACCGGCGATCAATACATCGTCGCTGTTTGGTACAGGCGACATATTGCTGTTCCAACGGTAGAACAATGTGTAAGCATAATTATTTAATCCCTGGTGGTTCCAGTTTCTGAAATCAATCTTTTCCCAATGTGCAATGTTCGAAGGTTGCAATACAAGATCACGTATAATTTCTCTGAACTCCAAAGCTGTTGCAGATTCAAGTGTATTATTCATTTCAGCTGCTGCAAAATAACCCTTTCCGTATTTCATATAGGGCAGCAGTATGCGACACAATGCAAAGTTGGCATTGTTGTAAGTGCGTGTTGTATCGCCTTGCGCCATATTCATCATCTGTTTTAACGAAGCGTAGTCACGATCGTTTTTTGCAAAACCACTGTTGTGTGATAATAACCTGCGGAAGCTGATCTGCATCAACGATGGATGAATGGTCCACGAGTTGGGCAGATAATTATGGATATATGCATCTGGCGAAATCCCTTTCATCTGCAGCATTTTAAATACAGCAATTGCTGTCATGAATTTAGTAACGCTGAAAATTTCCTGTCTTGTTTCAATGGTATACGGCACATCGCCATCCGATCTCGTGGCTTTACCAGCTGCACCAAACCGCATGATCTTATCACCAATTGCAATCGTATAAGAATAACCCACAGCCTGCGGACCATAAGTGGTTTTAATATTCTGTTCAAATTTGTCGAGATCGAATTTTGGCTGATTACTGTTAATGCCTTGTTCTTTCTTTTGGCAAGCAACCACCAGCAGAATAAAACTGGTTAGAATAAGTGTTTGTTTCATGTCTTTGATTTTTGGTTTATTTTTTTGGTACTGCTAAAGTAGATGGCCAAAAATCAATTACCGGTATACCGGTTAGTTTGCGGCAGTTGTATTTGAGTTTGCGGTTAATGCAACTAAAAATCCCCTTTTGCGCAAGCAAAAGGGGAGCGATGATAAGGTTAGCTTTTTTCCAAACTTGTCCCCTTTGAAGAATCAAAAGGGAGTAATAATCAACATGAGAAAAAGGTTTTAGATCACTTGCTTATTTTTTGTTTTATTTTTTTCTTTCTCCTTCATTTCTGCTTCTGTTGCTTCACCAATGATGATGCGGCCAAAGCTTGATTTTACTTCTATTTTTGAAGAACCGGAACCTGATTTCCCTTCGTAGCTGCGGTTTGAATCAGGACCATATTTATCAGGTGTATCAGTACGTTTGATATTGGCATTGGTGCGGTCCACTACCGAACCAAAACTTGTTTTGATGGTATAAGTAGCAGAAAAGTTTGCAGCAGGACGTAGGTTGACTGTGCTGTATGATTCATTCAAGGTAAGTGACGTAAGATCATTGTCAATATTGATGCGGCTGCTGTTGCAAAATTCCATATTGATCTTGTTGCTGCCGGTGAGATTTTCAATAGTTACGGTTGAAAATTTAAACGTGGAAGTTGCGTTGTTTACATTTTTCAAAGTTGCTTTCCCAAACTCAACAACCAACTTTTCTGTTTTAGGCAGGTTACCTGCTGTTAATGAGCCAAACTTACTGCTGAGTGAAACACTGCCGTTGTAGTCGGGTAATTTGATAGCGCCAAATGAATTTTCAATTTTCAATGTGTTGTTTGAAGGTATCTGGACAGTATAGTTGATACTCATACTGCTTTTACAATTCTTACAATTGTAATTACTATTCTTGTTTTTGTTGGTGGTGGTTTTGAATTTTATTTCATTGCCATCTTTGCTTTCAGTAACATCGATGTTCTCAAACATTTTGTCAGCTAATTCCTTTTCGGTTGAACTTGCTTCGATATGAATGTCTACTTTAATTTCGTTACGGTCCCAGGTAGTAACAGTTACGTTTCCGAAGCTGTTATCAATATTCAACGTGTTGCCGGAGGCAGAATAGGTTTTTGAAATCGTACGTTCCTTGAAATGCTCGTAACGTTTTTTCTCTGTTTTTTCTTCTTTCTGCTGAGCTGTTGCCTGTACTGTAATAAACAGCAGGGCCATACCAAGAATGGTTTTGAATGATAGGTTCATGTTCATACTTTTTTAATGATGTAAAGTGAATCAGTTGAATGGCATTAACCATTCGGCAATCCATTGTTTTGTTTTGTTTGTTTCTTGATGTCGTTGGTGATCATCAACTGGCGATACAACAGTTCTGCCTGCAGTTGCAGATTCTGAAGCATGGCTTTCATGATCACATCTTTATTGGGCGTGTGAGCTGCCTGTTTTTGCAGCATGTTATACGTACTGTCGAGTAATTTCAGATCATCTAAGAACTGGTTGTACAATTCAGGGTTATCAGCAGTAGCTTCTTTTAATTCTTCCTGCCGTGTTTCAATGGCGTTGAATACCTGTTTAGCTTCTGCTGCATATTCCGGAGCAATCCCATTCAATTCAGAAGCATTGGTTTTTGTTTCAGTTACTGCTGCCAGTTCATTTTTCTGCTGACGGACATACAGGAAGTACACCGACGTCAACACAATACAAACCACAGCGGCTGCGGCTGAGAATTTATAGATGTCTTTCAGTGAAAAAACCTTTGCTTCTTTTTTGATCGGGAGTGTTTTTTCAATTTTACTCCATACATCAGCATTCGGATGCTCTGTATCAAACTCACTTCGGTTTCTGTTCACGAATTTTTCCAGGTTACTGCTCATATACTTCTTGTTTTAAGACCTGTAATAATTTTTGTTTTGCCCGCATGTATTGTGTGCGAACCGTTGAATGTGCCACCTTCATCATCTCTGCTACTTCTTCCTGTTCAAATCCTTCAATGAGGTGAAGTGTTAATACAGTTCGGTAGCCATCCGGCAATTTTTGCATGGCTTGTTTAATGCTGTCGACTGTGTACCACACTTCATCTTCTTCAAGTACTGTTTCATCGGCAATGTTTTCTGCATCAGTTTCCAACCCATTAAAATGCAGCTTTTGTTTTTTGAGATGTGCAATGCTTTTGTACACCACGATCTGCCGTAACCATGCACCAAATGTTGATCTGCCTTCAAACGACTTCAGTTGCTGAAATGCATCGGTGAATGCTTCCTGCAGAATATCTTCCGCATCATCGGTCCGGTTCAATATCCGCAGCGCTGTATTGTACATCGCTTTTGAATAACGGTCATACAGGGCCCTGTATGCCGAAGCTTCTCCGTTGAGGCATTGCTGCACCAATACGTCTGCTGATGGGATGATCGTTGACAGGTTCAATGGTTTTTATATTAGAAAGTATAAAGTTCATCGATTTTGTTGCATGAGCCGGAGAAGAATTTTTGTGATAAGCGATGAAAGGAGGAAAAAGAGGATGAGTGGATAGAATTACCAAGCCAGTAATGCAAGCTCGGGGTATTTAAAAAAGGATTCACTTTCCTTAAACATGACACCGCCGTCTTTGTATGCTATATCGGTAACTTCGGGAATATCAGTATTGTTTTTTCGCTGATATGCTTCATAGGCACAGTAGGCTATACCTTCATAGTGTTCAACTATTTCTTTTACCCCAATCAGGAATAGTAGCCTCGGGAACTTTAATGTCCAATAAAATTTATTTTTTCCTTGACTGATCAGCCATGAACGGAAATATTCAAAAGCATCATCTGAGCAACCTCCGTTTAATGAGTAGGCTGCTTCCCATAATCTGTAGTCATAGGATTGGGCCATAATCAATAAAAAAGTTCTATTGAAACGGATGATTTCGTCGCTTGTTAATTTAGAAAGCGTCTCAGTCAACAGTGCACAATGTGAAGGATAATGTCTATTCGATTGATCTCTTGTTCTGGGAATGATTTTCCAAAACTCTTCCTCTGTCATAAAATCAGAGATCCCTGAGCCATCGGTTATCAATCGACCCTTGTATTTCGGTAAATCCCAGATTTTTCTAAATAGTAAACGAACTATGATGATAAAAAGAAATACAGTAACTACCGTCAATGTTAGGTTCATAGAAATAAAATAAATAACTACATGTTATTCTAGTTCTTTAAATATATACTTTTCGTCGTATTCAATTTCAAATGCTTTCAGCAATTTTAAATATTCATCCAGGAAGCTTTCTTTTTGGTGATGTATCTCTTGGTTTTGAATATAGCGGATCACATCGGGCACATGGCTTTTGGAATACGAGAAAGCACCGTAACCTTCCTGCCATGAGAAGTGTGAAGTGGTAAATTTATTATCATTGATCCATTTGCTGCTTTCAGTTTTTACATTTTGAATAAGTGATGAAATAGATTGAGTTGGTCGCATACCGATAAACAGATGAATATGATCAGGCATGCCATTTATCTGTAACATCTTGTGTTCGTTGTGTTGAATGATGCCTGTCATGTATTGGTAAAGTCGTTCTTCCCAATCGGGGAGAATGAGTGCTTTGCGGTATTTTACAGCAAATACAAATTGCAAATGGATTTGGGTGTAGGTGTTTGCCATGTTCGTGTTTTTGTGAATTTAGATATTGCTTGTTGAAATTGCAATAGCTGGTATGGTACGATTGGAGCACCAACCGTTCCAACGGAACGGAAACCCTTTCCGCACATGTTTTCTACCCATGAGATGTCCCTACGGGACAAGAGGAAGATGATTGTAATTCCAAAGTTTATGTTCCGTAGGAACATTTGCCGGGTAGAGAGATATGAATTTGGATTTGCGTTCCGTTGGAACGCTTGGTAGGATTGCAACGGATTTAAAAAATTATATTGAGGCACCAACCGTTCCTACGGAACGGATAGCACTCCAAATATTTTAGCTACCCATGAGATGTCCCTACGGGACAAGAAGACGCTGGTTGTTATTTCAGGTTTTATGTTCCGTAGGAACATTTGGTGGGTAGTAGAGAGATTTAAATTGGTATTTGCGTTCCGTAGGAACGCATGGTAAGATTAATAGAATTACCGAACGATAAAAGGATTGCGACGCAACAGGCGATGCCATAAAAAACAACTGCCGGTATCAACAATAACTACGCAAGTATTGCAACTCGCTCATCTTCCTTCGCATGCTTCATCACAAACCAAAGCGTAAACATTGTAGAGAGGATGAAATATGCGCCAATGATATATTTAAGAACGGGACTAAGTGCAGCTGCACCAAACCAATCGCCGGTTTGTAAAATGATAGCGATGCCTAAGCTGTTCTTGATTACTTCCCACACAATAGCATACTTATTACGATCCATCAGATCGGTGTAAGCATACACACTCAGGAAGATGAACACACCATAGACATAAATATAGTATGCGTTCAATGCGTTGATGGAAGCAATATTTCCAAAGAGATAACTGATAAATAATAATGTCATCGTGATCTGTACCCAACTCCACATATGCAATGAAGGTGAAGCTTTCGTATCAAACTTCTGCATGTTGTACACATCATTGATCTTGTGCACGGGATATTTTTCCGCCACATCCGCAGGTCGCCAACCCGTAGGCATCATCCAGATGCGGAATTTATCGTTCCAGCTTTTTGTCAACCATGCATCTTTGATGAGTAAACCTAAATGCATGAAATTTATTTTGATAGGATTCCATGTTTGTACCGGACGTGTAATACCATACACGGGTGGTTTATCCGCTAACTCTTCCTGGTAGGTTCCAAACAGTTTATCCCAAATGATAAAGATCTGTCCGTAGTTCTTATCCAAATATTCGGGATTGATGGCATGATGTACCCGATGATGCGAAGGAGTAACAATGATCTTCTCCAGAAATCCCATCTTATTGATGTGCTGTGTATGATACCAGAACTGTGCAAACAAATGCAGCGGTGCAACAACCGCAATAACCATGGTTGGCACACCCAGCAACGCAGCCGGTAATAAAAAGATGGTGAAGAGACGGAACACAACAGAAATGCTTTGTCGCAGTGCACAGGCTAAATTAAAATCTTCACTGCTGTGATGAATGATGTGGGCGTTCCAGAAAAAATTATATTCATGGTCTAAGCGATGTACCCAGTAACCGGCAAAATCAAGTGCGACAAAAGCGATGATGTAAGTAAGGATATTGTTTTCAATATGTACGATCGCTAATTTATCAACCAGCCAGCCATAACCGATGATGGCAATGCTTAATCCCAACACATCTTTTGTAACGTTGGTAATACCGCTGCTGAGACTGGAGATCATATCCAGGTTGCGGACAGTTTGTTTTCCTTTCCAAACTCCATAATATGCTTCAGCAAGTACCAGCAATAAAAAAGCCGGCATGGCAATGAGTAAAATTTTACCGTAGGTTTCCATGTGCAAACAATCTTACTGCGAAAATACGGAAAGGCCGTCAGTTTACCTGCTGACGGTAATCGGCCAAATAACGGGAGGGAGAGACGCCGGTTACCTGCTTAAACACCCGGTTAAAACTCACGGCACTGCTGAAACCACATTCATACGCCACTGCTGAAATAGCAACAGCAGCATTTCCGGTCATTTTTTTGCAGGCTTCGTTGATGCGTATTTCGTTGAGAAAACTGATATATGTTTTGCGGGTATGTTTTTTAAAGTAGCGACAAAAAGCCTGTACCGTTAAATGTGCAACTGCAGCGATCTGTTCAAGGCTGATGTGTTCGGTGTAATGTTCCATCGTGTAACGGTACACATCATTCATCCGTAAACCTTCTGTATCGGAAATACTGTAAATAGTTGATGCCGATGAAAGAACACGATTGCCTTTGCTGTTACTGAGCGTTTGCAACAATTGAATAAAAGATGAAAGACGATAAGCTTGTTTGGCCTGTTGCACCTGCTGCATCTCATCAAAAATCTTTTTTGTTGATGCTGAAGCAATTTTTAACCCGGAGTTGGTTTGTTCGATGAAACGGCGGGTCGGTTTTGTTTCGGGCAATGCGAGTACAGTTTCATAGAGTTGTGCAGGCTTAAAGAAAAGTGATAGTGCTTCCACCTTTTTCTTCTTGCGTTTATCAAAGTATATGGGATCACTTTTAAAGAGGTGTGGTTGATTGGCGCCGAGGATATAAATATCACCCGGCATGAACGGCTGCATGTAATTGCCAGCAATGAGCGTACCTGTTCCTTCTTTTATATAAGTAATCTGAATTTCCTGGTGCCTGTGAAGGTGTACATAAAAATGTGGTAACACTTCGTGCTGCACCACAATGGAACTGTCACCCGCCACCGGTATGGTAAACTGTACAATCTTCATTTTAGCAAATATTAGCCTGTTTTGTAAAAATACAGGTATATCGGGTTAATATCGGTAAAGAATCCGTTAAGAACCGCCTCTCTTTTCTTTCACGTATGGGTTACTTTCGTTTAAAATTTTATACTATGTCATTCGAATGGAAAGGAGTATTCCCCGCTTTGCTTACACCGTTTACCGCTAACGATGAAGTTGATCTCGCAATGTTTGAAACAAACCTGCAGGCGCAACTTGATGCAGGTGTGCATGGTGTGATCATTGGTGGTTCACTCGGCGAAGCCAGCACCATTACTGCTGAAGAAAAAGAATTACTGATCAAACATGCGATCAAATTTCTCAACGGAAGAATTCCGGTGATCATGAATATTGCAGAGAGCACAACCAAAGATGCCGTGCAACAGGCAGCTAATGCCAAAGCATGGGGGGCAGCAGGATTAATGCTGTTACCACCGATGCGTTACAAAAGTGATGACAGGGAAACAGTGGAATATTTTAAAACCATTGCCAAGTCAACCGATCTGCCGATCATGATCTATAACAACCCGGTTGATTATAAAATTGATGTTACACTCGATATGTTTGAAGAACTGATCGAATGCAGCAACATCACTGCGGTGAAAGAAAGTACAAGAGATGTAACCAACGTAACTCGTTTGATCAATCGTTTTGGAACAAGATTGAAAATTCTTTGCGGTGTAGATACATTGGCAATGGAAGAATTGTGTTTGGGTGCTGATGGATGGGTTGCAGGTTTGGTTTGTGGATTCCCCAAAGAAACAGTAACGATTTATAACCTGGTAAAAGCAGGTAAGATTGCAGAGGCTGCAGCCATCTATCGCTGGTTCATGCCGTTGCTGGAACTGGATATTCATCCTAAGCTAGTACAATATATTAAACTGGCGGCTACACAAGCCGGAATTGGGAGTGAATATGTTCGTGCTCCTCGATTAACTTTACAGGGCAGCGAACGAACTCGTATTTTAAAAATCATTAACGATGGACTTGCTGCACGACCGGTTTTATAATCCATCAAACAACAAACATGAATTTAGCAGATACGCCGTTACATGAAATTGATGCTTACATGCAGGAAGCATGGAAAGCTTTTCATATCTATCGCAAAAAAAGTTTGAAAGAACGAGCAGCCTTTATACGTTCTATTGCTATTGAATTAGAAAACTGCGGCGATACATTGATTCAAACAGCCATGCGTGAAACGCATTTGCCCGAAGCAAGATTAAGAGGTGAACGTGGACGTACTATTTTTCAATTGAACAGTTATGCCGATGCATGCGAACGTGGCGAATGGCTCGAAGCAAGTATTGATACAGCAATACCCGACAAAGTGCCAGCAAAACCCGATATCAGAAAAATGCTGATACCAATGGGACCTGTTGTCGTATTTGGTTCAAGCAACTTTCCTTTTGCGTATTCAACAGCTGGTGGTGATACAGCGTGTGCATTGGCAGCCGGTTGTCCGGTGATTGTAAAAGCACATCCTGCGCATCCGGAAACATCGCACATCGTTGCCGATGCGATCTTTAAAGCAGCAGCATTTAATAATTTACCATTGGGTGTGTTTACTCATGTGTATGGCGCAAGTTTTGAAACAGGCAAAGCATTGGTGACACATCCGCTTACAAAAGCCGTTGGGTTCACCGGTTCGTATGGCGGTGGTAAACAACTATTCGATTGGGCCAACCAACGTAAAGAGCCGATTCCTGTATTTGCAGAAATGGGCAGTGTGAATCCGGTGTTTTTATTACCGGAGAAATTAGCAAGTGATCCAGCAGGTATCGCAACAGCTTATGCAGGTTCCATTACATTAGGGGTAGGACAGTTTTGTACCAACCCAGGTTTGATCGTTGCCATTGAAAGTGATGCATTGAAAACATTTACGCATGATCTTGGTAAAGCAATCCAAAAAACACAACCTGCTGCTATGTTGCATGCAGGTATTGTGAAAGCATACAAAGAGAAAAAAGGAAATGCATTGCTGCAGGACGAGGTACACCTTGTTGCAGAAAGTGAAACAGCAGTGAAAGAAGATGAAGGTTTGCCAACTGTTGCTACTGCAAGTGCAGAAACATTTTTAAACAATCCGTTATTACACCAGGAAGTATTTGGTCCTTACTCACTCATCATCCGTTGTAAGAATGAAGCAGAGATGCTGGAGGTTGCACAACATCTGGAAGGACAGTTGACCGCAACACTCATGGCAACGACAAGTGAGTTGAAGAAGAATGAAGAATTGATCGAAGCCGTTAAAAATATCTGCGGTCGTTTTATTTTGAATGGAGTACCAACAGGTGTAGAAGTTTGTTTAAGTATGCATCATGGTGGTCCGTTTCCTTCGACAACCGATAGTCGTTATACAAGTGTTGGTGCAGATGGAATCAAACGTTTTGCACGACCGATCTCATTACAAAACTGGGACAACGAATTGTTGCCCGATGAATTGAAGAATGAAAATCCATTAGGCATCTGGCGCAGAGTGAACAGTGAGTTGACGAAGAAACCTGTCTGAATCATTTTAATCACATAACCATCCATGCGAAAGTTTTTTCTTTTTCTGCTCTTGCCTTTTTGTGCTGTGGCGCAAAACAAGAGTACAACAGGCGCACAAAAGATCGCTGCATTTAAACAACAGCAATTGTTATTGCAGCAATCGCCGTATAAAGACCTGCAGTGGCGCTTAACGGGGCCCGATAACCGAAGTGGTCGCAGTACCGATGTGGTGGGAATCACCGGTAATCCCAATGTGTTTTACGCAGCATTTGCAACAGGTGGTTTATGGAAAACAGAAGATGCAGGTACAACCTGGAAGCCAATCTTTGATCAAGAAGCAACACAATCCATCGGCAATATTGCATTGGCTAAATCTGATCCCAACACATTATATGTTGGTACAGGTGAAGCAAATATTTTCCGTGCATCGTTGCCTGGCATCGGCATGTATAAAACAACCAATGCAGGAAAAACATTTCAGCATATTGGTTTGGAAAATACTGGAACGATTGCACGTGTCATCGTTCATCCAAAAAATGCAAATGTTGTTTATGTGGCTGCAAGTGGTAACGAATGGACATACAACAAAGACCGTGGTGTTTATCTTACAACCGATGGCGGCAAAACATGGAAGAATATTTTGTTTGAAAGTGAAAAGAGTGGATGTATTGATCTTGTGATGGATCCATCTGATCCCAATACATTATATGCAAGCATGTGGAATCGCATCCGTAAACGCTGGAGCGATCCGGTACCTGAAGATGGCGATAATTTGTACAAAACAACTGATGCCGGCAAAACATGGAAGAAGATCACCAAAGGTTTGCCTGATACAAAACTCACAGGCCGCATAGGCCTTGCCGCTAGTCATTCGAACCCGAATGTATTGTATGCGTTTGTGGATGATCATAATAAAAAGCGTGATCCGAATCCCGGTGAAACAGATAGCTACGAACGTAAAGTGCAGAAGGTTGTGATCGGTGCAGCGATCTATCGCAGCAGTAACAAAGGTGAGAGTTGGGAGAAGATGGGAGAGGTGCACGATTTCTTAAAACCATTCTCCGGAACCTATGGTTGGGTGTTCAGTCAAATTAGAGTACATCCGAAAAATGAAAACCGGGTTTATGCATTTGGTGTCGAGAAGGCGATCAGTGAAGATGGAGGTAAAACATGGAAGGTTTGGGAAGCAACCGATAAACAAAGCGAGTGGACACATGGTGATCATCATGCATTATGGATCGATGAAGAAAATCCTGATCGCATGATCATGGGTGATGATGGTGGTGTTTCTATTACTTATAACGGAGGAGAGAAATGGAAAAATTTCTTTGATGAAATTCCTACTACACAATTCTATACGGTTGCATACGATATGCAAACACCTTTCAACATTTTTGGTGCAGTGCAGGATGAAGGCACAATGAGCGGTAATGTAAGCAACACATTTGGTCAAGCAGCCGATACCACACTTCGCCCATGGCGTATGGCACCGGGTGGTGAAGGAACACAAATTGCTGTTGATCCTATGGATGCAAATATTGTGTACGCCTCTTCTTACTACGGACGTTTGATGCGTACCGATATAAGCAAAGGAAGAAGAGAAGGCATGAAGCAATTCAAACAATTTGATGTGGGTCGTATTGATTCGTTGCGTGGCGAGTGGCTCGCCGCAACCATCATGAGTAAGTTCAATAACAAAGTGCTTTATCATGGTTTGCAGCATCTGTACAAAACAGAAGACGGCGGTGAAACATGGAAAATGATCAGCAGCGATCTTTCGTATAACAGGAAAGAGCGCAATGGAAATTATCCTTACCTCATTTATCACCAGGCGATCACTGCTGTTGCAGAAGGGAACAAAGCAGGTGTAGTATATGCCGGTACTGATGATGGTCGTGTTTGGTTAACAACAAACGATGGCACTAGTTGGAAAGAAATTACCAAAGGACTTCCTTACAATAAACATGTGGCGAAGATTGTTGCATCTGCATTCAATCCTTCAAGAGTGTATGTAGTGTTGAATGATCGTCGTGCAGATAACAATACGCCTTATGTTTATGTAAGTGATGATTACGGTGCAACCTGGAAATCCATTGCTTCTAATCTTCCTGCATCTCCAGCAAACGTCATTGCAGAACATCCGGATAATGCAAACGTTTTATTCTGTGGAACAGACTTTGGTGTGTACATGAGTAAAGATGGCGGCAAAAAATGGATCGCTATCAACGGAACTATTCCTGAATCTGTTTCTGTGAATGATCTGTTCATTCATCCGAGAGATAAAAAATTAGTGATCGGCACGTACGGCCGTGGTGTTTATGTACTCGACGATTTAAACAGTTTACAATAATGGCAACAAGCCCTATCATAAAAAAATATCCCAACAGTTCGCTCAATCGTTTTAGTGGCTGGGCGTTTCATTGTGTGGATGCACATACCTGCGGCAATCCTGTTCGGTTGGTTGCGGAAGGTGGTCCTGCATTGGAAGGAAATAACATGAGTGAAAAACGGCAACACTTTTTAAAAGAGTATGACTGGATAAGAAAAGGATTGATGTTTGAACCACGTGGACATGATATGATGAGTGGAAGTATTTTGTATCCGCCGCATGATCCGCAGAATGATGTAGCTGTTTTGTTTATTGAAACAAGTGGTTGCTTACCAATGTGCGGACATGGAACAATTGGTACGATCACAATTGCAGTAGAAGAGAGATTGATCATTCCAAAAACACAGGGCATCATTCGTATGGAAGCACCGGCCGGTTTAGTAATGATTGAATACACTATGACTGGCCTTGGCCTTCAGGCCAAGGTAAAAAGTGTAAAGCTTACCAACGTGCCAGCATATTTGCATTCAACGGAGTTAACAGTTGATTGTCCTGAGTTGGGTGAATTAGTAATTGATGTTTCATACGGTGGAAATTTTTATGCCATTGTTGATGTACAGAAAAATTTCAAGGGTCTTGAACATTATGCAGCTGATAAACTCATTGCATGGGCAAGAGAGTTACGCAAGAACATCAATGCGAAATATACATTTGTTCATCCGCAGGATGCAACGATCAATGGTTGTAGTCATATTTTATGGACGGGTGCTGTGATCGATCCCACATCAACTGCACGCAATGCCGTGTTCTATGGCGATAAAGCCATTGATCGTAGTCCATGTGGTACGGGTACTTCTGCACGCATGGCGCAATGGTATGCAAAAGGTAAGTTGAAGAAAGGTGATCAGTTCATTCACGAAAGCATCATCGGCAGTAAGTTCATTGGTACCATTGAAGAAGAGCTTGAAGTGAATGGCATCAAAGCCATCCGGCCGGGTATTGAAGGTTGGGCGAAGATCTATGGTTATAATACAATTAGCATTGATAGGGAGGATGATCCGTATGCGTATGGGTTCCAGGTGATTTAAAACCCTCCCGACCTCCCTGAAAGGAGGCCATCAAACGCACAAGCTAACTTATTTGAACATCTTCTTTTTAATGAAGTTTAAACGAAAGTAGTATGCAACAATATGTCATCATTGCGCAGGACGGAACAGATGAAGATGCATTGGAAAGAAGAATGCTGGCTCGTCCGTTTCATTTGGCTGGTGCAAAGAAATTAAAAGAGCAAAACAACTTTGTTGTTGGTGGTGCCACGCTTGATGAAGAAGGAAAGATGCGTGGTTCGATCATGATTGTTCAGTTTGAAACAAAAGAAGATTTTGATCATTGGTATACAAACGAACCATACATTAAAGACGGGGTTTGGAAAACGATTGAAGTAAAATCATTCAGAGTAGCAGACGTTTAAAAAAGCTGCATAGAAATAAGATAGCACAAGTGTGCGACGCAACGTATGACTAATAGTAATTCAACAGCTCAGAACATGAAAAAAAATACTTTCCTCTTACTTGTTTGCCTGTTTCAGTTAAACCTGTTTGCCCAAACCAACTTACAGAAAATTGAGTTCATCAATTTTTCGCAGGTGAATGTGACTGATGCATTCTGGAAACCAAAGATCGATAAAGTGGCAACGAAAACATTAGCGGCCTGTATTTATCAAACAGAAGTTGCTACGCCACGTTTAAAAAATTTTGAACGTGTTGCAAGAAACAAGGGTGAACAGCACGAAGGTATTTTTTATGATGACAGCGATGTGTTCAAAGCATTGGAAGCAATGGCGTATTCGTTAAAGACGCATCCGAATGCAGAGATGGAAAAGAAATGCGATGAGTGGATCGATAAGATAGCAGCTGCACAACAACCGGATGGTTACCTCAACACCTGGTACACATTGAAGGGTTTGCAGGATCGTTACACCGATATGAGCATGCATGAAGATTACAATGCAGGCCACATGATCGAAGCGGCAGTTGCGTATTACAATGCAACAGGCAAACGTAAATTTTTAGATGTGTGCATTAAGTGGGCCGATCATTTTGATGCATTGTTTGGTCCCGGTAAACGTCATTGGGTAACCGGTCACCAGGAACTGGAATTAGCATTGGTGAAATTGTATAAGACAACCAAGAATGAAAAATATTTAAAACTTGCTGATTGGTTATTGAGCGAACGTGGCAAACGTTTGGCAAAAGGTTATACATGGACCGATTGGAAAGACACGGCTTATGCGCAGGATATTTTGCCTGTGAAAGAACAAACACAAATCACCGGTCATGCAGTACGTGCGATGTATATGTACACGGGCGCAGCTGATGTGGCAGCACAAACAGGTGATGTGGATTATATGCGAGCCATGAAAAAAGTATGGGAAGATGTGGTGTATCGTAATATGTATATCACCGGTGGTATCGGTTCGGCAGGAAGTAATGAAGGTTTCAGTAATGATTATGATCTGCCGAATGAACAGGCCTATTGTGAAACCTGTGCAAGTGTGGGCATGGTGTTCTGGAACCAGCGCATGAATGCATTAACAGGTGATGCGATGTATATGGATGTGTTGGAACGCAGTTTATATAATGGTGCGTTGGACGGTTTGAGTTTAACCGGCGATCGTTTCTTTTATGGTAATCCTTTGGCATCACGTGGACAGCATCAACGAAGAGAATGGTTTGGTACCGCTTGCTGTCCTGCAAATATTGCACGCATGGTGGCATCACTCGGCGATTATATTTATGCAAAAAGCGATGATGGTATTTATATGAATTTGTTTGTAGGCAGTAATACAAGTATTCAGTTGCCAAAAACAAAAGTGGATTTGAAGATGGAAACAAATTATCCATGGGATGGGAAAGTGAAAGTTGTTGTCAGTCCGGAAAAAAAGGGAAAGTTTAGATTGAGTATCCGTATCCCCGGTTGGTATAAGAATGGTTCAGTACCGGGAGATCTGTATGTGCATGGAGGTGATGCTTTTTCGGCAACACCAGGTATTGCAATAAATGGTAAGCCGGTGGTAGTGACAGATAATGATGGATACCTTTCGGTATATCGTGAATGGAAGCAAGGCGATATTGTTGAATTTGAATTTGCCATGAACACCTATACTGTTACTGCAAAAGATTCATTAAAGCAAAACAACAATCGAATCGCCATCCAACGTGGACCAATTGTGTATTGTGTAGAAGGTGCAGATAATAATAACAAAGCATGGAATATTGTGTTGCCTCCCAATACAAAGTTTGAAACCATCGATTACAAAATAATGGATGAGCCGGTGAAAGCATTAACAGCAGAAGTGCCGGTTGTACTTGTTGGGGAAGATGGTTTATCGATCCGTACTGAAAAGCGGAAGATCATTGCCATTCCTTATTACACATGGGCCAACCGTGGTAAAAATGAAATGCAGGTGTGGTTGCCAACAACGATTAAAGATGTAAAAATTAATTACTGAGTAGTAACATGAAGAAATTCGTCTGCACAATTACGTTGTTGTCTTCGCTGCTGTTGTGTGCTGCACAATCGTACATACCCGAAAAGAAAAATGCAAAAGTAAAAGTGCAGCCTGTTGTGCAGGTGAAAGCCTTTGCATTTCCGTTGAGTGATGTAAAACTGTTGGCAAGCCCGTTTACAAAAGCCATGCAGCTGGATAGTGCTTACCTGTTATCGTTAAGTGCAGATAGGTTGCTGTACCGCTTTTATAAAAATGCAGGACTGCCGGTGAAAGATTCGATCTATGGCGGATGGGAGAGTGATGGATTATCGGGACATACATTAGGGCATTATTTATCTGCAGCTTCAATGATGTATGTGTCGACAGGCAATGCAGAATTTAAAAAACGCATTGATTATATCGTTAACGAATTGGAACGTTGCCAGCTTGCACGCAAGACCGGTTATATTGGTGCCATACCAAAAGAAGATTCCATTTTTGGAAAAGTAGCAAAGGGAGAAATTAAATCATCGGGTTTTGATCTGAACGGAGGATGGAGCCCCTGGTATACGGTGCATAAAGTAATGGCAGGTTTATGCGATGCGTATTTGTATTGCAACAGCAACAAAGCATTGAAGCTGGTAACAGGCATGGCCGACTGGACATACAACACCGTGAATCATTTGCCCGATTCAACACGATTGAAAATGTTGAACTGTGAATACGGTGGGATGAATGATGTGCTGGCGAATATTTATTCTTTCACCGGCAACAAAAAATATCTTGATCTCTCGTATAAATTTTACGATGAGTTTGTAATGGGCAAACTGGCGCAACGCATCGATCCTTTGCCCGGCAAACACAGCAATACGAATGTGCCGAAAGCAATCGGCAGCGCACGGCAATATGAATTAACCGGAAACAAAAGTGATGCTACTATTGCCTCGTTCTTTTGGGAAACGATGGTGCACAACCATAGTTATGTAATTGGTGGCAACAGCAACTACGAGTATTGCGGCGAAGCAGGGAAACTCAACGATCGGTTAAGCGATAATACCTGCGAAACCTGCAACACCTACAATATGCTTAAGCTGACAAGGCATTTGTTTGCATGGCAGCCATCTGCACAGTTGATGGATTATTACGAACGTGCATTATACAATCATATTCTTGCGTCACAAAATCCGGAGAATGGCATGATGACTTATTTTGTTCCATTGCGCATGGGTACAAAAAAACAGTTCAGCGATCAGTTCAATACATTCACCTGCTGCGTGGGAAGTGGTATTGAAAATCATGCGAAGTATGCAGAACAGATATACAGTTATGATGGCAAGAATAATCTCTACGTCAATCTTTTTATTCCTTCTGTGTTGAACTGGAAAGAAAAGAACATCCGCATTACACAAACCAATTATATTCCTGAAAGTAAACAGGTGAGGCTTGTTGTTACTGCAGCAAAACCCTCTTCGTTTACATTAAAGATCCGTAAACCCTCGTGGAGCAATACAACTGCAGTAATTAAAGTAAACAATGCTGCGGTAAAAACCGAAACCGATGCAGCTGGTTATTTAACAGCCACCCGTATTTGGAAAAACGGTGATGTTGTAACAGTTGATCTCGACATGAATTTGTATACCGAAGCAATGCCGGACAATCCCAATCGTATTGCATTCAAATACGGCCCGTTGGTATTGGCAGGTTTGTTAGGAAAAGAAAAACCCGATCCTGTTATTGGAGTGCCGGTGTTGTTGACTTCAAACCGTAATGTAAACGATTGGATTCAACCATCTTCTTCTTTACAATTTCAAATGAAGAACGTAGGTAAGCCGTTTGATGTGAAGTTGATCCCGTTCTATCAAACCTACGATCAGTATTACAGTGTGTATTGGGATTATTTTACACCAACTGAATTTGCAAAGCTGCAGGCCGATTATGAAGCGGAGAAAAAGCGTGTGCAGGAAATTGAAAACAGAACTATTGATAACTTTCGTGTGGGTGAAATGCAACCCGAACGTGATCATAACCTCAAAGCAACAGAACGTTCTTATGTAAGCGATGCTATGGACAGGATGGGTCGTGAAGCAAGAAGCAATAACAACTTCGAGTTTGAAATGAAAGTGGATGATTCGGTAACAAATTCTTTACTGTTCACCTATATCGGCGATGATAAGGATCGTGTATTTGATATCTTAGTGGACGGTGTAAAGCTTGTAACGGTAGATTGGAAGGGAGGTAAGACAGGTAAGTTTTATGATATCGAATACAAACTACCTGCAGCAATGATCAGCGGTAAAACAAAGATCACCGTGAAGGTTGAGGCGAACCATGGAAAAACAGCAGGACGTGTATTTGGTGTACGTACAATAAAAGATCAGCAATAAAATGGGCAAAGCAATTGTAATTGGCGGTGGTATTATTGGTTTAAGTTCGGCTTACTATCTGCAGCAAAGCGGGTGGGGTGTAACTCTATTGGACAAAGATGATTTTTCTGATAACTGTTCGTATGGCAACGCAGGCTATGTTTGTCCGAGCCATTTTATTCCATTGGCAACACCGGGTATTGTAACACAGGGTTTGAAATGGATGTGGAATTCAAGAAGCCCTTTTTATGTGGAGCCAAGATTAAATGCGGCACTTATTTCGTGGGGGTTAAAATTCATGAAGAGCGCTACTGCAAAACATGTTGCAGAATCGGCTATTCCTCTCCGTGATATTGCGTTGCTTAGTCAACAGTTGTACGAAGAATGGACAACCATTCCCGGTTTCGATTTTGCGTATGAAAAGAAGGGGCTCCTGGAAATGTTTCAAACAGAGGCGAACGAAGAACACTCACATCATGTAGCTGAGGAAGCAAAAAAACTTGGTTTGGAAGCAGTGATGTTATCGAAAGAAGAAGTACAGGCCATGGAGCCACAGGTTGAATTGAATATACGTGGTGCGCTGTATTTTAAATGCGATGCACATTTGTATCCGCAGAAATTAATGAAGGGCTTGCTGAACATACTTCAGCAAAAAAGTGTGCAGTTAATTCCGCAGCAGGAAGTAACGGGTTTCGAAATGAGTAATGATCAGATCAAATCTGTTATCAGTAACAAGCAACGTTACGATGCAGACATGGTAGTTATAGCAACAGGATCATGGTCGAGAGAAATGGCTGCAAAGCTCGGTCTGAATTTACCACTCATGCCTGGCCGTGGTTATTCAGTTACATTGGAAGATTCTCCGTTTACATTTAATCATCCTGCGGTGTTGCAGGAAGGTCGTGTAGCCATCACACCCATGGACAGAAATAAGATCCGTTTTGGTGGTACGATGGAAATCACCTCAATCAAAACGCCTCCACGATATAAGCGGGTAGAAGGTATTTTAAATGCAGTAGAACGGTTTGTCCCGCAGTTTAAAATTCCGATGCCATCGCAGGAAAATATCTGGTATGGCTATCGTCCCTGTTCAGCCGATGGATTGCCTTATATCGGTAAAATAAAATCGAATGCCATTATTGCAACCGGTCATGCAATGATCGGGTTGAGTGTGGGTGCAGGCACTGGTAAGCTTGTTGCGGAGATTGCGAATGGCGAAACACCCAGCGTGGATATCAACCCATATAATCCCAAAAGGTTTTCCTAATTTGCTGTGCATTTTGCAAAACAATCTGCACACTGAGTAATATGAAACAGCTTGTATCCATTCTTCTGTTTACTTCCATTCTGTTCACAGCAACTGCACAACATCAACTTGTAAAACTGTGGGAAACAGATACCACGTTGAAAGTTCCTGAATCGGTTTTTATCGATCATAAAAACAGTGTGTTGTATGTATCCAATATCGATGGGCAGCCGTGGGCAAAGGATGGAAAAGGTTCTATCGGTAAAGTGGGTATGGACGGAAAAGTTATTACAGCTGAATGGATAACCGGTTTGCAGGCGCCCAAAGGAATGGGCATGCACAAAAATCATTTGTATGTGGCCGATCTTAATGAAGTAGTGGTGATCGATATTACCAAAGGAGCAATTGTTGATCGCATCGTTGTTGATGGAGCTGTTACGTTAAACGATATCAGTGTAGAAGAAAACGGAACAGTGTATGTGTCGGATTCACGAGGAAGAAAAGTTTACAGCATTGAAAATAAAAAAGCTACCGTACTGCTCGATACAATGCAATTGAAAGGACCGAATGGTGTATTAAAGCACAAAGGAAGTTTGTACATACTGGATGCAGGCAGTATGTACCGTATGGAGAAAAACGGATCGCTCACCAAACTTGCCGACGGAATGGAAGCCAGCACAGATGGTGTTGAACATGTTACCGGCGGCGATTATATTGTTTCAACATGGATCGGAGTGGTGTACTATGTAAATGCAGATGGCACCAAGCAAGTGTTGCTTGATGGAAGGGAACAAAAGATCAACTCTGCCGATATTGGCTATGATGCTGCGAAACGCATCGTATACGTCCCTACTTTCTGGCGAAATTCGGTAGTGGCCTACGAACTCAAATAAAGGAATGTGAAAACTT
The DNA here is from genome assembly GCF_014168535.1 of Lacibacter sediminis. Classification (NCBI taxonomy): domain Bacteria; kingdom Pseudomonadati; phylum Bacteroidota; class Chitinophagia; order Chitinophagales; family Chitinophagaceae; genus Lacibacter; species Lacibacter sediminis. The sequence goes on along the minus strand of NZ_CP060007.1, from coordinate 3,895,221 downwards.
GTCGGACGGTTGTTTGTAACCGTCAGGATGTTCCTAATTTTACAAAACGTATGGACTGTACATCGCAACGGATCACTTACCGTAACACGGCTGCTTTTTCAACAATTGTTTTGGATTACCTGGATGATGCTGTGGCATTAAAGCCCTTCTATGTGCATCGCCCCAATATCGAAGGAATCAAGCATGCTATTGCACAACGTTCGGCGTTCAAGACCAACCGTCGGGTATTGGTTGATCATTTGAGAAAGCAATATGCGGCAGTAAATGAATCGACAGCGGTAAACCGCAATATTGAGTTACTATTAAAGGAAAATACGTTTACGATTACAACAGCCCATCAGCCCAACTTATTTACGGGGCCGCTCTACTTCATTTATAAAATTCTGCATGCCATTAAACTGGCCGATACTTTAAAGCAGGAGTTAACCCAATACAATTTTATACCCGTGTATTACATGGGCAGCGAAGATGCTGACTTTGAAGAACTGAGTTATGCTACTGTGAATGGCGTGAAGTATCAATGGGCCACTAAACAGAACGGAGCCTTTGGCAGGATGATTGTTGATAAACACATTACTCAACTCATTCATGCCATCAGCGGACAATTACTGGTAGAGCCACATGGTAAAGAAATTATAGACGCCTTGCTTGCATCGTACAAAGAGAAAACAACCATACAGGATGCAACTTTTGCCTTTGTACATTTCCTGTTCGAACGTTTTGGTTTGATTGTGATCAATGCTGATGCGAAAGAGTTGAAGCAACAGATGATTCCTGTGTTTGAAGATGAGCTGCTCAATCGTTCATCAGCAAAACAGGTGGCAGATACAATTCATAAACTCGATGCACATTACAAAGTACAGGCAGGCGGCAGAGAGATCAACTTATTTTATTTTGATGAAGACCTGCGTGAACGGATAGAAGCAGATGGCGATGGATTTGCTGTTGCAAATACAACCATCAAGTTTACGAAAGAAGAAGTGCTGAAAGAGTTAAAAGAACATCCTGAGCGTTTCAGCCCGAATGTGATTCTTCGTGGATTGTACCAGGATACGATTCTTCCAAATATTGCATTCATTGGCGGTGGTGGAGAGTTGGCTTATTGGTTAGAGTTGAAGAATGTGTTTGCACATCATCACGTTCCATATCCTGTGTTGGTCTTACGAAATTCATTTCTTGTAACACAAAAGCAATGGATCAGTAAGATTGAGAAGCTTGGTTTTACTGTTGAGGATTTTTTCAAAAGCAGCGAAGCTTTACTTAATCAATATGTACATCGAACAACAGTAAATAAAATTCAACTCAACGGCACGTTAACCAAGGCTGAGGAGTTGTATGAATTATTGAAAGAACAAGCGGCAACCGTTGATCTCACCTTGCTTCAACATGTTGAAGCATTAAAAGTAAAAGCTGTTTATCGTTTGCAGGAACTGGAAAAGAAAATCATTCGTGCAGAAAAAAGAAAGTATGCCGATGAGCAACGTCAGATACAAACAATCAAACAACAACTTTTTCCCGGTAATGGATTGCAGGAGCGTAAAGAAAGTTTTCTAAGTTTTTATGCAAAAGAGGGAAGTGGTTTTATTGATGCATTGTATCAACATTCACTTTCTTTGGAGCAGGACTTTGTGGTATTAACAACGAAAAAGTAAATCAATCAAACTTATTATCCCATCCCTGCTGTTTCAACTTAGTAACCTTGGTGAGCACTTCATCATTCATACTTGATTTGTAAGCAGAAATCTTTGCAGCAACATTCTCATCAAATGTACCAATGATCTCTGCAGCGAGTATGCCTGCATTCTTTGCAGCATTCAAAGCAACGGTAGCAACAGGCACACCATTCGGCATTTGCAGAATAGAAAGAACAGAGTCCCAACCATCAATTGAGTTCGATGATTTTACAGGTACACCAATTACAGGTAAGATTGTAATACTCGCAACCATGCCCGGTAAATGGGCTGCACCACCGGCACCGGCAATAATTACTTTCAATCCTCTTTCTCTTGCAGTTTTTGCATACTCCACCATGCGAAGAGGTGTGCGATGAGCTGATACAACCGTTAATTCATAATCGATACCAAATTCTTTCAGAATATCGGCTGCAGGTTGCATAACAGGAAGATCGCTGTCGCTGCCCATAATAATACCAATGATCGGAGTTGCCATAAATTGATTTATGCAAAGAAACAAAACTAAAGGCAGTAAAAAAAGAAAGGTCCGGCTGACTGGCCGAACCTTTAAATAAGTTGAGTTGAATTATAGTTTATTGAGATCCCCCGCCAGCAACTTCATCTCAGCTTCAGCCAGCTTTGCCATGTAAAGAGAATTGATGTAGCGTGTTTGCCCATTGATATAATCGATCTGCACCTGACGCAATTCAAGTGATGTAATGGCCAGCTTACGGAAACGCTCGGTAGCGATCACATTGTTTTCTTCAATTAATGCCAATGTGTTTTTTTCAAGCTTTACCAAATTGAGTGCATTCTGAAAATTATAAAAAGCATTCAGCAAACTTGTATTCACCTGGTTCTTTAAACGGTCAATAACGATCTGTTGGTTCTTGATACCAATATCTGCCACCTGTTCCTGGCGTTTGATATTTCCGCCTTGAAATATTGGAATAGCAATACCAATATTTCCGTTTGGTCCGAGGTTACGGTTAAACAAGGTGAAACCGGCATCGTTCTTACTTTGTGATAAGTTGAAGTTGCCATTGAGTGTAACCGAAGGCAAACGCTGAGAAATGATCTCACGTTTTTGTTGTACCAACACAGATAAGCTGCTTTGAGCCAGTAACAGATCATAGTTATCTGTTGTAGCTTTTTGTTGCAATGCAGCATAGCTAACGGTTGCATCGGGCTCTATCACTTCCATTACTTCAAAAATCGTTTCGGGTTTACGTGCCAGTAAATTATTGAAGTTAGCTTTGGCTACACGAATATTATTTTCAATGGCCAGCAAACTTCCTTTTTGTTGATTGAGATCTACTTCTGCCTGCAGGAAATCTGTTTTAGGTGCAGTTCCAATGGTAAACCTGCTTTCAGCTATCAGCTTACGTTCTTCAAAAAATTTGATGGTTGCCTGTAATGCTTTTCGTTGTTGATTGAGCTGTACAATTTCATAGTAAGCAGCAATCACATTAAATACAGTTGTGTTTACCTGGCTGCGGAAACTCAATTCACCGATCTTTTCTAATTCTTCTAACCGACGTTTACTGGCAAACATCCGCATGCCATCAAAAATGCGCCAGCTTACAGCAAAACCTGCGTTGAGGTTCCGCAAAATGGCACCATTACGTTTAATGGTTGTGCCGTTTGTTAACCGCTGTTCAAGATTATTAGACGCAATGCCGAGAGTACTGTTGAGATTTATGTTAGGCCATAAACCGGCTGTGCCCCAATTATTATTGATAGCGCCGATCTGTTGTTCATTCTTTACGATCTCTACATCAAAGTTTTTTTCAACGGCCATGCGTATAGCATCATCAACACTGAGCTTTGATGGTTCCTGCGCAAAGGCAAGTATATTAATCAGACAACTTGCTAATAGCAGCTTCAGTTTCTTCTTCATGCACTTTAATTTTTTTGGATGACAGGTACGAATACATTGCAGGAATGACAAACAGTGTCAATACCAACGAAAACATAATTCCACCAACGATTACTATACCCAACGGAATACGGCTTGTTGATGCTGCACCTAACGACAAGGCCAATGGTAATGCACCGAGTGCCATAGCCAGGCTCGTCATTAAGATGGGACGCAAACGCATGGTGGCTGCTTCAATAACCGCAGGCTTCTTCAACATGCCGGCATGTTTTTTCTGATTGGCAAATTCAACGATCAGGATACCGTTCTTGGTTACAAGCCCGATCAACATGATCATACCAATTTGTGAAAAGATATTGATGGTTTGATCGAACAACCACAATGAGAATAATGCACCGGCAATAGCCAATGGTACCGTAAACATGATCACCAACGGATCAATAAAACTTTCAAACTGTGCAGCCAATACAAGGAAGATCAATATCAATGCAAGACCCAATGCGAAAAATGTATTACCACTGCTCTCAGCAAAATCTCTTGAGTTGCCAGACAGTGCTGTGTTGAACGATTCATCGAGCAACTTATCAGCAATGGCTTCCATTTCCTTAATCCCATCACCAATCGTTTTACCCGGTGCTAAACCTGCACTGATCGTTGCTGATTTATAACGGTTGAAATGGTAAAGCGTTGGTGGTGTTGTTTCTTCTTCAAAACTTACGAATTGATCAACAGAGATCATTTGTCCTGAAGCATTGCGAACGAAAAGATTTTTCAGATCGGTTGGATCATCACGATCATCTCTTAATACCTGGCCAATTACCTGGTACTGTTTACCATCTTTAATAAAGTAACCAAGTCTTCTGTTACTCAACGATAACTGCATCAATTCTGAAATATCGGTGACACTTACACCTAACTCACTTGCACGTAAACGATCAATATTTAAACGCAGTTCAGGTTTATTGAATTTAAGGTCAACATCAACACTGGAAAACACAGGATTCCGCTGGGCTTCTTCCAGGAACTTCGGCAATACTTCTTTCAATTTATCAAAATTGTTATTCTGTACAACAAACGCAACCGGTAAACCACCACGGCGGTTTACTGAAATAGTTTGTTCCTGGATGGCAAAAGCTCTTCCTTCATTATACTTTGGCAAATTTCGATTGATAACATCAACGATCTCCTGTTGTGAACGATCACGTTCATCAGGATCAACAAGCAATGAACGAACAAAACCACTGTTTACCGATCCTGCTCCGGTAAAGCCCGGTGCAGTAACGGAGATGAGTACCTTATTTTCGGGCACACTATCCAATACAAGCTGGTTAAGTTTATCGATATAAGCATCCATTGCTTCAAAACTGGTTCCCTCGGGAGCACTTACCTGTAAGCGGAACTGGCTTCGGTCTTCCATTGGTGCAAGCTCGCTTTGCAGTGAATTACCAATCATCCAGATGATACCAAAACAAGCGATGATTAAAATCAGTGCCACCCATCTTACACGCATAAAACCAATAAGCAGTTTATGGTATCCACGCTCCATACCGGTAAAGAATGGTTCTGTTACACGATAGAACCAGCCATGCCTTGTACCGCCTTTGCGGGTTAAATAAACGTTGAGTACAGGTGTTAAGGTAAGTGATACAAATGCAGAAATTAATACCGCACCTGCTACCACAATACCAAACTCACGGAACAAACGACCCACAAATCCTTCTAAGAAAATGATTGGAAGAAATACTACTGCTAATGTGATGGAGGTTGCAATAACGGCGAAATAAATTTCTTTGGAACCTTCACGGGCAGCCTTGTATTTATCCATGCCCTGTTCCATTTTCTTAAAGATATTTTCTGTTACCACAATACCATCATCCACCACCAAACCTGTTGCCAATACAATAGCAAGAAGCGTAAGTACATTAATGGTAAAGCCGCTCAGGTACATAATAAAGAATGCACCGATCAATGAAACAGGAATATCGATCAACGGACGGATCGCAACGATCCAGTCACGGAAAAAGAGGAAGATAATAAGCACCACCAATGCAAAAGAAAGTACAAGTGTTTCCTCTACTTCCGCAATGGATTTACGTACAAATTTTGTTTGATCCATACCCACATCAAGTGTAATATCTGCAGGTACTTCTTTTTTGATCTGTTCGTAACGTTTATAAAATTCATCGGCAATAGCAACATAGTTACTGCCCGGTTGCGGAACAATTGCCAGGGCGATCATTGGCGTTCCACTTTCTTTCAAACCACTTTCTTCATTCTCCGGGCCAAGTACAACCTGTCCTACGTCTTTTAATTTAATATCACGCCCTTCTATATTTGCAACAATGAGATTATTGAAATCTTCTTCTGTTGTTAATCGACCGAACGTGCGAACGGTTAACTCCATGGAGTTACCTGAAATTTTACCGGAGGGCAATTCCAGGTTTTCACGTTGCAGTGCCGTCTGCACATCTTTTGCAGTTAGCTTGTATGATAATAGTTTTTCGGGTTCAAACCAGATACGCATAGCATACCTTTTTTCACCCCAGATATTCACAGTACTAACACCGGGAATGGTTTGTATGCGTTCGAGTAAATTGTTTGTTGCATATTCTGTTACCTGTAAAGGATTCCTGCTCTCACTTTGAATAGTCATGGAAAGAATCGGATCACTGCTGGCATCTGCTTTTGTAACAACAGGTGGGGCATCAAGATCGGCAGGGAGTGAACGAACTGTTTGTGATACTTTATCACGCACATCATTTGCTGCTTCTTCAAGATTAAAACCTAATTCGAACTCAACATTGATATTGCTGTTACCCTGGCTGCTGCTGCTCGTAATATTTTTTACGCCTGCAATACCGTTGATCGATTTCTCCAACGGTTCTGTGATCTGCGATTCAATTACATCGGCATTTGCACCGGGGTATGAAGTACGTACACTGATATTGGGAGGATCAATTGCCGGGTAATCACGAATACCTAAGAAACGAAACCCGATGACGCCAAACAATACGATCATGATGTTCATCACAATGGCCAGCACGGGTCGCTTCAAACTCAGTTCGGAAATAGTCATACGTTATTATTGAACTTTAGAGAGTTTCACTTTTGCCTCTGGTTTTAAACCGAGTAGTCCGGTTGTAATAATGGTATCACCAGGAACAACACCACCTGTAATTTCTACATTAGCAGAATCACGGATACCTGTTTGCACATCTACAAATTTGGCAATGCCATCTCTGTAAACAATTAATTTTTTACCTCTTGCCTGTGGCAATATGGCTTGCGCCGGAACAAGGATAGCATTATCATTTCTTGCAAAGTCCATATCAACTTTTGCAAACGAGCCGGGTACCAATGAAGCATCATTTTGCTGAACCATGCAACGCACATTCAAACCACGTGTCGTTTCACTTACGGTTGATTCAGTAGCATACACTTTTGCAATGAACTTGCGGTTGCTTCCTTCAGTTGAAAAGCTGATGCTTTGACCAATGCGAATTTTGGAAGTATATTTTTCCGGAACGCTGAACTGTAATTTCATCTGGCTTACCTGGCGAAGACTTGTGATGATAGTTGCAGGAGTGATGTAAGCGCCATTCGAAATATTTCTAAAACCGATGCGTCCGTTAAAGGGAGCACGGATCTCTGTTTTTACAATATTTGTACGCAGCAGTTCAATATCTGCATTGATATTACTCACCTGTAAAAAACTAAGATCGTAATCCTGCTGACTGATGCCACTTATTTTCAACAACTCTTTGTTACGCTCTTCTGTTTTTTCAGCGATCTGCAACTGCACCTGCAGCTTTTTCAATTGAGCCTGCAGATCACCATCAAACAGTTTTACGAGTAATGCACCTTTGTTCACAAAAGCTCCCTCGTTAATAGAATGTGAAACTACACGACCACTTACTTCAGCCTGTATCTGTGTTTCCTCCATGGGTAAAAGAGTGCCGGGAAGTTGCACGGGCTCACTAACAGATCCTGTTTTAACGATGTAGCCAACAACCGTCATGGGTCCTTGTTGACGGCCTCCCTGTGCTGCTGCGGATTGTTTTTTTTCGTCTTTACAGCTTATTGCCAAAACAAAAATGGCAGCTGCAACCAATGTAATTATTCTCATGTGTTTTATAGAATGGCTAAAGGTAAGCATAGAACAATTTTATGCCCCCACAGTTGGATGAGTGGTAAAAACAATGGTTAGGGATAGGGTATAAGTGCTTGTATCCGAATTCCTGCGAATGAAATGGCTTTTATTTTGTTTTTACTTTCAGTAAATGTTTGATGCGGTTGGCTTTATACGTTAGTTCGCTTCGGTCTTTGCCAATAACGGTAACGTGGCCCATTTTACGACCGGGTTTGGTATGTGACTTACCATAAATATGCACGAATGCGTTTTCCATTTTCAGTACATCTTCAAGACCTTCATAGTAAGCAGGACCGCTGTAACCTTCTTCTCCTACGATATTTAAAATAACGGATGGCATAATTGCATCAGTGCAACCAAGTGGGTAACCAAGCATAATGCGCCACAACATATCAAACTGCGATGAATAATTTCCTTCAATGCTGTGATGCCCACTGTTGTGTACACGTGGAGCTGTTTCATTCACCAATACATCACCGTTCTTGTCAACAAATAATTCCACAGCAAATAAACCCGGCGATTCAAGATTGCGTACAACTGCCATGGCAATGGCTTCCAATTTCCAGAATGTTTTTTCAGGAAGTTCTGAAGGTGAAACCTGATAGTCAAGTAAATTCAACAATGGGTCAAAAACCATTTCAGCAGGCGGGTACATGGTTGTTTCACCATCTTGCCCCACTGCTACGATCATGGCAATTTCTTTTTGAATAGGCACCAGTTTTTCTAAAACAGCAGGTGCATCAAAACCGCGTTCAAGATCAGCAGCAGTTTTTAAAAGTTCAACACCACGACCATCATAACCACCCATGCCTACTTTATGCGCTGCCGGTAAAAAAGAAACCAATGCGTTCAGTTCTTCTTTGTTTTCGGTGATCACAAACTCAGATGTTGGTATCTGGTGATGTTGATAGAATTTCTTCTGTTCGATTTTATTTTTGATGATGCGCAAAGCGGATGGTTTTGGAAAAACATTTACGCCTTCCGCTTCCAGCTTCTCCAGTGCTTCCACATTTACACTTTCAATTTCAATGGTAATGGCATCTAATCCCTTCCCAAAATTGTAAACGGTTTCAAAATCTTTAATATCACCTTTTGTGAAATGATGACAGAGATGGGCTGAGGGGCACTGTTCATCGTTTTCCAGTACAAACGTTTCAACGGGGTAGTTGGCAGCTGCCTGTAATAACATACGGCCTAATTGTCCGCCGCCGAGGATACCAATTTTTTGCATGTGGCAAAGATAATTGCTTGAGAGGTTTCTGTTTGAAGCTTAATAGTTTAATTTTGCCCCATGCACCCCGATTATGCCAATAAACGCTTTCACGATAAACGCAGCAACTACTGTTTGCTGATGGAAGTATTGGCGATTGACTCCAACTGATTGTTTGAGAAAGGTTCTGCTCTTTGAACCTGATTGGTCTCCCTTTTATTGAATTTAAAATCAACAATCATGTCAACAATTGCTGTTAACAAGAAACAAGCTGCACAACAGGATTTTCTTCCATTACACGGAACTGATTATGTAGAATTTTACGTGGGTAATGCCAAACAGGCAGCTCATTTTTATATCACCGCTTTTGGTTTTCAGCCACTGGCATATGCCGGACCGGAAACCGGAAGCAAAGACAGAGTAAGTTATGTGGTGCGTCAGAACAAACTCACATTTATGCTTACTACTGCACTTCGTTCTGATAATGCAATAGCTGACCATGTTTATAAGCATGGTGATGGCGTAAAAGCATTGGCATTAAAAGTTGATGATGCCGCTTCGGCTTTGCATGAAACAACCAGCCGTGGTGCAAAACTCTACCAGGAAACCACAACACTTTCTGATGAGCAGGGGAAGGTGGTCATCAGTGGTATACATACCTATGGCGATACCGTTCATTTATTTATTGAACGAAAAGATTACCACGGCGTATTCATGCCGGGCTTTCGTGCATGGAACAATCCTCATTTTAAAGTACCAGACACAGGACTGCAATATGTTGATCATTGTGTGGGTAATGTTGGCTGGAATCAAATGAATCCATGGGTAAGTTTTTATGAAAACGTGATGGGCTTCCGCAACATCCTCACGTTTGATGATAACGATATTTCAACGGAATACTCTGCATTGATGAGTAAAGTGATGAGCAATGGAAACGGCTATGTAAAGTTCCCCATCAATGAACCTGCGGAAGGAAAAAAGAAATCACAGGTTGAAGAGTATTTAGATTATTATAATGGAGAAGGTGTGCAACATGTGGCGCTTGCGACAAATAATATTGTAGAAACAGTAATGGATTTGAGAAGCAGAGGGATAGAATTTCTGCAAGTACCTACTACTTATTATGATGATCTGCTCGATCGAGTGGGTCATATTGACGAAGATCTTGCGCCATTGAAAGAATTAGGAATTCTGGTGGATAGAGACGATGAAGGGTATTTACTTCAGATTTTTACCAAACCGGTTGAGGACCGTCCTACGCTGTTTTTTGAGATCATTCAGCGTAAAGGTGCCCAGAGTTTTGGTAAAGGAAACTTTAAAGCTTTGTTTGAAGCAATTGAAAGGGAGCAGGAAGCCAGGGGAAATCTGTAATTTTACGGGGCAGTTTTACTGCCCCTTTTCATTTGATTTTATCCACAATTTGAAATATTTTTGACAGCGTCCCGTTCATAATAAATCCAGTATGCTCAACAAAAGCCTTTTATTCATTTTTAGTTTGAGCCTGTTTGTAACAGGTGTTTTTGCACAATCGCCATATGAGGGGAGCAGTGCTACCGTTTCAGCCGCCCGAAGTTTTAAAGGAGCCGGTATATTTTCCAAAGTAGAAGATTCATTGCGTAAAGAATTAAAGGAAAAAGGATTTCAATGGCCTTTAAAGTACATGTATGTGCGTGCCTTTAAACACGAGAAGCAATTGGAGGTTTGGCTGAAGAATGACTGGGAGGAAAAGTTTGAACTCTTCAAAGTGTATAAAGTATGTGCAACATCCGGCACTTACGGACCCAAACGTAAAGAAGGCGATAAGCAGATACCTGAAGGTTTCTATTATATCAATGAATTTAAGCCCAACAGTAATTATCATCTGGCATTGGGCTTGAACTATCCCAACGCATCCGATGCGATTTTAAGTGACCATACAAAACCAGGTGGTGATATTTACATTCATGGTAACTGCGTTACCATTGGTTGTTTACCGTTGACCGATTCATTGATCGAGCAAGTGTATTATTTAGCATCGGTTGTAAAAGACCAGGGGCAGGATTTTATTCCTGTGCATATTTATCCAGTTCGGTATGATAATCAAAAAGGAATGGAGCAACTCGTAACGAAAACGAAACACAAACAGGATGTGCAGGAGTTTGCAAAGCAGATCAAGGATGCGTATGAGTTTTTTGAAGATACACATCAGTTGCCTACTGTTTTAATTGCCAGGAACGGAACGTATGTAGTGGCCACAAACCCTGAAACGCCGAAAGTAAAGCGTATTAAAGTAATTGAAACCAATAACAAAGCAAATCCATATGCTGCCTGGGCATTAGAAGAAAAAGTGGATCGTGTTCCTTTTCATATAGATGGTAATGCCGCCTTGCAGAAGTGGTTGTTTAATTTAAGTCAATCTTTAGTTCCACTCTTAGATGGAAACGCTTCAATGTCGTTGCAGGTTGAATTCATTGTCGATAAAAATGGCAACACTGCATTGGCGACCGTTATTCGTGGTGGTCATGCTGAATTGAACAGAAAAGTGAAAGAGCGTTTTGAAAAAGAATTAAAATGGCAGCCGGCATTAAAAGACGGTCAGCCTGTTAATACTAAACTGATTCAGAACCTCAATATTGCAGCGCCGGAAGATTTATAGTATCTTTCAAGTTCGAACCACAAAACCCAACATCCAGCATTCATGTAAAGCGATCTGTACGCCGTGGAAAAACCCACCACATGAAACTTGGACAGTTTATAACCACCTGCTTATCTCTCATTGCTTTTTTATCTCCACAAAAAAGCAAAGGGCAAACTATATCCGGGGTTATAAATAGTTATTATAACGCAACAGCCATAATTAACAACGGAACCTACAACTCTTATTCTTATTCAGGAATCACTTTGCAAAGTATAGCTGGTCTTTCTACGGGAGATCGTGTGTTGATCATACAAATGAAAGGGGCAACGATTACCTCAACCGATAATTCAAGTTTTGGAAATATCAGTTCAATCGGGAACGCAGGTAAGTATGAATTCTCATCAATCTGTGGATTTTTGAATAACACCGTTGTATTAAGTAACCATCTGCTGCATACCTATGACGTTTCAAGCGTACAGGTTGTGAGGGTACCTGTATTTACTGATGTTACAGTGAACGGTACATTAAGAGCAGGAGAATGGGATCCCGTTTCTGAAACCGGAGGTGTTATTGCTTTAGAAGTATCAGGTACACTTACACTCAATGCATCAATAAGTGCAGATAGTGCCGGATTTAAAGGAGGCGGACTTTTTGTTAATACAACTGACAGATGTGGTGAAGAAACTGCGTACTATTATTCGCAGGCTCAATCATCCGGTTCCAATCTTGGCGGCTCCCCAAAAGGTGAAGGAATTGCCTATTATGTCGCAAGTAGAGAATATGGCAGGGGCAGACAGTCAAACGGAGGTGGGGGTGCAAATGTTGATAATACAGGTGGAGGTGGGGGTAGTAACTATGGAACAGGTGGAAATGGTGGAGAAAAAAGTAATTCATTTTTCTGTAGCGCTAACACTGTTGGTGTGGGTGGCATTGCACTAAGTTCATATGGCTATCCAGCGTCGGTTACTGCAACAAGCACCAATAATAAAATCTTTCTTGGCGGAGGCGGAGGTTGTGGTGAGATGAATAATATTTATAGTGGCTCAAATGGTGCCGGAACGCCTGGTGGTGATGGTGGGGGAATAGTTTTTATTAAAGCTTCAATTTTAGCAGGAAACGGTTATACGATCTCTGCCAATGGAGCTCAAGGTGTTAATCCCGTTTTGCCAGTTAAAACGGAAGCGGCAGGCGATGGCGGTGGCGGTGGCGGTGCAGGCGGAGTTGTAATACTAAACATCAATAGCTTTTCGGGAAATCTTACAGTTCAGGCGAGAGGGGCTAACGGAAGTAATGCTGGTTTTCAGGATCAATGTCCTGGTCCGGGTGGTGGTGGTGGTGGTGGTGTTATTTGGTACAGTGGAACTTTACCGGGAACAGTTACAACAAATGTAAGTGGCGGTACTAGTGGTATTATTAAAAATGCACCTTCACATAATCCTCCATGTGAAGGACAGCCGAATGGTGCCGTTGCAGGTAGTATGGGCCTCGTACAATCAGGTTATGTTGCGCCACAGGGAAATAATGCCATCGACTGTTCAATTTTACCACTTGATCTTTTGAAACAATTTAGTGGGAGACGGAACAACGGTTCGATTCAACTCAACTGGACATTAACGAATATTGACAATGTTCAGAAAGTTGTGTTGGAAAGAAAAGCAGGTAATGAACAGTTTAGAAAGATAACTGAGCAATTCAATCCATCAATCGCAAATGTTTTTTATACCGATGAAGAAATTAACTCAAATGTTACTTATCGTCTTATAGTTTATGCGTTGAACGGTGAACGCCAATACTCGAATCATGTATTTTTTGAAGCGGGTGTAGTGAGAACGTTCAATTTATATCCGAATCCTGCAACCAATGAAGTAACAATACAACTTCCGGGAAATATCAATGGAAGAGCTGGAATTGTTGTGACAGATGTAAATGGCAGGCGAGTGCTATTGCAGCAAATGATCATACCAACATCTCGATCTAATACAACCCTTGCTTTGAAGAATTTACCGGCGGGAATCTATCAGCTTCGCATGGAAATTAATGGTGAAGTTTATTCTGCAAAACTAATAAAGCAATAAACTCAGATCATCAGCATCTGCACTGTTTCAGGGCTTTGCTGTTTTAACTCAATTTTTTTTCCTGCTGTTAACCGCTCAATGGTTTCGTTGTTGTAATGACGAATGCTGAGCAGTGTTAATCCTTTCTCCACCTGCACATCAAATTCATTTGAGGCAGCTAATGCAAGCTTTTCCACTTTATCAGGACGATCATCAATACACAATTGCAAATTCACTGCATGGGTTTGAATAAGATTGGGTTTGATATGCAGTTTCGCCATCATTTCATACAAATCACTCATAGGCTGTTCGCCAATGAATGAAAAATCTTTTGTGTGCAATTGCAGCAACACCTGATTTTGTTTGATAACAATAATGGGCGGCAGATTTTTTACCGGGTTGTTATGAATAACAGTGCCGGGTAAACTTGCATCTGCAAAGCATTTTACATAAAGCGGAATATTTTTATTCTGTAAGGGCTTGATAGTTTTTGGATGTATCACCTGTGCACCGTAATAAGCCATTTCAATTACTTCATCATAATTCAGTTCGCTGATGAATTGTGCATCAGCAAATAACTTTGGATCAGCATTCATCACGCCTTTCACATCTTTCCAAATAGCCACACTTTCTGCATCAAGCATATAAGCAAATACAGCAGCCGTGTAATCACTTCCTTCTCGGCCAAGTGTGGTGCTTTCGTTCTCATCGGTACAACCAATAAAGCCCTGCGTAACTACAATATTGCTATTTGTAAATAAAGGTTTGATAATTGCATTCACCTGTTGTTGTGTGAAATTGAAATCAATGGCGGCGTCACGGAAATTATCATCTGTACGAAAAACATCTCTTACATCGATCCATTGATTGCTGATACCAATTTCATTGAGATAAGCACTTACAATGGAGGTGCTCAATAATTCACCCAGGCAAACGATCTGGTCGTAGTAATAATCATAATCACGAACCGGTTGGTCGTGCAGCAACCATTCAACTTCAGTAAAGAAATTATTGAACTGTTCCATCAACGGATTGAAATGTGTGACCAGTAAATACTTTGCTTCATCAAGGTGTTGCAGTTTCACTGCACGAAAGAGTTGCAATGCTTCTTCTTTCTTACCTGCAAAAAAAGCTTCGGCCACTTTCTCCAGTGCATTCGTTGTTTTACCCATGGCTGAAATCACGATCAACAATTGCTCATCTGGAAATTGTTTGATGATGTTGCCTAGGTTCTGCACTTTTTCATAGTTACTTACACTTGCACCGCCGAATTTGAAAACACGCATGGGGAATTTGAAAATTTGTTGATTTGAAAATTTGAAAATTGAAGGATCAACTTCAAATGCGAGGCAAAGATAGGGGGCGGTTGTAAGCTCAACCGAAAGTACCCTGAACAATATGATTAAAGAATCAGATCAAAAGTTTGCTGAAGTAAAATTCAGCTGTCAAAAGACGTCCCGAAAAGAATCGGGGGCTTCAACGGTATATGGCAGGGCCTGGTGCGAAACGGAGTGAAGCACGCAACCCCTCAGCAGCACGGACTGTTGGCAGGAGTGAGAAACAGCAACTGACAGCCCAACACCATAACTAAGAACTTAAAACTCAGAACTATGCATTTTCTGCCAATTTTTCACCCCCACCCGCCATGGCATTATCATTGAGTAGGGTAAGTGAACTTAAAAACAATCCAGATCATGGGAAAGATTATAGGAATCGACTTAGGTACAACAAATAGCTGCGTATCCGTAATGGAAGGGAACGAGCCTGTTGTAATTGCAAACGATGAAGGGCGCCGTACAACCCCATCGGTAGTGGCTTTTTTGAAAAACGGTGAGCGTAAAGTGGGTGACCCGGCAAAGCGCCAGGCCATCACAAACCCGATTAATACCATTAGCTCCGTGAAGCGTTTTATGGGTCGTCGCTTTGATGAAGTAGGCGAAGAGATCAAACATTGGAGCTATAAAGTATCGCAAGGTGACAATAATACCGTTCGTATTGACATAGATGGCAGACTCTATACGCCGCAGGAAATTTCAGCAATGGTGCTTCAGAAAATGAAGAAAACAGCTGAAGATTACCTGGGACAGGAAGTAACAGAAGCGGTGATTACCGTACCTGCTTACTTTAATGATGCACAACGTCAGGCTACAAAAGAAGCCGGTGAAATTGCAGGTTTAAATGTTCGCAGAATTGTGAACGAACCTACAGCAGCAGCTCTGGCTTACGGTCTTGATAAAAAGCACAAAGACCAGAAGATCGCCGTATTCGATCTTGGTGGTGGTACATTCGATATTTCAGTACTTGAATTAGGCGATGGTGTGTTTGAAGTAAAATCAACTAACGGTGATACACACCTTGGTGGTGACGACTTTGATAAAGTGATCATCGATTGGTTGGCTGATGAATTTAAAAACCAGGAAGCAATTGATCTGCGTAAAGATCCGATGGCGTTGCAACGTTTGAAAGAAGCTGCTGAAAAAGCAAAAGTGGAATTGTCTTCTTCAAGCGAAACAGAGATCAACCTGCCTTACGTAACAGCAGTTGATGGTGTTCCCAAACATTTAGTATTAAAATTAACCCGTGCAAAATTTGAAGCTTTAGCTGATAATCTATTTGCCCGTTGTTTGAAGCCTTGCGAAGCTGCATTGAAAGATGCCGGTCTTTCTACAAGCGATATTGATGAAGTGATCTTAGTGGGTGGTAGTACACGTATCCCTAAGGTGCAGGAGATCGTTGAGAAATTCTTCGGTAAAAAACCAAACCGTGGTGTAAACCCTGACGAAGTGGTTGCAGTTGGTGCGGCTATTCAAGGTGCGGTATTAACCGGTGAAGTAAAAGATGTATTGTTACTCGACGTTACTCCGCTGAGCCTTGGTATTGAAACACTCGGTGGTGTAATGACAACATTGATCGCCAGCAACACAACTATTCCTTCAAAGAAAAGTGAAACATTCTCTACGGCGGCCGATAATCAGCCGGGTGTACAAATTCATGTATTGCAGGGTGAGCGTCCGATGAGTAAGGATAATAAGAGCTTGGGTATGTTTAACCTCGATGGTATTCCGCCGGCTCCACGTGGTGTTCCGCAAATTGAAGTAACTTTCGATATTGATGCCAACGGTTTGTTGCATGTAAGTGCAAAAGACAAAGGCACCGGTAAGGAACAAAAGATCCGTATTGAAGCTGGTAGTGGTTTGAGCAAGGAAGAAATTGAAAAGATGAAGAATGAAGCGAAAGCCAACGAAGCAGCAGATAAAGCAGAAAAGGAAAAAGTAGAAAAGATCAACCAGGCCGATAGCTTGATCTTCCAAACGGAGAAACAGTTGAAAGAGTATGGCGATAAGATTGGTGCCGATAAAAAAGCTCCTATTGAAGTTGCTCTCACCAAACTGAAAGATGCACACAAGGCACAGGATCTGGTTGCTATTGATGCAGCAATGACAGAAATGAACACTGCCTGGACAGCAGCAAGCGAAGAAATGTACAAAGCAACACAGGATGCACAAGGTGCACAACCAGGTGCTGATGCAGGTGCTGGTCCGGATGCTTCAGCAGGTCCGAAAAGTGATAATGTAGAAGATGCACAGTTTGAAGAGGTGAAGTAATCGCTGATTCGAATTAAAGCTTTGATGATAATGAAAAGCCCCGACAGATTTGTCGGGGCTTTATTATTTAAGATAATGAAGAACACAAAAAAAGCCCGTCACTTTTCAGCAACGGGCCATCCTATAATAAAGTTCAGATAATAATTATATGAGGTCTAACGCTTTTACGAAGTAATAACAGATAAACGGAAAAGTGGCGGTAATATAGTTAGCAAAAGCCGGGGTAAAATAAAATATTACACAGGCAGCTACAGAAACAAAAAACAAGATCCAGTTTAATGCAGATGATTTCTTTTCCATGCGTTAAAATTTTTGCGAAGATAAGGGAAGAGAAGTGAACAGAAAAGTGCTGTTGGAAATCTCAATTTATCTACCCAAACCTACCGTCTGTTTGCCATTTATAACATCACATGTAGATGTTATAGGTTTTCTTAATTCATTTTCAGTATTTTGCTGCCATTATTAACCAAATCAATCATCAAAAATCAAGCTCTACTATGAGAAAGATTATCATCGTTTTATTGGCAGTTGTTTTCAGTATTTCATCTTATGCAGGTATCATCTATGTCCCTGCAAATGCATCAGACAATGCAAAAGCTGGTGTTGAAACCACCATCGAAAAAGTAAAAGCAACAAACATGGATGCATTCCTTGCACTTACTCCCGCCAAGGTGCAGGAAATGACTGGCAAGAAAATGACCTTCGGTCAAAAGATCGCCCTGAAGATGGCGCAAAAGAAATTGAACAAACAACTCAAGAAAGGAAAATCAATCGATATACACGATGAAAGCCAAATGCTTCGTTTGTGGATCATTTTTGCACTGGTTGCTATTGTTTTAAGTATCCTCGGGATATTTATTCCAGTTATGTGGTTCCTGTCAGGTCTTGCATGGCTTGCAGCAGTGATCTTCTTTATCCTTTGGTTGATAGCAATAGCGGCTTAATTCAATCGCATTTTATAAAAAGACCCTCAGTTTGAGGGTTTTTTTTTGCCCTGAATCGTCCTTAGATTATTTTTACTTCGAAACAAACTTACATATGAGCGACAAACAGCAATTTTTAAAAGAACAGAAGCAGTATATTGAGCAGGACGGATTTCGCATTCATACATTTGATTTCGACCGTCCATGGGGTGGATTTTTTGTATTGGATGAAAGCCAGGCCGATCTTTTTATTGAAACATATTTTCCTACCTATAAGAAAGAAGATCTGATGCTGGGTAACAAACTCAGCCCTAAAATTCTGGTAGTAGAACCCGGTAAACGCTTATCATGGCAATACCATCACCGTCGTGCTGAGATATGGCGTGTGGTTGAGGGTGAAGTGGGTGTTGTGATGAGCGATACCGATGAAGAAACCGAAGTGAATGTTTTTGAAGCAGGTGATATCATTGTATTGTCAACAGGTCAACGCCATCGTTTGGTTGGTTTGAAAGATTGGGGTGTAATCGCTGAGATCTGGCAACATACTGATCCGGCAAACCCATCTGATGAAGATGATATTGTTCGCTTGCAGGATGATTTTGGCAGATAAGAACTCATTCTGATCTATAAAAAAAGATGTGCTGTAAATCGGTACATCTTTTTTTATGGATTTTCATTAACTTAAACCTGAATTAAACCCATATAGAATGAGAAAAGTTTCGCATATCCTCCAGCGCAAAGGCAAGAATGTTATTTCAGTTGAACCAGGTTTGCCTGTGATCAATGCATTGCAGTTAATGGCTGAAAAAAATATTGGTTCTGTCATGGTAATGGAGGGAGATGAATATCTTGGCGTGATGACTGAACGGGACTATGCCCGTAAGGTGATCCTGAAAGGAAAATCATCAACCGAAACATTTGTAAAAGATATTATGACAACGGGATTACCCCGCATTACTCCCGAAAATTCTATTGAAACCTGCATGCATATCATGAGCGAAAGCAATATCCGTTATCTGCCGGTATTTGTGAACGACCAGGTTACCGGTATTATATCAATTAATGATGTGGTAACAGAAACCATCCTTTCGCAGAAGGAAACCATTGAACAGCTGCAGAATTACATCCAGTCATAATGTTTGCTGGTCAATGACCAACAATGGCCAGAGCAGGCAACCGTGGCCAAAGAAAATGTTCCGTTAAACTATTCCATCATTTGATGAACGGCCTTGCCGTGGACTTTCGGTTTGTAACTTTGCCGCTGCATGAAACATCTCTCGTATCTCAATAAATATTTCTGGAAGTACAGGTGGCGGTTGTTGCTGGGTATTATTTTCATTTTCATCTCCAACTATTTTGCTGTACTGGCACCGCAGGTAACCGGTTATATTATTGATAAGGTACAGGCGTTCTTAACAAGCAGTACTCCCAAAGGTTTACTCCGGCAAGATGATTGGTTGGTAGTTGCCACCGTTAACTGGATCGAAAAAATGTCAATGTCGCCCACAGGTATTGTAGCAATGCTGGCGGGTATGTTGTTACTGTTTGCCGTGTTGCGTGGTTTCTTTATGTTCCTGATGCGACAAACGATCATTGTTATGAGCAGGCACATTGAATTTGATCAGAAGAACGAAGTGTTTCAACATTACCTGCAACTCGATGCCAACTTTTACAAGACACATGAAACGGGTGATCTCATGAACCGCATGTCTGAAGATGTGAGCAGGGTGCGCATGTACACAGGTCCGGCCATTATGTATCTCATCAACCTCATTGCACTTATTTCATTGAGTGTATTTTATATGGTGAAGAAGAATGCCGAACTATCGTTGTATGTATTGGCGCCAATGCCTATCCTTGCCATCACTATTTATTTTGTGAACAATATCATTCATAAAAAGAGTGAAGAAGTACAGGCGAAACTTTCTGATCTCACCACCAATGCACAGCAATCTTATTCAGGCATTCGTGTGATCAAATCTTTTGTGCAGGAAAAAGCAATGCTGCGTTTCTTTCAAACAAACAGTGAGCAATACCGTACCAGTGCAACCGCATTGTATAAAGTGGAAGCTATTTATTTTCCCATCATGGGTCTCATTATTGGTATCAGCACCTTGCTGGTTATATTGGTAGGTGGCTTGAAATATATGGAAGGTCAGATCAACTTTGGTGATATGGCAGCCTTTATCATGTATCTCACGATGTTGGCATTCCCGGTGAGTGCCATTGGTTGGGTGGCCAGTACCATTCAACGGGCGGCTGCCTCACAGCAACGGTTAAACGAATTTCTGCTGACCAAAACAAATATTCCTTCACCCGTTGATGGCGTGAAGAATAAGTTAGAAGGTGATGTTGAATTTGAGAACGTAAGTTTCGTCTATCCGCACACCGGTATTGTAGCGTTGAAAGATTTCAACCTTCACATAAAGAAAGGAGAGAAAGTAGCCATTATTGGTCGCACGGGTTCAGGTAAATCAACCATTGCACAACTGTTACTACGTTTTTATGATCCGTCAAAAGGAACGGTGCGTATTGATGGGAAAGAACTAAGGCATCTTGAATTACAGCATTACCGCAGTCAGGTGAGTTATATACCGCAGGAAGTATTTCTTTTTAGTGATACCATTGCCAACAACATTGCATTTGGGACAGGCAACAATACCGAAGAAGAAATTAAAACGGCAGCCATGTCCGCTTCGGTGCACCGGGATATCCAATCGTTTCCACAGGGTTACCAAACGATGGTGGGCGAGAGAGGTGTAACACTAAGCGGCGGCCAAAAGCAACGTATCTCCATTGCCCGTGCATTGGTGAAGGATCCAGGTCTTATTATTATGGACGATTGTTTGAATGCGGTTGATGCCCGAACTGAAAAGGAAATACTTACACATCTGGCAACTTACCTGCAACATAAAACGGCCATCGTTATTACCCATCGCATTTTTTCGCTTCTTCAATTCGACCGCATTATTGTGATGGATAATGGCCGTATTGCCGAGCAGGGTACGCATGAACAACTGCTGCAACAGCAAGGCTTATACGCCGATCTATATAGTCGCCAGCAACTTGAGGAAACCCCTTCCTGAGAGGTGAAAATCAACGCCATTTGAAGCTTTTTGGAAAATTTTGCCAAATCGAAAAGAAATATATCTTTGTCGCTGTTTGAAAAAAAGCATTGCAAACTAAAACCTAAAAACTGTGGCGTACGAAAACAACGACAAACGGATGGAAAGTATTTACAGCAAGCGCATCCGTGCCGGTAAGAGAAGAACGTATTTCTTTGATGTAAGATCTACACGTGGTAACGATTATTATCTCACCATTACGGAGAGCCGTAAACGTTTTACGGGTGAAGGGTATGACCGTCATAAGATTTTTCTGTACAAAGAAGACTTCAACAAGTTTATTAAAGGATTGAATGAGGCGGTTGATTATGTAAAAACAGAATTGATGCCTGATTTCGATTTTGATGCATTCAACCACGAAGATGCTCCATCAAGTGGCGATGGTGAATACAGCAATAACAATCACGAAGTAATTGAATCATCAAATGGATCTGCAGTTGCGGCTCCGGTTGAAGAAGTAGCGACTCCTGCACCTGCACCTGCTGCTCCTGTAGTTGTTGTGGAAGTGCCTGCAACAAGTGGCGACAACCTGGCAAACGAAGAGGTTGATAAATGGTAAAAACCGAAACCGACTGATAAAAGTAAACCCCCAACTAGTTGGGGGTTTTTAGTTTCATAACCGGACAGAAAAACGAATTAATAAACTTTCACCATGTAAACATAATCCTGGATCTTCTTCACCTGTTCGCTTGCGCCCATTCCTCTTACAGAAGATTTAGAAGGTAACTTCAGTTCAATGGTTGAATCATCTTTCTTCAACTGATTCACGGTTTCAATTATATATTTCGACTGGATGGCAAATACAACACCATCAGCTTTTGTTTCTTTTGTACTCAGGATACCGATCACTTCACCATTCTTGTTAAATACCGGTCCACCACTGTTGCCGGGGTTAGCTGCAACAGCTATCTGGCAACTGAGTGTATCTCCGTTGAAACCAGTCTTCGCACTCAGATAACCTTCGCCATAAACAATTTCATTACGTGGATAACCAAGTGTGAAAATAGGTTCTGCAATATCGGTTGACGATTTGCGGATACCGTAAGGGAGTGTGCCAAGTGATTTGTAGTCTTTGTCTACGATCTTGAGAATGGCAATATCTTTTGTGTCATCAACCTTTACAATGATGGCTTTAAATTCATCACCCTTACTGTTTAATACGATAATGCCTTTTGCATTTCTCAATACGTGTGCATTGGTTACCAGATAACCTTTGCCATCAACTAAGAAAGCAGAACCAAATCCTGTAACAGAAGTTCCGGTAGGGATCTTTGTTGCATTTGCAATATGATTGATCCTGTTGCCTTGTTGTATCAATTGGCCCTTGATGTCTTTCACAGAGTTTACCAACTCCTGCACCTGTTTATCGTTGCTCTTTGGAGTAAACAGCAAGGTCATGCTGCTGATAGAAATGGCGGTAATACCGGCAATAGACGCAGCAATGGTCATGGTACGTTTATAGCGCTTCCACATATTCACAACTTTGGCGCTGGTTGACAATACCTCTTCTTTTATTTCACCATCCTGCAGCAATTGGTTGTGCACCTCATGCAGCGAATGTTTCATTTCACGGATGCCGCCATAACGATTGATCTGCTGCAGGAAAAACGAATGCTCCACTACCATTTGATCAACTTCCTGGCTTGTTTCCCGGAGTTGCTCAAACATAGCTTTTTCCTCAGCATTCATTTCGCCGTTGAGGTAACGCTCAGTTGCATCTAACAATAAAATTTCATCCATCTCAGTCCACTTTTTTATATTGAGCAAAGAATAACTTCTTTAATCTCATAAGGCACTTATACTTTTGGTTCTTGGCGTTGTCTGCGTTGGTGTAGCCAAACTCAGCAGCAATGTCCAGCATTTGCTTTTTCTGGATATAGTATGCTTCGAGTAAGCTTTTGCAAGGTTCCCCTAAGTGGGTCATCGCCTTTTCCATCACTCCAAACGCCTCGTTTTTACGATCATGCTCTTCCAGCTCTTCTTCCACCGGAACCACGTCTTCAAGACTTTCAACAGGGGCACCAAAACGTTGCAACTGCTGTAATCTTTTCAGCCAAAGCCGCCTGCAAACCGAATAAACATAGGTTTTAATCTGGCAATTCAGCTCCAGTTGCCCATCTTTTGCTTTTTCGTAAAGAACAATCATAGCTTCCTGAAAAACATCCCTTGCATCGTCTGTCGTACCATTATTATTCAATATAAACGCCTGAACCATACTATAGTTCTGTTTATATAAGGTTTCAACCGCCTTTCTGTCGTTCCGGGCCAATCCTTCCAGTAATTCCGATTCGTTTATCTCAGGTTTCACTATCTGTGTTATTTTAATACCCAAAAGGGCAAATTGTAACCCAAAGAACGGCTAAAAATATTTTTTAAAAAAACCGGGTTACCTTTTCCCGCTTCCTGTATTAATCCCTGATAATTATCTTAAACTTTAAAATTTAGAAAGAATGAAAAAGGTTTTATTAGCGTTCGCTATCCTCGGTTTTGTAGCTTGTAACAATGAAGGTGAAAAAACAGAAGCAACAGATACTACAACTGTAGCTCCTGCTGACACAACAGCTCCTGCTGCTGCTGATACTACAGCTGCTGCTCCTGCTGATACTACAGCTGCTCCTGCTGCTGACACAACTAAAAAGTAATTTCAGCTACACGGGCTCTCGTGAAGAAGGATGATCCCAGCTTGCCGGGTAGTGATTAAGCCCGAGGTCAAAGATTTTCATATGGCAAGCAATCGTTAACGGCCGTTCCATTCCTGGAATGGCTTTTTCGTGCCCTGACTCAGCCATTTTTTAACTAAAAGTCGATCAAAGACGAACAACCCCGTCATCTGCTCCAAACAGTTGTACAGATTTTTTTACGACTAACACTTGTTTTATGATTGTACTGGTTTATTTTTGACCTGATGACAATCAACAAAGGATACCGTTTCTTTTATTTTAGCTTCTTTTATTTTAGAATGAAGCCGGGACTCCTGTTGTTGAAAGTGAACTAAACGAACAAAACGAATCAACATAAAGAATCCCGGCCAAAAGGTCGGGATTCTTCATTTTACGCACTATGGCAAAAGTTACAATACAAGGTTACGAAGGCAGTTTTCACCAGGAGGCGGCAAGACAATTCTTTGGAAAGGACGTGGAAGTGATCCCTTGCGCAACATTCAGGGAAGTGGTAAAGATCGGTGCCAACAAAAAAGAAAGTGATGGCGCAGTGATGGCGATTGAGAATTCTATTGCCGGCAGCATTTTGCCCAACTATAATTTATTGCAGAAAAGTAATCTCACTATTGTTGGCGAAGTGTACCTGCACATCAAACAAAACCTCATCGTTAACCAGGGAGTAAAGCTTGAAGACATTAAGGAAGTGCATTCACATACCATGGCCTTGCAGCAGTGCTACGATTTTTTAGATAAGTATAAATGGAAGTTGGTTGAAACAGAAGACACAGCCTTGAGTGCAAAACATATTCACCAGCACAAGAGCAAACATATTGCAGCCATTGCCAGTAAGCTGGCTGCTGAATTATACGGATTGAACGTAATTGCTCCCGGTATTCAAACCATGAAGAAGAACTATACAAGGTTTCTTATTCTACAGCGGGAACAAAATGGTTCGATTGAACATGCGAATAAAGCATCGGTAAATTTTGTAACCGATCATTCGAAAGGAAGTTTGGCAAGAGTGCTTGGACAAATTGCGGATGGCGGTATTAATTTAAGTAAGCTGCAAAGCTTCCCTATTCCCGGAACAGATTTTAAATACAGCTTTCATGCAGATATGGAATTTGACACGATCGATCAATTTCATAAGGTGATTGAAACAATCAAGCCTTCAACAGTTGAGTTGAAAATCTATGGTGTTTATAAAAACGGAAAACTATAAGCCCCTCTAAATCTCCCCTAAAAGGGAGACTTGGCTACGGCACAGCCCAGATGTGAAACAGGGTGATTAAATAAACAGATAACGAAAGTTGAATAGAATATGCAAACAGCAAAACGATTGGATGGTATTGGTGAATATTATTTCTCTCAAAAACTTAGAGAGATCGATGAACTGAATAAACAAGGTAAGCAGATCATCAACCTTGGTATTGGCAGTCCTGATCTTCCACCGCATCCTGATGTGATCAAAACATTACAGGAAGAAAGTGCAAAGCCGAATGTACATGCCTATCAATCGTACAAAGGTTCAATTGTGTTACGCAAGGCAATGAGCGATTGGTATAAGAAATGGTACAATGTTGAGTTGAATGCTGATACAGAAATTCTTCCTTTGATCGGTAGTAAAGAAGGCATCATGCATATCTGTATGACTTATTTAAATGAAGGCGACGAAGTATTGGTGCCAAACCCGGGCTATCCAACATACAGAAGTGCGGTGAAATTGGCAGGTGGCGTATCAGTGAACTATGATCTGAAAGAAGACAACAACTACGCCCCTGATTTTGCAGCATTGCAAGCAGGCGATCTTTCAAAAGTGAAGTTGATGTTTGTGAATTATCCGCAGATGCCAACCGGACAACTGCCCGATAAAAAATTATTTGAACAACTTGTTGCATTCGGAAAGAAAACAGGCATCCTCATCATTCATGATAATCCGTACAGTTTTATTTTGAATGAGCACCCGTTGAGTTTGTTAAGTATTGATGGCGCAAAAGATTGTGTGCTGGAATTAAACTCACTCAGCAAAAGTCAGAATATGGCAGGCTGGAGAGTTGGTATGTTGAGTGGAGCCAAAGAACGTATTGATGAAGTACTTCGTTTCAAAAGCAATATGGACAGTGGTATGTTTCTGCCTTTGCAATTAGCTGCAGCAACAGCCTTGAATCTTGGTAAAGATTGGTACGATGGCGTCAATAAGATTTACCGTGAACGCAGAGAAAAAGTATTTGAATTACTCGATCTGTTGAACTGTGAATATTCAAAAGACCAGGCAGGAATGTTTGTGTGGGCAAAGATCCCGGCGAAGTATAAAACAGGTTACGAGTTAAGTGATGAAGTATTGTATAACAGTAATGTATTTATTACACCGGGTGGCATTTTTGGTAATGCAGGTGATGGTTATATACGGGTGAGTTTGTGTGCACCTGTTACAAGATTTGAAGAAGCAATTGCACGTATAAGTCAAAAGTAAAAGGTTAAAAGCAAAAAGTATGGAACGTAAACGTATTGCGATCATCGGGGTTGGCTTAATTGGTGGTTCACTCGCCATTCAACTGCATGAGAAAAAAATCTCATCAAGATTGATTGGAGTGGATGCCACGAAAGAACACGAAGCAAAAGCTTTGGAACTTGAACTGGTAGATGAAATTTTACCATTGGATGAAGCCATTGCGCAGAGCGATGTAGTGATCCTTGCATTCCCTGTTGATCTCATGGTAGGATTGTTACCTTCTATTCTTGATAAAGTGGATCAACAGATCGTTGTTGATTTGGGTTCTACCAAATCGCAATTAACAGAAGCTGTAGCGAATCATCCCAAACGTGGACGTTATGTGGCAACACATCCGATGTGGGGTACCGAATACAGCGGTCCGGCTGCAGCGGTACGTGGTGCCTATGAAAATAAAGCGGTGATCATTTGCAACGAAGGCGATAGCGATCTCGATGCACTGGAGTGGACAAAATACATGTACAAAAAAATAGGTATGCACCTGTTGAGCATGGAAGCAAAAGCGCATGATCTGCATGCAGCGTATGTCAGTCATATTTCACACATCACCTCTTTTGCATTAGCCAATACAGTATTGGAAAAAGAGAAAGAAGACAATGCCATTTTCGAAATGGCGAGTGCGGGTTTTGAAAGCACGGTGCGTTTGGCAAAAAGTAATCCTGCTATGTGGGTGCCTATCTTTCTGCAGAATAAAGTAAATGTGCTGGATGTGTTGAATGAACATATTCAACAGTTAACAAAATTCAGAGACAGCATCAGAGATGATAAAGGAACGGATTTGCAAAACCTGATTGAGCACGCTAATAAAATCAGACGCATTATCAAATGATGTTTCGTGAAGCAACGATACAGGATATAAAACAGATACAGGTTGTACGCAACGCTGTAAAAGAAAACAGGCTGAGCAATCCTGCATTGGTGCCCGATAGTGATGTGGAAGATTATATTACAAGAAGAGGCAAGGGTTGGGTTTGTGTAATAGATGATGTGGTGGTTGGTTTTTCGATTGCTGACTTAATTGATCATAATATATGGGCGTTGTTTGTTGACCCCAACTGTGAAGCAAAAGGAATTGGAAAGCAATTACATGATCTGATGATGAGCTGGTATTTCAGTCAAACAAATGAAACGGTTTGGTTGAGTACAAGTCCCGGTACAAGAGCCGAAACATTTTATCGCAGGCAGGGATGGATCGAAACAGGAGTGTATGGAAAAGGGGAGATCAAATTTGAAATGAAAAAAGAAGATTGGAAAATGAACGCTGAAGTGAGTGACACAACAGCAGCCAAATAGCAGAACAAGTGTTCGCAACATAAAACTTAACTTTACAACCAATAACAATGCAAACAATCGAAGCAAACATGAAAGAAAAAGTGCAGGAAGCATGGAGCAAAAAGCCGCTCATCATTGGCGGACCATGCAGTGCCGAAACAGAAGATCAATTAGTATCAACCGCACAGCGCCTGGCAGCAACAGGAAAAATAAATATGTTGCGTGCAGGTATCTGGAAACCTCGAACCAAACCGGGCATGTTTGAAGGGATTGGCGCAAAGGGTTTACCATGGCTGCAAAAAGCAAAAGCATTAACAGGCTTACCAACTACTGTTGAAGTTGCAACCGGTAAACAAGTGGAAGATGCATTGAACTTTGAAGTGGATGTATTGTGGATCGGTGCACGTACAACCGTAAACCCATTTAGCGTGCAGGAAGTAGCTGATGCATTACGTGGTGTTGATATTCCGGTGTTGATCAAGAACCCAATCAATCCTGATCTTGAATTGTGGAGTGGTGCTGTTGAACGTGTGGCTCGTGCAGGCATCAAACAAATTGGTTTAATTCACCGTGGATTTTCTTCTTACGGCAATACAGAATATCGCAATGCGCCGATGTGGCATTTGGCAATTGAAATGAAGCGTCGTAATCCTGATCAGATCATTATCAATGATCCTTCACATATTTGCGGTCGCAGAGATATTTTGCAAGAGACAGCACAAAAAGCAATTGATCTCGACTTTGATGGTTTGATGATTGAAAGTCATATTGATCCGGACAATGCATGGAGCGATGCGAAACAACAGGTTACACCTGAGCGTTTGGCAGAAATGCTCAGCAGCATTATCTGGCGTAAAGAAGATGTTGCATCAGCAGAGTTTCACCAGGCGTTGGAAAAATTGCGTCAGCAAATTAACCAGCTTGATGATGAGTTGATGCAGATCCTTGGTCAGCGTATGAAAATTGCGGAGAACATTGGTCAGTATAAAAAAGATAACAACATCACCATCTTACAAACAAACCGTTGGAACGAAATTCTGGAGCGTGCATTTAAAGAAGGTGAGCGTAAAGGGTTGAGTAAAGATTTCATCACCAAGTATTTTGATGCAGTGCATATGGAAAGCATTAATCATCAGAAGAAGGTGCTTGATTCGTGAGTGGTGAGTCGTGAATGGTGAGTCGGCTGTGTTGCAATAATATTGCTTTCGTTGCGTCGCACACTTGTACGTTCGATATCGCTGGTCATCTGTGTTAAAACAACTTTTCATCGTACACTTAATTACTCCCCTTTAGGGGATGGGGGCATGATAAAAAAAACATACAAATTCTCTACTGCTTCTGTTGATTACTATTTTGAAGGACAGCTTTCACAGTTAGGAAAGATCGTTGACAAAACACATACGGTCATTATTACGGATGAAAATATCTTCAAAGCGCATGGCAACAAATTGAAGAACTGGAATACGATTGTATTAAAAGCAGGCGAAGAATTTAAAATTCAGCCAACTGTTGATACCATTGTTGAACAGTTGATCGAATTAGGTGCAGATCGTAAATCAACTTTAGTTGGTATTGGCGGTGGTGTCATCACTGATCTTACAGGCTATGTCGCATCGGTGTATATGCGTGGTATTAAGTTCGGGTTTGTACCTACAACTGTGTTGGCATTGGTTGATGCAAGCATTGGTGGTAAAAACGGAATTGACGTAGGTGTTTATAAAAATATGGTGGGCATTATCCGGCAGCCTTCTTTTTTATTACATGATCTGTCGCTGCTTTCTTCACTTCCGCAAAGCGAATGGGAGAATGGGTTTGCTGAGATCATTAAGCATGCCTGTATAAAAGATGCAGTAATGTTCAAGGAACTGGAAGCACATACATTGGCTGACTATCAAAAGAAGAAAAGCCTGATGACAGCACTCATCAAACGCAACGCACTCATTAAAACAAAAGTGGTGCAGGCCGATGAGTTTGAAAGTGGTGATCGTAAGTTGTTGAACTATGGGCATACGTTGGGTCATGCTATTGAGAATATGTACGAACTGTCACATGGTCAAGCCATTTCTATTGGGATGACTTACGCCTGTCATATTTCTGAACAACTCACCGGCTTTAAACAAACAGAGAAAGTTGTGAATTTATTAAGCAAGTATGGCTTGCCAACCTATGCTGAGTTTGATAAGAAGAAGGCATTTGACATTCTGCAAAAAGATAAAAAGAAAGTGAAGACGGAGATGAGTTATGTATTGCTGAATAAGATCGGCCAAGGAGTGGTGAAGAATATTCCGTTAACACAATTGAAAAACATTATTGAAAGTTTATAACGTGAAGGTAACAATACAACCATCTACACTTACAGGAACTATTCAATCGAACGCATCAAAAAGTTCGATGCAGCGTGCATGTGCTGCTGCTTTGGTGGCGAAAGGAAAAAGTGTTATTAAAAATCCCGGGCATAGTAATGATGATAAAGCGGCGATGGATATTACCCAACGCTTAGGTGGAATCGTCAGCAGCAATGACAACGAACTCATTATTGAAAGTAATGGCGTGCAACCGGTAAGCAGCGAGATCAATTGTGGCGAGAGTGGTTTAAGCATCCGCATGTTTACACCGTTGGTTGCGTTAAGCAATCATGCACTTACTGTAAACGGTACCGGCAGTTTAACGACAAGGCCAATGGATTTCTTTGATGAGATCTTGCCGCAGCTTGATGTACATGTAAAAAGCAACCAGGGGAAATTGCCCTTGAATATTCAAGGACCGATCGTTCCAAAAAATATTACGATTGACGGATCACTCAGCTCACAGTTCCTGACCGGATTGTTGCTGGCGTATGCTGCAAGCGATGCAAGTGATGTATCGATCACAGTTACTAATCTTAAAAGCAAACCCTACATCGATCTTACACTCGATGTGATGAAACAGTTTGGGTTGAAAGTACCGGAGAATAAAAATTACGAATCGTTTTATTTTGCTCCCACCACTCACCATTCACCACTCACTACTCACCATTACACTGTGGAAGGTGATTGGAGTGGTGCTGCATTCTTACTCGTTGCAGGTGCGGTTGCAGGAAACATCGTAGTAAAAGGATTGGATGTATTTTCTACACAGGCAGATAAAGCCGTGTTGCAGGCATTGATGGATTGTGGTTGTATCATTTCTATTCAACCCGAACAAATTGAAATCGGTCCGGCTCCGTTAAAGCCATTTCATTTTAATGCAACTGAATGTCCCGATCTGTTTCCGCCGTTGGTTGCATTGGCATCTTATTGCAATGGCAAATCAGTTATTGAAGGAACAACACGTTTAACGCAT
Organism: Lacibacter sediminis; assembly: GCF_014168535.1. Classification (NCBI taxonomy): domain Bacteria; kingdom Pseudomonadati; phylum Bacteroidota; class Chitinophagia; order Chitinophagales; family Chitinophagaceae; genus Lacibacter; species Lacibacter sediminis. The sequence goes on along the minus strand of NZ_CP060007.1, from coordinate 3,864,220 downwards.
AAGGAAAGTAACCGTGCAATCACCTTGCAGGAAGAATTTGCGAAACTGGGTGTAACAATAGAGTTGCAGGACGATCTCATGATTGTTCATGGTGGTGACGGTTTAAAAGGAGCTACGGTTCATTCACGTCACGATCATCGTATTGCCATGGCTTGTGCTGTAGCTGCCTTGAAAGCAGATGCTGATGTAACGATTGAAGAAGCAGAAGCGATTAATAAATCGTACCCTGATTTTTATGAGCACCTTAAATTATTAAAAGCTTCCGTATCTTACTGATTCAACAAATAAAAGGAAGTTGAAGTTATTTAAACTACTTTTCAAGGGATTCAGGCCACCTCTTTTTTGGGGACTGTTTTTTTTCTTCTTCTTCTTGTTTTGTTGGTCATTACTGATTGCCTTGGCATCAAAAAACTATAGCGAAGATTTAAATGCCTATCAATATTTTTTTAAAGGGTTATATAATTTAGTTGTTTGGCCTATAAGCAAGCTTTTAAGAAAGTTTGAGATATGGAATCTTTTGATGCCAATATTATTTTGTTCAGTTGTTTATTCATTGATAGTAGAAAGGATTGTTTTTTTGGTAATGTTGTTAAAAAAGAAGAAGACTAATTTTTAGTTATATGAACTCATTCGGTAAATTATTTCGTGTATCCATCTTTGGCGAATCGCATGGCGAAAGCGTAGGTATTGTGGTAGATGGTTGTCCGGCAGGTCTTGCTTTGACAGTTGATGATCTTTTGCCCGATCTTGAACGCAGAAAAGGTGGGAAACAAAAAGGAACAACACCAAGACAGGAAGCGGACTACCCGTTTTTCAAAAGTGGTTTGTTCAATGATAAGACAACCGGTTTCCCGATTGCGATCTTCTTCGAAAACAATAATACACGCAGCGAAGATTATAATAAGCAGCGCAGCATTCCACGTCCCGGTCATGCCGATTGGGTGGCGCATCAAAAATTTGGTGGCCATGAAGATTACCGTGGTGGCGGACACTTCAGTGCTCGACTCACAACCGGATTGGTGGCTGCAGGTGCAATAGCAAAAAAACTGATGACGGACGTTTCCATTCATGCCGAGGTTATAGAAATAGGTGGTGAAAAAGATTTAGAAAAAGGATTGCAAAATGCCATTGATGCAAAAGATTCAGTAGGTGGTTTGGTTGAATGCAGAGTAACAGGTTTGCCTGTTGGTTTAGGTGAACCGTATTTTGATTCTGTTGAATCATTACTTGCACAAATGATGTTTACCATTCCTGCCGTTCGTGGAGTGGAGTTTGGAACCGGTTTCGCTGCAGCAAAAATGTTTGGCAGTGAGCATAACGATGCCATTGAAAATATGGTTGGTAAAACTGTTACCAATCATGCAGGCGGTGTGGTAGGAGGCATTACCAATGGAAATGAACTGGTGTTCCGTATTGCTATCAAACCAACATCTTCAACTCCAAAAGAACAAACCAGCTTAAACTGGGACACAGAACAGATGGAAAAATTTTCGATCAAAGGACGTCATGATCTTTGTGTGGCATTGCGTGCTCCTGTGATTGTTGAAGCTGCAACAGCAATTGTACTGGCTGATTTAATGTTGCAGGAACAACGGATCAAACGTATCGTCTCTTAACTTTACATATGTTTCAACGAATAACGATTGCCTTTTTTGCCTTATTCATCACAACGATTTCTTATGCACAAACTGATGCAAGGATTGAAGTGGTAAAACACAATCATGTTGCTTTACACGTAAAAGACATTGCTGCAAGCACCAAATTTTATAAAGAAGTAATGGGGCTTGAACCCGTTGCTGTTCCTGATTCACTCAAAGCAATCCGTTCCTGGTTTAAGTTGGGAACTGATCAACAGATCCATTTATTGGCAGGAAGAGATTTCGACGTGAAGAACGATCGCAACGGCAGTCACTTTGCATTGTTTGTTATATCCATTACTGCTGCTGAAAAATATTTAACGCAACATAAGATGAGTTTCCACAAGCAGGTTCGCTTTGATGGTGCTGTACAGATTTATGTTGCCGATCCAGATGGTTATTTAATTGAACTGAACGAAGTAAAACGTTAACGATGCCCATTATTTATCATGTTACTACCGCTGCCGAATGGAATGCAGCAAAAGCCAACGGCTACTATGAAACGCCTTCTCTCAAAGACGAAGGGTTTATTCATTGCTCACAGGAAAACCAGGTGGCAGGTGTGCTTGAACGTTATTTTGCCGGCAAAACAGATTTGGTAAAGCTTGTAATTGATACAGACAAACTCACAAGTCGCTTTGTGTTTGAATGGAGTCCATCAACAGAAGATACATTTCCGCATGTGTATGGAACAATTAATGTGGATGCGGTGGTGGATGTGGTAGCAATTAATTAGAAAACTTCTTCAGTTTTTTAAAATCAAGATTCAGCACTTCATAGTTCCTGTCATTTGGCCAATAGTAATGCCACCATTCTGTTTCCAATAAGTTAAAGCCATGTTTGAGCATCACTTCTTTCAATAGTTTTCTGTTTTGCAAAACGGTTGTTGATAATTGTGTAAATGAATGATGTGCCGTATCAGTAAAATTATCAAAGCCGGTTCCCATATCTAACTCAACACCTGTTTTCAAATCAACAATCGTTAAGTCAACAGCTAAACCACGGTTATGCCCACTACCTTTTGCAGGATTGGCAACATAACGTTCATCCTTGATCAGTTCCCAGAATTTTATGGTAACAGAGTAGGGGCGATAGGCATCAAAAATTTTTAAGCCCAATCCTTTTTGTTTCAACTCAGTTTGTACTTTTTGTAAAGCTTTTGCGGCAGGTAATCGTAAAAATGTATGGTTTGTATTTGTTGGATAAAGCGGTTGTTTTACAAAGTTTCCATTGGTTGCATAGTGTAGTTCATAAATAAGCCCGGGTAGCAATTGCTTCAGCTCAACCATTTTTTTATTGCTGTCCAATGTTAATGTTTGCCGGTAATTTTTTTCAGAAGTAATGTATCGAACGCCATAACTGCTGGTTTTCAGTTGTTGGGCACAGGCAGGTAAAACAAACAGGGAAAAAAACAAGACAGCGGTTATTGCTATGTGCAACCGTTTCGCTATTTTGACTATCTGAAAAACATCCATTGCTGAATTTTTTGGTGATGGAAGGATAAATGTAATCATTACATGAGAAAACAGTTTACCGCCTCTTCTTTGTTCCTGTTCTTTGTTCTTATGTTGGCCATGAACGCCTGTGGCGATGGAGAAACGAAAGAGGTAAAAGATATTGTTGTTGAACCCGAACAAATGAATGAACGGGTAAAGACAAATATCAATGAATTACTTTCCCGTATTGAAAATGATGGAAAAGCTGATGACAGTACCAAAATTTCCCGTTTTAGTGTTGTTGATGCTTATTATAAACAATCAGGTTATAAAGCTGTTTGGAGCAGCGATGAACAATTTCTTTCTTTAGCTGATTCGATGTTGCTGTTTATTCAACAGGCAAAGTTGTATGGATTATTTCCCAACGATTATCACTATCCTGTATTAAAAAACATTGCTGCACGTTTTGCTGCAGATACTGCTGCTGTTGGCGACAGGAGGGACGCTGCTCTTTGGTCGAAGGCTGATGTATTACTGACCGATGCGTTTTTTAATATCGCTGCTCATTTACATGTAGGTCGTTTAAAGGTTGATAGCACATTTATGAATCCGGATTCAGTGTTGACCGATAAGTTTTATCAGTCAAATCTTAATGCAGTAGTAAATGGTAAATCTATAACGGAGGTGTTTCATGCATTAGAACCAACACATGAAGGTTATGTAGAATTAAAAGTGGCAGCAAAACAATTTATTGACAGTGCCGACTTTGATAAAAAGTACACATATGTTTCTTATCCTTATAAAGATTCATTGGCGTTTGTAAAATCGTTGATGAAACGTTTACAGGAAGAAGGAATGCTTAGCTGGCAATTGGAACAGGTAGATTCGTCGCAATTAAAAGAAGCGCTTATCAAACTTCAAAAGAAAAAAGAGCTGACTGTTGATGGTAAATTTGGTGTGCAGGTAGTTCGTCTTCTCAACAATACTGATGAGGAGAAATTCAAACGCATCGCTATTAATCTTGACAGGTATAAAGTACTTCCGCCAAAAATGCCCGAGCGTTATATATGGGTAAATCTTCCTGCTTATAAACTGGAGCTGTGGGATAATGATACACTCCGTATTGAAAGTAAAGTGGTGGTGGGTAAACCAAATACCAGAACACCCTTGTTAACGAGTCGCATCAGTGATATGGTTACTTATCCGCAATGGACAATTCCTAACAGTATTATCATGAAGGAAATTGTTCCTGCAATGAGGCGTGATCCGGGTTATCTTGCTAAGAAAGGATATTCTCTTCTTACATGGGAAGGTGAAGTAGTTGATCCATATTCTGTTGACTGGACAAAATATAAAAAAGGAATTCCGTATAAAGTTGTACAGGGTAGTGGTGATGATAATGCATTAGGTATTTTAAAATTCAACTTCCCCAATAAATATTCTGTTTATCTGCACGATACAAATCAACGTTACCTGTTTAAAAATGCAAAGCGTGCATTAAGTCATGGTTGTGTGCGTGTGCAGGAATGGGAGAAACTTACCTACTATATTTCAGCGCTCGATAGTGTTAACTATGAATTTGATCCAACTCGTGTAGAAAGCGATTCTATCAAAGTTTGGCTTGAACGAAAAGAGAAACATGTGGTGAAGGTAAAAACCAAACTTCCCGTTTATTTCCGTTACTTTACCGCAGCCGGAAAAGAGGGGAAACTTATTTTCTTTGAAGATATTTACAACGAAGATAAAGTGGCACGTGAAGCATATTTCTCAACCAAATAACGATTGATGAAGAAATTCTGCCTTCTTTTTGTGTTGTTTTTTTCTGTATCGGTACTCGATGTTACAGCGCAGCAAGACAGTACAAAGCCGGAAAAAAAATCAAGCAGTAAGTCAAAGATCCAATATGGCCTGGCCAGTTTTTACTCCAATAAGTTTAATGGCCGTAAAACGGCTAACGGTGAAATTTTCAGTAATCAGAAACTTACCGCTGCTCATAACACGCTTCCACTAGGCACTTATGTGCGGGTAACCAATCTTCGCAATAAACGCTCGGTGGTGGTTAAAATAAACGACAGGCTGCATCATAAGAATAAGCGCATCATCGATCTGTCGAGAGCAGCAGCCACAAAGCTTGGCTTTATCAAAAGTGGGTTAACCCGGGTAAAGGTTGAGGTGCTGGGTAAAAAGCCTCCTTCAAAATAAATTCCGTATTAAATCCTTAAGAATGTGGGTAATTAATTTTAAGGTTATGCTACCTACCGTTATTTTTGCTCATTCCAAAACAATTCATATTATGAAACAAGTGCTCGCTTTACTGATCGTTTTTTGTGGTTTTTTAACCGCAGGCGCTCAGAACAAGGATCTTAAAAAACTGCCTTCAATTGGTTTTCAGTTTTCTATGTTTGATTTTCAGTCGGGTGTTGATATAAAAAACAAGGGTCTTTCAACTGTTCTCAGAGAAAAAAGTTTAGGGAAAGGAGATCGCTTGAATCCAGGACTCACTGTTCACTACATGCAGGGAATTACTAATAATGTAGATGTTATGGCAAGGCTTGGCGGCACATTCTTAACCTACCCTTCCCGTAACACTCTGGATGTTGGAACCAGTGATAAGTTTTATGGTGAACTAGATGCAAATCTGAATATAAAACTGCTTCCTGATAATTATTGGGTAGTCCCTTATTTACAGGCTGGTATTGGCGCCTCAGTTGAGAGAGGAAACTGGATGGCACAAATACCTGTTGGTGCAGGGTTACAGGTGAATTTATTCGATCAGGTATTTGTTCATATTAATACCGGATATCGTGTACCGGTTACTTCAAGAGCTAATTATGGATTGGTTCATTCGTTTGGTGTAAGCGTGCCGCTTAAAGAAAGAGTTGCTCCGCCACCGCCACCTCCTCCGGCTCCGGAGCCTCCAAAAGATAAAGATGGTGATGGTGTTTTGGACGTTGATGATGTTTGCCCTGATGAAGCAGGTGTGGCTGCATTACGTGGTTGTCCTGATAAGGATAAGGATGGTGTTGCTGATAAGGATGATAAATGTGCTGATGTTGCAGGTTTGGCCCGTTACAGCGGTTGTCCGATCCCTGATACCGATAAAGATGGTATTAATGACGAAGAAGATAAATGCCCTCAACAGGCAGGTGTGGCACGTTACAATGGTTGCCCTATTCCTGACACTGATAAAGATGGCGTGAATGATGAAGAAGATAAATGTCCTGCAGTGGCAGGTATTGCTGCAAATGCAGGTTGTCCTGAAGTAAAAGAAGAAATTAAAACCAAGGTTGAATTTGCAGCACGTAATATTTTCTTTAATACAGGTAGTTACCAGTTGCAAAAGAAATCATATGCTCCATTAAATGAAGTTGCGCAGATTTTAAAAGACAATCCAACTCTTCAGTTGGATGTTGAAGGTCACACCGATAACACTGGAGATGCAGCAAAAAATCAAGTATTGTCTGAAAACCGTGCAGCTGCTGTAAAGGCTTATTTGGTTGCTCAAGGTGTTGATAAAGGCCGTTTAACTTCTGCCGGTTACGGAATTGATAAACCAATTGCTGATAATAAAACAGCCGCCGGGAAATCTAAAAACCGCAGGGTTGAATTGAAGCTGAGAAGTTATTAATGTAAACATATTTTCTCTCGCAATCCCTCCGTAAACGGAGGGATTTTTTTGTGCAAAGCAGAGGAAACAAGTTTTATCTTCGCCCACTTATTCGAAGTGTAAGAAAGATCAAATGATATGAGCAAACAGAAAGAAATAGTCATGAGCGGCCTTCGCCCTACAGGTTACCTGCACCTGGGGAATTATTTCGGTGCCATGAAGAATTATGTGAAAATGCAGGATGAGTATGAATGTTTTTTTATGGTGGCCGATTGGCATTCTCTCACCACACATCCCGATACCAAAGAGTTGAAAGCAAATGTAAGACGTGTGTTTGCAGAGAATATCGCCTGCGGATTAGACCCTGAAAAAGTGGCGTTCTATTGCCAGAGTCATATCTATGAAACAGCAGAGCTTTATCTCTATCTCAACATGATGGCTTATAAAGGTGAGCTGGAAAAAACGACTACGTTTAAAGACAAGGTAAGAGCACATCCTGATAATGTGAATGCCGGGTTACTTACTTACCCTGTGTTAATGGCAGCAGATATTTTACTGTTTCGTGCCAGTTATGTTCCCGTTGGTAAGGACCAGGAGCAGCATCTTGAAATGGCCCGCAACTTTGCCAACCGGTTCAACCACCGTTATGGTGACGTGTTCCCTGAACCATCGGCTTTTAATTTTGGTGGGGAGTTGATAAAAGTACCCAGCCTCGACGGAACAGGAAAGATGAGTAAGAGTGAAAACCAGAACGCAACGATTTATCTGGCAGATGAGGATGATGTGATCCGAAAAAAAGTAATGAAGGCAAAAACAGATTCTGGTCCAACTGAACCCAATTCAACAAAGCCCGATTACATTGAAAATATATTCCAGTTGATGCGTTTGGTAAGTACGCCTGATACTATTCAGAAGTTTGAAGACGATTTCAATAATTGTGTGATCCGGTATGGTGATATGAAAAAGCAACTGGGTGAAGACATGGTAAAATTTGTTACACCCATTCGTGAAAAAGCAAAAGCTATTGAAAACGATGATGCATACCTGAAAGAAGTGATGTTGAAAGGAGCGGAAAAAGCAAGGATCAGTGCCCGCAAAACCATTGAGTTAACCAGGGAAGCAATGGGGCTTAATTATTTTTAAAAAATACAAGGTCCAAAACCCAAAATCCAAAAAGAAGTTTTACTTTGAACGTCCTTCTATTTTGGATGGTGTACATTGGAATTTATCTGATTTATGGCGAAAAGTAAAAAACCAAAACATGTGGCTATTGCCGGTAATATCGGCGCTGGAAAAACGACCCTTACTGAAATGCTGGCAAAGCATTATAAATGGATTCCCCAGTTTGAAGATGTGGATCATAATCCCTACCTCAACGATTTTTACGAAGACATGCCACGCTGGAGTTTTAATCTTCAGATCTACTTTTTAAACAATCGCCTGAATCAGGTATTGGAAATTCAACGTGGTACAGAAACGGTTATTCAAGACCGTACTATTTTTGAAGATGCACACATCTTTGCACCCAATCTTCATGATATGGGTTTGATGGGTAAGCGTGATTTTGAGAATTACTTTTCCTTCTTCTCTACATTAAAGACAATGGTTTCTCCTCCCGATCTGTTGATCTATTTAAAAGCATCTGTGCCAACATTGGTAGCACAGATTCAAAAGCGAGGCAGGGAATATGAAGAAAATATCCGTCTTGATTATCTCAAAAAACTCAACGAGTATTATAACAAGTGGATCGATCAATACAAAGAAGGAAGTTTATTGGTGATTGATGTTGATGCAAATAAGTTTGCCGAAAACGAAGAGCATTTCGGTGAGATCATTAATAAGATCGACTCTCAGTTATATGGATTGTTTTAATAGCAGTAACCACATATAAAATAATAAACCCCGCCATGAATAGCGGGGTTTTCTGTTCTTAGCAAACAATCGATTACGACCACTTACACTTGCGGCGCTGCGGCTAGAATTTCTTCGCCACTGCCGGAAGCATATTTTTTGAAATTAGTTATAAACTGTTCAGCTAAAGACTTCGCTTTTACATCATAAGCTGCTTTATCTGTCCAGGTATTTCGGGGATTTAGAATCTCTGACGGAACTGCAGTACATGCAGTTGGAATAGCAAGATTGAACACAGGCATGTTTTCGTATTCAACATCATTCAACTCGCCATTCAAGGCTGCACTGATCAATGCTCTTGTATATGAAAGTTTAATACGGTTACCAACTCCATAACTGCCACCTGTCCAGCCTGTATTCACCAGCCAGACATTCACTTTGTTTTCATTCATCTTTTTACCTAACATCTCAGCATATTTTGCAGGATGCAACGGAAGGAAAGGTGCACCGAAACATGCACTGAACGTTGATTTAGGTTCTGTAACACCAGCTTCTGTACCTGCAACTTTTGCAGTATAGCCGCTAATGAACTGGTACATCGCCTGGCCTTGCGTAAGCTTGGCAATTGGAGGTAGTACACCGGTTGCATCGCAGGTAAGAAAGAAAATATTTTTAGGTAAGCCACCAACAGCGGGCTCCAATGCATTACTGATAAAATGCAGCGGATAACTTACTCGTGTATTTTCAGTAATGGCTTTACTGCTGAAATCAATTTTGTTTGTTCCGTTAAAGAACTGAACATTCTCAACTAATGCACCCGGGCGAATAGCATTGAAGATCTCCGGTTCTTTTTCAGCCGTCAGATCAATACACTTGGCATAACAACCACCTTCAAAATTAAAAACAGAACCATGGTTCCATCCATGCTCATCATCACCAATTAATTTACGTGCAGGATCTGCACTCAATGTTGTTTTACCGGTGCCACTTAATCCAAAGAACACAGCCACATCAGCATCCTTTCCCACGTTGGCACTGCAGTGCATACTCAATACATTCTTTTGTTGTGGCAACAGATAATTAAGCACAGTGAAAATTCCTTTCTTCATTTCACCTGTGTAGCCGCTGCCACCAATCAGGATCATTTTGTGTGTAAAGCTTACGATCGAAAAGTTGCAGTTGCGTACGCCATCGGTTTCGGGGTTGGCTGAGAAATTAGGCGCTTGTATAATATGCCAGTCAGGTTCAAAGCTGTCAAGCTCTTCTTCGTTGGGGCGAAGAAAAAGATTATACGCAAACAAATTACTCCATGGATTTTCGTTTACTACACGAATGTTGAGACGGTAATTGCTGTCGGCACAGGCATACGAGTCTCTCACCCATAATTCATCTTTTTTGCCCAGGTAATCCATCATCTTCTTATAAAGAATATGGAAATACTTTTCATCAATGGCTTGGTTGAAATCGTTCCAATGCACCGTGTCTTTCGTGATATCGTCAAGTACTATGAACTTGTCTTTTGGAGAGCGACCGGTGAATTTGCCGGTATTGATGCAAAGGGCGCCGGTGTCGTTATACTGACCTTGCCCACGGTTAATCGATTGTTCGGCTAACTCTTCGGGACTGAGTTGATAATGGATATTACTCGATAGCTTTAAACCGAGCTTCAATAGTTTCTGCTCGGGAAAGAATACACTTGGTATAGACATAATCAATAGTTCGTTTATATGGCCCGTCAAAAATACAGGGTTGGCCGATGCCAGAAAAATTCCGCAATCGTTCCCGACTATATGAAATCAAATGAAATGAGATATTTGGTTGATGATTTTTAAAATAGTGCAGCTATTATGGATATTATTGAACAATATCCAACAGGGGGTGAACGATTTATAAATATTAATCAAACGGTCGTTAGTTTTTCACTTTCTGTGGATTAATTGCTGACAGAATTGGGTAGCCACCCACGATAGCTTATTTTGCGCACCTAATAATTGTCGTATGAAATTTCAGCCCATTAAACCCGAACTGTTTACAAAAAACCGTGAACGTTTTATCAAAGCCATGCAACCCAACTCAATTGCTGTTTTTGTAAGCAACGATGAGTGGCCCATGAATGGTGACGCACTACATTCGTATAAACAAAACAGCGATCTCTTTTGGCTTACCGGCGTAATGCAGGAAGACAGTATGGTAATCTTGTTTCCTGATAATCCTGATCCGAAGTTCAGGGAAGTGTTGGTGCTTGTTCGTCCAAATGAATTAAAAGAGAAGTGGGATGGTAAACGCTTGCGTGCAAATGAAGCAAGAGGAATTTCCGGTATTCAAACAATTGTTTGGTTAGATAGTATTGAAGGATTGCTGCAGGCATGGGTACACCTTGCTGATCATATTTATTTAAGCAGTAACGAGAACGATCGCAAAGCTTCGCCTATCCGTAGTCGTGACTACCGCTTTATTGATGAGATGAAAGCAAAATATCCGTTGCATAATTTTCTACGTGCTGCAAAAATTATGAGAGATCTGCGTGCCATTAAAACAGCAGAGGAAGTGGAACTGATGCAGAAGGCAATGGATATTACCGATGTAACCTTCCGTCGCTTACTTGGTTTTATTAAACCTGGTGTAAGGGAAAATGAAATTGAAGCAGAGATCTATCATTCATTTTTATCGCAGGGCTCAACAGGTCCCGCATACGGAAGTATTATTGCCAGTGGCGATAATGCAAGAACATTGCATTACGTTAGCAATAACGGGGAATGTAAAGATGGCGAATTGATCTTGATGGATTTTGGTGCAGAGTATGGTGGCTATTGTGCCGATCTTACACGCACTGTTCCGGTGAATGGTAAGTTTACACGCAGGCAAAAAACAGTTTACAATGCTTGCCTGAATATTCACAACTATTGCAAGAGCATTCTGAAGCCGGGCATCACCATTGTTGATTATACCAATAAAGTAGGAGAGGAAGCAACACAACAGTTTTTAAAAATTGGTTTATTGAAAAAGACTGATGTGAAGAATGAAGATGCAGAGAACAGAGCTTACCGCAAATATCTCTATCATGGTATCTCCCATCATCTTGGGATTGATGTGCATGATCTTGGTACAAAAACAGAACCTGTAAAAGCAGGCATGGTGTTTACCATTGAGCCCGGTATTTATATTGAAGAAGAACAAATGGGTGTACGCATTGAAAATAATTTCTGGATCACCCGCAGTGGAAATAAAGATCTCATGAAGAATATTCCCATCACGGTTGAAGAGATCGAAGCATTGATGAAGAAATAAATTCGTTTATGGTTCATGGCTCATAGCTCATTGATGAGTGCCATGAACCATGAACTATTATCCATGAACCAGTAACATGAAACAAATCCCAAATCTTTTTACACTGCTGAATCTGGTATTCGGCTGCATTGCGATCATTCTTATTCTGCAACCTGGAGAATCAATTACAACAGTTAATGGAGAAAATCTTGTTATTAATCTCCCGGAGAAAATGGCGTATGCTTCTTTCTTCATTTTTGCAGCAGGTATCGTTGATTTTCTCGACGGCTTTCTTGCACGTTTAATGAAGGCATCTTCCGAAATGGGAAAACAACTCGATTCATTAAGCGATTGTGTGACGTTTGGTGTAGCGCCAACAATGATCATGTATCAACTGCTGCGCATGAGTTACCTCAAAGAAGAAACAGCTTTTGATACGTCCATTTGGTTTTTGTTACCAGCCATACTCATTGCCTGTGGTGCAGCATGGCGATTGGCCAAATTCAACATTGATAAACGCCAAAGCATTTCTTTCCGTGGTGTTCCTACACCCATCACCGGGTTTATGGTAGCAGCCTTACCATTGGTAGTTTGGTACAATAACTGGGATCTGGCGCCGCTTGTATTGAACCGCTGGGTATTGTACGGCATCACTGTTCTTATCAGCTATCTCATGGTTAGCGATCTGCCCATCATGAGTCTCAAGTTTAAAGATTACAGCTTTAAGGGAAATCAACCCAAGATCATACTGGCGGTTATCTCGATTAGTTTGGCAGTTGTTTTTCAATGGGCGGCTATTCCGCTTATTTATTTAACCTACGTTGCTTTATCTTTGCTGCTTCGTAAACAAATCTCATAATTTAATTATACGACAATGACGTACACAGTTCAGGTGAAAGTAATGCCGCTGAAAGATTTATTAGATCCACAAGGTAAAGCCGTAATGGGTGGTTTAAGTAATTTAGGTTTACAAGGCGTGGCTGATGTGCGTATTGGAAAAAATATCAGCATGCAGATCGATGCGGCTACTGCCGACGACGCAAAAGCAATTGCTGAAGAAGCTGCAAAAAAACTCCTCGCCAACCCGGTGATGGAGCAGTACGAAATTTCAGTGAACTAAACACGATGTAGGAGGTAGGAAGCAGGAAGTAAGAGCCTGTACATTCGTATCTCGTACTTCTTACTTCATACTTGTTTCATGTTGATTCTTGTTCCCACTCCAATCGGTAATCTGAAAGATATTACACTCCGTGCATTGGAAGTGCTGCAGGATGCTGATCTGATACTTGCAGAAGATACACGTACGAGTGGCGTTCTGCTGAATCATTACAACATTCAAAAACCCATCTCGCCTTATCACCAGCACAACGAGCATAAAATCGTGCAACACCTGGTTGATCAGCTAAAAGAAGGAAAGAAAATGGCTTTGCTGACTGATGCCGGTACTCCCGGTATCAGCGATCCTGCGTTTCTCCTCGTTCGTGAATGTGTTAAGAATGATATCGTGGTTGAAACATTGCCGGGTGCTACTGCATTTGTGCCTGCGCTTGTGAATAGCGGATTACCAACCACACGTTTTACATTCGAAGGATTTCTTCCGCAGAAAAAAGGAAGAATGACTGCACTCAAGCAATTGGCAGAAGAAGAACGAACAATGATCTTTTATGAATCGCCTTTTCGGTTGTTGAAAACACTCAATGATTTCATGCAGTATTTTGGTGAAGATCGTTTGTGTTGTGTAAGCCGTGAGCTCACCAAAAAGTTTGAAGAAAACAAGCGTGGTACATTAAAAGAAGTACATGATCATTTTGCAGCCAAAGCCATCAAAGGTGAAATTGTAATTGTGGTGGCTGGTAAAGAATAATTCTCCCCGATCTCATTCAGGTTATATTCAACTTGCCGTTAACATTTTAAGGCACGAAAGCTGCCTAGTTTTGCAGTATACAAATGAATACAAATGAAAATTGTTTTTTCCTTTTTGATCTTCTTGATTTTTTCGCATACGAACACCAATGCTCAACAGATATTTTCTGTCCCTGATATCGTGAAACAGAGTTTTGATAAACAATATCCTGAAGCAAAAGATCTGAAATGGAGTGGAGGATTAGATAATCATGTTGTACGTTTTACTTTAGGTGAGCGAAAGTTGAAAGCAAATTACACGCCTAAAGGTGATTGGGTAAGCACTGAGGAACAAGTGAAGCTGGAAACGTTGCCGGAAGTTGTGCAGCAAGGGTTTAAAAACAGCAAGTACAAAGACTGGACTTTGAAAGATGTATTAACTGTTACAAAGCCAAGGATCGAAGCAAACGAGTACTATATCATTGTGCAGAAATCTGTGCTCAATAAAAAGAAACTGGTGTTTGATGCAAAAGGAAGATTGTATGAAGAGCTGCTGAGCCTTTAAGTACAGCTTATTTCAGGCTTCTGATTGCAGAATTACTCCGCTCATCATTTAAGGTTTTCTGAACAGGATTTTTAAAGATATTTACAGCTCAAATTATTGAGCATGAAGAATATTGTTTTGATCGTAGCTATTGTCTGTACCTCATTTGAACTGTATGCCCAGCCTAATCGATGGCAGCAACGGGTAAAATATGTGATGGATATTGATATGGACGTAACCACAAATCGTTACAGCGGTAAACAGAAACTCGAATACACCAACAACTCTCCTGATACATTAGATAAACTGTTTTATCATGTTTACTGGAATGCATTTCAGCCAAACAGTATGATGGATACCCGCAGCCGTGAGTTAGGTAAAACTAAAATTGGCAGGGGACAGGATTGGGATGCTCGTGTGAGGGATCGTATACTCAATCTGAAAGAAAATGAGATCGGTTACCAGAAAATAAAGTCGCTGAAGTTGAATGGTGTTGCACAAACAATAACCGAACATGAAACCATTCTTGAAGTAAAACTCAGCAAATCTATTTTGCCAAAGCAAAAAGTAATGCTTGAAATGGAATGGGATGCGCAGGTTCCTTTACAGGTTCGTCGTAGTGGAAGAGATGCAGCAAATGGTGTAAAATTTTCGATGTCGCAATGGTATCCCAAGTTATGTGAATACGATGCAGATGGCTGGCATCCCAACCCATATGTTGCCCGTGAGTTTTATGGCGTGTGGGGCGATTTTGATGTAAACATTACCATCGATAAAAAGTTTGTCATTGGCGGCACGGGTTATTTAACCAATGCAAATCAAATAGGTCATGGATATGAAGCTGCAGGTGTAAAAGTGGTTCGACCTGCAGGTGATAAACTTACCTGGAAGTTTACAGCCCCTAATGTGCACGATTTTGTTTGGGCTGCAGATGCTGAATACAAACATATTCTTCGGCAGGTGAAGAATGGTCCAACGCTTCATGTGTTCTATAACTATCAACCAAACAATCCTAAGAATGATGAAGCATGGATGAAGGTGGCTGATGCTGCTGAGATCGTTTATCCGTTCATTGCAAAAAGCTTCGGTGCATATCCTTACAAACAATATTCATTTATTCAAGGTGGCGATGGCGGTATGGAATATCCCATGGCCACATTGCTGAACGGACCCGGGCTTGGTACTGTTTTTCATGAATGGATGCACACCTGGTACCAAATGTTGATGGGCACCAATGAAAGTTTATATGCATGGATGGATGAAGGGTTTACTGATTATGCAACTGACCTTGTTGCCAACTATTATTTCACAGAGATGGCAAAACGCAGCGGCACAACACGTGAGGATGATGATAAATTGCCAAAGTATCATGCAGATAATTACAGCAGTTATTTCAGCCTGGTGAAAAGCCGGTTAGAGGAACCAATGACAACACATGCAGATCACTTCAATACTAATTTTGCCTATTCAATTGCTTCTTATTCAAAAGGCGCCGTGTTTCTTTCTCAGTTAGGGTATATCGCAGGTGATACTGTAAGAGATAAAACTTTACTGGAGTATTATAAGCAATGGCGTTTTAAACATCCCAACGTAAATGATTTTATGCGTATTGCTGAGAAGGTAAGTGGACTGCAATTGGATTGGTACAAAGAATATTGGGTGAACAGTACAAAAACGATCGATTATGGTATTGATAGTTTATGGGAAGAAGGTGGCAAATCGAAAATACGTTTGAAGCGTGTGAATGAAATGCCGATGCCCATTGATCTTGTACTGACATTTAAGGATGGCACACAGCAAATGCACTATGTTCCTGCTTATCTTATGTTTGGTGAAAAGCCTGCAGAGAATACAATTACGAGAACAGTTTATCCTGCATGGAAATGGACACATCCAACTTATGTAATTGAGTTTGATAAACCACTCAGAGATCTAACGATCGTGGAAATTGATCCATCACAACGGATGGCTGATGTTGACAGGAGGAATAATAAGCTTGAATTGAAATGGTAATGTGCGAAGAAGAAAATAAGCAGAAAAGTACTTAAGTAAATAAAACAGGTTGATGAGTTCGTTGGCGTTTGCCTTCTTACTTGTCAACCTGTTTACTTATATACAATGCTAAATTAAAAATTATCTTCCGTAAAATTTATTGACTGCTTCAACACGATTATTCACGTGCAGCTTCTCGTAAATATGATATACATGTTTACGTACAGTTTCAGGACTGATGTCTAATTCTTTTCCGATCTCTTTATAAATTTTTCCCTGCGCAAGTTTTTCAAGGATCATTTTTTCACGGCGGGTCAATACTGTTGTATCTGCGTTCTCAGGACTTAATGCAATTGTCTCCTGCACAGGCATATCTTTAAATGCATTCACTACTTTCAACGCTATCTGGCTGCTCATAGGTGCGCCACCATCAACCAATTCGCCAATTGCATCCAGTAATTTCGCAGGAGATGATTTTTTGAGAATGTAACCACTTGCACCTGCACGCAAAGCATCAAAGATCTTTTCGTCTTCTTCATACACCGTACACATCATGTACAATACTTCGGGGTGCTGGGGTTTTAATTCTTTCACGAGATCAATACCATTGGTTGAACCTAAACCAATATCCATTAACACAACATCCGGTTTTATCAAAGGAATTTTTACCACTGCTTCTTCACCAGATGAAAAAGATCCGGCCAAACTGCAATTCTCACTTAATTCGATGATCTGCTCCAGTGCCTGGCGGATGTCAGTTACATCTTCAACAATACAAACAGAAATTTTTTTCATACTGCAAAGTTGACCTTTTAATGCAACATAGGAAATACCACTAAGTGGTAATATGACCCCTTATTACATGAGAGGGAAAAACAAAAGCTAAGCGGGAATAAAGAGCGTTATTCTCACATCATCAGCGTTTTACGGCCATCACGAATTTCTCTTTATAAAAATCTTCGGTAAACAACTGGTCAATCTCCCACACAACAGGAGACAGTCCGCTTTCCTTCACTTCTTCGGCAAGATCGCCTCCTTTTAAGCAAATAAGCCCTCCGTAAAAAGGCTCATCAAATGCTGTGGCCGGTTTGCCTTGTCCTTTGGCTTTTAAGATAGGCACGCTCCATTTCCAGAGATCTTTTAACGGGGCAACGGCACGGCTTACTACAAAATCGAATTTTCGATTGACGATCTGCTCCGTGCGTGTATGTTGTGTCGTTACATTTTTTAAACCAATGGCTGATGCTACTTCATTCACCACTTTTAATTTCTTATTGATGCTGTCAGTTAAATGAAATTGTACTTCAGGAAAAAAGATGGCCAGAGGAATTCCTGGGAATCCACCACCTGTACCAAGATCGCATATTTGTGTGCCGGGTTGAAAATTGAACACGGCTGCAATAGCTAATGAATGCAACACATGTTTTTCGTATAAACTGTCAATGTCTTTTCGTGAGATCACATTGATCTTTTCATTCCACTCTTTATACACCGATTCGAGTTGTTGAAACTGTTGCAACTGGGCGGGTGTGAAATCAGAAAAATATTTAAGTACTACTTCCAATTGGCTTTCGGTTTTTTGAATAACGAATTTGCAAATAAAAGATAATAAAACCATTGCCAGATATCTAGCAACGGATAAAGCCAGAAAAGATCCTTTTCATTAAGCTTGTTCATTGCCTTATAATAAATAAATCCCTGCAGCAAAAATCTGAAACCAAATACCGCCAATGCCATCCACCAGTTAAAGAAAATGATGGAAGCTGCCAGCAGTGGATAGAAGAGAAAATGTGAGAATGCAAACAAGCCAAGCAAAAACTTATGAATGCCTTTGTAATGATTGCTGGTAGTGTAATGTCTTGCTTTCTGACTCCGCCATGTGCTCCATCTTGTTTTTGGTTCTGATAAAGTGAAGGCTTCTTCATCTAACACAACAGCTGTATTCTTTTTTGTTGCTACCTGGTTAATGAAGAGATCATCATCGCCGCCAGGTAATTGATTGTGCGAAGAGAAGCCTTTGTTGCGGAAGAATAATTCTTTTTTATAAGCAAGGTTACGACCCACACCCATATAAGGCATGCCAGCTAATGCATAGGAGAAATATTGCAGTGCTGATAAAAATGTTTCGAAACGGATGAGCTTATTCAAAAAGCCTGGCTTTTTATAATAGGCACCATAGCCCAATGCAATTTCTTTTCCATTGCTGAATGCTCCCTGCATTAACTCGATCCATTTACCACTTGCAGGTTTGCAATCAGCATCGGTGAGCAATAACAATTCATACTTTGCTTCTTTAATACCAATTGATAAGGGAAATTTTTTCCCATTGATCAATCTTGCTTCCTGTTTCAACTCAATGGGGCGGAGGTTGCGGAAAGGTTTTGACAAATATTCCAGCACATACTTGCTGTCGTCAAATGAATTGTCGTTCACCGCTATCACCTCAAATGTTGATCGGTATTCCTGTTGCAATACTTCCGGTAAATTATCAGCAAGATTTTGCGCTTCATCCCTTGCGCAAACCACCACCGAAACGGCATGCTGCATAGAGCTTTCCGCTTTCGGCTTTTTGTAAAATGCCAAACGGGTAAAAAAGTACAGGTAGTAAAATACCTGGATGGCTGCCATTGCACAGAAAGCAGCAAATAAGATTTCGGGCCAATACACACTCATAAACAGCTGCGAAAATATTGCATTGAATGGAAACAGTTACGGTAATGTTATTCAGATGTGTGGAAGCCGATAGCTATTGGCCGATTTTGTGTAGGTCGAATGTATTTGAAATGCCCACTTTTGGCTAATGACTACTGCCTATCGGCTATCTTTGCGCCCTTATGGCGGCTTTACAGTTTCAATTACAACATACCGATACGCAATCGAAAGCAAGGGTAGGTGAGATTACCACCGATCACGGCAAAATTCAAACGCCCATTTTTATGCCGGTAGGCACAGTGGGCAGCGTAAAGTCGCTTACGGTTGAGCAATTGAAAACGGAGGTGAAGGCTGAGATCATTCTGGGAAACACTTATCATTTGTACCTGCGCCCGGGAACTGAAGTATTGGAGGCCGCCGGTGGGTTGCACAAGTTCAATGGTTGGGATAAACCAATTTTGACGGATAGTGGTGGTTACCAGGTTTTTTCGTTGGCTGGTAATCGAAAGATCAAGGAAGAAGGCGTGGTTTTTCAAAGTCATATTGACGGCAGTAAGCATTTGTTTACGCCGGAAAGCGTGATGGATATCCAGCGGAACATTGGTGCCGATATTGTGATGGCGTTTGATGAATGTCCGCCATACCCAAGTGATTACAACTATGCCAAAAAGTCGATGGAATTAACACATCGTTGGTTAGATCGTTGCATCAAGCATTTTAATAATACCCCTGATAAATACGGATACACACAAAACCTGTTTCCGATTGTACAGGGCAGCACGTATAAAGATCTGCGTACAGCTTCATCTCAATTCATGGCCAATGCAAATCTTACGGGATGTGCCATCGGCGGTTTAAGTGTGGGTGAACCTGAAGAGATGATGTATGAATTCACGGAATTGTGTTGCGATGAGTTGCCCGTGCAGAAACCACGTTACTTAATGGGTGTTGGTACGCCGTGGAATATTTTAGAATGTATTGCTTTAGGTGTTGATATGTTTGATTGTGTAATGCCCACACGCAACGGACGTAATGCCATGCTCTTTACCAGCAAAGGCGTGATCAATATCGATAACAAGAGATGGGAGAAAGATTTTTCGCCATTGGATGATGGTATCGATTGTCATATCAGCAATTACTACAGCAAAGCTTATCTGCGACATCTCATCAAAGCAAAAGAAATTACCGGTCTTACATTGGCAAGTGTACACAATCTTGCATTTTATTTATGGCTGGTGAAGCAGGCAAGGCAACATATTATTGCCGGTGATTTTGTTAGTTGGAAAAAAGAAATGGTGGAAGTGATGAAGACGAGGTTATAATGTTTCTTTTCTCCAGGGTAGGTCAGCAGCACCTTTTTGCAAATCAGTTAATGGAATTGATTTGATCCATTTTTCCAGCACATGCATATAATTCTGAAAGTTGTGCGGCAGTTCAATGCCGAATGTTGTCTTTACTTTTTCATTCAACAATTGATGATGACAGAGATAATACTTCAACGTGTTTGCATTGAGATCGGAAAGAGGCAGCAGTTTTGCTGCAACCTGTAAGATCGGCTGCGGCACTTTCACTGAACTATTCTTTTCTGTTCCCAGTATTTTCCAAATCTGTTCGATCACTTCTCCCAGTTGATGAACAGGGTTATCTGTAACATTATAAACTTCGTATTGGTATACGTTTTCTGATTGAATGATTGCCTTCGTTGCAAGCAATAGATTTTCAATATTTGTAAGTGAAATGGCATAATCTAATTTGGCAGGCATTATAAGAAAGGGTCCTTTTTTTAGCCGAAGGATGCGTGGCATCAGTATCCGGTCGCCTGCACCATACACGGCACGTGGACGAATCACGGTGATCTTTGTTGCAGCTGAAGTCTGTTGTTGCAGCCATTGTTCTCCTTTGAATTTTGAATAGCCATAAGCGGATAATTGGGTTTCATCAACCAGCTCATCTTCTTTATGAAGTAACCCATTGGGCGGGTAAACAGATGCAGAAGAGATATAAATAAAATGCCCGGCTTTAATATTGTTGAATATGTTTTTTGTGCCGTCTGTATTTACCTGAAGTAAATTATCGAGTGATTCTTTGTCGGATGCAAGCCCTGCGCAATGAATGCAAATGGTTGCTTCTAAATTTGGAACAGTTGCAGCAATATCCACCGATTGATAGTTGGCATACTTCAACAAGTTTGCTGGCGCATCCTTACTTCTGCCCAATGCCAACACAGAATAACCCAGCGCTGAAAAGTAACGGGTGTATGCGGCGCCAATAAAGCCGGTGGCTCCTGTTATGATAATGTCGTAAGTGATGGTAGTTGTTGTTTAATTTGTTCAAGTAATGTTTGCTGATCTGTTTTCTGTTGTCGCCCCGATTTTGGAATTGACTGGAAAATAATATGGTCGGGCAGTGCATCTGAATCAATGGCATGTTTCCCATTTTTCAATTCCTGCAACAATGCTTTTTCAGTTAACGTATTGTCAGCATCCACAACAAGGATCACATGTTCATCATGAATGCCTTCATCATACAATCCTATCATGCAAACATCCTTTACGCCTTTGATTTGTGCAATGGTTGTTTCATACAAACCGGGATAGATATTTTTGTTCGCCCTGATGATCATATTCTTTTTTCTTCCTTTCATGATCAATCGTCCCATAGGATCAGTTGCAACCAAATCCCCTGTTGCATGAAATTCATCTGCCTCCTGCAAATGAAAATAACGTTTAAATAATAATGGCGATTGAATAAGCAGCTCTCCATCATCAGTTATTTTATATTGCATTCCCTTCAATGGCAATCCAAGTATATCACCTTTACCTGCATACTTTATTTTTTCATCTGCATCAATACTCGAAACAACCAGGTGCTCGGTCATTCCATATAAGCAGGTAATTTTTGCTTTGCTGAATTGCCGCAATTCAATCAATAGGGATTTCAGCACCGGTGCAGAACCGAGAATTAGGTGGCTAAGACTTTCGGGAAATAGCTGATTCGTTTTCTTGCAATAACTCATCAGGTCCCTGTATTCAGCAGGTGGGCCAAATAAGGTAGTGATCTGATGTTGTTTGATGAACTCAATCCGTTGATCAGGCGGGGTGGTTTCTTTCCAGAAAAACGTTTTGTAACCCGTCATCATACCAATCAATGCAAACTGTGGTAAATGCGTAACCATTGAAGCCTGTTTGTTTTCATCAAACAAAGCAGCCACTGCTTTCAGACTTTCATATAAACTGTTCATGGTATGAACCACCGCTTTTGGTTCTGCCAATGTACCGGAAGTATAAACAACAAGCAGTTCATCATCTTCCTTTGATGGAATGATATCAGCTGATGCATTTGCTGTGAACTTCAAACGATGATGCTTTTGCATTAAAGGCAACCACATGCCTGTTGCAAATATTGTATAGCTGTTTGAGTAAGGAATATAAAATGCTCCAGGTTTTTTTCTGCGATAGATAAACCGGATCACAGGATGTTCCTGCAGCAACAACAACCTGCTGTCAATAAAAGCCCACTTGGGTTGAAACTGTTGAAGTTTGGAAGCATAGCGCTGATTACCCATATGCGGATCAACCAATGCAGTTTTTGTTCGCAGGTGAATCAGCGCCATAAATAAAATCAGGAACTCAATGCCTACATCACATGCAAGCAATACATGATCGCCTTTCTTTATTCCCTTTGCAGAGAGATTTGCTGCAAGGTTTTTACTTTGTTCAATTAATTCTGCTACAGTAAGTGTTTTGTTATTATGAATACATACCACATAGGCTGGCGGCAATTGTTGCAGTAGTTGTAAAAAAGGTGATTGGTACAACATGCTACACTTTCATTAACTGTACAGAAATATTAATACCGGCCGCCATGCCTAACAACATGACGATATTTCCTTTTTGCAATCTGCCATCGAGCAATGACTGCTGATAGGCAATTGGAACAGACGTTGCAGCTGTATTGCCATAAAGATGAAATGTTTGCATGATCTTATTGACATCATACGAAAGTGTTTCTGCCACCATGCGGTAAGTGTCTTTCGATACTTGGTGTGTACAGATAAGATCAATATCATTTACTGTAAGCCCCGCTTCTTGAATACAATCTTTTACAAAAGGCGGAGCAATTTCATAGATCACATTTTTCAATCCAAATGTATCGCCACTAAAAACGAGTTTACTTGCATCATTTGGAAACATAGAACCACCACCTTCAATGCGGCAAAGGTTCCAATGCTCACCGAATGTTTGATGGCGTTGATAAAAGAGACCTTTGTCTTCTGTAGTGGTAGTTAATAATAAAGCAACACCGGCATCGCCAAATGAATAGGCCGCAAAGTGATCTTTGATGGTTTCTTTTTCAATGTTCGTATACTTAATGCTGTCGCTTGTTTTTTCTCCGCTGACAATAAGAATATTTTTATAACTGTTGTTCAGTAACAGTGCACTTGCAATTTCAATGGCATTGGTAACGCTGTTGCATGCATTTTTCAAATCAAAACCCGGGCAGGTTAATCCTAATTTCTGTTGTACAATATTTACGGTGGCCGGCTCAATTAAATCACCGGATGCGGCGGCAAAGATCAACAGATCAATTTTGCGATCGGGATAATGATGCAATAATTTTTGTGCAGCAGATACAGCCATGTCAGATACCTGTTCATCATTCCTTGCATAATAACGGATCTCGCTGCCGATCATTTTTTCCAACAACCCGGCTTGTATATCAAAACCACCGGCACGTATGCGTTGCTCTACCTGTTCATTGCAGATACGTTCATCTGGGAGGTACGATTCAATATGTTCAATAAATACACGCTTCATAGTTTAGCAGCAAGAATGCTTCTCCACAATGGTTTGGTGATAAAGTTGAAGCCATTGAATTCATTGACAAATTCAATGATCTCATCAAGATAAAATGTTCCGAATTTTTGTTTTAGATGTTTGCGGGCAACGTTTGCATATTTAGCCGGATCATCAACCCCAATAGCTTCAAAATTTACTTTTGTTACATATAACGATCGCATATACCAGATATTCAGCAACACCACAATACTAAAAGCAGTACGTTTGAAAAAGCCTGCATTGTCAGTGTAATGTTTCATCCACATTTTTGTGTAATGAATATGACGGCCTTCTTCAATATGATGCAGTTCCGATACTTTACGGATCGGTTCAAAAACGGCCGGTGATTTACGGATCATCTTTCCATAAATATCTGTAACCAGTTCAACCGCCAGCACCGAAATGAATTGATACGAAGCCGGCATATATCGACTGTGAAAGCGGCCGACAAACTGGTGAAACTTCGACAGTTTTATTTTCCTTCCATTCAACAAACGAATGGCTCTTGCAAACATATCCTGGTGGCGAAACTCTTCAATCAATTCTTTCACGAGGTAGCGGTATTCAACAGAATCGGGTGGAATCTTTAATAACCGTTTATTGAAAATAAAACATGCCAACCCTTCGGCCCATGCATAGGAATACATCACCTGCACCACTTCATGCCTTCCAAGCTCCCGTTTTTGTGTTTCAGTTAAACTATCGAAAAGAGGATGTCCTTCCAACGATACAAGTTCACGTGGAAGCAGTAACTCATCTTTTTCCTGCATATGCCAGGGAATAAATTCATCGGGTAAAACCGGGTTGGTTTCGCTCAGGTGAATTAAGCGCTCCACTTTTTCAATATCAGCTGTAGAGATCATAGTAGATAACTTTGGGTTTTTGCGGCAGATTGTCAGAGATAAAAATAACAAAAGAAGGGGAGCATCAATTTGTAAAGTTCGCCAATGCCGCTGTTTTGATTTGCGGTTTACGCTTCTAAGCGGGCTTTAAAGCTTGATGTTTGCAATTCTAACAGTTTCTTTTCCAATTTCTGTCCTTACTTTGCAGCCATTGATGAAAACCCTCGATTGGTACATATTAAAGTCGTTCCTGAAAACCTTCTTTTTTCTGCTGGTCATCTTTTCAATGATCACCTTGGCTATTGATGCCAGTGAAAAGAGCGAAGATTTTGTACGCAGCGGATTAGGGTTTAGTGATATTGTTACCAAATATTATTATGGCTTCCTCCCGCATATCATTGGTTTACTGTTCCCGGTATTTGTTTTGATTGCAGTGGTATTCTTTACTTCAAAGCTGGCACTCCGAAGTGAAATAGTGGCTATGTTGAGTGTGGGTATGAGTTTAAACAGAATTCTTCGCCCTTATTGGGTGGGTGGTATTTTCCTTGCATTATTGCTCGGGTTATCCAATCACTTTTTGATTCCTGTTGCCAATGTTATACGCACTGATTTTGAGAATAAGTATGTGGACATGGGCAACATTGCAAAACAGCAACGCCAGTACCTCAATAACATTCATTTCCGTGTTGATACGTACACCTACGCCGGTATGCGGAACTACGATACCACCGCCAAGATTGGCAATGGGTTTTTCCTGGAGAAAGTAAAAAATAACCAGGTGTATTATAATCTTCGTTCCGAAACCATCATTTGGGATACGGCAAAGAAGCATTGGAAATTAGAGAGTGCAGTTGAACGAAAGATCAATGGACTAAATGAAGAAGTAAAAATTCTTACCAATTATTATTTAAAGATGGGTTATCTGCCCACCGATATTTCGGAAGATGATTTTAAGAAAGACAAGTTGAAAACACCTGCATTGGATCGATTCATCAGGCAGGAAAAAATTCGTGGTTCTGAAGGAGTAAATGCAATAGAATTCGAACGCTACCGTCGTGATGCGTATGCTATTTCTGTAATTATCATGACGATGATCGCTGCTATTCTTGCCTGCAGAAAGATCAGGGGTGGCAGTGGTTTTCACCTGGCATTGGCATTTATCATAGGCGTTTTCTTTATTGTGATCGATAAATTCTCAATGGTATTCTCTACCAAGGGTAACCTTCCGCCAATTATAGCGGCCTGGATACCGAACGTCATTTTCGCTATCGTTGCTTACCGCCTGTATAAACGTGCGCCTAAATAGCGTTCGTTTTACGAACTTTTCGTTCAAGTAAATTGTTGTGAAACCTTGGATTGGTTAACTTTGACAGATTCGCAAAAAAATACTGTTACAACGATTCATTTCAACCTAAACAAACAAAACAGGCATCATGAAAGAACGGTTTAAGTCGAAGGCTGATGCGGCCAGTGCTGAAATTAAAAATTTACTGAAGGAACATGGTCATAAAGTGGCGGGTGAAGTTACACTTGCACAGATCTACCAGGGTATGCGTGGTATTACAGGTTTGGTAACTGAAACTTCTTTGCTCGATTCGCAGGAAGGTATCCGCTTTCGTGGGTTTACGATTCCTGAGTTACAGCAAAAATTACCCAAGTTTCCGAACGGTGGTGAACAACCGCTGCCTGAAGGTTTGTTTTACCTGATGCTTACCGGCGATCTTCCTGATGAAGCCATGGTAAACTCAGTAACTGATAACTGGCAACGCCGCAGCCACGTACCGAATCATGTGTTTGACGCAATTGATGCATTACCGCTGCACACTCATCCAATGACGATGTTTGTTGTGGGGGTAATGGCCTTGCAAACAGAAAGTACGTTTGCCAAACAATATGGCGAAGGCATTAATAAAAAAGATTATTGGGAACCGGTGTTTGATGATGCAATGACGCTCATTGCACGTTTACCACGTATTGCAGCTTATATCTACCGCCGTAAATATAAAAACAGCGATCATATTCATCCGAATGGTTTGCTCGATTGGTCGGGTAACCTTGCACACATGCTTGGTTACAATGATGAAGGTTTTATGGAACTGATGCGTTTGTACATGACCATTCATGCCGATCATGAAGGCGGTAACGTATCTGCACACACGACGCACCTTGTTGGTTCTGCGTTAAGTGATCCTTACTTGAGTTATGCTGCAGGTATGAATGGCCTCGCCGGTCCTTTGCACGGCCTGGCTAACCAGGAAGTAATTAAGTGGATCTTTGAAATGCAGGAAGCGTTAGGTACCGACGCACCGGATAAAGTACAAATTGCTGACTATGTAAAGAAAACGTTGAGCGAAGGAAAGGTTGTACCGGGTTATGGACATGCTGTGTTGCGTAAAACTGATCCCCGGTTCACTGCACAAATGGAATTTGGTAAAAAGCATATGCCCGATGATAAACTGGTGAACACTGTCTGGAATATTTATGAAGTGGTGCCGCCAATTTTACAATCATTAGGTAAAGTAAAAAATCCATGGCCGAATGTTGATTCGCACAGTGGTGCTTTGCTGGTGCATTACGGAATGGTGGAGTATGAATATTACACCGTGTTGTTTGCTGTAAGCCGTGCATTGGGTGTAATGGCAAGTTTGATCTGGGACAGAGCATTGGGCTTCCCGTTAGAGCGTCCGAAATCAGTTACAACTGATCTGGTGAAACTCTGGCTCGATGGAAAAGATAATATCTGGGGCGATTAAGTTGTTCCCGCATAAATAAATAAAGCCGCTTCGTTTGAAGCGGCTTTATTGTTGCTGAAGTTAAGTTGTGATCCCGACGAAGGAGGGATCTGTTCAACTCCATTACTATTGCCTGGCAGATCCCTCGTGCCTCGGGATGACAATTCTGTTGGGATTTATTTTTTCTTCGCAGCTTTCTTCTTTGTATTGATCATTGAAATCTTCAACCGCTTTGCTTCTTCCTGCCAGTTAGCTGCAGTAAGCAACACATCCTGTATTTTTTTTGTAAGAATTTCTTTTTTGCTGCGGACGATAACCGATGCCACCATTACACGGTTGCCCTGTTCCAGTTGGGGCAATACATCAACCAGATCTTTTCCACGACACAAGCCCAGATCAATTCCATCTTTCACTTCGTTGAGATAACAGAACATGCCATGGTAATGATAGAAAGGAATTTTAAAACTGAGTTTTTCCTGAACATTTGGTATGAGTGATAAGATCATTTCACGTACCTGCTCAGCAATTTCCCGTTTTTCATCCGGCAGGCTTTCGATGTATTCATCAACGAGGCGGTTCATTGGCTAATCGTATGATCAGAGTTTAAACTGTTTGATTACTTTCTGCACTGTTGCTTTGGTTGTATTTAATTCTTCCTGCTGTTGTAAGATGAATGAATTTTCTTTCAGCTTTCCCGTTACTCCTTCCATCTCTGCTTCTGTTTCATAAACCATCTTACGGAATGGATTGGTATAATCTTTTGCTCTTGATGATGCAATGCCATCAACCATCCATGTTTTTGTGTAAAGATAATTTTGCAGGAGATCTTTCAAATTGCTTTTATCCAGTTTCGACAAACCTGTTACTTCATAAAAAGCAGAAAGCGCATGTGTTAATTTTTGGTGTGGATATTGTTGAGCCTGTGTTCTGTAAAACGCATGCACGGTATCCCAATTTTTAATTTTACCTGTGCTGATGCGTTGCTTTAATTTATCTAATTCAGCAGCTGGTATCAGTTGACCACCTACATTTACCCATGCAGCTCGTTTTTGTTTTTTAGGAAGCTTCCCAAACAGATCGTCAGTTGATTTTAATTTATTGGTTGCAATAAATTGCAGCACTTGTTCGGCAGCATAATAATCAACCAGTTCTTTGAACAGGATATAACTTTTCTTCACCTTCAGCAATAGCACTTTACGTTTGCTGTTTTCAAAGCCATCTGCTGTTATTTCTAAATCATCAGGAACTTCATTATTCAACAATGCTTTTTTACCAGCCTTAATATAGTCGGCGTCTATAAGTTTTTTGTCTTTGCTTAGTTTCAGTAATGCCTTACCTGTATATTTTTCGAGAAGTTCTAAACTATTAATGACTTCGTTGATACTGTCCGGTGCAAGAAAATCATACTCGAGGTATTGAGTTTTGTCAATGCGTTGATCACGGTCAATATATTTCCAGGCATTGCGGGCAAGCGCATACATGTTGTACATAAACCAATAGCCCGGCATTACCAGCAACTGATCATGTGCAGTATCGGTACTTACCAATGAAAAAGGAAGAGGGATATCCAGTTCGGCAGGATAATCACCTTTTGCCAGTAATGTATAAGAAGCAAATCTTGTATTGTGTTTAACACTTACACATAAGCCAGGCCAAAAACCACGACCGGCGATCAGTTCACCATCAGCACTACGGCTGTTGTGATTACTTCCTAATGTTGCACCGGCTGCAATATTGCTTTGCCCCATCACCGTTGCTGCACATAAGAACGAATTGTTATGATGTTGTTCATGCGCAGGAAAGATGAGTGAGTTCAATACTTCACAACAGGAGATGGTAGCATTATTGCCAAGATAAGAGTTGATAAGCCGTGCACCATATTTCAACTGTGAATGTGATGCCATGTAAAAGCGCACAGCTTTTACTCCATAGAAAGCACGGCAGCCCTCGCTCATAATACCGTTTACCAGTTCGCAACCTTCACCAACCTGTGAGCTTGCTTCTGCCGATGAGTTAATGGTGAGGTTCTTTAATTTATTTGCTCCTTTTAGGTAAGCATCGCTGCCGATCCATACATCTTTAATGATCGAACAGCTTTTAATAACGGTACGGTCACCCACCTTACCATAATAACCACGCAGTTTATCAAACTTCAGTTCAGTAAATTCTTTGAACTTTTGTTGCAATGCATCATTGTCTCTGTTGCGACTCCATAACCATGCATCGCCGGGTAACATCCCATTGAACGGAATAATTTTTCGTCCTGCATTTTCATTACACACTTCCATCCAGATGCGGATTCGTTCTTCCTCACCTTGTTTTAAAATACCATTGCCAAATTTTGCATAGTTGGTGGTACCCATTTCATGCACATTGGTGATGACCACTTCATTGCCGATTATGTAGTGGGAGAGATAATGAACACTATCGATCACAACATTATCACCCAAGTCGCAACTGATGATGGTACTGTTGTATAACCCAACCTGTAATTTAATTGAATGAAATTCTAAATAGTAAGGTTCCAGTTTTCCTATACGCACTAACCCGAAAAACTTACAATTCTTTACCAGCTCGGGATTGAAAGCGTCTGACACAAGAATATTATTCCAGTTGTCGGATGCATTTCTGTTACGGACCAACACTTCAATTTCCAATGCAGTCAACTTCCGGTAATTGATGCCGCTGCGGTTCTGTTTATTGCGGAGATAGTACTCATCTTTTCCTTTTGGAAGATAAGCAGCCGGTATAAAGTTGTAACCAATATCGGAGATCGGTTGTTTGCTGATAGGATTCATGCAGGGTTTATGATTTGTAGTTTTTAGTTTGTGGTTATTTAATTTCAGTTCGTCTGAATAAATGCAGTTTGAAGCAAGAGTGTAGTCAACAAGCTGGCAACTAAAAACTACAAACCATAAACTTCAAACTTAAAACTATTCTACAGTTACACTCTTTGCTAAGTTTCTGGGTTTATCTACATCTAAACCTTTTGCCACGCCAATGTAATAGGACAGGAGTTGCAACGGAATAACGCTCAACATCGGCGCAACAATTTCATCTGCTTCCGGTACAAACATGATGTCATTACTCATGGTGGGAATGGTTTCATCATTCTCTGTGATCACAGCGATCACTTGTCCTTTTCTTGCTTTGATCTCCTGGATATTGCTCACAATTTTATCGTAGTAAGCATCTTTTGTTGCAACAAACACAACAGGTAATTTTTCATCAACCAATGCAATAGGTCCATGTTTCATTTCTGCGGCAGGATAACCTTCGGCATGGATGTATGAAATTTCTTTCAGCTTCAATGCGCCTTCCAATGCCACAGGGAAATTATATCCACGACCCAGATAAAGAAAATCACCGGCATCTTTGTATTTCAATCCAATTGCTTTTACATTCTCAGCATCTTCGAGCAAGAGCTTTACTTTATCCGGAATTTCATGCAGTTCATTGAGCAAATGCATATAACGGTCATGGGTGATCGTTCCTTTCTCCAATGCGATCTTCAACGCCACCATTGTTAACACAGCTAACTGTGCTGTGAATGCCTTTGTACTTGCTACACCAATTTCAGGTCCGGCATGTGTGTAAGCGCCTGCATGCGATAAACGTGCAATGGAACTGCCCACCACATTCACTACACCAAAAATAAATGCACCTTGTTCTTTTGCTTTATCAATGGCAACAATGGTATCGGCGGTTTCACCACTTTGTGAGATGGCAATGATCACATCGCCTTTGTTAATAACAGGATTGCGGTAACGGAACTCCGATGCATATTCAACTTCAACAGGAATACGACAGAGCTCTTCAAAAACATATTCTGCAACAAGACCTGCATGCCAACTGGTGCCGCAGGCGATCATCACAATACGTTGTGCATTTTTCAGTTGCTCTATATTGTTCTGTACGCCTGCCATGGTAATCGTTCCTGCAACAGGATCTAAGCGGCCACGTAAGCAATCATAAATGGTATGTGGTTGTTCATTGATCTCTTTGATCATGAAATGATCGTAACCGCCTTTTTCAATAGCGGCAAGTTCAAGATCAAGTTTCTGAACATAAGGCGTTATTTTTTCGTTGCCGAGATTTTTTAAGATCAACTCATCGGCTTTTACAATCGCCAGTTCGTAATCATTTACGTACACCACTTCTTTGGTGTATTCAATTATAGGCGATGCATCACTGGCAAGAAAATGTTCGTTCTTACCAATACCAATTACCAGCGGACTTCCTTTGCGTGCTGCAATAATTGTATCAGGCGTGTCTTCATCGATCAACAAAATAACATAAGCACCAACCACACGCTTTAATGCAATGCGCACTGCTTCCTCAAGTGAGCATTCATTGTTGGTTTTAATATCTCCAATAAAGTTGAGGAGTACTTCTGTATCCGTATCACTCTTAAACGTGTAGCCTTTTTTCAGCAACTCATTTTTGATGGATACATAGTTTTCAATGATGCCGTTATGGATCATCGCCAGCTTGCCGTTATTGGAAACATGCGGATGTGCATTACGGTCGCTTGGCTCACCATGCGTGGCCCAACGAGTATGACCAATACCAATGTTTGATTGAATGTCTTTGCCAATTACTTCTTCTTCGAGCTGGGCAACTTTACCTTTTTTCTTGTACACTTTCATGCCGTGGTTGAGCAGCGCCACACCGGCACTGTCGTATCCACGGTATTCAAGTCGTTTGAGTCCTTTTAAAACAACGGGATAGGCCTCCCTTGACCCTATATAGCCAACGATTCCACACATGATAATCAGTAGTTTGTTTACCTTACAAAGATGCAGAAATATGATTAAGTGTTCAGCGGAAATATTATCTGCCCAAGAGTTTATACACAGGTGCAGCTTTTTAAAGCTTTCACATTTCTTTATTAATCAGAATAGCGGTTACAGCATCTATTGAATGAGAGTTTGGTAACAATTGAGGCGATTGGTTGATCTACACAAAAGAAAGGATCATGAATAACTTAATTCACATTGCCGCTACGCTCGACCAGCCCGATCTGCTGGAAAACATGATTGAACAGTTGGCTTACCGTCGCTATGATCTCGGTTTTGGCCACCAGAAGGTACCTGTTGACAGCGAAGCGTTAGAAACATCATCATCTTCCATTTACTTAAGTGGAACTGTTGCCTTGACAGAAGGCGTTGAACAATTGAACATTCCGTTTATTACAAACTTTCTGTTCACTTGTGTAAAAGGAGCCGATGGTATTTACAAACTTACCTGGAGCACTTCATTATCATAAAGGGAACTTACGTGATACTACTATTGATTGCAGGTCTATGAAATTCATTTTTTCCTTTTTAAAGGACAGCGTGTATAAAAAAATCCCCGTAGCTGGTGCTGCGGGGATTTTTTTAATTATTCTTTTTCCTGAAAGGCCACCATTTCTTTTTGGTGCTGTCTTTCTTTGGATCGGTTGCGGTAGGTTTTGTTTGATCTTTTTTCTGCTCAGGATTTTTATCCGCTTGTTTTTTTGCTTCCTGCAATACTTTTTGCTCTTCGCTGATCTGCGATTCAGGACCAAGCGTTGGATCAGGTGTTAATTGCAGATCATTGTAATCAGAAGAAGTGCCGTTACCTGCATCCGGATTTTCTGCATCGGGTTCATTACTGTACCTGTCTGCAAAGTTTTCGTAATCCATAAAGGTTTCCATCTTCATACTTTCAGGCTGCACAAACTTGGCTTGATTTGAAATCGCCAGTGTTTTATCGTTAAATACTTTTTCAAAGAAATAGCCCCATATTGGCAGTGCAGTGCGGTTACCTTCACCCACCATTTTCAGGAAAGGATCATCACAACCAACCCATCCACCTGCTAATAACTGTGGGTTGAAACCAATAAACCAGGTATCGGTGTTTCCGTTAGTAGTTCCTGTTTTACCGGCAATCTCACCTGTTAAACCCATACCACGTAAACGCCTTCCGGTACCAATATCTACCACACCCTGCATCATCTTCACCATCGTGTAAGCAGCAGCTTCACTCATTACCACTTTTTGTTCAGGTGCATATGTTTGAAGAATATTTCCATTACGATCTTCAATGCGTGTAATAAAAATCGGTTGTGTGCTCATGCCGTTTGTTGGAAACATCGTATAGCTCTGCAGCATTTCATATACACTGATATCTGCACTACCTAATGCGATTGATGGGTAAGGAGGCATTTCACTTTTTATACCGGTGCTCTGTGCAAAATTGATGACACTCTTAACACCAAACTGATTCATTAAATAAGCGGCACCGGGGTTTTTAGAAAAAGCAAGACAAATAGCCATTGGGCCACCGCCACCTGTGATCATTTTACCACCTAAATTGATGGGGCCACTCGGCAACGGAGTTTCAGGTGTGTAACCATTCTCAACTGCATAGGCATAAAGAATAGGTTTAAAAGTTGAACCAACCTGTCGTTTGGTGTTCATGTTTACGTGGTCGAACTTGAAGTTCTTAAAGTTCACACCACCAACCCATGCCTTTACTTCACCGGTAAAAGGATCCATTACCATAAAACCTGTTTGAATGATCATCTTGTGATAACGTACAGAATCATATGGCGACATAATGGTGTCTGTTTCACGCTTGGCATTCCAGGCAAACACTTTCATTTTTGTTTTTGTCTTGAACACTTTGCGAATTTCTGCTTCATCTATTCCTGCAGCTTCCATCTTTTTCCAGCGGTCGCTGTCTTTCATGCCACGCTCAAGAATATTTTCATGACCCTTCCAGATGCTGTTATCTTTTACCCACGGTAGGGTCCAGTAATTTTTTTGCAATGCACTCATGTGCTTCGATACAGCTTCTTCAGCATACAACTGCATACGGGGATTGATGGTTGTATAAATTTTCAAACCATCTCTGTAAATATTATAACTCTCACCATTTGGTTTTTTATTTTCTTTTGCCCATTTCTTCATCTGATCACGCAACACATCACGGAAATAAGGCGCAAGACCCGCACTTTCATCCAATTTTTTATACTTGAGGTTGATGGGTTTACTTTTTAATTTTTCACCTTCAGGAGCGCTCACAAAGTTGTTACGCACCATATCATTGATCACCGCATTTCTTTTTTGCATTGCCCGTGGCGGAAACAAACGTGGATTATATGCATAAGGTGCATTTACCATACCGATCAACAATGCAGCTTCATCAACTGTAACCAAGGAAGGTTCTTTCTGAAAAAATGTTTTGGAAGCATTACGGATGCCAAACACGTTATCGCTGTATTCAACCGTGTTGAGATACAAAGCAACAATTTCGTCTTTGGTGAAGTTGCGCTCCAGTTTTACAGCAATGATCCATTCCTGTATTTTTTGAAATACTCGGCGGAACTTATTTTTTGCACGCTCACGGAAAAGATTCAATGCTAATTGCTGAGTAATGGTACTGCCACCACCATCGCTGCCAAGTTTTGCAATGGCACGGGCAAGGGCACGACCATCAATACCGGAGTGTTCATAAAAACGCTCATCTTCTGCAGCGATTAACGCATTCACGATATTTTTTGAAATGTCTTTGTATTCAACGTTGGTACGGTCTTCCAGGTAAAATTTACCCATCATTGTACCGTCGGATGCAATGACCTCACTGGCAAGAGAGGCAGATGGATTTTCCAGTTCTTCGAGGGAAGGCATTTTGCCGAGCAGACCGAAATTAGCACCGATCACCAGCAGGATAAACAACCCCATACCGATGAAAAAGGCACGCCATAAATACTTGATTGGTTTACGCATAAGATGAGTATGTGAGATGCGATTATAAGCAAATTCAATACCAGACAAATCTAAAACAATTCAGGGAGGCAACAGGAAGAAGAATTCCTAAAATTTATCCTTGATGTACTGACGTAAAAAGGTCTTGTATTCTTCCAGATTCTTCCTGGTTTTTAACATTTCCAGGTTGCGATCGGAGATAATGACAAAATTGTATTTGAGTTCAGGTAACCATGGAACGATCTGGCGGGCATTCTTTTTCCATTCTTCCATGTACCCGAGTGCGGTAGTTACGTCGGAAAACAGCCCCATTTCCATCCAGGTATTGTCTTTGTCGCCTTCATAAATCTTGAGTGGAATATTCTGACCACCAAAGGAAGACGAGTTATATCGCTGATATGCGGTTCTTGCTTCTGTTAAATAAACCGGATCTACTTCATCAAAATACATGAGCACAGTATAAGGATCGGTGGCATTGTAAACATAAGCCATTTCAATCTTCCCTTCTTTCAACGGCTTGATGGTTGTTGTATCCATGCCCGGTTTATTGCCAATGATCGGTTTGCCTGCGTTGTTACGATCGGTTTTATTTACATCCGTTTTTTCAATTGGTGCAACAGGTCTTTGTATGTTGGTATTGTTCTGACCGGGTAAATTGATCGGTTTTATTTGATTGGTTGAATCTTTCTTTATTTCCTGCACCACCTTGTTCACCTTTGAACCTTCATCGAAAGGTATCACCACACTATCTTCTGTTTGACGAACGATATTGGTGCGGGTGAGATAATCTTCAATTTCTGCACGACGGCTCACGACATCTTTCATCACTGCTGCTTTCTCTGCCATTGGCGTGCCGGGGAAATTGCGTTCAAGATTGGTTAACGTAACAATGGCTACACTGTCATTTTTTTGTTTGATGTGATAGAGCGATTCGATGTATAACAACTGCGGCGTCCAGTAAGAACTTCCGTATAATGAATCAGCCAGTTTTTTCTCCTGTTGTGCTTCGTCAAATTTTCCGGTGATAAACAGGTTATAAATATTTTCGTAAGCGATCGTTTTTGCATCTTTCGAAACAACAACAGGGTTCTTTGATGCATTTATTTTCTGCACCAGATCACCATTCGGATATTTTTTATTCAACTCATTTTGAAAAAACGCAGCCTTCTCTTTATCGCCAATTTTAGTGTAGCAGTAATATAATTCAAACAACACATCCTGCTCCCGTTCATAATTACCAAAGCGTTTCCATATTTCTTCAAATACAAGTGCAGCCTGTTCGTAATCTTCGAGTTGATTTTTGTAGATCTGACCCTGCTCAAATAATGATTCAGCAATTTTTTTGTTTGATGCGAGTAATTTTTCTTCTGTAAGAGGTAAGCGGCTTTTCAAACCTTCTGCTGTTAACTCTTCTGCGGGAATTTTATCAGCTTCAATACTTACTTCTTCTCCTGCACTATGATCGTATTGTGGTGCCTGTTGTTCAGGTTTAGCAGCATCAACTGCAGCTTGCCTGCGCCAGTTATCTACGTTAGGTCTTGTGCCCCATTTCGATTTGAACTCGCTGAAGCCTCTCGACTTTTGTGCAGCATTATAAAAATACCAACTATTGCCACTGCCTGCATTGGTGAAAAGAGGAGTGTTATCCTGTGTGCCATTGTTGACCGCTAATGTTGGTGTGTAAGCTGCTTCTTCTTTTAAACCACGTTGCCTGCGGAGCTTACGTGCAAGTGATTTCAGGTAAGCATCCATCTCTTTTTCAGGCATCTTGGCAACAGCCTGCAAACTGTCTTGTTGTTTTACAATGCTGATAAGATTCACCAACTGCTTCAGCATTTGCTGTTTGATTTGTAGCTGTGCGGCAATATCTGCAAGAGCAGGGTCCTGCATGTTTACACTATCAAGTGAGTTGGAGGCAAGTGTATAATCTCTGCGGGCATAAGCCAGGTCAGAAAGTTTTACAAATGCTTTATTTTTTGTAGATGGATTTTCAGGCATATAAGAAACACTACGTTTCAGCAATGTCATTGCCTGCGTAGTATCGCCTTTTTCCAAAGCCATACCTGCAGCTGCATAGAACAATACATCTTCATAGCCATCAAAACGTTCTTTCTTTGAAAGCTTCAACAGATCAGCCAGTGTTTCCGTAACTGCATCGCCACCTTCTTTCTTCACTAACTGTGCTTCATAAATACGTGCATGGATGTAAAGCACCGGATCGGTAGTATGTGATTTGGCTTTGTTGAAATAAGCGGAAGCTAGCTCAGTTTGATTTGTTTTTGCATATAGCTGGGCAAGTAAATATTCCCAACGAGCCAACTCCGTTTTATCAGCTGCTTCACTTAAGGCGTCTTTTAAATAGAAAGCAGTACTGTCCCATTGTTCCTGTTTATAAAAAGTGTAAGCCTGCACTTCATTTAATTTGCCATGCAGACGTTTAGGGAACGTTGGATCTTTGCGTAATAAGTTAACGAGGCTATATGCTTCAGCATATAAGCTATCTTCTGCATAAGTTCTAGTGAGCCAGATGAGTGCATCGTTACGACTGGGCTGATGCGAAAATGCTTTGTGCATCAGATCGGTCTTTTCTTTGGTTGCAATGTTCAGATCACCTTTTGTGGAGCGGTCGTTCGATCCAACAACAATAATGTATTCATCTTTTCCCTTTGGAAAGAAGTTGTAATTGATAAACTGGAAAATGCGGTAAGCCGAATCGTATTTCTGCCAATAAAAATAACTCTGCCCGATGAGCAGGTACATGTTATCGATATAATTATTCCGCAAGTCGTGCAGTACAATACCTGCAGTAGCTTTAAAGATCACCGAATCAAGTTCAAGCGAATCAGCGGCGGTACGATCGGTTGAATAATTATAAAAGGAAAGGAGTTGCGTGTAATCATCCTGGTGACCCAGTTTTGCTTTTTCAACGATGGCGTTGATCTTGGTAGTGGCATTGTAATGAAAGTTATAATGCGTAACCATGCTTTGGTAAATACGGCGGGGCAGGGTAAATTTCTTATCGTCTGTTTTTTCCGAACCCAGTGTTTTATTCTCGTATTTTTTCGGTTTTACCAGTGGTAAGGTAAAATCGGGTTGTGCCGATGCAGAAAAGCAGCCCAGCAGGAGAACGATCAGGATGAGATTCAATTTAGGTACAATAATTGGCTGCATGCAGGCGTTGGGTCGTTTTTCTTAATTAACTCAATACGACCAAAAATATTTTAATTCACGGTAAAATCAGGAAGAATTTCTTTATTTCCACCTGTTAAACAGTAAATTTAGTCCTCATTTACAGTATGGCAAAACGAATTGACGCAGAAAGTACACTGAAGCGCTTGCGCAACCGCTACCGTTTGGTGGTGATGAACGATGATACCTATGAAGAAGTGGTAACATTTAAATTATCCAGATTGAGCGTTTATGTTACTCTTAGCACCATTTTTGTATTATTGGTGGGGCTCACAGTAGCGCTGATCACATTTACCAACCTGAAATATTATTTACCGGGCTATGGTTCACAAAGTCAGCGTAAAGAACTGATCTTCTATAAAACGAAGATCGATTCGCTGGAAAGATCGATGTTATATAAAGACCAGTATCTTGATAATCTGAAAAAGGTATTATCGGGTGATGTAAAAACCAATGTGTTGGATACAAATACCCTGAAGATGCCTGAAGTAGAACGTTCGACACAATAAAAACCACTGCATATGTTCAACAGTAAATCCAGTTCCCAGGAAAAAGATTCCTCAACAGGTTTGGCAACCATCGTTGCCTCAGGTACCGAAATCAAAGGAAATATTGAAAGCAAGGGCGACATCCGGGTGGATGGCACGCTTCATGGTAACCTCACCACTTCCTCAAAAGTGCTGGTTGGTCCATCGGGTAAAATTTATGGTGATGTGGTTGCCCAACAGGCCGATGTGCTGGGGCAGATCAACGGCACCATTAAAGTAACCGAATTGCTTTACCTTAAAGGCAGTTGCCAGATCAACGGTAATATTTATGCCGGTCAGCTGCAGGTTGATGCTACTGCTTCGTTCAATGGCGAATGTCATATGGGCGCTGCTGCTGTATCAAATGCACCATTGGCCAGTGTGCTGGAGATCAGCAAAGAGTCTTTAAATGCCGCAGCCAACGACCAATAAACAAAACAGGGAAACAAAAACAAATAAGCAATACCTGATGCAGTATGCCAGCCTGGCTACGCAACTGCTCGTGGCATTGGGCTTAGCTGTATTTTTGGGGCTGAAAACGGATGGCTGGTTACAACTCAACTTTCCTTTACTGGGATGGCTGTTGCCATTGGTTGTTTTAATGGCCATGTTTTACCGCATACTCAAAGACACATCTAAGAAACCATAAAGAAAGATGAAGAAAGAAACACGTCAGCTTTTTGTTCCCATTGTTATCCTGTTTATAGTTTTGAATGCGTTGTTTATTACCGGTAAAAGCTGGCTTAATAAATATGGCATGAGCAAGGATGTACTGATCATCGGTAACCTTATCCTTTTTGCCGTAACCATTGCTTCACTTTATTTTCATGTAAAAGGTTTTTTGCATAAAAACATCCAGGTGTTTTTCAGAAGTGTGTATGGTGCACTCATGATCAAGATGTTTGTTTGTGCGGCAGCAGTGATCGTTTATGCAATGGCAGCAAAACCAAACATCAACAAACCTGCCTTGTACATCTGTATGGCATTGTATTTTGTTTATTCATTTATGGAAGTGCGGATGGTGTTTCGCCTGTTGAAGCAGAAGAAAAATAATGAGTAAGAAGGAAGTTCCATTACATGCATTGGCTGCTTATTTGCCCGAAGGTTCGGTTGAACCTGTTTTGCAGTATCTCCACGAATACAAGATTCATTTAACCATTACCAGGGAACGTAACAGTATACTTGGTGATTACCGCCATGCCATCAACCAAAAGAATCACCGCATTAGTGTAAACGGTAATCTCAACAAATATTCATTCCTTGTAACGCTGCTGCACGAGATAGCGCATTTACTTGCATTTGAAAATTATGGGTTCCGTATTGCAGCCCATGGTAAAGAATGGAAGCATGAATATGGAAAAATACTTGCCCAGTTTTTATTGAAGAAAATTTTCCCCGCTGATATTGAAAAGGCGTTGATGAAATCATTACAGAATCCATCAGCTACCAGTTGTGGTGAAGAACATTTGATGCGTGTGTTGAAAAATTATGATGTGCGAAGGAATGGTGAAGTGCTGGTGGAAGAATTGCAACATGATCAACTCTTTAAAACAAAAGACGGTCGTGTGTTTCAGAAAAAAGAAAAGTTACGCAAGCGACACAAAGCCATTGATGTGAAGAGTGGGGCAGTGTATTTATTTAGCGGGGTTTATGAGGTAGAGTTGATGAGTAATCAATGATGAGTGATGAGTGGGGCTCGCCTAACGTTCACGTCTGACAAATAGTTCAATCAAGACAACACATCACTCATTATTCATCATCAAAGCTTCTTCAACATCCACCGGTCACATCCAAAATGCCCGCTGTTACCCATTGGTCCATCCAGATATTCAAAGCCGAAGAGTTCATATACTTTCAATGCCTGTTTTAATTCCGGCATCGTTTCTAAATACACCTGTTCATAACTATTCTCTTTTGCCCAGGTAAGACATTGTTCGATCATCTGTTTTCCCAGTCCTTTTCCACGGGCATCTTTGTGCAGGTACATCTTCACTAATTCACAAGTTTTCGCTGGTAAACCTTCGGTTGGGAAAATACCACCACCGCCTAACAGCTTTCCATCTTCTTCTGCAACAAAATAAAAACTGCCTTTGGTTTGAAACAGTTCATACAATGCATCAGTAGTTGGATCGTAAAATACAGTACCTGGTTTGTTGGCGCCAAACTCAGCCAATGAAGTACGAACGATCACTGCTAAAGCAGCATTATCATGTTGTTGAATTGGACGAATGTGGACAGCTGAAGACATACCTCAAAGCTAAAAGGAAATTTATTATCCTGAAAACAGGAAAGATATTTACCACAAGGTCACAAAGGCACAAAGGAAGAAAAGTAAACTTCTTTTCTTCCTTTGTGCCTTTGTATTTGCGAGTGGCTGGCAGCGAATAGCTGGCAGCTTTTCTAATAAGTATCTTCTAACGAATATTGTCCACCACCTAAGATGATACCGAGTTTTATACCGAGATAATTGTTATTGATCTCGCCTGTTTTAGCAACGAAATTGTATTCAACTGCTGCACGTATATGCCATACTTCTACACCAACTCTTGCCATGCCGCCAAACTTAGTAGATGCTGGTATCTTCACACTTCCACCACCTTCACTGTTCGCTTCAACACTCAGGAAATTGTAAACACCTGCTCCGCCGCCAATGAAAGGACGTACAGTACGGTTTGCAAAATAATACTCGGCTGCAGGCACAAATGAAATCCCCAAACCGGCTTCACCATTGGCATTAGGATCCATGCCATTAAGACCTGCATAGCCACGTATCATCGCCGTTGCTTCCATACGTAAACCAACAGTTAAACGATCCAATGCATTGAAGCGTGGTTCCAAGGCCAGCAACACACCAGCTTTCGCACCCTTACCTGCCGGGCGGGCAAGACCAGCATCAAGTAATACTTCAAATGGTTTAAAATGATGTTGTGTTTCGAAACGGAGTTGTGCTGAGGCCGATTGAATGATAAACAAACTAACGAGTAAAACAAAACTGTTACGGAGTAGTCCTTTCATGTGATAATTGGTTGATGGTTTGCAATGCATGATCGTGTTCAAAAAACAAGCCGACCAAGCAAAGTGAATGGTTAAACTATTCACAAGGTATAAAAACGAATGCCATACGAAAATCGTATGGCACCGTCTGTTTATTTTTCGTTCAGTTTACGCTACTGCCTGTTTTACCAATGCAGCTGCTTCACTTAACTGAATAGCACTTTGTACTTTCAATCCACTTTCATCGATCAATTTCTTTGCTTCTTCAGCATTTGTACCTTGTAAACGTACGATGATGGGAACCGGAATATTACCAATTGTTTTGTAGGCTTCAATTACACCTGCAGCAACACGGTCGCAACGAACAATACCACCAAAGATGTTGATGAGAATTGCTTTTACATTCGGATCTTTCAAGATAATCTTGAAACCAGCTTCAACTGTTTGTGCATTAGCAGTACCACCTACATCAAGGAAGTTTGCCGGTTGTCCACCACTCAACTGGATCATATCCATGGTTGCCATCGCCAAGCCAGCACCGTTCACCATACAACCTACGTTACCATCAAGCTTAATAAAGTTGAGGTTATGATTTCCTGCTTCCACTTCTGTAGGATCTTCTTCTGTTGTATCACGCATGTTTGCAACATCGGGATGACGCATCAACGCATTATCATCAATGTTCATTTTGCAATCCACTGCAATGATCTTGTTATCGGCTGCTTTAAACAACGGATTAATTTCAAGCATACCACAATCCAATCCAACGTATGCGTTATACAAGTTTGTTACAAACTTCACACAGTTCTTAAATGCTTCACCACTTAAGCCAAGATTAAACGCAATCTTTCTTGCCTGGAAAGCTTGTAGGGGTCCACCTGGGTTTACCCACTCTTTAAATATTTTTTCAGGAGTGTCATGTGCCACATCTTCAATGTTCATACCACCTTCGGTACTGTACATGATCACGTTTTGTTTTTTTGTACGATCTAATAAAATAGACAGATAAAATTCTTTACGCTCTGTTGGTCCATCGTAATACATATCCTGTGCAACCAATATCTTGTTCACCACTTTACCTGCAGGTCCTGTTTGAATGGTCACCAATGTACCACCCAAAATGCCTTTTGCGAACTCAGTAATCTGGTCAATGTTTTTTGCAACCTTCACCCCATTAATACCGGTTTCTTTCACGGTTCCCTTACCACGGCCACCTGCATGAATTTGTGCTTTTACAACTGCAAAGCTGCTGCCGCTTTGGTTCTTGATCTGGCGATACGCTTCTTCGGCTTCATGTACTGTGCTGCAGGCAAATCCTTCCTGCACCGGAACATTGTATTTTTTCAATAATTCCTTGGCTTGATATTCGTGGAGGTTCATATGCAAAAAATTTCGGCGAAGATAAGGAAAGAACAGGTGGAAATAAGGTACAACACAAAGCGTTTTATGATACCGGCTCCATCTCTTTGAGCATCGCCTGTTGCGTCGCAATCCGTTCATGGTTCGGGAATACTATTCAGCATGTTATTCAACGCCTCCAATTCTTTATCTTTCGAACATGAATCGGCATTGTATTCTCTTTGTATTCATCTTTTTCGGCGCATGTAAAAGCAATCAACTGCTAATACCAACACAACGTAAAGTCAATGCAGTAAAGGGTTCTGCATTTTATCAGCAGGCAGCAAAAATGGATTGGAAACAACGTGATTCGTTTGCAACTGCTGAACTGCTCGCCGGTAACATGCCCGATTTTTTGCGAACGTTTGTTCCTGTATTTATCGATATAACAGACTCAGTAAATAATAAAAAAATTACCGCCATTATCTATGTTACCCCCGACTATTTAAGCGTGGGAACAAACGATGATTGGGCAAGGGTTCCGTTAACACCCATGGCAGCTCAACAGATAGCTGATAGTCTTCATTGCTTTCTACCAACAAAAAAATTAGTGGATGACATTTACAAAACTGCAAATGTGAAATTGGAACCGGTGCCCATGTTTGCTTTTCGTGACAGTACACCCACTATGTATCATCATCATCTTATCATCGAAGGACAACGAAAGTTGCGGAAAGGATTGATTGGAGGCATTAAAAAAGACGTGGTTTTAACGGAACAATTGAAGCAGGCGGGCAAACAGAATAAAGTAGCTATTTATGGCTGGCATTACTTAACGGGCAGACCTATTCAACCCGTTTATACCGGTCATGTTAACTGGTATGTTGATTATAGTCATGGTATACGGTTAATTTATGAGCGTATCAAAGTAAATGGCAAATGGATGCACTACACTGAATTGGCAAACGATCCGCTTCTATCCCGTCTGCTGACTGATGAACCTTCATTTTCCTTTCAACGATACCCGCTCTAAAGCAATATCTTTGCCGACTTAATTTTTAAAGCAA
Source organism: Lacibacter sediminis (assembly GCF_014168535.1). Taxonomy (NCBI): domain Bacteria; kingdom Pseudomonadati; phylum Bacteroidota; class Chitinophagia; order Chitinophagales; family Chitinophagaceae; genus Lacibacter; species Lacibacter sediminis. The sequence goes on along the minus strand of NZ_CP060007.1, from coordinate 3,820,129 downwards.
TGGGAGAATTATTGAATAAGATCAACGAAACGGTGGCGTATATCCGCAGTCAGTATGCACAGGAATCAACAGTAGGTGTGGTGTTGGGCAGCGGCCTCGGTCATTTCACCGATGAACTGCAGATTGAAAAAGAGATCAGCTATAACGATATACCGCATTTCCCTGTATCAACAGTTGAAGGCCACAAAGGCAAGTTGGTATTCGGTAAACTTGGGAATAAAAATGTGGTAGTGATGGCCGGTCGATTCCATTACTACGAAGGTTACTCGATTCAGGATGTGGTGTATCCCATCCGTGTTATGAAATATTTGGGTGTTCAATCGCTTGTGATCAGCAATGCAGCAGGTGGCGTTAATACATCGTTCAAAGTAGGTGATCTCATGATCATTAAAGATCATATCAGTCAGCTTACACCCAATCCGCTTATTGGTAAAAATATGAGTGAGCTTGGCCCTCGTTTTCCTGATATGAGTGAACCTTACAAAAAAGACTTCATCAAAAAAGCAAAAGCCATTGCGGCCAGCATGAACATTGATGTAAAAGAAGGTGTTTACTGCGGTGTAACCGGTCCGACTTTTGAAACACGCAGTGAATATAAAATGATCCATATGCTTGGTGGAGATGCAGTGGGTATGAGTACTGTTGCCGAAGTAATTGCAGCCATACACATGAGTATCCCTGTTTTTGCAATGAGCGTGATCACCGATATCGGTATTCGTGAAGAAGAAAATATCATCACTCATGAAGAAGTATTACAGGCGGCAAAAGAAGCCGAGCCAAAGATGACGGCGATCGTGAAACAGTTTATTCTCGAACTTTAAGTAAGAGGTCAGGAAACAGTTTCAATGTCAATAACACATGATGCAAAGTCTGGGCGATAAATTAGTAAAAGTTGAAAAGCTTGCAAAGCGAAGTAAACTCAGACGCTTGCTGCATCATCCGGTGAAATATGTGTTTGCTGTTGGTTACCGCACCATCTTATATCCATTGATGAAAAAAGGAATGTCTGTTAAAGCAACTACTTTTTTCGAAACAAAAATGCACCTATTACTTCCGGCAGCTACCGATATTTATTTAACCGGTGGTAAATCAGATCCATCTGAAATAAGGTTGGCGAAATTCATGATTCAACATGTAAAAGAAGCTACCTGTTTCTTTGATGTGGGTGCGCACTTTGGCTATTATTCATTGTTAGCAGCAAAACTTCTGGGAGAGTCTGGTGTTGTTTGTTCATTTGAACCATCAACCAAGAATTTTGATGTGTTGCAACAAAATGCTGCTGATCAAAAAAATATTCATCTCTACAACGCTGCTGTTTCTGATACAACTGATGAGTTGTTGTTTTATGAATTTCCAGCTTTGTATTCTGAGTTCAATACAGCCGGTATTGAGCAATTTGAAGAAGCAGCATGGTTAACGAAGTATCAGCCGGAGATTAAAAAAGTATCTTCCATTGTTTTGGATCAGTTAGTTGAAGAAAAGGGATACAAGCCTTCCATGATCAAGATCGATGTGGAAGGAGGGGAGTACAATGTGATAAAAGGACTGGTGAATTATCTCACCGCAAACGAATGTGTGGTGATCATGGAGTATTTGAGCGAAGCAAGAAAAAATGAGGCACATAAAAAAGCAGTGGCTCTGTTAACGGAAATGGGATTTTCTGCCTTTGCAATTACTGACGAAGAAACGGTTAAAAAATTGGATAATGTAGAAGCGTATATCGCCTCTCTTCAAACCCAATCAGAGAATATTGTATTTAAAAAGTGATGAGAGTTGATAAAAAGAGATAAAACCTGAATAGAGCTAGATTTTAAGAATCAATTGTCATCTGCCAATTTCAATTCATTTATTTTTGCACGGGCTGTAACAGCCCGTTTTTCTTATATGACCCGGTTACTGCTGTTATTATTCTTGTTCATTTCATCCTATGCTGTGCAGGCACAGAACCCGTTGCAACGTTTGCCGGGTGCAGGTTTGTTGGGCGGCAACAGAATTGGTGGTGGCGGAGGAGGTGGCGGTGGTCCGTTCAAAGATTCGCTGTTGCACCGTACCGGCTTAGAGGATTCGATCACTGTTGCATTCCGGTATTTGGATACAGCCCGTTTTTATTTTCTTGATTCAACAGTAAATGATTTCAGCAAGAAATGGCATCTTCCGTGGACGCATATTTTTTTGGGTAATACCGGCAGTGCTTCCCGCAGTCTGTTATTCAGCCCGAACATGAAACCGGGTTGGGATCATGGGTTTCATGCTTATGATGCTTATATCCCTAAAATTGAGGAGACAAAGTTTTATAACACAACTAGACCTTACACCCAGCTCGATTATATTCTAGGCGCAAAGGTTGAACAGAATATTGGTGTGCTGCATACACAAAACATCCGCTATAATTGGAACTTCGCTTTCAATTTTAAACTTATTAATGCACCGGGTATTTTCAGGAACACGAAGAATAATCACACGAACCTTAATTTCAACACTTGGTACACAACTCCCAACAGAAGATATACTGTGTACTTCATTGCCGCCAATAATAAGATCGGTGCAACCGAGAATGGTGGTATAAAAAGCACAAAGTTTCTCGACAGCTTACCCTTCTTTGCAGAGCGTTTCAGTATACCAACGAATATAGGTGGTGCTGAGGCAATACAGAACAGTCTGTTAAGTAATACAATTACAACAGGTAATCGTTACACCGTTACAAATTTCCTGATCCGCCATCATTATGATATTGGTAAAAAAGATTCACTTGTAGTGAATGATACAACCACTGTCTATTTATATTATCCACGTTTCCGTTTTCAACACACGGTGCAACTCAACCGTTATAAGTTTGAGTTTGCCGATTCAAAAGTTGATACAGCCGGTTATAATTTATTGTATGGGTTGAGTAATCTGCCATCAACATTCGGTATAAAAGATTACTGGCAAACGTTTACAAACGAAGCGGCGATCTATTCTTTTCCTGATATTAAAAATCAACAACAGTTTATAAAAGCGGCGGCAGGCTATCAACAACTCGACGCAGATTTCGGAACAGCAGAGCCTTCTTTCTCCAACCTTTTTTTGAATGGCGAGTATCGTAATAAAACAAAGAATAAAAAGTGGGATATGGAACTTGCCGGTACATTGTACATCGGTGGGTTTAATGCAGGCGATTACAATGTGCATGCTTCATTAAAACGTTTGATCGGGCAGAAGTTGGGTTACCTCACACTTGGTTTTGACAATGTTAACCGTAAGCCATCGTTTATTCACGATGACCTGAGCAATTTCAAAAAGCTGAATCTTGGTAATACAAGTTTTGGAAATGAGAACATAACTGTTGCATCTGCTATGTATGAATTGCCGCAACAGAAATTGAAGTTGGGAGCAAAGTATTTCCTGGCAGCAAATTATATCTACTTTAAGAATTACTCGCAGGCTGATCAGGAAGCCACCTTGTTTAACGTATTGCAATTGCAATTGGAAAAACAATTTCGTATCGGCCGTCACTGGAACTGGTATATTGAAGCATATGCGCAACAGTCAACTGCGGGTGCCCCAGTTAATCTGCCTTTATTGTTTACCCGGAATCGGTTTGCATTTGAAGGTAAGTTCTTTAAAACGCTTAACCTGAGCACGGGTGTTGAGTTACGTTATCACACACCCTATAAAGCCGATGGTTTTTCGCCCATACTCGGTCAGTTCTTTTTGCAGAACGACACCACGATCAATAATCTCCCGGATATAGCTGCCTACCTGCAATTCCGGATCAGAAGTTTGAGCGTGTTTTTAAGAGCAGAAAACCTCAATACGTTTCAGATAGGAGCCAGTAACGGGTTCTTAAACAACAATTTAGCGGGCCCATTGAACCCAACCCCGGGTTTTTTCGTACGTTTTGGTGTTTATTGGGGTTTTGTTAACTGATCAGCATCATATCCCTTTGGGCTCAAATAGTTATCTTTGTCAACGTGCTAAAGAAGTTATTCATATCAATGATTGCCTTGTTCTACCTTGCTGCTACCAGCGGAATGGTGATGAATGTGCATTATTGTATGGGCAAGATTTCTTCCATCAGCTTTGGTCATGAAAAAGATCACAACGATGGCACTTGCGATAAATGCGGTATGCTCAAAACCGAAAATCATTGTTGCAAAGATGAAGTAGCAGAAGTGAAGTTGAATGATGCACATCAAACTTCATCCATTGACTTTGAACTTTCAAGCATTAGTGCTACTCAGCCTGTTAAGCTGATTGTTTTAAATGATCCCGAGCAGGGAGTAACTGCTCCTCCGGTTGATGCATATGTTTCTCCTCCTCCCAAGGCCTTTAACAAGGTTTATCTTGATGTAAGTACTTTCCTGATTTAGTTTAGATTGATCTTTTGTAACGTTCTGTACTTACAGAACTGTATATCTATTTAATCAACCTAAAACTTAATAAATCATGAAATCAATTCAAATAATCGCTGCATTCATTTTTCTGTTTGCAGGAAGTTCAACGCTTAATGCACAATCAAAGACAAGTGGCAAACAGGCTGCAGTAAAAACTTCAGTATTTAAAGTATGGGGTAACTGTGGTATGTGTAAGAAGACAATTGAAGGCGCTGCTAAAACAAGCGGTGCAACATTTGCCGAGTGGAATGAAGACAGCAAAATGCTCACGGTAAAATATGCTGCTGCAAAATCATCTGACGAAAAAATTCAGAAAGCTATTGCCGGTGCAGGTTATGATAATGAAAAGTATACCGCTCCGGATGATGTGTACAATAACTTACACGAGTGCTGCAAGTATGATCGTAAATCAGCAACAGCTACTGAAGCAGGTGCTTGTTGCATGAAAGATGGTAAATGCACAGGTGATAAAGCATGTTGCAAAAAAGTAGAAGGCAAATCTGATTGTTGCGCAAATGGTACTTGTGCAAAAGAAGGTGGCTGCTGCACAGGAATGAAATGTGAAAAGGGCGGCGATTGCTGCAAGAAAGAAGGTACAGTTGCCATGGCAGATTGCTGCAAAGGTGGAAAGTGTACACATCACTAAACTATAATAGAGCTGCTGAAAGCTAACCGTTTTCAGCAGCTATTTTTTCAATCACCAAATGAGTTTCTATGAAAAAGTTTATGTTCTTTATATGCCTGCTGGTTGGGTTATCGGCATCAGCACAATTTAAATCGGCTACACTACAAGCCAGTGGTTTAACCTGCGCCATGTGCAGCAATGCCATCAACAAATCATTGAAAACACTTTCGTTTATTTCAAGTGTAGAATCTGATATTAAAACATCTTCTTTCGTTATCAATTTTAAAGAGGGTGCTGATATTAATTTCGATCAGCTGCGTAAGAAAGTAGAAGATGCAGGATTTTCAGTAGCCAAATTACAGGTGCTTACAAATTTCAATAATGTAGCTGTTCAAAACGAACAGGCTGTCAACGTTGCAGGGAAGCAGCTGTATTTTCTGTCAGTAAAAAATCAACAGTTAAGTGGCGAGAAAGTCATCACTATTGTTGATAAGAATTTTTTACCGGCAAAAGAGTATAAAAAATACGCTGGCCAAACCAAAGCTGAAAGTTTTAAAACAGGCGAGTCGAATGGTGTGCGTGTTTATCATGTAACAATTTAAATTATCCGGGAGGCCAATGGCTTCCCTTTTTTCAAACAATATGTTACGTTTTTTAATCGTCAGCGCTTTGCTGTTGATCTTTTCAATGGCAAACGGACAGGAATTATATATTTTTTCTAACCCGGCTTCCAATATTCCTGCAAAAACAATTGTGGCAAAGGCTGGTATGAAAACCATGCGTTCTTACCACAACAATGAACGTGAGTACAGGTTTATGCCTGAGCTTCAATTGGGATTAACGAAAAACTGGATGCTTACCGGTGGCGTAAGTTTTTCAAATATGTTCTTTCAATCGAAACAACAATTTGAAAGTGCAAGACTTTATACCAAGTATCGCTTCTACAGTAACGATGATGTACATAAACATTTTCGTGCTGCAGTTTATGCTTCAGGTGCATGGAGCAACAATCCGTTGGTGTACCAGGAATTAAATTTAGAAGGCGATAACAGTGGTGCGCAGTTGGGTATGGTGGCAACACAACTTGTTAACAAATTCGCAGCATCAGCAGGTGTTGCTTATGTGCGGCAATTAGAAAAAGCAGATAAATTGGATTTGGGAATTCCTTTTTCAAACCAGGCATTACAATACAATTTGTCGATGGGTTATTTGTTGTTTCCACGCAAATACGAAAACTATAAGCAAACAAATCTCAATTTATACTGTGAGTTCCTGGCGCAACAAAGTACAGATATAAAAGCCGGGTTTATTGATATTGCCCCTGCTGTTCAGTTGATCTTTAACAGCAGCACCCGTTTTAATGTAGGTGCCCGTTACCAGTTGACCGGGGATGCTCACCGTATGGCCAAACGCTCGGTATTCATCAGTCTTGAACATTATTTTTTAAATGCACTGAAATGAAGCTGATCAAACCCATCTTACTGTTTCTCCTTTCCTTATTCCGAAAAAAGGATTGTTGCAAATAATTTTAAAAGCCTGTTCCATTGGAGCAGGCTTTCTTGTTTTCACTCACACCCGGTAGCTTTTCAGCTAATTTAATTTGACTATATGAAAAGAATTTCTAAATTTGTCTAAATATAAATTTAGACAAGTCTAAAAAATAATTATGAGGGGTGTAATTTTTGTGGGGTTGATGTTGATGGCGGCCGTGGTGAATGGTCAGACCGTTTCTGTAAAGGGGGAGGTGATCGACCTGCGTTCGGAAGAACGGGTAAAGCATGCAACGGTTCGTAATCTGCAAACCAGTCAATCGGTGCTGAGCGATCATCGGGGGGAGTTTTCAGTCACAGTATCAAATGGAGATACGATCGTTATTTCTGCCATAGGATATTTTAGTGATACGGTTACGGTCAGTCCATCAACCAAAATGATCTCTGTTCAATTGCAACCGGCAACGAAATCGTTAGAGGAGGTGGTGATCAGCGGTACATTAAGAGAGATCAGGAAATCAAACAGTCCGATTGCAGTTGAATCTTATTCCGCCAAATTCTTTAAGAAGAATGCAAGTGCCACAGTGTTTGAAGCATTATCTATTGTAAATGGAGTGCAGCCGCAGTTGAATTGCAATGTGTGTAACACAGGCGATATTCATATCAATGGTATGGAAGGACCTTACACAATGGTCTTGATCGATGGGATGCCGGTTGTGAGTAATCTTGCAACGGTGTATGGCTTTTCCGGTATACCTGCTAATCTGATCAAGCGTATTGAAATTGTAAAAGGCCCTTCATCTACTTTGTATGGCAGCGAAGCAGTTGCAGGTTTGATCAATATCATCACCAAAGATCCCGGCTCTGCTGCTTTGTTTCATGCTGATGTATATGCTACTTCTTATGATGAAGTAAATGCGGATGTCAGTGCAAAGTTCAAACTCGGGAAAGCTTATTCATTGTTGGGTGTAAACATGTTCAACTTTGGCAAACGTTACGATGTGAACCAGGATAATTTCACTGATGTAACATTACAGAAACGCATATCCCTGTTTAACAAGTGGAGCTTTGATCGTAAGAATAAACTTCCCTTCCAGTTTGCAGTTCGTTTATTAACCGAAGATCGATGGGGTGGTGAAATGCAATGGAATAAAACATGGAGAGGAAGTGATAGTGTTTATGGTGAAAGTATTTATACCAAGCGCATGGAGCTGATCGGCAATTATGGTATTAAAGCAGGGAAAGAACAATTACTGCTGGAGTATTCATATAACTTTCATCAGCAGGATTCCTATTATGGAAAGATACCGTACATGGCAAAGCAACACAGTGCGTTTGCTCAACTTCGCTGGAATAAAGATATTGGGAAGCATAGTATTTCTGCAGGTTTACCTTATCGGTTTATTTGGTATGATGACAATACAGTCGCAACTGCAAAGCCGGATGGTGTAACCACACAACCATCTGTTCAAAAGCTGCAAGGCTTGTTTGTGCAGGATGAATTAAAATTCAATGATCGATGGACAATGCTTGCAGGTGTGCGTTATGAGTTAACGAATGTACAGGGAGGAATTGTTTCGCCAAGATTAGCCGTGAAGTGGAATAATAACAATCACCAGGTATTTCGTTTCAGTGCAGGAAATGGTTTTCGAATTGTAAACCTGTTTACAGAAGATCATGCGGCATTAAGTGGTGCAAGAGAAGTGGTGATAGCTGAATCATTGAATCCTGAACGCAGCTGGAATGGCAACGTTAATTACACTGGCACGTTTACACCTTCGTTTGGTTTTATTACATTAGATGCAACTTTATTCTACACATATTTTACAAACAAGATCATTCCTGATTATGATACTGATCCGCAAAAGATCATCTATAAAAATATAGATGGTTACGCTGTATCAAAAGGGTTCACACTCAATACTGACTTTGCTTTTAAGAACAGGCTCAAGATCATTGCAGGTATAACCTTGATGGATGTATTTACAAAAGAAGAAAACCAGGATGGTATTGTAGAAAAACAACAGCAACTATTTGCTCCGAAGTTTTCAGGTAATTATGCAGTGAGTTATACTTTTCCCAAATGGAAACTGGCAGTTGATCTTACCGGTAAAGTGTTTGGTCCGCAACGTTTACCTGTTGTACCAAATGATTTTCGTCCTGAATATTCGCCATGGTTTACATTGGCAAATCTGCAGTTGACACAACGCATTGGTAAAAAAGTAGAACTTTACGGAGGTGTAAAAAATCTGCTGAACTTTATGCCGAATGATCCAATTCTTCGTCCCGAAGATCCATTTGATAAACGTGTGAATGATGTTGTAAATAATCCGAACGGATATACATTTGATCCTTCTTATAATTATGCACCTCTATCAGGAAGAAGAGCATTTCTGGGTGTAAGAGTGAATATTGAATAATAAAAGGAGTTGAAGTAATACCATAAAACAGAAAAGCGGGAAGATCGTTCTTGCCGCTTTTCTATTTGTGGTCTGACGGCTAAAGGCCGTATGGACCATGTTACATTCTTTCAGGTACTTTAATACCCAGCAATTGCATACCGCTTGCTATAACATTCGCTGTTAATTCACAAATGAGCAAACGTAATTGCTTCTTTTCTACGCTTTCTGCATTCATAACAGAGTGTTCTGTGTAAAACGAATTAAACGTCTTCGCAATATTGTAAATGTAGTTTGCAAGGTGTGAAGGATCATGTTCGTTACCCGACTGCTCAATCACAGTTGGATAATTTTCCAGATCGATCAATAATTCTTTTTCAAGTTTCAGAAGGCTTGATGCTTGTACATTGCTCTTTTGTGCTTTTTCTTTTCTCAGGATTGATTTGATCCTTGCATGTGTGTATTGAATAAATGGCCCTGTATATCCATGAAAATCGATTGACTCTTCAGGATTGAAGATCATTTTCTTTTTGGGGTCAACACGCAACAGATAAAATTTCAAGGCACCAATGCTGATTGTCTTATAGAGTTCCTGCAATTCTTCTGCAGTAAAGTCTTTTACCTTGCCGAGCTCTTCTGTTTTTTGTCTTGCCACATCTTCCATTTCATTCAACAGATCATCAGCATCAACCACAGTTCCTTCACGGCTTTTCATTTTACCTGTTGGTAATTCAACCATTCCATAACTTAAATGATAGATGCTGTCAGCATAAGGAAGTCCCAGTTTTTTACAAATGAGCTGCAGCACTTTCATGTGATAGTTCTGCTCATCGCCAATTACATAAATGCTCTGATCGATCTTGTACTCATCATACTTCTGTTGTGCGAGTCCAATATCCTGAGTTATATAAACGGATGTGCCATCTTTCCGCTGCACAATTTTTTCATCAAGTCCATCAGCCGTAAGATCGATCCACACACTCCCATCTTCTTTTTGAATAAACACATTCTTTTCTAGTCCCTCCTGTACAGTTTTCTTTCCTAAGAGATATGTATTGCTTTCGTAATAGATCTTATCGAAATCACTGCCGATGCGTTTGTATGTTTCATCAAAACCCGCATATACCCAACTGTTCATTTCTTTCCATAACTGCATCACTTCCGGCTTACCTGCTTCCCAATCCAACAGCATTTGTTGTGTTGCCTTCATGATGGGCGCTTCTTTTTCAGCATCATCTTTCTTCATCCCGCCGGCTATCAATTCTTCTACCTGCTTTTTGTATTCATCATTAAACTTTACATAGTAATCACCAACAAAATGATCACCTTTTGTATTGGTCGATTGCGGAGTAGCTCCATTAGCAAACAGTTGCCAGGCAATCATACTTTTACAAATGTGAATTCCACGATCATTAACAATACATGTCTTCACAGTATCGTAACCATTTGCATTGATGATGGCGGCAGTACTCCAGCCTAAGAAATTATTTCTTAAATGACCAAGGTGTAGGGGTTTGTTGGTGTTGGGTGATGAATATTCAATCATCACTTTTTTATGCTTTGTTTCTGCTTTACCGAAAGAACTATTGTTATAATTTGTAAGTAAAACAGAATTCCAGTAATTATCAGCAACAGTGAGGTTCAGAAATCCCTTAATGATATTGTACGAAGTAAAGAGCTGTGGATGATTTTCTGTAAGATGTTTGCCTAATTCATTTCCCACTGCATCCGGGCTTTTACCTAATGGTTTCAGTAATGAGAACAAGACAATAGTATAATCACCTTCAAACTCAGGTTTGGTTTTATTGATCTGAAAATCCTTTGGAGTAAATGTTTTGCTGTAAAGCTTTTCTAAACTTTCAATCGCTGCCTGCTGTATCTGTTGCTGAATTGCCATTCTTTGTAATTGTGCCGCAAAAATAACTGAAATGCTGTAAGCGAAAGAAATGTGAGCGGGAAGGAAAATAGAAAACCTCCTGAACACAGGAGGTTTTTTGAAGTATAGTTTGAAAAAGCTTATTGTCCGCCACCATTCATTCTGAACTGAAAACCATTTCGGCCACCGCCTTGGTTCATTTCACTCATGGGTTTAATGTCATAGTCTTTTGGAATATTGAACGTTTTATCATCCACTTTAGCAGTAAGATCAACTTTGGTTACCTGGTAATGAACTTTTGCTCCGTTTTGTCTTGTAAGTTGAAACTCCATGGGGAAGCCTTTCAGCTTTTCTAAACCTGGAACATTTGCCATACGCATCACATCTCGGATCTTGAAACCTTCACCCATAACAAATTCAGGACTGTACCAAACTTCCTGTTGTACTTCCTGTCCACGACGATCTTTATAGCGAATAAGCGCCTTTTTGCATTCCATGCCGGCAATCTTCTTTGTTTCACTCAGGTATTCAATAAAAACTTCAGGACTGAATTGTTGAACCCTTTGTTGTTGTGGACGACCTGAATCAGCGCTTGCCATCATTCGCTGCATATCAGCCTCTGTTGTATAGAAACCCATCTTACGGCCCATTGCTTCAAACAGAGTAGTGGTTTTCTTTTCTTTACTGTCAATAATAACCTGGTTGGTTCCCATGCCCATATCACTTTCGATCTTAGTCATGCCATTCTTGAAAAACATTTTTGACTTGATCTCACCATCACCAATACGAACCATAACCCGGCCTTCGCCATCATTTGAAACAGGAGGCCCACCATCAGAATTTGGATTACTTGTTTCGGTTTTCATTTGAATAACCGCTTCGTTAACAACCTGCTGAGCTGAACTTGTGCCAAACATGAGGAGTGTGGCAATGGCAAAAACAATCACTTTCATCGTCAGAATTTTAGGATGTGAATTTACGAGGCAATTCGTAAAGTTAGATAACCGACCATGTAATTACGTAAAGGTTAACAAAAAAAGAAGGGTTGATGGAAATCAACCCCGAAACCTAAACCAACTGCATGTAGAAAATCTTAATTAGTTCATCTTTTTCAGCAAGGCATCAATTGCCTGATCAGCTGCGCCACCTACTGATGGACGAACCGGGCTGAAAGAAGATTTATTCATAAGAGCATCCATTTTACTGTCTGCATCTGTAGTGTTCAACTGTTTGTTTTCAATTGTTGAGGCATAAACCATCAGGTCAACTTGCTCATCTGCTGCAATGTTGCCGGCAGTTACTGCTTTTCTGAATGCTGAAGCTTTCGCTTTGTTTTCAGCATCATCAGCAATCATATTGTCAACTGAGGCATCTGCATCAGCAGCCTCTACCTGGAGCATTTTGCCAAAGAGGGGAGCAGCTACAGCTTCTGTAAACTTGTTGTTTATCTGGTTATCAGCAACGGCGTTTTCAGTTTCCAGATTTTTGCTGTAGGCAACTGCCATCTTTCTGTTCATTTGTTCAGCAACAGTAAAGGATATATCCATTTTATTGTCGGCCAATCCAATTGAATTGAAGTTGATTCTCTTATAAGTATATGCTTTCAGGCTGTTTACCCATGTATTGATATCCATATTGTTGATCCTTACTTCAGCAGTAAATGCGTTTGTATTAGTGATCACAATTTGTTGGTTGCCGCTTACAAAAGTTACTGTGCAGCAGCTATCAGCAACAGCAGCCGCATTTTCATTTACACGTTTTGTAGTGTCGTCTTGGGTAAAAGACATTGAAGCAAGGGCAATAACTGCGAAGAGTGCTGAAGCGACAATGCGCATCATTCTTCTGCCTAAGCTGTTGTTGTTCTGTTTGAGTGTTCCGTTATTTTCGGAGTTCACTGTTAATTTTGTTGTCATCTCGTTTTTTGATGTTTAAGGTTCTTTTTATTTTATCCCTTTCGGGGTTTCTTTCTTTCGATTGTATAACAAAGATACTATCTAAAACTGGTACTTTGCAATACATAATACCTTGTTTGGCTTGTTAAGCTGATGAATGGTCAATTTTTTTGGATGACCGGTCATCAAGGCAATTTGTTCTGGTTTGTTCGCTTTCGTTTTTGTTTGGTACCTGTTTATAGTGCAGTTTAACAGGGATGTTTTTCGAAGTAAACTGTCAAAGGCGGTGTTTCTATATTAACCGGAGCTTTGGGTACCTTTTGTTTGACGATGCAAATTTACAACAGGCTAAACTATCTTCCAACTAAATTTTCAAAAAATTTTGAAAATTACATACTTACTGACAGTTTAGTGTTTTCTATTAGTATTTTTCATTCGGTTTAAGCGTATTTTTTGCAAATTTTTCAAGATTTCCCCAATAGGGCCTTTAGATTTTGCAAACACACATTTAGTAATGTTGCTTCAAAGAACTTGTACAGATGTGACGGTAAACGTTCTGTTTTGTTACATCGACAGCACAAAATTCTAATCTTTTTTTGGTGAAAAGGAGTGAATTGAGGATGGATGGCATGAAGGAAATGTTAAGGCAAAACACCTCCTTATGAACTGCGGAATTTGGATGACGAAAGGTGCAAAACACTGATCAAAGCGTTATACCCCAAATATGTGATGTGGGACGAACGGTTTTGCCCTCAGGCTTTTTGGCTGTTTTCCAGCTTAATTCGTTTTGCCAGCCAGCTTTCTTTAACAGGAATAAGCCAGTTTTGATCCAGTTCTGCTTTTGTTTGAACGAGGTTGTTCATATATATAGAGTCAGCCTGTAGAAATCCGTTGTCAACGGCGTATTGTAACTGACCAAGGGGTAGCAGCTCAATTTTATCTTCACGTACAAAGGCCAGGTTCTGCCTGTCGAACATGGATACCTTATATAATTGTTCGATCTCTTTAATAAGACGTACACTGCTATCTGTACTGCAACCGCTAACGCCGGTAGCACGTTCATCGGCCATCAGGATAATAAACTGCCCGAAAAACATGGTGCCAAAACCCTTTACCGGTGTGCCGTGGCTTTTCCAGTTCTCAACAAAGTGATTCAGCAGGTCTTCGATCTGTATGGCTTCACCTAAACTGAACATGCGGCTGCTTTGGTAGATCCAAACACGGGAATCGGGGGCAAAATCGGCAGGGAGCAAATGTTTGTATTCGAGGTTCATACTGCAAAGTTAATGGGAGATGATCGATTGCAGTCGGCTAATCGTTCCCGGATTTTTTTAATCGCTTTACACGCATGTAATTTCTGATGGCATCGTAGGCAGAAAAACAAATGCCGATGGTGACAATAATAAGCAGGTAAGTTCTCCAGGCTTCTGAAAAACTTCCTTTTACTTCTGTGCCTGTTATTCGGCTGATGCCCCAAACCAACGAAAGTAATGCGGCGAAAATAACTCCGCACAGCAATGCGATAAAGAATGCAAGACCTATATAATGAAACAAGGCAGACCGAAAATTGCGAAATTTCAGCGGCTCTTCTTTTGTACCCATACTTTTTGTTTTTGACCAAGTATCGGAGTCGAGCAAGCCAAGAATCAGACCAAGAATAAGATAGCGGATAAAATCCTGTTGTGAAATATTGTTAAAAGAAAAGTTACCCTCAAACCAGTCTACCAACACACGAATCACAAGAAACACCAGAAAAAACAACGCTGTGCGTTGAAAGAAGTTTTTCCAGTTAAATCCGTTCAGAAAGTTTTTCATGTGTTAATTGATATTTTCTTTTGGCCACATAGTATAACCATAAAAATTATCATTGTTGGTGGTATGGGTCAGTACGTTTGTTTTTATGGTTATTTCATGTGAGTTATTTTGCAAAGCCTCATTTTAAACTGGCAGCAACCAATTCAGCTACATCTAATACCTGCACCGTTTCTTCTTTTTCGGCCACCTTAACGCCATCCGTCATCATGGTATTGCAAAACGGGCAGGCAGCAGCAATTACTGCAGCGCCGGTTTCAACAGCTTCATTTGTACGTTCCCAGTTTACCCGGGTTGTTCCTTTTTCTTCTTCTTTAAACATTTGTGCGCCACCGGCACCACAGCACAAACCATTGCTGCGGCAACGTTTCATTTCAACCAACTCTGCATCCAGAGCTTCTAATACTTTGCGTGGTGCTTCGTAAATATTATTTGCACGACCCAGATAACAACTGTCGTGGTAAGTAATTTTTTTTCCTTTGAATGATCCGCCTTCTTTCAGTTTTATTTTTCCTTCATCAATCAACTGTTGTAATAAAGTTGTGTGATGGATCACTTCGTATGAACCGCCTAAAGCCGGGTATTCATTTTTGAGTGTATTGAAACAATGCGGACAAGTGGTGACAATTTTTTTAATACCATAGCCATTCAACACCTGTATATTATTGTAGGCCATCATCTGGAACAGGAATTCATTTCCGGAACGACGGGCAGGATCGCCCGTACACATTTCTTCTTTACCAAGAATGGCAAATTTTATTCCTGCTTTATCTAAAATGGTAGCAAATGCTTTCGTGATCTTTTGTGCACGTTGATCAAAACTACCGGCACAGCCCACCCAAAAAAGCACTTCAGGTGTTTCGTTATTCGCCATCATTTCAGCCATTGATGGTACATGCATAAATATTCAATTTGTTTCAAAACTAAGTGAAAGCGATGAAATTACAGGCAGCTCTTTGTTCATATATTCTGTGAGGCGGTTATCTTTGATTTTCATGTTGAAGAAATTTTTTGAACGACTGACGAATTGGGAACTGTGGCCTTTTGCACTGATTTATTTCCCGATCAGCTTTGTGTGGGTATGGTATATGATACGCAGCAGGGCGTTTTGGTTTTTTACACCATCAAACCCAACGATTGCATTCGGTGGTTTTGAAGGTGAAGGAAAAAAAGAAATGTATGATCAATTGCCACCTCATACAGTTCCCCGCACAATTTATATAATGCATGACCTTTCGTTTGAAGAAGTGAAGAAGAAACTTGAGTTGGCAGGATTCACTTATCCTTTTATTGTAAAGCCTGATGTGGGGATGAAAGGGATTCTTTTTCGAAAGATCGACTCCGAAGATCAATTGAAAAAATATCATGAGCGCATCCCGGTTGAATACATTGTGCAGGACCTGGTGGAGTTGCCGGTTGAAGTAAGTGTGTTCTATTTCCGTCACCCGTCAGCCCAAAAAGGAACCGTAAGTGGTTTTATTAATAAAGAGTTGTTGCATGTAATTGGAAATGGCGCAGATACATTACAACAATTGATCGCAAACCATCCACGTGCTAAACACCGTATGTTAGAAATGCAGCATCGTCATGCCCATCGTTTCGAAAGGGTTATTGAAAAGGATCATATTTTTTATTTGTCGTATGCAGGTAACCATAACAGGGGAGCGCATTTCACCAACCTGAGGAACGAGATTGATGAAAACCTGCATCATGTATTTGACGAGCTGAGTCATTATTCAAAACATTTTTATTATGGCAGGTACGATATTAAAACAACCAGTATTGAAGATCTGAAACAGGGTAAAAATTTTGTTATACTTGAATACAATGGCTGCGGTGCCGAACCGAATCACATTTATGATTGTAACATGAGTTTAGGTGAAGCCTACCGTGAAATTCTAAAACACTGGAAAGCCTTATTTGAGATCAGTAAACATAATAACAGGCATGGATTTCCGTACTGGAATTTTCAACGTGGCTACAGGTTTTTGAAACAATCGCAGCAGCATTTTAAGCTCTTGCAGAAATATGATTAATTTCAAGTTCAATTCAATTTATGAGTACTGATCAAAAGTTCCTGTTGATACGCAACTACGATTTGTTTGCTCATATCAGTGATGAGGAATATGAGGAGCTGCATCTTGATCATCATTTTATTGAAGCCAACAAAGGCGAGTATATTTATTTCGATTCTCAATATCACAACAAACTATATTTTCTCAAAGGCGGCACCATCAAGATCGGGTATATTGATGAAGAAGGCAAAGAAGTAATTAAAGAGATCATTCGTGAAGGAGAAGTGTTCGGGCAGTTTACATTGGAACGTAATAATCTTAACGGTGAATTTGCGCAGGCCTATAAAGCAGATGTATCCCTTTGCGCATTTAATATTGAAGATTTTGAACGCTTACTCAAAACCAAACCCAATATTGGCTTTCATTATACAAAACAGGTTGGTCAAAAACTACGCAAGTTTGAAAGCCGTTTGTTGAATCTTTTGAATAAAGATGTAAAGACAAGACTGGTAAATTTTTTAGTGATGCTTGCACGTGAAGAAGGCGAAACGAGTAATGAAGACGAATACAGTATCCAGAATTTTCTTACACATGAAGATATTGCCCAGCTTATTGGCAGCAGCAGGCAAACTGTAACCACCATGCTCAACGAATTGGAAACAGCCGGTTTCCTGACTGTTACCCGACAGTTGATCAACATCCCGTCCGTTAAAAATCTGCAAAAGAGTTTAGCTGTCAGTTGAGCGACATAGGCAGCTTCAACCATACGTTACTTTTGTTTCATCAAATCAACACAATGAAGCAGATTTCTCTAGTCATCATTTTCTTTTCAACAGTTTTTGTTAGTTCAGCACAGGATCAAAAACGTGTCAGCACGTTTAATCTTGAAAAAGGAATTGCCATACAGGGTTATGACGCAGTTGCTTATTTCAGTGGTAAAGCAATAAAAGGCGAGTCGTCATTAGCTGTTATTCATCAAGGTATCCGTTATCATTTTTCATCAACTGCCAACAAAGAAGAGTTTAAAAAGAATCCCGGTAAATATGAACCGCAGTATGGTGGATGGTGTGCATATGCAATGGGTGCAACAGGAGAGAAAGTTGAGATCGATCCGGAAACGTTTAAGGTTTTAAATGGCAAACTCTATCTTTTCTATAACAAACGTTTCAACAATACGCTCAAAACCTGGAATAAAGATGAGCAGGCATTAAAAGCAAAAGCTGATGCTAATTGGAGTAAGCTTTCTCATTGATCTTTTTACTATATCATCTATATGTCAATCATGAAACCATTAACAATTGTTCTTTGGGTGTTGCGTTTGCTTGCAGCAGTTATTTTATTACATACGCTCTTCTTTAAATTTTCAGCCAGCGATGAATCAGTTTATATTTTTTCAACCATTGGTATGGAGCCCTGGGGCCGTATTGGCACAGGCGTCATGGAACTGATTGCTGCAATACTTATTTTAATTCCACGCACAACTGCTTTTGGAGCTTTGCTTGCCATCGGTCTAATGAGTGGTGCGTTGTTCTTTCATCTTACCACACTGGGAATTGAAGTAAAAGCTGATGGTGGACTGTTGTTCATTTATGCACTGCTTGTTCTTATCAGTTCTGCGATATTGTTATTTGTTTATCAGTCGCAGATAAGAATATTGCTCAACTCCATTCTGCCAAAAAGATCGTAAGTATAATTATGAAAAAAGGAAAATACCTGTTTGCAGCCGGAGCGTTGTTGCTTGCGCTTGCAGCAAAAGCACAACAATTAATGCCTGTTGATCAAGGCTCAACAGTTGAATTTGTGATCAGCAATCTTGGATTTGATGTTACAGGTAAACTCAATGGTTTAAATGGGAAAGTTTTGTTTGATGAAAAGAATCTGTCTGCTTCTTCCTTTGCTGTTACAGTAAACGCAGCCAGTATTGATACCGATAATGGCACAAGAGATAAGCATTTGCGTGGCGAAGATTATTTTGATGTGAAAACTTATCCACAAATAAAGATTCAATCGGTAAAGGTGGCCAAATCTGTTACACCCGGTTACTACGTAGTTTTTGCAAGGCTTACTATTAAAGAAACAACGAAAGACATCAGTTTCCCTTTTACAGTTACAGCAGAGGCGGGAGCTTACCGCTTTAAAGGCGAATTCAATATTAAACGTCGTGATTTTGGGGTGGGTGGAAAAAATACAATTTCCAACGATTTAAAAGTGAAATTGAACGTACTCGCTAAAAAATAACTATTTTTAAAAAGCAACAAACTATCTATGCAGTTATACAGCGCTATCAGAACATCTTTTCAACAGCTGAATGAAGTGATTGATCATTTGACCGTTGAGCAATATCAAACTCCTTCAGAAAATTTGTCCGGTTCTTCTGTTGGTCAGCATACACGTCATATCATTGAATTATTTCAATGTTTGCTGGCTGGTTATGCAAACGGAACTGTTTGTTATGATGACAGGAAACGTGATGTGCGTATTGAAACCGATCCTTTGTTTGCAAAGCAACTGTTAGCAGATATTGCATCGTCTATTGAACATGAGAATATTGAGTTGCAGCTTGCAGGTGTGTATGATGAAACATCAACAGAAAAACTTCATCTTACAACCAACTACAACCGTGAATTACTTTATAATCTTGAACATACAGTACACCACATGGCGTTGATCCGTGTGGGATTAAAAGAATTAAAAACAGAACCGGTGGGAGAACATTTCGGCATTGCATCTTCCACTATCCGCCACCGTGAACAATGTGCACAGTAACTTATATACCCAACAACGATTCTTTTTTCCTTACATCAAACAGGGATGAAAAAAAAGTACGTTTAAAAGCAGAGCAGCCACAATGGTACAAGTTTGCCAGTGGTAATTTGTTATTTCCAAAAGATGGAAATGCCGGTGGCACATGGATGGCATTACATGAAAACGGGAATGCGATGGTATTACTCAACGGTGGCTTTGTCAATCATCATTACAATCCACCTTATCGCAAAAGCAGGGGGTTGATCTTTTTGGATGTATTCGATCATCCGCAACCAATAGCTGCATTTGAACTTATCAATCTTCATAAGATAGAACCATTTACATTAGTAATAAGACAAACGAATCAATTGTTTGAAACAAGATGGGACGGGCAGGAAAAAACAATCAGGGAATTAGATCCTTCTTCTTCTTACATCTGGTCGTCTGCTACGTTATATACTGACGACATCATTACAAAAAGAAAAAACTGGTTCGAAAGTTTTCAGAAAGAATATACAACCATCGGCAGTAAGGAAATTTTGCATTTCCATCGCTTTGCCGGCGATGGCGATGAACAGAATGATGTATTGATGAACAGAGACAATGAACTTTTTACAGTAAGTATTACTCAACTGCATCGCCAAAAAGAACTATCGCTCATGCATTATCATGATCTTGTAACTGATCAAATTTCTACTCAACAGTTCAATCATTCTATTTCATCATTGCATGCGTCTGTCTAAACTGTTTACGCATCACCCGTTTTTTATCCGCCTGTTTCATTGGGAATACTGGAGCTTCACTACAGTGTATGGATGGATCTATCCCATCTTTGCCGTGCTTTGTTTAAGAGCAGGCGGTAAGTTTTTTTTTACGGCTGCTAATCCAACCATTAAGCACGGAGGTTTTTTAATGGAGCCGAAACAGGATATCTATCCACTTATACCGAAACAATATTATCCTGCATTCTTTTTTGTACCTGCAGGAACATCCATCGAACATATTCAACAACAAGTTCAAACTTATCAATTCAAATTTCCGCTTATTGCCAAACCTGTAATTGGTATGCAGGGAAAAGCAGTGAAGAAAGTGAACTCAGTTGATGAGTTAAAACATTATGCAGAGGTTTGTACGGTTGATTATATGGTGCAGGAACTTTCACCCTACAAACATGAAGTGGGAGTTTTTTATCATCGAATGCCCAATGAAACTATCGGAACTGTTACAGGTATTGTGGCGAAAGAACCAATGACGGTTGTTGGCGATGGCGTTTCAACGTTGTATCAACTTATTTTAGAAGAGCCTCGTTATATTCTGCAGATCGATGCATTGAAGCAGATGTATGGAAAGGATATTCTGCAGGTTTTACCGAAGGGGAAAGAGCTGATCCTTGCACCATATGGAAACCATGCAAGAGGTTCGAAGTTTGTTGACTGGACACACAAAGCCGATGCTGAATTCATTAAAAATATTGATGCTGTTTGCACGCAGATCAATGGATTTCATTACGGCCGTTTGGATGTGATGTATAACGACTGGGATGATCTGCGGCAAGGAAAAAACTTTCACATCATTGAACTCAATGGAGCAGGTAGCGATCCAACACATATGTACGATCCGAAGCATTCCTTATTCTTTGCATGGAAGGAAGTTATCAGGCATTGGTTTATTTTATACCGCATCAGTAAACAGAATCATGCAAAGGGCCATCCGTATATGACATTGAAAGAAGCGAAAGCGATGTTTCGCAGTAATAACCTGCATGTAACAGCGCTGGATGCCATTGCTCCAAAATTATAATCGTTCATTTGCTTCAAGCCTTTATATTTGTTTTATGCCACAGTTTGCAAAAATTCTAATGTGGGGCTTTATCATCAGCTTTCTTGGTTCATTGCCTCTTGGAACACTTAACATTGCAGCAATGCAGATCGGTATTACCGACGGTATTTCGCCTGCACTCTGGTTTTCTGCAGGTTCATTAACAGCCGAAATTATTTATGTGCGTCTTTCGCTGGTGGCCATGGATTGGGTACGCAAGCAGGAGAAATTATTGAAAGCGTTGGAGTGGGTCACGTTTATTATTGTGTTGGCACTCGCCATCTCAAGTTTTTGGGCTGCAGCACATCCATCGGTGGGAGAGAATGTGATCTTGTCAAGTGGCATGCATCGTGGATTACTTGGATTTACCATGAGTCTTATTAACCCTGTGCAGATTCCTTTCTGGTTTGGATGGAGTACGGTGTTGTTCACAAAGAAAATATTAAAACCCGAAGCCGGTAATTATAATTTTTACATCATTGGTATCGGCATCGGCACGTTTGCCGGTAATTGCATTTTTATTTTTGGAGGAAGATTATTGGTTGACCGTTTAAATGCCAGTCAGCATTTACTGAACTGGATCATTGGTGGCGTGTTTTTATTCACAGCCTTATTCCAACTCTACCGCATTTTCCGGAAAAAAGATGCGATCCATCAGTTAGAACATCCGGAAGAAGTAACAGGAGGGTTGGAGAAAAATATTCACTGATATTATTGCAAATCAGAGTTGTTATAAATCAAATTACTTCTTGATTTGTATAAGAATAGTATAGATAATGGGAAAAGGAGCGTAAATGATATGGTAGGAATGATAAAGGAAGCGTAGTTAAAGAGATACATTGGCACACTAATTAATCTCTCAAGTATTGGTGAAAGAAGGAGAAGATATATTAAGATTTGAAGTATGATTTTTTGTTTTAGTGTTTTAAAGTGAAAAGGGTATATCAGTAAGATAAATCCTGTTAGTGACAGGGTAGCAGTTAATTGAGCAAAACTCCCAAACTCAAAGAGAGAAAAAAACAGAACCATGATAAAGGGAAGCCCAATCATCCATCCCTGCAGAATAATAAAGCAATAAGAAATCAGTGAAAGGGCTCGTGTTAATGAATATGCTTTATTCATAAATTGTTCGCAACTTATTTCATCTCCTCAGCCCATTTATCTCTCTCATCAGGACTGAATTTCCACGGAGCAAAATTATTTTCTACGTTGCTGAACATTGCATTCCACTCTCCGGGAGCATTACTGTCTTCCATGATTAGGGACCGACGCAGTTCAAGAATAATACTGAGCGGGTTGATGCTTACAGGACATTCCTCAACACATGCATTACAGGTAGTGCAGGCACGTAGCTCTTCAACTGTGATGTAATCGTTAAGCAAGGTTTTATTATCTGCAACAAATTCTTTGTTTGCATTGATGTTGCGACCCACTTCCTCCAAGCGGTCACGTGTGCTCATCATGATCTTTCTTGGACTCAATAATTTTCCGGTAGTGTTTGCAGGACAGGCTGCACTGCAACGGCCACATTCTGTACAACTATACGCATCCAATAAACTTTTCCAACTAAGATCAAATACATCCTTCGCTCCAAATTTTGATGGGGGAGTTGCATCGGTTGGTGCAAGCTCGGGCTGCATCATATACTTCACTTCATTTTGAACGGAAGTCATATTTGTCATTTCACCCGTATTGGTAAGACGTGCATACCATGCATTCGGGAATGCAAGTAAAATATGCAGATGCTTGCTCCACGGTAAATAATTGAGGAACGCAAGAATGCCGAGTATGTGTAACCACCAGGCACTCCGTTCAATTGCAACCAAGGTTGTTTCTGACAAACCTGCTAATGAAGAAGCAAATAAACCCGAGATCACAAAATTGCCTGTATCATGATAATGATCGGCGCCATTCAATTGTAACGCACGGTCGGTTGCATTCATCAGCAGGAACAAACCCATCAATACAATTTCAGTAAGGAGAATATTGTTTGCATCACTGCGTGGCCATCCGTTGAGATCATTGCTGAGGAAACGTTTCAGCTTCAACATATTTCTACGTACAAGAAAGATCACACAGGCTACTAAAACCAATAACGCTAATACTTCAAATGAATTGATCAGGAATGAATAGAACGAACCGAGTAGTGGAAAAAATAAACGATGTGTTCCAAGTAATCCATCCAATACAATTTCGAGCACTTCGATATTGATGATCACAAATCCTACGTAAACAACCAGGTGCATTACTGCTACCAGCGGATTCTTAAACATTTTCTTCTGCCCGAAAGCCAACAGCAGCATATTCTTCCAACGTACACTTGGGTTATCTGTCAGGTTTTCATCCACACCAAGAAAAATATTCCGGCGGATCTCTTTTACTTTTTTGCTGAAGAACCAAACAGCTCCCGCAAAACAAAGGGCAAATAAAACCTGTTGAACGATCTGCATACAAACGTTATTTGTATTGCTAAGATAAGGGTAGATACCGAGTGATAGAAAAAGAGTTAAGGGACAATAGCAAGTCAACCAATATTCCTGCTAATTTCTTTTACTTAAGTGAAATCTCTCTTTGGCTTATTGCTGTTTTCTTTGCATCTTTAATTTCTCAACTATGGAAAAGAAATACATTTTAGATAAGGATAGTACCAATCGTAAACTGAAACGGCTTGCGTTTGAAATTGTGGAACGCAATTATGATGAGCAGCAGATGTTTTTTGCAGGCATCAGGCAAAATGGTTTGATCGTTGCAAAAACCCTGGCAGAAGAAGTGATGAACATCAGCAATATTCATGTGGAGCTGGTGGAAGTAACGCTGGATAAAAAATATCCTGTTGAAGTATTTCTTGACCGGGAGATCGGCTTTAACAACCAATCTGTTTTGTTGATCGATGATGTGGCCAACAGTGGTAAAACAATGCTGTATGCCTTGAAACCTTTTCTTGGTTTTCAACCAAAGAAAATTCAAACCCTTGTATTGGTTGAGCGCACACATAAAACATTTCCCGTGCAACCCGATTATGTAGGGCTATCCATTGCCACTACATTGGAAGAGCATATTTATGTAGAACTGAAAGGCGATGAGATTACAGGAGCTTACCTGCTTTAATTAAGCAGTTTCAGTTCAAATAATTTGCTCCAGTTTTTACCTGTCACAAATAAGCGGTTGCCACTGCTGTCCCATGCAATACCGTTGAGTACTTTCTCGCTGGCATTGGCCCCTTCTAATTCAGGGTAAGATTGTTTTAAACTACTCATATCAAGTTTGCCGGTTACATTGCCGTTAGCAGGATCGATCTTGAGTATTTCATTTGTCTCCCAAACATTGGCATACACAGCGCCATTGATAAATTCGAGTTCATTAATATTATTCCGGAGTCCGTTATTATCCTGGATGCTGATGCGGCGTATTTCCTTTAATGTTTCAGGATCCCAGAAATAAAGATTGCTGCTGCCATCGCTCACAATTAATTCTTTGCCGTTATTGGTAATGCCCCAGCCTTCGTGGTTGTAGTTGAATTCTTTTAGTTTCCTGAAAGTAGCGAGATCGTACACAAAACCTTTGTTGTTTTGCCAGGTTATCTGGTACACTTTATCATTTAAGATCGTAATGCCTTCTCCAAAAATATCAGCCGGGAGAGTGACTTTTTTTGTTTGCTTACCTGTGTTTAAATCAACGGGCCCAACCCATGAACCATTATTCACTGCGTTGTTTGGGTTGCCGGTACTTTCATACATGTTGCCCTTATAAAAGATCAAACCCTGGGTGAAAGAAGACGTATCATGTGGGTAATCTTTTACAAGGTTATAAGTAATGCTTGTTGGGGCCGGAATGCCTGATAAGTTAGATTGAGTTTCGTCCGATTCAGCATCATTACCACATGCAACTAAAAAGACCAGGCCAAAGAATAAGCTGTAATTCATCTGTTTCAACATGCGTCAAAAATAAGTAAAAGCAATTGATGCTGTTGTGAAAATCATGTGAATGAAATGGATCTGCCATTAGTAAAATGAAGCCTTAAGTAAAGATAAAACTGATCAACGTTGGATTATAAAAAAAAATATATATCTATACCCTAATTAGGGTATTGCATTTTAAAAAAAATGTATCTACGTTTACGAACGTAAAACCACCCCACTGAAAGCAAACGCCGTTTCTATGTAATGTATTCTATACCTCTATGCTTTCTGTTCCCCTTTGAATTGCTTTAATGCCAATGAATCCTTGCTTTAATTTTCAGTAGTCCTTTTTACTGTCCTCTCGATTTATTGTTTTAACTGAGCACTCAAATTATGCCTCCTGAAGAGGTACTGTCATTCGTGTGCTTGGTGTAAACTGTCCTGTCTTTAAGATCCTCTTAATAAGCCTCCTGTGAAATGTTAGACATTTTTCACTTAAAAAATTCGACAATGATGAACAAACTGCTACACACCTTAAAAGGTGAGAAAAACGGGCGTGGCGGGAAATGGCTCTGGCGACAGATGCTTTTTCTTGTTATGTTTCTTTCAGCTTTTAGTCCAACGGGGCTGATGGCACAAGTGAATCCGGTGATCGATGGTAACCCCATCGACTGGAATTCTGCTAATTTTAATCTGTTCGCAATCAAACAGTACACAAGCGATGCGTTTGGTAATGGTGTTGTGGACAACCAGTTTACGGAAGGCTCAAAAGATTTCTTTTTTGCCAACCAGTTAGTCTGGTCTATCAGTCAAACAAAGGCAAAGAACGACATTGCCAATGCCGCAGCCATCATTAAAGATGGTATTTTGTATTTTGCCGGCGACCGTACATCCAATAATGGTGACGCCCAGATTGGATTTTGGCTCTACCTCAATGGAACAGGGCCCGTAACGGTTGGTGGCAATAATATTTTCAGTCCGCCACATGTTGATGGTGACGTTTTGGTGCTTGCCGATTTTACAGGCGGTGGTCGAAATGCCACTGTAACCATTTATCAGTGGGATGATGATGGTGTTGCGCCTGCCGGGCAAACAATTGTACCAAATACGAATAATAATTTAAGAACAACCAACCTTGTAGGTACAGTTGCGGAAAACAATGACAACCAATATCCAATTCCTACAGGATGGTCATTTATTCAGCCGACTTACGACAATAACATGTTTTTTGAAGGAACTGTTAATCTCACAGGTTTAGGCGTTTTGAATTTATGTAATACAAGTTTCATTCTTGAAACAAGATCATCACAGTCTATAACAGCTTCACTTGATGACTTTGCAGGAGGCGCATTTAATGTTACGCCACCTGCATTGGTATTAACCGGCAGTGCAGTTTGTGCATCTGCACCGGGTACAGGAACAATAACTTCCACTACGTCACAAGCAGGAGCATCTTATCAACTCTATAATAGCGCAGACCAAGCAGTTGGCGCTCCTAAACCAGGTGATGGATCAGGTTTAACCTGGACCGGTGTTCCAATAGGAACCGGTTATTATGTGGTTGGATCGGGATCCATTCCTTCTTGTACTTCTACAAGTAATGAAGTGGATGTAGCAACGTTACCAAATCCTGGATGTGAGATCACAGGAAATAATGTGATTTGCGCAGGTGGTTCAGCAAGCTTCACTGCTTCAGGTGGTGGAGCAGGAGCAACCTATGCATGGACAGGTCCTGGTGGATATACAGCAAATACAGCAACTATCAGTGGTCTTACTGCAGCAGGTACATACACAGTTGTTGTTACAAACACAACAGGTTGTACCAGCACATGTAACCGTACATTGACCGTGAATCCAAATCCAGGTTGTGAGATCACAGGTAACAATGTGATCTGCGCAGGAGCTTCAGCCAGCTTTACTGCTTCAGGCGGTGCAGCAGGAGCAACCTATGCATGGACAGGTCCTGGTGGATACACAGCAAATACAGCAACCATCAGCGGTCTTACAGCAGCAGGTACATACACAGTTGTAGTTACCAATCCAACAGGTTGTACCAGCACATGTAACCGTACATTGACAGTGAATCCAAATCCAGGTTGTGAGATCACAGGTAACAATGTGATCTGCGCAGGAGCTTCAGCCAGCTTTACCGCTTCAGGCGGTGCGGCAGGAGCAACTTATGCATGGACAGGTCCTGGTGGATACACAGCAAATACAGCAACCATCAGTGGTCTTACAGCAGCAGGTACATACACAGTTGTGGTTACCAATCCAACAGGTTGTACCAGCACATGTAACCGTACATTGACAGTGAATCCAAATCCCGGATGTGAGATCACAGGTAACAATGTGATCTGCGCTGGAGCTTCAGCCAGCTTTACTGCTTCCGGCGGTGCAGCAGGAGCAACCTATGCATGGACAGGTCCTGGTGGATACACAGCAAATACAGCAACCATCAGCGGTCTTACAGCAGCAGGTACATACACAGTTGTAGTTACAAACACAACAGGTTGTACCAGCACATGTAACCGTACATTGACAGTGAATCCAAATCCAGGTTGTGAGATCACAGGTAACAATGTGATCTGCGCAGGAGCTTCAGCCAGCTTTACTGCTTCAGGCGGTGCAGCAGGAGCAACCTATGCATGGACAGGTCCTGGTGGATACACAGCAAATACAGCAACTATCAGTGGTCTTACTGCAGCAGGTACATACACAGTTGTTGTTACAAACACAACAGGTTGTACCAGCACATGTAACCGTACATTGACCGTGAATCCAAATCCAGGTTGTGAGATCACAGGTAACAATGTGATCTGCGCAGGAGCTTCAGCCAGCTTTACTGCTTCAGGCGGTGCAGCAGGAGCAACCTATGCATGGACAGGTCCTGGTGGATACACAGCAAATACAGCAACCATCAGCGGTCTTACAGCAGCAGGTACATACACAGTTGTAGTTACCAATCCAACAGGTTGTACCAGCACATGTAACCGTACATTGACAGTGAATCCAAATCCCGGATGTGAGATCACAGGTAACAATGTGATCTGCGCTGGAGCTTCAGCCAGCTTTACTGCTTCCGGCGGTGCAGCAGGAGCAACCTATGCATGGACAGGTCCTGGTGGATACACAGCAAATACAGCAACCATCAGCGGTCTTACAGCAGCAGGTACATACACAGTTGTGGTAACTAACCCAACAGGTTGTACCAGTACATGTAACCGTACATTGACAGTGAATCCAAATCCAGGTTGTGAGATCACAGGTAACAATGCGATCTGCGTAGGCGGTTCAACCAGCTTTACAGCATCAGGCGGTGCAGCAGGAGCAACCTATGCATGGACAGGTCCTGGTGGATACACAGCAAATACAGCAACCATCAGTGGTCTTACAGCAGCAGGTACATACACAGTTGTTGTAACCAATCCAACAGGTTGTACCAGCACATGTAACCGTACATTGACAGTGAACCCATTACCAGTTATCGCTTGTACTAAAACTCCGTCTACAATCGACATTACATCTGCGGCTCATAATGCTCAGTTTGATGTAGATCTTACCGGAAGTGCGGATATGAATCCTGATAATTATACTTATGTGTGGACTGAAGACGGTACCGGTTCATTCAACTTTACAAACATTAAGAATCCTGTTTACACAGCAGGTCCGCTTGATGCAGGTCAGGTTGTATCAGTAACTGTAACTGTAACACATAAGATTACAGGATGTAGCAGCATGAGTGAATGTTCAATTCCTGTAAGGGCAGCTGAAAGTTGTCCGGAAGTTCCAACCTCTGAAATATGTAACGGATCAACCAATACATATACAGCAGGAAGGGCACCAACAGCAAATGAAACATGGAAATGGAGCGTAAACAATAGTGCATCTATTGATGGTGCAGATAATGCACAGTCAGTTAAGGTAATTGCAGGTGGTCAGAGCTTTACATTGACTCTTACAATTTCTTACGCAAATACAGAGTTAACTCCAAGTGAATGTAAATACGAAGTTACTGTTGTACCATGTGGCGGTTATTGCACTTACACTCAAGGTAAGTATGGTAACACAAGCCCTGCTTGCGATGGTGATGGTATCGGCGATGGCGTAGCAATCACTTATCCAACCGTGGTTGATATGATCAAAGCAATGCTTGGTGTTGGTGGTGTTGCCAATCCGTTGGTCATTGGAAGTAACGGTAAGTTTATTACCATTCCTTCAACAGCAACTGCTGCTGAATTGCTCAACAAGTCAATGCCAGGTGGTGGTGGTTCAAGAGAGTTGTTTGGTAGCTGTACAGTTGATAATGTACCATTACCAGCATGCTGGACTCCTGGTACAAACAATTCAACTACTTACATTACGAAACAAGGTAAGATCAATAATGTGCTCTTGTCACAAACAATCACACTTGGTTTGAACTTGCGTGTAAGCGGTGGTTTAGGTGACTTTGCATTAGAAGCTGGCACATTTGCAACTGCAAAAGCTGAAGGTGGCTGTGGTTCAACTACTCCAACACAGCGTAGCTGTTACCTGAATGAGCTTGGTCAATTGGTAGTTGTGAACGAATATGTTTACAAAACAATTCCACAAAGCATCATTGATGCGCTTGATTGTAAAGGATACGATCATACAGTTGGCGGATTGTATCAACTTGCAAACGATGCATTAGGTAATGTAGATGGTGAAGCGGGTAAAGAATGCGGCGCAAGCCTTGGCGACATTACAAATGCAGTAGGAAGCATCAACGAAGGATTCGACGAATGCAGAATCTTTATTGGCTGGAATGTTGGCCCATGTGAAATTCCATCAACAAGAATCAATCTCAATTCTTCAGGTGTAATTAACAGTGCCGATTTAGCAGCTCAAACAGTTGAAAGCCTTCGTGTATCAGCATATCCTAATCCGTTTGCTGAGAAAGTAAGCTTTGCGATAGTATCACCTGTTTCAGGAAAAGCTTCGCTTGAGATTTACAACATGTTTGGCCAGAAAATCCAAACTGTTTATGAAGGTTACTTAACTGCAGGCAGAACTCAGCTTGTTGAATTCAGACCTGGTAGCACAATTGCTGCCGGAACACTGGTTTACAGATTGAATGTTGCAGGTAAGCAAGTAACAGGCAAACTGGTTAATCTAAAACAATAACTGGCGAATTAAAAATCGACTGGTAAGGCTGCCCCTTGGGGCAGCCTTTTTTAATGCTACAAAAAATCCCGGCTAAGGCCGGGACTTTTCTGTCTATATCAAACTTGTTTCTTAATTAATAGCATAACAGTAGGTTCCTGTTCTTGTTGTAAAGAAATCGTAATCAATCCAGCTGTAGCCTGCATCACCCCATCCTGTGCCCCATGAATTCATGATCAGGTATGCGTTTTTAGCGTCATCGTAGCCACAAATAACAATACAATGAGCTAATGATCCTGATCCTGAATAAGTCTTCCATACAAATCCTGCTTTGGCTGCTATAAAAGAATTATCTGCAACAACTGTAATTATGACCGGGTGCTTTTGCGAAATCATGGATTTGATCGCAGCTCTGTCAGTTGTATAAAGCTTTGCATAGCTTGCTATCTTATAGTTGAAGGCTTCAGTAGATTGAGTTGAGCTAGGCAGTAAAGAACAACCGTTGCTGCTACTGTAAGGCATCGATTGATAGGTACAAATACCAGTTACTTTCATAAAGTCAAGTGCAGTTTGCATAGCTGTACCTGAACTGCACTCAACATCAAACTTAACCTGGTTGTATAAAAACTCAGGGCTGAAGATGTTTGTTGAGTTACTGTATGTAGAAGCACCGGATCTGTAATATTGTTCTGCGGAACGGGCAGCGTAACCAACTGCAAAAGCAACGCATGAACCCTCACTTCCCTGGTTACTCACAGGAGGCATTGTTAAACGTACACCTGAGGTTGAAGGTGGTTCAACTACAACAGTATTTATTGTTACTGTAACGGATTTTATTGATTGATTGCCCGCAGCATCTTTTGCTGTTGATGAGATGGTGTGAATTCCGCTTCCTGCGGTATTTGTATTCCATGTATAACTGTAAGATGAGCCCGAAGAACTGCCAACAACAGTTCCATCAATACTGATATTCAGTGAACTCACACCTACATTGTCTGATGCCGAAGCATTGATAGTAATAGTAGTATTTGCATCGTACGAAGCTCCGCTTGTTGGCGAGGTAATGTTAACCGTTGGAGCAGTAATATCACCTGCAGTAACATTATTTACTGAGACTTGTATCGAGCTTGAGCTGCTGTTTCCTTTAGCATCTTTAGCAGTTACCGTTAAAGTATGAGTCCCGTTAGGCACAGTGCCTGAATTCCACACGTTTGTAAAAGGAGCAGTCGTGCTGCTGCTTTTCGCACTTCCATCCACACTTAACGTTACAGAAGTAACCTTAATATTATCAGTTGCGGAAACAAGTATGCTGATTGTACCCGAAACTGAGGCGCTGTTTGCCGGAGACAGAATGCTTACAGTTGGGGCGATGGCATCAGGTTTCCCTTTTGCCGCAATTCTTGAAATAGGAATGTTCTCAATTAAAGCTCCGGATTGAAGGAAGCCCGATGATACAATTACAGGCACATTTGCTTGTAATGCAGAGTCATCATCTACAACACCTCCATTACGGGTTTGCAGAATTTCTGTTTGCTCTTCGGGTGACTGGGATGATTTTTCTTTTGAACAGGATGCAGCCAAAACAGTAAGTACAAGCAGCATCGGCAAAGCATAGTAGCGGATTGCGGTTTTCATTGACGGATTTTTTAGATATGTTCGAATAAATAATGACTCTTGTAAAATATTTTCACAGAATTCTCAGGTGAAAATCGGATGCATGTAAAAAACAAGTCCTTGCTGATGGGGGAATGGTTCTTCGGAAGGGGCGGATATTGGGCTATTGATTCTGCTGTAAAATTAAACAACCACAATTTGTCATCCAAGTTTAAGCACTAGGACAAACTACTACATTTTTGTAGTGAAAAAACGAATAATTACGATACGAGACCTTGGGTTTTCTTCTCAGAAAATGTAATAACCAAGTGGTTAGAGTTACCCGCTCAGAGTTTACCATTATTTTGTTCTAAAGTCTTTATAGTCTATCTAAAAATCTGCATTAGTCTGTGTACAGAGTCGTATTATACCAGAAAGATGTGGGTCGTTTAAACTCTTCTTTCACCTGATCCTGCAGCAGGAACAATATAGCTTAATAAACAGATGGGGTAGCCGGGAAAGTAGCAGTAAGGAAACCTCCCTTTAACCCGGTAAACCCTGCTTTAATAGCGGTATAATGACTAAGCTTTGGCCTTAAAACCCAGGTAACGGGAAAAATGAGGGCTTTTTGCTCTTTTTTCTGGAAAAAACTTTCCCAAACTTTTTGCAGGGAACATTTCAAACCCTACCTTTGCGCTCCCAATTGAAAATTTGGGACAGATCTTATGGCTCAACGTATCAGAATAAAATTGCAATCATACGACCACAATCTGGTCGATAAATCTGCAGAAAAAATCGTGAAAACGGTTCGTAGTACAGGTGCAGTAGTAACAGGACCTATTCCTTTACCTACTCGTAAAAGAATCTTTACTGTATTGCGTTCACCACACGTTAACAAGAAGAGCCGTGAGCAGTTCCAACTGTGCACACATAAGCGTTTGCTGGATATTTATACCAGCAGCAGCCGTACAGTTGATGCGTTGAGTAAGTTAGACTTACCAAGCGGTGTTGACGTAGAAATTAAAGCATGATGATTGTCCGCCCTGCGGACCACTCGTCTATAGTTCTTATAAATAAGTAATCATTTCATCTCTCAATACAACTTCGGTCTGTAAAAAAGAGCTCTGAATTTCAAAAACATTCTCAACCCAAAGTTGAGGAACATATAAACTAGCCCTTCGTGGTTAGTTTACCATCGGTACTTCCGATCCAAAGTGGAAAAAAGGAAAAGGTCGATGGTAAACGGGGATTGAATGACGCCGCCAGCGTCATGTCTCAACAACCTTACAGGGCATAAACTGTAAACAAATGAAAGGTATTATTGGTAAAAAGATTGGCATGACCAGCATCTTCAGTCCCGATGGTAAACAGCAGAGCTGTACCATCATTGAAGCTGGCCCCTGTGTTGTTACACAGATCAAAACTCAAGACGCTGATGGATACAGCGCACTTCAATTAGCTTTTGGCGAAAAGAAAGAAAAGAACACTACCTCCGCTGAAAAGAATCACTTCGCAAAAGCAAACACTTCTCCTAAGAAATTCGTAAAAGAATTCCGCAACTATTCTCTCGAAAAAAATATTGGTGAAACTATCACAACAGACATCTTCGCTGAAGGCGATAAAGTTGAAGTTGTGGGTACTACAAAAGGTAAAGGTTTCCAGGGTGTTGTAAAACGTCATGGTTTCCACGGTGTAGGCGGTCAATCGCACGGTCAACATGATCGTCAGCGTGCTCCCGGTTCACTTGGTAACTCTTCTGATGCTTCACGTGTAATGAAAGGTATGCGTATGGCTGGCCGTATGGGTGCAGACAGAGTGAAAGTAAAAGGATTGAAAGTGTTGAAAATTTTCCCTGAAAAGAATTACATCCTTGTGAGCGGTTCTGTACCAGGTTATAACGGTTCAATCGTATACATCCAGAAGTAATCACTAATTAATTAAAGAAGTCATGCAAGTAGACGTTTTAAATAAATCAGGAAAAGCAACAGGTCGTACGATCGAATTACCGGAAGAGATTTTTGGTATCGAACCCAATGACCATGTTATTTACCTCGCTGTAAAGCAATACCAGGCAGCACAACGCCAGGGTACACACAAAGTAAAGACACGTGCTGAAGTAAAAGGTGCAAGCCGTAAACTTCACCGCCAGAAAGGTACAGGTGGTTCACGTAAAGGTAATATTCGTAACCCTTTGTATAAAGGTGGTGGTACTGTGTTTGGGCCTAAACCACACGGTTACGATTTCAAATTGAACCGTAAGGTGAAAGATCTGGCTAAAATGGGAGCTCTTTCTTATAAAGCAAAAGGAAATGCAATTGTTATAGTTGAAGATTTGACTTTTGATACTCCTAAAACAAAAGAATTTGTAAGCGTGTTGAGCAACCTCAACATTGCAGGTAAGAAAGCACTGGTTGTTATCCCTGATTATAACGATAATCTTTACCTCAGCCTCCGTAACCTTCCTAAAGTGGTGGGTACTTTGTTAGCTGATGTAAATACATACGATCTCATCAACAGCGATGTACTCGTATTAACTGAAAGCGCTGCTAAAGTTTTTTCTGAAGAAGAAGCTGCAGCTTAATTGAATCATTGAACTGAATAAACAACGTCCAGATGAGACAGAGTGAAATATTAATAAAGCCGATTGTTTCTGAAAAAAGCAATCGTTTAACAGAAAAGAAGAACACATACGCTTTCCGTGTTGGTCGTAAAGCAAACAAGCTTGAGATCAAAAAAGCAGTAGAAGAATTCTACAACGTGAAAGTTGCTGATGTTCACACAATGGTAGCTCCCCGTAAAGCGAAGAACCGTATGACCAAAGCCGGTTACATCCAGGGTAGCAAACCAGCGTACAAAAAAGCATACGTAACAGTTGCTGAAGGTGAAGCAATTGACCTGTACGGTACAGTGTAATAAGAAACAAAGAATGGTAGATCAACTACCGCAAAAGTTGAACAATAAAAGTTTTTAAAAATGGCATTAAAAAAATACAAACCGGTAACCGCAGGTACCAGATGGAGAATCGGCAATGCTTATGCTGAGCTCACCACTGATACTCCTGAAAAGTCTTTGCTTGAAAACGTAAAGTCTACAGGTGGCCGTAACGCTCAAGGTCGTCGTTCTATGCGTTACATTGGCGGCGGTAACAAAAAGAAATACCGTGTAATTGATTTCAAACGCAGCAAGAAAGATGTTCCTGCTAAAGTAGCATCTATTGAATATGATCCGAACCGTACAGCTTTCATCGCATTGCTGAATTACGTGGATGGTGAAAAACGTTACATCATTGCTCCAAACGGTTTACAGGTTGGTGCAACAGTAGTAGCGGGTGATGCAGTAGCACCTGAATTAGGTAATGCTCTTCAAATGAAGAACATGCCATTGGGTACTAACATTCACAACATTGAAATGCAGCCTGGTCAAGGTGGTAAGTTGGTACGCAGTGCAGGTACAAGCGCACAGCTCACTAACAAAGAAGAGAAGTATGCTGTATTGAAAATGCCAAGTGGTGAATTGCGTAAAGTACTCATCAACTGTTATGCAACAGTAGGTGTAGTAAGTAACAGCGATCATAGTTTGGAAACAGCTGGTAAAGCCGGTGTTAACCGTTGGAAAGGTATTCGCCCACGTAACCGTGGTGTTGCGATGAACCCAGTTGATCACCCGATGGGTGGTGGTGAAGGCCGTAGCAGTGGTGGTCACCCACGTAGCAGAACCGGTAAGTATGCAAAAGGTGAGAAAACTCGCTCTAAGCATAAAGGTTCTAACAAGCTCATCATCCAACGTAAGGATGGTAAAAAACTGGCGAAGTAAACTTGAAATCGAAAAACTTAAAATCGAAAATATAACATGGCTCGTTCGATTAAAAAAGGTCCTTATGTAGCAGCTCACCTCGAAACAAAGGTGCTCGCTATTAACGAGGGTAAATCAAAGAAAGGTGTAATTAAGACATGGAGCCGCCGCTCTACAATTACCCCGGATTTTGTTGGTCACACTTTTGCGGTGCACAACGGAAACAAATTCATCCCTGTTTATGTAACCGAATTCATGGTAGGTCATAAGCTTGGTGAATTTGCGCCAACAAGAAACTTTAAAGGACACTCAAGTAAGAAAATATCTTAATGGTGAAAGGTAAAAGGAAGATTCTATACTCTTCACTTTAAACCATCAACCAAAAAATAAAGAAATGGAAGCAGTAGCAAAACTCAGAAATTATCCCACATCGCCCCGCAGAATGCGTCTGTTGGCTGATGAGATCCGTGGAATGGATGTTGAAAAAGCGTTGGCTTTACTGGATTTTCATCCACAACATTCCGCTACACCACTTGGTAAACTTTTAAAAAGTGCTATCAGCAACTGGGAACAAAAGAATAGCGGACAAAGTGCAGCTGATTCATCATTGATTGTAAAAACAATCTTTGTTGATGGTGCACGTATGGTAAAACGTTTACGTCCTGCACCACAGGGCCGTGCTTACCGAGTAAGAAAGCGCAGCAACCACGTAACTATTATCGTAGACAAAAAATTAATTGATTAAATCTTATAAACCATTCTATGGGTCAGAAAGCAAATCCAATTGGTAACAGGTTAGGGATCATCCGCGGATGGGAGAGTAACTGGTATGGTAGCAAAAAAGACTATGCTGGTAAGTTGATCGAGGATAACAAGATCAGAACTTATCTCAATGCCCGTATCAATAAAGGCGGTATCGCTAAAATTGTGATTGAGCGTACACTCAACAAATTGATTGTAACTATTCACACATCTAAGCCTGGTATCATTATCGGTAAAGGTGGTGGTGAAGTTGATCGTATTAAAGAAGAGTTGAAGAAATTGACTGGTAAAGATGATGTACAGATCAACATTTTGGAAATCCGTCGTCCGGAAGTAGATGCAACAATTGTTGCTGATACAATCGCACGCCAGATCGAAAACCGTATCAACTACAAGCGTGCTATTAAAATGGCAATTGCTTCTGCAATGCGCATGGGTGCTGAAGGAATTAAGATTAAAGTTTCAGGTCGTTTAGGTGGTGCTGAAATTGCACGTACTGAAGAAATCAAACAAGGCCGTACGCCATTGCATACTTTCCGTATGGATATTGATTATGCTAACCTGTTTGCATTAACAGTGTATGGTAAAATTGGTATCAAAGTATGGATCTGTAAAGGTGAAGTATTGACCAAGCGTGATCTTAACCCCAACTTCATTGGTGGTAAGAGCGATGTGAGCGATCGTAAAGATCGTCGTGAAGATGGTGGTGGCGACAGAAGAGGCGGTGACAGAAGAGATGACCGTCGTGGTGGTGGACAAGGTGGTGGCCAACGCAGAGACAGCCGTAAAGGATAATAATCAAGTACGAATTACGAAGTAACAAGTACAAAGAAAACAACAAACAGTAACAAGAAATATATTAAGCAATGTTACAGCCGAAAAGAACAAAACACAGAAAATCACAGAAAGGACGTATCCGTGCTGTGGCGAAGCGTGGAACCAGCATTTCATTTGGTTCTTATGCTTTGAAGGCCTTGGAACCTGTATGGTTAACCAACCGCCAGATTGAAAGTGCCCGCCAGGCAATGACACGTGCGATGAAGCGTGAAGGTAATGTGTGGATCAGAGTGTTTCCTGATAAGATCGTAACCCGCAAGCCTGCAGAGGTACGTATGGGTAAAGGTAAAGGTAACCCCGAAGGTTGGGCGGCCATTATCGAACCAGGACGTATTTTGTTTGAAGCGGATGGTGTACCTGAAACAGTTGCTAAAGAAGCAATGGAACTGGCTGCACAGAAGCTTCCGATAAAAACAAAATTCATTGTACGCAGAGACTTGGTTGCGTAATTAAAAAGTTGAACTGATTAAACTGATTAACATGGCAAAGACAACTGATTTTTTAAAGAGCATAAAAGAGCTGAATGTTACAGATCTCACTGCACGTATCAAAGAAGATGAGCAGCGTTTGAAGAAGCTCGAATTTGCACACGCTATTTCTCCATTGGAGAATCCGGTGAGCATCCGTGGCTTACGTCGTGACGTTGCCCGTTTGAAAACTGAGTTAAGAAAAAAACAAATGGGTATCTGATTGACCCTAATCCCTGACGGGGAATAAAGATAAAAAGCAAAAAAATGTTAGAAAGAAATTTGCGTAAAACAAAGACAGGTGTAGTAACCAGCAGCAAAATGGATAAAACCATTACTGTAGCTGTTGAACGTAAGGTGAAGCACCCTATTTATGGAAAGTTCGTAAAGAAAACGACCAAGTTCCATGCTCATGATGAAAAAAATGAGTGCGGTATTGGCGATACAGTGAAGATCATGGAAAGCCGTCCGCTCAGCAAAACAAAGCGCTGGAGACTGGTAGAAGTAGTAGAAAAAGCGAAATAACCAATTCTGTCGTAAGCTTTAGGCGAATAGCCGCAAGCCTCTGCAACCAATAAAATTTTTAAATACTCTGCGTAACAACAACGGGTTAAAAGTTTAAAGAAATGATTCAGCAAGAAAGTAGATTAAACGTAGCCGATAATAGTGGTGCTAAAGAAGTGCTTTGCATCAAGGTATTAGGAAACAGCGGCCAGGATTATGCTAAGATTGGCGATAAGATCGTAGTAACTGTAAAGGATGCATTACCAGGTGGCGGTATCAAAAAAGGTACTGTTGCAAAAGCTGTAATTGTACGTACTAAAAACAAGTTACGTCGTAAGGATGGTTCTTACATCCGTTTTGATGATAATGCAGTTGTAATTCTTAACGCTTCTGATGAGCCTCGTGGTACACGTATCTTCGGGCCGGTAGCAAGAGAGTTGCGTGATAAAGGTTACATGAAGATCATTTCATTGGCACCTGAGGTATTGTAATGAGTGATGAATAATCAGTGATGAGTTTTGAACTGATTATTGAAGAGTGCGACGCAACAACAGATGATAAATGTACCGTAAGCCGGTAACAACATAAACAACAATCTCTAACTGAGATAAAGTAAACGACAATGAGTAATAGATTTAAACCCAAGTTTAGCATCAAGAAAGGCGATTCAGTAGTTGTAATTGCCGGTGATGATAAAGATGTAAAGAAGCCTCGCATTGTTCTGGAAGTATTTCCTGACGCTGCACGTGTATTGGTTGAAGGTGTAAACATCGTAACCAAACACACAAAGCCGAGTGCTCAAAATACAAAAGGTGGTATTGTAAAGAAAGAAGCTCCAATTCACATCTCTAACGTGATGTTGTGGGATGGTAAGCAAGCCACTAAAGTAAAGCGTACCCGTGAAACAGGTAAGCTGGTAAGGGTTTCAAAAAAATCAGGTCAGCCTGTAAAATAATTTAACGAAGGTTAAAACAAGAAGAAAATGAGTACTGTAAAATATACACCCCGTTTGGCAAGCAAGTATCAAACAGAAGTTATACCTGCTTTAATGAAACGTTTTGGTTACAAAAGCATCATGCAGGTTCCAAAGCTGGAAAAAATCTGTTTGAACCGTGGCGTAAACGGTGCGGTGAACGATAAGAAACTGGTTGATATTGCAATTGATGAACTTACTACCATCACTGGTCAGAAAGCAGTTGCAACAATGTCTAAGAAAGACATTTCAAACTTTAAGCTCCGTAAGAACATGCCGATTGGTGCACGTGTTACTTTACGTGGTGTAAACATGTACGAGTTTCTCGACAGATTGATCTCTGCATCTTTACCACGTGTACGTGACTTTAAAGGTATCAACGATAAATCATTTGATGGTCGTGGTAACTACACAATGGGT
This sequence comes from Lacibacter sediminis, assembly GCF_014168535.1. Classification (NCBI taxonomy): domain Bacteria; kingdom Pseudomonadati; phylum Bacteroidota; class Chitinophagia; order Chitinophagales; family Chitinophagaceae; genus Lacibacter; species Lacibacter sediminis. The sequence goes on along the minus strand of NZ_CP060007.1, from coordinate 3,780,713 downwards.
GTTACTGAGCAGATCATCTTCCCTGAGATCGATATCGATAAAGTGAATAAGATCACCGGTTTGGATATCACTTTCGTAACTACTGCTTCTACTAACGAAGAAGCATATGAGTTGCTGAAAGAAATGGGAATGCCATTCAAAAATGCTAAAAAAGATCAACAATAAGTTATGGCTAAAAAATCAATTACAGCCCGTCAACAAAAAAGAGAAAAAAAGGTAGCTCAGTATGCTGAGAAGCGTGCTGCTCTTAAAGCTGCTGGTGATTATGCTGCTTTGGATGAACTTCCAAAAAATGCGTCGCCTGTACGTTTGAAGAACCGTTGTCAATTGACTGGTCGTGGAAGAGGTTACATGCGTTACTTTGGAATATCACGTGTAATGTTCCGTGACATGGCACTGAATGGTAAAATACCAGGTGTTAAGAAAGCGAGCTGGTAATAACAGCCAACCCCGAAAGGGAAGTTTGTGCAGGTATTGAATATGATGCACAAAGCAACAAATTTTTAAATCATTCAATTAAAGAATAAAATGGTTACAGATCCTATTGCAGATTTTCTCACTCGTGTTCGTAATGCGCAGATGGCAGGTCACAGAATTGTAGAGATTCCTGCTTCAAACCTCAAAAAGCGTATGACTGAAATTTTGTACGATCAGGGGTATATCTTGAAATATAAATTCGAAGACGACAGCAAACAAGGCGTTATTAAAATTGCCTTGAAGTACGATCCACAAACACGTGTACCGGCTATTCAATCATTAGAGCGTGTAAGCCGTCCGGGTTTACGTCAGTACTCTAAGCCTGAAGATTTCCGTCGTGTTAAGAATGGTTTGGGTATTGCTATCATCAGTACATCTAAAGGTGTAATGACCGATAAGCAAGCGAAAGCAAGCAATGTAGGTGGTGAAGTTCTTTGCTATATCTACTAAGAAGTAAAAGTTGATGATACATTAAGCTGAACTATACTAAGCTGACCGGTCAACAACAAATCAAAATAAATTAAAACGAATAAGTTATGTCTCGTATAGGTAAAAATCCGGTTACAATTCCACAGGGTGTTACTATTACACTCGGAAAAGATAACGTGGTTACAGTTAAAGGACCAAAGGGCGAATTGAAAGAATCAATTGATCGTGATATTACTGTAGAAGTAAAAGATGGTGAAGTAACATTCAACCGTCCAACTGATCAGGGTCGTCACCGTGCGATGCATGGTTTATACCGTTCACTTGTTTCAAACATGGTGAAAGGTGTAACAGAAGGTTTCGAAAAGAAACTTGAACTGGTGGGTGTGGGTTATAAAGCAGCAAACCAAGGTAACATTCTTGATCTTGCTTTAGGTTATTCACACAACATCATCGTTGAAATACCTAATGAATTGAAAGTAGCTACTGCCCAGGAAAAAGGTCAGAACCCTACGATCACACTCACTGGTATTGATAAACAATTATTAGGTGCTGTTGCTGCTAAGATCCGCAGCTTGCGCAAGCCTGAACCATACAAAGGAAAGGGTGTGAAATACGTTGGTGAATACATCCGTCGTAAAGCAGGTAAAGCAGCAGGTAAATAATCATTAAACTAAGTTCCTGGCAGAATCAGGAATATTAAATACAGAAAGATGAAAACAGATAACAAATTAGTCAGAAGGCAAAAGATCCGCTACTCAATTCGCAAGAAAGTAGCAGGTACTAATGTGAGACCACGCCTGAGTGTGTTTCGCAGCAACTCTGATATTTATGTTCAGTTGATTGATGATGTTACAGGTGTAACTATTGCAGCTGCATCATCAAAAGACAAAGAGATTCTGGCACAGAAAGTAACGAAAATTGAGAAAAGCAAACTGGTTGGTGCTGCTATTGCACGCAAAGCAACTGAGCTGGGTCTTTCGGCTGTTGTGTTTGATCGTGGTGGTAACTTATACCACGGCCGTGTAAAAGCGGTAGCTGAAGGCGCACGTGAAGCAGGTTTAAATTTCTAATCAATTGTAAACATTTAATAAAGCATAAATGTCGAAAGTAATTGTAAACAAAGTAAAAGCAGGTGACCTGGAACTGAAAGAAAAAGTAGTTGCCATTAACCGTGTTGTTAAAACAACAAAGGGTGGCCGTGCCTTCAGTTTCTCTGCAGTAGTTGTGGTAGGAAATGAAAATGGCGTGGTAGGTCATGGTTTAGGAAAAGCCAAAGAAGTACAAATGGCCATTCAGAAAGGAATTGAAGATGCGAAGAAAAATCTCATCAAGGTTCCGGTTATGAAAGGAACTATCCCTCATGATCAATTAGCAAAAGAAGGTGCTTCTAAAGTATTGATCAAACCTGCTGCACACGGTACAGGTGTAATTGCCGGAGGCAGCATGCGTGCTGTATTGGAAAGCGCTGGTGTTACCGACGTATTGGCAAAATCACTCGGATCGGCTAATCCTCACAACGTAGTTAGAGCTACTTTTAAGGCTTTAGCAATGTTGCGTGAACCAATCGCCGTATCGAAAGTGCGTAGCCTCGGATTAAAAAGAGTATTTAACGGATAATTGAATACAGTCGAACGTCGTGAGCCGGCAGTCGACAGTCAAAAAAGACTGAGATATGAAAAAGATAAAAATCACTTTAGTAAAGAGTCCAATTGACAGACCTGAGCGTCAGAAGCAAACACTGAAAGCGCTTGGTTTGAACAAAACAAACTCAAGCAAAGAAGTTGAAGGAACTCCACAGGTTTTAGGTATGATTCACAAAGTGAGCCATCTCCTGAAAGTTGAAGAAGTAGCTTAATTTGAATAGTTGATGATGAGCCAATTTGAAAATTCTGGTTCTTTCATTTTCAACGCTTCAAATTCACAAATTTTCAAATTATTAATGCGAGGGGTGATTCCCCGAAAGTTCAAAATCAATTAAAGATGAAACTGCACAATTTAAGACCTGCTGAAGGTTCTACACACAAAGAAAAACGTTTAGGTCGTGGTGAAGCATCCGGTAAGGGTGGTACTTCTACAAAAGGTAACAAAGGTGGACAGAGCCGTGCCGGTTACAAAAGCAAAATGGCACACGAAGGTGGTCAGATGCCAATTCAACGTCGTGTTCCAAAGCGTGGTTTCAAAAACCCGGATCGTGTTGAGTACCGTGTATTCAATCTCGGACAAATTGAACAACTTGCTGAAAAATATGGTATCACTGAGGTTTCTGTTGAAAACCTGTATGTGAATAATTTAATCAGCCGTACAGACAAGGTGAAGATCCTTGCTAATGGTGAGATCAAAACAAAACTTACGTTCAAAGTAAACGCACTCAGCGAAAAAGCAAAATCTGCTATTGAAGCTGCCGGTGGTTCTGTTGAAATTGTAAAGTAATTTTTCCCGATATTTGCCCGACGCATGAAAATGCGTCTTTTTTCTTTTCAGCAAATTTTTAAAAAGATTTTTTCCAGTGAAAAAACTCATACAGACCCTAAAGAATATCTGGAGCATTGAAGAGTTGCGCAATAAAATTGTGTACACTCTTTTGTTGTTACTGGTTTACCGTGTGGGTTCACATATTGTTTTGCCAGGTGTTGATCCAAACGGATTAGAGCAATTAAACACAAAAGCTAAAGAAGGTATCCTCGGTATATTTGATTCATTTGCAGGTGGTGCATTTTCGAGTGCTTCCATTTTTGCATTGGGTATCATGCCTTATATCTCTGCATCTATCTTTATGCAATTGATGAGCATACTTGTTCCTCAGTTACAGAAAATGCAGAAAGAAGGTGAAAGCGGCCGCAAGAAGATCAATCAATGGACACGTTACCTCACAGTAATTGTTACTATCTTCCAGGCAAGTGCTTATGTAACTTATTTAAAGAGCCCTGAAATTGCAGGTGCTGCTGTTATTCCTTCATTCAGCCCATTCTTCTGGTTATCTACAACGATCGTTTTAACTGCAGGTACATTGTTTGTAATGTGGTTGGGCGAGCGTATTACTGATAAAGGTTTAGGTAACGGTACGTCACTCATCATCATGATCGGTATCCTTGCACGTTTCCCTGCGTCTATTGCTGCGGAATTTGATGCAAAGAGTGGAAGTGCAGGTGGTGGTTTGATCCGTTTCATGATCGAGATCGCTGTACTTATTGCAATCATCATGGGATTGATCATTCTTGTACAGGGTGTACGCAAGATCGCAATCAACTACGCAAAACAGATCGTTGGTAACCGCCAGTTTGGTGGTGCACGCCAGTTCTTACCAATTAAAGTGAACAGCTCCGGTGTAATGCCAATCATCTTTGCTCAGGCGATCATGTTCCTGCCTACATTGCTTACAGGCTTCAATGCTACAAAAGGTATTGCAGCTACGTTGAGCGATCATGGTAATATCTGGTACATGATTATTTATTCAATTCTTGTAATTGGATTCACCTTCCTTTACACAGCCTTGATCTTTAATCCAAAGCAGATCGCTGATAACCTGAAGCAGAATAATGGTTTCATTCCGGGTGTAAAGCCTGGTCAGCCAACTGCTGATTATATTGGCCAGATCATGGATCGTATTACATTGCCGGGTGCGGTGTTTCTTGCGATCGTTGGTATCTTACCGGGTATTGCAAAGAATCTCGGTGTAACAAGTGGTTTCTCTACCTTCTTCGGCGGTACATCACTGTTGATCATGGTAGGTGTTATCCTTGATACACTCCAGCAAATTGAAACACATTTGTTGATGAGACAATACGATGGCTTGATGAAGGGCGGAAAGATACAAGGACGCCAGACCGTATCTTCCTCAGCTATTTAATAAACAGAATAACATATAAGAAACCCTGGCCGTAAAGCCGGGGTTTTTTCAATAAAAGATTTATGATCCATTATCGTTCACCATTAGAAATTGAATTGATCCGCAAAAGCGCATTGCTTGTTGGTGATGCTCTGGCAGAAGCTGCTAAAATGCTGAAGGCAGGAATCACCACCATGCAGGTTGATGCAAGGGTTGAACAATTCATACGTGATAATGGTGCTGTGCCTTCGTTTAAGAACTATCAGGGCACATATCCATTCGCAACATGTATTTCAGTGAATGATGCAGTAGTGCATGGTTTTCCTACAAATAATGTGTTGAAGGATGGTGATATTGTTTCTGTTGATGTAGGTGCATTCATGAACGGTTATCATGGCGACAGTGCTTACACATTTATTATTGGAAGTACAAGTGATGAAGTGAGGAAGTTGTTACGGGTAACAAGAGAATCGCTTTACAAAGGCATTGAAAAAGCTGTGCATGGTAATCGGGTAGGCGATATTTCATTTGCCATCCAGGATTATACAGAGAAGCAAAACGGTTATGGTGTTGTGCGTGAATTGGTGGGACATGGCTTAGGTCGTAATCTTCATGAAGATCCGCAAGTGCCTAACTACGGAAAGAGAGGAACAGGGTCAAAATTAAAAGAAGGTACGGTGATCGCTATTGAGCCAATGATCAATCTCGGAAAGAAAGAGATCTATCATGATCAGGATGGCTGGACGATCCGTACAGTAGATGGTTTGCCATCGGCACACTACGAACATGATGTATGTATCAAGAAGGGAAAGGCTGATATACTTTCATCGTTCAGTTCTATTGAAGCTGCTGAGAAAGCCAATACAAATCTTGACTCATCTTACTACTGATTGCACAAATCAGTAAATTACACTTCTAATAAAAGTGTATGATGCGAAAAATAATATTCATGAGTGTTGCAATGTGCTGCACTCATTTTTTATTGGCCCAAAGCCCGGATGTATTAAAGATCAGGCAATACAGGCAAGCCAATGAACATGCCATCATTTCCGAATTTGTTTCTTTTCTTAAGCTACCAAACATTGTAGGCGATTCAGTAGGCATCTATAAAAATGCTGCATTCATAATGGATGCAATGAAGAAGCGTGGAGTTACAAATATCCAACTACTCACACCCGCATCAAACAAAGCCGTACCTGCTGTTTATGGAGAAGTAATAACACCGGGTGCAACGCAAACAATTATTTTCTATGCGCATTACGATGGTCAACCGGTGAATGCAGCGCAGTGGGCAAAAGGATTATCTCCATTTGAACCAAAGCTGCTTACTAATTCACTTGAACAAAGTGGAAGTGTTATTGAATTTCCAACGGCTGATAGAGCATTTGATCCGCAATGGAGAATTTATGGAAGAAGTGCAAGTGATGATAAAGCCGGTGTTATGGCTATACTGAATGCATATGATGCAATTTTAAAATCAGGCATGAAGCCTACCGTGAATATCAAATTCTTTTTTGAAGGCGAAGAAGAAAAAGGTTCTGATTTTCTTCATGAAATTTTACAGCAGTACAAAAACTTATTGCAAAGCGATCTCTGGCTTTTTTGTGACGGACCGGTTCATCAATCGGGTAAAAAGCAAGTGGTGTTTGGTGTAAGAGGTGATGCACATGTGGAAGTAACAGTGTATGGTTCTAAACGGCCGTTACATAGTGGCCATTATGGGAACTGGGCACCAAACCCCGCCATGATGTTGGTGCAACTACTAGCATCAATGAAAGACAAAGATGGTAATGTTACAATCAAAGATTTTTATGCTGATGTAATTCCATTGAGTGAAATGGAAAAGAAAGCATTGGCAGCAGTACCACCGGTGGATGAGCAAATGAAAAAGGAGTTAGGTTTCAGCAAACGTGAAATGAAAGACTACAACCTTGCCCAATCAATCGGATTGCCATCACTTAACATCAATGGAATAAACAGTGCCAATGTTGGTAAAAATGCAAGTAATGTAATACCAACAACTGCAACAACAGTTCTTGATCTTCGCATGGTTGCCGGGAATGATTGGAAAAAACAGCAACAGCTTGTGGTTGAACATATCAGGAGTCAGGGATACTATATTACAACTGCAGAACCAACAGAAGAGGAGAGAAGTAAGTACGATAAAATTGCAAAGATTACATTGAGCAGTGGTTACAATGCGCAGAAAACCCCAATGGATCTGCCGATTGCAAAAAAGATCATTGCAGCAGTACAATCAACAACTACTGAATCCATTGTGCTGATGCCAACAGCGGGAGGAAGTCTTCCCTTGTTTTTGTTTGAACAATACCTCAATGCAAAAACAATTTCTGTACCCATTGCTAATCATGATAACAATCAACATGCAGAAAATGAAAATATCAGGTTGTTGAATTTCTGGAACGGAATTGAAACAATGGCTGCTTTGATGATGATGAAATAAAACGAATGTCAGGAGAAAAAAATCAAAAACGCTTAGTAGTGATCGGCGGTGGTGCCGCAGGTTTTTTCTGTGCAATAAACGCAGCACGAATGAATCCTGCATTGCAGGTAACTATCCTTGAGAAATCAAGTAAGTTATTATCGAAAGTAAAAGTGAGTGGTGGTGGAAGATGCAATGTAACACACGCCTGTTTTGAATTGCAGGAGATGAGTAAACGTTACCCTCGTGGAGAACATTTTGTACGTAAAGCATTTCATCAATTCTTTACAACCGATACAATTAAATGGTTTGAAGAAAGAGGAGTGAAACTGAAAGCAGAAGCCGATGGAAGAATGTTCCCTGTTACTGATTCATCACAAACGATCATTGATTGTTTGATGAAAGAAGTAAATGCAAACAGAATAGAAGTGCTGATGAACAGGGAGGTGAAGAAATTGAAAGTGGAAAATGGAAAATGGAAAGTGGGATTAAGTAACGATGAAAATATGGAAGCAGATTTTGTTTGCATTGCAAGCGGTGGTTTTCCCAAGCTGCAACAATTCGACTGGTTGAAAGGAACAGATCATACCATCATTTCACCGGTACCTTCTTTGTTCACCTTCAATATGCCGAAGCATCCGATCACAGAATTGATGGGCGTGGTAGTGCAGGAAGCAACGATTAAAATTCAGTCAACCAAATTAAAGAACACCGGGCCATTGCTTATTACACATTGGGGAATGAGCGGACCATGTGTATTGAAACTATCAGCATGGGGTGCAAGAGAATTACAGGAACGTAATTATGATTTCACCATCAACGTGAATTGGCTAAACGATGCAAAAGAACAGGAACTAAAAGATGAGCTGCAGTTGATACGTAACACGAAAGGTTCACAAAAGATAGCTAACAATAATCTTTTTCAATTGCCCAACCGTTTATGGTTATTCCTGTTACAGCAAGCAGGAATAAAAGATGAATGGCGTTGGGCCGATGTTCCTGCTAAAGAGCAGAACAAACTCATTCAGCTTTTATGCAACCATGAATTTCATGTGAAAGGCAAAACCACCTTTAAAGAAGAGTTTGTAACTGCAGGCGGCGTTGATCTGAAACAGGTTGATCCAAACACAATGCAAAGTAAACTGCATCCCAATTTATTTTTTGCCGGTGAGATACTTGATGTAGATGGTGTTACCGGTGGCTTCAACTTTCAACATGCATGGACGAGTGGTTTTATTGCCGCAAAAACCATTGCTGCTATGTCGCTGAATTCCCAATAAGCTGCACAGATATAAACTTATTCGTCACGGATAATAAATAAAAAAATATCTCAGCTTTTTTATAGCTAATTAGCAGTACGGTTTGATGAAAAACAGCTCTATAGGTTTATTGCCGGAGTGATTTTTATCAGTCTTGTACTTGTTCAAAAAAACTATCTTTAGCTAAACCCAAATGCATGTCGTCCCGTAGAAATTTCATCCGAAATCTGTCAGCAACAACAGGTGTTTTTACTTTTCTTCCTTTTACCAATTCATTGTTTTCAAAAGAAGCAGAACAAAAATATCATCAGTTCAAACAACTCTCTCCCCACGATGCAATGACGGATGAAGACTTTTGGGGATGGGTAAAGGAGCAGTACACCGTTTCGCCAAATTTGCTTGATCTCAACAATGGTGGTGTAAGCCCGCAACCGAAAATTGTGCAGGATGCACATATACGTTTCTATCAATTCAGTAATGAAGGGCCGTCGTATTATATGTGGCGAACATTGGATGAAGGCAGAGAAGGGCTGCGAACAAAGTTAGCTGAGCTTGCAGGTTGTGATGCAGAAGAGTTGGCGATCAATCGAAATGCAACAGAAGGATTGAATACCGTCATCTTCGGATTGAATTTAAAAGCAGGAGATGAAGTGGTATTGACCAAACAGGATTACCCCAACATGATCAATGCATGGAAGCAGCGTGAAAAAAGAGATGGGATAAAATTAGTGTGGTTGAATCTTGAACTGCCCATTGAAAATGAAGACGAGATCGTTCGGCAATATGTAAATGCGTTTACATCTAAAACAAAGATTGTACACGTGACTCATCTTATAAACTGGACGGGGCAAATACTTCCTATTCGTAAAATTGCAGATGAAGCACATAAACGTGGTATTGAAGTAATAGGAGATGGGGCACATACGTTTGGTCATACTGATTTCAAGATACCTGATCTCGGATGCGATTACTTCGCTACTTCGTTACACAAATGGCTATGCGCTCCATTCGGCAGCGGCTTGTTATGGATCAAAAAAGAAAAGATCAAAAACATCTGGGCTTTGCTGAGTGCCGTAGAACCGGATGGTGCAGATATAAGAAAATTCGAGTCATTGGGAACACGTTCTTTTGCCAGTGAAATGGCTATTGGTAATGCAGTTGATTTTCACAATATCATTGGCTCAAAACGAAAAGAAGAGCGACTTCGTTATTTAACTGATTACTGGATCGATAAAGTAAGCGATCTGAAAAAAGTATCGTTCCTTCAACCCAAAAATAAAAAGTTCTATTGTGCTATTTCCAATATTGCCATCGAAGGAATGAAGCCGGGAGAGGTTGCCAAAAAGTTACATGATAAATATAAAATTCATACTGTTTCCATTGATTGGGAAAATATTCATGGCGTAAGAGTAACGCCCCATGTTTACACCTCAACAAAAGATCTGGATAGGTTAGTAACTGCTATCAGGCAGATAGGAGGTTGATGCTGCAACCATTTGGTATATTAATTGCTCTTATTAACTTGCACCTGATCTTTAATTGGCCATGAACAAAAAATACACGTATGAAACAATTTTTTACTCTCATTATTTTTCTACTGGCAGGAGCTATTGGTTTTGCCCAGGGCAAAAGCAAAGAAAAAACCAAGGATAAGCAAAAGCCTGATAAAACTGTTCAAACAACGAACGGTAACAATAATCAGAACAACGGACAGAACCCTGCTAATACACAACAAAACGGTAACAGCAAAGTAAGAAAGAACATTCCCACAAAAGTAGGCAGCGCTTTTGCCGGTGAATATCCGAATGCAGTAAATGCAACCTGGACAAAGAACCGTGGTGATTGGACAGTTGTATTTGGTAATGGCGTATGGCGTTCAACAGCAACTTACCATAGTAATGGCGAACGTGTTGACACCAGAACACCCATGGCAAGAGAACAGGCTCCACGCCCGGTATTGGATGAAATTCTGCGTCGCTTTCCAAAGGGAAGCCCAACAGATGTGATCAAGATCGAAAAGCCAAAGAACCCGAGCCTTTTTCAGATCATTATGGAGCAGGCAGGTAAGAAAAGAACTTTTGTGTTTGATGAAAGAGGTAAGCTGGTGTCTGAACAATAAAATAACAGTAAGTGAATAAACGCCACCACGGTTTCCGGGTGGCGTTTTTAGTTAACGGTAACTCCATCATTGGATTTTTCCCTTACTTTGCCACACTTAAGTTTATTACCGGATGTATATTTTTACCAAGATCCTGGCAAAGTTTTATTTTTTGATTTTCTGCAAACGGCTGAGTATTTATAATCCAGACGCAACAAAGATCGTAACTCCCATGGTACTGGGCGTGAATCATCCCAACTCATTTCTTGATGCTGTTATAGTTGGTACCGTCATGGACCATCGTGTGCATTTTATTACAAGAAGTGGTGTGTTCAAAAATCCGATTGTAAGAAAGATATTACGTTCAGTAAACATGATTCCCATTTATCGTATGAGCGATGGGAAAGGTCAGCTTGCAAATAACGATGCAACATTTGAAGAAGTAAGAAAGATCCTGCAACGTGGCGAACATGTGCTCATATTTGTAGAAGGATTTTGCAAACACCAAACAACGTTACAACTACCCCTTAAAAAGGGTGCACCACGTATGTTGATGCAGGCATGGGCCGATGGACTGGATGTAACTTTTTTACCCGTGTGGATCAGGTATAATTCATTTGTTGACTTTCCCAAAACGTTTGATATCAATTTTGGAAAGCAATTTGGTAGAGAAGTGATCTCGGCAAATATGGAAAGCGGTTTAGCTTCAGTAGCTATCAATAAAGCCGCAGAAGTGCAGTTGCAGGAATTATCGGAGATAACCAATGCTGATAGCAGCATAAAAATTCCAAAGCCTTTGCTTTTCATTCCTGCCATATTGGGTGTACTTACTCATATCCTTTTCTATTTTCCTTTAGAACGTCTTGCATGGAAATTGCGTGGTGAACAGTACTATGATAGTATTCTTTTTTGCCTGATGGCATTTTTGTATCCTCTCTACTTATTGTCTATTGCTGCATTGCTGTGTTGTTTTGTTGGAGGATGGTGGGCACTTGCTTCAATAGTAGTTTTGCCATTGCTTGCAAAAAGTTATGTGATGTGGAAATAGTGAACAGTATGGCGATTCAGTTGTAAATTGTATAAATAACAGCAATGATCACAAACACTCGTCATCTTGCCATTTATCAGCTTTTGTTTTTTGCATTCATGATCACCATGAATGCACTGGCCAATGGCTTGCCGTTGAATGGTTATACAACAGGCGAAATAAGTGCCATGTATCCGAACCTGTTTGTGCCGGCTGGTTTTACATTCAGTATATGGGGTGTTATTTATTTACTCTTACTGGGCTATGTTATTTTCAGTTCGTCTGTTTTATGGAAGCAGAATGATGCAGATGCGATGATGCCTGTTGTAAAAACAGTTGCTCCGTATTTTATTCTTACCTGTGCGTTGAACGGGGTGTGGATCATTATGTGGCACCTGTTGTTAATTGAATTGTCATTGCTTTTTATGTTGTGGTTTTTAGGTACGCTCATCCTGATCTATATAAAAATGCAACCGTACAGATCAAAACTAAACGGTGTAAAAAGCATGTTCCTTTATGTGCCGTTTGTTGTTTATCTCGGTTGGATTAGTGTAGCAACTATTGCCAATACAACGGCTTTATTGGTTCATTATAACTGGAATGGCTTTGGCGTTGATGCAGTGATGTGGAGTTGTATCATGATCACTATAGCAGCATTGCTTGGAGCGTTCTTCTCGATCTTTCGCAGAGATTTTTTCTATACGCTTGTTGTTGCATGGGCCTTTTATGGAATTTCTGTTTCACAAAAAGAGTACAGTGAAATTGTAACTATTGCTTATGGCGGCATTGGTCTTTGTCTTTTGATGATTGTGATTGGTTTGATCAGAACAACAAGGATTAAAGAAGCTTAAGCTTTGTTGTTTCAATTACTCATGCTGAATTTCTGACAACATAAGTTTTTCCAATCCGGTCATGTAAGGCTCTGTATTTTGGATCATTTAACAGGAAGATCATTTCAATCATGTAAATAACAAATACGCAGGCAGCATAGATAACCGCAATTATTACTTCCGGAGTAAAATAACTGGCGAATCCTGTAAAATCGCCCAGATCGGATGATTGTGATTTGAGGTAACTGTTTAGATCAATACCAAAAGAAACAAACTGCAAACCAATGTAAATGATATTGCGAAGAATAACATTGCTGATGGTGGGTGGCTGTAACTCATAATTCACGATTTTTATCTTCAACAACATTTTACCAAGTGTCGCCCCGTACTTATATTCAAGAAACAGGTTATAGAACAGGGGAACAATTGCGGTTACAATCAGCAGCACAAGACTGTTCTCCAGTTCTGCAAGTGAAAGCCTCAGCAGGTACGCAAAAACTACAAGAATAATTCCATCAATAAGCAGTGCGCCAAAGCGTGGCCAGAATCCAACATAGCTGTACTGTGGTTCTTCAAAATCGTTGAGCAAGTTTTCCATTTGTTCCATAGTTCATAAAAATAAGCCAGGCGGTCCATACTTGCGGCAGGCAGCTTTAGGTATGCCATACTTGTTAAGGGGCTTGAAATTTATCACTCTGCAATAATTATGGCATACCTAGGTAACACACTGAAAATCAGAATTCGGGACCACGAAGCGAGTCCCGATAGCGATCGGGATAAACTGTGGCAACAGGCGATTCCATGAAATACCGGAGCCGATCACAAAAAATGCCTTTCCTCTTCAAAAAAACCAAGCTCAAAACCCTTGCCCCAACAGCTTTTTAGCCTACATTTGCACCCCCGAATCAACTAAACAAATCGGGGCTATTTTATGTCAGAAAATCAAATTGTTAACTCAAACGCTGATGCACAGGAGAACGTGGAAGCAACACCAGTTGCCGAAACATCTACAGCGACAACAAAGGCACCTGTAATTGAGCAAACTGCTCATGATGATTTTGACTGGAGCGTTGACAAACGTAACGTTGCCATTTACACACAGGAAGAGCGTGAAAAGTACGATTCAGTTTATGATGGTACTTTCAAGCAGGTAAACGATGCTGAAATTGTTGATGGCCAGGTTGTGGCATTAACAAAAACAGATGTTGTAGTAAACATTGGCTTTAAGAGTGATGGTCTCGTTTCTTTGAACGAGTTCCGTGATTTACCAGGTTTAAAAGTTGGTGACACTGTTGAAGTAATGGTTGTTGAGAAAGAAGACAGGGAAGGTCACTTACATCTTAGCCGCAAGCTTGCCCGCATTACACGTGCATGGGAGCGTATTATGGAAGTACACAAAACTGGTGAAATTGTTACCGGTACTGTTACAAGCAAAACGAAAGGTGGTTTGATCGTTGATGTATTTGGAATGGAAACATTCTTACCAGGTTCACAAATTGATGTGAAGCCTGTAACAGATTACGATCAGTTTGTTGGTAAAACAATGGAGTTTAAAGTGGTGAAGATCAACGAAACCATTAAGAACGCTGTTGTAAGTCACAAAGCATTGATCGAAAGCGATATTGAAGCACAACGTGCGGTGATCATGGGCAAACTGGAAAAAGGTCAGGTACTGGAAGGTACGATCAAGAACATCACTGATTTCGGTGCGTTCCTTGACCTCGGTGGTGTTGATGGCTTGTTGTATATCACTGATATCAGCTGGGGCCGTATCAACCATCCTACAGAAGTGTTGAAGATGGATCAGAAATTGAACGTTGTAGTTCTCGACTTCGATGATGATAAGAAACGTATCAGCCTTGGTCTGAAACAATTGACTCCTCACCCATGGGATACACTCAGCGAATCAATCGTTGAAGGTAACACGGTGAAAGGTAAGGTTGTAAACATTGAAGACTATGGTGCATTCCTGGAAATTATGCCTGGTGTTGAAGGTCTGGTTCACGTAAGTGAAATCAGCTGGGCTAACACGCCGGTTAATGCGAAAGAATTCTTCAAAATGGGTGATGAGCATGAAGCCAAGATCGTTACACTTGATAAAGACGCTCGTAAGATGAGTCTTTCTATTAAGCAAATGAGCCAGGATCCATGGAGCACTATTGAAGATTCATTCCCTGTAGAAAGCAAGCACAAAGGTTTAGTGAAGAACATCACTCCTTACGGTGTGTTTGTTGAATTGAAAGCAGGTATCGGCGGTATGATCCACATCAGTGATCTTAGCTGGACCAAGCGTTTCAACCACCCAAGTGAATACACTAAGGTTGGACAGGATATTGAAGTAATGATCCTCAGCATTGATAAGGAAAATCGCAAACTCCAGTTAGGACACAAACAACTGGAAGAAGATCCCTGGAATGCATTGGAAGAAACATTTGCAATCGGAACTGTTCATGAAGGTCATGTAACAAGAAAAGACGATAAAGGTGCAATTGTACAATTACCTTACGGTATTGAAGGTTTTGCTCCTAACCGTCACCTGAACAAGGAAGATGGCAAACAGGTAATGGCAGACGAAACTGCACAGTTTGTCGTGATCGAATTCGATCGTAACGAAAAGCGTGTTGTAATCAGTCATGCACGTATCTGGGAAAAAGCAATTGCTGACGAGAAGAACGCTGAGTTCAAAGAAAAACAAGCTGATGCTGTACGCACCAAGAAAGCGGTGAAAGAAGTACAAAGCAAAGTGGAAAAAACCACGCTTGGTGACTTAGGTGTTCTCGCCGATCTGAAGAAGAAGCTAGATGGCGGTGCTGAAGAAAGCAAGAGCGCAGAATAAGACAGTTATAACTGATCTTTATACGGCCCATCGTTGAAAAACGATGGGCTTTTTTGTTGTGAATGGTGAATACGCAATCGGACATATCCAATGAATCGTTGGAATTTTGTGTCGAGGGTTTTATTCACACTCACCATTCGCCACTCACTTTATTCGTAAGCAATAAAATAAGTTGAAGTAACTCATCACTCATCCCTTATCACTCACTACCTTCGTAGCAAACAACTAACTCCTTCATGCGATATTTCATTACAGGGTTTATGGGCAGCGGTAAAACATACTGGGGCAAGCAATGGAGTGAGAAATTTGGGTTGAAGTTTTACGATCTTGATGAAGAAATAGAAAAGCGTGAAGGGAAAGCGGTAACTGCAATTTTTGAAGAGAAAGGTGAAGAAGCGTTCAGAAAGATGGAGAAAGAAACGCTTTGCACTTACATGAAGCTTGATAATTTTATTCTCAGTTGCGGTGGCGGCACGCCTTGTTTTCATAATAATATGAAACGGATGAATGCACAAGGTGTAACGATCTACATCAAAAGTCCCGTTGAGTTACTGGTAAAACGTTTACATACAGAAAAGGAAACCAGGCCATTGATAGCCGGTATGAATGATGAGGTGCTGGCACAATTCATTACGGGTAAACTTACCGAGCGGGAACATTTTTACAACCAGGCAATGTATCATTTGCCGGCTGAGTTTATGAGCCTCGATAACTTTCAAAAAATCATACGCAGGAATGGATAAGCAGTTTTTAAGCATCAGTTTTATCCTTGGTGCAATTGCGGTTGCCCTTGGTGCTTTTGGTGCACATGCATTAAGAGAATTGGTTGATGAAAAAGCCATACAAACCTGGCAAACTGCAGTACAATATCATTTCTATCATTTGTTTGCAATTGCGCTTACGGGTGTACTGTTAAAGCAGGGAATTAATGTTTGGTATAAGCGTGCAGGTTATTTATTCATTACAGGTATTCTTGTCTTCAGCGGATCACTCTACACTATGATACTTTTAAAAGCAACAGGTGCCACATCAGTAAACTGGCTAGGTGCTATTACGCCAATTGGCGGTGTATGTTTTATTGCCGGATGGTTGTTTCTCTTCCTGGGTGTACGAAAAGAATAGAATCAGTGCAAAGGCATTTCTAATTTTACAGTTGTTCCATTATGGTTAAGAATGGTAAAACTTCCACCAACACTTTCCATGCGTCGCTGCATATTTTTTAAACCATTACCAAACTGGTTTAATTTTTCAGGATCAATTCCTTTGCCGTTGTCAACGATTTCAACCAGCATATTTTCATTGGCAAAACGAATGTTGATCTCAACCTGTGTAGCTTTTGCATGTTTCATTACATTGTTGATCGACTCTTTTAATACCAAAAAGATATTACGGCGCTTTACACCTGACACATCTTCATCAGGAATATCAGCTGTAACATTGATGTTGTAATCCATATTAAAATTATCGAGGTATTCAGATGCATAGGAGCGGATATAGGCTACAAGGCTGCTCATCGTATCGTTGCCGGGATTCATACTCCAGATGATGGCATTCATCTTGGTCATGAGTTCATTGGCATTGTAGGAGATGCGTGAGATTTCGTCGATAGGTTGCTGTTTTGTTTTCTGCCGTGCAATTTCACTCAACAAGCGGATAGCTGTAACACCACTTCCTAACTCGTCATGCATGTCTGCAGAAATACGGCTACGTTCATCTTGCTGCGCACTTAATATAGCGATCTGTTTTTCGTACTCCTGCCTGTCGGCTTCCTGTTTAATGGCTTCATCCATTTTTACTTTTTCAATCAATTCTATTTTGTTTTTATAGACAAGACCAAGCAGGAAGAAAATCAATTCAAACAAAATACCTACTTCGAAATAAAATAATGATTGACGGAATAATCCTGTTGAAGGAAAAATACTGGTTGAAGGAAATGAAATAAGAAACATGGATATACCACCACCGATGAGATTTGCGATATTTCCCATCAGTAAATAATTCATCAGCTTGTTACGTTTCACAATACCCAAAACGAGGTACATAATTCCGAGAAAGATCAGGAAGAATTTACTTGCATTTTCTGTTGATTCAAGCTTGCTGTATGCTTCGCCGGTAAAATATAGTATTGTAAAAACAGTAAGGAACACTGCCAGTATTATTTCTGCAATAATGAACATCTTGTTCAGCAGGGGATAATTCTTTGGCGTATCAAGAAACATTCTTGTAAAGCCGATGTAGAAAATGTAACCTATGATCTGCAGGAAGTAATCGAAATATTCTTCATAAAAGAAATTGAAGGGTATCGATCGCTGGTATAAAACTGCTTTTAAAAAAAGGAGTGCAGCAATAGAAAGTGCATAGATAGAATAGTATAAAAATGATCGTTTATAATTCTGCACATAGTTTGCAAATGAATAGAGTAACATCATTAACAGCAATCCACATAACAAGTAAGTAAACGTATTTAAACCATACCAGTTATTGTGGATCTTGTTAACGTGATCGTCGAAATAAATAGGATTGATCAGGAACGGCTTTAGTGATACAACAGCAGCCTTTGCGTACCGGCAACGGACAAGTATTTGCATCTCCACACCTGACGGAACAGTAAAATAACGGTAAGCGTTTTCGTTTTTTGAAGGATCGATCTGCCCGGGTATCTCAACCCACGGATAATCATTATTCAACCTTGAAAACACAACACATTCTCTTGCATAAATGCCCGGCGAAATATAGAAATTACGGGGTTTTTCTTCATCATTATTGATCCAGAAGAGGAGATAGATATTTGATCCGCTAAGAGAGTTTTTCGATACACTCCGCTTTGGTTTTTCGTTCAGGTGGAGAAACATTGATCCCCGGAGAGTCTGTATATCGGTATTGTTTTGTTTATCAACAAACACGTGCATGTTGGGTTGAAGAAAATGCAGATTGATCACCTTGGATGTATAGATCACCGACAAACTTGTATCCTGGTGGGCACCGGCCACGGAAAGATTCAGAAAGAACAGAATAATGGGTAGACAGTATTTTTTCATGTAGCAGAAAGTTCAGCAGAAAGATAGAAATTTTTGCGGAAAGCAGGTTCCTTTTGGCCGTTGTTAGGATGTTTCCATTCTTTATCTTTGTTTTTATGGCCTCAAACCGCACGAAAGACAAGAAGAAAAAGGAAAGCCCTGAACAGCTGAAGCAGGAAAAAGAGGAGCAGATAAACGTAAAGGAACTGGTGAAAGACGAGCGAACACATAAGATCGCCGGCATTGCTTTGTTTATTGTTTCACTTGTTTTGTTTATTGCATTTACGTCTTACCTGTTTACCTGGAAAGAAGACCAGGACAAAGTATTGCGTCATGGAGCGGGTGTATTGTTTGATGAAGAAGTAGCAGTCTCTAACCTGTTGGGCCGCTTTGGTGCCTGGGTATCACATTTGTTTTTTTACAAAGGATTTGGCGTATCATCTTATCTCATCTGCAGTTTCTTTTTTATCATCGGTACCAATTTTTTATTCGGGAAGAAAGTTTTTTCCATGGCCCGTAACCTCAAGTATGTGTTGGTTGGCTTACTGGTGTTGCCCGTGTTCTTTTCATTTTTCATGAAAGGATTTGGTTTTCCATGGGGTGGGGCATTTGGTAATTATTCAGCAAGTTGGTTAAATGGTTTTGTTGGTACTGCCGGTACGGGATTGATCTTGTCATTAGCTGCAGTTTCTTACCTTATCTGGCGTTTTAACCCGGTGTTTAAATTGCCTGCACGCAAACCAAAAGAAATTATTGTTGATCCATTGCCCGAAGAAATTGCTGAACGTGTTGCCATTGATGTGAATGAAAAATTTGCAATTGAAGAGCAGGCAAAAAACCAACTGAAAAAAGAATCTTCTTTTACACCGGTTCCATTAACAGAAGAAAAAGAAAATCCACTTCATAGTTTTATCATCAATGAAAAGGAAGAAGATGTTGCGCCTCTAACGCCGCTTCCTTTTGCAGAACAACCACAAACTGAGTCATCAGTTGAAATGACCATTCCATATGCAGATAAACCAAAGAAGGCAGCTAAGATCGATGAAGAGGAAATTGGGCCTGCATTGGAAATAAAGAATGTAACTGATGATGAGGACGAAGATGACGATGATGAAACGCCTGTTAAAAAAGTAGTAGAGAATTTGCCACCATATGATCCGTTTCTTGATCTGAAAGATTACAAATTTCCATCACTGAATTTGCTGGAAAATCACGGTAGCGAAAAAATTGTACAGGATCCGCATGAACTGGAGAGTTACAAAAATCAGATCATCAGCACACTCCGCAACTACGATATAGAAATACAGAAAATATTTGCAACGGTTGGTCCAACAGTTACATTATATGAAATTGTTCCTGCCGCAGGTGTGCGTATATCACGTATCAAAAACCTGGAAGATGATATTGCGTTAAGTCTTGCAGCGTTGGGTATCCGTATCATTGCACCAATTCCCGGCAAAGGTACCATTGGTATTGAGGTGCCGAATGTGAAGAAGACGGTGGTGAGTATGAAAACACTCTTGTCTTCAGAAAAATTTCAACATAACAATTTTGGTTTGCCGATTGCCATTGGAAAAAAGATCGATAACGAAAACTTCATTGTTGATCTTACAACTATGCCTCACTTGCTCATGGCAGGTGCAACGGGACAAGGTAAATCAGTTGGTTTGAATGCGATACTTGTGTCGCTGTTGTATAAAAAACATCCATCGCAATTGAAGTTTGTGTTGATCGATCCTAAGAAAGTGGAGTTGAGTTTATATCGTCACATCGAAAACCATTTCTTAGCAAAACTGCCGGGTGAAGAAGAATCGATCATTACAGATACCAAGAAAGTGATCAATACACTTAATGCTTTGTGTATTGAAATGGACAACCGTTATGATCTGTTGAAAGAAGCAGGATGTCGTAACCTTCGTGAATACAATGAAAAATTTGTTGCACGTAAACTCAATCCGCAAAAAGGGCATCAATATCTTCCATTCATTGTATTGGTTATTGATGAGTTTGCTGATCTGATCATGACTGCCGGTAAAGAAGTGGAGATGCCGATTGCACGCCTGGCACAGTTGGCCCGTGCTGTTGGTATCCATCTCATTATTGCAACACAACGTCCTTCAGTAAATATTATCACTGGTACAATTAAGGCCAACTTCCCTGCAAGGATCGCTTTTAAAGTGTCGTCTAAGGTCGACAGTCGTACCATCCTTGATACAGGCGGTGCTGAACAGTTGATCGGTAAAGGTGATATGCTCATCAGTTACAATGGTGAACTCACCCGTTTACAATGTGCTTTTGTTGATACACCGGAGGTGGATGATATCGTTTCGTTCATCAGTAAACAACGTGGCTATCCGCAGCCGTTTTTACTGCCTGAGTATGTTGATGAGAAAGAATTGGAGGGAAAGGATTTTGATCTGTCAGATAGAGATGCTCTCTTTGAAGATGCCGCCCGTTTGATCGTCCAGAACCAGGTTGGCTCTACTTCCTTGCTGCAACGCCGTATGAAGCTGGGTTATAACCGTGCCGGTCGTTTAATGGACCAACTGGAAGCAGCCGGGATCGTTGGACCAAGCCAAGGCAGTAAGGCAAGAGATGTATTGATCAAGACAGAATCGGAGCTTAACCAGCATCTCGAGATGATGGGGTAGTTGTTAAAGTTTGCTCAGCGGCTTCCACTCAACCATTTTCCTGCAGATACCTATCTTTGCGGCCTTAGATTTGTTCAGCACCTTTACAAATTCTTAAGTTTTTCAGTTGCAACCAATCACTTTGGATAGCACTCTGAATACTAAACAACCGGATTGTGCAAGCGATCCATATATAAAAACCAGAGAACAGAATGAATACCATTAGAATGAAGGCGATCCTCCTAACAGCAATAGCTGCGATCTTTAGTTTATCGATCATGGCCCAGAGCCAGAGTTTGGGTAAGAGCGATCCAGCAGCTAAAAAAATTCTTGATGCAGTAAGCGCAAAATTCAAGACGTTTAAAGCAGTGCAAGCAAGTTTTTCTTTTAAGAATGAAGATGCTAAAGGGAAGGTGCTGGGCATTAAGAAAGGCTCTTTGTTTACAAAGGGTACAAAGTATCGGGTAAACATTACGGGTGGTCAGGATATTTATTGTGATGGTACCAATATCTGGAACTATGATAAATCGGTAAATGAAGTAACTATTTCAAAATATGATGCTTCACAGAATTCTATTACACCACAAAAGTTGTTTACCAATTTTTACGATAAAGATTTTCTTTATAAACTGAATGGGGAAAAGAAAGAAGCCGGTAAAACATTACAGGAAATTGAATTAACTCCTGTTGATAAAACAAAATCTTTTTTCAAAGTAATTGTGTGGGTAGATAAAGCAGCTCAAACCATCTACAGCACTAAAGTGTTAGAGAAGAGTGGTAATAAGTATACTTATACTGTTGCAACTCTTAATGGAAAAGCCGCTGTTGCAGATGCGCAGTTTGTATTTGATAAAGCAAAATATCCCGGTGTAGAAGTAGTTGATCTTCGCTAAAGGAAATAAAAATATACGAATTAAGAAAGCCACCATCATTTGATGGTGGCTTTCTTAATTATTAATTTTTCAATTTATCTGATTAAGATGAAAGAGCCTTTGGTTGTAACAGGGATGTTGTCTTTTTTATAACTTGAATAGTAAACAAACATTCCGGGGTCTTGGGGCATGCCTTTCAATTGCCCATCCCAACCCTGCCTGAAATCGGTAGTGGTATATACAAGCTGCCCCCACCTGTTGTAAATAGTTAATTTATAATCTGTGAGATTAAATGCATTCAGAATCTTAAAATAGTCATTTCTTCCATCACCGTTAGGTGTAAAGGCGTTCGGGAACAGTATTACACAATCAACTGCCCTTATTGTAACAGCATCTGAGGCTGAGCCACAGGCATTAGTTACAGTTACCGAATAGTTGCCGGTTTGATTAACTACAAACCGATCATTGGTTGAATTATCCTGCCATAGATACGAAGCATATAGCCCCGGATAAAGTTGAATGGTATCCCCAACACACAATTCCCTGTTGGGACCTAAATTGGGTAGCGGTTGCGTATCAACGTTCAAGATTAACGTTCTGATGCTGTCGCAGCCATTTGCCGCTACTAACGTATCTACATGTATTCCTGCGGTTGAATATCCGAGATAGGATTGTCCTTGACAAATGGTTTCTGTAAGTGTTGATCTTGATCTTGGTAATACAGTAAGGTTAATTGTTCTGATACTGTCGCAGCCATTTGCTGCTGTTAATGTGTCAATGTAAATACCTGTTTGTGTGTAACCAAAAACAGAACCTCCTTCACAAATAGTTTGAGTGAGCGTAAGAACAGATTTTGGCAACACAATAAGATTTAATGTGCGGATGCTGTCACAACCAAGTGCTGTGTTTAATGTATCAATATATGTTCCACTGGTTGTATAACCTTCAACTGTATCACCCTCGCAAATTGTTCGATTGACAGTTGATGTTTTGCTTCCACCAATTCCAATTGTAACTGAGTCGAGCTGATTGCCGCAGCCGGGTAGTGAAACGGTCAAGTAATATTTTCCGGCACTTGCAGTTGTTGCATTATTTATCACCGGGTTTTGTTGATTACTGGTAAAACCATTGGGCCCCGTCCATTGATATGTAGCAGTAAGTAAAGTGTCTGCAAAAAGAGAAACCTTACCTCCATCACAAATAAATGGAGTTGTGGTGCTTGCATTAGCATAGTTATTGTTGAAGCTGCTGAAGAAACCAAAAGCTGTTCCTTCTCTGTCATTGCCAATCAATACACCTAAGTGGAAGAACGTTCGGGAATTTGTTATAGTTACGGGTGAATCGATTGCTGAAATGGAGTTAGATAAAAGAACACTTGCCGATAGCCATTGGTTTGCTGTACCTGGAACAGGTGAAAAATCTGTAGGCTTAATGACACTATTACTGCCATTTACCTTAAAGAATGATTCCCCGCCAGCTCTGATAAGTACATTCAAATAGTTTGAACGACTGCTGCTTCTTGTATAGGTTACGGACAAACTACCTGTACATTTAATTGGCGGTAAAATAGCACCCCCAAGTTCACAACCTATACCAGAAATCTGGTAAACATAAACGGGATTTGAAGCAACAATATATGAGGATGCATTTGAAAGATTTGTTTGTAATGTCTGTCCGGCATTTAATGTGCCAACTACAATGCCGTCTTGTGATACTGTAGTTCCATTAGCAGTGGCAGTAATGTAAATTTTTTCCTGTGTACCTATTAAATAACCTTTTGTAACTACATATTCTGTGCCTGTTACACTTATTGGAATTGTTTGATCTCCAATTAAATCAGCACAGGCATAACCCGGCGATATTACTAAATCATCTGCAAGTGTTATTGCTACTGGTTTCGTTGAAGTAACTTTCGAACCTTCTAAATGATCAGCCGGTGCCTGTGATGTTGCGATGGCAGCATAGGTCTGTCCACGGTTAAGTGTAATTGTAAATGGTACGCCAGCCAAATGACCAACAATATTTTTTGCCGGAGTTATAGTTATGTTTGTATTATCTTCTGTTGCAACAATATTGAATGAAGAATAAGGCAAAGGTGTATGCGCTGTAGTGTTTGATCCAGCATTTTGAGATGAAATAAAGAAATCATTTCCTAATGCATTCTTTCCCTTCAATACAAATAATTCAGGATTACGACTTGTATGGTTCACCTCATAGTAAACAGATATCTGTGCTGTTGAAACAATTCTGATACCCTTGTTCTGTACTGTATTGCCAGGCCCACATTCTACAGCAGCAAGCCATGCTGTTAAATCAATGGATGCGCTGGAGTTGGCAGGAAGATTAATCACTTGTGTTGGCAAACCGCCGCCTGCCGGTTGCGAGATTGTCACTGTGCCGGCATCTTTAAAAGAAGCAATACGTAAGAAGGCAGGTCGATCCAGACCGGTACTTGAAGAAATGTCCGGCGCAGCAAACCAAAACTCAGTATCAATTTGTGCAAACGAGGAAAGTGTTGCAATAAAAAAGCAGGTTAGTAGGATGGTTTTTCTAATCCAGTTCATGCGGTATTTTTTTGGGTCGAATAGAATATTGGTTTTTTAGCGATATCGGTTTTCTGATTTACACTCAACGGATTTTATGATTGAGTGATTATCCCAACACGTAACTATGTCATGATAATGCCCGAAAATAAAGAAGAGTAACGAAAAATACAACCCTATCGTATGTGTTAATAGGTAACAATTAGCAGATATTAGGAAAACTCGTAACGTTTTACCGTAATTTCTACATTCCAGCAAAAGACTTTACTGAAAATGAAAAGAGGCTATATCATCTGATAAAGCCTCTTTTAGTCAATTGACCTATTTGTATTTATTTATTTTTTGGTATGTCCAGCATGTAGTCAAATCTTTTGCCACTCACTGTGTCTTCAGCCATATCAGGGATAGCTTCAACTTTATAAGCACCGGCATCAAGCTTTGCTTTTGTTTCAGAGAATGCAGTCAATGTTTGCTCAATATCCTCATCAGTATGGGCTGCAGAAGGAATCAAACGGTAAATGATATGTCCTTTTGGAATAACAGGATAAACAACAATAGAAGCAAAAATGTGGTAGTTCTCACGTAAGTCCATCACCATTGCAGTAGCTTCTTCAACACCACCACTCATGTATACAGGAGTAACCGGACTATCTGTTTTCCCAATATCAAAGCCTCGTTCTTTTAAGCCAGTTTGAAGCTTGCGGGCATTGCTCCACAATTTTTCTTTCAGCTCAGGCATTGTTTTCAACATTTCCAAACGCTTCAGGTTACCAACCACAATTGGCATAGGTAAACTCTTGGCAAAGATTTGTGAACGGATGTTGTAACGGATAAAATCAATGATTGCTTTTGGTCCAGCTAAAAAAGCACCGATCGATGCCATTGATTTTGCAAATGTGCTGAAGTATAGATCGATCTCTTCCTGACAACCTTGCTCTTCGCCTGCACCTGCACCTGTTTTACCAAGTGTTCCAAAGCCATGTGCATCATCTACCAATAAACGGAAATCATATTGTTTCTTCAAATCACAGATCTCTTTCAATTTGCCCTGGTCACCAGCCATTCCAAACACACCTTCTGTAATCAACAGAATACCACCAGCGCCTTGCTTTTCAATAAGAGCCGTGGCACGTTGTAATTGCTTTTCGCAATCTTCTACATCATTATGCTTAAACACATAACGATGACCTGGATGTAAACGTAACCCATCAATGATACAAGCATGGCTTTCTGCATCATACACAATCACATCATGCCGGCCGCAGATCGCATCAATTGTACTCATGATACCTTGGTAACCAAAATTCAAAAGAATTGAATCTTCTTTCATTTCAAATTCAGCCAGCTCTCTTTCCAGTTGTTCGTGAAGAGTTGAATTACCACTCATCATACGGGCACCCATAGGGTAAGCAAGTCCCCATTCTTTAGCTGCATCAGCATCCACTTTACGTATCTCAGGGTGATTGGCTAATCCGAGATAGTTGTTAAGACTCCACACAATTTTCTCTTTGCCACGAAACATCATACGGCTGCTGATAGGGCCTTCCAGTTTGGGGAAAGCGAAGTAACCGTGTGCTCTTTCTCTGTGCTGACCAATGGGTCCGGAATTCTTAAGCATCTTCTCAAAAATGTCTGCCATATGATGAAATTGTTAAGGGTGAAAAATTTGCGGCAAAGGTAAGGTTTTGCCACCGATAAGAAAAGGATGAAAACGAAGAGATTCGTTCGTGTAAAAATCACTTTGTAAACAGGCAATCAACGGTATCTTTACCCCTCTAAATCAAATGTATGCGTTTTGTCTTTTCTTTTCTTTTAATCCTTTGCTCAATTCAGATATCAGCTCAAAAAACAACGGCAAATCCAGCCAATGCAAACGTGGCACGCCCCAAGCTGGTGCTGGGTATCATGGTCGACCAGATGCGCTGGGATTATCTCTACCGGTATTACGACCGTTATGCTGCCAACGGAGGGTTTAAACGTATGCTCAACCAGGGGATGAGTTGCGAAAATGCATTTATCAATTATGCGCCAACTGTAACTGCTTGCGGCCATACAAGTGTTTATACAGGAACAGTACCTGCTGTGCATGGCATTACGGGTAATGCTTGGTTTGATAACGAACTTAAAAGAACTGTTTATTGCAGCGAAGACAAAACAGTAAAAACTGTGGGAAGTACATCTAATGCAGGCGAAATGAGCCCACGCAATATGCTCACTACAACTATTTGTGATGAACTCAGATTAGCAACTAATTTTCGCAGTAAAGTAATAGGTATTGCAATTAAAGACAGAGGTGGAATTTTACCCGCAGGCCATAGTGCAAATGCAGCTTATTGGTATGATGGACGAAATGGTAACTGGATCACATCAACATACTACATGAACGATTTACCTCAATGGGTAAAATCATTCAATGATAAAAAACATGTAGATGCTTTTTATGAAAAAGGGTGGAACACGGTTTATCCCATCAACAGTTATGTGCAAAGTACAAAAGACGAAAACGCTTATGAGGGAAAACCATTTGGTACTGATCAGAAAGGCTTTCCTTATGATCTGAAGCAATTTGTTGGGAAAAACTACGGTGCTATTTCTTCAACACCACATGGTAACACAATGACAATGATGTTGGCAAAAGAAGCTATTGCAAACGAAGCATTAGGTAAAGATGCCATTACTGATTTTCTTGCTGTAAGCTTTTCATCACCCGATTATATTGGCCATGCATTTGGTCCTAATTCGATAGAAGCTGAAGATGGTTTTCTGCGTTTAGATAAAGATCTTGGTGAGCTGTTTGATTATCTTGATAAAACTGTCGGTAAAGGTCAGTATGTAAGTTTTCTGACGGCTGATCATGGAGTGGCGCATGTGCCGGGTTTTTCAACTGAACATAAATTACCCGGCGGTGCAGTGGATGATAATAAAATGGTGAGCGACTTGAATAAACAATTGAAAACATTATTTGGTGCCGATAATCTCGTGTTGAGTGCATACAATTATCAAATTAGTTTAAACAATCACACAATTGATTCCGCAAAACTTGATCGTTCTGCAATTGTTCAAACGGTAATAAAGTATGCGAAAGGAATTAAAGGAGTTGATCGTGTATTTGAAATTGAAGAATTAACAGAACAACCAATGGCTGCGTTAGTAAAGGAGCGCCTGGGTAATGGCTGGCATCCAAAACGTAGCGGCGATATTCAGATCATGTTTGCACCGGGCTGGATTGATGGCGGACCCACAGGAACTACACATGGATTATGGAATCCATACGATAGCCATATTCCATTGCTTTGGTATGGATGGGGAATTAAGCCCGGCAAAAGCAACCAAGAAGTTTACATGACGGATATTGCTCCAACAATTGCTGCAATGTTGCGTATCCAGATGCCCAGCGGTTGTATTGGCAAACCCATACTTGCGGTTGTGGAATAAATGCATGAAGATTTTTCAGGGTTATGCCTCTGGCATTAATCTTGGCACTTCAGTACTAAATTGCAGAAAGCCCCTTTTCGAGGGGCTTATCTGTCAAAATGACTAAAGCGAAAACTATGAATGAAAAGAGTTTGTTTTTAAGACCCGGCGATGAGGATGTAGATTTTTTACCCATCATTCCATTAAATGAAGCTGAAAGCGACAGCGATGAGGATATTGAAATTCCGGCAGAGTTGCCCATTCTTCCTTTAAGAAATACCGTGCTGTTTCCCGGCGTTGTGTTACCAATAACTGTTGGTCGTGATAAAAGTATACAAGCTGTAAACGAAGCATACAAAACCAACAAACTGGTTGGGGTAGTGGCACAAAAAGACAGCAATGTTGAAGATCCTACAGTTATTGATCTTGAATATACCGGCACTATTGCTAAAGTAGTGAAGTTGATTAAAATGCCTGATGGCGGTACAACGGTGATCATACAGGGAAAGAAACGTTTCCGCATTAACATGCTTACTTCCGATGATCCGTTCTTTAAAGCAAGTATTGAAGTATTGCAGGAAGAGCCAACACCCGAAGATGAAAATTTTAAAGCTGTTGCAGGATCGATTAAAGATATGGCTGCGCAGATCATTCAACTGTCGCCTAATATTCCAAGCGAGGCATCCATTATTTTAAAAAATATTGAGAACCCTGCTTTTCTTGTTCACTTTGTAAGTAACAATCTTAACAGTGATATTTCGGAGAAGCAGCGTTTGCTTGAAACACAAACCATCAAGCACCGTGCTGAATTGTTGCTTACTTTATTGCAAAAAGAATTGCAGTACACTGAACTTAAGAATAAAGTAACCAACAAAACAAGAACTGAACTCGATAAGCAGCAGCGTGAATATTTTCTACAGCAGCAAATGAAAAGCATCAAAGAAGAATTAGGTGGTGATGCTAACGACCTGGAGATCCAGGAGATGAAGAAAAAAGCAGAAACAAAAAAATGGAGCGATGCTGCAAAAGATATGTTTCGCAAAGGGATTGAGAAGCTGGAAAGGATGCATCCGTCAACACCGGATTATTCGGTAGTCTATAATCATCTTGATCTGATGCTTGATCTTCCATGGGGCGAATACACCAATGATCAATATGATCTGAAGAAAGCAAAGAAAGTATTGGATCATGACCACTATGGTATTCAAAAAGTAAAAGAGCGTATACTTGAATACTTAGCTGTGTTGAAGTTGAAAGGCGATATGAAGAGTCCTATTCTTTGTTTGCTTGGTCCTCCCGGTATTGGTAAAACATCATTGGGAAAAAGTATAGCGAGTGCACTTGGCCGTAAGTATGTGCGCATCAGCTTAGGTGGATTGCATGATGAGAGTGAGATAAGAGGTCATCGTAAAACATATATCGGTGCAATGCCCGGCCGTATTTTACAATCGTTACGGAAAATAAAAACATCAAACCCGGTTATGATCCTTGATGAGATCGATAAACTGGGTAATGATTTTCGTGGCGATCCTTCAAGTGCATTATTGGAATTACTCGATCCTGAGCAGAATCATACCTTCTACGATAACTATCTTGAACTTGAGTATGATCTCAGTAAAGTATTGTTTGTGGCAACTGCAAATAGTTTAGCATCTATTCAACCAGCATTAAGAGATCGTTTGGAAATTATTGATTTGAGTGGTTATGCAGTGGAAGAGAAAATTGAGATCGCAAAAAACTATCTTGTTCCAAAACAAAAAGAAGCACACGGGTTAGAAAAATTTCCGTTTAAAATAAGTGATACTGTTTTACGAAAAGTAATTGAAGATTATACAAGAGAAAGTGGTGTGCGTGAACTCGACAGGCAACTTGCATCTATCATGCGTTCGCAAGCGAAAGAATATGCCATGAAAGAAAAGCTGAAGCCAACGCTTACAGCGAATGATATTGAAAAAATATTGGGCAAGCCACGTTACAGTAACGAACTGTATAAAACGGCCAATATGCCCGGTGTTGCAGTTGGTCTTGCGTGGACAGCAGTAGGTGGTGAAATATTATTTATCGAATCCAGTCTTGCCGAAGGAAAGGGCGAATTACGTTTAACAGGTAATCTTGGCAATGTGATGAAGGAAAGTGCATCAACGGCATTAAGCTATCTGCAGGCCAATGCAAAAAAGATAGGAGTAGACCTGGATGAATTTCAGAAAAAGAATATTCATATCCACGTGCCCGAAGGAGCTGTACCTAAAGATGGTCCAAGTGCAGGTATAACAATGCTCACAGCAATCTCAAGTGCCTTTACCGGCCGCAGGGTAAAGCCGTTCCTTGCAATGACAGGTGAGATTACGTTACGTGGTCAGGTGCTTCCTGTTGGCGGCATTAAAGAAAAAATATTAGCAGCGAAACGTGCTGGCATAAAAGAAGTGGTACTCTGCTGGCAAAACGAAAAGGATGTTCAGGAAATCAACTCCTTATACATTAAAGGAATGAAGTTTCATTATGTAAAAACAATGCAGCAAGTATTGGATCTTGCATTAATGTAATTTTTTTTCAAGTTTAGTGAACCAAGCTTTGAAAAAGCTGTTATTATAATCATCGACACGAATTTATTTCATGTTGGTTGTTTTAAGGGTTAAAGAGACTCCCCCATTTCTATGGGGGATATTTTTTTGCCTAAATTACAGCCTCAGTTACTTCTGCTATGCGTGAATTGATTTGTTTCGTGGTTGTTTCGTTTGCTTCTGCTAGCCTGTTTGCACAAACATTAGGCGGCAGAGCTGCCTATAATTTTCTGAAATTTCCTGCATCGCCTCAGCTCTCTGCATTGGGAGGAATTAATCTTACCAATGAATCAAATGACGTATCACTTGCTTTTTTCAATCCTGCACAACTTGATTCAAGTATGCATACACAAATGGCAGCCAACTTCAACGCATTGTATGCCGGTGTAAAGAATGTTCATTGGATACTTGCTTTCAGAAGTAAAAAGTTAAACACAAATTTTGCCGCCGGTATTTTGTATTTCGATTACGGTACTACACAACAAACAGATGCTTCCGGTAATGTGGAAGGTCTTTATCGTCCACGTGATTTTGTTGTGCAGGTGCAGGCAAGCAGGGAGTATCTTAACCGGTGGAAGTATGGTGTGTCGTTGAAATTTTTAGCAAGCAATTACGGGCCATATCGTTCATCGGCTATTGCAGCCGACCTGGGTGTATTGTATAGAGACACGGCGAATTTTTTACAGGCAAGTATTGTTGCAGTAAATATGGGCGGACAATTAAAACGTTATAATCCTGCTGAACCGGAAGAGTTGCCTTTTGATTTACAAGCCGGTATTTCCAAGCGTCTGGCAAAAGCACCTATTCGTTTTTCTGTGACAGCGCACCATCTTCATCGGTTTGATATTTTGTATAACGATACGTTGTTCAATAACGACAACGGTTATGAAAATGCTTCCACAAAAAAGATCACCCTTGATAAAATATTTCAGCATTTTGTTTTCGCTACACAGATACTTATTGGAGAAAGGGTAGAGGTAACTGCTGCATATAATATTTTACGTGGAAGAGAATTAAAAGTAAGTAATGGCGGTAATGGTCTTACAGGTTTTTCATTGGGTGCTGGTGTTTTATTTTCAAAACTACAATTCCGCTATGCAAGAACTTATTTTCAAAACAATACAGCATATAATCAAATTGGCTTGACCATGCCGCTGAATAAATATTTTGGGTTAGGTAGTTGGGGAGAAAAGGTTGGGTGGTGAAAATAGTTTTCAGTTCTGAGTTGTTAAGTTCTAAAGTTGAAAACAACTGAGAAAATGCATACGTAAGGAACCAAGAACTTTAGAACTCAGAACTTGTCCTCCGCCGCATCTCTCTTGATCTTTTCACCAAACAACACTTCCACCAGAATATTGTAAATAAAGTGTGCGATCATTGGCAATAACAATCCGCCGCTGATCCATGCAAGAAATTGAAAACCTACCGCAAATGGTATGATCTGTATAATGGCCCGTTCACCTTGTGTACCATGACCAAATGCAAATACAACAGCACTTAACACAGCGGCTAACCACCAGGTATTTTCCATATACCCCATGATCATCTGGAACAACACCCCACGATAAATATATTCTTCACAAAAAGCTGCTACTACACAAGCGAGTATCCAGATCAGGCGTTCAAGATTAGTATCGGGTAGAATATGATGAAGCGTACTCTCGTCTTTTTCTTTCGAAAATTTTTGTGATAACCAGGCAATACCAAGCGCAACGCCGATCAATGCAACAGCAGCAGCAACTGAAGTATAAGTGAAATTGCTTTTAAACGGGATCTCGATCTTTTCACTACGTGCAGCAAAGAATGCCAGCACACAAAGAATCATCTGCATCAACATTGATTGCAGGTACACGGGTATCTTAGCGATCTGTGCGCCTTCCATTTCAGCTTCCATCTTTTTAATATTCTTATAGCTCTGTGCTGTAAGAAACGGAAGCCCTGCTGCAATAATGATGATAAATAATAAACTCATTGTTCTGTTGATCGTTTGATCAGTTCGTTATGCAATGCCAATACCAGCGGCAATAATAATTCCTGTTCGTTGTTGTGCACTACAAAATCACACAATTTCATTTTCAATGCTTCATCAACTTGGTTGGCCATTCTTCTCTTTACTTCATCTGCTGTTACTCCATCACGATCCATCACACGTTTAATGCGCAAAGCAATAGGAGCTGTTACACCAATGATGTAATCTAATCCTTCGGCTGTTCCGCTTTCAAACAAAAGAGCCGCCTCTTTTACAACATAAGGTGAATGCTGTTTACTGAACCATTCTTTTGCATCAGCAATCGTAGCAGGGTGCACAAGACTGTTGAGTAACTCCAGTTTTTCTTTGTTGTTAAAAACAATAGACGAAAGGTGTTTGCGGTTCAGTTGCCCATCCTCAAAATAAGTTTCTTTGCCAAAATGTAAAATGAGCTGTTGTTTTAACAGCTCATTTGAATGCATTAATTCTTTTGCGGCTTCATCGGCATAATAAACAGGAACACCCAGCACTTCCAGTACTTTCGCAACAGTACTCTTACCGCTGCCAATTCCTCCAGTTAATCCGATTTTCAACATTGTTTTAAGAAGCCGATAGCCGATAGTTTTTTAGTTGTTAGCCCATTGACTACTTAACTAATAACTACCGGCTATTTACTATCAGCTGTATTTATTTTTTTACTTCAGCTGTCTTGTTCAGTTGTGCTGTCCAATCCATGCTGATAGAGCTACGTTCAATTTTGATATAACTTCCGGGGTTGATCTCTAAAGAAAGTGTTCCATCTTCATTCACTTTGTTAACTACGCCATGAATACCTGCAATCGTTACTACTTTATCACCTTTCTGAAGATTCTCAATAAATGTCTTTTGTTGCTTTGCTTTTTTAGCTTGCGGACGGATCATGAATAACCAGAATACTAAGATCATCAATCCAAGAAAAACTAACTGGATGCTTCCACCACCTGATTTGGGATCGCCTGCAAATAAGAGTAATTCGTACATGTGTATTTGTTTTATTTTTTAGGAAGTACTTCGCCTTCGAACATAAGAACTGCGATGCCTTCTTTTGTATTTGCTGTTACTGTAATATTTTTTGATGCTTTACCTACACGGCCTTCGCTGTTAAACTCTGCAGTGATCTTTCCCTCAGCACCCGGAGCAATGGGCTCTTCCGGTTTTGAAGGTACGGTGCAACCGCAACTTGCCTGCACATTAGAGATGATCAATGGCTTTGTACCGGTATTCTTGAAATGAAAAGTGATCATCACTTTTTCGCCATCGGTTACTTTGCCGAAGTTCTGTGAAGAATCAAGCCATTGCACAGTTGTTACATCAGCAGGTGCTGCCGCTTCTGCCGCTTCAGTTTGCTCAGTTGTGGTAGTGGCTGCATCAGCTGCTTTCTTGTCGGCATTTCCACAAGCTGTAAGAAATGCAATGAAAGTTGACAATAAGATCAATTGTTTCATGTGTATTTATTTATCGGATTGC
Organism: Lacibacter sediminis; assembly: GCF_014168535.1. NCBI lineage: Bacteria > Pseudomonadati > Bacteroidota > Chitinophagia > Chitinophagales > Chitinophagaceae > Lacibacter > Lacibacter sediminis. The sequence continues at coordinate 3,746,976 of NZ_CP060007.1, read as the reverse complement.
AAATGTAAAGGAAAGCGATGATTATGGTTTCTTAAAAGACACCTTGTGCAGTTTATTCTGCGTGGCAAGTTCTTTATGAATACTGTCGAGTATACCGTTTACAAAATGGCCACTTTGCGGAGTACTGTAGTCTTTTGCAAGATCGATATACTCGTTGATGGTCACTTTTGGCGGAATAGTTTCGAAGAACAGGAACTCGCAAATACCCATCCGCATCAGAATCATATCGAGTATGGCCGTACGTTCAGGGTCCCAGTTTTGGAGTTTATCCTTGATATAGTCGTTACACACTTCTTCTTTTTCAATAACACTCAGCAGCAGATCTTTTGCGAATTTTAATTTTTCGTTGCTCACGAATTGCTGAAAATCGCCGTTGTGCGGTTTTTGCAGCAGGTTAAGCATCAGCAGGTTGATCATATCTGCATCATCTTCCCAATGAAGAAAACGCTCCTCAATAAAGCTGATGAAATCTTCGTTGGGCAGCATCAGATCAGTGAAAATAAATTCAAGAATTTCCTTCTCCTGTTTTTTTTCACGTCCTTCAATTTTTATGTATTGTTTGTAAACATCCGAAGTCACCAATTCACTGTAAAGTTTCCTGATCCAGTCCTCAGCACCCATCAATTCAGGCTTGATTTCTTTGGCAGCTTTGTCATACGAAGTATGTTCAAGTAGTTGCCAAAGCAATGTATTACCGGAAATTTTGGTATTGATATTCAGGTCCGCAGCTGTGGGCAAATGCTTTGATGCCTTTTGCCGGGCATCGGCTTCAGCATAACGAGCTGTTTCTGTCAATATGTAAATAAGGAAAACAAAAAGTTGCCGGCTCTGGTCGATGTGCTTATCTAATGTTCGAATGGCCTCTTCTTTAGTAATATCACCCTCTCTTGTAAAACAGGTGTACAACGTCTGCATCACCTTAACCCGTATGTTTCTTCTGCTGATCATGTGGAAAGAACTTGTTTAAACAAACCGCAAAGATAAGTATTGCTTTGCCTTATATTTGATATTTATTGATTTTTGCATATAAGCCTTGCCAGATTTGAGTTTCAAAAGGCCACCCAACTAAATGAGCATGAAGAAAGTACTATCCATTATTGCCATCCTTTATTGTGTTACAACACTTGTCAGCTGCAATAAGGACAGAAATAAAAAAGTCTCAGAATATCGCATTGATGAACAATCTGAAACCGAAGAAACGGAGGACAAAGAAAACGAGGATGGTGCATATGAGTCGTTGATGATGGAGTATGAAATGACCCGTGACCCAAAGCTCGGGTATGTACCAAGAAACAGGTTGGTAAGAGCCTATGAAGATCTGATGATTGAGCGACGCTCCGGAAAGGTAGCCCGTATTTCAGCGCTTAATTGGGTAGAGCGTGGACCTTTTACTGATGTTGTAGGAGCCAGCAATGGTAATACACGAGGACCAAGTAATAGTGCCGTAACGGCCGGCCGTATAAGGGCCATTCATGTTGACTTGGCCGATGCTACAAAAAAAACAGTGTGGGTTGGTAGTGTGAGTGGAGGATTATGGAAAACAACTAATATAACTGCGTCTCCCGCCAACTGGATATTGGTTAACGACTTTCTTGGAAACCTTGCAGTAGCGAGCATTTGTCAAGATCCCAGTAATCCACAGATCATGTACTTTGCTACAGGAGAGCGTAACGGTAATATTGATGCTGTGCGTGGTGGTGGTATATGGAAAAGTACAAATAATGGGGTTAGCTGGAGCCTGTTGCCAAGTACGACTTCTTTTTGGAATGCTTCGAAAATTGTATGCGATGCTGCCGGTAATGTGTATGTTGGCACAGCCGGGAATGGCCGTGGTTTGCAACGTTCAACAGATGGAGGTATTACCTGGACGAATATTACACCTGTTACTCCTGAAAGTGGTAACCGTATTACTGATTTGCGGATTAGCAGCACGGGCCGTATGCATGTAACCATGGGTGCGGGAGGAAGTACGATCAATCAATCGGGGTATTTTTTTGTTGATAATCCTGCAACTGCAACTTCTGCCAGTTGGGTATCACCAACAACACCCTTTCTCAACTATCAGTACAATTGTGAGCTTGCAGTTGCAGGTAATACATTATATGTTTTGCCTTCTAACTCATCTGATCTTACTCCAACAATATATAAATCTACGGATGGAGGTGCTAACTGGTCAGCAACAACCACTTCACCTCCAGGTACCGGAACAGAGCCAACCATTAACGCCGGACAAGGCTGGTACGATCTTGCTATTGGAACAGATCCAACCAACCCGAATATTGTGATCGCCGGAGGATTAAATTTTTATAAATCTGATGACGGCGGTGTCACCTGGACACAGATCACTCGCTGGGTTGGTACAGCAATCAATTATGTCCATGCCGATCATCATTCGGTTGTTTGGAATGGTACACAAGTGATGGTGGCAACAGATGGCGGCATTTTCTTATCAACTGATAATGGAAATAATTATGAAGACCGCAATGTTGGATTACGTATAAAGCAATTTTATTCCTGTGCCATCCATCCCACATCAACCAATTATTTTCTTGGAGGGACTCAGGATAACGGAACACATCAATTAACTGCTGCTGGCCTGAGCGGAAGTACAGAAGTTCATGGAGGCGATGGTGGCTTTACTCATATTGATGAAAATGAACCTCAGTATCAGTTTAGTGCTACCACCCGAAGCAACTATCGCAGGAGTATTAACAGCGGAGCATCATGGTCGTCTGTTAATCAATCCCCAACGGTTGGTCTTTTCATCAACCCTACGGATTACGATGATATGAATAACCGAATGTATGCAAGTGGTTCCGGCGGTACATTTGTTCGATGGGAAAATCCTCAAAGCGGTTCAAATTTCACAACGCTTTCAATTTCTTCAGCAACCAGTACAACCGTAAGTAGTTTAAAAGTGTCGCCCTACACCAATAATCGTGTGTTTTTTGGTTCATCAGGTGGGAGAGTTGTGAAAGTAGATAACGCCCATCTTATTAACCCGACCGTAACAAATATTACCGGATCGAATATGCCCACAAGCAGTGCTACCATTTCAAGTATAAATGTGGGTACAGATGATAACAATCTCATCGCCACTTTTTCAAACTATGGAGTGCAGCATGTATTTGTAAGTTCAACAGGAGGTGGTACATCCGGTTGGACAAATATCACCGGTACTCTTCCAGATATTCCTGTGAGATGGGGGATGTTTTATCCGGAAGATAATGACAAGGCTATTGTTGCAACTGATATGGGCATCTATGAAACAGATGATATAAACGGAAGCTCAACAGTGTGGGTACAGAATAGTTCGTTCCCGATTGTGCGAACCAATATGCTTCAATACCGTCAACGTGATGGAACCATCTTAGCTGCTACCCACGGACGTGGCATGTGGACTGCAACACTCCCATCAGCTGTTCCTTATATTCGTTTTTCATCATCCTACACCTATAATACCGTACAGGAAGCAACCACTACGTCAGGCAATGTTTGCCGCAATTACAAAGATTATACTGTAAACATGCGTATTGACCAAGCTCCTGTGGGCGCTGCTACTGTCACCTTAAGTGTAGCCGGCGGTGGTACTGCGGTTCAGGGAATTGATTATGACTTTACCACCAATGGTAATTTCAGTACGCCTTCAAACGTGCTTACATTTCCTAATGGTTCAACTGCTGAACAACCAATAACGATTCGTGTGTACAATGATTCAGAGATAGAATCTGCTGAGTCATTTACATTGTCCTACACAGTAAGCGGCTCAACGAATGCATTAGCTGCTCCAAGTAGTCAGTCGTATAGCTTTACTATAACGGACAATGACGTAGCACCAATACCAACAAATTATAGCGGCAATTACGATATTGGTGTAGGTGATGCCAACCTGAATAACCAGAGTCCGTTCCGAAGTAACCGTTCTGCCTTCCGTTTGCAATACCTTTTTACCTCATCTGATTTAGCATCTGCAGGTATTTCGGGAGAAGGATACATTACATCAATGGTATTAAATGTCACAACAAAGAATAGTACAAAGCCTTTCAACGGATTTACTATTTCAATGGGAAATACTACTACCACCTCTTTAAACGGTTTTGCGGGAGGAACTCTTTCACAGGTATATTCTGCTAATTACAGTACCGTGTTTGGTCTTAACACATTTAATTTTTCAACGCCGTTTTTTTGGGATGGGGCCTCAAATCTTGTGGTGAATATCTGCTTTGATAACGGAGCTCTGCCGGTTGATGCAGCTGCTGATATTGTAGAGGGTACAGCTACTGCATTGGGTACAGGCATCAGAGCATCTTCTTATTCCGATGTGGTAACGAATGCAGGCTGTTCACTTGGAGCAGCGTTTATTTCTGACGCAAGGGCAAAAGTAACATTTGGGGCAAGTTCAGGAAACCCAATCGCCACTGCTCAAAATACTACCCGGAGTGAATTTGTTGCAACCAGTGGTACTTATTATTTCTACAGTGGCTTTGATATCATCAGTCGTATTTCGGAGGCTTCACGCAATTTCGAATGTGTTACTTCAAGTATAGCGGCATCTGGAAATGTTTGGCAAAGCTTTTTTGCTGGTCCACGCTCTCAAAAAATTGTGTTTGTTGATTTTGTGGGAACTCCGCAAAACAGCAGCTATTCGCTTGGTGTTTATTTCTCAGCTGCGGAGCTGGGTGGCAAAGATCCAAACCAGGTTCGCCTGGCTGGTACAACTGCAGGTACTATTGGCGCTGCCACCAGCGGAAACACCAATATCTACACTACAGCTGTAGCTAATTTTGGAACAGGTTATCTTTATACAGCAACAGTGTTTGGTCCCGGTTTGTATTTCCTTACGGAAGGAACAGTAACGTCGGTCCGTAATCCAACTCAGCAGGCAGATTTTGTAAAACTGCTGCAAAACCCTGTAAGCACAAGTATACCGTTAAGCATCAGTAATCGAAGCCGGCAACAAATACAGGCAACGCTGTTTAGCAACAACGGACAATTGTTGCAGCGCTGGGATCTTGGACGCACGGATGGCAACGACCAATTACCGATCAATGAAAAATCGATTCCGGACGGAGTATATATTCTACGGATAGATGCCGGTAATAAAACGCAAAGTTTCAAACTGATAAAACAGTAAATCATAAAGGCCCGTCCCATAGACGGGCCTTATCTTTTCTTCAGACAATTATGCAAATTTGTCTTCCTTCCTGTCAGAAATTTTGAACTAAAACCCCTGTTTCCCGCCATTTCTGAAATTTTTTCCTGTTCTGGCGGGGTGGCACTGTATTCGCTTACCTTCGTTGCCCCTTTGAAAGGGCATCAATAAATTTCATTTCAAAACCAAAAAACGAATAATTATGGCTAAGAAGGTAAGTGTTACCCCTTTACATGACAGGGTAATTGTGAAGCCTGCTCCTGCTGAAGAAAAAACAGCTGGTGGTATCATCATTCCCGATACTGCAAAAGAAAAACCACAACGTGGTACTGTAGTGGCTGCCGGTCCCGGTAAAAAAGACGAACCTGTAACCGTAAAAGTTGGCGACACGGTTTTGTATGGTAAATATGCCGGTACTGAAATCGCAATTGATGGTGATGATCTGTTGATCATGCGTGAAAGCGACATCCTGGCAATTGTATAAAAGCCCGAAGCTGTTAGCCATTTGCTGCACGCAAAGGCTTGTAGCTTGCAGCGAACAGCGTGAAGCTTTAATTTTTTAAATTAATTAATTCTCAAATTAAATAACTATGGCAAAGCAAATCTTCTTCGATATTGAAGGAAGAAATAAAATGAAGAAAGGTGTTGACATTCTGGCCAACGCCGTGAAAGTTACCCTCGGTCCTAAAGGACGTAACGTAGTAATCGAAAAGAAATTCGGTGCACCGGCTGTAACGAAAGATGGTGTTACTGTTGCAAAAGAAATTGAACTGGAAGATCCTATTGAAAACATGGGTGCTCAAATGGTGAAAGAAGTAGCTTCTAAAACTGCAGACATTGCAGGTGATGGTACTACTACTGCAACTGTATTGGCGCAATCAATCATCAGCGAAGGTTTGAAAATGGTTGCTGCTGGTGCAAACCCAATGGATCTGAAACGTGGTATTGATAAAGCAGTAAAACTGGTAGTTGAAAATTTAAAAAGCCAATCGCAAACTGTTGGCAACGACAGCAAAAAAATTCAACAGGTTGCAACTATTTCTGCAAACAACGATGAAACTATTGGTAAGTTGATCGCAGAAGCATTTGCTAAAGTTGGTAAAGAAGGTGTGATCACTGTTGAAGAAGCAAAAGGTACTGATACTACTGTTGATGTAGTAGAAGGTATGCAGTTCGATCGTGGTTATATTTCTCCATACTTCGTTACAAACAGCGAAAAAATGGAAGTTGAATTGCAGAACCCATACATTCTTATCTATGATAAGAAGATCTCTGCAATGAAAGATATCCTCCACATTCTGGAGAAAGTTGCTCAAAGCGGTCGTCCGTTGTTGATCATCTCTGAAGATCTTGAAGGTGAAGCATTGGCAACATTGGTAGTAAACAAACTCCGTGGTACATTGAAAGTGGCTGCTGTAAAAGCTCCGGGCTTTGGTGACCGTCGTAAAGAAATGCTCACTGATATTGCGATCCTCACTGCAGGTACAGTAATCAGCGAAGAGCAAGGTTACAAATTGGAGAATGCTGATTTGACTTATTTAGGTCAGGCTTCTTCTGTAACAATTGATAAAGACAATACAACAGTTGTTGGTGGTAAAGGAAAGAAAACTGACATCACTGCACGTGTAAACCAGATCAAAGCACAAGTTGAAAACACAACTTCTGATTACGATAAAGAAAAATTACAAGAGCGCCTTGCTAAATTAGCCGGTGGTGTTGCTGTATTGTACATTGGTGCTGCTACTGAAATGGAAATGAAAGAAAAGAAAGACCGTGTAGATGATGCATTACATGCAACAAGAGCTGCGGTTGAAGAAGGTATTGTTCCAGGTGGTGGTGTTGCTTACATCCGTGCAATTGATGCATTGGAAGCAAAAGTTCGTGGACAAATTGAAGATGAACAAACCGGTATGCAGATCGTTCGTCGTGCACTGGAAGAACCAATGCGTACATTAACTGCTAACGCAGGTATCGATGGTTCGATCGTTGTACAGAAGATCAAAGAAGGTAAAGGCGATTTTGGTTTCAATGCACGTACAGAAGTGTATGAGAACCTGTTCAAAGCAGGTGTAATTGATCCTACAAAAGTTAGCCGTGTAGCCTTGGAAAATGCAGCGTCTATTGCAGGTATGTTGTTAACAACAGAAGCTGTAATTGCTGATAAGCCGAAGAAAGAAGAAGCACATGCACATGGCGCTCCTGATATGGGTGGCATGGGTGGTTACTAAGAAAGTGGGAAGTGTAAAGTTGAATGTCGAAAGTGTCTTCAATTTAAACACCTCAACAACTTGTAACAGCTTGAACATACAAACAAAGTCCTCTGGTAAAACAGGGGACTTTGCATTTCAATGATTCATCACGATTAAAAACATGAGAAATGAAAAAAGTAAACATGCTTTTACCGTTTATGTTGAAATTGAAAAACAAAATCAATCAATTATTGCAACGTATCAGAAGGGGAGATGATGATCCATTTGATAATCCTTATCTGATCTATTAAATCAAAACCTCCTGCAACCGCAGGAGGTTTTGATTTATGAACAAAGTCAATGAAATATAAATGAATTACAGAGTAAATTTCATCTGCAGGCTGTTGAGGAAACGTAAGGATTGTTGCAATGCTGTTTTCCCTGCTTCTGTATCCAGGTTAAACTGATATTCATGCGGAAGTGCAGGTTGTAAATCCTGCGGGAAAAAGAGTGTATCTACCTTTGCATTGATCGTTACCAGTTTTTCTGCCAATGCTTTTGAATGCGACAATAGCGGATCGCCATTACCTGCAGAAATAAAACTTGGAGGATAACCTGCTTCTATGTAATTAATAATCGAAGCTGTTTTGAACAATTCATTTTCTTTGTGATTTTTCGATCCGCTGTAAGCCCAAAGTACAGTCTGCATAAATCCACCAAATGCACCTTCTGTGTTTACATTGTCTATATCATAAGGTCCGCAGTACAATAATTGTCCTGCGAGCTGTGAAGGATTTAATGAGGGCATAATGCCGATTAATTTTGCGTAACTGCTGTTGTAAATAATATTTGCTGTTTGCGAAGCAATATGGGCGCCACCTGAATCACCCGCCAGAATAAAATGAGCCGTGTCAATATGAAAACGGTTGGCCTGTTTTTGCAGATAAGCCAATGCCGCTGCAGTTTGTTTCAGTGGTGTGGGGTATTTTTTTTCGGGAGCAACCGAATAATCAATCGATACCGTAACATAGCCATATGATGCAAGTATTTTACAGTAATTCCGGATGTGCGCCTTATCGCCGGAGATAAGCCCGCCACCATGAATCCATACGATTACGGGTAATAATTCATTGGCTGCAAGAGAAGAAGGATAATAAACATCTAGTTTCGCATCTTTATCTGCAGCATCATACACTTCATCCAAAATTGCAGTGATATTTTTTGGTACATGTTTTTCTAATGCATCATTAGTCGTAACGCCTCCTCTGTTAAATGCGTTGCGGATGATCATTGCTGAAGGCCAGGGCGATAATTTGAACGCAGCAAATACAATAACTGCAAGTGTGAAGAGAACAATAAATATGCGGATGAAAAACTTTTTCCAGCTAAATGTTTTTGAAGCCATGGGAGTTTTGGTTTGTAAACAAAGCGATGTTTTCAACAATAAGATAAAAAAAAGAAATCGTTTTTTGCAAGTGTGCTGAAGAAAATAGTAAGGGAATGATGAAGCGATTAAACAACTACTTCTGTTTTTTCTTTTTCCGCAAGACGATAAGTTGGGTGAATTAATTTGGTTGGTTATTGATCAATGCTCCCTTCACAATCAGATACTGTGCAGCAGCATAGGTAAGCATCACACATAAACTTAAAACAACATCATGCATGGCAAATAAATTAACAGCCAATAACGAATCTGAAATAACAAATAATATTGCCCCGATTAAAAATAATACAGCTGCATTATCACTGGTCTTCCGTTTTGTATTGATCGCTGACAGCAGCATGGTCCCAATCGTAATGCCATAAACCGTCACCGGTATTTTTAGTGCATCAAGAAAAGGGTAGAGCTGCCAAAGGAAAATGAGAATGTAAATCAATACGGGAATTCCGATCAATGGTTGTAATTGTATTAATCCTTTCTGCCCTTTTCCTGTTTTTAGAAAGTAAACAATGTAGAAAACATGCGCCAGCAGGAACGAAACCAACCCGGGTATAAACATTCCTTTCATTTGAAGCAATACATCGCCTGCCCAGGAAAGTAACAACGCAACAAGTATAAGTTTGAAGAATGTTCCACTCTGTTTAGCAGATGCGATATAAAATCCCAGCATCAACAAAGGCATCAGCAATGGTTTGGTAAACCATCGTAGTTGCGGTTGATCAAAATAAATGAATAGCAATTCAAGCACAACCACCAACGCATAGATGCCAAAGATGATTTTTGCCAGCTGCTTCATACTAGTTACCCGGTTTCACAACCTGTGCTTTAATGCCATACCAGTTTCGGAGCGAATCTTTCACTTTCGTGCTGTCAGAAAGCGATTTCTGTACAAGCAATATCAGTTGATAAGTACTGCTGTCTTTCATAAGTAATGAAAGTTCTCTTCCTCTTGTTTTGTGAAAAGCAATACGGGCATCGGCTTTGCTTTTTGTAGCAGCTGTTTCAAGAATAAGTTTTAACGAGCTTGTATCAACTAGAGGTGCAGGCACAACCGGTGCCACAGAATCTTTCACTACGCTTGCAGTTGTATCAGGTTGTTGTGTTGTGGTATCTGCAGGAGTAATTTGTTCAGTAAGGTTTGTTTCAGGTTCTTGCGGTTTATCTTTTTTTGGAATAGCCAAATAAACAGCCCAGCCAACCAGCACCAACGCTACAATGGTTCCCAGAATAATGATCGGCTTTTTTGAACTCTTCCGTTCTTCATGTGAAAAGTCAATTTCCTTTTCACCTTCTGCTAATACCGTACGGTCACGAACATGATCGGTATTAATTGAATCAATTTTTTCCAGGGCAGGACTGCCTTGCTCAAATGTAAACTGGTTGTCTTTAGTTTTATTGATGGAGCCAATGCCTTTAATAGGAAACGGTTTGCCAATGTTGATCAGCTGCATACCATTGCTTATATACGATTCAAGATCGCTCATGGCAAGCGGCTTCATTTTGCCTGTCTGTTGCATCAGGAACTGAAGCAGACTTTCATCAAGAACGGCATTACGGTTGGTGGTAAATGAAATAGTATCGGCAGGCCATCCTTCTTCTTTTAAATCGTAGATATTAACCGAAGGATTCAGATCAAAACGGCCAAGACCTGGGAGTGTAAGACTTTTCTCCTTGTACAGATACTGTGATAATATTTCCTGGATTTTCACGGATAATTTTTTTCAAACATACTTAAAAACCAGCTTTTATCATAGAAATAGAATGCCGACGTTCAGGACAGCCCATTTATAAAGGGTTCAAGCCCTTGATTTTACTGTTTCCGCAAATCTTCGTTAAAGAAGACATAGGGCTGAACGCTGTTGCTTACATTTGCCAAAAATAACAGCATGCTGTCGGCACAGGAAAAAGAGTTTATGCAGTGGTGGGAGCAAAACCGTAGCAGGGAAAAGAGACTGTTGAGCCAACTTACAATAGGTTTGCCATTAGGTCTTGCATTTGGGTTCCCGATTTTGCTGGCAGTCATGTTCAGGGGCTGGTACAAAAACATGCCTTATGTATCAGGGTCACAGTTGACCATAATCCTGATCGCCGTTTTACTGGTGATCGTGTTCTACGCTATTTTCAAGATGCGTTTTAAATGGGAGATGAATGAGCAACGTTATCTTGAACTGAAGCAAAAATTAGAAACAGAGGCAACGTTAGAGGAAAAATGATTGTCAAAATAAAGCAGGTCTTTTAATTGAAATTTGAACTAAAACAAAATATCGTAACATGAAGTATGTAGTTGGATTATTGATGGCAGTAGCTATGTTAAGTGCGTGTAAGAAAAAAAATAGTGAGGAGTGTCCTTACTCTGCTGAAAATACATCGGCATCGGCACAGGAAGAAGCTGTAGTGACAAATTATATTGCTGCAAATAACATAACAGGCACAACTGAGTTGGGAACTTCCGGTATGTACTATGTAATTGATGCGCAAGGAAACACTAATAAACCTGCGCTTTGCAATACCGTTGTTGTAAAATATAAGGGGCAGCTTGCAAATGGAACAATTTTCGATCAAACAACGGGAACATCAACAGCATCTTTTACTTTAGGTAGTTTAATTGAAGGATGGAACCGTGGTATGCAATTAGTAGGTGAGGGTGGCAAGATCAGGTTGTATATTCCCTCTTCATTGGGTTATGGTGCAGCGGGGTCGTTTAATCCGAATACCGGTTTATATACCATTCCTCAAAATGCTATGCTCATTTTTGATGTTGAAATTGTAACTGTTTATAAATAAGTAATCTCAACAAGCGAATAGAAAAGCTCTCCTAAACAACGGGGAGCTTTTTTGTTTACTTACTTTTGTAAAAACTCAATCACTTGTCATACGAACCTATTTCCGTTTTCGATATGTTTAAGATCGGCGTTGGCCCATCCAGCAGTCATACGCTTGGGCCATGGCGTGCCGCTCAACGTTTTGTTCAGTCAATTCAAACAATGCAACCGTTAGAGCAGGTGGCAACTGTGCGTGTGTTGCTTTATGGGTCATTAGCGAAAACAGGGAAAGGGCATGGAACTGATGTCGCTATCCAGTTAGGTTTGTGTGGTGAAGATCCTGTTACATTTGATGTAAATTCTATTGATGCACGCATCAGGGATATTGCTGACATGAATGAAATTCTTTTGGGAGGAAAGCACGAAGTGGCTTTTGATCCAAGAGAGGATATTGATTTTTTGATGACGGAGAGTCTTCCTTATCATCCTAATGCCGTTACATTTCTTGCTTCATTTAATGATGGCACTTCTATAGCTGAAACCTGGTACTCCATTGGTGGTGGTTTTGTGGTAAAAGAAAACGAGGAGTCTACCGGCCATGCACAGGTGCAGTTACCTTTTCCTGTTGATACGGCCGAAGATCTGTTGCATTGGTGCATGAAAACAGGCATGAGTATCAGTGAAGTGGTGATGGAGAATGAAAATGCGTGGCGCAGCGAAGAGGAAACAAAGCAAGGCGTAATCAACATCTGGCGTGTAATGCATGAATGTATGTTTAAAGGTTGTCACACTGAAGGTTATTTGCCGGGTGGTCTGAATGTGAAAAGACGTGGTGCCGGTTTGAATAAAAAATTATTGCAGCAGAAATCTTATACTGATTTTCAGGAGTGGGTGGAAGCCATTCGCAGTGGTGGTAATGATTTTAAATACACACTCGATTGGGTAAGTTGTTTTGCATTGGCAGTGAATGAAGAGAATGCATCTTTCGGCAGAGTAGTAACAGCTCCAACTAATGGAGCCGCCGGTGTTATTCCTGCTGTATTGATGTATTATGTTTGTTTTTGTAATGGTGCCGATGAAGAAAAGATCATTCGTTTTTTATTAACTGCTTCTGAAGTAGGAAGCATCTTTAAAAAAGGTTCTACCATTTCTGCAGCAATGGGTGGCTGCCAGGCCGAGATTGGCGTGTCAAGTGCAATGGCTGCGGCTGCACTCACTGAATGTATGGGAGGTACACAGCGACAGGTGTTGATGGCGGCTGAAATTGCAATGGAACATCATCTTGGCTTAACCTGCGATCCTATTGCAGGATTGGTGCAGGTTCCATGCATTGAACGGAACACCATGGGTGCAATCAAAGCTATCACAGCCTCTCAACTTGCATTACAAAGTACACCCGATTTTGCAAAAGTATCATTAGATGCTGTGGTGAAAACCATGTGGGATACCGCAAAAGATATGAATCACAAATACAAAGAAACTGCCGAAGGCGGTTTAGCCATCAATATTCCAATTGCTCTTCCCGAGTGTTGATACCCGTTAGTTGTTAAAAAAAACAAAATCAGTCAACAGCGCTTAACAATTTTGCAGAAATGCTGTTCTTTTGCAAACGATTTAAAAAACTGTTCAAAGGAGCGGATTTAAATCAATAACTTTCTTTAACATAACGGTCAAATTAATGGCAAATTACCAGGCAGGAAAGGACCTTAAACGTCCGCTGCAACGCTTATTACAGGTATTGAACCTGGAGCGAAAGGAGATTGGTGCAATTTATTTTTATGCAATTCTTGCAGGGTTATTGCAGCTTGCTGTGCCATTGGGTGTGCAGGCCATTATCAACTTTGTACTTGCCGGCCGTATATCTACTTCCATTATTGTTTTAATTATTCTTGTTGTGATCAGTGTATTCTTTACCGGTTTGCTGCAGGTAAACCAAATGAAGATCATTGAAAAAATTCAGCAACGGATCTTCACCCGTTATTCATTTGAATTTGCATGGCGTATCCCCCGTCTCGATTTGAAGAAGATCGATCAGTATTATTTACCTGAGTTTGTCAACCGTTTTTTCGATACCGTTAATTTAGAAAAAAGCTTAAGCCGTTTGCTGCTCGATATTCCGGCGGCATTGATACAGGTATTGTTTGGTTTGATCTTGCTCTCTCTATATGCGAATGTATTTATCATCTTCAGTTTACTGGTTATTTTGATCCTGTTTGTTATTATTCGGGTAACATACGCAAGGGGTTTGTCAACCAGCCTCGATGAAAGTGAATATAAATATGAAGTTGCCGGATGGCTGGAGGAAATTGCACGTGTATTGAAATCATTTCAGTTTTCCAGAGGTTCATCATTGCCCATGGATAAAACAGATGCACTGGTAACCAAATACCTTCATGCACGCACCAGTCATTTCCGGATTCTGTTAATGCAGTACTGGACATTGATCGGGTTTAAAATTCTGGTAACGGCAGGTATGTTGATTGTTGGTGCTGTATTGCTCGTGGGTAATGAAATTAACGTGGGACAGTTTGCAGCAGCAGAGATCGTTATTCTGTTAGTACTGGCGTCAGTTGAAAAATTGATCCGCAGCCTTGATAAAATATATGACATTTTAACCAGCGTTGAAAAGTTAGGAAAAGTGATAGATAAGCCGCTCGAATCAGAAGGAACATTACGCCCCGATTCATCTGCAAACGGATTATCAGTTACGGTAAACGATCTGCATTTCAGTTACAACGATCAAACATCGATACTGCAGCAACTTTCATTCAATGTAAAGCAGGGAGAAAAAATTTGTATTAAAGGCGGTGATGGTTCAGGTAAATCCACGCTGTTAAAATTACTCACCGGTGCTTATGCAGATTTTGGAGGAAGCATATTGATTAACGATATACCGATCGGTAATTATAACCCTGCATTGCTGCGTGCAGAAACAGGCATCCTGTTTCACCAGCAGGATATTTTTCAGGGTACATTGTATGAAAATATTTCTTTAGGTGATACTTCGGTAACAACTTCACAGATCACAACACTTGCAACGCAGCTTGGAGTCAGCGATTTTATTTCTTCTCTCAAAAATGGATTCGATACACAAATCGATGCAGCAGGAAAGCGCTTGTCCAGTGCCGTTATACGAAAAGTATTATTGCTCCGTGCATTGGTATCGCATCCAAAATTATTATTGCTCGAAGAACCATGGTTTGGCTTTGACGCAGATTGCCGTGAAAAAGTGCAGCAATACCTGCTGCAGAAAATACCAGGCACAACTGTGATCGTCATTTCAAACGATGATGTGTATGCACGAAGGTGCAATCGTGTTTTATATATGCAGGACGGACGAATTGTAAAGGAAGAGCAGCCAACTGTTAACCGTTAAATTAAACCACATGTCGTTTCAACTACTTACACCGGATATACAGGAAAAAACAGGTAAGCCGCTCCGATCATTCAATGAAATTTACCGGCAGCACAAAACCAGTAAAATACGCCGCTACTTTTTTTTCATCATTGGTATTACCATCATTATACTTTTTTTGCCGTGGACACAAAATATCCGCAGCAACGGCACAGTTACTACACTTCGGCAGGAGCAACGCCCTCAACAGGTAAACAATATCATTGGCGGACGAATTGTAAAATGGTGGGTGAAGGAAGGCGACTTTGTGAAGAAGGGTGATACCATTTTGCAGTTAGCAGAGATTAAAGATGATTACCTCGATCCGAACCTGTTGCAACGTACCGAACAGCAACTCACTGCCGAACAAATGACGATCGATTATTATGAAGGGAAAGTAAGTGCTACGGGTCAGCAGATTGCCGCATTGGAAAATGAACGGGAATTAAAGTTGAGTTCAATCGATAATAAACTCATACAGACAAAGCGAAAAGTGCAGAGTGATAGCATGAAAGTGAGTGCGGCTATGAATGAAATGAATGTAGCAGATCGACAACTCGAAGGCGCTGTAAAAATGTATGAGCAAGGTGTTATTCCGTTAACTGAATTTGAACGCCGCAAAGTGATGCATCAGAATGTGAATGCAAAACTGATCGGCGCACAAAACGATTTCAATAACAGTAAACAGGATCTGCTGATTCTTCAACTGGAACGCAGTGCAGCCATCCAGGAATATGCAGAAAAAATTGCAAAAGCATCCGGCGATCGTTTTCAATCGCAATCACAAATTTCAACCGGGCAGGGAAAAGTAGCGAAGCTGCAAAATCAATATGACAACTACAGAATACGAAACGGACAATATTTTGTGTTGGCACCACAGGATGGACAAGTGATCAAAGCCATGAAAGCGGGTATCAATGAAATGCTGAAAGAAGGCGATATGATCGTTGAGATTGTACCAAAACAATATCAACTGGCAGTAGAAGTTTGGGTAAAGCCAATGGATCTGCAGTTGCTCACCATCGGACAAAAAACACGTTTTATGTTCGATGGATTTCCGGCAATTGTTTTCAGTGGATGGCCGCAGGCATCGTATGGAACCTATGCTGGTGAAATTGTAGCCATTGAATCAAACCTCAGCAGCAATGGTATGTTTCGTGTACTCGTTGCAGAAGATAAAAACGAACGGCCGTGGCCAACCAATATGAAACTCGGAACAGGTGCCGTAAATTTTACGTTGTTGAAAGATGTATCGGTGTGGTATGAATTGTGGCGGCAGATCAATGGTTTTCCACCGGATTATTATCGTCCGCAAACAACTGCCAACGGAAAAGAAGAAAAAGAAAAAAAGTAAGCAAGCAAAAACGGCCACATACATGATGAAGCACAGAATTTTGAGTTTATTGATTTTGTATACCGTTGCATGCATTCCATTGCGTGCCCAGGACACGTTGCGTGTGTTGGCAGAAGATGAATTTATTACGATTGTAAAACAGCATCACCCGGTTGCAAAACAGGCGGGTTTATTGGTAGATGCTGCAAGGGCACAACTGCTTTCAATCCGTGGAAACTTTGATCCCATAGTTTTTTTGAACAACGATCAAAAAACATTTGATGGTAAGAACTATTACAATTATACCAATGCAGAGCTGGGTATACCCACCTGGTTTGGTGTGGAATTATATGCAGGACTTGAAAACAATTTTGGTGATTTTCTTAATCCTGAAGTTTCGGCCAGCCGTACCAGTTATGCAGGTATCAGTTTGCCGTTATTGAAAGATCTGATCTTGGATAAACGCCGTGCTGCATTGCAACAAGGCAAACTGTTTAAACAGCAATCAGCATTTGAACGACGCACTGTTATTAACGATCTGTTATTCGATGCATACAAAGCGTATTGGAGTTGGGCAAGAGATTACCAACTGCTGATGGTACTTGATACAACGATCTTTTTGAACGAAGCAAGATATGAACTGGTGCGTATCTCCTTTCAGCAGGGCGACCGTGCAGCGGTTGATACCACAGAAGCACTGGCACAGTTGCAGAACTTTCAACAGCAACGTGAAGAAGCATGGCTGAAATTCCGAAAGTCAACATTGGAGCTCTCAACTTTTTTATGGTTAGAAGGAAACAAGCCTGTTTACTTAAATGAACGTGTAATACCTGACAGCGTATGGACCGCACAATCATTCACCAATTTTAAAGTAGATCAACTCAGTAACTGGCTCACACAAACTGTTACCAACCATCCGAAGCTGCAACAGATCGATTTTAAATTGCAATCGCTGGAAGTAGAACGTAGATTAAAGTTCCAGAATCTGTTACCTAAGCTTGATCTGAAATATAATTTTTTGCAGAAAGGATACAACGTGGCTAATTCTTTCAATGCGAATTTCTTTGAGAATAATTACAAGTTTGGCGTGAATGCCATTATTCCGATTCCTAACCGGGGTGGCATTGGTGATTACCGTGCTGCAAGAATTAAGATCAAGTCAACTGAACTTGACCGCAGCTTTACTGAACTGAACCTGGAGAACAAAGTACGTTTTCATTACAATGAGGTGTTAAACCTGCAAAAGCAGATCAGTATTTACGAAAATGCGTATCGTAATTATGTACGCCTGTTTGAAGCTGAGCAACTGAAATTTTCATTGGGCGAAACAACCTTGTTCTTACTCAACTCACGTGAAACAAAAGTGCTGGAAGCAAAACAGAAATTACTGGAACTGAAAGTGAAGTTTTACCAGGCATTTGCTGCGTTAAACTGGGCTACGGGTTTGTTGCAATAACACGCCACCCGTCTGACGGGGCATCTCCTTGGCACAGAGAAATGAGAAAAGGAGTTTAACGCAGAGTGTTTTCTCTGCGAATGTCTTTGCGTTCTCTTTTCTCAGCGCCAACAACTAAACGGTCTTATTCCTCACTTCTTCAAAATACTGCATCACAACTTCTTCTGTTTGATGTTGTAAAGTCGTATCAACCGTAAATAATTCGTTGCGTAACGAACGGTAAAGTTGCACAGCGTTTTCTAATGCACTAAGCAATGATGCTCTATTATTTGTTGCTAATGTTTGTTGTAATTGCTGGAAGTCTTCAAGTGCAATAGTTGTTTCCACTTTACGTACACCTCTTGGTAAATTATTATTCTTGATATGCAGCAATGGTCCAAATACAACCATGCGCAAAAACGCAAGAAAATCATGTGCTTCCATGTATTCACCACGACCGATCTTCAGCAAGGCATAATGCACCCATGTCCAGAAACGGTCTTCGATCCATTGATGATCAGGGTGAGGGAATTGATAGGAACTTGAATCGATGATCTGCTGCAGACTTCCATCTCTGTCAAACAATAACACCGGATTTTCTATTCTTGTTTTCAGTTCATCAGCTGTAATGAATTTAATATCCACATGCAGCAGCGGATTGTTGTACAAACAAATGAGCAAACGAGGTTCGCCTACATGCTCACCAGTAAATGCATTCAACAGGTTGCCAAACTTATTGGCATAGGCCATCATCTGTTCTTTATTGCCACCCACTTTTGTATTGCTGATGAGTAAAAGATCAAGATCAGAAAATTCATCGAGCTCCTGTGTAAGCCAGGAACCGGCAACTGCTAATCCCAGAATGGAAGGGTCATCTTCTGCAATGATGGCTGCATGTGCAGCAAAAGCCTGTTGAAACATAGGTGATGATTGTGGTATGAAGATATATGAAAGTTGGTTATGCTAAAAATCGTAAGACGACACGTCAGACATCCTCTTCGGACGGAAATAGTAGCCTTCTTTTAATAACAAATTTCAGATAGAATGTATCAGTCACAAGCGGGACGCTTGCGCCGGTTGGCATGAGTAAAGTGATCAATTACAAATATAGATGGTCGAAGGTGGAATGAAGTTTTTACTTAAGCAGCACAAGCGAGATACTTGAGTCTGGCAGCGGAATGCATGTGCTATTAAATTGTAATATTTTTTACAGGGTTGTTTAATTTACTTTTGTAACCGAAAATGTGCCGGCATCATTTGCTGGAGAAGTATTTACATACTTTCCGTTGTTGAGAATCCCAGTCGAACTATTAAATGTTGCTTCCAATTTCTGTTGGACTCCGACATTCGAAGATATGCCATAAAGAGTGGTAACATTGGCAGTAAAAGAGTCGCCATTTAATGTCCATGTACCGGTTCCGAAATGGTATGTATTAGCAGCATATCCTTCAAAAGTAATTTGACCATTAGCTTTAATAGACAATGCGTAAGGCTGAGCTGTTGAGGTTGGATTACCAATAGTGCCTACCCATAAACCCTGAATTTTGTAGGTTATTGGAGCCGCTTCCTTCTTGCAACTATCTAAAGACAAAAGGAGAAATACAAATAGCGGAAGCATGGATATTTTTCTTACGGTTATATTTTTCATAAAAGTATTTTATATGGATTGAAGATATAATAAAAAATGTTTGTAGAACTTACTAAGCGATTATTTTTTTGTTAGTCACATGTGGTGTAGCTAATTTGTTTATTTGCATATATTTTTTTATCTGTATAATTGTTACTATTGTCTTACTCTATTTCTTCCCAAACCCCTTCTTAAAAAACAACAAATGATAATCAACGGCACTGCCCCAATAAGCACCATTGTGTACACCGGGGCGTTCGGTATAATCATGATCTATTTTTAAGTTCATCAGTTTTTGATGAAGACTGCGGTTCACTTCTAAAAAGAAATCACCCAAACCACAATCAATGATGAGATTTAATTCACCGTTCTTCAATGTTTCAATTTGTTTGATGACGGTATAAGTATCCCAGTTTTCTTTATTCGTATTGATATCACCCAACACCTGTTTGATCTGCCAGTTGTTCGGGAATGGACGAATATCTACGCCACCAGCCATTGAACCTGCCTGCGAATACACTTCTTTGTTACGTACTGCAAGATAAAGTGCACCATGTCCACCCATGCTCAAACCGGTAATGGCTCTTCCTTTTTTATCAGCAATGGTTTTATAATGTGTATCGATATAACTCACCAACTCTTTACTCACAAAGGTTTCGTATTTCATCTTTGGGTCAATCGGGCTGTCGTAATACCAACTGTAAAAACCACCATCAACAGAAACGATCATCAGTTGTAATTCATCTGCTTTTTGTGTAAGCTGCGGTGCATCTTTTAACCAGCTGCGGTAATTACCGCTATAACCATGCAATAAATAAACAACCGGAAAACGTTCTTTACTTTTCTTGTAATTCTTTGGTGTGATCACCACGCATTTAATTTCTTTCTGCATGCTGTTGCTGAATACAGTAACGGTATCAACTTTAGCAGCTAAGAGATGAAAGGCGATGAATAAGAAAAGGAGGAGAGTACTTAATCGTTTCATGTATTGAAGATAAATATTTCTGCTGCACAAAATAGCTGTCATCCCGATGTACGAGGGATCTGCTCAACTGCATAACAAGGTCCAACAGATTTCTCCTTCGTCGAAATGACAAAAAAGGCGACAGTTGCACAACTGTCGCCTTTTTTTAAGGTATAAGTCAGCTTTAATTCTTCTTCTGTTCTCTCTGCATTGAATTACCACCAGCACTTGCACCACGCACCGGACCACCGCCCTGGCGGAACAAATTAAACTTCGATGGCATTTCTTTCACCGGCCATAGGTTATTGCTTTCATCAATATCAGCTGTTTCACGCATTGGGTCAATACGGATAGCAGCAACTTCTTTATCCTTGATGAATACTTTGGTGAATTTATTTTCATTGAGTTTCCAAACATTCACCGGTACACGATCGGTTTCTTTGGTGCCATCTTTATAGGTCCACTCAACAATTACAGGCATTACCATGCCACCTTTGTTGGTGAAGCTCAACTCGTAAAAATTCTTATTCGCCCATTTGCTCTTGTTCTCTTGATCAATGGTTATAGCTGCTTCACGTTGCTGTTGAAAAAATTTCGCATCAGCTCCGGGATTGAAATAATAATAATCACGCAGACTTGTATCAGCATCTGTTGCATAGGTGATACTCTTATCATCTTTGTTGCGCAGTTTGTGTACAGCATCAAATTCTTTTTGCTGAAATGCAGCTGAGTTCGAAGCATCATTCATCTTGAACCAACGCACACTGTCGAGAGAAATATCAACCGGCTCAGTACCATAATACCAGCCTCTCCAGAACCAATCAAGATCAACCGCACTTGCATCTTCCATGGTACGGAAAAGATCAGCAGGTGTTGGATGTTTAAATGCCCAACGGCGTGCATATTCACGGAACGAATAATCAAACAATTCACGACCCATTACTGTTTCACGCAGGATGTTTAAACCTGTTGCAGCTTTTGCATAGGCATTGGCACCAACCTGTGTAACGTTATCGCCCATAGTCATGATAGGCTCGAGTTGATCTTTCGGCAACTTCATATAATCAGTGATCAAATGTGCAGGCCCACGACGTGAAGGATAGTTGTTATCAAATTCACCTTCTGTTAAGAATTGTGTGAAGGTGTTCAATCCTTCATCCATCCACCAGTACTGGCGTTCATCACTGTTCACGATCATCGGGAAAAAGTTATGACCTACTTCATGAATCACTACACCGATCATTCCATACTTCGTTGCTTCACTATAGGTACCATCTTTTTCAGTACGTCCATAGTTGAAAGCAATCATTGGATATTCCATACCCTGTGATGCTTCAACAGAAATAGCTACCGGGTAAGGATAAGGAATAGTATGCTTTGAATAGATCTTCAACGTATGTGCTGTTACCTTGGTAGAATACTTGCGGTAAAGTGCATACGCTTCTTTCGGATAATAACTCATACTCATGATCTTCTTCCCTTCTACATAGGTTGGCATGGCGTCCCACACAAATTTGCGACTGGCACCCCATGCAAAATCACGTACGTTCTCTGCAGAATAGATCCATGTTTTCTTATCAGTTGATTTATCTTTTTCATTCGCTGTTGCTTCAGCGAGTGTTACAACTTCCACCACATCTTTTGCTGATTGCGCCTGTTGCCAACGTTGAAACTGTGCCGCAGTTAAAAGTTGTTTGTAGTTCTGACATTCACCTGTTGCTGCTACGACAAAATCTCCAGGCACAGTCATCTTAACTTTAAAGTTACCGAAGGTGAGTGCAAACTCTGAACCACCACTGAACTGTGTGTTCTGCCAACCTTGAAAATCGCTGTACACTGCAAGGCGTGGATAGAATTGACTCATGGTGAACACTGCATTTCCATCTTCAGGAAACAATTCATATCCACCACGGCTACCCCACACCAAACGGTCCGGTATTTTATAATTCCAATCGATCTTGAATACAAATTTCTGTCCGGGCTTTAAAGCAACAGGCAGATCAATACGCATCATTGTTTGGTTGATGGTATACTTCAATGCGTTACCTGAAGCATCAGTTAGCTTAGTGATCTTGATGCCAAGTCCTGACTCTTGCGCAGTGCGCCATTTCTCAAGGTTCACTAACTGCGTGTTGCTCATGTTTGCTTCCATACGGTTGCGGCCGTTGCGGAGATAATCATGATCCGGGTTGTGAATGTTTTCATCTAACTGCATCCACAGGTAAGTCAACTGATCAGGAGAGTTGTTGAAATACGTAATTGTTTCGATGCCGGTTAAACGAAGATTAGCTTCGTCTAATTCAACACTGATGTCGTAATCGGCTTTTTGTTGCCAATACTTTGGACCGGGAGCTCCACTTGCTGTACGGTATTCATTCGGACTTTGTAACAAGTATCCCAATTGTTCAAAGCGGTTGCCATGATTACTGCCGGGATTGCTCTGGGGCGGTTGCGCCATACCCACAACTGTGAGTAGTAAACAACCAAGTAAAAAACGCATGTGCATAGTTCAGATTTTTTTTGCTTTTTAAAACGGTAAGCGCTCAAGCGCCATAATAAATGAAATGCCAAAAATGCCGCCGCTGATAAACAATGACCATTCTCTCTGTTTTATATTCAGCAGGCGCACAAAGATGAAGGAAACCATCAATACAACAAGTACAATCAATAATTGTCCCAGTTCCAGGCCAATATTGAATGCCAGTAATTGGGTGATGATGTTTTCGCTTTTGCCCATCATACTTCTCAGGTAATTGCTGAAACCAAGACCATGGATCAATCCAAACAACATTGCAGCCGCATAACGGAGTCTTACATGTTTTGGTTGATTGTTATTGCGGAATAAATTTTCCAATGCCGTAATGATGATGGTGATCGGTATCAGGAATTCGATCCATGTGCTGGGGATCAGAATTTTGTTGAATATACTTAATGCTAATGTAAGGCTATGACCAATGGTGAATGCGGTGATCAGGATCAATACCTGTTTCCAGTCTTTCAGGAAATAGGGGAGGCACAGAGCCATTACGAACAGGATATGATCGTAACCTTTCCAGTCGGTGATGTGATAAAAACCTTCCCTTAAATAAAACCCAAAATCCCCCATTTTTTGTGGCAGTGGTGGTTGAACTCGGAAAATAAACCAGAAGTTTGTATCCTTGAAATTTAATACGAAGATGGTGGCAGAATTATATGAGCGGCTCGGGAAAAGCAAGCCGGTAGTGGATAGTGGTAAGTTGGTAGTGGAAAAAAAGTCTCTAGCGGGCAGTCGTTTGTCGTCCGTCGTCCGTCGTCTTTTCTTTCTTGCCACTCTCGGCTTTTGGCTAACGGCTTTTTCTGCCCATCCTTATTACATGAGTGTAACGGAGTTTGAATACAAGCCTGCTGAAAAGGAAGTACAGGTAGCGTGTAAAATCTTCACTGATGACCTGGAAGAAGCATTAAAGAAAGAATACAAGCGAAAAGTGGACATCATGAATATATCCACGAAAAAGGAAAATGAGCAATTGCTCAACCGTTACCTGCAGCAACATTTACGATTGCAACTCGATGGGAAAGCTGCTGCATTACAAATGATCGGTTTCGAGCAGGAAGGAGAAGCGGTGTGGATCTATCTTGTTACCAGTAATACCACTGCGTTTAAATCGGCTGTTGTGTTTAATGATCTGTTGTATAGTTACAGGGAAGATCAGCTAAACATCATCCACTTCAAAAATAAAGGAGAACGCAAGAGTCACCGTTTTACATTTCCCAATAAAGAAGTGGCGTTAAGCTGGTAAGTTTTTTTACCAGTAAGTCGGGAAGACGGAAAGAAATATAATATTTCTACTTTGCACCTTTGCTTCTTTGTGCCTTTGCGTGAAACAAAATCAAAACGCATCCAGGTAAATCTTCGCTGCCAGAAAAAGAATGGCAAACATGCAAGCCCAGATTCCATAATAATAAAGTGTAGCTTTTTTCTGAAAGCGTACATGTATTTTATGATCAATACTTCTCGGGTTCAGTTTCATTTGTGTGATAGGTTTCAACTGCAGCATTTTCTGAACCCATCCTCTCATCAAAGAATTATTATTTCGTTGAACATGCTTCAGATTGAGATTATCATAACCGGCCATCAGCAATGCACGCATCACATACAGAACAAATAACAAAGCAAAAGAGCCATATAAAAGAAGCATCAACATGCAATCAGAATTGTATTGGTTTCAATTTTAATTTACCATCAGTTTTCCACTCAATGGCAGGTGCAGGTGTTTTAAAATATTGCAGCAGGAATAAAGGTGCATTCAAAGCTTGTACAGAACGTATCCGGTGCAAATCGGCATCGGGTGCCAGATAAAACTGACGGGTACGTTTAAACGAAGGTATTGTATTACCATTAATTTCTGTTGGGTTTTGCCTTGCGCCGATCATGCCATCGGCACCAATGCCTGCTGCCACATTGAACCAAACAGGGAAATTACTTTCTGTTTTCATAAATGATCGAAGATTGACCGATAGCCAATACGTTTGTCCGTTATAATCTTTCATTAAACGTTCGGCCCACTTTTTCCCTAATAATTTCGGATTGTATTGTGCATACGGTGAAAAGCTTGCCGAAAATTTCAATCCCATGCGTTGTTGCCCCCAGCCATACTGTTGCGCCGCAAATAATCCTGCACCTGAAATATTGGCCAGCATATCCCCACCGGAGAAACCCCAGTCACGGGAAAAAGCATCCATCATTTCTACAATACTTAAAAATGCAAGGGAGGTTAATGCCCCACCAACAATAGCCTGGTTTGGTTTTACTCCACTCCAACGTAACAGATCGTGTTGCATAACCGAAACATTGTAAGCAGTGGTTGCATGCCCCAATTTATCCATCTGTAACCATTCTTTGTTATCGTTCAGCAAATGGAACTTACTCTTGGGAAATTTTTTATACCACAGAAAATACAAACCAACAGATGTTAATACAAATACCGCCGATTCTGTCCATACTACTTTCCGTAAACGATCGGGACGAAACTGATCACTAGGCGGCAAAAAATATTGCTGGGCACCTGCCTGCTGCATTGTGATGGATGCAATGCAAATCAATAAAATAATCCTGCTGATATAATGCTTACCTGTCATAGGCCGCTGCAAAATACGGAAGCTGGGGAAAATATCCATTCTTTCTGAAATTGCTCTTGAAACAAAAGCGGGAGTATCCTACATTTGAATCACTAAAAAATAAACTGTATGCAAGCAACGATTCAGGCCAATGTACAAAAGTGGCTCGCTGGTAATTTCGAGCAATCGGTGAAAGACGAGATCACACAACTTCAACAAGGCAACCCCGATGAACTGGCAGATTCTTTTTACCGTAACCTGGAGTTTGGTACAGGTGGGTTACGTGGTATCATGGGCATTGGTACCAACCGCATGAATAAATACACAGTAGGTATGGCAACACAAGGTTATGCCAACTATCTCAATAAAAGTTTTGGCGGGGGTAATGTAAAATGTGTTGTGGGGCACGATAGTCGCAACAACAGCCGACTGTTTGCAGAGATCGTTGCAAACGTAATGGGTGCAAACGGTATTAAAGTTTATTTGTTTGAAGCATTACGTCCAACACCGGAGTTGAGTTTTGCTATCCGTCATCTTGGTTGCCAGGGTGGTGTTGTTTGCACAGCATCGCACAATCCTAAAGAATACAATGGCTATAAAGCTTATTGGAATGATGGCGGACAGTTAGTGCCACCACATGATAAAAATGTAATTACTGAAGTTGATAAAATTGCAGGTGTTGATGATGTAAAGTGGAGTGGTGGTGAAAGCAACATCACGTTGATCGGAAAAGAAATGGATGAAGCGTACATGCAAATGATACAAAGTTTGAGTGTGTATCCTGAAGTATGTAAAGCACAGCATGATCTTAAGATTGTGTACACTTCCATTCACGGTACAGGTATTACACTTGTGCCACAGGTGTTACAACGTTTTGGTTTTACCAATGTAACCATTGTGGATGAGCAGAAAGAACCCAATGGAAATTTCCCAACAGTAGTTTATCCAAATCCTGAAGAAGCTGAGGCCATGAATATTGGTTTGAACAAAGCTAAAGCCTTGGATGCTGATATTTTATTGGGAACTGATCCTGACAGCGATCGTGTGGGTATTGCTATTAAAGATCACAAAGGCAACTGGGTGTTGATGAACGGAAACCAAACTGCTGTACTTGCCTTCAACTATATGATTGAAGCACGCAAGGCTAAAGGCATCAATCAACCAAACGATATGGTGGTTAAAACCATTGTAACAACAGAAATGATCGATGCCATTGCAAAGGCAAGCGATATCAAGTGTTACAATGTACTCACCGGCTTTAAATGGATCGCAGAATTGATCAAAGAAAAAGAAGCGACTGAAAATTATATTGTTGGTGGTGAAGAAAGTTATGGTTTGATGATCGGCAGCCAGTTGCGTGATAAAGATGCCATCAGTGCTGTTGCGTTGTTGTGCGAAATGGCAGCTTATGAAAAGAACAAAGGCCGTAGTCTTTACCAGAAGATGATCGACCTGTATGTGCAGTATGGATTTTATAAAGAAAGCCTTATTTCCATTACCAAAAAAGGAATGAACGGCCAGGCGGAAATTGCCGAGATGATGCAGGGCTACCGTGATAACACGCCTACATCCATCAATGGTTCGGCAGTGGTGCAGTTGCTCGATTATCAATTACAAAAAGGCAAAAATATTCAAACAGGTGAGGAGTGGACGATTAACTTACCAAAGAGTAATGTGCTGCAATTTATTTTAGCAGATGGAAGTAAAATTTCTGCACGACCAAGTGGAACTGAACCGAAGATCAAATTTTATTTTAGTGTAAATACGAAGCTTGATAAAGCAGAGAACTTTGATGCAGTGCATCAGGAGTTAAATGATAGGATCGATGGAATTATTAAGGATATGAAGTTGAAGTAAAGTGAAAAGTTGAAAGTAGGAAATCGAAAATAAAAGCTGCATCAATTGATGCAGCTTTCTTATTTTGCACCCGCTTATGAGACGTTTTGAAGATAGTTACAGGCATAAAGGATTACGCAAAAAGTTAGTAGATGTATTGCGCAGTAAAGGCATTACCGATGAACGGGTGCTGGAGGCCATCAATAATCTTCCACGTCATTATTTTTTAGATACTGCTTTTGATGAGATTGCTTACGAAGACAGGGCTTTCCCTATTGGCGAAGGACAAACCATTTCTCAACCTTACACTGTTGCTTACCAAACGCAATTGCTTGAAGTAAAACCTTACGATAAAGTATTGGAGATCGGCACGGGCAGTGCTTACCAGGCATGTGTGTTGGCCGAAATGAATGCTCATGTATTTACCATTGAGCGTCAGAAAAAATTATTCGACTTTAATAAAGCCTCTTTTCCTTTCTTAAAGAAATACCTCAACATTAAATTCTTTTTTGGTGATGGGTTTGAAGGCTTACCCACTTATGCACCGTTTGACAAAGTGATCATTACTGCTGCTGCACCGTTTGTGCCACCGAAGCTGATCGAACAAATGAAGGCTGGTGCCAAGATGGTGATACCGGTTGATGAAGGCGATGCACAACGCATGAAACGTTTAACCAAACATGAAGATGGTTCTTACACAGAAGAACTCTTCGATTCGTTTTCGTTTGTACCGATGCTTGGCGGAAAGCAGAATGGGAAGTAAACCCGGAATCAATTGATTGAAATGATAGTGGCTTGCCTTGCGGTTAATTTCCATTTTCCATTTTCTGTTGTCCAGATGTTGGTGAACCGTCTTGTTACAGCCTTGCCTGCATGTTGTGTATCGGCTTTTGGTACGAGTGTTTCCAATCCCATCACAACCGCAATACCGTTTATAAAAGCAATATTGTCAATTCTTCTTTCAAAACTGGCGTAGTTAATTTTTCCTTTCTTGATGCGGTCCATGATCTGTTGAAATCCTAAAATTTCATTTTCAGGATTTTGCACTACAATTTTTTGGGACATCAATTCATGCAACAAAGCTGTATCGCTTTTCAATATCGCTTCTCTTTCCTTGTCTTCGAGTTTTCTGATCAAAGCCTCGTCGCCCTGTTGTTGGGAGAATGAGTCGATAAAAAAGAAAAAGAGAAAAACTGCTAACAGAAACAATGTTGTAAGCTTCATGGTTTTTGTCTTATTGGTGATCAATAAAGGTTCCGCTTTTATTATTCACTGAATGTTCTGTTTTATGAAGTCGGTTGTAACAACCGTAGCAAACTCTTCATTTAAACTTGCAAGAGCGGTTTCATGAATCAGTTCCGCCGAAAAGGTTTGTCCGTCAAGCCCTTTCTTATTAAATGTTGCTGTTGCGTCTGAAACAAGAAAGGTAGTATAACCAAAATTGCCTGCCATTCTTGTAGTTGTAGAAACGCAATGATCTGTTGTTAAACCAACGATGACAAGTGTTGAAATGTTTGCATTGTCAAGCCTTTCTTTTAGGTCAGTACCGATGAAAGCACTATTGACATTTTTTTTGATAATTGTTTCTTCCCCTGTTGGTTTAACAATGTCTTTAAATTGATTTCCTTCTTTCGTTTCGTGCAGCAATGAATTCGGATTTGAAGAACAATGCCTGATATGAAAAACCGGAAGATTGTGTTCTCTCCAAAGAGTTAAGAGCTCACCTGCATTGCTCTCTGCATTAAGATTGTTTCTTTGCCCGCCCCAGTATTCAATGTTGTCAAATGCTTTTTGAATATCAATTAAGATTAGTGCGGGGTTATTTGATTTTGAAATGCTCATTTGCTATGTTTTATAGATGTGATACCAATAAACATTATCTCAGCAACAACTCAGCCATCACTGCAAAATGATCGCTTGCAAAACGACCACCCCATGTTTGCGAAATAGTTGCATGGGTTAGTACCTTCCAGTTGCCTTTTACAAAAATGTAATCGATCGGTTGATCGTTGCGTTCTTTGGTTTGGAAGCCGGTGAACGTTCCTGTTGGCCCGTAGTGAGGTGCTTGTGAAAGGTCTTTACTGTCTGTCAGGCGCAGTGGATTATTCTTATCAACGATCACCTGTATCGGTTCATCTGCTGGCTCTGCATTAAAATCACCCGTGATAACAGCAGGAATGGAGCCGGCAATTTCTTTTACTTTCTGTAATACCAGTTTTGCACTTTCTCTTCGAGCTATCTTACCCATATGATCGAAGTGTGTATTGAAAGCAAAGAAGATCTTCTTTGTGCGTTTATCTTTAAACTTCGCCCATGTGACAATACGTGTGATGGCTGCATCCCATCCTTTACTGCCGGGAACAGTTGATGTTTCACTTAACCAGAACATGGAAGAGCCAAGCAGTTGCAGTTTTGTTGTATCGTAAAAAATAGCACTGTATTCGCCTTTTGTTTTTCCATCATCTCTGCCACCGCCCGTGTATTTGAATTGAGGTAAGCGTTGCTGCAGGTCGATCATCTGATCATGCAATGCTTCCTGTACGCCGAGTAATTCAATTTTATGAAACAGTATTTGTGATGCAACATTGTCTTTGCGATAGGGCCATGCATTTAAACTGTCAGAAGATGTGTTCAAACGAATATTAAACGTCATGACACGCAAGGGTGTTTGCGCATGTAGTATTTGAATAGAAATGATAAAAGTAAAAAAGAAAAGAAAACCCTTTTTCATACCGGCTGTTTATGATGCAGCAAGTTCCTTAATATCTTTCACTTCCAGTACTTGTTTTTTGTAACCTTTTGTTGCGGCTTTGATCATGGCCTGCCCGATCTCTGCCAAACTCACTACTCCATTTTTACTAATGAGTTTAATAATGGGGATCAGCCATTTGAAATAGTGATAAAGTTTTATAGTATTCTTCATTCCGGGTGCTGATTCAATAATACCCGGCCGGAAATTATAGACTTGTGCAAAAGGAAGTTTCACCAGATCGTTTTCTGTTTTGCCTTTTACCCGTGCCCACATGAGTCGGCCTTTTTCACTGCTGTCGGTACCGGCACCGGAAACATAACAAAACGTCATGTTGCTGTTTTGTTTTGCTAATGTCTCAGCAACATGCATGGTAAGTTTATAGGTGAGATGATAAAACTCTTCTTCTTTTTTCCCAACTGACGATACACCTGCACAGAAGTAGCAGGCATCATAACCTTTCAGTTGATCAGCAACAGGAGAGAGGTCATGAAAATTACTGTGTAGAATTTCCTTCAGCTTTGGATGTGTAATGCCGCAACTTTTCCGTCCAAGCACTACTACTTCTTTTACGAGACTACTATTGAGACATTCGTGTAATACTCCTTCGCCTACCATTCCGCTGGCTCCTGTAACAATTACACGCATGGGTGTTGTGGCTGTTTGCATATTGGTTGATTTTGTATCAGTATCCTGAAAAGAAAAACGTTTGCAAAGTGAATTTACTTTAGTTCACCTGAAAATGAGGATACAAAAAATCCCTCTCCGTTTAAATGGAGAGGGATCAGCGTATATCATGGGTGATTTCTTATTGCATTTGCATTTCATCACCTCCACTTTCGCTACGTGTGTTCTTACGCTTGAAGAGTGAAGCATCAAACTTACCAAAGCGGTAGTTGAAGTTAAGACGTACAAATGTAGGATCTCTTCTTCTCCAGCTGTATTGATCAAAGTATTGTGATTCAGAAAATACATTGTTTCTGCGTGTGCTGAATACGTCGCTCCAGTTTAATGATACGAAAGCTGTATTCTTTTTGATCTTGAATTCTTTGCGCACACCAAAATCAACATAGTAGTTATCATCAATATAACCTTGCGTGGTTGAAACACTACCACCACCAAATCCGCCACCACCCATAAAGCCTCCGCCACCACGGCCGCCACGACCACCACCGCCACCAGATGATACGGGCAGAATAGAACGTGAATTATAATCACCACTCAACTGCATACTCCATCCTTTACCTAAACGGAATGAGTTGTTGAGTTTTATTGTATAACTGGTGCGTTCGTTTTTCAACTCAGGTAAAACACTGCTGCCATCGATCTTAGAATAGTAAACGTTTACGTTATAGTTTATCTCCCACCACTTACTTACAGTATTACGGAATACAAGTTCAAGTCCTGCTGCATAACTTCTGTCGGCATTCACCCAAGTGCTGATTACGGCTGTATCTTTTGTATTGCCTATCTGTTCTCTGTTCTGGTAACGTGAAATCAGGTTGTTGGTTTGCTTTCCAAACAAAGTAGCAAGGAAGGTATTGTTTTTGTCCCCGTATGTTTTTTGATAGGTCAATTCCAATGAGTTTGTAAACTCAGGTTTCAGATTTGGATTGCCTGTTTGGTAGTTGAAGATATCGCTGATATCAGTATTCGGTAACAATTGAAAGAAGCTTGGACGGTTGATACGACGACTGTAGTTCAACTGCAGATCCTGTTTTCCTTCAAGTGCCTTCGATAAAAATACACTCGGGAATAACGCTAAGGGAAACTGGTTGTTGAACGTTCCGGGTTTGCCAACCTGCTCACCTTCATATTTTGAACTTTCTGCACGTAAACCAACCTGGTAGTTCAAATTTGCTTTTTTGATCTTTTGCGAAAAGCTTGCATAAGCAGCATGAACATAATCTACATATTCAAATCGATTACTCAAACCTGTTTGAGCAACTCCATTATAAGAAACATTCTGGAAGCTTTCAAATAAACGGATCTGTGTGCGCAAACCAGCTTCTACCTTCATGTTTTCATTAATAGGATCCGTGTAGTCTGTTTGTGCCACAACAAAACTGTTGTTACCGCCGCCATTATTGATTTGATTTTGTTTAGGAATGTAAACATTTGTCCAGTCTTTATCATACCATTTTGTGAAATCAATTGATTGATCATTTTCACTTCTGCTCTTATTGTAGTTTACATCAGCTGTCCACTCTTTTCCTGCACGTGGGAAAATATGTTTATAACTGATGGACGCACCTGCACTGCGAAATTTATTGATACCGTTTGTTTCACGGTATTCATAAATAGTTTTCGGGGTAGAATATGCTGAATCGTAACGGATATAGTTCTGATCGAGGAGATCGAAATTACCACCACCAAAGTTGCCAGAAATTGTAAGAGTATTTCTGTTATCGAGCAGGAAATCAAAACCTGCACGACCGAAGTTGAACATACCTTCACTGATGTTGCGGTTTCGTGTAAAAAGTGTATTTGCTACGTTATCGCCAAAGTTGTTACGATCTGTTTCTCCAAAGCCAATGCCTTTACGTTGGTTCAATCCAATATTTGCAAAGAAGTTTACTTTTCCCTGACGTACGTTGATATCGCCACCGCCATTCACACGACCACGCATATCAACACCCACACGCACACTGCCACTGTAACCTACACGACGATTCTTCTTTAATACAATATTGATGATAGCCGATTGGCCACCACTTGCATCAAATTTTGCAGATGGGTTGGTAATGAGCTCAATGCTTTGGATAGCATCAGCAGGAATTTGATCAAGCGTTAATACAGTAGGACGGCCATCTACAAAAATTTGCGGTGCACTGTTACGCATGGTGATGTTGCCATCAATATCAACATTCACTGTAGGAACGTTGCGCATTACATCCACACCAGTACCGCCTTGCGAAACAATATTCTTTTCAACATTGAATATTTTGCGATCGATACCTAGCTGCAATGTAGGTTTATCAGCAGTTACTACCACCTCACTCAACTGCTGTATATCTGTTTCAAGTTTGATGTTACCAAGATCTTTATCGAGCATGGCCATTATGTCCTCAGGTGCACCACCCGGCTTTAAACCAAAACTGATGGTTTGCTCAATGGTTTTAAAACCAATAGCAGTCACCAATAATTTATAATTACCCATTGGGCTTAGTCCTTCAAGGCTGAAATCACCGTTGGCTTTTGTTAACTGTCCGTTTACCAAAACGTCTTTCCGGGTTTTCGTAGCTGTGTCCATCCTGTTTTGATAGAGTTGAACCGAAGCTGCGTCGATCGGCTTGTTTGTTTTGGTGTCTACGATCTTGCCATAGAAACGACCAATATTCATCTGGCCATTTCCGCCCGGCCGACCGCCCGGAGCCTGTGCAACCAATTGTAAACTAAGAAGTAAAGAAAGCACACTGAGGACTAATCTCATGTTATTCATTTTAAATTTGAGGCGCAAATTTCTGCGTAATTGATTAATTATGAAGTTCATTTGGTATGAATGACTAATTAACCGTTTTAGACGGCAAATGTTCTGCCGACCCCATTTTGTTTGTGATGAGTGGAAACTATTGCGTAAGAAGGGTGAGGAGTACTTGTAAAATACCAATGAGAAAGCCCAGTACTCCACCAATGATTTCTACAAATCTGAATTCTTTTGCCATTACCTGGTAAAGGATTTCTTCCAGTTTATCGCCTGAAAAAGCTTTTACTTTCTCCGTTACAATATGTTCAAGGTCAAGTTGCTGTTTGAGCGTGTTGGTATAATCTTTCATCACTTTTGGAAAGAGTATCTCCAGCTCATCCATAAAAGTAACTTTCAGCTTTTCAATGGTTTTATCGCCAATGAACATGCTGATCATCGGCATGCTTTCGCTGAGTTTCACCCGCAGAAAATGATCGATATGCGTTTCAACCATTGGCAACACCTTCTTCAGGTTTTCAGGGTTGCTGATCTTTTCTTCGATATCAGAGAAAGAGAGAAGTTCCCGGCTTACTAATTTCCCCAGCTTTTCGGCAAATTGCTCCTGACGTTTTGGAAAAATACCTTGAATACGAATGCCCAACACGTTCACAGGATTGCGTGGATGAAAAAGCATTTTAATGGCTACCCAGTTGGTAACCCAGCCAATGAAAGCAGAAATAACGGGAATCAGGATAAGCCAGTAATTCATAAATTTGTAAGTGGCTGCAAAGAACGTTTATTTTTTGATTTCTCTGGAAGTGATTTGCTTGGAAAACTGATTTCCATTACTTTTGCTGTCCCAAAGACGGAGGTTGTAGCTCAGTTGGTTAGAGCATCAGATTGTGGTTCTGAGGGTCGGGGGTTCGAGACCCCTCAATCTCCCGCTTATCCCTGCACATTTTGTGTGGGGATTTTTTTATGATTGCGTTCTTCTTTAATAAAGAATGTGTGAAAAAACAAACCCTGCATTACTGCAGGGTCTTGGTTGATTTTTCAAATAAAGTTCCCGGTGTAAAACCGTATTCTTTTTTAAATGCTTTGGTAAAGTTTGAAACATCGCTGAAGCCAATGGTATAACCTGCTTCTTTAGGTGTAACCCCTTGCTTAATTAATTCTCTTGCTTTTTCTAATCGTTGCTTATTGTAGAATTCATATAAACGATAACCATACACCTGCTTAAAGCGTTGCTTAAGTTTGGTACTGCTCATTTGAGCAATACGTGCCAGTTTAACAATGGAGGGGAATTTTTCTGTTTCTTCATTTACAAGCAGCGCTTCAATATTGCGGAGTCGTGTAATGTCTTCATCCGGAATGATCTTTTTGTTTTTGATGACAAGTGATTCATTCAGATACGTACTGAAGAAATATTCAAGTAACAGGATGATCCTGCTTTTCAAAGCAAGTCGATCGGGTTCGCTGCTGAATTGCGTATCAAAAATGCGATTTAGTTTCTCTTGTATTTCCTGGTTGATGGGAAGCTTCTCGATCAATTCAAGTCCCTGGCTGGTTAATAACTCAACCTGTAGTTTGGTATTGGCATCGAAATGATCGGCTATCCATTGGGGTGACAGATAAATGCCCAGCCGCTTTAATTTTGAACCCGCACGATAATTTACTTCCAGTTCTGTATTTGTAGATGAAACAAAAATGTTACTGCGTTTTTTGTTGAGACTGTCAGTAAGTGAATCTTTCTTGTGCCGAAGACGGATATAATCGCTGATCTGAGTTTGGTTGAAGAAGATCAGTAAACCCATTTGATTGTTGCTGACACGGTGCAATGTGCAATCGCTGTTCAGTTCAACATTCATCATCACATAAGAGAATGTGCGGTCAATACTGTCAGCAAAGCAATAGCCGCTACCAATATTTTCGGTTAAGGTAAGCAGATTGTTTTTTGCTTTGATGCCGGTTCCCTGGCTCAGCTCCTGTATCCAGGTTTTAAAGTTTTTCTGTTTAAAACGAATATACATCCGCTGCTAAACTACAATAAACAAGTGTGATAATATGTAGAACGGAATATGATAATTTTTTTAATGTCATTGGTTAGTCATCAATTCAACCGTTGTTTTATCTCCTGCAGTTTTAACAGGGCTTCAACAGGAGTAAGGCGATTGATATCAATTCCATCGAGCATTGTTCTTATTTCATCAAATGTTTGCGAGTGTATATCAAAAATATTCAACTGCATTTTTTGTACCGGCAGTTGTTTCAACTGGTCTTTTATATCGCCGCTGCTGCGTTGATCTTCGAGTTGTTTTAGAATTTCATTGGCACGGTTAATCAAAGAAACCGGCATGCCTGCCATCTTCGCAACGTGAATACCAAAACTGTGCGTGCTTCCGCCGGGAGCCAGCTTGCGTAAGAAAATCACTTTGTTGCCAACTTCTTTATTTGTGATATGGTAGTTCTTGATGCGTGGAAATTTTTCTTCCAGTTCATTCAATTCATGATAGTGTGTAGCGAATAATGTCTTTGGTTGATGCGAAGATTGATGTAGGAATTCAGCAATACTCCAGGCAATAGAAATACCATCATAGGTAGATGTACCACGCCCAATTTCATCGAGCAGGATTAAGCTTCTTGATGAAAGATTGTTAATGATACTTGCTGTTTCATTCATCTCCACCATGAATGTACTTTCGCCACCACTTAAATTATCACTGGCACCAACACGTGTGAAAATTTTATCGGTTAAAGGAATGGTTGCTGAAGATGCCGGAACAAAACTTCCCATGTGCGCCATCAAAACAATCAATCCTGTTTGGCGAAGCAAAGCACTCTTACCACTCATGTTTGGACCGGTAAGAATGATGATCTGCTGTTGTTCCTTGTCAAGTACAAGATCGTTGGCAATATAGCTTTCGCCAACGGGCAGATGACGTTCAATTACAGGATGACGTGCATCTTTCAATGCAAGTGTTGCATCTTCCTGCATCTGAGGGCGAACATATTTGAACTGCAAAGCATTTTCTGCAAAGCAGCAAATACAATCAAGAATGGCCATTACCTGTCCATTGGTCTGAATTGGCCCGATGTATTCCTGCAGTTCAATTAATATTTTTTCAAACAACTCTGTTTCAATCTTCAGAATTTTCTCTTCTGCACCGGTGATCTTTTCTTCGTATTCTTTTAGTTCAGGTGTAATGTAACGTTCAGCATTTGCAAGTGTTTGTTTTCGTGTCCATTCCGGAGGAACCTTGCTTTTATGTGTGTTCGTTACTTCTAAATAATAACCAAACACATTGTTGAAAGCGATCTTCAATGAAGGAATGCCTGTTGCTTCACTCTCACGTTGCTGTATCTCTACTAAATATTCTTTACCATGATGAGCAATACGGCGAAGCTCATCCAGCTCACTGTAAATACCATCCCGAATCACATCGCCCTTGCTGATCATTACTGGCGGATTATCAACAACTTCTTTTAAAATTTTTTCAGCAATGTAATGGCAGGGATTAATGGTATCGCCCAGCCTTTTTAAATAATTATTGGAAGAAGTGGCACATTGCGCTTTGATCTTTTCTGCAAAACCTAAACCTTTTGCCAAATGAAGAATTTCCCGTGGGTTTATTTTCTTCAAAGGCAGTTTTGCAACCAATCGCTCCACATCACCACTTTGTTTAATGAGCGATTGGAGTTGCTTGCGAAGTTCTGTTTCAAGGATTAACGATTGCACAGCATCTAACCGTTCATTGATGCGTTCCATATCTTTCAATGGCAATACCATCCAGCGGCGCATCAATCTTGCTCCCATGGGGGAAACAGTATTGTCGAGCACTTTCAATAAGGAATTACCTCCATCGGCATTGCTGCCAAGTATTTCAAGATTGCGGATGGTGAAACGATCCATCCATAAATAATCAGCTTCATCCAAACGTTGAACGGAAGTGATATGATTGAGATTTGGATGTTCAGTATCTCTCAGGTAATGAAGCACAGCACCTGCAGCAATAGTACCCAGTTTTTGTTCTTCAATCCCAAATCCTTTTAACGAATGTGTTTGAAAGTGTTTCAGCAGAAGTTCTGTGGCATATGCTTCGCTGAAGATCCATTCTTCTAAATGATAAGTATAGAACTTAGGTCCGAAATTTTCTTTGAATTGTTTTTGTTTGTTGCGTTGAAAAACAACTTCAGCTGGTTTTAAACTTTGCAACAGCTTATCAGCATATTCTTTGTTTCCTTCAGCAATAAAAAATTCTCCTGTACTGATGTCTGTAAAAGCAAGACCGTATCGTTCATTCTCTTCATGAATGGCTGCAAGGAAATTATTGCTGTCGTGTTCCAGTAATTTATCATTGGTGGCAGTGCCGGGTGAGAGGAGTTCAGTAACACCACGTTTTACTATTCCTTTTGCCTGTTTAGGATCTTCCAGCTGGTCGCAGATCGCAACACGATGGCCAGCTTTTACCAATTTATGTAAATAAGTATCTAATGCATGGTGCGGGAATCCGGCCAGTTCGTTACTGTCAACAGAGCCATTGTTGCGTTTGGTTAATGTAATCCCGAGAACACGGGATGTGACAATCGCATCCTCTCCAAAGGTTTCATAAAAATCGCCTACCCGGAATAAAAGAATCGCATCAGGATATCTTGCCTTGATCGCCTTGTGTTGTTGCATCAACGGAGTATCTGCGCCTGCCTTTGCCATGGCGGCAAAAATAAGGAAGCAGATTGTTCAGCAACAGATTAATTGTTCAGACTTTTATCAGAGAAAAAGGATCTCGTAATCCATATCAGCAAACTGACTGAACATGGCACTAACCCCGCAGTATTTTTCTTTGGAAAGAGTAACCGCTTTCTTCACTTTTCCCTGATCGTCTTCTTTTACCTTAATGATATACGTGATCTTAACGTCAGTGTAGGTTTTGGGGGAGTCTTCGCTCAGGTCCGCTTCAATATCCATGCTGAAATCGCTAAACTCAACCCGCATCTTGTTGAGCATCCCCACCACATCTATACCGGTACAGCCGGCAAGGGAAGAGAGCATAAGTTTTTTCGGTCGGGGCCCCATATTAGTGCCACCGTCGTTTACAGGTGTATCTATGATAATTGTGTGCTCATCGAGTTGGCTGCTGAAGCGCATACCGCCTTCAAAACGGGTAATTACTTTATGATCTGCCATGAAATTCTGTTATTTAGCCTGCAAACCTATGCAAATATGCCCGAGTTTTGCACAAGTTGGCCTGAAGGCCAAATCCTTCAAAGAAAAAACAGATTTTATTTCAATTTTTTAGCCAAATTCTCCTACCTTTGCCGTCCAAAAAATTTGTATCATGGCTAGAGTTTGTCAGCTTACAGGAAAAGTGCCGGTTGGTGGAAACAAGGTGTCGCACTCAAATATTAAGACAAAGCGTCGTTTTTTGCCTAACCTGCAAACAAAGCGTTTCTTCCTGGCTGAAGAAGATAAGTGGGTTACACTTAAAGTTTCTACAGAAGCTATCCGTACCATCAATAAAAGAGGATTGTACAATGTAGTGAAGGAGTTAAGAGCAAGAGGAGAACATATTTAATAAGCATATTTAAATCGAGCTAAAATGGCAAAGAAAGGTAATCGTGTTCAGGTGATCCTGGAATGTACAGAGCACAAGACTTCAGGTCAGGCTGGTACAAGTCGTTATATCACCACCAAGAATAAAAAGAACACACCGGAGCGTCTGGAGTTGAAAAAATTCAACCCAATTTTGAAAAAAGTAACGACGCACAAAGAAATCAAATAATGTGTTTCGTGCACATTTGAATTACTCAAACTGACCCACCGGGTTAAAAATTAAGAAGTCATGGCAAAAGCAGCTTCAAAGAACGCAAAGATTAAAGACGCTAAAGCAGCGGCAGAATCTAAAAACTGGACAAAAGTAATCAGGGCCGTACGCAGTCCTAAATCTGGTGCATATACCTTTAAGGAGCAAATTGTGCACAAGGATAAGGTGAAAGATTACCTGGCTCAAAAATAACTTATACCTGATCAGTATATTACAAAGCTGTTCCAAGTTCTTAAACATGGAGCGGCTTTGTTGTTTTTATACTCTTCGTGGTTCATTGTAATATTGTAATGTAAAACATAAACGATGGGATTTTTTGGTAAGCTATTCGGAAAGAAAGAGAAAGAAAGCCTGGATCAGGGACTTGAAAAAACCAAGGAAGGATTTCTCGGTAAGATTGCAAGAGCAGTTGCAGGAAAAAGCACTGTTGATGCAGAAGTACTCGATAACCTGGAAGAAGCATTGGTAAGTGCTGATGTGGGTATCGAAACTACCGTTGAAATTATTGAACGCATTGAAGCACGTGTTGCAAAAGATAAATACATCAATACATCTGAGCTTAACTCCATTCTTCAACAGGAGATTGAAAATATTTTGGTTGATGCTCCTGCAGATACAACTTACTCCAACTTTGATCTGCCTGCAGGTAAAAGACCATTTGTATTGATGGTGGTTGGTGTGAATGGTGTTGGTAAAACAACAACCATTGGCAAACTCGCTCATCATTTTACACAGGCTGGTAAAAAAGTAATGCTTGGAGCAGCAGATACGTTTCGTGCAGCAGCGGTTGATCAGTTAACGATCTGGAGCGAACGTGCAGGTGTACCAATTGTAAAACGGGAGATGGGAAGTGACCCTGCTTCTGTTGCGTTTGATGCGGTAAGCAGTGCCGTTGCAAAAGATATTGATGTGTTGATCATCGATACGGCCGGTCGACTTCATACCAAAACTCATCTGATGGAGGAACTGAGCAAGATCAAACGGGTGATACAAAAAGTAATTCCTGATGCACCACATGATGTGTTATTGGTGCTTGATGGCTCAACCGGGCAGAACGCTATTGAGCAGGCAAAGCATTTTACTGCAGCTACTGATGTAACCGGTTTAGTGATCACAAAGCTTGATGGTACTGCTAAAGGTGGAGTTGTATTGGCAATTGCTCACCAGTTTAAGATACCTGTTAAGTTCATTGGTGTGGGGGAGAAAGTGGAAGATCTGTTGGTGTTCGATAAACACGAGTTTGCAGACAGCCTTTTCAATCTAAAAAAGTAAAACTACAAACAGTACTGAAAAATAAAAACCTCCTGTAAACAGGAGGTTTCTTTTTGGATTCGTTAGAATCTTATTTTTTCTTAGCAGCTTTCTTCTTCGGAGCAGCTTTCTTCTTCGGAGCAGCTTTTTTAGCAGCTTTCTTTTTAGGAGCGGCTTTTTTCGCAGCTTTTTTAGGAGCAGCTTTTTTAGCGGCTTTCTTTTTTGTTGCCATTTTTTTTAGAATTTAATAGTTAGTAAAAAAACTTAACAGAGTAAAAATAAAAAAATTTTCTATTTAAAAAAATTTTTTTAAGCACCTGCTTCAACCGGGGCAACAGAAACGAAAGTCTTATTGTTCTTACCTTTTTTAAATTCTACAACACCATCAGCTAATGCAAAGATGGTAAAGTCTTTACCAACACCAACGTTTTTACCTGGGTGATACACGGTTCCACGCTGACGAATAATGATGTTACCAGATGCTGCTGGTTGACCACCATAGATCTTCACACCAAGGCGTTTGCTTTGTGAATCACGACCATTCTTTACACTACCTTCACCCTTTTTATGTGCCATTTTATAAGAATTTGAAAATTTTAGAATTTTAAAATCTGAAGCTCAACTTCAAATTTTATGCAATACCAGTTACTTTGATGTGTGTATAAAGCGTACGGTGACCTTTCTTTTTACGGAAACCTTTACGACGTTTCATTTTAAAAGCGATCACTGTTTTGCCTTTTCTTTCAGCAACGATCTCTGCTTTCACTTTCACTTTTGCATCAGCACCAACACTGATCTTTCCATCTGTGTCAACATATAATACATCAGAAAACTCAACTTGATCGCCGGCGTTACCTTCAATGTGAGGAACGTACAGGCTCTGACCTTCTGAAACTTTAAATTGCTGACCGGCTATTTTAACTACTGCAAACATAACTTTCCAATATTAGGGCTGCAAAGGTAGGGATAAAATTGCTTTGAAAACAAGTTTCAACCTAAAAAATTTGCCCCTATTTTAACGGGATGCTTTGAGCTGGTAAAGCTACATTTGTGTGCTCAAACTGGGTTTCGGAATGAAAATTAAATCAGTGCTTGCCAAGCCATTTGCAGGCTATATCTATAAATCGATCCAAAAAAATAAGCTCACGGCCCTTGCCGATCAGGATCAGATCCTGAAGCAACTCCTCAAAACCGGTAAGGACACGGAGTATGGAAAAGAGCTGGGTTTGGCCAAAGTAAATGGCTACGATGAATATAAACAGGCTGTTCCAATCAGGGATTATGAGCAAATCCGCCCGTGGATCGATAAGATCATCGAAGGCAAACACAATGTTTTATGGAAGGGAATGCCGATGTATTTCGCCAAAACTTCCGGTACAACAAGCGGGGTGAAATATATCCCGATTACCAAAGAATCAGTTGGAAATCATTTCGGTACGGCAAGAAACGCCGCTCTTTGTTATGCCTCTGAAACCGGGAACACCCGTTTTTTTGATGGGAAACTTATTTTTTTGTCAGGTTCTCCGGAACTGGAAAGGGTAGGAAACATCCCGACCGGTAGATTAAGTGGCATTTCAAATCACCTCATCCCCAAATACCTCCGCACCAACCAACTGCCTTCTTACGAAACCAATTGTATTGAGGATTGGGAAACCAAGTTGGGCAAGATCGTTGATGAAACCATCAACCAGAATATGACCCTCATCAGTGGTATTCCACCATGGATGCAGATGTATTTTGATGAGCTTATCCGCCGAACTGGTAAAAAAGTAGGGGACATCTTCCCCAATTTTGATGTGATGATACAAGGCGGGGTGAATTTTGAGCCCTATAAAGCCAAGCTTTTCGAAAGTATTGGCCGGAAAGTAGATACCATCGAGGTGTTCCCGGCCAGTGAAGGTTTCTTCGCCTTCCAGGATTCGCAGGAAGCAGAAGGATTACTATTAAATACAAATGATGGCATTTTCTATGAGTTTGTGCCTGCTGCCGAAATTCATAACGAAAACCCGACCCGGTTATCGCTTCGTGATGTGAAAGTGGGCGAAAACTATGCCCTCATCATCAACAGCAACGCCGGACTTTGGTCTTATAATCTTGGTGATACGGTGAAGTTTGTTTCCACGAATCCTTACCGACTGGTTGTTACAGGCCGTATTAAACATTATATCTCTGCTTTTGGCGAACATGTGATTGGTGAAGAAGTGGAGCAAAGCTTAATGAAAGCAGCAACGGAGGAAAACATTCATATTACCGAGTTTACCGTGGCGCCAATGATCCAGCAAGGTGAAGGAAAGAGTTACCACGAATGGTTTATTGAGTTTGAACATCAACCGCAAAACCTTGAGCAGTTTGCTGCAAGGCTCAACAATAATCTCCGTGATAAGAATATTTATTATGATGATCTGATTGTTGGAAATATTTTACAACCTTTAAAGATCACACCCGTTAAAAAGAATGGATTTATCGATTACATGAAAAGTATCGGTAAATTGGGCGGACAAAATAAAGTGCCACGTCTCAGTAACGATCGCAAGATCGCTGATGAGCTAATGAAGTGGGTAGAAAACTAAAACGAACGAAGCCGGATAATTATGTAACTGTTTTTCCAATAGGTTTGCAGCTACCATTCCACTCCCAGATTATGCAGGAACAACAAAAGAAACGCATCGCAATATTTGGTTCAACCGGTTCCATTGGAACGCAGGCGCTTGATGTAATTGAAGCAAATCCCGAACTATTTGAGGTAGAAATTCTCACCGCACATACCAACG
The DNA here is from genome assembly GCF_014168535.1 of Lacibacter sediminis. NCBI lineage: Bacteria > Pseudomonadati > Bacteroidota > Chitinophagia > Chitinophagales > Chitinophagaceae > Lacibacter > Lacibacter sediminis. The sequence continues at coordinate 3,703,750 of NZ_CP060007.1, read as the reverse complement.
ATGAACTGTTGGTAAAGCAAGCGTTGCAGTTTAATCCCAACGCAGTTGTAATTGTTGACGAAAAGAAATACGAGAAAGTAAAACAGGCATTGGCTTCAACTGATGTAAAAGTGTTTACCGGTGAGCAATCACTGGAAGAAGCTGCCGCTTTTGATACCTATGATATGATGCTTGCGGCTATTGTTGGTTTTGCAGGATTAAAACCTACACTAAGGGCCATCGAAAATAAAAAAGCAATTGCATTAGCCAACAAAGAGACTTTGGTAGTGGCAGGTGATATCGTTATGCAGAAAGCGGTTGAAAACCGTGTGCCCATCATACCGGTTGATAGCGAACACTCCGCTATTTTTCAATGTTTGGTTGGTGAACATCGTAATAAAATCGATAAAATTATTCTCACTGCAAGTGGTGGACCGTTCCGTGGAAGGAAACCAAACTTCCTGCTCAATGTAAAACGTGATCATGCATTGCAACATCCCAACTGGAGCATGGGTGCCAAGATCACCATCGATTCAGCAACCTTAATGAACAAAGGTTTGGAAATGATCGAAGCAAAATGGTTGTTCAATCTTGCACCGGAGCAGATTCAGGTTGTCATCCACCCACAAAGTATTATTCATAGCATGGTGCAGTTTGAAGACGGAAGTATTAAGGCACAAATGGGCTTGCCAGATATGAAGTTGCCTATTCAATATGCCATGTCGTTTCCACAGCGTCTTGCTAATAATTTTCCACGTTACGATTTTAAAAAGATCAATACACTTTCGTTTGAAGAACCCGATCTTAAAACATTCCGTAACCTGGCGTTGGCCATCGATGCGTTGCAAAAAGGCGGCAATCTACCGTGTATCATGAATGCAGCAAATGAAATTGCGGTATGGGCTTTCCTGAAAAACAGGGTAGGGTTCTTAGACATGACAGATATCATTGAAAAAACAATGAATCATGTCCCGTTTATTGCCAAGCCAACGCTTGATGAATATTTCGAAAGTGATGCTGAAGCCCGCAACTATACAGCCTCACTTATTCAACTCTAACATTCACAAAAAATTCTGAGTAACCTTCCTTTTTTCAGCGATATTTGCTGGTTCCATATCAAAAAAGTGAAAAACAAGGACTAATTTATTAACTATGTTGTTAGCAATTAACTGGGCCGAATTCGGGATAAAAGCAGCACAATTATTACTGTCTCTTTCTATCCTTATTGTGTTTCATGAATTCGGTCATTACATTACTGCCCGTTGGTTCAAATGCCGTGTTGAAAAATTCTATCTCTTCTTCGATCCATGGTTCTCTTTGTTCAAAAAGAAAGTAGGTGAAACCGAATACGGTATCGGCTGGTTGCCATTAGGCGGCTATGTAAAAATTTCAGGAATGATCGACGAAAGCATGGATAAAGAAGCCATGAAACTTCCTGCGCAGGATTGGGAATTCAGAAGCAAACCGGCCTGGCAACGTTTGATCATTATGATTGGCGGTGTAACGGTGAATGTGTTGCTTGCTTTTATCATTTACGCCATGATCTTATTTGTGTGGGGCGAAGACAGAATACCAATGAACAGTATGAGAGATGGTATCTGGACACAGGATAAGTTGATGAGTGAAATTGGTTTGCGTAATGGTGATAAAATTCTGCAGGTAAATGGTCAGCCAATTGACTATCTCGAAAATCTTAATCTGAAAGTACTTACGGGGTCAGGCGGAACAATATTAGTTGAGAGAAATGGTAAGCCGCAGGAAGTAAATATTCCTGTTCGTCTTGTAGGTAAACTGGTTGAAAGTAAAAGAAGAAGAGGATTATTAGCTTACCGCATACCATCTGTTGTGGGTGCATACGATCCAAAGGATACTGCATTTGGCAAACAGGCGGGATTACAGGAGTATGATAAAATTGTTGCAGTAGATGGGAAGCCGGTTTCTTTTTATGATGAAATGCCTCCACTCTTTCAACAAAAGAAAAATGCAACAGCACAAATGACTGTTTTACGTAAGAACGACACCTTGCAGCTTACAACAAAAGTTGATAAAGAAGGAAGAGCAGGGATTCCTTATTTAACACATCAGCAATATGCTGATATGGGCGTTATTAAAATAGAACATCTCAGCTATGGTTTCTTTGAATCATTTCCTGCCGGTGTAAGCAAAACATTCCGCAAGCTTGGCGATTATATTGATCAGTTCAAACTTATTCTTAATCCTGATACTGAAGCGTACAAAGGTATCGGTGGATTTAAATCAATGGGCTCGATCTTTCCTGCTGTTTGGGATTGGGAAAGTTTCTGGAGCATTACTGCTTTGTTCAGCATCATTCTTGCCTTTATGAACCTGTTGCCAATACCTGCATTAGATGGCGGTCACGTGTTGTTTACGTTGATTGAAATGATCACCGGACGTAAACCCAATGAGAAGTTTTTAGAATATGCACAGATCGTTGGAATGGTGATCCTTTTCGGATTGCTCATCTATGCAAACGGTAATGATCTGTTTGGCTGGAATAAATAAGTTACAACTCTATACCAATTTTCTTCATTAAGATAGAGGCGTTCATGCTTTGGCAGACGCCTCTTTTTAATTTGTAGTCGAAGTATAATTCATCTTTATTTACCTGCACATCGAAATGATAGTTATGAATGCCTGCGGGAAATTCATGTGCAAGATTTGCTAGTTCAAGATCATGTGTTGCTAAAATACCCGTTGCTTTGTGATGAAGTAATTGTTTGATCAATGCTTTTGAACCTGTATGTCGATCGTTAGAATTGGTACCACGCAAAATTTCATCCAGTAAAATAAAAACAGGTTCGTTGTTATTCACGGCATCAATGATCTGCTTCAGTTTTTTCAGCTCAGCATAAAATGTAGAAGTGCTTTCTTCAAGGTTATCTTTAATACGCATGCTGCTCATTACTTTCAACGGTGTAACAGTTAATTGCTTTGCACAAACAGGTGCACCCATTGCAGCCAATACCATATTTACTCCTACACTTCGCAGGAAAGTACTTTTGCCGGCCATATTTGAACCGGTGATAAGATTAATCTGTTCTTTCCCTGTGGTTGTGAAATCATTCAATACATTCTTTTGTTCAGCAATTAACGGATGACCTAATTGTTCGGCAATAAAAGTTGGTTCATCTGTTTTTAATTGCGGAAAAGTCCAATGCGGATGATTGAATGCTAGTGTGGCAATACTGTTCAATGCCTCCAGCTCAGCCAGTGCAGCAAACCAATGATTGATCTGTTGGTTATTCTTTTGTTTCCATTTCTCCAATTGAAGTACTTGCTGCAGATCCCATAGCAGAAAAATATTCAAAGGAATAAATACAACAGGATTTAACCGATAATCAAAACGGTTGAAAATATTCTTCAGTTGCATTATTTGTTGTGAAGCTTTGTTTGAACCTGAATGAAATTGATGTTTCAGTTCAACCAATAATGGATCTTTAAATTCTGCCTGTTCAATACAGGCAATGCTGTTTGAAAGTACTTCCATTTGCCCGGTAATCTTATTCAACTTGCGGTAAAGTGGAACGATCATGCGTGTAATGGCAAAGGCGCTGATTGTAAACACAAGCAGTGATTGAAGAAAAAGTTGGTAAGAGATTATATCAAACAAAAAACAGATCAATGTGCCTGTTGCAATGACCGGCAGCATATAAGCTACTATCTGCCATATTTTTTTATCGATGAACTGATTGTCTTCTTTCAACCATTCTTCCATTTTCTTTTCTGTTGCAATGGCAATGGTAGAAGAGGAGCCATGCGCCTGCAATTCCTGCCGCCAATTTGATTGTTGCTTTAATTCCTGCGCAGCTTTTTGTCTTGCCTGTAATACTTCAGGAGTTGCAGGAGCAAGTAACCAATCAGCAAGCAGTTGATTGCCTTGCTGTGAATGAGTCCGGTTAATATATTGATAAAGAGAAGCCCGGCCGAAGATATCAAGATCACCGGCGTAAGGATGTTCATCTTTATAGAATTCACTGCCGTCTTTTTGATGGGTGTACTGATGTTGCAGGTAAAGCAATTCCTGTTCGTTAATAGCCATCAAACGTTCATGATGGCTGATGGCTTCTTTATTTACGAGGTCTTTTCTTACCGCAAATAAGAACGCAGCAAGACCAAGTAAAAAGACGACTGCTGATACAAGAATACCGTAAGAAGAAAATAGCCAGATAACTAATGCTGTTGCTGCTAAAATGCCAAATCTTATCCAGCCAAGGAGCTGTTTACTTTTCAGTAAATTATTGAGTTTGATATTTAGATCACTTATCCGGTGCTTGTAAAATGAATCCGGTTGAATCGTTTCTGCCATGCTGTAAAACTAAGAAAGAATGCAGGATAGTTTTTCTTTTGCAGTTAAGAGCACCTGGCATTTAATCCGATGGGCCACCCAATACGACAGCGGGTGACCACCCGTACTAAAGTACAAGAGTGCGACGCCAATGCAGTTGAAGAATTTACAAAAGCCGGTAACAAAAAATACTAATTGCACCAGCAACAGAAATAAATGTATTTTTGCTGTCCGAATATACTTTGTACTTCCAACTTTGTACTTTGTATTTCAACATGGGGCTGCCTGGTTTTGACAGCATAGATCTTTGAAGGTGTAAGCATGCAGTGCGTTGGATAATTAGCACTTTAATCTGAATATTCAAAAACTCAAATGGCAATACACAGTATGCCATGGCCGCTTAATCAGTGATTAAGTAGTCATTAGGGCCGCCGAACAGGTTGATCTGTTACCAGGTTCCGCCGCCGACTCAAACACAAAACAGGTTGCTGTAACAGAAGGCTGTGACTGTTGCAAAAGACTATTCAGCTAAGTACTGCGTTGGTATGTTCATGTCCTGCGCAGTGCCGACAAACAATCATGAAATAAGCATGTAGAAAGCTTTCGGCGAATATGTTTGGACAGCGGTTCGAATCCGCTCAGCTCCACACCCACACCTAAAAGGATAACCCAATTTTTTGAAGGGTTGTCCTTTTTTTATTGAGCGTTAACCCTTTCTTGTATTCTCAATCAGGAGATGGGCTTCATTAAGTTGAGTGGTTCGACAATTATTTTATCAAAAAAATCAGGGAGTATTGAACCATCAATTTTCTAAGCAACTGTTGGAATATCAATCTCCTGAAATATCATCTTTTCATCCCTGTCGCTCATTTGACAAACCTTTCATTTAATATCGACACTTACTCCATTCTGTAACGCAACCGACAGCTTCTTCGCATACATGGGCATTTCTTTGTACTTCAAAAACTGAAATATGCGAATAGTTAAACAGCCTGCAACCGTTGATCAGGCAATCAAAGAGAAACGTGTTGAAGAACGATTGATCAGCATTGTATTTACGTTGACGATGCTGTTGATCGGCTTGTTTGTTAGTGTTAGCAGTCATGCACAAAAACAAAGCGGAAAATATTTTAATAACGTAGATGCAGGCGGCGTGATCCTCGATGGTTATGACGCCGTGGCATTTTTTACAGACAACAAACCGGTAAAAGGAAATGCCGCCTTTAAGTTCAGTTACCAGGATGCAGTTTATTATTTCGCATCACAGGAGCATCTTGATCTTTTTAAAGTAAATCCTGAAATGTATAGGCCACAATTTGGCGGATGGTGTGCTTATGCCGTTTCATTAGGCCGTATTGCACCAATTGATGTGAATACATTCTCGATTGTAAATGGCCGATTATTTATTCAGCACAACCAGCGTGCGGTAAATGGTTGGAACAAAGATGTGCCTATGAATATTATCCTCGCTGATAAATACTGGCCAAATGTAGCTGCTCATCACGGCAAACAAATTACAACAGACGAAGAAAAACAGTATTACAATAATACAGACAAGGACGGAGTGATCATGGATGGATATGATCCTGTTGCTTACTTCACAGATAAAAAAGCGATGAAGGGTTCATCTGAGTTTTCAGCCCGTTACAATGGAGCTACTTTCTATTTCACATCACAGCAACATGCAGATATGTTTAAAGAGCATCCGGATATGTTTGCTCCTTTATATGGTTCGTTCTGCGGTTATGCAATGGCGTTTGCACGAAGAAGACCTGTTAATCCTGAGTACTGGAATATTGTGGATGGTCATTTGATTTTGCAACATTCAAAAGGAGCATGGGAGCTGTTCAATAAAGATATTCCAAAGTTCAAGGCAGAGGCTGATGTAAAATGGCCGCCAATTAAAGAACAAAACGCAGGAAAGAAAGTAAAATTCGATAAACCTGTTTAACCATATCATCAAAAAAATCAATATGCAAAAGATCATTTTACTCGTGTTAGCCGTATTTACAATAACACTTGCCAATACACAAGTAACACAACACAATATTTCATTAGAATCAGCAAAGCTGATCGTTTCAGAAGCGGTGAAGTTTGCGAAATCGGTTAATGCGCCGGGCGGTGCAATAGCCATCGTTGATAATGGCGGCAATCTCGTGTATCTCGAACGGCTGGATGGAACCTTTGCAGCTGCAAGCGAAGTGGCAACAAAAAAAGCAAATACTTCTGCATTATTCAAAGCGCCTTCTTCAAGACTTGAAAATTCAATCAATGGAGGAAGAGGAGCATTGATCACTGTTGGGCATACATTTCTGCAAGGTGGTATTCCCATTCTTTTTGAAGGGCAGGTGATAGGTGCTATTGGCGTGAGCGGAAGTGCAAGTGCTCAGCAGGATGAAGATATTGCCAACGCAGGTGCAAAAATTAAGCTTAGCAAATAAGAATTGTATCATGAGCAAGATCTATCAAATCATCAAAATACAAGTCATCCTGTTTTTATTACTACTTATTGGCATTGCTGTGTTTTCACAGGAAACAAGACAGCTTGCTGTTGATAAACCTTTTGCCGTTGCTGACCTTAAAACAACTGACGGCGCTGCTTTGCTCAATGCAAAATGGTTTGAGCAACCGGCGCATATTGTCGGCACTGCCTTTAAACAACCTGGGCCCGGTATAAATGGCGATCACTTGAAATTATACCCAACCGGTGCCGTAATTCAAACAAATCAACTACATCCACAAATAGGTGCAGTTGATTTTGAAAATGGATTTAAATCTATTGCCGCAAGTGAATTAGAAAGCAGAAGAGGTACAGGTTTATTCTCTTTTGTTTGGTATAAAGTTGAACTAACAATTCCCACAAGTATCGGCACAACATCAACGAAAGACATGACAGCGGTTTTCGAAATTACAGTTGATGATTACAGTGAAATATGGGTGAACGGGAAACAACAGCAAAGTTTTGGTCAATCAGGTAATGGAGTGATAGCAGGTTACAACACACGTAACCGTGTAGTGTTAACCAATCATGCTACAGAAGGAGACAAGTTTGTGATCTACATTCTTGGTATTAATGGAGCAATAGGGAAACTTCCTGACAATTATATCTGGGTGCGTAATGCAGTTGTGGATTTTTATAAAAATGGATTGCCTGTTAAAAAAGAGTGGGCTGACATCGGGAAAATTTATACCATCAATCCCCATCTGAACAAGATCATTGCAGAAGGAACAAAAGTTGAAAAAGTAGCAGATGGCTTTTCATTCACTGAAGGGCCGGTATGGCATCCCGATGGTTTTTTGTTATTCAGTGATCCTAACACCAATACAATTTACCGTTACGATCCTTCAACGCATAATGTAACGGTGTACATGAGTCATAGTGGTTATAGTGGTTCTGATATTGGGGAATATGGTCAGCCTGGCAGCAATGGTTTGGCAATCGATAAAGAAGGGCGATTGATTGTTGCACAACATGGTCACCGTCGTATTGTTCGTCATGAGAAAAAAGGTCCTGTTACTATTCTTGCAGATAAGATTGGAGAAAAGCGTTTTAACAGCCCGAATGATGTTGTGTTGAAAAGTGATGGCACTGTTTATTTTACTGATCCACCTTATGGGTTACCATCATTTTATACGGATAAGCGCAAAGAAACAGAGTGGCAAGGAATTTATATGATCAGGAATGGGAAAGTGCAACTGGTATCGAAAGACCTTGGGGGACCGAATGGTCTTGCCTTCTCACCTGATGAAAAATATTTCTATGCAACCAACTGGGATATCCGTGACATTCATAATACAAAAACTATTTGGCGATATGAAGTACAACCTGATGGTACATTAAAGAATGGGAAAGTATTCTTCGATTTCAATTTTACAGAAGATGAAGAGGCGCTGGATGGATTAAAGATCGATAAAGAAGGAAATCTTTTTGTATCAGCACCGGGGGGATTATGGGTACTGTCATCTGAAGCAAAAATTCTGGGCAAGGTAGTTACTCCAGAACGGCCTGCTAACATGGCCTGGGGTGATGACGGAAAAACATTGTATATGACAGCACACAGTAGTATCTACAAATTGCGGGTAAACACCGGTGGCAAGTTGAGTTGGGAGTAAACAAATGGTATAAATTGTGCCGGGTAATATTGCCCGGCTCATTTATTATTAAAACGATCAATCATGAAATGCCCATCAGCAAAGCACGGCAACCAAAAATGATCTTGGGCATTCTATGTGACAAAATTGTCAACCGCCGCAGGCGGTGAACTAAAAAATAAACACATGAAAACAGCAATTGTTACCGGGGCTACAGGAAATCTTGGTCAGGCCGTTGTAAAAAAATTCATTGAAGAAGGTTATTATGTGGTGGGCACTGTTATTCCAAACGATCCTGTGCAATTAGATTTTCCTGCTCATCAATACGAAGCTGTCACCGTTGATCTTTTAGATGAAGGTGCGGCCTCGGCTTTTGTATCATCAGTTATTGAGAAGCATGCAGCAATTGATGCAGCTGTATTAACAGTGGGTGGATTTGCGATGGGTTCTATTGCTGAGACGGCATCAGCAGATATTCTAAAACAATACAAACTAAATTTTGAAACAGTTTATCATGTTGCCCGTCCTGTGTTTGTACAAATGATGAAACAAAAATCAGGACGACTGTTTATGATTGGCTCAAAGCCTGGCTTATCTGCAGCAAACAGCAAAGGCATGACAGCTTATGGTCTTGCAAAATCATTGGTTATTCGTTTGGCTGAAATAATGAATGTTGAAGCGAAAGGAACAAATGTTGTGGCAAGCCTGGTTGTGCCCGGCACGATCGATACCCCACAAAACCGAAAATCAATGCCCGATGCAGATGTGAGCAAGTGGGTGAAGCCGGAAGATATTGCCAATGTTATTTACTATCATAGCAGCGATGAAGGCGCCATACTCCGTGAAACAGTGATAAAAGTTTATGGTAACGGTTGAGTAAACTGTTCGAGAGATCTTGTTCCCAAATGTATTTCATATGACAGTTTTAATCCAGCGGATCATAAAACTTCGTTTATAATTCTACTAGTTATGCTGCAAGGGAAAAATATACTTATTACTGCGGGGCCAACAAAGGAAGCAATTGACCCGGTACGATATATCAGCAATCACTCTTCAGGCAAAATGGGATATGCAATAGCTGATGTTTGTTTGCAGAACGGTGCAAATGTTACACTTGTATCGGGCCCGGTATGCATTTCGCTTTTGCATGAACATTTAAAGTTGGTGCAGGTACAATCGGCAAATGAAATGTACCTGGCTTGTTGCCGCTATTTTGAAGAAGCTGATATTGTTGTGTTTGCTGCTGCAGTTGCTGATTACCGTCCGGCTGTTATAGCAAATCAGAAGATCAAAAAAAATGATGAAGATTTTTTTATCCGCATGGTAAAGAACATTGATATTGCTTATGAGTTTGGGCAGATAAAACAACCACATCAACTTTCAGTTGGCTTTGCGCTGGAAACAAATAATGAACTGCAGCATGCTATCGGTAAACTGGAGAAAAAGAATTTTGATATGGTTGTTCTCAATTCGATGAATGATGCGCAGGCAGGGTTTGGTTTTGATACCAATAAGATCAGTATCATTCGTAATGATCAAACAAGAGTTGAGTTTGATCTCAAGCCGAAGAGTGAAGTGGCGATTGATATTGTAAACGAAGCTGCCAGCCTACACCAAGCCAAAGAGAATTTTGTAAAATCACTAATATAATGAAGGAAGTTTATTCGGGCTTGCAATAGATCAATTCATCATTTTCTTTGAACCAACTCAATCCTCCGGTTCTTTGCAATCCTTTCTTTGTATCAACATATAAAACGATCCAGTCATCATGTTGCACGGCTCTCGCAGTAAGTCTTACTGGATCAGCCACATAATCTTTTACAAAATTATTGAGCCGGTTGCCTTCTTCATCCAGCAGAAGGTAATACAACGGTCCTTCGTTTTGTTGACGCACATAAAAAACGGGGCTTATTCCGCCGGCAATACAACGGATTGCACAATCACGATGTGGCTTCCCTCTGCCGGGTTTCATTACACCAAAATAACATTTGGGATCAAGTACTTCACCAATCAACTCTACAGTGCCAAGTTCTTTTGTTAACGGTTGATGATATGCCGTTGTTGCCGAAATACTCAGAAGTGGCTTATCGTGTTCATCAATTTGCAACAACGATTTTCCATCATGGTAAATCAATGTTCCGTTGAGTTTGATTTGTTTTTGATCAAAGCTGAAACCTTTCTCTTCTTCAAGCGAATGAATAATACCTTCAGCTCCATGTTTTCCATATCCAACCAGTGGCATTGTGATAAAATTGTTTCCGTTATTATGGTGACTGTATACTTTGATGGAAGGCAAAGGGAACTGCTGATAGATACCAGTTACTTCTGTTAGCTGTCCATATTCAAAAACAGCATTCGAGAATTTTTTCTGTTGCAATGACAGTAATGAAGCAAGTGCAATAACCAATACTGCAACAGCTACTATGGCTACGGCAACCTGTTTCGCATATCCTTTTGGTGCCGCAGGCATCCAGCCTATATAAAATTCATTATTATTCATGTTCATTTACTTTCTGTTTATAACGATGCTCCTTTACGTTCAGTTCCTTCGGCATAAGCAGTTGGATTCAACCATACTTTGTTATTATTTACAAGCACATCATAAGTGCTTACTTTTTCTTTAAAAGGTGGTGGCGATTGGCCATTCTGTGGCAGGTACTGGTAACCATGCCAGGGACAGGTAATACAACCATCAACAATCTTTCCCTCACCTAATGGGCCGCCTTGGTGCTTACATACATTGTGAATTGCGTATAATTTATTTTCATGCCTGTACACTGCGATACGTTCCTGGTCAATACAAAATATTTTTGCACGACTATCTTCAATTTCATCTGCTTCGCATACATACACAAAGCCATCCTCTTTCAGTTTAAATTTCATCTTATCGATCTTTCTTTCTTTTTGCCCGGCAAGCAGGTGAAGAATGATCAGTGAAGCCGAACCGGTAAACAGGATGAGTACGAATGCCGGATTTTTTTCATATTGAATTACGCCCAGCATTACATGCATTACCACCAGTATGTAAGCTGCATACACAAACATGTGTAGTGTTTTCCAAACAATGGGTGAAAGATTATGCAACCAGAAATCATGACTGGTAATGGCCATTAAAAAGAAAATGATCAATGCAATAAAGCCCAGTGTCTGGAACGGGAATGCCGGAACTGATCCGTAGTTTGTATTCGATAGAAATAAAGAAAGGAAAGGATTGGTATTACTCAACGAATGAAACTGGATGATACTGAAAATGCCATGAACTGCTGCAAAGGAAAACATCGTAACGCCAAGATGTCTTCTGTTGTAAAGCAGCGGCATGAACTTTTTATTCAATCTTGTTAAAGGTCCAATGGAAAGAATGATGTGCAATAGCAAAACCGCAAGGGTAGAAGTGCTCCTGATCAGTATCGTTTCGAAAGTTGCTTCGCTGTTAAACAGTAGTGTAAGTGAAATGAATAGAGCAAGGTAAGTGATGCAAAAAGCAGCGATCCATCCATCATAAATTTTCTTTTGCCGGTTCCAGCCGACAGCACTATAAGCAGTACTCATAAATGAAAGTTGAGTGTGTCGATGATCTGTTGATGTATGAAATCATACAACTGAAAACGATAGGTGTTATTCGAAGAACTATCTGGCTGAATAGTGAAACGATAGATCCCTCTTGTTTCAATCCGGCCGATCAATTGTTTGCTATTCCCTTCATTTAATTGATAAATAACAGCCGTTGGAACTTTTAATGGCGCTTCATTTCTCCATTCTAATTGCATTTCACCTGCACTATTTTTTCTTAATTGAACCGTGTATGCAGGGTGTTCAATTTTTTTGATGCTTATTGGAAATGCTTCAGGCAGATCCATGGTAATTGCTTTTACCGGTTCTAACTGTGGAATGAATAGCCAGGAAATAAGCATCATCACCGGTAGAGAAAGTCCGATCAATACCCAACTGATGCGATGGCGCTTCCTAAGTTGCTTATTCATATGCCTGTTCTTTTAATGCTTTTCTCCACTTGCGGAGCAATACCGGCCAAAACACAATTACACCCGGGCTGATGATGATATAAAAACCAATACTGCTTCCTTTAACAGTTTCATCAATATGCCGGATGCCTTTGATATAAAAGAACGGAACAAACAATACCCCGATCAACAGGTATATGAGCGCTATAATAAGTATGACAGATATGATCATAAAGATCCTTTATGCAAAGAGAGAACATTCAATGGCTTTTTGCTGTCGTTCAATTGACGCAGAAGGAAAGAAAAGCAGTTTATACATTAAGCACGCTGTTCCACCCATTAAAACCATCGGGTTCACGTACAGGATTCTCCACATCTTCCACCCACATCTTATCATCAATTAAAAATTTATACGTGTAAGTGCCTTGTGGTGGTATGGGTATTTCAATTTTCCATGACCCGTTGGCACATGGCTCCATCAGCAAAACGTCCTGCGCCCAGTAATTAAAACTACCTGCAAGTGAGATCTGGTGGGCGCAACTATTCTGAATATGAAATTCGATCATTCTTTTTGGCCTGTTAATAAATGGCGACGCATGTTTTTTCATTACAACCTCCCGGTTTAGAATTTTAAGCAATGCTCTTCGGGGACGGATGTACCCATATCCCTGCTTTACAACGGGAACGTCAGGCAGGCGTTTAGCAGTACTGAATAGGAGTCGGCGGATATTCAAAGGGTCAAGTTCCGGTTTGGCCTGCAGTAACTGTGCAATTACTCCGCTGACCAGCGGTGCTGCAAAGGAAGTGCCGTCAACATGCATGTAGTGCTTAGAAAAAAACTTTGTTTGCATTAACCGTTTTGCCAGCAACTGCCTGCAATAAGTTACACTCATTTTCTCATTTCCATTTTCAGGAAACAAAATATTTTTTTGCACATCGGGCCAAAACTGCATTAACTCTTTATCAGAAAGTTGAAGTGCATAGTGTAAGGTAGCCGCCTCCTCTGCTTCATAGGTTCGTGGTAAGATAGGTGCAGCTATCCAGATGGCATTTGCAACCAACTCGGGTTTATATAAACCATCGACTGTGGTGCCGAAAGAAGAGTGATAGCTGAATGGAACAGCAGTCAGGTCGTTCGCATCATCTACACCGCCAATACTGATAACGTTTGGTGCATTTGCAGGTGGTTTGATCATGACCTGTGTGTCGTTGCCTGCTGCAGCAACAATGTTGATGCCTACCTTAATGAGTTGTTCTGCAAGCTGATCAATTCCCGATTCATGATAACTTATATTCTCATCAGCACCCACGCTCAGGTTTACAATTTTGATATTATGGATCAAGTGATTTTCGACCACCCATTGCAATGCTTTGCAAATACTGTCTGTTGTGATCTGGTTATTATCATCCTGCACTTTGATCAATACAAGCTCAGCATCGGGTGCAATGCCTTTGTATAAACCATTGCTGCAATAACCATCGCCTGCACATACCACACTTGTCATCGTGCCATGCCATGCTGATGGATGAGGAGTATTGAAAAAATCTTCCGTCCGGTCAGGATGTGTGATGTCGATGATCTTTTTAATTCGGTTACTTGTTTTAATCAGATCGTCATGCAGATAAAATCCACTATCAATAAAACAGATAGTAACGCCCTTGCCTGTGAAACGTACATCGGTATCGATACGTAGGGCTGATGGAAGAATAATAAAATCATCAGGACTTTTTACAGGAAAGAATGGGCCTATCTCTGGCAGCATCCGTTGCTGCATCAACAATTCAGTATGATAATAATCCAAGCAACGGCTACATATGCCATCATTTTTCGTCCATTCAGGAAATTGTTCTTTGATCTTATCGATAACCAATCGCTCGCTTTCAAGATGAAACCGATAAATAAGTTTGTGCACTTCATCGCCACAAAGCGGACATGTAACAGCAGTTGTTTCGTTCATGGCAACTATTGATTGAATTATTTTTCGTTTACATATTCCGTGATCTGCACTGCATGCCCATCCGGATCTTTTACGATGAATGATTTTGTATGCACTCCGTTTTGTTGCTGATGTATTAGTTTGCTTGAAACAAATTTGTACTTCGCCGCTTTTAATTGTTTGTATAATTTTTCTGCATCACTTGTGATCATATTTGTTTGCCAAAACCAGAGATCATCAGCTCTTGTATGAGGCGGGTATAAACGTCTGGGTCCTGGCTTCAGGTATTCGAGAAATTCAACTCCAGGTCCTGCAGGAGATCTGTAGCCGGTAATGTGTAATGATGCACCTTGCACATTGTTGAGATGCTCCTGCTCAATGCCTTTATTAAAGCTTTCGCCTTTCCGTTCAATGCCTAATAATGTTGAGTAGAAACGATGACTGTTGTTTGTATTGCTCACGCCAATAGCAGTGTGATCAATGCCAAGAAATAGTTTTCCGTTTTGGTCTTGCCATTTTGCCTGTCCTTTTCCTTTCGGAAAAAAGATCAGTTCAAGATTATGTCCATCAGGATCATGAAAATAAAATGCTTTGATTCCTTCAGCTTCCGGAATTGATTTGGGCAAGGTTTGTGGCGAAGTGGATACATGCTCTACGTTATGCTTACGTAGCTGCTGATAGGCCAGTTCCATATCGCTCACCACAATCGCAATGTGTTGGAATGAAAGATCATTACTTTTCTGATCTTCAGGAATACTACGGCCGCCTGTTGTGAGATAGTCTGTCAATTCAATAAATTCATCGCCCAGTTTTAAACGAACAACCCTGATGTTGATACCGAACAGTGCTTTTAATTGTTCAACCGACGTGCCTTGCACTTGTTCATCACTTACTTTTTCAAAACCTAATACATCGGTATAGAAGGGGAGAGAACGGTTCATATCTTTTACTGTAATGCCAATTGCATCTACTTTTGTTACTTGCGCTGCCAATACATAATTGAGCAACACCGCTAATACAAAGAGCAGGAAATATTTAAAAGGCTGTTTCATAAATAAATTGAAATGAAGTTTAATTGGTGGCGATGCTTGTTTTTTTGAAATGAAGGAACAACTCTGTTGCACTCAACATTCCTGCAAACGGTGCAATAACATAGATAGGAAAAGCTGTCCATGCATTTGCAGGTAATGCACTTGCAAATGAACGTGCAGGGTTCATACCAAAACCCGAAATAGGGCCGGCAATAATTACCCAACAGCAAACAAAAATTGCTGCAAATATTCTCGTGTATTTTTTGAAATAGGCATGATGCGATGTAAACAATACCATGCTCATGGTTATAAATGCAATGATGAATTCTGTAATAGCTGCAGGCACAACACCTGCCTCGCCGGGAACAGTAACTACTGAGTTTACTGGTGCGTCAATAAGCCAACTGCCAATGAGTTGTTGCATTATATAAACAGCTAATGTTCCTCCTGTTATTTGGAACAGCATAAAGAACAAAGCATCGTATTTGCACATTTGCCCGATACGTAAAAAACTAAGTGTAACCGCAGGGTTGATCTGTGCACCACTTGCTGCAGTAAACGGCCAATAGAAAATGAATAATGCGGTTACTCCCATCAATACACCCATCATCACTAAACGTAAAAAGCTGTTTTGCAACAATTGATGCACTGGTGATGCAGGTGATTCAAGTAAAGCGCCAAAGAAACAGGCAGACATCATGAATATTGCAAGACCCAATGCTTCCTGCAAATAATGCTTATAATTTTTTTGAAAGGAAGCTTTGAGTTGTGTAGTGCCGTTTTGGCCTGTAACGATGCGTATAGGCATTACTCTCATACTGCAAAGTGAAACAAGTTCTACGGGTTTTACTGTCGGATGATTGACGAATCAACGATAATCCCTCCATTCAAATTCGTAGCCGATGCCAACAAGAAGATAGTGTTCAGTTTTACGATTCGTAGCCAGAAAATATTCCAAGTGTGGTCTTACTCTTTTTGTGTTCAGCAAAATTCCGGCACCCACATTAAAATAGAAACGACCAGTGCGAACAAGTTCAGTATTTTGTTCGTTTTGTTCCTTTTCAAATGTGTAGCTGATGCCTGTTAGAGGATAGATTGTCCAGAATTTCCCAATGCTGTTATTGAAATGAATATTCCAGTCATAATCCCATGCAGAAATACGATAGCTGCCATTATGTTTGCTTTTTAGGGTAGGAAAGAAACGGTTTATTTCAAGCCCTGTTGAGAGTTTGTTGTTCAGAAAATAAAACGCACTGAGATTAATACCGTTCTGTTTTGTTGTGTGATTACGGATTGCTGCTACATCAACACCGATCTTTCTTTGACCTGTAAGTAACGAACTACAGATCGTAAAAAGTGACAGAAAGAATGTGTGCTTAAGAAGTTTCATTGCCTATTTCTTTTAATTCTTTCGATAGAAAATAATTCAATGCTGTACGAAGAATAGCGATTGCTGTCAGTTGGCCAATATCATTCCAGCTTGGTGCAACTGCAGTAGCTAACACATCTGCCCCGAGCAATAATTCCAATGCAATTGCCACGGCGCTTCCGAACTGAATACGCACATGCTCTGCAGTGGTTTTTCTTTTAGACGGTATGAAATAAATGACGAGCGTTTTTATAACCGCCCATCCAATGATGACTGCTGATAGTATCTCTACCGAATGACTGATGTTTACTGTTATAATTTTTGCTGTTTCTTCCATGTCAAATAGTATAAGAATGCATCCCGAAGAATCGGGACGCTGTTGTTGAACCACATCAAAGCGCTACATTGTTTGAGTGCCTTCGATGACCTTATTGTCAGCTTTCACCGGATACCATTGATGAAGAATATGATCGCCTACACGCAATGCATTGGCTGCAATAGTGAGCGCAGGATTAAATGCACCACAACTCGGAAAAAAACTGGCATCAACCACATACACATTTTCAAGGTCATGTGTTTTGCAATTATGATCCAGAACTGAAGTTGATGGATCAGTGCCAAAGCGAAGTGTTCCGTTCTGATGACTCATACCACTAATGTCCAGATCATAACCAGCCCATTGTACATCTTTATAATCAGCATCAATTTCACCGAGTTGCTGAAAGATCTGCTTAAGTTTATCTTTCAGTTTTTCATAGGCTGTATAATTGGTGCGTGTATAATGTACTTGGATGCTTCCATCTGTACGAAGTGTAACCCGATTATCAGGTGATGGAAGATCTTCGGCCGTAAGCCAGAAGTCAATCGTCATTTCCTTTAGCTCATTGTATGATTTTTCCGGCGCAATTTTTTCTGCCATCCATAAAATGCTGTCAGGATCATTACGGCCCATCAATTGAATTTCTCCTAACGGATATTTGCTGTCGTCGGCACCATGATAAAAATCTGCAAGGCCAAGACTCTTTTGGAAAACGCTGTCATTCTTCTTTTTTGTAAATGCTACAAGACAACCATTGTGATGAAGCATAAGATTTCGACCAACCTGGTTACTGCTGTTCGCCAATCCTGTTGGATGTAATTCATTTGCGCTCCGAAGAAATAATGCAGCACTGTTTACTGCGCCACATGCCACAATTACCAGTTCGGCTATGAACATCACTTCTTCTTCATTAACAATTGCTTCAACAGCCGTTACACGCTTTCCTGTTTCGTTTGTAACCAAACGTTTTGCGTAGGCATTGGTGAGAAGCGTAACGTTTTGTTTTGCTAATGCTGGTCGTAACACAACAGTATGTGCATCTGCTTTTGATTCAGTAGGGTCGGGAAAGCCATCAAAATTTTCCAACAGAACTGGCGATTCATTTGAATTTATGTCCTGCGGCCTTTTCATTCCCATGGGTAGTGGGAAAGGATGAAGCCCTAACTGTTTCATTTTTTCTGACAGGTCAGCAATTACCGGTTCATAGTGCAGAGGCGGAAAGGGATAGCTGTGAATTGTTTTTGGTTCTGTAGGATCTTTATGACGCTGGCCATGTACATGATATAAAAATTCTGCCTGCGTATAATATGGCGCCAGCGTATTGTATTGAAAAGGCCATGCAGGTGAAGTGCCGCCATAATGTTTCACTTCCATAAAATCACTTTCACGAAAACGAAAAAGTGCAGCACCATACATTTTGCTGTTGCCACCAACATTGTAATGAATGAAAGGTTTAAATGGTTTATTATCCTGGTCGTACCAATGTTCATTGGGACGGTATCGCCCGTTGGTAACAACTTCTTTTGCATCCCAGTTTTCTTTTTCACGGGGAATGAATCCCCCACGTTCAAGAATAAGAATTCGTTTTCCACTTTGCGCAAGTTTGTAGGCGATGGTGCTTCCTCCGCTACCTGTGCCGATGATGATGATATCGTAATGGTTTTGCATACTGTTTTTTAAACTACAAAATGAATCATTTGGCAATAAAGCCGTTGTCAATTATCTGACCAATAGAGAAAGATTATTTTAATGAAATGAATTCGGGTGATAAATCAACTCCTTTACTTCTTTATCTGAGAGAATCACCTATTTTTAATTCAGATGATAGACTGAAATTGTCGTTGTACCTTATCAAGTCGTTCACTTGAATTTTTAATTAAGTATAAGCAGATCGTAATAATGAAACTCGACCTTTATCAAATAGATAGTTTTACCGATAAAATATTCGGAGGTAACCCTGCCTGCGTTGTGCCGCTTGAAAGCTGGTTGCCGGATGATATTCTGTTGAAGATCGCAAAAGAAAATGCGGTTGCTGAAACGGCTTTTTTTATTCCGTTTGCTGGTGCCAATTCAGAGTCAGCCGGCTTCGATCTTCGGTGGTTCACACCTGAAATTGAAATGGATTTATGCGGGCATGCAACACTTGCAACAGCACATGTATTGAAGACATTTCTTAATTACGATGAAAACAGTATAAGCTTTCATTCTAAAAGCGGCATGCTTAAAGTGTCTGTAGCTAAAGACATGTACACGTTAGATTTCCCATCAAGGATGCCGATAGAAACAGAACTGCCGGAAATAATAAAAACTTCACTAAGCATACAACCGCAGGAAGTATTGCATTCAAGAGATTATATACTCGTTTATACAAGTGAAGAGCAGATAATTGATATTCAAATCAACAGGCAGATTCTTGATCAGATCAATCTTGATCCAGGTGGGGTTGTGATTACTGCACAGGGAAATGATTGTGATTTTGTATCAAGATATTTTACACCGCAGGCATCCATATTTGAAGACCCGGTGACAGGGTCATCTCATTGTTCATTGATTCCTTTCTGGAGCAGGAGGCTCAATAAAAAACAGATGACTGCATTGCAACTTTCTGACAGGGTTGGAAAATTATATTGTGAAGATAAAGGGGAACGGGTACTGATCGCCGGCAATGCGAGAACCTATTCAGTTGCAAATATCTGGATTGATTAATCTTTCTGTAATTGACCGAGATTTTTTTGCAGGAATAGATCTATTTTCTCTGCAATGTCTTTCGGGTATTCTTCCAGTGCAAAATGCCCGGTATTATAAAAATTGAATTCAATGTTTTTCAGATCACCAGCATAAGCCAATGCGCCTTCTTTTGTAAAAAATATATCTTTCTCACCCCATACCACTAATGCTGGTGGTTGATATTCCCTGAACATTTTATGGAACAGTGGATAATCTCTTACATTAGTACGGTAATCATAAAACAATTGGTATTGAATTTCTTTTACACCGGGTCTCTCGAGCAGGTATTGATCGAAAGTATATGTGTCTGGTGATATCTTAGATGGATCATCTACGCCGGCAGTGTATTGCAATTTTGTTCCATCAAGTTTCATAAAATCATATACTGCTTTTTTCTTTTGCGGATGATCAGGGTCATTCCAGATAGCTTTTAAAGGAGCCCATGAGTCGGCCAGACCTTCCTCATAGGCATTGCCGTTTTGTATAATAAGACATTGCAGTAATTCCGGACGTTTTGTAACTAAACGAAGTCCGACAGGAGCGCCGTAATCCTGTATGTACATTGAGAATTTCCTGAGGCCAAGTATATCAACAAATGATTCAATAACTGAAGCGATCTGTTCAAAACTGTAGTTGAACTTTTTCGCAGCAGGCACACTGCTATGACCAAACCCCGGATAATCAGGTGCGATCAATCTGTATTTATTATTCAATAAAGGAATCAGGTTACGGAACATGAATGAAGAAGACGGGAATCCATGCAGTAATAAAATAACCGGCGAATCTGCCGGGCCCGACTCACGATAAAACAGATCAACACCGTTAAGCTGAATTGTTTTATGAAAAATGGTCAGGGTAGTATCTCCTGTTGAATGAGTCGTCATTTCTTTTGTTGAGCAGGATGAAAGTATTATAATAATAATGCAAATACGTACTACTATCCCAGGTCTTTTTTTCATTCTCTTCAAAAAATTATTTTGATGTTTTAATGATGCGTTCCACTGCATACTGCCCGCCACCGATCATGAGTAATGCCAATGCCATTCCTATCCATAACAGAAAATATTCAAAGCCTTCGCCTTTTTGGTTGCCAAACCAGTTGCTGAAAAATCCATGTTGAACATGAGATGTGAATACAATACCAACTGCTAGAATAATATAGGCGGCTGCAATGGCTCTTGTGCCAAGCCCTGCAATTAATGCAATTGCGCCAATCGATTCAAGCATGATCACAAGAAATCCGATGATCCATGGTAGCCCAACTGTTCCTGTGAAATATTGCATGGTGCCGGTAAAACCATAGCCGCCGAACCAACCAAATAATTTTTGTGCCCCGTGAGGAAATACTACAAGCCCCAATAAAATTCTTAATGTAATAGCCGCAAGTGAAAGTGGCTGAAGAGAAGAGTTTTTCATTTGTGTATGATTGTTTAAGTGAGCTGCAAAGTGACAATGATAATCGTGGAGCTCGTGTCGGTTAAATGACTTCACCAGAAAAATAATTTAATCTAAAGGATATTCATCATTCAATGCAGAATAACATTTTTTTACATGTACTTATAGCTGCCGGTCTCATATACGACAATCTATTCTTTCAACCTTTCTCAATTTCATAAGTATAAAACAACGTATAATGAAGAGTACTGCTGTTATTGTTTTATTGCTTGTTGTTTCGTCATGTACAAAAGGGAAATTGATACTGCAGGAAGGAAACCTTGTGCCGCATACGGTTGAGCAGGATTCTACAATACCATCTCTTGCTGCAAATGGTACACTTTTTCACGCAGAGACTTTCGGCAATCCTCAAAACAGCATGTTGGTCATTTTGCATGGGGGGCCGGGAAGCGATTATCGTTATCTGTTAAATTGTAAGGAGTTTGCCAGCAAAGGTTACTTTGTGATTTTTTTTGATCAGCGTGGATCGGGTTTGTCTAAACGTCACAATAAAGAAGATTTTTCTATACAACTCATGATCGATGATTTGAATGCTGTTATTCTTCACTATCGAAAATCTTCATCACAAAAACTTTTCTTACTTGGACATTCCTGGGGAGCTATTCTGGCAACGGCCTATATCAATCAGTTTCCATCAACTGTAAATGGTGCAGTTTTTTGTGAGCCCGGTGGATTTAAATGGACGGATATTGAAGCGTATGTTAAAAGAGCAAGAGACATACGATTTACAAGTGAGATTTTAAACGATGCATTTTATCTTGATCAGTTTATTACCGGAAAGAAAGATCAGCATGCAATTCTGGATTATAAAATCGGATTGTTGGCAGGAGCTGAAAGTTCTCCCGATAACCCGACCGGTAACGAGTCTTTATTACCATTCTGGAGAGCTGGTGCAGTAGTAAATAAAGCACTATTTGAACTTGGTGAAAAGCAACGACCGGATTGGAGTGGTAATTTGCACATGTTTGCTCCTCCCGTTTTATTTGTATACAGCGAACGGAACAGAGCCTACGGCTTAGATCATGCAAGGCATGTATCATCTGCGTACCAGCAAGTTCAATTGCAACGAATAGACAATGCCGGTCATGATTTTTTAAGTTTTCCATCAGGCTGGATGCAATTCTTTCCAGTGGCTTTACAGTATTTAAATTCTTTGTAAAATGAAAAGTATAGTTTTTGTTGCGGTTGTATTCAGCAGTTTTGCTGCAAAAGCTCAAACGGTAAATTGGGCGTCAGACCATCGGAGTGTAAGACATCTTGCTTCCGGGCAATTGGCGATTGATAATGCATTAACCTATTCAGTTCAATATGGGTATCGCCTTAAATCAAAACAGCAAACGATTATAAACCTTGAGTATACTGCTCCTTTCGGTAAAACAATGGCTGATGATTTCAATATTAAAACCGGGGCGCAAATCATGTGGATGAAAAAAGGAAATTTCTATTTTGCTTCTGAGTTTCGAGCTGAACTGCGACGATTTGAAAACAGCTATTCCCGTTTAGTAAATATAGGTGCAGATGTTTCAACCACAATCGGCTATTACCGGAAGCACTGGTTTATTGCAGCAGAAGCCGGCTTTGATAAAGCTATACTCACACATTTCAAACATTCAAAAGAATACAAAGAAATTTTTCCTGCAGTGAAGGACGGCTGGTATGAGCCATCAACCGGAGGTATTTTGTATTCAGGTGTTCGTCTTGGCTATTCAACCCGCAACTGCACCTTTTACCTGAAGGCAGGTAGAAAGATTGAGCAGGATTTTCAAACACAGCCGTTGTTGCCTTTCTATGCTCAGATTGGTTTTGTGATTCAGTTTAAAACGATCGGGAGCAAAAAGTGATGTTCAGTTTCCTGTATTACTTTAAAGAATAATGGAAAGTGCGCCGAGTATCAGAAGTGCATCTCTTTAACAATGCGTAACCACTCTGCCACACCCCATGCCTGCGCCACGCAACCTCTCGGCGTATGCGGATTATCAGCATCAACTATTTCTGAAACAGAACCAATGCCTCCTTCGTTGAGATGATAAGCAAACGCATCAATGATTTGTTTGATCTTCTCTTTTACTTCATCGCCACCCACTTTGTAAATGGCATCAGCATAGGGTCCTAACAACCAAGTCCAAACAGTACCTTGGTGATAAGAGCCATCTCGTTTTAATGGTGAACCTCCATACACTCCAACATAACGTTCATCTCCCCGAGCTAAACTTCGTAAACCGACAGGCGTGTACAATTCTCTTGTAATAATATCTAATATGGCTTTTGCTTTCTCTCCTTCAAGTAAAGGGAACGGCAGACTGATGGCAAATAACTGATTGGGGCGAAGAGATGGATCAGGAGTCCCTTCTTCATCGATCACATCATATAAATAGCCCGCTTGTTTGTTCCAGAAGAGTGTTTCAAAACTATGTTTTACTTTTTCAGCACTTAGTTCAACCATTGCTGCATCTTCTTCTTGTTTGTTTTTTCTCAACAGATCGGCAAAAATGCGAAGTGCGTTATACCACAGCGCCTGTACTTCAACGGGCTTGCCCATACGTGGTGTGACAACCCAGTCACCAATACGTGCATCCATCCACGTTAGTTGCTGTCCTTTTTCACCGGCGTATAATAAACAATCTTCTATTACATGAATATTGTAACGTGTTCCTTTAAAATGCCAATCAATCATTTCTTTTAGTACCGGCAACAGTTCTGATAAAACAAACTCTTCATCAGCAGTTGCCGCCAGGTATTTATGTATTGCAATAAAATACCAAAGAGTACCATCTACATTATTATACTCAGGTGGCTCATTGTTATCCTGGAAACGATTAGGCAGCATACCCATGCTCACACTCTGTGCAAAAGCAGAAAGAATTTTCTTAGCATCATTATAACGGCCTGTACTGAGACAAAGTCCGGGTAATGCGATCATCGTATCCCTTCCCCAATCGGTAAACCAATGGTAGCCAGCAATAATTGTTTTGAGATCATCGCCACGTTTTACAATGAATTGATCGGCTGCCAGGAATAATTGTTTTGTTACGTCATCTGTGTTATTATTCAGCAAAGACAGTTTGCGTTGTTCTTCTTTCTGGAATAGCAGTGTTGCATCTTTATCTGAAGGGTCAGTTGTTGAAATAATAATACCTAATGAATCTCCTTTCTGAAGTTGAATGGAGAAGACGCCATGGCTGAGCAGATCTTCCTCGAAATCCAATCCACGGTATTGTTCAACACTGTAATGAAATCGATTGAACCATGCAGGCTGATGCTGATACGTTGCTCCGGAAATTTTTATGAACAGGTTGGTTTCTCCATCTGGCATTGTGTGAAAAACATCATTTTCAAATTCTGCATTCCACTGTAATTGCGGCCCTTCATGCTGTAACGAATGATATCCTCTTGCTGCAACAAATGGTCTTAGCTCAAGTGTGAAAGGCTCTGTTGCTTCTTCAACTTTATAGAGCACAAGCGTTGTATTTTCATTTTGAACCATTGCAATCGTTTTGCTCAGGCGCACATGGCCTGCACGATAGTTCCATTGCGGAAACAACTCTTTACTAAAATGCTGCAGATATTTATTTCCGTTTGGATGAATAGTATTGTTGGGATAAAGATTGGTACCAAGCTCATAACTCACCGGCCCAACAGATGAATTGGTAATGATCGTTTCATCAAGTTTTGAAAGCAGGTTCATCCGTTCAGCAGGTGGTTTGGTGGCAGCAACCAGCAAACCATGATACCTGCGTGTGTTGCAGCCAATGATCGAAGAAGATGACCATCCGCCTAAACCATTTGTTTCGATCCATTCATGACGAATAGCTTCGGGAAAATCTGAAAGTATCGTTTTGTCTTTTTGTAACATGATGATGTTTTTCAATCGCTCAATTGGCAACTTTTAATTTGCTGTTTTTTTCTTTTGCAGGCTGTTCGGTTTTGTTGATACGTTGAATGAGTTCTGCCACAACACCAGTCCATCCTGTTTGGTGCGATGCGCCAACACCTCTTGCAGTATCGCCATGGAAATATTCGTAGAACAAAATAAGATCTTTAAAATGCGGATCGTCTTTATATATTGAGTAATGATCATTTGCAGGGCGATGCCCGTCTTCACCCATTTCAAAAATTGAAACAAGGCGTTTTGAAATTTCTTCTGATATCTCACTCAACATCATCTTATTCCCTGAACCGGTGGGAAACTCAACCTGGCAATCGGGTCCATAATAATCACAATACTGTTTCAGTGCTTTTACCAATAAATAATTCATCGGCATCCAAACAGGTCCACGCCAATTACTGTTTCCTCCAAAGAGAGAAGAAGTACCTTCAGCAGGTTGGTAATCGAGTCCAAATTCCTCTCCATTGATATTTACGGAGTACCCATGTTCATGAATTTTCGAAATAGAACGGATGCCACCTTTACTCAAAAATTCTTTTTCGTCAAGTAATGCTTTCAATAAACGTTGTAAACGATCTTTTGGCACTAGTGACAATAAAATATCATCATGCTGTTTCAGGTTTTCAATAACAAGATATTGTCCGTTGTCTTTGCGGTATTTCTGAAACCATTTTAAACGCCGGTAGAACTCCGGTACTTTTTCGAGTTGTTCTTTCTTCAATACCAATACGGCAAACATAGTAGAGAGACCAACAAGGCTTCTTACTTTCAATGGAATATATCTGCCGTCGGGCATTGCCAATACATCATAAAAGAATCCCTCTTCTTCATCCCAGCTGCCTGTCCAGTTTTCGCCAATGCGGTTCAAGCTTTCAGCGATGTAAACAAAGTGTTCAAAAAACTTCGTGGTTACATCTTCATAGTTTTTATTGTGCTGTGCAATTTCCAATGCCATCTCGAGCATATTCAAACTGTACATCGCCATCCAGCTTGTACCATCGGCCTGTTCCAGCACTCCACCACCGGGAATCATATTGCTTCGGTCAAACACACCAATGTTATCTAAACCAAGAAATCCACCTTCAAATACATTGTTGCCTTTGTGATCTTTTCGGTTTACCCACCAGGTGAAGTTGATCAATAATTTTTGAAATGCCCGTTCCAGAAAATCAATATCGCCTTTGCCGGTTTTTTCTTTTTCCATTTTGTACACCTGCAAACAACTCCATGCATGCACTGGTGGATTCACGTCGCCAAAACTCCATTCATACGCAGGTAACTGACCGTTAGGATGCATATACCATTCACGTAAAAATAAAATGAGTTGTTCTTTTGCAAACTGCGGATCAATCATTGATAGCGGCACGCAATGAAATGCAAGATCCCATGCAGCATACCAGGGATATTCCCATTTATCGGGCATGGAAATAACATCTTCATTATTGAGTGAGTGCCAGTGATGATTACGGCCCGTCTTTCTTGCTTCGGGTGGAGCTATCTGTCCCCTGTCGCCATTGAGCCAACGTGGAATATCAATATTGAAGTATTGCTTACTCCACAACATACCGGCAAATGCCTGTCGTTGAATATTTCGTTGTTCCTTGTTTTCCTTTACAAGAATTGCTTCGTAAAACTCATCAGCTTCTGCGATGCGATTGTTAAATACTTCTTCAGCCTTATCTGCAGATAACGGTTCAACAGGTAATTCTCTACCCAGCCGCAGGTAAATGGTAGTTGATTCGTTTGCAGCAAGATTTTCTTCATACATAGGCGCAAGTTTTGTTCCTTGCTTTTTCTCCTGCAGCAAATCATATTGTTGATCAATAACAGCAGTATGAAATGCATCTTTCACAAATGGAGTTGCATTTGGCTGATCGTATAGCCGCTGTGTATTTGTTTCATTTTCTGTGAAAAGGGTACGAACAGGTTTGTCATAGGAAAAATAGTAGGTGCCCAATTCAGGATGCTGTAATTGTACACTAAAATCATTCAACTGCGTAATGGATGGTTTTTCATCTAATAAGCCAAAGCTCCATAGGTTACGAAACCATAGGGTAGGGAGCAGTGCAAGATATGCAGTTTCATCGGCACGGTTATGAATGCTGATACGGATGTAAATGTCTTCTGCATCCTGTTTGGCATATTCTGTTATTACATCAAAATATTTTCCTTCGTTGAATAAACCGGTATCGAGCAGTTCATATTCTTTTTCAAACCTGTTGCGGTTGCGGTTTGTATTCACAAGATCAGCATAAGGATATTTCTCTTGTGGATACTTATACAAATGCTTCATGTAAGAATGCGTGGGTGTGCTATCGAGATAATAATACAACTCCTTAACATCTTCACCATGATTTCCTTCGTTGCCGGTTAATCCAAATAACCGTTCTTTCAGTATCGGGTCTTTGCCATTCCATAATGCAACTGCAAAACAAATACGTTGCATCTCATCACTAATGCCTGCAATGCCATCTTCACCCCAACGATAAACTCTGCTTCGTGCATGATCATGCGGAAAATAATCCCATGCATTACCATGTTCACTGTAATCTTCACGCACAGTTCCCCACTGCCGTTCACTCAGGTAAGGCCCCCATTTTTTCCAGTTGTTACCTGTCAATCGTTTTTGTTCTGCGTTCATTTTTTTTATTTTGATGTAGGGTTCTATTTTATAATTACCCGTTAAGTTCTCTTGACAATCTTCCAGCTTAACCATTGTCTTCAAAACCCGGATACAACGTCATACCACCATCTACAAACAGCGTAGTGCCGTTAATATAATCTGCATCATCACTTGCCAGCCAGGCAGCAGCTTTGCCAATATCCTCTACTTGTCCAACACGTTTTTGCGGAATAAGTTTTAATAACTGCTGTAAATGTTCGCTTGTATCCCATGCATCATGATTAATGGGAGTAGCAATAGCGCCGGGAGCAATGGAATTGATACGGATATTTTTTGGCGCATATTCCTGTGCAATGGTTTTCATCATCAGATTTACACCTCCCTTGCTTGCTGCATAGTTTGCATGACCGGCCCATGGAATTACTTCGTGTACGCTGCTCATGCAAATGATCTTACCTGCACTTTTCGATTTACCATTAACACCTCTGCGCAAAAATTCTTTAATAGCTTCTCTTGCACAAAGAAACTGGCCGGTAAGATTAACGCCAATAACAAAGTTCCATTGATCCAATGTCATTTCCGTAAAAGGAGCATCTTTTTGCAAGCCTGCATTATTGATAAGTATATCAACTGTTCCAAATTGGTTGACGACATCTGCGAACATTTGCTTTACCTGGTCTTCTTTGCTTACATCACATTGGTAGCTGATGGCTTTGCCACTGTTGGCGGCAATGTCTGCTACAACTTTCTCAGCCATTTCTTTTCCGTTTATAACGGGATAGTTTACCACAACTGTTGCGCCTTCCTTTGCAAGTTCTTTCGATACACCTGCGCCGATGCCACTGCTGGCACCTGTAACAATAGCTATTTGTCCTTTTAATTTTTGATTCATATCATTTTAATAAAGTGTTGAATAATGTAATGGCTGTTTATATTCTTTATAATCGGCTAGTCCCTGTTTAATCAGTTGTAATTCAAAATCGGTAACAATATTCAAATAGTTTTGATAGGCTTCTTCTGCAGAATTATATGGATTCAAGGGGTCGGGAATTGTATATTTTTCCGGCGACATATAACTGAAGTAGTCGGATGCCTGTAACAATTTCCATGTTTTTCTAAGTTCCGGATTATTGCTTTTGTTTATGGCCGTTTCAAGACTGAAAATTTTATGCAGCATTTTATTCTGCATCGCATTTTCACAACGGCTGCTGCTGTTCCCTCCGTTTGTTGCCCACGAAATGGTTTCACTCACATCATACACATCGTTTGATGGATATGTGGGAAGTATTGCTGTAGGCGTTGCAAACAACCAATCGGGGTTTTGTAAAATGTGGCCGGGCAAGGCTTCAAGAAAATCAAAAATGCCTGTTTCTTTTGTTTTGTAAATGCCAAAGGTTTGATAGTCGAGCATCAGGTTGATACATTCTGTGTCTGCGGGATGTGCATGTATCCATGATGCAAATTTTTCGGCTGTCAATGGACACTCTGGCCATTCTTCATCAGCAAAACGAAATGCAATATCATCACTCATCCTGAAGTTACGGAGCAATAGCGGAATTTTATTACCAGGACTGGTATAGGTTTTGTTTCGTGAACGCTGATGCAGTAACTGATCGACAGATTCACAGAACATTCCTTCAAAACCAAGTGAATGAATAAAGGTTGCTAGATTATTATCATGGATCAGTTCTGTATTTCGGAACACTGTTGGAGTTACGTTGAGCAATTCCTCAACTATCGCTTTATGTTTTTCTACCTGGCGTTTAAATTCGGTACGTGAATAGAGCCAGCTTGCAGAATTGTTACATGACTCTCCAAGTATTTCAACACAACCTGTTTTTACAAGGCGTTTAAATTGTTCCAGCACATCAGGACGGTAAAGCTCCAGTAGTTCAAACATAATTCCACTGATTGAAAATGCTGCTTTGAAATTTCCCCCGTACTCTTTGATTAATTTTAATAGAAGGCGGTTGGCAGGCATAAGACAATCTTCAGCAATACGGTTTAGTTGAGCAACAGTAGCTTCTTCGTCAAAATAATTATGAAGCAACCCTACATCTCTGGATGTATAGTTTGCTAACGCATAAGGTTGATGCACCCTGAATATGAATGATACAAATGGCATATTTAGATCCGGTTGTTAAGAATTTCAGAAGAATGGCTCTGTGGAAACAGAACCATTATTTCCTAACCCTAAATCAATCTGTGAGAAAGGTTTAATGAATGCAAAGCTAATTGGCATGGTACGGTTATACTGTCTTGTTATTTACAGTTATAGTAAATTAATTGCTTAATTCCAGATGAACTGATCGTTCAGTTCAATGTGTTTACGGTTGTAAAATAAAAGCCCCTCATCTCTCAGTTCATTAAAAAGCACATTTACACTTTGTCTGCTTGTTGCAATTACATTCGCAATGTCAGTATGCGTTAAATAATTATTGAGGATAATTTTATCACCAACACGGTTGCCATCCGTCATAGCCCAGTTTTTGATAAAACGGATCAGGCGGCTCTTTGCATCACGAAATACCAGGTCGGAATGCTTTGATTCAAGTTTGCGTAATTTTTTATTGACCAGATTTGCGTATGCTATTGCAATTGCGGGGTTGTGATGCATTATCTGCTTCAGATCACCAATAGTGAAGATGCACACCACTGTATTTGCTGTAAGTGCTTCAGCATATTCATCAATAACTGTATTGCCTTCCATACTCAAGTCACCGAAAATATCAGGTGCCGTTAAAATGTCTTTGATAAGCTCACTGCTGTCGTCGTTGTTGATCTCGGCAATTTTTATTTTTCCCTGGATGAGCAGAAATATCTTGCTGAAGCTCGCATCTCCATACCCAAAGCTTTCATTACGGTAAATGGTTTTTACTTTCATTAAATCAGAAGCCTGTTGAATGCTTTGCTCAGTTGCATTAGCAAAGAGAGGGTGGCTTTTTAAATAAGCATACTTAATTTCCGGTGACATGGTTTTCTGTTTTAAAGGTTTAATGTTTATGATTAATGGTCTGTTCAGTTTGCGATGCGATTGATAACTGTTTGCAGAATTGTTTTTAATTCTCTGTGACTCTCTGCAAAAAGTAATGTTGCCACTGTTTTGTTGTTTTTGTAATTGACATCAGGCAGCTGTATCAGGCCCAGCTCGTATTCACTCATTTCTTCAATTTCAAACAGCTGTAAAGAGGTAAAACTTCCGAAATGCTGTTGGTACCATGCTTTTAGATCGTTACGCATAACAAATGTGATTTAGTTAGTTTTTTCATCTGTGTTGTCAAAAAGTGCATGTTCTATTTTTTCGATCAACAGCTGTTTTGATGTTAATCCTATTGTATGATCAACCACAGTTCCTTTTTTAAACAGCAGGATCGTAGGGAGTTCCATAATGCCGAAGCGTTCAGCAAGGCTGTTATCGTGCTCTGTATCTACAATAAAAAAATTGGCTACACCACGGTAGGTGATCGATAATTCTTTGTAAAATGGTTCCACTATCTGAGAGGCTCCGCTCCATTTAGTTTTAAATTTCACCACGCATAAAAATTTGCTCTCCGTTACTTTCGTTTGAAATTCTTCAGTTGTAATTTGCTTTGGCATAATGTAAAATTTCGGCATGGTATTTAAGGCCAACGCTATGCCGCATTTATTTCGGAGAACCGTGGTTGCCCTGAAATGCTTTGCAGTAAAGGGTTTCGTGATTTTTTACTTGTGTCTTTTGCAAATTGTTGAGTGTCTTTTCATCCCAATCTGTTGGGACTTTCCCATTAGATTGGGATTTTTCCTTTGGGAATATTCTGGTCGTTCTTTTTTTTTATTGAAAGATGAAAAAAAGCCATCCGTTGTGGATGGCTGGATATTTTATGAGATAGTAAAGCATCATTTTGGCCTTGTGATGCCGAGTTTTTTCATACGTGCTTCCAGTGTTGTGGCATTAAGACCTAAAATTTTTGCAGCTCCTTTTTCGCCACTTACTTTCCAGTTGGTTCTTTGTAAGGTTTCGATGATGTGGTCCTTTTCAACATCTTCTAAGGTTTGTTTTGATGACGAAGTCTGATGTGCTGTCGATATTCCGGAAGCTGCAGGTATCCAATCGCCATATTCAAGGACAGAACCTTTCGAAAGGATCAATGCACGTTCAATTAAATTCTCCAGTTCACGAACATTGCCAGGCCAGCTGTATTGGTGAAGGGCATTTAAAACATCCGGAGCAACTTCAGTTATTTTTCTGCCCATTTTTGTTTCATGCTTACGGATGAAATGTTTTAGGAGTAATGGAATATCTTCTTTACGGTCACGCAATGGTGGAGTGATGATGGGGAAAACGTTCAGGCGGTAATAGAGATCTTCACGAAATTCTTTTTTCTCGATGGCTGTTTGAAGATTTCGATTAGTAGCTGCAATAATGCGAACGTTTACTTTCATTGTTTTAGGATTGCCCAATCGTTCAAATTCACCTTCCTGCAATACACGCAGCAGTTTTGCCTGCAATTCAACCGGCAGCTCTCCAATTTCATCTAAGAAAATTGTACCTGTATCCGCCAACTCAAAACGACCGATCTTTCTTTCCATAGCACCTGTAAATGCACCTCGTTCATGACCAAACAATTCACTTTCGATCAGATTGGCAGGAAGTGTAGCACAGTTTACTTTTACCAAAGGACGTTTGTTGCGTTTGCTGATATTGTGAATGGCCCTTGCAATTAATTCCTTTCCGGTTCCCGATTCTCCAAGTATTAAAACAGTTGCGTCAGTGGAAGCCACCTGTTCAATTTGCTGCAATACCTTATGAAAGTTTTTGCTGGTGCTCACAATATCTTCAAAGTTGTGATTGTATTTAATTTCTTCCTGCAGATATTGGTTCTGCGCTTTTAAACGGACCTGTTCCTGTTCCATCAACACACGTTCAGTAATATCAATGAACATTGTTCTTGTAAATTGTCCACCAACATCCGGGTTCGACCACCATTGTATCCATATTGGAGCTCCTGTATCTTTGCGCCTCAATTCAAGTACAATTCCACTTGTGTCCGTTCCTCTTCCAATAGAAGCAAACGCTTCATTAAGCCGTTGCTGTGCATCAGGAGTGTTGGGTACAAGTGAACTGCCATAAGTAAAAGGCACTTCCTCCGGCTTAACCCCTAATATTTTAAGGGCCGCCCTGTTTGCTTTTATAAATTTCGAATCGAGACCTTCATGTACATAAGCAATTGGTGCCTGTTCAAACAAATCTTTATAACGTTGATCACTTTCTTTTAAACTAAGGTCTAATGCTTTGTTGAGTTCTTCCAGTTTTTTCAGTGCAGCCAGTCTGTCCATTTCAGCGCCTGCTCTTGCGGCAAAAATGCGGAGTATGTTTGATTGGTTCTGATCGCTCGTCATAGGGACACTATCCAGAGCAGCAATATGTCCCAATACTTCACCTGTTTCAGGGCTGTTAATGGGAACAGCTATATATGATTGAATACCTTTTTCGCCCGGGAAGCTTTTTTCAAGTTCGTCAGCACAGAAATAATCTTTTCCATTCATTACATATTGGCAAGGTGTGCCTTCAAGATCATATTCAATATTTTCCAGCACTTGTTTACGATCAACATATGAAATGGTACGTACTCTCGTTTTTTCTTCATTGGCACATTCAGATACAAGTGCATAACGAACACCTAAAACTTCGGTAACAATTTTTGTGAGCCCTTGCAGGTAATCCATACCTGTGAGAGCTGCAGTGCCTTCGGAAATGATGCGTAATATATCTTCTTCCTTTTTCTTTTTACGTATATCTCTTACAATACTGCACGAAAACTCCTGTCCGTTATATTCGATATAATTTCCTGTTATTTCAACTTCGTAGAAATAACCTTCTTTGTGAAGATGTTTTGCTTCAAACGTAATTTTTTTTGCTTTCCTTAGTTTTTTCCAGAACCCAGGAAAATCCTGAACAATTTCAGACGGGTTAAGTTCAGGTACTTTCATAGTTAGCAATTCGTCACGACTTCTTCCCGTCATGTGAGTTGCCATTTCATTTACTTCAATGATATTACCGTTGGCATTCACCCAAAATACTGCTTCGTGAAGATTGCGTAAGGTTTGCCGGTATAATTCGATGTCATATTTTTTTTGTTCGAGTTCTTTTTCAGATTGCATTCGCTCCAGTTCACTTGCCAGTTGTGCTGCAAAAATTTTAAGAATAGCTACCCGGTTTTTTTTATCAGTTATCGGGTTTGGATCTGATGCAGCAATATGACCAAGCATTTCACCTGTGAGTTTGCTGATGATAGGAACGGCCACATATGCTTCAATTCCTGCTGTTCCCTGATGGAATTTTTTGACACCTTTTGGTAAATAGTATGCATCGCCATTTACGACCATACTGCATGCTGATTCTGCGGTATTATATTCAATATTATCCAGCACTTTGTCGCCCTCAACAAAGGCAACGGTACGTAACCTTGTTTTTTCCTTGTTGGCGCACTCTACAACAAAGCAATAGCGCATATTAATAATAGGAGGTATTTTCTTTGCGAGTTCAACTATAAAATCATGGCCAGAAAGACCAAGGGTGGCATCTGCTACCTGAGCAAGCAGGCTTTCTGCTAATTGTTTATGATCTGACGAGTCGACCATTTAGCTCTGAAATTGAGGGTTTGTTTAAAGTTACAAATTCAAACCGGAAAATTACCTTAAGCAAGTTGCTGAAATGTCGGAGAGATGACAGTGTAACAGTAATCATATTTGATTCAGGTATTTAATTTCGGATTCATTCGGGATGGACTGAAAATTTATTAACTGATAGATTATCAGAAGTCTGGTGATTATGAATATCTGATTTGAAGGGTAGATTTGTTTGGCTTCACTAATCTGTAATAGCATTAGTACAACAAGATTATAGAGAAGATCGCCTATTACCGGAGCTGAAGCAGAGCTTACTTGGATGCCTGTAAAAGTTTTGTCTATTTGGTAACTGAGTTAATGGGGTGAAAGGAGTTTTTGGTTATCCTCAGTCTTCTTTCAAAAAGTTATCTGCGATGCTTAACAACTTTGTAGCAACGAATCCAGATTTACTAAAATTGACAAATCTTCCCTCAAATGGTTCACATTCGGTTCTCTTTTCTCCACACCTTAAAAGACAACCCTTCAAAAAGTCGGGTTGTCTTTTAAACAGGATTAACCAGCTTTCGAACCAGTATAGTTCAGCTGGTTAATAATATTATTGAGATTGAGATCCGATATTCGTTAACCCTTCTGAGTATATTTTCCCAGTCTTGAGATCTTTTAAAGCAAATCCATCGATAACACCAATCCCACCAAAAGTTATACGCATACCATAGAATTTCTTCAGTGGAATACGATAAGCGGTTTCATGAACTATTTTGTCATTAATAAAAAGGGTGGCTTTCTTATTAACAACTTTCAATTTTATTCGACCACCTGCAGTGAGATCTACGCCAAGAAAACTCAGGTCTTCTCTTTCGCCTTCATGATGAATTTCGGAAAAATTCAGTAATGCCCAGGTTACACAACCTGGTTTGATGAACCTGGCAACGTGACTCGATTGTTCACCATAAATTGTTATATCCGCTTGCGAACAACGTATTCCCGGGCGTGGAAGAGAGGTGCTTACCCACAGATTTAATTCAAAATTATCAGCATCAACAGGTAACGGTTTTGTGTTTACAAAATGCACAAAGAAGGCTTTGCTTGTGTCAACACCTGCGGAGCTTACTTCGTTTGCCGTTACTTCAAGCTTGCCGGTTTTGGTATAGCGATTAATGTTAACGGGATACACTTTTGAAGTATCGAATTGTAATTGTGCGGTAGCTGTCCACCCGTTTGTTTTGAGATAAACCGATACAGAGTCAACCGGAGTTCCATTGTATTTCAAACGTGCATAGTATCGGCCGGGTACTTCATAATAATGTGAAATGGTTAAACCGTCATCTATTTCTTTCTCCCGATGATTATCACCAAAATCAATCGTAAACTTGTCTTTATCTCCTTTAAAACTATTTGCAAGTTTTATGGTAAATGTAGTTGAGTGAGGTGCTTCACCTTCCGGCTTACTGCAAAGCAAGTCGACATCAGCAGAAGTAACGGTTTGGACTGATTTGTTTTTTTGCAAAGCCCAAAAAATAATCACAGCGATGAATATTAACGCAGCTATTATGTAGATATTCCTTCCTTTTTTAGAAACGGTTTTTGCTGAGATATTTTTTGTTGACTCATCAACCGGCTCTTCTTCTTTCGTTGCAACAGGTTTAGGGTATTTTGCTACAAATGTATCCCAATCATTATAGCCATTGTATTGCACAAGTGCATCACGTGTTGCTTTTTGAGGATAATACCTGTCGGTTGTTTTGAGCTTGCCGAAAATACGCTTCAATGTACTTGGGCTTATTTGCACATTCGTTTGTCTGAAAAGCTGACCACTTAAACGCAGGTAATCTCCGTTTGTCCAGCTCTCAAATGATGCCTTTCCAACTTTTTCTGCTGCCATACGACAACAAAGGTCTAAATGATAGAACGATTCCTTGCTTTCGTATTGTTCATTTTGCTGTGGCATGGGTTTGCAAAATACTTATTTGCAGTTAGTTAAGTTGTTCAAAGTTTTGGTTTTGTATTGCACAGGCCAAAAGTTGGAATACCCTGCACTGCAAATCTAAATTTATATCCTCATTTATTTTTTAAGCCTTTCCTGCTAAAGTCTCAAATCTAAAAACGATTGCACAATGAAACAAAAACTGCTGTTATTCTTTTCCCTCTGCCTTTTACTTACTCTACCCGTGCTGGCACAAAACAAAACAATAAAGGGTACTGTAACCGATGCCGCCAGCAATCTGCCATTGGCAGGTGTTAGTGTGGTAGCTGAGGGCACCACCGTTGGTACTACAACAAACGAATCAGGTCAATTCACATTACAGGTTGCCACAACTGTAAAAAAATTGACGATAACCTTTGTGAATTACCGAACCACAACTGTGGACATTACGGAAGACAATCTTTCCATCCGTCTTGCTGCTGAAGTAAAAGGTATGGATGAAGTGGTAGTAGTTGGTTATGGTACACAAAAGAAAAAAGATCTCACCGGCTCTGTATCAACCATTGGCGCAAAAGATGTTGGAGGCCGTCAAACAGTTCAGGTATCGGAAGCATTGCAGGGAAGTATTTCCGGTGTTTCTGTTACACGCAGTAGCGGCGCCCCCGGTTCAGGGGCATCTATCCGCATACGTGGTATTACCACTACCGGTGAAAATAGTCCGTTGATTTTGGTTGATGGTGTTCCTGTTAACAGCATCGATAATGTAAATCCAAATGATGTTGAAAGTATTTCTGTTTTGAAAGATGCAGCTTCAGCGGCAATCTATGGTTCAAGAGGTGCGGCCGGTGTAGTACTGGTCACCACCAAGCGTGCAAAGAATGGTCAGTCAAGTCTTGAATATAATTATGAGTATGCCGTGCAAACGCCAACATCATTACCATCCTTTGTTGGTGTGCAGGATTACATGCGCTATTTTAATGAGCAGTCGGTCAACGATGGCGCATCATCAGGGCCCTATCCACAGGCGTTTATTAATTCTTACCTCGATAGTAACAAAGTAAGCCCCGACAGATTTCCAAATACCGATTGGCAACGTGCAACAATGAAGTACAGGTTTGCACCACGTGAGCGGCACGACCTTGTATTTACAATGGGTACTGGTAAACTGAAAACAAAAGCTTCGTTGGGTTATCAGAATGCAGGTGCGTTTTATGATAACTTTAATTATAACCGTTACCTGGTGCGTCTCAACAATGATCTGCAGATCAATGACCGCATTTCAGTAAATCTTGACATTGCATATAGACGTACCACAACAAAGTCAACAGTTTCAACACCGGGTTTTGGCAGTCCTGTGTACGAAGGAAGAGTACTGCCACCTATTTATGATGATTATTATTCTGACGGACGATATGCTCCGGGCAAAGATGGACGTAATCCGCTTGCACAGATTTACGAAGGTGGTTTTGGTAAGAGTACACAAAGCCAACTGCTTGGCAGGTTAGCCATTAATGTGAAACCTATTAAAGATCTTACATTAACTGCTTTGATTTCGCCCAGTTTTGATTTTGATAAAAATAAAACCTTTGCAAAGCAAATCAGGTTCACAGATATTAACGATCCGTCACGTGTAATTTTCACAAACCTCCGTTCAACTACTTTCTTAAACGAGGGCCGCACAGAAAACCTGATCATGAACGGACAGTTTCTTGCAAACTATCGTAAAGACATTGGTAAGTATCACAGCATTGAGGCATTGGCAGGTTATGAAGAAAATTATAATTACTTCGAATCGATTTCTGCATCAAGAGATGGATTTCCGTTAACAACATTTCCCTACCTGAGTGTTGGCTCGCAGGAATTCCGTGACAACTCAGGCAATGCTTCAGAATCGGCGCTACGTTCATTTTTTGGGAGAGTGAATTATAGTTTTAATGATCGCTATTTTATTCAGGGTAATATACGTTACGATAAATCTTCACGCTTTGGAAAGAACTATCGTGATGCAATGTTCCCATCTGTGTCTGCCGGCTGGGTGCTTTCAGAAGAAACATTTTTGAAAGATGTAAAGTGGCTTTCATTTCTTAAACTGCGTGCTTCTTACGGCGAAGCGGGCAACGAGCGTATAGGTAATTATCCCTACCAGGCTTCACTTGCTGCAAGCACAGCTTTGTTTTATCAGGGCACTGCAGTTGTGCCACTTACAGGTTATGCACAAACTGATTTTGCCATTGAAGATATCAGTTGGGAAACAACCAGCACTACCGATGTTGGTATCGACATGACATTACTTAACAGCAGGCTTACAGTTACTGCAGATTATTTTGTTCGCAGAACAAGAGACATTCTTCTCATCTCTGACATTCCAAACTATGTTGGCTTTAATGATCCATATGACAACCTGGGTACGATAGGTGCAAAAGGTTGGGAGATTGAATTGGGTTGGAGAGATCATTTTGGTAAAGTGAATTATTCTGTAGCTGCAAACCTGTCTGATGCAAAAACAGAAGTGATTACAATCAGTAACCCCGGCTCATTGGGAAGTATCGTAAACCTGAAAGGTTATGAATTTAATTCGTGGTATGGTTACAGATCCGGCGGCATTTTCCAGAATGCAGGAGAAGTAGCAGCAAGCCCGGTGTTCCCTAATACAAAGCCGGGTGATATGAAGTACAATGATTTGAATAAAGATGGCAGTATCAGTTCAGATAAAGACAGAGAAGTATTAGGTGGTTCATTGCCAAGATATATTTATGGTGGTAATATCCGTCTTGACTATCAAAATTTTGATTTCGGATTGGTATTTCAGGGAGTAGGTAAAAAACTGAGTTTATTACCAAGTGAATCTATACAGCCATTTGCTGAAGCATTTGGTAATATGCCGAGCGCAATGGTGGGCCGTTTATGGAGTGTAAACAATTCAGCAGAACAAAATAAAGCAGCAACGTTTCCCCGTTTGTCAAGAACATCAAATGGTAACAACTACCTGGTGTCAGATCATTGGCTTGTGAACGGTGCATATTTCAGAGTAAAGAATATTACGCTTGGCTATAGTATGAGACAGGCATTTCTGAAACGGGCTGCTGTGCAATCAATCCGCTTTTATGCTGCTGTAAATGATCTGTTCTCTATTCATCATTTCCCGAAATACATTGGTGCCGATCCTGAAGCGGCCAACTTAGGTTATCCGATTGTTACAACCATTATGGGTGGCATAAGCGTTAGGTTTTAAATGATTGTTACTGCTAAATAAAACAACAATGAAAAAAATATATTTTACTATAATACTGGCAACAGCTTTGAGTGCCTGCACCAAGCTTGATCTTAATCCGCTTTCAGAACCATCAACAGGTGGATTCTACTCAAACCAAACAGAGCTTGAACTTGCGGTGAATGATCTTTACCGTGCCGATTTCTGGGC
Source organism: Lacibacter sediminis (assembly GCF_014168535.1). NCBI lineage: Bacteria > Pseudomonadati > Bacteroidota > Chitinophagia > Chitinophagales > Chitinophagaceae > Lacibacter > Lacibacter sediminis. The sequence goes on along the minus strand of NZ_CP060007.1, from coordinate 3,664,113 downwards.
AAACGATAACGAATATTTTAGTGATAATGCCTGGCATCGTGCACAGTTAGGCAATACCGTAACCTTTGGCACCATGAATGCTGATGATGCCTTTGCTTTGAGTTTATGGACGAATGCTTACAAAGCAATTGCAAGAGTCAATGCATTTATTGCAAATAAAGATCGTGCGGCAGCCAATACACCTGCTTCTGTAATAACAAGGCTTGAAGCAGAAGTTCGTTTGGTGCGTGCTTACGAATACGGTCGTTTGATTACTCATTTTGGTGATGTGCCTTTAATTAAAGAACCCATTGAAATTTCACAGGCATATAATGTTACGAGAACAGCGAAGAGTGAAGTGTTGACGTTCATTTTTGCAGATCTTGATTTTGCTATCGCAAATCTTCCAGTATCATTTACAACATCGCAGGTTAAACGTTTTACAAGAGGCTCGGCACTTGCCGTTAAAGCAAGGATTGCGTTGTATGAAGGTAAATGGGATATCGCAAGAGATGCTGCTGCTGCAGTTATGCAGTTGGCAACAGGAGGTACATATGCTTTACATGCAAGCTATCGTGATCTGTTTCTGAAAGCAGGGGAAACGAGTAAAGAAATCATCATCAGTATTCCGAGAGATGAAGCGCAGAAAGTTTTTAATGCCGGAGGATTTGTGCAGGATTTTATTTGCAGAAATGCAGGTGGATTTGGTGCACAGATTCCAACACGTGAAATTTTCGATGCGTATGAATGTAAAGATGGATTACCTATTGATGAATCAGCTTTGTATGATCCGAAAAATCCGTTTGCAAACCGTGATCCCCGTCTCACTGCAAACATTGTTGAATTCAATACGCAATGGTTAGGTTATTCTTATCAACCACATCCCGATACATTAACTGTATTCAGTTCAAAAGAAAACAGGAGAGTGAGTAACAGAGATACCCGTGCGGTTGCACAGTTCGCCAGCTTTACCGGGTTTTTATGGCGCAAAGGAATTGATCAGACATGGGCCGATCGTTTAAGAGAAGATAATGATGCTATTTTATTCAGGTATGCAGAAATATTATTGACGTATGCTGAAGCAAAAATTGAATTGGGCGAAATCGATGCATCTGTTCTCAACGCAATTAATCAGGTACGAGCAAGAGCTTATGGTGTAGCTGTAACAGCAGTGGCATCTTACCCCTCAGTAACATCAGTCAATGCAACTGAATTGAAAAGGATTGTTCGCAGGGAAAGAAGGGTAGAGTTTCCTTTGGAAGGTTTGCGTTATATGGATCTTATACGATGGAAGCTTGCAGAAAAAGCATTAACGAAACCAGTGATTGGATTGCCCGATCCTGCCGCACAAAACCGCAGCAAATGGCCTTTCCCCGGAGTTACGCCGCTGGATGATGATGGTGTTCCTGATTACTCTGTTTTTGGTACTGATGTAAAAAAACTTGCAGATCGCAACTTCGATAAAAACAGGCAATACTTATGGCCCATCCCAAATGTTGACCGTATACAAAACCCGGGTCTTACACAAAATCCCAACTATCAGTAAAGGCACTAATTCAAAAATATAATTCAACTAATTTTTTAATACATGAAGCGAAAGATATTTTCAGCTGGAAGCATTATGTGTGCCATGGCCATATGTGCTGCTGCAACAATAACAGCTCAAACAACAGTATCAACGGGTATTACATTGAAGCCGTCGTCCAAAAAACCGTTACAGATCAGCGGCGTATATCCGCATCTTACTGTATTTAATGAAGGTGGATCAACTGCATGCGAACCAATTGGAACAGATGGGAATTATGATAAAAAGTTAGAGGGTAGAGAGGTGGGTATTGGCGCCACTGTGCCATGGGCCGGTAAATTGTGGATGGTTACTTATTCACCACATTGCCCCAATGGAAGTTCAGATAAACTTTACAGCATCGATTCAAATTTGAATATGATTATTCATCCCGAAAGCGTTGGAGGAACACCTGCAAACAGGATGATTCATAGAGAATCAAATCAATTGATTACCGGTTCTTATTTAATCGATGCTAATGGAAAAGTAAGAGTAATACCCCTAACAGTGATGCCGGGAAGAATGACCGCAACTGCAAGACATTTATTTGATCCAGCTAACATGGTTTATTTCTATGACATGGAAGGCATGCTGTATGAAGTGAATGTGCACACGCTTGCAGTAAATAAACTTTTCAATAAACCGGTACCTGGTTGGCATGGGAAAGGCGGTTACACTGCACAGAAAAGATTGATCATTGCGAACAATGGCGAGCATAAAGTTTTTGATATAGGAAAAGAAGATCTGAAGGCTGGTGCTGCACCAAAAAATGATGAAGAGAAAGGTGTATTAGCAGAGTGGGATGGGAAAGAATGGAGGATCATTGAAAGAAGACAATTTACTGAAGTAACAGGTCCCGGTGGAATTTATGGTGCACCTGATGATAATGCTCCGGCATGGAGCATGGGTTGGGATAAACGTTCAGTTATTTTAAAACTATTGGATAATGGTAAATGGTACAGTTTCCGGTTGCCAAAATCAACCCGTACTTACGAAGGTTTGGGCGGATGGTTTACCGAGTGGCCACGCATAAGAGAAATTGGAAATAATAAAATGTTGATGGATATGTTTGGTATGTTTTATGATTTTCCTAAAACATTCTCTTACAAAAACACAGCAGGTATTTCACCCATCAGTAATCACCTGCGTTATGTTCCTGATTTCTGTAACTGGAATGGGAAGTTGGTTATTGCAACAGATGAAACATCGATACTTGAAAATCCAATGGCTGGCCGTTCACAATCCAATTTATGGTTTGGAAATTTTGCCGATCTGAAACAATGGGGTGCAGCAAATGGTTGGGGTGGACCCTGGATAAAAGATGCTGTAAAAGCAGGTGTACCTTCAGATGCTTTTTTGGTTAATGGCTTCGGAAAAAAAATACTGCATCTTAGTCACAATGCGGAAGAAGCAGTATCATTTACATTGGAAATTGATAAAGCAGGTAATAATAAATGGACGAACTATAAAAAGATCACTGTTGCAGCAAAAGGTTACCAGTATCTTATTTTCCCCGCTGATTTTTCTGCAAACTGGATAAGAATAAAATCGAATAAAAACTGTACAGCATCAGCATTCTTTCATTTTACGGGTAAGCCGCATGTAAAACAGGATGCCATGTTTAATTCAATTGCAGGTATTGATGAAGCCGGTGATGTGCATGCAAATTTGATTCGTCCTGCGGGCCATAATAAAAATTTACAAATACTCAATATCAGCAACGGTAAAAAAGAATATGCAGAGTTAGATGAGAAACTTGAAGTTGTAACTGCTGTTGCCGACAGTACGAAACAAATGGAGAAGTTGCTCTCCTTCAAGAAAGATTTTGAAGTGGATGAAGCGTCAGTTATTGTAAAAGATAAAACGGGTACTTTCCGTTTGCCAAAAACCTCACACAAGTATGAAACATTTTCTTATCGTAATGCAAGAGAACTTGAATCGGAAAGATATATGCTGAACGCTCATGGCACTTTGTATGAAATAGGAAGAGAGTCTGGCTTTGCAGCCATTCGTCCAATTACAACGCATAAAAAGAAAATTATTGATTATTGCACATGGCGTGGTTTACTTGTGATAAGCGGAACAAAAATAAATGCTGCAAAAGACGGACATTATTTCAATAGTAATAATAACAGCAACGGTCTTTGGTTTGGTGGTATTGATGATGTTTGGAAATTAGGCAAGCCGGTTGGTGAAGGTGGTGTTTGGAAAAACAGTCAGGTAAAAGCGAATCAACCATCACTTCCATACCTGATGACTGGTTATGATAAAAAGAAAATCTCTTTAACCGCAGATAAGGATATAACGATCACCCTGGAAGTGGATGTAGATCATAACGGATGGAATGAATACAAAAAAATAAAAGTGGCCGCCGGCAAAACTGTTGAATATGTTTTCCCTGATGGCTACAGTGCACACTGGATAAGAGCAACAGCTGATAAAGATTGTACAGCAACAGCCTGGCTTATCTATCAGTAAAATTTAATAAAGAAGCTTTCTTATAAGCAGCAGTTTCTCGTGCCCCGGTGAACGGCTACCGGGGCTTTTTAAAACCAGTTTCTTTCTTTGCATTTTAATAGTTATTACTAAGAACGATTATATGCCGTTAACAGAACAAAAGCAAACCACAAGCAGCGGGCCATTGACTATGACTGAACAAAAGGATAAATCAATATTTAGTGTGGCAGTGCTGGTAGCTGCATTGGGTTATTTTGTTGATATCTACGATCTGTTACTATTCAGTATTGTAAGGGTGGAAAGTCTTCGCTCATTAAATTTAACAGATGCACAATTGCTCACAGAAGGTGAAGCCATTATTCAATGGCAGATGTGGGGCTTACTCATTGGAGGAATATTATGGGGTGTAATGGGAGATAAGAAAGGACGCTTAAGTGTGTTGTTTGGTTCTATACTTTTATATTCCATTGCCAATATAGCTAATGGATTAGTGCAAACAACAGATCAATACAAAGTCATCCGCTTTATTGCAGGCATTGGTTTGGCGGGAGAGTTGGGGGCAGGCATTACATTGGTATCAGAACTCACTCCAAAAGAAAAAAGAGGACTGGCAACATCACTTGTTGCAGGTGTTGGCTTAACAGGCGCAGTGGCAGCATTTGTATTAAAACTTTATTTCGATTGGCGTACTTGCTATTTTGTGGGTGGAGGCTTGGGTATAGCATTGTTGCTCCTGCGTGTTTCAGTTTCTGAGTCAGGTATGTTTCATACAGTGCAAAAAGCAAACGTGCAAAAAGGTAACCTCTTCATGTTGTTTAATAACAAAGATCGTTTTAAACGTTACCTGTTAAGTATTCTTATTGGTTTGCCCACCTGGTTTGTGATTGGTGTATTAATCACATTTTCCAACGAGTTTGGTAAGTATATGGGTATTACAGAAAAAATCGATCCCGGTAAATCGATCATGTTTGCTTATGCAGGAATTTCACTGGGTGATATACTCATTGGTGTGCTTAGTCAATGGTTGAAGAGCAGAAAAAAAGCATTGTATATATTTTATGGCATTACCATATTCTTCATGATTTTATTTTTTACATCACAATGGAATGGTTCTGCAAGCAGAATGTACTGGATCTGCGGCGGACTTGGTTTTGGTGCAGGCTTCTGGGCCATTTTTGTGACAATGGGGGCAGAACAGTTTGGTACCAACATTCGGGCAACAGCAGCAACAACAATACCGAATATGGTAAGAGGTATGCTTGCCATACTTATACTTCCTTTGTTTCAATTATTGAGAGGTGCTACTGATTATTATACCGGTGGATGGATTGCAGCGGTAATTATTATGGCAATAACAATTGTTGCTGCAATATTATCGAAGGAAACATTTCATAAGGACCTGGATTTTGTAGAATAAAATCGTTGACGACCTCTCGAAAATTCAGGAAAACAAGTAACTTCATTTTGCTCGTCTTTATTTAAATCTGGCAAACACTAAATACCCAGTTAAATCACCCTAATCAAAATCACGAATGAAAAAAATAACAGGGTTATTTTTAGCCCTTTTTGCACTGCAATGTGTCTTTGCACAAACCCTTTCACCAATAGTAAAACAACATCATGGGTTTAATTATCAACGATTAGCGCAAATTGATACCATCTTGAAAAATTATCAAGATCAAAACTGGCTTGTTGGTGCTGTTGTAATTATAGTCAAAGACAATCAGGTTGTTTATTATAAAGGAAGTGGATATGCGAATCGTTCGAGTAAAACAAAAATGCAGGCTGATGCGATTTTCAGGATTATGAGCCAGACCAAAGCAATTACAAGTTTGGCAATTATGCAGTTGCTTGAGCAAGGAAGGCTTACCCTCGATCAACCTATATCTGATTTTATACCTGAGTTTAAAAAACCAAAACTGATCAATAGCTACAATGCTTCTGATACAAGCTATACCACTATTGCGGCTAAACGTGAAATTACTTTTCGGGATTTGCTGACGCATACATCTGGCATCGGCTATCCGGCCTCCGGCTCTGATACAATGAGAGCTATTTATGCTAAAAATAATATTCCATCAGGTCTTGGTTATTTTAAAGGGAATGCATTGGCCAAAATGAAAGCAGTAGCAGCACTGCCACTAAAACATAATCCCGGATCAAAATATACTTATGGCTTAAGTACTGATGTACTTGGGTGCTTAGTTGAAATAATCAGCGGAGAATCTTTGGAAACTTATTTTCATAAAAATATTTTTGAGCCGCTTGGAATGAAGGATACCTATTTTAACGTTCCGGCAACAAAGGCCGGCAGGATTCCAACTGTTTATACAGAGGATGAAAATAATTATATCATTGAATGGTCGCCTACGTTTAGAAATATAGACCCCGGGTATCCGTTGTTTCAAAAAAATACTTTTTCGGGGGGATCAGGATTGTCGTCAACAGCATTTGATTATTCCATTTTTCTCCAAATGCTTTTAAATGGTGGCAGGTACAATAACAAACAAATATTGGGAAGGCGCACTGTAGAATTGATGTTAAGTCCGCAGTTGGCCGATAATGTATTTGGTGATAATAATTTTTGCCTTGGGTTTGAATATACAACCGAAAAAACTGCAAACTTAAAGATGCAGAATAAAGGTTCATTTTCGTGGGGTGGATTCTACGGTTCATACTATTGGGCCGATCCAAAAGAAAAACTGATCTGCCTGATTATGACTCAGCATACTCCCAATTCTCACAAAGATTTTGTTGATAAAATCACAAATACCATTTATGGCAGTTTGAAATAAAAAAGTTGTAAAACAGGGGCATTCCTTTCGGAGATGACTTTCAAATCATGTATTGGTAAATGCGAAAAACATATGCCTTTGTTATTATTGACCTGTTCATCTTATTTTAATCTTGTTGGTTATACTTGCAGCGGGGTCACAACACTATGTGGCAGGACTGCACACAGCCCGATGTTGCAGCTTTTTTTACCTGCAAAATATTTATATATTTTTCCTGGTTAATCGTTGATAATCCCACTATGCACGATTATAAGCAGTAGTGGATTGTGCGAATAGCAACTGTTTGTCGAAAGGCAGGTACAATAATTTTCGGTGGCCAGAAGTGAAACCTAACATACCCCATAGAATTTGGCTGCTTTTCGTACTATGAATCTTTAAGTTAATTTTTGTTGAAAAAACGAATGTTCATCGATAAACTTGGTTTTCTAAGCAGTATTTCAAATCGGCTAATAAGGCCAAATTATCCATCAATCGGCTCAAATTTCGTTCTTTTTTTTCCGCCTTAACGGACAACCCCGATTTTTTGAAAGGTTGTCCGTTTTTTGTTTCTATAAAACTCATGCCGGTATGAAGTATTAGCTGAAGGGCTTTAACGCTATTTGCTTTTGACGTATTCAATTTTTACAGGACCAAACAATCCGGAAGGTTGCAATGTACTGGTTGCTTTGTAAGTATTAAACGGACTCCACGTAGGTCGTTCTTCCTTGGGCAGTTTGCTATCGCCGATCAATCGATTCATCCAGTTATTTACCACTTCAATCTTTACTTCGTTTTTTCCTTCTTTCATAAGTTTTGAAATATCCAATTTGTAAGGTGCCGTCCACAAACCACCGGCATAGGTTCCGTTTACAAAAACTTTAGCCATCGCTGTAACGGAGCCAAGTGATATGCTGATATTGTTGTGTGCGGGAAGTTTGTCTAAATTAAACGTAGTATTATAAATAGCAGTTCCGGAATAATATTTAATGCGATCATCCCCTGACTTTGTCCAATCCATTAACGTATCGAAAACAACAGGTGAGGATGGCCCTCTTTGTAAAGAATCAAACTTCACCATCCATGGACCTTTTAAATTTACGAGTGTAGTTGCTGAAGGATAATTAGCAGCAATATTTACAGTAGACTTGTTGTTGATTGCTTTACGAAATACAATGAAGACGCTTTCATACGGGGCAAGCTTCAATGGCACGGCTGTGCTGCTTTCCGTTTGTGTATAGGCAGGCAAATCACGAATAGAGCCAGTAACAGCTTCCCATATTTCCGGTTGCAGACCTGTTACTCTAAACTGCGGTGTTACTTCTTTTGTAACAGTTGTTTGATTAGATAAAAAATATATCTCCATTCCATTTACTTGCCTGTGACCATAGTGAATGGATCGATCATTCGGCAAGCTGCAATCAGGAATACAATTGATCACAGCAAGTGCTTCTTTCATCGTCATTCCATTCATGATGATGCCTTTGCCCGCTTTTCTCATTTTTACTTTTATACCATCAACGTTTCCCCATATTTCTTTTGCCATAACAGCTATCTGTTGATCGGCAGCAGGCTGTCCTTGTAAACTAGGCGAACGTTGCGGCGCAGGTCCGAGAATAACTGCGCCATCCATAATAAGTTGTTTGATCTTTGCTAATACGGACGGCCGCATGGTACTTAATTTTGGTAAAACCATCATGCGATATTGTGTGCCATGTGGTAAGGAGATCAATCCGTCTTTCACTGTCATGTACTTTTCAATCACCTCTGCATTCATATAGTCAAACTGGTAACCAACCGGCAACTCAGGATCAGTTACACCTGTCATTGCAGGGGCATCTTCACCTATAAAATAAGCTACATCTGCAACATTCAATCCTTGCTGAAGCATGAGATTGGTCCGCTTGAGATATTGTGTGTAAACATCCATTTGCGAAAACCATGTATTTTTTCTATTGAACTCATTGCCAAACCATGCATTCATGCCGGGATTTTTTTCTTCATATGGTTGGGTTATATACACATGTAATAATGTATTGTTGATGCCTTCTGCAAAGAAGCGATCGCCACGTTGTTTCATGCTGGCAGGGTAACGACTGAAAGGATCACCAGCAAACGTATTCGACTCTGCAGAGATTTTTGTTTTACCATAAATATGTCCACAAGATGAAGCAGCTCTGTTTTCAATGTTTCCTAATTCACCTTCACTCCAAAACTCACCCGCTATTTCATCCGATTGTCCGCCATACATTAAAAATTCACTGGGAAATCCCCAGTGGCCATAGTTTTCCAGCCAGGTCGTTAATCCATGTTTATGACTTACATCTCTTAATCCTCCAACATAATCATAAGCCACTTTATCGGCAACCATGCGCCGCATGTCCCAAAGAAAACGATCAGAGCTCAATTGATCTTTTACAACTTTTCCCTGGTAAACAGGTAAGTAGGGAAGGGCATCATATCCATATCGCTTTTTAAATTCGGCAAGAAAATCATCTGTAAAATTTTGTCCGCCCATCTCGTAACTATCCTGCACTACTACCTTAAAACAAGTTCTGTCTTTTTCGGGAATACGTTTTAACACTTCACCAATAAAAGCATCAAAATGTTTCTCTACATGCTGCCTGCTCATCTTGTCTACTTCAAGACCGGTAGCTTCAGGCGATGCAGGTCCATTCACAACTCCTGTTGCTGTCATACCCGATCGCATGATCATCCATTCACCTGCAGGTACATTCCATGTAAGTGTTCCATCTGCGGAAAGGTATTTTGAAATGTCAAGTACTTTTGATGGATCAGTTGCTGTTGCCTTATCATCAATTTCAGTTTGCATCGGCCATTTGTAATCGTTCCATGAAGGCAATGGAGTAGGATGCATTTTAGCGAATGTTTTTTCACTGTATCGTTCCACAAGTGGTGCAGATGATAATGTAACTTCAGCAAGACCGTTCCCGGCAATCGCATCTTCAATGATCAACCTGAATGAACTTGCTGTTGCAGCCCGAAAAGAAATTACGATCGGAGCATAAGGATCAAAACCAACATTGAGTGAAGCATTAGAACGGTTGATATCAAATTCTCTGATCGTTTGATATTGTCCTTTCGCATTTTTTTCTTGCAGTTTTGCTTTTGCAAACATTAATTTTTCAGTTGTGCTGATAGAGATGCTGCGTGCGGTAAATGGGGTCTTTGTATCAAGCTGCAACGTAAAGGATTTGCCTGACGGAAAAACTATACCGGTTTTTTTATTGCCATCAATCAGGTTTACTAAGTTTGATGTTGAGGGAAAGGAACGTATGGAACAATTGGTGCTGTTCAATTGCAAGTTGTCATTTTTTGAAACAGGGTATGCAATGAGTTTTACATCCTCAAAATGTTCAGCTGGCTTTTCCAGTTTTTTAGAAAAGTGAACCGGACCTTTTACACGCATAGAAGATGAAGTAAGGTAGCGCATAGCTTCCTTCGGTTTTATCCATGGGCCACCTGATTGGCTCCAGCCCGGTGAGTTGAAAATCCCAATGTCGATGTTTAATGCAGTAGCGGTTTTCAGCGCTACATGCAGAATTTCCCACCACTCATCACTCAACATTTTTACTTTACCATAAGGAACATTTTCTAATCCAATGTTGCCAATAAATGCACGGTTAATACCGGCAGCTTTCATTGCATGCAAATCTTTTATAACACCTTCTTTTGAAATATTGTCTGATATCCAATACCAGTAGACACTTGTTTGAATGGAGTCGGGCGGATTTATGAAACCCTTTTCTAATGTTTGTGCAGAAAGAGAATCGATACACAATATTAAAATGACCGCCAGAACAGGTAATTTGCTAACTCTTTTCTTTATAAATCGGGATATAAAAAGTAAACTATTCATATTCATTATTGATAGCAGATGCTGGTATATTTTATTTTGTCTTTGTTTTTATTCATTATTCTTTTTTGGGCATCGATGTTTAAAATGTTGCAACCTTTTTGAAAAGCTGTACAAACTAGAGATATATTGTTTCAATATCAGGGGACAAAACGGTCAATTCCATATTAAACAAGTGATACGTTCAATGTTTTTTTTAATTTGATGGCGTCATTAAAAAAGACAATCAAAGTAACGGGACTTATTAGAATCAGTTGGAACTATTTTTTAAATTTAATCATAGTAAAAAAAATAGTGAATTGTAATTTTTTAGTTGACAATAGTCTTTTCTGTTATTGTTTTTTTTTGTTTAATCGTCGATAAAATGTTCTTTAACAACAGACAGTACGGGTTGGTCAAATAGTTTTTTTGCATGACTTTTAAATTCTAAATTGATTGCTATGCTTATTTCCAAACAAAGGCTTTTCTCAATAATGCTGAATATTGAGAAAACGCCAACCAGCGAAATGCTTGTTTCGCACAGTCATTCCAAAATTCTCCATTTCCCCGGTCTGCCGGAACCCCTTCCGGATGGTAAAGAAATACCTCAAAAGGTATTGGATTCGTTTCAACACAGTTGATGTTTTCCTGTGATATAAGTGTTAATGTGATTAAGTAAAACGGAACTGATGTTTGCAGTTTACATGATTCATCGTCCGGGTGTATTATTAGACCGGTCTATCAATACTATACTTAAGTAATTACATTTTCTTCTATCCTGATCAGGAATTACCTATGAAATCATCTGCCGAATTTTCTAATAAAATCTTCGCACATAAAAATCTATGTGCAAAATGTAAATTATGAATGCAATGAGCCCTTACAATCTCTACTCCAAAAAATGCATCTCTTTTAGCAATGCTGTTACTGTTTTCAGAATGTTACCGGTTCTCATTTTAATGCTGGTAATTCAAAGTATTGCTTTTGCAGGTAAAACAAAATCAAATGCAGCGAGCACTGAATTTTTATCATTGAATCATTCCTTTACTGCAGATTCAGTTGTTGTCAATGGAACAGTTACGGCAGAAGATGGAAATAATCCATTGCCCGATGTTACAGTAACATTGAAAGGTACAAGGAGAGCTACAAGCACTAATGCCGACGGAAATTTTTCGATTAAAGTTCCTGCGAAAAGTGCAGTTTTAGTGTTTAGTTCCGTTGGATATGAACTGCAGGAAATCCGTGTTTCAAACACTGTTGTTCTGAATGTAAAAATGAAGGAATCTGTCAACGAGTTGTCAGAAGTTGTGGTTTCAGTTGATCTTGGTTATGGTAATGTACAAAAGCGAAAAGATTTAACGGGTTCAATTGGTACGGTAAGTGTAAAGGAAATTCAAAAAGCACCTGTGCGTTCATTCGAAGAAGCTTTAGGTGGTCGAATCGCAGGTGTACAGGTACAGGCACGTGATGGACAGCCGGGAGATAATTTCAACATCGTAATAAGAGGAGCCAGCTCTATTAATAACTCAAATGCACCGTTATACATTATTGATGGTTTGGCAGTAGAAGATCCTAACAACAATAATCTTAATCCTAACGAAATAGAATCAATTACTGTTCTGAAAGATGCATCTTCTACTGCAATATATGGATCCAGAGCTGCCAATGGTGTTGTAATTATTAATACGAAACAGGGGAGTGGTAAAAAGGCTGTATTTTCTTACAGGAGTTTTTTTGGTGTCAGCCGCACAAACAAAAAATTCGATTTGATGAATGCAGAGGAATTCATCAATCTTCAGTTTGAAATAGATTCTGTTTTTACCAACGAAAAATATTTCAACAAGAACAGTATAACCGGTTTGCCAGTAGATCCGGCAAGACCTGTTTATTCAGCAAAAGATTACGCACGTGCCAAATCGTTAGATTTTCAGGATTTGATTTTTCAGGATGCTCCTTTTCATAATCATTTCTTTTCTGTAGATGGAGGTGATGGTAAATCAACAAAGTATCTTGTTTCCGGAGGTTATACAAATCAAAAAGGTCTGTTGGTAAACTCAGGCTTTACCAGGTACCAGGGCAGACTTAACCTGGATCAGCGGCTTACAAATAAAATGAAAATCACTGCTAATATTAATTATTCACACACGAAGTCTTATGGCACTTTCCCGAGAAACCAGGAGTCGATGAGTTCTCTGGCGAATGATCCCCGTAATAATTTACTGTACAGAGCGTGGATATACAGACCCACCACTATCAATTTTGACAGCAGTGGCCTGGACGAAGCATTGTTTGATGATGAACCCGGCGCAGGTAGTAATCCGCAATTGGTGATCAACCCACTTATTTCATTGAAAAATCAATATAACGCACGATTTACGAATACCTTTTTTTCAAGTATTGTTTTCAATTATGATATCACAAAACAAATTAAATATCGTTTGAATGCAGGTGTTTCAATTGCTAACGGCAGAAATGAACAATTTGATAATGAATTTACCAATTCAGGCAGGTCAACTACATTAGGACCCAATGGATCCCTTGCCAACACGCAAACGAACAATTTTACACTTGATAATATTCTTACCTACACAAAATCATTACGTAAAAAATCATCATTCAGTGTTACCGCATTGGCATCGCAACAATGGAGGCGCACGCACAACACATCTATTACTGCAAACCAGGTTGTGAATTCAGGCTTGGGAATCCGTGGGCTTACCTCCGGCGTTATTCAGCCTGTTTTTCAACAAGGCTACTCCGATGCTAATTTATTGGGATTTGGAACGACAGCAGATTATAAACTATTTGGCAGATATATTTTAAAGGGAAGCTTCAGAGCTGATGGCTCATCCAAATTCGCAGAAGGAAAGAAGTGGGGCTATTTTCCATCGGGAGGAATTGCATGGAGAGTTGATGAGGAAAAATTCATGCAAGGCGTGAATTTTATTAAGGATTTAAAAGCAAGGGTGAACTACGGATTAACGGGCAACAACCGGATTTCAGATTTTCCTTATTTGTCACCTATCGGCTTCAGCAATGTATCGGGAGTGGTAGTCAACAACCAATACTTAAACGGCTATTATATACAGCGTTTGGGTAATAAAGATTTGAAATGGGAAACGACATCACAATTTGATGCCGGCCTGGAATTTTCAACATTTAAAGGACGTTTGGGAATAGAACTGGATTACTATAAAAAGAAAACCCGTGATTTACTTTTAAATGCTTCTTTCCCGATCAGCAGTGGTTATACCAGCGGACTCATCAATGTTGGTAAGATTCAAAATACCGGATTTGAAATCACTCTTAACACAGAAGTTTTAAATAAGAAAAATTTTAGCTGGAACAATAGTTTTAATATTTCCTTTAATAATAACAAATTGTTGGAGTTGGCGGACGGTGCACAGAATTTGATTAATGCTGCAGAAACTAAATATACATTTCCGAACTACATCACACAGGTTGGACAATCTATCGGACAGTTTTATGGATTCACTTATGTTGGTGTTTATCAATATGCAGACTTTGATAAATTACCCAACGGAGTATATGCTTTAAAAGATGATGTAAAAGCTCCCAATGGCGGATTGCTTGGTGCTACAAGAACTACAGTTATGCCTGGTGATCCTAAGTATAAAGACATTAACAATGATGGTGTAATTGATGATAACGATCAGGGTATCATTGGCAGGGCACTTCCAAAGTTCTATGGTGGGTTTAATAATAATATCCGGTATAAGAATATCAGTTTAACCTTATTCTTCAATTTTTCATACGGTAACCAGGCAATGAACATGAATCGCTTTTATCTTGAAAGCGGGTCAACAATTTCGCAGAATCAGTTTGCCAGTTATAATGATCGGTGGACTCCCACAAATCCCAGCAACTATGCACCACGGGTAAGAGCTAATTCAATTAATGTAAGTAGCTCAAGAATTATTGAAGATGCGTCTTTCATCCGGTTGAAAACAGCACAGATTTCCTATACCATTTCCGCAAAGGCGGCAAAGAAATTAGGAATGAAATCTGTTTCGGTGAATGCATCAGGACAAAACCTGTTCATCCTTACAAAGTATACAGGAACCGATCCTGAAATAAATACATTGGGTACAGGACTGTTTCCTGCTTATGATTTTTCTGCGTATCCATACGCTACTACCGTAACATTTGGTATAAACATTACTTTTTAATCTACTGTCATGAAGAATATTCACATACTCATTTTGCTTGTCTCATTGACAAACGTATCATGTAAGAAGTTACTGGAAACCGAGCCTGGCTTTCCAACTTCATCCAATTTCTTTCGAAACAAACAGGAAATTGATCTCGCTATTAATGGTATCTATGACCCCCTGTTTAGTGGATATCCTTTTTACCAGGAGGGTTTAAATGAAAGGGCAAGACATGCTTATTTAGGTACCGATGAATCCACATCAAACCAAAGGGTAAGCAACAATGATTAT
Source organism: Lacibacter sediminis (assembly GCF_014168535.1). Lineage (NCBI taxonomy): Bacteria > Pseudomonadati > Bacteroidota > Chitinophagia > Chitinophagales > Chitinophagaceae > Lacibacter > Lacibacter sediminis. The sequence continues at coordinate 3,649,023 of NZ_CP060007.1, read as the reverse complement.
CCTACGCACTACAATTCAACAAGTGCTTCTTCCTATGTGAGAGGTTGGTGGGGTATATTTTTTGGTGGTATAGAAAGGGCTAATATCTTTCTCGAAAATATTGACAACAGTACAACACTTTCTAAAGACGAAAAGGATGCCTATATAGGAGAGGCTAAATTTTTAAGAGCGCATTATTTATTTCTTGCTACTCAATGGTTCGGTGATATTCCTTTAAGAAAAAGCTCCACAAAGTCTTTGGCTGATGCGCAGATTGCTTTTACAAAGTCAAAAGAAGTGTATGATTATGTAATTGCAGAAATGACGGAAGCAGAAAATCTTTTATCCTCAAGAACTGCTTCGAAAGTTTCCTATAATGAAAGGGTTACGCAAACCGTAGTGCAAGGTATACTTGCAAGAGTGTGTTTATTTGCTGCCGGTGCGCCTGTTAATGATACAAAGAGGTATGCGGAGGCATCAGCCTGGGCACAGAAGGTAATTGCTTCCGGCTTACATAAACTTACTCCGGATTATCAGCAGGTTTTCATCAATCATTCTTCCAATGTTTATGATAATGTAAACAGGGAAACGATGTGGCAGATATCGGCCATCACTGGTTTAACTGATGCGACATTGCGTGAACAATGGGTACCAAGGGTTGGCATTACTGCCACCAGTGGGCTATTGGCAACTGTTTCAGGATGGGAACGAACCAATCCCAGGGCATACTATACTTATGCATCAGGTGATTTACGGAGAGACTGGAATATTGCCCCATTTTGGTACGGTAATTCTTCAGCAACTACTCCCAATCCAATGACCTATTTTGCAGCAGCCGATTCCAAATGGAACAGAGAGCCCGGCAAATGGAGAAGGTATTATGAACCCATTACAACCACTGCAGGACTCGTATCCTCCCAATGTTTTCCTTTGTTGAGGTATGCAGATGTATTGCTGATGTTTGCAGAAGCTGAGGGTATTGCTAATGGACCTTCTTCAATTGGTACCATTGCAGGAATTAGTCCGGTAGATGCTATCAATTTAGTGAGAAGAAGAGGGTATGGAGAAACAAAAAATTCAAGAGGAATCGCTTCTGTAACTGTTTTAACCGGAGGGTCTGGTTACAGAGCAGGCACTACACCTCCCATTACATTTGTTGGGGGAACGAGAAACTTACGCACACAAACCATTGCCGGCAGGCCATACCTGAATGAAGATCCAAGAGCTACAGGTGTTGTAACAGGGGGGGCAGTAACTAAAGTAAACTTAGTTACAACGGGTGATTGCTACCAAACTTTGCCGACCGTTGTGGTGGGCACAGCATGGACTGCCAGCACAGCTTATACATTAAATACCCAAGTTGTAAATGGTGGCCGCTTATATACTGTAACAACGGCAGGCACTTCCGGAGCTACCGGTCCAACACATACTTCCGGTGCTGTTGCAAATGGTACAGCCACTTTAACGTATGCCGGAGTTGCTGCAACAGCAGTTGCAGAATTTCCGCCTTCTGCAGATTTAAGTACGAGCGATTATAATAGTGCTGAAAAGTTTATCAAATTAATCAGAGATGAGCGCTTAAGAGAATTAGCTTTTGAAAATTTGAGAAGGCAGGATTTAAAGCGTTGGGGTATTTTAATAGAAACCGTTAGAAAGATAGGTGTTGAAGTCGGGTCAGGTAGTGATGAACTCAACCCTGATGGAACAAAGCTTTACGGACCTTACACAATTCCAAGAAACGCTGCACCATTCAATGCTGCTTCTAATATTTTTTCTACGGGTCCCAATAATATTTCTGAAAAGGATATCTTTTTGCCAATCCCTCTTTCAGAAATTCTCTATAACAAGTTGTCAACTCAAAATCCAGGGTTTTAAAATTTAATATAATTATGAAACAGTTCATTTTTTATCTATGTATTGTTGGGGTAATTAGTTTTTCCTCATGCCTGAAGGATGCTGTAAAAAAACCAGAAGTTGATATTGCGATCAATAAATCAACATTCAATGTTGGAGACACAGCTAAATTTATCATTAGCGGTCTTCCCTACAATCTTGTTTTTTATTCCGGAGAACCGGGCAATGATTATTACAGTAAAGATATTTACACTGCCTCAGGAGGTGTTTCTTCTATGATATTTACAACTGCCTTAGCAACAGCCGCAGGGAGCAGTACTGCTACTAATTTGAAAATTTTAGTATCAAATAATTTTTCAGGAAACTATAATCAAACTGAAATAGCAGCAGCAAATTGGGTTGATGTTAGCAGTCAGGTAACAGTTCCCGGAACTGATACAGTTGAGTTGAATCCATACAAAGTTGAAGGCAAGCCTATTTATGTAGCTTTCAGATTTCAAACAGAGGATGAAACTAAGAGTCAAAGACAGCTAACAGTAAGTAATTTTAGTGTTAAAACTGTTTTTCCGAATCAGAGTTATACCAATGCAAATAATGTCTATTTCGCAGGGTTTGCTTCTTTTGATTTTGCAGGTGATGCAGCTAATTTTTGGAACATCCCTGTTACTTCTAATACTAATAACAGTTTTACTCATCCTTTGGTAGCTGCCAATAGTGCAAAGGATGATGATTGGGCTATTTCAAAAGGTTTCAATACAAATTCAGTTATGCCAAGTACCGGAATTGCTATAAAAGCACTCAGCTCTAATCTGGTTACAAATTACAGCTATGTGTTTACGAAAGCAGGAACATATAAAGTGGTTTTTGTAGCAAGCAACAATAATCAAACTGATTCTAAAGAAGTAGTGAAAGAATTTAATGTTACCGTAAATTAATACCTGCTTAGTTCATTGCTTATTCATTATACCCAATGTTTAATAATTATACTAATTATTAAAATGATTTTTATTAATTCATATTTATGCTGAAGTTTTTTTGTTGCTCATTATTTTTTATTACAGTGTTTTGTAATTCTGTATTTGCCCAAACAACGGTAAGGCCAATGATTTGGGTGAAGCCTGATGATAAGCAGGCTATCCTGCATAATATTGAAAAACATAAATGGAAAAAAGACTATTATCAAGCTTTTGTAAACAGGGTTCAGGCTGATGTTGCTGCTTATTACGAAAATCCAAAGCAGTATTTAAGCGGGTTGCCTTTTGACCTGAGTGCTCAAAAGCCCGGACAAATACCCCCATTTTTCTATATTAATAATCCTGATAAAGAAGCAGCTTACAGAAGAAATAAATTGCAGCATTATTTAAAAAATGCCATTGATTGCAGTATTATTTACTTTTTAACGAATGATGAAAAGTATGTGAAATACAGTACTTCTGTGTTTTATACGTTCTTAAAATCAATGTTGCAGTTGAAAGCTTCTGAAACTCCGTTTAACGGAGGCCTCATTTACCAGGACGATCATCTGCGTGAATCAAGAGAAGTTGGCGCACAAATGCCGGTTCTGTACGATTTTATTTATCCTTATATCTCAAAGGGAGGTAAGGGGTATAATTTTGTAACAGATACGTATGAAACAGTTTCTGTTACAGAAGCTGAAACAATATTTCGTACGTACGTGAATCTGGCATTGGGAAGAGGGATTGTAGATTGTAACTGGCCTGTATTAGAAAGTTCAAGTTTGGTGTGTAATACGCTTGCCTTGAATAGTGAATCAGAAAGAAATTACTTCTTGCAATATTATCTTACCAGAGACACTACTCATCAGGACGCATTAGCAAAAGTTGCAGCGGTGTATAAGAAAGAAATCAATTGGCCTGAAAGTTTAAACTATTCATCAGGTGTTGCAAAACTTAGTACTTACTTGATGACTCTTCTGACAAAATTAGATTCAAGTCTGCATCTTGGCCGTAAGTATCCTGAAATTCTGAGTGCAGTTACTCTTCCGTACTATCTCACATATCCTAACAATACACAACAAATACTTTTTGGAGATGGGGGCCGCAGCTATCGACATCCAATTGTTAATTATGAGCTGGCATATTTTCTGGGTAAGTTGGAGAATTCCTCTTCAATCCAAAATGAATTTGGCAGTTTGTTGAATACAGCTTTACAGGAACCGGCTTATAATAGATCACAGCTGAATCCAAGATCTTATATACCTGAACCTTATTTTGAAGAGCCCCTTAAGTTGCTATGGTATTGCCCTGAAATTGTTGGAGAAGTAAAAACGTATCCTAAACCTGTTACAGTTGAACTGCCTTTTGCCGGAATTCTTTTACAAAGGAATTTAAGTTCATCAGCAAATCCTAAGCATGGGCTGATGACATTTGTAGGTGGTGGCGCTTTTATTCATGGACATGCAAGCGGCATGAATATGGAACTGTATGGACAAGGACATGTATTAGGTACGAAAGCAGGGAAAGGTTCTTACACAACTGAAATTCATGAAAATTATTACAGACTTTTTGCAAGTCATAATACTATAGTTGTGAATGGCTACTCTCGTGGAGAAGGCGGATGGGTGAACCTGGCCATTAATACGGTTAATAAAGTAGCCATGGAGCCTCTTGCTTATAAAAAACCGGTATCCGGTAATTATTCATTTACTATATCAGGCTTTATAGATGATAAGGGTGATAGTGCAGAAGCAAAACAGGAAAGAACAGTGGGCATCATTCGTACCTCAACGGCTACGGGCTATTATGTAGATATTTTCAGATCTGAATCAAAACTGCCAAATCAATATCATGATTATATCTATCATAATATTGGTGACTCGTTAATTTTTAATACAAGCGATCAGGATTTTGTTTTACAATCCGATGAAGACAGATATAAATTCAAAGGACCAGAAAAATGGGGAAGAGAACGAAAGTTTATGAATCCGGGCTGGCATTATTTTAATACTGTGGAAACCTCAAATAAGTATGAGAAAGATCTTGAAGTTTTATTTGAAGCGAATGCGCTGGGGAAGCAGCCGGTTAAAATGAAACTTTTTGTTACGGCTGATAAAAACAGAGAGTACACAAAAGCATTAGCACCACCAAGTGTTGAATCTGTAAAAGCTTACAGTGACAAACAAACACCCACACTTGTCATAAGAAAGAAAGGAGAAGCATGGAGAAACCCATTTGTAGTAGTATATGAGTCATTTGCCGGAACAAGTAATGAGGGGCAGATAAAATCAGTAGAAAGTATTTTACAGAACGGCATCTTCAAAGGAGTAATTGTAAACAGCATCGTTAACGGAAAGGCCATTAAGCAAATGATTATTTCACAGGATAATGATGACTCAATATTTGAAGACAAAGCCTTACAAATAAAATTCAAAGGTAGATATGCCGTATTAACTTTAAATGCCAAATCGCAACTGGCCGAATTGTATATAGGAAACGGCACTCAGTTCTCATATCAAAAATGGTCGGTTACTGCAGCTGATGCCAAGGCGGTTTCATTGAGTTTAACTATATCCGGTAAGAACGGCAATTCAAACGCTAATGGTAAATTCAAAATTTCATATCCTGAAGGGTTTAAATTAACTGAAACAATTATTAATAATGATTAATTAAAGTATATGAACAAAGTTTTTTTGATAATAGTAATTTGCCTTGGACTAAGTGCCTGCAAGGTTTCACAAAAAACACTGGCAATCGATCGAAATGCTACAGAAGATGCCATGCTGAAAGCCTTAAAATGGCAAGAGGCAAATCCGATTATGGCAAAGTCGCCTACTGATTGGACAAATGGGGTGTATTACACAGGGGTTTCAAAAGCACACCAATCAACAAATGACAGAACCTACGCAGATGCTTTAAAAAGCATGGCTATTAAAAATGACTGGAAGCCATGGGAGCGATTTTATCATGCAGATGATATCATTATCAGTTACAGCTATCTCTACTTAAATTCAATAGGCGAACCCGGTGTAAAATTAGAACCAACGGTTAATATTATAAAGGACCATTTATATAAACCGCACGAATGGAAAAATGCGCAGAAAGAAGGAAATGAACCTGAGGAAAAAAATATTTTATGGTGGTGGTGCGATGCATTGTTTATGGCTCCTCCGGTAATTGTTTCTTATGCGCAGCAAACAAACGATATTACTCTTCTGAAAGAAATGGATAAGTATTATGCCGAAACCTATAAACTTTTGTATGATAAAGAAGAGCATTTGTTTGCAAGGGATACCCGGTTTTTATGGAGAGGTAATGCGAATGATAAAAAAGAAGGCAATGGTAAAAAAGTATTCTGGGCAAGAGGTAATGGATGGGTGTTAGGAGGATTGGCTTTGTTATTAAATGACTTGCCGAAGAATTATTCGAACAGACCCTTTTATGAAAATTTATTTAAAGAAATGTCACAGAAAATCAAAAGCATTCAGCATGAAGATGGATTATGGAGAACAAGTTTATTGTATCCTGAATCATATAATCACGGTGAAGTAAGTGGAAGTGGCCTTTACACTTTTGCTTTAGCATGGGGTATTAATAATGGACTTTTAAGCAAGGCAGAATATCAGCCTGCTGTTTTAAAAGCGTGGAATGCAATGTTAGCTTGCCAACAGGGAAGCGGAAAGGTTGGATGGGTTCAGAATATTGGTGCTGATCCCGGGCCGGCAACGGCCGACAGCTGGCAGAATTATGGAACAGGTGCGTTTTTATTGGCAGGCAGTGAAGTATTAAAGTTATAACCAGTGAATACATTCATTTGAATAATCATGTAGATTTCCATTCACGAATATGATGGGTGAAATATTAAAAAATTACGATGGTGAAGCCAATTATGAAATCGCTTTTGTTGATCGTTTACATTGTCTTTTTGCCATTGTTACTTTTGGCTCAAAGCAATAAACCCAATATCATTTTCATTTTAACAGATGATCAACGCTGGGATGCATTGGGTGTTATGGGTAATACCATTCTGAAAACACCCAACCTGGATAATCTTGCTAATAATGGCATTCTTTTCCGAAATGCATATGTTACCACTTCTATTTGCTGTGTAAGCAGAGCAAGTATTTTAACGGGAGCGTATCAAAACAAACATAAGATAAATGATTTTGTGACTGATATGTCGAAAGATGTTTTAACAGCTACCTATCCTTATCTGTTAAAGCAAAACGGCTATCAGGTTGGTTTTATCGGCAAGTATGGAATTGGTACTGCTCCACCAAAAGAACAATATGATTTCTGGGTTAATACCGAAGATGGCGGCAAAATGCAGCCGGATTATATTCAAACGTTTGAGAATGGAAGAAGGCTGCATGACACTGATACACTTAGTAATGCTATTCAAACCTTTCTTGATGGTTACTCAGGTAAGCAACCGTTTTGTCTTTCGGTAAGTTTCAAAGCGCCGCATGAGCAAGATGGAAATCCTCCAAAATACTTTGTACAGCCGGGCTATGAGCAGTTGTACAAAGATGTAACAATCCCCTATCCTGTAACAGCGAAAGAAACGTATTGGAATCAGTTCCCGGATTTTTTCAGAACCGATTCAAATTTTGCAAGAGTTCGCTGGAAGGGTCTTTTGGGAACGCCGGAGTTGTATCAGGAAAATGTTAAGAATTATTACCGCTTAATTACAGGTGTAGACGATGCAATCGGCAGAATGGTTCACAAGTTGAAAGAGAAAGGTCTTGATAAAAATACAGTCATCATTTTTATGGGTGATAATGGAATGATGCTGGGCGAAAAAAATATTGAAGGGAAATGGTTTGGCTATGAAGAATCAATCAGAGTGCCACTAATTATCTATGATCCAAGAACTCCTGATAAGATCAAAAATCTGAAGGCTCAACAGGTTGCTTTGAATATTGATATTGCTCCAACAATTCTGTCGTTGGCCGAAATAAAAGTGCCGGACTTTATGCAAGGTGTAAATCTGATAGATGTTGTTCAGGGAAATATTCCTGAAAGAGAACATTTTTTCTACCAGCATTATTTTCTTGGCAGCCCCCGCATCCCAATGGTTGAAGGTGTAGTAACCAAGGATTTTAAGTATATGAATTTCATTGAGCATAACTACGAGGAGCTTTTTGATACCAGATCAGATCCACATGAAATTGATAACCTTTCTCAAAATACTTCTTACAGTAATCAGCTCAGGAAAATGCGTAAATTATTCAGAGAGATGAAGAAGAGGTATGGTGTAGATATTAATCATAATGCACCAAATAACGAAAGATTCTGATAGCGTAACGTAAACATTTGAATTATTCAGGCAACCATCAATAACTAACATGAGAAAATATATTTTAGTATTCACTGTTTTGTTTTTTTATGCTTCTTTATTACAGGCAAAAATAAAACTACCTGCTATAATTGCTGATGGTATGGTATTGCAACAAAGTTCAAAAGTTAAGATATGGGGCGAGACAGACAAAGCAAACAATGTAACCATTGTTTCATCGTGGAATAAAAAAAAGTACACTGTTTTACCTTCTAATGATGGTAAATGGATGATGGAGATAGAAACTCCACAGGCAGGTGGTCCATATACTTTAACACTGTCCGATGGAGAATCTATCGTTCTTAAAAACATACTGATAGGTGAGGTGTGGTTTTGTTCCGGACAGTCGAATATGGAGATGCCGATGAACGGATACTCTGGCCAACCAATAAACGGTTATGTAGATGCTTTATTAGATGCAAAGCCTTCAGATAATATCAGGTATTTTAAAGTAGAAAAAGCATATAACAACAAAAAAGAAAATGATTGCAAAGGAAAATGGCTTGAAACTTCACCCACTACTCTTGGTAATTGCAGCGCCGCTGCTTACTACTTTGCAAAAAGATTACAGAAAAATCTGAACGTTCCTGTTGCTGTTATTATATCTAGTTGGGGTGGCACCAGAATTGAAGCCTGGATGGATAGTGAAGTACTGGAGAATCAATTTCCACAGGTATCATTAGCGGTATTAAAAAAAGATATCGCAGAAGTTAAAAATCCGATATCAGATCCTTCTTTGATTTATAATGCAATGATCAACCCTTTAATAAGCTATGGCATTAAAGGTTTTTTATGGTACCAGGGAGAATCCAACAGATTTGATCCAAAATTATATAAAGCGTTATTTCCTGCTATGGTAAAATCGTGGCGGGAAAAATGGAAATCGGGAGATCTGCCTTTCTATTATGTACAAATCGCTCCATATAATTACAATCATCCTGATAGCCTCCAGGCTGCTGAATTAAGACAATCGCAATTTGCAAGTCTTCAACAAATTCCCAATAGCGGTATGGTGGTTACGGCAGATGTTGGAATGGCTACTAAAATTCACCCACCGCAAAAAGATGTAGTTGGATTTCGTTTAGCCTTATTAGCCTTAGCTAAAACGTATAAGCAAGCAGGAATACCTTTTAGCGGGCCAATGTATAAATCAGCTAAGACAGAGAAAGGAAAAGTTGTTTTGGATTTTGATTTTGCAGAACGTGGTTTGCACACAACAAATAATTCAATTACAGGGTTTGAATTGGCTGGAGCAGATAATAAATTTTACCCTGCAAAAGCATCTCTATTAGAAAATGCCACGAAAATTCAACTAGAGTGCTCAGAGATACAAAGTGCAGTATATGTTCGATATGCTTATCGTAATTATGCTCCCGTAGACATTTTTAATAATTGGAATTTGCCTTTATCGCCTTTTTTTGCAGAAATGAAGTAAAATCATAATTATATTTAGAATGCATTTTCTTAGTGGCAGAAATTGGAATGATTGTAATCACTGAAGTGAATAACTGACGTTGAATAAAGAGTTTGCCAAAAAAGCATCGCATGCATAAATTTAAAATTATTGAAGATAGAGAGTTAACAAGAATTCAGCAGGTTGCTGAATCGATTCGACGTGATATAGAAAAAGGGTTATTGCAACGAAATGAACAGTTGCCATCTATTAACGAATTCAGTTCAGAATACAAAGTTGCCAGAGATACAATAGAAAAAGCATACGGGCTCTTGAAAAAGCAGGGATATATTAATTCATTTGCAGGGAAAGGCTATTTTGTTGTAGGCAAAAAGGATAAGAAGTTAAAAGTGCTTTTAGTTTTTAATAAGCTCAGTACATATAAAAAAATGGTGTACGACAGTTTTATTGAAACATTGGGAAAGCATGCTAATGTCGATTTACAGATTCATCATTATGATCCTCATTTGTTAAAAGAGATAATCGAAAATGCACTTGGGAAATACCATTATTATGTAATCATGCCACATTTTTATCTTACTGCAAAGACGGAAGAATATCTTAAGATATTCGAAATGATTCCGGAGCAGGAGCTTGTTATTCTAGATAAGCAGATAAAAGGATTGAAGAAGAATTGTATTGAAGTGTACCAGGATTTTCAAAATGATATTTATTCAGCCTTGGCAGATGCTAAAGATTTATTATTAAAATATGATCGTATTGCTGTTGTTCTGAAAAAGGAAGGTCATCATCCCAGAGAAATTATAAAAGGAGTAAGGCAGTTTTGCTTGGAATTCAACAAAGAGTTGGAAGTACTTTCAAGTGCAGAAACGATTGCACTGAACAAAGGAACAGTGTATATTGAAACAACCGAATCAGACCTGGCATTGCTTATTAAGAAAGCCCGCCAATCAAAGATGATACCTGGTAAAAGTATTGGCATTATTTCATTCAATGAAACAGTGTTAAAAGAATTGCTGGATGTTACTGTTATAACAACTGATTTCGAAGCCATGGGAAGAACAGCTGCAAAGTGTATTCTCGACAATAATTGCAGGAAAATCCGTAATCCTTTTTATATGATTAGAAGGAAAACACTTTAGGTGAGTCGGGACATGTTCTCGAATTAACCTATCTGTGTAAATCTGATCAGTCCTGGTATATGTGTTGTTTTGAAAATATTACAGCAACTATGCCTTTAAATCATAACTACATATTCACCGGTTTAAGTAATTATAAAATGGTTTTTGTTGCGCAAAATGCTACTTATAATAAAGAGGAAAAAGTTGTAAAAGAATTTAACGTCACTGTAAATCCTTAATTTTTGATCACTTATTTAAATCAATCTTTTTAATGAAGAAACTGAAGTTCCTGTTTTTTTGTCTTTTCATTCAAGCAACATTATTTGCTCAAAAATCAAATTCAATTGAAAATGTTAATCTGATAAAAGTGGGTAAGGGATGGGCAAGGAATTCTATTAATGCAAATATTCTCAGGCACAATGCTATAGCCACTTATAAAAATATTCAATACATAGCCTATTACAATGAACAGCAGCAGTTAGTAGTTGGTAAGAGGAAAATCAACACTGAAAACTGGCAGCTAAATGTCAGTCAGTATAAAGGAAACGCTGCAGATGCTCATTGTACTATTAGTATAATTGTTGATGGCGATGGTTATCTGCATGTGTCTTGGGGGCATCACGTTAACAAGTTGAGATATTGCAGAAGTGTGAAGCCGGGCTCTTTGGAATTAACCAATGAATTTCCAATGACAGGTCTAAAAGAGGAACGGGTAACATATCCTGAATTTTACAATTTACCAAATGGCAATTTGCTTTTTCTCTACCGTGACGGTTCATCAGGTAATGGCAGCATTATTTTAAATAGGTATGATGTCAAATATAAAAAATGGTCTCAAGTGCAGGATGGCTGGATTAATGGGGAGGGCGAACGCAGTCCGTATTGGCAAATGGGAACAGATAAATCCGGAACCATTCATCTTTCATGGGTATGGCGGGAATCTCCTGATGTGGCTAGTAACCATGACCTTTGTTACGCCCGTTCTAAAGATGGAGGTAAAACCTGGGAAAAGAGCACAGGCGAAAAATACAAGTTGCCGGTAACTGCCGCAACCGCAGAATATGCAGTTAGAATTCCACAAAAAAGTGAGCTCATTAATACTACAGCAATTGTTGCGGATAGTAAAGGAAGGCCTTACACCGTAACTTACTGGAGAAGCGAAAGTAGTAAAGTGCCGCAGTATCAGTTGGTATATCACGATGGTAGCCGATGGATTACGCAACAGGTATCAGACAGGAAAACCCCATTCAGTTTATCAGGAAGTGGTACAAAAAGAATTCCCATATCCCGTCCGCAATTGATCATCAACGAAAATAAAAAAACTGTAAAAGCAATTATGATCTACCGGGATATAGAACAGGAAGATAAAGTGAGTGTGGCGTTATGTAATGATCTGTCCAAAGCCAAATGGGTTGTTGAAAATTTAACGGCAGAAAGTGTTGGCTTATGGGAGCCATCTTATGATACTGCTTTGTGGAATAGAAAAAAGAAAGTACATCTGTTTGTACAAAAAGTAGAGCAGGGAGATGCAGAAACTGTGAAAGATGTTTTACCGCAGGAAGTGTTTGTTTTGGAATGGAAACCTCGTTGGAAATAGTTAGAAATATAATTTACAAACTGAAAGTATCAGAAACCTATACTTCATCAGAAAAAGAAAACTGCAAAGTACATTTATCCCTAACCTTCAATCTCAAAACTATTATCGAATGAAGAAAAAAGCGTTTAAAATGAAACTCTATCCGGGTTTTAAAGAGGAATACAAGCGACGTCATGACGCTATATGGCCGGAATTGAAAGCCTTGTTAACGACTGGCGGAGTATCTGACTATTCGATTTTTTTGGATGAAGAAACGCATAGTTTATTTGCTGTTCAATCCTGCAAAGAAAATGCACCCTCAATCAATGAAGATCCTGTTATCAGAAAATGGTGGGATTTTATGGCCGATATTATGGAAACAAACCCGGATAATTCGCCCGTTGTTATTCCGATGGAGCAGATGTTTTATATGGATTAATATGAAATAGTTAAACGTATTAGATTTTATAAAACATGTGATTTTTTCTGAATGGTTAAAGCCTGTGTTTATATCAAAATCTGCTCTAAAGATATCATATAAGCCTATCGGCTGTAGCTGATAGCTGTTATGTTTGTTAACGTAAATACCCTCATTATATATTTTTTTTAAATGCAAAAATCATCATTAAAAATAGGCCTGTTTGGTATTGGTCTTGATGCTTACTGGGAGCAATTTGAAGGGATGAAAGAACGGCTGGAAGGATTCCTGAACATTGTAGAGAATAAATTATCTGCTATCCATCCTCAAATTGTAAACCTTGGATTAATTGATACATCAGCGAAAGCTTTCGAAGCAGGCAGCCGTTTCAGAAAAGAAGATGTAGATCTGATCTTTTTACATGTTACTACTTATGCTTTGTCTTCTACTGTTTTACCTGTTGTACAAAGAGCAAAAGTGCCGGTTGTCATATTGAACCTTTCCCCTGAAGCCGCTATCGATTATAGTAGTTTCAATAATATGACCAGTCGTACCAAAATGACGGGAGAGTGGTTGGCTTATTGTTCAGCTTGCCCTGTACCGGAAATAGCCAATGTTTTTAAACGTACCGGCATTAAATTCCATCAGATAACAGGCATGTTAAATAATGACACTGAATGCTGGAACGAAATAACTGAATGGATTGAAGCCGCTAAAGTGGCCAATATCATGGCTTATAACCGCATGGGGTGCATGGGGCATTATTATAGCGGTATGCTGGATATTTACTCTGATCTTACCCAGCAATATGCCAGTTTTGGCGGCCATATCGAATTACTGGAAGTAGATGAATTGGCTGAATTACGAAAAAGTGTTACCTCAGAGCAAATACAGGAAAGAGTAAAATTATTTCTGGACACTTTCGATGTGCAGCAAGATTGTTCTGTAGCAGAGCTTGAAAGAGCAGCAAAAACTTCTATGGCATTAGATACATTGGTTGACCGCTATCAATTAGGTTCGATGGCTTATTATTATAAAGGCACCGGAAATTTCGATAATGAAGACACAATCAGTTCAATCATTTTGGGCAATTCATTATTAACAGCAAGAGGAATACCCGTGGCAGGAGAATACGAAATTAAAAATGCACAGGCCATGAAGATCATGGACAGCTTTGGAGCGGGAGGTTCTTTTACAGAATACTATGCCATAGACTTTAATGATGATGTGGTGTTGATGGGACATGACGGTCCAGGGCATATTGCTATAGCAGAAGGTCGTACAAAAGTTCGTCCGCTTGTAGTTTACCATGGCAAAGTAGGAAATGGATTGTCAGTAGAAATGTCGGTAAAAAATGGCCCGGTAACTTTACTCTCTTTAGTAGAACAGGCAGGTGGTAAACTGATGTTGCTGGTAGCCGAGGCACAGTCTGTTGCAGGCCCGATACTGGAAATAGGCAATACCAACAGTCGTTATAAATTCTCTATAGGAGCCCGGAAGTTTGTAAATGATTGGAACAGCTACGGTCCTGCTCACCATTGTGCGGTTGGTATAGGACACATCAGTACTAAAATTCACAAACTGGGTAAGTTACTTGATATGGACGTGGTTCAGGTATGTTAAAAATTTAAAACCTTCTAATCATAAAAAGAAATATGGATTGCTTGAAAAAACTAAACGTTACTTCTCATTTCTTAATAGTAAGAACGCTAATATTTATAATTGTATTCTCCGGACTTTCAATATTCATAAGCTGTTCAACAATAAGAATGGCGCCGAAAAAACAACTGTTGAATGCCGTGCAACGTAATTTAAAAGATGGCGTACAGCAATATAAATACCTGATGACGCTTTTGCCTCCACCTGATAATTTTGCAAAGTCTTACGAAAACAATAAACTGATTACTGCAAAATCGGATGATTGGATCAGCGGATTTTATCCGGGAACATTACTTTATCTGTACAAAGCAACAGGAGATACTGTTCTGAAAAACGAAGCGCAACGCATCATGTTATCCTTGGCAAAAGAACAATATAATACCACGAATCATGATGTTGGTTTTATGATGTATAATAGCTTTGGAAATTTATATAAAGCAGATCCTAAGCCGGAATATAAACAAATACTGATCAACAGTGCCAAATCACTTTCAACACGTTTTAACGCTAAAGTAGGAAGCATTAAGTCATGGGATTCTAAAGATCCTTCAGACTTTTTAGTGATTATTGACAACATGATGAATCTGGAATTATTATGCTGGGCCACCAGGGCAACCGGTGATTCCAGTTATTACAAAATTGCTGTTACCCATGCCAATACAGCAATGAAAAATCATTTCAGACCAGATTACAGTTCATTTCACCTGGTAAATTATAATCCGGAAACTGGTAAAGTGAAACAAAAAAAGACGGTACAGGGCTTTGCAGACAGCTCATCATGGGCTCGAGGCCAGGCCTGGGGATTATATGGTTTTACTATGATGTATCGTGAAACCGGCGACCAAAAATACTTAGAGCAAGCTAATCGTATAGCTTCCTATATTCTTAATCATCCTCATCTTCCCGAAGACAAAATACCTTATTGGGATTATCATGCATCCAATATTCCAAATGCATACCGGGATGCTTCTGCCGCTGCAATAATGGCATCTGCTTTAATAGAGTTGAGTGGATATAACAAAGATGATTTATCAAAGAAACAATTTATCGCTGCCGAAAGAATTTTATTAACCTTCTCCGGCGATGAATATAAAGCCAGGCCCGGCACTAACGGGGGCTTTCTGTTAAAGCATAGTGTTGGCCATTTCCCTGCAAAATCACAAATAGATGTTCCGCTTTCTTATGCTGATTATTATTTCGTTGAAGCCATGTTGCGCTATAATAAGACGCTGGAATTTAGAAAATAATACCTGCCTGGTTTGTTGTGGGTAAATACGACGGCATGGCGAAATGCGCAAAACAAAAAGCAGTTGATTTATTTAGAGATCAGATTCGACAGCGTAACAAGATAATGGAAGATTTTGTAACGAAGACGATCATTTCATTACCAGATTTATATAGCCTCTCCATAAACCATCCAGAATATTATAGTAATGATGGTGTGCTTTTTAATTAAGAAGGAATTTCTAATTGCCCAGAATCGCCAAATCTTCTTTTAAAAAGTTTACATTCAGTTCTCTTTTCTCCACCAAAAAAGGCAACTCTTAAATGGGTTGCCTTTTTTGTTTGTATAGTTTGCTAATGTCTTGACACAATTAAACCGCTGTTGAATCACGTTCAATTAATGTTGAAGGCAATATCACTGTCGTATCAGCCATAATGCTGTGTTTCTTCTTTTCGATCATTGTGAACAAAACTTCCGCAGCACTCTTGCCAATTTCAAAAGCAGGTTGTGTAATGGTTGTGAGCGATGGATTTAAGATGGGCGCTGTTTCAAGAGTAGAGAACGCAACAACTTTCAAATCTTTTGGAATGTTGATATGGCCGGAAAGACTCACCATGTAAATCTGCATCGCCAACCGTTCTACGGATGCAACAATGCCATCGATCTCTTTGTGTTTCTGCAATAAGTCTTTCACCTGGTCAAAGATCATTTCCTGTGTTCCGGTACAATCAACTACATATTGATAGTTGTTTGTCTGCAAACCTGTATCGGATAACGCTGCTGCAAAACCTGCTGCACGTTTACTGCAAATAGATAAGGAAAGTGATGTAGAAAGAAACACAGGATGTTTACATCCTTTTTCGAGTAACAGCTTTGCTGAAAGGTAACCGCTTTCATAATCGTTGGTGATCACTTTCGGCGCTTCTAAACTTTCAAACTCCCTGTCGAAAAAAACAACAGGAATATTTTCACTTTGTAATTTTTGAATATGTTCAGCATTAGTTGTTTCGCTGGAGATGGAAATCAATACACCATCAACACGGCCACTGTAACAATGATTCACTACAGCTTTCTCGATCTCAAAACTTTCATGTGAAAGATAAATAAGCACATGATAATTCTTTTGAACTGCTACTGCCTGTATGCCGTTGATCGCTAAAGAGAAAAAATTATCGGCCACTTCCGGTAATATAACTGCAATCGTTTTGCTTTTTTGTTTGCGTAAACTGCTGGCATATGGATTGGGAACATAATTCAATTGCTCCGCCATTGCCAATACTTTTTTCTTGGTCTCAGTACTTATCTCATGGCTGTCTTTTAAAGCCTTGGAAACAGTTGCAATCGAAAGGCCAAGTTCTTTTGCCAGTGTCTTAATTGTAAGCTTACTCATACGTTCGAAAAAGATCTGTGGTTGGGTCTAACACTCAGAAATTAGGGTAAAGATAGGTTGAATACCGAAAACGGTTTCGTAAATAAAGTGGATGAAACTAACAGCATTATCCAATAAAAAAGTGTCATTTTAACCTTTAACAATCACTAACGACTTGCATGCATATGAAACAAGAAAGCAACTTCTGCTCTTTCCTGTATTCTCTATCGCCACTTATTTTCCCGGCGATCAGACCATCTCAATTACATCTTGTCTTTCACCACATACCAACATTAATCACTTTTAAATAAGCTTTATGAGTAAAAACAACTTTGAGGCAGTGCCGCTCAATAACCTTGATGAATGGGAAGATGATCTGCTCAGGCGTTATCCCGATCCCGAAGCTATTGCTACCGCAAAGTCAACGGAGGAATACCGGAACTATGAAGAGCCGGCAAGAGATACCGTAAAGGAATTTTATCGCTTAAATCATACGTATCAAACCTATGCTTTTGTGCAGGAGAAACGTAAAGAGTTCCTTCAGTTCAATAAAAAAGAAATGACGGTTTGGGATGCGTTTGATTTCCTGAATCAATTGGTTGATGATTCTGATCCTGATACAGACCTTGATCAGCTACAACACTTGCTGCAAACATCAGAGGCCATCCGTCGTGATGGTCATCCTGACTGGATGGTGCTTGTTGGATTAATGCACGACATGGGTAAAGTGCTTTGTCTTTTTGGTGAACCGCAATGGGCCGTAGTAGGCGATACATTCCCTGTAGGATGTGCATACTCTGATAAAGTAGTGTACCCGGAATATTTCTCAGCCAACCCCGATTTTAATGATCCGGTATATCAAACAAAGCATGGTGTATATGAACCTAACTGCGGATTACGTAAAGTAGATATGAGCTGGGGGCATGATGAATATGTATATCATATGCTGAAAGGTCATATTCCGGAAGAAGGATTATACATGCTCCGTTATCATTCATTTTATGCATGGCACCGGGAAGGCGCATATGATCATTTACTGGATGATCATGACCGCAATATGTTGAAGTGGGTACAGCTCTTTAACCCTTACGATCTCTATTCAAAAAGTCCTGAGCCACCGGATTGGAAAAAGCTGCGGCCATATTATGAAGAACTGGTTGCAAAGTATCTGCCTTCAACACTTAAATTTTAAACAACCACTTGATAGATATATGCAGTCCAATATCCTTTTACAGTTTCAAACTATAACTCCTAAAACAAACTGCTATGATGCAAATTTTTAAACAACGATTGCTTTACCGTTATGCATTGCCTGGCATAATGGTTCTTTTTCTTGCACTTGTTACCACAAATGTAAGTGCACAACAAACACAGGTAAGCGGAACAGTAAAAGATGATAAAGGTGAACCTGTAGCATCTGCCACTGTATCTGTAAAAGGTAAAAATGTTTCTACAACAACAGGAGCTAACGGTACATTCACAATTGCTGCTAAAGCAAACGATGTACTGGAGATCAGTGCGGTTTCTTTTGCAACACAGGAAGTAAGAATTACATCTGCTTCAACGTACAACATTGTATTATCATCTTCTTCAGTTGCTTTAACAGATGTGGTGGTGGTAGGTTATGGTCGTAGTTCAAAAAGAACTCTCTCCAGCGCTATCACATCCATCAAACCGGAAGATCTCAACCGGGGTGCTATTGGCGATGTGGGCCAGCTGTTACAAGGTAAGGTGCCCGGCTTGAATATTACAGCCAGTGGTGACCCTAACCGTCCGGCTGCGGTTATTCTTCGTGGTGCATCAACGGTAAACAGTCCGCAAGGTCCGTTCTATGTAATTGACGGAATTCCCGGAGCCGACATTAATGCGGTTGCACCCGATGATATTGCTTCAATGGACATTTTAAAAGATGCCTCTGCCACGGCTATCTATGGTAACCGGGCTTCTAATGGTGTTATTATGGTTACCACCAAGAAAGGGAAAAAAGGTAAACTGCAGACTGCCTATAACGGTTATGTAGGTTTTGAAACGGTAAGCAGCAGTTTGGATCTGTTGGATGCTGCCCAGTTAAGAGCGTATGCGCAAAAAAATAATTTTACACCCAGTACTAACGACGATAAAGGTGCAAATACAAATTGGATGAAGGCTGTACAAAAAGAATCAGCTTTATCACATAATCATAATCTTTCTTTTAGCGGTGGTACAGATAAAAGTAGTTACAGCGCAAGTTTGAACTATCTAAAAAAAGATGGTATCATGCTGCAAAGCAGTTTAGAAAGGGTTATCGGAAGAATCAGTGCAGAGCACCACGCATTAAACGATCATTTAACGTTGGGTTTGAACATGATGAGCAGCAACAGTAAAGCGTCAAATGTTCCATTACAGAACATGGTGTTTCAGCAAGCCGTAAAATTCAACCCGATGTCACCGATATACAATGCAGACGGTACTTTTTTTGAAAACCCGAATAATACACAGTATTTCAATCCTGTTTCAATTATTAAAAATGCGATTGACGATACCAAGTATGGTTCTTTACAAGGAAACTTTACAGTTGAAGCTAAACTTCCTTTTAACTTAACATTCAATTCAAACCTTGCTTACCAGCGTGGTACCTGGTTGCATGGTGAATATTATAATAGTTATTATTCACGAAACTACAGTACCGGAAGTTTTTATACCAATGGCGATCCGGGCGGTGGCCGAAGCCTGCGTAACTTTTATTCCAATGGCCTTGCTTACAGAGGTTATTACCAAAGCAGTTCAAAAACACTGGAATCTTATTTAACATGGGCTAAAAAATTTGGTGCACATAACATCAAAGCGGTATTAGGTTACAGCTGGCAAAAAAATACCAACAACGATGGGTTGCAAACAAGCCAGACCAATTTCGTAAACGATTATACAGGTTACACTAATCTGGGTCTTGGTAACTACCAAACAGTAAATGGTTTTGCGGTAGATTATGGCGGAGCTGTTTATGAAGAAACAAATTTCATCTCCGACTTCTTCCGTTTGAACTACGATTTCAACGAAAAAATTCTTGTGCAGGCTTCCGTTAGAAGAGATGGCAGTTCTGTATTTGGTAAAAACAAAGAATGGGGTTATTTCCCTGCAGCAAGTGTTGCATGGCGACTTTCAGAAGAAGATTTCCTGAAGAATGTTTCTTTTATCAATGATTTGAAGTTGAGAGTGAGTTATGGTGAAACAGGAAATGCTTTTGGACTGGGTGCTTACAATGCACAACGCCTTTACAGCAAATCAGGTACTTATTATAACAACGGCGTGTTTGCAGCATCGTTCAGATCTTCACAAGGTTCTAATCCTGATTTACAGTGGGAAGTTACAGCTACCAAAAACATTGGTTTGGACTATGGATTCCTGAGAGGAAAGATCAATGGTTCGATTGATTTATATGAAAAAACCACAACTAACATGGTGTTCCCTTATGCCGTAGCACAATCAATTGACCCAAGTGGTTTCTTATGGTTGAATGTTGGTAAGATCAGGAACCGTGGTATTGAGTTTAGTGTAAATGTAAATGCGGTAAGTCAAAAGAATTTTAGCTGGAATACCGGCTTTAACCTTGCCAGCAATAAAAATGTAATATTAGATTTAAAAGGACCTGAACAATATGGTGTAAATGCCGACTCTACTTATTACACACAAATTGATGGTCCTGGTACTTCAGGAAGTCGTTTGCAGATTTTGGCAGTAGGTGGCCCTTTAGGTCAGTTTTATTCATTCCAGTACGCAGGTAAAGATGCTTCAGGTAATTCATTGTTTTATAAGAAGGATAAAACAACAACAACAAATCCATCTAATGTAACAGATTACTTTTCACTTGGCAGTCCGCATGCCAAACTGATGTTTGGATGGAACAACACACTCCGTTACAAAAATTTCGACCTCAATTTCTTTATAAGAGGTGTGCTTGGCAACAAGATATTTAATGCAACACGTGCCGATCTTTCTTACGTTGTTACAGCAGGACAAACAAATATCACTCCTTACGCAACAGATGATAAAAGAACTGACACACGTAATAATCTTTTTTCATCACGCTATGTAGAAGATGGTTCTTACCTGCGTTTCGATAATGCAACTTTAGGTTATCGTTTCAATATCAAAAATGAATACATCAGTAATCTCCGGTTTTATGCTACAGTAAACAACCTGTTTGTAGTAACAAAGTATAAGGGGATTGATCCTGAAATTAACCAGGGCGGTGCATCATTAGGTGTAGATTATAACAGTTTCTATCCTAAAACCCGCACTATTCTCTTAGGTGTATCAGTTGGTTTTTAACGATTAAAAAAACATTTTTATGAAGAAGTATTTTAAACAATTTCTAATAGTGATAGCAGCCGGCTTAGCTTTAAGCTCCTGCCATAAAATTGAGGTGAAACCCAATTCACTTTACACAGAAGATGTATTCCCTAAAACCGATGCCGAATTTCAGTCGGTAATGGGCACCATTTATACCAGTTTACGTGGACATTATTCACTCGGTTATTGGTTTGCACAGCAACTCAGTTCTGATGAAGCTATTCTGCCTGTATATGGTGGCAACTGGCTCGATGGGCAAGGATATATTCAACTGCACCGCCACGATTGGAACAAAGATCATGGATGGATTACTACAGTTTGGAATGATGCCAATTCAATTGCAGGTCTTTGTAATCAAACCATGTTTATTTTCAAAAATGCACCGGACGGAGATTCGAAAAATACCGCTATTGCAGAATTGAAAACATTAAGAGCCTTTGCTTATTGGGAACTGCTTGATATGTTTGGTAATGTGCCTTTAGATACGATTTATCCAAGCCCTGGTGTGCAGGCGAAAGCTACACGTGCACAGGTATTCACTTTTGTTGAATCTGAATTAAAAGCTGCACTTCCTTATTTAAAAACAACTACAGGTAGCAGCACTTACGGGAAAGTAACGAAATGGATGGCGAATGCTTTGCTGGCAAAACTCTACTTAAACGCAGAAGTGTATGCAGGTTCACCTAAGTATAATGAAGCAATTGCTGCCTGCGATGCAATTATAGCTTCAGGTAACTTTGCAGTAGAAGGCAGAAGTACATACCTCAATCAGTTTTCTCCTACAAACGGACCGTCCTTTAAGGAATTCATTTTCGCTATTCCTTACGATCCGTCAACAAGCAATGGCTACTTATTCCACGGCCGTTACGATTTAAATCGTAACCTCGGTATTAAATATCGTTATTCAGGTAGTACACCTGGCAGTTATTCATTCAATCAGATCATTATGAATCAAACCTCCGGTAATGGTTTGGTGAATGCAAGACCAAGTGGTCCACGTGCAACTTTGTCTAAGTTTTATAATGCTTATTTTACATCTGATGCCAATGATGTCAGAAACAATCAATGGTTGGTAGGTCTTCAATACTGGCCTGATGGAAGCCCGATTATGGTAAGTACTACCAAAAAAGGATACGACCAGTTCTATACCGGTTCCGATGGCGCAACTGCTATGACTTATCACTTGTACATCGATTCTGTATTTTCTACTCGTTTGAATGCGGCTTCCTTGGATATGGGTAATGATGAAATTGCATGGAACATGGGTATCCGTAATATTAAGTTCTATCCCGATGCAAATTCATCAAGCCGTAACCAAAGTAACGATGCACCGATCTTCCGTTATTCAGACATTCTGTTAATGAAGGCAGAAGCAATTTTACGTGGTGGTACAGCAACAAGCGGTCACACTGCTCTTTCACTTGTAAATATGGTACGCAGCAACCGCAGCACTTCGCCTGCATGGACTGCAGTAACACTAGATGATTTATATGCAGAACGTGCACGTGAATTTACATGGGAGTGCTGGCGCAGAAATGATATGATACGCTTTGGTAAGTATGAAACCATTTATGGTTTCAAAACCAATACCGATACGTATCGCCGTATTTTCCCGATTCCAACTGCGGCAATGAACACAAATCCAAAGCTTACGCAAAACCCGGGTTATCCAAATTAATGCTTCTCAGCAGTTAGGTTTATAATCAATAGTTAATCACCCCGGGGTTGTCAAGCCCCGGGATTTTTCTATCACTTATATTTATAACATGCAATCGCCACTTCGAAAATCAATTTTATTTTTTGTCTTTGTTTTGTGCTGTCATGTTCTGCAGGCACAGGTATTGGTAAAAGATTCATCTGCTTTACCTGCCATAGATGCAAAGCTGATCAAAAAAGAAAAGGCATTGCACTTTATTGCTATGGGCGATTGGGGTCGTAACGGTGCCGATCATCAACTGCAGGTTGCAAAGCAAATGGGCATTACTGCCAACGAAATTGGTTCTCAGTTTACCATTGCAACAGGCGATAACTTTTATCCGAGCGGTGTTATCAGTGAGTGGGATCCTTTGTGGAAATATTCCTTTGAAGATATTTATACTGATTTCCGTTTACAATGGGATTGGTACCCGGTACTCGGCAATCATGATTACAAAAGCAACCCTGATGCGCAGGTAAAATATTCTTCCATCAGCAGACGATGGAAATTGCCTGCACGGTATTACAGCAAAACATTTTCAATCAATGGTGATACTACACAACAGGTATTGCTTGTATTTATCGATACGAATCCGTTGATCCCTGAGTTTTATCAAAATGCAGAGTATGGTCCGCATGTAAAAGGGCAGGATACCACAAAGCAAAAACGTTGGATGGAGAAACTCCTCAGCAACAAATCACCCAACATTAAATGGAAGATCGTAATAGGACATCATCCCATGTATACAGGTGGCAGCCGTACTGAAGGGTACGATACAAAAGCCATCCGTAATTCATTGAAGCCGATGTTCGATCAATATAAAGTAGATGTTTATCTTGCCGGGCATGAACATAGTTTGCAGCACATGCAATCGGCCGGTAATATGCACCATATCATTTCAGGTGCAGCATCAGAAAAAACACCTGCACGTTTAATTGAAAACAGTTTGTTGTCTGCTTCTGAATATGGCTTCTTTGTATTTTCAGTTACCGGCAATGAGTTGTTAATGCAAGCGGTGAATGATGCCGGAAAAATTATTTACAACTACACGATAAAAAAATAATTTCTGTTTGAACCAGGCCGTAACACATAACCAACCAGCTACCGCAAGCAACAGATTGTTGTCGCTTGATGCGTTGCGTGGTTTTGATATGTTCTGGATCGTAAGTGGTGAAGGAATTATTCATGGCTTTGCTAATGCGGTAAAGCAAACACATGGATTGCAGCAGGACGCCGTAAGCTGGCAGATGCAGCTAACAGATGAACTTGGTTTCTTTGAAAAGCTGGCTGTACATGCAAGCAATCAACTACATCATACAGTATGGAATGGTTTTACGTTTTACGATTTGATTTTTCCGCTGTTCATTTTTATTGCTGGTGTAAGCATGCCGTTCTCTTACAGTAAACAGTTAAGTAGCGGTGCTGATGCAAAAAAGAAGATCTACCGTTCACTCCTTAAAAGAACAATCCTTTTATTGTTGCTTGGTATGATCGTAAATGGTTTGCTTCAATGGAAGAGTTATGAGGAAACACGTTTTGCAAGTGTGTTGGGGAGAATTGCACTCAGTTGTTTTTTTGCAGCGTTGATTTATCTCAACAGTTCTTTCAGGTGGAGAATAGCCTGGTTTCTACTCATCTTGCTAGGCTATTGGTTGGTGATGATGGCTGTTCCGGTTCCCGGTTTTGGCGCTGGCGTATTGACAACAGAAGGAAATGTTGCTGCATGGATCGATCAGTTATTATTGCCCGGTAAAATGCATCGTGCCACGTATGATCCGGAAGGATTACTTTCTACCATTCCTGCAATTGCAACAGCATTACTGGGCATTTTTACCGGAGAATTTTTACGTTCGAAAAAAGAGACTGCACAAACGAAAACAGTGTACATATTGATTGGCGGAGTAATACTTCTACTTGTCGGTTGGCTTTGGGGTTTTGTATTTCCCATTAACAAAAACATGTGGACGAGTTCTTTTGTGCTTTATACCGGTGGATGGAGTTTATTGCTACTTGCAATCTTTTATTATATAATTGATGTGTTGGGTTTCAAAAAATGGAGCATGCCTTTTGTGTGGCTGGGTTGCAATTCAATCTTGATTTACATGGCTGCACATGGCGTGGTAAACTTTATGTCAACTTCTGAATTTTTATTTGGCGGTACGGTTCAGCTGGTGGATGCCAAATGGCGGGAAGCTTTTTTATGGATCGGTGTTGCTCTTATACAGTTTGCAGGATTATATCTCCTGTATAAACGGAAGTGGTTTTTAAAACTATAACAATCTTTCAAAACGAAAGCGTTAACGAACTAGCTTATGCATACATTACAAATTGCCGATTACATTGTTTTCTTTATCTACTTCATTGCGATATCGGCATACGGTTATTATATTTTTCATAAGAAGAAATCGAAAACTTCCAGCTCAAAAGATTTCTTTCTGGCTGAAGGTTCATTAACATGGTGGGCCATTGGGGCATCACTCATCGCATCCAATATTTCTGCAGAACATTTTATTGGTATGAGTGGCTCGGGTTTTGCATTAGGGCTTGCTATCTCTACCTACGAATGGATGGCTGCTGCAACACTCATTATTGTTGCTGTTTTTCTTATTCCGCTTTATCTCAAGAATAAGATTTATACCATGCCGCAGTTTTTGGCAAAAAGGTATAACGATCAGGTGAGCACCATCATGGCGGTGTTCTGGTTACTGGTGTATGTGTTTGTAAATCTTACGTCCATTATTTATCTCGGAGCATTAGCGATCTCTTCTATTTCACCCATCAGTTTCGAATGGAGCATTGTTGGCCTAAGTGTGTTCTCCATCATTGTTACATTGGGCGGCATGAAAGTGATCGGCTATACCGATGTGATACAGGTGTTGGTGTTACTGATCGGTGGATTAGTGACAACCTATTTAGCATTGTCGTTGCTTGCAGATAAGTTTGGCTTTGATGGAAATATTCTTGAAGCATTGGGTGTGTTGCGCAAAGAAGCGCCGGAACATTTTCATATGATCTTTGATAAGTCGAGTCCGCATTACAAAGAGTTGCCGGGCTTGTCGGTATTGATTGGCGGAATGCTCATTAATAACCTCGCTTATTGGGGTTGCAATCAGTACATCGTTCAACGGGCATTGGGTGCTGATTTAAAAACTGCACGCAACGGAATTTTGTTTGCTGCTTTTTTAAAATTGTTGATCCCTGTTATTGCAGTGTTGCCCGGTATTACCATGTATGTGTTGCATCAGAACGGCATGTTTCAACAGGAGATGGCCGATGCTGCAACTGGTGTGATTAAGCCCGATCATGCATACCCAACCTTAATGAATTTACTACCTGCGGGATTGAAAGGTGTGGCCTTTGCTGCATTAACAGCAGCTATTGTTGCTTCGCTTGCAGGAAAAGCAAACAGCATCTCCACTATTTTTTCACTTGATATTTATAAAAAGTATTTCAATAAAGATGCATCGGAACGAAAGCTGGTACTTACAGGTCGTTGGGCAGTTATTATTTCGATGGTGATTGCTGCTATTGTTACCCCCGCATTAAAATCACTTGATCAGGCGTATCAATTCATCCAGGAATATGTGGGCTTCTTTTCTCCTGGTGTATTGGCGATTTTCTTGTTGGGTATGTTCTGGAAACGTACAACCGCAGCAGCGGCTTTGGCGGGTGCAGTGTTAACGATTCCTGTTTCAACGGTATTAAAGTTTTTACCGGTATGGACAAATGGCGGTTTCCCTGATTATCCGTTTCTTGATCGCATGACCATTACCTTTATTGTAATCGTTGCAATGATGGTGAGCATGAGTTTACTGAAACCAAACAAACCGGGAGATACGCATACCATTGAAGTTGATAAAAGTATGTTCAAGGTGTCAACAGGCTTTATTATTGGCTCCATTATAATTTGTGGAATACTGGCAGCATTGTACACTGTATTCTGGTAACACATAAATGGTTTACACATGAAAAAGATGAACCGGACTGATTTTTTGAAAATAGGAACAATGGCGGCATTGAGTCCACTGTTTGTAAAAGCGACAGCAAATGATTTTACTGCACCCATTGATACAGAAATGATGCGCCGTTTGCTTACTGCAAATGATAAAAGTGCATCGCAGTTAATGGAAACGGTGAAGCAGGGTAACCTGCGTTTCGGCCGCATGATCGCTTACGATATTGCCGTGCTTACAGCTGCATATTGTGCAAAAGGTTCGGCCTATTATCACAATGCTGCAGTAGTGGAGAAGCTGGATATTCTTGTAAAATTTCTTGCCTCTGCACAAGCAGAAGATGGAACAGTAAATGTTGGTAATCTGGAATCGCCACCCGATACTGCTTTTTTGATTGAGATACTTGGACCAGCTGCAACGATTATGCGGAAAGATAACAGCAGCGAATTACTGGATGTGCAGCAACAGTTGAAACAGATTCTGTTGAAAGCTGGTGAAGGATTGGTAACAGGCGGCATTCACACTCCTAATCACCGTTGGGTTATTTCTGCGGCGCTTGCACAGATCAATCATTTGTTTCCGAATAAGAAATACATCAACCGCATTAATGATTGGTTAGGCGAAGGCGTGTTCATCGATGCAGATGGCCACTATCCCGAACGCAGTGGTATTTATTCAGGTGTAGAGAATGCTGCGTTTATTACTATTGCAAGACTGGCGAATAAGTCTTCGTTGTATGCGCCGGTTCGCAAAAATCTTTTCATGTATCAGTACTATATCGAATCGAACGGAGATTTAGTACGTAACGATTCGAGAAGACAGGATCAGTACGAAGCTGCTGCAAAGCCAAGTACACTGTTTTACCTGCAGTACCGCTATATGGCTGTTCATGAAAAAAATAAACTGTTTGCTGCCACCTGTAAACAGATCGAATCAACAAAGGATTTTGAAAAAGATATACTGTCACGGTCGTTGTTTTATTTTCTGGAAGATGAAATATTGCAGCAGCAATTACCAACTGCTGAAATATTACCTGATCGTTATGAAAAATTATTTCCAACATCACATCTGTTGCGGATAAAAGAAAAGAATACAACGGTTACGCTGTTTGGAGGTACAGATCAGCCTTTGCTCATTGCATCCGGTCGTTCCAACTCACCTGATTTTTTCTCGTATAGAAAAGGTGATGCCATTTTGAAGTACATGCGTTTGTCATCAAGCTTTTTCAGCATGGGTTATTTCTATAGCGATGGTTTGCGCAAAGAAGGTAACAGTTACGTATTAAGGAAGAAACTGGAAATTCCCTACTACCAACCAATGCCGAAAGAGAAACGGAAAGCAAATGGCGATTATAAATTATCACCAAGTATCGATGATCGTTTCTGGAATAAAATGGATTTCAGTAACCGTCCGGTGAGTAATGTAAAAACATTGGAAACAATCGTCCGCTTAACAGAAACACACGGAACGGTAGAACTTGAGTTTGATATTAAAGGAATGAAAGCTGTACCTGTCACCATTGAATTATGTTTCAAAGAAGGCGGCCAATTAACCGGAGTAACTGCAGCTGATGCAAATGGCAATAGTTTTCTTGAACAAGGAACAGGCGAATACCGTTCGGGCAGTGATGTGATTACATTTGGCCCCGGTGCAGTAACACATAAGCAGGTAATGAATTTGGAAGGCGAGCGCTACAGTACACACTTCGGAACCTTGCGTACAAAAGGAGAGCATGTATATATTACAGGTACAACACCATTTAAACATAAACTTACATTCAGTTAAGTAATCATTTTCAGCGAAAAGAAATGTATAGAGATCGTTTATATATAAATGCTTCAAGTTGTATCCTTGCTGTTACATTCTTATTTGTTCAGCAGTTTGTAAATGCACAGCAATTGATAAAGTATGTACAACCATTGGCTGGCTCTGCATCTGCAACAACTATCAGCGCCATTAAGCACAGCGAAGCGGGCGGAACGGAAGCAAATGCCAATACCATTCCTGCTGTTACATTGCCTTTTGCAATGACACAATGGACGGCACAAACAAGACAAACAGAAAACAAATGTGTGCCACCTTATTTTTATAAAGATTCAATGCTTACCGGCTTTCGTGGTTCGCATTGGTTAAGTGGTTCATGCACGCAGGATTATGGCAGTTTCACGATTATGCCTCTTGTTGGTTCTTTAAAAACTTCGGCAAAAGAATATGCTGTTCCGTTTTCGCATAAAAATGAATCTACTTCTCCAAGCTATTATAAACTTACTGCCGGATCTGTTACAACCGAAATAACTTCCACACTTCGTTGCGGACTGTTGCAGTTCACCATGCAGAAAGATGATAGTCTGTATATACTTGTAACGCCCAATAGCGATTATGCAAAAGGATTTGTAAAAGTAGATGCAGCGAAAGGTGAGATATGGGGATACAATCCGGCGCATCGTATTTACCAGGGTTGGGGCGAACCAACAGGTTTCAATGGATGGTTTTATATTAAAGTTGAAAAGCGCTTTACAAAGCATGGCACATTTGCAGGTGCTTCAGTTTTTGCAAATGACAGTGTACTACAAAAGAAGGACGCCGGCGCATTTGCAGGTTTTCAATTGAAGAAAGGCGAGCAGTTGTTGTTGCGTATCGGTACATCCTTCAGCAGTCTGGCAGCAGCAAAGAAAAATCTTGCAACAGAAGTTGGTGCAAAAAATTTTAACGACATACGAACTGCCGCAACACAGCAATGGGAGAAAGCATTAGGGCAAGTGCAGGTGCAAACCTCGAACGAAAAAGACAAACGCATCTTTTATACTGCGATGTATCATTCCATGCAGCATCCACGATTGTTCAGCGATGTAGATGGTACTTATCCTTCGTTTGCAGGTAATGCCCAACTGAAGAACATGAATGGCAACTACTATGATGATTTTTCGATGTGGGATATTTATCGTGCACAATTGCCATTGATGGAAATTTTGAATCCAACGATGACGAACGATTTTGTGCAGTCGTTGATTTTGAAAGGAGAGCAGGGTGGTTGGTTGCCCATCTTTCCTTGCTGGAACAGTTATACGGCAGCGATGATCGGCGATCATGTAACGGCATTTATTGCATCAGCTTACAACAAAGGCATCCGCAATTACAATATTGCATCTGCATACCAGCTCATGCGAAAAAATGCATTTGAAACTCCAAATAATTTTGCAGAATACAAGAATGGAATGGGAAGAAGAGCGTTAACCACTTATCTCAAGTATGGCTTTATTCCAATGGAAGACAGTGTGCAGGAAGCCTTTCACAAAAAGGAACAGGTGAGTCGCACACTCGAATATGCATTTGATGATTATGCGTTGTCAATTGTAGCAAAAGGCTTGAATAAGCAGGATGATTACAAACAACTGCAGCTACGTTCACTCAATTATAAAAATGTATTTGATCCATCTGTTGGGATGGTGCGTGGTAAAAATGCAGATGGCACATGGTTTAAGTCTTTCAATGCAGATAAACGTGAATCCTATATTACAGAGGGTACACCACGGCAGTATACCTTTTATGTTCCGCAGGATGTTCCGGGATTAGCGAAACTCATGGGTGGCGCAAAGCAATTTGAAAACGCATTGGATAGTTTGTTCAATAAAAATGAATATTGGCATGGTAATGAACCCGGTCACCAGATTCCATTTTTGTACAACTACACTTCATCGCCATGGAAAACACAACGGGAAGTAAGAAAGATATTGACTGAAGAATACAGCGATGGTGTAGGTGGATTAAGCGGTAACGATGATGCAGGACAAATGAGTGCCTGGTATGTATTTGCAGCGATGGGTTTTTATCCCGTTGATCCCGTTTCGAACAACTACCTGTTGAGCGCTCCCTTGTTTGAGAAGGTAACCATGCGTTTGCAAGGGAATAAAACATTTACACTGCAAACACATAAAGCAAATGCTCAGTCGATCTATATTGATAAAGTAAAATGGAATGGAAAACCGTACAATAAAAACTTTATCACTTACACAAATATCATGCAGGGTGGTAAACTGGAGTTGTGGTTAACTGATCAGCCAACACAATGGGGTTCATCTGCTGCAAGTCGTCCAACAGGTTTAACGAATTAAAAATTTCTTCTCATGCTTAGGTTTAAAACATATTTTATTCTTGTGCTTTCGTTCATCAGTTTTTATGGAACAGCACAACAGGGTAACCGACAAAAAGTTTTTGTAGTAAAAGATTACGGCGCAGTGGGCGATGGTAAAACAGATGATGCAGTTGCTATTCAAAAAGCGATTGATGCTGCACATGCTGCAGGCGGTGGTACGGTTTTGTTTACTGCACCTTTTGTGTACATGGCAAGTCCGATTACTGTAAAGTCGAATATTGAACTGCATTTGCAGGGAGGAGCAAAGCTGCTGGCAAATCCTGACGAAAAAATATATACCAAAAGTGCGTTCAGGACTAATCCCGGTGAAGGAACCATCTGGATCGGCGGAGAGAATGTTGAGAATTTTACCATTAGTGGTAATGGAGAAATTGATGGCAACGGTATCTCATTCATGGGTGCTGAGCTGGAAGATTCGTATGAGTTAAAACCGTTCAATGTATTGGATCCACGTCCGCATGTGTTGACGATCGTTGGCGGTAAAAACATCCGCATACATGATGTGAAGATCGGCAACTCTGCTTACTGGACCATTCATTTGGTTGGTTGCAATGATGTTGTCATCAGCGGCATTACGTTGCTCAACAGTTTAAAAGTGCGCAACAGCGATGGTATTGATCTCGATCACAGCAAAAATGTACGCATCAGCGATTGTTATATTGAAAGCGGTGATGATTGTATTTGTTTAAAGAACAGAAGAGAGTACGAAGAGTTTGGTGTGTGTGAAAATATCACGGTTACAAATTGCACCATGACATCGAGAAGTTGTGCCATTAAGATCGGTTCGGAGAATATGGATACGATCCGCCAGGTACTCATCGATAACTGCATCATCAAAAAAAGTAATCGTGGTATAGGTATTCAAAACAGGGATGAAGGTGTGGTAACCGATGTCATCTTTTCCAACATGATCATCGAAGGACATTTGTTCAGCGATGTGTGGTGGGGCAAGGCCGAACCGATCTATGTTACTGCTTACCGTCGTGCAAAGATCAATCACAAAGATGCCAACTGGCGTTTCCCAAAAGGAGCAACAGAAGGAAAAGTGGGTATGGTGAGGAATATTTACTTCAGCAATATCAAATGTACAAGCGAGAATGGAGTTTATGTAAGTGGAGAGTCGCAGGATAAAATTCAAAACATTGTATTCGACAATGTGGATGTGTTCATCAACAAAACAACAACTATTCCCGGTGGCGTGTACGATCGCAGACCGGCGAATGTGGAAGGTTTTATAAAAGGAACAACAGCCGGTTTCTATTTTGATACTGCAAAAAAGATCGTGATGCGCAACTGCTCAGTTGAATGGGGCGATAAAAAGCCTCCTTATTTTTCAAATGCCATCAGAAAAATAAATGTTGCAATACTGGAACGCAGTAATTTCGTCGGCATCTCTGCTTTTCCAACAAAAGTGAAAGCAGTTAACGAATAAACGAACGAACATTTATTATGAATCAGAAATCAGCAGGTTTAATTGAAACAATGCGTTGGTACGGTCCAAACGATCCGGTATCCCTTTCAGATATTGCACAGTCAGGTTGCAGTGGTGTTGTAACCGCATTGCATCATATCCCCAATGGCGAAGTATGGACAGTAGAAGAAATCAACAAACGTATTGCTGAAGTGGAAGCTGCTGGTTTAACCTGGGATGTGGTGGAAAGTGTTCCTGTGCATGAAGCCATCCGTCGTCAATCAACAGGCTTTGAACAATACATTGAAAATTACAAACTGTCGCTGCGTAATCTTGGTGCATGTGGCATCAAGGTAGTAACGTATAATTTCATGCCCGTTCTCGACTGGACAAGAACTGATCTTTATTATACGATGGCTGATGGAAGCAAAGCCTTGCGTTTTGAACGTGCTGCATACATTGCGTTTGATGTATTTATTCTCGAACGAAAAGGAGCAGTAGATGAGTACACTTCAACTGAATTGGAGAAAGCGAAAGAAAGATTGCAAACAATGACAGAAGAAGAAAAGCAATCACTCATCCGTACGATTATCGCAGGCTTACCCGGTAGTGAAGAAAGTTTTACTGTTGCTGATTTTGCCAAAGCATTATCTGCTTATGATTCAATTGATGCAGCAAAACTCAAACAACATTTAATTTATTTTCTGCAACAGGTAACACCTGTAGCTGAAGAAGCAGGTGTGCAGTTGGTGATCCATCCCGATGATCCGCCACATGCAATTTTTGGTTTGCCAAGAGTTGTAAGTACCGAAGCAGATATCAATGATCTCATCGCTGCAGTTCCATCGCCTGCTAATGGATTATGTTTCTGTACAGGCAGCTTTGGTGTTCGTGCAGATAATGATCTGCCTGGTATGGTGAAACGTTTGGGCAGCCGTATTCATTTCTTACACTTACGCAGTACGCAACGAAATGCCGATGGTGATTTTTACGAAGCCAATCATCTCGAAGGCAATGTAGATATGTATGCAGTGATGAAAGAAGTGGTTTTGCTCATGAAAAAAGAAAACAGACGAATAGTGGTTCGACCTGACCATGGGCATCAAATGCTTGATGATCTCAGCAAAAAAACTAATCCCGGTTATAGTGCCATTGGTCGTTTACGTGGTTTGGCTGAATTGCGTGGGTTAGAACTTGGCATCAGCCGTTCAATCTGATAGCATTTCATTTTATTTGTTGTCTTGACTGTTTATTTTTAGATGGTTAGGCTGAACTGTAATATTTTTACTGTCTTACAGGTATCGCCTGAACTGCTTTTAAAAACAACAGAATGAGATTACATATTGCTGCCTTTTTTGTTTTTGCAATGCTTTCATGCATTTGCTCTTTCGCTCAACGCAAACAAATAAACATCGATAACAACTGGAAGTTTGCATTCGGTCATGCAGCTAATCCTGAAAAAGATTTCAACTACAGTATCAAAACCATCTTTTCGAAATCGGGTGGTGCTGCAGGTACAGCTATCGATGCACGGTTTAACGACAGTAGCTGGCGCACACTCAATCTGCCACACGATTGGGCAGTTGAATTACCTTTTGCTTATGTAGATAATTTTGATGTGGAAAGTCATGGTTACAAACCGGTGGGTGGTTTGTTTCCTGCAACAAGTATTGGTTGGTATCGCAAGAATTTTACCGTGGCGAAAGCTGATTCCGGTCGTCGCTTTCAATTGCAGTTCGATGGAATTTTTCGTGATGCCAATCTATGGATCAACGGATTTTATCTCGGCAATAACAAGAGTGGGTATGTTGGTGTGAATTATGATGTAACTGATTTTATCAACTACGACCGCAGCAATGTAATAACAGTTCGTGTAGACGCAACGCAATACGAAGGATGGTTTTATGAAGGCGCAGGCATTTATCGTCATGTATGGTTGAACAGTTATCCCAATACGCATATTGCAACGGATGGTGTGTTTGCTTATGCAAATATTACAGGCAACAATGCAACGCTGAACGTTGAAACTACAGTTGCAAATGAGTATACTGCTGCTGGTAATTATTCAGTCAATACCTATTTAACTGACAGGGCTGGTGTAAAGATCGGTGCTGCAAAAGAAACCGCACTTGCAATCAATACAAACGAAGAAAAAACAATTAAGCAGATCGTTAATGTTACGAACCCAACGCTATGGTCGTTGGAAAATCCTTATCTCTATCGTGTTGTAGTGGAGTTAAAACAAAATGGAGTTATTGTAGACAGTAAGAAACTTCGCTTTGGTTTCCGTACGATTGAAATAAAACCCAACGGTGTTTTCTTAAACGGAAAGCATGTTAAACTATTTGGAACAAATAATCACCAGGATCACGCTGGTGTGGGAAGTGCGTTGCCTGATTATCTGCAATACTATCGTATTGGTTTATTAAAAGAGTTCGGTTCAAATGCATATCGTACAAGTCATAATGCGCCAACACCTGAGTTGTTGGATGCATGTGATAGTTTGGGTATGTTGGTAATGGATGAACAACGTTTGTTGAACAGCGGTGCTGAGTATATGGATCAATTTCAACGTTTGGTAAAGCGTGACCGCAGCCGCACTTCCGTATTTATGTGGAGCATCGGTAATGAAGAAGGATGGATACACAGCAATTCATTCGGCAAGCGAATTGCTGAAACCTATATCAGTAAATTAAAACAACTTGATCCTACACGCACCTGCACTTACGCTGCTGATCTGGCGAATGTATATAAA
Source organism: Lacibacter sediminis (assembly GCF_014168535.1). Taxonomy (NCBI): domain Bacteria; kingdom Pseudomonadati; phylum Bacteroidota; class Chitinophagia; order Chitinophagales; family Chitinophagaceae; genus Lacibacter; species Lacibacter sediminis. The sequence goes on along the minus strand of NZ_CP060007.1, from coordinate 3,613,817 downwards.
GGAGTGAATGAAGTGATTCCTGTCCGCAGTTTCAACTATCGTCAGTTTGCAGTTGCAGATTATCATAAAGATCATCCGAACCAACCAATCATTGGAACGGAGATGGGCAGCACCGTAACTACACGTGGAGAGTTGGTAAAAGATTCGATCCGTGGATATGTACCTGATCAGGATATTACTGCTCCATGGTGGGCAAGCCGTGCAGAAGAGTGGTGGAAGTTAGCTGCAACAAATGATTTTTGGCTCGGTGGATTTATCTGGACAGGTTTTGATTATCGTGGTGAACCAACACCATACAAATGGCCGAATATCAATTCGCATTTCGGTATCATGGATGTGTGTGGCTTCCCGAAAAATATTTACTACTATTATCAAAGCTGGTGGACAGATAAAGATGTGCTGCACATTTCTCCACATTGGAATCATCGTAACGAGTGGGGACAACCGAAAAAACAAATTGATGTGTGGGTGAACAGTAATGCTGATGATGTAGAGTTATTCTTAAACGGAAAAAGTCTAGGTAAGAAAGACATGCCACGCAATGGTCACCTGCAATGGAAAGTGGAATTTGAACCGGGCAAATTAGAAGCTGTTGCTTATAAGAAGGGAAAAAAGCTTATATCGAAAGTGGAAACAACAGGCGTGCCTGTTGAAGTGGTATTAACACCGTACAAAACAACGATGCTGGCTGATGGTAAAGATGTAACGGTGATGAATGTAACGGTTGTTGATCGTGAAGGCCGTGAAGTACCGGTTGCTGATAATCTCATTAAATTCAAAATTGAGGGTGATGCAAAGATCATTGGTGTGGGTAATGGTGATCCCAGCAGTCATGAAGCAGATAAATGTACAGAGGGTACATGGCAACGCAGTTTATTCAATGGGAAATGCCAGGTGATCATTCAATCGGGTACAAAGGCAGGCATTTTTAAAGTGGAAGCAAGTGCGAATAATTTATTTACCGGTTCAACGGATGTAATAATGGTTGCGCCTGAAAAAGTGAGTGCTATTACTATTGATGAGAAATATAAATTGAAAGGTGAAGCAGCAAAACCAAGAGTGGTTGATCAAATGATGGGTGCAGATATTTCTTTTTTGCCTGAACTGGAAGCAAGGGGTATAAAGTTTTCTGATAAAGGAGTCACAAAAGATGCAATTGAAATTATCAAAGAGCATGGCATCAACTATGTGCGTTTGCGCATCTTTCATGATCCTGCACAGGACAGTGGCTATTCACCAAAGAAAGGTTTTTGCGATCTCAACTATACCAAGCAAATGGCAAAGCGTGTTAAAGCTGCCGGCTTAAAGCTCTTACTCGATTTTCATTACAGCGATTACTGGGCCGATCCCGGTAAACAATATAAACCTGCTGCATGGAAAGGACTTTCATTTGAAGAGTTGAAGAAGGCCTTGTATGATTATACGAAAAAGGTGATGGAGGAATTGAAAGCACAAGGTACAACACCTGATATGGTGCAGGTGGGTAACGAGATCAATCATGGTATTGTATGGCCCGATGGTAATGTGAGTAATATCGATCAACTGGCACAATTGCTTTGCGCAGGCACTGCGGCAGTTAAAGCAGTTGATCCAACTGTGCAGATGATGTTGCATGTGGCGTTAGGCGGACAAAACAACGAATCTGTTTTCTTTATTGACAATATGATTGCACGTGGTGTGCACTTTGATGTGATCGGACAGTCCTACTATCCCAAATGGCATGGTACATTAGCTGATCTGGAGAATAATCTCAAGGATCTCGTTCGCCGTTATAACAAAGATGTGATTGTGGTTGAATACTCAGCGTTGAAAGAAGAAGTAAATAAAATTGCATTCAGTCTGCCCAACGGAAAAGGTAAAGGAACTTGTATTTGGGAACCGCTCAGCACATGGGAACAGTTTTTCGACAGGGATGGCAAATCAAATAAATACCTGCTAATGTATGATGAGATGAGTAAAAACTATTTGAAGAAATAAAAGAAAGGAGCATCAAACGATGCTCCTTTCTTGTTGCTATAATAAGAAGTCACGCCACCAGTAACCACTGTCTTTAATGGTGCGTAGTTGTGTATTGAAATCAACATGTATCAATCCAAATCTTGCATTGAAACCTTCGCTCCATTCAAAATTATCCATCAGTGTCCATGCCAGGTAGCCATTGATCTTTACACCTTCCTGTTTAGCTTTATAGACAGCTGCCAGATATTGTTTAAAATAATCAATGCGTTCCTGGTCATGAACAGATCCGTTTTTTAATGTGTCTTTAAAGCAGGCACCATTTTCTGAAACAATAATTGATTTTACACCGCCATAGTTCCAGTAACGTTTTAATAAACGGTAGAATGAATCGGGGTTTATTTCCCATCCCAATGATGTGTGCGGCACCTTTCTTGTTTTTGCAGTTACTTCACTTGCCTGTATGTATGGAATGAGTGCATTGTGTTTAACGGTTACACTGAAATAATTTTGCAGTCCGATAAAATCAAAATCAAACTGCATCCGTTCCGTGTATCGCCAGGCTTTTGTTTTAAGGTGAAGTTTATCGATCAATGGAAAATCTTCATTTGGATAATTACGTCCAAGTGTTGGTTCAATAAATAAACGGTTGAGTAAAATATCCAAACGCTTGGCTGCTTCCACATCTTCTCTTTTGTTCGAATAGGGCATAACTTCACTACAGGAAAAACTTGTTCCGATGATTGCTTTAGGTACATGTTTTCTTACGATTCGTCCACCTTCAGCTTGTGCAATCACAGCATTATGAATAGCGGGGAAAAAATGTTCAAGTCCTGTCTTTCCCGGTGCATGTTTGCCGAGCATATATCCGAGTGAAGTAAAACCCATTGGTTCGTTGAGAATGATCCAGTGCTTGACTTTATCGCCAAATTCTTCTGCACAAAATGTTGCATAACGGGCAAACCATTTTTGCATATGTACACTTGCCCAGCCACCCTCTTTTTGTAAGGCCTGCGGAAGATCCCAATGATAGAGTGTGGCGAATGGCGTTAAACCCAATTGCAAACATTCATCGATCATGCGATGATAAAATGCTACGCCTTCTTTATTTACTTTGCCCGTGCCTTCAGGGAAAATACGACTCCATGAAAATGAAAAACGGAATACATTAAAACCAAGAGCTTTTACAAGCATGAGGTCATCTTTGTAACGATGATAGAAATCGCAGTTCTCTGTTGGCTTGGCGCCGCCTTTTATTTTTCCTTGTCGTCGTGCAAACACATCCCAGATAGATGAGCCACGTCCATCAATATTCCAGGCACCTTCGTTTTGTGCAGCTGCAACAGCTACACCCCATAGAAAATCTTTTCCAAAAGCAGAGGAGGAGGGTAAATGCAAGAATAGCTTTTTACAAAGCTGTGTTTTGTACGTGAACTGAATGTTAACAAATGATGTTTACAAAAGATTCCTGCAATTTTTCTACTTCGGTTCTTTATCTTTTAGTGATTCCCACGCTGCATCTGCCTTTTTAATATAGTTCTCAATATCTTTCTTCCAAAGTTCCCTCACTTCTACATTATAATTTAGATAAAGCTTGCCATTGACAATGCTCCACGCATCAGGTTCCGTTTTTGCTTTGTAACCACGTGAACAACCAAAGGCACAATACCCACCATACTGTGGTGCATATTTTTCAGGATTTGTTTTAAACAACAAGGCATGTTCTGCTGTTGCGAACAGCCATTTGGCATCGTTCCAGGTAACAGTATGTTCATCATTTCCTTTTAACGGTTTGTTATCGGTAAAATAGGCCACCACATCATAGCCATTAACTGCAATGTTGTTTTTTGTGAAGATTTGTTTTTGTTGTGCCGTCATCTGTGCAACCGAAAAAATCGTAAGTGAGACAAGAAGAAATAGTTTTTTCATATTTAAAGTTTCAGCAAAGCTAAACAGGCCGTAATGTGCAAAAGGTCGTGCAGCTTACAACAAATTCGTTAAACGTTTTTAACATTGATTTCGGTAGTAATGTCAGTATCAGGACAAATCGGGTTTGTACTTGCTTATAGTTTTGTTTTACGTTAATACGGTTATTATGAAATGGACATCTGTCATCTTAGTTGCATTTATCAGTACTTCTGTATCAGCACAGGAAGTAAAAGAATTGCCACGCACCAACCGTTTTGCTGATTTTACTGCAACCATCGGAGCATCGCAACAAACACTCGCTGCTTCCTATGTTTATAATTGGCGTGTTGGAACGAAAAGGAAATTTGAATTGGGGCTTGGCATTCGCAACACTGCATATTTTGGAGTGAAAAAAGATTTCTGGACAGCACCTGCTGATGTGGCACGAGGATCGAGTGTGCCATTCATTGTGGTAGTATCGGAACAAAAAACCGAGAACTGGGATACACTTACAGTACAACGCCCATTCACCAATTCACTCAACCTTTCTGCAAACTTTGGTTATCATATCAGCGGAAAATTTTATGCCGGCTTTAATATTGATCTCATCGGTTTTACTATTGGCCGCACAAGCAGTGCAGTTTTCACCAGCAATGGAACAACAAGAACAGAACCCGAAGCAAAGCCGGTGCCGTTTAATCTTTTACTCACCGGGGATCTTGATCTCGGTTCGCTTAACTCAGAATTTTTTCTCTACTATCATTTAAATAAAAGCTGGAGTGTGAAAGGCGTTTATCAATTCATGTTTGTTGAATACAAAACAACCAATGTAAAACAAACAGTTCCAAAAGATGTCGATCGTTTTCGTAACAAAGCGAATAACGGCGGCATTGGTGTGGCTTATCATTTTTAAAACGATCAATATGAAATACATTTTATTTCTCGCAATTACTGCCTTGCTTTTTTTCAGTTGTAAAAAAGAAGCGTCCACAACACCAGGTACAGATCCTGTTGATTCGGTAAATCAAACAGTGCTTTTAATGGGAAGTTTTGTAAATGGCCCTTGGGGTGCTGTTAGCGGACAGGCGAGAGTGCTTCGTTCATCAAACGGTTCTTTAAGCTTAGCATTGGTGAATGTAACTATTTCGAATGGTCCTGATCTGTATGTATATCTTTCAAAGGAAGTGCAGCCCATCAATTTTATCAGCCTGGGTAAACTCCGTTCAACAAGTGGCAACCAGGTATATGCTATTCCCGGAGCACCTGATTTCACACAATATAAATATGCATTGATCCATTGCCAGCAGTATAATCACTTGTTTGGCAGTGCAACATTGACGCAGTAACAACAGTTCTAAAACACAAGAATAAAAGAGCTTCCTTCTCCTTCTTTACTTTGCACACGGATATTGCCCTTGTGTAACAGCATAATTTGTTTGCAAAGACTGAGGCCAATGCCGCTTCCGTTTTTTCTTGTGCTGAAGAATGGAATAAAGATCTTATCTAAAATTTCAGCCGACATACCGCTTCCGTTATCCGATATTTTGATCACCGTTTTACCAGTTGTAGTTGTAGTTGCAGTGAGTATGATCTGCGGATCTGGTTTGTCCTTTACGGCTTCAATGGCATTCACCAGTAAATTAATCAATACCTGCTCAAGTAAATTAATATCTGCAACCAAGGTTACGGCAGGGTCTTTCAGAATAATATCCAGTTCGATCTTCTTTTGTTCAAGTGTTGGCAACATTAACTGGTTCAGGTTCTCAAACAAATCTCTCACCAGTATTTTTTTACTGTTGAGTGTGGTGATCTTATTGAGGTTGCGGTAAGTTTCAGCAAACTTCAGCAAACCTTCACTTCGGCGTTGAATGGTTTCAATACCCAATGCAAGATCATCAACTGATCCTTCTTTGTTTTGGAGATGCTCCACGCTTTGGTGCAACCTGTTTTTTAATGTTTCTGCCAGGGACGAAATAGGTGCAACAGAATTCATGATTTCATGCGTCATTACACTTAACAGTTTGCGCCATGCTTCTGCTTCATTCTCATCCAAGGCCTCATTTACATTTTGAAAGGCGATGAGTTTAAACGTTTGATCATCGGTTTGAAAAGCAGTAGCCGATAGCAATACTTTAAAACTTGTTTTATCAGTTGTTGCAGTTGCCAGTTTGCTTTCACCGGTTTTGATATTGATCGCTTCTTTATACAACCCTTCATCTCTTTTCTCCAATGAGTGAATGGTTTTTAAATAGGGGATACCCATCATCCGTTTAAACGATTCATTCATCCATACAATTTCGCCTGTATCGGTCTTGTACGAGAGAATACCGGTGTCAACAAGCTCCAGAATTTTTTGTAAGTATACATATTGTGTTTCCTTTTCCCGGCTGATCACTTTAAACGTAGAGTTGATCTCATTAAATCCTTCACGCAAGGGTTGCAATTCAGCAGGAGCGTGTTTTACATTAAAGTGCCTCGAAAAATCTCTATAGTGAATTGATTCAGCAAATTCTTTTACTTCGTTCTGTGCTTTGTTGAGTAATTGATAAAGATCATAAAACTGGTAAGCAAGTATGGGTAAAAGAAATCCGGTATACAAGAAGTATTCTTTCACTAACAACCACGCAGCAGCAAATAATATTGCAAACAGCAATATCAATCTTATGAATAATCTGAATTCGTAGCGTTTAAACATATTCTTATTCTGTGTTTGATTCTGTCAGACGAGTGCGTCAGACGGGACGTGTTACGGACTCAAATATCATACTTCGTTAATCTCCTGTACAACGCTGTTCTTGTTAAACCCAGTTCTTTTGCTGCTTTGGTAATATTACCGCTATGTTTTTCAATTACACGAAGAATTGTATTCTTTTCCATGCTGCTCAACTTAAGATCCTGTTCTTCTTCTTCGGCCTGCATACGTGCTGTTTCAATGGGCGAAAAAATAAGATCACTTGCTGAAAGCGTATCACCCTCTGTCATGATCACAGCACGTTCAATACTGTATTGCAGTTCACGCACATTGCCGGGAAAAGGGTGCTCTACCAATTTGTCAATTGCTTTTTTATCTAACTGAATATTCGGTTTAATATATTTTTCGGCATACACAGTCACATAATGCTGTGCCAGCAATGGAATATCTTCTTTGCGTTTACGTAATGGCGGTAATGTTATTTCAACTGTGTTGATACGGTAAACAAGATCCTTACGGAAACGATTTTCATTAGCTAATTCAGCTAAGGGAAGATTTGTTGCGCAGATCAAGCGAATATCAACAGGTATGGGTTCATTACTTCCCAACTTAATGATCTGCCTGTTTTGTAATACCGATAAAAGTTTTGCCTGTTGTTGTAAACTGATATTACCGATCTCATCTAAAAACAAAGTACCGCCGTTTGCAGCTTCAAACCGGCCAATGCGTTCTTCCCTTGCATCTGTAAATGCTCCTTTCTTATGACCGAATAATTCGCTTTCAAATAATGTTTCCGTTAATGCACCGGCATCAACTTTTATAAATGGTTTATTCGCCCGTAGTGATTGCTTGTGAATTGCGTGTGCAACAAGATCTTTACCCGTGCCATTCTCTCCAAGGATCAATACGTTCGCATCAGTGGGTGCAATTTTTTCGATCTTCACAAAAATATCTTTCATAGCAGCACTTTCACCTATAACTGTTTTGCCTGCAGTAGCTGGAGAAACAAGACTGCCTGAAGATTTGTCTGCACCTTTTTTATTTAGTGCTTCACGAATGGTGGTGATCAATTTTTCATTATGCCAGGGCTTTATCACAAAATCGGCAGCACCTTCTTTTAGTGAACGCACAGCAAGATCAATATCGCCATAAGCAGTGATCATGATCACCGCAGGCTGTTGCGTTTGCTCTTTAATTTTTTTCAACCAATAAATTCCTTCGTTGCCTGTATGAATGGTGCTGTTGAAATTCATATCAAGCATTATCAGATCAAAACTTTGCTTGGCCAACAGGTGACGGATGTTTTCCGGGTTCTTTTCGGTCACTACTTCCTTTGCTTCAGTTTTCAGCAGCAGTCGCACAGCCGTGAGAACATCCGTATCATCATCTATGATCAGTATGCGGGAATTTTTTAAATTCATTCTTTTATGTTCGATCGTACTGTTTGTATTCATGGCAGTACTTTCACCACCACAAGTTTACCATATTCGTAAAGTATTGACAACTAATTCTCAACAAAAATCCCAACCAACGGAAACTGTATCAAAACCGTACACCTATTGTATCGAAACCGTACACTTTTAATTTGAAGGTGAGAGAACTTGCGTGAAAACCAATGAATTAGCCCATTGGCACGGTGTTATAGGTTATCTGCGTGTTCTCAATTGATTTCTTTGGTTTAAAAGTTACCCTGCTGTAACATCAGGGTAACTTTCAACGTCAAGAGAACAGATTTTAAAAAGGAAATTACTTTACATGGACAGAGTTATTGAAAAGAAGAAATGGAACACGAAACGCATTCTAACGATTGCAGGAATTGCAGCTATAGTTGCGTTGATTGCTGCCAGCGTTTATTTTACATCAGGCAAATCAAAGTTGAATGTAGATACTGAACGCATTACCATTGGCGAAATTAAAACTGCAGCCTTTCATGAGTTTATTACATTAAACGGAGTGGTGTTACCTGAAAGCACTATTTATCTCGATGCAATGGAAGGCGGAAGGGTAGAAGAGAAATATGTGGAAGATGGAGCCATGATGACGAAAGGCCAACCGATCCTTCGTTTATCAAATACTGATCTTGAATTACAACTTGCCAACCAGGAAACCCAGGTGTTTAATGTGTTAACCCAAATGCAGATCAGTAAAAATAATGCTGAGCAAAACTCCATTAACCGCCAGAACCAGGATGCAGAAGTTGATAATGCATTGAAAGAGTCTGAACGTGTTTATCTCCTCAACAAAAAACTATACGATCAAAAAGTAATTGGCCTGCAGGAATTTCAAAGCAGTAAAAATTTATACGATTACCAGTTACGCCGTAAAAAATTAACGGAGCAGATCATGAAAACCGATGCAACCAGTATGAAACAACAAGTTGACCAGATGGGTGAAAGCTATCAACAAATGAAGCGCACACTTGCACTGATGCGCAAAAAAGTTGGCGACCTAATTGTTCGTGCACCGGTTGACGGACAGTTAACATCGCTTGATGCTGAAATAGGTGAGAACAAAAATAAAGGACAACGTCTCGGCCAAATTGATGTCATGAGCGGATACAAGCTTCGTGTTGACATAGATGAGCATTACATCAGCAGAATCTTTGCCGGTCTTATGGGCAATTGTGATGTGGCCGGTAAAACTTACCAACTGAAAATTAAAAAAGTATATACGCAGGTCACCAATGGCCGTTTCCAGGTTGATATGGAATTTGCAGATAAAGTACCGGAAGGTATCCGTCGTGGACAAACATTACAAGTGCGTTTGGCTTTGAGTGAAGAAACACAGGCCATTCTTTTACCGAAAGGAGGTTTCTACCAACAAACAGGCGGTAACTGGATATTTAAGTTGAATGAAAACGGAACTGTTGCTTACAAAGTAGATATTCAACTTGGTCGGCAGAATCCTGACTACTATGAAGTGTTGAGTGGATTGAAACCCGGCGATAAAGTAGTAACCAGCAGCTATGAAAACTATGGCAATATGCAGGAGTTAATTCTTAAGAAATAGATTATGAAAAAGCAATTCATTTTGTTGATCGCTTTTGTACTGGTTTGTTTGCTTGGCGCAACATCCGTTGTAGTGAGTAACAATCGTACATGCAGTGTTGAAGAGCAAGACATGAAACAACCACCATCAAACGATTTCCTGTTGCATGGCCCATTAAATTATTTTCAATTGTAAAAAAATCACATCAATGATAAAGATCACTAATCTCGAAAAGTTTTATCGTACAGAAGAAGTTGAAACTGTTGCATTGAACAAACTCTCGATGGAAGTAAAGGAAGGAGAGTTTGTGGCCGTAATGGGGCCGAGCGGTTGCGGCAAATCAACCTTGCTGAATATTCTTGGTTTGCTAGATGATCCGGATGGTGGCAGCTTTTTGTTCAACGGCATTGAAGTGGCAGGTTTTAACGAACGCAAACGTGCCGATCTGCGTAAACGTAATATCGGTTTTGTGTTCCAGAGCTTTAACCTCATTGATGAGTTAACTGTTTACGAGAATGTGGAGTTGCCGTTGATCTATTGTAATATAAAGGCTGATGAGCGCAAGAAAAAAGTAGAAGAAGTACTTGACAAAATGCAGATCATGCATCGTCGTAATCACTATCCGCAGCAGTTAAGCGGTGGTCAGCAGCAGCGTGTGGCAGTTGCACGTGCAGTGGTGAATAATCCCAAGCTTATTCTTGCAGATGAGCCGACAGGTAATCTTGATTCTTCAAACGGTAATGAAGTAATGCAATTACTTACGGATTTGAATGAGCAAGGCACAACCATCATCATGGTAACACATAGCGAGCACGATGCAAAATACAGTCATCGCATTATCCGCATGCTCGATGGACATTCGGTTACGGAAAATATATTGGTTTGATAAAATCATTCCCCAATTAGCCATTAACCATAATCATTTAGCTCTCTTTGCCAACCATTAAACCTTGTTATCATGTTCAGTAATTATTTAAAAATTGCCTGGCGAAACCTGCTGAAGAATAAAACCTTTTCGCTTATTAATATAATCGGCCTTGCATCGGGGCTTGCATGTTTTATACTCATTACACTTTACATCACCGATGAATTACGTTACGATCGTTATCATGAAAAGGCCGATCGTATCTATCGCATCAATTCCGATATCCGTTTTGGTGGTACTGCTTTAAATATGGCTGTGAGTGCCGATCCGATGGGTGCCACACTTAAAAAAGATTATCCTCAGGTTGAACAGTTTGCAAGAATTTATGGCAGTGAAGGTTCCAAATTGTTCAAGAAAGACAATGTATTTATTACGGAGGAGAGAGTGGTATATGCTGATTCAACATTGTTTGATGTGTTTACATTTCCTGCAGTTGCGGGCAATGCCAAAACTGCTTTGAATGAACCTAATACAGTTGTTATTTCAGAATCAACAGCAAAAAAATATTTCGGTTCGGTTGATGCAGCCATGGGTAAAACGATGGAATGTAATGATGAGCGAAACAGGCTGTATAAAGTAACGGCTGTCATCAAAGACATTCCAAAGAATTCGCATTTCATTTTTGATATGTTTTTATCGATGGATAATGTGGAGTATGGTTTTGGTAATTTTCTGAGTCATAATTTTCACACCTATATTGTTTTAAAGCCAGGCACAGATTATAAAGCATTTGAGAAAAACTTTGTGCAGGTAATTGATAAATATATGTTACCGCAGGCGAGACAATTCATGCAGATTGAAAGCATGAAGGATTTTGAAAAAACCGGGAACAGACTTGCATATTCACTGATACCGTTAACAGATATTCACCTGCATTCCGAAAGAGGTGTTGAGTTGGGTGTGAATGGCAGTATACAGTACGTGTATATTTTTGGCGCAGTTGCGTTGTTTATATTGCTGATTGCATGTATCAATTTCATGAATCTTTCCACGGCACGTTCAGCCTCAAGAGCAAAAGAAGTTGGTATCAGGAAAGTATTGGGTACAGAAAAGAAATCATTGATCCGCCAGTTTTTGGCAGAATCAACACTTACAAGTTTTATTGCATTACTGCTGGCGTTTGCTTTCACATGGCTTGCCTTAAACTGGTTTAATGATCTTGCAGCAAAAGATTTTCAAATTACTGATCTGTTACAACCCGGTTTCCTTTTATTCTTATTAGCAATGCCAATAGCAGTTGGTCTTGTTGCGGGAAGTTATCCGGCTTTCTTTCTTTCTTCTTTCAAACCCATTGCTGTTTTAAAGGGAAAAATGAATGCCGGATTTTCGAAGAGTAACCTGCGCAGCACATTGGTGGTATTCCAGTTCTTTACAACCATCTTATTGATCACCGGCACGATTGTTATTTACAAGCAGCTGAATTATATCCAATCAAAAAAGATCGGTTTCAATAAAGAACAGGTAATGGTGGTTGATATTCCATCAATGAGCAGATCAACGGCGGAGTCATTCAAAACAGAAGTGTCAAAACTAAGCAGTGTGAAGTCTGCTTCCTTTGCAGGTTTTTTACCCGTAAGCAATTCAGCACGTAATGATAATACATGGTCAACAGAATCTGTAATGACGGAGAAGAACGGATTTAATATGCAGAACTGGCGAATTGATTATGATTATATTCCAACGCTTGGAATGGAAATAATTAAGGGTCGCAATTTTTCTCCGCAATATGGTGGCGACTCAACAGCTTTAATTATCAATGAAGCTACTGCAGCTTTAATTGGCGGCGGTGACCCTATTGGTAAAAAACTATACTCCTCTGATGGTCAGAATCCTCTTGTTTATACAGTCATAGGTGTAGTGAAGAATTTTAACTATGAGTCGCTGCGGAAAAATGTTTCACCACTTTGCTTCCGTCTTGGTAATAACAGGTGGGCTGCAGCATTTCGAGTTGAAACAAAGGAGATGAAAAATTTACTGACGCAGGTTGAATCAAAATTCAAAGCAATGGCACCGGGTATGCCATTCTCTTACAATTTCCTTGATGAATCGTTCGACAGAATGTATCGTGATGAACAACGCATCGGCAAAATTGCTTTCTCTTTTTCATTCCTGGCAATTCTTATTGCATGTCTTGGATTATTTGGTCTTGCAACCTATATGGCTGAGCAACGTACAAAGGAGATCGGCATCCGTAAAGTATTGGGTGCATCTGTTTCAGGCATTGTGCAAATGCTGAGCAAAGATTTTGTGAAGCTGGTATTAATTGCATGTGTATTCGCCATACCACTTGCATGGTGGGCCATGAGTCAGTGGCTGCAGAACTTTGCTTACAGGGTAAGCATTGGTTGGTGGGTGTTTGCCGCAGCAGCAGTTATTGCATTGATCATTGCCATATTAACGGTGAGTTCGCAGGCGGTTAAAGCTGCATTGAGCAATCCTGTAAAAAGTTTACGCACCGAATAAAACTAACTGTATGCTCAAGAACTATTTCAAGATCGCTTTCAGAAATTTATGGCGTAACAAGCTGTATAGTTTCATCAATATTTCCGGTTTGGCAATGGGTATTGCAGCATTTCTGTTGATATTGCAATATGTAAGTTTTGAGAAGAGCGTAAATGGTTTTCATAAAGATCTGTCATCGATCTATCGATTGTTGAATGAAGATCAAAAAGGACAAACATGGCCACAGGTAGAACCAGGTTGGGCGCAACGGGCTAAAGAAAGTTTTCCCGAAATAGAAGACTATTGCAGATTTGAAGAAGGCGCAGGACAAGGAATTGTTCGTCGTGATGTGGAAAAGGCAGAGCCATTCAGAGAAACTGAAATTGGTTATGCTGAAGGTAATTTTTTTGAGTTCTTCAGTTTTAAAGTAATCGAAGGACAGACAACTGCATTTAAAAAATCAAATGTTGTGTTTCTGTCGCAAGCCGCTGTAAAAAAATATTTTGCGAACGATGATCCACTGGGTCAAGCGTTGACTTTGTACAACCAGTTTGGTAAAGCAACCTATATAGTAGAAGGCGTATATGAAATACCTGAGAATTCAGACATCCGGTTTGATATGGTTTTTTCGCTGGCAACATTGAAAAATCCTGCTAACCTCAACGGAAATGATTGGGCCGAACTTGATAACCTCAATTCACAATACATCAATACCTTTTTCCGGTTAAGTGATGGTGCGGATCATAAACGACTGGAACAAAAATTAACCACACTCAGAACACAGCTTAAAAAAGATAAAGATGGATTGCAGTTTCGGTTGCAGTCATTTGCTAATGTGCATTTGCCAGCATCGTTCAGCGATTATTATCAAACAAGTGGTAACCTGAAATATGTTTACATCCTGAGTGTTATTGCATTGCTCATTCTTGCAATTGCGTGGTTCAACTACATTAATCTTTCCACGGCCAATTCGTTAAAACGTGCAAGTGAAGTTGGTGTGCGCAAGGTAGTGGGCGCATCACGTCAATCGCTGGTGATGCAATTTCTTGGTGAATCGTTATTGGTAAACCTGATTGGATTTGGGTTGGGCTTGTTGATCGTGCAACTTATTCAACCATTGTTCAATGATATCGTTGGCAAAGAGCTTTCGTTGTCGTCGTTGTTGTATACAAAAACATGGATGATCGGATTGCTGCTGCTCATTACAGGCTCATTGCTTTCCGGCGCATATACGGCTTTCAGTTTGTCCGGGTTCAATCCTGTTGAAACATTAAAAGGTAAACTCATCAAAACAACCCAAGGCGTTGTATTACGAAAATCACTGGTGGTTTTTCAGTTTGCTATTTCAATCGGTTTGTTGCTTGTTACTGCATTTATTTACCAGCAGTTGAATTATATGCAGAATGAGAACCTTGGTGTAAACACAGAGCAATTGCTGGTTATCCGTGGTCCGCAGGTGGGCCGTGACAGTACATATAAAGACAGGCGGAATGCATTCGTTAATATGATCGCTCAACAGAGTTATGTAAAAGATTATGCGTTGAGTGGCAGTGTGCCCGGCAATGGTTTCAATTTTGCAACATCCGGTTTTAGCCAGCCGGGCTCACGAAAAGGAGATGAGTTCAAATCATTTTCATTTACATTGATCGATGATCGCTATCTCAATACTTTTCAGATCGGCTTGGCAGGAGGCCGCACATTTACGCAGGCAGAAACAATGGTGGAATGGAATGACAATGATAAAGTGCTGATGAATGAAAAAGCGATTGAAGAGCTGGGCTTTAAATCAGTGGATGATGCATTGAATACAAAAGTACAGTGGGATGAACGTAAGCTGCAGATTATTGGAGTAGTAAAAAATTATCACCATACGGGTTTACAACGGGCCATTGAACCAATCATTTTCTATCCGCAAAGCAACAGTGCCTACTTCACGGTGCGGTTAAGCTCAGATAAAATACAGGATAACGTGGCAAAGCTGGAGAAGCTGTTTAAATCATATTTCATCAATAACCCGTTTGAGTATTTTTTTGCGGATGAGAATTTTAATAAGCAATATATCACCGAGCAACAATACAGCCGCCTGTTTACAACGGCATCTGTTTGGGCAATCATCATTGCATGTCTTGGTTTATTTGGTTTGGCTACTTATACGGTTGAATCAAGAACAAAAGAGATCGGCGTTCGCAAAGTATTGGGCGCAAGCGTATTTAACATCACGCAATTGTTATCAAAAGATTTTTTACGTCTTGTGATCATTTCGTTTGTGATTGCAACGCCTGTTGCCTGGTTTGCAATGAATAAATGGTTGCAGGATTTTGCTTATCGCATCGATCTCTCATGGTGGGTATTTGCGATTGCAGGGCTTGCTGCAGTTACCATTGCTATCGCTACCATCAGCTTCCAGGCAATAAAAGCGGCCGTTGCTAATCCTGTAAAAAGTTTGCGCACCGAATAAAAACCTTACATCATGCTCAGTAATTATTTGTCATTATCATTTCGTCGCCTGTTCAGGAATAAATTTCATACAACCATCAACCTGGTTGGTTTGGTAATAGGTTTTACAATCGGACTTGTTGTATTGCTTGCGGTATATGGTCAATTTACATTTGATAAAAATCATCTGAACCGTGACAAGATTTACCAGGTGTATCATGTATTTCACAAAGCAAGTGGCGATGAGATCGGTAATACTTTTGGTTTCCCAGCAGCAGAAATATTTAAAGCGGAAGCGACAGCTGTTGATAAATCCACCCGTTTCTTACATGGAAGCAACACGATAATTTATAAGGAAAAGGAAGTAGACATTACAACCATGTTGGTTGATGAAGATTTTCTGCAAATGTTTACATTCCCGGTTGTGAAAGGGAATGCTGTTAACCCATTGAGTAATCTGTCAAATATTGTGATCACTGAAAAAACAGCAAAGATCATTTTCGGTGATGAAGATCCGGTAGGAAAAACGATCCAATCGCCTTATGGCGGTAAGCTAAAAGAAATGATCGTTGCAGCGGTAGTAAAAGATATTCCAAGAAACTCTACCATCGAGTTTGATGCCGTGGCTCGGGTTGAAGTAAGACCCGATTATGCGGTTGATAAAACAAACTGGAATAACCAACACCATCCTGTGTTTCTGCAATTAAAGGATAATGCTACAGTGCAACAGGCCGAACAGCAATTGAGGGCAATCAATAAAAAATATCTTGCTGATTGGTCGGTAAGTTTAAAACGTGATGGAGCTATTCCCGATAAAAAGGGTGATGTATTCACCACATATTTACTTTCTTTAAAGGATCTGCATTTTTCCCCTCGCATTAATAATGTCGGAAATTCAGTGAACAAAGCTGAGCTCGTCGCTATGCTGGCAATAAGCTTGTTGATCATTTTGATCGCATGTTTCAATTTTGTAAACATCAACCTCGCAAACGCATTTACAAGAAGTAAAGAAATTGGTGTGCGTAAATGCCTGGGTGCTGCAAAAGACAGCCTGTTTGTACAGTTATGGAGCGAAAGCTTTATTATTTGCAGCATTGCTTTCCTGTTTTCATTGGTTCTTACAAATATTATTATCGGTATCATACAACGTCAATCGCCATCGAATATGCCGTTGCATGAATTGTTATGGAACCCGGGATATTTGTTGATGACGTTTGGTTTGTTGTTGCTGGTGTCGTTTATAGCAGGCGGATATCCTTCCTGGCTTATGGCAAAACTTAAAGTTGTAGAAACCCTTAAAGGAAAAATATCACTGAAACGAAAAAGTATTGCACGAAGTTCATTAATTGTAATACAGTTTGTGATAGCCTGTATTATGATCAGTAGTACACTTATTATTTACAGCCAGTTTAAGTTTATGCAAAATGCAGACCTTGGTGTAAATAAAGAGTATGTTATTGTAGTTCCGTTTCATAAACCAGAGAAGGGATTACGCAATATTGAGAAACTACGTTCACGGTTATCATCAAACCCCGCTATTCTTTCGCTTACAGGTAGTAATATTAATATCGGGCTTGGCAGAGATGGTGCAACCACCAGAATAAGCAATCGGTTTGGTTATAAGGACACGGAGATCAGTACCAACATGGCTGACATTGAGTATGATTACCTGAAAACGTTTGGTATCAAACCAATTGAAGGAAATGATATCGACCTTTCTTATGCTGCCGATAGTTTACCACAGGTATTACTTACAGAAAGCCTTGCAAAGCAGTTCAATGAAAAGCAAATTGTTGGTCAAAAGATAGTTGTTGACAGTGGTTTCCCTGCATGGAATATTGTTGGAGTCATTCCTGATTTCCATTTGTATTCTATGCGTGAATCAAAGCAACCACTTGCTTTGATGATGAATAAGAGGGCTGGCATTCGTTACTGTTTTATCAAAACAAATGCGCAGAATAAAGTAGCGGTAATGGAAGCGGTGAAAAAAGAAATGGCCATCCTTGAACCGGGGCGTGAATTCAAAGGATCGTTCATGGATGATAATATCAATAACTGGTATAAGCAGGAGAAAATGATGTCGATTATGTTGAGTATTGCTGCAGCTATTGCAATTGTGTTATCCTGTTTGGGATTGCTGGCAATGGTATTACTTATCATTCAGCAACGTGTAAAAGAAATTGGCGTACGCAAAGTGTTAGGCGCAAGCGTACCGAATATATCTTATCTCATTTCAAAAGAGTTTTTATTGCTGGTACTCATCGCAGTGTTGATTGCTACACCTATTTCATGGCTGGCGATGAACAAATGGTTACAATCATTTGCTTACCGTATTGATATCAGTATCTGGATGTTTATACTGGTGGCAGTAATCGCATTGTTATTTGCGTTCATCACTATTTGCTATAATACCGTGAAGGCTGCTGTGGCAAACCCGGTTAAAAGTTTACGCACCGAATAATTTACACCTATGATCAGGAATTTTCTAAAAGTAGCTTGGCGTAATCTCTGGAAGAATAAATTATTTTCCTTTATTAATATAGTTGGGCTTGGCCTCGCCATTCCCTTTGCGTTACTGAGTTTGATTCAGGTGCAGAGCGCATACGAGTTCGATAATTTTCACCCATATCCGGAACGAACATTTAGAATTATTACAGATGTCACGGATAATGTTGGTACAAAAACAAAATATGCATTATCGCCTGTTGCTGCATCAGAACAGCTAAATCTAGGCTATCCCTATATTGAGCAATCAACATTTGTGGTACGTGAATTTGGCTGGCAGTTAAACAACCGTTTAAAGACGATTGATGTTAACAGTATTTATGTTGAACCTGCTTTCTTTGACATGTTTGGATTTCAGTTAGAGAAGGGTACACGGCCTGTTGAACCAAATACATTGGTGCTCACGAAAGAAAAAGCAGAGGTGTTTTTTGGAACGGTTGATCCCGTTGGTAAATTACTCAGTCACCCCGACTATGGTGAGTTTACTGTAACAGGTGTGTTGAAACCTTATAAACGTAATACGCATTTGCGTAGCGACATTATGATTTCAATGGCTACTTACAAAAGAGTAAATAAAGATTCGGGTCTTACTTCCCTGAGTGGGTTCACTTATGTGTTACTGAAGCCGGGGGTAGAAGAAAAGAATCTTGATGCAGCTTTGACTTCCATTGCAGCTAAACTTAACAGACAGGCAGCATCGCTTTCTTTAAAAGAAACACTTCACTTCCGTAAACAATACATTGAGAAGCTTGCTCCTGACTTTGATGATCTTCGTGGTAATTCCTATGTTGAATCTTTACTCGATCTGGCAGTGAACTTTGGATTTGCATTGGCATTGCTGTTGTTAGCCGGGTTTAACTATGTGAATCTTACACTGGCCCGTTCACTCAGTCGTTCAAAAGAAGTTGGTGTACGTAAAGTGGCAGGTGCCTTGCGTTATCAACTGGTGTGGCAATTTATCTGTGAAGCAATTCTTGTTGCATTACTCGCATTAGTGGTTGGGTTTATTATGTTGAATCTGATGGAGCAGTTCAGTTATGTAAACTGGTTTACCTGGGAGGTTGATAATAAATTTATTATTTGGGGAGTATTTATCGCCTTTGCCATTTTTATTGGAGTGCTTGCCGGATTTTTCCCTGCAAGAATATTATCAGGTTTTCAACCGGCGAAAGTCTTAAAAGGAAATATAAGTCCCGCTACGTTTGGAAAGATGGGCTTGCGAAACAGCCTGGTTGTTATTCAGTTTGTAGCCACTTCGCTCTTTATATTTTTAGTTGCTACATTATATGGCCAGTTTAAATACATGGCAACCGATAACGAAAATTTTAACCGTGAACAGATATATCATGTTTCTTTCAACGGAGATTACCGGCTGTTAAAGAACGATATTAATGCTAACAAATCTGTGGAGCGAATAGGACTCGTGTCTACGCCATTCGGTGGCAGTTCTGCACAATGTGCCATCAAAAAGGATAAGCTGGAGCAGAATACCGAAGCCAGTTATTATGCAGCAGATGCTGATTTTGTTACAAACATGAATCTGCAGATCATTGCCGGGAAGAATCTTCCTCTATCGAATAGCGATTCTGTATCTGATTTCATCGTGGTAAATGAACAAACTGTAAGATCACTTGGCTTGGGTACACCGCAGGAAGCAATAGGTAAAGTCATTTATTTAAATAACAACCGCCAGGCTACAATTCACGGTGTAGTAAAAGATTTCTGTTATCATGTGTATCAGTTTGCAGCAAAGCCATTGTTGTTGCAGTACAATCCATCACAGTTTCATGTGTTGAGCATTAAAACCAAAACAGATGTGGAAGATCCAGTGTTTAAAAGTGAGATCAACAGCATCTGGAAAAAATATCATCCACATGAAGAGCTGGCATTCTCCAACTATCAAAAGGATTTGTATGATCGTTATTTTCCCGGAAGAGACATGCGGTTCATGGGCATGTTTTGTTTGGTGGTGTTAGTGATCGCTGTGATGGGCTTATTAGGTATTGTTACCTATCATACAGAACGACGTGTGAAAGAGATCGGCATACGGAAGGTGATGGGGGCATCGGTGCCTGCGATTGTGAAAGAGTTATCAAGGAGTTTTGTAAAGCTGATTGTGATATCTGCGGGCATTGCATTGCCGGTTAGTTATATGGCGGGTTATGTATTCATCAAGTTGTTTGCTTACAATGACGGCATCAACATCTTCATGTTGTGCTTATTATTCTGTATGATTTTCACCATTGCGTTGTTTACGATTATTTATAAATCTATGCAGGCAGCATCGGCAAACCCGGTTAAAAATTTACGAACCGAATAAACCTTACATTATGTTTAGAAATTATTTCAAAACAGCATTGCGCAACCTTGGCAGAAACAGAACCTTTGCGGCCATCAATGTTATTGGTCTTGTACTTGGGTTAGCTGTATTCATGCTGATAATGCTTTGGGTGCAGTATGAAATGAATTATAATGGATTTCATAAAGACAAGGAAAGAATTGCAGCTGTGATGAGCAACCAGAAATTTGAAAATGGCGAAGTGCAGACTTTTTCTGCTGTTCCGGCTTTATTAGCGCCTGCCATTCAAAAAGATCTGCCAGCTGTTGAGTATGCAGCTAACGTATCATGGGGCGATGAAAGACAATTTACAGTTGGAGATAAAAATTTTGTGGAATTTGGACTTTATGTGAGCCCGGAGTTTCTTAAAATTTTCAACTTCCCTTTGCTGAGTGGACATAATAAGGACGTGTTAACCCAGCCAAATACAATCTTGATTTCGGAGAAGTTAGCACAGAAATACTTTGGCACTGAAAACCCGGTTGGAAAAATAATTACAATTGAACAAAATAAAGTATATCGGGTTGAGGGTATTTTAAAAGATGTTCCTGAGCATGCAACCCTTCGTTTTGATTATTTGATGCCCATAAACGATTATTTGAACGGAGCTGATGGAAGTAATGCAAACTGGGAAATAAGTAATGTACGTGCTTATCTAAAGTTGAAACCGGGTGTTGACAAAAATCAGTTCCAAAAAAGTTTTACAAACATACTCGCAAAGTATACAAATAAGCAACCTCAAACGACTAACTTTCTGTGGGCACTTGACGATTGGTATCTCCGTTACGATTTTAAAGATGGTAAGTATGCAGGCGGGGGAAGAATTGCTTATGTAAAACTATTTATTGCTATTGCCTTCTTTATTTTATTATTGGCTTGCATAAATTTTATGAATCTCTCAACTGCAAGAGCAACGCAGAGAGCAAAAGAAGTTGGGGTGCGCAAGGTAATAGGTGCAGACCGCAGTTCATTGGTGAAGCAGTTCATAAGCGAGTCAATTCTGCTTTCTCTCTTATCGGGAATTATTGCTGTAACTGTAGTGTTGCTTGCTCTGCCGTTATTCAATTCGTTTTTTGGCAAAGACATCAGTATTGATTTTAGTGATTGGAAAAATACAGGAGTATTTCTCTCAATTATACTCATTACTGGATTGCTTGCCGGTAGTTACCCAGCATTCGTATTATCATCCTTCAAGCCAATAAAGGTTTTAAAGAATGTGTTTGTTTCTCCTTATCAAGGTTCTGTTTTTATCAGAAAAGGATTAGTGGTCGCTCAGTTTGTTGTGTCGGTTGCATTGATCGTTGGTACGATCATTATTTCGCAGCAGGTAAATTATATACAGAGCCGGGACCTTGGATTTAATAAAGAGCATTTGATCTGGTTCCCCAATCATGTGCCTGCCGATAAAAATGAAACATTCATCCGTGAGTTGAATAAAGTGCCTGGTGTTATCAGTACATCGCAGGCATCCATTACGTTTACCATGTCAAATAACCGTGGTACACAGGTCAATTGGCCCGGAAAAAAAGAAGGGCAGAATGTATTCTTCAGCTTTGTGGCAAGCAGCAGCGACTTAGTAAAGACTATGGGATTAAAAATAACAGAAGGCAATACATTCATTGGTAATTATGCGGCAGATACAAGCAAAGTGCTGGTGAATGAGGAGGCTGTGAAACGTATGGGATTAAAGAATCCTGTAGGACAAACGTTGGATTTATATTACGGTAAAGCAACCATAGCAGGGGTGGTGAAAGATTTTCATTTTGAATCATTGCACAACCCGATAGCACCGGCGATTATCATGTGCCGGCCAGATTGGACATGGCTTATGTATGTGCGAACTGACGGTAATAATATGCAGAAAACACTTGCAAGGATAGAAGAAGTTTATAAGGCGATGGCACCTGGGTTTGTGTTTGAATATAATTTTCAGGATAAAGAATATGAACGATTGTACAAAAGTGAATCGCAGATCGGCATACTGGTGAACTGGTTTACTTTTTTTGCTGTGCTTATTTCGTGCCTCGGGTTGTTTGGTCTCACTGCATACACAGTTGAACGAAAGGCAAAAGAAATTGGCATCAGAAAGGTATTGGGAGCAACTGTTTTAGGCATTGTAACGATGTTGTCAAAAGAATTTGTAGTGTTGGTACTCTTATCAGTATTGATTGCTGCAATACCTGCTTATTACTTTATGAATGATTGGCTTAATAACTATGCTTATCGCATCGATTTGCATTGGTGGGTCTTTCTTTTTGCAGGAGTATTTGCATTAATGATAGCACTCGTGACTGTTAGCCTGCAGGCAATAAAAGCTGCTGTTACCAACCCGATCAAAAGTTTACGAACCGAATAAAATCAAAAGAAGATATGTTAGTACAACTGAAGAATTTGTTTAAATGGGTTACTGTTGGTGGTAACCGGACGTTTCTGCTGAAGGATATTAATCTTGAAGTGGAGGAAGGAGAGTTTATTTCCATTATGGGACCGTCAGGTTCAGGTAAATCAACATTGCTGAATGTAATTGGTATGCTTGATGGGTTTGATGAAGGCGAATACAATTTCCTGCATCAGAGTGTACATAAGTTAAAAGAAAAGCAACGGGCACAATTGTATAAGCAGTATATCGGGTTTGTTTTTCAACAGTATCATTTGATCGATGAGTTGACGGTGTATGAAAATATTGAAACACCCTTGCTGTACCAGGATGTAAAAAACAGCGAACGAAAAGCAATGGTGGCAGATATGCTTGATCGATTCAATATTGTTGGTAAGAAAGATCTGTTTCCAACGCAACTATCGGGTGGGCAGCAACAGTTGGTAGGTGTAGCACGTGCATTGATCGCCAAACCAAAACTGATACTGGCCGATGAACCAACCGGCAACCTCAACTCTAAGCAAGGTGAGGAGATCATGGAATTATTTAAAGAGTTGAACAAAGAAGGTGTAACCATCATTCAGGTAACACACAGTGAAAAAAATGCTGCCTATGCCGGCAGAACCATTCATTTACTTGACGGACGTGTTGAACAACAGGTTAAAAATTAATAAAAAAATTATGCGGATACTCAGTTTTGTGTTGTGCCTTTTAGTTGTGGGATATAGTGCAACAGCACAGCAGTATAGTTTAAAGCAATGCATTGATACGGCCTTGAACAGAAATATTCTTGTGCAGCAAACAGGTTTGCAGATGCAATCGGCAGAGATTGATAAAAACCAGGCAAAGATGAACCTGTTGCCCAATGTAAACAGTCGTTGGAATTATGGTAACAACTTTGGACGTAATGTTGATCCGATCACCAATACATACACCAATAATCAATTGTCATCTTCCAATGCGGGATTAGATGCAGGTGTGATCTTGTTCAATGGTATGCGTTTGCAGAATTTAATTCAGCAAACCAATTTTTCGCATAAAGCAGCCGAGCTTGATTATAAACAAGCAAAAGATAATCTTGTATTGAATGTAATATTGTCTTACATGCAGGTGCTGGTGAGTGAAGATGTATTGAATGTTTCCCGTGCGCAATTGCTGGTTACAAAAAAACAGATCGAACGCATGGAAATAATGGTGAAGGAAGGCTCTGCAGGAAATTTCCAGCTGACAGATATGAAGGGCCAAATGGCGAATGAACAGATCAGTATTGTGAATCTGGAGAATAATCTGC
Source organism: Lacibacter sediminis (assembly GCF_014168535.1). Lineage (NCBI taxonomy): Bacteria > Pseudomonadati > Bacteroidota > Chitinophagia > Chitinophagales > Chitinophagaceae > Lacibacter > Lacibacter sediminis. The sequence continues at coordinate 3,589,959 of NZ_CP060007.1, read as the reverse complement.
AACAGGCAAAGCTTACTTTATGCCAGCTAATGAATATTCCTTACGAAGCAGGAATGCAGTTAGAACGAACAATTCAATTGAACGAAAATCTCTATGCACAAAGTTCACCTGAAGTAATTGAAGCTGCCCTGCAATACATGGCGTTGGTAAAAGCAAATGAATATCGTGTAAAGAGCGCAGAAAAAAATATCCTGGTTGCCAAAAGTGGTTATTATCCAACCATTAGTTTGGGTGCAAGTGCAGGAAGCAGTTACTCCAATTTGTTTACACGGTTAACCCCTACAACGATTTCTGAAGTGGAGACAGGTACTTATATCAAAAGCGGAAGTGCACGCACGCCTGTGTATAGGGAGATACAGAACTTTTCTACTTCTTCCGTTAGTTATTTTAAGCAGATGGAAAACAACCTTGGTTTTTTTGCCGGAGTGAATATGCAGATACCTATTTTTAATAACCTGCAGACAAAGAACAGGGTTAGGCAAGCAAAGTTGCAATTAAAGAACACACAACTCAATGCAGAGAATACCAATTACCAACTGAAACAAAACATTGAACAGGCGTGGTTAAATATGCAGACATCTTACAACCGCTATGCTATGTTGAAAGATCAGTTGGCAAATTTTGAAGAATCATTCCGTGCTGCAGAAGTGCGTTTTGAAAGTGGTGTAATAAATGCAGCAGAGTTTCTAATTGCTAAAAATAATCTTGATAGAAGTAAAATCAATCTTGTACAAACACAATACGAATACAGTTTCCGCACAAGAGTACTTGATTTTTACCAGGGAAAATAAAATAAGCGGCTGGAATTACAGCCGCTTATTTTTTAGTAATTCGTGATTGTGTTTATGTCAACGCTTCCCACAACACTTCAACCGGGTGCAACGCCTTCTTGCCTGTACCATCTTTCACCTGATGACGGCAACTTGTACCTGGTGCTGCAATAATAACATCATCGGCTACATTACGTACAGCAGGGAAGAGCACCATTTCACCAATTTTCATTGAGAGTTCATAATGTTCTTCCTCATAACCAAATGAACCGGCCATGCCGCAACAGCCTGATGGAATTGTTTCAACTTTATAATTTTCAGGGAACGATAATATCCTTACGGTAGCTGCTGTACCCGCCAATGCTTTTTGCTGACAGTGGCCATGCAGTTTGATTTTCTTTTCAGCTGAAGTGAATTGATGTTTGTTGATATTACCTTTATCAATTTCACTTGCAATAAATTCATCAATCATTAATGCATTGGCTGCAAGCTGTTTGGCTTTTTCAAAATTCTCATCTGTTGCTAAATCAATGTACTCATCTCTGAAAGTGAGAATAGCAGAAGGTTCAATACCAATTAGTGGTGTATCTGCTGAAATAATTAGATGCAGTAATTCAATATTCTTATTCGCAATTTCTTTTCCTTTTCGTATCAATCCTTTTGATAACCAGGAACGGCCACTTTCAATATGTTCGGGTATGATGACTTCGTAACCAAGCTTGTTCAACAACTCAACAGCTTTGATACCGATCTGTGTATCGTTGTAGTTGGTGAACTCATCGCAGAAAAGGTAAACCCTTTTGGAATTTGGAATTTGGTTTTTGGAATTTGGATTTTCCTTCTTGAACCATTTGCTTAGAGTAGTACTATACATCGTCGGCATGGAGCGTTTCGTTGCAAAGCCCGATACTTTTTTCACCATGTTACTGATGGCAGTATTCGTCATCACAAAATTGTACAATGATGGTGCAATGGAACCCAGCTTCGATGAGTTGGTAAAGTTGGCAATGAGTTTTGAACGGAAAGGTACACCATTCGCATCGTAGTAATGCTGCATAAACTCAGCTTTGAGTTTCGCCATATCCACATTACTGGGGCATTCCGATTTACAACCCTTACAACTCAAACACAGATCCATCACTTCATAAATCTCTTTATGATCGAAACGGTTGGCTTTTGTTGAGTTGGTTAAAAACTCACGCAGAATATTGGCTCTTGCTCTGGTAGTTTCTTTTTCATTACGGGTAGCCATAAACGAAGGACACATCGTACCACCTGATAAATGTGTTTTACGGCAATCGCCGCTGCCATTACATTGCTCAGCATGTTGCAGAATATCCTGGTTGTGAAAACGGAATACTGTTTTAAACGCAGGTGTTTGTTGTCCGGGTACATACCGAAGCATGGTATCCATCGGCGGCGTATCAACAATCTTATTGGGATTGAAAATATGTTCAGGATCCCATGTTTTCTTTACCTCTTTCAACAATTGGTAATTCTTTTCACCCACCATTTGCTTGATGAACTCACCACGCAAACGACCATCACCATGTTCTCCACTTAAAGATCCTTTATATTTTTTCACCAGTGTAGCGATCTCTTCTGCAATTACACGGAAGAGACGGTTGCCTTCTTCTGTTTTTAAATTAATGATGGGTCGCAAATGAATTTCACCCGAACCTGCATGCGCATAATGCACCGAATACAGATTATGTTGTTTCAGAATCACATTAAAATCACGAATGAAATCGGGCAGATCATTTACATCAACAGCTGTGTCTTCGATAACCGGTACTGCTTTTTCATCGCCGGGTAAATTACTCAGCAAACCCAAGCCTGCTTTCCGTAATGTCCATATTTTCTTGCTGTCTTCGCCAAACAACAACGGGAAGTGATAACCCAATTCTACTGCACGCATCTCTGCTTCTACCTTTTCACAAATAGAAATAATTTCTTCTCTTGTTTCACGTGCAAATTCAATCACCAGAATAGCACCGGGATCACCTTGTACAAAAAAGCGGTTCTTGATCTGTTCTTTATTTTCTTTTGTGCATTCAAGAATGTAATGATCAATCAATTCACTTGCACCCGGATTATATTTTAAACCGATGAGGTTTGCTCTCAATGCTTCATCAATAGTATTGAAGTGTACACACAACAAGCCAATTTCTTTTGGAGGTTGCGGAACAACATTCAATTTTATTTCAGTGATGAAAGCCAATGTACCTTCTGAACCTGCAATGAGTTTACAGAAATTAAAATCAGTTTCACCTGCAGTAAACGGAGCCGTTTCCAATAACAGATCAATTGCATAACCGGTGTTGCGGCGCTCCACTGTTTTCTTGGGAAACTCTTTGCGAATCTCTACCTGATTGTCGTAGTTGCTCAGCATTCTTCTTACCGAACGGTAAATGTTTGCTTCCAAACCTTCGCCCTCACACTTTGCATGAAACTCATCAATGTTCAATGCTTTAAACGTAGTCTCCGTTCCATCGCTAAGCAAACAATCCACTTCCAGCAAATGCTCCCGTGTGCTTCTGTATAAAACAGAGTTACTACCGCAGGAATTGTTGCCCACCATTCCTCCGATCATGGCACGGTTGGCAGTAGAAGTCTCCGGGCCAAAAAATAAACCATGCGGTTTCAGGAACATGTTCAACTCATCACGGATCACACCCGGTTGCACACGCACCCATTTTTCTTCTTTGTTGAGTTCAAGAATGTTGTTGAAGTATTTCGAAACATCCACAATAATACCATTGCCCACCACCTGACCGGCAAGCGATGTGCCTGCGGTACGGGGTATTAGTGATGTTTTTTCTTTGCGTGCAAACGCAATGAGTTGTTTGATGTCGTCTTTTGTTTTAGGAATGGCTACGGCCAATGGTAACTCACGGTACGCCGATGCATCAGTAGCATAGAGGGTACGCATGGTTGTATCAAAATAAAATTCTCCTTCGAGTTGTTGGGCTAATTGCTGTAATCTTTCGTTCATGTGTGCTGCCGCAGTTGGGCCGCCCAAATTTACGCTGTTTGAAACTTGCAGCTGTTAGTTGTGGAAGGAGAGGTGTGGGAACGGTTGCGGGGGTAACGAACAGTAAATTAATATTTTAAACCAAGTAGATCCTTCGTTCCTCAGGATGACAACAACCTTTTACAGTATACAGTTGCTGAACACCTGTACTATGTTCAACAAAGCTGTCTTTCCGACGAAGGAGGAATCTGTTGAGCCTTTTAATGTCGGTAACACTATCCGATTTTGCCCCATTTGTTAAAATTCCGTTAACGCCTCCATTTCTACCCAACCCTTTTGTGCCCGTGTTGGGTATCTCTATCAAACCGCACAAAAGCGGCATTTTAAAACCTTATAATCAAAGTTTATGAAACAGACATTTCGCAGCGTATTCACGCTTTTCTTCGCAAGCCTTCTCATCCTGGTTTCCTGCAAGAAGCCGGTAGAACTACAACAACCCGGAGGTGGCCCCGGCCCAATGCCCGGCTTATCACACAAGTATCGTATTACGGCCGATGCATTGCCCGGCTTGCCCAATCAACCCATGGCCAACCTGTTTGCTAAGTTCGATGTGGTGAATGCACAGGACGAATTGGTGGTAAACAATAAGCTGGCAGCTATCAGCTTCAACGGAAAATTTACAACCGAAGAAATGGAGTTGCCTGCAGGTACGTACCGCATCAGCAAACTCATGATCGTCTCCGGAACCGGTAATGTATTGTATGCCGTACCGGTAACTAATTCGGCAAAGGCAACAGCCGTAACCAAGCCATTAGCTTACCCTATGGTATTGCCTGCCGCTACTTCAGTGGTTGTGGCTGCTGAATTTCTGAAAGTAGAAGTAACCGATAAAGCCATTGATTTTGGTTATGCTGCCGGTGAGTTTGGCAACAGCAATACACCCGAAGAAACAGAGCTCAGCATCAAAATGAGGACCCGCATAAAAGTGGGCGATATTATGTACGACAGCATTCAGTCATCTTTAGTGTACCGTACGTTCGATGCGGCCAATGAGTTGAAGAGTGTACAATTCATCAACCTGTTACCCGGCACCAATACCGTGATCTTAAAAAAAGAAGCAGCCCACCACGAGTTTATTGTACAAAAATGGGGCGGCACTTACACCAAACGTTATGCAAAGGAAGAATTGAAAAAAGATACTGTGTACGAATTTGGAGAAGAAAAGGAAGCGAAAAAACTGAAGTCGGAGATTACTGCACGTTGGGATGGCAACATGTACAAAGCCGAATCGAAGAACAACTATATCTACGATGGGAAAGGACGTTTAATAAAAGTTGAATTCATGCAGAAGCGTCCGGCTGATGGTACGCCGTTTGTTGCCAGAACAGAAAATCTGGAATACACAGATGGTCGTGTAGAAAAAATCAGCATCTACAACGAAGGCAACGTATTTGCCGGTACAAGAGCCATCCGTTACAACGCTGCCGGTAAAATCAATCACATTACAGAAGATCTATTGAACAGCAGCAAAACAGAAGTGGACATCGCACATCATGGACCTAATGGCGATGGAATGGATGAAGTGACTTTCCGTTTTAGCTACTCACACACTGGGCTTACCATGGATTATTATCAACGTTGGAGAAACGGTAACCTGTTTTCCGATAACAGCCGCACCAGCAATGGAAGTACAGAAACAGGCAGTTACCAACACGACAACGCTATCAATCCATATGTCCACATGAACTGGCCCGATCTGTTTTTAAGCAATAGTTCAAAAAACAATCTCAACTGGCAGGCACGCACTTACTTTGGTAACTATCCTTTAAATGTTGCCTACAGTTTCGAATACAAATACGATAGCGAAGGTTATCCTACAGAGCTGATACGCCGCTACAAATCGTATATCACCAATGAGCATTTGTTTACAACAAAGACCATTTTCAACTATTAAGAAAAACGTTTTTTAAGTACATTCATAAACGAATTTTTATGATACAGAAATTATCACTCATAGCGCTGCTGTTTTTGGTGTCCTGCACAGCAGCTAAAGTATCGGTTCCTGCGAGCTTCAGCTCGCAGGCAACCAAAATGCAGGTAAAAGGTTTGAATGGCTGGATGATCAACCAGAAATTGAGCTTCGGCGAATTTTCAACATCAGCTGTAAAGCGTGGTTGGGATTTCAGCAGTTCATTTCAGTACACAAAATTCAGTCTCGATCCGCAAACCATGTTGTTGCGTGTATTGAATATTGATACGGATGTACGTAACCTCAAGCAACGCAATAAATTTCAATACACGATCCAGGATGGAAATTTAATGGCCGAAGTTTTTGCAACAGAAAAGTTCAGCGAAAATCAACTCGTGTACAAAAGCAACAATCCTTTTCTCGGACAGGTAAACGCAACACAACGCTATGAATATGCATTCACCGCAGCTATACTTCCGTTGATGGCAAAAGAAAACGATCCATGGTCGGTGGTGTTAATGAACAAATACGAAGCACGAAAAGATACAGCACGGAGAATGTTTGATCGTCCGTATGTAGAAGAAGAGGGCTATGCTACCAATGGAAAAGAAAACATTGCTATCCGTCCTTTGCGTTTGGAGAAAGTAACAACTAAAAGTGGTAAAGAGACAAAAGTGGTTGGTGGACCTATGCTCACCGGTTATGAATTACGTTGGGATGATGGGGTAGTAGCCATTATTGATATACTCGACAACAGCATTTGGTTTGCAAATAATTTAGATGCAAGAGACAAAATCATTTTATCATCCATTTCATCGGCTATTCTTTTGAAGAGGATGCAGGATGTTGAAAAAGATAAAGACACAAATTTCTAAGCAGGGAAGTGATTGCAGAAGCACTCGATATTGATCAGTTGGTGGAAGATTGCAAGGGCAATCAACGCAGGGCACAGGAACAGTTGTACCGGCAGTTCTACAACTATGCGATGACGATCGCTCTGCGTTACTCCCGTGATGAAGCCGATGCAGCCGATATTATGAGTCATGCGTTTGTGAAGATCTTTAAAAGCATGCACACGTTCGATAAAAGCAAAGGTGCGTTGCAAACATGGATCAAACGCATTGTGATGAACGAAGGGCTCGATCACCTCAAAGCAAGAGAACGTTTCAGTAAGGATATGGAACTGGAAACAGTAGAAGAACCACAGATCAGTAATACGGTGTTGGAACGCATGGGTGCTGATGAAATTATGAAACTCATTCACCAGTTACCACCCGCTACACATGCTGTGTTTGTGTTGTATGCAGTGGAAGGCTATAATCACCGGGAGATAGCCGAACAACTAAATATCAGTGAGGGTACATCGAAATGGCACCTCAGCGAAGCCCGGAAAAAATTACAACAACAACTCAGTCGCACAACATAGCGGATGAATCAAAAAGCAACATACGAATTAACCATTACCGAAAAGCTGGAACAGCTAACGGCGCCGGATATGGTGGATGCTATCTGGGCACGTATCGAAGCACAGCTCGATATTGATCTGCCAACAGATGATGGTTCAACCAATCCGCCACCCGCACCAACAAATGGTCCGGCAAAATGGATCAACCGTGGATTCATCATTGCTGCTGTTGCTATTGTATTGATTTATTTTTTCAACAACCGTAAACAAAATATTCCTTCTGTCAATCAGCCAAGCATTACTGCACCTGTAACAAGTCCCAACAAAAACGATAATCCTGTACGCAATAATTCACCGGGTACAAACAATACGATAGCACCTGTAAACAATACAACTGTTCCGGCAAACACATCCACAGGTTTGCCTGTTGACAGTAATACGCTTGCACCTGTAACATTACCCGTGCAGCAGCCCGACAGCAATAAAGTAATTACGAATGCTGCACCAGCGTTTACGCCTCCGGTTGTAACGCCGCAAAAAAATAATTTTCCTGATTCAACAAAGAAGGGAAGAGGCGTAAAAGGTATAACCGATGCTGATTATAAAATTGTACCGAAGAAGGATAGCAGTAAGAATTGATGAATGCATATTGAGCAGATCCTTCGTACCTCAGGATGACAGGAGTATTCGGCTTAGCCACAAAGTTGAGCTATTGTAAACTGCTCAATAAAGCTGTCTTTCCGACGAAGGAGGAATCTGTTGGGTACTTGATACTGTTACCTCATTCCCCCGGATGATAAACCCTCTCCGCCATCTTATACACATCTTCTTTCTTCAACGTCATGTGTTTTGTTTGTTGGTTAATATACATTTCCACCTGGTCATCAAAATGTTTGTTGCCTTTTTTAGCAGAAGCACCATACATGTTTACCGTTTCAATTTGTGGCAATGCATTTTTTGTAAAGCGGACAAACATAATGAGCCCATCACCACCAACCGATTTCAGTTTACCATCTTTATAGTTGGCTGTCCATTGCGGCGATAAGAGATCAGGAAAACCCCAGAGCGGCCATTCTTTATCGCCACGCACTAATTTTTGTATATCGCCTAATGTGAGATCGGTTTTGCCGAAGTGTTTCATCATATAGTCATGAACAAACTGATAGGTCGTGAGAGCTTCCTGTAGTGTGATGCTTCGTGCAGGTTGACCGGCCAGTATTTTTGACAAGTGCAAATAACTCAAGAGGAAAACAGCAGCGCCTTTACTGTCGGCTGTTCCTTTTTTATCCCAGCTATTTAATGTAGTGATCAATGATGCAACTTGTGGATAAGTTGTTTCATTGAGTATAAACATGGTATCGATGTTGTAAGGATAGCGAAGTGTATCGGGCAGTTGCTTATCGAATTTTATTTTCTTGAACGTTGTATAATCTAATTGTGTATCGGGCATTTGTTCCACTACTCGCATGCTGCGGTTGTTATGCCAGGTTTCCCAGCCATCGGCTAATGGAAATTGTTCGACTTTTAAATTATTGGCAGCATCGGTTGCAAAAAACGAAGAATGATTGGTGTTGAATACATAGCCGTTCTTCGGGTTTACATATTGCGGCAGTTCTCTGAATTTGCGAAAACCTGTCCATAATGTTTGTGAAGTATTGCCGGGTAAGGTTGATTTCCAGTTATACTGCGGCGCAGGATTACGCACCGGCACTAATCCATTGTTTACATAAAAGATGGTATCGTGTTTATCGGCATAGGTAATGTTAAACATTGAGAGGCGCTGATCTTTAATGGCCGCATAAAACTCCGTGAAGTTTTTTGCTTTGTCCATGTAATACCATTGTTCCAATGCCCGTATATCCATATTGGCACCCAAACGAATCGAGAAGAAACCTTGTTTGTTCTTCATCGTTGCACCATACTTGCTCCAGTATACTTTTCGTTTTACACCAACAGGTATTCCTTTAATGCGCAGGGTAATTATTTTCTCTTCCAGATCGATCCATTCGCCATCAAACTTGTATTGCTTTTGATTTGCAGGATTCATTTCCAGTTGAAACACATCTACACGATCAACATAGTTTACGGTGTGCGCCCAACCTAAATTTTCATTCACGCCATGCAGAATGCATGGTCCACCTGCCAACAAACCGCCGTGTACATTCAATCCTTCTTCGCTGTTAATATGTGCTTCGTAAAATGCTTGTGATCCTGTGTTGGGCTGGTGTGCATTGATCAACAGAAACGCTTCACCCGTATTTGTTTTAGTTGGATGTATAGCCATTGCATTGCTTCCTTTCTTATTCAACTCGGTATCAGTTTCAATTGTATTGTTGAAAATGGCCATCAGTGCTTTATCCGCTCCGTTGAAAGCAGTTAATGCCAATACTGATGAAGCAATGTATTCTTTCGCCGTAATGGGAAATATTTTTTTGTGCAATACTTCGTTGGGGTGTGCTTTTGCATACGCATTGATACCTTGAACATAGCCATCGATCAGTTTCAGAAAAGCAGGTGTAAGCGTATTCCATTTTGCTTCGGTAATTTCCATGCAACGGAATAAAGCAAACGCATAATCTCCGGCAGCACCTGCTTTACCTTGTACTTTGCCCATCAAACCTTTTGCCGGCAATACCACATCCTGCAGACTTTTAAAATCATCTTCTGCATGTGCCCAAGCTAAACCATACGCAACTTCGGCATCTGTTTTCGCAAAAATGTGCGGCACACCAAAGCTATCACGAACAATTTCTATATTTTTTGGGTTGATGTTTTGCGCATTGCTACCTAAAACAAGAAGGATAAAGAACGTTAAAAGAGTGAGTGATTTTTTCATGCTTAACTGTTAACAACAATGATCAGGCAATTGTTTTTTTCTGTCGCTTGTATTTATTATGAATGATATCCTGCACCGGCACATTTTCAATTTTACTTTCGAGCCAGCTTACCACATCGAGATAAACAAAGGCTCTTGTTTCAAAACGGTTGCCTTCGTATTGACTGATTCGTTCGAGCAGGTTTTCAAAAGCCGGTCTTACCTGTGCTGGTGATAATTGCAAGGCGTTACGCAAAAAGCTGAACATTTCTTCTTCCACCGCACTCAGGTTTTCCATCTTACCCATGAAACGGTAAACCGATTTAATGAGGTATTCCAACAGGTCGTAATTGCCTAATTCGAAATGAGCAATGAGGTGCAACAGTCGTGCATAACATTGCAGATCGGTACGCAGATCAACTTTCCAATTAATGATCTTGTTTAGATACTCGATGGCTTTCTCATTGTTGCCACTGCCAAAATACAAACAGGCAATTTTATAATAGAAAGTGAGAATGCGATGCCGGTCGAGATACAAACCATATTCATCGAGCTTCTCTTCAATACCGGGCACTAATCGTAAACCCTGGGAGAACGTTCCTTCTAAAAAATGTTTGTTGATCTTGGCAATAGAGAGATACACGAAACAAAGAATGCGGTAGTTCTCATTCTGCTGTGCGACTTTCCTGTGCGAAAATTTTTCTAACTGTTCAATCGCTTCATTCAATTTGGCTTCATTACTCAAATCGAAATGCGCACTCATTAAATTGTGCATGCCTTTAATGTAGTGCGCTGTCTCCGCTTCGAGCATACCTGGATATTTTTCAAACAGATCCACCCATTTTTGCGTGTAACGATAATACAACAGGTAATCCTGGCGAATAAATGCTACCCAGCAATGCGATTGATATAAATAAAGCTGCTCATAAAAGCCCGTGAGCTTGTCTGCATTCTTTGGTAAATGATTTTCAAAATAAGCTTTGGCTTCATCTCCTTCCTTTTCATTTCTTGCCACACCATTTTTAATGTACCAGCTATAGAGTTGCAACGATAAATTTGAAAGCTGCGAAATATTGGTGAGCTGTTCTTCAACAGCTGTTGATTCTTTCGACAGTTTATCGGCCCTGTCCTGCATACTTCGGGTGATGTACAATGCCTCAATCTTCTTTTCAAAAAACAGGATCTGCTGCAGGTAAGTGACCTGTTCAAATTGCCGTGCCAGCTCCTTCATTTTATCGAGGGTCTTCAGGCTTTGCAGGTAAAGACCTTTGTTGTAGAGAATACGGGCAAAATCCATCTGCTCGTTTAGCTGGATGGTGATATTGTCTTCCTGCTTGATCAGGCGAAGACTGCTGAGGATCGATTTGTATAAATGGGCCTTGAGATTGGAAAGCTGGGGCTTGGCCAGGCTCTGGTTTTTGCGTAAAAGAGCAGCCTCGTCGTACTCATCCATTTTGTCCATGGCATCAAAAAGCTGGATGATCTTAAGATTCGGATCGGCTGTGTTTCGCTGAACATAAAGCTTAAAATTGCGCTTTTCGCTCTTTTCCAGCGATTTCACGAGTTGAAAGGTCGTATCGGTCGATCTGTTGGGCATCGTAATTAGTTTCTGCTATAATCCTTTACAGACAAGCGTTTTCGGTAAAAGGGTATCCCTTATCTGTCGTAAAATACATGAAATAAGGTTTGCGAACGGCTTCAATATGAAATAATTTTATCCTGCAGGTTGTTACTTCAATCAATGATCAGCTATTGAGGTAATAAACCTGCTTTTTTCACAGCATTAAAGAATATTATGGCCGACAAACAAGTGTTCATTTTTGATACCACTCTCAGAGACGGAGAGCAGGTACCAGGCTGCAAGTTAAACACAACAGAGAAAGTAGAGCTTGCATTAAAATTGGAAGCTTTAGGTGTTGATATAATTGAAGCAGGTTTTCCCATTTCAAGTCCGGGCGACTTTGAAAGTGTGAACCAGATTTCCAAAGTTATTAAGCATGCAACGGTTTGCGGTTTAACCCGTGCCGTGCAGAAGGATATTGAAGTAGCAGCTGAGGCATTAAAGCCTGCGGTTCGTCCACGTATCCACACCGGTATCGGATCATCCGATAACCACATCAAATACAAATTCAATTCCACGAGAGAAGAAATACTTGAACGAGCCGTTAACGCCGTTAGACTTGCCCGTAATTATGTGCCCGATGTTGAATTTTATGCCGAAGATGCAGGTCGTGCAGACCTGCAGTTTTTGGCAAAACTTACAGAAGCTGTGATTGCTGCAGGCGCAACAGTAGTGAATGTTCCTGATACAACAGGATTTTGTTTGCCACATCAGTATGCAGAAAAGATGGCTTACTTAATGAACAATGTAAGCAATATTGACAAAGCTATTCTTTCCTGTCATTGTCATAACGATTTAGGATTGGCAACCGCCAATTCTATTGCAGGTGCCATTGCAGGTGCACGCCAGATCGAGTGTACCATCAATGGTATCGGTGAACGTGCAGGTAACACATCACTTGAAGAAGTGGTGATGACCATTCGCAAACATCCAGAACTGGGATTGTATACCAATGTTGATCCGAAACAATTGTTACCAATGAGCCGTTTGGTGAGCGAAACTATGCGTATGGTGGTGCAGCCAAACAAAGCTGTAGTTGGTGATAATGCATTCTCACATTCATCAGGTATTCACCAGGATGGATTTTTGAAAGAAGCAACCACGTATGAAATTATTGCACCGGAAGAAGTGGGTGCAGATACTTCTAAGATCGTATTAACAGCACGCAGCGGAAGAAGTGCATTGGCTTATCGTTTCAAAAATCTTGGTTACAGTTTCGATCGTAACCAAGTCGATGAATTATATGAACGTTTTCTTGCACTGGCAGATTCGAAGAAAGAAGTGGAAGACGCTGATCTGAATGTATTGGCAAAACAGGTGATTGTTACTGCTTAAACATAACCAATCAATAAACTACGAAAACACACAACCTGATCATGGAGAAAAAGATTGCGATATTAAACGGAGATGGAATAGGGCCGGAGGTAACGGCACAATCCATTAAAATATTAAATGCAGTTGCACAGCAATATGGGCATGTCTTTCATTACAAGGAAGCATTAATTGGTGCAGATGCGATCGATAAAACCGGAACAGCATTGCCGTCGGAGACAATTGATATTTGTTTAGACAGCGATGCTGTTTTGTTTGGTGCAGTTGGTGATCCAAAATATGATAATGATCCATCAGCAAAAGTTCGTCCTGAACAAGGCATTCTTGGTATACGCAAAGCACTGCAGCTGTTTGCCAATATTCGCCCGGTAACAACTTATTCCACTTTGCAGCATTTATCACCATTGAAACCTGCTTTACTTGAAGGAGTTGATTGTGTGATCTTCCGTGAACTCACCGGTGGTATCTATTTCGGAAAAAAGTATACGAGCGAAGATGGTAATACGGCAAGTGATGAGTGTTATTACACACGTCCGGAAATTGAACGCATTGCACATCTTGCGTTTAAATATGCGCAGAACAGAAGAAAGAAGAAAGTAACGCTGGTTGATAAAGCCAACGTGCTCGAAACATCCAGGTTGTGGCGAAAAGTGGTGCAGGAAATTGCAACACAGTACAGCGATGTAACTGTTGATTATATGTTTGTTGACAATGCGGCCATGCAATTGATGATAAACCCAAAACAGTTTGATGTAATCTTAACCGAAAATATGTTTGGTGATATCATTAGCGATGAAGCAAGTGTATTGGCAGGTTCGCTGGGTATGTTGCCTTCAGCTTCTGTTGGTAACGGCACCGCTTTTTTTGAACCGATCCATGGTTCTTATCCGCAGGCAGCAGGTAAAGACATTGCAAATCCAATAGGTTCAATTTTATCAGCAGCAATGATGCTCGATCATTTTGGATTGACTGCCGAAGCGGAGGTAATACGTGATGCAGTTGACTGGACATTGGAAAATAATTTTGTTACAAAAGATATTGATCCCATGAATTTTTATTTCATGAGCACAATCGGTGATCTTATCAGCGATTATGTATCAGGAAAAATTCCGGGGTCTGTGAAGAAAGAGAATATTGAGTTGCGTAAGTCAACGATAATATAAAGGTGTAAGGCGAAAGGTATAGGAAGAAGTAAGGTAAGACCTTAAACCATACACCCTAAACCTTCCACCTCAAAAAAAGTTCTTTGTTTATTTTCAATTAGGCGGTATATTCGTTTTTCGAACAACGCACTATGTTGAAAAGCAAATTAAATAATCTACTACTTGTAAACACAATTGTCATTGTGGTAGTCATTATTATTCCTGCTATCAACGGAGGTGCTTGTTGTATGTAACTGACAAAACGAATTAACATAACAACCCGCCTCCAAAAGAGGCGGGTTTTTTTATTACCGCTAAAAAACGAAAAAGTGTATGGCAACTTATTACAACAGTGAAACGATTTTGTATCTCAACGGTGAGTATGTAAAAGCAGCTGAAGCAAAAATGGATCTCTATAGCCAGAGTTTTCATTATGGTTACAGTGTGTTTGAAGGCATCCGTTCGTACAGAACAGTGAATGGCGAAACGAAAATTTTCAAGGCCAAAGAACACTATGATCGTTTGCAACGTTCGGCTGAACTGGTGAACCTCCCTTATCACTGGACAACAGAAGAATTAACGGCTGTTACATATGAAGTGCTGAAGTTGAATGATCTGCAGGATGCTTATATACGTCCCGTGGTTTATGCACCGGCGAATATGAGTTTTGTTCAGAACGAGCAGTCGTTTCTTGTAATTGAAGTATGGGCCATGCAACCGTTTCTTGGCGATAAGCTGTTACGCATTATGACAAGTTCTTTTGAACGTCCGAATCCGAAAGCGTTCAAGATCGAAGCGAAAGCAGCAGGTCATTATGTAAACTCATTACTCGCCAGCCACGAAGCAAAAGCAAAAGGGTTTGATGAAGCATTGTTGCTCGATATGAATGGCAATGTTGCAGAAGCGCCGGGCGCCAATTTGTTTTATGAGAAAGATGGTAAACTCTTTACACCTGCAAAAGGAAATATTCTTCCCGGCATAACAAGAGCAACAGTGTTTGAATTATGTGCGGAGCTGGGAATTCAAGTAGAAGAAAAGGTGTTTACAATCGATGAGTTGAAAAATGCAGATGCTGTTTTTTATTGTGGTACTGCAGCAGAAGTGATTGGGTTCGACAGTTTGGATGATCACAAGTTTCCATTGAAATGGAGTGATACTGTGAGCAGAAAAATTCAACAGGCGTATAAGAATTTAGTGGTAGAAAATTTTAAACCACAAAGACACGAAGACGCAAAGAAAGAAGAAGCAGTAGTATAAATTTTGTTCCATAGGAACATTTTGTCGGTAGAATAGAATTACAGAAAGTACAAGCGAGCGTGGCAACGGAAGCTAAATAGAATATAACAGACGATAACAAAAATAAAAATGGCTGAATTAAACAAGTATTCGAAAGTATTAACACAGGATGAAACACAACCGGCTGCACAAGCCATGTTGTATGGCATTGGCTTAACAGAAGATGATCTGAAAAAAGCACAGGTAGGTATTGCAAGTATGGGTTACGATGGTAACACTTGTAACATGCACCTGAACGATCTTGCAAAAGTGGTGAAAGAAGGTGTGTGGAAGAATGATTTGGTTGGTTTGATCTTTAATACAATCGGCATCAGCGATGGTATCAGTAATGGTACCGATGGTATGCGTTATTCGTTGGTGAGTCGTGATTTAATTGCAGACAGTATTGAAAGTGTGTGCGGCGGATTTTATTATGATGGATTAATTGCATTACCAGGCTGTGATAAAAACATGCCCGGCGCAATTATGGCAATGGGTCGCTTGAATCGCCCTTCAATTATGGTGTATGGCGGAACAATCGCACCGGGTCATCACAAAGGCGAAGAGCTCAACATCATTTCTGCATTTGAAGCATTGGGAAAAAAATTAGCAGGAACGATCACGCCTGAAGATTTTAAAGAAGTGGTAAAACATAGTTGTCCGGGTGCTGGTGCATGCGGTGGTATGTATACTGCGAACACGATGGCGTCGGCTATTGAAGCATTAGGGATGAGTTTACCCTATTCTTCATCAAACCCTGCAATCAGCGATGAAAAAAAGAATGAGTGCCTGGATGCAGGAAGAGCAATCAAAGTATTATTAGAAAAAGATATTAAGCCAAGAGATATCATGACGAAGAAGGCATTTGAGAATGCAATCGTAACGATCATGATCTTCGGTGGAAGTACAAATGCTGTGTTGCATTTGATCGCTATGGCAAAAAGTGTGGATGTTGATTTGACGCAGGATGATTTCCAACGCATCAGTGATAAAACACCGGTGCTGGCTGATTTTAAACCAAGCGGAAAATATCTGATGCAGGAATTACATGCGCATGGTGGTGTGCCTGCTGTTATGAAATATTTATTGAACAAAGGTTTGCTGCATGGCGATTGTTTAACAGTTACAGGTAAAACAGTTGCTGAGAATTTAGCCGGCATCACAGAAATAAATTTTGAAACACAGAAGATCATTTACCCTTTAGAACAACCATTGAAAGTAACTGGTCACCTACAAATTCTATATGGCAATCTTGCTGAGAAAGGTAGCGTTGCAAAGATCAGTGGTAAAGAAGGTGAACGTTTTGAAGGACCGGCAAGAGTGTTTGATGGTGAAAAAGATCTGGTAGCAGGTATTGCAAGCGGAAGAGTAAAGAAAGGTGATGTTGTAGTGATTCGTTACGAAGGACCGAAAGGTGCACCGGGTATGCCGGAAATGTTGAAACCAACTTCTGCCATAACAGGTGCAGGTTTGGGAAAAGATGTTGCATTGATCACTGATGGAAGGTTTAGCGGTGGTTCGCATGGCTTCGTCGTCGGACACATCACTCCGGAAGCATTTGAAGGAGGCTTGATTGCATTGGTGCAGGACGATGATATCATTGAACTGGATGCAACAAGCAATAAGATAAACTTAAAAGTAGCTGACGAAGTGATAGCAGAAAGACGTAAGAACTGGAAGCAGCCCGCATTAAAAGAAAAGAAAGGTGTCTTATATAAATATGCAATGTGTGTGAGGGATGCTTCACAAGGTTGCGTAACAGACGAGGCTTAAAACCCGAACCCCAAAAAGGGGCTTATGAAACAGCATTAAAAATCGAAAAAGCGTGTTATGTCAAATACAACAGAATTGACGATAAAAGAAAAAGATAGTAAAAGTAAATCGGAGAGTTCGAAAGCCTCAGGTTTGGTGGGGAGTGTATCCGGAAGTGTAGCCGTATTAGATGCTTTGCTCAATGAAAACGTAAAGACCATCTTCGGTTATCCGGGTGGTGCCATTATGCCAATTTATGATGCATTGTATGATTACAATGATCGTTTGGAACATATTCTTGTTCGTCACGAGCAAGGTGCAATTCACGCTGCACAAGGTTTTGCAAGAGCAAGTGGTAAAACAGGTGTTGTGTTTGCAACAAGTGGACCCGGTGCAACAAATCTTGTAACAGGCTTGGCTGATGCGATGATCGACTCTACACCATTGGTATGTATCACCGGACAAGTGTTTGCACATTTGCTTGGTACAGATGCATTCCAGGAAACGGATGTGATCAATATTACTACACCTGTTACAAAATGGAATCACCAGGTAACAGATGCAACAGAAATTCCTGCTGCATTAGCAAAAGCATTTTATATCGCAGGCAGTGGTCGTCCCGGTCCGGTTTTGATCGATATTACCAAGAATGCACAGATGCAATTGTTCGAATACGAAGGTTACAAGAAGTGCGAACACATCCGCAGCTATCGTCCAAAACCAATTGTACGTAAAAAATATATTGAAGAAGCAGCAAAGCTTATTAATGAAGCGGAGCGTCCATTTGTAATTTTTGGTCAGGGCGTAATTCTTGGAAAAGCAGAAAAAGAATTCAAAGCTTTCATTGAAAAAGCCGGTATTCCTGCTGCATGGACCATCATGGGTATGAGTGCTATTCCAACTGATCATCCTTTAGGTGTTGGTATGTTGGGCATGCATGGTAACTACGGTCCGAATTTGTTGACGAATGAATGTGATGTATTGATCGCTGTTGGTATGCGTTTCGATGATCGTGTAACCGGTCGTTTAGATAAATATGCAAAGCAGGCGAAGATCGTTCATCTCGATATTGATCCTGCTGAAATTGATAAGAATGTAAAAACAACTGTTCCTGTTTGGGGCGATTGTAAAGAAACATTGCCGATGCTAACTGCGTTGGTTGAAAGCAAAGTATATCCGCAATGGTTACAGAAGTTCCATGACTGCATGGCGAAAGAACAATCCTTGTGCATTGACCCTGAAATGAATCCTGCAACGGATATTCTTACGATGGGTGAAGTGATCAAAGCATTGAATGAATTAACAGATGGCAATGCAATTATTGTAACGGATGTTGGTCAGCACCAGATGGTGGCCTGCCGTTATGCACAAATGAATCAAACGAAAAGTAATATCACCAGCGGTGGATTGGGAACAATGGGTTATGCATTGCCTGCAGCTATTGGTGCAGCGTATGGCGATCCTTCAAGAACAACGGTTGCAATTATTGGTGATGGCGGTTTTCAAATGACGATACAGGAATTGGGAACCATCATGCAGTTCAAACCAAACGTAAAGATCCTGATCTTAAATAACCAGTTTTTGGGCATGGTACGCCAGTGGCAGCAACTGTTTCATGAAAAACGTTATTCGTTTGTTGATATCACAAGTCCTGATTTTGTTGCAGTGGCAAAAGGATATTACATCGACGGACAACGCATCAGCGAACGTTCAGAATTAAAAGCCGCATTGAAAACAATGATCGATCATGAAG
The DNA here is from genome assembly GCF_014168535.1 of Lacibacter sediminis. Taxonomy (NCBI): domain Bacteria; kingdom Pseudomonadati; phylum Bacteroidota; class Chitinophagia; order Chitinophagales; family Chitinophagaceae; genus Lacibacter; species Lacibacter sediminis. The sequence continues at coordinate 3,571,151 of NZ_CP060007.1, read as the reverse complement.
GCAGCTATTTGCTGGAAGTAATGGTTGGTAAAGAAAACAATGTATTCCCGATGGTACCACAGGGAAGAGGCGTATCGGAAATCGTATTAAGCAAAGAAGAAATCTAAAGAACCCCTGCAGGCGGTTTAGTAAAAATAAAGCATATGCAAAAACAGGAATACACCATAACGGTATACACAGAGAATCAGATCGGTTTGTTGAACCGGATCGCTATTCTCTTTTCCAAACGCAAGATTAATATTGAAAGTTTAAATACATCGCCCAGTGAAGTAGACAGTGTACATCGTTTCACGATTGTGATCAACGAAACAGAAGAAGTAGTACGCAAACTCTGTCGCCAGATAGAAAAGCAGGTGGAAGTATTGAAAGCATATTATAATACAAATGAAGAGATCATTTGGCAGGAGCTTGCTTTATATAAAGTGCCGACAGAAATTATTGCTGAAGAAGTGAAAGTAGAACGCCTGTTGAGCCAGTATGGTGCAAAGGCTGTAGTGATACGCAAAGATTATACGGTGTTTGAAGTGAGCGGACAGCGTGATGAAACAGACGCATTCATTAAAGTACTCGAACCATATGGGTTAATTGAATTTGTTCGTTCTGCAAGAGTGGCTATTATAAAAGCAAGTGATGGTTTCCATAAAAAACTGAAGGAGTTTGAATACAGGGAGCCAAGTGAAGAAGTGATCGAGAACGAGTATTTAGATAAAGGTGAAGAAGTGTTTACAATGTAAAACAGGATGAAAGAGCAATTTGATTTAATAAGACAAACTAGGGCACGTTTCATTGATCTTGTAAGTGGGTTATCCATTGAAGAGTTGAATGAAATTCCCAAAGGCATGAGCAATAATATTGCCTGGAATTTTGGCCATATAATAACAGCTCAACAAGGCTTGTGCAATGGACTTTCAGGAGTTGAGGCGGATGTGCCGGGCGAATTGACGGCAAGCTTTAAAAAAGGAACAAGACCCGAAAGCTTTATCAGCCAGGAGACAATTGATGAGTTGAAAGAATATGCAATGTCTTGCATTGATGAACTTGAAAGAGGATTAGCTGAAAATGTTTTTGTTCAATACAAGCCTTACACAACATCATATGGCTATGCATTAAACAATATTGAAGACGCAGTTCGGTTTGTAATGGTACATGATGCATTACACCTCGGTTACGCTATGGCAATCAGAAGAAATTTATCAAAGAAATAAACATTTAAAATCAAACAAAAAATAAGAACAGAAAATGGCAAATTACTTTAACACACTTCCGCTCAGGGAACAGTTGAATCAGCTTGGTGTATGTGAATTCATGGATCGTAGTGAGTTTGCGGATGGGGTGAGTGCTTTATTGGGAAAAAAGATTGTGATCGTTGGTTGCGGTGCACAGGGTTTGAATCAAGGTTTGAACATGCGTGATTCAGGATTGGATATTTCGTACACGTTACGTAAAGAAGCAATCGCTGAAAAACGTGCTTCATGGAAAAATGCAACAGAAAATGGTTTTACTGTTGGCACCTATGAAGAACTGATTCCAACTGCTGATCTCGTATTGAATCTTACTCCCGATAAACAGCATACGTCAGTAATTAAAGCAATTATGCCATTGATGAAACAAGGTGCTACTTTGTCTTACTCACATGGTTTTAATATCGTTGAAGAAGGTACACAGATCCGTAAAGATATCACGGTGATCATGGTGGCACCTAAATGTCCCGGTACAGAAGTGCGTGAAGAATATAAGCGTGGCTTTGGTGTACCTACGTTGATCGCTGTGCATCCTGAAAATGATCCTGAAGGAAAAGGTTTGATCCAGGCAAAAGCATATGCTGCTGCAACCGGTGGTCATCGTGCAGGTGTGTTGCGTTCATCGTTTGTTGCCGAAGTAAAATCGGATCTCATGGGTGAGCAAACCATTTTGTGTGGTGTATTACAAACAGGTTCTATTCTTGCGTTTGACAAAATGGTGGAGAAAGGAATTGAACCTTCATATGCCTCAAAACTTATTCAGTATGGTTGGGAAGTTGTAACAGAAGCGTTGAAACACGGCGGTGTTACAGCTATGATGGATCGTTTATCAAATCCAGCCAAGATCAAAGCATTTGAACTTTCAACTGAAATCAAGAATATCTGGCGTCCATTGTTCCAGAAACACCAGGACGATATTATGAGCGGTGAATTCTCATCAACGATGATGAAAGACTGGGCGAATGATGATAAGAACCTGTTAACTTGGCGCAAGGCAACCGGTGAAACGGCGTTTGAAAAAACTGCACCAACATCAGCAAAAATTTCAGAGCAGGAATATTTCGACAATGGATTGTTACTTGTAGCTTTTGTTCGTGCAGGTGTTGAATTAGCATTTGAAACAATGGTGGCTTCAGGTATTAAAGCAGAATCTGCTTACTACGAATCATTACACGAGACGCCGTTGATCGCAAATACCATTGCACGTAAGAAGTTGTTTGAAATGAACCGTGTAATTTCTGATACAGCAGAATATGGCTGCTACCTGTTCGATCATGCAGCAAAACCAATGCTCACAGAATTTATGAAGACGATTGATACAGATGTGATCGGTAAAAACTACAACGACGGTAAAGATGCCGGCGTTGATAACAAAGAACTGATCATTGTAAATCATATTCTCCGTTCACACCCTGTTGAAAAAGTAGGCGCTGTATTGCGTAAAGCAATGACGGATATGAAAGTGATCAACACACCCGCATAACATGCAACTAACTTCGAACGATACAAAACTTGATTTCACCGGCGCTGCATTGCGTATTAAAAAAGTAGTGCACAAAACGCCGTTGCAGTTAAGCCGAAGTCTGTCGAAGAAATATGAATGTAAGGTTTATCTCAAACGGGAAGACCTGCAGGTGGTACGCAGCTATAAAATTCGTGGTGCGTATAATATGATGAGCAGTTTGCCTCCTGAAGCATTAGCAAAAGGCGTTGTTTGTGCAAGTGCAGGTAATCATGCACAGGGTTTTGCCTACAGTTGTAAAAAACTAAATGCAAAAGGTGTTGTGTTCATGCCGGTGATCACACCCAATCAAAAGATCACACAAACAAAAATGTTTGGCGAAGATTTTATTGAAGTGCGTTTGGTGGGCGACACGTTTGATGATTGTGCAGCAGCAGCTAAAATTTATACCGAAGAAAATGGCTTAACATTTATCCCGCCCTTTGATGATCTGCGGATCATTGAAGGGCAGGGTACCGTTGGCGTAGAAGTGTTGGAAGAACAAAGTGATATTGATTACGTGTTCATTCCTGTTGGTGGAGGTGGTTTAAGTGCGGGCATTGGTTCGTATTTCAAAACCTATTCGCCCAAAACAAAAATTATTGGACTGGAACCCGAAGGTGCTCCTTCAATGAAGGAAGCGTTGGCAGCGGGTCATCCGGTAACGGTAGAAAACATCGATCGTTTTGTAGATGGTGCTGCGGTAAAACGTGTAGGCGATGTAACCTTCAGTATCTGCAAAGATGTGTTGGACGATATGCACCTCGTTAATGAAGGCAAAATATGTTCAACGATCCTGAAGCTTTATAACGAAGATGCCATTGTAGTTGAGCCAGCCGGGGCATTAAGTATAGCCGCTTTGGATGATTATGCAGATGAAATCAAGGGAAAAGTGATTGTATGCATTGTAAGCGGAAGTAATAATGATATCGACCGCATGCAGGAGATCAAAGAACGAAGCCTGCAGTATGAAGGGCTGAAGCATTATTTCCTTATCCGTTTTGCACAACGTCCCGGTGCATTAAAAGAATTTGTAAATTATGTACTCGGTGAAAATGATGACATTACACGTTTTGAGTACATGCAGAAGCATAATAAAGAAACAGGCCCGGCATTGGTTGGCGTGGAGCTGCGGAGCAGGACGGACTATGATGCCCTTATAGCCAATATGAAAAAGTACCAGATTAACTTTACTGAATTAAATAAGAACGACAACCTGTTTGGTTATCTGGTGTGATATTTCTGTTAGAAATATGACAGTTCATACAACAGGTGTTAGTTGTTTTATTTGGTAATTTTAAGCGATTGCTTGCTATTACAGGTTTCAAAACCTGACTTGAATAATATTTTTCATCAAAACTTGCATGTAGAATGGCAGGCAACCAAGGTTTATATAACCCGGCATTTGAACACGATGCCTGTGGTATCGGCTTCGTAGCGAGTATTAAAGGCTACAAATCACATCAGCATATCAGCGATGCGTTAACTGTGTTGGAAAACATGGAGCACCGTGGTGCGTGTGGTTGTGAAAATAATACGGGCGATGGCGCCGGTATTATGATTCAGACTCCACATGAGTTCTTCTTTGAAGAATGTTTAAAGCTGGGTGTTCATCTTCCTTCATTTGGAAAGTATGGTGTGGGTGTTTTGTTTTTCCCAAGGGAAATAAAACTTCGTGAAGAGTGCAGAGATATTTTCAATCGCACAGCTGAGAAGCTGGGATTGGAAATTTTGACGTACAGAAAAGTGCCGGTGAATCCTGATGGTATTGGTCCAACAGCATTAAGTGTTGAACCTGAAATGGAACATGTATTTGTTGCATGTCCTGATCATATTACCAATCCTGATGAGTTTGAACGCAAGTTGTTTGTGTTGCGTAATCATGCAACGCATTTAATCAACAGCACGGTGAAGAAAGATGCGATTGGTTTTTACATTGCATCACTTTCCTATAAAACTGTTGTTTATAAAGGACAATTAACCAGCGGACAGGTTCGTGGGTATTTTCCTGATCTGAATAATAAAAGAGTAGTGAGTGCTTTTGGTTTGGTGCACAGCCGCTTTGCTACCAATACATTTCCTTCCTGGAAACTGGCGCAGCCATTCCGTTTCATTGCGCACAATGGTGAGATCAATACATTACAAGGCAACCTCAACTGGCTAAAATCAAGTGAGCATGGTTTCACATCTCCCAACTTCACCAAAGATGAAATGGAGATGTTGTTGCCGATTGTAACCGGTGGTCAATCAGATTCTGCATGTCTGGATAATATGATCGAATTGCTGGCAATGACCGGCCGTTCATTACCACATGTAATGATGATGTTGATTCCTGAAGCATGGGATGATAACGATCAGATGGATCCTTTGAAGAAAGCATTCTATGAATACCATGCATCGATCATGGAACCATGGGATGGTCCTGCTTCCATTTCATTCACTGATGGAAAAATTATTGGTGCCACGTTAGATCGGAATGGTCTTCGTCCTTCACGTTACTGCATTACTTCTGATGATCGTGTGATCATGGCAAGTGAAACCGGTACAGTGTGGGTTGATCCAAAAACAATTGTGAAGAAAGGCCGTTTGCATCCGGGTAAAATGTTTGTGGTGGATATGGAGCAGGGACGCATCATCAGCGATGAAGAGCTGAAACAAACCATCTGCTCACAAAAACCATATGCAGATTGGTTGAATCAAAATAAAATACGTTTAGAAGAATTGCCTGAACCACGTGTTGCGTTTACACATCTCAGTGATGAAAGCATTCATAAATATCAGAAAGCATTTGGTTATTCTACTGAAGACATTGATACCATCATTAAGCCTATGGCCATTGATGGCAAAGAGCCAATTGGTTCAATGGGAACTGACACACCGTTGGCCGTACTCAGTGATCAACCACAGCATTTAACTTCTTACTTCAAACAATTATTTGCACAGGTAACCAACCCGCCGATCGATCCTATTCGTGAACGCATGGTGATGAGTCTTGCTGCATTCGTTGGTAACAATGGTAATTTGCTGGAAGAAGATCCAATGCATTGTCATACTGTTGCGTTGAAGCAACCCGTGCTTACAAGCAGTGATCTTGAAAAGATCAGAAGTATTGACACCGGTAAGTTCCAGGCAAAAACAATTCAGATCTATTTCCGTGCAGATGGCAAGCCGGGTTCACTCAAGGCAGGTCTTGATCGTATCTGTCGTTATGCAGAAGATTCAGTGCATGATGGATTTGAAGTATTGATCCTTTGCGATCGTGCTGTTGATAGTGATCATGCTGCTATCCCTTCACTTTTGGCAACTGCTGCTGTACATCACCATCTTATCCGTAAAGGATTACGTGGACAGGTGGGCATTGTTGTAGAAGCCGGTGATGTGTGGGAGGTTCATCACTTCGCTTGTTTGCTTGCGTTTGGTGCAACAGCAATCAATCCATATCTCGCATTGGCTTCGATCCGTAACATGAAAGTGAACGGTTCACTTGAAACTGATCTTGAATGGGAAGTGTTACGCAAAAATTATGTGAAAGCGGTGTGTGATGGTTTGCTGAAGGTATTCTCTAAGATGGGTATCTCTACATTGCAATCTTATCAAGGCGCACAGATTTTAGAAATACTTGGTTTGAACCAGGAAGTAGTAGATAAATATTTTACAGGTGCAACAAGTCGTATACAAGGAATAGGACTTGAAGAAATTGCAAGAGAAGCATTGGTGAAACATTACTTTGCTTTCAGCAAAAAAGATGTGCCTGTTGATCGTTTACCTGTTGGTGGTGTGTATCAATGGAAACGCAAAGGTGAATTCCATTTGTTCAATCCAACAACGATCCACCTCTTGCAGTATTCAACCAAGATGAATGATTATGCAACATTCAAAAAATATTCAAAGCATGTAAACGATCAGAGTGAGAAAGCAGCAACGCTAAGGAGCTTGTTTGATTTCAAACGTAATCGTCCTGCAATTTCAATTGATGAAGTAGAACCTGCTGAAAATATATACAAGCGTTTTGCATCAGGTGCCATGAGTTTTGGTTCTATTTCATGGGAAGCACATACAACACTGGCTATTGCAATGAACCGCTTAGGTGGTAAGAGCAATACCGGTGAAGGTGGTGAAGATGAGCGTCGTTATGATCGTTTACCAAATGGTGACAGTATGCGTTCTGCAATTAAGCAGGTAGCATCTGCACGTTTTGGTGTAACAAGTTTGTATCTCACAGAAGCTGATGAATTACAAATTAAAATGGCGCAGGGTGCCAAGCCCGGTGAAGGTGGACAGTTACCCGGTCATAAAGTTGATGACTGGATCGGTAAAACACGTCACTCAACACCTGGTGTTGGTTTGATCTCTCCACCGCCACATCATGATATTTATTCTATTGAAGATTTAGCACAATTAATATTCGATCTCAAGAATGCAAACCGTGCTGCACGTATCAATGTAAAATTGGTAAGTAAAGCAGGGGTTGGAACCATTGCTGCTGGTGTTACAAAAGCAAAAGCAGATGTAGTGTTGATCAGCGGACATGATGGTGGTACAGGTGCATCACCGGTTTCATCCATCAAACATGCAGGTCTTCCATGGGAACTTGGTTTGGCTGAAGCACATCAAACACTCGTAAAAAATAAATTACGTAGCCGTGTGGTGGTGCAGGCCGATGGTCAAATGAAAACCGGTCGTGATATTGCCATCGCTGCATTACTCGGTGCAGAAGAGTGGGGTGTTGCAACAGCAGCGCTTGTGGTTGAAGGTTGTATCATGATGCGTAAGTGTCATTTGAATACTTGTCCTGTTGGTGTGGCAACACAAGATCCTGAATTACGTAAACGTTTTACCGGTAATGCAGATCATGTGGTGAACTTCTTCCGTTTCATGGTGCAGGAGTTAAGAGAGATCATGGCTGAACTTGGTTTCAAAACAGTAAATGAAATGGTGGGTCAGGTTGATTGTTTGCAGATGAGAGAAAATATCAATCATTGGAAATTCAGCAAACTTGATCTGTCTCCGATCCTATATAAAGAACCAGCTTCTGAATACACAGGGTTGTATTGCACAGAAGAACAGGATCATGGTTTAGCAGACGTTCTCGATTGGAAATTGTTAGCTGCTGCAAAACCTGCATTGGAGAAGAAAGAAAAAGTAACGGCTTCATTCGAAATTAAAAATACGGACCGTACTGCAGGTACAATTTTATCGAACGAGATCACAAAGAAATATCGTGCAGAAGGATTGGCTCCTGATACAATTCATTTCAAATTCACCGGTACAGCCGGACAAAGTTTTGGCGCATTCAATACAAAGGGTGTAACACTTGAACTGGAAGGTGATGCAAATGATTATTTCGGTAAAGGATTGAGTGGTGCAAGATTAGTTGTGTATCCACCGAAAGCTGCAACATTTACTCCTGAAGAAAATATCATCATTGGTAACGTAGCCTTCTATGGCGCAACAGATGGTGAAGCATTTATTCGTGGTAAGGCTGGTGAACGTTTTGCAGTTCGTAACTCAGGCGCAAGTGTGGTGGTTGAAAGCGTTGGTGATCATGGTTGCGAATACATGACTGGTGGAAGAGTGGTGATCCTTGGAGATACAGGCCGCAACTTCGCTGCAGGTATGAGTGGTGGTATTGCTTATGTATATGATGTAAAAGGAAAATTTGCAATCAACTGCAACAAGGAAATGGTTGATCTTGATCCGGTGAGTGATGAAGATGCAATTGAGTTAAAGCAGATGATCAGTAAGCATTACGAATACACAGGCAGCACTGTTGCAAAATTTGTGTTGGATGATTTTGAAAATCAACTTCATCATTTTGTGAAAGTATTCCCTTCTGATTACAAGAAAGTGGTGCTGAAGAGCAAACAAACAATCACAGTCGGAAAATAATTATCAGTAACTAAGAAACGGAAAAAATAAATCGTTCTCATGGGTAAGCCAACCGGGTTTTTAGAATTTACAAGAGAGCTTCCAACCAAAAGGAGTGTGGAAGAAAGGGTAAATGATTACAATGAATTTGTAAATCGTTACAGTGATGAAAAGCTCAACCAGCAAAGTGCACGTTGCATGGATTGCGGTGTTCCATTTTGTCATAATGGTTGTCCTTTAGGTAATGTTATTCCTGAATTCAATGATGCAGTATATCGTAAAGAATGGAAGGAAGCATATGACATTCTTTCTTCTACCAATAACTTCCCTGAGTTTACAGGAAGGATCTGTCCTGCACCATGCGAAACAGCATGTGTATTAGGCATCAATCAACCTGCCATTGCAATTGAAGAAATTGAAAAGCATATCATTGAAATTGCTTTTGATAAAGGCTTTGTTCAACCAAAGAAGATCAACAAACGTACAGGTAAAAAAGTAGCAGTTGTTGGTAGTGGTCCTGCCGGTTTAGCTGCAGCTGCGCAATTAAACTATGCCGGTCATACAGTTACGGTGTTTGAACGTGATGACCAGGCTGGTGGGTTGTTGCGTTATGGTATTCCAGACTTCAAATTAGAAAAGTGGGTGATCGATCGCCGATTGAAAGTGCTGGAAGACGAAGGTGTTACATTTAAATGCAATGCCAATGTTGGTGTGAATGTAAATGTGAATGATCTGTTGCGTGAATACCATGCAATTGTTTTGGCTGGTGGTTCTACTGTGCCAAGAGATCTCAATGTTCCAGGTCGTGAGTTGAAGGGAGTTTATTTTGCAATGCAATTCTTAAAGCAACAGAACAAACGTAATGCAAAGCTCGATCCTTTAGCAAATGCTGCTATTGAAAGTAATATTCTTACCGAAGATGTTTTTGCAACAGGTAAAAATGTAGTGGTAATTGGTGGTGGTGATACGGGTAGTGATTGTGTTGGTACAAGCAACCGTCACAAAGCAAAATCTGTAACGCAGTTTGAGTTGATGCCAACGCCGCCAAAGGATCGTACACAATTTATGCCTTGGCCAACTTATCCAATGACGTTGAAAACATCCTCTTCACATGAAGAAGGAGCTGATCGTAAATGGGCCATTGCTACAAAAGAGTTTATTGGGGATGAAAACGGAAATCTTAAAGCTTTAAAGATCGTTGACCTGGAATGGAAGAGCAGTGAAGATGGTCGTCCTTCTTCTTTTGTTGAAAGAGAAGGTAGCGAACGCATCATTCCTTGTGAACTTGCTTTACTGGCTATGGGTTTTGTGAATCCGCAATATGTTGGTTTGCTTGAGCAGTTGGGTGTTGAGTTAGATGAGCGAAAGAATGTAAAAGCCACAGAAAAAGAATACAAGACCAATATCAATAAAGTGTTTACAGCAGGTGATATGCGCAGAGGCCAATCGTTGGTTGTTTGGGCAATCAGTGAAGGAAGAGAATGTGCCAGAAAAGTGGACGAATTTCTATCCGGAACGTCTTTATTGGAAACAAAAGATCAAACAGCTACTTTTTATGCAGTTTAATTAGAGATTTTAATATTGGGTATTTTATGATGCCCAACTGGTAGAAACAGGTGCAAGTTGTTGAAAAACAAAAAATTGCACCTGTTTTTTTATTGCCATTCAGTAAATATTAAAAAATATAAAATGTGAAAAAAACTAACTGTTGCTATTATATTTTATATGTAGTTTAGTTAAATAATAATTAATTAGATAATTAATTAATATCTAAACCAAAAATCGATCGACCATGATTAAAAAAGTAACCCCCCGGCAAATTGCCCCCTTCCTTATTTTGGCGGCAGTAGCCATCGCAGCCCTCTTTATTCCGGCTGCTTCAGCATTTGAAGACAAAGAAGGTGTTTACAATGGGGCAGACATTGCCTGGATCATTGTAGCAACTGCTTTAGTATTCTTGATGACACCAGGTCTTGCCTTCTTTTACGGCGGGATGGTACACCGTAAGAACGTGATCTCTACCATGATCAAAAGTGTGGTAGCAGCCGGCGTGGTTGGTGTGCTCTGGGTAGTTGTAGGTTTCAGTCTTGCGTTTGGCCAATCTCAAGGTGGCATTATTGGCGACCCAACAACATTCCTTTTCTTTAAAGATGTAGTATCAGGCGCTCCCTGGAGTTTAGCACCAAGTATTCCGCTTGCATTGTTTGCATTATTCCAAATGATGTTTGCGATCATTACACCGGGTCTGGTAGTAGGTGCGGTTGCTGAACGTATCCGTTTCACTTCTTACATCCTGTTCACGGTGTTGTTCTGTTTACTCGTGTATGCACCATTGGCGCATTGGAGCTGGCATCCTGATGGATTCCTGTTTAAATGGGGTGTTCTCGATTTTGCCGGTGGTACTGTTGTACACATTTCAGCAGGTTGTGCTGCCCTTGCAGGTGCTTTGGTATTAAAACGTAGAAAAGTACACATTGAAAATAAAGAGATTCCACCGGCTAACGTTCCTTACGTATTGATCGGTACAGGGCTTTTATGGTTTGGATGGTTTGGTTTTAATGCAGGTTCTGCATTAGGTGCAAACGGTCTTGCAGTATCTGCATTCGCTACAACTAATACAGCAGCTGCAGCAGCAGGTTTGAGCTGGATGTTCTTTGATGTTGTGCGTGGTAAAAAACCTTCTGTTCTCGGTTTCTGTATTGGTGCTGTAGTAGGTCTCGTAGCTATTACACCTGCAGCTGGTTTTGTTGCAGTTCCTCAAAGTATCTTCATTGGCGCAGTAGCTGCCATCATTTCAAATATTGCTGTTTATTACAAGCAAAAATCAAGTCTTGATGATACACTCGACGTATTCCCTTGCCATGGTATTGGTGGTATTGTTGGTATGATCATGACTGGTTTGTTTGCAACAAAAACAGTAAATGCAGCCGGTAACGACGGTTTGTTTTACGGCAATCCTGATTTCTTCTTTACACAATTGAAGGGACTTGCTATTGTTGTTGCATTCAGCTTTACCGCTTCATTCCTGATCTTCAAATTCATCAACTTCATTCTTCCAATGCGTGTAACTGAAGAAGAAGAAGAGCTTGGTCTTGATGCCACTCAACACAATGAGAAGTACTTACAGGGTACACTGTTGGTATCTAAGAACGGTTCAATGAAAGAAGAAGAAGTATCAAATACTGCTGAGTAAGCTTATCCTCAGCTTAGAAAGTATAACATTCACAAACCAAAAAAAGGTACAGCGTAATGATGTATTGTTGACGCAATACATCGGCTGTACCCTTATTAACACTTAAAAGCAATACTACAATGTTAAGAAAAATTTCTGCATTAGCTATCGTATGTTCGTCATTATTTCTAACTGCAAAGGCCCAGGATTCTACTACTGGTACACTTAAAATTACCGGTTCAGTAGATGGCTACTACCGTTATAATTTTAATAACGCAAAAGCTGTTCCTTCTTTTAATAATAATACCAGCTTTACTAATTCACACAATTCGTTTGAACTGGGTATGGCTTCAGTAAAGTTTGATTATACAAAAGGAAAAATTGGTGCTGTTGCTGATCTTGGTTTTGGCACACGTGCTGCTGAATTCTCTTATAATGAAACAGGAGTTTTGGCTGCAATTAAGCAGGCATATGTTACTTACGCCCCTTCAGATAAAGTGAAATTTACAATGGGTAAATGGGCAACGCATATGGGTTATGAATTGGTTGATCCGCAACTGAATCGTAACTACAGCATGAGCCATCTCTTCACTTACGGTCCTTTCACACACACAGGTTTAAAAGTTGATTTCACATTAGGTGGAGGCTTTGGCTTAATGGCTGGTATCGCAAACCCAACAGATTACATTTCTGCACCATTTGCGAAGAAAAATTTTATTGCACAGTTAAGCAAAACATCTGAGCATTTAAATGCTTACCTCAATTATGTTGGTGGTAAAGATTTAGGCGATAACAGTGTTAACCAGATTGGTTTAACGCTTATAGCACCAGTTACCAGTAAGCTCGGACTTGGTCTTGATGCTGCTTACAAAACAGTTGATCCTTCAGCAGCTGGCCCTAATGTATCATGGTGGGGCACTGCATTGTATGTAAATATCGACCCTACAGATAAATTTGGTATTACTCTCAGAGGAGAACACTTTTCTGATAAAGATGATATTACAGGATACCTCGGCGGATCTCCGGTTACTGCAGGTACACTTTCATTCAATATCAAACCAGTGCCAGGTATCATGATCGTTCCTGAATTCAGATTGGATGCTGCAAAAGATGCAATCTATTACAAGAACAGTGATCCGGTAATTTCTCCATCACAAAAAAGTACGGGTTCATTTATTTTAGCTGCCGTAGTAAGTTTTTAAGGGAGGATCTAAAGTTATTTAGTTTCCTTTTTTATATATGGCAGACCTGCTCTTTCTATAGCAGGTAATCGATTAACCTCCTGTATTTACGGGGGGTTTTTCGTTTTTAAAAGATTTATAGCTCATTGTTTTCACAGATGTTCACAGATTTTGTTCTGCGTAAATCAGTGTAATACGTGAGCGATAATAGCAAGCGTAAAAAAAGGAAACAACGATTACACATTGTTTCCTCATATAGAAATTAAATTGATGATTATACTGCCGGCTCCTGTTGACTTAAACAATGGAAACTTCCCAATCCCCAGATAATTTCTGTTGAATCAATACCCACTACTTCACGTTCAGGAAAACATTGCTGAATGATCTTTAGAGCTTTGTCATCTTTTGCAGAACGGAATGTTGGTACGATCACATGCTTGTTGGAAATATAAAAATTTGCGTAAGAGCAGGGGAGACGCTGCCCGTCATAAATCAATTCATCAGGCATGGGCAGTTCAACAATATTCAACTGTTTACCATTGAGCAAACGCATTTGTTGCAACTGTTTTAAATTATGCTGCAGTAAATCGTAATTCTCATCTGCTTTGTTTTCTTCAATCACAGTGATCACTGTGTCTTCGTTTACAAAACGAACCGTATCATCAATATGTCCATCAGTATCATCGCCTACAATTCCTTCATCGATCCAAAGGATCTGTTCAACTCCATAATAGTTGATGAGATATTCTTCGATCTGTTGTTGATTCAAATGCGGGTTACGGTTTTCATTTAATAAACAAGCTGTTGATGTCATCAAAGCTCCTTTGCCATTGAATTCAACAGAACCACCTTCCATCACAATGCCCGGATTGAACACCGGTATATTGTAATGTTTACCGATAAGTGTTGGCACTACATCATCCAAATCAAATGGAGGATATTTTCCACCCCATGCATTATAGCCCCAATCAACAATTACTTTTTTCTGTTCTGCTTTTGGGTTGATGAGAAATGCAGGTCCATGATCCCTGCACCATGCATCGTTTGTAGGATGAAAAAAGAATTCAACTTTACTCAGATCAACTTCTGCTGTTTGTAAGTGACCCAATGCAAAATTCTTCATCGCTTCATCAGCAACATTAATTCGCACCTGCTCACTTAAAGCCAGTGTTTTAATAAACTGTGCGTAGTATGGAAAGATTGTATGAATTTTTCCGGGCCAGCTTGCTTCTTTATGCGGCCATGAAAGCCATGTTGCAACGTGTGGAGCAAATTCTGCAGGGAAGTAGTAGCCAAGTTCTTTGGGAGTAAGTTGTAAGTTCATTGTTAATAGTTCATGGTTCATAGTTGGCGGCTCTTGCTATAAACAATGAACCATCAACCATGAACAGTTTAATCTTCATCAATATATCGCTTCGTAATTGGTTGATACGAATCAATTCTTCTGTCACGTAAAAACGGCCAGTGTGTTCTGTACTGATCTGTTTTTTTGAGATCCAGTTCCTGCACATGCACTTCTTCTTCGTTATGGGTGGCTTTATATAACAAGGTGCCAAACGGATTACTTACAAACGAGCCACCCCAGAATTGCATGGCCCCATTCTGTTCTAACCCAACACGATTTACACTCACTACATGAATGCCGTTTGCAACTGCATGACTTCGTTGCATCGTTTGCCATGCATTGTATTGTTCGGTATTGGTTGCTTCATCTTGTGAAGTAGCCCAACCAATAGCTGTTGGATAGAATAAAATTTCAGCACCCATCAACGCAGTGATCCGTGCCGCTTCCGGATACCATTGATCCCAGCAAATGAGGATGCCGATGTTGGCGAATTTTGTTTTGAATATTTTATAACCGAGGTCACCGGGTGTGAAATAGAATTTCTCATAATACGCCGGATCATCAGGGATATGCATTTTGCGGTATTTGCCGAGATAGGTACCATCAGCATCGAGGACTGCAGTGGTGTTGTGATACAAACCCTGTGTACGTTTTTCGAAGAGTGAAGCAATGATCACCACACCCAATTCTTTTGCAACTGCGCTTAACGCTTCTGTTGACGGACCGGGAATGGCTTCGGCCAGCAGGAAATTATCATAGTTCTCTTCATCGCAGAAATATAGCGATGTAAACAACTCCTGTAAACAAACGATCTGTGCGCCTTTAGCAGCTGCCTCTCTTGTTTTGGCAATTGCCTTTTGCAGATTCTCTTCTTTATTGGCTGTACAGCTCATTTGCACCAGCCCGACTTGTACTTTACTCATAGTGCTTTTTTAAGACGGGCAAAAATACAGAAATAGTTGGGTGCAGGAGTCTTATCAATCTATTACTCTTTTATCAGCCAGACCTCAGAGTCGGCAGGTTGCTTATTTCTGTAATATATCCGAAGAAAAAATTACTAAACAAGATGTAAAATAATCCGCTTTAATTTCTATTTTGACCAACTAAACAAATTCAAATGAATCCAAACAAAGCTTTATGGGAGAAGGGCGATTTTACAAAAATTGCTGAAACCATGCGTGAAAGCGGTGAAGCATTAGTAGCCCAACTGGGAATCACAAAAGGAATAAATGTTCTTGATCTTGGTTGTGGCGATGGTACAACAGCCATTCCTGAAGCAAGGCTTGGAGCTGTTGTTACAGGTGTTGATATTGCAACCAACCTGGTAGAAGCGGGCAACAAAAGAGCGGCTGCAGAAGGATTGAGCAATTGCAGTTTCCAGGAAGGAGATGCAACTGATCTGAATGCTTTACAGGATGAATCATATGATCTTGTGGTGAGCATCTTTGGCGCCATGTTCGCACCAAAGCCCATGGATGTTGCAAAAGAAATGGTTCGTGTAACAAAAAAAGGCGGAAGAATAATTATGGGTAACTGGATACCGGGCGACCCTACATTGGTTGCACAGATATTAAAGATCAGTTCTGCATACACGCCGCCGCCACCCGAAGGTTTTATAAGCCCGATGTTATGGGGAGTGGAAAGTAATGTAACCGAACGCTTCGTGAATGCAGGCGTACCGGCCGAACAGATTTCTTTTATGCGGGACAGCTTTTCGTTTATTGCTCCTTTTCCTGCAGCAGAATTAGTGAGCAGGTTTAAAAACTTTTATGGACCAACGATGAATGCATTTGAAGCAGCTGAAAAAAATGGAAAGGCAGCAGATCTGCAACGTGAACTCGAAGAGTTATTCAACAGCCAGAATAAAAGTAATGATAGTGGCAGTGTTTCTATTCCTGCAACATTTTTGCGGGTAACGGTTACACGTTAAATGCAAATTCAATTGTGGTGCTTTCTGCAAAAAGGAACCACCACAATTCTATTACTTCAAAAAATTTGCAAACACAGTAATTACAAGTGCATTGATGTAATCAATAAAAAATGCACCCACCAACGGAACCACCATGAAGGCATGTGGTGCAGGTCCATGTTTATCGACGATCGTTTTCATTACCGCCATTGCATTGGCAACTGTGCCCAGCATAAATCCAATAAAGCCGCTTGACATCACAGCCGCTTCATAATTCCTGCCCATCAATACGAACGTGATGGTGAGTGCAAATAAAATAACAACGATCACCTGTGTTAAAAGTATTGCTGAAAGTGGCCCGGCCAAGTGGGAAAGCTCCCATAGTTTCAAATCCATTAATGCGATCAGCAAAAAAATATTCAGTGCAATGCCGCCGGCAAAATCAATGACCTTTTGATCAAGGATCATCCATTCTTTTTTATCGTTGATGTTCCGGAAAACAGCTCCTACGATCATGGCACCAATATAAGAGGGTAGTGTGATGCCTGATTTTGCAATCAAAAAACTGACCGCACTTCCCAAACCGATGATGATCACAACATTTGTAAGACTCATGGTAAAACTTGAGTTCTCATGTGTAATATCAACGCCGAGTGTTTCATCTGTTTCTGCCCAATCGGATTTCGCTCTGATCACATCTTTTTTCGTTTGTTTCTCCAGGTTGAATCTCCGGATAAGAAATGTAGCTACGGGCCCGCCAAGTAATCCGCCGAACACAATGCCGAATGTGGCAGAAGTGATGGCAATTGTTTCTGCACCTTTTAAACCCAGTTCTTCAAACAAAGGAGAGAATGCTAATCCCGTTGCCGGTCCTCCAACCAGTGTAACTGAACCAGCCATTACACCAAAGAGTTTTGATACACCAAATAGGCTGGCAACACCAATGCCTGCAAGATTCTGAATAACACAAAAAGCCGATGAAAGAATAAGGAACACGATCACCTGTTTCCCTCCTTTTTTCAATAAGCCAAAACTTGCATTGGTTCCAATAGAGGCAAAGAACAGCATCATGCATAACGATTGCATAGAAGTATTACTTTGGATATTCAGGAACCGGTTGTGCAGAATTAAATTGACAGCAGCAAAAACCAACCCGCCTAAAACAGCAGAAGGGATGTTGAGCTGTTCAAAGAGTTTTATTTTCTTTTTGAGCAACATGCCTGTTAAGTAAAGCAGACCGGCAAGGGCCAATGTCTGAATAAGATCCAGGTTTAGTTGTGGAATGGTCGCTTCTGTGGTGGGCATATGGGTTGATGTGCTTGTCTGCAAAACAAGTTACTTCAACAAAACAGGATTGGGTAATTCTTTTTTTTGATTTGCTGGTTTTCGCATGTGCCGTCAGGTACAACAGATCGGTAGATAAAATCAGGAAGTGTTTTTTTTGCGCTGTAGGTACGATTGATTAAGTATTGATGCTAATAAATGAAGAGAGTTTAATGACACAAGCAGACACTTGCGCTGTGTGAGATTTTATTCAGTTAGTATACTTCTGATTTTTTTAATATTTTTTCTGTCTTTAGTAATTGTTACAGGTTGACTTGTGCCACTTGGTCTGCTGTTAACTAAATATAAATTTCCGTCTTTTATGATTGTAATTCGTTCTCCCCAAGAAAATCCAGTTAGTTTAGTCAATACTTCAATGAAACCTAATTTTTCATCTATGTAAATGTCGTTTATTCGAAAATTATTCTCTAAAGCTGTTTTCAAATTGTCTATTTCAAGGTTTTTTTTATTTTCAATTATTTCAAAAGTGATATTCTCATTCAGCCGTTTTAAAGTAAAGTAGGCAAATAAAAGTCCAAGTGAAATTGGAATAATAGAAATTAGTAATTGTTGAATTTCTAGATTATGTTTGAAGTATCCAAATGCAATCGAAAAACCAATAGAAACAAACCCGAAAGGAAATATCAAAATGAAGTAGTTCAGATAGTCATCAAATGTTCGTTTCATTTTTTTTGTCTGCTTAATTTCTTCTACGAACGTTTTGTCTGGCATTTGTCTGTCTTAAATGTTAAATTTCTTTGACTAATTGTATGCTTGTTAGCTATTCACTTCTTAGCACTAGTACGCTAATATATACAACTCATATTGAAATGTTAGTTTTCTACTCTCTGATTTTCCTCACTTACATTATGTTTTTTAGTTCGGTGTTTCACAATGCTTAAAGCAAAAAAATCCGTGCACAATCAGTACACGGATTTTTCAATATCAATCAATTTATCTTTTACGCCGAGTTCCTCGCCGCATTAATAATTCCAAACGAACTGCGGATGATGAGTTTTTCGTACGCTGCTTTATGTGGCGATTGTTGCCCACGTTCATTCATCTCCCTGCATTTCGCAATGGCATATTGCTGAATGGTGATGAGTGGCATTACAATCCGTTCACGCATCTGAATCGATAATTGTTCTACCGGGAAATCTTCCATCAACTCAGTATTACCGCTCAGCAGCAACACATATTTTTTCGTGAGTTCGTATTCGTTGTAGATCTTCTGCCAGATCTCGCCATACACCGGATGATCACACAGGTATTCTGTTAACGGGAAGAAACATTTCTTCATCGCCATCTCACAGTTATCCATGAGTGTTTTAATGAAGAGCGAGTTTTGATACAGTTGTTTGATCTCAGGAAAACGTCCCTGGTCGTCTAATGCTTTCAACGCCGTGCCCACACCATAGTAACCCGTTACGTTTTGTTTGATCTGGCTCCACGCACCCACATAAGGAATAGCACGGAGATCTTTCAGTTCAAGACGTGAAGAGCCACCACGCTTTGCAGGACGGCTGGCAATATTGGTATCGCTGTAATATTTCAACGGACTCACATCAACCAGGTATTGCATAAAGTAAGGATGCTGTTTCAATTCAACATACGCATCAAAACTTTTCTTCGCCACTTCCATGATCAATGCTTCTTCATTTTTCTCCAACGCTTTGGTAGAAGAGAACAGATCGTTGCTGATGCCAGCATTGAGCAACTGCTCAATATTGAACTGTGCCGAATCGTGAGTGCCAAAATTGGAGCTTACAGTTTGTCCCTGTACGGTCAATTGAATTTCTTTATTGGAAATTTGTTTGCCCATGGATGCATAGAAGCGATGTGTTTTACCACCACCACGTGCAGGCGGGCCACCACGTCCGTCGAAGAACACTACATTATATCCATACTCACTCGAAATGCGGGTGAGTTCTTCCTTCGCTTTAAAAATACTCCAGTTGGCCATGAGGTAACCGCCATCTTTGGTGCCATCACTAAAACCAAGCATGATGGTTTGTTGTTTCCTGCGTTGCTGTAAGTGATCTTTATACACTTCGTTCTCATACAACGCTTTCATCACCTTTGGTGCCTGTTGCAGATCTTCTACTGTTTCAAACAAAGGCACAATATCAATCGGCAATACTTCTTTGCTCCATCCACTTAACAATAACAATTGAAATACTTCCATTACATTTTCAGCGCTTGTACATTGGCTGATGATGTAACGGTTGCAACCATCTTCACCATTTGCCTGTTGAATGTTGCGGATGTTTTTCATTACATCCAGTGTTTCCTTCACCAGTTCATCAGTAGCTTTATTTTCGGGGTTGGTCTTGTAACCAGGTAAATATGGTAATGCAACAGTATTGTCTTTTGCTACAATGTTTGCCAATACCTGTTTGTGAACTGAACTGTCCTGGCGAATATCGAGTGAAGCGAAATGCAAACCGAATAACTGCACTCGGTTAATGAGTTGCTCCACTGATTGCTGAAACAAACCATTGTGCTGGTGAATAAGAATACTCCTGATCTCAAACAGCGTAGCAAGTATTTCATCTTTGCTTAAACTGGTTGTATGACCGGGAATAAAAATATTATCGTATAATTTCTTTTCAAGCCCGGCAAGTAAAACATCCACACCTGTAAAAGTGAGTCTGCGTTTTAAACGTCGTACTTCTAAATAATAACATTTAATGATAGAGCCACGTAACAGTGCTGCTACTTTCAACGTAATATCTGTTACTACAAACGGGTTTCCATCTCTGTCGCCACCGGGCCAGAAACCCATGCGGATCAATGGCTGGTTAAAATCAATCCCTAACTGTAGCTGATTTTTGATAGAGGTATAAATTTTACCTGCCGCCGTGTAAAATACATTTTCTAAATACCAGATCAAACTCACTGCTTCATCGTAGGGAGTAGGGCGTTGCTTTTTCAAGAAAGGCGTTTTACCCAACTGTTGCAAATAAGTATTGATGAGTCCTGCATTATTATCGGCCAAAGCTTTCGACAGATCATGAATAATACCCAACACCGAACCGGGATAAAATTGGGTAGGGTGTGCCGTTAGTACCAAACGGATGCAATAATCGTTGAGCTTTTGTTCCAGCTCTTTTTCTTTGTGCTTTAACTGCACTTCGTTAAAAAGTTGTTTCAACGAACCTGAACCCTGCATGTCGTTCACTTCACGAAACGAAGCATCTTCCAATGCATCAAACAATACGATCTGTCGCTCGGCATATTGTACAAAGCGAAAAAGCAGATCGATCTGTTCCTGTTCTTTCTGGTACGTGGTATGACGGTTAAAGAAATCTTCAAGTATTTCAACCGGGCTCAGTTTTTTCTTATACCCATCTTCACTGTTGTTGAGCAGTAAAGACAATAAAATACCTGTCCGCTCAATACGATGAAACGGAAGCGACGTAAACAAACTGTTGTAGAGTTGAAATCTGATCCCTACGAGGTTCTTAAACTGTTGCAGACGTGCTGCATGTGAAAATGACATAGTAATCCTGTTTTAAGGCAGGCAATCGTGGAGCGAAAGATAAAAAGAATTGAAGGGTTGAAAAAATTTGTTTACGCAAACGATAAAGCCGCCTTACGGGGCGGCTGTGTCTTTCAAGATCAGACTGAAGTAATTATAGGTGTGACTAATAACGAAGAAGTGTTTTTTAAAGGCCGTTTACGATCAATAAGGGTTCATGGTTATATAAATGTTTGTCATTGGTTACCTGCAAAAAGCAGGATTGCGTTTTATGCTTGCTATTGTTTGTTTTTATTTTTACCTGTGGCAAATGAACGGTAGTAAACTGAAACAGGTCTTTCTTCACTGTTTTTGCAAACGCCATTGCTTTTTCGGGAAAGCCTGTGTTGTTGCCTTTTACCAGTTGCGTATACTCCGGGTTTTTTACCAGGAACCATGCCGCCAGTACTGTTACCATCAATATACCTTTTTTCATGTTGTTTGTTTTTTGTGATCAATCAATCACAGAACAAATATATAATGCGTATAGGCCTGCACAATAGCATAAATATGTGAATAGCACTTATTGTTGCGTGAACTGTAGTAAACCAAGAATAAACCGTTTAGTGCTGAAACAAAAAGCCATCTGCATATGCAGATGGCTTTCATTTGTTGATACAGAAGATTATTGTTTGCTGTATGATGTGTGCCATTTTTTGATCTGCAGATCAATATCCTGGTCTGCTTCAAAAGCAATCTCACCAATGTGGTTGATCTCCACTTTTGCTTCGCCTGCAACTGTTACCTGCAGGTTTTTTGATGCAATAACACCATTGCTGCGTACATAAGATTTTCCGTTGATAACGAGCTTGTGCAGGTTTTGTACGGGCACATAAACAGTTACCTTGTTTTTAAGTGAACCTTTTTTGCTAAGGAGTCGCACACGGCCATTCTTCTGATCGAGTAATACTGATTTGCTGTCTTTCTCTTCGCCGGTGATACGAAGTTTTGCATCTGTACTTTGTGTAAGCACAACATTAATGTCGTCGCTTACTTCAATACTGTAAACAGAAGCGGTAAGATCCACTTCTCTTGTAATGTTCTCTGCATTTGCAACAGTGGCCATTGACAGCACACTGATGAACAGGATGAATAATTGTTTCATGATAATAAGGTTTTTGGCTTTGCAGCCTTTTTTTGATGATTCGTTTAACAACACAAAGATGCAACGGGAAACAGGCGAAAACAATCGCATAAACATGTTGATGCGGCCGGGTAGAATTGAAATTCATTGGCCGAAAGCCTTGCTGTAACTGCATTTTAAATTGGTTACAGCAAAGCCACCACATAATCATGTGGTTTTGTGAGCAGGGTTGCAGAATATTAAAACGGTTGTTTACATTTGAAGAAGTATCAACCGCATGAGAGTAATTGTATCCTTTGTTTTTTTCATTGTTGCTGTGCTTCCGGTTTCGGCACAGCGATTTTCTTATGCATTCAACCGGATAAGTACCGATGACGGTATCGGTTTACAATCAAATGTTCTCTTCAGTATTTACCAGGATAAAAAAGGATATATCTGGGTGGGCGGAAGTAATGGTGTGCAACGCTTCGATGGTGCCAAGTTTGTTACATTCAGTCCTGATGGTACAAAGGGTGATCCCTTACCGACTGTTACAGTGAACCAGATATTGCCAGCTGATAGTAACAGCATGTGGCTGGCGGCTTATTCAGTTAAGGAGGTTGGCATTTTTAATCCTGCTACTTACAGTTATCGCAAAGTGCCCGTTAAAACATCGGCACCATTGCCCCCTCGTTCGGAGTTTAAAATGTGGCAGGATGCTTATGGTGACACCTATATCAGCATTCATCAATACGGGAAAATTGTGAAGTATGATAAAGCTGCTAATGCATTTACAGAAAATACAGCACTTAATAAATTGCCCAAAAACTGGAAAAGTACAGCCAATACCTTTCATGATAAACTGAAAAAACAATACTGGCTCGTTTGTGATAGCGGCCTGGCTGTGTATGATGAAGCCAGTAAACAAATGTGGAGTAAACATTATAATCCTGCAAACCTTGCTCTCCTGAACAACGAAAAAGTGCAATCAAATGTTTCTGAATTTTATATTGATCAGCAACGCAGGCATTGGGTGTTTAACTGGCCAATCGGGCAACAGTTTCATTGTTTTGACGCATCAGGTAAATATCCATTGAATGATACGGCTGGTCTTACAGGTGTTAATACATCCTATGCAGAGCTGAGAAGTTTTTACCAGACAAAAGATAGTATTTTATGGATTTATGGTTTAGGCAATCTTTACAGTCTCGATAACAGGAACAATACCATCAATAAAGGTTTTCAGCTTCACCGCACACAGTACCTCGATAATTACGGCATCCGTTATGGATCGGTCAATCAGTTGTTTGAAGACATGGATGGTGTGTTATGGATCGCAACTGATCAGGGGTTGTATTATACTTCAACATTCTCTACTGATATTGCAAATATCTATTTATCGAATTTGCCGGGTTACTACAGTGTAACTGATTTGATAGAATTAAAGAACGGTGATTATTGGTTGAGTACCTGGGGTAAAGGTATCATCACACTCGATAAAAGTTTTAAACCTTATCCTTCGCCGCTTTATAAAAACATGCCTTCAATGGATGAACGGAAGGCAAACGATTATCGTTTAACCTGGAGCATGTGCCAGCAAAAGACAACCGGAAAAATCTTTATTGGTTGCCAAGGGGGGCATTTGATGATTCATGATCCTCTAACAGGTAAAACATTATATCAACGTCCTGAAATTTTTGAAGATCGTACCATCCGTTATATTGCAGAAGATCAGCAAAAAAAATTATGGTTTGGTACACAGGCCGGACGAATTATTAAATATGATGGAACAGATTATAAGCTTGTGCTTGATCTGGGGCGAGGTGCAATCATTTACAAAATTTTAATTGATAAACAGGGCTGGGCATGGATTGCAACACAGGATAAAGGTGTGTATGCGATCAACACCATTACAGATAAAGTTGAGCAGCATTATACCACGGAAGAAGGCGATGGGCAATTATTTGCCAACACCTGCTATGATCTTGAGCAGTTGAACGATAGTATTATTTACGCATCAACAGAAGCGTTGAATATCATCAATAAAAGAACAGGTAAAGTGCAACAGATTACCTGGCGTGAAGGGTTACCTTCAAACTCCATCAAACGTTTACGGCTCGATCGGAATGGTTATCTCTGGATCATTACACACAAAGGATTATCACGTTACGATCATAAACGAAAACGGTTTACAAGTTACGGCAGCAAGGATGGAATTTTGATGGGAGAACTTACTGATAAAGCTGATTTTATCTGCAGCGAGGGTTATGTAATGTTTGCAGGTGTAAACAGTTTATTGTTTTTTAAACCGGATGTGTTTCGCAGAAGCAGTCCGCCGCCTGATGTTACGTTAACTGATTTCCTGTTGGGTAATGAATACCAATTGCTCGATTCATTACAACGTTTACCTGAGATAAGACTGATGCCGGATCAGAATAATTTCACCATCAGCTTTGCCTGTCTTGATTTTAAGAACAGGGACAAGTTTATTTACTATTATAAAATGGACGGCCTGCATACAGACTGGATAAGGGCTGATCGTTTGTCTGTTCCATTTACAGAGATGGCTCCCGGCCATTATACATTTAAAGTAAAGGCAGAAAGTCTTGACGGGATGGTTTCGAAAAATATCAGCAGTTTAAATCTATTTATAAAACCTCCTTTTTGGCGAACAAAGTGGTTTATTTCAACGCTGCTTTTAATTGTAGCAATGATTGCTTACAGCATGCACAGGCTTCGTCTTAACCGTTTGATCGCAGTGGAGAAGATCCGTAATCGTGTAGCACGTGACCTGCACGATGATATGGGCAGCACACTCAGCACCATCAACATTCTGAGCTCAATGGCCAAAGCAAAATTGAATTCTGATGCCATGAAGACGGGTGAATACATTAATAAGATCAGTGATAACAGTCAGCGCATGATGGAAGCAATGGATGATATTGTGTGGGCCATTAAACCGGCTAATGATACCATGCAGAAAGTGGTGGCACGCATGCGTGAGTTTGCCACGAACGTATTTGAAGCAAAGGAAATTGATCTTGAGTTTAAAGCAAGTGAGGAGGTAAATGAAGCAAAGATCGATATGGAAGGTCGCCGGGATTTTTTCCTCATCTTTAAAGAAGCTGTGAATAATGCAGCCAAGTATTCAAAGTGCAGCAAAGCAATTGTGCATGTATTTGTGGAGAACAGAAAATTGATCTTGCTGGTAAAAGATAATGGTGTTGGCTTTGATGTAAAAGATGCGGATGGAGGGAATGGTTTGGGTAATATGCAAAAGCGTACCGATGCATTGCATGGTAAACTTCAACTCACATCAAAAGAGGGAGAGGGAACTGAAGTACGATTAACAGTGCCACTTAATTAACTGCCATGACCCGTTCACTCAGTCAGAAATTCAGATTCTTTACGTTTGTATGTATCGCATTGCTGGCATATGTGCATGGTTACAATTTGAACAATACCTATCTCGCACCTTTCAGTACAGTAAATGAGCCCCTCACATTTACCACATTTTTCGAATATTTTATTGCCAACGGGTTGCTTCGTTTTCGTATCCCTTTGTTGTTTATGATCTCCGGTTATCTCTATGCCTCCTACGATCACCGGCCCTATTCGCAACAGGTAAAGAACAGATTTCGCACATTAATTATCCCTTATTTTATCTGGAGTTCGTTTGGGTTATTGTTGACGTTTTTGCTACAACAGTTTCCTTATACTGCAAATGTAGTTGCAGCTGCAGGAATTGATCAGATGGGTGATAACCGTCCTTATACGGAGATTGGCTGGGCTGGCATGTTTCAGCGGTTAACACTTGCCCCCATTTCATACCAGTTATGGTTTATTATGTCGTTGTTTGTGTTTAACATTTGTTATCCTGTTCTGCGTTGGTTAGTTGTTAAGGTGCCCTATATCTGGCTGCCTTTCACCTTCCTCTTATTTTTTGTAACCTTGATAAATGTACCCTTGCTTGATTTTCGTGGATTGTTTTTCTTTTCCCTGGGTGTATGGATACAGAAGCGGAATTTCTCCATTGAAACGGAACCAAAATGGTTCAGCCTGGGATTAGCATTGATTTTTTTTATCGGTTTATCGGTTATAAAAACATTCCTGGCCTTTGAACTTGAATATGATGTGTGGCCATCAATAATTACGCTCATTATCATACACCAGACAGCAGTTCTTTCCGGTATTATTGCCATTTGGTTTGGAGCCGATAAAGTAATCCACTGGTTCAATAAAAAAGAATGGTTTCATTATGCCAGTGGTTTTTCGTTTTTCATTTTTGGTATGCATGTTCCTTTGTTACCTTATGTAATGAAGTGGGCATTAATGAACAGTTCAATGATTCCTTATTACCGTTTGCTTTGTTACCTGGTTATACCGTTCATTACGTTGTGTTTTTGTATCTGGACAGGAAGTTTGTTGCGCCGGTTTCTTCCAAGAGTCTATGCGGTATTGACAGGCGGACGAGGATTCTGATGAACAAGCACATATTTATGTGATTGGCAGCGGTAAGGTTAATATTAAATTTGTATAAACTATAATAACATGATAAAAGTAGTGCTGTATGAAGATAATCCACAGCTGCGTGAAGGTCTTACAATGTTGATTGACGGGAGTGATGGATTTACTGTGTTGGCTTCCTATAAAAATTGCGACAATGTAACCGATGAAGTAGAAGCGTGGAAACCCGATGTGATCCTGATGGATATTGATATGCCCGGCACAAATGGCATTGAAGGTTTGAAAAAGATTCGGGCAAAAAATTCCGATGTTAAAATACTAATGCTGACCGTATTCGACGATAATAAAAATGTATTTGAAGCGATTCGTAATGGTGCCAATGGTTATGTGCTCAAAAAAACACCCCCGGCTAAATTGCTCGAGTATATTGAAGAAGCAGCCAGTGGTGGTGCTCCAATGACAGCATCCATTGCAACACAGGTGCTCAAAATGTTTTCGCAAGTGAACACCTCTCAAAACGATGATTATAATTTAAGTGATCGGGAGAAACAGGTGTTGCAATTGTTGGTTGATGGATTTAGCTACAAGATGATCGCTTCTGAAATGTTTATTTCCATTGATACCGTTCGCAGCCATATCAAAAAGATCTACGAGAAGCTCCACGTCAACTCAAAAAGTGAAGCGGTCGCAAAAGCGTTTAAAGACAGGCTGCTGTAAATTTGTCTGATGAGTTTCCCTGTTTTACAAACCGAACGTTTACTACTCCGAAAAGTAGAACAGACGGATGCGGCTGATGTATTAAAAGGCTACAGCGATCCGCTGGTGAATCAACACATGTCGGTTGCTTATTACTCGTTGGAAGAAGTGCAGGCACAACTCGATTTTTACAATTCAATTTATGAAACAGGGACGGGAACCTGGTGGGCCATCTGCATAAAAGATGATCCTTCAACTGTTATTGGCAATGGTGGTTTAAATAACTACCGTCCGCAGCATCGGTGTGTTGAGATCGGTTATTGGCTGTTGCCTGCAATGCAGGGAAAAGGGTATGCAGCAGAAGCGGTGAAAGCCATCTGCCGTTACGCATTTGAACAACTTGATGTGCATCGTATTGAAGCGATTGTTGAAGGAGGAAATAATACAAGTATAAAGCTCCTTGAGAAACTTGGCTTTGGTTACGAAGGCACACACAGGGAAAGTGAACTGAAAAACAACCGTTATATTGATCTGATCTACTACGCAATGTTTAATCCTGCTCATTAAACAACAACAATATGTGATGCTGCATCACATCATTTCAACCAACAGCTTCCTCAATTCACACAGTTATGCGATTGATTTCGGGGTATCTGCAATCTATCTTCACATCAGTTTCGTTTATATCATTATTAAAATCATTTTTTATGAACGACTTAATGTGGGCTCATATCTATGTTGTACCAACAGGAACCGGATTTGGTTACCTGCTGATCAACTGCACAGGTAATCCCGAAAATAACTGATCTGCTTTTTTGCATAGCACCCATTGCTTATCTTTAGCGGGATGGAAATTGAATTGCTGAAACAATATGTTCAACAGATCTATCCACTACCTGTAGCGGAGCTGGAACGTTTTACATCCGGCTGGCAACCGTTAACGGTGAAGCGGAAAACAATTCTTACTGCCGCCGGTGAAACAGAACGCCATCTTTATTTTGTACTGGAAGGATTACAGCGTGCTTTTTACATAGGTGATGGCAACAAAGAAGCCACGATCGTGTTTACTTATCCTCCTTCTTTCAGCGGAGTGGCTGATAGCTTTCTTACTCAAACCCCATCGCTATATTTTCTTGAAACATTAACGGCCAGTCGTTTCCTGCGTATTTCATATGATGCAGTAGATCAATTGGCAAAATCTTCACCGGCTATTCAGCAATTATTGTTCAAGGCCACAGCTTATGCTTTGAAAGGTGCATTGCAGCGCCATATCGAGTTGCAGTGTTTTACCAACGAAGAAAAATTCAGGACGTTGCTGCAACGAAGCCCACATATTCTCAACCTCGTACCGCACAAATACATTGCTTCTTATCTCGGCATGGATGCTACCAATTTCAGCAAACTGCTGGGCTCCGTTAAACTCTGATTTTTTTCCTGCTTTGTAAATCTTGGTTTTTACCAACAATCATCTTGTTGCTTCAGTTGAAATTTGTATAAAATTCAGAAGCATGATATATCCATAAAAATTATCGAGCTAATTTATACCAACAGCGACGATGATTTTTATGGATATACTATGTGGCTAAAAAAATAAAAAAGAACACATGAAACAGATCAACAGCAATACCTTGCTTGAACTTCTACAAAGCGATGTTCGTGAAATACTTTTGCAGTGCACAGCTCTGCAAAACACAAATCAGGCTTTGCTTACACAACAACCTCAACCCGGTAAGTGGAGCGTGGCCCAGGTGCTGGAACATTTGAATATCTATGCCCGTTACTACATTACAGCAATAGAAGAAAGGCTGCACCTTAATCAATCGGGGCCTAACCAAAACTTTACGCCCGGCTGGCTCGGTAATTATTTTACCAACCTCATGAAGCCAACAGGAGATAAGCATATTAAAAGTAAAATGAAATCACCTGCCAATGCTGTTCCCTCTGCTCAGCCCGATGCTGTGGCAATGTTGACTGAGTTTATCAATCATCAACATCATTTGCTGAACCTGTTGCAGATTGCACGAACAGCTAATCTTGATTACAACCGTGTTCCTATTTCACTTACAAAGCTCATTAAGTTAAAACTGGGCGACACCTTCCGTTTCTTTATTGCACACGAGC
The DNA here is from genome assembly GCF_014168535.1 of Lacibacter sediminis. NCBI lineage: Bacteria > Pseudomonadati > Bacteroidota > Chitinophagia > Chitinophagales > Chitinophagaceae > Lacibacter > Lacibacter sediminis. The sequence continues at coordinate 3,541,744 of NZ_CP060007.1, read as the reverse complement.
AACGGCACTTCCTGCAAATCGAAAACACCTTGAAACAGGTTGAGCAAAATCGCTTGTCGGTTTTATCAGCTGCCTGAGTTAAATCTTGTCATCAACGGGATGTGATTGAAAGAGCACATCTCTTTTTATCACATTGTTATGTGGTTGTGCATGTGTTTTTTATTTGGAAACTTTGCAGCTTATAAACCTTATCATGAAAGTTAACCTTATCATCATTCTTTCTTTTCTTTTTACGATGGGGGCATTCAATCTTTCGGCCCAGCAACGAACAAAGCCGCTTGGGTTTGACGTAGCAGGCGGCCTGCAAACCTATTATGCTCCCTTTCTCAAAGCAGAGTTAAAAGGAACACAACCTGTTTTTATGGCAGGAGTGCAGCAACCTTTGAATGTAAAAAACAGTATTGGACTAACATTAAGATTAGGCTATAACAGGCACATGCAGCAAGGTGATGCGTTGTTTACACAACTGTTATTCAACTACACACCTCTTGTTGCAAAAAAAATTGAATTAGGAATTGGTGCAGGTCTTGGGTATCAATTTTCATTTTATCCTTCAAAGCCCTTAAAATGGAATGGTACAGAATGGGTTGAAGGTAAAGCCACAAAAACTGTTATTCAGTTTCCAGCACAGGTAAGCATTGGCTACCGTGGAATAGAAACAGCAAAGGGTAGATTTACACCTTATGTTTCTTACCAGTTAAATGCATTGTTTAAGTACACACCTGATCTTACACCATTGCCTTCTTCTTTCTTTCTGCTGGGTGTAAAATATTCAGCAAAAAAATAACTCACACACTCAACTTATTAATTGAATGATCATGAAACATCTTTCGATCGTTGTGGCCGTAGCCTGTTTATTTCTTTTAGCTTCGTGCAGACAGGATGTATATAGCACCGCTGTTACTCCGGTTGCAGGCTCGTTACCAGAGAATGAGAATCACCCAATGAAAGACAGTCTCGATTTTATTCTGAATAAACATATTGCCAAAGGTGTACCGGGTGCCCAGGTAATGGTGAAGAATGCCGATGGCTGGTATATTACAAACGGCGGGTATGCAAAACCTGAAACAAAAACTGCTATGTCGGATAATATGACGGCATGGGTTTACAGTATTTCAAAAACCTACCTGGCCACTGTTGCGTTGCGGTTAAAAGAGAAAGGTATATTGAATCTTGATGCACGTATAGCTGATTTTATTTCGCAGGATATATTACAGCATATTGCAAACGGCGATAAGATCACTGTTCGTCAATTGATGAATCATAGCAGTGGATTAAGAAATCATACAGTCGAACCTTCTTTTCAATTATTTCAACTCAACAATCCATTTACGGTCTTGAGTCTTAAAGAAAAAATAAAATTTATTTACGATAAGCCTGCGTTGTTTGAACCTGGAACAGATTTTTTCTATAGCAACAGCGGCTACGCATTGTTACAATGGGTTGTAGAAAAAGCAAGCGATAAACCCTATGCACAGGTTTTACAGGAAGAAATATTGCAGCCATTAAATCTTACAAAAACGTTCTATGGAGTTACTGATCAGCAAATGCTGAATCTGGGTTTCCCGAATTACTATTTTGAACGTTACAATAATGGCCAGCTCGAAAATGTAACTAAATGGAATAATACCATTGCAAAAGGTTTGGAAGGTTACGGCGGTATTGCAGCAAATGGAACTGATGTGATCCGTTTTATGGAAGCACTCATCAACGGAAATATCATCAGTGCAGCTTCATTACAGGAAATGCGCACATGGATACAGGGAAAAGAAAGTACAGAACCCGACTATGGCCTGGGTCTTGAGTATTTTGGGAGTTACAATAAAACTGTACCTACTGTTACATATGGACACGAAGGCGATGGCATAGGAGGCACCACACAGGTTCTATATGTCCCTGTAAATAATACATACATTTTTATTACGATCAATGCCGGCAGGCAGTTGTTTGGTGAGTATCTATTCCGGACTAGCGATCTGAAAATAGATCTGTGCCGCTATGTGGCAACCTATCGTTAATCAAAATATTTCTTAACCTGAAAATGAAATTATATGCGTTACACCTTCATGAGCTTTGGAATTATTATAATGTTACTTGCTTCATGCAAGAAACCGGTAAATGAGCCACAACGACCGTTAAAACAAGTCACAAAAATTTCCTCATCACCAACTGATTTCCGTTCGTTTACTTATGATGCAAATAAGCTTTTGACGAACCACACGATTCAGTTTATCAATGGAAACGGCACTTCAGTTATGTCGGTGAATTATTCTTATGTCGATGGGGTCATCAATACAGCCGGAGCGCCAGGTGGTTCTGTTTTTTATGAAACAGAAGGAAAGCAGGTAAAAGTTGTAAGAAATTTTCGTCCAATGGGAAGTGAGATTTCTGTGATTAACTACAGCTATAACAATAAGGGACAATTGATCGAGTGGAGGGAAAAGTTTAGTCAGCCTGAGCCGGATCAGCCAAAAGAATCAAAACAGACATTTGAATATTATGCTGACGGAAATGTGAAACGGATGATGTACTATTTAAAAATGGCAAACGATGGACCTTTTGTCTTAAGCGGAAGTACAGTATATGATCAGTACGATCGTTTTAAAAATCCGGAAATATCATTTTCAGGATTAGTTTATCTGCCATCAGTTGTATTTCAAAAAAACAATGCGGGCCGCATGAGACATTATGCTGCTAACGGGGAGCTATATCAAACAAATACATTTGAATATACGTATGATGCCGATGGTTATCCTGCAACAAAACTTTATAAGGACGACAGAAGTACTGTTCCAATATTATTTACATACAGCTACCAATAACTGATTTACAATTTTCAGCAGCGGTTGGTTAAGAAGGGGATCTTGTGAAAGGTCCCTTTTCACATATTCATGTGGTTGTCATTGCTGATGCACCCAACTAAATTTAAACTATGAAACTTATCATCTTCTTATTTGTATTCGGACTGCAATATTCATTTGCCCAACTTCCGGCAGATAAAAAATTAAAAGTTGACAGTCTTATTCAGCAGTATATAGAAACCAAACAGTTCTCAGGTTGTGTACTTGTTGCAAAGAATAATGAAGTATTGTATCAACAGGCATTTGGCTATGCCAACAGGGAAGAACAGGTGCCCAACCGAATCGCTACTAATTTTAATATTGCTTCAATGGGAAAAACCTTTACTGCCACACTTATTATGCAGTTGGTACAGGAAGGGAAATTATCCATTGATCAAACACTCGCATCTATACTTCCTGAATACAACGTGAAGAAAGCAGATAGCATAACAGTGTGGCACCTGCTGACACATACATCAGGCGTTGGCAACTATATGATGCATGTAAATTTTGAAGCAGAGCGTCATCAACTGAAATCGTTGAATGATGTAATGCCTTATGTAGTAGCCATGGATCCAACGTTGGATTATGTTGGACAGCGTCACGACTATTCGAATTCCGGGTTTATTTTATTGGGGAAGATCATTGAAAAAATCACCGGTAAGTCGTACATGCAAAACCTGGAAGAACGGATTTTCAAACCCGCAGGCATCAAACGTTCATACATTCATTATCCGGCAACTTTTGTTGCACCAAATGAAGCAACTCCTTACTTAGCTTACACAGGAAAAACATTTATCAATGCAGCAGCAGAAGAATTTCCTGCTTTTTCTGATGGTGGTATGCAGTCGAACGTGATCGATCTTTATCGTTTTGCAAAAGCATTACTGAATGGCAAACTTCTTTCGGCCACCATGCGTGACAGTATGTGGAGTGGGAAAGTTGCAACAGGCAGAGCAGATAAATACAGTTTTGGTTGGGTTGATGAACAAACAGATTTTGGGAAAAGGACTTACAGCCATAGTGGAGGTGGTAAGGGTTTTTCATCTGATCTCAAGATCGTAAAGGAGGATGGATACATTGTGATTGTATTGATCAATAACCGGGTGAACCCACGTGAAGTAACAAATAACATTTTGCGTATTCTTTACAGTAAGGACACCCGCAAACCTGAAAAGTATCTTGAGAATGTATTAATGGAAGTAACAGAGCAGAAAGGGTTCGACTATGTGCGTACGAATTATAAATCCATTCTAAAAGAAAAAGGATTTGATAAAACACCAAACCCCTGGGTATATATCATGTTCTCTGATATGTTTGAAATGATGAAGGACTTTGATAAAGCGTTTGAAGTAATTGAAATGGGGAGGGAGGAATTTCCAAAAGAAGCATCTTTGTATAATGTAACCGGCCAATTGTATGCTAATCAGAAAAAGTTTAAGGAAGCTGCTGAATGGTTCAATAAGGCGCTTGCAATTAATCCGGAAGATGAGTTTGCAAAGATGATGCTGAAGAATATCAGCACTAAGTTATAAAATCAGATTTTTTATGAGCAGGAAAGTGATTGTTTATATTGCTGCAAGTGTTGATGGTTATATTGCTGGAGCTGATGGGGATATTTCGTTTCTTTCAAAAGTAGAAAAAGAAGGAGAGGACTATGGCTATGCCGCTTTCATTTCAACAGTTGATACGGTTGTATTGGGTAAAAATACATACGATAAAGTTTTGTCCATGGGTTATCCTTTCCCACATGCTGATAAGGATGCTTATGTCATTACAAGGACAGAACGGGAAACGAAAGGCTTTACCCATTTTCACAATGGTGATGTTGCGGAGCTGATAACAACACTGAAAAAGAAGGAAGGAAAGAATATTTTTATTGATGGAGGGGCATTTGTCGTGAATGAATTATTAAAAAAGAGGTTGGTTGATGAGTTATATCTTTCTTACATACCCGTTTTACTTGGTGACGGTATTAAATTGTTTAGTACCGGAATTCCTTTACAAAATCTCGAATTGCTAACAGTAAAAAAATTTGAAACGGGTCTCGTACAGCTTCACTATCGTTTTGTAAAAGCCTGATCTGCGTCCTCCTTTTTTCACATGTTCATGTGGTGCTGCTGCAATTACTGACTGGTTACATTTGGTAAAATCTTTTTTATGAAGCCTGTCATAAACCTTGTCATCTATTTACTTCTTACGCTTCATGCTGCCACTGCACAGGTAACAAAAGAACAAAAATCAGAAGCGATCGATAGTGTTATTAAGTTGATGAATGAGCGCTACATCTTTCCTGAAACAGCAAAGAAAATCGAACTTCACCTGCGAAAACAGCAATCAAATAAAGCTTATGATACAATTAGCAGTGCTGAAGCTTTTGCTGCAAAATTAACAACCGATGTAAGAAGTATCTGTCATGATAAGCATGTAACGATCCGTTATTCGGCCGAGCCATTAGCTATAAACCGTAACAATGATCTGATGCAGATATCGGAAGAAGAACGGAAAGGCTATGCTGAATTTCTTCGTTTTGAAAACTATGGCGTAAAGAAACTGGAGGTTTTAAGAGGTAATATCGGTTATATCGATTTTAAATTTTTATGTGGAACAGAATATGCCGGTGATTTTTACGCAGCCATGATGAACTATGTACAGCACACCGATGCACTCATTATCGACTTTCGCCATTGTGGTGGTGCCATGAGTGACAATGTGATCCCTTTTCTTTGCAGTTATTTCTTTACTGATAAAACGCACTTAAATGATCTTTACTGGCGTGAGCGGAATTTTACACAACAAACATGGACACAGGTAGTAGTGCCCGGCAAAAAATATCTCAACAAGCCAATTTATATTTTAACCAGCGGTGGTACTTTTTCCGGTGCTGAAGAAATGGCTTATGATCTTAAAAATTTAAAACGTGCAACCATCATTGGCGAAGTAACAGGTGGTGGTGCAAATCCCGGCGGCTCTGTAAATCTTACAAAGCACTTCAATATGTTTTTACCTGTTGGCCGTGCTATTAATCCTATCACCAAAACAAACTGGGAAGGGGTTGGTGTGCAACCTGATAGTTTGATCATGCCAAGACTTGCATTACAGAAAGCACATATACTGGCAATGAAAAGCAGTTTCAATACATCAACTGATCCGGGATGGAAAGATGAGTTGATACGCCTGATCGCACAGGTAGAAAAAGAAACTCCTGTGTTTACTAAAGTTACATTCCGGTTGAAGGGTTATGCCAATGCAAAAGAAGTTTCGGTGGCAGGAAGTTTTAACGAATGGTCGGCTTCCTCTGCGAAAATGAAAAGGCAAGGTGATGAATGGATCGTTGAAACGATTGCAGAACCGGGCAAACACATGTACAAATTTGTAATTGACGGGCAGTGGATCATTGATCCAGGTAATAAAGAAACAGAAATGGAAAATGGATATTCAAATTCAGTTGTAATAGTAAAATGAGCTCAGTACACCCCTCTGTTAGATAACTGATCATTTAGTTTAATAATTGTAAATCGTTATTTCATGTTCATTAAAAAAATAAGTTTGGCTTTCGTGATAATGATGCCGTTTGTTGCATCATCACAGTTGTTAACGGCTAAAGATTCAGTACACTTTCTACTTGATACAACGATCGGTATTATGCAGCAAAAGGCATTGAATGCACATAAAGTTGATTGGTCGGGGTTAAAAAAGGAACTGAAAGAACAAACGGCGAATGTAAAAACAGTAGCGGAGGGCGGATTTGTATTTACAAAATTATACAATGAGCTAAGTGATGTTCATGGTGCTTTTTTTTATAAAGACACCATGTTCCGCAGCACAGGAAAAATCAGAAACCTGCACAAGATCAATGCCGTTACGGAAGCTGAATTAGTGAAAGGTCCGAAAATTGTTGCCCAAATGATAACCCCGGACATTGCTTTTTTAAGAATTCCGGTAATAGTAGCTCAAGACACAGCATCCGTAGATAAAATTGCAAACAGGATCAATGATTCCATTATGTTAATGATGAAACGGAATCCAAAAGGTATCATTATCGATTTGCGTTTAAATCAGGGTGGAAATATGTTTCCAATGATTGCAGGGTTACGAAGCCTTTTTAAGGAAGGTATTGTTAGTGATTCGTATTCCCATACTGTAAAAGAAGGCGAAGGAAAAGTTTTCTTCAGAAATGACAGTCTTATAACCGGTTACTATAAAATTAAAATAAATTCCTTCACCGATTATTCGGATTTGCCTGTTGCTGTACTGATAGGGCCATCCACTGCAAGCGCCGGTGAATGCACTGCGGCTGCACTTACATTTCGAAATAATACGATTTTAATTGGGGAGGAAAGTATGGGATTAACAAGTGGCAACGAAGGTTTTGAATTATTGCCTTCAGCGGGATTTAATCTTGCTGTAAGTGTACTTAAGGACGGACAGGGAAAGATATTATATGATTGTATAAAGCCGGATATTGAAGTTGAAGGCGGTGATAATTTCCAGCTGTTATCAAAAGATGAAAAAGTGAAAACAGCTGTGATGTGGATCAAAAAACAAAATAAATAGCGAGAGCAGTAGTCTTATCAGATAAGTTAAACCATTTCAATTACTAATCAAGAATGTATAAAATGAAAAAATTAATCTTATCATCAACTATTCTTCTTTTATTAATTGCCTGCAAAAAACCAACGCCTGCGAAAGCCGTATCTGTATTGCAAACGGTTGAGTTTAAAGTATTCCAGGCTGCAGATTACTCTGCACCGGTTTACAATGGGGTAGAGGCTGAAGTTCGTTTAGCTGTAAGTAAACAACTTTCAAATAACAGTCAAATGGTTTTGTGGGATACATTAATTCCATATCAATTGTTGCGGGCTTACCCTTTAATGCAAACTCCTTTATTTATCAGCAAAAAGTTTGAGATTGTACGGGACTCAGAAAAACTGCGTTTTGGTAAAGTCATTAGGTATAGAGATGCGTTGAACCGGATTTCACTAAACGCTACCGGTGAGGATATTCCCGCATCTGTCACAAATAAATTAATACAGGTTGATCTGTAGAAAATGTTCGCTGTTGTTAAGAAAATGCAAACCACATAATTATGCGATAGGTACAATTTTATCAGAAGTACATCTTTGTTGAGATATTAATCATTAGAAGATTTACAATTGTTAACAGAACACACCTAGGCCCGCTTTACAGCGGGTTTTTTATTTCACATATTTATGCGGTTGCGGTGCAACGTTAGTTGAATGATCTTTGTCAAGTCATAAATCATTAAACCTTATCATTATTATGAAATTCAGCTTTAAATCAACAGCAACGCTGTTCGCTCTTGTTGTGAGCACCACACTCATTTTCAGCTCTTGTAAGAAAGACAAATCAGAAGCGTTTACAAGCACAAAACTCAAATCAGTTACGGCGCCGGACAACCAGGTTTCATTGACGTATAACGCAAACGGTACTATAAAAACCGCTGCCTTAAAAAATGACTTTGTTACCTCAGGCGATCTGGTGAATTACCAAGTGAGTTATAATGCACAAGGAAAGATCAGCGAAATCACTTCTGATGAAGACATCCGCATTGTGCCCATCTACCAGAACGGTGTATTGGCAGAAGCTTCATTCGAAACATTGTCTGGAATAGAACTCTTCGTTACAACCTATACTTACCAAAACAACTTTTTAAAATCAGTTCAAATTAACTCAGCAGCAGGTGAAGCATGGTTAAAGTTTGTTTTCACAAACAGCGCATCAGGTAATGTAGAAAAAACAGAGTTCTACTTTCAAAATCCTCTGCAACCTGATCTGTTTATTTTTGGCGGCACCGTAACATCTACTTACGATAATAAACCAAACCCGCTTTACGCCGCAAAAGATCTGTTGCATTTACTTTGGGTACCGGCATCTCCTAATAATATGCTGACGGAAATTCATAAGGACGATAATAATATTCTGGAAGAAACGGTGAACTATACTTACCAGTATCATTCAAACGGAGTGCCCAAGTCAGCAGTAATGCAATCAACAGTTGTGGGTCAGCAACCTGTGAACTCTGCCATAACTTTTAGTTATTTCTAATTGTACAAGATAATAACAGTAGTTTTTAATCATACAGTAGTTGGTCTCAACCCGGGTATTCCTGCCCGGGTTTTTTATTTACGTTATTATGAGTTTAACTGCTGATCACTTGTGTGCCAGGTTGCAGAGAAGCGTACTTGCTTGTTTGTTCCCGGTAAAACAACAGCAAACCTGTGAACATGCCGCATGCTGCAACAAGTAACAATTCATTGTTAAAGGGAAAGGGTTTATAGAAAATTGCAGCTAAGCCCTGACTCATAAGCACAAGTTCATTCAGAAACATGGCTACTACAAAAAGCCATAAACCGCCAAAGGAAAGTTTTGTTGGCAAATAAACCAAACGGTTTTGCAACAGGTAGCCAATAATGAATATGCTCACAAAGCCAAGCAAAACAAGATGAAGAAATCCAATAATAATCGGACGAATGCCAAAGGCGTATTGGTTGAGTGCAGGTATAGCAGAAAAACCCTGCATGATTATTTTAAGTGAAAAAGCCACAACTGCAATTAGCCATAAAAGATGAACAGGTGGATGAAACACAAGTCGAAATTGCTGCCTCATTAGTATTAATAATCGGATAAAAATTGAAAGTGCAATGACCTGCATTACTGCTGCAATTGCACCTGACGTACTCATCCAGCCAGGTACACGCATCCATAACATGGATAAGAACCATGCAGGAATAAGTGTAAGCAACAGCAGGTAAAAGAAAAGATTCGTTAAGCGTATGTGTTGTGGCAGCATCCGTTCTTTCATCTGCGAAAAGAACAAAGCAAAAATGCTAAACAGGAACCACCCATTATATTGAAAGTGGAGATAAAAGTAAACCGAGCCAAAATAGAGGTCCTGGTTTATGATCTTATTAGCCATTAAATAAGCAAGCGTAAATGTGCCGGCTGCTGAAATAATATTACTGATCAAGGCAGTGTACAACCATTTCTTTTCGAAACTTAATTGTGCGTTGCTGCTGATCATTTTCCACGCAACCATTGCAAACCAGAATGAAACAAGTATTGATAGGGTAGAGAAGAAAATAGAAGGAGCAGCATAACCCATGAAAGGAAAGGTGCACAACATACCATAACTGCTGATCTGTTGCGCCCATAATATTTTGTTGAATTGCTTTTGCTGCTGTTCGTTTGGTTTTAACAGGTGAATGATACCAATGAACAAGGCCAGCGATACCCAACCGGCAAATGCAAAATGTGAATGTGCGTGCAATAAATGCTTTTGATCAACCAGTGGTAAAGGGAAAAGAATTTTATACCGCAGTAATACACCTGCCAATGCCAGTAATGTAAAATTGAAGAAAGCCCGTTTGGCCCATAGTTGTGTGAAAGTCATATTACAGCGAAAGTTTTCTCAAAGTGAATTGTTTATTTGATACAGGAATATGCGTTTGCTCATATCAGCAATACACTTTGCCCCGTTCAATTTTTAAATGACCATTTCGTTCCAGTTCACGAATGGAACGGATAACTGTCTCAACCCGTAAGCCTGTCATATCGGCTATCTGCTGGCGTGTGAGTTCTATTTTTAGTAATTCATTATCCGCAATGCCTTTACTTCTTTTATACTCCTGCAACAACGTGCTTACACGATGCATGGGACCATATGATGAAATTTCTTTTGAGATCAATGATTTAAAACGAAGCCTGCGTGCAAGTGTTTGTGTAAAACCAAAATGGATATCGAAGTTTTCTTTCAGCAGTTGCAGGAAATTTTCTTTTCGTAAACGAATAACGACTGATGCTTCGTCGGCTTCTGCACTGGCAGGATAAACGCCGCCATCAAACAAAGGAGGTTCGCCAAAGCTTTCACCTGCTTCAAACATCCCTTGTATAAATTCTTTTCCTTCTTCGTTACAGTTACACATTTTAATCCTTCCTTCCACTACCTGGTAATAGAAATGTGCAGGATCATCTTCACAAAAAAGTACCTGTCCTTTGTCAAGGTTGTGAAAGGTTGCGCCCCACGCAAGGAGCAGATCCAGATCAATAATACCGATAGTAGTTGCCTGCATAATGGCTGCAAAATACTACGCAGGTAATGTTCTGCTTCTGATAAATGGCAAACATTAAACTGATTTTGGTCAGTTTTTCAGCAGCATTCAATTTAAAGCACCTGCTTTTAACTGATTGTAATCAGTCAGTTTCTTTTATGACTGTAATCATATTGTTCTGTTTCAAGTGATAGTAATCTTGCCCTGTTATATTATCTGCCAACTTAAAAAATAAGCTCATGAAAAAAATGCTCATCGTCTTTAGTTTTCTAGGTTTTGTATACGCTTGTAATAATGAAACATCATCTGATAAAACATCAGGCACAGAATCAACCACAAAAACAACTACTGATAATGGTAACCCATCTTACGATCCTGAAAGGGGTGCCGGTAAGTTTACCAATGTAGATGTAAAGCCTGAACTGGATAAAGTAATGGCGGAAGCTGGTTTGAAGGTATATGATGTTAAATGCGGAAGCTGCCATAAACTGACCGATGAAAAACTGGTGGGACCAGGTTGGAAAGGTGTAACAACACGTCACAAACCTGAGTGGATCATGAACTTCGTGACTAACGTAGATGAAATGCTTAATAAGGATCCGAAAGCGATGGCTCAATTGGAGCTGTGCCTTGTTCGTATGCCTAACCAAAATTTAACCGACGACGACGCAAGACATGTGTATGAATTCATGCGTAAGAATGATGGTGTTAAATAACCAGCCAATTCCAGGACTTACTAATAACTCTTAATACAATTAATATGAACAGCTCTAAAAGAATGTTGACGATCCTGCTTGCTTTAGTTGCTTTGCAATGGATGTCATGTAAACCCAAAGGCGCTTCTAATGCTGCTGCCGGTGGCTCTGCTGAAAAAGCGTATGTTGCTCCCGGTAAGTACGATGAATTTTACAATTTTGTTTCCGGTGGTTTCAGCGGGCAAATGAGTGTGTATGGTTTGCCCAGCGGCCGTTTGTTTCGTGTGATTCCTGTATTCTCTGTTGATCCTGAAAAAGGATACGGTTACAGCGAAGAATCAAAACCTATGTTGATGACCTCAAATGGTTTTGTTCCATGGGATGATCTTCATCACGTTTCATTCTCTCAAACAAATGGTGAAATTGATGGACGCTGGACGTTTGGTAACGGTAACAACACACCTCGTGTTGCAAGGATCGATAACAAAACTTTCCGCACAGCCGAGATCATTGAAATACCGAACAGCGCAGGTAATCACTCATCTCCATTTATTACGGAGAATTCAGAGTATCTCGTAGCAGGTACACGTTTCAGTATTCCTGTTGGCGATAACCAGGATGTGCCTATTGAATCATACAAAGACAATTTTAAAGGTGTGATCAGTTTCATCAGTATTGGTAAAGAACATGGTGAAATGGATATTGCGTTCCAGTTATTATTACCAGGTGTAAACTTTGATCTGAGTCGTGCAGGTAAAGGACCCAGCCATGGTTGGTTCTTCTTTAGTTGTTACAATAGTGAGCAGGCAAATACCTTATTAGAAGTAAATGCATCACAACGTGATAAAGACTTTATTCTTGCTGTAAACTGGAAAAAAGCAGAAGAGTATCTGAAAGCGGGTAAGGGTGTAAAAAAACAAGTGCGTTATGCGCATAATACATGGGATGAAAAAACACATTCAGCCAAGCATGAGATCAGAACAGAAGTAACTGTGCTTGATCCTGCAATATTGAAAGATATCTGTTATTTCATTCCTTGTCCTAAATCACCACATGGTTGTGATACAGATCCAACAGGTGAATACATTGTAGGTAGTGGTAAACTGGCTGCTATCATTCCTGTGTTCTCTTTCACAAAAATTCAGAAAGCAATTGCTGATAAAACTTACGATGGTGAATACGGTGGCATTCCTGTAATTAAATACGAAGCAGCGTTACATGGTGAAGTAAAAAAGCCAGGTCTCGGACCATTACATACAGAGTTTGATGACAAAGGCAATGCTTACACTTCATTCTTTGTGAGCAGTGAAATTGTAAAGTGGAATGTAAAAAGCCTGGAAGTACTTGATCGTGTACCTACTTATTATTCTATTGGTCACCTTTCAATTCCAGGTGGCGATACAAGAAAGCCTTGGGGTAAATATGTGGTGGCTTATAACAAGATCACAAAAGACCGTTATCTGCCAACAGGACCTGAGTTAACACAAAGTGCTCAAATATTTGATATAAGTGGCGATAAAATGCAACTCATCCTCGATTTCCCAACTATTGGTGAACCACACTATGCAGGTTCAATGCCGGCATCGTTGATCAAAGACAAAAGTGTGAAAATTTTTAAGATTGATGAGAACCAGCATCCATATGCAGCAAAAGGTGAAAAAGAATCAAAAGTAGTGCGTGAAGGAAATAAAATTCATGTGTACATGACATCGATCCGTTCACACTTTGCACCCGATAATATAGAAGGTGTTAAGCTGGGTGATGAAGTATATTTCCACGTAACTAACCTTGAGCAGGATTGGGATGTACCACATGGTTTTGCCATTAAAGGTGCATTGAATGCAGAGTTGCTCATTATGCCTGGTGAAACACAAACATTAAAATGGGTGCCGGAAAAAGTTGGAGTATTCCCATTCTATTGTACAGATTTCTGTAGTGCATTGCACCAGGAAATGCAAGGCTACCTTCGTGTATCGCCAGCAGGAAGTAATGTGCCACTGTCATTCAGTTTAGGTAAGAAAGGTGCTGACGCTGCAGAAAAGCCAGCGAGCAAATAAAAGTTGAGGATAATTATCAATAACAGGCCTGTGCTGCCATACAGGTAAAACAGGCCTGTTTCTTTTTGAACAAAAAATCAGATCAATGAATAGGCCATTATCACCAATTGCAAGGATGTTATCGCTCATTTGCGGCATTGCTTTATTCGTTGTCATTTTTGTGCCCATGTGGCGCATTGATCTTACTGCCCCGCAGTATCCTGAAGGGCTTGTATTAAAGATCCATGCGAATAAACTGGCAGGTGATGTTGATGTGATCAGCGGATTGAATCATTATATTGGTATGCGTAGACTACGCACCGAAGATTTTGTTGAGTTTACCATATTGCCCTATCTCATTGGAGCGTTTGCACTGTTTGGCATGCTTACATTTTTAGTAAACCGCCGTTGGTTCTTTTATACGTGGACTGCACTTTATATTGCCTTTGGTGTAATTGCCATGTTTGATTTTTACAGGTGGGAATACAACTACGGTCATAACCTTGATCCTGCTGCAGCCATCATTGTACCGGGAATGGCTTATCAACCACCACTAATTGGCTTTAAACAGTTATTGAATTTTGGCGCTTATTCTTTTCCTGATGTGGGAGGATATATTTTTCTTAGCGTGGGACTCATTCTTGTAATACTCGCTTACCGTGAGTGGAAAGTAAAGCCAAAAAATATTGCAGCAGCAGGTTCTTTGTTGCTGATGTTAACCATGCAGGGATGTTCAAGTGGACCACAGCCCATCGCTTTTGGAAAAGATGCCTGTCATTTTTGTAGGATGGTGATCAGCGATCAGCGTTTTGGTGCTGAAGTGATCACGAATAAAAATAAAGTGTACAAGTTTGATGATGTGCATTGTGTTGTATCATTTATCAAGTCAGGTACTGTGCCTTCAACTGAAATTGCTTCTGTTTACCTGGTTGATTTTGCTGAAAAAGGAAAACTGGTAAAAGCGGAAGAAAGTTTTCTGTTGCAGGGTGATCAGTTACGCAGTCCGATGGGTGGTAATGTAGCTGCATTTGCAGTTGCCGACAGCATGAAAAAATTTCAACAGGATCTCAAGGGAGTGCCTGTTAATTGGAAAGAACTTATTCAATAATGAAATTACTCACCGGCATATTGTTTTTTTGTTTCCTATCATCTGTTTCAGCCCGCACATTACGTGTAGGTACAACACAGCAATTCCGTTCTGTTAAGCAAGCGCTGCAACAGGCTGTTGATGGCGATACAGTAATGGTATTTGCTGGCGTATACAAAGAAGGGCAGATCAGTATCAACAAAAAATTAGTACTGTTTGGTATAAATTTCCCTGTGCTTGATGGAGAACGGAAATATGAGATCATTACCATTAATGCAGATGGCGTTGTGGTGGAAGGGTTTATGTTTCGTAATGCAGGCCGCAGCAGTTATAATGATATTGCTGCTTTGCGTATAGCGGAAAGCCGTCGGGTGATTATACGAAACAATCAATTTCAAAACAGCTATTTTGGTATTTACTCGCAACATGCAACAGCCTGTATCATTACAGGTAATAAGTTGAGCTCTGATGCGAAAGATGAAATTTCTTCCGGCAACGGTATTCATTGCTGGAAGAGTGACAGTATGCAGATCAGTAACAATTACGTTACCGGTCATCGTGATGGTATCTATTTCGAGTTTGTTACTAACTCTACCATCAAACAGAACAACAGTACAAAAAATGTGAGGTATGGTTTGCACTTTATGTTTTCCAATACCAATTCATATATATCGAACAGGTTTACTGATAATGGCGCAGGCGTAGCAGTGATGTATTCCAAGGGAATTAAAATGTATCACAACACATTTGCTGATAACTGGGGAACGGCTGCCTATGGTATTTTAATGAAAGATATTACAGATAGCCATGTGGAAGGAAATATGTTCAAACGCAACACAGTGGGAGTGATGATGGAAGGAAGTAACCGCATCGACCTGATCAAAAATTCATTTGAAAATAACGGATGGGCATTGAAGATACAAGCGAGCTGTATGGAGAATAATATCATGCATAATAATTTCCGAACAAATTCTTTTGATGTAGCTACCAACGGCGAATTGATGCTGAATAAATTTTTCAAGAACTACTGGGATAAATACGAAGGCTATGATCTTAACCGTAATGGTATTGGCGATGTGCCTTACCGCCCCGTAAGTATGTTCTCGATGATCAGCGAACAAAACAACTCCAGTATGATGCTTTACCGCAGTTTTATTGTTGGGCTGTTGGATAAAGCGGAAAAAATGTTGCCTGTAATTACACCTGTTGAATTAAAAGATGATGAACCCCTGATGAAACCAATTAAATTCTAAGCCATGATCATCGCCAGTAACGTTACAAAAACATTCGGCAAATTAAAAGCGCTCGACAATGTGAGTGTCACCTGCAACCGTGGGCAAACCATTGCGTTGATCGGTCCTAACGGCAGTGGTAAAACAACATTAATCAAATCAATTCTCGGAATGGTGGTGCCCGATAGTGGCTTTATCACGTTCGATCAACATAATATTCTGCACAACTGGATGTATCGTGAACGCATAGGATATATGCCGCAGATCGGTCGCTATCCAGATAACATGACCATTGCCCAGGTATTTACGATGATGCGTGACATTCGCAAAAATCCAGCAGCAACAGATGAAGAACTTATCAGTGAATTTGGATTAAACGAAATGATGCAGAAAAAAATGCGGACACTCAGTGGAGGCACAAGACAAAAAGTAAGTGCAGCGCTTGCATTCTTATTCAACCCCGATGTGTTGATCCTTGACGAACCAACTGCAGGTCTTGATCCTGTGGCATCGGAAGTACTGAAACAAAAGATCATCAGGGAAAAACAAAAAGGGAAACTCATTCTCATTACATCGCACATATTAAGCGAGCTTGATGATGTGGTGAGTGAAATTATTTATATGCAGGATGGCAAATTACAGTTTCATAAATCGCTTGAACAATTACAGGAAGATACAGGTGAAATGAAATTAGCCAAGGCCTTTGCACAAATCATGAAATAACGAGACTATGAGAACCATTGTTAAACATGTATTACTCGATCTTATCCGTAACAGGATCATCATGGCGTATACTTTTTTCTTGCTGGCCATGTCGTTCGGGATTTTTAATATGGATGAAAATGCTACGAAGGGTATCATGAGCCTCATGAACCTGGTACTCATTTTTATTCCGTTGGTGAGTATTATTTTTTCTACCATTTATGTTTATAATTCATCGGAGTTTATTGAGTTGCTGGTCGCACAACCGTTAAAGCGAAAAAGTTTGTGGTTGAGTATCTATGCAGGTTTGTCCTTATCGCTTGTGCTTGCATTTTTGGTTGGCGTGGGTATTCCTGTGTTGATCTGCGATGGTACAAGTACCGGTTTTACACTATTGCTTTCAGGCGTTTTTCAAACATTGATCTTTACCGGAATTGCATTGCTCGCATCAGTTATAACAAGAGATAAAGCAAAAGGGATTGGTGTATCTGTATTGCTATGGTTCTTTTTCACATTGATCTATGATGCAATTGTGCTGATGCTACTCTTCCGTTTCAGTGATTATCCATTGGAGAAACCAATGATTGCATTAAGTATGCTCAACCCGGTTGATCTCTCAAGAATTTTGATCTTATTAAAGCTTGATATTTCTGCACTCATGGGTTATACCGGTGCAGTGTTCAGTGAATTCTTTGGCAGTGCAAGTGGCATGTTGCTCTCGGGACTGGTATTGTTTGTATGGGCCATTGTTCCGGTGTGGTTATCCATGAAAAAATTTCAACGTAAGGATCTTTAAACTTAAAATATGCATTTAGGAAATCTAGCAGACCAGATCCGATTTGGTAAAACAACAAAAACATCTGTTTATAAAGATGAGCGCATGAATGTGATGTTGCTCAACCTGCCCGAAGGTGAAGTATTAAAACCACATGTTTCAAAAACAGATGCATTTCTTGTAGTGCAGAAGGGAGAATGTGAATTTACACTTGAAGGACAGTCGCATCATTTAAAACGTGGCGATCTGTTTTCATTTAAAGCAAACCAGGTACATGCATTGAAAGCCCTCACTGATTTCAGTATGCTCATTATAAAATAGCAGGCAAAAAATAATTCACACATGAAAAAACAAATGGAAAATCGTGAAGATGTGATCTTGCTGGTGAATACATTTTATGATAAAGTAAAACCCGATCCTTTGATTGGTTTTTTCTTTAATAAAGTTGTGGATGTGCAGTGGGAGAAACATTTACCGGTGATGTACACGTTCTGGGAGAATATCATTTTTCATACCGGCGGTTACACAGGTAATCCCATGCGAATACACATGGATATTCACCAGAAATCAACGATGAAGAAAGAACATTTTGATCGCTGGATACAATTGTTCAACGAAACAATTGATGAGCTGTTTGAAGGGGAGAAAGCAGAGCAGGCAAAACAACGTGCCTTATCTATTGCAACTGTTATGCAGATCAATATTGCACAACTTCCCAAGCAGGAAAATATTTATTAACTGATTAAGTCTTATGGGAACGGAAAAGGCATCCAATTGGATGCCTTTATTATTTTAAGGACTGGTTAGATTATTTTTTTGGAGGCAATAATACCGCATCAACCACATAAATAATTCCATTCGATGCCGGAACTGTAGCAATAATGTTTGCACCATTCACTGTCATTTTTCCATCTTTATTGCCAATGGTTACTGATTGACCGTTTGCCATGCCATACGTCATGTCATCACCCATTAATCCATCTTTCAACACACCAACATACACATGGTATTCAAGAATATCACGCAATGTGTTTTTGTTTTCGGGTTTTACTAAATCATCAAGTGTGCCTTTTGGTAAAAGATCAAATGCAGCGTTGGTAGGAGCAAAAACAGTAAATGGTCCGGCATTGCTCAACACATCAACATATTCTGCGGCTTTTAATGCAGCCACTAAAGTAGTGTGGTCTTTACTGCCAATGGCAACTTTTACCACATCTTTTTGTGAGTCATCGTCTTGCACGGCCGATTGACCGGCTGCATTAGCTGCAGAAGGTTCGGCGGTTGTGGTACTGGCTTGTTCGGTACCGGAATTGCAGGCTACTGTAAATGAAAGAAGGGCGGCGGCCATGAAGGAAAAATACTTCATATCGTTTGGTTTTTTTTTGTTGAACAAATAATGTAGAAATTCTGTCTAAAGTAAAACTGATATGTCCTTTTTTTTATGACCTGAATCATAACTGCAGAACATTTAGGTAACTTGCATTGTTAGAAAAGAAAAACGATATGGGTATCCTTCGCCAGGTAGCAGAATATTTATACATTAAGAAGCCTGATCCTAATCAGGAAAAAACGCAGTGGATGAAATACATGCATGGTATTAACCGCATTTCCATTTTTGTATTTCTGTTTGCAATGATGGTTTTGCTGGTACGTTGGGTAATTCTTCCTCTGTTTAAATAAGTATTACTGCTGTAAAAAATCAACGATCGATTTAGCTGCTTTCAACGAAGCATGACCACCTGCTTGTAACTTTTCTTTCAGCTGTTTATAATCGAGTTGCAGTTGTTCCCGTTTTGCAGAACCGGGTAAGATGAGTTGTAATTCGTTGCTGAGATTGGTTGCATTCATTTCATGCTGTATCAACTCTTTCACCACTTCTTTATCCATGATAAGGTTTACCAATGAAATGTATTTGATGTTCACTAATCGTTTAGCGATCTGGTAACTGATCTCGTTGCCTTTGTAACAAACTACTTCCGGTACTTCAAACAAAGCAGTTTCTAATGTTGCTGTGCCCGATGTTACCAATGCGGCTGTTGATTGTTGCAACAAAGCATAGGTTTGGTTATTGACGTATGATACGTTTTCATACGACTTTAACAATTCATTGTAAAAAGATGCATCAAGTCCCGGTGCTTTGGCAACTATAAATTGATAATTGCTGAACTGCCTGCTCACTTCCAGCATCACAGGTAATTTTTTTAAGATCTCCTGTTTGCGGCTGCCGGGTAGTAATGCAATGATCTGTTTATTTGCATCAATTGGTATACCCGGTTGCAACATGATCGATTCTTTTTTCGATCGCTCCACTTCTTCGATCAACGGATGACCAACATATTCTACTTCCCAATTCCATTTCTGTTTGTAATAATCTTTTTCAAACGGGAGGATCACCAGCATACGATCGATGCATTGCTTCATCATCTTCACCCTGTTTTCTTTCCATGCCCATACCTGTGGTGAGATGTAGTAAACAACTTTTATGTTTTCTTCTTTTGCCCATTTGGCAATGCGTAAATTAAAACCGGGATAATCGATCAACACCAGTACATCAGGGCGATGTTCCAGTATATCTTCTTTGCAAAAAGAGAGGTTGTTGAAAATAGTGCGTAAGTTTTTGATCACTTCCACAAAACCCATAAAGGCAAGATCACGGTAATGTTTCACCAAAGTTGCGCCGGCGGCCTGCATTTTTTCACCCCCCCAGCAACGGATATTAGCTGTTGTATCATGCTTATGCAATTCTTTAATCAAATTACTTCCATGTAAATCGCCGCTTGCTTCTCCTGCTATGATATAGTAATTCATGTTGTAAATAATCGATCAATAATCTTGAAAGTGATATTTTGCCGTAAAGATACCAATCAATCCGCATGCGTATTTGTGCGTATTTCAGGCTGATAACATTGTGATAATATAGCTGAAAAAGAGGTTGGGCGTCATGCAAAATATTTTCTGAAACCCTTTGCCAGCAAGGCTTTTAGAAAATAATTAAGAAAGTAACGGCCATAAAATGAACCTTTTCTTGACTTGTGCAGGAGTTTGCGGGGCTGTACTTTTGTCTTGTCAACGAAGCAAATCACAAGCTTCTTCCGTACCGAATCTCCGGAGTAGAATTTGACTTAACCTGCTTGCTCCACGATACTTGCCCCACGATTTTTTGCTGCGATACTTGCCTGTAGAAAAAGCAAATAACAATTCGTAAAAATTTAAAACATAAGAAACATGAAAAAGACAATGAAAAATGCAGCTATTGGTTTATTTACCTTATTAGCAGTAACGACAGGATTTACCGCATTCGCAACAAACGTAAACGAAATAACTCCTGCAGCTGAGTTAAAAATGATCGGCCGTTCACAAAACCAGCCAATCTTCCAGCTCAGTCTTAATAATAAAGAAGCAGAAAAATTCGTGATCGTTGTAAAGGATGAGTTTGGTTTGATCCTTCACCAGGAAACAATCAGCGGTGTAAACATCACACGTAAATACCAGTTAAACACAGAAGAACTGGAAGGTGTAGATGTAACATTTGAAGTGATTGGAACTAAATCAACGCAATCAACTGTTTTCAGTATTAAAAACAACACACGTGTTGTAAACGAAACAGCAATCGTTAAACTATAATAGTCATAATCAATAGACACAGGGTTACGGGTTGCCTTTTAAGGCAACCCTTTTTTTTAAGGCCGTTGCTAAACCTAACCTATAATAAATACACAGAAGTTTTTTTCAACCATCAATAGCGATGGCGAAATGAAATCATAAGGTGGGCGTGATGATTACAAGTAATCATTCGCATCATCTTAATCAACTTTCCCAGCGGTCTTACATGAAGAACTTTGCGTAAAGGATGATCAGCCCGTACATCACCGTCATCGCAAAAATGCCGATGGCTGTTTTGTCACGACGACCATTAATAAAAATGGTAAAGAGAACGATGTTTGCAATAAGGCATAAACTTCCTACTGCCGTAAGCATCGCTTTTGTTTTGAAGAAGTATTCTACAAATTCGCCAAAGCTGATGGAAGGAGTTTTCAGAAAATAATAAAGTACAAGACCAAGAATGGGG
The DNA here is from genome assembly GCF_014168535.1 of Lacibacter sediminis. Taxonomy (NCBI): domain Bacteria; kingdom Pseudomonadati; phylum Bacteroidota; class Chitinophagia; order Chitinophagales; family Chitinophagaceae; genus Lacibacter; species Lacibacter sediminis. The sequence goes on along the minus strand of NZ_CP060007.1, from coordinate 3,520,236 downwards.
GCGAGGGCACCCAATGCAATTCCAAAGGGTAGTTTATCGAGTTTCAGCATCAGAATTTCAGTTTGGTTTCTAATTCTTTTTTGAGTTTATAATTTGTCAGGTCGAATTGAACGGGAACTACACTCACAAAATTGTGTTCAAGGGCCCAAACATCGGTATCTTTTCCTTTATCGAAGTTTTTAAACTCGCCTGTGAGCCAGTAATAATTCTTTCCTGACGGATCTTTCCGCTCATTAAAATCTTCCACATACTTGGCATAAGCCTGGCGACAAACCTTTACACCCTTGATCAAACTCTCATCAATACTCGGAAAATTAACGTTCAGGCAAAGATGTTTATCCTGTTTACGTTTCAGCAGTTGCTCAACAATAAGACGGGCATATTTTTTTGCACCGCTGAAATCAGCTTCCATACTATAATTAAGTAACGAGAATCCAACTGAGGGAATACTTTCAATACTTGCTTCAATGGCTGCACTCATAGTACCGCTGTAAATTACATTTATACTGTGATTGGCACCGTGATTAATACCGCTGAGACAGAGATCGGGTTTGCGGTGCAGTATTTTGTCAACCGCCAGCTTTACGCAATCAACCGGTGTGCCGCTGCATTGCCAGGCTTCTACATCGTCCATTAAATGCACTTTTTGTAAACGCAACGGAAAACCAATGGTGATGGCGTGGCCCATTCCGCTCTGCGGTTTATCGGGAGCTACTACCACAATTTTTCCTAGATCTTTTACGGCTTCCACCAGGCTGCGGATGCCCGGTGCTGTAACACCATCGTCGTTGGTGATAAGGATGATGGGTTGTTCTTTCTTTTTTGTGCTCTTCGCCATAGTTAGTTCCTTTCTTATATGGACGTAAAAGTCTGATTTATTGAGGAGTTGGCAAAATGTGTCTGAACATCAACGTCATTCACTTTTTTGAAATCATCTGTGAGAAACAATGATAAAATATTTTATCAAACTAAAATAATTAGTATATTCGCTCCAATAAAATTAGCAGACCATGGCCGTTGCCAATCAAAACCTCAAATACCTGCGTAAATTGCGTGGATGGACACAGGAAGAATTTGCACAAAAGATCGGCATTAAACGTTCCCTCGTTGGGGCGTATGAAGAAGAGCGTGCCGAGCCTAATTATGAAGTGCTGGAAACTGTGAGCGATCTGTTCAAAGTAAGCATTGATGACTTATTGCGTAAAGATCTCAGCGAATCAAAAGGTTCCTACCTCGCCAAGCGTCGCCAATTAAAGATGATCGCTGAAACAAATGTCATTCATTTTGTGCCCGTAAAAGCTGCGGCCGGTTACCTGAATGGATATGCCGATCCTGAATTTCTGGATGAACTGAACACCTTCACTTTACCTATGCTGGCAGGCGGAACCTATCGTGCCTTTGAAATTGTGGGTGATAGTATGTTGCCGACACCAAGCGGCAGTGTGATCGTGGGAGAGAAAGTGCATAATCTCGACGATGTAAAAAATAACAATGCGTACATCATCCTTAGTAAATCAGAAGGGGTTGTTTATAAGCGTGTGCTGAAGAGTAACCGCACTAAGAATAAGCTCACGTTGGTGAGTGATAATCCTGTTTACCAGCCCTACCAAGTAAATGCCGAAGATGTACTCGAATTCTGGAGTGCTCAAATGGTATTGAGCCGTGTAAACCAGGGACAGCGTTGGGATGTAACAAATCTTGCATCACTGGTGAGTAACCTTCAGGATCAGGTGAATAACCTTAAAAAGAAAATGAATTAATGACTGGCCCCGGCTTTAAGGCCGGGGTCAGTCATTAAACCGCTCATACAAATTCAAATATTTGAGCGGTTTTTTTATAATAGTTTGCGGCCGTAATGAGAAAATCGATCCTGTCCTTTGTATTAACGATTGCCGCTTTATCATCGCTTGCCAATAACGAACCGGAACGTTCCCTCCAGGCCAGTAAAGTTGTGCAGGCACCCAAGTTAGATGGGGTGCTGGATGAAGCCATTTGGCAAACAGCTCCTGTTGCCGAAAACTTCGTCGTGAACAGTCCTAACTATGGTGAAGCGTCTGCATATAGAACCAAAGTGTATGTTGTTTACGATAACAATTCTATTTATATCGGTGCATATTTATATGATGATCCTTCAAAAGTGCGAACACAGTTAACGGCACGTGATAAAGAAAGCCAGCAGGACGTCGATTATTTTTCTGTTTTCTTTGACACATACAATGATGATCAGAATGGTTTCCAGTTTTTAGTGACCAGTCGCAATGTGCAAAGTGATGGACGTTTGAGTCCGAATCGTTCTTCGCAGTTTGGTCCACCCAGTGATTACAGTTGGGATGCAGTTTGGGAAAGTAAAGTAACCATGCATGAAGATGGCTGGGTTGTTGAAATGAAGATCCCTTATTTCTCACTTCGTTTTGCCAAAAAAGAAAAACAGGATTGGGGTTTGAATTTTCAACGCTATGTTCGTCGCAGTAATGAAAGTTCTTATTGGAATAATATCAACCCCAATCAAAATGGATTTGTGAACCAGTTCGGCAAACTAAGCGGATTGGAAAATCTTGAACCACCACTTCGCTTATCGTTTCTTCCGTATGTTACAGCTGGCTTTCGAACCACACCCACTTCCAAAGGAAGAGTAAATGAATTTCTCCGCAATGGTGGTATGGATGTGAAATATGGTGTGAACGAAAGCTTCACCTTAGATATGACATTGATTCCCGACTTCGGACAAGTGATCAGTGATAACGTCATCAACAATCTTTCACCTTTTGAAGTACAGTTCCAGGAAAACCGTCCATTCTTTACAGAAGGGACAGAGATATTCAACAAAGCAGGATTATTTTATTCACGAAGAGTAGGAGCAACACCCTCAGGTTATTACAATGCAAGAAGCTTGGGTTCAACTGACAGTACAAGAGTGGTATCAAATCCCGGAGTTGTACAATTGCTCAATGCAACAAAATTCTCCGGCAGAACAAAGCAGAAATTAGGTATTGGTGTGTTCAATGCCATTGGTGCAGCTATGTTCGCTGAAATTGAAAATACCAATACCAAACAGACCGAACGGATACAAACAGAGCCCTTCACGAATTACAATTTAATTGTGCTTGATCAGGCATTGAAAGGTCGTTCTTCTATTACACTTACCAATGCAAACGTAACACGTAACGGTGCTGGAAGAGATGCAAACGTAACAGGCATCGATCTGTACTTGTTTGATAAAACAAATCAATATGGTTTCCAGGGAAAATTTGATTACAGCAAGATCATGGGGCCGAATCCATACAGTGGATTTAAAAGTGTAGCAAGTCTTGGAAAAGTAAGTGGTAAAATTCAATTCAACTTATTGAGCAATGTAGAAAGCGACAGGTATGATCCAAACGATCTGGGATTTCTTGGTGTTGCAAATAAAGTACATACAACAGTAAACATCAGTTATAACCAGTTAACGCCAACTGACAAATTCAACTCTTACAACTTCAGGTTAACCGTACGTCATGAAATGTTGTATAAACCATTTGTGTTTACCAATATTCAGTATAACGCAAATGCCTTTTGGTTCTTTAAAAATTTCTGGGATGTAAGTCTTGGTGCAACGTATCAACCGCTCTGGCAAAAAAGTTATTTTGAATTACGTACACCCGGTCGTTATATGAGACAAACGCCTTGGGGATTCCTTCGTTTAAATGGAAGTACAGATAGCCGTAAGCGTTTGTTTGCAAGGTTAACGCTTGGTATGGCAGAATCGGTTGATATTAAGAACGATCCTTACATTGTTATTCATCCGGGTATGCGTTACCGTTTCAGCGATCGATTAAGTTTAGATATTGATTGGAGTTATACGGATGATCGTGGACAATTTGGTTATGCATTTCAACGTGAAACAAATGGCGAACCCATTATTGGAAGAAGAAGAAAAACAGATGTAACCACACTTGTGAGTGGTATTTATAATTTCACCAGCCGTATGAATGTTACGTTGCGTGCACGGCATTACTGGAGCCGTGTGAAGTATGCAAGCTTTTACAATGTAAGCGAAGATGGCTGGTATATTGATCGTGCATTTATTCCCGGACAGAATCAAAACTTCAACGTATGGAACATGGATGTGTTCTATACCTGGGATTTCAATTATGGCAGTCGTTTTATTGTTGGCTGGAAGAACTGGCTTGCAAATGATTTTCCTGTTGATGGTAACCGTTATAAAAATTACTGGGGTAACGCAGGACGTATATTAATGTCTCCGCAAGGCAATGAATTTACTGCACGTATGATCTTCTTTATTGATTCGCAAAAGTTGAGGAGAAAAAGAAATCAGTCGTAAGTTCTTAGTTCTAAGTTTTAAGTTGGTAATTCGTGGTTAGCGCAGAATGATTGTACCTGGTGGAATTTGGATTTTGTATTTTGGCTTTTATTCTTGTTCCTTGAACCTTGAACCTTGTGCCTTTAATTAATTCAATCCAAACACATCTTTCGCCACACGAAACGTGTTACAATGTGCTTCCACAATAATTTTTACATCGGCTGAATAACCGCCGCCCATTGCAACTGTGCAGGGGATGTTGTGCTTTTGCAGTTTACTGAATACTATTTCATCCCGTTGTTTACAACCTTGCATGCTCACTTTCAGTTTGCCGAATTTATCGGTCTCAAGAATATCAACACCGGATAAGTAAAACACAAACTCAGGTTTCACTTTGTTGATGAGCATATCGAGTGTGTTCTTCAGCAATGGAAGATAAATGCTGTCATCCGTTCCATCTTTCAACCCAATGTCAAGATCACTCGTTTCTTTGTGAAAAGGATAATTGTGTGCGCCATGCATACTGAACGTAAATACCTTTTCATTCTGTTCAAACAATTTCGCTGTACCATTTCCCTGGTGTACATCAAGATCAACAATCAGAATTTGTTTTGTTTTTTGCTGATGGAGTAAATAATTGGCTGCTGTTGCAAAATCATTCAGCAAACAAAATCCTTCACCACGGTCAGCGAACGCATGATGAGTTCCACCCGCAACATTCATTGCAACTCCGTTCTCGATTGCATAGGTGCAGCAATCAATTGTTCCTTGAGTGATGATCAATTCACGTTCGGTTAATGCAAGTGATTGAGGAAAGCCGATATGTCGCTGCTCTTTTGCTGAAAGCGTTTGTTCTTTCAGTTTGGTAAGATATTCTTCCGTATGCGTCAGCAAAACAATTTCATCCGTACATAATTCAGGTGTAAATAAATTATGTTGTGCAATACTTCCTTCATGCAGCAATTGCTCAGGTATCAATTCATATTTTAACATCGGGAAGCGATGCCCTTCCGGTAACGGATGTGCATAGATAGGGGCATGGGCAATATGTAATAATTTATTTGTGATACTGTTTAGTTTTATTGCAGTTCCAGAACCTTTTTATCGGCAATGGCAAATACTTTATCTTTTTTCTTTGGACGAACAGGATATAAACCGGTGAAACGTCCAAAGGCGGGCAGCACAGCATGTTTCCTGGCAAAATAAAAACAGGGAAAATGTAATGACTGTCTGCCTAATCCGCCGATACGTATACCAGGGTGAACATGTCCTGTGAATACATAATCATCATCCGGGAAATTAGCAGCATCAGCAGGCAACTCATGCATGAATGTAAAAGGAGCAGTATGAAGTTGCTCATGATGAATGGTAATATCATGTGAAGTGTACCAATCATTACCAAGAATATCATGATTGCCCTTTACCAAATGAATAGGCAATTGCGACAGATCCTTTCGCCACTTCTCAAATAACTTTAGTTCGTTGTTCATATTACTATGCGAAAAATCACCCACTACAATTAACCTTTCCGGTTTAAAGAATTGCACCTGTGCTATTAATCGTTGCAGATCTTCTTTAAATACAGTTTGGGGAATGCCAATGCCGGCTTTGCGGAAATGACCGCTCTTGCCTAAATGAATATCAGACACGATCAGCGACTTATCCTCTTCCCAAAACATACAGCGTTCCGGCGAGAGCCAGAGCGTTTGTTGTTTGAGATGGAAACGATGAGGTTGTTGCGTCATGGCCTGCAAATGTATGCCGTGGATTTTGTGCAAACAGTAAGCTGAAATGATTTATTTTTAAAACAACGAAAACGTTGAACAGCATAGAACAACAAAGCCCCTCAAGGGGCTTTGTTTATTTTGCAGAAGTTTTATTATTATCCGATTGTTGCGAAGGTTCTGCTGGTGGAAGTGTAGCAAGACTTTCTTCGCACCATTTATACAATGCTGCCTTTTGTTCGGCGGTGAGTATTGCTTTTTTGTGGATCCATGTGTAACTCGGCAAAGGCATTTTTCCTTCTTTCACTTCATCCATGATCTCATTGAATTTTTTCCGCTGACGTTTGGCTGTATAAGTTGCAAACTCAGAAAAATTCAATTCTTTTTTTCCTTCATTCACATGATCCTGCAACCACCAGGTAACCGGTTGCACATTGGCATACCAGGGGTAAACAGTATTGTTGCTGTGGCAATCGTAACAGGATTGTTTTAAGATGGAAGCCACATTATCATTCACAGCAAATTTGGTATTTACATCATTGGTAAATGGTCCTGCTGACACGTTTTGTTTTGGACGGATGAACTGGATGATCACCAGTGCGGCGATAAGAACGTAAAGGATCTTTTTGATCATTGCTTGTTGTTTTGATAAATGTAATAAGAAAATGATTTGGTTTCAATGACAGATTTACACGGCGAGGAAAATTGTGATCATTTTTTTCAGCATTGGAATTAAGACGACCATGCATTATTCAACTGCGCCTGCATACGCCTGATGCGGTCTTCCAGTTTTTCACTCGAGAGATTATTGCGGTTCAATCCATCAGCAATAATGGGGAAGGAGAGCGGCGTAAACCGTTTTGGAAATGTTAGAATGATCTTGCTCTGCCGGATACGGTTGAATGCATTTCGCAACCGCACTTCTTCCATCTGCTGATCAAACACTTCCTGGTATGCCTGGCGAAGCAACACGTTTTTCGGATCGTATTCGCTGAATACATTGAACAATAAACTTGCTGATGCCTGCAGATGACGGGCTTTCTTTTGTTCACCTGGTGATGATTGAATGATCAGTCCACCGATCACGGCGATATCCCGAAACTTTCGTCTGGCCATTTCAGTTGAGTTCACACTTCGTTGAATATCCTGTGTAAGATAGTCGAGTGTGAACAGATCGCTTGCATTGGTATCATCAACAGGTATTGGTTGATCACATAGCAATTCAAATCCATAATCATTCATAGCGATGGAGAAAGTAAGCGGAGCAATTTTGCCAATACGGTAAGCAAGAATGGCACTCATCGCTTCGTGTACCTGCCTGCCTTCGAAAGGATAAACCAGCAAATGATAACCGTCTTTACTTTCATGTTGCTCGATCAACAGTTCATCATCTTTGGGGATATGTGATAATTCTTTTTGCAGTTGAAAGAGCGATGAAAGATGAATGAGTTCAGGAGCAGGGTCGGCCCACGTTTCAGCGTTGTCTGCCCCTGTTAGTGATGCAGTATTTTTTTTCTTTTTAGTTTTCTGAATAGTTGAATGCTCCAATTCAGAAACTTCATTAAACGTTTCTCTTAATTTTTTTCCGAGGTTGGCGGTTAAACTCATACGACCACCATTCCAGCTCGGTACAATTGTTTTTTTTGATGTTGATTTTTTTACAAAAGCCGTCATGTCTTTGATCTGTACCAATTCCAAATTTCTTCCTGCGAGAGTAAATGAATCACCTGGTTCCAGTCTTGTGATAAAATATTCTTCAATTACACCCACATAACCACCACTCACCATCTTTACTTTCATCATGGCATCGCTTACAATAGTACCAATGTTCATACGGTGACGCATGGCTAAACGCCTGTTTTGAATTCTGTACACACCATCAATGACCTCGATCTTTTTGTAATCATCATATTGATGCAATGCTTTGCCGCCTTCCACTAAAAATTGTAAAACTTCATGCCATTCATTTTCATTCAGATCACGAAAGCAATACGTGCTTTTAATTTCCTTGAAAATTTCTTCCGGTTTAAATCCATCTGAAATAGCGAGCGTATTTAAATACTGGATCAACACATCAAAACAAAGCAACATGGGTTCTTTGCTTTCAATTAAATTTTCATCGATGGCATTCTTTAATGCAGCTGCTTCTACCAGTTCAAGTGAATGTGTTGGCAGAAAATAGATTTTGCTGACTGCATCGGGGCTATGGCCGCTTCTTCCTGCACGTTGTAAAAATCTTGACACACCTTTGGGCGAACCAACCTGTATAACGGTCTCGACCGGACGAAAATCAACACCAAGATCAAGCGATGCAGTGCACACCACTGCTTTCAGTTTGGCCGTATGCAAAGCTTCCTCCACCCACAAACGCAATTCCTGTTCAATACTTCCATGATGCAAAGCAATGGCTCCGGCAAGTTCAGGTGCATGATTCAGTAATTCCTGGTACCATCGCTCACTCATACCTCTGGTGTTGATGAAGATGAGGGTAGTGGTACTCTGTTCTATAATCGGAATAACTTTGTGTATGAGTTTAATACCAAGATGACCTGCCCATGGATAATTTTCGATCTCATCAGGCAACACAGATTCTATTTCAATCTGTTTTTTCATATGTGCTTTCACGATAACGCCTTCTTCACTCAAAGGCGACAGCAATACTTCTTTCGCTTCTTCGAGATTGCCAATAGTAGCAGAGATTCCCCATATCATCGGCTTCTTATTCACCATTGACCATTGACCATTCACAATTCTGCTTATCGCTAATTCCACCTGCACACCACGTTTACTTCCCATCAATTCATGCCACTCATCAATCGCAATCACCTGCACCGTTTTAAATGCATCAGCATAACCTTTCGAAGCAAGAAATAAATGCAGACTTTCCGGTGTGATGATCAGTACTTCCGGTAATTGTTTTTTTTGCCGGGCACGTTCGGCAGTGGTCGTATCGCCATTGCGGATGCCAACGCTCCAGTTCATACCAAGTTCGCCGATCGCTTCTTCCATTGCACGGCCAATATCTTTTGCCAACGCACGTAGCGGTGTGATCCAGATCAATTGCAAGCCGCTCTTTGTTTTTGTTTGATAATCTTCCGGGTGTTGATTGATGAAACGGATGAGCGAACCCAGAAAAACAGAAAAGGTTTTGCCGCAGCCGGTTGGTGCATTCACCAATCCGCTCTTGCCCGCAGCAATATGCTGCCATGCCTCTTCCTGGAACGCAAAGGGGTGTAATCCTTTGGCCGAAAGCCAGGAAGCGATGCGTTGATAGCCGGGGCTGAGGTGAAGCTGCATAAAGTGGTAGACAAAGCTAAGTGATATGTATATTGAAGAATCTGGCTTTTAATGCTTTTCAATGTTTGCAGGGGACATATTGCAGCAAAATAAATCTGTTATGAATGTTGTATGAGTATCTTATTTCTGCTACTTTCACTGTCTTGTTACAGGAAGTCTTCCTCAAAAGACATGTTGATCCGTCGGTCCCAATCCTCTGAAACATTCCATTTACCAGTTAAGATTGAACATTAATTTATAGTGCATTGCATAGTTTGTTCTATGTGTTTGTGTCTATTTCCATTCCTTCCAAAGCCACCCAAGAGTCCATATTTTCTTTGCGAGCCGTCCACATTAAACCCCTTTTTATGCCACAACTGCTTTCCTTGTCAGTTAATCAGCGTGCTACTACCGCATTGCTAACTCCTTTTTATTTTTTGTTACCATCTAAAAAAATACTGCTGCGTTTTGCGATGCTCGTGATGAGTGTGGCGATGATGAGTGGGGTTGTGGGGCAGGCAACGGTGACAACGGATAAGCCGGATTATCAACCCGGGGATACAGTTGTAATTACTGGTACAGGCTGGCAACCCGGAGAAACGGTAACCTTAGACGTTGAGGAAGATCCGAAGCCCGCAACTTGTTTGCTTCCCCATGATTTGGTTGCGGTAGCTGATGCTGATGGCAAAATATACAGTAAGGAATTTCTTATCAAGGAAAATCATCTCGGTGTTACTTTTACGCTTACAGCTACCGGCCAAAGTTCGGGGCTCGTTGCTGTTACCACATTTACAGATGCATTGTTCTTTAGTGCGTCTATTACAAGTACTCCTTCTTCTGTTTGTGCTGGAACGACTGGCTCTTATACGATTACTATTTCTAACAATACTTCTACTGGCCCCGGCGAAACTCCTTCGGGTCAGAATGCAAGATTGGGCTCCGTTAGAATTGCTATCCCATTAGGATTTACTGGCATAACAATTACAGATAACTCTCTCGATTGGACTGTAAGTTTGAGTACGCCGGGATTTATTGAATTTGATGCTGACGGGAATAACAATAATGCTAATAGAATTGATCCAACTGAATCTGTATTTATAACTTTTACTGCCAACGCCCCACCCTCCCCTGTAAATCCTTATTTATGGGCAACTGAGGCATGGGTAGGAGCCAATTTTTCGGGTACTAAATATCCAGATATAGGAACTGTACTTAATCCTGGAAGTCAGCCGAGCGTTATTGTAAATGCATCAACTACAATTAGTACGCAACCTCAAAATTCTATTATTACTTATGGTTCGGCTACGTCGTTCACAGTCGTTGGTGCTGGTTCAGGCACATTAACTTACCAATGGCAGCAAAAAATTGGAGCTGCTCCTTTTACTAATATCATTGATGGTGGTATTTATTCTGGAGCAACTACGGCAACCTTAGGTTTGTCAAAACCAACAGTTGCCATGAGCGGTATAAAATATCGTGTTTTGGTAAGTGGCGATTGTTCCCCTTCCGCAACAAGTGCTGAGGCTATTTTAACAGTCACCGCCTTTGATGTAACAGGATCGTTCCTTGCCGATGATAAAGTTTATGATGCAACAACAGCGGCGGTGGTAACCACCGGTTCACGTAGTGTGGCAGTGATCTTCCCGAATGATGTTGTAAGTCTTGTTGGCGGCACAGCAACGTTCGATACGAAGAATGTAGGTGTAAATAAAACAGTGACGTTAACAGGAGCAACACTGAGTGGTGCAGATGCGGGCAACTATAACCTTGTATCTGTAAGTACAACCCAGGCCGACATTACCGCCTTTGATGTAACAGGATCGTTCCTTGCCGATGATAAAGTTTATGATGCAACAACAGCGGCGGTGGTAACCACCGGTTCACGTAGTGTGGCAGTGATCTTCCCGAATGATGTTGTAAGTCTTGTTGGCGGCACAGCAACGTTCGATACGAAGAATGTAGGTGTAAATAAAACAGTGACGTTAACAGGAGCAACACTGAGTGGTGCAGATGCGGGCAACTATAACCTTGTATCTGTAAGTACAACCCAGGCCGACATTACCGCCTTTGATGTAACAGGATCGTTCCTTGCCGATGATAAAGTTTATGATGCAACAACAGCGGCGGTGGTAACCACCGGTTCACGTAGTGTGGCAGTGATCTTCCCGAATGATGTTGTAAGTCTTGTTGGCGGCACAGCAACGTTCGATACGAAGAATGTAGGTGTAAATAAAACAGTGACGTTAACAGGAGCAACACTGAGTGGTGCAGATGCGGGCAACTATAACCTTGTATCTGTAAGTACAACCCAGGCCGACATTACCGCCTTTGATGTAACAGGATCGTTCCTTGCCGATGATAAAGTTTATGATGCAACAACAGCGGCGGTGGTAACCACCGGTTCACGTAGTGTGGCAGTGATCTTCCCGAATGATGTTGTAAGTCTTGTTGGCGGCACAGCAACGTTCGATACGAAGAATGTAGGTGTAAATAAAACAGTGACGTTAACAGGAGCAACACTGAGTGGTGCAGATGCGGGCAACTATAACCTTGTATCTGTAAGTACAACCCAGGCCGACATTACCGCCTTTGATGTAACAGGATCGTTCCTTGCCGATGATAAAGTTTATGATGCAACAACAGCGGCGGTGGTAACCACCGGTTCACGTAGTGTGGCAGTGATCTTCCCGAATGATGTTGTAAGTCTTGTTGGCGGCACAGCAACGTTCGATACGAAGAATGTAGGTGTAAATAAAACAGTGACGTTAACAGGAGCAACACTGAGTGGTGCAGATGCGGGCAACTATAACCTTGTATCTGTAAGTACAACCCAGGCCGACATTACCGCCTTTGATGTAACAGGATCGTTCCTTGCCGATGATAAAGTTTATGATGCAACAACAGCGGCGGTGGTAACCACCGGTTCACGTAGTGTGGCAGTGATCTTCCCGAATGATGTTGTAAGTCTTGTTGGCGGCACAGCAACGTTCGATACGAAGAATGTAGGTGTAAATAAAACAGTGACGTTAACAGGAGCAACACTGAGTGGTGCAGATGCGGGCAACTATAACCTTGTATCTGTAAGTACAACCCAGGCCGACATTACCGCCTTTGATGTAACAGGATCGTTCCTTGCCGATGATAAAGTTTATGATGCAACAACAGCGGCGGTGGTAACCACCGGTTCACGTAGTGTGGCAGTGATCTTCCCGAATGATGTTGTAAGTCTTGTTGGCGGCACAGCAACGTTCGATACGAAGAATGTAGGTGTAAATAAAACAGTGACGTTAACAGGAGCAACACTGAGTGGTGCAGATGCGGGCAACTATAACCTTGTATCTGTAAGTACAACCCAGGCCGACATTACCGCCTTTGATGTAACAGGATCGTTCCTTGCCGATGATAAAGTTTATGATGCAACAACAGCGGCGGTGGTAACCACCGGTTCACGTAGTGTGGCAGTGATCTTCCCGAATGATGTTGTAAGTCTTGTTGGCGGCACAGCAACGTTCGATACGAAGAATGTAGGTGTAAATAAAACAGTGACGTTAACAGGAGCAACACTGAGTGGTGCAGATGCGGGCAACTATAACCTTGTATCTGTAAGTACAACCCAGGCCGACATTACCGCCTTTGATGTAACAGGATCGTTCCTTGCCGATGATAAAGTTTATGATGCAACAACAGCGGCGGTGGTAACCACCGGTTCACGTAGTGTGGCAGTGATCTTCCCGAATGATGTTGTAAGTCTTGTTGGCGGCACAGCAACGTTCGATACGAAGAATGTAGGTGTAAATAAAACAGTGACGTTAACAGGAGCAACACTGAGTGGTGCAGATGCGGGCAACTATAACCTTGTATCTGTAAGTACAACCCAGGCCGACATTACCGCCTTTGATGTAACAGGATCGTTCCTTGCCGATGATAAAGTTTATGATGCAACAACAGCGGCGGTGGTAACCACCGGTTCACGTAGTGTGGCAGTGATCTTCCCGAATGATGTTGTAAGTCTTGTTGGCGGCACAGCAACGTTCGATACGAAGAATGTAGGTGTAAATAAAACAGTGACGTTAACAGGAGCAACACTGAGTGGTGCAGATGCGGGCAACTATAACCTTGTATCTGTAAGTACAACCCAGGCCGACATTACCGCCTTTGATGTAACAGGATCGTTCCTTGCCGATGATAAAGTTTATGATGCAACAACAGCGGCGGTGGTAACCACCGGTTCACGTAGTGTGGCAGTGATCTTCCCGAATGATGTTGTAAGTCTTGTTGGCGGCACAGCAACGTTCGATACGAAGAATGTAGGTGTAAATAAAACAGTGACGTTAACAGGAGCAACACTGAGTGGTGCAGATGCGGGCAACTATAACCTTGTATCTGTAAGTACAACCCAGGCCGACATTACCGCCTTTGATGTAACAGGATCGTTCCTTGCCGATGATAAAGTTTATGATGCAACAACAGCGGCGGTGGTAACCACCGGTTCACGTAGTGTGGCAGTGATCTTCCCGAATGATGTTGTAAGTCTTGTTGGCGGCACAGCAACGTTCGATACGAAGAATGTAGGTGTAAATAAAACAGTGACGTTAACAGGAGCAACACTGAGTGGTGCAGATGCGGGCAACTATAACCTTGTATCTGTAAGTACAACCCAGGCCGACATTACCGCCTTTGATGTAACAGGATCGTTCCTTGCCGATGATAAAGTTTATGATGCAACAACAGCGGCGGTGGTAACCACCGGTTCACGTAGTGTGGCAGTGATCTTCCCGAATGATGTTGTAAGTCTTGTTGGCGGCACAGCAACGTTCGATACGAAGAATGTAGGTGTAAATAAAACAGTGACGTTAACAGGAGCAACACTGAGTGGTGCAGATGCGGGCAACTATAACCTTGTATCTGTAAGTACAACCCAGGCCGACATTACCGCCTTTGATGTAACAGGATCGTTCCTTGCCGATGATAAAGTTTATGATGCAACAACAGCGGCGGTGGTAACCACCGGTTCACGTAGTGTGGCAGTGATCTTCCCGAATGATGTTGTAAGTCTTGTTGGCGGCACAGCAACGTTCGATACGAAGAATGTAGGTGTAAATAAAACAGTGACGTTAACAGGAGCAACACTGAGTGGTGCAGATGCGGGCAACTATAACCTTGTATCTGTAAGTACAACCCAGGCCGACATTACCGCCTTTGATGTAACAGGATCGTTCCTTGCCGATGATAAAGTTTATGATGCAACAACAGCGGCGGTGGTAACCACCGGTTCACGTAGTGTGGCAGTGATCTTCCCGAATGATGTTGTAAGTCTTGTTGGCGGCACAGCAACGTTCGATACGAAGAATGTAGGTGTAAATAAAACAGTGACGTTAACAGGAGCAACACTGAGTGGTGCAGATGCGGGCAACTATAACCTTGTATCTGTAAGTACAACCCAGGCCGACATTACCGCCTTTGATGTAACAGGATCGTTCCTTGCCGATGATAAAGTTTATGATGCAACAACAGCGGCGGTGGTAACCACCGGTTCACGTAGTGTGGCAGTGATCTTCCCGAATGATGTTGTAAGTCTTGTTGGCGGCACAGCAACGTTCGATACGAAGAATGTAGGTGTAAATAAAACAGTGACGTTAACAGGAGCAACACTGAGTGGTGCAGATGCGGGCAACTATAACCTTGTATCTGTAAGTACAACCCAGGCCGACATTACCGCCTTTGATGTAACAGGATCGTTCCTTGCCGATGATAAAGTTTATGATGCAACAACAGCGGCGGTGGTAACCACCGGTTCACGTAGTGTGGCAGTGATCTTCCCGAATGATGTTGTAAGTCTTGTTGGCGGCACAGCAACGTTCGATACGAAGAATGTAGGTGTAAATAAAACAGTGACGTTAACAGGAGCAACACTGAGTGGTGCAGATGCGGGCAACTATAACCTTGTATCTGTAAGTACAACCCAGGCCGACATTACTGTGAGAGATATTACTGTAACAGCTAATGGTATAGATAAAATATATGATGGCAACACCATAGCAACTGTTAACTTGTTTACCAATAAGATAAGTGGCGATGTGGTAACGGCGTCATATACTACGGCAAATTTTGCAAATGCAAATGTCGGCACATGGGTTATAAACGTAAGTGGAATAGAGATTGGCGGAACAGATGCCGCTAATTACAATCTTGTTAATACAACGGCTACGACATCAGCAACAATACTACTGGCATCTACTACAACTACACTTATCACAAGTGCACCAAGTGTTCGTTATATGGATAACCTAACAATGACTGCACGGGTAACTCCGCTTAATACCGGATCTTCCTTAACAGGTTCGGTTCATTTCTGGATTGGCGCAACACTTGCGTCTGCTACCGACTATGGTAGTGCGACAGTTGTTCCTATTCCAGGATCACCAGATGGTTCTGTAGAAGCGACATTGATCAAGCAGGTAACAAATCTTCCAGCTGGGTATACAGTGTATGCTGTATTTACAAGTTCAAATGCAAACTATGATGGAAGTTCAGGTACAAAACCTCTTACAGTAGTTGCCAGAGACGCCGATCCGTATGATGCAAAAGGATTCTATACGGGTGATGTATTTGCATGGACAACCGGCCCTAATTCAAGTAGAGGAACTGTTACAATGACAGCAATGATTAAGGATAAAAATGATCCGAAAGGCGATGTAAGAGGTGCGAAGGTTACATTCTGTTATGTAAATAACGGTGTATGGTCACCAATACCAAGTGCGAAAGATATACCTGTTGGCCTCGTGGATATTAATGATGGCTCTTTAGGTTTTGCAAGCGCAATTGTTCAGTTTGATATCGGTTCACAAAATGCGGCAAACTACCAGATAGGCGTATTGGTAACCGGCGCATATACAAACGAAGATTTAATAAACTGCGGTCTGTCACAGGTTATCGTTTCTGTATCTAAACCAATACCGGGTGGTTTTATTTGCGGAGGCAGCAGGCTGGTTAATCCGGCTACATCAAACCTTTCGGCCGGTTATATTAAAGGAGCTCCGGGCTTGTGTACAGATTACCAGTTTGATGTTCAATACACAAAATCCGGAACTAATCCGAAGGGTAAAGTGAAGATCATGATTAACAGTTATTATACCCGTGATGGAATACTCGACAGCAAACTGCACACCTATATTGTTACAACAAATGCAATTGCATCAATGAATGTTGTTGCACCAACAGGAACATTCAGTGCTAAGGCAAATCTGGTAGAACAATTTGATGGATACGTTGAAGCAATTGAAGGTGGCTCAACATTCCAGATGACAGCATATCAAAATGGTTGCGATCAGAAGTTAGCTATTACGCTTTATCGAAAAGCGGGTGGTATCTGGTTCTCTAATAGTTGGGATGGAGTAAAAACTATACAGCAACCTGTTGCTGCAGGTAGTAAAGTGTATGTTGGTGGAGCAGTACCTTGTAGTTTAAATTCAGTTAAAATCGAAAATTCGACTATCACTGATGCACCTCTTATTAGATCAACTTTCAATCAGGCATTTGATGCATTCAACGTCAAAGTTCTCGGCAACCCATCACTCACAACCTTCCGTCTGCAATTGCAAAGCAATAACATGCAGGAGAAGTTTACCGTGAAAGTGGTGGATGTGAATGGCCGACTCATTGAAGTAAAACAGAATTTATATGCGGGCCAGGTGATTGAGCTTGGAAGCAAGTACACACAAGGAACCTACTTTGCGGAGGTGACACAGGGAGCAAACCGCAAGCTGGTGAAACTGGTTAAGATTTCGAGAGACTGATAAAAAGGGTAAGAGTAATCTTCAGTAAACTGAAAGCCGGTTGCGAAAGCAATCGGCTTTTTTTAATGCTGTATCAGGAAGACTTGGTTGTTGGCTTTGTTCGTTTGCAACGTTCGCTGCAATACTTTACTTCGTCCCAAACCTTCTCCCATTTCTTTCGCCAGGTAAATGGTCGGTTACAAACAACGCAGATCTTTTGTTGCAAATGCTGTTTCTTATGCGACATGCAACTACAACAAACCAAGCACGAAAATGTTGCTTATTACAAGATTGAAACTGTCAAGTGAGGTGGTAGAGAAAATCTTTTTTCAGACTTCCTTAATTCATTCTTGAAACTAAATTATTACTACGCTTCAGAATATAGATGCGTTTGTTCTCGAAGTAATCAGGGCGGCCGTTGCTGTTATTCAATATCGGTTTGAAATCATACTCTGTAAACAAACGGAATGTTCGTTCATTGATATGCTGCATCAACTCATTGTCATACTTCAATAAAAGATTGATGAAATGCCAGCTCAGCTCATATCCTTTATAAGCCACATCTGAAGGGCGGCCATAGGTGAGACTGGTGAACTTGTGTGTGAAGCTTGTATAAGCAACAGTACCGGTATTAAAAAAAGTTGATGTGTGATAAACAGGTAAATCTTTATACTCAGGTTTTGTAAGATCTTTCATACCATCCCAGGTGGGCATGCCCATCAATTCCATGTCATAGGTTTTGCGGACACTGTTGGCTGCATTCACAAGTTTCATCCCAAACACTTCATCTAATGATCCGCAGATGATGAAATTGTTTTTGGTGCTGTCGAGATTTGCAGTGAGAACAGCCGGACTGAAATCATCACTCAAGACAACGGTCTTCCATTTTAATAACTGTCCACCACTTGCACTCTTGTTAAATGAATTGAAATACGAAGCAAGTCGATCTTCCTGTTGTCCTTTGCGGCGTACATAAACCAAATTTGCAGTAGGACTATTGCGCATAATAAAATTATACATTGCTTCGCAATGAACAGGAAGGGTAGAGTTAACGATAAGAGTGAAAGGATTATTTGTTACACCACCATCATTTGGAAAAGTGGCTGATACAAACGGAATATTTTTCTGCAATGCAAGATCGGCCAATGAACGGTAATCTGTTCCTGTTACAGAACCGATCATCAGATCTAACGAATCAAAAATATTTTTTGAACGAAGTGCAGTAATGCTTTGATCAGCCGAACGCAGATCATACACCGTTACTTCAAGATTCTTATTACTGTTACTGAGTGAATCAACCGCCAGTAACGCACCTTGCACAAAGTCAAGGCCGGGCAATATATGCCTCGGCATTTGATTCGTGAACTTATAGGTACTGCCTGCAAACGATGAATCCAAAAACAGGCTGGCAAAAATACCCACACGGTATTTTTTTATTGTATCCTGTGCGTTTACGGCAGCAGTTGTAGCAATTAATGCGAATACAAAAAGAAGTTTTTTCATATAGTTGATCTCTCAACAGCAGATGATTATTCCCACTCGATGGTTGCAGGTGGTTTGCTGCTGATATCGTACACCACCCGGTTAATGCCTCTTACTTTGTTGATGATCTCATTCGAAATATGTGCCAGAAATTCATAAGGCAAGTGTGCCCAGTCGGCAGTCATGCCATCAACAGAAGTAACTGCTCTTAACGCCAGGGTAAATTCATACGTACGTTCATCACCCATTACACCCACACTTTGCACCGGTAACAGGATAGCGCCTGCCTGCCAAACTTTATCGTAAAGGTTATGTTCTTTTAATCCATTGATGAAGATGGCATCAGCACGTTGTAACAGATCAACTTTCTCTTCTGTTATCTCTCCCAAAATACGAATAGCTAATCCCGGGCCGGGGAAGGGGTGACGGTTCAGCAGATCAGCAGGAATACCCAACTCTGCACCAACTCTGCGTACTTCATCTTTAAATAAATAACGTAGCGGTTCTACCAGTTCCAGTTTCATGGTATCAGGTAAACCTCCAACGTTGTGATGCGATTTGATGGTTACTGATGGACCATGCACACTCACACTTTCAATCACATCGGGATAGATCGTTCCTTGTCCCAGCAATTCAACACCTTCAATAGTATGTGCTTCACGGTCGAACACTTCAATGAAGGTGCCGCCAATGATCTTTCTTTTTTCTTCAGGATTACTTTTACCTGCAAGTTTGGTATAAAAATGTTCACGTGCATCAACACCTTTTACATTCAACCCAATTGTTGCGTAGGTATCAAGCACCTGTTGAAATTCATCTTTACGTAACACGCCGTTATCAACAAAAATGCCGAAAAGATTTTTGCCGATGGCTCTATGGATCAATGTTGCTGCAACAGTAGAATCAACGCCACCACTTAATGCCATGATCACTTTACGGTTGCCGATCTGTTTCTTTAATGCATCTACTGTTTCATTTACAAAAGAAGCAGGTGTCCACTCGCCTTTGCAACCGCAGATATCCATCAAAAAGTTTTTGAGGATCTTTTTCCCTTCAGTTGAATGATAAACTTCAGGATGAAACTGTAAGCCATAAAGCGGATGATCGTACGATCCGTTTGCACGGAAAGCAGCTATAGGAATTGAATCAGTTACTGCCATCAGTTCGAATCCTTTTGGCAATTCAAGAATTGTGTCAGCATGGCTCATCCACACCTGCGATACATCGCTTACATCTTTTAATAAAACATCATCTTCTTTTTTACGTAAAGTCGCTCTCCCGTATTCACGTTTCTCACTTTTTTCTACACGCCCGCCAAGTTGTTTGGCAGTTAACTGTGCACCGTAACAAATCCCCAGAACAGGAAGCGATTTGGTGAGCAGTTCCACATCAACAAACGGTGCGTTGGCATCATTTACAGAGAACGGGCTGCCTGAAAGGATAATACCTTTCAGGAATTCGTCTTTTACAATTGGTTTGTGATACGGAGTGATCTCGCAGTACACATTTGCTTCACGTACTGCACGGGCTATCAGCTGGGTATATTGCGAGCCAAAATCGAGGATGAGAATCTTTTCTGTCATTGTGCGGCGAAGGTAATAAAAAAGCCCTCATACCCCGAAAGAGATGAACATCTTCATGGGGAAAACATCTGTTCGTTTCATTTTTTTCATCCATATCTTTTGTTTTACATTTGTCTCGCTCCGGCTTTAACCCTTTTTAACTGTATGGTGAGCAACAATTGTAACCGTTAACGGCAGGCAAACGTCTCATTGTGCACATTCTTATCATACCATTAAACCAAAAAAAAACAACATGCGTACTAAATTTTTCTACGGAGCTCTTCTTCTCTTTATTTCAGGCTTCGTACTCAGTTCCTGCACAACAAGACGGGTTAAAGGCAATGGCAACATTATCACAAGCAACCGTAGTGAGGGAAGCTTTGATGCTGTAAAAGCTTCCGGGTCATTTGATGTATTTTTTTCCCAGGCCGAATCAAATGAGATCAGGATCGAGGCCGATGAAAACCTGATGAAGTATATTCAAACAACGGTTGAGGATGGCGTACTCCGCATCCGCACAAAAAGTGGTATGAATATCCGGCCTTCCCAGGATATTAAAGTGTATGTGAAATCACCCAAATACAAAAGTGTAAGCCTCGCTGGTAGCGGGAATATGGTGGCTGAAACAAAAATTACTTCTACCGAAAAAATCAAACTAAGCATTGCCGGCAGCGGCGATATTAAATTGCTGGAAGTGAATGCCCCACAGGTTGATGTAAATATTTCAGGCAGTGGCAAGGCCGAGGGTTTTGGCAACACCCGTGATCTTGACATTGATGTGGCCGGCAGTGGTGATGTGATGATGAAAGACCTGAAAGCTGAGAATGCAAAGATCAGTATTGCAGGTTCGGGCAATGTTTGGTTATTTGCCAGTATGAAACTGGACGTGCGTGTTGCCGGAGGAGGTGATATTCATTATTATGGTAATCCGGCCGATATCAAATCGAAGCTGGCAGGCTCGGGAAACCTCATTAAAGAGTAAAATTTGCCATGAAAATGTTATAAAAGCAGAACTGAACTTTTTAAGGCATGGAAGCGACGCATTTGTTCCCTGCCGCTTGAGCCGACGCTTTACCTTTGCGTCGGCTCCGTTTTTAGATCCATTCCGAAAAAACGAACTCCGACCATTGAAAGCGATTGTTTGAACCCTTTTGTAAATTCATTTATATACCCGTTTTGAGAACTTGATCTATTTAAGGTGTTTTTGGGTAAAGGAAAGTCCTCCGTATTTCGGGGGATTTTTCATTTCTTCCCTCCTTGGGAGAGCTTGTCCCGTAAAGCGGGAGGTTGGGGTGGGTTTCTTTTGCTGCACAAAAAGTCGTCAGTGACTGAGTGTTACTTCTTATACAACGCCGCCAATGCTTTTGGCGCCACACTGCAATAAGCAGCAGTAAGTGCATCTTTCAGCAAATCCTTTTTTATTTTTTTGAGGTTAATGAGCGTCCAGCCCTGTTTGCCCCATTTGTTGGGTACAGGCCAGATGAGTGTTTGATCAATGAGACAAAAAACCGATTGATCAGTTTCAGAAAATTTTACGCAGGCAATATTCTTTGCTTCATCAAGTGTAACAAAGATTTTCTTTTTCACACGGAACGATGCTTTTTCAAAATGCGGCTGCTCGGTTACTTCGGCATAGGAAAGTGCAAGTTCACGAAATGTTTTAAGCGAAATCATAGGATAAGATACTCATTCAACTGAAAACAGAAAAGCTGTTTTCCGTAACCTTTCAACGCCGCAAAACGTATAATGTTAAAATAGCCGAGTGGTTACAGCAGTTGTTTGTTGGTAATTAAATAAAAATCTGCATTGCTATTTTTGTTTTGTATTAAACCTTATGTCATCATCATCACCGGTAAAGCTATTGGTTGCCGCAGTTATGTTATTAACTGTGGCGAACAGCAAGGCACAACAAGTTGCCGGTAAAGACTCGTTGAAGGCTGTGTTGGGTTACGGAAATGCACAGCAAAAAAACTCCGCTGACAACCCATTCGAACGTGATCCCGTCGTTACAACAGACAGTGCAGATTTTATTCTTCCCTTCAGTCGTGCAGGAAATCTTATTCTCATTAAAGCAAAGGCCGATGCAATTGAAGGAAGTTTTATTCTTGATACGGGTGCACCGGGTTTAATTCTTAACATGACTTATTTCAGGGATTATCCGGTAACAGAACATTATGCGGGTGAAGAGGGTGGCGGTATTACAGGTTCAGTAGCAGGCTATGGGCATACTACGGTGAAGAAATTATCTTTTGGAGCAGCAAATTATTTTAAAGTGGAAGCCGATCGTATCAATCTCGGTCACATTGAAAATAGTAAAGGGATCAAAATATTCGGACTGCTGGGTGTGCAGTTGTTTAAACAGTTTGAAATGATCATTGATTATGAGAACAGCGAAATTCATCTGCATCACATCACAAAAAAAGACGGAAAAAATTATCAGCATGCTATGCTTGCAGATACATCCACCTATTCGGTATTCGCAATCGATATCTTACAGAATAAAATACTTACTTATGGTAAAGTGGGAACTAAAAAACTCACCTTTCTTGTTGATACCGGCGCAGAATCAAATGTGATCGACAGCCGGTTATCTGAAAACGTATTAGGCAATGTTACAATCACCCGCCGCATGGTATTGAATGGTGCAGGTAATAAAAAAGTGGATGCATTGTATGGTGATATGAGTAACCTGAAGA
The DNA here is from genome assembly GCF_014168535.1 of Lacibacter sediminis. Classification (NCBI taxonomy): domain Bacteria; kingdom Pseudomonadati; phylum Bacteroidota; class Chitinophagia; order Chitinophagales; family Chitinophagaceae; genus Lacibacter; species Lacibacter sediminis. The sequence goes on along the minus strand of NZ_CP060007.1, from coordinate 3,497,421 downwards.
TAGGGGAGAGGGACATCAAAAGCATGCCGGTGTTGGTAACAAACCTTGCGAAAATGTGTTTTGCTTATGACAGGTGTTTAGATGGAATGCTTGGTTTCGATTTTCTCTCCATGCACAAAATTGGGTTTAACTTTGTAAAGCGTAAGATGTATATATGGAAATGATGCGGAACATATCTTTTTTTACCCGTTTACGGAAGCTGTTGCTGCCTGTGTTGCTGCTGTTATTTGTATGCAGTAACGCCCGGGCACAACCGCCCATTAAATCGTTTGTGGTGAAGAATGGGCATATTTATATTACACTCACCAAAAATTTAACCGCTGTTTCGTTAGACAGTTTTATTGTGCAGTATAATTTGCAGGAACTTGATCTGAAAAACTTTTTCAAAAGCAACCGTCCCGATTCGTTATTGAAACTTGGCTGGGATATTAACCTCAACAATGGGGAACTGCTGGTGCTGAGTAAAAACATGTTAGCGGCAGATAAACTCACAGATCCTGTTGAAAAAATACTACTGGCACAAAAATATTTTAATAACGGATATGGTTTTGCCAATAAAGAACCGCAGTATGGTGTGAATCGGTTTGTAAAAAAGTATCCGTTTGCTGTAAGAGATTCGTTGGTTACTTTTTTCTGTAAAGGCAATACCAATGCGAAGAAAGTAATGCTGGCAGGAACATTCAATAACTGGAATCCTGAAGCATTATCAATGAAGAAAGTTGACAGTGGATGGATCGCTGTTGTGAAACTTGGCCCCGGCAAACATTACTATAAGTTTATTGTGGATGATAAATGGACAATAGACAAGGACAATGAATTATTTGAAAATGATGGTGAAGGCAATGATAACTCGGTGTACTACAAAACAAACTATGTATTTACATTGGCTGGTTATACCAATGTAAAAAAAGTGAACGTTGCCGGTAGTTTTAATAACTGGGACGAGAATGCACTGAAACTTGAACGTTGGGGGGAGGGTTGGATCAAACACGTTTACTTAGCGGAAGGCACACATACCTATCGTTTTATTGCTGATGGAAATTGGTTTGCTGATCCTGCAAATCCCGAACAATACCCCAATGAATTTGGCGAAACCAATTCAGTGGTCTGCATAGGTAAGCCGCATGTTTTCTTTTTAAAGGGAAACCTCTATGCAAAGAAAGTAATGTTGATGGGCTCATTTAACCAATGGCGGAATTATGAATTACCGATGCAGAAAACAGACAGCGGTTGGATATTTCCTTATGTATTGGGCCATGGCAATTATGAATATACATTTGAAGTGGATGGAAGAAAACCTGTTGATGCTGTAACCGGTAAAGAAAAACCAAATGAAACATTGATCCTTTCGCCCAACTATACATTCCGGTTAAAAGGATATACCAATGCAAAACGCATTTGTGTTGCCGGTAGTTTTAATAACTGGTCACCCGGTTCATTTGCTATGCACAAAGAAGGAAATGAATGGGTTATTGAACAACATCTTGCTCCCGGCAAGCATGTTTATAAATTTGTTGTTGATGGAAAGTGGATCGTTGATCCTGCTAATGAACTCCGTGAACCAAATGAATTTGGAGAAGAGAATTCGGTGATGTGGACGAGGGAGGAGTGATGAATAATGAATAATGAGGGCCAACCTCAAAGTAAGACTCTGCTTATTTTCCTTTAAATCAATTTCGAATACCGTAAACTAAACGGTATGCTGTAAGTAATTCTTATGAACAGTTTCTTTGTTCTGTGAAGCAGTAAATAAAAAACTTTATCGCTTTGCGAAAACAAAAACCTAAACTGTTCTACCATGAAACAATTTCTGATAATTGCTTTACTAAGCATCAGTTCATTTGCTGCACATGCACAAAATAAAAAGATAACACAGGCAGTAGATACCCAGCGGGCAAGTACAGATTATCTTCTCAAGCTTGGTGGGGTTGAAGGTGAAAGTTCAGATTCACTTCCGCCGGCACCCAATCTTTTAACTGTAAGTGCAGGGGGCACTATGTCACAAACGCATAATACAAATTTACTCAGCCGTTATAAAATGGAACAGAAGCCGGGTTATCTGTTAGGTATCGGTTATGCAAGAGAGTTGGAACGGGCAAGAGTACAAGTGCAGGCTACTTACTTCAAGGGCGGAGTACGTGTTGCATCAGGTGATATTAACGGCGATGGGAAAAGTGACTACAGCGAACTTGATTTAAACTATATCAGCCTGCCTGTTCAATTCCAGATTTATGTGGGTGCACGCAAACGGTTTTTTGTTGGAGTTGGCGTAGAAGCTTCGTACCTGCTTTCAAAGAAACAAACCGGTCGTCCGCTACATGGCCAGATAAAAGTATTTGATGGGGCTACTGGTGCATCTGCAGGTGTGTGGTTTACACGCAATGTTATGTTACAGGCCGGCTACAGGTATGGCCTGGTTGATATTGATCTTGATGAGCAAAACAAAGCCCGCAACGGGATGGCGTTTCTTACACTTAGTTATGCATTCTATTCAAAAATAAAATACGGACCTGTTATTACAATAAAACCGAAGGGTTGAGAAAAAGCAGGTAAGCCATACTTTCAAAGTATGGCTTACCTGCTTAAAGTCAATACTAAAGTCAGTATGTCAAATGCTTTTCTATTTCTTCAACGCATACTTTATCCCACCCAACACATGCTTCAAAAAATCTTCTTCTTTATACGATTCATCCGTATGACCTAACGCCGTATAAAAAGCACGACCACCATCAAACTCGTGATACCAGGCCATCGGATGATAAGCGCCTTCTTTACCACCTTGGTAGCTGCTTTCATCAATCGTCATTAAAACCTTCACATCATTATTCCTGCTTTTGTAATTATACCATTCATCGAAGCGTTCCCACACGTGGGGTAAATGTTTGGTTGAAGCATGTTTATGATCTGTTACCATAAGTTTTGCTTTCTGTTGTTTGGGATGGCTCACAAAATACGCACCAACCAATTTGCCATACCAGGGCCATTCGTATTCTGTATCTGCTGCGGCATGTATGCCCACAAATCCTTTTCCTGAACGAATGAATGCTTCAAACGCAGCTTGCTGTTCATTGTTGAATATGTTGCCGGTTGTGCTCAGGAAAACAACAGCATCATATTTCTTCAGTGTTTCTGCAGTAAAGAAACCGGCATCTTCTGTTGTATCAACCAGGAAATTATTTTGTTTTCCCATTAATAACAACGCTTCTTTCCCTTTTGGAATAGATGCATGACGAAAGCCTGCTGTTTTGGAGAACACTAATATCTTTTTTGTTTTCTTGGTGACTGCTGATGAAATAAAGAACGATAAACTGATCAATAAGAAAAAATGAAGCAAACGCATGAGTTGATTGTTTTAGAAGGGTGAAGTTACTTTATTCTATATATCGGATAACGTAAATGCATCGGTTCATAATAAGGTGAATGCTGAAAAACAAAGTTTAGCTGGGCACTTCCGCTTTTCGCAAAAGCAGTATCAGTTGCACGGCGTTCTTCGAGTTTTTGTTTTACTGCAGGGTTTTGTTTTAAGAACTCTTCTGCTGTTTCTTCAAATACATAACTACTGTAACCTTCTTTTTGTCCGAGGATGCCATCAAAAAAATTCCAGGCAAAATAGCTGTCGTCACCGGTTGGTTCCAGCACTTCCATAATGAAACGGTTTGCTTTCTGATTCATCGGTATATACCAATCACCTTTACGGAATTTCATTTGCTGAACTGTTTTGCTTGTCTTTACCTCTGAATTGAGGTGATGACCTTCATAGGGTCGAGGCGCAGCTTTATAATCATCAATCCGGTAAACTTCCACTTCAATGGTTGTATCTTTTTTCAACTGGCGCATTTGCACTTTGTTGATCTGTAACAAGTCGATCGCTTTCCACCAGCCTTGTGGTATTACATAAGCTGTTGGTTTATCGATCATCTTTTTCGGAGTAAAGAAATTGTAGAACTTTATCTGCTTTTCAAATGGTTTAGTACGATCATAATACAAACGTGGTAAACCGGAGACATTACTTGGTTTGCGTCCTGCCTCATATCCTTTGTACAATATTTCAGAAAAACGACTGCGATCAAGTGTAAAGCCAACAGGAAATTGCTGTTGTGTTAGTTGGTCTTTCTGCTGTTGTAAACGAAGTTGTTTGATGGTTGTTTGATTGGCGCTTGCAAACTCCACCATGCTCACCATCAGTTGATAGGTTGCTTCCACACGCTGCGGATAAGGTTTCAGCATATGCGTTTCAGGTACAAAAGCAAATGTATTCCATAGCGATGCATAGCCGCTGCTGTAGCGTGGCCCGTCCCAATAAGCACTCCATCCGTTCTCAGGATTATCACTGAAATTATTCACGTAGGGGAGGAGATCGTAACCTTTTGCCTTCATGCTTTTATAGATAGCCGGTTCAAATGTTTGATTAAGATATTCACCAAGCTTGCCACCCAACTTATTGTGTTGCGATGTAAGCAGCGTCATCACATGTTGATAGTCTGCGCCATTGCTTACATGGTTATCAATAAAAATATCGGGCTGCACCAAATGAAAGATCTGCGCAAAACTTCTTGCTTCTTTTGAATCATTCTTGATAAAGTCACGATTGAGATCAAAGTTTTGTGAGTTACCACGAAATCCTTTTTCAGTTGGGCCATCCTGGCTCACACGATAAAAGGCGCTGCGATTCAGGCTGCCGCCAATATTATAAACAGGAATAATTGCCAGCACCACGTTCGCAGGTAATGAACGCTTCTTTGTAACAATATCTTTCACCAGTGAAATACTTGCATCAATACCGTCAGGCTCACCGGGATGGATGCCATTGTTGATCAGTATCACTACTTTATTCTTTTGCTGCCATTGTTCCGGTTTAAATGTTCCATCGGCACTTACCAACACCAAATGCAAAGGCTCGTTGGCATCAGTTGGCCCCATCGTTACCATTGAAACAATGGGAGATGCTTTATCGATCTTTTTCCAGGCATCGATCGCTTCGTAATAGGTTACGCTTTCTTTTCCTTTTGATGTTTCGTAACGTGTAACGGGAAGTTGGGCAAAGCTGTTGATCAGGCTGAATACGGATAATGCAACAAACAGTTTTCTCATGTTGTAATAGTTGGGGGCTATAAAATTAAGGAACAGGACTTACCTGCAACGGCAAGTAAAGTAAGCTGGCACAGAAAAGAGTTGTTTTTTATGTAATCGGGTAAATGCAGGTATGAACTCCATAAAAAAACCCGTCTGCACAAGACGGGTTTAAAATATCTTTCGGTAGAGGAAGTTTACTTTGCTAACGCATTCACTTTCTTCGTAAGCTTGCTCTTTAAGTTAGCAGCTTTGTTCTTGTGAATAACGCCACGCTTCGCCAATTTGTCGATCATGGAAGCAACAGCCGGTAATTGCTCACCTGCTTCTTTTCCGGTAGCGATCGCCTGCAGATCACGGATGGCATTACGGGTAGTTTTGCCATAATAACGGTTGCGATCTCTGCGGGTTGCACTCTGACGAACATCTTTTTTGGTAGCCTTATGATTTGCCATATCTTATTTTTTCGGACGGCAAAGGTAGGGGAAAAATTCAAATTTCAGCCAAGGGTAATAGATTTTTTGACCGAAAATGCCAGTTTCAACCGCTGTAAACCCATATTGTGGATAAAGCATCGGCTCATGAAACATTCAGCCTCAACATTTACGCAATCGTTCCCGTGTAACAGCAAACCATGCACAACAAATGATCAAACCTGAAATGAGGGTCTTTGATTAACACCTGTTCGTTCTAAATGCCTGTGAATTAGCGCAAAAAATGACAAAATCAAGTGGACTCTCTTATCCGGCTTTGATGAAAACAACCGATATTTGTGCTCCTTTTTAAAGAAGTACGATCACAATTGCACATGAAAGATTTTCAATACATCACCGCCTCCCATCCTCAGTATATCGAAAGCCTGTATTCCGATTTTGTAAAAGACCCCAATAGTGTTGATCCCGACATGAAGCGATTCTTTGAAGGGTTTGATTTTGCTGTGAGCAGCGGGGCTTCAAACGGAACTTCCGCTTCAAACGGCGCAAGTACAACTGCTCCATCTGGTATCGATTGGATGCGTGAGATCATGGCCTACCGCCTGATTCTTGGTTACCGCAATAAAGGTCACCTGTTAGCAAAAACAAACCCGATCCGAAAGCGGAAAGATCGTGGTGCAAATATTGAACTGGCTTTTTATGGATTCAGCGAAGCTGATCTCGATAAAGAATTTCATGCAGGTCAGTTGATCGGGCTTGGCAAAACGACCCTTCGAAATATTCAGCAATACATGGAGAAGTGCTATGCATCACATGTAGGTGTTGAGTTTAAATACATCAGCGATCAAACGAAAGTTGATTTTCTTACAAATGCATTTGAAAAAGAATTTCATCAGCCCCTGCCGTTAAACAAACGCAAACGTGTTCTGGAAAAACTGAACCAGGGTGTAATGTTTGAAAAGTTTCTTCATACCAAATACATTGGCCAGAAACGTTTTTCGCTTGAAGGTGGTGAAACAACCATTGCAGCATTGGATGCCATCATTAATACAGCCGCAAACAACGACGTGCAGGAAGTGGTAATTGGAATGGCACATCGTGGGCGTTTGAATGTGTTGGCAAATATCATGGGCAAAACCTATGAACAAATATTCAGTGAGTTTGAAGGCACGGCCAAGATGGATCAAACCATGGGCAGCGGTGATGTAAAATATCACATGGGTTATGGTAGTGAAGTGGAAACATTAGATGGTAAAACGGTTCACCTCAAATTGATGCCCAACCCATCGCATCTTGAAGCAGTTGATCCTGTGGTTGTAGGGTTCAGTCGTGCAAAGGCTGATATCATGTACAACAGCAACTTTGATAAAATTCTTCCGATTCTTATTCATGGTGATGCATCAGTTGCAGGTCAGGGTGTGGTGTATGAGGTATTGCAGATGAGTTATCTGAAAGGATATTATACAGGAGGTACTATTCACTTTGTGATCAATAACCAGATCGGTTTTACAACTGATTTTAATGATGCACGCAGTGCCGATTATTGTACATCACTGGCATCAATGGTGCAGGCGCCGGTCTTCCACGTAAATGGTGATGATGCAGAAGCTGTAGTGAAAGTTGTGGAGATTGCTACACGTTACCGCCAGGAATTTAACAGCGATGTTTTTATTGATATGGTTTGCTATCGTAAACACGGGCATAACGAAGGTGATGATCCGAAGTTTACACAACCACATTTATATGCGTTGATCGAGAAGCATCCTAATCCACGTGAAGTTTATACAAACTACTTATTAGAGAATGGTGAGCAAGATGCAAAAGCATTGGCACAGGAAATGGAAAAGAAATTCTGGAGCGATCTGCAGGAACGCCTGGATGATGTAAAACAAAATCCACTTCCATATCATTACCAGGCACCTGAACTGGCGTGGAAAAGTTTGCGTCGTGCAACAGCAGAAGATTTTTTACAATCGCCTGTAACAGCAATCAGCGAAGCCAACTTTGATAAAATATTTTCATCGATCATGAAATGGCCCGATGATTTTAAGCCATTGAAGAAAGTGGAGAAGATCATACAGGATAAAAATAAATTATACAACGACGAGCAGAAAGTTGATTGGGCAACCGGTGAATTGATGGCTTATGCAAGTTTGATGATCGATGGAAATGATGTGCGTATGAGCGGACAGGATGTTCGTCGTGGTACTTTCTCACATCGTCATGCAATATTGCGTGATGAAGTAACTGATAAAGCTTATAACCGTCTTGCCCATATTGAAGGAGCAGCCGGTCACTTCCGTATTTATAATTCGTTGTTGAGTGAATATGGTGTGCTTGGTTTTGAATATGGATACGCCATGGCTAACCCCAACGCATTGGTATTATGGGAAGCACAGTTTGGTGATTTCTGTAATGGTGCACAAACAATGATCGATCAGTTTATTGCTGCGGGTGAACAGAAGTGGAACCGTATGAATGGTGTTACTATGTTGTTGCCACATGGCTACGAAGGACAAGGTCCTGAGCACAGTAGTGCAAGAATGGAACGTTTTCTGCAAATGTGTGCTGAGTTGAATATGGTAGTTACAAATATCACCACTGCGTCTAACTTATTTCATGCATTGCGTCGTCAGTTGGCATGGAGTTTCCGTAAACCTTTGATCAATTTTTCGCCAAAAGCAAATTTGCGTCATGCAGGAACTTATTCATTGAAAGAAGAATTCTTAAATGGTGGATTTAAAGAAGTGATCGACGATCCAACAAATCCTGATGCAGCGCAAGTGAAGAAAGTATTTTTCTGCACCGGTAAAATGTATTTCGATCTTGCTGAACGTAAAGCGAAAGATAACCGTGCTGATGTTGCTATCATTCGTTTGGAGCAGATCTATCCATTGCCTGCAAAACAATTAACAGCATTGTATAATAAATACAGCAAGGCCACCTGGTTCTGGGTGCAGGAAGAACCGCTTAACATGGGTGCTGCATCGTTCCTGCAAATGAATCTGAAAGACATTAATTATGGTGTCATTAGTCGTTCTGCATCGGCTTCAACAGCTACAGGTTACAATAAAGTACACCAGCAGGAGCAGGCAGAGATAATAGATACGGCATTTAGTATTTAAGAAAATTGAAAAGTTTTCGATACAACCCTTAGCCGAACGGCTAAGGGTTTTTTGTTGTTGAATGCACTGTTGTTTCTGTTATTGCACAGTTATAAGTAAAGTTTGTACAAACTTATTGAATGTAGTATTTTGACGCACTATCCAAAAAACGTTACATGATAACCTTTAAAAAGCAACTGTTTTTTCTTCTTTTTCTTTTTTGTATTTCTTTTGTTGCAGGGCAGGCGCAACAACGACCGTTCTTTGGCAGAACCGGAAAGCCGGTTAAAAGAACCACACAAAACAAACCCGTTTTTGATGCAAGAGTTACCGGTACTGATAGTATTGGTTTTGGCGGTGAACCGGGAGTGGTGTGGGAGCGTAAGCTATCGGAATTATTTCCGGGAGGCACCGACTATTATTTAACCGGTAATAGACAGCTGGTTGATGGGAATTTTATTACTTCAGGACTTCTGAGTGACTCGAAGGATAGTTTACACAATGTATTTGTAAAATTTTCTAAAGATGGGAATGTTCTTTTAAAATATATTGTACCGGATGAATATAGCATTTATCAATTTTCAGTTTTCCCTTCGCTTGATTCAGGATGGTTGACGGTCAGAGACCGGGACTCTGTAATAAATAGTTTTCCACAGTTAGTTTATAGAATATTAAGTAAGTATAACAAAAACGGAGTGAAGGAGTGGGAGCAGAAAATCGCAAATGGATTTTCCGATTATGAGCAGGTGATAGCCACAGAAGACAAGGGGTATTTAGTTGCTTACTATTTAAGAGACACGATTTTGAACCTCAACTGTAACAACAATTATTTACGTGCTCAATTTCATCGCATTTTTCTAACGAAGATTGATCAGAGCGGAAATGTACAATGGAGAAAAAGTGTTTTTAGGCAACCAGGCTTTTTCTTCACTGAAAGTTCTGCATTGAATTTTGTAAAAGTAAATACAGAATTTTTCATTGTTGGCGGGTTTGCAAATATGAACGCAGATTCTTCTGACTGTTGGAATATGGCTAATATGGATGATGATATTTTTGTAGCAAAAATAGATTCGTCAGGCAATGAGTTAAGTTTTAAAAAGTACGGAGGTAGTAAAGATGAACTGCTTTGGTACAATGCAGTGATTAAGAATCCAAAAGATTTTGGAATTATATTAGTTGCAAACACAAGGTCTTCAAATAGAGATTTAAGTGGCGTAAAGACCGATACATCTTACTTAGACTCGTGGATTTTAAAGCTCGATTCAGCTGGTGTAATTAAGTTTAATAAAGTATTTGATATCTACCCTAATAATGATGACTATAATATAATGGGAGCTCAATTAAATGATACATCCTATATTATGTCAACATTTGGATTAGTTGGTAACACTGATGATAACGTAATATCAAAAGTGAACAGTAATGGAAGCATCGTATGGAAACGTAATATTTCCAATGGATTTGTTTATGAGCTTAACTTAGCTGATCAGGAGATTATCTACACTAAATATCTGAGTGAGGAAACTGAGGGGTTCTTTGGGCGCCTCGGCACAATCGCTTCTATCACCGGCTCTGTTTATTACGACTTCAACAAAAACAATATCAAAGACACAAATGAACCTTATGCCAACAAGTTTCTTGTCACCTCTGAAAAAACTGGTTACAGTCGCAGCAGCGTTTCAACGAATGGCTGGTTCAGGAATGATGTTGATACCGGTTCATACAAAACAACGGTAAAGCTTAACAATGATTATTATGTGTCTGTACCGGCAGAGAAGCAAACAATATTCGCAACTTTGTTCCAAAGCGATACAGTTCATTTTGCATTACAACCTGTGGCAGGCAAGCGAGATTTGAGTATCAGTTTAATACCTCTTACACCTGCAAGGCCAGGCTTCAATGCAAAGTATAAACTTACATTTCGAAATAATGGTACCGATACAGTTCCTAACGGAGGTATCCTGTTGATTAAAGATCCTAAAGTAACACTTGTATCTTCAGCTCCTGCTGCAGGTTTAGTAACCGGCGACAGCCTGTTATGGATGTATGCAGGACTTAAACCTTTTGACAGTTATTCTGTAGATATTGAAGTAAAATTGGCAGCACCTCCAACTCTTAACAATGGCGATACCTTACGCTACAAGGCTTTTATTAATTCAACAACGGGAAGTGCAGCAGCAGTTGATCTTACTCCTTTGGATGATACTGTACATCTCGCCCAGGTTGTAGTAGGTTCTTACGATCCAAACGATAAACAGGAAAACGTTGCCGGTAAAATTCCTTTAGCAAAAATTGTGAGTGGAGAAAATATTCAATATGTCGTCCGTTTTCAAAATACAGGAACCGATACAGCATTCACCGTTCGTATTACCGATACACTTGATGCAAAACTTAACTGGAACAGCTTGCAAATGATTAATGCCAGTCATCCCTACAAAATGACTGTTGTTGATGGTAATACAATCAGCTGGACATTTCCCAACATAAACCTTCCTGACAGTAATGTGAACGAGCCGTTGAGTCATGGCTATATCGCTTTCCGCATTAAAGCAAAAAGCAATCTTACTTCAGGCGAATATTTTCAAAACAAAGCTTCAATTTATTTTGATTACAATTTGCCTGTTCTAACAAATACTGCAGTCACAGTTGTATCAAACGCATTAATAACTAATGTACGTGATTTTGTCAACAAGGATATGCAAATAGTGGCCATGCCAAATCCATCAAGTGGTTCGCTTTATTTGAAACTGAGCGGCAAACTCACAGGTAGATTTGAATACAGCGTAATTGATTTGTATGGGCGTGTGTTTCAAACAAAATCAATTGAACGGAATAATGTGCAAGACAGCCAACTGATACCGTTGCAGGTAAATAACCTGAGTGCAGGTGTATATTATATTGTCCTCCGACAAAAAGTAAAGGTTTGGCAGCAGAAGATCATATTACACTAATTAGCAACTGGTAAATGGTCGGTACAAGGTTTTTACTTCGTTTTAAACCCCTCGAAAGAGGGGTTTATTTATTATACTGACAGTTGTTTTTTCTTATGTTTCTATCTGTTTTTCCCCGAAATTTGCAACACTCTCAACCAACGAATTGATATGATTGATATAAAAGTTCCAACTGTAGGTGAATCAATAAGTGAAGTATCATTATTAAAATGGACCAAACCCGATGGTGCATGGGTAGAGCGTGATGAAGTGATCGCCGAACTGGAAAGCGAAAAAGCAACTTTTGAGATCAATGCTGAAAAAGCAGGCATTCTTAAGCACGGTGCACAGGAAGGTGATACATTAAATATTGGTGATGTTGTTTGCCAGATTGATGAAACAGCACCCAAACCAGAAGGAGCGGCAGTTGCTGAAGTGCCAAAGGCAGAAGCACCAAAGAAAGAGGAAGCAAAATCAACTGCTCCGGTTACAGCAGTAGCAAATGATATTAAAGCAACACCCGTTGCAGCAGCCATTATTGCTGATAAGAAAGTTGATCCCCAAACCATCAAAGCGTCTGGCACCGGTGGTAAAATATTAAAAGATGATGTGTTGCAGGCCATCTCTAATCCCGGCAAGCAGGCATTCAAAGGTGCAGAGTTGTTTAGCCGCAATGTACGGAAAGAGAAAATGAGTAACCTGCGCAAGACGATCAGCCGTCGTTTGGTGGAAAGTAAGAACACCACTGCCATGCTCACCACTTTTAATGAGGTGGATATGACACGCATTATGGAGATCCGCAGTAAGTACAAAGACAAATTCAAAGAACTGCACGGGGTGAATCTCGGTTTCATGAGTTTCTTTGGAAAAGCATGTGCTATTGCATTAAGCGAATGGCCGGCGGTGAATGCATCCATTGACGCTGAAGAAATTATTTATCATGATTATGCAGATATTTCCATTGCTGTTTCTACACCACGTGGTTTAACCGTGCCTGTAATGCGCAATGTTGAAAGCATGAGCATGGCTGATGTAGAAAAGAAAGTGGTGGAATTGGCAGGTAAGGCCAGAGATAATAAATTAACGATGGAAGAACTTACCGGCGGTACATTCACCATCACCAATGGTGGTGTGTTTGGAAGTTTGATGAGTACACCCATTATTAATTTACCACAAAGTGCTATCTTAGGAATGCATAAAATTCAGGAGCGGCCAATGGCGGTGAACGGACAAGTGGTGGTTCGCCCAATGATGTACCTGGCATTAAGTTATGATCATCGAATTATAGATGGAAGAGAGAGTGTGAGCTTTTTAGTTCGTGTAAAGGAATTACTGGAAAATCCTGAACTGTTATTGTTCGGAAAAGATCCCGTGAAGACTTTGTTAGAAGTATAAAACACCTCGTAACTTCTAACGGTTACTTGCAATTCAGCGTTCTGTAAAACAGCAGAACGCTTTTTTATTTTACCTCTGTCAGGAACTTCTTTTCTTTGCAGCTATGAGCCGTTATTATTCATACATCAATTCTGCTAAAGAGATCATTGCGGCTTATTCCGGTTTGGAGCCATTTGCATCGCATCTCAAAAAACAATTTGCAGCCAATAAAAAATTTGGCAGCAAAGACAGGAAGCAGATCACACAACTTTGTTATTGTTACTTCAGGTTAGGTAGATCGTTGCAGGATATTTCTTTGGAAAACAAGTTGTTGGCCGGATTATTTCTCAGCAGTCGTTCTTCAAGCGATTTATTGCTGCATTTAAAACCGGAGTGGAATGATGTGATTGAAATGCGGTTAGAAAAAAAACTTGAACTGTTGAACAGTACGGTTAATGCGTCGTCGATTTTTCCATTTACAAACGAGTTGAGCGATGGAATTGATGCTGCTGGATTTGCATTCAGTCATTTGCAGCAACCTGATTTATTTTTGCGGATACGACCCGGACGAAAAGATACTGTGCTGCATCAATTGAAAGCAGCGGATGTTTCCTTTCAAGTGCCCGGTGATAACACAGTTGCATTGCTAAATGCAACAAAGATCGAAGAAGTTATCATGTTGAATAAAGATGCGGTGGTGCAGGATTACAGTTCGCAGAGAGTAGGGGAGTTTCTTGAAGATCTGAAATCGAAAATCGAAAATCAAAAATGGAATGTTTGGGATTGCTGCGCTGCCAGCGGTGGTAAATCCATTATGGCAAAAGATATTCTTGTCGATATTAATCTTACGGTGAGCGATGTACGTGAAAGTATTCTTATCAATTTAAAAAAGCGTTTCCAGGAAGCAGGAATAAAAGACTATAAAAGTTTCATAAGAGACTTGTCACTTCACTCACCACTCACAACTAACCATTCACCTTTTGATCTCATCATCGCCGATGTTCCCTGCAGTGGCTCCGGCACCTGGGGGCGAACGCCTGAACAATTATCGTTCTTTCCATCATCTTCCATTGAAACATATAGTGCCTTGCAGAAAAAGATTGTTTCGAATACAGTAGCACAACTCAAATCCAACGGGTATTATTTATATATCACCTGTTCAGTATTTAAAAAAGAAAATGAAGATAATGTGGCGTGGATGCAGGAAGAATTAAGGTTGCAGTTGCTGAAACAAGAAGTGATCAAAGGTTATGCAGTGAAAGCTGATACAATGTTTGCAGCGTTGTTAAAGAAGGGTTGATGTCCGTGCAGCCAACGGTTGTCTGCATATCTGTTACTGTTTATGGTGTACAGTCACCTTTCAGGTGAGCAAACAACAATGGCTACTGCTTCACAAATTCCTCAACGGCATATCGATGCCCATCTTTCAGTATAACTAATAAATAACTGCCTTTTGCAAGACGATTAAGCGAGAATGAATGTGTAACTATTCCGTTTGGTTTATTGTATTGCTCCGTATAAACTAATTGGCCGGTGGTGTTATAAACTGTCAGTAGAAATCGTCCACTGCTTTGTTCCGTAAATTTTAATTGAAGTGAATTGTCAGCAATAGGATTCGGAAACAACTGTACTTTTTTTATAGTGATAGAAGGGTCGTTAATGTTGGTTGTATTACACCCGCTGCCAGCAGTTACAGAAGCTGAGTCAATAGCATAAGCACGATAACCTGCAGTGCTTGTATCAATCACCTGGAGTATTCTGTAGTCAATTATTCCTGCCACAGTTGCTACGTCATTATACTGATAATTTTGTGCAGAGAATGTTGAACCTTTTGCTGCAATGGTTTGGATGTTGGTATAAGTTGATTCGCCGGGCAGCTTTCGTTGCACAATGTATTGCATGGCTGAAAGATCCTTACTGTTCCATTGCAGTGTTGCGGTACAATTTGTAATAGAAGCATTCGAGTTTGATAAGTCAGCTAAAAGTATACCTGTTGCTTTTTTCATATCAGGTAAACCATAACCGTATTGTTCATGCGGGGCAGTATATCGATCTGCACTTTTTCGTAAAGTTTCAATGATCTTATAACTGTTGAATTCAGGAAACAGTTGCCACAAACAAGTAGCAAGCCCCGCCATGTTTGGTCCGGAAAAAGAAGTGCCACTGCTGGTGCCAACCGTTCCGCCTGAAGTGGATAGAAACGTTCCCTGGCCAACAGAAACAACATCAGGTTTTATTTGTCCGTCACTTGTTGGGCCAAAACTTGAGAAAGCAGCAATTATTCCTGAACTGTTTACTGCACCAACACTTAATACACTATCGGCATCAGCAGGTGCAACAATATATTTCCATGTTTTGCTGCCCTCATTGCCTGCACTGTTTACTAACAACATTCCTTTCTTTGCAGCAAGATCTGCGTATCTGCTTACAATAGTTGTATTGCCATTCATATCAGCATAGCTGTGATTGTAAGCAGGATCATCAAACGTACTGTAACCAACAGAGGAAGAAATAACATCAACACCTGCACTGTCTGCATATTCAGCACCCGATCCCCAATTATACTCTTCGATCAGTTGTTCGCTACCCACATCTTCAGTTCTTAATAAATAGAATGATGCATAGGGCGCCGAGCCAATATAACTGCCGGGTATATTTCCTGCTACAATAGAAAAACACGCCATACCATGTGCATCATCTTCATTTACACTTGTTTCATTTAATACAAAATCACGGGTAGCAAGTATGCGGTTTTGATTACGCACACTATCAAAGAATGGATTACTGAGATAACCGAAGTATCCTCCATCTAAAAAAGCGATCTGCATGTTTTGTCCACGTGCTCCGATGTTATGCAGAAATGCACCATTATGGATGTTGATTTGTGTGGCTGTATTTCCGTAGTTCAATGAATCAGCAAACAATTGCTGCTGTCGTTGATTTGTGGAAACATAAGGCGTGATGTTGTATGATTTATTATCGATAAGCCTTGCATTCACTTTTCGATAGGCAATGCTGTCTCTTTTTTTTACAAAAGGGAATGTGTTGATCTTGCTTAATGCAGCTGCATCATTTGTTTGAATAATGACTGCATTCATCCAACGTAAACGGCCAAGAATCGTAACGTTTCCTGCTAAACGAACACTGTCAACATATTTTTCTACAACAGGTAAATCGGTGCTGTCAACAGCAATGCCATATTTTGTTCTTCTTGCCACAGCTCTTGCAGATAAATAAGATGAAGGCTGGGCGAGAGAGAAAGTTGTTTCGTTTTTATCAGTAAAGAAAATGACATGCTTGGTTCGCTGACCGTTACTTTCAACTGCTGTAAACAGTAACGAAAGAACGAACAGTAAATAACATGTATTTTTCATGAATCGTAATAGGAGAAATTTAGTTTTTATCGATCATCCACATCTTTACACCAAAACCTATTCTCACAGGATCATATGTGGTGATCACATTGGGAGGAGTGCCGGTTGTTCTTGGACGTGGTTGATTTTCCCAAAGTTGAAATTCACGAAATACGAGCCCAATGTTTTTTGCATATTTCTCAACAGATAATTCACGTGAAGCAAAAGAAGTATCGGTAACGATTGGAACATTTTCTGCTTCATCAATATGAAAAACAGTAGTTACATCAGTCAGCTGATTAGCGCCAATGGTTTCACTTCCGTTCACGGTTTCAAACTTAAATTCCCATAAACTCATGTTTGCATCAATACTGATAGGGAAATCAGGATTGTAAGGACGATCAGGTAAGAAAGAATTTCCTTTCCAGGTGAAACCTTCAACTGTTGGAAGGTTGAGTTTAATCACCCGCAGATTGTTTTCAGTTACTTCTAAACGTTTATCTACCGGTGTAATAGTATAGGTTCCATTCTGTACCCACGGACCAACACCTAGTGAATCGGTGATATGAGTAACGACTACCCAAACCGGACGGTTCTGGTTGTCTACCGATTTTCTGTCGATCGTATGACGTACCCTATAACGATGTGTTTCTGTTGTTTTACCTGTATTTGTAAAAACCAAAGAATCCAGGCGGTAGGTAATGTATTTGCCAACTTGAAGTGGAACAAGTTCGTCAAGTGTGAGTGATGCAAGTGTTTCAGTGCGTTTGCAACTGCTCAACAGGAACAAAAGGCAGCAGGAGAGCAGGGCTGTTTTACGAAAGGTGACGGTAGGAATTCCTTTGAATTTCATAAATTAAAGTTAGTTAATGATTTCGGGTTTCGCATGCTCATAAGAGTAAAAATCACGGATCAACGCTGCACAAAAAAGGCACGCAAAGCGTACCTTATAACGTATATGTTTTGAAATCATTGTTTTAAAGAACGGGTTTCCGCATAATAATACCACCACCAATAACCTCGTCGCCTTCGTAAAACACAGCACTTTGGCCGGGGGCAATGCCTTTGGCCTCTTCATAAAACCGCACATTTACGGTTCCGTCAGCATTGGGGTATAGGTTTGAGAGCGTTCCTTTGTCCTTGTAACGGATCTTGGTAATAGCTTCCATGCCCGGAGTGAGGGTATCATATTTCAACATGTTGATCTTACCCACCTGCATTTCCTGTTTGTTGAGATCTTCTTCATCGCCCAGCACAACGGTGTTGGTTTCAGGCAGAATCTCTGTTACAAACACCGGCTTGCCAAACGTAATATCCAATCCTTTACGTTGACCAATGGTATAGAACGGATAGCCTTTGTGCTGCCCAAGAACCTTACCACTTTTATCAACAAAATTTCCGCCGTTCACTCTTTCTTCAAGGCCATCTACACGGCGTTTTAAGAAACCACGGTAATCATTATCAGGTACAAAACAAATCTCATAGCTCTCTGCTTTTTTCGCCAGTTCAGGATAACCATAATCCAAAGCCATTTGCCTGATCTCTGTTTTGCGATAGCCGCCTAACGGAAGCAATGTTCGTTGCAGCAGATCCTGTTGCAAGCCCCACAATACATAACTCTGATCTTTTGTTTCATCCACACCTTTACTGATAAAGTAACGGCCATTATCATGCTGATGCACTTTTGCATAATGTCCGGTTGCGATAAAATCACAATTCATGGCATCGGCTCTTTTTAAAAGTGCACGCCATTTGATGTGGGTGTTACACAATACGCATGGATTAGGTGTGCGGCCATTCAGGTATTCATCCACAAAATTCTCGATCACAAAATCACCAAACTCTTCACGTATATCCAGGATATAATGCGGGAAGCCATGTTGCACTGCAGCAGCACGTGCATCATTAAAACTATCGAGATTGCAACAGCCTGTTTCCTTCTTACCCTTAGCGCCTGTTCCACTACTGGCATAGTCCCATGTTTTCATGGTAATGCCCACCACTTCATAACCCTCATGATGCAACATGAGAGCCGTAACGGTACTGTCGATACCGCCACTCATTGCTACTAAAACTTTTCCTTTACGGCTCATGATTAAATAAATTTCTGTTACTGCTTCGTAAAAAGCAAGATGCAAAATTACGGGAAAAGCCCGGTTAAAACTGATACTGAAAGCAGGGTGGTTGCAAGGCTGAAATACCTGTTCGGACCAGTGTTGGGAAATTCTGAATGCTTGTTTTCACTTATCATGAAAAAATCCATACTTTGCCTCCTCTATAAATTTATTCAGCACCAAAAATTAAGTTATGATCAAGTTACAGGTAATCGGAAATCTTGGAAAGGATTGTGTTTCAAACACAGTGAATGGAAAGAATGTGATGAACTTCACCGTTGCTCACACAGAAAAATACAAAGACAGTACCGGCGCACAGCGTGAGAAAACCATTTGGGTTGATTGTGCATACTGGAGCGACAGAACGGGTATTGCCCCTTATTTAAAGAAAGGAACACAGGTATATGTTGAAGGTGCACCTGAAGTGCGCACCTATCAAACACAGGATGGAAAAAGCGGCGCTTCATTATCATTACGTGTACTTAGCATTCAATTATTAGGAAGCCGTGCAAGTGAAGGCGGAAATGGCGGTGGTGGTTATCAGCCACAGGGTGGTGGATACAATGCACCTTCTCAGCCAATGAATGAAGCTCCAATTGGTGGCGATTCAGATGATCTTCCGTTTTAATCTCAGAGGTTCATTTATACAGAAGCCTGTCTTGAGAAGACAGGCTTTCTTTTTTAGTATGATGTTATAATATCCCTTCATCTGCAAAACTGTAATACCCATCTTCACTTACTATGATGTGATCGATCACGTTCATATCTAATAACATAGCAGCTTCTTTGATTTTCTTAGTCAGCATTTCATCAGCCCGGCTGGGTTTTAAACTGCCGCTGGGGTGGTTGTGGCAGAGTACAATATTCACTGCATTATGCTCCAATGCCTTTTTTAAAATAATGCGGGGATCTGCAACAGTTCCTGTAATACCACCTTCGCTGATAACTTCCAGGTGATTGATCTTGTTTGCCCGGTTGAGATAGGCTACGGCAAATACTTCGTGCAGCTTATCCTTCAGTTGAGCCTGAAAAAATGCGGCAATATCACCGCTCGTTTTTACGCTTTTTTTCAGTGATTCTACGGCCTGCCGCCTCCTGCCAAGCTCCAATGCAGCAGCAATAGTAACGGCTCTGGCCTCACCAATACCGCTGGTCTTCATCAGTTCTTTTAAGGTGAGTTTGGCCAATTCATTTATATCATCTTTCGATCTGGTTAACAGTTCTTTAGCCACATCTACTGCTGATTTTTTAGAGGTTCCGGAGCCGATCAAAATGGCAATTAATTCGGAGTTGCTAAGTGCTTCTGGTCCCTTTAATAAGAGCTTTTCCCGGGGTCTGTCGTCGGTTGCCCATTGCTTAATGGTGGTTTTGGTGTCTTGCATGTTCTAAAATAACATCTTAAATTCACTTATCCAATCATCCGAATAAACCATCAGCGTATGAATCTCAACCCTAAATCATCCGGAACGCAACTGCGATCATCTCTTTTCCTTTTTATTATTGTGGGTAACCTGTTGTTCTCTGCCATCTTCGTTATGTCGATGGGTGCACAGGTAGTAAAATCTGGTAACAATCTGCAACAGCAGGCCGAGGAAACTAAGTCTGCACCAGAAAAGGAACAGAAGTTGGTTACATTGGCACAAATTAATTAATGCTACAAGGATAAACTGTAGCTAAAGAAACCGGGCGGAGCTTTTAAAATTTTTCAAAAGTTGGACAACCGCCCATGAGTCCCGTTACAAGCGGGACTTTTTTATTTGTTGAAAAGGGGTGTGAATTGTTTACTTCAAAGTTTCATTGAAGCACTTATCTTCGCCGCTCATTTCACCCCTTTACAAACTATAGTTCAATGAACCCTTCTGCCAAGATATTTTCCGGCACGGCATCGAAGTACCTTGCTGAGAAAATTGCCACCAAATTCGGCATTCCTTTAGGTCAAAGTATTACCCAGAAATTCAGTGATGGAGAAATTCAACCCATGTTCCAGGAAAGCATCCGGGGCGATATTGTTTTTCTCATTCAGAGTACATTTTCTCCCTCAGAAAACATCCTGGAATTATTGCTCATGATCGATGCCGCAAAACGTGCATCTGCTTACAAAGTGATCCCGGTTATTCCTTATTACGGTTATGCACGCCAGGATCGTAAGGATAAACCAAGGGTGGCCATCGGTTCAAAGCTGATTGCCAATATGTTGGAAGCGGCAGGTGCCGATCGCATCATCACAATGGATCTTCATGCAGCGCAGATCCAGGGCTATTTTGACATACCGGTTGATCACCTGGAATCGTCCTCAATTTTCATCCCTTACATTGAGAGTTTGAAGCTGGAAAACCTTACCTTTGCGGCCCCCGATGTGGGTAGCGCCAATCGTATCAGGGAAATTGCCAGCTATTTTGAAGCAGAAATGGTTATTTGTGATAAACATCGCAAGCGTGCAAATGAGATAGCGAGCATGGTGGTGATAGGCGATGTAACAGACAGGGATATTGTATTGATCGATGATATTTGTGATACCGGCGGCACTCTGGTAAAGTCGGCAGCTCTTCTAAAAGAAAAAGGCGCAAGAAGTGTAAGGGCATTAATTACACACCCGGTGTTGAGTGGTAAAGCATACGAGAATATTGAAAATAGTGTGCTGGAAGAATTGGTGGTGTGTGATACCATTCCTTTAAAACAGGAAAGCAAAAAGATCAAAGTATTAAGTGTTTCCGATCTGTTTGCAGTTGCACTTCGAAATGCATTTGAGAACAAGAGTATCACCAGTTTATTTATGCATGCACAACGCAGGGATAAGTAAACTGCAAAACGTAATTTTTTAAATTAGATAAACAATGAAGACAATTACTATCGAGGGTCACTTGAGGACCGAAAACGGGAAAAAAGCCGCCCGTCAACTTCGCTCTCAGGAAATGGTGCCTGGTGTAATTTATGGAGGCTCTGCAGAAATTAATTTCTACGCTCCTGCCAAAGCATTTAAAACTTTGGTTTACACTCCCGATTTCCAGGTTGCTGAAGTAAACATTGATGGCAAGAGCTACAGAACTATTCTGAAAGATTTGCAGTTCGACAAAGTGAGCGATAAATTAGCTCACGTTGATCTGTTGGAACTGGTAGACGACAAAAAAGTTATTGCTACTATTCCTTTGAAATTTACAGGCGCAGCAAAGGGTGTGAAAGATGGTGGTAAATTAATTACCAAAATCAAATCACTTAAGATCAAAGCTTACCCTAAGTATTTGAAGGAAGCAATTGAAGTGGATCTTACTCCGCTTGAATTGAATGGTAACATTCGTGTAGAAGATGTGAAAGCAGATAACATGGAAGTGTTGAACTCTCCACGTATTCCTATCGCATCTATCGTATTAACACGTCAGTTGAAACAGGAAGAAGCAGCTACTCCTAAGAAATAAGAGTAAGGCTGTTCAAAATAGGATCCCCCTTTTACGAGGGGGATTTTTGTTTTTAGTGAACAAACTTTATTGATATTTGCGCACATGAAATGCCCATAAACTAAGTTGCTAATCGAAAATGATTTCGGGCATTCTATGTGGCCAAAATCAATAATAAATAATCACATGAAATTTTTGATCGTTGGTTTAGGAAATATTGGTGCCGAATATGCACATACCCGTCATAACATTGGATTTGACGTGGTAGAGGCTTTGGCTGCAAAGCATAGTGCAACGTTTAAAGTTGACCGGCTCGCAGCTGTTGCTGAAATAAAATTAAAAGGGAAGACCTTGGTATGTATCGAGCCATCTACCTATATGAATTTAAGTGGCAAGGCAGTTAAGTATTGGATGGATAAAGAAAAAATTGCCATTGAACATGTACTTGTTATCGTTGATGAACTGGCGTTGCCCTTAAGTAAGATCAGACTAAGACCGGGCGGAAGCGATGCCGGGCATAACGGGCTCAAGAGCATCCATGAAGTATTACAAACAACTGCTTATCCACGGCTTAGGTTCGGTATTGGAAACGACTATCCGAAAGGAAAGCAGGTTGATTTTGTGTTAGGTAAATGGAGTGATGCTGAACTGCCTGTTGTGAAAAAGAAGATCGAAGCAACCATTGAAGTGATTGAAAGCTTTGTACTTACTGGCATTGAACGCACCATGAACCACGCAAACAAAATTGAGGTAACACTTTAATTTTCAAGTTTCAAATACTATCTTCGTTAACATTTCTATTGATACTGTCCTGTATCGTTAAAATCCCCTGTCCTTTTAAAGACCTTTCATAAACCTGATTCTGAACCAAAACCATCGAACCGATGAAAATCTTTTGCGTAGGGCGTAACTACGTTGAACATGCCAAAGAACTGGGCAATGACGTGCCGGATGAGCCTGTGATCTTTCTCAAGCCGAAAAGTGCATTCCTTCAACCGCACATGCCTTTCTATTACCCCGAATTCACCAACGAACTTCATTACGAGGCCGAGCTGGTGTTACGTGTTTCAAAAAACGGGAAATACATACAAGAGCGTCATGCTTCGAAATATTACAATGCGTTTACCATCGGCATTGATTTTACAGCCCGTGATCTGCAACAGCAACTGAAAGAAAAAGGCCTGCCCTGGGAAATTTCCAAAGCATGGGATAATTCTGCAGCTGTTGGAAAGTTTATCGATATCAAGCCCGGTATGAACCTCGGCAACATCAATTTCTGTTTATACAAAAACAAGGAAATGGTGCAGCAGGCAAACAGCAGCCAGATGATCTTTACGTTTGACCAGATCGTTGCATATGTGTCACAATTCTTTTCACTTAATATTGGTGATTTGATCTTCACCGGAACACCGGTTGGTGTTGGTGAATGTGTGGTAGGTGATATACTCGAAGGTTTTATTGAAGACGACAGCTTGCTGGAGGTTGAAATTAAATAATCAACGTTTGAATAATAATTGAGCCATTCCTTATACGGAATGGCTTTTTTGTTACAGTTCCTTTATTTTGCAGCTCAATTGCTTGGCATGATGAATCTGGAAACTTTACGGAAGGCTTATAAACTCATGTGTTATGCTCAACACATGGCAGAAACTTATGAGAACAATCGTTCCATTTGTAAATATGTCCACTCTACATCACGTGGACATGAAGCTATTCAACTGGCTACCGCTTTTCAATTAACTGCTGCTGATTGGGTAAGCCCTTACTATCGGGATGAAAGCATCTTGCTTGGTCTTGGTTTTGAGCCGTATGAATTAATGCTGCAGTTGCTGGCAAAAGCCGATGATGAGTTTACCGGAGGAAGAGAATATTATTCGCATCCCAATTACAGGGGAACAGGTAAACCAAACATCATCCACCAAAGCAGTGCAACCGGTATGCAGGTAATTCCTACTACCGGTGTGGCACAGGGGCTGAAATATCTGCAGCAGATCAAATCAGATCAATTCAAAAAAACAATAGAAGGGCAATTGCCCGTTGTTGTTTGCTCGTTAGGCGATGCAAGTATTACAGAAGGAGAAGTGAGTGAAGCATTTCAATTTGCAGTGCTGAAAAAATTACCGGTCATTTATTTGGTGCAGGATAATAACTGGGGCATTAGTGTAAGTGCGGAAGAAGCAAGAGCGATGGATGCTTATGAATATGCTGGCGGGTTTCCGGGTATGCATCGTATACGTTGCGATGGTAGTGATTTCAATGAAGCATTTGAAACCATGCAGCATGTGGTGGATCATGTGCGCACTCATCAGCAACCTTATTTAGTGCAGGCTTATGTGCCGTTGCTCAATCATCATACAAGCGGTGTGCGCAAAGAATTTTACAGAAGCAAAGATGATCTTGATCAACATCATAAAGATGATCCGTTTCCAAAGCTGAAACAACTTTGTCTGCAATCGGGTATCACAGAGGATGAATTGCAACAACTTTTTGAAGAAGCAAAACAAACCGTTACTGCGGATTTTGAAAAAGCGGTAGCAGCCGCAGAACCTGATCCATCAACAGTGTCTGAACATGTATTTGTTCCAACACCTGTTACAGAAGAAACAGGAGAACGTTTACCTGTTGGTAAAGAAAAGATCATGATGGTGGATGCAGCGTTATTTGCTATTCGTGAATTGATGGAAGAATATCCTGAAGCATTGTTATACGGACAAGACGTAGGAAGAAGATTAGGTGGTGTATTTCGAGAAGCAGCAACACTTGCTGAACAGTTTGGTGATCATCGTGTGTTTAATACAGCAATACAGGAAGCATATATTATTGGATCAACAGTTGGGATGAGTGCTGTTGGTGCAAAACCAATTGTTGAAGTGCAGTTTGCTGATTATATCTACCCTGGATTGAATCAACTCGTAACTGAAATTTCGAAATCATCTTATCTCAGTTGCGGCAAATTTCCTGTACAGACATTGATACGTGTGCCCATTGGTGCATACGGCGGTGGTGGTCCCTATCACAGTGGAAGTATTGAATCGACATTACTCAGTATTAAAGGAATCAAAATAGTGTATCCTTCTACAGCTGCAGATATGAAAGGTTTGATGAAAGCGGCATTTCTCGATCCAAACCCGATAGTGATGCTAGAACACAAAGGTTTGTACTGGAGTAAAGTTCCGGGCACAGAAGAAGCAAAAACTGTTGAGCCATCAAGTGATTATATTATACCGCTCGGCAAAGGCAGAGTTGTTGTTGAAGCTGATGATGAGTTGATCGATGAAGGTGAAAGTTGTTGCATCATTACTTACGGCATGGGAGTTTATTGGGCGATGGCTGCTGCAAAGCAATTTGATGGTGCTGTAGAAATTATTGATCTGCGTACATTATATCCGCTTGATGAAGAATTGATCTTCTCAACCGTGAAAAAACATGGTAAATGTTTAGTACTTACTGAAGAACAACAAAATAATTCATTTGCTGAGGCATTAGCTTATCGCATAACCTATCATTGTTTTCAATGGATTGATGCACCTGTGGAAGTTTTGGGTGCTTTAAATCTCCCTGCAGTGCCCATGAATATGGGGCTGGAAGCTGCGATGTTGCCAAATGCTGAGAAAGTAAAAGAAAGGCTCTGGAAATTGTTTCGCTCCTGATTGTAAATTCTTTACATCTTCTTTAAAGGGTAATGCTGACATTCATATAACTGTGAATTGTGTAAGGATTAGTAATAATCTTATAATACTTGTTATACGGGATAAGCCCATCTTCGCTGATCAATCAGCTTCCTGCAAAATTGTATGATATCCCATTCATGTGTAATCAATAATTACATTTTTATAGAAGCTGCTCTCTCACTTTGTAAATAACAAAACAGTATATGAAATTTCAGTTAAGTGCGGTATTAATTGCAATGGTATTTGCTACAGCAGTACAGGCGCAACATGTAAACATTGGTATTAAGGCAGGATTAAATCTTTACAATATCAAATACAACAATGATGTAGAATATGATATGAAACCGGGACTGCATGCAGGATTACTTGGGCATATTCACATTACAAAAAACTTTGCGGTTCAACCTGAATTACTTTTCTCTTCGCAGGGAGCAAAATACAAGACAGGTGGAGAAACCACAAAGCTCAATCTTAATTACCTGAACGTTCCTATTCTGTTGCAGTATATGTTTGATAATGGATTCAGAATTGAAGCTGGTCCACAAGTTGGGTTTCTGCTAACAGCAAAAGTAGATGACGGTACAACAAAAACAGATGTTAAATCTGATCTGAAACCTCTGGATGTGGGTTTAGGTCTGGGAATTGGATACATTCATGTGCCATCAGGTTTTGGAGTTGATGCCAGGTACAATCTTGGCCTCAGTAATATTAATGATGAAGATAACAGCAGTGTAAAAGCAAACAACAGGGGATTCCAGGTTGGTGTATTTTACCAGTTTAAACATAAATAAGAGTTAGGGTTAATATATAAAAAAACACCGTCAATACTGGCGGTGTTTTTTTTATGCCCACAAATATGTTTTATAGCACAGTATCTTTCTTCTCTGCTTCACCATTTGAAAAGCTTCCGACAATTGCACGCATAATACTTGACACCGGACCTTCCATTTTATTTGTTCGGTCATCAAGTGTATTGTCATGAAGCAGTTCTCCCATTTGCAGTTCAGCCGGCAGGAAAGGAAGAATGTTGTTCCGTTGTGTATTCATGAATTTTTTTACCTGATGCATTGTTGCATCAGCAGGTAATTGTTCCTGTATAATGCTTACTGCTGCAGTAGCAATACTGTTCAGCTTGGTTATTACATTTTCTTTTGTATAGTTGGCATAATCGCTGATTCCTTTTATAACAGATTGTTGGTTGTCGGTAAAAATAAGATCAGCCCATGTTGTGGCAGAGGATGACGTTCGTATTTTTTCTGCACCAATATCTGTATGACTGTAATTATACAAAGCTGTTAGCACGGCAGTGAGTGCTGCCTGGCTAAACCTGTGTTCGTCCGGAGTTTCATCATTCTCTTTTACAACTTGCGTATTCGGATCAATTTTTTGAAGTGCCGGATAGCCAAGTTGTATTTGCAATGTTTCTAAAAGATTAATCGACATTGTTGTGTTTTTATGGTAACTGAAATACGTTTGTTTTGGAAGAAGATTTGTATTATCCTGTTCTGAGATTATATTCTGAACTTGTTTCTTTTTTATGCATGGGCGATTTATCGCTGTATAAAAAAAGAAACCCGGCTATAAGCAGGGTGGCAATAAAAGTGACGATAAGTATAAGTGAAATTCTGAGCGTGTTTTTCATTCGTTACAAACAGGATTTGTACAGTTAATAAATGCGATGGAACAGAAGCAAATTTGCTTCTGTTTATTAAACACTGATGCTGCCTACAGATCCCAGTACGCCAAAGGCCTTTAACAGCCAAATAACTACACCAATCACTACTACAATATTCAGGATGTTTTTGATCTTACGATCCATCGGAATATAAGCGTTGATCAGCCACAAAAGAACTCCAACAACGATCAGGACAATAACAATGGTTAACAACGACATAATATAAAGTTTAAATGATAAGTTTAAAGGTGGTTCATTTCAGGTTCAGTATCATTACATATCTGCATCAGAAACTTATACTATTCACACATTCTGGAGATACAGGCTTTTATTTTTGATATTTGAGACGATAGTTGTAAAAAATACGTCTATGTATAGAATCATTCAGGACGGGGTCGTAATAAGCGCTATCTTTAAAAGCATATACTATACCCCTTGATAACCGCCGGCCGGGAGTATTGATGAAGAGGCGATAACTAATTATGAGTGGGTACATGAAGATCTACATAAAAAATATGGTATGCATCCGTTGTAAAATGGTTGTAAAGGAAGAATTGGCTGCACTCGGAATTGAGCATACAATTATTGAACTGGGTGAAGTGAATATAGCTACACCTTTCACAGCCGAGTTACATGAACGATTAAAGGAGAGGCTTGCGAAATTCGGACTTGAGTTGATGGATGATAAAAAAAGTGTACTTATTCAGCGTATAAAAAATGTAATTGTGGAAATGGTTCATTACGCAGATGAACCATTGGTTGTTAATTTCTCCGTTTATTTAAGTGAAAAGCTAAACCATGATTACACATATATGGCCAATCTTTTCTCTGAAGTACAGGGAACAACAATCGAAAAATTCATCATAGCGCATAAAATAGAACGGGTAAAGGAATTGCTGGTATACAATGAGCTGAATCTTACTGAGATCGCTTACCTAATGCATTACAGCAGTGTTGCCCATCTTTCCGCCCAATTCAAAAAGGTAACAGGACTTACTCCTTCGTATTTTAAGCAAATGAAGGATAAGCGCAGGAATATGCTGGAAGACATGTGAATGTTGTAACTAATTCTCTGCCATTTGTAAAACTTCTGCCGGTATTTTCAGTGAACTTTATAACAAACGTATTTTGGATTTCAGGATAAGGCAGGGGTATTCAGCAACTGAATGATTGATACATCGATTTCTATCTGCCTGTCCGTAAAAAATCTAAACATCTCATTATGGGTAGTTACTATAGTCTTTTATTGGTCATACCTGCAGCAATTCTTTTTTTGCTTGCAAAGCGCTTTGTTGAAAAAAAGAAAGGCAATGCAGTTTCATTATTCAAGGCTGCACTAAAGGAAGAAAATACCGGACGCTATGAAGCTGCCATCATACAATATGAACTTGCCTTGCAGGAGGCAGAGAAAAAAGGCTTCGACAAATCGTTAAGACTGCTGATCAATGAAAAACTGAAAGTGCTGCACACGATCACAGAGTACGAGAGAGAAATGTATGTGCATCCACAGGTGTACAAGATAACACCGGGAGCAAAACTATAAAGCTGGTAACTGATGATGTGTGATTTAAATACAGACATTGCAGACATATTTAAGAACACCGCAGCTTGGCAAATAGGTTTAATTTTTTACAGATCGCCACACTTGTTTTATAACGGGACTTCTTTCTTGCTTGATCTTTCTTTTTACAGGTGTGAATCATATAAGAATAGTTTTTCTCTTTATAATGATCGTTCAGTTTTGTAGTTGGAACTTTACATTAACTGCTAATTGTAATAAATCACATTAAGGTATAACCAATCAAAAGAAAAACAGATGGATAATAGTCAGGAAAACAGCCAGGTTGATACGGGCGAACTTGAAAAATCAACTGCGCATATTATTGTAGAGATCATTGAGTACATACCCAATTCGGTTGTGATCAAGACAATATTAAGAAAGTCTACGGGTAATATCAGTGTAATGTCGTTCGATAGCGGCGAGGGTTTAACTGAAAAAACCTCGCCCTTTGATACCTTTGCACAGATCATAGAGGGCAAAGCTGAGATTGTAATAAATAGTGTTTCCAATTTGCTGCAATCGGGAGAGGGTATTATTATTCCTGCTCATTTGCCCAATTTTATTCGACCCAATGGACGATTTAAAATGATACTTACGATTATTAAAAGTGGATACGAATAAGTAAAGTTCTTTTTAAACAGAAAAATTAAGGTTAGCAAACAATAAGTTTCACTTAATAAGATGGTTGCTGGCATTAAACTTCCATAAGTAAATTCAATAAGAATCCCCTTTTATAAGGGGATTCTTATTGAATAACCTGTAATCATCAATCCAGGTTATCAATATTTTTGATATGTTTTTATAAATAGTTGGAAAATTGCTATTTTTTTATTTTTCGCTGAACTGTTTTTACAGTTTTGATCTCGCCCAACAGAAAACCAAATGGTTTTAATGATTCAATACGGTCGCACACAAGTTTTAGTATAGCAATTACAGGAATAGAAAGAAACATGCCTGAGATACCCCACAGCGCAGCGCCTGCAATAACACCTATTAATGATACCAGCGCATTCAGCTTTACTTTGGCGCCAATTATTCTTGGAACAATAAAGTTATTATCCACGAACTGAATGATGCTGTATAATACGGCCACATAAATTACATACACCGGTTCTTTTGTTACCAATGCAATGATCATGAATAAAATCAATGCAATTAAACCGCCGATATAGGGGATGATGTTAAGCAAAGCTCCTGCAATGCCCAACAGTAATGCATAGTTAATGCCTAATGCAAACAGGCCCATGATATTTAATGCAGCAACAATAAGAAACTCAAAGAAAAGTCCTACGAGGTAATGTTGAATGATGGTTTTTGTTTCGCCCAGCAGTTCAGTTGTTTGTTCCTGATTTGCGTTGCCTGTAGCTCGGCGAATGAATTGCAGTAAATGTGGCTGATAGAAGAGGATCATAAATGTGTACACAGGTATCAGAAAGATCATTGCTAATCCATTACCCATATTCGTAAGGGTAAAACCAATCGCTGCATTACTTCCGTCAAGTAGTTCCACTTTTGATTGCTCTATTCGGTTCGTGATCTTTTCTTTTTCAATATTGAATGTAGCAGATACCCAGTTAATGGCACTGTCAGAAAATTCATTGAACTTATCACTTAGTTGGGGAAGTGCATCGTTTAAATTTGTTAACTGTGTTGAAAGCAGTAACATGAGTGCAGCAAAAAGAAGTAATACAATAAACAGAATAATCGCAATGGCAACTGCACGGTTTATGCGCCGTTTTACAAGAAAACGAACAGCAGGGCTCAGCAATACTGCAATGATGCCTGCAAAGAGAATAGGAACAATGAGACTGCCTGCAATAGAAAGAATACTTACAAGCACATATACTCCTGTAAGTAAAACAAATGCTTTTACATAGAAAGGTAGTTTAAGAAACTGATTCATTATTCAGTTGGTGGTTAAGCAGGTCCGGCGCTTGTTTTTTCCTGAAGAGCTGCTTGCCAAACAACAACAACGTGTTGCCGATCAGTTTGATTGTTTCGGGGTTTCTTGATACAACATTACTGATACCAAACTGCAGCGCATTGCCCGCAATATTTCTTACAAGGCCTGCAGATTTCCCTGCAACAAGCATTTTAGCAGCATAACCTGCAGCCACACCTGCTGATGTGTTTACAAGATTATCTTTCAACTCACCGGATGTAGTGATCTCTGTAAAAATATTTTTCAGTACGTTCACCGGTTTCAGACTAAGTAATGCCTGGTTAAATTCTTCTACCAGCAGCACGCCATCCTTTTTGTGCTTCTGTTCAGCCAGTTCAATAGCATCTGCAAGATCTGCTTCAGTTAAAATGACGCTCATGATTTATCCTGGTTGAGTGTTTGCTTAATGATAAAACGACTTACCGGTTTGCGTAACCATTTGGCTGCTGTGAAATACAGGATTATTCCAATAAGTAAATAGAACCCTGCAACAGTCATAAAACCAAAATATGGTTTGCCGAGCAGATCGCCCAACCACATCGAAATACCGATGTTGAGTAGTAATATAAACAGAGAAAGCGTTAGCAATACAAACAGATTGCCGGTAAAAGCAGTTGCTGCAGGAATAAGTTTTTGCACAGCTTTGAGCCTTGCAAGTTCAAAACTTGTTTTACCATATTCCTCTACCTGGGTAAGCAATACTTTTACGATGCCTTCTGTTTGTTCCATTGTATGAAATTTCATATTTCAGGTAATGCACTTATGCACAACCATTAACGCTTTCCTGTTTATGCGTTTGTAATTACGAATTTTGCTTTGGCTGAAGAGTGGCGTGCAATTGTTCAGCTTTATGTTTTCCGTTTTCAGCTAAGCGGATTGCTTCATCTTTAGCCGATTCAAATTTTTCAGTAATACTGTCAATAAATTCGTTGGCTTTATCTCCAATTTCATCCGTAAAATCTTTACTTCTGCGGGCAATCGTTCTTCTTGTTACAGATCCTTTATCGGGAGCAAATAAAATACCTAATGCCGCACCTACTGCTACACCAGCCAAAACGGCCGATACAATTTTTCCTGCACTCATATGATTTTTGTTTTATTAGTGTGAATAAAGGTCGTTCAGTTTGCAGTGGGCTTTCTTACATCATTTATCCATTTTATTGTATCATTCACAGGTTGTAAGGCATAAGATGTCTTTTCTGTAATTGCATCCGAAGTATGTTTCGCTGTAATTTTTCAATGGTTAAGCGGGCCATCAGGTAACTTACAGTTGATTCAGCACCCTGGTTCAGGTTTACCGAATGTTCTTCCACACCATCATAACAACCGCCTGTACAAGGATTGTAAATGACCTGTTGTAAATGATTTGCTCCCAGGAACCAGTTAAAGGCAATGTCAATTTTATCTCTGTAACCTTGTTTCTTGAACACTTCATAGAACTTACTTAAAGCAAGAATCGTATAAGCAACATCAATGGGTTGTTCGCCACCGTTCTTCTGCAATAACACTTCTTTTCCTTTGTGCATCCATGTTTGATTAGATATGACTCTGATCTTTTCTTTACCAAACAGTTTGCCCAGTAAAAAATCAAAGGAGCGAACTGCTGTTTCTTTATATGCATCATTACCGGTTGCCATCCATGCGCAGAGCATTGCTTCAGGTAAAACACTATTGGCATACGTGAGATAACTTTCATACCAACACCATTCCTCTTCCTGCTCGTGCCTGTACATCTGCAACAACCTGCTCGCCATTTCGGTAATGAACAAACTGTTTTCGGGGAGTTTTATTTTTAAATGACGGTAATACAACCCTTTAATGATAAATGCCATTGCCCGGCTTGAATGTAAAGTGCGCAGATAGGGTATGGCTTTCTGAAAAATATGGTTTGCCATACTGGTAAGTTGTACCGGCAACAAAGGACGTAACGAAATTAAATAGCCCAATGCCCAGATCGATCTTCCATTGGCATCATCAAGATTTGTTTCGTAGTTCTGGGCAGTGAATTTTTTTTCTGTATTTACATAGTTGAGAAAACTTCCATCGTCTTGCTGACAAAAACCAATAAAGCGGAGATAGGTGGTTATGTATGGGATGTCAGCCTTATCTCTAGTCAACTCAAAATGCTGGCACATGGAAATTAATGCCCGTGCATTATCATCAACGGTATAACCTGATTCAAGATCCGGATGATTGATCTTTGAAAACTGGATCATACCAAAATCAGTCGTCATCTTTTTTACATGACCAAGATGAACAGGCGGCGCAACATAACAAAGCGGCACATGATCATCAACCAGTTTTTTAAACAGCAATGCATGTGCAATGGCTGCGTTTTCCCAGGCAGTAGAAGCCATACGGTGTAAGCCATTTGAGCCAATCGTATTCCGTAGTGTTTCATTATCCAGCAAACTGTTTGCTTCTTTGGCTAATTGATCCGGTTGTTCAAAATCGATAATGATACCTGCATCATGTTTTAATACTTCCCTCGCATGCGGAATAGGCGTTGAGATAACGGGGCAACCACAACTGATAGCGTAAGAAAACGTTCCGCTTACAGCCTGGTTACGGTCCTTTGATGTGAAAAGATAAATATCAGTGAGCTGCAGGTATTCAAGCAATATCGGCAAAGGAAGAAAGGAGTTGATAAACTGCACATGATCTTCCAGTTTTAATTCCTGTACCATTGATTGCAACAGTTGCCTGTAAGCTTCGCCATCCCTTTTTACAATGGATGGATGTGTTTTGCCAATAATCAGAAACAATACAGTTGGATGTTGTTGTACAATGTTTGGTAAGGCTCGCAATGTTGTTTCAATATTTTTTCCGGAACTCAATAAGCCAAAGGTGGAAAGAATGGTGCGGCCGGTTAAATGATATTTTTGTTTAAGTGTTGATTTATGTTCATGTGGCACAAGATGCGTGCCGTGTGGTATCACCGTAATTTTTTTCAACGAAAGATGATAATCACTCAACAGAATTTTTTTCGATGATTTGGTCATCACAATCACCGATGCTGCAAGCTCACTGATCCGTTGTACCTGCTGTAGCAGCTCTTTACCCGGCAAAGGCAATACAGTATGAAAAACAATGGCAAATGGTTTGTGAAGTGATTGTAAAAAACGAAGGAAGGCAGCTTCCTGCTGTTGGAAAAAACCAAATTCGTGTTGTATCAATATCATTTTTACAGCCGTATCTGCTTCAATGCTTTCACCCAATCGTAGAAAAGCATCAGCATCATCTGTATTCAAGATATATTTAACAGGTTCTGTATAAGCAGGTGTTTCGGTGTTTGATTCAAGTGCACAAATACTGAAGTTGAACGAGTCGTCAAATTTATTCACCAGTGCTTTAATAAGATCCTGTGAGTAAGTAGCAATGCCACATTCACGGGGTGGGTAGGAAGTGATGAGTAAAATTTCCGGCACCTGTTTAGTGCCACTCATAAATTGCAGATCATTTCCCCATGATGTTAATTGCTTAAACGAGGTTGGGGAGGGGATGTGAATGAGGTCCTTCATTTGTTGTTTCATCTTTCTTTCGGTTAAGTAATAACTCAGTGAGCAAAGCAGAAATACTTAAGCTGGCGCAGGCAATATGCTCATCAGCCGCACCATAATAAATATAGAGTGTGTCATTTTCAACAATAGCGCCGGTAGGGAAACAAACATTGTTCACTTCACCTTTCAGTTCCCATTCCAGTTCTGGTTTAAACAATGCGTAGGGAAGTCGTGCAATTTCAATAAAAGGATTATTGAGATCGAGCAAGGCAGCGCAGGCGCAATACACATAACCTTTCACTGTATCATGCACACCATGATAAATCAACAACCAGCCTTCTGCTGTTTCAATGGGCGGACATCCGCCACCGATATAGCTTACTTCATGTTTATGTTTTGGAGCCAGTATAATATTATCATCAAGATGCAGAAAATAGTTTTGCCAGAATTCAGGTGTAAGATCAGTAAGCTCATTAACAGCGGTTAATTGTATATCAGGTCGTATACGGTGCAGGAAATGCAACATGCCGTTGATGCGTCGTGGAAAGAAAATGACATTCTTATCCCACATCAGCATTTTATTATCCTGTTGTGCACGTAAACGGAAATCTTCGTTAAAGCGTAAATATTTTTTGTTGATCTTACCTTTTGATTCCGCCAGGTGCCGGAATGCATCATACGTAATTTGTGGGGTAATGATTCCTTTCTTTTCCCAGTTGATAAGATCGGTTGAAACAGCAAGGGCGCCTAAAGCATTAGACCCATCATAGGCTGTATAAGTGAGATAAAATAAGTCATCGATCTTAACGATACGGGGATCTTCCACGCCATGTACTTCATAATCGAATTGTGGGAAAAGTACCGGCGTATCAAACCGTTGTTCTATTTGTAAGGGGCCGCTGAGTTTGCAATAACCAATGCTTGAATAATTTCCTTTCGCCACTGCCCGGTAGAAAATATGAATGGAATTGTTGTAACTGATAACAGCGGGGTTCAATACACCTTCACATTCAAAACCCAGCTGTGTTTTTTGTAATAAGATGCCTTCTTTTTTTACTGCCAGCATAATTGTGTAAGATTGGCTGCAGGTTAAGCGATGCAACCAAATTCTCCTTCATGTAAAGTTGAAGAACGGGTAACAATGATTAGTTATATGCTTGCGCCAAATCATTATATGATTCACACATATACGGGTTATATTGAGTGAAGTGCACAAAAAAGCGGGAGAATTCTCCCGCTTTTTATTTTCAATTACCAGACCTGATTATTTATTATCAGTAAAAATATCGCCGATCGCTTTACCAAGTTCATCAACATCATGATTGAACTCTTCTTTAAATTTCTCCCAATCTGTTTTGTTTGTTTCGTAAGCAGTGATTTTCAAACGAAGATCTCTGTTACGTTGCTCAAGCGCTTCAATACGTTCAGCACGCATTTTATCGAATAATTTTCCGGGCTTCTTCATGTTAACCTTTATTTCCGCAATACGTTTTTCGTTCGCTTCAATTTTTGCTTCTGCATCTGCTTTGAAAGCAGCCCATTCTTCTGAAGTTGCCACTTTTATCGTTACAACGTCATTTTTTTCTTCGATAACAACTGTATCTTTCTTTGTGTCATTTTCTGTAGTACCATCTTCTGTGCTGTTGTTACAACTCGCCATTGATAAACCCGTAACTAAGGTTATAGCTGAAAATAAATAAACGAACTTTTTCATTATGATTGTTTTTTGATGAATAAACTGATTAATTCTCTTGAAGCTGTTAGAGGTAATTTCTGATTGATCCTGTAAATTGCTGTATGCAAAAGTGATTTTATTTTACTGCTTTCTCTTACATCATTTGATGATAGTATTGTAAGATTCACACATTAATACAGCAGCACTTACTTATCCTTTCTTTTTTTCTTCTGCTGCTTTCAGCTCGGCAGCTTTTTTATCAGCCGCTTTTTTTGCTGCTGCTTTTTTCTTTCTGTTGAAATATCCTTTCAGCAGAAAGTTTTCTTTTGCAGCTTCCATATTCTCTGTTAACCCCTGGCTGCTTGTTTTCATATTCTGCATGGTTTGGCTCAGGTTATTGGCAATTGTTGGATCCTGTATCAAGCGACCTAAAGTACCATTGCCGCTATTTACTTTAATCATTACTTCTGCAAGCTGTTCAGTAATAACTTCTGCATTGGCAGCGGTTATCTGTAAACTGGCCATGATCTCTGCTGTTTCTACCGGTTCTTCTGATTCAAGTAGCTGTCCTTCTTTTACAATCGGCGATTCACCACTTCCCTGCGAAATAATTACCAGCTTGTCTCCAATAATGCCATCGGAGGCAATGATGGCTTTACTATCCGCTTTAATAAATTTCTTTACGCTGTTTTTAATCACCATCGTAACCTTTACCGTTGAGTCGTTAATGATCACAATATCATCAACCGTGCCAATTGTAATGCCTGAGAAGCGGATATTGTTACCCACCTGCAAGCCACTTACA
Source organism: Lacibacter sediminis (assembly GCF_014168535.1). Lineage (NCBI taxonomy): Bacteria > Pseudomonadati > Bacteroidota > Chitinophagia > Chitinophagales > Chitinophagaceae > Lacibacter > Lacibacter sediminis. Next base: position 3,460,821 of record NZ_CP060007.1, on the reverse strand, counting down.
TTATTAAAAGCAGCAGATATAGTAAAGACAGGCGTGAAAAGATTATTCTTTTTACCGATAATAAAAAGTACGGCTGCAAATAATACAAGGCCGCCTATGATAAAAAGCCCCAGCTTTATTTTATATGATTTTGATGTTGTGTCCATAGTTAATTATATTTCTCTTATTGAAAAGAAAATGATTGAATGTATTCATCCGTTGATTGTTTAAACTCTTCAGGCTTTCCTTCTTTGAAAACAGTACCATCTTTCAACATGATCATGCGATTGGCAGTATGTAAAGCGCATTTAATATCATGTGTGATGATGATAGAAGATGTTTTATATTTTTTCTGCACATCCATGATGAGGGCACTGATCTCATCAGATGTAACCGGATCAAGTCCGGTGGTTGGTTCATCATACAACATGATCAACGGATCAACCACAATCGTTCTTGCAAGACTGATGCGTTTGCGCATACCACCGGAAAGTGCTGATGGCATTTTATTCAGTGCATCTACCAGGTCCACATTCTCCAACACTTCCTGCACTTTTTCAGTGATCTCTTTTTCCGTTAAACCTTTTTTTATCCGACGTAAGGGAAATTCAATATTCTGTTTCACCGTCATTGAATCATACAACGCACCACTTTGAAAAAGAAAGCCAATCTTTTGCCGCAGTTGATTTAATTCTTTTCGTTGTAAGCCGGTAACATCCTGTTCAAGGATGGTAATGCTTCCGCTGTCAGGCGTCAGCAATCCCACCAGACATTTTATTAAGACCGATTTTCCGGAACCAGACTTGCCCATCACCACCAGGTTTTCACCCGAACCAAGTTGAAGTGTTATATCTTTTAATATCTCCTGGCTGCCGAATGATTTTTTCAACTGCCTGATATCAATAACCGGATTTTCAACTGTTGTTTTCGGTAGTGTATTTGTTATATCCTGTTCTGTTACGTTGCTCATGAGATAATAAGATCAGTTATTTGTACGGCAATCATATCTACAATAAACACCAGTAATGATGCCATTACTACAGCCGAGGTAGCTGCAACACCCACACTTTGTGTGCCGCTTCCGGCATTGTATCCTTTATAGCAACCAACCAATCCAATAACTGCACCAAAGAAAAAAGTTTTGATCACGGCAGGAAGTACATCGATCATATCAACCGGTGCAAATGCCTGCGAAAAAAATAAAACAAGTGAAACATCACCTTTAATATTAGCACCGGCCCAACTGCCTGCAATACCACATGCATCTGCATAAATTGTAAGCAAAGGAATCATGATGGTTGCTGCTAACACTCTTGTCACTAATAAGTATTTAACCGGGTTGATGGATGATACTTCCATCGCATCTATTTGCTCGGTTACTTTCATTGAACCAAGTTCAGCACCCATGCCCGAGCCAATTTTACCTGCGCAGATAAGTGCTGTAATAACCGGCCCCATTTCCCTGATGAGTGAAAGACTTACCATGCTGGGCAACATGGTAACCGCACCAAAATCGGCCAACACCGGTCTTGATTGTATCGTTAATACAAGACCCATAATGGCTCCAGTAATAGAGATCAGCGGTAATGATTTGTAACCTATCTGGAAACATTGCCGTAGAAATTCTCTGAATTCAAAACCACCGCTGAATGTTTCTTTGATGATGCGTCCTACAAATAAAAAAATATCGGCAATGTCTGTTAAGAAGTTACCCGCATCTTTTGTATTTGCAATCGCTTTTTCACTAACAAGAACGGTTTGTCTGCTGGCGATTGTTTTTAATTTGCCTGCAGCTTTTAGTATAGCCATATTAATTATTATTGATCATAAACACATCAGCAACAGGATTAATTTTTTCAGGAAACTGATTGGCAATACCATCGGCAAAAATTTCAGCCATCTGTAAAACGTCGGCATGGGCCTTGTCATAAGCAATAATATCGGCAGGGTAGTCTTTATTGATGCGGCATACAGCCTGTGTTGTTGTAAAGCGTAACTGATCTTTAATGATCAGTTGTATTTTATCAGTTGCCCAGTAGCTGTTGATATCGGCAAGAAATGAAGCAATAGCATCAGCATTTGCATACCAGCGGTTATTTGCTTCCTGCAGTTCGGTGTGTTTTTGTTCTTTGGCAAACTTCATTACTTCCACTGAAATGCTTACGTGTGCCTGCAACAGTTCAGTTAATTCATCGCCTGCTTCATTACCATAAAATGGCTTGATGGAATTACCTATTTCAATTTTATTTTGTTGCAAGCGTTCAATGGCAAGTGCTGTCCCCGGTAATTCGTCAACAATGCACAGCATCACATTCCTGTTCCAGGCAACATGTTGCTCCCACAAATCAAGCATTTGTGCGGTTAATGCAACATCACCCGTAAAAGATGCAGTGGAATTTGTAATTGTATTTTCTTTTGATTCAGGATTGCCTTTTACGGCTGAATAGCCAAAAAGAAAAATAACAAGTAATACCTGTAAAAAAGTAGAGATGCGATCCTTAGTAAAACGTTTCATGTAATAAATAATGTAAATGAGGGGGAAAGCAATGGCTTTCCCCTTTGCTGAAAATGCAAAGTGAATATTGTTGTTTACGATGTTATGGCAACAGCATACGTTTACCATTCCATGCAAACCAATGCAGCGGGACAGGTATAATTTTTATCGGTACGAAGTAGATCGGAGCGGTCTTTCTAAAGGAGGATAATGAGCAGAATAAGGATCAGAATAAGTGCACCAACGGATACGTAAACACCGCCGCTGATTACTTTCATTTCTTTTTTAAGTTCCTTTTTTTCCTGACGTAATGCTTTTTTCTCGTCACTGGTCAAAGTAGATCTGTCGATGGCTTTAACTTCAGCAAGGCGTTGCGTTAATTGTTTAACACGTGCTTCGGTTTCAACACGTACAGAAGAATCGGAAACAATGTTAGCAAAGGCCGGTGCTGCAAGAAAGAGCACAAACGCTACAAGAATGTATTTTACTGTTTTCATGATCCTTTAAATTTAAAAGTGAAACCTACAATCCATTGCTGACACAAATTATGCCAACCTGGTGCAGGCAGGTAAAGGTGCTTTAAATCTGATTATTGCCTCTTACAGGCTTCTAATCAAAACTTATATCATTCACACATTTAACGGGTAGGGTACAGGAAATTGTCCGTTTGTGCCTGTAACTCAGGACCTTCGTTTATCCCGGTGTAGCAAAAACTTAATACAGAATTCATAAAAACCTGCGGAAAAGTTCTCAACTTTAAGAAAACGATTTTTTATGAACTGGCCGGTTATCATAGGAGTTGGACTTTTATTGATTGCATTAGTTGTTTTCCTGATTCGTAGAAATATGAAAGATGAAGAAGAATTTGAGCATTTAGTAAATGAAGATTACCACAAATCAAAAGATGAAGAAGGTGATGCGGTAAGTGATGAAATAACGAAGTAGCGTTTACTGCTTGTGTTTTTCGTCAGTTAAGCTATGCATAAAGGCAATCAGTGCTTTCTTTTCTTCAGCAGTTAAGTTTAAAGAATCGGGAGGTAATGTTTGATTATCCACCGTAAAACCTAAACCTGCCCCACCGCCTTTGTTATAGAATTCAATTACTTCTTCCAGTGTTTTGTAAACGCCGTTGTGCATATAAGGTGCAGTTAGTGCAATGTTGCGCACAGTAGGTGTTTTAAATGAATGCAATAACTGCGGCATTTGGTGTTGTGCATAACGTCCGTGGTCATTATCAGGTTTTATGCCATCAGCAGCGGGAGTGCCCAGTACTTCGCTTTCTGTTTTGTTGAAAGATGGCGGAACTGTTCCATTAAACAACGGAAGAAAATGGCAAGTGCCGCATTTGGCTTTGCCAAGAAACAGGTTCATGCCGCTAACCTCTTCCTTTGTAAGCGACGAACGATATCCATTCATATACCTGTCGAATCGTGAGTTAAATACCGCCAGTGAACGGATATAACTTGCCAGTGCATTTTGTATCTGCCATATTTTGATAGAGTCGTTTGATTGAAACGTTTTGTTGAATAGGGTTTTATACGATACCTGCTGCTGTAATTTAACAGCAGCATCGTTTAGTGAACCATGCATTTCATCTTTGTTGGCAATTACATCGGCTGTTTGCGATTCAAGATCCGGACGACGCATATCCCAAAACTGACCATGTTGCAAAGAAGCATAATTTAGGGATGCAGCATTTCGTTTAATAAAACCTCCATTAAGCGATGTGCTTGTAACAAGACCATCAGTAAATGCCTTTTCAGGTGAGTGACAACTGCCACAACTGCGTTTGTTATTGATCGAAAGAACCGGATCATAAAACAGACGCTCGCCCAGTTTTACTTTGTCGTTGTTGCTTTTGTATTCAGGCGAAGGAATAAACGTATTTACATCAAAAGCGTTTGTCGCAAACAGGGTAGGGGCATCACTTCTGAAATGTCTTCCGTCGTTAATGAAAGGGATCTTTGCCTCTACCTGAAAATTGTATAAGGCGATACTAATGGGATTGAGGTGTTGTGTAATGAATACAGCACGATCAAATGTTTCAAAATTATTTTGTTCTTGACAAAAAGCAATTGCGTTTTTTAATTGTTGGCGTAGGGTAGTGGTTTCTTTATCGCTACTATGTGCAACTGATTGTTGGAACAGATGTAAATAATGATCGATTGATTGTAAACTCCACGCTGCTTCTTCAATGCCATTCAATGCTATCGGATTATCAAAACCTGTAATACCTAAACCAGTAATACGATGGACTTGCAACCGCAATGCATCGATTACCTGGGCTTCTGTAAAGTTGATGGCGCTGAAATGTTTTTTCATGCGCTCACAAGTACTTTGTAAAATTTTACATTGACGAATAAGTTCTGTACGGTTACTGGTATCAAATACCGGGTAGATCAATTCCTCCATCACCTGGAAACCTTCCGGTTCAAACGCAGTATTCTCTTCGATCTCAAGTTCATCCAGCGCCGGGCCGTTTACAAACCTTGCAGTAGTGGGCATAAAATATTCCACAGCCCATTCAATTTGTTTGTAGGAATATCTTGCTTTGGAAAACTGCACCTGTAGCACTGAACTGCTGTTGCTGTTTGCAGCAGATGTTTGCAAGCTGTCTTTAATGAACAATTGAAGCTGTTCAATTTCTTTTACAACATCAGCTTTTAAATCATGCAAAGATGAAGTGGGCTTGTTGCAGAATTGGAATAATGTAAACAGGCTGATAATAAGAAGTGTAAATGCTGCTGAATTCGTTTTCATGTCGTGAAGCCTTAGTCAAAATAAGAAAAGGAACTCCTGAATAAACAGAAGTTCCCGATGTTTCCCTTGGTATAATTATCTTGGTACGTTGCGCAGAATAACTGTTTGTCCACCTTCACGGTTTAAGTTCAATCCACTGCCATCAGGATTAAAGAATTTATTATCCTGCCATGTGTGCGGATGAATGTTTGCAAGGAATGTCCCTGGTACACCAATAATATCTGAGATATCCCACATTGCACCCCATTCCCAACTACCTAAACGATTATTGTTGGTTGTATTGTATTTGCTGTTCCATGCTGCGTCTGTTCTCTTGTGATTCATGTTCAGGAACGGCTTGTTTTCTTTTGTCTTGATGTTGTATTGCCAAACATAAGAATCATGCGTAGCAGCAGGATAATACGAATCTCCGTCTTCCTGTATGTAAACATAATTTTCTGTAACACAAACGTTATCAGGATTAATAATTCCTGTGCCTGGAGTTAAGTCGCCATCAACTAAAACTTCCAGTGTGCCTTTTGTTGGGTCACCTGCATTCATTTTCAAACGATACAAACGCCCCCACATGGTATAGCCTTCCTGGTTTGTTTCACCATTCGGCGATTGACCTGTTGCAACAAAATATACATCACGGTTATTTGAAGGATTGCCTTTACCGTAGTCAACATCTTCAACACGTGAGAAACGGATTGCACCTAAAGCATTTGCCTGTGTGTTGATTTCTGCACCACTGATATTTTTTGCATTCGGTATTTCTACGAATTCAACTTCATATGAATTACCGATGGTCATATCAAGTTCAACCTGGTTGCCATCTTTGCGTTTCAGTGTAAAAAAACTTCCATTGTTTAAATCACCAACAGTATTGCTCATATACATTGCCAACTGGCCTGCACTAAGGTGATTGCTTGAATAACTCTGGTCTTCACCAATCATGATTATTGTTTTACCTGGGTAAGCAATTTTGGTAAGTGGCACAGCATTTTCCATACTTGCTTTGCCGAGCGCAGGCAGTACACGATCCTGACGTGCTTTATCGCCAACAAGACTTCCGGGATGAATACCATGTACCATACTTTCCTGTCCGCTTTCACCTGCTGTTAAAAATAAAGGACCAAAGCCATGTTCCTGCGGAGTAGCCATTGTTGCCGAACACAAACGCCACACGCCACCAATGGCATCAACAATGTATTCGCCTTTTGTTGGCTTCAATGTTTTGTCGAGAAATACTCTCGATACTGATCTGATGATCTCATGATTGGTGATGAGTACATAACCATCACTGTTCGGATCTTTTAATAACCCGGCTCCATCGGGCTGTGCGCCATAAACAAATCCAGGAGAATTGGGTAATGCATCTTCACTGCTAAGCAGTGTGTAAATACCTACGTTGTTGAAACCGGGCATTGTAAATGCAAGTGCCGGATTTACTGATTTGTTTGCGAATTCAATGTTGTTGTTGTAAAATTTTTTGTTCTCGCTTTTGTCGCAGGATGAAAAAAGAAATCCTGCAACGGCAACAGATGCCAGTGATAATGAACGGAGCATAATTGGAAAGTTTTATTGCCGCTAAGATGGAGGGGCAGTGTTTCCAAATTGTTAGGGAATGGTGAATATGCGGTTAGCAAATTGTTACCTGAATTGTTTTGTTTGAGGTTTTGCTTTTTCAGAAGAAACATCGTAAAACAGCCATTAATTAATATTTTTCTTTTCTTTACAGTTCATGGAAATTCTTTCATTGTATTCCCTCTCATACTGGGCATTTATTTTACTGGCTGCTTTTGCAATTGGATTAGCGAAAGGTGGATTGAAAGGTGTTGACATGTTGGCTGTTACCATCATGGCGCTTGCATTTGGCGGTAAGTCATCAACAGGAATTGTATTGCCGTTGCTATGCTTTGCAGATATAGGTGCCGTATCGTATTACAACCGCCATGCACAATGGAAACATTTCTGGAAAGTAATTCCATGGATGATCATTGGAATTCTGTTAGGTGTGTTTTCAGGAAAAGATATGGACGAGATTGTTTTTCGAAAAATAATGGCTGTGATCATTGTTATTACCATCGTCCTTGTGTTATGGTTGGAGTTCCGTAAATCAACATCGGTACCACAACATCCATTATTCGCAACGGGTACAGGATTGGCGGCGGGCTTTACGACCATGATCGGTAACCTTGCCGGTGCATTTGCAAATCTTTATTTCCTTGCAATGCGTTTACCTAAAAATGATTTTATTGGTACGGCGGCATGGATATTTTTAGTGATGAATTTATTTAAACTTCCTTTCCAGGTTTTTTACTGGAAGAACATAAATGTACAAACACTGCAAACCGATCTTGTATTATTGCCTGCGTTGATTCTTGGATTCTTACTGGGTATTCGTTTAACACAAAAAATAAGAGATCTGCATTACCGGAAGATGGTATTACTGTTAACCTTGGCAGGTTCGGTGTTGATGTTGATGAAGAAATAAGAAATGGGTTTGCCGATCCGGTTTTTACATCCTTTTTAACGGGCCCACCCATCAATCACATCCCCGAGATCACTGATACCTAAGGTGAACCAGAAAATAAAGAGTGCCAGAAAAACTTTTACTGCAAAAGGAAGGACGAAACCAAACCATTTTTTCAATAGTTCATTTACCTGTGGAAAGAAAAGCAAGGATAAACATATGCCAACTATGCCCGGAACAGGATGTATAAGTACCAGATTTAATATTCCTATGGTTAGAACAGCTAAGCCGAAAAACCAGCTGAATACATTTTGTAAAGAAATTTTTCCTTGCATCAGGTTTGTTTTTAAAATCACTAATGTGGGTTAGAAGCTTTTCAGCATGAGTTCAACTTTATCAAATAATTCTCCCACACCTAATGATGCCCAGATAACAAAGAAACCCAAACCGATTTTTATTAATCCCATTTTTGGAATTGAAAAACCTGTGATCTTCTTAAGTAGTTCATTTGCCGGTAGAAAGTAAACGAACGAGAGAAGCAGAATAAAAATTCCGAAAGCAGTATCGTTTCCCCAAAATGTATTCACAATGCCGATAGCAAAAACAATTACGCCAAAGATCCAGCTGATAATAGTCCCAATGTTCAATTTGTAGGTCATAAAGAAAAGGTTTAATACTTTAAAAGTACTTTGAAATACAAAGTAAGTGTATATTTGTGAATCAATCAAATGATTTTTGAAAAGTTTTCTTTCCGCCTAAGGATAGCTGGCCCTTGCGGTTAAGCAAGAACGGCTGCAGTTGATAGCTAACTAAACAGAAATAAGTTGTGTATGAAAGTGTTTGTTGAACATCATTCAGTTGTGCGAAAGATCTGGGGTAAAAGCGATACCGTGCTGTTTATTTTTGCAGGCGCCTCAGCCGAGTTTGCGCTTAACAAAGCTGTTGATTGGCTTTACTTTACGGGCAAGCTGCCTGCCGATCCGCTTGGAAGGTTATTCTCAACGGTTTCCTATGCGAAAAAAATCATTTTTTCATTTGAGGATGAGGCTTACAAGGCAATTGATATGATGCATCACATTCATACTGCTGTAGAACAAAGTCGTGGCTATAAAATTCCCGAATGGGCTTACCGGGATGTGTTGTTTATGTTGATCCATTATTCCATTGCATCGTATGAGTTGCTTGAAGAAAAGTTAAGCGATGAAGAAAAAGAAGAGGTATATAATGTGTTTTATCGTGTGGGTATAAGAATGGGCTTGAAAGAATTGCCGGTTAATTATGTTGAATGGCTACCAGTACGTAAAGCCCATTTAATAGCCGACCTCAAAAAGAGTGAATACACCGCTGACCTTTTTAAGCAGTATGAAAAGCATCTTGGCAGCATGCGGTTTAAAGTGTTGATCGAAGGACAAAAACTTGTAGTGCCGGATACAGTGAAAGAGCTGTTGCAGCTTCGTGATTTCTCATTGCTTACACCCGTTGTGCCTTTATATAAGATCAGCAGGCTGATGAAGATGGACTGGATGCTGAAAAGCATATTACTTCCTGCTGATTATAAAGATCAGATACATGAACTGGATGTGTATGCAAGGTAAAAAACGCAAGCGTCTACTCTATTAAAATAAAAAGTCCTGCATTAGCAGGACTTTTATATTAAGTACCGGAGAGCAGACTTGAACTGCCGACCTTCGGGTTATGAATCCGATGCTCTAACCAGCTGAGCTACCCCGGCCTATTTGGGGCTGCAAAAATAGAGAAATACAGCTAATTGTTGAAATCAATTTTCGGTTCTTCCCGGATAAACTTTCAAGGCTTCTTCTAAACAATCCATTGCCTGATCAAGTGCTGTTAAATTCAGCACATAAGCCAGCCTTACTTCCTGTTTTCCAAGTCCTGGTGTACCATAAAAACCTGTTGCTGGTGCCAGCATTAGCGTTTGTCCTTTGTAAGAAAATGATTCAAGCAACCATTGACAGAATTTATCGCTGTCATCTATCGGTAATTTCGCCATGGCATAAAAAGCACCGCCCGGGTTGGGACAAACCACGCCTTGCATTGCATTCAATCGCCTTACTAATAGATTTCGGCGGGAGAGATATTCAGCTTTCGGCGCTTCAAAATAAGATTCAGGCAAATCAATCGCTGCTTCGCCCATGATCTGTGCCAGGCCGGGAGGGCTCAATCTTGCCTGTGCAAATTTCATGGCAGCATCATACACCGCTTTGTTCTTTGTAACAAGTGCGCCAAGCCTTGCTCCGCAGGCGCTGTATCGTTTACTGATGGTGTCCATCAATACCACATGCTGCTCAAGTCCTTCAACATGCAAGGCGCTGACATAGTCACCATCATAACAAAATTCACGGTATGCTTCATCACTAAAAAGATAGAGATTGTACTTCAAACAAAGCTCTTTCAGTTTATACATCTCTTCTTTGCTGTATAAATAACCGGTAGGGTTGTTTGGACTGCAGATGATAATCGCTTTTGTTTTTGCTGTAATTACTTTTTCAAAATCTTCAATAGGAGGCAGGGCAAAACCCGTTTCAATGGTTGAAGTAATGGGCACAACCGTTACACCCGCAGCGCAGGCGAATCCATTATAGTTCGCATAAAACGGTTCAGGAACAATTACCTCATCACCTGGATTTAAACAGGTGAGAAAACCAAACATGATTGCTTCACTACCACCGGTTGTGATCATGATCTGGTCGTAACTCACATCAATCCTCACTTTTTTATAATACTGCACCAGTTTACGGCGATAGCTTTCGTTACCGGCGCTGTGGCTGTATTCGAGTACTTTAATATCTGTATTGCGCACCGCATCAAGAATAGCAGGAGGTGTCTCAATATCGGGCTGACCAATATTCAAATGAAATACTTTGATGCCTTTCTTTTTGGCAGCTTCTGCAAAGGGAACTAATTTTCTAATGGGCGAGGGCGGCATTTGTTCGCCACGTTTACTGATTGCTAACATGCGGGCAAAGATAGGGTTGGTACTTACATTTATTAGTATTGGAAATAAAAAAGCCTCCGAAAAATCCGGAGGCTGATTATAAATGGAGATGGTTTATTTATTGTTCAACATTACCTAAGATGGTAAGCACCTGCTCCTGATCAATCCCCAGCAATTTTACTCTTACTTGCTTTGAGAATTTGCCCGGTGTGGCGGCATTGTAAGTGGCGGTAATAGTGCCCGTTTTGCCCGGTTTGATAGGTTCTTTTGTATAATCAGATTTTGTGCAGCCGCAACCCGGCGTAACTGTTTCAATCACCACATCTTCTTTACTGTTATTGGTAAATGTAAACGTTGCTGTTACAGGACTGTTCAATTTGGCTTTACCGAGGTCAACTGTTTCACTTGTAAATTTTACAAGGTCAGCTGGCTTTTTTGTTTGTGCATTCACTGCAGTGAAAACAAATAGTGCTACAAAGGCGATCATGAACTGTTTCATCGTATGCTGATTTTGTTTTTATTGTTTAAAGATATTTAATGCCTGGTTGGTTGGTGCCGATTGGTCAGGAGTTTTCCAAACGGTTCCTTTAATGTTCATCACTTTCACTTCTCCGTTGTTATAATAAATGGTGATGGTTTTGTCGAACACGCCCTCTGCAGCAGCATTGTAACCAACTTTAATGGTTGTTTTGCCACCGGCAGCTACAGCTGTACGGCTCCATTCAGGAGTTGTACATCCGCAGGATGCCTGCACGTTATCGATCTTCAACGAATCTTTACCAATATTTTCAACCGTGAAAATGTGTGTTACAGGTTTTCCTTGCGGGATCTTTCCAAAATCAAATGTTGTTTCAGAAAGTTTAATGCTTTCAGGTTTTGGAGCAGGAGTTGTGGGGGTTGTGGCAGTGCTGTGGTTGTGCCCGTCATGGTTTTGAGCCATGCCTGCAAAGCCCAGCAGTAAACCGGCACAAAGGGTAATAACATGTTTTTTCATAAATGCTTTTATTAGAGTTGTAAAAGTAAGTATTAGTACAGACAGTTCATAACCCTGTATGGTTGCCTTTCACAAAATTTTATTAGCGGCAATTAGCCCGGAATTTTCATAGCTTGGGGCCGAATTTTACCTCCCGCACGGTTTTTCACAGTAAAAGGGTTGTTTTCACCAATTCGGCTTACAAGTGTTAACGTGGGAGCAAATCATTTATTTTTGCCGCATGGAATCAACCACTAACGAAACCTTGCAACTCCAGCAGCTCTCATTTGAGCATTTTCAGCAGGAAGTGTTGCAGGATTACCGCATCGCTTGCCTTAGTCGTGAAGCCAGTCTTCTTGGCCGTAAAGAAGTTCTTACGGGTAAGGCCAAGTTTGGCATTTTTGGCGATGGTAAGGAAGTGCCGCAGCTTGCAATGGCTAAGTTTTTCCAGCCCGGCGATTTTTACAGTGGTTATTACCGTGACCAGACCTTTGCGTTTGCAACAGGTGTTGCATCAATAAAAGAATTTTTCGCCCAGCTGTATGCTGATCCCGATACGGCACATGATCCACACAGTGCAGGCCGCCAGATGAACTCACACTTTGCTTCTGAATTTGTAGATGCAAATGGCAATGTTCTCGACCTGGTGAATCGTAAGAACCTTACTTCAGGTATGGCGCCAACGGCAGCACAAATGCCCCGTTCGGTTGGTTTGGCATTAGCATCAAAATTATTCCGTCATTCAGATGTGCTGAAGCAGTTCACCCAGCTTTCAAATAAAGGAAACGAAGTATGTTTTGCTACTATTGGCGATGCATCAACAAGTGAGGGTCATTTCTGGGAAACGATGAATGCTGCTGCAGTGCAACAGATTCCTTTGGCTGTGTTTGTTTGGGATGATGGATATGGCATTTCTGTTCCTAAAAAATATCAGACAACCAAAGGTTCCATTTCAGAAGCCCTGAAAGGCTTTCAGAAAAAAGACGGAACCACCGGTATTGAAATTTATAAAGTGAAAGCATGGGATTATGCCGGCATGTGCGAAGTGTTTGAAGCGGGTATTGAAAAAATACGTGCAACGCATACACCTGCATTGTTTCATGTGGAAGAAGTAACGCAGCCACAAGGTCATTCCACTTCGGGTAGTCATGAGCGCTACAAAACAGCGGATCGTTTGCAATGGGAGCGTGAGTGGGATTGTATCAAGAAGATGAAGGAGTGGATCATCGAAAACAACCTGGCAGATGAAGAACAGCTCAGCACAATTGAAAGGGAAACAAAAGAATTTGTACGCAATGAAAAAAATGAAGCGTGGAAAGAATTTGAATTGCCGGTTAAAGAACAGGTTACAGAAGTAGTTGCTGCATTGCAACAGGCCGCTGCATTATCTCACAATAGAGAAGAAGTTGAACAGGTGATCAATGAATTAAACAAACTTCGTGAGCCTAACCGCAGGGATGTAATGAGTGCTTTGTATAAAGGCATTTCTGTTGCAGGTGTTTCGTCTGCTGCAAATGAGTTGTATAAAAAGTTGCAGAAAGAAAACGAAGCATTGTTCAGCTCGCATTTGTATCATGAAGGTGCAGCCAGTGCCATGAAAGTACCTGAAGTAAAAGCAGAATATGCAGCTGATGCATCGTTGTTGAATGGTTATGAAATTCTCAACCGTTATTTTGATCAGCTATTTTCGAACAATCCAAAAGCAGTTGCTTTTGGTGAGGATCTCGGTTTTATTGGTGATGTAAACCAGGGCTTCGCCGGCTTGCAAACAAAACACGGTGAGAACCGCATTTTTGATACAGGCATTCGTGAGTTGACCATTATGGGACAAGGTATTGGTCTGGCAATGCGTGGCCTTCGTCCGATAGCAGAAATTCAATACCTCGATTATTTAGTTTATGGCTTGCAGCCGCTCACTGATGATGTGGCAACATTGCAATACCGAACAGCAGGAAGGCAAAGTGCACCGTTGATCGTTCGTTCACGAGGTCATCGTTTGGAAGGCATCTGGCATAGTGGTTCGCCAATGGGTATGATCATTAACAGTCTTCGGGGAATGTATGTATGTGTGCCACGCAATATGGTGCAGGCAGCAGGTATGTACAATACATTGTTGCAAAGCAATGAACCGGGTCTGGTGATCGAGTGTTTGAATGGCTATCGCTTAAAAGAAAAAATGCCTTCTAATCTTTCATCCTTCACGGTGCCGATGGGTGTACCGGAAGTGGTGAGACAAGGAACAGATATTACCATTGTATCATACGGTTCTATTCTGCGCATTATTGATGATGCGGCACAACAGCTTGAACGTTTTGGCATCAGTTGCGAAATTATTGATGTACAAACACTCTTGCCTTTTGATGTTGATCATGTTATTCTTGAATCATTAAAGAAAACAAACCGCATCGCTTTCATTGATGAAGATGTACCCGGAGGCGCAGCAGCTTACATGTTCAATAAAGTAATGGAAGAACAAGGCGGTTATAAATATCTTGATGTTGCTCCTCGCACTATCACAGGCAAAGCACATCGTCCTTCTTATGGCAGTGATGGTGATTACTTCAGCAAACCGAATGTTGAAGAGATCATGACGGTGTTGCAGGAGATGATGAGAGAGTGATAAGTGGTGAGTGGTGAATTGTGAATACGCCTCGTTAGACGCCCCTGTCAGACGAAAAAATTTTATGACTCTCAAGTTTAATTAAACTCTTTACGTTTTTAATCATTCACTATTCACTATCAGCGATTCACAAACATGTCCTTCCTTTCCATCATCGATATACTCGGCACGTTTGCATTTGCAGTTTCAGGTGCCTTCTCTGCAATGGAAAAAAAGCTTGATCCGTTTGGTGTCATCATCCTTTCCTTTGTTACAGCTATTGGCGGCGGAACATTGCGGGATGTGTTGATTGGTGATACACCTGTTGGATGGTTGCGGAACGGAACAACAACGATAGTAATTATTGCAGCGGCTATTGGTACCATGTTCTTTGGTAACTACCTCAAACGTTTTACAAGTACCTTATTTTTATTTGATGCATTTGGTCTTGGCCTTTTTACACTCATCGGTGTGGAGAAAGGATTGCAATTGCAATTCAGTCCGGGTATATGTGTTGCATTGGGCACTATTACCGGGTCGTTTGGTGGTGTAATACGAGATGTGCTGCTGAACAATGTGCCGCTTGTTTTCCGTAAAGAAATTTATGCTTCTGTTTCTATTTTGGGTGGGATACTTTACCTCTTGTTGTTAAAAGTTGATATGTTCAGTCCTTTTGCAACGATCATTGCCATTGTATTTATTGTTGCATTTCGAATTATTGTTGTGCGGTATAAACTGGCATTACCACGAATTTATTAAGGATTCCTTCACATCGTTGTCGCAAAATCACATATTTATGTCGGTGATACTTTCCTAATTTGCAACTCTAAATTTTTTATATGAAATTATCATTATACCAGGTTGATGCATTTACTTCAACATTGTTCAAAGGAAACCCGGCTGCTGTAGTACCATTAGAAAAATGGATTGATGATGAATTGATGCAAAAACTGGCGATGGAAAATAATTTGGCCGAAACAGTATTCTTTGTGCCATCGAAAACAGAAGGTGCCGATTACGATATCCGCTGGTTTACACCTGAGCTTGAAATTAATTTATGCGGTCATGCTACATTGGCAAGTGCATTTGTATTGTACACACAGCTTGGTTATAACAAACCATCTGTAACATTCAGTTCAAAAAGTGGGTTGTTAACCGTTGAGAAAAATGGCACTAATTATGAAATGGATTTCCCATCATGGAAACCGGAACGTATAAATGATTATCCGGAAGGTATTGCTGAAATTCTTGGCGTGAAAGAAATCCTTGGTGCTTATAAATACCGTGATCTGATGATAGAGGTAGCTACTGAAGAAGAAGTAGTCAATGCAAAACCTGATTTTACTGCCATGAAGAAAACCGGCGAAATGATTATTCTAACTGCAAAAGGAAATACAGTTGATTTTGTTTCACGCTTTTTTGCACCAACTGCAGGCATTGATGAAGATCCGGTAACAGGTTCTGCGCATTCACAGTTGATTCCTTTCTGGAGTGAGAAGCTGGATAAAAAAAGAATGATTGCAAAACAGTTGAGTAAACGTGGAGGCGATATTATCTGCGAACAGAAAAATACAGAACGTTTAATGATGGGTGGAGAATGCGTATTTTATATGAAGGGAGAATTTGAAATAGCAGGTTAGAATTTGTAATATTCCTTCATTCTTGCGATCAACAGATCTTTTTTTCTCCGGGCAACTTCCAATTCATGCCCGTTTGAAAGAAGAACTGATCCGCCTTCGCCCCGAAAATATTCTTTTATATGCTTCAGGTTTACAAGAACTGATTTGTGAATACGAACAAAGCCTGCATCTTCCAGCAGCTTTTCATATTCATGCATCGGTTTTGAGGTGCAGGTCATTTTGCTGTTTGCAAAATACAGGTTCGTGTAGTTGCCCGATGACTCGGCGTACAAAATATCATCGAGCTCAATCACCTGGAAACCTTTTAAGGACGGTATACAAAGCCTCATTTTTTGAGGCGATTGTTTTTGCGTGAGATTGTGAAGAAATGTTTCGATGTTTTTGTTCCCGGATTTTTCATTAATTCTTTTTTTTGCCCGTTCAACTGCATCGATCAATAAATTATCTTCTACCGGTTTTAATAAGTAGTCAATGGCGCTGAAATGAAATGCTTCCACCATAAACTGGTTGTGGGCAGTAACAAATATCACTTCAAAGTTGGCACCTTTTAATTCTTTCAATAATTCAAAGCCACTTTTTACAGGCATGGCAATATCAAGAAAAATCAAATCGGGATCCAGAATTTTTATTTGATCTATTGCTTCATTGGCATCCGTAAAGCTGCCAATAACAGTTACATCGGGGCAATTGATCTGCAAAAGTTTTTGCATTGAGCTGATGCCACGGGGTTCATCATCTATTAAAACGGCTTTTAAGTCCATAGGTTTTCATTTGTTTTAATTGGTAAATGAAGCGTAACAATTGTTCCGGTTCCATTTGCCGGTGATAGAGTTAGTTTGTCCTGGATATGAATCGTGCTACGCAGGTTGTATTTTTCATTGAGCAATTCAATACGTTGTTTAATATTATCAATTCCTACAGATGGTTCATGAGTAATATCTTTTTTTCTTTTTAATGATTCTTCAATTCCTATCCCATCATCTTCAACAATACAGATCAATTGATTATCCTGTTGTTTAAAACTGATCTGTATGGTGATGTTCTTTTTTTGCGCCGAACCATGCCAGATAGCATTTTCAATAAATGGCTGAATCAACATTGGAGGAACCATGATGATATGTGCATTTAAATCTTTTGCTACATCAATTTTATAGAGAAACTGGTTGTTCCTGATGCTTTCCATTTCAACATATCTTTCTAAATAATCCACCGTATCAGTTAAGCTCACAAATTGTTTGGCTGAATGATTTAACGTAATACGGATAAGCCTTGCAAACTTGCTGAGATACAGCGAAGCCTGCTCGTTCTCATTATTCAGGATCATTTCACGAATACTGTTCAGACAATTAAAAATGAAATGCGGATTCATTTGTGCATGAAGTGCCTTCATTTCAGTTTGTGTAAGCTGTTTATCAATATTTGCCTGGCGATTAATTTGTTTTACCCGCTTTTGGTATAGAAATACAACGAGGATTACGAAAGCTGCAATGGTAAGAAAGAGGAAATAGGGTGATCTCCAGAACGGTGGTTTAATCTGCAGGTGAATGGTTTGCGTTTGCGGCTGCCACCGATTATTGACCGAAAACATTTTTACTTCAATGTGATGAGAGCCTGGCGTTAATTTACTTAACACAACCACATTTTTTGTATTTAATTGATTCCAATTTTCATTTTTGTCATTCAGGAATCGATAAGCAAAGCGATTTTCCTCAGGGTCAGTAAAATTGATGGCGTTTAAGGTTAGTTCAACATTATTCTTTGAATAGGGTAATACAATTTTTTGATCTTGTACTTGGTTTTCACCCATCACTTCTACCGAAAAAAGAGGAACTGTTTTTTCCGCAGCTCTTGCGTCGGCAACAAATGAAATCAGATACTGCCCTGCGCCAAAATAAAAACGATTTTTTACAGAATCATAAAAGCTGCCATTGCGTGGTGAGGTAACAACTGCTGAAGGTAATCCGTCGGAATAATTAAATTGCTTAATGGAATGATCTTTTATATTAAATGCAGAAATGCCATTTGCCATACCAAGCCAGATGTGGTCAGCTATAATATCAGAACTGGTAACCGAATGTCCATCGATCGTGCTATTCTCTGCAACACGCAGATACATTTTGTTTTCGTTAGTGTTGTATTGAATGATCTCATTGTCATAAGAAGCAAGCCATAAATTGTTTTCATTGTCACAATCAAGCAGTCGCATGTAATTTGTTACCGTTTTAATTACGGTAGGGTAAGGGATGAGCGTATCGATTTTATTTTTTTTCCTGTTCCAGCGACAGAGCCCATCCCCGGCTATCCAAACATTCCCTTTTTTATCTTCTTCCATGCTAAAGCAAAAGGTGATTTTCAGTAAAGGGCTTGCTGTAAAGTCATAGAATTTATTTTCTGATCGCTTGTATTGTACAAGGCTATTCAAAATACCAAATGATAACCATAGGTCACCTTCGGAATCTTTAAGAAAGCTTCTTGTTTTTGTATCGTAAAACCATGCAGGTTGGCCCGGTATATTCAATCTTCCATTTGAAAAATTGTTTTTATTGAACCATAGAATACCTTTTGCAGTACCTAGCCATAATGTATCTTGATTAAATTGGAAAATAAAATTCAGGCTGTTGCTCCCGGCCCCGTGTTTTGAAAGATCAACAACCTGTTCGATCTTTTTAGTTTGATTGTTTAACACAAGCAGCCCTCCCTCGTTTCTTAAACCCACAAACATTTTGTTCTGCGAAATGAAAACACTTTGAATGCCTGTATTTACTATTGAAGGATGTTGCTGCGACAGATCTTCATCATCAAAAAAAGTATTCCTGATATTTTGTTTATACAATCCATCGTTGGTGCCTATCCACAAGCGATTTTTTTTATCAGTGAAAACTGAAGTACAATACTTTCCTGCAAAAAATTTTCTCCCGTCGGAAGACCATTGATTTGTTGCTTCTGCAAAATGAAGCAGGTAAAATCCTCCAACTTTGCTGGTAAGTGCAGCAACGCTGTCATTAATAAAAAATAGTTTGCTGTACCAATCAAGATCGGGAATAACATGTTTTGGAATGGTGAAGGATGTATGTTGGCCGTTAACAAGGTTGTGGATTTCCAATGTGTTTTTTTCCGAACCGGGAATTATCAATTGATCGTTGCCGGCGTAAAACGAAATTCGTTCTTCATCTGTTTTGAAATTAAGTAATTTCCTGAGAGAGGGATGTTTCCCAAATGAATGTGCTTCTATTTTTTTCGTTTTGTAATTGTAGAAGGATCCGGCAAGGTTATTCTCTTGGAATATTCTTCCGTCGCTTAATTGTGCCAGCCAGTTCCCAAACCACAATTCTTTACGTCCTGCATCCTTTGGAGAAAAATGATCATAACGGGAGATAAGCTTTCCATTGCCGTTGAAAATATATAAACCCGTTTTTGTTGATAACACATAATTGCCTGACTTGTCTTTTAATGTTTGCCATACCTGATTCGACCAGAAATAAATTGTGGAATCAGCAGGAACAAAAAAGGATCTGAGTTTTCTTGTATTGGTATTATATGCAAATGCGCCTACGGCAGTGGAACCGATGATCTCGTTTTGTTGCCATGATAAGTAAAGGATATCATTTTCCGGCAGTGGTAAATTATCAGTTCGTTTAAAAAAATTACTGAACGATCTTCCGTCGAAACGATTGAGACCTTTTTTTGTACTTACCCAGATGTAGCCTGATGAATCCTGCACAATGCCCGTGACGCTGTTATGTGATAACCCATCGAGTTTTGTATAACGGGTAAAATCTTTCTCATCAAAAGATTGTGAAAAAAGCTTTGTATAGCCAAGTATAAGCAGTGTTATATAAAAGGAGCGTATAGGCATGTTACGCACTAGTCTGCTTAAAGTTACTTTCTAGATTGCAATTATTCAATTGCCATTTGCCCTTTTTTATCGTATCGCCGTTTATCAGTTCCAACCGGCCTTTTAAAGCTTCATACCTGCCGTACACGGTAACAAGTACGCTATTTTTTTAATTGTTCTACTTCCATTCAAACAATTGAACCCACCACAAATACAGTTCCTCGTGCTGTATGCACTTGCACACAATAATTTCAGATTAGTAATGAAATTTTCCTGGACCAGCTTACAAATATCAATTGCAGGTGCAAGACTAAGCCATCTTGTACAGAAAGATAAAATTTGGGATCATGGCAGTATGATTGAAAATTCAAGAATTCTTTTTTACCTGGTTCAAAAAGCAATGAATACTGGTAAAATAGAGTCATTAAAAAAGCATGTTACTCTTTCCTGTTATCAGGAACTTGAAAAAGAGATGGATAGCATTAAAAAGAAAGGCTTGTTAAATTCAAATGAAAACCCTGTGATCACAGAATTGGCAGTGATCTCGGTATGCGAGAGAAAAAATAATAAACCAGATATGTTTAAAGCATCAATAAAAGGCTATTTGAGAAAGGAAGGCAGTACTGTATTAGATAATAACCAGCACCGGTTTTCATTTAACTGCTCTTTTGTTCGACAAGGCGATTGGTGGTTGCTGCATGAAATGAAACATTGACTATTACTTCAGTTTTTAAAATTGACAATTATGAGAATAAAACATTTACTTTTTGCAATATTTAGTTTTTTTTATTGCTTAACGGGCAATGCACAACCTGGCGCATTGGATCAATCATTTGGAAGTTTCGGGATTGTTGTTACTACTGAAAGTATGTCGAGGTTTGAGAACATACTGCCTTTATCAAACGGACAGTTCCTTCTCACCGATCATGAGTTAGCAGTACGTTACTATGAAAACGGAGCTACCGAATCTTATACTTACAGTATATTTCGCAGGTATAATGCCAACGGTACTCCTGATCTTACCTATGGCAGTAATGGTAAACGCAGGTTCTTTTTAAGTGATGAGATACATCAATATTTTACATCATTTGCAGTATTGGCAGACGGAAGAATTGTTGCTACAGAATCGGTACAAACTCTTGGGAACAGCCCCGCTCCTTTAAACAGGGTTTGGATATTTAATGCAGATGGAACAGGTGGCGGCATACTGGCAGAGCTATCTGTCTTTGGTTATTTTGCTGTTAGACTAAACGATATCACAGTTGATAAAAATAACAGAATTGTTGTTACAGGATTTGTAAGAGGAATGACAGCTTCAGACAGAAACCGAACATACATTGCAAGGCTGTTAAGTGACGGTAGCTTTGATGAAACTTTTTTTAACGGAGGGTTCCGGGTGTTGGTTGAAAACTCCAGCTATAATTATTCGGGAGAAAGGGTTACAACCGATGCTGCTAACAACATCATTTTATGGGAAGATGGTTTTTATAATGAAGAAGACGGTTATTACATTTCCAAGTTCAAGGAAAATGGATCAATGGAAACCAGTTTTCCCTATGTAAAAACAAATGCTGTTGTGCGGTCATTACTTACTGATGGCAATTCAAAAATCGTCTATTTAAATAACAGTGTTATCAAACGCCTCAATACCGACGGGAGCGAAGACTTAAGCATTACTCCCGATTTCTCACCTACAAAATTGCTGGTACAGCCCGATAATAAAATTCTTGCCATTGGCGGCAATACTGTTTTTAAAATGGGCCGGTTTAAAACTGATGGTACTGTCGATCCTTCCTTTGGTACGGATGGTTATGTAACTACAGACTTAAACCTTAATGGTTATCCGCTTGGGGTACTCTACCGTAACAGGCGATTATATGTATCAGGCTATATCGTTAACAGTTTTGCTTACGGAACCATTCTTGCTTACGATGGCAGCGATGTACGTATGACTTGCCCTTCACCTGAGAATCCGTACAATGTTGATGCAGGAAAATGTTATGCTACTGTAAACGGCATCAATGCAATCATGTCTTCCAGTACTTTATATGCCAATGTTCAGCATAAAATAGAATATAATAATACAGTTGTTCAAGGTGAAGGTGGGGTTGCCGGCAAACAATTTCAATTGGGTACAACAAAAGTAACTTATTCTTATACCGACATAACTACCCAAACCTGTTCGTTTAATATTACCGTTTCAGATAAGGATGCACCGGTGGCAAAATGTAAAGATGCTACTGTTGAGCTTGATGCATCAGGAAATGGTACGCTTACTGCAGCACAGGTTGATAATGGTTCTTCGGATGGTTGTGGTATTCAATCCCGTGTATTAAGTAAAACAAGTTTCAGTTGCAGTGATCCTGCATCGAATACTGTAACATTAACAGTGACCGATATTCATGGTAATTCATCAACCTGCACAGCAACGGTTACTGTTGTAGATAAGATAGCTCCTGTAGCAAAATGTAAAAACATTACAGTTAATCTTGATGCAAGTGGCAATGCCAGCATTATTCCTTCTCAGATTGATGATGGTTCAACAGATGCCTGTGGAATTAAAAGTTATAGCCTTGATAAAACAACGTTCAATTGCAGTAATAAAGGCAACAATACTGTTACATTAACCGTAACTGATAACAATAACAACTCTTCAACTTGTACAGCTAACGTTACTGTTGTTGACAATATTCCTCCAACAATAATATCTGTTGTGCCTAACCCACAAGCCATATGGCCATCAGATCGTAAAATGAAAAGTGTCACGGTAACTACCACCTCTACCGATAATTGCCCCGGTACTACGTGTAAGATCACTGCTGTTGCTATTAAAGCAGGCGAATTTGCAGGAGACAATATTGGCCCAGATTGGGAAATAACAGGTGACAATACAGTTAATCTAAGAGCTGAAATTCCGAGGAAAGGTGTTAAAAGGGTTTACACAATTACGGTTACCTGTACAGATGCTGCGGGCAATGCCAGTACGGCTACTACCGATGTTACAGTTTCACATAACATTATTACGCCGGCTAGTGGCGCTTCAGTAAAAATTGGCACAACAGTAAGTTTAACCGGTGAGTTTTGGGATGTGCCCGGCAAAACACATACCGCTAAATGGTTGATTGATGATAAAACGATTGCTGGCACTGTAACCGAACCATCAGGTATGAATAATGGAACAGTAACCGGTTCTAATAAATTCACTGCTGCGGGAGTTTACAAGTTAAGGATGAATGTAATTGATCAAAATGGAGTAACCAGCTACAGCAATACCAACGAAAATCTCGATGCCATTCTTGTAGTGTATGATCCAAATGGCGGATACACTTACGGAGGCGGTTATTTTGTTTCTCCGGCTGGCGCTCTGGTAAAAAGTCCAACTGCTAAAGGCGATGCTACTTACGGATTTACTGTGAATTATAAAAACGCCACATATCCTAAAGGTGAAGCACAGTTTGAGTTTAAGGTAGGCGATTTTGAATTCAATGCATTGAATTTCGAGTACCTGGTGATCAGTAATTCCATGTCACAATTCAAGGGCACAGGTAAGATCATTGGAGATCAAAGTGGTATTGGATTCACAATGACCGTTGTTGATGGCCAGCTTGATGGAACAGGCATTGACAAAATTCGAATGAAGATATATAACAAAAATAATGGCCAGGTTATTTATGATAATCAGCCGGGAGCAAGTGATGCAGCTTTGCCAATACAGGCGGTTGGTGCTAACAGTGTAATTGTAATAGGAGGCGGAACAAAATCATCATCCGCAGTTATTACTGAACAGCCGATTGTGAGATTGGAAAATAACCTGCTCATTGAAAGTCTTGAAGTGGGCGCATTTCCCAATCCTCACCAGGGAACATTCAGTTTACGAGTTCAATCGCCGGTTGCCGGAAAAATAACCATTGAATATTTTACAATGACAGGTGCAAGAATTTATGCCGGCGAGCAACAGGTGAAAGCTCATGAACAGGTATTTGTTCCAAACACAGGGTTAAAATTCAACGGTACTATTTTTTATAAGGTTAGTATTAATGGTATCATCAAAACAGGAAAAATCGTTGGCATAAATTAAACGCTAATGGTTGTAAAATCATCACTGGTTTAAAAGTAGACTCAACAGTGACCCAACATATTGAGGGTTGCTTCTATGAAAGTCAGCAAAAAAAGAGGCCGTATCATTATTTTGATACGGCCTCTTTTTTTCAATCAACAAATCGTTGTCTTTGATCTGGTGTTGGTAACATACAGCTTTCCTGTTTGCCAAACCATTTGTAACGGTTCTTACCGATCCATTTATAAATACCATCTCTGATAAATGCTGGAATAACAATGAGTGCATACAACAATTTCCAACCACCATCTAAATGCCTGCACACTTTCAATGCTGCAGTCGATTCACGGTAGGCAATACCATCTTCAATAAAAATAACAGAAGTAATAACCAAAGGGTCGATGTTATACTGTGGTAATATCCGTTGCGCCGTTTCGCCTTGCAGTGAACCAAAGGTCAACTTTCCTTTCTTATCTCGCTTTAATGCAAACTGTATCCAGAAATTACAGAAGTTGCAAACGCCATCAAATAAAACCAGCCTGTTCATTGCCTCTTGCATTTTACAAATTTACGAAAATCAAGTACCCAAAGCGGTACTATGAACTGCCACGGCAATGTTTTAACTTACAGTTTTTAAAAGGCAATTTATGCATCTTCGAAATGTGCACCTTTTCCTGCTTACTTTTTTATACTTGTATGTCGGTAATTTGTATGCCCAAAAAAATAACACAAAAGATACGCTCTCCGTTTATACATTAATTGCACGTGCCGATGAACTGGCTGCTGTTGGCCGGATTGATTCTGCTTTGAAAATAAATTCAACCGCTGTGGAGCAAAGCAGAAAATTAAAATTTGAACGAGGTGAAGGTTATGCTGTTTTAAAAAAAGCTGAACTGTTGTTCAAACAATCAGAGAATAAAGAGGCAATTCACTACGATTCGTTGGCATTAAAAATCGCATTGCAATTAAATGATGGTCCGTTACTTGCCGCTGTTTATCACCAGATGGGTTTACACGCAAGTTATTTTTCAAAACATGAGGAAGCAGTTGCATTGTTCGAAAAATCATTGAAATCGGCTTATGAACTTGAACAGTCATCTAATACTGCATCCGTATACAATAGCATGGGGCAGGCATTTATGGAAATGGGTGACTTTGAAAATCAAATGCTCTGGCAAACGAAAGCGCTCACATTGTATGAGAAGCTGGACGATGATGATGGCATTGCACAAACATTGAATAATATCGCCGGTTTGTATTACGAGTTGGGTAAAAAACAGGAAGCAATAATGTATGGAAAACGTGCAGTAGTGATCCGGGAACGGATTGGTAATTACGATGAGCTTTCTACAACCTACAATAATCTTTCACAGATATATCTGTTTGCCGATTCATTTCAACAGGCACAACATTATGGTGAGTTGGGATTGAAGTTTGCAGGCCTGAGCGGTTCAAAAAACAAACTGGCACATGCTTATACCAGCATGGTGTTATTAATGAACCGGCAACGAAAAAATAATGAAGCACTCGGTTATGAAAAGAAAGCTATTGCAATTCTAGAGCAAACAGGCGACAATGTGATGCTGTCACGCAGGTATATTTCTGCTGCGATTCTTTCCAGTTCAAAAGAAGTGAACGACAGTGCAGGAGCTGTATCGTTCTATAATAAGGCCATCAACCTGGCAACAAGAATCAATTCACGTATGAATATTCGGGATGGGTATTATTTCCGTTCAGCATTTTTCAATAATTACAAAGATTATGCGAAAGCTTTGGACGATTATAAAAAGCATATCCTGTACCGTGATAGTCTTGTTTCATTGGAAACGAGCAGTAAAATAGCAGACATTGAAACAAAGTATGAAACAGAAAAAAAAGATCTTGAAATTGAACGGTTGAAAACAGAGCAACGTATCCGTCAGTTGGAAATAGAAAAACAGAAAGCTGTGATCACTGGCAATCTTTCATTGGCAAAGCAAAAGGAGAGCGAAATTAATTTACTGATGCAGCAACAGGAATTACAGGATCTGCGGTTAAAAGAGAAAGATAAAGAGCTGGAAAAGCAATTACTCGTTACAAGAAATGATCAGCAGCAACTTAAACTTGCACAACAGGAAAAAGAATTACAGGATAAGCAGATTCAGGCACAGAAACAACTGCGAAATCTGCTGATTGCAGGAGCTTTATTGATTCTGATATTGGCTGTTGTATTGTTCAACCGTTTCCAGATCAAGAAAAAACTTGAGGAACAGGTACACCTGCAGGAAATGCGCAATTCAATTTCAAGAAACCTGCACGATGATATTGGCGCATCGCTGAGCAACATCAATATACTCACTGAACTCGCAAGAAGAAATGCAACTGATCCTGATAAAGCAAAAGAATATTTAAGCAAGGCAGCGGATGATATCCAGCATGTAAGTGAAAGCCTGAGTGATATTGTATGGAACATCAATCCACGCTACGATGAACTGAATAATCTTTTTGTACGCATGAAGCGTTACGCAGCCGACATGATGGATGGTAAGAATATCAGCTATGAAATGAATTTTCCTGAGGATGCATCAGAAGTAAAACTGGGAATGGACCAACGTAGGGATCTTTACTTGATCTTTAAAGAAGCAGTAAATAACATGGTCAAATATTCCAGGGCAACTAATGCAAAAGTGGAAGTACTCATCAGTCCAAACAGTATGAAGCTGTTAGTGAAAGATAATGGTGGTGGGTTTGATATGAATGAAGTAAAGGAAGGAAACGGCTTGCGGAACATGCAGCAAAGAGCTGCACTGCTGAAAGCATCGCTTACAGTTGAATCGGAACCAGGTAAAGGAACAACTGTTAACCTGGATATGCCGCTGGGATAGTACCCAAATGAGTAGTTGCAGTTTTGCCTGTTCGTTTATAATTTGCACTATGCCTTATAGCCTGTTGATATTTGAGGATAATGCACGTTTGCGTCAATCACTTGAAATGTTGTTGGATGATGAAGTGAACTTTAAAGTGGTTGGTGCATTTGCCGATTGCATACATGCTGTAGAGCAGGTAGAAAGTAGCGGAACTGATCTTGTGGTGATGGATATAGATATGCCCGGCATGAGTGGCATTGAAGGAGTTCGGCAGATCAAGAACAAATTCCCGCATGTAAAAGTGGTCATGCATACTGTGTTTGATGATGATAACCGAATATTTGATTCCATTTGTGCAGGAGCCGATGGTTATTTGTTAAAGAACACATCTCCCGTTCAACTTATACAATCATTACTGGAAGTAATGCAGGGTGGTGCACCCATGAGTCCGTTTGTGGCACAGAAAGTATTTCAACACTTCCGTAAACAAAATCTTCCTGCCAGCGACCCGTTTAATTTAAGTGACCGGGAAAAAGAAATTCTCGAAATGCTGGTGCAGGGTAATTCTTATAAGATGATTGCTGCAAAAAGTAATATCGTGGTTGACACGGTAAAAAAGCATCTGCGTAATATCTACAGTAAACTTCATGTCAGCTGCGGTACCGAAGCAGTAGCCAAAGCTTTGCAGCATAAGATCGTAAAAATCGATTAGTAAAGCTCCTTACACAAAAAGGTAATTGACAGGCGCCCGGTTATTTTTCAACTTTACAGCAAATTGTAAATAATGAAAAACAGATCAACTGCATTACCTATTTTATCATTACTATTCTTTCTCTTATTTACGGCAGTTTCTTCAACGGGCCAATCAATTGGTGATCGTGTTAAACGGAAAGTGAATGATCGCATCAACCGAAAAGTAGATGAATCAATAGACAAAGGACTTGATAAGACAGAAGAAGGAATTAACAAAGCAGGGAAGAACGCAACAAAAAAGGATGAGAAGAAAACAACCGATAAAAAAAGCTCATCAGCGAAAGCTGACACAACAAGTCCGGCAGGAAGCAGATCGTTTTCTGATTTTGTGCCTGGCGGTAAAGTGTTGTTTGAAGATAAGTTTGAGAAAGATGCCGAGGGTGATTTTCCTGCGCAATGGAACACCAATGGAAGCGGTCGTATTTCAACCATTGATGGAAAGGATGGCAAATGGCTGGAAGTTGCACACGGATCAGTTGTGCATCCGGTACTCAACAAACCATTACCTGAAAATTGTACGATCGAGTTTGATCTTTTCCTGATGAAACAAGGCGATCGAAATACTCCCTTCATTCAGTTTGGCTTTACACCCGTTAAGAATATTCTTCGAGAAGATTTGTTTTACCGTGATAAGTTTTACACTACCATCTGGCATTACAGTGATGCAAATGAGAAACTGATCGAGTATGGCTTTAAAGATCCAACGGGTACGAAGAATGATTTTCCTATTGTTTCTTACACCAATAAAATTCTGCATGTAAGTATTGCTGTCAACAAAGCAAGGGTGCGTGTGTATCTTGATAAGACTAAGATTATTGATCTGCCAACAGCGTTAACAGCTGATCTGCGTAATACATTTTATATCTGTAACGGAACTGTAATACCTGCCTCTGAAATTGGTTTATTTGTCAGCAACCTGCGTATTGCATCAGGTGATGTGGATGCAAGAAGTTTGTTAGTTAAGGATCTGTTGGAGAAAGGAAAGGCATCCACCAATGAAATTCTGTTTGATGTCAATAAAGACATCATCAAGAAAGAATCATTCAGTATCATCAACCAGATTGGCGAAGCGTTGAAGAGTAATCCAACACTTAAAATAAAGATCGTTGGTCATACCGATGGTGATGGTAAGCCTGCTGATAATCTTTCCTTATCAAAACGTAGAGCAGAAGCTGTAAGCAGTTATCTCATCAACAACTTTGGTATTGATGAAAATCGCATTTCAACCGAAGGGAAAGGGGCATCAGTACCTGTGGCAGCTAATACAACTCCCGAAGGAAAAGCAAAGAACAGGAGAGTTGAATTTATTAAACAGTAATCTCTATAATTCATGCGGGCTTATTTGTTATTTACTCTTGTTGTTATTCCTCTCATTCATTTTGCACAACAGCCGGCAGGGGATGCAGAACGCATGTTGCAGGCATTGAAGCAATCGGGTTATGTAAAGCAGGAGGGGAACCGTATCATTTTTAAAGTGAAGAAAGCCAGTGATACTCCGCAGATTAAAATGATGTACGGGGCGTTGTTTAACAATCCATCTTATACAATCGCATTTGATGTTGACGGAAAATATTTTGAACGAAATAAACCAACATCAGTATTTACAGATAAGAAACCTATGCCTTTTGTTCAAAAGGAATGTATCAGCGATATTAATATTATTACTGCTGAGCGGATGCAGCAAAATAAAACGATCAGCTTTAGTGGTAATACAATGAACTTTCGGTATAAGCGACCTGCTGATACTCTTCAGTTTCGCAAATTGTATCCCTGTAAAGTGCGTTATAATAAAATTATTTATGATGTTGTTTTTACAGATGCAGGTGGGAGCAGATCAGACTCTCTGGTGGCAGTGTTCAATAATACGGTTGCTGTAACGCAATCGGTAAAACAATATGAGTATTTAAAGAACCCCGATTTTGAAATGGGGCCCGCTATCCCGCATTGGAAAAAATTAGGCGAAGCTTTCAATGATTCACACGAAGGAAGCAATCAGCTTACCTGGAAAGAAATGAAAGTGGTGAAGCTGGGTGGTGATTACTGGAAAGATCTTGATTATGCAAGAGGCTATCATAAACGGTATTGGGTAACATCATTAAAGGGAATGATCGGTGGTACTTGGGAATTAAGAAAAAGAAACAGCGGCCGTTACAAAGGCACGCTTACATCAGAGCCATTTAAGATCTATCATTTTCAACGATACCTGAGCTTTTTAGTTGGAGGAGGCAATGATGAACAGAATTTAAAGGTTGAATTGCTTCGGATGCAGGTCCGCCCACGCATAAGCGGCGATATTACTCTTCAAAAAACACAACTGCCCGGTACGCAACGTCAGCCTGTGCAAACGTCAATGGACACAACGTATGTTCCTGTGTTAGGGGTGGATCCGAAAACAGGCCATAATAGTGAACAGTTCCGGCGTGAGTGGTGGAACATAAGTCGTGTTGATACGTCAGCTTATTATGTAATCAGCATTACAGATAATTCAACAGTAAATACCGGATGGGGTTTTATTAATGTTGATGATTTTCGTTTTCTTGATAAACTACCAACAGCTTATACCGGCGAAGATTCGTTGCGCATACACCGTATTGAAGTGGATGATTTTGTAAACAATACAAAACAACTTGTGTATGTTGATTATTACACACCCTTATTTGGTGCTGCTGATACGCATACGCATTTAATGAGCCATTTAAGTATGGGAGGTAAGTTAATGTACGGTGCCCCCGATATAGGTTCGCTAATGACAGCAGGAACCATTCATACAGATCATGGCGATCCGTTTGCCAAAGATTGTAACACTACACCTGTACGTGCATCTTCCCTGGAGCAGGCTTTGGGAAATTGTAATGCAGCACATGGCGGATGGGGTTTAGATAATACATGTGGCAACTATCTCCGTGCAATGCTCATCAATGTAGCATTTGATGGTTCGTATGTACACCGTGTACCTTTTGAAACCAATATGCATGGCGATCACCCGCATGCAGGTTATCCAAATTTTGTACACTGGCCGCATTTTTCTTCTATGAGTCATCAGCAGATGTATGTTGACTGGATCAAACGTGCATACGAAGGTGGCTTACGTGTATTGGTTACATTAGCTGTTAACAATGAATTATTGGGTAACATGGTTGCCGGCGATCCTCCCTATGATGATGTAGCTGCATATAATTTACAGATTGATGAGATAAAGAGTTTTGTACAAAGGCATAATGATTTTATGGAGCTTGCATTAACCACCGCAGATATGCGCCGTATTATACAATCAGGTAAAATGGCGGTGTTGTTAGGTGTGGAAGTTGACAATTTAGGCAACTTTAATTATGCAGGGAATGGAGCAACCGAAACAAAAGTGAAAGCAGAGATACAGCGTCTTTACACGAAAGGTGTTCGTTATATTTTTCCCATTCACCTAACTGATAATGCATTTGGCGGTATGGCTGTTTACAGTGCACTTTTTGCATTCAGTAATAAATATGCCAGAACAAGACCTACGCCTGATGGAAGTATGTTGCCACCGGGATTTATGTTGGAAGTAGAAACAGCAAGCGATAGCAGGATCAATTATAAACTGAAGTTGCTCGATGAGAATCTGCCTCCGGGAACAACTGCAGGTTTAACAATTGTAGCAAAACCTTTACTTGATTTTATTGGCGAAATGCATTTCCCTTTTTTGATTGATCTGATTAATTGTATTGAAGGGAAAATAAAATGTATTCCGCAGTTCAAGATCATTACAAGTTTATTGAGCGAACCCGGTTGGGATTTTTATAATGCAGTGAGTGGCGGGCATGTAAATAAATATGGTCTTTCGCCAATGGGCAAATTTGCTGTGCGGGAAATGATGAAGCTGGGTATGATCATCGATATAGATCACATGAGTGAGAAATCTGTGGCTGATGCGTTTGCAATAGCGGAAGAATTCAGGTATCCATTAATATCAGGTCATAATGGTTTAAGGGAAGGTTACAATGCACATCCTGATCATAAAGTAAATGAGAATAACCGAAGCAGGGCACAAATGGATCGGTTGCGGAATATAGGGGGTGTGTTTGGATTGGGTATTGGTGAAAGCGATTCGAGAGCATTTTTAACCAACTACAGGAAAGCATTATCAATGATGGGGAATAAGGCTGTTACTATGGGCAGTGATATTAATGGATTTGTGGTGATGCCATCGCCACGTCCCGGTTCGGCAGTAAAATATTTTCCTTCAACCAGTGAATCAGCAATGACGAAATACAGCTTCGGTCCGGCAAATAAAACATGGGATTACAATACGGATGGTGTGGCACATATCGGATTGTTTCCGGATTATTTCCAGGATCTGAAGAATCAGGGTATGTCAAAAAATGAACGACAGGTATTTTTCTCGGCGGCAGATTACATTATGAACCTTTGGCAATTATGCGAGCGCAATAAAGTGCTTGTTCGGTAACAGCATCAAAAACAGCGTATGAAATTAATACTGGCTATTTTCTTTTCGTGTAGTTTATTTACAGCATCATCACAACGTGATACCACCCGTCGTGATACATCATGGTCCCGTTCGCCGCATCGTCCATTCTTACTTTCGATTATGCAGGCACCTGTTTTAGAAGGAAGAGCAACTGCCGTAACCATTGTGCCGAGAGAACGCATCTGTTTCGATAAAATTTTTAAACTGAAAACGCAAACATCCATCGGAGCTGCCGAAGGTTGTTTATTCATCAACACAGAAAAAGGATTGATGGCGAGCACACCCATTAAACGTGGTGCAGCACCACCTTGTGATCTTAATATCAATCGCCCTGATTTTGGTTTGGTATTGATTGGATTAAAAGGCAACACATACAATTATTTCAATGCAAAAAAGAAAGACCGCCTTGAGCATTGGGTAACCACCGGCAACAGTGAAAATTATCAATACCAGTTTATCAGTTCTGCAGAATCCATTGCCCTTACACGAAGAGCAGAGAGTAAACTGTTTATTGGCGGCAAAGCAAAAGCATG
Organism: Lacibacter sediminis; assembly: GCF_014168535.1. Taxonomy (NCBI): domain Bacteria; kingdom Pseudomonadati; phylum Bacteroidota; class Chitinophagia; order Chitinophagales; family Chitinophagaceae; genus Lacibacter; species Lacibacter sediminis. Next base: position 3,428,476 of record NZ_CP060007.1, on the reverse strand, counting down.
GGCTTACAAAGCTGAAGGCAGGCCGGAAACATGGTGGCTCTTCGGTAAAACAGAACCGGAAAGAATCATGATGACGCCAAAGAAATTTCTTGGAAGTTATGCAGTGGGTTATCAATACACCGACAAAGGATTGTTTATTATCATGCAGGTTACAGCTCCAAATTATAGTGCTGAAGTAACAGACATTCAGGATATGGATATTTGTTTCGATCCATCTTCATTTAAGATGTTTGAAGAAGAACAGAATACACAAATGACAGCATCGATCCGTCGCCAACGTGAAAAAATTGCAAAAGAAGAAGCAAAGCAGGAACAGGAGCCTGCATGTCAATCTAAGAAAACAATACTGCTCAACTACCAGAAAGAATCATTGAACAGACAAGAGCAAAATATGCAATCGGCCAGGCAAGGAAATTTGTCACAAAATGTACGAACCCAGCAGGCGCAGGTCGACTTAATGAATTATGATGATGCAATTCAGCAAATGATCTATGAAACAGAACTGAAACTTTGCCGTGCGCAACAACGTCAATCGAGAAATCCAAGCCAGTCAACACAACGTAAGATCGATTGTCTGCAGAATGCACTTGCAACGCAACAGCAAACCAAGCAGCAGTTTCAGCAGATCAATACACAATACCGCAATGAGCCTGGTAAACAATATTCAGAAAAGGCAAGAGCAATGATGCGGGCAATTACACCTTGTGATTAAAGAGCAGATAGGGCAATAAAAAACGGCTGAAATTATTTCAGCCGTTTTTTGAGTATTATCACCAATAACTTCTTATCCCATGTTGTGAAATACCTTCTGCACATCATCGTCCTGCTCAAGGCGTTCAATTAATTTACTGATGTCTTCGGCTTGTTCGTCTGTTACAGGAACAGTAGTGGAGGGTATCCATTCCAATTCTGCACTCAAAGGTGAAATGCCTTTATCTTCCAATGCTTTTTGCATGTTACCGAAATCAGCAAATGCACAACGAACGACTAATACATCTTCACCATTTTCACCGGTACCTTCACCCAATTCTTCCAAACCAAAATCGATCAGCTCCAGTTCCATTTCTTCTGCATTCAAACCTTCTGGCTTTAATTTAAACACACCCATCTTTTTAAACTGGAAACTTACTGATCCGCTGTTACCCAAAGTACCGCCCCCTTTATTGAAATGACTTTTTACGTTCGCCACTGTACGCACATGGTTATCAGTTGCTGTTTCAACGAGAATGGCAACACCATGCGGTGCATAACCTTCGTACAAAATTTCATCGTAGTTAATGAGTTCCTTGCCTTGCGCTCTTTTAATGGCAGCTTCCACACGATCCTTTGGCATACCCACACTACGGGCATTTTGAAAGCAACGACGCAGAGCGGCATTTGTTCCGGGATCAGGGCCACCAGCTTTAACAGCAATCACAATTTCTTTACCAATACGGGTAAACTGTTTGGCCATGCGATCCCAACGGGCAAACATGGTACTCTTTCTAACTTCAAAAATCCGTCCCATTATAAAATTGATTAGGGCGCAAATTTAGGGTAATGCCCGTAAACAAAAAACGTTCCGCCAATTGACGGAACGTTTCTATAAAAAGAAAGTATTGATTATTCTTTGTCCTTTCTCTCAAAATCAGAAGCGTGTGGTAATATCTCACTAAAATTCTTGAGCTTGCTGTGGTGGCGGCTGTAAAGGAAGTAAACAACCAAACCAACGGCCATCCATCCAAACGCTACTTTCAGTGTTTGTGCATCCAGTGCTACGATCATACCGGTGCAAATAAGAGCACCCAACGTTGATACAACAGGTACTATTGGTGCTTTAAACGGACGTTCAATGTTTGGAGATTTTACTCTCAATATCCAAACGCCGATACTTACCAATACAAATGCAAACAATGTTCCGAAGCTTGTTAAGTCGCCTGCAACACTACCCGGAACGAAAGCTGCAAACAAACCTACAAAAATGAACAAGATCCAGTTTGCCTTGTAAGGTGTTCTGTATTTTGGATGCAGTTCACCAAATGCTTTTGGAATCAATCCATCATTACTCATGGTATAGAAAATGCGGCTTTGGCCCATCAACATCACCAAAATAACAGAAGAGAAACCGGCAAGAATTGCAACAGTAACACTGGTGCCAAGCCATTCGTAACCTTTCATATAGGTTTGAATGGCATATGCAACAGAGGCTTCTTTACCGGCTGTGTTAAACTCAGTGTAATTGGCAACACCTGTAAGCACATGTCCAAATAAGATGTATAAGATGGTACATACTACCAGCGACCCAAGAATACCAATCGGCATATCTCTCTTCGGATTTTTTGCTTCCTGTGCCGCAGTACTTACGGCATCAAAACCAATAAATGCAAAGAACACAATGGCTGCACCTCCTAAAACTCCGCCCCATCCCCATTTAAAGAAACCTTCATGACCCAACGTTCCTTCAGGGATCATATAAGGCGTATGATTTTCGGGTTTAATGAACTGCCAGCCAAATCCAATGAATAATAAAACGATCGCAACCTTTACAAATACGATAATCATATTTACAAAAGCTGATTCCTGCGAGCCTTTAATTAACAAGAGGGTGAGTAATAACAAGATGATCAATGCAGGAGCATTCATAATACCTTTTGTAACGTCTACTGTTTGTGCCAGGTTAGCTGGTAATGCTTCAAATTGACGTTCACTCAGCACAAGCACACCGTCTTTCACTGATTTCACCGCATCCGGCATAACAGCAACAATTTGATTGACCGCATCACCGGTTACTTTATGTAATGCTTCAAACGGGGAGTGGCACCATTCATATGGTATTGATCCTCCTAATAAATTATTCAGGTATTCACTCCAGGCAATTGAAACGGTGGCGGCACCAAGAGCATATTCCATGATCAGGGCCCATCCAATGATCCAGGCAATTAATTCACCCATGGTGGTGTAACTGTAGGCATAAGCACTACCGGCAATGGGGATCATTGCAGCAAATTCGGCATAACATAAACCGGCAAACGCACAGCCTATTGCTGCCACAACAAATGAAAGTGTAACGGCCGGACCTGCAGCCTGACCAGCAGCTGCAGCAGTTCTAACGAAAAGACCCGCACCGATAATTGCCCCAATTCCCAAGGCCACCAGGTTACCTGCTCCCAGGGTACGTTTAAGACCTTTTCCTTCGGCCTGAGCAAGCATTTGATCTAATGGTTTCTTTGCAAATAAACTCATACTTGATTGGTTATAGATTTTAATGTACTAACAGTAATAAGCTGGAAAAATAGAGATTTATTGCAAATAACCATCAAAAGATTTATTAACGGTTTAGCGGCGCTTACGTGCAACCCGAAAGCCGTATATTGCGGCACATAATTAAAAAGCATGGGTAAGGGAAATCGGTTAACTATTTATATCCTTGTGGCAATGGCCTTGGGTATCCTGGTTGGATATATTGTTCATGTAAGTGCACCGGCCGAAACAATACAGAGTTTCTCAAAAAATATCAAACTGCTCAGCAGTATTTTCATTCGTCTTGTACAGATGATCATTGCACCATTGGTGTTTTGTACATTGGTGGTGGGTATTGCTAAATTAGGTGATTTAAAAGCTGTGGGCAGGGTAGGTGGTAAAGCCCTGCTTTGGTTCATTACCGCATCACTTGCTTCTTTATTATTAGGGATGTTACTGGTGAATATATTTAAACCTGGTGCTTATATTGATCTTAGCCAGGCTGATACAGAAGGTGTAAAAGACCTGATGACCAAAACATCTTCTTTCTCCATTCAGAATTTTGTTGAGCATATCATTCCAAAGAGTTTGTTTGAAGCAATGGCTTCGAATGAGATTTTGCAGATCGTTGTCTTCTCTATTTTCTTTGGTGTTGCGGCAGCTGCTATTGGTGATTATACCAAGCCATTGATAAAAGCATTGGATGTAGCATCGCATATCATTTTAAAAATGGTGAATTATGTTATGAACTTTGCACCCATTGGTGTATTTGGTGCATTGGCAGCAGTAGTGGCCGCAAAAGGACTTGGCATCTTCCAGTTTTATCTTATTTACTTTTTATACTTCCTTTTAGGTATTGCGATTCTTTGGCTTCTGTTAATAGGTGTAGGATTTTTAATTCTCGGCCCACATCGCATGAAGCTGTTGCTACGCCGTATTGGAGGTCCATTGCTCATTGCGTTCAGCACAACCAGCAGTGAAGCAGTATTTCCAAAACTCACAGAAGAACTGGAACGTTTTGGTTGCAAGGATAAAATTGTTGCGTTTGTATTGCCACTTGGTTATTCATTTAACCTAGATGGCAGTATGATGTATATGACCTTTGCAAGTTTGGCTATTGCACAGGCCTATGGTATACAGCTCGATCTTGGAACACAGCTTGTGATGCTGCTTGTATTAATGCTCACCAGTAAAGGTATTGCCGGTGTGCCTCGTGCATCATTGGTGGTGGTGTTGGCAACATGCGCCATGTTTAATATTCCACCTGAAGGCGTGGCATTGATTCTTCCCATCGACCATTTCTGCGATATGTTCCGCAGTGCAACCAATGTTGTTGGTAATGCGTTGGCAACATCGGTAGTAAGTAAGTGGGAAGGTGAGTTGCACGATGGACATGGGCATCATCATGATCACGGCCATCATGAACATCACAATCATTCACACACTGCCTGATCTCAACCAAACGAACAGGACAACTATAAAAAAGGATAAATCGAAAATGAATAAAAGTTTGATTCAGGTATTGATGTTATTTATTGCAACAATTACAGTTGCCAATCTTTCTGCACAAAAACAAGTGAATGTGCGGGTGTTTAATCAGTACGAAGCACCAGCCGATAAGTTTACGGTTGATGGGGTAGAATATACCACCACAAAAGATGGAACCATTACACTTACCATTAACGAAACCGATTCTGTTACGTTTGCGGGTAAAGAATATGATGCAAAGAAATATGCGGTGACCGATCTCAAAGATGGGATGACAGTTGATTTGTATAAACAATTTACCTGGAAAGATCTGCTCAATCCCATGTTCTATATTAAATATGGCGGATTGTGGTTGCTCCTCTTTATCATTTTTGCCGAAACAGGGCTGTTGTTCGGTTTCTTTTTACCGGGCGACAGTTTATTGTTTGTTGCAGGTATTTACAGCAGCAATCTTGCGCATGAGTTTATGAAAGTGATTGGTATGGATTCTGTAACCAATGAGTGGGTTGAATTATTAATTCTCTGTGCACTTATTTCATTGGCCGGGATTTTAGGAAATATAATTGGATACTGGACAGGCCGAAAGGTTGGCCCTGCGATGTATAACTGGAAAGATAACTTCCTGTTCAAACAACGTTACCTGCACGAGGCGCATGATTTTTATGATAAACATGGTGGTGGCGCTATTGTGTTTGCAAGGTTTCTTCCGTTCATCCGCACGTTTGCACCCATTGTGGCAGGTATTGTGGGCATGGATCGTAAGAAATTTGCTTTCTACAATGTGATTGGTTGTGTAGCCTGGGTGATCAGTATGATCTTTGCGGGTCACTTTTTACAAATATGGGTAAAGAACCAATTCGGCATTGAATTAAAAGATAAACTGGAGTTGATCGTGATCATCATCATTGCGGTAACAACGGCTCCTGTATTCTGGAAATTTTTCTTCGGTAAAAAAGCGGAGAAGCCGAAGACAAAGAACGATTGATATTTCTTGCTTATGACCAACCAAAAAGAGCATTCCATTTTTTCTCTGGCTGTTGTTGTGGCAGCTTTGGGTTACTTCGTTGATATTTATGATCTCCTGCTGTTCACTATTGTGCGTGAGCCAAGTATTGTTGGACTGGGCATCGCTAAAACCGATACGGCTGCAATGATCGCCGCCAGCACAAAGATCATCAACTGGCAGATGGTAGGGTTGTTGATCGGTGGAATTTTATGGGGCACATTAGGAGATAAGAAAGGACGTTTAAGTGTACTCTTTGGTTCCATCGTCTTATATTCCATTGCAAACTTTGTTACAGGTTTTGTACAAACAGTAGACCAATACGCTTATGCACGTTTTGTTGCAGGTCTTGGTTTAGCTGGTGAGCTTGGTGCAGGTATTACATTGGTAAGTGAATTGCTTCCGAAGAATAAACGAGGTGTTGGTACATCACTAGTTGCAGGGATAGGTTTGTTCGGCGCCGTGTTTGCCTATTTCACTTTTCAGTATACACAGGATTGGCGGTTATGTTATAAAATAGGTGGAGGATTAGGAATTGGTTTGTTACTGCTTCGTGTAAGTGTTGCTGAAAGTGGTATGTTTAAAGAGCTAAAGCAAACGAAAGTGAGCCGTGGTAATGTGCTCATGTTTTTTAATGACGCAACACGTTTCAGGAAATATATGCTCGCCATTTTAATTGGCTTGCCTACCTGGTATGTGATTGGTGTTCTCGTAAACCTCAGTAACCGTTTTGCCAACGAATTTTATGGTGCTTCAAAAATTGACAGTGGCCGTGCAATCATGTTTGCGTATGCTGCAATTGCTACCGGTGATATTCTGATTGGTTTGATAAGTCAGTATTTCAAAAGCAGAAAGAAAGCGTTGTATCTCTTTTATGGCTTTACCATTATCGGGTTGGTCTTATTCTTTTCTCCAATCAACAATAGTGATGTCGCCATGTATGCCATTTGTGCATGGCTTGGTTTTAGCACTGGCTTCTGGGCAATTTTTGTAACGATGGGTGCAGAACAATTTGGTACGAATTTGCGTGCGACAGCTGCAACAACTATCCCGAATATGGTGCGTGGTGCATTGCCCTTGATCAATTTAATGTTTCTGAACCTGTTTCAGAAAAACTGGGGCTGGGGCTTAACGAAAAGCGGTATCACTACAGGTGTAATTGTGATGGCGATCACGTTAGTAGCAGCTTACTTTACACAGGAAACATTTCATAAGGATCTCAATTATATTGAAGGAGAAGAAATGCTGCCTTAAGTTGATAGTTCATGGTTGATAGTTAATAGTTAGAGGCGCATCCATGAACCATTTTCCATTAACTATGAACTTTACAATATGAAATTTCTCATCATTCGTTTCAGTTCCATTGGTGATATTGTATTTACCACACCCGTTGTACGTTGTTTAAAACAACAGGTACCTGATGCAGAAGTGCATTACCTCACCAAGTTCAGTTTTCATAAAGTCATAGCCGGGAATCCTTACGTTGATAAATTTTATTATCTCAACAACGATTGGGATCTGTTAATGCATGAATTGAAGCAGGAGAAATATGATTACATCATAGATCTGCATCACAATCTCCGAACGCTCCGTATCAAACGCACATTGAAAGTAAAAGCGTTCTCCTTCAATAAACTGAATATCCAAAAGTTCCTGCTCACGAATTTCAAGATCAATCTCATGCCCGATGTGCATATCGTTGATCGGAATTTTGAAACAGTAAAATCATTTGGCGTAAAGAACGATGGAAAGGGAATGGATTATTTTATTCCCAAGGATGAAGAAATAAAGCAAGGCGATCTCCCGCATTCGCATTCGCTTGGTTATGTAGCGATCGTTATTGGCGCTGCTCATTTTACCAAACGTTTGCCTGTTGAAAAATTACAAAAGCTTTGTGCTTCGTTGCATCATCCTATTGTGTTACTTGGCGGTCCCGATGATAAAGCAGCAGGCGATGCGATTGCAGTTATCGACCCCATAAAGATCTATAATGCAAGTGGCAAATTTTCTATTAATGAAAGCGCCGATCTTGTGCGCAAGTCAAAGCTTGTTATTTCACATGATACGGGGTTGATGCATATTGCTGCAGCATTAAAAAAACCTGTGATTGCCGTTTGGGGAAATACCATGCCATTGCTGGGCGTTGCTCCTTATTATGGTAATGCGCCTGTACTTACTACAAAGTTTGAAGTAGAGAAACTCAGTTGCCGGCCCTGTTCAAAGATCGGCAGAGATAAATGTCCCAAAAAACATTTCAAGTGTATGATGCTGCAGGATGTTGAAGCTATTGCAGCTACGGCTCAAGCCTGGGCAAAGGAATTACGTTGATCATAAGCCGGGTACTACCATACTCCACAAGAGATTTGTATTTTTAGCAAATGGGTAAATACCTGTTGCTTATTCTCTGTTACTTTCTTGTGCTTTCGTTACAGGCGCAGCAACAACCGTTTTACGAGACACTTACTGAAAAAGATGGCCTGTCTGATAACAGAGTTACCTGTTTCTTAAAAGATAAAACAGGTTACTTATGGGTGGGTACACGTAACGGACTTAACCGCTACAATGGTTACAACTTCACTGTTTTTTATCCCCGTGTGAATGAATTGTCAAACGAAGTGATCAATGATCTTGCAGAAGATAAGAATGGAAAGATATGGGTGGCTACTGCAAATGGATTGAACCGTTACGATCCTGTAACAAAACAGTGGTTCACATTTTATGCAAAGGGAACAGACTCATCAACATTTATTCTCAATCCGAATGTTTGGAGTTGTTACGTTGATGATAACAATGAAATATGGATGGCACCTGATGGTCGTGGTTTATCTGTTTACAGCAGTAGAACACAAAAGCTTCGTCATTACCCATGGCGGAAGGTGGTAAATACTTTGTTGCCGCAATATTATAATCGTTATTGTTCAGTAATAAAAATTATTGCAAAGAATAAGAATGAATTCTGGCTTGGAACAACATTGGGTTTATTCAGTTTTAATAAACTGTCGGGCAAGTATACGTTAATTGGCACAGGATACTATGGCGACTTTATTGATCTTGCATACGATCAGCAAAACAGGAAAGTATATTTAACGGCTGCGGAGGAAAAGCTTTTCTGTTATGACGAGCAATTGAATGAGTACAAACAACTGCAACCTGCTGAGCTTCCCTATCCATCAAGATTTTTTTCAACCCCTGCGGATCACTACATCTGGCTTGGTACAGAAAACGGAATGTTATTTATTGAACCGGGAACAAAGAATACTTTTCTGCAAAAACATATTCCGCATTTATCTTCCTCGCTCGCAGAAGGGTCTGTACAAACAATTTATCATGATGCAACAGGTATCAGCTGGGTCGCCTCCAACAACGGTATTGTTAAGTTCGATCGCAATAGTCAACAATCATCTTTTCTTCCTTTGTTAGCTGTTACTTATCAAGTGAGCAATAATCCAATGGGTGGCGTGTATTATGATAAAAGGAGCCAACGGTATTTTGTTTGCAGTTCAGATAGTACAGCAGTCTTTATCATCAGTCGTGAAACAGGAACCATACAAAAAATCAGAGTTGATCATAAAGGCAAACAGCTCGACAGGTGTTACAATGTTTGTGCCGACCGTGCAGGAAGAATATGGTTGCTCACGAAAAATGCTGTGTATTCATTTAATGAGCAAACAAATAAGTTTGAAATTTTTCCCATACCATCGGTGGGAACTGGAATAAGTTTCAGAGATATGGCGCAGGATGAAAGAGGCAATTACTGGTTTTCAAGTTTTCATGGGAAGCTTTATTATTACGATGCTTCGCTTAAGAAATACATTATACCAGGTAATGATTCAATTCGTTTCAAAGGTATTGTTGCCAGCACTGCACTTCTTTCCGATACTGTAAATCATTGTGTCTGGATAGGCACATTCAGTCACGGTATTTATAAATATGATCTGCTTACAAACAAGTTTACATTATACAGCGAAACAAGTGATGCTCCTGATTATACTGATCTTAACCTCGTGAATGATATTGAGCAGGATGCTTCCGGCAGAATATGGGTTGCAACACATACAGGAGGATTGTACTATTCAAATAAAGGCAAGCCGATAAGCAAATTCTTTACAAGACTGAGTATGAAAGACGGGTTGGTGAGCAATAATATATATGCACTTAGTTATGGTGATTCATTATTGTGGGTCACGTCCGGCAAACATATCAGCGCCATCAATACTTATTCAATGAAAGTACTGCCTCCTTTTTCCCGAGAGGAGATGTTTAGTTTTTCTTCTTTCTCAAGTGATGAAATTATTCCGCATTATACCGCTTATGATCATGAACGCAAGGAATTACTCGTGGGTGTTGGGGGAGGGTTATTGTTTCTACGTAATAAAGGCAGCATGCCTCAGCAACAATTCCCATTGGTCTTATCGTCGCTTAAAGTAAATGATGTATTATATACCGACAGTATTTTCAAGGACAACAATCATCTCTCATTTTCATCGCCTGTAAGGCAAATTGTATTTAATTTTTCTGCACTGCAATTTTCATTGCCATCATTGAACAGGTATGAGTATATGCTGGAAGGCTATGATAACAAATGGGAAGAAGCTGTAAACATCAACTCGTTAAACTATCAAAATCTTCCGCCGAAGAATTATCGTTTCAGGTTAAGAGCAAAAAGTCATGCAGGTACTGCATCATTGAAGGAAGCAGTATTTTCATTTACTGTTGATCCGTTCTTTTGGCAAACATGGTGGTTCAGGTTATTGTGTTTATTAGCAGTTGCCGCCATTGTTTATGGCATATATCGTTACCAGTTAAATAAAAAACTGGAGGTGGAAAGGTTAAGACATCGTATTTCAAGAGACCTGCATGATGATATCGGTTCAGCGCTTACAACAATTAACGTGTTGAGTAAAGTGGCACTTAATAAAGGCGATGATCAAAAAAGTATTGAAGGTTATCTCACCCGTATTAAAGATTCGGCGCAACAAACAATGGAGAGTATGAGTGATATTGTGTGGGCCATCAATCCAACAAACGATTCGCTGGAAAGCATGCTGGTTCGCATGAAAGAATATGCAGCAGAGTTGTGCGAAGCAAGAGCAATTGAACTGGCTTTTGAAGCTGATGAAAATATGATGAGCCGTAAACTCGATGTGGCTTACCGGAAAAATGTTTTTCTCATATTTAAAGAGGCAGTGAACAATGCAGTGAAATACAGTAACTGTGAAAAGCTGTTAATTACATTGGCAATGTTACCGGATCATAAATTGCATCTGTCAGTCAAGGATAACGGTAAGGGATTTGCGGATGTTAAGAAGAATACAGGTAATGGATTGCAGAATATGCAGTCACGAGCCAAAGAACTGGGCGGTGTGTTGCTGGTTAATACTGCAACGGGTAAGGGTACAACGATTGAATTGTTCTTACCAAACACCTGAATTGGGGTAGAGGAACTATTGTTACTTTATTAACTTGTGAAACAGATGGTCAAAAAAATCATCATATTTGAGGACAACAGCGGTTTACGCAAGGGGCTTGAGGAATTGCTGCAACTTACAGATGAGTTTGTAGTGATCGCTACCCATGATAATTGTATTCAGGCTGAGCAGCAGGTGAAAGAGAATAATCCCGATGTGATATTAATGGATATTGATATGCCCGGCCGAAGCGGCATTGAAGCGGTAAAAATTATACGCTCATTTAACAAAGATGTGCAGATCATTATGCTTACTGTTTTCGACGACAGTACACATGTATTTGATGCCATTTGCGCAGGTGCTTCCGGTTATCTTTTAAAGAAAAATGTTTCAGAGAAATTAATTCCTTCTATAAAAGAAGTGTTAGAAGGCGGTGCACCTATGAGCCCGTCTATTGCCAAAATGGTGGTGAACTCAATGCAACAATCAACGGCAACTAATATTTATAAATTTAACGAAAAAGAAAAACTTATCCTTTCCCTCTTGTGCAAAGGCAATAGTTATAAAATGATAGCTGACGAAACCGGTTATGCATTTGAAACGATTCGATCTTATATCAAAAAAATTTATGAGAAACTGCAGGTGCATTCTGCCACAGAAGCTGTGAGTAAAGCTATTAAAGAACGTCTGGTTTAATTGAGCCTGCTTTGGTTGTTATTTCCCCTGCTCATTATTTAATATGTCTCCCTGTCCATTCTCCTTCTTTGTTAAATACATTGAATCCTGCATTTGAATCGGAGCAGATGTAGTCGCCTGTCCAGTTTCCATCCATGTCAAAATGGTTGTAAGTTCCCTGTGCAGTAAGAACATAATAACAGGTCCATACACCTGTAACGTCAAAACAAATCAACACATCTCTTGTTGGCCTTGTGATGTAACCAATGAGATTATCTTTTTCGTTGTAGATATACAAACCTTTCCACGAACCGCTGCTTGGGTAGAGATGTTTATACATTAACGGATTGAGCAGTTGATTTTTTAATGGATTGATTAGCGCATTTACTTTTGGATTGATCGATTTATTTTCTACCGGGTTAATTTCTTTATTCAAAACCGGATTAATATTACTGTTCATCTTAGGATTGATACCGGGGTTCTTTTGCGGATTGATACTCGGGTTATGTCCCGGGCTGATATTAAGATCAATTTTCGGGTTGTGTAGTTGCGCCGGCTCCTGTGCAAATACTGCTGCGGTTTGCAAACATAAAAAAACGAACGTAGACCAAAACACATGTGGAGTTCTCATAACCAAAATTTAAGTTGCAACAATAGGGCAATCGATAAGTGTAAGGTCAGTTACAGGAGAGATTGGAAAAGGGAGGAATGTTCACAGAATTATTGGGTGTATAAATATACTTAATAAAAGCAGAAGTTAAAATCATCGGGTCCTTAAATTGAGATAGTCCTGAGTATTATGTAAGAAAGTCCCTAAATTCTGTAACACTTACAGACTTTAGGGACTTTCAACTTCTATCCTTACCGAGATATGTTATAAATTATAATGTCTTCAACACATCATTCATATTTCTAACTGCATCTGCACTCTTGTTAAAGAGAGCTTGTTCGTCAGCATTCAATTCAAAGTCGAGAATTTTTTCCCAACCGTTACGACCAATTGTAACAGGAACGCCTAAGCAAATATCTTTCTGTCCGTATTCTCCATCCAACGCTACGCAGCAGGTAAAGAGTTTCTTTTCATCACGTAAAATGCTTTCAACCAATGCGGCTCCCGCAGCACCTGGTGCATACCATGCAGATGTACCGATCAATGCAGTAAGTGTAGCACCACCAACCATTGTGTCTTTAATGATCTTCTCTTGCTGTTCTGCACTTAAGAATTTTGTTACAGGAACACTATTCCATGTAGCCATGCGGATCAAAGGAATCATCGTTGTGTCGCCATGTCCACCAACAACCACTGCATTCAGATCAGAAGGAGAACAACCCAAATGCTGACTCAATTGGTATTTAAAGCGGCTGCTATCGAGTGTGCCACCCATACCGATGATGCGGTTCTTTGGTAAACCGGTTGAAGTTAATGCCAGGTACGTCATCGTATCCATTGGGTTACTGATGATGATGATGATGGCATTTGGAGAAAATTTCAAAATGTTTTCGCAAACAGATTTTACAATGCCTGCGTTTACACCAATCAATTCTTCACGGGTCATACCGGGCTTACGTGGTAAACCTGAAGTGATCACTACTACGTCACTGTTAGCGGTTTTGCTGTAATCGTTCGTGCTGCCCACGATCTTGGTATCAAAACCAAGCAGAGTAGCAGTTTGCATCATATCCTGGGCTTTACCTTCGGCAACACCTTCTTTGATATCGAGCAACACAAGTTCAGAGCACAATTCTTTACGGGCAATATTATCAGCACAGGTTGCACCCACGGCACCGGCACCTACTACAGTAACTTTCATGGATCTATCAATTTAAATTAAGAATGAAAAATTTTTAGTGGGGCAAAGGTATTGGAGGAACGGCAAAATGTCAAAACAGGAATTAGTATCTTTAAACAAACCAAAAACAACCCAATATGATCATTCTCTATGCTATTCTGGGCATCATTGCTCTTGTTTTACTGGTGGCGGCTGTATTGCCAGGTAAGTATCTTGTTGAAAAATCAACGGTCATTAGCAGACCATCAGCAGAAGTGTATAACAAGATTGCTGACCTGCATCATTACCGTGATTGGAACCCTTGGGCAAAAACTGACCCCGACGCTCAAACAACCATTACAGGTGAGCCCATGCATGTGGGACACAAGTATTACTGGAATGGGAAAAAAGTAGGTGAGGGGAGTTTAACTGTCCGTTCAACAGTGCCAAGTAAAGCCATCAATTTCGATCTGGTATTTCTAAAGCCATTTAAATCGCAGGCAATTGATGCATGGGATTTTACTGAAGTAGATGGAGGAACAAAAGTAGTATGGCGTAACAGCGGTGCATTTCCTTTTCCGGTTGCACGATTGATGGGGCCATCGATCACAAAGCAACTCAACACACAATTTGAAGACGGGTTACGTAACCTGAAAGAAATGTGTGAGAAATAAGAATAAGTGTTTTATTTATAAGATAGGCCGGTCAAATTGATCGGCCTTTGTTTTGTCAATAAGTTAACAAATGAGGTGAAAATAAATTTGGGCGGCTACGAAAAATCCGTAGCTTTACGAAAAATTCGTAGACATGCTCGAGAAACTCACACAACAGGAAGAGGAAGCCATGCAGGCCGTTTGGCGAAATGGCGAAGGAAATGTGAAAGCATTCCTCGATAACCTGGATATTGATATTCCTTACACAACGCTTGCTTCTACTATTAAAAATCTTGAGAAGAAAGGATACCTTACCAGCAGGCTTGTTGGTAATGCCTATTTATATAAACCGGCTATTACGGAAGAAGAGTATAAAAAGAAATTCATGAATGGTTTTGTAAAAGAGTATTTCGAAAACTCTTATAAAGAGTTGGTGAACTTTTTTGTGGAACAGAAAAAACTATCACCAAAAGAGTTGAAAGAAATTGTTGAGATGATTGAGGGGAAGAAATGATGAGTAATGAATGATCAGTGATGAGTTGCTGATGTTCAAATTTCAAATTCTAAATTATCAAATTGCAATGCCAGTATTAATAGAATATCTGCTGAAAGTATCCATCGCTCTTACGGTGGTGTACCTGTTTTACCAATTGGTATTACGTCGGTTAACATTTTATAACTGGAACCGCTGGTACCTGGTGGGTTATAGCTTGCTATGCTTTGCTATACCTTTCATGAACATTACCGATTTCCTTTTTCGGCATGAACTGGAGGAAGCACAGTTTATACAACTTATACCTGTATATAATCTACAACTGAACAGTCCGGGTTTTGAATGGAACGAATGGACTGTTTCAATAGCTGTACTTGTAACGGGTATGTTGATCATGGGTATCAGGATATTGATACAGTTGTTCAGTTTACAACGGATCAAAACAAATGCAACATTATTGAATGAAGGCGATGTAAAACTCTTTGATGTGAATGAACAGATCGTTCCCTTCTCATTTAACAATGGTATTTATATCAACCGTCAGTTGCATACGGAAGCTGAACTGCAGGAGATCATCCGCCACGAGTTTGTGCACGTTAAACAGAAACACAGCATTGATATTATGCTGGCTGAATTGTTATGTATGCTGTTGTGGTTTCATCCCGCAGCATGGCTCATCCGCAAAGCCATCAGGCAAAATCTTGAATTTATTGCCGATGAAAAAGTATTGCAGGACGGCGTTGATAAAAAGCAATACCAATACCTGTTGCTGAAAGTTGTGGGTAACACCAATTACAGCATTGCACCGAATTTTAATTTCTCATCACTTAAAAACCGAATCATCATGATGAATCAAATCAAATCTGCCCGTGTGCAGATCATCCGCTTCCTGTTTGTATTGCCGCTGGTGGCAGTGCTCTTGCTTGCCTTCAGGGAAGTAAAACAAAAAGAAAAACGTAACGATGTTGCTCAGCAAAACGCTTTGCTTAGAGATACTGTTCCGGCAAACGACATTGAAAATATCAATGTCAATAAAAACAACGATCAGAAAACCATCACCATTACTTTGAAGAATGGCACAACAGAAACTTATAACCTGAACGATGAAAAAGAAAAAGCTGCCTTTGAGAAGAAATATGGTAAGATCGATAAACTTGTGCCACCCCCACCTGCACCACCGGTCGTAATTAAATCAAACAATGTTGAATCAGTTGATGTAAAAAAGGAGAATGGAAAAAATACAATCCAGATACGTTTGAAAGATGGCTCCATTGAAAAATATGATCTTGAAATTAAAGAACAGCGTGAAGCAGTTGAAAAGAAATACCACGTTACCACTACAATACCTGGAGCTCCTATGACAGTTGTTGTAGCTCCCGCAGCACCGGCTCATGAATCTGTAGCATTAAATGAAAAAGGATATTATGTAACTATTGCCGATAATCTTGGTGAATGTGTGGTAATTGTAAAAGATAAAAAGAAGAACATTGTTGAAGCATTAAAACTCACCGACTGGACAAAGAAAGAAGCAGAGTATGAGAAGAAGTATGGTAAAATTCCACCGCCACCACCACCTGCACCAGAAGTTCCAACAAAAGTTTCGGTTGCAACAACAGCAGGAAGTCCTGCAGCAGTAAGTGTTCCTGGTAAAGTAAGTGCAACTTCTCCTGTATCGCCTGTAAAAGAAGTAACCGTTGTTGGTTATGGAACAAAAACAGCTGCAACCGTTGAAGGCAAGCCTGTAACAGGATCGGTAAATTCAACTTCTCCTGCTGCTTCACTAAAGGAAGTAACTGTAGTTGGTTACGCAACTGGTAGTACAAATACAACCTATAAATCAAACCTTGGTCTTGGCTTTAAGAACGGAATTAAACCTGAACTTGTACTTTATATACTTGATGGTAAGGAAGTGAATTACGATGAAGTCAGTAAAGTTGAGCCGGACGATATTGAAAGTGTGAGCGTATTAAAGGGAGAGAGTGCCGAAAAAGCATACGGAGTAAAAGGTAAAAACGGTGTGATCATCATCAAGACAAAAAATAAAACAACAACATTCAATTTTTTTACAACCCCTTGGCAGAAAGAAAGAGAAAAATGCTGATCAGTTAACCCGCAATCATTCAACCTTATTATCAAAGAGGCGAATCATTTTCAAACGTGATTCGCTTTTCTATTCTTTGCTTAAACGGATAAGTTCGGCTGTTGAGACCCCGCCATCAAAATAATGCACTAAATCTCCTTTCTTATTATAGATAGCAATCAGCGGCAGGTAATGATTGAGGAAATACTTCGGGAAAAAATATAATACATCCCTTCCCATAATAATATTCTTATAAGAAGCGATCTTGTATTCTTCATGAAATGCTTTCATCATCTCAAACGGCAGGGTAGTGGCCATTACAATTTGGGCGTCTTTCAACTCTTTGATGTTTTCGATGATCTCTTTGGTTTGTTGCTTGCAATGGTCGCACTCAGGACTGAAGCTGATAAGGATGGTTATCTTTTTTGCGGATAGCTGTTCTGTATAAAAAGCTGTAACACTATCTGGCAGTAACAGTTTAAAATCGGGGAGCTTCAGGTTCTTGAGGTGCAGAGGAATAGAATCTTTGCCGTTTGCAGATGCAGACACTTGAAAGACAAACAAAAAGCTCAATACAAAGAGGACATTCTTCATGTCTGCAAGATAGGTCAAGAGATGATTTATCTTCAATTTGCTGGCAAGGGCAGTTGCCTTATATTTGCAGCCTCAAATTAAATAACGAGTTTTTATGGCAACTACTTCCGACATCAGCCGTGGTATGATTATTAAAGTTGACGGCAGCTTATACAAGATTGTGGAATTTGGCGAAAACAAGACGGCCCGTGCTGCAGCTAAAGTGTGGGCAAAGCTGAAAGGCGTAGATAATGCCCGCTCAGTAGAAATAACCTGGAACAGTGGTGAAACTATTTATCCCGTGCGTGTTGAACGCAAAGATTTCCAGTTCCTGTATAAAGATGATACGGGCTATAATTTCATGAACAATGAAACATTTGAGCAGATCGTGGTTCAGGAAGCATTGATCGATGCGCCTCAGTTTCTGAAAGATGGTGCTGAAGTTTCTGTGCTTCTTAATACCGAAACAGAATTGCCGATGACGGTGGAATTGCCTGATAAAATTGTAATGCTGGTAACCTACAGCGAACCTGGTATGAAAGGCGATACGGCTACCCGTACCTTGAAGGCGGCCACCATTGAAACCGGCGCTACTGTAATGGTTCCGTTGTTTGTAAACGAAGGCGAACTGATCCGCATCAACACCAAAACAGGTGATTATGTGGAAAGAGTGAAAGAATAGTATTTGTGCAATGCATAGTAGAACCGCCTCTGAAAATAGGCGGTTTTTTATTTCAGGGAATTTTCCCGCTTGCATTTACTGGCTTTTTTTAGCATTTTTATGACACCTAAAATCACCCAATGGCTAATCGCTACCTGATTTCTTACACTTTTCTACTGTTTTTTTTGCTGAATAGTTTATGTTCTTATGCCCAGTTTTCGGGGGTGAAGTGGGAGCAGAAGATTTTGGATTCAGTGTTTTATCGAGGGGATAATCCTCCTTCTGAAAGCATTCGAAAGATAATCGAAATGGGAGAAAACGAATTGCTTTTGGTTGGCAGGCATGCCTATGTGGACGTAGAGCGGCTTCATCAATCAACTCTCTTTCCCGCTGGGGCTTTTGGTCTGATAAATGTTATTCCGGTTGATCGATTAGGGGCTGTTACATTGCATAAATTCGACAAGAATCGGAAACTGCAATGGAAGAGAAAGTTTGGCGATGATTGGTATTCTCATACTGTTGATGTTTCTGAAGTAATTCAGACAAAAGATGGTGGAATCGTATGTCTTATAGTAACTCCAACAATCAAATTTGGTTTTGATCAGCCTGTTTATTCGGGAGATAATATTTTTTTTGGAGATGTTTATTTGTGTAAATACGATACCAATGGCAATCTTGTTTGGGAAAAATATTTTGGAGGTAACAGATGGGATTTTGCTTATACATTAAATGAAGACAGGTACGGCAATATTTTAATTGCTGGTCATACTTGGTCAGCTTCTGATAATTTTGCCGGAATTCGACTTTCAGTAGACACTTCTGCGGCTGCTTACAAAATGCATGGCGTACTAATAACTCCTGACAGTGTAACTAATGTTGATACTGTATTGAGAAAGCAACTGTACGAGCAATACAGGGCAATGAACGATGCTTTTATAGCAAAATTTTCAGCCTCTGGTCAATTAATAAAAGCCAAATGTTTTGGAGGCAGTGGGTCCGATAAGTTAGTGCACTTAAAGGATCATCCAACTTACGGTTATGTGGCTATCGGATTCTCTGATTCAAAAGATATGGATTTGCCTGCTACTGGAGCAAAGGGAGGGCTTTGGATGCTTCATCTTGACACAGGACTAAACATCGTTCAGAATAAGTTGCTTGATTCAGGTTTTGTTGGAAAAAGTATTTTTTTCGAAAAAGATAACAGGTTGTTTTTGACGGATTCGGTAAAGTTTAGAGAATTAAATTATAACGGAATGGTTATTCGTGAACATAATTCAGGAGCTGTATTGTTTAATTATTTCGGATACTTTGATAAAAGCGGGTTTATCTACCAACCACAAGGAAATGCTGGGATTGCTTTATATGACAGCACACTCCAACCAAAAGGAGTCATGAAAATTCCTGGATGGATTTACGGTTATCATGCTGTGCAGGGTAACAATAGAAGCGACCTTTTTTTAATTGGAAATAAAGGCAAGTTTGAATACTATACTGGAACAACCGATCCGGACTGGAATGTGTACAGTAAAGCCGTAATGAGCTTTGCTGATCAGTTTAACTTTATAAAAGGAAAAGTATATGTTGACAACAATAAAAACAATCTGTTTGATGTGGGTGAGCCGTTTTTAAATGGAATAAAAATTGAAGCTCAAAAACAGAATAATTTATTTACAGTTACAACAGATACAGAAGGCAGATTTAATTTGCCCCTGGATACAGGTAGTTATAATATTAAAGTAACTTCTCCATTGCCATATTATAATATAGTTCCTACGGCAGCGAATGTTCAATTCACGACTTTTGGTGAGAGTGATTCTGCTGACTTTGCCCTTCAACCCATCCCGAACAAAAAAGACCTTAGTATCAATCTTCTTCCCTTAAACATTGCCCGCCCCGGTTTCCCTGTTCAATATCAATTGATATGCACGAACCAAGGAACAGAAACCATTTCAAATGCGCAGGTGAAGTTTTTGAAAAACCCAAGAGTAAACTTTGTTTCTTCATCACCGGTAGTAAATACAACTGTAGGCGATACATTGATCTGGAATATTACTTCTTTGAGCCCCTTTGATACGTCGTACATTAATTTGAATTTAAGAATTGCCGCACCGCCAGCGGTCAATAATACAGATACACTTTTATTTAAATCATTTGCATACCCAATAATTGCTGATGAAACCCCGGAAGACAATCAGTTTAACTTAGTTCAACAGGTACAAGGTTCTTACGACCCCAACGATAAAACAGAAACACATGGCGGCATCATTACACCCGAGCAATTGGCTGGTAATGATTATCTCACTTACCTCATCCGTTTTCAAAACACAGGCACAGATACAGCTTTCAACGTAATGATCAGGGATACGCTCACAAACAAACTGGATTGGGGCAGTTTTGAAATGCTGTCTTCCAGCCATCCTTATCAATTGTACATGATCAAACCACATATCCTTGAATGGAGCTTCCCGAACATTCTGTTGGTTGACAGCAATAAAAACGAACCGGCTAGTCACGGTTTCATCGCTTACCGCATCAAACCAAAATCAAATCTTTCAGTTGGCGACACCGTGCTTAACAGGGCACATATTTATTTCGATTACAACCTGCCGGTGATTACGAATGATGAATTGACGGTTCTCAGGAATACGGTCATTACTTCGGTGGTTGATCTTAACCGTCCCGACAATCAGCTGTTCCTCTATCCCAATCCTTCAAACGGATTGATAACTATTGCAAAGAAAGAACGGATGGCAGGAGATGCGATCATCTATATTACCGACATGGACGGAAGACTGGTTCATCAAACAGATCTGGGACGGATAGCAGTCGATCAATTCAGTCAAAGTATTGATATCAGTGATTTATCGAGGGGAGTATATGTGGTGAAATTGCAGGTTGGGAAGACTTCGTTCACAACAAAATTCATACTTCAATAAGCAATTTGAGGTAGGGTAGACAAGATTAAAATCGCTCGTTTTTTGTAGTTTTTTCTCTCTTTTTGGGTGATTTTGGCTCATTTTTAGCCAAAATCATAAAAATTTGCTCATTTCTGGAATTGATTCCCTTATCTTAGCCGCCCGTTATTACTTAACATTTTAAACCTCACGATCATGGATTTTAAGCAAATTCAGGAATTGATTAAACTGGTCAACAAATCCAACCTCAGTGAACTCACCATCGAAGAAAAAGACTTTAAGGTTACGATAAAACAAAAAGAAGAGATCATTCAGCAAACACTCATCTCAGGTCAGTTTCAGCAGGCTCCACAGCAGTTTGCTCCGGCTCCTGCGCCAGCTGCGTTACCTGCCGCTGCTTCTGCTGCTCCTCCGCCAGCAACAAAAGCTGATGATACCAGCAAGTATATCACGATTAAAAGCCCGATGATCGGTACGTTCTACCGCAAGCCTTCACCCGATAAACCTTTATTTGTAGAAGTAGGATCGGAAGTAACGCCGGGTAAAGTGGTATGTATCATTGAAGCAATGAAACTTTTCAATGAAATTGAAAGTGAAGTGAAGGGTAAGATCGTGAAAGTACTGGTTGAAGATCAATCGCCTGTTGAATACGATCAGCCTTTGTTCCTGGTAGATCCTAGTTAATTTGATAATTAATCAATTTGAAAATTTGAAAATGTAAAACTCATTTTCGATTTTCTTGTTGTACATCATTTTCAAATTAGCTAATTCTAAAATTTTCAAATTAAACTTATGTTTAAAAAGATATTAATTGCCAATCGTGGTGAGATTGCATTGCGTATCATCCGCACCTGTCGTGAAATGGGCATTAAAACGGTTGCTGTTTATTCAACGGCCGATCGTGAAAGCCTGCACGTGAAGTTTGCTGATGAAGCGGTTTGTATTGGTAAACCTGCAGGTGCAGAATCTTACCTCAACGTACCAAATATTATTGCTGCAGCAGAGATCACCAACGCAGATGCTATTCATCCCGGTTATGGTTTTTTAGCAGAGAATGCAAAGTTTGCTGAGATATGCGGACAAAACGGAATCAAGTTTATTGGTCCCACACCTGATCAAATTCGTTCAATGGGCGATAAGATCACAGCAAAAGAAACCATGATCAAAGCAGGTGTACCTGTTGTACCCGGTGGTGGTGGATTATTGGAAAGTGCTGAGCAAGCCAAAGAAATTGCAAAAGAGGTTGGTTATCCTGTTATTTTAAAAGCAACTGCAGGCGGTGGTGGTAAAGGAATGCGTGTTGTGTGGAACGAGGAAGAATTGGAACGTAACTACGATACCGCAAAGCAGGAAGCTGGTGCTTCTTTCAAGAACGATGGTATCTACATGGAAAAATTTGTAGAAGAGCCACGTCATATTGAGATACAGGTTGCAGGCGATCGTTACGGAACTGTTTGTCATTTAAGTGAGCGTGACTGTTCTATTCAACGTCGCCATCAGAAACTGGTGGAGGAATCTCCATCACCTTTCATGACACCTGAATTACGTAAAGCAATGGGAGAAGCTGCTTGTAAAGCAGCAGCTGCAATTGGTTATGAAAGTGTAGGTACGATCGAGTTCCTGGTTGATAAACACCGCAATTTCTATTTCATGGAAATGAACACACGTATCCAGGTAGAACATTGCGTAACAGAAGAAGTAACAAACTTCGATCTCATCAAAGAACAGATATTGATCGCACAGGGCGAAAAGATCAGCGGGGAAAACTATGAACCGCAGATGCATGCCATCGAGTGCCGCATCAATGCTGAAGATCCGTACAACGATTTTCGACCATCACCAGGTAAGATCACCACATTGCACCAGCCCGGTGGACATGGCATACGTATCGATTCGCATGTGTATGCCGGTTATGTGATCCCTCCTTATTACGATTCCATGATCGCAAAAATTATTGCAGTTGCACGTACACGTGAGGAAGCCATCAATACCATGAGTCGTGCATTAAGTGAGTATGTGATTGAAGGAGTGAAGACGACCATTCCATTCCATCAACAGTTAATGCTCGATGAGAATTTCCGGAAAGGAAATTTCACAACGAAGTTTTTGGAAAGTTTCAAAATGAAATAAAGAAAAGTCCCCCGCAGAAACGGGGGACTTTTTATTTGGGGTTGAATTGGTTGATGTGCCGTTACTCATGCCTCTTGGTGTCGTTGTTGGTCGGCGAGAAATAAGGGCGAGGTTTTCAAATTTTCGTTTCTGACTTTAGTTTGTTTCGCCAAATTTGATAATGCAATAAGACCTGCACTTGCAATTATTGCACCACCTAAAAAAGGAAAGCCTGCACCAATTAAATCAGGAATAGAAGCAGAGAATAGAAAAGGCAAGCAAAAAAGCATTCCCAATGTTCCAAAGGCAATAGCTGTATAAGCACCAAATCTTATCAATGATCTCAAGTCATAAATATTTTGATGTGATGGGGAATAGTTAAAAACAATGTCTCTAAGAGTAGTTGTCTGACAGTGTGCAAACTCTTCAATCGTCCATGTACCGATTGGTTTTGCATTTCGTCCATTTAAAAAATCTTTATAGAATGTTTTCCATAAGTCAGGAAGAAATAATGCTCCAAAAGCAAAAATCGCAAAACTGGGAATGGAATAGTTTCTGTTACCAAGCATAAATGCCTGCATTCTGATTTCATCAACGGGGGTCATTTTAAAATCCAGCAATACATGTTTTAAATCATGGCTCTCATAGTTTGGGACTAATCGTAGGCCATTTTTCTCCAGGCAATTTGCAATATCTTTTCCAAGTGTTCCCTCTGGGAGTTCTTGTAATTTCTTTGCCTTCTGTTCATACAAAGCAATGTCATGAAATTGTTCAATTGTCCAAACAGATAAATGAAATGATCTTTTAATAATTGATCTTGCAATGAGTTGGAATATGTTCATTATTATTAGATAAATAGTAAGACTAATTACAGGTAGCTCTAAATTAAATGTAAGCTTTTGTACTTCCAAGTTTTTGATTTTTTATTGGTGTATTCTCATCTTTAATTTAACAACCCAATATGATGAAATAAAAAAGACCCGCAACAATCTGCAGGTCTTTGTATAATTGGCATAGTAAGTAGCTTAACGCAAGAACAACAGCTCTCTGTACTTCGGCAAATACCAACTGGCATCATCAACCAGCAGTTCAAGTTTATCTACATGGTAACGTATCTCATCAAAGAACTTGCCTTTCACATCATCACAATAAGCAATAGCTTTTGCCCTGCTGTCTTCAATCACGTTTGCTTTTTTACGTGCTTCAATCATTTGTTCCACCAGGTCGCTGCACTTGTTGATGTGCAATGATATTTTTTCAAGTATCTGTAATTGGTTGGCGTAAGATTCTTTGTTGATACCAATATCCTTTAACCCTTTAATGTTTGTGATCAATACATTCTGGTATTTAACAGCAGCCGGTAATACATGGCTTGTACAAAGCTCACCCATTACACGTCCTTCGATCTGTACCTGCTTAATGTATTTCTCCAATTCAATTTCATGACGTGCTTCAAGTTCAGCATGTGTATACACACCAGTATTTTCAAATAGTGCTTTTGCTTTTTTTGTTACCATCGCATCCAATGCGTATGGTGTTGTTTTTACATTGGGTAATCCACGCTTCTCTGCTTCTTTGGCCCATGCTTCACTATAACCATCACCTTCAAACAATACTTTCTTGCTTTCGCTTACATAGCGTTGCAAAACATGCATGATGGCAATTTCTTTTTTCTCACCTTTTTCAATCAGCCCATCAACTTCTTCTTTGAACTCAGTTAATGTTTGCGCCATAATTGCATTCAATACCGTCATGGCATTTGAACAGTTCGCACTTGAACCAACAGCACGGAACTCAAACTTATTACCGGTAAAGGCAAATGGTGAAGTACGGTTACGATCTGTATTATCCAGCATAAGCTCAGGAATACTTTTATGCAGATCGAGTTTAAGAATAGCTTCATCCTGTTCATCAAACTTGGTGGTCACACGTTTTTCAACTGCGTCTAATACTTCAGTTAAATATTTACCAACGAACACAGAAATGATAGCAGGAGGTGCTTCGTTTGCACCCAAACGATGATCGTTACCTGCACCTGCAATAGAAGCACGCAATATATCAGCGTACTGATCAACTGCACGAACAACATTGATAAAGAACGTGAGGAACATCAAATTGGTCTTAGGCGTTTTACCTGGTGCCAATAAGTTTACACCTGTATCAGTACTTAAACTCCAGTTGTTGTGTTTACCACTTCCGTTAATACCGGCAAATGGTTTCTCATGCAGCAACACTCTTAATTTATGACGGCGTGCAACACGATCCATTACATCCATCAATAAAGAATTATGATCAATGGCAACTGCAACTTCTTCAAAAATGGGAGCACACTCAAATTGTGCAGGTGCGACCTCATTATGACGTGTGCGTAAAGGAATACCAAGTTTGTACGATTCATTTTCAAAATCACGCATGAACGCATACACTCTTTCAGGAATAGAACCAAAGTAATGATCTTCCAATTGCTGACCTTTTGCAGATTGATGACCAAACACGGTACGTCCGCTCAACAACAGATCAGGTCGTGCATTATACAATCCTTCATCAACCACAAAATATTCCTGTTCCCAACCAAGTGTTGGTGTAACCTTCGTAATATTCTTATCGAAGTAATAGCAAACATCAACTGCTGCTTTGCTAACTGCTTCCAATGCTTTTAATACAGGCCCTTTATAATCAAGTAACTCACCTGTGTAAGAAACAAAGAGTGTAGGTATACACAATGTTTTACCATTGCCGATCTCCATAATAAAGGCAGGAGAGGAGGGGTCCCAGGCAGTGTAACCACGTGCTTCAAATGTTGCACGAATACCGCCACTTGGGAATGATGATGCGTCAGGTTCCTGTTGGATGAGTGCACCGCCATCAAACTCTTCAATTGCAGTACCATCGCCTTTTAATGTAAAGAACGAATCATGTTTTTCCGCAGTTGATCCGGTTAATGGCTGAAACCAGTGTGTGTAGTGTGTAACGCCTTTGCTTTCGGCCCATTGACGGATACCTGCAGCGATCTGGTTGGCATTGGTACGATCGATCTTTTTATTTCCTTTGATTGATGATGAAAGACTTTTGTATGCTTCATCACTCAGATACTCACGGGCAGTTTTAAGTGTAAAAACATTCTGACAAAAAATTGCTGTGATCTTTGCAGGTGAACCAATATCAAGTGATTGCTGGTTCTGTAAATTTTTAATGGCCTGTAAACGTAATGACATAAAGTGTATTTAATAATTTGATCAGCACAATGGCATCAATCAGTTGAAAATAATACAATCAGTTTGCGTTGCGAATTTCAGATTTTTAACGGGAAGTAATGGAGAAAAAAAATCCCCCTTTTTTACAAGGGGGATTTTTGAAAGTTCTATTCAGTAATTATGCTTTTACAGATTTCACTGTTTTGATAATACGTGCTGCTACTTTGTAAGGATCTGCTGCAGAGTTTGGACGGCGATCTTCGAGATAACCTTTCCAGCCCCACTTAGGAACTACAACAGGAATACGGATAGAAGCACCACGGTCAGAAACACCATAGCTGAAATCGTGAATGCTTGCAGTTTCATGCTTACCTGTTAAACGCAGATGGTTATCTGCACCGTATACTTCAATATGTTCTTTAACTACAGGGCGGAAAGCTTCACAAACTTTATCGAAGATCTCTTTGCTGCCTGCTGTACGTAACAATGTATTAGAGAAGTTAGCATGCATACCGCTACCGTTCCAATCTAATTCTCCAAGAGGTTTACAATGCCAGTTGATAGAAACACCATATGTTTCACCAATCCTTTCGAGGAGATAACGACCGAGCCAGATCTGATCACCGGCTTCTTTTGCACCTTTTGCGAAGATCTGGAATTCCCACTGACCTGCTGCTACTTCAGCATTGATACCTTCCACATTTAAGCCTGCTTCTAAGCAAACGTCTAAATGCTCTTCAATGATGTTACGGCCATATGCATTGTTTGCACCTACTGAACAGTAGTAAGGACCTTGAGGAGCCGGGTAGCCACCTTCAGGGAAACCAAGAGGTTTGTTTGTTTCAGGATTCCAAAGGAAATATTCCTGTTCGAAACCAAACCAGAAATCATTATCATCATCTTCAATTAAAGCACGACCATTTGATACGTGTGCAGTACCATCAGCATTCAATACTTCACACATAACGAGGAAGCCATTTTTACGCTGTGGATCAGGAATAATATATACAGGTTTTAACAAGCAATCAGATGAACCGCCCAAGGCCTGTTCAGTAGAAGAACCATCGAAACTCCACATTGGACAATCTTCCAATTTACCACTGAAGTCTTTTTCAATTTTTGTTTTGCTGCGAAGGCTTTGCGTTGGTTTGTAACCATCGAGCCAGATGTACTCAAGTTTTGACAATGACATGTGTTACCGCTTTGATAAGTTTAGAAAAACAATGAATATTGTTATTTGCGCTGCTAATTTACGATTGAAATTGTTTTTAATCTAAAAAAATTTCAAGAAATCCCCCATTGAAACGTTTGTTAGTGTGGAAAAACGTCACATGTATTTTATTGTAATTTGTTTTGTTTCCAGGAGATTGTTGCAATGATTGGAACAAGTATAAATGGAAAGAAGATGGCACGATAACGAACAATAGCGCCTAGCTGCGGAACAATATACCCTGTGAGTAATAACAACACCATTGATACAAGAAAGAGAAACTGCACAACAGAATGTTTATAAGGATTATCGGTGTAGCGAAAAAACCATACAGACACTAGTATCCAGATAAGTAATATTTCCAATGCGCTGGCAAGATAAAGCGGCGATAAAAATTCTGTAACATAGGGACGAACCAATGTGTGGTTCAATGCCTGCGGTGCATTCTGAACAAAGCCCGTGAATGTTGGTTCAAGTTTTCGCTGAGGTAAAAATGAATTTCCCCCGAGCTTAATAAAATCTTTGTTGCGCAGAACAATGGATATTGGCAGATCAAGTTTTGGATGAACATATTTTGCAGAAAAGAAGGCCACAGTACCGAGAACAGTTACTCCCACAAAAGCGATCCATTTTCGTTTGAAAAATTTTTCTGCTATCCACCAGGCAAATAAACCGGGTATACAAGCCAGTACAACATGATTACGTACCGGGAAGATCAACATCAACAGTAAACCAACGAGCAAAAAATCTTTGATGCTCAATTTGTTTTTCTTCAAGCCGAAGTAAACAACAAATACAATTAATGATATATAGGTGAAGATGAGTCCATCTTTATGAATTCCCGATGACCAGAATAAAAAAGAGGGAAAAAGGAATGTACCGCAGGTGATCAGTAGTTTCCGATCGGGGAACACGTCATTCATTACACGTATAAATGCAATGGGACCAAAGAAGGTAATGAATGAATAAAAGATCACATTCACATAATATCTTGATCCACTGAATACATTGAAAAGCGAAACGATCTTAACCATATAAGTATGTTTCAGATCGTTCCAATAAGAATTTACACTGGAGAAAAGGTGACGATAGTCTCTGTCGTAAGGATTGTCATAAATACTGGTGAAATAACGCAAAGGATCATTGTAAAGAAGTTGGGTATCGCTTTTGGCGTCAAAAAAGAATTTCCAGCTATCGGCTGACTGTTCATAGTTTGGAATCGTGGTATAAAACCAACCATAGGCAACTCCTGCCGCAACTTTCAGCATAAATAATCCAATAAGCCAGTAATTAGGTAACCCCGATTGTTGAATAAATTTCACCCTGGTAATTAGCCAGCTGAACAGAACGAGGTATACAGCAAACAGTAAATATGTCATGTGATTAGCAGCAAATTAAAATATTTCTTTTCATACAGTCAAACTGTTGCCCCTGCATTTGTACTTTTGCGCTTTCTTACACATCATGGAAATAACAGCAAAAACCGCACAGCAGCTTCGATTGACCGAAGAAGAATTCGAATTAATTAAACAGAAACTCGGCCGCACGCCCAACTTCAATGAACTCTGCGCCTTCAGTGGTATGTGGAGTGAGCATTGCAGTTACAAGAACTCGATCAAATGGCTGAAAACATTACCCCGTGAAGGCGGACGTATGTTAGTTAAAGCAGGAGAAGAGAACGCAGGGCTGATGGATATTGGCGATAACCTTGGTGTTGTATTTAAAATTGAAAGTCATAATCACCCATCGGCCATTGAACCATTTCAAGGTGCTGCAACGGGTGTAGGCGGTATCCACCGTGATATTTTCACCATGGGTGCACGACCAATTGCTGCCCTCAATTCACTTCGCTTCGGTAATCTGAAGGAAGCTAAAACACAACATTTATTAGGCGGTATCGTGCATGGCATTGGTCATTATGGTAACTGTTTTGGTGTGCCAACCGTTGGCGGTGAAATTTATTTTGAAGATTGTTATCATACAAACCCTCTGGTGAACGCTATGAGTGTGGGTATCGTAAAAGCAGGTGAAACTGTTTCTGCAACAGCACTTGGCGAAGGCAACCCCGTTTTCTTTGTAGGCAGTGCAACAGGTAAAGATGGTATTGGCGGTGCAAGTTTTGCCAGTGCTGATATCACGGCGGAGAGCGCAGAAGAATTGCCAGCAGTACAAGTTGGTGATCCATTCCAGGAAAAGAAATTATTAGAAGCTTGTCTGGAAGTAATTCAAACAGGTGCTGTGGTAGGTATGCAGGATATGGGTGCAGCAGGTATTATTTGTTCTACTGCAGAGATGAGTGCAAAGGGTGAAGTGGGGATGCGCATTGACCTGGATAAAGTTCCAACACGCCAGCAAAACATGAAAACATGGGAACTATTGCTGAGCGAAAGCCAGGAACGTATGTTAATGGTGGTAGAGAAAGGAAAGGAGCAAGCAGTGTTAGATGTATTTGAGAAATGGGATTTGCCTTGTTCTGAAATTGGAGAAGTAACAACAGATGGTATGCTGAAATTTTATATGCATGGTGAGCTGGAAGCAGAATTACCTGCCTATGAATTAGTATTGGGCGGAGGTGCACCACAATACACAAGAGAATATGCTGAGCCTGCCTATTTCAGTAAGATAAAAGCTTTTGATGCAAACAGCATTGAAGTGCCTGATGATTTGAAATCAGTTGCTGAGCAGATCATTCAAATTCCAAACATTGCAAGTAAGCGTACAGTATATCATCAATACGATAGCATGGTGGGTACTGGTAACTCCAGCACAAATGCGCCAACCGATGCAGCCGTAGTTCATGTAAAGGGAACAACCAAAGGTTTAGCTGTAACAACTGATTGTAACAGTAAATATGTATTTGCTGATCCTTATAAAGGAGCAATGATTGCTGTGAGTGAAGCTGCACGTAATATTGTTTGCAGCGGCGGTTTGCCATTAGGTATCACCAACTGTCTCAATTTTGGTAATCCTTACGATCCCCAAGTGTATTATCAATTTGTGCATGCGATTAAAGGTATGGGTGAAGCTTGTAAAAAGTTTGATACACCTGTTACCGGTGGTAACGTAAGTTTCTATAATCAAAGTCCGGATGGAGCAGTTTACCCAACACCAACAATTGGCATGGTGGGATTGCTTGAAAACATCAATGATAAAATGACGCTTGATTTCAAGGCTGAAGGTGATGTGATCTTTTTAATAGGAAAATCAACTGCAGATCTTGGCTCGAGTGAATATTTGCACAAACTGCATAAGGTTGAGTATAGCCCGGCACCACATTTTGATCTGGAAGAAGAATTTGTATTGCAGCAAACAATTGCTTCTCTCATCAAACAAAAGTTAATTGCATCTGCGCATGATGTGAGTGAGGGTGGTTTGTTTACAACGTTATTAGAAGCATCATTCAACAATAATCTCGGGTTTGATGTGGTTGCCAACGACAGTAACATCCGTAAAGATGCGTATTGGTTTGGTGAAGGGCAAAGCCGTGTAGTTGTTACGGTGAAAGAAGAACAAGTGGCAGCATTCAAAAAAGCATTGGGTAATCATCCTTATGCTGAGCTTGGTGTTGTTACCAACGGAAGTGTTGAAGTTGATGGCATGGAGTGGGGTACAGTGTTAAGCTGGAAAGAAAAGTATGATACAGCAATTGAAAACTTACTCGCCGGTCATGAAAGCGAACATGCGTTAACTGCATTGTGATCTGTTAAATGAAAATTGTTACGTTGAAATAATAAATCTTAATTTTAGCATTGTAACGAAAGCATGCCGCAGTGAAAATCGCTGCGGCATTTTATTAGCAAAAAATTGAGTTATGAATAAAAAGATTGCCATTATTGGTGGAGGAAACCTTGGCGTTGCCATTGCAGAAGGATTGATCAAAAGCGGATTTTGTTTGCCCAGCCATATTATTATCACCAAGCGGAATATTAAAACACTTAACGAAATTGAAAGTAAAGGCGTGCTGGTATCAAGTGATAATAAAGAAGCTGCCCGTTATGCTGATCTCGTTGTATTGGCAGTAAAACCTTTCCAGATAAAAGATGTATTGCTTGATATGAAGGAAGAACTTAATCATACAAGACATGTATTGGTGAGTGTAATTACCGGTGTTGGTATAAAAGATATGCAGGAGTGGGTAGGAACAAATATGCCTGTTATCCGTGCAATGCCCAACACAGCTATTTCTATCCAGGAAAGTATGACCTGCATCAGCTCAATTAATACTGTGCAGGAGCAACTTGATTATGTGCATGATCTTTTTTCACAACTTGGTCGTGTTGCATTGATCGATGAAAAATTGATGGATGCCGCAACAGTACTTGGAGCCTGTGGAATTGCATATGCGTTGCGTTATATCCGTGCAAGTATACAAGGTGGTATTGAAATTGGTTTTGATGCAAAAACAGCTACCCTCATTGCGGCGCAAACGGTGAATGGTGCTGCTGAACTGTTGATACAAAAAGGATCGCATCCTGAAGCAGAGATCGATAAAGTAACCACACCACGTGGCTGCACCATTGCCGGACTTAATGAAATGGAACACAGTGGCTTCAGCTCGTCACTCATAAAAGGTATAAAAACGAGTTACGAGAGTATTGGTAAATAATTCCAAATCTTTCTTCTCTCTTATTTTCCACACGCAGCCGGCCGATTTTTTCAATCAAAAAAATCATCGTAGGTTTGCATGACCTCCACTATTTATTTATTCCATTTTACATTACGGCAGGTCTCTAAACACGTAAATTATTTTTATGGCCAAGTTCATTTTTGTAACCGGTGGCGTTACATCATCATTGGGTAAAGGAATTATTGCCGCATCGTTGGCCAAATTGTTACAGTCCCGTGGTTTTAAAGTAACCATCCAGAAATTCGACCCTTACATCAACGTAGATCCCGGCACACTTAACCCTTACGAACACGGTGAATGTTTTGTAACAGAAGATGGTGCAGAAACGGATCTTGATCTTGGTCACTACGAGCGTTATTTGAATATCCACACAACACAGGCGAATAACGTTACAACCGGACGTATTTATCAAACAGTCATTAATAAAGAACGTGAAGGCGCTTATCTCGGCAAAACCGTACAGGTAGTTCCGCACATTACTGATGAGATCAAACGCCGTATGTTATTGTTGGGTAAGGATTCGAAGTATGATATTGTGATCACTGAAATTGGTGGAACGGTGGGCGATATTGAATCATTACCATTTGTAGAAGCTGTTCGTCAGATTCAATGGGAATTGCCTGAAGAAGATTGCCTGGTGATTCACTTAACACTTATCCCTTATTTAAAAGCTGCAAAAGAATTAAAAACAAAACCTACCCAGCACAGTGTTCGTATGCTGAGCCAGGAAGGTGTACATCCGGATATTATCGTTTGTCGTACCGAGCGACCATTGAGTACTGAAATTCGTCGTAAGATCGCTTTGTTCTGTAATGTAAAACCGGAAGCGGTAATTGAAGCAAGCGATGCTTCTACTATTTATGAAGTGCCGCTCTTTATGTTGAAGGAAAAGTTAGATGTGATCTGCCTGCGTAAGCTCGGCGTAACTATTTTCCCTGAGCCCGATTTAGAAAACTGGAAAAAATTCCTTGATAAATTAAAATATCCAAAAAGCCAGGTAAATATTGGCTTGATTGGAAAATATATTGAACTGCAGGATGCATACAAATCAATTCTCGAAAGCTTTATTCATGCAGGTGCCATGAATGAATGCAAAGTGAATGTGGTGAATGTACACAGCGAATTTATTACTGATCAGAATGTTGCTGAGAAGTTATCGGGCCTTGATGGCTTGCTGGTTGCTCCGGGTTTTGGTAACCGTGGCATTGAGGGAAAGATCACTGCCATTAAATATGCACGTGAAAACGGATTGCCCTTCTTCGGCATCTGTTTAGGTATGCAAATGGCTTGTGTTGAATACGCAAGAAATGTATTAGGATTAAAAGATGCGCATTCATTTGAAATGAATCCGGATACGCCGGATCCGGTTATTGATATGATGGAAGAGCAGAAGAAGATCACCAGTAAAGGTGGTACAATGCGTTTGGGCTCTTATCCATGCGATATCAAAGAAGGTTCATTGGCTGAAAAGATTTACGGAAGTCTGCATATCAACGAACGTCACCGTCATCGTTACGAATTCAACAATAAATACCTGGATGCATTTGAGCAGTCGGGTATGATCCCGAGTGGTAAAAATCCGGAGACAGGATTAGTGGAGATCATAGAACACCCTAAACATCCGTTCTTTATTGGTGTACAATATCATCCAGAATTAAAAAGCACAGTTGAAAGTCCGGCGCCTTTGTTCGTACACTTTATTAAAGCAGCAAAAGAATATTCAGAGAAGCAACAGTCGATCAAAAATCCGTTGCTGGAAAGTGAGATGATTTAAGATTGCAGAATTTAGATTTACGATTTCAGATATATTCTCAATCGAAATTGAACATAAAAAAGGTGAAGAGCTTTTGATCTTCACCTTTTTATTTATAATCTGAGTATGAACTAAACCAAAAATCTGAAATCGTAAATCTGCGATCAAAAATCACAATTAATTCTCCGGCCTTCCAATCATCTGCTGTTTAATTTTTTCCCAGAACCCCTGCACATTTTCATCATTTCGTTTCCAGTCTTTACCAAAATGATTGAGCTTGGTTTTCTGTTCATCTTTCTGCATACGGAAAAACTCTTCCATTGTTTCCGTATCCTGTTGCATCGATAGTTTATTGTACAGCCGTTTCATTTCACGTTCATAATCCACACTTTCTTCGGCCATTTGTTTTTCCAGTGCTTCACGTTGTTTTACTTTTTCATCGTACACGCCCACTGGTAATAATGTTTTAGCGATCACCGGCATCAGCTCGATCAACATCAGGATGATGAGAATAAGATAATAACGAAACTGTAATGCATCATTTTCTTTCAGCAGGTTGTTCATTGCTTCAATACGGGTTAAGAAACCGGTGTTGAGATAATTCAAAAATTCTGATTCCTGTTTTTTGATGGTGGTTTCCATGCCGTTCAGTTCTTCATCAATGGCTCCAATGCGTTGCTGCTGCTGTGTTTGCAATGCTTTATATTCTCCATCCAGTTTCTGGTATTCATTTCGTTTGGCAATGGCTATATCCTGTATGCCCACTTTGCCACTACCACCGCTGCCATCGGTTTCAGCAATAAATTTTTCACGTGCTGTGTTTACCTCTGCATACTTCGCAGCAAGATCTTTCTGCAAAGCTGTTTTTTCTTGCAGCAATTCATCTTTACGGTTCTTGTATAACAGATCAAGTTCTGTTCGCTTGGTGAGTTTTCGTTTTTCATTATCAAGCGATACCTGCATTTTTATTTCTTTATCAAACATGTAAAGAATAGCAGGTTGTGCCATAAAGGTACCAATGGTTAGTGCCAGCAATCCACGGAAAAGGAGAGGAGTGATCTTTCGTTTGTTGAATTGATTGATGCCTTTGATCAATGCCCGGTCGATACTAAGGATGACAAACCCCATGAACACACCGCTGCCAACATACAGAAACACATTGTCGATAACCGTTGAGAAGAAATAGGTCCAGGCCAGTGTGGCGAAGATCCAGGTGGCGAGTACACTCATACCAACAATGCGGTAGCGGTTGCGGTCAACCACACAATCTTTGATCAGTTCTTTTTCTGCGGTAGCTAACCACCAAAGCAGTTCATCGGTTTGGGTGGGCACATACGCTTCTCCGGCGTACATGGGCGTAGCCTGTTGACTCATAATTAAATGATTTTAAAGTTTGGTTGGTTAAAGCGGGAACAGCAACGTGGTTAAAGCAAGATAGAAACGAGTAGTGAAAGTAGTTATTGTAAAAGAAATGGTAAAGAACACAAAATCCAAGGCACAAGGTTCAAGGCACAAGATTCAAAAAAGAAACAGAGTGGCTGTGGTTTGAGGCTTGTGCCTTGGTTCTTGAACCTCGTGCCTTCACACTTCTTCCCTCGTCCTTCGCCTCAAATACCTACCTTTGCCGCTCCAAAATAAATACTCAGATGAATTTTGACCGGAATACGATTATTGGCTTTGCTGCGATGATGGTGCTGTTGTTTGGTTATATCTTTTTTACCCAACGCCAGCAAGGTGCCCTGGAAGCCGAAAAACAAAAAACAGCCGATTCTTTAGCGAAAGTGGAAGCTGCAAAAAAGAAGTTGGTTGACACAGCTGTAGTTAGACAACAGGCTGCTGTACAGGATTCAACAATAACTGCTCAGGCAGCAGGAGAGTTTCAACCTGCACTGGCCGAAGAATTAACGGTTGTTGAAAATGAATTGATGAAGGTGAGCTTTACCAATAAAGGTGGTTATCCTAAATCAGTTGAATTAAAGAATTACAAACGTTACGATGGTAAGCAGGTAGTGTTGGGCGGTGATGCTCACCAATTGATCTATTCGGTTAATACCGCAAATAATAAAGCAGCCCTCACTTCTCAACTGAATTTTATCAATGCAGGCATTACAAAAACAACTGATGGACAAACCATCACTTTTCGTATTGCTGATTCAGCAGGAAAATCAATCGAGCATATTTATACAATCAAGAATAACAGCTACCTCATTGATTGGAATGTGCAGTTAAAAGGTGCTGATAAATTATTGACGCAAGGCATTCTTAATCTCAACTGGGATATTACTGCCAAACAACAGGAGAAAGACCTGAAGTATGAGAAAGGGCAAAGTAATCTCGGTTATATGGAAGAAGGAGATTATGATTTTGAAGCAGCAGGAACAGGTGATACCAAAAAGTTTGGGGATAAGACAAAATGGGTTGGTGTAAAACAACAGTTCTTCAATACTACGATCCTTGCAGGCTCAACATTTGCCTATGGAGAATCAACATGGGCAGTGCCTGAAGAGAAAGATGATTCACTGCAAAAGGTGATGGATGTAAAATCAGTGTTGCGTTTTAATCTTGCAGGTGCGTCGCAAGGTACAATTCCGATGCAGTTGTATTATGGTCCGAACGATTTTCATACACTCAAAGCAATCGGCAACAAACTCGAAAGTCATGTGCAGCTTGGTTATGGCATCTTTGCGTTTGTAAAATACATCAACCGTTTTGTAGTGATGCCTGTGTTCGATTTCTTTGATCGGAATATCGGCAGCATGGGTATTGTAATTCTCTTGCTCACTTTCTTCATTCGTTTGATCATTTCTCCGCTTACTTATTCAAGTTATTTGAGTGGTGCAAAAATGAAAGTGTTACGTCCTGAAATTGATGAGCTGAAAAAGAAACACGGCAGCGATCAACAGGCAATGAGCATGGAACAAATGAAATTGTTCCGCCAGGCGGGTGTAAATCCATTGGGTGGATGTATTCCTGCTTTGTTGCAGATCCCTATCTTCTTTGCCTTATACAGTTTCTTTAATGCAAACATCGGTTTGCGTGGCGAAAGCTTCCTTTGGGCGAAAGATCTTTCGTCTTATGATACAATTGCTACATTACCATTCAACATTCCGTTCTATGGTGATCATGTGAGCTTGTTTACCATTACAGCAACCATCACCAGTTTATTGATCTCTGTATACAATATGCAGATGACACCAACACAGGATAACCCGGTGATGAAGTACATGATCTATTTCTTCCCGATTATGTTGTTATTCATCTTTAACAGTCTTCCTTCAGCGTTAACATGGTACTATACTGTATCAAACATTGTAACATTGGGCTTGCAGTTTGTGATCCAGAAGTTTATTATCAATGAAGAGAAAATACACGCCAAATTGCAGGAGAATAAGAAGAAGCCTGTAACGAAATCAAAATGGCAGGAACGTCTCGAGCAGGTTCAGCAAAGCAACCAGAAAGTGCAGGACATGCAGAAGAAACAAGGCGGCAAAAAATAATCTTAACAAAAGCTATACAACCCCGACTGAAGCGTCGGGGTTTTTTGTTTTCCAGACGTGCAACTTGGTATACTATTTTTATATCTTTAACCTGTATCGAACAAACACAAAAAATGAAGAATTTACTTAGAACGGCTTTATTCTTATTGTTGATGGCTCCATTCGCTGCTTTGCGTGCACAGCAGGTGTACGGTGAGGGAACTGTAACCTACAATATTGTAGTGAATACAGGGAATAACGAAACAAAAGCTGCAGACCTGTTAGATGGTGCTACGCAGAAGATCTACTTTAAGGGCATCAACACACGTACAGAGTTATCGAGCATTCTGGGTAAAACAATTACCCTGCACGATTCCAGACAAGGAAATGCAGTAGTGATGAATGAATATGGTGAGCAGAAGATCCTCATTCGTATGACCAAGGATGATTACGAAGACCGTAACAGTAAATATGCAGGCATCCAGTTTGAATATCAGACTGAAACAAAAAAGATACTTGGTTACAACTGTAAGCTGGCGATTGCCAAATTGAAAGATGGCAGTACGTTCAGAGTTTATTACACAACTGACCTGGTGTTTCAGAATAAAGACTATGGTGCACAGTTTAAAAACCTGCCGGGCTTTCCGCTTGAATATGAATCTGAGTTAGGGAAAATGAAAGTAACCTGTATTGCAGATAAAGTGAGTTTTGATCCGGTGCCTGCTGCAATGTTCGACACCCCAAAAACAGGTTATCGTGAAATGACCTATAAAGAGATCAAAGACATTCGGAAGAATTAATGATAAAAGAAAACCCCGATGATGAATCGGGGTTTTTAATTTATTTGATTTCCTTTTGTGGAGCTTTAAACTTGCTGAAGACAACTTTCTGTTTCACCGGCAAAACATACAGGTTATTTCCTTTCTGAAAGGTAATACTGTTACCTCTCATGGTAAGGTTATTGTTATTGCTGGTTGAGAAATTAAAGCCACTCTTGAAACGGAATCCGTTTTGAAGGCTCAGTGGGTTGTTTTTCAGATTAAGTGAGGTAAGCGTTGATTTGTTATCCTTTTTCTTACCGCCACCACTGTAAAATGTGGCAGAAGAAGCAGAATAAAAAACAGCAAAACAGCTCATAATCAGTAAACTGTTCCGAAGAAAGTTTTGGCGATATGTTGTTTTAGCAGTCATTTGATTACAAATTTAACGATGAATAATTGGAATACGCTCTCCGTCTATCATTATTTTATAATTATATTAACGTGTGTTGATAACTAAATGTTACATGGCTATAGGAAATTTTATGAAATAGACGGTAAATTACAGTAACCCACCCGCAACTACATGAAACAAAACCCCTCCAGAAACGATAAAGAAGAAATCAGGGAACTGCTGCGTCTTTTTGAAAATCTGAAGAACGGGCGTTCGCAATCATTCCTAGAAGAAGAAAGTTTTGAAAAACTCGTAGACTATTTTGACGATAAGGAGGACTATCCGCAGGCATTGCAGGCGGCTGAACTTGGTA
The DNA here is from genome assembly GCF_014168535.1 of Lacibacter sediminis. Classification (NCBI taxonomy): domain Bacteria; kingdom Pseudomonadati; phylum Bacteroidota; class Chitinophagia; order Chitinophagales; family Chitinophagaceae; genus Lacibacter; species Lacibacter sediminis. Next base: position 3,389,645 of record NZ_CP060007.1, on the reverse strand, counting down.
TTGAGATCTATCCTTATTCTTCTGTTTTGCTGGTAAAGAAGGCCGATTTACTCCTGGCTACACGCCAATACAAGGCTGCTCTTGAAACGCTCGATCAGGCAGAACTCCTCGACCATAATGACATCAACCTTTTTATTCTCCGCACCGATGCTTATCTGGCTTTGGATCAACAGGAGAAAGCTGTGGAATTGCTTGAAGAGGGGTTGCTGTTATTTAACGGAGAGGAACGATTGGAACTATTGTTTGAGCTGGCCGATGTGTATGATGACTACGAGGAATTTGAAAAAGTGTTCGATTGCCTTAAGTTAATTTTGGAAGAAGAACCTACCAACGAAGAAGCCCTTTATAAGATCTGCTTCTGGACCGATTTCACAGGCCGCAACGAAGAGTCCATCAAACTTCACCTCAGTATCATTAATGATAATCCTTACAGTGAGCTGGCCTGGTTCAACCTTGGCGCCGCTTACCAGGGATTGAAACTATATGAGAAGTCGATTGATGCATACATGTACTGTATTGCCATTGATGAGAAGTTCGATTATGCTTACCGCAACATTGGTGATGCGTATATCCGTCTGCGTAAGTATAAAGATGCCATTGAAATGCTGGAAAAGGTACTTGAACTCAGCAGGCCGGAAGAAGTGATCCATGAAGCAATTGGCTATTGTTACGACAGGATGGGACAGTATGCGCAGGCAAGGTTTCACTACCGTAAGGCTTCACACATGAATCCTGAGGACAGCAAACTTTATTATAAGATCGCCTGTACCTACATCAACGAATCTCAATACGAAAGCGGCATCAAGCAATTGCAACAGGCATTGCGTATCCATCGTACTCAACCGGAATACAACCTGGCAATGGGCATGGCACTTGTGGAAATAGGTGAATACAAAACGGCTATTGAGCATTATGCCAATGTCATCAAATCAAGACCCAAAAATGTAAAAGGCTGGAGTGCCATTCTTGAATGTATGCTCAAAGCCGATTTGCTGGATAATGCGGATGAATATGCCCTTGCTGCATACGAAGCAACGGGAAGCAAGCCGGTATTTATTTTTTACAGGGCAGCAATCTTTTTTGCCTTAGGTAAAACCAAGCAAGCCATGACACAGCTTGAATATGCCATGGCAAAAGCGCCCAAACTCATTAAAAAACTCATTGAACTGCAGCCTAAACTGATGCAACATCCACAGGTTGTGGATATTATTGCCCGTTACAAACGCTCACGCTTTATTTAAAGTCAATCATTGGCTTGACCACTGTCAGTAAATCTGTAATTGCAGGTTGCCGTTGCTTCCCTATTTTTGCCGACGATCAAAAAAAGTATGTCGATGAATTTTAACCTTACACAGATTCCTGAGCGTAATAAGAAACCCCGCAATCATGGCATTACAATGGTAATGGATAAGGGGCTGAGTGTTGAAGAAGCTAAGAACTTTATGAGCATTGCTGAGCCACATGTGGACATTGTGAAGCTGGGCTTTGGAACTTCGTTCGTTACACCTAATCTTCGGGCTAAGCTTGATGTATATGCTTCTTACGACATTCCCGTTTATTTCGGCGGCACTTTGTTTGAGGCATTCCTCATCCGTAACCAGTTTGAAGATTACATCAGCGTTTGTAAAGAATATGGCGTTACATACATGGAAGTAAGTGATGGTTCCATTGAAATTCCACATGCAGAAAAGTGCGGTTACATTGAAAAATTAACGAAACACGGAACGGTGTTGAGCGAAGTGGGCAGTAAAGATGCAGCGCACATCATTCCCCCTTATAAATGGATCGAATTGATGCGTGCTGAACTGGAAGCCGGTTCTACTTATGTAATTGCTGAAGCCCGTGAAGCCGGTAATGTGGGTATTTATCGTGGCAGTGGTGAAGTGCGTGAAGGTCTGGTGCAGGAAATTCTTACACAGATCCCTGAAGAAAAGATCATATGGGAAGCTCCGCAAAAAGCACAACAACTTTACTTTATTGAATTGGTTGGTCATAATGTGAACCTTGGGAATATTGCTCCGTCAGAAGTAATTCCGCTTGAGACCATGCGTTTGGGTTTACGTGGCGACACCTTCCATATGTTCCTCGATAAACAGAAAGCATAATGCGTCAATTTGGTTTGATAGGATACCCGTTGAGTCATTCGTTTTCAAAAAAATATTTCACAGAAAAATTTTCAGAAGAGGGTATCAACAATTGCAATTATGAATTGTATCCTATCTCTTCCATTGATCAGTTCCCGCAACTACTTGCAAGTCTAGAAGGACTTGAAGGTATCAATGTCACCATTCCTTACAAGGAAGAAGTATTGCCATTTCTTCACCATCAGTCAGAAGCTGTGAAGGAGATTGGTGCATGCAATTGTATCAAGATCAAAGATGGACAACTCACCGGCTACAATACAGATGTGCTTGGTTTCCGTCAATCATTTGAACCATTTGTAAAACCACATCATAAGCAGGCGTTGGTGCTCGGCACAGGTGGTGCTGCAAAAGCCGTGGTATGGGTGCTCAAGCAAATCGGCATCGGCTACAAATATGTTTCCCGCAGAAAGGCTGATGATATGCTTCGTTATGAAGACATCGACGAAACAGTTATGCAACAATACCAGGTAGTTATCAACACTACACCCTTGGGTATGCAACCGAATGTATATGATAAACCATCATTACCTTATCAATACTTCACCAATCATCATCTCTGTTACGATCTTGTTTACAACCCTGCAAAAACAGCTTTTCTGCAATTAGCCGAAGAGCATGGTGCAGCAATCAAGAATGGAGGAGATATGCTGGTGATTCAGGCCGAAGAAAGCTGGAAGATCTGGAACAGTTGAATGATCTTTCAACAGCTTCCGTTATTATTGTGATTGAATACAGAACCAATGTGCAGGAAACTCTTTATACTCATCATTAGTTTACTTGGCTTCATGGCAGCTTCTGCACAGGCAGATAAAGCCGAAGAAAATTACCAGGCTGGTCGTCAGCTTCGCCGTGATGGTAAATGCACAGAAGCTATTCCTCTTTTCAAAAAAGCAATTGAACAAAAGCCAACGCTAGCAGCTGCTCATTATGAGTTAGGCTGGTGTTACAATGAGCTGGGACAATACAATATTGCTTTACCCATTCTTCAGCAGGCCGTGAAATTAGAACCAACAGGTTTTCGTTCGCTCTACGAAGCAGGATTTGCGAAATATAAATTGGGCAGGGTAGAAGAAGCATTGGTTGATTTCAACCAGGTGATCAAGCTCAACGCCAATTATGAAAAAGTGTATATCGCAAGAGGTGATTTGTATAAAGATGCAAAGAAGAATACCGCTGCTGCATTGGCCGATTTCCTGAAAGCACTGTCATTAGACAGCACTGAAAAGAAGATACATTACCGCATTGGCTGGTGTTATAACGATCTCGGAAAATTCAGCGACGCTGTTCCATATTTACAGAAAGCAACCAGCTTTGAAGAACAGAATTATCTTTCTTATTCCGAATTAGGCTTCTCACTTTTTTCATTGAACAGGTTCGATGAAGCAATGGTTCATCTTACCAAAGCCAATACATTGAAAGCAGGTTTTGAAACCACTGTTTATTATATGGGACTTTGTCAGGTAAAGCAAAATAAAAAGCAGGATGCTGTACAGAAATATAATGAGTTAGTACAACTCAATAGCAACTACGCTGCTTTACTTTTGAATGAAATTAAGTTGATGAAGTAAGTGTTTTTTTGCCAATTGTCTATTGCCTATTTACCACTTACTTCTCACCACTCGCCAACTTCTCTTTCACCACAGTCGGAACCGCTGCAATCTTTTTCTTTCCGTAATCGTAACAAACCATCCCGGTTTTTGCCAACGCTGTAACTGCTTTCTCTCTGTTCAGAATTTGATAATAGAGGTCGAACCCAACTGACGTAAAGTTTACCGCAGCAATGTTCACCGATAAAACATCGCCGTAGAAGATTTCTTTTTTAAATTCAATGCCCACATCACTCATAATTAAACCTACACCGGCACAATCCAATTCAGCAAAGCCATGATGGGAGAGGAACTGCATTCTTGCTTCGTGTATGATAGAAAGCACCGCATCATTACCAACATGGTTGCCATAGTTGAGATCGGTAATGCGAACAGGAATAGTTGCGGTAAACGTAAACTGTTCCGGTAAAGTGAGTTTGATACGTGACATGAAGAAGTTGATAAGTGTTTATTGTTGATCGGTACTGTTGATCAATGCATTCAGATCAATATCACCGGCAGAAGCAGAGAGCACGGCAGCCATCGCCATTTTTTCACGCCATAGTTTGATCTGTTCATTACAATCTTTCGATTGAAGTGCGGTAGCCGCATCAACAGTTGTTGTGCCGGCACATTTCAGGTTGCTGATCTTTTTTGACACACGAACCAACTCGCCATTATCGTTCAGCACCATGAAGTATTGACTTTCAGAAAAGCCATTTGTTTCTTTCGTTTTCTCGGGTTGCTTATGATGAATACCCTGGTAGGCAACATTATTTTCCAAACTGTGATCAGGAGTTTCAACATAAGCCAATGCATCAGGTGAAGCTAATTTTTGCTTGATGCGTTCTTTGATCTGCGTGCGACTAGTTGTTGCAACTGCGGGCTCTTCAGTACCTGTTACATTCGTATCGGGTGAATTTGTTGCAGGAGTTGTGGCAGGCTTCTCTTCAACTGGATTTGCTGCAATACTTATTGGTGTTGTTGATGTAGTTGAATTATTATTCAGCAAACGGTAACCACCCCATGCAAGAATACCAACAACAGCTGCGGCTGCTGCTATACGATAAAAACGTTTGGTAGAATTTCTGTTGATGGAAATTACTTTCGCCCCGCTTTCTTCCAATGATTGTTCAATGAAGCTCCATGCAGTTGCAGGTGGTGTTACTTCAGTTGATTGCAACGTTGCGGCAATGTATGCGTCGTTCTGTTCAATGTTCAACTGCTGTTCAATTTGCTCCCATGCAGATGCAGGAACAATTTCTTCAACTGAGTTTATTTTTTTTTGAATTGACAGATCGTCTAATGCAGGTTGTAATTGTTCCCAAATAAATGCAGGGGCTTCTTCTTCCAGCTGAATTACCTGTTGCTGCAATGGTTTATCTGCTTCCAGTTCATCAAGATCAACAGCAATCTTCTCCCAAACCATTTCCGGCGGGGCAACTTCTGTTTGCAGAAGTAATTGTTGAAGAGTGGAGTCGTTCATGATTTATTCAGCTCAGCGTTTTATTTTTTCCTGTAAGATCATTCTTGCTCTTGCAAGCTGCGATTTGCTGGTGCCTTCGCTGATGCCCAGTAATTCGCCAATTTCTTTATGACTATATCCTTCCACTACATAAAGGTTGAATACACTTCTGTAACCTGGTGATAAGTCTTTAATGATCCTAAGCAAATCCTTTTCATTGATGTTTTCAATCGCTGAAACAGATTTGTATTCAATACTTTCTTCTTTCTCTGTTAATGATAAGTCTGTTTTCTTTTTACGGATCTGTTCAATAGCGGTATTTACAAAAATGCGTCGTACCCATCCTTCAAATGATCCTTCGCCTCTGAAACGTTCCAGGTTTTTAAAGATCTTGACAAATCCTTCCTGTAAAATGTCCTGTGCGTCATCGGCATTGCCCATGTAGCGGAGGCAAACGGCATACATTTTACCGGCATATTTGTCGTACATCGCTTTCTGCATACGACGGTCGCCGGAAATGCATCCACTAATTAAGTCGGTATCAGGAATCATTTGGTTGCTTTGCATCTTGGTTTCTCCTTAACTTTTTTTGAGGAAATCGATCATCAGGTCGAGCCCTTTTTTCCGGTGACTGTATTTGTTCTTTTCCTCCATCGTCATTTCGGCGAAAGCTTTGCTGCTTCCGTCGGGTAAAAATACAGGGTCGTATCCAAATCCCCCTGTTCCTGCTTTATTTTCTAAAATCGTGCCGTTACAGATTCCTTCAAACTGATAAAGCTTACCATCAAGGATAAGCGAAAAAACGGTGCGGAAACGTGCCCGGCGGTTGCTTTGGCCCTGCATATTTGTGAGCAGCTTATCAGTATTGGCAGAAAAATCTTTGCCATCACCTGCATATCGAGCCGAATGAACGCCAGGTTCACCATTCAGTGCTTCCACTTCAAGCCCTGTATCTTCTGCAAAACAATCCTGTTGCAAACGCTCTGCTAAGAACTGTGCTTTGTGTTTTGAATTTTCTTCGAGTGTATGAAATGGTTCGGGAATTTCTTCTTCCACGCCTGCATCTTTCATGGTAAGGATGCGGAAACCTTCCGGAAGTGCGGCTTCAATTTCTTCGGCTTTGTGCCGGTTACCGCTGGCGAAAATGAGTTGTTGCATAAACAGGTTACAGGCCCAGCATTTGTTTCAATGCCAGCCATAGTTTTGATTTTTTGCTTTTATCGGTGCGGATGGCTTCCAGTGGTTCAGTGCAACAGATCAAATAACCCTGTTGTTCCTGCACACGGTAATCGGCCGATTGAATGGGCAAGGCATCTACCTGCACACCCGATGCAATCACGAATTTCGGTTGCAGTTGCTGCACCAGTTCATCGAAATGATTACGGTTATTGGCCACATTCACGAGGGCAATATCTTCCATATTCATTTTGCAGGCGGTCAATACATCGCCCAGGAACTGGAAATCGGCATCGTTGAGATAAGGGAAATAATGTTCTTCTACCAGCCACACAAACTGTTTTTTGTTTTTGCCTGTAATTCCCTGCAAAGGAGCGTTTGCGGTAACAGGTTCAGGTGCGGTGACTGTTTTAACTGCCTTTGTTTCCGTTTTGCCTGTATTGTCTGCTTTTTCAACAAGTACGAGTTGTTTACCGTAGAAATCGGCTAATTGATCGTCAGTAAGTTGAATATTGTCGAACGACATAGTTGATGGGCAGTAAAACCGTTGTTTATTTTTTTCGTTTCTTTGCATCACAAAAATAACGAGTTATGATTGGTGCTATGGATATTTTAATTACAAAATCTGAAACAAGTAAACTGAGCAGCCTTGATCTGGGTAATGTTCCTTTTGGTAAACATTTTACTGATCATATGCTGGTGGCCGATTATGAAGATGGTGAGTGGAAGAATGTAGAGATCAAACCTTATCAGCCGATTACCATTTCTCCTGCCAATGCAGCGATCCATTACGGACAAAGTATTTTCGAAGGTATCAAAGCGTATCGTCATGAAAATGGTGAAGCGTATATTTTCCGTCCGTTCGATAACTTTCAGCGTTTCAATAAATCGGCAGAACGTATGCAGATGCCTGCAGTGCCTGAAGAAATTTTTATTGAAGGCATGCGTAAGCTGATTGAAGTAGATAAAGACTGGATCCCGATGAAGAAAGATCATTCATTATACATCCGTCCGTTCATGTTTGCGAATGATGATGTGATAGGAGTGAAGCCGAGTGATAAATACAGATTCATGATCATCCTTTGTCCAACCGGTCCATATTATGCAGTACCAATGAAGATATATGTGGAAGAACATTTTGTTCGTGCAGTACCCGGTGGTGTTGGTTTTGCAAAAGCAGCAGGGAACTATGGATCATCGATGTATCCAACAAATGAAGCAAAGAAAAAAGGATACGACCAGGTATTATGGACTGATGCAATTGAACACAAATACCTGCAGGAATTTGGTATGATGAATGGGTTTGTGATCATTGGTAATACAGCCATCACACCAAATCTTGATGAAGGCACCATTCTTGCCGGTGTTACAAGAGACAGTGTGATTGCGATTTTAAAAGATATGGGTTTAACTGTTGAAGAACGTCCGATCAGTATTCATGAAGTAGTAGACGCATTCAACAACGGAACATTGAAAGAAGTGTTTGGTACAGGTACCGCAGCAACTATTTCCATGATCAAAGAATTACGATACAAAGACACAGTGATGGAATTTGATACAGACAAATGGACGATCTCTCCTGAAGTGAAACGTCGTTTAACTGATATCCGTGAAGGCAGGGCAGCAGATATACACGAATGGTTATTCAAAATATAAACCTGCAATGAAAACAGTGGAGCGGCTTTGAAAAGAGCCGCTTTTTTACTTCATATGCGTCAGTCAAACGATAATTGGAAGACAAAAAACCAATAGCTTTGATTCATTTATTTAAATATGGCGGACAAAATAATTTCTTATCGGCTTTGTTTTACTAAAAATACTTTCAATGGCGAAATGGTATGTGATTTTGTGAGGGACCATGAAAAACATCTGGGCTTTATACCTTCTAAGATTGTCTTTACGTCAGCAGGTATTTATACTGCTAAGGTTATTACAGATAAGATTCTAAAGAAAATTGCTAATGTAAAAGAAAATATTTCCTTAACGATTTTAGACGATTCAGAGGCAATTAGTTTTAACATTACTAATACAGCGAAAAGAGAGTCTTGTCAGAGTGTTACATTATCAGCTCCAATAGAGAAGTATGCAGTATTTGACTCAGTATTGGATTCCTTTATTAGTAATGAAAATTTTATTATTGGGTATGGTTACGATTCTGAATTTGTGCGGTGGCAATCTGAAATATATCCAAGTCATTATAAAATTTTCGAGAAGCCAATGGTCGGTGTTAAGTTGTATTGGAATAAGTTTTTTAACGAAGAACAAATAGATATTAAAGCTAACCCTGCACGTATGACCCTTGTTAAAGGTATGTGGTTGTCTGTTTCTCCGATAATGTATTTTGGGAGAGAGATGTTTCATTATATATCTGCATCTGAATTATTGAGGTACAAAGCGGCAAAGTCGGTAGCCAAAATAAATGAGAATGTCATTAAAGTTATTCTATTCGATAATTTATCTGAATCTGACAAGCAAGACAATTATCAAAAACTTCAAGATTTTAGAAAGTATTTTTCGATTGATGAATTGGAAGCAATGCTAGCTTGATGTTTAGTGGGTTAAAATGGAACGAGGTGATTTGAAGTGGCTAATTTGAAAAATCATTGCAACGGCAGCGGGGTTAACACCGATTGCTCCCAGCTTTTATATTTTTTCTTTAACTCTTCTGCCTTCGCAGGTTTGGTAGTAATAAGATTGTTTCGTTCGCCTTCATCAACCGATAAGTCAAACAGATATTCTCCTGTTTCATCAACAATGTATTTCCAGTTATGATCAAGTATGGCGTATTGATTACGTCGTTGAAAAATGCGCCAGTAAAATGTTCGTGGTACTATTTGTTGATTAGCTGTAAGAACCGGGAGAAGATCAATGCCATCAAGTGCATATTTTTCATTTGTTTTTGCACCCGCTGCTGCAAGAATGGTTGCTGTCCAGTCCATGGTAATCACCTGTTGATGCGATACCGTATTCGCTTTAATTTTTCCGGGCCAACGTACAAAAGCAGGCACACGCACACCACCTTCCCATACGGTCATTTTCATTTTTGCGTAAGGTCCCATATCGGAAAATTTTTCACCACCATTATCACTGGTGAAGATGACAATTGTATTGGCAGCCAATCCTGTTTCGTCCAATGTTTTCATGATAACACCAACCTGGTCGTCTAAACTTTTCATCATCTCTTTGTAGGCGTCCGGTTTTCCCATTGTTTGCATAAGCTTTGCACTCATGGGAATACTATCGGGCAACGCAGGATCATTTGGTCCCTGCCATGGCCAATGCGGAGCAGTAAACTGAAGACTTAAAAAGAATGGCTTGTTATGTGCTTGTTTTAAAAATGAAATTGTTTTTGTTCCAAGTAATTCCGTTGTATATCCTTTTGTGTAAACAGGATTTCTGTTTTCGTACAGATCATTTTTTCCTCCATCACCTTTGTGCGAAATATAATCAGCAGCACCGGTGTATATGCCAAAGAAATAATCAAATCCATTGTCAAGCGGAGAGAAGGATGGCCCCACGCCTAAATGCCATTTACCGATGAGTGCTGTTTCATAACCTGCTTTTTTTACCAACGCCGCTACTGAATGATCTGCTGCATGTAAACCAATGGCGCTATCCCGTTTTGAAGGCACCCATGGCTCCAGCAAACCAATAGAAGTACGGGCAGGATAACGGCCTGTCATAAACGATGTGCGTGTGGGCGTGCAAACAGGAGCTCCGGCATAAGCATTTGTAAACTTCATTCCCTGCGATGCAAGTTTATCGAGATGTGGTGTTTGATAATCTTTACGTCCGTAACAGCTGAGATCTGCATAACCGAGATCATCGGCCATGATGTAAATGATATTTGGTCGTTGCTGTGCAAAAGAGAAATTATTCAACACAAGAAGAACTGCTGCTAGAATAAACCATTTGCTGTTCATGTTGATTTGCTTTTCTACAAGTTATCGTTTCCAATTTTCTTTTGCAATAAAAAAAGCTGTGGACGGACACAGCTTTTTTTTGGAAGTATAAGAGAATTTTACCGGATGAGTGTAATCGTTCCCTGCATTTTAAATACAGCACCATCACCACAAACAACTTCGGCAATGTAAGTATACATGCCCGGTTGTTGCTCGTAACCGTTGCGTGTGCCATCCCAACCAACAGCAGGATTGTTGCCTTGTATATTTTCTTTTAAATAAACAGGTTGACCCCAACGGTCGTACACGATGATTCGTTTAATCTTATCAACACCATCACCAATTACAAAGAAACGATCATTTTTTCCATCATTATTTGGTGTGAATGCATTCGGAATGTAAATACGTCCTGCCAAACATCCAACCAAAACAGTTACTTCGTCAAAGGATGTACAACCCGCAATATTGCTTACTTCAACTTTGTATGTTGTATTATTTTTTGGATTTGCAACAGGGTTTGTACATGTTGTACAAGTTAACGTGTTGAAAGGTGTCCAGCTGTAAGAAATAATATCCGGCGAACCGATTGCCAGTAATTGTGCGGTTGTACCTGCAATGATCACTGTATCATTTCCTGCATTGATCGTTGGATAATTATAAACATACACCGTAACTGTTTTTGAATCGGTAAAGCAACTGCTGCTGTCTGTTCCGGTTACTGTATACGTGGTGGTGGTGAGCGGTGCTGCTAACGGGTTGCTAACAGTACTGCTGCTTAAACCTGTTGCAGGCGACCAACTGTATAACTCTGCTCCACTTGCCTGCAGTCGAATATTCTGACCCAAACACAATGTGTCATCGGCACTTACTGTAACAGTAAATGGTTTCTTCACACGAATGAAAACAGAATCAACGGTGCTGCAACCTGAAGATGTACCTGTTACATAATAACGGATATTATTCTGCGGAGTAGAAACGGGGTTTGTACAATTGGTACAATTCAAATCAGTTCCCGGCGACCATAAATAGCTTGTGGCGCCCGATGGTGTTAATACGAAGCTGCTGCCAATACAAATCGTAGTGTCTTTGCCAGCATCAATGGTCGGTGTTTGATTAACAGTAATAGTTGTTGAAGTGCTATCGGTACAACCGCTGCTGTTTGTTGCTATCAACCATGCAGTATAAGTTCCTGCGGCGGGAATAGAAAAGTTGGAAAGATTTTTTGTATTCACAATACGGTTATCAACTTTCCATATCCATTGTATTGCAGATGTGTCAGGATTAATTAGGTTGCCGGTTAAGTTAACAGTTGCCGGGCTGCAATAAATAGTAGTTCCGGTTATACTTAATTGCGGAGTAGGCACAACTTTTATCAGTTGCGGTTTGGTAATGGTATTGCTGCAACCATTTACGGTGTTGATCGTCAGCGTTACATCATACACACCAGTATTGCTGTATGTATGCGATGGACTACGCAAACCACTTGTATTTCCGTCACCAAAATTCCATACATAGCTGCTTACAAGATCTGCTGTAACAGATGAATCACGGAACTGAACAGTGCCGTTATCACAAAGAACTGTTTTATCAAAACCAAAATCAGGTTTCGATCCGAAGATCTTGATGGTATCAATGCCGATCAGTGGTGTTAAACAACCTTGCGTATCCTGCAGAATTACTTTCGGCACATAAAAACCGGGATATTGATAATTGAAACCAACTGTTGAATCTGTTGTAAACAATGTATTGCCATCGCCAAAATCCCACAGGTATTTCACATTGTTATTTGCTGTAACAGCAAAGTTTACCTGCATCGGGAAACAACCTGTTATCGGATTGTAGCTGAGGTTGCCGATTGTATTTGACAATACACGAATCGTCATTTGTTTTGTAGAAGTACAACCACCTGCTGATGTTACTGTTAATGTAACGATGTAATCATTCGGAATTGCATAAGAGTAAGATGGGTTTGCTGCAGTTGACGTATTCCCATCACCAAAATTCCAAAGGATCGATTTGTAAAAAGTTGATGTGTTCGTGAATTGAACTTGCAGTGGCGGACAAATTGTGAATGTATCGCTTGCAATGAAATTTGCTTGCGGAACATCCACAGTAATGTAATTTGTTTTGATGATTGAATCAACACAACCAATCGCTTCACGACCGATCAGTTTCACTGTGTATGTTCCGGTTGCTGCATAGCTGTGCGAAGGATTAACAGCAGTTGATGTATTGCCATCACCAAAATCCCAGGTATAACTTAAGTTACTGCCTGTTGATGTATTTACAAATTGCACATTGCCATTGGGACACGATAACGTATCAACAGCATAAAAACCAAGTTTCGATTCAAAGATGTCGAGTATTGTACTTGTTAAGGTACTGTCGGTGCAACCATAGGAGTCAGTTACTATTAGTTTAGGAAAATAAGTTGATGCTGTTGTATAACTGTGTTGCACCGTTGCATTGTTCCCATTCAAACTGTTGCCATCGCCAAATTTCCATAAGTAATTTGTGATGGGATGTGTTCCGTCGGTTACAGAAGTACTTGTAAACGTTACTGCTTGCCCTACGCACTGTGGATTTGGAAGTGCAGTGAAGGATGGCGTTGCTCCATAAACATTCAATACTTTCGTTGTGCTGTCTTTACATCCGTTTATATCGGTAATAACAAGTTTAACTGTGTAATTGCCAACAGCGGTGTAAAAATGATTGAATGAAGCAGCGTTGCTGGTTGTTCCGTCACCAAGATCCCATGACCATGATGTGATGTTAGCCGGTGTTACATTGCCTGCAGAAAAACTAAATGATTGGAATTTACATTTTGCATTCTGATCGGTAACAATGGTTGGATTGAAGTTTAAGAAATTGATTACACGTTGCGATGTATCTGTACAACTTCCATTGGTAACACTTAACGTAACAGTGTATGTACCCGGTGCGGCATAAGCATATGTTGGATTAACTGCAGTAGATGTATTGCCATCACCGAAATTCCAGAGACGTGTTATTGCTCCAACTGAGCTGTCAGAAAACGCAACAGTCGATGTGGTGTTACAATCATATGTAATACCAAATTTCGAAACAGGTGGAAGTATCTGTAAGTAACTTGTTTTAGTTGCTGTATCAGGACAACCATTTTTAAAAGCAATCAATCGCACTGTGATGAAACCTGCAGTGTCATAAGCATGTGTTGGATTTTGATTAGTACTTATTTTATTGTCGCCAAATTCCCAACGCCAGGCATCTGGTGAGCCAGTACTGAGATCAGTGAAATTGATGGGCTGCCCTGCACAACTTATAAGCGGTGCAGCAGAAAAATTCGCAGTTGGTTTCGTTCCTGTTTTTACACCATCAACATAAGTGATCGTTTCAGTACATCCTCTTCTTGTTGTTACAGTTAAACGAATGGTGTAACTGCCTTGACCCGGATAAAGATGACTCGGGAATTGTTGTGTTGATGTGCCGCCATCACCAAAATCCCATAACCATGATACAACAGAGTCGGCTGATATTACTGATGGGACAGGATTAAATGTATAAGGGAAACATCCCCCCGTTGGCATACCAAGTATTGATACTACCGGCTTCTGAACCCTGATGAAATTTGTTTTTGTGAGCGATCCTGTGCAGCCGGCTGAAAGTTGAACGGTAAGTTTTACTGTATAATTTCCTTCCGCCGTATAAGTATGTGAAGGATTCTGTTGTGTTGAGATAGTTCCATCGCCAAAATCCCACAACCATTGCTTTGCACCCGGAGTAGTGTTCGAAAAATTCACGGTAAAAGGTGCACGACAGGAAATTGAATCATTTACTATAATGTTTGGAACAGGGTTACTGATAACATTGATCGTTTTGATCGATGAATCAACGCAGGCTCCGTAATTGTTCACCAGCTTAACGGTGTAAGCACCCGTTGTGCTGAAGATCTTTATTGGGTTGGCAGTGATTGATGACGTGCCATCACCAAAATACCAGGTAGATGAATTTGGAACCGGTATTGATTGATTGGTAAACTTCACCGTATCGCCAATACAAACACTGTCCCTGAAACTGAAATTAGAATTGAAGTTGCCGATACTCAGTTGGTTGTTTTTTGTAATCGTGTCAATACAGCCTTGGTCACTTTCTGCAATTAACCGGACATTATAAGTGCCTGCTGTAGTATAGGTATGTAAGGGATTTGTAACTGTTGAATTGCCGCCATCACCAAAGTCCCATTTATAGGTAACAGTTCCGGGGCCGGTGGTGAGATTTGTAAACGTTATTGCTTCAGGTGGTTTACAATTAACTGGAGCACTGGCGCTGAAATCGGCCCGTACACCTGTGGTAGCCCGAATGAACGATGGCTTTACTAACAATGTAAAGCACCCACTGCTGTTGGTTACCTTCAGGGCAACATTATAATTACCGCTATTGTAATAAACATGATAGGGGTTTTGGGCTGTACTCGTAGTGCCATCGCCAAAGTCCCATTCCCATGATGTGATGGTTCCGCCTGAAGTAGCCACTGAGTTGTCAACAAATTGAACCCTGAGCGGAAAACAACCAACTGAACTGGTAGAAGTGGTGAATGCAACCTGTGGAGGCTGCAAAACGTTGATGTAGTTTGTTTTAATTAATGAGTCTTTGCCGGAAGCGTTGGTGATAATAAGTTTTACGGAATAGATGCCGGGAGTTAAATAAGTAGTTGACGGGTTTTGATTTGTAGAAATAGTACCGTTGCCTAAATCCCAGCGCCAGCCTGTTGCTCCGCCGGTTGATTCATCAGTAAAGTTTACAAGTAATGGGGCGCATCCGCTGGTAGGGGATGCCTTAAACGCTGTGGAAAGTTGACTCCAGAGCGAAGTGGAGAAAAAACATGCAATTACAGTCAGGGTCAGGACTTTGCAGGATTTTCTCAATAGTGGTGGTGTTGTGTCAGCACTCAGTTTTGTCATATTAAGTCAGGTCTTTTCTGAACGAAAAAGAGATATTGGTTATAGATAGCTGTGCTATGAACAAATATAGCTTTCATTTTCAGTATTTTATAGAAAATGAACTTGAAATCCAGCTCAGCGACCTCAGTTTTTTAATATAAACGCAAAACCATGGGGAATAATGCCTTTCAGGAAATTTTAGTTATTTACACAGATGTTAATAGAAATCTGTGAAAGTTTTTTGTACTTTAAATGAGGACACCTACCTTTGCCGTCCGAAAAATAATAAGGTAAGGAATGCCTACAATTCAACAATTAGTACGAAAAGGAAGAGAAATCATTAGGGCCAAAAGCAAATCCCGTGCGCTGGATAGCTGCCCGTTTCGCAGAGGTGTATGTACACGTGTGTACACAACCACGCCTAAAAAGCCCAACTCGGCTTTGCGTAAAGTAGCGAAAGTGCGTTTAACCAACAAAATTGAGGTGATTGCCTACATCCCCGGTGAAGGTCACAACCTGCAGGAGCACTCAATTGTATTGGTGCGTGGCGGTCGTGTGAAGGATTTACCAGGTGTACGTTACCATATCGTTCGTGGTTCGCTCGATACTGCCGGTGTAAAAGACCGCAAGAAGAGCCGTTCTAAGTACGGTACGAAGAAGGAAAAAGCTAAAAAATAATCTGACTAAGTAATTCTTATATACAATGAGGAAGACGAAACCTAAAAAGATAGCGCTGGCACCAGATCCAAGGTTTAACGACACGTTGGTGACACGTTTTGTAAACAATTTAATGTGGCAAGGTAAGAAGAGCACTGCTTTTACTATCTTCTACGATGCAATTGATAAAGTTGCAAAAACAACCGGCGAAGACGGTTATGAAATCTGGAAGAAAGCAGTTGCGAACGTAACTCCTGCTGTTGAAGTACGCAGCCGTCGTATTGGTGGTGCTACCTTCCAGATTCCTGCTGAAGTTCGTGCTGACAGAAAGATCTCTCTCAGTATCAAATGGCTGGTTCGCTATAGCCGTGAACGTAACGGTCGCAGCATGGCTGATAAATTAGCAAACGAAATCGTAAGTGCAAGCAAAGGTGAAGGTGGTGCTTTCAAAAAGAAAGAAGATACACACCGTATGGCTGAAGCCAATAAGGCTTTCGCTCACTTCAGAGCTTAATCTTCAAAAAGATCATATTCAGGAATCCCTTCGTTTAACGGAGGGATTTTTTTTTGTACATACAGCAGTTATTGTTTTTTCTACTCGCCTGTTAAGTGGATTCCCTCAATTTTAGTGGTAGTCTTTTTTTATTTCGCTTCGGGGAATATATTTGTAATGAAACCAATTTTATTTTATCCTGACAATCCCTAACTCCCCTTTATTTCAATTGTTGCTGAAATCAGCGGTAATCCCCCGGCTAAAATCCTTTTTCACCTTTCAAAATCCTTTATGTAATATGAAAATTACTTCCTTGCTTTTCACTGCCTTTTTTTTGTGCCAGATACCAGCTATGTCACAGGAAGCGGATGATGAGAACATTTCGATTCTAAAATCAGTGCGCACATTCAGGTTTGTAAAAGGCACAGCCGAGAACCCTGTAGTTGTAAAAGAGGAGCATAGCCGAACTTTCACTTGCAACAAGTACAGAACTGATGTGCCTGTAGTTGAACTCTTCAACAGTATAGAAACAATGGATGATGTTGATATACGTGTTGATGGATCGAAACGCCATGGTATTGTTCCAAGGTATGAGTATTATAACCGTGATGGTATTTTCTACTCTGATGAGCAGGTTTGCTATTTTGCTTTGCCTGTTTCAAAGATCGGCAGTAAATCAGAAGTAACGATCAAAAAGACAATCAAGGATCCCAGGTATTTTACGAATATTTTTTTCACGGAAGGCCACGCCATTAATGAACAGGAAATTAAACTCTATGTACCAGCTTGGGTTAGTCTTGATATTAAAGAATATCATTTTGGAAAGTACAACATCCGTAAATCTGTATCACAGGAAAGCGGTGAAACTGTTTATACTTTTTCGATGAATGATATTCCAAAATTCAAACAGGAATCATCGGCCCCCGGGTTAACCTATTACGCACCACATATTCTTGTGCTTTGTAAATCGGCTCAACCAAAAGACGTTTCTTATACTTATTTTAAAACAGTAAAAGAACAGTATGAGTGGTATCAAAGTCTTGTGCAGGCAATTGGTGATGACGAAAAAGTTATAAAAGAAAAAGCAGAAGAGATCGTAAAAGGAATCAGTAATGAAGAAGAGAAAGTAAAAAAGATATTTCAATGGGTGCAAGACAATATCCGTTACATCGCTTTTGAAAATGGGATAGCAGGGTTTAAACCGGAAAAAGCACAAGAAGTGTTACGAAAAAAATATGGCGATTGTAAAGGCATGGCTAATTTACTTACGGTTATGTTGCGTTCAATAAAGTTAGATGCACGTAGATGCTGGATTGGCACCAAGCATATTGCATACGATTACAGCACACCCTCTCTTTCAGTAGATAATCACATGATCTGTGCATGGATGAAAAACGGGAAACCGGTTTATTTAGATGCAACAGAAAAGTATATTGGTTTTGGAGAAACTGCCGAACGAATTCAAGGTCGGCAAACACTTATTGAGAACGGGAATCAATACCTGTTGGAGAAAGTGCCTGTTGCGAGTTATTTACAAAACACTTCTACTGAAAACAGAAAGTTAGTGATAGAGGGTAATAACCTGAAAGGTCATGTAACACATGTATGGAAAGGCGAGAACAAAGAATGGTTATTAAATGCACTTGCGGATATCAAACAAGATAAACAGGAAAATGCATTGAAGCAGTTTCTTGCTGAAGGGGAAAGTGGTTTTGAAATAAGTAATTTGAAGATCACAAACCTTACAGACTATAACAACGATCTCAAAATTGAATACGATGTATTATGGAAAAATGCAGTAACAGTGTTTGATAAAGATGCCTACCTGAGTATTGATAACAGGACGCATTTTAAGGATTATAAAATTGATGCCGACAAACGAAAACTTCCATACTGGATACAGTTTAAAAATAATCTTGTGTTTGAAATGGAATTAATACTCCCTGCTGATAAAACCATAACCGAATTGCCGGGTAAAATTGCCATTAAGCAACCTGGTTATAGCTTTAATGCCGCTTACACAAACGAAACAGGAAAGCTCAGGTACCGCACGGAGATCATTATTCAAAATGCCGAAATTCTTCCGGAGAATTTTTCACAATGGAACAAAGACATAAAACAGCTTACAGATTTTTACGACCAGCAAGTAGTACTTACCTCTAAAAAATAACCATCTTGAAACAATTATCTTTTGCAGCAGTATTGTGTTTTGCTTTTTTTACTTCTTTCGCTCAATCGAAGGAAACCATCGCCTATCGTAAAGAGTCAGAAGAAATGCGTAAGTCGGTTTGGGCCTGGGAAGATCCTAAATTTAAAGTCAAAGACATTCCGCAGAAATATGCAAACGCATCGAAAATTATCATTGCTCATCATACTGAGTTAACCGCCGACAGTAAATCATCCATTGCATTTTACGGATTAGGGTTTGGCACAAAGCATAAGCAAAACCTAACTGAAATAGTAAGAGAAGTTGTAAAACTAAATGATAAGAATGCGGTAACAGAATATTCAGAACTGAGTTTTACTCAATTTGAAAAACGAAGTGGCTTTTACACCTCAGATAAATCAAGCACTTACGTTGGAGTACGTGTGATAAAAGGAGATGGTACGGTAAAAGAAATTAATGCTGACGAAATAGTGCTGACAAAAGATGCTGCAAATGAAAAGCAGGCAAAACTTGCCATCCCGGATCTGCAGCCAGGCGATATCCTTGACTATTTTTTTGCTACTGCTCAAAATACAACCAATGATTTCGCAACAAAAGTGTACACACTACTCTTGTTTGATAATGCACCTGTGTTGAGTTATTCATTTCACAGTCAGCTTGGGAAAAAATTTGCTGTTGAATACCGAAGCTATAACGGAGCGCCTGAACTGGCGGTCAAAAAAAGTGCAGAAAGCGATATTGAAATAAGCGTGCAGAAGAATGATATGCCTCCTTTTGAAACAAGTCTTTGGGTTTCTGCCACCAGGCAGTTACCCTTTATACGTATGAATATAGGGCAGGGTTATAAAGGCATTGGTAGTGCCGCTATGGGCATGAGCAGACCTGGTGAAATTAAAAAGATAGCTAATAGTCAAAATGCATTGGAAGAAAAATCCCGTGAATTTTCGCTACGGTATTACAACGGATATTGGATGCGAAACGGTAGAGAGGAGTACATTTCAATGGAAAAATTGGCGAAAAGTAAAGCCAAACAAATGGGGATTGAATATAAAAGTATGAGCAGGGAAGAAAGGGCAGCGCTTATATATTATACAGCCCGGTTCGATTGGTTGCTGCGGTTTTCTATCGATAATTTAGAAGGTAAAATTAATCTTCCGTCCAGACGTTTTGATGGATTCCCATTCTCCATGTTCGCTTTACTGAAAGCTGCGGATCTTGATCCTGCAATTATGGTGTATGAGGATCGTACCGGATTTCGAATGAATGAAGCAATGAACGGAAGTGATCTTGGGGCAATTGCCTATTTGCCGGGTACAAATAAGTTTTTTTCATTGACATCAGTTTTTGATATTCCGTTTGTAGTGCCGGGAAGTGCTGAGGGAGCAAAAAACACTAAGAGTTTCACATTTGAACACCCGGCAATGGCAGGGCCGGGTAAAGTTGCCAATCTAACTGAAGTTGCACCAGGGCCTAATGTAGCAACAAGTAAGTCGACAGATAATGCAAGAATTGAAAAACTGCAGATATCATTAACAGCCGAAAAAACCTCGCTAAACGTAAAAAGGAATACAATACTGAAGGGGCATTATAAACTTGATGAACAAACCAAACTTGTGGTTTATGAAGACATTATGGATTATGAGTGTAAAGTATTTAAGCAGGAAGAGCTTTTACTGGACGAAATAGCCAATTCAAAAAGTGGAAAAAAGTATATTAATGAAGTAAGAAATGCTTTTGCAGAAGAAAGAAAAAAGCAGAAAGATGCTTTTTCAAAAGAGGCAAAAGACTGGTTTGAACAAGAGGTGACAGAGATGAAGGATTATAAAATTGAAAACCCGGGTATACGCCACAATGCACCGGATTTTGTGTACAGTTCAAACTTTCAACTGGGAGGGCTGGTTAAAAAGGCAGGAAATAATATTATTGTTGAGATAGGAAAAATACAAGGAACGCCTCTTGTAATTAAAGAAGAACAAAAAAAACGGGCACTTGATATTTATATGCCTTTTGCAAGAAGTATTGAGTATCATTTGGAGATTGCAATTCCGGAAGGTTATACAGCTGAAGGAGTTGCTGCTCTTAATTCAAAAGTTCAAAATGAAACCGGATATTTTATTACCGAAGCAACCAGTAACGGACAAACTGTTTCTGTAAAAATCATGAAACATTACCTGAATAGTTATGAACCATTGCAAAACTTCGAAAAAATACTGGCCTTTGTAAATGCATCCAGCGAGTGGACGAATGCAAAGTTGTTATTGAAGAAAAAATAATTTGGGAGCAGTGCATTTACCTCTCAAAAGATCGGGCAATGATCAATGAATAATTTCAGCGATCATTGCCCGATTTATTAAAATCATTTTTTGAAATAAAAGGCATAATCATTAACACACTTATTTCTTCTTTTTCTTTTTTTCTTTCTTGATCTTTTTTGCCGGCAATTGCACAATCACTGTTTCACCTCTGCCTTTTTCATTTGCTCTGCTTTGAATGGTCCACAGATCAAGTTGGTTATCACCATCAACAACACTGCCACTGTAATCGCCCCAGGCAACACCATCTGCTGCACCTGTTCCTACACCAACACGAACTATTTCACGAATAGTACCTGCTGTATCAGTTGCTTTGCGATAGGCAAAACGTGGACTCACAAACATATTGCCATTCACTTCCTGAAAACCAACGAGTACATCTTTGTTTTTATTTACTGCAAGCGTTGTTTGAATATAGTTTGTGGTGTCGCTTTTAATTAAACCTGTTTGCTGAATAGTTCCATCAGTTGCATTTACCTGGTGCCATTGTACTGCTGAGCGACCTTCGCAATTAACTGCTTGTGAAAACCAGATGCTGCTACTTTGTAACACAAGATTTTTTGGATTGCGATCACCGGAAGAAACTTTTTGCTGCGTATTGAATTGTGGCGATTGTGGTGGTTGATTAATGTATTTAAGATTGTGCGGTTTGCTGCTTACTAAAATACAAACAGGCGTACCATCAGCAGCTTCAGTTACACGACGGATCATAAATTTATCACGTTCAATATCGAAGAAGTAGATATCGTCTGTTCCATCTTGTCCGTAAACAGGATGTCCAAGACTTCCCTTGAAATGATAAACAGTTGCCGGCTTTCCTGATTTTGCATCTGCTGTTTTTAATACAAAAGTCCGCTCATCACCGCCGGGAAATGAATAACCGATCCATTTGCGACTATAGCCAATGCCACCTCCATCAACACCTTTAGGTGCAGGAACAGGGTAGGTGTTCCATGCGCCACGTGGATCGTTGGTTTCGGAAACAGAAACGTTTACCGGTTTAATTTTAGCTGAATCCCAATACACCCAAAGATCAAAACCAAATACCTGGTTGTGTGCATCAAAAAACAGCTTTGGATCAATACCATTGTTGAAACATTTCTGCGAAATGCCCTGTACATATTCGCCCTTTTTGCTGTAGATGACCAAGCCATTGTTGGTGCCGTGCAACACATAGCCACCGCCAACTGCAATTTGCGGATCAACCTGGCGGTTGCCATCCAATGAGCCATCGAACACTAGGTAACCGTTTACCATGCGGGGATTACCACCTTGTTTTCTTTCTGGGCATTGGCCATTATTATTGAAAGTTGATTTGTGAATGGGACTGATGATCTCTGTACGGTTGGGACGAAGCGTATCGCTTTGAACTTGCGCCCGTAAAATGCCTGTAAAGCCAAGCAATGCAATCAGGATTCGAACTTTATTCATTGGTTTAGAGTTGTTTCGTACAAAGTAAATCGCATTTACCCGGCAAAAGCGGGGACAATCGTTTGCATGATTTTGACCGTTTGTATAAAAGGCGAATTCATGCAAGGTGGGGCTGGAGGGTCAAGGGTGAGATGGTTGAAACTCAGGAGCGATGGCTTTTGGTGCAAAATGCATTTCGAAAGGGAAAAATCCTTACTTTTGCGGCCGCCAAAGTTTCCAACCAAAGGTGCATATGAACAGAGGATAGGAGGTTCGAAATTGATTGGCATAGTATGAGAGTATAATCATTACATATCAGCCCCCATCCTCAAAAAGGATGTTACCTGCGGGCAGCATGTCTCCAAACAGGAGATAATAGTTCAATAGAATTCATAGAGTAAAAGAGTGCGACGCCGATGTGGTTGCACAGGATTAAGGAAGACGATCATAATAATTATTCAAGATTTTTTAAACGATAAACATTCAAATTAAAACAGTCATGGCAGACTTAAAATTTCAGAGAAACTTTGGTATTGCGGCTCACATTGATGCCGGTAAGACCACAACTACTGAGCGTATCCTCCGCTATACCGGTATGATTCACCGTATTGGTGAGGTGCACGATGGTGCAGCTACAACCGATTGGATGGAACAGGAAAAAGAAAGAGGTATTACCATCACTTCAGCTGCTGTAAGCTGTCAGTGGAACTTCCCTACTGTGTTGGGTAAGCAAACACCAGATACAAAGAAGTATTCTTTCAACATTATTGATACTCCCGGTCACGTGGATTTTACCGTAGAGGTAGAACGTTCAATGCGTGTATTGGATGGTTTGATCGCTTTGTTCAGTGCGGTTGATGGTGTGGAGCCACAATCTGAAACTGTATGGCGCCAGGCTAACCGTTACAATGTACCACGTATCGGTTTCGTAAATAAAATGGATCGCAGTGGTGCCGACTTCTTAAACGTTGTGAAGCAGGTGCGTGAAATGTTGGGATCAAAAGCCGTTCCTCTTCAGTTGCCAATTGGTGCAGAAGATGATTTTAAAGGTGTGGTGGATCTCATTAAAATGAAAGGGATCATCTGGCATATGGAAACAGAAGGAATGACGTTCGATGAGATCGAAATTCCTGCTGATATGTTGGAAGAAGCACAAGACTGGAGAGCACAGCTTGTAGAAGCAGTTGCAGAATACGATGATAAGTTGATGGAGAAATTCTTCGATAATCCTGATACAATTACTGAAGATGAAATTCACGAAGCTGTACGCAAGGCAACAATTGATCTTTCAATTGTACCAATGATGTGCGGTTCTTCATTTAAGAATAAAGGTGTGCAAACTGCATTGGATGCGGTTTGTCGTTACCTGCCTTCTCCTTTAGATGTGGAAGCAATTAAAGGAACAGATCCTGATACAGGTGAAGAAATGACTCGTCAGCCAGATGCGAAACAACCATTTGCAGCATTGGCATTTAAGATCATGACCGATCCTTTCGTAGGTCGTTTGGCGTTCTTCCGGGTTTATTCCGGTCATCTTGATGCAGGTTCTTATGTGTTGAACGTAAGAAGCGGTAAGAAAGAGCGTATCAGCCGTATCATGAAGATGTTTGCAAACAAACAAAACCCTGTTGATTTTATTGAAGCAGGTGATATTGGTGCAGCGGTAGGGTTTAAAGAGATCAAAACCGGTGATACATTGTGTGATGAAAATCATCCGATCACTTTGGAGAACATGTTCATTCCTGAGCCTGTAATCTCTTTAGCTGTTGAACCAAAAGCACAAGCCGACGTTGATAAAATGGGCTTAGCGATTTCTAAATTGGTGGAAGAAGATCCTACACTGCGTGTAAAGACTGATGAAGAAACTGGTCAGACTGTATTGAGCGGTATGGGTGAATTGCACCTTGAGATCATCGTTGACCGTATGCGTCGTGAGTTTAAAGTAGAAGTAAACCAGGGTGCACCGATGGTGGCTTATAAAGAAGCGTTCAAACAAAAAGTTGAACACCGTGAAGTGTTGAAGAAACAGTCGGGTGGTCGTGGTAAGTTCGCTGATATCATTTTTGAAATCGGACCTGCTGATGAAGAGTGGCTGAAAGAAAACCCGGGCAAATCATACCAGTTTGTAAATGATTTGTTTGGTGGATCAATTCCAAAAGAATTTGTTCCTGCCATCATCAAAGGTTTTGAATCATCAATGGGTAATGGGGTACTCGCTAACTATCCAATGGTAGATATGAAAGTGCGTGTGTTTGATGGTAGCTACCATGATGTGGATTCTGATGCAATGAGTTTTGAATTGTGTGCGAAGAGTGGTTTCCGTGAAGCAGGACGCAAAGCAAAACCAACATTGCTTGAACCAATTATGAAAGTGGAAGTTGTAACGCCTGATCAGTACATGGGTGATGTTACGGGTGATCTTAACCGTCGTCGTGGTATGCTGGAAGGTATGGATACAAAAGGTAATGCACAGGTGATCAGAGCCAAAGTTCCTTTGAGTGAAATGTTTGGTTATGTTACACAGTTACGTTCATTATCTTCTGGTCGTGCAACTTCAACCATGGAGTTCAGTCACTATGCACCTGCACCAAACAACGTTGCCGAAGAGGTAATTGCGAAGGTGAAAGGAAAAGTGAGTGCTTAATTAAATTAAGTTGATTGAAATAGAAATCCCCTTGCGTAAGCAAGGGGATTTTTTTATTGAATTGGTACAAAGAGAATTTTGAACTAAGGATCATTGATAACAGCGGCAGTATCATCTCTCAGCAAACAATTACAAGGAATTCTGTTGCTGAAACAAACAACATTCCTGTTAACCTGGAAAAGCTTTCTTCAGGTGTGTATTATATACAACTGCAACAGAAAGGGAAAAGATGGTGGCAGAAAATAATTCTTCAGTAGAAAAGCAAACCCCGGAATTTTCGGGGGTTGCTTTTTATCAATCCTGTTTTTCTATCTGTGTTTCTTGTGCGGTAAGATTTTTTATTTTCAATTCAATAATTAAAATATTTGTTCACTTACTTGCATTTGGTAAAATCATTATTTAATTTCATAGTCCCGCAAAAGTTTTTTAAGCTGTACACCTACCCAAACCCCCTGTTTTAATCTCCCTTCTTAACCCTCCCTTCTAAACAGCAAATTGTAATTGTAAAAGTTTTTTAATCATTTCGAAAACAGTATTTCTTACTTCGAAACCGTTACAACATCTGTACTCTGCTTTAGTGGTTCAGATTGCTTGGCTGCGTGTTCAGTTTTAATACGGAATACAATGCTGAATAATTTACTATGACCATCGTCAGTTTTTTAACAGAAGCTAGCGGCGGGGAGATACACCTATGTATTGAATTGATTGCATGCATTGCGGGATGGATGCATATCATGTTCAATAATAAAAGCTGAACTCATGTTCATCTTTTAATTCGATTGCCAAACACCCAATCATCCTTCAGAATTTCCATTTACTTTTTGTCCTGTCTTTATTTCAATGTCCTTCACAAACAGTCCTGTCTTTATTTCCAATGTTCTCAAACTTATATCCTGAAAAATCAACCATCCATTTCCTTCGAAAGAAATTGTTTTTGTAATGGTTGAATTTTAATGGTACAGAAAAATACCTGCACCAACCCAATTACCCGATCCACCGGTGGAAACAGGCTAAGTTATTTTTTAACTCTTAAAGCTGATTTTATGAATATTTCTACAGCCCGATGTAATATTCATTACACCCAAACCAAAATAAATTGGTGCAATGGATTAACATCAAACATCAAACAAAATCTAACGCTTCTTTTTCTTAACCTTTTAATTTTTTCATTCAGTGCTATTGGCCAATTGCCATTGAACAATGGTAATGCTGACAAATGGAATCCGTTAAATGCAAACAGTTTTCTCTACATCGGTCAGCATGCGGGTGCTGCCGATGCAGAGATCACTCATGTTCCGAACGAATGGAATACAATACAAACCGGAACATTGATCAGCAATTCAAATGTTCAGTTTACATTGGATGCGATGAATCCCATTCGCTCCCTGGTTGTAAATACAAAGTTTGCACCCCCAGCGGCAGCTGATCTTGATCAACTAAGGAATGGTGGAATAGGCGAGGCTCCAACACCCAACAACTGGGTAAATGGTAATGCAGGGCCGGAGAACTCACATTTTATTGAAAGCTGGTCGATCCCTTATCGTATGCGGATTACAGGCTTAACCAATAATACGTCGCATAACATTATTATTGAGTGGGATATTATGGGATCATCAGGCACTAAACATGCCATTGATTACATTACACATTTCCAGAATCTTGGCAGTAACACGTTGCATAGTTCTCTTTTTGGGCACAATGCAGAAGTAGTAAATCCTGGCTTCGGGTTAACAGTAAGTTCAACAAATACATGGACTATACCTACACCAAGTTCAGCAGGTTCACCTGTTGCAGGTCAACCTACAAATAGTTTTAATACGTTGAACCTAAAAGATTTCACAATCTACAATGGAACAATAACTGCTATGAGTTATGTTTCAGAAGGTGATTTAACTGCTGATAATTCAAAAACAAGATTATCGATTACGTTCACTGCTAATTTCAGTGGTGGCGCCAATACGGTGATACTTGGCTGGGGCGGTCATATAGCTTCACAATCTGATTGGGGTATTGGCGAATCAGCGAGTGATATCAGTGGTTCTCCTTATCATACACGTTTAATTGAACTGGATGGATCAGGTGGTAACCAGGATCGTTCATTAAAAGCCGATGCGGTAGTTGTTCCTCCTGGTTGTAATATAACTTCACCTGATCTCTGTCCGCTCACAACAAGTTCAACTGCAAGTGCTTCCTTAACTAATTCAGCCGGCGTTACAACTTCCTATACATGGAGTCTTGTTGGAGCAAATACAGCAGGCGCTACTCTTACAGGAAGCTTAAGCGGTTCAGTTGGTTCAGGCGTAACAGCAATTCCAGGTGTTGGTATAAGTGCACCTGTAGGTGGTTTTGCGGCAGGAACTTCTTTCACTGTTCAGCTTTTTGTTTCAAGAACATTCTCCGGAATAGCGTTTACCAGTACTTGTACAAAAACTGTAAACATTACAACCGGTGCAACAGCAACTGCTACAGCGAATCCAACAGCTATCGATATCAGAACAGCTGCTCATAACACTACACTGAATGTTAGTGTATCTCCCGGAAGTATTGGTGATTATGATTTGTTATGGACAGAAGATGGTGCAGGTAGTTTAGACTTTAACAACATCGTAAGTCCTGTTTATACTGCAGCACCTGCAGACCAGGGACAAACCATTACATTTAATGTAACGCTTACACCAAAAGCAGGTACAACAGGATTGTGTCCAAATAATGCAACTGTTACCGTACCTGTAAATGGTACAGCAACATGTGTGGTTACTTGTTTAACCAATTGTACTCCTTGCGCAGGAAGTGTTTCTACTTTCAGAGGGCCTCTTAATGAACCTGCCAGTGCTACTACATTCTACGATTGGAATATTGTATCGGGCGATGCAACAATTACCGGCGCAGACAATGAACAAAATGTTACAGTAACAGCAGGTTTGACCAACTACCGGCTTGAACTTACCATTACATATGCTAACCCTGCTCTTAATCAGGCACCATGCGGTATTGATGTAACAGTGGGCGATGTTCTTGCCAGTGATGACCATACCAATGTAAGTTGCTTTGGTGGCAGTAATGGTAGTGTAACTGTTACGTTCAGTGGCGGTACAGCACCATACGAGGTGAACTTTAATGGCGGAGGTTTTGCGGCTCAAACATCACCTAAAACATACACCGGTTTAGCAGCAGGTGCATACACATGGGTAGTTAGAGATGCAAATGGTTGTGAAGAATCGGGTTCAGAAACCGTTACACAGCCAAGTGATCTTCTTGCCAGTGATGACCATGCCAATGTAAGCTGCTTTGGTGGCAGTAATGGTAGTGTAACTGTTACGTTCAGTGGCGGTACAGCACCATACGAGGTGAACTTTAATGGCGGAGGTTTTGCGGCTCAAACATCACCTAAAACATACACCGGCTTAGCAGCAGGTGCATACACATGGGTAGTGCGAGATGCAAATGGTTGTGAAGAATCGGGTTCAGAAACCGTTACACAGCCAAGTGATCTTCTTGCCAGTGATGACCATGCCAATGTAAGCTGCTTTGGTGGCAGTAATGGTAGTGTAACTGTTACGTTCAGTGGCGGTACAGCACCATACGAGGTGAACTTTAATGGCGGAGGTTTTGCGGCTCAAACATCACCTAAAACATACACCGGCTTAGCAGCAGGTGCATACACATGGGTAGTGCGAGATGCAAATGGTTGTGAAGAATCGGGTTCAGAAACCGTTACACAGCCAAGTGATGTTCTTGCCAGTGATGACCATGCCAATGTAAGTTGCTTTGGTGGCAGTAATGGTAGTGTAACTGTTACGTTCAGTGGCGGTACAGCACCATACGAGGTGAACTTTAATGGCGGAGGTTTTGCGGCTCAAACATCACCTAAAACATACACCGGCTTAGCAGCAGGTGCATACACATGGGTAGTGCGAGATGCAAATGGTTGTGAAGAATCGGGTTCAGAAACCGTTACACAGCCAAGTGATCTTCTTGCCAGTGATGACCATGCCAATGTAAGCTGCTTTGGTGGCAGTAATGGTAGTGTAACTGTTACGTTCAGTGGCGGTACAGCACCATACGAGGTGAACTTTAATGGCGGAGGTTTTGCGGCTCAAACATCACCTAAAACATACACCGGCTTAGCAGCAGGTGCATACACATGGGTAGTGCGAGATGCAAATGGTTGTGAAGAATCGGGTTCAGAAACCGTTACACAGCCAAGTGATCTTCTTGCCAGTGATGACCATGCCAATGTAAGTTGCTTTGGTGGCAGTAATGGTAGTGTAACTGTTACGTTCAGTGGCGGTACAGCACCATACGAGGTGAACTTTAATGGCGGAGGTTTTGCGGCTCAAACATCACCTAAAACATACACCGGTTTAGCAGCAGGTGCATACACATGGGTAGTGCGAGATGCAAATGGTTGTGAAGAATCGGGTTCAGAAACCGTTACACAGCCAAGTGATGTTCTTGCCAGTGATGACCATGCCAATGTAAGTTGCTTTGGTGGCAGTAATGGTAGTGTAACTGTTACGTTCAGTGGCGGTACAGCACCATACGAGGTGAACTTTAATGGCGGAGGTTTTGCGGCTCAAACATCACCTAAAACATACACCGGCTTAGCAGCAGGTGCATACACATGGGTAGTGAGAGATGCAAATGGTTGTGAAGAATCGGGTTCAGAAACCGTTACACAGCCAAGTGATCTTCTTGCCAGTGATGACCATGCCAATGTAAGCTGCTTTGGTGGCAGTAATGGTAGTGTAACTGTTACGTTCAGTGGCGGTACAGCACCATACGAGGTGAACTTTAATGGCGGAGGTTTTGCGGCTCAAACATCACCTAAAACATACACCGGCTTAGCAGCAGGTGCATACACATGGGTAGTGCGAGATGCAAATGGTTGTGAAGAATCGGGTTCAGAAACCGTTACACAGCCAAGTGATGTTCTTGCCAGTGATGACCATGCCAATGTAAGTTGCTTTGGTGGCAGTAATGGTAGTGTAACTGTTACGTTCAGTGGCGGTACAGCACCATACGAGGTGAACTTTAATGGCGGAGGTTTTGCGGCTCAAACATCACCTAAAACATACACCGGTTTAGCAGCAGGTGCATACACATGGGTAGTGAGAGATGCGAATGGTTGTGAAGAATCGGGTTCAGAAACCGTTACACAGCCTGATGCTCTCAGTTGCAGTCTTACCACTCCTTCAATTCCGGTTTGTGGTACAAGCGGCAGCACAGTCAGCGGTACAGTAAGTGGTGGTACCGGTCCATACACATGCTCTGCTTCATTTGATGCTACAGGTGTAAATGCTGGATGGGTTGTTACAAACTGTGAAGTAGTTGCTGGCGTAATCACCGTTACTTATACCTCAGGAGGTGTAGCAAATACAGTGCTTACAGTTACAGTTACTGATGCGAATAATTGCACATCAAACTGTACAGTAACATTAACTTGCGATGGTGGTAAAGGATGTACTCCGGGCTTCTGGAAAACACATCCTGACCTTTGGGATAATTGCAGTGATGGTGTAGTACAGGCAATCCCTGGTGCATCATGTACCGGTACAGGTACAATTGGCAACTTTACTCCGGGTGCTGACTTTACAACAAGTACACCGTTTGTGGCATACTTTGGTATTACCAACAATGGCTGTGGTGGTGGTTGCCGGATTAATAATTTGCCAAGCACAATGGGTGCTGCAATGGCTGCCGCTGGTGGCAGTTGCAATAAACTGGCAAGAACAGCTGTAGCAGCGTTGTTGAATGCAGCCGTATTCGGTGCAGATTATCTTGATGCGACCGGTTTTGCAAGTTTTGCTGATTTGTATAATGCAATTAAGAATGGCTTTAACACCTGCACATACGAACCTTTGGCAACAAACCTTGATAATGCAAATAACCAGGATCATAGTTTGTGCAGTGGTTTACCAGGTACCATTCTCACTTCATCCATTGTAAGCGGCAGAGTTAATCTCAATAATGAAGTTACGCTTAATGCCAGCAGGCAAATAACAGTGCAGGCTTATCCTAATCCATTCAACAGTGAAATAAACTTCCGCTTTATTTCTCCTGAATCAGGATATGCAAACCTTGAAGTGTATGATATGGTAGGAAGGAAACTTTCAATTGTATATTCAGGACATGTGGATGCAAATGTTCAACGCACAGTAACTTACAGAGTGCCGGTTTCACAACAGGTGCCAATGATTTACAGATTAACTGTAAATGGTAAAGCTGTGGTTGGCAAGTTGCTTCCGGGCGATCGAAACAATAATTATTAATACTTAAAACTTAGGGTTGATAAACAGGGAAAAACAGAAGAGCGCTCCTTAATTGGGGCGCTTTTCGCATATACTTAAAAACCGGTTCAAAATAATTGAACCGGTTTTTTAATAAGGCTATAAAAGATGAATTGTTTATTAATAATTCATTACATAAACATAGTAACCTGCACGTGTTGGAAAGAAGTCGTAATCGATCCACAAGTAACCTGCATCACCCCAGGCCGTACCCCATGAGTTCATTACTTTATAGGCGTTCTTTGCATCATCATAACCACAAATAATTAATGCATGACCGATGTTTCCTATTCCTGCTGTTTTCCAGATATAACCAGGGCCTGCATTCTGGAAATTATTATCGATGGTGAGAGAAGCAATAACAGGATGTTTTGCTGCGATCATTAATTTAATTGCGTTCTTATCGGTGTTGATGATTTTAGAGTACCCACCAATTTTATAAGCAGCAGCTGTTTGATCCTGTGCCGAAGTTGGTAATAAAGTGCAGCCATTAAGATCACTGTAAGGCATTGCCGACCATGGCAACACACCTTTATTCTTCATTAAATCAAGTGTTAATGTAATTGCAGTACCTGAACCGCAATCGGATGCAATTTTCGTTTGATTATAAACATACTCGGGGCTGAAGATGTTTGTTGCAAGATCAAAACCTGAAGCATTTGTACGATAATACTGTTCTATTGAACGTGCTGCATAAGTTGTTGCAAAAGGAACACAGGTCCACTCATAACCCTGGTTGCCAACAGGCGGCGTCTGCAGGAAATAGCTTGAAGGTGGTGTGCCTGATGGTGGTGGGGTAACAATTGTATTTTTAGCAACAGTAATGCTGTAAGATCCGGTATTGCCTTTGGCATCTTTTGCAGTGGCTGTTAATGTATGTGTACCGTCTGTTACAGTAGAAGCATCCCAGTAAAAATTATAAGGTGAAACTGTAAGTGTTGATTTCACAACGCCATTCACACTAAAACTTACAGAGGATACGCCTACGTTATCTGATGCCGCTACAGAAACTGTAACTAAACCGGATACTGTTGATCCGTTAGCAGGCGACATAATTGTAACCGCTGGAGGTGTGTTATCGGTTGTGCTGCCACCGCCGCCACCACCGGTTGGCTTTCCTTTTGCCGAGAAAAGTTCTGATGAAAATCGTCCATTCACATTGGTGTTGGTCGACATCACCAATGGAATTTTACTTACAAGAATCGGGTCGTCTGGTGTAATACCTCCAAGTCGTGATTGATTGATTTCAGTTGTGGGTTCTTCAGGAGATTGATTGGATACTTCTTTTTTACAGGAAGTCCACATGAGGGATACAGCTACCAGGGCAGCGATCGTAAAGTTGGATTTTAGATTTGTCATTTTTTTTATTTATTTAAGAATTCAAAAAGCCTTTCAGTTTTATTTTCTGTTTGTGTTGATCGTTGAATTAAAAAACAATACAGTAGATCATACACAAAAGGGCCGGATGCTTAAATAATTTTCTACTTAAGACACATTCGTTTACTTGCAGGTGTTTGGAAAAAGAGACCTCAGATTTAGTCTATTGGGAAATGGTTCTTCTGACGAGGCTGGATATTGATCTTTTAAAACTTTTAGTCTTCTTTAGGTATTCCTATTCAAAATTCACGTTCCATAGCTATTTCGAGGTGAAAGAAAGGCAAAGATGATGCCATCTGTCCGGGCAATTATTCATGTTTTTTTTTATTCAATTCTAAATTTCTTTTTCTCAGATGCTTGTGTTTTTTAGTAAAACATAATCAGGCAGTAAAAGACTTTTATGAGTTTTTGATTAAATGTAAGAAGCGGATTGGTTTTCTGATTTGCAAAGCCTGTTTACATTGAAACCAGAAGAATTGAATGCTGTTGCCTGTTTTATGCAGGCTTTGAAAATTAAAAAGAGGACCGTGTGTTCGATCCTCTTTTTGATTTTAGTTGTCTTTTATGAGTAGTGATGCTATGATTTTTTTATCTGTTACCGATTTTTTATTTAGTAATTCATTACGTAAACATAATAGCCGGCTCTGGTGGGGAAAAAATCATAATCGATCCAGGTAAAACCTGCATCACCCCAACCTGTACCCCATGAGTTCATTACTTTATAAGCATTTTTAGAATCGTCATATCCGCAGATGATCATGCCATGGCCAATATTTCCTGTACCGGCAGAATTCCAGATAAAACCAGGTCCGGCGTTTGATATCTTATCATCGAGAATAACAGAAATAATTACCGGGTGATTGGCAACGAGCATTGTTTTGATGGCAGTCTTGTCTGTGTTAAGCAGTTTAGAATAACCACCAATTTTGTAGCCAGCTGCAACAGCGTCATCAGTAGATGTTGGGAAAAGAGAACAACCATTAACATCACTATATGGCATGATAGTCCAGGGCGTTACACCTTTATTTTTCATGAGGTCAAGTGTTAATGTTATTGCCGTACCTGAACCGCAATCAGATGCAATTTTTGTTTGATTGTAAACATATTCCGGACTAAAGACATTGGTAGCATAATCAAAGCCAGTTGCATTTGAACGGTAATATTGTTCAATCGAACGGGCTGCATAAGCAGTTGCAAATGCCACGCAACTTCCTTCATTTCCCTGAGCTTTAACAGGTGGAGTTGCCAACATGTAACTTGAAGGAAGAGTTGTTGCAGGCGGAAGAACAGTAATGGTTGTATTTACAGCAACAGTAATTGTATAAGAGCCCGTGTTGCCGGCAGCGTCCCTTGCAATTGCAGTTATAGTGTGTGTGCCATCGGCTACAGAACTTGCATTCCATGAAAAATTATAAGGAGCAGTTTTTAAACTGTCTTTTGTAACGCCATCCACTACAAGCTTAACAGAAGCAATCCCTACGTTGTCGGTTGCCTCTGCTGCAATTGTAATTATTCCTGACGCTGTTGTTGAGTTACCGGGAGAAGTGATTTTTGCTGTGGGAGCTGTAATATCTCCTTTTGTTGGTCGGCCTTTCAACAATGGAGCAATTGAATAAGATGAAACCTTGCCAGCCGTTTTTGATAAGTTTGAAGAAACAATAAATGGTGTTTTGATAACAACGGCCTGTGGATCATCAATTGCCCCTGATAATCTTACCTGCGATGGCTCTGCCTGGTTTTCATTGGATTGATTGGAGACCTCTTTTTTGCATGCTGCTAAAAATGTTACGACAACTAAAGCAGACATGCTTAAGGGTCGGATTAAATTTTTCATGTTTCGAAATATTGGTTTTAAAGTAATAAATACAAATTTCAATCTTGTCTTAACATAAGTATAGATATTTTGTTCGGTATCATTTTAATTATACTGAACAGGTGTTGATTAAACAATAGAACAAATACTGGAACAACATTAGTCGTTTCATGTATTCATAGAACAACGATAAGTTTTGTGAGATCGACTTGATTTTGTCTGTTGGAGAATGGCTCTTCTAGGGTATCCGGATATTGTCTTTTAATCTTTTGTAAAACTAATCAATCATCTATTATTCTCAAAGGTCTACTACTATGATAAACTACTATTCTTTTGTAGTAAAATGTCAATAATGATGCCAGTAACTTTTTTATTACGGTTTCTCTTATTGTACAACGTAAAATTAGCTGATGAAATTTGATTTGAAAGCAAATAAACTTTTATGGTTAGTAATTACTTTTTTATTTACCTAGCTGTAATTTTTATTCGTTGTTCTTTTACTTTTATTTTGAGAAGTTGATTTGATATGACTAATGTAGGTATGAAAATTGGCTGATATGTTTTTACAGTGTATTTTTATTAAGCATAGCTTATATACTTAAAGGGATAGCTGTAAAAGTCGTTTCATTGTAACTGCAAAAGGTATTTGATAGTGATAAAAAAACCGGACTTTGGTCCGGTTTTTTCTTTGAGTTTATTTTTAATGAGCTTTTCATTGTGCTCTTGATCAGCGGTTGAAAAGTTGTTTACTATGCATAACAACTAGTCTTAATTAATTGCATAGCAATATGTGCCTGTTCTTGTAAGAAAGAAATCATAATCGATCCAGCTATAACCTGCATCACCCCAGCCTGTGCCCCATGAGTTCATGATGAGATATGCGTTTTTCGCATCATCATAACCACAAATAACAATGGAGTGTGCGAGTGAACCCGAACCGGAATAGGTTTTCCAGATAAATCCCGCTTTTGCACTGATGAATGAATTGTCGGCAAGTATAGTAATGATGACAGGATGTTTTTGCGTAACCATTGATTTGATAGCTGCTTCATCTGTCGTGTAAAGTTTCGCATATGAACTGATCTTGTAATTCTGCGCTTCCAACGATTGTGATGAAGTTGGTAACGTTGAGCAACCATTCGTACTGCTGTAAGGCATTGTTTGAAAAGTACAGATGCCATTTAACTTAATAAAATCAAGAGCAGTTTGCATGGCTGAACCCGAACTGCATTCGACGCTGAATTTTACCTGGTTGTATAAAAACTCAGGACTGAAAATATTCGCACTATTGCTGTAAGATGTTGCACCTGTTCTGTAATATTGTTCAGCTGAGCGTGCTGCATAGCCTACTGCAAATGCAACACATGAACCTTCGCTTCCCTGGTTACTTACAGGTGGCATTGTTAATCTGAAGCCCGAAGTAGAAGGTGGTTCAACAACCGTTGTATTAAGTGTTACTGTGATTGATCTCACTGATTGATTACCTGCAGCATCTCTTGCAGTTGCTGTAATTGTATAAATGCCGCTTGCAGCACCTGTTGTGTTCCATGAGTAACTGTAGTTCGATGACGATGAACTGCCAACTACTGTTTCATTTATGCTGATGCTTACAAAAGTTACACCGGTATTATCAGTTGCTGATGCGCCAATGTTAATGGTGGTTCCTGTATTGTAAGAAGCACCATTCGCAGGTGAAGTAATGTTTACAGTTGGTGCTGTAACATCTCCAACAGTCACATTGTTTACACTCACTGTAACAGAGCTGCTTGATCTGTTGTTTGCAGCATCTCTTGCTGTTACTGTTAAAGTATGAGTTCCGTTTGATACAGTTGCAGAATTCCATGTAGTTGTAAATGGAGCAACACTGCTGCTGCTGATTGAAACACCATCAACAGAAAGACTAACTGATGTCACACCAACATTATCACTTGCACTAACCTGCACGGCAGATGTACCTGTGATAAACGAACCGGATGTTGGAGAAATAATGCTGATGGTTGGTGCAGTTGCATCACGTTTACCTCTTGCAGCAAGCATTGATACATTAAAAACTTCGCTGCCCGCTTCAGGAGCGTTCGATAAAAATCCGGAAGAAACGATCAAGGGTACTTTTGCCTGTAACACAGGATTGTCGTCAACAACTCCTGAAACTTTCGTTTGAGAAATTCCTGTCTCACTTTCGGGTATTGCTGTTGATTTTTCTTTTGCACAGGATGTCCATAGAACGGATACAATCAATAGCCCAAACAAGCCCTTCGGCATTGTAATTCTTTTCATTTAATCTGCTGTTGGTTTTTATTAGTATTAAAAATATTTTGCCGGTGATGGCCATAGGTATTGCATTCAGGTATAGATGTATTTCAATGCCTGACAGGTCATTCAGCTTTGCCATTTGCAAATGCAATGCATTTACATGCGCATCCTGTTTTGATAAATCTTGTGGGAAATTGTAGCTGGTACTTTCTGTTGGAGTATGGTTCTTCTATGATCTGGATATTGTTCTCAGGGTTCTCTGTTTAACAAATCAATTCCGCTCTGTCTCAAAATTTTATCCTGTTTACGCTGTCGTTAATCTCCAGGTATTAAACAATAACTATGCCACTCACCTTTGCAATCGCTTATCATATTTATATGTTAGTAAAGATATTTTGTTTTGATGCTGAAAGCGAGCGAATGACTTTTAAGGACAGAAAAATCACTTTTTATACTACATGCAAAACAAGAGCTTTTGTAGGTATCATTTTGATAGATGCAGTTATGCTGCGAAAAGCGCTGTAAGTAAACCACTGATTAAATAAGATTAACACATGTATAAAAAAGAAACTCTGTTCACTTGATTTATCTGATAATTACGTCTCTGCACATTAGTTATTTTATCACCAGTTTGTTCACAATTGTAAGCGAGAAGATGATTCGATAAAATAATACTTTTTACAGGCAGTATTAAATCTGATGCAACAAAAAAGGAGCTGCAATCGCAACTCCTTTCCTTATATAATTAAAAACAGTTTATCTGCTGTTCGCATCATTCATGCGGATGTTTCGTCCCTTGAACTTTTTTCCATCAATAGAACGGATCATCTGCGTTGCTGCTTTACTGTCAACTTCAACCCAGCTGTTCATTTCACGCATATCAATTTTGCCGAGTGAATCTTTTTTAAGATCGCTCATATCTAAAATGAATTGCAGGAAACTTGCTTTGTAAAAACCATCTTTTGTTCCGAGGTTTACAAACAAGCGGGTGTAATTGCCTGAACCGCCACCACCATTGAAATCACGACCTTGTGTATCACGGTAAGGTTGGCGCTCACGTTCACGTGTACGTCCTGATCCCGGTCTTTCTCTTTCGATACCACGACCACCACCATCACGCTTGAATTTATCAAACTCACGGCCACGCTCACGAATGTTGAGGTCTTCTGCGTTTTCGTAATACTTGAGGAAACGATCGAACTCCATTGATGCAACACGCTTCAGAATTTCTTCCTTACTGATGTCAGCAAATTTTTCCTGCAGCATCGGTACATAAGTTTCGTATTCTTCACTGCTTACATCCATGTTGATGAGCTTATCCATAAACGAGAAGAACTGTTTACGGCAAACATCTTTACCGGTTGGTATTTCAAGTTTATTAAACTTCGATTGCACAATACGTTCGATCTGGCGAACCTTGCCAATTTCACGACTGTGTACAATGCTCATACAGATACCCGTTTTACCGGCACGACCTGTACGACCACTGCGGTGGGTGTACACTTCAATATCGTCGGGTAATTCGTAGTTAATGACATGCGTAATATCTTTTACATCGATACCACGTGCAGCTACATCTGTTGCAATAAGCAGTTGCAATGTTCTGTCACGGAACTGACCCATTACCGCATCACGTTGCTGCTGTGTAAGATCGCCATGCAATGCATCAATATCATATCCTTCACGTGTGAGTTTCTCGGAAATGTTTTGTGCATCAATTTTGGTACGTGTAAAAATGATCCCGTAAATGCCGGGGTTGAAATCGATCAAACGTTTCAATGCTTCGTAGCGGTGTTGTGATGACACCACAAAATACTGGTGATCGATATTTACATTGGCTGTATTCATTTTACCAACAGTAACTTCTACCGGTTCTTTCATATACTTACGGCTCACCTTACGAATTTCAGGTGGCATGGTAGCACTGAATAACCAGGTACTTTCTTTCTTAGGCGTGTTCTGCAGAATGAATTCAATATCATCCTGGAAACCCATGTTCAGCATTTCATCTGCTTCATCAAGCACCACATACTTAATTTCACCAAGGTTGATGGCCTTGCGTTCGATCAGATCAATCAAACGACCGGGAGTGGCAACAACGATCTGGATACCACGCTTGATATCACGGATCTGCATGCCGATAGAGGTGCCGCCGTAAACAGCTACCACCTGCATTCCCTTCATGTGTTTCTTGAAAATTTCTATCTCTTTAACGATTTGCAGGCAAAGTTCACGTGTAGGACAAACGATCAATGCCTGTGGGTGTTTTTTGCTTTCGTCTAATAATTGCAGCAATGGTAAACCAAAGGCTGCTGTTTTGCCGGTACCCGTTTGGGCAAGGCCGATCAAATCCGTGGTTCCGCTGAGCAGAACGGGGATTGCTTTTTCCTGAATAGGAGTGGGAGTTGTAAAACCGAGTTCACTAATCGCTTTCATCAATCTTTCATCCAGTCCAAGCGCTTCAAATGTGTTCATTCTGTATTTTCTGTTATAATAAGCGGCAAAGGTAAGGTTTTATGGGGGAAGGAAGGGTAGGAAGTAGGAAGTAAGAGGCAGAGGGCACAAGGTTCAAGGCACAAGGCACGCCCCGTCTGACGCCCTCGTCAGACGGAAGCACACAAAACAGGTTAATTTCGGATTTTAGATGTGCGATTTCAGATTTTTTGTCCATGGCCTATTGCTGATTGTGTTTTGCCCATTGCCAATTCACCATTGACCGTTCACCATTACCTTTGCGCCATGCGAAAACTGGGCATGGATGAGCTCAACCGCAAATCGGTTGATGAATTTAAGGAAGCGGAGAAGAACAAGGTGATTGTTGTGCTGGAAAATATCCGCAGCATGCAGAATGTTGGCAGTGTGTTCCGCACAGCTGATGCTTTTTTGGTGGAAGCCATTTACCTGATTGGCTACACCCCGCAGCCTCCTCACAGGGATATTCATAAAACAGCCTTGGGTGCAACTGAAACAGTGAACTGGAAGTATTTTGCCAAAACAGCTGAGGCAATTGCGGAGCTGAAAGCAAACGGCTATAAATTGTTCGGAATTGAACAGACCGAGGGAAGCATTTTACTCCAGGATTTTGAAAAAGCCCCGGATGAGAAAATTTCCCTCATTTTTGGTAACGAAGCCGAAGGAGTGGAACAGGAAACCTTGCACGAATGTGAAGGTTGCATTGAAATACCGCAGTTCGGGATGAAGCATTCGCTGAATATTTCGGTAGCAGCAGGCGTGGTGCTGTGGGAAATGGCGAGAAAAGGTATATTGAACCAATAATCAGGATTG
This sequence comes from Lacibacter sediminis, assembly GCF_014168535.1. Classification (NCBI taxonomy): domain Bacteria; kingdom Pseudomonadati; phylum Bacteroidota; class Chitinophagia; order Chitinophagales; family Chitinophagaceae; genus Lacibacter; species Lacibacter sediminis. Next base: position 3,349,752 of record NZ_CP060007.1, on the reverse strand, counting down.
AACAACATGAGTACTGTAAAGAGTTATCTATCGCTTATAAAATTTTCGCATACCATTTTTGCATTACCGTTTGCGTTGATTGGATTTTTTTTGGGTTCGCAGAATACAATTTTCAGAACAGAGATTTGGAATTTAAATAAGACAATCGGGTTTGGTACTGATAAAGACATATTTGTGCCATCCGCCTGGAATGAAACAATCGGGATGAAATTTTTGCTTGTTCTTCTCTGCATGATCTTCGCCCGCAGTGCAGCCATGGCCTTCAACCGTTATTTAGACAGAAGCTTTGATGCAAAGAATCCACGTACTGCCATTCGTGAGATACCTGCGGGAATTATTTCGGCCAATAGTGCTTTGCTATTCACCATCGTCAACAGTGTGTTGTTTGTGGTTGCCACCTTCTTCATCAATACACTTTGTTTTGCATTGTCACCGGTTGCGTTATTTGTAGTGCTTGGCTATAGTTATACCAAACGTTTTACTCCGCTTTGTCATCTGGTATTAGGACTTGGTTTATCGCTTGCGCCCATTGGTGCATATCTTGCTGTAACAGGTGCGTTTGCTGTACTGCCAGTATTGTTTTCATTTACAGTTTTATTTTGGGTGAGTGGTTTCGATATCATTTATGCTTTGCAGGATGAAGAGTTTGATAAGAAATATGAATTGAAATCGATCCCTGCATGGTTGGGTAAAGCAAAAGCATTGCGTGCGTCTGAACTCCTGCATGTACTTTCAGCAGCTTGTGTAATTGCAGCAGGTGTATATGGAAATTTTGGATTATTCTATTGGATCGGTGTTGCAGTATTCATCGGTATGCTGATTTATCAACACTCTATCGTAAAACCAGATGATCTGCGTAGAGTGAACATTGCATTTATGACGGCGAATGGAATTGCAAGCGTGGTGTTTGCGGTGTTTGTGATAACGGATATATTTATTTAACGCATTAAACATAGAACGTCACGTCTACGAAGGAGAGGTCTCATAAAATTCAGGCTGTTTAATATTTTAGAGATGTCTCTTTCGTCGACATGACAACTTCCAAATATGGCAAGAATAATGTGCATCGATTACGGCGGCAAACGAACTGGCATTGCGGTAACTGATCCATTCCAGATCATTGCCACCGGTTTAACAACCATCGAAACAAAAAACTTCATTCCTTTTCTGAAAGATTATTTCAGCAAAGAACAAGTGGAACTGATTCTTATTGGTATGCCCACCAATTGGGATGACAGCGACACCCATGCCACGCCGTTAGTGAAACGTGCCATTGAGCAACTGAAGAAAAATTTCCCCAAGATTCCTGTTGAAACGGTGGATGAACGCTATACTTCTAAAATGGCCAAGAATGCCATGCTCGAAATGGGACTCAAAAAAAGTCAGCGTAGGGATAAAAAACTTGTGGATGAGATAGCTGCCACCATTATGCTGCAGGAATACCTGGAGAGGATTTAGGATGGCAGATGTCTGATTTATGATGTATGAGTCTCTGATAGTTACAGGTTCTTACTTTGTGATTTACGAACGCTTGATCGGCTTTGCTTATATTTGCAACTAATTTTTTTATTGAGGTCGGGTTATAAATCATAAATCCGCCATCATAAATCATAAATCGCATGATTCTTCCTATTGTCGCCTACGGCTTTGATGTGCTTCGTAAAACAGCAAAAGACATTACTCCCGACTACCCCGGGTTGGAAAAGTTGATTGCAGATATGTGGGAAACCATGTATTCGTCAAATGGTGTGGGGCTCGCTGCGCCGCAGATCAACCGTGATATCCGGTTGTTTGTGGTGGATAGTGCGCAGATGTTTGCCAACATGGATGAAGAAGAAACGTTGCTGTATCCTGATAAGCCTGGTATCAAACAGGTTTTCATTAATGCACAGGTAGAAGAGTTGTTGGGTGATGATTGGTTGTATAACGAAGGTTGTTTAAGCATTCCCAAGATCCGTGAAGATGTGTATCGTGCTGAAGAAGTAACCATCCGTTACATGGATGAAAATTTTAAGGAACACGTAAATACGTTTGATGGTATCACTGCCCGTGTGATACTTCACGAATATGATCATATTGAAGGAAAACTCTTTATCGATTACCTGAAACCATTGAAACGAAAAATGATCAAAGGAAAGCTTGATGATATTTCAAGAGGAAAGGTGAGTGTGGATTATAAAATGGTGTTTCCGAAATAAAACCTAAACCCCCTCCGCCCCCTGAAGGGGGAACTGCATTGCGCAGCCCACACTATTCAAAATACCTGATTTGTTCAACGGCATCATGAATGCCGATTAAAGAATTAGTGATGATGTGGTAGAACTAAATTTATAGCATTGGATGGAGCACCGTCCCTTCTCTGAAGGAGAAGGGATAAGAGGGATGAGGCTATTCATCTCCCGTTAAATTCTTTGCTTTTGTATACACCCTCCATTTCTCAATTACCTGCTGTATATCTTTTGCCAGTTCACTTTCAAACAACATCCGTTCTTGTGTTTTTGGATGTGTGAAGCCTAATGTTTGTGCATGCAATGCATGACGTGGACAAATGGTAAAACAATTATCTACAAATTGTTTGTACTTGGTATAAACAGTTCCTTTTACAATTCGATCTCCGCCATAGGTATCATCATTGAATAAAGGATGACCAATGTGCTGCATATGCACACGTATCTGGTGCGTACGTCCTGTTTCCAATCGACATTCTACCAGTGTGGTGTAACCGAAACGCTCAAGTACAGTATAATGAGTGATGGCTTCTTTACCATATTCACCATCCGGATATACATCCATGATCTTACGGAAACGTTGATGACGACCTACATGGCCTGTGATTGTTCCGCTATCTTCTTTTATATCACCCCACACCAATGCAACGTACTTCCGTTCTACTGTATGATTAAAAAACTGTTTTGCTAAATGTACGCTGGCCTGTTCAGTTTTTGCCATGATCACCAGGCCGCTTGTATTCTTATCAATACGATGTACCATGCCAAAGCGTGGCAATTCATCTTCTGTTAAATTCGGTTGCTGTTGTTGAAAATGCCACAATGCCCCGTTCACCAATGTGCCGGAATAATTACCGCAGCCGGGATGCATCACCATACCGGGCACTTTGTTTACCAGCATTACAGAATCGTCTTCATATACAATGTTGAGTGGTAGTTCCTCTGCTTTGAGATTGGTATCTTCCGGTGCTGTATCTGTAAACGTTACAATATCATCACCCGGTTTTACTTTGTAGTTTGCTTTAACCGTGTTGTTGTTTACCAGCACCATACCATTTTCAATTCCCCGTTGCACTTTGTTACGGGTTGCACCCTGGATCTTGGTCATCAGGTATTTATCAATACGCAACGGTTCCTGTCCCTGCGTTACCACAAAACGCTTCTTTTCAAACAACTCTTCCGAGCCATCTCCGTTCTCTAATTCACTGTCTTCTTCTAATAATTCTTCGTCGATCATAATCCGCAAAAGTAAGCTCTGTGTTTCATCTGTTCAAATCAAGTAAATTTGCAGGCTATGACACAATTGGTGCAGTTTGAAGATTTGGGGAACATGCCTTACAAGCAGGCCTGGGATTACCAGGAGAGTTTGTTGCAACAGAACTTAAAAGTGAAGAGTGATTTACGTGTTTTAGCCGGTAGCGAAGAAATTCCAGATTCCCAATTCCCAATTCCAACTACAACACACCATCTTCTCTTTGTTGAACACCCTCCCGTTTACACCTTAGGTAAAAGTGGCCACATCGAAAATATTCTGATCAGTGAAGATGAACGTGCAGCTAAAGGAATTGAATATTATCCAACCAACCGTGGCGGCGATATAACTTTTCATGGACCGCAACAGATCGTTGGTTATCCTATCCTTGATCTGGAAAAATTTGAAACTGATATTGGTAAATACTTACGCAAACTTGAAGAGGTAATTATTTTAACCATGGCTGATTACGGTTTGAAAGGTGAACGCAGCAAAGGAGAAACAGGCGTGTGGCTCGATCCTGATATAAAAGGGAAGGAACGAAAGATCTGTGCCATGGGTGTGCGTTGCAGCCGCTGGATCACCATGCATGGCTTTGCATTTAATGTAAATACCGATCTTAATTACTTCAACTACATCATACCCTGCGGTATAGAAAACAAACAGGTGACTTCTTTGGAAAACGAGTTAGGACGTAAAGTTGATTTCGAAGAAGCGAAAGAAAGAGTAAAAAGAAATTTCGAAAAAGTATTTGATGTAAAATTATAACGGCTTGGCGAAGTAGAGCAATGTTTTATGATCGCCAAATATCCATTCGTCTTTTTCCACTTTGTAAACATACATCAGCCATGAATGCCCACCCGATTTTACTTCGATCTGATTATTCACCACGGTAATCGTACAAGGCATTACTTCTGTTTTATCTTTTGAATAAAACGTAAGTTCAGCTGTTGCGGTTTTATCTCCATTATCTTTAATTGATTTGATATAGCGGATCAAAACTGATTCGTTACTAACAGCTCCCGGCTTTGCTCTGCGACGGTACACCGTCCAGTTAATACCGGCAAGATCTGCAAGATTTGGATCCAGCGGCGTATCAAGCACGGGGTCTGTGACGGCATTTTTGCCAAGCGTTTCACGCCAGAAGATATCTTTCTTTGTTAATGTATGTACAGTGCCGTCATCATCTAACAATAATAATTCTGTTTCTGAGATTGCACCAATTGTATAAACATCTGCAGCCGCAACTAATATATTTCCGGGTTCATCAATAAACGCAACACCACGCATGATGGTTTTTGTTCCGTCTCTTGTTTCCACTTTGTCAGCTTCGGTAAAATGCAAATAAATAGTATCACCAATTGGGAGCGCTGATTTATCAGCATCTGTACGTTTTGTTTCCTGCCATCTGCCTTGTAATTGAGCTAAGGTAAAGTTGTAAACAGGGCCTTTTTTTGATGCGGTTGTATTAACGGGATTAACGCCTCTTCTTCCAACACGTTGGGCCGATAAAAATTCAGGAGCGAAAAGCAATATAGCAAGGAGTAAGGGTAAGTACAATTGTTTCATAAATGGGTATGCAGGGGAAGCAATCTGCACGGTGGAGCAAAATACAAAAACAAGGCCATTCTTCAAATAACCTATTAAAAAATTTAATAATCCCTTGTAATCAGGAACTTATTCTTCTCTTTCAGCTTGCCATCTTCAAGCAATTCGAAGTGATACCAGCCCGATTTCATAAAATTGACTTTATCGAGGGTAAGATAGGTGTCGGTTATTTTGGGAATAACAAACAACTGTGAGCCGTTTTCCTTCAGAAACCTTACGCTGTATTTTTTAGATAATGCATCGGGTAAACGAATGACAGGGTTGCCATCGTCACCTGTAAAAATATATACCGAGGGAACCCAAACTGGTTTGGGTGCAACGTATGGCTTATCTTCTTTTTCAACTTCTTTTTGCGGTTGAACAGGTTTGTTAGTTGGCGCTTTTACTACTACTGTTGTTGAAGAAGTATCGATCGTTAATTTTCTCGAAGGTGTAAATACATAGTTTGAACCTTCGAATAAAATAAAGATGCGGTAATACCCACTATCGTTTTTGGCTGTTTTATCAACATAGGTGTACGATTTGCTGCCGGTGTTAGGCACAGAGTGAATGGTGCTGAAGTTTCGTAAACTGTCTTTTGAACGTTGAATATTGATCTGTGATACATTTTTAAATGTACTGATCCAGCTAAGCACAATTTCACCATTCATTTTTTTTACTGCATTGAATTTAGGAAGCGTGTCCTGTTGTGCCATTGCAGATGAGGCAATAAAAAGAAGCAGAATGGGTAAGATCAGTTTGTTCATGGAATTGATGTGCGTTCTGTTGATTGTTCTCTGATTGCACAAATATAGTGCCGTTCAGAATAATAACGTTCCGGATGGCAAACTGTTGTTTCCCTGTAAACCGCCTGAGTGAATGACCAATAGTTTACCGTCATCTGAAAAATAACTTTCTTCTGCTAAAGAAATAACAGCCTGCATCAATTTACCTGTGTACACAATATCGGTAGGGATGGATGTTTTTTTATAAAATGAATTCATAAAATTGAATAATGATTCATCAGTTCGGGCATAACCTTTACCTGCGAAATCAAACATGATCATTTGTTTTGCAGCAGACGAAACAGCAGCATGTTGCTGCATAAATTGTTCCTGTTCACCGGCTTTTATTTTCAGTGCCGGTATACCGATCACCGTTTGTGATCTGTTGGCAGCAGATGCAATTCCTTTATATGTTGTGCCTGTTCCCATAGAACAAACGATATGTGTGAATTCATCTGCTGCGTGTATGTGTTGCAATATTTCCTTACAACCTTTCATTCCCATTTCATTATTTCCTCCTTCAGGAACAAAGAATAAATGTGGATGTTGCATGATGATTTTCTGAATCGCCTCATTGGTTGAGGCATAATCATCACGGCTTACAGAAATTAATTTCATGTTATGTTTTCTGCAAAACGAAAGTGTAGGATTCAGCGGCTCTATTAGTTCGCCCCGCACAAGACCCACCGAAATCATGTCTAGTTCATTGCATGCAAATGCTGTTGCAGCCAGGTGGTTGGAGTAGGCGCCGCCCATCGTAATAATGCCCTCCTTATTCTGTTTAGTTGCTTCCGCCAGGTTATACTTCAGTTTGAAATATTTGTTGCCTGAAATGAAAGGGTGTAACAGATCAAGCCTTGCAACAGTAAAGCAAAAAGAATTCCCATTTTTGAGTGGCCATTCTACTGTATTATTTGAAATTATTCGTGGTATCGTTTGCATGATGTAACGGAACAATTGTTTCCTATCTTCGCACCGCTCAAAAATAAACGAATACATGCAACCTACATTATTGATTCTTGCGGCAGGTATGGCCAGTCGCTATGGCAGTATGAAACAGATGGAGGGCTTTGGCCCCGCAGGCGAAACAATTATGGACTATTCCATTTATGATGCTATACGTGCAGGTTTTGGAAAAGTGGTATTTATCATTCGAAAAGATTTTGCTGATAATTTCAAAGCGGTGTTCGAACCAAAGCTGAAGGGCCGCATTGAAATTGATTATGTATATCAACAGCTCGATTCATTAACCAACGGATATCCAGTTCCCGCATCAAGAACAAAGCCTTGGGGAACGGCCCATGCAATTCTTTGTGCAAAAGATGCCATCAACGAACCGTTTGCAGTCATCAATGCTGATGATTTCTATGGCCGTGATGCCTTTGAAAAAGCATATACATTTTTAACTACTGCCTGCAGTCCAAAACAGCAATCAATCATTGGATACGAACTGGCAAGAACGTTAAGTGCAAACGGTACAGTGAGTCGTGGAGTGTGCGATGTTGATGGAGAGAATAATCTTGTAAGCATTTCAGAACGTACCAAGATCTATGCTGAAGGCGAAAAAATTGTTTATGAAGATGCTGCCGGTAAACATGAAGTACCTTACAACTCCAGTGTGAGTATGAATTTCTGGTGTTTTGATGCATCGATTTTCAAATTGACTGAAGATCTGTTCGCAACATTTCTGAAAGAACATGGTCAGGAAGAGAAATCAGAATTCTTTATTCCGATTGTTGCAGATACATATATTAAACAGGAGCTTGGTGTGGTGAAAGTGATTCCAACATCTTCCCAATGGTTTGGTGTTACATACAAAGAAGATGCACCGGGAGTGCAGAAAAGTGTAGATGATCTTGTTGCTGCCGGCGAATATCCTTCTTCGTTATGGAGTTAATTAAAAAAGTAATTTAAGAATAGGGGGCTGCTTACATTGTAAGCAGCTTTTTTATTGGATGATCAATATGCCTGTTTGTACTTTCTTGTTTTTCTTTAAAATGCGGTAATAATGAATTCCCTTCTGTAATCCCAAAAGCGATACCTGTTCAGGATAGTCTTTGAGCTGTTTTTGCAACACAACCCGACCGTAATTATCAATAAGCTGAAAGATCACATCATCATCCTGTTCAGTAAGGACCGTAACAAAGCCGTTTGCTAAGGCAGGGTTAGGATAAACAACAGCAACTTTATTTGATGTAAAGAAAAGACTGGCTGTATCGGAAATGAACTTTCTTCCATCACTAAGCTCAATAATTGCCCGGTATAAATTAGTACCTGCAATTAATGTTTGATCTGTAAACTGGTAGAGTGTTTTATTTGCTGAAGGTTGCTTGTCTAACAGTGAAAAACCATTTGCTAAGTATTTTTCAAAACTGATTGATCTTATATTGTACGTGGTACTTAATAAAAGCGACAGTGCTCCTTTGTTATCGGCTGTAAGATCTGCAATAAAGCTCCTGGTATAACAAGCTGAGCCTTGCTGCTCATAGTTGAATGTATAACTTCTTAAAGCTTCTTTGCCTGATAATAACGGTGTAACAGAATAATGTAATGATGGATTTGATTGCTTTGAAAGCACAACAAATGTGTCAGCAGTAATCAATGATGGCTCCATGTACTTTGCTCCCAATTTCGAAATGCGGTAACCTGTTGCTCCCGTAACGGGTGGCCATGCAATTAAAAATGAATCAACGCAGTTAAAACCAACAGAGGTAAAGGGACGTTGCGAAATCGTAAATGTATCTGATGTGAATGTTGTATTTGCTATAGATAACCTCAGCAATGCCCTGGCAGTAATATTGGGAGTTAGAAGTTTGTAGTATCCTTTCGTCACATCAACTTGTGGAGATATCGTTTGCCAGCTCGTTCCGTTATCAGTGCTTAATTCAAGAGTTCCTGTTGTATTTGCAAAACCTGATTGAAAACGTATCACGTTTGTCTGGTTGGGAAATAAATGATCAGAAGCAGTAGGGAAGTGCCAGCTGAACGTATCAATGGTATCGAGTTGGTAAGCGATTGCAAAATTTTGTGAGCCTGCCGGAATAGAAAATCCCTTTACAGTAATTGTATAATCGCCAACTGCAGGATTATCAACTGTGATCTGTTCAACCACATTTAAACTGTCACGCTTTCGGGTTGGTAATTGTTGTAAGGCAACAACAGTTGGTGAACTGTTGAGCACCCAGGGCAACCAGCTTGTATTACTCGTTATGTGTGTTAACTCAAGATCAAGATCATTGATCAATGCTTTCGTTGTGTTTGGTGCTGCCTGAGGATCGTTCCATACCAATGTTAATTTCAGTTGTTTGATGTTAGCAGGAATGCTAACTGTAAATTGTTGTTGAGTGTTTGCGGTAACAGACCCAAGCAAAAATTGTCCGTTTGAGATGGTTTCAACTGCATGTAGTCCATTTACACTTCCATAGCCCGATTTAAAATCAATGCCGGTTGTCTCCACATCATCAGCACTGTTTAACAATACTGCTTTGATCAATGAAGCAGGAGCAGCTGTATTGTTATGCTGTTGTTTATAAATATGATGAAGTACCCCGCCAATACCTGATACCAACGCAGCAGCACCTGAACTTCCATCTTCGCCAAACGCAACCAGTTCTGGTTTTACCCTGCCATCAAATGCAGGACCTTTTGAACTGGGGATTAACACCGTGCCAAATGAATCAATATGCCCAACGGTGATAATGTTTTTGGCATGTTTAAAATTTCCAGTGAGGTTAGAGTAACCCGATAAATTGATATACGTTCCCGTTGGTGCAGCTTGTGAACCCGAATTACCTGCAGAAAATACGTGCAATAAAGATGGGTTATTAATAACAGATGCATCATAACCTGCAGCTTCAGCGCCATAATAACTTTCAACAACTGTTCCGTAAGAATGATTCTGTAACAACACCGATGAACCATTGTAATAAGTATCAGGCTCAGGCAACAGATTTTGAAAACTTGCTGAACTGAGATTCGTTCCCCATGCCGCACCTTTTGTATTATACCAGGTGTTACCGCCTCCTGCCATCATGGTGGCCATGATGCTTGCATGATTGCTTCCGGTTGTTGAAGCAAATGCTGAGGGAAGAATACGTCCTTTCAGATCAATATCTGTTGTATCAAACTTTTGCTCTTTTACCGACAGATGAATTGAATTGCCATTATATAAGGGGTAACGATGTTGAATGGTGGAGATACGGTTCACAGCATAATCAACAAAACCAAACAACAATTCTTCTTTTGCTTTTTTCTTTGTATCGATAGCGAGAAGAAGTGATTCAGTTGCTATTTTTTCTAACTCGTTCCAGTAACATTCAACCACCACAATTTTTGCAGGTGTGTACATGGAAACGAGTTGAATCGATTTGTTTTTTTGTATGAGTTTTTCAAACTGTTTAAGATCTGCAACTGCAACTGTATACAAACCTTTGCCGGTTGGTTTTGAAAAACGCATTTGCTCCTTTAACAAAGGTGATAACTTATCCACAATTTTTTTGTCGGTTACCTGTGCGCCTGCAATAATGGTCAATAAAAAAAATATAGAACACAGGATGGTTCTCCATTTTATTGTCTCACAAAAGAATGAATTGATTGAATAAAATCTCATCGTGTATAAATCTCCTTAAAAAAAATAAAACTTAAGCTTTAATTATTATTTGTGTAAACTTTCTTAGTGTTTTTACTTTTTGTTGAACGATGCCGTTTGTTTGCAACACTGCTGCAATGATCACTTGTTTACAGGTTATAAAAATAAATAATTTAAAGTGTCAATCATTTTTCAACCTAAACACAAGTTAAACATGAGAAAAATTGTTTTTGTTTTCATCGCTGTGTCATTTTCAGCGTTGTTTATCGTAGCCTGTAAAAAAGCTGCCAAAGAAACTGTAAACACTGAAGTGTCGCAGGATGTATTAAATCAAATTGCTGCACAGGGATTCTCAACTGAAGGAGTTGTGCAGACTGATGCTGGTTATTTAGTGGAAGGAGATATTCTTCTTACTGATGAAAACCTCCGGCATACGCCAACTTCAAACGAATTGATCTATGCGAATGAAGAACATTACCGTACCACTTACCTGGTAACAGGATTGCCAAGAACAATTACGGTGAAACTCAACACAACGCAATCAAATTTTGTATCTGCAACCGATGAAGCTATCCGTCGTTACAATGCATTGGGTTTACGCATCCGTTTTCAGCGTGTAACCGGTTCAACTTCTGCCAACATTAATATTGTTACCTATTACCAGGTAAGCAATACATTAGGCTCTGCAGGTTTCCCAACTAGTTCGGGTAACCCATACAGTCAGATCCAGATGAATACCTATTGGTATAATTCGGGAGTTGCTGTAAATGCATTGGCTACAACCATTGCACATGAAATGGGTCATTGCATCGGGTTTCGTCACACAGATTATATGAACCGTTCATATAGTTGTGGTGGTTCTGCATACAACGAAGGTTCAGCAGGTGTGGGTGCCATTTATATTCCGGGTACACCATCTGGTCCAAGTGCCGGTTCATGGATGCTGGCTTGCGGAAGCACATCATCTTCATTTAACCGTCCGTTCACAAGTGCCGATCAAACAGCATTGAATTACGTTTATTAATCGATGTGTATTTTATACTTAAAGGCATCCTGTAAAGGATGCCTTTTTTATGGAGAGATAGCTATACGTAGTTTTACGGTAGTAGGTATCCCTTGAAACTTCAATTATTTTGTTTAATTTAAGAGTCAATTCTAAACCTAAACATTTAAAACATGAGAAAGCTATTTTCGATCATTGCTGTTGTTTCATTTTCAGCATTGTTTATTGTTGCCTGTTCAAAGGCGTCCAAAGAAGATGTGCAAACCGAAGTTTCGCAGGATGTGTTAAACAGTATTGCAGCCTTGGGTTTCTCTACGAGTAACGTAATTGCAGCTGATGGAGGTTATGTTGTTGAAGGAGATATTTTCTTAGATCCAAAAGATCTTGCTGCTTCAAGGCCAACTTCCCCCCGTTTAATTATTGCTCAGGAAGAGCAGTACCACACCTTTAATCTGGTTAGTACTCCCAGAGCAATTACAATAAGTGTAAGTGGAACTGTTAGTGCTGCTTTTTCAACTGCAGTAAACAATGCAATCGCACGTTACAATGCTGAAAACCTTGGTCTGACGTTTTCCCGAGTAGCAAGTGGTGGAAATATTAACATACGTATTGTTAACACAGGCCAGTACATTGCGTCGGCAGGTTTCCCAAGCGGGGGTAATCCATACAATGAAATAAAGTATGCAAAAAAGTATACAACTGGTTTTAGCGATGGTTTCATGACAACTGTAGTTGCACATGAGTTAGGTCATTGTATCGGCTTCCGTCATACAGATTATATGAACCGTGCTTACAGTTGCGGTTCAGGCGGTAATGAGGGACAATCAACAACAGGAGTTGGTGCTGTGCATATTGATGGTACACCAACAGGTCCTGATCCTGATTCATGGATGTTGGCATGTTTAAGCGCATCAACAAATCGTCCGTTTAACACTAATGACAAAAAGGCTTTAGGATATTTATACTAATAATGACTTAGTAGTGTATTTAAACACTCTCAATTTTGAGAGTGTTTTTTTATGTCATTGCATTAATTCATTTTCATTTAAAAAAAAGAATAAACAGCAGATATCCTTTGTCGGATTTTTCTTTATATTGAAGTTTCGATTTTTAAACCTAAACAATTATCAAGCATGAAGAAAATGAAAATGGCATTTGTTGCCGCAATTTCGATGTCCGTACTTTTTGTTTCCTGTCAAAAAGATGTAAAGACAACCAAAACTGAAGTTTCACAGGAAGAATTAAACCAGATCGCCGCTATGGGTTTTTCAACTGATGGTGTAATGATTGAATCGGATGGTTTTATTGTAGAAGGTGATATTTTCATCCCACGTGCCGATCTTGGTAAAGTATCAACAAGTCCCAATCTTGTTGTTGCCAGTGAAGAGCAGTACCGAACAACCAACCTTGTTACAGGCTTGCCACGTACAATTACAGTACAGGTTAGCAGCAGCTTGCCTGCAGCTTATGTAACAAACACTGATGCAGCCATTGCACGGTACAATGCATTAGGATTAACGCTCACATTCCAGCGTGTTTCATCAGGTGGAGATATTGTTATTTCTCCTGCACCGGCAGGAGCAGGTTATCTTGCTTCTGCAGGTTTCCCAACCTCAGCAGGTAATCCTCACAATTCAATCTTGGTAAACCGTTCTTATATGGACACATGGAATACGAATACCGTGGTGTCTATTCTTGCACACGAGATGGGGCATTGCATTGGCTTCCGCCATACTGATTATATGAATCGTCAGTATAGCTGTGGTGGCAGAAGATACAACGAAGGTGCAAGCACTGTTGGAGCTATACATATTCCAGGTACGCCTACAACTGCTGATCCGAATAGCTGGATGTTGGCTTGTATTGGAAATGGTGTAAACCGTCCGTTTAACGCTAATGATGTAATAGCATTAGGTTACTTATATTAATAGTAGTGTAAGTAAATGAATAAAGAAAAGCCCCCGATCTTATCGGGGGCTTTTCTTTATTTGCGGAAGTTCTTGTATAAGTTGATGAGTGAATTCGTAGACGCATCATGCGATGATACCGTATCATCAGTTATCAATTCAGGCAGAATTTTATTGGCTAATTGTTTACCCAATTCAACACCCCACTGATCGAAGCTGTACACATTCCAGATGACACCCTGTACAAAGATCTTGTGTTCATACAACGCAACTAATTCACCTAATGTGAATGGTGTGATCTTCTTCAATAGAATTGAGTTAGTGGGTCGATTCCCTTCAAACACTTTATAAGGAACCAGTTCTTCTTTTACGCCTTCAGCAATTACTTCTTCTTTTGATTTACCGTTCATGAGTGCTTCTGTTTGTGCAAAGAAATTACTCATGAGTTTTGGATGATGATCGCTCAGCGGATTATGACTGATGGCCGGTGCTATAAAATCAGCAGGGATTAAATGCGTGCCCTGATGAATTAATTGATAGAATGAATGCTGACCATTGGTGCCAGGTTCACCCCAAATGATCGGGCCTGTGCTGTAATCAACTTTATTACCACTCCGATCAACATACTTTCCATTACTCTCCATGTTGCCTTGCTGAAAATAAGCAGCAAAGCGATGCAGGTATTGATCATAAGGAAGTATTGCTTCACTCTTTGCATCAAAGAAGTTGACATACCATGTGCCCAGCAAGGCCATGATCACCGGAATATTCGTTGCAAATTTTTCAGTACGGAAATGTTCATCGGCCTGGTAAGCACCTTTCAATAATTCTTCAAAGTTGTTGTAGCCGATCGTTAATGCAATGGATAAACCAATGGCACTCCACAAACTGTAACGACCGCCAACCCAATCCCAGAACTCAAACATGTTCGCCTTATCAATCCCAAACTTCACCACATCTTTTTCATTGGTTGATAATGCAGCAAAATGTTTAGCCACATGTGCTTCGTCTTTCGCATGTTCCAGGAACCAATTTCTTGCACTGTGTGCATTGGTCATGGTTTCCTGTGTGGTAAATGTTTTGGAAGCAATGAGAAAGAGTGTTTCATCAGGTGTAACCTTCTTAAAGGTCTCAGCAATATGTGTTCCGTCAACATTACTTACAAAATATGTTTCAATACCTTCCACCCAATAAGGTTTTAATGCTTCGGTGATCATCACGGGGCCAAGATCACTTCCGCCAATACCAATATTGACAATGTATTTTATTTTCTTGCCGGTATATCCTTTCCATTCACCACTATGAATATTGGCGCAGAAGTTTTTCATCTGCTCCAATACACGTTGAATATCCGGCATCACATTCTTTCCATCAACCAAAACTTCTTTACCGGAGAAATTACGAAGTGCAGTATGAAGTACAGCTCTTTTTTCAGTATGGTTGATCACATCGCCCGCAAACATTTTATCAATTGCTTCTTTCACCTTGCACTCATCAGCCAGTTGCAACAGCAACTGCATGGTTTCTTCCGTGATGATATTCTTTGAATAATCAAACACCATGTCATTTTCACAAGTGCTGAATTTTTGAAAGCGATTGGCATCTGCTTTGAACAGATCACGCATGTGCACTTTTTTCATTTGTGCAGCATGTGCAGTCAATTGTTGCCAGGCCTTGGTTGTAGTTGGGTTAATCGATGAGAGCATGTTGAGTAGTTTAGGTTTGTCTTAAGTTCAGTTATCAGCCAGTTTGCTGATAGATATTTCTTTGTCTTTATGTAATTGTTCAATCAGTTTATCCAACCCGTCGAACTTTACTTCATTCCGCAGATGATATTTTACAAACACTTTTAAATGACGGTTGTAAATGTCTTCTTCAAAATCAAACAGGTTTACTTCAACGGTTTTGGTGGTACCATCAACAGTAGGTCTTGTGCCAATATTCATCATGCCTTTCAATATTCCCGACTCACCTTCTATTTGTGCCTGTACCGCATACACACCATTTGCAGGAACTAATTTATCTGCATCCTGTATCTGCAGGTTCGCAGTAGGGTAGCCCAACTTACGACCGAGTTTATTTCCTTCCACCACATATCCACGAAAGAAATAGGAATAACCTAACAGTTGGTTGGCTTTCTCTACATCGCCAATGGCAATCGCTTCTCTTATTTTGGTTGAACTTACAATCACTTCATTCCGCAACTGCTGTGGAATTTCTTTTACACTGTATTGATATTCTTCGCCCATTTTTTCCAAGAGTCGATAATCGCCTTCACGGTTATTACCAAACTTATGATCGTAACCAATGATGATCAGCGACGGGTGAAACCGATCGACCAGGAAATTTTTGATGTATTGCTGCGCTGTTTGCTGCGAAAATTCTTTGTTGAAAGGAACTACCACCAGGTTATCTAACCCTTGCTGTTTCAACAGTTCAATACGTTCCTCCAGTGTGGTGAGTTCAGGAATGTACCGTTCAGGCTGAACAATTTTCCGTGGATGTGGGTAAAAGCTGATAAGGACCGATTCGCCCCCATTTTCCTTTGCTTCGGCACATAATTGCCGGATGATTTGCTGGTGACCAAGATGCACACCATCGAAAGTGCCGATTGTAACAACGGCGTTCGTAAAAACGGGCAACTGCTGCAAACTTCTGTAAACCTTCATAATTTGAAGGCACAAAAGTAACACATTTGAAGCGTGGAAGTGTTAGTTTTGCGGCTCATAAACAAAGCGGAATGTCATTATACAATAAACGGGGTGTTTCGGCACAAAAGGAAGAAGTACATAAGGCAGTAGAACATCTCGACCAGGGATTATACCCGAATGCGTTTTGCAAACTCTATCCCGATTATTTGGGTGGCGATGCCGATTGGGTAAACGTAACCCATGCTGATGGTGCCGGAACCAAAAGTATTCTTGCTTATTTGTATTGGAAAGAAACCGGTAATGCATCTGTTTGGAAAGGCATTGCACAGGATGCCATTGTGATGAATCTGGACGACCTGCTTTGTGTTGGGATCTACGATAATATTTTATTCTCTTCAACTGTCGATCGTAATAAAACACTCATTCCGGGTGAAGTGCTGGAGCAGATCATCAATGGTTCTGCAGAGTTGTTTGCACAGCTGAAAGAGTATGGCGTGAATATTCATTACCTCGGTGGTGAAACAGCGGATGTGGGTGATGTAGTGCGTACCATTGCTGTCAATGGAACAATGACGGCTCGCTGGCCAAAGAACAAAGTGATCAGTAATGATAAGATCAAGGCTGGTGATGTGATTGTTGGGCTTGCAGGATTTGGACAGGCGAATTATGAAACATCTTACAACAGTGGTTTGGGAAGTAATGGATTAACGAGTGCACGACATGATGTATTGGAAAAATATTATGCGCATCATTTTCCTGAAACATTTGAATCGAAGTTGAGTGATGATGTGGTGTATATTGGTAAGCATCGTTTAGCTGATGAAGTGAAATTACCAAATGGCGAAACTAGTTTGATCGGTCGCTTGTTACTCTCACCAACCAGAACATTTGCACCTGTACTGAAAGAAATATTGCAAAATCATTTTGATGCAGTACATGGCTTGATCCATTGCAGTGGTGGTGGACAAACCAAGTGTATGAAATATTTACCGGGACCAATGAAGATCATAAAAGACAATCTCTTTACGCCGCCGATCATTTTTGATTTGATCAAAGATGCTTCTGGTGCTGATGCCCGTGAAATGTACCAGGTGTTCAACATGGGCACAAGACTGGAGATCTATACAAATGAAAAAGATGCTGATACATTGATCAACATCTCGAAGTCGTTTGGTGTAGATGCACAGGTGATTGGCAGGGTAGAAGCGAGTGAGAAGAAAGAGTTAGTGATTAAGTTGAAGGATGAAGAATTAGTTTTTTGATTTAATAGAGGTTGAATGCAAGAGGTGTTGACCTTATTATAATTTCTGATTTTTTCATCTTTGCAGCAATCTCATCAATTACAATCGTTGTGCCGGGCCCACATTTTGCAATAGCTTCAAGTATCCGTTGATTAAATTCACGTGACTTGTTTGCAGCTACAAAAAATGGTTCATCAAAACCTTTTCCGGTAAAATAAATAGTATAGTTTGTCAACTCCCAGTCGTCCTCAATCAGTAGATTTTTTGATTGTAATATTTTTTCTGCTGATACTCTTCCGCCTTTTGAATCTCCAAAGGTAATAGCAGGAACAGCCAACTGCTTTACAGTAAAAAGTACCTTCGCTTCTTGATTTGTGGTTTGATCTGTAATTGTAATAATTGCTTTCCCTTCAAAGGCGGGTCTTGCCACCCATGTGCCATTTACTTTTGTTATTGTACCATTGTTTGACGTAACGTGTAACTGACTTCCCGGGGTGTTACCCATTGATACAACCAAAGGATTATCTATGCCGATGAACAAATTTTGCATAAACGCATTTGCTACGGAAATCGGGGCATTTTGGCTGACAGGCAAACGTAATGTTAGTTTTTGTGTAGTCCAGCAATGTACTTTTCTTCCGTTTTGTTTTGCAGGAACCCACTTGGGACCTTTTTTAATAGCTTCGATTAAAACGTCTGCAAGTTTTGTGTCCTCCATAGTTTTGGCTTTTACTTTATTAACAAGGCCATCGGGGCTAACGATAAATTCTACTTCGCAAATCCCCTCCTTACCTTCTTTCATCAAAGCATCTATATTTTCCCGTATTGTTTTTTCCATGTATTTATTCCATGCAGTTTCGCCTCCCGGGAACGCTGGCATTATTTCAGCTTTTGTAAAAATTGGAGTGCCTTTAGGAATTACAATTTCGGTATTTGGTACTGTATCTTTTGTTAGTGGAGAGGTATCTAAAGTAGTTGATATATTTTGATGCTTTGCAGTTGCATAATTCACAATCCCTTTCAACACAGCTTCTGCAATTTTCTCTTGGTTCTTTTCATTGGTAAGAAAAGCTAAATCTTTTGAATTGGAAATAAAGCCACATTCAAGCAGTACTGACGGACATTGCAAGGCAGTCAAAACATAAATACCCATTTGACGTTGTTTGATTCCTGGTTCTCTGATAGACACTACGGATTTCATTTCATTTATAATGGCCGAACCTAATTCTCTGCTCGCAGGTACATTTGCTATTCCATCTCTTGCAATATAGAGTTCAAATCCGTTCGCTGGATTCTCAACTTCTTTTCCATCTTTTTTCAGGGTTGGTACATATGATGCATGAATGGATATAAACAAGTCAGACTTATTTTCTTCTGCTATTTTTACCCGCTCATTAGTTTCAACAAATTTTTCATCGTTCCTTGTAAAAATTAATTTCAGATTTTTATCTGTATTCAATTGTTGAATCTTTTTTGTAATCGCCAAAGCAATTTCATCTTCTGTTATTCCATTTAATCCAACAGCGCCATGCCGTGTCCCATTTCTAAAACCATGACCTGCATCAATCACAACGGTCAGTTGTTTTTCTAATCGTGGAATAGAAGAGGAACGATCATTCTCTTTGATCTTAATTGCAAAGGCGGTAAATAAAATGGTTAGCAACGGCAGTAACAGTAAACGGCTGATGTAGCCTACTTTCGGGTTTTGAAGTTTGGAAAGCATAAGGAGTCTTCGTTTAATAGGTGAATAAAAAAATGGATTGGTGAGCGATAGAGTATGCCCGGGGAAAGCAGTGGTGAGGATCATAGCTGCAAGTGCAGATGCGTCACTGTCTTTCACAGATTTTCGGTCGGCAATAAATTCATGGATCATCGTTAATTCTTTCCGTATGATCCAGAAGAATGGATTGATCCAGAACATAATTAATACAAGCTGCAGGAATAACTTATCGATGCTGTGTTTTTCTTTTACATGAATGAGTTCGTGTTTAAATATCTGTTGCCCCTGTGCTGAATCAAAGTCAATTTCCCTGTTCCAGAAAATAAATCGCATAAAAGAAAACGGCGTCCCTTTCGCATCAGTATCAACAAATGTGAGGTCTTTCATTTTCCAATGTTCGTAGGCAGTGATCAGTTTTTTGATTCGTAATAACGTTATAAGAAGTGTTATAAAAAGCGCAATAGATACAAGCACATATAACATAATACTTGCTTGCTCTCTGGTGAAGGTTTCAGTTGCAGCAGGTGTTTGTTCAGGAAACCAGACTTCGTTGGTAGTAACGCTTTGCAGAATTGTATAAGCGGGTAAGTTCTCGGGTTGAGGTTCAGTAATAAAACTGATCTTGACAAATGGCAACAGTAACGATATGATAACTGCAGCCAGCAAGTAATAGCGGTTCCAGCTATGAAATAATTTATTGCGGAGTGCAAGCCAGTAATAACCGGTCAATACACCGGAACAGATCATTACTTTTAACAGGTATTCAGCAAAGGCAGTCATGGTTATTTCTTTTTCAGTGTTTGTAATAGAAGCTCCAGCTCTTCAATGCTCAGGTTGTTTTCTTTTACCATAAAGGAAACAGCTTCTGAAAACGATCCTTCAAAATATCCTTTCACCAGGTTTTTCATACTGGCTTTCGAATAAATATCTTTCGATATAGCAGGGTAGTACTGGTGCATACGGCCAATCACATCAGCCTTCACATATTTTTTATCGATCAGAATCTTAAGAATCGTTGCTACTGTGTTTTGATGTGGCTTTGGAATTGGCATAGCATCCACGATCTCTCTCAAAAAAGCTTTGTTGAGTTTCCAGATAATCTGCATCACCTGTTCTTCAGCTTTTGTAAGCGGTTTAAGTTTTTCCGTATTCATAAACCGAATGTATAACTAAAAAATTAGTTTAACAACTAAATTTTTAGTTAAAGGATTTTTTGCAGGAAATTGATTCGTGTTATTGAAGAATAAAATGGAGCGATGGAACCTTTTTGATAACGCCACCCGACATAACTTTTATAGCATCAATGGTAACGGTGGTGCCGGGAACACATCTTGCAAGTAAGCGGACAACATCTTTCGTAAAAAGATTGCCTTTGATATTTTCTAATATACCAGGTGCAGTTTCAAAACCTTTGCTTTGAAAATAAATTGTGTAAGAAGTAACTGCGGCAGAAGTATCAGGACTTTTTACTTCAATCGTTTTTGCTGCTTTAAAAACAGCTGCTGCAATTTTTCCACCCGATGATCCGGCAACGAATGCTGTTGGGTCTTTCGGAGTTTGTGAGCCATTGCCGGAAGTAGATGTTTGCGCAAATACTTTGTTGATTGAAATCAGCAAAAGCAGCGTTAATATGTTTTTCATGATTTGCAGGAAGCTTTTATTTGATTCTAATTTACATACTTTTGCCAAAAGCTAAAAAGAATGCCTCCAATCGTAGAAATAAAGAACGTTAATATATACCAGAGCGGAAATTTGATTCTCAGTGATGTAAATCTTACAGTAAATCAGGGTGAATTCGTGTACCTCGTTGGTAAAACTGGTACCGGTAAATCATCCTTACTGAAAACATTGTATGGTGAATTGGCCTTAACTGAAGGTGATGCTACTGTGGCCGGGTTTAACCTGCGGGAGATGGATTGGAAGAAAGTACCTTTTCTCCGTCGTAGTCTCGGTGTGGTGTTCCAGGATTTTCAATTACTCACCGATCGTAATGTACATGAGAATTTAAAGTTTGTGTTGAAGGCGACCGGTTGGAAAGATGAAAACCTGATGGAAGAAAAGATCAATGATGTGTTGGATAAAGTGGGATTGAAATCGAAAGGATTTAAAATGACATTTGAAATGAGTGGCGGTGAACAGCAACGTGTTGATATTGCACGTGCCTTGCTCAACTCTCCTAAACTAATATTGGCTGACGAGCCTACGGGTAACCTCGATCCCGAAACAAGCGATGAGATCATGAACCTGCTGATACAGGTAGCCAAAGATTATAACACAACGGTTATTATGGCAACCCATGATTTTATGGTGATCAAAAAATTTCCTGCACGCATGGTGAAAACGGAAGCCGGCAAAGTGTGGGATAATGCTACTGTAGAACACGCATAAGCACCATTGCATTTTTTTTATTGTTGAACTGTTCCTGCAACAGTCCTTCTCTTATTTGGATATCATCATCCGTAAATTCTTTGTGAAATAGACGGAAGGCATGATACTTGAATTCAGTTGTGTTATTTGCTTTCTGACAGGCATTTTCAAGCCCTGTTCCATTGATCATGGCATCGTTCGCTAATACATGTCGTCCTTTAAATAAAGCATTGAGCAATTTTAATTTAATTCCCGATTGTGTGAACGATGGAAGAATATGAACCTGTGCTTTCTGAATAAGATCATTCAATTCTGTTTCACTCGGGTTTGCCACAATACAGGTGTGTGGCCATTTATGTGAAAGTTCAACCAGTTTATCTGAAGGGTTTTTCCCTGCAATAACAAACGGAATATCCAGATCTCTGAAGATTTTCTCTAATAACCAGGTAGCTGTTTTTTCATTTTCAGCAACTGATAAATTACCATGGTATAAAATAAAATTGCCTTTGCCTGTTTTGCTCGTAACCATACTTGTTGGAATAAATGCAGGCAGGTAATGGATATTGGTTGCTTTAAAGAGTTTACGATAGGTGGTACAGTCGTCCTTTGACAATGAAAGAATGAGATGGTCTTTTAATTTTTCTTCATAACGTTTCAGTAAACGGCTTTCATGGTTCATATAGGCTTTGCGTACTAACGATGATTCCCATTTGCCCAACTGTTTGTAATATTCAAACTCTGTATTATGCAGCCGTATCGCAATATTTTTTTTTGAGATGGCTCCGTTTGAAATACCGTAGGTACAATGCACTCCTTCAAATAAAACAGGATGTTCATCTGCATTTAAACGTTTCCATAATTCCTCATCATTGCGTGAGGCAACAATGTAAGGGAGTTGCAATGAAAAACCTTTATGACCTTCCTGCCTTGGATAGTAATGTACTTCTGTACAATATTTTTCCAGTTCAGGTTGCTCTCCACGTCCGTATTCAAAACAATGCAGGTGAATATGAACACCCAGTTGATGCAATGCTTTTATTTTATAGAACACATCCACAACGCCACCATAATCGGCGGGATAAGGAACGTCAAATGAAACGATATGTAAATGTTTATCCAAGTAGCTTTTTGTAAAATTGAATCAATATTTTTTCTTCTTCCTGCCAGTTTAAGATGGCAGCAGCCTGTTTGCAGTTCTCCTTCAGTTGTGCATATAGAACAGCGTCAGTCAGTAAAAGGTTTAAACCCTTTGAAATGCTTTCTTCTGTTGTATCAGGTATCAGCAACGCAATGCCGAACCGATCATTGATCTGCCTATAAGCAGGATAATCAACGCACAGTTGCGGAGTACCTGCTTGTATGTAATCGAAAAAACGATTGGCAAGTGAAAGATAATTACTCAAGCCATTATTTTCAAACAGTGTAATGCCGGCATAAGCAGTCTCAGTAATTTCTTTCAGCTCTGCTGGTTTTATTTTTCCTTTCAACAATACTTTATCCTGTAAATGATTTGCTTTAATTAATTTTTTCGTCTGCTCCATGAAATTACCATCACCATAAATATGCAAAGGCACTTCAACATGTTTCATGGCCGGGATCAACGTTTCAAAACTGCGGCCTTCATTTACGGCACCTTGATAGAGCAAGAAAGTTTGTGGTTTGTAGTTTGAAGTTTCTTGTTCCTTGTCCCTTGGAATTTGGATTTTGGATTTTTTTTCAAAGGGAACATTTCTCACAACCTCATACTTCACTCCATACATTTTCTCAAATTCATCTGCAATTGGTTCACATACCGTATAACCATGCTTAAATTTCGGAACAGCAAACTGTTCGATCCATTTCCACATTTTATAACGTGATGGTCTCGTTATAATTTCCTTCATCTCACAAAACAACTCATGTGCATCGTACACCCGTTTCGTTCCTTTCAGTTGCGATGCAAATAAACAGGGGAGGATGGTATCAAGATCAATTGCACAGATACAATCGGCTTTTTGAAACAGCAACCAGAAAAATAAACGGAGATTGTATTCAGCGTAAAATAAAGGCCCTTTGGTAAAAAAGCAATACAGTCTTTTTTGGATAAATGCCTGTTGCTGTAAAACGGCTGATTCTTTTAACTCACGACCAACCAGCGTAACAGTGTATCCTTGATGTGCAAGGGTGGAACAGATACGGATCATACGTTGATCGTAGGTAAGGTCATTGGTTACTGTACAGATAATGCTTGCCAAGCGGGAGTTGGTTTTGCGCAAATTAGGAAATAGAATGATCAGTTATTCGTTAGATTTTTTCCCAAGCCAAATTCCAATTGATATATCTGCAATAAAATTGAACTCGTTGTTCACCAGTGGCGCATACAAGCTTGGTCCAACACTGCAATCAATACTGAAACGATTTTTATAATTACGTTGAATACCCCACACAATTCCAACATTCGGCATGTGCGAAGCTTCTTTGACAGAATAATTTCTCGGGCCGCCGACTGATTCACTAAATGAGTCGCCACGGTAATAAGTAATACCTGAATACGAATACTTGGCTAAAAACGAAATATAGTTAGCTGAATTATGAGCAATGTTTTTTTCTTTCTGTTCACGCAAAGCAAAATTGTAATAGTAGCGAAGCTGACTTGCCACTACACCTGTAGGAGAAAACGAATATGATTGACCGAATGACTAAGAAACTACGAAAGACCAACCAACAGCAAATGCAGCCTTCCCTTTTATGGTTAATTTATTTGTTAGAGGATGCTCATAAGTTAAACCTGGCGAAAGAATGCTTGCCGTTGTAAGCTTGCTGGTATATTGATTTTCTTGCGATGTGGCTTCCAAACAGACGAGTAAAAGAAATAAACTGTAGAAGTACTGCATCGGTTTTTAGCGTGAAAGATAAATAAAGAAAGAATAGCGAAATTCTGCAATTGAATTTCTAACTTGAATAGATGAATATTATTGAAACGTTTTACTCCGCTTTCGGTCGTGGCGATGCGCAAACGATGGAGGCCTGTTACCATCCCGAAGCCGAATTTACCGACGAGGTATTTGTTGGTTTGAAGGGAAAAGAAGTGCCGGCTATGTGGAAGATGCTTATTGAACGCAGTAAAGGAGAATTGGAAATCACCTACAGCCATGTGCAGGCAAACGAACAAGGAGGCAGTGCCGATTGGGTGGCTGTGTACATCTTTTCAGCCACGGGGCGCCGGGTCATCAACCGTATTCATGCTGAATTTGAATTTAAAGACGGGAAGATCTATCGCCATACCGATAGTTTCGATCTGCATAAATGGGCTGCCCAGGCCATTGGCTTCAAAGGGAAATTGCTGGGGGGCACCGCATTTTTCAGGAAAAAAGTACAAAAAACAGCCCGTGAAGGCCTCAATCGCTACATTTCAAGGAATTTTTCGGCCTGAGATGTAGCTATTTTACAGACTTTTCCCCTACCTTTGCCGCCAATTTATAGATGAAAAATTTGGATGTCAATTAAAAAAATCTGAGATGTCAGCAATTACAAAAGAAAAAAAAGCAAGCATTTTCGCAACTTTCGGTGGTTCTGAAAAAAACACCGGTTCTATTGAAGGACAGATCGCTCTTCTTACTGAGCGTATCAACCACATCGCCACTCACCAGAAAGAGAACAAAAAAGATTTCTCTACTAACCGTGGCTTGATGCAACTGGTAGGTCAACGTAAAAGTTTACTCAGCTACCTGAGCAAAACTAACCTCCAGGGTTACCGTGCACTGATTGAGAAACTCGGACTCCGTAAATAATTACGGATATGTAAATAAATCATTATTCCCAACACATTTAATGCGGTTGGGAATTTTGTTTTTCTTACAGGTTTCTCCCTTCAATTAAATTTATCACAGAATTGCCTGTATGGCTTTCTCCCCGCCTGCCTGCTTGTCAATTCACAAACAACATTTTAGTATGTTATCACAACCTATCAGTAAATCATTCGATCTGGGTGGTGGCCGCATCGTTACCATTGAAACCGGTAAACTTGCCCGCCAGGCAGATGGTGCTGTAACTGTTCGCCAGGGCAATTGTATTATTCTGGCAACAGTTGTAGCCAATAAAGAACCAAGAGAAGGCCAGGATTTTTTCCCATTGTCAGTAGATTACCAGGAAAAATTCGCTTCTGCCGGTCGTATTCCGGGTTCATTTTTTAAACGTGAAGCAAGATTAAACGATTACGAAGTTCTTACCAGTCGTTTGGTTGACCGTGCTTTACGCCCTTTATTTCCTGAGGATTATTTATGCGATGTACAGGTGTTGATCAGCCTCGTTTCATCTGATGCAGAGGTTATGCCCGATGCATTGGCTTGTTTGGCTGCATCTGCAGCGTTAGCTGTTTCAGATATTCCGATCAAAGAAATTATTTCTGAAGTGCGTATTGCAAATGTTGATGGCGAAATGGTGATCAACCCAACCCGTTCACAATTAGCAAGAGCAACTTCCGAATTCCTCATCGCAGCTACTGAAAAGAACCTGATGATGGTGGAAGGCGAAGCAAAAGAATGCAGTGAAGAAGACCTGGTGAATGCATTGCAAATGGCACATGATGCTATCCGCATTCAAATCAAAGCACAGGCAGAATTAAGAGATGCAAAAGGTGTTACAGGAAAACGTGAGTACAAAAAGCCTGAAGGTAACGAGGAGATCAACCAGAAGGTGATCACTTTCGCAAAAGAAAAAGTATACGCTATTTCGAAAGCGGGCAGTGCTAAGAACGAACGCAGTGAAGCTTACAGCAAACTGAAAGAAGAATTGATTGCCAGCCTTGGTGAAGAAGCAACTGATGTTGAGAAAAAATTAGCCAAGAAATATTACGAAGATCTGAAATGGGAAGTGGTGCGTGATATGATCCTTGAAGATCGTGTGCGTTTGGATGGCCGTAAGTTAGATGAGGTGCGTCCGCTTGCAATGGAAATTGAACCATTGCCAACGCCACACGGTTCGGCGTTGTTTACACGTGGCGAAACACAATCATTAACAACAGTTACATTAGGTACTAAGCTTGATGAATTGTTGGTGGAGAGTGCTGCTAACAGCAACTATTCAAAATTCTTCCTGCATTATAATTTCCCTCCATTCTCTACAGGTGAAGTAAAAATGATGCGTGGTGCCGGTCGTCGTGAAATTGGTCATGGTATGCTTGCACAACGCTCATTAAAGCAAATGATGCCTGGTAGCGAATATCCATACACTGTTCGTGTAGTGAGTGATATTCTTGAATCAAACGGTTCATCATCTATGGCAACCGTTTGTGCCGGTTCATTGGCATTGATGGACGCAGGTGTTCCGGTGCAAAAACACGTGAGTGGTGTTGCAATGGGTTTGATTACACGTGGTGATGGTAAGTATGCGATCTTAACTGACATCCTTGGTGATGAAGATCATCTTGGTGATATGGACTTTAAAGTAACAGGTACACGTGAAGGTATTTGCGGTGTGCAGATGGATATTAAAGTTGACGGTTTGAGCATGGATGTAATGCGTGAAGCATTGAACCAGGCAAAAGCTGGTCGTTTGCACATTCTTGATGCAATGTATGAGTGTATGCCTGAGGCACGTCCTGAGGTGAAGCCACATGCACCACGTATGGAGAAACTGATCATTGATAAAGAATTTATTGGTGCAGTTATCGGACCCGGTGGTAAAGTGATCCAGGAAATTCAGCGTGAAACAGGTACAACAATTACAATTGAAGAAGTAGGTAACTACGGTGAGGTAAGCATCTTCTCACAAGAGAAAACAGGATTGGATAAAGCTGTGGCTTGGGTGAAAGGTATTGTAATGGTTCCGGAAGTAGGTGCTGTATATGAAGCAACCGTAAAAGGAATTAAAGAATTCGGCGCATTTGTTGAATTCCTGCCAAAGAAAGAAGGTTTGTTACACATCAGTGAAATAAGCTGGAAACGTTTAGACAGCATGGAAGGCGTATTGAATGTTGGTGATGTTGTGAAAGTGAAATTGATTGGTTTAGATCCTCGCACAGGCAAATTCAAACTTAGCCGCAAAGCCTTGATGCCGAAACCAGACGCAGCACCAAGACCACAGGTTCAGCCAAGACAAGATGAGAACAATGGCGAAGAGCGTCTTTAATTTCATTTAAATAAATGACCTTTACAGTCCCGCTGAAAAGCGGGACTTTTTTATTACGTCAGGTATGAAGATTTATTATGAATAACTACATCAAAATAACACTGCCTGTTGCCAGCGACGAGCAACAGGAAATTCTGCTGGCATTGTTAAGTGAAGAAGGTTATGATGGTTTTGAGGAAACAGGAACTGAATTGAACGCCTACATCAATGAAGATGTGTACAATGAAAAACAGCTGAATGAGTTGTTACAACCTTTTGGTTTAGGGTACACGAAAGAAGTAATTGCTCCTAAAAACTGGAATGCAGAATGGGAGAGTAGCTACGAACCTGTTATTGTGGATGAGTTTGTTGCTGTGCGTGCACACTTTCATCAACCGATTGCAACAGTGCAGCATGAAATTGTCATCACACCAAAAATGAGTTTTGGTACAGGTCATCATGCAACCACCTGGCAGGTAATGAAGTTAATGCAGGGAATTGACTTCAACAATAAATCTGTTTTTGATTTTGGGTGTGGTACTGCTGTGCTTGCTATCCTTGCAGAAAAATTAGGTGCATCATCGGTGTTGGCAGTTGATAACGATGATTGGTGCATTGAAAATTCAAGAGAGAATGTTGAAGCCAATCATTGCAGGAACATTACGGTGCAAAAAGCTGAGGTTCCTTCAACACAGCAATTCGATATTATACTGGCCAATATCAATCGTCATATTCTTTTGCAGTACATGGGAACCATGGCTGCATCGCTCAACAGTGGTGGCTCTATCATCATCAGTGGATTTTATAAAGAGGAGAATCAATTGCTCATTGATGCAGCAAACGCTCATCACTTGAGTTTGATCACATCATCTGATCGTAATAACTGGAGTGCTTTGTTATTTCAGAAATTAAGCTAAGATGAATTTATTTCTGCTCATCATATCAGCTTATCTCATTGGCTCAATACCTACTGCCTACTGGATCGGTAAATTTTTTTTTAATATCGATATCCGTGAACACGGCAGTAAAAACATGGGAGCATCCAATACATTTCGTGTGTTGGGTTCGGTATGGGGGATTATTGTATTGGTGATCGATATGGGGAAAGGAATAGCAGCAGTGCAACTTGCACATGCAGTTCAATCGTCTGATTGGTTGAGTGGTGAACAGACATTCTGGAAATTGATATTCGGCTTGGTAGCAGTAGCTGGGCACATATTCCCGGTATTCGCAGGTTTCAGGGGCGGTAAAGGAGTGGCAACTTTATTTGGTGTGGTACTAGCAATACAACCCTGGACAGCACTCATCAGCATTGGAGCGTTTCTTATTGTTGTTTTTTTAACAAAGTATATTTCACTTGGTTCCGTCATCGCCGTTATTGTTTTTGCAGCATGTGTTTGGTTTGCAGTAAAAGAAACGAATGTATATATGCGTTGGTTTTCAGTGATTGCAGCTTTGCTTGTAATTGTAATGCATCGTTCAAATATTAAACGGTTAATTGCGGGGACTGAAAACAAGTTCAAAGGGTTGCGTAAGAAAAAATAATCTTAACGTTCTTTGCAAAGCATCAGTTTTAAACTTGGTACGTAAATTGAAATCAATAAGAAAAATAAACATAAGATGAAAAAGATACTAAGCTCATTTATAGTGGTGGCGTTCCTGATGGTAGGTTGTGCGAAGAACCAGATCACAGGTCGCAGTCAGCTTAAGTTGTTACCTGAAAAAGAATTACAGGCCATGGCAACACAGCAATATCAGCAGTTCCTGTCACAAAGTAAAGTAGTGCCGGTAAGTGTGAATAAAGATGCAGAAATGGTGCGTCGTGTTGGAACACGGATAGCAGCAGCTATCACCAACTACTTAAAACAACAAGGCAAGTCTGATATTCTCGACGGGTATAAATGGGAATTTAACCTTGTTGATAATAAGGAAGTAAATGCATGGTGTATGCCGGGCGGCAAAGTAGTAGTATATACAGGCCTGTTACCGGTAACCCAAAACGAAGCCGCTTTGGCAGTGGTAATGGGTCACGAAATTGCACATGCGATTGCCCTGCATGGTAACGAACGTATGAGCCAGGGTTTGGCGCAGCAATTAGGTGGCGTTGCATTGTCTGTAGCTGTTGCAAATAAATCAGCAGAAACTCAAAACCTGTTCATGAATGCATACGGTATTGGTACTACAGTTGGAGGTACCCTTCCTTTCTCCCGTAAACAGGAATTGGAAGCAGATCAATTTGGGTTACGTTTTGCAGCAATGGCCGGTTATAACCCGCAAGAGGCAATTCCATTCTGGCAAAGAATGGCAAAAGCTGGCGGTGGACAAAAACCACCTGAGATACTAAGTACTCACCCGTCTGACGAAACACGTATCAACAAAATGCAGCAATATGTAAAAGAGGCGATGCCTTATTACAAACCATTAGGTAAATAGTTGATTCGTAATAGATTGGTTTAAAATCCCGACTGCTTGAGTCGGGATTTTTTATTCGCTTCTTTTTAAAATTTTTAGCTAACGACCTTTAGAAATGGTAAAAAAGGTCTAACTTTGCAGTCCACTTTAGTTCTCATCAAAATTTACATTGGCATGTCTATTTCTCTCTTGGAAAAACTCCAATTGAACGAAGAAAAGAACTTATTAATCCAGGGGTTACCCTCTTCAATCGAAAAGCAATTTGTAAAGTTATCATTCGCCAAGAATGTTACTCCGTTGCTGCGTAGTAAGAAGATCGATTTCGCCCTGATCTTTGCGGTAAATCAGAATCAATTAAATGGAATCTTAAAGGAAGTGTTACCTGCCTTGGCACCAAATGCCAAATTCTGGGTAGCTTATCCTAAATCTGCTTCCAAGATTGTGAGCGATTTAAACCGTGATGGAAGCTGGCAATTTGTTTGCCAGTGCGGATTTGAAACTTCAGAAGAAGTAGTGTTGGATCATGTTTGGACAGCAATGCGTTTTGAACACGCTATTGCATTAGCTCCAAAACCAACCAGAACAAACAGAACTTCAAGGTTAACTCCAGCTGAAGCTTAAGTCCGGTTTCACCAACTAATTACACTAGCCGTCTGCAAAGGCGGCTTTTTAGTTTACATGAGTCATCAGAATATTGAAATAAAGGCACGCTCTGCCAATGCTTCTTTTATCCGCAATTACCTGCAGCAGCAACAGGCCAGGTTTATTGGTGTGGATGATCAAACCGACACTTATTTTAACACAACCAATGGACGATTGAAAATGAGGCAAGGCCCTATTGAAAATGCACTTATTTATTACAATCGTGAAAACAAGGCCGGTCCAAAGTTGAGTGAGGTGAAATTGTTGCCGCTTGATAACAATGCTGATCTGCTGAAAGAAATCTTAATAAAAGCTCACGGAGTAAAAGTAGTGGTGAAGAAGAAGCGGGAGATCTGGTTCATCGGTAATGTGAAATTCCATATTGATGAAGTAGAGGGGCTTGGCAGTTTTGTGGAAATTGAAGCAATTGATAAAGATGGCAGCCTTGGTCTTGAGAAAATAAAGGAACAATGTTATTTTTATTTACAGCAATTCCAAATAGGGGAGAATGATCTTTTAACGCATTCTTACAGTGATCTGTTGATGAATCAATCTTAGTTTTGTAATAGGTATGAACTGGAAATACAATCATCCCGTACGCAATCTTTTTACATACGCAACACTTTTGCTGCTGGTGCTTGGTGTCGCAGCTCTTTTCTATTGGAATAAAGAACAGATATTTCTTGCTCTCAATAACCGCCATACAGATGTGGCTGATGTTATATTGAAATATTTCACCTACATCGGCGATGGTATTTTTATGGCAGCACTTGGTGTTATCTTATTTCTTGTTGGTAAACGCAAACTCGGATTACTTCTGGTTCTTTCGTTCTTATTAAGTGGATTACTGGCGCAATCAATAAAACGTATTGAGCAAAGACCAAGACCCGGTGCTTATTTCAAACAACCGGAACGTATTCATCGGGTAGACGATAAATTGCTGAAAGGGAATAACAGTTTCCCGAGTGGCCATACCACAACTGCTTTTGCAACTTTCAGTTTACTTGCTTTTGCCTCACGAAATAAAGTTGTACAACTTTTCTTTTTTGGAGTTGCTGTGCTTGTTGGCTATTCACGCATTTATGTGGGAGCGCATTTTGCTGAAGATGTATTGGCAGGTGCAGCCTTAGGATTTATCAGCTCGTATTTTTTGTGCTGGCTGCTGCGAAAAAAAGAATGGGATTAACGGAAGATCACAGTACCCATTACTTTGGTGAGTTCCATTTCAAGTTGTTTCAGATGCTGATGTGTTTTGATGAGCGTTACCAATTCTTCTGAGGTATGCTCCCGTTCCATGTCACGCTGGTTTTCATCCATCATCTTTTTGATCTTGCGCAACTTTAAATAAGTAAGGATCGATTGCATTTCCTGCAGGTACAATTCATCTTTTGTAGGAAATGGTTTTTCGTAAATACGTATCCAGTTTGGGCTCAGCTCTTCCGTGAAATCAGCTAACGAAACCACATGCTTACTCACCGTTTGATCTTCATGAAAAAGAAAACCTTTCATGGTTGGTTCACTACCGGCATTGTATAACTGGCGATATAATTCAACCAGGTTCAGCAAGTCAGGATGTTCTACCATGCCCCATTCATCAATCTCTGCCAATGCATGCTGCGCAAGTGTTGTTTCTTCATCCCAAGGCAATAAGCCAAATTCAAGCAGGCAACGCACCAATGCACGTTCATGCACCTCATCGGTATTGAAGAGTTGAAGTGTTGGGTCTTCATAATTGTCAGTTGATGGAAAATCAGGAAGCTGTTCTTCATCACGTGTGTTTTTTGCTTCCAGCTTCGTCATTCGCTCACGAATGAACTTATTCACCAACGAATGCAAGCCTGCTTCATCGATCTTCAATAACTCAGCACTCTTATGGATATAATCTTGCTGACGTGTAAAGTCTTCAACCTTATTTATACGACTGATACTCTCAGCAATAATATTAACAGCCGCTGCTTTTTTCGTTGTATCGTTCCCGGCATCTTTCAGCATTACCTCCAGCTGAAAGAGAATAACATCTTTTTTATTCTGTTTGATGAATTCAATAAAACCTGAAGCGCCAACTTTATTGACATAACTGTCAGGATCTTCTTTATCAGGGATCAATACAAGATGAACATTCAATCCTTCTTCCAATGCCAGATCCAAACCACGCATGGCTGCTTTTACACCTGCAGCATCACCATCATATAAAATCGTAAGATTGTTACTGTATTTTTTGATCAACCGTAATTGATCAGGAGTAAGTGAAGTGCCGCCGCTTGCCACCACATTTTCAATACCAGCCTGGTGAAGAGAGATAACATCGGTATAACCTTCTACCAGTAAACATTCATCGTTCTTATCAATCGACTGTCGTGCAAAGTAAGTGCCGTAGAGAATTTTACTCTTGATATAAACTTCATTTTCCGGTGTGTTGATATACTTCGGCGCATTTTCTTTTTTACCAATGATACGTGCGCCAAAGCCAATGATCTTTCCTGTGTTATTATGAACAGGAAAGATGATACGTTCACGGTAATTATCCATCAGCTCACCGTTTCGTTCAGCAACAATACCTGTTTTGGTGAGCAGCTCTGCATTGTATTGTTGTTTCAAAGCTTCACTTGTAAACGCATCACGTTGACGTGGCGAATAACCGAGTTGAAATTTCTGAATGATATCTTCTCTGAAACCACGTTCTTTCAAATAACTTAAAGCAACAGCTTGTCCTTCTTCGGTATCAAACAGCTGCTTACTGAAAAACTGTTGAGCAAAGGAGTTGATGATGTAAAGACTGTCGGCTGTTTGGCGTTGTTCTTTTACTTCTGGAGAAGAATAGGTTTCTTCAACTGTAACATTGTATTTGGCTGCAAGAAATTTTAAAGCATCAACGTAACTGTATTTCTCGTGTTCCATCAAAAAACTCACAGCGTTGCCGCTCTTGCCACAACCAAAACATTTGTATAGTTCTTTGGCGGGAGATACAGTGAACGAAGGACTTTTCTCATTGTGAAAAGGGCAGAGGCCGAGATAATTGGCGCCACGTTTCTTCAGCTTCACGAAACCGCCCACTATTTCCACAATATCAATGCGGCTTAAGATCTGTTGTATGGTATCCTGAC
Source organism: Lacibacter sediminis (assembly GCF_014168535.1). Lineage (NCBI taxonomy): Bacteria > Pseudomonadati > Bacteroidota > Chitinophagia > Chitinophagales > Chitinophagaceae > Lacibacter > Lacibacter sediminis. The sequence continues at coordinate 3,316,178 of NZ_CP060007.1, read as the reverse complement.
TTATCACGGGCTGGCAAATTACGAAATTTAGGTTCATCTTTAAGTCCCTAATCCTCATAAGAGCCACAGCTATTACATTTTAAAATAAAACGGGCCACTATACCGGCGACCCTTTTGAAAAACAGACAAACAATTATTGTTTTATTAGTTTTAGAGCCTTCATCTCTGTCCCCTGTCTCACTTGTACTAAATAAACGCCACTTATCCAGTTATTACCAAATGTATAATTGCGATTGGCCATTCCTTTTGCCTGGTAAATAAGTGACCCTTTTATATTGTACACATTGATGAGTACCTCACCCTTATAATTTCCTTCTACAATCAGGTTGAAATAGTTTTCTGATGGATTCGGGAAGGCAGTTACATTTAAAGCCTTCTCATCCAAACCGGACTTTTTCATTATGGGAGAAGACAAAGCAATTGGGGAGTTGCATGGGCCAAGGTAAGATCCGCTTGATAACAACCCGGCGACGGATCCGCTTGTTACGCAAACGGTGTTGTAATTCCCATTTTGAAATTTGCAAACTGTTACTTTACTAAGATTTGCTCCGCATCTGATATCTACGACATTAACCTGTCTTGTAATCGCAGCTACTGCACAACCGAAAGCGTCTTTAACATTCAGGTAGTAAGTTGTGGTTGCAGATGGGCTTACCGTATATGACGATGTTGTATTAATTGCAGGCCCTGCTGAACTTCCGATTGTCCATTTGTAGGAGTAGGGTGGGGCGCCACCTGTTACTTGCGCATTCAATGTAATGGATGCGGGGCCATAACCAATATAGATTGTGTTTGCTGCCCCTCCGGGATTTGCCGTATATGTTGGCGGAATTGATACATTTAAGGGAGGTGTAGAAGCCGCAAGTGTCCATCTTGCCATACTACTAATACCACCACTTTCAACATAATTACCGAAACTATTGCTGGTATTACTACACATAAAAACCCAATTGATATTATTCTGACTTCTCCATTGACTTAAACCTGTTTCAGGAACACCGTTTAATTCATTGTCAAAATAGTATAACCGGAGCGTGGCATTAAGATTTGTATTGTTTGCCGGAGCTATATCGTAGTAGCGTTGTATTGAGTTTCCGGTTCCAAAAACATTTTGTTGTGCCTTGTGCCCACGGGAAATAGTAGTGCTTCCAAAGTTTGCTCCGGATGTTATCACAGCACCAAGGTTTCCCGGGTTTATTCCTGAAGGAGAATTCAGAATTACAGTTGATTTTATTTTTCCGGTTCCATTTGTGTAAGCCCTGTTTATCTCAGATTCATTTATTAAGGCGCCATTATTTCCTAAGTCTATTTCGTAGTTGTCAAGATTTAAGTTGCCAGTAGCAAAGACACATTCAGAACTTACACTTATGTTTTTTTGTAAATTAACTTTGGTTCCGCTGTTTTTTGAAATCTGCAACCGGTTCAGAATAACGGTGCCATTTCCGGCAATGCTATCATCGGTATTACCTGTAAGTTTTAATGTTCCTGCATTTTGATCCAGTTGCAATGTGCCGTTGGTTAAAATATTCATTTTACTACTTACCAGGTAAACTGATTTATTACTTTTTACCGTTGTCCCGGCAGTTATTTTTATAAGGCCCTGTGAAAATGCATTTGGGCAACCGGCAAAAATAATAAGCACGAGAGTTATCTTTTTCATACTTATCATTTTTGTTTTTTTGCGGATAGCTGTTGTACAATTTTTGAAAGGGTTTCTACTTGCTCTTTAAGTTTTTTTAATTCATCATTTTCTTTTTTCAATTCACTTATTTGTAGTTGTTGTTCTTGTATGGCTTTTACCAATGGCACTACAAATGATTCATAACTCAGCCCATAATGATCATTTGAAGATTTAGGTTTTATAATACCACTGAAATTATAACCGGTTTCTGTTGCGGCTTTCTCCACTTCTTGTGCAATAAAACCGGTGCGACGAATAGTAATTGATTCATTAGCAGAATTGTAGTTGGTATTTCTGAAACCAGCCGGGTAAATATCAGCATCAAATTTTCTTGTGTCGAACTGATAGGTTACCGGACGTAATTTCAGAATAAAATTTAACCCACCAACATCTTCACGTACATTAAATTTATAACGGCCGTCAGATGGTGTTGTGAAGGGGACTTGTCCTTCAATAACGGTGACATTAGAATTTCCAATACGTACTTTATTGTTTGCATCCACAATAGCGTTGTTTCCGATTGCAGTGGCATTGTTTAAATCGCCGGAACTAACATTTGCATAATTACCAATAACAGTGTTAGTATAACCAGTCGTATTATTTGATAGAGCCCCATTGCCAAACGCAGTGTTTGCATAACCCGTGGTATTACTTGCTAAAGCTGATGAGCCAAATGCTGAATTAAAATAACCTTCAGAATTATTTGTTAATGCTGCATTACCATGAGCTGTGTTTACAAAACCAGTAGTATTATTTGCCAAAGCTTCATTGCCGGTTGATGTATTAGCATATCCGTTAGTATTTTTCCATAGAGACCGAAAGCCAGTTGCAGTATTACCACTGCTTGTGTTGAATTGCAAAGCGTAAGCCCCGGTAGCTGTATTTGAAGATCCTGTATTATTTGTTGTTAAACTACCCATTCCAATAGCGGTATTATTAGAGCCAGTAGTATTATTTGTTAATGCCTCAGTGCCGCTGGCTGTATTGTTAAATCCTGTTGTATTATGATTAAGAGCCATCCATCCCATACCAGTATTATGAATTCCATTGGTATTTAATACAAGGGCATTAAGGCCAAATGCAACATTACCATCTGATCTCAAAAAGCCGGCGGTTTGATTATTTATTTTAAATACTAATGGCTGATTATCCACTGTGCCGATAAAATTGGTTGATGGGTTGGTGCCTGTATTGCCATCAACTGACCATAAATTGTTGGTATTTGTTGTTATTGATGCCCATACAGTGCCATTATAATAATAGTAACCGGGAGTATTATCAGTTTGATAAATTAGTAAGCTCGTTGCCGGGGATGTAATGGCATTACGTTGTGCTAATGTCATTCTTGGAATTAATACTCCCTTATCTGTACTCGAAATATCTAAAACGGCACTTGCGCTTGGGTTTGTTGTACCGATTCCAACTTTTACATCACTCGTAGAGCCATTAATTCCATTCACTGAACCAAGCACTAAACAATTATCGCAATCAACTCTTGCCTTTGCTCCAATTGCAGTTGCATTACTCAAATTAGCAGTTAATACATTTGCACCTGAGCCAACACCAGTATTCTGACTTCCCGTTGTATTAGTCGTTAACGATCCATAACCTAGCCCTGTATTATCATTACCGGATGTAGTGAAATTGATGGCCCCGCCGCCATAACCAGTGTTTTGATTTCCAGTTGTATTATTTAAAAGGGAATTAATGCCATTAGCAGTATTGCCAAAGCCAGTTGTATTTAAAACTAATGTTCCTGCTCCTGTTGCAGTATTAGCATTGCCAGTAGTATTATTTGTTAATGAACCTGAACCAATTGCAGTATTTTGAGTTCCGGTAGTGTTTTGATTCAGTGCACCGGCTCCGGTTGCTGTATTTCCCTGACCTGTTGTATTGAGCCGTAAAGCATTTATTCCAAAGGCTGTATTTGAACCGCTGCTGGTGTTATTCAACAATGCACCACGACCAAATGCTGTATTATTTGTATTATTCAACTGTCCCGCTACTTCATTGTTAAATTTAAAAATAAGCGGTTGAATATCGGTAGTGCCTATAAAATTTGAAGCTGTAGTTCCGGCATTGCCATTAACATTCCATAGATTATTTGTTGGCGTTGAAACCCCAGTCCATGCGTTCCCATTGTGATAATAAAAACCGGGTGTATTGTCTGTTTGGTAAATTAGTAAACCACTTGAAGGTGATACGATCGCATTTCTCTGCAACAGGGTTAGCCGGGGTAACAATACGCCTCTATTTGAGCTTTTTATTTCTAATGCTGCATTTGAATTAGGCAATGTTGTACCAATCCCAACCCGAACATCATCACCCCACCAATAGTTTTCACCACTAATTGCACCAAGTACAAGACAATTACTGCAATCAACTTTTGCGCTTTGTCCTACTGCTGTTGCATTATAGATTCCATCAATACCAACGTCAGCGAGTGAACCCAGACCAGTATTCAGGCTGCCGGTGATATTTGATTGGAGTGAACGTTCACCTACTCCAGTATTTTGACTCCCTGTAGTATTCTGATATAATGAGGCGCCCCCAAAACCTGCATTACCAATCGAATTTGTATTCAGTAAGGAATTATTTCCCATTGCAGTATTGCCATAGCCATTTACATTAGCATTTAGAGCAGCATCGCCTACTGCTGTGTTAAAGGTTCCAAACTGATTGTTAATCAAAGCCCGATTTCCCATTGCTGTGTTACTATACCCTGATATATTATTTGTTAATGCCTCATAGCCAACAGCGGTATTAAACTGGCCATTTGTATTATTCCGCAGGCTTGCACGCCCTATTGCAATATTGACCTGTCCGGTAGTATTGCTATATAGTGCATCCGGACCTATAGCAATATTAGCGGCACCAATATTATTTGTAAATAAACTATTTATGCCGATAGCTACATTATGATGTCCTTCTGTATTTGAGTAAAGCGCACTGTTGCCTAAAGCAGTATTATTAGTGCCGGAGGTTATCATTGTTCCGGAATTGTAACCGAGTAATACATTACCACCTACATTACTGAATTTACCAACCTGAGTATTATTTACTTTAAAAACAAGGGGCTGATTGTCCGTTGTTCCTATAAAATTTGCTGATGTAATTCCAGCATTACCGTTTATATTCCATAAATTATTTGTAGTAGGTGAAACAGCTGTCCATACCGAGCCATTATAATTATAAAATCCAGGTGTGTTATCTGTTTGATAAACGATTAAGCCTATTGCAGGCAGTACAATTGCATTGCGCTGTGATTGATTCATTCGTGGTATCAGCACACCTTTGTTTGTGCTTTTCACATCAAGTATAGCACTTGAATCAGGATCGGAGCCATCGGCATTAATACCAAGACTTTGGCCATAAAGTATTGAAGCAACCGGGATGCAAATAAGCGAGAACAGTAGTTTTTTCATTTCGCAGGTTTAAGTTGTTTGAAATTTTATACGAGCTTGGACAATACAATGCCATTAGGTATTGCTACCAATTTTTAAAAACTCATCTAAAAAATTACAAGGTTTGGAGGAAATTGATTTTTGCAGGATTGGATGGTTGAAGATAGTTATCCCGGAAGCTAATACATACGGGAAAAATACGGGTATGAATGCTATTTTACTGCATAAAAATTAAGACTGTGTTTGTACTTTGTATGACACGATGTTTTTCTAATAAAATTTTGCTGCATGTTATAAACTTGATGATTATTTTTTCACATAATACAGGGACAAACGCAAGGCTTCTTTTTTGATTCAATTTTCCCATAAGGTTTCAGGTGTTCGTTTTTCAGTTCTTAACCCGAAAGTGAAATTATTGCTACAAGAGGTTAAAAAAAATAGCAATAACTTGTCATTTAGAATGATTAAATTAGTTGTATTATAAGTTAAGAGGTACCCTTTGAAATTCTATAACCGTTCTTTCCTGTGAAATCGACATAACGTTTATGGGAAAAAGTAAAACCTCTTGGCTCGATTATATGGGAACGATGCAGCAGCGTTCGTTTACTCCTGACCAGTTGCACACAGAAGGGCTTGAACATATTCTCAATATTAACCAGCAAACTCATGCCGTATTCAACCATAGCATTCCATGGATATACCTGCTGGATTACACAACCTGTAAATATTTGCTGATCTCGAAATCTATGAAAATAATGTTGGGATATGATCCCGAATATTTTTTGAACGGAGGTGTTCATACTGTACTCGAAAATTACCAGTCAAACCATTTGAAACTTTTTAATGAGGAGATATTTCCAGACAGGTTAAGCATATTGAAAAAAATTCCACCATCGGAGCATTCGAATTACATTTTCAGCTATAATTTTCAGTACAAAACTAAAAATGGTGATTTTATGAATTTGCTTCAACGAAATTGTTTTGTTAAATCAGATGTAAACGGTAATCCTTTATTAAGTTTTGGAGTGATTACGAATATTAATCATTTCAAGAAGGAAAATCCCGTTATACAGGTTGTCGAAAAAATTAATGCCAATGGCTTTTTTGATGAAGCCGCCATCATTTCAAAAAAGGCATATTATCTGAATAAAGAAGACAGCCTTTTTTCGAAAAGAGAAAAGGAAATTTTGCTTTGGATAGCAGATGGACTCACCAGTAAAGAAATTGCTGATAGATTATTTATCAGCGAATATACAGTGATTAATCACCGCCGGAACATGATGCAAAAATGCAATGTCCGTAATATTCCGGAACTGGTAAGTTTTGCGTTAAGGCAGGAAATTATCTGAAAACTTCACTAGCGAATTCACCCAATAAACTATTCAATACTTCAGGATTATCGTTATTTACAAAATGGCCCGCATTCTCAATTTTGAATGTTCTGTTTTCCCACAAGTTTAATCCGGCTTCATCAAGGTAATCTGGCTCGCATACTTTTTCGTCTTCTCCAAAAATTACAAGTACAGGGGCCGATTGTTGTATTAGTAAATCTATCTCGTTGCTAAAATCTCCTGCCGCAACACTTGCAAACATTTTTGATCTGAAATTGTTTTTTACTTGATAGTAACTTGTTGAAAAATCAAGCCAATCTTTTTCTTCATCAGATGAAAAGGCAAGTGCAGCATATTTTTTTAGTTCATGTTCAGAAACAGAATCTGTAAACCCTGCATGCAGATCAATGTTCTTTTTAAATATTTTTTCCAATGTAAATTCGCCGCCAATTACACAGGAGCCAATTAGGGCAATGCCCGAAGGATGAATGCTGTACTTGAGTGTTTCAGCAATAATATTAGTACCGAGAGATACACCTGCGAGAATAAAACGATTGTTACCTGAAAGCTGTTTTACTGCTGCTGATAGAATTTCACCCAATTGAGGCAGGCTGCATGTAAAACGAGTGTTAACTAAAGAACCGGATTCGCTATGTTCAGGAAGATCAAATGCAATCATGCGATAGGAAGAAAGATCGGGGCTTTTTAGTTGTTTATTCCACGACCTTGCAGAAGTTGAATTGCCGTGAACCAAAAAAATAATATCATCTGTAATGCCTTTTGATTCGAGAAAAGCGAGTTGAATCCCTTCAATATTTATATGTTGGTATTTCATGACAGCGTGAATTATAAATATAAACTAAACCATACAAAAGCCCTACTACTAATTCTTTTCAACCCGCCAGATTTTCAAAACGATTCAGCCCTATAATGCACTTTTCCCTTACATTTGCACCCGTTATGACACTTGAAAAATTAAACGATATAAGGGAACGCATTCTTGTCCTGAGGAGGTTTCTTTGACGTCGAGAACCGACTATATAAAATCGCAGAAGACAAGCAACTCTCTCTAAGTCCCGGTTTCTGGGACGATAATAAGCGGGCAACCGAAATTTTAAAGGAGACGAAGAACAACGAATATTGGGTAAAACTCTATGAGGATACCAATACGGCCGTTGAAGACTTTGCTGTGCTGTTTGAGTTCTGGAAAGGCGGCGACGCTACAGAAGAAGAAACAAAAGAGGCATACGACAAAGCTGTGAATGCGATTGAAGATGCTGAATTTAAAAGCACGCTTAATCAACCTGAAGACGAATTACCCGCAGTTTTACAGATCAACTCCGGCGCAGGTGGTACAGAAAGTCAGGATTGGGCCGAAATGCTTGCACGTATGTATCGCATGTATGGCGAGAAACAAGGCTGGAAAGTAACCGAAATGGATTGGCAGGATGGTGATGGTGCCGGTATTAAAACCTGTACTTACCAGTTTGATGGTCCGTTTGCGTATGGTTTTCTGAAAGCAGAAAGCGGTGTGCATCGTTTGGTGCGTATTTCACCTTTTGACAGTAATGCAAGAAGACATACTTCGTTTGTGAGCGTGTATGTGTACCCGTTAGTCGATGATACCATTACCATTGAGATCAATCCGGCTGATGTAAAAATGGAAACATCACGAAGTGGTGGTGCCGGTGGACAGAACGTAAACAAGGTAGAAACGAAAGTACAGTTAACGCATATTCCAACAGGCATTGTGGTGGTTTGTCAGCAGGATAGAAGCCAGCTGGGTAACCGTGAACTGGCCATGCAGATGTTGAAGAGCCGTTTGTATGAAATGGAATTGCAGAAAAGAAATGAGCTGAAGGATGCAACCAATGCAAAGAAGAAAAAGATCGAGTGGGGCAGCCAGATACGCAGCTATGTTTTCCATCCGTACAAGATGATCAAAGATCATCGTACCGATTATGAAGTGGGCAATGTTGGTCCGGTTATGGATGGGGAACTCGATGGCTTCATCAAAGCTTATTTGATGAGTGAGAAAGAAGCGGAAGCAAAATAAAGATGAATGAATTTGCTATATAGCCCTGCAAAATGCGGGGCTTTTTTGTGCAAACGGAAGCGCAAAGCATATGAGCGATAGTTTGTACCTTGCAGCCCATTAAACGGAGAACAGGCGTTACTTTTTAGAACGTAATTGTGTACTCCGATCGTAAAAAAGCAACAAGCAAAAACAAAACAGTATGAACCTCGGTTATTTCAACTATCCTTTACCGGTAAATGAACCCGTATTAAACTATGCTCCCGGTTCAGCAGAAAAGAAACGCTTAAAAGAAGTATTAGCTGAATTAAAAAGTACAGAGATCGATGTGCCCATGTATATTGGTAACAAAGAAGTACGTACCAATAAAAAACATGCCATGCGTCCGCCGCATGAACACAAGCATGTGCTCGGTTATTTTCATGAAGGTGAAGAAAAGCATGTACAACAGGCAATTGATGCAGCATTAGCTGCGAAAGAAAGCTGGGCCAACATGAGTTGGGAAAGCCGTGCAAATATTTTTCTCCGTGCTGCTGATCTCATTGCAACCAAGTATCGTCCTTACATGAATGGAACAACCATGTTGGGTCAAAGTAAAAACGTGTACCAGGCCGAGATCGACAGTGCCTGTGAGATCATCGATTTCCTCCGTTTCAATGTTCATTTCTTAAGTGATATTTATCGTCAGCAACCTATCAGTGGTCCGGGCATGCATAATCGCATGGAGTATCGCCCGCTTGAAGGTTTTGTATTAGCTGTAACACCATTCAACTTTACAGCAATTGCAGGTAACCTTCCAACTAGTGCTGCCATGTGTGGTAACGTAGTGGTATGGAAACCTGCAAACACAGAAGTGTACAGTGCTCAAATGATCATGCGTGTATTGAAAGAAGCAGGATTGCCTGATGGTGTCATCAATTTGATTTATGTTGATGGACCTACAGTTGGTAAAGTATGTTTCAATCATAAAGATTTTGCAGGTGTGCATTTCACGGGTTCAACAGGTGTGTTCAACAACATGTGGGAAACCATTGGTAAGAACATGGGTATGTACCGCAGCTATCCACGTATTGTTGGTGAAACAGGTGGAAAGGATTTTGTATTGGCACATAAAAGTGCAGATCCTGATGTAGTGGTAACAGCATTGTTACGTGGTGCATTTGAATACCAGGGACAAAAATGTTCGGCTGCATCAAGAGCATACATTCCAAGCAACATTGCAGAAGATGTGAAGAAGAAATTAATTGCAGGTGTGAAGAGTTTCAAAATGGGAACGGTTGAGAATTTCTCCAACTTCGTGAATGCTGTGATTGATGAGAAAAGTTTCGACAATATCAAACGCTACATTGATAATGCAAAGAAAGATGAGAAGGCAGAAATATGGGTAGGAGGTAAGTGCGATAAGAAAGAGGGATACTTTGTACAACCAACGGTGATTGAAGCAAAGAACCCGAAATACGTAACCATGTGCGAAGAGATATTCGGACCGGTACTAACGGTGTACGTATATCCTGCAAACAGTTTTGAAAGAACGTTGGAGCTTGTTGATACAACTTCACCATATGCATTAACAGGTGCTGTTATTTCGCAGGATCGTGATGCAGTTGAACTGGCTACTGCAAAACTTCGTAACTGTGCCGGTAACTTTTATATCAATGATAAACCTACAGGTGCCGTAGTTGGTCAGCAGCCATTTGGTGGTGCAAGGGTAAGTGGTACTAATGATAAAGCAGGAAGTATTTTAAATCTTTACCGTTGGTTAAGTGCCAGGACAATCAAAGAAACATTTAACCCGCCAACAGATTATCGTTATCCGTTTTTAGGTGAAGAATAAAAAAAGAAGGCCGGAATTATTCCGGCCTTCTTTTTATTTATTCTTTTTTCTTCGCTGCATTTAAATGGATCTGAAAACCGACATTTATTTTGAATGTGTTGTAACGGTCAGGTTCATCTTCAAACTTCATGGAAGAATACCCGAGCGTAATTTCAAGAGCAGTATGCGGATTTAAAAATATTGCAGGGCCGGCCATCAATGAGTATCCGTTCATATTGAATTTATCATCGCCACTGCCTGAGGAGCCAAATCCATAAGCAACATCAGCAAAAATATTTACTTTTTGTTCTTTGGATGCAGGTATGAAATAATACCTTACAAATGGTGCAATACTGGTTGAAGTATATGCATCCTCGTCTCCATCCTCTTTATAGGTATCAATTTGGACTCTCAGACCTCCCGCAAAGTTGTTTGCAAAAAAATACCCGATGTTGGGTGCAAAGCTGAATTCTGTAAGCTTATAATCTCCCGACTTGCTGGAAGAAAAGGAGGTCGTACCGCCAAGAAGCAGGTTTCCTTTCGTGATTTGTGAATTGGTGACGTTGGCAAAGAGAAGCAGCAGACATGCTGCGAGAACTGATTTTTTCATTGTTTTAAATTTTGGGTTAAAAATTATAAGGCACAGAAAAAATCAATCTGCAATCGATTAAGTAAGAACTATTGATAATTAAAAATAATAACTGTTTATAAGAATTCAAAGCTTTTGCATGCATGTCTGGTGGTTTAGTATTTTTTACTAAGGAGAGGCAGGCACATAAGATAAAGGCGAATAAAAATTTTGTCAAAAGTTATTTTCATTCAATGGGCTTAGGATGGTTGATGAAATTCTTTGTTTTTTTAGGGTTAATGCATTTGCTTTTAATGATTTAAAACAAGTTGTTCTTGTTGTGAAGTTGTTTTGGCATGATTTTTTAAAGTGATGGGTTGTCTCCGTGCACGGAATTGTTTAATCAAAATCATTTATCATGATATGAGCCGATAAAATATTCATTCTTCAAAAAAACATGGTGAAATGTATTTCGGTGAATAACATTTGGCAATAACACTTTAAAAAATAATCAGATGAAAGCATTATTCATTTCAGGAGCATTATTATTGGCAGGCTTTGCACATGCACAGCATAAGAGTAACGTACATTTTGGAATAAAAGGCGGGTTAAATATTACAAATCTTGCAAGTTCTCCTGATGCTAATTATGAGACGAAGGCAGGATTTCATGCAGGTGGTCTTGCACACATTCACTTGAGTAAATCATGGGCATTGCAGCCTGAAATAATGTACTCAGGTCAAGGTGCACAAACAAACGATGCGAAAGTTAAATTGGATTATGTGAATGTGCCTTTGCAACTGCAATATATGTTTGATAAAGGTTTCCGGATTCAAACCGGACCACAGTTGGGCATATTGGCTGCAGCAAATATTAAGCAGGGTGATTCAAAGACAGACGTAAAAGAATCGTTTAAAACCGCAGAATTAGGTTGGACCATTGGTGCAAGTTATGTTGGCGAATCAGGCCTTGGTATCGATGGCCGTTATAACCACGGCATCACCCGCATCAATGAAAACGACGGAATCAATTTATATAACAGAGGGTTCCAGGTGGGTTTATTTTATGTGTTCAAACACAAGTATTAAAAACGACCCATGAAGAACGGTAAGCTGTGTGCACTTGTGCATGCAGCTTATTTTTTTAGTTGATAAAATAATCCCCAGCCAAATGGTGAAAACGAAGCAGTGCGTATGCCGCATGCATTGAGTGCATTACTCGTCCATTGATTGCAGGTGGTAAAAAGTCCGTATTTGAACGTGGATCTGTACATATAATCGTAACCGTAAAACCCCAGGTACGATTGTATAACAGGTTTCCCGTTTTCAATGTTAAATCCTGATTGGATATAACTGATCAATTGCAGATACTGCTCAACAGACAAAAAGCGCTTCACCGTAACCGGTAGTTTCAGCGGCCAGACTGTATCCCGCCATTGGATGTGCATCACACTGCTGTTGCCGGGCTTCGCAACTATTTCAGCAATCGTTGATATACGATGTGATCTGTCTTGTGCAACTTCAGTCATCCAGTCCTCATCGGCCCAGGCAAAACTGATTAGTTTTCGATCTATATGTTTGCTGCGCATGATCGAATCATCAAACCAATCCATCCAGTTGATGATCTGCAATGAATCTTCCACAGGTAAATACAATTCAGTATGAAACCCATCGCCGTGAATCAGTAAAGGAATGCCCTTGCTGTGTTTGATCTCATCTTTATTTCTCGGCCAGAAACAACCGATCAATACAAAGCAAACATACAGCACCAGCAGATCGGCCAGTAGCTGCACTACAAACAGGAGAAGCCGGGCAAAGCGTTTCAGCAAATGCATCAAAACCAATTTAAGTATTTTACCACGAAGTGTTTATTTTTATCAAAATTTCAGAGCAGTGAAGACCATCTTATCAAACGAACAGTTACAACTCACCATACAGCGTCTCAGTCACCAGTTGATCGAGAATCATCACCCGTTTACCGACACCGTATTTGTTGGTCTGCAGCCGAGAGGTATTTATATGGCCGATCGGATCGTACAGATCATTCAAGACATTTACCCCGATCAAAAACTGCAATACGGTAAGCTGGATATAACATTTTATCGTGATGATGTGCATAAGGAACTGCACGTGGCTAACCAAACCACCATCAACTTCAATATCGAAAATAAAAATGTGATCCTGATCGATGATGTGCTGTACACGGGTCGTACCATACGTGCAGCCATGGATGCCCTTGTCGATTTTGGCCGTCCCGCAAAAGTAGAACTCCTGGTGCTCGTCGATCGCCGTTTCAACCGCCAACTACCAATCCAACCCGATTACACCGGCAAAGCCATCGATTCCATTCTAAGCCAGAAAGTGACGGTGGATTGGGAAAAACCCGAAGTTGTACTCCTATAAGGCACAAGGATCAAGGCACAAGGAACAAGGTGCAAGACACAGGTGAGATTCAGTCGTTATAAGTAATAGTCATCATAATAAATGCTAACCTATGTCGTAGGAATTGGAAATACGATTTTTCAAGTTTGCTGAACGTAGCCGGGATTTTTGTCGTTCCGTAAAATGGGATATTATCAACACCGAATACATTAAACAATTAATACGATCAAGTGGATCTGTTTCTGCTAACTATATTGAGGCTTCGGATGATTTGGGTAGGGCCGATGAAAAGATGAAGATTAAGGTATCAAGGAGAGAGACCAAAGAATCAATTCAATGGCTTAGCCTGATTTTAACCTACGGGAATGAACAACTGGAAGCCGAGCGAAAGTGGCTAATTGATGAAGCAGAACAAATCCGGAAAATTCTTTCTGCCATCATCAACAAACTTGGAGGCTAAACTATCTTTCGAACTAACTGCATTAAGCCTTGCACCTTGTTCCTTGTCCCTTGTTCCTTTTCTTCTTTTCCCTTAATTTTGCTTTTTAATGCAACTATCCACTCGTCATCTGCTCGGCATTAAAGATCTCACGGCACAGGATATTCAACTCATCCTCGATACAGCCGCTCAATTCAAAGAAGTTTTACAACGACCCATTAAAAAAGTTCCATCGCTGCGTGATGTAACAATTGTGAATCTTTTTTATGAGAACTCCACCCGTACACGTATTTCGTTTGAGTTGGCGGAGAAAAGATTAAGTGCCGATACCATCAATTTTACTGCATCCGGTTCATCAGCCGCAAAAGGTGAAACACTCCTCGATACGGTGAATAATATACTGAGCATGAAAGTTGACCTCGTAGTGATGCGACATAGCGCAAGCGGAGCTCCTCACTTTTTAGCAAAGCATATTCCTGCTGCCATTGTAAATGCAGGCGATGGTATTAATGAACATCCAACGCAAGCTTTGCTCGATGCATTCTCAATTAGAGAGAAATTAGGAACACTGGAAGGAAAAAAAGTGGCGATACTTGGTGATATCATGCACAGTCGTGTAGCGCTCAGCAATATTTATTTGTTGAAGAAGATGGGTGCTGAAGTAACCGTTGCCGGTCCGCCCACACTCATCCCGAAATATTTACAGCAAGCCTTTGGCGTAAACGTATCGTACAATATTGAAGAAACATTGAAGTGGTGCGATGTGGCGAATGTATTGCGGATTCAATTGGAACGACAAAGTCAACCGTTGTTTTCTTCATTACGTGAATACAATCTTGCTTACGGCATCAACAGAAAATTATTGGATTCCTTACCCAAAGAAATTGTGATCATGCATCCAGGCCCTATCAATCGTGGTGTGGAACTGGACAGTGATGTGGCCGACAGTAAACAATCCATCATCTTGCAACAGGTAGAGAATGGCGTGGCAGTGCGTATGGCTGCATTGTATTTACTGGCGGGCAAACGTTCAGAAAATTAGCAGTCATGATCCGTGCAATTCTGTTATTGCTCTTCTCAAATATTTTCATGACCATTGCATGGTACGGACATCTGCGTCATCAAAACGTACCGCTTTGGAAAGTTGTACTCATCAGTTGGGGCATTGCTTTTTTTGAATATTGTTTGATGGTGCCTGCCAACCGCATCGGTTACCAAAGCGGTGTAAATGCGTTTGAATTAAAAATGATCCAGGAAGTAATTACGCTTGTTGTGTTTGGCGTTTTTGCAGTTGTGTACTTAAAAGAACCCTTTCACTGGAAATACATTGTGAGTTTTCTGTTTCTGTTAGGTGCCGTTTACTTTATGTTTAAAAAGTAAAACTGTTTTTAAAATAACACCAACATTATTCAGTTTTTAATTCTTCAAATCCCTCTTCATAATCTTCTACGAGATCATCATCCGAATCATTTTTGCTGAACTGGTTTACATCCCTCAACGTGAATGTATCCATGCCTGTTGTTTGCTGCCATTTGCCCTGCTCCAGGCGCAACACCTGCACAGGTAAACCGAACCGGCGTTGAAATTCAAATTCAAGATCAGTTACTTTTTCTGTGGGTTGAATATCGATCACACCATCAATATGTACTTCCTTAATATCCTTTAACCGTTTTTCATCCGGCAACACATCACATTCGTCTGATGATTCATACAACAGATGTGGCTTTGAATAAAATTCCAGTTTCAGATAGGGGTAATAATCAGAAAAAACAGTTTTTATTTCTTTGAGTGTGATATCGTCGTGTAATTGAATATGCATAGGTTTTGATTTATAAGTGAAGGTAGAAGCCCTTTTTTCAAAACCCTATGTCTGCCATCAAAAGAAGCGATGATTGTTGTCAGATAATTTTGCTGAAGTTACCTGTCATCCCGAGGTACGAGGGATCTGCTCAACTTTTGTTCTGCAGCCCAACAGATCCCTCCTGCGTCGGGATGACAGCTCTATTTAGCTTTATTCTATCTCATCATTCAGAAATCTCCATTCAGGATTAAATGAATTGATCAGTTTTTCCTTTTTACTCCTACGCCATCCTTTCAACTCTTTCTCCCGTTCAATGGCATGTTCAATTGAACCAAAGCGTTCGTAGTAAAGCAAATAATAAGCATTGTATTTTCCTGCGAAACTTGTATGTGTATAAGGTGCTGCGTTCTGTTGATGTTGGAAGAGTCTTGCAGAAAGATTATTGGTTACTCCAATGTAAAGAACAGTTTTGTTTCGATTGGTAGTGATGTATGCGAAGTAGTTGTGTGTTCCGATAGGTTTCATTGCAGTTGAGTTTACTGCAGTTGAAAATAATACAAAAGATGAAATTTTTTGTCATCCCGAGGTACGACGGGGGATCTGCTGAAGTCTTTTGTCATTCCGACGTTAGGAGGAATCTGCCCAGCTATTGTACTGCGGCCCAACAGATCCCTCCTGACGTCGGGATGACAGCATGAATTGGCTGATCACAGCAATACTCATCACCAAACCAACTTCGCTACTCGTCCTTTCCCGCCAGCTAAATAAACCGCCTTTCCTTTCTTCGCTTTTCGTACCACATGAAAACCTTGTGCAGAAATATTCCGCCAGTTGGTACCACCATCTTCACTCACATCAACACCCGTAATACCACAGGTAATGAGTTTTGATTTTGATAAATACTCCACACAACTTCTGTAACCATGTGGTGGTGTAGTAGGAGTTAAAAAAGTTTTACCTGCATCTTTTGTCAGCACACAATTCTTTTCCGTTGAAGCGGCGTTATTAAAATCACCACCAACAATGGCAAATGTTTTTTTATCCCATACCGCTAATGAATTAGCGCCCGTTGTTTCTTTTCCCTGGATGATCGGCAAATCGATTTTATCATTCCGAAGAAATAATCTGGAACGTGTTCCACCGGTAATAAATAATAATACTTCTTTACCAACCGTCCGTACATTGGTACCACTGCTTGCAAACATCGCTTCACCTTTTTCTGCAGCAGGGGCAAGACTTTCAGGTATTGCCTGCCACGTAGCACCACCATCAACAGTAACCGCAAGAAATATTTTTCCATTGATCGGGTCGCCAACTACCACACCACTCTTTTCATTAAAAAATTCCATCGCATCTAAAAACATACCCGGACGTTTATCCTGAAACACGATCTTCCAGGTTATTCCACCATCAATTGTTTTCAAGATCACCGCTGGTGTATCAATTCCAATAATGATCGCAGTATTTGCATCAAACGCTTCAATATCTCTGAAATCAGTTTTTGCAAAGCCATCAACCTTTGTCCATTTAAACGAAGCACCACCATCAATCGAACGACCAACCATTCCGTTTGCACCACTCACCCAAACAATATTATCATTCACCACACTCAATCCACGAATGGAAGTTGTTTTAGCACTGTCAAGCTGTTGAATGCTTTGTGCTGATAATTGCAAACAGCAAACTGCAAGCAACACGAAAAAAAGAAGTTGTTTCATATTCATTCAAATGTAAGTATTAACCATTTTTTAAAATGCAACAAAGTTTTGCATAAATCATGCCGCTATAAACACAAGGTGTTACACATAGGATGCTGATGTAACTACTACAGTAATTCACCACACCTGTCCCGCCTCAAGCGGGAGTAGTACCCAAGCTTAATCAAGGCGTTCGACGGAACATGGGGGTAATATGTTCCGTCTTGACTTTTTCCTGCCCGACAGTCAGGCGGGGGGCTTTTGTGTCAAGACAAAAGAACAGAAAGAGCTGCGGTGCAACCGCCGTCAGGCTGCTTCGGTTTATCTGAGTGCAGGCCGCTTAAGGGGTTTCGTACTTCGTACATCTTAACTCGTACTTCTGTATTGCTAACACCAGTTCGCATTCTCTCCATTATTTCCTACATTCGTCCCGATTGCAAAAACTATGACCGAATACAATTATCTCCCCCTCGACGAGCAGCAACTCACCTTCGATGAAGTGAAGAATTATCTGCAGTTCAAACAGTTTGTCTCCATTACATTCCGTGCACACCATAAGATCGAAAAGTGCAGACAATACCTCGATCAGAAAGTAGCCGAAAGCGATACACCGTTCTACGGCATCAACACCGGTTTTGGTTTTCTGCAAAACGTGATCATCGCCGATGATCAGCTCGAGCAACTGCAGAATAATTTATTAATGAGTCATGCATGTGGCATGGGAGAGGAAGTGCCCGAAGAAATTGTAAAGCTCATGCTGGCGTTGAAAATAAAATCGCTCAGCTATGGTTACAGTGCCGTGCAGGTAGATACAGTAAAGCGCTTAATGGACATGCACAACAACAATGTGCTGCCTGTTATCTATCAACAAGGTTCATTGGGTGCAAGCGGCGATCTGGCACCACTCAGTCATTTGAGTTTGCCATTGATCGGCATGGGAGAAGTCAACTATCAAGGCACAAGGTTCAAGGCACAGGAAGTGTTGCAACAACTCAACTGGCAACCGATTGCTTTGAAAAGTAAAGAAGGCTTAGCGCTCATCAACGGTACACAATTCATGAGTGCCTATGGGATGTACTGTTTGGTACAGGCCGAACGGTTAATGCAATGGGCCGACCTCATTGCAGCGATTTCCTTTGATGCATTTGATTGCATCGATCAACCCTTTCACGAAAAAATACAAACTATCCGTCCGCATAGCGGACAAATACACACAGCGCAACAATTAAGAAACATATTAAGCGGAAGTGAAATCGGTCAACAGAAAAAACAACAGGTACAGGATCCATATAGTTTCCGTTGTATACCGCAAGTGCATGGTGCCACCAAAGATGCATTGGCACATGTGAAGAATGTATTCTTAACCGAGATCAATTCAGTAACCGATAATCCCAACGTATTTCCCGATGAAGATCTCATCGTGAGCGGTGGAAATTTTCACGGTCAGCCGTTGGCGTTAGCATTAGATTATTTTGCGATAGCCATGAGCGAACTCGCCAACATCAGCGAACGCAGAACCTATCAACTCATCAGCGGACAACGCAACCTCCCGATGTTCCTTGTAAAAGAAGCCGGACTGAACAGTGGTTTTATGATACCGCAATACACAGCTGCTGGCATTGTAAGTGAAAACAAACAACTCTGCACACCTGCCAGTGTCGATAGTATTTCAAGCAGCAACAACCAGGAAGATCATGTAAGCATGGGCGCCAATGCAGCCACCAAAGCTTATCGTGTCATGAAGAACGTTGAAAAAGTATTGGCGATTGAATTACTCAGTGCTGCACAGGCATTGGATTTCCGTCGGCCATTAAAAAGTTCAGCAAAAGTAGAAGAAGTGATGAGTGCTTTTCGTCAACAGGTAAGCTTTGTTGATAAAGACAGAGTGTTGCATGAGGATATGATCGCTGCAGTGAAGTTTATCAGCAGCCCCCTCTAACTCCCCCAAAGGGGGAGAACTGCTACACACAGCCCTTGCTTTTCAAAAAGTAAAATTGTTATAAGGCTCTTCGAAATGTGATGATAAAAGATTCAAAGCCGAAGTGGAAGAACGAAATGTTTAATTTAAATATGCAGCACCGTCCCTCTCATTAAGGAGAGGGATAAGAGGCCAAAAACTCTTTGCCATGTCAACAACAACCATTCAACGTTACGATGCAATCAAGTATAAAACTCCAACCGGCTCACAGCTAAGTTGCAAAGGCTGGATCCAGGAAGCAGCCTTGCGCATGCTCCTCAACAATCTCGATCCCGAAGTAGCCGAACGCCCCGACGATCTCATTGTCTACGGTGGCCGTGGTAAAGCAGCACGCAATTTCGAAGCACTCGATAACATCATTGCCGCATTGAAAGTATTGGAGAACGATGAATCATTACTTATCCAGAGTGGTAAACCCGTCGGCATATTAAAAACACACAAAGATGCACCACGGGTACTCATCAGCAACAGTCAGCTCGTACCCAACTGGGCCAACTGGAAACATTTTGAAGAGCTCGAGAAAAAAGGACTCATGATGTACGGACAAATGACTGCCGGCTCCTGGATCTACATCGGCTCACAAGGCATTGTGCAAGGCACCTATGAAACCTATGCTGCCATTGCCGATAAACATTTTGGCGGCTCACTCAAAGGAACATTGAACGTTACTGCCGGACTCGGCGGCATGGGTGGCGCACAACCTTTAGCAATAACAATGAACGAAGGTGTGGCATTAATAGCAGAAGTAGAAGAGTGGCGCATCGATAAACGCATCGAAACAAAATACCTCGACGAAAAATATACCAGCATCGATGAAGCCATTAATGCGGCTGTGCATTACCGTAAGGAAGGCATTGCCCGCAGCATTGGTGTGGTATGCAATGCCATTCATCTGCTCGATCATTTGATCTCCCGTGATATCATTCCCGATACACTCACCGATCAAACCAGTGCACACGATCCGCTCATTGGTTACATACCGCACACACTCAGCAATCAGCAAGCCAACGAGCTCCGTGAAAAAGATCCCGACCATTACCTGCAACTCAGTTACGAAAGCATGTACCTCCACGTGCAACTCATGTTGCAACTCATGGACCAGGGAGCCATTACGTTTGATTATGGAAATAACATCAGGGCGAGAGCGAAAGAACAGGAAGAGAGAGTTGTAAGTAATAAGTTAAAAGTAATAAGTGAAACCTCAAACCTTGAGAGACCTTCTTCCGACTTACAACCTACAACTTACAACTTTCAACCCGGCCGCTGCTTTGCGTTTCCCGGCTTCGTCCCCGCTTACATCCGACCCCTCTTCTGCCTCGGCAAAGGCCCTTTCCGTTGGGCAGCCCTCAGTGGCGATGCAAATGATATTGCTGTAACCGACGAACTCATCATGAACATGTTCCCCGATAACAAAGGCATGATCCGCTGGATGAACATGGCCAAAGAAAAAATTGCTTTCCAGGGATTACCTGCACGCATCTGCTGGCTGGGCCAGGGCGAACGGGAGAAAGCAGGACTCGCCTTTAACGAACTCGTACGCACCGGCAAAGTAAAAGCGCCCATTGTTATTGGTCGTGATCATTTAGATACCGGCAGTGTGGCCAGCCCCAACCGTGAAACCGAAGCCATGCTCGATGGCAGCGACGCCGTGGCCGATTGGCCCATCCTCAATGCGCTCGTAAACACAGCAGGTGGCGCCAGTTGGGTAAGCCTGCATCATGGTGGTGGAGTAGGGATGGGTTACTCGATCCATGCCGGAATGGTGATTGTTGCCGATGGTACAACTGATGCCGAAGAACGTTTGAAACGTGTATTGCGTAACGATCCTGGAATGGGTGTGATACGACATGCAGACGCCGGATACCAGTTAGCACAGGAAACATTACAAGCAAACGATCTTGATTTTAAAGAGCGGTTGAAGTAATAGTCAACTGCTCAATACAGCTGTCATCCCGACGCAGGAGGGATCTGCCCAACACACGTACCACAGCCCAACAGATTTCTCCTTCGTCGAAATGACAACTTTATTAATCTGCATTGCAAGTGCCAAACATAGCTCTGCCGGATAAAACCAAATACAAATGATTTTGTAGCGGAATCAAGTGCTTCTATTGTGCTGCTGTTGCGTCGCACTCTTGTGCGGTTGGGAATTCTATGCATCAAAAAATACACCTAAAATCCATCCTTATTCACTCCACTTGTATGCCTCACTAACAGTCCCGGATGTACGCTGTCCACCCATTTTCCCTCCATGAATTCAGCGATGGAAAACCTCAATCCTTTCAGCAACATATTGTTTATCAACTTGCAAAAAGCACTTCACTCTACAAGCATTAATATTTTGTGGAATATCTGTTTACTTAGTTGAGGATTTAACTTATATATTGTGTTATTGTTTTTTAAGGTTTAAGAAATGACGTGATTTTTAGGCGAGGTAGCGAGAAAGTTTTTTAAAATAAAATAGATGTTAACTTTTTATGGCAGATTACACTAAATATAAAAGGGGGTCCGAATGGAGGAAGTGGGATTTACATATTCACACACCTGAAACAAAGAAGAACGATAATTTCGAAGGCGCAAACTCCGTTGAAAAATGGGATAATTATGCTAAAGCAATTAATGAATCGACAGAAGATATCTCCGTTGTTGGTGTAACCGACTATTTTAGTATAGATAACTACTTTAAATTTAAAGAGCTGACCGACATTGGAATTATTACAAAGAAATTTGAAATGATATTGCCAAATATCGAAATTAGGGTTTCGCCAGTAACAGCTTCTGCCACTCCCATTAATATTCATTGTTTATTTAATCCAGATATTGATACTGATATAGAAAATAGGTTCTTAGCAAAACTCAAATTCTCATACGGCGGTAGTGATTATTCGGCAAAGAAAGAAGAATTAATTCGTTTGGGGAGGGTGCTGCCAGGTAATAGTACTTTAGATGATGCTGCAGCTTTAAAAGCAGGAGTTAGTCAATATGTTATTAGTATTGACTCTCTAAGAACGATTTTTGAGAGGGATGTTAAACTCAGAGAGAATACAATTATTGTGGTTTCTAATAAAAGTACCGATGGCGTTTCGGGAATAAGAAAGCACGAAGATTTTTTTGTAAGTGCAAGTGAGTCACAGTTAGACGCTACTCGTTGGAGTATATATCAGTTTTCTGATGCGATATTTTCGTCCAATGAAAATGATGTTCTTTATTTCACTGCAATGGGTCCTGACAATAAAAATACGGTTATTGAAAAATGTGGTTCTTTAATGCCATGTTTTCATGGTTGTGACGCTCATGATAATCTCAAAATATTCAAGCCTGATGGAAATAGGTTTTGTTGGATAAAAGCAGACCCGACCTTTGAGGGCTTAAAGCAAACATTATATGAGCCAACCGATAGAGTTAAAATTCAAGCATTACAACCAGATATAAAGAACGAACGATTTGTTATTTCTGAATTACAATTTAGTGATACAAATCATTTATTCGGGAATCAGAAAATTTTCCTGAATGAAAATCTAAATGCAATAATTGGAGGTAAATCTTCAGGTAAATCTCTGCTTTTATATTCCGCAGCTAAGTCCATCGATCCAGAACAAGTTAATAAAGCTTCAAAGCGTCTTGATTTTGAAGGGTATAATTTTGAACCATCATTTGACTTTAAAGTAACTTGGAAAAATGGCGATGTAGATACATTAAGAAATGACGACTTAACGAGTAAACTTCATAAAATAATTTATATCCCACAACTCTATATAAATTATTTGGTAGAAAAAAACAATAAGGAAGAACTAAATACTTTAATAAAAAACATTCTTCTTCAAGACACTGTTTTTAAGGATTTTTTTGATAAAAAAGCCGGTGAAATTAGCGACACTTCTAATGAAATTGAAAAATTATTAAATAGCTTTTTGCAGGTTAAGTCCAAAGGGAATGACATTTTGCAAAAATCCAATGAGTTGGGACGATCTGATTCTATACAAAATGGGATGCAACGAATACAAGCGGCAATTACAGAAGGACAAAAGTTGTCAAACCTTTCTGAAGAAGAATTTCAAGAGTATAGTCGTTTGATGTCCTTAAAATCAACATTGGAAACTCAGCTTGTCCAACTTGAAAGTAAAGAAGCCGTTTTAGTGAAAGTACTTAATGAAGTTGTTTTAACAAGGCATCAATTGTTAGGTATCAATGATACCGAAAAGGATATGTATTTGAAAGGGGAGGTAGATCGGATTATTGATGAACTCACTGAAATACCAGATGATGTGGGTAAGATAAGAGTGAAGTTAGATGAGGATTATGATAGCCTAATTAGAAATCTTAACGCTGGAGTAGCAGATATTAAGTTTAGTGAAACTAAAATTGCTATTAAGGATCAAGTATTAGAGTTGAATAGTAAGTTGGCTCCATTCCAAGAGAAGCTTGCAGGACAAAGTGAAATCCAAAAACTGGCCGCACAATTAGATGCTGAAGGATTAAAATACCAACAAGCCGTAAATTTTGAAAAGCAAATACAGGTACTAAGAGATGATCATGAAAATATTAAAAAGCAAACAGTTCTACTACTAAAGAAAAGGTATGCTCTATATCAGTTAATAGTATCTCATATTAACGAAACTAAACAAATAATTGGCCCTGAGATAGCACTTAACTGCAAGTTGCTTTTTAAAAAAGAAAATTTTGCTCTTTTCGATCAAGCAAACAAAGCTGCGATTTCAAATGATCATTATTTTAATACTTTGTTTTCAATGAATCTTGTAGATTATGCCAAGGTCCCAGAATTGTATTCTAATTCCTTAAGAATAATAGATGAAAAATTGGTAGTGTCCCCTTCTGTTTCTATCCCATTGCGGCAAAAGATTGGAATTGAGGCTGTTTTAAGGGGAATAGTTAGCGACTCCTTTGAATTAGATTATACTGTTTCTTATAAAGGAGATGATTTGCTTAATATGTCCCCAGGTAAGAAAGGCACAGTTCTTCTTATTCTTTTTTTGCAAATAAGTTCTTCTGAATATCCAATTTTAATTGACCAGCCTGAGGATAATCTAGACAATAGAACAATTTATGAATTGCTTTGTAAAATGATAAAGCAAAAAAAGAAGGAACGTCAAATAATAATTGTTTCCCACAATGCAAATTTGGTGGTAGCAACGGATACTGAGAATATAATTGTAGCAAATCAAGAAGGTCAAGGGTTGCCTTTGCGGCCTGGTGTAACAAGATTCGAATATGTCAATGGTTCACTTGAACATTCATTTGAATCAGCAAGCACAACAACTACGGTATTAATGCAACAGGGAATCAAAGAGCATGTTTGTGATATTCTAGAAGGTGGCGATGAGGCTTTTAAACAGAGAGAGAGAAAGTATTCAATCAAGTAGAAGCTTTTAATAGTAAACTCTACTGGCAAGTGTTCTACCTCAGTGGATCACTTGATGCTAACTAATTCTGCCCCGATTGTGATAATCCTTTATAAAATGTCTTCATCAAACCGGTTATCGTTCTAAAAATAAAAAATATTAATACATTGTAGTATGGGAAGATTTCGCAGATTCTTATGGCAAAGGATAGGTTGGATTGTTTCAGGTCTTTCAATTGTATTTATTGTTGTGCCCGTAATAGTCTATAGATTAAATTTTGGTGGTTTCATGTCAGATAGTAAAGGTGATTTTGGAACTTTTGGTGATTTTATGAATCCCTTTTTATCTTTAACAAGCATAATTCTATTAGGCTATATATCATTACAGACATTTATTACCTCAAGAAATTACAATGAGATTCAGTTAAGACCGCATTTATTTCTTGAAGAGGTATCCTCAAGTATGGCTAATCATTCTTTCGTTTGGCAACTTACCTTGGTTTCAGAAGCGCCTGCCGTTAATGTTTTTGTAAGGTTTAATTTGGGAGGGGCAAATTTTACGAAATGGGTTTTGTGTCCTCCCTTCTCTAAGAATAAAACACCCTTAGTTTTGACTTGGATTAGAAGTGCCCCATCAATTGAATTAATGTACTCTGACATTACCGGTCAAAACATTTATGGTATTCGATTGGCTAATAGATTGCATCAACCTTTTTCACCTAATCGAGAGTTGTTTAATTTAGAGGTTAATAGAGTCCGTATACCTTCAGATTTTCACATAGATCTTGATTTGTCTTACAGAAGTATGTTTGTGGTGCCTGGCAACCCCCCACCGTATCCGACTTTTGTTCAGAGAAATTTAGTTTAGACTTTAGCCACCCCCATCTGGTCCAAGTATAGTAACGCTGGCGCAAGATCCGATAACTATCGGATGAGGCGTAGCTTTTGTGTATTGGCTTCTTCCCGCATAGCGGGACAAGTAGTGCCTAAATCAGACTGTTTAAATTTGTTGGTTAATTGTGGCCAAGGCTCTCATACCCTCGCAATAACACTCTGTAATAATCAGCACATCATTTCACAAACCTTCAATAATGGCTTTCTCAAATTCCACCCATCGCTCATAACCCTGGTCATTTAAATGAACGCCGTCCTTTGTTAGTTCCTGCATCAATTCGCCGGATGCGTCTGCAAAATGAGTGTACAGATCAATCACCTGGTAATAGCCTTTCGCCCTGTTTTTTTTAATGCGTTCGTTGATCAAAATAATATCGTCTTTCAAAAAAGGCCTTCTTGTTGGAAGCAGTGTGCGCACATAGATCTTTGTAGTGGGCGATTTACGGTGAATCCGCTTTGCAATTTTCAGGATGTTGGTTGCAATATACTCAGCTGATGGAACAAATTTATCATACACAAGCGTACGGTTATCTTCAGTATGATGAAGACTGAACAGATCATTAATTCCAATTAAAATAAAAACAGCTTTTGGTTTGAAGTAAATAATTTCATCCAAACGTTTGAGTACGCCATCCGTAACATCGCCAGAAATTCCCCTGTTACGGATATGAGCAATTCCGAACCGGCTGCTCCAGTCTTTTCCGCCTTCTGTAATACTGTTACCGATAAATACAATTTCATTAAACGTCAAGGGGTCCTTTGCAAACTCTTCGATTCGTTTTGGATAATAATTTTTTGTCCAGTTGTTGTGATAGGAAGATGTGTTTTCCTTCTTCGGAAATAATCGCTTCATCTTCCGGGCCGAAGGTTGTGACGATTGTGCAAAAATGCCGATGCTGAAGAGGAGGAAAAATAAACCTGTACACGCTTTTTTCATACTATAAAATGCTGTTGTCTAAAAAGAAGTAAACGTTAAACTGAAAACGAATTCACCAATTTACAATTTATTTTATTCGTGCGCCAGTCAGCGAAAATCAGCTAAGCTTCATTACAACAGATAACGCAAAGCCCTGTCCCGGTGAAGAACGGATCGTAACCTCTCCGTTAAAAAGAGAAGCCCTTGCTTTGATATTCATCAGCCCGATACCCGTTGCTTTTTTTGATGTGTCGAAACCTATACCATTATCCTGTATCGTTAATGTTAGTTGCTCATCATCCTGCACAATGTTCAACGATACTGCAGACGCTTTTGCGTATTTCAAAATATTGCTGAACTGCTCCTGGATAATCCGATACACAGTGAGCCGTAGCTTTTCAGACAGCTTCTCTTCATCCAACCCGGCAGTTTCCAGATTTATTTTTATGTCGCTGGTACTTGTGATGTTGTAGATCACTTTTTCAATGGCCTCCTTCAACGTCGTTTTCTCCATAAACGGAGTGATCATGGAGTGCGATAAATTTCTGATCTCATGAATAGCAGTCGAAATCAATTCATCTGTTTGTCGCTGGTATAAAAAAGGTGGTTCCGAACTGTTCTCTTTATTGATCATCGAAAGAAAGAGGCGGGCGCTGGCCAGTATCTGTTGAATATTATCGTGCAGTTCACGGCCTATTTCCTGCCGTTCGTTTTCTTCTGCAGTTATAACAGCATCAGTGATCTGCAGTTGCCGTTCCATTCTTTCTTGTTCGAGCTGAATTTCTAATTGCTTTCGTTCTGTGATATCTGTACATGCAAGCACAAGACCAAATATTTCTTTCTCCTCATTGGGGATCGGAAAAAGTCTGATATCATACCAGAACGACAAATTATCTGCAAGATCATACCTTGTTTCAAATGTTACTTGTTCTCCTTTTACTGCTCTTTGTACTCTGTCTGCAAGAAGCAATTTCCTGTCGGCTGTAAGAAAATCTTGAATATTGTCTCCCGTTTTCAAATACCAGGAAAATACCTTTTTCACATAATCGGCTGCACGGTGGTTAAAAAGAAGAATGGTCAAGTCGGATTCAAGTAATAAGTAAGCAGTATCAGTTACGTCAAATACTGTGCGGAGCCGGGCTTCAGTTCGCAGTAGTGTATCACGGGTTCGTTTGTGCTGTTCTATTTCCTGTATCAATTTTGAGTTGATCAGTGAAAGTTCCTTCGTACGTTCTGTTACTTTTTCTTCCAGTTCTTTTTTATCGCTTGCCAGTTGCGATTTTGTTTTTTTGATTGCCGGCACTTCTACAATTTCCCAATTGCCTTTTCTTTTCGACACGGCTATCTCGTGTACCTGCGATACATCAAATACTGCCTGTGCATCACATTTGTCAAGAGGATAGGTACAAAGCACAATCATACGATGCTCTTTGAGGCTGTCGTTCAGGCTTCGTTCATAGTCGATGAAATTTTTCCACATGTCCCGTTCGAGCCAGGCCTCGTTGCCGCTTACACGCATGCCATCAAATCCTTTGGTCAATGATAAGTTCAATTGTTCATACCAGCCATTGATCACAATATCCGGTACAAATGTTTGGTCTTTCAAATACCAGTCGGTGTGGGAAAGAATAACGATCTGTTGATTTTTTTGATAGTCATCAAAGTCGTGCATTTCATTTCGCAATGCGTCGTAAGCATCTTCTACCGATACAGGATCGGAGGTGATCCATAGACAGTATTCATTACTGAGTAACCCGGCTTTGAAATAGGGAACAAGTATTTGCAGCAGGTCTTCTTTTGATTCAAAAAAATTACAAAAATGTGAACCCCATGGTAGTTCTCCCAGAACTTCTATCCCTGAACTTCTAAGTTCAAGCTGATCGCCCTCATTTGCTGAATTGCTGGGCATAGGAGCGTATTTCTCTTAAATATACATTTTTTGTTTCTGAAAGACGGGTATTGTTTTGATGAAGACGTTTGTACTACTGAATCCCGGGGCCGACGGAATAGTTTTAGCTAATCATTAGGTTGTTCGATGGTAGATAAATGTCAAATAGCACGACGCACAACGATACATATTTTAGCAGCCGTTCTGTTTCAAATCTATCTTAATGTCCAATTGTTACTACCAGGCAAAAGAAGTCTCGGGGCAGGTATTACGGTTAAGATTTGGAAACACAAGCTTCTCGGATGGGGTTGAATATAAATTCCCATAGAATGAATCGCCATAGGCTCTAATATAAATTATATCGCCGGTATGAGGGACGTAGTTAGAAAATGCTATTTTGGCAATAGTAAGTACATTAACTCCGTTTTGAACTTGATATATTCCACCGTCGGCTTTAATTGGAGAATCAATCGATATGCCAGTTGCGTTTTTTCGATGGATCAATCGTACATATTTTTCTCCTGTTATATTGGGAGAAGAAATATCTATTGTAAGTTTTACACTGTCACCAATCATAGTTGCGGATAAAGAATTTACTGTAACTGTACTTGGAGATCCCAAATTAATGTCATTAATTCCCAGCGATGAATTGACAGACTTGATATGAACTTTGTATGTACCATACCCTGGTTTTGCCCATACAATCACAAGCGAATCTCCTGTAGAAGGGGTAAGCAATTGATATTCTCCTGCATTATTGGCTTTCGTAGTAATTAGTGGATTTGAATTTTCTACGAATATTGAAGTTCCCAGACTACTTTGCTTTGTTCTTCCTTCGTCATATACAAAAACTCTGCTTGTCAAAATTTGTTCTTCAGGTAGGTCTTTTGGTTTTTTACAAGCGGCGATAATCATAAAAAGAAGAAAAGAGAGGGAGGCTGTTTTTTTCATGGTAATGATTTGCTTCGAAAGATACACATCGCTTTATTTTTTTGCAAATTCTCGTGCCAATAAAAAAGTAATTATTGAGTCTGCCCCAAGCTGTCACGCAGTGGACCTCGGGATTTATATATTCTATTACAAAGAGTCGGTTACAGCAGACCGTGTGCCGACGAATATTCAACTGCTCAATATTCCTCTCCGCCTAATATAGCTGTCATCCCGAGGAACGAGGGATCTGCCGAACAGTGTTGTCATAAACAGGCTTTCTTGTTTTCTAATTTGATGTCATGTTTATGGTCTTCAACCATCTTTTGCCGCTGTTGGTGTTCCGGATAAATAGTAATTCATATGCACGCCGCCGTTGCGTGTTATCAGCAACCGCTCATGCATTGCAGCAGACCCATGTCCGAGGGCGAGACAGCATGCCAAAAAAATTATCAGGGTTTTCTTGCCATTATTTTTTGAGGAGATGTAATACCTGCTTTTAATTTTTCAGCTATCAATAATGCACGCTCAATTTTTTTATCACTTGATTTTACCATGTTCACTAAGGCAATCAATCCTCGTTTATTTCCGGCGGTCAAGTGGTCAAACACTTCTTTTGCCTTGCTATCGGTTGCCATTACTTCTGCAAATTCTTCAGGAACGTTGAACTGTAATGCTGTCTTGTCAATTTCAATAGCCACTGTTACTTTACTGTTGATCGTTAAGTTCAATTGCTTTAAATACTTTGCAGCAATCATCACGTAATACATTCCTTCCTTTGTTTTCATAATAGCAGCATGTATTTCCAGCTTATTATTCATCTTGCAAACAACTCGTTTATTCCCGTCGGCTGTCAGTCGCTGAACATCCTCACTGCCTAACTCAATATAATGCATATAACCGGTTCCAAACTTCTGAATTGTATAAGCTCTGGCCATTTTCATATCTAAGTATAACGGATACTTCAACAAATTTGTTGAGCTATATTGCAGAAAATTACAGCAGAGTGCCTTTGCCAGTTTGAGACTATTGTTAATTAACCTACTGGCGGAAGTGTTCCACCTCAGTGGATCACTTAATGCTAATTAATTCTGCCCCGATTGTATCGGGGAAAACGTTGGCATCAATCGGCCCGTAAAATTTGGTAGTGTACTTAGCGGCATATAATTTAGTGTAAGACGTTATGCTGCAAAAACAGTCATTATAAAAAACAGAAGTGAAATCACTCATTACATATTTTTCAAAGAAAGGCTTTTCAGAAAATGATTTGTCTGCATTTTTAAGTTGTATAAGAACACGAACATTTACTGCAGATGAATTGATATTATCGAAAGGACAAGTAGAGAACTATCTCTCGTTTATTGATACCGGCACTATCCGGTATTATGCAGCCGTAAAAGACAAAGAGATTACATTTGATTTTGCTTTTAAGAATTCTTTTTATTGTGCTTATGATTCGTTTTACAACAGAACGAAAACAGAAGTATATATCCAGGCATTAACGAATTGTCAATTGTATTCTATATCGTACGACGATCTGCAGCATCTTTATCAAACCTGTGAAACGGCCAAAAAACTTGGTCAGATCTCAACTGAATATCTGTTAGACAAGAAAGTAAAAAGAGAATTAAACCTCTTGACAAAAACGCCCCGTGAACGATATGAAAAATTACTGGCAGAACAGCCGGCATATATTCAGCAGATTCCCTTGAAATATCTTGCATCCTATATCGGTGTTGTACCCGAAACGTTAAGCCGCATCAGGAAACGCATTTCTTGACCAAAGTCAATTTGTTCCACAGTTTAGAAAGGTAGGTTTGTATTCTATTTTAATCAACAAAATAAAATACAAATGAAGGTTACCATTACACATATTGATACTGCCTGTGTATTAATCAATATCAATGGATTTAAAATTTTAACCGATCCTACGTTAGATAAAAAAGATGGATTCTTCCCGCAATATGTCAGCCGCCCGTTGGCATTTTCAAAAAAATATATTGATCCTGCTTTGACTGTTGATGAGATCGGGAAAGTTGATTTGGTTTTATTAAGTCACGATCATCATAGCGACAACCTGGATAAGCGTGGCAGGGCTTTTATTCAAACTGTTCCACTGGTACTTTCTACAAAAGATGCGCAGCGTCGGTTAAAAAATAAGAACACGATCGGTCTCCACGATTGGCAGGAATATCACATTGAAACGGAGAAGGTAAAACAACTGAAAATAACGGCGATACCTGCGCAGCATACAAATATCAAACGACTGAATAAAGTGATGGGTAAGGTGTTGGGTTTTACAATCGAATGGGAGGGGCAATCAAATGGCTGTATGTATATTTCCGGCGATACGGTTCTCTTCGAAGGGATTGATGAATTAGCAAAAAGAAAAAAAGTAGATATCGCTATTTTACATTTAGGCGCCGGAGCTTTTCCGTATTTAAAAAAGAATTTACGGGTTACAATGAATGGAGCAGAGGCAATTGAAACGGCTAAGCTTTTACATCCCAATCTTATTATTCCCATTCATTACAAAGGATGGTGGCATTTTAAGCAACCTGTTAAGTCGTTGAAAAATGAAATCACAGCATCAGGTCTGCATGAAAAATTCTTATGGCTTGAAAGTGGGGTTGAAACAGCATTGGCTGAATAGAAATTTCAGAGAAACAGAGTAGCGCTTACACAATGTCGTATGCCTCTCCTGGCGAAAGTGTTCCACCTCCGTGAATCACTTGATGCCAATTAATCCTGCCCCGATTACATCGGGGTAGCAGCAAACTGAAGATCCTTTTTTTGCAGTAAGATCTTGCACCATCATTCAACAACAATGCACCTTCATGTCTGTCAAAGTATAGAAACGCTGGTGTAGGAATAATGAGAAGATTTTGTGTGTTGGCGTCGTGTGCCTGTATAACATACTTTCTAAATTTATTGGTCAATTGTGCAGTAAGCCGCAATCGGCTTTGCTCAGCCGTCGCCTCATCCTTGCGGCAGTCAGCGCCATCAGTTTGTGCAGGCGCTGCACGAAGACTCCGGTTTTACATGATATCAATTTCACTAATCGTAACGATTTCTGATCATCGTCATATGAACAGGAATATTGCAGTTGTACTTTGTTTGTTCTTAAACAACGGAGTGTTGGCCATGCAATTCTATGCTTAGTGCTATTTTATCGTTAGACAGATGATTCTATGGAGGCCCGATTTTGATCATCTGTTCAATTTATTTCACACCATTCATCTGTCCATTACTGTGTAAATTTTCTCCTGCCCTGTAATTGTAACATCGCTAAAATAATAATCATGAAAGCAATTTTACTAAAGCTGATTGTTTTGTGGAGTGCTTTGTCTATTGCAACGCAGGGCAAGTCTCAGAACTTATTAGCAGATGGCGGTTTTAATACCACTACATCCATTACAGCATTTTACACAGATCCTGTTCCATATTATACCTGGAGCAGTTGGCAAAATGGAGGAACAAACATCAATGCAGTAGTAGAAGCAGGTGTTTGTCATTACTATCTGTCCAATGCAGGCAGCAGCTCATGGGAAGTGCAATTAGACCAATGGGGTTTTGTACTGACGCAAAACATGCGTTACCGTTTAAGCTTTGATGTAAAAGCAGATGCCAATCGCAGTTTTGGTGTATATGTAGGAGAAAATGGAGGAGGATGGACAAATCTCAACGCCGGTAATTATAATCAGACAGCAACCACAAACTGGCAAACCAAAACAATGGAGTTTGATGCAACAGTTGTATTTCCATTACACAAATTAAGTTTTGAAATGGGCGGGCAAAATATTGGGATGTATTTTGATAATGTACTGTTGCAACAAATTGGAGCAGCAACTCCACCGCTGGTAATTATAGCAGGAAACTTTCAAAGTGAGTTAGGTTGCAGCAGCGATTGGATGCCGGATTGTAATACGACAGCCTTAACCTATAACAACAGCACCGGTTTGTATAGTGGTACATTAAATATACCCGCCGGTTGTTATCAATACAAAGTAACAGTTGGAGGTAGCTGGGCAATCAATTATGGCGACCAAGGCATTGCAGGTGGGGCAAACATCAGTTTAGCTGTACCCGTTACAGGAGCTGTTTCATTTACATACGATCCCGCTACACATCTTGTTACCACATCGCCTTATGCAAGTGGTTTTTCCTCTTATTGTTTGCCACAGGTGGTACTCGCAGGTTCAATGCAAAATGAATTGGGTTGCAGTGGCGATTGGGATCCTGCATGTGTAAATTCAAAACTTACGTTTAATACGACAAGCGGTTTGTTTGAAGGAACATTTATGATACCCGCAGGTTGTTATGAATACAGGGTTGTAGAAAACGGCGACTGGGTAACAAATTTCGGCCGGTATGGAAACCCTGCCGATCCGAACTATTTACTGTCCGTTCCGGGCAGCACAACACAGGTAAAGTTTACCTACAATCCAGTTACACATATGGTGCAATCGCTGTATAACAGTTTCGTATGTCAGCCAAATGCTGTTACAATTGTAGGTAGTTTTCAGAGTGAACTTGGTTGCAGTGGCGATTGGCAGGCCGGTTGTATTAACACGGGTTTGCAGTTTGATGCTGCTGCTCAATCATGGGTTGATACGTTTTTTATTCCGGCAGGTAAATGGGAATTTAAAGTAATACTCAATAATTCATGGGTTGAAAATTATGGTATGTATGGTCAGTTGAACGGCGATAATTATGTGCTGGATGTTTGTTTCCCATCAAATGTTATTTTCCGTTATAATCATGACGGTCATTGGGTAAATACACAATTTATAACAAATGGTGTTTGCGTAACAAAAGTGTACGATCCGAATATAAACGGATATACTGATTATGGTGAACAACTGATGCAGGGTATTTCTTTTACTATTACAGGTAACGGATTTACGCAATCAGCTGTTACAAACAGCGAAGGAAGAGTTGCCTTTACCGGAATGCCGAACGGGGAATATATGATCAAAGAAACTATACCTGCAGGTTACTATACAACGATTGCTGATTCGCAAATGGTTTACGTGTATGATGGTATGGCAACTGTAAACTTTGGTAATGTGTGCTTAGGAGCAGGAGGAGCAAAGGGCATGGGTTACTGGATGAATAAACAAGGTGAAGCTGCTGTGAAAGCTGCGTTCAAAATGGATCAGGTTTTATGGGAATTACGCAATCTGAATTTACGTAATGCAGATGGTGGTTCATTTGATCCATATTTGTTTTCTGATTACAGAAACTGGTTACAGAATGCAAATGCAAAAAATATGTCGCACATGTTGTCTGCACAGCTCTCTGTTATGTATTTGAATTATCTGATGGGATATGTTGATGCAGGAAGGTACGTCTATACACCGGGTTGCGGTTTCTGGAGCGGGAAGTTTATGAATGTGAATGTATTGATGTGGTATACGAATTATTACCTGCAATTCACTCCTTCATCAACAGGTAATGATCCTGAGCGGTCTTATCTTGAGTGTTTGAAAGATGCATTGGATCATGCAAATAATAATTTGACATTTGTGCAACTGCAACCATGCGGAGCAACAGCACCTGCACGTGTAACAGAGGAGCCTGTTATTGCAAGAGTGAATGCTTTGAAAATATGGCCAAACCCAAGCAACAGTTCCTTTACATTGCGCTTTTCAGATGCTGCTGTAAACGAGCCGGTGCAAATCAGAGTATTAGATGTAACCGGTAAACAGGTTTATACAGTAAAAGGTTTTGCAAATACCGATTATCGTTTTGGGGAGCAGTTTAAACCGGGAGTTTATTTAGTTGAACTGATAAGAAGTAATGAACGCAGTACAATGAAATTGGTAAAACAATAACTACCGATTCACTGTAAAGCAAGGGCCACCCGTTTGCGGGTGGCTTTTTTATGGTAAAGTTTTTCAGAAAATGAATTGTTTCGATCTTCCGATGGCGCAGGTCTCCCGACCTGTGACGCCTCGTAAGCTGTCTTCTGTATACAGTGATTGCATACAATAACAAATTGTTACAGCATCAGCAGGCAAAAAAAGTCACGGTTAAGAATCAGGTCAGAGACCTGGGCAAGAAAAGCTGTGGTTTTACCCCCGCTTCACAAATGCCCGTGTTTTCACCATTGCATGTTTTCCGTTTAATTTCTACATTGTTTCAAAACACTTGAAAGATGAAAAACAGGAAAGACAATGTTGTTCCGGATAAAATTGATATCCGTGACAGGATGTATCAACCCGCTGTTACAACGGCTCCCCGCAAAGAATTTATTCAGCAAATACAATTGCCGGTATTGCATCAAAAAGAAACCAGCGCCTGCACCGGCTTTGCATTGGCAACCGTGGTGAATTATCTCGCACGCAAGATCGATTATGAACAGAATAAAAACTTTGCCGCATCACCCTTTATGCTGTATTCTATGGCCCGCCGTTACGATGAATTTCCGGGCTATCTGAAAGATGAAGGTTCCAGTTTAAGAGGTGCCATCAAAGGCTGGCATAAACATGGTGCCTGCGAAAACCGTTTCTGGAAAACACTTGAAATGCCTAAGCCCGATATTAAAGGGGAAGAAGGCGACTGGTGGCTCAATTCCGTGAACTATCCGTTAGGTGCGTATTACAGAGTGGAACCGAAAAGTATTGAAGACATGCATTGTGCCATCAACGACCTGGGTATTTTATATGCAAGCGCCGTTTGTCATGCGGGTTGGGATCATCCGAAAAAATCAACGCATCATCCGTACATGGAGATTCCAAAAACAAAAGTAAAGGAGAGTGATGGGGGACATGCCTTTGTGATCATAGGTTATAATCAAACAGGTTTTATTATTCAGAATTCATGGGGCAAGGGTTGGGGTACCGATGGTTATGCCGTGTTAACGTATGAAGACTGGCAAGTGAATGCCATGGATTGCTGGGTAGCGCAGATGGGTGTTACCACCGATCTTCATTTGGCCATTGCCGGATCAGCTACACTGCGGCTTGATAAAAATAATAAAGTGGCGATTGCTGCTGATTCTATTCTCAAGAAAAGGGAACTCGATCCGTTTATCATTGACATGGAAAACAATGGCCGCTTGAGTAACTCAGGAGAATACCGCACTACCGAAATGGATATTGAAGCATTGGTAACACAACACGCAGGCATTGCAAGAGAACGATGGGGATTAAAAAACAAAGCGATGGATGTTGCTATTTACGCACATGGTGGTTTGGTGGGTGAAAAATCGGCAGCGGATAGCTATGCCGTTTGGTGTAAAAAATTATATGATGCACAGATCTTTCCCATTATGCTGATGTGGGAAACGGATATTTTAAGCACCATCAACAATATAATCAAAGATACTTTGCTCGATCAGGAACCACGAACCACAGGTGGTTTCATTGACAGGATCATCAATTGGAAAGATGAACGGCTTGAACGGTTGGCAGCACCTATTGGCAGTAAAGTATGGAAGGAGATGAAGGAAAATGCAAAGGCCATCAGCTATGAAAAAAACAGCGGCGGACAGTTGCTCTATAAATATGCAACATCAGCCAAAAGTGAATTAAAGAGTCATATCAATATTCATCTCATCGGGCACTCGGCAGGTAGTATTGTGCACAGTCATTTGGTAGAGAAATTAGTGAGCCTTGGCTGGTCGTTTAAAACGATTCATTTTATGGCCCCGGCAGTAACGAATGAATTGTTTGATGTGACTATTCTCAAAGCGCTTCAAAATAAAAAAGTAAGCAACTATTATCAGTATCATTTGAGTGATGATGTTGAACTGAAAGATAATTGCTCCATCTATTCCAAATCATTGCTCTACCTTGTTTCCAACTCCTTTGAGCCGGGAAGAAAAACGCCCATCTTAGGTATGCAGAAGTTTTTTGAAAAACAAAGCAATTATCAGTTGGCGAATATAAAATCGTATCACAGTCCGGGAGTGTACAGCAAAAGCACATCGCATGGCGGATTTGACAATGATGTTGCTTCTATTGATACGATCATTAAGAATATTAAAAAGTAGTGTTGTAAACGGAGCCCTTCATGTCGTTGGTAGATCATCCACCCTACGGAGCTGCGTCATGTCGACGATAGAGCCTGTCCCGCCTTACGGGACGACATCTCTACATACTGAAACTGTTGCAATACAATCATGCTGTTAAAACAATAGCACTCTAATGAGATAGAGATCCCTCGTTCCTCCCGCCGATTGCGGGACAGGTCGAGATGACAGCTTTTTTGTACCGCAAAATGTAAGTCAGCTAATAATCATACTGCAGCACATAGGATGATTGTGTAAGTACAAATGTATTTCACCACAGTAGTACAAAAGCTTAATCAAGGCGTTTGCAGGAACATGGGGGTAATATGTTCCTGCTTGACTTTTTGTTTCTTTTGTGTCAAGACAAAAGAAAAAGCAGTTGTGGTAACACAACTACTACCAGAACCTCATCACTTTGTATCGCAGCAGAAGTGAAACCGCTTGTTGCTGATTCCTTAAACTTCACTAAGTATTCACAACAAGGGTAGGAGAATGATTCTGTATTGTTTCACAATCATCAATCATATTCTTCAACCATCCCTATCTTTGCCCAACTCATGGGGTGCCACACTAAACAGGGCTGAGATCATACCCACATACCTGATCCGGGTAATGCCGGCGTAGGAAAATACAAGTTGCATGTGCATGCCCTTGAGTGAATAAAATAAACAGTTATGAATGTTCACGAATGGGCGCAGCAATTTGCAGTGCAACTGAAAGCAGTTCCCTTACTCGAATGGATCGGTGTTGGTTTTGGCGTAGCCGAAGTATTACTGGCAAGGGCCAATAAAATTGCATTGTATCCCTGCGGTATTATTGCCGTTATCATTTCAACGTATATCTTTTTCAATGCAGGATTGTATGCAGAAAGTGCATTGAATCTCTACTACTTCATCATGAGCGTGTATGGCTGGTGGTTTTGGTTAAAACGAAAACATCATGCAGCACCTGCAATCAGCAGAAGTACAAAGCAAGACTGGACAATTACAATTGTAATTGTTGTTACAGCATTTGTGTTGTTGTACACCGTGCTTATAAACTTTACTGATTCTACTGTTCCGCTTGCTGATGCATGGGTGAGTGCCACGGCATGGGCTGGCATGTGGTTATTGGCCAAACGCAAGATCGAGAACTGGATATTACTCAACATCAGTAATGCCTTCGCCATTCCGTTACTGCTGTATAAAGAGCTTCCGCTGTATGCTGCATTGACTTTGTTCTTATTCGTCATTGCCATCTTCGGTTATATTGATTGGAATAAAACCCTCAAACAACAAACACATGCACCTGCAGTTGAATAAAAAAGAGATCGCTGAAATAAAACGTCTTTGTTCTATTTCGGAACAGAAAGGGGCATTAACGCCTGCGTTGTTAAACATCATCTACAAAAAGAAATGGTTCAAGTTATTTATTCCAAAAGCGCAGGGTGGACTTGCTTTGAATTTAGTTGATGCATTACAACTGGAAGAACAGTTGGCATACATCGATGGCAGTCTTGCCTGGACGGTTACACTCTGCTCAGGTGCTAATTTCTTTGCGGGCTTTATGGAGCAGGAAAAAATTGGCAAACTGTTTCATGTAAATAAGATCTGTATGGGTGGAAGCGGAGCAGCCACAGGAATTGCCACGCAAACAAAGGATGGATATACAGTAACAGGCAGATGGAAGTATGCAACAGGTACACCGCATCTCACACATTTTACAGCCAACTGCATCATTCATAAAAACGGCAAACCTGTTTTGCAGGAAGATGGTACTGCATTGATCCGTTCGTTTTATTTCAAACGCAGTGAAGTGAAGATTCATCACGAATGGAAAGCAATGGGCTTGAAAGCAACCGCCAGTCACAGTTACAGTGTAAAGAAATTAAAAGTAAAAGCTGAGCGTAGTTTCATGATTGATGCTGCACATGCCACACTGGATCATCCCATCTATACTTATCCGTTTATGCCTTTTGCGGAAACAACATTAGCAGTAAATACGTTGGGCATGGTTTGTCATTTACTCGATGAAGCCGCAACTGTCTTTTTACAAAAGAAACCGAACCCTGTTGCTTTTCAACAAGCCGATGCTGCACTGCAAACAGCCCGGCAGGAGATCAGTAAGATGCGTATTGCTTTTTATAATATCGTTGAGCAATCCTGGAATGAACTCATTACTAAGAAAAAGATCTCTGCAAAAACAACAAAGCAGATCAGTACAATCAGCAGGAAATTGGTAAAGCTTTGCAGAAGCCATGCAGCAGAGGTTTATCCTTATTGCGGATTATCAGCAACAACACAGCCATCAGAACTCAACCGTGTGTTCAGGGATTTGTTTACAGCCAGTCAGCATGCGTTGTTGACGTATGGGAAATAGAAGAGTTGTTTTGTAAAGAAGTACAATCTAAAATCAAATTAAGTAACAGTGATGCAGCAACTCAGATATCTGCGCAGGAAAAGTTCTTGCGGTAGTCAGCTTCAGTATGCCGGTTAGCAGGTACCCGTTCCTTCCCAAAAAAAGTTTCAGATTTCCTGTAACAATTCTGTAACCCCTGTATCATAAAGGAAATTTTAAACATTTTAGCAATGAAAAAACAAGCCTTACTGCTCGTCCTCAGCTTTTTTGTGATCCTTTTCCATGCCAATGCCCAGCATGCTTTTCGTGTAACCATAACCGGTAAAGGAGCTCCCGTGTTATTGTTTCCGGGCTTTGCCTGCACTGGTGATGTATTTAATGAAACGGTAGCGGTTTTATCAAAAAAATACGAATGTCATGTGTTCACCTTTGCAGGTTTTGGCGATGTACCTGCGATTGAAAAACCCTGGCTTCCAAAAATTAAAGACCAGGTGACAGCATATGTAAAAGAAAAAAAGTTAAACAATGCAGTGATCATTGGTCACAGCATGGGTGGCACACTCGGCTTGTGGTTGGCAGCAACAGAACAAACCCTGTTTAAAAAAGTAATTGCCGTAGATGCTTTGCCTTGCACCGGTGCATTGATGGTACCGAATTACAATGCTGCAACAATGATATACGATAACCCGTACAGCAAACAGATGCTGCAGATCGATACAGCTACCTTCCGCACACAGGCCAAACAGCAGGTGGCATTTATGATGTTGAATAAAGAAAAACAAAGCAAGGTGATTGACTGGATGATGCAGGCCGATCGGCAAACATATGTGTATGGTTATATTGATTTGCTTAAATTGGATCTGCGGGAAGACGTGGCCAATATTAAGATT
Organism: Lacibacter sediminis; assembly: GCF_014168535.1. Classification (NCBI taxonomy): domain Bacteria; kingdom Pseudomonadati; phylum Bacteroidota; class Chitinophagia; order Chitinophagales; family Chitinophagaceae; genus Lacibacter; species Lacibacter sediminis. The sequence goes on along the minus strand of NZ_CP060007.1, from coordinate 3,275,822 downwards.
CCGGTTATTGTATTAGCGGCCACACATCCCAACAAAGCCATGATCGAAAAAACATACAACGAACAATATGCAAAGCTGGGCAACAAAATGATTCACTATGCAGATCAGTCAGCGCATTTTGTAATGTATGATCAACCCGATTGGTATCTCACTAAACTAAAAGAAAACATTCAGTAACGTGCCGCAACAGGAACTGTTTAACAATATCTATCAAACACATTACGACAAAGTGCACCGCTTGTGTAAAGGTTACTTCAACGGGCACGAAGGAATGGCGGCCGACGCAACACAGGAAATTTTTCTGAAAGTTTGGCAACACCTCGACGGCTTTCGTGGCGAAGCAAAACTGAGTACATGGCTCTACCGCATTGCTGTAAACACCTGCCTGTTGCAGTTGCGTAAACCGGCCACAACAAAAGAAATAAAAACCGAACAGTTACCCGATGTTGTTGCCGAAGAATACAATCCTGTAACAGACGAACGATTGAAAAAGATGTATGGCTGTATTCAGCAATTAGATGAAACGGGGAAGATGATCATCCTGATGGTGCTGGAAGGAGTGGAGTACAGTGCCATTGCAGAAGTGGTGGGCAGCACCGAAGAAACATTGCGGGTGCGGATCCACCGTATTAAAAAACAACTTTCAACTTGTGTACAACTATGACCTCCTTTACAGATTTAGAAAACGCTTGGCAACAGCAACCCGGCTCGGGTGAGCAACGGCCGCAACCGGAAACATTGATCAGGTTAGCTGAACAAAAAGCTAAACAGGTACGAACTAAACACGTGGTGACGATGGCCATTCTATCGATCACCGTGCTTGTGATCATCTGGTATTTTGCAACCTATGCCGGAACAACCTTCAATCGTTTTTCCATTGGTTTGTTACTGATGATCGTGTCCTTATTGATCCGTATTGTGATTGAATACATCAGTTTCAGAAAGCTGCATACGATCGATGTACGTGCCGATTTTAAAACCTACACAAAACGGGTAACAGCATTTTATACTAATCGTCGTTTGATCCATCTCATCATTACACCGTTGCTGTTTGCAGCTTATGTAACAGGATTTGTTTTATTGCTGCCCGTATTTCAGGAACAGTTTTCTGAAGCGTTTTATATCTATGTACTTGTTTCAGGATTTGTAAGCATGGCTGTGCTGGCATTTGTAATTCTAAAAGCAAACAAGCGTGAACTGAAGTTATTGGCGCATTTGAAACAGTCGGCAAAGAAGGAGAATGTGTAAGTTGATTTTTTGAATGTGATCCCGGCAGATCCCTTGTATCCACAGGATGACAACCCCATCGATCATCAAAACAAACATTATAAATTGATCAGCCCGAATCACAACTTGTCATCCTTATAATCAGAATTTGATTGTGCAATTACAACTGTATTTTTTGTATCTCTGCAAATATGAAGCGGATGAAAAAAAAGGCAGGTTATGTTTTATTTCTCTTCATCAGCACAATTTTACTGGCTGAAATTGTGTTGCGAATCTATAATCCATTTCATTTTCGGGTGAAGGGAAATACGGTGCAGCTTCCGGTTAATCAGAAATATAAAATTTCAACCAACGCAAGTGATGGACTTGATTCAGTGATCATACACACAAAAAATCAATTAGGCTTTCGTGGTCCTGATATGGGGAAAGATTTTGCAAACCGTTATTCCATTTTTGTAGTGGGGGGAAGTTCAACAGAATGTTTACTGTTGAGTGATGGAGAAGATTGGCCGAATATATTGTTGAAGAAATTACAACCACAGAACCCAAACTTGTGGATCAATAATGCAGGAATTGATGGCGCATCTTCGTACGGGCATATTTTATTATTGCAGCAACATCTGTTGCGCTTTAAACCAAAGATGATCATCTTTATGTTAGGCATTAACGATATCAATCGTGTTGATATAAACGGATTCGATAATCTTGTATCCATCAACAAAGCTCCTTTGTTTGTACGTGCTGCTGAGTATAGTGAGTTGTGGAGTACGCTGTTGAATCTGTATCGTACAAAAAAAGCAAGAGATAAAAGTCTAACGCATAACAGCATTTCTGCTATCATTGATGGTAAAACCGCCATGAGCGATGCGAACATGAAAAAACTAAACTTCAACTTACAAGGGGGCGATGGCAGTTTAAAAGCAACATATAAAAAGCGGCTTCTCTCGCTCATTGAGCTCTGCCGTAAAAATGAGATCAATCCCGTGTTTATAACACAACCTTGTATTACAGGAAATGCGGTTGACAGTGTAACCGGTAAGAACATGGCTCATATTCAGGTTACGGCCAGCATGAAAGGAAATGAATTTTGGGAACTGTTACAAGCTTATAACCGCATTACAATTGAAACTGCAAATGAAGAACAATGTTTTGTTATTGATGCTGCCTCTTCTTTTCCTAAAAGCAGGCAGATGTATTATGATCTGATGCATTTTCGTAAGGAAGGTGCACAGGCATTTGCAGATACGGTGTACACATCTTTAGCTCCTTACCTTTCATTGGTTCAACAACAAAAATAAGAAATGAAAGCAATAACTTTCCGTTTCTAATATAAGCGAACAGCACATGATCAACTGGGGCATTATTGGTTGCGGCGATGTAACCGAAATCAAAAGCGGTCCGGCATTCAACAAAGTGCCCGGCTCAAAACTGGTAGCAGTGATGCGTCGAAATGCAGCTAAAGCAGAAGACTATGCAAGGCGACATGGCGTGCCACGTTGGTACGCCGATGCAGAAGAGCTTATTCATGATGATGAAGTGAATGCCATTTATATTGCCACACCGCCATCATCACACGAAGCATATGCACTCGCAGCTATCAAAGCAGGCAAGCCCGTGTATGTAGAAAAACCAATGACGGTAAATTATGCGGCCGCACAAAACTTGGCAAAGGCAGCCCATGTTGCCAATGTAAAATTGACGGTTGCACATTACCGCAGACGTTGGCCTTTGTTTCAAAAGTTGAAAGAACTGCTTGAAGGAAATATAATTGGTGAAGTACGATTGGTTCGCTTACAATTCGATCAACAACCACCGACTGCTGCGCAGCTCAGTGATGAAAAATATTTATGGCGTTTTGACCCTGCTATCTCCGGTGGCGGGCTCTTTCATGATCTTGCTCCGCATCAGTTAGATATTCTTTATTATTTATTCGGCAGCGCAAAAGTTGTTACAGGTCTTGCAACAAATCAGGGGGCTTATTACAATGCACCTGATCTTGTAACCGGTACTATTCAGTTCAATAATGGTATTGTCTTTAATGGCAGTTGGTGTTTTGCCGCTGCAGAACCAAATGATGTATGTGAGATCATTGGCAGTAAAGGTTCGATACGTTTTAGTTTTTTTAGTGGACATACGATTGAGCAAAAGATCATCGGAGAAATCACGCAATTCAATTTCTCTCCATTGCCACACGTACAGCAACCTATGATCGCTGAAGTGGTGAGCTATTTTTCAGGCCATAGTGCTAATCCTTGCTCTGCTGAAGAAGGGGCAGAGATCATGCGATGGATAGGACAGATCACAAAATAGATTTTCAAAAACAATTGATTATATAATCTGCAAACAAAAAAGTCTCCTACGCAATGCCGGAGACTTTTTGAATATGTAAGAAGTATATTGTTACGTCAGTATAACTTTCAGCATTACATCGCCCCCACGTATTTCATCCACAATTTCTACTCCTTCGGTAATACGTCCAAAGCAGGTATGCACACCGTCGAGATGCTTTACACCGTTGCGGTTATGACAAATGAAAAACTGGCTGCCACCTGTATTTCTTCCACGATGCGCCATCGACATTACTCCACGGTCGTGTATTTGCTTATGGCCTGTTAATTCGCAATTAATGGTATAGCCGGGGCCACCTGCACCGGTACCATCAGGACATCCGCCCTGGATCATGAAGTTGGGGATCACACGGTGGAATTTTAATCCGTTGTAAAATCCTTCGCTTACTAATTTTTTAAAATTTGCCGCAGCAATGGGGGCATCGTCATCATACAATTCAAATTTCATGATGCCTTTGGCTGTATGTATTTCGCCGGTTGTTAATTTTATTTCGCTCATCGTATTTTTTTTTAAGACTGCGAAAGTAGCATTTAGCTGTCAATAGTAATTCCTGCGCCGGTCATTTTTCTGTTTTGTTGCAAATGGTTTTGTTGCTTTTTTGGAGCGTTCTTCCCAATCTTAACAATGTTTTGCCACGCACAACTTTCAAATCAAAAAAGCGTTTTCTATTTTGTAGCAGCATTTACAGTTGATCCGGAAGCCATTCTGACATCAACCTCATTTAAAACGTACCGTATGCCAAAAACTCTACTCAAACATGTGTGGGTGCTTCTTTTCATAACAGCCTGCGCCACAGTTTCACAAGATCATCTCAGCAGCAATCGTAACCAAGTACAGGTTGTAAAACCTGCAACATCAACATTATTGTTTATAGATACAATGCTTGTTGGGGTTCAACCACTACCATTAACAGATTTGCAACAAACAGAAGAAGGGCAGATCGTATTAGCTGAAGGATACTATGAAGCCAATTACAAAAGTTATTGTCTGCAGCCCGGCACACCTGACCCTACAGACAAGGATGCATATCTGCAAACTCCCTTGCAAACCCACCGAAAAGAGATCGTAGAAACAGCTTTGCGTAATTCATTAACAAAGCCTCATCTCAATCAGAAAAATATTCAACTCTTGTTATGGTCGGTTGTAAGCGGTTCTGATTACAATAAACTTTCATGGCCGGTGCAATTAACAGCACAGGAGTTGCTGACACGTAAACAGATATTTGAATTGAAAGGTGGTGTAATGGGAGTGGTTAAAACAGTTGCAAAGGCATTGCCTGAAACGAAATTTACGGGTGCTCATATCAACATGAGACAAATGTTTGAAACGGGTGCCAATACATACGAAGCATTTGAACGGGTGGCTGTGCTGCGTGAAAAATCAGTTGTTCATAAGGTCGACTACAAAAAAGAACAGTGGTATAAACAGGATGGAGGATATTACCTCCGTTATTTCCCTAACGGTTACCAGCAGGTTAAAATACAGGTATATGTTCCTGCTGGCACATTAGATTCAACAGGTATGCAGGATGGAAATTATTTGTTATTCGATCCGGTAAACAGGATGGCTACCCCTGCCAACTCCAATGCACAACGCCTGGGAATAGGCGCACCAGTAGCAGAAATCATTCGTAAGATCATCCGCATACAAAAAGACGCACCGAAAACAAAACAACCCACACCAAAAGAACAGCCTAAAACAAGTAAAGAGCAACAATAAATGCAAAAATACATCCCCACATTGTGGGAGCAAAACTGGTTTTCAAAACAGGTATTTTTGCAGGGTGAATCATGTATTAGAAAATCCCGTTTATAGTGCTTTGCGCACCGGTGACAGCCATCTTGCTTTCGGCACGGAACGTATAAAATATTTTAACGAAGAAGTGTCGCCTTATGTTGGCTTTGCACATGATGACGCAAATGGTTTTGCTGATTTGTATGAATTACTGCCAGAAGGTCGCAGAGTTTTGTATGCAAAACCAATACCTGCTGTAATACCGCAAGGCTGGCAACTACAGCACGAAATAAAAGGATTGCAATTTGTGTATGAAGGCAGCAAAAATATTGAAGGTGATTTTTCCAACATTGTTTCGTTAGCAGATGAACATGTTGATGAAATGATCGAACTGGTGAAGCTTACAAAACCCGGTCCGTTTGGAAAGAGAACCATCGACTTTGGTTATTACCACGGAATTTTTGATAAAGGGAAATTAGTCGCCATGACAGGCCAGCGTCTGCATGCAGAGAATTATACAGAACTCAGTGCAGTTTGTACACATCCCGATCATTTGGGTAAAGGTTATGCTTCAGCTTTAATGCAGCATCAACTGCAGATCATTCTCAACCATGGTCAACACCCGTTCTTACATGTGCGTGATGATAATGACCGGGCTATTGCTGTTTATGAACGGTTGGGTTTTAAGGTTTCAAGACCGATGAATTTTTATTTTATGAAGAGGTTGTGAGTAATTATAAATATGCCATACTCGTTCAACAGATTATAGAACAGCAGTTTGGTTGAGGTGTAAATGCCTGGCCGAACAAACAAAAAAAGAGCAGTTGAGTAACCACAACTGCTCTTTAAGTATAGAATTGTTTCCAGGTTTTTTATTTCCTGAGAAGGAAGTTCATTTCACCTTCGTGCTGTGTAATTGATACCCAATTAAAACGTTGATTAGTTTTTGCAGGAGTACTATCTGTTTCATTAGTTTCTTCTTCAGCTTCAATTAAAGAAGCGAGATAGATGTTACGTTCAGTTTTAGTAAGAGTGGCAAGGCTGCCTTCACCTTCGTAATAAAAGTGAGTGGCAATAAAGCGTTTTACATGGTTCCTGGTTTCAGAAGGGAGGTAGCGTTGCAGTTTCCAGAACTCACGACTGCCTGATTGTTTGATGGCTTTGTACACATTGCCTGATCCGCAATTGTAAGCAGCTACAACCAATAACCAATCATCAAACTGTTTGTATAATTCAACGAGGTAGTCAGCAGCGGCGGCAGAACTCTTATATAGATATCTGCGTTCATCTGTTTTTCCTTCCACACGTAAACCAAGATGTCTTGCTGTAACAGGCATCAGTTGCCAAACACCCGCAGCACCCACACCGGAAGTGGCACTGTTTTTTAATTTCGATTCTACCACTGCGAGATAGATCAATTCAGCAGGGATACCACGTTTCACGAGTATCTTCTGTATGGTTTTAAATGTGCTGCTGTTTCTTTCTTTAATATTCTCCAGCATCTCAGCATGTTCATCAAGATACTGATCAACAAAACCACGAACGGAAGATTGCAACTGAACAGTTGGGATGATCAAATTCTTTGCTGCAGTTGTTTTAGCGATTAATGAATCATGCAATACAGCATTTGTTACATACAAATGTGATAATAAAGATTCATGTGGCTGTTGTGGTGATTTTGCATACATCCTATTACACACAGGTAATAAGATAATTGACAAACCAACCTGTTTCCATAGAGTCGTTTTCATTGTACTGTTTTTAGTAAAGAAATGCTCATGGGAAATGGATTTCTAAAAACAGTTTTTCTATAAAGTATTGGAGAGAACTGCAGTTACAAAACAGTGATCGGGTTACGGTTTATTTAAAGTACGGTTGTAACTGCATGCATCATTGTAAGCGATGCGAGAACAAAAGTAGAATGCATTTTCGGCGAATCATAATAAACCGGGTACGTAAAACTACGCTGACAGCTTAATGCACTGACAAACACTGTGCTAAGTTTTCCACAGCAATAATGTCAGGGAGATTTACGATTATGCGTAAACATGCGTGATCATTATTCTTTTGAAAGAGATAATACATTGTGTTTGTGTTTTTTGTGCAACGATACAACCGATAATTATTTTACTAATCACGAAAAATATATTGAAGAGAAAAATTTACACAAGAATATATTTTTAAGCTACATTATGTTTATTGATTCAGAAAAGTTCAGTTTAAATAATCTCGTATCGATAAAACATGATCATTTACTTACAACAACTTTCATTCTCTTTTCCTGTTGTTTCAAAATGTCATTTATAAACGGAGTCGTTATCTGTTGTATTGTTGTTTCTGTTACATCCAATGAATGCGGGTCACTGATTAATTGCAACCATGGTTTTACTCCATCAAAAGGATAGCTGCCAAATACAATGACAGGTGTTCCTTTTGCAAGAAGTTCTTCTTTCTTGTCAAGTACCCATTGATCGGCCCATTCATACAACAACTTTGCATCACTCTCTAACAACCGCAAACAGGAATGCGATGCAGGATAACCGGGCAACTCATATTGATGAAAACCTACGCCCAGTTTATTTTCAATATTGAAATTCCATAAGAGATCCCACTCATCATTAAATGTGCTGGTTGTTTTTTCTGCTTTCCAGTTGGTGTAATACAAACCTGTTGGAGTAGGATCTGCTTTACGTCCCATATTTGTCGGGCCTGCATATATAAGCTCTCCATACTCATACGCTCCAAATGTTTGGGTAGGATAAGAGAAGAAAATAATTTTTTCAATATTACTTAAATAAGATACACTTGTTGGAAAAGGGAGATATAATTCAAGATCGCCGCTGAGATCATCAGGCACAAGTATCGAATCCATTCTTTTTAAAAAACTGCTGTCTGTTCGGTTTACTGCCAATACAATTTTCTTTTGTGGAGCTGTTGCGTTTTTTTGTAACCATTCATTCGGTTTTTCAACATGGTAGCTCAGGCTGGCAGGTTTTATCCACGATCTTTTTTTCTTTGCGATTTTTTTTTGTTCAACCGGTTGTTCGCATTGCATAAAGGCAAATGCGGTAAGCAGGATAAATACAATATGGGAGTAACGCATGTTCATTGCCGTTGTGATTTGAGTGTATACTCCTGCTTGGCAAAGGTTATGCCACAAAAAAATACTAAATGCTACATTCTTATTTCAACAACAGTTGAATTTCCCCGACGTTTGTGGATTCGCCTTGTTTTACAGCGATGCCTGTAAGGAACTTGTGCTGGTATGGCGGAATCGCTTCAATGATGAGTTGATAAGTCCCCGGTTTCAGATCAGTGAGCACAAAATTGCCTCCAACGATATTGCTTTTGATGGTATCCTTTTCAAGAATAGCGAAGGCTCTGAATGCATTTTCTACAGGTATTACACTTCCTTTTATGGTGCCGCCATTTTGAAAAACAAATGCTGATAATAACAAAACGGAGAGCAGCATGGCTGCAAAATCGAAATAGTTTGCTTTCATTGTATAGGAGTTTAAGGTTATAAGACTGACTTCATAGATTAAACAAGCATCATGCCATTAGAAAAGATGTTGATAAATGAGGTGAGATCGTTTTGATACAGATGTTGTTATGGCGCTGAATTGTATAAAAAACCACCAAACATGTGAATGATACAACGAATCCACTGAATTGTATAACATTTAACCGAAGGCACAGCGCAATCTTTGCAAACGCAGTATTCTGTTGATTCAGTAACAAAACATTTATTTCTGTAAACAGGTTTGAGAATCGAATAGTACTGTAAAAAATAATTATAGCAGAATGAAAAATCTTTTTACTTCTTTCATGGTGGCAATCCTGTTCATAGGATGTACCCAAAACATGGTTACCGGGCGCAAACAGTTGAGCCTTGTGTCTGAAACTGAGTTACAGTCAATGGCTCAGCAACAATACAATACTTTTTTAAGTGAGAATAAAGTTGTCAATGCTAGTGTAAACAAGGATGCCGAAATGGTTCGACGTATTGGAACACGTATTGCATCAGCCATACAAAAGTTCTATGATGCGAAAGGGCTCACTACCGTATTGGATGGTTATAAGTGGGAATTTAATTTAATTGATAACAAAGATGCAAACGCCTGGTGTATGCCCGGTGGTAAAGTAGTTGTGTATACCGGATTGTTACCCATCACACAAAATGAGGCTGCATTAGCAGTGGTGATAGGTCATGAAATTGCACATGCTGTTGCACAGCATGGCAGCCAACGTATGAGCCAGGGTTTGTTGCAACAACTGGGTGGAGCAGCATTGCAAATTGCTCTTGCCAATAAACCGGCTGAAACACAAAATATGTTTATGACAGCGTATGGTGTGGGAACTACAGTGGGAGTTATGTTACCTTTTTCCAGAAAGGATGAAAATGAAGCCGATCAGTACGGACTTTATTTTTCAGCAATGGCAGGTTACAATCCGCAGGAAGCAATTGCTTTATGGCAACGAATGGCAGCAGCTGGCGGAACAAAGCCTCCTGAGTTTTTAAGCAGTCATCCGTCTGATGAAACCAGGATTGCCAATCTTCAACGACATATGCCCGAAGCATTGAAATATTATAAACCCTTGAAGCGATAATTATCGCTGAAAACCATGAAACTCAAATTTCGTCGTCCCTTAACCAGGCAGTAGCCGGTTAAGGGGCGTTCTTTTTGTGCGTGGTTTCTTTTACTTTTAAAAATGGAACAAGCATATATTATTGCCCGCTTAAAAGAAATGACAATGCCTCAATTGCTGGATGCACTTGCAGAAGCACATGCGGGAAAAGTTATTGATATTTATGAATACCTGGAACCTGAACTGATAGACAAAACCACAGACACGATCTGGGAATTTGTTGAAGCAGTAAAGCGACTGAAAAAATAGTGAATCTTTTTTCAGTCGCTTTACTATTGTTATTTTTTAACGAACAGGTTATTGCCGGAATACTCTTCGTTCATCATCTCTTCATTGGTTGCATTTGCCAGTACGTTAATGAACGCCATAGCCATTCAAACGGTCCAAACCGGAAATACTTTAACCAGATCGAAGAGAATATAAGCTGGAAGATCCAAACAGCAAATACAACGTAATAGAGTTCGTAAAATGCTAATTTGTTATACCATCCGAAACCATAGCCATAAAAGAACCATGTACAAATGATCGATTGCATCAGGTAATTGGTAAATGCAAGTTGACCCACATTTGCCAATGCCCGCATAAGCCAGGGCACAATATTACTTCTGAAAATAACCATCAACAAACTTGCATGTCCAAGGGATAACAATATTCTTCTTACATCGTACAACAGTGTGTGGTTTACATAGTAACGATCAGCATACAATCCAATGTTCCGTGCATCCTCAAGACTTCCTCTGAAAACGAACCAACTGATGGGTATTCCAATTCCATAACCAACAAGCAGCCACATACCATAGGTTGATGTAGAAAGTTTGTTGCTGAAGAATCCCCATCCAAACAATGCCATGCCAATAAACATCATGGTTAAACCATCCCAGAACCATTGGTGATATAGACCCCATGTTTCACCATCTGCATTTTTTGGGATCCAGTATTGATAAATGGTAATATAACCCGATTGCATTGTTCGCAGGTTACGATTGGTAATTGTAGTATCGGGCTTTCTTCTTTTCTCCATTTCAAGCCATTCATCTTTTGCAGCTTGCTGTTCAGCACTTAACTGTTTACCCGTTTTACTAACTGCTATCGCTTCGTTATAAGCTTTCCGCTTCTCTGTAGTTTCATTCCAGTTTAATTGTTGTTTCAGCATCGTAACACCCATGCAAACAAAACCCAATACCAATAGCCATTTAGGATTTGTGTTGCGGAATGCATAGAGCATCATACCACACATGCCATAGTAAAAGAGAATATCGCCAAACCAAAGCAAAACAAATGCATTGAACACTCCGAATAAAACCAGCCACAATAGTCTTCTGTAATAATATTCTGTAACTGTTGGACCTGTAGCTGTATCCTTTTTATTGAGTGTAAATAAGATCATACCTGCACCAAAGAGCATGGAAAAAAGTCCACGCATGGTGCCTTCAAAAAAAGTAGCAATCGCTGCGAACGTATAATAGTCTTTTGTGTTTTCAGGACCGGTCATGATCCTGTGCCATGCGTCCCAGTTAATACCAAAGCCGGGAATGTTCATGAGTAAAATACCCAGTAAGGCAAAGCCACGGATCATATCCACTGTTTTGATACGCTCCGCCTGCTGAACCGGTTTCAAGTGATTGTCGGTTGAATATGTTTGCATGAAGTAGAGTTTGAGTTGTTACAAAAATGGTTCGGCTGTACTATGCGTTTTCCTTTTTATTTGAAAAACGTTTGCGATATACAAGACATCGCCATAGCCATTCCACGGGCCCGTATTGATAAAACCTTAACCAGAAAACGGAGAACACCATTTGTACGATCCATATTTCTACAACAAAAAAGTAAAGTTGAGCTTGTGTTAATCTGCCAAAGTATCCAAACCCATATCCATAAAAGAAAAGTGTGCAGATAATTGTTTGCATAAAATAATTGCTGAATGCAAGCCGGCCTGTTGCTGCAAATGCCTGCCACAACCATTGCAACAATTTCATTCGTAGCAACAACATGATCAAACTTGCATAACCTAATGCAAGTGATAATCTTTCAATGGGAAAGAATTGCATAGGAGAGATAGGTTTCTTGCTGAGGTATTTTATATAGTCAACATGCTTGCTGTGTTGCAGATCGAGCCGCAGCCAGCCTAAAAAGATTCCAAGAGCAATACCCGCAATTGCAAGCAATACATAAGTGCCTGTTGAAAACCGGTTGCTGAAAAAACCAAAGCCGAGTAAAGCCATTCCCAATAACATCATTGAACCAATATCCCATATGCCGATCCTGTAAAGCCATGCTGCTTCTTTTCCTTGTGCACGTTGGTAAAGATGTTGCCACACTTTTTTATAGTTGCCCCACATAGCAGTTTTTTCGCCTTTCTCCGGAGCTTTTGTTGAATCGTATTTCAAACCCTTTACCAATCCTTCCCAACGTGATTTATCGCCTTCCTGTATTCTGTTCAGTTTTGTTTTTTCTTTAAAGAGCGAATCACTTTTTGCCAGATCTGCTTTTGACATACCGGACAAGCTGTCTTTTATATGCTGTGCAGCACTGTCCTTTTTATTTTTTTGTTCGATCAGTTCTATGGCTTTGAATTTTTTATAGGCTTTATGGTCATCTGCATAAAACCAATACATTTTTCCGCAGTAAATGAGTGTTACAATAATTGCAGCGATCAATAAACCTTTTTTACTCATTCTGAAGAAAGGGAATAATAAAATACCCATCACTCCATATTGAAAAAGAATATCACCGGGCCATAACAAAAGGAAGGCATTGATCACACCAAATGCCATCAACCACATTTGCCGGCGGATATATAGTTCCTGGGTAGAAGGTAAACCAGGTTGATTTGGTTTTTGCATATAAAGGATTATACCTGCACCAAATACCAAAGAAAACAAAGCACGCATTTTACCTTCGAACAGCAGCAGGGCAGAGGCAAATAAATTAAAATCGAAACCTTTACCCAGTAAGCGTAACCGGTTTTGTTCGTTGGTGCTGAAACCGCCAAACTCCCAGATGCTGATGAGTAAAATACCCAGCAAGGCGATGCCTCTTATTACATCGAGCGAAAACAGCCTTTCTGGAATGGGATTGGTGCTAACTGGAGAAGGAACAGAACTGTCCTGTTCCATGTCAACAAAATTGTTCGACATACGCAGATTTTGGTTGGTTGAAATGAGGGAATAGATAAACTTAGAAATTAGATTTGGAAAATGCAAGCAGTTTCTTTTGATTCTTGAAGAGTGGGGATTAAACAGCATACCGGTATTGTGGTAAAGCAACGTAGATTTGCTGTTCAAATAATGAAGAATGGAAAATACAACTACACAATTGAACCTGCTGGTGAAAATGGCGATCAGCGCATGGGAATCACAAAACAAACAACTCAATAAATTGCTTGAGGCGTTAACAGATGAGCAACTGAAAAAAGAAATAGCTCCGGGACGCAATACCGGTGTTTACCTGTTGGGGCATTTGATTGCAGTAAGTGATGCTTTATTACCACTGCTGGGTTTTAGTGATCGCTTATATCCAGAGCTGGAAGAAGTGTTCATTAAGAATCCTGACAAGTCGGGGTTTGCTATGCCAACTGTAAGTGAGCTGAAAGAAAAACTGCAGGCAGTGAATGCAAAACTCGCAACCATTTTTGAAACAACAGATGTTGATGAATGGCTCGAGCGGCATACGGCTGTATCGGCAGAAGATTTTGCCAATGAACCGCATCGCAACAAATTAAATGTATTGATGAACCGCACGGGTCACATGGCCAATCACCTTGGGCAAATGTTGTTATTGAAATAAAAATCTTGGTTCAAAGTTTATCAGCCCGTGCAATTTGTACGGGCTGTTTCTTTTACTTAATTCTCCCTTTTACAAAACTTCACTTAGTCTGCTGGTTGTTAACATTGGTCGGCACGGTTCTAAATCGTCAGTCTGTAAAATATTATCTTTAGACAAACATCGTTGTATGAAATTTCTTTCTCTCCAGCCATTTGTTCCTTCGGGCAGCACGTTTGCAGAATCAAAAGCTTTTTTTACTGAGCTTGGGTTTAACCTCACTTGGGATATGGGCGATTATACCGGGTTTGAAAATAATGGCTTCCGCTTTATTCTACAGAAATACGATAATAAAGCATTCGCTGAAAATTTTATGCTGAGTGTTGGTGTTGAAAATGCAGATGCCTTTCGTGCTGAGGTGTTGGAAAAACAATTACCGCAGAAATATGGCATTCGCATTGGAGAAGTATCCGATCAACCTTATGGAAGAGAAGTGAACATCATTGATCTTGCAGGAGTATGCTGGCATTTCGTACAGCAATAAACAAACTTCGTCTTATTTAATCGCATTTAATAAACACCCACTAAGTGTTATTCCTTATTTCACGCAGCAACTTGCTTCTGCTGCAACTTCATGCAGGTATAAGAAATATATTTACGGTATAGCCTCATAAAAAACGTACCTGCACCCGCTGCCTCCACATTCAACCAACCAACCCATGGAGTTTCGATCTTCTTCTTTAGCAGCGGCCCCGTTAAGCCGTAATAACCGTATTGTATTTATTGATGTATTAAGAGGCATTGCCGTATTAGGAATTCTTGTAGTGAATATTGGCGGATTTGGCATCTCAACTGGAGGTGATTTCGGGAATAAATTATTTACAGATAAAACCAGCAGCAACTTTTTTACCTATGCCGCTATGTATATTTTTTTTGAGGGAAAGATGCGGGCTTTGTTCTGTATGCTTTTTGGTGCAGGTATACTTTTATTCAGCATGAACAAGGATACGATCGATCCTAAACGTGTTACAAGGCTGTTGTATCTGCGTTTGGCCTGGTTGATCGTGTTTGGTCTTGCACACGCACATTTGCTTTTATGGAATGGTGATGTTCTTTTTTTCTATGGGTTGTTTGGCATGATTGTATTTCTGTTACGTAAGATGAAGCCAGGTTATATGCTGATGGCTATACCGTTAGTTACAGTCATCTGGTTTGTGATGGGTACTTTTTTTTACCGTGATATGCGGGATAAACGTCTTGCTTTTAACGAAGCTGATAAAGTGCAACAGGCAGGGCAACAGTTAACAGCTTTGCAGCAGCAGTCAATTGCGGATTGGAAGGAAGCGGAAAAAACAATGCTGCCCGATGAAGCTGGTGCACAGGCAAGTGTTGAGAGGATGAGAGGAACCTATGAAGTGGTAGCATCTGAGGTTCGACCTAAAGCTTTCAAAGCTGAAACAACTTATTTGTTGGTTGAACTGGGCGATAATATTGCATTGATGTTATTGGGAATAGCTTTGTTGAAGTGGGGCTTCTTAACCGGAAAATGGAGCAGCCGGCAATACCGTTTAACGATGTTGATAGGCTATGTTGTTGCTCTTCCCGTAGCAGTTTATGAATTGTGGTATAACGCTCATTATACTTCTTCTGCAGCGGCAATCATTCAACAGATGGAGCAAAATCCTGTTCCCTGGAAAAGTTTATTGTACCCGTTGCAGCGCATCTTTATGGTAATGGCACATTGTGCAGCCATCATACTGTTGATCAAATCAGGTTATCTAACGGCCTTGTGTAAACGGTTACAGGCAGCAGGACAAATGGCGCTCACAAACTATATTGTTCAAACCATACTTTGTTCTTTCTTCTTCTTTGGATATGGACTTGGTTATTATGATCAACTGGAAATTTATCAATTGTTTTATGTAGTAGGAGTAATATGGGTGCTGCAGTTGATCTACAGTCCGTTTTGGCTCAAACATTTCAAATTCGGTCCGTTGGAATGGTTATGGCGTTCGCTCACTTACAAACAGATCAAACTGAATTTCCCAAAATGGTTAATTGGAAAACTCTCGTTGGTAAGAATTATGAATAAATAATGCTGTTGATTATTGTAATAACCGCATGCGATAAGCATTCATTGCAGTTGTTCCAAGTTTTTTGAGTAAGCGGTAGTTAACGATCAACCCAACGGGAGCGCCAATTAATGGAATGAGCTGCGCCATTTTTGCAAGATCAATATAGTCTCTGTATTCCTGTTGAAAGTTGCGCCAGTCGAATTGGTTGATGTCATCTGGCAGTAGTTGTTTCTTTGTTTCCCAATCAGTCATTTTTAAGTACACCGTTTTGCGGTGTGCGTGACTTGAAAAAGCAAGTTCAAAAATATGTAACAGGTATACCCGTTCTTTATAATCATTTACATCAAACCCATATAAGCTGGCTATATCAAATAATAATTTCAGTTTGATGCCAATCAAAACAGGAAAGTCAGCTAACCCTAAAAGAATTCCTCCGGCACCGGCAATGCCACCTTCTACGGCCGCAGTTTTTTTATAGTTGTCAATTTTCTTTTCGACAGCAATTTCTCTTTCCTGCAGGCTTACGTTTAATAAAGGTTCAGAAGTTGTATGTTTTGCGCCAAAGAGCACACCCTTGATCAATTGCTTTATCGTTGCTGTTATGGCGATATGGATTTTTTCAGGTATCCACGTGTTGATCTTTGTTTGCATCCGTTTCGACAGGCTGTTCAGTAATGAAGGTTTACGCAACATTTGCCGCTGCCATGTCTGCATTTCTGATTGCGCTGTTCGTTCGTATGTTTTGTCATTGGTTGTCATCAATCATTAAAGATAATGGCTGTAAGTTGCAATTGCAGATCCGTTTTAAAATTGCAACTGCATCAGAATTTGATCATGGTATAACCTTTCAGTTGATATGTGCTGATAGCTGTTAATCCTGAACTTGCAATTTTTGTGCTCTGCATCAACTCTTCTTCTTTTGTATTTCGTTTGATCATGGTTTGGCCGCACACATAAAACTCTACACCTGCATCAGTTAATTCTTTAATGAGTTGTCTGTTGGGATTTTCTACTTTGAAGTATTTCTTATACAATTCATCACCAAACACTGCGTAGGTTGCTCCTTTACGAAGCACCACAACCAGTTTAATATTCTTTTGAGGTACGCCTTCGGCCGCATGTAAGTTGATAAGGGTGGCAATGGCTTCAAGATAAATATTCAATGAGTCGGTCTTGGGCGTATTCTCTGTAAGTTCTACAATGATCTTATACTCCAACGAAGGATCGGGTTTGTGATCGGCCGTAGGTATTTCAAAAACAGTTCCGTAAGATCTGATAACGGGGTTTACTTTGTTTTGTGCACATGCCATTATCGTTGAAAAGATGCAGAGAATGTTGAGCAGATAAGGTTTCATTTTTTTTCTATTAAAGTAAACAAACAAAAGGAGAGGGAAGGACTAAACCATACAGACGGTTTGTTTTCTTTATGGAGTAACCGGTTGTAAAAAGATATTTACATGCTTTAACTCGGTTTGTTCAATAAAAAATCCCCGGCATTTTGCCGGGGACTTTTTAAAAAAATCTGGAAACATTATTGTTTACTGATTCTGTAAATACTTCCCGCATCTGTTACGGCATACAGCATACCATTGAAATAGGCCACATCACGAAAGCGTTCACCTTTATCTGCCAGTAAACGTTCTTCGCCCACAACTTTATTATCCTTAATAACAAGTCGCACAATATGTGAACTGCTCAATCCGCCAATAAAAAGATTGTTTTCCCATTCAGGTATTGTTTTGCTTTTATAGAAGGCCATACCGCCTGGAGAAAGAACGGGATCCCAGTAATAAACAGGTTGTTCCATGCCTTCTTTCTGTTGTATAGCATCACCAATTTTATCGCCACCATATTCAATGCCATACGTAATGATTGGCCAGCCATAATTCTTTCCCGGTTTAATAATGTTTAATTCGTCACCACCACGAGGGCCAAACTCTGCTTCCCATAATTCACCTGTAACCGGGTGAATGTCGAGACTCTGTACATTACGGTTTCCATACGCATAAATTTCGGGCATCACGCCAGGCTGGTTAATAAATGGATTGCCCGGTGCCGGTTTACCATCAGTGGTAATTTTAAATACTTTTCCAAGTCCTGAAGATAATTTTTGCGCCTGCACTCTTCCATCGAGATTAGAGCGTTCGCCAGAACTTACAAACATGGTTCCGTCTTTATCAAACACAATGCGTGAACCATAGTGATAAGTAGAGCCAGCCAGTGCGGGTGTTGCACGAAAGATAACGGTGACGTTTTCAACCGTTCCTGCTGCTTCGTTTAACTTACCTTTTGCAACTGCTGTTAAATTACCAACATCATATTTTTCTGAATACGACCAGTAGATCATGTTATTGCTGCTGAATGATGGATCAAGTGCCACATCAAGCAAACCACCTTGTCCACCTGCATCAACCGCCGGCAAACCTTCAATCTTTTTTACCAGCACACCATTCGCATCGAAGATCTGCAAAAAGCCACCTCTTTTATCGGTGATCAGTAAACGTCCGTCGGGCATTGGCGTAATGGCCCAGGGACGTCCTATTTTATCAGCAAGTTTTTCTACTTTATAAGCTGTGGTTGTTTTAACTCCGCCAATTCTTGTTTGTCCGGCGAAGGCAGGTTTATAATTTGTGTTTGCAGCTTTCGTTTCTACTGGTGGCAACTGCATTGTGTCAGCACCGGTTTCATTTGACCCCGTTGTTTTCTTATCCGTACAGGCGGCTGTGTAACCGGTGAGTAGGAATACAGAAGTATAAAAAAATAGTTTCGCCTTCATGCGTAAATAATTTTAATTGAGTGGTAAAAGTAAAGAAACTCACAGTAAGACAGATGAATCAATTTCCATTGCCATTTTGTGGAGTTATTATTTCGTAATTTCAAAGCAAAACTAAACTAAGCAAGCATGAATATGATAGACGGGAAAGTAGCCTACATAACTGGCGGAACAAAAGGTATTGGTTATGGCATTGCCAAATCGTTATTGGAGAAAGGAATGAAGGTTGCCATTACGGGACGTTCTTTACAATCGGCAGTAAAAGCTGCTGAAGCGTTGAGTACAGATCCTTCAAAAGTATTGGCACTGGAATCAGATGTAAGTTCACTGGCATCGGAGAAAAAAGCAGTGGAAGCCGTGATTGCTCACTTTGGCAAATTGGATGTGGTTGTTGCAAATGCAGGTGTTGGTCATTTTGCATCGATTGAAGATTTAACGGAGCAGCTATGGAAAGAAACGATCGACACAAATTTAACCGGTGTATTTAATACAGTGAAGGCAGGTATCGATCCATTGAAACAAACAAAAGGATATATCATTACCATTGCAAGTCTTGCAGGTACCAACTTTTTTGAAAACGCATCAGCATACAATGCAAGTAAATTCGGATTGGTTGGATTTACACAGGCTGTGATGCTTGACTTGCGTAAATATGGAATTAAAGTAACTACCATTATGCCCGGCTCTGTTGCTACTTATTTTAATAATCATGTGCCTAATGATGCAGATGCGTGGAAGATACAGCCAGAAGATATTGGCGAATTGGTTATAAATATTCTGCAAATGAACCCACGTACCTTGCCCAGTAAAATTGAAGTACGGCCAAGTATGCCGCCGGGCAAGTAATAAAGCTGAATAGTATTTGATTTTTTAAAGCGATTATTTTATGGAACAGAACAGGAAAGATTTTTTGAAACAACTGGGCAGCGGGTTGGTGATTGCAGGTATACCATCCATTGCTTTGGCAAATACCAATACATCAATTGATGAAAATGATTTTACTGCTGAAGGTGCTGCCACAGATGAAAAATTCTGGAAGAAGATCGCTAAGAAATATTATGAACTGGATGGAGACTATATCAATCTTGAAAATGGATTCTATGGCATTCAGCCAAAGCCCGTGTTAGAAGTATTTAAAAAGAATATTGTAAAGGCCAATGCACAGGCGGCAAGGTTTGCACGAAAAGATTATCCTGCTATTGCTGCTGCTGCAAAGAAAGAAGTAGCTGCTTTCTTAGGTGTTGCGGATGAAGAGATCATCATTACTCGTAATGCAACGGAAGCATTAAATATTGCTATACAGGGTTATCCGTTTAAACAGGGTGATGAAGTGATCCTGAATCAACTCGATTATTTCAGTATGATCGAAACATTTCGTATGCTGGAGAAAAGAGGAGAGATCAGCGTCAAAGAATTTGAAATGCCGTTGTTGCCCAAAAGTGAAGACGAGATCGTAGAGATCTATCGTAAATTGATCACCGATAAAACAAGAGTGATCCTGCTCACGCATGTTTCAAATATCAATGGCTTGATTGTGCCGGTTGCAAAAATTGCAGCAATGGCTAAAGAAAGGGGAGTGGATGTAATGACCGATTCAGCACATGCATTAGGACAAATAAAATTCAGCTTGAAAGAATTGAATTCAGATTTTGTGGGAATGAACCTGCACAAATGGATCGGTAATCCTGTTGGTGCAGGAATTCTTTATGTGAAAAAGGAACGCATAAAGGAACTGAAAGCGTTGTTTGGTGATACAAGTGCAGCAGAAACAAGTATCAATAAGCTGGCTCATTTTGGTACAACTCCTTTTGCAGTGAACATGACCATTCCAACCAGTCTTGTATTTCAACAGCAGTTGGGTATTGAACGAATTTCAGCAAGACTGCATTATCTCAAAAGTTTGTGGGTAAACGAGTTGAAAGAACATCCGAACGTTGAAGTAGCTGTGCCCGCTGAGTTCTCCTGCGGTATTGCTTCTTTCCGCATAAAAAATAAAACAGCAGCAGAAGTAGCTGATTATTTATTTAAGCAACATAAGATATTTACAGTGGCCCGCACATTAGGAAAAGATGGTTGTGTGCGTGTTACACCGTCAGTGTATAATTCAGCAGATGAAGTAAGGCAGTTTATAATTGCGGTAAAAGCCTGCGCAGCTTCCTGAGAATTGATTGCTCAATAATTTTGTTTACATCTTTATTCGCTTTTCAGAAACATCCTTAGACAGGTTTGTTAAATCAAAATAAAATCAAGCTTGTCGTAAACCTTTTTTGTTTGATCGTGTAATAATCGCCATAAAAACACACATCATTATGAAAAAGTTTCTCATGTTGTCTGCAATTGCGATTGCATTCACTTCAGTTGTATCTGCACAAAAAACAGTAGTTGATATTGCTGTTGGTTCTGAAAAGCATACCACATTAGTTGCCGCAGTTAAAGCCGCTGATCTGGTTGCTACTTTACAAAGCGCTGGTCCGTTCACTGTATTTGCACCTGTAAATGCTGCGTTCGACAAATTACCTGCAGGCACAGTAGCAACATTATTAAAGCCTGAAAACAAAGCAACATTAACAAAGGTATTGACCTACCATGTAGTGGCAGGTAATATTGATGCTGCGGGAGTTGTAAAAGCAATTACAGAAGGAAAGGGCAAAGCTGTTTTAACCACAGTAAGCGGTGGTAAGTTAACCGCATCACTTGTTGATGGTAAAGTAATTTTAACTGATGAGAATGGTGGCACAGCAACTGTTGTAGCTACTGATCTTAAAGCAGGCAATGGTATTGTGCATGTAATTGACGGAGTAGTTCTTCCTAAATAATTACATCGTTCATGTATAAAAACAGGTCGGTTTTAACCGACCTGTTTTTGTTGCAATCATTTTGATTTTCGTTGCAGCTTAATGTAAATGCACCAATGAATTAGTTGGATTGAAAACACCTTCAGGATTGTGATACCAAACCCAGGCATGTAAAAGCCAGAGGTTAAAATCAGTATCATATTTCCATACATCATTAGCTCCTGTAAAACCGGCAGGTGCATTGTTTGGTGAAAGAGGAATAGGTACTGCATATTCAACTGCTACCAGTTGCATACTGCCATTCTCCATTTTGTTATACACCAGTATTTCCGGTTTTCTGAAATCAAACGTTGCATCAAGATTATCCATTTTTAAAAAATGATAACCCATGTTTTGTCGCACTACATCAATGTCAACATATCCGTCCTTTACTGCATTTTTAATATCCCTGTATTTTGCTGTTGCGGCACGTGCCTGCTGCAGTTCCCATAAGGTAGTAGCATTTAATCCACTGTAATTGGTAAGCATGGCGCCGGGAATAAGCATGCTTGTTTTACTCATCGATAATTCCTTTTGTAAGGGGTCAGATTTGATACTGGCTTCTTTACTGCAACTGCCTGCTGAAAATATTGCCAGCAGTAAAATCATAAAGAGGAATGGGTTAGGAAGGGCTTTGTGCTGTTGTTTGTGAAAGATCTGTTTCATGTTATACTCCTTTGTTTTTTGGTTATAGAAAATAGGTGATCGCTTCATGTGAAGGATAGGATGAATATTGGTTTTTCAGGGCATAGCTCCGCCATGCTTTACTTTACGCAAACAAAAAATGAATTCACATTCGTTTGTGTAAACAAAACAAAAGAAGGGTCGATCTTAAATTGTGTCGGAAAAAATAAAGACAGGTGTTTCCAGAAATGTTGTTACCATATTTTTTGATAATACAGCAACATACTGTTGAAGGTGTTTTGCAGTGATCTTATTCTTTCGCTGTTGCAGGACTGATGGTTGTTCCAATCTCTGTGATATTGGTAACAGGGAAGCCACCTTTCTTTCCATGCTCACGTAAAAGTTCTTCGTTTTCGGCCTGATACACACAGTAAATTTTATTACCTGTTACATAACTGTGCAGCCACTTGATTTTTGGGCCCATCTCTGTTAATACACTGCAGGATTTTTGTGAAATAGCTTTCAGATCAACAGGTGTAAATTGACCGGCACCGGGAATATCTCTTTCAATAAGATAGGTTTTCATCACAGGTTCCTTTTTAGAAGTGGTGTTACTTGTTTGTGCCTTCGAAGTAAAACCGGCAAACAATAACATCGTCATAAACAAATAGCGGTGTTTCGTGATTGATTTCATAACAAACAGTTTTATTGGTGATAGATGAATCAAAGATAGTTTCATGCAAACCGCATTTACTATCACAAATCACCCAATAAATGGTAAAATTCTGTCAAACAGTAGTTGATTGTTATTTCAGCATGTCAAGATAGGCCATCGGCAGAATGCCATATTTCTTTTTGAAACATTTGGTAAAATAGGAGGGACTGTTGAATCCTGAATCGAATGTGATGTCTGATATGCTTGGTTGTTTACGCTTCATCAATTCCGTTGCTTTCTCAAGACGGTATTCTTTTAATAAATTGTTCGGCGACATATCGCAAAGCGCCATCGTTTTTCTGTACAGTTGCGATTTGCTCATGGCAACTGAACTGCAGTATTCATCCATATTGAAATCAGGATCCTGAAAATTTTCATCGAGCGTTGAAAATAATAAGTGAAGCAGATTTTGATCCTGAGCCGACAGTGTATAAAGATTGGTTTCTTTATTCAGCAACAGATCTTTTGATACCAGTTCTTTTACTGTTGATGTAATACTTATCTGCATAGGTTTACCGATAAAGCATAAACGTTCGGCCAGTTGAATGGTGTCACCAAACAGATCTTCTTTTTTTGCAACAGGCTGACCGGCATGAATACTCATTTTCAACCCTGCAGGTTTCAGATCGTTATCGTTTAGTGCCTGTTGTATAGCAAAGGCGCACGCAATGGCTTTTGCTGCCGATGTAAATGATACGATAAAATCAGAACCGGCATTTTCTGTTTCAAGACCATTGCCATTGGCAATCTCCCTCCTTATAATTGTATTCAACTGCCTGATCATTGCAGTTGCTTTTTCCAAACCTATTTGCTGTTGCAGCAATACAGGGTCGTTCATTTTTGTTGCAAGGATAATGCGGAATGATGTTTCATTGATCAGCTTTAATCCGGTGTCTGTCAGTTCTGCTTCTTCCGGATCGCTGATGCGGCCGAGAAACGATTCAACAAGGTTAGGTTGCACTTCAATGATCTTATGTGGTGTTAACCCATGGGCTTTGTTATGTAGCTCCGTTACTTTTTCTTTGGAAGGTGCATCAATCAAACAAAATACGTGTCCCCTTAATTCATCCACCCAATAGGTCATGCATTTACAGCTATGATCTTTTTCGAGATACACATCCAGTTTATGTGCTTCAGCTACATCTTTTGCCGTAACGCCGGGAACAATATGAAGGTCCATGTAGATGGGCATAGAAAATGATTTGTCTGGTAAAGTATAAAAAAAATGAGCGAAAAACAAACAGAAGCATCGGTGATGAATGCTTTCCTTTGTTTTGTTTATCTTCATCGCACAAGCAGTTGTTATATGAAAAAAAAGATAAATAAGTTTTTACTCATTGCATCGTTATTGTTGTTTTTTGTTCTTCAGTCGGGGCATGCTGCCGAAGCTCCTGCCCGTGAATATTATCAGCTCACAGTTTATCATTACAGCAGTAATGAACAGGAGCAAGTGTTAGATACTTATCTGCAGCAGGCATTGATACCTGCCCTGCATCGCATCAACATTAAATCAGTGGGAGTATTTAAAGCAATTGCTAATGATACAGCTGTTGTGAAAAAATTATATGTGTTGATTCCGCTCAAATCGTTAACTGCAGTTACTGAGCTGACGAAAAAACTATCGTCCGACAAAGCTTACCTGGCAAGTGGGGCCGCTTATTTGAATGCGGTGTATACTGCAGCTCCGTATACAAGAATGGAAACAATTCTGTTGCAGGCTTTTTCGCTGGCACCTGTTATGCAACTGCCGCAACTGAAATCACCAAAGAAAGAACGTGTGTATGAATTACGCAGCTACGAAAGTGCAACGGAAAAGATCTTTCAGAACAAAGTGCACATGTTTAATGAAGGTGATGAGATCGGTTTATTCAAACGGTTAAACTTCAACGCTATTTTTTACAGCGAAGTAATTGCCGGCAGCAAAATGCCCAACCTGATGTATATGACCAGCTTTGAAAATATGGCCGACAGAGATGCGCATTGGAAGAGTTTTGGCAGCGATCCCGCCTGGAAGAAGCTATCCGCCATGCCGGAGTACAAGAACAATGTATCGCATATTGATATCATGTTTCTTCGCCCCACCGACTATTCAGATTATTAATAAAAAAGTCCGGCAGATCATCTGCCGGACTTTTTTATTCGTTTATCCTTTACCGTTTTTCTTTTCCTTTTTTTCTTTCTTTACTTTTTCCTCTTTTACTTTTTTCTCTTTTTGCTTGTCTTTCACTTTCTCTTCTTCCTCTTTAACCTTGTCTTTCATTTTTTCATTTTCCCGGATGCGGTCATAGTCTTTTGCTTTATCCTGACCAATGAGGTTATGAATTTCCTCGACTCTTCGTTTATTTAACGCCTGGATCTGATCCTGCTTTTGTTGTTGAGTAAGTGCATCGTTTTGCATGATGGCTTTATGCTCATCTCTGTAACGGTTGTTGATACTTTTGATCTGTTGCCCCTGGTTGCGGTCGAGGTTTAAATCCTTTACCTGTTTTTGTTCCTGTTTAATACGTTTCTTTTCTTTCCGTACATCGGTTTCCTGTGCAACAGCAAACGAACCGGTGAAGAGCAATGAAAAAACAAACATGAGTACCTGCTTCATAAATTCTATTTTAATGTGAATAATCTGGTCTGTGTGCTTTTGGGCAATACAGATCATAATATGGCGATACTACTGTATGTCAATAACTGTGCCTGCTATTGAATAACGGGCACTGTTACACCTTATCTCATGTATAAGCCTGAAAATGGTGAAGGTTGTGATCAACATTCAATCTGATCAATGATGCGTATCATTGGAAAACCAGTGACAAGTGTTGTACCTTCTGCCAAAACAGGTAAATATGTGCGGATGCTTTACCAATGCTCTTAAAAGCATAGCTGTTTGTTTGCTTTTTGTACAGGTAAGTTCCTGCACCACGTTTTATTTTGAACAACCCCTGCCGACAGACCGACCAAACAGCAATGAATTTCCGGCGCATTTAACAGGCACCTGGCAATCGTTACCGGATACAGGTGTTTATATGATCAATTTTCCTGATTCAGGAAAAATATCATCAGGAACGAACAGTATGCCGTTCTATTGGAAACCGGAAGCACAGCAACGTTCGCCTTTTTATTCTTCCAACGACAGTCTTTCGTTATTGATTGAGGAAACTTTTTTTGCTGTTATCATAAACGGGATTGAGAAAATTGCCAAAGGTGCATGGCCTAAACTTAACAAAGCAAGAGAGTTTGTTTATCCGGAAGGCGAAGTGTATGAATTTGAGAAATTGATCGTTTACGATAGTCTGCGCCAACCTGTTGATACGGTTGATCAATTCATTTCCCGTAATGCAAAGATGTATGACGTTGATTATGAAGGCACAATGTCGACAGGCAGAGCGTATTGGCAGGAACAGGATACATTTATCATGAGATCGATCGACACCATTTATTTTGATCTTGGAAAAAATGCGGTGCTTCGTCAATTGAATGATCGCTTCTATGCAGTGAGTTTCCGTGGAAGTGTAACAGGTGAACGAAATAACTGGTGGCAACTGTATATCATCGAAAAAAAAGCAGACCATATTTTTTCAACCTGGGAATGCAGTCGTAAAACGAAAGATTTGCCTTCACTTATTTACTTATACCAGGATCATACATTCTACTTCAATGCAACATGGACCACTGTTGAATTAATGAAATTGATGGCAGACGGCTATTTTATAGAAACCGATGAATATTATTTAAAGCAATAGCGTTTGTTTATTCTTTCACCTGTGGCCCGCTGAACTGGCAATTCGTAAACGTTGCTCTGCCAACAAACTTCATAGGATCTGTTTTACCATAATAACGGAAAATGCAATTCGAAAAAGCTACTTTTTCATTGTTGCTGTTGAGTAATGTTTGCCTTCCGATTTTATTGGGATACACAAAGTGAAATGTGCTGTTGCTGATGTTCAATGGTATTTGTGTACTGATGTTGCCAATGCTGCCCAAGCTCTCTGCAAACAGATTACTGATGTTGGTGCTGTACCAACCTGCCTGTGCAATATCAAACAACCGGATGCATCGTCCGGCAACATTACCGCCATCAATGGTATAACTGCCGGCCTGTGCTTTTCCATATTTACCTGCAACGTACAATGTATGAATGCTGCCCCAACTGTAAATACCACGAATCACATTTCCTTTTTCTTGTGCCTGCCCGGTTGCAAAACCAACTTTTCCATTACCGCAGCGGATATTTTCAAACAATAGAATATCTGCATTTACGGTTTTACCATTGGGACTGATAAGATAATTGATGGTAAAGTTACCAATGTTCATGTCGTGTATTTTTATACCTGTTGAGCCACTCGCATTTTTGCTGCCATCATAATCAATCACCAGACCTGAATACTGCGGCGTACATTTTCCATTCATATCATTATATTGATCAAACGGAATATTATAGTAAACAGAATCAACAGCAGATGGTGCTTTAAACTGACCAAGGATAGTCAGGTTATTGATCTCGCTTCCTTTGTTGAGTTGTAATCCTAACGCAAAACCATCGGTTGCGGTGTATTGCAACGTGGTGCCTGTACCACTATCCCAGAAAGAAGACTCACCATAAATATGAATCGTACATCCGGTATATTGTTCTTTGTATAAACTTGCAACAGTTAATGATTTGCTGAACGGATAAACCCCACGTGGAATAAAGAAGTTGCGCAATGTTCCGCTGTTGGCTAACACCGTATTGATCCCTTTTTGTAACACGCCTGCATTGTCTTTTACAGACCCTGCACCAAACCATTTTGCGCTGAATACATTGTTATACGTTCCTTCGGGAGAAACAGTGAGCGTTGTATCAAAGATCCATTGTGTAAGTGCTGCATCAATAATACCGCCTTTGATGGTACCGGTGCCGTTAATTTTTCCTTTGCTGCCGAATTTAAGGATGGTTCCTTTGGGAATGTTCCAGGTGTTGTTAATGGTTGTGTCTTTGTTGAGGTAAATATCCTGTGCTTCTGTTGCTGCTATCAGCAAGAACAAAAACAAAGCGAACAATACAGAGCGTTTCATATACGGTGGTTGTTTCAGTAAGGATGATGTATACACTGTAAAAGTAAATAAGTAAATGTTAAATAGAATGATGGAACTTAAACAAAACAGCCGGATCATTTCTGTCCGGCTGTTTCTTATAGGTAGGTTTCGTTTATTGCTGCACCGCACCAAACAGATCACCTGCATTCCACTTCGGCCGTTCAGTTGTTTGTGCTATTGAATAACTGATTAAGAAATTCAACTGCACATATGTTTTTGCTGCAGTGAAGTTGAATATCCCATCCAATCCATCGGCACTCTGGTGATAGTATTTCGCACGCCATTGTTTTACAAAGGCATCCAGGTCAAAACCGGGGATGTTTGTTTTGTTGCCATACTTGATATGCAGGGCGGGAATTCCATTCATCACGAAACTGTATTGATCACTACGCACAAAACGGTTTTGTTCAGGCTCAGGATCTTTTTCTACATCCAGTTTTAAATACGAAGCAGCAAATTTTACATTGTTCATAATGCTGCTATGTTCTGCACCTAAGGGCACAACAGAAAGCAAAGGAGCAATCACTGTTGGCATATCGGTATTTACATCAGCAACGATCGATGCTTTTGGAACAGTAGGATTTGCAGCGAAATAAGAAGAACCAACCAATCCCATTTCTTCAGCAGTAACCATCACGATCAATACGGAGCGTTTTGGTTTTGCGCCTGATGTTTTATAGATACGTGCAATCTCCAGCAATGAAGCTACACCCGATGCATTGTCGTGTGCGCCGTTATAAATAGAATCACCATTTACTGCCCGACCGATACCCACATGATCAAGATGTGCAGAATGCACCACGTATTCATTCTTCAATACGTTATCGCTGCCGGGAATTAATCCCACCACATTATAACTTTCAAAATCGGTATGCGAAGTATTGTACGAAACGGAAATACTGTAGGGCAATGCAAAGGATGATGCTTTTGATTTTTTAATATCGGCCAACACTTGTTCCATGTTTTTACCGGAATGCATAAATAAACGGCTCAATAAAGATTTACTTCCGTTCAATGCAACTTTCAGGTTGCCGGTAAATGCCCGCCCATATGCAGCCGTCTTCTCAGGATTTACCGCCACGTTTGATTGTATAGCGGCAGCAACATTGCCAGAAGGTCTTACAGCTAAATTAATAATGATGGCGCCGATTGCTCCTTTGGTAAATGCAGTGTTCATTTTATTGCCCGCATTGGAGAAATGGGCAGTGAGTGTTGAAATCAATCCATCAGGTGCACCAGCAACCAATACCACAATTTTTCCTTTCACGTCTATACCTGTATAGTCAGAATATTGTCCCGGAATTTCTACACCATAACCTGCAAATACCAATTGGCCCTGCGCCGCTGCACTTGTAAGCATGGGGTGTGGAATGGCTGTATAGTCTACAGCAAAATCCAGCGAATCAATATTGCCGTTTGCATCTTTCAACACAGCTACTGATGATTTATTATTCAGCAACGAACGGCGTAAGATTAACTTCTGTGTGTAACCACCATTATCGCCACCGGGTGCCACACCCATTTTTTTATATTGATCAACTACATAATCAACGGCCATTTGATAACCTTCGGTACCGGGCAAACGTCCTTTCAATTTATCATCGGCGAGATAGGCAATATGTGAACGGATGGTATTGGTATCGATCCTGTTCATCGCCTGTTGAATACTTTTTGAAATCTTTACCTGCTGTGCAGAACTTTGGAATGCTGCAAAACCGAGCAGCAGAAATACATACTTTTTCATAGCGACAAGATAGTGAAAATTAGATTCGGTCTTTTGAGCCTTCAATAAGTTTGCGTAGCTTCAAAATAAGTTGCAAACCAGATTTTATATACCTCATCCTTTGTTGCAGGAGTTTGTGCAATGCATTATGCTGGTGCATGCAGAAATAGATCCCGAAGTGCCTGCTGTGTTATGTCCTTATCCACCCACACCGCAAAATTCATTGTTCTTCTATATCAACGACAGGATCAAAGTGCAGCAGGAAGGAACTGATACATTTATCCTGCAACCACGCAGTGTTATTGTTGGTCCGCAACTGAACCGTGTAACCATCGATATCAACAGGGATCACAAAGCAGTACGTGTAGGTCTTCATCCCGGCGGTTTGCATCGCCTGCTTGGTTTGTCAATGGCTGAAATGATCGACGGCAGTTATGATGCAGAAGATGTATTTGGCAATGAAATGAATGAGCTCAATGAAAAAATGCAGGAAGCAAATAGTTTTGATGCCATTAAAGATGTGGTGGAACTATTCCTGTTGAAAAAAGCAAAAAGTTTAAAAGATATCTTACCGTTTGATAAAGCAATGCTGGAGTTGTTGCGTGTTGAAGGAAATGTATCCATCGAAAAACTTGCATCGATGGCTTGTTTAAGTCTGCGCCAGTTTGAACGGGTGAGCAAAGAACGTATTGGTCTTCCGCCGAAGTTATTCTCCAGGATCGTTCGTTTTTCAAAAGCTTACCGGCTCAAAGAACAGATGCCCGGCATCAGCTGGACAAAGATCGCCTATGAATGTAATTACTTCGACCAGATGCATCTCATCCGTGACTTTAAACAGTTTGCCGGTGTGGCACCGGGTGTCATCGAAAAAGAACTGGGCGATACACCTGTTCGTTTGCAGGCATCTCTTCGTTTATAATGTCGTTTTCATACTATTTATCGTTTTCATGCGTGGCGAGATTTGTGTAAAATAAATCGCCATGCAAAAAACAATTTTTCTCTTGCTGCTTTTCCTCGTTTCAATACGGTATACTTCCACTGCACAAAATTTCGACAAGCTCACTGCACTCGAAAACAAAAACATACGTGTGTATTACAGTGTCGGTCATGCGAAAAAAACAGCAACCATTGCAGGCAGGTTGGAGAAGGCGTTAAACTTTCATAGTCAACTCATTGGTTTTAAACCAACCGTTACGCTGTTGGTGTTATCAGCTGCAGACTGGAGTAGTTATACAACATTCCCTGTGTATGGTATGCCGCATTATAACGATGAACAAACCTTAATTGTAGCAGCAGAAGACAACGCCATGTGGAAAGGTTTTCTTCCGCCCCTTGATCAATTACCAACTGAGCTGCGGAAACAAATTGAAACAGTGTATCGTAA
Organism: Lacibacter sediminis; assembly: GCF_014168535.1. Lineage (NCBI taxonomy): Bacteria > Pseudomonadati > Bacteroidota > Chitinophagia > Chitinophagales > Chitinophagaceae > Lacibacter > Lacibacter sediminis. Next base: position 3,244,905 of record NZ_CP060007.1, on the reverse strand, counting down.
TGCCGATGGCAACATCAGCATGGAAGCATTTTTTGATTTGCTGGCATTGCATGAACTCGGTCATGCGTTTCATATACAAGGTGGGCTAACCATGCAACGGAAATGGATGGGTGAACTGTTCTGCAATATTTTACTACATACCTATATTGCAGAAAATGAACCGGGGCAATTACCGGCGCTCACCGTTTTTCCCCGAATGGTGATCAACAATGGAACCAAGGGATTTAAGTTCACCAGTCTGCAGGACGTACATGAAAATTACAATGAAATAGGTCAGTTTCATGGAAAGAATTATGGATGGTATCAATGCCGCTGGCATAAAGCAGCAGGCGACATGTATGATGCAGGTGGAAAACAATTGGTGCCAAAACTCTGGAATGCATTCAAACAGCAAAAAGAAAAATTAACCGATGAGCAATTGATTTTATTTCTTGAAACATCATCACATAAAAGCATCGCCGATATGATCCGTAATTGGGAAAATGAAACGATAAAATAATGAAGGTGGATGAAATATCATGACATAAAAGAAATATATCAATAAATTATTTTTCGGCTTGCCGTTTAGTTAAAGAGTATTACAGAGGATGATCGTGAGTGCACAACTGTAATTCACCACAGTATTGCAAACGCTTAATCAGGGAACAATCCGATTTCGGGCCGTCATTCGAAATCGGGCTCTTTTTTGTTTCTTTTTGGAGAAGCAAAAAGAAAAAGAAAAACAAAGAATGCGAAGCATTCTGCAATAGAATGGAAAGACGATCGAAGTTTCACTGTTATGCTTTATATTACAAATCCAAATTAATAAGCATGCAGAAATATTTCCTCGTTGCTCTTCTTCTCGCAGCAACAACCATCAACGCACAAACAAAACCCGACACAAGCAAGTCTGATCTCAACAAACAATTCTCCGCTGTCAAATGGCGCAGTATCGGACCTTTCCGTGGTGGACGTTCAAACTGTGGCACAGGTGTACCCGGCGACATCAACACCTATTACATGGGCACCACAGGTGGTGGTTTGTGGAAGACCGATGATCTTGGTCTCAACTGGACGAATATCTCCGATGGTTATTTTAAAACAGGAAGCGTAGGTGCAGTGGCTGTGCCGGAGAGCGATGCCAATGTTGTGTATGTTGGTATGGGTGAACATGCAGTGCGTGGTGTAATGACGCATCATGGTGATGGTGTGTACAAGAGTACTGATGCGGGAAAAACATGGAAACAAATGGGACTTGAAGCCACACAACATATTGCACGCATTGTGGTGCATCCAAAAGATCCCAATACATTATTAGTTGCAGCACAGGGAGCATTGTATAGCAAGAGTAAAGAGCGTGGTATTTATAAATCAACAGATGGTGGTGCAACCTGGAAGAATGTATTGTTTGTAAATGAAAACACAGGTTGTAATGAATTAAGTATGGACATGAATAATCCACGCATCATCTATGCATCGATGTGGGAGCATGGCCGCAAACCCTGGCAGGTGATCAGCGGTGGTGCAGGAAGCGGATTGTATAAATCTGTTGATGGTGGTGATACATGGCAGAAGTTAACCAACGGACTGCCAACGGAAATGGGGAAGATGTCCATTGCCGTTAGTCGTTCCAATCCTGAGAAAGTTTATGCACTCATTGAAAGCGATAGTGAAAAAGAAGCAGGTGGTTTATTTGTAAGCAATAATGCAGGTGCAAGCTGGAGCCGGATTACAGATGATCATCGTCTCATTCAACGTGCATGGTATTATATTGAACTCTTTATCGATCCCAATAATGACCAAACCATTTATGTGTTAAGTGCGCCTGCACTCCGTTCAAGAGATGGCGGCAAAACATGGGAAAATCTCAGCGGCACACACGGCGATTATCATGATCTCTGGATCAATCCAAAGAATTCAAACAACATGATCATCAGTAACGATGGAGGTTGTTCCGTATCAGTCAACTTTGCAAAAACATGGAGTCCGCAAAATCAAATGCCTACGGCACAGTTCTACCGCATCAATGTCGATAACCAGTTTCCGTATCGCATCTATGCAGGTCAGCAGGATAATACGTCTGTTTCTATTCCGCATCGTTCATTTGGTGGAAGTTCTATTACCGCCAGCGATTGGGAAGCATCAGCAGGTGGCGAAAGTGCTTTCCTTGCATTTAATCCTGACGATCCCCGTTATGTATTGGGTGGAAGTTACCAGGGTACCATTGAAGTACTCGATACAAAGGCAAAAGCAAGTACCAACATTATGCCTGCACCGATTCAGTATCTCGGTAAAGATGCAAAAGATATCAAGTACCGTTACAATTGGAATGCACCCATCATCTGGAGCAAACATGAACCGAACACATACTATCATGGTTCACAATTGTTGTTGAAGACCACTGATATGGGTCGCAGTTGGAAAGAAGTATCACCCGATCTTACACGTAACGAAAAAGAAAAACAAGGCAAAGGTGGTGTGCCTTATACCAACGAAGCAGTGGGAGCAGAGAACTATGGTACACTTGCATACGTTCTGGAATCGCCATTGGAAAAAGGCGTGATCTATACCGGTAGTGATGATGGTTATGTGTATGTAACAAAAGATGGTTGTGCCACCTGGACCAATATTACACCAACAGGTTTACAGGAATGTTTGATCAATGCTATTGAAGTATCGCCACACGATAAAGCAACCGTGTACATTGCCACCACACGTTATAAGTTTAATGATCATACACCTGGTTTATACAAATCGACCGACTATGGCAAAACATGGACAAAGATCAACAACGGCATTCCGAACAATGCGTTTACAAGAGTCGTGCGTGAAGATGATGTGCGGAAAGATTTGTTGTATGCAGGTACAGAGTTAGGTGTGTACATTTCTTTTGATGGCGGTAAACAATGGCAACCGTTTCAATTGAATTTACCCGTTACACCAATCACCGATCTGCGTGTACACAAAGGCGATCTCATTGCAGCAACATCAGGTCGCAGTTTTTGGGTATTGGATGATCTGCATGTATTGCGTCAATACAAAAAAGAACAAAGCGGTTTACAATTGGTTCAACCCGAAGATGCGTATATCGCCAATGGTTTCAGTGCGATGAATGCAGCCAATGCAACAGGTGTAGGTCGTGGCGCTGGTGTAAACCCTGCCAACGGTGTGGTGCTGTATTACAACTTACCAGAACTGAAAGCAACGGATACTGTAACAATGACCATCACTGATGCAAAAGGTAAACTCATCCGCAGCTTTAGTACAGTTGTAGAGAATGCAGCGTATTACGATGGTGCACCACCGCCGAATCCTTCACTCAGCAAACAAAAAGGATTGAATCGTTTTGTGTGGGATATGCGTCATGCAACCATGCCCGGCATACCGAATGTTTATATCGAAAGCAGTTATGCAGGACATAAAGCTATTCCCGGTACCTACACTGTTACCATCAAAGCAGGCACACAGCAAACAACCACCACGGCTGTGATTGCTGCCAATCCTCTATACCCCACAACGCCTGCTGAATATGCTGCTTATGATGCGTTGATGAGTACAATGGAAGCTGATGTAACGGTGATGCACAACCTCATTAACAAACTCAACGGAAAGCGTTTGCAGATTGATGACCTCGTGAAGAATTTAATGGATACCAAATACGCAGCCATCAAAAAAGAAGCAGAAGCGTTGAGCAAAGACATGAAAGCATGGGACGAAGACATGGTGCAGCGCAAAAGCAAAGCTTATGATGATGTAGAGAATTTCCCGAATAAGTTTACCGCCAACTATCTCTTCCTGATTAACCAAACCGAAAGTGATATTCCAAGAGTAAACCAGCCAAGCCTTGATTTGAAAAAAGAATACGATGCACAATGGACAACGCTAAAACAAAGAGCCGATGCATTGGAAGTTCGTTTGAATGCGTTGAATAAGAAATTGAGTGAAGCGGGAGTGGGGCCGATTTGGAAGTAGATTTAGTTGATAGTTTATTTTTTATTGTGGGAACCCCGACAACGGTTGTAAACCTTGTCGGGGTTCCTGTTTAGGGATGCTAATTAAAGCACCAGCTAAATCTTTAACCGAAATTCAAAATCAGAAACCTTTCTTTTTAGACAGTATTTTTTCTATTTTACAGATCAGATAAAACAAACACCTCATGCCCCGCCACCCAAATCTTGTTTGTAAAACAGCAATCTTTCTTTTTCTGATTGCGGTCTCCTGCAAGAAAAAACCAGAGAGCACAACAAATCCATCCCCTCAACCCAGTGTACGAATTCCGGACCTGGTTAATAAAGTGAAGGCTTCTGTATCAGGTTTTGTTGAAGCGGACGGTGTAGGCGCACCAGGATACGTTGAAGCAGCGGAAGTAAAATGGGGGAACAAATTAACATATACTGACAAGTTTGGATATTTTGAAATAAATGATGCCGATGTAATAGCTGATGCGGCCCAATTAATTATTGCAAAAGGCAAGCACTCTACGAGTTATAAAACGTTTAAAGTTTCAGATGGTGGCTCTGTATTTACCAGAGTTAAATTGAAAAATTTTGGTTCTTATTTATCAAACGGTGGCAGCGGAGCAACAATCAACATATATGCAACGGGTAGTCCAATAATAACTCTTCCGGGAGATCCGTTTGTTGAAACAGCAACCGGTTTACTATACTCCGGGGAGGTTTTTTATTTTGCTTACGGGCTTTCTCCACAGGACGAGTTTGGAAAACAATTGATTGGAGACAGGAGGGGGATTGATTCATCAGGTAAATTGAAAATGCTTCACTTTGCAAATGGGGTATTATTGGAATTTACTGGCAAAAATGGTCAAAAATTACAATTGGCTCCTGGTAAAACGATAAGTGTTTCCATGATGGCTTTGAAACCATTAAGAAACCCGGGGTCAATTGCAGTTTGGTATTATGATACATCAACCGGTTTTTGGAAACAACAAGGCAGGGCTTCGCAGAATGCATCGGGTTATTCTGCTAATGTTACACAGGCAAGTTCATTGGTCTTTGCTGATCCTTCCGAATATGTAGAAGTTACAGGTAGGCTGGTCAGTGTTGGAAGTAAGCCGGTTGCTTTTCAAGAAGTTCATTTAGCGAAAGAAGCTGCTGATCCTGGTACTCCTATATATAGTTATTCTGATTTAAATGGAAATTTTTTAGCTATTGCTGAAGTAAATACACAACAATTTCTTGAAGTAACGGGTAATGTATGCCGTCAGTCAATTTTAAAAACCACGGTAGCAGTTCAGCAAAATAATATCAAGCTAAGTAATATTCAGCTACCGCCTAATCAAACTTTTTCCGTTAGTGGTACTGTTAAGGCATGTAATGGAGCGAACGTACCCGACGGACACGTATTTGTTTCTTACGGAGGAAATGAAAAAATCAAATACAATACAACAGGCGATGGCAATTTCGAATTTACGCTTACAAACTGCGACCCTGGAATTTTTCATACCTTAATTATTACCCCAATCGAACGTTCTACAAATCAAACCGGTGATGTTAAGTTTATTCAAATGGTTCAAGGGCATAACAATCTTGGCAACCTGGGTGTATGCGGGAAAAGCTATGATGTAATTTTGAGATCTAAATTGAAAGATCAAACTGGGACTGCATTATCAAACGTAATTATTAAAATAAAAGAAGTAGGAGTTAATACTACTTATGATTATCTTGAAACAACAGTTATGGATGGTTCTTTTGCAGCATATGTTAAAACAAATACAGCATACCATTTAGAAATTTACAGCACTGTGAAATGTGTAAGCCCTGTGTACACTTATCCGGTTTCTACAATTATTAATGATACAACACTTGCCGATATTATTGTTCCGGGAGTGGCGTTTGCAACTGTAACCGGTTCGCTAATTGATTGCAATGTGAATCCGGTCTCAAACGGAAGTGTTGTAATGATTAAAAATGAACGAAGAACGGTATTTCCAGTTAACAGTAATGGAACATTTAGTTTTAAAATTCCTGTTTGTGGAGGAGTCGCCGAATCAATTACACTTTTCCCTGTTGATGCAACTAAATTGCTAACTGGCGATTCTGTTAATACGATGATCTCTGTTGGTTCAAATGGGTTGCCTGCAATTCCTGTATGTTTAACCTCATCACCCAACGCAGAGTATCTGAATTATATTATTGATGATACTGTCGTAAGAACTATTTTATTTCCAAGAGATCAATTAAGACAGTATGTAGATGCGCAGGAAGGGTGGATTACGGTTGCCGGGTTACAACAGGGCAGGCCACCACATGAAGGGGTCTATGTGAATTTTATGAAACAAAATATTGCTGTTGGACAAAAACAATGGTCGCCCTACTTCGTGCTCCCTGAATTATATCAATATACAAGCGTCGATAGTTCGCTTGTTGATATTCTTGAATACGGGCCGGTTGGTTCATTTGTAACAGGTGAAATGAAAGGAAGGGTAGTTGATGATAACGGGATATTTCATAATGTAATGTGTAGGTTTAGAGTTAAGCGAACTGAATAAATTTTTTCTGTTGCAAGTCTTTTTTCTCAGCAACGTTCCCTACTGGCGCAAGTGTTCCACCTCTGTGGGTCACTTGATGCCAATTGATTCGGCGATGATTGTATATGCGAATTTGAAAAACAATAGCTGAGCATTTGTAAATAAGCACGGGATTATAAATTCCTGCAACAGTTGAGCGCTTGAAGTTTCCGATGCAATCGGAACAGAAATAAATGGCAACACGGATCCTGCGGAATACTTGCACCAGAAACCTATCAGCTTTTGTACTTAACTTCATCAATATATTGTCAATCAGCAGCGGTTATGGGCAGACGAATACTGATTCTCAAGCTGCATAAAGCACTGCTCATTGGCTGCAGCCTAAAACGACAACTCATGAAACTAATGTTTAAAATACTTATTCTTTCTTTGTTTTTTTTCACTATCACTTTTGGACAGGTGGCAGTTAAGGACATTGACAAAACAATTTTTGTGTATGGCGGAGACTTTAATAAAGTTTTTATTAATTATGTAGTTGGTCTGACAAAAAAGCCTCATCCAAAGATTTTATTTATTCCAACTGGTGCAGCTGACAACGCAAATTATATTAATAATTGGTATAGCAATTGTGCTGAATTACCGTTTATACCATACGTTCTAAGAACTTTCATAAACTCATCGCCAAAACAAAAAACATTTGAAGAACAAATACTGGAATGCGATGCAGTTATTGTAGGAGGGGGAAATACACTCAACATGTTAGCTGTTTGGAGAGCACAAGGCATTGACACTGTACTAAGAAAGGCTTATGAGAGAGGTATAATTTTAGCTGGTGGTAGTGCAGGTTCTTTATGTTGGTTTATCAGTGGGTCTACTGACTCACGACCAAAAGAATTGTCATTTGTTGAAGGACTTAGTTTTTTGAATTATAGTCATTCGCCACATTATCACAGCGAACCCACAAGACAACCGTTATATCACAACGCTATTTTAACAGGAAAACTTAAGCCGGGCTATGCTTGTGATGACAGGTCTGGACTTTTATTTATAAATGGTGTAGTTAAGAAATCAGTTTCTCAAAATGTTGATAATAATAATTATTTCGTTTCGGTTGTTGACGGAAAAATTAGAGAAGAATTATTGCCGGCAGAAATAATTAAAGAGTAAAAGGCTGCAGCCAACAACCGGTTTTAAGCAAGTATGGCTTTATTTTCAGCAACGTCTCCCAATGGAAAAAGATAACTATTGGCTTTAAGCTGTGTGAGGACGTTGCGTACTACAGAGCAAAACTATCTTCCTTCGCTGGCGCAAACGTATTCCATCATTCAACCAACGAATTAGTTAAGCTGCCACTCTTACCTAATAAGCTGATATTCTTTCAATGATTTTTATCGAAGCCGGGTTAAAATTTCCATCTGCTTTACACACAAGCATGCGTTTGGCAAACCCATCTAAAAAAGTATTGGCAGGCATTGTAAACGGAATCGTAATCACACCCTGTGTTGGATGATAGTAATCGTTTGCATCTTTGAAATGCAGTACTACTTCCACCTGGTCGATTTTCCATGCATCTGTAAAAAGATTTGGTTTGTACTCAATCACTAAACCCAGTCCGTTTAAACTGAAGGAAGTAAGGTTGGTAGCAGGGTTTTGAAGCGTGTAGGTGGAAGGTCGGTTTAATAAAAGCATGAGCGTTTCTGTTAAATTACTAAAAAGCGGCTTCTCATTTTTAGCAATGGTCTTCACAAACTCATTCGTAACATCGTTCAGGTTTTTAATGGTGCTGGGTATTAAACGGATATTCACTGCTGATTCCATCTCCTTACTGTCGCTCCCCGTTTTTATTTTTAAAAATGCACCTGTTAAATAATACAGGTTTGGATTTACGGTTGGTTGATATTGTCCTGCATAACCTCTGAACGGTTGCGTAACCATATTGTTGCTCTCATTAGCTTCGTTCACTTTATTATCATTGTCTAACACCAGTACATAATTACAATTTGAGGCAGTATTCAGGTACATTCGCTTACTGAGATCGAAACAACGGATCACCCGTTCTATTTGCTCTCCCCCCTTTAACAACGTGGAGAACGTTGCCAGTGAAGTACCCCCGGCAGCATAATAATTTTTGCCGTTCAATGGATAATCTGCCGGCGTCATTGTTGGTAAAGTTGATACATTTTCAATATATCCCTGTAAGGATATGTTATTTACATCAACCGGCTCTGTTCCGTTGTTACGAACCACATACGTGGCCGTTAAACTTCCCCCGTTGGCAGGATCGTACTGAAAGCTCTTAATGCTCACGCTTAAATCCTTCCCTTGTACCAAATTTGTCGGTGCTGCCGTAGTAGTGGTAGGTGACATTTTTATGGGCGTTGTTCTCTCCATTATTCTGATTTGAGAAAAACTGTTCATCACCCATGCCATGCCAAACAAAGCGGGAAAGATTGACTTTTTCATTACTGCATTGATTTAGACTGTAAAAATGCAGGAACAGTATCGGTTTTTCTATCCTTTAAAACAGGGATTTTTTTGCCGCTGTTTCTGTTGCATAATATTCAGTTAGTTGATAAAGCAACGACAATGCACTTGATAACACTTGTACTTTCGTCTTTTAGCGCAAGTATCTACTCAATTAAATAATCGGAAGGCTGGCGCAAGAGTTGTGCAGAAGAAAAGAGCCTTGACTTCTTGTACCTGAATAAAGCACAGGCCATATTATATCAACTCCTTTTTCTTATTGTACCAATACCGCCCTCTTTTTGTACGGTATCATATTATATCATAAATTAGAGTGGTATGCGTCATGCGATTAAACACGCTAATAACTTAATCAACCAAAACTAAATGGCAGATAATACTGATGAAGAACATTTAGATGATCCGATCATCAATCAATCGGAAAATCTTCCTGACGAAATTATTCCTGCTACTGACAAGGAGACTGTTAGTCCCAATCAAGAAACTGAAAATATGGAAGTACATCATCATGCACATCATGAAGGAAAGAAAAATTGGAAATCTTATTTCTGGGAATTTTTAATGCTGTTCCTTGCAGTATTCTGTGGATTTCTGGCCGAGTACCAGTTGGAGCATGTAATTGAACATAACAGAGAAAAACAATTTATGATTTCACTGGTAGAAGATCTGGAATCGGATACTGCAGAATTGAACAATGCCCTTAAAGTGTGTGAATCAGTTTCCCGGTATACTGATTCTGTCCTCATATTCTTATCAACTTACAAAATAGGAGAGGTATTGCCTGCTCATTTCGATGATATGATCGGTACTGCCGGGCAGAGACAAAATCATATTCATACCGACCGCACCTCTACACAACTAAAAAATTCCGGATCTATGCGGCTGATCAGAAACAAACATGTTAGTGATGCTATCCTCAGCTACTGGAAAAGTATTGATGCTTCAGGTGTATCGCTGGACAGGTATATGATTTACAGGGAAGCTGGCAGAGTAATTAGTTTCAAGCTTTGGGTTAGTCAATTAGTATACAATCGTGGAATGTCAGTTCCGTTAGATTCTATAAAAACATTGCGGGTGATTGATCCCGATAAGAAAAAGTGGGACGAAATGGCTAATTTAATGGCAACAGGTGCTATGATTACTCAAGGCGCACACAAAAACAATTTAACTGATCAATTAAATCAGGCCAATCAACTAATTGCTTTGATCAAAAAAGAATATCATTTAAATTAACCTATTAAAAAGCCAGAAGGCACAATAGTGGGTTTTATGCAAGCACGATACCAACAACCAACAACAGCAGGTAATACAAACCTTAGTTTCATATTAAAATAGAAAGTAAATAATTTTTCAGATGCCTGATCCGGCAGAAAATATCAAAACAAAACGTTGTGCAGTGCATCCTGCGTTGCACTCACTAATAAGGTATATTGTTATTATTGAAGCTGACTTTGGCAACGTTCCTGTACATCTGGTTGGCAATTTTATGCCGTCACCCGACCAGGCAATGTTCATCAATCTTTATACCCGGCTTAAATCCAAAAGATCAGGCGAGAACAATTTCAATACCGTTACGTCCTGTACATTGATGGGGGCACAAATCACTCCCTTCAAACTATTGGTAGAAGAAAGTCATAAAACCGTATCCATTATTTTTCAGCCCGGAGGACTAAACCGGTTTTTGAATATTCCGATGACAGAACTATTTAACGATGGCTACAGTGCAAGAGAAGTGATAGGCAGGGAGATAGAAGAACTTTTAGACAAATCGCACGACACGATTACGTTAAACGAGTTGGATATTATTATACAGTCCTATTTTCTAAAAAAACTATCGAAGATAAAAGAACCCTTACCCATTGATTTTGCCCTGCAACAACTCTTGACAAACCACAATTTGAACATGGACAAGATTGCATCAATGGCTTGTATGAGTATCCGTAGTTTTGAGCGAAAATGCAAAGAGCGATTAGGCATGCCTGCTAAGATGTATGCACGCATAGCCAGGTTTCATAAAGCATATAAAATGCTCGAAAGCAGACCCATCATCTCCTGGACAGATTTGACATACGAATTAGGCTATTACGACCAAACACACTTCATCAAAGATTTCAAAGAATTTGCCGGGCTCACACCTACGCTCCTGTACAAAGAATTATCAGAAGAACATATACAGTTTCAATTGGATTGGGACAAGATTTGATTTTGCCGTTTTTTTACTATCACAGCTTTTCTCTCCGGATAGCTTTGCAGAAGTAAAAATAACGGAGTATGAAAAGATCAATCTTTATTCTCACCACACTCTTGTGTGTGTCTATGACGGGCTTGTATTCACAGGATAAATTGTTTTCGCTTTATACCGATTCTGCTTCACTCGTTCGTGATGCAAAACCTATGGTTGCCGATTTCAACAAACGGGTAAATGCCATCAGGCCTCAATTAGATTTCAAAGTGGGCTTTGTGGTTTACACTACTCCTGCCATGGTGTATTATGCCCCAAAAAGCAAAAACATTGTTACTTCACTCTATCACGAATTACCCACAGAACATAAGACGTTCTTTGCCACCTATTCAGACAATGAAGCTGAAGCCAAAAAGTTTTTTGCCGGCTTCTTCAACGGGTTTTATATAGCGCATGAGCTGGGTCATGGGCTGGTAGCAGCTTACGGACTTCACGACCCTAAAGCGATGTATCAGGAAGAGTTAGAAGTGAATATACTTGCTATGAACTACTGGCACAGTGTGGGTAAATCTGCTGAACTGGAACAATGCTATCGATTTGCCAAAGCATTTCTACAGAAAGTGCCAGACCCTGTTCCGAAAGCTGAGGAAAACCGCATCACATGGTTCAATACAAATTATTGGGAGCTGGGCCCGCAACCCGAGAAATACGGTTATTTCCAATTCAGTCAATTTGTAGATATCTACGAAAACTATAAAAGAGTTCCCATTGACGAGTTTTTAGAACTGTATATCAAACAACTCGAGGAACGTAAAAAATAGTGTTTCTTCTTCTGAGTGACTTTAATGAAAAATTGAAATAATGAAAATGAAAAAGATCCTTCTTTATACTGTCGTAGCATTTTCAAGCGGATTGTTCTTCACTAACATTTATAATTCTATTGTCAATGCAGCCAATTGGGAAAGCAACGTACCTAAATCCATAACCGCAGCAAAAGATTTTTTTGGAGTGGCTAATCCGGGTACATTTTTTGGAGTGATAGACCCAGCAAATATGATTTTGATTGTGCTGGCATTGATTTTATTTTGGAAAAAATCAACTTCTATTCGATTGTATCTGGGGATAGCTTTGCTTTGCTATGTATCGGTTATGATTTTAAACTTTACCTATTTTTTTCCCCGAAATGAGATGATGTTTCTCTCAAAACAATTTCCTGAGAAAGAAACGCTCAAACGTGTTGCATCTGAATGGGGAAATATGAATTGGGTCAGGTCGTTCATCTGGTTAACAGGTCTTATTTGTTCCTTCCTGGCTTTGGATAAATATACCTCAATCAAATAAGATGTTACAGTTTATAAACTTCCTTCGCAGCTGAGTTTGTTGCAACCCATTCGCCGTTTGACAATCGGGTAATAAAGAAATAATATATAAACGACGAGTCCCTTGCAGGAGAATCGTATTTGAAAAAAGGATACCAACCTTTTAAAGATTGGCATCCTTTTGTAGTATCACAACAACTCCTTCTTCTTATTGCACCAATACCGCATCTGCAATAATATTTCCCGATAGTGATTTAGTAGAAGGCAAACTTTTCCAATAAGCACCGGCAACTGTTAAACTGTTATCCGGTTGTACTGCCGGAACAGCAGCAGGGAAGAAATAAGAATAGCGCTCTATATATGAAGTGCTGTTCATCCATTCGGTTGACAGTTTCATAAAATACCGGTGAACAACGTCGGAAGAACGATTTGGATTTGCATTATACTCCGTTACCCAAATAGGCAGATTAGGATATGCGAGGCGAACTTTTTCAACAAAGGCTACAAACCTTGTAAATACTTTTTCAGCCGTTAATGAATCGGTAGCACCATTGTTGGTTTGGTTTCCCCAATCGTACCAATGAATGGGCAGTACATCTATTCTTAATTTTTGTGATTGCGCCTGCGTCATAAAATTGGTAAGCCATTTACCCGCACCAAACGTATTGTCTTGCTCTGTTACAGGTGAACCCAATCGCAAACCGGTCTTCTGCATTATTTTATAACGTTGAATCGCTGTATCGATCACAGGAATATTGGACTGTGAAGAATTATCCGGTTCATTGAACGACAGTAAATGATCTACATCATTGCGTTCAACAAGGTATTTCACATTTGCGTTGGTGCAGGAACCCTTGCCCCAGGTCATGGGAATAAATTGCTGATCAGGAAACGAAGATTTGTTGAGGCTCCATCCATAATACCATTGCGCTGCAAAGGCCTGTACTGCTGCGTCACTTACAGAGGCAGTTCCTTTCTTATCGGGATTGCTGATCTTGATATACCGGATAAATGAAATGTTGTTGCGTAAACGTGCTGGTAAATTCGCTTTGATGTCATTGTCTTTTGCTACAATACTGATCGACTCACCCGTACCATCGGAGTTGGCAGCAAATACAGCCATATAACCTTTGGGTAGAAAAAAGGAAACTGCCTTATCTTCAAAATCTGCGGGGAAAGTTCTAAACAAGGTAGCGACTGCAGTTTCGGAAGTATAAACAGAATCGGCTGAAAGTTCAACCCAAGGTGAAACAACTTTCTCTCCTTTTGATAGCGTGAGCTTTGTACCGGAATAATTTCCCTGCTGGTTTCCACCTGTATTGTTATTGGGTGTATTATTGACCGGTTGAGCTGCTTCTTTTTTACAGGCTGCAAAAGCGATCAACAATGGCAAGAGAACAAGATGGAGATTTCGCATGTTCATTCGTTTTTTAAAATTCTTTGTGCCGGGAGCAGATACAACTTCTCAGCTTTTTCTGCACGGCACTACCAAATATAAATTGCTGCAGTATCACAAAACAGAACAAAACACAGTTTGAACGGAGAACCCCTCATAATTGAAATCGGACAGAGTGATACACAGAGGTATAAATTGGCGTTCTGCGGTTATATTTGCTACTTATTTTAATCAACAGCATGAAATCAGTGAAGTTATTGGTAATCATCATCCTGGTAGTGTGTTGCAGCGAGGTAAAGGCACAAGCATCCAATATAGTTTTTGGGAATGTGGTCGATAGCATGCAGCAAATTCCTTTGCAGGGAGCAACCATCACGCTTGTTGATTCAAATGGTGTGAAATTGAAAACTACTTCCTCTGACGCAAAGGGATTTTTTAAGCTGAGTACGGAGAAGAAAAAGCTGCGGGAGATCATCATCAGTTTTACAGGCTTTAAAACAAAAACCGTTCAGCTCACCTACGATCAGCTGGCACAGGAGTACAAGCTTGGTTCACTGTATCTCTATCCCGATGTTTCATCCATGGCGGAAGTAATTGTGAAAGGGATTAAACCACCTGTTTCATTTAAGATCGACCGACAGGTTTTTAAAGCATCGCAGTTTGCTGCTGCATCCAATGGTACAGGTATTGATGTGGTGCGTAACCTGCCTTCTGTTTCTGTAAACGGACAAGGCGATATTTCACTACGTGGATCAACCAGTTTTTTAGTATTGGTGAACGGTAAAACAACACAGGGCGATCCTGCATTTGTGTTGAATCAATTGCCTGCCGATGCCATTGAAAGTATTGAGATCATTACCAATCCTTCGGCGATGTATGATGCAGATGGGAAAAGCGGCATTCTCAACATCATCACAAAAAATGGGGTGGAAGATGGGTTAATGGTGCAGGCCAACGTAATGGGTGGCTTACCTGCATTTAATAACTACAATAATCAACGCAATAAATATCCGCATCGGCACAGTGCCGATGTGTCGGCTGCATTCAGAAAAAATAAATGGGATATCAGCGGTGGATTTAATTACCTGCGTAACGATCTGGCCGGTTACAGGGAAGGTGATGTGTTTACTGTTATCAACAATATCAAAACAACATTTCCATCAAATGGCGAACGAAGTTTTAACCGTTACAATTATGGTGGAAGGTTAGCTGTTGCTTACGAGATCAATAAAAGCAATAACATCAGCAGCGGTTTTTATATTGGTAAGCGTTATCAAACACGTGTGGCCGATCTGTTGTACAATAATCAACGTGAAGATCTTTCAACAGGAACGGTGAGCAACTTTACCTACTTCAATAAAAACACACAACAGAAAGAAGGTGTGTTCACATTGGCTAATCTGGATTACACGCATTTGTTTGCAGACAAATCGAAACTTGTTTTTTCTGCTTTGTTTGAACGGGCGAATCTTTCAGGATTAACCACGAATAATAATCTCTCTTATCCGTCATTAACTGATACCATACAGTACACAGAAAATCCTTCTTCAAATCCATTGAATGCATACCGGTTGAAATTGGATTATAACAGAAAAGTGGGTAACGGAAATTTACAGGCGGGTTATCAATACAGGTATGATGTGCAGGATGGACGTTTTCTCTATCTCACAAAAGTGTTGGGCACAAATAACTTTACAGTAGATTCCAATTTTACCAGCAATGTAAATCTTACCAATCATATTCATGCAGGTTATGTACAGTATGCAGAAAAAGTAAAACGCTTCAGTTACAGTGCAGGTATTCGGGTAGAAGAATCGGAACGTAATCTTTTGTTTTCACTGAATAATCAGAAAACAAAGCTGCCATTGACGAATTTCTTTCCTTCGCTGCAATTACGTTACGAACCATGGGACAGAGCTGTGTTGAAAACCGGTTACAGCCGACGCATCAAACGCACCAACAATTATGAGCTGAATCCATTTCCTGAACGTGAACACTCTGAAACACTGGAGCAAGGTGATCCGCAATTGTTGCCTGAGTTTATTGGTACCTATGAATTGGGTGTTGAGCAGCAGTTTACAAAAGGAAGTTTTTATGTTACGCTGTACCATCAGCAAACAAAAAATCCCATTCAACGGGTGAATAAAGTATTTAACGATACTATTTTGAACCGTGTGTACACCAATGCAGGCCGTGCCATACAAACAGGTGTTGAAGCAAACTTTACTTACCAGGTAACAGATGTATGGCAAACGATTGTAGGTGGCAATTTGTACAAGTACGATATCAAGGGAAGCATTTTTAACGGTGCCTTTGCGGTGCGTAATAACAGCTGGGTGTGTAGCATCAACAGTACGCAATCGTTCAGCTTGCCAAAAAGATGGTTGCTGCAGTTGAGTGTAAATTATCTGTCGTTGCGGGCCACTGCACAAGGTGAAGATGGTTATTTCTTAACTCCGAATTTTACAGTGAAGAAAACGAGTATGGATAAACGCTGGAGTTTTCAGTTACAATGGCTGAATATGGATGCCGGGTTAAAGAAATCGAATCGCCAGCGCATCACTACTTACGGAGCTGATTTTTATACAACCACTAATTACATTTACGAAACAGACCAGGTACAACTGTCGTTAAGTTTTAACCTGCTGCGTAAAAACAGAAAGATCAATTTGCCGGTAAGTGAAATGGGCGAGAAGGAGTTTTAATGAAAGCTGATGAATGGGATCTTTTTTGAATGATCTTTCCCGATGAGCTTACCGTTAAAAGAATCAAGTTGATTTTTATCGATTGCTGTTTTGCATCGGGCATGCTTCTGCAGATAGCTGAAAATTGCCCAGACTTCTCACACAACCTCCAACGTTCATTAATTCATTATTTTTGAAGCATCATGAAACCGCCTGGCGCTTCCACAATTTTTTCATCTTATAATAAACACATCAGCACATTAACTTCATTTTCCAAGGAAACATGGTAGCTGATTGAAAGCGTGTTGAGTATATGGGAATTTAAAAAAGGTGAGTGCAGCGTGAAAGAAGGCAAGATCTACAGACATATTGATTTCATTTATCAGGGCTCCTTTCGTGCCTGCTCCAACAAGGATGGCGAAGATATTACAACAGGTTTTTACCTCGAAGGTATTTGCTTAAGCAATATAAAAGCCTCAGCAGAACGTAGTGTGCATACGGCATACCTTTACACCAGCGGTACGGCAGTAATGGAAACCGCATCTTTTTTGCAGATAGAGATGAATGCGATTGAGTTGAAAGTTTCAACACTTAATCATTGTGAGTCGTGTATGAAAGGACATTGCTACTTGCTTAAAAAAGCAGGCGGTTTGATCAGTAAAAGAACAAGCACCAGAACTTGTTTATAAAGCTAACTTTGAAAAAACATGAAAACAAAAGAGGATTTTGAAGTATTTATTAAAGCATTTAAAGCTATGGTTGAAAAATAGTCTCTCGTTCTATTTAAGATGAACTGAGATTAGCGTTTGTGAGAATCAAAAAAACAAGCCATATGATTGCGCATATGGCTTGTGTAATTTCAAAACAGAGCTGTTAGATTTATTTCTTCACTAATTTATGTGTGCTTATCATTCCATCCTGATCGATCTTAACAGTATAAAAACCGCTTGACCATTCTCTTGAAATAATGGGTATTATATTGGTGCCTGTTCTTACATTTTTTGTGAGTGCTGCTACTTTTCTGCCATGAATGTCAAAGACAGTTATTTGTACATCGCCCGTTTGCAAACTTTGAATTGATATGCTGAAGTTGTCATCAATAGGGTTAGGCATTATTTTTATTTGCGATACTGATTCGAAATTCACCAACTTGATACCATAGTAAACAGATTTTCCGTCAAGATCGTATTGCACCAAACGATAGTAGTTCTTTCCGTTTAATGGGTTAACGTCTGTATAATTGTATTGATGACCTGCTGTAGTATTACCTTTTGAATTGATCTTTGCAATTTGTTTGAAATCACGACCTGTTGCGCTACGCTCAATTGCAAAATGACTATTGTTCTCTTCAAATTCGGTACTCCATTCTAAAACAGCAGAAGCCGATATTTTTCTTGCGTCATAGCCTGTTAGTTTAACTGGTAAGGTAGAGCTCGGTGTAACTAAAGACCAGGCTTCATTAGTAATTGAATAGCTGGCGCTCTGGTTACGGGTACCAACAGCATAGCCATTAACTCCATCGCCGGCTGCAATACCCATTGTTGCAGTGTAGCCACCTGCAATACCTGTGAGGCTACTCATCACTAACCTGATTTCATTGGTAGTTTCATAAAGTTGAATCTCTCCCGTCATTCTATCGGCTGATGAAATGTGTTGTATGTTCTCGTAGTGTACCACAAATACACGGTTGGGTGCGGTACCTGTTACAGCATAAAAAATAGTGCCATTTGCAGGGCCGTCCGGAAGCCAATCGGTTTGGGTAAGTGCGATGAAAGCATTTGTTATACCCGGATCAGCGGGAATAGAAAAACCATTGCAACAGCCTTCACTGCCGGCATCAGATAACCAAATAAAACCATTGGTGCTGATGCGTGCAGTGGTATAGCCGGTTCCATAAAAACTAAATGTAAAAGGGATGTTTGCATCTGATACAACATCATCGCCCGCCGGGCCTGCTGTGCCACTGGCAATCAACAAACCTGTATAAGGTACACTGGTGGCCTGTGCATTTAGCAGGATTAATGAAAAGGAAAAACAAATGGAAAAGAAGAACTTTTTCATAGTCAGTTGGATTTTGGATTTTACATTGGGTTTTACAATGCAAGATTAAGCCAATATTCAGAGCTGATAAGTGCTCATTATTGTATTTACAGTTTTACACTTATTTCGTAAACTGATATTTACCCTGCTTTGCTAGATGGTTACTTTCTTAACAGCAATAAAAAAGCTGCCTCTTAAAGAGGCAGCTCAAGTTTAAACGAAATCAGCATTTATTATTTTGTTGCTTCTTTCTTGCAGCAGGCTTCTGTTTTTTTGCAGCACTGCTCGGTTTTTTTCTTGTTCTTTTTTGGTTTGTCGGAAGTAACACCTGCATAAACACTGCTTACAAAAGCAAAGGCAATAGCTATATATAATATCTTTTTCATTTTTTTATTTTTTAAATTGATTGTAGTGAAATTGTTTGTTTTGCTATCATCTCATGCAACTGATGGCGGACGCCATACACTTGATAAATAGGATGTGCGGTAATGATTCACCACAAATGCAACAGGGGTTAAAAATGGTTTTGAAGATGGGTTATAGCTGAATCCATTCTGTACTACATAGACGGAACTCACGGAATTACTGCAGCAGCATGATTCTTCATTGTTGCCGGTATTGGTTGATTGCTGATCAGTTTTCTTGCTGCAGGATTGGCTTGTGAATAATGCCCCTACATAATCAGTGAACAATTCTGTACCGTTGAATAATCCGCAGAAACAAACTAATAATATGACAGCTCTTATTTTCATTTCGCTAATAAAATGATCACAGTTAAATGCAGCGTGAAAATAGAGTAACGTAGAAATGCTGTCTAAAATAAATGAGTAAATAGTTGAATTGGGCAGGTAAACTGTGTGAAATGGCAGTTGAAGCGCTTTTCACAATCCCTGCTTTCACCTTCGGAGCTGTTTCGTCCGGCCGCATTT
The DNA here is from genome assembly GCF_014168535.1 of Lacibacter sediminis. Classification (NCBI taxonomy): domain Bacteria; kingdom Pseudomonadati; phylum Bacteroidota; class Chitinophagia; order Chitinophagales; family Chitinophagaceae; genus Lacibacter; species Lacibacter sediminis. The sequence continues at coordinate 3,225,405 of NZ_CP060007.1, read as the reverse complement.
CTGTTTTTTGAACTTTGGATCGCAGCGTGGTATCGCAGTGCGTGAAAGCCTTGCCTGGTATAGATTTTATAATATTATGATGTGTTACTCGCTTTCCTTCAATAGTGTTGATAAGATATAGTGGTGAACGTGCATCTTTTTGCAGCAAACCTTCCTGTACGAAGCAATTACGAACGCTGTTTAGTTAACAAAATTAATGTGTCAAAAAATTACATTCGCTGGCTGAAAGTTGTATTTTACATGCCCACTCAAATCGCAGTATCCTTTTTCTCTTGAAGAATCCGGTGCTAAAACGCCTCAGCCGTCTGAAAAGCGCAACCTCCTGTAGAAACACCATAACTGATCGAATCTTTCCTTTATCCAATTGACAGAACATCGCTGAGAAACACAGTATCTATCGTTTATAATTTTATTATAACTACAAATCAGTATTTCATGGATAAGGTTTACATATTAGAAGAGCTGAAACAAGTAACTGAATTTCTTGCAGACATGCCGTTGAGCAACAGCCCTCACCATGTAATCAGTGATACGCTTTCTTATGCTGTTTATCTGATCAATCAGCTTCAGGAAGATCCTTTATATGCTACGTTTGCTGAAAGGTTAGATAATTGTATTACACAGTTGAATGAAATTCCGGAACAAAATGCGGCTGTAGCAAGCGTGCTCCCTGCTTCAATAAAAATATTACGTCATTATACCAGATCAGTGTCGAAGAAACTTCATACGAAAGAGCCTTTCCTAAGAAAGTTTGGTTTCTGGTTTTAATTATTTTCTTTTATATCAACTTTATTGAACCTTTCTAAAGTTAAGCAGCAGTTCTGTATGTTATGATCTGACTGTAGAATTGTACTTCCCCTGATATCAGTATCTTCAATTTTAGTACCGCTGCTACATCGGTTCAATAAAATCTTACTTATCATGAGATCATTTCTTTGCTTTATTCTTCTGCTTGGTTCACTGGCTTTAAATGCGCAACAACTTGATGAGATCGACAGGTTTGTTTCAAAACAAGTACAGGATCAAATGATCACCGGACTGAGTATTGGTATTATCGTGAATGGTAAAATCGTGCTGGCCAAAGGATATGGTCTGGCGAACGTAGAACATAAGATACCTGCTTCACAAAAAACCGTGTACAAAATAGGATCGCTGAGTAAACAGTTTGTGGCTGTTGGTATCATGACGTTGATCCAATCAGGAAAAATTAAGCTGACCGATACCGTTACAAAATATTTTAAAGACGCACCTGCAACATGGGGTAACATCACTATTCGTCATCTGTTGAACCATACATCCGGCTTAGTACGAGAATCGCCGGCTTTTCTACCTATGCTGGTACAACACGATACTGTTTTGATAAAGGCAGCTTACAAAATGCCATTGGTATTTGCAACGGGAACCAAGTGGCAATATTGCAACCTCGGTTATTTTATGTTAGCAGATATCATCAGGCAGGTGAGTGGTAAACCTTTTCCTGAGTTTATGCAGGAAGAGGTTTTTTCAAAGCAGGGATTAAACATACAGGCTACTTCAACCCGGATGATCGTGCCGGAAAGAGCCGATGGTTACGTACTGGCAGGTAAGGATTCTTTGTATAATGCAACCGACTATATCGCCTTTCGGCCTAGTGGTGCTTTCATTTCAAGTATCACCGATATGTTGAAATGGGAAATACTGATGCAGGATGCCAAGCTCTTATCAAAAGAAAACTGGCAGCAAATGTGGACGGATACTGTTAAAACCGGTGTTATCAGTCCTAAGGTTGTGTATTATGGCTATGGTTGGAATGTAACAGATTTTAAAAGTCGTTTATTGGTGAATCATGGCGGATCATTGCCGGGTTTTCGGAGTATTTATTATCGTTTTCCTTCTGATAGAACAGCAGTCATCATTCTCACCAATTCAGATCATACGAACGCAGGTGTTATTGCACAGGGTATTTCGGAGATACTCTATAAAGATTAACTGCTTTCCGTCATTGCTATTCTTATTGTTTCTTAATTACCTTGTTTGCTGTTAAAACATGATCATGAACTTACAACCGGGCAATATCATCATCAGTACCGATTTGCTGAATGACACTAAGTTTGAAAAAGTGGCGATCGTCATTACTGAGCACAACGAAAAAGGAACGATCGGTTATGTATTCAATCAACTGTTTCCAAGGAAATTTAATGAGTTGGAAGAATTTAAACATTCTATTCCTGTTCCTTTGTATGCAGGAGGTCCGGTACAAACGGATATGCTTTACTTTATGCATTGCAGACCCGATCTTATTGCAGATGGGCAACAGGTTGCAAACAATGTACACATGGGAGGCGATTTTAAAAAAGCTGTACAATTATTGAACAGTAGGGAATTACCTGTTGCTGATGTAAGGCTTTATATTGGTTATTGTGGTTGGGATGTAAATGAATTTGAAGCGGAAATTGCTGAAGGCAGCTGGCAATTGACCAATGCATCGGTTGATCTTGTTTTTTCAACTTCAACTGAATCAGCATGGAAAGAGTTGTATGTAACCCAGCAAGTATAAATTCTTTTTATCGTACTGTTTTCTTAAAATAAAATCATCCATGCAATTCGAAGCCTTTCTTCAAAGTATTTCCGGATCAACTCCGCCACTCAAAAGTAGTGTGTATCTACAGTCAATGTGGTATGATGCAAAAGGCGATTGGCATGAGGCGCATTCATTGGTTGATCATATGCATGATCTTACAGCTTGCTGGGTGCATGCTTATCTTCATCGCAAGGAAGATGATATTGCCAATGCTGATTACTGGTATCGTCGTGCCGGCAAAACAAGGCCATCCGTTTCCCTGCAGGAGGAATGGGAGACAATCGTAAAAGCATTGCTTTGATTTGTTCTGTTGCGGATTGGAAAAAGAGTTTATGGGTATTATCTTGCAACATGAGTCAATCTGAATTACAGGCACCAATACAAATTCTGCAACAGGCAATGCAAACAATTGCAGGCATGGATGAAGAACATTTTGCTTTATCCTACGATCTGTGGCAACATAAAGCCTTTTCAAAAAATGAATACTACAACGAGTACCGTCATATATGCAAACATCTTGGTTTTATACTGGATGGTGTGTTCCGCACTTATTATATTGATGAGAAAACCGGAGAAGATAAAAATGTATTTTTCTTTTCGCAGCACCAGGTAGTGGTTTCGTTTCAGAGTTTTATAAAACAGGCTCCCTGTAATTACTATACACAATCCATGACTGATTCAGAAGTATTATACATTCATGTAAATGATCTGCAGGACCTGTATAAAAAATCGCATCAATGGGAAAGAGTAGGGCGCATCATTGCAGAAATGGCTTTTTCTATTTCTATGCAACGCACCGAAAGTTTTTTGTTTATGAAACCCGAGGAACGTTATATGCAACTGGTCACTAATCATCCTGCAATCTTCAATAGTATTCCGCTCTATCATATATCTTCTTACCTGGGTATACAAGGACCTTCGCTTAGTCGTATCAGAAAAAGAATTTCAGGGAAATAACCGATTTTAACTTAGGTTAAAGTTATTGCGGTCGCTTGTCATGAGCTTTGTGTTATCAAATCAAAACAATTAAAACACAGCATCATGAAAGCAATTCAATCAAAAACAATCGTATTCGTTACAGGTGCATTTGTAACCAATCTTGGATGGGAACAATGGCAGCGTTATTTCGAAAGCAAAGGTTATAAAACCTATGCACCTGCCTGGCCTCATAAAGAAGGCACAGCAAAAGAGGTAAGGGATCGTCAACCAAATGATGTGCCTTTAGCAAGAGTTACTTTAAAAGGAGTGGTAAATCATTATGCAGCATTTATCGAAACTCTTCCTGAAAAACCCATCATTATTGGTCACTCTTTAGGTGGATTAATTACACAGTTATTGGTAAGCCGTGGATTGGCAGCTGCAGCTGTTGCACTCCAGTCAGTTCCCCCACTGGGTGTGATTCCTTATGAATTTTCTTTCCTGAAAGCAGGATGGAGATCGTTGGGTTTGTTTACATCATCCGATAAAACTTATTTAATGTCGTTCAAAACATGGCAGTATGCATTCACCAATGGTATGAGTCTTGAAGATCAGAAAGCAGCTTATGAAGCCAACACTATTCCTGAATCAAAAAGAGCAGCACGTGGTGCATTGACCTTCACTGCAAAAATTGATTTCAGCAAGCCACATGCACCGCTATTATTTGTTGCGGGCGGCAAGGATAATATACTGCCTGCCTCTCTCAACAAAAGAAACTTCCAACGTTATACCAATAAAAGTTCAGTGACAGATTGGAAAGAGTTTCCTGAGAATAATCACTTTGTAGTTGGCTTGCCGAATTATGAAACTACTGCAGGTTATATCTACAACTGGATACAGCAGCTTTGATGGGTTGTTTACTGATAGATGAAAGGTGAAGGGTTGAACAAAGTCCAGCCTTTCGCCGTTAAGAATGTAATGAATGTAAATGCACAGCTTCGGGTTTTTATCTTACTTCTTTTAATTCCGGTATTTTTTATTGTATATTCAATATCCTCTAATTCTTCATCCAAAATTGCTGAATATGAAAAAGATGATTCTTGCAAATCATTTACTTGTTACTTCAATTATTGTTATTGCTGCTTTTTCTGCTTGTAAAAAACAAATCAATAAAACTGATCTGCCATCCAAAAGCGAGATTGTAGTTGCTGCACGTAATGTTTATGTAAATGCAACAGGAGTTTGCGATTATACATTCAATGAAGCAGCAGTAACAGCCGCCGGTTATACCAAGCAATTTGAAGATAATTTTGATACCGATCTCAGCAAATGGAACGTATGGACAGGTGGAGCATTTAATAATGAATTACAATACTACCAGACAGGTAATATGGAAATACAGAACGGAAATCTTGTGATCACTGCAAGAAAAGAAACAGTAACAGGAGTAACGAATCCTTTTGATGCAACACAAAAAACATTCAACTATACATCAGGTCGTATTGAGTGCAAGACAAATATTTCTGCATCCGCAGCTACACCAAAAGTGAGAATTGTAGCCCGTGTAAAACTTGCATCCGGCTATGGTATGTGGCCGGCATTCTGGAGTTATGGCGATCCCTGGCCTACACAGGGTGAAATAGATATTATTGAAGCACGGGGCCAGGAGCCGTTCAAGTATCAAACTAATTATTTTTACGGACGGGCTGCCAACCGCAACCTTGTAAAGAACCAGGTTGGCTTTATTACATCCAGTGTAGATCTTACAACCTGTTACCATGTGTATGAAATGATCTGGTCGCAAAACAGTTTAACATCGTTGCTCGATGGAAATGTAATCGAAACAAAAACCGGAGGATACATACCAAACTTATTTGGCAAAACAGAGCGAATTGTACTTAACCTGGCTGTTGGTGGTAATTTCTTCTCCAATCTTACCCCCGCACTAATAACAACCGGCAGCATGTATGTTGATTTTGTAAAAGTATTTACATCAAACTGACGCATTAAAACTTTATCAGAAATAGTAGGATAGCTGATTGAATGTTGTAACTTTAAAGAACTACTTACAGTTTGTCCATTAAACTCATTCGATGTTCAACGTCTTATGAGGAACCGTAATTATTCATTCTAAAATATTACGGCATGAAAAAAAATTACTTAAATTCTCCCTGGAGAGTTCGTTGTCTATTATTTCTAATTGTCAGTTGCAGTATCCTAAAGGCAAGAGCCGACCGGTTCCCGTTCATTGCTATTTATTCGGGAGCAAATGAAGTTCCTGCCAATGCATCCACTGGAGGAGGGGGCATTATAGGTGTGTATGACGATGCTACTAACACTATTTATTACAACATTGCCTTCGGCGGTCTATCAGCTGCTACCACGGCAGCACATTTTCATGCGCCGGCAGGACCGGGAGTTAACGCCGGAGTAACACTTGCTCATGTTGGTTTCCCAACAGGTGTAACAACTGGCAATTACACCAAGATCGATGTGTTTACCGATGCGCAGGAAACTAACCTGAAAGCCGGTTTAATGTATTCCAACATACATACATCAGCATTTCCCGGTGGAGAAATCAGGGCGCAGATCGTTCTTGGTGCAGCATCAACTGAAATTTATACGTTCAAAAGAACATATAGTGGGGCAAATGAAGTGCCGGCAAATGCTTCAACAGCCACAGGCACAATAATGGGTGCGTATAACGCTGCTATTAACAGGATCTTTTATTCTATTGAGTTCAGCGGACTTTCTGCCAATGCTATAGCTGCCCATTTCCATGCACCTGCAATGCCTGATACAACTGCACCTGTAACGCTTGGCAATGCCGGTTTCCCAACGGGTGTTACAAGTGGTGTTTATCGCAGAACGAATGTGTTTAATGATGTGCAGGAAAAATATCTTTTGGCGGGACTAATGTATTCAAACATTCACACAACTTTATTTCCAGGTGGTGAAATAAGAACTCAGATTTTCTTTGATGCACCTTTTGTTGCTCCGGTTGTTACTTGCCCTGCTAATATCACTGTTTCAAATGATGCTGGTTTATGTTCTGCAAGTGTTGCATTTGAAGCGACTGTAACAGGCTCACCTGATTATTTCATCACTTACAAAGTTGATGGTAAAGTTATTTTCCCTGGATACATATTCCCTGTTGGCACTACCACTGTTAAGGCAACAGCAATTAACGGTGGAGGTATTTCTACCTGTTCGTTTACAGTAACAGTAAATGATACAGAAGCACCCCAGATCTATGACCTGAAAACTGATCCGGTGGTATTATGGCCTGCAAACGGTAAAATGAGGATAATAAAGGTTACGACTGGAACCTTTGCAGATACTCTTAGCGCAGATACCCTTAATATCATAGATGGTGTTACTGATAATTGCCCCGGGCCAATTAACTGTGTATTAAGTGTTATAAGTAATGAGCCGGTGAATGGTGTGGGTGATGGTAATACAAGCCCCGATTGGGAAATTATAAATAATCATATAGTTAAATTAAGAGCAGAGCGCTCAGGTACAGGTACAGGAAGAGTATATACAATTACGATGAGATGTACAGACCTGGCTGGTAATACAAGTGAGGAAACCACAACTGTAACAGTGCCGCACGATATGTCGGTTAAATCAAGTGCAAATCCTGGCAGATTAGGTGAAAACACATTGGCTGTTTCGGTGTATAACAACCCAACAAAGAATTATTTCACATTGAGTGTTGAGCCGGGTACAAGATCTGAAAATGTTTCTGTAAGATTGTTTGATATGACAGGCAGAATGGTGGAAGCGGCAAATTCATCTTCACAGATCATACGTGTAGGAAGTACATTGGGTGCAGGTATTTATATGGCCGAGATAAGAAGCGGCGATAAAGTTTCATTGATGAAACTGATAAAACTGGAATAATAATATTGGAAGTTGATTTTAATAAAGAGGCACGATCTAATATCGTGCCTCTTTATTTTTAGATATTTCAAGTGTTTTGTGATGCATTCTGTTTGCGTACATACTTTGTAAGGATCACAATGGTTTGCCCTTCAATTTTTCCTTCGATCTGTTCAATATTCTCTGCCACCAAACGGATATTCTTTACTACTGTTCCCATCTTTGCATTAAGTGTTGAGCCTTTTACATCCAGTGATTTGATCAAAACAACGGAATCGCCGGTTAGCAATTGTGCCCCGTTACAGTCTTTGTGCAGATCAACACTGCCATCATTTTCATGATCGCCTGTTGCTTTGGCCCAGGCCAAACGATCTTCATCGAGATACATCATATCTAAATTATCAGCTGCCCAGCTTTCATTACGTAAGCGGTTAAGCATCCGCCACGAAACAACCTGCACACCCGGTACTTCACTCCACATACTTTCAGTTAAACAATTCCAGTGCTTACTGTCAAGTTCTTCTTTCTTTTCAACCTGCGCTAAACATTTACTGCAGATAAAAATGCTGTTATCGGCATTTGATTGATCTTGTGGCGGCACTTCGTAAACGCCAAGGTTTACCTCCGATTTACAGAGTTCACATTTGTTTTCGCTTCGTTGTTGCAGCAGGTCTGCCAGTTTCATTGTTTCCTTTTTGATTATGGCGGCGAAGGTAATTATTTCAAACATCCTCTTTCATTTTTTATCATCAGGTATAGTATTTGCCGTTTTTAACCTGTTTAAGAAGGCTTAATGAATGAATTTACAGGGAAAAGCATTACAGTTGTTTGCCCTGCGATCAGCTATCTTTAGCAAACAATCAACCGGCAGCAGTGAATAAAAGGATGGAGGTGCTTGCTGAAAATTTTGCTGCAATGAAAAAAATAAAACTTTTATTTACAACCATGTGGTCGATCATCAGACAATCATTCTCCGATTTTATTGACAACCGGGTATTAAAGTTGAGTGCAGCGCTGGCATTTTACACCATCTTCTCACTGCCAGCCATGCTCATTATTATTATTTCTGTGAGCGATATTTTCTGGGGCAGAGAAGCGATTGAAGGAACCTTGTACAATCAGATATCCGGCTTTGTTGGAACGGAAGCTGCTGTGCAAATACAGGAAACGATCCGCAATGCGGCTTTATCCTACGAAAGTAAATTCGCAACATTGATCGGTTTGGTAACATTGTTAGTGGGTGCTACAAGTGTATTCAGTGAAATTCAGGATTCTATTAACCAGATATGGAAATTGAAAACAAAACCATATAAAGGGAAAGGTTATCTCCGTTTGATCGTGAACAGGTTACTTTCATTTTCATTGGTGGTTGGCCTTGGATTTATTTTACTCGTATCGTTGGTGATAAATGGTTTGATGGATCTTTTATTGAACAGACTAACTGTTATTTTTCCTGAAATAACGGTGATCATGGTGTATGTGTTTAATCTCATCCTCACGTTTGGCATTACATCTTTATTGTTTGGGATGATCTTTAAAATACTTCCTGATGCAAAAATTGAATGGAAGCATGTACGCATCGGTGCATTTACAACAGCCATTCTTTTTATGGTGGGTAAATTTCTGATCGGTTTTTATCTTGGTCAAAGCCAACTCTCCACAACTTATGGCACGGCGGGTTCTGCCATTGTTTTATTATTGTGGGTTTACTATTCAGCAATGATCTTATATTTCGGTGCTGTGTTTACACATGTATATGCCGCACACACAGGATCAAAAATATACCCCAACAAATATGCTGTGTGGGTACAGGAAATAGAAGTAGAATCAGAAAAATCAATTGAACAGCAACCTGAAACAAAAACGGTGATCGAAGTGCCGGCTACCTCAGTTAAAAAGAATGATAAATAGCTTTTTAATCATTACCTATACATATCAACAAAAATCCTCTGCGTTATTGCTAATGATCAAGTGCAGCAATGATCAGGGTTTCTCCACCCATGCGATTATGCGCAATGGCCCGCCGCTTCCTGCTTTGATCTTCATGGGTAATGCAAAAACATAAGCACCTTTTGCTGGCAGTGAATCAAGGTTCGCCACGTTTTCAAAACCGGGAATGTTTTCTGCATACAGCAATTGATGAGTTTTAAAATCTTTCGATTGTCCGTAATCAATACTTGGCGTATCAACACCCACAGCTTTGATCTTCCTGTTTTTGATCAGCCACGCTGCCAGCTCCGGATGAATGGCAGGAAAATGCAGTTTAGCTGTAGCGGCTTCACCTTTTTCGGCTGTGCCTAAATAGTTTGCTGCATCAGGATAAAACTTACCCCATCCTGTGCGAAATAAAACAATCGCTCCATCATGAATAGTACCGTTTTCTTTTTCCCATGCAGTAATATCATCCACTGTTATTTGGTAATCGGCATTGTTGGTTGTTTTAGTTTTTACATCGATCACAACTGCTTCTCCCAGCAATTGCTCTAATGGGATTTTATCTGCACTCCATTTGCCTTCTGCAAAATGCACCGGTGCATCAAGGTGTGTGCCACCATGTTCGGGCGAAAAGAATGCGTTGGATGAATAATAATATCCGCCGGCAGTTTTGCCATTGAATTGCGTATCGAGTTTAAAGCCAACAGGGTTGTTGGGCCAATAAATTGTTTCACTGGAAAAATCATAACTCAGGTCGATCCATTTTCCTTTTGAAAGAAATTGGGAGAGCGTTTGTTTTTCTGCAGGTTGATTGCAGCCAAGTGCAATGATGAACAAAAAGGGGAGGTATTGTTTCATACAAAATACTTTTTCTAAAAATACATTATTCTGTTATGTGGATGTTGACAGTCCGCCGCTGCGTTTTTTATGCTGATGAATATTTGTCGCATTTAGCCCGTTATTATTTCGTTTTTACCCAGCCTCAATTTGAAAAATAGATCGGAAGTTTGTACTGTTAAACAATCATCATTATTCTTAAAACAAATAACATGGAAACACAGGCAGCAACAGTTATCACAGTACAAACAGTAGTAAATGCGCCAATAGCAACCGTATGGGAAAGCTGGAATAACCCTGAACATATTACAAAGTGGGCTTTCGCATCACCCGACTGGCACACGCCCTGGGCGAAGAACGACCTTCGTGTGGGCGGCAGCTTCTCTTCACGCATGGAAGCAAAAGATGGAAGTTTTGGTTTTGAATTTGGCGGCGTTTATGATGCGGTTACTATCAATGAACACATTTCTTACACAATGGAAGACGGACGTAAGGTGAAAATAAATTTTACAGCCGATGGCAATTCAACAAAAGTAGTGGAGAGTTTTGATGCAGAAAGTGAGAACTCAATAGATATGCAACAAGCAGGATGGCAGGCGATACTTGATAATTTCAAAAACTATACTGAGCAATTGTAATCAATTCTTTATTGTCAATCGAAGTCCGGGCTTTGTTAAAAGCCCGGCTTTTTTTTGAGTGGTAGTTCGTGGTATTGTAAATAGAAATAGTTTAGCATTATGAAATTGATCATGAGAACAAAATCATTTTATTTTTTGGTTGCAGGGATCGCTTGTCTTGCTTTACTGCAAAGTGTTAACAATAAAAATAGTGAAGTCCGTCAGCAGAAACCGTTGATCACCGGTGCAGATCAAACAGAAAAATATCTTCCTTACTTAAAAGGGAAACGTATTGCAGTGTTGGCGAATCCAACAACAATTATTGGTAAGAAACATTTAGTGGATAGTTTACTTTCTTTAGGTATAAATATTGTGAAAGTATTTGGTCCCGAACATGGCTTTCGTGGTAAAGCAAGTGCCGGTGTAAAAGTGAAAGATGAAAAAGATCCTGCAACAGGCGTGCCTGTTATTTCATTGTACGGGCCAAAGCGAAAGCCATCAAAAGAGGATATGGCGAATGTTGATCTGGTGATCTTCGATATACAGGATGTTGGTTGCAGGTTTTATACTTACATCAATGTGCTGAGCCATATCATGGAGGCCTGTGCTGAGAATAATAAAGAATTGTTGATACTTGATCGTCCAAACCCCAATGGTTACCTGGTTGATGGCCCTGTGCTTGATATGAAATATAAATCGGGCATTGGTATGTTTCCTATTCCTATTGCACATGGTATGACCATTGCTGAGTTTGCACAAATGATCAACGGACAAGGTTGGTTGCCCAATAAACTAAAATGTAAATTAAAGATCATTAAGGTGGCGAATTATAATCACGACATGGCTTATACCTTACCTGTTGCACCATCGCCCAATTTAAATACACAGCAGAGTATTATGCTGTATCCATCCACTTGCTTGTTTGAAGGTGTTGCACTCAATCACGGTCGTGGTACTTATTTTCCTTTTACAGTTTTAGGAAGCCCGTTGCTGAAGGGAAAATATCAATTCTCCTTTACACCGGTTGGTATTCCGGGTATGGCAGAAACGCCATTGCATATGAATAAAGAATGTTTTGGACTTGATCTGCGCAAGTACGATATCAATCAACTGCGTAAAACAAAACGCATCAATGTACAATGGATGAAAGAACTCTATGCAGCATTTCCTGATAAACCAAAATTCTTCGATCGTTCACAAAGTAACCAGATGGGTGATATTAATAAACTGGCGGGCACAGCAGAATTTAAGGAACAGATCATTGCAGGTAAATCTGCTGCTGAAATTTATGCGTCATGGGAACCGGGTTTATCAAAGTACAAGACCATGCGAAAAAAATACTTGTTGTATCCATAATCAATCACACAATTAATTGAAGGTTATGAAACAGATAAAAATGATTGCTATTCTTTTCCTGCTGTTCTTTATGAGCAGTCATCATTCTTTTGCACAAACATCTATTGAAGGTGCGTGGACCAAACAGGAAGGTTCATTCAATATTACGTTGCTTTTTCAGGATGGATATTATTCGTACACGAAGTATGATGTGGCCAATAAAGTATTCAGCTTTACAAAAGGCGGTTCCTACAAAGCCGATGGTAACAAACTTTCGATCACTTATCTGTTTCATACAGCCGAAAAAGAAAAAGTAAGCAGCAGTGAAACAATGGAAATGCTGATCGATAAACAAACACTCAGCCTCAGTGCTAATGGAACAAAGGAAGTCTATTCACGGGTTGATGACAGTAAAGGAGCACTCGGCGGTCATTGGCTTATCACAGGTCGTATGAACAATGGAAACATGCAAACCATTACACCCGGTGCAAGACGAACCATTAAACTCCTCACCGGTACTCGCTTTCAATGGATTGCTATCAATATTGAAACCAAAGAGTTCTTTGGAACCGGTGGTGGCTCATACAGCTTCGTTAATGGAAAATATACAGAGAATATTGAATTCTTTTCAAGAGACAGTACAAGGGTAGGCGCCTCCTTGAGTTTTGATGGGAAAGTGGAAGGAAATAACTGGCATCATTCAGGACTCAGTTCCCGTGGTGAACCCATTCATGAAATCTGGACGAAAGGATTGTGAAAAGAGCTGCAGGCTATTAGCTACTAGCTGCAAGCAATTCAACTTATCCTATTCATAATATTCTTGTATTTGCTGGCAGCTGGAAGCGGACGGCTTGTAGTTTTCTTCAACCGTTCATGTAATTGATAAAGTCACGAAGACGTTGGTTTGCCTTCGCCCCTTATCTTTAAAGCTTTCCGGGTATACACCCGTCATTCCAATTCAATACAAACCATCCACGCATGAGAATTTTTGTAACCATCTTTATGATGTTTCTGTCTGTTGCATTGTTTGCACAGCAGCCCGCCGCTAAAAAAGGCAATTACGCTTTAGCTGCCCGTTTTTCACCGGAGAAAATCAATAAAATGCTGTTCAGCACTTCGGTTGATCCGCATTGGCTGAAACTGACCGATCGTTTCTGGTATGTGTACGAAACACGTGAAGGAAAGACCTGGTACATTGTTGATGCAACCAAAGGCAGCAAGCGTGCCATGTTCGATCATGCAAAGCTTGCAGCAGAGATCACCAAAATTGTAAAGGATCCTTTTGATGCACAGCATTTGCCCATTGAGAAACTGAAATTCACAAAAGATGAAAACAGTATTACGTTTGAAATCAAGAGTACCATTGATGAAGTAAAGAAAGATACTGCAACTGCCCGTACAGGTGGAAGAGCTGGTGCTGGAGCACGCCCTGGCGTACCTGCAGCAACAGAGAAAAAAATATTCTATTTTGAATACAACCTCAACACAGCAGTATTAACTGAATTAAAAGATTATCAGAAACCGAAAGACCGTTTGATGTGGGCTTCGTTCTCACCAGATAAAAAATATGTACTCTTCTCTAAAAAGCATAACCTGTACTATATGGATAGCGCCAACTATCGTAAAGCACAGATCAAAGAAGAAGACAGCACTATTGTTGAGTACCAGTTAACAACTGATGGTGTGGAAGATTATGGTTACGGTGGAGGTTTTGGTAATGAAACCAACGTCGATAAAGAAAAAAATAAGGATAAGCGTAAATCTGCATTTGTAATGTGGAGCCCCGATGGTAAACATTTTGTACTTACACGTACTGATAACCGTAAGGTAAAAGATCTCTGGGTGATCAATAACGTTGCAGAACCTCGCCCTACGCTTGAAACATACAAGTACCAGATGCCGGGTGAAAAAGAAGCACCCATCCGTGAGCTATATATTTTCAACTTCGAAAGTAAAACATCAAAGAAAATAAATGCGGCTGCATTCAAAGATCAGGAAATCGCTGTGTGGTCTGCTCCGTTAAAGCAAAGTCAGCGTGATGAAGAAAACCGTGCAACGATCTGGCATGGCACCAATGAGAAGTTTTATATGTCACGCACAAGTCGTGATCTGAAACGTATTGATGCATGCGTTGTAAACGTAAACAGTACTTCTGTTACGCCGCTCATTGAGGAGCGCATGAATACTTATGTTGAGAACCGCAGGCTTGGCTTGGTAAACGAGGGTAAGGAATTAATTGAATGGAGTGAACGTGATGGTTGGGCACATTTTTATTTGTATGATGAAAATGGTAAACTCAAAAACCAGATCACAAGTGGCGCTTTCCATTGCGAGGATATTGAAAGCATTGATGAAAAGAACCGTGTATTGTATTTCACTGCCAATGGTCGTGAACCAAATGAAGATCCTTATTACCTGCATCTCTACCGCATTAACTTCGATGGTACGGGTTTGAAATTACTTACTCGTTCAGGTTATGATAACAATGCGAGTATGGATGATAATATCCGCTATTTTGTAAATACCTATTCACGTGTGAATACGGTGCCTGTTTCGTTATTGCAGGATAATAACGGACGCACTATTATGGAACTGGAAAAAACAGATATGAGTGGCTTGCTTGAGGCAGGTTATAAATTCCCTGAACCATTTAAAGTAAAAGCAGCTGATGGCATTACTGATCTGTACGGTGTAATGTATAAGCCGTTTGATTTTGACAGTACAAAAACATATCCCATCATCGAGTATGTGTATCCAGGTCCGCAAACAGAAGCTGTAAACAAAGCGTTTGGTCGTGGTATGGATCGTGTTGACCGTTTGGCACAACTTGGTTTTGTGGTGATCACGGTTGGTAACAGAGGTGGTCATCCTTCACGCAGTAAATGGTATCACAACTATGGTTATGGTAACCTTCGTGATTATGGTTTGGCTGATAAGAAAGCAGCAATTGAACAATTGAGTTATCGTCATAAGTATATTGATGCAAACAAAGTGGGTATTCACGGACATAGTGGTGGTGGCTTTATGAGTACAGCAGCTATGCTGGTGTATCCTGATTTCTTTAAAGTAGCAGTGAGCAGTGCCGGAAATCATGAGAATAATATTTACAACCGCTGGTGGAGTGAAAAACATCATGGTGTAAAAGAACAGGTGAGTGATAAAGGCGACACAAGCTTTGTTTATTCCATTGAACGTAATCCTGAATTAGCAAAGAACCTGAAAGGACGTTTGATGTTGAGTCATGGTGATATTGATAATAATGTGCATCCTGCTAATACCATTCGTATGGCAAATGCATTGATCAAAGCCAATAAGCGATTTGAGCTTGTGGTGTTGCCTGGTCAACGTCATGGATATGGAACAATGACGGAATATTTCTTCTGGAAAATGTGCGATTATTTCTGTCGTTACCTCCTTGGCGATGATTCGCAGCCGGTGGATATGGAAGAGATGAACAGGGAAATTGAGCGTGGCGACCCGGGTAAATAAGAACCCAATTGTCATAAAATTGAAAGCCGGTCAATGCTAATTGACCGGCTTTTTTATGTTCTGTCAGTTTTTTCGTTAAAAACATTGTCTAAACATTCAACATTTAAAAATTCATATACTAGGGGTTTGTTTTTTTGGTAAATTAGTAAGCCGGGGCTGGTACTCCTTACCTGACTCTTACATTATGAAGATTCATCAACATGGAACGATTCGTACACACATGGTAGCTCTGTTTACCACTTTGTTTCTATGTTCAATTTCCAACGCACAAATTTGTCCCCCCAATATTGATTTTGAGAAAGGCGATTTTTCTAACTGGACTGCATACACAGGATCAGTATCTGCAGGAGGAGGTACCAATACTATTACATTATCACCCAATGGAGTTGGGTTTAATGGTCAACACGAAATATTCAGTCGCTCTTTAAATGCCGGCGATATTGATATGTTTGGTGGCTTCCCGGTTGTGTGTCCAAATGGAAGTGGTTATTCTGTTAAGTTAGGCAATACAATGGGTGGTGCGCAGGCAGAAGGTTTGTCTTACGAGTTCACGATTCCTGCGAACATGAACACTTATTCCATCACTTATCATTATGCAGTTGTATTTGAAGGACCAAACCATCGGTTAGAAGAACAACCACGTCTTGAAATTGAAGTGTTGAATGTATCAGATAATAAAGTGATCGAATGTTCTTCATTTGAATTCATTCCGTTTGGAAGTGGCTTACCCGGTTTTTTTGAGGCACCTGTAAGAGCCAATGAAAATACACCGGTGTGGGTAAAAGACTGGACAGCTGTAACCATCAACTTAAATGGTCAGGCTGGCAAAACCATTCGCTTATTTTTCAAAACTGCCGATTGCACGTTTGTACGCCATTTCGGTTATGCATACATTGATGTGAATACAGAATGTACAGGTGAGTTTACAGGAGCTACTTATTGTCCTAACGATACACTCGTGAATGTAGTAGCGCCATACGGTTTCCAGGATTATAGATGGTTCAATAGTAACTTCTCTCAAATGCTGGGAAGCAGCCAGCAGTTAGTTTTAAGACCTCCATACCCAACCGGTTCGTTGCTTGCTGTAGAAGTAACACCTTTCAACGGCTATGGCTGTAAGGATACGTTGTATGCAAGATTAGTTGATACCCTTACGTTGAAAGCGAATGCGGGGCGGGATACTGTTTATTGTGGCTCTGATCCTATTCTCATTGGCGAAAATCCGAAACCGGGTTTAAGTTACCGTTGGTCGCCTGCAACAGGATTATCCGATCCAAATATTGCCAACCCGTTTGCAACGCCGGCTACATCTACACAGTATATACTTACAGTCCTGAGTGGAGGAGGAGGATGTTTTAAACGGGATACTGTTTTTGTAACATCTACTTCTCCCGATACAACTTTACAGTTCTTAGGTTCAACGATGTTTTGCAGAACCTCGGCAACAGACAGCGCTGTATTGATCGTTTCGCCAGATGTAAATGTGCAGTGGTTCAGGGATGGCATTATTTTGTCTGGTGTAAATCAAAATCGATTGCGGTTAACGCAGTCAGGTAGATATTATGCTGTTGTAAAAAATGCTGATGGATGTGCTTTAAATACAAGAAGTGTTTCTGTTACCATTGAAGATCCGTTGCCGGGTCAAACATATCCAATACAGTATACATTCCAAAACACAGTGCTTCCATTGCAATCAAGACCTATTGGTATCGAGGTAGCTTGGGCACCTCCGCTTTACCTTACTGATGCCAATATTGCACAACCAATATTTGAACGTGATAACATTGGTGATCAGTTATACCAGATACGAATGGTTACAGCAGTAGGTTGCGTTACAGTAGACACACAACTGGTAAAAACAATTAAGGAAGTAACTGTTTTTGTGCCCAATGTATTTACACCTAACAACGATAATCTCAACGATCGTTTTTATCCTGTAACAGATGGAATTAAAAAGATTTACTCCTTTAAAGTATTTAACCGGTGGGGTCTGGAACTCTTTAACTGGCCGGTTGGTAGTCTTGGTTGGGATGGAACTTATAAAGGAGTGCACCAGGCTCCCGGCGCATACGTGTGGCAGTTCAGCGGTATAGGTATTGATGGAAAAATTTATAACCGCAAGGGTATGCTCACCATTATCCGTTGATAGTTTATTAAACAACCAATCTCTTTTTATTCTTATTGCTGATGCTTTAGTATGTTTGAAGCCTTATTCCATTCATAGATGCAATGGCTATTCGTGTGATATGGGAAAATAAAAAACAACAAAGCACACATGAAATACTTCTTATTTATTATGATCAGCATTTGTACCCATGCAAATGTATTTGCTCAGAACGATGTGGTTAAAACGTATTCCCTTGCAGACAGCTTAAGAGCAAGTGGGTTACTTGTGCAAATAAACACACAACAGATCAACACACGTAAAGAAGTAAAAGCGGGGGTGCAGAGTGGGGATGTGAAATTGTTTATTGAAGCTGACAAGAAAGAAAAAGAGATTGTATTCAGTTTTCCTGAAACAGCCACTATTGTTGCGAAAGGAATGAATGTGGAAGAAGACGGGAAAGATGAACTGGAATGGGAAGATGAATCAGTGGTTAAAGAAACTGTGCAACTCTATCTTGCAACCGCCAGCGACTCTGCTACAAATTTTATACTGTACTCCGGTTATGTTTATTATCCTGCACAAAATAAATGGAAGTTGATCGGCACTTGCAAATTAAAGGACAAATGGGGTGCTTTAAAATCAGCCTCAACTTTTACTGTAAACAGGAAAAAGCAACCTGCGGCTTTGAGTATTCCCCAGGCTTGGGTACAGCGTGGTAATGGATCGTTTATCGAATTATCTGCAACAGCTGCAAAGGCGCCAGTACTGGCGCCGTTCTCCAATATTGACAGCATACAGCAGGCAGCAAATGATGAACAGATCATTCAACAGGCCATCATGTCTGGCAAGACGGATGCAAAACAGAAGGATAACGATGTTTACTATACAATAATGAAAGAAGGCACAGGACGAAATGTACTGGTAACAGATACAGTGGTGGTTTATTACAAAGGTTATCTATTGGAAGATGGTTCTGTGTTTGATCAAACAAAAGAGAAGACTGCAACTTTCCCTTTGAGCAGGTTGATACGTGGCTGGCAGTTGGGTATTCCATTTTGCAAAGTGGGAGGAAAGATCAAAATAGTGATACCATCCGGACTTGCTTATTCTATCCGTACACGTGCGGCAAAAATTCCGCCGAACAGTCCGCTGGTATTTGAAGTTGAAGTGATTGATGTAAAGCCGCAGTTATAATTATGAAAGCAGCAACAGTACAGGAGATCAAACAGGAGTTGGTGAGTCTGCCACAGGCAAAAGTAACAGAGCTTTGTTTGCGGCTGGCACGTTTCAAAAAAGAGAATAAGGAGCTGCTTACTTATTTATTGTTTGAGGCAGATGATACGGCTCTATACATCAAGCATGTAAATGAAGAGGTAGATGAGTTGTTTGAAGAGATCAACAAGAGCAATGTGTATTTTGTAAAGAAGACTCTACGTAAGATCGCAAGAACAGCCGCCAAATACATTCGTTACAGCGGCAGTGAAACAGTAGAAGCAGAAGTATTGATTCATTTATGCACAAGAATCAAAGAGCTTGGAACCACCATTAACAGCAACACCATCATCAGCAATATTTACAAGGCACAGTTGAAAAAGATCAACAAAGCCATTGCATCGATGCATGAAGATCTGCAATACGATTATGTAAAAGCAGTGAAGAAACTTGAAGCTAGCTGATCAGATCTGTATTTCAAACTCCCACACTGTTCTGTACGTTCCATGTTCTTCAACATAGCTGAGGAATTTATTGTAGAAAGGATCAGCGCCAACTGTTGCACTGTCGCCGATCACAAAGAGTTGTTCTTTTGCTCTTGTCATAGCTACGTTCATCCTGCGGTAGTCTTTTAAAAAACCAATATCGCCATCTTCATTACTCCGCACAAGCGATACAACAATATTTTCTTTTTCCTGACCCTGGAAACTATCAATGGTGCTGATGCGTAAACCTGTTGGCAGTTGCTCTTTTGCTTTTGTTACCTGTCCTGAATAAGGCGATATGAAAGCTGTATGAATCGGATCAAGTTGCTCCTGCTCCAAAAGCTGACGTACAATATTTAGCTCGCCTTCGTTTTGTAAACTTACACCGTCCGGCCCATGGGTTTCGTTATAGCCTGAACCGGCAGTATCAATAAAAGTTAAATGTACACCTGTGTTTTGCAAATGCTCAGCCGTATGTAACAGATCTTTATAAAAATAACTGCTGCTGAAACCTGCTATGGCTTTACGCATCCGGTATTGAATATTCAATAAGGAAACTGTTGTTGTTTTTTCAATAGCTACTTCCAAGATCGAACGATTGAAGCCAAGCACTGCTGCTTCATTACTTAACACAGTAGGAGGTAATTGCCAATGATCACCGGCAAGTACGATCTTTTCAGCCATTGGGAAAATACACCAGGCCAATGGTTCAATGCATTGTCCTGCTTCATCAATCACAAGTGTATGAAACGATTGTTTCAAATCTGCATCATACAATCCAATGGGAGTTCCTGCAATCACCTGTGCCTCTGCAAACAATTTTTCTTCGTTGTAGTGCTGAAGTTTTTTTATTTCAGTACGGATGTTTTTTACTTCCTTAAATAACAAGCTTCGTTGTTCACGTTCCGACTTCCCAAAACTTCGTTTGTACTTCAACGCCATCTTCCTGAATTCTTCAGCACGTATTTTTAACTGCTTGATCTCTTTTAAGGCACTGCTGTTATTCAGTTTTCCTTCCGGTGTATGTTTGTAGATCAATTCATCTACTTTGCTTGTATTGCCCACACGTAACAGGTTAATGCCTTGTTGTAATAATCCTTTTGCCAAGTGATCAACAGCTGTATTGCTTGGTGCCGATACTAATACTTTCTCACCTTGTTGCACGAGCTGAACAATTGCTTCAATAAGCGTAGTTGTTTTACCCGTGCCGGGAGGGCCATGCACAATACAAAGCTGATCATTGGCTATGATGTTTACAATTGCCTGCTGCTGACTTTCATTCAGCTTTATATTCCTGAATTGAATGTTATTTGTTTGTGTCTGAACGATTGAAGTGGGTTGAGTAGAAGTAGTATGCAGTTGTTCAAATAATCCGTACGGTGGTTTATTATTTTCCAAGCCCTGCAATACTTTTTTCATGATACTTGTGGTGCGTGTATCAGGAGCGAGTTTAATGCCAACTCCATTGTCTTCGATCCAGTCGGGAAAGTCAGGTGCAAACAAACGGAACTCCCCATTCTTTCCATCAAGATTTAATAAAACTCCTTTCACCGGTTCTTCACCTGAAATAAAACATTCAATAGCAGCGCCATCTCTAAACATATTTGCTTCGGGTGGGAAACTTAATTTAAAGCTGATCTCAGGATAATCTGCATACCCAAATGTTCTGCGTGTAACAATGATTGGGTGCAGTGCTAACCCTTCTGCTTTGAGTTGTTTTAATGTATGCGATTGGTCAAGCTGGTAACGGTTTGCCTGTTCTTTTTCCTCAAGATCAATACACTTCAGTAATTTGTTTATGTGCGGATGCATTTTCTTTAATATTATTTATCCGCTGTCCATGTTTCAAAACCTTTGAACCAGGAACTGTTCCAGTATTGATAACGGGGGATGATGTTTGCTTTCAAACGTCGTATAAAATCAGTGTAATTTTTTTGTGCAGGCTGACTCCATAAACTTTCACTCACAGCAGTCATTCTTGGGAATACCATATAATCGACTTTTGTACTCCATTCCATATACTCGGTCCACACATTGGCTTGCCCGCCGAGAATCTTATGCGCCAATCCTTTTTGTTTGATGGATGCAGGAACAAGATCATAATTATATACCACCTGCAATGAATTGTAACCGTGAATAGCTAAACTGTCTTTCGGATCCTTGCTTTGAAAATGATCAAAGTAGTAAGGCTTACCGGGTGTCATGATCACGTTGAATCCTTTACCCGCAGCCTCAATTGCTTTGGCATCGTTGGCCCAGTTCATCACAATGGTTGATGTATCCAGTTTGCCTTCCATGATCTCGTGCCAGCCAATTACTTTTTTCTTTTTTTCTTTCAGGTATTTGCTCACCTGTTCAATGAAATATGTTTGCAACGCTACTTCATCTTTCAGTTTGTTGTCTTTGATGAATTGTTGTGTAGTTGCACTTTGCTTCCACCACATTTTACTGCACTCATCGCCACCAACATGAATGTAGGGCGATGGAAACAGATCAGCTATTTCATGAAACACGGTGCGTAAAAAAGTAAAGGTTGCAGGATTAGGTGCAAGCACATTGTTTACACGATTGTACATACCCCATGTAGCTGCAACGCCCCATTTGTTTGTAGGATCGGTACTGAATTCAGGATAGGCTGTAATGGTTGCACGACTATGACCCGGAATATCAATTTCCGGAATAATCGTAATGCCACGCACTGTTGCATATGCAATGATCTCCTTCACTTCGGCCCTGGTATAATAACCGCCATAACGTTTATGTTCATAACGGGCAGGTGTATCTTTAAAATGACCGATAAGTGTTGAATCTCTCCAGGAGCCAACGCTATTCAGTTTTGGATAAGAAAGTATTTCAATACGCCAACCCTGGTCGTCTGTTAAATGCCAATGAAACGTGTTGAACTTATGAAATGTCAGATAGTCAATATATTTTTTGATGTAGTCTAATGGAAACATATGTCGCACAACATCGAGATGCATTCCACGATAAGCAAAGCGTGGATAATCGGTAATGCGACCGGCAGGTAAACTTATTTTTTCTGTTTTTTGCAGTGGTAATAATTGAAACAATGTCTGCATGCCATTCATCACACCACGAATGGATCTTGCTTTAATGACAACCTGTTGCTGCTGAATTGTAAGCTCATACATTTCTTCTTTTGTAATGACTGATGCATCATACTGCAAAACAATTGCTGCTTTACTTTTTTCAACTTTGGATATCTGCAAATTTGTTTGCAACCCACATTGTTGCAGCAATTGCTGTAGCAGGTAATTTGCCTGCTCTTTAAATCTTGCATCAAACTCAATAACAGATCCTGTTTGAAGTACAACAACATTGCTGGTAAACAGTTCTGTTTTTACAGGCTTGGGAATAATATTATTCAGCTGCTGAGCATTAGTTACAGAAAATAATAAAAGAAAAACTACGGTAGAAAAAAGTCCTTGCATGCTGTAAAGATAGGAACTCACAGAAAAGCGTGGTATTGCGATCAGGTTCACCCTTAAAGTTTTATGATTTTAACAATTCGCTCATCATAATTTTTTAAGTAGTTTAAGGGCTTCTTTTATTTTTACCGAAACAGCTATACATGAAATGCATATTATTTTTAGCAGCCATCTTTAGCGCTGCTCTTATTTCTGCACAGAAAACTCCCCAGGTCTTTGAGCCCGGTATTATTTCTACAGGTGGCGAATTCGGTTTGACCATCTCGCCCGATTCAAAAACTGCTTTTTGGGTAAGGTCGAACGGTGGTAGGGATACCTTGATCATTCTGCAATCAGAAAAACGTAATGGTAAATGGCAGAAACCGGTGCCCGCCGTTTTTTCTACAAGAAATGCTGAATGGAAAGATATTGATCCGATATTCAGTCCTGATGGAAAGACAGTGTTGTTTCAATCGAACAGACCTGTGCTAGGTCAACCGAAACGGAAAGGCTTTGACATCTGGCAATCAACCAAAACAAAAAACGGATGGAGTGAAGCAAAACATCTCGGCAATGTGATCAATACCGATTCCTCTGAATCATTTGCTTCTGTGACTAATAGTGGAACCATTTATTTTATGAAAGCGAATGAAGATGGTAAGGGTAGTTCAGATATTTATTTTTCAAGGAAAGTAAATGGAGAATATCAAACAGCACAAAATATCGGTTTGCCCATCAACACAACCGAGCGTGAATCGAATCCTTACATATCAGCAAAGGAAGATTATATTATTTATTTTTCAACCGATCCGAAAGGATATGGCGATGTTGATCTTTACATCAGTTTCAAAAATAATGGCAAATGGACGTCGCCTAAAAACCTTGGCTTACCAATTAATTCTGTTGATGCAGAGTTTTGTCCTTTTGTTCATGAGAAAGAGAAACGTATTTACTTCGCACGGCAGAAAAAAATTGCGGGAACCAATCGTTTTATAGAAGAGTCATATTGGTTGCCATTTGATGTAAGCAAGTATCGCTGATACTGATTTGCCGTTAACTCAACAACAACAGCCTGTAACTAAGTTGCAGGCTGTTTTCTTTTTCAGCAACAGATAGTTTTACATCCGATACCAAAACGAAGAAGATGCACCGTTTCACTTCGTATAAACCTAAACTTAAAACTATTTACAATGAAAGCTATTTATGGATCACTTATCAGCCTATTAATTGTTGTTCAAAACTATGCACACGACAATCAACCCGATACCTCCGGAAGAGGAACTAAAAAAGGAAATGTTGAATACGGTTGGAAAGTTGAAGCAGGTGAATCATTTTCAACGATGTCAATATCCGATCTTTCGCCACGTACAACTCTAAGCCCTAAGTTATCATTTCTTGGAGGCATCACATTTATAGCTGATGATTTTCGTGTTGGCCGGTTGGTAATTGGGGCACAATATAAAGAGGCAGGTGTAAATGTCACAACAAAGGGTGTTGAAGACGGGCTTCTCCTGTTACGTTATCTGAACATTCCTGTGCAGTATCATTTTTATATAGGTCGCTCGAAACGATTATTTACCGGAGGCGGAGGATACATTGCAGCTTTGTTGTCGCACAGGACTGAACAGATGAGTTTGAATTTTGAAAAGTATAAAAATTATGATGCAGGTGCAATGCTGACAGCTGGTTATCGCATAACTCCACGAATAATATTGGAAGGCGGAGTGCAAAGAGGCTTTGTAAATGTTGATGCGTCAGAAGCACGCCGTTCTTCAAGAAACGGAATGGCTTTTCTGTTGCTGAGTTTTACAATGGGTTCTTCCACATCAGGTCATATGAAACAAGCAACGCTTACCTGTCGGAAATCAGGTGGTGACGGTAAGGATTATTGATAAAAATATTCTTGCAGGTTTCTGGTTAATAGAGGGCAGGATTTATTCCTGCCTTTGTTGTTTTTAAGCATCAGTTCCCAATTCGCAAACAGCCCTGAGATTGTCGTTATTACACCTTTTATTCTTTGCAGAATGGTTCTATGTTTGTTGTGCTCATTAACAACAAAAACTACATCATCATGCAAAAGATCACTCCGTTTTTATGGTTCGATGGCAATGCCGAAGAAGCCATGAATTTTTATTTATCTGTGTTTAAGAATTCAAAGAAAATTTCAACGATGCCTGGTCCTGGCGGAACAGTCATGGGCGTTTCGTTTGAACTCGATGGTTTGGAGTTTAAAGGACTGAACGCCGGCCCGATGTTTAAATTCAATGAGGCTATTTCGTTTTTTGTAAATGCTGATACGCAGGAAGAAATTGATTATTATTGGAATAGCTTAACAGCTGACGGTGGGCAGGAAAGCATGTGTGGCTGGTTAAAGGATAAATTTGGTGTAAGCTGGCAGATCGTTCCTCCGGTACTTGGAGAATTGCTCAGTCATCCTGATCGTGAAAAAGCAGGTCGGGCCATGCAGGCCATGATGCAGATGAAGAAGATCATTATTGCCGATCTGCAGAATGCATAATCATCAAGCAAAAGATATATGACAAAGAAGACTGCTGTTGCGAAAGCATCTCCGTTAAACGAAGAGAAGCTTACTGCGAAACTGTTTATTGAACGGTTGGAAGCAATGCAGTCGGATGTAGAGTTGAAAAAGATACAGCGTTATTTTAAAAGTGCTGAAGGCGATTATGGGCATGGTGATCAGTTTATGGGTGTGAAAATGGGGGATCTCTTTAAATTGGCCATTTCATTTGCGGGGTTACTTGTTACTGAAATTGAAAAGTTGCTTGATAGTCCTGTCCACGAGGTAAGGGCTGGTGCTATCAGCATCATGGATAAAGAATCACGCAGCAAAAAGATAACACCCGAGCGATTGAAATCTTTCTTTGAACTATATATCCGCAAACATGATCGTGTGAATAATTGGGATCTTGTAGATCTTGGATGTTTGTACATGACGGGAAGTTATCTGTTTGACAAACCGAGAAAGATCCTTTACAAACTGGTACGTTCAAAAAATATGTGGGAACGACGCTCAGCTATTTTAAGCACCTGTTATTTCATCAGGCAAAACGACCTGGACGACACCTATAAACTTGCAGAAGCATTACTGAAAGATAAAGAAGACCTGGTGCAGAAAGCAGCAGGATGGATGTTGCGTTTTGCAGGTGATAAGGACAAGAAACGATTATTCAGTTTTCTTGATAAACATGCGGCGGTTATGCCACGTGTGATGCTGCGCAATTCAATTGAGAAGATGAGTAAAAAAGAAAAAACACATTACATGGCGCTGAAGTAAAATTCAATTGATCGTATTTTTAAATAATGTAGATTTATTGCAATAAAACCATTCATCATGCCAACGAAAACCAACTGGCCGGAAGCCATAAAGCCATTACTTAAAAAATACAAAGGCAAGCAACATCCGCTGGAGTATAAAAATACTTACCAGTTGGTGGTGATGGTGGTATTATCTGCACAGGATTCCGACAGGAATATCAATAGTCTTGCACCAAAACTCTTTGAAGCCTATCCCAACATGCAGGCGCTCACAAAAGCAACAGAAGAAACGTTGTTTCCCTTCATTAGTAAAGTGCGCAACTTTGGCAACAAAGCAAAATGGCTCACAGGTATTGCAGAAAAAATTAAAAAGGACAGCAATATTCCTGAAACACTTGATGAGTTGGTGGAACTGCCAGGTATTGGCCGTAAATCAGCTTGTGTTATCCTGCGTGAAAGCGGTAAACCGGCTGAAGGTGTAATTGTTGATCTGCATGTTGTTCGTGTTGCACCACGGTTAGGAATAGCAACAGGCACCGATCCAAAGAAAATTGAAAAACAGATCATGGAAGTGCTGCCGCAAAAAGACTGGGATGCAGGTATGGCTATGTCGTTTTTAGGACGAGAGATCTGCCGGCCAAAACCGAATTGTGAAAAGTGTTTGATGAATACGGTTTGTGCGTATTATAAAGCGAATAGCTAAACCCAATTTGTATAATTACGGCGTTGGTTGTAATATTGGGCTGCAGCAGATTTATTTTTCGACCACTGCAAATGAAAAAGCCCATCCTTAAAATGGAAAACCAAAAACCATCCTTTAACCGCCGTAAGTTTTTAACCAATGCTGCAAAAATTGCAGGCGTTGGTGCTGCGGGTTATATTTACATCAGGGGTTGTAATAACGATGATAAACCAATCGCTGTTCCGCCTCCAATTATTCAACACGAATTTCTTACGCAACCATACCTGCACACACTTGATAATAAGCAGATGTATATCCGCTGGATCACCAATCGTAACTGTTACAGTTGGGTGGAGTATGGTGAAGCAACTGCTCTTGACAAAAAGATTCATGCTGTTACTGATGGTTTGGTGAATGCAAATAACCGTGTGCATGAAATTGTCTTAGATGATCTTGTTCCGGGAAAGACCTATCAATACCGTGTTGCTTCCAAAGAGATCAGGCGTTGGGATGAAGATGTTGCTGTGTTTGGTGAAACTATTTACGGCAAAACATACACATTCAAAACAATTGCCGATGATACAGATGAAGTGAATCTTCTTGTGTTAAATGATCTGCATGATACGCCTTCTTCTTTCCCTCACTTATTGAAACTGAACGGTAGTGATCCCTACGATCTCGTTTTTCTCAATGGCGATATGTTCAACTATCAAAAAGGAGAGGAGCAGATCATCAATCATCTTATTACGCCTTGTACAAATGGTTTTGCCATACAAAAACCAATGTTGTTTGTGCGTGGCAACCATGAACTTCGAGGGCCATTCGCACATCAGTTAAAAGATTATTTTTCTTATCCGCAGGGTTATTATTTTCATTTTCAATGCGGACCTGTATTTGCCATTGCATTAGATACGGGAGAAGATAAAGAAGATGACAGACCTGTATATGCAGGACTTGCAGCTTTCGATGCATTCAGGGAAAAACAAGCTGTCTGGTTGGAGAAGTTAATGCAATCGGAAGCTTACAGGAATGCACGCTATAAAGTTGTATTTATGCATATCCCTCCGTTTTATTCAAACGATGCACATGGAAGCATGCATAGTCGTAAATTGTTTTCTCCACTGTTTGATCAATATAAAGTTGATCTTGTTGTATGCGGTCACACACATGTTCATGGCGTTCATCCTCCGGTAAAAGATCAACATGATTACCCGATCATTATTGGCGGAGGACCAAAGCCCGGCACAAGAACATTAATTAAGATCAATGCCAGTCAACAGGAATTGAAAGTTCAAATGCTTGATGATACAGGTAAAGAAGTCGGGAAATACAGTATAAAGTAACCGGAGCTTTTGCAAGCCCCGGTTAATGCACACTAATTAAAATTTTGTTCATCAGCACTTGGTCCATAACTACCCGGAATAGGAATATCGAGCAAACGAAGATATACGCCTAACTGTGCACGATGGTGTACCACCTGGCAAAAGCATTGACGCAGAAAATCACGTTTTAATTCATTGCTGTAAATTGTTTCACCGCTACGCAAAACCCAGCGGTCGGTAAGTTGTTCATCTGTTGCATTTGCCAAAGCTTCTTGTCCTTCTGTCAACGATTGTTCAAAGTAAGCAAGTAATTCCTGTTCACTCGAAAGAGGCACAGACTGATAAGGATTAGCTTCAAAGTCGAGTTCTTTCGTGTTGATCACCAGATTGATCCATGTAGGTAATTCAGCAACGTGTGTGGCAAGTTGTTTCAACGTCATGCTTTTTTGATGCGGTTGCCAATGAAAAAGATCGGCAGGCACACGCTCCAGCATTTTACGGGTTGTTACAGCTTCTTGATTGAGTTCATTGAGGAATGATTCGGTAAATGTCATGATGTTTTGATTTTTGAACTACAAAACAACAATCACCCGCTGACAACCCTATGGCAGTGCTTTTTTCGTCCGCAAAAAATTTAATAATTAACCGGTAATTGCTTCATGAATTCCGAAATGCTGATGTGATCTTTTTTCTGAAATGGTTGATCAGTAACCTGCAGACCTTTGATACGCATCAACTTGAAATCACGGTAATCTTTTCGCAGATAACACCAACCGATCAGGTGCCAACTGAATGCATAATAGATGAGACCAATGGGTTCGAGTTTTCGTTTAGTGCTTTCTTCTTTGGCGTTTGTATAATCGAGATGAATGATGGTTTGATTGGTGATAGCTGCCTGTAATTGCGACAGGTATTCAAAATTCATTTGCAGGTTCGGATGCATTTGCATACGAATGCTCCTATCCAGAAAATCCAGTTTTTCTTTTTGTGTTGAACGGAGAACAGCTTTTACTTTATTCAATGCTGAAGAGTAATGCTTCTGGATCGATTTATCTGCAAAGCCATACACCAGCGATTCCGTCAACAACAACGCATTTGCTTCTTCGCTGCTGAAAGCAACAGGTGGCAGAAAATAACCCTGCACTACAAAGTAACCCCGGTTCGGTTCAAAACTTACCGGTATGCCCAGCTCCACCAATGCCTTTACATCACGGTAAACAGTGCGTACGCTGATGTTGTATTTAGCAGCGATCTTTTCTGCAGGCACATATTTTTTCGATTGCAGCAGTGTAACAATTCCTAAAAGGCGATCCATCCGGTTCATACGGTAAAGTAAATGGATTTTTTCATTAACCGAAAATTCAAAGACTGTTGTTGTATTACTGAAAAATGAGTTTATTTATACCATGAAACATCTGTTGTTA
Source organism: Lacibacter sediminis (assembly GCF_014168535.1). Taxonomy (NCBI): domain Bacteria; kingdom Pseudomonadati; phylum Bacteroidota; class Chitinophagia; order Chitinophagales; family Chitinophagaceae; genus Lacibacter; species Lacibacter sediminis. The sequence continues at coordinate 3,195,893 of NZ_CP060007.1, read as the reverse complement.
TTGCATGGTGCCATTGGTGCAAAAGATCAACTGCAACCATTGGCTGATTTATTAAAGAATGATTTTGTGGTTCATGTTTTCAACTTTAGCGGACATGGAGGTAAGCCATTTGCAGAAGAACCTTTTTCGATACAGGCATTTGCATCCGAATTAGAGGAATACGTTATCATGCAGAAAATTCAGCAAGCATCTGTATTTGGTTACAGCATGGGCGGCTATGTAGCATTGTATCTTGCTAAACAACAACCGCAATTCTTCAGTGCAATTATAACACTTGCAACAAAATTTCAGTGGGATGAGGCAGTAGCAGCAAAGGAATCTGCAATGTTAAATACAGAAATTATACTTGAAAAAGTACCCGTATTTGCAGAACAGTTAAAACAACGACATGCACCAAACGATTGGAAACTTGTATTGAACAAAACAAAAGAGATGCTGCTGCAAATGGGGAAGGAGAATCCACTTCAGTTAAGCGATTATACAGCCATCAATCAACCGGTGCTTTTGTTGCTGGGCGATAATGATAAGATGGTTACAAGACAGGAAACAGAAGCTGTTCAAAAAGCATTGCCAAACAGCAGCTTTCAACTACTCGAACAAACAGCTCATCCTATTGAAAAAGCAAACAGTACTGTGCTGGCTGATATTATTCGTGGATTTTGTAAAAGTTAATAGAACATAGATATGATCAGAGTTGCAACGGAAAAAGATTACCCGGTTTTAATTGATGTGTGGGAACAGTCTGTCAGGGCAACACATCATTTTCTGCCTGAAGATTATTTGCAGGAAATCAAGCTCATGCTTCCTGCTATATTCCCATCAGTCACGATGTATGTATATGTTGATGAATCAAAGCAACTGCTTGGATTTACCGGGGTAGCTGATGGTAAAATTGAAATGCTTTTTCTTATTCCCGAAGCAAGAGGGAAGGGGATTGGTAAAATATTGCTCCATTACTCAATGCATATTCTGGGCGCATATGAATTGGATGTAAACGAACAAAATGAACAGGCTGTTGGCTTTTACCGGCACATGGGCTTTGCCGTTATTGAACGAAAAGAAACAGATGGATTGGGCCGGCCGTTTCCATTGCTGAGTATGAAATACACGCAATAGAACCACTTTCATTATACTTCATACATACTCTTTTTGTTTTGATGTAATCTTACTTTAGCTTAGCATTTATTCCATCTGTAATTCACGAATGAATATTCAGCCACCAGATATCAGAACTGTGCAGGTAACACGTTATGTAACGCCGTTGCGTGAAGGTGGTTCATTGCCCGCCATAGCCGAAGCAGATGATGGCTTCTTGTATGTATTGAAATTTCGTGGAGCAGGACAGGGAGCAAAAGCATTGATCGCAGATGTGATTGGCGCTGAATTAGCAAGAGCTATTGGTTTAAAAGTTCCTGAACTTGTTTTTGCTGAACTGGATGAAGCCTTTGGCCGAATGGAGCCCGATGAAGAAATTCAGGATCTGTTGCGGGCAAGTGAAGGATTGAATCTTGGTCTGCATTATTTATCCGGAGCAATTACTTACGATCCTGCTGTTTCAAAAATTGATACATCAACTGCTTCAAAAATTGTTTGGCTCGATGCGTTGTTGATGAATGTTGATCGCACAGCCCGCAATACAAACATGCTCACCTGGCGAAATGAATTGTGGATGATCGATCATGGAGCGTCTTTATATTTTCATCATTCCGGATATAATTGGGAAGAACAGGCAGTAAGACCTTTTGTACAGATCAAAGATCATGTGCTGTTGCAACAGGCAGCAAGCATTGATGAAACAGATTCTTTACTCAAGCAGATATTGGTTCCTGAGCGGATAAAGGCAATCGTTTCTGTTTTGCCGGATACATGGTTGAAAGATGAGGAAGGACAACTTGCGGCTGATGAAATAAGAAATGTCTATTATCAATTTCTCACAACAAGAATAATACATTCATCCATTTTTGTAAACGAAGCGATCAATGCAGGAAAAATTCACATTTGAGTATGCGATCATACGGGTTGTGCCACGTGTGGAACGGGAAGAATTCCTGAATGTGGGTGTTATTGTATTCTGCAAACGCCCTGCTTTTCTTGAAATGAAATACATGTTGGATGAGAAGAGGATATTGGCAATGTATCCAAAAACTGATATTAACGATATACGTCAACACTTGAATGCATTCGAACAGATCAGTAAGGGAAATAAGGAAGCCGGCCCTATCGCCTTGCTCGATCATGCAGCAAGATTTCGCTGGCTCACAGCAAAGCGAAGTACAGTTGTGCAAACGTCGGCTGTGCACCCCGGTATCTGCAGTGATGCGGAGAAAACAGTAGAAAAACTGCTGGAGCAATTAGTAGTAAGTTAAACGACACACAATGATCGTAGTAAAAGGAAAAACAGTTGATGAACAAACACGTTGCACGCATTATCATTCTCCGCTTGATGTAATTGCCATTAAGTTTAAATGTTGCGATACTTATTATCCATGCTTTTATTGTCATGAAGAAACAGCAGGACATAAAGCTGAAGTATGGAGCAAAAATGAATTTGATAACAAAGCAATTCTTTGCGGCGTTTGCCAACAGGAGATGACCATCAACCAATATCAACACAGTAATTATCAATGCCCTAAATGCCGCACAAACTTCAATCCCAAGTGCAGCAATCATAATCACCTCTATTTCGAAGTATAACAAGTGTACTCTTTTTCAGACACTAAAAATGGACGTTAATCAGTTGGAAAAATAACATTCGTCATTACCTGCGTTTTGCAGATTTTGGACTTTTATACCTGTTATTCAACACAAATTCTTTAACGATTTAATGTAAGTAATATGAAAAAAGAGTATTGGATCAACGTGAAACACGTTGATAACAGGCTGGTTATATTCCTGAACGGCGAAACGGTTTGGGACAGTGGTATTGTACATGGCGATCCTGAGATCAACCAATTCATCAACATCACTGATCTCCTCCACGAACATCCTGAATACAGCAGCGAACTGATCTTTGAAGGCTTTAACGACACCTATAATTCCAACGGTGCTGATGATCAGTTGAACCCATGGCATTTTCAATACAGGGTGTTTGCAAAAACCATTGATGAAAATGGCAAGGTCGTTCGTGAAATAGATCTCATAAGACCATATAATGAGCGACATCTTTCCAACCCCAACATCAAAGCTATTGATAACAGTTATCAACTTGCAATGAAAGAACAGGAGTTTAAAGTGATCTCCCATTCACTGGCTCAACGTTACAGTCAATAAGTATGACTTGCAATGACAGTTTGCTGTATTAAGCTTATGTTCTATTTTCGGGCATGGCTTTTTTAGAGGTAAATGATTTGTATAAAAAGGAAGGAGATACTGTTGCAGTAAACGGCATCAGTTTTACACAAACTGCTTTTCAAAAAATTGGTATTGCAGGCGAAACAGGATCGGGCAAAACAACACTGCTGAAAATAATCGCAGGCCTTGCACAACCCGATGCAGGTGAAGTTTTTTTTCTTGGAGAAAAAGTATTGGGTCCGTGGGATCAACTTATTCCCGGTCACAAAGGCATTGGTTATTTATCACAACATTTTGAACTCCGGAATAATTATTGGGTGGGCGATTTTTTAGAAATGGCCAACAAACTCACGCCGGAGCAAGCCATGCAGATCTATACTGTTTGCCAGGTTGAACATTTGTTACGGAGAAGAACCCATCAACTCTCAGGCGGCGAAAAGCAACGCATAGCACTGGCAAGGCTGCTTACAGGTTCTCCTAAACTTCTGATATTGGATGAACCGTTTTCCAATCTTGATTTCCTGCATAAACAAACTATGAAGCAGGTGATTCATGATCTTGGTGATCAGTTAGGCATTACTTGCATCATGGTTAGTCATGAGCCTGCTGATCTGCTTTCATGGGCCGATACATTATTACTGTTGAAAGATGGACAAATTGTACAGCAAGGAACAGCACAGCAGGTATATCTGCAACCAGTGAATGAATATGCAGCAGGTTTATTAGGTGATTACAGTTTGATCGATACTACAGTCATTCATTTAGAAAAGAATCTTTCAAGCGGTCAACAAAAACTTTTTCTTCGCCCGCATCAAGTGCAGATCAGTACAAATGGAATTTCATCTTTAAAAGGAATTGTTGAAGCTGTGCATTATCGTGGTGCATATATGTTACTTGAAGTAGTATTAAAACAGCAAAGATTCAATGTATTTCATAGTGGTCGTACGCCACAAAAAGGAGAGGTGCTTGGTTTTAATATTTCTGCTGGCGATCGCTGGTACTTATAATTCACCAGTTTTTTTATCACCGGTTTTGGTTAGCTCTTTCCCTGAGTGAGGGATTGTGTGAGGCATTGTAATAATGGAGTTTTGCATATCTGTTGAAACAATAAACATCAGTATATGCCATCACCATTAGACCTTTTACTAGATCCGATTTCACTTGCCATTCTCGGCATGTATGCAACACTCATGATATGGGAGGCTGTTTTTCCCGGCCGTAAACTTCCTGTTGTAAAATACTGGAAGCTGAGAGGCATCATTGTATTCATCTGCTATTTCTACATCTCATCTTACCTGCCATTGCTGTGGGCAAGTTATTTACCATCAGCTCAGTTACTCGATTTGTCCGGGCTAGGTACAATTGGCGGAGCAGTTGCAGGTATCCTGTTGTATGAATTTGGTATGTATGTGTGGCACCGAACCATGCACCGTAATAAATATTTGTGGAAGATGTTTCACCAGATGCATCACAGTGCAGAACGTTTAGATACCTATGGTGCATTTTATTTCAGTCCGCTCGATATTATTGGATGGACAGCACTCGGTACCATTTGTTTTTCAATCCTTACAGGATTTGAACCGCAGGCCATTACTGTTATCCTGCTGGTAACAAATTTTTTCAGCATCTTTCAGCATGCAAATATTAAAACACCTGTATGGTTAGGATATTTTATTCAGCGGCCTGAAAGTCATACTGTGCATCATGCAAAAGGAATTCATGCGTATAACTATTCTGATCTGCCCTTGTTTGATCTGCTCTTTGGAACATTCCGTAATCCATCAGCATACGAATATGAAACAGGATTTTATGATGGTGCTTCAGCACGTATAGGCGATATGCTGTTGTTCCGTGAAGTAGATAAGCCGTAGCTATCAATAAAAATACCGCTAACAAAAAAGGTATCGCTTAATGCGATACCTTTTGTATTTCAGTAACTGAGTTTTTTAAACAACCTGTTTCACATTAATGGCGCTGGCACCTTTATGTGTCATCTCCACTTCAAAACTCACTTTGTTATTTTCTTTGATTGCTTCCTTTAAACCGTTCACATGCACAAATACACTTTCCTGGGTTTGAAGGTCTTTAATAAAACCATATCCTTTTGATTCATTAAAGAAGGTAACAATACCTGTTCTGATAAGATCTGCAGGATCAACAGGAGCCTGTTTAGGCACACCAATCTCAATATCCTCAAGTTTTACTTTTCTTACTTTGCTCAGGTCGGGAGGTGTAGCTGAAATGTTTCCATTTTCATCCACATACGCAAGCATATCATCGAGCGTTTTTGTTTTTGAATTTTCCTTACGCTCTTGTTTGCGTTCTTCTTTTTCCTTTTTTGTTTGTTGTTTTTTCTTTTCTCTTTCTTTTTTGTTCCAAGTATCAGCCATACGTATAAATGATTTAATGATAGAAGAATCCCCGTTGCCGGAATTGCCAAAAAGTTCTGAGAAAAAGGGATTGTAATTTCTGAAGACTGGTTAAAGGTACGATTTTACTGCCGATCAATAAGCGAAAACTATGTGTTGATCATTCGCTTTTGCTAATTGTGGAAAACGTCTGCGATTGAGCCCATAGAAAATAAATACCTGTATTGGCCAAAAAATAGGTAGCTTTGCTTCTCTTATTGTTATCTCTCCCTGTTTGTGTAGTAGTTACCCTCCTCAAATATGTGAATGTTAACCTAAGGCAGATAAAGTATCAAATTCTTTTTTGGTAGCCTTATCACATTTTTAAACTAAAAAACTTTTACGTGTTATTTAACGAATTACAGCTCATTGAGCCTGTATTACAGGCATTGAGCAAAGAAGGCTACAGCAGCCCAACACCTATCCAGGAAAAAGCAATCCCCGCCATTTTACAACAAAGAGATTTGCTTGGATGTGCGCAAACCGGTACCGGAAAAACAGCAGCTTTTACTATTCCTGTTTTGCAGCTCATGCATCTTGAGCAGCAACATTCAGGCAAAAAACAGGCTCAATTACAAACCCTTATTCTTACACCCACCAGGGAGCTGGCCATCCAGATCGGTGAAAGTGTAAACGCATATGGTCATTTCCTGAACATTAAACACCAGGTGATCTTTGGCGGCGTACCGCAGTACAGCCAGGTGCAAGCTATAAGACGTGGTGTGGATGTTATTGTTGCTACCCCCGGTCGTTTACTCGATCTGATGCAACAGGGTCACATCAACCTCAACAACATCAAATACTTTGTATTGGATGAAGCAGATCGTATGCTTGATATGGGTTTTGTGCATGATGTAAAACGCATCATTGCTAAATTACCTGCCAAGCGTCAAACATTATTTTTCTCGGCAACCATGCCTCCGGAAATTCAACAGTTAGCATCGATGTTGCTTACCAATCCTGTAAAGGTGGAAGTAACACCGGTATCATCTACTGTCGAAATCATTCAGCAATCTGTTTATTATGTAGAGAAGCAGAATAAACTTCCGTTGATGGTGCAGTTGTTGAAAGACACCAGTATTGAATCAGTACTCGTGTTTACACAAATGAAACATGCAGCTGATAAATTAGCGAAGAATCTGAATAATGCCGGTATACGTACAGAAGCTATTCATGGAAACAAATCGCAGAATGCAAGACAAAATGCATTGAGCAATTTCAAGAAGCGTAAAACACGTGTGCTTGTTGCAACCGATATTGCTGCACGTGGTATTGATATTGATGAATTGACGCATGTATTCAACTTCGAATTACCAAACGTACCTGAAACTTATGTACACCGTATTGGTCGTACAGGAAGGGCAGGAGCAAGTGGCGTTGCCATTTCGTTTTGTGATTGGAGTGAGAAGACATTCCTCACCGATATTCAGAAACTGATCAAAAAGCAGATCGATGTTGTAAAAGATCATCCGTTTGATATCAGCTTTATGCACAACTCACCTGTGGCGGCATCAGCTGGTGCGGCACCTGTGAGTACTATGAGAAGTGCGGGTGGTGGTCGTCGTTATGGAAAAACGTTTTCACAACGTTGATCATAACGTTCAGTAACGGTAGCAGACAGCATTAATATTCATACCTGCGCCAACAGAGGCAAACATAATTACATCACCGGTCGAAAGCCGGTGATTTTTAATTTCTTCCCTGCGAACAAGGTCAAGAAGTGTTGGGATAGTTGCCACTGAACTGTTACCAAGCCAATGAATGCTCATGGGCATTACATGCTCAGTTGGTGTAGGGATATTATATAGTTTATATAAACGGTTGATAATGCCTTCATCCATTTTTTCATTGGCCTGGTGAATGAAAACTTTTTTAAGATCGTAAATAGAAACACCACTTTTATCTAAACAATCTTTCATGGCAGCAGGCACATGCTTCATCGCATATTCATACACTTTTCTTCCTTTCATTTTAATGTAACGTACATGCGGATCACTGTCGGGATAAAATGAAGGTCCCATGTTGATGTAATCAACCTCTTCCAATGAATGTGTTTGCACGGATGCACTGAGAATGCCTGTACCAGCTTCACCTGTTTCATTATATTCCAATACAGCTGCACCGGCACCATCGCTGAAGATCATACTGTCACGATCATATATATCAATTACTCTTGATAATGTTTCAGCGCCAACGATCAACGCTTTTTTAGCGATACCCGCCTTAAAAAATGCATCAGCTTGTATTACACCTTGCAACCAACCGGGACAACCAAACAAAACATCATATGCCACACAGTTTGGATTTTTTATGCCGAGTTGATGTTTGATACTTGCAGCAAGAGAAGGCACTGCATCCGTTTGAATCGTATGTTTTAATACATTGCCAAAGTTATGTGCAACAATCAGCTGATCGATGGTTTCCGGATCAACACCGCTATCGTCTAATGCTTTTTTTGCTGCAACAGCGCCAATGTCTGCGGTACTCAAATCATCCGAAGTGTACCTGCGTTCTTCAATGCCGGTGATCTGCTTAAATTTTTCTACTACTTCGCCGGGCGGAGTAGGCAATGGCTGATGATCCTCGGAATAAAATAAGTGCTTTGCAAAATCTGTATTTGTTTGAATAACGGGAGGTATGTAGGAGCCTGTACCTGTAATTACGGAACGTTGCATAAAATAATCCTTGAAATGAAAAAAGCTGTCTGCAATTGTTGCAGACAGCGGTATAGGCTGTTAGTTTAAGGACAGCTGAATGATGTGTTTTGCAATTCTTTATTCAGCTAGTGCTACTTCATTATTTTCAAGTTCCGCAGTGTCTTGCGACGGTTCTGCTTCCAGTGGATGTTGTTTGATTGTGAGTTGAAAATCGGTACTCATCGAAAATTCAAACCAGCGTTGCAAAAGAAAACCTCGTGTAAGATCATCTTCCTGCATAACTGTTGCAAAATCTTTTGCAAAAGGAGAATGCTTTGCCTGTGAATTTAATTTCGCCTTCTTCAACTCTACGTTGCCAAAGCTGAATTTAATTTTACGACCGCCTGCTGCCCGTTCAAAATCGGTTTGGTTCACTTTTAATACCTGATCTTCCTGTGAAGCTCTTTTCATCAGGATTAAAATCACTGGTAAATATTTTTTCCAGGTTTGTGTAAACATATTCAGAGTTTTTATTGATACCGATATCAGTTTAGTTTATTTCGCTTAAACGGGTAAATTCTGCACCATTAAAAATGCGGGCAAGCGTATTGTCTTTTGTTTTTTTCCATTCTTCCAGTTTTGATTCTGAAACAATGCGCCAGAAGTTTTTACTTTTCAGCTCGTCATAGTCATTGTTACGGATAAAAACACCTTTCACAGTATCTCTCTGCTTAAAGTGAATGTTTACTTGAGAATTTTCACGATTTTTTGTTTCAATAAACTTTTCAATCATATCATTCGTCATACTGTATTCTGATTAAAGTGATAAAATAAGTTGTACGGTATTAAAAATTACCATCTGTTGGTACGTGGTTTTTCCTCACGGGGTCTTGCTTCAGTAACTTTCAATGAGCGGCCATCGGTTGAAGTACCGTTAAGCTCATCAATTGCTTTTTGTGCAGCAGCATCATCAGGCATTTCCACAAAACCAAAACCACGGCTCTGATTTGTGAATTTATCCATGATCACTTTGGCAGAAGTAACTTCGCCATACGAATTGAAAAGTTGTTTTAATTCGGCATCCTGCACGTTAAAACCTAAATTGGAGACATAAATATTCATACCAAGGAGAATTTAAATATTAAAAACTTGAGCAGAATACTGGTGTAAAAGAAAAATACGAGGTAGGAAATGATAATTCGCTTACAGAAGTTACTCAAATGACGTGTAAAGGTAAGCTTTATTGACCGCATCAGGCGATTTATTTTCGCTGCATGGCCTTGTTAAGCAGGATAATCGGGCGGTATTATATTTAACACTTAATTGATCTTATGCAGCAAAGAATAGCACAATTAGCATTGGTTGTCAAAGACTACGACGAAGCCATTGCATTTTACAGGGATAAACTGAGGTTTCAGTTAATAGAAAACACTACATTAAGTGAAGCAAAAAGATGGGTGGTAATGGCACCTCCAGGTACTAGCAATACATATCTGTTGCTGGCAAAAGGAGCCAACGAAGAACAATTGAGCAGAGTAGGAAATCAAACAGGCGGCAGGGTGTTCCTTTTTTTATACACCGATGATTTCAAGCGTGATTATGAATACTATCTTTCTGCAGGGATAAAGTTCCTGCGGCCTCCATCAAAAGAAGAATACGGGACTGTTGCTGTATTCGAAGATCTTTATGGAAACCTGTGGGACTTAATTGAGCCGATAGAAAAATAATAACAAAGTGCAAACTGTTTGTCACCTCCTTGGGGGCTTCAGTATGTCACACTTACCTGATTATAGACAGGGGTGGGTCACAATCTCAAACCAACGCCAACACATCTTTAATAGAAGGGAACGTATTTTCCATATACGTTGAAAGATCTTTTTTCTTCACCCATTTAATATCGTGTATATCTTCTTCTGTTTGTGGTTTGATGGTTTGCGCCCCTTTTACTTTCATCTTATACCAATGTGAGTCTTTCAGAATGTGTTTACCAAATTCATCATAGGTATGATAAGTAATGGTGATTGGTTTTTTTAGTTCAGGTTTTTGTAAACCGGTTTCTTCTTCCACTTCACGCACGGCACATTGCTCAATAGTTTCACCGGGATCAAGCTTGCCCTTTGGCAGATCCCATTTACCTCTGCGATGAATCAATAAGTATTCTCCTTTTTCATTCTCCACCAATCCACCTGCAGCAGTTACAATGGTAAAATGTTTAAAAAAAGCTTTCTTCAACTTTTCCAGGTTTTCATTCCATAAAATACCTGCATGAAATTCTTCTTTCACAATTTCGTGAAGTAAGGATTTAATGGCGGGACCTGATATTTCATCAATAAACACCGCATCAGGGTGATGCATGTATTCATGGATCATCTCATCAATTTCATCGCAAAGAAAAACAGGCTTATCGCCAAAGTAGATTTTGATATACATAAAAGGTTTAAGGTTTAGGGTTGAAGGTCCGGGACTTTTTCATTGCAGATTTTTGATTTACGATTGCAGATTCTCTCTTCTATAGTTTTTGCGCATTGCTTATGGTTCATTGCCTGTTGTTTGACTCTCAATCCCAAATTCCCAACTCCCAATTCCTTTTTGTCTTTTGCCAGTTGCTAATGGCTAATCGCTGGAAGCTAAACGCTCTTTTCCTACCTTCGCCGCATGACAAATGAACAAGCTGTTGCTGAGAAACTATTACAAGTTAAGGCCATTCGGTTAAATGTAAAAGAGCCCTTTACCTGGGCAAGTGGTTGGAAAAGCCCCATCTACTGCGACAACCGCAAGGTATTATCCTTTCCACACGTACGGGAATTCATAAAAAGTGAGATGTGCAACGTTATATTCGAAGAGTTTCCTGAAGCAGAACTGCTGGCAGGTGTTGCCACTGCAGGTATTGCATGGGGAGCCATGGCTGCCGATCAGTTAAAGCTGCCCTATATCTATGTTCGTCCAAAACCAAAAGAACATGGGTTGGGTAACCAAATCGAAGGTTCATACGAACCCGGACAAAAGGTGGTGGTAATTGAAGACCTTATTTCAACGGGAAAAAGCAGTCTGCAGGTGGTGGATGTATTGCGTCAGGCAGGTGTAGAGGTGATTGGCATGGTCTCAATTTTCAACTATGGTTTTGATGTGGCAAAACAGGCGTTTGAAAAGTATGATCTTGGCTATCGCTCCCTCACAAACTACTCAACACTCATTCAACTTGCCATTGAAAAGAACATTGTAGAAGCAAGCGAACAGGAAGTTTTGTTAAAATGGAGCGCCGACCCGGCAAATTGGACAGGAATTAAATAAATTGGGTGAAAATATAAACCGATGAAGACGTTCTTAACTGTATTATTTCTATCCGTAACGGTGAGCCTTTCTGCACAGTACAAAAAGCCCATTGTTGTGCAGATAAAAACACCACAGGCGCAATGTGCGGAGTGTAAAGACAAGATCGAAAAATTCATGAAAGTGGAAGAAGGGGTGGCGAAAGTTGTGGTAGATATCAGGAAAAAGATCACAACAATTACTTTTCTCAGCGACCGCACCAATATTGAAAATATCAGGGCCGCTATGAATAATCTTGGTTTTGATGCAGATGATGAAAAAGCAAATGAAGAAGTTTATAAACGTTTGCCGGTCTGTTGCAAACGGGTGGAAGATGGAGGAGGACCACCGAAGAAGAATTAAAAAAATAGAAATAGAAAAATCCTGATAGTTACTGCCGGGATTTTTTTATGCTATTTTAGGACTAGACAAAGACTTGACATCCCTTATAGATAAAGCATAAATAAAGGCAGGATAAAGCGTACTTAAAGCGCTCAGACAGCGACACGGAAACCGGGCCATGGTGGGCTAAAAATACGTTGAGGCGGTTCTCCCGTTTCAGCGTTTAACTCTCGATAATATCAAAAATCAGGACGATCTTATCATGACCTCCTTCGCCCCATTGCCGTACCATGTTCGGATCTTCTCCGGGGTGCGACGTAGAAACTCCGAACGAGGTACGAAGAGGGCCCGAACAGACTCCGGATAAAATTTTATGGCCTCGGTTCAAACAACCCAACCTCATGTTTGCCTTCATAAGCCAACGGAATGGTTTTGTAAAGTCCGCCAACTCCGGCTGTAATTACACCTGATGCTCTCACCGTTACTTCACGAGCCGACAATGCCGACCAGGCATTTTTAAACACATTCTTCATATCGGTTTTGATCCGGAGTGGAATAATAAAATCTGACTTTCTGGCAACCTTGATCAACGTATCGCTAAGCGCCCTCCCCAAATAAACATCATCAACATACACATCACATTCAGTATGACTAACCCGAAAACCAATCCGGTTCGGGTTGTTGTAAACCAGTTCCATGTACACCGTGGTCTCATTCAATCCAATCGACTCAAGCCGCAGGTTTTGAAATTCCTTGTATTCAGGGATCTTAAAACTGTTGCAGGAAAGGCTAAAGATGCAGATCAAAAAAAGGAGCGAGGGGAGCCTGTACACGTTCAAATTGTTTTGCCGCAAATTAAGCCAAGCTGTTGATATTTCTTCGGCCGGCTTTTAAAGAAGCCTTAAATTTGCGCTAAAATAGTTAGCTGATTCCAGTACGCAGAAGGCTGAAAATCAACACCCAAAAATGTAGGTTAAAAAAAATTATTTAAAAAATTGTTTTAAAGTCAGTTAACTATGTTTTATTAGAATTAATAAACTACTTTAATTGAGTCAAAAAATCGAAATAGGGCTTGTAAAATGAATCATGATTCAGCGTTCGTTTTGGAGGTAAATAAAATTAATCAAATGATTGAATTACAATATTTTGGAAGTATTTACTCTTATTTAAAGTTTATCAATCAAACAAATGTGTATTTTTCTGCATACGAAAGCTACTTCCGTGCCCTCCATTTGAACCGTATGCAGCTGATGGGCGCAAATGGTCCCCTCCCTCTCTCGGTGCCGTTGGAAGGTGGTCGTGATCAAAAAGTAAAATGGAAGGATGTGAAGATCAACTATGCCGAACCCTGGCAGCGGATCCATTGGCGGGGCATCCACGACAATTACCGGAAGGCTCCCTGGTTTGAAGATTATGCCCCGGAGCTGGAGCAACTGTTTTTGAAGAAGGAAAAATATCTGCTTGATCTGAACCTGAAAAGTATGGGATACTGTCTTCAACGCTTAAAACTGAAAGTTGACATTTTGGCTTATACCGAGGGGGAGGCGATGAAACTAAATTCACATCGACCAGGAAAAAGCGAACCAGTTCCGGCTGAAAACTTCCCTGTTTACCAACAGGTATTTTCAGAAAGACATGGCTTTGTGGCGAACCTTGGCATCCTGGATTTGTTATTTTGTGAAGGACCGCTTGCCACAGATTATCTCCGCAGGATAAAAATTTCCTGAAATTGGTCTGGTAGCACCCTGTCTTGTACAAGAAAACACTTAACTTGTACGTCCACATCCACATGCTTACGTAATGAGAAAATTGATGTTGATGTCAGCCTGCTTGCTGCTGACTAATCTGTACTCCTTCGCCCAGGATTTCTCCAATAAAGGAAGAGACTTTTGGGTTGCTTACGGTTATCACCAGGTGATGACAACAGGCAACGGTCAGGAAATGGTGCTCTACTTTGCCACAGAAGCCCCCACAAATGTAACGGTCACTATTCCGGGCCTTGGTTACTCTGCTACATATTTCGTTCCCGCTAACACAGTTTCAGCATCAAGTCCTTTGCCCAAAACAGGCGCACAGGATGCACGTTTAATGAACGAAAGTTCAGCTCCTGAAAACAAAGGTATCCATATTACAAGTGACCAACCCATCGTGGCTTATGCCCATATTTATAACCAGAGTGTGTCGGGTGCTACCATTCTTTTTCCAACCAATACATTGGGACGTGAATATTACTCCATCAATTTTCAGAACAGATCAAATACGGTAAATTCTAATTCATGGGCCTATGTAATTGCTGCCGATACCGGTACTACCAGCGTTGAAATTATCCCGAGCCAGCCAACCTTAGGCCATCCAGCGGGAGTTCCATTTACTGTAAAACTTACCCAGGGACAAGTATATAATATTATGGGGCAGTTTACCAATGCTTCCTCGGGTAACAATCATTCAGGTGTCGATCTTACAGGAACTTTTATTCGTTCGATCAACACAGGAAGCGGCTGTAAAAAAATCGCTGTGTTTTCCGGAAGCGGTCGTATCAGTATCACCTGTCCAACAAACAGTACGTCATCGTCATCTGATAATTATATGGCCCAGGCATTTCCCAAGAACGCCTGGGGTAAAAAGTATTTGACTGCAACTGCATCGAGTCCGCAGGCATACAATCTTTACAGGATTTGTGTATCGAGTTCAGGAACCGTGGTAAAAGTAAATGGTGTAACACTTCCATCGGCCTCATTGGTTGGAGGCTTTTATTATGATCTTCCATTAACCAATCAACCGATGTTGATAGAGGCTGACAACCCTATTACCGTTGCCCAGTATTTTACATCGCAAGGAGCATGTGGTAATACAGCTCCCAGTGATCCTGAAGTAATATATCTAAGTCCGGTTGAACAAAATATCAACAAAGTAATCTGGAATGCTACCTCAAACTTTGCCATCACACAGCATTATATAAACGTCGTGATCCCGAATAAAGGGACTGGCGTTAGTTCATTCAGATTAAAAGATGCAAGTGGTAATACATTACCAACCGGTGCATTTACGGTTCACCCCGGCGATGCCAATTATTCTTACCTGAAACAAAGTTTACCAACCTCCGGTGTTTATACCATCCAATCAGATTCCGGTTTCAATGCCATTGCTTATGGTTTTGGTAACGCCGAATCGTATGGTTATAACGCAGGTACCAATGTGATCGATTTGTATCAGTATGTAACAACGCAGAATGCCAATGCGGTGATTAAAAGTCCGGTTGCCTGTAAGAGCTCGCCTTTTAATCTTTCACTTACCCTTCCATATTTACCTATCAGTATGAAGTGGGATTTCACAGGCTATCCTGATGTAATTGATAATGCGCCTGTTGCTGATTCAACATTTATACTGAATGGCAAAACATTGTATGTATTTAAACTGCCGGGTAATTACGTCTACAATACAGCAGGGAAGTATCCTGTTGTGGTAACAGTGAACAACCCAACGCCCGATGGTTGTTTGGGTGAACAGATCATCAATTTCGACCTCGAAGTGCTTGATCCGCCGGCAGCAACTTTTTCATGGGCAAACACGCCGTCTGCAGGTTGTACCGATTCATTGATTTCCTTCACAGGCATTAATACAAGCAGTGGCAGACCTGTCATCAAACATTATTGGGATTTTGGCGATGCAACTACTGCCGGCACATTTAATCCTTCAAAAGCATTCAGCAATCCCGGGCAATTTAAGATTCGATATGTGGCCATGACGGATGCAGGTTGTTTAAGTGATACCACCGAGCAGTTCATTACGGTTACAAAGGCGCCTGTTGCAAAGTTTGGAATTATTGATCCGTTATGTGTTGGCAAAACACTTACGTTCAAAGATTCATCTTCACTACCCGGAGGGTTTGGTGCAATCACAAACTGGACATGGAATACTGGTACAGGTTCGCCAATTAATAATACAACGGCGGCAAACGTAAGTTCCACTTTTGCTGCAACAGGAAATTATACCGCTACCTTACAACTGAAAACAAATACCGGTTGTTTGAGCCCGGTTTATTCTTTGCCGTTTACCATCAGGCCAAATCCTGTGGTTGATTTTACTGTTTCGTATGGCTGTATGCCGAATCCTGTAATCAGTTTCAACAGCACCTCAACCATTGCTGATGGATCGCAAAGCGCATTTAATTATCTCTGGAATTTTGGTGATGCTGCAAGCGGGGCATTGAATAGTTCAACCATTCAAAGTCCTTCTCATCTATATCCATCAGTTGGACCGTTTAATGCAAAACTTAAAATAACAACTGCTTATGGTTGTACTGATTCAACTACGAAAGCAGTAGATAAAATTTATCCGCAGCCCAAAGCTGATTTTACTGCACCTGCTGAAGTATGCTGGCAAACACCAATAACATTTACCAATGCATCAAACGGGTTTACACATCCTGTTACAAAATGGGAGTGGCGTTTCAGTGATGGTACATCATCAACACAACAAAACCCGGTAAAGAATTTTACGAACCCCGGTACTTATACTGCAACACTTTGGGTATTTACTGATCAGAACTGTGTAAGTGATACGGTTGTAAAAACAGTTGTGGTGAATCCGTGGCCAACAGCAAACTTCACCACAAGCACTTTGGTTTGTGAAAAGAATGCGATCACATTTACTAATACGTCAACTGCAAACACGGGTTCAATTGTAAGAAGCTATTGGCAGTTTGGCGATGGCAATACAAGTACGAACACGAATCTTACTGCAACGCATACTTATACCGTTTGGGGTGATTATACCATTCGGTTTGTAACAGAAAATTCGAAGGGTTGTATCAGCGATACACTTGTGCGTACTATGCGCATTAATCCATTGCCCAAAGTTGGTTTTGTATTGCCTGAAGTTTGTTTGAGTGATGCACAAGCCATCTTTACAGATACATCTTCCATTGCAGATGGCAGTGCAGGGCAAATGAGTTACTTGTGGAAATTTAATACAGGTACTCCTGCAATTGTGTCGGGCCCAACGCCTGTAACGAGTACATCTAAAACGCCTTCAGTGAAGTTTAATAAAGCAGATAACTATTTATTATCGCTTGAGGTAACATCAAAAGATGGTTGTCGTGATTCTGCTGTTGCTATACCGTTTACCGTGAATGGTTCTATTCCAAAAGCTGATTTCTCAGTGCGTTCAGCAAATGCACTTTGCAGTAACCAGGATGTTGAACTGGAAGACAGATCAACTGTTGATTTTGGCAGCGTCACCAAAGTAGAGATCTATTGGGATAATGCCAATGCGCCAACTGTGGTAGAAACCGATGATCAACCTGCTGCCGGTAAAGTGTACAAACATCGTTATCCTGAATTTCAATCGCCATTGACCAAAACATACCAGGTTCGTTACAGATCTTATTCAGGTATTCTTTGTGTAAATGAGATGAGTAAAACCATCACCGTTAATGCAAGTCCGCTTACGCAGTTCAATGCATTGTTTGGTGTTTGTTTAAATGATGTGCCGTTCCAATTAATGCAGGGTAACGAAATGGGAGGGCTTAGTGGTACGGGCGTTTACACAGGACCGGGAGTAAATGCAAATGGATTATTCAATCCTTCAGGTGCAGGCGTTGGTACGCATAATATCCGTTACACGTTCAATGCAAGCAATGGTTGTGTAAGTACAAGTGATCAAACAATTGAAGTGTGGCCGGTACCCATTGTAAATGCGGGGTCTGATCTTACTGTGCTGGAAGATGGTGTTCGTAAGATCACAAATGTTACGGCGAGTGGAACAGGTTTACAATTCTTATGGTCGCCATCAACTTATCTGGATAATGCTACGTTGCAGTTACCAACAATTCTGCAACCAAAAGATGATATCACTTATTTACTCACTGTTACAAACGGGTTTGGCTGTAAGGCAACCGATGATCTCTTTGTGAAAATTCTTAAATCACCAACGCCGCCAAATACATTTACACCGAACGGTGATGGCATCAATGATTTCTGGGAAATCAAATTCCTGAATGATTATCCGGGGGCTGTTATTGAAGTGTACAATACGGCAGGTTCAATGATGTATCGTTCTGTAGGTTATTCCACACCGTGGGATGGTAAGTACAAAGGATCGCCTTTGCCGGCCGGTACTTATTACTATGTGCTCGATCCAAAAAACGGTCGCAAACGGATAACAGGTTATGTAACTATTTTACGATAATGCAGCAGCAATGATGAGAAAGCAATTATTAGTTTTTGGTTTGATGATGATAGGAGTGATAGCTGCAGCACAGCAACGTCCGCATTATACCCAATACATTTTAAATCCTTATGTGCTTAATCCTGCATTAACAGGAATAGAAAATTATACAGATATAAAATTGAGTTACCGCAACCAATGGGTTGGTTTTCCCGGGGCACCTCAAACAGTTTACGCAACCATACACACACCAATAGGTAAAGAAGATTACAGAACCAGTGCTACTTCATTTGGAGTGCCGGGCGAAAATCCAAGAGGTAAACAATATTGGGAAGAATACACTGCTGCTGAAGCACATCATGGAGTGGGAGCAAGTGTGGTGAATTACAAAACAGGATACATCAATCGGTTTTATGCAACAGCATCGTATGCTTATCATTTAGGACTTACACCAAAACTTAATTTATCTGCAGGTTTCGCTGCAGGTATTTCAGGTGTTAATGTGGATGCTTCAAAAATTCAATTGGCAAATCCTGTTGATCCTGCAATTGGTGGTTTTACAAGTGAGCTGCGTAAGATAAAACCTGAACTGAATGCGGGGCTATGGCTTTATTCTGATCAATTTTTTGCAGGTGCATCGGTGCAGCAGATCATTCCGCAGAAAATAAACCTGGTAGATGATAATCTATATAAATCAACATTGGTGCCGCATGTATTTGTTACAACCGGTTACCGTGTGCTTGTTGGTGAAGATGTGAATGTGATGCCATCCGTGATGCTGCGTTATATTCCAAGCATGCCATTGTATGTAGATATAAATGTGAAAGCACAATACCAGGACCGTTTCTGGATAGGAGGGAACTATCGCATTAAAGAAGGTTTTGCGGCGATGGCTGGCTTCAATATTTCCAATGTAGTGAACGTAGGTTACTCCTATGATGTAAATAATTCAAAATATCTTCTGCAATACGCACAAAGAGGCACACATGAAATTGTGATCGGCTTTTTGTTAGGAAATAAGTACGGCGATCTTTGTCCACGCCGTGTTTGGTGATGATTACAGTTTGATCACTTCTAATCTTCTGATAACTCGTTTTGGTGGAGGTGGAGTTTGTGGAGTCCGTTGTCCTTCCACCTGCAATGAATCGGGACAGCCGCAAGGTTGTTGATTCATCAACCGCACATGATTGTTTTCTAAAATGATCTGCACATGTTGTTGTGCCAGTTGCATGTCTTCACGTAATCCCTTGTCGTTATAGAGATAAGCAACTACAGGTGCTGCAGTCTGTATTCTGCTTTTCACTTGTGCATTATCGGTTGTATCTTTTCTTGGCTTGCGGTTAATAATGAATTTAGTTTTGAGGCGCTCTTTCTTCTCATCATCTGCTGCCTGTTGCTGAGCAGCTCCTTTTGAATGATTAAAAAAACTTTCCGTTGTAAAGTATTCACGGAACATAACTTCAGGAGATGGGTGGTTTCCTTCAAAGGTAAAATTAAACTGGCCGCTTAATTTTTGCATGAGTGAATCAAAGTTTGCGCCTTTAGGATACTGCATCATTGTTGCGCCACCTTTGTTACGCATCCTGGGTTGCGGAAAACGTTCACGCCATTGTTTTAAACGATCAACATTTTCAACATACAATTCCATTTCTCTTTCCCGTTCAGCAATAAAGGCAGAGTCAGGTCCATGATGCAACAGGATGCCCGGTCTTTGCTTCACATCAGGTACACGAACACGTACGCCTGGCTTCACCAATTGCTCAAACCACTCAACAGGAAGATCATTAAAGATCACTTTGTCAAACTTGATCTCTTTGTCTTCGTTTTCATTCCATACAAGAATATCTTCTTCATTTATTTTATCCTTCAGTTCGAGTCTGATTTTCTGTTGATCATCACGCAGCAACACAGCATCATTCTTTTGTTTCACTACGGCGTCTGTTGTAAAATAAACGGTCTTGATTTTTTCCTTTAATGGTTGCTCTTTTAATACAGCCTGCTTCATTTCTTCTTTAACCGGTTGGCGTTCTTTGATCAACCAACCCATTAAAGCAAACACAATCGTGAAGAGGACTAATGCAAGTAATCTGGTACTTATCTTGTTTTTCTCAGCAGGCATATTGAGGATACGTTTCACACGATCCATCAGGTGATGTTTGTTGTCACCAAGTGCCATGACCAGTTGCGGGTTTTGAATTCTTGCTTTCTCTACATTCAGTAATGCTTCTGCATACACCGCTGCATTCTGCTGAAAGTTCATTACATGATCATCACAACTGTTTTCCCGTTCTCTTCTTGCAATACCAATGAGTAATAATGCAAATGGATTAAAGAACAACATGGTTTCTGAAACAGAAAGTAACAGGTTCCAGAAATAATCATTGCGTTTAATATGCGCCAACTCATGTAACAATACTGCTTCTAATTGTGCAGCTGTTAAATGTGTAACTGCTGTTGCAGGTAACAATACAATTGGTTTTAAGAAACCAAGTGTAGCGGGTATATCAATTTGTTTGCTGATGAAAAGCTGAACAGGACGTTGCAATCCCATTGTTTCAACTAAATAGGAGAAGAACTCCTGCATGTCATCGTTAACAGAACTCAACCCTTTATAGCGTAACGAATTTGCAGCTTGTAACTGCACGATCAGTTTCACCCCAAACCAAAGCAATACAAATAAGTAAGCAATCGAGAGATAGGGGAGAACAAACTGTATTTTATAATCGAGCCAGTTGAAGAATAATTCCCAGCGATTATCTTTTGTAAAATTGCTCAGCAGCGAATTATTCAAATTGCCTTCGCTGATGATAAGTGCTGTTTTCTGTTGAAGTTGTTGTTGCCAGCGTAGTGCAATGCCTGAAATGAACCATACAAATCCGCCCAATGCAAAAACAGTACTGGTGAAGTTTTTAACGGTAGCCTGTTTGATGCGGAATAAAAATACAAGCAGCTGATAAAGCAAAAACAACAGACCCATTTGCCAGATACTGTCGGCAATTGCTTTTCCCAAAGCCTGTAAAAATGCAGATTGGAATAGATCCTGCATGCGGTTACTGCTGTTTCAGGTTATCAATTAGTTTTTGAATTTCATCCAGCTCTTCTTTCGATGCTTTGTGGTTACCCAGTGCCTGCATCACCAGTTGTGAAGAAGACCCCTGGAACAACGTATCGATCATTTTACCTACAAATTGTTTCTGTGTTTTTTCACGAGAGATCAACGGGGTGTATTTATGCGTTTTGCTGCTTTCGTCACGTTTCACCATTCCTTTTTCATGCATGATCTGCATCAACTTCAGGGTAGTGGTATAACCGGCATCCTTGGTTTTGCTCAGTTCTTCGTGTACGTCTCTTACGGTTGCTTCGCCACGCTCCCATAAAACACGAAGGATCTCTAATTCACTCTCCGTAGGTTTCAGTTGCTTAATATTCATTATTTACGACTTGTTTCGTATCAAATATACGACCCTGTTCGTAAAAACCAAGACCGCTCGTAAAATTCAGAAATGGTTAACAAAAGCTAGGGCATAAAAAAAACCGCCCAAACATGGGCGGTTTAAACGGACATCAAAGGAAACAATTATTTTTTCTCCAGTTTCACTGTATCAACAATAGTAATTTGACCAAGTGTTACAGGAACTGTACGTGTTGCTGTTTTATGAATCGTATCGTTTGGAACATAGGAGAAACTGTAGCTACCTGCAGGAATATCTTTGATCATGTAGTTACCGTTACCCACTTGTGTAAAGGTTGATGCGATTGTATCAGGTCCTTTGATCGCATAAATGGCTGTTACAATTGAATCAGGAGCAACTACACCTTTTACGCTACCACCAGATGGAACAAATGAAAGCACACGCAATACTGGTTTCAGAATATACTGACCACTGTTGCCTGCTTTTACAATCGATTTACCGGCATCAAAATCTAATATGAGGCGATAAAGTATGCCACCTGTAACATCCTGCTGAATCTGTACTTTCAAACCAGATTGTTGTGCACTAGGTGTAGTGAGATTAATTTTTTCACCGGATTTTGTAATGATGTAATTGTTATCGCCAAGTAAGAGGCGGATCTGTGAAATACGGCCTACAGGAATTTCGGCATCAGCAAGAATGGTATCCTTACCGTTCGTAAAGTTGAGCAGATTGTAAAGACCGGGATATGAATTTGCCAAAGTGATCTCGGCGCTGTCGCCCATTTTAATAGCGATACCTTTAATATCAACCCAAACTTCCTTTACATTAGGATCCGGTGCATCGGTTAAACGAACCTGTAAACGGGGCTTATCGCCATTGCTCTTGTTCTTTTGGCAACCAACAGCCAGTAACACTGTAGTCATGATCACAATCCCTGAAAGGATTGTACTGAATTTCAGTTTCATAAAGTAAATTTTATTGTTAAAGAATCCAATTCGTGATGCATACTTATCCAAACATCATTCCAGTTTTTACAAAACGGCAATTTACAGGGATTTTTTTGTTGGGATATGAAAAACCCCAGGAAAAATCCCGGGGTCAGTTCATTAAAATCTATCATATGATCGATCAGTTCACATCGATCTTTAATTCTGTTTTACCATTCAGCAGTGATTGGTATTTTTCCAATACTTCTTTCGGCTGCACAGCACCGTTAATGCTGAGTTGATCATCCTTTAATTCGATACTGAATTTCTTTGCATCAACTAAACCATCAGCAACAATAGCTGCTACGAATGGGTTTTCAAATTTCGCGTCTGTTGATGAAGTTGTTTGTTCCATTTTAACTTCCACCTTTTGCTCATGGTTTGCATGACCGCCTGTGCCATACATCTGTGCAAGAGTAGGAGCAATAACCAATGAAACGATCGACATCAATTTAATAAGAATGTTCATTGACGGACCGGAAGTATCTTTAAACGGATCACCAACGGTATCACCCGTTACAGATGCTTTATGTGGCTCTGATTTTTTATAGAATGTTTCGCCGTTAATTTCAACACCTTTTTCAAAACTCTTCTTCGCATTGTCCCATGCACCACCTGCATTGTTCTGGAACATTCCCATCAATACACCACTTACAGTAGCTCCGGCAAGGAAACCACCTAATGCTTCAGGTCCCATTGCAAAACCAATGATCAATGGAGAAGCGATGGTGATAGCACCGGGCAACATCATTTTCTTGATCGAAGCTTCTGTTGAAATCGCCACACACTTATCGTACTCAGGTTTGCCTGTACCTTCCATAATACCCGGAATGGTACGGAACTGGCGGCGCACTTCTTCCACCATTGCCATCGCAGCTTCACCCACAGCACGAATGGCCAGTGAAGAGAAGATGAACGGAATCATTGCGCCAACAAATAAACAAGCCAATACATCAGCTTTATAAATATCGATACCGCTGATACCGGCAACACCAACAAAGGCAGCAAACAAAGCCAGCGCTGTTAAAGCAGCAGAAGCAATGGCAAAACCTTTACCTGTAGCAGCAGTGGTGTTACCCACAGCATCCAATACGTCGGTTTTTTCACGAACCTCTTTTGGCAATTCGCTCATTTCAGCAATACCACCTGCGTTATCGGCAATAGGACCGAAGGCATCAATTGCCAACTGCATCGCAGTAGTCGACATCATACCCGCAGCAGCAATGGCCACACCATATAAACCGGCACATAAGAATGAACCATAGATACCTGCAGCCAATACAAGAATTGGAAGGAAGGTAGATTCCATACCAACAGCCAAACCACCAATTACGTTAGTTGCATGACCTGTAGAAGACTGGCGGATGATGCTCAGCACGGGGCGTTTACCCATAGCTGTATAATATTCAGTAATGATGCTCATTAATGCACCTACCACCAAACCGACTGCGATAGCTCCCAATACACCCCATTTGGTGAATTCAGCACCACGCAGCACCATTGTTTCAGGAAGAATAAAATAAACCAAGCCAACACAGGCAATAGCTGTAAGAACAATTGATCCCCAGTTACCCATGTTCAGGGCTTTCTGTACATTATCTGTACTGATGCCTGCATTGTCGCTTACACGAACCATCCAGGTACCAACAATCGAAAAGAGAATACCGATACCGGCGATCATCATTGGTAACAAGATAGGAGCCATACCACCGAATGCATCGATTGATTTGGTTTCCTGGCCTAGTACCATTGTTGCCAACACAGTAGCTACATAAGAACCGAACAGATCGGCACCCATACCAGCCACATCACCCACGTTGTCACCTACGTTATCAGCAATTGTTGCCGGGTTACGTGGATCGTCTTCAGGGATACCTGCTTCTACTTTACCAACAAGATCAGCGCCTACGTCGGCCGCTTTTGTATAAATACCACCACCCACACGGGCAAACAGGGCAATTGACTCAGCACCCAATGAAAAGCCCGTAAGCACTTCAATTGCGGTGAGCATTTCTGCACCATTTACATCTGCACCTGCAGGAACAAAGATGGCTTTGAGTATAATAAATAAACCACCCAAACCAAGCACGGCCAAACCTGCCACACCAAGGCCCATTACAGAACCACCTGTGAACGACACATTTAATGCCTTGCTTAAACTTGTACGTGCAGCCTGTGCCGTACGTACATTGCTTTTGGTAGCTATCTTCATACCAATATAACCGGCAGTTGCGCTGAATACTGCACCCACAATGAAAGCGAGGGCAATGCTCCAGTGGCTGTTAGGATTGGCCATTGACATTACGCCCAATAGAATAGCAACAATAACTACGAAATAGCCAAGCACTTTCCACTCAGCTTTTAAGAAGGCCATTGCGCCTTCAGCAATGTAATTACTGATTTCCTGCATCCTTGGGTTACCGGCTTCCTGTTTGGAAACCCAGTTGTACTTCACAAACATGTACAGCAAGCCAACGACTGCCATAGCGGGAACGAGATAAATCAAATTCTCCATAAACAATAATTCTATGTTGTTGATTTTTATTAAGATCACCCTAAAAGCCAGCGTGATCAAGGGCGGCAAAGATAGGGGAATGGGTGTAAAATAATATAAGGCGTTAAGTGTTGTGGAAAAGCTGAAAAAACGGGTTGTTTAGGACTGATTTTTGGGATTTGGCTATGCTAAAGAGTTCGGGGAGGAAGTTCTGAGGTCTTAAGTTCTAAGTTGGGGCATGCCTTTCGTCTAACCTCTTGCTATTGGCTTTTGTTTTTTGGAATTTGGACTTTCTTTCTTGTGCCTTGCACCTTGAATCTTGCACCTTGTCCCTTTTTCCCCATCTTTAAAGTAAAATTAATCAGCCTTCGTTCTTTCTTAAACAAATGTACGATGGCATGGAGGCAATGGCCCGACAGCAAACGATCATATCAACCATAAGCAGCTACAGCAGGCAGTTGTTTGGCTTTATACGTAGCCGTGTAAAGACCAATGAAGATGCGGAAGACATTCTGCAGGATGTTTGGTACCAGTTCAGCAACTTACCGGCTGTGGATGATATTAATAATATAGGGGGCTGGTTATTCCGGGTAGCCCGCAACCGTATTATTGATAAATCGAGAAAGAAGAAAGATGCGTTGATCGATGATTATTCTTATGAAGATGATGAGGGTACAAGTTTCTTTTCATCCATACTCCGGAGTGAGGATGAAGATGCGGAAACACAAAGCATGCAGCGTTTGTTTTGGGATGAGTTGATGGATGCCCTGCAGGAACTTCCTGAAAAGCAACGAAACGTATTTGTATGGAATGAGCTGGAAGATATGACGCTGCAGGAAATTGCCGACCGTGAAAACGAAAATATTAAAACCATTATCTCACGCAAGCGGTATGCAGTGTTACACCTGCGCACAAGACTTGAAACATTGTACAACGATTTTCTAAACAATTAATATTTTTAACGATGATGAGGAATAAGAGTAAAAAATGGATGGCCTTTATACCCCTGCTGATCATAGCAGCAGTGTTTGGGTTTGGATGGCTCGTGATGTTTTTGTGGAATACAGCATTGGTGCCTGCAACAGGTTTTAACATGATCTCGTTCTGGCAGGCGATAGGTATACTTTTATTGAGTAAGATATTGTTCAGCGGTTTTGGCGGAAAAGGAAAACACAGAGGTGGCCCCGGCTGGAAACAAAACTGGAGTACTATGACCGATGAAGAGAAAGCCCGTTTTAAACAGGAGTGGTGGAAGCGATGTGGTCATTATCCTACAGAAAAAGAAACAACTACAACAGTGGAAACAAAGCAAGGTGCTGAATAAATTTCAGTATCACATAAAACAAAACAGAACATTTTTTAACCCGGGCAATGCCCGGGTTTTTTGTGCAGCATCGTTAACAAAAACAGTTAAAGTATTTTTTTTAACTGCCCGTCTTTTTTAGGGTAAACATTTTTTCTAACAAAAAAGAAATGACTATGTATCATCAGTCACACGCCGCAAAAGGCGATCATTACGGAAGCAGCAAACGGCACCTGCTTTACCGTTCAATGCAAAGAGCCGCAGTTAATATTTACAAAACCGAAACCAGTTTCGAAATGCTGGTATTTGCACCCGGCAGAATCAAGGAGCATTTTGCGGTGAATGTAAAAGGGAATGAGTTAACAATTTCCTACACACCACCGGATGGTTTTCCAAAATTCGATTGGGTATTGCGTGAATACAGCCGTGGTGGTTTTGTACGTACGTTCACGCTGGATGAAACCATTGATGCTTCTGCTATTTCAGCAAAGTATGAAGATGGTGTGTTGCAGGTGAGCTTACCTGTTATTGCAGGTGCGCAAGCCAAGCAACAGGAGATAAAGATCAGTTAGGTTGGTTTTTGGTTAAGTTCAAAGGCGGTCCGTTTATACGGACTGCCTTTTGTTTTTAAAACGCTTCTCCAAACTGCAAATAAAAACCATTGTTGCCTTTGCCGCTTCCAAAACCATAATCGAAACGGATATGCAGTTTTTCATTTTTGTTTACAGCAAAACGAAGTCCGCCACCATACGAATATTTCAAACGCTGCATTGAAAGTTTACTGAAACGTCCTGCCACATCACCCATACCGGCAAAGCCAACAGCACTGATGCGTTTATACAAATGAATACGATATTCTGTTTGTAAACTCAGCAAATGATCATCCCTGTAACGACCACTGTAAAAACCACGCATCCTGTCGGCGCCACCAAGAGATGCAATACTTCTAATGGGCACATCGGCACCTGTATTTAAAAAGATATAACCTTGCAATGCAAGTATCTGCTTACGTGTGATCTGTTTGAACCACCTTGCATCGGCAATAATATTGTTGAAACGATGATCAGAAAATAACAGCGATGTATAATGCGTTGCCTGCAACGAAAATAAATGTCCTTTGTTTGGCCAGAAGGTATTGTTACGTGTGTCCCATGAAAAGCTTAATCCTAAACCTGAAACCTGATATGGATTTTTGCCCGCAACATTTTGCTGATCAAACAAACCACCCGGTTGTGTATTAATATTGATCACCCGTTGAAAATCGTAAATCAATCCCGCAAAAAAATTTTTCCCAAGGAGCCGTTCACCATGCAGTCGAACATAGAATTGTTTGAAAACATATTCTTCTTCGTTGTCGTCAGGTGTATGATTGCCCACTCCCCAAAAACGATCAGGAAAAGAACTGAAGGAGAAATGACTGTTGAGAATATATTTTTCACCGGGAAAGAATACCGGTCCATTCACTGTAAATAAAAATTGTTTTCGCAGTGAATAGCTTCCGAGAAAACGAATTGAGGAGGTTCGGGTAGTAGAATCTTTTTTCCTTGTTGTATAAAATGTATAAGTGCCACCGGCGCCAAACGACCAATCCGTTTCAATGGATCTGGAAATAACCGGCAATGCAAGTAAATGACTTTTGTTAATTGATGAATCGTTTTTTGTTTGTGCGGCGGCATCAAACGCACTATACATGAACAGCAGGGTAGAGGTAAACAATTTCAGAAAGATCTTCAACTGCATGTAGTTAGTTTGTTACAGTTGAAGAAATACGCTGCCGATGTATTGATTGATATCACCCGCCATCATTGCTTCCTGCGATAACTGTTGTGCAGCAAGATCACCTGCTGCTCCATGAATGTACACGCCGAGTATCGCTGCTTCTTCTGCATTATAACCTTGTGCCAGCAAGCCGGTTAATATTCCGGTTAATATATCGCCACTGCCTGCTGTTGCCATACCGGCATTGCCTGTATTGTTAAACCATGCATCACCATTCGGGCTGGCAATAAATGTGTGATGTCCTTTCAATACAATTACACAATTCAACTCTTCCGCTTTTTGCAGTGCCAGTTCCTTGCGTTCAAAATCATTATTTGTTTTGCCAAACAAACGCTCAAATTCTTTTGGGTGAGGAGTAAGTATACATTCTTCATGCAAGTGTTTCGTCAGATCTTTTTTGATCGATAACAGATTTAATGCATCAGCATCGAGTACCACGGGTTGATGTGCTGTGTGCAACAGGTTCATTAAAAGTTCTGCCGTTTGTTCATGCAATCCTATACCGGGTCCAATACCAATAGCAGTATATCTCGACATATCTGTTGGCAATGTTGACAGGTGTTGTTCTTCAACATCTGTTTCAAGCATTGCTTCAGGCACTGTTGATTGTAATACCGTATATCCGCACTTCGGCGTATGCACCGTTAATAATCCTGCACCAATTCGCAAAGCAGCTTTTGCAGATAAAACGGCTGCACCGTTTTTTCCATAACTGCCGGCCATGATCAACGCATGACCAAACACGCCTTTGTGTGAAAATGGCTTTCGTTTACGATAAATGGATGAAATGATCTCCTGATCAATGAGTTGATGAAACGCAATTGTTTCATAATAGTAAGTTGGATGTAATCCAATATCAAGCAGATGAACTTCGCCAAACCAATCCGCATTTTCCTGCATCATAAAACAAAGCTTGTACACCAGGAAATTCAACGTATGATCGGCTCTTGTGCAGGTATATTCTTTACAGCTTTTATCAGCAAACATGCCTGTTGGTATATCAATGGAAATAACAGCAGCAGGAGAGTTGCTGATATGCTCTACCAGTTGCAGCATTAAACCATCGATTGGTTTATTCAGGCCGGTGCCAAGTAATGCATCGATCGCCACATCATCAGCAGTTAAAGCGGGAAAGAATTCTGCTGATTGAATGAAATGAATTTCTTTGGTAAGCTTGTGCAGCCGTTCAAGATTATGTTGAAAATCATCGGTGCCTTTGGTGCCTGTTTCATAAATATAAGTAACAACAGAAACCCCTTCCTGCAAAAGAAGTCGTGCAATAGCTAATCCATCACCACCATTGTTTCCTTTGCCGCAGAAAATGTGCAGTTTCTTTTTTGAGAAAAGATGTTGCAATATCCAGTTGCTGCAGGCCAGGGCAGCACGCTCCATGAGATCAATGGAAGCAATTGGTTCATGTGCGATGGTATATGCATCCCATGCCCTGATCTGATCGGCAGTAAACATCTTCATATACTAAAGTTACAATAGCAATCATGAAAAAGAAAAGGCCTGATGAAGATCAGACCTTTTTCAGAAACCAAGAGAACGAAATTATTTTTTAAGGAACGAAAATCTTACAGATACAGCAACAGTGGATGCACGGAAACGAACCGATTGAATAAAGTTTAATTCGGGTTTCCAGTCGATTGATAAATTGATCGGCACTTCATTAAACTGGTAATCGAGACCAGCAATACCGGCAATACCGAAATTATCATCTCCCTTAAACCCAACATAGGCACCTCCTCCATAAAACCATTGCAGGTTGGGAACAGCGTTAATAGGTTTGAATACTTCATACAAAGCGCCTAATGCAATAGGATCTCTGAGATTCAGAATTGCTTCCACTGCTTTGCCATTATTGAAATGATAACGGTAAGTAAAACCGGTTGATACAACCTGGTCGGCACTGCCTAAGCGCACACCTGCCTGGTGACGGTATTGTGCAAAAGAGGAGTTGACAAAAAACAGAATCAGAACAAACGATGCAAGAATACTTTTTTGAATCATGGAAATAAAATTGCGTTCTTATAAACTAAAATAATGCCAATAAGATCTGCGGTTATCATGCAACTTGTTAAACTCAATTACCGGGTTCGCTATCATTATAACGGCTGTTTTTTGTTTATCTGTGTGAAAGAAAACTTAACAAATAACGTGGCAGGAAATGAGTTTCCGGTTTGAAGTAAATTGAATACCACTTCCGGGTAACGATTCTTTTATTATGCTTTATATTTGAAGCTTTCAACCTGGTTCAGTATGGCTACATTTTTAATCATCGGTATTTTTATTCTTGGCTATTTACTGATCGCATTTGAACATATTGTAAAGATCAATAAAGCAGCAACAGCTTTGCTAACAGGAGCAATCTGCTGGACCATTTTTATGATTGAAAGTGGTACATCACATGTAGTAAACGAGGCGTTGATGCATCATATTGGCGAAATTGCTTCAATCCTGTTTTTCCTGTTGGGTGCCATGACGATTGTGGAGCTGATCGATTCACACAATGGCTTTGCTATTATTACCCGCCAGATCAACACAACCAGTAAGAGCAGGCTATTGCTCATTGTAACATTTATTACTTTTTTCTTATCGGCCATACTCGATAACCTGACAACAACAATTGTCATGACTTCCTTATGTACAAAATTGTTGAGTGAAAAAGAAGACAGGCTTTGGTTTGCAGGTATGATCGTTATTGCCGCCAATGCCGGTGGTGCATGGTCGCCATTGGGCGACGTGACCACAACCATGTTGTGGATCGGCGGACAAATAACCGCCGTAAATATTATCAAGCAACTGTTTCTGCCGAGTTTGATAGCATCTGCCATTCCCATGTTGATTGTGATGTACAGGTTCAGGGGGAAGAAGATCATTGCTATGCCAAAAGCTATATCTACAGATGCTGATAAAAAAGAGGGAAAGATTATTCTTGCTACCGGGTTGGGCTTCCTTGTTTTTGTTCCGCTGTTTAAAACCGTTACTCATTTACCACCGTTCATGGGTATGTTACTTGCGTTGGGCTGTATGTGGATCATTACAACTGTTCTTCATAAAAAGAAAGAGGAGACGCTGATGCAACGGTACAGTGTTGCAGGTGCTTTACAAAAGATCGATACACCCAGTATTTTATTTTTTCTTGGTATTTTATTAGCTGTTGCAGCTTTACAGTCGAACGGGTTATTAAAAGAGGCAGCCACGCATCTCAATGCTTTTTTCAAAAACGATTATTTAATTGGAACAGCGTTGGGTTTGCTTTCTGCATTGGTTGATAACGTTCCGCTTGTTGCAGCAGCACAAGGAATGTATGATCTTTCAACCTATCCAACAGATCATCCGTTTTGGGAATTTCTTGCATTAACTACAGGTACAGGCGGCAGCGCCATTATTATTGGTTCGGCAGCAGGTGTAGCAGCCATGGGTATTGAAGCCATCAATTTTGTATGGTATCTAAAAAAAATAAGCTGGCTGGCATTGGTTGGTTTCTTTGCGGCAATTGCAGTCTTCCTTCTCGAGAGAGCTCTGTTGTATTAAAGGAATAACTCGAGTTTATTTTTTGGCCGTTTGTTTTCGAGCCACTGGAAATTAGAGAGTTTCTTTTGATCTTCCGGCAGCTGACGAATAGGGAAGGTGGTGCCTTTTACCGAACTGGTAAATTTTACTTTCTGCGGACTGCGTTCCTTGAAATACATATCAATCATATCGGCAGTAGTGCGGTTCATGCCAACAAAAGCACTGTCATCGTCCTGTGCGTAATAAATACTTTCTGCGGTGCCTTTTGCTTTTACAAAATCAAGTTCTCCATTGATGAAATAACCGTTGATGGTTCGTCCTTTGATCTGGTTAAAGAAGCTTGAACTTTCCTTTACACTTTGCACAAGCAAACCATTCTCAAAAACATAAAGACGCTTTGGCTTTTTGTTTTCGGTGAAGATGTAAATAGTATCGCCGCTTACCTGGCTGCCTTTGCTCCATGCAATTGGATCATGAAAGAGTTGAAACACACTATCCACCCCTGAATAAAATAAACTATCGGCTACAGCCTGCAATGAATCATTAAAGATGCGGACATGACGAAAGGCCGTAATAAAACGAAGTGTATCTGTTTCTTCTTTGGGTCGTATTTTTTTAATAGTAGATGAATCAATAGCTGCAACAGCATTACTATCTACGGTCGGCAGTTTTGTTGAATCGCTTAATACCAATACGGGTTTTACTTTGAGTGGGGGAGGTTTGTTGCTGATACTGTCTTTTTGTGCAACGATGATTGGTTTTTCAACAACTGCTGCAATGGTATCTTTTGATTGAACAATAGTAATACTATCAGTAACAACTATGGATGAATCCTTCATGATGTTACTGGAATCATTCTGTAAGATCGAATCCACATTAATAACCTGTTTTCCTTTTAGTGTATCAAATGCACTGATGTAACCATTCTTCATCCCCGCCAGGTCTCTCATCAATCCTGAGTAAATGGTATCGGCTGCAATAAATACCGAATCTTTATTCTGTACTACTACCATCACCGGTTTTTCCGTGGCAAGAAAATTCTTTTTCTCTTTATTGAAGAAAACCCTGTTGGCAAACAGTAATGCACCTTGTGCAGTGTCTTTATATTGTACATTTCCTTTTGCTTCACCATAACCGGATTTATCATCAAAAGCAAAATCATCAGCGATCATAGTGGAAGTGCTGTCCTGCATGCGTGAACGGCTGCCGAACTTTGCCTTCTTCAACTTCAGATCATAATAACCTTCTCTTGTATTGATGATCGATTGGCCGCTCTTAATAGTTGTTGGAGCAATAAACGTTGCAACCTGGCTGCTGGTATTATATAACAGCGAATCACTTGCCAGCGCCACTTCGGGATCACTCATTTTTACATTGCCAACAAAGTAAATATCTTTTATATCGGCGTAATAAAAACCTTCTTTGCTGTATAGTGTGGTTTGTTTACTTTCAATACGACCACCGTTACGGTAGGTACCCACCTTTCCATTCATATCGTAATCCATCTCATCCGTATACAGTGTACTGTTACCATCGCTGAGTTTTACTTTTTCACGAAAGGTGGCTAGTTTCTTCGTGCCGTCGTATTGCATGTACTGGGAGTAAATGTTGACAGAGTCCGCATCATTGATGTGTACATTTCCATAGGCCTGCATGAAATTTGTTTTTTCATTGTACACAACACTATCGGCCCAAAACAATGTGCGTCCCTGGCGAATGTGTACATCACCCACAAGTATCTGCAATTGTGTAGCAGAATCAATTGTTCTGAAATCAAAGCGATTGGTCTTCAGGATCTCAACGATCCTTACCGTATCACTTGATTGTGAGGGGCGGGGAGGAAGTGTTTTTTGCTGGGCAGATAATACACTCACACAAAAAAGCAAACAGCACAGTAAACCAATGCGAACAAACACGTTCAATTATTTTTGATTGTTATTGATGCTATCGGCCAATGGCGCATTCAATGGTTCTGTTTTGTCTTTTTTGCCGAATACAGAGAAGCTTACATAACGTTTCGGGTGCAGTTTAAAATCATCCAGCAGAATATTTAAGCTGCGGGTTGTGTTCTGCAGGTTGTTATACAGTTTCGGATCGTTGATAAGCATACCAAGAGAACCATCTTTGCTATTAGCCTTCTGCAAAATTCCCTGTAATTGTGTGATACTGTTGTTAAGATTGGTAACTGTTTCTTTCAACTCCAGTTCCGATAACTTTTGTGAAGTTGTTTTGAAGTTCTCAATTGTGGTATTCAATTTCTCGTTATTGGTATTGAGATTGGTAGTAAAGGTTTCAACATTGGTTAATGTTTTTGCCAATGCACCATTTTTACTGTTGAGCATCACCGATAAATTATCGGATGTGGTTTTCAGGTTGGCAATTGTATGTTTCAGGTTCGATTTTGTGTTTTCATCGAACATACTATTCACATTACTCAACAATAGTTTCAGCGAATCAACCGCCTGCTTCACATTGGCCATCACAGGGTCAATGCTTGTCATCACTTTCGAAAGAATATCTGGGTTACTGAGACTTTGGAGGGTATCACCTTTTTTCAGATAGGTTTTAGAATCGCCGGGAAGAATGCTGATGGATGGATTACCCGTAAGACTGCTGTTAATAATGGCCACAGAATTACTGGGGATATTAATTTCATCCAGAAGATTTATTGTAACAATGACCTCACTCACATCCTCATCCAGCTTATCGATTTTGTACACATTGCCGATCCGGTAGCCTTTTATTTTCACCTGGTTGGCCGGCTCAAGCGCCAATACATCGGGGAAACGTGCATACAGCACATTTGATTTTTTGAGTATGGTTTTGCCTTTCAGGAAATTAAAACCGAGGATCAAAAGGGTAACAGCTATTACGGTTAAGGCGCCTACCTTGGTTTCGTTGGAAACTTTCATGTGTTAATTTTAATTGCTTTTGGCCACATGCAATTCGCCGTAAAATTTGGAGAGCTGGTAAATGATAATAGCTCGGAAATTTTATGGCTCATTTCATGAGTTGGTGAAGGAGAAGCATTTTGCTGCATCTCTGGCCAAAAATAAGAAATGTTTACCCGCCGCCAAGAAGAAGGGCAGAAACAGCTGTTAAAAATTGTAAACTAATTACTTACGGGAATTATTAGCCGCATTTTGCACCGCAGGTTTTTCCACCAGGTCTTTGTAGCGCTTGATTGAACGGGCGATACTTTCAACCATTTGTTGCTGGCCTTCTTCACTGATCAGGTATTCCTCTTCGGGTCTGTGCGATAAAAAGCCCAACTCGATCAAAATACTTGGCATAGCAGTGGCCTGCAATACCCAAATACCTTTCTGGCGTTGCTTCACACCACGGCTGAAACGGCCGATGCCTACAAATTCTTCCTCAACAATAGAGGCCAGTTTTACGCTGTTCCCAAAAAACTGTTTGGTCCAGAGGGCTACTTGTTGTTTCACAATGGGGTCGTTAATGTTGGCATTAATAGTACCATCATCTTCTTCATTGCTGAAAATATCGCCGTTTTCAAGAATGAAATCTTCTTTATCGTCCTGTTTGTGGGCGGCAAACACATAGGTTTCGGTGCCGTGTGCAGGATTGGCGTGGTAGTAGGTCTTATAAACAGGAACTGTTCTTGTTTTCTTTACACGTTTTTTGCTCTTGCCTTTTCCGGTTGTAACATAGTAGGTTTCTTTACGAGAGCCTTCTCTCACTACTTCTCTCAGTTTAGGAACATAGTTGCAGTGGATGGATACAAACAGATCGCCTTTATTATTGTTGGCAAATTCAGCACGTGCCTTGTTCTCTACAAAATAAATGGAGGGTCTCGATTCAAGAATTTTCACTTCAGGCATTTCTTTCTGAAGAATAGTCACCAATCGTTTGGCAACTTCATACGAGATCTGATCTTCGGATACTTCTGTGCCAAATGAGCCATGGCGTGCACCAATAGTTCCTTTAAAACCATGGCCGGCATCAATAACAATGGTCCTGATCTTTCCTGCTGCAGCAGATGTATTATTTTTTTTACTGGTGAAGGAGATAGCCACCACACCCACCATCAGCAAACAGGCAATTCCGGGAAACCAGTTCTTGTTCATAGTTCGAATTTCGTTTTGAGTTAGTAATTCAAAAGCAACATTCACAGTTCGTTAATGCAATTGTGGCTATTTTTGTCGCCACCGTATATGTTCCAACGCCGTAAAGTTAATCATAAATCTGTTTTCATCACCGCTGTTGCAGCATTGCTGCTCTATGGCCTAACGGTAAGTGGTCGCTCTGCATTTCATTCATCATCTCATTTTCTGCAAGCTTTAACATTTGCAGTTGCTGATACAACACCTGTTAAACCAAAAAAACAGCCGATCACTAAACCTGCATTACAGACGAGAGAAGGCGCAGCAGCGCAGCAGAACAGAATGTTAATTGATACAGTGCCGGTTAAAAAAGATTCAGTCAATCTTGTCGATTCTTTACAACGCAAAGATTCGCTGGTGCAGAAGATCGATACGTTTGATTTTAAACTGTCAAAAGATTCTATTGATGCGCCGGTTGATTTTGAAGCCGAAGATTCAATGGTGATCGATATCCCGGGTAAACAGATCTTCCTTTATAACAAAGCATCGGTTAAGTTTAAAGATGTGGCACTCGATGCTTCTGTTATACGGCTCGATCAACCCACACAGATACTCACCGCTTTTTCTATCAAGGACAGTACGGGCAAACCAATTGGCGTGCCGGCCTTCAAACAAGGTGAAAGTGCATTTACATCAGATACCATCCGTTATAATTTTAAAACACAACGTGGCTTAACCATCGGTACTTATACGCAGGAAGGGGAGATGTTTATCTATGGGGAGAAAGTAAAACGTATCAGCCCAACTGTTTTCTTTGCTGAGAAAGCAAGGTTCACTTCCTGTAATTATGATACACCACACTTTGCGTTTAAAGCACGTAAAGTAAAATTCATCAGCAATAAAGTGGCTGTTACAGGTTTGGTGCGACCTGAGTTTGAAAACGTGCCGATCCCTCTTGGTTTGCCGTTTGGTTTATTCCCCATGAAACAGGGTAGAAGAACAGGACTGTTACCACCGCAACCTGTAGCGAATGATCAGTTGGGTTTTGGTTTGGAAGGATTGGGATATTATAAAACAGTTGGTGAATATTGGGATGCTACCATCAGGGCCAATATTTATTCATACGGTTCGTATAGCTTATTTCTTTCACCAACATATCGTAAGCGTTACCGCTACAATGGCGGGTTCAACATCAGTTACCTCAATACAAAAATTGGTTTCAAGGGCGATCCTGATTATGTTCCGCCAAACCGTAACTTTTCTGTTCAGTGGAATCATAGTTTAGATGGCAAGGCAAGACCCGGGCAATCATTCAGTGCAAGTGTAAACGTTGCCACGAGTTTGTTTAACCGTTACTTCCCCAACAATGCGTCGCAGAACTTCAATAATACCTTGCAATCTTCCATTGCTTACCAACGTACATGGGCGGGCAAACCTTTTAATTTATCGGTAACTGCAAATCATAATCAAAACACGAATCAGAAACAATACAATATCAGCTTGCCCGATATTGGTTTTACTGTGAACACACTGTATCCTTTTCAGAAAAAAGAATTTGTTGGTACGCCTAAATGGTACGAAAAACTAGGTGTGTCGTATAATGGAACTTTCCGTAACCAGGTTTCATTTACTGATTCAACCTTTACACTCAAACATTTACTCGATACGGCAACATGGAGTGCACGACACAGTATTCCTATTCAGCTTTCTTTACCTGCATTAGGACCCTTGCAGGTTGGTCCTGCCATCAGTTACGATGAAACATGGCACTCACGCACTTTTGTACGCCGCTGGAACCCTGCAACCAAATCGGTTGAAACAGTTAGTGAAAAAGGTTTTTACCAGGAACGGCAAATGAGCTTTGGTTTGAACTTCAGTACGGCTGTGTTTGGTAAACTTGATTTTAAGAAAGGAAACGTCAAAGCGTTGCGTCATGTTATTCGTCCCACGTTTGGATTGGGATACAGACCGGATATGAACAGGAGCAAATGGTACCGTGCACAGGTTGATTCAACAGGACGAGAATTATGGTTCGATAAGTTTAATGGCTCACAGGCAGCTAATATTCCTGATGGCCGTTCGGGTTCTATCAATTTATCGATCGATAATAACCTGGAGATGAAAGTGCGGGATAAAAAAGATACTTCAGAGGCAGCAGATAAAAAGGTACGCCTGATAGATGGTTTTGGTGTGAGCACCAGTTATAATATGCTTGCCGATTCATTTGCGCTGAGTGATTTTAATTTTTACCTGCGTAGTAATTTGTTTGAAAAGATCAGCTTAACTGCCGGTGCAAATGTTTCGCCTTACCAGGTAGATCCTAAAACAGGATTCCGTAAACGGGAATATGCATGGCAGGCCGATAAGTTTTCGTTAGGCCGTTTTACCAGTGGGTTTGTATCAGTGAGTACGCAATTCAAAAGCAAACCAAAAGACGAAAAGAAAGAAAAAGAAAAACAAGAATCAGAACGCAACAGGCGGAATAATGGAGATTATGATGAACAAAGCCGTGAGCTGAATGCAATACAACGTAACCCAGGTGAGTTTGCTGATTTTAATATTCCCTGGAGTTTAAGCTTCAGCTATTCTTTGAATCTGAACCGCCAATTAAAACTGGATTACTCCGGGTTCGAAACATTGATCACACAATCGGTGAACTTCAACGGCGATTTTAATTTAACAGAGAAATGGAAAGTGCAGGCGAATGGTACGTTTGATATTCAAACAAAAACATTACAGTATTTAACTACTTCTATTTCGAGAGATCTGCATTGCTGGCAATTGGCCATTAACGTTACACCGGTTGGTATTTATCGTTCGTTCAGTATCAGCATCAATCCAAAATCAGGTTTGCTGCGAGATCTGCGTATCAACCGCTCCAAGTTCTTCTATAACTTACCGCAGTAGTATTATTTCCTTGATTCAATATAATTCCACATCAATTCGTACACATGTTCACGAAGTTGTTTTATATCTTCTTTTCCAAGTTCGCTTGTTGCAATAGGATCGAGAAAATGCATTTCAATTTTTGATGGCCAGAAGTAAAAACCTTTATGTTGCGGTAATACTTTTTTTGTGTTGAATAATACAGCAGGAACAATTGCTTTCTTTGTTTCAATGGCTAAACGGAAAGCACCGTCTTTAAATTCTTTCAGCGGCTGGTTGGTTTTGTTTCTTGTTCCTTCCGGATAAATGCACATATGCAAACCCATATCCAACACTCGTCTCATGTAAGCATAACTTTTCAATCTGCTTTCTTCACTCTTCCGATCGACCAATACACTTCCTCTGCGATAGATAATGCCAAACAACGGAATCTTCGCCATTTCAATTTTTGCAATCGTTTTATTGGCGCCGGGTATACCGGGCGATGTAACAGGTACATCCATAAAAGAATTATGATTGCACACTACTACATAGTTTTCGCCCTTTTTAAATTTCTCTTTTCCTTTTATTACTAATCGAATACCAGCAAGAGGTAACCACACACCCATCCAGATTCTGGACATGGCAATAAACCAGCGTGTACGTTTTGGTTCAGGCAACAGACCCATTGCCCATGTAGGTATTAATATAATAAGCATGGTGGCAATAAACGTAAGCATTGCCCACAAAGCGAATATGCGTCCAAGTATGTTTTTTAAAACGTTCATGGTAATTTCCAATCGATGGGTTCAAGTCCTTCTTTCAATAACAATTCATTCGTTTGCGAAAAATGTTTGCAGCCAAAGAAGCCTTTATCGGCACTGAAAGGCGAGGGGTGTGCTGCTTTCAACACATGATGTTTGGTTTCATCAATGAGGCTTTGTTTTTCCTGTGCAAATTTTCCCCAGAGCAAAAACACAACTCCTTTTTTATGATCTGAAATTGTTTTGATGACAGCATTCGTGAAATTATCCCAGCCAATTTTTGAATGACTGGCAGGCTCATTTGCCCTTACCGTTAGAAAAGCATTGAGCAATAACACACCCTGTTGTGCCCATTTAATAAGATTACCATGCTTGGCCGACATGCCAACGCCCATGTCCTTTTCTATTTCTTTGTAGATATTAATAAGGGATGGCGGAGGGTTAATTCCATCCTGTACCGAAAAGCAAAGTCCGTGCGCCTGACCTGGCCCGTGATAGGGGTCCTGGCCAATGATCACCACCTTTACATTATTGAAGGGTGTTTGGGTAAAAGCATTGAATATGAGAGAGCCGGGCGGGTAAATAGTTTTGCCCTGTATTTTTTCGGTTTTAAGAAAGGCTACGATCTGTTGGAAATAGGCTTTGCTGAACTCCTGTTTCAACTCTTCTTTCCAACTATCTTCTATCTGAACATCCATGCACAATACGTTTGGATGCAATGGTACAAAAAATTACCTTTGCTGCCTCTTAATCAAAAGCTGGTCCGGTAGCTCAGCTGGATAGAGAGCATCCCGATTTCTAAATCGGGAGGGTCAAAGGTTCGAAGACGCTACTACATATTAATAAAACAGCTGGTCCGGTAGCTCAGCTGGATAGAGCATCAGCCTTCTAAGCTGAGGGTCATTGGTTCGAATCCAATCCGGATCACAAAAAAGCCTCATTAAATGAGGCTTTTTTCTTGTCGCATAAATTCTACAACCGGTTTCTCAAATTAACCTCTATATTTATACCCGAACGATTGCTGGCTAACTTCTTAAAACCCCTCCGTACCAATTTCCTTCGTTAAACATCCGCTACCCCGTTTCTCACCGAACAACCTTTTCATTTAGTTGTAATAGTTATTACACGTATATCCAATTCTCCTGAAGATCCTTAAGCAAACCTTTAAAAGGCCGTAATCCCAATTGCTTATATAAAAGAGAAAACGAATGAAAAAGGTTTTAGGTCTTTGCGTGTTCATGCTAAGTTTTACTGCAGTCCGTTCACAGGTTTATTTACAAGCCGGGGGAGGTGTTACAACAAACGGTAATGCCGGTGCTGATCTGCAGGTAG
Source organism: Lacibacter sediminis (assembly GCF_014168535.1). Classification (NCBI taxonomy): domain Bacteria; kingdom Pseudomonadati; phylum Bacteroidota; class Chitinophagia; order Chitinophagales; family Chitinophagaceae; genus Lacibacter; species Lacibacter sediminis. The sequence goes on along the minus strand of NZ_CP060007.1, from coordinate 3,155,217 downwards.
GTTATTCCCTAAAGAAAAAAACAACCATCGGTATCGGTTATTTTGCGCTGATCGATAATGCACAGCCCTTGTTAATGAATGTTCAGGTGGGATATAAATTATCAAAGTCGGTTCGAATGTATGGCGGTTATGTACGCAAACAGGTATCAAGCAGCCACAAAGCACTCAATACAAATTCCTGGATCGGAGGGATTGAATACAACACAAAGCGGTTTAAAAAAGGAAATTTTTACTATTCAGCAAACTATATTCCCAATTATTTCTTTGCGTGTGTGGGTATGAAGTTTAATTATAAATAGAGCAAAGCCTTGTCTGCATTGAGTTTCAGCAAACGAGCGCAGTTATCACAGAAAAAAAGCTGAAAATATTCTGCTAAAAACTTGCATATGTAAAAGAAGACAGTAATTTTACGGTCAGAATTGAATCCGGCCCTAACAAATATTCTCCACCGATTTAATTCCCCTTTTAATATCTCATATCCGGAAGCCCCTTCCAAAATTCCTTATTTGAACCAAATTGATTCCAATCCTATACCCGAGATTGTACTTTATCAATTTGTATATAATGAAAACGAAATTTGTACCTGTAATTGCTGCCTTCATGATCCTGTTGTTTGTAAACACAGGCACCTCCGGAACTATTTTTTCCAAACAAGTCTGGCCGAAAGTTTATGATGTTCAGTTTGAACAGAAAGGCGCTTTTGTTGTGCTTGAGTGGAAAGCAGATAACGAACCCAAAGACATTTACTACGAAGTTGAAACAAGTGTTGATGGTATTGCATATAAAGCATCTGCAATTGTATTGGGTGGTTTTGCAAATGAGGCACATTACAGCTATCAATACAAAATGAAGAAAACGGCATCTTCAAAAACATATTACCGCATTAAACAAATGAACAATGATGGCACTTACAGAATTGTAAGCGAGCAATCATTCTAAATATATTCAACGAACTGTTGGTTCTCTTATAGGTAAATACGCCGTCCTTATTCTTAAGGATGGCTTTTTATTTTAAATCGAAAGGGGAAAGTGAAAAATCGGAAGTAGGCCCGTCCGACGCCATCATCTGACAGGTAAACGAAAACTTGTTTTGAAATAGATGTATAAGCTTGATTACATTTCTTTGAGATAAGCCAATGCGACTTCAGCAGAAAGGGGCTCAGTTTGTTCAAGTATAAAAACTTTGTTTGCTCCGGCCATTTCTGCAAGATCCCGAAGTGCTCTTTTTTCAATGTCACTTAACCCGCCTTCAAGCCCTTCGAGTTGTTGAATCAGGATATTCATCTTTGATAGAAAGGATCTTCCTTTTAAACCAAGTTTTTCTAAGGCTGATTGAATAGTTTCGTTAGCAGGGTTAAAACTACTGACAACATTTCTTACGCTTGAGAAAGGTCGTATCGCTTGTTGGGTAACTGTTTCACCAGTATTCAAATCTGTTACTTCAACATGATTGCGTTTGATTTTGATGTAGATGGATTTTAATTTGAACATAGGATGCCTTGTAGTTTATTGGTTTGATTATAGAACCATAGCGTTTTTGTAATTCGGCACAAGCGAGAGGCTTGCGCCATTGTGCTTTTTCCACAACATAAGTATAATTAATAAGGCAAATGAAGTGATGATGTAAAACACCAACCAGACATTACCTTTAAAAACCTTGTCCCAATCCCGATCATATTTCTCTTTAAGTGGAGCTAAATCACTTTTTTTGAAAAGAATCGTCATCACGAAATATATGGGCAGCATTGTTAAAAAAACTATTAACCTCTTAGTTAACTTATCGGCCGTGATGTCGGGAATGCTGTTGAGAAGAATGAGAATTTGCATTAGATGTATGAAAACTAATAATGTCATTGAACAAATGGCACTGAAATAGGGGATACTAGCTCTAGATCCTTTTGAATAATAACGATGGAATAAATAGCCAATGAATTTTATTGTCCTCATTTTATTTCACTCTCGGGTTAGCTGCTAGTAATTTGGTTAGATAATGCAAGCAACCACTTTTGTTTATTGCCTTTTGACTATTGCCCATTCATTCATAAATCATCCCATCTTACTCTCCAACTCCATCACCTTCTCAAACGCCGCTTCATACTCTGCATTCAATTCTTTCAGATCCTTGCTGAGCTTTTGATAAGAAGTTTCGGTTTGCTTGAATTTGTCTTTATCAGAATAGGTAGAAGGGTCGGAGAGTTGCGCTTCCATTTTATTTTTTTCAATGGTGGTAGCGTTGATCTTTTCTTCCAACTGCTGTAAAATACGTTGCTGCTTCTGCAATTCTTTCTTCGCTTCTTTATTGATCACCTGTTTGGTATCTGCAACAGGTGCCTGTTGTTGAACTGCCGGTTTTTCCTCAACTACTTTTTTTATTTCCGTTTTTTTTTCACTGGCAGCTGCAGATGATTTACTATCGGCTTCTCGTTTCGCCATCCGCTCTTTCCATTCTAAATATTCAGTGTAAGTGCCTTTAAATTCCTTGATTTCTTCATCCACAATTTCCCAGATCTTATTGGCTGTTTGCGAAACAAAGAAACGATCGTGACTCACCAAAATAATACTGCCCTGGTATTTGTTCAATGCTTCGATCAACAGTTCAACCGAATGCATATCCAGGTGGTTCGTCGGTTCATCGAGCATCAGGAAGTTAGCCTTGCTGATGATCGTTTTTGCCAATGCAATTCTTGCTTTTTCACCACCGCTCAATACTTTGATCTTTTTATCGATATCATCGCCACCAAATAGAAAGCAACCAAGAAGGGTGCGTAACTCCTGGTCGGTTTTCTGTGTGCCGCAGGTTTTTAATTCATCAAGCAGTGTATGATTAAGACCTAATGATTCCAACTGATGCTGGGCATAAAAACTTTCATCAACATTGTGTCCCCATTTGCGTTCACCTTCGTATTGTTCAACACCTGCGATAATGCGGAGCAGGGTAGATTTACCTTTACCATTCGCACCGATCAACGCAATTTTATCACCCCGTTCAATTTCTGCACTAGCGTTCGTTACAATTCTGGTGGCGCCGTAATGTTTGCTTACATGTTTTAATTCGCACAATACTTTACCCGGCATTTTATCAATCGCAAAGTTGATACGGATATTCGGACGGTCATTTGTTGGTGCTTCAATCACATCCAGCTTTTCTAATTTCTTAATAGCAGTTTGTGCAGCAGCGGCTTTACTGGCTTTTGCACGGAAACGTTCAATAAAACGTTCTTGCTGACGGATAAAGTCCTGCTGATTTTCAAACGCCTTCATCTGCAATTCCATCCGTATTTCCTTTTCTTGTTGATAGAAAGAATAGTTACCACCATAGATATGCAAGCCTTGCTGAAATACTTCTACGATCTTGGTCACCATGCGATCAAGGAACCAACGGTCATGCGACACGATCACTACTGAACCTTGATAATGCAACAGATATTTCTCTAACCATTCAATACTCGGTAGATCAAGGTGGTTTGTCGGTTCATCCAGCAACAACAGATCGGGCTGTTGTAAGATCATTTTCGCCAGCAGCACACGCATGCGCCAGCCACCACTGAATTCTTTATACGGACGTTGCAGATCGGCATTGGCAAAACCAAGCCCCTGCAGAATTTCTTCTGTTTTATGATGGATATTGTAACCATCCAGCGTATCCATTTCGTGGAGCTTATCAGAATAAAGATGGAGGAGAGCCTCATCTTCATGATTCTTCTCTAACTGAATACCCAGCTCTTCAATTTCTTTTTCGAGCAGCAGTACTTTTTCAAACGCACCCAACGCCACCTGTAAAATCGATTCGCTGGTATCAAAACTCAGAAGGTCCTGGTGCAGATAGCCAATGCTGGTATTGCGGCTGCGGATCACCTCACCTTTGGAAGGTTGGTATTCGCCCACCAGCAGTTTCAGGAGGGTAGACTTGCCCGTACCATTATACCCGATCAAACCAATGCGTTCATTGGGGTGAATATGCCAGGTAGAATCTTCTATAATAGCTCTTGCACCAAACTCAAACGTTACATTCTGAAAACCAGCTAACATAATTCTTACTTAAAAATGAGCCGCAAAGATAAGGTTTAAGTGCGGGGTGAGAGGTAAGAAGTAGGAGGTAAGAGGGATTGAGTACGAAGTACGAGGTAAGAGGTACGAAGTACGAAGCGGGAACCTCGTCAGCGGTTGGTAACCCTGACGGCGGTTGAATGTTTGGTATTCCTGACAGCTCGCAGCAAACCCCGTAGGTCTTATCTTTGCCAAAATTTTTTTTATGAAGAAGACTTTGCTTATCCTCTCCGTCATTTTTCTAGCGGTAGCCTGTAAAAACAAAGAAGACAAAACAGAAGAAACAACAACGACTGAACCGAAAGCTGCAGCCGGGTATGCATACAGCGAAACATTCAACCAATCGATGAACAATGTGTTGAATGCGTATTATAGCCTGAAAGATGCGTTTGTTGCGAGCGATACAGTGAAAGTGAATGCGGCAGGTGCAGCATTAAAATCCTTACTCGACAGTTTAAAGCTCGATGAGGTACAGAAATTTGATACACTTGGTTTCTCGAGTATCAACGGTCGTGCAGGTGATGTTGCTGCAGAACTGAGTGGTATGTTGGGCGAAAAAGAACTGGAGAAAAAACGTGAATCTTTCGAAATGGTATCGAATGCATTTTACGATATGGTGCGTGTAATTAAACCCACAGGTGCTACTATCTACTATCAATATTGCCCGATGGCATTTAACGATAAAGGTGCTTATTGGCTCAGCAATGCTGATAGTATTATGAATCCTTACTTCGGTAAGAAAATGTTGACTTGCGGTGAAGTAAAGGAGACGTTGAAATTCTAAGAAACGTGAGTGGTGAGTCGTTAGTCGTGAGTGGAAAATCCGGAACTGTTTTATTCACGACTAACGATTCACGATTTTCGACAACAATTGCTGCCGATCACTTGTAATAGGAGGACACTTATAAAACGGGAAATTTTCCGCATGTACTATTTTAAACCTGTCATTTCACTGCTGATCTGTATTGTAACAGTTTTTGCTGCAACTGCACAAGAGAAATTCACCATCAGCGGTTATGTAAAAGACAGCACCAGTAATGAAACTATCATTGGTGCCACCATCAGCGTTAAAGGCCGCAGCAAAGGCATCAGCTCTAACCAATACGGATTTTATTCTATCACACTCGATAAAGGCAGTTATACACTTTCAGTATCTCATGTTGGGTTTGTTGCCAAAGAAATTGAGCTTGATCTGAAGAGTAATACCCAACTCAATTTTGATCTTGCTCCACGCATTTCCATTGCACAGGAAGTGATCATCTATTCCAAAAAACGTGATCTGAATGTTAAGAGCGCACAAATGGGCAAGTTTGAACTGAGCATGAACCAGATCAAATCGATTCCGGCCCTTGCAGGTGAAGTTGACCCGATTAAAGTATTGCAATTGTTGCCGGGTGTACGTAATGCAGGTGAGGGCAATAGTGGTTTGTATGTGCGTGGTGGTGGGCCCGACCAGAATTTGATTTTGTTAGATGATGCAGTGGTGTACAATCCCGGTCACCTGTTTGGTTTCTTCTCGGTATTCAACAGTGATGCGTTGAAGAATGTGAGTTTGATCAAAGGTGGTATGCCGGCTAACTATGGTGGCCGTATCAGCAGTGTGGTGGATATTGCCATGAAAGAAGGCAATAACAAAAAGTTCCAGGTAGAAGGCGGAATAGGTACGATCTCTTCACGTGTATCAATTCAAGGTCCTGTTGTAAAAGAAAAAGCATCGTTCATTGTATCGGCAAGAAGAACGTATGTAGATATTCTTGCAAAGCCTTTCATAAAAAAAGAAAGTGCTTTCTACGGCAGTGGTTATTATTTCTACGATCTCAATACAAAATTCAACTATAAATTTTCGGAGAAAGACCGTTTGTATGCAAGTGGTTATTTCGGACGGGATGTGTTTACATTCAACAACAAAGAACGCAGCTTCGGTGCACGTATTCCATGGGGTAATTCAACCGGTACGGTACGTTGGAATCATGTGTTCAACAGTAAACTCTTTGCCAACACATCGCTGGTATGGAACGATTATCAATTTGCATTCGGTGGCACACAAAGTGATTTTGAGATCAATCTCAATTCAGCCATCCGTGATGTGAGTGCCAAGATCGATTTTGATTATTATCCCATAAGTGGTCATCAGTTGAAGTATGGTATCAACTATACCTATCATAAATTCAATCCGCAAACAGCCAGTGGTAAAAGCGGCGACATCACGTTTGAACCTCAAACAGTGAATAACAAGTTCGCCCATGAAATGGCTGCCTACATCATGGACGATTGGGAAGTGAATGATGCATTGAAAATTAATTATGGCATCCGTTACACCAGTTTTCAACAGGTAGGCCCTTACAAACTGTTTGTAAAAGATCCTGATGGTAATAAACTCGACAGCACGGTGTTTGGCCGTAATGATAAAATAAAAACCTATGGCGGTTTTGAACCACGTGTTACTTTTCGTTATGCATTAGATGATGAAACCTCGTTGAAAGGAGCGGTAACACGAAACCTGCAGTTTATTCATTTGGTGAGCAACTCGGGAACTACGTTGCCAACTGATATCTGGGTGCCGAGTACATACAGAGTAAAACCACAGATCGGCTGGCAGTATGCAGCAGGGTTCTTTAAAAACTTTAAGGATAACATGTGGGAGACCTCTGTTGAAGTATATTACAAAACCATGCAGAACCAGATCGAATACAAAGAAGGGTATACACCGGGCATTGGTGATCCCGAAGAAAGTTTTGTATTTGGTAAAGGATGGAGTTATGGTGCTGAGTTTTATGTAAACAAAGCAAGAGGTAAGTTTACAGGTTGGATCGGTTATACTCTTTCATGGACATGGCGCAGGTTCCCTCAATTGAATGATGGTGATAAATATCCCGGCCGTTACGATCGCCGGCATGATCTGAGTGTTGTGACCAACTATCAGCAAAACAAGAAATGGAAATATTCGGCTGTGTTTGTATTTGGTACCGGTAATGCTTTCACATTGCCTGAACGTTTCTTTTTGGTGGATGGTGTGCTCACGCAGCAGTATAGCCGCATTAATCAATACCGTTTACCTGCTTATCATCGCCTCGACTTTTCTGCTACGTTAACACCTCAACCAAAGAAAGTGCGTAAGCTCAGAACAGAATGGGTGTTCAGTGTGTACAATGCGTACAGCCGGCAAAACCCCTACTTTATTTACTACGATCAAAAAGGAAATCCTTTGCAGGGAACATTGGAAGTGGAAGCAAGACAGGTATCATTGTTCCCCATCATCCCAAGTGTCACCTTGAATTTTAAGTTGTAAACGCATTTATCTCAAAGCCACGAAGACGCAAAGCAGCACAAAGAGGAATCAAATTAATTGGCTTCTCTGCTTTTATACTTCGTGTTTCTTCGTGCCTAAGGACTCAACAAAGAATATTTAGAGTTTGCTTAGATTTGCCACCTTGCTGCTTAGCAATGAATAAAATCGAATACGCTTGTTTATGCGAAAAATTATTTTCTTTCTTTTAGCCGTCCTTGTTGCAACAGTTCATTTACAAGCCCAGGCAATACCGGATTACAAACGTTCGGATTTGCCAATAGAAAGAAGAGTACAAGATCTGCTGCAACGTATGACGCCGGAAGAAAAATTCTGGCAGTTGTTCATGATACCCGGCGATCTTGGCGATAATCCATCGCAATACAAAAATGGCATCTTTGGTTTCCAGGTGAATACAGTTCAGCAACAACATGGTGCAGCAGCACAAATCCTCAACTATAAACCGGGACAAACAGGCAAACAAACACTTACCAAGATCAATGAAATACAAAAATATTTTGTTGAGCAAACAAGGTTAGGCATTCCCATCATTGCATTTGATGAAGCCTTACATGGTCTTGTGCGTTATGAAGCAACTGCTTTCCCGCAGGCCATTGCATTGGCTGCTACATGGAATACATCGCTGATGAATAAAGTGGCTGCGGCTATTGCAATGGAAACAAAAGCAAGAGGTATTCGCCAGATACTTTCTCCGGTTGTAAACCTTGCAACAGATGTACGTTGGGGAAGAGTGGAAGAAACCTATGGTGAAGATCCTTTTCTTACTTCGACTATGGGGATTGCTTTTGTAAAGGCATTTGAACAACGTGGTGTTGTTACTACTCCCAAACATTTTGCTGTGAATCATGGTGAAGGTGGAAGAGACAGTTACCCTATACACTACAACAACAGATTGCTTGAGGAAACTTATTTCGTTCCGTTTAAAGAAGTGGTGCAAAAGGGTGGCGCAAGAAGTATGATGACGGCGTATAATTCACTGGACGGTTCTCCCTGTACAGCCAACAACTGGCTGCTGAATGAAAAATTAAAAAAGGAATGGGGCTTCAATGGTTTTGTTATTTCTGATGCAGGCGCAACAGGCGGTGCCAATGTGTTACACTTTACAGCAAAAGATTATGCAGAAGCAGGAAAGACATCTGTTGAGAACGGATTGGATGTTATTTTTCAAACAGCCTTTGAACATCATACATTATTTGATCCGCATTTCCTTGGTAAAACAATGAACCAGGCTGCTATTGACAGTGCTGTGGCAAGAGTGTTACGTATCAAATTTGAACTGGGCTTGTTTGAACATCCTTATGCAAAGGTAGAAGATGCCGGGCAATGGACTGCTGCATTGCATCACGATCTTGCAAGAGAAGCTGCACGCAACTCATTTGTATTATTGAAAAATACAAGCGCACCCGGCAAACAAACAAACGTATTGCCATTAAATAAATCAACAGAACGAATTGCAGTCATTGGTGTTGATGCTGTTGAAAAAAGATTGGGTGGTTACAGCGGTCCCGGCAATATAAAAGTGTCGATACTTGATGGCATCAAAGCAAAAACAGGAAAGACGACGAATGTATTGTATGCTCCCGGCCCCGGAAGAGAACATAAGACATGGGCCTTTGTACCCGGTAGCAATTTATCAACTGTAAAAGATGGAAAGAAAGTAAAAGGGTTAAAGGCAGAATATTTCAATAACGTAACCATGCAGGGACAACCTGTGGTTGAACGTATTGATGAAGAAATAAAATTTCAATGGACTTTGTTTTCTCCCGACCAGGCAAAGATCAATTATGATTTTTTCTCCGGAAGATGGACAGGTAAATTAAAATCGCCTGTAACCGGCAACTACAAAATCGGTATTGATGGAAATGATGGCTATCGATTATACATCAACAATAAGATGATCATTGATAACTGGAAAAAACAATCGTACTCAACTGCACTTGTTGATCATTATTTTGAAAAAGGGAAGGAGTATGATATCCGTATTGAATATTACGAACCTGCAGGTAATGCATGGATGCGTTTGATCTGGAATGTGGGCGTGCAGGATAACAGTGAACAGAAAATACAGGAAGCTGTACAGGTTGCAAAGAACAGTGATGTTGCAGTTGTGGTAGTTGGAATTGAAGAAGGGGAATTTAACGACCGTGCTTTATTATCGTTACCGGGTAAGCAGGAAGAACTCATCAAACGTGTTGCTGCAACAGGCAAACCTGTTGTGGTATTGTTGGTTGGCGGAAGCGCCATTACCATGACCAATTGGTTGGATAAAGTAAACAGTGTGCTCGATATCTGGTATCCCGGTGATGCAGGTGGTAACGCTGTTGCCGATGTGTTGTTTGGTGACTATAGCCCGGCCGGAAGATTGCCGATAACTTTTCCTGTAGCAGAAGCACAGTTGCCGCTTGTATATAATCACAAACCAACTGGCCGTGGGGATGATTATAATAATCTTACAGGTCAGCCATTATTTCCATTTGGCTTTGGGTTGAGTTACACCAGTTTTGATTACACTTCGTTGAAAATGGATAAGGAAGTTATTCGTGCAGGTGAGAGTATGCGTGTATCATTCAAAGTGAAAAATACGGGAAAAGTAAAAGGCGATGAAGTAGTGCAACTGTATATCCGTGATGAGTTGTCGTCTGTAGCAAGACCTCTTAAAGAATTAAAAGGATTTCAACGTATAACGCTTGCAGCGGGAGAAGAGAAAGAAGTAGCTTTCACCATTACACCCGACATGCTCAAAATGTTTGATGTAAATATGAAAGAAGTCATTGAGCCGGGTGCATTTCGTATCATGATCGGCAGCTCCAGTATGGATATACGGTTAAGGACTCTGCTGGAAGTAAAATGAAGATGAGTGCTTGTATATAAATAGAAAAAAGCTGTACTGCTCAACTTTTACCACTGAAATCTATTTTAAAGTTATTGACACTGTCATAGGCTGCCTTTTCTGCAACCCTTCACAATACTGTAACACTTTACAACTGATGCATTCAGTTATCTTTGCCGTTTATGCATAATTGCAACACATACGCTTTTATCTTTCTCCCTGTTTGCCCTGTTGGTTCCTGCTAACCAATCGGGGATGGTCCTTTCTGTTATTTTCTTTTCTTAAACTTTAAATACATGCGTTATGAACAACGAATTGAACCCGGTGGTTCTTTGCGAAGAAGATTTTTCTAAACTGAAACAATTGGTAGCATTGCCCGGTTCTGCTAAACAGGGCGAGATGAGTCTTGCACATGAAATAGCAAGAGCTATTATTGTAAAGAATGATTCCTTTCCACCTAATACAATACGGATCGGATCAACAGTTTGTATTGAAGATGTGGAAACAAAAAAGACGCATGAGTTTACGATTGTAATGCCTTCTGCTGTCGACATCAAACGGAAATTTGTATCTATACTTTCGCCAATGGCTGCTGCCATTATTGGTTTTCGCCAGGGCGAAGAAGTGATATGGGAAATGCCCTCCGGTTTAAAACGTATTCTGATTAAGGAAGTGCAAACGCCTTTGCCCGCCTGAGAAGAGCAATGTATTAATTGACACAGGACTGAATGAAAGAAGAAACCCCTTGTTGAGTAAACAAGGGGTTTAAGTTATTTGTTGCGCTGAAAATTAAATATGAAAACAATTATACTTCTGCTGCTGTAATTTTTTCAGCACTGGTTTTCTTTCTTGTATGCTTTAAACGATCCGCAATTGTATTGAGTATTTCCGTTGCTGCATCGATCTCATCTTTCTTGTTCGAAATACTTTCAACATTAAAGCCAACCGGTATTTGTTTCTGTGCTGCGAATTCTAAGATTTCATCAGCGATCATGATCGATGTTTTTACCGATGTATTTAAAATATCTTTCGCATGTTTCAGATCATTGTACAACCACTTCGGCACTTCAATGCCCAGCCACTTCATAAATTCCAAAGTTTTGATGGAACCGCATGGGCTTAGTGTAAAGAAGATGGGTTGCAGTTCATAGCTGTTATCGATCGAATCGTAGTGATAATCGGAGAGGAGGTTCTTTGATTCGTACACGTTGTACACGCATTGCGATACAAAGAAGCTGCAGCCTTTTTCTGTTTTAGAAAAGATACGTTTGTGCTCGTCGCCTTTTTTGGAATGACGCTCCGGAATAGTAATACCACCCAGCAATAAATGCTGATGCTGATCCTTTCGCAGATCGTATGCATCGGTTAATGCAAAGTTTGTTTCAGCGATCTGTGCACTGGAAGATGCGCCAACAAACACAAAGTTTTCGAGATCGTTGTTTTTGCTGAGCCATTCATTGAAGGTTTCCTTTGTTTGGTTGGCAATACTTTTATAAATAATGCTGGGTGTTTTGATGCTGCTCAAATAATTCCGGAAATACTCTTCGGGTGGAACAGTCTGGATGAACGGAAATGTGCGTTGTTCGTTTGTACGGTGACTTTCATCCTGGATATCGTAAAGGATCAAGCCATCAATTGCAAGATCGTTGATGCGGTTGATCTGCTTTTCTGCAATGATCTGCAGTTTTTCTTTTTCGGTAGTGATCTTCGGCGGCGCAAAACTGTAAAGCAGTAATCCGTTTTCCCGGGCTTCTATTTTTTCCTTTAATGATTTCATTCGTTGTATAAACAGTTCAATTTAGTTATAAGAACGGTCAAAGGTAGGTGCAGACAAACAAACAATTGATAGGAAAATTCAAGAGCAGCTTTATTATAAGCTAATTTGGGTTTTGAAGGGGTTCATTGTCTGGTGCCCTCGTATAACGGATAAAAACGATGCACTTTATCAGACCATGCGTACCTACGGTACGCTCACGTTGCTGTTGTATTTGTCTACCCACCAGTTGCTCCTACGGAGCAGGGCTATTGTGTGCATTCATTTGTTGAGTAGGGTTGTATTCTGTTCCGTAGGAACAATTGCCGGGTAGAATGATGTTGTTGAATGATGTTTTCGTGCCGTAGGTACGATTGGTGAAGTGAAGATGAGATGTTGTTTGTTTTGTTGCATGTGTTGTTGGTCGGAGACGCAACAACGGCGGCAGGGTGCAAGTCTGTTCATACATAGATACATTGTTGGGCTTAGGTAATACCAACAACGGCAAAAGACCATGCATACCTACGGCACGCTTTCCTTGCTTTTGTATTTGTCTACCCACCAGTTGCTCCTACGGAGTAGGGCTATTATGTGCATTCATTTGTTGAGTAGGGTTGTATTCTGTTCCGTAGGAACAATTGCCGGGTAGAATGATGTTGTTGAATGATGTTTTCGTGCCGTAGGTACGATTGGTGAAATGAATGTGAGATGTTCTTTGTGTTGTTGTAAGTGTTGTTGATCGGGAGACACAACAACGGCGGCAGGGTGCAAGTCTGTTCATATGTACATTGTTGGGCTTAGGTAATACCAACAACGGCAAAAGACTCGCCGTATAACGAATTTTATACAGTGAGTTCAACGACTTGCCCTTCTTGAAAAAATTCCTTTGGATAACCTTTCAATTCTGTTGGTCGAAAAACGTAAATGTCAAATTGAGGGTCTTCCTCTTTTGAAAAGGGATACATCTCTAAATAGTGAAAGATTGGAATGCCATTTAATAACGAGCCTTCTTTTACAACAAGAGGCTCCTTAAAATTTAATTGTCGTGCTACGATAAATTGCCCACGATTGTGATGGTCGAATACTTTAAGAATTTTAAATTCTATAATCATAAGGATTTATCAATAGTTGTGGTTAAAATGAATGCTTTGGCGATCTGGTGGTGTTTTATACGTCGAGTCGGTTTCACCAGACTCGCCTGCGAATGAAGACCGTTATTTTGCCAGCAAGATTTTTAAAGCATTGTTAGTCGCATCTTCGTTCAGTCCAATTAACGGACTTGTTATGACACATCTGCTCTTAATAGCTACTGGCAAATCATTAAGCGAAAGGTCGTCGTCAATAATTACAAAATTATATTTGTGACCACCATTGTCAAACCACTCTTTAATTTCTGTTGCTCTGTTCAACATTGTTTCGATTGATTTTTTTTCGTTAAGTTTTGCAATTGAATTCGTCAAAATACCCCGTTGCCTAAAGATCTTTTTCCAAGTCTCGATGGAGTAATTAACTCTGTGAGTTGAGGTTAAAACAATGTCAGCTTCAGTTTCTATAATCAGACGCTGTAAGTTCGTCGCTGCATTGTCATTAAATTTCATAAAACCGTCTGCAAGAATTTCTGTCGCCCTCCAAGATGGGGTCGTTACCAAAACTCCGTCTATATCTAGTAAGATTATCATCTTTTTTTATAGTCGATTCTCCTGAGAGGGACTCGCCGTTATTGCTTCTTTTCTTTTCCATTATACGGCGAGTCGGTTTCACCAGACTCGCCTGCGAACGAAAGCTGATGTTGTACGCATCGTCAAGTGTCACCAAAACTTCCACCAACGCTTTTCCGTCTGTTGTTTAGCTAAGGCTCTTTGTTCTTCTTCTTTTTCTATATTAGCCACATCTTCTTCTGTGTAGAATTCACCATCGTCACCCTGCACCTTAGCTTTTAATGCCGAAGCAATCTGTATCATTTTGCGAATGGTCGGTGCATCGGGGTTCTTTGTGTCAACACTTCCCTTCCAATAAGAAAACCAAGGTCTTGAGTTTGCTTCTTGCTCTGTAGGATGAGCCTTCCACTCGCAATAGCCTATTACATTTTGATGCAAGGCTTCTGAACCAATTTTGATGTCATAACCATTCGTCAACTCCAGTTCTTTATCACTGTTTACATAAGTAAGCCATTCCTCTATTGAAATGTCCGAGGTTTCTGTGTCAGCCCAATGTTCCCGCCTTGTTATATGAAGTTCATAGCCCATTGACTTGTTAAAAGCTTGTGATGGTCAAATTTGCGTACAACACTAAATTATACGCCACTCCTCATAAAACCAAACTTCTCGTTAATCAACACAAAAAATCCCCTTGCTTCAACAAGGGGATTTCTATTTTCTTCTTTATCATTTTACGAACCGCAACTGATACAGCCATCTTCCATGCTGCAGGTTGGGCCATCTACTTGCGTAGGTTCAATGTCGGTTGTTGTTTGTGCTGCCTGTATTTTTTCTGTTGAAGGAATCACCGGGCTTATTTCATTGCTCGCCTGTTTCTCTACGGTAAACTGCACCGCTTGTGTGGCAGCTTGTGTGCGCAAATAATACATACCTGTTTTCAAACCTTTCTTCCAGGCGTGGAAATGCATCGAGGTGAGTTTGGAAGCCGTTGGATTATCAACAAACAAATTCAACGATTGTGATTGACAGATATATGCACCACGATCAGCAGCCATGTCAATGATATTGCGTTGCTTGATCTCCCAGACTGTTTTGTACAGTTCTTTGATATCAACAGGGATCTCCTCAATGTGCTGGATAGAACCATTGGCTGCAATGATCTTATTCTTCATGCTGTTGTTCCATAAACCAAGATTCACCAAATCTTTCAGCAAATGTTTGTTGACAATAATAAACTCACCACTTAATACACGACGTGTATAAATGTTGGAGGTGTATGGTTCAAAACATTCGTTGTTGCCAAAGATCTGTGATGTAGAAGCTGTAGGCATTGGCGCAACCAGCAACGAGTTACGTACACCAAATTGTTTTACTTCTTCTTTCAGTGTAGCCCAATCCCAACGGTCGGTTGGTGTGGTGCCCCACATATCAAACTGGAAAATACCTTTCGATACCGGTGAACCTGCAAAGGTTTCATAAGCACCTTGTTCTTTCGCCAGATCTTTACTTGCAGTCATTGCCGCAAAGTAGATGGTTTCAAAAATGTTTTTGTTCAACATTTTTGCGAGGTCACTTTCAAACGGCAAACGCAACAAGATGAATACATCAGCCAAACCCTGTACACCTAATCCAACAGGACGGTGTTTCATGTTTGATGTTCTTGCTTCTTCAACAGGATAATAATTGTTGTCGATGATCTTGTTGAGATTTTTGGTTACCTGGTAAGTAACCTCGTATAATTTCTCATGATCGAATTTGCCGTCAATTACAAAACGGGGGAGTGCCAGTGATGCCAGGTTACATACCGCCACTTCTTCCGGGCTGGTGAATTCCATGATCTCTGTGCACAGGTTGGAACTTTTAATGGTACCAAGGTTCTGTTGATTTGATTTGCTGTTGGCTGCATCTTTATACAGCATGTAAGGTGTGCCTGTTTCGATCTGCGATTGCAGAATAGCAAACCATAAGTCTTGCGCCTTGATGGTTTTTCTTGCACGACCTTCTGCTTCGTATTTGGTATAAAGTTTTTCAAATTCATCACCCCAGCAATCACTTAATCCCGGTGCTTCGTTTGGACAAAACAAACTCCATTCGCCATTTGCTTCCACACGTTTCATAAACAGATCACAGATCCACAGTGCGAAGAACAGATCTCTTGCACGCATTTCTTCTTTACCATGATTCTTACGCAGATCGAGGAATTCGAATACATCTGCATGCCATGGTTCCAGATAAATCGCAAATGCACCTTTACGCTTACCACCGCCTTGATCTACATAGCGTGCTGTATCATTAAATACTTTCAGCATCGGGATGATACCATTGCTGGTACCATTGGTGCCGCCGATATAACTACCTGTTGCACGGATATTATGAATAGCCAGACCAATACCACCTGCGCTTTGTGAAATTTTTGCTGTTTGTTTCAGCGTATCGTAAATACCATCAATGCTGTCTTCCTTCATCGTTAAAAGAAAACATGAACTCATTTGTGGTTTTGGTGTACCGGCGTTGAACAAAGTAGGAGTGGCATGCGTCATCCAACGTTCACTCATTAAGTGATAGGTTTTGATCACGCTCTCAATATCTTCTTTATGAATACCAACAGCCACACGCATGTACATGTGCTGCGGACGTTCTGCAATTTTTCCATCGATCTTTAAGAGATATGATTTTTCCAGTGTTTTAAAACCGAAATAATCAAATGCAAAATCACGATCGTAAATGATGGTGCTGTCTAACAGCTCCGCATTATCTTCAATGATCTTCATTACATCATCAGCAATCAACGGTAATTTTTTACCTGTTGCTTTATCAACATAGTTGTAGAGGTTTCGCATGGTTTGCGAGAAACTCTTGATCGTATTCTTGTGCAGGTTGCTCACGGCAATGCGTGATGCAAGAATTGCATAATCAGGATGTGTAATGGTGAGTGATGCTGCAGTTTCTGCTGCGAGGTTATCGAGGTCGGTTGTTGCAACGCCTTCGTAAATACCTTCAATTGTTTTCTTGGCAACATCAATAGGGTTCACCATTGGACTGAGGCTGTAACTCAACTTCTCGATCCTCGCTGTAACCTTATCGAATTTTACTGATTCTGTTTTGCCGTTTCTTTTTACTACAAACATAATGGGGTGTAAGTTTTATGATTTGCTATAATGTAATTTGGTAATTAGTGAGTAGTCAGTGGTGAGCTGCGTACCCAGTTTAATAGTATTCTATTTGTTCGGCACCACTCACGACTCACCATTCACCACTCACAGTTCTTAAAAATCTTCTTCCGTTGAAAACATCTGCGATTCTTTATTGCCCATCACACCGGCTTTCTGGTAATCGCCTACACGCTTCTCAAAGAAATTTGTTTTGCCCTGCAGGGAGATCATTTCCATAAAGTCGAATGGATTGCTGGCATTGTACACTTTTGCACAACCCAGTTCTGCTAACCAACGATCAGCCACAAACTCAATGTATTGCTGCATCAGTTTTGCATTCATACCAATCAAGGCAACAGGCAACGCTTCCGTGATGAATTCTTTTTCAATCTCCACAGCATCAGTAATGATGGCTCTTACTTCTGCTTCAGTAAGTTTGTTTTGCAACATGCTGTAGAGTAAGCAGGCAAATTCGCAATGCAAACCTTCATCGCGACTGATCAATTCGTTGCTGAATGTTAAACCCGGCATCAAGCCACGTTTCTTCATCCAGAAAATAGAACAGAAACTACCGCTGAAGAAAATACCTTCTACTGCAGCAAAGGCAACCAGACGCTCCGCAAAACTTCCGTTCTCGATCCAACGCAGGGCCCATTCTGCTTTTTTCTTTACAGCAGGAACGGTATCAATCGCATGAAACAGTTTATGTTTTTCCTGCGGGTCTTTAATATAAGTATCGATCAACAGTGCATAGGTTTCGCTGTGGATGTTTTCCATCATGATCTGGAAACCATAAAAACATCTTGCTTCGGGCAACTGCACTTCGCTCATGAAATTCACCGCCAGGTTCTCGTTCACGATACCATCACTTGCTGCAAAAAAGGCGAGTACATGGGAAATAAAATGACGTTCGCCACTGTTGAGGTTTTCCCAATCTTTCAGATCGCCGCTCAGGTCAATTTCTTCAGCTGTCCAGAAGCTTGCCTCGTGCTGCTTATAATGTTTCCATATTTCAGGATAATTAATTGGTAGAATTACAAAACGGTCTTTGTTTTCCTTTAACAGGATTTCTTCTTCTTGCTTCATTTTTCTTCTTTTACGTGTTGACTACCGGGGACAAGTATAGTGCTGAAAGAGTGAGTCACTTTAGAGGTGACGAAAACGATCAGTACAAATGCTTTTCTCCCGAAAGCGTTGTGACTAAATTTTCCAACCGGCAGGTCTTCTGACTTGTTCGCTGCTGAGCACCTTCCCATTTCGCCTGAAGCGGAACAGTGGTATGTAGAGTCAACAGGTGAGTGGTGAGTTGTGAATGGTGAATAGTGTTTCCGCTGAGGAAGCATTCACCATTGACTATTCAGCATTCACTGAAAGAACTTACAGCTACGGGGATAGTTCAGGATTTACACCTGATTCCCTTTTAATGCAATGCGCTGAAGCGTATTGTCAACCGAGACGGACTGTAAAATAAACCCCAATCGGTTGAATAAGCAGAAGTTGTTATTCACGTTATGTTGAAAAAAAAGAAAAAGAATTGTTGGCCGGAAACAGGTTGAACGAAAACCCGCATCTGCACTTAGTTTCACGCAAATTGCAGGTATAATAAGGTACCTGCACTGATCGCCATGATTGCCAAAGCAATAAAACCAACGATATTTTCTGTGCGGTTGTTTACATTCTCACCCATAATTTCTTTGTTGTTGGAAATGTGCAGAATAATCGCAATGAGCACAGGTGCCGTAATACCATAGAGAATGGCCGTGTAGATCAACGCTTTTACAGGCGATATTCCTACATAGTTGAGCGATAAACCAAGGATAAGCGATATTGCAATGATGATGTAAAAAGCTTTTGCTTCGTGAAACTTCTTATCAAGCCCTTCTTCCCAGCCAAATGTTTCAGTGATGATGTAAGAGATCGAACCACTCAACACCGGAATAGCGATCAACCCAGTGCCAATAACACCAATGGAGAAAAGCAGGTAGGCTAAATCTCCGGCCAAAGGTTTTAATGCACTGGCGGCTTGTTCAACGGTATCGATCTGGTGAATACCTTCTTTAAACAAAACAGTACCGGTGGTAAGAATAATGAAGTACATCACAAAACCGGAGAAACTCATGCCCAGGTCTACATCCCTGTTCATAGCATGTACCAGTCTTTTATCAACAACCAGGTGTTTTTTCCTGTGTTTCATTTCTTCTACTTCAACAGAAGCTTGCCAGAAAAACAAATAGGGTGAAATGGTGGTGCCGAGTATGCCCACAAGAATCGCAATAAAATCTTTATCGAATTTGATGGTAGGAATAAAAGTCGATTTTAAGATTTCTCCGAAGTCCTGCTTATATAAAAACGGAACAATAAAATAAACAAGCATGACAATGCAGAGATATTTTAAAGCAGCCGCAATTTTTTGATAGGGCAGGTAAATGATCAAAACCAATAGAATGATGGTAAACAGAACGCTGAAATAAGTTGCATCAACCGCAGGAAACAACAGGTTGCCGACGGCACCCATGCCTGCAATATCGGCACCAATATTCATCACAATTGCCGGAAAACTGAACAGCAGCATTACATACAACACAGGTTTGGGATAATGTTTCTTTAGGGTACCTGTTAATCCCTGCGATGTAACCAAACCAATGCGTGCGCACATTTGCTGTATAATGGCCATGAGTGGAAATGCAACGATCGAAGTCCAGAGAGTAGATAAGCCATAAGCAGCACCCGCCTGCGAATAGGTTGCAATACCTGAAGGATCATCGTCGCTTGCGCCTGTCACTAATCCCGGGCCAAGCTTTTTCCACAACCCTACCAGCTTTTGCGAAGAACTTTTTTTATGATGCATGAAATAAACAATTGAGATAGACACGTAAAAGATACGATAAGAACTGGTGCACTTCACTGATTGTGCTCACACAACAGATTGTTCTTCGTTACTATACTGCAATGAATGATAAGAAAAGTTATTTTTGAAAATACCGTTATAAAATTATGGCAGCAAAACAACCCGGTTTAAAGAAAGCGCTTTCGGCAGTTCACTTATGGGCCATTGCTGTGGGATTGGTTATTTCAGGCGAATACTTTGGCTGGAATTACGGATGGGGAGTAGCAGGCACCATGGGCATGCTCATTGCGACACTTGCAGTAACGGTGATGTACATCACATTTATCTTCAGCTTTACGGAGCTTACAACAAGTATTCCTAATGCAGGTGGTCCGTTTACCTATGCACATAAAGCACTTGGCCCGATTGGTGGATTGATCGCCGGGTATGCCAGCTTGATCGAATTTTTATTTGCCACACCGGCCATTGCCTATGCATTGGGCAGCTACATTCATTTTCTATATCCATCCATGAATGTGATGTACACCGCCATTGGTTGTTATGTTGTGTTTACAGCCATCAATATGCTGGGCATTAAAGAATCGGCACTGTTTACATTGCTGGTCACCTTGCTCGCAGTGATCGAGCTGTTGGTGTTTATGGGAATAGTAGCACCGCATTTTCAGTTGAAGAATTTTATGCAGGATAGTTTGCCTTTTGGCTGGAAAGGCGTGTTTGCGGCATTGCCGTTTGCTATCTGGTTGTATTTGGCGATTGAAGGAGTGGCAATGGTGGCGGAAGAAACAAAAGACCCAAAGCGAACAATTCCTAAAGGGTATATTTCAGGTATTGTAACATTGGTATTACTGGCATTGGGTGTAATGATCTTAACAGGAGGCATTACCGATTGGAAAAACTTAACGAATATTGATTATCCCTTACCCGAAGCCGTAGGTATTGCGTTAGGAAGAGATAGTGAGCTCACCAAACTATTCGCCGGTATTGGTCTGTTTGGATTGATTGCTTCTTTTCACAGTATTATTCTTACGTATTCACGACAATTGTTTTCATTGGCAAGAGAAGAGTACTTACCTAAAGGGTTGGCGAAACTGAATCCACGTTTTCAAACACCACACAGGGCTTTAATTGTTGGGGGTATCATCGGTATCATTGCCATTGTTTCAGGCAAAACAAATGAACTCATCATTTTTTCTGTACTTGGCGCTATTGTGATGTACATCATCAGCATGGTGAGTTTATTTGTGCTGCGGAAGAAAGAACCTTTACTTGAGCGACCGTTCAAAGCTCCGTTATACCCTTACTTTCCTGTTATTGCTTTGTTGTTGGCAACGATATGTCTTGTTGCCATTGTTTATTATAATCCCTTGCTCAGTATTATCTTTTTTGCATCGTTAGCGCTGCTCCTGATACTGTTTGTAACTTTAGGTAAACACAAACAACTAACTGCAGGCAATAATCAGTAGATGGCGTATCGCTCCACCATACGAAGTTTTACTTATGTGTTTGATGATTTGAAAACATTGTTGGCCAAAGCAACGCCTTACCGCAGCGGTGACGCATTGGCCGGGTTAACAGCATCAACGTATGAAGAACGTATTGCAGCACAAATTGCATTGGCAGATATTCCTTTAAAAACATTTTTGAATGAAGCAGTGATTCCTTACGAAACAGATGCTGTTACCCGACTGATCATTGATTCACATGATGCAAACAACTTTGCAGCCATTGCCCATTTTACCGTAGGTGAGCTGCGTGACTGGTTGTTGAGTGATGAAGCAGATACAAAACTCCTGCAACAACTGGCATTTGCGTTTACGCCGGAGATGATCGCTGCTGTTTGTAAGCTGATGCGTAACCAGGACTTAATTGCAGTGGCACAGAAATGTGAAGTGGTAACAGGTTTCCGGAATACGATTGGATTAAAGGGACGATTATCAACGAGGCTGCAACCTAATCACCCAACCGATGATGTAAAAGGTATTGCAGCCAGTATGGTGGATGGATTGTTGTATGGCAGCGGCGATGCTGTGATCGGTATTAATCCAGCAACTGATAGTCCGGCAGCAGTGGAAACATTATTGCACATGCTTAACGATGTGATCAATAAATTCAATATACCCACACAGAGCTGTGTGTTGAGTCATGTTACCACTACGTTGCAACTCATTCAACGCAACGCACCTGTTGATCTGGTTTTTCAATCGATTGGCGGAACAGAAAAAACAAATCACAGCTTTGGCGTTTCACTTGCCTTATTGGATGAAGTGTATGCAGCAGCAAAAAGTCTGCAAAGAGGAACTGTTGGTAACAATGTGATGTATTTTGAAACAGGGCAGGGGTCTTCTTTATCAGCTAATGCACACGAAGGCGTTGATCTGCAAACATGCGAAGCAAGAGCTTATGCTGTTGCACGCAACTACAAACCGCATTTGGTGAATTCTGTTGTTGGATTTATTGGTCCGGAATATTTGTATGATGGCAAGCAGATCATTCGTGCAGCATTGGAAGATCATTTCTGTGGAAAGTTATTGGGATTGCCAATGGGAGTGGACATTTGTTACACCAATCATGCAGCAGCCGATCAGGATGATATGGATACACTGCTCACGTTACTTGGTGTAGCCGGTTGCAATTTTATTATGGGTGTGCCGGGTGCTGATGATATTATGCTCAACTATCAATCCACTTCTTTTCATGATGCATTGTATGTACGCAAAGTGCTTAATAAAAAACCTTCGCCTGAATTTGAAGCGTGGTTAATACAGCAGGGCATATTGGATGATGCAGGAAACAGGTTAACGATCGATGCCAATCATTATTTGTTGAAGAACATATAACATGGATATTCAAAAACAGAAAACTGTTGAAGAAGATGCATGGCATCC
The DNA here is from genome assembly GCF_014168535.1 of Lacibacter sediminis. Taxonomy (NCBI): domain Bacteria; kingdom Pseudomonadati; phylum Bacteroidota; class Chitinophagia; order Chitinophagales; family Chitinophagaceae; genus Lacibacter; species Lacibacter sediminis. The sequence continues at coordinate 3,132,737 of NZ_CP060007.1, read as the reverse complement.
GTTAAAACAATTTACGGCTGCAAGGATCGCATTGGGACGAACTGGTAATGCTATTCCGTTAAAAGAGCTGCTCAAATTCAGACTTGCACATGCACATGCAAGAGATGCTGTGTATGCACGTTTGCATTCGCAGGAATTGGTACAGCAGTTACAGCAATTCAATCTGCCGGTTTATTCCTTGCACAGCAAAGCTAAAGACAGGAATGAATATTTGCTTCATCCTGATCTTGGCCGCCAGTTGAATGATGCATCTGTTCAGCTCCTGCAAAACAGAAGTGCTTCTTTTGATATTGTATTGATCCTGGCAGATGGTTTGTCAGCAACGGCTGTTAATCATCATGCAGTGCCTTTGTTGCAATTGCTGATCCCTTTGTTACAAGAATCGAATTTTTCGATTGCCATCACAACTGCACAACAGGCAAGAGTTGCTGTTGGCGATACCACTGGTTCATTGATGCATGCAAAGCTGTCGTTGGTATTGATCGGTGAACGGCCAGGTTTATCCGCTGCTGATAGTATGGGTGCTTACTTAACCTATAATCCGACTGTTGGATTAACAGATGAAAGCAGGAATTGTATTTCCAATATCCGGCCTGAAGGAATGGACTATGCAAAAGCTGCAGCAAAAATTCATTACCTCATTACTGCATCGTTTCGTTTGCAGTATAGCGGAGTGTTGTTGAAAGATGAGGAGCTGGATATTCTTGAAGAAAAGAAGAAAGAATAATGGTTAACCTGAATTTTTACCGCAGAGAAAAGAGAATAGAAGTTAACGCAGAGTGTACACTCTGCGCATGTCTTAGCGTTCTCTATTCTCTGCGGCGGAAAAAGATAGCTAACTTATAATAAATTGTTGCAGCCTATACATTTATAGCACGGTCTCTCGCTATCACTTTCCATGTTGTTACGGCTTCGTTGTTTTCAATAACAACTGCTTTATCATACAACGCAACGGTAGGACAAATATGAACAGGCACGCCGTATAACACATCACCCACTTTGAATGATTTACTATCTGCTACTTTCAACACCAGGTGTTCTTCACTTTGTGAAAAGGGAGTGGCATCTGAGGCATTTAAAAAATGAACACGTGGAAATGGATTTTCAGCAGCAACAGATTTATGTCCGAGATCGGTGGTGATGGTTTGCCCATCAACAATAGAAATTACTCTTGTAAGAACAAGCGCTGCATAATCAAACGGCTCATCAGGCACCTGGTGCTTGTAACCCCAATCCCAATAAACAAATGTGCCGGGACTGCATTCAACATTTCGTCTAAGATGTGTTGGAAAACTTGGGGAGCCACCTGCAACAATGGTTATTGGTTTGTTGGTAAGCTTTTCGATTTGTGTTGCCAACGTAAGCACTTCATCAAATGCTGCATTGCTTTTTTGCTGACGTTGTTGCAGATCAGTATCCCGTAAATGTCCATCGTATGCATGCAATCCTTTGAATTGAATACCGGGCAAGCTGATCAACTGCTCAGCTAAAACAAATGCGTCTGCCGGTTTAATCCCACTTCTGTTCATGCCTGTGTTGAGATCGATATAGACGTTGATCAGTTTATTGGCAGCAGAAAACAGATCTGCTAATGCTCTTGCTGTTTCAATATTATCTGTCACACATCCGAATGTAGTTTGCGGATATTGCTGCACTAGTGCTAATAACCTTTTTGCTTTTGGCCCTACAGGCTGATAAGCCAGCAGCACATCTTTTGCTTTCAACATCGCCAGCATTTCTGCTTCTGCAATAGTGGCGCATTTGAACTTGGTAATACCTGCAGTCATCATCATCGCACATACTTCTGCAGTCTTGTTTGTTTTTACATGCGGACGAAGCAGGTTCACATCTTTGATCATCTCCACTGCACGATTGATATTTTGTTGCACACGTTCTTTGTAAAGCAGCAAGGCAGGAGAGTCGATCGTATCGATATTTTTTATGTTATACCAATTCATAGTAAAAAGGTTGAGGGATTTAAAACTACTTGATTGTGGTAATACATCCAAATGGACGGTTTTGGCATTACATCAAGTAACAGCCTCCATTGGTCAAACTAATTAGCAGGCGGCTGAATGCTTTCTCAACTTTACACTGTTCATCTATCTACATCATTTTTAAATTAATAGTTATGAAAGCAAAACAGTTATTCGTTATGGTATTCCTGGTTGCGGCCAGCTCCTTTATTTATTCTTTCGTTACACCGATGGGCGGGGAGGGGTTCGAAATTTATGTTGATAATAAACTGGTGCTGCAGCAGTTTAACCAGGAGATGAAACAGCTGAAGAATATCCAGCTCACGGAAGCTCAGAGCAAAAGCGAACTGAAGGTGAAATATTATCATTGCGGTATGGCTGGCAAAAGCCGCATATTGGAACTGAAAAATTCAGATCAAAAAACAGTAAAGCGTTGGGAGTTTGATAACAGCGAAGGAAAAAACTTTGCTATCACGGTAGCAGTAAAAGAGATCCTTGATTCACAGGAGAAGCTCGGTAACGGCACCATCTATCTTTATTACAGTTCTAAAGAAGCACCACAGGGTCGCTTGCTGGCAGGGATAGTACAAGCGAATAAAAATTCGGTGACGGGTAAGTAATGTTGAACAGAATTTAATTGAACTGCATGAGGTGAACAAATCGTTCACCTCATGCAATTATTTGCGTTACAGTTTTCATTTCTCACTTGTGTCAGATTTCAATCAAACGGATTCCTGAAAATTTATTTATTCGCCGCATGTGATGATCTGAAAGTTAAATGACGATACTGCTTTAAAATCAATAGGTAAATAGTTTTAGCGAATACTTACGTTATTTCAATTAGAAGTACTGATAAAGCGGTAGCCAACACCGGCTTCAGTCAATAAATAAAGCGGTCGGTTGGGATCTTCTTCGATCTTCTTTCTGATCTGCGCAATAAATACACGAAGGTATTGCGATTGATTGATATAGCCCGGCCCCCAAATGGCACGTAGTAAGTATTGATGTGTAAGCACTTTGCCTTCGTTGCGGATGAGCAATGCCAACAGGTTGTATTCTGTTGCAGTAAGTTTCAACAACTGATCATTTTTCCAGACAGATCTTGTTGAAAGATCAACACTCAGATCACCGAATGAGATGGTTGTTTCACCTTCATCGGTATTGATGGTTCGTAATGCAGAACGGATACGGGCCAGCAATTCACCTGTGCGAAATGGTTTAGATAAATAATCATTTGCGCCGTTATCCAATGCTTTGATAATATCCGATTCATTTTTTTGCACCGATAGAATAATAATGGGATTTGTGTACCACTGTCTGAGTTTTTGCAATACGTTGTGACCACTTTCATCAGGTAAACCAAGATCAAGCAATATCAATTCCGGGGGATGATTTTCAGCCATGATCAAACCTTCTTTTGCTGAAGCAGCCGTTTTTGACAAATAGCCATTGCTCTGCAAGGTAATTTCAAGCAGCTTCCTCATCTGGGGTTCATCGTCGATAATTAATATTTCTGATTTGTTCATGCTTTAATGGTTTCAAATCGATTTGATCGTACAGGAAACGATATCGTAAATTTTGCGCCACCCAATGAAGATTTTTCCAATTCCACATTACCCGCAAGCGCTTCCGTAAACCCTTTTACAATGGATAGACCAAGACCTGAGCCTGCTGTTTTGCTTTTACTGTCTCTTGAAAATTTGTTGAGTATATCGTTGGCTTCAGTATCAATGAATGTATTGCCACTGTCTTCAATGATGATTTGCAGGATGTCTGCATGACATACCGCTGATATGGTGATACTGCAAGTGTCGGGTGTGTGTATCGCTGCATTACTTAAAAGGTTATATAATACCTGTTCGAGCATGCCTTTGTCGATACTGCAAAAAGGAAGTCCGGGTTTAATGCTGATGTTTATTTTCCTGTTCTTATGATTCTCTTCAACCGAGTGTACAACCTGGTAAATTAATTCTTCTACATCGCACCAATCGTATTTCGGTTGTATATGGCCCGATTCTAAACGGGAGATGTTGAGCAGGTTTTCTACTTGCTGGTTTAACCGGAAAGCTCCTTTTGCAATTTCAGCAATGAGTTGCTCATGGTTTTCTTTCGTAAGATGGGGGTTGGTCTGCAAATTATCAGTAGCACCAATGATCGCAGCAATAGGTGTTCTTAATTCATGCGATAATGAATTGAGAATGGTGTTGTAAAGCTTCACGCTGTTTGCTTTCTCTTCTTTCAGACGTGCATCTTTTTCGATCTGCCTTATTTTATAAGTAAGTACTGCATTGATCAATGCGATCACGAAGTACATGGCAAGGAGAATACTGTCTTCTGTTGTGTCAATATGAATGGTAAAACGTGGTGGTATAAAAAAGAAATCCCAGATAAGGGCACTCAATGCTGCTGAGAATAAAACAGGGAATACATCAAAGATCATCGCCAGCAGCGAAACTGTTACCAACAGCACCAATGCTGCCACCCTGTAACCCATAAAATCAGAAAAGAGGAAACAGAATGCTGCAACAACAACAATAACAGCAATGCTTAACAAGTATTGTTTTGACTTTGTGAGATTATTGAACAGCAGTTTATTCATGTGTTCATTGATATTTTTTTGTCACATCGTATTCGCCGATTAACACCTCGGTTGGCTTCAACCTTTGGTGTGGCTCATTTCGTTTTATGAAATTCAGATCAAATGTAATATGCAGTTTATTTCCCAGAAGATAGCATGCATTTAAACCGTATAAAGATTTTATAAGGATTTTGGCCGGTTTTCGTTTCCGCTGATTACCCAACCTACTTTTGATCTTCAAAATTAAATGATAAATGTCATCGCATAACAAGGTAAGTCTTGCAGGTCTTTTGATTGCACTGGGTATTATTTTCGGCGACATTGGTACTTCACCACTTTATGTTTTAAACGCCATCACAAGCGGCAAAACGATTACAGAGGAACTGATCATTGGTTCGCTATCGTTGATTATCTGGACGCTTACACTGCAAACAACGGTGAAATATGTTATTCTTACGTTGCGTGCAGATAACAAAGGTGAAGGTGGTATCTTTTCTTTGTTTGCACTTGTGCGCCGCAGAAGAAAATGGTTGGTGATACCGGCAATGATCGGTGGTGCTGCATTGCTTGCTGATGGTATGATCACGCCGCCTATTTCAGTAACATCGGCCATTGAGGGGTTGAAACAAATTCCTGCATTTCATGATATCAGCCAATGGACGGTGATCATCATTGTGATCTGTATTCTTTCGGTGCTTTTCTTTTTGCAGCAGTTTGGAACAGCTTTTATTGGAAGATCATTCGGACCTGTTATGGCAGTATGGTTTGTAATGCTTGCTGCTCTTGGATTTGCCCAGCTAGTGCAAGACCTGTCGATACTCAAAGCGTTTAATCCTTATTACGGTATTAAGCTGTTGATCGCTTACCCTAAAGGGTTTTACATTTTAGGTGGTGTGTTTTTGTGTACCACAGGTGCAGAAGCATTGTATTCCGACCTTGGGCATTGCGGCAAATGGAACATCCGTTATTCATGGATATTTGTAAAAACCTGTTTGATCATTAATTACCTGGGGCAGGGAGCATGGTTACTGCTGAATCATCATGGTGAGTTGATCAGCTCGTCACTGATCGAAGAAGGGTTTAATCCGTTTTACGGTATCATGCCGCATTGGTTTATTTACTTCGGTATAACGATTGCCACTGCTGCCACCATCATCGCCAGCCAGGCATTAATATCCGGATCGTTCACGCTTGTGAGTGAAGCTATGCGGCTCAATCTTTTCCCGAAATTTAAGATCAATTATCCCACGGAGGCAAAAGGACAACTGTATATACCTGCTGTAAATCTTTTATTGTTTACAGGTTGTATTGGTATTGTCCTGTTCTTTAAAAAAGCTTCAAATATGGAAGCAGCATACGGTCTTGCCATTACAGTTACCATGATCGCTACATCGGTGCTGTTTGCAAACTATCTTGTTACAAGACGTACCAAACCCGGCTTCATCTATTTATACCTGGCTGTTTATTTTGCCATTGAGTTCAGTTTCTTCTATGCAAATCTGGAGAAGTTTCCGCATGGGGGTTATGTTACATTGCTGGTGGGAGGGCTGTTGTTCTTTGTAATGTACGATTGGTTCAGAGCAAGAAAGATCAAGAACCGATACATCGAATTTGTACGTCTTGATCATTACATACAAAAGCTACAGGAATTAAGTAACGATGTTACAGTGCCTAAATATGCAACACATCTTATTTATCTCACCAGTGCTGATAACCCCAAGGAGATTGAGCATAAGATCATTTATTCCATCATGAACCGAAAGCCCAAACGGGCCGATATCTACTGGTTTATTCATGTTGATACGGTTGATGACCCATATACAACGGAATACAGTGTTACGCATATCATTCCCAATGATATTATCAGGATCGAATTTCGTTTAGGATTCAGGGTTCAGACTCGTATTGACAGTATGTTCAGGAAAGTAGTGGAAGACCTGGTGAAAAACCGTGAAGTGAACGTAACGAGCCGTTATGTTAGCCTTGAACGAAACCATATAGCCGGTGATGTGCAATTCATTGTTATGGAAAAGTATTTAAGCCAGGATAATGAATTGCCTTTCTGGGAAAGGATTCTGATGAAGTTCCATTTCTGGTTAAAGGAAATTTCACTTTCCGAAGAAAGAGGATTTGGATTAGATCCGAGTAATGTAACAGTAGAAAAGTTTCCGTTGATCGTTGCACCGGTAAGTAATCTTCGGTTAAAACGAGTGGAAGAGTATGAGGGATAAACGAAACAATATTGTTTCTGTGTTGATCGTGCTGTTTTTCTGGATCATAGCGTTGGCAATACTATATCTCGTGGTTCAAAAAATTATTCACCTCATGCCAAAAGTCAGTTCTTAGTTGCAGTCGTTATATAACTTTCGCAATTCCAGCTCTCTTTTGATTGCTTGTCTTTAAATAATCAAGGCTTCATCAAATTATATTTTTGATGAAGCCTTGATTTAACTAAGTATCAGTTCCAACCGCCGCCCAACGCTTTGTAAATATTTACTTTGGCATCAAGTTGTTTCAGCTTGATCTCGATCAGATCAATTTTCGATTCCAATGCTTCACGTTGTGTTAACAGTACTTCTATATAATCTGCCCTTGCGGAACGGAACAGGTTGTTTGAAATAGTGATCGACTGAGTGAGGATGTCCACTTCCTTCGCTTTTGTTTCATAGCTCTTCGTGAAATTATCCATTCTTGAAAGCTGATTCACCACTTCAATATGCGCATTTAAAATAGAACGCTCATAATTGTAAACAGCCTGTATCTGCTTTTCATTGGCGTTAAAGTAAGTGGTTTTAATTGCATTCTTATTAATGAGTGGTGCAACCAGGTCGCCAGCTAAATTATACAGTATCGATTCTGGTGTGATCAAATACACCGGATTGAATGCCTGCAAGCCAACACCGGCTGTAAGACTGAATGAAGGATAGAAATTCGCTTTCGCTACCTGCACATCTAATTTTGCTGCTGCAAGTTCTAATTCAGCTTGCCGAATATCCGGACGATAGGATAGCAGTTGAGATGGAATGCCTGCAAAGATCGGATCAAGTACAAGGTTATTAAATGCTGCAGAGTTGCGTACAACAGGTTGCGGAAAACGTCCCGCCAAAAAATTGATCCTATTCTCTGTTTCAATGATCTTCTGTTGAATTTCGTATTGCAGATTTTTTGTATTGAGCAATTGAGCTTCAAACCTGTTAACTGCTAACTGTGTAACCTTCGCTGCATCTTTCTCCAGTTTCACCACCTGCAGGGCATTGCTTTGCAGCTCAATATTCTGTTGAATAATAGCCAGCAGATTATCAAGTGCCATCAACTCATAATAAGAGCTGGCTATTTCAGCAATGATATTCGTGACCATAAAGTTTTTTCCTTCAATGGTTGATAAATACTTTACCACCGCTGCTTTTTTTGCAGTACGTAATTTCTTCCACACATCCAGCTCCCATGTAAAATAAGTGCCGATCATAAAATCACCAACGTACGGATGCCCCTTTTCGGGTCTTGTTTTCCAGTCTTCTTCAGATAAGCCATCCCAAGTGTATTTACCTGCTCTTTCAGCTGCTGCGCCGCCTTTCAAATGAAGGAAGGGCAGGTATTCTCCCTTCCTCGCCATGATCTCATTCTTACTCATTTCAATTTCACGCAGCGTGATATTCAACTCCTGGTTATTAATGAGCGCTGTATCGATCAATGCAAGAAGGTTTGGATCGGTAAAATATTGTTTCCATTTTATCTGTGCCGAGTTGGTTGTATCCTGTGAGTTACTGTAAGCCGCAGGAGTATGCTTGTTTTCCTGTTTACTGCTCACAGCAGGAACTTTACAGGCACCAAGCCATACGATGCAGATAAATAGTGCAAGATGTTTAGCTGTTATTTTCATTTTCATCTTCTTTTTTATTTCTGATTCGTTTGATAATTTTTTTGATTCGTTTGCTCAACGCAGCATCAGAGCCACCTTCAACAAAATCTTCACTCAACGGATTTTCATCTTCATCTCTAATGAGATGTCTGCCTTCAGACAGTTTACCGAATATGAAGTAAAGACCCGGTACAATGATGACACCGAAAACTGTTCCGAACAACATACCACCCAATGCAGATGCACCAATGGTATGGTTACCAACAGCACCTGGTCCTGTAGCAAGTACCAAAGGAATCAAACCCGCAATAAATGCAAACGAGGTCATTAAGATGGGACGGAAACGGGCTTTTGCACCTTCAATGGCTGCATCCAGAACAGTAGCGCCTTTGTTGTGTTTCTGCACAGCAAACTCAACGATCAACACTGCATTCTTTCCAAGCAAACCAACCAACATGATCAGCCCAACCTGTGCATACACATCATTCGCTAAGCCCATACTTTTTAACAACAGGAACGAACCGAATATACCCGGCGGAAGAGAAAGCAACACTGCAAACGGCAACAGAAAACTTTCATATTGTGCAGCCAGAATCAAATACACAAAGAAGAGTACGACAAGGAATAAATACAACGCTTCGTTTCCTCTTCTTGCTTCATCATACGAAAGACCTTCCCATGCAATGTCATAACCACGTGGTAATTTTTGTGCAGCTACTTCTTTAATGGCTCTGATGGCATCGCCTGATGAATAACCCTTAGCAGGTATACCATTAATTAAAGAGGAGATGTATAAGTTATAACGTGCAATTTCATTTGGCCCCTGTGTCTTTTTTATTTTCATGAAAGCAGAGTAGGGAACCATTTCACCATGATCATTCTTAATAAACATGTTGAGAATGTCTGATGGCTGCTTCCTGAATTCAGGACCGGCTTGCGTATACACTTTGTAATAGTTATTGAAACGGATAAAGCCCTGCTCGTAAGTACTGCCGATCATGATGTTGAGGTTTTCCATTGCATCACCAACAGAAACACCTTTCTGCATCGCTAATTCATTATCAACTATAATTTCATATTGCGGATACTTCGCTGAGTAAAAAGAAAATAATCCATTCAGCTCTTTTCTTTTTTTCAGTTCTGCTAAAAACTCTGCATTCACACGGTCGAATTCCTGGTAATCTACATCACTGCCTTTATCTAATAAACGCAAGGAGAAACCATCCGATGTACCATAACCCGGAACAGCAGGTGGTTCAAAATATTCGATGTTGGCCGGAAGGTCTTTGGATTCTTTTTCCAACTCTTCGATCACTTCTTTTACAGATTGCTTTCGTTCCGACCAATCTTTTAAATTGATCAAACAAGTACCTGCATTTGATCCACGTCCTTCAGTAAGAATTTCATAACCTGCAAGCGAAGTAACTGATGCAACGCCTTCGATCTTCCTGGCAATGAACTGAAGCTTTCTTGATATTTCATTGGTACGTTCAAGCGTTGTACCTGGTGGTGTTTGAATGATGGCATAGATCTGTCCCTGGTCTTCACTGGGAATAAATCCTGCAGGTAACACTTTGTTTACACCAGCTATACCAAACGCAAATGCAATTAAAACTCCGAACGTAATCACTCTTCTGTTTACGATCAGCGTAAGGAATTTGGTGTACTTACCGGTAACACGTTCGAAGGTTCTGTTAAACCAATCGAGAAACATACTGATCGGCGTTTTCCTTTTTGGTTTACCGTGCGTGTTCTTCAGTAAGATGGCACATAACACAGGTGTAAGTGTAAGCGCTACAAAACCGGAAATGAAAATGGCACTTGCCATTGTCAATGAAAACTGGCGATAGAGAACACCAACAGGTCCCGTCATAAATGCAACAGGAACAAATACCGAGATCATTACTAATGTGATGGCAATGATGGCACCACTGATCTCCCGTATCACTTTCTTCACTGCAGCGAAAGGAGAGAGGTTTTCTTCTTCCATCTTCACATGCACCGCTTCCACTACCACAATGGCATCATCCACCACCACACCAATGGCAAGTACTAATGCAAATAAGGTGATGAGGTTGATACTTAGCCCAAAGAACTTCATTAAGGTAAATGCACCGATGAGTGATACTGGTACTGCAAGAATGGGGATGAATGTAGATCGCCAATCGCCAAGGAAAATAAACACCACAATGGCTACCAGAATAAATGCTTCAACCAGTGTGTGCAATACTTTCTCAATTGATGCGTCCACAAATTTTGATACATCGTAGTTGATCTCGTAATCAATACCTGGAGGAAAATCTTTTTTTAATTCCTGCAGTTTTGCTTTTACTTCTTCAATTACAATACTCGCATTACTGCCGGGATTTTGCTTGAGTACAAGTGATGCTGAAGGATGCCCGTCTTTGTTTGAGTAGATATCAACAAATTCACTTCCAACTTCAACTTCAGCAATATCTTTCAGCTTTAGTAATTCGCCATTGGAATTGGCTTTGATAATGATATCCTGGTATTGCTCAGGTGTATTGTACCAGCCTTTGTAGGTAAACACATATTCCTGCGATTGCGCCGTTTTTCCGGAACTCAAACCAACCCGTCCGGGTCTTGCCAATACACTTTGCTCATCAATTGCTTTCAATACTTCATCAGCAGAAATACTGTAAGCTCTCATTCGTTCCGGATTCAGCCATACACGTATGGCAAACGAACGACTTCCGATTGCCTGTGCAAAGCCCATCCCTTTAATCCGTTGCAGTTCGGGAAGGATATACGTATTGGCATAGTTGAATAGAAATTTTTCATCCACATTTTTTTCCTTGCTGTACAGGTTCAGGTACATCAACATACTTGGTTGTAACGGAGAGATGATCACACCTTCACGTTGTACCAACGGAGGTAAGTTGGTCATCACCTGGTCAACCCTTGATTTTACTCTTACTGCCGCAAGAGTTGGATCGGTGCCCGGTTCAAAGATTACTTCAATGGTTGCTTCACTTGCACTGGTAGCATCACTCAAAATATATTGCATACCCTGTACACCATTGATTGCACGTTCGAGGATTGTAAGTGTTGATTTCACCAATACGTCTGCATTCGATCCGGGAAACTCAATAAAGATGTTTACCCTTGGTGGAGCTATTTCCGGAAACTGTGCAACCGGTGATGTTTTAATTGCCAACAATCCCATGAAAACGATCACGACAGATAAGGCAATAGCAAGAACCGGTCTTTTTATAAACTTGTTAAACATTGTAATATAGTTTTTTGGTTCCTGCCTTACTCGGCGTGTAAATTGTTTAACTCAGCTAATTCTTTTGCAAAAGGAACAAAATCATAGGTGATCTTCTCGTTGTTCTTCACCTTACCTAAACCTTCTGCAAGAATTTTATCTGTTGCCCTAAGCCCCGAAGCAACGATATATAAGTGTGGTAATTCCTGTGCGATGGTGATCTGTCTTGCCTTCAGTACATTGTTTTCATCAACGATGTACACAAACTTTTTATCCAGCACATCGAAGGTTGCTTTTTGCGGAATGAGTACAGCATTTTTTAGATTAACAGGCATCATAATGTTTCCTGTTTCACCGTGGCGAAGAATTCCTTTTGGATTTTGGAATGTTGCTCTGAAAGCGATGTTGCCTGTTTCATTATTAAAATCAGCTTCAATGGTTTCAACAACACCAGGTAACTCAAACAATTCTTTGTTGGCCATTTGCAGTTGCACTTTTTGTGCGCTTGCTGATTTTGCTTTCTGAATATAGTCGAGGTATTCGGCTTCAGGTACATTAAAGTATACCCACATCCTGCTGTTGTCAGAAAGTGTAGTGAGCAATTCGCCTTCGTCGATGAGGCTTCCTAAACGTTTCTGAAAACGATCCATGATACCATCAAACGGTGCACGTATTTCTGTAAAACCTAAATGTGCCTGTGCTAAGGCCAGCTCTGCTTTTGCTTTATCCAGCTTTGCTTTGGCAAGCGCAAGTTCATTGGGCGATACAACATTGTTATCGGAAAGACTTTTGGTGTTCTTGTATTCAATTTCAGCAAACTCCATTTCGGCTTTTGCTTTTGCTACTTCTGCCTGGTAAATAATGGGCATGATCTTGAACAGCAGGGTACCTTTCTTTACAAACTGTCCCTCATCTACAAAGATCTTTTCGAGATAACCTCTTTCCTGCGAACGTATTTCAATATGACTCGAAGACTGAACCTGACCAACATATTCTTTGTAAACGATCGTATCACGTTCAATAGGGCTGGTGACTAAGAATTTTGTTTCTGCTTCTTTTTCTTCCGTTTTGTGTTTGCAGGATGAAAAAATAAATACAGTTGCCACAATGGCGAGAATAAATATCCTCTTCATTAAATTTCGTTTTAAGATTGGTAAATAAATAAAACAGAACATTCATTAAGCATATATGAATGCTCCAATGCAATGATGGCTATATGGAATGATCCATATACTGCAAACGTTTGGCTGTTACCGAAAATTTAAGAGAGGTGGCTCTTCCAGGAATGGTAGAGAATAAAAAAAGGAATGGATGGCCGCTTGCTGACAGAGGATGTCAGTTGCAGGTAACGGCTTTTTAAACCGGTAGCATATGCTAATTCATCTGATGAATGCGTCTTACTAAACTGGGTCCTGTAATCATCAACGGAGATCTTTCTGTTGTTGTGTTCATCATCTTCTTCAACAAATTCCATTTCCCATTCCAGCGGGTTTGGCTGGAAGGGCAGATGATATGAAAGCTGTGCGTTCGAAAAGATGCGTTGTGAATGAAGATGGGAACCGTTTTCTTTTGTTGTGTTTGCTGCCAGTTGTGTGTAAGCAAATGCAGAAAACTGTTGCAACGAAAAGGCGAATACAAAAAGCAGGAACAGACAGTATTTAAACGCTGCCTTTACTGACAAATAAAGTTGGTTGGTGAATTTTATGTTCGTGCTTTTTCCCTGCATTCAGTTGGCGAAAGTACAAACAGATCGCTACATCTTAAAAAAGTAGAAAAAATTAACATGATAACGGGCGTTAGGGGAGGGCACTATGTCTGTTCACCTGAAAGGTGACTTTACATGCATGCGGTCACTTTATCAAATAATGTGTTGTCAACATAATGCCATAGATCCAAAAGTTGTAAAGGACTGTATAACCCAATCCGTAAAGCATACTGCTCATTAGCTTCCCTTTGCATTTATTTGAATTTTTGAAAACAAGTCGTAATGCCCTGAAAAATATCCAGTATAGCATAGCAGCAAATGCTAATATCATGGCCCAAACAATTGCACTGAAAAACCAAATAAAAACTATAAGAAATATCGAAAACAAAAGCCAGGCAATAATTCCGAAGATAATACCTGCAATTCCTTCGTCAGCGTCAAGCATGTCACCTGACAATTCCATGCCGGATAGGTCGGGTATATTGTCAATTTTTATTTTGTCTGTAATTTTTCCAAGGTCATCTTTTAGTTTAATTCCTTTGTATAGGCCAATAGTCAGGAATAAGAAAAAAGCAATCGATAGAATGCTTGTTGACAAAATAGAATTTTCAAATAATGTTCTGTGCTCGCCAAGTCCCCAAAACCAAATGCTGAAAATTGTTAATGCTGAAACAGGTATTGTTATCAGGAGAATGCTCTTACTCGTGACAAGTATTCTTTTGGCTGCTTTTGTTTCATTTTGATGCATAATTGTTGTTTCCTATTCTACTTTTTGGTTAGTGGTTGCTGCCTTCACCAACTAAAAGTTGTGAATTTATTTCGGTTGGTGGAGGCACCAACTTGTAAGAAAATGCTTCTCGATTTAAACAAGTAAATTAGGATTTTTATTATTCCAAAGCTTCTTGAGAATATCTTGATTTTCGGGATTTTCTAAGAAATAGTCAATCGCTTCCTTTGCTCTACGGTCTAGCTGCCCTTTTCCTTTACAATCATAAATAGTTCCATCAAAGAATATTCTACAATCAATATCGCTACTTTTTTTTTACAAGATGAAAATGCGGCTTGTTATCGATAAAATGGTCATTTGAATAAATTTGAAATTGAAACCCATATTTCAATTTCCACTCTTTGACTTGTTCAAATTCAAAATATATCTTGTTATTTTTAAGCCCCTTTATTGTATTCCCTTTTGTCAATTGGTGTATAATCCAGTCAAGACCCTCGTCAAGTTGTTTTTCTAAATCTTGCATTATTTTTTTACTTTTCTTTTTACTTGAGTTGTTAAAGTATTATAGATAAATAATTATGCTAAAAACAAAAAGCCACTGCAAAAGTAGTGGCTTGAATTATTTTTATTATCGCATCAACTCTTAAACCGAAACACCACGCTGCCATTCTTCTTATCATCGGCACTTAAAAATACTTTGTGGTATTGTTCGCCGTTTTGCACACGCATAATAGCGGTGTTGGGTGGTATGCGTCCTTGGTTTTCTGCATACATGGTGAGTGTATTATCTCGTCCACGTATTGCTTTCAGTTTTACAACAATGGGTTTATCGCTCAGTGTTTTTTGCGATACAACAACTTCACCATTGAATAACACCGTAATAATATCTCCATCGATCTCTGCATTATCATACAAATTCACGGTGATCTCTTCTTCTTCAATGGGTATTGTTTCAAACACTTTGCTTTCACGTTTCTCTAAACCATTCGGCAGTTTAGGTGCAGGAATATTTGCTTTTACTTCAGCGTTTGTTTTTGTTTCTGTTTGATTGTCCACTTTCGTAATTGCCGGACCTGTTGTAACAGGCGTTTCTTTCTTCGGTTGTGTTTTTACAACTTCCGGTTTCTCTTTTGGCGGAGTGGTTGGTTTTGTTGTTGGCTTTTGTTGTGCCGGAGCAGGCTTCGGATTGGTACGTACGGTATTATTATTTTGCGCCGGCGGTGTAGTGATGATGTTTTTCACCAATTGCTTACGTGAAAGCACCGTTGTGCCCATGCCGCATTTATCTTCATCACGTGCACCTTTCCAGTTCCCTTCCAGTTCTTCAGTATCGCCTTTCTTAAAATAAGTGAGTGTGTGCACCTGGAAACAATCTTTGAACCATTGGGGTGTATTCGCCTTTACACGTTTTACTTCTTTGGCAGTAATGGTTTTGCTGCGTGGATCGAGATTGCCTTCAATGGCGCAGATGGTATAAAAACGTTTGCCTTCAATAATGAAGTAGGTGGTAGAGGTTCCTTCTACTTTTGTGCCGTTTACTTCAAGTTCCAGGAAATACTCCGTGCGTGATCCTCCGGGTTCGCCTTTGGCATCAAAGCTGCCGCTCCATTGTCCACTGTATTTTTGGGCAAACAGGTTTGCAGAACAAAATAGGAAAGCCAGTAAAAGAATCTTCTTCATGTGTTTCTTGAATGTAAGTTCTGTTCAATACTTCCGCAAATTACACATTTGAAAAAAAAGGGCAGGCGAAAGGCTTTGTTAATTTTCCTTCAGCAATGATTCGTTACCTTTGTCCACCTAAAAAATCAAACGAAGTTCATGAAGATCAGTTTTCCCGATGGCGCAGTAAGGGAGTATGAGCAAGGTGCATCAGCCCTCGACATCGCCAAATCAATCAGCGAAGGATTAGCAAGAAAAGTGTTGGCCGCAAATGTTAACGGACAGGTGTGGGATCTCACACGCCCCATTAACAACGATTCTTCTTTGAAACTGTTGACGTGGGATGATGCTGAAGGAAAGAACACGTTTTGGCATAGCAGCGCCCATTTAATGGCGGAAGCTGTTGAAAGCTTATTCCCGGGTGTGAAATTCTGGGTAGGTCCGGCTTTGGAGAAAGGGTTTTATTATGATATGGACTTAGGCGATAAGAAGATGAACGAGGAAGACCTGGGGATACTGGAAAAGAAGATGAATGAACTGGCGAAGAAGAACAGTCCTTACCAGCGCAAAGAAATTTCCAAACAGGATGCCGTTGCTTATTTTTCTGAAAAGGGCGATGAATATAAACTCGATCTGTTGCAGAACCTTGAAGATGGTGGTATTACCTTGTATTCTCAAGGTGAGTTTACCGATCTGTGTCGTGGGCCACATATTCCGCACACCGGTTTTATCAAAGCAATCAAATTAACTTCTATTGCCGGTGCCTATTGGAAAGGCGATGAAAAAAATAAACAGCTTACACGTGTGTATGGTGTAACCTTCCCGTCACAAAAAGAACTGGATGAATACCTGGCGATGCTGGAAGAAGCAAAGAAAAGGGATCACCGTAAGTTGGGTAAGGAACTGGGTATCTACACCATGGATGATGATGTGGGTCAGGGTTTGCCTTTATGGATGCCCAACGGAACCATCATTATCGAAGAGCTGGAAAAACTGGCAAAAGAAACCGAAGGAGCAGCAGGTTACAAGCGTGTGGTTACGCCGCATATCGCAAAAGAAAGCATGTACCTCACCAGTGGTCACTTGCCGTATTATGCAGATAGTATGTTTCCTCCAATGGAAATGGATGGCGAGAAATATTATCTCAAGGCGATGAACTGTCCGCATCATCATAAAATATTTGATGCTGAGCCAAAGAGCTATAAAGATCTTCCGTACCGCATTGCCGAATACGGTACCTGTTACCGTTATGAGCAGAGTGGGGAGTTGTTTGGTTTGATGCGTGTACGTTGTTTGCACATGAACGATGCGCATATCTATTGCAACCGTGATCAGTTTGCCGATGAGTTCCGTGCGGTGAATGATATGTACCTGAAGTATTTCAAGATATTTGGCGTAGATAAATATGTGATGCGTCTGAGTTTGCATGATCCTGCTAAGCTGGGTCAGAAATATGTGAACGAACCCGAACTGTGGCAGGAAACAGAAGCGATGGTACGCAGAGTGCTCATCGAATCAAATATTCCCTTCATTGAAGTGCAGGATGAAGCGGCATTCTATGGACCGAAGATCGATGTACAGATCTGGAGCATTATTGGCCGTGAGTTTACATTGGCCACCAACCAGGTCGATTTCAACAGCGGTAACAAATTCAAACTGTCGTTCACCAATCAAAGCAACCAACCGGAAGTGCCATTGATCATTCACCGTGCACCGCTTGGTACCCACGAACGTTTCATTGGCTTTTTGCTGGAGCATTATGCGGGCAAATTCCCGTTATGGCTGGCACCTTTGCAGGTGAAAATTCTGCCGATCAGTGATAAGTTCATGGATTATGCAAAAACCCTGTTGAATAAACTGAAAAAAGCAGATATTCGTGCTGAGATTGACGACCGCAGCGAAAAAATAGGAAAGAAGATCAGGGATACCGAGCTGGCAAGAGTTCCTTATATGCTGGTGGTGGGTGAGAAAGAGGTGAACGAAGGAAAAGTAGCGGTTCGTAAACAAGGTAAAGGTGATGCAGGTGTGTTTGATGCAGATGAATTTATTGCTGCTGCCACACTTGAGATCAAAGAAAGAAAATCAGAATAATTTTATTTCTCTTCTGCCCCTGAAGAGAATTATAAACACAAATGAACAGTTGCTTCCTGAAAGGGGTATGGAAGCAGAATTAATATGGCATTTCCACAAAGACCTCCGAGGGGACGTTTTATTCCCCGTAAAGAGCCAGAACATCGCATCAACCACATGATCCGTGTACCGGAAGTACGCCTGGTTGGTGATAATATTGAGGTGGGCGTTTACCCAACTCAGAAAGCATTACAAATTGCACAAGACTTAGGTTTAGACCTGGTGGAGATCTCTCCGCAGGCGGTTCCGCCTGTTTGTAAAGCAATCGACTACAATAAATTCCTTTACGAGAAGAAGAAGAAGGAAAAGGAAATGAAGTCGAAGAGTAAGTCGGCTGAACTGAAAGAAATTCGTTTTACACCAAATACGGACGACCACGACTTTGATTTTAAAGCAAAGCACGCCGAAAACTTCCTCAAAGAAGGCAATAAGGTGAAGGCTTATGTACAATTTAAGGGTCGTGCCATCCAGTTTAAGGAAAGAGGAGAGCTGGTGCTGCTGAAATTTGCAGAGCGCCTGAAAGATGCGGGCCAGGTTGAAGGATTTCCAAAACTGGAAGGAAAGCGGATGCTGATGATCATTGCGCCAAGAACGGCGAAGAAAAAGAAAGAAAACGCTGAATAATAGCAGAAACCGCCTTCGAAATAGGCGGTTTTTTCATTGAGTAATAAGGCACAAGAAGAAAGGAACAAGGCACAAGGGACAAGGAACAAGCTGCCTTTGCGTCTTTGCAACTTTGCGTTCTTTGCGAGCAACCACAAAAAAACTACCCCCAATCCCTTCTTTTAAGCAGTTATTTCCTACATTTGCGCTCCCAAATCGGGAGGCTGAAAACAGCCGGTATTGCCCAAACGGCCCCCTAAGTGTTCTGCCTGTGCAGAGCCGCCAGCAGGGTATCATTCTTAAAGAGCATTCAAATGCCAAAGGTAAAAACGAACTCAAGTGCCAAAAAAAGGTTTAAAGTAACCGGCACCGGTAAGATCATGCATCAGAAGAGTTTCAAACGTCACATCCTCACAAAGAAATCAAAGAAACGTAAGCGTAACATGCGTATGGACGGAGAAGTAGCACAATCTCATGTACATTTTGTAAAACGTTTATTGCGTCTTAAATAAGATGCAGCTGTAAACACTAATTTATAATTTAAAAACATTAAGATATGCCCCGTTCAGTAAACGCAGTTGCATCGAAGCAGCGCCGCAAAAGAATTCTCAAACAAGCCAAAGGCTTTTATGGCAAACGTAAAAACGTTTATACCGTTGCCAAAAACGTAGTTGAAAAAGGTATGACCTACAGTTATGTTGGTCGTAAACTCAAGAAGCGTGAATACCGTGCACTTTGGATCGCACGTATCAACGCAGCAGTAAGAGAAGAAGGATTGACTTACTCTGTATTCATCAACAAGCTGAAAGCAAAAAACATTGATCTTGACCGTAAGATCCTTGCTGACTTAGCGATGAACGAACCGGAAAGCTTTAAGCAACTGGTTGCATCAGTAAAATAATCATCAACTGATTTATACGAAGCCCCGACAGAAATGTTGGGGCTTTTTGTTTTCGCCAGCTAATAACGGCTCATAACTGAGGGCTTCTTCTCCTTGTCTTCGTAGCTCTCAAAAATCTTCATCCCCCAGCATTTATTTTTACAATAAGTTTGTGCAAAATTTTAAAGGTGACAAACGACCCACGTAGTTATCAACTGACCAACCAAACGTACACCGACCTGGTGCATCAAACATTTAACTTCCCGCAAGAAGATTTTCATTTACAAAACGGTTACCTGCAGTTTAACCATCTTGATCTCAAGGCCCTGATCGATAAGTATGGTACGCCCATGAAGCTGACTTATCTGCCAAAGATCGGTATGCAGATCAAAAAGGCGAAGAAGATGTTCGATACCGCTTTTAAAAAGCACAGGTACGAAGGCAAATATTTTTATTGCTATTGTACCAAGAGCAGTCACTTCTCTTTTGTAGTGGAAGAAACATTAAAAAATGAAGTGCATCTTGAAACTTCGTTTGCTTACGATATTGAAATCATCAACAAGCTATATCAAAAGAAAAAGATCACGAAGGATATACAGATCATTTGTAACGGATATAAACAAAAGAGTTATATCACACGTATCGCCAAATTGCTGAATACCGGTTTCAAAAACGTTACACCTATTCTGGATAACAAGGAAGAATTACAGCAGTATAAGAAAACAGTGAAAGTGCCTTTTAAAGTAGGTATTCGTGTAGCTGCAGAAGAAGAACCGAACTTTCCTTTCTATACGTCTCGTCTTGGCATTCGTGCAAGAGATATTCTCGAGTTTTATGTTGATAAGATCGAAGGAAATGAAGACCGTTTCCAGTTGAAGATGCTGCACATCTTTTTGAACAAAGGAATTAAAGATGATATTTATTACTGGAGTGAGTTGAATAAAGTGGTGAACCTGTATTGCCAGTTGAAGAAGATCTGCCCTGAGTTAGATTCAATCAATATCGGCGGCGGATTTCCGATTAAGCACTCGCTTGGTTTTGAGTACGACTATCAATTCATGATCAACGAAATTGTAGCCACAATCAAAAAGACCTGTAAGAAAGCCGGTGTACCAATGCCAAATATTTATACAGAGTTCGGAAGTTTTACAGTGGGAGAGAGCATGGCGCATATCTATTCTGTGCTTGCACAGAAAACACAGAACGACCGTGAGAACTGGTACATGATCGATTCATCATTCATTACTACGTTGCCTGATACCTGGGGTATTGGTGAAAAGTTCCTGATGTTGCCGATCAATAAATGGGATAATGATTACCAGCGTGTGGTGCTTGGTGGCATTACCTGCGACAGTCATGATTATTATGATTCAGAGGAGCATATCAATGAAGTGTTTCTGCCCAAATTAAATGGCGACAGTGCTGCTGAGCCTTTGTATGTCGGCTTCTTCCATACTGGTGCCTACCAGGATCAGATCAGCGGTTATGGTGGTATTAAGCACTGTATGATCCCTTCGCCGAAGCATATCATTGTCGGGCACGACAAGAATGGTAAACTGGTTGATTGGGTGTATGCAAAAGAACAAACGGCACAAAGTATGCTGAAGATATTGGGATACTAATCAAACAACAGATAAAGCAAAAGCCCCCCGATGTATTTATCGGGGGGCTTTTTTATTTCAATTGCTACTACTTACTAATTATAAGTTAGGGTTGCTGGTGCGACTTGGTCTTTTACCACCGTTTTGCGGTGTGTTGTTTGGGTATCGTTGTTGCGGATAACTTGGATACTGTGGATATTGCTGCGGATAGGTTCTTACATTTCTGTCGTCCCAATCCCTGTCATCATCGTGGCGATGATTGCAATTGCCGTTCTTGTTACCCTTGCCTCTTCCTTTCGCATAATCCTTTGCATGACCACCATAAACCTTCTTGGCCTGGCCAGGAGGCAGATTGCGATG
The DNA here is from genome assembly GCF_014168535.1 of Lacibacter sediminis. Classification (NCBI taxonomy): domain Bacteria; kingdom Pseudomonadati; phylum Bacteroidota; class Chitinophagia; order Chitinophagales; family Chitinophagaceae; genus Lacibacter; species Lacibacter sediminis. The sequence continues at coordinate 3,111,430 of NZ_CP060007.1, read as the reverse complement.
ATTGCAGTTGTTGTTGCTATTATATCCGTAATCATTGTTGCGTTGGTTACGTGGATAGCTCATGCGGCCATCAGGATAACGCACAGCGCCATCGGGGTAACGTGTTGTTCCATCCGGATACTGAATTGTTCCGTCGGGCCATTGACGGCTACCATCCTGTCTTACAACGGGGCGGTTTGTACGGTTGCCGAAAATATCTCCTGCTTTCGGAAATATCTGAGCCGATGCTGAAGTAGTTGCTACGATCATCATCAGGGCTATTGACCATTTGTAGAATTTTAAGTTTAGCATAGTAGGTATGTTTTATACTTGTAATTCAAACTATTTGCCAAATGCCAAAAACAACGGGTATGAAATGTGTTCTTACGCTTTATTTAACAATATTGCTTGCTGCATATGCTTCTGCTCAAAGCACCGAAGATTCTGTAAAGGCTGTTGTTAACAATTTATTTGCAGCGATGAAAAATGCTGACTCAGTTGCATTGAAAAATGTATTCTCTGAATGGGCTGTGTTGCAAACCATCAGTCGTACAAAAGAAGGGGCAACGATGATACGTACTGATAACATCAGTCAGTTCGCATCTTTTGTTGGTAAATCAAACAAAGGTGATGCTGATGAACGTATAAGTTTTGGAGCAGTTCATATTGATGGTGCGTTGGCAAGTGTATGGACGCCGTATGAATTTTATTTGAAAGGAACCTTCAGCCATTGCGGCGTAAACTCGTTTCAACTTGTTCGGATCAATGGAGTATGGAAGGTGCAGTACCTGATCGATACAAGACGGAAGACGGATTGTAAATAAAATGTACACAAACAATAAAGAAGCCGATGAATGTTCATCGGCTTCTTTATTTATTTCTTTTTGTTTCGATACTTCCTGTTCACTTTTGGATCATCGAAATATTTGTTGGCATCTTTAGGGTCTTCAATGTTGATCTCTTCAAGCGGTACATCGATGAGCTGTAACTGAATTTGTTTGAGATCGGTTTTCAGCTTTGTTGTTTTGGTAATGATGTCGGGATCCTTTTCACTCACCAGTCCGTTCTCCTGCAGAATATATTCTAATCGCCTGATACTTGTACGCACCACTGAAACAGAGTTCTGATCGTTTACTTTATTTGGTGCAACAGCTTCTTTTACGGGTACGAGGGTTACACCAACCGCAGGCAACACACGACCTACATTTTTCTGTTCTTCATTTTTTGATGTACTCAGAATGGTTCCTGCTAAAGCTGAGGAAGACGAAGTCATATCAAAAGCAACTCTTTTGTTGCGGGTATGTTTAATTTTTTTATCAAGCGTGCGGAAAGTGAATTTTAATTGCTGGATGTATCGGTTATAATCGGTAACAACTTTATCATATTCCTGCTTTTTCAGCGGATAGTTAATTGCATCCCTTACAATAATGCGTACTGTAGCCGTATCCTTGTTTCTGAATTTATCGGCGCCAACAAACAACAAACGAAATATTTTTACTTTCCCGCTATCGTTATCTTTCACAAAATCATACGGGATCCACCACACAAATTCATCTTTGCATTTGGTGATGGCGTTTTCCGGTTTTATCGGAATGCTGCTTTCAAAATTGATGTATTCGATGGGGAAGTTGCCGTTCTCACAGTTCAACACAAAACGTGCAGTATCACCTTCGTCAACTGTTACTGTTGATGAAACCGATGGTCTTATTTTCGATTGAATGATCTCTGTGTTAAAGAATACGATCGTAAAAACTGTATCAGCTTTTTCAACCGGGTTATTTAAATTTTGAACGCCAAGCTGCACTTTGTATTCAACGTCATACTTCAATCGTCCGGAAAGAAAATAAGCTTTATCTGCTTTGAATGTGAGCAGGCCGTTGTCTTTATTGATGCGTAAACCAACAGGTGAGTTCTTAAGGTACCAATAATAATTAGTGATCTCTTTGTTGATCTCCAGTTTATAACTGAGTGAGCTGTCTACATGTAATGTAAAATAAGGGTTCAGGTTGCGGATACGCAACGTTGTATCCACTGCAGGTGGAATTGCATGAACAGAATCAGGAATATCCTGTGCCTTGGTGCTCAACAGGATAAACAGGCCGGTAAGAAGGGTTAATAGAGCTTTCATGTCGATTGTGGCGAAGATAATCATGTCTGCTGAAACACTTGTTAACAGAAACAAAAACCCCGTTGTAAAAACAACGGGGTAACCAAAACCAACTGCTATAAAACAAGCTATATGAAATCTATTACTGAATAGTGATCGTTTTCACAGGTTGTTGCTGTTCTGCTTTCTTAGGCAGTAACAATTTCAACAAACCATTTTCGTATTTCGCCTGGATAGCTTCTGCATTGATCTTCTCATCAACTGTAAAGCTGCGTTTAAAGCTTTGGAAGCTGAACTCACGACGAACTACTTTCGCATCTTCATTCTTCGCTTCTTCTTTTTTCTCGTAGCTGATGGTTAATAAACCTTTGTCTACAGAAACATGAAAGTCTTCTTTATTGCGGCCCGGAGCATTTAGCTCAAGATGATAAGCATCAGAAGTTTCAACGATGTTTACTGCAGGAGAAAAAAGATTGTTGACTGTTTTACCAAAAGCAGGTAACTCATTGAAAAACTCATCAAAGAAGTTGTTGAGGTTTTTCTGAACGGGGCTGTGCAATTTTACCATTGTCATAGTATTAAAGTTTTAATTGTTTTTAATAATGGTATGGAATCATCAAAGCATATTCCAACAGGTTTTTTTGCGCCGTCATTTCAGATTTACGAATATAAATGCGACAAAAAGTCTACTATCCTGCAATGGTTCTGTCAAAATTTCTTTTTTTACTGATTGAATTTTCAATTCCTGTAGCTTTGCATAAAATTTAAACTATTACATTATGTATCCAGCAGAAATAGTATTACCCATGAAAGGGGAAATGACTGAAGGTGGTTTTGATGAATTGTTATCAGCAGAGTCGGTTGACAGTGCATTAACGCAGAAAGGGACAAGTCTCGTTTTTATTAACTCAGTTTGCGGTTGTGCGGCAGGTAGTGCAAGACCAGGTGTGTTGATGGCTGTGCATAACAGCACGAAGCGTCCTGATCATTTATTGACCAGCTTCGCTGGTTTTGATATTGATGCAGTGAAAAAGATCCGTGAGCATTTGTTGCCTTATCCTCCAAGTTCACCGGCTATCGCATTATTTAAAGATGGTCAGTTGGTTCACATTATCGAACGCCACAACATCGAAGGTCGTCCGGCGCAAATGATCGCACAAAATCTTATCAGTGCATTTGAAGAGCATTGCAACTAGCTAACACATTGAATGTTTATCGCATCCCTCAACTTTTGTTGGGGGATTTTTTTGGGTGATAGGTATGTCATACTTATAACGATTGATAAAATGTTCCATCCTGCAATAAGTAGGACATACCTCAGCCCAAAATCTTATTTTTGCAGTTACTGTAAACTAAGCTATCGTTCCCGTTTCGGCGGGATAGGAAAGTCCGGACAGCATAGAGCAACGTACCGGTGAAGAGCCGGGTGTTCCGCCTCAGGCGGAGCAACAGAAAGTGCCACAGAAAATAACTACCCACCTACGCCAAGGCTATGGTGGGAAAAGGTGAAAACGTAGGGTAAGAGCCTACGGGTTATAACAGCAATGTTATAGCGGGGTAAACCTTACGTGCTGAAATGCCACATATACCGTCGCCTGAGAACGGCTCGTTCGATGACGGAGGGTAGGCAGATTGATCCTTCAGCGTAAGTTGTTGGACAGATAAATGATAGCTCTCGACAAAATCCGGCTTACAGGTTTACAGTATTTTAAAACATCAGGCTTCCGTTACAACGGAAGCCTGACCTTTTTTACAAGTATCGTTCTTCGAGGATGCGTTTATGATGCAGAAAGTGCCCGAGTGTTACATACCCAATTGCATTCACGGTAATGGAGTTGTTATTAGCCATACCGCTGGTATTTAATTCTTTCCAGGAGAAGCTATTGTACAGCAATTCGCTGCTTTTGCGAACGGCTTTGAACTCATCGGCCAACGATTGTATTGTGCGTTTGCTTACATCCGCAATGGCCGCATACTCATTTTCATCAAAACCACTAAGTGGGGAGGGGCTCTGGCGTGCAAACCATAGTGCACGGTGGGTGAAGATGCGTTCCGCATCGATCATGTGCTGCAATAATTGTTTCACCGTCCATTTACCTTCAGCATAAGCATGATCAGCTTTTGAATCCGGTATTGATGCAAGAAAAGAATCGAGTACTGCAAATTGATTTTCGAAAGCTTTCTTTACATCATCTTCCTGCACATTCATTACATAGTTGTGATAAAAAGATGAGTAGTCGTTAGTGGTTGGTCGTGACATGATAATCAGGTTTTGGAATATGCATAACAGCAAACTGCTTCAGATATTGTAAACATAAAAAGAAAACCCGCTGAAAAGCGGGTTTTAAAGTCAAAGTATTATCCTTTTTTCGATTTCTTAACTTTTGGTTTTGGTTGCGGTTTAGGTGCTGCCGGAGCAGTAGTGTTGCGTTCACCTTTTAATGTTGCAGCAACTTTAATTGCTTCGTATGCATTTAATAAACCACCTGTGCGACTGAAGTTTGCAAAATCTTCTTTCTCCTCACTGCCGGGTTTTGTTACCTGCATGTTTGGATTAACTGAACCTTTTTCAATACAAAACTTCACCTGTTCCGGTGACAGATCAGGATAGTAGGATAGAATGAACGCTGCTAAACCAGCTACCACAGGGCTCGCCATACTTGTTCCTTGTGCAAATCCATAAGTATTACCACCGGGAATAGTTGAATAAATTTTTACACCCGGAGCAAATACATCCACTTCCTTTTTACCATAGTTACTGAAGTCTGCAGCAAGACCACCTGTTTTGGGATCGCCGCTTGCACCAACAGTAATAAAGTTGGGAGCTTTCATTTTTGTTTCAACAATATTCGGGTTAGGATAGTTCTCAGAACTGTCTACATTCTTACCATCGTTACCTGCTGCATGTACTAATAGTACACCTTTGCTTTGTGCATAACGAACTGCGTCATCAACCCATTTCTTTTGTGGGGAAAAACTTTTACCAAAACTCATGTTGATGATTTTCGCACCATTATCAACAGCATAACGGATAGCAAGTGCAATATCTTTATCGTGCTCATCACCATCAGGCACGGCACGGATAGTCATGATGCGTACATCATTTGCTACACCATCGACACCAATACCATTGTTACGTGCAGCGGCAATGATGCCGGCTACATGTGTTCCATGGAAGGGAGTGTTCGCCATAACATCGGGGTTGCCATAAAAACGATCATTGAAATCGTAATAATTATCTTTTACTATTTCACCACGATAATCTTTAGGAGCGCTAGTTGAAGCAGAAGCTTTTTTCTCCTGGCCCTGGTAATAACTGGTAAACTCTTTAATGATGAAGTCGTTGTTGGCATCCATCAATTCAAAACCTTTGAACAATGCAAACATGGTTGATTTTGCATCGGCTTCTTTTGAATTGGCAGGTTTAAATGTTGCCAGATCGTTACCAGTATATTCCGGTTTGAATTTCAATTTCAATATGCTGTCAGCAACAGTTGATTTGTTGTACAAACTTTTCAGAAATACAACTTGTGTTTGTGCTTCAGTTGAACCATGTTCAATATCTCCCTGTGCTTTTTTGAAAATGCGGTATTCTTCTTTTTCAATTGCTGACAATTTGCTTTCATCAACAGTGCCACCATATTTAGGTTTGAGTGCATGATACAAACGTGCAGCTTCGTAAGAATCTTCTTTTACATTTTTGCCATCTTTACCACCAAGAAAATTCCAGCCATAGTAATCATCTACATAACCATTCTTGTCATCATCAATTCCGTTGTTGGGAATTTCTTTTGGGTTACGCCACAATACCGGCTTCAGATCTTCGTGTAAGGTATCAATACCACTGTCGATCACCGCCACAATAACGGTTGTGCTTTTTTTGTTTTTTACAAACTCAAGCGCCTGTTCAAGACTAATACCATAAAATCCATCAGAAGATTGATTTTTGAGATGCCAGCCTTTAAACTGATCTTCTTTTACAGAAGCCTGGGAGAAGGCACAGATCGAGGAGAGGGCGAATACGGATGTTACAAGCAACACTTTGTTTAACTGCATATGTCTTTCTTATTTTAAAACGATTTGTAAAGTTGCGGCATGTTGGGCAAATAAATATACCGTTTACCCACATTTTGCAGAATTTTTTGAGTGAAACAGCCGCCCTCATTGCTTTTCAGACGGCTGTTGATTAGTCGTTTAATCTATTGGCAAAGGCTGTTAAGGGATACTTAAATATCAAACTTAATTCCCTGAGCCAGAGGCAGATTTGTTGAATAGTTGATCGTGTTGGTTTGACGGCGCATATAATTTTTCCAGGCATCGCTGCCACTTTCCCTGCCGCCACCGGTTTCTTTTTCGCCACCGAAGGCACCGCCTATCTCAGCGCCGCTCGTTCCGATATTTACATTGGCAATTCCACAATCGCTGCCGGTAGTTGATAAAAACTGCTCCGCTTCACGCATATTCAAGGTCATGATGGAAGATGATAAACCTTGCGGCACGCCGTTCTGAATAGCAATTGCTTCATCAATGGTTTTATATTTCAACAAATAAAGAATAGGGGCAAAGGTTTCATGCTCAACAATTTTGAAACCTGATTTTGCTTCAGCTATGCATGGTTTTACATAACAGCCGCTTTCATAACCGGCACCTGATAAAACGCCGCCTTCCACAATGAAATGTCCGCCTTCGGCTTTACATTGTTCAATTGCTTTGCTATATGCGTTTACTGCATCAGTATCGATCAATGGACCAACATGGTAGCTTTCATTCAACGGATCACCAATGCTTAATTGTTTGTAAGCAGCAACCAATTTTTCTTTAACCGTATCGTAGACCGATTCATGAATAATCAAGCGACGGGTAGTAGTGCAACGTTGACCAGCCGTTCCAACAGCACCAAACACGGCACCACGAATCGCAATGTTAAGATCTGCATGTTCACTGATGATGATGGCATTGTTACCACCTAGCTCTAATAAACTTCTGCCTAAACGTTGTCCTACAGCTGCACCAACTGATTTGCCCATACGAGTACTTCCTGTTGCAGATACCAACGGGACACGAGTATCGTTACTCATCCATTCACCAATTTCTCTGCCACCTTGTATCAAACAACTCACACCTTCGGGTACATTATTTTTTGCAAAGACTTCTGCAACGATATGTTGACAGGCGATGCCGCACAAAGGTGTTTTTTCTGATGGTTTCCAAATGCACACATCTCCACAGATCCATGCAAGCATGGTGTTCCAGCTCCACACTGCAACGGGGAAATTGAATGCTGAGATAATGCCAACAATACCTAACGGATGCCATTGCTCATACATGCGATGCAATGGGCGTTCGCTATGCATGGTCAATCCATGTAATTGGCGGGAGAGACCGACCGCAAAATCGCAGATGTCGATCATTTCCTGTACTTCACCATAACCTTCCTGTAAACTTTTACCCATTTCATAAGATACCAATCGACCGAGAGGTTCTTTTTTTGCACGCAATGCTTCACCGATCTGTCGAACAATTTCACCACGTTTAGGTGCAGGCCATGTGCGCCACTCTGCAAAGGCTGCTTGTGCTTTTGCAATCACTGTTTCATACGTTGCTTTATCGGCTGAAGTAACTGATGCGATTGTTTTTCCATCAACGGGTGAAGAAGAAGTAATTGTTTCACCGCTTGATGTTAACCAGTTTATTCCTGTTGAAACGCCGCTATTCTGTGCTTTGATGCCGAGTTGTTGAATAAAATCATGCATACGATCAATCGTTTTTATGGACTGCAAATATCAAGAAATTAGTTCGGATAAAACGAAGGGGCGAGTTTTCACCCACCCCTTTCGGTTGTTCTTTTTTTGAGCGCATGCGGCCCCTCCAGGGAGAGGATATACAGTTTGATGTTTTTAAAGCGATATTTATAAATTCACTTTTATTCCACCCATTACCCAACGTGTTGGCATAATGCTGCCGAGCAGATCGCTGTAACGACGGTTGAAAATATTATCGGCCTGTACAAATACACCCAGTTTGTCTTTCAGCAAAAAGAGATCAACACGTGTATTCAAAATAAAATAATTGGCGCTGATTGGAACGAACGGTGCTGCAATTGATTGTGGTCTTCTTGCTTTGAATAAACCATTTGTACTCACTGCAATTTTTTTATAACGGTACATCACATTAAAGTTGATGAGTTCTCTTGCATGGTTTGAAACATAAAGCGAAGGAATCGTATCACTGCTGCGGCTACGCATCCATACGAAACCAAGTCCACCGGATAATGAATGCTTATCACTAAACTCGTGCGTGTACTGCACATCGGTTTCAATACCTGTAGTATTTACTTTGTCGATATTATTTGCAAGAAAATAATTACCACCGGGAACAAGATTTACCTGGCGGGGCATATTTGCATAAGACGTGAAGACGTAATCGATCAGGTTTTGTTGGAAACGTTCGAACCAGGTGGTTGAAATTTTTAATGAAGAGTTGAGATAATAATCAGCACCCACTTCATAACTCAAAGATGCTTCTGAGATCAGATCAGGATTTCCGATACGTTGACCGGATGGAACAGGGCTACGCTGATAGTTATTAAAACGTTCCGTGAAATCGGCATCTCTTGTTGTACGACCAACACTTCCACGGAATAAAAATGATTCGTAACGATACGAAGCGTTCAACTGTGGAATCAATTCCCAACCGGCACGCTCATTCCAGTCAACACGCAAGGCAGGATTTAATTGCAATGCTTTTCCGATCTTTTGATTCAACACCACAAATGCACCTGCATTCGATACTTCATGATTGCCTCTGTCGTTCGAAACAATTTTACGGCTGATAAATTGCACACCTGATGTAATGGTTGAGTTATCATTGATTTTATAATCGTGTAAGGCCAGTGCCTGAAACAACGATGAATTATTCACGTTTGCACTAACTGCTTTGCGGAAACGATACACATCGTTTGCTTCTTTATAACCTGCATCAAACGAAAAACTATGCTTGTTTTTTTTGTGCATGAATTTGAGATGATGCCAACGACTGATCACTGATTCTGTCGCAGTATCACTTAAGAATGTTGTATAAAAATTCTGAGCGTTAAAATCACGATCATCATAGCCAAAGCGATAAGCAACACTTGTGTTTTCAGATAGTGCTTGTTTAACAGAAGCAGAAATAGTGGTGAGGTTGAAATAACCTTTTGTGCCACGCAGTTGTTGCCCTTTTGTATTATTCGTGATCACACCAACAGATGCAGTTGTATTCTTCTGATGAATAAATGCACCAGCTTGTGCATTGAATAAGCCAAAATCACCAGCAGTTAATTGTGCATTGATCTTATGTCCGTTGGTATTTTTCTTTGCAGCGAATGTTTTACTGATGATATGAATGACACCACCAACAGCTTCTGTACCATAGATCGCAGAAGATGCACCTTTCAACACTTCAATACGATCGATCTCGGCAGGAGAGATGGGGATATAAGAACTGAAGTGACCTGTTAACGGATCATTCAAACGAATGCCATCAAGTATCACCAACACCTGTTGAAACGTACCTCCACGAATGGTGAAATCAGCCTGCGCACCCATTGGTCCACGGCTTTGCACTTCCACACCCGGTACATAACGCAGCAATTCATCAATTGACTGCACAGGAAGTTTTTGCAGTACATCACCTTTAATAATTAAAATGTTTCGACCGGTCTTTGAAGCACTAACCGGAGTTAAAGAAGCAGTAACAGTAATAGGGTCGAGTTCAATTTCTTTTTGTTGTGCATTACTGTTGGAGAACATACTCAAGAGGGCAAGACTCGAGAGTGAGAGTTTTAGCAGTTTCATTCGTTTTAAGTTTATAATCGTCGCAAAGATATAGGTAGTGGAAGTGTAAATGACTGATTTTTCTCAATGAAAATACTAATGAATGAGTGTTATTAGTAAATGTCAGTTTGTGCAATCGGTTGAATGGATAATCAGAGCTGCAAAAGTTTTTCTGATGTAATTAATCTAACTCTTACCACGTCATGTCGACGAAGGAGACATCTCTAAAATTCAGAAGAGTTAAGTATTGAGATTCTAATTAAATTATTTCAATACAATTCTTCGGAGATGTATCCTTCGTCGACATGACGCAGTTTGATGAAATGTTGCAGTAACATTTGTGTAGCTCATTAAATTAAAAAGTCCCGTTTTATAACGGGACTTTCGATTATTTCTTCTTTGCTGCTTTTTTAGTAGCGGCCTTCTTTGTCGCTGCTTTCTTTTTCGTAGCAGCCTTTTTTGCTGCTGCTTTTATTTGTTTGGAGAAAGCACCCGGCATTTGTGCTTCGATCATTTTCTTGATGTCTTCCACAGGCATTTGCGCCACTTCTTCTGTGGTGTATTTTTCACCATCTTTTTTCTTATCGATCTTCAACATTTTTTTGCCGAAGCGGATGAAAGGTCCCCAGCGTCCATTCTCCACTGCAATGTTTTCATCGGGCCAACGAACAATAAAACGATTTGCTTCTTTCTCCACCTTTGCTTCGATCAATTCATTGATATCGTTGTTTGAAAGATTTTCAAAATCATATCGCTTGGGAACATTGATGAACAAACCATCCCATTTAATAAACGGACCAAAACGTCCTTTGCCTTTTGTTACCGGTTTGTTTTCAAACATGGCAACAGGTGCATCGGCTGTTTGTTTTTCTTTGATGAGTTCTATTGCACGATCCATGGTTACTTCCAATGGTTCTTCACCACGTGGAATAGAAATAAACTGCTCACCAAATTTTACATAAGGTCCAAAGCGACCAACATTCACACTTACTTCTTCACCTTCATATTCACCCAGCGTTAATGGAAGTTTGAACAGATCCATCGCTTCTTCGTAAGTAATGGTTTCAATACTTTGGTTTTTTCGCAATGCAGCAAAACGTGGTTTCTCCTCATCACTCACATCGCCAATTTGCACCATTGGTCCAAAGCGTCCCATACGTGCAACGATCTTTTTGCCGCTTTCAGCATCTATACCTAATTCACGTTCGCCTTTAATTCGCTCTGCATTTTCAATGGTATTATCTACATCCCGTTTAAACGGACTGTAAAATTCTTCCAGCATTGCATTCCATTTCAACTTGCCTTCGGCCACATCATCAAACTCACCTTCAATATGTGCGGTGAAGCCATAATCCATGATGCTTTCAAAATGTTGCTTCAGAAAATCCGTTACCACCAAACCGAGATCGGTAGGGAAGAGTTTCGATTTTTCTGCACCGGTGTTTTCCTGTTCCATGCTTTTGCTCACAGCATCGTTCTTCAACTGCAATACACGGAAATCACGACGTACACCTTCTTTATCACGTTTCTCAACATAACCTCTTTTCAATACCGTAGAAATAGTTGGGGCGTAAGTCGAAGGACGACCAATACCCAATTCTTCCAGTTTCTTTACAAGCGATGCTTCTGTATAACGTGGAGCAGGACGGGTGAAACGTTCTGTTGCATTCATCTCAATAAATGGTAATTGCTGACCAACAGCTAACGGCGGCAACATACCTTCCTGCGTTTCATCTTCATTCACTTCATCATCGTCACGGTCTTCACGATATACTTTTAAAAAGCCATCAAACTTTAATACTTCACCTTCGGCTTTTAATTCTTCGTTATTGGTAGAAATAGAAATATTGGCTGTTGTGCGTTCCAGTTCGGCATCAGCCATTTGGCTTGCCATCGTACGTTTCCAAATGAGTTCATACAAACGTTTCAGATCCTGGTCTTCAACCGTTGTATTTTCCATGTAAGTAGGACGGATGGCTTCATGCGCTTCCTGAGCACTTTCATTTTTGTTTTTGAATTTGCGAAACTGGTGATACTTATCGCCATACATACCTTTTATAGTACGTGTAAGATCGCCAAGGGCAGTATCACTCAAACTCACACTATCAGTACGCATGTAAGTGATCTTACCACTTTCATACAACTTTTGAGCAAGCTGCATGGTGCGGCTTACGGAATAACCAAGCTTTCTGCTGGCTTCCTGTTGTAAGGTTGAAGTGGTGAAAGGAGGTGCCGGTGATTTTTTGCCGGGACGCACCTGTATGTCCTTTACCTTATACGAAGCGCCTTTGCAACTGTTCAAGAACTTCTCTGCATCTTCTGCAGCATTTTGCTTTTTTGCTTCGGCTTTAAATGTAACGTTGCGATCGCCAAGATCTTTAGCGGTAAACAATGCTTCAATTTTAAAAGAAGAAGTGGGAGCGAAGGCGTTGATCTCACGCTCACGTTCAGCAATTAACCGAACGGCCACACTTTGCACACGGCCGGCACTGAGGTTGTTCCGCATGCTCATTTTGCGCCAAAGAACAGGACTGAGTTCAAAACCCACGATACGATCTAATATTCTTCTTGCCTGCTGGGCATACACCAGGTCCATATTAACGGTACGTGGATTTTGCACCGCTTTCTGGATGGCAGGCTTGGTAATTTCGTGGAAAACAATGCGTTTTGTTTTGTAGGGATCGAGGCCCAACACTTCACATAAATGCCAACTGATGGCTTCTCCTTCACGGTCCTCATCCGTTGCCAGCCATACTTCGTCGCTTTTTTTGGCCAGCGCTTTCAGGTCTTTTACCACTCTTTCTTTTTCGTCGGGGACAATGTAACGGGGTTCGAAATTGTTGTTGACATCAATACCCATTTCATCTTTCTCAAGGTCACGGATATGGCCATAGCAGCTCTTCACCTCGAAGTCTTTTCCAAGGATCTTTTCTATCGTTTTTGCTTTGGCAGGGCTCTCTACAATCAGTAAATTCTTAGCCATAAATTGGTTCCACAAGCCGGCTTTTTAGAGGACATCGGCAGCACAATATTATAAAATGATTGATAAATGGAAGAAAAGAGTGCTGGGAGGGGTGTTTAAGAATAGGTAAATGAATGATAGAAAATGAAGAAAAATCAATCGATTTGTGTCTGACTCAAATAACTTTTTGCTTAGCAAAAATGAGCAGTATAAACGCTAAAACAAAAAATCCTGACCACAATTCAATCATACCAATCCAGTAATACGGAAAAGAATATAAACTGGCTTCGCCAGGTATTTGAGGGTTGTAGATTACTTTAACTATATCGCCAACCCGGTAGGGCCGCAGGTAAAAATTCCTGTCAGCATACGCATAATAAATAATACTGTCATTCGCAGGTTTGAAGGAGATTGCCGGAAAAGGCTGCGATTCAAAAGATGAATTTTTTACATGTACATGCGTAGTTACAAATGTATCAATAACCCCATTTGTAATTTTTCCTGAAAAGAAATCGGGTGTTCGTGTAACTGACACAACTCCTGCAAACAGGATGATATAAATAGATATGATCAGTTTGATCCTTAGTTGAATAATTTTTTCTGTTAGCTTCATAGTCCGGGCTTCGAATTTAGTTAGGGTAGGTTGGCTTTTACAAAAACTCCATAATCGCTTTCTTCACTTTATTATCTCTGTAAATGCGTCGATGCCCCAAACCTTTGGTGAGCATGAACTGAAAGTTGGAGTGATTGTCCAGTTGAATTTTTTCTGCATCGGCCCATGGCGTTACATCATCGTCTTCATCATGTATCCATAATACTTCTGCTTTTATTTTTTGTGCAGCATGACGAATAGAAATTCTATCAGTCGTTCGCCCACTGCGTTCGAGAATAATCTTGCGCATTTCTGCTTTCACTTCTTCGTCAATATTTAAAAAAGCAGCAAAGCTGTTGATGGCACTGTCGGTTTCAGTGGCCGGGGCGATCAATACCAGTTTTTTATTTTCCTGGTATTGCTGTTCTTCCATAAAAAGTGAAAGTGCTAAACCGCCGAACGAGTGCGCAATAAAGGAATGAATGGGTCCGAATTTTTCATACACTGCTTTGATCGCATCCCTGTACTGGAAACCATTGATGGTTTTGCCACTGCTGTCGCCATGTGCCGGTGCATCAAATGCAATTACTTCGTAACCCTTCTTCACCAGTGGCATTACAAAATGATCAAACTTTTTAACGGTAGAGGAGAAGCCATGCAGGATAAGTGCCTTCTTGGGTTGTGGATGATTCCAGCGATAACCCACTAACTGATAGTTCTCAAATTTCAAATGCAGTTTCTCTGCTTTATCAAACACCGCCGGTGCTTTCTTTTTATTAGATATATATGGTGTGCAGAATAATTCGAATGCTTTTTCAGCTGCTTTACGTTTTGATAGCTTGGCGAACAGGTTCAGCTTTGCCCTGTAATAACCGATCACTAATTTCTGGGCGAGTTTCATATTTCAGGAATACTGTTTTACTTTGTTGCAAATTACTTCTTCCGTTTCATTAACTGTTGCATTGTATGAACATTGTTCTTCTCGGTTCTGGTAATACGGCCACTGTGCTTGCTAAAATGATCAAAAAAGCAGACCACACAATTGCACAGGTGTGGAGCAGGAATGCTGCACATGCCGAAGCGCTTGCCGCTAAAGTGAATGCAAGAGCCATTACTTCATTAGAAGATATTACCGCTGAAGCAGACATTTGTATCATGGCAGTAACAGATACTGCAATTCCTGAACTGGCAAAACAGTTGCATTTAAAACGGAAGATATTAGTGCATACTGCAGGTAGTGTAAACAAAGATGTGTTGCGTAACAGTTCGCCTAACTATGGTGTGCTGTATCCATTGCAAAGTCTGCGAAAGGAAATGATCGTTATTCCCCCGGTTCCTTTTTTGGTGGATGGAAATTCGGATGAAGTGAATGTGCTGCTGGCTGATTTTGCTGCTTCCTTTTCCGACAACGTACAACCGGCCGATGATGATACGAGATTAAAAATGCACCTGGCAGCGGTAATGGTGAGCAACTTTACCAATCATTTATATGCGTTGACCGAAGATTATTGCAAAGACCGTCATCTTGATTTTAAACTATTACATCCGCTTATTATTGAAGTGGCCTGCAGGTTAACCCAAGGTCGTGCAGTGGATATGCAAACAGGTCCGGCACGAAGAGGCGATGAAGAAACGATCAAGAAACATCTGTTGTTGCTGGAGATCGATGAGCATCTGCAGGATCTCTACCACGAACTTTCCGAAAGCATCCGGAGGCTGTATCGAAAAAAATAAGAACTTCGGCCGCAACAATTTTATATGAACCTGCTCGAACGTTTTTCCAGTATTAAGACTTTTGTATTTGATATGGATGGTGTGCTTACCGACGGCTCACTCATCATCATGCCCGGTAACGAACATATCCGCACCATGAATATCAAAGATGGTTATGCTTTGCAGTTAGCTGTGAAGAAAGGCTATAACGTTGCCGTGATTTCGGGAAGTGTGAGTAAACCATGTGCGGAACGGTTGGAATATCTTGGTATACGCAATGTGTTTATGAAGGTGAAGGATAAAGAAGAAGTGCTGGCACAGTTCCTTTTGTCGAATCATCTCAAGTGGGAAGAAACTTTGTTTATGGGTGATGATATTCCCGACCTGGAAGTCATGAAGCTGGTGGGGCTTTCTGCCTGCCCGGCGGATGCAGTGCCTGAGATCAAAGCTGTATCAACCTTCATTTCAACCATCAACGGCGGTAAAGGTTGTGTGCGGGAAGTAATTGAAAAAGTGTTAAAGCTGAATGACGATTGGGTGGTTGATGCAGCCGGAATAAGTGCATTGTAATTTTCACTTATAAAGTTGGTTACGGGTTATGTGGTATGAGTTAAATGTAGAGAGCCACACGTAACTCATAACTTATAACTCTTAACTTAATTCGCATTTCAACTTATCTTCACCGCATAAACAAACAGATGCAGAAGCTCGCTGATTTTTTTAAACTGATTCGTTGGCCCAATCTTGTTTTTATTGCGTTAACACAGCTGTTGTTTTTCTATTGCGTGGCACAGCCTGTACTTTTTGGTAACCTGTACATGCCAAGGATGTATCATCAGCTCTTTGCAGTTCTCAGCATTTCTTCAGTGTTCATCGCAGCTGCCGGTTATGTCATCAACGATTATTTTGATCTGAATATTGATCTGGTGAATAAGCCAACCCGTATGGTGGTAGATCGCAGCATCAGCAGACGTTGGGCTATATTCTTTCATCTCTTCTTTTCGTTTGCCGGTGTGTTGATGGGTTTTTATATTGGTTTACAGAATGGCAACTGGATCATTGGATTCGCCAATACCGGTTGTGTATTTGTGCTTTGGTTTTACAGTACCACGTTTAAAAAGAAATTATTGACCGGTAATATTCTCATTTCATTGCTTACTGCATGGGTTGTTTTTGTGGTGTATCTCTTAACAGTGCAGCAAAGTTTTTACCTGATGCATCCTGTACAACCCGGAGCACATCAAAAGTTATTGCGGCTGGCCATTCTTTATTCAAGTTTTGCATTTGTGATTACACTTATCCGGGAAGTGGTGAAGGATATTGAAGATATGGATGGTGATGCAAAATACGGTTGCAAGACAATGCCCATTGTTTGGGGCGTATCATTCTCAAAAGTGTTTACCAGCATTTGGTTAGTGATCTTGCTGGCACTGCTTCTTATTGTTTTTTTCTATGTATTACAATTTAAAATGTGGATAGCAGCGGGCTATAATCTTGTGTTGATCATATTGCCGGCTGTATATTGTTTATACCTGTTGTTTAATGCAAAGCAAACAAAAGATTTTGCTGCATTAAGCAAATGGATCAAGGCTGTGATCTTCACCGGAATAGTCTCCATGGTATTGTTTAAATTTTTTGCCTGATGGAACGGATCATACTTGCTTCAAAATCGCCACGGCGCAAACAATTACTCGAATGGGCAGAAATTCCTTTTGATGTAATGGTGAAGGAGACAGACGAAATGTACCCTGCAACGTTGAGTATTGAAAAAGTACCCGTGTACATTGCACGCAACAAAGCATTGGCGGTAAAAGAAGAATTGAGTCACGACCGTTTGATCCTTGCTGCTGACACCATTGTGGTATTGAATGGAAAAGTGATCGGCAAGCCAACAAGTAAAGAAAATGCAATACAGATATTAAGTGAACTTTCGGGACAGGTTCACCAGGTGATCACCGGTGTGGTGTTGATGCGTGATGATACGGAAACGGCATTCGCTGATATTACAGAAGTCGAATTTCATCAGCTCAGCAAGCAGCAGATCGAGTTTTACGTAAACAAATACAAGCCTTACGATAAAGCGGGTGCTTATGCCATCCAGGAATGGATTGGTGTGGTAGGTATCAAACGTGTAAAAGGTGATTTTTATAATGTAATGGGCTTGCCAGTGAGCAGGGTGATGAAAGCCATTATGGAATTTGACAATTAGCAATTTGAAAATTTGAGCATGCAAATGCAGTAGAGGGGGTTGACAATCTGACCTTCTTTTTTTAATTTTCAAATTCTCAAATTTGTACATTTTCAAATTATTTCCATGAACGAACACCTGCTGCAATTCATCTGGCAGCACCTATACTTTAACCGTGATCAACTTTCTACTGTTCAACACGAGCCTGTACAAATTCTTTCACAAGGCTTGCTCAATACAAATCAAGGTCCTGATTTTCTACATGCGAAATTGTTTATCAACAATGTTACATGGGCGGGCACCATTGAGCTTCATCTTAAAACAAGTGATTGGAAAAAACATGGTCATACCAATGATGAGCATTACAACAATGTGATCCTGCACGTGGTATATGAACACGATGAAAAAACTGCAGGCAAAATTCCTGTACTTGAACTAAAGAATCGCATTTCAACATCTTTGTTGCAACACTATCGTGAACTGATGGAACAAAACAGTTTTGTAGCCTGCGAAAATCAGCTGCAACAAGTAAATACAATTGTTTGGGATAGCTGGAAAGAACGAATGGTAGCTGAACGTTTGCAACAGAAAAATGAGCATATTCAAAATATACTGAACCAAACCAATCGTCATTGGGAAGAAGCTTTCTGGCAATTGCTTGCACGGAATTTCGGCAGTCCGTTAAATACTGAGGCGTTTGAGTCAATTGCGCAAAGCTTACCTGTTACCTTATTAGCCAAACATAAGAACCATATCCATCAAATTGAAGCGTTGCTGTTGGGGCAGGCAGGGTTATTAACAGGAGAGTTCGGAGAAGATTATCCCATCATGCTACAGAAGGAATATAAATTTCTGCAGCAGAAACATCAGTTGAAGCCGGTTGCTCATCCCATTCATTTTTTGCGGATGCGGCCATCCAATTTTCCAACGATCAGGTTGGCACAGCTGGCAATGCTTATCCATCAATCAAGTCATTTGTTTTCAAATGTGATGGAAGCAAAAAGCGTTGAAGCCATCAGGCAAATGTTTTCTGTAACAGCAAATGATTACTGGCATTATCATTACATGTTGAATGAACAAAGTGCATATCGAAAAAAGCAATTGGGTAAAACAATGATCGATAACCTGCTTATCAATACCGTTATTCCATTGTTGTATGTTTATGCCGATGATCAGCACAATGAAGGCACTAAAGAGAAAGCCATTCAATGGTTACAACAAATGCCCAAAGAGAAAAACAGTATTACACAGCAATGGGAAACTGCAGGCGCAACTCACCAGTCAGCATTCGATTCTCAGGCATTGCTTTACCTCAAAAAGAATTACTGCACTGCAAAGCGTTGTCTGCAATGTGCTGTTGGTAACAGTATTTTAAAAATGAAACTTACCAGTTGAACACTACGTTCTGTTCAATTTCGGGGTGAATGCTTTTGGCAACGGGGCAGGTGAGTGCAGCATTCTTCAAAATGGTTTTCTGTTTCTCATCTAACTGAAGGTTGGAAGGGAAATGAAAGGTTACATCAACCCCGCCAATACGACGTGGCTCCGATTTCATGTGTTTCTGAATATCGATCTGCACACCTTCAAGATCAACCTGCATATCTCTTGCTTTAATACCCATAATGGTGAGCATACAACTGCCTAACGCAGTTGCAACAAGGTCACTTGGAGAAAAACGTTCTGCTTTACCCTGGTTATCGAGCGGGGCATCGGTTTCAATTTTTCTGTGGCTGTGGAGGTGTTCTGCTTCGGTACGTAATTCACCTTTATAAACAATTGAGGAGGTCATGTTGTTAAATTTATAGTTCAGAAATTGGCGGCAATATACCACAATGCCGCATCTATCGTTTTAATCTGTAAATTTACGTTCAAACAATAATTTCAGGCTTGTGAAAATAATATACCTCAGCTTCGCTCTTCTTCTGGTAGTGAGTACAACTGTTGCGCAGGAAAAGGATAGCCGCAAAACAGAGCGTAGTGCAAAGAAGGATGCACGCAGGGAGAAAATTGATAATCTTATCCGTCAGCAGGAAGAGGGTGCACTTGTTTTCAATAAACAAAATGTTTTTGGATTACGACTTAACACTGATGGGTGGGGCGTGGTTTATGAAAAAGGTTATTTGAAAACTGTAAAAACGACCAATCTTTTTGCACTTGAGCTCAACGAAAAAAAGCATCCCAAAGAACAAAAGATCAACAACGTTTTAAATAATAATGGGTTCCTGCAAATAGGCAATCCTTATGTTTATGGTAAGCGTAACAGTTTTTACCAATTGAAATTATCATACGGCCAGCAACGAATGCTCGGTGGTAAAACAAATAAGAACGGTGTAGCGGTGCACGCTATTTATGCCGGTGGAATTTCAGCCGGATTTGAACGTCCTTATTATGTTCGTGTACAGGATAATAGCCCCGAGGGCACAAGAAATATAAAATACACACCGGCCGACAGCAGTCTCTTCCTGGCACCTGCTCCAAATATTCTTATGGGCACCGGTTTGCGTTATGGCTGGAACGAATTGAAGTTTGTACCCGGCGTTCATGCAAAAGCAGCTCTCCGTTTCGATTACGGACGTTTCAATGAAGTGGTGACTGCTATTGAAATAGGTATGAATATCGAAGCATATTCCCGTAAAGTGCAGATCATGCTCCTGAACCCTGATCAGCAGGTGTTTTTTAACGGCTACATTGCCCTTATGTTTGGTAAACGAAAGTAGCCTAACTTTGCCCCTCATTTAGTTGAAATTATGCAGGAAATTGTAGTGAATGATGCTGCCGCAGAGCAGAAACTGAAAAAGCCGGATTGGTTAAGAGTTCGTTTACCTATTGGCGAAAGTTATCGCCACGTGCGCAACCTTGTTGATAAGAATAAACTTCATACTATTTGCGAAAGCGGTAATTGTCCAAACATGGGCGAGTGCTGGGGAGAAGGTACAGCCACGTTTATGATATTGGGTAATACCTGTACCCGCAGCTGTGGTTTTTGTGCCGTTGCAACTGGCCGCCCCGATCCGGTTGATTGGGATGAACCGCAACGTGTTGCTGAAGCTATTCACTTGATGAAGGTAAAACATGCTGTGCTCACATCTGTAGACCGTGATGAAATAAAAGATGGCGGCAGTATTATCTGGTATAACACCATTCGTGCAGTAAAAGCATTGAATCCCGACACAACATTGGAAACCCTGATCCCTGATTTTAAAGGACAGATGGAGAATGTACAGCGTATTGTGGAAGCACATCCGGAAGTGGTATCACATAACATTGAAACAGTGGAGCGTTTAACACGCCAGGTGCGCATACAGGCAAAGTACTGGCGCAGTATGGATGTGTTGCGTTACCTGAAAGAGAACGGTATGCGGGTGAAGAGTGGCATTATGTTGGGTTTGGGTGAAACGAAAGAAGAAGTAATACAGACATTAAATGATTTGAAGAATAATGGTGTTGATGTGGTAACAATTGGGCAGTACCTGCAACCGACAAAAAAACATTTAGCTGTACAACGCTTCGTACATCCTGACGAATTTGCTGAGTACCGTGAAATTGGTTATACCATTGGATTGGATTATGTAGAGAGTGGTCCGTTGGTACGTTCAAGTTATCACAGCGAAAAGCATGTGCTTCCCGGTTATGGTAAAGCGAAATGGGAAGAAGAGAAAGCGAATTTTATTGCATAGATCTTTATGAAGAAAATATTACTTGGAGCAGTGTTGTACGTCATCACTGCTCCTTTTTGTTTGGCGCAAGTGAAGTGGCAAAATGTTGATTCGCTTTATGGATCAATACCATCGTCGGTTCATGTGTTTACAACAACTGATCTAATTGATGGTAAACCAAACATTGCTTACTATGTAATTGCCGATCTGAAAGACAGGAAACTGAACTTTAAAACAGATACAACTTATCAACGCCGCTTTACCCCGCAACAGTTTTATGATAAGAACCAACAGCCATTGCTGGTGGTGAACGGAACTTTTTTTGATTTTGCTACGAACAGGAATTTGAATGCAGTGATAAAAGATGGGAAACTGGTTTCGTACAATGTTCATACAACTGCATTGAAAGGAAAAGATACATTGATGTATATGCACACGTTTCGTTCTGCGATTGGCATCAATAAAAAAAGAAAGGCTGATGTGGCCTGGTTGTATACCGATAGTTCTAAGAAACATGCTTTTGCATCTCAGGAAGTGTACGGACCTGTAAAAGATTCTTTTCCTATTGTACAACACAAAATCAAGTCAATAAAATATACATACCGGTTACATAGTGAATTGTATAAGCGACGGTTTCAGAAATGGAAAATGCAAACCGCCATTGCCGGAGGTCCGGTCCTTGTTCAGGAGAGTACGGTAAAAGTTACCAACAATGAAGAGCGTATGTTCACAGGTAAAGCCATTGATGATAAGCATCCACGAACTGCTATGGGCTATACTGCCGATGGCAAGCTCATCATTCTTGTTGTGCAAGGTCGTATACCCGGTATTGCAGAAGGTGCCTCATTAACGCACTTGGCAAAACTGTTACTTGATCTTGGTTGCGTGGAAGCATTAAACCTCGACGGTGGCGGTAGCAGCTGCATGTTGGTGAATGGAAAGGAAACCATCAAGCCAAGTGATAAAGAGGGGCAACGTGCGGTACCCGGTGTTTTTATGATCACTACAGATTAATACTTACTCTTTTATTTAAGTTGAAAAATCGTTCTGCAGCATATTGATATTTCATTATTTTTAGCGAAACCAAAATTAACTGCATGAAAAAGACCATGTCTGCATTTATTGCATTTGTTCTTCCTGTTTTTTTATTGGCGGGTGTATATGGTGACTCTACTACTGCTCGCCCAACTGAAGATATTGTAAGTTATTTACGTTTGGCCGACTCGGTTGAAAAAGCCATGAAATACCAAACCGGAATCATTTCTCTCGACAATGGTGTTGCTCAATTAAATGTTCCCGAGGGATTCAAGTTTTTAAACAAAGAACAAAGTACTTATATCATTACTGAGATTTGGGGTAATCCTCCGCAGGACGGTGTACTAGGGATGCTTTTTCCCGATAAAGGCAGTCCGTTTGCTGACAGCAGTTATGCGTTTGTGATCACCTACGATCCAATGGGCTATGTTAAGGATGATGATGCAGATAAAATTAATTATGATGACATGCTCAAAGAAATGCAGACAGGCGAAAAGGCAGAAAACGAAGAGCGTGCAAAGCAAGGGTATGAAGCTATCCATTTTGTTGGCTGGGCACAAAAGCCTTTTTATGATAAGAACGGCAAAGTATTGCATTGGGCAAAAGAATTGAAATTTGGCGAAGCATCAGATGGCAATACGCTCAATTATGAAGTGCGCATACTTGGCCGCAAAGGAGTGCTTTCGCTCAATGCTGTTGCTTCAATGACAGAATTGGCAATGGTGAAAAATGATATTGACAAAGTACTTGCGATTCCTTCATTCACAAAAGGAAATACCTATGCTGAATTTGATTCGAAGGTTGATAATGTGGCAGCCTGGACTGTTGGGGGGCTTGTAGCAGGAAAAGTGCTGGCGAAAGTTGGCTTCTTTGCGTTGATCCTGAAAAATATCAAACTGGTGATCATTGCCTTGGCGGCAGTAGGTGGAGGTGTGTGGCGTTTTATTACCGGTAGAAAAAAGAAAGAAGAAGAGATACAACAACAAGAACCAACGGCTGAAGTATAAAAATAACACTGCGGCATTGTAAAATGGAAAACCAGGGCTACTGTCCTGGTTTTTTAATTCTTTATAAATTTGAATATCCAACTTAACGGTCAATATCGGGATGTAGCGCAGTCCGGTAGCGTGCTTCGTTCGGGACGAAGAGGTCGCTGGTTCGAATCCAGTCATCCCGACTTCTGATTTCCTTTGATGTGAACGTTATTAGTCATCTTTCCCAAATAACAGTTGCCTGTATTTCTGATATAAGAATGAAATCACCAGTAAAAAAAATGCTTTTACAAGCGTAAATAATGAGTGTAAGTACGCTGTAAGCTTGAATCAGATCATTTTAGGGCACAACTTTTGACCAAACAGCTTGTTAAAAGCCTGTATTTGTATAAACGGCCAATAATGGCACGCCTTTTCTCGTTATTTTTACGGTAATTGTTTTATGTCAAATTTTATCCAATATATGTTTAGTAAAAAGAGTTTGCTGATCATACTGGTCCTCATGTTGGGGGGCAGTATCTTTTACGCCGTACAATCATCCGCTACCCGCAATGAACCAACCAACCGTTTTGAACGTATCCTGCAGTTGATTGGTGAGTTTTTGGAAGAGGGGCATTACAACCCCAAAAAGATCGATGATGAGTTTTCAAAAACGGTGTTTGCCAAGTTCCTGAAGGATCTTGATGGAGACAAAACCTATTTTCTGAAATCGGATATCGATCAATTCAAGAAATATGAAACAAAAGTTGATGATGAGATCCATGGGGCCCGTCTTGAATCGTTTTATGCTGTAAATACTGTGTATAAAAAGCGCATGGAAGAAGTAGCGCTGTTGTACAAAGAAATACTTAGTAAGCCATTCGATTTTTCAGTGGAAGAAAAGTATATGGATGATGAGGATAAACGTACATATGCAAAAACAGAAGCTGAGCGCAAGGAAGCATGGCGTCTGAAATTAAAATATTACACACTCGACCGTTATGTTGATCTTGTTGAACAACAGGAAAAAAATAAAGGCAAAGACGGTTTTGTAGCGAAGACAACTGTGCAGATGGAAAAAGAAGCACGTGAAAAAGTGTTGAAAACCTTCGATCGTATGTTTGACCGTTTCCGCAACCGTTTTAAAGATGAAGATCGTTTCAATTACCTCGTAAACAGTATCACTGAAACGATGGATCCGCATACAAGCTATTTACCTCCATTGGAAAAAATTGCATTTGACGAGCAAATGAGTGGTGGCGAATTTTTTGGTATTGGAGCTTCACTTTTGGAAGAAGAAGGGAATATCAAAATTACTTCAGTAGTTGCCGGTGGCGCTGCTGCAAAGTCGGGCGAAATTGAAGTTGGTGATTTTGTATTGAAAGTAGCACAGGGAGCTGCTGAACCACAGGATTTGATTGGTTTTGAAGTGCCTGATGCAGTACGTTTGATTCGTGGTAAGAAAGGTACGGAAGTAAGACTTACGATCAAAAAGCCAAGTGGAGCCATTAAGGTGGTAACAATGATCCGTGAAAAGATCGACCTTGAAGAAAACCGTGCAAAGAGTACAATCATTAAAGGACCGGATAATCACAAGATCGGCTACATCTATCTTCCTGCTTTTTATGCTGATTTTCAGGACGCAAACGGCAACCGTTGTGCACAGGATGTTGCAAAAGAAATTATCAAATTAAAAGCTGAAGGAGTAAACGGTTTGATCATTGATCTTCGTACCAACGGTGGTGGATCCTTAATGGAAACTGTTGAAATGGTTGGGTTATTTATTGAAGAAGGCCCTGTTGTGCAGGTGAAGAGCAGAGATGAATCGCCAACTATCCTTCGTGACAGAAATAAAAATGTATTGTGGGATGGCCCACTAACTGTAATGGTGAATGAATTCAGTGCATCTGCTTCTGAAATTTTTGCCGGAGCTATCCAGGATTACAAACGTGGATTGGTTGTAGGCAGCACTTCAACTTATGGTAAAGGAACAGTGCAACGTAATATTGAACTTGACCGTGCAAGCTGGACAAGCAATAACCCATCTGAACTCGGCAATATCAAATTAACACTACAAAAGTTCTATCGTGTTACAGGTGCAAGCACACAATTGAAAGGTGTGGTACCTGATGTTGTTCTGCCTGATCAATACGAATACCTGAAGCTTCGTGAAAAAGATGAACCTTTCGCTTTGACATGGGATGAGATCGGAAGTGCACAATACAAAGTATGGAAATCTGATTTTGATTTCAATTACATTGTTCAGCAAAGTAAACAACGTATCAGCCAAAGTCCTACATTCAAATTGATTGGTGAAAAAAGCGATTGGTTATCGAAATATGATGACAAGCATTTCTCATTGAAGATCGATAAGTTCCGCCAGGACAAGAAAACGTTGGGCAACACTATTCAAACAATCGATTCTTTAACGAAGCTGAGTGCGCCATTAGAGGTTTCTAACCTTGAGGTTGATCTTGCAGCTATTAAAGGAAATACCAACAAAGAAGAACGTAACAAGTCTTTTATTAACAGACTTAAAAATGATCTTCATCTTGGTGAAACTGTGAACATCATGAACGATATGATTCAGCAGTACTTTATTGCGCAGAATAAGCAGGCTGCACGTACCGACGGTAAATGATAATTTTAAATTGATCGAAATAATTAAACCCTGGCATACGCCGGGGTTTATATTTTTTGTAGCAACTCAATTGTACGTTGAACCATGCTTTCTGTTACATCAAGATGCAAAACAAAACGTATCTGCTGTTTACCCATTGTAAAGCAAAGAATGCCTTTTTCTTTTAGCTTCAATACAAGTTCATCTGCATTGATGTTTTCTTTTACACGGAAGATGACGATGTTGGTTTCAACCGGTAATACGGTTTCCACATTGTGATTATTCAGCAGCGTTGCTTCAATCAATTTCGCATGCTCATGATCTGTTGCCAATCGTTCAACATGATGTTCCAATGCATATAAACCTGCAGCAGCGATGATCCCGGCTTGCCGCATACCGCCGCCAAATACTTTCCGGAGTCGTCTTGCTTTTTTTATCTTTTCTTTTGTTCCGAGCAACACGCTGCCAATAGGTGAGCCAAGCCCTTTACTCAAACAAATAGAAATAGAATCGAATAACTGTCCGTAATCCATTGCCGATTGTTGTTTCGCTACCAAGGCATTGAAAAGACGGGCACCATCAAGATGCAGGATGAGGTTATTTGCTTTGCAGACGTCTTTAATGGCCGCTATATCTTCGAGTTCATAACAACTGCCACCGCCACGGTTGCTGGTATTTTCCAGCACCACTAAGCTTGAAATGGCTTTGTGCACATCATCCCTGTTATTAATGGCATCTGAAACATGGGTGGCTTTTATACGCCCACGATCGCCCTGTAATAATCGTACAGAAGCACCGGAGTTGAAGGCAATACCTCCGCCTTCGTATTGGTAAACATGGCTTAATTCATCACAGATCACTTCGTCACCGGGTTGGGTGTGCATTTTTATGGCGATCTGGTTGGTCATTGTGCCTGATGGACAGAACAATCCAGCCTCCATTCCAAACAGTTTTGCGGCGGTTTCTTCCAAGTTATTAACAGTGGCATCTTCTCCAAACACATCATCACCCAACTCAGCCTGCCACATAACTTCTTTCATCCCCTTGGTTGGTTGGGTTACAGTATCACTTCTTAAATCAATCCATTCCATATCAATTAATTATTGAGTAGGCAAGTTAACCGTTTATGTAAAATTATCGTCTGAAAATAAACTTTCTGAACCTTTAAATTGTTGTTTATCAGTGTTAAGTTTCCACTGAAAACGATACAAGGATGCCTACAAGAGCCGCAATTATACACATGGGCTATGAAAAACGGCGATTGATGATTAACTTTGCAGACGGTTACAGTGGATTCTTAACGAGATTTTCCCAACTCCCGGTCGATTTTCCCTGTCTTAGTAACGTTTCAAACAATTAAGAGGAATTTAATATGCGGCAGCTCAAAATTGCAACTCAGATTACCAATCGTGATTCACAAGCGGTTGAGAAGTATTTACAGGAAATATCAAAGATCCCCATGATCACGCCCGAGGAGGAAACAACTCTTGCTCAGCGTATTAAAATGGGTGATCAGCGAGCTTTGGATAAATTGGTACAATCGAACCTTCGTTTCGTAGTATCAGTAGCCAAGCAATATCAACACCAGGGTTTATCTTTAAGTGACCTGATCAATGAGGGTAATCTCGGTTTGATCAAAGCCGCTCAGCGTTTTGATGAAACCAAAGGTTTTAAATTCATTTCTTACGCTGTTTGGTGGATCCGTCAATCAATTCTGCAAGCTTTGGCTGAACAGGGTCGTTTGGTGCGTTTGCCACAGAATAAGATCGGTACTTATAATAAAGCCAACAAGGCATACATGGCGTTTGAACAGGAACATGAGCGTGAGCCTTCAACTGAGGAGCTTGCTGATATTCTTGAAATGAGCGAAACAGAGATCAACAATATCTTCCAAAGCAATACCCGTCACACTTCTTTAGATGCACCTGTGCACGAAGCAGAAGATGTAGCAATGGGTGATTTGCTGGAAGGCAGTGATGATACAGATGAAGATGTAATGAAGGATTCTTTGCGTAACGAGATCCGTCGTGTGTTGAAATCTCTCAGCCCACGTGAAGCGGAGATCGTAAATGCTTATTTTGGATTGGATGGCGAAAATGGTGTTACCATTGAGCAGATCGGTCAGAAATATGATTTGACCAAAGAGCGTATCCGCCAGATCAAAGAAAGAGCGATCAAACGTTTACAGAAAGCCCGCTACAGCAATGCGCTGAAGAGCTATCTCGGAAATTAATTATAATGGGTATTAAGTATCAAACCCCGGCCTCAGTGTCGGGGTTTTTTGTGTCCCGAGCGGTAGTCAAGGGGCTTTTATTTGTATTGAGCGCAGCCGGGATACAAATCCAAATAAACAATTAGCATATTCTTCATGTTTATCTGAAAAGATCATCACGTAAATTTGATCTATGCAACGACTTGTATTGCTCAGCAGTTTGTTCCTGTTACTGCTGGGATGTGAAAAGAAAGTAGATTTTGACCTGAAAGACGCCGCTCAGTTACTCACTGTTGATGCTTCTATTGAAAACGGGCAAGATCCGGTAGTGATCCTTACAAAAAGCCTCAACTATTTTTCAAAAGTTTCAGCCGATGTGATCAGCAATTCATTGGTGAAAGATGCAGAGGTTTTTATTTCCAATGGCAGCACCACACATCAGCTACGCAGGTACGACATGGTGATACCGGGTACAACTGTTCCCTTTAGTTTTTACAGCAGCGACCCAGCAAATCCTTTAACAATCATAAAAGGAGAATTAGGGAAGCAATACCAGCTCCGTATTGTTTGGCAGCAAAAAGAATACAATGCCACAACAAATATTCCGCAGATAAGAAAAACGATCGATTCACTATGGTGGGTAAAGGCGCCCAATACGCCTGATACAAGCAAAAAGATAGTTGTAAGGGCAAAAGTGAAAGACCCGCAGCCATTTGGCGATTATGCACGTTATTTCACCAAAGTTAACAGCGAACCGTTCTTGCCTGGTTTTAACTCTGTGTTTGATGATGCGTTTGTGAATGGCACAACTTATATGGTTGATGTGGACCGTGGCATTGATCGTAATGTTGACCTGGATTTTGATGAGTATGGATTTTTCAAAAAAGGAGATACTGTTACCGTCAAATTCAGCAATATTGATAAAGCCACATTCGATTTCTGGCGAACAGTAGAGTTCAGTTACCAAAGCATCGGCAACCCGTTTTCTTCTCCCACCAAAATACTGGGCAATATCAGTAATGGTGCATTAGGCTATTTTGGCGGTTATGCCAACCAGTTTACTACGGTTATTATTCCCCGTTAATTATCCACACCGGCTGCGCATGTAACCACGGTTACATTTCAATTGGATGGATAGGACTATTTTTGTCGACTTAAAAATTTGAAGACGAATATGGAAGCAGCAGAAAAAGTACATTGTTTGATTATTGGATCAGGTCCTGCAGGTTATACCGCCGCTATTTATGCATCAAGGGCAAACCTGAAACCTGTGTTATACCAGGGAATTCAACCCGGCGGACAGTTAACCATTACAACAGAAGTGGAAAACTACCCCGGTTATGCAGAAGGAGTACAAGGTCCCGAGATGATGGTTGATTTTGAAAAGCAGGCAGCACGCATGGGTGCCGATATCCGTTATGGATTGGCAACAAAAGTAGATTTCAGTTCAACACCACATAAAGTTTGGATCGATGATGAAAAGCTCATTGAAGCTGATAGCGTGATCATTTGTACCGGTGCAAGTGCGAAATGGCTTGGATTGGAAAGTGAGCAACGTCTCAATGGTTATGGTGTAAGCGCATGTGCAGTGTGCGATGGTTTCTTTTTCCGTGGTAAAGAAGTGGCCATTGTTGGTGCCGGCGATACCGCTGCAGAAGAAGCATTATATCTCAGTAAGCTTTGTTCAACAGTGCACATGTTGATTCGTAAAGATGCGATGCGTGCAAGTAAAGTAATGCAGGATCGTGTACTCAACACGCCGAATATCAAAGTTTACTGGAACACTGAAACCATCGAAATACTTGGCGACAATAAAGTAGATGGCATGAAAGTGTTGAACAATAAAACAAATGAAGAATCGGTAATACCTGTGCAGGGATTCTTTGTTGCTATCGGTCATGAACCTAACTCAGCAATTTTCAAAGATTTTATTGATATGGATGAAGCCGGCTACATCAAGACCATTCCCGGTACTTCAAAAACAAATGTAGAAGGTGTGTTTGCAGGTGGCGATGTGCAGGATAAAATTTATCGCCAGGCAGTAACCGCTGCAGGCAGTGGTTGTATGGCTGCATTGGATGCAGAACGTTATTTATCAGCAAAAGGAGTTGTATAATTCTATTGTTGTGAAAAGATAGTCCTGCTGATACAGCAGGACTTTTTTATTTTCGGCACATGATAGCTGTTCATTTAAAAGAGTTGAAATTTCATGCACACCATGGTTTATATGCCGGAGAAGATAAAACAGGCGGACCGTTTGAAGTAAATCTTTCGGTGTATTATGAACCTGCCGGGCCAATCACATCTATCGAGCAAACAATCAATTATGTTGCTTTGTTTGAGATTGTGAAGCAACGAATGATGCAAAAAAGCAGTCTGATAGAAACAGTGGCGCAGGATATTTGTGATACGATTAAGACCCGTTTTCCCGTTATTATGGAAATAAAGGTGGAAATTGATAAGTGTTCGCCACCCATTGAAAACTTTCAAGGTAAAACCGGCATAACCTTGCATAAAACATTTAACCGGATCACATGAAGAAAGTAATTGTTGTTTTTTTTAGTGCACTCATATTTACGGGTGTCTCATTTGCACAGTCGGTTGAAGAACTTGTGAGGCAGGGCGATATACTCGAACGGCAATTGAAAGAAGAAGAAGCCTACCAGAAATTTAAAGAAATTATTAAGCAACAGCCAACCCATTTGCATGCATTGACCCGTTGCAGCGAGTTGGCCAGTCGTATTGGCCGTCGTCAGTCAACGAAAGAAAAGCAAATGGATTTTTATCAAGCAGCAAAGATCTATGCTGAACGTGCGTTGCGGGTGAATCCAAAAGACAGTGAAGCCAATGTTGCCATGTCATTTGCCTACGCACGGATGTCATTACTTAAAAACGGAAAAGAAAAAGTAGAATACGTTCGTGAGATCAAGAATTATGCTGATAGGGCACTCCTTTACAATCCGCAAAATTTTAAAGCACTGTTTGTGATTGCCCGCTGGCATTACGAAGTAAGTAATTTGAATGGGATGGAAAAGGCCGCAGTAAAAGTGTTCTTTGGTGGACTGCAAAAAAACTCACTCGACTCAGCAGTGTACTATTATGAAAAAGTAAAAGCATTGAGTCCTGAGTTTGTGTTGAATTATCTTGAACTGGCCAAAGCCTATCACCGTAATAACAAAAAGGCCAAGGCAATTGAAACATTGAATCATTTGTTACGCCTGCCCAATACTGCTGCGGATGATCCCACCATTAAATCTGAAGCAAAGCAATTACTCTCTACCTGGAAAGCATAAGCAGCCGGGATTTACAGACAAAAAATTTCATGTACGTTTGCAGATTAATCGCCACATTTGAACGCAACGGTTTTTTTATTTACGCCTCCTTTTACACAATTAAATACGCCGTATCCTGCAACGGCTTACCTGAAAGGTTTTCTCAATACAAAAGGTATTTCTTCTTTTCAAAGTGATCTTGGAATTGAAGTAACCCTGCAATTGTTTTCAAAGAAAGGCTTATCAAATGTATTTTCATCCATTGCTGATGAACAAAATTGTTCTGCCAATGCAAAACGTATAATTGCTTTAAAAGAAGAGTACATCAAAAGTATTGATGACGTGGTGTTGTTTCTGCAGGGAAAAAACCCAACCATTGCACATTTGATCGCATCACGAAACTTATTGCCTGAAGCAGGAAGGTTTGCCGAGCTTACCGATTTTCATTGGGCATTTGGTGCAATGGGTTTACAGGATAAAGCCAAACATATCGCTACACTTTATCTTGAAGACCTGGCCGATCTCATTAAAGAATGTGTTGATGAGCATTTTGGTTTCAGTCGTTATGCAGAACGTTTGGGAAGAAGTGCCAACAGTTTTGATGAACTGTATGCAGAACTCCAAAAACCTTTAACGCTTGTTGATGAATTATTGATTGAACGCCTGCAAAAGCATATTGAAAAAGTTCAACCGAAATTTGTTGCCGTCTCTGTTCCTTTTCCCGGAAATTTATATGCGGCGTTCAGAAGTGCACAATGGATCAAAGCAAATCATCCACACATCAAGGTAACAATGGGTGGTGGTTTCCCTAATACAGAACTGCGTTCCTTAAAAGATGAACGTGTATTTGAGTTCTTCGATTTTATTACGCTTGATGATGGTGAAGCGCCCATCGAACAACTGTTAAAATTTATCGCAGGAGAAATTGATGCAACTCAATTGAAGCGTACATTTCTATTGCAGGATGGAATCGTTACTTACATCAACAACAGTTCCTGTAAAGACTATAAGCAAACCGAAGTTGGCACACCTGATTATACTGATCTGCTGTTACACGATTATATTTCAGTAATTGAAGTGGTAAACCCGATGCATAGTTTGTGGAGCGATGGCCGCTGGAATAAATTAACGATGGCACATGGTTGCTATTGGGGCAAGTGTACCTTCTGTGATATTTCGCTTGACTATATTAAACTGTACGAACCCATTGCTGCAAAACTTTTGTGCGACCGTATGGAAGAGATCATTGCACAAACAGGTAACAATGGTTTTCATTTTGTAGATGAAGCTGCACCACCTGCATTGATGCGTTCATTGGCATTGGAGATCATTAAACGAAAATTGGTAGTAAGCTGGTGGACGAATGTGCGCTTTGAAAAAAGTTTCACACGTGATCTTTGTCTACTCTTAAAAGCAAGCGGTTGTATTGCAGTAAGCGGCGGGCTGGAAGTTGCAAGTGATCGTTTGCTGGAACTTATCAGTAAAGGTGTAACTGTGGCGCAGGTAGCAAAAGTGAACAAACATTTTACCGAAGCAGGCATTATGGTACATGCTTATCTCATGTATGGTTTCCCAACACAAACAGCACAGGAAACAATTGATTCGTTAGAAATGGTTCGGCAGATGTTTAAGACAGGGGTATTGCAATCTGCATTCTGGCATCAATTTGCAATGACAGCTCATAGTCCGGTTGGTATGAACCCGGAACATTTCAAAGTAAAGAAAGCAAAAGAAGTAGCTATTTTATTTGCAGATAATGATGTGGAGCATATTGATGAAACGGGTGCTGATCATGAAAGTTTCAGTTTTGGTTTAAAGAAATCATTGTTTAATTATATGCAGGGACTTTGCCTGGATGATCCTTTGCAAAAATGGTTTGATGTGAAAGTGCCAAAGACCACCGTTGCACCTGATCACATTGTAAAGGTGTTGCTCGATGATGAGATTCCCTTGTTTAAACCGGCAGCCAAAGTGGTATTCCTCGGAACTGTACTGCAATCAGAATTGATCACTAAATCAAAGAAGGGAAGCACTTGGGAAGTATTACAAATCACCTTTGTTACAAAAAAAGAAAACATTACCATCAATACCGACACGGCAAAAGGAGAGTGGTTACTGCAACTCTTACCAAAAATCAATGTACAGAACGAGAAACTGTTGAGCATGCAGGAAATAAAAGATGATTATGAACAGCAGGAACTTGAAGATTTTGAATTGTTCTGGGATAATAAACCCATCAGCAATTTGTATAAGGCGGGACTGTTGAAGTTGTAGGTATGCCATACCTGTTCCTCAGATTATGAAATTATTTGTAGCTTACAATCCAATCCATACAACGTTTATGAAAAATTGTATTCCTGTTCTATTTGTTTTAACCACACTCTTTATTGGCTGTCAGAAATCCGGCGAAAATGAACCGGAGGTTACGCTTAACGATCTCAAAGGCAAGTGGAAATTTGTTGCCACAAAAGAAGGGCCTGATTCATCGAATCCTCAAGGCGTATGGACCAATTTTAATTACGGCAAAACAACTTATGTAAAAGAGCTGTATTGCGTAAACGACAGCAGGGTTGGTCAGTCATATTATCTCTCTGATATAAATTGCGCTTACTATGAATCTGCAGGATCAATTGTTGGAGTAATCTCTTCCGATTGTGGAAGAACAATCGTAATGCGTGATACGGTGTGGACGCAATTGACTGCTTACGATCTTATTTTAAAAGATGCCAATTCGTTTGAATGGGTGGAAGCTTATAAGCATTCGAAATATGTGAACCTGATCAAGCAACCCTGTTCTACTATTCAATATGTACCCGAATCAACCAGTGGCAATACAAAAAACGGTACCTGGACTTTTGACGAAGCATCCCAAATGATCTCTGTTGATTTTGGAACAAGTGTGAATTCTTATAATGGCGAACAGCAAAGCAAGTTTAAGGTAACGAAATTCGCAGGCTCAACCGTTGAGTTGCAACTGCAGGGATCGGTGAACATGGAGTTCAGGTTGCAAAAGCAGTAGCATGCCTTAGATATCTCCACTCAAATACTTTACCTTCATTGTAATGGATGAAGTTTTGGTTCCTACACTTTTTGATTATCTCTTATCTGATACAACACATCCAGATGCGTCCGTAACAAAAGAAGAAGCGGAGAAATTGTTTACTTTTTTTCAGAACCATTCTCTCTTTAAATGGCACGATGTACATAACAATTGCGAAGCAAGGGCAGATGCTGTTTGTGTGTTATTAGATGCCTGGAAAATTCCAAATTACAAAGGCTGGGTGTTCAGTGGTGCTTTCCTCCGCAATCATATTGGCGGATTGAAACAGTTATGGAACTATCATGTTTGTGCATTACTGCAGGTGAAAGAAGACGACAGGATTACTTTTTATGTAATTGATCCGGCAACATCCAAACAATTACAAACACTTTACGATTGGGCTGCTGCTGTAACCGCTTATCCACATAGTTATCATCTCATTAAATCTGCAGATTGGTATATTTTTCCTGCAGGAAAGATCTGGAAAGACAACTGGCATCAGAGAGATAAACAAAATACGAAATGGATGATACAGGGGCTGGCCGGTATCAATGCTGTTTCTCCGGTTGGAAAAGCACGGCTTTGTTTTAATAAGAACAGGATCAAAGCAACCGAAGAACGATTGAAGAAATTGAAAGCAGCAAAGCCAACACTGTTTGTTGGTTAAGAAATACAGTGATGTTGATCAATCAATCATAAGTTATGCCTGTTTAAAACAGTGCCATCCTTTACTGTTTTGAGATAAGTAACAACGGTCTTTCCATCTTCTGAAACTTCACACACACGGTACGAAGGGAAGGGATTACCCCAGTTCCCTCCAAAATGACCCGACCACAAGAAAGGTTTTTTCTTGTAAAGCATGATGCCATCTACATCATGATCGTGGCCGTGAAAAGTTG
The DNA here is from genome assembly GCF_014168535.1 of Lacibacter sediminis. Classification (NCBI taxonomy): domain Bacteria; kingdom Pseudomonadati; phylum Bacteroidota; class Chitinophagia; order Chitinophagales; family Chitinophagaceae; genus Lacibacter; species Lacibacter sediminis. The sequence goes on along the minus strand of NZ_CP060007.1, from coordinate 3,076,370 downwards.
CTTTTACATTTGGATATTCAGCGATCGTATCCATCAATTCAGAACAGGAAACACCATGTTGTGTCCAGGTGTTTTGTGAGATATGTACAAATAGAAACACCTGCGGCAAATTTTTAAACTCTTCCAGTTTTAATTTTGCGTATTCAACATTTGCACAGAGATATTTACCTGCTTCGTTTGAACAGTTGAGCAGAATGATGCCATGTTTTTCTTTCGAAACAAATGCAAAATCTTCAGGCTGTTTCCAAATCTGCAACCAGGTTTCCGGACTTACTCTGTCGTGGTTACCCCTTGCTACATAGTAAGGTACGTTCAATGTATCATATACTTTTTTTACATCCGGCATCAGCTCGGGCTTGTCATGTATGAGGTCGCCATTGAACACCACAAAGTCAACATGTTCTTCTTTGCCGATCGCTTAGATGAGGTTGCGATGGGAAGTTTCAAAATCAGTATTCGGCTGTCCCCAATGTCCGTCGGATGCTGTAATAAACTTAAGTCTTGGAGTTGCTGATTGTATTGTTCCTCCAAAGCTGAGATAGGGCGCTGCCATGAGCGATGAACTCAATAAACTGATCTTCTGTAAAAAGAGTCTTCGTTGCATGAAATGAAATTAAGTATTCAGAACGAAAAAAAACAGCAGGTCACAGTTTGTTCTTATTCTGCAGTTGTGGATGCTTCTCTTACAGGAGCTGATTTCTTTAAAAGGAAGCTTATTGCTACGTACACCAGCCAGATGGCAGAAAAGTAAATCAACCCCTGCAGGTTCGATGCAACATCTTCGGGATCAAAGCGGCCATGAATTCGTTTGTGAAAGAATTTGTTGGAATATTCCTGCGCCAGTTCAATGACATAGCCAAACATATACAGGAAACCAAAGATGAAAGCGTGAATGATGAGATTTCGTTTTGCAAACAGGATGTTTAAAAAAGCCGCAGCAAGAAAATAAAAGGCAGCATGCATTTCTTTATCCATTCCCCGGAACATAGAAGGTAGTTTGAGCATAAACCCAACAATGGCAATACCGAAACAGAATGCAGCGATAAATAGTTTTGTCCAGATGCTAAGGTTTCGTTTCATATAAACGGAAGCTGAGTAGTGATTGGGCTGTAAGATAAATTATTTCGTAACGCCGGGAATTGTGGATACAAAAAGATTGCGTACCTAGGGCACGCTGTACATCTGTTTGTTGTTTTTCTACCAATGGTTTGTTCCTAGGGAACAGCCGAACAGAAAATATAGTTGGTTGAGGTTCCTTCGTCTTTGTGCCGTCAGGTACAACATATTGGAAGAAGAAATGTGTGGCGTGTTTTTTCGTACCATAGGTACGATTGGTTTGATAATAGTAATGAATAGTCTGATGGCACAAGCGGATGCTTGCGCCTACGTGAGCCTGCGTGAATTTATCGTAAGGAATTATGTTTTGTTATGAATTTGGTATATGCTTCTTCGCCGTCAAAGCAATTTCTTCCACGTTTGGTGATAAATTTTCCTTTTAACCAATTTTTCAATTTAGTTGTGTCTTTTTCAAAGGCTTTTGATTTGTCTTTCACTTCGCCTTTGTAAAGGAATTGATTGCAAAAATGAATGTAGTATAGAAGTCCGTAATCACTAATGACAAATGGAGATGAAAGTTCTATGATTTCATTTTTCCTCCAAAGGTCTTTTTTTATATAAACGCCCTTTTCATCTTCAAGTTTCTTAATGTCGTCAATATTTATTTCATCTTTCGTAAAGTAAAAATTCAAATACCGATGATTAAATGTTATTATTTCGAGGGCTTTTTCAAACGTTACTTTTTCGAAAAACCTATGGTTATCCGGATACTTAAAAAACCAACAATATGCTTTTAAATTGAGGTCGTTGAACATAAAAAATAAAAAGTCTTTTAAGTTGTCTCCTGACCAATAACTGGTCAACTCACTGAATTTGTATTTTATGTTTGGAGCCTCGCAATAATTTAATGGGTTTGATAAAAGATGATTTGTTGGCGAATAATCTATATCGATAGAAATTGGTTTTGCTGTCTTATTACAATTTGTACAAGTTGTTGTGATTTTTATTTCTCTATAATCATCGGTTCCCAGTCTTATTATATATTCAAATTGAAGATTAAACCATTCATTATTGCAAGTGCATTTTTTCTTTTTGGGATATTCATTCTGTATAAGGTCGTACCAATAATCCAAGCTATCTAGAATAAGATAGTTGGTGTTGTTTTTTGTTGTCAAAAGCCCGACGCCCTCATTCTTTAGAAAACGAATCTGAAATTGATCTTCTCCTTTGTCTGTTCTAATATTTTTGAGTATTCCTGTTTGCATGATTTCGGCTGTAATATGTTTACTGCCAACTCTCTAATTTATGATATAATTCATTTTCAGCAAGGGAGTGCGTGTGAGTCAATTCTTTCGTGTTATGCACTATATCACCTTTCCCTTCCACTTCCCGCTCTTCAAATAATTAAACGCCATGACAAAGATCACACTCCAGTAAATTAATTCAGATGCCCATGCCCATAGCAGACTTAGTTTGTACACTTCCAATACGAGATACACATAAACGAGATAAGCAACAATCGTCACCGCTTCAATGATCAGGTTCATACGTGTATTGCCTGTGCCTGTTACTGCATTGAGCCACACAACAGAGATCGACATAAACAACATCCCCGTTGTTACAATCCGCAACACAGGTACCGCCGCATCAACAAACTCTTTCGACAATTGAAATACCGATAACAACTCATGTGCAAATACATTGAAGAGGATAAACATAAAGAAGGCTGAAATAAAACTCAGCTTCATAATGCGGTTGATGAGTTTGTGTACATCATGACTCCGTCCCTGGCCAATGATATTGCTCACCATGGCATTGGTAGTGGAAGCAAAGGCCCAGATGAATATACCTGCAAGTGAAAAAATATTCCGCATCACATTTGAAATAGCCAAAGCCCGTTCGCCGTGATGTTCAATTAAAATATAAAAGATGAGCCAACTGATAAGACTGATGGAAAACTGTCCGATCAATGGTGCAGAAATATTCAGAATGAGTTTTGTGAGTTCTTTACTGTAACGCAGGTAATTGAATAAATGAAAACGCAGATGCAGTCGTTTAATAAAAATCAGCAGGAACACTACGATCATACCAATGAACTCTGCCAGCACCGATGCATAAGCCGCACCATTAAAACCCAGCTCAGGTAATCCGAAATGACCATAAATAAATCCGTAATCAAAAAAGATATTGGCACCTGCTTCAAACAACGTACCGATCATGAGGTAGCGGCTGTTATTCGTTCCCACCAGAAATGCATTCCCCATCTGGAAGAGATAAAGAAAGGGAAGTCCCCATACACGGATCTTTAAAAAGTTCACCGCACTGGAATCGATGTTTTGTGAACGCAATGCATAATCAAAGATCATGGGTGCGAACAAATAAGTGAGTGTAATACCGATTGATGCAAAAATGAAAGCGATACGCACACCCTGCGAAAAGATCTTACCGATCTCTTCCAACCTGTTTTCACCGGCCCTGCGTGCAATGAGCGATTGAATGGCATTGTTCAATCCATTGCCAACAACAGCCACCACCAGGAAATAAACACCGGTAATACCAGCCGTGCCGAGTGCAGCTTCACCCAATCCACTCAGGAAAAAATTATTGGCCGTGAAATTAAGAAAGGGTACCAGCAGCGATAAACTGATGGGTAATGAAATGGAAAGAATTTGTCGGTTGGTAATTTCCAGTTGCAGGTTATTCTTCGGTAAAGCTGTTTCCAAGCAATGTCGTTTTTGGCGAAAATAAGCAAGATAGAGTCACGGATGACACGGATTTGGACGGATGGAACAGATGGAAAACAAAATCCGTACTTATCAGCAATGATCTGTGTTATCCGTGACTCTGTCCTGAAATCTGGCACGATTCTTCAGCATCAGCCGTATTATTCATATTATTGCAGCAATTGAACAATGATAACTGTGTTACACCCATCTGTATTTATTGAATCGAACGAAGCAAAACATGTTGATACTGCAACAGCTTATCTTCTGGTGCAAACGGGTACCGGGTTTATTGGTTTTGCATCGTTTCAGCCCACGGAAAAGAAAGTGAACAGTTGGATCGTGTTTGAACTTGATCAACAGATCAGCGCTGCACAATTGGAGGAAAAGCTCAGCGCCATTGCAGCCGCTTACACATGGGTGCACACCAATTACCAGAAAGTGATCTTGTTGCAATATGCTCCTTTAAATGTGCTGGTGCCTGCTATCCTCAACACCGAAGCGGGTAAAGAACAATTATTACAACTGGTGCATGGTCCGCAAACAAACCGTGTATTAGTGAAAGATATTGTGTTGCAGCAAAGCTTAGTGAATCATTACGCTGTTGATGCAGATCTTGCATCGTTATTAAATAAACGTTTCCCGAAAGGAGAGTGGTGGCATGTGCAATCCTTACTGTTAACAAAAACAGCAGCAGGAGGAGCAAGGGTAACAGCAACCATCCGTTTTAATGAAGTGCAGTTAACAGTTGAGAAAAACGGCAACTGGTTATTATTGCAGTCGTATAATTATCACACACCCGAAGATGTGTTGTATTATATTCTCAACGCCATGCAACAGCTCGATCTAACCCAGGAAGAAACCACTGTTTATTTGCAGGGGATGATCGATCAGCATTCGGCTTTGTATGATGTGTTGCATCTCTACATTTTAAATTTGCAGTTGAAAGATGAACTGCAGTTTAGTTTCCCGGCAGCAACCGAAGAACACCCGGTACATTTATCAGCTTCACTCGACCAGGTTTTATCATGCGTATCATAAGTGGAAAATTCGGCGGACGAACATTTCAGCCACCGGCTAAAATGCCTTACACAAGACCAACAACTGATCTTGCAAAAGGTGGCTTGTTCAATGTAATTGAAAACAATCTCGATATTGAAAGTCTGAAAACATTAGACTTGTTTGGCGGAACGGGCAGCATCAGCTACGAACTGGCGAGCCGTGGCGCAACCGATCAAACCATTGTAGAAAAAGATACCAATATGGCTGCGTTCATTCAGCAGACCAATAATAAACTCGGTACCAATCTGAAAGTGGTGAAGATGGATGTGTTCAAATACATTGAGCAGTGCAATGAAAAGTTTGATTTCATTTTTGCAGGTCCGCCATATGCCTTGGGCACTATTGATGAACTGCCCAAGATGATCTTTAAACATGAATTACTGAATGAAGGTGGTTGGTTTGTATTGGAACATACTCCCCGCAACAGTTATACACAGTTCCCGTTTTACAGGGCGGAACGTAACTACGGCACCACCATCTTTTCTATCTTCGTAAACAAACCCAAAGAAGAATGACGAAAAAAGAGGCAAGGAAAGTATTTAAAGAAAAGCGGTTAAGCCTCACCGTGGGAGAACGTAACAGGTTTGATGATCTTATTCTCATCCATTTTCAGCAACTGCCTTTACCTGATCTTTTTTACGTTCACACTTACCTGGCCATTAAAGAACAGCAGGAGATAGAAACCGATCATTTGCTGCATTACCTCGAATTCCGTAACCCGGAGTTGAAGATCGTTATACCACGTATGGATCATGAAAAAAATGAACTGCTCCATATTGAGTATGACGAGATGGTGGATGTAATGAAGAACAAATGGGGTATTCATGAACCTGTGAACGGGAATCTTATCAGCGAAGAACAGATCGACCTGGTGTTTGTTCCACTTTTAGCCTTTGATGAAGACGGTTATCGTGTTGGTTACGGCAAAGGTTTTTACGATAAGTTTTTGTCTAAATGCCGGCCCGATGTGCTGAAGGTTGGATTGAGTTATTTTGAAGCTATTGATACCATCACCGACCGTGCACAATTTGATATACCTTTAAACTATTGCATTACGCCACAGCGCATATATGAATTTGGCTAATCTCACATTCCAATCCATTCGTTTTTTGTTGGTGCCGTTTGCTTTGCTGTACGGTGCAATTGTATGGCTGCGCAACAGACTGTACGATAATAATGTGCTCAAATCCACATCGGTGAATATGCCCATCATTTGTGTGGGCAACCTGAGTGTGGGCGGCACAGGCAAATCGCCAATGGTAGAATATTTGCTGCGGTTATTAAAAGATGAAGTGAATATTGCAACTCTCAGTCGTGGTTACAAACGCAAAACAAAAGGATATGTATTGGCAAACGATACAACCAACGCATTGGAAATTGGTGATGAACCCATGCAGTTTCACTTAAAGTTTCCTGATGTGGTAGTGGCTGTAGGTGAATCGAGACTGGAAGCCATACCACAATTGTTGCACGACCGACCAAAAACACAGGCGATCATTTTGGATGATGGTTTTCAGCACAGGGCCATTAAAGCAGGGTTGAATATTTTGTTGACGGATTACAGTAATCTTTTTACCCGTGATTTCTTTTTGCCCACCGGTGACCTGCGTGATGAGCGAAGCAGTTACAAACGTGCAGAGATCATTGTGGTAACCAAATGCCCGGCTGCATTAACCGAAGTTGAGCAGAAGAAAATTGAAGAAGAGATCAACCCGTTGCCACATCAGCAATTGTTCTTTTCAACCATTGAATACGGCGTGCCTTATCATATTCTGCATCCGCAACAGGAGTATCACCTGCACAAGCAACTGGAAGTTTTGTTACTCACAGGTATTGCCAATATTGAACCGTTGAAAGAACATATCCTCTCAAACTCTTACACGTATGAACGAATAACCTTCAGTGATCACCATATTTTCAGTATTGATGATCTGAAAGAGGTGCGTAAGCGTTTCAGCAAAATGGATCACGAAGCAAAAATTATTATTACAACTGAGAAAGATGCGGTGCGGTTGGTAAAGTTCAAAGAAGAACTGGAAGATCTTCCGTTGTTCGTTTTACCCATCCGTCATCGTATCTTGTTTAACAGGGAAGAGCAGTTGAAAAAATCAGTGATTGATTTTATTCAGCAGTTCTCCAAGAAATAAAACACTATGAAGAAAAAGAAAATCAACAAAGAATCGAAGCAGAAAGAATCCAAAGATTCATCTGCAAAACATAAATCATCCAAGGTTTCGGGTGGCAAACATAAACATCCGGGTGCAAGTCATCGTGGTGTTATTGATATTACAAGAAGCGGTATGGGTTATGTTACTGTGGTGGACATGGAACGTGATGTCATTGTTCGTCCGCAACATTTTAATACTGCACTGCATGGCGATACAGTTGAAGTGCAGATCACCAAAAGTGGTGGCGGCGGCGGAAGAGTGGAAGGAGAGATCGTCCGTATCATCGAACGGAAACAAACGCAATTCATTGGCCGCATCAGTATCCAAAAGAATTACAGCTTTTTTATTCCGGAGACAGACAGGCCAATGCCCGATCTGTTTATCCCAACAGATAAGTTGAATGGCGCAGTGAATAATGATAAAGTAGTGGTGAAACTAACGTCATGGGATAAGGCCAAACGTGTACCTGAAGGTGAAGTGCTTGAACTGGTGAAACAGGAAGCTGAGAACGATATTGCCATGAAGCAAATCTTGCTGGGTGCAGGTTTCAATTTAAGTTTTGATGATGAAGTGATGGAGCAGGCCGAACGTTTTCCTGATGGTGTGAGTGACGCCGAAGCAAAGAAGCGCCGGGATTTTCGTGATGTATTAACGTTTACGATTGATCCTGTTGATGCAAAAGATTTTGATGATGCGCTCTCCATTAAGAAAAATGCAAATGGTTTATATGAGATTGGTGTACACATTGCTGACGTAAGTTATTATGTTGAGCCGGGAACAAAACTCGATGATGAAGCGTATGCGAGAGCTACATCTGTGTACTTACCTGATCGTGTATTGCCCATGTTGCCCGAGCGTATTTCGAATGAATTGTGTTCGCTTCGTCCGAAAGAAGATAAGTATACGTTCTCTGCCGTTTTTCAAATGACTGATAAAGGCGAGATCAAAGATGTGTGGCTGGGAAGAACAGTCATTCATTCCAATCATCGCTTCAGCTATGAGCAAGTGCAGGAAATTATTGAAGCAGGTGGTGAGGGTTTGTATGGCGATGAAATTATGTTGCTCAACACCCTTGCACAAAAGATGCGGAAAGAGCGTTTCAAAAAAGGAGCGATTAATTTCTCCTCGCAGGAAGTGCGTTTTGTGTTAGATGAAAACCGTAAACCGATCGGTATTACCATTAAAGAAAGTAAAGAAGCGCATCAGCTGATTGAAGAGTTTATGTTGCTGGCAAATAAACATGTGGCAGAGTTTATTGGTAAGATCACGGTAAAAGAGAAACCTGTTCCGTTTCCTTACCGTGTACACGATACACCCGATGAAGCAAAACTTGGTCCGTTTATGGTATTCGCTAAAAAATACGGGCACACGTTTGATGTATCATCGCCGCAACGTATTGCCGAATCGTTTAACCAGATGCTGAAAGATGCACATGGTAAACCTGAGCAGCATGTATTGGAAGCGTTGGGCATCCGCACCATGGCCAAGGCCGTTTATACTGCTGAGAATATCGGTCACTATGGTCTGGGTTTTGAACATTACTGTCATTTCACTTCACCCATCCGTCGTTATCCTGATGTATTGGTGCATCGTGTGTTGCAGCAATGTCTGGATAAACAACCACAGATCGATAAGAAGATGGAAGCGAAATGCAAACATTGCAGTGAGCGTGAACGTTCGGCTATGGAAAGCGAACGTGCTGCCAACAAATACAAACAAGTGGAATACATGAGCCAGTTCCTTGGTGAAGAGTTCGAAGGGGTGGTGAGTGGTGTCGCATCGTTTGGCTTCTGGGTTGAAACTGTTGCACATAAATGCGAAGGCTTGGTGAGTTTATTTTCGCTGAGTGATTTTGATGATTTCAGACATATGGAAGAAGATTATTGCCTGGTGGGTAAACGCAGCGGTCGCAGTTTCAGAATGGGTGATAAAGTAACGATCAAAGTAGTGGCAGCGAACCTGGAAAAGCGTCAACTTGATTATGAATTGGTATTGGGGCATATTGATTCTACTGAGAAAAAAGTATTGCAGCCAACGAAGTTTCAGCATCCGAAGAAGAAGAGAGGGAAGAAGTAGGAGGTTAATGTCGGATTCAGGATGTATGATTTCGGATTGGCGTAGCACATTGGTCGGCACGGCTGTAGGCCGTCAGACCATTTCAAGTCTTTTGTTTATCAAAAAATATCAACCAGCGGTCTGACGGTCTGTGACCGTACCGACCAACACCTGAGTTGCATCATAACCATACTTCATTATCTTGCATGCGTTCATAAATCAGACATCCTAAATCATACATCAGAGATCAAAAGCTATGCAGTCGTTTGAGCAATTACTAAAGCAGTTCGAAGAATATTTTAACAAGCGTCATTTTCCCAATGAACCGGCATCGTTGTATGATGCGGCACAGCATATCCTCAGCATTGGTGGTAAGCGTGTGCGTCCTGTTGCTGTGTTAATGGGCAACGAGTTGTTTGATGAGATCAAGTCTGATGCCTGGCAGGTAGCAACAGCCATTGAGCTGTTTCATAATTTTTCGTTGATCCACGATGATATTATGGATCAAGCTCCACTGCGCAGAGGTAAACAAACCGTGCATTCGATTCATGGAGTTAACACCGCTATTCTTGCAGGGGATGTTGCATTAACTATGTCGTACGATTATCTGGGCAGGGTAGAAGGCGATGTGAAACCTATTCTTGCATTGTTCAATAAAACTGCACTGGAAGTATCGGAAGGTCAGCAGATGGATATGGATTTTGAAAAGAGAGAAACAGTTCATCTCGATGAATATGTACGGATGATCGAATTAAAAACATCGGTACTCTTAGCAGCGAGTTTAAAGCTTGGTGCAATGATCGGCGGAGCAAGCATTGGTAATACAGATCACATTTATCAATTCGGTCGCAACCTCGGTATCGCCTTCCAGGTGCAGGACGATTATCTTGATTGCTTTGGTGATCCGGTAAAGTTTGGTAAACAGGTTGGTGGCGATATCAAAGCCAATAAAAAAACCTTTCTAATGATCCATGCATTGGAAACAGCTTCTGCTGCACAACAAAAACAGTTGAAAGAACTGATGCAAAATAATCCTGCTGATAAAGTGGAACAGGTAGTTGCAATTTTTAAATCAGCAGGTGTGGATGAATGGGCGATGCAGTTAAAAAATCAATACTTGGAAAAAGCCATGCAGCATTTAGAAGATATTGCGGTACTGAATAAACGAAAAGAGCCACTAAAACAACTTGCTCAATTTTTAGTGCAGCGTGAGTATTGATCTTTCGGTAATCATCGCTCACAAGCCGAAATAGCACACTAATGTGTAAAATTGCTTCACTTATTTATGTTCTTGATTTTGCAGTGTTTTTTTTGTCTGATGGACATTGCAAAAACAGCTGAAAAGAATGTACTTAGAAAGGCAAAAAAGGTTCAGCAAAACTTCGCTGACAGATCATTTTGCACTATCATTGTTCCGCCCGTTAATCATGACCGGAATAGTAACCAAAACCATCCTTACTTTTTTTCTCCTGTTCATTTCGCTGACATTAAACGCACAGCTGAATGCGGAGTTCTCTATTACAAACGGGCAAGGTTGTGTTCCTTTAAAAACCTCCTTCAGTAATCTCTCAACCGGCATTTCGGCAAGCACAGTTTATAGCTGGAATTTTGGAAACGGTAATTTGTCTTCGTTAAAAGATCCGTCAGCAGTTTTTTTAACGGAAGGTTCTTACACTGTTACATTAACGGTTAAAGATGGTAATCAGACTTCAACTAAAACAAGAGAAGTGAAAGTGTACAAAAAGCCGCAGGCTGATTTTACATTTTCAAGTGTAAAGGGATGTTCTCCGCTAACGGTTACATTCAACAGCACATCTATTGCGGGTGATGGTATCATTAATTCTTATTTCTGGGATTTCGGTGATGGTTCAACACAACAAACATATTCACCCACAACAACGCACACCTATCAGATCAAACAAAAAGCATCAGTAAGTCTGACGGTGGTAAATCAATACGGTTGTTATAACACAATTGTGAAGAATGATATTATTGATGTGCTCGATCCCTTGACTGCAGACTTTGAAGTTGATCAGGCCATTCTTTGCCGTATTACAGATGAAGTACAGTTTACAAACAAAAGCGCAGGGCCGGGAGTATTAAGTTACGGGTGGGATTTTGGAGATGGAACTACTTCTGCCGAAAAAGACCCCAAACATGTTTTTGCACAAAAGGGCGTTTATTCTGTTAAATTAACTGTTACTACAGCAGATGGTTGCAGCGTAGTAAAGTCAAAACAAAATCTGGTAAATGTTGCTTCCTTCAAATCGGATTTTACACTGAGTGGTACCGATATCTGTACAGGTAATGCTTTACAGCTGACAGCCTCAAGTGCGCCGGCTCCAACACAATCGTTGTGGTACATGGGCGATGGATCTGTTTATAATGAATTGTACGGGTTGTCTTACTATTACACGCAAAAGGGCAGTTATGATATTAAGCTGGTAAATACTTTTGGAACCTGTAAAGATTCGGTAACCAAAACTGTTAACCTGAAAGAAGGAGTGTGGCTGCGTGGCTTTGTAGATTCGTTGATTGATAAATGCGGCGCTCCTGCCAGAATGCAGTTCAGAGATACCACCCCTGGCGCAATAAAATGGGACTGGTCTTTTGAATACGATTATTATAACCAGGTTGTTAATTCAACTATTCAAAATCCTGTTCACACTTATCCCAGGAATATCACTTACAATGTGTTTTTAAAAGTTAGTAATGCAGAAGGCTGTAGCAGCACCATATCGAAATATGTTTCTGTTGCCAGTGCACTGGTTGAAATAAGGGTACTTTCTTCCAGTACGTATCCTTTTTATTCATGTATACCGTATACAATAAAATTTACCACATCTTCAAGTGAGCCGATTGCCACTTATAAATGGATTTTTCCCGATGGAAGTACTTCAACCGACCCAACACCCGAATATTTGTTTTCAGCAGTTGGCACACACAATGTTTTTTTAAATTATACAACTGTAAGCGGTTGTTCAGGCACTGTACAGTATAACAATATCCAGGTATTACCGAAGCCGGTTGCTGATTTCATTTCAATGCAAGGAACGGATATATGCGGAAACTCACTTACACAGTTTAAAAATTTGTCAACGAATATGTCGGGTTTTGGTGAGTGGTTCATCAATGGAGAAAAAACCATCAGCATTGACCCTTATTTTGGGAAAGATCTTTTTTACAAATTCAAGGCTGAAGGAAAATACAGCATCAGTTTAGTTGCAACAAATAATTATTGCAGGGATACGATGACTAAGATCGACTACATTACAGTGAAAGCACCCTTTGTTTATTTTGATTCGATTTATCCTGATTGCAGCGGAACAGGTGGAGATATAACATTTACCGAAAAGTCGGAAAATGCAACAGGCTGGCGCTGGGATTTTGGCGATGGCAGTACTCCCGTAAACTACACAACATACCAGTCGCAAATAAAACATACCTATACTGCAACGGGAATATATTACGTCAAGTTAAGTGTTACAAACGGAAGTTGTACAGTAACCGATTCTGCAAAGGTTACAGTCATTATCAGAAAAAAGCCACAACTAACCGTGAATAAGTCTGATCTGTGCCTTGAAGAGAAACTCAGTTATGCTGTATCCGGACTTGCGGTATCACCATTGGGAAATTATAATTATTTAATTTATCGAGTTGAGTACGAAGACGGATCCGAATACAATGGAGTTAACCGCTATTTTGATATTGACATTACACCCATGACCGGTTATTTGTTAGCCGACTACCTTGATCCTGCAAAAAGTAAACTACGTTTTATTTTATTAAACAAGCTTACCAATTGTTTGGATACCACGAATTATATAACATACAAGGTAAGGGGTGTGCGTGCAAAATTTGAAGTGCAGGTGAGTAACCACTGTTTTAATTTGCCGGTTGTTTTCAATGATACATCAGACATGGCAGGTGTTACACCTATTATTTCCCGTGAATGGAATTTTGGAGATGGACAGTACCAGGCTGCTGCAAACGGAGGATTGGTAACGCATACGTATGCCAGCCCCGGATATTATTATCCAACACTGAAAGTTACCGATGCTTCGGGTTGTACTTCAACAAGCGAATATTACACAGGGTTTGTACAGGTCAACGGTCCTAAGGCTTCGTTTTATACATCCGGCACCAACGTTCCGTTGAATACAACTGTAAATTTTAATAATACTAGCAATACATTTAACACCTACAACACGCAATACAGTTGGGATTTTGGTAATGGTGTAACAAGCACACAGCATTCACCTGCTTATACATTTATAACAGCAGGTACATATACTGTTAAACTCACAGCAAGCGACCCGGTAACAGGTTGCACATCAGAAGCAACGCAGATTATTGTGGTAAGAGATTTTAATTCGGCATTTAATTTCAATACCTCCTTTGTTGGCAATGCAAGTTGTCCGCCGGTGATGGCAAGGTTTAATAATACTTCGGCAGGAGCCGTGCGAGTGAAATGGGATTTTGGCGATGGTACCACTGCTGACAACGTCAATTATCCATCTCATATTTATACCAAAGCCGGTACTTACATTGTTACTTTGTATGTATATGGTTACAATGGACTAACAGGCACCTATACCGATTCTGTAAAAGTGAAAGGCTTGGATGCTGCGATTAAATTCGATCCGAAGGAAACCTGTTCTTCACAACCGGTCAACTTTAATGCATCTGCAACGGGTGTTACCAATTATGTATGGGATTTTGGTGATGGACAATTGTTTTCATCAACCGATAGTAGTGCGGTGCATTCTTATCGTGGGCCGGGTGTTTATAAACCATCGCTTCTTATTACAAATACGGATGGTTGCACAGTTGCTGCGCCATCAACAGAAAAAATCACCATTGATAGTTTGTCGGCTAAGATCAAGGGTATTCCGTTGCAGGCATGTAACCAGGTAAAGATCAATTTCAATGCTGAAGTGTATAGCGTAGGTGCAGCACAAAATCAAAACTTCCTTTCTTATAAATGGAATTTCGGTACAGGTAATGCGGCCGATACAGCAAATACAGCAAATCCTGTTTTTCAATATAGCTCGCCTGGAACTTATACTGTTACTTTACGTGTTACTGCACGTTCAGGTTGTGTAAAAGATGTAACAGAAACAGTTGTTGTAAAAGAATCATCCAAAGGAACAATTACCGCACCATCTGCTATATGCGCAGGTGAAACTGCAACTTTTACTTCTGCTGCAACGATTACCAATGGCGTACAATGGAGCTGGGATTTTAAAAACGGACAAACAGCAACTACGCAAAATCCATCAGCACAAACTTATACTACGGCAGGCAGTTACCCAATTACACTCGTAGTCAACAATCAAGGTTGTTTAGATACAGCGATGCATATCTTAACGGTAAATACATTACCCGTTGTTCAACTATCGCCAACGCAACCAAAAGTTTGTTTAGGCAGCAGTATTCAATTGACTGCAGCAGGTGGAACAGCTTATCAATGGTCGCTTGCTGCCGGACTATCTGATCCAGTATCTGCATCTCCATTTGCTTCACCTTCTGTTTCTACCACATACCGTGTGCTTGTAACTAATCAATATGGTTGTAAGAAAACAGATTCAGTAACCGTAAGAGTAGTGCAGCCGATCAGCATTACCGGAAATAATAATTATTCAATATGCGAAGGCGAATCTGCACAGTTAATTGTTACAGGTGCATCATCTTATAAATGGATCAACAATACGCAAGGGCTTGGTTCAACATCATCAGGTTCAGCAACAGCGTCACCAACTTCAACAACAACTTATACCGTTGTTGGTTATGATGCTGAAAATTGTTTTACTGATACACTGGATATAAATGTTGTGGTTCATCCAAGACCAACAGTAAATGCAGGGCCCGATGTGCAGTCGCTTCCCGGCAACAGCGTACAGTTAAATGCCACAGGAAGTAATAACATCAGCACATGGATGTGGCGGCCACCTGATTTTCTGAGTTGTGTACAATGCCCATCGCCTGTAAGTTCAACGAACAGAACCATCACTTATATTGTTGAAGCAAAGACAGATAAAAACTGTTCAGCTTCCGATTCGGTAACTGTTGAAATACTCTGCAACGGCAGCCAGATATTCATCCCTAATTCGTTTACACCAAACGGTGATGGAAAGAATGACTATTTCTCTGTGCTGGGTAATGGAGCATCGCTCATTAAATTATTTGTGATCTACGATCGTTGGGGAAACAAAGTGTTTGAACGAAAAAATGTTTCGGTTGACGATCCCGCAGCAAAATGGGACGGTAATTATAAAGGTTATCCGGCGCCAATCGGCAGCTTTACATACTCCATCCAACTCACCTGCGATGCCACCGGCGAAAGTTTTGTGCGAAGCGGAACGGTTATCATTATCAGGTAAGGCCGGCAAAAAAATCTATTCTTTCTTTCAATGAAATTTGTGTTTCATCATTTTTCCCTATTTTGAACACCGCAAAAAGCAACTAATATGGCCAACCAGTTATTTCGTAAAAAAAAGATCAATGCTATACTTCCGGATGGTGAGGGTGAAATACATGGCAGTGAAAGTAAATTACACAGGATACTGAATGTACGTGATCTTACTTTTTTTGGTATTGCCGCCGTTATTGGTGCAGGTATCTTTTCAACTATTGGTTCGGCAGCTTTTCACGGCGGTCCTGGTGTTTCATTGTTATTTGTGATCACCGCTATTACCTGCGGCTTTTCTGCTTTGTGTTATGCAGAGTTTGCCAGTCGTGTGCCCGTGAGCGGTAGTGCCTATACTTATGCCTATGTGAGTTTTGGTGAATTGGTTGCATGGATCATTGGCTGGGCCTTGATACTTGAATATGCCATCGGTAATATTGTGGTGGCTATCAGCTGGAGCAGTTATTTTAATAATCTTTTACAGGGATTAAATATTCATTTGCCGTTTTGGTTAACGACCAATCTCACAACTGCAAAGGAAGCATTGGCTGCTGTTAATGCACAATTAGCAACAGGTGCTGCAGCAACTCCTGAAATGCAAACCATCATCAATGGATTTAACAGTGCACCTGATTTAGGTGGAACAAAATTGTTTCTGAATCTTCCTGCATTTTTGATCGTAGCACTCATTACTGCACTGGCGTATATTGGTATGAAAGAAAGTAAAAAGAGTGCGAATGCGATGGTGGTGTTCAAGATCATTGTGATCATTTTCGTTATTATTATTGGGTTCTTTTATGTTGATACAGCAAACTGGAATCCGTTTATGCCGAATGGTTTTACAGGTGTATTGCAGGGTGTGAGTGCTGTGTTCTATGCCTATATTGGTTTTGATGCAATCAGTACTACGGCAGAAGAATGTGAAAACCCGCAACGTGATTTGCCAAGAGGTATGATGTATGCGTTGCTTATTTGTACGATCCTCTATATCCTCATTGCATTGGTATTAACCGGTATGGTGAATTACAGCGAATTGAAAGTTGATGACCCTCTTGCTTATGTATTTGATAAATTGGGTTTGAAATGGATCGGCTATATCATCAGCATCAGTGCAGTGGTAGCTACAACAAGTGTGTTGCTAGTATTTCAATTGGGTCAGCCACGTATCTGGATGACCATGAGCCGTGATGGTTTATTACCAAAACGTTTTTCAAACGTACATAAGAAATATAAGACCCCTGCTTTTGCAACAATTGTAACAGGATTTTTAGTGGGTATTCCTGCTTTGTTTCTTCCTTCATCGATTATGACGGATCTTACAAGTATCGGCACCTTGTTTGCATTTGTATTGGTGTGTTTAGGTGTTTTGTTGTTGCCCAAGCTTCGTGCAGAAGGTTCAGGTAAATTCAAGCTGCCGTATATCAATGCACAGTTTATTCTTCCATTGATCGTTGCCGGTTTTATCTTCCTCTTCCGTGAACGAGTAACAGCTTCGGTTACAAACCTGTTTAATGAAAATCACCAGGAAGTGTTATTCCTGCTCTTTATCATAATCGCAATTGTATTATCTGTATTTACTTTTATTCGGAAATATTCATTGATACCTGTATTAGGCGCATTGAGTTGTTTATACCTGATGATCGAAATTCCGGTGAACAGCTGGTTCTGGTTTTTTGTATGGATGGGAATCGGGTTAGTGATCTATTTTATTTATGGTTACCGCAAAAGCAAATTAGCAACAGAACAAGTTTAGTATGCCAACAAGAAAAATGAAAGTCCGCAAGCGCATTGCGTTAGTGGCACACGATCATAAAAAAACTGATATTATTGATTGGGCTTATTTCAACAGAACTGCTTTATCAAAACATGAACTATTTGCCACGGGCACTACCGGTAAATTGCTCGAAGAAAAACTCGATCGACCGGTAACGAAATTGCTCAGTGGTCCATTAGGCGGTGATCAACAGATTGGTGCATTGATTGCCGAAGGGAAAATTGATATCCTCATTTTCTTTTGGGATCCTATGGAAGCTCAACCGCATGATCCCGATGTAAAAGCATTGCTTCGTTTAGCCGTTACCTGGAATATTCCAACAGCCTGCGACCGGGCAACAGCCGATTTCATTTTTACATCACCGCTTATCCTCGACGATTATACTATTCAGCTGGAAGATTACAGTCAATATCTCAAGCGTAAGATCAAGTAAAAGGCTTTTTTATGTGCAGAATTTGGCTTGCAAAAGCGGGAAAACCGTTGTAACTTTTGCATAGCTTCTTTCACATTTAAAATTTGCCATTATGAATTTCGTACAACGCATGGAAAAATGGGGCGATACACATCACCCTAAATGGATCGATTTCATCCGTATTGTTTTGGGAATCATCCTTACCTTAAAAGGTGTGCAGTTCATCAACAACATGCAACCCTTGGTTGATTTGATTGCTAATAGTGGTTTTCTCGGTTCTTTATCTGCCGGACTTCTTGCACACTATGTAGTGTTTGCACATTTGCTGGGTGGTCTTATGGTGGCCTTTGGTTTACTTACAAGGTTTGCCTGCCTGGTGCAGATCCCCGTTCTATTAGGCGCTATTATTTTCGTAAACATATCGGGCGGTATTTTTCAACCACATTCAGAGTTATGGTTATCTGTGCTTATCCTCATCCTGCTGGTGTTTTTTGTGGTAGAGGGCAGCGGTAAGCTAAGTGTGGATGAATGGATGCGGAAAAATCCTGATGAGCGGCCTCACAAACATAAGTGGGGCTGATGGTTCCAGTGTGGTGTGATTACCCCGGCAATAAATTCTTACAACGATTGTTTGAACAGGATTTGTTGACCGGGGTTATTTTTGCAGCTTAATACGAACATTCGGGTTTACTTCGTGTATAAGATCAAATAAAAAGTAGTGTATGAAATTTCAGATAGGAGATAAGGTATTGTTGCTGCATTCAAATGAGGAAGGTGAAGTGGTTGACATTATTGACAAGAAAATGGTGACTGTTGATGTTGGAGGCGTTCAGTTCCCCGTATATACTGATCAGATTGATTTCCCATACTTCAAACGGTTTACCGAAAAGAAAGCACCGCCACCCAAACAAAAGAAATATGTAGATGATGTAAAAAAAGAAAAGGGTAGTGCCATTAAAGGTTACAATGTTGCCGAAGGGGTATGGATCTCTTTTCTGCCGGTGTTTGATAAAGATATTTTCGATGATGACGTGGTGGAATATTTCCGCATTTATCTCGTGAACAATACTGATACACATTTTAAATTCGATTATCATTTACGCTATACCGGCGAAAGTGAATTTAATCTTCGCAATGAAATTCTTCCGTTCAACGATTTTTATATTCATGATGTGGAATTTGAAAAGCTGAACGATGCACCACGTTTTGATTTTGAATTTTCTTTGGTAACACCTGATAAAAAGAAAGCTGATCATTTTGAAGCATCGCTCAAGATGAAAGCAAAACAACTGTTTCAGCGAATTGAAGAAATGCTCAAAAAACAGGAAGCAAGTTTCAGTTACCTGTTAATGGAAACCTATCCCGATAAAGTGCATACTGATAAAGTTGATCTGCATAAGCTATCAGCAGCCGGGTTTAAAGTGTACGATGCAGGTCAGGCCCGTCAGCATATACCACCGGCACGTTCGGTAGTTGATCTGCATATTGAAAAGATCAGCAACGACTGGAAACATCTCAGCAATTTTGAAATTCTCACGGCACAGTTGCGTGAGTTTGAAAAATATTATGAACTGGCTGTCTTGCACATGCAACCAACACTCATTATTATTCATGGTGTAGGCGAAGGAAAATTGCGGGATGAAATTCATGATATTCTCCGTCTTAAATCAGAAGTAAAATCGTTTGTGAACCAATACCATCCTTTGTATGGTTATGGCGCAACAGAAATTTATTTTCAATACTGATAAAGCTGTTTTCTGCAGGTTGCATCAGTAAAAGGCAGCTCCCTGCATCAATCCAAATTTTTCAAGTATCATTGCAACTCAAATATTCAGCATGTATCCTAATCTGTATTATTTCTTAAAAGATGCATTTGGTGTGGAGTGGGAAGGGGCGAGATTTCTCAATTCATTTGGCTTCTTTGTGGCGCTTGCATTCATTGCAGGTGCTATTGTATTAACAAAAGGGCTTCAACGAAAAGAGAAGCAGGGCTTTTTATTTCCGAAAGAAGAAAAGCGGATGTTTGGTCAGCCAGCCACAACAACTGAATTGCTATTGAATGCATTGCTGGGTTTTTTAATGGGATACAAGATCATTGGCGCATTCATGAATGCAGGCGATGGCGTAAATCCCCAGGAATATATATTCTCATCAGAAGGCAGTTGGGGTGCGGGTATTGCACTTGCAGTGTTTTTTGCCTGGTTAAAGTGGTACGAAAAAAATAAACAGAAAGCGGCCAAGCCAGAGGAACGCAAAGTACGTGTTTGGCCACATGAAAGGGTAGGAGATATCACTGTAATGGCTGCCATTTTTGGATTTGCCGGGGCCAAAGTGTTTCATAACCTCGAGAACTGGGATGAATTTGTGGCTGATCCAATCGGTTCTTTGGTATCATTCAGCGGTTTAACGTTTTACGGGGGCTTGATCTGTGCTGCCATTGCCATTATTGTATATGCCAAACGTAAAGGAATTTCAATACGTCACCTTGCAGATACCATGGGACCAACATTGATGCTGGCATATGCTATTGGTCGGATTGGTTGCCAGGTTGCCGGCGATGGCGACTGGGGTGTGCCTAATGCAGCTTATGTAACCGACTCAACCGCTACAGTTCAGTTGGCAAAACCCGGTGAATTTCAACAGGCAGTACAAAATAATACAACATATATCCGCCAGGAGTTTGGCCGTGAATTTAAAGTTGAGAATGTACCATCAGTAAATTTCAAAGGGCCTTCATTCCTTCCTGTTTGGATGGTGGCGTATACCTATCCGCACAATGTAAACAGCATGGGCGTAAAGCTTCCGGGTTGCGATCAGCCTGAACATTGCAATTATCTTCCATTGCCTGTTTTCCCAACTCCTTTTTATGAAACCGTGATGTGTCTTTTGCTTTTCGGTATTCTTTTATTTGCCCGTGGGCGCATAAAACTGGCGGGGGGATTATTCTGCCTTTATCTTGTTTTAAATGGACTGGAGCGTTTCTTTATTGAAAAGATCAGGGTAAATACAAAGTATGAAGACCTTCCTTTTCAACCTACACAGGCTGAGCTTATTTCGTTGGGCTTGGTAATTTTAGGGATCGTTCTCTATTTTGTAGCGAAGCGAAAAGCCGAATCTTCCAAATAACTTTCCTGATTTCACATTTATAAAGGCTTCTTACCGGAAGCCTTTTCTTTTTTCCAGCTATATCCAATTTCTTCCGCTCGTCCCTAATGTGGAGGTTTTTTGTAACATGTTTGTGCGTCAGCCGTCACATGTATGTCATTGTTTTGCCGAACATAAGTTAAAATTACCGTTCAGCATAAAACAATGTACTATGCAAAACATAGAACCTAATTTTGACATGTAATAGAAAAGAACAGGTACTGTCAACTGTTAAACCTTATCATTTTAAACCGAGTCATCAAACTTATCATCATCATGAAAAAGATTTCTGCATTCCTAACTGCGGCCTTGCTAACCTGCACCTTCTCATTTGCTCAAACAGCTTCACGTGTAAAAGGCGATGTAAAAGACGAAAGCCAAAAGCCCATTTCCGGCATTACCGTGTCGCTGTTGCGTGGCAAAGACAGCTCGCTTGTAAAAGCGGCTATCACCGATAAAAGCGGTGCTTATTCATTTGAATCTGTAAAAAATGGTTCTTACCTGCTTGGCATTACCAGCGTAGGTTACCAAAAAAAGATCAGTGGTGTAATTGAAGTGAAAGAAGGGGCGGAGATCACTGTTCCATCGTTCAATCTGTTACCTGAAGCAAAAGGTTTGAAAGAAGTAACCGTAACAGCAAAGAGGCCCATGTTTGAGCAAAAGGCCGACAAGCTGGTTGTAAACGTGGATGCTTCTCCAACAAATGCCGGAGCGAATGCTTTGGAAGTATTGGAAAAGTCGCCCGGTATTACCGTTGATAAAGACGGCAACATCAGCTTGAAAGGTAAAGCCGGAGTGCAGGTGTTTATTGATGGCAAACCAGCTTACTTATCCGGTGCAGATCTCGCCAATTATTTGCGTAACCTGCAAGGTCCGCAACTTGATCAGATTGAGATCATGACCAACCCTCCTGCAAAATATGATGCAGCAGGCAACAGTGGTATCATCAACATCAAAACCAAGCGCACTTTGCAATTTGGATATAACGGAAGTGTAACAACCGGCTACACACAAGGACGTTACCAGCGTTATACCAACAGCTTTACATTTAACTACAGAAAAAACAAAGTGAATCTTTTTGCAAACGGAAATTACAATGCAAGAAACTCTTTCCAGGAATTAGATATTCAACGTAGTTTTTCAAATTCCGTAACTAAAGAAGTTGTTTCATTATTTGAACAGGAGACAAGAATGATTCATAAGAACAGAAGCTTGAACGGTAAAGTAGGGATGGACTTTTTCGCAACAAAGAAAACAACTTTGGGTGTTACAGCAAATGGCTTCTATAGCCCTGGTCAATTCCTCAGCACAAGTGACATTAATATTTTTAGCCCAGATCATACTTTACTGAGCAAGACAATGGGTAAAGCAGATAATTCATCAACCTGGAAACATTTTGGTACAAACTTTAATTTCAGACATGTATTTGATACAACAGGAAAAGAAATTTCTGCTGATGTGGATCACTTAAGATATAGTGCAACTAATACTCAAAGTCTGGTTAATAAATATGAAAATGGAAATCAACCTAAAATGCCTGATACATTGTATGGTAATCTTCCGCAGAACATCTACATCTACAGCGCAAAGGTTGATTATGTTCAACCATTTAAAAAAGGATTGAAGTTTGAAGCTGGATTTAAAACAAGTTTTGTTGAAACAGATAATGTTGCACGTTACGATAGTTTGATCAATAACAATAGGCAGTTGGATTCAGCCCGTCGTAATGATTTTGTGTACAAAGAAAATATCAATGCAGCTTATGTCAACTTCAGCAAGCAAATCAACAAAAAGATCAGTGCACAAGTTGGATTGCGTTTAGAGAATACTTCAGCAAAAGGTTATTCTAAAGGCTATGCTTACGATAAAGACAACGAAAAATTCGCTGATTTTGATACAACGTTTAATTTAAACTATACACAACTGTTTCCAACTGTATACATTCAATATGCAGTTAATGAAAAACATTCATTCGGTATGAATTATGGAAGAAGGATCCGCAGACCTGATTATGAAAGTTTAAATCCTTTTGTAGAATTTATTGATCGTTATACATACGAGCAAGGGAACCCTAACTTGAGACCTCAGTTCAGCCATAACATCGAATTGTCACATACTTATAAAGGTTTCTTAACTACCACATTGAATTATACCAATACGAATAATATTATTCAGGAAGTACTGGAACAGAATGAAGAAAGAAACGAATCTTACATCAAACGTGCAAACATAGCCAAACAACAACAATTTGGTATCGCAGTAAGTGCATTCAAACAAATTAAAAAGTGGAACGGTAATATTTATGTGAATGTTTACAATAACAAGTTTGAAGGCTTAGTAAATGGCGATTTCGTAACATTGGGCAGAACAACAATGGTGTTGAGTGCCTCTAATTCATACAGATTTGGAAAAGACTGGACAACTGAAATCAGTGGTTTTTACAGAACTGCAGGTTATGAAGGAGTATTTCATATCCGGCCTTTAGGTGAATTGAATTTTGGGGTAAGCAAACCAGTTTTAAAAGGAAAAGGAACGCTCCGGTTAAGTGTTAGAGATATTCTCTGGACACAAAGAGGACAAGGCGAAATCAAATATGGTTTGATCCACGCAAATTTCCAACAAAGAAGAGATTCAAGAACTGTGGGTATGACATTCACTTACCGTTTCAGTAAAGGAAAGATCAACGGTAATGGCCGTCGTAAAGCAAGCGGTGCAGCAGATGAACAAAATCGTGTGAAATCAGTTGAATAAGTTTTTATTCTCTCTATATATTTTCTCATGTTGATTGACGACCCCGGTTTCTACCGGGGTTTCTTTTTACAGACCGTTTTTATTTTACAACATTTATTTTTGCATTGAAACACTTCGTATTTTGTACGTCTTATTTCAAATTTTTAGTTATGCCATCATTTGATATTGTTAGTAAAGTTGATGCCCAGGCACTGGACAATGCGGTGAACGTTACCACCAAGGAGATCACCAATCGTTTTGATTTTAAAGCAAGTCATGTGAAAATTGATTTGAACAAGAAAGAGTTTAAGATCAATATTGAGGTGGAAGATGAAATGAAAATGGGGCAGTTGATCGATGTATTGATCAGCCGTGCACACAAGCAGGGGATAGCACCGGAAGCATTCGATCAAAGCAAGGAATCGTTCCAGAGTGGTAAACTCGTTAAGAAAGAAGTACTGGTGCGCAATGGCTTGAAACAGGAGGATGCCAAAAAGATCGTAAAGCTGATAAAAGACTCCGGGTTAAAGGTGCAGGCTTCCATTAACGATGATATTGTTAGGGTTACGGGGAAAAAAATTGATGATCTGCAGGAAGTGATCCAGGCTTCTAAAGGCTGGGATCTCGGCGTTCCTTTACAATTCGAGAACATGCGTTCATAAACTGTGCAGAACTGAGGTTTTTGGGCTGTTTCCGGTGGATAACCAGGTGCTTAACTGGTGCATATCAAAGCCCCCTGAAAGTTGGAACGAATAGGAATCAAAGACTACTTTTAACATACAAAGCCGCTGGAAATTTTAGCAATAAAAGTGAAAGTGGTGGAGCAGCAAAAGTCCGTTAAAAGATAATTGCTGATTCCGGAAGCACTGGGTTAGTAAGTATAAAAGCGCAAGCGATTATAAAGAACAATTCGGTGCTTTTTTTATGCCCCTATATCAACTAGGTAAGAAGAATAAAATAGACGAAACTCAGGCTGCAGCTTCCTGTTTTGGATGAAATTGACGTTGTGCTGATTGGCGGAATTTTGCCTGCTTGCGACGGGAAAGCCATTGAATGCTTACAAAAAGAAAAATGATCGATCCGATTACCAATAGGTGAGTCAACATAATGTTCGTTTAATAGTTGGAATAATCCGGATATTGAACCTTATGGATTTCACAGGAGGACAAAGGAACAATAAAAAAAGTGCTTTTCATACTCTTTGTATCGAAATTTTATAGAATCAGTCTTGGCCATCATTATTTAAAAGCGATTGAGCATTTACCAGTTTTATCGGACAAATTTCAGCTTTTATCAGACCTTTCATTAGTACATAAGTTTAAGTTTATGTTGCCTTTTTCAGAATAAAAAGAAAAGAGTTGCCTGAAAGCCGCCGGCGACTATTTTTGGACGGCCGTGATCTATCTAAAATTTCATTTGGCTCAGTAGTACAGAATCTTTACTTTTGCGCTTTCGTTAAAAAAAATGCACGGCCAAATCCGTGCTGAAAACTCCCAGGAATTATGAAAAAAGAACTTCATCCCGCTAATTACCGTTTTGTAGTGTTTAAAGACATGAGTAACGGCTATTCATTTTTAACCCGTTCTACTGCCCCGTCAAAAGAAACAGTAAAATGGGAAGATGGTAATGAATACCCTCTTATTAAACTGGAGATTTCCAGCATGAGTCATCCATTCTTTACTGGTCAGAATATCCTTGTGGATACTGCTGGTCGTATCGACAAATTCAAGAAAAAATACGCTAAGAAAGCATAAGCTGAACAGTTTCTTTAAGAGCCATTCAGTAAATAAGTTATCCCTCGGTTTTCCGGGGGATTTTTTTGCGCCCAGTTACAAATGATGGGCAAATAAAAAAGCGGCTCTTTAAGCGCCGCTTTTAAACTTTATTGCAAGTCTTATTACACATTAAACCTGAAATGCATCACATCGCCATCCTTCACCAGGTATTCCTTTCCTTCAATTCTTAATTTTCCTGCTTCACGTGCTGCAGCTTCGGTTTTATAGGTAACATAGTCATCGTACCCAATTACTTCCGCTTTGATAAAGCCTTTTTCAAAATCGGTATGGATCACACCAGCGCATTGTGGCGCTTTCCAGCCTTTGTGGAAGGTCCATGCACGAACTTCCTGAACACCCGCCGTGAAATATGTTTGCAGGTCAAGAAGGTGGTATGTCGTGCGGATCAAACGATTCAATGCAGGCTCTGTCATCTTATATTCATCCATGAACAATTGCTTATCATCCGGATCTTCCATTTCGCTGATCTGTGCTTCAATGCTGTTGTTCATCACAATCACTTCTGCACCTTCATCTTTTACAGCGGCAATCAAAGCCTCTGAATATTTATTACCCGTATGCATACTGGCTTCATCCACATTCGCCACATACAATACTTTTTTCTGCGTCAGGAAAAAAGAATCCTGGATGAGATCAAGTTCAGCACTGTTCAGATCTAAACCACGAATGCTTTTACCCTGTTCCAAATGTGCTTTACAAGCGAGCAAGACTTCCAGCTCAGCTTTTGCTTTTGCATCACCAACACGTGCCTGTTTTTCGATACGTTGAATTTTCTTTTCAACAGTATCAAGATCTTTCAACTGCAATTCGGTATCAATAATTTCCTTGTCGCTTACAGGGTTAATGGCACCTTCCTCACGCAACACATTTTCATCTTCAAAACAACGGATCACATGAATGATCGCATCTACTTCACGGATATTTGCCAAAAACTTATTACCCAAGCCTTCACCTTTGCTGGCACCTTTCACCAAACCGGCAATATCAACGATCTCGATCTGTGTTGGAACAGTTCGATCCGGCACCACCAGTTCCGCCAGTTTATCAATCCGCACATCCGGCACATCCACCAAACCAACATTGGGTTCAATGGTACAAAAACGATAATTACTCGCCTGTGCCTTGGCGCTGTTACTTACGGCGTTGAACAAGGTCGACTTTCCAACGTTTGGCAAACCCACAATACCTGCTTTTAAACCCATGATTCGATATACGATTTTAGAAGTTAGATTTCAGATTTTGTTGTCGGCCCTTTAATTCTATTCACCGTTCCTTGCGTTGCACACTTCAACCACAACAATTCTAATCTGCTTTTTTTCGAGGCGCAAAGATAAGCCTTCGAAACTTAGCAGCGAAACCTGTGAAAAGATGGTTTTGGCTGTTTCGTAAAAATCTGCAATCTTCAATCCGTAATCTAAAATTGAAGTATGGCGTTAAGCAGAATCTGGAGTGCGTTCATCCTGATAGCAATCACAGTTGCGTTATTCAAGTACCTGCCCATGGGGGGGGAAAAGCAGATATTTTCTTCTATGATCATCGGCAAAAATGGTGATTCGCTGGAAGTGAAGTCGATGAATTCTACAAGTGCTTCTCCGGCTATTCTGCAGGCCTTAGATACTTCTTCACGAGTTACTGAGAATAAGATCACCTATAAAAGAGAAGGATCAGAGGTTGTTGCGGTAAGAGTTCAGAATGCAAATGGGGTGATTGAAACTTGTAAAGATGCTGTGACCATTTGTATTGGTCTTATCGGCATCATGGCCCTGTTCATGGGCTTTATGAGTATTGCAGAAAAAGCGGGCGGCATCAATTTGTTATCACGTATTATCGGTCCATTCTTTTCACGCATTTTCCCTGAAGTACCGAAAGGCCATCCTGCATTCGGGCATATGATGATGAACTTTAGTGCCAATTTGCTCAACTTAGATAATGCAGCAACTCCATTCGGTTTAAAAGCAATGGAAAGTCTGCAGGAACTTAATCCCAGCAAAACAACAGCCAGCAATGCACAACTGATGTTTTTATGTTTGCATGCTTCAGGCTTAACACTTATTCCTGTTACAATTATTGCTGCAAGGGCGTCACTGAAAGCCAGCAATCCCACCGATATTTTTGTGCCTTGTATGGTAGCCACATTTGCTGCAACGATGGCAGCGATGTTTATCGTTTCATTCAAACAAAAGATCAATGTGTTTCAACCGGTGATATTGGCATGGGTACTTGGTATCTCCGCTATCATTGCGTCATTGGTACTTTATCTTGTTCGCTTAGATGCAGATGGTGTTCAATCTTTTTCCAGCGTGCTCAGCAACGGCTTGATCCTGTTTATTTTTCTTGCGATCGTTTTGGGGGCTTTGTATAAAAAGATCAATGTGTTTGATGCATTTATTGAAGGAGCAAAAGGAGGATTTGAAACTGCTGTGCGCATCATTCCTTATTTAGTTGGGATGTTAGTTGCCATTAGTCTTTTGCGCACCAGTGGTACGTTTGATGTTGTGATCAATGGCATGAAATCAATTTTTATGTGGATGGGAGCTGATACACGTTTTGTTGATGGGTTACCAACGGCACTTATTAAACCATTAAGCGGCAGTGGTGCAAGAGGTATGATGATTGATACAATGAAAACATTTGGTCCCGATTCTTTTGCCGGTCGTTTGTCATCGGTGTTGCAAGGTTCCAGTGATACAACATTCTATGTGATCGCTGTTTACTTTGGAGCTGTGGGAATTAAGAATACCCGTTATGCCGTAGGCGCCATGTTGCTGGCCGATCTCGTTGGTATTATCACATCCATCTTACTGGCGTATTTATTTTTCGGTTCGTCATTGTAAAGTGCGGTAAGTGGTAAGTAGTCAGACGCAAGTGATTGTATGGAATATGTTTATTGCAAAAATGTTAATCATTTAAAATTTACAGCATCGGTAGGAAACAGATAGGGGCAAACTCTATCTTCGCAGCCAACAATTGTCTTCCATGAGAAAAGGAATCGCTTTTATTCTTTCATTCGTTATACTGTTTACAGCCAAAGCGCAAACTCCGCAAACAATGAACAGTGCGGAAATTTTGCTCGGGCTTAAGAAACTCAAAGTCATTGGCAGCGTCCTTTATGTTGCTGCTCACCCCGACGATGAGAATACAAGATTACTCGCTTATTTCAGCAAAGAGCGTTTATACCGCACCGGTTATTTAAGCATGACACGTGGTGATGGCGGACAAAATCTTATTGGTGATGAGCAGGGTATTGAACTGGGACTTATCCGCACACAGGAATTACTGGCGGCACGACGCATTGATGGTGCTGAACAATTCTTTACACGTGCTTATGATTTTGGTTTCTCTAAAACAACCGAAGAAGCATTAAGCATTTGGGAGAAAGAAAAAATATTGAGTGATGTTGTTTGGGTGATACGCAAGTTTCAACCTGATGTGATCATTACACGTTTTCCTCCCGATAACAGGGCAGGGCATGGGCATCACTCAGCTTCGGCTGTACTTGCACGTGAGGCGTTTGATGCCGCTGCTGATCCCAACCGTTTTCCTGAACAATTCAAATATGGTGTGAAGCCATGGAAGACAAAACGGATTTTCTGGAACACCTTCAATTTTGGTGGAAATAATACCACATCAAATGATCAGCTAAAATTAGATGTGGGTGCTTTTAATCCATTACTTGGTAAAGGCTATGGCGAAATTGCCAGTGAAAGCAGAAGCATGCACAAGAGCCAGGGATTTGGTGTGCCTAGTCAGCGTGGATCATCAACGGAATTTTTTACACTTACTGCAGGAGAACCTGTACAGCAAGATCTGGCTGAAGGAATTATCAACGATTGGAGCAGGTTTGAAGGTGGCGCAGCTATCAATGCGATGATCGATCAGATCGTAGCAAACTATTCAGTTCAAAATCCTTCAGCATCTGTTCAATCACTCGTTGCTTTATACAACGCAATTGAAAAAGTAAACGATGGCGACTGGAAAATAAAAAAGCTCAATGAAGTAAAGTCATTGATTGAAGCATGCGCAGGTTTATGGATGGAGGCGAGCACTAACCAGGAATATATTGTTACAGGCGATAGTTTGCGTGTAAACTTTAATGTGATCAACCGTACAGCGATCCCGGTTCTTTTAAAGAGAGTGATGCTTGATAGCAGTTCATTGTTGGCAAGCCGTGACAGCTTGAAATCAAAACTTAGTTGGTATGATGAAGCGTTGAAAAAAGAAATGAGTGAGCAGCCTTATTTTGTTGACTCAACATTTGATAAGCAACTCACGCCAAATCAAAATATAAACTTTGCAAGACGCATCCTTGTAAAACGACAAGTGACCGAACCATATTGGATCGTAAAACCAATGAGTACCGGAAGTTTTACGGTGGATGATCAACGAAAAATTGGAATGGCAGAAAACAGTTCGTCTTATACCGCTGTATTTCATATTTCAGTTTACGGAACTGATTTTTCGTTTGTAAAACCGGTAATGTATAAACATACCGATCCTGTAAAAGGAGAGTTGTATGAAAAACTTATCGTGTATCCACCTGCGTTGATCAAAGCAGGAAATTCGCTTTTGCTGTTTAAAGACACAACGTCAAAGCAAATCAGTTTTTCATTTATACCACAGGCAACCATTAAAACAAATGGAACTGTTTCAATCAATGGTGCTTCAGGATGGAAAGTGAATTCAGACAATGGTAAGTTTGAATTCGTTAAAGGAAACGATTATCAATTAAATGCAAAAGTGAGACCTGAAAAGTTTAGTAATGGGTTGTCAGGATTTATACAACCCAATTATTCTTCAGGTGTTTCATTTATCAATAAGCAACGTGTACGTAAAATTCAATACGATCATATTCCTGTGATCACTTATTTCCCTGATGCTGTTACAAAAGTTGTAACGGTTGATGCAAAGATTGTTGGAAAGAAGATCGGCTATATTAATGGTGCCGGTGATTTTCTGCCTTACAGTTTGCAGCAATTAGGCTACACGGTTGAAATGCTTACAGAAGACAAAGTAACGTATGCTAACCTGAAACAATACGATGCGGTGGTAACAGGTATTCGTGCATACAATATTCATGAATGGTTGAGTAATGCGTACGACGAGTTGATGCAATATGTGAAAGAAGGTGGTGTGTTGCTGGTGCAGTACAACACCAGCAATCAATTAGGTCAGCTGCGATCAAAAATCTCTCCCTATCCATTTGTTATTTCAAGGAACCGTGTAACGGAGGAAAATGCAAAAGTGAATTTTCTTGCGCCAAATCATGTCGTATTGAACTATCCGAACAAGATCACCGAAAAGGATTTTGAAGGTTGGGTACAGGAACGCAGCGTGTACGAAGCCGATAATATCGATGCAAAATTTACATCGCTGTTTGGCATGAATGATGCTGGTGAGCCGCAGCGTAACGGGAGTTTGATCGTTGCTGATTATGGCAAAGGAAGATTTGTATATTCGGCATTGGCTTTCTTTCGGCAACTGCCTGCAGGTGTTCCGGGTTCTTACAGGTTAATCGCTAACTTGCTGGCGAAGCCGAATAAATAAGTTTGAAGTAGATAAGTAAACAGGTATGAGCACAAAGAAACAGGCAGGTATTGAACGCACATTGTTAGTAGGGTTGGGGCTTGGTTTGTTGATCGGTTTTATCAGCAAACGAATTGCTTATGGTCTGCTGTTGGGTATTGGTATCGCATTGTTTATGATGTATTATTTACGTCCACGTAATGACGAAAAAGAATAAATGAACAACTTGTCAAATAAAAATGAATCGGGCTGGAATGGATGGTATATTGCTGTGGCAACTGTACTCATCCTGCTCATTGTTTTCTTTTATTTCTTCACCCAACAGTTTGCATGAATTTTCAACTCACCGATTGGATCGTTCTTATAGTAACGCTGCTGGCTGTTATTGTATATGGCGTTTACCGTAGCCGCCATTCTAAAAACCTCGAAGGTTATTTTCTCAGCAACAGGCAAATGCCCTGGTGGGTGATTTTGTTAAGCATCATGGGTACACAGGCAAGTGCTGTTACGTTCTTAACTGCACCCGGACAAGCGTATACCGATGGGATGCGCTTTGTGCAATACTATTTTGGTTTGCCGTTTGCCATGATCGTTGTATGTATTGTGTTTGTTCCGGTATTTCATAAACTGAAACTGTTTACTGCCTACGAGTATTTAGAAAAACGGTTTGATCTCAAAACAAGAACATTCACATCCTTTCTTTTTTTACTGTCGAGAGGTTTAAGTACGGGCATCAGCATATTCGCACCATCGTTGGTATTAAGCAGTATGCTGGGTTGGGATATTTATGTTACCAATATTGTAACAGGTGGCTTATTGATTGTTTACACTGTAACAGGCGGAGCGAAAGCGGTTGCCTATACACAACAAGTGCAGTTTATCATCATATACGCAGCGATGTTCATTGCCGGTTATTATGCCATTACATCTTTGCCGGAAGGATTAGGTTTTACAGATGCATTGCATGTGGCAGGTAAAGCCGGTAAACTGAATGTGATCACAACAGGTGTAACGGAAAATGGTTTTGATTGGAAAGACCGTTATAATATCTGGAGTGGGGTGATTGGTGGTTTCTTTTTAGCGTTGAGTTATTTTGGAACTGATCAAAGCCAGGTTGGGCGTTACCTCACGGCAAAGGACACACGTGAAAGCCGTTTGGGATTATTAATGAATGGCTTTGTGAAAGTGCCTCTGCAATTTTTGATCCTCATCATTGGCTGTTTGCTTTTTGCTTATTATTCTTTCTTTAAAGCACCTGCATTCTTTAATAAAACACAGGAAGCAGTGGTGCTAAAGAGCAGTTATGCGAATGAGTATAAAGAAGCAAGTAACTATTATGATCAGTTACAGGAACAGAAGAAGACAGTTGCCATTGCGTTGACCAATGCAAGAAAAACTGAGCAGAACGCAGCTGTTGATGTAGCAAGAAAGGAACTGCAGGAAATTGAAACGAAAGGCAAAGCCATCAGGACAGAAATGAAAAGCCTGATCAAAAAAGCTGATCCCAATGCAGATACAAACGATACCAACTATATCTTTCTGCGTTTTGTTGGTGATGTATTACCAACTGGACTTGTTGGATTGATCATTGCTATTATTTTTCTTGCAGCGTGGGGCAGTATTGCTGCCGCATTGAATTCATTGGCATCTTGTACCATGTGCGATTTTCACCAGAAATTTTCAAAAAAGCCATTGACAGAACGGGAAGAATATCGCTGGGGTAAGATCTACACGTTGCTGTGGGGCATCTTCTGTATGATCATTGCCTTTTTTGCATATAACCTCGGCAACAGCTTAATTGAAGCTGTAAATATTCTCGGCAGTTGGTTCTATGGTACGATACTTGGGATCTTCCTCGTGGCTTTTTATCTGAAGCAGGTAAAGGGGAATGCTGTGTTTATCGCAGCAATTATTTCAGAGGTGATTGTGATAAGCGTGTATTATCTCGATATTATTTCTTTCCTGTGGTTGAATGTAATTGGGGCTGTGGCTGTTGTACTGTTGTCGCTCATCATACAAACTTTAACAGGTAAAGAAAAGGCCTGATTACTTAAATGCTGTTATTTTTGCGCCATGAAGAATAAGTTTTTGATCGTTTCATCGGTTTTGGTTTTCTCCATTTTAGGCAGCCGCTGCGGTGGCGCAGATTGTGCAAGAACAGATTGCGGAAATCCGATTCTCCCTGCGTTTTCCTTCCGCTTGGTTGGAAGTACAGGTAATGATCTCATTGGTGGTGTGAAAAAGCGATATGATACAGCCAATGTAAAGATCTTTGCCAAGCGAACAAGCAGTGGTGCAGTTGAAAATATCAAACGTTCTTTCCAGGTGATTGCCGATACTAAT
Organism: Lacibacter sediminis; assembly: GCF_014168535.1. NCBI lineage: Bacteria > Pseudomonadati > Bacteroidota > Chitinophagia > Chitinophagales > Chitinophagaceae > Lacibacter > Lacibacter sediminis. The sequence goes on along the minus strand of NZ_CP060007.1, from coordinate 3,043,175 downwards.
TATATCACCGGGTTTACCGTTAACAAAGATTTTTCAACCTATTACCTTTCATTGAACAATACTGTTACTGATTCACTTCTCTTTGGTTATAATACAAGACAAACAGAATGCTGTGATAAGAGTTACTTTTCACTCAACAAATTCAATACAGCTGATCTTACGCCACCGTTAGCGTTACCACAGAACAGTTACCCGATCGTAAAATAAAAATGTTGCCGCATAAAAAAACCTCACAGCATGCTGTGAGGTTTTTTGTTTACTGGAAGAAATATTATTTCAGATCTTTTTGCAGCTTTTCATTTAAAGCTACATAATCATCATTCTTTGCTTCTTTCGCCAATTCAATTGACTTGTTAGAAACAGCAATTGCTTCTGCTTTTTTGCCAAGCTTAGCTAATGCACTTGCTTTTTGATAATACACCCAGAATGCTTTTGGATTTTGCTCAATAGCTTTATCAAACCAAACAATCGCTTGATTCAGATCTTTGCCATTGCTTGCGTAATATGATGCAGCAGCAAAATAAGGGCGGCTGTCGCTCTTCATAATGGTTTCGATCTGCTTCATTACTTTGCCATCAACATCTGTTGTAATAGGGAAAGAAACTAATGTTTTATCCCAAGCCATCATTACTTCGCAGCCATTGTCTTTGATGTTTTCAAAAGAAATACCAAAGGTTTCAAAGCTCCAGGGAAGTTGCATTGGTTTCGCCTTTACCCTTACAACATCCATATCCTGCTTGTAAGCAGCAGGTGATGTAACATCAGTTTGTTTGCTGATGATGATGGTCCATTCGCCAGCAGAAGGGATCGATAACAAGCCATATTTACCTGCAGGTACTTTTGTGCCACCAATCATTACTTCATCAGTAAAGGTTAAGGTAGTTGCTCCATTGGCACCTGTGCGCCATACTTTATCAAAAGGAACGAGATCGCCGAAAATTTTGCGTCCTTTCATGTTCGGACGGCTGTAAGAAAGTTCAATTGTTCCCAAGCCGAGTTCCTGTTTAACGCTTTGCGTTGTGGAAGGTTGTGGTGTTCTTAATTGCTGTGCTTCTGTCATTACAAGTGCGCCCATACAAAAGGCAACGAGAAGTAACTTTTTCATATAACAATATTATTTAGGACGCAAAGGTAGGGAGTTGCACGAAAGCCGGAAGAAGTATTGATAAATTGCCGAAAATCAAAATTGAACGGTAAACCGTGCCCGTTCTTTTTTGCCTGTTTTCGATTTCCATTTTGGCCCTTCTTTGATAATGCGGATGGCTTCGGTGTTACAGGTGCTGCAGTTGGAACGTTCCACTTTAAAATTGGCAATACTGCCATCGGGATTCACATCAAACGAAAGTTCTACTTCTTTTTGTAATTGCGTTTCGTTGAACCTGCGTTTGTCGTTGATATCAGGAGTCCGGAGATTATTTAGCACATAAGTTGAATATTTATCCCATCCGTCGGCTGGCTCACTTTCCATTTCTGTTACTTCTTCTTTCATCACCGAAGTGCGGTTACGGTTCCGCTCAAACAATTGATCCCGGGTGGGGGTGCCTGCAGTAACAGCCTCATCTTTCAATACAATTTTTTGTTGCTGGTTATTGCGTAACAACACATTTGCATTGCTGTAACCTACCGATCTTGTTTCAATAGATATAACAGAATCGGCAGCTACCATAGTGAAGTTACCTTTTGCATCGGCATAGGTTCCAACACGACTTTTTACTTCTGTAATATTTGCAAAGGGCAGGGGATTATTGTTTTCATCAACCACAACCCCGGTAAACTTATTGAGTGTTGGTAATTTAGTTTTTGCTTTTGTTTCTGAATCGGCAATGGAATAAGTAAAGGGTTCATTTTTCTTTTGAGCTGCAGCAGGTTTCGGTGTTGCGGGTGCAATAACAACTTCATTCAAAACCGGTGGAGCGGCAACTGCTTCCGATTTTGCAAAATCACTCTTATCCTCTGTTAAAGCAGCATTGTCTTTTACTTGCTTGCTTTTTTTAAGTGGTAAAACTTTTGGTGAAACCGTGATCACAGGTTGTGCATCATTTATTGCAACTGTAGTTGAATCAACAACTGTTTCTTTCAGTGCTGGAACGGTATCTTCTGCTTTCTGTTCCTTCACGGCAACTATTTCCGCTGGTGAGTTTTGGTTTTGATAACGGTAAAACAATACCGCCGTTAAAACAATAATTAGACCTGCTGCCACACTCATCCAAGGGCGAAAGAAGCCCGTGATCACTTTCCCATTTTCTTTTTTGGGATTGATTTTTGTTTTTAAATCGGCAAGATCAGCATCAATATTTCGTTCAGTAATTACAGATTGATAACCATCCACTGCATCGGCCAGCATCGGATCGTCCATCATGGCCCGTTCAAAGGCATGCATCTCGGCAGCATTCATTTGCCGTTTGAGGTAACGTTCAATATCGTGTGCGTTGTAATTGATCTTTTTACTTTTTACTGATAACTAAATACTATCGGCTGCTTTTTTCTCCATACAAAGTTTCAAATTTCTTCGTCCATTCTGTATATAACTTCTCACTTTATTCCATTCAATGCCCGTTTGTACAGTTATCTCGTCATAAGATTTGCCCTGCAGGTAAAACAAAGTAACACAGGTTTTTTGTTCTGCCGGCAGTTGTTCAAGGCATTTTTCCATGCTGTTAAGCTGTTCCTCCTTTTGCTCTACGGCATCTGGATGCATTAATTCGCCGCTTTGCATAAACGTTTCAGGAATTTCAACTGTATGATGACCTTTTTCTTTCCGTAGCTGCATGAGGCAATGGTTACGGCTGAGCGTGTATAACCAGCTTTTGAAATTACTCACTTCGTGCTGCTTCAGTTTAGCGATCAGCTCTTCATAAATATTGATCACGGCATCCTTCGCTGCTTCCGGGTCTTTCAGATACTTGAGGCAAATACCATAGATCAGGTCCATGTATCGCTGGTAAAGATTACTGAGCACATTCAAATCAGCATTTGCCCGGTACAGTTGTACCAGCTCTGCGTCAGTTAATGTGGTTTCATCTTTTGCCTTAATAAATGCCAAGCCAAACAGGTTGAGGCGGGAAGTTAGGTAAAAATATTTTTTGGAGATGTTGTGTAATTCTAAAAATGGCTGCATCCTATTCCCAAATCTTAACTTATGCGTTACATATTCACCACACTCGTTTTTATTGCTGCCATGTTCAGCACTGCATTTTATGAACCTGTACTTGTTACCGGTAAAGTAACAGACGAAACCGGCGCTGCATTAGCAGGCGTTTCAGTTACGGAGAAAGGACAAAAGAACGGAACTGCTACTGATGCCAACGGAAGCTTCAGTATAAAAGTGGCATCAGCAAAAAGTACATTGTTGTTTCAGTATGTTGGCTACGAAACTCAAGAAGTAAAACTGAATAGCCAGCAAACTGTGAACATTAAATTAAAACCATCAGTAGGAAAACTGGAAGAGGTGGTGGTGATTGGTTATGGAACAAAAAAGCGAAAAGAGTTGACTTATTCAACACCATCTGCAATTTATGGTTCAAGAGCACCAGGTTTATCAATGCATGATGCTGAAGTTTACAATACTGAAGACTACGATGGCATTACTGAAAACCGTTTCCGTAAAGTAACTGATGAACCACTATCTACTTTTTCCATTGATGTTGATGGTGCCTCTTACAGTAATGTTCGCCGCATGATCAACTATGGACAAATGCCTGCCGAAGGTGCAGTGCGTGTTGAAGAATTCATCAATTATTTCAAATACAACTATCCGCAGCCAACTGGTAACGATCCATTCAGCATCAATACTGAAATGAGTGCATGCCCCTGGAACAAAGAACATAAACTGGTGATGGTTGGTTTGCAGGGAAAAGAAATTGCTACAACAAATCTTCCTCCATCTAATCTTGTTTTTCTGATTGATGTAAGCGGATCAATGAGTGATGCAAATAAACTCCCCTTGGTGAAAGCGTCATTGAAATTATTGGTGGATCAATTGCGTGAACAGGATCATGTGGCAATCGTAGTTTATGCCGGCGCTGCCGGTTTGGTATTACCTTCTACAAATGGAATGCATAAAGAAAAAATTATGGCTGCCATTGATAAATTGGAAGCTGGTGGTTCCACAGCAGGTGGTGCAGGTATCAAGCTTGCTTACAATGTTGCTAAAGAACAATTCAAAAAAGGAGGAAATAACCGTGTGATCCTTTGTACCGATGGAGATTTCAATGTGGGCATGAGCAGCGATGATGCAATGGAACGCCTGATTGAAGAAGAACGCAAAAGCGGTGTATTCTTAACCGTGCTTGGTTATGGCATGGGTAATTACAAAGACAACAAAATGCAGAAGCTGGCGAATAAAGGCAATGGCAATCATGCTTACATCGATGGAATGAATGAAGCAAAGAAAGTATTGGTGAATGAATTTGGCGGCACCATGTTCACCATTGCAAAAGATGTAAAACTGCAGGTTGAATTTAACCCGGTATTGGTACAGGCTTACCGTTTGGTTGGTTACGAAAACCGTTTATTGAATAAAGAAGATTTCAATAACGACAAAAAAGATGCTGGTGAATTAGGAAGCGGACATACTGTTACAGCTTTATATGAAATTATTCCGGTGGGTGTTGAAAGTGATTTTATTGAAGATGTAGATGAATTGAAATACCAGCAACCAGCGAAGAATAAAAAAAGTGGATTGAAAAACGAAATCATGACCATTAAGTTCCGTTATAAAGAACCCGATGCAAATGAAAGTAAGCTGATGGTTCATCCGTTACTCGATGAAAAGATACCGTTTGAGAAAACATCAGAAAACTTCCGTTTTGCCACTGCTGTTGCACAGTTTGGTATGCTGTTACGCAACTCTGAATTTAAAGGCAATACCACGTATGAAAAAGTGATCCGCCAGGCCAATGCCGCTATTGGTGCGGATAAAGAGGGATATCGAACTGAATTTATCAAGCTTGTACAGAATGTGCAATCATTGGCAAAGAAACATACCAAGCGAGATGAAAGTGTAGTGATTGACTAATGCATCACCGGGTCTGGCCGCTTTTAGCGGCCTGGCCCTAATCCTCCAATAACACACAGTCTCTTTTTTATTCACCACTAAACCAAAACTGCTATGAGCGAAAAATTATACCTCAGTATTGCTGATCCCTGTCATGAAGACTGGAACAAAATGACGCCGGTTGAACAGGGACGATTCTGTTCTTCCTGTCAAAAGAATGTTGTTGATTTCACTATGCAAACAGATGAAGAGATCATTTCGTTCTTTAATAATTACAATGGTTCTGCCTGCGGCCGTTTTACCGATGACCAGTTAGACAGACCTATTCAGAAAATAGAATTGAAACCAGCTTCATCTTTCTTGAAATATGCAGCCGGTTTATTGTTACCAGCTTTTTTGTTTGCAACAAAAGCGAAGGGACAGTTTAAAGAGCAGGTGCCGAAACAGGCAAATAAGACAGTTTGTTTGCCATCATCGGAAACAGCTAAGGAACAAGTTATAGTAATTGGCGGGTATAGTACCTCAAGGCAACAAAAAATTTTATTTATTTCAGGAAGCGTAATTGATGAAATAACAAAAGAGCCATTGGCGGGTGTTTCAATTATGATAAAGGGCACGAACCAGGGAGTTGTAACAAACGAAAAAGGGCTCTATTCCATTTATCTTCCTTCAAAGAAATCGGAGCTCCAATTCAGCAGTATTGGTTATGAAATGAAAGAAATAAAAGCCAGTGAACTGAAAAGGGCGAATGAAGCTATAGTAAAAATGAAAGCGGCCACAGTTGACATGTTGGGTGTAATAGTAGTAGGGTATCAAACCCGAAGAATGGGAGGGATGACTGGCGCTGTTTCAATCATAACACGTAGCAGGGTTTCTATTTTAGATACATTGCTGCCGGCTAAAGTAAAAGTTTATCCCAATCCTGTTGCTGCAACAGGCACTATCAACATTTCATTCCCCGATGTTAAACCCGGGCAATACCAAATACGTTTATTGAATGCAACAGGACAATTGTTTTACAGTTTCCAAAAACAGATCAGCGGCAGAGGTGAAACAGAACAGATACACCTTAGTAGTAACATGACCGCAGGTATGTATGTGCTGCAGGTATTGGATGAGCAAAAGAAACTGGTACAGACAACAAAACTTTCAGTTCAATAAAAACGATACTCATGAAAAAATGTATGAGTTTAATCGGGTGGCTCTTGTTGGTTTGTCACTCGTTTAGCCAGGAGCAAATGTTTGCATTGCCGTCAGCAGCGCCAACTGCAGTTCAACAGATATTACAAGGTGGGCGTCCCGGCCCGGCATTAACTATTCGCATTAGATGTTCAAGAAGTATTAGCAGTAATAACATTCCATTGTATGTTGTTAATGGGGTATTGTATGAGTCCTCGGATATCGCTCAAATAAATCCGGCTGACATTCTCGAAATACAAATTTTGAAAACGCCAACAGCCGAATCAATTTATGGTTGCGTGCATTACATGGCGTAATCATCATTACAACCAAAAAAGCGTATCATCGAAAATTTGTTATTCGGGATGCTAAGACTTTGCTAACAGTAAGTAATGCAACAGTAGAAGCAAAGTCAGTAAAAACAGGTAAAGTGAGTTATTTTATTGCAGATGCTTACGGACGATTTGAAACAGATTCATTAAAGACAAATGATTATGACATAATCGTTTCATCGATTGGTTATAAAACCAGCAAGCTAAACTTAAAGAGTATTCTAAATAGTAAAAGTGAGATTAAATTAGAACCTCTGGATCAAAAAAATGAGATGCTATCAATTGCAAAAAGTGCTTTTTATGTTTATCCCAATCCTGTTTCACAATCTACTTCCATCAATATTTCGTTCTCTAACGTAAAATCCGGTCAATATCAAATCAGAATAATTAGCTCTTCAGGCCAATTGATTTCCAGTTTTCAAAAACAGGTCAGCGGTAAAGGCGAAACGGAGCAAATACATTTAAACGGCAAAACTCTGCCCGGTATGTACATCGTTCAGATAATAGATGAGCAAAAGAAGCTTATCCAAAGCAGTAAAATAGTTGTTCAATAAACAGCATAGGAAGAACACTTATAAACGGGCCGCTTTAGCGGCCTTCTTTCTTATCCACAAAAAATAAGTTTGGTTTGATATTTGCATTTTAGCTGATAACTCCCGCAAATCCTTTTTGTTGAACGATTTACCCCTGAATTGATCTGTAGCAATGAAACTTACATAAAGGAGAATTTATTATGAATGTTTATGTGATCCCGGGAACAATCTATTCCTTAAACACACCTGAATTGTTTTTAACCATCTTGCTGGCACTGGCAACAGGCTATCTGGCAAAACTCTTCTTCGATAAGTACCGTTCAAGAACTGGTATAAACGAAACTGAAGAGTTGCAACTTGAATTGGAAACATTGCAGAATAAATTCAGCTCAGAGATATTACGTAAAGAAGAAGCTGAATTGATGTTGCAGGATGAATTGAAAGCAGCAGAAAAAAGACATATGGAACTGCAGGTGCAGTATGCAAAAGCGTTAACACATATCGAGCAACTTCGGCAAGGCAATGTTATTGAAGGAGAAGATGTAGAAACAGAGGCTGGCCAACAAATATTACAGAATCTTCAGGATAAAATAGCAAGACAGGAGCGTAGTTTACTTGAGTTAGAACAACAATTACGCAATACCGAACAGGAAAAACTTCATGTAAACGAAGCATACGAGCAATTGAGGGAGAGCAACAGCTCAAAGGAGTTGTTGGTGGAGCAGTTTAACCACGATAAATTAAAGTTTGAAGAGCAGCTGCAGGAACAGCTTGCCGAAGCAGAAAAATTAAAAGAGCAGTTTGGTGTTGAACTCTCAGAAGCAAGATTGCAGGTTGAGCAACTGCAGCAACAGGTGTTGCTCGCCAAAACTACTGAACGGGAGCAGGCATTAGAAGAAGAAATTGAACGCTTAAAGCAACAACTGAATAATATAGCAGCAACAAATAATATAAATGAAGATATTCTTGTACAAAAGGCCGGCATTACTGCCACCCGCATTCATGCTACGCAAGTGGCAGAAAAAGTTGAAGAATTCAGAGATCATTTAACTGCAATACTGCGTGATACCTATTCGTATGAACAATTGCTTGCCAGCAATGAACGGTTAAATGAAAATATAGCAAGGTTGCAACAGGAAAAGCGAATGGTTGAAGAGGATATTGTGGAGTTGCAACACATAGCGAAAGAGAAGCAACAGCTGGAAGAACAATTTCAGTTGGTAAACTCATCGCTTGAACAAAAGGAGAATACCTGGAAAGAAAAATTACAGGCGTTTGAATCATCCCTTACGCTGATGAGTAAACAGGTTCACGAGAAAGAACAAACCATTGCAGAATTCATTCGTGAAAAAGACGAACTCTCTTTGCAGATTGAACTGTTACAGCATAAACTCAGTGAGCGTGAACAACTGTCGAAAGAAATGATCCTGGCCATGAAAGATATTGAAACAAGATTTGCTCATTTTAATCATGCAACTGCGGAGGCAGCTGTAGTAAATGGCGAAGGCGAAATGCAGTACCGTTAAGATTTTCTGATATCCCTTAATGATAAATATGTTGTTATTCAATACCGCTGAAATTTCAAAAGAGCTGCAAAACAAGTTAGGAGAAGAAGTGATCAGTTTGGCATCCCTGCAGGCAGCAGGCAGGGATGCCATTTTTATACATCCTTCTTATCAATTACAGGTATTTAATTTTCTTTTTTATGAAAAGCATTGGCGCTTCGACAGGCTTCATGATATGATCCTGATCTTTGAGCCCGGAACTATCAATAACAATTACCGGATGCAGTTTCAATTGGGCAGCCGTTATTATGCCAACAGGTTAGATATATCGATCCCGTTCACATTGCAGAATGGCAAACTTTATTCTACGAAACATTTGTATAGTTCGGCAGCAAAACTTGAAAAATTAATGGCTGAGATACACGGCATTGAATTTAAGCATCGCTCAACGGCTGTCGAGCGTATCAGGGAGCAAGTGAAAAGTTTACTGATGTTCTTGCCGGTTTAGATAGTGGTGTTATTTGTTTTTCTCTTTATTGATAATACCCAGTAAACCGTTCACCGGTTTATCCAGTGACAATTCCCAGAACATGATGCCGCCGAGTTGATGTTGTTTTACATAATTCACTTTTGCAGCAACAGACACTTCATCATCAAACGTGGCGAATGTGTTGTTTCGTTTATTATATGCATAGGGTGCCCGGGCCAAGCTATCCCTGAAATAAACAAAGCCACTGTCTTTATTTAATCGCTGGTCAAACTGGTTATATGAAATGAAGTGTTTAAAATTTCCATTCTGGTATAAACCGTTATTTACATCTTTTACATTTTCCCAGGTTCGTGCATAAAAAGCAGCACCAATAATAATTTTTTGCAGAGGCACATTGATCGATTTGAAATACCTGATCGCATTATCAGTTGATTGTTTCTGTTCGTTGTTTGAATAGAGTGGGGTGTGATGACCTGTAACAGTACTGAAGCCGCTTACAAGATCATAACTCATCAGGTTTACATAATTGATCACTGGCATTAAAGCCTGCCAGTCGATCGATTCCTGTAAAAATTTATCAAATCCGCCCGCAGCAAAACTAATGATTGCCTTTTTGCCCAATGACTTGCGAAGTGCCTGTACCAGCGAAGTGAAATTCGCCTTGTCTTCTTTTTTATATGCATGACCGGGATGTCCTTCAATAGCCGGGTATTCCCAATCGAGATCAATGCCATCTGCTTTAAAAAAAGCTAGTAGTTCTTTTGTTGATACCGCAAATTCATTTCTACCATCAGCAGTTGAAAACACATCAGAACATGGTGCACAACCTCCCCAGCCACCAAGTGATAACAACACTTTTAATTTTGGATTACGCTGTTTGAGTGATACAAGTTTTTGAATCCTGGCCGTATCTCTTGCATTGCTGATGTGTAACCGATTCCCTTTTAAATGTCCAAATGAAAAAATGATCTGTGTGAGTTCTTCAACATTGTATTTGTCAATCGCGTCAATACTTCCTGAATAATAAGCGATCACTTCCATCTTGCTGCCTTTTTGTGCTGCACAAAATGTAAAAGAAAAAAGGAGCAAGAATAGAGTGAAATAAATGCGTTGTTTCATCGCTTTAGTATTCGTAGTTTAATTAATTATTTCTTCCCAAAACCCGGGTGATATTTTTCCAGCGTTTTGCGGAGATACTCCCTGTCGAGATGGGTATAAATTTCAGTGGTGGTAATGCTTTCATGTCCCAGCATTTCCTGTACGGCACGCAGATCGGCACCACCTTCCACCAGATGCGTGGCAAATGAATGCCGGAAGGTATGTGGTGAAATATTTTTTGTAATACCCGCCTGTGCTGCCAGTTGCTTAATGATGAGGAAGATCATGACTCTTGTTAACTCGCTGCCATACCTGTTGAGGAAAACAAAATCTTCTTTTCCTTTTTTCGGCTGCACATGCACACGAATATCTTTTACATAAATCGTAATGTATTTAACGGCACTGCTGCCAATTGGCACTAAGCGTTCTTTATCGCCTTTGCCAATTACACGAATAAAGCCTACATCGAGATGAAGATTCGATAATTTTAAATTCACCACTTCACTTACACGCAAACCACAGCTGTACATTGTTTCAAGAATGGCTTTGTTACGCCCACCTTCCGGTTTACTGAGATCGATCTTGTTGATCATGCTTTCGATCTCTTCATAACTCAACGTATCGGGTAAACTTCGTTTCAGCTTTGGCGCTTCAAGCAATGCAGTAGGATCGGTTGTACTGATCTGTTCAAGCAAACAGTATTTATAAAATTGCCGGAGCCCGGAGATGATCCTTGCCTGGCTACCGGCACTCATGCCAAGTTCAGCTACCCACTTTGTAAATTGTTGCAGGTCTTTCAATACAAGCTCTGATGGGTTCTTCAGATCGTTTACAGTTTGCAGGTATTGTGTAAGCATTTCGACATCATGCAGGTAAGCTTCCACCGAGTTTTCACTCAGCGAACGTTCCAGTTGCAGGTAAGCTTTAAATCCTTTCTTATATGGATCCCACATATTACAAACACGGTTGAAGTTTGGAAGATAAGAAGATTTTAAAGTAAGAAAGTGGGTAGAATGGAAAGTCTGGAAGTCGGAAAGACGGAAAGATTGAGAGAGTCAAGAATGAGGTTCATTGCAGATTGCCTATTGCCCACTGCTTATTGCCAATTCAATCTTGCTAATTGCTTATTCTCCGTGGCCTATTGTTCATTGCCAATTGCTCATTATATTCGCTGCTTAATAATCAATCCCTGTATGCAATCATCGAAGCCCATGCACCTTCCTTTCTTTAAGCGTTTAATGAACACTAACCGTCGTCGGTTCCGTTATTTCCTTACCCGATTGGAAACAGTGAAACCAAAAGGTGTAGATAAAATTGCAAAGGAAATGGACAAAGAAGTGTGGGCAGAAACAGATTGTCTTGCATGTGCGAATTGTTGCAAAACAATGACCCCTACTTTCACCAAGCAGGATATTAAACGTATCTCTGCTCACTTCGATCAAACACCGGAAGAGTTTACCGCAAAGTGGTTGTACAAAGAACGCAGCACCGGTGATATAATGAACAAAAAGCAACCTTGCCAGTTCCTCAACTTAAAAGATAATAAGTGTTCTATTTACGAAATACGTCCTGTTGATTGTGCCACATTCCCTCATCACACCAAAAAGAATTTTACCGAGTGGGTGCATGTGTACAAACAGAATGTTGAGTATTGCCCTGCTACTTATAAATTGGTAGAAAAGATGATGGAGAAGATAGGGAAGGTTTAACTGGATTTCTGATTTAGGATGGCTGATGCAGGACTTTTTTAACGGTGAGTTAAAGACTTGTTACTTGAATCTTGTGCCTTGTCCCTTTGTAACTCATAAACCATTACTTCATCACCTTCATGGTCCATTGTCGTAATAAACCTGAAGCCGCATTTCAATAACACTTTCTGCGAGCCAATATTCTCAGCAACCGTTAATGCATGAACGCTCTCGTTCGGAATGGTACGGAATACATAATCAAACGAAGCCACTACTAACTCCGTTGCTAATCCTTTGCCGTGAAACGGTTTCAGCAACGCATATCCAAGATGAATGTTTTCGCTGTTATCAATTGACAGGAGTGAGAAGGAACCTGCAAAGCTGTTGTCGTCTTTTGTAAACACCGCAAAGCGGCCTAAACCGGGATGATCATTGTAGAATTTTAGATTTTCTTCCAGGAAAGCATCACTTTCTTCTTTACTCTTCGGTTCACGGATATACTGCATGATCTCTGCATCGCCATTCAATGCAAAGAAAATATCTGCATCATCCTTTGTGTAAGGCTGTACGTATAAGCGTTCTGATGTGAAAAGTATCATTACAAGTTGCTGCTGCTGTTAATTTGAAATCGTAATTCTGCAATCTGCAATTATCGCCAGGGTGTAAAATGTGCTTCGAGAGATCAGGTATGTCGTACTTCGTTCCTCGTACTTCCTACTTCTTCTTATCCCTCTTTATGTATCTCACTCGTAAAGTGAAACTCAATATCAGGATTGTTCTGACGCTCTGTATTTAAGAACCACTCACTTTGTGCGAGGTACACCAAATGCCCGTCTTTATCGGCTGCAATATTATTTGTTTTAAAACGGGTGAAATCATCCAGCTTCTTTTGATCCTTACTGGTGATCCAGCAGGCTTTGTAATAAGGCATAGCTCTGAACTCGGCACTGGCGCCATATTCCTGTAACAAACGGTATTGTATTACTTCAAACTGCAGTTCGCCCACACAACCAATGATCTTTTTATTACCGCCAAACTGTGTGAACAATTGTGCAACACCTTCATCAGTCAACTGTAACAAACCTTTCTCCAGTTGCTTTGTTTTCATAGGATCTTTATTCACCACTTCTTTAAACAACTCTGGTGAGAAAGAAGGAATGCCGGTGAAGTAAAAATCTTCACCTTCGGTCAAGGTATCACCAATCTTAAAATTACCGGTATCAAACAAACCAACCACATCACCGGGGTAAGCTTCTTCAATCACATCTTTCTGACGGGCCATGAACGAATAAGGATTGCTGAAACGTACATCCTTATCTAAACGCACATGATGAAAATATTTATTACGCTCAAACTTACCGCTGCACACACGCAGGAACGCAATACGGTCACGGTGTTTCGGATCAAGGTTGGCGTGGATCTTAAAAATAAATCCGCTGAATTTATCTTCCTGCACATCTAAATGACGGGTTGAAGTTTCACGGCTTTGCGGCAGAGGTGCAATGCGGATAAACGTATCTAGCATTTCCTTCACACCAAAATTATTTACGGCACTGCCAAAGAATACAGGTGCAACTTTTCCTTTCAGGTACTCAGCTGTATCAAGATCACCATACACACCATCCACCAGTTCCACATCTTCACGCAAGGTTTTGGCATCAATCTCGCCTACTTTTTCATCAAGTACAGTAGCAGAAAGATCTTTGATCTCTACCACATCTTCATCACTCGCTTTTGTATTGGGGGTAAACAGTACCAATGATTTTTTATCGAGATCATACACACCTTTGAAATCTTTGCCGCTGTTAATGGGCCATGTCATGGGGTGCAGATGCAGATTCAATTCTTTCTCCACTTCTTCCAGCAGATCAAAACGGTTCTTACCATCACGATCCATTTTGTTGATGAAAACGATCACCGGTGTATCACGCATCCGGCAAACTTCCATCAAACGACGGGTCTGATCTTCTACACCATTCACACTATCAATCACAAGAATAACACTGTCGACTGCCGTGAGCGTACGGTAAGTGTCTTCTGCAAAGTCTTTGTGACCAGGCGTATCCAACAGGTTAATAAGTGTGCCGTTGTATTCAAAGGTCATAACCGATGTAGCCACGGAGATACCACGCTGCCGTTCGATCTCCATAAAATCACTCGTTGCGTGTTTCTTGATCTTGTTGCTCTTTACGGCACCTGCCACCTGGATGGCACCGCCAAACAACAGCAACTTCTCAGTGAGCGTTGTTTTACCGGCATCCGGGTGAGAAATGATAGCGAATGTCCGTCGGCGATTGATTTCGTTTGTAAACTTCATAACTAAAGCTGCAAGCTTCAAGCTGTTCGCTGCAAGCCGGCAGGTATTGCTAATGGCTTGCGACGAAGGCTATCGGCTCTTTTTCAAGCCCGCAAAGGTAAGCCGCAGAGGGCTTCCATTTGTAACAATTTTCTTTGTGCATCGACAAATCACTATAAATTTGGGTATGCGTAAAACCTTCGAAATTTTCTGGAACAGCCTCCTTTTTGCCACTCAGGAGTTACGGAAGAACAAACTGCGGACTTTTTTAAGCCTGTTGGGTATTACGTTTGGTATTTTTTGCATCATCAGTGTAATGGCTACAGTGGGCAGCCTTGAGAGCAGTATTAAAAGCGAATTCAAATCGTTCGGCAATAACACAATTTATGTTCAGAAATGGCCATGGGGCGGCGGTGGCGAATACCCCTGGTGGAAATATGCAAACCGACCTAATTCGAAGTTTAAAGAAATGGCTCCTGTAAAGCAGCGAATGTCGCTGGCGAGTAATGTGGCTTATACCTATTTCAATGCATCTGCTATTGATTACAAAGATGTGTCGCTTTCGAGTGTGAGCTGGTATGGTGTTACTGAAGAGTTTAGTATAATTCAACCTGTTGAAATAGGGTGGGGACGTTATCTTTCAACCAATGAATTTGAATACGGTACTGCCAGTGTGGTGTTGGGATATAATGTTGCAGAAAAATTATTTGAAAAAGCAGAATACGCTTTAGGTAAAAATGTGGAGATAAAAGGACGTAAAGTAAATGTGATTGGTATTGTAAAAAAGCAGGGCCAAAACATGCTGGGTGGTTGGGATTTTGATAACGTAATTATTATTCCTTACCGTTTTGCCAGCCAGGTGGGTAACGAAAGCCGCAGTGATGGTTTTATGATCGTGAAAGGAAAAGAAAATGTACCAACCGAAGACATGAAGAATGAGTTACGTGGTGTAATGCGTAGTGTGCGTAAACTCAATCCTAAACAGGAAGATAATTTTGCTTTGAACGATGTTAGCAGTGGTGCCACACAGATCACTTCTATTTTTAATGGTATGACCATTGGTGGTATTGCTATTACAATTCTCTCGTTTATTGTCGGCATTTTTGGCGTGGCCAATATCATGTTCGTAACTGTTCGTGAGCGCACAAGTATTATTGGTTTGAAAAAAGCAATAGGTGCTAAACGCAGAACAATTCTTGCCGAGTTCCTGATGGAAAGTGCATTCCTTTGTGTGCTGGGTGGTATCATCGGACTTGCACTCGTGTTTGGATTAACATTTATCCTTTCAGCCGTATTTAAATTCAAAGTATTTATCTCTATCGGTTTATTTCTTGGAGCTGTTGCTGTATGCATCTTCACAGGCATATTGGCGGGTATTATTCCTGCATTTATTGCAGCAAAGATGGATCCGGTGGTGGCGATAAGGAGTAAGTAAAATGAGAAATGAATGATGAATGGTCAGGTTGCTGTAATTTTACATTTCCCATTTTTAATTATTAATTCTTCATTCCTGTTTTGATCACAATTCTCGCTATTGAATCTTCCTGCGATGAAACATCAGCATCAGTTTGTCGTGACGGTGTTATTCTTTCAAATGTAATTGCCACACAGGCTGTGCATGAGCAATACGGCGGTGTTGTGCCTGAATTAGCGAGCCGTGCACATATGCAGAATATTGTTCCTGTTGTTGATGAAGCGTTGAAGAAAGCAGGTATCGAAAAAACTGAACTCAGCGCTGTTGCGTTTACGCAAGCCCCGGGTTTGATCGGTTCGTTGTTGGTGGGTGCTCAGTTTGCCAAATCACTTTCACTTGCGTTGGATATTCCATTGATCGCTGTGCATCATATGCAGGCGCATGTACTGGCGAATTTAATTCCGGAAGAAAAACCTTCCTTTCCCTTTCTCTGTTTAACAGTTAGTGGCGGACATACGCAAATTGTTTTGTGCGAAAGTGCTACGCAAATGAAAGTGTTGGGCGAAACGATTGATGATGCTGCAGGCGAAGCATTTGATAAAACAGCGAAGTTGCTGGGGCTTCCTTACCCTGGTGGGCCGTTGATCGATAAGTATGCACAACTCGGAAATCCTGATCGGTTCAAATTTCCTGAACCGCAAATTCCTGAACTTAATTTCAGTTTCAGTGGATTGAAAACATCTATTCTTTATTTCCTGCGCAATGCAGGAACAAGCCTTGTTTACAAGGAAGAGTTTTTGGCAAGTGAAGAACAACAAAGGCAGTTCATTGCCGAAAACCTCAATGATATTTGTGCTTCCGTTCAGCAACGTATTATTTCGATCTTACTCAACAAACTGAAAAAGGCATCGCAGCAAACAGGCATCAAACAAATTTGTTTGGCAGGTGGAGTGAGTGCCAACAGCGGATTACGTAAAGCCTTTACTGAAATGGGCGAGAAGTATCATTGGAAAACGTTTATCCCTTCATTTGAATATTGTACCGATAATGCAGGCATGATCGCTATTACAGGTTATCACAAGTTCCTGGCGAATGATTTTGCATCGTTGAGTGTGCAGCCGAGTGCAAGGGCGGAATGGTAGTTTTAGTTAGCCTTTAGCCGATAGTTGTTAGTCGTAGTCCGATACTCATCACTCATTATTCATCATTCATGCCCAATAATTATTTTCAATTCAAACAATTTACAGTTCAGCAGGAAAAAGCTGCGTTGAAAGTGAGCACCGATAGTTGTTTGTTTGGGGCGTGGATTGCCGGGGAAGTACGAAGTAAGAAGTACGAGGTACGAAGTGGATCAAACACACTCACCACTCACCATTCACCACTCACTATTCTTGATATTGGTGCAGGTACTGGATTGTTAATGCTAATGCTTGCTCAAAAGTATGATGCATTGATCGATGGAATTGAAATTGATGAACCATCCTATCAACAAGCAGAAGAAAATATTGAAGCTTCAATTTGGAAAGAGCGATTGCAGCTTTTCCATGCTGATGTAAAACAATTCAGCTTCTCAAAAAAATATGATCTTATCATTTCTAATCCTCCTTTTTATGAAGGTGATTTGAAATCAGGTACTGCAAACAGAAATGTAGCAATGCATGATGAAGGCTTAAAGCTGGATGAATTGATCAGGATTGTGAATGATAATTTAACAGATGATGGAAGCTTTGCTGTGTTGCTTCCTTATGTGCGTACAGAGCGGATGATTGAATTAGCCGAAGGGTATAATCTGCATCTCCGTACTCATATACAGGTAAAGCAAACAGTTAAGCATGGTTACTTTAGATCAATGCTGTTGTTTAGTAAAACGACAACAGAACCTGTTGTTGAAGAACTTGCTGTTAAAGACGAAAACAATGAATACACAACTCAATTTGTGAATTTGCTGAAGGACTATTATTTGTATCTGTAACTATTTCGGTCAGACACCTGCATATTCTTTCAAATAACTGTATTCCTCCATCAAGATACCTTTTCTCAACATCGTTGCACGATCTAAAATAGTGGAACTACCTTTCACCAGATCTTCCAACACATATTTAATGAGTTGTTCACCAAAATAACGGGAAGCATCTCTTGGTAACTCATTCGGCAAATTACCAACAGCCATCACATCAACCGAAGTAGGTAAGTAGGGAGCCGTTTTCTGCAATGTAATTTTATCAACTCCGTAAACTGGATCTGCAATGGTTGAATCGCCAATGTTGATCGGAATAGAACCGCCTGTATCGTTTGTAATATCCGCAATGGTCTGGATATTGAACGATGCATTCCGAAACTCATCCAACGAAAACAACGACGGAATGGTTTTATCCCAATACACCCCGTTCAGTAAAATATCAGTTTGCTTTACAAAAGGTGAGAAGCTGCATTTGTACTCTTCGGGATGTTCATGAAAGTTATCACGGTTATACGTGCCATCGTCTTTTCGTTCGTACAGATCACGGCCTTTCAAATGCACATATACCGGGTATTCGTATTGACGATGTAAATAATCGAACGGCTCCACCTCATTAACTCCTAACAGGTTCATGATCTCAAGTAAGCCATGTGCTACACGGCCGCTGCCTGTTATGGCGATTTTGATCTTCGGTAATTTCAATCCAAAATAAGTATGGATGAGTTGACGGTAATCACGCACATCACCTACACGTCCTAACTTGAATGCACCGGTGCGATTGCCAAACGCCATCATGCCATTATGAGCGCCCACCACACCTGCAAAAAAACCAAAGCCAATGATACGTTGTCCGTCATCATGCGTCAAGCATTCGTAATCGATGAGGGTGATCTTTTTCTCTACCATTGTCTGCATCAGTTTTTGATTATGCAGCTGGGCTTTTTTGGTATGCGAAAAGAAGAGATATGTTTTGTTGGGAATCAGTTGTTCAACCGGTACTTCTTTGATACCGAACAATACATCGCAGTGGCTCATGTCTTCAATCACTTCAATTCCTGCT
Source organism: Lacibacter sediminis (assembly GCF_014168535.1). Taxonomy (NCBI): domain Bacteria; kingdom Pseudomonadati; phylum Bacteroidota; class Chitinophagia; order Chitinophagales; family Chitinophagaceae; genus Lacibacter; species Lacibacter sediminis. Next base: position 3,024,624 of record NZ_CP060007.1, on the reverse strand, counting down.
GAGCGGTATTCTTTATCGGTAAAACAGCGCTGAGGCGAGGATTGCACCACAATTTTTACTGCGGCAGCATTTTTATGAATCCATTTGCATTGGGCAGGGGTAAGTGCCACACGGTTGTCGGCGGGTGTTTTTCCTTCTCTGATAAGTCCTATCGTAAGCATTTCAATCGTTTAAGGGCTTGCAATATAAGATTTAAGAAAAAGGATAAGGCATAAAAAATTTCATACGAAAGCAAAGATTCTGTAATATTGCAGCCCCAAAGGAAAGCCTCACTGTTTCGGTGACAAACTTGAGCTTGCGGGATAAGTTCTTTAAAAAATCATCGTTACATGCCCATGTGGCGGAATTGGTAGACGCAGCAGACTCAAAATCTGCCATTCGCAAGGATGTGAAGGTTCGATTCCTTTCGTGGGCACATTTTTTTACCCGCTCTTCATTTGAAGGCGGGTTTTTTGTTTTTCAGATTTATTTATTGTAAAGAATAACTATCAACATTCGCAAGGATGTGAAGGTTCCCTGCCGAATGATTCGGTCAGGCGGGGATTCCTTTCGTGGGCACAATTTTTTTTACCCGCACTTCAACTGAAGGCGGGTTTTTTATTGCCTGCCTGGCGTCCTCGTCTGACGGGAATTTCTTTATATGCTTGTTTACAATTGTCGTCACTAAGTTTTTACGCTTGTTCGTTTGTTTAAATAATAGAGACACAAAAGCATATTTCTGTTTAGCTACTTACGCAATCGTTCCCATCATTCGTTCAAGTTTATGAAAGTTGTCGTTTGTTGAATTCGTAACTTTGAAAGCCGATCGTTCGATCAACATTCGTTAAAATCCCTTGCTGAGCGAACAATTTCGCCTCCCGTTTATTATTCATTACATAATTCAATCACCATGCGAAAAGGAATTGCAGAAGCCCGGAGTGCCACAATCGAATTCAATAAAAAAGCATTAGATCAGTTGCAAAGCAAGGGTTATAAGTTTGTTCAGGTTAAAGGGTTGACAGTTGATAAACATTACGATTACGTAGAACCGCATTTTTTAGTGCTCGTGCCAATGAAGGAACTGCCCACCGATCCTTTGAAAAGAGATATTTACGAACCTATTGGCAGCGACCTTTTATACCAATGGGCAAGTGAAAAAAATGAATACCCTGAAATTGTGATCGCCAATAATCTTTACAATTAAATATGGCAACGTTTTCGTTAAAGACTGTTCAGAAAATTCCTGTTGATATTGAAACAGCCTGGGAATTTTTTTCTAATCCGGCCAATCTTCAAAAGATCACACCTGGTAATCTTGGCTTTAAGATACTATCCAAACATCATGGAGAAAAAATGTATCCCGGTCAGATTATCGAGTATAAAGTAAAACCGATATTAGGAATTCCCATTTACTGGATGACCGAGATCACTCATGTAAAAGACAAAGAATTTTTTGTAGATGAGCAACGCTTTGGTCCATATCAACTATGGCATCATCAACATCATTTTAAAGTGATTGATGGTGGAGTGGAGATGACGGATATTGTACATTACCGCAATCCGCTTGGTTTTTTAGGTAACATCGCTAATGCATTACTTGTTAAAGCACAGCTGAAACAAATCTTTGAATACAGAATTAAAGTGGTTGAAGAATTGTTTGGCAAGTGGCCCACAACACAAACGAATAGTGTGGAATTTCACAAAGCAGCATAAACGAAAAACCGCTTGCATAAAAAGAAAAGCATCCCGACAAAGTCGGGATGCTTTTCTTTTTAGATCGCTTGATGATTGAACGGTTGCACCACCATTTCACTTACCACAGCACTTGTTGGCTGCTGGCACAAAAACCAAATGGCTTTTGCAGCTTCTTCAGCCATCACCATTTTATCCCGCTGCACACGTAAATCGATTGTATCCCAGAAAGGCGTATCAACACCACCGAGAAATAAATTGGTAATACGTATTTCCGTACGCTTCACTTCTTCACGAATACTTTGCATCATGCCGTTCAGTCCGTACTTCGATGCACTGTAAGCCGCAGCACCCAGCATTGGCACTTTGCCAAGAATGCCGGGGATATTAATGATCAATCCTTTCTTTGTTTCTTTCATGCTCGGTAAAAATGCTTTAACCAGAAGGAAGGGTGCATAAAGATTTGTGTGGATGGTTTGCATGAATTCCTCTTCCGTTAAAGTATCGGATGATTTAATGATACCAAGACCTGCCGCATTCACCAATACATCAATGGTTGGATATTGCGCAAAGAACTGTTCTTTTAAAATTGCTACTTCTGCCGGTTTGCTGATGTCGAGTGCCAGTGTTTTGGATGAAGGAAGATTTAATTCATTGGCTAATGCTGCAAGTTTTTCGCTGTTACGGCCTGCAAGGAATAAATGAGCGCCGCTGCCAGCTAATAATTTAGCCACTCTGCTGCCAATGCCGCCCGTTGCCCCAACGATCAATACGTGTTTATTTTTTACCGATTCCATGAAATGAGTTTATGCTTCAACAAAAAAGAAATGCTTTGGTTGAACGATGGCTATAAATAACGTTCACATTTTTTCCAGAAGCTGAAAAAGGAATTGAAGTAACCCGTTACCTGCGGAAACATCCAGTCACGACTGTCCTTTGTTCCTGTATAATGTTCAAAGGCCGGCTGTTCTTTGGAAATGATGACCGCATCGCCTGTTAATTGCAACAGTTCGTTAAACTCTCCGACAAAAAGCTGAACGGCTTCAATGTTCTTTGACAGATCAAGGATGAACTCCAATACTTTTTCACTTACAGGATAACTAGCGAAATGCGAAGGTTCCAGTAACAGTATTCTGTTGGCATCTTCTTCTTTGCGCCAGTTGGGATCGAGATTGTAGGAGTTATAGATCAATACCGGTTTTGATGGATCGATGTTGACTGTATCCGCTTTTGGTAACACCGTTTGTAATGATAATTCAACTGTTTGTTGCAATGCATCCGGGATATTCATCTCCGGTAATTCTTCATAACTCTTATCAAGAAATGTTGAAACTTGATGACTGTTACAATATTTGTTGATATTTTCCTGATTGCAGTAATATTTTTTGGAAGAGAAGACCGCTGAAACCCATTGCCAGCTGCAGTTATTACTTGCAAGATCGCCATCCAATAAATGATAGTACATCCATTTACCTGGTTTATGCCAATGCGCTTTACCGATGTTGCAAACAATGGAGGCCGTGTACATACGTGCATGGTTGTGCATGTAACCTGTTTCGTAGAGTTTGTTGATCTGTTCATCAATGGCTTCAATGCCGGTTGTGGCGTTTGCAACACTGCTGATCATTTTTTCATGTTGAACATCAATCTGCTCTTGTTTTAATGCAACGTTGATGGCAGCTGTACCTCTTGACTGCCATACACGCTGGAAATATTCACGCCAGGCAAGTTCCTGCAAAAACTTTTCTGTTTGATACGGTTTGTAACCTTTCTGCATTACAATTTCTTTCACTTGTTTTACACTGATCACACCTCGTGAAATATAAGGTGAGAGATAGGTGACATCACCATCAATAAAATTTCTTGTTTTCCCGTAACGGATTGGATCAACATTTTCAATCCGTTCAATAATGGAAGAGTAGTCTGTAGGAAATGAAATCATGTTCAGCTTATTTAATCGTACGGCATTTGTAAGCCCAGTAAATCAATATAGGATGTATAACAAGTAAACGAACCCATGCCACCCATGCAGGCACACAAAGTGAATCACTCAAGCAACCGCCTTTCTGTATAAAGTAAATATGTGCAGGTAGGAAAGCGATCAATAAAAACAGGATGGCATTGCAGCCAAGTTTTCTTGTTGAAGGAATGAGCACAGCAATACCTGCCAGTATTTCGCCGAAACCACTGGCATAGTTAAGTAAAGAGTGATAAGGAATGTAATCAGGTATAAGCGGTAAATAAAAATCCGGGTTTATAAAATGATTAACGCCTCCAAGAATAAAGAAAATGCCTAAGAGATAAACGGCAATTTTGGGTAGCTGTTTCTTCATGTTTTTTGTTGTTCTGCTTTAATCAATTGATTGATCATGCCATTGAAAATTAAAAAGTGAAAAGGAACTACACAATACCAGTATAACCGTCCCCAGATTCCTTTTGGACGAAAAGTTGCAACCTGCCTTAACTGCAATTTATTTTTTCGTTTCATGATGCGAAACTCCAGCCATGCTTCGCCTGGTAATTTCATTTCGGCATACAGCAATAAACGTTTTTGTGTTTTATCTGCAACCAGTACCCGCCAGAAATCCAATGCATCGCCTGCTTCGATTTTGTTGGTATTCGTTCGTCCACGACGTAAACCAACACCACCAAAAGCCTTATCAAGAAAACCACGAAGGAGCCAGAGTTGATTTCCATAATACCAACCTGTTTGTCCGCCAATACTCCAGATCTTATTCAGTATCGCATCAATTTGTTCCGGTTTTATCTCCCGATGTTTTACATCTCTGTAACAACCAAACTCAGGCACCCGCATGTATTGCATTAACTGCAAGGATGTTTTGCTGCTGCTGAATGCATCTTTCCAACTGCTCACCACCATGTTTTGTTCAATTTTTTCAAATGCAAGTGACACCGCTTCTTTGTACGTGAATGGATTTATATTTAATTCTTTTTCAAGATTATTCGGTCTGCAAATCACATCCACTTTCATACTGTTAACCAGGTTCACTGCAAGAGAATAGGTGGTTGATGTAAGAAAATATAACCAATAGGAAGAAATGCGTGGCGTCATTACAGGGAGTGTAAAGATGTAGCGCTTCAATCCACGTACTTCTGCAAACTGCAGAATCATTTGTTTATAAGTCAGTATTTCCCTTCCACCAATATCAAAATCATGATTGTAGGTAGACTCTTTCAACATTACACCCATCAAATACTGCAACACATTTCGCACCGCAATGGGTTGGCATTTCGTATTGAGCCAACGTGGGGTGATCATGACCGGTAGTTTCTCTGTCAAATCACGGATTATCTCAAATGATGCACTGCCCGAACCCACAATGATACCTGCACGTAAAATGGTTAACGGAATATTGGTTGCTTTGAGAATTTGCTCCACATGCAAACGGGAGGAGAGGTGTTGCGATAAATGCGCTGCATTAACTATGCCTCCGAGATAAATGATTTGTTGTGTATTTGTTTGTTTGATGAGTCGATTGAAATTTTCTGCACAGGTTTGTTCTTCTGCTTCAAATGTTCCGGCAGCCGATGTTAAAGAATGAATGAGATAAAATGCAACATCCAATTCAACCGGTAACTGGACGGTACCGGGATTTAGAAAATCAATTTCAATGATCCTGATTTTCGGATGACGATACTCTGCATCAAAACGTTCTTTGTTTCTAACACAGCAATAAATGAGATGATCTTCCTGCAACAGCAACTGAATGAGTCGCTGGCCGATATAACCATTGGCACCTGTAAGGAGGATATTCATTGTTTATCGTTTACTGATTTTATTCATACTGATAGTTCGTTGACGGTTACATTTAAAACGGTTCACATCACCACTTCTCAATGCTGTGTGTTTTGTAGAGCGACCGGCCATGCGTTTTCGCCACATGCGAAAGCTCGATGGTTTGCTGTTAGCCCGCATAAAAGCAATCACATCTTTTTCCTTTAAGCCAAACTGCAGTTCAATGGCTTCAAACGGAGTGCGGTCTTCCCAGGCCATTTCAATAATGCGGTCTTTATCTTCTAGTGTAAAATTCATTGGTCGAGTTGTTTTAAAAACTTTTCAGCATTGTGTAAATGTGTTTGCTGTTTTTCAATCGCCATCTTATCAAATGTGTTAATCAACATACCCAATCGTGGATTCTGCAAAAAGAAATCCCGATGTACATGCATGAACCGCCAGAACAATCCATCCCAAACAGTTTGCCAGTTCCCTTTTTCATAATCACTCATCTTCATTAAATAATTACTGCCGCTGATGTAAGGTTTGGTGGTCATCAATCCACCATCTGCAAACTGCGTCATGCCATACACATTCGGCACCATCACCCAGTCGTATGCATCAATAAATAATTCCATGAACCAACGATACACTTCATCCGGATCAAATTCGCAGAGCAACATAAAATTGCCCAGCACCATCAACCGTTCAATGTGGTGACAATAACCTGTCTTCAGTACTTTCTTTATTGTTTCATCAATTGGTAATATGCCTGTAGTACCGTTCCAGAAACTCTCCGGTATTTTTCGTTTGAACTGCCAATAGTTTTTGGTTCGTTGTTTGCTTCCTTCAAGTTCATAAACTATATGGATGAACTCACGCCAGCCCATTATCTGCCGAACAAATCCTTCCAGTGAATTAAGTGGTATGTTGTGTTTTGCTGCTTCCTTCAACACTCTGTCCAGCACCTGTTGCGGTGTAAGCAAACCAGTATTCAACATCGGTGTAAGTACTGAATGATGAAGAATCGTTTCTTTCGTTACAATAGCATCTTCATAAATACCAAATTGCTGAAAGCGTTGCTCAATAAAATCATCGAGCCATTTTTCCGCTTCATCAAAGCTGCAAACAAAAAAATGCGGCGCATCAACAGAACCGTAGTTTTCAGCAAAATATTGTTCTACATATTCTGTTGCTTCTTGGATAAACTTGTTTGGTTTTGGAAAGTTGACAGCCGGAGGCGTTTGTTTCTTCGGATATTTTTCCCGGTTCTCTGCATCAAAGGTCCATTTGCCGCCGAGGGGCTTGCCATCTTTCTCTAACAATATTTTTCGAAGCTTACGTTGATGTGTATAGAAGTCGGTTTGAAAGTAAGTTTTCTTTTTGCTGAAGTAATCAGCCACTTCATCCATCGTATTGATAAATCCGGGTGTGTCATGTATGATGAGTTTGATCTTATGTTGCAGACAGGTTTCTTTAATACGCTTCAATAACCAGTTGTCGGCCACATCAGCAATATGAATTTCGTTGATCTGTTTATTTGCTAAAGAGGTGATCAGACTCCGAACATCATTTTCTTCTTCGGTACTTTCGACATAATTCACCCTGTATTTATTTTCCTTCAGCCATTGTGCATAAAACTGCATGGATGCACGGTGCAACAGCAGTTTCTGCTTATTAAATTTATATTGACGGAAAAACAACCATTCTTCCACCAGATAAACAGAGCGACCACGATTGATGGCCGGGTGTTCTTTAAACAGCTGATGAGGGAAAATTAATGTAACCGAAGACATACGAACAGTAAAACAATTTTCACTACAGAATGTTTAACAATTAAAAAGAACAATGGCTTTCTTCAGTCTTTCAGATATTCAGGGTTGGGAACGTTTTTACCGAGGTAATTTCATCAACAGTCTCAGCGGTTTCAAAAGTGCCAGTTTAATTGCAACAGTTAATAACGAAGGGATCAGCAATCTTGCCATCTTCAGCAATATTGTACACATCGGTGCCGACCCTGCATTGATCGGCTTTGTCAACCGACCAAAGGAAGCCGCTCCACATACCATCAGCAATATCGAAACAACAGGAGCGTACACCATCAATCTTATTCCTGCAAATCTCATTGAACAGGCGCATCAAACAAGTGCAAAATATGCAGAGAGCGAGTTTAATGCTGTTGGTTTAACCGAAGAATTGACGGAATACAGCAAATCTCCCTTTGTGTTTGAAAGTCCTGTGAAATATGCCATGGAATTGAAAGAGATCATACCCATCAAATTCAACAATACATTTTTTGTGATTGGTGCAGTAACAGGAGTCTTCATTGATGAACAGATCTTAGCAACTGATGGTTTCCTCGACCTGGAGAAAGCCAACATCGTCACTTCACTTGGTATTGACGGGTATTACTCGACAGAGAAACTGGCGAGATACAGTTATGCAAAGCCGGGCAAAGAACTCACCCGCATCGATTAAAGTCTTTCTTTATTTTTGATGTATGCAGAAAAAGAAATTGGTGGTATTGACCGGTGCAGGAATCAGTGCCGAAAGTGGCTTGCGTACATTTCGTGACAGCGATGGTTTGTGGGAAGGTTATCAAATTGAAGATGTAGCCACACCAAGAGCGTGGCGAAAGAATCCGCAACTTGTTCTCGACTTTTATAATTACAGAAGGAGGGATGTAGCAGCTGCTCAACCCAACGCTGCACATTTCGGTCTGGCCGAACTGGAACATGATTTTGATGTAACGATCATCACCCAAAATATTGATGACCTGCATGAACGTGGCGGCTCTACCAACGTATTGCATTTACATGGCGAGATTTTTAAAATGCGGAGCGAACGTGATGAAGAGTTGCTGTATGAGATTAAAGGCGATATCAATTTAGGCGATACTGCTGAAGACGGCGCTCAACTTCGTCCGAATATTGTTTGGTTTGAAGAAGCAGTGCCAATGATTGAAGTGGCTGTACCGGTTGTACACCAAGCTGATTTTTTCGCAGTGGTTGGAACTTCGTTGGTGGTGTATCCGGCAGCAGGATTAATTACTGTAGCCGATGATGCCATTCCGAAATTTATTGTTGATAAGAAAATTCCTTACACATCAGCAATACATAATGTAACAGCGATTGAAAAGCCTGCAACGGAAGGGGTAAAGGATCTGCGGGAAATATTATTGCGATTAAAATAAATGACTTGCCCCGGGTTTAAACCCGGGCAAGTCATAAACAAAAAAGCTGTTCCTTTTGGAACAGCTTTTCTTATTGAGAAAGAATTCAATTATTGAAATTTCTTCGCATCTTCTAAAAATTGCGCCAAGCCAATATCTGTTAACGGGTGTTTTAACAAACCAAGGATTGAACTCAACGGACAGGTACAAACATTTGCACCTAACTCAGCAGCCTGGATAATATGCAAAGGTGTGCGGATTGAAGCAGCGAGAATTTCTGTTTCGAAACCCTGCAAAGAATAAATATTAGCGATCTGACCAATCAATGCCATACCATCCCAACCGCCATCATCAATACGACCAATAAACGGAGAGACATAGGTAGCACCTGCTTTAGCAGCAAGAATTGCCTGACCTGCACTGAATACTAACGTACAGTTGGTTTTAATACCGTTGTCACTAAAATATTTTAAGGCTTTGATACCATCTTTGATCATTGGCACTTTCACCACAATGTTCGGGTGAATGGCAGCCAGTTTCTTTCCTTCTTCTACCATGCCTGCAAAATCGGTACTGATCACTTCTGCACTGATGTCGCCATCAACCATTTCGCAAATGGTTTTGTAGTGCTGCATAATTGCATCGGTTCCTTTAATGCCTACTTTGGCCATTAATGAAGGGTTGGTAGTAACACCATCAAGAATACCTAATTCGTTCGCTTCCTTAATTTGTGAAAGGTCGGCTGTGTCAATGAAAAATTTCATGCGTAATGTTTGGTTGTTTTGAAGATGAAAAAATGTTCGTTTGTCAGGGGCATCTTCAAACAGGAAAAGAAAAAAATGGCAGGTTACTTACATCGCACCGCTACAACCGCTTACCCTTGCTGCGTTCCCACCCTGGGGGAGTTCAGCAGGAGCTGGTCGTGCAAGACCTGCCGGCGCAAAGATAAGGGAATGAAGATTAAGTGAAAAGCAGAAAGTGAAAAGTTGAAAGTATGTTTAAAACTCCGTCAGCGGTTGCAAAATCTCACGGCGGTAGAAAATGTACGGCATTCTTCTACTTCTTACAATATACGGTTGTTATTAAAGTTCGGTCTGTTTGCTAATGAGTTCACCTGCGTCATACCAACCAATTCATCAACACGGCCGCCTAATGGTTTGTAGTAAATAAGGATGGTGTACGTATTCTCGGCTTCCCACCAGTTTCCTTCTGTTACTTCCGTACTGATCTGTTTGCTGGTTTTATCTCTTGTTACATAAATATAATCGTACAAGGCCTGCTTCAGAAACTGTTTTGTTTCATACATACCCGTTTCTGCGTTAAACTTTAAACGGTTGGCATCCGTTAATTCATAATTGGTGAATTCGCCAAAGAGATACAAATCTTTGTTGGGTATTTCTTTTCGGTCAGGAGTTGAATAACGGAAATATACCGTTGCATAATCGCCTTGCCAGTAAGGATTGTTCTGTTCAATATTTCCTAACTGGTAAAAACCATTGAAATCACGGTAATACATGTAACGAAGATCTTTCCGCTCGCCTTCGGGTTTTATAAAAAGTGTTTGGCCTGTATTGGTATAATCACCTTTTTCTACACGATCGGTTTGTAAACGAAAACTTGTAAGATCAACCCAGCGCCATTCTTTCTGTGCAGGAAACAATGCCTGTGCTTCGGTATTGTACTCAAGTATATTCTGACGGATAAAAGTTGGCTGCAGATTCGTAATGCTGTTGTCCCAACGGTAATTCTGCAGGATCACTACCTTGATCTGTTGAAAAATATTGGTGGGCTTGATGTTTTGCACGTTTACGCTGAACTGTGTTTTCTGATGTGTTTTAAACACGGTTGAATTAAATGGCTGCACAACAGTTGCACCTGCTGTAACTTTTGGATCGATCACCAGGAAACGTTTGGTGAATGCCACCTGCGATGTATCGCCATTGGTAAATACCCGCAACAGATAGTTGCCGCTGCGTGTGGGAGTTGTATTACGATCGGGCAGGTTGGCCGTATAGTGTGTGTAACGGGTAAGTACAAGCGAAGAGTTACGGTAAGTATTGATACGTACATTCGAAAAGCCTTTCATGTAATCGAACTGGCTCAACATCGCTGGTGTCCAGTCGGCATTGCAAAGTGTGAATGTATAGGAATAATATTTTACATCGGCATCCATGTCATCAAAATGCAGTTCCAGTTGATCGCCGCTGTTAAGTCGTATAATAGGGTAGCTGAGTTGATCGCCTTTTACATGAAACTTTACTGAACGGATATTGCTCCTGTAAATTTTATCAGCTTCCTGTGCCATCAGAGTATTGCTGAAAAAGAAACCCAAAACAAGACAAGCAAAAAGGCGTTTTATCTGTTGCATGATGCGATAATTTAAAACCTGCTGTTACAGAGATTAAAAACAAGAGCAGAAGGTTGCCAACCTTCAAATATTATCTTGAAAAATCAATAACCCGTTACAAGGTTGGCAACCTTATGACAGAAACCATTAGTTTTACAACCTTTCAAAGATAAAGATTTGAACATTGCATCCTTCATAGCACGGCGGTTGGTTTTTCAACGAAACCAATCTTTTTCACGGTTCATCATCCGGTTATCGGCGGCTGCCACAGCCATCAGTGTTGCGGTGATGATCCTTGCGTTTGCATTTGTGGAAGGTTTTCAATACACGGTGAGCAGTAAGGTATTCAGCTTTTGGGGACACCTGCGTGTGCAGCAACAGCAATCATCCGTTTCCGGTTTGGCCGAAGAATTACCTGTTGAGAAAAACGATACGGTGTACAATTCACTCAAAGCTCACCCTAATGTAAAACTGGTGGATGCATTCGCCACCAAATCGGCGATGCTTAAAACCAGCGAAACCATTGAAGGTGTTTTACTGAAAGGAGTGGATAAACAATTTTCCAAAGAACGATTGCAGCCGTTTATGCAGGAAGGCAAGTGGCTGGAGTTTGATGACAGTGTACAGAATAACCAGATCGTTATCTCCACCTACACAGCGAAACAGATCAATGCCAAAGTGGGCGACCGCATTCTCATTTATTTTATTGACAACAACAGTACGGCTCCACGTGTGCGGCCTGTTATGGTAAGTGGCATTTATAAAACAGGCATTGAAGAATACGATAAAACATTTGCCATTATTGATATGAACCTCATCCGTAGATTAAATGGATGGAGCAATACGCAGATCGGTGGTTATGAAGTAACCTTGAACGATTACCGAACTGATTATAAAACAAACAATGAATTGCTGGATGAGTTACCTGTTGTCTGGTTCAGTACACCACTACGTGAAATTTATCCCAACATCTTCGATTGGCTGGCATTACAAAGCACCAACAAAACGGTGATCTTAATTATCATGTGTATTGTGGCGGTGATCAATTTAATTTCCTGCCTCATTATTCTTGTACTCGAACGTTCCCGTATGATCGGGCTACTAAAAGCAACAGGCGCTACTAACAGTCAGGTGCAGGTGATTTTCTGGAACCAGGCGTTGATCATTGCAGTGGTGGGTCTTACATTGGGCACATTGCTCGGTCTTGGTATCTGCTGGTTACAGCAAGCAACTGGTTTTATTAAACTCGATGAGAGTGCTTATTATGTTTCTACTGCACCGGTTCGTGTGTTGTGGTGGCAAGTACTGCTGATTAATGTGGTGACGTTTGTAGTGAGTTTCCTGATTCTATTCATTCCTTCTTTGCTGGTAAGAAAGATGAGCCCGGTGAAGGCGTTAAGGTTTGAATGATAACAATTACGAGGTACGAACACCCAATTGTGGTTAAGGCGATGAACTGTTCCATTTTAGCTTTTGATGTATAGTAATAAACGAAAGCAACATGCTTGATAGGATGAAACATATACTACTGATACTCCTCTCGCCATTTCTTTTCTATGCCTGTATTTCGCATGATGTAGAACAGATTGATTGTTCTAATATTGACCGAATCGAAATTGTTAATCGACTAGGAGATAGCGCAATACCCCGTTCAATCATTATCGTTGATAAAGAATCTAAGAATAAATTTTGCGAGTTGATAAATGACAGGACATTTGCTGGAAGCTTTGAGTTAAAAATGAATAAAGGTTTTTTTGATGCAACTGTTATTATGAATAATGGGAAGAAATATAATTTTAATACAATAGAAACTTTCGATTACGGCATTGTCATTACTTATAAAATGCGACATTATAAGCAGATGTATATTCACGATTTTATTTATGACCAGTTTCGAAAAAAGTGAGGAGCTCCGAAAAATACCTCATCAGATTTCTCGTTCCTCGAAATGACAAGAGATGATGAGCATTTGTACACAAGCCCGGCAAAGCTGTCATCCCGACGAAGGAGGGATCTGTCGGCAAACCATTGCTACATAATTTTGCCGCAGAGAAATAAGAACGCAGAGGATTTCGCAGAGTTATCTCTGCGCCAAATGATAACTGCTTTCGTTTTTATCAACTTGCCAACCACCCATAGCGCTTAACTCTTTTTCCCTTGCAATCATTGTCGATAAAAGTATTTCAACAGGGTTCACAATTTCTTCATCTTTCAGTTTCCTAAAATCTTATTCCTTCAAGAAAATTAATTGCATTAAACCGTAAATTCGCTTTTCTCGAATTAGTAGCCCCGTTTTTGCATTGTAGCTAACAGATTTTAAATACGGCGTAAATGAAAAAATTCAAGAACGGCTTTTTCTATATAACGACCATTGGTGCATTTTCTGTTTTAATGTATTGGATCATCCTGATGGGCATTAAACTGGAACAGGGCAGACAGATCAAGATCGCTGTTTCTGAAAAAAAAAAGTGGGACGATTTTACCGATTCTCTTCTTCATAACCTGCAGCATCCCTTAGCGATTCTGTTGGCGCAAATTGTTACCATCATTTTTGCCGCACGTTTTTTTGGATGGGTATTTAAGAAAATCGGGCAACCAACCGTCATCGGTGAAATCATTGCCGGTATTGTGTTGGGCCCATCTGTTATTGGAACTGTTTTTCCTGAATTCTCAGCTACGTTATTTCCCTTACAGTCGTTGGGCAATCTGCAATTCCTGAGTCAGATAGGTCTTATCCTGTTCATGTTTGTGATTGGTATGGAGCTTGATCTTAAAGTGCTGCAAACAAAAGCAAAGGATGCGGTGGTTATCAGTCATGCAAGTATTGTTTTTCCATTTGCGTTGGGTCTTTGGTTAGCTTATTTCATTTATCAATCATTCGCTCCGGTTGGTATTCAGTTCATCTCATTCGGGTTGTTTATGGGTATTGCCATGAGCATTACAGCGTTTCCTGTGCTGGCAAGAATTGTGCAGGAGCGAGGCATTCATAAAACAAAGCTTGGTACTATTGTAATCACCTGTGCTGCTGCTGATGATATCACAGCGTGGTGCATCCTTGCTGCAGTAATCGCCATTGTAAAAGCAGGTTCTATTGTAAGTTCATTCTACACTATTTTATTAGCAGTTGCTTATGTTTTGCTGATGATAAAAGTGGTGAGGCCGTTTTTAAAACGTGTAGGTGATCTGCATGCATCAAAAGAAAGTTTAAGTAAATCAATTGTTGCCATCTTCTTTCTAACGTTGATCGTTTCTTCTTACGCAACTGAAGTGATCGGTATCCATGCATTGTTTGGTGCTTTTATGGCGGGTGCCATAATGCCGGAGAACATTAAATTCAGAAATCTCTTTATTGAAAAAATTGAAGATGTAGCTGTGGTGTTGTTGCTGCCGTTGTTTTTTGTATTCACCGGTTTGCGTACACGGATAGGGTTGCTCAACGATCCTTACTTATGGAAAGTAACCGGACTAATTATCCTGGTGGCGGTGGTAGGAAAATTTGCAGGCAGTGCATTGGCTGCAAAATATACCGGACAAACCTGGAAAGACAGTTTAACCATTGGTGCATTGATGAACACAAGAGGGCTGATGGAGCTTGTAGTGTTGAATATCGGTTATGATCTTGGTGTGCTCACACCTGAAATTTTTGCCATGATGGTGATCATGGCATTGGTCACCACATTTATGACAGGGCCAGCATTGGACCTGATCAACTGGTTGTTTAAATCAAAACAGGAAGAACCTGTAACAGAAATAAAAGTGATCAGCAAATTCAAAATACTTTTTTCATTTGGCAATCCTGAATCGGGGAAAGTTTTATTAAAGCTGGCAAACAGTTTAACCGGAAGAAGGAAGGACAGTGCTGCTTTAACGGCTATGCATATTTCTCCAACAAATGAATTGCACCAGTTTGATATTGATGAATACGAAAAGGAACTATTCGAACCGGTTGTTGCGGAATCCGTAAAGGTGGATCAGGAGATCACCACTTTGTTTAAAGCATCGGCCGATGTGGACAGTGAAATAACAACTCTTGCTAACAAAGGCGATTATGATCTGCTGTTGATTGAACTGGAAGAGTCGATCTATGAAGGGAGTTTTTTGGGTAAGTTACTTGGCTTCACCACACGCATCATCAATCCTGAAAAATTACTGAACACTGTAACAGGTAAAGAAAATTTATTCGGAAACTCCACATTTGATGAAGGCACAAAATTGATCTTATCGAAATCAACTATTCCTGTGGGCGTTTTTATTGATAAGAATTTCGAAAAGACGGATCATATCTGTATTCCGTTTTATGATGAGAAAGATGCTTTTCTCATCAGCTATGCACAGAAATTTATTGAGAACAACGGAGCGCAGGTGGTTATTCTCGATACGGAAGGGCATATCAAAAACAATCCGCACATTTTGGAAAAAATAAGAGAGGCGCAACAGGTTTTACCCAATCATATCTTACTCATTACACAAACAGGTGTGGAAAAAGAATTCCTGAAACAGCAGGATCTGATACTGATCAGTTTTGAAAGCTGGAAGAAAATGGTGGAGAGTAAAAGCCGTTGGCTGCAAAGCATTCCATCAACACTTATCGTATCAACAAAAGAAGAAGAACAATAGTGTTTGTTTCCGGTTATGGCAGGAAATCTATTCAAGACTACTCCTTTGTGGGTATTGGCGGCTAATTCAGATTTACTAAATTTGACCGATAAAATTACCAACCTGATGCACACAGTACCCAATCCTTCATTTTATTTGAAAACTATTTTCTTTTTTGTTTTAATTGTTCAATCGTTCACAGCTACATCTCAGCAGGCCAGTCCTGATGATCTTGAAGATTACAATGTGGCTCCTAAACAATTAAACAACGATCGAACATTAAAGCTTGCTTATATCCGGCAATCATACAGTACTACAACATTGTATGTTACCTATACCTGTGTAAATAAGGCAACAGCTTTCTCAGGTTTGTATCTTAACAATCTCCGTATTGTTGATAAGGCAACCGGTAAAACGTATACTGCCAGCAATACATATGGTCTGCCCACAAGAGCCGATAGTAAATTTTTTCTTTACAATTTGGGAACGCCCATGATGCTGCGTATTGATTTTCCCCGCCTGCCACGTTCCGTTAAAGTAATTGATGTTCTTGAAGGCAGTGGTGCCGGTACCGAAACCTACAATTTTACATTCAAGAATGTAAATGTGAGCGGCGCTTACCAGATGTCGGCGAAAGACGAAGAAGAATTTGATGAATATGTGTATGCCGAATTTTATGCAAAGAGTTTTTATACACATGATCCAGTGATCATTGATATATATGTAGATAATCACTACATCGGTAAATTGGAAAAATACATCCCCACGCTAACATATACACCCAAATGTCATGAAGACGGCACGTTCACAGTTTGCTTTCCCACAATTAGTAAACGAAGAATATATGCAACGGCTAAAACAACTGCCAGCAGTTTTACCTGGAATTTTGAATTTACACCGGGCGGCAGCTATTCAACCGATACTGATTGCAGTGTATTGGAATTAAAAACAAAATAGAAGCCAGAAGTTCCTTGTCAACATATATTCAAACCACTGCAACCATACTAAGGTGCAGTGGTTTTTTTATGACGGTGATTGAAGTCCTGTCTAGATCAACCCGCTATAAAGTCCAATTTACGCCCCACGTAAACATGAATTGGGCAATAAATTTGTGACAGGTTAATTCTTAACAATCACAAATAGCTAAAATGACAACCTCAACACAAAACCATGTACTCACAACGCAGGAAGTTGCATCACGATTCAATGAACTTGCCCAACAGGAAAAATGGTTTGAAATTCAGGAAGAACTTTTTGCGGAAGATGTAAGAAGTGTAGATCCACCCAACTCAGCTTATATGGGTTATGCGGAAGGCAAAGATGCTGTTCGCAAAAAAGGTGAAAGCTTTGTAAGCAAGATCGAAGCATTTCATGGTGCGTCAACAACCGAACCGGTTGTTGCAGGCAATCATTTTGCAGTTGGGAGAGAAATGGATGCTACTGTTCGTGGATTTGGACGAATACAATTGAACGAAGTTATGCTTTACGAAGTAAAAGACGGCAAGATCATTCTTGAGCAATTCTTCTATTAAAAACATCTCCTGTCTGCAGGCAGTTCTCATCAATTGAAAGGTACTATCTCCAAAGAGCAACAATGCAAAGACGTTTGGCCGATCCTCATTATAACTCCACAGCGTACCATCTCTCAATAACATATATTGAGAAAAAAACTTCAAAAAAACTTGTGTAGCTAAATAACTACATATACATTTGTAGCCAAATAGCTACACAATGAACTTGCGAAGAGATGTATTCCAGGCAATTGCCGACCCCACCAGAAGAGCGATACTGCTGCTGGTTGCTTCACAATCAATGACCGCAGGCGCAATAGCGGCCAACTTCGACACAGCGAGACCCACCGTTTCAAAACATCTACAGATACTCACGGAATGTGAGCTGTTAAAGCAAGAACAGAGCGGCAGGGAAATTTCTTATCACATCAACGCAAAGAAAATGAAAGAAGTGGCCGACTTTATTGAGCCATTCCGCAACATGTGGGATGACCGGTTTAATAAACTGGAAAGCGTTATGAAGAACTACAAAACAAAAAAATAGAGTGACATGGAACGGAAAACAAAAATAAATGCCGAAGAAGGTAAACAGGAACTAAACATCACCAGGGAGTTTGATCTGCCGGTAGAGTTATTATTTAAAGCATATGAAGAGGCAGAGATCGTTGAACAATGGATGGGCACGAAAGTGCTGAAACTTGAAAGTAAAAAGCACGGTGCATATCAATTCGAAACAACTGATCCCATGGGGAACAAACATGCGTTCAATGGAACTATTCATGAGTTTATCCCGGAGAAAAAGATCACACGCACGTTTGAAATGGAGAATACGCCGTTTGATGCCTGGCTTGAATACCTTGATTTTGAAAAACTCACCGATGATACAAGTAAACTCACAATGCATGTGATTTATCGCTCAGTTGTACAACGGGATCAATTGTTGCAAATGCCGTTTGCGCAAGGGATCAATATGGCACATAACCGTATACAGGAAATTCTAAGCAAATTAAAATAACATACCATGACCAAAATAAACCGAATCATCTATTGGATCGCTACCGTCTGGCTTTCTTTAGGAATGACAGCAACAGGAATTCAACAATTATTAAAAGTAGAACAGGAAGGAGCTGTGGCACCGCCCAGTGTTTATGGTATTAAAGCACTAGGCTATCCCGTTTATTTTCTAACCATCATCGGTGTTTGGAAAATTCTCGGTGTTGTAGCTGTACTCTCACCAAAATTTCCTTTGCTGAAAGAATGGGCTTATGCGGGTTTTTTCTTTCTCACAACAGGTGCCATCTTTTCGCATATAAGAGCAGGCAGTTCGGTGAATGAACTGTTTCCTTCGCTGCTGCTGTTGTTACTCACTGTAGTATCATGGTATTTCCGTCCTGCAGATAGAAAGCTCATCTTAGCGAATCAATAATAAGCGATATGAATCCGAAAGTTGATTTTTACTTCAGTAAAAACGAAAAATGGGAGAAAGAGATTACTAAATTAAGAACGATCATTCTTTCCTGTGGATTAACAGAAGAGTTGAAGTGGGGTTGTCCCTGTTACATGCATGAAGGCAGTAACATTGTGTTGATACACGTGTTTAAAGAATACTGTGCTGTTTTATTTTTTAAAGGCGCATTGCTGAATGACGCCAGTGGTATTCTTATTCAGCAAACAGAGAATGTACAGTCTGCAAGGCAGGCACGCTTCACCAACAGTAAGGAAATAGTGAAGCTGGAAAAAATATTGAAAGCTTATATTTATGAAGCCATTGAAATAGAGAAAGCCGGGTTGAAGGTAAAGTTGAAAAAAGTTGCTGAATACAATATGCCCGAAGAGTTTCAAAAGAAGTTAGCCAGGAGCAAAGCACTGAAAGCAGCATTTGAAAAATTAACACCGGGGCGACAAAGAGGGTACCTGCTTCATTTCTCTTCAGCCAAACAAGCCAAGACAAGAGAAGCAAGAGTTGAAAAATATTTGCAGAAAATTCTCGATGGGAAAGGATTGGATGATTAGTGGTGAATATGCAATGAGCAATACGCAATGGTCAATTATCATCACGAATAAATAAAACAATGAGTAATTCTAAAAAGAAGTTATCAGCTTCACAGAATGGAGAATTAATCAACATTTTGAAAATACGTTTCGAAAAAAATATGAAGCGCCATAAAGGTATTGAGTGGGTTAATGTGCAGAAGAAACTTGAAGCAAGTCCCGCAAAACTGTGGTCGCTTAATGAAATGGAAATAACCGGTGGTGAACCTGATATTGTTGGGGTTGATAAGAAAACCGGCGACTATATTTTTTATGATTGCTCAGCTGAAAGTCCGAAAGGCCGCCGGAGTATTTGTTACGATCATGAAGCATTGGAAAAACGCAAGGAAAATAAACCTGCAAACAGTGCAGTTGAAATGGCTAACGATATGGGTATTGAATTGTTGACAGAAGAACAGTACCGTGAACTGCAGCAACTAGGCGAATTTGATTTAAAAACCTCAAGCTGGATATTAACTCCTCCCGCTATCAGAAAACTCAACGGTGCATTGTTCTGCGACCGCAGGTACAATACTGTGTTTCTTTATCACAATGGTGCAGAATCTTACTATGCAGCACGGGGCTTTCGTGGTTGGCTGCGGGTTTAGCCAGTTGTTGTAATTATAATATCAGGGCTAAAGCCCTTAACCATCGAAACTTCATTACCCCGCACTTAAGTCCCGGGTAATTATAAAATTGACAGATACAATTCTTCCACCTTCTTTCTTGCCCACGGCGTTTTGCGTAAAAACGTAAGACTCGATTTAATACTGGGGTTGCTGTTAAAGCAATTGATACGGATGATCTGTCCCAACTCTTTCCAGCCAAAATGGTCAACAAGAGCCGTTACAATCATTTCGAGAGTTTTACCGTGCAGGGGATCGTTCGATTGTTGCATGTGCAGTGTTTGATCTTACGGCAAAGAACAGCATTTTTTCTGAAGCAGCAGTACGGATGTTTTTATTATGGTTGGCTGGATTTAATAAGTCTATCTTCACCTTCGCTCACGCTTCAACCCGTTTATTGGAAAAGATTTTTAATACACTCGTCAACAGCTTCATCAATAACAACGTAGGAATTGCAGAAAACTTTTTAAGTCAAACGCTTTCGTTGCAGTTAAAAGCAAATCTGCAAACACTTTATGCTTCTCATGAAATGCAATCGGCCGGTACCGGAGGAAACATAAATGTTCACTATGATCAATTATTCAGAAGCGATGTTATTTATTGGCTCGACAGGAAGCATAACAACGCACATGAGAATACCTTCTTCGATCTTATGGATAGCTTCATTGTTTTTCTGAACGAAACCTGCTACACCGGCATCACCGGTTACGAATTTCATTATGCGTTGTATGAACAGGGGAGTTTCTACAAAAAACATCTCGATCAATTTAAAAATAACAACAGCCGCAAGTATTCCATGATCATGTATCTCAACAGTGAATGGAAAGAAGGCGATGGGGGAGAGCTGAGTATTCATCATCACGATCATACCGAAAATATATCTCCCACAAGCGGCAAAACAGTTTTCTTTAAAAGCAGTGAGCTGGAACATGAAGTGTTACTCAGCAACAAACCACGAATGAGTATTACGGGATGGTTAAAGTCATGAGAAAGATGCAATCCGTAACTACTATCGGGTAATGAAACCTGATGAACTCATCAACCGGAAAGAAAAAGTTCAACAGGTAAATCATGAAGTTGATCTTTCCATTATTTTCGTGCCCCAAAATCAAAACCTGTATGCATCAACTAAAACGGATCATCCTTATTCTTTTGCTTAGCCCTGCCTTTACCGGCAACGCACAAACGAAAACTACTTCAGGGAATCAGAAGCCGGTTCGCTTTTTACTGGGAGCAGCCTTCGAATTTGGAGGCGATAACCTTGCAGAAGTTTATTTTACGGATGGCAGCGTACAAAAAATGAACAGCGGACAAGGAGGCACTTTGTTTGCAGGCGGTCAGTTGCGTTTAAACAAATCAGAAAAATTATTCCTGCGTGGGAGTGTGGGTATAAAATACCTTACAACCAAAGCCGACAATGCGCATATACGTCTTACCCGTATTCCTTTGCAGCTATCACTTAATTATATGCCTGTAAAAAAATGGCGCTTTGCAACGGGTATCGTTTCGCACCAGGCAATTAATCTGAAGTTTGATGGGCTGGGACCAAATGCAAAATTTACATCTTCACCGGGTTTGCAATTTGAAGCGGGTTACGGTTTGTTTGCATTGTCTTACACATTAATGACGTATAAGGATGCCGATAACGTATCGTACAGAGCCAATGCTGTTGGGGTTACTATTTCCGGTGTTTTTTAATTGAACGCTCTTGTTACTTCCCGGTTACATCATTGTTGATCGCATCATCAACAGCGCTCATTAAAAAGGCCAACTCTGAAAAGAGTCGGCCGCTCGAATTTCTTTATATAGGAAATTCGACAATGATGAATCCAAATATGGTTTAAAAAACAGCGATGCATGCAATTTCTCAGTCATTTGTTTGTCTTTTTTTAATTGATCATTAACATGAAGGATTACAAAGCCATCTGCACATCTGCATAATGAGATTTTGTATCGTAAACACTGTTTTTTTGCAAACGGAGCTGCGCTGCAGAAAAAGCTATTCAACATCATTTTCAATTTAGTATGTACTTTTAAAGAAATTAAACAGAGATGTCAAAAACAAAAATTACGGTTAATAACAACGGGTCATTGAAAATTGAAGGCAGTTTTGAGATAGTGGATAAAAACGGTGCTGTGTATAATCTGCAGGGGAGGGAAATTGTTTCGTTATGCCGTTGCGGTTTGTCGAAAAATAAACCATTCTGTGACAGTTCACACAAAGGGCATTTTGAACATGAGGCCATTGCTTTTGATTTACCACCTAAAAAAACAGTTTAATCATTTACCATATGGGAATGTTCACGTTGGCGGGGGAGTAAGTACAAGTATCGCCGGCGTTTTGTAAGGTTGTTGGAGTGAGCAGGAAAGTTCTATTCTACATCACGATAAACAGATTTTATGAAACGAAGTTCCTTTCTGAAGTTTTGTTTGGCAGTGGGCGGCATAGCTGCCACTCCGTTTAAACTTGCTGCAAAAAACATCACAAAACAAAGAGCTCAAAAAGGTATTCTGGTAAAAAACGGATCAGACAGATTTAATAAACCGCTTTCTCTTTTTGACGGAGATAAATTTTACTGCAAAGTATCCGGCAAGGATACCGATGGAGATTTGTACATCTTTGATTCAACCCGTTTGAAAGAAGGAGGGCCACCCCTGCATTATCATCCGCACCAGGATGAGTGGTGGTATATTATCACCGGCGAATACATGATTAAAGTAGGTGATGAAATTTTTCATGCAAAAGCCGGCGACTGTGTATTTGGGCCTCGTGGTGTGCCACATACATTTGCCAAAGTGGGCGAAGCAGAAAGTAAACTCATTATGTTGTTTCAACCAGCGGGTAAAATGGAAGAATGGTTTAACCTCGTAAATGACGGGGTGGTGGCTAAAATGACGGAAGAAGAAAAAGATGCAGCGAGGAAGGCACATGGTTTTGTGCACATGGGGCCACCGTTAAACCAGTTAAAAAAATCATGAGCGAAAAGTTCTTGTCGACAAACAAAAAACAGTATTTCCGGGCTGTTGATCTTTTTATGTGTGCTGTTGTTCGTTGCATCCTCTGCGTGAGCTTCAAGGTATGCCGGGTTTCGTTAACCAATAATCCCGCTCTTAGATTTCAAATTATTTTATCAACTGTTCAACTTAATTATTCTACTGTTCGGTTGTATTTAATTGCCGGCTCGTGTTTCTGCATACATTTTTGTGCTATGAAATGCAATTGAAGGATTCATCTTCATGGGCATTTACATCAACATTTTATTTATCAAACGCACAAAAAAATGCACACAACACCTATCTCAACTCAAATTGCACAGCAGGATTTTATTGTAGCTGAAATTGAAAACCTTATTGAACAGGGAGGCCCACGTCCACATCAATATGCTTATGCCGACTACCTGTTTGAAGAAATCGGTAAAAAAATAAAAGCAGCAGAACTGCCTGCCGAAGTTGGCAGTAAGTTATTGAAGCAATGTGTTTTTTTACAAACAAGTGATTCTGTTATGGGGCATATCCGTAACAAGCCCTATGGCTATGCCGGTGATTTTATGATCATCGAACGCATCTACCTCAACGAAGCACAACCATCAACCGGTTATTATTACTGGGATCAATATTCGCTGGAGCACGTGGCAGCAAAAGCAGTTCGTAACCGTAAAGATTATTTTAAAAATGTAATGACCAACCGCATTGAACATTCAAAAAAACCGTTACGCCTGCTCGATGTGGCAAGCGGACCTGCAAGAGACCTCAAGGAACTTTTTGAAATCATTCAACCTGAAAGTATGAAGGTGACATGTGTGGAAATGGATAGCCGGGCAATAGAACATGCAACAAACATCAATGCATCGCATGCGGGTGAAATTAAATTCATCAATCAAAACATTTTTAAGTTTCGTACCGAAGAACGATTCGACATTGTTTGGTCAGCAGGTTTGTTTGATTATTTCTGCGACCGCAGCTTTGTAGCAGTATTGAAAAAACTGATTGCATTTGCAACAAAAGATGGTGAAATTATCATCGGCAATTTCAGTGATGAAAACCCCAGCCGCATTTACATGGAAATGGTGGGCGATTGGATATTGAACCATCGCAGCGCTGATCAGCTCATTGAGCTGGCCATAGCAGCAGGAGCTCATCCCAAACAAATTCACGTTGGCAGAGAGCCGGAAGGCATCAACCTGTTTTTGCATATTAAGAAAGGGAGTGGTGAGTAATAAGTAGTAAGTGGTAAGTGGTAAGTGGTAAGTGGTGGGCTAGTCCGGGGTTGATGTAACCGATCCTTGGAGTTAGAAAATATAAATTCCGGGGGTCTACTTCGTGAGCCGCCGGACAGACCCAATGTAAAGGGAAGGCTAACATTATACATAAGAACAGGCTTTTGATTTTTTCTTTACGGCTTGAAAAAGATAAACAGTTATAAAGCATGTGCAAACGCTTATGAAACGTTTGCACACAGGTGTATGAAATATGCAATTGCGCAACAACAATACAAAAGGGCGAACACTAAATATTTGATTTACAAGCTTTGTTATTTGGGATATGTTGCGTATAATAGCGCAAATACAAGCGTTAGCAGCAAGCATCTATGAACTCTATAATCAAAAAGACAAATTCAGGACTCGACCATCTCGACATAATAATTGCTGACATTGATGGCCTGATTTCTAATAAGCAAGATTTTATTGCTTTTATACTTATTGCATTAGGAATTGAATTTATGGGCAGTTTCTATGACGAAAAAGATTTTAATGATTTTGGACAATCCGACACAAGATTTAAGAATGCACTTTCCAATCTTTTTAAAAACAAATGGTATAAAAACAACGGAGACTGGATGTTTAAAGATTTTAGAGGCCCTTTAATTCATCAATACAGACCGGGCGACACAATATTATTGACGTCAAATTGTAAAAATAAAGCAGACTTAAAGTTGCATTTGAGGTCTGTTGACGGAAAAAAGATTTTTGTTTTGGAGCAACTTTTTAGTGATTTTAAGTTAGCGGTACAAAAATTTAATAACGAAATTAAAAAAGCAAGCAACTCTTTAAATAAAGCAAAAATTAATGACGGGTTTATGTCTATAGTTGAAATCAATTTTTCCGACCAAGACAAAATACTCGGACAACCAACACATTTTCCGGAATCTTCAGGCACTACAACTTATAACCCGACAGTATTAACAAATAGTAAAAAGAAAAGCTAATTCCTATGACATGCTGCTAACATTGGTATTGCCAATAGTGGGGCTTGACATTGGAGTAATCAGCAGCGGTAATTCTGCTGTGCTGCAGTTCAGGGCTTGACGAATAAAGCCAAGCATTAGTTCTTAATATTTAACTTTATCAAAAAGCCAGGCAGTGGTTCCGGGCGGACGAATATAAAATTCCCAAGCATCGGCAATACCTGCTCGTTGTATGTCACCCTACAGAGACACGCCATTCCAATTTAATAACGAGTTTAAACAACCTTATAAATTGAATACTAGAAACTAAAACTTTCATCCTAAAAATAGGCATGTATCAAATTGTTACCTGAACCAAAAAAAGAGAAATATTAATAAGAAATAACTGTAACGAATGAAAAATAAACTATTCCTACTATTTTTCTTTTTGCAATACTTCAACAGCTTTGCACAAAGCAAAATAACATCTAAAATAAAGTGGCATGTTGATTCATTGGTAAATGCAGAAATGAAGAGCCAACGAATACCGGGACTTTCTCTTGTAGTTGTACGTGATGGAAAAATTGATTATGTAAAAGGCTATGGCTACTCTAATCTCGAACATAAAGTTCTTGTAAAACCCGAAACCGTTTTCCAGGCGGGCTCTGTAGGCAAACAGTTCACTGCATTTGCTGTAATGCTCCTTGTGCAGGATGGTAAAATGAACCTGGACGATAAGCTGTCTAAATATTTTCCGGATGCACCTTCAGGATGGGATTCTATTACGGTTCGCAACCTGCTAAATCATACCAGCGGCTTTGGCGACTATACCAATAATTTTAATTATTGGGCCAATTATACCGAGGATAGTTTGTATCAGGAATATAAAAAAAGACCATTACTATTTAAGGCCGGTGAAAAACAGCGATATAGTAATATGGGTTATGCTACCCTTGGCATAATTATCAGTAAAGTTGCTGGTAAATTTTATGGTGAATATTTAAAGGAACGGGTGTTTACGCCGTTGGGTATGTCAACAGCAAGGATCATCACCGAAGAGAATATTGTACCGAACAGGGCTGCAGGGTATCGGTTGGTAAATGACAGCATAAAAAATCAGGAGTGGGTATCTCCTTCCATCAATACCACAGCAGATGGTTCAATGTATGTAACAGCATTGGATATGGCGAAATGGGAAGCAGGTTTAAATGCGGGGAAACTGCTGAAGAAAGAATATTACGATATGATGTGGGCGCCTACCAAACTCAACGACGGAACTTTCGAACAGTATGGGTTTGGCTGGTCACTTGATTCTGTAAATGGCAAACGGATAGTAGAGCACAATGGTAGCTGGCAGGGGTTTGAATGCACCATCAAACGCTATCCCGAAAAGAAAATAGCGGTGGTGGTATTTGCAAATCTTAAACGAGCCAGTACCTATAAAATTTCAACCAGGATATTACAGATAGTTCAACCGGAGTTAAGCATTGCCAGTTTAAAAACAATAAAGGATACAGAACCCGGTATTACAAAACTGGTAAACGGGTTTATCAATAATGTGGCTGAAAAGAAATTGCGTGCTGATCAGTTCTCGACAGAATTAGCAGCGGAGCTAATGGATAGCACCATGCAGGCAAGAGGTTCGGAATATTTTAAATCAAAAGGTAAATTTTTAAAATCAGAGTTGATTTCCAGAAAAGAATTGGGTGATGGTACCAGGGAGTATCGTTACAGGCTGTTATTTAGCAAAGAGATAGTAGGGTTCATGATACAGTTCAACAAAGAAAACAAGATCGTTGATCTGCAAGTGAAGGAATAATAAAATTTTGAATGGCTTTAAGGCGTTAAACTATAATTAATTTTCATGTATTATGTAACACCTAAATGCTGACCAGACCTATTAAAACAAACAATTCTCCGGGGAATTCTCCGCTATTATGGAAACACTTTATTATTGAAATCACCAAGACGAAGGGCGAACATACAACACGGAGTTTGCTGCAATGTGGCAGGTGAATTATTCTCAGCATTATATCGCCAGCAGCCCATATCCAGCCGACGGAATTCTATCAGCTTTTTGTTGTTATCTTCATCATCAGTTTTTCAATCGGCTGCGGCTCCGGGCTGGATATTATATAAATCCAGCACTGCAGCAAGCTCTGTCCGTTGCTGTCAATTTTAGACAGACTCATTTTAACACAGGCAAAAGATAATGGCAACAACAAAACAGCTTTACACTTACATCGCACTTTTACTAATAGTAAGTTGGACAATTCAAATCTTAGCAATTATTAGTACCGGAAGTGTCAATAGTGACCCAGCAAGGATTTGGCTTGCCGGAACTATGTTGACACCGCTTGTTGTGACAATTTACTTCTTAAATAGAAATAAGAATTTAAAACAGAAACTATTTTGGAAACCTAATTCTAAAATCTTCATTACCTCATTTTTTGCTGTATTCATCCCCATTATTATTGCATTTGCCGTTCTAATAACCATTCAAAATTTAAACTACGGACAATCTGAATGGTTTAGCTTTTCCGGTTCAGGTGTAACTATTATGGGCGGCCCATTTCTATTTGGCAGAGGTAATCAATCCTGGTTCGTATTTTCTTCAAACATATTTATAACAGGAGCGGTGTTTGCAATGTTAAATGCTTTCATTGCCACAGGAGAAGAGTTTGCCTGGCGTGGTTTATTACAACCCTTATTGACAGACCGATTCGGCTTGTTTAAAGGCATAACAATTTTAGGTTTTATTTGGTCAATGTGGCATTTACCTATGTTGCTTAACGGCTACAATTATCCAGACAATCCAATTGTCGGAAGTTTCATCCTTTTTCCAATTAGGCTAATTGCAACTTCATATTTCTATGCTTGGCTTACTTTAAAAAGCAATAGCTTTATACCTGCCTCAATAGCACACGGAGCATTAAATGGAATTCAGACAGCAATTGTCGAAAATATTAAATTGAATACAAGTCAAATTTATGAGAATGTGATAACCATATTAATGACAGTTATTATAGGCTTATTATTTCTTGGTTTAACATATAGGTCAACAAGAAAGGATTTGACGGCAAATACAGGGACATAAAAACTACACCAACAAAAGGTTTTGTGCAATTGTGGCTCGACGTTGAAACAATCATCGGCAGTGCATATCCAGGCTTTGGTTTCGGCGGACGGAATACAAATTCCCAACCTGCATAAAGCCCTGCCCGTTGTGCGTCACTTTAGAAAGAACTAAAACTTCTATGTTCGCATCCAAAATTGAAGACTCTGAAAAGACTTGGCTGACAAATGCCTTTCCCTCTTCATTACGACAGGACGTGGAAGAAGTAATCAAGATGTTGCCATTTAACCGAAATGTGCTTTTAGCAGACGGAAAAATTCATCAGGTTGACAACTTAATACATTCATTGATGCAGAGCGTTTATCTTAACGGCGAGCTATTAAAAATTCCTTACAGATTATATTTTGATGAGCCGCAAGGTGAAAAGGAAAAGCAACTAACGGCACTTCAAAGAACAATTCTACATTGCATTTATTCAAGACATCACAATGGATTTGTGCGACAGCGACATTTGGAGCAACTTTTTAACAGCAACGACTATTTTGTAATTCCTTACACTTTTCAGCTTTTGGGTGAGTACGTAATGGAAATATTGACAGTTTTAGACAAACAAGTAAACGATAAGACAATCAGCAATTACGTTAGGTTCATCAACGAAAATCCTACGTATTGGCAACAGACAGAGAGCAGAATGATTAGCTATTGGAATGAATATTACAGACGACAATGCCCCAAACTAAAAGGCTACATCGGAAAACAAATCGTTGACAGAATAAAAACAAACGCACAACATGGTATTGCCAAAAGCGGGGCTTAAAAATATCTTCCTTTGCAGAAACGTCTCCCGCAGGGACGTTTCGTTATACAGCGTTGAAATGTAATTACGCCACGTCCCTTTCAGGAGACGTGGCTCCAAAATAAGCTGACGAATAACTATTGGCTTTTGTACATAACTTTATCAATGTATTTTCAATCAGCAGCGGTTGCAGGCCGATGGGATGCTACTTGCCAACCCACATCAAACTCTGAATGTTGCCTTGAATAATTGATCAACAACAGCTTAAATGATTGCAATTTGTTCCCTTCTACTCCACATATAAAATCAATTTATGAAGAATATTATTGGTTTAGTTCTGAACATTCTTTTCATAAAATTCTCGTTTGCCCAAACTCCTGCTGAATTTTTCTATAAAGGAGACTCACTGTATGGAGCAAAAGACTATAAAAATTCTGCTTTGGCTTATGCTGAAGGCATAAGAGGTAAGGGAAATGATGCAGTATTATTCAGATATAGTTTTTGTGCGGCATTATGGTCTTTAGCAAATATTCCTGACAGTGCTTTTCACTATCTTGAAATTATATCCAGATCAGATAAGCTAAGTAACGCTGATGTAGATGGAATTAAAAATGACAACTCTTTTAACGCTGTAAAAAAAGACAAACGTTGGCAACTGATAATTGAAAAGATCTACCAACAGGCAAAGAAGAACAGTTTTCCCCAGGTAGAATTGATCTATGGAAAAAAAGATGGCATGGGGCTTACATTAGTTTGGATAAAGCCTAAAGTAAGATCAAATGGTAAGGCGATCATTCATGTACAAAGTGGTGCATGGATATCGTTGTCTTTCAGCAATGAAATACAAACTGAATTAGTTCACGGCTATTTGAAAAAAGGATATTCAGTGTTTGTTGTAATGCACGGTTCTCAGCCTCGTTATGCGATACCGGATGCGATCAATGATCTTAAAAGAGCTGTAAGATATATCCGTTTTAACGCAGGTAAGTTTGGAATTGATCCAAATAAAATAGGAGCCACAGGTTTTTCTTCGGGTGGCCATTTGTCTTTAATCTTAGGAATGGCGGATGCAAAAATTGATTCGCTGGCTAATGACCCTGTCGACAGAGTGTCTTCCAAAGTACAGGCGGTAGCCGTATTATATCCCCCGACCGATTTCCTTAATTGGGGTAAAGACAGTTTTGATATTCTGCAAGACAAAAACCTGATAAAAAATGTACGGATAGGCGAAGCATTTAATTTTAGAAACTATGATCGAAGAGCAAGAACACTGAATAGTATTTCCGATTCTGTTCAAAGAAATAAAATCATGAAAGAAATTTCGCCCATCTATTCCATAACATCTGATGACCCGCCGGTTTTCATTATTCATGGTGATGCTGATGGAATTGTACCCTTGCAACAATCGGTATCGTTTAATGCAAAACTAAAAGAAGCAGGTGTGGCAAATAAATTAATCGTAAAAAAAGGCGTTGGACATGGTATTGAAGATATGTTACCGGAGTACTATCAGTTTTCAGATTGGTTTGATAAATACCTGCGATAATTTTTTGCACCTGTATTTGTCTTCGTATTTTATTTGTGAACACAGGAGCCAAGGCGGGGGAGACCCCGGCGTACAAAAAATGTCTGCAAAATATTTTATCCGGCAGCGGTAATCATTACATGCTGTAACAATCAGTCTTTCCGGATATTTTTAAAATTGGTTGTATCAAAATAGCCGGTCTTCAACAAAGTTTTTATGGTTGCTGCCGACCATTTGCAATTCATGAAAAAAATATCTTGCCTCTCAGAGGATGAACTTTCATAAATCATGCAGGATAAGCTATCGGTTTTTTCTGAATTTGTAAGGTAATCAATACTGCCATCTTTTTTTAACTGCAGTATATTCACAAACCACCAGCCTGCATGCATCTGCTTCACTCCACCTGAAATTAAATGGCTTCTGATGTTTAGTACAAACATGTTGGTATCAATCTGCCGCAAAAATGCATTCCTTCCAAGATCAATGTAGAAGCTGTCTTTCACCTCATACCAGATCGTATCCCTGTTATCTTTCCAGGTATAACCTTTTGCAAGAAAGGCGTTGTTTTTAATTTCGTAAATAAGTGTATCTGCAAGTACATAGTTATCTTTTCTGAAATGTGCTTTGGAAACTTCGTCGTATTGCATAATCGAAAAAGGATATTGCGGATAAACATTTTCTCCTGATGAATCTTTTTGTGGCCATATCCCTTTTATTACCTTTTTTGCAGAAGCTGGTGAAATGATCTGTATAAAATTCTCTTCTATAATAATTACCTCATCTGCATGTTCACTTATCCACTCACCTCTGAAAGTTTGTGGAAAATGATACAAATCAGGTTTGTCGTAAGGCTGTGGTTGTGAAAAATAATATACATCGCAGGAAGAAAACAGTAGAAGTATAGCTGTTAAGAAAATGAAAGCAATTACAGGAAATTCAGGGTGTACAGGTTTCATATATCCCGGCATTAAACATATAACAAATGCTGCATAGCATTACTATCTGCTAAGATAACTTCGGTTTAAGACGTAATGCAATGATGCTGATCAGCAGAAAAAATTTCTTTCTAATCCAATGTTCCTTTCTGGAGACATTGCCAGAAGGGAGTGGAACAATTGTAATCACATAGCAATCTGACATTAATCATTTTCTTCAGCATTAACGGAGTATAACTTGATAAAATTCTAAAAATCGTTGTATGAAAAAGATTTTTATTTCGATGTTGTTTATAAGTATCTGTATTTCGATATCAGCTCAACTAACAGAGCCGGTTCATAAATTGACAAAGCAGGATTATTTACAGAAAAGTAAAAATCAAAAAACAACCGGCAGGGTATTATTGGTTGGTGGTACAGCCATGATCGTTGCCGGGGCTGTTGTTGGAAGTACTTTTGAAGAACCAAAAGGGGTATTGGAAATTTTTAGTAAAGGCGAGGTGATAGGATTTTGTCTTTTTATGGCCGGGGCTGTTGTTGACTTAGCCAGTATCCCTTTCTTTATCAGCTCTGCCAAAAATGCCCGCAAGGCCGCAACAATTACTTTAAGTAATCAACAAATAAATGTACCCAATTCCAAGTCGTTAGTTGTAAAATCCATTCCTTCCGTTACTTTAAAAATCAGGTTGTAGTTTTCTTTCTAAGCAATGTCTTCTAATAGTTGCAGCAGATAGGTTGCATCATGATAGGCTTGAGGGTTGCCAACCTTCCAAAGGTTGGCAACCCTGCATAAAAAAAGCCAGCCTGTTTCCAGGCCGGCTTACACGTTGATTCTTATGCTTATTTACGATTACGCCAAATCAAAACGATCGAGGTTCATGACCTTGTTCCATGCGGCAACAAAATCATGCACAAACTTCTCTTTCGCATCTTCACATGCATACACTTCAGCAAGAGCACGAAGCTCAGAGTTGCTGCCAAATACCAGGTCGGCACGGGTAGCAGTCCATTTTAAATCACCCGTTGCACGATCGGTGCCAAAGAAGCCCTGTTGTACAGGATCGGCTGCTTTCCAGGTGATCGTGAAATCGATGAGGTTTGCAAAGAAATCGTTTGTAAGAACGCCGGGTGTTTTTGTAAACACACCATGTCTTGAACCATCGAAGTTTGTATCGAGTACACGCATGCCACCAACCAGCACCGTTAGTTCAGGCGCAGTGAGTGTTAACAGTTGTGCTTTATCGATGAGCATTTCTTCTGATGTTGCAACGCTGCGTTTTACATTCAGATAATTGCGGAAACCATCAGCAGCAGGCTCAAGTACAGCAAATGATTCAATATCTGTTTGCTCTTGTGTAGCGTCTGTACGGCCGGGAGTGAAAGGAACAGATACCGCAAAACCGCCATCCTTAGCTGCTTTTTCAACTGCTGCACATCCTGCAAGTACAATTAAGTCAGCAAGTGAAACCTGTTTATTACCTGTTTGCGCACTGTTGAATTCTTTTTGAATTGCTTCAAGAACAGTTAACACGTTCTGCAATTGTGCAGGGTTGTTTACTGTCCAGTCTTTCTGCGGTGCCAAACGAATGCGTGCACCATTTGCACCACCACGTTTGTCAGAACCACGGAAGGTAGATGCCGATGCCCATGCTGTTGATACAAGTTGTGTAACACTAAGTCCTGATGCAAGCACTTTTGCTTTCAATGCAGCGATATCATTTTCATTGATGAGTTCATGTGTAACAGCAGGAACCGGATCTTGCCAGATCAATTCTTCTGCAGGCACTTCAGGGCCGAGGTAACGGGCTTTTGGTCCCATATCACGGTGCGTGAGTTTAAACCATGCTCTTGCAAATGCATCTTCAAATGCAGCAGGGTTCTCATAAAAGTGACGGGAGATTTTTTCGTATGCCGGGTCAACTCTCATTGAAAGATCTGTTGTGAGCATAAACGGTGCATGACGTTTTGATGGATCATGTGCATCGGGCACAGTACCTGCTCCAACATCGCCTTTTGGTTTCCATTGATGTGCACCTGCAGGGCTTTTTGTTAATTCCCACTCGTAGCTGAAGAGATGTTTAAAATAATCGTGGCTCCATTTTGCAGGAGTAGTTGTCCACGCACCTTCTAAACCACTTGTGATAGTATCAGCACCATTACCGGTACCGAATGTATTTTTCCAACCCTGACCTTGTTCTTCAATACCTGCTTCTGCGGGTTTTGCTGCAACATATTTACCGGGATCAGCAGCGCCATGTGTTTTGCCGAAGCTGTGTCCACCTGCAATCAACGCAACAGTTTCTTCATCGTTCATTGCCATACGACCAAAGGTTTCACGAATATCACGTGCAGCAGCAAGCGGATCAGGATGACCATCGGGTCCTTCAGGGTTTACATAGATCAAACCCATTTGCACTGCAGCCAATGGATTTTCTAATTCACGATCGCCTGAGTAACGGCTATGCGGATTGTTACTTGGTGCCAGCCATTCTTTTTCACTTCCCCAATACACATCTTCCTGTGGTTCCCATACATCTTCACGTCCGCCTGCAAAACCAAATGTTTTAAAGCCCATTGATTCAAGGGCGCAGTTACCTGCAAGTATCATCAGATCGGCCCATGAAAGTTTCTTGCCGTATTTCTTTTTCACCGGCCAAAGCAGCAAACGTGCTTTATCGAGGTTGGCATTATCCGGCCAGCTGTTGAGCGGTGCAAAACGTTGTTGCCCTGCGCCACCGCCACCACGACCATCGCTGATGCGGTACGTTCCTGCACTATGCCACGCCATACGGATGAAAAACGGACCATAATGACCATAATCTGCAGGCCACCAATCTTGCGAAGTGGTCATGAGATCATAAATATCTTTCTTAACGGCAGCAAGATCGAGACTGTTGAATTCCTTTGCATAATTAAACGACTCACCCATTGGATTCGAAAGGGTAGAGTGCTGACGAAGAATGTTCAACTTTAACTGGTTGGGCCACCAGTCACGGTTTCTTGTGCCACTGCCTGCGGTTTGCTTTAATGCGCCACCGCTGAAAGGACACTTGGCTTGAGATGTGTTATTATCCATGTTTTAATGATTAAGCTGAATTGTTTGAAATGAGATTGAACTGCAGGTCTTTTTCTTCGGGCCTCAAAACTAAGGCAGTGTAAGTAATAACACAAATTGATTATTTTTATGATCATATAGTATTTGTCTATGACTCTGACCCAGCTAGAATACATTGTTGCATTAGATACGCACCGGCATTTTGCCGTGGCTGCTGAGAAATGTTTTGTTACCCAGCCAACCCTCAGTATGCAGATACAGAAACTGGAAGAAGAACTTGGGGTGAAGATATTCGACCGTACCAAGCAACCCGTTATACCTACTGAAGTGGGGGTTGATATTATTGCACAGGCACGCACTACCTTACGTGAATCGAACATGATCAAACAGATCATCAACGATCAGAAAGATACGCTGTCGGGAGAATTGCGAATTGGTATTATTCCAACGCTTGCTCCTTATCTGTTGCCATCGTTGTACAAAGCTGTAAGGGAGAAATATCCGCAGTTGAACCTGGTGATCAAAGAATCGATCACAGAAGATGTGATTCATGAATTAAAGAACAACCGACTCGACTGCTGTATTGTGGTTACTCCGTTGAAGGATCCTTCAATCAAAGAATATGTATTGTTTTATGAAGAGCTGTTTGTATATGTATCGGCTAAGAATGCATTGAGTGATAAAAAGTATGTATTGGCAAGTGAGCTTGATCCGAATCAATTGTGGTTACTGGAAGAAGGGCATTGTTTCCGCTCGCAGATCTTAAACTTATGTGAGCTTCGCAAAAGCAGTGATTTTAATTTCAAGTATGAAACCGGTAATATTGAAACACTGAAACGCATGGTGGATAAAAGTGATGGCATTACCATTTTACCTGAGCTGGCAGTAATGGAGTTTAGTAAAACACAGTTGAAACTGGTGAAGCAATTAAAACGCCCAAGCCCTGCACGTGAAGTGAGCCTTGTAACTCATCGTGATCATATTAAAACAAAACTTATTGACACGTTGAAGGAAGAGATATTAAACATTGTGCCTGTGCAAATGCAGAAACTGCAGAATAAAAAAATAGTTGAAATAAATTATTGATCACTTCATCCGCAAAGTATCGTGTGGATAGTTGACTGATAGCATTTCTTGTATAACTCAAAAGAACAGTTTATCTTTCTTCAATATCAGCTGTTACTCATCTTTCATTCATCAATCACCAAAACTCTAAAACTCTAAAACTGTTTACATATGCAGCGTTATAAAAACTTATACCTGTGGATGTTTATACCCATGCTGGTTATGCAACTCGGTATTTTCAGAGATTACTGGGGCGATTTTACAGACAATGCCTGGAGTGTTCATGTGCATTACTGGACAGGAACTATCTGGTATCTCTATCTTATTCTGCAGCCTTACTGGGCAACACATGGCAAATTAAACCTGCACCGCACCAATGGCATCATCGGAATGTTCATTGCCGGTGCTGTTTGTTTAACGGCATTAAGTATGATGCACCGTGATATTGCAACAACAGAAGCCATCATGAAAAATCCGGAACGTTTTGGTCCGTTCAAACCCTGGTTCTTTTATGGTGTGGCGGCAGTAGAAATCGTCATGATGACGGCGTTTGGTTTTGCCATCATTAAAAGCATTATCCACCGCAAGCAAATAGAGCATCATGCATGGTGGCTTATTACTACTGTGTTTCTGATCATGATGCCTGCACTTGGCAGGGGCGTACAGAATGTTTATATCGGTATTAATAGAAAAGACTGGCCAAACATTGATATTATGGCACCCATTTACATAGCACAGGGGATGATCATTGCTATGTTGCTGATTGCGGCATGGAAATACAACAAGTTAAAACATCCTGCTACTTATTTGGCGATGGGTGTAAACATGTTCATTTTTTTGCTGGAACCAATCGGGAAATCGGAAGCAGTACAAACGTTTTTAAAAACAATGATCAAAGGATGATGCATACAATAAAAATTTGCCTGTTACTTACTGCTGTTTTGATGATTGCCTGCAATAATGATACAGACAGGAAGAATAATGATCAGTCAATCAACTATGCATTAGTTGACAATTGGCCGCAGTTGCCTGCCGGGTATTCGTTTGGTCAGCCAACAGGAATAAGTATTGACAGTAAACAACACATTTTTGTTTTTCACCGGGCAGGAAGAAAATGGACGACGCCTTTTCCCGAAGCATTTATTGATAAGAATACCATACTGGAGCTTGATGCTGAAACAGGAACGATCATCAATGAATGGGGGGCTAACCAGTTTATTATGCCGCATGGGTTAACGGTTGATAAGGATGATAATATTTGGGTGACCGATGTTGGTTTACATCAGATATTAAAATTCAGTCATGACGGACAATTATTAATGAAGCTGGGTATTGCAAAAACTCCCGGCAACGATTCCTTGCATTTTAATTTACCCACTGATGTTACAGTGGCCAATGATGGTTCTTTTTATGTGAGTGATGGTTATGGCAACAGCAGGGTGGTAAAGTTCTCGGCTTCGGGTAACTATTTACTGGAATGGGGATCAAAAGGAAGTGATGAAGGTGAGTTTGATATACCACATGGTATTACGCTTGATAAAGAAGAAAACGTTTATGTAGCCGACAGGCAAAACAACCGCATCCAGGTGTTTGATAAGACCGGTAAATTTCTGCGGGTGTTGAAGAATAGAGATTCCGTACCGCAACTGCCATCTGTAACAATCGACAGTGCGCAAGAACTTTACGCCATCGATTTTGATTATAACCTGACAACTGATATGGGCAACAAGGGTTCAAAGGTTTTTCAATACGACAGTTCAGGAAATATCAATTTTCAATTTGGCAGCAGTGGAGAAAATAAACGAACAGCTTCCTGGTATCATGATATTGCAGTTGATAACAATGGAAATATTTATGTGGGTGATATAAGGGCGGCAAAGCTGTTGAAGTTTCGCAAGAAGTAAGGATGTGTTTTGATGAACCGGTAAATTTATCGGATTATTTCTCGGAATTTTAACTTTAATGACAAATCATTAAATAGCAGACGATGAACTTAAATACAAGTATGCCAAAATCGTTGAAGCCATACTTTCTGAAAGAGTTAAACGAGTATAAAACGGCGGTGCGGAGGAATGATCTGCAAATGGCATGGCGGCATTTAGAAAAAGCACATGTCATAGGGCAGGCATACCCGTTTGAACACAGTTATGTGCATTGGAAAATGTTTCTCTTCGGAATAAAAATTAAGGACGGTAAAGAAATTGTTGGACAGATCCCACGGTTATTGGTGGGTGGTGTAAAATCATTTGTTGGAAAAATACCAGTTGGCAATACCGGAGGTGCAAACGTGCCGCCTTTAAAACCATTGCCGATTGAAGAAGAGATTGCTGAAATTTTCAGAAAGGCCGGTTTAAGTGTGCCGGGCTGATGATTCGGTTACATTTCAGAATTTAATACATTGAAAAATGCAGGAATCAATAAACACAAACTCAAGAATAATATTTTCTTTCGATCGTAAGCCAACGGCTGATGAACTAATAGAACTCTACAACAATGCTGGCTTACCTCGTCCAACAAATGACAAAGATCGGATGCAGAAAATGATCGACAACTCAAACCTAATAGTTACAGCGTGGGACAATGATTTATTGGTGGGTGTTTCCCGTTGTATTACCGATTGGGTGTGGAGTTGTTACCTTGCCGATCTTGCAGTAAGACATGAGTATAAAAAAGAAGGGATCGGCAAAAAGCTCATCAACTTAACAAAGGAGAAAGTAGGTGAGCAATCGATGGTGCTGCTGTTATCTGTTCCGTCAGCTATGGAATATTATCCAAAAGTTGGTTTTGTAAAACAGGAAAGCAGTTTCATTATGAACAGGGCTGAATAGCAATAGAAGTTGCTGACATTTGCCTTTGAGCATTCGGCTGTAACCTGTAGAAACATACTGCATTCTTTTATTTCAACATCCGCATTTAAAGCATCACGTTTCATTCTAAATTCATACTGACTGTTCTGCTTTGCGTTATTGAAGCAAAACGCAAAAGTACTGTATTGCCTGGAGAAAGCTTTGCGATCCGGGTTAATGTATAAAAACCTGTTTGATAACGACAGGCCTGGCTGGGTTTACGTAATAATTCAGTATGGAAAAAAATAATGAAAGTGTATTCAGCAGGGATGGATGATTATATCACAAACAACATGGGTGGTTCCCTGGGAGATAAAAACCCGTTTGGTTACAGAATTCCTAATGAAGCGAATTATGATTAGTTGTTGATGAAACAGCCGAATCCTGAAGAAACAAAAATATACATCGCATAACTTTATATCTTTCCGGTTGAACATTTAAGCAATACATCATGAATCGATATTTGGTTTCAATACTGCTCGTCATTTCAGTCAACGCTACACAACTCATCTCTGCTCAATCATCAGCAAAACCCGTGTATGTAATTGTGCATGGTGCATGGGGTGGCACTTGGGCTTTCAAAAAAACGGACTCGTTAATGACAGCAACAGGAGCGATCGTATATCGTCCGTCATTAACAGGGCAGGGAGAACGAGTGCATCTTGCATCACTTGAAGTGGGATTGAATACGCATATCAATGACGTAGTGAATATGATCTTGTATGAAGATTTGCATAATGTTATTCTTGTTGGACATAGTTATGGTGGCATGGTCATTACAGGTGTGGCTGATCGTGTGCAGGAACGAATCAGTAAATTAATTTACCTCGATGCGTTTGTACCTGATCACGGAGAAAGTGTGTTAACCATACAAGGTGCACGTGCTGATGGATTAATGAAAATGGCCAGCAATGGTTATCTGATACCTGCATGGGTAAAACCGGGGCAGGCGCCACCGAAAGATGTACCACATCCTGTAAAAACATTTACCGATACCATTTCGCTTACGAATACAAAACGGTTAAGCTTGCCCACTACTTATATTCTTACTGTTGCAAAAGGTGTTGATGCTTCAGCCGATGATTTTGCATTGCAGGCGGAACGTGCAAAAAAGAAAGGCTGGCCTGTTGTGCAACTGGAAGCAGATCATAATCCGCAATGGTCGGCAGTGGAAGCATTGGTGGAGATGTTATTGAAAGTGGGAAAGTAAAGATGATGTAGCCCTTTTCTCGTATGCTTATCACAGTTTGCTGTAGAAGGAAAAGTATGTGTGAGGTACAGCATGCCTGCATTGTTATCTTATTATTTTAAAAAAAATTGCTTCGCCTGCCCGCATAACAGGCATCGACGAAGCAATGTGCATCACAATATCAACTAAGATTTCTGTTCTTTAAACTCTTGTTCCCAAAAATCAGCATCCTTTATTCCTAACGGAACGGGATCAAACACCGGATCTTTTCCTTCAGCTTTTTGTTTTTCGTAATCTTTGAATGCAAGCAGGGCTGGTTTTTGCAAAACAAGAATGGCAATAATGTTGAGCCAGGCCATCAGGCCAACACCCATATCGCCCAGGCCCCATGCAACTTTTGCTGTACGTACACAGCCAAAGAAAACCGCAAGAAGGATGGCAATTTTCAACAGAAACATCAATGCAGGTCCGCCCCGTTTCCGGGTAAGGTAGGCCACATTCGTTTCAGCAATATAATAGTAGGCCATAAGTGTTGTAAAGGCAAAGAAAAATAATGCAATGGCAACAAAGTAGCTTCCTGCGCCAACGTAACTTTCATCAAATATTTCTTTACCGTTAAAAGTTTTATCAATAGCAGCTTGCGTATATGTTGCACTGCCATCAGGATGTTTTACTCCATCCTGTGTGTAGTACACGTTATTGTTGATGATCAATTGGTCATCGGTTCCCTTTACATTATACATGCCTGTAACAAGAATCATAAAAGCTGTTGCAGAACAAACAAACAGCGTATCAATATATACAGAGAAAGCCTGCACCAACCCTTGTTTTGCCGGGTGTGATACTTCTGCAGCAGCGGCGGGGTGTGCGCCTGTACCTTGTCCTGCTTCATTGCTGTAAACACCACGTTTTACACCAATAGTAATCATGGCTCCTATAATGCCACCAAATGTTGCCTTGGCTCCAAAAGCACTTGTAATGATTAATGAAAACACTTCAGGGATTTTTGTATAGTTCATCACTAATACAATAACAGCTATCAGAATATAGCCGATTGCCATAAAGGGAACAACATACTGGGCTACGTTGGCAATGGCTTTAATGCCGCCGAAAATGATAAGCCCTAATAAAACTGCCAGCACAATTCCTGTGTAAACATGGTCAATACTGAATGCGCTTTTTACAGCTGCAGCAATACCATTTGACTGAACACCAGGTAACAGTAATCCTGTTGCAACGATCGTGCAAATTGCAAATGCAATGGCATACGGTTTTGCAATTTTCTTATTGCGAAATCCTTTTTCAATATAATAGGCAGGGCCACCTCTGTATTCACCTTTTTCTTTGCGCTTGTAGATTTGTGCCAATGCCGATTCAACAAACGCAGAGCCGGAACCAAGAAATGCAGTTAACCACATCCAGAAAATAGCACCTGGTCCTCCAATAAAAATAGCGGTAGCAACGCCTGCAATATTTCCGGTACCCACCCGGCCCGATAAAGAAACCGATAGTGCCTGGAATGAAGAGATGCCCGCTTTTGATTTGTCGTTATTGATCAGTAGTCTGACCATATCTTTTATTAAACGGATCTGGAAAAATCGCATCCTGAACGAAAAATAAATACCAATAGCAAGTAAAAGATAGATGAGTGCATTGCTCCAGATAATGGAGTTCGCCAGGTCAATAAATTTCTCGAAGCTGCCCATACGCAATTTGGTTTACGCTACAATATAATGCAAAGAGTAGTAAGACGGGTAAATGTATCAGCTATTCATCAGATGTACAGTGATTTTTAATTATCTTTTCTGTATCATGCATGTTATATCCCGTACTGTTGAAATAACTCAGCCATATTGTTAACGATTATCAGCGCAATGCAATGAATCAAACAGCCGACCACAAGTTGCTCTTACACCAATCTTTGGTAAGTTTATTTGGAGAAATGAATGATGAGCAGATAGAGAATATTTTAAGCGTGACAACCATGCTTGCATTTGAGGCAGGTGAATACCTGTTTCAACAAGGCGAGAAAGGACATTCGTTCTACATCGTTTTATCCGGCCGTTTCAGAGCCATTCAACATACGGAAAACGATATTTTTATTCTGGGTGATATTTCAGCCGGTGAACCCATTGGTGAGTTTTCCCTGTTTACTCAAGAGCCACACAGTGCATCGGTGGTTGCATTACGCAGATCGCTTATCCTGCAACTGGAAGATGATAACTATAAAACACTCGTGCAGCAATTTCCTTCCTTCGCCGGCACTATTACAAAGTTTATTATTGAACGGATGCGCCGCAACAATCATCAAACAAAAATGGATGCGGCACCGAAAAATATTGCAGTGGTAAATCTGCAACCGACGAATGATGTAAGCGCTTATACAGGCGCTATCCAGGACGAATTAGGAAAGATGGGTTTAGGCATCAGTATTTATGATTATGCTTCGCATTCAGGTGAAAATGATCATAGCGTGTTTGATGACATGGAAAAACAACCCGGTCTTAATTTCCTGGTGTGTGATATGGAAAATCCTGAATGGGCAAAGCAATGCATTGCATACTGCGATCTTGTGATCATTGCAACAGATTTTTATGCCGACTGTCACATATACGAGATTGAAAAAGTATTGCATTTGTATTCAGACAATGTGATGAATAAAAAGATCTACCTGTTGTTGTTGCATGAAGAGAACGCACCGTTGCCATTTAACACAAGACGATGGTTTAACCAACGAAAGGTGGATCTGCATTTGCACATGCGAAAAAATAAGGCAGCTGATATACGCAGGTTTTGCCGCATTGTTACACATCAGGCAACCGGATTAGTATTGGGTGGAGGAGGTGCAAGAGGGTTTGCACATGTGGGAGCTGCAAAAGCATTACTCGAAGCTGGTATTGAGTTTGATTTTATTGGTGGCACAAGTGCGGGAGCGGTGTATGGCGCAGGATTATCGTTTCTTGATTTTGATTTTGATAAGGCAAATGCCATGTGTAAGCTTGCGGCTGATAGTAAATTAACCTCAAACGATTTAACATTGCCGATTGTTTCGTTGATGTCGGGTAAAAAGATCCGGAAGTTTTTAGATACTATGTTTGGTGATTCGCATCTTGAAGATCTGTGGGTTTACACTTATTGTGTGTCGACTAATTTTTCAAGTGCATCATTAAAAATTCATGACAGGGGTTTAACACAACTGCAGGTATCAGCGAGCATGGCGATACCCGGTGTATTTCCTCCTGTGATCATCAATAAACATCTGCACATTGATGGTGGTGTAATTGATAATCTCCCGGTTGAAGCAATGTATAAAAAACCGGTGCGGCATGTTATTGCTGTTTCCTTATCGGCTGAAGAAACAGCAATGTTCGATCTGCACGAAGTGCCTACTTCCTGGGAACTGTTCTGGAGTAAGATCACCAATACAGCAACTCATCAACTGCCAGGCATCTCATCTATACTTGTAAACAGCATCACCATCAACAGCAGGCACAGGCAGGAGAGCAGTAAAACAAATGTCTCTGTATTTCTGGATCTTGATCTGAAAGAATTTAAATTTCTGGATTGGAATAACTGGAAACAGCTCATTGAAAAAGGATACACTCAAACCAAACAAAAGCTTATCGAAACAAAACAGGAATCGCAGTTCTGGAAATAGATTTCCAGATGCATAATAAAAAACGGGCCCGGCTATTTTAGCCGAGCCCGCCAGATTTACCTTTGCCTTTGTTCATTCCATATAACGCTGTTTAAGAATTTACTCATGCATCACCATTACAGGCACATCGCTGTGAAAGATCAGTTCTTTTGTATGACTGCCTGAAAATATTTTTTCAATCAGGTTATGTTTCTGCGGTATCACCAATAATAATTCAATACTGAATTTATTGGCATACTCATTCAATCCTTCAACCATATCCTGTTTGTCGATAAAGTGGTATTGTGGATGATATTGCTGGAACATTGTTTCTACTAATCCGCTTTGGAAAGGAGTGTCGTTTGTCCACTGCCTGTTCTTAAAATCTACATTCAGCACATGTAATCTTGCTCCTGTTGATTTGATCAGTTCACTTACTATATGATCAGGTATTGTTTTTATCACATCTCTGAAATCGGTTGTTAAACCAATATCGTTGATGCGTGTAAACACTGCATTTTCAGGAACGATCAACACGGGCACTTTGCAACTTTTTGCTACAGCCAGTGTGTTGCTGCCAATGTATCTCTCTTTCAGTTTACCTGCACCTGTTATGCCCATTACAATGAAAGCTACCTGCATCGCATCGGTGAGCGATGTAAGTACGTCAACCAGTTCCCCGTCAAACATCATATGTTCCACTTTGATCAATGGTTCCAGTTCCGCAAGCTGATTGGCTACTAATTCCAGTTCTTTTTTCTTGATCTCACGCATTCCCTCAGGCGAAACTTCAACGCCTTGATATAACGGAAAAAGCAATGGCTGCCGGTATGCATGCATTAGCATGAGCTTACCGCCCACTTGCCGGGCATATTGTAAAGCATATGAAGCGGCATTCAGTGAAGTGGAGGAGAAATCGATGGGAACAAGAATCGTTTTCATAAACCGTGTTTTATAATATAAATGTATTTTCAATTTTTCGGTCCTGCTATGACATGTATCAGCCGCTGTTGAACTGCAGGTCATCACAACAACTGATTTCTGTTGTTGGTTTATGTAATTTCATAGACAAGCGCATCTCATTCAAAAAATTGCTTATGAAACATGTACTTTTTGCCTTCGTGGCTTTTACCGCACTAACTT
The DNA here is from genome assembly GCF_014168535.1 of Lacibacter sediminis. NCBI lineage: Bacteria > Pseudomonadati > Bacteroidota > Chitinophagia > Chitinophagales > Chitinophagaceae > Lacibacter > Lacibacter sediminis. The sequence goes on along the minus strand of NZ_CP060007.1, from coordinate 2,980,503 downwards.
TTAGTTCCTGTACCGGCAGCAAAAAAACTGCACAATCAAATAACCCTGCTAATGGAGAGACTGGTCAGAGGATTCATTATGCAATGCTTGATCAGCAGACGTTTGCATTAACAACCATTACATCAGATGAGTCATACGGTTACAGCCAGAATACAGCCATAAAGGTTGGTGGCGTAAAAGAGAGTAGTGGCCCATTTAATGAACGTCGCTTTTTAAATGCTTTACTTGGGCCAAACGGTGAAACAATTACTTATATGCGAAGAGGAAGTTGTTGTGCCTTTAAAACAGCAAACGGTTTTAACAATGTAGGTCTGCTCGATATATACGAAGTAATTTATGAAGGACTCGACAAGCCAATTACCCTTTACATTAACATGTATGACTACGGAGAACTGAAAGCACCGAAAGGATTTACTTATCGTAAGTGATTATATTTATTAGTCGCACAAAAAACAAAACGCAGAGATCTTCTTTCTCTGCGTTTTGTCAATATTCTTTATAAATGTAATTACAATACTCCTTTGGTAGATGGTAAATAATTACTCAACGGATCACGCTTTACCGCCATGCGGATGGCTTTGGCAAATGCTTTAAAGATGGCTTCGATCTTGTGATGTTCATTATCGCCATGACATTCGATGTTAAGGTTGCATTTTGCTGCATCGCTGAATGACTTGAAAAAGTGGAAGAACATTTCCGTTGGCATTTCACCTATCTTTTCCCGTTTGAATGTTGCATTCCAAACGATCCAGTTGCGGCCGCCGAAATCGATCAGCACTTTTGCATCGGCCTCATCCATGGGCAATGCAAAGCCATAACGTTCCATGCCACGCTTATCGGCAAGAGCTTTACCGAAGGCTTCTCCCAATGCAATGCCGGTATCTTCAATGGTATGATGTTCATCAATATGCAGATCACCATTGGTGGTGATGTTGAGATCCATCTTGCCATGTCTTGCGATCTGGTCGAGCATGTGATCAAAGAAACCAAGTCCGGTGTGGATATTTGCTTTGCCGCTGCCGTCAACATTCAGTTCAACACTGATCTTTGTTTCATTGGTATTACGTTCATGCGTAACCGTACGCAAACCGAGTTTTAGAAATTCATAGATCTCTTTCCAATGGGGTGTTTCTAAAGCAATCGTTGATTGACGAAGCTCAATTACTTTATCCTGTATTTCAGCAGCACCAAGATTAGCATCAATATTCATCCAGATGGCTTTGCAGCCGAGGTTCTTTGCCAATTGTACATCGGTGATACGATCACCAATCACAAACGAATTTGCCAGATCATAGTCTGGATTGTTGAGGTATTTGGCAAACATGCCCGTGCCCGGTTTACGTGTGGGCGCATTCTCATGTGGGAAAGTTCTGTCGATCAACACATCACTAAACACAATGCCTTCATTTGCTAAACTCTTCAGCACAAAATTGTGGACAGGCCAGAAAGTATCTTCGGGGAAACTATCGGTACCCATGCCATCCTGGTTGGTTGGCATCACCAATTCATAGTCAAGCTCAGCAGCGATCTTACGCAGGTAAAAGAACACATCAGGATAAAATGTAAGCTTATCAAACGAATCGAGTTGATAAGTAGGAGGGGCTTCATTAATAAGTGTGCCATCCCTGTCGATAAATAAAACTCGCTTCATTTTTATTATTTGATTTTAGCTCTTGCTGCTTTTACTTCTGCTGTTGTAACCAAACTTGCTTTGTTACCGAAACTGTTGCGCACATAAGTTAACACATCAGCTATCTCCTGGTCTTTTAAATAAGGTTGCGAAGGCATTGGGTTAAAATAAGTTTCGCCATTGATCACCAGCTCTTCATCGAGACCGTTTAAAATAATATTGATCAGTTGTGTTTTATTGCCCAGTACCTGTTTTGTTTTTACCAGGGGAGGATTCATTCTGGGCAAACCTTTACCATCGGGTTGATGGCATGAAAGACAATGGGTTTCATATACTTTCTTACCACGTTGCATAGAGGCCTTCATATCGGGTTGCTGATTAGTGAAAGCGAATGCAGTGACAGCAATAAATAAAACGATTGATATTTTTTTCATGAATGATTGTTTCGGCTTTAAAGTTAACGTTAAACAATAAATTTCTGCAAAGCGTTTAGTAATTCATCGTTCTCTCTGGCTGTTCCCACGGTTATCCGTAATGATCCTTCACACAACAGTACTTTACTCCGGTCACGCACTACAATCTGGTTCGCCAGTAAATATTCGTAAATACCTCTCGCATCCACCACTTTCACCAATAGAAAATTTGCATCGCTGGGATACACTTTTTCTACCACTGCCAGTTTTGGCAATTCTGTTTCCAAACGCTTACGTTCTTTCACCAGTTCTTTGATCATTTCGTTCACATCCTCCACATTGTCGAGAGCTTTCGCCACCAATTCCTGTACCGCTTCACTGATATTATAAGGTGGTTTGATCTTATTGTAAACGTTGATGATCTCTTCACTTGCAAATGCCATACCTAAACGTAACCCAGCCAATCCCCATGCTTTGCTGAGTGTTTGCATTACCACAAGGTTTGGATAATCGGCGAGCAGAGTGACCAACGAACGCTGACGGGAGAAATTAATATACGCTTCATCCACCACCACAATGCCATCAAAATTATTCAGCACCATTTCTATATCAGCCATGTTGATGCTGTTACCTGTCGGGTTGTTGGGTGAACAGATCCAGATGAGTTTTGTGTGTTCATCCACCAAAGTTTCCATGTGTGCAAGGTTAAGCTGGAAATCATCAAGCAAGGGTGCTTTACGCAATTCCACATCGTTGATGTTGGCACTCACTTCATACATGCCGTATGTCGGCGGACATATAATGACATTGTCAACTCCGGGATTGCAAAATGCACGGTAAAGAAGATCAATACATTCATCGCTGCCATTGCCAATGAAGATTTGCTTTGTTGATACGCCCTTGATAGCAGAAATTTTCTCCTTGATTTTTTGTTGCTGCGGATCCGGGTAACGGTTGTACCATTTCAACAAGGGTGAGCCGATGCTGTTTTCATTGGCATCAAGATACACTTTCGCTTCGCCGTGAAATTCATCACGGGCAGAAGAGTAGGGCACAAGGGCTTTGATGTTGGAGCGGAGTAATGTATTTAAATCGAACATATAAAGAAGATAGAATTTAGGAGTTAGAAGATAGAATTTTACTCATGTAAGATTCCAGCATTTTCGAAACCTCGTCAAGTAGTGATTGTTTTTCGACAACCTCACCAAAGCCAAGATCAGAAGCGAGAATAAGATAGTATTGACATTCTTCTAATGACCCTTGTGCAATATTGAAGAAACGGGCTTTATCTGCAAGTCCTTTCTTTTTATAGCCTTCGGCAATATTGGCTGCGATAGAAACAGCAGCACGCCTGAATTGAGAACTTAAGCCATATGTCTCTGATTTTGGAAAAGATTCTGTGTATTTATAAACCGACAAAACAAATTGATGTGCTTTTTGCCAAACAATTAATTCCTGAAACTTTGTTGTTGCCATTTAAAAGTAAAGTTTTATTTATTCTAACTTCTCTTTCCTATATCCTGTATTCTTTTCTTGACAGCATTCGCATGCGCCTCCAACCCTTCTGCTTCCGCCATCAGTTCAACTGCTTTGCCAATATGCTGTAATCCTTCTTTGGTTAATTTCTGATATGTAATTTTTTTAACGAAACTATCAACGCTTACACCACTGTATGCTTTTGCATAACCGTTGGTTGGTAACGTATGATTGGTGCCACTTGCATAATCGCCCACACTTTCGGGTGAATAGTTGCCAAGAAAGATCGAACCTGCATTGATGATCTGTTCAGCAATTACTTCATCATCTTTACAACTGATGATGAGATGCTCAGCTGCATATTCATTCACCAACTCGATCATTTCTGTTGTTGTATGTAACAAGATTGCCTTGCTGTTCTCCAATGCTTTTGCTGCAAATTCTTTGCGTGGTAATTGTTCCAGTTGTTTTGCGGTTTCGATCAATACATCGTTGATCATTGCTTCAGAATTGCTCACCAGCAACACCTGCGAATCAACACCATGCTCAGCCTGCGATAAAAGATCAGCTGCAACAAATGAAGGGTTGGCTGCATCATCGGCCATTACGCATACTTCGCTTGGTCCTGCAGGCATATCAATGGCTACGCCATCTTTCTGCACCAACTGTTTGGCACAGGTTACATATTGATTTCCCGGACCGAAAATTTTATATACCTGCGGAACAGATTCTGTTCCATACGCCATGGCAGCAATGGCCTGTGCACCACCGGTCTTGAATATTTTTGTAATGCCCACCAGTTTGGCTGTGTATAAAATGGCTGCATTGATCTTTCCATCTTTACCGGGAGGTGTACATAAAATAATTTCTTTGCATCCTGCAATTTTTGCCGGAATGCTCAACATTAAAATAGTTGAGAAGAGGGGAGCGGTACCACCGGGAATATACAAACCCACTTTTTCAATGGCGACTGATTTGCGCCAGCAAACAACACCGGGCATGGTTTCCACTTTCTCCACAGTACCTACCTGCTTTGCATGAAAAGTTTCAATGTTCTTTTTCGCAAGAGCAATGGCGTCTTTCAATTCGCTACTGATGGTTGAAGACGCTGCATCGATCTCTTCTTTTGAAACCAATAATTCAGCAACTGATACCTTATCATAAATGGTAGCGAAACGTTTCAACGCTTCATCACCACTTGCTTTTACCTGGTGCAAAATATTTGTAACACTTGCCTCCAGCGATGATGAATCAATTGCCGGGCGTTTGAGCAACCTGCTCCACTCACTTTTTTTGGGATGTTTTATGATCTGCATTCTCTTTTTTCATTTTCAAATTTCACAATCATCAAATTTTCAAATTCATCACATCACCATCTTCTCAATCGGCACAACCAAAATACCTTCAGCTCCTGCCGCTTTCAACTGTTCAATTTTTTCCCAGAATTCATCTTCACTCAATACACTGTGCACGCTGCTCCAGCCACCTTCTGCCAATGGCAAAACTGTGGGGCTGCGCATGCCGGGAAGCAGCGCAATGATCTCACTCAACTTTTCATTTGGTGCATTCATCAACACATATTTATTACGCTTTGCTTTTTTGACAGCTTTAATGCGGAACAATAATTTATCTAACAGTATTTCCTGTTCTTTGTTGAGCTTGTTGTTTTTGATCAATACCGATTGGGATTGAAGAATGGTTTCCACTTCTTTCAATCCATTCATGAAAAGGGTAGAACCACTGCTTACAAGATCAACTACCACATCAGCTAAACCAATTCCAGGTGCAATCTCCACACTGCCGCTGATCTCGTGTACTTCACCGCTGATGTTGTTCTTCTTTAAAAACTCATTCACCAAAAAAGGATAACTGGTGGCAATGCGTTTGCCATCGAGGCTTTGCACACCCTGGTAGGTTTCGCTACGAGGAATGGCCAGACTCAAACGGCATTTACCAAAACCAAGCTTCTCAACGATCTCTGCTTTCTTGTTTTTTTCAAACAATACATTCTCACCTACAATGCCAATATCAGCAACACCATCTTCCACATATTGAGGTATATCATCATCACGCAAAAAGAATACTTCCATCGGGAACGTATCGCTTTCTGTTTTCAAACGGTCTTTTACATTGCGTAGTTCAATACCGCATTCGTTCAACAGTTTTACTGAATCATCATACAGCCGTCCACTCTTCTGAATCGCAATTCTGAGCTTCGATGGTTTTTCTGCATTACCTCCGCTTATTTCGCTGAGCGGGGTGTATTTTTTTTCCTGCATCATATTATTCTTTAATTCGTTTGTTTTTTTCAGTTCGGGCAATAAAAAAAGGCCTACTTCCGTAAGCCCTCTACTATTGTTATATACAACGCATCATCTGGCTTACCTGTTTGGGCAAGTATGGTGATGATGTGTATGTGCGTTTAAAATCATGGCGCAAAAATAAGGGCTGAAACTGAATTCACAAATAATTTATTGAAGTGTTTATTGTTCACGAGTGTTAGTACGAAACAGGGTTGAAGTTCAACAGAACACTTGAGAGAACAAACAATTTGTTGAACGGTTGTTGAGAATGATGGGGTATCTGTACATTCGAAATCCTGAACAAACAGTCATTTGTGCTCCGTTTTTACACGAATAAGTGACTGTAACACGTAACTCACAAAATATAAGTACGCATGAGAAAATTATCCCTTTTGTTCGCATTGTTTATTTCACTGAACCTGTTTGCACAGGATGCGGTCAATTATCAACTTCCTCCAAAAGACATTATGGACCTTGCTTTAGCAAAACCCACGCCTGCAGTTAGTGTGGACAGCAAAGGCCAATGGATGTTATTGATCGAGCGAAATATGTACCCGTTGGTTGATGAACTGGGTCAGCCTGAAGTAAGAGTTGCCGGTTTGCGTATTAACCCGGCTAATTTTTCACAAAGCCGTCAGAATTACATCAACAACTTTACACTGAAGAATATTGCCTCAGGTAAAGAGTACAAAATTGCAGGCCTGCCTGCAAATCTGCTGGCGAACTCAGTATCGTGGAGTCCTAACGAAAAGAAGTTTGCATTTACCAACAGCACAGGCTCCATCGTTGATCTGTATGTGGTGGATATTGCCACACAAAAAGCAACGAAAGTAAACAAGACAGCTTTGAATGTGGTATTAGGTGCTGCATTCAGTTGGTTAGATGATAATACACTGTTGTACAAAACAGCAACAAAATCACCTGCTGCAATGCCCAAGCGTCCTATTACGCCAAAAGGGCCAACAGTTCAGGAAAGCTATGGCAGTGCATCGCCACGTCCTACTTTCCAGGATATGATCAAATCGCCTTACGATGAGCAGTTGTTTGAATTCTTTGCGACTTCACAATTGGTGAAGAATGTGAACGGCGTTGAAACAAAGATCAATCAACCTGCGATCTATAGTTCAGTCAGCGCATCTCCCGATAAAAAATATTTACTCGTTCGCACGATCAATAAGCCATTCTCTTATGTAGTTCCTGCAAATGGATTTAATACAACTGTTACAATCCATGATGCGAGTGGCAAACTGGTAAAAGAACTGGCAAAGATTCCTTCATCTGAAACAGCACCCGGCGGTAATGATAATGTGGCTGATGTTCCCCGCAATATTGAGTGGCGTGATGATGAAGCAGCAACGATTGTGTGGTGCAAAGCATTGGATGGTGGATTGATCAAAAACACAGCTGAGTTTCGTGATGCAGTGTATGCATTAGCAGCACCATTCACTGCACAACAGAAAGAATTGTTTAAAACAAAAATGCGTTACGGTGGTGTTACATGGGGCAACAGCACGTTTGCCATTGTGCAAGAAATGCTTCGCAGCAAAGTGATCGGCCGTATGAGTCGCTGGAATCCTTCAACCGGTGAAATGGAATTGTTGATGGAACGCAGCATGACGGATCTCTACAATAATCCCGGTTCACCTGTAACAGAAAAAAACAGTTATGGTCGTGATGTGGTGATCCCGAAAGATGGTAAACTGTTGATGAATAATACAACAGGTGCATCACCAAAAGGTGATCTTCCTTTCCTCGCTTATTTTGATCTTGCAACAAAAAAGAATGAGATCATCTGGCGTTGTAAAGAAGATGAGTATGAAATGGTGATGGAAGTACTCGATCGTAACAGTCTCACTGTTCTTACACGTAAAGAAACACAAACTGTTGTTCCGAACTATCACATGAAAACATTAAAGGGAGTGGTGCCTGAAGGTGGAAAGCAGATCACTGATTTCAAAAATCCATATCCGCAACTTGAAGGTGTGAGTGTAGAGAAGATCTCTTATAAACGTGCCGATGGTGTTGATCTTACCGGTAATCTTTATTTACCAAAGGGATATAATGTTAAGAAAGATGGTCCGTTGCCAGTGTTGATGTGGGCTTATCCACGTGAGTTTACCAATGCACGTGATGCTGCTCAGGTGCGTGGTTCAAAAAATACATTTACACGTATCAGTTGGGGAAGCCCGATCTTTTGGGTGACGCAGGGTTATGCTGTGTTAGATGCAGCAGAGATGCCGATCGTAAGTACAAACCCGGATAAAAAACCAAATGATGATTTTATTGATCAGTTGAAATTAAATGCACGAGCAGCGATTGATAAATTAGCAGCAATGGGTGTTGGTGATAGCACACGAGTGGGTGTAGGCGGACATAGCTATGGTGCGTTTATGACAGCGCATTTATTGTCGCATACCAATTGGTTCAAAGGAGGTATTGCACGCAGTGGTGCTTACAACAGAACATTAACCCCATTCAGTTTTCAGAACGAAGATCGCACTTACTGGCAGGCTCCGCAATTGTATTTTGATATGAGTCCGTTCAGCTATGCGCAGAAGATCAAAACACCGATCCTGTTGGTGCATGGTGATACAGATGATAATACAGGAACTTATCCTATTCAAAGTGAGCGTATGTTCCAGGCATTGAAAGGCAATGGTGGCAATGTTCGTTATGTAAGTTTACCTTACGAAGCGCATGGTTACCGTGGTAAAGAAAATATCTTGCACCTCTTGTGGGAAGAGCATATGTGGCTGGAGAAATATGTGAAGGGGAAGAAATAGTTTGTAGTTAATAGTTTACAGTTAGTCGGGCATGAACGCAAGTTTGTGCCCGATTTTTTTGCACTACCGCAAACGTTTTCAATGATGAGAATCAGTTAAGCAGGGAGAAAATCTTCATTTCTATCAGTTGTTGCCGTTGCCGATTACTGATGCAAACATTTACCTTTACGCCCGACTCTTAACAACTATTGATTATGAAACAAAGAATCAGCTGTATCGCAGCATGGCTGTTCCTGTGTGTATTTTCGTTTGCACAGGAACTTCGCTCTCCCAACAGTCAGTTACAATTACAATTTAGTTTGAACAGTGCAGGCACGCCGGAGTACCGGCTTTCCTACAAAGGCAAAGCAGTGATCTTGCCAAGTAAACTGGGACTCGAATTGAAAAATGACAAAAAATCATTGCGCAATGATTTCGTCATTACAACAACCCAAACAAATACAGTTGATGAAACATGGCAACCTGTTTGGGGTGAAGTAAGTAATATCCGTAACAACTACAACGAACTTGCGGTTACCTTACAACAGAAAGAAACCAACCGTCAGCTTGTTATCCGTTTCCGTTTGTTCAATGATGGATTGGGTTTCCGGTATGAATTCCCAGCGCAAAAGAATTTTAATTATTTCGTTATTAAAGAAGAGCATAGTCAGTTTGCCATGACAGGCAATCATACTGCATGGTGGATCGCCGGCGATTATGATACGCAGGAATACGATTATACCCGTTCACGTTTATCAGAAATACGTGGATTGATGAAAGGATCTATTTCAAGCAATGCATCACAAACACCTTTTTCACCAACAGGTGTACAAACAGCTTTGATGATGAAGAGTGATGATGGCTTGTACATCAACCTGCACGAAGCAGCACTCATTAACTATTCCTGCATGCATCTGAATCTTGATGATAAAACCAATGTGTTTGAAAGCTGGCTTACACCCGATGCTGTTGGTGATAAAGGCTATATGCAAACACCATCTACATCACCGTGGCGCACTGTTATTGTAAGTGACGATGCACGGGAAGTACTTGCATCAAAAATAATTTACAATCTCAACGAACCAAGTAAGATCAAAGAAACCTCCTGGATCAAACCTGTGAAGTATGTGGGTGTTTGGTGGGAGATGATCACTGGTAAAAGTGCATGGTCTTATACGGATGATTTTCCGGCTGTACAATTAGGGGTAAGCGATTTCAGTAAAGCAAAACCACATGGCCGGCATGGAGCAACCACGTCACACGTAAAAGAATTAATTGATTTTGCAGCACAACATGGTTTTGATGGCGTGCTGGTAGAAGGCTGGAATGTTGGTTGGGAAGATTGGTTTGGTCAATCAAAAGATTATGTATTTGATTTTGTAACACCTTATCCTGATTTTGATGTAGTGGGTATTCGTGAATATGCAAAATCAAAAGGCGTGAAGATGATCATGCATCACGAATCATCTTCCTCTGTTCGTAACTACGAACGACATATGGATACAGCTTATAAATTCATGAAAGCAAATGGATATGATGCAGTGAAAAGTGGTTATGTTGGAAATATTTTACCAAGAGGGGAACATCACTATAGTCAGTGGATCATTAATCATTATCAATACGCACTTGAGAAAGCTGCACAATACCAGATCATGGTAAATGCGCACGAAGCAGTGCGACCAACAGGTATTGCACGCACATGGCCTAACCTTATTGGTAATGAATCGGCACGTGGTACCGAGTTCCAGGCATTTGGTGGTTCAAAACCTAATCATGTGGCGGTGTTGCCATTTACACGTTTAATGGGTGGGCCAATGGATTATACACCCGGTGTATTTGAAATGGACATCAGTAAATTAAATCCCGGTAATAATTCGCATGTAAACAGCACACTTACGAATCAGCTCGCATTGTATTTAACGATGTACAGTCCATTACAAATGGCTGCTGATTTGCCGGAAAATTATATGCGTTTTCCCGATGCGTTTCAATTCATCAAAGATGTTGCGGTTGATTGGGACGATAGCAAATATCTCGAAGCAGAACCCGGTGCATACATCACTGTTGCACGCAAGGCAAAGAAAACCGGGAAATGGTTTTTGGGTAGTGTAGGAGGTGAGGAAGCACGCACATCGAACATTTCGTTTGATTTTCTAGAGAATGGTAAGAACTACATTGCTAAAGTGTATGCAGATGCTGCCGATGCACATTATAAAACAAAACCACAGGCATACACGATTAAGAAAATAGTTGTAACAAATAAATCAAAACTGAAACAATGGGTTGCAGCAGGAGGTGGTTATGCTATCAGTTTTGAAGAAGCAACACCGGAGATGATCAAAGCATTGAAAAAGAAAAAATAATTTGCAGCCCGCAATTGTTTGCAAATATCCGGCATGAATAATTTTCTGCCGGATATTTATTTGCAGTCAGTTTTTTACAATCAATCTTCGTCCTGTATGATTTTTTGCACCCGGCCAATTTGCCCATCCTGCAAGCGGACTTTAATACCACGATGATGCTTAGGTGCACTCGTGAGTAAATCCTTTACAAAGCCTTCTGTAAGATTACCCGTACGTTGATCTTTCTTTAAGATGATGAGCACTTGCATGCCTGGTTTGATATTAGCTCTGATCGTTCCTTCCATTTGTGAAATTGTAGTTGTCGGTTTGCTGTACTGTTGTTACGGTAGAAAATCTTCCCGCATGGGGCTGAACACATCAATGAGTACACCTTTTTCCAAACAAACAACGCCATGCTCTACATTAGATAATATGTGAAAGCCATCACCGGCCTTGAGTACTTTCTTTTCACCGGCGATCTCTACTTCAAACACGCCGCTTTCAATATGAGTGATCTGTACATGCTCATGTTTATGTAACGTACCAACGGCGCCTTGTTCAAAATCTACTATTACCAGCATAACAGATGGATCATAGGCAACTATCTTGCGACGGATACCTTCGCCTGCAGTTTGCCATTCCTTTTCTTTGTCTTCAATAAATCCCGGGAAATGTTGCATGCAGTAAAAATAAGCATCTCAAGAATCGATATCAGCATTTTCTCTTTAAAGGTTCAGATGTTAACGCCTTTGCATCTATGCTGTAGCTGATGATGGGGCGGTCAATGAACATGCAACTCTGTTCTTGCTTAAAAAAAATGATCTCAAATAAATAGTTAAACAATTCTTTTCTCATCAACGCAATTTCTTAAATTTAATCTTCATCAAAGAAAAGGAGGTATTCATGAAATCTACAGATCAATCATGGACGCCATCGGTTATTATCGGGTAACCGGGCTTCTCCATAAGAATAATCTGGGCTCGAGGAGAGCCAGGGCCATCAATTTAATTGGTGGCTTTTTATCATTTTACAGATGAGTTTAAAGTATAACTATAAAAAAAGACCGTTCATTTGAACGGCCTTTTTTATGTTGTCTAGTTAACCACTCAGTTTTGAGCAATTCTTATACCAACACGTTTGTAGTTTTCGCTTGGTTTCACATTGTCATTCCCAACAAGCTCAACATGCACTTCTCGTGGACTTGTGCTGCTTGTGCCTGGGTTTACAATATTAATCACAACTTCACCAAAGCTGCTGTTCGCAGGAATTGTAAATGTTGTACCTGTAATATTATAATGTGTTCCAGCTACGGCGAGCAGATTGGGTGAAGCTGGTGTAACATCAGTTAATACTTTGAATGTTATCACTTCATCACTGCTTCTTTGTGCGCCCACAAGATTTACCCTCAGGCGAACTGGTGTGGTAAGTGTTCTGCTTATTGCAGTAGAGTTGGCCGTTGTGGTGGGAATACCAAACGGAGGGGTTCTTGTTGCAACGTGATACGTATAAGGTGTAGTGGCGGAGTTCAAAACAGTTGCATCAAACTCAAGCACCGTTTTCCCTTGAAATGATTTCACATCCTCTTTAATACAGGAGGTAAACAGGATCGCCATTAATAGACTGCCTGTTAAAAAATTTATGCTTCGTTTCATATTTTCTTATGCTTTATTAATAATTAAAATTCTGTTGCATATTCGGATTGCCATCAATTTCACCAACAGGAATTCTGGGAAGAAGTCTGAAGTCTGTAGCTGGTAAGTTAACAGCAGGATTTACTTTTACGATTTCTAAACCATTTCTTTTCAGATCATAAAAGCGATGCCCTTCAAATGCAAACTCAAGCATACGTTGCTTTAATATTTCATCCAATAAAGCCTGGCCGGTTAGGTCCTGAACGCCTGGTACGGTAAACCCTACAATACGTGCTGTGCGAATAACATTCAAATCAGCCCACGCACCAGCTTCATTATTTAAACGGTATCTTGCTTCTGCACGATTAAGATATAATTCCGGCCAACGTAAGATTACACTATTATCCCAATTAGGTCCGCCGTTTTTGCCTAACCATTTAGTACACTCTACATAATGGCCTGCAGCATTAACACCCCATTCGAATAACTTATTTCTGATATCACCACTATACGTTAAAGCAGGAAGAGGTGGTGATTGAGCAAGATTTGATGGGAAGCCAGAAATACCAAGTTGAGTTAATAAGAATCCATTAGGAACCAAATCACCCTGACCTTGTCTTGGACTTGCCGAAGCACCTGGTGCGGCAAGTGTAGTATGTGTGGCAGCAAGTGATGTATTAACACCTAAATTTTCTGCTAATGTTGCATACCATACCTGAAAAATTCCTTCAGGATGATCTGCAGCTCTCCATCCACTTACGTAGTTGCTAGTATTCGTCATAGCGCCAATACCACCAGACAATGTAATTGCCGCTGTAGCAAAAGAATCAGCCTTTGCCCAGTTGCCTTGGTAAAGAGCAACTCTTGATCCTAAAGCCAATGCCGCATGTTTACTTGCATAGTTGCGGCCACGATTGCTATTTGACAAAGCCGTCATTGACTGGTACAGATCAGTCATAATTTGTGCATATACAGCGGCGGTAGTTGCTCTTGATGGGCGAAATGCAGCAGCGTCAGCAGCAGAATTAAAGCCTTCCAGTGTTAATACCACACCGCCTTTGTCCTGTGCAGGCACAGTAAAAGTTGGGATATAAGCATAGTTTTTTACAAGATCAAAATAGTAAAGTGCACGTAGAAATTTGAATTCACCTTCCCATCTTGTTTTATCAGCCGCAGTTGCATCACCAACATTTTGAGCAGCAGCAAGGGTGAGATTAATTTCATTGATTGCTCCGTAAGAACCACCCCATATGTTCACATTAGCAAGTGATTGATTACGATTTTCACCAAGCAATCTTGAAGATCGTCCATTTGCAAAGGCAACATCGGCCATTGCTTCTGTTACAGAAAACAGATCTCTTCCGTAATGAGATTCCCGTTTAAGTACTGAGTATACTGAATTGAGAGCTGCTTCAATACCAGCTCTTGTATTTAATGCAATTGATGCATCCAGCGAGTTGCGGGATGGTATGTCAAGTTGCTTTTTACAGGAACTAAGTGCAATCACTCCTGCAAGAATGCAAACCAGATATAATTTGAAACTATTTTTTTTCATAATGATTCTATTTTTCGATAAGATTAAAGACGAACCTGTAAACCAACAGTGATGTTTTTCGATTGTGGAATGATACCGAAATTATCGCCCGTAAATTCAGGGTCATAACTTGGCCATTTTGTATATGTCCAGAGGTTAATGCCTTGTACATATACTCTCGCACCATCTATCTTCATTCTTTTAGCCAACTCTGAAGTAATATCGTAACCTAATGTGAGCTGTTTTAATCTTATATAATCTGTTTTAAAGAGGTAACGTGTACCAGTTCCCCAACCAACACTGTTGAAATCTGCAAGGCCATTAAATGGTCTTGGTGTTGGAACAACATCGCCAGGTTTTTGCCAACGTGTGTTGTAGCCATAAAGCAATGTATTTACTGTAGCTCCGGCCATACGCATCATTTGCGTATATTGACCATCTTGTCTTATACGGCCATATTCATATTGGAAAAATACATCCAATGAAAATCCTTTATAAGATAGAGTGTTGTTCCATCCGCCAAACTTGCTTGGGTAAATGTTTCCAACAATTTTCCTGTCAGCTGCAGTTGGGTTGTACGTAATATTCCCGTTAATATCATACCACATACCACGTCCGGTTGCAGGATTAACACCTGCCCATTCCGCAACAAAGAAAGAACCAAGTGGCGAGCCTACACGTATAGATGCATCTCCGGGTAAAGCTTGCAAGCCATCATACAATTCTTTTACTTTATTTCTTTGAAAAGCGATGTTAAAAGAAGACGTCCATTTGAATTTACCATCAAATGGTTTAACACTTAATAATAATTCCAAACCTTCATTTTCAACCTGACCAAGATTTTGCGTTATACTGCTAAAGCCGGTTGTGTTATAAAGTGAGCGTGCAAGAAGGAGGTCTTTATTTGTTCTTTTGTATGCATCTGCTGTCAACAACACTCTGTTTTTAAATAAGCCTAAATCAAGTCCTATGTTATGCTCTTCACGTGTTTCCCAGCTAAGATCGGGGTTTCCTAATTGGCTTGGGAATATACCTGAGCTATTGCCATACAATCTTGTGGCGCCGTACAGCTGTGCATACAAAACGTTTCCTATTTGATCATTACCTGCCTGACCAAATGAATAACGGATTTTTAATTCTGAAATTTCATCTACATTCTTTAGAAATACTTCATCTTTTGCATTCCAGGCAACTTGTGCTGATTGGAAAATGCCGTATTTGTTATTTAAACCGAATCGGCTCGATCCATCACGACGAACGGTGTAGTTGAAAATGTATTTACCAAGATAAGAATAACCAACTTTAGCAAATTGGGAGAAGGTGGCGCTTGCAGTCCATTGACCCGATACGGCTACTGGGGTTGAAGCGGCACTCATATATTGCAACAAGTATGTCGGGAAACCTTGCCCATCTGCCTGAAACCATTGATTCTGATCTCTTCTAAATTCAACACCACCTAATAGATTAATGTCATGATCAGCCGCAATAGTTTTACGATAATTAGCCGTTGTTGTCGAGATGAAGTTTGTATTCCAGTCAACTTGATTTGATAAACGACCGCTTACACCAAAACCATCGTTAACACGAGGATCCTGGTAACGTTGATCCTGTGTTGAGCGATAATCAAGACCAACTAATGTTTTTAATGTAAGATCTGGCAATACTTTATAGGTTAATGCCAAGCTTCCGATTAACTGGTTGGTTCTTGTATTATATTTTACGTAATCGCCAACTGCAACTACGTTGTGGTTGAATGTGCCTGCCATGTTTTGACCAGAACCCGGAAGCCCATAATACGTGCCATCAGGATTATAAATTGGATTATTTGGTAAAATCATTGCTGATGCATAGGCGGGGTTACCAAAGCCAGTGTTACCAATACTATAAGGAGCATTCTGCCAAAAAGTACTTAAGCTGATTGAATTATCAAGCGTAAACTTTTCATTGATTTTGAAGCTCACCTTTGTAAGTAAGGCTCCACGTTGGAAATCGGTTGGGGCAATAAAAGCTTTCTGTTTTGAATACGATCCGGACACATAATAATTTATGTTTTGTGAACCGCCTTGCATTGACAACTCTGCATTGAAGATCGATCCTTTTCCAAAAGTTTCCTTTTGCCAATCATAAGTCGGCAAACTATCAACTTTGCCTTGACTTGTAGTAGTTGGCAAGCCCATATTACTTAATACCGTATTCCGGATTGACGCTGCTGTTGAGGCAGGGTTTGCATAAGTCAATGCTTCTGTTCTTAACTGAAACCATTGTTGTGAGTTAAGCGACTCTACCATTTGCAGAGGAGAAGATTGCCCTTGGTATACATTGAAAGTAAATTTAGGTTTACCTGATTTACCCTTTTTTGTTGTTACAATCACAACGCCATTTGCAGCACGAGCCCCGTAAATGGAGGCAGCAGCAGCATCTTTTAAAATCTCGATTGATTCAATATCATCTGGATTTAAAAAGTTAAGCGGATTGTTTTGTGTGTTAATTGAACCGGTACCTGTGTTTAGTTGAATACCATCAACAACATACAGAGGAGTCGTACCTGCGGAAATAGAACCAACGCCACGTATTATAACACTTAATGATCCACCCGGCACACCGTTGGCAGCTGCAACAATAACCCCGGCTGCACGGCCCTGCATAGCCTGAGCAAAGTTTGGCATGGGGAGGTTGTCAATTTCAGCAGCTCCAATTTTTGATACAGCAGAAGCCACATCTCGTTTTCTCACTGTTTGATAGCCCACAACAACTACTTCTTCAAGTGATTTTTCGCTCTGACGAAGAGTAGGGTTGATAATCGATTTTGAGCCGATTGGTACTTCAACTGTTTCCAAGCCTACTCCTGAAAAAATAAGGGTTTTGGCTGTGTTGGAAACGGATAAAGAATAAGTACCATCTTCTTTTGTCACTGTACCTACATTAGAGCCCTTTACCTGCACACTTACGTTTGCAATTGGAGCTCCTGAGTCGTCAGTCACTTTTCCTGAAATTGTCTTGGATTGTGCCCAAAGTTGCGCTTGCAGTAATAGCAACGCCAATAGCATGCATACAAATTTTCTCATACTCATTTTGGTTTAAAAAAAAAATAATAATTGTAGGGGAGTTTCAGGAAGCTATAATCTATACGGAAAGCAGTTCTTGCAATTTATTCTCTTTTGCTTATTCAGAAAACAAGATTGGATGAACGGTAACAGTATAGATACTTTATGTTTAAATAATGCTGCACGGAATGCCCTAACCATCAAACATTTGACAGTAGACTGATTAAAATGATAAAAAATGATGGTACTAAGAGGAGCTTTTAAATTATAGTAGTCTTTTAAATAAGTTAAACCTGTCTTTAGCAACCAGAAGCCACAATAAATCTTATTAAACGAAACTTTTCTTAGTTGTTTGAAAAGTTTTTTTGCTTTATATCTGATTTGCTTTGCAATATTTTAAAACTTACTCCGGCCAACCACTTTTATCAATATTAGGTATAATGCGCAAAGCATTTTTATAATACACTTTCTTTAAAATAGCATCAGGCAAACCCATACCATACATTGGCCAGAATGCATGATACTTTTTATGGTAAGGAAAATATTCATCTTCTGTTTCAAGCACACGGAAGTAAGTTGCATATTCAGAAGGTACCCAACTGTCTTTCCCAAACAGAATACGATCCTGGTATTTGGTAAAGAAAGCTTTTGCCATTTTTGGTTGCCGGCCGATCTCTGCGATCACAGCTCCAAACTCAACTACCACATTCGGCATTGCATCAAGAATACTACTGAGCTTTTGAAGATCGTTGGGGTACCAGCCAAAATGCGCAGCAATGAAGGTGGTGTTCTTATGTTTTCTGAATAAGTTATGTTGCTCATTAATTAATGTTTCCCATGGCACAGGATTATCTGCACCACGTTTCCTGTTTGGATTAATGATCAACTCCAGCCAGCGTTCATTGGTATTATCCAGCGGATCCCAAAACGATTTCGGATCGGCCGTATGAATGATCACAGGTATTTTTAATTCACCTGCTTTTTTCCAAACTGCATCAAGTCTTGCATCATCAACCGGAACACGATTGCCATTAATATCTTTTACACTAAAACCAAGACTCTTATAGATCTTCAAACCATTTGCTCCATTCTTTACATCATCTTCCAATTGCTTTGCAGCTTTTTCGCCCCATCCGGCTTCACCTACACCTTTAAAATCAACATTAGCAAAAACAATAAACCTTCCGGGTTTATTCGTTTTCGCATTCGCAACTGCTTTTGTAATGTTATCGCCACTGCCACCACTCAGGTTCACCATCACACGCATGTTGAGTTTATCCATTTCAACCGTGAGTTTGTTCAGATCCATTGTTGTCATCTGAAACTGGTGATTGTGTACATCAATAAAAGGGAATTTCGATTTTGTTACGGGATGCTGTGGCACCACCAGCGTGGAAGGGGGATTATAAGTTTCGAAATCAATTTTCTGTTGAGCTGAGGCGGCAGTTGTAAACAATAAAGTACCGATAAGAAAAACCTTATGCATGTTGATGATTGTTTTTTGTGGTTCAAAGAAAGCAACTAATTAAACAGAATTGTTTCCGCTTGTCATTTTTTAACAGGGGCAAATAAAAAGCCCGGAAGCAAGCCTCCGGACTCTAACTATCAAGCATGAGAAAACTTATTTAGCCATCGCTGCATTAATAGGCACACGATCGAGGTATTGTACGACACGGTCAATTTTATCATTGGCATCAAAATGCTGGGCGGTGTGTATCCATTGCATCATGCGTTTGCCGGTTTTATATTTCGCATTAACGGCATACCAGCTGAGTAACCATATGCCTGCCTGTTCTGTTGATTGTGGCTGGTTTACTTTAAGTGGCAGCCAGATATAGTTGCTGAAGCTGATGGAATCAATCATACTTCCTCTTCTGTCTTTCCAGTATTTAACTACAGCCGCCTTTCCAACTACGCTATCACCATTGTTCCATTGCCACACAATATTATCGGCCCAATTGGAAGACCATCCGTCAACATCGCCTGAAGACATGCTGGCTAATCCGCTTTTACCGATCTCTGTGTATTTGGGATCAGCAAATTCAGCAGGTTGGGGTTTGCTGTCGGTGGCAGCAGGAGTAGTTTCGGCAGTTTCTTCTGGTTTAGGATTGTTGCAGGCTGCAAGCAAAAGGAATGACATCATTCCAACAAGAAATCGTTTCATGTTCGGTTTGTTTTAAATGTGAAAAGAGAAGGGGTAGACCAAAATATGGTTCACATTGTGCGGAAGAATAAGAAAGCTAGGCAAATTAAACTGTATTGTCAATAGAAAAGGAGAAAATCCAAATCCTAATTCCAAATTCCTGCTTCCTAATAATGGTCATCTATAAGTACAAAATATGAACTGTCGGCTGACGGTGGTAAGTTTTTTTCTTGCGAACAGTCATTCTTTGGCCCATGGCACCCGTCTACTTTTACTTTCGAAATAAAACAAATAACATAAAGGGACAAAGCGATTGCAAATTTCTTACGCTCTTCTTCCTGTCATTAAAAATCTTCAATCATGGCAACAGTTAAAAAACCAATCAAGTATGTTTATTCCTTCGGCGGCGGCAAGGCCGATGGTAATGAATCAATGAAAAACCTGTTAGGTGGAAAAGGAGCAAACCTGGCTGAAATGGCCGGGCACCCCAATCTTCGTTTGCCCGTTCCCCCGGGTTTTACGGTAACGACAGAAGTGTGTACTTACTATTATGGCAATAAAAAAACGTATCCGAAAGTATTGAATCAACAGGTGCAGGAAGCATTGGCCAAAATGGAAAAACTCACCGGCAAGAAATTCGGTGACTTAAAAAATCCTCTGCTTGTTTCTGTACGTTCAGGTGCAAGACGCAGTATGCCCGGTATGATGGAAACAGTATTGAATGTTGGTTTGAATGAAAATACGATCAAAGGAATTATTGAACAGAGTGGCGATGCACGTTTTGCTTATGATGCATACCGCCGTTTAATTATGATGTATGCTGATGTGGTGATGGAAAAAGCAGGAGGCGCAGAACCAAAGGGTGGTAAAGGCATCCGAAAAGTATTAGATGAAAAACTGGAGAAAGTAAAACATACAAAAGGATACAAGTTCGATACTGATCTTACAGTGGATGAATTAAAAAAACTGGTGAAGGATTTTAAAGCAACCGTTATAAAAGTATTGGGCAAACCATTTCCTGAAGATCCATACGAACAATTATGGGGTAGTGTTGGTGCTGTGTTCAGCAGCTGGATGGGCAAACGTGCCATTGAATATCGCCGTATTGAAAAAATTCCTGACGAATGGGGAACTGCAGTAAATGTGCAAGCCATGGTGTTTGGTAACATGGGCGATAAAAGTGCAACGGGTGTTGCCTTTACACGCAACCCTGGTAATGGCGAAAATTATTTCTATGGTGAATACTTAGTGAATGCACAAGGTGAAGATGTGGTAGCAGGTATAAGAACTCCTGCACCTGTAAATGAATATTCAAAGAATGCACAGAGCGAACAGTTTACTACGCTTGAAAAACTGATGCCGTCTCTATACAAAGAATTGGATGGTTATCAACAACGTTTGGAGAAACATTACAAAGACATGCAGGATATTGAATTTACGATTGAAAACGGAACGCTCTATATGTTGCAATGCCGTGTTGGAAAGCGAAATGGTATTGCAGCTGTGCGCATGGCAATGGATATGTATAAATCAAAATTGATTGATGCGAGAACAGCTATACTTCGTGTAAGTCCGAATCAATTGGTTGAATTGTTGTTGCCTATGCTCGATCCAAAAGTGGAATTGATTCAACCGGTTATTGCAAAAGGTTTACCGGCTGGTCCGGGTGGAGCAAAAGGTCGTGTTGTGTTTACATCAGAAGATGCGGTTGAGTGGGCTTCACGTGGTGAAAAAGTGATTTTAGTGCGTGAAGAAACTTCACCCGAAGATGTGGATGGTATGCATAAAGCACAAGCGATCCTTACAACAAAAGGTGGTATGACATCACACGCTGCACTCGTGGCACGTGGCTGGGGTAAATGCTGTATTGTTGGTTGTGGCGATATTGAAATTCACAGCAACACAAAAGTCTTTCATGCAAAAAATGATGTGATCATTAAAGAGGGCGATTGGATCAGTTTGAATGGTACCAAAGGTTTGGTGTATGAAGGCAGCATGGCATTGGTTGATATTGATATCGAAAAAAATCAATCTTACAAAGATTTGATGAAGCTGGTTGATAAAACCAAACAGATAGGTGTACGTGCAAATGCTGAAACACCTGAAGATGCATCAACAGCATTCAAGTTTGGCGCAGAAGGTATTGGTTTGTTCCGCACCGAACATATGTTTTATGGTGAAGGAAGTGAAGAACCGTTATTCCTGTTACGAAAAATGATCGTGAGCAAAACAGAGAAGGAACGCCGTGAAGCATTGAATGCATTGTTTGTATTTGTGAAAAAAGATATTAAGGATACGTTGGCAGTAATGAACGGACATCCTGTAACGATCCGTCTACTTGATCCGCCATTACATGAATTTGTTCCGCATGATGCCGAAAAACTCCAGGAGTTGAGTAGGGAGTTGGGTATTCGGATGAGTGTATTAAAACGCAGAGTGTTGGCATTGCATGAAAACAACCCGATGCTTGGTCACCGTGGTGTACGTTTAGGCATCAGCTATCCTGAAATTACAGAGATGCAGATACGTGCCATATTTGAAGCAACCGTAGAACTCATCCGCAAAGGCAAAAAAGCAATGCCTGAAATTATGATTCCTGTGGTGTGTGGTAAGCATGAGTTGCGTCACCAACGTGAAATTGTGAACGAGGTTTACAAACAGACCTGTGAAAAAATGAACGTGAAGAAGATTCCTTATTTATATGGCTCGATGATTGAAATACCACGTGCTGCTTTAAAAGCAAACAGTCTTGCAGAAGAAGCCGATTTCTTCAGCTTTGGTACAAACGATCTTACACAGATGAGCTTTGGTTTCAGTCGTGATGATATTGGCGGATTCTTGCCGAAATATCTTGATCTGAAATTACTGCCATCCGATCCATTCCAGACAATTGATCAGAGTGGCGTGGGTGAGTTAATTAAAATAGGTGTTGAAAGAGGACGCATCACCAAACCAAATCTGAAAATTGGGATTTGTGGTGAGCATGGCGGCGATCCGGAAAGCGTGATCTTCTGCCATAAAATTGGAATGAACTATGTGAGTTGTTCTCCGTTCCGTGTGCCCATTGCCCGTTTGGCAGCCGCACATGCTGCATTGGAGTTCCCTCGAAAATAATAGCTATGTAGAACCATTTGTTTGATTATGACCCTAAAGTAAAAGGCCACCGAATTGGTGGCCTTCTTTATTAGTTGAGTTGAAGCTGATCTTTTATTTCGTCCATATCAATACCCATGTGGCTTTCATTATATATGCATTTACCATCCTTTATCACCAGTATTTGTGGTGATTCATGTTCAACAGCAAAACGCTCAGCAACAGAATTTGATAAAGGACGATAGGAGATCAGATCGAGATAATGAAACTGAAGTTCACCTGCCCCGGCTCTTTCCAAACGATTCTTGGCAACCGAACTGATATTACAACGGGTGCTGTGTTTGAAAATAACCTGTGGCTTTTCTTTCGACAAATAAATGACATGTTCCAGGTCTTCTATGGAACGTAAAGGGATCCAATTCATGTAAACTAGTTTCCTGTAATAACAGCTTAAGCTCTAAAAGGTTTGTTACTGGAGCTTGTAGGACAACCTATGCCACGCTTACTGCTGGCGCAAGAAGTGAATACGAATGCTGCAATTGCAACTACGAGAAGAGAGATCATTACTTTTTTCATAATTAAACGGATTTTGGTTCCGCAAAAATAACCATGTTTTTGAGAAATTCATCGAAATTACATGATTTAAACGCTCAGTAAGTGTATTTCAGTATCTGATGGTGCCTTTGTTTTAGTTATTTTTGCTCATGAGCCAACAGATTTCGATGGGTTTCGACGCCACTAACCAACCCGGTAATAATAATATGAGTTTACAACTGAACCGTCCGCTAGCCGTTATCGATCTTGAAACTACCGGTATAAATATCAGCAGCGACAGGATCGTTGAAATTGCCATCGTGAAAATTATGCCCGATGGCAGCCGCCAGGTTAAGCGGAAGCTCATTAACCCGGAAATGCCCATTCCTCCCGGTTCAACAGAAGTACATGGCATCAGCAATGAAATGGTGAAAGATGCGCCAACCTTTAAGCAGGCTGCTAATGAAATAAAAATGTTCATGGCTAATTGCGATCTGGCAGGTTATAATTCCAACCGTTTTGATATACCGTTGCTGGTTGAAGAATTTCTGCGTGCAGGGTTGGATATTGAATTGAATGATCGCTCTTTGCTTGATGTGCAACGGGTGTTTCATATGATGGAACAGCGTACACTCAGTGCAGCATATAAGTTTTATTGCGATAAAGTATTGGACGGTGCCCACAGTGCAGAAGTAGATGCATTGGCAACATGGGAAGTGTTAGAAGCACAGGTGAAACGTTATCCTCAAATGGGTGCAAGTGTTGATGCCATTGTAAAGTTTACAGGCGAAGATCAGATCGTTGATTTTGCCCGTAGGTTTGTAATGGAGAATGGTGTAGAGGTTTTTAATTTCGGTAAGCATAAAGGCAAGCCTGTAACATTGGTATTAAAGCAGGAACCTCAGTATTATGATTGGATGATGAAAGGAGATTTTCCTCTGCATACCAAACAAAAGCTCACGGAGATATTAAACCGAACCCTGTTAAAGAAGAACTAAACGTTTCTTTACAGGAAGAAGTTTTGTTGAAGGTTTTTGAAATCAACTAAATTGCAACGCAAACATTCAGATTGGAACAGCTCGTCATCATACCCACATACAACGAAAAGGAAAATATCGAAAATATTATCCGTGCCGTTTTTACGTTACATGAAGGTTTTCATGTGTTGGTGATCGACGACGGGTCTCCTGATGGTACTGCGCAAATTGTAAAGCAATTACAGCCTTCTTTTCCCAATCAGTTATTTATTGAAGAGCGTAAAGGCAAACTGGGATTGGGTACCGCTTATATTCACGGCTTTAAATGGGCTATTGAAAAAGGCTATCAGTTCATTTGCGAAATGGATGCCGACTTCAGTCATAATCCTGCTGATCTTTCACGTTTGGTTGATGCCTGCAAAACAGGTGGTGCTGATCTTGCCATTGGCAGCCGTTATGTAAAGGGCGGCGCTGTTGCCAACTGGCCGCAAAGACGCATCTTACTTTCAAAAGGCGCATCGTTATATACACGACTCATCACATGGATGCCGGTAATGGACCCAACTGCCGGTTTTGTTTGTTACAGAAAAGAATTACTGGAAGCGTTGAATCTTGATAAGATCCATTTTGTTGGATATGCGTTCCAGATCGAAATGAAGTTTGCCACCTGGAAACTGAAGTTCAAGATCAAAGAAGTGCCGATCACCTTTGTTGATCGTAAACTTGGTGCAAGTAAGATGAACAAAGGCATTGTGAAGGAAGGTATTCTTGGTGTATTGAAACTGCGTTGGCAAAGCCTATTCAAAGATTATCATCAAAAGATCAAGAAAACAGGCGAGGCCCTCTCAAAATATTCATCTGATGATGTGGTTGCACAAAGCAATCATTGATCTCTCTAATTAATGCATCCAACTACCAAAGCTTTTTTACAACTGCATGCTGCTGTTTTCTTAGCAGGATTTACAGGTGTGCTTGGCCGTTTGATCGAGTTGAACGAAGGCTGGCTGGTGTGGTACAGGATGTTGCTTTCATCATTATTGCTGCTACTTATTTTCTTCATCCGCAAACAATCGATCCGTATTGAACGGAAGTACTTACTGCAATGTATTGGTATTGGAGCACTCATTGCTTTGCATTGGGTATTCTTTTACGGAAGTATAAAGTATGCCAACGTATCGATCGCTTTGGTGTGCTTTGCTGCTACAGGTTCCTTCACTGCGTTCCTCGAACCGCTTTTACATCAACGAAGATTGGATTTGGTAGAAGTATTATTGGGTTTATTGGTATTGCTCGGCATTTATCTCATCTTTCATTTTGATGTGCATTACAAAACAGGTATTCTGCTGGGTGTTGCCGCTGCATTTTTATCTGCTTTGTTTCCCATTTTTAATAAGCGGTTAATTCAACATATACCTGCTGCTAACTTAACCTTGTATGAATTGGGTGGGGGATGGTTGATGTTAAGTTTATTGCTGCCGCTCTATTTACAATTTTCTCCGGCTACAAAATATATCCCAACATTAAACGATTGGTTTTGGTTGTTGATGCTTGCATTGTTCTGTACAGTACTTGCTTTTCAATTATCAGTGAATGCATTGAAAAAGATTTCACCGTTTACTGCTAATCTTACTTACAATCTTGAACCTGTGTATGGCATTCTGCTTGCTTTTTTATTGTACAATGAAAACAAAGACTTAGGCAAAGGATTCTATTGGGGAATCCTGTTGATCGTAGCAAGTGTGGTGATACAAACTGTGCGGGTATGGCAAGCGAAGAAAACTACGAAGTAAGAAGTACGAGGTACAATTGGCGTGCTTCAGTTGAATCTTTACTGAATTACTTTCGTACCTCGTACTTTGTATTTAAGATTAGAACTCAATAATAAATCCAATCGTTGGTGTTACACTCGGATCATTGTTTTGCAGTATAACAGGTATTGCATTACTTCCATCAAATGCAATTGGTTTTCCGTTTGTTGTTGCAAAGCCGCTGTTGTTGGGTGTACGTTGAAATGTGTATTGCGGAAATGCCGGACTCTTTGCTACATACCAGTTACTCACATCCAGAAATACATCCAATGTTAATCGTTTAAAATTCCACTTCTTGTCAATCCGCACATCACTTGAATTGAATGCGGTTAAACGATTTTGATTCAACCTTGCATAATCCAAAATACCTTCTCCTGTGCTGAGATAGTTTTGTCGGCTTGCTGTTTCATCAAACGGAGTAAACGGAGCCCCGCCCTGGTAACGGAATTTTAAACCAAGTTCCCAGTTACGTGGAAATTTATAACCCCATGTTACACTCAGCAGGTGACGGTTATCCCATGCACTTGCAACATATTTTCCATCAACACCACTAAATTGACTGATGAATAAGGTGTAACTGAATACTCCATAAAATCGCTTCGTTAATTTCTGTTGTGCAAAAAACTCAACACCATAGGTTCGTCCTTTTCCTGTGCTCACAATATCTTCATTACCTAAAATATTAAAATCGCCACCCTTGTTTGCAAGGTTAATTCCATCACGCACACTCACCGGCATATTGCCATATTGTTTGTAGAAACCTTCAATGGTAAAGCGTGTCGTATTCTTTGGTAAGTATTCAAACCCCACAACATAATGATCGCTGCGCAGATACTTTGCATCCCGGTTTACATAGTTGCCGTTATTATTCTGAAAACCAAGAATAGTATAAGGAGCCAAACGGTAATAACGGCCTATACTTGCATTCACCGTCCATTGATCGCTTAACACGTAACTTAATCCTACACGTGGGCTAAATGTTTGAAACAGATTTATTCCTTCGTCAGTAAATGTATTTCCATCAACACGAACACCAACGTTTACACCCAAACGATCATCAAAGAAACGTTTGCCTGCCTGTACAAATCCACCCAGTTTTACAAAACTTTTTGAAGTGTTGAAATTGGCTTTCACTTCAGGTTGAACAAGATTACCTAATGTATCTCTTACTTCTGCACGGATACGTGCAAAACCTTCATTACTGAATTGCGGGTTTTGTAAAACAGCGCCATAACTCAGCTTCCATCCATTCAAGGTTTGGTTTACATCAAAACGTAGTTTATTTTCTGTTTCATTTGATGTAACATCTAACGATTGCCTGGCAGGAGTGGGGTTGAGGTTATCCTCAAAACGGGTAATGTTATTGTTGAATGCATTACGACTGATCGCAAGATTCCAAAAACCGTTTTTAATATTCCGCTTTAACGCAGCACCTACTGTATAATTCCATTGATTAATATTCGGGTTACTGTTGAGTATGTATAATTTCTCTGGTGTAGCCTCTGATGGTGCTGCAAAACTGAATTCGTCAATGGCACCAACGCCCAAAACGGTTAATGTTGTTTTCTTATCAAACTGATGTGTGGCTTTGTATTGAAAATCCCAATAGTTTGGACGGATAGGAAGATCCAGTGCCTGGAATAAGAACTGGAGATAACTTCTGCGTGCACTGGCTAAAAAAGTTGTTTTCTTATTGTTGCTGAGCGGCCCTTCTAATGTTGCAGCGAGTTCTGTTGCACTTAAGCGAACATTCCCTTGTACACGATTACTATTTCCTCTTTTTTGTTTGAATTCAAATACACTGCTGAGTGCGTTATCATAACGGGCATCAAACGCTGAAGAACTGAGTTTTACATCTTCAATAAAACTCACATTCAGAATACCTGTTGGTCCGCCGCCTGCACCTTGTGTTGCAAAGTGATTGATCACAGGTATTTCTATTCCATCTAAATAAAACACATTTTCACCCGGCCCTCCACCACGAATAATAATGTCATTGCGAAAGCCACCCACACTTCCGGCCGTTCCACCAACACCGGGCAGTGTATTGATCACACGACTGATATCGAAATTACCGCCCGGGTTTGCTTTGATCTCTTCAGTAGTTAATCGTTGCACACTCAGCGGTGTTTCAAGTGTGGCCACTTTGGCTGTACGTTTCCCCGTTACCGTTATTTCGCCAATAGATTTTATTTCTTCTTCCAGTTCAACCGTAACACTGGTTTCGTTGCCGGAGGTGAGAACGATATTATAAATCGTGTACGCCTTGTAACCAACTTTTGTGAAAACAATATTGTATGATTTAGGGTCGATATTGCTGATACGGAATCGTCCCAATGAATCGGTAACCGAACCCCATTCCGTGTTTTCAACTTTTACTGAAACGGCATCAAGCGGAAGCTGTGTTGATTTGTCGATTACTGTGCCGGCGATAATGCCTTTGTTCTGCGCAAAAACAGGACAGGCGGAGAGCGTGATAAGGAGTAAGCTTAAAATGTATCTGTTCATAAGTGTTATATTCCGTTGGTGTAAAACAAGGTTACGGCATAATTGTTTAATTTAACTTGATGAACTTTTAAAAAACTACTGCACATGAGAAATTTCGTTTTTTGTCTTCTGCTTTCAGTTCCGCTGTTAAGCATTGCTCAATCCAAAAAGCCCCTCGATCATTCGGTGTACGATCGGTGGCAAAGTGTACAAGGCGCCCAGATAAGTGATGATGGTAAATGGGTCGTGTATATGGTGAATCCACAGGAAGGTGATGGTGATATGATCATTCAATCGACCAATGGTAATTATAAAAAGACTGTTGCCCGTGGTTACAGTTCTGTTATTACCACTGATAGTCGTTTTGTGATCTTCAAGATCCGCCCTTTATTCAAAGATACCCGTGATGCAAGAATTAAGAAGAAACGTCCTGATGAACTGCCAAAAGATAGTCTGGCAATTGTTGAATTAGGAAAGGATAGTGTTTGGAAAGTGGCCCGGGTAAAAACATTTAAAACACCTGAGAAAGGAAATGGCTGGGTAGCTTATCATATGGATAAAGCTTTACCTGAACCACCCAAGCCCGCAGCGAAACCAGACTCGCTTACGCAAATCAATAAAATGGTTTCAATGGCTGATTCGCTGATGAGGGTTGCTGACAGTTTAAAGAACAAAGCCAATGAAGCAAAAACAAAAGGTTTAACTGTGTTACAAGCTCAGAGAGGTGGAGCAAGACCTCCCGCAAGACCAACTGCTGAACCTGTTGAAGAAGGAACAGAACTGATCGTTCGTAATACAATCACAGGCGAAGAGAAGAAATTTAAATTGGTGAATGAATATTATTTCAGTGAAAACGGAAATGTATTGTTGATCGAAACTTCAAGGAAGAATACCGATACATTAAGTAAATCTGCTGTTCTTTGGATGAATACTTCAACAGGAAAAGTAGATACTGTTTTGCAAGGTTTCAATGATGCAAAGAATTACGCAATGGATGTTGCGGGTACGCAGGTTGCTTTTGTAGCAGAGCGTGACAGCGTGAGCAAAGCGTTACGTAAGTTTTACAAACTCTGGTATTTCAAACCCGGCATGGACAGCGCCCGTTTACGTGTTGACCGTTCAACTGCTTCAGTAAAAACAGGGATGACGGTAAGTCCTGATTATTCCAATAAATTCAGCAAGAAAGGAGATCGGTTATTTTTTGGTTTAGCACCAATCCGTCAGCCAAAAGATACCAACCTTGTTGAGTTTGAAACTGCACGACTTGATATCTGGCATTATAATGATCCCGAACTTCAGCCTCAGCAATTGTTACAGGTGAATAATGAACTGCGCCGCAGCTATTTAACTGTTTTGCACGGCGATGCTTCTGCCGTAACTCCTTTGGCAAATGAAACATTGGAACGTGTTGTTACAACGGATGAAGATGATGCAGATGTGGCAATTGGTTACGACAGCAAACCCTATCGCAAGCAAAATCAATGGGAGCAACATAATTATAATGATCTGTATTTGGTAAATGTGAAAAACGGTGAACGAAAACTGATTGGCAAAAAGATCCGCAGTGGTGGCATTTCACCGAAAGGAAAGTTTGTGATGTGGTTCGATTGGAAGACACATCAATACATGTCGTATGAAGTGGCAACGGGTAAAACTGTCGTAGCAACAAAAGATATTAAAGTTCCTTTGTTTGATGAAGATGATGATCATCCCGATGATCCTCCTCCACATGGCGTAATGGGCTGGCATGAAAATGATGCAGCATTGTATGTGTATGATAAATTCGATATCTGGAAAGTTGACCCGACAGGAAAAGAAAAACCTGTTTCTATCACCAATGGTATTGGCCGCAAAAAGCAATTGACCTTCCGTTACAGCGAACTGGATCGTGAAGAACGTTTTGTAAAAGATGGTCAAACTTTACTACTTGGAGTATTTGATAACAAAGAGAAAGGATACGGTTTAACGACACACAAGTTGGGCAGCAATTTTGTGCTTAACGAATCAATAGCAGTAACTAATCCTGCTGTGATCAATAGCAACAATGTATTGAAAGGAAAGAATAGCGATGTATTGATTTATACAGCTATGACTCCTCAAATGAGTGCAAGCCTCTTCTCTACAACAATGAGTACTGCACAGGATCACAAAGCATCTAAACAATTAAGCTCCATCAATGAGCAGCAAAAAGATTACAACTGGTACACGGTTGAATTGCATAAATGGAAAATGTTTGATGGTAAAGAATCAGAAGGTTTATTATTCAAGCCTGAGAATTTCGATCCCAACAAAAAATACCCGGTGATCTTTTATTTCTACGAACGTAATTCAGATACACGTTATGGTTACCGCACACCGGCACCGAGTGCATCAACAATAAACATTGCTTATTTCACAAGCAATGGATATCTCGTGTTTGATCCAAACATTTATTATAAAGATGGAGAGCCGGGCGAAAGTGCCTACAACTCTGTAGTGAGTGCCGGAAAGTATCTCAGCAAAATGAAATTTGTTGATAGTACAAAAATGGCGATACAGGGACAAAGCTGGGGAGGTTACCAGGTTGCATATCTTGTAACACGCACAAAAATGTTTGCAGCAGCAGGTGCAGGTGCACCTGTGGCAAATATGTTCAGTGCTTACGGTGGTATCCGTTGGGGTGCAGGCATCAGCAGACAGTTCCAGTATGAGCGTTCACAAACACGTTTAGGTGCAACACCATGGCAACGTCCTGATTTATATACTAAAAACTCACCATTGTTTAAAGCAGATAAAGTAACAACACCATTGTTGTTGATGCATAACGATAAAGATGGTGCTGTGCCTTGGTACCAGAGTATTGAGTTTTTTACAGCATTACGTCGCTTAGATAAGAAAGCGTGGTTCTTGCAATACAATGATGAAGATCATAATCTCGTTGAACGCAGGAACAGAAAAGATCTTTCAGTTCGTTTAAGCCAATTCTTTGATCATTACCTGAAAGGAGCACCAATGCCCAAGTGGATGGTAGAAGGTGTGCCTGCGGCAAACAAAGGCATTGATTGGGGATTTGATCTTGTAAAATAAAACCTCAGTAATAAAAGGCCGGACTTTGTCTCCGGCCTTTTTTGATTTCATTTAAAAATCACGTTATGCGCAACCTTATCACAATTGTCAGTTTGTTGTTTGTTTTACAATCCGAAGCACAGCAGGTAAATTATCTCAATCAGGGAAATGCAACAGCTAAACCAATGGTATTTGCGCAGGGAATTATTTCTGACGGATTGATCAACCGTGACTTTACCATTTCTCCAAAAGGCGATGAACTATTTTTCACTATTCAGCACAAAGATTTTATCAGCAGCACCATCATGCACATTCAACTGAAGAATGGCAAATGGGGCGAAGCGCAGGTTGCGCCGTTTTCAGGAATGTATAATGATCTTGAAGCACAGTTCTCACCCGATGGCAAAAAGATATTCTTCAGCAGCAATCGGAAAGTTGATGCAACTGATACTACAAATGATTTTGATCTTTGGTATGTCGTAAAAAACTCAAACGGCAGTTGGGGAAAACCTGTTCATTTAGGCTTCTCAGTAAACTCTCCGCATGATGAATTCTATCCATCCATTGCAAAGAGCGGTAATCTTTATTTTACTGCTCAACTTGAGAATGCAGTAGGCAAAGAAGATATTTTCATGTGTGAATGGAGGAACGGTCAATACCAATCACCTGTTCCTGTTTCAACAGCAGTCAATTCAAAAGGCTATGAGTTCAATGCTTTTGTTGATCCTGATGAGCAGTTTATTTTATTTACCGGTTACGGTCGTAAAGATGATTTAGGAAAAGGTGATCTGTACATCAGTAGAAAGGATGCGAAAGGAGAGTGGCAGGAAGCGAAGAATCTCGGTGCATTGGTTAACTCAAAAGGATTGGATTATTGCCCGTTTGTAAGTTGGGATAAACGCACGTTGTTCTTTACGAGTAACAGAAATATGCATACAGGCCCGTTTGATAAACCTGTTACGGCATCAACACTAAAGAAACAACTTTCCGGTCCAGGTAACGGACTGGATGATATTTACTGGATAAAATTTGATGAACTGCTGAAACAATTCTGATTCTACGCAGCACTCAGGAATTTCACAAAACTTCTTTTTGCAATTGGTAAAAATGTTTCTTCCACCGGGTAAGAAAGATTTGTTTCAATACTATACACCGCCGGGTTAGGTAATTCAGTTTTATTGCGGATAAGTTCACCTTTAATATTCTCGTAAGTGTTTACAATATTACTGATCCACGAATCAACAAAATTTGTTTTCAATGTGCGGTATTGCTCATCATGACGCTCAAAAAAACTTAGACGGTATTGATACACTTTTGTCTGTTTGGCATTGGTGTTACGTAAAAATAAATAACCTTCTCTTGTGTCAAGAGGTATGATGCCTATTGGAGAAATTGAAATACTTTGCTCCACCATTTCATAGATCTCTGTGCCATTTGAAATCGTCGTTTTCATGGTGGCAATGGAATAATGCATAATGGTTTCCAGTTCCTGCATCAGCTCATCATCTTCAATCATCTGTTCATACAGCAACTGAAGTTTTTCGATTTGTATGCCTGTCAGTTTTTTCGGGAATTGTTCCTGGAGGTATTTTTTATTTTCCCTGAAGGCAACAAGATTGTTATAGTGAAAGATCACATCCGCAAGTTGCGGATACAATTTGGCTTCGTTGAAATATTTATTTACTTCCTGCAAGTAGGCGAGCAGGGTATACTTCTTCAGCTCAAAGTCAATAAAGCCATCGGCAAACCAGGTTTCGGATAAAGTCTTCATACACGAGGAGTTTTACTGGGTTTTTGTTCCTTAAATTTACAAAACTCATTCAATAATTTAAAACCTTGTTTCATGCCAGTTTTCCCCAAGCAAACTTTATCATCTGTTTTAACGATTAGTTTTCTGTTGATTCTTTTGTCATCCTGCAGCCGAAATACGTATTACATTGTGCGCCATGCAGAAAAAGCAACAGCCAACGCTAATATGAGCAGCGATGTTCCGTTGAGTGCAGAAGGCGAGCAACGGGCACAAAACCTGAAAACATTATTGCAGGACAAATCATTTGCTGCAATTTTTTCAACTCCCTATATCCGTACACAATCAACTGCTAAGCCATTGAGTGAAGCGGAAGGAGTGACCATACAATTATATTCACCAAGAGATACAGTTGATAAATTTATTGACCGTGTAAAAGCAATTCAAAAAGGTGACGTGTTGCTGGTTGGTCATTCAAATACCGTTGATGATCTTGTAAATAAAATGATGGGACAGTCGCTGTTAACTGATCTTGCGGAAACAGAGTACGATAACCTGTTTATTGTAAAACGAAAAGGTAAGAAGTATAGCTTCGAACGTAAAAAATATTAGAGATAAAAAATCCCGGTTCAACTGAACCGGGATTTCAATTTATACATTGATGTGATTACAAATCTCTATCGGGATTAAAATTCTGCAACTCATTTGCTACAGCCGTTAAAAAAGTAGCTCCAAGACTGCCATCAATGATCCGATGATCGTAACTCATACTTAAATACATCATGTGGCGGATGGCAATGCTGTCGCCCATTGGTGTTTCAATCACCACCGGACGTTTTTTAATAACGCCCACTGCTAAAACTGCAACCTGTGGCTGGTTAATGATCGGTGTGCCCATCAAACTACCAAAGGTTCCAACATTGGTTAACGTAAACGTTCCACCGGTTGTATCATCAGCTTTCAGTTTACCGTTACGTGCAGAATCTGCAAGATTGTTAACCTGTTTGGTTAAGCCCACGAGATTCAATTGATCTGCATTTTTGATCACAGGTACAATTAAGTTGCCACTTGGTAAAGCAGTAGCCATACCAATGTTGATGTCTTTCTTCACAATGATCCTGTCGCCATCAACTGAACTATTGATTAATGGATATTTCTTAATGCACTTTACTATTGCTTCAATGAACAAAGGAGTAAACGTGATCTTCGTTCCTTCACGTTTTTCAAATTCCTTTTTCATCTTATCACGCCATTGTACAAGGTTGGTTACATCAGTCTCGGTAAAACTGGTTACATGCGGACTCGTTTGTTTGCTTCTCACCATGTGATCAGCAATCAACTTACGCATACGATCCATTTCAATGATCTCTACATTTCCGCTGTAAACTGTCGGTGCCATGGATGGAGCAGGAGCAGGTTGTTGCACTGGCTGTTCAACTCTGTTCATTGGCACAACCAATACATCTTCTTTAGGTGCAGCTTGGGGAGTATAACCACTGCTTCCGCCTTTCCTTGTGCTCACATACTGCAGAATATCTTTCTTAGTAACACGATTATCATTACCTGTACCCGGAATTTTCTCCAGTTCTGCCATCCCAATGCCTTCCTGAGCTGCAATATTCAGCACAAGAGGTGAGTAAAAACGAATACCATTTGTTGGTGCACTTACTTTAGCACCTGCAGGTTGGTAAGGAATTGCTTCTTCAACAAATTCAGCAACCGATTCAACAACAGGAGCAGTTACAACGGGTGGTGCAGCAATAGTTTCAGCAGCGTTTGTTGCAATGCGTGCAATAACGGCACCAATAGGCACCACGTCATTTTCACTGAACAATACTTCGCTCAAAACTCCTTCAGCAGTACTTGGCACTTCACTGTCAACTTTATCCGTTGCAATGTCAAGTACAGTTTCATCCATTTTAATACTGTCGCCCGGTTTCTTATGCCAACGCAAAATGGTTGCTTCCATAATACTTTCACCGAGCTTAGGCATTACTAAATCAACTAAAGCCATAATAATTTGATGTTTTATTTTTTTGTTGACCAGCAAAGGGAACTTTATTCATCACCGGTTGTGTCACTCACTTGTGCCACACTGCAGGTATCATCTTACTGACAACTGCACCGGTAACCTGGACAAACAATCGTTAATAGGCGTCAAAGGTAAGGATTGGCCACTTATTTATCCTGCTCTCCCTCAATAAACTGGAACAGCATCAGCAAAGCATTTGTTGCCGTTAATTCTATATTTTTTAATCGGTCAAACCGGAAGTGTAATCTTTTTGCGATCATCTTCTCTCTTGAACCAACTGCTACCCATACCGTACCAACGGGTTTGTCATCTGTACCACCGCCCGGCCCCATAACACCGCTTGTAGCAATACCGTAATCAGCTGTGGTTTTTTGTAAGAGACCGTTGAGCATTTCAGTTACTGTTTCTTCGCTCACAGCACCTTTTGTTTCAAGTGTTGAATGTTGCACACCCAGCACATCTTCCTTTACATCATAAGCATAGGCCACCACTGTTCCTTTAAAATATTCTGATGAACCTGGAATGGCAGTAATTAAATGAGCAATATAACCACCGCTGCAACTTTCGGCCGTTGCCATTGTTTTCTTCCTGCTTAACAACAGGTTTCCTAATGCCTGTTCAAGCGGTATATCTTCAGCAACGATCAACCATTCTTTTACAAGAACATGCAGTTCTGCAAAGAGATGGTCAAGCTGTTCATCCAGTTGTTCTTTGTTTGCACCGGTGGCGGTTAAGCGCAAACGAACCATGCCATAATTTGGTAAATATGCAAGTTTAATATCTGAAGGAAGTCCTTCTTCCCATGCACTGATCTTTTCTGCAATAAATGATTCGCCAACACCTGCAGTCAGTAATGTACGGTGAAGGATAAACGGCATTTTGTATTCCCGTTTCAACAGGGGCAGAACTTCATCCGTCATAATGCCTTTCATTTCATGTGGTACACCCGGCATTGAAATATAAATGCAGTTACCTTTTCGGA
The DNA here is from genome assembly GCF_014168535.1 of Lacibacter sediminis. Classification (NCBI taxonomy): domain Bacteria; kingdom Pseudomonadati; phylum Bacteroidota; class Chitinophagia; order Chitinophagales; family Chitinophagaceae; genus Lacibacter; species Lacibacter sediminis. The sequence continues at coordinate 2,944,520 of NZ_CP060007.1, read as the reverse complement.
ATAACATGCCTGGCGCTGTGCCACGTTTGTTCATCAGCACTGTACATACATCAGGCACTTCGGCCTGTTTCATGTTACGTTCAATGATAGGACGGTTCAAGCGCCGAAAAATAGCTGTTACATGCTCCAGTACCATTTCATTTACTACCATTTTGCCAGCAAAATAATCGCAGAGCAATGGTTTGGTAATATCGTCGGCTGTTGGGCCAAGTCCACCGGTAATTAAAATAATTTGTGCAGATTGTGATTCTTCATCCAATGCCTGCCAGATGTCTTTTCTTGAATCTCCAACGGCTACACGACGTTTCACCCAAACACCGATCTTATTTAACTCCTGTGCCATCCATGCACTGTTCGTATCAATGGTTTGTCCTATTAATAATTCATCTCCAATGGTAATGATGGAGGCGTAGATTGATTGTTGCTGCATGGAGTGAATTTATAAATGAAGTTAATTGAAGTAGGGCAGAAGATGATTTGCCAAAGCAGAGGGCATCGCACTCCGGGCCATTGTTTTAGCATCTAAAAAATACAATACAACACGGCCAATGGTTAAAAGTTTACCTTCTTCATTATACACTTCATGATGAAATTCAATCCTGTGGTCGGTTGGCAGTTCACGCAATTGTGTTTTGATCGTCAGCAGATCATCATACTTTGCAGGCCGCAGAAACTTGGTGTGCAGTTCAACAATGGGCATCACAATTCCCATCTCTTCCATTTCTTTATAAGTAATACCCATTTCACGAATGGCTTCAGCTCTTGCCACTTCAAAATACTGGGCATAGTTTCCATGATATACCACATTCATCTGATCCGTTTCCGAATAGCGCACCCTTATATTGGTTTCACTGTTAAACATGGTTTCTTTTATTTGATCATTCCATCAACACTTGCCTTGCCCGGGCCACATAGTAAAATAGCAAAGAAGCCTGTTAAATATAAGGCTGCTACTTCGCCTTTTGCAAACAAGGCACTGTTATGCGAAACAAAAAATGCATAACCCATTGCAATAACAATAGGCAATACGGTGAAGCGTGTAAATAATCCAATGGCCACAAAAATGGAACAAAAGAACTCTGCAAACACAACTAATGCAAGTGTGGCCGTACTCCCGATTCCGAAGAGATTTACAAAATGATCTTTCCTGTCTGCAAAGTTCACGAGCTTGTCGTAACCATAGTTTACACAAAGGCTGATACCAAAAACAAGCCTCAATAATAAGAATGAAATGTTAAAAGCTGTGGCAGAATAGTTAATAGATAAGAGTTTCTTCATGTCTCCGTTGTAGTTTTAGCCGCAATGAAAAATGAGACTATCATTGCAGTTCGTTTCAAGAATATTGATTCCAGGTTGCGAAATTAACGGAAGCTCAACTTTTATCCACAAAAATCTGGAATGGTGTTTGAAAGGAAAAGGACAATTTACCTTTAGCCCGACGAACGGACTTTAAGCGACAGGTTAAAATATTTACCAACGATGAACGTTTACCCGGCAATGAACAACCGCATTACTTACATTCTTTCGTTCCTGCTCTTGTGCTTTTCTGTGCAAGTGAGTGCGCAGGTAACAGCTATTAATAACGATCCCAACGCAAAATTCAAGCAGGCTCAGGAATATTTCCTAACTGATCAATACAGTTTGGCGATGCCGTTATTGCGTGAGTTGAAGCAGGAAGTGCAAAGCTCCACCATCCTTAATGCAGGTATAAAGGTGCAGGAGATCGATTATTATCTGTTGGCTTGTGGCTTGCAACAAAACGATGAACGAGCTGTACAACCCAGTCGGGAGTTTATTACGGTGGTACATAATATGCCACGCACACAGCAATTGAGTTTTCATTTGGCGAATTATTATTTCCGCAAGCAATTGTTTACAGATGCATTGGAGTTTTATGAAAAGGCAGAGATCGCCAGCTTGAATAATGAACAGATATCTGAATCAAAATTCAGAATGGGGTATAGCTATTTTCATTTAAAGCGTTACGGTCAGGCGAAGCCTTTGTTCAATACCATTCGGCAAATGCCGGATGATAAGCATTACCTCGATGCAAATTATTTTTACGGTTTTCTTGCATACAACGATAAGCAATACAATGAAGCATTGGGCTGTTTTGAAAAAGTGAAAGATCATCCTGAGTATGGCAAGATCGTTCCATTCTATATTGCTTCAATCTATTATTTCCGTGGAGAAAAAGATAAGGCCATCAAGATCGCCGAAGAAGCAGTAAAGCGTCCCAACATATTATATGATCTGGAGATGAAGCAACTGCTTGGTCATGCCTATTTCGAAAAGAAAGATTACAAACGTGCACTTCCGTTATTAGAAGAATACGTAAACAAAGCAGATAAAGTATCCCGCCAGGATCTGTACGAACTCAGTTATAGCTATTATCAAAATAATCAACTGACCAAAGCTATCGACGGTTTTAAACAGTTAAGTGGCAGTGAAGATTCGCTTAGCCAGAGTGCAATGTATATGCTGGGTGATGCTTATCTAAAAACAAATCAGAAAGAAAATGCAAGGAATGCCTTTGCATTTTGTGCTGCCAATAACAGCAATCAGCAACAGCGTGAAGTATCCTTATTCAACTATGCAAAGCTTTCGTATGAGTTAGGTTACCAGGGTGTAGCCATCAGCGAATTCAAACGTTTTTTGAATGAGTATCCCCGAAGTACTTATAGTAATGAAGCAAAAGAATTATTGGTGGGTCTACTCACAGGCACAAGCAACTATAAAGATGCCATCTCTTTAATGGAGTCGCTTGTCGATCCGTCGGAATCAACAAAGAAACTCTATCCACGCATGTTGTATGGTCGTGCTGCTGAGTTGATCAATGATGGTCAGTTGAACAAAGCCGATGAGCTGCTGGATAAAATTTTAAAAGACAAATACAATGCGCCGGTTCTTCCATTGACCAACTACTGGAAAGGAGAGATCGCTTACCGTAATGATCGTCTGGATGACGCCATTCGCTTCTATGATAAGTTTTTGCAAAGCGGAAACCCGGGTATGGGTGAAGCAACCGTGAAGGAAGCGAATTACAACATGGGTTATTGTTACCTGCGCAAAGAAAACTTTTTGGTTGCACAGGGATTTTTTCAAAAAGCAGTTGGTCGTGTAGCACTTAACTCCGCACCAATCGACCAGGATGCGCATATCCGTTTAGCTGATTGTTATTTTATGCAGAAGAGTTATACCACTGCATTAAGCATGTATCAAAAAGCAATTGATTATTCATGGCCAAATGCAGATTATGCATTGTATCAAAAAGCAATGCTCGCCGGAATTAATAACAGCAAGGGCAAGATCGATCAGATGAGCACCTTGCAACGTTTGTATCCACGCAGCAATTTAGTACCTGATGCCAATATGGAAATTGCAAAAACCTATATGGCCGATGAAAAATTCCAGGCAGCGATTCCTTTCCTCAACAATGTGATCAATGCGGCGCAGAACACAGGCTTTAAACAAACTGCACTTTTACAATTAGCTGTTTGCTACAGTAACCTTAATAAAAACCAGGAAGCGTTAGATAACTACAAGAAATTATTACAGCAATATCCAAACAGTGAAGAGGCAGCATTTGCTTTGGAAAACATACGTGCTATTTATGTAGAAACAGGAAGACCGCAGGAATACGAAGCCTTCATCCGTTCAACTGGTAAAAATGTTTCAGCCAGCGAAGCTGATTCATTGGCCTACGCTGCAGTTGAAGTGAAACTCAATAACAACGATTGTACAGGTGCTGTTGAGCAGATCAATAGTTATCTCACTCGTTTTCCGAATGGCGCCAATGCGTTGGATGCTCATTATAACCGTAGTGAATGTTTTATGCTGCGTAAAGACTGGAAGGGTGCATTGCCGGGTTATGAGTATGTAGCGAAGCAGGGTAGCAGCCAATATGCAGAAAAGAGTGCATTGATCGCTGCCCGTTCTTATTATTTTGAATTGAAAGATTATGCAAAGGCACAACCTTATTATGAAATTCTGCGTACTGTTGCCACAACAGATGAAAGCAGGTTAGAAGCTTTGCGTGGATTATTGCGTTGTCATTATCAATTGAAAGAATACAAGCAAGCCGCTGATGTAGCAAAAGATCTGCTGATCGCAAAAGGTGCAGGGAATGATGATAAAGCGTTATCAAATCTTGTGACCGGAAGAAATCATCAGTTGAATAACACATATGATCTCGCCATTCAATCGTACCGTGCTGTGGTGAATCTCAACAAAGGAGAGTGGGCAGCAGAAGCGAGGTATGAAATTGCCAAATGTCAATTTGATCTCAACAGCCTGACCAATGCAGAAAAAGCTGCGTTTGAAGTGATCAACAAAAGTGGTTCGTATGATTTCTGGGTAACCAAATCATACATATTACTTGGAGATATTTATTTGAAGCAAAAAGATTACTTCAATTCGAAAGCAACCTATCAGAGTGTTGTAGACAATGCTACCAACCTGCAATTAAAACAGGAAGCACAGACAAAACTGCAACAGGTAACTGAAGAAGAAAAGAAGAATTCGAAGATTGAAGGATAGTGATAAGTACGAAGTTAGAAGTACGAGGTAAGCCTGCTCAACGAAGCTTTGGCGTAGTTGAGAGGTACGGAAGCCTGGTTAGCGGTGGAGCTTTAGATGAACCAACAACGAATTAATGAACATGAACAAACGATTTATATTTTCACTGGCACTTTGTTTTACGTCTGCAGCTGTTTTTGCACAGGATACAACCAAAAAACAATCTGTTGAAATTGTGTCAGCATTTAAGCCTGTGTTGAAAAATGCAGTGAAACTTAATTTCAATGCAACACCGCCAGCTCCTGAAACAGGCGCACCCAATCTGGCTTACAATATTCCTGTTCAGAATTTATATTTTAACCTGCAGCCGGTTGGCTTAAAGCCAATGTCACTGCAAATTGATTCGGCGGGACAGGCGCACAACAGTAATTATATCAAGGTAGGTTACGGCAACTACAATACACCGCTATTAGATGCGGGTTTTACATTAGGCGACGGTAAGAAAACAAACTTCACCTTATTTGCGAATCATCTGTCGCAAAGAGGTAAGCTGCGAGTGCAGCGTTTCAGCAACACGGCATTTTCGGCCAATATCAATTCTGTTGTAAAAAATGTTGAAGTGTATGGCAAGGCCGGTTATCAAAATCAATCTTTCTTTTTATACGGCCCCGATCCGGTATTTGCCAATTCAAAAGAGGATTCATTAAAGAAGCCATACCAAACCATCAACATAAGGGCAGGAGTGCGCAATGCATTTGTTAACCGTTTCGGCATCAGCTACAATCCCGATCTTAATATCAATGTGTTCAGCGATACCCGTTCAACCGAAACGAACGGAGTACTTGATCTTCCCGTGGAAGTAAGATTTGGCAACAGCTTTGGTTTGTTGGTGCGTGGCAATTTTGATCTCACTACTTATACGCCAACCGGCGGAGAAGCCTATACCAACAATGTGTTTTTCCTGAATGCTGCGGCTATGTTGAAAACATCGAGGTTGTTTATTAAGGCTGGGATCCGTCCAACATGGGATCAGGGTAAATTAAATGTGCTGCCCGATGTCTTACTCGACATTCATCTGCAGGAAAAGAAAATCATATTAACCGGTGGCTGGACAGGCTATGTGCAGAAGAATACCTATCAGCATCTTGTATCAAAAAATCCGTGGATCAATCAGCCGTTATCACAATTCAATACACGCATTACTGAGTTGTATGGTGGTTTTAAAGGAACACTTGCCAATTCGTTCAATTACCGTGTGCAAACCGGTTTCCTGGAGTACCTGAGTATTCCATTGTTTAGTAATCATGTTCGGCCGGGATTATTTGAAGTATTGCGTGAAGGAAAACTGCAGGCATTGCACACACAGGGCGAAATAGGTTTTGTTTTGCAGGATCAGTTTAATGCCAGCGCTAAAATGGATATCTATAATTTTCTTAATCAACAAGACGAGGCAAGACCCTGGCACTTTGTGCCGATTGAATTGAGTGCGGCACTGCGTTGGCAGCCGAGCAAAAAGATCATGGTGAAAGCAGATCTTCTTTCATGGCAGGGAGCGGTGTACCGGAAAGATATAAGCGGAAGCAGCGAACGTCTCCGTGGTGCGTTTGACCTGAATGCAGGTATGGAATTTAAAGTTCACCCCCTTATCAGCGTGTGGGGGCAATTCAATAATATCTTCAATAATACATACCAACGTTGGAATAATTACCAGGTAGTTGGATTTAATCTACTTGCGGGAATAAGACTTACTTTTGACCAAAAGCAACAGTAAAGTCATGGTTGAACTGGTATTACGCTATCTTTCTTTTCAAAAAAGGGTTTCTTTACAGGGAATCGGTACGTTTTCGGTTGAGCACCTGCCTGCCCGGCTCGATTTCCCAAACCGGCTGTTGTATGCGCCGGAATTTATACTTCATTATTCTTCTTCCGTTACCGGAACTGATGAGCAATTTGAGCATTGGCTTCAAAAAGAGTTGAATGTAGACAGGGAAGAGGTAAAAACATTACAGCAAAACCTATCAACTGAATTTCAACGTACATTATCTGAAAAAGGGGAAATGACCTTGAACGGACTTGGCGTTTTTACAAAAGATGAGCAGAAATTGCTTCATTTTTCGTCGCTTTATGAGGCGGTAAAGGGAAATCCCGTAACTGCAGAGAAAATAATTCGTAAGAATACTTCGCATTCCATACTGGTAGGTGAGCAGGAAAAAACAAGCGAAGAGATGACGGAATTACTGACGGGTGTTAAGAGAAAACCCCTCAATCTTTGGTGGATGATTGTGCTGGCATTGTTCTTGTCGGCTATAATAAGTATTTTGCTATTCGCTAATTATTCACCGCAATGGAGCAAACAGGGAAATAACCAGAAGCTGAAGCTGAACGAAGCGCCGCCATTGCATAAAATTCAATAATCCATGACCCAGAAACGAACTGCTCCAATCATGAATCTTCAGCTGATGAGTTATGCCAACTGCCCGGTCTGTAAAAATGAATCCATCAAACCTGTACAAACTGCAAAAGATCACACGGTAAGTGGTGAAACATTCACGATCGCTGAGTGTGGTATGTGCGGTTTGAGATATACGTTAAATGCCCCTTCAGAAGATAAGATCGGTCCTTATTATCAATCTTCCGCTTACATTTCGCATAGTAATACGAAGAAGGGCGTGATCAACTTTCTTTACCATATTGCACGTTTTTTTACCATGATGTCGAAAGAGAAACTGGTAAAAAAGGCTTCCAAACGCCAGGTGGGGATGTTGCTTGATATCGGCAGCGGTACCGGAACATTTGCACATACAATGGAAAGAGCCGGCTGGAACGTGGTTGGTCTTGAACCTGATCCCGAGGCAAGAAAGCAAGCCATCAAGAAATACAACTGTGATATTTATCCTTCTGATGAATTGTTTCGTTTACCTGAACAAACTTACAGCGTAATCACTATGTGGCATGTGCTGGAGCATGTGCATCAGTTAGATGAGTATGTTGACCGGATAAAAGACTTACTGGCACCAACAGGTAAGCTCATTATTGCTGTTCCTAATTATACAAGCAAAGATGCGGCGATCTATAAAGAATTCTGGGCGAGTTATGATGTGCCGAGGCATCTGTATCATTTCTCTCCAAATTCCATGCGCATGCTTATGAAACGCAATGGTATGCGGGTAATTGGTACAAGACGCATGTGGCTTGATAGTTTTTACATTTCACTGCTCAGTGAAAAGTATAAGAAGGGTTTTTTCTTAAAAGGTATCTGGAATGGTCTTGTGTCGAACTTTAATGCATTGCTGCATAAAGAACAATGCAGTTCACTTGTTTATGTAATTGAAAGGGAAGATTAAGAATTGTGGGGTGGGAGATTGATTGCGAATAAGATGATCATATTCATCATTCAATCACACATTCAACGGTTATTCTTCACCCACACCATCAGGCACATGAAGTAATACTTTATCAATGCGGTGACCATCCATGTCGATGATCTCAAATGTAAATCCTTTCCATTCGAATTTTTCACCGGCATGTGGAATGCGTTCCAATTCGTGCAGGATAAAACCGGCCAGCGTATCAAATTCCTGTTCGCCTTCGTTCATCCATTCTGTTTTCTCAAAACGTGAAAGGAATTTGTAGAACTGTATTTGTGCATCTACCAGATAACTGCCATCATCCCTTTTGATAATTTCATAATCATCCTGGTGCGGCTCAGGAATATCACCCACAATTGCTTCGAGGATATCATTGAGTGTGATCATTCCCTGAACACTACCATATTCATCAACAATAAATGCACTGTGGATCTTTCCCTGTTTAAATCGTTCCAATACCTGGTAGGCTGAATTGTTTTCAGGTACAAACAAAGCCGGTTTCATCAAGTCTTTAAACAAGGTATAATCATCTGACACATACATGTCTTTGATGGACACAAACCCTTTAATGTTATCAAGATCGCCATCGCAAATAGGGTATATGGAGTGAGGTTGATTGATGATCTTTTCTTTAATGGACGATTCGTTATCATTCAGATCGAACCAAAGAATATCGTTGCGGTGTGTCATTAACGAAGTGATGTTTCGGTCGCCTAAATGAAACACACGTTCAATAATTTCCTGTTCTGCTTCTTCAATAGTACCCTGTTCAGTTCCTTCACTGATGATGGCTTTGATCTCTTCTTCCGTTACATGATTGTCGGAAACAGTTTTCACATTGAACAAACGAAAAATGAGGTTGGTGCTTTTATTTAAAAACCACACCAACGGATGAACTGCTTTTGCAAAAAACTTCATGGGCTTGGCGACAGCCATGGCAATTTTTTCGGCATTCATCAGCCCGATTCGTTTGGGGATAAGCTCGCCGAGTATGATTGAAAGAATGGTTACGATTACTACCACAATACCAGTAGCAATTCCTTCTGCATATTCTGCAACCAAAGGGATATTCTCAAATATGGGTGCAAGATCTTTCCCGAATTTTTCACCTGAGTAAACACCGGTAAGGATGGCAATAAGCGTAATACCGATCTGCGCTGCCGATAAAAAAACTTCAGGATTCTCTGAGAGTTCAAGGGCTGTCCGGGCACTGCTGCTGCCCTTTGCGGCAAACATTTCAAGGCGGGAACGGCGGGCTGAAACCAATGTGATCTCGGCAATTACAAATAAGCTATTGAGAAAAATAAGAACGAGTAGTATAAATATTTCCATTGTTGTCAAAGCGCAAAGATACAATCCTTTGAGTAAGTGCTCTTTTTATTGAAAATAAGCAACAATCAGTTAACCTGTAGCCCGCCAAATTGTTTGTTGAAAACAATGGCTGTTCTATGACCAATAAGCATACCTAAAAGACTGCCGCCAAGCACATCAACCGGAAAATGAGCACCAACATAGATCTGTGCAAAACTGATAATAAGAGCCCAGCCAAATACCAGCCATATCCATCTTTTGCTGAATTGTTTCATGCTCATGAACATGAACATGGCCATACCAAAATGGTTTGTGGCATGTGATGAAACAAAACTGTAACTGTAACTGCAGGGGATCAGCATGCGCACAGTTTCTGAAGCAATGGGATCGGCACAGGGGCGTGGCCGCTCAACCAAAGTTTTAATGACAGATGCACTGATGAGATCAGTTAAAGCAAATGTTGCAAGGAAGAAAAGCACCCACCACAATGCCTTTGTTCTGAAATTTGTAAACACAAAAGCCAGCAGAAATAAATATAACGGCACCCAGAAATACTGGTTACGGATAAAAGGCATGAATGCATCAAACACATCATTACTCCACCTGTTATTGATGTAGTAAAAAAGGGAGCGGTCCAATTGTAACACTGACTTCAGCATGATATTGCCAAATATAACAAACCGTTTATGGAATAAACCTTTCAACAAGGGAATTCTTTCTACTTTTGCGCTTTGCTTAAGGAAACTATGGGTCATCGCTTTCAATTACCACCAACTTCACGGTGGGTGTTACGTTTGTTTGTCTTCTTCATGTTGCTGTTCAGCATCATGCGTGTACTTACCTTTTATTCATTCAGACCCGATGGCGTTTCTTTTTCGGATGCGGTTCCATCTTTTTTAATGGGAATGCGTTTTGATTTACGTTGGGTGTGCATTTTGCTGGCACCGTTACTTATTGCCGGAAGCTTCAACCGCTTTTCACCCTTTCAATCTTCCAGAACAAAACGATTCTGGATCATATACCTGGTTGTTGTAAGCAGTTTTCTCCTGTTTTTCTTTGGCGCCGATTTCGGACACTTCGATTATGTGGAAACAAGGCTCAATGCAAGTGCACTCAACTTTATTGAAGATTTCGCCATATCAATGAGTATGCTTTGGCAATCGTACCCGTTGTTTTGGATATTCCTGTTATTGTCGTTGGTTATTTATGGATTGTACCGCTTCTTTCAGAGAAGTCATTCAAAAGTTCACACCATCAAACATCCGTTTAAACCGGTGCGTACTTTCTGGATGATGTTGTTGCTGATCATTGGTGTGGCAGGCAGCAACCCGGCAAAACCATTAACATGGAAAGATGCATTTAAGCTGGGTGATAATTTTAAAGCGTACCTCGCATTGAATCCATTGGAGAATTTCTTTACCACACTTCGTTTCCGAAAGCCCTTTACTGATGATGGAAGTGCAAAGGTTCAGTTTGATGCTATGAAGGAGTTGTTGCAGCTTCCAAAGGAATCAGCCATGCTCAATTTTCAGCGCAGAGAAGTGTTTGCAGAGCCGGCGAAAAAGATGAATGTGGTATTGGTGATCTGCGAATCGCTCAGTATGTATAAGACGGGATTGAGTGGGAACCCGCTTAATACAACACCTTATTTACAGCAACTGGCAAATGAAGGTTTGTTGTTTGAAAGATGTTTTTCCCCGCACTTTGGAACAGCGAGAGGTGTATTTGCATTATTGAGTGGTGTGCCCGATGTACAGTTGAGTAAATTCTCAACAAGAAATATTGAAGCCATTGATCAGCACACTATTCTCAATTCATTTACCAATCATGAGAAATTTTATTTCATTGGTGGCAATAGTGAGTTCAATAATTTTAAAGGTTTGCTGGTAAATAATGTGAACGGACTTCATTTGTATGAAGAAGGAATGTATAAAAGTCCGAAGTTTAATGTGTGGGGCATCAGCGACAAAAATTTATTTAATGAAGCCAACCAGGTTTTATCGCAACAAACAACTCCTTTCTTCAGCATTATACAAACAGCCGATAATCACCGTCCGTTTGTTTTGCCTGAAGAAGATACAGCCGCCGTTGCAGCAAGGCAGGTTGATGAATTGCAGTTGAAAAAATATGGCTTTGATTCACAGAAAGAAATGGAAGCGTTGTTGTATACCGATTACAGTATTCAACAGTTCATGGAAGCTGCGAAGCAACAGCCTTGGTTCAACAATACCTTGTTTGTGTTTGTTGGCGATCATGGTGTAAAAGGGAATGCCACGGCTTTATACCCTGATGCATGGACCAACGAACGCCTGACGGATGAACATGTGCCATTGTTATTTTATGCACCAGGGTTTATCAAACCTGAGAAGCGTAAAGAAGTAGTGAGCCAGGTAGATGTATTACCAACCATTGCAGGGTTATTGAATCAGCCTTACACAAATACGACCATTGGTCGTGACTTGTTGCGAAAACCTGCGGGAAAAGATTTTGCGTTTATCATTCATCATGATGAAGCAAAGATCGGCATGGTGAATAATGAATTTTACTATATCCTCAATATGAATCTGCAGAAGGACACATTGGTGCCACTGCATTTTAATGCGCCCTTACTCTCTAAAGAAAAATACGAGCATACAAAAAAGCAAATGGCAGTCGAAACCATTGCGCTGTACGAATCTTCACGCTGGATGTTGTTGAATAATAAGAAGGCAAGTGTTAAGCCGTAGTTGTTACGCTACTTAACCTTCTTTGCAATGATGATCAATCGTGGTGAATTGTTTACATGGTAGGGTTCAAAGTGATAATCGCCAAATACCTCCTGCACCTGCAAATCGTAAAACGAAAACATATCATTAAAATCGCCTAAGGAAAACTTCGCTACTTTCTCCGTAAACTCAAGTGGTTCTTCCAGGTTGGCTTCATCTTCCACAATGATCTTTTTATAGAAATGTGTTTCATCGAGCCAGCGGGTGATATAGAAGGTTACGCCATCTTTCTGAAATTCACTTTTGTACTGCAAATGATTTTCTACATAATGCGTGTTGAGATAATCGATCACGAATGTGCCGCCGGGTTTTAATGATTGAGCAATGGTGCGGATGGCATTATCGTGTTCACGGCGTGTACGGAAGAATCCAAAACTTGTAAAGAAGTTGAATGCATAGTCGTAATAGTTCATGCGAAAAGGTAATCGCATATCATGCACAAAAAACTCTAGCTTATCCGTTTCAAATTGTTTGGCTTCTTCAATACTGTCTTCACTGATATCGATACCTGTTACAGCATATCCTTTTGATGAAAGATGGATACTGTGTCTTCCACGTCCGCAGGCCACATCCAGCATCATGGCGTTCGGCGCCGGGTAGAGTTTTGATAAGAGACGATCGATAAACGCAGCAGCTTCCTGCTCGTCACGTTGAAAATACAATTGATGATAGTATGGTGAATTAAACCAGTTACGATACCATGTTTTCTGATCGGCAGAAAGTGCTTCCATGTTTTAATGCTTCTCTCTTAAAGTTACTATTTCTTGTTTGTCCAGATCGTGTTTAGTTCTTCAGGGGTAAGAACACCTTTGTAACGCCAAACTTCCTGGCCTTTTTTCAAAAGTATAAAAGTGGGCAAACCTTCAGCATTTAATTGTTTCATTAAATCGGTATGTATGCCACCATCAATTTTAAAGAAGGTTATCTCTTTATGTTGTGCCAGGAATTCATTGACGATCGGCTCCATCTTACGGCAAGGCGGGCACCATTCTGCACCAAAATCTACCAGCACATATTCTTTGCCGGCAATTTGCTGTTGGTATTCAGACATGGTCATTTGTTTTACATCCACCATTCCTTCAACCGGTTTTCCATTTCGCTTCCAGCCACTGAAACCGGCTTTTAATTCTACTACCTGCTGAAAGCCGTTTGCTCTTAACCATTCTGCTGCGGCACTGCTGCGTGGGCCGCTCAGGCAATAGATGTAAACCAGTTTTTGTTTATCCAGTGCAGAGGTACGGTCGGCAAATTCTTGTTGATCATTCCAATTTGCCTGTAATGCTTTTTTAATATGGCCTGTCCGGAATTCGCCTGCAGTTCGTACGTCCAGCAACTGTACATTTCCTTGTTGCAGACCTTTTTCAAATTCATCGGCTGATACTTCTTTGCCCGTTTGGGCACCACTGTTACAACTCATCAACAAAAAGAGTACAGAAACTACAACTAGACGCATATCATTTTTTTGCAAAGCTACGTTCAAAACAGCGTTTAATTGTAATCAAAAGCGGATGCTGCAGAGCCTGGTTTAAACTAATGACCAAATCTTTACCTTTGCCGCCACTTATGATCAATGGTGTTGTTGCTTTTATTCATGCGGTGATCGATTGGTTCTATCCACCATTCCGAAAGATCATGCCCATGCAAACATTCAGGTATGCGGCGTGCGGCGGCGGCAACACTGTGCTTGATATTCTGCTGTTTTATATCAGCTATAATTTTATTCTTGACAAGCAAATGGTGCACACACCGTTTATGACGGTGAGTCCACATATTGCGGCTTTCCTGATGTCGTTTATTATAACGTTTCCGGTTGGGTTTTTTCTCAGCCGTTATGTAGTGTTTGAAGGAAGTACCGTACGTAAGCGGGAGCAGTTGCCTAAATATATGATCGTGGTAGCAGGCGCAATTCTGTTGAATTATTTTTTCCTGAAAATATTTGTAGAAACCTTTCACATGTATGCCACGCTGGCGAAGATCTGCACCACTTTTTTTGTGGTGGCGTTTAGCTATTTTTCACAGAAGTATTTTACGTTTAAAGTCAGTTGATTGTTGCCGGGAAGTTGTTGTCTGTTCACCTGCAAGTTGACTGAACAACATTTTAATTTAGGTTGTGAGTCTTTCCTGAATGAACACACTGGTTAAATACTCGTCAAAATATAATACAGCATAAAAAAGCAGATCACCAGTTTCAAAAAGCTGCCTGCAAGAAAGCCAACAAACGAACCCAATGCCGCTTTGAATGCAATGTTTGAGTTTTGCTGAGCGATCATTTCACCAATAAATGCCCCAACAAACGGACCTATGATGATACCCCAAGGTCCCAGCCAGAATGCAACTAAAAAACCAAGGGTGCAACCCCAAACGCCATACTTTGTTCCGCCGAATTTTTTAGTGCCCCAGATGGGAATGATATAGTCGAGAACAAGCGATACTACAACAATAGTTGCCCATAAAAGCAGGAAATTGGTTGAGAAAGGTTTTTCGTCACGAAGTTGTTGCAACAGTAAACCTACATAGGCAATTGGCGGGCCGGGTATGAGTGGCAGTATACTTCCTGCAATTGCCACAATTGCAAGAATAACTCCAATGATGATCCATGTCCATTCCATACTTAAAGATAGCAAAACCGGAAAGATGTATTTCCCTTGATGCTATGTAAAAGGAACTGCGAAACGAGCGTGGCAACAGGCGATGCTATTTGCACAACTGCTCACTCAATCATCTGCCTTAAACCCTTACTTTTGCTTACAACGAAATTGCTTAAAACAACTGTATGAGTATAGATAGAAGAATATCAACGCTGGATGAGTTTACCATCCAACAGCTACGCAATTTTCCACAGGCGACCGGTGAATTGAGTAGTCTGCTCCGTGATCTTGGTCTTGCGGCCAAACGTGTAAACGTAGAAGTAAATAAAGCCGGACTTGTAGATATTTTAGGCGATCATGGAAGTGTAAATGTGCAGGGTGAAGATGTGAAGAAGCTGGATATTTATGCCAACACGCAGTTTATGAAAGTGCTGCAACATGGTATCAGTTGTGCCGGCATCGGCAGTGAAGAGATGGATGATATTGTGGTGTTTGATGACGAGATCAGCAACAACGCAAAGTATGTGGTGATGTTTGATCCGCTTGATGGCAGTGGTAATATTGATGTGAACATTTCTATTGGCACCATCTTCAGTGTATACCGTCGTGTGAGTGAAAGAGGTAAGCCATGTACGAAAGAAGATTTTCTACAAAAAGGACGCAACCAGGTTGCTGCGGGTTATATGGTATATGGCAGCAGTACCATGATGGTGTATGCAACAAGAAGAGGAGTGAATGGGTTTACATTAGATCCTTCCATTGGTGAATTTTGTTTGAGCCATCCCGATATTAAATGTCCGCATGATGGAAATATTTATTCGGTGAATCACGGTAACTTTTTCCGTTATGAAAAAGGCGTGCAGGAATACATCAATGCCTGTCAGAAAAAAGATAAATCAAACGGTGGTCCTTATACACAACGTTATATTGGCAGCATGGTGGCAGATGTGCACAGGAGTTTGATCAAGGGTGGAATTTTTATGTACCCAGGTACCCTTGATCGTCCAAATGGCAAATTACGGTTGGCATATGAATGTAACCCGTTTGCATTTATTATGGAACTGGCTGGGGGAAGAGCAACGGATGGAAAAATTCCGATCCTTGATGTGCAGCCAACAGAACTGCACCAGCGTGTGCCGATGTTTATTGGCAGTAAGAATATGATGAGTGAACTGGAAAGTTATTATAAGTAATGGTCGAAATTATTTCTTACAGTAAAGAATGGCATGATGCATTCAGACAATTAAATCTTGAATGGCTTGATAAATACAACCTGCGTGAAGAAGCTGATATGGTTGTGTTGAATGATCCACAAGGAATGATAGTAGATAAGGGTGGCGTTATTTACCTGGCAAAAGCAGCTGATGAAATTGTTGGCACTGCAGCGTTGATCCATGAAGGGGACCAGGTGTATGAACTGGCGAAGATGAGTGTAACAGAACAATGGCAGGGCAAAGGCATCAGTAAATTATTATTGGAAACCTGTTTGCAGAAAGCAAATGAGTTAGGGGCAGTGAAGATCGAGTTGTTCTCGAACCATCAATTAAAGAATGCACTGAAGCTGTATGAAAAATATGGTTTTGAATATATTGAAATGAAAGATTCGCCATTTGAAACGGCAGATATAAAAATGGAACTTATTTTAAAACACGCATAATAGAGTTTCTCTTACTTAAGAATAAGATGCAGGAAAAAATCATCGAGGTAAAGAATTTAGTGAAGAACTATGGCAGCTTTAAAGCTGTCAAGGGCATCAGCTTTGATGTGTATGAAGGCGAGATATTTGGTTTGCTTGGCCCCAATGGTGCAGGCAAATCAACAACGCTTGAGATCATTGAAACGTTACGTGAAAAAACAAGTGGCACTGTAGCTGTAAACGGTTTTGATCTCGACAAGCAGGCGAATGATATTAAACAGATCATTGGTGTGCAATTACAAACGTCGGGTTATTATCCGGGCTTATCGTTGGTTGAATTGATCCAGCTCTTCAGCGGTTTATATAACCGCACTGTTGATCCAATGGCTTTGTTGAAAACAGTGAACCTTGAAGAAAAAGCGAAAGCAAAATTCAAGGAGTTGAGTGGCGGACAGAAACAACGTTTCTCCGTTGCCACCACGCTCATCAATGAACCAAAAATTGTTTTCCTTGATGAACCCACAACAGGGCTTGATCCACAAGCAAGAAGAAATCTTTGGGATCTTGTGCGCAACATCCAGGCAAGAGGAACAACCGTGATCATTACCACACATTACATGGACGAAGCTGAATATCTTTGCGACCGTGTTGCCATTATTGACAGTGGTAATATTGTTGCACTTGATTCCCCTTCAAAACTGATCGATCAATTGCTTGGAACAGGGTTTGAACGGCCCAAACAAATGAAGGCAGCCAATTTAGAAGATGTATTTATTTCATTAACCGGTCACGCTCTGCGTGACGAATAAATTTTTAATCAATTAATCACATGCGTATTCTTTCTCTTACAGTTTTATCATTATCCTTTGCTGTTGCAGGTATTGCGCAAAGCACAAAACCACCTGTTAAAAAAACAACTACTACCACAAAGCCAACAACTAAACCCGCTGCAAAACCGGCAGCACCAAAACCGTTGCTTCGAAACGGTCTTGATAGTTTAAGTTATGCCATTGGTTTAAACATTGGCGGTAACATGCAGGCACAAGGCATTGAGAACATGAGCTATGTTGCGTTGAACAAAGGCATTGCTGATGCATTGAAAAATAATCCCACTCCCTTAATGGATGCTAATACTGCAAATATGACTATACAACAAAAACTACAGGAGTATATGGCGAAGAAGAATGCTGCTGTAAAAGAAGAAGGAAGGAAATTCCTTACAGAAAACAAAAAACAACCCGGTGTTGTGGAATTACCAAGCGGTGTTCAATACAAAATTATCAAGCAGGGCACCGGGCCAAAGCCATTGCTGGAAGATACCATCGTAGCACATTACAAAGGAACATTACTTGATGGCAATGTGTTTGATGAATCTTACGGCCGTGGTCAACCGATTGTTTATCCATTAAATCAATTGGTTGAGGGTTGGAAACAAACATTGGTGTTGATGCCTGCAGGCAGTAAATGGCAATTATTTATTCCAAGCGAGTATGGATATGGAGAGCGTGGAAGCGGAATGATTCCGGGCGGTGCTACATTGATTTTTGAAATGGAATTACTGGAAGTAAGACCAGTGAAGAAATAAACGAAGGTTCATAGTTCATGGTTGATAGCTGTTTGTAAAACCGAGTGCCATGAACTATGAACCATTAACCATCAACTATTATGGATTTACGTTATCCCATTGGTGAATATGAGCCGGCTCCCTTCAGTGAAGCATTGAAAGAAGAATGGTTAGCTGATATAAAATTCTTGCCGGGCTTATTAGAGCGGGCCATTGAAAATTTAGATGAAGCACAGTTGAATACACCTTACCGTGATGGCGGATGGACGGTGCGCCAGGTTGTGCATCATGTAAGCGACAGCCACCTCAATGCATTGAGCCGTTTGAAATTTACGTTAACGGAAGATAATCCCACGGTGATGGGTTATGATGAAGTGAAATGGGCTGAAACAGCCGAGTACACTTTATTGCCGGTGAATGTATCTCTCACCATGCTGCATACCATTCATGCAAAGCTGTATGCGCTGTTTTCAACGCTGAAAGATGAGCAGTGGAAGCGGACTTATATTCACTCCGAATCAAAAAAGCAATTTGATCTTTGGTACTTGCTTGGTAACTATGCATGGCATGGCAAACATCATGCAGCACATATTACATCGTTGCGGGAAAGAAAAGGATGGTGAGAATAGTTCATGGTTCATAGCTGATGGTTCATGGCTTGAAACATGTTTTAGGATGAACAATGAACTGTTAACAATGAACGAATCATGAACTGGAAAACGATCTCTTCAAAATATTTATTTCAACGTGATTGGCTTACGCTTCGGGAAGATGTATGCGAACGTCCGGATGGTAAGGTCATTGATCCTTACTATGTGTACGAATTTCCGGAATGGGTAGCAGCGTTGGCACTTACGAAGGATGGGAAATTTATCATGGTGCGGCAATACCGCCACGCCTTGGGTGAAACATTGATGGAGTTACCGGGCGGTTGTGTAGATGCATCGGATGCTTCCTATGAGGACGCAATTGCAAGGGAATTGCTTGAAGAAACCGGTTACCGGTTTGATAAAATTGAATATCTCTGCCAAACTTCTGCAAACCCTTCTACAAACAATAATTTGCTCAGGGCTTATCTTGCTACCGGTGGCGAAAAAGTAACAGAGCAAAAATTGGATGACGGCGAGGATATAGAAGTGCACCTGCTGAGCATAAACGAGGTAAAACAACTTATCCGTGAAAACAAATTGCTTCAAAGTATGCACACTACAGCTTTGTTGTATGGATTAGAGAAGTTGGGTGAATTGAAATATTGACGGCACTTCAGACTCCATCGCCGGACGGAATTATTTTTACCGCAGAGAAAAGAGGAAACAGAGTTTTTGCAGAGATTTGCCCATTGTCTGTTGCCTATTGTCTATTGTCTATTGCCTTGACATCAACTTCGCCCACAAGAAACACACTTCCACAAACTAAGATCAAATCATCTTTTGCTGCGTAATGTAAAGCTGTGCTGATTGCACTGTTTACATCTTCAAATGTTTCACCTTCCAGTTTAAATACCGAAGCTCTTGCATGCAAATCAGCTTCAGGTAATGCCCTCGGTATATGTGCTTTGGTGAAATAGTAAGTTGCCTCTGTTGGTAATAAAGCCAACACTTTCTCAATCTCTTTATCTTTTACCATGCCGATGATGATATGCAGTTTGTTGTAGCTGCTTTCTTTGAGTTGAGCGACGATCTGTTTCACACCATCTTCGTTATGTCCAACATCCATTACCACAGTTGGGTGTTCATGAATCACTTCCCAACGTCCGTGCAAGCCATTGATCTGTCTGCTCGTTGCCAACGCTGTTTGTACATGTTCTTCGGAAATCTTCCAGCCTTGTTGCTGCAGTTGACGAACAGATGAAAGCGCTGTCAGTATATTCTTTGTTTGATAAACACCGGGCAGGTCAAGCGTATATTGAAATGCAGTTTTTGTTTTCCGCTCTTGCACATCAACAACTAGCTTATGATCAATTGTTTTTTTACCGCTTACATTGAACTCATCGTATGAAAAATGTAACGGAGCCTGCATGGCATTTGCTTTTTGCTCAAACACCGGTTTTGTTTCAGGTAAGGTTTCTCCAACTACAACAGGGATTTGTTGCTTGATGATGCCTGCTTTTTCATAGGCGATTTTTTCAAGCGAATCGCCAAGCAGGTTCATATGGTCCCAACCAATATTAGTAATAATGGATAGCTCAGGTGTAATAATGTTGGTGCTGTCTAATCGTCCGCCAAGCCCCACTTCAATGACAGCGATATCAACTTTCTGATCTTTAAAATATTCAAACGCCATGGCCACGGTGATCTCAAAAAAAGAAGGTTCAATTTCATCGATCAATGGTTGCACACGTTTCGTAAAATCAACTACGTATTGTTCAGCAATCATTTCTCCATTCACTTTAATACGTTCACGAAAATCGTGCAGGTGGGGGGAAGTGTACAAACCAGTTTTGTAACCGGCTGTCTGTAAAATTGCAGCGAGCATATGACTTACAGATCCTTTCCCGTTTGTACCTGCAATATGAATGCTCTTGAAATGCTGGTAAGGATTATCCAGCGCCTCGCATAACGCAATGGTGTTATGCAGATCTTTTTTAATAGCAGCAGCACCAATACGGCTGAACATGGGAAGCCGGGTAAAGAGATAATCGATCGTCTCCTGGTAAGTCATGCAGCAAAGATAGAAGTTGCATGCACTGTTTGTACATCAGGCTCGTGGTAAAGTAAAAGCAAAGGTGCTTCCTTTACCCAGTTCACTTTCTACATGAATATCGCCGCCGTTTTTCTTGAGAAATTCTTTGCAGATCATTAAGCCAAGACCTGTGCCTGATTCGTTAGATGTGCCTTTGGTAGTGAAATGTTCATCACCAAATAATTTGTTCTTTGCTTCTTCACTCATACCGGTGCCCGTATCCCGAACAAGTACTTCAATCAATTCATCTTCTTCTTTTACATCAATCACTACTTCGCCTTCTTTTGGCGTGAATTTAATGGCATTACTGATGAGGTTACGTAAAACTACTTCGATCATCTCCTTATCAGCATAAATATAAACGGGCTTGTCAGCTTTTGTCTTGAGATATACCTGTTTGTTTTCGGCTTGCAGTCGAACAACCTGTTGCACATCGTGAATGAGTTTGTTCATATCGATCAATTGTGGTGAAAGCGATTCACCCTTCATCTGGCTCTTGGCCCATTGCAGCAGATTCTCCATCAAATCAGTTGTGTAGTGCAGATCTTTTACTACATCAGGTATCAATACTTTTATTTCTTCTGCGGGCAGATCATATTGCTCTACACTTTTAAATAAATTGCGTAATCCATATAATGGTGTGCGCAGATCATGAGAGATCACCGAAAATAATTTCGACTTCAGATTATTTAATTCAGCCAGTTCTTCTTTCTGTTTTTCGATCTCCTGTGTATACCTGTACAACTCTTCGTTACTGTTCAATATTTCGGCCTGGTAATCTTTATTTTCTTTTTTGATCAGGAATAAACCAATGAAAATTAAAGCAACTGAAAGGACATGATTGAATACGTAGAAAGAGTAATTGATATCTCTCATCACGAATTCATAGTTCTGCTCAACTACAAATACAGCAAAATAACTGATGAGTGAAAAGCTGATTGCAAGTAAGATCAATCTTAATTGTTGTAAAAAGAATACGCCGAATACGGCATACAGGATGAAAAACAATTCAATGCCAACATCAATGCTATCCATATACACCAGTGAAGTAATGGCGGGGTACAGAATAAAATACCAGAGCATGGCAAAGTTGTATCGACGGTAATAATTCGCAATCAGTACAACTAAACTGATGAATGCAGGAGCTGCTGCAACGATCCAGGCAATAACAGGTAAATAGCCTTTGTTAAGAATGGCTATCAACGGAATGATAATCCCTGTAAGTAGGCCAATAAAATTAAGTGTGTTGAAAATACCTAAACGGCGTGCGGCATACCCATCAAGTTCATCTGTGTAGCCAATCTTTTTAATGCGGCTGATTGTATCAGACAATAACGATAACCTAACCATCTTCATGATCCTGCGTTTTTAAAGGGAATAGATAATAACTGATGGTGTTTTTGACCAGTGTTAACGGGTGGTAGGAGAAGTTCGAAGGTTACGTATATAAACATACGTAGGAAACATACGATACAGATGTTCTGTTTATCTTTTGTGCGTGAATGGTAAAATAAATGGATGAAGAGAGTTGGTTTTGGTGCAATAGGACAGGCTAAAAAGAAAGTACATCGTTTGTATATAAATTGATGTTATTTAGAGTGGAGCAATTTTCCGTTACTTAGATTTTACCAACACGTACATTGCAAATAAGACTCCAATCGCCTGCAGTATCATTCCAACCGTTAAAAGGATGTCAGCAAAACTCATGTGTAAAATTTTTGACCATGCGCCAAAAATTGTAACAAGCGATCCGCTTAAGAAAAGAAGTAAGGGGTATTTAAATAGCTTCAGCATTTAGAATTAATCGTTCACTTTAAAGTTAAACTGAACAGTAACAGTTGATTCCTGAGCGGTTTTATCAAACTGAATGTTACGGAGATATTCGATGATCGCATTTGCATAAGCCTGGCTCACAGAAGTTGAACGTGGTCCGATGCGAACAAATGTGCCACGACCTTCAGGTGATACTTTAATCACAGCATAGATTGTTGCTTTTTCAAGATCACCGCTGAATGAATAGTATTTAATGATCTTTCGGTTACCACTGGTAACTCGTGGTCCACCACCGGAACCGGTGCCGCCATTCCCATTGTAATTATCACTGTTAGGATTGCCGTTTGACTTTCCTTGATCGCCTGTGCCACCTGCAATACCCTGGTTACGGCTGTTGTTATACGTGTCAGAATTATTTCCACCGGTACCTGTGCCGCCACCATATACCGCTTTTGGTTTTGGAGGAGCAGGTTTTGGATTAACGACTGTTGTTGTTGCAGGTTTCGTTGTTGCAACAGGAGGATTCTCTTTTGGAACGACCTTAGCCGGCTTCGTAACCTTAGCCGGTTTATTCACTTCCGGCGCATCTTCATCATCACGCTCACTCAGTTCTTTTTCAGTTTCATCAACTGCTGCTGCAATCTGTTGTTGGGGAGGTGTGGTGGTTGTTTCAGGAATGGCTTCAGGAGCAGGTTCGTCGGGGATCAACGGCTGAACATCGCCAAAACCAATATCGCTGTTGCCAAGATTTACTTCAATACCTTCTTCCACAGTTGGTGGTGTGGGACCTGTCATAGCAATGGTGATCACAAAAAATAAAACCAGCAACACTGCATGCACCACAAATGTGATGGCTGCTGCTTTATAATTTTTCTGTGTGTCTGCTGATTGCATGGTTGAAGTTTGATACATCGAATTTAGCTCTTTTATCCTTAACGATGGAAAACCATGCCACATTGCATAATGGCTGTGAAGCTTTTAAGAAAATGTTAGCAGTTGGATCAGCCGAGCTTTTTATAGAGAGAGAAAGGTAACCACTTCAATAACCATGCAACAATGGCCCAGCGCTTTGTGATTTGCACTCTCCGTTTTTTCTTTTCGATGGCCTCGATCATTTGCGTAGTGGCTTTCTCAAGCGGAGCCATCCAGAATAATTTATTGCCCTTGGCCATATCGGTGAGAACGAAACCTGGTTGAATATCTGTAATATGGATCGGCAACTTCATACGATAAGCTTTAATGCTCAGCGCTTCCATATAATTACTAATGTAAGCTTTGCTGGCGCCATATGCTGGTGCCCAGCTGTTACCACGATAAGCTGAAATGGATGAAATAGCTGCAATTTGTCCGTGCCCTTGCTTTACAAAATAGTTGAAAGCATAGTTGGTTGTTTCTGCAAAACCGTTTACGTTAATGAGCGTTGTTTTTTTATCCATTGCCCAATTCAATTCTTTACTGGCTTCGCCATATCCACTATTATAAATGAACAGATCCATGCCTTGCAATTGTTCAATTAATTGTTCAAGATGAACAATGTTTTCGTTGCCGGTTACATCAAATGCTGCTGTGAAAGTCTGTTGGGGATAGTATTGTTTTATTTCATCCAGCAAATGTGCACGCCGGCCGGTGATGCCAACACGATGTCCTGCTTTCAGATAGCGGATTGCAAGTGCCTTGCCGATGCCGGATGTTGCACCAATGATGATCACCTTTTTCATGTGCCAATAGTTATTGATGTTAGCCCCATAGTATAAACATAAAAATTATCATCGCTGCTGAGATAAATTAGCTCAATACTTTTTATGTTTATTTCATAAAGCTATTTTCGTTTCAACAACACACTGTTATCGATTGCAAGTCCTGCAACGATCAACAGGAAACTGATGATGTGAATATAACTTATTTTTTCGCCAAGAATAATGACCGCTTCAATACTGCTGAAGATGGGAATTAAGTTGCCAAACAAAGCTGTTCGGCCGGCGCCCAATTCTTTGATTGAACGATTCCATAGTAAGAAAGAAATCACAGATGTTCCTAAACCGAGATACAGAATGACTGAGCCGGTTTGCCAGGTCCATTCTACAGGTTTTACATAAGAAGCCTCAATGAAAAAAGCGGGGATTAATAAAGCGGTACCGATGCAGAAAACAAAAAACAAAAAACCAATCGCTGAGATTTCTTTTGGTTTTTTACGTGCAAGAATATTGTAAATGGCAAAACTTAATGCGCCGAGCAAAACCCAACCGTCGCCTTTGGTAAATTGTAAGTGTAACAGGTTTTCAAAACTTCCTTTGCTTAACAAAAATAGAATACCCGCCACACATAATATTATACCAACGATGCGACGCCATTGAATATGTTCTTTCAAAAAGTAATGTGCTAGTATGATGGACATGATGGGAGAGGAAGTAGTGCCAATCAAAGCAAGGTTGATGGCTGTTGAGCTATGTCCGGCGATATAGACAAACGTGTTAAAGAGGCTGATGCCTGTTAAACCTGTCCAAAAAAAGTAAGCTTTGTTTTGTTTTACGATCTGCCACGATGGTTTGATATGTTTCCAGGCAATGGGCAAAAGAATAATGCAGGCAGTGAGCCAGCGGAAGAACGCCAAGGTAACAGGGGGGATATCATTGATGACAGCACGGGCCACGATGAAATTGCCACTCCAGATGATGGTGGCAACTATGGCAAGAATAATCCCCAGTACAATGTGGTTTTGGCTGGCTGGCTTCATCGGCCAAATATAGACGCAGCAAAGTGCAAGCATTGGTGCTGGAGAACTTATTTCATATGAAAATTAAAACTCCTGTTTAGTTGAAGGTCTTTTGTTTCAGTAAGGGTTTTAATTTCCACAAACCAAACAAAGGCCCCGGCGCAAGGATCAATAAGACATACGGTGATTGCATGAATTGCTCAAACAATCGATTCAGCACATATACACTCGCAACCGTAATGGAAAAACCAATACAGGTAACAATGGTCAATGCCGAACCTTTATTTTCTGCCACCGCTGTTTGTGCAACGATGGAAGAAAATTGTGGCGAGTCAGCCACCACAGCAAATCCCCAAATCAATAAGAAGAAAAGAAATAAGAAAGGCGGTAATGCAAAGCTGAAGATAGACAACACGCAACAGCAAAACGAAACTAACATGCCGGCATAGGCCACTTTTGCACTTCCTTGTTTGAGTGTGATGTATCCTCCGGCCACACAACCAATTGCTCCTGCGGCAATGATAATAAACGACCAAAATGGTACATTCATCACAGCAGCATTTTGCTTTGTGTAAATATTCAGGATAACAGGAACAAATGCCCAAAATGCATACAACTCCCACATGTGACCAAAGTAACCAAACGATGCTGCACGAAAGTTGGGAAAGCGAAAACTGTTTTTAAATGCATCAAACGAATAGCTGCTGCCTTTTTTATAAAACGGTCCACGAGGTACAAACAGATAAATAATCAATCCGCCTGCTGCTGCAACAGATGAAGTAAACAACAGCACATGTTTCCAGTTATAATCCCAGCCTGATTGTTTGAGCAAATGAGGAAATGCGGTACCCATCACTAATGCGCCAACCAGATAGCCCAATGCTTTGCCCAATCCTTTTTCGTACCACTCCGCAGCGATCTTCATACCTACTGGATAAATGCCTGCAAGAAAAAATCCAACAAAGAATCTTGACAGTACCAGCAATAAAAAATCCTGTTGCGGCAACAGGATGAGCAGGTTGGCAGAAGCCGCCAGCAACGACGAAATAAAAAATACAACTGATGGTTTAAACCGGTCGGCAATAGCTGTGATGGCATATAAAAAAGTACCGGTGATAAAACCAATAAGTACCGATGAGGTAACGATCGCTAATCCGTCTTGTTGTAGTTGAAATGCTTTGCTGATCTCTGTAAGAATGGCGTTACCGCTGAACCATAACGATGTGCCTGCAAATTGCGACAGTACAATGAGTGGCAAAATATGGTTGGGGCGTTGCATGAACTGAGCATGAACTTACGGAATGTAAACTGAAAAAGTAAAGGTTGCCAATTTTTTAGAAGTTGGCAACCCTTTTATCGTAATGATCTGACGGTTTTCAACTGTGCCTACCAGTGTTACCAATGTGCAAAATCAACTTCGTAATTTCCTTTGATCCGTTCAATCGGCGGATTGAAATATCCATGCTTCAAATCAGGAAACTCTTCTTTGATCAATTCAATAAACTGTTTTACGCCGAGTATTTCACTGGTTTCAGTAATGCCGAGTTTGCCAAGATACCAATCGGGATCAATATTGAAATTGCGCCACTGGATCATCTTTAACCCCGTTTCTTTTATCAGCTTTCTTAATGCTTCATATTCTTCCACACAATCAGTAATACCAGGGAATACAAAATAGTTAATGCTCGTCCAGCCACCATAACTGTTCATTACTTTCAAGCTCTCAACAATATCTTCAAATTGATAATTGTTAGGGCGATAGTAAGCTTCATACACATGCTTGCGGGCACTGTTGGTACTTACACGAATTGAATTCAATCCTGCTTCACACAAAACTTTTACTGCATCAGGTTTTGAACCATTGGTGTTGATGTTGATGCTTCCTTTTTGTGTATGCTTCCGCATTTCAATAATGGCATCACGCATGGTTTCCCACATCAGCAAAGGTTCGCCTTCGCATCCTTGTCCAAATGAAACAATCGGGTAGGGCGCTGTTTCCAGGTGCGGGACAGTGAACTCAACAATTTCTTCGGGAGTTGGCTTAAAGGTTAAACGATCCTGCGGACTTTGAATATGTTCTTCCACTGGTTGAAATGAAATACATCCAATGCAATTGGCATTACATGCAGGTGAAACCGGAATGGGACATTCCCAACGACTCATCGCAAAATTTCTTGCTGCCGGACAGTTGTACGTATTGCAGCAATTCTCCATTAAATGTTTTACCAAACGGTTATGCGGATAAGTCTTTATAAGATGTTCTGCACCTGTTTCAATCTTTTCATCGTTATATCCCGCACATTCCTGGCGAATATCCTGTTCAATGCGAATAGCAGGCACATAAAATTTATCATCATGCCAACCTACAGCCGTATAACAGAAGAGCGGTAGTGTATCAGCACCGGGTTCACATTCAAATGCAGCAATAAATAAACTGGTATGTGCAGGAGGGATAAAGGCAGCTACGGCCCAGCCTTTTTCACACAAACGCATTTCGCCTGTTTTTACATCAATGCCAATGCCTTTGCGGTCTGGTAATTCGTAGAGATTGCCGCCTTCGGGCATTTCCATCCAGTTGTCCAAATCTATCGGAAATGCATCCCACGCTTCACGACCCACTGCGTAAAGTGAAGTGTCTTCAAAAATATTTCCGTTCCCGTCGGAGTATAATAAATAAGGAGAATGTTTTAAGGCCATAGTGAATTGTCAATTGTGAATGGTGAATGTGTGCGGTTTGGCTGATTCACCATTGACCATTCACTATTCACTTTTCAGATAATGTCTGCAAAATTCGTGAATTTGTTCCAGTTCGTCGAAAGCAATTGCTTTTTGGAACTCAAAACGCAGAGTTTTATTACGGATAGTGTGTATGGTGATGCTGTGGGGCAGGGCTTCCAGCTGGTGGATCTGCTCCCAATCCAGTTCTTTATCCTTGGGAAAATTGGAAATAGTAACCCCCAAATGATGAACAGCAACCCGCTCGCTGTTGATGATCTTGCGTTCGCAATGGAAAACGTAGTAATACATGCCGGTTGCTATTGCCATTAAAACAACCGTGATCCAGGATTGATCGAGGAAGGCCAGAATGGCTAATCCGCCAAACACCACGACTTCAATAAGACGAAACATGGCATTGAGACGGGTTGATTCTTCAGCAAAGCCCCGCATAAATGCAAGCGCAATCACATCAATGCCAATCACAATTTCGCAGAAGGCGGTAATGCGGTTATCCATCCGAAACTCATAAATGGCGGCCGCAAGAAACACCGTGCCGGCAAGGAAATGTAGGATGGGGCTGATTTTTTTCAGATTACTGTAAGCAGGATGCACAATTGAAACGGAAAGTGGTGATGCCATAGCAGTAGGTTTTCTGTGAGATGCCGTTCATAAAAAAATCCACACGAAAGCTGCGGATTTTTTTATGAAGCCGGAAAAATAAACTGTTTTAGTTTTCTTAAAAAATGGCGATCCGTTATTTCAGCTATCTGTTTTTGCTTTCTTTTTTAACTGGAACACTCTCGATAAATTAAAACCAAACCTGATCTCTCCCTTGCCCCAGCGTGTTGTTGTTTCATTAATAAAGGCCCGTTCGTTCATACCGGTTGCATTGGAAAAATGAAGTTGGAACACGTGGCCGCCGGTTTCAATATCAACACCAATCGACAGGGGATGATAAGTAACTCCCCGCTCAATACCATTAAACAAGTGGAAATAATCACCTGTGAGTGCAATGCGTTTTGTCAATTTTAAACGTGCTCCGGCACCAAGTGCAAACACATCGTTTGGCTGCGTATGCAGTGCAACGAGATTTGTATGAACCATTGTTGGTGTTAACTGCAGTGTAAAACGTTCAGAGAATTTTCTTCCAACTATCAGCTGGTAATAATAGGCAAGGCGTGACGAAAAATAATTGTTGATGGTTGGGTCGGCCCAAGGAGAAGTATTCATGGTAATACCGGCTGCGATGGCAATGGTCATTGGAAAACTTTTGTTTCCTGTTGATTGCATGATGGGTGCGTATTTGAAATAACCATCCAGTTCTTTTTTGAAGGTGCTTCTGCCAACGCCAATCATCAGGTTACGATACAATCCAAAATCAAAACCCATGCGCATACTGGCCTGGTCTAAACCGAAAAAGTTTTTGTATCCCTGATCAAGCTGCCCGAATCGATGCAGTATACGAAAGTCCATCGTGCCGGGCGAAAGAAATTCCAACGAGTGACCATTGATGACTCTTGTTGATTTGAATGCAGATTTGATGAATGTCTTCGTTGTGCCTCCTGAATCAACAAGACTTAACAAGTCTTCGGTTTCCTGTGCTTTTGCTTTGAAAGAAAACATCAGGAAAAATAATGCGGCTGCGAAATAAGTTTGCTTTTTCATGTTGATTGAAGAATGAGTTGTTTATTTAGCGCAATGGGTCGAGCAAACAATTCACAATGATCTTCGCCGTTTTTGAAACTTTGTCTGCAACCAGGCCCGGTATGCTTATTTTATAATCGGCAAGCAGAACTGTAAAGACAGAGGTTGCGGATATCTTACCATTTTTTATCACAAGATTTCCAGTTGTTTCAATGTCCTTTGTTATACCATGTATGGTTAGCTTTCCTTTTACTGAAACCTTGTATTCACCATTTGCTGTATAGTTTACGCTGCTGTTGTTGCTGATCATTCCCTTGAATTCTGATTTGGGAAACTGATCGCTTTCAATATAGTTTTCGTTGAAATGTTCCTGCATTAAAGCCCGTTCAAATTCAAAGCCTTTCATGGCAACAGAGAATTGCATATTGCCGGTCTTCGTGTCAAGTACACAAAGCACGCTTTTATGAATGCCTTCAACTTGTTCGGGAGAGCCGGGAGAAGTAGCATCGAAATTGATCTTACCGGTTTTAGTAAAATATTTGTCCTGTGCAAAAACTGTTCCTGCAAACAGTAAAACAATGAGTAACCAACTTATCTTTTTCATATCTGCTGATTTAGTGTGTAGTAGTTTATTTTTGAATGATGATGCACCGATTCAGCAACACATCAGAACCAATGCCCAATTCATCGGCATTGAAACCTGTACAGATCCCTTTAACTGTAATTGGAATGTTGATCTGCAGATTATTTTTTTCAACAGAAAATATTGTGTCAATACTGCATCTCACAGATGAAGGCAAAGCAGGATTGCCCAACACAACAGTATAATTTCCTTTATCATCAACGTCGGTTGTCTTTAATTGCCCTTCCACCTGAAGTACTTTGCCCGCATATTTTTGTGTAGCTGCTTGTTCATTTTCTGTAAACTCCCGGATCAGTTCATCGGTTGTCAGTTCAAATTCAGCTTCAAGTTTGTCAACGTTTTCTGATTTTCGGTTGTATTCTCTGTAAGCGAAATAAGCTACAATTGTTCCAAGTATCAGCATAAGAAGTAAACTGTTTCTGAGAATCTTTTTCCGTTTCATAACAACTTTATTAATTAGCAGGTGTTCCCGCATCGATCCATTGTTTAATAATTGCAATTTGACAGTTGGTCATTTTTGCTCCGCCTTTCGGCATTGCTGAATAACCAGCCGTATGACTGATGCTTCCATAAAGTTTACCGTTTGTTGCAAGTACTTTGTCTGCAGTATAAGTGCCCATCATAATACCGCCGCCTGTTGACGCATTCAAATGACAACTGTAACATTGTTGTTGCAGCAGCGGCACAACTTTTTGTGAATACGATGTTGGAGTGGTGTCACAAACGCCACTGGCTGGATATAAAAGATCTGCAGCATCGTAATAACAGGAGCTGCTGAGAATGATGAACACATACATGATGATCCGCTTCATACTTTTTTAGTTTAGTTATTGAGCATGCCTGCATCGATCCATTTTCTGATCTGTTTGATTTCACAGTCCGGCATTTTTAATCCGCCTTGTGGCATTGGAATATAACCGGCCGACCAATTAATGGAACCATAGAGTTTACCATTAGTACCTGCAGCTTTGATTGCTGTGTAAGTTGACAGATCAATTCCTCCTCCCAATGATGCCGGATTATGGCAGCCCTGGCATTTATTCTGTATTAAAGGTTTGATGGCAGTACTGAATTTATAATCAGTTGTATCACATCTGTCGCAGGCATTGTTTTTTGCACCTTGGTTGATCCATGTACGGAGTTTTGTTACCTGTTCAGTTGTCCATGCAGGCATTGGAGGAGGAGGCATCCGTTCATTATCTGTTTTGATAATGGTTTTGTAAATCTTGCTTTCCGATGCATTACCAGCCACGATATAATTTTTGATATTATTATAGGTCGAAAGATCGATCCCTTCTTTATGTGTGATAGCATCATGACATCCGGCCATAGCACAGGTTGAGCTGAGGAGTGGATAAATATCATTGGCAAAATAAACTGAGTCGGTACTGCAAGTACGACCAACGGTGCCGGGTATACCGGAAACACCACCGGGATTGCCATTGTCGGGAGTCACCGGAATTTGATGTTTGCAGGCATGAAAGAAAAAGGTAAAGGCAATAACAATTACACTCCCCATGCGCATCATTTTTTTCATGTGCTATGCGGTTTATCGTTAACGTAAAAAAATTCAATTACCCGGCAGCAAGCTGCAGTGGCATTGATCTTAAACAGAAATAGAAATTGGTGGGGAGTGTTTCAACCTTTATACGCTTGTACTAATTTTTTATTGTACACGGTATGTTTAGATTTCTATAAAGGTACAACAATATATAAATGATGCAATCTAATGTGACATAAGTCACAGTGATTTTATGTCATCAACAGCAGCATGCAAATCATTTTCGATTTGCATACTGCTGTTAAATAATTTAATTTTTTAATCTTCTGCTTTATTCTTCAGGCTCATCAGTAAAGTATAGGCCCCCTTGCTTACTATTTGTTTTTGCTGCAAGCTTTCATCATTCCGAATTTCGGTGAATCCGTTTTCGGAAACGCCGGGTTGAATTTCCAATAGCTCAAATGTTTTCTCGGTCTTTTTAACGAAGACGTATTGCTTGTTTTCAAACCGCACTACCGCATCTTCCGGTAGAACCCATGCGGCTTTATTCTTTACTTCAACATCTGCATTCATGTAAGTGCCCGGGATGAGCGTTTTATCATAATCATCAAAATGGCAATGCACTTCCGTGCTGCGGTCGGGCCCAAGGTCTTTACCAATTAGAATGATATCACCGTAATGTTTATTCTCAGGATCATTATTGGTATACGATACAATCTTTTGTCCGATAAAAAGTTTGTTCACATCCTTCTCAAATACGGTTAATGCAAGATGAATATCTGTCGGGTTGATCAATTCAAACAAAACATCAGTAGGAGCAACATATTTACCAATATTTACATTCACTTTCGATACATAACCATCAATAGGCGAGTGCAGTTGAATACTGCGGGTGATGTTTTGCTCGGTGAGCTGATTGGTGTTGATGCCGGCCAGTTTCAGTTTTTCACCTAATGCACTGATGAGTATTTTCTGACTTCTGAATTCTGCTTCGGCCTGTTGATATACTTTATCGCTGCTGGCTTTGCTTTCGTTCAGCTCTTTTTGACGCAGGTATTCGGCCTCAGTAAAACCGATCTTTGCTTTGGCTGTTAAGTAATCCTGTTGCAACTGAATATATTGCTGGTCTTCGATGATAGCGATCACTTCACCTTTCCGTAAATGCATACCCGGTAACAACTTTGTTGATTTCAGATAGCCACCTAATGGCACACTGATAGAAACAATGTTCTGCGGCGGCACATCAATGCGTCCGTTGAGTTTTAATATAGAAGAAACGGAACGTTGCTGTACCTGCACTAATTCAAGTGCTGCATTTTTTAGTTGAGCATCGGTGAGTGTGACGGTTGTTGTTTCAAGCACGGTTTCTGTTCCTTCCGTTTTATTCTTACTGTTGCAGGCCAGCAACAGCAGAAGTGATATAGACAGGATTGAATATTTCATGATCGTTCGTTTATTGGTTGTTGTAATAGTTGAGTTGAATAATGCTTTCGTTGAGATTCCGCACAGCATCGAGGTAATCATTCTTTACTGCCGTAGCCTGGTTCACCAGCATAAACCATTCGAGGTAATTGATCAAGCCGCTGTTGAATTGTTTGGTTGCAGTTTCAATGATGACGGAAGCATTTTTCAAACCTGTACTTTCAAAATAGTTGACTGTTTCATTATGCTGCTTATACAATGCTAACGTTTTTTGATAGTTGAAAGAAAGTATTTGCAAACTGATCGCTGATTGATTGGCTGCGATCTGTTTACTGAACCTTGCACTGTTGATCTTTGCTTTTTGTGCCCTCGCAAAAACAGGAATGCCAACTCCCAGCTGCACCGATTGAAAACGTTTTGCACTGCTGTAATACTTATCATCGGCACCAATTCCAATAATGCTTGTGCTGAAAACGCCCAACGACAGTTCAGGCAACAGTTTCGATTGTTCTGCTTTAATAGTTGCATCAGCAATACGTTCCTGTTGCTGTGCAAGAATGATCGATGGATGCGAACTGAATTCAGCACTTGTCAACTGAACAGGCATCTTCAACGTTTGCACTGCGGGAGTAAAACCTGTGGTTGTGTTGAGCAGTAACTGAAACTGTAATTGTAAAACTGCTTTGTCGTGTTGCAGTTGTTTTCGTTGAATATTTATTTGCCCGAGTTGTGTTTCTGCGGTTGCTTTCTCCAGGATATTACTTTCGCCTTTTTGTAAACGCAGTTCAGTTCGTTTGTAAAAATCGGTGAATAAACTATCAGCATACTGCAACAGTTTTTCTTTTTCCTGCAGCCATGCCAGCTGATAGAAAACTGATTGCACCTGTTGCTTCAATTCTTTTTCCTTCACTGCTGTAGAAAGCGAACTGTTTTTCCATTCTTCACGCAGCAGATCTTTTTGAGTGCCGTACACTTTTGGAAAACTGAAGCTTTGTGACAAGCCAAATCTTGTATCGGTGTAAATGCTGTTGAACTGTCCTGCTTCAGCATGAACCGTTGTTTGCGGTACAATCGAAGCAGATGGTATGAGTAACTGTTTGTATTGTGCAACTAATTGTTCATTCTTTAGCAGCAGATTATTTTTTACTGCGGTATCAATAGCCGCCTGCAGGCTGATAGGTGATTGTGCAGTTGCTGTTCCCTGTAAGAGAAGCATCAATATCAAAATACCTATCGGCATGCTTTTGTTTTTCTTTTTCATCTTGATTCCTTTTTCAAAAATGATATAAAGCACAGGTAGTACAAATAAGGTGAGGAAGGTCGCAATGATCAAACCGCCAATGACAACAGTTGCCAGCGGCCGTTGTACCTCTGCACCTGCACCATTACTCAATGCCATTGGTAAAAAACCAAGCGATGCAACAGAAGCTGTCATCAACACAGGACGTAAACGGATCTTGGTGCCCATTAAAACGATTCGCCGAACATCATGCATTCCTTCTGTTCGCAATCGATTAAATTCTGCGATCAATACAATGCCATTTAGTACTGCTACACCAAACAGTGCAATAAAACCAATACCTGCACTGATGCTGAACGGCATGCCACGCATTGCAAGAAATAAAATACCACCGATGGCAGATAACGGAATGGCTGAGTAAATGAGTAAGCCTTGTTTTACAGAACCAAATGCAAAATAAAGTAAGACAAAAATGAGCAGTAGCGAAACAGGCACTGCGATCATCAACCGTTGCTTTGCTTCATTTAAATTTTCAAATGCACCGCCATAGGTTATATAATAGCCCGCTGGGAGTTTTAATTGTTGCTCTGTTTTTTTCTGCAGCTCGTTCACAATACTTTGTACATCACGACCACGGACATTGAAGCCAACAACAATACGTCGTTTGGCATCTTCACGTTGTATTTGATTTGGGCCTTCTTTAATTTCTACATTGGCCAGTTGATATAACGGAATCTGTGAACCGGATGGAGTAGGGATGAGTAATTGCTGAATATCTTTTACATCTTTTTTCTGATCGCCTTTTAAACGCACTACAATGTCAAACCGCTTTTCACCTTCAAACAACATCCCTGCACTTTGTCCTGCAAGTGCAGTATTTATAACTTTGTTTATATCAGCTATACTCAAATTATACTGTGCAATAGAAGCACGGTTGTATTGAATAATGATCTGTGGTAACCCATTCACCGTTTCTACATACAAACTCTTTGCGCCTTCAACTGTGTTAATGATCTTGCCCATTTTTTGTGCGTAGTGTGCAAGTGAATCAAGGTCTTCACCAAAAATTTTACAAACCACATCCTGTCTTGCACCTGTCATCAATTCATTGAAACGCATTTGTACCGGATATTGAAAACCGGTTGTAATGCCGGGCACATCTTTTAATGCATCACCCATTTTTTCTGCCAGTTCATCAAATGTTTTTGCCGAGGTCCATTCTTCTTTGTCTTTCAAGATCACCATCAGATCACTTGCTTCCATGGGCATAGGATCAGTAGGCACTTCGCCACTGCCGATCTTGGTAACGATCTTCTCTACTTCAGGAAATCTTGTTTTGAGAATATGTGCTGCTTTCTGTGTGTAATCGATCGTTGTTTGCAGATTGCTTCCCGTTAATACTCTTGTGTCAACCGCAAAATCACCTTCTTCTAATGCCGGAATAAATTCACCGCCAAGTGAACGAAGGATCAGGATCGAAGATGCAAACAATAATAGCGCAGCAGCAATAACAGTCTTAGGAAAGTTGAGTACTTTATCTAATGCTGATTGATAGATTCGTTCCAGCCAGATCATGAACTTATCTGACAGGTTTTGTTTATGATGAATTTTCTTGCTGAGGAACAACGCACTCATCATAGGAATGTAAGTGAGCGAAAGAATGAACGCACCCAGCAATGCAAAGGCAACTGTCTGTGCCATTGGTTTGAACATCTTTCCTTCAATGCCCTGCAAAGTGAAGATGGGTAGATAAACAACAAGGATAATGATCTGTCCAAACACAGCGCTGTTCATCATCTTACTGGCACTGTGATTTACTTCGGCATCCATTTGTTCACCAGTTAACCGATAAGTGCTGTTGAACTTTTTACTGTGACTCAGTTGATGCATCACCGCTTCAACAATGATAACTGCACCATCTACGATCAAGCCAAAATCAAGTGCACCTAAACTCATCAGGTTACCACTCACGCCAAACATGTTCATCATGATCACAGCAAACAGCATTGCCAGTGGAATTACAGACGCTACTAAAATGCCTGCCCGGAAATTTCCAAGAAAAAGTACAAGTACAAATACAACGATCAATGCACCTTCGAGCAAATTTGTTTTTACTGTACCTATTGCATGGCCCACCATTTTTGTACGGTCTAGAAATGCTTCGATCTTGACACCTTCGGGTAATGTTTTTTGTATTTGCGCAATACGATCTTTTACATTCCTGATCACTTCGCTGCTGTTGGCACCTTTCAACATCATCACAACTGCACCCGCTACTTCACCTTCATCATTAAATGTCATGACGCCATAACGTGTAGCATGACCGATCTTTACTTCAGCCACATCACGTATAAATAATGGAGCGCCGCTGTTTGTACGTTTGATCGAAATGTTGCCGATGTCTTCCTGACTTCCTGCAAGACCTTCGCTTCGGATATATAAAACCGTTGCGCCTTTTTCAATATAAGCGCCACCGGTGTTCTGGTTATTTTTTTCGAGTGCAGTAAATACATCGCTGATATTGATACCGTAAGAGAATAGTTTTGCAGGATCAATTTCAATACTGTACTGTTTTAATTTTCCGCCAAAGCTGCTTACTTCGGCAACACCCTGTACACCCAGCAATTGACGACGAACGATCCAATCCTGTATAGTGCGTAATTCCGTTGCATCGTATTTATTCTCGTAACCTTTTTCAGGACGAACAACGTATTGATAGATCTCACCAAGTCCCGTTGTTACCGGCGCAAGTTCAGGTGTGCCGATCTCTTTCGGAATAATATCCTTTACTTTTTGCAAACGTTCGGCTACCTGTTGGCGTGCCCAGTACACATCGGTTTTATCATCAAACACAATTGTTACCAGTGATAAACCAAAACGGGAGAAGCTCCTGATCTCCACTAAGCCGGGAATATTATTGTTTACCTGCTCAATAGGAAAAGTGATGAGCCGTTCAATATCTGTTGCACCATACGAAGGCGCAACAGTAATTACCTGCACCTGGTTATCGGTAATATCAGGCACAGCATCAATGGGCAGTCTTGTAATTTCATAACTGCCATAACCAATAAGACCAATAATGAGTAACCCGATAATAAGTTTGTTTTTTACGGAAAACCGTATAATGGCATTCAGCATTACCTGTTTTGTTTAGATCATAAGTAATACAGCAATAACTTCCTTTCATTGAAAGAAAAGTTTACTGAAATAAGAAAAATTGATATTGCTTAACAGGCTTTGGGCGGTTGCCAGATAGAAGAACGGAAGGTTGAGCTTATAAAGCTTTCGTTGCTGATAGCATGTGCAACAGGTAAATCGATCTCAACTTTAGGTATCAGTAAATAGAAGGGAGTAGGTTCAAATACACTCAGTACTGCACCGGTATATCCGCCTTGTGATTTAAACGGTAATTGCTGATCCTTGCTGTAATCGAGATCAATAATATTCTCATCATTGTAATGCATTGCAAGGAATTGCAGTAAGTTGAGTGAATGGTTTTCTGCTTTGTGTTCTGCATAATGCTCTATCAGCAATGGAAACTTCAACAGCTGTCGAAGCTCTGTTGAGGAGATGAGATAAGCCCCCAGGAATACTATGCAGATAAGTTTCTTCACTGATGCAAAGATATTTTAAAAATTGAAGTTACAAGGCATAAGATTCAAGGTTCAAGGTGCTGGAAATGGTGGATACATTATCACACGGAAGAAAAGTTGAGGCTTTTGTCTTGTGCCTTGTCACTTGCGCCTTGTACCTTTTTAGATCAGTTTTTTGTAAAGCGTTCCCTGCAGAATGCATTCATCTCATCCATTTGCAATTCGCTGAGTACTGCACCCGTCTCGTATTGGATAAATTGGTTCTGGATGGTGTTGATGGAAACAAAATCATTCTTAACGATCATGTTGTCAATATTCTTCCATTCGATCAGTCGTTGTTTGAGATTATCAGGCGTATGAATGCCCTTTTCATCAATTGTGACGTAGCAGGTTGAAAAGATCTTTCGTTCGGTAAAGAACAGGAACAACAGACCGCCGCCGGCAAAGAACTGAAGTACTGCTCTCATGCCTTCGTTCAATTGCAAAAAATGCCAGGCTGCATAAAACAGAACAGCAGCGCCAAGTAAACGAAAGATGCCATTGCTCCTTGATTGATCGGCAATCCATTTTTTCCCAACAAATGAATAGAGAATGATCAGCAGTGCCGCTGCAATTTGTAAAACAACAAAAAATAAACCCGGGGTAGGGGTTTTAAATTCGCCCCATGCATTGGCAATCATTAAAAAGCCTGCCAATAAATGTAAAAGGCGGGCAGCCTTTTTTTGTTTTTCAAATGGTTCAAAGAAAATGGGAATTCGATATGTATTCATGGCAAGTTAAAGATACAGTATAATGAAAATATGCAACTATGATGAATGTAAGTGCTGTCACATATAGTCATCATCCGTATCGTAGTTATGCAATTTATGTTTGATGATATTATTGCGAAATGAATATATTAACTAAACAAATATTTGACGAAGCGATAAAACAGCACTATTTTACTATAGGTTAATTTTTACTCCTTTTTCCTCGTCCAGTCTAACCGTCTTTCTAATTTCTCTCCAATATTCCTGAATTACGCCAGTACCTTTTTTATTAAATATCAAAAGTACATTTTCAATGAAGCTATATCATTGTTCTGGCAGTGCTTTGCCTTTAACTACTTATCTGAAAGATGATTTTCTTTCGGCAGATAACTCGCCTCCAGGCAAATCTTTTGTATTGTAAAACCATACTCTTTTTTGAAGTTTTCCCACTTCAAACCACATTGTTAACCAATCAACCCAAAATGTATGCTACTCAAATCCACACAGAAGATTTGTGCAGATCTTCTATTCCCCAAAAAGTACGGAAACAAATTATCCGCAAAAAAATCAGCAATATGTAATCATTTCTACCCACAGCATTTTTTTCTAACGGTTCTTCTTCTTTTCAGCATCAATAGTTATGCTCAGTTTGATCCACGTGTTGATTGTACAAATGGTTGTACATCTAATGACATACAGATCAAAACTGCTTACCTTGTTGAACCTAATTCTCCCTACAACCCATTAACAAGTAGTTTTCAATGTCAAGGTGCAGCGAACGTAAAATTGGCGCTTGAACTTACTACCAAAACCCCAAGAGTAGGCGTATTTATTTATGCAAGAGTGGTCAATAAGCTTGATCCTACTATTATTTATGCAACTGTAAGTGAGTGTTTTTCAACTGCACTTGCCTCCGTTGGTACAACGAAAGTTGTTTTCAGCCAGAATATCGGTTGGCCTTGTGGCACCGAAATATTATTAACCGATGTATTTATTGGATGGGGTACAGGTAACACAGATTTTTGTCAAGGTGCATCAACGCCACGTTGTCCGGGAACTCCATCCAAGTGTTATTCATTGCCTCCCGGCCAATACATAACAGTCATTATTCCAACTGCCGGTTCAACCATTGCTGAAAAATGTTCCGATGCTCCGGGTGGCACAACTGCTACTTTCAATCTTACTTCTTTGAACAGTACTATTATCGGCAGTCAGCAAAATGTAAGTGTTACGTGGTACAGTAATGTTGCTTTGACCAATCTTATCAACAATCCGGGCGCTTATGTAAGTGGTACAACACAGGTTTTTGCAAAAGTTACTAATAACTCCGATCCGTCTGCTTTCACTTATGGAACGGTCACCCTTAACGTGTTTGTTACACCTGTTGCCAATTCTGCAAGTGCGACATTGTGTTCATCAGATGCGGGTGGTACAACTGCAAGTTTTAACCTGACTGGTCTCGGGTCAACAATATTGAATGGACAAACGGGAGTGACTCTTAGTTGGTACAGCGACGCAGCATTCCAAAATTCTATTTCATCTCCATATGTTACAGGTAGTACAATTGTGTACGCAAAATTGTCCAACAACAATGCAGCAAGCTGTAGCAGCAGTGTTGCAGTTCCTTTAACAGTGAACCGCATACCAACAGTATCAACTGCCAGTTCAACGTTGTGTTCAACAAGTCCCGGCGGAACAACAGCCAGTTTTGATCTTAGTAGCCTTGAAGCAACGATCATTAATGGTCAG
Source organism: Lacibacter sediminis (assembly GCF_014168535.1). Lineage (NCBI taxonomy): Bacteria > Pseudomonadati > Bacteroidota > Chitinophagia > Chitinophagales > Chitinophagaceae > Lacibacter > Lacibacter sediminis. The sequence goes on along the minus strand of NZ_CP060007.1, from coordinate 2,904,343 downwards.
CAAAATGTAGGTGTTACCTGGTATAGTAATATTGAATTAACAACGGGCATTTCGTCTCCGCATGTAACAGGTACAACAACGGTGTATGCAAAAGTGACTAATAGTAATGCGGCAAGTTGTTATAACAGTATTGCAGTTCCCTTAACTGTTAACCGAACTCCAACGGTATCAGCTGCAAGCTCTACATTGTGCTCAAGTGATCCTGGTGGAACAACCGCCAGTTTTAATTTAACTGGTCTTGAAGCGACCATCATTAATGGTCAGCAGAACGTAGGCATTACCTGGTACAGTAATATTGAATTATCAGCATCTATTTCATCACCGCATGTAACAGGCTCTACAACTGTGTATGCAAAAGTGAGTAACAGTAGTGCATCAAACTGTTACAGCAGTGTTGCTGTTCCCTTAACTGTTAACCGAACTCCAACTGTAACGGCTGCCAGTTCAACATTGTGTTCAACAAGTCCTGGAGGTACAACTGCCAGTTTTAATTTAACAGCTCTTGAAGCAACCATCATTAATGGTCAGCAAAATGTAGGTGTTACCTGGTATGGTAATATTGGTTTAACTACAGCCATTTCATCGCCGCATGTAACGGGTACAACAACGGTGTATGCAAAAGTGACTAATAGTAATGCAACAAGTTGTTATAATAGTATTGCTGTTTCCTTAACTGTTAACCGAACTCCAACGGTATCCGCAGCAATTTCAACTTTGTGTTCAACTGATCCGGGAGGAACAACCGCCAGTTTCGATCTTAGTAGTTTGGAGGCGACGATCATTAATGGTCAGCAGAATGTTGGTATTACCTGGTATAGTAATATTGAATTATCAGCATCTATTTCATCACCACATGTAGCAGCTACAACAACTGTGTATGCGAAAGTGAGCAATAGTAATGCTGCAAATTGTTACAGCAGTATTGCAGTTCCGTTAACTGTCAACCGAACGCCAACTGTTACATCAACAAGTGCAATTTTGTGTTCTACTGATGGCGGAGGAACAACTGCCAGCTTTGATCTAAGCGGACTTGCAACAACAATCCTCAACGGACAAAGTAATGTAAGCCTCAACTGGTATAGTGATGCTGCTTTTCAAAACTCGATATCGTCTCCATATGTAACTGGAACAACAACGGTGTATGCAAAAGTTACCAATACCAATGCTGCAAGTTGTACGAACAGTATTGCGATTAGTCTTACAGTTAACAGCAGACCCGGAACAATTACCGCCGATGTAACGCAACCAACATGTGCAGTTTCAACAGGAACTATTACAGTTACATCTTCAAAAGCTGGTCTCACTTTTAGTTTGAACAGTATTAACCCTGCCGACTTTACGAATGCAACAGGCATCTTTGCTTCATTGGCACCGGGCAATTATGTCATCAGAAGTAAATCAAGTGCAGGTTGTATTTCAGACGGAGTTACAAAAGAAGTACTGGCAGCAGCAGGCGCAACACCTGCAGCGGATGTGCTGATTGTCACTCATCCCAGTTGCACATCATCAACAGGTACGTTAAAAGTCGTGAAAGCAGGATCGCTGGAAGAGTATGATAATTCCATTTTTGAATTTAGTAATGGAGGCGATTTTACCGATAATCCGGTCTTCAGCTTTAAAGCCGGGGAAGGTTATTCAATAACCGTTCGCCGCAAGCTCGATCATACTTGTTTTGCCATTACATCGTGTGAAGGAGAAGCACCAATTACTGAAAATCCTGCTGCCATCAATAACACGCAGCAGCCTGAACAGGTAATGATCACTGCACCACTGAGTGTAGCTATCAAAGCAATTCCCAATCCATTTGCTGACAGAGTACGATTTTCTGTAACAACAGAGCGTGCCGGTAACGGCAGCATTGAAGTGTTTAATATGCAGGGGCAAAAAGTAAAAACAGTGTATAGTGGTTTTGTACCCGCAGGTATAAGCTATTATGATCTGGAAGTTACAGGTCAATCGTCGGGGCAATTGATTTATGTGCTTCGAATTGGTTCTGAAAAAATATCAGGCAGATTAGTAAGGGTGAACAGGTAATCGTTCTGCTTTCATTCTATAAGGCCGGTAAAGGAGAAATGCTCTCTTTTACCGGCTTTAGGTTTTGCACACTCCTCTCTCAAAAATGTGAAAAACACAAAAAACATTGCCAATATCATATTTTATACTACAAAATAATATCAGTTTTAGCTGTTCTTTTGTGTCATAGGTGTTTTTCATAGGTTAGCAACGGCCGACTCTTTCCAGGGACGGCCTATTTTTTTGCCCGTACCTCTCATCTCGTTTTATTCTCTCTTGGTTTTTACTTGTTGATCTACCCAAATCACTTCAGTTTTGTCATTTTTTTTCTGACATAGTTTAAAATGTCTTTTTCAACCACACGGTGAATTGTTTTTTATTCTATATTGCACGTAGGTGTTTTTCATAGGTTAGCAACGGCCGACTCTTTTCAGGGTTGGCTTTCTTTTTTTAGGACATCCTGCAAGCTTACACTCACCATGGAAAATTTGCTCAAGTCCGCTGCCGGCAACATACTTACACTTAACAGCACAAAAAAAGAGGCTCATACAAAGTGAACCTCTAGTTGATTTAATATAATAAGCTTAATTAGGATTACATGCCAGCAGCATATTGCTGAGCTTGTAAAGCACACGGGCACCAACATTTTCATCCCACTCATTCGAGCTTACGCCTACTTCATTCAGATCGAAGCCAATAAGTTTTCGGCCACTTGTAATGATCTTGCGGAATAAATAAAAAGCCTGTTCGGTTTCAAGGCCACCCATAACAGGTGTACCTGTGTGTGGGCAAAGTTTCGGATCAAGCCCATCGGCATCAAAACTGATGTACACATTGGCCGGCAGGTGTTCAATAATTTCGTCAACCACCTGCTTCCAGGTTTGTCCTTCATACAAACGCTCTTTTAAATCCCTATCAAAGTAAGGAACGATGCGGGAGTTGCTTTCGCAAACGATTTTCCACTCGTTATCGCCAAAATCACGTACGCCGACCTGTACCAGTTTCCTGATCTGCGGAATTTCTTTCAACGCATTATACATGATGGAGGCATGGGAGTAAACGAAACCTTCATATGATTCACGCAGATCAAAATGCGCATCGATCTGCAGTATTCCAAAATCCCCATATTTTTCAGCAATGGCTTTATAGTAACCCAGCGGAGTGCTGTGATCACCACCAAGCAAGGCAACCAATTTGCCTTTATCAAGCAAAGCTTTTGTTTGCTCATATACCCAGTTGTTGAGGAACACACTACCGGCGTTTACTTCCTTAAGTGTTTTGCACATGAACTTATTATCGTTCACGTTTTCGCCTTGTGATATATAATTGATATAGAGTTCGGCTTCTTTACGGAGATAATCGCTTTTGAGGAGAATGCTGCGGTCTACATCACGCATGTAAATACCACGTCGCCATGCATCATTGGTATCATTATCGAGCAGATCAACCTGAAGGCTTGCCCGGAAAATATGCTCTGGTGCACGGGCTGTACCTGCTTTGTAACTTACGGTTACTTCCCAGGGAACGGGCAATATGATCAAATCTGCATCTTCTTCTGAAAATGGAAGCCCGAAAATATTATTGTTGGGGTTACCTGCGCTGTTGGGGTCAAAACCCGATAGATCGGCCATGTGGTTACAATTTGGAAAAACTTCGCAAAGGTAATAGACATTATTACAACCGGAAAGAGTTGCATGGAAAGTTTTGCACAAAGAAGAAAATTCTGAAACAGGAGGTTTGAGTTAATAGTTGAGGATGCAACTCGAAAAAATAGTTGCAATTGGCTCAACGGTCTCAACAGTTGCTGCAAGGATTTATGCCATCTATCCAATTATCTGTGTTTTATGTTTACCATCACAAAAAGCGACTTGTTTTTGGTCTAACTTTGCGGCTGCAATAAAAAAGCATCGAATGAAGACCTCACATATCCTGATTTTAATCGTGATTGCGGTAGCGATAGGTATCCTTATCAGCAGCATGGGCGACCTTTCAACCTACGATACCATTGATTCAGCAAAAGCCAAGCCCGGTAAGTTTTTACACCTCATCGCCAAGCTTGATACAGCCAATGGCAAAGAGATCGAATACGATGCACTTAAAAATCCCAATTACCTGAGTTTTCATGTGGTTGATTCTTTAGGAGGGTCTACAAAAGTGGTTTACATGAAAGGGAAACCACCAACAGATATGGAGCGTAGTGAGCGTATGGTGTTGAAAGGAAAGATGACGGACAGTGCTTTTTTGTGTGATGATATTCTCATTAAATGTCCAAGCAAGTACAAAGACGAAAAGGCGAAGATCAGCACAGTAGCTAAGTAATAAAAATTGAGTTAACTCCACGTTGCGAAATAGTTTTTTTGAACCAATTACCGAACCATGCCATTTATAGGTGAACAGTTATTGCCCGGACAGATCGGAAATTTTTTAGCTATTCTTTCATTCGTCGCCTCATTACTGGCAACAGTTGCTTACTTCAAAGCAACACAATCCCAAATACCATCAGTACAGCAAAGCTGGAAACGGATTGCACGTGTTTCATTCCTTGCAGAGATCATTGCCATCATCGGCATTTTTGCAGTACTCTATTTCATTATTTCTAATCATCGGTTCGAATACAAATATGCCTGGCAGCACAGTAACTACCAGTTGCCCATGCAATACATTCTTGCCTGTTTCTGGGAAGGACAGGAGGGCAGCTTCCTGCTCTGGAGTTTCTGGCATTGTGTGTTAGGTGGCATTATCATGTTGCGTGAAAGGAAATGGGAAGCGCCTGTTATGGTGACCATCAGCTTTATGCAGTTTGCGTTGGCTACCATGGTCATAGGTATTTACTTCTTCGATTTTAAACTAGGTAGTAATCCGTTTGTGTTGATGCGTAATGAAGGGATGCTGAGTCCTGAGCAATTCCCGATCGGGTTTGATTCAGAAGGTCATTTACGCAGCGATTACCTGAGCTTTATACGTGATGGAAATGGATTGAACCCTTTGTTACAGAACTATTGGATGACAATTCACCCGCCAGTCCTCTTCCTCGGTTTTGCCAGCACCATTGTTCCGTTTGCATTTGCTGTTGCCGGACTATGGAAGAAGGATTTTGGCGGTTGGGTATTACCTGCCCGTCCATGGGCCATTTTCAGTGCCGGTATTCTTGGTTTGGGTATTATGATGGGCGCTGCATGGGCTTATGAAAGTTTAACCTTTGGTGGCTACTGGGCTTGGGATCCTGTAGAGAATGCATCGCTGGTGCCTTGGTTAATCGCCATTTGTGGTATCCATACGTTGATCGCTTATAAACACACTGGTCATTCTTTACGAGCTACCTTCTTATTTTTTATACTGCAGTTCCTGTTCATCATCTATTCCACCTTTTTAACACGTAGTGGAATTTTAGGCGATACAAGTGTCCATGCGTTTACAGACCTCGGCATGAATACTCAGTTGCTGGTCTTTCTGTTGATTTTTGTTATTCCTTCATTGACGTTGTTTGCAATTCGATACAAGCAAATACCAACTATCCTGAAAGAAGAAGCATTCAGCTCAAGAGAGTTCTGGTTATTCGTCGGTTCGTTATTGTTCTTTATTTCGGCCATCTTCATTATCGGAAAAACATCGTTACCGGTATTCAATAAACTTTTCGGAACCAAATATGCACCTGCGCAGGACATTGAATATTCTTACAACAAAGTGCTGATTCTTTTTTCATTTGTGATCGCACTGCTTACCGCCATCAGTCAGTATTTAAAATACAAACAAACAACCGGAGCTGCTTTCATTAAGTCAATCTGGTTGCCGGCATTAATTGCCTTGATCGCTTCTTTAAGCATCAGCATTTGGGGCGATATCAATTATAACAAATACGGAGTAGGTTATCTGGCGATCATCCACCTCAGCATTTTTGCTGCTGTGTTTGGTGTTGTTGCCAATGGCATGTACATCTTTACCGGCATCAAAGGAAAGATGATCAAAGCCGGTGCATCCATTGCACACGTTGGGTTTGGTTTAACCTTGCTTGGTATTCTCATCTCTTCCTCAAAGAAAGAAGTGATCAGTTGGAACACGAGTGGTATCATGGTTAATTTTGGCGAGCAGAGCAAAGAAAACCCTGCTGAGAACTTAACCTTGGTAAAAGGTATTGCAACAGACATGGGTAAGTACATGGTGACTTACCAGGGCGATTCAACCCATCCATCTGATCCCAAGCAATATTTCAAAATTCATTTCAAGTATAAGAATAAGGACGAAGGGTTTACACTTTATCCTGATGCATTTGTGAACTTCAAAGGCAACGAAGGCATTATGGCTAACCCTGACAGTAAACACTATCTCCATAAAGATGTATTTACTTACATCACATCATTGCCCAACAAAGAAAAAAATAAAGACACTTCTACGTTCAGGGAACATAAAATAAAGCCGGGCGATACTGTCTTTTATTCACAAGGTTTCCTGGTGCTGGATAATGTTGGTCGTGACATTAAACGCAAAAACATTCCTTACGAATCAACCGATTCAGTTTTTGCGGCTTCAGTTACAGTTTATGCAAAAGACAGCAGCCGTTATGCTGCTGAGCCATTGCTGATCCTGCGTGGCAACAACATTATGCCGGTAGCCGATACAGTTATTTCACAAAGCCTAGTACTGGCATTCAGCGGTGCTGAAGCAGATGGAATTAAACTTGGGGTGAAAGAAAGCAACTCTGTATTGGAATATGTAACGCTCAAAGCTTATCAGTTCCCGATGATTAATGTGTTGTGGCTGGGTATTTTGCTCATGACCTTTGGCTCTATGCTGGCCACCTGGAATCATATTCAGAAAAACAGGAGATCTGAACTGAAATCTGTTTGATAGAGTCACTGATGACGCAGATATAACTGATTTGCACGGATTATTACATTTGCTGGCAGCGAACAGCTTGCAGCTTTTTAAGAAAATCTTCACAAGGCAGCGTCGGTTACATTCTTCCTGTCTGTTGTATAAACAGGGGAGAATGCTTAATTTACATTGCCGATGAAGAGTTATCAGTGCATATCATATTTATCTGTACTCCTTTTCTGCTTGCTGTTCAGCAATGCTGCGTTATATGCACAGGAAGTATTGCCACCGCATCCCGATTCAACTTCTCCCAAACAAATCATTAAAACAGAATATGGCGTAAACGATACCATTTACGTGAAAGCTATGCTCATCAATGGTGAGATCATTGGTGGAAGAGAAATCAGTGAAGTATTTGTATGGGGTGGTAATCCAAAAGAAGCGGAGAAATATTGGGCCAATTGGACGAGGTTAAGAAATGCAGTTTATCTCACGTATCCGTATGCCCGTTCTGCAGGTGTGGTGATGAATGATGTAAATAAACATCTCGAAAATATCAAGGCAAAATCTGACCGTAAGAAATACATCAAGTCAAGAGAAAAAGAATTACGATCAAGCTTTACAGATAAGGTAACTGATCTTTCTATTTACCAGGGTAAGGTGTTGATGAAATTGATCAACCGCCAGACAGGTAACAACTGTTACGAAATTGTACATGAAATGAAAGGCGGTTTCACTGCAGGTTTTTACCAGACACTCATGTTCTTTGCAGGCACCAGTTTAAAACAGGCATGGAATCCAAAGGATGATAAATTCGATAAACAGATTGAAGACATCGTTCTGGAAATAGACCGGATGTATTATGGTGCGCCGGGATATACTTCCGCTGCTTCAACTGTAACAGGTCGTGAATAAAGATTGTTATGTACTAACAGATTATCAGTAGCATCTCTCAAAAGACTAACAGTGAAACTCTTAAACTTTATTAAACGACAATTGAAAATTGACTTGTCGCCAGACCAAACTATGAGACGCCTGATTGCCAATTTGCCTGATTCTTATAGGAAAGATATACATGTTACGAATAGTATTGAGTTTTTAGATAAGAGAGAATGGGGGCTTGCGCTTGACAGTTTAATCGAATTTGCAGAAGAAACAGAGTTTCATCCTTCAGAGGAATTTTGGTTGGGACTTGCTGGCACTGCAGATAAAATGAAGTTAACAGACATAGCAAATTACTGTAGAAAGCATCTTGATATAAATGAAAAGAAATAGATCAATGGCACTTTTGTTTTGTGAAGTATAAATGCTCATACGTAAAGCCCTTAACATGGTAACTCCCTTTTACTTACTTGTTCTTCTATCCATATTTCCTACTTTCACACTCCAAAATTTTAAAGCATGAAATTAGATATACTCGCATTTGGCGTTCACCCCGATGATGTTGAATTGAGTTGTGCAGGAACATTGATGGTTGAAATTAACAACGGAAAAAAAGTAGGTGTGATCGATCTAACACGTGGTGAACTCGGCACAAGGGGCACCGCAGAAACAAGAAGAGAAGAAGCAGCCATTGCTGCAAATATCATGGGCGTGCATGTAAGAGAGAATTTAGGTATGCGTGATGGCTTCTTTAAAAATGATGAAGAGCATCAAATGCAGATCATTCAAAAGATCCGTCAATACCAACCGGAGATCGTAATCTGTAATGCATTGGTTGATCGTCATCCTGATCATGGACGTTCATCAAAGCTTGTATCCGATGCAAGTTTTTTATCTGGTCTTCGTAAAATTGAAACAAGCTTTAATGGTGAAGCACAGCAGGCATGGCGGCCAAAGTATGTGTTCCATTATATCCAGGATCGTTATGCAGAACCTGATTTTATTTTCGACATCAGTTCGGTATTCGATCGTAAAGTAGAAAGCATTAAAGCATACGGAACACAGTTTCATAATCCTAATCCCGGTGCTGATGAACCACAGACCTATATATCCACACCGGCTTATTTTGAAACAATCATCAGCAGACATAAGATGTTTGGCAAACGCATTGGTGTTGAGTATGGAGAAGGGTTTATTACGGAGAAACGTATAGGTATCAACACGTTCGATGCATTAATACAGGTGAGCACCTAATGTTTGTTTGTAGATATTACTGTTAATCCTCTGTCATTCTTCAACAGTTTAGAGGTAAAAAGGGCGATAATCGTTAGCTTTGCACAATTATTTTATTGTACAATGAGCACTCCTAAATTTGCCGTAACGGCACAATCCTTCCACACAGAACTAAAGAGAAGGGTTAATTCATACTTCGAAGAACAACGTAAAAAGCCAACAGGAAATTTCAACCTCTATTTTAAAGCTATCGGTTTTGGTGTTGCTTTAGTGGCTATTTATGTTCACCTGGTTTTCTTTACACCGGTTTGGTGGCTGGGTGTAGCTGAATCAATCGTGTTAGGTGGATTGATTGCAGCAATTGGTTTTAACGTGATGCACGATGGCGCACACGGAAGTTTCAGTACAAATAAAGTGGTGAATACAATGGCTGCGTTTTCATTGAATATGTTAGGCGGCAGCAGCTTTATGTGGAATTTCAAACACAACATTATTCATCATGCTTACACCAATATTGATGGGGTAGATGATGATATCGATATTCAGCCCTGGTTACGCATGAGCAGCACACAGAAAAAATACAAGCTGCACAAATACCAGCATTACTATTTCTGGTTTTTATATGCATTGCTTTATATCCTTTGGATATTTGTAATGGACTATCAGAAATATTTCAGCAAGAAGATCGGTAACATGCCATTGAAGAAAATGGAAGTGAAAGATCATGTTGTATTCTGGGCGTTTAAATTAGTTCACCTGATCATTTTTATTGGTATACCAATTTACTTTGCAGGATTTGTTCCATGGTTAGTTGGTTTCCTTGTAACTACTTTGTTTGCAGGTGTGGTGATCAGTATTGTGTTCCAGTTGGCACACACTGTTGAGCATACACATTTTCCAATGCCAAGCGAAGAAGATGGTCGCCTGCAGGATGAGTGGGCTATTCATCAGTTGAAAACAACTGCAAACTTTGCTACAAGAAATAAACTGATCTCAATGCTGGTTGGTGGATTGAACTTCCAGGTAGAGCATCACCTTTTTCCAAAAATTTCGCATGTGCATTATCCGGCCATCAGTCGCATCATTAAGCAAACCTGTCAGGAATTTAATGTGGAGTATATTGAATATCCGAAGATGCGTATGGCCATTGCATCGCATGTAGCTTACTTACGTGAAATGGGAAGAGGCGAGGTTAAACTTTACCATCAGCACTAAAAAATAGTTCAGCGCCCCGGCGTGGAAGAATGGAGTTGTAACACAGCTCCATTTTTTTTATGTGTAAATGTTTGCTGAAAAGTTCTTCGTATTCTGCTTTGCTGCCACCAAATGGCGGCCCTCCTTCAAATTCTTTGTTGAATAATACACCCACGAGCTCACCGCCTGGTTTCAGGAGTTGATGCATATGTTCTACATACCTGCTTCGCAATGTGGGATCAAGTGCGCAGAAAAAAGTCTGTTCAAGAATAAGATCATACTGTCCATTGTGTTCAAAGAAATCACCCGTAATAATATTGATAGGTTGCCCTTTGAATCTTTCTGCTAATGCGGCAGTAAGCACAGGTGAAATATCCAGCACAGTTATATCGGTAAAGCCATGTTGCAATAACCATTCTGCTTCATAAGCATTGCCGCAGCCGGGTATAAGAATAGAAATGCTTTTATCTTTTAGTGATTGCAGGTATTCCACAAGAGGAGTGGAACCATAACCGATATCCCAACCTGTTTGCTGCTGTTGATAACGATTACTCCAATATTCTGCGTTGAGTGTTGTCTGACTCATGAAAACATTCTTTCGAAAAAGTTACTGCATTTTAAAATAGAAAATGTCGTAGAAGTTTGTATTGAGCCATGGCTTTTGTTTGCCACTTGATTTTTCTCTCACTTCTCGACCGGTTAATTTAAACACGTTTTCAAGTTGCATGTTGGGCGATGCAATATATTTGATCAACGAGCCGGTGTACAATCCGTTGGTACCTGCAACGCCATCGCTTGCTACGGAGCCTGGATCTGTTGCAAAGGAAATAACAGTATTATCTGGTGGGGTAATAGAAGCTAATCCTTCATTTGCATCATCTTCACCAAACGAACCACGATCGAACGGATTGTTGCGGCATGCATCCAGAATAACAATGTTCAATTTCGTTGCTGCATTTTCCATCCTGTTCAATACCCAGTTAATATTCGGACAATCTTCTTTGATATCTGCTTTGGTCTGCAACCTGAAATCTACAGGGATGATGTAATTGAAATTATCGACCTGCATACCATGCCCTGAATAGTAAAATAATGCCACATCGGCTCCAATGATCTTTGCACCAAAATCACGGATGGCTGTTTTCATTTGCGATGCGCTGCCATCAATTACTTCGATCACTTCAAATCCGCATGAACGCAACACCTGCGCCATTGAACGGGCGTCGTTCTTCGGGTTTTTGAGTGCAGTAGTATATTGATAAGATTGGTTGCCGATGATGAGCGCCATTTTCCTTTTGAAGTTCGTTGTAACTAATCCGCTTGTATTTGAACCTGTGGTAACAATATTGTTGTTAGCTGTATTATTAGTTGGTTTGTTATTGTTGGTCGGATTTGTGTTATTGCCACTCGGTTTATTGGTTCCGGTAGTAGTAGTCCCTGTAGTATTGGGTTTTGTATTGGTTGGGTTTGTAACCGCAGGTTTGTTATTCGTGTTTGTTGTTGTTGGAAGCTTGTTATTTGCTGCAATTGTTCCGGAGCCGGTGCCTGTCTGATAATTGTTTCGCACCCATGCATCGTAACCCGGAGGAGGCGTGGTTTTATCCTGGTAGGTGCCTTCTTTCCAGTAACCGACCTTCAACGTACCATCAAACTGAACAAGTTCTCCTTTACCATGTGTACGCTGGTCTTTCCATTCACCGGTGTAGCGTTCACCATTGGTATAGTAGTAAGTTCCTTTGCCGTTAAATTTATTATCATCAAAATTTCCTGAATAGAAGTCGCCGATATCAAAGTAATACTTGCCTTGTCCATTACGGTAACCGTTTTTAAAATAGCCCTCGTAGTAGCCGTTGTTGTAAACGTACTTGCCATAGCCATTTTTACAATCACCGCTGATGCAGCCTGTTGCTCCGCCGGTTTTTACCAGCGTTGATTTTGGTGTGATCAGATTATTATCACTCCAAAATCCGATTTTCTTAACACCAGTGTTTGGATCGTAATTAATACCCCAGCCATTACGTTTACTGTCAATAAAATAACCCACATACTTTTCTCCCGTTATGAAGAAATAAGTTCCATAGCCTGTCAACAGATTTTGCTCAAACTGGCCAACCCAGCGTGTACCATCATCCCAATAATAAGCGCCGTAACCATCACGCTTACCGGTTTTGAAATAGCCAAAGTAACGGTCGTTGCCGCTATAGTATTTCATCCCATAACCACCTTCGCAATCGCCATTCAGGCAACCTGTGGTGCCAACTGCTTTTCCGTAGTAAGATATTTTACCGAGGTATTTTCCTTTTTCGAAGATGCCGGTCTGTTTTGTACCGTTGGTATATGTTTTTTCACCCTCACCATCAAACTCGCCATTCTTAAAATCGCCGATGTACTTTGTGCCGTCTTTAAACTCCATTACCCCAAATCCACTGAAGGTGTTGGCAAGACTCTCACCAATAAATTTTTCACCGGTTTTCCAAGTGTACACACCAAAGCCTTCACGTTTATCGTCGTAAAACTCGCCTTCGTAGATATCGCCGTTTTCGTATTTGAATTTGCCAAAGCCGGAACTACAGTCGCCGCTAAGACAGGTTTGTGCAGAGGATTGTACGGAAAGGATAAGGCTAATAAAACTAATGAAAACAAAGGCTTTCATATGTGGGTTTATTTTTGGTTGAAAGTTACAATGCAGACTAAAGATACAAATACCCTGAAGCAGGTATTTATTTAGTTGCAAAATGAACGAAAAGCTTTCAACTGTTAGTATCCCTTATCTTTGCCGCAAACTTTTAAACTCTATATGCACTTTGAATTAACAGAGGAGCAGTTAATGATTCAAAAAGCTGCCCGTGACTTTGCCAAAACAGAATGTTTACCCGGCGTTATTGAGCGTGATGAATTACAGAAATTCCCGAAAGAACAGATCAGTAAACTGGCCGATCTGGGTTTTATGGGCATGATGGTAAAACCGGAATACGGTGGTTCAGGCATGGATACGGTGAGTTATGTGCTGGCAATGGAAGAGATCAGTAAGATCGATGCGAGTGTAAGCGTGTGTATGAGTGTAAACAACAGTCTTGTTTGTTATGGTTTGCAGGAGTATGGAAGCGAAGGGCAAAAACAAAAATACCTGACGCCACTTGCGCAGGGCAAGAAAGACGGAGAATTATATATTGGGGCATTTTTGTTGAGCGAACCCGAAGCAGGAAGCGATGCTACTTCACAACAAACAACAGCAGATGAAAAAGGCGATCATTATGTCATAAACGGCATTAAAAACTGGATCACCAATGGTAACTCTGCATCTGTTTACCTGGTAATTGCGCAAACTGATAAATCGAAAGGAAGCAAAGGCATCAATGCATTTATTGTGGAAAAGAGTTGGCCGGGTGTAAGTGTTGGTGCAAAAGAAAATAAACTAGGTATTCGTGGAAGTGATACGCACAGCATTTCGTTCCAGGATGTAAAAGTGCCAAAGGAAAACCGTATTGGTGAAGATGGCTTTGGTTTCAAGTTTGCGATGAAAACATTAGCAGGCGGACGAATTGGTATTGCTGCGCAGGCACTCGGTATTGCAAGCGGGGCTTATGAATTGGCATTAGCTTATTCCAAACAACGCAAGGCATTTGGTAAAGAGATTATGCATCACCAGGCTATTCAGTTTAAGCTGGCCGATATGGCAACAAAGATAGAAGCAGCCCGTTTACTTTGTTTAAAAGCCGCATGGGAAAAAGATAATGGCATCGATTATACACTCAGCTCATCAATGGCAAAAGTATTTGCAAGCGAAGCGGCTATGTGGACAGCAACAGAAGCAGTGCAGGTGCATGGCGGTTATGGTTTTGTAAAAGAGTTTCATGTTGAACGGTTGATGCGTGATGCCAAGATCACTCAGATCTATGAAGGAACAAGCGAAGTGCAACGGATCGTTATCAGCAGAAGTATTTTGAAATAAACATCATTTGAAAATTTGTGAATGTGCTGATTTGAAAATGATCAGCACATTTTTATTTTCAGCAACTTTGTACAATGGCAGTTAATACAGAAGCATATCAAACGGTCAAGCAGGAATTAGATGCAAAGCAGGTTACACTGGTAGCGGTTAGCAAAACCAAACCTGTTGAAGATATTGTTGAACTATACGATTCAGGTCATCGGGATTTTGGTGAGAACTATGTGCAGGAGTTGGTTGATAAACAAGCTGCATTGCCAAAAGATATCCGCTGGCATTTTATTGGTCACCTCCAAAGTAATAAGGTGAAATACATTGCACCGTTTGTGCAGTTGATCCATGGCGTTGACAGTTTGAAGTTGTTGAAAGAGATCAATAAAGAAGCAGGGAAGAACAACCGTATAATTGATGTGTTGCTGCAGGTGCACATTGCACAGGAAGAAACGAAGTTCGGATTAAATGAAGAAGAGCTTAATTTGATCATTCAGGAATTTGAAAATTTGAAAATGACAAATGTGCGTGTATGTGGTTTGATGGGGATGGCTTCGTTCAGTGATGATCTGGAAAAAGTAAGAAGCGAGTTTCGATATTTGAAAATGTTATTCAATAAAAGTGCTGACAAATTCACCATTCACCCTTCACCCTTCACAATTCTCTCCATGGGTATGAGTGGCGATTATAAAGTTGCAGTTGAAGAGGGAAGTACGATGGTGCGTATTGGCAGTTTGTTGTTTGGTGCAAGAAATTCTTCAAAGTAATGATAGTGGTCTGACGGTTTTCAGCCGTGCCGACCAAAGGATAAGGTTTAATGATCAATGCGTGTTATTTAGGATAACCTGGAATATTTTTTCCGAGATAAATATTCCGTTCTGCTTTTACCATACTGCCGCCCGGTTTCATAGTAAGGATGCCGCTTCCTCCACGGTTTTTCAATCGGCTTCTTTCTTCTTGCGTCAGAAAAGGATCATTGTCAAACACAAATTCATCGATCCAGTATTCCTGTTTGCCCGGTTCTTTAATAGTGATATGAATATGCGCCGGATTTTTGCTGTTGGGATAAGAACCTGGTCGAAGTGTAAAGAATTTATAAAAACCATTTTTATCAGTCTTCATCCAGCCACGTAAATAGCCATGTCGTTTCGCCCAACCTTTTTCATCACCCTTTTGAGGATAAATGCCCGTTTGATCAGTGTGATAAATGTAAATGATCACTCCTTCAGCAGGTGTTTTGCCATCAGCTTTGTACACCGTTCCGTTCACTGCCAGTTTTTGTCCCGGCAAATTCCAATCAGGAAGCCATACCATCGGTTCTAATTTATCAAATGGAATCGGACTTTCGTAGATCGCTTCACATCCTTCGCAACCACCGGGATCAATTTTTACATCTTTTGATGTTTGCTGTTGTGCGCAGGAACTTACAGGTACATTTGTAAGAAGAATAAATGTGAATGTGATGATAAGCTTCATACAAAAAGATTTAATACTGTAAAGCTTGCAAAAAGTTATCAGCAATTACAATTAGTTTACACATGATGCAGTTGTTTCTTGACAAACGGCAGATTTGCATTTCGTCAGCAAAAACCAACAGGAACTGTAATCCTTTTTAACAGGCGGATTTTGTACATTTATTTTGAGGTATGCACAACGCTCCATTTTTTTTGAAATACAAGCTGCATCATGTGATCATCTGGATGCTGGTGTTCGGCACATGGTTCATGTTCCGGTATGAAGGGTATAGTCTGCCTGCCACTGCGTTTAAGGTAACACTTATTAAAGTGATCGATCTTGCAGCGTTGGTTTATTTCACCAACTATGTTCTTATCCCAAAACTTCTTTACAAAAAGAAATATGTTCTGTTTGCTGTTACACTCATCAGTTTAATTGTTCTCAGCAGTTTGCTGAAGATGAATATTATTGGCCGCATGACCAACAACCCTGCACTGCTGAATATATCGGGCAATTGGAAAGATAGAGTGTATGACAACGTAATTCCTCATTTCTTTCTTGTGCTGGCGGGTGCCGCATTTAAATTGATGTTTGATTATACCGCCATGCAAAAAAAGATGGCTGACATGGCAAAAGAAAAAGCAGAAGCTGAATTGAGTTTCTTAAAATCACAGATCAATCCGCATTTCCTGTTTAATTCTATCAATGCTGTTTATTTTTTGATTGATAAAGAAAACAAAGAAGCAAGAGAGGCACTGCACAAATTTTCAGATATGTTGCGGTATCAATTGTATGAAGCCGGTGGCGATAAAATACCGATTGAAAAAGAGATCGATTTTTTAAATGATTATGTGTCGTTACAAAAACTTCGCAAAGATGATCAGTACACGGTAGACTTTTCATCCACACCTGAAGTGAAAGGTTTCTCAATTGAACCTTTATTACTGGTATCATTTGTTGAAAATGCATTCAAACATATTTCACATCGAAGCAATGAAACAAACTACGTAAAAGTGAAACTCTCCAAAGCAAACGGCACTATGGATTTTTTGGTAGAGAATTCAAAAGAAGATGCGATAAGTACAGAAAAGAATGGGGGCATCGGACTGCAGAATGTAAAACGCAGATTGGAATTGTTATATCCCGGCAAGTATGATCTCAACATACAAAACGGAGCGGAAGTTTATACTGTTCATCTTAAACTGGATGTATAATGTTGATCAATGTTGTAATCATAGATGATGAACCGCTTGCCCGTAAGGGATTGAAAGAGTATGTGACTGATGTAGATTTTCTGCAACTGGTGGGAGAGTTTGATCATCCGTTAAAAGCTGCTGATATGATCAGCAGGGGAGATGTGCAATTACTCTTGCTCGACATACAAATGCCAAAGATCACCGGTATTGATTTTTTTAAATCACTACAACAGGCGCCGCCGGTTATTTTTACCACAGCTTATCCGCAATATGCATTGGATGGTTTTGAAGTGAATGCATTGGATTATCTGGTAAAGCCTATTTCGTTTGACCGTTTTCTGAAAGCAGCCATGAAAGCAAAAGAGTACTACGAGCTGCGGCAACAAAACAAAGCTGCTGAAAGTGCAGAGCAACAAACTGATTTTTATATCAAGGCTGATAACCGTTTTGTCCGAATCGCTTTCAAGGATGTACAGTATGTAGAAGCGTTACAGAATTATGTTTGTATTTATACAGCTGAAAAGAAATACATCAGCTATCTCACCATGAAATCGGTGGAAGAATATTTACCTGCATCGCAATTTATCAAAACACATAAGTCGTTTATTGTAAATGCGGCTAAGATCGATGCTATTGATGGAAATGAAATACGTATCGGAGAACACCGCATTCCGATTAGCCGAAATGAAAAGGAAGATGTGATGGAGCAATTGTTGAAGAATAAATTTTTGAAACGGTAAGTAGGTATGCCATGTCTATTGCAGAATGATATTATTATCAATAACTGCTCATAGACATGGCATACCTAAGCATTACTTCTTCACCTTCCCATAATCAAATACAATATTGCAAAAGGCTTTTACGCCTACATCAAGCATGCTGTCGTCAATTAAAAAATCAGGCGTATGATGGCTGGTTGGTTGTGCACCTTTCGGCATACCACCAAGATTGAAAAAGAAAGCAGGTGCTTTTTCACCAAAGAAAGAAAAATCTTCGGCACCTGTTGTCCATGTTCCTTCACTTACATTTTCTGCACCCGCAGCTGTTTGTAAAGAAGCAATGGTATTACTTACTAATGCTGGCGTATTATATGTCACCAATGTTTTATTATCAATTGTTACTTCAGCAGTGCCGCCCAAAGCTTCGGCAATATTGGAAGCGGTGCGACGAATCTTCTCATACACATCTTTTTGCATAGCTCCGTCAAGTGTACGAATGGTGCCGCTGAAACTTACTTCTTCCGGAATAATATTTTCACGTACACCACCATTGAATTTTCCAACAGTAATCACAACGGGAGCTTTCGTTAAATCTTCGCTACGACTCACAATAGTTTGCAAACCATTTATGATTTGTGCTGATATCATAATGGGATCAATGCCACTCCACGGAGCAGAGCCATGTGCGCCTTTGCCTTTTACTTTAATCGTGAACCAATCGCTGCTTGCCATGAACGCACCACTTTTATATTTGATCTTACCGATTTCAAGACCAGCAGCAATATGTAAACCGAAAATGGCATCCACTTTCGGATTATCCATTACACCTTCTTTCACCATCAACGGTGCACCACCTTCCTCAGTACCGGGAGGGCCTTCCTCAGCAGGTTGAAAAATAAATTTCACTGTGCCCGGCACATCTTTCTTCATTGTTGCAAGTACTTCGGCTGTGCCCATCAATATAGCAACATGTGTATCATGTCCGCATGCATGCATCACAGGAACCTGTTGGCCTAGGTAATCTGCCATCACAGTTGATTTAAAAGGAACATTGGTGCGCTCAACAATTGGTAGCGCATCAATATCTGCACGCAGTGCAACAACTGAACCTGGTTTGCCGCCTTTTAGTATGGCAACCACACCTGTTTTTGCAACACCGGTTGTTACTTCCAGGCCAAGACTTTTTAGATGATTGGCGATGTACGCCATTGTTTTGAACTCACGGTTACCAAGCTCCGGGTTTTGATGAAGATGCCTGCGCCACTCTATTACTTTTGGTAATAATGCTTTTGCTCTCTGGTCGATCAGTTGCTGGATGTTTTGCGCTGATACTGACGATACAGTTGTGCACAGAACGATTAATGAAAACAGTTTTCTCATGCTTTGTAGTTTAGTTGGAAGTGAACATTAGTTTTTAAGAAACACATAGCCATCGTATTCAACAAAGTCAGATGCTTTTATTTCGATGGCGCTTACTTTGTTATTCTTAATTTCGAACGGAACAGCAAACTTTCCATACGAAGGATGATTCCAGGTGAGCAGGAAATTTTTATTGTCGATGTATTCAAGCTTGCCTTTCAGTTTTGGATGGTGACTGAGCAAAACTGTAAGTTCATTATTCTCTTTTACAATCTGCATGTTTCCATACACATGATTGTAATAAGAACCAACAAATGCCTCAGCACTTACCGGCAGTGAAGGTTTTTTCTTTACACGTTCTTCCCAGCCTTTTATTTTTGAATCATTCAACACCTGGTCCTGTTGCTGAAATTGTAATAAGAATTTACTTCTGTCAACATAGGGCACACCTAAGTACGCATCCATGATCTGGTAACGTAATGCTTCAAAGAAATTCTGGTTATCGTTATTGGTTAAGATGCTGATACCGAGTTTTTCTTCCGGTATAAAACATACATTGGTAACAAAACCAAACGCACCACCTGTATGCCAATACACCTGTTTGCCATTATAATCCGTCATGTATTCACCTAAACCATACGCTCGGAAATGAGTAGGGTAGTATGGGGATTTGCGTGTGCCTGTTAAAATATTACCGTCTCTTGTTTTTTGTAATACTTGCCATGGAATAACAGCTTGTCCGTTGATCTTTCCACTGTCTAATTGAAACATCAACCATTTGCTGAGATCATTCACACAACTGATCAT
Organism: Lacibacter sediminis; assembly: GCF_014168535.1. Classification (NCBI taxonomy): domain Bacteria; kingdom Pseudomonadati; phylum Bacteroidota; class Chitinophagia; order Chitinophagales; family Chitinophagaceae; genus Lacibacter; species Lacibacter sediminis. The sequence continues at coordinate 2,884,733 of NZ_CP060007.1, read as the reverse complement.
GCTTGTTGCCGGGCCAAGATTGTCAATTTCATCGTAAGGCAATTTGCTTAATGGTCCAAATGAATTGGAATAGGGAACAGCCACATTCTTACGGTTAGCCATACCCGCTGTATTCATGTATGTATTAGTCATGCCAATGGGATTGAGCATCCGATCTTTTACAAATTGTTCCCACGTACTACCGGTCACTTTTTGTAAAATTTCTCCTGCCACTAAAAAACCTGCATTGCAGTAACCATAGTTCTGACGAAATTCTCCTTCCGGTTTCAGCAGACGCATTTTCCAGATGATGGAATCTTTGGGCAGATTGCTGTTCCAGAATGTAAAATCGCCTTGAAATGTTTTGGTGCCTAACCGATGACACAACATATCTCTCACTGTTGCCAATTTGGTTGATGTTGAATCATACAGCCTGAACCAGGGGATATGTGTTGTTACTTTATCATCCAATGATAATTTCTTTTCATGCTCTGCTAATGCAAGGCTGGTTCCTGTAAACAACTTTGAGTTTGATGCAATGATGAACAGGGTATTTGCATCCACTTTTTCAGGTTTGCCCACTTCTTTTACACCATAGCCTTTTATGAAAACGATCTTTCCATCTTTTACAATGGTGATGGCAAGGCCGGGAATGTTCCAGTCTTTCATGCCACGTTCAATGTAGCGTTCAAGGCTATCTTTAATGAAGGCAGGAGGTTCCTGAGCATGCGTTATTGTAAAATAACAAGTGAATAAAAGTAAAACTGAAATTCGCATAGTATTTATTTTAAAACATTGTTGAAAGCTCAAACTGATAATAAGGGACATCTTTTTCCTTTACTTTCCGGATCGTTTTTATAAAGACGATTGATTGTTTATTACTATTATAAGAAGTAAGCTTGCTTGGCTTTCCTCCCGCAATATCATCTATCGAGGTTGTTTTTAATTTATAGCCATTTTTTTCCAGCCAACCAATGATTTCATCTGCTTCGGTTTTGTTTGATACACGATAGGTTATATCAGTACTTTTTATTTTATAATTGTAACCAATACTAAAATATCGTGTATTAATAACGCCTTCGTTCTCGTACACATTGGTATAGGACATGATTTTGAAATCTGTATCAGTGTCGCCTTTGAAATGTTTATAATTATTTAAAAGCATGAATGAATCAACTTCAAGTTCATTCATTTTTAACAGATTATTTAAATCTGGGATAGATAGGCTTTGAGCATTGATTCTACTGAAAAGTATGGCTGACAGGAATAAGAGAATTATGTAGTTTTTTTTCATTGCTTTAGTGCCAAAATTATTAACTCTGAAAAAGATTATACCTATGGAAGTATTGTAATTGTGGAAAGATAAGGAAAATAAAAAAAGCGGATGTATCAATTACATCCGCTTTCAATTAGAAGAAATTTATTTATCGTTCCCATAATAACTTCTTCCCAAATACCAGCGTATTATCGGTAAACTTTATACGGCTTATTTCAATTACCCAGATATCTCCACGAAAGAGACCGGCGACCGGAAATTTTTTGAGATAAGTTTCCTTGGCCTTGCTGCCAATACTGCCTTCGGCTTTCATGAATGTTCCATTGAACTGCACGCCTTTTACTTTCGCCTTGTTAATTTTATCGGGGAGGATCGTTCCCGCTACACGAGTGTTTTTTAACGCATCTTCAATATGTCTTGTGTCTGCATCCGATTTAAATACAAGCAGGTTTTCGGTTGGTTCAAACGCATAGTAACAGGAAGCACAATAAGGCTCATCATTTACTGTTGTTGCAATTGAAATAACTGACTGCTCTTTCAGAAAAGCAGCAATATGCTCATTCATTACCGGAGATGCTGAAGTATTGTTAGATGCCATGGTTGAAATTTTAGATAAAGATGTATGAATATACAACTAGCCGGGCTAATCATTATTAGTTGAAGGGCTGATTGTGATAAGTCGTCTTTTATTTATACTCACCATATACAGCTCTTAGCTCATCTGAAATTTCACCAAGGGTGCATTTGTTTTCAACAGCAGTAATCACGGCCGGCATCAGGTTTTCGCCACTGCCGGCTCGGTCGTTGATCTCCTGCAGACATTGGTCCACTTTGCCGGGATCACGGTTATTTTTTAAACGTTGAAGCTTTTCTGTTTGCACTGCACGAATGCTGTCATCGATCCTGAAAACAGGTGTTGTGTTTTCTTCCTTCACCTGGAATTTATTAACGCCGACGATGATCTTAGATCCATTCTCGATATTGCGTTGATATTCGTATGCACTCCGGGCAATTTCATCCTGGATGAATCCTTCTTCAATAGCAGATACACTGCCGCCCATCACATCGATCTTTGAAATGAGATCCCATGCCTTCTGCTCAATTTCATCGGTGAGCGCCTCCACATAATAACTTCCGGCCAATGGATCAACGGTATCAGGTGCGCCGCTTTCAAAGGCAACGATCTGTTGTGTACGCAATGCAATGCGTGCAGCTTCTTCTGTAGGCAGACTCAACGCTTCATCATACCCATTTGTATGTAATGATTGCGTGCCACCCAACACAGCAGCTAATGTTTGGATGGTTACCCGTGAAATATTATTGAGTGGTTGTTGTGCTGTAAGTGTGCTGCCACCTGTTTGTGTATGAAAACGCAACATCATCGCTTTAGGATCTGTTGCCCCAAGTTCTTTCATCATCTGCGCCCACATACGACGGGCTGCACGAAACTTTGCTGCTTCTTCAAACAAATTATTGTGTGCGTTAAAGAAGAAGGAAAGACGTTTACCAAAGACATTAATGTCTAATCCTTTTTCCAATGCAGCTTTTACATACGCTTTTCCATTCGCCAATGTAAATGCAATTTCCTGCACTGCTGTACTTCCTGCTTCACGTATATGATAGCCGCTGATAGAGATCGTATTCCATTTCGGTAATTCATGACTGCACCATTCAAAAATATCAGTGATGATACGCATGCTTGGTTTTGGCGGATAGATATAGGTTCCTCTTGCAGCGTACTCTTTTAGAATATCGTTCTGGATAGTACCGGTGATCTTCTTCAGATCGGCACCTTGTTGTTTTGCTAATGCAACATAAAAAGAGAGAAGAATAAAACCGGTTGCATTAATGGTCATTGAAGTAGAAACATCTTCCAGTTTAATGCCATCAAACAGAGTTTGAATATCTTCAATGCTGTCAATAGCTACACCAACTTTTCCCACTTCGCCTTCCGCCAATGCATGATCGCTGTCGTAACCAATTTGCGTAGGCAGATCAAATGCAACACTTAAACCGCTCACACCTTGTGATAATAAATAATGATAGCGTTTGTTGCTTTCTTCAGCAGTTGAGAAACCTGCGTACTGACGCATGGTCCACAGTTTACCACGGTACATATCGGGCTGCACACCACGTGTAAACGGAAACTGTCCGGGTAATTCCTGTTCACCGGCTCCATTGTAAAGTGGTTTTACTTCAATTCCCGAATCAGTGTAGATCTTTTTTTCTTCCATAAGCAGGCAATCGTTGAAGATGAGTTATCCCATCAGTTGTTTGGCTTCGTTGTTGATGAGTGTTGCCACAATATTTTGTAAGGATACATGTTCATCATGCGACAGCAGTTCAATGATTTTTTTACTGAGATCAGCTCCTGTTGCTCCCTGCGGCAGTGTTGAAGCAAGTTCGTTGATAATAAATATATTCTGCTCTTTCAGGTTTTTAACGCCATCCCATGCAGCATTCGAAACATATAATTGCTGACTCACATTGTATTCAAATTCTGTTTTGATCGATTGCACCATCAGGTTCTGCAGTTCAGCCGCAGATAGTTGGTTGATGGGCAAACGTCCAAGCAAATTGTTAAGCCCAATACGTTCGCATAAAATGGTCATGCGTTCGTAAGCCTGCAATTGCAGGCGGAGCATTTCGGGGTTTACAGTTGGTGCTCTTCTTGGTTGTGGTTGCGGGGCAGCTGTCTGTTGTTGTCTTAATGCCTGCTCCTGCAAAGCCGCCTGGCGTTGTTCCTCGAGTAATTCTTTTTTTCCTTTTACACGCAAGTAATAACCCAAAGCAATAAAAACTACAGCAGCGCCGCCGAATAAGTAATAATAAATTGTATCCATAAAGACTGAATTGAAGCAAAAATAGGTTTTTGCAGTTGAAAACAAGGGTTGCAGACAGTTTGTACAGGAAAGGCAATTACTGCGTAAATTTGCAGTAAATAATACAAGTATGGAAACGATAAGTATGGCACCGGTTACATTCACGGCAACGGCAGTTGAGGAGTTGAAAAGATTGTCAACTGAACAGCCCGAAGGTAAATACCTGCGTGTGGGTGCAAAAGGTGGTGGATGTTCAGGGTTGAGTTATGTGCTTGAGTTTGATGAGAAAAAAGAGAATGATGAATTATTTGAGATAGATGGTATTGCCTGTATCATGGAGAAAAGTCATGGCATGTACCTCTACGGAATGCAGATCGATTGGGATAATGGGTTGAACAACCGTGGCTTTACATTCAGCAATCCCAATGCAAGCAAAACCTGCGGCTGTGGTACCAGCTTTGCAGTTTAATTATACCTCGTTGCATCGTTAATTTATAAACTCCCTGCGGGGAGTTTTTTTGTACCCATTACACGGTATTGAAAAAAGAAATAAATTGCTGTAACTAGCATAAAAAAGTATCGATGAAAAAAATATTCCTTCCCTTAGTTGTTCTTGCACTTTTAACAGGCAATGAAGCCATTGCACAGAAAAAAAAGCCGGCGGCGGTATCAGGCTTGCTTGGTAACGAGGCAACGAAAGATGAAAAAAACACAGGCAATAAAGAGTTGAAAATTATATCTGCCGAAAAAGTGATGGATATGACCATCCCTGAAGGTGGTGCCAATGGAGCGTCTGTTGCCTATAACCCAAAAGAAAAATTGTACTACGCTGCACAGGCAGGTAATGCAGAATTTCCTCTGGTGATCTTTAATGCAAATGGCAGGGTTGTTTCAGGTGATGAACAGAAAACATTAATTGATGTACGTGGTCTTTGGTATAACCCCAAAACAAAACAACTGGAAGGAAATGCGTATAAAGATTTTGGATGGTTTTCATACGAGCTCAACAAGGATGGGTTACCCGAAAAACTGAATTTGAAAAGGGAAGGGCTATATCAACCCGATCAAAACAGTGCAGGTGTATTAAATACGGAAGACAATGAAGTATTGTTTCTTGATGGATTGAATATTGTTTGCTATTCAACAGATGGAAATGATAAACGTAAATCTGTTCAACTTCATTTTGGTGCGATGAATGCAAACGATGCAACCACACTATCACTTGCTGATTTTGAACAAACCTACAATGTTCGTTCTATCATTTATACAGGAACGAAAGGTGCTGAAATTGGCTTGCTGAACGTAGCAAAGAAACAGGTGGAGCTGTACGATATCAAATCGGGTTACATGAGCCAGGTAATTAAGTTGCCTGTTCAGTTTGAAATTGAAACCTTTTTTAATTTCTCTTATTCAAATGGAATTTATTGGGTGTTTGATAAGCAGAATCGTAAATGGAATGGGTATAGGTAAACACAAAGTTGTAAGTCCTGAGTTCTAAGTGTGATAACACATAAACTCATTTAAATAAAGAACCCCGATCATTTGATCGGGGTTCTTTTATATAATCTGTTCTGAAATTATTAGCTGATAGAATGTCTTGCTTTAGCAAGTGTTTTATCTTTTTCAGGTTCGCCCAGTGGTTTGTCTTTTGCAAAATCCATAAGGATCGGTGCCGCAACAAACACAGATGAATAAACACCGGTAATAACACCGATCAACATCGCAAAGGCAAAACCTCTTGTTACTTCACCACCAAAGATGAAGAGCGTTAACAAGGTTAAGAATACAGTTAATGAAGTCATTACTGTACGGGCCAATGTATCGTTGATGGCTTTGTTAAGAATTACACCTTTAGGCTGGCCAAACATTTTTGCACTGTATTCACGCACACGATCGAATACTACCACCGTATCGTTCATTGAGAAACCAATTACAGTAAGGATCGCTGCAATAAAGTGCTGATCGATCTCTAACGGGAATGGAACAATATTGCGGAGGAAAGAGAATACAATGAGTGTTACCAATACGTCATGCAACAAGGCTACAATTGTACCAACTGAATAGCGCCAGTCACGGAAACGGATAAAGATGTAAAGTGTAATTACCAGCAAACCGAGAATGGTTGCCCATAATGCACCTTTCTTCAAGTCATCCGAAATGGTAGGCTGAACAGTTTGTGAACTTTGTTTGAAACCAGTTTTAAACTGCTCGTAGCTTGTACCTGCAGGTAAGAAGGTTTTTAAACCTTCATACAGTTTTGTTTCAACCTGCGCATCTATCGTTTCGCCTGGTTGATCGATCATGTAATCAGTTGTAATATTCAATTGCTTAGGAGTACCTACCGTTTTAATAATAGGATACTTGCCAAACACTTTGTTGAGTTCGTTTGCTACTTCTTCATTCTTCAACTCACGATCAAACTTAACAGTGTAACTACGACCGCCACGGAATTCAACACCGTAATCAAAGCCGTTGAACAAAGTGCCAATACCTAAGACTAACACAACTGCAGAGATCATATAAGTGTACTTTCGGAACTCAATGAACTTGTAAGCAGCGTGAGCAAAGATGCGGCGTGAAACAGCAGTGAAATATTCAAAGTGACGTTTCTTGTTTGTCCACATGTCGGTGATCAGTCTTGATACAAGGATACCGCAGAACAAGCTCAACAGGATACCGATGATCTGTGTAGTTGCGAAACCTTTTACCGGACCTAAACCGAAGTATAAAAGAATAAATGATGTTAAGAGGGTAGTAATATGACCATCAAGTACAGGAGCCAATGAGCGTCTGTAACCATCTTCGATCGCCATCTGGTAACTCTTGCCTTTCGTTAATTCTTCTTTGATACGTTCAAAGATGATAACGTTTGTATCCACTGCCATACCGATAGTTAATACTAAACCGGCAATACCTGCAGCAGTTAAGGTTGCACCAAAAGCACTCAACACACCAACGGTAAACAGGAGGTTTAAGATAAGGGCAATATTAGCGATCCATCCACCGGTGTTGTAATACACCAACATCAGGATGAAAATGATAATAAATGAAATGATGAATGATAATGAACCACCTTTCACCGCTTCAGCACCAAGTGTTGGACCAACAACCTGTTCCTGAACGATCTTAGCAGGAGCAGGAAGTTTACCTGTGCGTAGCACGCTTGAAAGATCCTGTGCTTCCTGGATAGTAAAGCTTCCGCTGATCTGTGAAATGCCGCCGCTGATAGCGCCGTTATTTACACCGGGTGCAGAATATACATAGTTATCAAGTGCAATTGCAATGGCATACTTACCATTAAATGCATCACCGGTCATTTTTTCCCAAATGGCTGCACCACGTGTATTCATTTCCATTTGCACTTCTACCTCGTTGTTACGTTGATCAAAGTCCTGGCGTGCATCTGTAATATATTCACCGGTAAGTTTTGGTTGGTCAGAGCCGGGTACAGTTTTAATAACGTAGATCGGCAACATGCTTTCGCCGCTCTTATTTTTAGCTTCTGCCTTGGCACCATACATGAAACGCATGGTTGCAGGAATAGAATTCTTAACAACATCGAGGTTCACATATTTCGAGAACATGGCTGTATCTGAAATACGGATCATGCCGATCATGGCAGAACCATCGGGCTGGTTAGGTGCAAAAAGAGAAGATACAGGGTTATTGTTTGCGCCGGCAGTTACAGTAGTGTCAACTTTTGGAGCACCACTTGTGTCTGTTGATGTAGTATCGGTTTTACCGCTGAGGTATGCTTTTACTTTTTGATCGATCTGTGCGATGCTTTGCGCCACTACAGGATCAGCATTTGAATAAGTATCCCAGAATTCAAGATTCGCTGTAGCCTGTAAGAATTTACGTACACGCTCAGGATCATCAATACCTGCAAGTTCAACTGTAATGATACCTTTATTTTCGTCATAGCTGATGTTCGGTTGGGCAACACCAAACTGATCGATACGTGCTGTTAAGCGATCGTAAGTTCTTTTTATGGCATCTCTTGCTTCAACACGTATAGCTTCAAGAACAGTGCTGTTACTTGCATCGATCTTGATCGTTTTATTTTTACCGCCTGCAAAAAGAGGAGCAAGTCTTGCATTCAATGAAGCTTTGTTAAATGCTTCTCCAAAGAGCGTTACAAAGTCAGCATCGCTGTTCTTTTTCAATGCAATGGCACTTGTTAATGCGTTGTTGAGTGTAACATCTTTCGGATTGTTACTCATTGAACGGATCAAGCCATCTAAACCAACTTCCAATGTTACGTTCATACCACCTTGCAGATCCAAACCAAGGTTCAGTTCCTGTTCAGTTGCTTTTTGATAAGTAAGCTTTGGAAAAAGAACAGGAATATCAAGGAGTTCCTTTTCTTTTAAACTGTCGATATACCTGCGGTAGACAGCGTTCGTTGCAGAGTCTTTCGTTTCTTTTGATGCAGTTCCGAAATTGTTCTTGACAAATTTCTCAGCTCTGGCTTTTTGCTTGCGCTCAAAATTGTTGACAATCCACGTAAAACTTAATTGCCAAACAGAAATTAAGATGAGCATGATCGCAAAAAACCTAACCAAACCTTTCAGTGCCATAGTAGAATAATAATTTGGGTTCTTATTTTTTAAGGAGGGCAAAGATAGGGGTTTCATATCGAAAGCGAACAGGCCCCAAATCACTGTTATCCACTATTCTAAGGCTGTTTGCAGTAAGGGTTTATGTGTTATTTTTGGCCATGTTCAAATCTGTCGTTTTTATCAGTTTCAGCCTGGCTCTGTTGCTCATATTGAACGCCTGTAAACCTGCTAAAACAGTGGTTGCCAACGAAAATTTTCTTGAGAATCTCATGCAGCAGCATCCGGATCTTTTTTCTAAAGTGCTCGCCAACCGTGATTCCATGCGTGTAAAGATCATGTATACCCGCATTGACAGGGACAAAAAGAACCGCCCCCGTTTTACCGATTATAACTTTAACCTGAAGCCCGACGACTACTTTTACCCGGCCTCAACTGTGAAAATGCCGGTGGCTTTTCTCGCTTTGGAGAAACTAAACCAGCTTGGAATCAGCCGCAACGCCACCATGATCACAGAAAAAGGGCAGGATGGTTTAACCGCCGTGTATAACGATCCAACTTCACCCGATGGACGGCCAACCGTTGAGCATTACATCAAAAAGATTTTTGTGGTGAGTGATAACGATGCCAACAACCGGCTTTACGAATTTTTGGGTCAGCAATACCTGCACGATCAGTTAAAGGCAAAAGGATATTCAGATGTGCAGATCATTCGCCGGCTTGCTATCACGATGCCGGAAGAACTTCACCGCATAACTAACCCGGTAAGCTTTCGTGACAGTACCGGCAAAGTCTTGTTTGAACAGCCATTGATTAAGAGTAATTACAACTACCTCACCCGAAATGATTTTCTGGGCAAAGGGTATCTCGATGAAAAAGATCAGTTGGTGAATACAGCCATGGATTTCAGCAGGAAGAACAGGATCTATCTGAAAGACCTTCACAATATCTTGAGAAGCGTGTTGTTTCCAGAAGCAGTTCCTGCACAACAGCGTTTCAAGATCAACGAAGCCGATTATAAGTTTCTTTATCAATACATGAGTCAGCTTCCGGGTGAAACAAGATTTCCTGAATACGATACGACTCATTTTTTTGATGCATATTGTAAGTTCCTCATGTTTGGCACACAAAAGAAAACATCCATTCCAAAACACATCCGCATTTTTAACAAAGTAGGGTGGTCGTACGGATTCTTAACTGATGTAGCTTACATTGTTGATTTTGAAAAGAACATCGAGTTTATGCTGAGTGCAACTATCTATTGCAATGAAGATGGCATTCTTAACGATGATAAATACGATTATGATTCTGTCGGGTTACCCTTCTTAGAAAATCTTGGCAAGATTATTTATGAAGAAGAAGTAAAACGTAAACGAAAGCATCAACCCGATCTTTCAAAATTTAAAGTGAGCTACGATAAATAAATTTGCAGCCCGTGAATATTATGAATAAAGACTTGAAGAGGTACTGTGTTATAGTCAGTCTGCTTTGCTCAATTTGTATCATTCAATCCTGTAAAAAGGATGTTGTGCCCGGCACCCAAATGCAGTTGAATATTGTGCATGCATCAGCAGGTACAGGGAGCATTGATGTGTTGCAGAATCTAAAAACTGTTGGCACTTTCAATTATCTGAACGCTTTAAATATACCCGCAAATTATGTTAGCGTTGACAGTGGATTTAATAATTACAGGTTACAGCTTGGTACAGTGCAATTAGCCAATTTGTTATTCAGTAATACAAAAGGTCGCTATTCCTTTTTTCTGTTTGACACGGCCACAACTGATAAGCTGAAATACTTTTTTGTGGAAGACAATCTTGACACAACAGGTTTGGGCAAACAATCGAAGATCCGTTTGCTGCATTTAAGCCCTGATGTTGATTCCCTTGAAGTGTTGACTAACCGTCCTGCCAACATTCTGCAGGATTCAGTGGTAATTGCTGCAAAACCTTACGCAGGAAAACTCACGCAGGCAAATTTGCTCAGCTCGGGTGCATTTCAATCCTTCTATGCAGATACAACCGTAACCATTAAGATCAGGTCGATTGCAAATGCCGGCATAACCAGGCAATACCAATTACAATTCAGCAAGGGCGCTGTTTACTCGCTTGTAATGAAAGGTTACCTCGGCAAAACCAATGCTGACTCACTTTCTCTTTCAATTATCAAACATAACTAACAAGCAATAGCTGCGGATGCGGTAACTTGCGGCGAACAATCAATTTAATTCAGTAAAACAAATGAAACTTTCTTCCCTCTTGAGCAGGTTCAGCGAACCTGAGACGTTAAAGATGGCAAAGCTCGGCCGTGAGTTAAGAGCAAAAGGTGTTGATGTAATTGACTTGAGTTTAGGAGAGCCCGATTTCGATACACCAAAACATATTAAAGAAGCAGCAAAGAAAGCAGTAGACGATAACTACAGTCACTACACTCCGGTACCTGGTTACCTTGATGTACGTGAAGCTGTTTGTGTAAAATTAAAGCGTGACAACAATCTCGAATATAAACCTGAGAACATTGTATTATCAACAGGTGCCAAGCAAAGTTTGGCAAATGTGATCCTTGCAACAGTTGATCAGGGTGATGAAGTAATTATTCCTGCTCCGTTCTGGGTTACTTATTCTGAGTTGGTAAAGATCGCAGGCGGCGTACCTGTTATTCTTACCACCACAATGGAAAATAAATACAAGATCACAGGAGCTGAGTTAGAAGCTGCGATCACTCCTAAAACAAAAGTATTTTTGTTTTCATCTCCATGTAATCCTTCCGGTTCAGTTTATAGTTATGATGAATTAAAGAGCCTTGCAGATGTGTTTGCAAAGCATCCTGAAATTTTCATCATCTCTGATGAGATCTATGAGTATATCAATTTTGTTGGTAAACACGAGAGCATTGCTCAGTTCGATGCTATCAAAGACCAGGTGATCATTGTAAACGGTTTGAGTAAAGGTTATGCCATGACGGGTTACCGTCTTGGTTATATTGCTGCGAATGTTGACGTGGCAAAAGGTTGTGAAAAATTACAGGGCCAGTTTACCAGTGGTACCAATGCTGTTACACAACGTGCAACAATTGATGCTTTGGTGGGTGATCAAACTCCCACGCATGAAATGACGAAAGAATTTGAACGTCGTAAGAAGCGTGTAATGGAGCTGGTAAGCGAAGTCCCCGGATGGAAATTAGCTGAACCCGATGGTGCTTTTTATGTATTTCCTCAGGTGAGCTATTACTTTGGCAAATCAGATGGTACAAACGTAATTAACGATGCTGATGATCTTTGTATGTATCTGTTGAATGTAGCGCATGTATCAACTGTTACAGGTCGTGCATTCGGTACACCTGATTGTATCCGTTTGTCATTTGCCAACAGTCTGGAAAAAATTGAAGAAGCTTACAAAAGAATTAAAGAAGCATTGGCGAAGTTGAAGTAAGATAGTTATGGTGATAAAAGAACAAGGCCTGCATTTGCAGGCCTTGTTCTTTATATCTATAATCTTACTGTTTATAATTAATGCGTGAAAGTTATTTTGAAATAATAAACATCGGGAGGACTGGTATTGTCGGTATATGAAATTACTAATGTGTTTCCGTCCAACTGATCAATTGTAAACGGTATGCCGTCATAAATAAATTTGGTTTCATTATCCCCAAATGACCATGTGCCATTATCTACAATTTGCGGATCTGTTGGAACACATTTAGAAGGCCCTTCATTTATTTCGTAAGTATTATTTGTGCGGAACACATGACGATCATCCGCATCGCAAGCAGGTTGTCCTGCAAGAAGATCATCCCAGGCGTTGTTATTTTCCTTTACCTCGAACTTGGTCATTTTCCAGTCCCTTTCTGTGACAAGCTGTGTTTTTGATTTCGGGTCGCTTTTCTTTTTACAGGAATTTGCTGCAAATAAAACGAGGAATAAGAACGGGAGGAGTTTTAATGTTGATCGTAGCATGGTATTTCGTTTTTGGTTAACGATACTTAAAGGTAGTCTACTGTTTGCAACAGAAGAAGCAAAACCGATCTTATTTATAGTGTTTTCAGCCGTTATTATTTTCAGAAATTGCAGATAATGCAACATTGCAGTGAATCAACGTGTTTTTTAGTACGATTCATGTTCATTCGGGAAATCACCGCACTTTACATCGGTGATGTATTGCTGAACAGCACTTGTGATCTGTTCACCCAGGTTTAAATATTTACGAAGGAACCTTGGTTTAAACTCAGTGTTAATACCCAGCATATCATGCATCACCAGCACTTGCCCGTCACAATCGTTACCTGCACCAATACCAATGGTGGGGATATGCAGACTGGTTGAAACTTCTTTCGCAAGTTGTGCAGGTATTTTCTCCAAAACCGTTGCGAAACAACCTGCTTCCTGCAGCAGCAACGCATCTCTTCTCAACTTATTTGCTTCTTCTTCTTCCTTAGCACGAACGGTATATGTGCCAAATTTGTAAATGGATTGAGGCGTTAATCCCAGGTGGCCCATAACAGGAATACCAGCATTTACAATCCGTTTGATCGATTCCAATGCTTCTTCACCACCTTCCAGTTTAATGGCATGCGCACCGGTTTCTTTCATGATGCGGATGGCAGATGCCAGCGCTATATCTGAATTGGATTGATAAGTACCAAACGGAAGATCAACTACCACGAGGCAGCGATGAATGCCACGCAACACCGATTGTGCATGATAGATCATCTGCTCAAGCGTAATAGGCAAGGTTGTTTCATGCCCCGCCATTACATTACTGGCGCTGTCGCCAACAAGTATCACATCAATACCGGCTGCATCAAATAATTTTGCAAAAGAGAAATCATAAGCGGTGATCATCGAGATCTTTTCGCTGTTCAACTTCATTTTTTGAAGTGTGTTGGTCGTGATGCGTTTTACTTCTTTATTAATTGACATGTAGGATTTGAAATTTGGTGAGTTGAAATTACAATACTAAAGTTGAGGCATTAAATTTTTTAGCTTTCACCTCATCGTATAGCATATGCACCAGTCCATCAGCCAAGCCGATCTTTGGTACATAAATTTCTTCGATATCGGCCCAACGCATAACGTTAATGTATATCTGGATGGCAGGAAGAATTACATCGGCTCTGTCTTCACGCAATTTGTACTGCTTCATTCGTTCTTCCAATGAAAAACTGCTGAATTCTTTATGATAATCACGTAACAGTTCGAGTGAGAGAGGTTTGCCTTCTTTCTTTTTTGATAATGAAAATACTTTGTTGATGTTGCCGCCGGAACCAATGGCAATAATACCGTTGATGCCTTTTGTACCCAGCTTAATGAATTCTTTCATTTCATCCCACAGCTTATCGTTCACCTGGTTTTTTAATAAACGAATCGTACCAATGTTGAACGATTCTTTAAATACCAGCTTGCCTGCATTAAAAAAAGTAAGTTCTGTACTGCCACCACCCACATCAATATACAGATAGGAATGGTCCTTCGCTAAATTTTCGGCAATATGATTTTCGTAAATAAAGGAAGCCTCTTCATCACCACTGATCACACGTATTTCAATACCGGTTTCCATTTTCACTTTCCGGATGATGTCTTCGGCATTTCTTGCATCACGCATGGCAGAAGTGGCACATGCTTTCAGGTACTTCACTTCATAAATGCTAAGTAAGTGTTTGTATGCCTTAATGGTTTCTATAACCTTATTGATCTTCGTTTTAGGAATATCACCTGTTTCAAACACATCAAAACCCAAACGAAGTGGCACACGCACAAGGTTGAGTTTATTGAATTGAGGAACACCTTTCTCATTTTCCTCTACTTCGGTAATGAGTAATCTTGCTGCGTTACTTCCTATATCAATGGCGGCCAGTTTCAAGTTGCTTCGGAATTTTTTGATGCAGGAAATTATAGATCTCTACCTGTGAACGCACTGTTTTTCCTTTACGTTTTACATATGCATTCTGCAGGTTGTTATCCAGTATCCTCGCTTTTACATTATCTTTTAACTGGATGTTGATACATTCTTTCAACTCCTCCTGAATGGCTTTGTTGGTAATTTCAACAGCCGCTTCAATACGGTGATCAAGATTGCGTATCATCCAGTCTGCCGAAGATAGATAAACTTTCTCTTTACCATTATTGTGAAATATCAACACACGGCTATGCTCAAGATATTGATCAACAATACTGATGGCATAAGGTTGACTTTTGAATTTATTGCTTTGGGTAAGCATACAGAAAATACCACGAACGATCAGTTTTATTTCAACACCCGCTCTTGCAGCTTCGTATAATTTTTCGATGAGTTGCTCATCGCTGAAACTGTTCATTTTTAAAATGATGGAGGCGGGTAATCCTTTGTGTGCATTCTTGATCTCATTTTCGATGAGATGCATAAACTGCCTGCGCATACCCGTTGGACAAACAACTAAGGTTTTACATTGACGCAGGTATTTCAACCGGCTCATTACGGGCTGTTCAAGGTAAGTAAAGATGCGGTTGATATCTGCCATGATCTTTCGGTTGGAAGTAAGCAGGCAATGATCTCCATAAACCCTTGATGTGCCTTCGTTCAAATTCCCGGTACTTACAAAACCATATTGAATCGTTTTGTTTTGCACACGTTTTTTTATAACGCAGAGTTTTGCATGCACCTTCATGTTGGGCACACCGATCAATACACGTACGCCTTCTTCTTCCAGTTTTTCTTTCCATTCAAGATTTGCTTCTTCATCAAAACGTGCACGGAGCTCCAGCATAACTGTTACAGCTTTCCCGTTTCGTGATGCATTTACAAGAGCGTTGATCACTTTTGAGTTTTCAGCGAGGCGATACGCAGTGATCTTGATCTCTTTTACATCGGGGTCCATTGCTGCTTCACGCAGTAACTCGATCACCACGTCAAATGAATGATAAGGGAAATGCATGAGTAAATCCTGTCGAATGATTTCATCCGTTACACGAATGGTTTTGCGGAGTACGGGATGTGGGAATGGTTTTTTACGTTCATGCTTCACTTTAAACACTTCGTTTGGAAAATCCATGAAGTGGCGGAAGTTGTGAATGCGTCCACCGGGAATAATATTATCCCTTCTGGTAAGATTTAAACGACGAATGAGGTATTCTAATAATCCGGCATCAATTTCTTTATCATAAATAAATCGCACAGGTTTTGCCTTGCGACGGTTCTTTAATCCCTTCTCAATTTTCTGAATGAGTGAAGTGCTAACATCTGCATCAAGATCGATCTCTGCATCCTTTGTTACTTTAATGATGTGTGCACTGTACTCATCAAAACCCATGAAGGAAAATATCTTGGGCAAACAATGCCGGATCACATCTTCCATTAAAATAATGTGGTGATGCCCGGCAGGTGAGGGGAGCTTCACAAACCTGCGTTTGAACTTCGCCGGTATCTCGATCAATGCATATTTCTTTTTATAGGCGTTTGATTTGTTGCTCATGGCAACGGCCAGGTATAAAGAACGTTCACGCAGGTAAGGTATCTGCGGGTTACTTTCGATCATAAGCGGAATTACTTCCTGTCTCACTTCTTCATCAAAAAAAGTCTCTACAAATTTTTTCTGATCACGGCTCAATTGTTTTTCAGTAACAAGAAATATCTTTTCTTTTTTTAATTCCTGCTGCACATGATTCCAGATACGGTTGAATTCATTTTGTTGTTGAAGCACCACATCCTGTATTTCCTCAAGGATCTTTTGTGGATTTTTCTCCATGTGCATTTTGCTCTTGGCCTTATCGCCAAACTCAGCCATACGTTTGAGCGTGGCTACACGCACACGAAAAAATTCATCTAAGTTGTTTGAAAAAATCCCGAGGAAACGAACACGTTCACGGAGGGGAACAGAGGGGTCGTTGGCTTCCTGCAACACCCTTGCATTAAAAGATAACCAGCTGATATCACGAACAATCGTCTTGCGTTTTTCTGATGCCATAACTATCTGGAATACTTACACTAAAATTAAGAAGGCATCAACAGTTACAACATTAAGTTTTTGCAAAAAATCAAAGCCGTTCAATTTTTTGCAGGAGAGAAGTGGTTGACAATCCTTCTACCAATGGAATTATTTCTACTGTTCCGCCATTCTCCATTACTTCTTTAGCGCCAACTATTGTATCAACTGTATAATCGCCACCTTTCACTAATACATCAGGCAGAATAGAGTTGATGAGTTCATAAGGTGTGTCTTCATCAAACAAAACCACCGCATCTACCATTACCAAAGAAGCCAATAGTAATGCACGGTTCTGTTCATTATTGACGGGACGGTTATCACCTTTCAATCGTTTGGTTGAAGCATCACTGTTCAAACCAACGATCAATACATCAGCAAACGATGCCGCTTGCATTAAGGAATGGATATGCCCGGCATGCAGTATATCGAAACAGCCATTGGTAAACGCAACCTTTTTGCTGAATTTTCGCCAACGCATCAATTCCTGTTGAAGTTGATGGGCATCAAGTATTTTCTGCTGAATGTGTTTGGTTGCTTTCATTGCGTTTACGATTAAGAACGGGTAAAAGAATAAAGCAGATCAATCCGCCTAATAAGATCACAAGTGTTTGAGCGATCCACAAGATCCAGCCGAATGTAAAACCGGTGATCTGTGAAAGACCATACAGCATCAATATCTCCTGTACAATAAACTGGTAAGCACCGATACCACCTTGTGTAGCAATCATACCAATACTTCCGAATGAAAGAATAGAAAAGGCTTCTCTTGTGCCAAGATGTGATACTTCTTCCATTGCATAAAAACCAACACGGCTGCTCATAAAGTACAGTGTCCAGATAAGAACTGTATGAACAAGAAATAAACGACGTTGCTTGATAAAGCGAACACTATTTAAACCGTGCCAGATTCCTTTGATCACATTCTTGATACGTTCAATGATGCGTATATGTGCAAAACGGCTGAGTATCCAATAAGCGATCAGGATAAAAGAAGCAGCAATGCCAAGTACCATGCCGAGTCGAAGCCATGAAAATCCGTCGCCTTTTCCTTTGAAAATACTTTGCAGCATGTCTAATGCATAACTGCCAACTGTGTCGATCTGCAAAAGGATGGTGATCACAAATGCTGTGATCAAACAAACAAGATCAATGGCACGTTCGGCCACAATAGTACCAACGAGTTTATCAGGAGCTACTTTTTCGTAACGTGCAAGTAGCGTACATTTCAATACTTCACCTAAACGGGGGAAGGCAAGATTGGCCAGGTAGCCGATCATAACTGCATTGAAAACATTGAATGTACCCGGCTTATAACCCAATGGCTCCATTAATATTTTCCAACGCAGGGCACGCACATAATGGCTGAGCAGCAGCATCGCAAATACAGGAACAAAAAGCCAATAGTTGGCCTGCTGCAATGAAACTTTTATCTGAGCCCAACCTTTATCATCAATGCCACGGGCCATCCACCACACAAGAAACAATCCAAGCCCAAGGAAAAATAAAAACTGTACAGCAAGGATGATTCTTTTCTTGAGCATAATGTATTGGCCTGTCTAAAGTTTATTTGATTCTTTCGGAAACACAACCCATGGACTAAAGCTTTTTGCTTTTTCAAAATCCATGGTGGCGTAAGATATGATAATTACCACATCCCCAACAGAACCCTGACGGGCAGCCGGACCATTCAAACAACAAACACCGCTTCCACGTTTACCTTTTATGAGATAAGTTTCTAAACGGTTACCGTTGTTTACGTTCACCACCTGAATTTTTTCATACTCGATCATATTGGCGGCATCCATCAGGTCTTCATCTAATGTAAGGCTGCCAACATAGTGAAGATTTGCTTCTGTAATCGTAAGCCGATGAATTTTCGACTTTAATACTTCAATTTCCATATGGCAAATTTATAAGGAAAGTTTTTTATAAATACGAAGTATGAGGTACGAGGTACAAAAGCGCACTTCGAAGTACGTACTTAATCTGTTTTTGTTAACAGCATGTTATCGATGAGGCGAATTTCTCCAATATAGGCTGCAATTAAAGCCACAACCGGATCAGTGCCATTCCAATTATTAACCAACGCAAGAGTATCGGCATGTGCTATTTCAGTATAGTCAACTCTGAAGCCTTTTGATGTGAGAAAAGCGGTTGCATCATCTTTTATCTTTTGCAAAGAACCCGGCTGCAATTGCATTTTCATTTGAGTAAGTGTTTGCGAAATGGCCACCGCAGTTTGCCGGTCTTCTTTTGTTAAACGCATATTGCGGCTGCTCATCGCCAGTCCATCACTTTCACGAAGGGTGGGGGCAATATGCAGTTTGGTTGGAATTTTTTGGGTTTCAATCAGGTGATTGATGACCATGCATTGCTGGTAATCCTTCTGACCCATAAATAAATGATGTGCATCTGCAATTGTGAGCAGACGATGCATCACCTGGCACACTCCCTGGAAATGACCGGGACGGTATTTCCCCTCCAGCACCGTTTCTAAAAAGCCGAGATCGTAATGTGGCTGATTAACTGTTCCATTGGGATAAATTTCTTTTACCGAGGGAAGAAAGAGTACATCCACACCCGCCTTCAACAAAAGTTCAACATCAATACTTATCGTAACCGGGTATTTTTCAAAATCCTTGGGATCGTTGAACTGTGTGGGGTTCACAAAAATGCTGCAAATGGTCAGATCGGTGGCCTTTTTACTATCCTCAAGCAATGACAAATGACCCTGGTGTAAGGCGCCCATTGTGGGAACGAAACCCGTTATCAGGCCTTTCTGCTTTTGATGGCGGAGGTAATTCTGTAGTTGGTGAACGGTATGAAAAATGAGCATGAATGTTGTTTTTTGAGGGCAAAACATGTCTAATACAGGCCTTTTGCCTAAAATCCACTACCTTTGCACACCTTATTTAACAGGTAACGATTCTTTAACAATCAGTAATGGTAGCAGCAAAGAAAAGAATTTTATTTATTGCCAGTGAAATGTCTCCGTATCTGGAAGAAACAGATTTTTCTTCTATTGTCAATCAACTGGCGATCAAAGCAAATGACAGTGGTTTCGAAATTCGTTGCATTATGCCCCGTTTCGGTGTCATCAATGAACGTCGTCACCGTTTACACGAGGTAGTAAGGCTTAGTGGTATTAATGTTTCGGTTGACAATGATGATTATCCACTCCAGATCAAAGTTGCTTCTTTACCCAACGCACGTTTGCAGGTTTATTTTTTAGAGAACGAAGATTTCTTCAAACGCAAGTTCATTTATCATGATGAAAATGAGAAGTGGTTTGATGATAACGATCTTCGTACGATCTTTTTCTGTAAAGGTGCCTTGGAAACTGTAAAGAAATTCGGATGGCCTCCTGATATCATTCATTGCAGTGGCTGGATGACCGGTTTAATTCCTATGTATCTGCAAACAGCATATAAGAAGGAGCCTGTTTTTGGTAACAGCAAACTCATTTATACTGTTGGTCAAAATACATTTAAGGAAAAACTGGGAGCTAAGTTTTTAAAGCTGGCAAATATTCATGCAAGTATTAAAGACAAAGACCTTGAGCCTTATAAGGATGCGAACAACACAGCCATGTTCCGTGGTGGTGCGTCGTATGCTGATGCGATTACATTTGGTGCTGAAAAAGTAGATAAGAAATTGTTGGAAGAGTTCAACAAAGTGCGTGGAAAGAAAGTGTTACCATTTAAACCAGATGGTGATTTAACAGACTATTTACAACTATATACCGACCTTTCGTCGAAATAATATTGTCATCATTCTATGAGTTTTCTCACACCGGAAATGCGCAGTAAAAGTTCCTTTTTATTTGTATTTTTATTTTTTGCGATTCTTATCAGCAGTTGTACAAAGTTAGAGCGTACAACTTTGGGAGGTGATCTGTTACCTGGCACTGATCGGTTGATCACAGACACCATTATACTTCCTGTTACAACAACCAACTATCTGGAAATCGATTCAACATATAGTGGTAAAGCAGATCAGCATTTGTTAGGTTATATCAACGATCCGATGTTTGGTACAACAACTGCCTCTATGTATCTGCAGTTACTCCCAACACTTTATCCATTTGCATATCCTGTATCAAAAGACAGTTTGTTCCTTGACTCATGTGTACTCTCATTATCTTTCACAGGTGCATATGGCGATACTTCTGCAGTTTCAAAAGTGAATGTGTATAAAATCAGTGACCCAACGTTTAAAGCAAATAAATTATACCGCTTAACAGACGCTCCAAATTTTTCTACAGGAGATTTTCTTGGATCAGCTTCTGTTACTGTAGGTGACATCAGAAGGCCTTACCGAGCTGCATATAAACCTGATAGTGTATTTAATCAACTACGTATTCGTTTGAGTGATGCGTTTGGTCGATTGTTATTGGATCAGGACAATGTAAATGGTGCTTTTCAGAACGATACAACGTTCAAGAACTTCCTTAACGGTTTTGCAATTGTTGCTGATTCTGTTACAAGTGGAAATGTGATCAACTATTTTCAACTTACCGGCGAAACAACAAGACTTAATCTTTACTACCGTTTAAAAAACAGGGAGGGAAAGGATACTAACTCAGTTGCACGTTTTACCTTCGTGAATGATACCATCCGCAGTGCTAATGCAAACAAAATACATCGCAATTATGCGGGCAGCACTGCTCAGCCTGTAATAAATGCCGGTGTTCCATCGAGCCTTGTGTATGTTCAATCAGCTCCCGGAACAGCCGTTCGGGTGTCGATTCCTGGTCTTGATACATTAACAAGAGGTTCTTACATCATTCATCGTGCAGAGTTGGTTGCCCAGCAGGTTTACCAAGGTCCGTTGACGCTTGAAAATATGTTTATGCCGCCTTTCCTGCATATGTCGAGTTTCTCTGCTTCAGGTGCTGTTGAGCCGATCCCTTTTGATCAGCAATACTACATGACACCAGCTTCTACCTTAAATCAGCAATTGGATACAATGTTCAAGTTCGATTATGATTATACTGGAGGAGGGAACAATTTTATAAGGGACGCTTCCAATAATCTTATCTCTGAATATCGCTTGAACATGACCAGCTATATTCAGAACCTCGTGAATAATAAAACAACAAGACGGGACTTTAAACTTTCGGCTCCATACATTGTTCATTTCACTGCCAAAAAAGCCAGTGCTTCGTCTCTTAACCCGTTAGCTTACGGTCGTGTGCAACTCGGTGGGGGCTCGCATCCTACACAAAAAATGTATGTGCGTATCTATTACTCAAAGCCGTAAGTTTTGAATTGTTTCACGGCTTATCTTTGCGGCTTTCCGAACAAAAAATAACGGAACATCTAAACTCATTATTATGCCTTACTTATTTACATCTGAATCAGTTTCTGAAGGTCATCCTGATAAAGTAGCTGACCAAATCAGTGATGCACTCATTGATAATTTTCTTGCATTTGATGCTCAATCAAAAGTAGCCTGCGAAACATTGGTTACAACCGGCCAGGTTGTTTTGGCTGGTGAAGTACGTTCAAAAGCTTACCTCGATGTTCAGGAAATTGCCCGTGGTGTAATTAAAAAGATCGGCTATACAAAGAGTGAATATATGTTCGAAGCAAACTCATGTGGTGTGTTAAGCGCTATTCATGAGCAAAGTGCTGACATTAACCAAGGTGTTGATCGTAAGAAAAAAGAAGAACAGGGCGCCGGTGACCAAGGTATGATGTTTGGTTATGCAACTAACGAAACAGAACATTACATGCCATTGGCGTTGGATCTTGCTCACAATCTGTTGATCGAGTTAGCGGCTATCCGTCGTGAAAAGAATTCAAAAATGCCTTACCTGCGTCCTGATGCAAAGAGCCAGGTAACTTTGGAATATGATGATAACAATCAACCGGTTCGCATCGATGCAATTGTTATCTCTACACAGCATGATGATTTTGATGCAGAAGCAAAAATGCTGGCAAAGATCAAAGCTGATGTGATCAACATTCTGATCCCACGTATCAAATCAAAATACAAGAAATACGCTAAGCTGTTCAATAATGATATTAAATATCATATCAACCCCACAGGTAAGTTCGTAATTGGCGGACCACATGGCGATACAGGTTTAACCGGTCGTAAGATCATTGTTGATACTTACGGTGGCAAAGGTGCGCATGGTGGTGGTGCATTCAGCGGTAAAGATCCGTCTAAAGTAGATCGTTCAGCTGCTTACGCTACACGTCACATTGCAAAGAACTTAGTTGCTGCAGGTTTGTGCAGCGAAGTGTTGGTGCAGGTTTCTTATGCAATTGGTGTTGCAAAACCAACTTCAATTAACGTAAATACTTACGGTACTGCAAAGGTTGATTTAAGCGATGGAGCTATTGCCAAGATCGTTGAAGGTATCTTCGATATGCGTCCTTACTTTATCGAGCAGCGTTTGAAACTGCGTAACCCGATCTACAGCGAAACTGCTGCTTATGGTCATATGGGCCGTGTTCCTGAAGTAGTAGAAAAAACATTCAAGAGCCCTGATGGTAAAGTGAAAAAAGTAAAAGTGGAACTGTTTACCTGGGAAAAATTAGATTATGTATCGAAAGTGAAAAAGGCTTTCGGTTTAAAATAACCCAAACAAAACCATCAATGTGGTTCAACCCATAAACCGAAAGGTTTGTGGGTTTCTTTTTTATGTTTCTTTGCAGCGTGAAACAGTTCCGTCAAAAACAACAACGTCCCAAGAAATCTACTTTAGTGATCGGCCGCATTCCTGTGCTTGAAGCTTTACAGGAAGGGAAGCAGCTTGATCGCATTTATATGCAGAATACCTTGCATGGCGATGTTGCAGAAGAAATTCAAAAGCTCGCATTTAAACAACAGGTGCCCGTTAATAAAGTACCGGTTGAAAAGCTAAACAGTTTTAATGTAAGCGATCACCAGGGATGTCTTGCGCAACTTTCAAAGATCCGTTACCAGGATCTGCAACAGGTAATTGACTGGGTAGTGGAGAAAGGCGAAGTGCCAATGTTCGTTATTCTTGATGGTGTTACTGATATTCGAAATATTGGTGGCATTGCACGCACTGCTTTGTGTTGCGGCGCTCATGCGATTATTATTCCCGATAAAGGAGTAGGGGCATTGAATGAAGATGCAATTCTTACAAGTGCGGGTGCTTTAGAATTGATTTCTGTTTGCAGAGTGAACAGTTTAATGAAAGCTGTTGATGATCTTCATCTGAATGGCATTCGTGTATTTGCCAGTGAAATGACAGCGAAGACAAGTATTTATGATTGCGATTTCAAAGAACCCTGCGCCATTGTCATGGGTGGTGAAGAAAAAGGTGTTTTTCCCGGACTGATGAAGATCTGCGATGAAACTTTCAAAATCCCCATGAAAGGAGATTTTGAAAGTTTGAATGTAGGTGTAGCAACGGCCATGATATTGTATGAGGCAATGAAGCAACGGGGATAATTCTAAAAATCTACCTGATAACTCAACACAGGAACAATGCCCGATTGTTGTTTGAATGTCCATTGATTAGTTGTAGGGTCATATCTTCTGCCTAAGGGATCAATGTTCTTTTGTGCAAACAGATTCTGAATATCAAGTGCAAGCTGCCAACTGATCTTCTTTTTATCTTTTCGAAGTGAGATACGTCCATCAGTTCTGAAGTATGCATCTGTATATTCTGAGTAAGGCTTTGTTTCATCAAGTACAGGTTGTCTTGAGCTTCCGTTTTGCACAGCAGCAAGAGGGGAGAGGGGCACGCCTCCATTGTATAACACTTTCCAACCTGCCTGCAGTACTTTATTCTTTTTCAGTTTCCATTCTTTTGCACCAACCCATGATGCGCTTGTACGTGAGTTAAACCGGGTGTTGTATGATTTGCCATCCAACGGAATAAACTTTGAATCAAACACAGAGAATGATGCGATCATGAACAGACCTTTCGAGAAGAATTTTTCCAATGAAAGATCAACACCGGTGTTTGTTCCTTTTCCTTTACTTACCAATGGTTCATTGGCATAACCTTCCATCTCATTCAATATCCAATAAGTTCTGTCAATATTGTCTACAACAGGTATCTGAAATAACTGTTGGCGATAAGCCTCTACATGAAAGCGCCACTTCTTTCCCAGCATTTGATCAAATGCAAGGATGTAGTGATGTGATCGCATCATCTTCAGATCCTTATTGGGAAAAGAAGAACCTGACTGATAGAAATAAGAACCCAGCGGAAGAAGTTTGCTGTGCAATCCATATGCAGCAGTAAGATTGGTTTTAGCAGAAAAACGATATTGTACTGAAAGCCGTGGATCAATAACAAACTGTTTGTTCAACGCAAAGTACATGCTGTGTACACCGGGGTTGATGAGAATGCGGCTGTTGGGCTTTATTCCAAATTGCAGATATGGTTGTAACAGCCAACTGTTTCCTTCGCCCATGATCACATTTGGTTTGAAAGAATTGTTTGTATAATTCCATTCGCCTTTATTAAACTTATAATCCAGCAGACTTGCATACATGCCTGCCTTAAAGTTTACAACTGTATTTACTTTATGATTAAATGAAACAGTTGCTGAAACACGGTTGTTGTTATACAGTTCATCATTTACTTT
The DNA here is from genome assembly GCF_014168535.1 of Lacibacter sediminis. NCBI lineage: Bacteria > Pseudomonadati > Bacteroidota > Chitinophagia > Chitinophagales > Chitinophagaceae > Lacibacter > Lacibacter sediminis. Next base: position 2,859,556 of record NZ_CP060007.1, on the reverse strand, counting down.
CGTTGCCACCTGTTGTTTCGTAAGCGTATCATCCACCCATTTGATCTGCTGTCCCATTACTGCAATGGATGTTTTGATAAACGACTTCGTATTGAGTTTGATCGTTTGTGCAATGCCAAACGCACCCATCAACGTACTGTTTTCATAAACAGCATAATCATCATACTGCTTCCATTGTGCTGTGTCGTCTACGGCAAGAAAGTTTTCTTTACTGTAACCACCCATTCCCCAGATATTTGTTTGTACCGTATTCTTCTTGTTATTGAATGCAAGATTGAAGGATACATCCTGAAATTTATTTCGTTCACGTTCATCAACGAGATTAATGCCGAAGGCGTTTAAAATATCCAGAAATGAATAACGATAGTTGACCAAATAAGAACTTCTTCCTTTCTGTATGGGTCCTTCAGTTGAAAACTCAAGACCGATCATACCTGCCTTAAATGTATGTTCTGCTTTTTGCTGATTGCCTTTGCGAAAGTGCACATCAAAAGCACCGCTCAATACATCGCCGTATTCAGCAGCCAAGGCTCCGGTGTAAAAATCTGAATGATCTAAAACACTTAAACTGAAAATGGTAATACCTCCGCCGCTGCTTCCTCTGCGTGCAAAGTGATTGGGATTTGGAATATCCAAACCTTCCAGTCGCCAGTTCATACCCACAGGATTATTACCACGAATGATAATATCGTTTCTGCTATCTCTGCTTGGTTGCACGCCGGGAAACCCCATGGCCATGCGACCTGGATCATTGGCACTTGCAGCGAATCGTTGTGTTTCCTCTGCAGAAAACGATCGGCCACTCACCAGTGCGTATTTATTGACGGGTAGTTTTGGATTTCGGGTGCCCGTGATCGTTATCTGCCCCAGACTTTTCTTTTCTTCTATAAGTGTGATCTGCAAATCAGTTTCTTTTGCAGAGTTGAGAATAAAATAATCTGATAGATAGATCTGGTAGCCAACAAAGCTTACTTGCACACGTTGGCGGCCAACAGGTATGCCAGGCAATACAAAATTACCGGAGGTATCTGTCATGGCTGTAAAGAGCGTCCCTTCAATTGTAGCTGTTGCGCCTTTAACGGGTGATTGGCTTTCGGCATCAACCACACGCCCACGTATAGTTTGTGTTGGAGTTGTAACCTGTGCTTTTACTTCTGATTTCATCCATACGGTTATCAAAATGAGTAAATGTGAGATTCGCATAGTAAATGGTTTAGTTGGTGATAATAGTAGCGGTGATGCGGTTAGCAAAAAAACTCAAAGAGTACAGGAAAAGTGATTTTGATTTGATCCGTTCGTTTCGAACGTTTCAGGAAGAAAACAAGAAGCCAGTTCCAGAAACGAGCGCTTAAACTTTGATTTGATGAGGCCGGGGCAGTTGGGGCTTCCCCGGTCTCTTTGCGTTGTTCTTCTTCAAGGATATATTTATAATCGCCTTTATTTGGGTTGAAGTTGTGTTCCATGTAGTGTTCTTTGTTTGATTTTATTTGCCAATCATCCAACCAATTTTCAATGAGTAATAATCGAATCGGTTGGACATATCCTTTGCATCATCACCAGGGGTTAAGTTTAATAATCCCATGTTATAATTTGCAGATACAACGAATCCTTTGTTGATCATATATCCAATTAATACGTTTGCCCCAATATCAAAGGGACGTAAATCATCCTCATTGGAATTGCCAAAATCTAATTTTCTGTCCTCCTGTTCCTCTCCGGTTATTTTTAGTTTACTTTTTCCGCTTATTGCGTATGAAAGTGTTGGGCCGGCTCCCAAAAAGAATTTGCCTTTTTCGCCATTTGTATTATAAAGAATTGGTAGCTGTAACTCGAGACAACTTAATCTGCCCTGCCAGTTAATGGTTATAGTTTCCGCTCCAAGAGATTCATAACTCTCAGACTGCTTTGCACCTTTTTGAACAAAATTTAATCCGGGCGCAAAAGAGAAGTTTTTACCTATGGGCACAGTCGTTACAAAACCAATATTCAAACCTGCAATAGGATCAGATATTTCGGTTTCATTTTCTTCCTTGTCTCTTGAAACTGCATTTGAAACTGAGATTCCGGCATTGAATCCAAATTTTACCTGGGAAGAAGCTCTGAACAAGCTGAATGAAAATACTGCGGCGATGAGTAGAATCTTTCTCATTGTTTTAGGTTTTGATTGTTAGTGATAGATTGTCAATTGACATGTCAAACCTACATCTGTCGATAGGCCTTTCATAATTGCTTAACACCTGTGCATTTTTCAATTTGGCGGTTAATACCACAAACCGGCCATTTCTACCTTCAACACGGTATTGTGATTTGCGAAAAATCTGACTATCTTACTAGTAATTATTAATTTCTGCAAATCATCGGTCACTCGTTTGCAGAAAACCCAAAAACCAGAGATTATGGATACGAACCACCCACAGGTACTGTTATTCCAGTACATTAAGACTTCATTGCCATCTCATATTTCATTGGTTGACCAGGTAGCAGATTTGCTTAACATCAGTAACGACAGTGCCTACCGTCGCATACGAGGCGAAAAGGAAGTATCCCTTTCTGAACTCAAAACACTCAGTCATCATTTCAAAATATCAATTGACCAGGTTTTACAATTACAAAATGAGCTCGTTGTTTTTCGTGCACCTGAAATAAATGATGAACGTATCTCGTTTGATCAATACCTGAAAGCAATGCTGGAATACATGAAATATTTCAACTCATTTGCAAGTAAGCGGATGCTTTATTTCTGTAAGGATATTACGTTTTATCATTTTTATCTCTATCCTGAAATTGCGGCCTTTAAAACTTTTTTCTGGAGCAAGACAATTAAGGATATGCCGGAGTACAAAGGCAAATTGTTTTCGCTTGAAGAGTTTCCTTTGCTTGATTGCTTTCATCTTGGTCAGGAGATTATCCGTGAGTATAATAAAATTCCTTCCCTGGAATTATGGAACGCAGAGAGTATCAACAGTACGTTAAGTCAATTAAAGTATTACAAAGAAGGCGGATACTTTAAGCACCCCGAAGACTTGAATATCGTTATTGATTCTTTCCAGAAATGTCTTGATCATATTGAGTTGGAAGTTGAAAAGGGGATCAAGTTCATGCCCGGGGATCCGGATATCGTTTACCGGGCACCACTCCAGTTTTATGTAAACGAAGTGATCATTGGCAGTAATACCATTCTTCTGGAATTAAATGAAGAGAAGCTTTCCTTCGTTACCTACAATGTGTTGAGTTATCTTATTACAAAAGATCCCCGCTTTAATGAAAAAGCATTTGCCAATTTTTTTACACTGGTTAGTCGATCAACTCAAATCAGCGCAACGGGAGAGAAAGACCGTAACCGTTTCTTTAATGCCATGCGTGAGAAGGTAAATGCATTAAAAGTTTAAAACCATTCACTTCGCTTAATTTTGTGCCGGTTATGGCGCAACAATCCATTAAACTTATTGAATGTCCACGTGATGCTATGCAGGGTTGGAAGACCTTTATTCCTACTGAGCAAAAGATCAGGTATCTGAATGCATTATTGGAAGTTGGTTTTGATACCATCGACTTTGGCAGTTTCGTTTCACCCAAAGCCATTCCGCAAATGGCCGATACAAGCCAGGTAATACCTAAACTTAAATTAGCAGATTCAAGGTCGAAACTATTGGCAATCATTGCAAATGAACGGGGAGCTGAAGATGCGGTTTTGTTTGACGAGATCAATTATCTCGGGTTCCCATTTTCCGTTTCGGAAACATTTCAGCAGCGGAATACAAATAGTTCGATCAATGAATCGATCAAAAGGGTAGAGGCGATCCAGGAACTTTGTATCAAGAATAAAAAGCAATTGGTGGTCTATCTGTCTATGGGTTTTGGTAATCCATACGGTGATCCATGGACGGAAGAAATTGTTTTCAGTTATGCGGAGCAGTTGGTTGAGTTGGGAATTGAAACAATCTCTTTGGCTGATACAGTTGGACTGGCTACTGCTGAACAAGTGAAACGAATGGCCGGTTATTTAGTGAATCAATTGCCCGAAACAGAAATTGGTGTGCATCTTCATTCAACAAGTGTTAACTGGCGTGAGAAACTGGCAGCTGCCTACGAAGCCGGTTGCAGGCGTTTTGATGGTGCATTAAAAGGAATTGGGGGGTGTCCCATGGCCGATGACGAGCTGGTGGGTAATATGGATACAGAAAAAATGATCGGATATTTTGAAGAAACCAACAGCCTGCAACTGAATACGCAAGCCTTGCAAAATAGCCTGCTGATTGCCGGTGAAATATTTAACTAATGAACCTGATCGCTACTATTGAGATTAAGCCGTTGCCGGCGCCCATAACACACCAACACTCGGTTTTATTGATCGGGAGCTGCTTTACAGAGCATATTGGAAATAATCTTAGTGATTTGAAATTCAAAGTATTGCAAAATCCAAATGGTATTCTGTTTGAGCCAATAAGTGTTTGCCGTAATCTTGTTTCTTATATACAGGATAAAGAGTACACCAGCGACGATCTGTTTCATTATAACGAGCTTTGGCAAAGCTGGAGCCATCACAGTCAATTCTCACAGCCGGATCAGAAACAGGCTTTGGAGCGAATAAATAACTCTCAACACACGGCTCATCAATTCCTGAAAAAAGCCGACTGGCTCATCATAACTTTAGGGTCATCATTCGTTTACAAACTGGTGGATAATGGCCGTTTTGTGGCCAACTGCCACAAGGCACCGGGGCAATGGTTCGACAAATACCTTATTCCAATCGACGAACAGGTAGCTGAGCTTGATAATACCATTCACCAGTTGTTTCATTTTAACCCCAAGCTCAAGATCATTTTCACCATCAGCCCGGTAAGACATTTGCGAGACGGTGTGGTTGAGAATAACCGGAGCAAAGCCCGTTTGCTGGAAACGGTACATCACCTGGTGAATAAGTTCGACCGGTTGTTTTATTTCCCGGCTTATGAACTTGTGATCGATGTATTGCGTGATTACCGTTTCTATGATATTGACCTGGCGCATCCGAACTATGCCGCTACGCAGTTTGTAATGGAAAAGTTTTCAGACTATGCGTTTACTGAACCCACAAAACAATTGATCAAAGAAATCCGCCAGTTGGTAACTGCACGAAATCATAAACCGTTTCATCCCACATCACAACTTCACAAACAGTTCCTGCAAAAGCATTACGAACTGGCAAAACGCCTGCAGGAGCAACATTCACACCTTGACTTAGCCGCTGAGCTTGAATATTTTAGGCTATAATTATTCGTATAATTAATATTATGTTAAACACCCCGCCACCAAAAGCCCGCCCACTCGTGGGAACTATAACCAGAATTACTAAACTTTAAAATAACCTTACTTTTGAGTAAAAGAGCCTTTATAAATTTTTGGTCTATTTATGTATACAAACATCCTTTATAAAAAAAGTTTTTACTAATATTGCTAAACAACTGTTACGCTTAAATATTAAATTCTAAATTCTAGCCCATGTCTAATGAGCAAATCAACACCCAAGTTTTACGTTCTGTCTTATCAATAGAGGCAAATATGGAACAAGTTGCCCAAAGTTTAGAATCAATAGATAGACGTCTTTCTAACTTAGAAGTCAAAATGTCAAAAGTTGGAAAGTGGCTTTCTTTAGAAAATGCCGACTTTGTCCCTACTACATCTGCTGAATAATATTTAAAGCCCCGTTTGGGGCTTTTTTGTTGCTTATTATCACCACTGATTTTCTTTTATAAGAATCTTCTTCATTAGTTGGTATGTGTGAGAATTAACCTCATAAATAGGCTTTTTTACATCCATCAGCGTAAAGCCATATATTTTTCTTAAAGGCTTTTGTTCGTCACCACTTTCATTTTCATAGTCTACTTTTAAGAAATAATAACAAGAGTCCGTCTTTGGCTGTCTAATGTCATTCCAAAATTCGGATGAAAATCTAAGAGCAGTCTGCTTTTCTAAAATTATAGATTCATTTGCCTGATTAATTGTTGTAGAACCACCGATTACATAACCTCCTTTAAAGGCATTTATCAAAACAAATTTCTCTTTTATTTTGTAAGCCATTTCGTCCGTTAAAGTTCCTACGCTTGCGATAAACTGGTATCTTTCAAAAAGACTGTCTTTAACTAGAATTGGATTAGGTCTATCGTAGGTCAAAACATCCAAAATAGGCCTATTTGAATTTTTATTGCTAATACCCTCGATTATGCTAACTAAACCCGTTAAAATGGCAAAACAAATCAAAAGCCAACCAAATCCATTGATTCGGTGCACCCCTTTTTTTTCTTTATTAACTATTAACTGATAACTAGGTATTATTATCCCTATCGCTACTATCAATCCTTTTAGAATCAAAAATATCGGCATTAACCTTTTTATTTTTCGTGTAAGCCGAAATAAAGGCGGCTATAAAAAAACCAAAGGAAAAAGATAGTAAAACTGATTGAATAAACAAGTATGTTGCCATAACATTCATTAACTTTGTTATGGCTGGCCAAGACAGCCGATATTATTTAACCATCGTTACAGCGGTGGTTTTTTCTTTTAATACACAAGGCCTACGGCCTATTTCCTGTGAGTTTTTGGTGAGCCATCCGAATCGGTTTTGCCTTTGATAAACTTACAAACCCGATTCCACAAGTCCATGTGTTTAGACATAATATTCTGTTATCAGACGTTCTCACTAACCGCAATCTTCCAATTCGCCGTGGGAAGCAAAACATAGCTAACACACCCGCCTTGCCATTATGTTTTGCTTCCCACGGCGAAAAGTCAGAAAGCTACATACTGCGTAAAATAAGAGCGTGTTGGTGAGAAGTCTTATAACAAATTTTTATGTTAAATAGCCGCACGGGACTACTTAACACTGGATTGTCTCTCTATCATGAATGGCACCAGAGTTTCCAGATCGACACCTGCCCTGTTTAACGCATCCATAATTTCTTCACGATTCACATTTGCCGCAAAGCTTTTTTCTTTCAATCGTTTCTTAACGCCTTTCAATTCCATGCCTGCATAACCTTCCGGTCGCATTAAACTGTATGCATGGATCAATCCGCTTAATTCATCGAAAGCATACAGCATCTTGTCCATCCTTGTTTCCGGCTCAACACCAAAATGATTTGGTCCATGACTCGCAATTGCCCGTATGATCTCCGGGTCAATATTCCTGGCTTCAAGTTCTTCAATGATCTTGCTGCAATGCTGGTCGGGCCATTGATCCCAATCTGCGTCGTGTAATAAACCAGCCATTTCCCACCGCCATTGATCAGCTTCCTGTAAACCTTCTTTTTCCTGTGCCCAACATTTCATGAGGTGGCCAACCTGTTTCATGTGAAGTTGCAGGCGTTCATTTTTCACCCAATCATTTAACAGCTTAAATGCTTCTTCCCGATTTAAAACGTTGCCGGTATTTTTCGGATCGCCAAAGCTTGTACGGTTCAGTTTCAATGACATATCTTATTAATTCTGTTTATTAAATGTAATAAAAAAAGGCTGTCGTAAAACGACAGCCTTAAAGTTGAGAGAACACCTGGCTTATTGATTTAACGCCTGGTATTTTGCATCAAATTCTTTCTCTTTATCCTTATTGCCGAGAAAACGATAGGCTTCTGTTAAAAGATACAAAGTTGATTTGTATTCGTTTTTCGTACGCTTATCTTTCATTTGATCGGCCGTCATTGCGGCAAAAATAGCCGCTGAATTATCTAAATAAGGAAGTGCCTCTTTCATCCGGTCTTCCATTTGTTTTTTCATCTCAGTCTTCTTTTGTGTGTCGGCCGGAGTTGTTCCTTTTATCTTCTTCATTTCATCCTGCATAAAAGCAGCTTCATTGAAATAGGTTTTACCGATCAGCAAATGAGCATCTGGCTGCTTTGGATCAAGTTCAATACACTTCTTCAATGCAGAAATGATCTTGTCGAAGTAAGCAGGTTTTTGTTCTGCTGTTGCTTTTGAATCCATATAGAGCCAGTTAAAGATCTCAGCTGCATAATCGTAACGCACCTCGTAATCTTTAGGGTCTGTTTCAACAATACCTTCGTACTTCTTAAATATTTCTAACGCATCTGCCCCGCTCTTACGCATTTTATCGAGTTCAATACGATCGTAGTAAGTATCCTTTGGATAAAGCTTACGTCCGCTTTCAGCATATTTAGCTGCTAACTCCGGATTTTTCTTCTGATCGTAGTAATAAGTAAGATAGCGGTACACCACATCATAACCTTCGCCACCAATGTTGGCATCAGCTATTTTCTGGAAGAAAGAAACTACTTCTTCTTTATTTTCTAACTGCATAGCAGCAGCACCGGCATAGTAATACAGGATGGTATCAACTTCGCTCAGCGCCCATTTATTTTTAAAGATGAAACGACCAACTTTGTCGGCTTTTTTATAGCCATCCAAAGCGCCCTGGTAGTTGCCGCTATTGTATAACTGGTTGGCTTCTTTTTGCAATTCGAGATAGTTATCAAAAATCGGATACTGCCTTGTCATCATATAAACTTCCGACTGTTTCTGGTCAAGCTCCATTGCTTTTTGATAGGCATCGAATGATTGCATCCATGCATCAGGAACGGTTGCCTTCAGGGTTGCATCTTTGGCGATCTGGCCATAGATCAATCCTTTGTAATACCAGGCTTCCCAATTCTTTTGTTCTTTTTCATTCGCTAAAGCAAGATCAACTGCCTCTTTTGCTTTTGGCCAATCTTTTTTGTCGTAAGCATTGCGGATCTTCTTTACATCCTGTGCAGAAAGACCCAGGCAAAACAGTACAGCAACCGCTGAGAAAAGAAATTTTTTCATCTCTTTATTTTTTGTGTTTATTGTTTTTTACTGATTGTCAGATGATTCAGGTGTTTCGTCGGTCGTTGTTGTGTTATGATCAGAGTTGTCAGAAATGTTATTGTCAGAACTATCAGATGCTTCCGGTAGTACATCAGTTGCATCTACTACTTCTTCCTCTTCATCCAAACGGGTAATTGCTGCAATTTCATCGCCATCATCAACCCGTATCAGTTTAACACCTTGTGTAGCACGTCCCTGTTCACTGATCTGATTCACTTTCATACGAATAGTGATACCACTCCTACAACTGATCATCAGATCTTCTTTCTCGGTCACTTCCAGCATACCAACCAACGGACCTGTTTTATCAGTCACGTTAATTGTTTTTACACCTTTACCACCTCTGTTGGTCATCCGGTATTCATCAACAGGGGTACGCTTACCGTATCCTTTTTCACTTACTACCAATACAGTGCGGCTGGTGTCATCCCTGTTAACACAAATCATACCAACCACCTCGTCATTCTCATCATCCACTTCAATACCTGCAACACCGATGGCACCACGACCCGTTGGTCTTACTTTTTCTTCAGGGAAACGAATTGCACGGCCGCTTTTCACCGCCATCATAATTTCACTGCTTCCATCAGTCATCTTCGCTTCTAGTAATTCATCACCTTCAACGATGGTGATAGCGTTAACACCAGTTGCACGGCGTCTGCTAAAGTCTTCCAAAAGCGTTTTCTTAATGATACCCTTTCTTGTACACAATACAATGTAATGATTCTTCACAAATTCTTCATCTTCGATATTGGCAACATCAATAATTGCTCTCACTTTATCATCAGGCGGTAATTGCATCAGGTTTTGAATAGCTCTGCCCTTGCTTGTTTTATCGCCTTCGGGAATTTCATAACTCTTCAGCCAATACACCCTTCCTTTTTCCGTGAAGAATAAAAGTGTATGGTGAGTAGATGCAACAAAGAGATGTTCTACATAATCTTCTTCTCTTGTTTTACTACCCATTGCTCCCCTGCCGCCTCTGCGTTGCTGACGGTATTCATTAGCCGAAGTACGTTTGATATAACCATGATGTGAAATAGTGATCACCACATCTTCTTCTTTAATGAGGTCTTCAATACGCACTTCATTGTCTAAGTAAGTGATCTCTGTTTTACGTTCGTCACCAAATTTCTCTTTTATTTCGAGTAACTCGGTTTTAATGAGATCGAAACGCATGGTTTCGTTTGATAAAAGCTCGTTCAAATGATTGATCAGTTTCATTAACTCATCATATTCATTCTTGATCTTATCACGCTCCATGCCTGTTAAACGCTGGAGACGGAGTTCAAGAATTGCTTTGGCTTGTATTTCATCCAATCCCCAACCTGCATTGATCAAATTCTCTTTGGCAACATCGGGTGTTGCAGAACTGCGGATGAGAGCAATTACTTCATCGAGATGATCTAATGCAATCAGATAACCTAATAAGATATGTGCTCTTTCCTGCGCTTTGCGTAATTCATATTTCGTACGACGTACAACAACCTCATGACGGAATTCAACAAACTCAGAGATGAGTTCTTTGAGGTTAAGTGTTTTTGGTCGGCCTTTTACAATGGCAACATTATTGATGCCGTAAGAAGTTTGCAGTTCGGTGAACTTAAACAGCTGGTTCACGATCACGTTGGCAACAGCATCACGCTTCAGGTCAACAACAATACGTGTACCTTCCTTTTGGTTACTCTCGTTGTTTACGTGAACAATACCTTCAATCACTTTATTATTCACCAACTGACCGATCTTATCGGTTAATGCATCACGGTTTACCTGGTACGGTACTTCTGTAATGATGATCTGTTCACGGCCACTTGTTTTTGTTTCGATGGTTAGTTTACCACGCAACACAACACGACCACGTCCAAAATGAGCACCGGCTTTAATGCCTTCCATGCCGTAAATGGTACCGGCAGTTGGAAAGTCAGGAGCTTTTACATGCGTCATCAACTCATCGATCGTAATCTCCCGGTTATCGATAAACGCTATACAGCCGTCAATTACCTCACCCAGGTTATGCGGCATCATGTTGGTAGCCATACCAACAGCAATACCACTTGAACCATTCACCAATAATTGCGGAATACGTGTAGGAAGAACCGAAGGTTCTCTTTCGGAATCATCGAAGTTGTTTTGAAAATCGACTGTTTCTTTATCGATATCGCCCAGCATACTTTCGGTAAGACGTTCCATTCTTACCTCGGTATAACGCATCGCTGCAGGGCCATCACCATCCTGGTTACCAAAGTTACCCTGGCCATCAACCAAGGTGTAACGCATGCTCCATTCCTGGGCCATACGCACCATGGCATCGTAAACAGATCCATCGCCATGGGGGTGATACTTACCAAGCACCTCACCCACCACTCTTGCACTTTTCTTGTAGGCTTTGTTGTATTGCAAACCCAGTTCGTTCATTGCATACAAAATGCGGCGGTGAACGGGTTTTAATCCATCTCTTACATCGGGCAACGCACGGCCAACGATCACTGACATCGAATAATCGATGTAGGCAGTTTTCATTTGCTCCTCGATATTTACGGGTATGATACGACCATTCCTATCCTGCCCGTTTTCCATTGTATTTTCTGTTTGATCCATAGCTTAAAATGTCGCTTAAATTGAAGCGGCCAAAGATACCGAAAAGCATACGGAACCCGACAGAAAAACAGCCTTTATTTTCACTGTTTTTCAACAATTTATTGCAGTTTGTGGATAAGAAAACCGGGGTGATTTTTTAGTTGAAAAATCCGTTTAAAAAACGTTAGTAGGACAGCCTAAACTTGAACGTCGTTTGCCACCACCACGTCCGCCGCTTAAACGGCCTCCCGAACGGTCGCCGCCGGTGATACGATAGGTGAATGTTAAACCGAGAAAGTAGTAATTGTCTTTAAATTCGGAGCCGCCTCTTTTTTCCAAATCAACCGGATAAGGATCGATTGAATGACCGGGAACTTCCGGTGTACGAAATGCCATTTCAACAGCTTTTGGTCCACGTGAAGCAAGTAACACAGCCTGATCAACATAAGAACGACTTACATCATCCATGTAGTCAGTAAATGTTTTGCGGTAGCCAAACTCTGCACCAACATCAATCCTGTCGGTAAGTACCATACGAACACCTACGCCAAGTGGAACTGTAAATTGAGTTAAACTATATGGCTGACGATCGGGGTATCCAGCTAAACCCTGTCCTTCTGTTGACAGTGGTTTCAGGAAAACCTTGTTTCCTCCCTGGTCATATGCATACGGATTGTAATAAAAACCTGCAAGGGCACCAAAAACATAAGGTGAGAAAACCCTGTCGGTCATTCCAAGAAAATGATATTCAGCACCGGCATGTAATTCGATGATATTTGTTGCGAAACTGAGATTACGCAAGATGTTTGCTGGGTTCTTTTGAAAACGGTCTTCCGCTCTTACCTCGGCAAAATGAAGCCCGCCACGCAACATCACATAGGGGTTGATGTCATAACTGGCCCAAAGCCCCACACTATATCGAGCCTGCTGAAAAGTTATTGGTCTTGATTGAAGATCGCCATTGTAATTGGCCATACCTCCAAAGAGATTTAAACGAAGATCTTGTGCAGTAAGTGCAGTAAAGGTTACAACGGTGAGTAAGGTTAAGATCAGTTTCTTTTGCATATGAATATTTGTTTTGCAAAAATAAAGCCAGTCTTACACAGGATACGTTATTTGATAAAACGGATAAATAAATGAATTCGTATAGCAAAGTAACTGCAGCCTGATATAAGTTCATGAAATTTCTTTAACCTTGCCGCCTTAACGAAAGCATATGAAATGAGCCATAAAAATTTTCTGGCGAATAACATGTGGCCATAAACAACTAAAATTTACACATGAAACCTGATAACGGACAGTACTACCCTTCTTATTTGCAGCTGGAGAAAATTCTCGACAGCCAGCATCTTTTAAGTTTTGCTGAAGGCCAGCAACCTGCGCATGATGAAATGTTGTTCATCATCATTCACCAGTCTTATGAACTATGGTTCAAACAGATTTTATTTGAACTGGACTTTGTAAAAAAAGTATTCAGCAAAGAAAAGGTAGATGATAACAGTGAAGATCTGAATCTGTGCCGTCATCGTTTGAAACGTGTTACACGAATATTAGAATTGCTGAATCAACAGGTAACGATACTTGACACCATGACGCCGATGGATTTTCTTGAATTCCGTAACCTGCTCACTCCTGCATCGGGTTTTCAAAGCAAACAGTTTCGTTTAATTGAAGCAACGCTTGGTTTGAAAATGGAGAAACGTCATCAGCATGATTATTACAAGCGTACCAACGAAGGTGGTTTTGCGCAGAATGATTTTAACGAGATCAATTCTATTGAAGGATCTCAAACCGTTTTGCAGCTGATCAATCAATGGTTAGAACGTATGCCATTCTTTGATGAGAAATTCTGGAAAGGTTACGCCGTATTGCATCCACCAACTGAATTGCATGCTTTCTGGAACGATTACAGAAATATTTATCAAAGCAGTTTAACAGAAAGGGAACAACATAAGCTGGCCGATTTTGATACACAGTTTATACAGGAAAAACAAGCAGATGGTTCGTTCAGCGATGCTGCCATGCGTAGTGCATTGTTCATTATGCTGTATCGAGATTTTCCCGTGTTTCAAACTTCGTTTCAAATACTTGATACCTTGATTGAAATTGATCATTGGCTGGCGGGCTGGCGACATAAACATTATGTGATGGTGCGTCGTATGATCGGTATGCGGGTTGGTACGGGCAATACAAGTGGTGCAGGATATTTGGAAGGAGCTGTGCAGCAACATTACATTTTTAAAGACTTGGCTGCACTCTCTACTTACTTGATTGAACGGAGAAAATTGCCGAAGTTGCCTGATGAGTTGATCAAGGCGTTGGGATTTATTAGCTAAGAAATTGAAAGAGGGAAAAGAGAAAAAAGATGGAGTGCAATTAAGCACTCCATCTTTTTTATTTGAATAATGAAATCAGGATCAATGTGATTATTATCATGATTGATAAATAACCGATCCAAAAACTTCTGTTACTATTCTTCTGGTTTAATTGCTCGTTATAGTTTCCCTGAAAGCCGGAGAATATCCAGAAGATAAAACCTCCAACGATCATTGGTATCAAGTATGCAATTGGTTTATCTGACATCTTAATAACTGTAAACTAAATAGCCCCAAGGCGCTAATGCAAAATTTTGCCCATCGGTTAAATGTTCATGTTTATCTGCAAATACATTTTGTGTTTCGCCTGCAATAGCACCGGTTAAGGTAACAGTTTGTGGCTTGTTAGAAAGATTGAGGATCACCAATACTTTCTTTCCGCCTTTTTCTCTTGTGTATGCAAAGACTGCATCATCATTAGAGGAAACGAGTTTTGTATAAGCTGCATCAACTGCCAATGCAGGTGTGCTCTTACGCAAAACCAGTAATGTTTTGTAAAAAGGGGCACGTTGATATTTACTGAAAGCAATCGTGTCTTTATAAAAAAATGAAATCGAATCAAGGAAAGGTTCTTCCTGTCCGCTGTAAATTAACGGCAATGTATTTTTCCATGTTTGTGTTAACACCGCAAATGGTGCATGTACTTCACCGGGCATTGTTTCATAGTCGGCTTTGTTCCAGCTGTTCTCATCATGGTTGCTGGTGAAATACATTTTAATATAGTTCGGCGAATAGGATTCATCTAAATGACGGATCACTGTGTCGAGTACTTTCGCACTCGCTTCGCCTTTTGCTACTTTTTTCATTTTGGCAAAACCATCCCAACCATAGCTTGCATGAAAGCCTGCATCATGTAACCATGCCACATCGCCTTCGGCCAACATAAAAATATCAGGCTTTACTGTTTTTAATTCAGCAATACATTTTTGCCAGAAACTGCGTGGCACTTCACCCGCCACATCGCAACGAAACCCATCGATTTTTGTTTCGGTTAACCAGAATTTCATAGCATTGATCATGCTGTCGTGCAAAACAGGATTCCAGAAGTTGAGATCACGTGTATCGCTCCAATCGAATGCAAAAGCCAATGTGCCATCTGCTTTCTTTACAAAAAAATCAGGATTGCTTTGTATCCATCTGTTATCTGCGCCTGTGTGATTGGCAACCCAATCGGTAATTACTTTAAAACCCAGTTCGTGTGCTTTATTCACCAAGCTCTTCCAGTCTTCCAGTGTGCCAAACTCAGGATTCACTGCTGTATAATCAGCAACAGCATAATAACTTCCCAGCACACCTTTTCGATCAACTTTACTGATTGGGGTAATGGGCATGAACCAAAGTATCTCTGCTCCCATTTCCTTTAAACGTGGCAGCGATGCTTCAAATGCCTTAAAGGTTCCTTCGGGGCTGTATTGTCTTACGTTCACCTCGTAAATATTCGATTGTAAAACATATTCCGGTATGCCTGATGAAGCAACAGGCTCGGTTTTCTTTTCAACTTTCGTTGTGCATGAGTTCGCAAAAAGCATAACTGTGGGGGCAGCAAGCAGTAATCTACGCAGGATCATAATCAATTTTTAGAGCTGAAATTTAGACATTTTTATTTACGTGTGGCAACTGTTCTCTTATTATATCCGTTCATTCCGGAAACAGGTTGTATTATCTATTAACTAAACCTTCGGTCATGAAACAGCTATTGGTTCTTTTCATCATGTGTGGTTTGTTCTCCTCTTTAAAAGCAGCACAGTATAATGTAAATATCAGTGGCTTTAGTTATTCGCCTGCTACGCTTACTGTAAATGTTGGTGATGTAGTGATCATCCAGGCAACCAATGATCACCCTTTGATACAGGTAAGCCTGGCAAACTGGAATGCAAACAACGCAGTTCAAGATGGATTTGGTTCATCTTCAGATTTTACTTTAAATATTACGGCTGCAATGGCCGGTACAACTATTTACTATGGCTGCAGTGCGCATTTTGGTTCAGGTATGAAGGGACAGATAAATGTGAATGTCGTTTCAGGAATTTCAGAGAACCGCATAAGGCCGTTTAATTTTACTGTTTATCCTAACCCTGTTACGGCAGATTCATGGATGAATGTAAGTGTAAAAACAGCAGGCAAAATTTCAATAACAGTTTACGATCTCAACGGGCGTGTAATCAGACATCTTATTGATCAACAGGTAAAGGCAGGTGAGTTCACTCTTCCATTTCCTGGAAATGAAATGCAGAAAGGAACTTACATTGTGCAAATGCGTACAGCAAAAGAGCGACTGGAAAAGCAGATACTGATCAGGTAAATTTTAGATCAGTGTTTTTAATTTTTCCACCACAACATCTACTTCTTCTTTTGTATTGTATTTACTGAATGAGAAACGAACAGGTATTTGATTGGGGTTGCTGTTAATTGCCCGGATCACATGCGAGCCTTGTTGTGCACCGCTTGTGCATGCACTTCCGCCGGATGCACAGATGCCATCCATATCAAGATTCATCAACAGCATTTCCGATTTTTCTGATTTTGGGAAACTCACATTCAACACTGTGTAGTTACTTCTTCCCATCGGGTCGCCATTAAAACTTACGCCCTTTATATTTTTCTTGAGTTGCTCGATCATGTAATACTTGATGCTTTGGATATGTGCACTCTCCTCTTCCAGTTTATCGGTGGCGATCTGTAATGCTTTTGCAAAACCTACAATGCCGTACACATTTTCTGTACCTGCACGCATGTTACGTTCCTGTCCGCCACCATGTATGTAAGGTTTGATGTGAACGTTTTCATTGATGTACAAAAGTCCTGCACCTTTTGGTCCGTGGAATTTATGAGCAGAACCGCTGATGAAATGCACGGGTGTGCTGCGCAGATCTAACGGAAAGTGCCCGATGGTTTGAACAGTATCGGAATGAAAGATAGCGTTATACATTTTACACAAATTACCTACCGCATGCAAGTCGGTAATGTTGCCGATCTCGTTATTGGCATGCATAAGCGTAACCAATGTTTTTTCTTCGGTTGATGCAAGCAGTTGCTCGAGGTGTTCAAGATCGATATGACCATTGGGCAACACATTTACATAACTCACTTTCGCTTCATCACGGTTATCGAGGTATTCAACAGTATGTAATGTTGCGTGGTGTTCAATTGCTGATGTAATGATATGTTTACAACCAAGATCACGAACAGAAGCGGTGATGGCCGTATTAGAACTTTCGGTACCGCCACTTGTAAAGAAAATTTCAGCGGGGTGTGCATTCAAAATTTTTGCAACTGATTTGCGTGAATTTTCAATGGCCAATCTTGTTTCTCTCCCAAACGAATAGATAGAAGAAGGGTTGCCAAATCCGTTTTGCAGATAAGGCAACATGGCATCTAATACCTGAGGATCGATGGCTGTTGTGGCGGCGTTGTCGAAATAAATACGGGTCATGTTAAGGGAAATGAGGCTGCAAAGATAATAAGATAAAGCTTCTAAACTTTGGCGCAGAGAAGTGAGATGTGGAGCTTGCGCTGAGCTACTCTGCGTCAAACTCTTTTACTCTTGTTCTCTGCGCTATTTTTCTGAATTAAAGTTACATCAGGCTTTTAATCACATTCATTACCTCATTTGCTAACCCATCCGCTTTTTCAATTGTTGAAGCTTCCGAATAAACCCGGATAATAGGTTCTGTATTGCTGCTGCGTAAATGCACCCAGCTCTTATCAAAATCGATCTTTACCCCATCAACTGTATTTACAGGCTGAGCGGAATATTGATCTTTCACTTTTGCCAGCAAAGCTTTTACATCAGTCTCTTTCGGCAGATCGATCTTTTGCTTACTCATGAAATAATCAGGATATGTTTTGCGAAGCTCTGCGGTTGTTTTTCCGGTTTGAGCAAGATGTGTTAAGAACAATGCAATGCCAATTAATGCATCTCTTCCGTAATGCAATTGCGGATCAATAATGCCACCGTTGCCTTCGCCACCAATGACAGCATTTACGTCCTTCATCATTTTTACCACGTTCACTTCGCCTACTGCACTTGCAAAATATTCGCCACCATGTTTCTCTGTTACATCTTTCAATGCACGTGTGGATGAAAGATTAGAAACGGTATTGCCTTTTTGTTTTGATAAAATATAATCTGCTACGGCAACCAACGTATATTCTTCACCAAATAAACTGCCGTCATCACTTACAAAACACAAGCGATCCACATCGGGGTCAACAGCAATACCGAGATCAGCTTTTTGTTTTACTACTTCTGTGCAAAGATCAACGAGGTTTTCGGCAAGTGGTTCGGGGTTGTGTGCAAAGTTGCCATGCATCTCTGCATGAAGAACCGTATAGTTTGTTACACCCAATGCTTCGAGCAATGCCGGAACTGCAACAGCACCTGAACTGTTGATGGCATCGATCACCACAGTAAAATTCTTTTCAGCAATGATCTTTTTATCTACCAATGGATGAACAAGGATGGCATCAATATGTGTTTGCAGCAAGGTATCGTCGGCTGAGTAAGTGCCCAGCTCATCTACTCCTGCAAAATCAAATGCTTCTTTTTCTGCTATCTGCAACATTTGCTGTCCAAGCTCCGCACTGATGAATTCACCTTTTTCATTTAACAGCTTTAAGGCATTCCATTGTTTTGGGTTATGCGATGCCGTTAGAATGATACCGCCATCAGCACCTTCAAACTTCACAGCCATTTCAACGGTGGGTGTTGTGCTTAAACCAAGATCAATTACATGGAGCCCCATACCGAGTAATGTATTCACCACAAGGCTACACACCATTTCACCACTCATGCGGCCATCACGACCTACAATTACTTTTTTGCCTTTGCCAAGAATAGTTGCGTATGCAGCTGTGAATTTTACAATATCAACAGGAGTAAGATTATCGCCGGGTGCACCACCAATGGTACCACGAATGCCGGAGATCGATTTCATTAAAGCCATGGCTGATTTATGATTTTAGATTTGCGATTGCAGATTTGCTGCGAAGGTAATGGATGTTGTGCTGATGTAAACGATCCGGTGCAACCGTATGCGTTGAAGATTATGTTGATTTCGAATATTTCGACTTCGCTCACACTCACGACTGACCACTGACTACTTGCCTCCCCCTCACATCATCATCTTATAGATCATCTCTTTCAGCAGCGATGCATCTTCTGTACCGACATCCCCCACCCCAACACTTCTCAAGTTATAATGATGCATCAACAGTAGTGCTGCCTGCACGCCTTCGAAACCATAAATTGACGCTGATGCTTTGTAATCTTTCAGGAACCATGCATTGATACCGGTTTGTGCTGCAACTGCTTTATCATCGCCTTGCGCACCAAACAACATAAACACTTTGGAGAAATAACTATATAGTGATGGTAACACTAATTGAATGGGGGCAGCTTTGGGATTGCTTTCAAAATACTGAACGATCTGTAATGCTTTGGATAAATTCTTTTTGCCAACTGCATTCTGCAATTCAAACACATTGTATTCTTTGCTGATGCCAACAAAGTTTTCAATATCATCATCCGTGATTGTTTTTCGATTGCCGAGGTTAAGGATTACTTTATCTACCTCGTTGGCAATACGGCTGAGATCATTACCAATATGATCAACTAATAAATGAACTGCTTTTTGTGTGGGCTGGTAACCTTTGCTTTCAATGAAGTCTTGTGTCCACGCAGGTAATTCATTGTCATACATTTTTTTTGTACTGAGTACTTCACCCTTTTCTTTCAACAGTTTGGCCAGCTTGCTGCGACCATCAACTTTTTTTTCTTTATGACCAACTACAAAAATTGTTGATGAAAGTGGATTATTGATATAGCCTTCAAGCTTATCAATATCTTTCATCTGCTGTGCTTCTTTCAGTATCACTACCTGCTTATCAGAAAACATAGGATAACGCATGCATGCATTCACCACATCACTCCACGCCGCATCCTTTCCATAAAAAACAGAAAGATTAAAACCTGCTTCGGCCTCACTTAAAATGTTATGCTCTGCAGCATCAACCAACTGATCAATATAAAAATCTTCTTCCCCTTCAAACCAATATACAGGTTTGAAGCTTTTCTTTTTCCAGTCGTTAAGAATCTTTGTTACACTCATTTTACCTGGTCGGCAATAAAAATATTTTCAGCCGGCAGCAAAGGTAATTGTTGCAGCCGTAGAAAAATCTGGGCCGTAGCAATCACATCTTTCTGGCAATACTCAACAATACGGGGAAGATCTTTTTGTACATAATAAATTTCTTTAACCTGACTGCCGTCAGTATTTTCTTTAGGCGTTGGAATACCTAAACAATGTGCTAAGAGGTTAAGTGAAGTATAATTTTTATAATCGCCAAACTTCCATAGCTGCATGGTATCTACCAGGTTCGTTTCCCAGGGCTTTTTACCACTGAATTGAAGAAAAGCGGGCAAAGTGAGCCCGTTGATCAATATGCGCCGGCTGATGTAAGGAATATCGAACTCTTTAATATTGTGCCCGGCAAAATGCATGGCGGGTGTGGTTTTATTAAACTTATCAACAGCAGTAATAAATTCAGCTAACAGCTGTTGTTCATTAGTTCCTGCATAAGATTTTAATCGAAAACACATTCTTCCGCCCTTATCTGTGTAGAAATAGCCTGTACTGATGCAGATTATTTTGCCAAATTCAGCCTGAATTCCGGCTCTTTGTTCATACATTTCAGCAGGCGAAAAATTTTCTGGCATGGTTTTGGAAATTTTGTCTGCCCAGAGAACTTTCCATAGTTCCGGCAGCTCTTCAAACGAAGCAAATTGTGGTACTGTCTCGATATCGAGTACCAGGATGTGGTCGGGTTGAATGTGTTGTTGGTTAGCCATGAACTAAAAATAAATTTTAAAACTTAAAAATCAAACAGTATGTCTTATTCAAACTATCCTTCCGCAGCTCCTCAGGATAATCCACCTGCAGCGCCAAAGAACAGTAACCGTGGGTTGATCTACGGGTTATTAATTGCAGCTTTATTAGGTACCTGGGGTTACATTATCTGGGACAAATCAAAAACCAAAGAAGTAACAACACAGTTACAGGCACAATTGAGCACAAGCGACAGCAGCAAAGGTGCTATTCAAACAGAGTACAACTCTGCACTTCAACGTCTTGATGAATTAACAAGCATGAATGCCAGCATGGACAGCCTGGTTAAAACTAAAGACAGCGAAATCGGTAACATGAAAAAGCGTATTCAAACGTTACTGAATAAGCAAAATAAAACAGCAGCTGATCTGGCTGAAGCAAAACGCTTGATCAATGAATTGAACGAAAAGATCAGTGGTTTTGTAGTAGAAGTTGAAACATTGCGTGGTGAAAACCTGCAACTGAAAACTGACAAGCAGGAATTGACAGTTCAGAAAGAAGCTTTACAGGTTCAGTACGATCAAACTTCTGCTGAAAAGAAAGTAGTTGAAGAAAAACTGGATGTAGCATCTACATTAAATGCTTCAAACATCAATATCGTAACAATCGATGAGCGTAAGAATGGTAAAGAAAAAGAAAAAGATGTTGCAAAGCGTGTTGATAAAATCCGTTTATCATTCAACGTATTCAACCGTGTTGGTGAAGAAGGTACAACAAAAGATGTTTATGTGGTGATCACAGATCCTACAGGACAAGTTGTAAGTAATGAAGCTTTGGGTAGCGGTCGTTTCACAACAAGAGAAGAAGGTGAAAGAGTGTTTACAAAAATGTCAACTCTTACTTTCGCTGCAGGTAAAACAACTCCTGTTTCAATTGAGTGGAAGCCAGGTGCAAAATTTGTAGAAGGCGCTTACAAAGTTGAGATCTACAATAACGGTTTCAAAATTGGCGAAGGTTCAAAAACATTACGTAAAGGCGGCTTATTTAGCTAAGCATACATACACGTTGATGGTTTATTAAGAGCGGTGGATTCTTCCACCGCTCTTTTTATTGGTCGGCACGGTTGAAAACCGTCAGACCATATGGAAAGTTGTCGTCATGCCGACGAAGGAGACATCTCTAAAAATTCAGTTACTATCTTTTTGTAAACAGTTTCAAATAGACAGCGTTTATTAAAACAACGCTCTTACACTTGCCCTGCCCGTATGAATAGCTTTTGCTTCACCGGGTTTTCTTCCTTCATAGGTGAAGTTAATTTCCATGTTATTGGCCAGCCTTCTTGTAAAGTCGATATTCCATAAAAAGTTTTTGCCCGGTAATAACGCATCCAACATTATAAAGGCAACGGTTGAATTAGTAGCACCATTAAAAGCGATATTGCTGAATTGAAATTTGCCATTGATCGTGCTGCTCGAAAGTACATTGTAACGCATCTCCGTAATGATGGAGTTGATCAATGCACGCTCCTTCTGCCCATCCTGGTTTTGCTTTTCCTCGTATTTATAATTTAAAGAGAACCGATATTTTGTTCCGCTCTGAAAACTGATCGATGGTTCGGTTACCCATTGGGCAAGGTTGTAATTCCTGTTTCCGAATTTGGGTGTTTCGAGTTGATTCGTGATCTTCTTCACGAGAATATTTGTTGAAAATTTCTTACTGAGATTCCAACGAATTCGTCCGGACAAATCACGCAGTGTTCTTGTTTCTAAACCATAGGTAAGAATTGATCGCCCAACGTTCTGCACATGTGTAAGATCAACACCCCATACATTACTTGTTCGGTTAAAGAATAATGTATTGGTTAAAATAGAACTTAATGAAATTAGACTGGTATCTGCTTTTGGTTTTGAGAATGGATCGAGGTTGATGTTTTTATCGGAGATCTCTTTTTTAAATATCTGCAAACCTGATTGAACCGTAATGCGTGTTAAAAACTTACTCATTCCTTTCGCTTTGTTCAGATCGATCAATGCCCTTGGGTTTAAGTTAACGCTGTAGTTAAACTGGTTATAGTTTGCACGAATAAAATCAAGTGTGGGTGTAAATACACGAATGTAGCGGGCCTGGTCTTGATAGAGCGCAACTTCGAATTCATTTAATTGCGGAATGCCATCGGTATTGTAATCGTTCCATGTGTATTCACCTTGCCCGGCTGGTACTTCTAAGAACGAATAGTCACGCCGTTGCTCCTGTCCGCTACCCGCTTCGTACAAAATATTTCCGGTGAGCATTCCTTTCCATTCATTCACAAAATATTCAGCACGACCTAAAACCGAACGTTCAGCTTTTTGTCCTGTAAGTTGACTGTTATAAACTTTCAACTCCCGTATGGTTGCGTTTAAACGAAACTGATGTTTTTCACTGCTCATCAATTCAACATAAGCATTATAGTTAAAGCTGCGATCTGTTTGCTGCAAGGCTTTTCCAAGAGGCAACTTATCTCTTCTGGTAAAGAAATTCAATCCCCATTTATTGCTTGCTTCTTTCGAGCGTAAGTAAAGCGTCCATGTGTCCCACATGAATGTGAGAGATGATAAACTATCGGTGATACGGTTGCGGGTCTCACTGTGTTCTAAATAGTATTGTCCACCTAATTCTATTTTATCCAGTTTATCGAATCTCCGTTTCAGATCAACTGTTGGGCGAAGAAAAAAACCTTTGTTACTGCCACTATCAGTTGATGAGTAATTGAGATTACCCGTCCATGTCCAGCCTTTGTTTGAAAAACCATGCTGCACTGCATGACGAATACCTTTGAACAGGAAACCCCGTTGATAATTCTGTATGTTATAACTGAAACGGTGATTGGTTGTGCGCATCAACTCCACACCCGCACCGATGATCTGTTCTTTTTCCTGTTGAAGAAAAATGGGAAGCCCCCACTCCCTTGTAAACTCAACGGGACGTAAACGTTCCAATGCACGGAAACTTTCCTGCACAAATTCGTAGCTGCTGTTGAGTTTATAGGTCAATGGTTTTTTCGGATTGCCTTTGAACTGATTGTTGTATTGCAATGCTATTCTGCCGGCTACACCATCATCATTCGTTTTATCTTTTCGTGAAAGTGTGTTGATATCAAAACGGCTGATGGCGAGTTCTGTTTTAACTAATAACTCTTTCGTGAGTTGATAATCTGTTCCAACAGTCAACATTTGTTGCGTACGTGGTGCAACCAACCGTACAGCGGGTGCATACCTGCCTTGACGCACGCCGTTCACCGGAGCGATCCATTTGAATGTTCTTCCGTTTGCTCCTGCTTCTTCCAACATATAATCTGCATTGCCAAAACCAACATCGGTGAAAGATGCGGTGTACACATCGGGTTGATCAATGGTTGTGTAAACCAGCACTGAATCATAAGTAATACTGTTAACCGTTGAATCAACCAATCGATACACGATCTTATTGGCAGCAAACGTATCTTTTGCAATGGATGGATACAATGCTGTCTCTACCCGATCACCAATATCAAACAGAAATTGTTTTTGTTCGGTTGTCAAAAACTGGTTTACAGATGTATTTTTTGAATCAGCATTTGAAAAGGCGTTCACCCTGAATGTGAGTTTGGGATTTACTGTCAATTCATTTCCAACAAAAAATTGTGAGTTAAGAAAATTACGATCGGCATATTCAAACTCCACCTGTATACGCCGGTCTTTGTTGATCATGCGTCGTGGAGTAAAAGTAATTTCAGCTGTGTTGTAATTGATCACATAATCCTGGTCTTCGCCACGCTGCATCAATTCGCCATCAATAAACACACGCTCCGTTCCTGCAAGCACAATAAAGAACAGTTCACCATTCGGTCCCTGTAATCGATACGGTCCCTGGTTGCCTTCCTGTCCCTGGAATACATAACGGTTAAACTTTCCCTTTGCAATGGCGCCGGATACAAGCGTTGAATTCTTCCCTTGTTTAAATACATTCACTTCGTTTTGAAACGAAATACCCTGCAGCCGTTTAAAGAAGCTGAGGAAGTACGCATCGTTTCTTCTGATATCAATATCGCCAAGGTTCAGTTGCCAGCCTTTCTTTTTCAGTTGAATCCACACACGGTCAAATTCATTCAATTGCTGTGTATTTCCTTCTGCCTGCACCGGAATATTGTTATCGGTCAATGCAGCAGAAAGCATCATGCTGTCGCCAATTACACCATTGATCTGGAGATTCAATACACCATTCACCACTGCATCCTGGTTGTTACCAAACGAAATACCACGGCCAAAACTTCCGTTGTAGTTTACATTTCCAAAATCGAACATGCCTTTGCCAAAGCCGGTAGTCTGATCGACTGTAATAGGTTCGGTGAGGAAGTTGTTTTTGATGTCTTCGAAATTCATACGCTGCACCTGTGCATTCAACTTGTATGGGAACACACGGTAGGTAACCATCACTGAATCTATGGCTGGTGGACTTACCCAAAACAACCGGCCATTCACTTCATCCACAGTGAAATTTTCCGTTGCAATGCCTGGAATGATGACTGATTTTGGAACGATGCTGAGACTGTCAAGTTTAACCGAACTTGTTTTTGTACTGATCTTTTTGCTACGCAGATTCGATAAGGAGTTGGGCTGCTGTGCAAACGACAGCAGAGAGGATAGCAATACGACAAGGAAAAAGACGAGTTTTCTGATAAGTCAGTGGTTTTCAGGATAAGAATGCGTAAAAATAGAATTTATTGTGCTAACCGGAGTTCAAGGTTTTTTTTAATACCAAAGGCCCGCTATTCTTCCAATAAAAAACCTCCGTTAACGGAGGTTTAAATATGATGATTAAGTCTTCGGTTACTCATCTATCAACAGGCTATGGCTGCTTATTTACTTGCTGTTAAACTTGCAGCTGCATAATCTGCATTCAGACGTGCAATATTGGTCAGCGAAATTTCTTTCGGACAAACTGCTTCGCAAGCGCCGGTGTTGGTACAAGCTCCAAAACCTTCTTTATCCATTTGTGCTACCATGTTCAGTACACGTGTTTTCTTTTCGGGTTCGCCTTGTGGCAATTGATTAAGGTGAGCCACTTTCGCACTTACAAACAACATAGCCGAAGAGTTCTTACAAGCGGCCACACAAGCACCGCAACCAATACAGGCCGCAGCAGCAAAGGCTGCATCCGCTTTTGCTTTATCAATTGGCAATGCGTTTGCATCAACGGCATTACCTGTGTTTACACTGATGTAACCACCAGCCTGAATTATTCGATCAAATGCTGAACGGTCTACCATGAGATCTTTGATCACCGGAAATGCATTTGCTCTCCAAGGCTCCACCACAATCGTATCACCCTCGTTGAACGCACGCATATGCAACTGACAGGTTGTGTTTGCTTCCCAAGGACCGTGCGGACGGCCATTGATGTACATACTGCACATCCCACAAATACCTTCACGGCAATCGTGATCGAAAGCAATTGGGTCTTTCCCCTCGCCGATCAGCTCTTCGTTCAATACATCAAACATTTCAAGGAAACTCATTTCCTGCGAAATGTTCTTTGCATCGTAGGTTTCAAACGAACCTTTATCGTTGCTGTTCTTCTGGCGCCAAACTTTCAGTTTTACATTGATATTTTTATGTTCCATAAAATCAAAAGCGATTTTAAAATTATTTATAAGAACGTTGACTTGGTTTCACCACTTCATAATTCAACTCCTCTTTGTGCAACTGCCATTCGTGATCTCCTTTCATTTCCCATGCAGCTACATACATGTACTTGTCATCATGACGTAATGCTTCACCATCTTCTGTCTGGTGTTCTTCACGGAAATGACCGCCACAACTTTCTTCACGGTTCAATGCATCAATACACATTAACTCACCTAATTCAATAAAGTCGGCAACACGATTTGCTTTATCAAGCTCAGGGTTCATTTCATTGATATCGCCAGGAATACGTACATCACTCCAGAATTCCTGCTTCAACAGCTGCACTTCTTTAATGGCTTGTTTCAAACCTTCAGCATTGCGGGCCATACCACATTTATCCCAAATGATCTTACCCAAACGCTTGTGGAAACTTTCAACTGTTTTAGTTCCTTTAATATTCATGAGCATGTGAATGCGGTCACGAACCTTGCTCTCCGCTTCAGCAAATGCAGGATGATCAGTTGGTATTGCTTTGGTGCGAATCTCATCGGCTAAATAGTTACCAATTGTGTATGGAATAACGAAGTATCCATCAGCCAATCCCTGCATCAAGGCACTTGCACCCAAACGGTTTGCACCATGGTCGCTGAAGTTTGCTTCACCTAATGCATATAAACCGGGAATATTCGTCATCAGTTCATAATCAACCCACAAGCCACCCATGGTATAGTGTACTGCCGGGTAAATGCGCATAGGTACTTCGTATGGATTTTCACCGGTGATCTTTGCATACATATCAAAGAGGTTACCATACTTTTCTTTCACAACATCCTTACCCATCTGCGTAATGGTTTCAGCATCGGCGTTAATACCACGCTTACCTGCTTCAATTTTTCCGTAACGTTGAATAGCGGCAGCATAATCAAGATAAACAGCTTGCTTACTTGAACCAACACCATAACCTGCATCGCAACGTTCTTTCGCTGCACGGCTTGCTACGTCACGGGGAACGAGGTTACCGAATGCAGGATATCTTCTTTCTAAATAATAATCTCTTTCTTCTTCAGGAATTTCGTTGGCCTTGCGTGTATCGCCTTGTTTCTTCGGAACCCAAATGCGTCCGTCATTACGAAGCGATTCACTCATCAACGTGAGCTTACTTTGATGATCACCACTTACAGGAATACAGGTTGGGTGAATTTGTGTAAAGCAAGGGTTGGCAAACATCGCACCTTTCTTATGCGCTTTCCATGCAGCAGTAACGTTACTGCCCATTGCGTTTGTAGAAAGATAGAATACGTTACCGTAACCGCCACTGCATAACAGTACTGCATGACCGAAGTGGCGCTCCAGCTCACCTGTTACCAGGTTACGGGCAATAATACCACGGGCCTTTCCATCGATCATGACAATATCCAGCATTTCATGACGTGAATACTGAGTTACATTACCCAAAGCGATCTGGCGCTCCAATGCCTGGTAAGCCCCTATCAATAACTGCTGACCTGTTTGGCCCGCAGCGTAGAATGTACGTTGTACCTGTGTACCACCAAAAGAACGGTTACTCAACAAACCGCCATACTCACGTGCAAAAGGAACACCTTGTGCAACGCATTGGTCAATGATGTTTGCACTCACTTCTGCCAAACGATGAACGTTTCCTTCACGTGCACGATAGTCGCCACCTTTGATCGTATCATAAAACAAACGGTAAGTACTGTCACCATCGTTCTGATAATTTTTGGCAGCATTGATACCACCCTGCGCAGCAATAGAGTGTGCACGGCGTGGACTATCCTGGAAACAAAATGTTTTCACCTTGTACCCGAGCTCACCTAATGCAGCAGCTGCAGATGCACCGGCCAAACCTGTACCAATTACAATCACTTCAAGACTGCGTTTGTTGGCAGGATTCACCAGTTTACAGGTGTTTTTATAATTTACCCATTTAGTATCTAACGGACCGGCAGGAATTTTTGAATTGAGCATATCGTATCAAATTCGGTTATCGTACAATTTATAAGGTATTTTTTGTGTAGTCAGCTTTTGTGTTATCTATTCGGCTTTTGTTGCGTCGCACACTTGAACAGTGCTGCAGACAGCAACAGGAAACTTATTCAATCCACTTCAGGTGAAAAGCAATTGGCATCAATGCAAATAATACAGAAACGACAATTGAGAAACCAATACCAATTGTATTTAACAACAACAGATAACGATTGTTGCTTACACCAACAGTGCGGAAAGCACTTTGGAAACCATGCATCAAATGCCAGAATAAAGAGAAACAACCAATAAGGTAAGCGATCACCACCCACAGTTCACTAAAGGTTACTTTCATTAAGCCGAACATATCGTGCATGTCAACTCCGTTGTAGTTAACGGGTATATCAAGTCCCGCATGTGTAAAACGTGCAGGTACCCAAAAATGACTGAAGTGTAAAACAAAGAATAACAAAAGCAATGTGCCCAGCAAACCCATGCTGCGGCTGTACCATTTGCTGCCTTTGCTTCCCATGGAAACATCGTAGCCAACAGATCTTGTTTGCCTGTTCTGCAGTTCCAGCATGTAGCCTTGTATAATGTGCAGTAAGATGCCGGCCATTAAGCCAACCTCCATGATACGGATGAGAACTGTTGAGCCCATGAAGTGAGCTGCTTTATTGAACATTTGCCCGTTATCATCGGGATTAACCAAGTCTGCAAAAACGCAGGCATTGATACTAACATGTACGATTAAAAAAGTAATAAGGAATAAGCCAGTAAGACCCATTACCAATTTTTTCCCAATGGAAGAAGTGAACATCTGCTTGAATGTCATAAAAGTTGTTTTGGAAAGCCGTTGCAAATTTAGGGTAGGAACAGGTTCAAAATACAGGTAATTATGATTAATGTAATAAAAAATGCCCCATTTACCGGGGCATTTTTAAATATCATTTTAATTCTAATGATTAAAACTTAATACCAATAGTTAGTCCAGCTCTTACGCCAGCCCAAGGGCCATCAACAATAGCCTTGATATTATTAGCACTTACTTCGGCAGTAATTTTTGTTAAAGGAAGTTCCAATGATTCGATGGTATTTTTAATTTCAGTTTGTTCGTTTGCTGAAAGACTGGATGATGGTGTACCGCTTAATGTTCCATTGCTTGTTCCATAATGTGCACCGAGAATCCACCAATCCAATGTAACAACTTTACCTAAATGCCATTGGGCACCGATCATTAGTCCTCCGCTGTGAGTAATTACATCTCCTTTTAATTTGATCGTTTTAGTTGTGTTTGCATCACCATCAAAAGTTATTGGCAATTCATCTGAATTGAATTTTGCATAACGGTAATAAGGCGCAATGTAAAACCCACGGCCATAACCTTTCTGGTTGAGGTAAAAACGTACTTCAGGAGTAATGGCGAAGTTGCCCACTTTTAATGCACGGAGATTTGCTTCAAGATCCGGATCTCCATCAGCAATATCGTCAACATAATTACTCAGAAATGGTAAACCGCCTGTTGGCATGCTTCGTATACCCACGGCTACCGAGATTTTCTTTGTTAATACACGCTCATACTGAAATGAATAGTTTTTTAAAGCGAGTGCCATCAGGTTCACTTTTAAAATATTCATTTTGTGTTTATCCGTTTTCTCAACAGATGGTTTAACGTTAACAGGTGCAGCTCCTCCGGATTGCTCATCGAGTGTTGACTGTGCAACCAGTGAAGTAATGCTAAGGGCACAAAAAAGCAGAGTCGTTAAGATCTTTTTGTTATACATACAATTTGGTTTGGGAGATAAAAGCGAATTACACGCTGCAAATTTTACTTAAAAAAATTACAAATACTATACCTCCTAAAGGGTATTTTACCCGTTCTTTAAACCACTAAGCGCTGGTTTAATTCTCCATCAATTTTTTTAAAAAGATGATAGGGTTTATAAATACGCCAGTTGTCGAGTTCCATCAATTCAAGGTAACGGTTGAGTTTTAGTTTTTTGAAATCGTACTGGGTCTGTTCAGGCATGTTCAGAATAATGGTCCAGCCATTTTCATCGGCACAGTTCTCATACCACTCTTCATAATAATCTTTTTCACTGCTGTGGAAGTTGAGTACATTTTCAGCTACTATGATGAATTTATAAATGCCTTCAGTCATCAGCTTATCAATTACCTCACGCTTTAGTTCCATCACATCGTTCTCAATAGCATCGTTCCATTCGCCCAACATTTCAATAATGGCATATTTTTCTTCGTAATCAGCAATTAAAATTTTCAGGTAAAGGGTTTTGCTTCCAAAATCATCCCATTGCGGATGGATATAGTAGTTATAAACGGTTTGAGAGTACTCAAACTCGGAGTATTGACGGCCATAGAACGGGGAATGTTCATCTTCTTCGCTAACATAAATATGCCGCCAGTTGTAAAAGGGTTCAATATCATGCATACTTCACAAGGCTATCTTTCAACTGATAGTTCCTGCAAATTTCAGCATTGAACCGATAAATAAAAATAAAAATCAATTATCGCTGCTGTCGTCGAAATAACTTACCATTTGCAACACCGTACAAGGGTGAA
This sequence comes from Lacibacter sediminis, assembly GCF_014168535.1. Lineage (NCBI taxonomy): Bacteria > Pseudomonadati > Bacteroidota > Chitinophagia > Chitinophagales > Chitinophagaceae > Lacibacter > Lacibacter sediminis. Next base: position 2,828,725 of record NZ_CP060007.1, on the reverse strand, counting down.
CATAATTGAACAGCGTTGATTTGAGGAGATTATGAAGCTCGGCCCGACTCATGCAATAAGCGTGGTTTTGCAAAGAAAGTTTGTAAGCATTTACTTTGTGAAAAGCTAAAGCGGCTAATTGGCTGGTGTGGTCTTCAACAATAGTAAATTGTTCTGCAATGTGCGCCTGATCGTCGAAGAATAATGGCTTTTTCATGTGGATACAGGTTTGGGTTTTAAGATATTGGTTTTATTGTAACGTGAAGATAAGCTGAAAAGTTGCCTTTACATGTAGTAAAACCACGACACTTTTGTAGAGACAGAATTACGGTTATTGCTGCTGCTGGGCTGCTTCTTCAGCTGCTATACGCTCTGCTTCCTTTACTGATTCTGTGATCTGCATCTGCACATCGTTGAGTTCTTCAAACACATGTCCGTCTTCATAACCAACAGATACATAAACTGAAAGTGTTTGTTTAGCGAGGCCTTTAAAGGTTCCTTTGATCGGGGAGCAGGCGTTAAAATCACGACCAACCGCCAGCTTAATATGGTGTGTTGTAACCCATACATTATTGGTAGGATCAATACCCACCCAACCCAGCTGAGGAATATAGGCTTCCACCCAGGCATGTGTAGCGCCTTCGCCACGCATCCCGTTTTTGTTCGGACAGATATACCCACTCACATAACGGCTGGGAATGCCCATGCTTCGCAAAAGCTGCAACAGTACATGTGCAAAATCCTGGCACACGCCACTACGGTGTTCCAGTATTTCATCAACTGTTGTTTCAATATTGGTGATCCCTTTTATGTATTTGAATTCAGAAAAAATATAACCGGAGCAAGCTTCTACGATCTGCATCACCGTTTTGTGTTCACAATCGAGCGAGGTTAAGATCTGTTGTAATGCTTTTGTGGCAAGTATTTCTTCAGGTCTAGAAAGTTCAAGCAAATGAAAATCGGAAGCAACTATTTGTTGCAACTCATCTCTTGTGCTCTCAACAATAGGAACGCTTTCTTTACCAATGGTTCGCACCACCACCCTGCTATCGATGATCAAAGAAGTGTGTGCAGCCAACAAGCTGAAATCGGCACAACGGTTGCCCCAATAATCAAGAAAGAAAAACAATTCAGGATCGGTAGTGATGTTTACTTCGTGTTGTAAAATTTCCTGCTGATCGGAAGCAACAGGATAAATACGCAACTGGTTCACACTTTCCTTTACAGGCCTGTTGTAATTATATTTTGTTACGTGATGGATCTGAAAAACGGGCATCCTTTATTGTTACTATGCGTACGAGAAAAATTGTTGACCTAATACATGTGAAAATTTCAGCAGGTCCTGTTTGGTATCCTGCAGAAAGCGTTGCAATGTAATCTGTTTGATGGAGCTTTCATCTGCAAATTTTACACGGCTGTAAATACGGCCAAATTCACGATAGATCATCTGTTTTTGTGGTGGTTCATTTTCTTCCAACACTTCTGTGAGATATTTTTCTGTACGGGAAAGTGAATAAACAGCTGAACGTGGAAAATGATGATTGAAAATAGCCTGGTGCAGCACATTCATATTCGTAGCACTGCCTTGATAATTTTTCATGTGTAACTCATAACCTGATAGCGAAAGCAAAAGGTTTCGCCAGTAAAGAATATCCTTGTGATCGTCGAGATCAAACTTGATCTGTTCAAATTGTTTGTAGGTAATATCAGCTGTAAGCACTGCACGTTCGATCAACCGGCCAATGTTCATAAAGTTCCAACCCATACCACGTGGCATGGTAGTATCAATAACTCCTACGTAGGTTAACGAAAGTTTTAATAATTTATCGATACTTGGTAAAGCTTCTGCTCCTGATAATTTTTTTTCGAGCCCCGGTTGATTAACGGTGTGATACATCAGGTTCACTTCTTCCCACACTTCTTTGGTAATGTGATCCTGCATGCCTCTTGCATTTTCCCTTGCTTTGTTTATGATGCTGCGGAGTGAATTGCTGTTTGCTCTGCTCAGGATAAGATATTGCAATGTATTGGCAGATGAATATTCGATCTGCTTCATTTCTTCATCGGAAAGATTACCAAATGTTTCAAGCACAGGTCTCCATGAATGAACGCCGTAAGGTCCTTTATCGAGCGACAGTACATAGTTGGTGAGTAATACACGCAATAAACCTTCGGCCCGTTCCATATAACGGTTCATCCAGAACATTGAATCGGCAACACGGCTAAGCATTTATGATTTCAGATTTTAGATTTAGAATTAGTTTCTTGTTTCAAGTTTCTGGTTTGAACGTGCGGTTTACTTCACTTGTAACCAGCAACCTGTAACCTGTTTTACTTCGTACTTTCAACTTTGTATTTCGTACTTAGTCAATGACCCAGGTGTCTTTACTTCCCCCACCCTGTGATGAGTTTACAACAAGCGAACCTTCTTTCAACGCAACTCTTGTTAAACCACCCGGAACAATCTTAATACCATCAGGACCACACAATGCATACGGACGAAGATCAACATGTCTTGCCTTTAGTTCCCCATCAATAAAACAAGGAACAGTTGACAACTGAATGATCGGTTGAGCGATAAACTCTCTCGGGCTTTTTTCAATTGCTACTTTGAACAAACGCATTTCTTCCTCGGTTGCTTTATTACCCATCAACATTCCATAGCCTCCACTTTGGTTGGTGCGTTTCACTACCATCTTATGCATATTTTCAAATACATAGTTCCGTTCATCGTCATTGCTCATCTGGTAAGTGGGAACATTAGGAAGTATCGGTTCTTCATTCAGATAATATTTGATCATAGCAGGTACATAAGCATACACCGCTTTATCATCAGCAACACCATTACCAACTGCATTGGCCAACGCAACTGTGCCTTTACGATAAGCGCCCATAATACCCGGCACACCCAACATACTATCAGGACGGAACAGCAAAGGATCCATAAACTCATCATCAATGCGTCGATAGATCACATCAACCTGTTGCAAACCACTGGTTGTTTTCATGAACACTTTGTGATTATCGATCACCAGATCTCTTCCTTCCACCAACTGGATACCCATTTGCCGTGCAAGGAATGTATGCTCGTAATAAGCAGAGTTATAAATACCAGGTGTCAGCAATACAACGGTTGGATTAGAAACGGGTCTTGGTGATAATGCCATTAAGTTATTATGCAACATCAACGGATAATTATTCACCATTCGCACATTGGCATTTGACAACAGATCAGGAAACAAACGTTTTGTTACTTCCCTGTTCTCTAACATGTACGATACGCCTGATGGTGTACGCAGATTATCTTCCAGAATATAAAACGTTCCATCTTCGCCACGAATAAGATCAATACCGGAGATGTGTACATAAATATCATGCGGCACTTTAATACTTGCTACTTCATGCAGAAAATGCGGACAGGAAGCAATGAGTTCAGCCGGAATGATTTTGTCTTTAATGATCTGCTGCTCACTGTAAATATCTTTGAGAAAAAGATTCAGTGCTCGTAAACGTTGTTGAATTCCTTTTTCTACATGCACCCATTCGGCAGCGGTAATGATGCGTGGCAGAATGTCAAAAGGAAAGATGCGTTCAATGCCTGCATCATCGCTGTACACCGTAAAGGTGATGCCCTGGCTCATAAATAGATCACCCGCCAGCTTGTGTTTAAGATGGAGATCAGCAATATTGTGCTGTTTCAGTTCTTCGACCAGCTTTTGATAGGGCAGCCTTATTTGGCCACTGTTCTGCATTTCGTCAAATAATGCAGAGCCGGTCTGATAGTTTTGTATCAGTAGTTCGCTGTCCATATTGATTTTGAGTGTTAATAAAGCAAAAAGAGTTGCATACGTACTGTTTTATGTACGGCAGGCAACTCTTTGCTCAATTTAGGGAAAACAGCTTAGTTGATAAAATAAATATCAGGCTTTCAATAAAAAATCTTTCAACTCTTCAAACGAGACATTCATTAGTGTTGATTTCTTTGGAAGATCAATAATTTCTTTTACAGCATCGGGTAATGGAATAGTTTGATTCAACACAGGTTCTACCACATCATAAAACTTAACCGGGTGTGCTGTTTCGAGAAAAATGCCTTTTAACGATGAGTCACTCACATCAGCTAAATATCGTTCCAATGCTAAATAACCAACAGCACCATGCGGATCGAGTGTATAATGCAATTCATCGTACACACGTTTCATGGTTTGTTTTGTTTCTTCATCGGTAATACTTACACTGCTGAATTTTTCTTTCAATTGCGGAAACTGTTGATGAAACAGTTCGAGAATACGTACAAAGTTACTGGGGTTGCCTACATCCATTGCGTTGCTGATCGTTGCTACCGCAGGCTTTGGTTGGTATTGTTGCGACTGCATGAAGTTGGGCACAATATCGTTTGCATTACAAGCTGCAACAAAATGTTTCACCGGCAAGCCACTCATGTGCGCCAGAATACCAGCGCAGATATTTCCGAAGTTTCCACTAGGCACACATATTACAGGAGGCTGATCTTTTTGCTTCCATTGTTTGTAAGCAAAGAAATAATAGAACTGTTGCGGAAGCCATCTTGCTACGTTGATGGAGTTGGCTGAAGTAAGAAATAACTCTTTGTTTAATGCGGCATCCGTGAATGCCTGCTTTACTAATTGCTGACAGTCATCAAATGTTCCGTTTACTTCCAGGGCATGAATATTGTTGCCGAGTGTAGTTAATTGTTTTTCCTGCACACTGCTCACTTTGCCACTTGGGTAAAGGATCACAACCTCCACTCCTTCTACATTGTAAAAACCATTGGCAACAGCACCACCGGTGTCACCGCTTGTTGCAACGAGTACGGTTACTTTTTTATCAGCGCCTTTTACAAACTGACCAAGACAACGACTCATAAATCTTGCGCCTACATCTTTAAACGCAAGCGTTGGTCCATGAAATAATTCAAGCGAAGAAATGTTTTCACTCACCTGCACAAGCGGAATCGGAAAGTTTACTGTTTCTGATACGATTCGGTACAATTCATCTTCAGCAATTTCATTACCGATATATGGTTTGATCACACGAAAAGCAATTTCTTCATTACTGATGTTTTCGATATTGCTGATGAGCTCTTTATCAACCTGTCGAATGCTTTCAGGAAAATACAATCCTTTATCAGGCGCTTGCCCAAGAATAGTTGCTTCTTTAAACGAAGCAATGGGTGATTGTTTATTAAGACTATAATAGTTCAATTTGAAAATTTGAGAATTTGAAAATTGGTTTGCCTATTGCCAATCGTCTATTGACCAGTGATTACTTCAACTCCGTTTTTAGCGATAGAAGTAACATAAGTTTTATAATCAATTCCTAAACGATGAAATACTTCCTGCATAATTGCTTCGACATTCTTTGCTGTTGTTTCTTTTGTACTCAACATAAAAATGGAAGGTCCGCTGCCGGAAATACCACCACCTAATGCACCTGCTTCTTTACTTCTTGTTTTTATTTCATCGAAACCGGGAATTAAAATACTACGCACAGGTTCAATGATCACATCTTCCAGGCTTCTGCCGATCAGGTCAGTATCGCCTTTTTCAAATCCTGCAACAAGCCCTGCTATATTGCCCCATTGCTTAATGGCATCTTTCAGCAATACTTCTTTTCGAAGTATTTGTCGTGCATCACTTGTTTTAACCTCAATCTGGGGATGCACAACCGTAACAAACAGCGGAGGTGAATTGAGCTGAATAATATCCAATGGATGTATCGAACGGATCAACGTAACACCACCCATTATACAAGGCGTAATATTATCTGCATGTTTTACACCACTTGCGAGTTTCTCACCAAACATTGCAAACTGAACCAAGTCATCGTTAGAAAAAATATTTCCCAACAGTTGATTGGCAGCAACAGCGGCACCTGCAGCACTTGCAGCACTCGAGCCAAGACCACTACCCGGCTTAATGTGTTTTTCGATCTCTACTTCAAAGCCAAACTTGTTATCCATCTTTTCCATGATGGCTAACAACACCACACCTGCCACGTTTTTCTCCGCTTCTGTTGGCAGATCGTATTCATCTTTATTGGTGATGTAAACTTTTGGCTCATCGATCAATCTCAATTTCATGAGATCATAGGGCTCCTGCAAGGCCATGCCAAGGATATCAAATCCGCAGACAAGGTTGGCAACAGTTGCCGGGCATTTCACTTCTACTTCTTTCATCATAATTATTTTTGAGCGGCTCTTAAAATATCTGCAAACACACCACTTGCTGTTACTTCTGCGCCTGCACCTGCACCTTTCACCACCATCGGTTGTTCTTTGTAACGATCGGTGTAGAAAAGAACTACATTATCTTTCCCATACAAATGATAGAGATCATGCTGAGGTGGTATATGCTGCAAACCTACACTTGCTTTACCATCGTTAAAACTTGCAACAAATTTCAATTTGCAATTCTCTGCATGTGCTTTATCGAAGATGGCTTTAAAATGTGCTTCTTCTTTTTTCATTGCTTCGTAAAAATCAGCAACGCTTCCTTTTACACAACTTTCCGGTAAAAAGCCATTGCATGTAATTTCTTCCATTTCCATTTGCACGCCTGCTTCACGTGCAAGAATCAATATTTTACGCATTACATCAGTACCACTCAGATCCAAACGTGGATCGGGTTCAGTGTAACCTTCATCCTGTGCCTGCTTTACTACATCTGCAAAAGGTCTTGTACCGTCGTAATGATTAAATACAAAATTGAGTGTGCCACTTAATACAGCTTCCATTCTGTGCACTCTGTCCCCGCTGCGCATCAGATCGTTCAACGAACCAATAATGGGTAACCCGGCACCAACATTTGTTTCAAACAAAAACGGTGCATTGAATTCTGTTGAAAGATGTTTCAGCTTTTTATAATTGTTGAGTTTGGATGATGCTGCCACTTTATTACATGCAACAACTGCTATACTCTTTTCAAGTAAGGATGCATACACATCAGCAATAACTGCATTGGCCGTAACATCAACAAAAACAGAATTACGCAGGTTACGTTTGATGATGGATTGTACAAACTGATCAAGATTTGAAACTTCGCCATTTTGCAACAGCTCATCCCATTTATTGAGATCGATTCCATTTTCGTTGATAAGCATTTTACGACTGTTACTCAACCCAACAATATTCACATGCAAACGCAAATGCTGTTCAAGAAATCCTTGCTGTTGTTTTAATTGTGCCAATAATCTTTTGCCTACATTACCTGTGCCAACAATGAAAAGGTTTACCTGTTTCTGAATTGTTTCAAAAAACTCTTCATGTAAAACGTTCACAGCTTTGCGTACATCGTCGGTTGCAACTACTGCAGAAATATTACGTTCAGTTGAACCTTGTGCAATTGCACGAATGTTGATACCATTGCGACCTAATGCAGAAAACATTCTTCCGCTGATACCGGTGTGGTGACGCATCTGATCTCCCACCAATGCAACAATGGATAATTTTTCTTCGATCTGTAACGGATCAACTTTATCAGTTGCAATTTCGTATTCAAATGTTTTATCAACTACTTCTTTTGCTCTTGCAGCAGAAGCAACATCCACACCCACGCAAATTGAGTGTTCACTTGAGCCTTGTGTAATGAGAATAACATTGATCTGCGCATTTGCCAATGCCGCAAACAAACGGCTGCTGAAACCGGGTATGCCGATCATGCCACTACCTTCAAGACTTAACAAAGCCAATGAATTGATACTGGAGATGCCGGTAATGATATTGGTCGAATCAGATTTATTTTCAATTACAGTTCCGTGATCTTTTGCTGCAAATGTATTCTTCACCCAAACCGGAATATTCTTCGATAATACGGGTTGAATAGTTGGCGGATAAATCACCTTTGCACCAAAGTGTGAAAGCTCCATTGCCTCCTGGTAAGAAATGGAAGGAATAATTTTTGCATTTGGAACCCAGCGGGGGTCTGCGGTCATCATACCGCTTACATCTGTCCATATTTCCAGGGCACTTGCATCAACTGCTGCTGCAAGAATTGCTGCTGTGTAATCAGAACCACCACGACCTAATGTTGTAGTGATATTGTCTGCATCGCTGGCAATAAAACCAGGCAGCACAATGATCTTTTGTGATGTGCTGCTGACGAAATCTTTTATCTGCTGATTGGTAATTGCAAAATCAACAATTGCATTGCTGTAGTTTGAATTGGTGCGTATGAGTTCACGTGCATCTTTCCAAACAGCACTTGTGCCATTTGAATTAAATGCGGCGTTGATCATGGTTGACGAAAGCAATTCGCCATAACTCACCAGTTTATCTTTTGTACGCAGTGAAGATTCATTCAAAAGGTAAATACCGTTGCAGATGTCTTCAATTTCATTGCAAAGTTTCTTTACCATACTCAATACGCTGCTTTGCTGCTGCACCGGTATCAATGACTTTACCGTATCAAGGTGTCTTGTTTCAATTTGCTTGAGGATTTCCTTGTACGATTCATCGTCGTTTGCAGCTTTTGTGCCGCAGTTAAGCAAGAGATCGGTTGTGCCACTCATTGCACTCACCACCAGTATTACAGAAGATTCCTTTGCTTTTTCTTTTACTATCTCAACAACCTGTTTGATTGCCTCTGCGCTTCCCATTGAAGTGCCACCAAATTTTAAAACCAGCATAAAAGTTTACGTTAAATGATCAGAAGATGTTTCTTGTTCTGCAGCAAAAATGCCCTTGGGGTAATATGGTAATATACAATCCGCTTAGCGGATCGTAGTTGTAAATGTAGTTGTACCAGTAGCCGATGAAGCTATGGATGAGGAGTGAATATGTACAACTGTCTTTTTCATTATGGCTGTGAAGTTAAATGCTGCTGCCGATGAAACAAGCGTTAGTCTTAAAATAATTTTTCATCTAAACAACAAGAGCGGCTATTAAACCGCTCTTGTTACCTTAAAAACCCGCCAGCTATTGCATCACAAATTTTGATGAATAAATTGTTTTCGATTCACTGTTCAGCACTTTTACCATGTACATTCCTTTGCTTAATTGTTGTTGCAGTTCCACTCCTTCGTATTGACCGGGACCGCTGATGTTTACGATTTTATTGAGCAGAATTTTTCCGGATAGATCTAATACCTGGATGGTATGAATGCCTTTTCCTGTTTCTTCAAAACTTAATTGAAACCGACGTTCTGTAACCGGATTAGGATACATGGCAATTTTTTGATTGGCCATTTCAAAAGGAGAACGGCCGGTTATGTATTGTCCGTTATTAATAGCTGCACGAGATGCAAGATTGCCACTTGCAAGATCAGATGCGTTGATGCGTTTTTCAGTACCAAATGCTAAGTCGGCTTTAAATGTTGTCAGATCGAGATAGTAATAAGGTTGATTGCCATAACTGCAACTGATGAGTACACGGCCATCGTTATCTGCAGCGGCACCATTGACTGTAAAGTTCTCAGGCAATCCTTTGATTGTTCCAAGATGGGTTGCAAAACGTGTTGAAGGATCAATACTGTAAACATTTCTCATTTGTGTGATGAGATATAACAAACCATCAGTACCTGCCACCATATCTCCACCCCAACTGCTGCATTGACTATGTACAGACAAAGCTCCGTTTGTTGCAGCATCAACGATATTTCCAAGATCTGTTAACACTGGTTTTTTACCTGTACTGAAACGATATAAATGATTGCCATCATTTGTTGCTGCATAGCCATAACCATCTGCAGCAATGGTCATTCTTGTAATATGATTAGCAGGGTCAGTCATATTCAACTTACTCAACAAAGGCGAAGTGAGTGTGTAAAATTTAGGTGAAGATGGTTCTCTAACATCGGCCCAGCGTAACTCAGGAATACGCATCGGCACATAGAACATGCGTTGATTGGATGCATCAAATGCTGCAGCAGCAACAGTTGTTGCTGTTGGCCATGCATTGAGGTTGCGCTCTGTTACCGCATCAAAAATGGCAACGTATTTTTTTGCAGGATCATATACTGTTTGTACAATATCGCCTTGTTTGCTGCTCATCATTTGAATGCTCACCCAATTGCTCTGGTTTTCCGGAGAACTGATGGCGTAAATAAATGATGATTTTTGTGCAAAATTTGCTAAGCTGAATAAAAGGAAAGCTGAGAGTAAAAATTTTTCTTTCATAATGTGCAGTTTATTGGTGTTTACTGTATCGGCTACAAAAGTTACAACCAATTACCAGCATATGCAACCTTTTACTGTTACATTTTTATGAACGGAGGAAGGAAAATTGCACCAGGCAATAATCAACAGACAATAGAGAAATTCGCCAATGGCAACAATGAATTAAAGGGTTTGCATATACCCTGTTGCAAATTGTTTGTTTACATTTTTTATTGTCCAATGGATGTGAGCGCTTTTCTTACGGTGCCATGTGTGAGCAGGAGATCCCGGGCTTCATTGTAGTCTGTGAGTCCGCTGCGAAGCATAAGCATTTTTACACCCCGGTCCACAAGTTTTTCGTTGCTCAGCTGCATATTCACCATGCGGTTGTCTTCTACCCTGCCCAACTGGATCATGATGGAGGTAGAAATCATATTCAACACCAGTTTTTGGGCGGTGCCGCTTTTCATGCGGGTGCTGCCAGTCACAAATTCAGGACCTACTACCACTTCAATGGGGTAATCGGCAGCAGCTGAAACAGGCGAACCGGGATTACAACTGATGCTGCCAGTTATGATATTTCGTTTGCGGCATTCTTCCAATGCGCCAATTACATAAGGTGTAGTTCCGCTGGCAGCAATACCAATCACCACATCTTTATCTGAAACATTATGGGCTATAAGATCGGCCCAGCCTTGTTCTTTATTGTCTTCTGCAAACTCAACGGCGTTTGTAATGGCTTTTTCGCCACCCGCAATAATGCCGATCACCAAACCATAAGGAACACCATAAGTTGGCGGACATTCGCTGGCATCAACAATACCCAAGCGGCCACTTGTGCCGGCGCCAATGTAAAAAAGACGGCCCCCCATGAGCATTTTATCTGTGATGGCGGTAACCAACGGTTCAATTTGGGGTATGGCTTTTTCAACAGCGGCAGGCACGGTACTGTCTTCCTTGTTAATGTTTTGCAGCAGTTCTGCTACAGTCATATTTTCCAGGTGATGATAATGCGATTCCTGTTCAGTAATTCGTACAAATTGTTCCGCCATGCTGTAAAATTAGCTATGATATTCGATTAATCCCTGCATCGGGTTTTTAAGTATACGGCCGCACTGCAATTCGTAAGCGTGGCACATGGATTTCAACACATCACGAAAAGCATAGGCAACACCTCCCGTAAAGTGGATTGGATACAACCAGCTTTCACGGAATTTGTATAAGTGATTAAAGAAAAAATCGTTGAACGAATCTTCAATAATATTCTCAACCATGTAATGCCCCCTGTTTTCTGCAAGAAATAATGCAAACGACGCCATATACCTGTTGGGTAATGGTTTGCGATATACATTGTCGAGAATTTCTACACGGTCAGTTTTGTATTTTGACATGAATCTGGCCTTTAATTCTTCATCAAATGTGTTGTACAAAAAATGCTGAATAACCTTACGTCCCAGATAGGCCCCACTGCCCTCATCGCCCAAAACATACCCAAGTCCGGGGCTGTTTTTTGAAATGCGTGTGCCTGTGAAAAAGCAGGCATTCGACCCGGTACCGAGGATGCAGGCAACGCCTTTATCATGACCACAAAGTGCTTTTGCCGCACCCATCATGTCATGATCAACTTTAATCTTTGTTGCGGAAGGAAATGTTTCTTTCAGTGCCTTTTTTACACTTTTAATATTATGCTCGCTGCTGCAGCCGGTGCCGTAAAAATAAATTTCTTTAATGGACTCCTTTGCCAGCTTTGGTTTCAATTCCTTTTTCAATAAACTGCCTATTTGTTCGCTGGTCATTAAAAACGGGCTAATGCCCTGTGTAAAAAGTATTTTCTTCTTTTTACCCTTTAATAAACACCATTCTGCCTTGGTGGCGCCGCTATCTGCTATTAATTTGATCGCACTCATACCGCTATTACGTTTTTCGGGCCTTTTCTGTAAAATATAAAAATTGAAACAAAAGCGAGAGGGCAATATGCTTTATTTTCATGAAATTCGCACCACTTTTTACACGAAAGCATGTTCATGAATAAAAAGAAAGTACAAGTTTGGCTTCCTGTTCTCTTATCCGTATCGCTTATCATCGGGATGTTTTTTGGGTATAAACTGCGTGACAATATGGGCAGCTATGCACCTTCTTTTTTTGGCCGTTCCAAGCCCAACCCCGTGCAGGAAATCCTTGAATTGGTGAAACAGAAATATGTTGACACGGTAAGCACCGACTCACTTGGTCAGTTTGCAATTCAGGATGTTTTGAACCAGCTTGATCCACATTCAATTTATATTCCACCTGTTGAAGTGCAGATGGTCAATGAAGACATGCAGGGCAATTACCAGGGTGTTGGATTAGAGTTCGGAATGCTGAACGACACATTGCATGTATTGTTTGTGATGCCAAAAGGTCCATCAGAAAAAGCCGGGCTACAGGTTGGCGACCGCATTATTTCAGCCAATGATTCTATTATTTCCGGTATGAAAAAAAAGCCGGAAGATATCCGCAAAATATTTCGTGGCCCCAAGGGAACTGAAGTAAAAGTAAAGCTGATCCGCAATAATAAACCTTTTGAATTGATCATACAACGTGGCATAATCCCCATCAAAAGTGTAGATGCTGCTTACATGATTGAACCGGGAATTGCTTATGTGCGGGTTGTAAAGTTTTCGGCTACCACTTATGAAGAATTTATGCAAAACCTGGAACGTCTGCAAAAAGACGGTATGAAGCAACTCATTCTTGACCTTCGTGGAAATGGCGGGGGAATGCTGGATGATGCCGTTCAGATGGCCGATGAGTTTCTGTCAGATAACAAGGAAATTGTATATACTGAAGGCAAATCATATCCAAGACAAAGCTATGCAGCCCGCAGGCCGGGTTTGTTTGAAGAAGGCAAACTGGTATTGTTGATCGATGAAGGTTCTGCTTCTGCAAGTGAAGTGCTGGCAGGTGCATTACAGGATTGGGACAGGGCAACGATCCTCGGTCGCCGATCTTTTGGAAAAGGATTGGTGCAGGAGCAATTTACGTTAAGCGATGGCAGTGCCGTTCGGTTAACTGTATCACGCTATTTCACTCCTATTGGCCGCAGTATTCAGAAGCCTTATAACAGAGGTGATAAAGCGACCTATAAATCAGAAGTTAGTGAGCGTTTGACCAATGGAGAACTGTTCCATGGTGATTCAGCAACACATAATGGCAAGAAATATAAAACCAAGGGCGGACGTATTGTTTATGGTGGCGGCGGTATTTCTCCTGACATTTATGTAGCTGTGGATTCAGCCGATCAGTTACCAAAAGCAAACCGCATGATTATTCGAGAGCAGGTAAGTGATGCGGCCTATCTTTATTTTATCAGAAACAGAGCAGCTTTAAAAGGATTAAAAGATCCTGCTGCCTTGCAACAGTACACCAACGCTGATGCTTCCCTTAATAATTATATTAACAGTTCAATAGCAACAGACAGCGTAAGTCCTTCGTCGCTTACAGAACGGCAGCTGGCTACAGTAAAAAAGAATTTCATCAGTTCGCTCAGCCGCTATATCTGGCACACGGAAGGCTATGTAAAAATGCGCAACTTATTCGACCCTTTAGTGAGCAGAGCTTTACTGGAACTAAAGAAATAAATGTAGAAAGCCTCCCGCTCTTGCAGGAGGCTTTCTACTTCTGATAAGGTTGTTGACGTATGTTATACTTTATCCAGCGTTTCCTTTTTCTCGATGCGGTATGAAAGGATAAGGCCCAGCCCTCCAAAAATGCCGATCATTGAAAAGTACATCACCGGATTCTCTTCATCGATCTTTAATACATATGTGTGCAGAACATAAGCAAGGAATAACCCAATGCCCGCACCCACCAGCAACAAACCCCACTTCAGATTGCGATATGGCGCAGGACGGTTAGCGAATTCTTTCGGATTCATCCCTTTTTCAATCATCGACATATTTTCTTTGTTCCTTAAATAGAACAGACCAAATGCCAATGCCATTGCTCCCAGCGGAACCAGTATCGGAATTAAAACTTCAGCAGGACCCATAATAATTGATTTTGCGTTTTTAAAAAGTGTACAGCATCTATGACAACAGCAGATTTAATCCGGTTACAGGTTTTCAGAATATTTTTTTCAAGCCCCTATTCAAAAAATCTATTCAACTTTATAAAAAGACTGTAACCAGCCTGTTACAGGCGGCGTCTTATCTACTGAATATGGAGAATGGCTCAACGGATAAGGAGATCATCACCCGGGTGCTGAAAGGCGACCAACGGGCATACGAGGTTATTGTTACCCGTTACCAGTCGTTTGTATTTACCATTGCCCTCCGTTATACAAAGAACCGTGAAGATGCCGAAGAGCTGGCGCAGAACGCATTTATAAAGGCATATCGTTGTTTGAATGATTACAGGGGTGATGCAAAATTCAGTACATGGCTGTATACAATTGTAACATCGTTGTGCTTAACCTTTTTGCGTAAGAAGAAACTGCAGGTGCATTCAATTGATCAGGATCATGTATTTGAATTGGCCGATCAACAGGATGCAGGTATGAGAGCAAATATGGTGGAAGAGAAATCGAAAATTAAAATGGTGAATGATGCCATTGCTCTTCTCCCACCCGATGATGCGAAATTGCTGTTGTTATTTTACAAAGGCGAACAAAGCCTGGAAGAAATTGGTTTGATATTGGGGATACAACCTAATAATGCAAAAGTAAAACTGCACAGAGCCAGGCAAAAGCTGAGAGAAAAAATGGAGCAGCATTTTGCTGTTGAAGTGGAAGACTACATTAATTCATAAAATCGTTTGTATGCATACTCAACAAATGGAAGAAAAGATCTGGGGTTATATTGATGGCAGTTCTTCAACAGAAGAAGTTGCTTATGTGGAGAAGATGATTGCTGCTGATGCAATATGGCGTGCAAAGTACAGTGAGCTGAAAGAGATCAATCAACTTCTGAAGGCCGATGTGGAACTTGAACAGCCATCCATGCGTTTCAGTATGAATGTAATGGATCAGTTACAAGGATTGCAACCTGCACCGGCAACAAAAAAATACATCAATAAAACCATCATTCGCTCGATAGCATTATTTTTTATCGTTACTATCGTTGGATTTTTGATCTATAGTTTTACATTGATCGATTGGTCTTCCGCATCATCAAGCGGCGAAGGCTATCAATTACCATCTTTGTCTTTCGATTACAAGTTGCTCATCAACAGCACATGGCTCAATGTATTATTAATGTTAAATGTTGTGATGGGATTACTCTATCTGGATCGTTACCTGCGGCGCAATAAGAAGGCTGTGTAACTACAGTCGGGTATTCATCGTAACTTCGCCACCTAAAAAGCATGGTTGCGATATGAATATTAAGAACAACATTCTCGAAACGATCGGGAACACACCTATCATCAGGTTAAACAAAATCACCCGTCAACTCCCCTGCACTGTTACTGCCAAGGTTGATTATTTCAATCCAGGCAATTCCATTAAAGACCGTATGGCGTTAAAGATGGTGGAAGTTGCAGAACAGGAAGGAAAATTAAAACCCGGCGGTACAATCATTGAAGGAACAAGCGGTAACACAGGTATGGGACTTGCATTGGCGGCCGTAGTAAAAGGTTACAAATGTATTTTCGTTACTACCGATAAACAATCGAAAGAGAAGGCTGATATTTTAAAAGCTGTAGGTGCAGAAGTGATCGTGTGCCCAACAAATGTTTTACCTGAAGATCCACGTAGTTATTATAGTGTAGCAGCAAGGCTGGCAAAAGAAGTTCCCAACTCCTTACACATGAATCAATACGATAATCTTGCAAACCGGTTGGCACATTATGAATCAACAGGTCCTGAAATTTGGGAGCAAACCGATGGAAAGATCACACATTTTGTTTGCACTGCAGGTACAGGTGGTACGATTACCGGTGCTGCAAAATACCTGAAAGAAAAAAATCCAAACATACAGGTATGGGCCATTGATGTGTACGGTTCATTGCTTACAAAGTATTTCCGCACAGGTGAAATTGATATGGGTGAAGTTCATCCTTATATCAGTGAAGGTTTTGGTGAAGACTTTGTGCCGAAGAATTATGATATGAGTGTGATCGATCATTTTGAACAGGTAACTGATAAAGACGGTGCTATCATGGCACGGAGGCTTGCAAAAGAAGAGGGTTTGTTTTGCGGTTACAGCGCAGGAAGTTGTTTGCAGGGATTGATGCAGTTGAAAGACCGTTTAAAGAAAGATGATCTGGTTGTTTGTGTTTTTCATGATCATGGCAGTCGCTACGTTGGTAAAGTATATAACGATCAATGGATGATGGAGCGTGGTTTCCTTGATGTAAAAACATTTAAGGATATTGTTTCTTCACGTGCACATAACCGTTTGATCAGTATTGAACCTACACATACTGTTGCTGAAGCTGTAGAGCTGATGAAGAAATATGATATTGAACAGATACCTGTAATTAACGGTAATGGCCAGATCGGTTCTATTTCTGAAAACGGGTTGTTCAATAAAGTTTTTTCCAATCCGGAGATAAAGCATGCAAGTGTGGAAGCAGTCATGGAAGCTCCTTTACCAATCGTTGCATTTGATACACCCATTGAGCGATTAAGTACACTCATCAGCAAAGAGAATGGAGCAGTATTAAGCAAAGATGAAGCAGGAAATTTTCATATTGTTACCAAGTACGACATCATACAATCGCTGGCGAAATGATTTTTATAATAACGTTAAGCAATAAATAAAGCCGCTGTTAACAGCGGCTTTATTGTGTTTAGGAGTTATTTCACGCTGTTTTCCTCTGGAATTAGTAGAATAACAAAGTTGATAGCGTAAGTACACGGGTTAAATATGCGTAGTTTTACGTATGAGGGGGTAAATACCGATGTTGTTAAAAAGAGAAATACTGCTCTTGTACAGTCTTAACAGTCCATTTACTTTTGTATCGGAAGTTGATTGAAACACAATCAAACAACTGACTTAAGAAAAACACTTAGACTTGATATCCAAATCCATTAAAAAACCAGAATTAAAAATCCAATATCAATTGACTTCCACTTTGAAAAACTATTTTTAATCCAACAACCTGTAAGAAAACCAAAAACCGTTGAAAAATCCAATGTTGTCCTAACTGAAGAAACCACCAATTATCCTAAAGAAGAACCAACGAAGTCCAAACGTCCGAAGAAGAACCAAAGAAAAATCCAAACATCCTAACCGAAGAACCGCCTATCCAAACGTCCGAAAGAAGAACCAAAAGCCACCATGGCAGAGCAATCTGTTGCGGAAACCAAGAGACCAAAAAAGGCTTTATTAAAAAGATCTGGATCCTAAGAAAACCAAGTAAAATCCAAACTAATGTCCTCTGAAATCCAGATCTTTTTTTCTTTTTATCTGCTCGTAAAAAAGAGATATTCTGAAAGAAAGATATTGCAGCGTTCCAAAATCCTTTGAATTAGTAAAATTGAATTCGTACCAAGGAAAACCATCAAACACCAAAGGAACCGCTGAATTAATTAAATTGCCTGTTTGAAAATGAAATGAAACAAGTTCAGGACCAAACAGGCAATTTTGTATCTATCCCTTTCCCATCCCAACGGGTAATTTCCCTCGTTCCATCACTTACTGAATTATTATTTGATTTGGGATTGACCGACGAAGTTGTCGGCATAACAAAATTTTGTGTTCATCCGGAAGAGTGGTTCAGAAGTAAAACAAGAATTGGAGGCACCAAACAAGTGAATCTTCCCTTAATTGAATCACTAAAACCTGATCTTGTCATTGCCAGTAAAGAAGAAAATATAAAAGAGCAGGTAGAAGCTGTTCAGCAGTTTTGCCCGGTTTATTGCAGCGATATC
Organism: Lacibacter sediminis; assembly: GCF_014168535.1. NCBI lineage: Bacteria > Pseudomonadati > Bacteroidota > Chitinophagia > Chitinophagales > Chitinophagaceae > Lacibacter > Lacibacter sediminis. The sequence goes on along the minus strand of NZ_CP060007.1, from coordinate 2,810,777 downwards.
AGTAACCTGCAAGAGAGTTATGAAGTAATTGAACACCTGGGCTTTCTTACAGATCGAATTGATAAAGCAAATCAACTCATCAACAACATTCAAAATATTTTTAAAGGTTTGTCCGTTTGTTCAAAACCCATCAGGGCTGCTTACCTCATTTGGCAGGAGCCTTATATGACAGTTGGTGGCGACACATTTATCAGTCACATGATGGAGTTGGCCGGCTTTGAAAATGTATTTGTAACTGAACAGCGATACCCTGTTCTTACAATTGAAGAATTGATGAAACGTGATGTTGAGGCGGTATTGTTTTCATCAGAACCATTTCCTTTCAAACAAAAACATCTTGATGCATTTAAGCAGACATGGTTGCGGCAAAGCAGCATTGGGCAATTACCTGTTTGTAAAATTGTTGATGGCGAATTATTCAGTTGGTACGGCAGCAGAACATTATATGCAACCGACTATTTCATTAAACTAAGAGAAAGCTTATTTTTAAGCGATGAACTTACTGCATAAACAACGACTTCCGTTTTCACTTGCCCTGTTCTGTATCCTGTTTGCTGTTACATGGCCGCTCTATCAATTCGTGTCAGATCTTGATGCGGTTGGATATATGGAAGTGGCACATCACTATTTGAAAGGCGAATGGAAACTGGCAGTAAATGGTTTTTGGAACCCGTTGCATTCATGGTTGGTGGTGCCTTTGCTCAAATTAGGTTTGAACGATTGGGCTGCATTTAAGCTCAGTAATCTTATTTTTTCCTTAGGTTCATTATGCGCTCTTTATTCGTTGCTTAATAAATTTTTATTAGAGGATTGGCTGAAAACTGCTATCCAGTTGATAAGTGTTATTATACTTCTACATTATTGCTATTTTGAACTGGCTGCCGACGCATTACTCGTGTTTCTATTGCTGATTTATTTCAATCTTATTAAGCAACAGGACTTCTTTGAAAGTATACCAAAGAATTTACTGGCGGGTTTTATGGGGGCTTTATTCTATCTCGCTAAATCGTATGGGTTTCCTTTTTTTATTTTTCATTTTCTTGTCATTCATATTTTTCTCAATCCAAGCCGAAGCAATGCAGTTAAACAGCTTGCTGCAGGTTTCTTCACTTTTTTTCTTTTTACGTTTCCATGGTTAATGGCTTTGCATTGGAAGTATGGTGAATGGATGATCGCTTTTGGGAAGTTCAATGCCCATTGGAATTTTACAGGAGAACCTTTACCAGGTCCTGTTTTTCAAACGCCACCCCATGACGGTTCATCATCTGTATGGGAAGATCCCTGGCATGTAAAAGTTGATAATCTGCAATCAGTTCCCTTGATCACAATTGCATTACATCAGATAAGGGTTGTGCTGTTCAATTTCCAGGCATGGCTGAAATGCATGCATGATCTTTCGTTTCTAGCACCTGCAATTTTATTTGTGAGCGGGTTTATGTATTTCAAACACAAAACAAAAGAGTGGCTGTATTTACTCATTGGCATGCTCGCATTGCCATCAGGTTATTTATTGCTGCATCTTGAAACAAGATTTATCTGGGCAACATCTTTCATCTTTTTGATCGCAGGCACTTTGTTAATGCAGCAATTGTTTCTACAGGTGCAAATGAGGAAATGGCAGCGGTTGATCGTTTGGTTATTTTTCTTTGGAAGTTTTTTACTTGAACCGATCAATCATTTAAAAGATCAGGTGTATGGGCATAAAAGTATTTTTGATACGGCTGAACAAATGAAACAGCAGCAGATCAGCGGATCGTTTACAGCAAATGCCAAAGTGGATGAATGCATGGTGTTTGCCTATCTTACAAAAAATCCGTTTTACACCATTACCAAGCCTTCTTACTACAGTAAGGAATTATTGACTGAGATCAGTCAATATAAAATCAGGTATTATTTTTTCTATTACTCTTCTCAACAGGAAAAAGAATCATTCCTCAGCGGTGAAATTGCAAAAGCAGCAATCAAACAGGTTGAATTAGAGCCGGGATTGCTCGTTTTCAATTTTTACTAATACACGTTTGTAAAGCTGTAAAAAGTTGCCATTGTGAAAAGCTGCTAACCAGTATTTAACTATCTTAGCGGCGCTTTAATACGGATACAGATCCGTCTTTTTCAACTACTATTAATACTTTAATTATGAGCAAGTACAGAGCCGGCGTCCTTTTTGGTGAAGAACTCGAGGCATTATTAAAAGATGCAAAAGATAATGAGTTTGCACTCCCCGCAGTAAATACAATCGGTACAAATACAATCAATGCAACGCTTGAAACAGCAGCAAAAGTAAACTCTCCCGTGATCATTCAATTCTCAAATGGCGGTGCACAATTCATTGCCGGCAAGGGAATGCCAAACGACAAATTGCAGGGAAATATCAGTGGTGCTATTTCCGGTGCGTTGCATATTCATAACGTAGCTAAATATTATGGTGTGCCTGTTGTGTTACATACCGATCATGCCGCAAAAAAATGGTTACCCTGGATCAGTGGATTAATTGATGCCGGTGTAGAATACAAAAAAGAAAAAGGTCAACCTCTTTTCTCTTCACATATGCTCGATTTGAGTGAAGAACCGTTGGAAGAAAACATTCATACTTCAGTAGAATATTTCAAACGTATGGCTCCATTAGGCATGGGTATTGAAATTGAACTGGGTGTTACAGGTGGTGAAGAAGATGGTGTAGATAACAGCGATGTTGACAATGAAAAACTTTACACACAGCCAGCGCATGTTGAATATGCTTATACTGAATTGAGCAAAGTGGGCAAACTCTTTACTGTGGCTGCTGCTTTTGGAAATGTACATGGTGTTTATAAATCAGGCAATGTGCAGTTAACTCCAATCATTTTACATAACAGCCAGGTGCATATTGAGAAAAAATTAGGTACAGGACCAAAACCTGTTTACTTCGTATTCCACGGCGGTAGCGGTTCACCTCAACATCAGATCCGTGAAGCTATCAGCTACGGTGCCATTAAAATGAATATCGATACCGATCTGCAATGGGCATTCTGGGAAGGTATTCTCAACAATTACAAAAAGAACGAAGGCTATCTGCAAGGTCAGCTCGGTAATCCCGAAGGCCCGGATAGCCCTAACAAAAAACATTACGATCCCCGTGTATGGTTGCGTAAAGGCGAAGAAAGCTTTATCAAACGCCTCGAGGTTGCTTTCGAAGATCTGAACTGTGTGAATAGAAACGCTTAATTGCTTACTTTTACCCACTTTTCAAATCAAAGAACGATGGCAAAAAAAGAAGAGGATATTGAGAAAAATCTAACGGGCGACGATCTGCCGCAGGCAGATGCATTACGTTCGTCGTGGTTTAAACGGGTTCAGAAAGGGATTCTTACATCAACTTCAGAAAAGAAAGAAATCCAGGAAGGTCTCTGGACCAAATGTCCTGAATGTAAGCATACCGGTACTTCAACCGAATTAGCGGAGAATAAATATGTATGCCCCAATTGTAATTATCACCACCGCATTGGCAGTGCTGAATATTACGATATCCTGTTTGATGGTGATGAATACACGGAGCTGTTCGATAATATCCGCTCCAAAGATTATCTCGGGTTTACAGATCTGAAACCTTACCAGAAACGATTGGAAGATATCTGGAAGAAAACTGATCTGCACGATTCAATCCGTGTAGCGGTTGGTAAGATCGAAGGACATGGAACGGTGATCTGCTGTATGGATTTTGATTTCATCGGCGGTTCGTTGGGAAGTGTAATGGGCGAAAAAATTGCACGTGCTGCCGATTATTGCATTGAACATAAACTCCCTATGATCCTCATTTGTAAAAGTGGTGGTGCAAGGATGATGGAAAGTGCATTTTCATTGATGCAACTGGCAAAAATTTCAGGTAAGCTCTCACAACTCAGTGATGCGAAGCTCCCCTACATTACGTTGCTTACTGATCCAACCTTTGGTGGTGTAACTGCTTCCTTTGGGATGTTGGGAGATCTTAATATTGGTGAGCCGGGCGCATTGATCGGTTTTGCCGGTCCCCGTGTGATTAAAGAAACCATTAAAAAAGATCTGCCCGAAGGTTTCCAACGCAGTGAGTTTTTGCTGGAACACGGCTTCCTCGATCTCATCATCGACCGGAAAGAAATGAAACAGAAATTCGGCGTGCTGTTTACATTATTTAAGAACTAAAGAGATCAATTTTATATTTGCAATCAATATGAGTTGATTCAACTTTTATTGATTGCTTTTTTATTTGTAAAATGACAGAATTAAAAAACCGCTCTGCTTTTCATGATTACTATTTTGAAGACAAATTAGTGGCAGGGATGGTATTGGTTGGAACGGAAGTAAAATCGATCCGTGAAGGCAAAGTAAGTTTCTCCGACTCTTATTGTTTTTTTGATAAACACGAACTCTGGATCAAAGGTCTGCATATTGCAGAGTATAAATTCGGTACTACCAATAATCACCTGGCAGTACACGACCGCAAATTGCTGCTCAACAAAAAAGAAATTAAAAAGTGGGAAAACAAGCTGAAAGAAAAAGGCTATACCGTTGTTCCTCTCCGCATTTTCTTTACCGAAAATAATTTAGCGAAGCTTGAAATTGGTTTGGGTAAAGGAAAGAAACTCCACGACAAACGGGAAACCATTAAGAACCGTGATGCAGAGCGTGAATTGAAAAAGTATGTGAAATAAAATTATATACAATGGCCGCTATTCCAGTCGGCCATTGTATATAAATTACAATATGACCAAAGAACAATTATTGCAAGAGTTGAAACATGATACATGGGTGATGATGAAGCCCTCTCCCATTCATGGCAACGGAGTGTTTGCATTACGGGACATTCCAAAAGGTCAGCGTGGATTATTCTCAAAAAACATTGGCGAGTGGATCAAGATCGAGCGAAGTGAGATTGATGCACTGCCTGCTCACAGCAAAGAATTGGTGGAGACTTATTGTTTGTTTGATGATGACCATTACTATGTTCCTGATTATGGGTTCAAGGTGATGGATATTGTAAACTTTCTGAATCACGATGAATCGCCAAATATTATATCGATCAATGATGGTGAAGATTTTGAAACACTCCGTGAAATAAAAGCAGGCGAAGAGTTACTGATCAACTATGGAGAGATTGTTGATAGTGATGAATAAAACCGATGATGCCGGGTACTGCATCATCGGTCAAGGTTTCATAGTTATATCGTTTATTCAGCTAATTAAAATCTGTATGTTAACCCTGCTTTGTATCCTTCGTTAAATGCTTTGAAATTCTGGTTTTTGTCGAGGCGTTGAAATCCTCTTTCATAAGCTGCAGTAATACCGATGCCATTTTCAAACTCGTAACCTACACCACCCGTTACACCCACATCCCAACGGTTGAATTGCTCGGTGATATCAATATCACGGTTAAGAAGTGAAAAGCCGAATACAGAAACATCGGCCCGTAAATTATTCTTTACTAAATAAGAAACCTGTGGACCGGCAAAAAGCTGCAAACCGGCAACAGGCTTTACTTTCAGCAACACGGGAAGATCAACATAATGCATTTGAGCAGTAGCTCTTGCATCAAGTGCATCGATCTTTAATTGATTGATTGTAAGATTACCTTTAATACCATAGCCACGTTGCGTATAAACGAGCGAAGGTTCAATTGAAACAAAATCACCAAGAGGAAGTTCGGCGCCGGCACCAACATAAAAGGCCGTTCTGTTTCGGCTGCTGATGTAGCCATCTGTCTGATCGACCAATTGTGTAAAAGATTCTCTTGCTTCTCCTTTCCAGGTTGATTGAATAACACCTGCTTTGATAACAGGTTTAATTTGTGCGTTGGTTGTAATGGCTGCTGTAGTAAACACTACGAGTAAGCTTAGGTATGTAGTCCTCATAAAAATGGTTGCAGGTTTTTAGTAACTGCTTGTTCATTCAGATGAAGAAATGTTTTGCATAGATGTACGACAGTTTCTAATCTTTTGTTAACGGAACGCCTCTTAACAAACTGTTGTAAAATGAAACGGCGATTGCATTGCAATCGCCGTTAAACACATTACTCATCATTCATTACTCACTGTCCAAACAACTCCGGCTGAGCATTTGGATCTTCCTTCACCCATTCCATTTCAATACTCTTGTTGAAGTCTGTAAGCTTTGCCCCCACTGCTTTCCAGCCCATGACTTCTGCAACCTTCGCCAGTTTTATTTTTGCACTACGCACTTGTGTGCCCTTACCACTTTTAACAGACAACACCGGTTCTTCATCAGTCGTAACAGCTTCGAGATAATTCTTCGCTCCTTCTTTGATAAAGAAAAATTTATTCTTTAATGTGGTGGTTTCAATTTTGAAACGCTTCACATTATACTGCAGTTTATCATTGTCTAAATACACAGCAGTGATGATGCGTTCTGGCCTGAAGAGCTCGATCAACAGAATATTTTCCGGATCGAACTTCTGGGTCATTTCCTGGTCGGTAATTTCGTAGTTGCCATCTTTGTAGATAACCAGCACACGATCTTCAGGTTCAAACTTGCCAAGGTACTCTCCTTTCTCTTCTGTGTTTAAACGCCCAAACTTATCATCGAACCACATTTTCTTTCCGCTTAATGTAGCTCGGCCCTTTTCTTTAAACTTCACACTCTTGATGGGATACTTGGTTACCTGGTTACCCATGCTACTACGACCTTTAATATCGAGTTCTTCAAAATAGAAATCAAACTCTTTAATACGTGCAGTACAATTCGGGCTCAGCAATATTTTCACCACCTCTGCTTCACCATTTGGATTCACGGTGAAGTAATGCACTTTGCTTTTATCATCGCCTCTTGTAAGATCGTATTCCTTATCTCTTGTAATACCGGTAACGTTAAAACGTTTTGCATAACTCACACCGCCTTTGCCATCGGCATAGATCATGTTGTAGGTAGTACGCTCATCATTTTTCTGAAACACGGCTGCATGAATAATGTCTTTACCGATGTAAGCTTTATCACTCACCTTCACCACTTTCATTAAACCACGTTTGGTAAATACAATGATGTCATCAAAGTCGGAACAATCGCAAATGAATTCATCTTTCTTCAGCGATGTACCAACAAAACCATCTTCACGATTCATGTAAAGTTTGGTGTTGGCAATGGCTACTTGTTTTATTTGAATAACTTCAAAAGGCTTGATCTCTGTTTTACGCTCACGACCCTTGCCATATTTCTTCAACAGGTTTTCGTAATAAGCTACTGCATAATCAACCAGGTTTTCCAAATCGTGTTTCACCTGCTTAATGTCTGCTTCTAATCCTTTGATCTGTTGATTCAGTTCATCAATATCCAAACGATAGATACGACGTACAGGCTTTTCCGTCAGCTTCAGAATATCTTCTCTCGTAATATCTCTGCGGAGTTGTTTTTTAAATGGAACGAATGCTTTGTCTATTGCGACAATCACTTTATCCCATGTTTCATGTTTCTTCTCGAGTTCTTTGTAGATCTGTTCTTCGAAGAATATTTTTTCCAGCGAAGTGTAATGCCATTTCTCCTGCAATTCGCCAAGTTTTATCTCGAGTTCTTTCTTCAGCAACTCTTTTGTTTGCTCAGCAGAATATTTCAGCAGATCTGTTACGGTGAGGAACTGCGGTTTGTTATCAACAATTACGCATGCATTGGGTGAAATCGAAACTTCACAATCGGTAAATGCATACAACGCATCAATGGTAATGTCAGGTGAAATACCCGGTGCAAGATCAACCTGTATCTCTACTTCTGCAGCGGTATTATCTGTTACTTTCTTAATTTTTATTTTGCCCTGGTCGTTTGCTTTTACAATGCTTTCCATCAAACTTGTTGTGGTTACACCGTAAGGCACATCTTTGATGAGCAATGTTTTCTTATCAAGCTCTTCAATCAATGCACGCACACGCACTTTGCCGCCACGTTTACCATCATTGTAATTTGCTGCATCGATCATGCCGCCCGTTTGAAAATCGGGTAACAGTTCAAAACGTTTTCCACGCAATGCTTTGATGGACGCTTCAATTAACTCGCAAAAGTTATGTGGAAGAATTTTTGTTGACAGACCAACGGCAATACCATCTGCACCTTGTGCCAATAACAACGGAAATTTCATCGGCAATACCACAGGCTCGTTCTTACGACCATCGTAGCTCAATTGCCATTCGGTTGTTTTGTTGTTAAAGGCAACATCCAATGCAAATTTCGACAAACGTGCTTCAATGTAACGTGCAGCAGCTGCATCATCACCTGTACGCACATCGCCCCAGTTACCTTGTGTATCGATCAACAGATCTTTCTGTCCAAGATTTACCAATGCATCACCAATACTTGCATCACCATGCGGATGGTATTGCATCGCCTGCCCAATAATGTTCGCCACTTTGTTGAAACGACCATCATCCATTTCTTTCATGGCGTGAAGAATACGACGTTGCACAGGCTTTAAACCATCTTCCATTGCCGGTACGGCACGTTCAAGAATTACATACGATGCGTAATCGAGAAACCAGTTTTTATACTGTCCCTGTACACCGCCTTCATTGTCGAAAACACTTTCTTTCTTTTTAGCAGCACTCATAATTTATTTCTTTCCTATTTCTCCTAAATGCGTATACTTAAATCCATTTTCATATTTCAGACCATAACCAGCAACACGATCCATTGATGCATGTCCTAACAAAATAACACCTGTAAAAAACAATTCATCAATATTTGCATACACCCCGGTGATCAATAACAGCACTGCAATCCCTTTATGATGAAAGATGTTATAACTCCAGGCACCAACTTTATCACCAGCTAAATAGCCAAGCATACTGATATCCGGACCAAGCAACAAAACCGGGTACACCCACCACGCTGCATCAAACAGGTATAACGTGTATAAACATGCAAGAAACATTGCGAATTCTTCCAGTTTCAGTATTGCTTTCATCTTATCAGATGTTAGTTTCTATCATAATATTCCAACACATCTTCTGATTCCTTTTGTTCTCTTTAAATCACTGTTCAGACGGTTGTGTCGCTTCAAACAACTGCCCCGATTTTTTCTTCAGCTCAAAATCTTTCATGTTCTTCAATTCACCCTGCACATCATACATGTCAGTTGCAACCAATTGTTTTAAACGCCACAGCAAATACATATCGCCGGTTGTCTGTTTATTCTTGCTCAGGAACTGGTGAATGATCTTACTTGCTTTCTGCCAATCACCCGAAATAAAATTCTTAAGGTCTGCATCATAAAAATCATAATCCTTCTGTCCCAGTTTCTTTCCACCTTCCAGTAAACGGACACCTTTTTCTTCATTGCAGAGTTTTGTCCATTCATCCGGATCAACTTCAAACTCACTTGCTGTAACCAAACGTGCAAGTTTCTTTGCTTTTGTCATCTCTTTTGGCTGAATAGTGCTGATCCATTCAGGATAAAACAACTGTCCTTTCTCGTTAATGAACGGCAGGTTATTCAGGTACAAAATATAAATGCGGCCCTGGAAATCTTTCAACTGACTGATGAGCCAATAGTAACCGCTCACATCATGTTTGTTTTGTGCTGCCCAGATCCACACTTTCTCGTCTTCGTTAATTTGCAAACGCTCAATGATAAAGGCAACAAGTTTATTGTCATCTACATCACCTTCATCTATTTTCTTTTCAAGTTCGGTGCCGGTCAATACTTCTTTCCACCAGGCACGACGGGCAGCAATACCTTCTTCGGTATAAATATCCTTCAGTGGACCAACCGCATAATCATCTTCCACCTGCAGCACTTCGCCCTGCAATGTTTCATCCAGTTCTATTGCCTTTTGCAATACATCAATATCAGCTTCATTGAAAACAATATGTATCATAAAATCTAATTCTGTTTTGCCTGTATCAAATAATAAACACAAGTGGTGAAGAAATTACGAACAAACGGAATGGCTTTCACCAATCCAAACTGTTCTTTCGGTTTCCAGCCAAACTTGTATTCATAGATCGGGTTAATTAAAAAATGAGTATGGTTGATGACATTGTATCCTTTCTCGTTACAAATGCGCTCAAACCGCTCAATTGAAATTCCTGTTTCTTTTATCTCCAGCATTTCTTCCCAGTTCTCACCATTCGATTTCAATAGCCATTTGTAAATGGGCGTTGGCAACAAATGATAATAAGGCAACTTACTTAACCATTTACCTTTGTTGATCTGCTGATGACCGCCAAACGGCATATACCAGGGAGGAAAGCCAAAGAAGATCACACCATTTGTTGTCAAAAAACTTTTCATCCATTCTATCAATTTTGGCTGATCATGAATATGCTCAATAACATCCTTCAACACAATCACATCAAACGCACCACCAAAATCGGCTTCGGTTGCTTTGTAAATATCTTTTGAATGAAAGGTGACTTTGCCTTGCTGCAGTTCTTCCTTCATCCATTCTCTTGCATTCACTAACCGGCTTTCATCAAGTTCAATACCAACGCCTGTGCATCCTTTATCAATAAACGCTTTCAATACACCGCCTTCACCACAACCAATTTCCAACACACGCATACCCGGCTTTACAGTGAATGCTTTCTCAATAAAGGGCAACACATACCGTTCAGTATTTTGTATCTGTATATCGAAGTAACGTTTCCTGTCGGCGTGAAATTCAAACATTAGTTAAAGGGAATTATACAGTTTCTTCTACTTTATCTAATTCTACTTTCAGGTTATCGATAATGAACTCCTGTCTGTCCGGCGTATTCTTACCCATATAATATTCTAACACCTGTTGTATATGTGTTTCAGGTAACAACATCACCGGTTGCTTGCGCATTTCTGCACCAATGAAACGGCCAAACTCTTCCGGACTGATCTCACCCAAACCTTTAAAGCGTGTGATCTCCGGTTTATTTCCGAGTTTTTTTACAGCTGCCTGCTTCTCCCCTTCATCGTAACAATAAATCGTTTCCTGTTTATTACGTACACGGAACAACGGTGTTTCTAAAATAAACACATGCCCGTTCTTCACCAGGTCGGGGAAAAACTGCAGGAAGAATGTCATCAGCAATAAACGAATATGCATACCATCCACATCGGCATCGGTTGCAATGACGATGTTGTTGTAACGCAGGTCTTCATAATTATCTTCGATGTTCAAAGCATGTTGCAGGAGATTGAATTCTTCATTCTCATACACCACTTTCTTCGTTAGCCCATAACAGTTGAGCGGTTTACCACGCAAGCTAAACACGGCTTGTGTTTCCACATTGCGGCTCTTGGTTATACTTCCGCTCGCACTATCACCCTCGGTAATAAAGATGGTTGTTTCCTTTTGCTTCTCAATAATTTTATCCTTGTCCTTGCCTGTTGCTTCATCGTTGTAATGAAAACGACAGTCTCTTAATTTCTTATTGTGAAGATTGGCTTTCTTGGCACGTTCATTGGCGAGCTTTTTAATACCGGCCAGTTCTTTACGTTCTTTCTCGTTTTGCTCAATACGTTTTTTCAACGCTTCAGCAACCGACGGATTTTTGTGCAGGTAAAGATCAAGATCACGTGCAAGAAAATCGCCCACGAAATTCTTCATCGTTGGGCCGCCTTCATACACCACGCTGGAACCGAGTTTTGTTTTTGTCTGACTTTCGAATACCGGTTCCTGTACACGAACACTCACAGCAGCACAAATACTTCCACGTATATCGGCTGCATCATAATCTTTCTTATAAAAATCACGGATGGTTTTTACATAACCTTCACGGAAAGCTGCAAGATGTGTACCGCCTTGCGTGGTAAACTGTCCGTTTACAAATGAGTAATATTCTTCGCCGTATTGATTCTCGTGTGTAATAGCAACCTCAATATCCTCACCTTTCAGATGAATGATGGGATAACGCAGTTCATCTTCATTCGTTTTACGTTGCAACAGATCGAGCAATCCATTCTTCGATACATACTTTTTGCCATTGAAGTTGATCACCAATCCCGCATTCAAATAACAATAGTTCCAGAATTGGTTGTCAAGATACTCGTGTATGTAGTGATAGTTTTTAAAAACACTGTTATCGGGAATAAACGTTACTTCGGTACCGTTACCTTCCGTTGTTTTCTCTTCTTTATGTTCTTTGGTTAAAATACCTTTTTCAAATTCAGCAGTTTTTTGTTTGCCTTCACGAAACGCAGTTACTTTAAAATACTGGCTCAATGCGTTTACAGCTTTTGTACCCACACCATTCAAACCAACAGATTTCTGAAACACTTTGCTGTCGTACTTGGCACCGGTGTTGATCTTGCTCACCACATCCACCACTTTACCCAGCGGAATACCACGGCCATAGTCACGAATGGTCACTACGCCTTTTTCAATGGTTACATCCACCGCTTTACCGTAGCCCATGGTGTGTTCATCAATACAGTTATCCAACACCTCTTTTAACAACACGTAAATACCATCGTCGGCACTGCTGCCATCGCCCAGTTTACCAATGTACATTCCCGGACGGAGACGGATATGCTCCTGCCAGTCGAGGGTTTTAATCGAGCTCTCATCGTAATCGAACAGGTTCTTTTTTTCTTCGGCCATTGATCAGTTTATAATTTGTAGTTCTCGTTTTTGGTTACCGGCAGCAGTCTTTCAATCAGCTGCATGGGCGTCGCACTCTTGTACTTCAGTTCAACCGTGAGCTAAAGTCGGCCAATCGTACTTCTTCACCGGAACGGGCAAATATAACAAAACACACCTCCCCTGCCATTCCCTTATTTGTTCACAACCCTGTGAATAATTTTTGGCCTGTAACTGATTATTTCTCAATTTCGCATCACTAAAATCACAAGCATGGACAAAAAGATTTATACCCTCCTTACCATCTATATCGTTTACCTGGTAATTGCATTGTCAATGGTATTATCATCCGGTGCACAGAAAGTGCTCACCGCACTCATCTTTGGTGGTCTTGGTATATTCCTCTTTTTAGGCGCTTATCTTATTTGGGTGCTTAACCGCAAGCACGAAGAATAATTTTTACAGATTCAAATCATGTTTAGAAGCTGAAAACAGACGTTCAGCTACCTGTCTTGTTATGTTTTACCCATAGCTAACAAGTCACACTCGAGGCTATTTTCTATATTTACCAAATGAAAACATACTTATCCTCTATCCTTTTCATCGTGGCCATTAGTGCCAACGCTCAGCAACAACAGGAAGTTTATAAACTCGACAGTTGTTTACAATTCGGCGCAAATCCATTTGATGATATTTATGTGCGTGTGCAGCAAACGGCTAAGTGGAAAACAAAAAAGCCGAGCCTCGAATCACATATCGAAAAATTCTTCGACCAATACACCCAAAAGAAGGCAGGCGGAAAGATCACCATCAGCATACTTATCGATAAAACCGGGAAACCCTGCACTTACGAGGCACGCCCCAACAGCAATGTAAGGCCCGACTTTCAACAGCTCAGGATCTGGATGAACCAATATGACTGGGAGCCAGCCATCCAAAACGGTCAGCCTGTCCGGTCCATTAAGATCCTCCAGGTGAACTTTGAGGGCAAGAAGGTCTCAGTGGTTGAGCTGGACTAATCCAACCCATTGATTTTCAATAAACGTATTAATTTTTTGTAAAAAGAGCCTTTTCGGGTGATGTTGGGCTATCTCAATTCACGGAAATGATGCTACATTTGTTTCAACACTAACCTGGTACTACAACCCCCGATTCCCAACTCCAACTGCCCATTAAAATTCGCCAGAACAGTATTGTTGAAGATTTAAAATTTGTGAAGTATGTACACGTATGATTTGTTGGAAGCCGGTTGCAATTACCTCGTCCAGGAAAAAGAAGAAAATGCCCTGCAGTTGATCAAGGTGCATTTCAAGAGCGATCATGCACTTTGCATTTCCACTTACAGCGAAGGCGAAGAAATTGTGTGGAAGAAAAAAGATGCGCCTATTCACGATATCGTTGAATGTCTCGATGATAAAGCTGTTACCGCCTGGGAAAAATTATACTACAGTCAGGATGCTTATTATGAAGAAGATGACGAGGAATAAATAAGCATCAGGCAATTGGCAATAGGGAGAACAATTGCGTGTTGCTTATTGCCCATTTTACTTTCTTTACCATTCGATCAATGAAATTCCTAAACCAAGTGTGGTTTGGTTGTGGTTGTAATCGATCATGGTTTCGCCATAGCCAACAGAGTATTGAAAATGTCCTTTCATATTCCAGAGCAAGGAATACACTGCATCAAATTGCAGTCGTCCCCTGCCAATGTTACTTGATTTAAATGTTAATGGATGACTGTTGGTTAATGCCAGTTGCAATTTCTTCCAATTATAAATCATGTTCATTTCGTAACGTCCGATATAATTTACTATTTCCGGGTTCTCATCATCTTCATCCGGAATACGTATCCACGGCCGCAGGTAAATAATGAAGTTTTTCTTTTCAAGACCCGCAACAAAGATCACCCTGTTCCAACTGCGTGAAAGTGGTAAGGTGCGTCCATTGCTTTGGTGATTAAATACGACGCCAAGCATTCTTGTTTTTAATCCCAATAAATTGAAATTAGTAGCAAAGTTCAGCATCACTTCCGGCTCGTAATTTGTTTCACGAAATGATCTTGACAGTTTTGAATTGTACACCTGCCAATGCGATTTCTGTGTATAAGCGATCCACAGGTCACCTGTTTTACCAAAAATGCCTTGAGCGAGTTTTGTTTTAAAACTGAGTTGAAATTTAGCTTCATAATTATTGTAGTCAACTCTGAACGGTAAGGTGTAACCGGGTGTTTCACTAAATGGGCGTTCGTTGGGGTTGCTGCTCCATCGTCCTCCGGTAATATAAACAGGGCGGTAAGAAGTAATGGTGAATGTTTTTCGTTTGGTTGATGAATCAAGTTCCCACCTGTGGCTTATGCTTCTTGCTGAAGTAGGTTCGTTAGTATCGTAAACCTTCTGGGCAATAGTATTTTGCAGGTAAAGTATGCCTGTAAGTAAAGCAATAGATGTTTTAATCATAGCAGTTTAGTTATAGAGTGTTGGCACGAAAGCAAAATGGTTATAATCTGTCTTTCACAAACGTGATCTCAGTTTTCCCATGCGGTGTTGGATTACCTTCCGGACTGACATTTACAAAAACGATCTTGTCAATTCGTAGAATAGGTTCACGGGTAAGTTTGTTTCTCACTTCGCAACGCATGGTAAGTGATGTGTTGCCAAAGTGGGTGGCTAATATGCCGATCTCAATAATATCGCCTTGCCGTGGTGCAGAAATAAAGTTGATCTCAGAAATAAACTTGGTGACCACATGTGGATTCTCCAGTTGAATAACCGCATAGAGTGCTGCTTCTTCATCGATCCATTGCAGCAAACGCCCGCCAAATAAGGTGCTGTTGGGATTCAGGTCTTCGGGTTTCACCCATTTACGGGTGTGAAAGTTCATATTTGTTTCAGACATGTGTTTAAATTGATGTGCCTAAATTACAATCCCCGCTCCACATCCTTTCATTTCCGTTCAGCAAAAATTCGTTTCACTCTTTAAAGATGTTTTGTAACTTATAGTAACTAAATCTCCGGTTATGAAAAGAGTATTTATCATTACGTTGCTGCTGGCATTTGTAGCATTGGTTGCCATTGCCAACATCAACCGCAGAACTGGAATGAAATCAGAAAAACAAACAGAACAAAAAACTGAAAAGAAAAGAGAATGTAAACATTCCTGTTGGTTTTCCTGAGTATTACAATCCCGCTTTTAAGAAGCGGGATTGTTGTTTGTTGTAGTTTTTATTTCATGTTTTCAATAAAGGATAAACAATTATCAGGAATATTTATAATATTTACTAGGTTAACATAAACACTTCTAATGAGACAAGCACAGCAGCTTATAAAGGCACTACCAATTCTTCTAAGTCTTTTTGTTTTTTCCTGTAATAACGAAACCGAAAAAGCAGACACCAAAACAGACACTATAGCTGTTCCACCCACTTCTGCCGACGACCCTGCTCATTTTTGTTATGAGTTTATCAACAATCGGGATACTGTTATGTTAGAATTGGTTGTTGGCCCTGATGATATGGTTAGTGGTGATCTGCTTTACCAGCTTGCAGGCAAAGACCGCAACAAGGGAACCATAAAAGGTGTGCTGCATAACGATACTGTTCTTGCTGATTATACATTCATGTCTGAAGGAAAACAATCTGTTCGTGAACTTACTTTTCTGAAGAAAGACAGTTCACTTACTGAAGGTTATGCGGCTATGGAAGAGAAAGATGGTAAAATGCAATTCAAATCAGGTGTAATACCCAGCTATAATGGCCTGAAACTAATCCTAACAAATTGCAAAAACTAGATTCCACTCCTTCTTACTTTATGTAATGATATCTCTTTCATCATCTGCACAAAAACTTATGTTATGAAACAGACTTTTTTTGTTCTTTCAATCTCTATGTTACTGCTGCAGGCATTTTCCTGCAAGAGCAGTAAACCAACATCAACTACAGCACCAACAACTGAAACAAATCCTGTTGTGAATAATGCACCAACCGTAACCAGTGGCAGCGAGTTGCTGTATATGTATCGCTGGTATCTTTCCGAAGTTAATGGGAAGCCTGTTCGTTCAGAATCAGGAAGATCTGCACACCTGGTCTTTTCTCCCGGCCAGGTGAATACTGTTGCAGGTTTCACCGGTTGCAACCGTTTATCCGGAACATTCACGATCAATGGAAATTACGAGATCAAATTTTCACCATTGGCAGTAACAAAAATGGCCTGCCTGAATGATGATAAAACAGAAAGTCTGTTTTTGCCTGCTATTTCACAAACAAACAGGTGGCAGATTGAAAATAATGTGCTGAAATTTTTCAATGGTCAAACGGAAGTAGCAAAATTTACTGCCGTTGAAGCAACAACAAGTAAACTTGATGGTAACTGGGAACTGAATTATATCTCCGGTATCCGTATTGCATTTGATGGTTTGTATCCTGAGAAAAAACCTTTCATTCGTTTTGAATTAGGTCAATCAATGATCAGTGGAAATACAAGCTGTAATGGTTTCAGCAGCAAGTACACGATGAATGGAAACAGTATCAAGTTTGAACCGGGTATTTCTACCATGATGGCCTGTCCCGGCAATGGTGAAAAAACATTTACGTCTATGTTGCAGAAAGTGAACAAGTATGCATTAAGCGATGACAATACGCTCAATTTTCTGATCGATGATGTGGCAGTAATGCGCTTCGTCCGCAAGTAGTCAATTCACCAAACCAAACAATATGAACCTGAAAAAGCTAACTGCCTCTCTAATTGCTTGCCTGTTTTTGTTTTCAGAAAGCATGATTGCACAATCAAATGAAAAAAAACTTGTGATCCATTCAATTGCGGGATTTAATTCGCCACAATTGAGCGAGTTCAATAAAATTCTTGCAGCCGAAGGATTGCCACAGTTCCGTGATTTTTATTTTACACGTGGTGGCGGTTTTTATACCATCTTTCCAAAAGCACGACTTGCTTCACTGTTTAATTTTGCAACTTTCAGCGGCAATAAAAAAGATGGTGATCAAAGCAACTGGTTGCGTTCTACACAAGTAGGCACATCGCTGGGTTTTGTAGCAACACGTAATGAAAAGATGCAGGTAATTCCTTACGCCGGTCTGGTGTATTCCTTTTTCGGTGCACGTGTTTCAGGTGATGATGTAAGCAATACTTCCCTCGGTTCCTATTTTGGCGGAACTGCTAACCAATACCATGTTTCTTCTAATCAGTTTATGGGGCATGTGGGTTTACACGTAAGCAAAGTTGGTGTTGGCGATCAGCGTTTGCTGGAGAAAATTGTAATTGGATTCCGTGCCGGTTATTATATACCGTTAGGTAACAGCAAATGGAAATCAAACAACAATGCATTAACCGGCGGACCGAATATCAATCCCGGCGGTTTGTATGCTACATTCTTGTTAGGCTTGCAACAATAATCAAATCATCATTACCAAAAAACTACTTATGTTAAAGCAATTCCTTTTGTTGACTGTAATTATGTTGTGCTTTCATAACGCTGAAGCACAGTTGGCTCCCGGTTTTGATAAAGCAGAATATATTGAGCTCATGAAAGTATCGGCACGCACATCTGCTGAAGAGAATTATTATAAAAAAATTGCTGAACCGCAACGGTTTAAAATGTTGTACCAATCACCGGTTATTGGTTTGGAGAATTTATGGGATCTGTGGAACGATGGTAAGGGAACAGCTGTGCTCAGCATACGTGGTACAACAACCAATGCAACGAGTTGGCTGGCTAATTTTTATGCAGCCATGGTTCCTGCAAAAGGCCAACTGCAGTTATCAACCAATGATGTATTTGAATATGAACTTGCATCTAACCCAAAA
Source organism: Lacibacter sediminis (assembly GCF_014168535.1). Classification (NCBI taxonomy): domain Bacteria; kingdom Pseudomonadati; phylum Bacteroidota; class Chitinophagia; order Chitinophagales; family Chitinophagaceae; genus Lacibacter; species Lacibacter sediminis. The sequence goes on along the minus strand of NZ_CP060007.1, from coordinate 2,792,455 downwards.
GCTGCTGTGCATGTTGGCTGGTTAGTAAGCACCGCTTTTATTACAAGAGATATGATGCCGAAAATTGATTCAACCTACAAAAGCGGAACAAAAAACATGATCGTTGTGGGGCATAGCCAGGGCGGTGGTATTGCTTACCTTGTTACTGCTTATTTGTATAACCTGCAAAAAACAGGTAAGCTGCCTGCTGATATTCGATTTAAGACCTATTGCAGTGCAGGACCCAAACCAGGCAATCTTTATTTCGCTCATGAATATGAAGCTATGACACAGAACGGCTGGTCTTACAATGTGGTGAACGCTGCTGATTGGGTTCCTGAAGTACCCATTTCAATTCAAACATTATCCGATTTTAATTTATCTAACCCGTTTATACATGCAAAAGGGATCATTAAAAAGCAAAAGTTCCCAACGAGTCTTGCGTTGAAGTACATGTATAACCAGTTGAGTAAGCCGCCAAGCAAAGCACAAAAAAGATATCAGAAATATCTTGGCTCAATGACTTCGAAGACGGTGCAGAAAACATTGCCGGGCTTTGTTCCTCCTGCTTATTACGCCAGTAATCATTATGTACGCACAGGAAACATGATCGTATTGTTACCCGATGTTGATTATTTTAAACTATATCCTGAAAGCCAATCGGCAGATAATATGTTTCCGCATCATTTGCATCCGCAATACATGTATCTCGCAGAAAAGTTAAAGTAATTATTTTTTTATACTCTTCAGCACATCCACTGTTTTACGTTTAACAGTGGATGTTTTATTAAAGTTATAGCTGAGTGTAACACGATAGTTTCTTGTTTGTGTACGGTTATAACTTTCTAAATTGAAGTTGGGTCCGTAAGTAAACACCCTGTTCTGTTGCTGAATGAACGGATCGGTTGTATTAATGCTGATGATCACTTTCTTTTTAAACAGTTTGTATTGCGCACCAATGTTCATGGAGATATTGCTGCGAACTGTCCCTTGCGGATTTGCAAAGCGGTTAAATGAAAATGCACCGGTAAACGTCCACAGATCTGTTGGATTATAATTGGTACTGAAGTTGGAAGTAAATGAGCCTCCATCACGAAATTTGCGTACCTGTTTATCGAATGTTCCATACTTGTTGTACGTATAGCTTGCGCTGATATTACTTCTTAATTTACGACTGATGGTAAGTCCTGCCCATGTACTTGCTTCATACTCCTGGCGGTTGCTTACGTTATTCCATGTAACGGTTGTTTTTCCATCTGGTGCCAATGTTCGAATCTGGCTGAATACATCTTCCACTAAATTGTAACCCACACTCACATTAGCGAAGTATTTACTTTTTGTTTTACCTGCCACCATATCGAATGTATGTGATTGCGAAGGCAAGAGATCAGGATTGCCATAACGCAGATTGTATGGATCGCCGTAATCGATAGCAGGATTTAATTCGCCAATACCCGGCCTGCGCATGGTGCGACGATAAGCGAACGTCAGATTCATTCCATTCTTCCAGCTGCGGTTAAGATTAGCAAATGGAAGTATATTGAAGTAGCGATTGTATTCCGTCTTATTATCCCTGAATAGTTCAAACAGAAAATTCGTTTGTTCAAATGCAGAACCTGCTGTGAAAGAAAATCCCGGCTTAAAAATATGTTTCATTGAAACACGTGTGCTGATCACATCCTGATGAAACTTAAAGTTGTTACTCAACAGTTCGGCTTTCTGAAAAATATTCTCCGGCTTTTTCATGAAATCGGTTGTAAGCACAACATGACTGTTATTACGATAGTAAGCAACACCGGTTGATAAACTTGTTTTCTTATTGGCTGAAGGCCGGTCGTAGATAATATTGATGCTGTAGCCGTTTGATCGTGTATTATTTGTTTGGCGTTGTGTACTGTCTACTCCTGTTGGCGTATCATCAGCATTTAAAAACTGCTGGAAGAAGTTGCGTACACTTTCCGATTGCCCAAAGTTCAATGCATATACCATTCTTACAGATTCGCCGGGGCGTTTGGTTTTATGCTGATAACTCAGGTTGATGGATGGATTATAGTTTCGACCTTCTGATGCAACAGTTCGTTCACTCAACCTTGATATTTCATCGAAACGATTGATGTTCGTATAACGGTTAAAGCCGCTGTTATTTGTATTGCCTTGGTTGTACTGCGCCACAAAATTGAAACTGTTGCGTTTGTTGAGTTCATAATCAACATTCAATCGAAAACTGGGGCGAATACTTTTATTGAATGAATTGTTGATGATCTTTAACTGGTTACTTGAATCTTTATAAATATTGGTGCGGTTGCTATAACCTTCTGATTGAAATTCGTTGTACCCCACTCCTGCATTCAGATTAACAGCAAAACCCTGCTTTCTGTAATTGAAGTTGGTGCTGACGCCTGTTTGTCCACGTGACCCTGCATACAGATTTACTCTTGCACCAAAACCAACTCTCCCCTTTTTTGTAACGATATTAATGACGCCGCCTTGCTCATTTGCATACTGTGGCGGCGGATTGGTGAGTACTTCAATCTTTTCGATCATACTGCCCGGCATACTTTCAAGTAGGTCCTGCAATTGTTGGGCATTTAATTCAACAGGTTTATCATCGATCAATATTTTTGGTTCTTTTCCACGTACTGCTATTTTTCCATCGGCATCTGTTGTCACCAGTGGTGTTTGTTTCAACAGTTCGGTTGCAGTGCTGCCATTGCTCAATGCACTTTCGCCAACATTGAATGTGATGTTTCCATCTTTTGATTCGATCAGGGGCTTCTCCACAAAAATAATCACTTCGGCCAGTTCAACCGATTGGTTGTTTAGCGGAATATCATTCAAATTGAAATCCGCCCGGTCGTTGCGCAAATGAATACTGTCGATAATGAGGGGACGATAACCAACCGCGCTGATCCGAACACGGTAATAACCCAGCGACAGGTTGGAGAAATTGAAGCCTCCGTTCTTGTCGGTTAAAAAGAAGGATTGCTTTGTGGTATCTGAAAGGGAAATTGCCGCCACTGTTGCACCCATCACGGCTTTCTGGTTGCTCGTGTCGATCACCGTTCCAATGATCACCCTGTCTTTTTTAGCTTGTTGTGCTGAAAGATTGAAGAAACTAAAAACGCTGATAATCAGGAAAAGAAGAATCGATCTGGGATGCAAATAGTTCAATTTAAGGGTTAAAGTTAGTTTCAAAGCTTAGACGATAATAGGCTATTTCCACCAGCGGTCTCAATCGCTGTCAATCTGTCACGAAATAGAATTGTTTCACTAACTTTGCCTGCTCAATTTGCGAAAGACTATGATGGATTTGATGACTGATACCAAAGTTCACGATGAAAACAGACAAGGGGAAGCTTATGCCCCCTTTGCGAACGATCCCAATCACTACAAAAAGAAGTTTTATATCGAAAGTTATGGCTGCGCAATGAATTTCAGTGATAGTGAAATTGTGGCCAGTATTTTAAACGGTGCAGGTTACGGCGCTACACGTGATACGGAAGAAGCCGACCTGGTTCTGCTCAATACCTGTTCTATTCGTGAGAAAGCAGAACAAACCATCCGCAAGCGTTTAACAGAATTTAGAAAAGCTAAAATGCGCAAACCAGGTTTGCTGGTGGGTGTGTTGGGCTGTATGGCGGAGCGTTTGAAATCAAACTTACTGGAAGAAGAAAAACTGGTCGATATGGTGGTGGGGCCTGATGCCTACCGCACTCTGCCCGGTTTAATTGAAGAAGCTGAAGGGGGGCAGAAAGCAGTGAATGTGTTACTGAGCCGTGATGAAACCTATGCGGATATTTCGCCCGTTCGTTTGGAAAGTAATGGCGTGAGTGCATTCATCTCCATCATGCGTGGCTGTAATAACATGTGCAGTTTTTGCGTGGTTCCTTTTACACGTGGCCGTGAGCGCAGTCGTGATGCAAAATCAATTGTAGCAGAAGCACAAGACTTATTTGACCGTGGTTTCAGAGAAGTAACATTGCTCGGCCAGAATGTGGACAGCTATTATTTTGTGGATGAAAAAAGTAATGAGACGGTTTCATTCGCCATGCTTATGGAAAGAGTGGCATTGGTGTCGCCGCTGTTGCGTGTGCGTTTCTCAACATCACACCCGAAAGATATTACAGATGAGGTGCTGCATACAATAGCTAAATATGAAAATCTCTGCAACTATATACATCTTCCTGTGCAAAGTGGCAACACACGCATCTTACAATTGATGAACAGAACATACACACGTGAATGGTATATGAAGAAAGTGGACCGCATCAGGGAAATTATTCCTGACTGTGGGTTGAGTTCTGATATCATCACAGGTTTCTGTTCCGAAACAGAAGAAGAACACCAGGATACGTTGAGCATTATGGAGTACAGCCAATACGATTATGGGTATATGTATTTTTATAGTGAGCGCCCGGGTACGCTTGCAGCCAAACGATACAAAGATGATATTCCTGAAGATGTGAAAAGAAGACGTTTGCAGGAAATAGTAGATAAACAATATTTTTTATCGCTCGATAGTAACAAAAGAGATGTTGGTCAAACATATAAAGTGCTGATTGAAGGTAACAGTAAGAAAGATGAAAGCAGTTGGATGGGACGCAGTTCACAAAACAAAGTGATCGTATTCCCGAAAGAAAATTATGATTTAAAGAAAGGCGATTACGTAATGGTAAAGGTGCATGATTGTACAAAAGGCACATTGCTTGGTACAATTTCAAATCAATAACAATGGATCTACAAAGTATAAAAAACAGGTTTGGTATTATAGGTAATTCACCTTCACTCAATCATGCATTGAATGTGGCGGTGCAGGTTTCCGGTACAGATTTAACGGTACTCATTAATGGTGAAAGTGGTGTTGGTAAAGAAGTGTTTTCGCAGATCATTCATTCCTTATCAACCCGTAAACACAATCCGTTTATTGCGGTGAACTGTGGTGCTATTCCTGAAGGAACGATCGATTCAGAACTATTCGGTCATGAAAAAGGATCGTTCACCGGTGCTGTTGATGCAAGGAAGGGTTATTTCGAAACAGTGAATGGCGGTACAATTTTCTTAGATGAGATTGGTGAAATGCCATTGGGCACACAGGCACGTTTGCTGCGTGTGTTGGAAGCAGGTGAATTTATTCGTGTTGGTTCTTCCAAAGTACAGAAAACAGATGTGCGTGTAATTGCTGCTACCAACAAAGAGTTATTTGAGTTTACACAAAACAACAAGTTCAGGGAAGATCTTTATTACCGTTTAAATACTGTTCCTATTCGGGTGCCGTCATTGCGTGACCGTAAAGAAGACATTCCTCTCCTCTTCCGCAAATTCTCCGTTGATTTTGCTGAGCGTTACAAAACAACACCTGTGCAGTTGGAAGATGATGCGAAAAATCTGTTAATCAGTTATCCATTCCCCGGTAATGTGCGGGAATTGAAGAATATTGCAGAACAGATTTCCGTTCTTTCAACTAATAAAATTGTAACGGCAAAAGATCTTACACCTTTCTTACCTGAACGGAGTTTTAACCGCTTACCTGTTTTGGCGCATCAACCGGCAGCAGCAGGTAGTGGTACTGAGTTTGCCAATGAACGTGAAATTCTGTACAAGTTGTTTTTTGATATGAAGCGTGATGTAACTGAATTGAAGAAAATGTTCCTTGAAGTGTTGCAGCATGGCGGAGGATCGGTGCAAATGCCGGGCAATTTTTTTAATGATACAATGATGAATGATCATAAATCATTGGAAACATCGCAACCCATCATGAACAACAATGCTCCCACTCAACCGGTGATTATTGGTGGCAATGGTGATATTCATGATCATGTAGAGGTGGAAGAAAGTCTCAATATCATGGACAAGGAAAAAGAGTTGATCATTAAGGCACTGAAGAAACATAAAAGCAAACGTCGTGATGCAGCACTTGATCTCGGCATCAGTGAAAGAACACTTTACAGAAAACTGAAGGAGTATGATATTGAAGAACTCTGATAAAAATCCAAAGTACAAAGTACAAAGTACAAAGTACGGCACCCCGCAACTTGTAAAGCTTTATAAGTTGGCAACGATTTCGTACATCGTACTTCTTACATCGTATCTTCTTTCCTCCTGCTATTCCTTCAAAGATGTTTCTATTCCACCCGAAGTAAAAACGGTAAAAGTGAATTACATCGAGAACAGGGCAAGAATTGTAAATCCGAATTTAAGTCAGCGTTTAACAGATAAGCTTCGTCAGAAAATTGTGAATCAAACACGTTTGTCTCAAACAAACAGCGATGATGCACATTATGATATCAGCGGACAGATCACCGATTATTATGTAACTACTTCCGGTATATCCAATCAACAGGCTGCATCAAACCGGTTGAATGTAACTGTTCATCTCGTGTTTAAAAACAGGCTGGATGATAAGAAAAATTTTGAAGCTGATCTTACACGCAACTTCGATTTCTCTGCATCAAAATCACTATCCGCCGCGGAAGCAGAATTAACTGATCTGATTGTACAGAACATGACCGACGAAATTTTTAACCGCATTTTCTCCAACTGGTAATTTTTTCTATTACCTTGCCCCAATGATAAATGCAGATGTTTTGAATCGATTGCTGCAGCAACCAGGTTTGCTGAAAGAAACAACTGTGGCCGATCTGGAAATGATGGCTTATCAATACCCATGGTTTGGAACCGCACAACTGCTCCTTGCTGCAAAGCAAAAACAAACAGGATCACTTAATGCTGATAAACAGCTGCAGAAAGCAATGGTCTATTTCAACCAGCCTTTGTGGTCGGGCGCTCAACTCAATAAATTTATTGCAACGGAATCAACACCTGTTGTAGTCACATCGGAAGCGGACGCATTGATCGAAATTGATGAAACAGATGCATCATTAGATGCCGAAGCTATGGTTGAAGCAGAAGACATCTGTGATGTGAAAGATGTAAACGTAGTTACAGACGCTGTACTTGATGCGGAGTATGTGTTGCAGGCTGAGGCCGATAAAGAAGCAGATCAATTTATAAAGGAGCTCGACATAGAAGAACAGGCCGAAGCAATGATTGAAGCAGATGCTCAACGTGAAGTGGCTGATTTCATGACGAATGCTGATGCAGAACTGGCAGCCGAGGCAACAATTGGTTCAGATTTTGCAAAAGAAGAATTAATGAATGCACAAAAGCCTGGGCCGGTTGGAGAAAAGCCCGTGTTTACGTTTGAGCCTTTTCATACCGTTGATTATTTTGCTTCCCAGGGAATTAAACTACGGGAAGAGAAACTTGAGAACGATCAACTGGGTAAACAGGTAAAAAGTTTTACGCAGTGGCTCCGTTCCATGAAAAAGATCTACGTGGAAGAGAAAAAAGAATTAGACGTAACAGAAGAAAAAGAAGTGGTTTCTATAGCAAAAGAAAGCAATCAGCAAACCGAAGTGGTTACCGAAACCATGGCCGAAGTGCTGGTGAAACAGGGTAAAAAGGCGCAAGCCATTGATTTGTACCGCAAATTAAGTTTGCTGCATCCCGAAAAAAGCGTTTATTTTGCCTCCCGAATTGACGAATTAAAACAATAAACAATGATTTGGTTATTTATCATACTGGTAGTTTTGGCCAGTGCATTATTAGGATTTGTAGTGTTGGTTCAAAACCCCAAAGGTGGCGGTTTAAGTGGCTCTGTTGCCGGTTTCAGCAACCAGTTTATGGGTGTTAAACAAACAACAGATGTGCTGGAAAAAGGTACCTGGTTGTTTGCAGCCATCATTGGTATTCTTTGCCTGGTGTCTTCACTGTTTATTTCAGATACCACCGGTTCTACCGGTTCAGGTAACCTGGAAAAAGCAACCAATCAGCCTGTACAAACTGCTCCTGCACAAAATGCGCCGCAGCAAGTGCCAGCTCCTGCTCCTGCAAAGTAATCAGTTAAAATATTTTCTGAAACCCCGACCATTGCGTCGGGGTTTTTGTTTTATTTTGAATCCGGGTGTTGTGCAATGATCAACTGCATTGGCAAGTTTATCCTGAGTGAAGTAGAAGGGCACACTGCATCATTTGTAATCTTATTGACCTTTGTTGGCACAATAATTTCACTAAAACCAATTCTTTGAACAAACCATACCTCTCAAATGAAAAAAGTTATCGGCTACAGTTTTCTTCTCTTATGTCTTGTTGCTTTGTTTTTTGCCTGGAAATTTTTGGGCAGTGCTACTGCGTTCAACGAATCAAAAAAATATCTCTACATCTATACCGGCAATGCCAATCAAAAAGCGGTAATGCAGTCGTTGAAAGATTCAGGTTTTTTAAAGAATCCCGGTTTGTTTGAAATGGTTGCAGCACGTTTAGATGTATGGAAACGTCTCCGCCCCGGTAAATACGAAATTGAAAAAGGGAGCAGCTTGCTTACACTTGCACGTAAGTTGCGGAACGGTTCTCAAACACCGGTCAATCTTGTGATTACTAAACTGAGAACAAGAAAAGATCTGGCTGCACTCATCGGCCGCAAGTTCGAAACTGATTCTGCAACCATGTTCGCCTATCTCATCAACAATGATTCATTACAGAAATTTGGTCTTGATACAAATACCGTGATGACCTCAGTATTTCCAAATAGCTATTCCCTTCTTTGGAATTCCGGTCCGCAACGCATTTTTCGAAAGCTACATGAGCAACGTACCAAATTCTGGACTGCGGAACGGAAACAAAAAGCGGCAGCACTTGGCTTAACTCCGGAGCAAGTGCATACCATGGCATCCATTGTTGAAGAAGAAACACTTCGTAACGATGAGAAACCAACCATCGCCAGCGTTTATCTCAACCGCTTGAAAAAAAATATGAACCTCGGTGCTGATCCCACCGTGAAATTTGCTATCGGCGATTTCACGATCAAACGGTTATTGTTTGGTCATATCAATTCAACCGCTTCGTCGCCATACAATACTTATCGCAACAAAGGATTACCCCCCGGTCCTATCTGCACCCCGTCTGAAACAACGATCGACGCAGTATTGAATGCAGCTTCAACCGACTACCTGTTCTTCTGCGCAAAACCTAACGGTAACGGCTACCATGCTTTTGCATCAAACGAGACAGATCATTTCAAAAATGCAAAAGCCTACCAGCAGTGGCTCGATAGTTTAAATATCAGGTAATCAGGAAATAAAGTATTTTAGGGCTTCATGAGGATTGAAGAATTCATTTACCGCTTACCTGTAATACGGACGATCATCCGTTTCAGCAAACGCTTTCGGCCTTTCGGGTTCGAAGGTATTTCACTGTATGAGGTAAGCCGTTTCTTTGTTCAGCAGATCAAGAAAGGCAGTTTAAATCAACGTGCCGCAGCCATTTCGTTCAACTTTATCATGGCTTTGCCACCAGCCTGTATCTTTTTATTTTCATTGGTGCCGCTGTTCCCTATTGCCGATCAGTTTTACAATGAGGTGAATTCATTTGTACGTGAAATAACACCCAATGCCGCAACACGTGATGCAGTGGAAAACTTCCTTGACGATTTTTTTAAACGTCCCAAGAACAGTTTGCTTTCGATTGGTTTTATTACCTCCCTTTACTTTTCGTCGAATGCAGTGTTGGGGATCATTCATAGCTTTAATCAATCGATCCATGAAAAAGAAAGCAAAGCATTCTTTGCTTATCGTTGGAAAGCCATCCGTTTAACGTTTGTGATCATACTTATTTTCATTGCCAGTATTTTATTGCTCATCACACAAGGTGCATTGTTCAACTGGTTGCTGCTGTTGTTAAAGATCGATAGTGTGTTCATCAAATGGCTCATCATTATTGTACGTTGGGTAGTGATCGTTGGGTTGTTTTTCTATTCCATTGCATTTATTTACAAACATGCACCATCGGTTGAAAAGAAATGGAAGCTGATCTCGCCGGGTTCTATTGTAGCGAGTGCCCTCATTATCCTGTTCACTTTCATGTTCTCTTACTGGATCAACAATTTCGCAGCCTATACCATCTATGGCTCTATCGGTACCATCCTGATCCTGATGATCTTTGTAAACTTTATTTCATTGGTATTGTTAATTGGTTTTGAATTGAATCTCAGCATCAAGCTGCTCAAGCGTCAGAGCGATAAAAGGCTCAATGAAGAGATGAGTGGTGCTGAAAACAAAAAAGAACCTTCGTAACTTTAAACAAACACTTTATTATGAAAAAGATCCTCTTATCAGTTACAGTGGTTGTTGCACTTGTTGCCTTTACGGCATTACCCGATGAGTTGACCATTGGCGCCGCCATTCCCAACGCAACAAAAAAGATGAAAGATATTTCTGGTAAGGAATATTCTTTCGCTGATGTAAAGAAGAAGAATGGATTGCTGGTTGTGTTTAGCTGCAATACCTGTCCGTGGGTGGTGAAAAATCAACAAGTGGCGGCTGAAGGATATGCTTATGCGCTTGGCAAAGAAGTTGGTGTCATCGTTTTAAATTCAAATGAAACTTCACGTGCTGGTGATGATTCACCTGCACGTATGAAAGAATATGCAGCATCGCAGGGTTATAAATATCCTTATGTAATGGACGATAACAGCGCCATGGCCGATGCTTTTGGTGCACGTGTTACACCCGAGTGTTATCTGTTTGATAAGGATATGAAACTCGTTTATCATGGTGCAATCACGGATAATCCGAAAACGCCATCAGCAAGCACACGTGATCATTTAAAAGTAGCAATTGATGAAATGGTGGGTGGTAAAGATGTGAGTATGAAAACATCAAAAGCAATGGGCTGCGGTATTAAGCGTAAATCATAAACAACAATTCTGTTGGAATAAAATAAACCCCGCCATGAGCGGGGTTTATTTCTATGGATCAATTTGTCCTAATAATAGTTTTATTTCTTTTTCTAAGTCTTCCGGTTTCATTTCGGCTTCTACAAATTTGCGGTAACCTGTTTTCTTATTAATAAATAAAGTAGCAGGCATCGAACCTGTCCAGTTTTTATCTATGCGTGGACAAAAATCATCGGGCTTTTCTTCATCCAGCCAAACGATCTCTGCTGTGTATTTTCGTTTGTTGGCAAAGTCACGAATACGCTTCGGATAATATTCTTTAAAATCAAGACTCACCAATAACAGTTTTACATTTTGCTTTTTGTATTTATTAGTGATGCTGTGAAAGTATGGAAGTTCAGCAATGCATGGGCCGCAGAAGGTTGCCCAGAAATTTATGACCAATACAGAATCGTTTGTATCTGCATATTGCAACAGGTCATCCATCTTCCAACGTTTGATGGGTTGTGCATCAACGCTGGTAATCGTTAGAATAAGAACGGATATGAAAAGGAGTTGCTTCATATTCTAAAGTTACTGCTCTTCCTGTTTAATGGCGTCCAGATCATCAGCCCGAAATCCCCATTCATCCAATAATGTGTTAAATGTGCTGTCATCAAGACGTTGCTTATCGTAATGACCTGCATTTTTCTTTTGGCGCATAGCTTCGTAGATACTCACAGCACATGCAACAGAAATATTGAGCGATTGAATAATACCCATCTGCGGAATAATAAAATTACCATCAGCCATCGCAATGATCTCATCGCTTACGCCTGCATGTTCGTTACCAAAGACCAATGCAACACTTTCTGTAAAATCAATATCATGCAAGCTCACGGCATCGCTGCTGAGATGTGTGGTATAGATCTTTTTGTATTTCTTTCGCAACGCAGCAAAACATTCTTCGGCGCTTTCAAATTGATGAACTGTTAACCACTTGGCTGCACTGGAGGAGCTTCTTGCACCCCATTTTTTATGACGTGGAATCTTATTCGTCAACACATAGATTTCCTGGATGCCTACAGCATCACATGTGCGCATTACAGCAGAAATATTATGCGGATCAAACACATTTTCCAGTACAACTGTAAGATCGGGCTGTCGTTTATTTAACACCGATAGTAATCGTTCTCTTCGTTCGGGAGTCATAGCAGCGAAATTAAGGGAAATCATTACTGTTCGTTTGGTCGCCTGTAGCTTCTGTATGGCCGTAGGTATTTTACGCCTTTTTTTGTTTGAAAACGGGTGCCGATCTGTCGCCAGCCGCCGGCTTCTGATCGCCATACAATAAAGTGCAGATGAGGAAAGGCACTGTAGCCCGTCTTGCCGCTATAGCCGATCAGTTGTCCTTGCTTAACCGTATCACCAACGTTTACCACAACACCATTGTATTGCAGATGCCAGTAACCGGCACGTGTATTATCATTGTGATTGATGATGATTGAGTTTCCGTATTGACGTAGATTTCTGTCGAGCCCTCCCTTATCACCATCCTCTTTTACTCTTGTGACCACTCCACCTCTTGCTGCGTAAATGGGTGTGCCCCGTTTCATCTTGAAATCAATGGCTGCTCTGTTGCGGTGTGTGAACCTGCTGAAATAACCTTGTACGATCAAATGCTTTTTGCCGGTTTCATAAGGCAAAGAATAAACATAGCTGCTGTCATCGGCAATCCGTCCTTTTTGCAATGCACGGAAACGAACAGCTTCCGGTTGCTTGTTAACTGCACAACTGCTGATGAGAAAGATGAGTGCAATAGTTGCTATAAGGTACAAGGTTGGTTTGTACATATAGTACAAAAGTAAGAAGAGATTGTATGTTTAGAAACGTCTTTTATCATAACAGTGGGTAAAAGAAAAACATGTGTAAAGTTTGTTTTTCACAAAATCCTTGCACATGCTTTTCAATTATATCATTGCTGTTACTTCAACAGTTATTGCAACTGCAACTCTAAAATGGTATCAATGTTATCCCAAATGATGCCGTTCAAATAGATAAACGTTCCTTCGGGTTGTTGTTTGAATTTGATGACTGTTTTTCCATCAAGTGTACTTGCCTTTTTGATTTTTTGCTTTAACTCAGGAATGAAAATATAATCGCTTTCCTGCTTTTGCAAAATGTGCATATACACGGTTTTGTCTTTTTGTGTAAAGCCGCCCCAGTTTTTCGGTGTGGTGATTGCTCCTCTTGTACCATAAACAGTTGCGCCATATTGCTGCAGCCATTTACCCATTAACGCCAATGTATCAGTAAATTCCTGTTGAATTGTTCCATCGGGCATTGGCCCAACATTTAATAAAAAGTTGGCATTGTAACACGACGCTTTCACCATGTATTGAATGAGGTTCTTTGATGTTTTGTAATTACGATCGGTGATGTTGAAACCCCAACTGTCGTTCATGGTTTCACATGTTTCCAAAGGAAGTTGAGAAACAGATTGTCCGCCGAAACCTGTTGTATTATGGCCAGGCAGATCCTTTTCAAATGCCTGGAAATCTTCACCGGGAATTGGTAACAGATGATGATTGTTGCTGATGAGACATTGGGGCTGCAGACGATGAATGAGTTCATAAATTTCATCGTAATGCCAGTTCACTTTTGATTTAAGTGTTTTGTCCACATCATTATCCAGTTGATCCCAATGTCCATCGAACCAGATGCCGGAAATTTCACCATAGTTCGTAAGCAGTTCGGTCAACTGTGCTTTCATGAAACGTATATAACTTTCCCAATCACTTTTTTGTTTGCGGCCTGTGCCCTTTCCAGTTTTACCTGTCTCGTATTGATAGTCGCTGCGGTACCAATCAAGCAATGAATAGTAGCAATACAATTTGATGCCTTGTTTATGACACTCATCAGCCAACTGTTTCAACGCATCTTTTTCATAAGGCGTTTTTGTGATCTTCCAGTCACTTTGCTTTGTATCCCAGTTACTGAAACCATCGTGATGTCTTGTGATGAACGTGATGTACTTCATACCCGCAGCTTTTGCAGTGGCCACCCATTTCGCCGCATCAAAATTCTGCGGATTGAAAATATTGATGAGACGTTGGTATTCCTTCACGTGGATGTTGCGGTTGTTCATCACCCACTCACCATGACCAAGTACACTAGATGCACCCCAGTGAATGAACATCCCAAACTTATCATTTTGAAATTCTTCCCTTGCCGCAAGATTTGCTGCAGTGGGCGTGTACGTTTGTGCAAGGGAACCAGTTGCTATGCTCAGCAATGCATAGCCTGTAAACAGCAATCGAAACAGTTTCATTTTTTTATTGTTTATGGTTAAATGATTACAAACAGCAATTATGTAATCATGAAAATAACGAGTTGTCCGTCCGACGAGGGCGTCGGACCGTGTGTTACGCATTCGCCATTGCTCTGTCGAGATGCACATAACCACCATCCACATAAATCAACTGGCCTGTTGTGTGGCTCGATACAGGCGATAACAAAAACACCGTCATATTCGCAATTTCCTCAGCAGTGGTAAAGCGTTGTTCGAAAGGTATTTTTGAAGTGATCTCTTTTAATTTCTCTTCAGGATTCGGTAATGTTTTGATCCACTTATCGTACAGCGGAGTATAACATTCAGCAACCACCAATGCATTTACACGGATCGAATATTTTGCAAGTTCTACGGCCCACTCTCTTGTTAATGCATTACGTCCACCGTTGGCTGCAGCATAAGCTGAGGTATTGCCTTGTCCTGTATCTGCAGTCTTTGAAGTGATGTTTACAATGCTGCCTTTTGATTTCTTCAACTCTGGTAATGCAAAGTGCGCCATCAAATAATAATGCACGACGTTTTTGTGCAGACTTTCTACAAAGCGTTTGTAATCGCCGTTCTCCAAACCAACTCCATCGTTTACACCGGCGTTATTGATGAGCCCGTCAATGCGGTTGAATTTTTCGATCACCGCTTTTACTGCTTTCTCACATTCTTCCGGTTGCGATAATTCAGCAACTACTTGCCAGGCTTTACCACCTGCAGCTTCCACTTCTTTTACAGCAAGCAGATTATCTGCTTCACTGCGGCCAACAATAACGGGAATAGCTCCTTCTTTTGCCAATACATCTACAATGCCTTTGCCGATGCCTTTTGCACCGCCTGTTACAATGACTATTTTATCTGTTAACTGGAGATTCATATGAATGAGTTATGAGTGATGAATAATGAGTGATGTCTGATTTAGAGTTTGTAAAATTTGATCGCATTGCTGCTGAAAACTTTTTCCTGGTCTTCTGTTGAATATGAACTGAAATAATCTTTTACTGTTTGTAACCATCTCTTGTATGAAGAGGCAACGAGGCAAACAGGCCAGTCGCTGCCATACATGATACGATCGATACCAAAACTTTCAACCACAACATCGATACATGGACGAAGATCATCTGCCGTCCAGTTCTTCCAATCAGCTTCGGTAACCATACCGCTGATCTTGCAGTACACGTTGCTTTGTTTTGCAAGCTGCTGCATACCTGTTTTCCATTCATCGATCTTACCATCTTTGATGTATGGCTTTGCCACATGATCGATCACAAACTTCTGTTCCGGAAATTGCTGAACCAATTCTAATGAAGCAGTGAGATGTTTTGGAAAGATAAGTATATCGTAAGTGAAATTATACTGCTGAAGTTTGCTGATGCCATTGATAAAATCTTGCTGCAACATGAACGAAGGTTCTTCGCCCTGCAACACATGACGAAAGCCTTTCAGTTTACTGAACTGTTGATAATGCTGCAAACGTTCTTCAATATTACTGCTGCGCAGATCAACCCATCCAACAACGCCTTTGATAAAATCGTTTTTTGCAGCAAGTTGCAGTAACCAATCTGTTTCGGCTTCTGTCTGATCGGCTTGTACTGCTACGGTGCCTTGCAGTTTGTGTTCGTTCACAACAACGGCAAGATCACCTAGTAAAAAATCTTTTCGTATTACCTGCATCTCATCATTGATCCAGCTGTAATTCACAGGATCGTATTTCCAGAAATGCTGATGTGTATCGATGATCTTCATGATTGATTATTTAAGTCGAATATCTTTTTCATGACGATCCACTTCTCTCCTTTCTTCGCAGTGGGCAAAGCCTGCTGGTAATTCCACATCAGTGTTTCCCATTCCTGCACTTTTTCATTGGAGGCATCTGCAGCAGATTTCGCTTCAAATGAAAAGCTGTCGTTGGTTTCCATGATCATAAATAAACGGTTTTCATACCGGTAAATTTCCATACCGGTAATTCCTGAATCTTTGATCGATGCTTCAATCTCGGGCCAGATGCGTTCGTGATAAGCTTCGTATTCAGCAATAAGCTTTGGATCGTTTATTAAATCAACTGTCAGGCAATAACGTGGCATGGTTAACTATTTATCAGTTGAAACAACTTTATGACCTGTCCATCCAAAAAACAGAATAACAACAAAGCAGATTAATGGAATGATGTATCCATGTTGAATATTACCAGTCCAGTCACTGATATTTCCAAAGAACCTAGGAAGAATGGCACCTCCAACAATTGACATAATAATTAAACTGCTGCCGTATTCGGTATCGCCTTTCAGATCCTTAATACCCAATGAGAAAATTGTCGGGAACATGATCGACATAAAGAAGCAAATTCCAATTACGGCGTACACCGTGATCATGCCTGTAGCAAAAATGGCAATCAGACACAACAACGTATTTATTGCAGCATATAATGCCAATAGTTTTTCCGGAAGGATAAATCGCATAAAGAATGTTCCAAGAAATCGACCGATCAGAAATGCAATTCCACATGCACCTAAATAATCTGCTGCAGTAACTTGTGGTAATGACGCAGATTTTTCTGCATATAAAATAAATAAGCTAAAGACAGAAACCTGTGCGCCTATATAAAAGAACTGTGCTATAACCGCCCATGTTAAATGCTTATGTTTAAAAGCATGAAAAATATTTTTGCTGGGCGTATGAGCCGGATCTGTATTTAGTTTCGGTAAATGTGTAATGGCAAATAAAACAGCTACAACTACCAGAACAATTCCAAGTATCATATAGGGCATCTTTACTGAAGCCGCTTCTGATGCCAGTGCAAGTTTTCTTGCGGCATCAGTCATTACACTTAACTCTTCATCTGTATGACCTTTCGTTAAGATTATTCTTGCACCAATGACCGGGGCCAGTGCAGCAGCTAAGCCATTGAATGATTGTGCAAAGTTGAGTCGTTGTGTAGACGTTTTAGGATCGCCTAATACAGCAGCATAAGGATTAGCAGCTGTTTCAAGAATTGTTAAACCACAGGCAATGATGAACAAAGCAATAAGAAAATAATTGTACGACTGGTAATCTGCTGCAGGTAAAAACATGAACGATCCGATAGCAAATAACAGTAATCCTGAAATGATACCAATCTTATACCCAAACTTCTTCATGATAAAACCTGCAGGTAATGCCATTACGAAGTAGGCTATAAACACAGCAGAATCAATCAGCGTTGATTGAGTTGTTGTTAACGTGAAAGATCTTTTCAGGTGAGGAATTAATATGGGATCGAGATTATGTACAAACCCCCAGAGGAAAAACAAACTTGTTACTAATGCAAACGCAAAGAGGTACGGCTTATTTTTTTGATCAGTCATTGGGCAATCGTTAATGTTTGTAAGAGTTGATGTTAAAAGCTAACCCCGTCCGACGAGGACGTCTGACGGGGCGTATAATTTATTTCTTAAATGCAATCACAGTTTGTTTTGATGTTCCCAAACCATCAATGCCGAGTTCCATTACATCACCTGGTTTGAGATACACTGGTGGTTTCATACCAAGTCCAACACCTGCAGGTGTACCTGTTGAAATAATATCACCGGGCAACAGGGTCATGAATTTACTTACGTATGAAATGAGGAACGGAACATTGAAGATGAGGTTTGAGGTTGAACCATCCTGCATTTTTTCGCCATTCAAGGTTAACCACAAACGAAGTGCATGCACATCCTTCACTTCATCTTTTGTAACGAGCCATGGACCAATTGGTGCAAACGTATCACAACCTTTTCCTTTATCCCATGTACCACTTCGTTCCAGTTGAAATTCACGTTCGCTGATATCGTTATGCAAACAATAACCCGCTACATAATCCATTGCGTCAGCTTCTTCTACATAAGATGCTTTCTTACCGATCACCACTGCCAGTTCCACTTCCCAATCGGTCTTTACAGAATCTCGGGGAATCATTACTTCATCATTCGGACCAACAATGGCTGTGGTTGCCTTGAAGAAGATCACCGGTTCAGGAGGAGGTGTTGCGCCTGTTTCTTTTGCATGATCGCTGTAGTTTAAACCGATACAAACAATTTTCGAAGGACGTTTTACAGGACATCCGTAACGATCAACCGTCACTGCCGGTAATTTTTCCGTTGCAACAAGCTGCTCTAATTTTTTCAAACCATCATTTGCAAAGAAGTCTTCATCGTAATCGCTTACATGTGCAGACACATCATAGCAAATGCTGCTTAACATTACGCCGGGTTTTTCTTTACCGGTTTCTCCAAAACGTATCAGTTTCATTTCTTCAGTTTATAAGTTTATGGTTGATTCTTATGTTCAGTTGTTAAGTTTTATAAAGCCACCATCGAGCGGATAATCGCAGCCCGTAACAAAGCCAGCTTCATCACTGCAGAGATATAATGCCAGGTGCCCTACTTCATCAGCTGTACCCATGCGTCCTATTGGCTGACTCTTTGATAATTTGTCGAAAATCTCTTCTTCTTTACCGGGATAGTTCTTTGCAATAAAGCCTTCTACAAATGGTGTAAACACCCGTGCAGGCGAAATACTGTTTACACGAATATTGTAAGCGAGGTAATCACGTGCTGCAGAAAGTGTCATCCCTAATACAGCCCCTTTACTCATGCTGTAAGCAAATCGATCGGTGATGCCAACAGATGCTGCAATGGAACACATATTCAGCACCACACCTTTCTGCTGTGCTTTCATAAACGGAATGATCTCATGCAAACAATTGTACACACCTTTTACATTAATGTTAAAGAGACGTGTAAAATCTTCTTCATTGGTAGAGTCGGCTGTGCCCACGTGTGCAACACCTGCATTGTTCACCAAAATATCGATGCGTTGATGCTGATCAACAATTTTTTGTGCAGCTGTTTTAATGGCCTGCTGATCGGTGATGTTGAGGATCACTGCTTCTGCTTTACCATCAGCTTGCTGAATGTCTGCAACAGTTGCAGCCGCACCTTTTTCATCTACATCAAAAATAAAAACGTAAGCACCCTGTTTAGCAAACATAGTTGAAATGGCCCGGCCGATGCCGCTACCACCTCCTGTAACAATCGCTGTTTTGCCTGTTAGTTGAAACATAGTTTATAACGATAGCTTGGTTAAAGAGATACACCACGTTTCCATGGAATAAAATCGTCCTGGTTGAGTAATACGGCTTTCGGAATCACTTCGCCACTCGCAGCACGGATCACATACTCCAGTATTTCTTCGCCCATTTCAGGAATTGTTTTTTCACCTTCAATGATACTGCCCGTGTCGATATCAATAATATCGCCCATGCGTTTGGTAAGATTTGAATTGGTTGACACTTTGATTACCGGACAAACAGGATTACCTGTTGGCGTACCTAAACCTGTTGTAAACAAGATCAACGTTGCTCCACTCGCCGCTTTACCTGTTGTTGCTTCCACATCGTTACCGGGTGTACACACTAAATTCAAACCGGGTTTTACTGCAGGCTCTGTATAATCGAGCACATCGGTTACAGGTGATGTACCTCCTTTTTTGCACGCACCATTACTTTTAATGGCGTCAGTGATCAAACCATCTTTGATATTACCGGGCGATGGATTCATATGAAAACCTGAACCTACTGCAAGAGCCTGGTTGTTATAATCGGTCATCAGTTTTATAAACTTGCGGGCAGTTGGTTCGTTCACCGAACGATCGATAAGATCCTGTTCTGCACCACACAATTCCGGAAACTCTGCCAGCAATACTTTACCACCTAAGCCAACAACAAGATCAGCACAATAACCTACAGCTGGATTTGCAGAAATACCGCTGAAGCCATCGCTGCCGCCACACTTCACGCCTACTACCAATTCAGAAAGCGGTGCAGGTTTACGTTCGATATTGTTTACCTGAATCAAATTTGTAAATGTTTGCTGAATCGCTTCTGCAATCATCTGTGGTTCGCTCTTGCTCAACTGTTGTTCGAAGATGAGTACAGGTTTATCAAATTTCGGATTACGTTCTGCCAATGATTTTTCAAAATCACGCACCTGCAGGTTTTGACAACCAAGGCTGATCACTGTTACACCTGCAACATTTGGATGATCTGCATATGCAGCTAATAATTTACCGAGCAATTCTGCATCCTGTCTAGTACCACCGCAACCACCCGGGTGATTCAGAAATTTAATCCCATCAATATTTTTAAATACACGACTGTTGCCGTTACTTGATAATGCAGTTGAAATATCAACCTTTGTTATGTCTTCGCCATTTTTGTAGGCTTCTACCAACTCACGTGTAAAGGTTTTGTATTTACCTGTTACTGCATAACCGAGTTCGTTATGCATGGCTTCTTTCATAACATCAAGGTTTCTGTTTTCGCAAAACACCATCGGAATAAATATCCAATAGTTGGCTGTGCCAACACGACCATCTTTGCGATGATAACCCATGAATGTTCTGTTGGAAAATTTTGAAACATCAGGAGCTGTCCATGTAAAGTTGGAGCCACGGTAATCGAATTGATCAGTTGCATGTTTGGTATTCTCGGTGCTCATGCGGGCTCCTTTTGCAGCAGGTTGCGCAATGGTACCAACGGTAACACCATACATGATGATCTTTTCGCCGGGCTGCATATCCTGCATAAAAATTTTATGCTTGCCTGCGATATCTTCAGTAAGTGTTATGGACTCGCTTTGAAAATTGATTGTTTCGCCTTTTTTCAGGTCTTTCAGTGCCACCAGTACATTATCTGCCGGATGTACTTTTAATACATTCTGTTTCATATGTTCACTTTTATGACTTTTTGGTCATATGTTATTCGCCATAAAAATTATCATCGTCTTTGAAATTAATTGACTTGATAATTTTTATGGCTCATTTCATATAGCAATGCTTTGAATGAAGTTTTTTGAATCACTTGTTCATCCTCAAAACAGGATGATTGTTAAGGTAAAAGTAGCTAATGATTCATCATTTGCTTTTACTTTTATTGGCTTTGTCTTGTACTATTTTGGCAATCTGCTGGCATATTTCGTTATTTTGTGTTAAAATACTGTAATGAACCCGCATCTGCTCAAGGTAAGCACCGCACCGCATCAAAGCTTTAACATACGGCATGATGTGGTTCCGTATTTCTATAACCGCTGGCACTTTCATCCCGAAGTGGAGTTGCTGCACATTCAAAAGGGAACAGGCATTCAGTTCATTGGTGATTCGATACAACGTTTTAAAAAAGATGATGTGATACTGGTGGGTGCTAATCTTCCCCACCTCTGGCGATGTGATGATACGTATTTTCAAAAAAACAAAATACTGCGGGCACAATCAACTGTTGTGCATTTCAGGGAGGATTTTTGGGGCGAACGTTTTCTCGAAATCCCCGAGAATAAAAAGCTGAAACAGTTGCTTGAAAAAGCAAAGCGTGGCATTAGTATTACCAGAGCAACAAAACAGTTTGTAATAGAACAGCTGGAAAAAATGCTGCATGTAAAAGATACCGAACGGATCGTATTGCTGTTGCAGATACTAACGAAGATTTCGCAGAGTAAACAGCTCAAACAGATTTCATCGGCCGGGTTTACTACATTGGTTGAAGAAAAATCGACTGAACGTATTAATGCCGTTTATGCCTACACGCTGGCACACTTTAAAGAAAAGATCAGTCTGAAGAAGATTGCTGAAGTATCAAACATCAGTTCCAATTCGTTCTGTCGTTATTTTAAAGTGCATACACGCAAAACGTACAGTAACTTCCTGCACGAGCTTCGTATTGGTCATGCAAGTAAATTGTTGATTGAAAACAAGCTGAGTATTTCGCAGATCTGTTTCGAAAGCGGGTTCAACAACATCACTAATTTCTACAAAACGTTTAAACGTTTTACCGGGCAAACGCCACTGGAATACCAGAAGTTGTATATGACGAATGAAGCTGCCTGAGTTTACTCCAGCACTATCACAAAACCGCCTGCAGCCTGCATGCTGATGTCGAGTTTTTTCTTTGTTGTGATCGCTTTTTCGCTGAATGACAAAGCTGTTTCACCATCTGTTGTCAAGGTTCCTCTTTTGCCAAATGCGGCGAGGTTAAGTGTAAGTTGTTTTTCTGTTTGCTCACCATTAATGCCGGCGATGTACCATTTGTTTTTATACTTACGTGCAATCACTATATACTTGCCCGGAAAACCATCGATGAATTTTACATCATCCCAAGTGGTTGGCAAATCTTTCAGAAACTGCTGAATTTTTGCAGGCACCTGTTGCATGCCGGCAGGTGATTCGGCGAAGTGTTGAATGCCTGAAAGAAATAAAACCGATGTTGCTAATTCAAAAGCCGATGTTGTTTTACGCTGCACCCTGGTTTGAATTTTATAAAGATTCATCGGAGTAAAATCCATTGGATCGAATGCATTACGGGTGAATGGAAGCATAGTACAATGTGTGGCTTCCTTATTTGCATCGGCTTGTTCAAATGTGATCATTTCAAAACCACGCACAGCTTCGGTTGTCATTAAATGCGGATAAGTGCGAGCCCATCCTCTCGGCAACGTTGCTCCATGAAAATTTACCAGCAACTCATATTTCGCAGCATCTTTTAAAATGTCTAAATAATACGCTATCACCGATTGTCCATCGCCTGCAAAGAAATCGATCTTTACTCCTTTGATACCCATGTCTTTTAAACGTTGAAATTCCTTTGCACGGCTTTCTGTTGTGAGCAGGAAATTTCGTGGTGTATATTTTACCGTATTCCAATCGCCTGCTGAGTTATACCATAACAGTAAACCCACATTCTTTGTCTTGGCATAATCAGCCAGTTCTTTAATTTTTTCGTACCCGATCTTTCTGTCCCAATCGGCGTCAATTAAACAATATTGCCAATTCATAGCAGCCGCAAAGTCGATATATTTTTTCTGTTCATCATACACAATGAAATCATCTTTGGAATTGATCCAGCTCCATGAAGATTTGCCGGGAATGATAAAGGAGTTGTTCTTTATTGTTGATGGTTTAGCCATGTCAGTTCCTGCAGTTGATTCGATGATGGTTGCAAGACTGCCAATGGTGATGATGCGCCACGGAGAAGTATAGGTTGATTGAAATGTGGGCAACAGTCCTTTACCGGTAATGATCTCACGAGGGTCGGGATAGCCGATGCTGTATTCACCATCAGGTGATTCGGCTTTTAATCGTGTGGCACAGTCACTTGTTTCCAATGAAGCTTCCGTAATTAATGCCCACGCATCATTGCTGTGAAATAACGCCGGGTATACCCAACCTGCAGCAGATGGTGATTTTGTACCAACGGGCATATCCTGTACGTAATGCTCTTCATATGCAGGATTGGTTTGCTCCCATCCTGTTTTAGAAACCTGCATGGGTTGTAACCATGCTTTTGCTGTTGAAGGAAAATGAAAACTTGTTAATTCATTGGTGATGTTATCGCTAAAATTATTTTTTGCTTTAAACTGGTAACGGAATGACACTGCATCATTCGATACCTGGAAAATAATATCCAAAGCTTCATCATTCTTATTTTTAAATTGTACTGTGCGTTTATTAGCAGTGTAATTGCTTTGTTTTTTCTTGGCATAAACCATCATGTAAGTATCGTTCACCTGTTGCACAGGTGTTGCACGCAACAGGTTATTCCCTTTTGAAAAATCAACGGTTGACGTGGTGAGTCCTAATGAAGAGGAACGAAGCACTTCCTGCTCCATGTATCGTACGCTGTATTTAATAGCACCTTCGTTATTTACAGAAACCTGCACGGTAATTTTTTTATCAGGACTTGTGATACCTACCTGTGCAACTGCACTTGTGTGGAAAAAAGAGAGAAAAAGAAAAGCAATCAAAACACGCATGAACAAAGGATTAAAAGGTTAAAGCAAAAGTTGCCGAAAAAGCAAGTGAGCACAAAGAAACAGAAAGAATAGTAGCAGAAAAAAATTAATACCCTAACGAATGTGTGTGCTGAAGATATAGATACGCAGATGACACAGATTTGAGCTGATTTTCACTGATCTTATCCATTTTCATCCGTCTTAGTCAGCGTCATCCCTGACTCTATCATCCAACAATGTAAACGATCAAACTTCTTGCGCCATGTGCACCGATCACCAACGATTGTTCAATGTCGGCTGTTTTAGAAGGACCAGCCAGGAAAACACCAAAGCCTTCTTTTGCATTTTCAATTTGCTGATAAGCGTGATGCATGGTGGGAACAATTTTTTTCTTTTCAATCACAATCACTAAATGCTGGCAAATAAATGGCAGCAGGCGATTTCCCATCTGGCTTTCGTATAGCCAGATAGCGCCATTCTCAGCTACAGCAATGGTTCCTTGCAAATAAGCTGTATCAACAGCAGCAAGATCAGTTGCAGTTAAGTGTTCAATCGAATCTTCAACCTCTCCTAATGAAGCAACCCTGTTCACTACAAAATCACCATTTGCTTTTTTTATTTCCAGTTCTTCTTTTAATGAGTTGAGGTCTTGTAATTCAACCGTACCACCACCAATACTTTGCAAGACTGTTTTGTATTGTTGTAACAGATCAGTGTATTGAATCACATCTGCCAAATCAATTGCAGGCAGATCAACCAATGTTGGTTTATTTGCCGTAATGGCTTTTAATATCGTTTCTCTTGCACTCATTGTTGTTTATTCTTGATGTACCAATCACGGAAGCTTTCTTTAGGAGGTGCCGGCATCTCCCGTTGTTTGTACCAGGGATTGAGTTTGTTATTCAGCAACCACGGGAACATCCGCATCATTGCACGGCCTGCTTTACCGGCAAAGCGATAAAGTCCCGGTCTTGCCAATACAAAAGCCATTCCTTTCAAACCAATTTTCTTTGTTGTATCAACATAACCTTCTGCAACCAATACCTGTCGCCATTTCCATAACTGATCATGAATGTCGATCTTCACGGGGCACACGTTGCTGCAGCTGCCGCAAAGTGTAGATGCAAACGGAAGATCGGCGTTTGCACGCATATCAATGTTGGGATTAAGAATAGAACCAATTGGACCGGCAACTGCAGTATGATAACTATGTCCGCCGCTTCTCCTGTAAACAGGGCAGGTATTAAAACATGCAGCGCAACGGATGCACTTCAATGAATTTCTGAAATCAGCACGACCTAATTGCCTGCTTCTGCCATTATCAACAATCACAATATGCATCTCCTGCCCTTCTCGTGGTTTATGAAAATGACTGGAGTATGTTGTAATTGGCTGACCTGTTGCACTGCGGGCAAGCAAACGAAGAAATACAGAAAGATGTTCTGCCTTCGGGATCATCTTTTCAAAACCCATACAGGCAATATGAATCTTTGCAGCATGTGCACCCATATCGGCATTGCCTTCATTAGTACAAACAATAAAACCGCCTGTTTCTGCAACTGCAAAGTTTACACCTGTAATAGCGAGTTCAGATTCAATAAATTTTTCACGCAGATGCTGGCGTGCAGCTTCGGTTAAATATTGCGGATCGTTATTTCCTTTTTCGGTATGAAGATGTTCATGAAATGTATCACTTACATCCTGTTTCTTCAGGTGAATGGCAGGTAATACAATATGACTGGGTGCTTCTTGCCGGAACTGCACAATACGTTCACCAAGATCTGTATCAACAGTTTCAATTCCTTTTGCATGTAAGAATTCATTCAACCCACATTCTTCCGTAAGCATACTCTTGCTCTTCACGATCTTTTTGATCTTGTGATGCGTAATGATGTCGTAAATAATGCGGTTGTGTTCCTCTCCATCAGCAGCCCAGTGTACAATCACACCGTTATCCTGCGCCTTGCTTTCAAATTCTTTTAAATAATTATCGAGATTGGAAAGTGTATGATCTTTTATTTGCGATGCCCATTCTCTCAGCTTTTCCCATTCAGGTAAGCCATGAGCAGCTTTATCTCTTTTTTGACGAACGAACCAAAGTGTTTCATCATGCCAGTCAGTTCTTGGTTCATCTTTAATGAACTGTTCTGCAGCTTCAGCGTGTGAAAGTTTACTTATACTCATAAGCTGCTGTTTAAAATTTCAGCAATATGAACGGTCTTAACGTTGCTGCCATTGCGTTTTAAGATACCTTCTAAATGCATAAGGCAACTAACGTCACCGCCGGTAATGTAGTCAACATCATTGGTTGCATGGTCTGCAATACGATCCTTACCCATTTTCACACTCACGGCTTCTTCAAACACACAAAATGTACCACCAAAGCCGCAACACTCATCACTGCGTACAGGTAATGAAAGTTCCAGACCTTTCACCATACTCAACAATTGTTGTGGTTTTGAAAACGCAGGTAACATTCTTTCGCTCATAGATGAAAGATGCAAACCACGTTGTCCGTGGCAACTATTATGCAATCCTACTTTATGTGGAAAAGAAGCATCAAGCTTTTCTATCTTCAGAATATCTACTAAAAACTCAGTGAGTTCATACACATGTTTGCGGATGTGTTGTGCTTCTCCGGGGTGTTGCTCATCGTGCAGGTGCTCTTTTAAATGCAATACACAACTGCCCGATGGCCCTACGATATAATCGAAGCCTCGGAAGTTGGCAACAAAATTCTTATCACAATTTTTACTGAGGGCTGCAAATCCACTGTTGGCCATTGGCTGTCCGCAGCAGGTTTGATTGAGGGGGAAAGAAACGTTACATCCCAGTTTTTCTAATAGTTGTAATGTTGCAATACCTACCTGTGGATAAAACTGATCGATGTAACAGGGAATGAATAAGCCAACTTTCATACGTTCAACACTTCATCGTTTCTGATGTTCTGAGTAATATTTTAATTCTATGATGTCGGTTGGTAATACTTTTTTGTTCCAATGCTCATGCATCACCAATGCTGCTCCCAACGCAGAAGCCTGTGCCACAGATGCGGCATAAACTTCAATACCGTGAAACACTTCCGCCATCATATGCATAAAGATGGGATTTTTTCCGAAACCACCGTCCACAAAAATACGTTTTACCTGTGTTCCTTTCAATACTAAATTGGTGCTGTACAATTGCTGAGTGATGATATCGGCTATTAACTGATGATAAGCCTGTTCGTAATTTTTGAATTTCTTTAAATCTCTTTTAGCAAAAACCGATTGCTGGATCATTACATCATCAGCACCTTTTTTCATAACGGTTTTACCTAACTCCAGTTGATCGATCATCTTCTGATTGCATTCAACTGTCTTATAATGATCTTCCGGAAGTTTAAAAAACTCAGCCAAACGTTTTGTTTGCTGCTCATGTTCATAGCCTGCAAATAAACGGGATGCTTTCACCGGGTTGCCTTCGTAAGAAAGATAACATAGACAATCCTGGTGCAATTCAAGATCACTCAACTGCGAATGATTGAAAGGGTTTAATGTGATACACCATGTACCTGTAGACAACAGGATAAAGGGCTCATGAAATGAAGCGAGATAAGGAATCAAAGCGGATGAGCTGTCGTGCAAACCTCCGCCTACCGGAATCTTTTTAGTTGTATGGCCTGCGACAGCATTACTTTTTAAAACAGGTGCAAATTTTTCAGCCACTCCTTCCTGCTTTACCCAATCATGATATTGTTTTTCCTGGAAGTCCCACAAGTTTGTATGACAGCCAATGCTCGTTATATCGGTATGCAACTTGCCTGAAAGAATAAAACATAAATACTGTGGCAGATGCAGTGCGTATTTGATCTTTGCAAATACTTCCGGCTTTTCATATTTCAACCGGTATAACTGCATACCTGAATTTAGGTTACCTAACACAGGCGATGCTGTTTCTTTTGAAACACGGCTTTCTCCGCCGTATGTTTTGTAAAATTTTTTCTGTAATGCAGGTGCGTAGGGTTTCAGGTAATTATATAAAGGCGGGATAACTTTGAGCTCTTCATCAAGATAAACAAAGCTTGCACCGTATGCAGAAAAATTAACCGCTTTAATTTGGAAGCGGTCATCTTTCAATAAACTTTCAAATGAATCGTTCACCCATCGTGTAAGCAGTTCCACATCTTCACATGCAAAACCATCTTCATCTTTTACTTCATTCAACTGCCGGCTTTCTTCATGAACAACATTGTAATGTTCATCGAACAACAACAGTTTCTTGTTGGTTTTACCAATGTCGAAAATCGCTATAACGGGAATCTTACTCATCACAATCCTGTTGCAACAGTCTTACTGCCTCTTTCTTTGATCAATTGCTCCCTGAGTTTCTGATCACGGAAGAATTGTAAAGGATACAATGCTGCTCCACTTCTTAATCTTGCTTCAGCAACCAGTGCACGCAGATCTGTTCTGAATGTATGTTGCAGAATTTCCTGTGCCGCCACTACATCATTTGCTTCCTGTGCTGCATTTAATTTTTTACGATCAACAGTTAACGCCTGTGCATAAGCGATCATGATGGCTTCTACTGATTGTAACAGATCTTCTAACGGATCTTTTACGTTATGACTTGCATCGATCATCCAACCTAAGTCAGTTGTGTGATCCATGCCTCTAGCATCCATGCCTTCTACCAATTCATTAAAAATTAAAAACAACTGGTAAGGTTTGATGCTGCCTACAGTCAAATCATCGTCACCATATTTACTATCGTTGAAATGGAAACCGGCAAGTTTGCCTTCCATCAACAACAATGCAACGATCTGTTCAATGTTTGCATTGGGCAAATGATGACCAAGATCAACCAATGTATATGCTTTAGGACCAAGTTTGTTTGCATACAATAATGATTGTCCCCAATCTCCCACCGTCATTGAGTAGAAGTTTGGTTCAAATGCTTTGTATTCAACAAACACTTTCCAGTCAGCAGGCAAAGCTGCATAGATTTCCTGCAGACTTTCCAATGTATTCTGAAATGCTTTTCTGAAATTCAATTGACCGGGAAAACAACTGCCATCACTCAACCAAACTGTTAATGCGGTTGAGCCAAGTTCAACACCATGTTTAATTACTTCGATATTATGATCAATAGCTTGTTTACGCACAGCCTTGTTTACATGTTGCAATGAACCGAATTTATAACTCAACTCCTGATCTTTCTGATCCTGGAATGTATTAGAGTTCACGGCATCAAACTTTAAACCCAACTGTGCAGCGGTAGCTTTAATAGATGCATAGTTCTCAGGAATATCCCATGGAATGTGTAATGAAATTGCACCACTCGATTGGTTGAGCGCATGCAGCAATCCTACATCTTCCAACTTTTGTTCAAGATTGCCGGGCTCGCCTGCGCCTGCAAAACGTCCGAAGCGTGTACCGCCCGTGCCCAATGCCCAGCTGGGAATAGCCACCTGGAAGTCGATGAGCTTTTGCAGCACCTCTTCCACATTATTTATCTCTGAAGAAACGAAATCGAATTTGCGTTTGTGATCTGCTGCATGTAATGCGTTAAAGTCAGCGATCCTGTTTTTTTCTAACAACATAAAGCAAGTTTGTATAACAAGTTACTCAATTTAAAAATTGGGTCGATAGAGAGCTATCAACCCTTTAACTACTATTGATTATGAGAAAAAATCCTTAGCGTACAAATGCATTGGCAACACCGCCATCCACATTCAATACGTTACCGGTTGATTTGCCTAATAAACCTCCTGCAAAAGCAAAACAGGCATTGGCAATATCTTCAGGTAAAATGATTTCATTTAATAATGTACGTCCGGCATAGTAAGCAGGTAATTCTTCAACCGTAATACCATAAGCTTTGGCACGACCTTCGGCCCAACCACCACTCCAGATATTACTGCCTGCAATAACAGCATCGGGATTAACTACGTTCACACGGATCTTATCCTTACCGAGTTCAGCAGCGTTCAATCTCGACAAGTGCAGTTGTGCAGCTTTTGCAGAACCGTAACCTGCATTGTTAGGACCGCTAACTAATGCGTTCTTACTTACAATGTTTAAGATGTCGCCACCAATACCCTGCTTGCGCATTACTTCAACAGCCTTTTGTGTTACCACAAACTGACCTTTTACTAATACATCGTAAAGGATATCCCAATCTTTATCTGTATGATCTTCGATTGATTTAGAGATCGATAAGCCGGCGTTGTTTACAATAATATCAACACCACCAAATGCAAGTGCTGCAGTTGTGAGTGTATCTGCAATTGTTGTTTCTTTTGTAACATCCAATATGTCGGCTGCCACGATATCTTTGCCAAATTGTTTTACAAACTCATCTTTTGCTTCAGCTAAACGTTCAGCATTCATATCGTTGAGAATAACGCAGGCGCCTTCTTCAGCAAAACGTTTTGCAATGGCTTTACCAATACCACCACCGCTGCCGGTAATGAGCGCAACTTTGCCACTCAATGCTTTTGGTTTCGGCATACGTTGCAGTTTTGCCTCTTCCAGTAACCAGTATTCAATGTTGAATGCTTCCTGGCGTGGTAATGAAGTATATTCTGAAATAGCTTCAGCACCTTTCATTACATTGATCGCATTGATATAAAATTCAGCTGCTACCCTTGCTGTTTGTTTGTCTTTTGCAAAGGTGAACATACCAACACCGGGATAAATAATTACCACAGGATTGGGATCACGCATGGCCGGACTGTTCGGATGCTTACAAGTATTGTAATACTCAGCATACATTGCCCGATAAGCTTCGAATAAAGGAGCAATTTTTTCTTTGATCTTTTTTACATCGCTCAGATCTTCACCAGCTTCCAGATTTAACACCAAAGGAGAAATCTTTGTACGTAAGAAGTGATCGGGACAGCTTGTTCCCAAAGGAGCCAAACGATCAAGATCATTCGAGTTGATGTATTCCAGTACTCTTGCATCATCGGTAAAATGACCGATCATGCGGTTTTGTGAAGAGCAGAAACCACGTAATACCGGTGCTAATGCAGCAGCCTGTGTTTTACGATCGGCTTCCGGTAATGATTGCAGTTTAGCACCACCAAAGATTGTTTTTTGTTTGGCGATGTTGTCCTGCAAATATTCTGCGCAACGCTCAATTACTTCAAGCGTGTTGATGTATGATTCGTAAGCTGTATCGCCCCATGTAAATAAACCATGTGAGCCGAGCATGATGCCACGAATGCCGGGGTTTTCATCCAGACATTGCTTTAGCATCAAACCTAATTCAAAACCTGGTTTCTGCCATTTTACCCAACCAATTGTTCCGTTGAATAATTCTTTGGTGATCTTCTCACCATCTTTTGCTGCTGCAATAGCAATGGCTGCATCAGGATGTAAGTGATCAATATGTTTGAATGGAAGAAAACCATGTAACGGTGTATCAATAGATGGAGCTTTTGAAGAAAGATCATAAATACAATGATTGAAGAGTTCTACCATTTCATCTTCATGCTCAATACCACGATAGATATTTTTTAAGCTGCGCAAACGATCAACATATAATGCTGCAAGTCCACTACGCTTCATGGTGCCAAGGTCGCCACCGCTACCCTTTACCCACATCACTTCCACTTCTTTTCCTGTAAGCGGATCTTTGGCCATGGCTTTGCACGACGTGTTACCACCACCATAGTTGGTTAAACGGAGATCGGCTCCCAATAAGTTAGAACGATACACGAGTAATGCCACTTCATCTCCAGCCAGCTCTGCGGCTTTAGCGTCGTCCCATAAGTAACTTACGTGTTTGAAATCTTTTGTTGCTACTGACATATACTATTCTTTTCAGTTAAAATTTTTATACATGGAGGCTGTTGCCATATCCAACCAGTAATACAGAGAGGATAATGACAATGATGCCTATGATAATTGTTGAAATTGTTTTTTTGCTTACACCTTTCCATTCTTTCAATACAAGTCCCCACATATTGGCCACAAGAATAATAAAGGCCATGTGTAAGATCCATGAGCTTGGGCCATTACCCAATTTACTTTCGCCCATACCATAAAAGAAAAATTGTAAGAACCAAGTTGTACCTGCTAACGCTGAGAACAAATAGTTTCTTAACAATGGTGTTTTTTGATTGGTATAATCGCCGAATGTTTTGTTGCGGGCATTCAGGATCATGCACCATATAAAGTTAGTTGTTAAACCTCCCCAAAGCAATACAACATAGATCACATTGTTGCGATAAAGGAACTCACCTTCACCGGGGTTGGCTGCTTTCCATGTTTCATTGGCAACAGTTGCCATTTCCTGTCCGGCTTCCAAACCAAAATTGAAACAGGCACTTAATACACCCGAAACAATAGCTACGAACATACCTAAGCCAAACTTGTATTCAACCGAAGTTTCTGCACCATGTGGATCGGTGGCAGCAGTTTTCAATTCTTTCTCCTTCATTACACCGGCTTTACCACTTATGATAATACCTATGATACAAAGCAATAACCCGGCAAGGATGGTAAGTCCCCATGTGGAACCAACCATTGCACTGAATGTATCTTTTCCTGCAACAGGACTGAAATCGTAATAAATAGCAGGGATGATGGCACCAAATACCATACACAAACCAAGGATGATGCTGCTGCCGAGTGATACACCGAGATAGCGAACACCTAGTCCATAGGTTAAGCCGCCAATTCCCCACAACACGCCAAAAATGAATGTGGCACACAAAGCCGGGAAGGCTGCACCTTGAATTATTTCTGCAAAACCGGGAATGGTTAGATAAGCAGCTACAGGTGGAACAATGAGCCAGGAGAATAAACCACCAATAATCCAGTAACTCTCCCAATGCCAACCTTTTACCTTTTTATAAGGAATATAAAAACTGCCTGATGCGAAACCGCCTATGAAATGAAAAATAACGCCGAGTAATACCTGCATTGTAATAGTTTATATAGCAAACATCTGAAGATAAAAGTAAAACGGTTGTTGAGAAATCCCGTCATGTACTATCCTGAGTAGCAAGCAATCTGTTTAACTACCGCATAATAGCTGCAGAACCATTAATTTTATCGGACGATTATGCTTTAAACCCACCTGTACAAATTGATTATGTCTGATAACATATACCGCCATATCCTTATTGATGAACAGTCGATCACTCCCAAGTATGTGCAGATTGTGAATTCCATTCTCAAGGCTGTTGAAATGGGCAGTATCGGTAAAGATTATCTCCTGCCCTCCATCAACGATCTCAGTTTTGAATTGAGCATTGCCCGTGACACAGCCGAAAAGGCGTACCGCCAATTGAAACAATTAGGTGTGGTTGGTTCAGTACCGGGGAAGGGTTATTTTATTGCGAAGACAGACATCCGGCAGGATATCAGGGTATTTTTGCTCTTTAATAAATTAAGTGCGCACAAGAAAATCATTTATGATTCATTTGTGGCAACCATTGGCGACCAGGCGGCCATTGACTTCTACATTTATAATAATGACTATGCTTTATTTAAAAAGCTGATGCAAAGCCGTAAGAAAGGATATACGCATTATGTTATCATCCCTCATTTCCTCGAAGGTGGTGAAAATGCATATGAAGTGATCAATGAAATAGATGAAGGCGCATTAATTCTGCTCGATAAAATTATCCCCGGTATTAAAGGTGAATACGGTGCGGTGTACGAAAATTTTGAAAAAGATATTTTCAATGCACTAAAAACAGCTCTGCCGCAGTTGAGTAATTACCAGACCTTGAAAATTGTGTTCCCCTCTTACACTTATTTCCCGAATGAGATATTGGAAGGCTTTGAACGTTTTTGCACTGAATATGCTTTTGCTTACAAAGTTGTTCATGAAATTGCTGCCGAACCCATCCGCAAAGGTGAAGCTTATATCAACCTCATGGAAGACGACCTCGTTGTATTACTCGAAAAAATACAGGAAACAAAATTGAAAGTTGGAAAAGACATCGGTATTATCTCTTACAATGAAACTCCCTGGAAACGTTTTATCTTAAACGGCATTACTACTATTTCAACCGATTTTAAAAAGATGGGAGAAATGGCGGCGCAGGCTGTGTTGAGTAATGAACGAAAACATGAGGAAGTGCCTTTTTCGTTGACGTTGAGAGATTCGCTGTAAAACTGAAACATAGTTTTCAATCAAACATTTAATGTATATAAGGTAGCGTTGTTTTTGTGTGTTAATAAAAAAACGAAGACATTTTTTATCACTCAATCACGAACCATGTATAGTCATTTGCAGGTATGGTCACTGTTAGTTCAACACTATAGTCTCTTCCTAAACTGTAAGGTTTAAAAATACTTTCTTTTTCCCTGATCTTTGCTGTACTGCTCAACCCCGTATAATAGAGCGGAATTTTTATTGTTCTTGTAATTGAAGTATTTGTGGGGTTATAGAGCATCATCAATCCTTTTTGTTTCAGTTGAGGACTAACATGCAGAATACCATCCCAATCTCTGCCATCGGCTCGTCGCAGATGTATGACATCACTGTTCAATATCTCCCTGTATTTTTTGTACCAGTTAATAACTGATATAACTGTTTGTTTTGTTTTTTCGGTATCATACAATCTCGGCCCTCTGTAACAAGCCTGCACACCTGCACCATAATACTGCATCATTAATTGCTCATAGTCTGTTAAGTGATCATTTAAAGGCTCAAGAACTGCTTCAGGGCCTCCCCCCTGGTATTTAGTTAATGGTACAAAGCCCCAACCCATGGAAGGCGTTTTTTCCCATGTACCATCATAAATATTCTGACGGTTCAGGATTTTCTGTTGCTCTCTTGACAACGAAAAATTAACCTCCCTGTAGCCAATTGCAATTTTATGTGTGCCATCTAAGAAATACCAATCAGGAGCATTGATATATACCCCTCTTTCATTCAGCCAGCGATATAGTTCTTTTTGAATTTCCATCTGTCTCCATTGCGAATCATCAAGGCCTTTATGGCCTGGATGTGTAGTTGATGCGCATACATCTCCGGGATATGGGCCATCATTTTCCCATATATCAAAACCGGTTTGCGTAAAAAAGTATTTTATTTTATCACGATAAGCAAGTCCCCATTTACTTCCAAAACAAGGTGCATTTCCAAAAAAAGCACCACCTGTTTTTCCAGTGGCAGGATTAATTACATCGTGTTCATCACTGATCCTTCTTGAACTAAAGAGTGAATAACCTCCAATCTGCACACCCTTCTGATGTGCGTACTGTGCAAGCGATTTCCATTTCTGAATATTTGCGTCCGACGAATCTTCCATATTCAAGTGGCTGCCAAAACTTAAGATCAATGCTTCGTAACCTGTTGCAGCGCATTGATCAATGGCCAATCTTACCTGATCATCATTACTGCTTATCAAATGCATAAAGATTGGGTTAGCTGTTGTCCATGGCGCAATGGTTCTGTACATTTTTCTTATTGCAAGTCCTCTGCGTTCACGATCATAACTATCCATCAGTAATTCATAAGATCGTACAGAAGTGAACAATTCGTTTTGCCGCAGTTCAATGCCCGGCGCTTTATCAGGATATACTTCAAGAATGCAGGGTGTTTCGTAATTATAATTTACCTGCGATGTATAGGTGGGGTCTGTTTTCCAATGTAATGTCTGATCACTGATATCATACCGCATTGAATTATTGAATGCATAATTCGTTTCAACATAAATTCCCTGTGGCTTTTTCATTTGCTCCGGTTTGCCTACAACAGCACTTTCTTCTTCCACCAATGCAAGTACTTCGTTTTTAACTTTGTTAATTGTAAAAGAGTTTGGGCCTTTGTTTTCGATGGTCAGCCATTTTTCAATCACGGGAATGCCATCGTATAAAGCATAATGAACAATAACTGCAACATCCTTCAATTCAGCTTTCTTGTTGCGGTAAGTAAAGCTGATTGTTTTGCCTTTTGGCTGATGGCTGTTTAATGCCCACCAATCTTTTTGTTTCCAGTTAATGGGCTGCAACAATTCTCCGGTTGTATAGTTTTCCAGTTGAAAGTCATTATCTGATTTAGTATAACTGTTTACCCATTCAGGTAAAAGATAGGCTTTCTCTTTTTGCCCATGCAATCCGCCAACATTATATTCTTTTCCGTTAATTGTAATAGAAGCCTCCGGCATTATGGCACGCAATAATTGTTGACCGGTAATTAAATTTATATAGTCTGTGCATACCACATTCGGGGTTAACCTAAACACACGTTTCACCAAACCGTTATACAGAATAATGTCCTTCTTATCAACGGAAGAATAAAGGGCTGCTTTTGCTTTCACAGGGTGAACCAGCCAATCTGAACTGATCCTGTTCTCTAACCCCTGTTCCCAGGTTGACAGTGCTGATGACTGGCTGTATGCGGAATGAATAAACAAAAAAGTTATTAACGAAAAAACGGATGACAAACCTTTAAACATTTTTTTATCATTAGAATGAACAAGCAATAAATGAATCAACGGGTTATTTCTGCTCACCTATATCTGTTGATCCATCGTTTTTACAGTTTCAATCTAAATTACGACTAACAGCATACCATTCATTACCAGCTAATCAATTTGAGCAAACGGTTGCATTCATTGTAAATGCAATGGTTGGCTAATACCTAAAGTTGTTATCATGGTACAATCCCCTAATGTTAAGATGTGAAATAATCATTAGCAATAAAAAGAGCGTTGAAAAATCAATGCTTTGAGTTGTCGGGACGATCCTCCAGCTTTATACGGAGGCGTTACTGTTCATTAAAAAAAATGGATATGGAAAAAACAAAAGCCTCACTTTTCAGTGAAGCTTTTGCCTTAGTCGGGACGACTAGATTCGAACTAGCGACCCCTAGCACCCCATGCTAGTGCGCTACCGGGCTGCGCTACGTCCCGAACAAAAAAACAGAAATCCACCCCTGGATTTCAGCGGGCAGCAAATGTAAGATTTATATCTATTTCGCACAAAATCAATCAAAAAAAACGATCTTAGCGGCGCAATAATCTGAACTTCTTACATGACCATTCTCATCAGACAGGCGCACATTATCGATCCTCAGTCTCCTTTCCATCAAACTATACAGGATGTATTTATTGATAACGGACAAATTAAACTCATTGGTTCGTTGCCACAGCAACAGGCAGATCAGGTGATCGAAGAAAAAAATCTTCATCTTTCGCCGGGTTGGGTCGATCTGTTTGCGCACTTCTGCGATCCCGGTTTTGAATTTAAAGAAACGTTGGAAACGGGTATTGAAGCTGCAGCCGCAGGTGGTTATACAGATGTGATGGTATTGCCCAATACCAACCCCATTGTGTCTGGCAAATCGCAGGTGGAATACATTGTGCAGAAGGCAAGACAATCACCTGTGAATATTCACCCATTGGGTGCTGTTACCAAACAAACCGAAGGAAAAGAACTGGCTGAGATGTATGATATGCGTGCTGCAGGCGCTGCTGCTTTTACCGACGGATTGCATCCTGTACAATCAGCAGGATTGTTATTGAAAGCGTTGCAGTAT
Source organism: Lacibacter sediminis (assembly GCF_014168535.1). NCBI lineage: Bacteria > Pseudomonadati > Bacteroidota > Chitinophagia > Chitinophagales > Chitinophagaceae > Lacibacter > Lacibacter sediminis. The sequence goes on along the minus strand of NZ_CP060007.1, from coordinate 2,755,137 downwards.
GTAAAAGCGTTCAATGGTACCATCATCCAGATACCTGATGATAAAACCATCGGAACTTATGGTTTGATGAATGAAGGCATCATCAGCACAAGGCTTGGATTGCCCGGAAAACCAATCCTTGCGGAAGAAATTCAGGTGGCAAGAGATATTAAGCTTGCCCGTTATGCAGAATCAAAACTGCATTTCACCGGTGTTACTTCGCCCAAGAGTATTGAATATATTAACCGTTCAAAGGAAAGTGGTGCGGCTATCAGTTGCTCTGTAACACCTGCTCATCTTTATTTTACAGATGAAGACATGCAGAGTTATGATACCAACCTGAAATTGTATCCACCACTCCGTACGGCTGTTGAGCGTGATGCATTAAGACAAGCAGTGTTGAATGGTTCGGTTGATTGTATTGCCACGCATCATGAACCACATGAATACGACAGTAAGATTTGTGAGTTTGAGTACGCCAAACCCGGCATGGTTGGCCTTGAAAGTTGTTATGGCGTTATGGGAGCTGTTTTTGGAAATGATCTAAGTGCCGAACGCTGGGTGGAACTTGTAAGCATCAACCCACGCAAGGTTTTGGATATTGAAATGCCTTCAATAAAAGAAGGTGCCATGGCCAATGTAACATTGTTTAACCCCGAGGCGACATATGTGTTTGAAACCGATGCCATCCGCTCCAAATCAAAGAACTCTGCCTTTATTGGTAAAGAGCTGAGAGGAAAAGTGATTGGGATCATCAATAACAATCAACTTAAACTGAACTAAATTTTTGTTTATGGAAAAGAAAGTAACGTCACATTTTGTCAAGGGTTTAATTATTGGCATTGCTGTTGTCCTGATAGGTATACTGTTTCAGGTATTTGATATTTACGAACGTTGGGTGCAGTGGGTTACCATCGTTTGTTATCTGGCTGCTATAGTGTGGGCCTGTTATTCTTTTTCGGTTGATATGGATGGCGAGGTAACATTCGGTTCTGTATTTGGTCATGGTTTTAAGACTGCTGCAATTGTTACACTTATTGCAATTGCCGGGTTTATCTTGTCAACATTCCTGATGCCGGAAGTGAAAGAAAAAGCGATGGAGATGGCACGTAAAGGGATGGAAGAGAATCCCCAGATGAATGAAGAAACAATTGATAAGGCGATTGAATTTACAAGTAAATACTTTTTCCTTTTTGGTGTGGTTGGTTCACTATTCAGTTATGCTTTCATTGGAGGCATCGCTTCATTGATTGGTGCCGGTATTGCCAAAAAGAATCCTAACGCAAACATGCCGAAATCTATTTAATATCGCCTATGAACCTGAGTATTGTTATTCCATTAAAAGATGAAGCTGAATCGTTACCCGAGCTATGTGCATGGATCGAACGTGTAGTGAATGATCAGCAACTCTCGTATGAAATTATTTTGGTGGATGATGGCAGCACCGATGGTTCGTGGGATGTGATCAAGCAACTCCGTGCTGCTAACAGTAATATCAAGGGCATTTCTTTTCAACGTAACTATGGCAAATCAGCTGCATTAAACGAAGGGTTTAAAGCAGCACAAGGTCAGGTAGTGATCACGATGGATGCTGATTTGCAGGATAGTCCCGATGAAATTCCTGAGTTATATAAGATGATCACTGCTGATGGATTTGATATAGTGAGTGGATGGAAAAAGAAGCGTTACGATAATACTCTGACCAAAAATATTCCATCGAAATTATTTAATGCAGCTACCCGTAAAATGAGTGGCATTTACCTGCACGATTTTAATTGCGGATTGAAAGCATACAATGGTAAGGTGGTAAAGAGTATTGAAGTGTATGGCGAAATGCATCGCTATATTCCTGTGTTGGCGAAGTGGGCAGGCTTCCGGAAGATCGGTGAAAAAGTAGTTGAACACCGCAAAAGAAAATACGGTGTTACCAAGTTTGGATGGGACAGGTTTGTAAATGGTTTCCTTGATCTTGCCACCATTTCTTTTGTTGGTAAGTTCGGTAAACGACCCATGCATTTCTTTGGTTTATGGGGCACGTTATTTTTTATGATTGGTTTTATCATCAGTGGTTACCTGGTTATTTCAAAGCTGGTTGATTTTAATTTTTCGATTACCAATCGTCCTACTTTTTTCATTGCATTGGTTTCAATGGTGATCGGCTCACAATTATTCCTTGCAGGTTTTATTGGTGAATTGATTGCACGTAATGCTCCCGAGCGAAATGTGTATTTGATTGGAGATAAAACTGGGTTATGAAAATAGTGATCCTCGGTCCTGCTCATCCCCTACGTGGTGGTATCGCCATATTTAATGAGCGATTAGCAAGACAATTTCAAAACGAAGGACACGATGTAACTATTTACTCATTCAGCTTACAGTACCCGGATTTTCTATTTCCGGGCACAACACAATATTCATCTGAACCTGCACCTGCTGATCTTAACATCAACATAAAAGTCAACTCCATCAATCCAATCAACTGGTTAGCAGTTGGGAATGAAATAAAAAATTTGAGGCCCGATCTTGTCGTCGTTCGTTATTGGCTGCCATTGATTGGGCCTGCTTTGGGAACTATTCTTCGTCGCATCAAATCAAACAAACAGACGAAGATCGTTTGCATTGCCGATAATGTAGTGCCGCATGAAAAACGTTTCGGCGATCATGCATTCACAAAGTATTTTATTAAACCGGTTGATGCCTTTATCACCATGAGTGAAAAAGTGCTCAGCGATCTGCGTATGTTCACCCAAACAAAACCTGCAATACTTCAACCACATCCGTTGTACGATGTGTTTGGCAACGCAGTTTCAAAACAGGAAGCACGCACTCATCTCGGTATTGATCAAACAACATTTGTATTTCTTTTCTTCGGGTTCATCCGCAAATACAAAGGACTTGATATGTTACTGGAGGCATTTGCACAATTGAAAAACCCCAAAATCCTAAATCCCAATTCCAAATTACTAATTGCAGGTGAGTTTTATGAAGACCGCAAACAGTACGATGAACTCATTGAAAAACTTCAGCTTAAAGATGATCTTATTCTCAAAACAGAATTCATTGCTGATAGTGAAGTAAAATATTATCTCTGTGCAGCAGATGCAGTGGTGCAACCTTACCGCAATGCCACACAAAGTGGTGTTACTCCCCTTGCCTATCATTTCGAAATTCCCATGATCGTTACCAATGTTGGTGGACTTCCTGCGTTTGTGCCACATGGTAAAGTTGGCCTGGTTTGTGAACCAACGGTTGATGCTATTGCAGCAGCCATGCAGGAGTATATGCAAACAGGTAGCGAACAGTTTCTGCCTTATCTCCGGGACGAAAAAAAGAAATATGGCTGGGATAAAATGACGGCAGCGGTTCTACAACTGGCAGCATCAGTTTAAAGTGTTAGATATTCCACACCTACTTATCAGGCTGAGTAAAATTTTAATATAGATAGGTATGGCATACCTATGCGAACAGCTTGCAGCTTTTCTTTTACATTTGCAGCATGAGCGAACAGATCAAACAGGTTATTCTTGATTCCATTGCTGTAAAACAGCAACTCCTCAACGATGAAACAGTCATTGCAAAATTGGATGCCATCAGCGATCTTATTGTTGATGCATTCCGAAACGGCAAGAAAGTTCTTTTTTGTGGTAATGGTGGCAGCGCTGCTGATGCACAACATTTAGCAGCAGAATTCAGTGGTCGTTTTTATCTCGATCGTGAAGCATTACCTGCAGAAGCATTGCATGTAAACACATCCTACCTCACAGCTATTGCCAACGATTATAGTTTTGAAGTGGCCTATGCACGTTTGGTAAAAGGTATTGGTCACGCAGGTGATGTACTGGTTGGTTTATCAACTTCAGGTAATTCACCCAACATCATTGAAGCCTTTAAAGCGGCAAAAGAAAAAGGCATGATCACAATAGGATTTACCGGCGAAACAGGTGGTAAACTAAAACCATTGAGCGATCATTTGTTCAATGTGCCATCGAAAACAACACCTCGCATACAGGAAAGCCATATTATGCTTGGACATATCATTTGTCAATTGGTAGAAGAGCGTTATTTCGCTGCAAAAAGCTGATCATGATCCATACAACACTCCCAACAAATCATCCTGCAAATACAGCTTACTTTATGCCGTTACCACATAAGGAATTACCCTTGATCGATCAGGACTGGACATTGTTTCTCGATCGTGATGGTGTGATTAACCAGGACGTGGTGGGCGATTATATCAAGAACTGGAATGAATTTCATTTCATGCCCGGAGTGCTGGAAGCCATCAAACAATTGTCGACTTTGTTTCCACGCATTTTTGTGGTTACGAACCAGGCCGGTGTTGGTAAGAAATTAATGTCCCTTGAAGATCTGTTGGAAATTCATACGAACATGTTGCAGGAGATCAGTACAAACAACGGTCGTATTGATAAGATCTATTTCTGTCCTGAAACAGATAACAAACACATCAACCGCAAACCTAATCCGGGCATGGCTTACCAGGCCAAAGAAGATTTTCCGGCTGTTGATTTCAGTAAGTCGATTATGGTGGGGAATATGCCCAACGATATGTGGTTTGGACGAAAGATCGGTGCCTTTACTGTTTACCTTCCCACACGGCCTGAAGAGAACCCCGATCCCTCAACCGTAGATGCACAGTATAAAGATTTGTTAGCATTTGCCACAGCGCTCGTGAGCAAAGCCTGAAACACAATAATTTTGCCCCTAATCAGTTAATAGTCTGCATGCAAAAACTCTTTACCCTTCTCTGCGTTTCGTTTGTGTTTGTGGCTTCGGCACAGCAACTCACTCCTGCTGAATTGAAGCAATTCAAACTTCGTGAAGATTCACTCAAACGTTTTGGTTACGAGATCGTACGTGGGACAGATGCAGCCGTTCGTTTTCGCAGCGATAGCAATTTCACACGCATACTTGTTCGGGCACTTATCCAGGATAAATCATACCAGTTTCCGTTTGATTCCTTAAAAACAATTTCAAAAGTTTACAGCCCTGATAGCTCCTTCCGCATTTTCACCTGGCAGGTTGTAAGAGATGATGATTATTGCAGGCAGAAAGGATTTATTCAACTTCGATCACCAAAAGGAAAAGAAAAATTTATTCCGCTTCGTGATGCCGATCAGTTTATTGCAAATGATGTTGATACCGTTGCCAATAACATGTGGTGGGTTGGTGCAGTGTACTATCGCATTCTCGAAAAAGAACATAACGGACGCAAATACTATACGCTCTTTGGTTACGATGAAAATGATGCACGAACTACAAAAAAGTGGCTCGATGTAATGTGGTTTGATGATAACGGCACGCCGATGTTTGGAATACCTTCTGCATTCTCTTATGCAAAAGATTCTGTTCCGAAGCCGGCATTAAATCGTTTCTTATTGGAATATAAAAAAGATGGAAGAGCAAGGGTGCAGTATGATGAAGAACTGGATATGATCATCTTCGATCACCTGATATCAGAAACAAATGAACCCGGCAAACGCTACACGTTAATTCCTGATGGTGATTATGAAGGTTTCAAATGGACCAACGGACAATGGCTGCACATCGATAAAGTATTTGATTTTAAATTGAAAGATGGAGAAGCGCCGATACCGGAAGCTATTGATTTCAACAATCGTTTAAAAATGGGCGAAGGAATGGAAGTGCCTGCTACCACTAAACCGGCTCCGAAAAAACCAACCACAACAAAACCAGCAGCAAAACCTCCTGTCAAGAAAAAAACAGGCGGTTAATTCTTTCGTTTCTTTCTGGGAGTTTTAGGCCGATCATTGATCTGTTGAAGTAATGAATCATTCAAAGGTGCGTTCAATTGCTCATCTTTCTTTTTGATCCAGATAGTAATTGATTTGCGAACAGAAACATCTTTTTTCAGCGATACTTCAACAACAACAGAATCGTCAGTAAATTCCCATCCAATCCAAACGCTGTTTCCCTGTAATTTCCCATTGCTTACTTTAAAATTTAATTGCTCGCTGGTTAATGGCATATAACTGCCGTTGCTGAGCTTCGCATCAACATTAATATAATTCCAGGAACCTTTCTTTAAACTGTCGGTGTAAAGATTAAAGAACAGGCTATCGATCTTTTGCGCACGCACAAGACCAACTGAGAATATAAACAGTATGAGGAAGTAAACTTGTTTCAACTTGTTGATTTAACTGCAAAGATTGTAATTCTTTACCAGAGGTTGGCTGCATTTTAAATTTAACAGTCTCAATCGGCTTTTGTAAATTGGAAGTATAAAGAGAAACAGCATGCAATTAATTGTATTTGGCGCTACAGGTCAGGTTGGTAGTCAGTTGGTAAAGCAGGCTTTGTGGCGTGGCCATTCGGTAAAGGCCTATGGCAGGAATGTATATGAAATGGATATCGAAAACGACAAGTTAGAGAAAATTAAAGGTGGGTTGTTCGATGCCGGAGATATATTGCACGCTGTTAAAGGTTGTGATGCTGTATTGAGTGCAATTGGCGGAGCGTTTGACGGATCAGATAAAGCACGTTCGCTTGGTATGAAAACGATTGTAGCCCAAATGCAGAAAGCCGCTGTTAAACGTATTGTTGCATTGGGTAATATGAGTATTTTGAATTTCGATGAACATTCACTCATTATTGATCAGAAAGATTATCCTGAAGAATACCTGCCGGTTGGCAATGAACATCGCAAAGCATATAATGCATTAAAAGACTCTCCTCTGGATTGGACCTTTGTCTGCAGTCCTGATATTATCAACGATGGCCCAACTGGTAATTATATTACTGCCAGGGATTATCCTCCACAACCCAACCTCAATAGAATTAACGCAGGCGACCTTGCACAGTTTATGTTGAATGAACTGGAGCGAAATGAATTTGTGAAAAGCAGAGTTGGTATTTCTGCAGTTTGATAGAAACGCAGATATAACTGATCAAACGGATATTCACAGATTAAACCTATCTGCGGAAATCTTTCTTATCAGTGTCATCCGTGCCTCTATTCCCTTTTCAACTCCCACAAGAAAATACTCGTGGCAATTGCCGCATTTAATGATTCCGCTTCACCAAAACGTGGGATCATGAGTTTATCTGTAAGTAAAGAGATCACATCTTCACGAATGCCGTTCGACTCGTTTCCAATAACAAGGATACCTGCTTTTGGAAATTCAAAGGAAGAAAGTTCTTTGCCGCCAAGCATTGCGCCAACAACAGGTAACTGTTGATTGGCAAGAAAAGCATCCAACTCCTTTTCAGCAACAGCTACACGCATAATGCTGCCCATTGTTGCCTGCACCACTTTGGGGTTATAGATATCAGCACAATCAGGAGAACAGATAATGGTGCGGATGCCAAACCAATCGGCCAGTCGAATAATGGTGCCCATATTACCGGGATCACGGATGCCATCCAGGGCCAAGATCCACTCAGCTGAAGGTGGTTCAATTTCCTGTTCGGAAAAATAATGTACCAACGCCAACGCCTGATTAGGTGTTTGTAATTGGGAAATACGGGTCAGTTCATCATCCGAAACAATGTGATGTTGCTGAATTTGCTTTGCAGCAGGATGTTGTTCATAAAAAGTTTCGGTGGCGTATAACCGCACAATCTGTGAGGGATAATGCTCTAAAAGCTCGGCAACCATCTTGCTTCCTTCCATTAAAAAGAGCCGTTCTTCATCCCTTCTTTTTTTATGGCCTAAACTTTGGATATATTTGATTTCATTTTTACTGAGCATCGATCATCATTTTATGAGCTTCACCCGGTTAACCATTACCATATTTACCTGTCTGGCAGTACTCTCGGTGCTTAGTTCCTGCAATTCAAAATTATTAACTCGGGGTAAATATAAAGTAAAGAAATATCAAAAGAATAAGCCCTTTGTTTATTTCAACCAGATCAATGTGGTCAATAACAAGCTTAGTAAGGATTCATTATCGGTACTGAAAAGTGGTTTGGAAACACAGCTCGATGACAGTATGCGGGTAATCGTAAGGCAACGTTGGCTTTTATTCAAACGTATTGAAAATCCACCGGTGTTTGATACAGCCTATGCTAATCAAAGTGCCCGTAATATGCAGATCTATCTGAAAACAATGGGTTATTATAACGGAAAGGTTACGATTGATACTACTTATATCGACTCAGTTCACAAAGAAGATCCGGATCGTTTGCAGATAAGAGCTGCTACTATATTCAGAGTAAACACCGGACCTGTTTTTCGTATCGATTCGATAGCACTCATCCCCAATGATTCGAACCGCATACAGATATTACCAATAAAGGAACTGACAGAACAAAATGGTTCGCAAACATTTTTGCGGAAAGGAATGCCTTTTAGCGAGGAATTGATATCGAGAGAAATGAACAGACTGATTGAACTCTACCGCAACAATGGTTATTACAATATGAACCGTGATGCCATCTACGCTGACGTCGATACAACTTTCCTTGCATTACTTGATCCAAGCCTGGCACTTGATCCTATTCGCCAGTTTGAAGTGTTCCAGGAGGCACAGGAACGCAGAAAGAACCCCCTGATCAATGTTTATATACGCACTAAACCAAAACTGAAAGATTCCATCTTCAGGCAATTCTATAACCGCAACATTGTTGTTTATCCTGAATACAAGGGAGGTGATAATATTGATTCGGTTCAATACATTGATAGTGTAAGAAATAATATCACCGTTCGTTTCCAGGAAGGGAAATTCAAACCGGCGTTCATACGTCGTAATCTTCGTTTACGTACCGATAGTTTATTCAGTTCGTTGAAATTGAATCAAACAGCTGATGAATTAAACAAGTTGAATGTGTGGCAGGTGATCAGGATACAACCAAAACTTGTTCCCGAAGATTCAAATGCTATCGACTATGATGTGTTCATGATCCCTTATAAACGATTTACGTTTAGTGCAAACGTGGAGAGTGTGTTTAACCAGGTACAATCAGGATTAACTACTGCAGGGAATCTTGTTGGTTTTGGTGTAACAGTTGGTTTGCAGGACAGGAATATTGCCAAACAAGGTATTCAGATGAATAACACGTTGCGTGGTGGTATTGAATTAGGGTTACCTCCTATCAATTCCGGTTTGCAGGCAACCGAGTTATCATTCAGTAATTCAATCAGCTCACCCCGTATCCCGTCGTGGTTGTTTACACGTAAGAGCAGAAGATGGCTCAACCGCAAAACATTCCTCACGTCTTCTATTTCTTTTATTGACAGGAATATCAACCAGAACGGTTTGTTTGCGCTCACAACAGCAAGCTCAACTTTTGGTTGGCAGTTTCAAACACCAGGAAATGCAATCTGGAGAATTAGTCCCGTGAATGTGGAGTATGTAAAACTCTATGATCTATCACAATCGTTCAAAGATCAGCTTGCGAACAATGTATTCCTTCGCAACTCTTTTAATCAAGGTTTTGTATTGGGGTTAGGTGCAGCAAGTATTAACTATACTAAACGTTTTCAAAATAAGAAAAGACAAAATCATCTTTCTGCATTGCGATTGAATTTCGAAGAATCAGGTGCATTGGCCGGCCGTTTAAAAAATGCAATTAATTTATTTGATGAAGAATTATTTGAGTATGTAAAAGGTGATGCTGAATTTAAATACCAAATCATAAGCCCGGCGACAAAACAGGAACGTTGGGTTTTTCGTGCAGCAGCAGGTGGCGGATTTTTGTATGACAACGATACATCGAGTATGCCTTTCTTTAAACAGTATGCAGGTGGAGGCCCGAACAGTATGCGTGCATGGCCATTGCGCAGTATTGGTCCTGGTGCAAGTATTGCAGATGTAAGAACAGGAAGAAACCAGTTTTTCAGCCGCTCGGGTGATATGATCCTTGAAGCAAATGTTGAATACCGTTATAATATATTAAGCATCTGGCCCAACACATTAATTCTTCGTGGTGCATTGTTTACTGATATTGGTAACGTGTGGAACTTCCGGAACCAAAGTAATATTGGTAACGACACAGTAGTATTTCAATTAAAAAATCTCTACCGTGATTTGAGTGTGAGTGTGGGCACTGGTTTCCGTTTAGATTTTGTTGGACTCTTTCTTATTCGTGTTGATGTTGGCTATCGCTTAAAGAATCCTGCTTACCCGTTTGCTGCAACAAACGCAGGGTGGCGTATCCCTCAGTTAAATGATATTGAGAATCTGTTCAGCCGTTCAACTGAAGCACGCACCTGGCGCTATGAAAATATCAATATCTCGCTGGGTATTGGTTATCCGTTCCAGTGGTAGCTGTTTATTCAGTTGGTGGCATTGCCGCTTTTACTTCTTTTATCCATTCCAATGTTTCAGGTAATGTTCTTGCTTCATCAGTTGTGAATTCACCGATACGTGTACGGCGTAAACTGCTGAGATGTGCGCCACAACCTAATGCCTTACCATAATCATGTGCAAGACTCCGGATGTAGGTTCCTGTTGAGCACACTACACGAAAATGCAAAACAGGAAGTTCAATTTTTGTGATCTCGAATGCTGCAATGTGCAATGGTCTTGGTTCCAACACCACATCCACTCCTTTTCTTGCTAACAGATAAACAGGCTTTCCATCACGCTTGATAGCTGAGTGTGTAGGCGGCACCTGCATGATATCACCAATGAATTGCTTTGTTGTTTCATGAATGAGTTCAGGTGTAACAAATGAGTAATCTTTCAATTGTTCCGGTTCACTTTCCAGGTCGTAGGTTGGAGTAACTGCGCCGATGGTAAAAGTGCCTGTGTATTCTTTTTCACGTGCCTGGTATTCGTTGATGCGTTTGGTAAACTTGCCGGTGCACAGGATGAGTAATCCCGTTGCCAATGGATCAAGCGTACCTGCATGACCTACTTTTTTTATTCTGATGGCATTCCGCACTTTTGCCACCACGTCGTGTGATGTCCATTCCAATGGTTTATCAACGAGTATCACCTGTCCTTCTGTGAAAATTGTTGGTTCTTCCTGTTTCATGTAGTGGGCAAAGGTAATGGACTTAGTTGAAGTGGTGATATTGCGGTTACAGCCACTATTATTGTGTTTTCAATTACTCAAATCATATTTTTACAAATCATACCAAAATCTCACTTGCGTTATGGCTTTTACAATTGCAATATCAAACAGCAGAACACCACTGACAAAAAATTACTGGTTATGGCTATTTGTTTCTGTTTTCACTGCTGTGTGGGTTAATACTTATTTGGGAACAACCGATATGAGTAACTGGATGCTTGAAAATACGTTGACCTTTCTGTTTCTTATTTTTCTTATCGTAACATTTAAGCGTTTTCAGTTCAGCGATCTTACTTACCTGTTGATTTGTATTTATATGTGCCTGCATGTATATGGCTCCAAATATACCTATGCCGAAAATCCATTAGGTTATTATCTGCAGGATGTGTTTGATGCAAAACGAAACAACTACGATCGTATCGTTCACTTCAGCTTTGGTTTTTTATTGGCGTATCCCATGCGTGAAATGTTTTTGAAGTGGTTGAAATATCCAAAGCTTGTTTCATGGATCTTACCCATTGAGATCACCTTATCCATCAGTGCTTTTTATGAATTGATCGAATGGGCAGTTGCTGATATTTTCTTTAAAGCACAAGGCGATGCATACTTAGGAACTCAAGGTGATATCTGGGATGCACAGAAAGATATTTTCCTGGCATTTTCAGGAGCTATTCTTGCTACAACAATCGTATCGGCAGTAAAACGGATCTTTAATATTTATGAGAAGGAGTAAGTCGCTATAAGTCTGACGGTCTGCGACCGTACCGGCGAGTAGCATGCTTCTTGAACCTTGTGCCTTGCTTTTCTCTAAATCGCCTGTCTCGTTTTTATCTCAATATATTTATTGATGGTATTCACCGTTACATGTTCCGGTGCGGAGAGAATACTTAAGATACCTGAATTCTGCAATTCTTTCACGATAAGTTGTTTTTCGTGCATGTATTTGCCGGCAATGGTTTTTACATACAGATCTTCAATATCACCTACTTCCTGTCCTGCCACTTGTTTCAACTCTGTATTTTCAAAGAAAACCACCAGCAGTAAATGATACTTGGCAATACGTTTCAGGTATTGCATCTGTCGCTGCATACCTGCCAGTGATTCGAAATTGGTGAAGAGAATAATTAAGCTGCGTTGCTTTACAGTTGCACGCACACGTGTGTATAGTAATTCAAAATCAGATTCAAGAAATGCTGTTTGTTGATTATAGAGCAGCTGCAATACTTTTTCAAGTTGGACAGGTTTACGATCAGCAGCTAAAACCGATCCCATCTTATTGCTGAACGTCATCAGTCCAAATTTATCCTGCCGATGTAAGGCCACATTACACATCACCAGGCTTGCATTCACCGCATGATCCAACAAGGTTAAATCATTGAAGGGCATTTTCATCAGCCGACCTTTATCGATCACACAATATACCTGTTGACTTTTTTCATCAGTATAAGAATTCACCATCAATGACCCTTTGCGTGCCGTAGCTTTCCAGTTGAGTGTGCGCACATCATCGCCCTGCACATATTCTTTTACCTGTTCAAACTCCATGCTGTGACCGATCTTACGCAAACGTCTGTTGCCGCTTTCTTTTGTTTGGGCGGCTTCTGCATGCAACTGGTATTGCCGCATACGAATGAAGGAAGGATACACCGGCGCCATCACATCTTCTGCCCCAATAAATCTACGTTCAACAAAACCCAGCAGGGATCTTATAAAGACCTGTACTTTCCCAAAATGATATTCTCCACGTTCAGTTGGCCGAAGCTGATAGCTCAATTCCCGGCTCTCGCCTGCTTTTAAATTCAATTTCATTGAAAAATCCCGTTGCTGAAACTGCATGGGTAATTCATCGATCACTTCTGCTTTAACAGGGAATGGATAAAGGTTCTGCAATTGAATATGAACAGGATTATTATCACCATTACTTAAACGCTCAGGCAGATCACGTTCGATCACCGGTTTACGATTGATTGCAAAAAGAAAAAAGAGATCGGCTGCCAATGCGATCGATAATAAAAGACAAAACAATTTTGCTGGCGTTTCCAGTTCAGGGAAAAAATAAGCAAGCAGGAATAATGCAATATTCACTGCCAGCAACTGAAAGAAGCGTGCACTGAAATACAGTGACTTCAGCACAAAGTGTGCAAGCAGGTAAATAATTGCGCCTGAAAGTAAAAACAGCCAGAACATCTTAGCGTGGTACCTCCAATGATTTAATGATGCGGTCAACTAATTCATCAGCCGTAATACCTTCCATTTCTTTTTCAGGTGTAAGAATAATACGGTGACGCAATACATGTGGTGTTACTTCAATAATATCCTCCGGTGTAATAAAATCACGCCCACGCATAGCCGCAAATGCTTTTGATGCTTTCACAATGGCTAACGAAGCACGTGGCGATGCACCAAGGAACAAGGATGGATTATTGCGTGTTTCATGTACAATGCGTGCAATAAACTCAAGCAGTTTCTGCTCTACTACAATGCTGCGGATTGTTTCTCTGTATTGTGCAATGTCACTTGCTGATAATATTTTGGTAACCTCATTCAGCAGAAAACGATTATCCGCCTGGTGTTGATTACTCAGAATGATAACTTCTTCTTCAAGCGATGGATACCCCACTTCGATCTTAAACAGGAAACGATCAAGCTGTGCTTCAGGTAAACGATAAGTTCCTTCCTGGTCAACCGGGTTTTGCGTAGCCAATACCATAAAGGGCACACTCATCTGGTAAGTGGTACCATCAACAGTTACCTGGCGTTCTTCCATGACTTCAAATAAAGCCGACTGCGTTTTTGCTGGGGCACGGTTGATTTCATCGATCAATACTATATTGCTGAACAACGGGCCTTGTTTGAATTGAAAGCTTGCTTCCTTCGGATTAAAAACGGACGTACCCAACACATCACTCGGCATCAGATCGGGTGTAAACTGAATGCGTGAAAAATCCGCATCGATCAGTTTTGCCATCAGCTTCGCTGATAATGTTTTTGCAACACCGGGTACACCTTCAATAAGAATATGTCCGTCGGCAAGAATACCGGCGATCATCAATTCCAGCATTTGCTCCTGCCCTACGATTACTTTACCCACTGCTTCACGAATAGTAGCAATAGCATTGTTGAGTTGCGAAAGATCGGTGCGTTGTTCAAAAAATTGATTTTCCATGAATGCGTTTATATTTTATGTCTGTTCAAATTATTTTAAGTAAGAGGTACGACGTCAGAAGTACGTTACCCATATCTCGTACTTCGTATTTCGTACTTATTGGTAAAGAATTGCTGCATACGGTTATTGTACTCCAGCAATTCTGTATCCGTAACCTCGTGTGATTCTTCCTGTAACTGCTGAATGAATTGAAAAAACTGTTTTACTTCCGTTTCATCTACCCCACTCTTGCGTGAAAGCGATGAAAAGAATTCTGCATTTAGGTGCGCTGTGTTGAGATAATACCTGGCTCGTATATGTTCAAGAAAGTACGTGGTCATCTTATGTGCAATATTCTGATTGTCTTTTTTCTGCAGGTAAAGACGGCCAATGGTTTCTACAAACGAAATGCTTGCATTACTGTTAACAGGTTTTATGGGTATTGCCCGTTGCCTACGTTTGCTTGCAAAGGCAATATACAGGAGCAACAGTAATAAAGACATCAGCAATGCCCATTTCAAAATAAGGTTTTCAAGAAATACGTCGAATAAGGAAAAGTTCTTATTGGGCGACCGGCCAATGCGATAGTAATCATCCCAATAAACAGTTTTCCGTTCAGCAGGTAAGTAACTGAATACTTCCTCTGCATATTTTTTATTCTGCCCGCTTAACAGGTAATAGTTGCTGAATGCTTCCGGATTAAGATGAAAGAAAAAACGACCGTTACCATGCACAACAGAAATATAGTTTGGACTTCCTTCATCGTTTGTGCCAAGTACAAGCGCATTGCTTTCATCGGGACGAACAAAATGTGCTTCAAATGGTAAATAAAAGAAACCATATGATGCAGCTTTCATTGAATCCTGCCGATGAACTGTTACTGAAGTTTGACGCATGGGTCCTGCAGTATCAACCTGCTGGAACAGACTGTTCATGGCTACATACTGCACATTAAGATCCAATGTATCTAATAACTGTGCATCAACATATTCAGCCGATATAAATACCTGGTTGCCTTTTGCTGCGTATTCAAGAATGGCGTCACGGTCTCTATCGTTTAAGTAAACACTTCTGCTGATCACCGCATACAAACTTTGTTTGCTGCCAAGTGGGTACTCAAGGTTCTCGTAAAATGGTTTGTTGAGAATCTCGATCTGTGAGTAACGGTATTTACTGCGAAACATACTGTGCGCAGTGTAGGTGCCAAACGGTTTCTTGCTGCTTTTTGAATAGCTGTGCCGCATATCGGGCAGCTTTATATTATCCTTTCCTCCACAAGCAACAAGCAAGCTGAAGAAACAGGCATAAAAAAAATATCGTAAGCGGTTACTCAACTTTGTTTAATGGTTTGATGGAACTGTTCGAATTCCTTCTTTATCGGTTCAAATACATGTTGCTCAATTACAAAATCACCATACCATGCATATTCATAATGTAATGTGATACGTGAAAATGTATTTTTCAATTGTGGCTTTGCCAGTTCACGTACGTATTGATAGTTTGTTTTATCGGGCGAGAGCTGTAACCAGCCCCTTTCAGAAAGTTTGTTAAGCGATTGCAGGTAGAGAAAACGAATGCCCAAACGGTAGTTGCCCTCTTTTATCGCCTGTTGTAATTGTTGATCGAGATAAACATCATCCGTAAACTTTTCTTCTTCAACCAATAATTTTTTGTTTCGAAGTGGAGATGCAAACAAACCACGGTCTGAAAGAAAAACACGATAGAGCACAAATAACAATGCACCAATGAGAAGAGTCCACAACAATACTTCGATGAACGGAAAAATATTCACCACCCGTTTGCCTCTTTGTTTCTTTTGTTCTTGCAGCAGCAGTTCCTGGCGTTTTTTCAACAGGCTGTCGAGTTCCTTCATGTACTCAAACTCTTTCTGCGATCTGAATGAGCGAACACTGTCAGAAGAATAAACCCATATTGAACGATGCAAAGTAGTATCGAACACTTCAACTTCTTCCTCCTCCTCATATTCATCATCATAAACTGCTGTTGTATCAACAACCGGTTCCTCAATCACCTGAACACTGCTGTCCACTGTTACCTGCGCACACAGTTCTGCCGGGTTACTTAAAAAAGTAACCAGCATTACTAACAACAGGAAATAAGGAAAGCGTTTCGTCATGCAAGGATTTTTTCTGCAAATGCAGGATCGGTTTTTATTCTTTTTTCTAAACGTATAGGATAGATCACAAAGTACCAGAGAATAAACAAAAAGGATACAGCCAGTATACTGATGCTGATTGGAACCGGTAATGATGTATTGGTGGTTTTGTCAAATGCATTTGAGCTGAGTCGTGTGATATAACTTTCAAGAAAAGCGGCAAGTATTGTAATGGGAATAAGACTTACGCAGATCTTCATGGCATCTTTCACGCCACGTTTGAACGAAACCCATCTTGTAAATGTGCCGGGAAATAAAATACTTCTTGCCAATACAAAACCTGCACATGCTTCAATGATCATTCCTGCTATTTCAAGAGTGCCATGTATCCAGATCACCAACACACTTTGCCAGCCTAATCCTTTTGCAAAAAACATGTATTGAAAGCTGCCGATCATGATGCCGTTTGTAAAGAAAACATATAAGGTGCCGATACCAAACAAAATTCCTCCTGCCACCATCAGGAAACCAACTTTGATGTTGTTATATGCAATAAGCACCCACATTGCAAACCTGCTTTCACTGCTGTATACACCAAACGGATCACCTTTCTCAATATTCTCTTCCGTCATTGCAACATAATCTTCTCCTAACACACCTTTTACAAACTGATCATCTTTCATGGACGAGAGCACACCCATTGCAAACAGCAATACAAAAAATAAGAAGGTATACAAAAACATCCGGTGATGTTTACGGAACATCAAAGGCAATTCATATTGCCAGAATGTGATTAGACGTGAAAACCGTTGTTTCCTGTTTTGATAAATGGTTTGATAAATACTTACAGCGAGGCTGTTGATCCAACGTGTAACCTTACTATGAGGGTAAAATGTCTTCGCATAACTCAAGTCATCCAGCAGGGTAATGAAACGGTCTGCCATCTGATCAGGGTCTTCGGTTTGCAGATATTGGTATTCATTCCATTTCTGCGCATTCTTCTTGATAAAAAGTGCTTCTCTCATAGTGAGTCAGAAAATTGAAAATACCAAGTAATTTTTAATTACAGTCATCTGTGGAAGAAATTATTCCTTTAATTTACAACCAGAAATAACCGCATGTCAAACGTACAGATCAGCACGCCCTTTAATATTTCACTTGAATTTGAAATTGCTCCTTTCTTCAAGCGGTTACTGGCTTATTTTCTTGATTTGATGATCATGGTGGCTTATGCCATGTTTATGCGTTTTGTGTTGTACGATGGTGTGCGGCTGGAAGGAAGTTTTGCAACCGGTGTAGATATTCTTGCGATATCGGTTCCGCTCCTGCTCTATCATCCGGTATTTGAAATTCTGTTTCACGGACAGAGCCTTGGAAAAATGGCCATGGGTATTCGTGTGATGAGTTTGGATGGCGGCGATCCTACCATCAGTCAATACCTGTTACGCTGGTTCTTTCGTGTATGGGAATGGCCACTTGTGTTTTCGTTTGTCTATCCCGGTTTCTGGATCCTGTTGCAATTGATCTTTGTGGGAATGTTTGGTGTTATTGTCATCATCATTATTGCTGTTACCGCTAATAACCAACGCTTAGGTGATCTTGCGGCGAATACAGCTATTGTGAGCACCCGTATTAAAAGTTCGATACATGATACGGTGTTCATGGAAATTACACAGAAAGATTATGCAGTGAAATTCCCGCAGGTATTGAAATTGAGCGATCGTGATATTAACACAATCAAAACAGTGTTGAACGATACATATAAGCGCAACAACTTTGAAACAGCTCATCGTATTGCAGGACGAATTAAAACCGTTCTCCAGATTGAAACAGATATGGAAGTGGATATGTTTTTGCAACAACTGATCGCCGATTATAATTACCTCGCAACGAAAGAATAAAAAAAAAGCCACTTCATTTGAAGCGGCTTTTTTTATGAAATTAGTTTGCTGATCATGATCCAAGTGAACCGAGTGTACCAACAAGAAATGCAAGCACATAGATTGAAATAAAAACTATGGTCATAATCCCCATGAATTTGAAACAGGATTTCAGATTTTCAAACGATGAGTTTAGTAACTCCTGATTGTTTTCTGCCAATGCTCTTTTCATTCTTGTTGAAAAACGAAACATGTAAAGACAAGGAAAGAAATATAATGCAGCTATCGCCAGGTATAGAATTGTTATAAATATCGACATCCCTCCTGCAAGCATTGCATTTCCGCCGAAGCCAGCCATTGTTCCAAGCAGGGTGCCAGCGAAAATGGCAAGTATTACAATTAAACCGATGAAGATAAACCCAACAATAGATAGGAATTTACCCCATTTTGCTGTTTCAGAAAGAAATCTGGTTGATAATTCTTCTACTTCAAGTTTAAACAAGGTCGTTTCATTTTGATCCATACAGTTAGTTTTTTGATGAGGGTTAAATATATTAAAGAATTTTCATTAAGAAGATTTCGGAATATGCATAAATTAAATAACCGCTTCAACTGAAGCGGTTATTTAATTGAATGAATCTTATGACTTAATTAAATCCTCCGGATGCTCCTACGGCACTTACAAAAATTACAGCCATAAGAATGTAAATCAGGATGCCTATGCCCTGAAGAACCAAACCAATGATTGCGCAAATACGCCCTGCTTTAATATTCTTATAGGATGCCTCAGTGTATGCACCCGGATTGGCTGCATATAGTGCCATGTCTTTTTTTGACATCACCAATGCAATAATGCCAGTGATAAAACAAACAACAATTGAAAGAATTCCCAATACAAGTACGGCGGTGGCATTTGGGAGAGGTTGCTGAAATTGTGGTTGTTGCGATTGTTCCATATTAGTTGGTTTTGTTTAAAAATTATCTGAATTCGTTTGTAGCTACAGCTGAGAACATGGCTACAATGAAGATGATATAAATGATAAGCCCCACAAGCTGTAGCGCTATGCCAATAATTGCACAGATCCTTCCTGTTTTAATATTGCTGAGTGAAGATGCGCTGTAAGCGCCGGGATTGGCATTATACAAAGCCAGGTCTTTATTTGCGAGAACCAATGCAATTATTCCGGTAATAAAACAAACAACAATTGATAAGATACCTAAGACTAATACTGTTGTTGCGTTGGGTAATGACGGTAATACATGTTGAGGGTTCGGGGTTAAATAATCGGGCTGATTTTGTTCCATTAAGTTAAGTTTTGGTGAGTCACAATTTTGTAAATATAATGTACAGCAATAATTGATGCACAAAAAATGTAAAGTATCATGAGGATTTTTCCGCCACTCTTAAACCTGAAGAATACATGCAGCAGTAGGTAACAAAAAAGTAACAGCATGGGGATGGCGGCCGGATATAATTGGAAGCTGTCGGCAAAATCACCTTTCATCAACGCAATATAGCTTCGCTGCAAGCCGCAGCCAGGGCATTCAATGTGCAGAAATTTTTTACTCGGGCAGGTAAGTAAATTCTTTTCCAGCCACAGAACGGCATCGGCATAAAAGCTGGTTAAGAAAAATACTTGCATTCTCCAAACATACAATGCGCAGCGAATATTTTCAAATCAAAAAAAGCATGACCATTACAGTCATGCTTCCCGTTTATAGTTGTGTGAAATCTTAATACGCCAACGCAAACAACACCCTTTCTTTTGATGGTTTACCGGTGAGTATGCACTTCCCTTCTTCCTGTTCATTGTTCAACGGAATACAACGGATGGTTGCTTTTGTTTTTGTTTTTATCTCTTCCTCCGTTTCTGCTTTGCCATCCCAATGTGCTGAAATAAATCCGCCTTTCGTTTCGAGGGTTGAAACAAATTCATCCCATGTATCAACTTTCGTGATGTGACTGTCACGAAAAGCTTTTGCTTTGTTGAACATGTTCTGCTGTATCTCTTCAAGCAATGCATGCAGGTGTTTTGCCAAGCCATCCATGCTTACCGTTGATTTTGTTTTCTCATCACGACGTGCAACTTCAGCTGTGTTGTTTTCCAGATCACGACCGCCAATGGCAATACGCACAGGCACACCCTTCAGCTCATGTTCAGCAAATTTCCAGCCCGGTCTTGCATTATCGCTGTTATCGTATTTTACACGAATGCCCAATGCTTTTAATTCAGCAACCAATCCGTTCACTTTTTCAGTAATGGCATTCAGTTGCTCTTCACCCTTATGAATGGGGACGATCACTACCTGCAAAGGAGCAATTTTTGGAGGAAGGATCAATCCCTGGTCATCGCTGTGTGCCATCACCAATCCACCGATCAATCTTGTACTTACGCCCCAACTTGTGGCCCACACATATTCCAGTTCGTTTTGCTTGTTACTAAACTTCACATCAAATGCCTTGGCAAAATTCTGTCCAAGGAAATGAGAAGTACCAGCCTGCAAAGCCTTGCCATCCTGCATCAAAGCTTCAATACAATAGGTGTCTTCAGCACCGGCAAAACGCTCATTTGGCGTTTTCACACCTTTGATTACGGGAACTGCCATCCATTCTTCAGCAAACTCGGCATATACATCCAGCATCTTCCTTGTTTCCACCACCGCTTCTTCAGCAGTTGCGTGTGCTGTATGACCTTCCTGCCATAAAAATTCAGCCGTACGCAAGAACAAACGTGTACGCATTTCCCAACGAACCACATTGGCCCATTGGTTGATGAGCAAAGGCAGATCACGGTACGATTGGATCCAGTCTTTATACGTATTCCAGATAATGGTTTCAGATGTTGGACGAACGATCAGTTCTTCTTCCAGCTTTGCATCGGGATCAACCACAATGCCGCCACCGTTTGGATCGTTCTTTAAACGATAATGGGTTACCACCGCACATTCTTTTGCAAAACCTTCCACATGGGCTGCTTCTTTACTCAAAAAACTCTTGGGGATGAACAACGGGAAATATGCATTTACATGCCCGGTTTCTTTAAACATCTTGTCTAACTGGTCACGCATGTTTTCCCAAAGTGCAAAGCCATACGGTTTGATCACCATACAACCACGAACGGCCGAATAATCGGCCAAACCGCCTTTCAGAATAAGATCGTTATACCATTGCGAATAGTCCTTCTCCCGGGTAGTAATTGCCTCAGCCATTGTTCTGTTCCTTTACGTAATGTTTAGAGTTACTTTAACAGCCATTCTGCAACGAAAAGATGCCTGTGGCTTGTCATTTGTTAAAATATAGTACGAGCTATACACGAAGTTGCAAAAGTAGTAACTTCACATTACAAACCTCAAATTCAAAACATCATGGTAACCAGAATTTTACTTATCGGTTTGATAGCTGCAGGAATGACCTCCTGCGCCACCTATCGCACAGGACAAACTCCTGATGACGTTTATTATTCACCCGGCCGTGTAAATGAAACCTATGTGCAGGTTGACCGTGATGAAGATGACAGAGTTTCTTACAACGATCGCAACTTAGAAGATCGTCGTTTACGCCAACAGATCCGTGATCCACGTTTCCGTTTTGATGATGATATTTACTGGAATACGCCACGTTATAACAGCTGGGGCTGGAATACCTGGAACAATCCTTACAATACCTGGGGTTGGAACACCTGGAGTAATCCTTACAACTCATGGGCATGGAATACCCACGGTTATGGTGGTTACTACAACAGCTGGAACTCCCCTTTTATCTGCATACCCGGTAGCAACAACCTGATCGTTATTTCAGGACCTGCAGCACCAAAGTACAGCACCGGTATCCGCTACTCGGCTCCTATTCAGCGTTTCCCGAATGCAGGTAGTAATTTCAACTACGGAAAAACTTCAACGTCTAACAGCGGTAGCCGTTACTTCGGTAACAACACCAACAGTACCAGACGTACAGGTTTCTTTGGTGGAAGCAACAACAATTCTTACAGCGGAGGCAGGGAATCAAGCAGCCGTTTGTTTGGCAACAGCAACAATTCAAGCTCTTCTGGTGGAAGCAGCAGAACGTTCAGCAGTGGCTCAAACAGCAGCAGCAACAGTTCGTCTTCAGGTTCCTCTTCTTCAAGTAAAAGTGGAAGCTCATCAGGCGGCCGCCGTAATTAATTCATGACCTTATTTCTCAGGAAATACATTGTAATATGAAAAGAATTTTCATAACAGGAATAGCTGTGTGCTCTATCCAATTCAGTTTTGCCCAGGACGTATTTGATGCACTACGCTATTCTTACCAAACATCAGCAGGATCAGCACGTTTACAATCCATTGGCAGCACAAATATTTCGCTTGGTGGTGATATCAGTTCAGCATTCATTAACCCGGCCGGATTGGGACAATTCAAAACGAATGAAATTGTTTTTACACCGGGATTTAATTTCAATACACTTAAAACAGATTATAACGATCTAACCACCAAGGGCACAAAAAGTAAATTTACAGGTGGAACCAGTGGTGTTATTTTCAGTTTTGGTAATCGCTTTCGCAGCAGCAATTTAAAAAATACAACCTTCTCCATTGCAGTAAACCAATCAGCGAATTTCAATTCGAAATTTACGTATGGCGGTAAAAACTTAAACAGTTCTTATTCTGAAAAATGGCTGGAAGAGATTGTACGCAGTGGTTACACTTCATTTGATGATATCCGCAGCCGTTTTCCCTTGGGCGCAAGCCAGGCATATGAATCTTACCTGATTGATATAAATGGTAATTCAATTTTTACAAACGCTGACATCAGTAAGAATCTTGATCAGTCATTTGCCTATGAAACAAAAGGCGGCATGAGTGAAGTTGCTGCAGCTATGGCCTGGAACCTGAATGAGAAATTTTTATATGGTGTTACAATTGGTATCCCTATTGTACAGTACGATCGAAAAACTACTGTTGTTGAAAAAGATGGTACGGGTAATACGGATAATGATTTTGAAAGTTTCACCTTCACTGAAAATCTTGGAACAAGAGGCGGTGGCGTTAATGCCAAGTTGGGGATGATCATTAAGCCTGTTGAATATTTTCGTATTGGTTTAACCTTTCACTCACCTTCCATTATTACTCTGACGGATTATGCTAGTGCTTCCATCACCAGCAATATTGAAAACTATTCGAAGAAAGTAAATAACGATCCTACAAAACCCACAACTTACACTTACAATACAGGTGATGTCAATATCCTTACAGGAATTGAAGGTGATGAGAACAGGTATAGTTACCGTATGATCACGCCATGGAAGGCCGGTCTTGGTCTTTCTTATGTTTTTCGTGAGATAAGTGATGTAACAAAACAAAAAGCGTTTATTACAGGCGATGTTGAGTTGGTCGATTACAAAATGATGACTTATAAGAGTAACGCAGGAACAGATAATGGTGATGATGCATACTTCAATTCCGTGAACCAGGTAATTGATGATATGTACAAAATGGCCATTAATACAAGAATTGGTGGAGAGCTGAAGTTTGAAACAATAATGGTGCGTGCAGGCTTTAATTTTATGGGTAGCCCTTATAACAAAGAGTTTTTTGCAGATACATTTGGTGAAGAATTAAAAGGATGGCGTATGACACCAAGTCTTGGTGTTGGTTACCGTGACAAAGGATTCTTTGTTGATCTGGCTTACCTGCACAGTTTCGGACGTGGTTTCCATGTGCCGTACACATTAACGGATGCTTCTTATCCGTATGCAAAGAATAATCTCTCAAATGGACAGATCATTGCAACAATAGGTTTTAAGTTTTAGATCAATATATTCTGACTTTACAAACGGGCATCATCAGTTGATTGCCCGTTTTTTATTTGTTGGGATATGTACTCAGTGATCTCCTGCATTTGTGATGGATGAAACCATTTCATTGCTTCATCTCTTCTGAACCAGGTAAGCTGTCGCTTGGCGTAATGACGTGAGTTTTGTTTGATCTTATCTATTGCTTTCTCCAATGAACAATTCCCATCAAAATGATCAAACAGTTCCCTGTAGCCAACTGTTTGTAAAGCATTAAGGTGGCGCAATGGATAAACTTCCTTTGCTTCTTTCAACAAACCTTCTTCCATCATCACATCTACACGATGATTGATGCGGTTATACAATTCTTCTCTTGGCAGATCAAGCCCCATCTTAATGATATTAAAACTTCGTTGTTGCTTCTCTCCTTTTCTGAACGCAAGAATAGATTCGCCGGTTGATTGAACTACCTCCAATGCACGGAGCATACGCTGAGGATTTTGCATTTCACCTTTTGAGGCAAACAACGGATCGTATTGTTGCAGCTGTTGTTGCAGCCATTCTATTCCATGTTGCTGATAGTTCTGTTGCAGTTCATTTCGTAAAGCTTCGCCTGTTGCGGGAATTTCATCCATGCCTTCGCAAAAAGCTTTGATGTATAAACCGGTGCCACCCACCATTACAGCAAGATCATGCTGTTGAAATATTTCATCTACTGCATGCAATGCATATTTTTCAAAGGAAGCCGCTGTAACTGTTTCGTGAATGGAATGTGAGTTGATGAAGTAATGCTTTACTTCTTTTAATTCTTCAACAGTAGGCTTGGCAACCCCGATAGTAATTTCTTTAAAGCATTGCCGTGAATCGGCGGATATAATTTCTGTGTGGAAATATTTTGCCAGTTGAATGGCAACTGCTGTTTTACCAACGGCGGTTGGCCCTGCAATAAGAATAACAGTTTTGTTCATGTTGTTGATGAGTTTGTAAAGAACTCAATCGTGTTGTATATCTCGTAGAGAATCTGACAAATAATCAATAGTGAGTAGCCAATATATAGCCTTATCCTACACCAGATATCCTATATCAGAAATCAGAATGCTGTATCCTCTTCTTCCGTGCCGCTTTCTTCCTCTTCCTCCGAACTTTCGGTTTCTTCGCCTTCTTCACCAAAACCATCGCCTACGGCACTCAGGTCATACTTCTCTTCCACTTCGGCTAACTTATCACCAACAAGTCCTTTTGTTCCATATTGACTCGGAGCAATACCTTCCGTTCGAACCATGCATGGATAAGTAAGTTTTGGATTTTCTTCTTTGCTTACATTGATCAGCTCAACAAGGAATGTCCAGTTTTTATTAAAATCGTAGATGAAAATAAATTTCTGATTTGGTTCATGTATCTCACCGCCGATCTTCGTTTCTTCCATCAGCAAAGGATCAACCTTGTAACCTTTATCATATTTCTCAAGTGTTATTTCACGCCCTTTTTGCCACAGATCGTTGCTGCGGTGAAATGTAGCTTTATGTTTATTGTCGAATTCATAGGCTTTGAGGATAATATCATTCAAGTCCTTAAAGTTCTGTGTATGCCTGATAGCAACATCACGGTAAACCGCATCGTCTTCTTCCCAATAAACCCTGAAACGTAAAATGGCCATAGTGCAATTTGAAAATTTGAAAATGCACCAATTTGAAAATCCGGTAAGATGATTCAAACTGGTACTTAACAAAAGTAAAATTATTCAGTCACAGGAACAAGATTAACTTCTTTTGCTTTTTGCAGCATAAAAGCATAGGCTGCTTCGTAATTATTATCGATATCACCATCTAAAATAGCATCTTTAATAGCTGTTTTAAGATCACCAACTACACGTGAAGGTGGCACATTAAAGGTTTTCATGATGATCTCACCCGTAATGGGTGGTTGCCAGTTGCGGATATGATCTTTTTCCTCTACTTCTTTGCAACGCTGGCGCACCATTTCAAAATTCTGCATATAACGTTGCACTTTCTGCTGATTTTTTGATGTGATATCAGCATTGCACAGGGTCATTAATGCATCAAAGTCTTCACCGGCATCAAATAATAAACGGCGGATAGCGCTGTCCGTTATGTTTTCCTTGGTTAAGCTGATGGGACGCAGATGCAGCTCCACCATCTTTCGCACAAATTTCATTTTTTCATTTGCAGGAAGTTTTAGTTGTGCAAAAATCTTTGGCACCATACGGCCACCAACAACCTCGTGTCCATGAAATGTCCAGCCATGCCCCTGTTCAAAACGTTTTGTGGCTGGTTTTGCAATATCATGAAGAATCGCCGCCCAACGCAGCCACAGATCATTTGTGTTTTCTGAAATATTATCCAATACCTGCAGTGTGTGATAGAAATTATCTTTGTGACCTTTGCCATCGATATATTCTGCTCCTGCAAGATCAACCATTTGCGGAAAGAATAATTTCAGCAAACCACTTTTGTACAACAAATCAAAACCAACAGATGGTTTTTTGCTTAACACAATTTTATTGAGTTCATCTGCAATACGCTCTTTGGATATGATGTGAATGCGATCAGCATTTTCAATAATGCCCAGCCATGTCTCAGGAAGAATAGTAAAATCAAGTTGCGATGCAAAGCGGATAGCCCGCATCATACGTAACGGATCATCGCTGAACGTAGTGCCCGGTTCTAATGGTGTGCGGATAATCTTCAGCTTTAGATCTTCAATACCATTGAACGGATCGACCAATGCACCAAAATCATCTTTGTTTAAACTGATGGCAAGTGCATT
Source organism: Lacibacter sediminis (assembly GCF_014168535.1). Classification (NCBI taxonomy): domain Bacteria; kingdom Pseudomonadati; phylum Bacteroidota; class Chitinophagia; order Chitinophagales; family Chitinophagaceae; genus Lacibacter; species Lacibacter sediminis. The sequence goes on along the minus strand of NZ_CP060007.1, from coordinate 2,728,464 downwards.
GATGGTAAAGTCCCTGCGTTTCTGGTCGTCTTTCAATGTGCCTGGTTCTACTTCCGGTTTACGTGAATGCGATGCATAACTTTCTTTACGTGCACCTACAAATTCAATCTCGAATTCACCGTGTTTAATATTAGCCGTACCAAATGTTTTGAAAATGGAAACCTGCGGTTGCGGCTTGAATTGTCTTGCTACTTCCTGTGCCAATTCAATGCCATCGCCTACACAAACAAAATCAAGATCTTTACAGGTACGTTGCAACAATTTATCACGCACAAAACCACCAACGAGGTAACAAGGCACATTCAAACGCTGTGCACAATCACCTATGATCTTTAATAATTCTAATTCTTTTGCTGAACAATCGATCATCATACGGAGGCGAAAATACGAAAACGATTTCTGATGTTTGATTTAGGATGTATGATAGATGAAAACCCACCCTATTTGTTTGAACTATGTGTAAGTCTCTACGGCCCTTCGTAAAACGGAGCAGGCTCTCCAGGGAAGGGATAAACATTCTAATTATTTAAAACGTTGGGACAGATATCTTCCTAATCCAATAATCTCCCCAAATCATTGCCTGTCCCGTTAAGCGGGAGTTCAGACAACTTGTTCATACAGTTGCATCACTTTGACAGCAGTATTATAATTGCTGAAGCGTTGTGCATGTTGCCAGCCTTTTTCGATTTGCTGTTGTACAAATGATTCATCGTTGAGAATGCATTTCATTTGTTCTGCAATTTCTTCCGGTTTGGTTGGGTCAACATAAAAAGCACCGTCGCCTCCTGCTTCGGGTAAGCATGAAACGTTAGAAGTGATGACTGGTATGCGGCTCCACAATGCTTCCAATACAGGAATGCCAAATCCTTCAAATACGGATGGGTAGATCATGGCGATTGCCTGCTGGTAAATAGCCGGGAAATCCTGTGCTGATTGAAAGCCAGGTGAATGTTTAGCTGATGGATTATCTGAAAGAAAAATGATGCGGTCTTCTAATTTATGCTGTTGAACGTAATCTTTTACTTTTTGTTTGTATTCACCACCATTACCAATTACTACCAATGGAATGTTTATTTCATTACGCAGCAGGTTCATTGCTACACAAATATTCAGAAGATTCTTCCGCTCAATAATTGAACCGACATATAGAGAATAACGATCAGGTAAATTATACTTTGTCTTTATGATTTGTTTTATTTCTTCCGTTACAGGTTCACCAAAAGCTGGATTGCAACTTTGGTAACACACTTCTATTTTTTCTGCCGGTGTTTTATAGAGATCAATGATATCCTGTTTGGTTTGATTGCTGATGGCAATGATCTTATCGGCATGCTCACATGAGTAACGGAATTTTTTAGCGTAGATCTTCCGATCGATGAATTTGAATTGTTCAGGATAACGTTCAAAAATAAGATCGTGAATGGTAACGATGGATTTGATGCCTGTCTTTTGAATGTTGACCGGTATTTCATGACTCAATCCATGATACAGATCGATGTTTAACTTCTGCAGATCTTTCTTAACCCAATTGCTTCGCCAGGCTGCTGATAATTTCCTCGACAAAAAAGAACCAGGCAACACTTCATGAACATTGGCTTCATTGAATTGAAACGAAGTTGATGCCTTCGGATTAAACAGGAAATATTCATGCTGCGGAAAATAACCGGCCAAAGAATGGATCAACGTGCGGCTGTAATGCCCCAGCCCTGTTTGGTTGTGAAAAGCCCTTTTTGCATCGAAGCCAATGTTCATGGGGGCAAAGATACAATTGTGAATGGTGAGTTGTGAATGGGCAATAGACAATGGTTAATTGGCAATGGTGAACGATTGTGTGTTTTTAGCTGCCATGAAAGCTGAACGTACAAGAGCTTGCGACGCAACCGGCGATGCTATGAAAAACTGCAGCTGGTATTCTATTAAGAATTATTTTCGCAGCAAAATTGAATTACGATGAAAGATTTGATCCTCGAAGCATGGGGCAACCGTGAACTGTTGAAAGATAATAAGTACAGTGATGCCGTTCGTGCAGTTATTGAAGAAGTTGATAAAGGCCGTTTGCGCACTGCTGAACCAATTGCCGATGGATGGCAGGTAAATGAATGGGTGAAGCAGGCGATCCTGATGTATTTTGGTATTCAGCAAATGCAGACCTGGGATGTGGAGCCGTTTGAGTTTTACGATAAAATGTTATTGAAAAAAAATTATAAAGAGCTTGGTGTGCGTGCAGTTCCGCATGCGGTTGCACGTTATGGTGCTTACCTCGCAAAAAATGTGGTGTTGATGCCAAGCTATGTAAACATTGGGGCGTACGTTGATGAAGGCACTATGGTTGATACATGGGCAACGGTGGGAAGCTGTGCACAGATCGGCAAAGGCGTTCACCTGAGTGGTGGTGTTGGGATTGGTGGTGTGCTTGAACCCTTACAGGCCAGCCCTGTTATTATTGAGGATGGTGTGTTTGTGGGCAGCCGTTGTATTGTGGTAGAAGGTGTACGTGTTGAAAAAGAGGCAGTGCTTGGCGCCAATGTGGTGTTAACACAATCAACAAAAATTATTGATGTGAGCGGTGCAGAGCCGATTGAAATGAAAGGCCGTGTTCCTGCTCGCAGTGTAGTGATACCTGGTTCTTATACCAAGAAATTCCCTGCAGGTGAATTTGGTGTTGGTTGCGCATTGATCATTGGTCAGCGTAAACCAAGTACCGACCTGAAAACAAGTCTGAACGATGCACTGCGTGATTTTAATGTGAGCGTTTAATACAGGTCTGGTTAATTAAATATCATTTCGAAGTCCTGTTGTATTCAGCAGGACTTTTTTATTTACGTATATGCCTAAGAAATATTCTCTTGCTTTTATTGGTTTTGCATTGACGCTTATTGGCTCGGTATTGTTTTCTACGAAAGCCATTATTGTGAAGAAGGCATTTGCTGATATTAGTATTGATGCACTTTCGCTGTTAACCTTACGCATGTTGTTTGCATTGCCATTTTACATAGCCGTGTTATTTGTTACAAAACAAAAAAGCAAAACAGATCTCAGTCTGAAGAAATGGATGCAGCTTGTATTCATTGGATTGCTGGGTTATTACGTGAGCAGTTATCTTGATTTTGAAGGATTACGTTATATCTCGGCAGGGCTTGAACGGTTGATCCTATTTCTTTACCCCAGCTTTGTGGTGTTGATCAATGCAGTTGTGTTTCGGCAGCACATCCAAAAGATTCAAAAACTGGCATTGCTGCTTACCTACCTTGGTATCGGTTTAGCTTATGCCGGGGAGTTTAATCTCTATCACTTACAGCCGGGCTTTTTCTGGGGTGGATTGCTGGTGTTTCTCTGCTCTATTACTTATGCCGTTTATATTGTGGGCAGTGGAAGGTTGATTCCGCTTACAGGTGCCACGGCGTTTACATCGTTTGCAATGCTGGCCGCAACGGCAGGCATCTTTGTTCATTTTCTTTTTTTGCATGATGTTGCTTCTATTGCTAATGTGGCGAAGGAACATTGGATCTATGGATTACTGTTGGGTATAGTTGCAACGGTATTGCCCTCCTATCTTATTGCAGGTGGCACCAAACGGATCGGTTCGAATAACGTGGCGATCATTTCCAGTATTGGTCCTGTGTCAACCATTCTCCAGGCGCATTTTGTTTTGAGTGAAAAGATTACCATTGCGCAAATCGTAGGTACCCTGCTGGTGATAGCAGGTATTCTCTTAATTGGGTTGAAGCGGGAGAAAACGAAATAAAATCGATCGTTACCCTTGTTGGCAATAATCAAAATTCAGCTATATTTGCACCCCGCTGCCCAAGTGGCGAAATTGGTAGACGCACTGTGTTCAGGTCGCAGCGTTCGCAAGGATGTGCTGGTTCGAATCCAGTCTTGGGCACGAAAGCCTTGATAGAAAACTATCAAGGCTTTTTATTTATTTACCAGAAGAAGTGATTGCTGGTTCGTTCGGTTTACGATTATTTGGCTTCTGATAAAACGGCCCTTGCTTCTTCTCTTTAAAGGCACTTCAACTAAGTGCTGAATTTTACTTCAGTTCAATTTTGTAAAGTTGTTGATGGAGCGTTTTTAATTTTTCAACCGGCATTTTAATTACTTTACGGTCGTAGGTCATAATACCATTTGTTTCTACTTCCACATCGGTAGTTTGCGTATAAACAGCTGCCGACAATCCTTTTGTGATGAGCTCGGGAATACGATTTACAAACTCTGCGTACCGGTTCCACAATTCTGTATTGTTTTTAAAACTCTGGTAACCCCAATTATTTTTTTCCTGCCATGTATGATTTTCAACAGGCAGACCTAAACCACCAAACTCGCCAAGCACCAGCACAGTACCCTTGCCAAACAATTCCGGTTGTGGCATTAGCGGTTCAGGATAATTATGCAGATCGGTAATATGGCCCACATCTTCAAAGTTGCCGCCGCTTGCTGTATTCACTAAGCGAGATGGATCTTTCTGCATCGTCCATTCAACAATTTCTTTTGTTTTGAACTGCCCCCACGCTTCGTTGAACGGCACCCAAACAACAATGCTTGGGAAGTTGTGCAAATCCTGCATGATCTCTGTCCACTCTATACGAAAGATCGATTCCGATTCGGCAGTACGTTGCTTATCTGTTGCACGTCCATACACACCAGGGCGGCTTTCCCAATTGTTGCCCAGATCACCACTTGGCATATCCTGCCACACCAACATGCCCATTACATCACAATAGTAATACCAACGTGCAGGTTCTACTTTCACATGTTTGCGTATCATGTTAAAGCCCATCTCTTTTGTTTTCGCAATATCAAACTTCAATGCTTCATCAGTTGCTGCGGTATATAAACCATCGGGCCACCAACCCTGATCTAAAGGGCCATACTGAAATACAAATTCATCATTGAGTAACATCCGCTGAATGCCTTTTGCATCGGGTTTCATGGAAATTTTGCGCATGGCAAAATAACTCTTCGCTTCATCGATCACTTTTCCTTTACGCAGGATCGTATATTTTAAATCGTATAGAAAAGGATTTTCGGTTGACCACAATTTTGGATTTGCTATCGCTAAAACCACTTCACTGCTACTAGTGAGTGTTTGCTCCGCAATTTTTGCTGTTCCATCCCATGCAGTAATAATAAGTTGATCGCCAGCTAGCATATTTTCAAGCTTTGTACTTACACGTACTAACTTGCGATCTACATCAGGAGTTTGTTTTGTTTCAATAATATAAGTGGGTGATACAAACTCTGCCCATACTGTTTGCCAGATACCTGTTACCGGTGTGTACCAAATGCCATGCGGCTTCTTTACCTGTTTACCTCGTGGCTGCGGACCTTCATCACTTGGATCCCAAACACGAACAGCAATATCCTGCTTTGCACCTTTTTTTAATGCTGCAGTAATATCAAATGAGAACGGATCGTAACCACCGTTATGTGAACCGATTTCTTTGCCATTTATAAATACAGTGCATTGCCAATCAACTGCACCAAAATGCAGCAATACATTTTTATTTTTTAGTGCTGTAATTGATACAGTTCGTTTATACCACAACACACTATCCTTACCTACTGTTTTACCTACACCTGATAAAGAAGATTCAACGGCAAATGGCACAAGAATAGTTCCTTGTGTTGCTGCAGGAATAGATTGTTCAGTTTTTGGAAGAATGGAGTATTCCCAAAGGCCATTCAGATTAACCCAATTGTTGCTGCGTACCAATTGCGGACGTGGGTATTCCGGTAATGGATTGACGGGATTTACTTTTTCGGCCCAGGGAGAGCTGATCTTTCCGGGTACAATTTTCCAGGTATGCTGGGCATGTAGCTGGTTGATTATTAAAAGCAGGAGTACTGCAAGCAGTTGTTTCATATTTTAGTTAATGATAGTAACAATGAATTAGTAAATAACAAAGCTATATGAAAGAAAATCTTTGTTTATAATCCCAAACGTCAAGTCTTGTAAAAATAAAGCAGTACAGCGGCATTTTGCGTTCATTTAGTTTTCATTAAGTTTTCGCTTGGTCTCATTCCTTTATTTTTAGGGAGCTAAGCAATCATTCTTTTTCATACATTAACATCTGATCAACGGGTAAACGATGAAACATATAACCTTGCAATTATCTGATACCATTTCTAAACGGCTCTTACCCCTACTGTTAGCAATTACGCTTACATCTGCAGCAGTAGCTCAGCAGGCAAAAAAAGATACAGCTTATTCCGGCAATCCTTTATTCAAAGGCTGGTATGCCGATCCGGAAGCGATCATCTTCAATAAACAGTACTGGATCTACCCTACTTATTCTGCGCCGTACAATAAACAGGTTTTCTTTGATGCATTCTCGTCGAAGGATCTTGTTAGATGGACAAAGCATGAGCGAATTTTGGATACCGCTTCTATCAAATGGGCAAAGCGTGCAGTATGGGCACCCTCTATCATTAAAAAGAAAAACAAATACTTTCTTTTCTTTGGTGCAAATGATATTCAGAACAACAATGAATATGGCGGTATTGGTGTTGCAGTTGCAGATAAACCACAGGGGCCCTACAAAGATCATTTAGGCAAACCACTGATTGATAAATTTCACAATGGTGCGCAACCTATTGATCAGTTTGTGTTTCATGATAAAGACGGAAAGTATTATTTGATATACGGTGGATGGCGTCATTGCAATATCGCTCAACTGAAAAATGATTTCACTGGCTTTATTCCATTTAAAGACACTACTACATTTAAAGAAATAACTCCGGAAGGCTATGTGGAAGGACCGTTTATGTTTATCCGCAACGGCAAATATTATTTTATGTGGTCGGAAGGTGGATGGACAGGCCCCAATTACAGTGTGGCATATGCCATTGGTGATTCACCATTCGGGCCATTTAAACGTGTTGGAAAAATATTACAGCAGGATCCGAAGATCGCAACGGGTGCAGGTCATCATTCTGTGATCAATATTCCGGGAACAAATGAATGGTATATTGTTTATCACCGCAGACCGTTGACAGAAAAAGACGGTAACTCCAGGGAAACCTGCATTGAATATTTATCGTTTGATGAAAATGGATTTATCAAGCCTGTCGTCATTACGAATGAAGGTGTTAAAAGAAGAACGATCAAATAAAAGGGAACGGCAACTGGAAAGTTGCCGTTTTCTTTAACCCTAAAAGACTGCTGCTGACTGTTGCCCGCTAAGCTGGAAAGCTTTGCAGGGATTTATTTCTCATTAATCATTTGCTGTGTTTATCCGCCATCACAAACACGATCTCACCACCATTCATTAAATCACTATGTCTGATTGCTGTGCCTATTAATGCTTTTCCATTGATCAAAACATTTTTTACATACATATTCTTTTCACTTTGATTCTGAACCGTAATTTTTAATTGTTTTCCATTCTCTAAATTGAATACCGCATTGTTTACGATTGGGCTGCCGATTTCGTATTCATCGGAACCGGGTGCAACCGGATAAAATCCCAATGAACTGAAAATATACCAGGCGCTCATTTGTCCGCAATCATCATTCCCTCCCAGCCCATCAACAGTTGGTTTGTATTGATTCGCTAAAATTCGGCGAATGAGTTGCTGCGTTTTCCAGGGCTTGCCTGCAAAATTGTATAAATAAGCAACATGATGTGCTGGTTCGTTCCCATGCACATACGTACCAATAATTCCTTCACGGGTAATGTCTTCTGTTTCTGCAAAATATTTATCGGGCAAATACATGGTGAACAACGAATCCATATTGGCTAAAAACTTTTTCGTGCCACCCATTAATGTAATCAGATCAGTTGGATTATGCGGCACAAAGAAACTGTAGTTCCAGGAGTTGCCTTCGATCAACCCTTGTCCATGTGTACTCAAAAGATCGGCATTGGGTAGGAAGTTGCCATTTGCATCTCTGCGTTTTACAAAACCATCTTTATCGAATACATTTTTGTAATTGGCTGAACGTTTGATAAACTCTTCATACACATCCATGCGGCCAACCTTCTTTGCCAGTTGCGCAATTGCCCAATCATCGTATGCATATTCCAATGTGTTGGAGATAGACACGCCTGATTTCTCAGTGGGGATATAGCCATACTTCACATAATCGCCAATGCCTTCGTAATTGCTGCGACGTGCAGTAGAAATACAGGCATTCAAAGCAGCATTTGCATCTACATCGGTTGTGCCTTTTACAATAGCATCGGCCAATACAGCTGCACTATGATAACCACTCATGCACCAGTTATCATTTGCATAGTGACTCCAGATAGGCAACATATGCAATGCACTTTCATTGTAATGCGCCATCATCGATTTAACCATATCGCTGTTGCGTTTCTGCTGTACAATATTGTACAAGGGATGCAATGCACGGTAAGTATCCCACAGCGAAAACGTGGTGTAGTTGGTGAAGCCTCCTGCCTTGTGATTATTTTGATCGAGCCCACGGTATTGTCCGTCCACATCCATAAAAGTATTCGGAGCAATAAACGCATGGTACATGGCTGTGTAAAAATTCTGCTTTGTTTCCTGGTTTGCATCGATCTGTATGCGTTGTAATTCTCTCTCCCACTTTGCACTTGCTTCAGCAACTGTTTGTTCAAAATTCCAATGTGGAATTTCAGTACGCAGATTCAGCAATGCACCTGCTGAGCTTACACCCGACAAAGCAAATTTCATCTTTACTTTTTCATTTGCTTTTGTATCGAAATTGAAATAGAGTTTTAGCTGGCGACCTGCCAGATCAGGAAAGTTTTCTTTTTGATTGAACTTGCGCCAGAAGCCGCCATACATTTCCTGCTTTTCATTTACACTGCCGTAACTCTTGATGGGTTTTGAAAAGGTGATAGCGAAATACACTGTTCTTGTTCTGGCCCATCCCAATGTTTGGCGATAACCTGTAATAAGCGTATCATTTTCTACACGTACAAATGTCCACACGTTCTTTTCAGGATAGTTGTAAATGCCATGCACCATATCTAAAACGATATGTGCATCTGTTGCTTCCGGAAAAGTATATTGATGAAAACCTACACGCTCTGTTGCGGTTAACTCTACCTTTACTTTATAATCATCAAGCACAACGCTGTAATAACCCGGACTTGCTTTTTCTGTTTCATGATTAAAAGCAGAACGGTAACCACTGCGTGGCACTGTTGCAACACCGGGATTCAATTTCAATGCACCAACAGTGGGCATCACTAAAAAATCTCCGAGATCAGAATGACCTGTGCCGCTGAAATGTGTATGACTGAAGCCGACAATTGTTTTATCGGTGTACTGGTAACCCGCACAATACTTGTACATGTTGGGATTGTAACGTCCTTTATCTAAATACTGCAAGGTATCTGTATCAGGACTTAACTGCACCATACCAAACGGCACCGTTGCGCCGGGAAATGTATGACCCATTTTGGCTGTGCCGATCAATGGATTTACATAGGAAGTTAATTTCGTTTGCTGTGCAGATGCTGTTGCTGTTATTCCTAACGCCACGATCCATGCACTTGCTTTTATCTTATTCAACATATTCATCAATCTAATTATAAGTGATCTCTACTTTTGGACTTGCTGTGTACTCCGTCCATAATTCATCCACAGTTTTACCGGTATTCGTTTTCCAAAACTCCTGCGAGTATTTATTGGTACGTGCAGCATCATCCAGCTTTACCACAAAATCTTTTTGATATTTCTGCGTGATCCATAACAGGAAACGTGCAGTAATACGGTACGCACTTTTATAGCTATGTGTTGCCTGCAATTCAGGCATTGCCCATTTGCCTTTTACATTATTGATCCCTTCTGTTGCTCGCACAAAATCAGCAATACCTTCTGTAACCCAGCCCGGAACATTGTTGAACTTGTACGCCTGCGTTACATGCATCAGTTCGTGTGTTACCACATCAATGTCTTCGGGATTCTTGTGAAACCATGCAGGATTATATACAATGCGATTGTCAGCCGTTGTCACTGCTACTCCATCATACTTTTGATCGATCACAAAGTTGATGGCCTTCTTTGCATTGAGATTATACTTCTGTATGAGCTTGGGATATTGCAGAAAGAATGCATCGATCATACGTTGTTTGAATTCTTTTGTTAAACTGCTTTCTTCATCGATCATGTAAAGTGTTAATCCATTCTTTGCAATGGTATCAGGCTTTGCAGGCAAAGTAATGGTTGATAAACCCGGAGGCTGAATGCCTTTTACTTTATCGTACAATGCTTTTTCATCTTTTGAAAACGAATAAGGCAGATCTGATTCTTTTGTTACTCTTGCTTTGTCGGGTGCGCTGCTCATGTTTAAGGTAAATGAGCCGCCCTTGATAACATCAAAATAAGAAAGCCATGTTTTGCTGTAGGCAGCGCCGTTCAATGTTTGTGATTTCACATAACGGTTGGCATCACTGTTGGCTGCTGCATTGATCACAAATTTCTTTCCGTCTTCCAGTGTCAAGGTTACTTTCTTAAACAACGGCGCACCTATTACATACTGATCGCTTCCCGGGCAAACAGGATAAAATCCCATTGCCGAAAATAAATACCAGGCAGATGTTTGTCCGTTATCTTCATCACCACAATAACCATCAGGAGTTGGTTTGTACAAACGATTCATTGCTTCACGCACCCAATATTGTGTTTTGTACGATTCACCTGCATAATTGTAGAGATAGATCATATGCTGGATCGGTTGATTACCGTGTGCATACTGTCCCATATTAGCGATCTGCATTTCACGGATCTCATGAATGGTACCGCCATAGTAACTATCATCGAAGATTGGGGGTAATGAAAAAACAGAATCGAGCATGTTTGCAAACTGTTTACGTCCACCCATCAGGTTTGCGAGGTTATCAATATCATGAAACACACTCCAGGTGTAGTGCCAGCTGTTACCTTCTGTAAACGCATCTCCCCATTTCAATGGATTGAATGGTGATTGAAAATCGCCTTGTGCATTCTTACCACGCATCAGCTTCCGTTCTTTATCAAACAGATTCCTGTAGTTGAGTGAGCGCTGTGCGTACAATTCAATTTCAGATGCGGGGCGGCCAAGCTTCTGCGCCAGTTTGAAAATGGTGAAATCATCGTATGCATATTCCAATGTACGTGCAACATTCTCGTTGATCTTTACATTGTACGGCACATAACCCAAGGCATTGTAATACTTCACACCATAACGTCCAACTGCATGCACAGGACCTTCATTGTTGGCGCCGTTCAATAAGCCTTCGTACAATTTATTAATATCGTTGATCTTTGCACTCTTTAAATATGCATCTGCAACAACAGAAGCTGAGTTATTCCCCACCATAATATCAGCAAAGCCCGGACTGCTCCATTCAGGTAAGAAACCACCTTCCTTGTAAGCGTTCAACAAACCTTCCTGCATTTCTTTGTTGATGGAAGGATAAGCGAGGTTCAAGAAAGGATACAATGCACGGAATGTATCCCAGAAACCTGTGCCACCATAGAGATAGCCCTTTTCCTTTTTTCCATTGTACGGACTGTAGTGCACAATTTCTCCATCCGCATTTTTCTCGTATAGTTTGTTCGGGAACATCACTGCACGGTAGTAGCAGGAGTAGAATGTTTTTAATTGCTCTTCTGTTGCTCCTTCTACCTGTATTTTCGACAATACCGTGTTCCAGTATTTTTTTGTTTCTGTTTTTACCTGTTCAAAGTTTTTGCTGCCAACTTCATTTTTCAGATTCAACTCAGCCTGTTCAATGCTGATAAAGGAAGAAGATGTTTTCACGATCACCTGCTGATTTGCCTTGGTGATATTGAAACCGATCACTGCACCGGTTGTATCTGCTTTCACTTCCAGTCCATCCACATACGCATCTTTCGACCAGACTTTCTTAAAGGTGAATGGTGTATTGAATTGCAGTACAAAATAGTTGGCGAAGTTTTTCAAACGTCCTCTTGCATGATAGGTACTGTAGCCAACAATTTTATTTTCTTCGGGAATGATCTTGATATAACCACCTCTGCGAAATGCATCCACCACCACAAATGCACTATCAGTTGAATGATAAGTGATGCGGAAGATCGCTGCACGTTCTGTTGGAGTTATTTCTGTTGTAATATGATGATCAGCCAGGTATACACTGTAATAATGTGGCTGAGCTGTTTCTGTTTTATGTGTGAACCAACTTGCCCTTTGCTCCTGTTTGAAAACCGATTTTTTTGAAACCGGCATAATAGAGAATACACCGTAATCATTCATCCATGGAGAAGGTTGATGTGTCTGTTTAAATCCACGGATCTTATCAGCCGTGTAAGTGTATTGCCAGCCATTACCATTGTCGCCTGTTTGCGGCGTCCACATATTCATCGGCCACGGAGTGCCAATGGCAGGATAGGTATTCCCATTTGATAAATCGGGTTTTGATAATGTACCCATCAACGGGTTTACATATTGAACAAGATCTTTTACCTGTGCTGATACTGCCGCCACACATGATATGGCCAGCGCCATGATCGTTACTTTTCTTTTAAACATGCTGATAATTGTCCGTTATTAAAATTGATGTTGAATTCTATTGCGAAGAAATGTTTTTTTATACAAGTAGTGGTTCAATAAGTGACAGACGGAAAATCAATTTTCGCCTGGTTGAATTGAGTTTCCCACTCGGCCGGCCAGCCAAATGCTGTTGTAGCTAATGGTTTTAAATTTGAACCTGCTGCCCCACTCCAGAAATGAATGAACTCGCCCCAGTTGAGATCTCTCATATATTGTTTGTTGCCGTCTTTCGGAAAGTTAGCTGCAAGCAGCTTAAAGAATTTGTTTAATACTGCACTACCGCCATATTGATTGTAAATGGGATAAAACCAATTCTTAAACCACTGCGTGTTGCTGCGTGGGAAATTATCTGTTGTGCCCATCATGAGATTATACCAACGATCAGCATCAGCAGTGCGACCCAAACCTTTGTACACATCGTAAATGTAAATCTCCATCCACTTGCTGTCTTTCCAGATCGCAAATGCAGGAGAACCTTTTGCGTTATTGTTTGCACTCTCTATCACATGTCCCACTTCGTGTGTTACAAGATCAAGATCATTACCTGTGCCTGTTGTCCATGCGCTTAAACTGGAGGAACCGCAGTCAATTACATTCCGGTTATCGTGCCTGTTGCTGTAATAATAACCTGGATGTCCTCCACTGTATTTGCCTGCATGAAAAACTGCATACAATCTTTTATCTGTACCAAATTCGTAACCGTATGTTTTCCTCGAGTACAACCAAACCTCCTTAACAAACGTATTGGGCCAGGTAATTGATTTTTGTACATCATTATCGTAATACACAACAAGTGAAGTATCGTAATACACTCTTGAAACAAGCTGGGTATGATCGAACCAATGCTCCTGCCATGTAGATGGCGGAACGTCGTAGTTAATAACAGGCGGCGGTGTTGTGTCGCCTGTTTGTTTCTTTTTACAACCAGATACCAATAAACCAACTGCTGATAAAGCCATGATTAATCCACTAGTGAACATAATCCTTTTCATTGTTTCGTTTTGTTTGCCTATAGTTGTTGAGCCTGCAGTTGTTTTATTGATACAAAATCATCTGCTTTATTTAATGGAAAGAACAGCAGCAATTCTTCAGTGAATTGCTGCTGTTCTGTTACTTATTCGTACCTGATCAAACGCCACTCACCGATCTGAACAAGTGAGCTGCCGTTATTGGCCGTCATAAATATTCTGTAATAAGTATAAGCCTGCGGTGTTCCCGGCACTTCAAAACGTCTTGTGAGATAGCGTGCCGGAAACATCTCACCGGTTCGTGTGTCAATATCAACCCATGTTGTATTGTCGTTTGAACCCTGGAGTTTCCAATCCTTAAGATCACGTGATGCAGCATCATTAGCAGATGTGATTGTGTATGCACCTACAGCAACAGCAGTACCAAACTGCAATTTAAACCACGCACCACCATTTGTAGCCAAAGCTGTGGTCCATGTTTGAAATAGATATTTAGAGTTGTAGTCATTATCCACCAGTTTAGGAGAGCCCTCCCCATTGTCCGGACCTCCGTTATTTTCATTACTGACCGTTAATGTTCCAAGTCCGGTAACATCAATCGACTTTTTCAGCAATGTATCAAAACGGAAATACGTAGTTTGTAAGGTTGATACAATCTCTCCGCTTGATGCACTGGTAAGAGTGATCGGTAACATGTAACGTATACCTGTTGTAACTGTATTTGTTTTTACCGTTAATGTAAGCGGGGTTGAACTGGTTGATCCGGAAGGGATCACGGTATTTAAACCAGACAATTCATAACTGCTGGCCGGCAGCAGAGTATAATTGGTGCCATTAGCTGCATTATAAGCAGCCACCTTTGCGGCATCAACAACAAATGAAACAGAGTTATCAGACCCTGCAACTTTAACACCACCGTATGCTGCGCCAAATACCAGGTCTTGTCTTGTGTTGGTTGATGTGAACAACAGATCAACCTTAGATCTTGTGCCAACTGCCTGCGGCATATAAACCGAACCTTCGTTGGGCAATACCACATCGGCGGGTTTGTTGCAGGCGGCAATGGTAGAGCTCAGCAACAGCACTGCAATGAATTTATAGAAATTATTTTTTTGCATCTTAATATATATGAGATGATGAATTGAATGAATTACCAACCTGTATTTTGTTTGATAAGCGGATTACGCAATACTTCGTTTGCCGGAATCGGGAACAGGTAATCTCTTTTGCGGAATACTCTTGTTTCCAACAACGTTTTTGTGTAAAATGCTGTGCCGTTTTTTGTACGATCCATACCATAAAACGGACCTGCATCTGTTTGTTCGGCGATCTTCCATCTTCTTGTTTCGAAGTAGCGAACATTTTCAAATGCCAGTTCTACTCTTCTTTCTGCACGGATTGCCGCACGCATTTCAGCTTGTGTTGCAGGGACAGGCAATGGATTTACACCAGCTCCATATTGCGGTATGCCTGCACGTTCACGAATGAAATTGAGATACTTTAAGATATCTGCATCAGCCGGAGTTGATTCATTCAACGCTTCTGCATAATCAAGATAGATCTGCGCTAAACGCAAATACAAATTACCCCTTGCATCATCTGTATTGGCAACACCTTTACGAATGATATAACCTGTTGGCGTAACATCCGATGTGCTTTGTGCAAGACCTGAGTTACCAGAAAATTCCATATTGGTAACAATGAGGTTGCCGGTATTCTGATCAGGATATAACCATACGCTATTGGTATAAGTAATGCCTACATAAAAACGAGGCTCACGGTTTACCCATTGATTAAAGGTTGAACGTGTGGTATTATCATACGGTGCCTGGAAACTGCTGAAACCAGTTGCTGTATAACCTGACGTAGGATCAGTAATAGGTTTGCCGTTTGCCATGAAGTAAGCATCTACCTGCGCCTGTGTGGCACCGTTAGCACCTGCTCCACGCTGACTTGCATAACCGGCATGGAATGGCGTGCGATCATAACGGATAATATCATAACGTGAATTGGAGCGACCAAAGATCCATTCTTTATTCCAGCTCTGCATGATCACATCACGGGATGATAAGTAAGCTGCTTTAAACGGATTTGCATCAGAAACTCTAAACAGATCATACGTACCGGGAGCAAATTCATTGATAAATTCTTTTGCTGCAGTTGCGGCTTTCGTCCATTTGCCTGCATCGTATGTTTGGTTGATGAGATGTTTGCCATCATCGTTTTTCATCAAAGCATAATCAGTATTACCATTGAATAGCGGACTCGCAGACAACATCAATGCCTGTACTTTGTATGCTTTTACAACGCCTTTTGTAAACTTTCCAGCAACTGCCGAGCTAACCGGTAATTCAGTATAAGCTTTATCCAACTGATCAACTACAAAACTGATACACTCATCAAATGTTGAACGTGGTTTGTTTACTTCATCAGGTGTTGCTGCAACAGGAATTACCTCCTCACCCAAAATAACAACCGGGCCATAAATGCGCAGCAATTGATAATAGTAAAATGCTCTTAATGCTCTTGCTTCACCTTTCAGGATCGTTTTTTCACCAATACTGATCTCAGGTGTAGCACCATCAATGCGTTGAATAAAATCGGTAGCATTCCGTATTGCTCTGTAATAACTGTCCCAATAGGTTGAAATGCTTCCATCAGTATTGGCCCATGCACTTTTATTGATATTGGTACTGTAATTAAAATCCCATGTGTATTTTCCTTCATCCGAAGCGCCTGTCCAGTTACCGGAATTTTCAAATCCCGAGAAACGCTGGTTAAATTCATTTGGCATTGCCTGGTATATATTACCGATATAGCGTATCACATTGGTACGTGTTTTAAACACATCATCAATGGTGAGAATATTATCAGGTACCGTATCCAGGTATTTTTTACATGACCCAAGTGATACAAGAGCCATGATCAGAGATATAGAAAGTATTTTTTTCATTTTCGTTCGTTTGTTGTTTATAAGGTAAACTCAATACCTAAAGAGAAGTTTCTGGTGTTGGGATAGATCGCACCATTTGTCGTGTTGAGTTCAGGATCCCACAACTTGAACTTGCTCCAGTAAATAAGATTGAAACCTTGTCCGTATACTTGTGCACTTCTAAATCCAATTTTCTTAACCCATTTATCAGGTAAGTTGTAGCCAAACGCAAGACTCTTTAAACGGAGAAATGAAATATCTTTTACCCACCATGTGCTTGCAACTGCATTGTTCCTGTTTGCTGCATTACCATACGCAAGACGTGGATAGAATGCTTTTGGATCAGGGTTTGCTTCTGTCCATCTGCTTTCAGCGATCGTAAGCAAATTGCTTCGTTCCGGACCAGTGCTGTTGTTAAATGGAATAATACCATCGCCACCCAACAAACGATCAGCACCGCTAACACCCTGGAAGAATGCACCTAAATAGAAACGTTTGAATTCAACATTAAAACCAAAACCATAGATCCAGTTTGGCACATCACCATTACCAATTCGACTGATGTCGAGGTTGTTGATCAACCCATCACTGTTGAGATCCTTGTAACGGATATCACCCGGTCTTGGTTTGCCACCTAATGGCGTTTGATCAGCTGCGTTATCAATTTCACGTTGATCTGTAAAGAGTCCAAGTGCTGTATAACCATAAGTTGAAAGCGCATTGTAACCTCTTCTTTCCATGTAAGGATATGGTTGTACCGGTTGATCATTTTCCATGATCATATCACGGTTATACGTAACTGTTCCTCTGAAATCCCATTTGGTTTCGCCCCAGTAGAACGGTGTGGTTTCAACTGTTGCGTCGAAACCTGCATTGTTAATAACGCCAAGGTTGCCAAATGGATTATTATTCAAACCAACATAAGAAGGAAGGCTTGCTCTTTGAAGGAATACACCTGTTCTGTGTTCTTTAAAGAAATCGAGAATGATCGATAATCTTGAATCGAGTGTTTTAAATTCGATACCAAGATCCTGTTTGCGTGATTTAGACCATTGCACGGGTGCACCATAATCCTGTATCTGTACACCGCCACCACTGCCTTGGTTGCTTGTGCCATTACCCCATGTATAACCGGCTGCACCATCTGTTACTATCGTTAAGAAACCAAAACGACGACCACCAGCACCGGAACCTACTAAACCATCCGAGTAACGAAGTTTAAAGAATTGAAATACGCCTTCCAATGGCTCAAAGAATTTCTCTCTTGATACTACCCAACCCACACCAATGGAAGGGAAGAAACCGAAACGTTTTTCTGGTGCAAAGTTTTCAGAACCGTTGTAACCGAAGTTTACTTCAGCAAAATATTTCTCCTGGAATGAGTATGTACCACGTCCGGCAACACCCATACTTCTAAAAGGAAGCGAAGCTGTTAAATTAGCTGCAAACGCATCAATATATGAACGTTGGTTGTAAAGGACCAATCCTGTTACACGATGTTCTTTTTTAAACTCACGGTCATAGTTCAACGCTGCTTCAAGGTAGTATGATCTGTTACCACCATTTGCTCTGCTATAGGCAAGGTTATCAGAACCTGAAGTAATAACAGGCAACAGATTAACAGAGCCATCAGGATTGTAAGGAGTAACAGGATTTATTTTATACGTATTACGCTGGCGTGTGCGGCTGATAGTTTGTGAGTTAAACGCATCGAACGAATACAACGCATAGGCTGATAATCCGGGTAATATCGCTTTCAGATCCTGTGTGATCTTTGCATTTGAATATACCTGGTTACTTGAGTTGTTTATATAACCTGTTTGCGTAATTTCTTCGTAAGGGTTACGTTGAGCATTTGCGGCATTGATACCCGGCACTAAATTTCCCGGATACATTACGGGATAGAGAATAGGTGTTGTTTGCATCACTTCTCTGAACGCCTGTTGTGCATTAAAGCCCGGTGTATTTAAATTGGTGATATAACCTTGCAAACCAAGATCAAATTTGGTGGTCTTTGTCCAGTTCATATTAATGTTACTGGTAAAGTTGTAACGTTTGAAACGTTGATCTGATTCATAACTCTGCGAGCCATCTGACTTCAGCAAACTTTCTTCATCGTAATAAGCAAGTGCCACATAGTAGTTCGCCAATTCCGCACCGCCACTTGCACTGAAATTAAAACGACGTGTTACACCCGAATTGTTGAAGATCTCTTTCATCCAGTCAACATTCGGATACAGGTAAGGTTGGTTGCCTTTTAATGTTGAATCAACATAAGCCTGTGAATATTCTGCAGCTAAACCGGAAGCAACACGTGCTTCATTGCGTAAACGCATGTAAGATTCTGCACCGGTTAATTGAGGCAATTTGGTAAAAGCAGTAATCCCCTGGTTGTAGTTGAACTTCAACACAGCCTTTGCTGCTTTACCTTTTTTGGTGTTGATGAGAATAACACCATTTGCACCTGCCACACCATAAACAGCTGTAGCCGATGCATCTTTTAATATTGTAAAGGAAGCAATGTCTTCAGGGTCGAGTGAGTTGATATCACGACCCTGTACACCATCAATAATAACCAAAGCACCTGAACCGTTTGGCCCAAAGGTAGAGATACCCCTGATCCAGAGATCAGCAGTGTTCTCGCCCGGTAAACCTGTACGTTGTACACCAACGATACCTGATACACGACCGGCCAGTACTGTACTGAGATTAGCAACCGGCTGCTTTAACTCTGTTACGTTTACTGTAGACTGTGCACCTACAAGGCTTACTTTTTTGGCTTTACCAAAACCTACAACTACAACTTCTTCCTGGCTGCCCTGTTTGGCATCCATGATCACCTCAAAGAAGAAATTGTTGTTTACCGGCCTGGTTACTTCAATAAAACCTACGTAAGAAAATACCAGCACATCGCTGGCTGATACCTGGAGAGTAAATTCTCCTTTCTCATTGGTGGTAGTGCCGACTTTGTTATTACCCTGAATGGTAACACTCACATCGGAAATAACTTTGTCAAGTCTGTCCTTCACCACACCGCTTACCCGTATTGTGTTCTGGGCAGTCGCTCCCACAGCAAGAAGACTGAAACACAGCAGTAAGCAGAGAAAAGGTTTACATGCAATTGTTTTGCTCATAAATAGTTTTGGTTTAAGAAAATGATAGCAATACTAATTTTTATAAAATCATGCTGTGGTCAATACAAACCGAACAAATAGTTAATGAATACTTAACGTGAAAAGTTTGGCGGGCGGAAAGCAGTTATTTTGTACTTTCCAAGCTGCTCGTAAAACCAGTGTAGTGCTTATGTTTAAAGGAAACAGGATTTTTTTATTCAAGGTTATAGCAATTATCTGCACACTCATTCTATGCCTGGTGCAGTTAATTCATATACGTAATATTTACAAACTTGAAGAGAAGGTGTATAATATTGATGAAAAGAAGATCATTAAAACGGCTTATGAAGAAAGCATTGTAAATGACAAAGTATTTCCTGGAGCTGTAAAGATCATTGACAGTATTCTTTATAAAGAGTTTGATAACCTTGAAACGTTTGCCTTACACAATACGGATGCATTTAAGAACCTTTCAGCTCGTTTGTGCGATACCTTGTTCAAAGCTTTGAATGAAGCCAATAACATGGATGTATTTTTAGATTCGATCAAGAAAAAGCATAACCTCAGCGCCAATCTTGAATATGCATTATTTATTGAGCATTTCGCCATTGCTATAGAGCCTAATCAGTATTTCACGCTATTTTCAAGTACTGAGCCTGACTATAAAACTACTGTGCCTTATTTACAACATCATGGAGCCAGGATCGGCGGTACATTAAAAACCTATAGCCCGCAAACGCTTGCTTCTGCATTAAAAGTAAGTGCAACAACTGCACGTAGCTATCGTATGAATTTTGCTCTGTATTGCGACAGGCCTGATCGTTTACAACAGATCGTTTACAAAACGCTGCCGCAAACAATACTATCGGTGTTTTCGATCATCGCTATACTTACTATTTTCTTTTTAACCTTTGCCAATTGGATCAGACAAAAGAAAGCGAGTGAAATGAAATCGGATTTTATCAATACGATCAGCCACGAATTTCAAACACCATTAACAACCATCATTATTGCCAATAAAACCATTGAAAACGAAAATCAGATCATTAAGAGTCAAAAGCTCGACAATCTTCATAATATCATCAAACGACAAAGCGAACGTCTTACGATACTGATGCAACAGGTCATTGAAACCGGCGGCGAAAAACCCGTCCGGCTTGTATTGGAGAAACATCATATCAACAACGAGCTGGAAGAAATTATTTCGGATTACCGCATCAATCTTGATTTGGCAAATGCTAACATAACATTTGAAAATAAAACTGATGAAGATTTGGTGTTGCTCGATAAACTTCACTTTACGTCGATCATATTGAATGTGCTCGACAATAGTGTTAAATACAATCACAAATCGTTAAAAGAAATTATTGTTACAACTTATGCGAAAAGCAGTCAAACGATTGCGATCAGTATAAAAGATAACGGTGATGGAATGAGCAGTAAGGTAAAACGAAAAATGTTTCTTAAGTTTTATCGTAATCCATCGCTGGTAACCAGCAATGCGCCTGGCATAGGGCTTGGCCTGTATCATTCCAAGCAATGCCTTGATGCACACGGATGGGATTATGAAGTGATCAGCAAGGAACAGGTTGGCACGGAGTTTATCATTTATATCCCGATTATATCCGGTGAATTATAAGATCAATGATTGTAATGTATTAACGAGGAGAAAATGACAGAAAAAATACTTTTTGTGGAAGATGAACAGGATCTGGGTAGTCTTATCAAACAATATCTTGAGACGAAAGGATTTGATATTGACTGGTATGATAATCCTAAGAACGCCTTAAAAGCATTCCGGGAGAATGCATCCACCTATGGTCTTTGTTTACTGGATGTGCAGATGCCGCAGAAAAGCGGATTCGAGTTAGCAGAAAACATTGTGAAGATAAAAGAACATATACCTTTTGTTTTTCTAACTGCCCGCACAGAAAAGAAAGACCGGCTCACGGGATTGAATATTGGTGCTGCTGATTATATCAGTAAGCCTTTTGATATTGATGAGCTGGCATTGAAGCTGAAAAATATTTTGAAGATGACTTCCGGTGCTGTTGCGCCGAAAGTGCAACTCTCAACTTATATGATCGGGGATATATTGTACAACCGTGAGCAGCTTACTGTAACAACACCTGATAAAAAAGTAGCTAAACTCACCACCCGTGAAGCAGAGCTGATCGAATACTTTTATCAAAACAAAAATAAACGTATTAAAAAAGAAGACATCCTCATCCGCATTTGGGGGGAGAATGATTACTTTCTTGGAAGAAGTCTTGACGTGTTTATCTCACGCCTGCGGAAGATCTTCGCTCAATCGAAAAAGATCAGCTTGAGTAATGTGTATGGAGCCGGGTACATATTTAATGTGGAAGAAGAAGTGTAAAACTGCTCAACAATTTGTTTGAGCAACTTGCAGCTAGCATATAACTGTTATATGTTCAACTGATCTGTACTCTACATCAGCTTCCAATAAAAAATCCAACTAAGAAGTTCAGGGAAAATTACAATTATCACAACAGGATATTTGTGTAGTGTGTTTAATTCACCAGCACTTCATCTACAAATAACCATCCCTTATCTCCTTTACCCGGATGCCAAGCCGGTAGTTTACTTACAGTGTTACCTATGATCTTGATATATTTTACGGTAGATGGGTTGAACTTACATTCATAACCCCGCAGCGACGATGGCTGAAGCATTGTTGGTTGTGTTGGCTTTAAAGTACCAAGCAACTTCATTTTCTTCATATCATCGCCCCCCCAAATTTCAATACTTGATGGAGGCATAATATAACTCGCAACATCAATCAACGTACTAAGTGTTACGCTTTTTACAATAGTTGGTTTATTGAATTGCAGCAAAGCTTCCATTCTTGTTTGTCGCCATGCCAGCCAGCTGCCTAAGCGGAAATTTAATTCACCTTTTATATGATCCGATAACATTTTGCCTTCTCCTTTATATGCAGGATCGGGTTGCAACAGGAATGATACACTATCAGCTTTATAAGTACTTCTGTAAAAATTCACTTCTATGATATCGCTGCTTATCCAGCCTGGTTTGTAGGCTTTTGCTTTTATAAAAACATTTCCATCGATCATTTCTCCGGGTTTAAATACCGGTGACTTTAGGCTGTCAGGATCGCTGCCATCTTTCGTAAACCGGATAGTCGTTCCGTTGATGTAATGTTTCAGCTTTAATGGGATAGGTGAAGTGATGATCGATTCTTCATTCTGCACAATAGGTGTTGATAATTTCAAAATCAAAGTATCACCTTTAAAACCTGTTTCAAAGCGAATGTTTTTCATTTGCGTTTTTACTTTCTCCATATCAGCTGAAGCGACAGGCATATTCCATGTATAAACTGTTTTAAGTTGCGGAAAGCTTTGTAACTGTTTCAACTGTTCTGCAGTAACTTTTGTACCGGATATCGAAAGGCTTCTTAAAAATTTTAACCGCTTCAACTCTGTAAGACCGGCACCGGTAATCGCAGAAAAGCTCAGGTTAAGTTTCCGGAGATTTTCAAACTCACCGATGATCTTCATATCCACATCTTTTACTGGCATTTGCGACAGATCAAGTGAAACGATCTGCTTTTTTATTTTAGACAATTCTGCCAGCTGTTCTGCTTTAAACAGTTTACTGTTGAAAAAACTCACATTCAACGCCGGTGACTCAAGTGCTTCTGCAGCAACCACCCGGTTAACTGTATTGAGATCTTTAACAACAGCAGCATCTGCTTCATCAAAATCATATTCTGCTGTTTCTGCAGCCGTCAAAATATTGTTTGCCACTACAAACAATGAATCATCTGTTGCCAGATCAGCAACACGCAATTTAAAATCTGATCCTTTTTTTATCCAGTGTCTCAATATTACAATTTCATCATCTGTTAATTGAGGTTTGCCTTGTGGTGGCATATGCTTTTTCTCTTCAAGTGGTAAATGTATTCTTCGTAACAACAAACCCAAATCGGCAGAAGTACTATCCCATAAAACTCCGTTCTTCCCTCCCTTCAACAACGGTTCTTCTGTTTCCATTACCAGTTCGCCTTTTGCTTTTTTGCTGTTATGGCAGGAAATACATTTGGCTTCAAGTATGGGCTTCACCAAGTGGGTATACAACTCCGCCTCTTCAACTGATACAGCAGCTTGTTTTTTTTCAGGTGTTACAGGAGCCAATACAAAATTCTCTCCATGTGTTATGCCAGCGCCCTGGTGACCTGCAATGACAATCAGCACAAGTGCCACAATAGAAGTAGCAAAAGCTGTGATCTTCCTTGCTTGTAACATGTTTTTGAAAAAACACCACAGCAACATAAAAAGTGAAATAGCGACCCCACTCCATTTGTGCCATTGCAAAGCATCAGTATCATAGCCTTCTTCTTTTGATAAGAAAAATCCTGCCAAAGCAGTAATGGCTGAAGTAAAAGCAGCTAATTGTAAAATAAGATCAGCGATATACAGATTGTGATCATCCTTTGTTTTCTGTGCATGAAAAAACAACACAAGCAATGCATACATGACCACTAACACCACAGGAAAATGCAATACAAGTGGATGTGTGCGCCCAATTACCTGTAACCATAGCGGCACTGATATCCTGTTTTCGAAAAATAACAGGAACAGCAACAGGCAATTCAGCAAAAGAGAAATATTGAACAAACTATTCTTTAGACGTAACATGATTAATATACTTGTATTTCATCAATGAATAACCAGGCGTGATTGTCTTTGCCCGGATGCCATGCAGGTATTTTCTTTAATGGATATAATATCAGCTTCAGCTTATTTGCTTTGACCGTAATTTTGGGAATAATTTCTCGGGCATCAATTTGTTTTTGAGATGGCCGTTCGCTACTAAAAGTTTCTTTACCCAATGGAAGATAACTTTTTTTAGCCTCATCGTAATAATACAAGATCACCTGTTCAGGTAAAAAGATCCAGCTGCTTTCATTCTGCAAAATGTCTACCAATACACCGTTGATCGTTTCATTCTTTTTTAATTCAATATCGATTTCAACTGTATCGCAGTCATAGCCTAACCATGCACCTGAACTGAAACTTGTATTCCCGCCGATATGATCGTTCAGCAGATTCTTATTATTCGTTGTGTATTTTGGATGAGGTGTGGTAAAACTGATTTGTTGTATTACTTTACCTGTCTTTATAAACTCTACGTAAACCGTTTCTGATGGAAGAAAATCTTTTCCTATAGCCTTCGCTTTTATGCTTACCCTTTTACCTGCAATTACTATTGGCTTTGTGTAAAGCAGATCTTTCGGTGTTGGTTCATCACCGTTAATTGTGTAACGGATTTCGGCACCAGGCTGCTCAAACTTTATTTCAAGTGTCGTCTCATCTTGAAAAAACACAGATCGATAGTTCAATACTGGTGGTGCCAGTTGAAATAACTGTTGAGCAAAACTGTATTGGGTAATAGCCAGAAGAAAAAGGAACACTAGTCTTTTCATAAAGGCTGGAGTTTGTAAGGATATACTTGCCCGCTGTTCCATTGTGCTACATACAGGTTTTCTTCATCATCAATACAGACATCATGTGGGTATTGAAAAACTTTGATCGTCTGGTACAGTTCATTCGGTTTATTACCTGTATAAGCAGGTGTATTGCCACCGAGGTTTGAGATCACTTTATAGTTTATATCGAGTATTGTTACAAAACCCGACTTGTCGCCTTGCCGTGCATCTGTTTGCAAAACCGCAGCATACAAATAATCGCCTTTTATAACTGGTCGGCAAACCCATGCTCCGGGTAATGGAATGGTATCAATATAAACTCCATTTAAGGTGTATCGTTTAAACGCATGTTGTTGTCGTGAAGTAACCACAAGACAAGGTTTGTTCTTATCCCTGTAATCAACGCAAATGCCATGCGCATTTAATAAATGCTTTTCTTCATTTCCTCTTCCTCCGAAATGACGGATATAGCTGCCTTTGTAATCGTATTGAATAATAAAGTCTTTTCCATAACCATCGGCTACATAAATATCACCATTAGCAGCAATGGCTGTTTCTGTTGGAACATACTCATCTGCTTTTGTGTATGCACCTGTTTCTTTTGGATAGTCCAATGTCATTAATACTCTCCCATCTATTGTGGTTTTAATTACCTGGTGGCGATTGTTATCACAAATGAATAATGTATCAGTACCGTTTTCATTAAACAACGTAAGCCCATGTGCACCCGGATATTCATTTCCCCAGGTTGTGATCAGTCTCCCGCTTTTATCATAGATGAGGACGTTATTCTTTGTTTCATTGGTCAGCAGAATAATACGCCCCAATTTATCCTGCACCATTTCATGACAGTCTTTTACAGGGTTGCGTGCAAAGTCTGCCTGGCTCCAGTTGGTATTGATGCGATAACGTTTATGGTTATGCCCGAGAATGATTTCGTTCTTTTCTGAAGCAGATAATAACGGACTTGCATACAATGATGCTGTTGCCAGAGAAGAATGTTTAATGAACGTGCGGCGATTCAACTTTAGTTTTTTAAGTATGATTTGCTCTTCTTGATTTAAATCTATTCGTGTTGTTCTAAGTACGAACTGCGAAGTTGGAAGTACGTACCTCGTACTTCGTAAATCGTACTTCTGTCTTCCTGCTTTAGGCAATCAATCCTTTCACCACATTCCCTGCTACATCAGTTAACCGATAACGCCTGCCCAAGTGTTTAAATGTAAGTTGTTCATGATTCATACCCATCAGGTGAAGCACTGTTGCATGAAAGTCGTGCACATGTACAGGATCTTTTACAATGTTGTAACCAAACTCATCTGTTTCACCATACACACCGGGCTTTACACCACCACCTGCCATCCAGATGGTAAAGCAGCGTGGATGATGATCACGACCATAATCTTCTTTCGTTAACGGCCCCTGGCAATAATTTGTGCGACCAAATTCTCCACCCCAAATCACCAATGTTTCATCGAGCAAACCTCGTTGCTTCAGATCGGTAATAAGCGCTGCCGATGCTTTATCAACATCAGCACATTGGCCTTTTATCTGACTTGGCAGATTGTTATGCCCATCCCAACCCTGGTGATATAATTGCACAAAGCGAACACCATTTTCAGAGAGTTTTCGTGCAAGCAAACAGTTTGCTGCATAAGTACCGGGAGTTAAACAATCGGGTCCGTATAATTTTATAATGTCTTCCGGTTCTTTACTTAGATCGGTTATATCAGGTACCGATGTTTGCATACGATAAGCCATTTCGTATTGCTGCACTTTTGCCTGTATTTCCGGATCACCAAATTCTTTATAGGTTTCCTGGTTTAGTTCAGCAAGGTTGTCCAACATCTTGCGCCGCTCATTTTTATCTATTCCATCCGGATTGTTGAGATACAACACCGGATTGTCACCACTGCTAAACTGTACACCTTGGTGAACGGAATCAAGAAAACCATTCGACCATAATTTCGAATAAACACCCTGGCCATTTCCCTTTCCTTTTGAAAGTAACACACAGAAAGCAGGTAAATTTTTATTCTCACTTCCCAAGCCATAACTAAGCCATGAACCCATACTTGGCCGGTTACCTACCTGCGCTCCTGTTTGAAAAAAAGTTAATGCAGGATCATGATTGATTGCTTCGGTATGCATACTGCGTATGATGCAGAGATCATCTACCACTCTTGCAGTATGCGGAAGCAGATCACTGATCCATGCTCTGGCTTGTCCGTATTGATTGAATTGAAAATAACTTCCTGCTAACGGAAACTTTGCCTGGTCGGCCGTCATACCTGTTAAGCGTTGCCCCATGCGGATAGATGCAGGCAGATCCTGTCCATGCATTTTTTCCAGCATCGGTTTATAATCAAACAGATCTAATTGCGATGGCGCTCCGTTTTGAAAGAGATAGATAATACGCTTGGCCTTCGGTGCAAATTGAGGCAAGCCGGCAAGTATTGCTTCTTCCGTATTACCACCAAGCATATCAGGAACAAGTAATGAGCCTAATGCCATACCACCAATGCCCATTCCAAGTCTTGATAAAAAACGGCGACGGTTTAGATTTAAACCATGTTCAAGAATTTGTTTTTCCATCATCAGGTTTTTGTAATTGTTTCTTCCATGTTGAATATGGTATTGATGGCTTTCATCAACGCAGCAGATTTATTTTTATCCACTTGATTACTCTGTGGATATTCACCTGCCTTCAATATGATCGTTGCATCAGATTTTTTCTGTTGAAATAATTGCAGCTGTTCGTTGTAGTACTTCTCCAGTATACTTACTTCTTTGGCTGATGGTTTTCTGCAAACGATCAGTCGAAAAGCTTTTGTTATTTTATCAGCTACTGCCGATTGATCCAGCATTAATTTTTGTGCAAGCACTCTTGATGCTTCCAGTACAGCGGGATCATTCATCATGATCAATGCCTGCAATGGTGTATTTGTTTTTAACCGCTTCACTTCGCATTGATCACGGTTGCTGGCATCAAACATGGTCATACCCGGTGGCGGTACCGTTAATTTAATAAATGTATACAGCCCCCTGCGGTACAGATCATCTCCATGATCCTGTCTGTATACTGCTAGTACGCCTCTTCCTGAAGTGGCAGCTTCCCAAAGACCTTTGGGTTGATAGGGTTTCACACTTGGCCCGCCAATTGTTTTTACCAGTAATCCACTGCTGGATAAATAGAGATCACGAATGAACTCTGCTTTTAAACGGATACGTGGACCTCTTGCTAAATAAACATTCTCCGGATCTTTCTTCAATTGCTCTTCTGAAACTTTTGCTGACTGACGATAGGTTGCTGATGTTAATATCTGTTTCACTAATCGTTTTACGTTCCATCCGTTCTCCATAAAATCAACCGCCAGCCAATCGAGTAATTCAGGATGAGAAGGAAGCTCGCCCTGCATACCAAAGTCACCGGAAGTTTTTACCAAGCCTCTTCCAAAGAATTCCTGCCACATCAGGTTCACAAAAACTCTTGCTGTCAGCGGATTGCTTTTATTCACTGTCCATTGGGCAAGCCCGATCCTGTTACGTGTAAATTTGCTTGTATCGAATTTCATTACGGCAGGAATAGCTGCAGCTTTCACTTCTTCACCGGGTTGATCGTACACGCCACGGTTCAACACAAAAGTTTTACGCAGTGTATCTCTTTCGCCCATTACAGACACAGTAAGGTTACCGGTATCTTTTGTATTGATGAATGAGAGAATATTTTTCCGTTCTTCTGCACTGATAGTGAGTATTGGATTCTTTGCCGGTTTTGATGCACTTACATCACCTTCAAATCCTGCTTCTTTTGTGTTGTTGAAAAAAGCAAGGAAGGAGTAATAATCTTTTTGAGAGAATGGATCGTATTTGTGATCGTGGCATTGTGCACATTCAATTGTGATGCCTAATATTCCTTTACCAAAGGTTTTTGTTTTATCGACGAGGTATTCCACACGATATTCTTCAGGAATCACACCACCTTCTTCTGTATACTTATGATTACGGAAAAATCCTGTTGCCAGTATTTGCTCTTTATTTGCTTCGGGCAACATGTCACCTGCAATTTGCCAGGTAAGAAACTGATCATAAGGAAGATTCTTATTGAATGCATGGATCACCCAATCTCTCCATGGCCATTGCGACCGTATATTATCATCCTGGTAACCGTAGCTATCTGCATAGCGGGCAACATCCATCCAGTGCACAGCCATCTTCTCACCATACTGTGGACTAGCCAGCAATTCATCGATCATTTTTTCATATGCGAACTCAGTTTTGTCATTTACAAATTTGTCCATCATCTCAATTGATGGCGGCAAGCCGGTTATATCAAGTGCAATTCGTTTTAATAAACGTTCCTTATCAGCTTCTTCATTTTGTGCAAGACCCTGTTCTTCCAATTTGCTCAGGATAAAATAATCGATCTCATTTTTTGCACGATCCTTATCATCTATTTTTGGAAGCGGAATTTTCTTTGGGGAGGCAAATGCCCAGTGCGATTCATATTTTGCACCTTGCTCGATCCATTTTTTAAACAGGTTTATTTCATGCTCACTTAAAGCACCCAAATGCGATTCGGGTTCGGGCATCATGTATTCGGGATCAGTTGAAATGATGCGCTTATACAATTCCGAATTTTCTGGATCCCCTGCAACTAATGCATAAGCACCTTTTGTTTCTTTGAGTGGTGCGAAAGCACTGTCGGCAATGTCAAGACGCAAACCTGCAGCCCGTTTGTTACCATCAGGACCATGACACTTAAAACATTTGTCGGAAAGAATGGGGCGGATATGAAAATTGTAGCTGACAGTTTTTGGAATTGAAGAAACATCGCTGCCCTTACTGCGAAAGCAGGATGCAGCTAACAGTAGAATGGAACAAATAGTTACTATTGTCCAGATAGTCTTTTTATACATGGCAATCGTATAGCTTTTTGAAGGATAGCGATCAATCATGATCGTTCTGATGATTGGTTATCCTCGCCAAATGTAACGCAAATTAATTTTTTTAAGAAAGTTGAAAAATAGACAATTGGGATGAAATGATGGAGTATTCTATTGGCAATACCAATGTTAGCAGCATGTTGTTCGTCAGCTTACTCCACCCCGAACTTTTCTTTTCTAAACGTTTTCCTATCTGCCTCATTAAGAACATGTGCGGTCTTAGGTCGTGTCAAACCTTTTAACAAGAGTTGGTCATAATAATCTTCACGATACATTACGTTCCAAGGTTCAAGTCCCCAATAAGCATTAGCCAAGTCTGTCATAGCTTTGCATTGTCCATATGATGAACTTCCAATGTCACCAAACCTTCCACCACTTCCGCTACTTGGGTTAAGCGTCACGGTTTGATTATAAAGAATGTTCCAATGTCCATTGTTTAACAAGTCGCCGTTTGATAAATGAAGAATTGAAATGGGCTGCAGTCTCTTAAATTGTTCTTCTGTCAAAGTTGAACTGTCTGATTGTAAATTGAACAAAGCACAAGTGCAGTATTTTTTGTCTAAAACTTGTCCGAATGCGAATGTGTCATTTAACAAAGGAATTGAAAACACATCTCCTGTTTGCCATTCCTTAGGTTTAGGTCTGTTCTTTTTAGCAGCTTTGAGAAGTTCGGTTATTTGTACGGTGTCAAGCTGTTGAAATGAAACTTTAAATTTTTCTGTCGCAAGTTCTTCGATTGCAGTAATTACTACAACTAAAGTGTCAGCGTTTGATGTTGTAATATGTGTGTTGTCAGCTTCATACTCAATAGAAGCCTTTGGCTTAACATTTTTTAGTTTGCTCCGTAATTTTTTTACAGCGTCACTTTGAAACTCGTCTTCAAATAATTCAGCTAAGTCGTGAAAAATTGAAAAATAATTTTGATTTTCGTCAGGTAGATTAACCTTAATTGGTCCGACTTGAAATTGATGCTGTGTCATTTTACAATTGCTGCTAACGTCAAGGCATTTGTGCTGTTGGGGGCTTCATCTATTCGTCGCCCCCGGCAGCGACTGCCGAACGAAGAACTAAAGTAGAAAATATATTCTGTTGCTCAATAGTAAATGTCAAGCTGGGACAAAAAGCTGAACAGCGTACAGAAGTTGAACGACGCTTTGCGTCGCACCCCAATAGCACAAATGCGTCTGTTGTATGCCTGTTTTTACTTTTTATAATCAAGTAATGTCCTTATCTCATTTGCAATTATCACAAGTCCATATGTGTCTGGCTCGTCATGTTCAAGTTCTTTTCCGACGAATCGCAAAGGAGTTGAGTATTTGTCTTCTCTTCCTGGGCCAATATAACCCACAAGGAATATTTTATCTTTCAATTCAAAATTGTCAATGTTTGTACCAATTAAGAGAGAGCCATCCAGTTTTAAATATTTGTCAAGAGTCCGTTGGTAATTAATCGGTATTTGTTGATTTTCTTTTATGTCTAACTTAAAGTCCGGCTTCCAATGTTTTACGATTTTATAGGCAAATGATTCATGAACCGTATTCTCTATTTTGGGCAAAGGTGTCATATTACTGATTAGACTAAGCGTACGGTCATATTTAAGATACCCTTCGTCAGTTACGTATTGTGTAAATGCTGAATCTGAATGTTCAAAAGGGTTATTGTTGCCTAACCCGTAAATCAGAATGTCATTGTATACTTTCTGCAATGAATTGATTAAGGCTGAGTCTTCTTGTGGCGTCTTTTTGCTAATAAAAAAAACATCAATACCAATTAAAATTGGTTTAAGACTGTCAATCTTCAATAATATTTTGCTGATAAACTCTCTGTTACCATCCTCAATATTTACTAGAACAATGTCTGGGTCAGCCGACCCGACTAAGTTGACCTTTGGCACAGGATTTTTACAATTCAGAAAAAATGAAAAAATAAAAATTAGATAAATGGGAACTCTTGTCATAAAATGGCATACAACGTTCGAGTATTTTCGAAGGCAGGGAATTTATTGATTGTCAAGCCCGGTACAAATGCCTAATTGAAAATATGTTCTTGAAGTTATGAACTAAAGCTGAACATTGAACGTCGAGCCCGAACTGCTGCCGATGTCTTCACATAGCTGATGTTACATGGTCCAGCCCTGCTTTTGCAAATACTTTTGTTGGCTGATGTTATTCTTCGTCCACCCAGCCAATTATTTTTGAAAGCCAAGGAATTACTGTTGTTGTCCAACTTTTTGTCTGGTTAGACCAGGTCATTATTCCTTTTGGATATGCAAGGTTTGAACCGATGTCGCCAAACTCTATTGCAATAACTCCGTTTCCAACCACTTCATTTGAACACCAATACTTTGCTATTTCTGAATTATTGTATTTTAATATAGTTCCATCATTGTCGGACTTGTTTGCTGTTGAAAAGCCAAAACCTAATTCGTAAAAAGGATAGTCTTTTAAAACATTTTTTAAAGTGTCAACCAAGTGATAAGACCAACCACTACTTCTGTAAACTAACTGACCAATTTCATCTGTAAAAAACCTTCCATTTGTTTTTCCATTATTAACTGTATCAAGAATAAAGAACATTGTGTCCGAATTAGTGTTAATATCATACTTGCGAAGCGTCACTTTTGAATAGTCTTTCTTCTCACTGTCAAATTTTGTTTCATGAATTACGTAAAGAAAGACATGATTATTTATCCAATGAGTTTCAATTGTAGGGAATTGACTTGAATACATAATGTTTGGTCCATGCCCCGCATCGGTGACTACCAATACCTTTTTGCTGTCTAGTTTATGAAGCCATATTTTGTACGGAATTTTTGATTGGTCTATAGAGAGATAATGCAATTTATCTGGGGAACTTCTCCTGTCTTTGTCCTTATCCATTTCATCCTGATTGATAAATTTGTATTTTCTTGACCTTAAGTCCAGCATTAGATAGCCTGTTCCAGTAAATATATTATCTCTGTGAAATATTAAAGTGTCGCCATGTGCTGAAATAAAGTCGTCACTTTCTTCCATAACCAATGACTTAGTCTTAATGTCAATTACATTTCCAATACCTGATATTACAAACCTGTTCTTGTAAATAAAATTTTTTCCAAGGTCGTACCGAACATATGAGCCTGCTATACCTTTTCTATTTGTAGGGACACCAAGAATTGTGTCTTTTGAAAGTAAAACTCCATTTGCAAAGTTGTATGAAACGAGATATGTAAAGTTTCCAACTCTTGGGCTGTCAACTCTGTACTCTGCGGCAATAAGTTTTTGGAGCTTTGTCTGTCCAAAGCAACTTGCAAAGAGCAGCAAAAATGTTATTGAAAGTAGGGTCTTCATAATATCAGCCAACACAAATATATATGATATAAGACGCTATATCATAAAAAAATCGTGCTTGAAAATCAATAATTTAGTGTTCAACTTTTTGTATTGTTGTTAGTACAATCCGCAAAAAAAACATAACCGTGCAATACCATCTCATAAGCGCTTATTCACGCCAATAACTGTATATTCATTTCAACAAACAACAGCTTCCCTTTAAACCTTCCACCTTAAACCAGTGAACGCAATCGTTCATCTTTAAAATCCTTCACGCACATCAACACGTGGTCAAATCCATCAAACTCATATTCTTCGTGCATAGTCGTTAACACCACTGCTTTCATACCTGCACGTTTTGCACTCTCCACTCCTTTTGGTGAATCTTCAAATACAATACAGTCGGCAGGTTGAGCGCTTAATCGTTCAGCGCATTTCAAAAATGTTTCAGGATCGGGTTTGCTTACCGCCACATCATCGGCACTCACCAATGCAGAAAAATGATCACGGATATGCAGATTGTCTAACACAAAATCTATATTGAACATGATGGCTGCTGAGCCAATTGCCATTGGAATATCATTTTGTTTTGCCTTTGCAAGAAACGCATCCAAACCAGGTAACAATTTTAAATAAGGCTTGAACTGCTGCTGGTATTGCTTTTCTTTTTCAAGACTCATCACCTGTTTCTCTTCTTCCGTAAAACGGCCGGGGAACATCCGTTCAAGCAGTTCATCATTTTTACCATAACATTCTTCCTTCATTCGCTCCATGGAAATATTTGCACCTAACTCATTCAATATGCCATGCCATGCTTTGATATGATAGTGCATATCATCGATCATCGTTCCATTCAAATCAAATAAAAATGCTTTCTTATCACTCATCTTTTCTTTTTTATCACTTACTAAAAACACGATCGCTCATGCAAATCAACAAAAGATTTTTACATGAGCGATCGTTTATATAAACTGTTCAACTTTTATTTTACCAGAACTTCACATACAATGCTGTAAGAATAAGCAATGTAAATACGATCATGGCAATAACAGAAGGTTTCAACTTGAACATTGACTTATCCAGTTCAAATGCTTTTGGATTAACCTTCGGTCCGGTAAGACTGATACCGATCATGACAGCCATGGTGATAAAGAAGGCCCATCCCATATTGATCAGGAATGGAATTTCATACACACCATCATTGTTTTTGAAAGCGGTGTACATCAATGTTTCATGACCAAATACGGTTACAGCAAAGCTGTTAAAGAAGATAGCCATTACAAAGCCTGTGATTAAACCTGCAACTGCAGCGGCACCTGTTGTACGTTTCCAGAACATACCGAGTATGAACATGGCAAATACACCGGGGCTGATAAAGCCGGTATACTTCTGAATAAATGTGAAGCCACCTTCACCACTGATACCTAACAGATCTTTCCATTCAAACACTACAGCTAATACGATCGATACCAATGCAGCCATTCTGCCAACCCAAACCATGTTCTTCTCTTCCCCTTCATTATATACAGGAGTTGGAGCAGCATCCATAGCGGGAGCATGTGGATCTGCCGCAGGTTTTTTCCTGAAGTATTTCAGATAAATATCCAATGTAAAGATGGTACCAATACTGTTCAGCTTGCCTGCAAGTGATGCAACGATGGCAGCAGTTAATGCAGCAATGGCCAAACCTTTTAACCCTGATGGTAAGAAACCAAGAATTGCAGAGTATGCATCATCCATTCCTCTCAATCCTTCCAGATGACCATTCTTGTGCAACACATAAGCAGCAATACCCGGCAACATTACAATGATCGGCATCAATAACTTTAAGAATCCTGCAAACAAAATTCCTTTACGTGCAGTATCTAAATCAGCACCCAACGCTCTTTGTGTGATGTATTGGTTACAACCCCAGTAGTTCAGATTCACGATCCACTGACCTGCGAAATACATGGCAATACCAGGTAAGATCAAATACTTGTTGACATCTTCCTGCGATGATGCAGCAGTTGGTTTATCTAAGATCATGTGGAAGTGATCCGGTGCCTGATCCATTAATGTTTTGAAACCTGCCATTGCATCTCTGCCCAAACCAAATTTTTCACTCACAATGGTTAATGCAAAATAAATGGTTGCAAAACCACCGATGATCAATACAGCAACCTGTATAACATCAGTGTAACCGATCACCTTCATACCACCCAATGTAATGATGAGTGAGAACACAGCGAGGGCGATCATTACAGTATGTAAATATTCTGGCCCGATCAATCCGCTGATAGCGATCGCTCCTAAATATAAAATAGAAGTAAGGTTTACGAATACATATAAAAACAACCAGAAGATGGCCATGATGAGCGACACCGTTTCGTTATACCTCGTTTTCAAAAACTGAGGCATGGTGTAGATCTTATTCTTTAAATATACCGGCATGAACCAAACAGCAATGATGATCAATGCCAATGCAGCGATCCATTCGTAAGCTGCTACAGCAATACCAACAAAATAACCGTTACCACTCATGCCGATAAATTGCTCAGCCGAAATATTAGAAGCAATTAACGACGCACCGATTGCCCACCATGTAAGTGAACCTTCAGCTAAAAAGTAATCATGTGATGCGGAGATGGTGGCTTTCTTCTTTTTATTGTAAACCCAATAACCGTAACCGGCAACAAGAATGAAATAAAAAACGAAGATGAGAATGTCTAAGCCTGATAAACTGTTCATTAGCAAGTTTTACGTTTTGAAAAAATAGGATGGCTATATAAAAGATTTAAATCTATGAATAAAAACAATTGAATGGTCTACTTATAGAAAACTTGATTCCAACGTAGCTCATTTTTGAATTGATAGAGGTCGGTCTGCTTACCAATGCGGACATACTCGATACCTGCCATCTCCGCAAAATCTTCCATATGCTCTGATGTAAGGTTCTGGCTGTAGCCTGTATGATGTGCTCCACCAGCTAAGATCCATGCTGCACAGCCATCATTCATATTTGGATATGGCTTCCATAAAACCCTTGCAACAGGAAGTTTTGGAAGATCAGCAACAGGCGCTACTGCTTCCACTTCATTAACTAACATTCGGAAGCGGTTACCCATATCAACGATTGATGCATTCAACGCAGGACCTGCTGCAACATTAAACACCAAACGCACAGGATCTTCTTTGCCGCCAATTCCTAATGGATGAATTTCGCAATTCGCTTTTCCATCAGCAATGCTTTCGCAGATCTCCAGCATATGTGAGCCAAGTACCAATGGGTTCTTTGGATCGAAGTGATACGTATAATCTTCCATGAAACTGTTACCACCTTTCAAACCTGTGCCCATCACTTTCATGGTGCGTACAAGTGCTGCTGTTTTCCAATCGCCTTCTCCGGCAAAACCATAACCCTTGCCCATCAAACGTTGTGAAGCAATACCCGGCAATTGTTTCATGCCATGCAGATCTTCAAATGTATCGCTGTAGCCTTTGTAATTTCCATGTTCAAGAAAGTACTGCATCCCTAATTCAATCTTTGCAGCATCACGAAGTGATTGATATTGCTTACCATCCTTCTTCAATGAGGCAACGACATTGTAAGTATCAAAATATTCTTCTGTGAGTTTATCTACATCAGCATCACTTACTTCATTGATCACTTTTACCAGATCACCAATGCCGTGTGTGTTTACACTGTAACCGAATTTCATTTCAGCTTCCACTTTGTCACCATCGGTAACAGCAACATACCGCATGTTATCGCCAAAACGAACGATGCGTGCACCTTGCGAATCGTTCCACCCTGCTGCAGCTCTTGCCCATGTGTTGATACGATCCAATACATTCGGATCCTGCCAATGACCAACAACTACTTTACGTTTCACCTTCATGCGTGTGGCGATGAAACCAAACTCTCTGTCGCCGTGCGCACTTTGATTGAGGTTCATGAAATCCATGTCTATTTCACTCCATGGAATATCACGGTTGAATTGTGTATGTAAATGAAGTAATGGTTTATGAAGAATATTCAATCCTCTGATCCACATTTTAGCTGGTGAAAACGTATGCATCCAGGTAATGATGCCGATACAATTGGTGGCTGCATTTGCTTCGGCGCAGATAGCATATATTTCTTCTGATGATTTTACTGTTGGTTTGAACACAACGTTCACCGGTATAACAGCAGCATCGTTGAGTGAACCTGCAATTTCCTGCGAGTGTGCTGCTACTTGCTTTAATGTTTCTTCTCCGTACAGGTCCTGGCTGCCTGTAACAAACCATACTTCTAAATTTTTAAACGCTTTCATTTTATTAATTATATCTGTGATCGATTAAATGTTTGCTTGTAATAAGAACAGAATAGTTTATGCTTGCCCGTAATAACTATCAGGCCCGTGTTTACGTTCGTAATGTTTTTGACGAATTGAATCTTTTAAACGTGGTGCTGATGGATTGATCTGCTCGGTCAATAATGATGTTTGTGCAATAAACTCAAGTACTGCACTGTTATGCACTGCCTTCGCTGCATTCTTACCCCATGTAAACGGAGCATGATTGCCCACTAAAATCATTTCCACTTCTTCATAACTCAATCCACGGTCTTTAAAACAATTGAGAATTTGAAAACCTGTTTCGTATTCATAATTGCCTTTGATCATGTCATCGCTCATAGGCGCAGCACAGGGAATATCAACCGTGTTGTAATCTGCATGTGTTGTACCGAAAATAGGAATATCCCGTTGCGATTGTGCCCATGCTGTTGCATAAGTTGAATGCGTGTGCACAATGCCGCCGATCTTTTCCCAATGCTTGTACAACACGGTATGTGTTTTTGTATCGGATGAAGGACGGAACGAACCTTCAACTGTGTTTGCATCAAAATCAACGATCACCATTTTATCTGGACTCAGATCTTCGTAAGGAACACCACTTGGTTTAATGGCGAATACACCTAAGCTTCTGTCGACTGCACTTACATTGCCGAAGGTGAACAGCACCAACCCTAATTTGGGCAACTGCATGTTTGCTTCGTATGCTTCTTCTTGTATGTGACTATACTTTCCCATGAATTATGCTGTTAATGATTCTACACTTACTTGTTGTTTTGTTTGCGCTTCCATGAACGCACCAACTTCTTTATACTTTTCATAACGGTGCTGGTAAACCGCTACACGATCAGGATTAGGATGATACTCTGCATCGAACCCCTGTCCCATAGCCTGCATGGCATCTTCCACTTTGCTGTACACACCACCAACAGTTGCAGCAAACATGGCTGCGCCAAATGCACAGGTTTGTTCTGATTTATGAATTTTGATGGGCATGTTCATTACATCAGCCATCATCTGCATAATGAAGGGAGATTTTTTTGCAACGCCACCAAGACCGATCAACCCTTTCACAGGAATCCCCTGCTCTACAAAACGCTCTACAATTGCTTTTGCACCAAAACAAGTTGATTCAACAACTGCTCTGAACATACGCACTGCATCGCTTCCTAAATCAAGACCGGTAATAGAAGCAGTGAGTAATTGATTGGCATCGGGTGTTCTTCTTCCGTTGAACCAATCTACTGCCAGTTCACTATGTTCATCAATTTCTAATTGTTCTGCCAGCTTGCTTAATTGCGGAATGATTGCATCTTCAGTCTCGTTGATGAGTTTTGCTTTTGTATCATCATCAACTAAACTTGATTTCGATAGTATCTGTTGCAACGGCCATGTAAGTAAACGTTTGTACCAGGCATAAGCATCACCAAATGCGGATTGACCGGCTTCTAACCCGATCATACTGGGAATAACAGAACCGGGTACCTGCCCGCAAATACCTTTGATGAGTTTTCCTTCCACATCTTTCACCGGTGCCACCATCATATCACAGGTAGATGTACCCATTACTTTACTTAAGTAATAGGGTTCGATCTGTCCACCCACTGCACCCATATGTGCATCATAAGCACCAACACCGATCACTGTAGTTTCAGGCAAACCTAAACGGGCTGCCCATTCTTTCGTGATAGTTCCTACTGATTGATCAGCAGGATAAGTGTCTTTGAACAATCGATCAGTAAAACCATCAAGCAATGGATCTAATGATGCAAAGAATTCATTGGGAGGAAGTCCGTCCCACTCTTTTGCCCATAATATTTTATGACCTGCAGAACATACACCACGTTTCATTGCATGTACATCTGTTCCACCGGATAATAAGAAAGGAATCCAGTCGCAATGTTCAACAAATGAATAAATAGAGTTTCTTACTTTTTCATCTGCACGTAATACACGCAGGAGCTTTGCCCAAAACCATTCAGAAGAATATATACCACCAACAAATTGTAAATAGTTGGTATCAAATTTTTCTGCATGTGCGTTGATCTCGGCTGCTTCACCAACACCGGTATGATCTTTCCACAACACAAACATGGCGTTGGGATTCTCTTCAAAACCGGGAGTTAATGCAAGCGGTGTTCCAGTTTTATCAACTGCAACAGGTGTTGATCCTGTTGTGTCAACAGAAAGCGCTTTTACTTTTGAAGCAACATCAGCGCCAACCTTCGCTACGCATTCTTTAATGGTTACCTCCAGACCTTCCACATAATCCAAGGGGTGCTGACGGAACTGATTCTCATTCATGTTGCAGTATAACTGCTTTTTCCAACGGGGATAATAAAACACTGATGAAGCAAGTTCCTCACCGTTTGCTGTGTTCACAATAATTGTTCGTACTGAATCTGATCCATAGTCGACACCAATTACATAAGACGCTTCACTACTCATAATTTCACTTTATAAAATCAATTAACGGAAATTTTGTACTTGGTTACGGTATGATATTTTTCACCTGGCTTCAATAAGGTTGATGGAAACGTTGGTTGATTTGGTGAATCAGGGAAATGCTGTGTTTCCAAACAAAGTCCTGTGCGGAGATTGATTGATTTACCATCACTTGTTTTGATTGTGCCATCTAAGAAGTTGCCTGAATAGAATTGTAAACCCGGTTCAGTGGTGAATACTTCCAGCTTACGACCGCTTACTGAATCACTCAATGTTGCAACCAGTTCAAGATCGCTTCCTTTGCGTGTCAATACAAAGTTGTGATCATAACCGCCATCAACCGCTGCAATACGTTCACCAATTTTGTGTGGTTGTAAGAAATCAAAGGGAGTTCCTTTTACATCTTTCAATTCACCTGTTGGAATTAATCCTGCATCAACAGGTGTATATTTATCGGCATTGATCTGCAGTTGATGATCAAGAATGGTATTGTTTACATCACCAGTTAAATTAAAATAACTGTGGTTGGTTAAATTCACAACAGTTGCTTTGTCAGTTTCTGCTGTATAATCGATCAATAACTCATTATCATCTGTGAGTGTATAAACAACGGTGATGTTGAGATTACCGGGATAACCTTCTTCTCCATCTTTACTTAAATAAGTAAGTGTCAACGACGCAGTGCTGTCAGCAGCTTTTGCATCCCACACTACTTTATCGTATCCTTTGTTACCGCCATGCAAGTG
The DNA here is from genome assembly GCF_014168535.1 of Lacibacter sediminis. Taxonomy (NCBI): domain Bacteria; kingdom Pseudomonadati; phylum Bacteroidota; class Chitinophagia; order Chitinophagales; family Chitinophagaceae; genus Lacibacter; species Lacibacter sediminis. Next base: position 2,687,700 of record NZ_CP060007.1, on the reverse strand, counting down.
GTTTTCACCATTGTTGGTTGCAAGTTGATACGTTGTTGTATCGATCTTAAATGTTCCTTTACCAATACGGTTTCCGTAACGGCCAATGATGGCACCGAAGTAAGGAGGCTTAGCCAAATAACCACTCAAGCTATCGAAACCTAACACGACATTACTCTTGTTACCAGCTTTATCAGGCGTAACCCATGATGTAACAACTCCACCATACGTTGAGATTTTGATCTGTACACCATTTGCATTGGTTAATGTGTACAGGTCAACCGGTTTGCCATCAGCTTCACCCCATGCAACTTTTGTTACTTTTTCATTTGTTGATTCTTCGCTTTTCTTTTCAGCGCCATCGCCACATGATGTGAGTGCAGCAGTTGTAATTGTTGTCATCAATAATAGTTTTTTGAAATTCATATGATCGTTTTATTTTTTTAATGTTGGCCAGCCTTCTTTATCCCAGGCGAGTTCGTTAATTAATAGTTTTGATCGTCCTTTATCCAGTGCATCATATCCATGATAAACAATGTAGTCTTTATCATCAACATGATAAACCGCATTATGTCCTGCACCAAACCATTCCTTAGCATCGCCTTCGAGTACCAGCGTGCCGCCATTAGAGGTCATAGTTACAGAATTTTTATCAAGATATGGGCCTGTTACCTGTTTACTTCTTCCCACTACTACTTTGTAATTGCTCTTTTCGCCACGGCAACAATAATCCCATGAAGCGAACAAATAGTAGTATTCACCTTTCTTGAAAATGAACGGCGCCTCAATGGCATTGCCACCTGAAGAATCAGTTCCGCTGCCTTTTGTTCTTGCAGCAATTGAAACTACCTGCTCAGGTTGAGCAAGCGTTTTGAGATCGCTGTTCAGCTTTACTAGTTTAAGTCCGCTCCAGAATGAACCAAAGCTTAACCAGGGAACATTCTTTTCATCAACAATGAGATTGGGATCAATTGCATTCCACTGATCTTTCCCGGGAAAAGACTGAATCACTTTCCCTAAGTCTTCCCATTTAAAATCGGGTGATGAAGGATTCAAAGTTTTATTCACTGCCACACCAATACACGAACCGTTCTTTCCGAATGTTGATACAGAATAGTAGAGATAATATTTACCATTGTAATAACTGATATCGGGCGCCCATGTGTGACCACGATAACCCGGCACTGCATCAACAGCCCATTGGGGTGCGGTAGCGAAAACAGGTTTTTCTTTTTTCCAGTTTTGCAGATCGGTTGATGAGAAAACAGAAATACCAAAGCCAGTACAAAACAAGTAGTACGTGCTTCCTTCTTTGATCATTACAGGATCATGCACACCAGTCTGGCGTGTTGGTTTAATGGTGCCGACAGAATCGCCCCTGCCCTGCGCAGTTGCAAACAACACAGCTAAGACAAATATTATGGTTGCAAAACACTTCATTATTTTTTACTGCAGTTTTATTCTTAATACTGAGAATGAATAAGGAGCTGCTGTGTAATCAATCTTCTTCGTTTTAATAGCGATGGTTGATTCTTTCGGTGAAACCTGTGTTGGTTGATCGAATGAATTCACGACTGTTAAACTGCTTCCCTGCAAAACCGTTAACTTTCCCTGTGCTACTAATTTCTTCACGCCTTCAACAGATAAAACAGTTGCCTGCTCTTTGTTTGATGCATTAACGATCTTGATCACCAGTTCATTTGTTGCTGCATCAATCACTGATGATGCATACAAGCTATCCTGTCCGGCCACAACATCATTGTTCAACGTAAGCGGAACAACTTTTGAACCCTTATTTAAGGAGAACAGTTTTTGAACATAGTAAGTAGGTGAACCATATGAACGGAGATTGTCAACCCAGATCATATCCGGCGCCCACTGCCATCCATCAATATGTGAGAACAATGGTGCGTATGATGCCATGCTCACTACATCTGCATTTCTTTCCAAACCTGTCATGAACGCTGCTTCGCTGATAGCTGCCAGCCAGGTGTTACGTTGTGCGCCGTTTGTTTTATCAACATGTGAAGCATATTCACCTGCAAATACTTTTGAACCTGTCCTAGGATAATTATCGTAACGTCTTACACTGCTGAAGAACCATTCCGGACTGCGGTAATAATGTTCATCGATCAGATCGGTATTCATCTTACGCAATTCTGTATTCAATAATTCAAAACGATCACCATCTGGTCCTGTACCTGAGCTTGCAACTATTTTAATGTTTGGATATTTTTCCTTGATTGCTTTTTGGAAAATCTTTAAACGTTCAATGTATTGCGGGCCCCAGTTTTCATTACCCACACCAAGAAATTTTAAATTGAATGGAGCTGCATGTCCCATCTCTGCACGTTTCTTACCCCATGTAGTTGTTACATCGCCGTTGGCAAATTCAATGAGATCCAATGCATCTTGTATGTAAGGATCAAGTTGATCTAACGGCACCAACTCAGCAGAATTAAACTGACAAGCCATTCCACAGTTGAGAATGGGTAATGCTTCTGCACCAATATCATCACACAACTGGAAGTATTCGAAGAAACCTAAACCAAATGTTTGAAAATAATCAGGAGCAGAACGATGAGGGAATTCAATATTCCAACGGTTCATGATGAGCTGACGTTCTTCTATTGGCCCGATTGTTTTTTTCCATTGATAACGGTTCGACAGATCAAAGCCTTCAACAATACAACCGCCGGGAAAACGGATAAAGCCGGGCTTCATATCTGCCAGCATCTGTATCATATCAGCACGCATTCCACCCGGTCGTTTCTTCCAGGTGTCTTCCGGAAACAAAGAGATCATATCAAGATCTATTGTGCCTGTTCCTTCAAACCAGATTCTGCATTGACCTTTTTGTGCTGTGTCAGTTGATTGAAAACTCTTTGCTAATTTCTTCCACGCATCTCCGGTTGCTGTTGCATCAACAACACTGTTGCCGATCACCTGATTCTTTGCATTCAGTAATTCAACATGCAGTTTAATATTCCCTGCAGTGCGATACATCACAGAGAAATCGTAACGCAGATCTTTTTTAATACCCATTCCACGGAAACCTTCATTCGTCATGCTCAGGTTCCCTTTTGCTGCATTGTTTAATTGCACACGTAAGAAACGGGGATTAGGAAGATTTGCTCCCTGCCTGTTTTGCACAGTAACAGCACCCTCAACGAAAGGCTTCTGATCAACTCTCCAACCCATAAGTGGCTTAAAGAATTCGAATGAACGGTTCTTGATGAGTTCTGCATAAATACCACCATCAGCACCAAGATTAATGTCTTCAAAAAATACGCCCCACATGGTAGGTTGTATAGTTGCAGCCGGCTGGTTGGCTTTAATAATGAATGTCTTTTTCTGCTGAGCAAATGAGTTTGACGAGAGAATGAGCACTGCTGCTATCGCAATGATCACTCTCTTTGAATATAGTTTATTGAATTGATGCTGCATCGATAAAAATTATTTAAGGGCAAGAACAACAACTGAAAAAGGAGGCAACTGAACTTCTAATGAATTACCATTCAGTTTAGCACCGTTGAAAGCCGTTGGCTGAATTTTTGTTGGTTGATCAAATGAATTATAATCCTGCAGTTTTTTTGAAGTAAGAATTCTTCCTGAAACAGATTTGATATTTAATCCACGCACATCAATTGTTACGGTCTGTGGTTTTGATGCGTCAATATTTACAAGTGATACATGGGCTGTTCCGTTTTTATCTTTTGAAGCAGATGCAGAAACTGCAGGCAGCTTTTCATTGCCCAAAACATAATCATTTGTTTTTAGTTGCAGGGGCAGCATTGTAGCATCCTGGTGCACATTGTACATTTCCATTACATGGTAAGTGGGCGTAAGCAGCATCTTCTCCTGGTTTGTAAGAATCACCGCCTGCAACACATTTACCGTTTGTGCCAGGTTAGCCATGCGTACACGATCAGCATGATTATTGAAAATATTCAAAGTCATACCTGCAATCATCGCATCCCGTATTGTATTCTGCTGGAATAAAAATCCGGGATTTGTACCAGGCTCCACCTCGTACCATCCACCCCACTCATCAACAACCAGGGCCACACGTTTATTCGGATCATATTTATCCATGATGGTACTATGGCGGGTAACAAATTCTTCCATGCGCCAGGCCGATCTCATGGTAGCAAAATATTGTTGTTCGGTAAAATCTCTTGCCGGACCTTTTTGGTTCCAATTAATCACAGCATAATGATGCAATGCAACACCTTCCATCATATTATGTGGAATATCACGCATCAATACTTCCGTCCAGTTGTAATCATTTCCGTTTGCACCCGATGCTACTCTGAATTTTTTAGCGTCGTTTTCAAAGTCAGACATATAAGTAGCGTACTGACGGTAGATATTTGCATAATACTCGGGCTTCATATTTCCACCACAACCCCATGCTTCATTTCCAACGCCCCAGATGTTTACATTCCATCCTTTTTCACGGCCATTTTTTACACGCCATGTAGTCATAGGACTTGTATTAGGTTTACCATTTACATATTGTACCCAATCAGAAAGTTCCTGTACAGTTCCGCTTCCAACATTTCCTGCGAGATAGGGTTCAGCCCCAATCATCTCACACATGTTCAGAAAATCGTGTGTACCAAAACTGTTATCTTCAGTAACACCACCCCACCAACGGTTTACAATTGCGGGGCGATTTGCTTTAGGACCAACACCATCTTTCCAATGATAGGTATCAGCAAAGCAACCGCCGGGCCAGCGAAGATTCGGCACTTTTAATTTCTTTAATGCATCCACAATATCGTTTCGTACACCATTTGTATTGGGAATCACCTTATTGGTATCACCTACATAAAAGCCTCCGTAAATGCAGGTTCCTAAATGTTCGGCAAAGTGACCATAGATATGTTTACTGATCTTGTCTTTTCCTAAATCGGCATTGATAACAACAGAGTTCTGCGCCCTGATAGTGTGATGCGTCAGTACAAGAGCGAATACGAATAAAGTTTTAATGAAGTTCCCTGGCGCATTAAACCGGGGCGTACTGCAGGCAGCATACATTCTTTTGGAAATGGCAACAATCATTTTAGCAAGTTTTTGAAAGCCTCCCTGCTGATCAGCACTTTTTCAGCAGTTGGCCGGAAGCCTTTTGGTTTAAAAAATGAAAATAAATACTTTTTTGATAGTAATTGTCATTTTTACATTTATTTTTATCCTCATTCCTACTTCCTTAACTTCGAAGCCATGCTGAAGTATCAAAACCAGACCCGCTTGCTTGTTGCCGTTGACTGTATCATTTTTGGATTTGATGGTAATAAACTCAAGATATTATTAATAAAAAGGGGCCTCGAGCCTAAAAAAGACCATTGGAGTTTAATGGGTGGTTTTGTGCAGCCGGCAGAAAGTACCGACGAGGCAGCTAAACGTGTATTAAAACAACTGACCGGTCTTGACGGAGTTTACCTCGAACAGTTTTATACTTTTTCAGCAAAAGACAGAGATCCGATTGAGCGTACGATTTCAGTTGCTTATTTCGCTTTGATTGATATTCACCAGTATGAAAAACAGATCAGTGAAGAATATCATGCTGAGTGGTTTCAGCTCGATCAAATACCTGAGCTGATCTTTGATCACTCACAAATGGTAGCCATGGCAAGAGAGAAATTAAGATATAAGGCAGCCTTACATCCCCTGCTGTTTGAATTGTTACCTGTAAAATTCACCTTACCGTTGTTGCAGAGTTTGTTTGAAGATGTGTATGAAACAAATTTTGATAAAGGCAACTTCAGCCGCAAGATCATTTCAACAGGTTTGTTGATCAAACAAAAAGACAAGGACAAAACAAATTCAAAGAAAGGCGCCTTTTATTATAAGCTTGATAAAAAACATTACAAGAAGAATTTCCATGCGGTGCTGAAATTCATTCCCAATCTGAATAATCATTTGGAAGTAGAGAAATAATCTGTTCCTTAATTACTTCATATAGAATACATCCTTTAACGGGGTACTCACCGGCGAGTTATCCGGATTTGATTCCATAATGTCTTTCATGTAAGCCCACCATTTTTGCATTACGGGGTGATTGGGCAGATCGCTGAGCTTTGCGGGATCTTCGGCTTGCAATACAGCAAACAGATCACCAGTTGATTCATCTAAGAAAATACTGTAATCACTGATACCTGTTTGATGGAGCAATTCTTCAAGGTCGGGCCAGAGTTCATCATGGCGACGTTTGTATTCTTCTTCCTGGCCCTTGAATATTTTCATGCGTGATGCAATGCGTGGCATATCTGGCAGTTTTTGTATTGATTATTTTTTTACGATAAAGCGTGAAAGTTCACCCGGGTTTTGTTTCAACAATTGCTGTATCACAATCTCAGCATTTATCTTAGCTCCATCAAGTCCTGTATGTGTTTTATCGCCATGAAAGTATTTGCTTACTTCTGCTTCACCTAACTGATCGTACTTGTCTGCAATTAACTCATTGAGGTCAATAAAATAAGCGCCTTCTTCCTTAGCGACCTGCTGTGCCCACAAGGCATAATTATCTTTTGAGCGATTCACCTTTCCATCTTTCCAGTTATGGCGTGGTATCAACGAACATACAATGGGAATTCCTCCTTTTGCTTTTGTTTCACGTACATACCTGCGCATATACGCTCCGTAACTATACACTGTTTCTTTTACCTTACGAATAGGATTCCATATCTCAGAGCTGTCGTTGCCAATGCCACGGATCGTTCCTCTTGCACGTGCCGTATCATCTAAAGGACTTGCATCGTTATGCCCAAACTGCATAATTACATAATCGCCTTTCTTTAAATTAGCAGTGATCTTTTCCCAACGACCTTCAGTAATAAATGTACGACTGCTGCGACCACCGATGGCATGATTCTGAACAGAGATCTTTGTTGTATCAAAATACTCAGCTATAAAACTACCCCAGCCCCATTGCCCGTTTCTTCCACTGCCATCACCATTACGAACGGTTGAATCGCCAATGATATAAAATACAGGCTTGCTTTGCATCATCGTAAACGATAGTATTCCAAGAATAACAATAAGTGCAGACAGCTTACTTAATTTCATACTTCAAATTTATATTCTGTAATTAATTTTTTAAATAATTTACAAGAGGCAATTCATTACTTAAGTTGCGAATACCTTGCACAACAGACGCCGCATTGATCTTTGCACCATCAACATTTGTATGTGTATGATCGCCGTGAAATAAGTTCTTTACCTGATCAGGCCCCAACAAATCATACTTATCAGCAGTAATTGCATTTAAGTCGATAAAGAAAACACCTTCGCTTTCTGCAATTTCCTTCGCCCATTTTCCAAAATCATTGTTGGCACGTTTCACTTTGCCATCTGCAAACTGATTGCGTGGAATCATCGAACAAATGATTGGTCTTGCACCTTTACTCTTTGCATCACGAATAAACTTCTTTAAATACCATCCATACGTATGAACCACTTCAACACTGCTATCCATCCATGTAAGCGAAACGGTTTCATCGCCTGTTCCTCTTAACACTCCACGATAACCTCCACGTGAAGTATCAGGCTTGCTGCCTTCATTATGTCCAAACTGCATAATTACATAATCACCTTCTGTCAGTGTTGACATCACTTTATCCCAACGTTTTTCTTTTATGAAGGTTCTTGTGCTGCGGCCAGCCATTGCCTGGTTGCTGATATTGATCTGTGTTGAATCAAAGAACTCGCCGATCATTTCACCCCAACCACATTGCGGACGATTGGTATTACGAACCGTTGAATCACCAATGATATAGATGGTTGGTTTATGATTGCTAACAATAAAAGAGGTCATTACAAAAAATAATAACAGCAATCGTACTACATCTGCATTTGCTTTGATCCATTTCATGTGCTGCCCGTTTTATTTTTTTGTAATAATTGTAATATTCGGCTTAGGCGGCATTTTCATTCCTTCGCCGATAAAATAACTTACATGCGGAGGTTGATTGTACGCCACATTCTGCCAGGCAATACTTAAACGGTATTGCGGATTGTGCATGAGCGTATACAATTTAATTTCTGTTGGAATAGAAGTTGAATAAATACGCAACTCTTTACTATCAGTCGTGCGACAGATAATTTCTTCCCGCCAATCACCAAACAGATCAGCACTTAAACAGGGGTTTGCTTTTGTTCCGTTATTACTTACACAACCGAAATCTCTTCCATCAAATAATTTTACCATTGAACTGTTTACATAATCCCACTTGCTGATGTTTACTCCGTTCAACACTTCACTCAATGCATCGCCATCCCAATAAATACCCATGTTACAGGGCGGCGTTTTTTCTGCGATCTTATTTCCTTTGTTATCAAACAAACCGGTGATACCTGCACCCGCTACCCAACATTCAAAGCCGGGATAACGTGGATCAATATCCAATGCCAAACCACGACCAGGGCCTTCCCCATCTTCACCAGCTTTCACCGATGCTTTCTTCCAGATCACTTCACCTGTTTTTGCATCACGGAAATTTGCACCTGCATCACCAAACTTTTCCTGTATGCCGAACACTTCCAAACCCGGACGCTCGGGATCCATATCACTCGTATGCAATGCATCACCATGACCAATACCTGTGCTGTATAATCCTTTCCCGTTATCATCAATCGTCATTTGTCCATAAATGATCTCATCTTTTCCATCGCCATCAACATCCGATACATTGATATTATGATTTCCTTGGCCTGCATATGTTTTATTACCCGGTGTGTCACTATCAAACACCCAACGCTTAACTAATTGATTTCCTTTTAAATCCCAAGCTGCCAATACGGTTCTTGTATAATATCCACGACACATCACCAAGGATGGATGTTTGCCATCGAGATATGCAATAGCTGCAATAAAACGATCCATGCGGTTACCATAACCATCACCCCAGATCGTCTTCAATTCATCAGTTGTTGGATTGAGAGATGATGGATGACGTGGCGGATCATAGCTCACTGTTGAAATAGCAGCACCTGTTTGTCCGTTGAACACAGTGAGAAACTCAGGGCCACTTAAAATATATCCACGTTCGTTACGATAATCTTTTGTACTGTCACCAATCACGTTGCCTTTACCGTCAATACTGCCATCAGCAGTTTTCATAGCGATCTCTGCTTTACCATCTCCATCAAGATCATACACCATGAACTGTGTATAGTGTGCTCCTTCACGAATATTCTTTCCGAGATTGATCTCCCATAAAAATGCTCCATCCAGTTTATAACATTGAATGATGGGTGGATCAGTAACACCAGCTTGTGAATTATCTTTTCCCCTGCCAGCCATATGAATAAACACTTCATACACACCATCACCATCTACATCACCCACACTGGCATCATTCGCAGAATAGCCTGTTGGCGTTTTTAATGGAATTGAAGTGTATGGTTTTGCATTTGCAGCAAGTGTAAACGATTCGCCTTTTGTTTCTTCTTTTTTTTTGATGATCGCTTTTACAGTGTAGATATTCACTGCAGTTGTATCAACAGCTTCGTCAGTAAACCCTGTTGCTTTAAGCAATGGAGTTTTATTCAGCTTACTGGTTTTGCCATTTACAGTTTTGTAGAGATTGAATGCAAGACTATTATCTTCTGTTCCCAGCAAACGCCAGCTCACAAATACTTTTCCACTGCCCGCCGGCACAGCATGCACTCCACGTGTAAGAAACTCCATCTGGTATTGTGCCCGTGTACTGAGCATCGCAAAGAAAGCAATGAGCACCAACAAAAAACGTGAATGGTAAATGGTGAATGGTGAATGACTAACTGATGGGGAATATTTTTTCATTGCATATTTCAATTATCAATTTTCTAATTATCAATTACCAAACTATCCTTTTAGACGCTCCTGTTCTTCGATCCCTGTGGGTTCTTTTTTCTTTTCAACAGGTTTGGTTGAAATATCAATGGTTGTGTTGATAAACTTCCAGCCTTTCGTGTATTCCATGGTACCAATTGTTCCTGCAGAAATAAACGAATTGATGAACTGAAAATCTTCCAGCAACGATTGCGGCAAACCATTTATCTCAAATGCCTTTTGCGCATTGCTGATCTTTACATTCCGGATGATGAATTTCTTTGCATAAGGTGTTCCTTTTTCTGCAGGCGTTACTTTCTGCAACATCGATTTCCAATGAGTAGGTACAGTCTCCATGGTATAACCTTTTGGGAGTTCTGAATAACTATAGGCAGGATACCAGTTTAAATTGAATTGATAGGCGTTACGTACTGAATCCAACACAGAATTCACAAAGTAGATATCTTCAATGGTTCCGCCACGTGTGGTGGCAGATTTTATTCGTAACCCATTGTCTGTATTTTTTGCGTAGAGATCGGTACAATAAATATGACGGATGCTGCCTGATGTTTCACTGCCCAAGGTTACAAGCCCTGCTCCTCTTCGTGCAATGGATTTTCTGATCACTACATATTCTGTTGGACGATTTACACGAAGCCCATCCCAATCACGACCTGCTTTTAAACAAAAGTTATCGTCGTTGCAATCAATATCACAATTCTCGATCAACACCCAGCTCGATGAATCCACATCAATACCATCAGTGCTCGGGCCGCTTCCATCCTCGTTATTTTTAATGACAACGCCATCAACAGTTAAGTAAGAAGAATACAATAATTGTACTGTCCAGAAACCGGCGTTCTTAAACGTTAATCCTTTGATGGAAACATCGGATGAATTTTGAACTAATAATGTACGTACACGTTTTGCATCATAATCAACGATCCAACGCAAACCTTTCTTATCATACTCTTTTCGCATCTCCCAATACTTATCCCAGCAGAATTTACCTCTTGCGTTTACAATGCCATCGCCGGTGATCGCCACATTCTTAACATTCAACGCATTGAACAATGCAGCAGGCCATTTCATTTCGAGCCCGGCAATACGTGTATCCATATCCGGATAGTCATCGAAGTTTTGTGAACCAAGGATCAACACGCCTTTATCAATCCGCAAATGCACATTGTTCTTTAAAAAGATAGCGCCCGTAACATAAGTGCCAGGTTTAAACGCAACAATACCGCCACCCTTTGCAGCACAGGCATCAATGGCGCTTTGAATGGCTTTTGTATTAACTGTTACGGTATCGCTCACGGCTCCGTAGCTGTTCACGTAATAAATAATTCTACCTGCAGGAAAACTTCGTGCACCGACCTTCTTTGTCCACTCAGGTGCAGCAGATGATTGCGCCAATGTTGTAAGTGTTACAAACAAAAAGAGAAGGGAAAAACTGCTTTGCTTACTTATAGTCATGTTATTGTTTGATGATCTTAATTGTTGTTTGTTGCTTCTTTGCCATCACTTTCACGAAATATACACCGGCCATCAGTTCAGTTCCGGTTTCAATTTGATTTACGGCTGTTCCCTGTTGCTGCAGCTTCCCATTAACATCATAGATGTGAAAAGTAAAGCTTCCGTTTGCTCTGATGAAAAAAGTTTTTACGGAAGGGTTGGGAAATACATCAACAGTTATTGCGGCAACAGTTTGATCGCTTACAGGAGTAGTGACAGCATTCACCAGTTGAATATTGGGTATTGGCGCTGCACTCATACCATCGCCCAGATAAAAACCCGGATGCGGTGGTTGATTATATGCTGCATTCTGCCAGGCAATTGCCAAACGATACTGCGGGTCGTGCATGAGCGTATAAATGCGATGTGTTGTTTCGTTAACGGTTGTATAGATATTCAGGAATTGATTATCGCCGCTACGCATAATGATCTCTTCCCGCCAATCGCCTAATATATCTGCTGTCAACGCAGGATTTGCTTTTGTTGAATTGTTACTTGAAGCTGAACCCAGATTTGCGAGATATAAGGTCAATAAACGATTGAGTCTGTTATTGGCATAGTCCCATTTCTCCAGCTTTTCATCATCCAGTATTTCACGCAGCAGATCTCCGTCCCACCAGATTGCATGATTGATGGTAGGTCGTGATGGCCCGACTGAATCGCCTTTCACATTGTAGAGATAACCTGTGGAGCCCCAACATTCATATCCTTTATAACGGGGATCAATATCCGCTGCCAGTGCACGACCAATATCACCTGTTGCATTTACGCCCCAGATGGGCACACCTGTGGCCGCATCAAACAAACGCAAACCTTTCCCTGCATACTTTACCGGTTCTTCATAGCACTGCCATAATTCCATACCCGGACGATCAGGATCCATGTCAGTCATATGCAATGCATCACCATGCCCCAATCCATTTGCAAAGAAACCGGTGCCATCATAATTCACCGCACTTGATCCGTTATAGATTTCATCTTTCCCATCGCCGTTTGCATCACCAACAGTCATCTGGTGATTGCCCATGCCTGCGTACGCATTGTTGCCGGTTGTATTGCTGTCGAATATCCAGCGTTGTACTAATTGCCCATTTTTAAAATCCCATGCACTCCTTACAAGTCTTGTATAATAGCCACGACCAAATACCATACTTGGATTGATTCCATCCAAATAAGCAACGGCAGCAATAAAACGATCAACACGATTACCATAACTATCACCCCAGCTGCTTACGGTTCCTCTTGCGGGAGTATAATTTTCAGTATCCATTGCAGCACCTGTTATGCCGTTGAATACAGTTAAATATTCCGGTCCGCTCAATACATAACCATTACTGTTACGATAATCAACAGTTGCATTTCCAATCACTGTACCAATACCATCTTTTGTGCCATCAGCAGTTTTACAAGCTATTTCTGCTTTGCCATCACTGTCAAAATCGTACACTAAGAATTGTGTGTAATGTGCACCTGCACGAATGTTAATACCAAGATCAATACGCCACAATCTGGTGCCGTTCATTTTATAGGCATCGAGGTACACATTACCGGTATAGCCCGATTGTGAATTATCTTTTGAATTGGTAGGATCCCATTTTAAAATGATTTCATATTCACCATCGCCATCTAAATCACCAACGCTTGCATCGTTTGCTGTGTAAGTATAAGCAACCGCATCAGGCGTTGTACCTCCTGCAGGTTGTTGTATCGGGATCTGTTTGTACTGTTGCACCCACACAGAAGCTTCAACACTATTACTTTCTTCCGTACCGTCCACTACAGCCTTAACCATGTAAGTGCCGTTTGTTGTGGTACTGTGTTTGTAATTGGTAGCACCGGTTAATGCTGTGGCATTGATCTTTATTCCATCCCGATAAATATTGAAAGAAGTAGTTGATGGTTCGGTACCCATTAATCGCCAACTGAGAAATACTTCCGAACTGTTCACCCGAACCGCAACGGTACCACGATTTAGTTTTTCCATTTTACGTTGGGCAGGTAGCTGATGAAGAACACAGCAGCACAAAAAGAAACAAACAAATTTCATTTTGAAAACAGACATAGCAATCATTAGCTCACAAATTAGCCATAGATGCTTCCTCATCTATCCTGCGGCATCCTGCACAAACGTTTGCGAATACGTTTACACGATTTTATTACGATAATGCTATGTTTAGCCATTGATTTTCGGGTAATTTCGTTCTTTAATTGAGACTTTGACGACTATTTCAACAGCAACCAACCACTACTCGAATCTGCAGATGCGCATTGCCGTATCTGTATTCTTTTTCTGCCAGGGCATTTGCTTTGCCAGTTGGGCAAGCCGCATCCCTGATATTAAAACAACTTTACATTTATCTGAAGCAGCATTAGGCAGCATTTTATTAGCGTTGCCCGCCGGACAATTAACCATGATGCCTTTCAGTGGAAAATTGGTTACACGTTTTGGCAGTAAGTATGTTCTTCGTTTAGCGGCTGTAGGTTATGCGCTTACATTGATCACGATCGGAATTGCAAACACTCCGTGGTTGTTAGCTTTATGTTTGTACGTATTTGGATTGACGGGTAATCTCTGTAATATTTCTGTGAACACACAGGCAGTAAATGCTGAAGCATTGTATGGACGATCCATTCTTGCATCGTTTCACGGAGTTTGGAGCACTGCAGGATTTACAGGTGCATTGGTTGGTTTATTGATGATGCGTTTGGAATTAGTGCCAATGTATCACTTCATGATCGTTGCAGCAATGGTGATTACATTAAATATTTTCTTTCAGAAATATCTCATTCTTACACCTACCAGTCGTACAGCATCTTCGTTGAAACGATTCCAGATGCCGAAAGGTTTGTTGCTGCAATTGGGTTTGATCGCTTTCTGTTGTTTGAGTGCTGAAGGTTGTATGTTCGACTGGAGCGGAGTGTATTTTAAAGAAGTGGTGAAAGTAAAAGGCGAATTGGTATCGTTGGGTTATGCTTCGTTTATGATCATGATGGCGACGGGACGTTTTACAGGCGATAGACTCGCAGAACGTTTTGGACGAACCAAAATGGTGCAGATAAGTGGTGTGTTGATCTTTGTTGGTATGATGACAGCCGTTTTATTTCCGAACATCATCATGTCAACCATTGGATTTTTGATTGTTGGTTTTGGTGTAAGCAGCATTATTCCCTTAGTTTATAGCACTGCTGGAAAAGTAAAAGATGTGGCAAGTGGTATCGCAATTGCTACTGTTTCAGGTGTTGGCTTCTTGGGCTTTTTGATGGGGCCACCATTGATCGGTTATATTGCTGAACTGGCAGGACTGCGTTATTCTTTTGCAGTGATAGCAATACTTGGTTTGGTGATCAGTTATATGATTAGTAAGTTAAAACTGGCATAAGCTTGTCAGAATTTGACCTTGTGAAAAGTTTGACTTGCTATTATGACTGCTGTAATTAAAATACATCCCTGAATAATTCTTACAAGAATTTTCTGTTTTTTGATCATGCTGCCGGCTTCTTGCAAGGAGATTTTATTTTCAATCACCCATAGTTTTTTATAGGTAATCATCTGCTCAACTCCTATTAATCCAATAATGGTGGACAAAAAAATCAAAAGAGGATACTTGACAATAAGAACAGACGATAGACTTAATATTCCAAAAGAGACTTCCCAAATTGTAAAATAGAAATTGCTTTTTTTTGCACGCATTCTTAATCTGTTTATTTGTTTACTTAGGCAACAACTCAAACTCCTTTCTGCTTATGGTAAAAATCGTTCCATGACGTATTCCCTTCGGCATTACTAATTTATCCGAAACATCTGTCCAGTTTTTCAGATCAGTAGATTGAACTGCACCATACTTATGATCTCTATATTTATCAAAATACACGATCCAGGTGCCGTTGATCTTTAAAGTAGTCGGCCCTTCTGCCCAGTAATTACCGGTAATGGGCGCCGATGCATCGCTGTAACCTTTGTTCATCTTTTTGCTTGTAGCGATCTTGATATTCTTTTGCACCGGTTCTCTCGTTTCATCTTTCAGGAACATGACCAACTGTTTTCCATCAGGGATGATCGTTGCATCGATCACGTTAAAGCCTTTATCATACAGCAGTTTTGTTTTACTGAAGGTTTTGAAGTCTTTTGTAAGCACAGAATACATGCGATGATTATAACCATTCTCTACTTTTGGATCGGCTTTGTATTTACCGGCAATGGTAGTAGCCCAGTAGATCATGTATTGTTTGCGCTTTGCATCATAAGTGATCTCGGGTGCCCAGCAGTTACGAGCAGAATCTTCCTGCATCATCACCGGGATAAACTTTTGTTCACTCCAATTGATGAGGTCTTTTGAACTGGCATAACCAATGCCTTTATCGTTCCAGCTCACAGTCCACACCATATGAAACAAACCATCTGCTCCACGAATGATGCAGGGATCACGCATCAATTTATCTTTTGCAACCGTTGGATATAAGATTGAACTGTCGTTCTTTAATGCGCTCCATGTAAAGCCATCGTTGCTGTAGGCAAGATGTAAGCCATCCTGTCCGTTGTTTTTGAAATATGCAAACATATAAACGGAATCAGACTGGGCATTTACACGCAGTAACTGCATCAATACAAGAACAAGTAAACAGATTTTCTTCATCATTCAATTATTTAAACATCGCTTTGTAGCGGATCATGGCTTCAACAAAATAATAATCAGCATAGGTTAACGGCACATCAATTTCTGTTTGAGCGGGAAAATGCCCAACACTATGCTTCAATAGAAATCCACCATTGGTTCCTGCTGCTGCTTTGTATTGTTCGGTTGATAGATTCTTTAAGATCGTTTCTGCAGCTTTGAAATACTTGACAGATAATTCTTTGTTGACATAGCCGCTTAACTCCAGTAAAGCAGAGGCCATAATCGTTGCAGCAGACACATCACGCAAGGCATTGGGGATATTCGGTGCATTAAAATCCCAGTAAGGAATTTTATCTGCAGGCAGATTTGGATGATTCAGTATAAACGCTGCGATCTTATTCGCCTGCTCTAAGTATTGTTTGTCTTTTGTTTCCCTGTAGGTTTCAGTATAGCCATACAGTCCCCATGCCTGACCACGTGCCCACGCACTTTCATCAGCAAAACCCTGTGCTGTTCTTTTTTGTTGAATAGCACCTGTTTGTGAATTGTAGTTGATCACGTGATAAGAACTGTTGTCTGCACGAAAATGATTTTTGATGGTTGTATTAGCGTGTGTAACAGCAATTTTGTAAAACGAAGAATCACCTGTTACCTGTGTGGCCCAGAACAATAATTTCAGGTTCATCATATTGTCGATGATCACGAGGTACTCATTTGCTTTTCCATCCCATGATTTAATCACACCTGTAACCGGGCTGAACCGTGTTGACAATGATTTGGCGCTCGTCACAAGTATGTCTTTGTATGAAGCAGATGGTTGAATCAGATTGGCGTTGCCAAAACTGCAATACATCATAAACCCAAGATCATGTGTGGTTGTATTGAACTGTTCCTTCTTTAATACTTCCAGAATGCGTTGCGCTTCTTTGTAGAGAGCTTCATCTTTTGTTTGTTGATAAAGAAACAACAATGTACCAGGGTAAAAACCACTGCACCACCACCCGGAATTGCTGAACTCATATTTGTTGGTTGTGGGGAAATATGTTTTGGGAAATTTATCTGCAGGCAAATTATTCGCCAACACTTTGTATTGGGCAGCAGCATCGAGCATATTCTGCTCAATTGTTTTCAACAATGCTTTATCAGGCTGTTGTTTTGTTTGCGCATAGCTAATTGTAAGAACAAATTGTACAACGATCAAAAAGAACAAACGTTTTGCAAGCAACATAGTTAAAGAAGTTTATTCAGCAATTTAAGACTTAGATCAGTTAGGCCGGTTTTTATCGAACCAAGGTTACACTCATCAACCCAATCACTACATCGTTGGCGATGGTTTTGAGCGTAATACTTTTTAATTGTTTATGCGGGTTCAGTTTTAAATCTAAGACCGTTGCAGCGCCACCATCAATACCAAAGTTGGAAAAACCTTTGATGCCTGTGTACTTATAATTCGACGGCATCACGTCACCGGTCTTTAATAATACACGGGTAGGTTTCGTTGCACCGGCGGTAAACGCAAATCCATCGATGAGATAATCCTGTTCAATCGGCCACCAGTTTTCGGGGTTCTTTAGCTCCAGTACAGATGAAGTACCATCGGTATAATTTACTACAACCGTTCCGTTCAGCATTCTGCTTTGCATGGGATTGGTGCTGCCCGCCATTAAGAAGTAGGAATGCGATGCAGCTCCACTCAAAGGCAGCACAACAGAATCAGGATAATTATCCCACATCGATGTAAACACAATGTTCTTTTTTTCTGTTGCAGTTGTTTTAAACGGAATATTGTTGATGCGAACTTCATTCTTTATACCTGCTTTTACTCGCAAACCACCATCGCTGATGTTTGCTGTCGTTAACGGATAAGCCCAGTTGCCAATTCCCTGCTTAGGTAATTGCAAAGTTGGGACTGCAGGTCGAGGCGATAAATATTCATTCTTAAAAATATTCGTTACCGCATCATTGAACTGTTGGGTAAGATCAACGGTTTCAAATTTTGTTTCGGGAGTGATCGTTACAGTTTCAATGAATGGTTCATCTTCGATCAACGAAAAGTTCAATGGCTCAAACCAACTGAAATCGCCTTGCTTCAACTGCAGGTACAAACTGTTTACACCTGCATTGTTCAGATTCCCCGTTACAATATTTGATGCACGTACTAAATTCCGTAACACTTCCACCGGTTGATAATGATTTAAGATAATTGCCTTACTCAGTTTCACCTGTACCAATTCGCTGCTGTTGTATGTCTTTTTATAATCCGGCTTTTCAAATCCTTCACCCTCCCATTTGATGACAACCACATACGACTTTGCAGCCGCAACATCGATCTGCAACGAAGGCGTTCCGATGATACTATCCACTACTTTCCATTGTACAGGTTTTCCATTTACCGTTAATGATTCAACAGCATCTCTGTAGGCAGGAATGATCAACTGCAGTTTCAGTTGTTTGCCAAACGTTGGCTGCAACAAATATTCTTCCGTCAAACGTGTGCGTTTAAATACAAACTGAATATTCGGTGTGGTTAAGGATGCATTGTTCCAGTGTTGCGGTAAGCCCGGTTTAATCACCAACCGATCATTCAATGCATCAGGTAATACACCAAACAAACCTTCTACCAATGTTCTACCGGCCATACCAATGGGATCGGCAAAATCTCTGTACAACTCACCTCGTATGGCATCATAAAAACTCAACTGTTGAATATTACCCGGACTTGCACCGAGGTACATACTTTCCATCAACGAACTTTTCCATAAACGATAAGCTTCTTCTTTTTGTCCGCCCAGCCAGAACGCCAATGCAGTGTGCAGCAGCTCGGGCAATGCTACATTATTCAAACTCCAGGTATAAGGCTGCCAGTTGGTGGTTGACAACGTATACAACGATGAATCTTTCAATCCCTTTGCGATGATGGGGATATGCGGAATATAATGATTAACATATTGCAATGATTGATAAGCCTGGAATGGATCAGTAATGCCTTCATCAATCGCATGATAGATCGTCCACAATGCAGCCGACTCATGCAGCAATTTATTGCCCAGCAGATCTTTATATTCAGCATACCAGCCTTTGTTCTTCATCCATAATTGCTGATTGATGGCATTCAGAATTTTATTCGCTTCTGCTTCATATTTGCTTCCATCTTCGCCAATGATCTTTGCCAACTGTGCTGCCACTTTATTGGAACGATAGTTATACGCCGATGAATGCGTAACACCACCACCACTGTACTGCAATGCATCACTTGCCCAGATAGCAGCATACGAATCATATAATCCATCATCATCCACATCAAAATTTCTTTTCTCCCAATCAAGATGACGAACAAGCAATGGCCACATTTGCCGAACATAAGCTGTATCACCTGTCCAGTTGAAATGATTTAAGAGCTGATCAATGAACACAAGGTTCATATCGTAATGGTGTGCACGCAAATCACCACCGGGGTTTCGTGAAATGTATCCACTGCTGAATAAGGATGTGCCTAATTTTTCCTGCTGCCGACCCAAATGCAAAGCCGTATCTGAAACAACAGGGCCTGTCAACGGCGTTTTTACCTGCGACAATGCATACCCATCAAAATGTTTCCGTGCACGATCGTGCCAGCCAAATACATCGGCCACATACGCACCACGCCAGCCATTCAAACGCATGCGCCATGCAACAGCACCATGCATAAACGATGGATCTTCCCATACGCCATCAGCTGCAATTCCCAACACCGAACCCAATGTGTTGATGAACGGATCAGGTGTAGATACTTTAATGCGATCAGCAATCTTTTTGCGTGCTGCTTCTGCCTGTTGAAATTGTTTTGGTAAAGCTACGTAAGAGAGTGCTTGCTTTTTTTCAGGTTTCTGTATAGCGAAGAAATAAGTTTGTTTGTTGTTGAGTGGCAGACTTGCTGTGATCAACGGTGCAGCAACAACTTCAGACTGTAACAATACAACAGGCGATTGTTGCTTGGTTGCATCGGCCATTTTTAATACAGCCGTTTCAGGAAATATACCAACCAGTTCTTTTCCTTTATCTGCAGCAGCAGAACTGTTGTTGGCGTTTGCAGGAAGGTGCTGCACTTCGTATCGTTCCTCTTCACTTAACGGTTTTGCAAAACCGTAGAGCAGCGTAAAATTATTCTTATTGATCTTGTACAGATTATCCTTGCAATACTCCGGCTTTAAAAAAAATGATGATTCAGGATCGGCACCGATATCACCATCACGTGAAAACTTTTTACCCGTTGCACCACCATATACAGCCACTAATTGTACAGCAGTTGAAATATTATCTGTTTGCAGTTGTACAATCATTCCTTCGTTTTCATACAGTGCAATTACATGCAGACGAAGAACACCATCTCCCAATAACTCATCCTTGATCTCATACAGCATCGAACCTGCACGGTAAATGGCTTTGATCTTTTTACATTCGATCAGCCACTTGCTTTTATCGTTTACAACAAGACCAAATTTAAGATTACCACCCATCCCCGGCATATACAAAGCAAACTCAGGCAAGTCGCCTACTTCAGCACGGAAAGCTGTATTACCGCCATACAGTGCACGGTTGAATCGTCTTGTCCCATTTTCAATCACAATATCATTTCCTTCGGGATGATAACGCACTTGCCGTTCAATGCCATGCCATAGCTTTTGCTTTTCTTGTGCAGTTGAATTATTCATCAAACAAAAAACAGCAGCCGATATAAACAGTAATCCTTTCATCAAAACATTTTCTTTAACCCTTCCCATTTCACATTCCATGTTCTTGGAAATCCAATATTGATTCCCTTATCTGCATCAGCACCGGTGCACATCAATGCAACAGCATTCAGCACACCACCATTACCCGGAAGATAAATCGTTAACCGATCATCCTGAAAATTGTGTCCATTCACTAAATATGTATTTGTGCGGACAGGCATCAGCAATGCATTCACTGCTTCTTCACCCATGTGCAAACGTGCAGCCGTCATCGCCATGAGTGGATAATCCCATCCCCATGTTTCATTCCAATCCCATTTTTCCAATACAGTGAAATACGTTTTCTTCATCACAACAGTATCCAAACCATTGGCAGCCGGGATGGTACTGTATGCTCCTAACACTGCCGGATGATCCGTTAAATACTTCGATCCTTTATCGTAACAATCAGGTGTATTGCCGGCGGCGAGATACACACCATTCAATTGTGGCAATGGCGCAAGATTATTAATGATCTCATCCCATTTCTTTTCCCGTGGTAAACCTGAACGCACTCTCCATTGTTGCGCCACTTCCAATGCCCAACTCCAGTACGATAATTCATACGTAGGATTAAAGGTTGATACCGCATCAAAACATTCCTGCGCAGGAATTAAGCCTTTGCCAAGATTGTATTTTTTTGTTTGCTGATTGTAAGATGGAAAGGATGCCATGAAATCGGCTGTAGCAAATAACAGTTCTTTATACTTATTCAGTGTTTTACTTGTAGGATCATGACGATACAACAACTCGGCCATATAAATAAAATGAGGCTGTTGCCAGATGAGAAATGCACCAACAGATGAAGGTGCTTCATCACCATTGTTATCGGTCATCTTTTGCCAACGCAATCCTTCAAAGCCCTGTCGTTTGGCAATAAGCTTTGCTTTTTCGGCTACTTTAAAATACCAGTCTAAACTTTTTTCCATCAACTCAGGTCTGCCCCATTGTGCAAAATGCACGGCATGCCACCAATGCATTTCCAGATGTGGTTTACCATACCAACTGTTATACGTCAAGCCTGTTTCCTGTGGAGGATAGGCAGCCGAGCATTGCACTTTGGTAAGATATTGCGATAACACAACTCTGCGTTCCAACTCAAATGCTCTTGTTTCTTTTACCTGCGAAAAATCAACAGCACCGCCGCTTAACCAAAACTTTTTCCATGAGAGTTCACTGCTTTGTTTTGTTTTAGCAAAGTTGGTAATAGTTGTTACAGGCTTCTTTTCAGTGAAACTGAAACTGCATTCAAATAAACCTTTACCCGACGTTGGTTGCAGTTTAAAATAATGAGCTCCTTCCCTTTTCATTGTTGCGGATGAAGTCCAGTTCACATCAACATAATAATTGGTTGTATCAAGTGTTCGTTTGATGAGTGCGCTGCCGGTGCTGTTTGAAAGGGATGAAGTATGCGCCTCATCTTTACTGAAATTATCGCCGCCATCTTTGAACTGTGCATTGGGATAAGGGAAGCGTAAACGAACAGTGATCCTGTTCTTAAATAACAAAGGCGATTCAATACGAAAAGAAACAGCATCGTGTTGCTGATGTGCAACAGTTGTTACTTTCACCGGCACACCTTCTACTGCAAAATTGCTTGTGATAATTCCTGTCCACAAATTCAACTCCTGGCTGATCTTCTGAATATCATTTGCCGTTGCAAGTGTTCCGTCATTCTTTCTTATTTCCAAACCAATATTGCCCAATTGCAAACGATGCGGATTCACACGGAAATATTCAACCGCCATCTTCACTCTGCCCCTTTCTTTGGGCTGAACGGTGTAAGAAATTTTTCTTCCTTCCAGCTCATATACTTTCTGTGCTTCTTCAACACGAAGATTTTCTGTATTCGGAAAACTATGCCAGCCCCATACCGATTGTGTTCCTAATGGAACTCCTTTGATGTATGCATCCGGAAAACTCTGCATACCTGTTGCATCAACCGTAAAAGCAAAATTGCCATTACCAACAGTGAGGGAAGAAAGCGAATCAACTTTGTTCACTTTTACATTGTGACGCTTTACAACCGCTTCACGATCGATACCCTGTGAAGTAGCCACAAAGGCACAAAAGCACAAAGAAGCACTAAGAAAAAAAGATATAGACTTTAGTCTCATTGTCATTTTCTATTAAACTGTTGCATGATAATAAAGCTGCTGCCTTACCCCCTTTAGGGGATGGGGGCAAAAACGTTATCAATCGCCGGTCTGCTGTAATTCTCTTTTGAATCAGTTGTCTTCGGCATACCGAAATAAAAATACAATGTACGCTTCTTGCTTCCTTTCACATGATTCAATTCGCTCATCGGGCCATACACTCTTGTGTTCGTCGTTAAGCCAACTGCCAGCTTCGTACCTATTGGCGGAATACAATCCAAAAAGGAAATATTTCCAACAGGCACTTCCGGATGTGGTTTCACTGCATCACTTAATGCATAAAAATCAAACAGACGAATAAACAAACCTGTATCAGGACTGGCAATGTATAACTTACCCTGTACTGTACTTAATTCCATCCAGGATACTTCACCATAATAACCTTTGAATTCGGGATACACAATGGGCGAATAACCGGTGTGTGTATTGTTATAAATATTTTGCCAAACATTGACAGGCGTGCCGGCAATACGATTTTTCCATTGGCGTGCCGGGCCCTTGCCTAACCAACGACTCGATAATACATAATTCTCTGGGTAGTTAAAGCTCACGCCGGTAAATGGTTGATCTCCTTCCACACTGTATTCATATTCCATCGTTGTCCAGCCGCTTGCATTGATCTTCCATTTTACATATCTCATATTCCCGCTGTAGGTGAACTCCACCACTTGGTTGTTTTCTTCTTTGTATGCTTTCGAAGAAACAACTGCAGCATTGCCTTTCACCAGGACCGGACCGTTATTAAACGAGAGCACATAATCATTTGCTGTATTTTTGCTGGTGACAAGATTGCCGGTTAATTTATCAAGCACTACACTTACTTCACCACCGGTAATTGTATACAGACTATCGGTTTCTTTGATTGATGTTGAATCTTTTTTCCCAGTTACAAAATTTTGCAGCAGTGAAGCATTGTCTTTTACTTTGGAGATCCATTTGTACAAGTCTCTCCCGTAATTATCTTTTGCAACAATTACCAGTGCATCATAGCTCTTATAGTCTGCAGGTAAATTAATTTTCAACTTTCCTTTTTGTAAGGGAGACACCGTTGGTGCAGGTGCTTGTCCTTTCTGTTTTACAACATAGCCATCAAAACGATCAAATGGTTTACTGTAATCAACCAATGCCCAATAAAACGTACACTGATTGGTATTGAGAAAATGAAACCGGTTCTCCAATTCAATTTCTCCGTTAAACGTTGAAGGCAATTGATCTGACAACGAAAGCTGAATGGGGGAAAAGATTTCACGTAATGCATAAAAACTTCCTTCCTTTTCACGATGCGGGCCTAGTATCCCGTCATTTGCATTCAAACCATTTGCATCGAGCGCATTATTCAGATCCGTACGCATAACCGCTTCATCAGCCATCACCCAAATAAACACACCCCCACTCTTCTGTGACTTCCAATGCAGGTTCCAGAAGTCTTCCATAGCAGCGCCACCTCCACCATCATCCTGTGCATGCAACATTTCTGTTGGCATATAGATGAGTGAATCGTTGAGAATTTTTTGTGTACTGTAATAATCTTCGTAATGATTTCCATCAATGCCACTGAAATGATTTCCCGGGCGATGATGCGGATGAATGACAGGACGTTTTTGAAAATCCCATTTCAGAAAATCATCATCGAGTTCTTTGTTGGTGCCGCCTTCGTTTCCATTATCCCAAAAGATGATGGAAGGATGATTCAAATCACGCAACACTAATTCTTTCACCAACGGCTCTCCTGCTTTGGCTGAATAGAATTTCTGCCAGCCAGCCAATTCATTCAATACATAAATACCTAATGAATCACATAACTGCAGAAAATATTTATCGGGGGGATAATGACTGCAGCGAACAGCGTTCATGTTCATTTCTTTCAGCAGCAGTGCATCTGTCAATTCATTTTCTTTGGATAATGATCTTGCAGTTTCCGGCCAGAAGCAATGCCGGTTGACGCCTTTCATTTTCACCTGTGTTCCGTTGATATAAATCCCTTGTCCATGTTTTACCTCTATTGTGCGGAAACCAAATTTCTCATTGAGTTCATATAATTTCTTCCCTGCTGCATCCTGCAACACTACAGTTGCAGTATAAAGATTCGGTGTTTCAGATGTCCATGATTTAATATTGTTGACTTGCGTTGATACAATGATGTTTTCATCTGTTTTTGCAACAGCAGTTTTTGTTGTCGAGATCACTTTCTTATTTGCATCGGTAATGGTTGTTATAACAAATGCATTTTGTGCAAGTCCCTTCGTCCATACCTGCATGGCGAATTTGCCATCATGCTTTGCATCAATTCCTACATAGTCGATGTATTGTTTAGGTGTTGCTTCTAAAAACACCGGGCGGAAGATGCCACCGAATACCCAGTAATCAGCCAACCGTTCCGCATTGTTTACACTTGCATCGCTACTCATCTTACTTACTGTTACTTCCAGTGTATTTGCCTTATCGAAATTCAACAGCGAAGTCACATCATATTTAAACCGGTAGAATGCACCACGATGTATATCACCTGCGCTCTTGCCATTGATCTTTACTTCGGTATCCGTCATGCTGCCATCAAATACAATATTGATCTGTTTGCCTTTCCATGCAGCAGGTATTTTAAACTGATACTTGTACATTCCCTTCTCATCGTAGAAACGAAAATTCTTTCCATGGGTTTTGTAATCACGACCATAGTTGTAATTACCAAATCCCTGCTGTTCCCAGCAACTCGGCACCTGTATCTTTTTCCATTCGCCGCTGTTACGACCTGCCGTGCAAAAGAAATCCCATTGCACGGTATTCTTTGCATCGGTACCGGAGAGGTATTGGATTTGCTTCTGTTGGCTATGAAGAGAAGTTATAAGTAATAAGTTGTAAGTTATAAGTAACCCAACTTTGTAAATCTTATTCATCATTTGTTCTTATTGTTTGTTATCGACTTTATTATCCTTTCACTACTCATCACTCATCATTCATCACTCATACAGCTTCACCTGGTCAACAATCACTCCCTCATCAACTGCCGTAATCTTCACTACATGATTTGCAGACTTACCAACTGTATGTCGTGTTGTGCGAATCGCCTGGTTGCTTAATACATTCTGTTTCCACTCTTCACTCCTTCCCTGTGTGGCATAGTCAATTGTTTGCACAGGGCCATCATCAACTTGTATACTGTAACGGATCTTTGTTCCTTCAGCAGGATGATTGGGAGCTAATGCCAATACGAT
Source organism: Lacibacter sediminis (assembly GCF_014168535.1). NCBI lineage: Bacteria > Pseudomonadati > Bacteroidota > Chitinophagia > Chitinophagales > Chitinophagaceae > Lacibacter > Lacibacter sediminis. Next base: position 2,661,654 of record NZ_CP060007.1, on the reverse strand, counting down.
CTTTAATGAATCAATGTTACCTGTAAACACAAAGGAAACAGAACTTCCTTTTTGCAAACTGATCGCTCCACGCTGATAACCCAGCCCATGTGCCAATGGTTTTACACCCGTATATGTTTTATAACCTGTTCCGTTGAAGACAAACAAGGGCTTCGCTGTTTGTACGAGTGGTTTGTCAACTGTTTGCTGAATCGCTTTATCAAACACCGCCAGTTTTCTTGGCTTCATATCCATCATGTATTTCCACTTTCCATTACCAAGATTGCTATACTTGTTTGTCAGAGAAACAATGGTATCGTATGCAGCATCACTTAATGTCCATGTTGCTTTGCCATGTCTTGCCAGTTGTGCGATTAATAATTTCTGATTAATGGCTGCGGCACCACGTACCGGGTATTCAATTAACTGGAACCAGCTTTCCTGCTTTGCTGATGAAATGCGTTTGGACAACTGCACTGCTTTCGCATCAAGCACAGCATATTCTTTCAACCGTTGATTGATCTCTTCTTCACTCCAGGGTAAGTCGGCAACGATTTTATATTTCGGATCGCTTTCTTCGGTTCTGGTAGCGCCCATGAATTCAGGTTTGCGGATATACGCCAGGCGATAGTATTCATTCATCAACGAAACCAGTTCTTTTGCATTCGCTTTTCCAAACTCTCTTACAAGGAAGTTATGTAAATGTTGTTCTAAACCTTTTTGATTGTTGGCAATGGAATCCATACTCCATCCCATATCTAAAAACAATTCCGTTAAATATTCACCGGGTTTAATATCACCAACATTCAGCACCCACATGTCTTTTGCTCCTTTATCATAAGCCATCCGCATTTGTGTGTACAATTGTGCAGGATGCGTGCTGGCCAGCCACAGATAATCATGCGGCCTTCCCCAATAAGAAATATGATAATACACACCATTACCGCCTTTCTGCTTCCGTTCTTTTTCATTGGGAAAATGTTTGATGTAACCATAGTTATCATCGCACCAGACCAGTGTTACATCCTGCGGTACTTCAAAACCATAATCATAAATATCCTGTACTTCTTTGTACGGAATAAATGCCTGAGGTACTTTTTCAATAGCAGGGTTAATATGTTTCGTCAACATTTCACGTTGTTCTTTCACTGCTTTATCCATCACCTCTTTTTGTTCCTGCAATGTATTGGCGCCAAGCATCTTGCTGTCGTGCACGCCACGAATACCCAATGTATAAAACGCATTGAAGCCCTTGCTTTGAATCACCCGGTCTTCCCAGTATTGATAGATAGTATCATGATTGGTTATGAAATTAAACTCTCCCATTGTATTCTCCTTCCATTCATCCACATTATTCCGCAACATGGGTTCGGCATGCGAACTGCCGATCACAATAGCATAATCAGTGGCCATTTGTGCATTGCCGGGATAATGAAAAAAAGCTTTGGTGGAAGGATGCATGGCAGGCCAGATCAGGTTTGCCCTTAAGCGAAGTAATAACTCAAAAATCTTTGCATAGGTCCTTGGACCAATATCTTTTGTTTCAGGTTCCAGTGTTTTGGCGGCCCATGGTTGCAGTCCCCAGTCTTCATCATTTAAAAAAATACCACGGTATTTAACTGAAGGTTCGTTTGAAACGTATGAACCTGAAATGAACAATTGCTTTTTGGTTGCAGGTATTGCATCGGCCCACCAAACCCAGGGTGACACACCTAACAATTTCGATACATGAAAAATACCATAGGCAGTTCCTCTCGGATCACTCCCAATAATCAGCAGTTTATTGCCAACAGTTTGAATACTGAACCGTTCCCATTTATTTTTAATGGCACTGACATTAAGTTTATTTAATTTGATTAGTTCATCAATCAATTTTGACTGACCGATCGTTCCTGCAACAACAACAAAACCTTTTGCCGGAATTTTATGCAGCACCTGCATTTGTTTGCCACTGATCAACTGCACATCGTTTGCAAAAGCATTGGCAGCAATACTCACCACTTTTGCATCATGCTCATCAACACAGATCTTCGCAACAGAAGAAGATGTGAATAAAGAAAAGGAAGAAGGTTTTTCAGAAACAGAGAGCGTATTGGTTTGCGCCCTGCAAATTGTCACAAGAAAAAACAGAGAACAGCAGAGCACAGCCTTGAACATCTTCAGCATACACAATCGTTTAAACAGCGTGTAAATTTAACGTACTGCGGAGGTAAGCTATCCTGCGGTGTCCTGCATATCAGCATCGAAGGATGAGGACTAATAAAGAAACGTCTTTGCGAGCCATGGCGCCGACCTTAGCGTCGGTGGCTGCGGCTTTGTGCAGGGAGTTGTGCCGAAGCAATCTGCTTTGCTTCATTCAAACTCCGTAACGGGAGATTGCTTCGCCAAACAACAAGGCTCGCAATGACGGGAAACGAAAAGGAGTTTTCTTCGTAATGTAAAGCCACATCCGAAGCGTCTTATCCCCTCCTCGGAGAGCCTGTCCCGCTTCACGGGAGGTTGGGGTGGGTTCTCTTTCATTCCACTAATACACAATACCCGTACTACTCTTAACAACATATTCCGGCTTTTGGCCATTTACCGTTTTCACCTTTTCAAACTTCACCTTCTCCGCATCATTGATCACTACCTTTCCATTCTCCGGAAGCGTAAGATTTGTAAACACAACATTCCGCAGTTTATGCTTCGGATCGGTAAACCCGTTGATATTGATCACGGGCTCTTTTACATTCGCCTGCGACAGATCAATATTCTTGAACACAAAGTTTTCAAAGGTGGGTAACACAGGAGCAGCTTCCCCATCGTTGTTATAATTCACCGCTGAGAAAATCGTGATCTTCATCAACTGGCAATTGTCGACCGTTACATTCTTTACATAACCACCACGGTCTTTGGTGCCTTTGATCTGCATACCATGCAACAACGCACCTGCCTTACAATCCTGCACCAGCACCCCACTTACACCACCACTCATTTCGCTGCCGATGGAAATACCATGACCACGAATGAAATTACAGTTGGTGATCCGCACATTGGTAGTTGGTTTGCCTACATAATAACCTTCGGGGTTCTTACCCGATTTAATGGCAATACAATCATCGCCTGTATCGAATGTGCAGTTGAAGATGTATGAATCGGTGGATGAATCAGGATCAATGCCATCGCCATTGTGAATGCCTTTTGTAATGATGGTAAGGTTATGACAGGAAATATTGTCGCTGTAGAGATAGTGGATCGTCCAGCAGGGAGGTTCAGTGATCGTCAGGTTGTCGATGCTAACATCCTGGCTGTTCATTAATAAGATCAGGCGACCCCTGCTGCGGATGCCTCTTGCAGCTTTGCAGGCCAGTTCCAGTTTTTTACCACCGCCTTTAATGGTACCGCCACCGGTGATGCGCAGGTTCCTTACATTGTACGAGCCATCACGGTTTAAGGTACCGGCATTGATGAGACTTGCATAGGTGTACATCTCCCAACCTTCGAAACGGTTTTTGATCAGTGGCAGGTAATCAAGCGTATCAACCGAACCTTGTAAGACAGCGCCTTCTGCCACATGCAAGGTCATATTACTTTTCAGAAACAGGGCGCCACTTAAAAATGTTCCTTTGGGAATATACACCGTGCCTCCTGCCGTGCAGGCATCAATGGCTTTTTGAATGAAGCTCGTGTTGATGAAGGTAGAATCGCTCTTTGCACCAAAGTCGAGGATATTATAAACTTTTCCTTGGGCTGCTGTTTTAAATTTTAAAACTGTTTGTTTTTTAGTTTGTGAATTCTTTCCGGTAATTAATTGAAATGATACTTTATAAGTTGTGGCAGGTTTTAATTTATCTAACGTATAATTCGTCTTACCTGTAAACCCATGCGTTTTACCATTTACGATTATGTGATACATCAAACTATCTCCGCCATATTGCTTATCCCACAACAAAGTCACCGATGTTTCAGACAACGTGCCGGGAGCGATCATGAGATTGTACTTGTTGGGAGGAGCGGCAGAAACCGACAACACAAAACAGGAAACAAGAATAACAGCAAGATATCTTTTCATACAGCATGCTTTAGCAATCGGATAAAAATAAGCGGGATGAGGAAGAAGAACATCCTGTACTGTTACGGAGGAGAAATGATGAGAAACTGGAACGTTTTTTACTCGGTAATGAATTAAATTATGTTCAAATGTTCTTATATCTTTAAAACATGAAAAAAGCATCTGTAACTAGAACTTATGGCCCAATACACTTTGAGGATCTCGAACCTCACAGATTTGAAGATCTTGTAAGGGAATTAATTTATGACTATAAAGACTGGCAATCAATTGAAGCAACCGGTCGAGCAGGCAGCGACGAAGGGTTTGATATTCGGGCTTATGAAAGGGTCTTTCAAAACTATAATGATTCTGAATCAGAAAGTGAACAAGATGAAACACCTTCAACACATCCAATGGATGGTAATTTATGGATGATTCAATGTAAACGTGAAAAATCAATCGGTCCACAGAAAGTAGCTAAAATAATAAAAGAAACAGTAAATCCAAACTCTCCACCATATGGCTACATTCTAGTAGCGTCGGCTGTTTTTTCCAAGAAATTCTACGATGCATTTCGAGAAGGACTTAAAAAAGCTGGTGTAATGGAGTTTTATTTATGGGGTAATGCAGAATTAGAAGATATGCTGCATATGCCGAAGTACGATCGTATTCTTTTCACTTTTTTTGGAATTTCATTAGTTACAAAAAAGAGAACACGCACTTCAGAAATTCGCTCGTTAGTTACTATTAAAAATAAATTGTACAAAGTATTGGGTGAAGAAAACATTGGCCATCACGAAATACTAATACGAGATATTAATGACAATCTCTATCCCAGAGAAAAAGAATACGCTGATTTTCATTTAAGACCTAGATGGGGGAAATATTATTTTAAGGGGAACAATGTATATGGCATTTGGGTTCAATTGCGAATGCACTATGGTTTTTATAATGCACGACTCAAAGAATGGGACATGTTTGAAGGCTTTGACTCCAGCATGATATATGACGAATTCGAAACTGAAGAAGAACGACTTGAAAATATGAAGAATAACCTAGCAGTCCGGAACTTTTGGGAACGTTTTCCATTTTCGAGTCAAGTTGAAATTTCCGTATGGGCTCTCTTGAAATACGAACAAATTCTTTTGGTCGATGACAAAGGGGGACCAATACATAAGATTCCGCACATTTACGCAGACTACAGATTTGAACATGGTCCATTTAGTCGCATTATTCACGTTATCGGTGATGGTAACAACATAAAATTTCTTGAACGAGAAGGAGCTACAAGAATTAGTTTATTTCCCAAAACTTTGTCCGCCCCTAAATCGGGAAAAGTCCACAAAAATAAAATCATCCTCATTTCGGGGGATAATAAACCCAATGACAGAAACGCATATGGGAAATATTCAGTTTATGATCAAAATGGTAAGTATGACTTTTTGAATCCAGGAGATGTAATAGTTTTAAAATCCGAACAAAATTCTGACGACCAGATAAAAGTTAAATTATCTTGCAAATATTCCATTAAAATAAAAGACTACTGTGAAGAAGCCCAAAACCACTATTTAGTGCAACAAGAGATTTTTCAGCAACTTAAAAAGCAGGCAGGAGAGGATGAAATCATGGATGTTTACGAATTTGTTTACCATTATGATGTTGATTAACATCCTTTATTCAATCCTTCTACGTATTCCCGGGATAGGCTAAGGCCAGTCCCCGTGCGGACGTAAAATACTTTTGCAGGCAGCAGGAATTACTCTTCAACAAAAATTTGTTCAGATCCTTGGATATCCTTTTCGATCCGAAAACGATATTTATCTAATTGGAAATTTTGAGAACTAAAGTCTAAGTTGATTTGAGATTCTTTTCTTTCCAAATAATATAGTAAAGTGATAATTTTTGCAATATTAATATACAGACTTGCACTCCGTTTTATAAACTCAATATTTTTTTCTCTTTCTTTTAAATTGTCAATAATTGCATTCGCAATTAAAACATTGTCAATTTTCGCTTTGAAAATTCTTGATTGCTTTGATTGAATTTGATAAATTTTTTGATCAAGTAAAAATTGAGCTAATAATTCCTTTTCAAAAAGAGTTTTTAGCTTTGCTGATTCGATTTCATTTTTATGAACGTCTTTTATTGCGTTTTCGTAAAAATGTGAGGTAAGAATTTTTATTGCATCATCCAAACTTTGTTCTTGTAAAATTGTGTTGCTTCTAATTTTTCTTGATTTAGTAATAATCATGAAAACACTAAATATTAAAGCAATACTTAGTACCACTCCTATTATCAGTAAGGCATTAGTAGTTACCATTTAAAAACAAGTAATATCCATGATATAATGCAACTTAATCCTCCGAAAAAAACATGCCATTCAATTTCTCCAGATAAACCTAAGTAAATTGTTATTAAAAATAATGCTAAGCTAACAAACATAGCTATAATGAACCAATTTTTAACTTTGTCGATTTCTTCCGGATTTACATTTCCTTTTACTTTATATGAAATTTGTAACTCATCGGTGTTCATTTTATAGCTCGGTGCCACAGCCAACACTTTATTAGCAATAAAATGGTCGAAGTAAAAAAAAGGTAACATTTGACCAAGCCCTAAAGCTCCTAATGTTATTCCAAGAGTATTAAAGTCATGTTTCAATACAAAGCGTAAAAAACCCTGAAGGAAAACCACGAAAAGTGGAATAATAATTAGAATTATACCCCGTCTTGAAATAAGCTTGTTCATGTATATTATGTTTTATTTCTGCCAACGTTTTCGGACCTTCCGTTCGGGTGGGTTTCATAGCACTGAACTTTAATAGAATCACAAAGCTCCAAGTTTGCATGACAGCCCTGATACAAAACCAGTGTTATCAGCCATTTTTCTTCTTCATCAAATTTTAAAAAAGCCGCCTGGCTCCGCCCCAGGTCCTTCCACTTAGTTGTGGATGTGCTATCTAAATTACACCACAGTTGACTCTTAAATACCCTGAAGGTAGTCGTTAAACTACCCGCCACCTCGACCTCCCCAAATGCCTTAGTAAATATTTGTGGAGAGTCAGGGAGTTGCTTCTTTATTGAGGTTGTCGTTGTGCACTCTCAAATATTTTCAATGTCTCGGGGTTCATGCGTTCAAAATTTCCATTTCTCCACTCAATGCTTGATGAATTTATGTCCTCAGAGCTTTCTTTTCCGTAAATATACTTTTTATCGTTCTCCACAATTCCGAACAGTCTCGCATTCTTATTCCTGTATAGCCCAACAATTTGTGGAAGTCCACCTGTTCGTGGGTCTTTAATGTCCTTTAATGTTTTATACAAGCAATGATAAACTGCTCTACTTGTTCTGTAGTCATTATGTTTCTCACTTTCCCATTGTAACCAGTTTTCGTCAAATTCACTTGCTCCATAGCCTCCGCTAAATACCTTGGTTGAGATGTTGCCCAATGGAATTTCTTTTTTGTGCAATTGTTTGTCCGACCCGAGATAAGTTTTGAACAGTTTAAATGACTTTTCAAATCTAGTCCCATGAAGTATGGTAAAACCTTCGCCAATGAAATTTTTTGGGTAACTCTCAAACGATGTCTTTAAGTAAGAGAATATTTTATTGCTTTTAGTTTCTGCGTTGTCAGAATTCTCGAACAATATACCATTGTCAATTTGTGGAATAATTTGTCCAAGTATAGTTGATGGAAACAATACGTCACCACAAAAACCGAATATTTCAGGAAATTTTGTCGAGCCGAAGACTTTTACTCCATAATCATATTTTCCTAAGTTCCTCCAAGTGTATCTGCTGTCGGACGAAATGTAAATAGAAGAGATTTCTTTACCGTCTTTTTTGTCGTCAACTCCTATCCAAGATATTATTAATGTCACTGTGTCGATTTTTTAAAATGGTGGGTAACAGTAATATTTACGCTATTATACGCAACAAAATAAAACAAGTGTTATTGCTATTTAACTAGATAATGTGCTACTTTTTGTATTGTTGTTACCACAATCCGCTTTTTCATTATTCGGACGCAAACGTTCCTAAATGCTTATACACGGTTAATGTTGTTATACACTTTCTGTCAATATATTTCTTTGGTGCATCCCGGCACATCAACTCTGCTCTTCTCTTGCGCAGCAATCAAAATAAAATATCCGGGGTAAAGCGTGGAGTTTGGGTTAGCTCTGGCTGTTCCGGTGATTCACAGTTGCAGTTTCACTTGCTGACGTAACTCTAAAATAGGTTTTTTCTTTATACGAGAAAAGTTTTCTAACTCCCGAGGTCGGCTGAGGCTAGACTAAGGCCGACGAAACAAGAATAATTTCTGATAGTAACATATTGCTGATGTTTTATTGTTTGGAACCATTTGCAACAATCCTCTTTTCGGTAACAGTTTTTTTTCTGAAATGTTCAGGATATAAACTAGAGACACTATCACTATTGCTATACGATTCTATCCATTCAAGATTTCTGTTAAGCAAATTAATAACCATTGAAACGGCGCCATAAGTAAACATAAACAAAAGGGTATTCTCATCCATTTCAAAATATCGTAAGGAACATCTTACCTTACCCAAGTTGAATTTATCCGTAAAACGAGGTATACTTTGAAACTTTCCAATTTCATAGCCACTGGTCATAAATGGCCAATCGGCATTGTCCTTGTTTGTAAGAAAACGTTTTAAGTTTGTAAAATCGTATTTGTTGAACAACTCTCGTTGGGAAGTGAAAATTGAAGATAAAGCCATTTTTAATAATAGTTTTGAAGCAGCTACTTCACTCTTATCAAACGACTTCACATAAAGTTTTCCGGTTTTAGTATCAGGGTCAAAGGCTATGAAGTTATCATCCGTCAAACCTTTAATAGTAATTAAGTTTTTTTCAAATTCTTCGTGACCTGCTATTTCCAAATTATCAACTTTTCCTTTTGCATTTTTCCCTTTTTTGGTCGCAATGCCAAGTCTTGCACGCTCCATTACAAAAACACTATTCGATAAAGCAGTTCCTTCAAATTTTGAAAACCTATTGTTACAATCATCACACACTCTTCCCCTTTGTGCGACATAACTTTTATTCCCAAATGCTTCTGAAACAATATGCTCAATCGATTTCGCAGTATTTTCTTGGTCACAAAAAATGCACTCCATAGTATTTTCTATATGTTATCATTAAAATTACTGTCCATACAAATATATTATATTATTTGATGTATTGTCTTGGCCTAGGGCTTGGTCTCAGCCGACCTCGGGAGTTAGAATACTGAATAGAATTACTACAGTACAAGAGTGCGACGCAACAGAAGATGATAGTAGCAATATCGCCGGTTACATCATGCTTTTCTTATTGCCTTTACTTCGCTGTATAAGCAGTACTAAATTCATATTTCCCCGAGCCAACTTTCACAACAACATACTCCTTCTCCTTACCCACTACCTGTATCTCTTTTGCAGATGAAAGCGGCTGACCATTTTCTAATACATCAGTTGCAGCGGTTGCAGGAATATAAATAGTAGCAGTTGTATTGGCCGGCACTTCTGCATGCAGGATGAGTTTTCCATTCTCCAATTTCCAACCACTGCTGAGTTTACCAAATTGTGTTTGGTAGTTGGCTGATGCATGGGTGAACTTGCCACTGATATGCGGACGGATGCGGATCTTCTTATAACCAATGGAACCATCTTCGTTATCGAGCCCCACCATTACACGATACATCCAATCGCCAATGGCGCCGTATGCATAATGGTTAAAGGAGTTCATGGTGATGGCCTGGAAATCGCCATTGGTGCGGATACCATCCCAACGTTCCCAAATAGTAGTAGCACCTTTTGTAACAGGATACAACCAGGATGGATAGGTTTCCTGTAACAGCAATGTATACGCCACATCACTATATCCATAACGACTCAACACATGACATAAATAAGGCGTTCCTAAAAACCCGGTGGTTAAATGATTACCGTATTGTTTGATGTTTGCCACCAACCTGTCGGCCGACTGTTGACGCATGGCTTCAGGAAACAGATCGAACTGCAAAGCCAGCACATACGATGTTTGTGTGTTGCTCATGGTGGCACCATTGGGCGTTGTATATTCTTTTAAGAATGCTTCTTTGATTTTTTGTAACAGGTTGCTATATGTTGCTACATCATCTTTTTTTCCCAACTCTTTTGCTGCATTGATGAGTAACTGTGTAGAGTAAGCGTAAAAGCATTGTGCAATTAAATACTTATTGGTGATGGCGGCGTTACCATCATTATCATCGGCCATGGTATAAAACAACCAATCGCCGAAGTGACTGCCTTTGTTCCATAAATCATTTGTGCTTTGGCTTTGCATATAACCCACCCATGCTTTCATACTGCTGTACTGGTTTTCGAGAATGCGTTTATCGCCATACACCAAATACATTTCCCAGGGGATGATGGTTGATACATCGGCCCAGCCTGCACTGCCACCTGCTGCCCATCCCTGTTCGCCCAATACATTTGGAATAACATGTGGTATACTTCCTGTTTTGATTTGATCGGCCGCCACATCTTTCATCCACTTGTTAAAAAAATTATTGACGCCTCGTAAGAATGTTGCTGTGCGGAAGAAAGCCTGTGCATCACCTGTCCAGCCCATGCGTTCATCACGCTGCGGACAATCAGTTGGTACATCTAAAAAATTTCCTCTTAATCCCCATTCAATATTATGTTGCAGTTGATTGATCTTTTCATTGGACGAAGTGAAACTTCCTGTTTGCTCCATAGCAGAATACAAAGCAATGGCGGTAAAATTTTCGGGCTGTAATTCAGCTGCAACACCTTCTACTTTTATATAACGGAAACCAAAGAAGGTAAAATGCGGTTCAAAGATCTCTTCGCCGTTTCCTTTGAGTACATACACAGCTTGTGCTTTTGCACCACGCAGGTTGTCGGTATAAAAATTTCCTTTCTTATCGATCACTTCTGCATGTGATATTTTGATGGTATCGCCAGCTTTGCCTCTTAGTTTTACCTGCACCCAGCCCACTAAGTTTTGCCCGAAGTCGATCACTTTTTCTCCCTTGGGTGTAGTGATAAGTTTTCCTGTTGCAAAGCGTTCATGTTTTTTAATGGGTTCGTTATAGGTAGCAACTAATATATCTTTTGATGCATTGCTTGTTTTAACGGGAGCCCAGTTGTTATCATCATAGCCTGCAACTGTCCATCCATTCTTTTCCTGTCGTGCATCAATGAGTTCACCTTGATAAATTCCGTTTGCACGGATGGCACCTGTAGCAGATTTCCAGCTTGCATCCGATACAATGGTTGCTGTTGTTCCATCGGTATAACTGATCTCGAGTTGAAACAAGAGTGCAATATCTTTTCCATAAATATTCCGGCGATGATCGAAGGAGAAATTTCCACGATACCAACCATCGCCCAGTGTAACAGCAATAGCATTGGCTCCGCTCTTCAACAAGGCAGTTACATCATAGGCCTGGTATTGCAGACGTTTGTTATAACTCGTCCAGCCGGGAGTAAGGTATGCATCACCTACCCGTTTGCCGTTGATCTGTGCTTCGTATAAACCATGCGCAGTAATATAGGCCGTTGCCGATTTTATTTTCTTCGAATTGCTGAATTCTTTGCGCATCAGTGGTGCAGCAAACACACTGTCTTCTTTATAACCCGGTTCGATCCATTGTGCTTTCCAATCAGAAGCAGAGAGTAAACCCATTTGCCAATGAGCAATTGTACTCCATGCTGAAGCTTTACCATTGTTGTCGTATACACGCACCTGCCAGTAATATTTTTTGTTTGATGTGAGTGCTGCTCCTTTGTACGGCACATGAATTGATTGATCGGAATTGATCTTGCCTGTTTTCCAAATGCCTTCGCCTTTGACCAATGCGGCCGGTTCTGTGCCTACTCTTAGTTCATATGCAGATTGCATTGTATTGCGTTGATCAGAAACCAACTGCCAGCTGAAGTATGGTTGCAGTACATCCAACCCGATGGGATTGGTTAGGTTTTCTGTTTTGAGTTGTTCGACTTTTAGCTGTGCGAAAACTGATACGACCAGTAATTGAATAAGGAGAAGGAAGCTTAATTTTTTCATGATGATGATGATGCGTTTTATATGACTTAATTCTTTGTGTTCAATAATAAAAATCAATCAGGGCTAAAGCCCATTAGAGGCTTGTCTTTGAATTGCCCCGGCCTTAAGGCCGGGGCAATTCAAATGAAACTCGTGATTGATGGGCTTTAGCCCAAAATAGTTTCGATCTTGCTCAACTCATCATTTGTAAAAGCAAGATTGTTTAAACAAGCAACCGAATCAAGCAACTGTGCTGAACTGCTTGCACCGATCAATACAGACGTCACCCGTTCATCTTTTAACAACCAGGCCAATGCCATTTGTGCCAATGATTGATTACGTGTTGTTGCAATGTCATTGAGTGCTCTTACTTTCGTCAACACTTCTTCGGTGATCTGTTCCTGTTTTAAAAACACGCCTTTTGTTGCACGTGAACCTTCCGGAATTCCTTTGAGATATTTATTGGTGAGCAGTCCTTGTGCCAATGGAGAAAAAGGAATGCAACCCACACCGTTAGCTTCAAGCACATTGAGTAAACCATCTTTCTCCACCCAACGTTCAAACATGGAATACTTGGGTTGATGAATTAAACAAGGTGTGCCCAATTCTTTTAAAATGGCAAATGCTTTTGCTGCATCTTCACTTTTATAATTGGAGATACCAACATATAGTGCCTTTCCTTGTCGAACGATGAGATCAAGTGCAGTCATGGTTTCTTCCAATGGTGTGTTGGGATCAGGACGATGATGATAAAAGATATCTACATAATCGAGCTGCATGCGTTTTAAACTATGGTTCAAACTTGCAACAAGATTTTTCTTACTTCCCCATTCGCCATAAGGGCCGGGCCACATATAATAACCTGCTTTACTGGAAATGATCAACTCATCACGATAAGCAGCGAAATCATTCTTCAATATTTTGCCGAAGTTAATTTCTGCACTGCCGGGAGGTGGTCCGTAGTTATTGGCCAGATCGAAATGCGTAATGCCGCAATCAAAAGCAGTGTGCAAGGTTTTGCGATACACGGCTTCATCATCCACATCACCGAAGTTGTGCCATAAGCCCAATGAAAGTGCCGATAACTGGATACCGCTTTTTCCGCAGCGGCGGTATTGCATTTGCTGATAACGTTGTTCGTTTGCTGAGTAAGACATTGCTTCAGATTATTTCAGCTTGAAAGTTAAGGCTTCGTCTCTATTGCAAACAATTTCATTGTTGATAAATTTCAATTCTGCCACTTGTATTACACTTCGCTTCTCATCAAATGAACCTCTTGCAGCAGGGTTTGCTTTGCTTCTTCCCGGATGTGTGAAATAATAAATAAAAGCACGACCATTACTCACCACTACATCACAATGTCCGCCAATTGCCTGGTCATCTTTTCCTTTGCCGGGCTCTTCTAAAATTCGTTTGGGTTGTTTGGTCCAGTTTAATAAATCAGTCGATGAGTACACTTCCATGCCTTTCCATGCATCGATGATCATAAAATACTTACCCTGCCAATAAAATGTTTTCGCTCCCTCGCCTCTTGCTGGAATGGCTTTGCCTTTATCGACCCAGTTGTACAAGTCTTTACTGTCGGCATAATAAATACTCTTGCCATCTTTTTCATTGTTGTACCACATGTGGAAGCTGGTATCGTTGATCTTGTACACTGATGCATCGATTACTTTCTCGTTTACCAACTTCAATGTTGATTGATAGTTCCAGTTCTTTAAATCCTTACTGGTGAGGTGCACAATCACCCGTGGATGATTCCAGTCTTTGAATGTGCCTGGCACATAAGTGAGATACATGTGCCAGGTTCCTTTGTGTTCAATGACATCAGGCGCCCAATGGGTGTAACCAACATCGGGACGGTAATTGATATTGGCGGTATCAACATAGTTCCACTCTACACCGTCTTTGCTTTCGGCAATACCGATTCTTGTACCATGTACCCACTGCACGGTTGAATCTTCAATCGATGCACGACGGTTGGTGTACAGCATCCACCATTTCTTTTTTGCTTTGTTGTAGATGATGACGGGATCAGCAGCGCCATGATAAATGGGATCGTCGTATAAAGGTTTGGGGACGGTTTTGTTTTGTGCTGAGAGTTGAATGCTGAACAGCAGGAAGAAAAAGAAGAAGATATAGTTTGAGAATTTGGTCATTTGTTTTCTTTAGTAACCCACCCCATTGGTTATGTTGATTGTGTTAGATGTTGCCACCCCTCCCAAGAGGGGATAGACATACAGAATGTTCGGCACTCACTACTCACTACTCACTACTCATCACCTTCAATGCATTTGCATAAAACTCCTCCGGTCTGTTTTCCGGAAAGTTCACCAACAATCCATCTGCTGTTTGTTCAAATGCCAGCGTTTGTTTAGTAGCAAGCAATTCAACTTTGTTTATTTTCTTTTTGTAATGCTGGCTGTTGCTGCCGAGATTTTTAATGAGCACTTTGCCGTTCTCCGGCCAGCCCATGACGGTTGCATATAACACATCAGCTTTCACAACAAAGCGGATATCCTGCGCTTCCATTGGTTTACCTTTTCCTTCATTAAAACCTTGTGCCGAAAGCGGTGCTGCATTCTCCAATGCAGGTCCTTCGCCAAAAATCGTCCACGGTCTTGTATCGTAAATACTTTCGCTGTTTGCTTTCATCCAGCGGCCGATCTCTTCAACAATTTTTCGTTCATCACTATCGATGGTGCCATTCCCTTTTACAGGCACACTCAACATCAAATTCCCATTCTTACTCACCACATCCACCAATGTATGTACAACTGTTTTCGCTGATTTGTAACGATGATTATCGAAGATGGGTTTATTGTAATGCCAGCTGCCGATACAGGTATCGGTTTGCCAGGGCAATGGTTCAATGCTGTTGCTTTGTCCACGTTCAATATCCCACACCATGCATTTGCGTTGCTGCTCATTTAAAATTTTTCCGTTGATAACAGCTTGTAACGAACCTTTTGTTTTGATGCTTTTGTTGTACAGATGAGCAGCGATTTTTAGCCCAACATCACTGATGGGATATAAAGGCAACACGGTATCATCGAAGTACACCACATCGGGATCGTATTTATCAATGAGATCGATGGTGCGTTTGAAAAATTTATCGCAATAAGCTTTGTCCGGAACAGCTACACCTGCACCCCAATCCCACTGTGCATGTATCACTGCATTATCATTACTCGCTTTACTCAGAGGATGATTTTGTGCATACAGTTCCTGTGGATCCAAGCCTTCCCACCATTTACCTTTGCCATCTTTCTTGGTGAGTTTGCCATCGTAAGGAATTCCTGCTTTCGGTCCTTTTGTATCGGAGCGCTGTGCAGGTTCGTACCAACTCCATGCATGCGCTGCATGCACACTCACACCAAAATGCAAACCTTGCTTGCGTGCTGCTTTCGCCCAACCTGCGATCAAATCTTTCTTCGGTCCGATCTTCGTTGAATTCCAGTTATGGTATTTACTGTTGTACAAATCGAAATTATCATGATGATTCGCCAGTGCCATAAAATATCTGGCACCTGCATTTTTATATAACTCCAATAACTCTTCCGGATTCCACAACTCCGCTTTCCATTCGTTGATCACATCTTTAAAACCAAACTCCGATGGATGACCATACTTTGAAACATGGTAATTGTATTTGCCATTGCCTTCCATATACATTTCACGTGCATACCAATCGCCAAACTCAGGTTCGCATTGCGGTCCCCAGTGTGCCCAGATGCCAAACTTTGCATTTCGGTACCAGTCGGGTGTTTTATACTGTTCTAATGAATTCCAGTTTGGTTGAAAAGGTCCGTCTGCAATTTGTAAATCATCTGACGAAAAGAAAGAAGCAGCATCTGCATGTTGTGCCAGCCATACTGCAGGAACAGAAGCAGCTAATTGCTTCAGTAAGGTTCTGCGGTGCATAGATTTATTTTAAAGGGGTGATCGTAACAGGGCCGAGTAGTCCGGATGATAACGGACTCCATGCGGCTGCAGTGAAGATACCTTTCTTAGCGTTTTCTGCCCTTCGTGCAGGCATATTTGTATTGTAAAATATTTTCCACGGAATGTTATTCTTATCCATGTAAATAATACGGTTGGCCATTAAGTTGGCAACGATGATCTCGAGTTTGTTGCTGGCCTGCATAGCTGATGCAGGAATTACACATTGAAACACGGGGCCGATGACTGTTGCAATCTTTTTGCCGTTGAGTATTACTTCCGCAGTTTCATCTACAGCACCGAGATTGAGCAAATATGAACCTGCATTACCGGCAGGTTTTGCAAATGAGATGCTATACTTCGCAGTACCGGAGAAATGCTTTACATCTTCTTCGCCAAGTTCAGTCCATGATTTTAAAGTGGTAGTGGTGATTGCTGCCGGAATCGTTGGGCCACCGTCAAGGAAGCTGATTGTCCACTCTCCTTTTATTTCCTGTGGTTGTGCAACGCTTTCTTTGTATGGAAATGCAGCGCCTGTTTTCTTTGTTGCGTATGATTGCACAATGATGGCTTCATATGATTGCAATTGCAGCAACACTTCAACTGCACCCTTGCTGTTCCTGCGCCATTTCGCCAATCCTTTTTTGCCTGTCATGGCATCAAACAAACCAAAAGAAGCGGCATTGCTGTTGATTTCAATCCATTCTTCAAACGGCTTGTCAGTACGGTTGTTGATGAGCCACATGGTTCCTTCTGCATTCTTCCGGCGAAGAACAGACAAGCCTTTCTCTGTATAGCTTTCTTTTCTTGCTTTTGCTGTCAGCAACAAAACATCCAGGTCATCACTGATCATGAATGCACCTTTGCCTACAATTGCTTTCTGCAGATTATCTGATTTAGAGAATTTCAACTGACTGATCAATTGCTGAAATGTTTTTCTTCTTGCATCCAGTTGATTAAAGCCCGGCACATCCTGCGGCAGGTTTTTATAAATAAGAATGGTTGCACCCTGTTGCGCCAGTTTTACTAATTGCTGGGATGCTTTTTCTGTGATGAGTTTATTGGCAGGTAATAAGATAGTGCGATAGACATTGCCGCTGCTGATGATATTGTTTCCGCTATTGGTAAACTTCTGCAACTGGCGTTCGCTGAAGAAATCAAAACTGTATCCTTTCTCTACCATCCATTTTGATACATGTTCAAATTCTGTATTCACAAAATTCCGTTCCATGCCATCGAAATGCTGTAGTAATACATTGCCCGGTTCTGCATAGCGATCAACAATGGGGTAATACAGCAACACATCGTTGTCCGGTTTTCCTTTTTGTAAAAAACTTTGTGTGCGGGTAATATAACTGTTCAGTGCATGAAAATCTTTCCACTGCGGATTGGTTGGTTGAAAATGCACGGCTGCATAAAACAACCAGCCCGGCCATTTTGCTTCTTTCGGTGAGTATTCAGTGCCATGATAAAAAATATGATTCACACCACCGAGGAAATATAAGTCGATTGCTTTTTTGACATCGCCCCAGCTTGATAAGAAATGTTCATTGAGCCATGTAGCTGATTCAGATGATACCAATTGTTTGCCCGATACATTTGCTGCTGAGGTCGCAAATTTGAAACGGAGGATATCTGTTCCTTCTGTTTCGGGAATATCAACCACGCTGTACAAGTCTAATGTGTTTGCAGGTGAACCATGCGATTGGTTACGCAGCATCTTTCCTTTGGTGCTCGCCCATTTCTTCCAGGTCATGGTAAAATGTTCCAGCAACAGTTCATCAATTACCGAACGGTAATCATAAATGACACGACTGTTTTTCTCGGGTGTATCTTTTCCAAACAATGCTGGCAATTGTGTTTTGAGATCGTAGCCTTTACGTTTTTTAAACTCTGTAAAGAAAGTTGCTGTCCAGTTACTTTGTCCTCTTGCATCATCCACTTCATACGAATCATTAAAGAAGGAACGCAGGTAAGAAATATCATAGCCTTTGAACGATGCATCAAATTTTTTGAAATAGTTGGTAGCAGCCTGTAATGAAAAGTGATCGATGGCATAACCTTCACCACCGGGTGCTGCACGCTCCACCATCTTACCATGTAAGCCTTGGAACAAAGCATACAGTGTCCAGTTTCCAGATGGCGCAGTCCAGTTTAATTTTCCATTTGCATCAACCTTTGTTGTAAGATCAACCGTTTCATTTTTATCAGAATAAGCGATCAATGTTTGCAAAGGCAATTTGCCTGGGTATTGTATCTGATCCAATGCCAATGCCTGTAAATTTTTATTTGTCCATACAGGTTTCAACACCTGCTCAAATGTTGCCGGTTTATTATTGGCAGTGCGGATGAAGCCTTCCTGTTTGTATTCAACAGCTTCATTCAATTGTTCGCTGCCTTTTAAAGTAAACGATTTGTAGAAAATACTTTTGCTGGCATCTTCGTCTTTCACCCATGGTCCGCCAAAAGGCCAGCCCGTTCCATTCGCCAAATCAACACCAAGCCCCAAACGTTTTGATTCGTTGAGTGTATAAGAAAACATCTGCATCCATTGCGGCGACAGAAAATCGATGAACTGTTTTTCGTAACCTTCCACGCCGTAGATGGGTGTTAACTCCACACCACCCAAGCCGGCTTGTTGGTATTGTTGTAAGTTCCAGGTAAGATCAGCTTTGTTTACAGCGCTGCCTTCCCACCACCAACGTGTCCAGGGTTTGGTTGTATTGTTAACTGATGGCCAGTTTAATTGTGCTTGTGCAACGATGATGGAACAACTAAAGGAAAGAAGAGTGATAAATTTTTTCATTCGTATATTGATAAGCTGATGTTTATTTTGTTTCGTTGATCTCAACGGCATAGACATTCTCAATGCCTTCGAAGTTGGCACGGAAGATCACCCATTTACCATCGGGACTGAAATGCACATTTGGTTCAAGACGATAATTGTGATGCTTCATATTCACCAAACGGGTTGAGATAAACTTATCCCCATCGGGTTTGAATAAATAGATCCACATACCATCTTTCGCTCTTGCAACCTGTCCTGAATTACCACCATCACCACAAAACAATGAATTGTCTTTATTACTGTTGAAATGAATACTCCATTCATCACGCTGCAATTCATATTTTGTTTTTTGCCCGGTTTTAACGTGATGCCCTTCCACATAAAATTTCGTGCTGCGTGGTTGTTGCAGATCGTACCAGATAATTTGTCCATCCACACTCGGCCACTCATGCCCCGCTATTTCCATATCCATGATGCGTTTGTGGATCTGCGTGATCTTCTTCGTCTTCACATCGATCGTCCAGATACGGTTCACTTTATGCCAGGGGCCTTCATGACAAAACATCAAAAGATTTGGATCGGTTGTTGAGAACTGTACATGATTGAGCCATGCACTGTCGCTGTGCACTTTGTCTAATTCTTTTGTCTTTACATTTATCGTGAACAAGGTACGTGGCAGCTTTGCTTCGTAAATAATATCGAAGTAGCTTGACTTGTTGGGGTATTTTTTAAAGAGTTCTTTTTCTTCGTCGCTTGATTTTGCACCGCCTAACAATGTACCATCAGCATTAATCGCCGTCACCGTTCCTTTAAAATCAGCAGGAAAAACAAAAACAGTTTTCACTTCTTTTGTTTTTGCATTTACACAAAATACCGTATCCCTGATCTGGTAATAAACGATTCCTTTTTTATTATCAACGATCTCGCCATTCATCGGCAAGCGATGATGAGTTAATTGTTCACTCTTTAATGTTTTGAGATCAAGTAAATGAATTTGTCGGTTACCGGAAACAACAGTTGAAATTTCCTGTTTACGTACACTGTCAACATTGTTTTTGTTGCTGCTGTAAAACACCATCGAGTTGCCGATGAAAGGATTGTTGTGAAAGTAAAAGCTGAGATTGCTCCTGCCTTCCATTCTTGTTAATTTGACTACACGATGTTTGGTGTCTTTATCGATCCATTCGTCCGGCATCTTTTTACCGCCGGTTTCGAGGACTTCCTGTGCATGCAGGGACAATACAGTAGCGAACAGCAGAGCAACCGTTGAGAGAAATTTCATTTTATACAGCTTTTAAACAGCCTATAAAGTAAAGACTTAAAAGCAGGACGGTTATCCTGTACAATCCTGCTACTTTTCCGCCTGTTTCAGCGCCCTGTACCTTCTGCGTACATCGGGGAAAAAGATAAAATTAAAATAGAGGAAATTAACGACAATGATGATGTAGGCTACGTTTATGGGAAACTTCGACCTGAATTTGATCATGGCGCATTCAAGCAGGATAATCGTAATTGCGAGTGTAAAAAGTATGGGATTAACGAATTTTCTCATAAGAAATTGAAATAACTGGGGCGCAATATACTTATTTAACCGGTTTTACGCCTTCACTGGTCATAATTACACGCTTCATCGTTCCATCTTTGTTATAGTAGAGATAATCAATACAAACCGAACGGTGAAAGCTTCCTGCGTCGGGCACCAAAGCACCATTATGATAAATGAAATACCATTTGCCTTTGAACTCAATAATAGCCTGGTGATTGGTATTACTGTTCCCTGCAATTTCATTGAGGATGCCTTTATATTCCCATGGGCCATTGATATTCTTGCTCATTGCATAAGTGATCTTTTCCGGAAACTCGTAAGCATACGATAGATAATACCAGCCATTCCGTTTATGTACCCAGGGTGCTTCTGTAAATTTCGGCACATCGATTTTTTTGAAAGCTCCATCCATTTCGATCATGTTCTCTTTCAGCTTCACATAATGCAAAGTTGTATTGCCCCAGAAGAGATAAGCCTGTCCGTCATCATCAATAAACACGCTTGGATCAATATCATCCCAACTGATCTTTGCTTCTGTCGTCATATCATTTGTGATGAGTGCTTTACCAATAGCATCTGTAAACGGCCCTGTTGGACTATCGCTCACTGCCACACCGATTGCCTTTCCTCTGTGCGTACTGTCATGTGTAATGGCAACAAACCAATAAAATTTTCCATTGCGTTCAATTACTTGTGAGGCCCACGCATCATCTTTTGCCCACTTAAATGCTTTTACATTTAAGGGTGATGGATGCTCTGTCCAGTTTACCATATCTGATGTAGAAAAAACCAACCAATCGTGCATCACATAACGATTCTCTTTTGGCGGAGCAACATCATGCCCGGTATAGAGATACACTTTGTCTTTATAAACGATCGCTGCTGCATCAGCTGTATATTTATGACGGATGATGGGGTTACCGTTTGATTGAAAGCTTGTGTCTTTTGTTTGTGCTAGCACACTATTAAAGACCGTGGACACAATAACGAATAACAGCAAAGATGATTTCATAAAATCGTTTATAATATTTTAAAATTCAAACCACAGACTTCCACTCACTGATCCCGAAACAGGATTATTCTTTTGACTTTGTGGCCCCATTGTATTTGCCGCCCTGAACTTAGTACCAATCGGTGCAATGGCATTCAGAAATCCAAAGTTACCTTCAGGAAATGGCGGATTCACATGCGGAATAAATGTGGTTGATGCCTTGCGTGGTTTCAGCATCTGCACGAACAGATCTTCTTTATCAGTATAAACCGTAAATGAAGAAGCCGCTGTTTCAACAGTTATCCAATATACATTTCCATGATAACCTGAAAATTCAGGATAGCTGATGACTTCGCCTGTGATAGCTTTATTATACTTCTTCTGCCACACACTTAGTGGTGCGCCTTTTAAACGATTCTTCCACACACGATAAGGGCCGGCACCTAACCATTTCATTCCTTTCAGTTTTGATTCATCAACATTGAAGCTGATGCCATAAAAATCTGCAGCTTTTGATTGCGTATAACTGTATTCCAGTTTTACAGGTGATCCACTTGCAAAGATCCATTTCACATTAAGTGAAGCATCACCTGTGTATTCTGCTTCTACTTCATATTTATTACTGCCGAGTTTTGAATGTTTGATTTTTTGCAGTGTCTGTTTTTCTCCCGCCAACACAGGCCCATTACCAAAAGGAATCAGTTGTTGATTCTTTGTAACGGTGGTTAAGTAACCGGTGCTTATATCAAAATCGTACCTGATGCCATCGCAAATAATGGAAAGCATTTTTCCTTCAACAGATTCTTTTATTGCAGCTGCCGGTTTCTTTGTTGCTGCGATATTTAATTCTGCAATTGTTGCAGGTTGTTGAATGGGCCATACCCATGTATACAATGCACGGCCGTATTGATCAATTGCAGTGAATGACAATGCATCTGCATTCGCCCAGTTTGCAGGAAGTGCTATTTGAAGTGTTCCTGTTTTTCCTGCTGCCATGGCAATGGATGTATTACCGGATGTGATAACAGTATGACCGGTCTTCTTATTCTTTGCCAATGGAAACTTCAACAATTCCCATTTGAATTTGCAGGAAGAGAGATTTGTATAGAGATAATTATTTTCAATGGATAGTTTCCCTGCAAAGCTTTTATCAAGTGTTGGTTTTGCAACTTGTACAGGGCTCCATATTTCTTTTATGGCATAATAGCTGCCTTCTTTTTCATGATGCGGCCCCACAATGCCATCAGGAGCATGATTGCCATCGGTATCTAAACTATCATTCAAATCTTTCCTTACAATTGCTTCATCACTCAATACCCATAAGAAGCCACCTGCATGTCTTGGATTTTTCCGAAAGAGCTTCCAGTAATCATCTAACCCTGCACCATGACCACCATCATACAAACCATGAATCATTTCTGTATGTAACAACACATCGCCTTTCTCTGCAGCTTTTTCTACATAACTATAATCAGGATAATGTTTGGTGTCAACGTTATTAAAATTACTCCAGGGATGCAGCACTACTCTTTTCTGCGGATCGTATAAGGCATAATCATCATCCAGATCCGTATTCCAGCCACCTTCATTACCATTGTCCCAAAATAAAATGGAAGGATGATTGACATCTCTTGTCACCACTTCTTTCACCAATTTTTCACCAACGGGTGTTCCATATTTATTCTGCCAGCCTGTTAACTCATCCAATACAAACAAACCGAGTGAATCACACAGATCTAAAAATTCAGGATCAGGTGGATAATGCGACATACGAACAGAATTCATATTCATATCCTTGATCAATTCGATATCCTTCAAATGAATTTTGCGGCTTAATGTTCTTCCACTCTCCGGCCAGATGCTGTGACGGTTCACCCCTTTCATCATGATCTTCACGCCATTGACATAAATGCCATCACCTTTTCTTACTTCTACTGTTCTAAAACCAAAACGTTGATGAAACACATGTACAACTTTCCCTTTACGACGAAGGCTTACTTCAACAGTATACAGGTTTGGAAATTCAGGATTCCATTGTTTTGGATTTGTAAAACTATTTGATAACTGAATTTTCTCTGAAGTATTTGTTACAGTTGCAGTGAATGGTTTTCCAAATGCAATGCCCTTTAATGTTTTAACCTGTGCTGTTATTTCATCTCCTTCTTTTACCTGCTCAGCAAATACATCCATTGCAAATTTTCCATCTGCTCTTGCATCAATGGCCACACGCTGCACAAACGAAGCAGGTAAAATTTTTAAATACACGGGACGATAGATACCGCCAAAGACCCAAAAATCTCCTTCACGTTCTGCATTGTCTACAGTACTGTCGGCACTTACTTTGCTGACATTTACTTCCAGCAAATTCTCAACACCTGGTTTAATAAATTGTGTTATGTTATATTGAAAACGATAAAACCCGCCTTGATGAACAGGCCCAACTACCTGTCCATTCAGCTTTACTTCAGTATCCGTCATCACTCCTTCAAACACAATTTCGATTTGCTTGTTGGCCCATGTTTTATCTGCAATAAAGCGACGCTTATATAAACCCTGTTCCGTGCTTTTCTTTTTGCCATTGCCTTTTTCATCGTGTCCGTAATTATATGCACCAAAGCTTTGCAATTCCCAATTGGATGGAACCGGTATAGTTGTCCATTTACCGCTGTTCATTCCGCCTGTACAAAAGAATTCCCATGGAACAGTATGATCTTTATCTGTGCCTGATAAGTAACGGATCTCCGTTTGCTGTGCAAACAATGCTCCGTTTATTAACAGGAAACAACTTGCTGCACTCAATATGCGATAAATATTTATTCTCATTAAACGATTCTTTTTTTATTTGATTTTCACAAATGTTACATCATCTACATAACAAAATGCATTGGCTTCACCTTCAGCAACAAAGCCAATCTCCACTTTTCCTGCTTTCACCATTATGCCCTCAATGGTAATTGTTTTCCATGATGTATTTTCTTCAATGATAGGGTATAATCGAATCTTACTATTGCTCTCCACATACATTTCAAGCTTTGCAAAACCACTGCTGTTTTTCACTTTAGCTGTGAGTGTGTAATTGCCGTCTTCCAGTTTTACATAGGGAGATGAAGTGATAATTTGTGATACTTTTCTTTTAAAGTTGACTTTATCGCTGATCTGCAAACTCTTTTCGCCAATCACAACCTTTCTGTCGCTCTCGGTATTGAAATAATTCAATACAGGTGAGCTGTTACTGTCGAGTGAAACTTTGTTGCCTTCAATCACAGTTGTTGTCCAGCCTAATAAAAATTCCTGTACCGGTTTTACATGACTGGGGATTCTTCTTCTGTCTGCTTCAAAGCTGCCGTTTTTTACATAGTTATTATCAGCAGCCACTTTCCACTCTCCTGTTTTTGCATTAATGTGCCAGGAACTGAGTGAATTGAAATAAGGTTCAGCGCCGTTAAACGAAAGCGGAAACCATTGATTGTAACCCAATCCATTTCCTGCAAAGTTGGCCCAACGATCACCACAATACATCACCGTCTCTTGTTTGCTTCCTTTTACATTGAAGAAGAAGCCGGTTTGTGTTACATGTGCATAATCGTTTTCACTTCCTTTCATCACCAACATATCATTCGTTGGTAAGTAAGGTCCACGAATATCATCGGCCACTAAATAATATGCATAGGATGCATCCCAGCCATAAATGTTGGATGCGGCCATATAGTATTTTCCTTTGTATTTGAACATACAGTTGCCTTCCCTGCTTTCACCTTGAAAAACTTTGATACAGTCTAACAGGTTTACCATCCCATCTTTTAGTCCGATTTCAGAAACATAAATTTTATTACGTCCGCTGCCATATGAATAGATGAGATATGATTTGCCTGTGTCTTCATCGGTGAATACAGTTTGATCGCCGGTGTTACTTGTGCCGATCATCTCTTTCATATTGATTCGTTGGTGCTGGGTGAACTGACCTGTTGGCGAATCAGCAACTGCGATCAACACCTGGTTACCATGCTGCACAAACATGGCATACTTCTTCAACTCTTTGATATAGGCAACACCTAAACGTCCCACCCAGGTTTTGGATATTGTTTTAAACGCTTCTTCTTTTGTAAACACATCTGCTTCAAATGTCCAGTTCACTAAATCATTAGAACTGTAACAGGTTACTGATTCAAATGTGGCGTTTGGTAACGTAACGGATGGATTGTTACGATAGATATCTGCTTCTTTATACTGCACACCATACCAATAGTATTTCTCTTTACCAGTTGCATCGTTGAATTTAAATATACCACCACCCTGGCTGTAGAGCGGCTTGCCATCTTTTGTATTCCAGAAGACATCATTCTTAATGTTGAGGAATTGTGCTGATAAAGTGTTGCTGATGAAAATCAACAACAGCATCACAAAAGAATATGCAACGAGTCTTTTCATGTTTTATTTATAGGTTCGTTTTAACCACGCTTCGGGCACAGGAATAATACAGATGTTCATGGATCGTCCATCAGCAGATAACATCGCTGATTGAATTTGAATCTTTGTTCCATCCGGACTCATCGTTGGATGCGGATGATCACCTGCTGTTGGTTTATGACCGGTTGATAACAACAGCATTTCACCTGTATTACGATCGATCAAATAAATGTTTCTTGTAAAATCATCACCCACTGCCCAACGTCCATCAGGCGATCCGCTCACATGCCACAAACCACTTCCGCTTTTTGTTTGCCCGGCAATGATGGTTTCTCTTGTACGCAGATTTACAATTGCAAGACCTGTTGGCTTTTCTCTTGTACCTGATGGTCCCCATGCAGGATCCTGCCCGGGATTTGCACCACCAACAGCTGTGCCTGTGGTATCAACGCCACCAATCTTACGGTGCCCCATAATCGCTATTGCCACTTCATCTTTGCCGATCACTGCTTCATGTGTGACCCATTCGTATTCCGATTCAGGATATAAAGGACGAAGACCTGTGCCATCACGCATTACTGTCCATGTACGTTGTGGCGATTTACCACCTGTTTCCCAACAGAACACAATCTCACCTGCCACCCATGGGTTGGTTTGTATATGTCCAATTTGAAATGGAACAGACACTACATATTTTATTTCACCTGTGAACACGTTCATCGCTGCAATACCTGTTGGGCCAGCACCCATATTACGTGGCCCAAAATTATCAGCAGGTTTTGTTCCTGCAGCTAAATGTTTTGCTGCTGCATTTTTTCCTACACGGAAATAAGCCCACTCTTCATCGCCATCCAATGCCATATCACCACCGCCTTCAAGATCTAACGGAATTGTACCGCAAACACGTTGATAGTTGTTTGCAGTTTTCATTTTTCCTGCTTTACTATCAGCAAATACTTTTGCCAGGTCAACTTCAACAATCTGTAATGGAATAGGATTTCTTCTGCGTGTGGTGTCGCCTGCTGTTCTTCTTACAGTATCCCGTTGAGATGAACGTAAAAAATACAGCTTCATCGTTTTGCGTGCTACATTCAACATACCTGTGTAACCACCTTCAGTTACCTGTACAATGTCGCCTGTTTTTTCATTCACAGCCAGCGCTTCATTGCGTGCACGGTTGCTGCGAAAGATGAGCCATTCTCCATCACTCGTCCATTGATTATGTGTCTGATAAATTTTTGAATCGCCGGCGGGTGTGCTTGTAAGAAATAAAAGCTTTGTTCCTGTCACCGGATCAATCACTTCTTTACGCTCCGATGGAAAACGCTTGCCAATTTGTGCAGATGCAACTGTTGATATACATACTGCTGCAATGATAAAAATCTGTTTCATGCGATTTAATTTATGGCATCACCAATCAAGTTTCAACAGGCTTACGCCTTGTTGTGGTAATGAGAGAGTGATATTCAATACACCGTTTGTTACTTTCAATTTCGTTGCTGCACCCAATGTCTTTAATTGACCGGCTTTCTCCAATATTGCTATTTGCTCTTTTGATGGATTTTGCGGCGAGCCCATTTTCTTCCACACTTCATAACTGTTGCTGTGTTCATCATCAATACGATATTCAGTGACAGTTACTGTTGTTGCCGTTAATCCATTGATGTTTACTGCAACAGGTAATGCATCCTTCTTCACATCATCATCATGATAATTCCACAACATTACCGTTGCAGAACGTTTATCTTTTGCCGCCAATCCACCAACATCATTGTATTTTCTACGAACACTTGAGTCAACCATTGTTTTCAAATCATACATCTGGCTACCCTGCACCAATACACGTTTTCCTTTCATCATCCCAAACATGCGGAACACATTCAGCACCGGTTTATCAACGCCGTTTGTTGCCAGATCACGAAAGCCATAGAACCAGGGTTGATTCTCAAATTCAAAGGCCCATGATACAGCACCAAGAAAGTTGACGTTAAATGAATCGGCCAATAAATACTTGCGTGCAAAAGATGCAGCTGTGTAACTCGAAAACATTGTTCCGTTGCGATACGCATTTTCCGGATTGGTGTGCATACCGCAGGCAGCACAACCTTCGGGATCAGATTCACCAATGATCACAGGAAGATGTTTTAACTGCGGATAAGATGCAACAAACTTGAACCCTGTATTAATATCTCTCAATTGCGTTCCCATATTCATCTGCACATGACCATCAACAACTCTCGGTGATCCTTTTGCATGAAACAGGATCATATCAACAGGCGAACCTATTTTCTTTGTCACATAATTGGTGTCGGAAAAACAATGCTTTACAAAAGCATGCATCCATTCCTGGGCTCCTTTACTTCCGGTTCCGGCAATATTGATTCCGCCGATCTTTGCAGTAGGCAAAGCCCGTTTCACAGCATCAGCCGTATAATCATATAATTTGAAAAATTCTTCTTTCGTTCCTTTCCAGTAACCGTTCGGTTCGTTCCATAATTCCCAATACCAACTCTCCACTTCTTTCTTTCCGTAACGTTCAACGCTGTGCTTTACCCATTGATAAACCAACTCGGCCCATTTGTTATAATTTTTTGGTGGATAAGCCCAGCCTGTAATGATCTTGAAATAAGGATCGCCGGGTTTCCAATCATGTTTATATGGCTGCGGATTCGTTGACAATGCTTCCGGCATAAAACCAATCTGCGCCAACGGTTTCATTCCACGTTGAATGTATGTATCAAAAATACTGTCGATGATTTGCCAGTTGTAAATGGGATTGCCATTTGCATCTTCGGTATAAGCATTGGTGCTTCCCCATTTTAATGCAGGTGTACCATCACCTGTTACCAACAAACTATGTGCCCGAACATAAACAGGAACAGGACTGAGTTTTGAAATCTCTGTGAGCAATTTCTTTCCATCTTTCATATAGGTATAGTTCGGTTCATCATAACCAAACCAAGCCCAAACGGGTTTCATGTCGCCTGTTTCTTTTTTCAGATCAACGTTGATGGATGCAGTTTGTGCAAAAGCAGCAGATGATATCACCAAAGCAAGCAGCAATAGTTTCATGTGATTCTTTTTACGATTGAAAATTGTCGGGAAAGCCGGGAACTGAAATGAACATGAATATACGAGCGGGAGTGCAACCGTTTGGAAGAATCTCATTTTTATACAGCATTTTAAACAGCATATAAAGTAAAGGGTTAAAGACCGAACAGTTATCCTGTACAGTCCTGTAACTTTTCAATTTACTCTATATTTGTTTCGATGAGCAAAAAGGCAAAACTGGATGAGATTATACGCTGTTGCGAAAACCGCTTTAACCGGGGCACAGCTGTAAACTGGAAGCATGGCGATTTCAGCGATCTGAGCAGGGAGATTTTTGGTGATACAGATGTAAACATCAGTCCCAGTACGCTGAAAAGGATCTTCGGCAAAGTTTCGGTTGATGATGATTATATTCCACAGCAAGCCACGGTTGATGCATTAAAAAAATATGGGCAGTATGTAGAGCCTGAAACTGTACAACAGGTAGAATCGTCTTCAACAAAACCGGTTGCTACGAACGGCGCAAACAATTCAAAGCGAAGCAAACTCTTGTTCCCCGCACTTTTGCTTATTACAGCGATCGTTGCCTTCCTTTTCTTTCGTTATTGGAAACCCAAAGATATTTACGGCACAATCAACATTACACGTACCGAAGGACTCTTACCTGCCACCGTTGTTTTTGAATTACAATTGCCCGGAACAGAGGATAGCCTCTTTGTCAATTTTGGTGATAAATCACCCTGGCAATACATCAAACCAGATGAAAAAAATGTTGCACATATTTATTATATCCCCGGTGTGTTTACTGTCTCTCTGCAAACCCGGCAACAAACATTTGCAAAAACCAGTGCGTATATAAAATCCAATAACTGGATCGCTTTTGGATTTCATCGACAGGATGATATACCCGTGCATTTCTATGCGCTTCCTGTCATTAAAACAGGTAGTGACAGTTTGTTCGAAGTAACCAACAGCCAATTGTTTAAACTGGGATTGGATACCACCGGGCCGGTTTTAACCAGGCTTTCCAATTACACGCCGTTCAATCAAAGTGCCGATGATTTCATCTTCGAAACAACATTTAAAAACCATATCCAGGAAAAAGGAATCTTCTGCCGCAGTACACAGTTCCAGATTTCCGGCAGCAACAATGTCATCCGGTTCAGATGGGTGAATGCAGGTTGCAGTCAACGGGTGTTGAATATTGTGAGTGAACAAATATTTAAAGGCGCTACCAACGATCTATCGCAATTTGTACTTGACCTCAGTCAATGGACTACTGTGAAACTGGTAAACCATCAGAAACAGGTAACCCTGTTTGTGAATGGCAAACAAATTTTCACAGGCTCCTATCAGCAATCATTAGGCAATATGAAAGGATTATTCCTGGAGTTTGAAGGAACAGGTGTTATAAAAACCTGCGACCTGAAATCGTACGACGGGAAGCTGCTTTATCATTTTTAAGACAGCAATCATCTTTCTTCCCGCTTGTTCATGCTGCTTGTTCACAGTTGATTTGCAGAAAGTTATATTGTTCATCAGTTTGAATATACTTTGAACAGGCAAATTTCTTGTTGCTCTATTGACAGATTCTAACTTACGGGCACAATAACGATTATGCGTATACTGCTGTTCTTTTTCTCAAACTGTTTATTGTCTTTGTTTTGTTTTCCTGTTTTCGGCCAAACCCCAAATACTTCCTTACAACAAATCAGGAACGAATTTTCCCAACCCTCTAACACAGCCCGTACAAAGCTTTGGTGGTTCCATGGAGAAACGGAAACAACAAGGGAAGGTATTACTGCCGATTTAGAAGCATTTAAAAAAGAAGGTGTTGGTGGCGTGGTATATTACGACCAGCAACATGGCAAGGGTGAGCATGCTTTGCCTGCTTTTTCAAAAGAATGGTGGGATATGTTTCGCTTTGCAGCTTCCGAAGCAAGACGTTTAGGATTAACATTTGAAACACATCTTTCTAATGGCTATGTTTCCGGTGGCCCATGGATTACCGAAGAGTTAAGTATGCAACGTCTTGATGCAACTGATACAGTAATTAATGGGGGGCAGCTTTTTAAAGCCAAACTCCCTGCACCTGCCCGCAAAAGCAAATCAGGAAAAGTAAACGATGTAGCTGTAGTTGCATTTCCTGTTCCCGATGGAAATTGGGGAACAAGTCTTACGCAAATTCCGAAAGTATCTTCCAACATCCCACAATTGAACGTTAACGCAATTGTTTTTCCAAAGGATAATAAATTAATCAGTATCCCTTCACAACAAACGGGTAAATCAGTTTTTATCAATTTTGAATTCAACAATGCTTTTACTGCAAGAAGTATAACCTATCGTGTCCGCCCAAGAGGTAAATCTAGAACAGGTGCGATGAATATGCCCGGCCCTTCGTCTGAGGATTTTTATGGCTACGGTTATGTAAAGCAACCGGATCTGGGTCAGTTGGAAGTTTCAGAAGATGGCGTTACGTATACCAAAGTATGTGACTTGAAACCGATGTATGAATCGCCAACATGGAATCAGAAAACAATTTCATTTCCGCCTGTGAAAGGAAAATATTTTCGATTGAATCTGCATGACTGGAATTACCCAAAAGATGCCGGACAGGAATTGCCCATTGGAAATTTCATTCTTTCATCGCAGGCAAAAATGGATCAATGGGAAGAAAAGGCAGGATTGAACTCTGAATATATTGAGAAGGAGAATACACCTGCTTATTCCCAATCCGCACTCATTGATCCTAAGCAGATCATTGATTTGACGAATGAAATGAACAATGGCCAACTGGAATGGAATGTACCTGCGGGTCGATGGGTGATTATGCGTTTTGCCCGTGTATCAATTGGCGTAAATACAAAACATGGTCGTCCTAATTTAATGGGATTGGAGAGCGATAAGCTCTCATCAATAGCAACAATAACACAGTGGAATAATTATTTCAAAGTAATGTCCGACTCTCTAAAAAAAGTTGGAATAGAATTGACTGGTTTGCATATGGATAGTCACGAAGCCGGTTCGCAAAACTGGACACCAGAATTTGAACATAAATTTAAACAACGTCGTGGTTACAGTATTAATAAATATCTGCCAGCCTTAGCCGGATACATTGTTGGTTCAAAAGATGAAACGAGCGGATTTTTATATGATATGCGGCTTACACTTTCCGATTTAGTTGCCGATGAATATTTTGCTGTGTTAGATAGTTTATGCAGACAGGCCGGCGTGGTATTTACGGGACAGGCAGTAGGCAATGGATTAACAATTGTTGCAGATAATTTTAAAGCCAAAGGAAAAGTAGAGAAACCGCAAGGTGAATTCTGGGCCTATCAAACTCATGGAAGTTATGATGTAAAGGAAACTTCATCAGCCGCACACATTTACGGAAAAACGATTGCATCAGCAGAAGCTTTTACAGATTTGAAATTCAGTCAATCATTTGCCGATGCAAAGAATGTTGCTGATTACGCATATGCATTTGGCGCACAGGAATTTGTTGTTTGTGCTTCAGCCTATCAACCCTGGTTAGATAAAATTCCGGGAAGTACAGGTGGAGGCAGACAATATGTACTTAACAGAAATAATACTTATTGGAACTACAGCCGGCCATTTTGGGATTACCAGGCAAGATGTGCTGGATTGATGCGCAATGGAATTCCTGTAATTGATCTGTGTATTTATTTGGGCGACAATGCCCCGGTAAAATTGCTGGCGAATCGTTTACCTGAAATTCCCGAAGGATACGATTTTGATGTGTTTACAAAAGATGCGTTGCTCAATCGAATGTCGTGTAAAAATAATCGTATGGTTCTTCCCGATGGAATGAGCTATCAACTACTGGTGCTCGAAAACAAAGCAGACATTTCACTGGATGCATTGCGACAGATTGTAAAATTGGTAAAAGATGGTGTTGCTGTTTATGGTAATCGTCCGTTAGGTTCAGGTTCTTTAAATGATGTTGCTTTCGCAAAAGAGTACCAGCAATTGGTAAATCAATTATGGGGCAAAGAACAAACCGGAATAAAATCAGTTGGTAAGGGTAAAGTTTATTGGGGAATGACGCTTGCTGAAGCAATAGCCAGACAAGGAATCGGACCCGATGCAGGTTTTAAAAGTGGAAATATACCAACTGATAAAATCTATTATGCACATCGCCGATATGGAGATCATGATATTTACTTTCTTAACAATCACAGCAAAAATTATTTTAAGGATACAATCCATTTACGCACCAACTCTACCAAAGCAGAGTATTGGGATCCTGTAACCGGAAAACAATTTGTATTACCTGTTACTTCATCCGGAAAAGAGGGGCTGTTAGTAAATATTATTTTGCAACCAAACGAATCAGGATTCATTGTTACATCTAATCAAACATCACCATCTCTTCCAACAAAATTAAATGGCACTGAAGAAAAAATCACATCAATAGATGGAGAATGGAAAGTGTTTTTTGATCCAAAATGGGGCGGTCCCGGTGAAGTGATATTTACCAGCTTAAAAGACTGGACTAAAAATGAAGATAAACGGATCAAATACTATTCAGGTACTGCTGTGTATCGCAAAACAATTCAGATAGGGCAGCCTGTTGCAGGCGAACAAGTATTGCTTCGTTTTCCAAGGTTAGGTTCTATTGCACGTGTATTTGTGAATGGTAAAGAAGTGTCAACCGTCTGGTGCAGTCCTTGGGAAGCTGATCTAACTTCTTATATCAAGAACGGAGAAAATGAAATTGAAATTCAGGTGGTGAATTCTTTAACCAATCGAATGGTTGGCGATGCATCACTCCCGCAATCGGAACGTTTGACTTTTGCCTATCCTGAGATAGCCAATCCACAAACATCATTGGTGCCTTCTGGTATTATGGATAAAGTATTACTTGTACAACGAACAAAATAGATTTTCTAATTTCTTAAGATTACAATTGAAAACAAGATATAATGAAGAGAATAAAAATTTTATCAACCATTGTTGCTCTTTGTTTTACTTCATTTCTTTTTGCACAGCAAAGCAATGAACAGATCAGAGTTAACCAGCTTTTTAATTTCGGCTGGAAATTTAAAGCTGGCGATATTCCAAACGCACAATCAATTTCTTTTGATGACACCGATTGGCGCAAGCTTGATCTGCCGCATGATTTTCAGATTGAACAACCCTGGGATTCAACAGCTAACCGTGGTCGTGGATTTAAAACAAACGGCATTGGCTGGTATCGCAAAACATTTAAAGCAAACGAAAGCTGGAAAGGCAAACGGGTTTTACTCGATTTTGAAGGCATCATGCTGCATGGCGATGTGTGGGTGAATGGAAAGAAGATCGGCGGTACAGCATATGGCTATCTTGGTTTTGAAGCTGATATTGCAGCGATCATTAAATACGATGCAGACAATGTGGTGGCTGTTCGTTCTTCTACTGAAGGTGGTTCACGTTGGTATACCGGGGGCGGACTTTTCAGAAATGTGCATTTGGTAGTAAAAGACAGTGTATCTATTGCACGTCATGGAATCTTTATTACTACTCCAAAAATTACAGATCAGAACGCTGAAGTAAAAGTGCAAGTAGAAGTAGCAGGGATAAAAGACAAACAATATGAGTTGGAGATCATTACAAAAATAGTTGACCCGAATGGCAAACAGGTTGGAGTAACAAAAACCTTCGCACCCAAAAAATCAAAACTGGTAGAAGTTGAAATACCGTTACCAACTGTTACAATCGCCAATCCACAGCTTTGGAGTTGCGAAACACCCAATCTTTATACCGCCGAAGTTTCATTGGTATTAAATGGTAAAGTAGTTGATAAACGCAATGAGAAATTCGGCATACGTACCATTGAGTTCTCGAAAGAATTTGGATTGAAATTAAATGGCAAGAAAGTTTTTCTGAAAGGTGTTGCCAATCATCATGATCTTGGCGCTGTTGGTGCTGCTGCTTACGAAACTTCCATTGCACGGATGATGGACAAACTGAAAGCTTTTGGTTTTAATCATATCCGCACTTCACACAATCCTTATTCAGAATCATTTTTTAAACTGGCCGATGAAAAAGGAATTTTAGTTGTTGATGAATTGTACGATAAATGGGGAAGCATTCAGGCGTGGGCCGGCAATGCCAAGTGGAATGATATCTGGTATGATAATGTAAAAGAGTGGATCAAGAGAGACCGCAACCATCCTTCGGTTATCATGTGGAGTTTTGGAAATGAATTACAGTTTCAGGAAGAACGCTGGAATTGGCCAACAACTGATTGGGGTATTACCACCTATAAGATCATGGATGTAGTTGCAAAACGTTACGACCCTACCCGTAAAACAACGGTGGCTATGTACCCTGCACGTGCCGGTGGAATCATCAGGGCCAACCCCGATTTTCGTATCAAAGAAAATATTGTTCCACCTGAGTTGTCAACCGTAACTGATGTTGCAAGTTTCAACTATACATGGGAAGATTACCAGGAGTATTTGAAACATGCACCTGATATGATCGTGTATCAAAGCGAAGCTGTAACAAATGAGTTAGCTTCTCCTTACTTTGGCATGGACAGAGATAAAATGGTTGGTCTTGCTTATTGGGGAGCTATTGAATATTGGGGCGAATCGGATAAATGGCCGAAGAAAGGTTGGAACTATTCTTTTTTCAATCATGCAATGGAACCTTTTCCGCAGGCATGGTTAACCAAAAGCATTTTTACAGATGAGCCGTTGGTGCATATTGGCATCGTAGATAATGAAGGAGATGTAAAGATGTGGAACGACCAGGTAGTGGGACAAAAAGTGATCTCATCGCATTGGAACAGGCAGGAAGGGAAAAAGTATAACCTCTACACGTATACGAATGCTGACGAAGTGGAATTATTTATAAACGGCAAATCCATCGGCATACAAAAAAACAGTACCGACGTAAGAAAACGCAATACCATTTATTGGAAAGATATTCCGTTTACAGCAGGCAGCATTAAAGCTGTTGCACGAACAGCAGGCAAAGTGGTTGCACAACACGAACTGCAGACAACCGGCAAAGCAGTGGCGTTAATTATTGAAACGGAAAACACAAACTGGAAAGCGGATGGTATGGATCTGCAATATGTAAAAGTATATGCAGTGGATAGCAAAGGGAATAAAGTGCAGACTGAAACTGCTGAACTCAGTTTTGAAGTAAGCGGTGCTGCTACTTTAATTGCAGTGGATAATGGCAATCATTTAAGCGATGATTTGTTTGCAGGTACGAAAAAAAGACTGCACAATGGTTTTGCCATGGCCATTCTGCGTTCAACACAAGCAGCAGGAACTGTAAAAATAAAAGTAACGGCAGAAGGATTGAAGCAAGTTGAGAAAACATTCAGTGTTAAATAAATCATTATGAAAAGAATTTCTTCACTAATCGTACTTGCATTTGTCGCTATAGCTCATTTATCAGCGCAAAGCAATGATGAGTTGGTTGTAAAAGCGGTTGCGGCTGAACTCACTATCGTTAACGCTAATGCAGCTTACGGCAACTTAACATTGCCCACCACTCTCAACGGTGCAACTATTACCTGGTCATCTGCCAATAAAAAACTAATCACAGCAAGCGGAGAAGTCAAACGGCCCAACAGTAAAGATGTAAACGTGATCTTGCGTGCTACGATCAAAAAAGGCACAGCTACAGCAACAAAAGATATTACGGTTCGTATTGTAAAGGCGTTTAAGAAAGCAGCAGATGAGGCTTATCTTTTTGTTCATTTCACTTTTACAGAAGAGAAAATACATTTCAGTCTTTCGAATGGTAACAACGCATTGGACTGGCATGAGCTGAATGGCGGCAAGCCTGTATTCACTTCAAACATTGGCACAACAGGTTTAAGAGATCCGCATATTATACGCTCACCTGAAGGAGATACCTATTACCTCATGGCGACTGATCTCAAATGGTTCAAAGGAGAAAAAGGCCCTGACCGTAAACGTTATATCCAGGTATGGGAGTCGCATGATTTAGTTAATTGGTCGGCACAGAGAGATGTGTTGGTTTCACCAGCAAATGTGCAGAACACGTATGCACCTGAGGCATTTTGGGATAAGTCGATTGGTGCATATGTTGTATTCTGGACATCGAAACTCGACAGCAATAAATACTATACGCCCATGTATGCCACTACAAGAGACTTTGTAACATTCACTGAAGCACAGATCTGGCAACCGGATGAGTGGCGCATCGATTGCACTGTAACAAAGGTTGGCGATTGGTATTATCGCTTCACCAAATCAATTGATAAAGCACATAACAATTGCCATGATATCGTTTTAGAACGTTCAAAAAATCTCCGTGCACTTCGTAATGAATGGGAAACGGTGGATTATTGCATTGGTGCAAAAGCAGGTGTTCCCGAAACGGAAGCGCCGCTTGTGTTTAAGTCGAATCCCGGTGATGTGAATGGCGACTTTTTCTATTTATGGATTGAGAAATGGATACCAACAAAAACCTATGTGGCTTTGCGTACCAAAAATTTAGAGAACCCGAAGTGGGAAGTTGTACCTGCCAACTTTCCGAATCCATTACCCAAGCATGGCACCATTCTGCCAATTACTGCTGCTGAAGCAACAACATTGAAGGCTGCCTACCCTGCTACGAAATAATCAATTCCCATCTGGCTTTGTAGCCGTAACAAACGAACTCATTGGCCAATAAAACTTTTCAAATGCCAATGGCTTTGCAGGATCAAAAACAGGAACGTCTTTTTTGATCAACTTTGCAAGCGGTAAGTTTTGATGGCGGATACCGGTTATAATACACTTCGCCAGTTCATAAGCACCATAGGTATTGAAATGTGTGTTATCCTCCAGCTTGGTTGTTTGCCCGGGAAATGTATTCGCCGGATAATGAACAAATGCTTTGATGGATTTTTCCGGCCCCCATGCTTCGTACAATATTTTACTCATTGCATTGAGGTCAATCAATGCCACATTTTCTTCCTTAGCTGTTTGACGAACCGCATCAGGATAATCTTCCAATGTATTAACGATATGCCCGGTTGAATCAAATCTTCTGCGATGCATAGATGTCACCAGCACAGGAATACCGCCTTTCTTTTTTACTTCACTGATATAACGCTGCAGGTTTTTCTTATACGAAGTAAATGCGCCGATGCCCTCTCCCTTTTGCTTCATATCATTATGACCGAACTCAATAAATAAATAATCACCCGGCTTCATGACGCTCAAAATTTTCTCCAAACGTTTGGCGCTGAGAAAAGAATTCAATGCTTCTCCGCTTTCGGCATAATTAGCAACTGCTATTTTGCCGGGAACAAAAAAACGGGGAATCATTTGTCCCCAGGACGCCCATGGCTCCCTGCTTTGATCAACTACTGTTGAATTGCCTGCAAGAAAAATCGTGGTAGCTGTTTTGTTCGGAGTGATTTCTACTGCACAAACCTTCGGTAAAGAATCGTTGAATTCAATCGTCAGCATATTATCCCAATGCAGGTATTCAGATTCTCTTGGTTTTAACCGCACTTTGGAAATGACTTTGCCACTTACATCACGGATCAAGCTATCCTTTACATACACCGTAAAATTTTGTGTAGCGATTTTGCCTTTTGCTGTTTTGATATTCTCCAGCATCAATCGTCTGCATTCTGTACGAACTGTTGTAGCGGAAGTTCCTTTGGCGTCGCCAAGAATGACTTTCACATCATAATTACCATCGGGCAGTTTCACCGAAAAATAAAATGGCTTATCAGATGTAATAAAATCGCCGGTTAATGTGTTGCCGCCACGATCGAACGCTTTTACCTGCGATCCATTTGTAAAACCATAACCAAGCTCTTCTGTATAGTTTGATCCCTCACCGATACTGATATATCCTTTGGTTGGCCGTTCGTTACCAAAATCAAACTTGTAACTGGGTTGTTGTGCTTTCACAGAACAACACATCAATAAAACAGTAATAAAAAGAGCAGAAAATTTCATGTGCTTATTGTTTCAACAGTTGCAGTGAACTGTCGTTGATCACAAATTTGAACTGACTTAATAATTGATACATTTCAGCGCCTGCCAGAATCACCGGGCCATATCCATGTGCAGCAAACACATTCACCGGGCGGTAATAATAAAACGCAGGATCAAAAGCCATACCTGTACCAACACAGGTGCCTTCTACCTGTCCCTGTGCATTTACTTTTGTGCTTACTGCATTCCATGCAAGAATGGCTGTTGGTGCATACGTCATTGCATCAATCCATCCTTTGTTGATAGCATGGGTAATGCAATACGCATAAATTGCTGTAGCTGATGTTTCGAGATAAGAATCGCTTCTGTCTAACAACTGATGCCAGAAGCCAGTGCCATCCTGGTATTGCATCAAACCATTTACATGTGCTTTGAATTGTTGCAATACAAATGCTCTGCCGGGATGTGTTTCGGGTAATGCATCCAGCATTTCACTCATCGTCATCAATGCCCAACCGTTTGCTCTTGCCCAACGGAATTCCGGATGATGTTCCATGCTCTCTACCCAGCCATGCATATACACACCTTTCTCTTTATTAAACATACGTTTGGTATAAAGCTGCAACTGGTTCACTGCATCATCATAATATTTTGTTTCGCCTGTGAGCTTGCCCATGAAGGCCATAGTAGGTACACCCATATACAGATCATCAAGCCAAAGTGTATTTGCCTGCGGACGCATTCGTGCAAGTGTGCCATCTTTCAAACGGTATTCTTTGTTGATGACATAATTCGAAAGATGATCGATGATTGGACGCAGATTATTACTTAAGCCGCTGTTTTGTGCTTTGATCATAGATGCACAAACCGCACCTCCATCATCCAAGGCATGTGGATTGATTGGCTGCGACAACAATCCCTTCTTTCGGATATATTCCCACGAAAATTTATTTTGAATGGCAGGGATCCATTTCGCCATGAAATCATATCTCGTTTTTACATACGCAGCATATTTTTTGTCACCGGTTGTTTCGGCAGCCCGTTGAAATGCAGAATACGTAACCCCCCATTCGTAACTGGTCAAACGAAAATCACCTTGCTTCAACACAGTGTTTGTATCCAATGCATTCACATCGGTTACAGCCGCACCTGTTTTCTTGTTCATCATCTCAGCAGGCGTAACCGCATTCAGATAGTTATATACTTTATCTACAACGGCTTTTACACTTTCCTTTGAAGGAGCACCATACGGACTTGGATAGTCCACTTTCATGGCATGCAAAGGAGTTGTTACATCGTTTTGTTTTGGCTTGGTTTTAACCTGTGCATTGGCTGCTGTTACTGTAAGCAAAGCCACACTTACAATTATTCTTTTCATGGCAATTTGGTTTGTGTTTGATATGCTAAATATATCATGTCTTTGCTGAATAGAATTGAGTATTCAACTTAATCGTTTTCGTTGGCTGCTGTGCTGTATTGAACGAATCACGGTAATTACTTAAATGAAAAAGACAGGTATTTTACCTCCTGCCCTTTTCTATCGATTGCTTGCTGAAAAACTATTTTACCATTTAAATGGCAGGTAATAATCTTTT
This sequence comes from Lacibacter sediminis, assembly GCF_014168535.1. Classification (NCBI taxonomy): domain Bacteria; kingdom Pseudomonadati; phylum Bacteroidota; class Chitinophagia; order Chitinophagales; family Chitinophagaceae; genus Lacibacter; species Lacibacter sediminis. The sequence goes on along the minus strand of NZ_CP060007.1, from coordinate 2,621,336 downwards.
GTCATCAGTTTTGCTCTTGCTGTTGAAGCAGCTCCTGATGAGATCCCTGATTTGATCAGTTTGTTATATACTTTATCTGCAATAAATGCAGGATCGTTTCTACGGATAGCAATACGTAATAAATCAGCCCATCTTGTCCCTTCAAATGCGTTTTCTAATGCACCTTCTTTAATGATGCCACTTTCAATACTTAACAGGCTATCTGAAGCTGGAATAGCTACGTTGATCATATTTGCTCTGCCACGTACTCCAAGATTACGATACCAGTCGGCACGGAAATAAGGCACACTATTATCACTGTTTCTTGCATCGAAATTGAAAGGGTACGGTTCCCATAATGTGTTATGATAAAGACTTACATCAGAAATTGGGTTAGGATAGGCACTACGAATACCACCATTCCATAAGCCCCAGGCTAATAAATGTTTTCCCGCCCTGTTTGCTGCTTCAGAAAAACGCATGTGCAGGTGTGTTTGGCGATACAGGAACCATTTGCCATTTTTCTGCAATGGATTTAAAGCGGACGCAGTATTCCAACCAATGTAATTGTACAAATACTTCATGGCAACAGGTTGGCCACCAATTGTCATTGTACTTAATAATTTACGAGCATCGTAAGGAATAGAACCTCCTTGAGCAACACGTTGCGTTTCGCCATCCCACATGTCATATATTTCCTGTGAAGGGCGTACAAGATAATTTCCACCTATCGGGGAGAATAATTTAATCAGCGAATTATCGGGTTTGAATTTGCTGTCAAAAGGTAATGCCCAGATCCATTCACGGCGGAAACCATCGGATGTCCACGTATTTTCAAACATGGTACGCCATCCATCATTATAAATTAAACTTGAAGCATCACCAGCTCTTGTATAGGAAACATAGTGAGGTGCAGCACCAGTGCCCCACCAGCCCATTTTATATTGAGAGTAATAGTTTTCTCCTGCTGTGCCGGTGGTTGCTACTTCCATTACTTGTCTGTAATATGTAGCTGCCTTTACAAAGTCATTTTTCCACAAATACAAATCGCCTAACAGGCAACGTTTATTGATGTAAAATTTTTCTGTTGGGAAACCATCTACTGTAATATTAAGATTAGTACCTGTTGGGTAAACATCTTTAAATGGAAGCGCCTCTGTAAAATTAACCAAGCTGTCAAGCAATAAATTAAACGGAATACGGGGGAAATTGCCGGCATTCTTTACTTCGTCAACATTTTTCAAAGCACTTGTTATATAAGGCACAGATCCAAAATGAATGCCCAGTTGCAGATAAACAAATGAACGTAATGCGCCAACATCTGAATAGCGTTGGTTAAACTGATCTTCCGTCATTTTCTTTTCAGCAACCATTACTTTAAAATGCTCAAGTACATCATTACAGTTGAGGATCAATTCATAAAAAGGCTTCGGACTTGCATATGGATTGTTCTCCGTTACACTATGTGTACTTAACTGACGAAGACTTTCATTTGAATTAACTGTTACATCAAGCAAATCGGCACGTAATTCATTTAATACAACATATTGCTCGGCCAGTCCCATGAACTTTCCGTAAATACCTACCACTGCTGCATCAGCATCGTACACGTTCTGGTAAGCATTGCTTTCATCGAGCTGCTCTTCCGGCTTTATATCAAACACTTTTTTACAACCGGCAAAACTCAACAGCAGCGTTGCAAACAAAACAGATTTTATCAACTTTATTTTCTTCATAACTGAAGTAAGATTTAAGATTCACATTTTTTAAACAACATACCTTCTTACAAACCTATCCGTGCTCCAAGTGTAATACTTCTGTATAACGGATCGAGACCTGTATCAATACCTTGTGCAAATAAGCTTGGTGATGCACTGAATTCAGGGTCGTAACCTGTATATCTTGTCAGTGTAAACAGATTGGTTCCGCTGAGGTATACAGATGCATTCTTAATGAATTTATCTTTGAATGGTATCGCATAAGTAATGGAAGCACTACGTAAACGGAAATAAGAACCATCTTCGATCCAGCGTGTGCTGAAACGGTTATTACCCATCGGATCGCCAAAGGTAGCTTTAGGCATTTCAGTTCTTTGTCCTTCTGCTCTCCATCTGTTTACAACACTATTCAATTGATTTTCTATTCCACTTGCTGATTCAAGTTTGTAACGCAGGAAGTTGAAAATATCATTTCCCTGTGAGAATGTAAATAAAGCATCTAATGAAAAGCGACCGTATTCAACTCTTGTATTGATGCTTCCAAAAAAGTCAGGTGTTGGAATACCAATGATGCTTCTGTCTTTTTCGTCGATGATGTTATCGTTGTTAATATCAAAAAAACGAACATCCCCCGCTCTGAAGTTTGTATAAGAACCGTCAGCATTTTTTTTCTTCAATCCTGAGTTAGCTGCATCTTGTTCAGTGCTGAAAACACCCTTTGCGATGTAACCATAAAAGAGAGTTGACTGGAGCGAGTTTTGTGTTAGGATGGTTGCGCCAGAGTATTCAGTTGTCATTTGTCCACTGGGGATCGACACCACTTTGTTTGTATTTTTTGCGATCATCAACCCTACATCCCATTTCCACTTAGCTTGATTAACAAGTCGTGCATTTACAGCAAATTCAATACCGCTGTTTTTCATGCTGCCACTGTTGGCAAGCACTTTTTCAAAACCGGTTGCAGCTGCCAGTGGTTCGTATACCAGCATGTTTTCGGTTTTGTTGTTATATATATCAACACTTGCGTTTATACGTTCGTTCCAGAAAGCAAGGTCAACACCTATATTTAATTTCTTGTTTGTTTCCCATTGGATGGCAGGGTTAGGAATACCATTACGCACAAGCCCCTGCATACCTAGAAGGTTTTGTGATCCATATGTTTGACGTCCTGTATAATTGCCAATATCATCATTACCTGCGATGCTGTAAGTAAGACGAAGCTTCAACAGATCAAGCGTAGTGTTTGCCATAAAGCCTTCAGATGAAAGTAACCAGGCAGCACCAATTGATGGCATTACAGCATATCTGTTACCACCAATATTTACACCATTTTTTACTTGCGATCCAAATCTTGAAGAACCATCCATTGCGGCATTAAAGCTGAAAAACAACCGATCTCTATAGCCATAATCTGCATTAAAGTAAGTATTCATCCAGTTCCATTCGCCAATTCCACCACCTGTTTGACGCAATGCATTAATACCGTTTTGCACGCTGATCAATTCATCGGTAGCAGAGTTGTAACCTAAAGTAAAATCCTGTTGTGCTTTGTTGTGCTGGTACCGCAATCCTAATCTTGAAGAAAAGCTATGGCGCAGGTTATACGTTTTTTTGAACTCAATTCTTGAATCAGAGAATACAGAAAACAAACGTTTCACCTGTGTACCAAGACGGCTGTCTGCAACAAAGCTGCTTAATGTATCATTGGCTACACCTTTACGTGGCACAAAAATATTTTCACGCACTTTATCGAACACCAGACCAAAGAGAGTTGATGCCGACCATGATTTGTTGAAATCGTAACTGAATTTATAAGAACCCATAAACCTGTAGTATCTGTTATAAGCCTGCATATTATTGATCAATGCAGAAGGGTTACTTACACCAAGTATATCAGTATCTTCCAGGTTAGGAGAAAGCACCCCTTTTTCATTTACTTCATTGGGGCCAAGGAATGGAGACTTTGTTAAAGCAGTGTATAAGGCACCGGTTTTTTCAACTACACCCTGGTATTTTAAATTTGTTTGATTATAGTTGAATGCGAGGTTTGCTTCCCCGGTGAATTTCTTTGAAAAGTTAAACTTAGCATTGAAGCGTGTATTATACCGTGTAAGATCTGTATTTGTAATTACACCAGCATTTTTGCTGAAGCCCACACTTAATGCATACGTTGCAATATTATCACCACCTGTTACTTTCAGGTAATAATTCTGATTGACACTATTGTTGAAAACATTACGCTGCCAGTTTGTATTGTTGTGATAGCGATAGTAAGAAGAATTAGACGCAGTATCATCATTCATATAAGGTAATGCTGCAATAGTTGAAGACGACATCCCTTTACTTTGCAACATCTCGCTTAAGTAGATCCTGTAATTATGGGCATTCATTACCGGCATGAGATCAGGAGCCTGGTTATAACTGGTGTACACTCCAAAGTCGATGGCGGTTGCTTCTTCTTTTGCTCTTGATGTTGTAATGATAATAGCTCCATTTGCACCTTTCACACCATAGATCGAAGATGCGTCCTTTACTACTGTGTAGTTATCGATATCCTGCACATTGATCAGAGCGAGAGGATTGGTATAGTTGTTAGCAATAATGCTTGAACCATAATCATTGATATCGTATACAATTCCATCTACAACAACTAACGGAGCATTGCTGGTATAAAGAGAATTAAAACCTCTTAAAAAAAGATTTGCGCCAATACCAGGTGTACCTGAACGACGTATAACATTCAATCCACTTACCTTGCCTTGCAAAGCAGCATCAGTAATTTCAAACGGACGACGCCATTCACTGTTTGCATCATAACCAACAGCAGCTGCGGTTAAATTGCGTTTCATGATCTTGCCAAATGGAAGGGTTACTTCATCCTGGAAAGTTGATGCCGGCTGGCTTAACAACGCAACAGTAATTGACTTGCTTCCTTTTAACGACACTTGTTTTTTTGCAAAGCCATCTGCCGTTATTTCAACATCAGCAGTATATGCGGGCACGTTTAATGTAAATTCGCCAGCATCGTCTGTAATTGCAGCAGAAAAATCTCTTACTGCAACCCGTACACCACTAAGTGGTTTTTTTGTTGCGGCATCTGTAACAACACCTGTTAATGGCAATTTTACTTTTGCCTTAGTTGAATCTGTCTTAACAGTTTGAGTTTGCTGCGCCATTAATTCCTGCATGCAAACAGCTCCCCCGGACAGCAACAATGTTAAAAGCAGTTTATGTAAGTTAGTTTTTGTCATTACGAATATCTTTTTTGTTCCTTTATTATAAGCTTGGTACGAGTTTAATGTAATCGCATACAATTGGATTGGTTCCATTTGCAACTAAATAAATATTATACAAAGGCGCATATTGACTCATTGTAAATTCACCGAGATATATTTCGTTGAAGTTGAGTGCAACAACATTCGTCATTGCAAAAGTTGCTGAGGCAACCGTACCAATAGCCAGTTTTTGTGTATATGTCGCTGTTTGAAAATCGTTGTAAGCCATCCAATATGCCTTGTATTTTATAGAGGGTATTTCTTTTAACTCGTAACGAATGTTAAAACCGCTGGAGTTATGACCCAAAACAAGTACATCACGAAAATCTTTACCGGTGAGTGTATTAATACGATCACGGAAATAGGTATTTCCTCTCCTGTCTACATTGGTAGAGGTATAACTTTCACCTTCTATCAGAATTGTTTTCATTTTTGAAGCAGGGAGTACATTCATTTTGCTCATGATGTAAACAATGCCATTGCTTGTCTTGATCGTTTTTACAATAGCCGAACGCTCAACAGGAAGCTTCGTTCCAAACTCTGATGTAATAGTATCAGGAATTGCAGAAGGATTGCCGTACAAAGTGTCAACGGCAAAATCTTTCACCACATTCCAGCTTGTAACCAGAGTATTACTGTCTGCATTATTCGTAACAACATAGTAAGGTTTAAACTTTGTTACCTCCGAATCCCATGCTGCGTCTGTGAGTACAAACAAAGTATACTGCTTCTGTTCGTTTTTAAGATCATGTACACGATTCCAGAAAAGATTCGTGTATACTGAATCGGTACCTGGTTGATAAATAGGTTCGCCTGTAGTTGGATGAACACCAATAATAATTGCATTGCTTGTGTCAAATACATTTCTGAAAAGCGACAGCATGAATGCTTTCTGCTTCAACGGTATATCTGCACTTGTTGAAAGTACTTCCCAACTGTTATCCAAAGCAGGAAGAAATTTGTCAATTACCTGTAACAATCCGTTTGCGGCATATTTATCAGCATTCTTAATCACAGCATCACCAATTTGTGTGCCCTTCAGATTGTTGTACTTGCTGTTCAACATACCGACCCTTGTGAGAACAGGAACATCGGCTGTACGGTAAAGCTGCCCTGCAATATGGTTACCTACAAATAATTTCAGCTTTGCGGCATCGTTAACAATCGCCGGATCTAATGTGGCCAACGCACTGTTAACCGGAGCATACACTGTAAAACTTTTTGAAGAATTCAATACTTTATCATATCCTGTTTGCACAAGATATTTTGCGAATGTGCTCAGATCTGGGTTGGCATTCACCAATTCAAACAACGTGATCTTTAATGATTCATCCGTTATGGCATTGCGCTCTTCTTTTACTTTACTGCAACCATAAAGCAGCATCGTTCCCAAAGCAACCAGTAACAAACTTTTATACCTGCTCTTCATTTATTATTTTTTTATTTTATCAGTCGAGTCGTTCTTCAATTATTAGAGATAAACCTTTGTTCCATCCGGTCTGAATCTTGGCAATATCTGATCCTGATCGATCGGGATAAAGTGAATCATATCAAGGTTGTTATTATTCTGCGTTCCAGACAATGGGGTAATCCGGATGGTTTGTTGTTGTGTGGTTGTAAACTCAATAACGCCAACCTGTCTTGCTGCCTGTCTGTTACCTGTACCGGCATTTTCAATATATCGCTTCCAGCCAATGGCTTCCAGTTCTGCATCAGTACCAATTGGTCTTGCTTCAGTAAAGTTCATGGTACGTTGCATGATCACTCCATTTACTGAAACCTGGCAAAGCATGTTTGAACTAGATGACTGTTTTTGCCATGAGTAACAGATCCACACTTTATACTTGCCTTTGACGATAGGAGGTGTTTTCATTTCCCACCATATTGGCCGGCTTGGCAAGCCCATTGGCAGCATGTTTACATCATTATTTACTGAATAGTTTGAAACCGAACTTGAACTTGAATAGAGATAAGACAATGTATTTGTTCCCGCCAATGGTCCCCAACCCCAGTAATGATCTCTTATTGGATTGTCTGCTTCAGTTGGTCGGGCAAAATTGTAGTTCGCCTTTTTGTAATAAGCCGGCAATTTCTTGATCTCGTCAAAAGAAGAAACATCCCAATAAAGTGCCGAAGGTGCTCTGTATTTCACCTGGAAATGTGCTGCAGCATCATGCCAAACACCATTGGTAGCTGCCAGATCACTCTTATCTCTGTTTAATATAATTCCTTTTTCCAGCACACCATTGAACTCATCTTCATTTAATACAACTTTTTGATCAATCAGTTTCACACTGATCACTTCCTGTGGTTGTAATGTGATATGCGTTGGTGTAGAGATAATGTCTCCCAAAAATTTAAGCCCCTGTGTTATATGATAAGCTACATAAATGTGCAAACTGTCGTTTGCATTGGCCGGGTTACCTGTTTTAGAATATCTTGTTTTCAGAGCCGCATAACTTGTAATACCGCTATCAGCCAAAGCCTGGTTACTTTCTGCAAAAACAGTTAACCATCTCTTTGATGTATCACTGTCAACGGTGTTGAGTTTTGTAAAGAACCCTGTTTCCTTTAATGCCTGCACAAAAATGGAATAGTTAGGATTATCTTCCAGTTGCTTGGCAATAGTTTTAATGGCGGGTGTCAATACATTATTTACTACATGAATGATACCATTCCCTACTTTCACGTTCGAGCGTTGAACAATTGCTTGTCTGTTGATCAAATAACTTGATACGCCTTCTGAGTTCGCAACTGCAGTAACAAGGTATTGGCCATACATGGTAATAACCGGCAGTTTGCCATCAGTAAATGAGTTGGTGTAAATGGTATCTTCAAGCAAATGCAAGCGAACCATATCTTTCAACGTATTAAGATCAGCTGCATCAACTGAAGCGGCGCCAATTTTTGTAAGATAAGTTTTCACTCCACTGTTTGTTGGGGCAAAAACTGTATACGCTCCGTATGCATTCAAGAATGCGGAGTTTCCTGTTCTGTCTAAGATCTGTCGGAACAGTGAAAATGAATCAAGGTTTTTATCCAGGTATCCCACAATATTTACATCCTCGGTTGTTGCTTCTTCAATCTTCAGTTTCCGGCAACCAGGTGCTGAAAACATCATTGCTAAAACAACGATCAAACCCATGGCAAGAACAATATTTCTTTTCATAAAACGAGGTTTCAATTATTTATAAAATGGATTTTGTACTAACTGTTTATTTGTTTGTATCTCGTAGAGATAGATCGGCAAGTAATGACTATTGATATCTTTAAATTTCGCTTGTGCCGATTGCTGAAGATTGGAAGGAGCACTGATAGCTACCATACTAAGCAGGATACCAATACGCTGATAATTGTTGCGTTTTGCATTGCGAAGTACATCATACCAACGTTTACCTTCAAAGCAAAATTCTCTTCCACGTTCTTCGATGATAAAATCCTGGATCAGGTTTTTGTCATTCGCTGCAGGCATCAGGTCTGTTGCATCAAGAGCGTTTGCTCTTTCACGAACCTGGTAAACAATATCCAAAGCATCCTGCCCCATACCCTGTTCATTAAGCGCTTCGGCTTTCATCAATAAAATATCTGCATAACGATAAAAGAACCAATGAGCATAACTCTGATCGATAGAACGTAACCCGGTTGCTGATGCACCTACGTATTTCCACACAGTTGATGTTGCAGCCCTTACAGAGCCACCATCGCCACGCATGTCATAATTATTCGGATCGGCAAAATCAACCGTAAACACTCTGTCCATAAGATCAGGAATGGCTGTCCATCTTCTTGCACTTATGCTTGAAGAAAAAATCGGAAAATATGGATTAAGACGTTGTTGACTATATTGCAATTCAAATATCCCCTCATTGGAATTGCCGTTGTAATAAAGTGTATTGAACCAATCTTCATTGTATTCCACTACCGGGCCATTTTTTGTAGCGCCTCTTATTAAACCAAACTTTCCGGAATTGATGATCTTGTCGCATGCAGCAATACTTTCTGTATACTTTTCCATCCAGAGATAAACATCTGCAAGAATAGCATTCACCGTGTAAACAGTTACTCTTCCTTTATCAGAAGCAACATTACCATATGTAGTAACCGCTTTTGATTCGGCCAGTTTCAGATCTGTTACGATCTGAGCGAAAACATCTGCCTTTGGTGATTTAGGAATAGGCGTGATATTCTCATCACTTAATGTAGCATCCGTTTTTAACGGCACATCGCCAAATGTTCTAACAAGATAGAAATACATCAACGCCCTGATGGTTAATGCTTCGCTCAGGTATTGATCAAGTTGTGCCTGTGTAAATGTATTATCATTAGCAAGTACTTCCGGAGCCTTTTCAATTACAGTGTTACAGAAATTGATGGTACGGTAAAAAGGGCGCCAGTTTGCATTTACATTGGTTGGTTGAATATTTACATTGATCAGTGCAATGTCATCCGGGCTTGAAGCTGTGGCATTAGCAACATGATCAGCCCTGCCTTCTCCCCAAATAAACAATAACTCGGCCATTGAAGGAACATAGTTAACATTTCCATATGATCCGGTTGAGTACTCCATCATAGATGAGTATATGCCAACCACAGATGCCTGAACCTGTTCTTTGGTTTTCCAGAATTCTTCCTTCACAATTCCATCCTGCGGCTTTAATGCCAGCCACTTTTTACAACCCGTAAAACTCACGGCGAAAACAAAAAACAGTAAATAAGATAGTATGATATTCTTTTTCATAATTATTTTAATTAGAAGCCCGCAACAATACCAAGCGTAATATTTTTTGCCGGTGGCGTCATTGAATTATCATAAGAAACCCTGAACGGATCTGAACCACGCATTGACACTTCAGGATCCTGACCTAAGTAATTGGTGAAAGTGAACAGGTTCTCAGCTGTGATATAAAAACTGGCTGATTTCATGTTCATCTTCTTCAACCACTTCTTATCAAAATTGTAACGGGCGGTAATTGTTCTGAAACGGATATAAGATGCATCTTCCACATAACGATCGCTACCCAACCAGTTATAACCACCAGCGATCAATGCACGTGGCATATCAGTTACATCACCTTCTTTTTTCCAGCGGCTTAACACGGCTGTACTTTGATTATCGAAATTGTACATGTTGGTTGTGCTCATCTTTGTACCGTTAATTACATCATACCCCCAACGGAAGCTGAAGAAAGATGTAATACGCAGATTCTTCCATGTAATTGACGGACCAAAACCACCTGAAAGTTTAGGATTACTGTTACCGAGATACACAACATCCATATAATTGATGTTGCCATCGTTATTGATGTCTTCATACATCGCATCACCCGGTTGGAAAATATAATCTGTTTGCGGATAATTGAAACGCATGTAGATGGTTTGTCCATTGGGGCCTATGATCGGATTACCTTTTGCATCCGATGCAATGGTTGATGATTTGTCTTTATAAACACCTTTATATCTGTAACCATAAAAAGAACCAAACGGGTTGTTGATCTGTAACAGGCGGAGATACTCGCCGTTCTTTGTTACATCACCACGTTGTGCAGGATAGAATTCAGAAATTTCACGAATCACATTCTGGTTACCTGAAATATTAAAATCAAAACCAACTGTAAGGTTCTTTGTTTTGTAAGGCTGTGTCCATACAGCAACTTCCCAACCCTGGTTATCCATTGTACCCACATTCATGAACAATGAATTAAAACCTGTGTACGAAGCGATCTGTAAACCATCGAAGAACAAGTCTTTTGTTCTGTTACGGTATACCTCTCCATCCATACGCAAACGCCCTTTAAACAAACTGAAGTTGTAACCAATATTTGTTCCATGCAAATTCTGCCAACGGAGGTTCTTTAACTCCATACGTGAAGGATAAATACCTGCCTGATCGAGGTATGCATAATCGTATGTGGTGTACGTGTTATAGAACAGGTAATCATAACGGGGTGCTTCACCCGAAATACCATAACTCGCTCTGAAGCTGATATCGTCGATCTTCTCCACATCTTTCAGGAAATTCTCTCCGGAAATTCTCCAGCGAAATGATAAAGATGGAAACACACCATACCTGTAATTTGGGCCGAAGCGTGAGTTACCATCGCCACGAACTGTAGCGTTAAAAAGGTACTTATCCATAAAGCTGTATTGGGCACCAATTAATGCACCAACCGAGCGTGTTTGTGATTGACCAGATACAGCTCTGAGATCATTATTCTGTGTTCTTGACGAAATTGAAGGATCCACCAACAGAGAAGAGGCTGTGTTCGATGACATTACTTCCTGGTAAACTGCTGTATAATCGTTAGTGAGCACATTCATATATGCCTGCACACTGTGCTTGTCGCTTTTAAACTGAGGTGTATAAACCAGGCTCGTTTTTGTTCCAACACTGAAGGCATCGATATCGCCATCATACGCACGGTTTACAACTGTTTCTGTATTTGGACGTCCTGTTGCAATTTGCGGAAGGAAGCTGTTGTTCTTTGTATTGTTGATATCGAACTGAATATCGAATGTAGCTTTCAATACTTTTTTCACAATGTCATAATCAACCTGGAAACGTGGGATCACCCTGTCACCCAATACTGAATACTTTGCCTTATCAGCCATGGCAACCGGATTGTAGATACGGCTGTATTGTCCCTGTGTGTTTGCAGCAGGTGAAAAATAGTTAGTGGTAAGATTGCCTAACGCATCATATTCAAACACACTCATGTTTGGCATTTTTATATAAGCCATACCACGTATGGAAGCTTCACCACTTGCTGAGTTTGAACCGAGATAGTTTCTTGATTGGTTTGAATGCGTGAATGAAAAGCTGGTAAAGAATTTTATTTTTTCAGATACAGTATAATCAAGATTGATACGGGTGCTGATACGTTGCAATGCTGTACCAATGGTAATACCCTTCTGATCGAAGTAGCCAACAGATGCAAAGTATTTTGCTTTTTCACCGCCACCAGCTAAACTTACAGTATGATCCTGGAGATAACCTGTTCTTGAAACAGCATCGATCCAGTTTGTGTTATTACTGTAATTGTAATACCAGTAAGGGTCATTGGGATCGTAATTAAATTCACGGTTAACAGTTGTGTTAAGTGAAGTACCTATCCTGTTCATGAATGCTTCAGGGATCAATGTAGAATACTGATCGCCATTTAACAATGGGATAGGCTTTGGCACTAAGGACACAGAACCTTTAAATGTGTAGTTGATGGAAGGTTTACCAATACTACCACGTTTTGTTGTGATCACCAATACACCGTTTGCAGCTTTTGCCCCCCAGATAGCGGTTGCAGCTGCATCTTTCAACACAGTAATATCTTTAATATCAGCGGGAGAAATATTTAAGAGTTGAGCATATCCTTGTTCATCAGCAGTACCGAAGTTAAAATCACTTGGTATTTCTGTTTCATACGGCATACCATCCAAAACGATCATTGGAATACCGGTAGAGTTAATGGATGATACACCACGAATGCGGATATTCATAGCTGCACCCGGATCGCCACTTGATGCAGTAATATCAACACCACTTAAGCGACCTTGTAATGCCTGGTCGATACTTGGTGCCTGCATTTCTTCCAATTCTTTAGCATTGATCTTTGCCACAGCAGTTGTAAGATTCTTTTCAGGAATGTTCACCATACCATTTGATGTTGAAGGACGGCCAATGATCACTACCTCTCCCAGGTCACCTTGTGAATCTTCCAAAGAAAGATTAAGAACAGCACGACCATTTAATCGCTGTGTAACTGTTTTATAACCGATGTAGGAAAGAGATATTCTGTTCTTCGGGTTTACATTCTTTAACACAAAATTTCCTTCAATATCTGTTTGCGTACCTTTTACAATACGGTTATCAGCATCCATTTCAGAAACCGATACACCTTGCAATGGTTTGTTTTCTTTGTCTGTAATTTTTCCTCTTACAACTTCCTGCGCCACTGCTGCTAAGCTGAGAATGGTAAGAAATGCCGTAAAGGAAAAGATCAGGATAATTTTATTCCGCATACTTTGCATTGTTTGGGTCATTGGTTTAGTTATAACGCAGGTAGTTATTAATAAGATGAATCGTACACCTGTTGCTCAATTGATTACTTGAAGCTTGAATGACATTCGCAGAGCGACTCATCATGTCATTCAGAATAATTGAGTTGGGTGTTGAATTGTTGACGAAGATGGATGACGGGTCGCCGTTTGGAAATTTGAAAATGGTCTCAAACGTTCCACTCTCCTGTCCATCTGTTGCAATATTTTTCTTATTGAGAATATGGTAATAAATAAAGTTGGCAACTTTTTCCTTGTCAGCAGCAAGTGGAGGATTAAAGAGCGGTACTTTATTTGGCGCCGTGCCGGTACCGGGTAAATAGCCATCATTAACAGCCTTTAATATAGCTGCGTTATCAGGGATAAAGAATGTATAGAATGATCCTGATGCCACTTGTAGTATTTCACGGGTTGATGCGTTAAAAATTGTGGAATTGAGAAGATATTGATAAAACGAATTGTATTGTGAAGTTGCCGGTGTTGGCGTTGTTCCTAATTTTTGTATATGCCGGCCAACGAGCGTATCGCTGAACTGAAGAATTTTGTCGAGATAATAAACCGTGCCATTTTTGGCTGTTTTTTTATCAACAACATTCGCCGTTGTGCCGAAATCTCCGTTGCCTGCACCAACCACCTGGTTATCGTTGAACTTAATAAATTCACCTGAATAAGATTGAGCCACGCCCGGAGCAATTGCTGACGTAATATCTCTTCCCGGAATCACATGCATATTCAGAATACGTTGCAGACGTACCAATGCCGATAGGCCCACTACATCAGCACCACCATTTGGCGGTGTATAGCGCCACTGTTCATTTACATTGTTACTAACTGTAGGATCTGATCTGTAGCCGGCAGCGTTTAGTGCTGCATTACTCACCAGGAACAAGGTATAATTCTGATAAATATTTGATATCTGGAATTTCAGATCAAGATTCAGCAAGCCTGTCATCATTGAATAGGCAGGGTTTAAATAAGCCTTACCGTAAACACTGCTGAACACATTTGCATCCTGCACTTTGTTTGTGCCATAGAAAATACCGTTGCTCAATACCTTTTTATCAGTAATATCTGTCAGTGCATTAAATCTTGCTTCTTCACCAACAGAATTGAAGGTGCTGGCAAATTTGGAAGGCCATACTGCAGTGCGCCACATATGTGCATTCATGAAATCATAAATGATATTTACAGGTAACGATTCAACAGTTGGGTAATGTTCTAACAGAACAGTGTTGATGTAATTCAGAAGTGTTGCGTTCTCAGGCACAAACATGGTGTATGTATCAGACTGAGCATCGTTATCCTGTTGCTTGAGGAAGTTCTCGTTATTTGGTGAAAAAGCGATATTGGGAACAAATACTTTTGTGTACACATCAGTTGATGTTCCGTAAATATTCTTGTAATTCTGCGTTACGGTTTGATTTAATACATAAGCCACAAGAAATCTGTCCATCAATTTTTTAAACTCACTATATTTTGGGTTGCTGCCAATGTATTGATCGATACTTGGTAAAGAAGTGATCACCCTGTCAACTACATGAATAACTCCGTTTTCAGCAGCAATATCTTTTTCTACCACTTTGGCATCAGCAACATTAAAACCGGTATATGTTGATGTTGGATAGAAATAGTTGTAATCAGTTGCAGTTAAGGTTTTACCGGTCATGAACCCGGTTTCGAAAATGGGGATATGCTTATTATTATTGTCCGCATCAACATAAGAAAATGTTCCTATCGTATTTCTGTTTGACGCAATAGCTTTTATGGGTGTGCCACTTAAATTTACCGCATCATAGACGCCGGTGTAATTTGCAGTACGACGTTTAAAAGCCGCATTTTCTACCCAACCAAGATTGCTCTGGAAATCAGAGATCCGTTCCTGCTTAAATGCATTATACACCAGGCAATATGTAACAATCTTTCTTGCCGAAGCTGAATCAATTGCATCAACACTTGCAATACTGTTTTGTGTGAGATAAACAGTAACTGCAGAATCATGCGGTGCAAAGAGTGTCCAGTAACCTGCAGTAGAAAGCGTTTGCTTATACCCTGCCTTATCAATCAACTTGAGGAACTGACCAAACTTGCCTTTGGCCTGCAGTTGCTGGTAAATGGGTTGATCCAATGTGTCAGGACGCTCATAAAATTTGTCGAATTTTTTCTGGCAGGCAAAGAACAATGTCATCGTCACCAAAAAAAAGAACACCTGTTTTACTTTCTTAGACATAATGCTACAGATCATTTCTTATTTCGTTTGATAAATACAGAATTTCGGAATAGATATAAAGGGGAAATCGATTGTTTGCAAAAATCAGCTGAAGAACACTGTAAAGAAGAAAACTGATGCCGGAAAAGGCAATGTACAGCAGCAAGTTTTGAAGCAGAGGTCATACAGCAGCAATCTTTGTTTAGCAATCAACTCATTGTTACCAGCATCGAACAGCAATCGATACTGATGTTAACGGTACTAAATTAACGTAGGTATAACAGTCAACCGTCATGTGCCATCCTGAAAAGGAGTAGCTTTTACGCAATCGATGCCGAAAAATGGGCACAAAAAAAGCTGCTCACGGAGCAGCTTTTTTTAACATTAGAATTAATTAATAACCTGGGTTTTGCATTGCCTGCTTTTGTGCTCCGGTTAATGCTACACCATTTAACTGAATACCATCAAGGAATGTTTGCGGTATTGGGCGCAATAAATGACGGTCTTGAATGTTGGGGGCAGCATCAGGATTAAATGCTTTGGCACGGGCAATCAATGTTTTGGTGCGTGACAGATCCTGCCAGCGCAAATATTCACCCGCAAGCTCTCTGGATCTTTCGTTTAACAAGAAGCATAACATCCTGTCGTATGTAGATGAATAGCCAAGCAGATTAATAATATACTCATCACTTGCCGGTAATGTTGCAATGTTAGTAACAGCTAAACTTGCTGAAGCAGCAGTTGTAACAGGAATATTATTTGATTCGTAATAAGAATTCTCAGGGAAAAAAGAAGGGGGAATCGATTGAGGTGCGCTGCTTGGTGCAGCTCCGCCATCATAATAAGCCGAACGGCTTTCGCCATTGGCATATTGCGCCCTCGCTCTTACAGTGTTAATGTAAACCAAGGCATCACTATAAGATCCGGTGCCTAATTTAGCTGCACGTATTTTTGCTTCTGCAGCAATTAAATAAGTTTCAGCAGAACGGGCAAGTGTAATATCACGGAGCCCTCTTACATCGTTAAAGCCTGCTGTGCGTGAACCATCCATGTACTTGTTTAATGAGGGGAACTTACGGGTATCATTCCATCCGATATCATTTGTTTGCCCATTCCTGTACGCAATATAAACATGGGGTATCGTTTTACCGGTTCCGCTATATACCACCGAATTATTTAACAGGTTTGCAGAAAACCGGGTATCTCCGGGTTGATTAATAACATACATAATTCCTAAATCACCCTGCACATAAGGTGCTGTTGGAGCAGCAGCATTAACCTTGTGCTTTGTCCTGAATGATTTCCAAAACCTTGAATCGTTTTGCATGTCATAGATCCGGTACATAAAATGGGTGGGTGCCAAGCGGCTGAACGGACGATCGCCACTAAGATCCCTTTGCATTTGAGTAATATCTTCGTAACGGGAAACAAAATATAAATGCTGTGTATTTGAGCCACTTGCAGATAGGTCTGATGTAAACTGTGCGGACAAAATGATTTCCCTGAGGTTTTCGTTAGCACCATTAGGAGCTGTATAACGCCACAGGTCACCAAAATTGGGAGCTAATGAGTGGTTGGCAATTACAGCATCGCATAGCGGAACGATTGCAGCCAGGTCAGCCGCTTTTGTTGAAGAATTCCATGAATCGTTGATTTCGCTTGTGCGACTCAGGTACGCTTTTGCCAGAAAATGTGCTGCCGCATCTTTGGTTATTTTAGCAGGAGAACCTCCATTACCTAAGAGGTTATACGCTTGTGTAAAATCAGCAATAATCAAATCATATACTTCCTTGGGAGTGGCACGTGTAAATTCAAGTTCAACAGCTGTACTGGGTTTAGTTTTTAACGGAACAGCTCCATACTGGCTAACCAACCTTAAATAATTATAGGCACGTAAAAAATAACCTTCTCCCAAAGCAGTTTTCTTGATCGCATCAGCAGTGGACGCACTGGCAGTTGCATTTTCAATGATCATATTGGCATGCCCAATACCGATGTATAAATTATCCCACTGGGCATTTGCTGCTACTGTATTTCCATTATTCGGCGTAATAAATGCACCAAACGTATTGCCGTAGGAATTGTACATACCGTTTGAAGGATCACCACCTACACGAAACTCATCCACACCATAGCACATGTTGGAAAAAGCCATTTCACCATTAAAAGGTGTAGCAAATACCTGGTGGTAGGCGCCATTAACCAATTGCTGGATACCCGCATCTGTTTTATAATACTCCAGATCCCTTATGGTTTGAAGATTCTCATCTAAAAATGTTTTTTTACACGAAGTGGCGACCATTACCGCCAGGGTGGCAACCAGACTTATTTTAAGTATTTTATTTTTCATCTTTTATATTTTTTATTGTTGATAGTTGTAACAGACATTTACCAACAAGTAATAGTCAATTTAAAATCCGACGTTAACTCCAAAAGTATAACCACGATTAGAGAACATTGATACTGCATCCATATCCATGAACTTAATCTGCGAAAACAGCATACCAGGGTTAGCCGCCTGGAAATACACACGAAGACTTGACATGTGCATATTCGTCAGGAGCTTTGCGGGAACGTTGTACGCAGCAGAAATGTTCCTGATTTTCAAAAACGACGCTTTCTTATATCCTAATGAAGCTGAATAGTTATCACCCGAACCTACAGAATAAAAAGGTTTTTGATATTCACTGTTTTGGTTATTCTCTGTCCAGTAACTGATCTGACGCTGGTTGCCACGTGCAGTTTGAGCTTCACCACCTGTACTAAACCAATAATTTAGGCGGCCGTAAATAAAAATTGACAATTCAAAGTTCTTATAAGTGAAATTGTTTGTCATACCTACTATCCAACGGGGTCTTGTGTGACCAATAATTGTACGGTCGTTGTTTGCATCAATTTTGTTATCACCATTTTGGTCAATGGGCCTTACCTGACCCGGTGTAAACGTGTTGCCATTGAGACCAAACTTGCGCATTGTTGCTGTATCGGCGTATTGCCACATACCGTTTGATTCAAAACCATAAATTACTCCATTCGGTTGACCAATAAACCAGTTGTTATTAATATCATCCTGTTTACCATTTGCGAGAGTAACTATTCTGTCCTTTTGCCATGAAGCATTGATATTGCTTGTCCACTGAAAGTTTTTAGTGGTTACATTAATCGTATTGACGTTAATATCAATACCCTTGTTTGCAGTTTCTCCTACATTTTGAAATGTTGTAGTATAGCCTGTAACACTGGGTATTAAACGGGCCATTAACAGATCTTTTGTTTGTGAAGTATAAACATCAATTACACCTGAAATTCTACTTTTGAATATAGAGAAATCAAGACCAACATTGTATTGTGTTGTTTTTTCCCAACGCAGATCTTTGTTTGCAAACTCTACAACAGGAAGTGACGCTGCATTAACAGCACCACCTATAGGATAAAAGAAGGGCGATGTTCTTCCTTTTGTTTTATAAGCATCAATTGCTGAGTTACCTGTAACACCTACACCAACACGAAGTTTCAATTCATTCAGCCATCCCGCATTCTGCATAAAGTTTTCTCTGTTGATTCTCCATGCCACAGCAGCACTTGGGAACAGATCAAATTTATTTCCATCTGCAAGCTGCGAAGCTCCATCTGAACGTACAGATACAGTCAATAAATATTTATCATCAAATCCATAATTTAATCTGGCCATGTAACTTACTAACTGACGCTCGATCAAATCAGAAGTTTGCGCAACTGTTAAATTAGTAGCAGGAAGTACACCGTTGTGAAGCGCATTCCATTTTTGGCTGGCAAACGGAATGCCTGTACCTGTAATTCGATTTACAGGATCAGCATGAAACTTTGTAGCACTTTGTAACAACGTAAGACCAAAACTGTGTTTTTTAATTTCTTTATCGTAGTAAACGAGGTTATCCAATGTCCATGAATATGTTTTGGATTCCTGTAATGATGCTCCGTTAATACCGCTGCTGGCTGCTGACTGCCCGTCAATATAAACACCATTCGTATAGCTTGAAAAGTCAGGGCCAAAGTTCATGCGATATTTCAACCCTTTTAAAACCGGATGAATTTTTCCAAAATCCAATTGTGCATGAAGACTTCCGAATGCACGCAGCGTTGATCTTTGATCTTGTGTAAAATTCTGTTCACCTACTACCGTTTTTATAGCCACATCACCACCGGGATAAAGGATCCTGTTACCGGCAGAATCGTAAGGCTGTGCCCATTTGAATAACCCCCTGGCTGAACCATAAATACTGGTAGCAGGAGTACCGACAAATGAACCAATGATGAGATTGGACTGGCCAAACTCCTGGATTCCATAAGTAACATTCATACTGGCACCCATATTAAACCAGTCGGTAGCTTGTACATCCACACTGGTTTTTGCTGAATACCTTGTAAATTTTTGACCGAGAGATGTGCCTCTATTATTTAAATACCCGAATGAACCATACGCCTTAATGTTTTTTGTACCTCCACTAACGCTGATGGTGTTATCAGTAGTAATACCTGTTTGCGATACTAAGCCTGTCCAGTCTGTGTTGGCAACTTTTGAGCCATCCCATGTGCCGGAAGCCCAGCCTCTGCTAATATTTTTCCAGGCTGTTGGATCTGCTGTTGCAAGAAAAATATCCCGGTCATTGGCAATTGTTGGTGCATCACCTCTTGGACGAACTGCCGGGTTGCTGTAATAAACTGCCCAACGACGAAAATCAATATACTCAGACGCAGACATAATGGGTGCCCAGTCTCTGATAGTTTCGAAAGTAACAGAGTTGTAAAGATTTACTTGCACTTTACCCACTTTACCTTGCTTAGTTGTAACAATTACAACACCATTTGCACCTCTTGATCCAAAAATAGCAGTGGCTGATGCATCCTTCAACACATCAATTGACTCGATGTCATTTGGATTGATGTAATCAATTCCACCTGTCGTTAATGGAATTCCATCAACCACAAAAAGTGGAGTGTTAGACGCAGTAAGTGAACGTACACCACGAATATTAATACTACCGATCTGGCCCGGCCTTTCATTGGAGGTGATATCAACACCGGCAACTTTACCCTGCATAGCCATTAGAGCATTGTCAACAGGCCTTGATCTGATTTCTTTCTGGTTGATGCCCGCAACAGAGCCTGTTACATCCTTCTTCTTGACAGATGCGTAACCGATCACCACAACATCCTCAAGGTTGGATGCACCGGATACTAAGGATACATTAATGGAACTGCGATCGTTGATAGCAATTTCCTGATCGGCAAAACCAACCGAAGAAATAACCAAGACTGATTTTCCGGAAGGCGCATTTAGTTCAAAACCACCATCGGTATTTGTTGTAGTACCAATTGTTGTTCCTTTCACTAAAACACTTGCTCCTGAAACAGCTTTACCTGCATCATCGGTTACTTTACCTGAAACTTTAAATGTGTTTTGTGAAAAAGAAGTGGTGACAAATAGAAATGACAGCAATAGTAATACGCAGGAGCGTACCTGATTTTTTAATTTCATATAAGCAGCAATTGTTATGGTTAAAAGACAAATAAAAATATATGAATTCCTAAGCGACCCTATCCTGCACCATCCTGTAACAGCTTGTTTTTTTACGCAATCGTTCCCGAAACTTTCAGCAGTTGATTTAAATAGTCACAAATTTCATGCGATATTTTTTGGGAAAAGGATACCAAAGTGTACATGAATAATTTTACAGTACGGCCCGAATCGAAATTTGAAAAGCCAACAACTTATTTATAATTCAGGATGCAGCAGGATGCTGTGCATTTTATAATCAACTAATATTGAACCTTAATTAATTAACATTGCTGCTATGCTAAAAAGAATCAGTTATCTGCTGCTGTTTTGTGCTTTCACTATAACCACATCGGCCCAAAAAATTCCTTCGAAGAAAAAGATCCTCAAGACACTCCGGCTTACTAATCAATATTTCATGAACAAATGGCCAGATGCAGGGAAATCAATTTTCACCAACATCGAGCGGCCGAGTAATATCTGGACACGTGCGGTTTATTATGAAGGGTTGATAGCTTTGTACAGTATCGACAAACAAAAAGCCTATTACGATTACGCATTGCAATGGGGCGAAAAACATAAATGGGGTTTACGTGGCGGAGTTAAAACCCGTAATGCTGATAACCAATGTTGTGGGCAAACCTATATCGACATGTATCTTATCGATAACAAACAACATCCTGAGCGTGTGAAAGATATAAAAGCTTCCATTGATTCAATGATGGTGACAAAAAAAGTAGATGACTGGAACTGGATCGATGCATTGCAAATGGCAATGCCGGTGTTTGTAAAACTTGGTAATCTGTATAACGATACAACCTACTTCAGCCGCATGTATGAAATGTATGCCTTCACGAAATACAAACATGGCGGCATGGGTTTATACAACCAGGCAGAAAAACTTTGGTGGAGAGATAAAGACTTTGTTCCTCCTTATAAAGAACCAAACAGTGATGATTGTTATTGGAGCCGTGGTAATGGCTGGGTTGTTGCCGCTTTAGCAAAAACGTTAGAGGCTTTGCCAAAAACTGATCCCCACTACAACGAATACTTCCAGGACTTTAAAGATATGTGTGCTGCCTTGCTGCCATTGCAACGTGCCGATGGTTATTGGAATGTAAGTTTAAATGATCCAAACAATTTTGGTGGTAAAGAAGTTTCCGGCACATCATTATTCATCTATGGTTTCGCATGGGGCATTAACAACGGCATCCTCGATAAACAAACATACAAATCATCAATTACAAAAGCCTGGAATGCAATGTGCAAAGAAGCGGTGCATCCTGATGGCAAATTGGGCTATGTTCAAGGGACAGGTAAAGAACCTAAAGACGGTCAACCTGTTTCGTATACAAGCACACCCGATTTTGAAGATTACGGCTTAGGCTGTTTCCTGCTGGCGGGAACAGAAATAAGCAAATTAAAATAACAAATACCACATGAAAAGATTGCTGCTGTTTGCTGTTCTTTTATCAGCCAGTGTAAACTCATTTGCACAACGAACGAAATATAATTTCAACCCTGCATGGAAAGTATATAAAGGCGATGACTCATCAGCGATCAATCTGTCTTACGATGATTCAAAATGGAAACAGGTAACACTTCCCTATGCCTGGAACGAAGATGAAGCGTTTAAAAACGATATCGTTGATCTTTCAACAGGCATTGCATGGTTCAGGAAAAAGTTCAAATTGCCGGCAACAGCAAAAGGACAAAAAGTATTTATTGAATTTGAAGGAGTGCGACAAGCTGCTGCTGTTTACGTAAATGGTAACTATGTTGGCTTGCATGAGAATGGTGTAACTGCTTTTGGCTACGACATAAGTAACCTATTGAAGTATGGTAACGAAGACAATATAATTGCCGTACGAACCGATAACAGTTGGGAATACCGTGAGAAAGCAACTAACACAAAATATCAATGGATCGACAAGAACTTCAATGCGAACTATGGCGGCCTTAGTAAAAATGTATTCCTGCATATTACCGGCAACGTTTATCAAACGTTGCCACTGTATAATAATCTTGGCACTACCGGAACTTACATTTACGCCAAAGACTTTGATATTAAAAACAAGAAAGCAACCATTGTTGCATCATCAGAGGTAAAGAATGAATCGGGCAAAGAGCAAACAGTATCGTATGCTGTTAAAGTCAAAGACATGAATGGACTATTTGTGAAAACATTTTCATCTGCTCCGGTAACCATTCAACCAAACGAAACAAAAGCGATCAGTTCATCAGCCGTAGCATCCAATATTAATTTCTGGAGCTGGGGTTATGGTTATTTGTATGATGTAGAAACAAGTTTACTCATCAATGGAAAAGTGGTTGACGTGGTTGTTACAAAAACAGGTTTCCGTAAAACAGCATTTAAAGAAGGCATGATCTATTTAAATGACCGTGTGATACAAGTGCACGGTTATGCGCAACGCACATCAAACGAATGGCCTGCTATTGGTATGAGTGTACCAGCTTGGTTGAGCGATTACAGTAATAAACTAATGGTGGAGAGCAATGGTAATCTCGTACGATGGATGCACATCACTCCCTGGAAACAGGATGTTGAAAGTTGTGATCGTGTTGGATTAATGCAGGCAATGCCGGCAGGTGATGCAGAACGAGATGTAACGGGTACACGTTGGGAACAACGCAAAACTGTTATGCGTGATGCGATCATTTACAATCGCAATAATCCAAGTATTATTTTTTATGAGTGCGGCAATGAAAGCATCAGCGAGCAACACATGATCGAAATGAAAGCCATTCGTGATGCATATGATCCGTTTGGCGGTCGTGCAATCGGCAGCAGGGAAATGCTCGACAGTAAAACAGCTGAGTATGGTGGTGAAATGTTATACGTCAATAAAAGTGCAACTATTCCTGTGTGGGCAATGGAGTATTCTCGAGATGAAGGTTTACGTAAGTATTGGGATGACTATTCACCACCCTATCACAAAGATGGCGATGGGCCTTTGCATAAAGGTGAACCTGCAAAGATTTATAACCGCAACATGGAATCGCATGCGTTGGAAAATATTGCTCGCTGGTACGATTTCTGGAAAGAGCGTCCAGGCACAGGTAAGCGTGTGAGTTCGGGCGGTGTGAACATTGTTTTCTCTGAAACAAATACGCACCATCGTGGTGCAGAAAATTACAGAAGAAGTGGTGAAGTAGATGCATTACGTATCATCAAAGAAAATTTTTACGCTCATAAAATTATGTGGGACGGCTGGGTTGATGTAGAAAAACCGGGCATCCACATTATTGGTCATTGGAATTACACGGATACAACAGTGAAGGATCTTTTTGTGATCTCATCGGCTGATAAAGTAGAATTGTTTATCAATGGAAAATCCTTTGGCTTTGGTGAGCAGACCAATCGCTTTCAGTTTACGTTTAAGCAAGTGCGTTGGCAAAAAGGAACTATTAAAGCAGTTGGCTACGATGTTAATGGCAAACAACTCTGCAGCACAAAAAAAACAACAGCAAGTAAACCGGTTGCACTTCGTTTAACACCCATCACACATCCAAAAGGTTTACAGGCGAATGGTCATGATCTGGCATTAGTTGAAGTAGAAGTTGTTGATGCAAATGGTCAACGTTGCCCCATTGCCATGAACATGATCAACTTTCAACTGGAAGGCGAAGCAGAATGGAGAGGTGGTATGGCACAAGGACCAAACAATTTTATTCTTTCAAAAGAGCTTCCTGTTGAAAACGGAGTAAATCGTGTACTTATCCGTTCGACAACAAAACCCGGGCAGATCAAAATAATTGCAACAGCTGATGGTTTAAAAACCGCCTCACTACAATTACATTCAACTGTTGTACCGGTGAACAATGGACTAAGTACACAATTACCATCATTCGGTTTAAAAGGCAACCTGCAACGTGGCCCTACTCCTTCTACTCCATCGTTTGTGCAAAAAAGAAATGCATTAACCATTGTAAAAGCAACTGCAGGATCAAAGAGTGATAGCGCTTTTGCAAGTTTTGATGACAACGAATTAACTGATTGGTATAACGATGGCAATTTATCAACTGCATGGATCGAATACGAACTGCAACAACCGGCAACTATCAGTGAGGTTACACTAAAACTGAATAATTTCCGCTCACGCAGCTATCCGATACGCATTTCTGTTGACGGGCAGGAAGTATTCAGCGGCAATACCCCAACAAGTCTGGGCTACTGTACTATTGTGTGCAAACGATTGACCGGTAAGAAGCTGAAGATCGAATTGATAAAATCAGCTAACTTAACCGGCGAAACTTCAACTGAGGTATCCGGTAAAAAGCTGGATGATGGCGTAACACGAAACGATGCAAACAGCAAAGGAAGGTTAAGTATAATCGAAGTTGAAATTTATGAGCCTGTGAAATAAATTTCCGGCTCAATTTGTAACAGATCATTTAGAAATAGCCGGTTACTTTTATAAAACCGGCTATTCTTTTAAATATGAACAACTATCGACTGCTTACCATATTTTTTTTGTTTTGCTGTAAGATTGCCGCAGCACAAAAAATACAATACAGCAAAAGTGTGTTGAAAACACCTGGTGGTGGCGACCTGCAATTGATCGCCGATGTTAATGGCTTTCATCATCTCATTCACTTCAGCAACGTTAAAAAGCCAGTCATTCATATTTTCAACGAGCAGTTGCAGTTGCAAGCTACAAGGGAGTTGAATATCAGGCTTGCGGAAAATGCTGATATCAGGCTTCTTAAAGTGAATGACTATTATGTGTTGTATGCACACACACAACGACCATTGCAGCATCTGCTTATAAAGATTTACGGGAACGGATCCATTAGTGATATTTCCTACCTTCTAAATGACCCTGCTGATTCATCATGGAACAAGAGCAAAGCCACTTTTCAGCTGTTTAATATTGATCATAATTTCTTTTTGGTTTCGCACACTTACTATAATAACATCAAAAAAATCAAAAGTACAGTTGTAAAACTTGAACCCGAACGAAAAGCCGAAATTGTAACAAGACTCATATTCCCTTTCAATATTCGTACTGATGAATTAAGAGAAGTAACATTGAGCAGTAACAATTTGTTTATTGTGAAAACTTCGCAGGATGAATCCGGAACAAGTATCTTAACTCTGTTAAAGATCAATTGTGCATCTGGCGACATTTTGTCAAAACAGTTTGAAAGCGGAAAATATCTTTACAGTTCACCCACCATTCGCTATAACAGCAAAGATTCAAGCGTTTTTATCTATTCACTGCTTCGAACTCCTCCTGGGTTCAGAGGTGTAAGACCCGGAGCTTTTATGGTTCGTTTAAATCATGCACTAAATGAAACAGCACCGATCAGTATTTTGCCAGATGTTTTTAAAGACAATACAGCTTCGAGTTTTATCGTTGAAAAAAATAAAACGACCGGCTGGCTTCTTTTTTCAGCTGCCCCATACAACAGAAAAACCGGCATGACGGTGAGCAAAGATATTTATTCTGACCTTGGTCCAAATTTCACCTATACGCAGACCTACGATTATTCTTATTACACTTCAGCACCAACAGCAGTAAGGATGACATTGCTCAACAGCAAGTTGGAAAAAGAAAAAGACAGCCTTATAAAAAACAATGGCAATTATTATAAAATTCATCCAGCTCCTTATTCCCAGTTTGTGATGCACAACACATCTTACCTGTTGCTGGTGCAGGAACTTGTTGCTAAAAAAAGAGGATTGCTTTTAGTTTATCCAAATGACGATGGCCATTTCAACACTCTTCCAGTTCGTGTGTATCATCAATTCAACTTTATGCTGTCGCTATTGCAAACTGTCGGTGATAACTATTTTATCGTTCCTTTTACCAATAAAACTGAAATGGGTTTGATGAAAGTTTCATTAAACAACTAACTTCGGCAGTTCCTAAAAGTCAGCCAAAATAACATGAAAACTATTTTCTCGATTCTCCTTTCCATTTGCCTGTTGAACAGCTTCTCAACATTGGCACAACAACCAAACATCATTTTCATTTTTGCAGATGATTTGGGTTATGGTGAGATTGGTTGCTACGGTCAGCAGAAAATTGAAACCCCCAATCTTGATGCACTTGCTGCAAAAGGGAAAAAGTTTACATCATTTTATTCGGGCACATCAGTATGTGCGCCTTCACGTGCCTCATTAATGACAGGATTGCACACAGGCCACACTCCTATCCGTGGCAATAAGCAATTTGCACCCGAAGGTCAAACACCTTTGCCTGAATCAACCAAAACTTTTGCCAACTATTTACAGCAAAATGGATACGCAACAGCAACATTCGGTAAATGGGGAATGGGATTCAACCAGAATAGTGGCGATCCGAATAAAAAAGGTTTTGATCTGTTTTATGGCTATAACGATCAGGCCCTGGCGCATGATTTTTTCCCACCATATCTCTGGAACAATCACAACAAAGTTGATCTCTCCATTAACAAAACATACGATTCAATTTATTCTGCCGCACTAATCCATCAACAGGCGGTGCAATACATCAAAGAGCAAGGCAACAAACCTTTCTTCATGTATCTCTCTTACACGTTGCCCCATGGAGATGTGATTGGCCCACATGACAGTTTGTACAACTATTATAAACAAAAGTTCAATGAACAACCGTTGACTGGTAATGCATTAAGAACAAGAGCGCATAATATGAAGCCTGAAGCATACCCGCATGCACAATTTGCAGCAATGGTTGGACGGCTCGATCTATATGTTGGAGAAATTGTAAAAGCCATCAAAGAAAAAGGATTGGCTGAAAATACACTCATCATCTTCAGCAGCGATAATGGGCCACATAAAGAAAATGGTGGTGATCCTGAATTCTTCAACAGTAATGGCATTTACCGTGGTATCAAACGTGATTTGTATGAAGGCGGCATGCGTGTTCCGTTTATTGCATACTGGCCAACTAAAATAAAACCGGCTGTTGTTACACAACCTGCAGCATTGTGGGATATGTATCCAACGTTTTTAGAACTTGCAAAGATTCCTGTTTCAGAAAAAATCGATGGCATTTCAATTGTTCCTTTGCTACTCTTCAATAAAGGCAAACAAAAACTACATGAACATTTCTATTGGGAGTTTCATGAAAACGATGGGCGACAAGCCGTACGTTGGGGAAAATGGAAAGGCGTTCGATTGGGTGTAAGCAAGAATGAAAACGCCCCGATTGAATTGTATAATCTCAATAATGATCCATCAGAACAAAAAAATGTAGCTGGCAAATTTCCTGAAGTAGTTAAGATCATTGAGCAGCTGATGAAACAGGAACATGTGTTTCATCCTGACTGGCCGTTACTCTCATCGGAAATAAAGAATTAACTTTTTTACAGCTTGCAGAAGAAGAAGAAGAACTCTGACAGTTTAATTGTCCAAATGATAGTAACTGACGTTCAAGTAGCTATGAAGGCAGGCATTCATCGAATTCGACGAAACAAAATGGGAACTAAAGTTGGTTTCATGATGTTTTATTTTGCAACCACATCTCCGGAAAGGGACTTGGCGTAATTACACTTCAACGCTGTATAAAAAAATGTCCCCTGCGGGAGACATTTCTGCGAAGGAATCAAAGTTGTACTGGTAGGGTGTGGCGTTGGGTGCCCATCTTTTTTTAATGGATCCCATAACAACGCTTGTTCAGTGCAAGGGATGTTTCTTTTGCATCACATAATCATTGTCGCCGCAAAAAATGCAAGCTGTTTTTTGTTTCATTCTTTATTCTTTCCTGCTTACTTCAAACGATCAGAAATTGATCTTCGGTAAATAAGCTGTTTTCATAATATTACCTTTCCTAAACCTTGTAAAAGTATTGCTGTTAATCGGATATAGCTAAAAATTTCCTTCGTAGAAACGGAGGAAATTTTTAAAAACTACTGATACGATTAAACCACATCAGTCTTCTGGTGCCGGCAACGGCACATAATATCTGTTTTTATGGAACCTTAATTTTTAAATGCATCCATCGCAACGGTAGGTTTGCCGGTGTTATCAAATGCACCCTTAGTGTACCCTTTCCAGTTGCCATAACTTTGCGGTTCCCAATACAAAACACCTAAGCCTTTATTGCCAGTGACTGCTTTTGTTTTGGCAATCAGATCGGTGAGGAATAATTTACATTCGGCCGCACTGTCCCAAGGCATCCCTACTTCCACCACCATCACTTCTTTATTGTAACGTGCTACCATATCATTCATATTGGCAAGGACTTGTTGATTGGCAACTGCCCAACCTGCTACTACAAACTGAGGATACACCGACATCCCAATCACATCGAATTTTGCACCATTGTTAATCAATCCTCCGATATTAAATTGAAAGAGTCCGTTATCCCAACCACTGGAAATATGTACAATTACTTTTGCTGTAGGAAATACCGCTTTCACTGCATCATAGCCTGCAGTCACCAATTGCGCATAATTACTCATGTTGGTTTTAGCTGCTCCATCGGGCCATAACATGCCATCATTGGTTTCATTGCCCACCTGTACCCATTCGGTTGTAACGCCTGCTGTTTTTAATTGATTCAATACATCGCTTGTATGTGCTGACAATGCAGTTTTAAGCGCTGTAAAATTCAAAGCGTTCCATGCAGCCGGTTTGGTTTGATTTTTAGGATCAGCCCAGGTATCACTGTAATGAAAATTAATCATTACACGCATACCTAGATTTTTTGCACGCACTGCTTTTGCCACAACATCCGCTGCATTGTTCCAGGATTGAGTTGGGTTTACCCACACACGCAAACGGATCGTATTCATGCCGAGTGATTTCATCAATGCAATACATTCCGTTTCCACACCTGCTGCATTATAAAACTTTTTACCTGCAGCTTCCATTTCAGTAAGCCAACTAACATCAGCACCTTTTGCAAAACCTGTTTGTACAACCGGAGGATCGGGTGTTGGAGTTGGTTCTACTGTTTTCTTTTTCTGACAACCACCTGTTGCAACAATGGCAAAGATGTACAGTACACTTATGACAGCTATCTTACGCATATTTGTTATTTAATTTAAAAATATAATTTCCGTTACCAGCACGGTGAAGGATTCGATATCGTTGGGGTTATTAAAACTTAATGGGTTCCCTGCACCGGAGATAGCTCCAGCGGCGAGCGGCACTCCGTCAATCACGATCAATGGATCATTATCTGTACAATTCGATAATCACACTTTTTCACTGTCAGTTAATACTGTGGTCCCACTTCCAATGGGAGATTAAGTTTTAACGTTGCTTGCGCAAGATTATGTACAACGGGATAACTGATCTTATACAATGTCTTGCCGAAAACAAAACATGTTTCATGCGTTCAAACTACTCTCTTCAAACGCCCGGGACTGTGCAAACAATTGAACGATTTATAATCCCGTTACAGAATGAACGATCAATACTCTACTTTATAATCTTTCTTCAACGTTTCTCCACTCCATGCTTTTTTACTTGTCCAGCTTGCGGCAGGATCTGTCCAGAATTTATTATCAGCCGGAAGACCCAATGTTAAAAAGCCAAGTGTGGCTATATATAAGCTACCTGTTGAAGTGTATTGATCGGCCACCATCGGTTGATGTCCGTTGAAACCTAAAACCAACCAGCCATTACTATCAAAGTTTTGATTGCCATCAAACATCTTGTGCATTACGGCAGTTAATCCGCAACGCACCTGTGCCGGTAAGATATGTGCAGGTAATTTTTCCATCAACGCTGTTTGTGCCAAAGCCTGGAAAGCTGCTGTACGATAAGTAATGGAACGACCAAATGCGGGGTAAGTTCCATCGGGTGCAATCACACGTTCAAGAAACTCACTGTAACGGATCATGCGTTGTAATGCCAGATCATAATCCTGTTGCTGCGCCATCTTCTTTTCAACCAATGTACCGAGCAGATCAACCAGCATTGAATGAATAACAAAAGAGTTGTAATAATCCATGCTGAATTTTTCACCATCGCTATACCACCCATCACCTGCATACCATTCTTTCATTTTACGAATAGAGAAATCAATACGTGCCGGATCGTGCTGCTCTCCTATTTTCAATAAAAAGCCTTCTGTAAGTCCGGCAAACAATAACCAATTATTATACGCCCCTTTTCTTGTGCGTAATGATTTGAATTCTTCAACAAAACGTTTTTTAGTAGTTGCATCCAACGGTTCCCACAAAGCTTTTGGTGCACGGATAAATGCATGTGCCACATAAGCTGCATCCACAATAGGCTGACCTTCGGTTCTGAAGTTGAGATAATCCGGATGGTTAGGATCAACAGCATTGGCCAAACCTTTCAACAATTCATCACGCATTTGTTTACGCATCTTACCTTCTTCTGTTACATCATCAGGCAATGCTAACCAAGGTGCAAGACCGGCCATTGTTCTGCCAACCGCTTCCAGGTACGTTACTTTTTTCACAGGCAGGTAATACTGTGGCCCTAATTCTAACGGGAGATTTTGTTTTAACGTTCCTTCAGCAAGGTTATGAACAACAGGGTAAGCAATTTTATACAATGTATTTGCCCAAAATAGTCTATCCTGCTGACCGGTTACAATCGCAATTTGCGTTTGTTCTTTTTTCTTTGCCTTTTGTGCGGTTACTTTTTGTGTATATATAACTGCTATAACTAAGAGTGCTGGAAGTGCGAAGCTTTTTTTCATGAAGATGAATTGTAAGTAAACAGATGATGGATTGAAATTACAGAACTTATTTTTTCTGAACTGCAAAGAGTTTCTTTCCTTTCATCAACAGATCATAACGTTGTAATGCTTCAAGAAAATAATAATCAGCATACACGAGCGGCACGTTAATTTCCGTATTGTGTGGAATACTGCCAACGGATTGCATCAACAGAAAATTACCGTTATTACCTAGTGGTGCCCTGTACGCAGGACTTGCCAACGAATGCAGCATTTTTACTGCAAAATTCCTGTATTGATTTCCTTTCGAACTGCTATAGGTACTCAACTCCATTAATGCAGAAGCCACAATTGCTGCTGCGGATGCATCACGGTAAAGTATGTTCACATTATTTGCATGTGAACGAACACCGGGAGTGTAGCCTTTTTGCAACGCATTAAAATCCCAATAAGGAATTTTATCCGCAGGCAGATTTTTATGATTCATAAAATAATCTGCGAGGCCTTCTGCTGTTTTTAAAAAGCGGGGATCTTTTGTCTCACGATACACCATAGTAAATCCATAAATAGCCCAAGCCTGCCCTCTCGACCAGGTTGAATTATCTGCATAGCCTTGTGCAGTTTCTCTACCTGCCACTTTACCGGTAATGGTGTCGTAACAAACAACATGATAAGAACTGTAATCATTTCTGATCTGGTTCTTCATGGTATTTTCTGCGTGTGTAACAGCAATATGACGGAATGATGTATCGCCCGTTACCTTTGATGCAAAGAAGAGTAATTCAAGATTCATCATGTTATCAATGATCACCGGGAAGTTGTATGTATTACTTCCATGCCATGATTTGAATATGTTCCATGATTTAATACAACCTGTTACAGGATTGAAACGGGTACTCAGTGAACGTGCAGACTGAACGAGAATGTTTTTATAAGCCTCATTTCCTGTAAGCCTGTATGCATTGCCATAGCTGCAATACATCATAAAACCAAGATCATGATGTTGCGTAAACGTCTTCAGCGGTTCGAGGCGCTCTGTCCATTGCTGTGCTGCATTTTTCAATGCTGCATCACCTGAAAACTCTGCAGCATACCACAAGCTGCCCGGAAAGAATCCAGGCGTCCAGTCGTACATGTTTGTTGTAACCAGTTTCCCTGTTTTATTAATCGTACGGGGAAAAGCAAGTTTATTAATTTCGGTTGCTGTAAGCATTTTCTTGAGTTGCTTACCTGCATATGTAAAATTTTCTTTTACAAAAACCGTCTCGTTTTTGTCGCTACGGAATGCGAATGTCACTAAAGAAATAAAGCCCAGAAGTACAAGCGATTGTTTCATTAAATATTATTTACCGTTGAGAGATTCGTTTTTGGTGATTACAAATTTGTATCGCCCTTTTAATTGTTGTTTTTTGGCCGTTAGACTTAGCCTGTAAATTTCACTGCCCCACACCCGTGACAGACGTTGATCTGTTTGCGGAATGGTTTCAATGGTTGCATCAAACTGTGTTGCGTCATACTGCATCTTTACGGACTGTCCTTCTTTTTCAAGCAGCACAATGCCTGCTTTTGAAATGTCAGGCTTGGCCCATGTCATAAAGTTGATTTGGTTCGCCTCTTTTAACTCCGTTAATTCAAATGCATCATCAATGATCAGTTGATTAGTTGACAATGTGTAACTGCGTATCCATTTTTTTACTGCGGCTTCCTTGTTATACGCATTACTTATATCAGCACTGAATAAATTCTTTTTTGCGTCAAACAAAACATCTTTTGCTTTATACTGTGCACCAAATTGCTGAGGTTTATTATTGATCATTGGCAAATTGTGGTAGTTACTCTGCATGGTCCAGATGGTGTAACGTTCGCTGCTGAACGTTTGTCTTGTGTAAGTTCCCACGCCTGCATCAATAAACATCGGCACTTCATTTACATAGAATGAGAAGGTACCAACATCATTATGGTTATGACTTTCGTTGTTGAAACCTGCTTTACCCGCAAAGAAAAATCCTGTATTAGTTTTCATGTAACAAAACTGCGTTTGTGGATACCAGCTGTAATTTGCTGTTGGCAATGAAGGTTTTGTTCCGAGTAAATCTTTGTATGATGAAATGTTTTCTATGCTGCGAAAAAAATCACGTGATGCATTGATCTCAACTTTACCTTTATTAGCCTGCACGAGATATGCCGCAAAGGCCTGCATCTCTGTACTGTTGACTGCTTTACCGTAACGATAAACAACTCCTGCATCGCCACCTCCTTTTGCAGAAGCATCGGCAAAGTTCACAACCCATCCGTTGCCAACATAACTACGGGCAATGTATTCACCCATATGTTTGATCATTGGTTCATGAAAAATGCTAAGCTTACCGTTACTTGCATTACTGAGCAGTTGAAGATAATCGTATAGTTTACCGGCAGCATGTCCCCAATACGATGGTCCTTCTTCACATGCACCATCAGCCTGCACATAATTAATGAAATGATCAACACTCTGCATGGTACGATGTACTGCTGCTGCCAATTTCGTGTCATCTTCTTCGAGTAAAAGAAAACAAGTGAGCACATTTGAATTACACCAGGGATTCCAGTTGTTTACGAGCACACCGGTTTTGTAATTGAATGCCTGCCACCAATAATCGCTACGTTGCATGTACGGTTCAAGAATACGTTTCTGGATATTTGTACGAAGCTTAGCAGCAATAACAGGGTTTACTTTATCAAATTCATCATGCAAAAAATACCAGGTCCATGATAAGAACGAACCCATGTCAGCGGAAGTAAGATCAATGATCTCTTCACGATAATCGGGTAATGATCGTTTTGTTTTTTGTGCACCTAAATGTGCCGACAACACCCATGATGACATTTCGCATGTTTGCCACACACCATTAATGATCTGGTTCATGAAACGCCCCTTCCCTTCGGCCAGCTCTGCAAATACTAATCGACTCAATGCAATATTGTTTGCACCAAATGGATTTTCCATAGCAACACGGCTACCGCTTCGTTCATACTCTAAATAATCAGATGCAGTAACTACTTTCCATGTATAGTTAAGATAGGCTTCACCTTCTTTAATTAATTCATCTTTCAATGAACCGGTAAATGCATCCCAGCCATTCCTGTTTGCGTACGCAGGATACTTAATCCATGATGCTTTTGAAACAAGACTTGCTTTTACCTGATCAACAGTTGCTTTTTTCTGTAACAGGTTGCGTTTTTCATACGCATTGACTGTAAGAGCAATAAAAAAAAGCACAAACAAAAGAGAAACACGAAGCATAAACAATCGTTTTAATTATTGAAGACTATAAGTTTTATACTTCGCAAGGTTCGATTGTATCATGCAGAGTATATTTTCACAAACTGCTGCAGTAGTTGCAAAAGCCAATGCGATAGATGTAAACAATACATACGTCATGCGAAAAAGATTTTAAAAGGCACCCGTTCAAATAAACAGGTGCTATTGCTATATGAAAACTAAAACTGCTGCTGTTTAAAAATTCTATATTATAAGATTTCGATTACCAGTTAGGGTTTTGTGTCAATGTGTTATTGCTTAATCCAATCTGTGCAGTTGGTATGGGCCACAAATAATCTCTGGTTACATTAAACGTTCTTTTATCTGCTGCCTGATAGAGAACGTAACCATTCTGTAATGTGGGACGAGTAGCGCCACCATAGTTTACGCCGCTGCTGAAGTATTTACGTCCAAGTACTGGTTTCAGCAGCTCTGTTTCTGCTGTTTTCCATCGTAACAAATCCCAGTAGCGAAAACCTTCAAACGCCAGTTCAACAGATCGTTCTCTGCGTAATTCTGTTTGCATATCTAATCCATTGGCAGTAACAAAAGCGTTCGTCAACAAGGGTAGTTTTGTAATATCATTATTCGTAGCCCTGTTACGGAGCAGGTTTACAGAAATATTCAAATCGGCATCAGATATACTATTGTTCAATTCATACACAGCTTCTGCATAGTTTAACAGCACTTCGCCATAACGTATAGCAATAAAGTCTAAGAAAATATTTGGCGATGCTAAAAAGTCTGCCTGTCCTGTCCAGTATTTCTGTTGATGATAGTGGTATGTGTTGCCGTAAGTAGGATTGCCACCGGAGATAGAAGCGGCCGGATCGCCTAGTTTGAATGAAGTCAATACAAAGCGAGGGTCTCTGTTTCTGTAATCTGTGAGCAGACTTGTTTCTTTACCGTTTGAATCAAGAGAAGATTTACCAGCAGGTAATCCGTCTGCATAAAGTGACAGTAAATGAAAAGTTCTTGATGCGGAATTCCCACCATCACTAAGTTGCGTACGCATATATGACTGAGAGGCAATAACATTGCTTATATCCTTTCCATATAGTCTTACGAGTATATTTTCTCTGTTATTTGTATAACCTTCGCCCGGGTACCTGAACAGATTTTGATAACTCAAGGCTCCATCTTTTGTAAAAAGACTGTGTTTTCCTTCGTTCATTACAAGCAAAGCCGCATCACGTGCTATGGTAAAATGTTTTGCCGGATCCTTTGTTCCCGTAAATTGAGGTGCACCGTGAAACTTGTGCCATGAACCCTCATATAATGCCACACGTGATTTCAAAGCGAGAGCTGCACTTCTTGTAACACGTCCATACTCTCTGCCGGGCTGGCCTGCAGTAGCGGTACTACCCGGCAGTTTATCTGCCTGCGGACAAACACTTGCAGCAAAATCAAGATCTGCATAAATAGAGTCAACAATTGCTTCTCGGTTTGTACGGGGAGTATATAAAGCAGGATCAGTGCTGCCATTAATGGTTTTGGCAAGATAGGGCACCGCACCATATGTTCTTACCAATCGAAAATAAGCGAAAGCCCTGAAGAAACGTGCCTGTCCGATACAATTACTTTTCATGGGACCATCGGGAATACCAGCAGCCTTTTCAATTACATTATTGGCAGCCCTTATGAACGTATATAAATTATTCCACTGCCCGTCGAAAGAAGGAATAGGACGGCTGCCATCACTCACTGGATTAAGATTAAAAGCACCTGAAGAGCTTAGGTTGATTGCCAGGTCGCTATACCGATCGTCCAAAGGCGTATTGAAATCAGGGATACTTGTATACAAATAGTTTGTGCCCACAATTAAATCGCTGGAGTCCTTCCAAAAAACCGGGTCTGTAATGACTGTCCTGGTATTTAGATCCAGTTGCTTTGTACAGCCGGGGCTGATAAGCCATACAGCTGCAACAGCAATACAGTTGATTATAAAGATTTTATTTAAACGCATGTCTTGAACATTGTAATAATTAATAATAGTGATTGCATTTCCTGAAAGGCTAAAAGCTAATGTTTAAACCCATGGCATAGCTTCTCCAAAGCGGATAACCAAATGATACTCTGCCCGTGTTTTCCGGATCGTAATACTTAAACCACATGCCCGTCAATTCCCAAAGATCCTGTCCGGAAAAATAGAGTTTGATGTCACCCAATCCTTTTACGTTATGCATCGAATTCCTGAATGTATAACCCACTTGCAGATTCTTCAACCTTATATAACTCGCATCCTGAATCCAATGAGATGAAACCTGGTCGTTTACCCTGTCACTTAAACGTATAGCCGGGAATTTGGCATTTAAATTATCGGGTCTCCAATAATCCTGGTGAATAACCCAAGGCATTCTCCACCCGTCGTATAACCCGATACTGGCAGTAGGATCAATTACAATACTTCTTTTACCAACCCCGTTGAAGAGGAAAGAAAAGTCGAAGCCCTTCCAGTTCACTCCGGCATTTACACCAAAAACATAACGTGGGTTTGTATTACCGAGATAAACCAGATCGCCATGATTGGCGGCAGTACCTATACCCTGGTTAATGAAACCATCTTTATTGATGTCGAGCAATTTGATATCGCCTACGCCGGTATTGGTGGTTCTGCGGGGCGACCCTTGCACTTCTTCGGGTGTATCAAAATATCCATCTGCTTTGTAACCAAATATCGAGTTGGTTGACATGCCTAAGATCGTGCCGTTAATTCCGGCGAAGTAAGTATTGGCTCCATCAAAGCGAACAACTTGATTTTTGTCGTCGCTGATGTTAGCAGAAACATAATACCCTCCGTTTCTGAATTTGTCGCTCCACTTAAGAGTAACACCCCAGCCTTTCACCTGGATTGCAGCCAGATTGGCGCTGTTTGGTGCTACGCCCAACAATTCAGGAAGATTTTGTGTAACAAATACATTGTTATTTTCTTTGATGAAGTAATCAAAATGCAACCGTAATCTTCTTTTCAACACTTCAATATCAAACCCGAAGTTGGTTGTTTCGATGATCTCCCATTGCTTGCCCTCTGACGCCAGTGCAGCTTGTTGCAAAAATGCGGTACGGGAATCATTGAAGGGATAAAAACCTCTTGTCAACACACTCTGGAAATCGTAGTTGCTGGAATTAGGATTGGCAGTTTGTGCACCGCCAGCCGTACCGTATGAAACAGCAATTTTAAATTCATCAACCCAAGGCAATGTTCTCTTAAACCACTCTTCCTGTGATGCACGCCAAAATGCATTTAGCGCATAGAACGTCTGAAACTTATTACCCGGAGATAAACGTGAACTTCCATCACGACGAAGTACACCTTCAAAATAATACTTGCTCGCAAAATCGTAACTCAAGCGTCCGAAATAAGACAACCATCTGTTTTCTTGTATATTATCGGCTACGTTCGTTACATCGGCAGTAGCCAGAGTAGTGTAGTTTAATGTTTCAAAATTGTTTAGTAATAAAGCTCTTTGCATAGCCTGCACCCAGTCATACTTATAGGTTTTGTATTCAGTACCTCCCAATAAATGGAAGTGATGATCTTTTAATTTAAAATCGTAGTCGGCTGTTGCGAAGAAGTTTTGACTAAGCGTATAGGGCCTTGTTTTATTAAGCGAATTTACCGGGTTGATTGCGGTACTTGGAATGGGTATCATATTTTCATCAATCGAAAAACGAGGAACTGTTTTTGCAAATACTTCCCGTGCTGAGAAAATCATACCCGGACTATAAACAACTTTTAAATCAAGTCCTTTTACAATTTTTTTAGCAGTGAGGCTAATGACGCCGTTCATGTTATACCTGTCTTCCTCATCATAACCGCCATCTTTCAAAACGGGGTAAGCGGTGGATATTGTACCAATAAATGCGTACTTGCTGTCATTTGTTCCGGGCGTGAAAATAGGGTTACGGGCTGCACGTATAGAATAAACATTATACATCAAACCTTCGCCTGTAATAGAAGCCGATGGGGCCAGTATATTTTCTTTCACAAAAGACAAGCGGGTATCGAGCGAGAAAATCTTAGAAAATCTGGTATTATAATTCACCCTTGCATTAAACCTGCTGTAGCTGTCGGGCCCAAATTTGAAGACCCCTTGCTGGCCCAAATATCCTATTGAAAACAAATAGCTGGATTTGTCGCTACCACCCGAGGCACTCAGATTGACATTGCGCTGCGTACTTTGTTTACGCATCAAAATATCTACCATGTCATTATTGTAGTAGTACTCCCATGTTCTGCTGTTTGCATTCCATACATCATTTACATTCGGATCATCGAACCACTCCAGTTGCTGATCAGTAAAATCTTTATTTTGATTGGCAAACACTCTGGCTGCGTTTATCAGTTCGCCCTGCTTGCGTGAACTTAACAATTCCGGACGGGCAAACGGTGTGCGGATGCTGTACATCGTCGTCAGGTCAAAACGAGTTTTTTGATTTTCCCTGCCGCCTTTTGTTGTTACCAAAATCACACCACCACCTGCTTTCGCACCGTAAATAGATGCAGAGGCAGCGTCTTCCAAAATGGATATTGTCTGAATATCGTTGGGGTTTAATGAACTAAGGTCACCTTCTACTCCGTCGATAATAACCAGCGGAGCATTATTTACACCAAGCGAAGTGATGCCTCTGATCGTCGCTGTCAGTCCCTCACGGCCGGGTTGACCATTGGTACGGGTGATGACAAGACCCGGAGTGGTTCCCTGCAAAGCATCCAACGTATTCGTTACCGGTCTGTTTTGTAATAATTGCTGATCAACCGTTAATACACCACCTCCAATATCCCGTTTCGTTCTGGTACCGTAACCAACCACCACTACGTCACTTAATTCAGTGGCTTTCGATCTTAATTGAACATTGATGCTGTTTCCGGTTCCAACAGTTACTTCTTTTGGTTCAAACATTACGGCCGAAATAACCAGCACTTCTCCGGATGCAGCAGTAATTGTAAAGTTACCGGCCTCATTTGTAGTTGTACCCGTGTTTTGTTTTTTAATGGCAACAGACGCACCGGAAACGGGCGTTCCGTTTTCGTCTTTTACTGTGCCTGTTATTGTTTTTGATTGAGCAAAAACGAGAAATGGAAGGAAAAAAAGAACAGCCAACCCGAATAGAAATTTATTGCCGGGTGGCAATGAATGATGTTTCAGCAATCGCATGAGCAGAAGTTTTTAAGTAAATAATCAAGGGATGTGCTGTTAGAATTCTTAGTACTTAAGACTTAAAAGATTCGTGGCAGCACATTTCTGAATGCAATATTTGTTTCGGTGAAAAAAAGATAGGGTGACAAACCTAAAAGAATAGGGTGAATTTTATAAACGAAAAAACAATCCTTTGATTTTCAATAACAAACTAAAACGAAACAGAGAAGCTGTTGTCGGGTTTCATCTAAATATCTTTATTTTTAAGCCCGTTGATATGAACGATATGTGCCAGGTTTTTCATCTACTCCCCAACTTATTCAGGAAAGTTTGTTTTGCATTGCTTCAGTTCTTTATACTGTTACATGGCAACGCACAAACCATGTCATTTCACCATCTAACTATTGAAAGTGGGCTTTCAAGCAATTCAGTTCTTTCGATCACCCAGGATAGTACTGGTTTTTTGTGGTTTGGTACAAGAATGGGGGTTAGCCGGTACGATGGCACACGTTTTAAAAATTATGTTTACGACGCTAAGGACAGCAATACCATATCTCACAATGATGTGGTCTCGCTTTTCTGCGATTCACGCAAAACAGTTTGGGCAGGCACGTATTCAGGTCTTAACCGTTATAACGAAGAAAAAGATGTTTTCGAACGGATTTCCCTAAACAGCGGTGTTGTTAATATTAACTGCATTTATGAAGATAAAAAAGGTACGCTTTGGATTGGTAGTTCCAATGGACTTTATGCTTTTGCCGACCGGCAGCCCAACAATCTGAAAATTTATAAATCGGGAAAAATTAATTCAATCGCAGGTAATAATGTGCGTGCCGTTTTTGAAGATCATAACGGACACTTATGGGTAGGCAGTAATAACGGACTTACCCGCATGATTTCACAAAAGGATGGCTACCGTTTCGAAAACTTTACATACGACCCTTCTAATCCCCGTTCATTAAGTGCTGTTCATGTAACAACAATTACGGAAGATGCCAAACAACAACTATGGATAGGCACACAAAACAGTGGCATTAATTTATTTGATCCAATTACCGGTTCATTTACCCGTTTTGGAAAAACAGGCAACAACACTTCTGGTCTTATTAATAATAATATCCGCATTATCACATCAACACGTAATGGCTTGTTGTGGGTAGGTACCCAGGAAGGTTTAAGTATTATCGACCCGGTTACAAAAAATATTCAATCCTATCAAAACGACCCCGGCAATAAAAAAAGCCTTAGTCAGAATTCAATTTACAGTTTATACGAAGATGCAAATGGTTCTGTTTGGATAGGCACATATTTTGGTGGCGCCAACTCAACCTATCCTTACAGTACAAACTTTTCAGTTTTACAAAATCATGCCACACGCTCAAGCCTTAGTAATAATGTGGTGAGCAGCATTGTGGAAGACAGACAATATAACTTATGGATTGGCACAGAAGGTGGAGGGTTGAATTATTATAACCGCACTACAAACCAATTTACAGTTTATAAAAATAAGCTGGGTGATGCAGGCAGCCTTGGATCGAACCTCGTGAAAGTTGTGATGATAGATAAGGAACAAAACATCTGGTGCGGCACGCATGGGGGCGGATTAAATGTACTCGACCGCAAGCAAAATAAATTCAAACGTCATCTCTATAAAGAAAACGATGCAGCTACGCTTCGCTCGGAAATCAATTCGTTGATGGAGGACGAAAATGGCAGACTTTGGGTTGGTTCTAACCAAGGGTTGCAATTATTCATTAAAAAAGGAACCGAACTTACGCCACTTTCATTCAGCAGTATTAACGGTTTTGTTAACGGCATTCCTGCAAGAACATTTTATAAGGATGCACAGGGAGCTATATGGATTGGTGGAGTTCCTGGTTTGTATGTAGTGAATGGCAACAATATGAAAGAAATAAATTCCGATTTACCTGTAAACAGCATTACACAGGATAAGAAAGGAAATATTTGGGTAGCGTTAAGTGAAGGTGGCATTGCTATGTATAACAGCAGCAATGGAAAATTTATACGCTATACGGAGAAAGATGGTTTACCCAATACAAATGTGATCAGCTTATTGGAAGATGAGAATGGATTCTTTTGGTTGAGTACTGACAAAGGATTGATTAAATACAACCCCGCACTAAAAA
The DNA here is from genome assembly GCF_014168535.1 of Lacibacter sediminis. Taxonomy (NCBI): domain Bacteria; kingdom Pseudomonadati; phylum Bacteroidota; class Chitinophagia; order Chitinophagales; family Chitinophagaceae; genus Lacibacter; species Lacibacter sediminis. The sequence goes on along the minus strand of NZ_CP060007.1, from coordinate 2,579,353 downwards.
CTGCTCAAACTTACACTGTAAGCGATGGACTTGCAGGCAATGAGTTTAACTATAACTCCTATCTTAAGGATAGTCGTGGTGAATTTTTCTTTGGAGGCTATCATGGAATTACAAGCTTTTTCCCTGCTGCAATTGAAACGAACAATTATGTTGCACCTGTTGTATTTACAGGTTTGCGGTTATTTAACAAAGATGTTGTCATTAACGGCGACGATAAATTACTTAGCCGCAACATCAACCAAACGAAACGCATTGTTTTTTCTCATAACCAAAATGTATTCACCATTGAGTTTGCATTACTCAACTTTATTAAGAGCTCTAAAAACAAATACGTTTATAAACTCGAAGGGTTCGACAAAACCTGGAACGATGTTACTACGGCATCAGCTACTTACACCAATCTTCCATCCGGCTCTTACACTTTTTTGGTAAAAGGGGCCAACAATGATGGTGTGTGGAGCTCACCTGCTTCGATCGAGCTGAAGATACTTCCACCCTTTTGGCTTACCTGGTGGGCATATTGTATTTATGTGTTGACATTCGCAGCCATAATGTTCCTCGTTGTTCGTTTCTTTTTCCTCCGTGCATTATTAAAGAAAGAAGATGAACTGCACCAGGTAAAGCTGAATTTCTTTACCAATGTGTCGCATGAAATCCGTACGCATCTTACGTTGATCATGGCGCCGGTTGATAAACTGATCGACACAAAGCAAAACGATGGATTTATTCAGCAACAATTAACACAGGTAAAAAGTAATGCCAACCGCTTATTGAAACTTGTTAGTGAACTGATGGATTTCCGCAAAGCAGAAACCAATCATTTAAATCTGCATATTCAACGGTACAACCTCATTCCTTTTCTGCAGGATATTTATAACAGCTTTCAGGAAACATCAGCAGCAAAGCACATCCATGTTTCCTTTATTCATGAAGCAGAAGATATTCCGGTGTATTTTGATAAAGAGCAATTAGAGAAAGTGTTCTTTAACCTGCTTGCAAATGCGTTTAAGTTTACGCCGGAAGGCGGTCGCATTTCTCTAATGGTTGAACAGAAAGAGAACAAAGTGAACATTACTGTAACAGATAATGGTCGGGGTATTGCTCCTGAGTACCTGGATAAACTGTTTACTAATTTTTTCCAGGTGGCAGATCATGGCTTGCAGAATACAGGTTATGGAATTGGTCTGGCGCTTTCGAAGAATATTGTGGAACTGCACAAAGGAAGCATCAGTGTTGAAAGTGAAGTGCCTGTAAATGGAAAGGAAGGTCGAACCGTTTTTACTGTTACATTGCTGCAAGGCAATCGCCACTTCGAAACAAATCTTCTGACAGAAACAAATCCTGTCATACAAACAGCAGCGGCCGAACCGGCTCCGATTGCTGTGCCTCATCAACCGGTTATAGCCGGGCCAACAGAAGACAAACAATTCAGTATTTTAATTGCAGAAGACAATCCGGAATTACGCACGCTGGTGTTGGAAACATTCAATGATCAATATAATGTAATTACCTGCGAAAATGGATTACAGGGATGGAACACAGCTGTTGAACAGATACCTGACCTCATTATCAGCGATGTGATGATGCCGGAGATGGATGGTTTTACACTTTGCAGCAAATTAAAAACGGATGAACGTACCAGCCATATACCTGTGATCTTACTCACAGCAAAGAGCTCGCAGAACGATCAGGTGAGTGGGCTTGAAACCGGTGCAGATATTTATATCACCAAACCATTCAGTACAAAAATACTTGAACTGAATGTTCGCAACCTGTTGGCAGCACGTGAAAAGCTGCGGCAAAAATTCGGTCAACAGATTATTGCCGCACCTGAAACAACTGCAACTGCAGAAGCTGCTGCTGATACATTTGTTAATGCAGTCGACAAAGAATTTCTAACCCGTGTAATACAACTGGTAGATGAGCATATGGATGATCCGGATTTTGGCGTAGAAAAACTGGCAAGAAAAGTAGCAATGAGCCCGCCTATTCTTTATAAGAAGATCAAGGCTGTATCAAATATGTCGGTGAATGAATTTGTAAAATCACTGCGTTTGAAAAAAGCTGCACAACTTCTGCAGCAAACAGATATGACCGTTTATGAAGTTGCATACAATGTTGGGTATAATGATCGAAAATATTTCAGCCGGGAGTTCAAAAAGCAGTTTGGCAAAACACCGAGCGAATATGCCGGTGTTGATAAAGATGACTAGCAATTCAATTTCACAACTTCCGGGATAAACCTACTTCAATAAAAAAGCCCCCGTTTGTCGGGGGCTCTTATGCTGCTTCAAAATTGTTCTGTTTCTTTGTCCGTTCTCTTAAGGTACAGAAGCCAGCTTTGGTTGGTTCATAGGGCCGGGATTCAAAAACAGGCCATCAATTGGATTTAAAGTGGCTTTCGCCATTTGGTTTTTCGGTATCGGATTACTGTTGGTAGTGCAAGGATACTCCACTTAAATTGTCTTTCGAACAATTACTAAAGCTTTGTTTTAAAAATTCGTGCTAACCTGAGTTGCGGCTAAGTGGTACTACCTATTTGGGGTATTTTTCCGCTGCATCAGCCTCCAACTTTATTCATTCACATCGTTGTGAACAACTTTTTTTAGAAATGTTTGACAGTTTTTGCAATTTAAAATCCAGATTTACAGCGTTAGATTACCGAAACCCATGTAATGGAACAAACAAAAGAAATAGCCGCCCTGCTCCACCTCATTGATGATCCCGATGATGAAGTGTACTCGCAAGTGAGTGAAAAGATCATTTCGCTTGGTAAAGAGATCATCCCTAATCTTGAACATTTATGGGAAACAACAGCCGATGAATACACGCAGGAGCGTATTGAAATGCTCATCCACAGCCTGCATTTCCGTGACCTGCAAATGGATCTGAAAGCATGGGCAAATGATAAGGAACACGATCTGTTTACCGGCGCATTACTCATCAGCCGCTATCAATATCCCGATCTTAATTTGCTTACATACTACCAGGAGCTGGAGAAAATGCGCAGGAATGTGTGGCTTGAGCTCAACAGCTTCCTCACCTCACTGGAGAAAGTGAATGTACTCAACAACATTCTCTTCAACTATTACAAGATCAAAGGCACAGAGATCAATTACAGTCATCCCGATGATTTTCTTGTACATAAATTAGTTGAAGCAAAAAAAGGTAATGCAATTCCCATAGGCATTCTTATACTGTCAATGGCAAGCCTGCTGGATATTAATCTGTACATGATCAACATTCCCCGCCAGTTCATACTTGCTTATTTTGATGATGATCCGGAAAACAATACCGGTACTGAATTTCCACCCGAGCATATCCAGTTTTATATGGATGGGGCTTCAGGTCAAATATTTTCACACAAGGATGTTGAAACATATTTCAAACGTATCAGCGTGCCTCCTACTCCTTCTTATTTCAAAGCACTAAACAACAAACGTATTATACAACGTATGCTGGAAGAATATGCAAAGTGTTTCGACAATGAGAAGAATGCATATAAGAAAAATGATCTCCTCTCGCTTGCTGCGCAATTAAACGAATCGGATGAGTGAGTTGATTACATGGGCCGACTTTGAGAAAGTAGAAATTTGTACAGGTACTGTTATTGATGTAACTGATTTTCCTAATGCAAGAAAACCTGCTTATCAATTGACCATTGATTTTGGTGACCAGGGCATAAAGCGTTCATCAGCACAAATAACACATCACTACAACAAAGAAGAGTTGAAAGGAAAACAGATCGTTGCTGTGATCAACTTCCCTGTAAAACAAATTGCCAATTTCTTCAGCGAGTGTTTAGTATTGGGCGTGTATGATGAAAACAAAGAGGTGATTTTACTGACACCGGATAAGAAAGTTCAAAACGGAGGAAGAATTGGCTGAGGCATCAATTCATACAGTTTATTACAATTCACCAATCGGCACAATTTTATTACAAGCAGAAGATGAAAACTTGACTATTGTGTCATTTCGTGATGACGTGTCGATTATAGAAACAGGAACAACAGCGTCTCCTGTTCTACTGGAGGCCATCAAACAATTAGATGAATATTTTGCAGGAACAAGAAAGCAGTTCGATCTGCCGCTTCATCCTGCAGGCACTGCGTTTCAACAAAAAGTATGGGATCAACTGATGAAGATACCATATGCCGAAACGGTCACCTATCTGCATATGGCCAAACGGTTGGGTAATGTAAAAAGCATCCGGGCAGCAGCTTCGGCTAACGGAAAAAATCCAATCGGAATTATTATTCCCTGCCATCGTGTAGTTGGTGCCGATGGAAAATTAACCGGCTATGCAGGTGGTTTGCACCGCAAACAATGGTTGCTGGAACATGAAGCGAAAATGGCCGGCAAAAAATCTTCTCTTTTTTGATTACTTCAGATCAGTACTGGTAAACGACAATGGTAACAGCATTGCTGCATCAGGTATGATGAACACCTTACCGTGCATACCACCCAATATTAAACGGGTTGGTTGCTTAGTCTTTTCCTTGAACTCCTGCAATGCCTGCCGGCAAATGCCACAGGGAGAAATGGGATGATTACTTTCCCCATTGTTGTTGAAATAGCTGATAGCTATCGACTCAATGGGTATTTTAGGATACAACGAAGAGATGGAGGCCAACACCACACGCTCGGCACAAAGACCGGCTGGGAAAGAAGCATTCTCCTGGTTACTACCGGCAACGATCTCTCCATTATTCAGTTTGGCAACGGCTCCCACCTGGAAACGGGAATAAGGCGCATAAGCATGTTGGGTAACTTCTCTGGCCTCATCTAGCAGCCATTTATCTTCTTCTGTGAGGTCGTCAATTGAATCGTACACCTCATACTCGAAATGATACTCGTGTTTATCCATGTTCACTTATTTTGACAAAAAATCCCCCGAACATGTCGGAGGATCCATCATAAAAGCTCGATATCAAATATAAGGTTTTATTTAATTGAACGGAAAATCCTCTTCCAGCGTGGACCACCATCCCAACTAAAGAAAATGAGCGATGCCTTGCCCACCACATGATCTTCCGGCACAAAGCCCCAATAACGGCTGTCGAGGGAGTTATGACGGTTATCACCCATCAACCAGTAGTAACTCATTTTAAAGGTATAGCTGGTAGCCGGCTGACCGTTGAGAATGAATTTGCCGTCTTTCATTTCAAAATCATTATGCTCGTATGTGCGGATAACACGTTCGTAGCGGCTATAAATTTCAGGTGTAAGCTGAACGGTTGCTCCTTTTTTGGGAATGTACAGTGGCCCGAAATTATCCAGCGTCCATTTACAGTAAGCAGTATCATTTGGGAACACATCGCCGCCCATTGTTGGTCCGTTAGCTGAATAAGTTGAAACAAATGGCGCAATCGAATCTACGTAAGGCAACTTGCGGAAAATATCTAACTGTTCCTGTGTAAGAAATATCTCATATACATTATTACCTAAACCCGGCGCCTGTGATACCTCACGCAAACTTTCCCTGATGCCATACTCTTCTTCAAGCATGGTATAGTCCAGTGGTTGTCCCTTTGTTCTTAAGTAATAGTTCGTTTGAACACCTTTGGGTATATCATTCACTTTGCCATTGATGTACACCACTCCATTTTTTATTTCAAGTGTATCACCCGCAACTGCTACAGCACGTTTGATGAAGTTCTCACGTTTGTCAACTGGTCGTGTGATAATGATATCGCCGTAATCATTCCAGATACGGTTTCTGTCGCCACCAGCCATTTGAATTGCATCGTAGTATGTTACTTTCGATCCGAAATTTACTTCGTCGTTAATAACGGTATCGCCTACCGGCAAATTGAATACCACCACATCATTCCGCTTTACAGGTTTTGCAAACCAACGACGATATGGAAGCTTTATCCATTCGAGATATGATTTGGTTTTGATGCCCGGAAACGTGTGATGTACTAATGGAAATGCCAAGGGCGTGTTGGGTACACGAGTACCATATGCCGTTTTACTTACAAACAAAAAGTCATTCACCAGTAACGACCTTTCCATTGATGGTGTTGGAATCACATATGCTTCAAACACAAACATTCTTATTAAACCGGCAGCAACAATAGCAAAAATGGCTGCATCAACCCATTCTCGGATGGTAGATTTTTTATGTTTATGAACAGATTCTGCACCCAGGTATTTATCAATACTATTATAACCGATATAACTGAAGTAAAGAATCGGCACCAATACAGTTAAAGCATGTTCCCAGAAAGAAAACTTGCCAAAGGTTTTTACAAAATCGATCAATATGGCGATGGTGATGAACCATCCTACAATTGGAATAAACTGAAGGTAGAACCAGTAGCGTTTCATACCTGCAAGTTCAACCATGATCCATACGTTGTAAAAAGGTACAAATGCTTTCCATCCTTCCACACCGGCTTTCTTAAACATGCCATATAAGCCAATAGCAGGTAACAGAACCAGGAAAAGATTGATGTAAAAAATCCAAAGAAACTCGTTTAAAGACATGCTCTCTTTTTTTAATGCTCACAAAAGTAAGGGTTTCGGTTTTGCAGCCCGAACCTGCCCTCAAATATTCTGTATCTGTTAACTCCGTTTTAGTTCATCAGAAATAATACGACTGATCTCTTCCGCTTTATTAAACACCATAAAATGTCCGCCTTTGTCAATTACATAGTCAGCCTTAACGTACCTGATGGGGAACAGCTTATCGGCATTTCCATGGATATGTAGACAATTAGCAGGAATTGTTACATTGTTCCAATTCACAATTTGATGAATAGCCCACTTGAGATACTCTTTATTAACGGTTTCTCTGAAATGATTGGCCAGCTTCTTTTCCGGCTTTGTATGAGTGCCGAGGAAATAATTCTCGATTGGATAGAGCAAAGGATGAGGTTGAGGTTTGATGAGTTGATGAAGTTTCAGCCTGCCTGAAGTACGCATCCACCAAGGCTCTTCATTTCTTGTTTTAACTGATGAGATAAGGATGAGCTTCTTTACAGGAATCAGCTTGCTTAATTCTACTGCAAGCATACCACCAAACGACAGTCCAATGATAATAGGCTCCGGTTCTGTAATAAAACTGCTCATGCGTTTAGCATAATCGGTAAACGATTCATTAGGCTCAGGATCGATCCATTTGATAAAATGAAGATCATACCCCGGCAACTGAAGCCGGGAGAATGCCCGTTCATCTGCTCCTAAACCGCTGATGCAATAAATTGATTGGCTCATGCCCTTGGGATCACAAAATTGTAGACATCTTCTTCGGAGATCACTTTTCCTGAAAGGATCACAAGCCGCTCCATCACGTTCCTGAACTCACGGATATTACCGCTCCAGTTATGTTTCTGTAAAGCTTCAACAGCTTTTTTGTCGATGCCCTTTTTCGTTTGTCCGTAATCGTCAGCAACCTGTTGCAAAAAATGATCGGCCAATAACGGAATATCTTCTCTCCTTTCGTTCAAGGATGGAACATGAATGATGATCACACTTAAACGATGGTAAAGATCAAGGCGGAAATTCTTCGCTTCCACTTCTTTCAACAGATCTTTATTTGTTGCGGCGATCACACGCACATCAACGGTGATATCTTTCTCACCACCAACTCTTGTTATTTTACTTTCCTGCAAAGCACGTAACACTTTCGCCTGTGCAGTTAAACTCATATCGCCGATCTCATCCAGAAAAAGTGTTCCGCCATTCGCCTGTTCAAACTTACCAATGCGTTGTTTAATAGCTGAGGTAAATGATCCTTTTTCATGACCAAACAATTCACTCTCGATCAACTCACCTGGTATGGCTGCGCAGTTTACTTCAACAATTGGCCCGTTGGCTCTGTTGCTTTTCTCATGCATCCATCTTGCCACTAATTCTTTACCTGAACCATTTTCACCAGTGATCAATACACGGGCATCAGTAGGTGCAACTTTATCAATTGTGTCTTTGATCTTTTTCAATGCACCACTTTCGCCGATCATCTCCTGCACCTTGCTCACCTTACGTTTCAACACCTTGGTTTCTGTAACAAGGGTTTGCTTGTCCATTGCATTGCGGATAGTGATGAGCAACCTGTTCAGATCCGGTGGCTTGGCAACATAATCAAACGCTCCCTTCTTCACCGCTTCAACAGCTGTTTCAATTGTACCATGACCAGAGATCATAATAATTGGTACATCCGGGTTGATCTCTTTTGCTTTTTCTAAAAATTCAAGACCATCCACTTTGGGCATTTTGATATCGCACAAAACAACATCATATGTTTTTTCTTTGATCTTCTTTAATCCTTCGTCACCGTTTTCAGCATCATCAATTTTATAGCCTTCATAAGAAAGGATCTCACCTAATGTTTTCCTGATTGCTTTCTCATCGTCGATAATTAATATGTGGCTCATATGGTTTAACAGGTTCTTTTATGGAATTTTTTTTGAATTGCTTCAAAGCTAACCAAAAACCATGCAAGTATGTATGCAGCTGCTTTTTTCTTTCTTACTGCCGGCTTTCTTGTAGTGCCACTGTTTCATAAAGATAATATAGCCTACGAACATGCTCCAATAAAACAAATCAAGGAAATTCCATTGCCTGATGGATATGAGCGTTTGCAATTACAGGAAAACAGTTTTGGTTATTTTCTTCGTCAGCAATCTTTAAAAAACGATAAGACAGTTTACCTCTACAATGGCCAACCGAAATACAATCAAACTGCTCAATATGCAGTATTGAACATATCAGTTGGAAAGAAAGATCTGCAACAATGTGCCGATGCCGTAATGCGATTACGGGCTGAATACCTCAAGCAACAACAAAAGCCAATTTGCTTTGCAGACAACGCCGGTAAGAAATATTGCTGGGATCAATACAAACATCGTGGTTGGCAAGGTTACCTGGAAACCGTGTTTGGTATGTGCGGCACCATTTCACTTGAAAAGGAATTGAAAGCAAAGGAGTGGAAGTATTTAGCTGCTGGCGATGTGCTCATAAAAGGCGGTTCGCCCGGCCATGCAGTGATTGTGATGGATGTTGCCCGGCACAAATCCTCGGGCAAACTCATCTTCCTCTTGGCCCAAAGTTACATGCCTGCACAGGATATTCATGTGCTTCATAATTTGAATGATAAAAAGCTAAGTCCATGGTATCGAGAGCCTTCAACTGATAAGTTAGCTACTCCTGAATGGACATTCTACGCTACTCAACTACGTAGCTGGCGTTAATATGGCTTCGGTAATTACCGAAAGAAAATACAGGTTTTCTCCGATTGTTTTTGAATTGGATGATGTTTACTTTTGATACGTACCAAAACCAATCCCTATGAAGTTAAGTTCAATCTCTACGCAGCCAGCCTGGAAGATCGCTGTTAAAATTTCAGCTTTAGGCCTTTCTCTTGTGTGTATCACTTACGGCTTTGTTTGGTTGCTGTTAAGCACCCTGCGCCTATTCGTTGAAGGACTGATGCCGTAATGTACTTGGCTTCCACAAACTCGTAATTCCGCAATGCGGCTGACTCCCCTTTGCTTTTAAAAAAAAGAAAGCCGGATAGAAATCCAGCTTCGTTTAAAATCCAATATCCTATGAAAAACCGTGGCAAATATGCTGCAATTCTTTCGAATAAAAAATTATACGGACATTTATTTGTCCAGTAATGCAAAAAGCCGATCAAATTGACCGGCTTTAAAGCATTTATTTTGACGTAGTTACTTCTTCATGTACATCACTTCCTTTACCAGTTTTACCGTACGGGGCACATCAGGTAAGTAAGCTCCCACCAATGTTGGTGCATAGTGCATTGGCGCATCCACGCTGGTTATACGACGGATCGGCGCATCGAGGTAGTCAAATCCCTCTTTTTGTATGCGGTAAGCAATTTCAGATGATACAGAGGCAAACGGCCACTGCTCTTCTACAATCACCAGGCGATTTGTTTTCTTTACACTCTCAAGAATAGTGAACCAATCCAACGGACGGATCGTACGCAGATCGATCACTTCAGCTTCAATACCCTCTTTTGCTAACTCTTCTGCAGCACCGAGAGCAACTTTCATCATCTTGTTATAAGATACAATCGTTACATCACGACCGGGGCGTTTAATATCGCATTTGCCAATTTCAATGATGTATTCGCCTTCAGGTACATCGCCTTTGTCACCATAACAAACTTCACATTCCATAAAAACCACCGGATCATCATCACGTATCGCAGCTTTTAACAGCCCTTTTGCATCATAAGGATTCGAAGGCGAAATAACTTTCAAACCGGGGATATTGGCATAATAGCTTTCAAAAGCTGTAGAGTGTTGTGCACCCAACTGACCGGCTGATCCATTTGGTCCACGAAAAACAATGGGGCAACCTACCTGTCCGCCACTCATGGCCAGCATCTTTGAAGCTGTATTCAAAATCTGATCCAATGCCAGCACAGCAAAGTTCCAGGTCATAAACTCAACAATAGGGCGTAACCCGTTTTGTGCAGCACCTACCGCTACGGCCGCAAAACCAAGTTCAGAAATGGGCGTGTCAATAACACGCTTTGCACCAAACTCGTCGAGCATACCCTGGCTTACTTTGTAAGCACCATTGTATTCGGCAACTTCTTCACCCAGCAAAAACACTTTCTCATCTCTGCGCATTTCTTCCTGCATTGCTTCCCGCAGGGCTTCACGCATGGCAATTGTTCTCATTGAAATAGCTTTGTTTTTAAAGTGGGGCAAATTTATTGATAGAAGGCCAAACACCCAAAACTGATTCAGCCAATAAATTGCCTATGGTTATTTGCGATTTCTCCCCTTACTTTATCGTTCTTAAAATTTATTTTGATTGAAAACGATTCTTGTATTTGGCGCAGGCAAATCTGCAACAGTTTTAATTGACTATCTCAAAACAACTGTTAGCGAAAAAAACTGGAAGTTGATTGTAGCTGATGCCAATGCAGAACAGGCAAGTTTAAAATTGGGCAATGCTCCCAATACCGAAGCAATTGAAATAAATGTAACCGATGCGGATGAACGACGGATACTGATCGAATCTGCTGACCTTGTCATTTCTCTCCTCCCTCCTTTTTTGCATATTCATGTGCTGAAAGATTGTGTAGCTATTGGACGAAACCTGCTCAATGCCTCTTATGTAGATGATGCGATCAAGAACCTGGAAGCTGAAATACGAAGCAAAGAATTATTGTTCTTGTGTGAAATGGGTCTTGATCCCGGCATTGATCATATGAGCGCCATGCAATTGTTTGATGAGATAAGAACAAAAGGCGGAAGCATTACATCTTTTAAATCGCATTGCGGCGGATTGGTTGCGCCTGAAAGTGATGATAACCCATGGCATTACAAAATAAGCTGGAACCCACGCAACATCGTAATGGCCGGGAATGCGGGTGCAGCTTATAAAGAGAATGACCAGTTGGTACAAAAAACCTACAATGAAGTATTTGAAAACTGCAAAGAAATTGTTGTTGATGAGTTGCCGGCTTTTGCCTGGTATCCTAACCGTGATTCGTTAAGCTATATACCATTGTATGGATTGGAAAACACCACAACATTCATTCGAACAACATTACGTTACGCTGATTTTTGTAAAGGCTGGGATGTAGTAGTTGATCTTGATCTTACCAATGAACAGGATCACTTATTAGTAAGCAAATGCAAAACATACAGCGAGTGGTTAAGTGCAAAGCTGCAACAAATTGAGGGAAGAGAATTAAGCCTCCGCATGTATCTTGAATTGTATGTGAAAGAAGCTGATCATGATATTATACTCGAACAGTTTGCATTTCTTGCATTAGAAAGCAACGAGCTTTTACCTGCGGCTGCGAAATGCAGCGCAGATATTCTTCAATCGAAAGTTGAGCAGAAGCTTGTTTTGCAACCGCAGGATAAAGACATGATTGTTATGCTGCATGAAATTGACTATGTACTTGACGGGACTACTTCATCCATCAAAAGCAGCTTAGTAGTAAAAGGAGAAGACAACTTACGAACAGCTATGGCTAAAACAGTTGGTTTACCATTGGGCATTGCTGCAAAATTGATACTGGAGGAAAAAATAAAACTGAAGGGATTACACATTCCTACACGCAAAGAAATTTATGAACCCGTACTGGAGGAGTTAAAACAACACGGCATTATATTTCAAGAAATAAGAAGCTAAGATGTTTTATCAAGCGCTTCTCGCTCTACATCCAGAAGTTCGTATTCCTTGTTAGCAAGAATAAGTTTTCCGCATTTGTATACTTGCACCCAATAAATAATAAAGCACAAAAACCAACCTAAAGTGGCGATAGTTTTTAATTCGTCAAAAGGAATGAGGGCTAAAAAATAAAGTAATGGAGTAACAATACCGGCGGCACGGGTTGGATATAACTCATTATGACTTATCTGCAATTTATCGTACTCTGCTGCAAATGAAGCTGACAGTCGATTTACTACAACAAACCACCAGTAAAGATTAAAGAATGGTATGAGTTGAAACCAGATATCGTTTAAACCAATTTTTCTGTTTTCTTCAGATACAGCTTTCAGTGCCTTATACTGACTTAACAAAAACAACACCGTTATCAGAAGCAGAATAATAAAACTGATAAAGGGCCAGACATAAATGCTGTAATTGATCAATTCTGATATCATAGTACTACGTAATCAACTTACTTTAAAAGGAGGAATAAAAACTACTGTTTCACATCCACCAAAAAACTTCCAAGATCAACCACATCTCCCTCTCCCATCCTGAATTGCTGGAGATCTTCAATACTTAACTCTTCCAATACTTTGGTGGTATAAACGGGCTTCCCGTTTTTCATGATCATAAAATAAAAATCGGGTCTTGCTTCATTAAACGCTGCATCATTCACAAATGCATCATGTGCAAAAGCAATACGTATGTGACCATCAGTATCCAACCGGCTTTCACCTAAAAAATCGTCGTCTGCTATATCACGGTCATAAAGTCTTACGGTAAGATCGTCACCATATAAAGGAGCGTCATCTCCCTTTTCAATAAAACGGGCAGTAACGACAAGATCAGGCTCTTTGTTAAGTGTAAAATCGCTCATAGTGCATTTTTGTTTTGGGTAAACAATGTGGTGAAATACAGTATTTTTACACGGTTACATAACTCATGCCGCATGAAAGCGCCACATCATAAATATACTTTCTTTTTACATTTGCTCCTTTGCTTTTTTCTTGTTTTTGTAAACAGCGGCTGCAACAGAAAACAGGCTCTGTCGTCATCTTCAAATAAAGAAAAAACAGCAACTGATGAACACCGGTTACTTTATCTCACTCTCGAATCAATCATTGATTCTGTTACAGGTAACCCTAACATGAAGATCATCCAGCAACAGTTGGTGAGTGGGGAATTGAAAGGAACTGCAGATGCAGAATCAAAATCCGGCGACTGGCAAATTTCTCTGCTTAATGCAAAAGGGAAACGAATTGATTCGCTTGTGATGAGTGATCCTCACCTGAATGATCTGCAAGAGGAAAACAGCAAAGGCGAGATTGTACTTCGTAAAATTCAATATATCAGAGCCGAAGTTCCTTTGCGATTCAATTATTCTTCAGCAGTTAAAGAAATTGAAATAATAGAACTTACTGATGATCTGAAAAACAAGCTGCTCTTTCGTTCAGCATTAATTTTATAATTTTTCTGTATAGCCCTCAAACAATACTTCAATAAAAAAGCACAAAGAAAAATCTTTGTGCTGTAACTATTTTCAACTGATCCCTCATCATTCGGGATGACAGCTTTTTAATTAATCATCCAATTTCAACACCGCTAAGAATGCTTCCTGCGGCACTTCTACGTTGCCGATCTGGCGCATACGCTTCTTACCTTCTTTCTGTTTTTCCAACAGTTTACGTTTACGGCTGATATCACCACCATAACATTTCGCTGTTACATCCTTACGCATAGCACTGATGGTTTCACGGGCAACAACCTTTGCACCAATAGCTGCCTGGATCGCAATCTGGAATTGCTGACGTGGTACTAACTCCTTCAATTTTTCACAAAGCTTGCGACCAAAGTCCTGCGCACGGCTGCGATGAATCAATGCACTTAATGCATCCACCTTATCACCATTCAACAGCACATCCATTTTAATAATATCTGCATCACGATAACCAATAGGATGATAATCGAATGATGCATAACCACGGGTTTGTGATTTCAACTTATCATAAAAATCAAATACGATTTCAGTCAACGGCATTTCAAAGATCAACTCTACACGTGTTGGTGTAAGGTAACTTTGATTGATTAGTATACCACGCTTACCTAAACAAAGCGTCATGATATTACCGATATAATCGGGCTTCGTAATGATCTGTGCTTTGATGAACGGCTCTTCAATCCTGTCCATCGCTGTTGGCTCAGGCATCTGTGTTGGATTGTTCACCTGTATTTTTTCACCACGAGTGGTGTAAGCAATAAAACTTACGTTTGGAACAGTGGTGATCACTGTTTGGTTGTACTCACGCTCCAAACGCTCCTGGATAATTTCCATGTGGAGCAAACCAAGGAAGCCGCAACGGAAACCAAAGCCAAGTGCTTGTGATGTTTCCAGTTCAAAGGTTAGTGAAGCATCGTTCAACTGTAGTTTATCCATGCAATCACGTAACTCTTCAAAGTCTTCAGTAACCACCGGGAAGATACCGGCAAACACCATCGGCTTCACTTCCTGGAAACCCTGGATAGGTTCCTGTGTTGGATTAGCAGCAAGCGTAATGGTATCACCCACTTTTACTTCTTTCGCATTTTTTACACCGGTAATGATATAACCCACATCGCCGCAAGTCACCTCTTTCTTCTCCGTCATCTTCAGTTTCAAAATGCCAATCTCTGTAGCATCATATTCCTGCCCGGTACTGACAAACTTTACTTTATCGCCCTTTTTAATTTTCCCATTACGGATACGGTAGTAAACAATTACACCACGAAAACTATTGAACACACTGTCAAAGATGAGTGCCTGTAATGGTTCATCGGGTTTACCTACGGGTGGCGGAATACGTTCAACAATTGCTTCCAGAATTTCTTCAATACCAATTCCCGCACGACCGCTGGCCAACAAAATTTCTTCGGGTTTACAACCGATCAGTTCAACGATCTGGTCTTTTACTTCTTCGATCATCGCCCCGTCCATATCAATTTTGTTGATCACGGGAATGATCTCAAGATTATTATCAATCGCTAAGTATAAATTGGAAATGGTTTG
Organism: Lacibacter sediminis; assembly: GCF_014168535.1. Classification (NCBI taxonomy): domain Bacteria; kingdom Pseudomonadati; phylum Bacteroidota; class Chitinophagia; order Chitinophagales; family Chitinophagaceae; genus Lacibacter; species Lacibacter sediminis. The sequence continues at coordinate 2,564,154 of NZ_CP060007.1, read as the reverse complement.
CGCCTGGATACCTTGTGCCGCATCAACCAGCAACAAAGCACCTTCACAGGCTGCCAGTGCACGACTCACTTCATAGCTGAAGTCAACGTGTCCGGGTGTATCGATCAGGTTCAGAATATACTCCTGTCCGTCTTTGTGTTTGTAGTTGATCTGGATGGCATGACTTTTAATCGTGATGCCTTTTTCACGTTCCAGGTCCATATCGTCCAGAACCTGATCCATCATATCACGGTCGCTGATAGTGCCGGTTGTTTGTAATAAACGATCAGCCAGGGTACTTTTTCCGTGGTCGATATGCGCAATGATGCAAAAATTTCTGATATTCTTCATTAATTCTCCTTCGATTTCAAGGCGGCAAAGATAGGTGAATTAGGCGAGCGGAAAGTAGTGTGTTTGAGGTGGGGAAAAAGAGAAGAAATGCAATGTTGAGATTGGGTTTTAAACAACTTAATACCTATACATTTTGGCATGCCTATTTTGTTACAATATGATCATCAATCAGCTAAAAAAAGGCTGTACACTTGAATAGCGGAATCACAGAAAATTTTTATCTTCCTCCTAAACTTGCCGTAAATGGATACTGCTCAATTGCCGGATGTATTGCTACGCATCAATACACTTAAACAACAAGGCCTCAGCACCGAGGAAATTCTTCAACGATTATTGGAAACCGGGTTATCCGGTGATGCAGCACAGCGATACTTCGACGAGTGGAAAAAAATCCGCAACGAAAAGAAACGCAATGCAGCTTTTGTTTACTGCGGCATTGGCGTGTTCCTGTTAACAACAGGTTTTATGTTTACTGTATTTTTATTCACAAACAACAGCAACTTCAATTTTGCTTTATACGGCCTCACCATCATCGGCCTGATATTGGTATTTAAAGGACTGATCGACCTGATGAGTTGACCGGGTCTTAAAAATTATAGTTAAAACTCAACACACTCCAGCCATTACGATAGTTGCCATCGCCAAACATAAACAACTGCTCAATGTGGTTGTATTCTTTTCCTGCCAGTTGCGGCGGCACTGATGCAAAAAAATCATCGCTCTCATACATACCATTCGGAATGATGCAATGGTCGCCATAGCAAGTCCATGATTTCCCTGCTACAACATTCAATCCTTTATAATAAATCTTCTCAACAGTGAGATCGATCCATTTAGTACCAACATTATACAAACCCAGAAAGGTATCTTCAGGACGAATACCCATTACAGCGATCACGCCATTCCCTCCATCTTTCATAAATACACGGGGCACCCAGTTTACATCGTTAACAGAAGTTGGAGCAGTATAGACTAATCCAAGTTTATTATTGACAGGTTTGTTTATCTTTTTCACATACATCGAACGGTGACTGTTCATCAGTTTTTTTGTATACAGCCTGATCTCCATGGTGGCAGCACCTCCCGTTAAAGAATCTAACGAAATGATGAACTTCCCCGCCTCTTTCGTCATATTCTTTTGAACACGCTGTCCATTTACATTCCACCAGATATAGGCTGAATCTGTATTCTCATCTGTGAGATAAGCATTATCCCATTGAACAACAAGATCAGCAGGTGTTGGTGAAGGCACCGGCACAACGGGAGTTTTTTTACAAGCAACAAAAAGCAGCAACATAGCTGCCATGATGAATAAGGTTGATTTGTGTATCATAGTTATTTAGTTGACTTCGCAAAGGGAAGAAACGTTGCAAAACTAGTTGGCATTGTCTCCATTACCTATCGCATAAACATGTGAGATTATAAAAGATTGTATATGTAACCATTGAATTTTATTAGGCGAATGCTTCTTATCTTCCCTGCTTCCAAAAATCAAATCAGCATGAGAAGCGTTTTATTAACTACCGCCCTGTTCCTTTTTGCATTTGCGCAGGCACAAAAGAAACTAACTGTTACAAAAGATGATCAGTTAAAAACACAGGCATCAACTTCTATTCAAGCGAACTATGATCAGTATAAAACCATGGCGTTCCAGATTTGGGATTATGCTGAAGTAGGTTACAAAGAAGTTAAGAGCAGTGCACTCTTACAACAAACATTAAAAGATAATGGCTTTACAGTTGAAGCAGGTGTTGCCGGTATTCCAACCGCTTTTGTTGCTACGTACGGCAGCGGCTCTCCTGTAATTGCAATTCTTGCTGAGTTTGATGCATTACCCGGTTTATCACAAACTAATGCGCCTGAAAAAATAAGTGCGGGCAAAGATGCGGGTCATGCTTGTGGTCATCATTTGTTTGGCGTGGCATCTGTCGCATCCGGCATTGCAATTAAAAAATTAATTGAAGAGAAAAAGTTCACCGGCACCATTAAAGTATTTGGTTGTCCTGCCGAAGAAGGTGGCAGTGGCAAAGTATATCTTGTACGTGCTGGCTTATTTAAAGATGTAGATGTTGCTATTCACTGGCATCCCGGTAACGATAATGGAGTAACCATGACAAGTGCATTGGCAAACATGTCAGCCAAGTTTCGTTTCCGTGGTATTTCTGCACATGCCGCAGCATCGCCTGAACGTGGTCGTTCTGCATTGGATGGCGTTGAAGCAATGAACAATATGGTGAACATGATGCGTGAACATATTCCACAGGAAACACGGATTCATTACGTAATTACAAATGGCGGCAAAGCGCCCAATGTAATTCCTGATTTTGCAGAAGTATATTACTATGTGCGTCACCCAAAGAGAGACCAGGTGCAAAGTATTTTCAATCGTGTGGTAAATGCAGCCAATGGTGCTGCAATTGGTACCGATACAAAAATGGAATTCGAAATGATCGGTGGCACACATGATCTGTTGCTCAACAGAACATTGGCTGAAGTGATGCAGAAGAACTTAGAGAAAACCGGTGGCGTGCAATACACGGCAGCCGAAGTTGACTTCGGCAATAAACTTCAGGCAACTTTTGGGTTCCCCGCTCCTCCTGTTGCAAACGCAGGCATTGTAAAACCAGTGAAAATAGAAATGGATGCAGGTGGCGGCAGTACAGATGTTGGTGATGTGAGTTATGCTGTGCCAACAGTTGGTTTGCGTTCGGCTACATGGGTATCGGGCACTGCAGCACATAGCTGGCAGGCTGTTGCCTGTGGCGGTACGGAGATCGGAACAAAAGGAATGATGGTATCAGCAAAAACAATGGCGTTAACTGCGATTGATCTGTTTCTTCATCCCGAGTTAATTGAAAAAGCAAAAGCAGAATTCAAACAGCAGATCGGCGACTATAAATACAAAGCATTATTAGGCGATCGTAAACCAGCTTTGAATTACAGGGATTAAAAGATATACTTCTACTTAAGGTATGCCATACTTCTTATACTTTCTGAACAAGTGAAACAGATAGATAAGTATGGCATACTTATCTGCACATTCATTTATCTTGCGGCACTTTAGCTAATTGCATTGCATGTTTACATTTACCGATTCAAGTCTTGAGGCGCTTTCCGTGCATTATATCGACCAGGATGGTCAAACTGTTTTAACGGAAGAAGGTTTTCCGTTAGCTGATACTGCCTTGCGTGATCTGCTCAGCCGATTCTTTTTAACTGCCTTTAAAGAAGAACAGCAATACCAGTTTGTTCACGAAACAGATTTGAAGTACAACGAAATGTATGGGTATTGCAAAGCAGTATTTCAAAAGCCAAACAGTTTGCATGAGCAATCGGTGGCGATGGCAAAACATCTTGCTGCTGCAAGTTCACACCCCGGCATTAAACCTGGGGAATTGTTCACTGCCTATTTTAGAAACTTAAGTTTCGATAATAAAACGGTTGATGGTATAGTACTCATCAAAGCAGAAAACAAAAAAGATTTTCTGTTGGTTGATCTGATGCGTGATCAACTCGATATTCAATCAAAAAAAGGACTTGATCCAAACAAAGCAGATAAAGCCTGTGTAATCCTCGATACAGAATCAGAAGATGGGTATCGGTTATTTTTGATCGATCATACCAACAAAGGCAACGAAGCAATTTACTGGAAAGAAGTTTTTTTAGGAGTAAAAGAATGTGCAGATAGTTTTGCGTTCACCAAAAACTTTCTTTCAGTCGCCAAAGAATTTATCGTGAACAATATGCCTGCTTCGTTCGAAACGTCAAAAGCAGATCAGGCCGGATTACTAAATAAATCCGTTGCATACTTTAAAGAAAATGAGAATTTCAATATCAATAATTTCCAGGAAGCAGTGTTCCGTGAACCTGAACTGATTGAATCGTTTCAGCAATTCGGTTCATCTTATCTGCATGAACACAATATGGAAATTGCGGATTCATTTGCCATCTCCCCTTCTGCAGTAAAAAAACAGGCAAGAGTGTTTAAGAGTGTGATTAAACTTGATCGTAACTTTCATATTTATATTCATGGCAACCGTGAACTGATTGAACAGGGTTACGATGAAGTAACCGGCCGCAGGTTTTACAAAATCTACTTCGATCAGGAGATGTAATTTGCTTCATCTTTAAATCAACTCATATGATTGCAATAGCCACAACAGAAGATATTCCTCAAATTGTTCAACTGCTCAACAGTGCTTATCGTGGTGAAAGTTCCAAAAGAGGTTGGACAACGGAAGCTGATCTCATCGCCGGCGATCGACGTACAGATGCGGCCTCGGTTGCAATTGTCATGAATCAACCCGGCAGTATTATTCTTAAATACACAAATGAAGAGGGCGAGATCATCGGCACAGTAAATCTTCAACAACATGAACGTGGAGTTTACCTGGGTATGTTCGCTGTATCGCCCAACCAGCAAGGTGGAGGCATTGGCAAACAGCTACTTAACGCCGCAGATGAACATGCAAAAAACATTGGATCAGGGAAGATATACATGTCGGTGATCTCTGTTCGAAAAGAATTGATCGACTGGTACAAACGCCACGGCTATGCTGAAACAGGTGAACGAAAACCCTTTGTAGAAGATGATCTTACAGGTAAACATTTGCAAAAGCTCGAATTTCTGATTCTGGAAAAAAATATTTAAGTGGATTCACTTATTTTCGTGAAAACTTACAACTTATGGATTTGCATCAACAATTTGAACAAGCAGTGGCCGACAGCAAAGAACTAAGCGAAAAGCCAAGTAACGATACATTGCTTCAACTCTACTCACTTTACAAACAGGCAAGTGAAGGTGACGTAAACGTTGATGCTCCTTCTAACCCATTTGATTTTGTTGCCAAAGCGAAGTATGAAGCATGGGATGCATTAAAAGGCAAAAGTAAAGAAGCTGCCATGCAGGAGTACATTGATCTTGTTTCAAAACTTAAATCCTGATTTATTTTTTTTCAAACAGTTCCTGATACCACTCCAGCAATTGTTTGCCGATAATATGTTCACTAAACTGATTAGCTGCCGTTGCAGCTATTTCTGTTTTATTGTAGCTTATTTTTTGTTGCAGAAAATCTTCCAATGAATTTGCGAGTGCATTTATATCTCCGGGAGCAACCAAAACACCATTCGAAGAATTTATCAGCTCGGCTATTCCACCAACATCCGATGAAATAACCGGCACACCGCAACACAACGCTTCATTGATCACACAAGGAAGATTTTCATAATTACTGAAATGCACCAACGCATCTGCCGAACTTACACATTCTGCAACAGCCTTGTATGTTAGTGTTCCCTTCCAGTTTATTTGATCAGCAATACCAAGTCGCTCTGCAAGCGTTGTATTCTCTTTCAACACAGGGCCAACAAACCACATTTCCCAATGAGCACTTTTTTGTTTTAGCGCTGCCAATGCATGTAAAATGCCTTCAACATTTTTTAATGGATGCATCATTGACACATGGATGAGCACCGGACGTCTATGTTTATTTTCTACAGGATAGAAAAGAGATGTATCAACAACGTTACGAATGAGTTTTGTTTGTTTGATGGCGAAGAGAGAATTCAAACGTGTCAACAACCAATCAGAAACTGAACTTACTGCCGCAGCTTCTTCAAAGGATTGCTTTGTAACAAACCTGAAGTAGCGGTTACGGCTGAAATAATTTTCCGGTATATGTTCAAAATAAGCGGAGCTATGTTCAGTCACAACAAAAGGAATATTGTTTTCTTTCTTAACCTGCACAGCCATACTACCTGCCTTAACCGGTACATGTAAATGAATAAGATCGGGCTGGCCGTTTTTACTGATATAATCAGCAATCAGTTTCTTATACAGGGATTGATATTGCTTATTGAAGAGAAGTTTTTGAAAAAAGCTGATCGTTGTTTTAGGTAATGGCAAAAAGTAAACAGATGAATGTAGCTGGCCTTCCCGTTTTTCTTCGGTTCGTAACCTTGTTTCTTTTTTAAGGAAGTTAAAATTCTGAACAACATGTATCACATCAACCTGCATGTGTAATGCCAATGCTTTTGCCTGTCGCTCAATAAAATCACCATCGTAAGGATCTACGCTGTGCGGATACCAACTGCAAAGCCAGAGTACTTTCATGATACATCTGTTTTACGTGAAGATATTTTTTCCATCAGCAGCTTATAAAACAACTGTCCATCTTTTTTGCGAAAGAAGAGAAAATCAGCAAAGCGGCTTTTGTATTCTTTACGATGCATCAGTAAAATAAAACTCATATAGGAGATATAACCGATACTGCTCACAATTGCCGCACCGGTAATACCAAAGCGTGGGATCACCAGCATATCACCAACAACAATAATGACGAGCGCAATCAGGTTCCCTTTAAAATTCACACTCAGCACTTTTTTACCACTGTAATAAGCAGCCAACAGGTGAATGACTGAATACGATAGAATAGCTGGTACCAGCAATACAAACGGCACATACATATTGTCAAACGTTTCGCCAAACACAAACGGGAATAACCAATAACCAAGAGCTACCAATCCGCCACATGCGATACAATAAGACAAAATCAATCCACGGGAGAGCAACTGCATTTTTTCATTCATCTCTTCTCTCCTGCCTGATGCTGTCATTGGAAATACTACTGCTGCAAGAATAGATGGAACAACAAAGAACAGTTGCGCAAGCTTACATGCCTGAATATAATTTCCCAGATCAGCATCATCACAATACTTATTTACAAACCAATAATCGATCCTGTACATTAAAAACGTCATAGCGTTTGTTACAACAGCGATCAACGCAAACGACAGGAAAGGTTTGATCAGCTCTGCTGGAATGCGTTTCAGATCACTGAATTTAAAATAACGAAACAAAAATGCAATCATCAACGAGAAGCCCTGCATGAAGAACCCAAGAAAATATAACTGCACATAGTTTTCACTGCTCATGAAGCCTTGTACCCATTCATTATTTGGCACCAATATGATCAGCAGAAGATTAACAGCTACCAGCAAAAGGTTGGGTAGTACAAAATCCATCTTTGCATAAAACAATGCAACAAAAAAAGTAATGAGCAAGTTACCGGTTAGAAAAGCGGTGGCCGAAAAATGAAATCCAGCCAATTGCAGTATTCCTTCTTTTGGTACTTCCAGCGAACGGATGATGAACCAACCCGGTAACATGATCAGTATGGTCCATGCAACAGAAATGGCTGCAAGTTGCGTTTCGTTCATTTTCTGTTGTGAGAGATAATAGCCCATCGGAGCTTCCAGGCAAAGACTTATAATAATGAGTGTAAAAGCAAGCAGGTTAATGATGTAATAGATCTGCCCGCTGCCATCCGATTGAAAATGCCTTGCCACCAGGACATTAAGCAACATCACCGAAAGAAAGTAAAACCCACGCCATAAAATACTCTTGGAAAGTGCTGTTGCAAGTTTCATACTCAGGATAGTCAGTTTCAAATATAGAGCGAATAGGTTGTACAAAAAACAATATTTGCACGCCCTGCAACTGATGGTATATCTGTAAAGCTTCAATTCTGTAGCTTTACAGATATTTGAATTATGGCATCAACCAGAACCAGGCGCAACAACCTAGCAAAAGAAAATAAAGAAACCGGGCTTAGCGTAAACAGTAAGCAAAGCGGTGGTCGTTTCTTTCAGAAAGACGGCCGACCAAATGTACGTTTCCGTGGCATTTCTTACATGCAACGGTTCAGTGTGTTTCAGTACATGTTAAAGATTCCTTCCTGGAAATTTATTACGTTGATTGCCGTAGCCTATGTTGTAGTAAACCTTGTGTTTGCCTGCATTTATTTCATTGTGGGTGTTCATCACTTAGGCGGGATGGAAGAGATAACTGTGATGGGCAAATTCTGGGAAGCATTTTTCTTTAGTACGCAAACGCTTTCAACTGTTGGTTACGGGCATGTTTTTCCTGATTCATTAACCTCTAACACTATTGCTGCTGTTGAATCGTTCACGGGTATTTTGATGCTTGCATTAGCAACAGGTTTGATCTATGGCCGGTTTTCGCAACCAAAAGCATATATGAAATACAGCAGTATTGCATTGTTCGCACCTTTTAAAGACGGTTACGCATTGATGTTTCGTTTTGCTCCTTTCAAAAAACACTTTTTAACAGATGTTGAAGTGAAGGTTACCTGTGTCATGAAATATACAGAGAATGAAACGGAACGAAAGAATACCTTTTACAGTCTTGACCTTGAATTATCAAAAGCTAATTCATTAGCAACCAACTGGACGATTGTACATATGATAAATGAAAATAGCCCGCTTTATCAGCTTACAAGAAAAGAAATAGAAGAAGCAGAAACTGAAATTCTTGTCTTTGTAAAAGGTTACGACGAAGAATATGCAAATACTGTTGTGAGCCGAAGCTCTTACATACATAGTGAGTTTATTTATGGTGCGAAATTTAATATGATGTATGAGCCCAGTGAAGACAACAGCACTACCATTCTGCACATGGATAAGATTGATAGTTATCACGAAGAAAAATTACCGGTAAGCATTTAAGATGAAGACAGAAATTGGCATTGATCTAACAACAGCAGCCGAACATTTAACGAAAGGCGAATTGGTTGCCATACCCACCGAAACAGTGTATGGACTTGGTGCCAATGCATTGAATGAAGATGCATTACTGAAAATTTATGCAGCGAAGAACAGGCCACAGTTTAACCCGCTGATCATGCATGTGGCATCATTTGAACAGGCAAAGAAATTCATTAAAGATATTTCAACAGAAGCAGAGCAGTTAGCTGCTGCATTCTGGCCGGGCCCGTTAACTATGCTCTTCAACAAACAACAAACAGTTCCTGATCTGGTTACTGCAGGAAGTAAACGGGTAGCTATTCGTGTTCCGAATCATCCGTTGACATTACAATTGCTTTCTCAACTTGATTTTCCTGTTGCTGCACCAAGTGCCAATCCATCGGGTTATGTTAGTCCAACAACTGCAGCACATGTTTATGAAGGATTAAATGACAAGATTCCATACATACTTGATGGTGGCGCATGTGGCGTTGGCGTTGAATCAACTATTGTGGGCTGGAATGAAGAAGGCGAAATTGAATTGTATCGTTTAGGTGGTATTGCGGTTGAACAGATTGAAGCTGTGATCGGTAAAAAGATCAAGCATCACAAGAAGGTTACAGATAATCCATCTGCACCGGGACAATTGAAAAGTCATTATGCCACACATACTCCACTATATTTAGGAAAGATCAATGAATTGCTGCCACAGTTTGAAGGAACGAAAATCTTCCTCATCAACTTTCAACAGTATCATCCCCATATTCCCAAAGAGCAACAGTTTATTTTATCTGCAAGCGGAAGTAAAGATGAAGCTGCCAAAAATCTGTTCCGTGTTTTACGTGAAGTTGATAGCATGAACGCAGATATTATTCTTGCGGAATTATTACCTGATGAAGGTTTGGGTAGAGCTGTGAACGACAGACTGGAAAGAGCACAACATATTATGAAAGAATAATGAATAATAAGTGATGAATAACTTTGGTAAATCTAAGATTCGCCTAGCTACAAGAACTCATCATTCATTACTCATTACTCATCTTTCTTCACCTTCTCATCAGCAATCAAACTATCCTCATCCCAACCAAGATCTTTTACGAGGTGCAGTTGTTTTGTATCAGCCTTTATAATTTCTTCCAGTTCTTCAATGTATTCTCTTGCCTGGTTGATGTATTCTTTTTCATTGTCCCGGAGCTTGGAAAGATCTTTCAACTTCTGTTCATCGTAACGGAAGAATGTTCGTGCAGCACGTTGTGCCGTGTATGCTCGGTGACCAAGTATCTTCATAGCATCCACACCCATACGGAGTGAAGTATCGATCGTCTCACGATAGATATGCAGTATACCTGCATTCATCTGATCGTAGGTATCTTCCCTTGTGCTGCTGCGTACCAGCATTTGCAGATCAGGAAAATGTTTTTTGATGGTTTCGATCATCTGTAACCGCTTCTCAGGATCATCAACTGCAATAATGATCATTTTTGCTTCAGCCGCACCAGCCGCCAACAGAATATCGTAACGACTTGCATCGCCGTAGTAAACTTTAAAACCCATCTTACGCAGAAACTCCACACGGTTGCTGTCAATATCCAATACCGTTGTCCTTACACCATGTGCCCGAAGGAAACGTCCAATCGTATTGCCGAAATGACCAAAGCCAGCAATGATCACCGGATTTTTTTCATTTACCGCATCCGCCTCTTTTTCTGTTTTGTTTGATGATAATCGCTTGTCAATAAATGGCAACACGATTTTTTCATTGAGGAAAAAAGCAATGGGTGTAAGTGCCATACTGATAGCTACCACAGCCATTAATATCTCAACATAACCTCTTTCAACAATACCTTCTGTTAACGAAAAACTCAACAAAACAAATGCAAACTCTCCTACCTGTGATAAAGATGAAGAGAAAATAATATTCTGATCAACAAGTAGTTTGAAAATCTTACCCAATACTAATAACACAACTGCTTTTACAAACATTAACGCCAACACTAATCCAAAGATCAATAGCGGCTGATTCATGATCAATTCAAAATTGATAGAAGCGCCAACTGCAATAAAAAACAAACCAAGTAATAATCCTTTGAATGGTTCAATATCACTTTCTAATTCATGTTTGTATTCACTGTTTGCCAATACTACACCGGAAAGAAATGTTCCCAAAGCAGGGCTCAATCCAACAGAAGACATTAACACAGCAATGCCAACTACTAATAACAACGCAGTTGCTGTAAACATTTCACGTAACTGTGTTGCTGCTACTAAACGAAAAATGGGAGGAATTAAATAGCGTCCACCAATAATAATAAAACCAATTGCACCTGATACAATCAAAGCCCGCATCCATCCACTTTGGCTTTCTATCCAACCTTCTGCTTCATTCACATTAACATCAGCAGGTGTTAACCCGGCGATAGCAAGTAAAGGAAAAAATGCCAGCATCGGAATCACTGCAATATCCTGGAAGAGTAACACCGCAAACGCACTACGTCCGGCTGTGGTACGATTGATTCCTTTTTCAGCAAGTGTTTGCAACACCAATGCTGTTGAACTGAGTGCCAATGCCATTCCTATTGCTAATGAAGATTGCCATGGCAGATCTAAAAAATAAGCAATACCTGAAATAATAATGGACGTAATGAGCACCTGCAATCCACCCAAACCAAGAATTGCTTTGCGTAATTTCCAAAGCAAGGCGGGCTCCAGTTCAAGACCAATCAGGAACAACATCATCACCACACCAAACTCAGCTGAGTGCATCAGATCCTGTCCTTCAGTGCCAATAAACTGCAATACAGTGGGCCCAATTAAAATACCTGCCAACAAATAACCGAGTACAGAACCAAGACCTAAACGTTTTGCAAGTGGCACCATTACAACAGCAGCTGCCAAATACACCATCGCCTGGAAAAGAATTGAATTATTATCCATCGGTTATGATTGTATTGCGTTAGGAATAGGAACAAGATCATTCATGTAAATACAACTCTCGATCTCGGGTTTGCTGATGCGGTCTTGCACAAGTGCAAGCAACATCTGTTCATACTGTAACGCATGAAGATCCATATCGGTCTCGGGTAAACGATGCGTACCGTGTATCACAAACGGTGGCAGGTATTCAACATCACATAAATATGCAGTTTGTTGAAACGGCAACATGTAATCTGCAAGCGAATACTTATTCCTGCCTTCTTCGGTATAAGAATTTTTGGAACCGCCGGTTGATATGGCATGCATAAATTTTTTACCTGCAATTGCACGGCCACCTGTACCATAGGCCCAGCCATGTTCCAACACCAGATCCTGCCATTGTTTGATAATAGCAGGAGAACTATACCAATAAAACGGATGTTGAAAGATCACCACATCATGCTGCAGTAACAAGCGTTGTTCGTAAGGAACATCAATATCAAAATCGGGATAACGTTCATACAGATCATGAAACCGTATATCAGCCGATCTCGGAATGTGCTCAACAAGACGTTTGTGCACCCTTGACTTTTCCATTGCAGGATGTGCAAAGAGGATGAGGACTTTTGCCATAAGCAACGGTGTTTAAAAATGATCAAACCATTATTCCCAGAATTTTACAGGATAATCAGAGCAGGCCTTGCTTTCAAGCGGCTCTAAATTTCTACCCAGTTCATTTAACTGTTCCGGTTGTATCTGCTCTTCAATAAACGGGAACAGATCACGCTCTTCAAAGCGGATATGTTTTTCAAGAAGGGTATGAAAATCGGTGATGAGTGCTATGCTTGAATCACCGCTTCTTATCGCATCAACGATACGTCGTATCTGGTGATGCTCCGTTTTCATTTGCTCATATTTATCCATGAGCGCAGGTATCTGCAACACATGTGGGTGCAGATATACTTCTTCTTTAATGAAATGGTTTCTTAATTCCCCATTCCATACAGACACAATAAAATCATCCATCACTGTTGGATCAGCCTGCTTCCCTACTCCTTTTTTCAGAAGTAATGCAGCCATCAATCCATTGTGATGTTGATGCGAAAGCGGTTGCAGCTGTTCTTCACGCTTCATACCTCTTTTATTTTAATGCCTGAATGATCTGTACAAACTCATCTGCCTTTAATGATGCGCCACCTACAAGTCCGCCATCAACATCAGGCTGACCAAAAATTTCTTTTGCATTAGAACCTTTTACACTGCCACCATACAAAATAGAAATTTCATTTGCAACTTCTGTACCGTACTGTGCAGCTAATACACTACGCAAATGTGCATGCATTTCCTGCGCCTGTTCTGCCGATGCAGTTTTACCCGTACCAATTGCCCAGATAGGTTCATATGCAATGATGATCTTTTTTAGTTCATCGGCACTTAAATGAAATAAACTTTCTTTCAATTGATTACCCACATACTCATTTTGTGTGCCTGCTTCACGAATATCCAATGCTTCACCACAACAGAAGATCGGTGTAATACCTGCAGCTAAAGCAGTGTTTACTTTTTCTGCAAGCATTTGATTGGTTTCGTTAAAGTATTCACGGCGTTCGCTATGACCTAATACTACATAACCAACATTGATCGACTTCAACATTTCAACTGAAGTTTCACCTGTATATGCACCTGAAGTTTTTGTATAAGCGTTTTGAGCTGCCACACCTGTGTTGATCTTTCCTTTCAGCTTCTCTACCACCATTGTCAGATATGGAAACGGCACAGCAAAAACTGCACGTTGATCTGCTCCTAATGTAAAAGGTGTGTGAATGATGCCATTAATTAATTCCTCAGCCTGTTGATAGGTCAAATTCATTTTCCAGTTTGCTGCGGCTACTTGCTGTCTCATAATCTTGTTGTTTTTTTATTCGTAGTTTATGTTTGTCGGGCGTAAATATATTCCAGTATCTGCTTATCGTTGTTAGTTAACGATTGCTGCTTCATTTGCATCCAGTTCTCAATATCATGCAAAGCTTTTTCCAATATGTATTTTTCACCCGTATGAATGTTCCAGGTAAAATCGGCGATAAATTTAGGCGATAACCCTGTAGTGAGAATGTTGCTGCAAATGCCACTTACCATTCCTGTTGTGAGCGATGCATTGATGGATACTTTTGAATAATCGCCCAGCATTACGCCGCACTTTGTTCCTGCGCTGATCCATTGATGTAATAATGGATTCCAGAATTTTACTTCGCCAGCTGTATTTTTCACATTGGAGCAGGAAGCACCTGCGCCAATATTGCACCAGGAACCAATCACCGCATCCCCTAAATAACCATCATGTGCTTTATTTGAATAATCGAAAAAGATCGAATTTTTAATTTCTCCACCAACCGTACATTTTTTTCCAACTGTGGTTGCACCATAAATTTTGCTACCCATTTTTACCACTGCATTTTCCAGCGCAACAAACGGTCCACGGATCATACTGCCTTCCATCAGTAATGCGTTTTTTCCAATATAAATTGGCCCGGTTGATGCGTTGAGTGTGCAATATTCAACCTCCGCTCCTTCTTCAATAAAGATCTGTTCAGGATTAATTAACTGATTGGTTGATGAAATTGCAGCAGATAGTTTTTTTGAACGGATCAACTCAATATCTGTGCGAATCATTTGATCGTTTGCGAGCACAAGATCATAAGGATAATGCAGGAACCGAACAGTAACAGGACCCTCAACTTCCCTACAATGTTTCGTTTGTTCTGTTGTTATTGGAAATGTCAATCTGTTCTTCGTTCGAACAGCAATTAAATTACTATTTCGAAGCAGTGCACTCTCAGATGTTAATGCTTTTAGTTCTCCCACTAATTCATTTGATAAAATAACGGATGCATTGATGTATAAAAAATCATCTCCTTCACCTGGTGAAAATGGGTAAGCGTTGGTTAAATAATTTTCCGTAAGGGCAAATACTTCCTGCTGTAATACAAATGCCCAACGTTCTTTAGCTGTAAAGATGCCACAACGAAATTCAGATAAAGGCCTTGTTAGCGAAAACGGATAAAATGTTGCCCTGGTTCCTGTATCAAACAAAATGATCTGCATCTGCTGGTTTAAATTGGCCCGTTGTAAAAATACAGGAATCATTTTAATGATCGTTCTAAACTAAAACTGCCCCTATGAAGGGGCAGTTGAAGACTCTATTAATCAATAGTTATTATTGTGGCAAGAGAACCTGATTGATTTTATAAAATACGCCATTGATTGCGGGACGATCAACACCAGCTGCAGTCGGTATAGCAGACGCAGCGCTTGGATTACCTACCCCTTTTACGCTTAAGCCCGTAGCAAATCCTCCGGTAATAGTTGATGAAACAGCAACACCAGGATGCGCTGGTATCGATGCATTCACAAACGTTGGATAATTGGTAGCAGTGCCTGGAAAATTCACTGCAAATGCACGTTGTGTTAAAACATGATAAGCCACAACTCCTCTTACTAAAGCGGTGGTTACGTTATTTGTTGCTAAAAATGCGGGGCCTGCAGCAACAGCACCATTTGCCTGAGCATCGGCTGTAGCAGCACTTCCGGTTAACGCAAATACCTGTTGATAAACCAGGAAGTAAATAAGCGCCTGGAAAGCTGCATTATTAGGTGCAAACACAGTAAAATTAGCTCCCGGCGCAATAGCAGCATTACCTAAATAATATTGAAAACTTGGCGCTGAAGTGGTTGATAATCCCGAATCAGCCCTGACAAGAGCAGCTTCCAGGTAATCTAAATCCGGATCATTTTTAATAGTATCGAGTAACAATTTAGTAGGAGGTGCAACAATTGCTGCCACCTGGTGCATAACTCCATTTGCAACCGCAATGTCTGCAGCAGTCACAGGAATATTGTTTGCCCATGCTGCGCTGCCTCTGCGTGAAGGAAAAATACTGAAGCGTGCTAATGGATTTGTGTTAGGTGCCGGGAAAATTAAACCTGTAGGCATCTGCACATTGGGGAACGTTGTAGTAATACCTGCTGAACTTACTTTCTGACCAGGTATAAGGTGATAACTTAAAATAGCAGTAAGTTGAGCTAATGGCACTGCATCGATTACTGCTGTGCTTGGTATTCCTGATGCTGTAAATGCTGCGTTACTAGGGGCAAATAACGTAAACACTGAGTTCTTATTTGTAACAGCAGTTAATAAACCAGCACGTGTTAATGCATGTTTCAGCAATGAATAATTAGCATCTGTATTAATGATATCTCCAATGCTTTGTCCCGTTGGAGTTGGGAATGAGTTTGGCACCGGCGCGGAAATATCTTTGTTACACGAAGACAGTAACAGCAAGGCAACCAGTGAGTAGCTTACAATCTTTTTCATATGTGAAGTCAGTTTCATGAATGATTAAATAATGTTCGATACGTGAATTAGAATATGTTGTAAGAATAACTCACATAATATAATCCACCTACTGAAGGGTTACCCGGTGCATGATAATAATATTGATTCAACAGGTTATTAGCACCTAATTTAAACAACGATTTTGTTTTAGGTATCTTATAACTGAACTGTGCATCCAATGTTTGAATGGCAGGCACTTCACCGTTTGCGAAATCACCTTCGAAGAAATAAGAATCCTGCCAACGATAAGCGATATTGAATCCAATATTTTTGCGTTTGCCTAACTGGTTATTTCCGACGATCACATTTGCACGATATTTCGGAGAGTTAAAAAATGCTACGTAACCAGGTGGAATATCTTGCAATACATCGGAAGAACCGTTTACTGTGACTACAAAATTACCCGGAAGCTTATACTCAAGCCCCAACCCATAACCGTAGGTTTTTACTTTTGCTTCAGTATTAACAGGTACAGAATAAACCTGTCGTGTTGAAGCACTGTTCAAACCGGAAATATTCCCTGTTTTTGACTGAACCACCAATGTACGTGCAAGGAAATTTTCATACTGTCCATAATAACCATAAACATCGATCAGCAGTTTATTATCGGCAACCACACCCTTATAACCAAGTTCATATGAGGTTACATTTTCCGGTTTCAACGCTTTATAGTCATAAACCTTTGGTGCACCGGCCTGAACACTTTCTAGCGAGTAAATAGGATTCGAGTTAAACTTGTAATAATCTCTTAACTCTGTTACACCTCCAATCAAGAGCACATCTCCACCTACTCTCAGGTTGATCCATTGCTGCTGCGTACTGGGAAAACGATAGGCTGTTTGATAGGACAGGCGGATGCTGTTATTTTTATTTACTTTAATGAGAGCTGTTGCTCTTGGAGTAAATCGTCCATCAAAGTTTTCATTTTTGTCGTAACGGCCAGATACCGTAAGATTCAAACGATCTTTCAGCAATTTCTTACTCACTTGAGCATAGCCGCCAAACTGATTAATTGGTATCGGAGCAGCAGAATCGGCAAACAAAGTGCCTTCTGAATCCAGAACAAACCTGCGAAAATCACCGCCAACCAGGATATCGACAACATTACCTGTCAGGTGCGAGAAATTATACTGTCCTTCCGCAACATACAAATCTGATTTTTCAATAAATAAGCCTCCTCCTTTAGAAATAGGGACCGACCTTACTCGATCGAAAATTTGTTTAAACTGATCGGTGCCTGGTTTAGGTGCTCCTGCGTCTGAAACACTCCTGGCATTATTATGAGCATCAATATCAGTTAAACCTGATAATTTACCCGCTAAAAAAGCCTGAGAATATATAACTGCCCAATCTGTAAGTTGTGGTGTAGGTTGACCATTTGTAAAGGTTACTGTTTTTCGAATTGCTTCGTTTGTAAGCCTGGTAGTGACAGTTGCGTTATACGATTCACCTGCATCCTCCTGAGTGGCCCATCCACGGATAAACCAATTCTTTGCCTTTAATTCTAATTTGTATTGTTTAATAATAAAGTTTTTAAATGAATAGCGATCGCTGGCAGTATAAACCGAGTTGCCAGACCCAATATATCCCATTGCAATGGCTTCAAGATCGTCAGTTATTTTATAATGAAATGCCCCTCCTAATTTGAAATTTACTGTGTTGGGGTCAACCAAATCCCGTTCAGCATAGCCAGTACGTGATACATTGATCGGGCTGCCTGTTAAAGTATTAATGTATGGGGCTAGAAAAGGAGCTTGCCCTCCAATGCCTTGTAAGAATGGTACTAAATCAAAAGTTGTTTCATCACCATAAACGTTCACACCATCATAATTCGGATCGGTTGTGCGTGTACCGGGAATAAGATTCCCTGTTGTACCAAGGCGTTTATAATTACGTTGATCTGCAGCGAGCCAGTCTTTTGCCTGTATAAATTCAGATGTAATTTTAAATGCAGCACGTTCTCCTATCTTTTCTGCCCAACGAAGATTCCAATTGTAGTAGGGAGAAACTTCCTGGCGATATTTTCGATCAGCGTGCATAATTCCCTGCTTTATCTGGAAAGAAAAACCCTGGTATTTGAATGGGCTTTTACTGTTTATCAATAATGTTCCGTTCATACCACCCGGGCCGTATAAAGCCGATGATGCACCAGGGAGCAATTCCATATTATCTACGTCAAGTTCCGACAAGCCAATTATGCTTCCTACTGAAAAGTTAAGACCGGGAGCCTGATTATCCATTCCATCCGTAATCTGGTTGAAACGAGTATTACCACTTCCGTTAAAACCCCTTGTTGTAGGAGTTTTAAAAGTAAGTGATGATGTAAGCATATCCACACCTTTCAGATTTTGAACAACTTCATAAAATGTTGAAGCCGGTGAGTTGCGGATATTAGCTGCACTCACTTGTTCAATTGTTACCGGCGATTCAATTTTACGGATTGCTACCCTCGTCGCTGAAACAACAATTTCTTCCCCCATTTGAGGACTGCTGCTAGTAAGAGAAACTTCAACCTGTTGTGAAGCTGAAGCAACAGTCACCTCTTTGGTTTCAAAATTAACAGAAGATATCACAAGTGTTACTGGTAAAGAAGGAACAGTAATGCTAAACTCTCCTTTATCATTTGTATAAACGCCGGCGGATGAGCCTTTCACTGTTACTGAAACAGCTGGCAAGGCTTCTCCGGTGCTGGTACCTTTTACACTTCCTTTTATAGTTACAGATTGAGCAAAAGAGGAAATGGAAATAAGGCAGGACGTTAACAGCAGTAGTAAAACTGGCAGTTTTTTTCGCATGGTCAAGTCGTTTTTGGTTAAGTAATTAGCAAAATACTGATTGTTAGTATTATTCAGAAATTTTCTTTCCACCCTTTTGAGGAACGATTATTTTGAATTTTAGTTTGTAAGTCTGCAAACAGTACTCAGCCGGTTGGTGACTTTGAAGCTTTTCATGCTTCAACAGATCAAAAATATTTTCAGCAAACAGCTAATCCTAATTGTTCTTTACAACACAATGATGTTAACCAGCAACAATACCATAAAGTGGGTACAATCTGTGCAAAAGGCAATTACTATCTGCAAAGCTTATACTTCAATTTAGTTGCGATAATTATTCTTTGCCAAAACAAGTATAGCAGAATTGCAAAAACAGCCGGAAATTCAAGAAAAAACTCAACATATAGCTCGCAGGTTGGGCAAGGTAAATTATCTTCGGGCGCATGAATTCATTTCAATTTCCCAATCAAACAAACTATTATAAAGGCAAGGTCAGAGATGTGTACAGTATTGGTACCAACTGGCTTGTGATGATTGCCAGTAACCGTATTTCAGCTTTTGATGTTATTCTTCCACGTCCTATTCCTTATAAAGGACAGGTATTAAACCAAATTGCTGCATACATGCTGCATGCAACCGAAGATATTTGTCCTAACTGGCTGGTAAACGTGCCTGCACCTAATGTAAGCATCGGCAAACGTTGTGTTCCGTTTAAGATAGAAATGGTGGTGCGTGGCAATCTTGTTGGTCACGCATGGAGAACCTATGCCTCGGGCAAAAGAGAACTTTGCGGTGCAGCAATGCCAGATGGTTTGAAAGAAAATGATTACTTCCCTACTCCCATTATTACTCCCTCGACAAAAGCAGATGCGGGTCATGACGAAGATATTTCGCCAGCAGAAATTGCGGCACAGGGAATATGTTCAGAAGCAGAGTGGAACCAATTAAGCAGTTACGCATTGCAACTGTTTGCACGTGGAAAAGAAATTGCAGCCAAACAGGGATTGATACTTGTTGATACCAAATATGAATTTGGGAAAATAGGTGAAACTATTTACCTGATGGATGAAATACATACCCCTGATTCATCCCGCTATTTTTATGCAGATGGTTTTGAGGAACGCCAGCAAACAGGTGAACGCCAAAAACAATTAAGTAAAGAGTTTGTAAGAGAATGGCTGATCGAAAATAATTTCATGGGCAAGGAAGGACAAACCGTTCCTGAAATGAGCGATGAATGGATCAACACCATCAGCAAACGTTATGTTGAACTTTACGAAAAAGTGATCGGACAAGCTTTTGTACCAGAAGAACTGAGTGATGAAGAAACTCAATCACGTATCATAAAAGCTCTGGGTGAGCTGGTATAAAATCATTGTTTCATTTTTCCGGTTGATATAAACAGATTTTAATTGAGATAGAATCGGGATAATAAAGAACCTCTTGGAAATTCTTTATCTTTCATAAAACTTCTCTGCATGAGTCCCGATTCTGTTTTTCAACTTTGCAGCACCATTGCTTTAGTTGCCTGGTTAATTCTTTTGATCGCAAGCCCCTTCTGGCCTTCTGTTGATAAATTATTGATCAGTGTGGTCATCACACTCTTTGCCATTGTATATGCATGGCTCATCTTCCAAAGTTTTAATCCGGATGACATCGAAAAATTTAATACGCTTGATGGCGTGATGCAATTATTTACTGATAAAACGGCAGTTACTGCCGGATGGGTGCACTACCTCGCATTTGATCTGATGACAGGTATCTGGATCAAGAAAAATGCACAGAAACACGGCATTAATCATTGGATACTCATCCCCTGCCTGTTCTTTACATTTATGCTGGGTCCGGTTGGTTTATTACTGTATCTCATCATTCGCCTGGCTTATACCAAACAATACTTCGCTGATAATTATTGATCATATGAATTATTTCCTCACAGAATTAAAAAGAAGAAATCAAACCTTGTATTTCTTTAGTTTGATTTGTTTAGTTGGTGCAGTTGTATGTATTGCAATGATCATTTTCAGCGATACAGTTGTGCTTGGCATCAACGCATGGTATAAACCCATGAAGTTTTTTCTTTCAACAGTAATCTTCAGTTGCACTATGGGTTGGTTCATGCATTACCTGAACAGACCATTACATACAAAGTTCTACAGTCGGACGCTCATCATCACACTTGCATTCGAATTAGTGTATATAACCCTTCGTGCATCACAAGGTCAATTATCCCATTTCAATATTTCCTCGGCTTTTAACGGGCTGATGTTTAGTTTAATGGGCATCGCCATCAGCATCATCACTTTGTGGACAGCTTATGTTGCATTTCTTTTCTGGAAAGAATCTTTCCCGCAATTACCACCTGCCTATCTTTGGGGCATACGTTTCGGGCTTGTACTATTTGTTGTGTTTGCATTCTCAGGTGGCATGATGGCTGCACGATTGAGCCACACCGTAGGCAGCGCAATGGAAACCACACAAGGTTTACCGGTGTTGAACTGGAGCAGAGAATCGGGCGACTTACGCATAGCACATTTTTTTGGCATGCATGCGCTGCAGCTTTTACCGCTGCTTGGTTTTTTTGTAACACGCACAAAACAACAGATCATTATTTTAAGTTTGATATATGCCGCTGCTGTATCAGCTCTTTTGTTGCAGGCATTGAATGCCTTACCTTTAGTGCCGCTGCAGTAATGAAAGAGTACCCGCTATTGCAGCTGCCAATCATTCTAAAATTATGATCATGTATAAACTGTTGCTGCCTCTTTGTTTATTGATAACTTCTTTTGTTACAGCACAACAATATCATTTGGTTGTTGGAACTTTTACCGATGCCGGAAGTGATGGCATCTATACTTACAAATTCAATGCACAAACGGGTGATGCGGTTCCTGCAGGTTCTGCAAAAACGCCAAACCCATCTTACCTTGTAGTTTCGCCCGACAATAAATATGTGTACGCCGCCAATCATGATGAAAAAGGAATGGTGAGTGCATTTCAGTTCAACAAACTGGATGGTTCACTAAAATTTCTTAACCAGGTTACAAGTGCAGGTGCACATCCCTGTTATATCAGCATTAATAAAAAAGGCAACATTCTCGTTGCCGGAAATTATGCCAGCGGAAATCTTTCAGTAATGGAAGTACGCCAAGACGGACAGGTAAATCAGCCAAAACAAATCATCCAGTTAAAAGGCAGCAGCGTCAACCGCAGCAGGCAGGAGAAATCACATGTGCATGCAACTGTTTTTTCACCTGATTATCGTTTTCTTTTTGTACCCGATCTTGGCAGCGACAAAGTAATGATCTACAAAGTAGCGCAAGGAAGCGGAGCATTACAACCGGCAGATGAACCTTTTGCTGAAGTAAATGCAGGTGCCGGCCCACGCCATATTGACTTTCATCCAAAACTCGGCTTTGCTTATCTCATTGAAGAATTAACCGGCACCATCAGTGTCTTTAAATATAATGAAGGGAAGTTGACGCTTGTACAAAACACATCATCACATCCCATCAGTTACCAGGGAGCTTTCGGTTCTGCTGATATTCACGTATCGCCTGACGGAAATTTTCTTTATGCCAGTAACCGTGGCGATGCAAACTCCATTGCCATTTTCAGGATCGATCAGGATAATGGCATGATACAACCTGTAGGTTTTCAACCATCGCTTGGCATCCATCCACGAAATTTTAATTTCGATCCCACAGGAAATTTTTTATTGGTTGCCAACCGGGATACTAACGAGATTGTGATCTTTAAAATTGATAAGCAAACGGGGTTGCTTGAAGATACCAAGAAGCGTATCAAAGTATCGAAACCTGTTTGTATTAAATGGATCGTCACAAAATAATATAACATCAGATGAAAAAGATTTATCCCGAATCAATGCCCACACCAAAGGGCTACTACTCTCCTGCTATTGTGCATAATGGCACTGTGTATGTAAGCGGACAATTAGCGATCAATGAAAAAGGCGAACCGCAAATTGGAAGCATTGAAGATGAAGTGCGGCAGTGCATGAAGAATATCGAAACAATTCTGAAAGCAAGCGGCAGCAGTTTACATCACATCCTGAAAGTAAATGTATTTATTGCCGACATCAGCAACTGGCCAAAATTCAACCAGGTTTTTGCTGAGATCATGGGCGAACATAAACCTGCACGTATTGTTGTGCCCTGCAACCAACTGAACTATGGTTGTGGTATTGAAATAGATTGTATTGCAGCAACAGCAGAATAATTATCATGAGTATTTCCAAAGAACAAATTGAACAAGCACACGAACGCATCAAACCGTTCATTCACAAAACAGCTGTACTTACCTGCAACACCATTAATGAACTTGCAGGCGCAGAATTATTTTTCAAGTGTGAGAATTTTCAAAAGATCGGTGCTTTTAAAATAAGAGGCGGCATGAATGCTGCACTCAGTTTATCAAAGGAAAAAGCAGTAAACGGCATTGCTACTCATTCATCGGGTAATCATGCTCAGGCTATTGCTTATGCTGCACGACAGTTGGGCACCAAGGCATATATTGTAATGCCCAATAATTCGCCCAGTGTAAAAGTGAATGCGGTAAAAGGTTATGGTGCTGAAGTGACTTTCTGCGAAAACAATCAACAGGCACGTGAAGAAACATTGCAGGCCATTGTTGACAGAACCGGTGCAGAATTCATCCATCCTTACAATGATGACCGTGTAATTACCGGGCAGGCAACATGCGCCAAAGAACTACTCGAAGAAATTCCTTCACTTGATTTTTTATTAGCACCTGTCGGTGGTGGCGGATTATTAAGCGGAACACTGTTAAGCGCTCATTATTTTTCGCCGGAAACAAAAGTGTATGCAGGTGAACCCGAAGGTGCAGCCGATGCAGTGCTGTCATTAAAAAGCGGCAAGATAGAAACTGCTCCTTATATTAAAACAATTGCCGATGGTTTATTAACCAAGCTAGGCGATAAAACATTCCCAATCATTCAACAATACGTTGCTGATATTCTTACTGTAAGTGATGAAGAAATCATTTCAACCCTGCGTTTGGTTTACGAACGCATGAAGATCATTGTTGAACCAAGTTGCGTAGTGCCACTCGCTGCATTACTCAAGAATAAAGAATTGTTTGCAGGCAAACGTGCAGGCATTATTCTTTCCGGAGGAAATGTTGATCTGAAAAAATTTTGTGAGTGGTTTAGTTGATCACCACTCTTCCATCAAATCATGATTATTATTTCGGTAATGGTGCCCCAACTGCAATATCGCAACGATGGCCGGGTTGACCATGCGGTGGATTTTTTCCTGCAGCTGTTGTTGTAACTGGTGCTGTTGTTGCCGGCGGAGACATCACTATTGTTTGTTGTTGCGGTGATGTTGCTGTTGTTTGCGCAGGCGCACTGTTCAATGGCGCTCCCACCTGTATATCACAACGATGACCGGGTTGTCCATGCGCAGGATTTAATCCGGCAGTACTTGTTGCAGCAGGTGCAGTTTGTTGTGGTTTTGCAGGTTGTATAGTTACCGGTGGCGGAGTTTTTGTTGCAGGTGCTGTTGTACTTCCTTCTTCCAATCCATTACCACAGGCAGTTAACAGGGAAAGAAGGATCAAGGCAGGCAAACATTTATACTGATTCATACAATGATTATTTCGATACAAGGTAGGAAAAACTACCGGCAGTTCCTATCCGGTCATCCCATTGTTATGGTTTGACTAGTTTAGCTTAACAGTTCGTCCTGTTTTAGCACTTTCGCTGGCGGCCTGCAATATTTCTACCACCAGCATATTATTCTCCAGCGAGGAAAGGTCATACGGTTTCAGAACCACCTTCTTCCGGATAACAGCCGCAAACAAAGCAAACGGATCATCAAACGGTTTTTCATTTTCCTTCAGTTGATACGCTTCTTCTTTATACCCATCATAGCCTTCCGCTTTGCGCCATCTGACCGCTGTACGGTTATCAGCATATAATGCGCCTGTTAATCCATATACTTCCATATCCTTACGACCAATGGGCCAGTTCCACGATGCCTGTATAATTGCCTGTGCAGTATCGTAGTTTAAAATGATCGTTGCTTCATCATCCACATCAGGATTATTTTCCTCCTGCAATTGATGTGTAACTGCAGTTACCGATGTTGGTCGCTTACCATGCTGTAACCATGTTACAAGGTTTGCACCATAACAACCAAAATCCATCAAGGCACCACCTCCATTCTGAACAGGATCAGTAAGCCAATCAAGAAATTCTTTGTTGATGCCAATTCGCTTGGGCCCTCTGTGCCCGTCACGAACCACTACTTTTCGCAAACTGCCAACTGTTCCGTTTTGCAGCAGCTCATTCACCTTTTTGTTTGACGGGTACCAGGTGGTTTCATAATTCGTAAGTAAATGAATGTTGTACTTCTTCGCCAATACTTCCATTTTTTGTGCATGCTCCATACTTACGGCTAATGGTTTTTCAACCATCACATGAATACCTTTTGGCGCTGCAGTCTCAACAACTTTTAAATGTTCATAGATGGTTCCGAAAGCCGTTACAGCCTCCGGTCTTGTTACAGCGATCATTTCATCCATGCTGCTAAACAGGATATTCATTGAATAGCCATGCTGCTTTGCATAACGCTCTGCCAGTTCACGGTTGGGCTCAACAATGCCCACAATTTTTATATCGCCACGATCTGCTCTTCCCAATATCCAATGCACATGTGTATGAGTGAGACCAATTACTCCAATACGTAACGGCTGCTGTTGAGCTGGCAGAGATAACTGTAAACACATCAACAATAAGAAAAGATAGATACGCTGCATGGCAAGATGAGTTGAAGAATAAAGTTAGCGAATCTGATAAGCTTATTTCAACTTGCCATAACTGAGAAAGACAACCCCGGTGAGATACTGCCTTACTTCGATAAGTTCAAACTGTTGCATGGTTGCTTGATCAGGAAAAAGCTTTCTGCCTCCACCTGTTAATGCTGGACATAACTGGATGTGATATTCATCGATAAGATTTTCTTTCATTAATGCCTGCGCCAATGAAATACTGCCCCACAAAACCATATTCTTGCCAGGCAATGATTTTAATTTCCGGATTGCTTCAACAGCATCGCCCTTTATCACTTCTGCTTCGGGCCATTTGCCCCATGGAGCTTTTTCAATTGTGTTAGAAAAAACGAGTTTGCCCGTTGCGTTTAGTTTGTCGGCAATTACTTCCTGCTCTGAAGTAGCATTCGGCCAGAAATCAACAAACAACTCATAGGTCTTGCGACCTAACAAAATTGTATCGATCGTTTCAAGAAATTTCAACTGGTCAGCATCTGAATATTTGTTTTCTTCCGCTGTGAGGGTAGTAAAAAAATCTAACTGTCCCTCTTTGTCAGATATATGGCCGTCGAGCGAGATCCACTCTTCTATTATCAGCTTTCTCATAGTTTAACTTTTATGACTTAAAGTTATTATGAGTAAATGAATTTGAGAGGAGCTTAATGCGACAAATTACCTGCTTTCCAGCGACAAACAAATACAATCGCTAATTAATCAGTCTTACAGCACCAACTATTATTTTATTGAAGCATCAGTTGTCTTTTCTTTTTGCGTTGGTTGCCCTTTACCTGTTTCTATTAGATTAAGTAAACTATTCCTGATATAACCACTCCATGCATCTGAACACACGTCAAAACAATCAAGTGTCGGTACTAAGCCAATATGTGTGAAGTCAATCTTTGTGTTGCCCTCCTCCTCTATCAGTTCAAACATGATCGTTGTGCCGATCCATTCCCTATGATTGCTTTTCATCCAATGTTTCCACGAATCAATTACCTGCCAACCAATTTTGCTGTAAGGAATTAATTCCATGATGCGCATGGTAATGAATGTATCACCAAAGCGAACGGTGAACACATCACCCTCTTTAGCTGCACTTCCTTCAAAATCGGTTGACCACCATCCGCAAATATCATTTACTGCATTAAATGTTTCAGCTACCGCTTTACTAACTGTTATACTTGTACGATAATCCTGTAAATTCATATTGTATTATTTTTTTAATGACAGATTGTAGTTACTGATTTAACACTATCCTTTTGCTGCACTGAGTTTCTTTTCGTTTTCAGTTTGTGGTTTATCCTTCCCGTTCGGTTGACCTTTACCTGTTGTAATGAGGCTGTGCAAACTTTTCGTTACATACGTCGTCCATGCATCACGACAAACTTGAAAACATTCATATTCGGGAACCAACCCGAGATGAGTGAATCTTAACTGTGTTTTGCCTTCCTTCTCATCAATATCAAACACGATCTTTGTACCCGTCCACTCAGTTTTATCGTTTGTGAACCTGAAATAATTTTCATGTACCAACCAAACAACTTTCCTGTTTGGAATAAATTCAATGATCTCCATTTTGCAGCGGTGCACATCTTCATAATGATAATCAAACACAGCATTCAGTTTATCTGTATTGCCTTCAATCTCTTCACTCCACCATCCTCGAACATGATTCACTGCGTTAAAAACCTGTTCAGGAGTTTGATCAACCACGATGGTTGCTGTAAAATCATTTGTTGCCATTGTTGTATTTTTTTGATGAATAAGATGTTTTTGCTGACGATCATTTTTGCAAGCTGCCAGTATGATCATGAAAAGAAGACGTATAGTTGTTTTCCGCATCATTGGTTTGGCTGTTGATCGTTCATAACAAAGTTATTGTCTAAAGCCAAGTCGGCTGGGGTGGCAAATGGACTTTTTAGCGGGTTGATTTGGACAGGCTATCTTTCTATCTTTGAGAAAATATTTTCCATGAAACACATAACGATACTTGTTCCCGACGGGCAAACCAGCTTGAGCAGTGTTGCCTGCATTGTTGGTTCATACGAAATGTTTACAAGAGCCAACGGCTATTGGTCACAAACAGAGGCGGGAAAGAAAAATGGAACAAAAGAATTATACAAGATCGAACTGGCAGGTGTTTCAAAGAAAGCAGAATTCGATAACGGATTACTTACGGTTACAACACATGTACATATTTCAAACATCAGCAAAACCAATCTCATCATCATCCCATCATTGGTGCGTGATTATGAAACAGCTGTTAAAGGAAACAAACTACTGATCGAATGGATCGAACAGCAATACAAAGCCGGCGCTGAAATTGCAAGCATGTGTACAGGTACGTTTATGCTGGCATCAGCAGGTTTACTCGATGGAAAAAATTGCTCCACTCATTGGTCAGCAGCCGATACATTCAGAACACTGTTCCCCAACGTCAATCTCTTGGCCGATCAACTGATTACCGATGAACACGGCATTTATACCAATGGCGGCGCTTATTCTTTTCTTAATCTATTGCTGTATTTAGTAGAAAAATATTACGACAGGCAAACGGCCATTTTCTGTTCCAAGATATTTCAAATTGAAATGGACAGACAAAGCCAATCGGCCTTTACCATTTTCACCGGACAGAAATCGCATGGCGATGAAATGGTGAAAGAAGCCCAGGCTTATATTGAAAATAACCTGCAGGAAAAAATATCTGTTGAACAATTATCTTCTATCTTTTCTGTTGGCCGCAGAAACTTCGACAGACGGTTTATTAAAGCAACCGGCAACACCCCTGTTGAATATTCGCAACGTGTAAAAATTGAATCAGCAAAGAAAGCATTTGAAACAAGCCGCAAAACAATTAACGAAGTAATGTATGAAGTTGGCTATAACGATGTAAAAGCATTTCGTGAAGTGTTTCGAAAGATCACCGGCATGTCGCCCTTGGAATACAGGAACAGGTACAATAAAGAAGCTGTGGTTTGATTGTTTCAGGAAATCTGTCTGGCATACTGATTAGCTCAAGCATAACAAACGGAACATCACACAACGTAGTTACTTTTCAGTTTAATTCACCACAAACCTTCATCGCTGTTGGTTAGTAGCTAACATCTCAACATGCTGTTAGAGAAATATCTAACTACCTTGTTCCATTTCATTAGAGGTATGGCCGGCAAGATCGTTCTCGTTTTCGTCAACCTGTTGTGCCTTATTAATTGCGGACTTGCTCTTCTTCCCTGTTCGTAAATTTTCAAGTCGGGCTGTTAACTCCTTTGGTGCTGCAAATGCAGCAAATAAGAGAATGTATAAAAACACCGCTACCCAAGTGGAAATAAAACAAATGAAAAATACCACAATGGTATAATAAATTCCATAACGGTAAATTTGGCGATACGAATTAAAATAAACCCGGTCTTCATCCGAAACTAATTGATGGTTATAGGCATAAGTACAAATACCGTTTGCTGCAAATGAAATCAGGATATAATTAAACCCGAAAACAGCCAGTGCAACGGTACTTTCTTTCTGCAGATATTCTGCCAGTATAGCTGTTGGAAAAGGTGTGAGCGTTACAACAAACAACAAAAAGCCATTCACCCACATAAATTTTGTATCCACCTTTTGAATAAACTCAAAAGCGACATGATGATTGATCCAGCACACAAGTATTGTGGTAAAGCCGATAAAAAACGCAAGGAACGATTGCCAATGATGAAGACAAACGGTTAACAGATCATCTTCTGTTTCAGGATGTAAAATCTGTATTAAATCCAATACCAACAGAGTAATGGCAATGGCAAATACACCATCACTAAAAAGTTCAACTCTCGCCGACTCTTTTTTTTGATCGCTTTTTGTTGTCCCTTTCATTACTTACTTTTTACATTTGAAAAATAAGACTTCAACTCACCGGATGTTTTTCTTCAAAGGTTTTCTAAACAATCATAAGTGACAGACAGATGCAGTATAGTAGAATTGTCCCTGTTTACTGATAAATGTAGAAATAAATATTAAATATTCTGAATCCCTGGATCGGTTAACACCAGACCCCGGGCCGAAGGAAAGTGCTTCGAAAGATCACTGGCATGTCACCCCTGGAATACAGGAACAGGTACAATAAAGAGGCAATGGTTTAATGGAAGGTATTTTCATTTATGAACTTTTTGCAATAATCACCACCGATCCCGCCAGCCAGTCATGAATAGCTCTTCGTTTATCGTTGGTTAACATTGAGAGCAGCTCAAGCAACATCCAGCAAAGAAAACTATAGTCGATAAAATTGCGGTAGTCCATAATGATGATATCAAGATCACCTGTCTTTGCAACTAAGAAAAGGAAGTACAGCAAGCCGATGATCTGAATTATCAGGTACAACGAATCTCGCAGAAAAGCCTGTTTGAGGCTGAGCAATTTTGTTTCACTAATGTCCAGCACTTTTATCCTTACCACCCACTTGCCGATTGTGCGGCCGAATTTATAATGAAAGTAAATGCTGTATAAGTAATAGAGCGAAGCGTTAAAAGCGGTCCATGCAAAAATGATCCACACATTGTCTGTTTGGTTCAGTATCCAAAGATCCACCATAAGAAATGGAGTAAAAATAATACCATCGATAATTGCAGCGCCAAAACGCCTGAACCCTGTATGATACTTTGCATCGCTCATACCCGAATGTAAGAAAGGCTGTTGATAAGGTTGTTATATAATTTTGTCAATGTTATTACTCTTCACGCTTGTTATGCGGACATCCAAAATACAACAGATACCCATCCACATCCTTCACTTCAAATCCACGCAAACCATCATCGTTGTTACTGATTGGTTGAAAGAACTCAACATTGCGTGAAGAGAATTCTGCTGCCAGTGCATCGGGATCGGGAACATACAGGTATGCATCCCAACGGGCAATGCCTTGTTGAATATCTCTTGTGTAATTAGGTATGGGATCAACACCAATATCCTTCATCATGATCATGGCGGCTCCCCGCTGTACAATGCCAAAGAAAATATCATCTTCACCTGGTCCCTGAAACGTGATCTCAAAGCCGAATTTATCCTGGTAAAACTTCAGTGCAGCAGGAACATTCTTTACAATAAAGAATGGCGCAATACCTTTGATTTCTGTTTTGCTCATATAAGTTCATTACCGTTATTGAAATTATTAAATTAAGCTGACAGTAAGAATGATGGCAACCCGGCTAGTTCCTCTTTCGCAAAGCTTTCAGTTCAATGGAAACGAGTGCGCAAATAACAATGATCTCCCCTGAAAAATAGGCAATACCCAACATTGTAACAGTTGGGTAATGATAAACCACAAGCCCGATCGTTACACAACAATAAAGTAAATTGGCAATGCTGATGAATCTCAGGTAGTGCTGCCAGTTTTCTTTCACCACAAAAAAACAACTGATGGAATAAATACAGAACCCGGCTGCAACTGCAGAGAGATATGTCAACGTTGTTGCAGGCAATCCAACATATTCGTTGAATGTTCGCAGAACTGCAAACAGCAGGAATGCAGTAATGAATGCACCTATTCCATCAACAAGAAAAAGCGTTTTTGGCTTTTGTATAAGTTGGCTGATAATATTACGCATGAATAATGTTTGCAGTTACTTTATTTTTTGATCGTTTGGTAATACAGAAGAATTGCACCGCAACCAAATGTTTTTGTTTTGAGCAGCTTTAGATCAACCCGTTCGCTGATGTTTTTAAATAAGACCAGGCCGCTTCCTGCAACGGTTGGATGAACGCTAATTTGGTATTCATCAATCAACTGAAGTTGTGTGAGTGTGGCAATTAAACCCGGGCTGCCCACATAAAGATCTTTACCTGTTTGCTGTTTCAATTCTGAAATTTCTTCTTTTATGAGTTCGTTTTTCAAGATCGTATTTCTCCAGTCAACCTGTTGAAGCGTTCGGGAATAAACGATCTTGGTAACATTATCCATTGCTGTTGCAAATTCATCCATTGCTTTGTTGCCGGTGGGATTTTCAAGAATTGTTTGCCAGAACTGCATCAGCTGATAAGTGATTCGTCCATATAAAACGGCACCTGCGTTATTTAGCAGCTCACGGTAATGTTCATGTATTTCATCATCTGCCATCATAGTTGTGTGATCGCAAAAACCGTCAAGCGTCATATTCATTGCTGCAATGAGTTTTTTCATCGTATGCTGTTTTGATCATTTGAAGATGTTCATCTCCACAGGTTGTGATCTGCAAATTGCTCAACATTATTTAGGCGATGGTTTTATTATGTTCTTTCACCGGCACTTCGTTCTTAATTGCTGCGCAAACTGCAGATGAAATATACAACTACAGGAGAAAATATACTAATGCCTGGATTTGGCAAAGGCAAACTACCTGACCAAGGAAAGAACAGTGCTTGCAAATGTTAAAGCAAAGAGGTAGTTTCAACTTACCCAATCTTCACACATCAAAAAAAACATTCCATGCAAAGAGTTTATCTCAACACGTCCATTTTCATCTTCCTGATTTTAATTGGCGTACAGTGGGGTTTCTATCAAACCTACACCAGCCAGTTCCCGCATTTTAAAAATGCAACGCCGCTCATTCATGTTCACGGGGCATTGCTTATGACGTGGATGCTGTTACTGATCGCACAACCTTTGCTCATACAAACAGGCAGGGCCAAACTGCACAGAACCATCGGAAAAGTTTCCTGGGTGCTGGGGCCGCTCATTGTTATTTCGCTGTTCCTCATTGGTAGAGGAGGTTATTTCAGAGGCATTGCTGCCAACGTACCTGAGCATGAAAATCTTACGTTCATTGTACTTGATATGCGGGGCTTTTTATCCTTTGCCATTTTCTGGAGCCTCGCCATGATCACCCGCAAAAGACCCGACTCACATATGCGTTATATGATCGCCACCGGCATCCTTGCTATTGGTCCCGGCGTTGGGCGGGGACTTGGTTCCGCTTTTGGAATG
Source organism: Lacibacter sediminis (assembly GCF_014168535.1). Lineage (NCBI taxonomy): Bacteria > Pseudomonadati > Bacteroidota > Chitinophagia > Chitinophagales > Chitinophagaceae > Lacibacter > Lacibacter sediminis. The sequence goes on along the minus strand of NZ_CP060007.1, from coordinate 2,531,441 downwards.
AGCTTAGGCGATGCTATAACCATTACTGATGCACTCGACCTTGTGATCGTGGGTGTGTTATTAGGTGTTGATGTGTACAGAAAGAAAAACTACAAGCCCTTCCTAACCGTTTTCCTGGTATTACTGGCTGGCTCTGTACTCTGGCAATTACGTGATACTGCACTCTGGCAAAGCTTTGCGAAAAACTATGCGGCGTTGTTATATTATTGATGTAGTTTTTTGATCAAGAACTTATTTTATTCATTGTAAGTAGTTGTTATCAATTAGTTGTTATGAATTGGTTTCGTAATACCGGGGTTGGTTAACGTCTGACTCCGGGCAGACCGAAGGTCATTCTAAATAAATTCAGACAACACCCAAACAATATAAAACCAGATAAATCCAACATAACTGATGGGGTGAAATTTCCTGAGTGTGTACCAGTCATATACAAAAAGGGAAACAAATAGTGTATTCCATACAACAGCTTCAAACATGATAAAGCTCAGTTCATTTACTACACCCAGCTTGCCCGCCACACGATCGAGCACGGGGCCCAATACATACAGCGTGCCCACATAGATATAACGTTTATGCTTTACCCCATTTTTGCGTTGTAAATAAGCCAGCAGTAGAAGTAATGTAAAAGTTGTGGTAAAGAACCGGTTGGCTTTTACATAGCCAGGCATTGCATCCCAACCTTTATACACTGCAACAAAAACATAGAAGGTACTTATAACAACGCCAAGGCCAACCAACATGCCCGTTACACCTAATGTGCGATGAGCTTTGTAGTTGCCTTTCCGGATATACCCTGTTTGAACAACAAGAAGCACAAACCAGGCGAGAAAGAATAATCCGTGAATAATAAACTTGGGATCGCTGTTACTGTCTTGTTTTACATCATAAAATAAATTGTCAGAAAATGCAAAGAGCGAAAGAAAAAGCAGCAATACACTTGTAATGAAAAAGTAGTTTTTTCTCATGCAGGCAGATGGTTTTAATCAGATTTGCTGTTTTACGATGAATTATCTGATTCCGGATTTCGCCAATTGGTTAACGATGCGAACCCAATTCAGACTTTCGGGCATTGGTTTGCTTTGCAGAAAGATAGGAAATTTTTGTCCGCTGAGGTCTCAAGCTGTGGACCCCGGGATTTATTTATTCTGAATCCCGGGGTCGGTTAACAGCAGACCCCGGGCCGACGAACGTGTATTCATAAATGATCCACTAAAAATTAAACCCGAAATGCAGGCCTGGTTCAGGCGTCCATTTTGGCCACTTGTCATCTTTTTCTTTAAATCCAGCAGGCATTTTTGTTTGAACAGGACGACCAGCAACCCCAAGAGATGGTTCTATAAAAAACCGATCCTTCAAGAGTTTAACGTGATAGCCAACCCGATAGGTATTGAATATAATGAACCCATCACCCACCTTATCACCACTTTCATTCTTAAATGTTTGCCACATAGGCATTGCATGTACTGCTGCATAAAGACCTTTCCAAACATACCTTTGATAAGCCAGGCCAATTCCATATTCTCTTATGTAACCGGGAAATTTCTCTTCAGGTGTTCCGTATGCCTTATTATAAAATGGGTTAATACCAAGAGGCCATGCATGTTTCCAGGTTATCAGTTCAAGTGAAACAACATCCTTTCCCGTAATCCGATAGCCAACATTGAGTTGAGCAAAGCCGGGAGGATTTGTAGAAGAAAAATTACCTAATAAAAACAACGTGCTGCCAACGAACCACTTTTTGTAAGTGCTGTCTGTTTTTGCATATTGTGCGTTCACCTGTAAACTGCTTGCCAATGATAAGGCAAGTCCAATCCATAAAATTTTCTTTTGCATATCTTTTCTTAATTTAAAATGATGCTGCAAAACTAGATTGGCGTCTTCCTTAAATCCGTTCACTTAAGTTAAGAAATGAAGTTACGCTTAGCTCTTTTCAAAAATACCTGCACTTAATCTACTTAGTGATGGTTGTTTTGAACCTGATATAACGTTATTGTTTCCGAGGTAATGCAATTTCGAAGTTGGTCACTGACACGACACCAAATTTGAGCGTAAAAAAAGAACTACACCTCACCATTACGTAAACATTTTGTTGTGTGCTGTGGCATGTCACTCAATCTGGGTTTCCAATTTCTATAGTTGAATGCAGCTTCCACCAATTACTTTCAAATTTCCGTCGAATGAGTTCCAAATTCTTATATATCTGAACCTTCCCTGAATGGGTTTCCCCAGCATTTTTCCTTTTGTTTCGTAAACAACAATAACTATTGCTGTGCTTTCAATCAGATTAATTTGTTCTATCGTCGGGCTCAACTCTTCAACTACCATTGCCCCTGAACGGTGGGAAGCCAAATCCATTTCTTTAGTTATCGTCTGTCCGTTAGGTAAAATGAAAAGCAGGTCGGGGTGAAGTAATTTGTCAAGGGTGGCAATGTCACTTGATTGAATTGCTTTTAAAAGTTCATCTTCCAGTTTTAGTATTTGGCCTTTGTCAATCATAAAATCTGTTTCCGTACTTTCTGTATTATTTTTCTTTTAATAATTATTATTAACGATAGCAATGTCTCACTGTTACCCACCACTCACTAATTGATACTGTGCTGCCCGTAGAATTAGGTCAGGTCGTATAGGAGTGAGTACAGCAAAGTGGCTAGTGCTCTTGGCACTTGCTAATTCTCAGCGCTACATTACCTTTTTTTCTTCCCGTGTCAACATATCTATGTGCTTCTATTATTTCGTCCATTTGAAACGTCTTGTCAATTACCGCCTTAAATGCTCCTTTTTCAAACAACTCTTTTAATAGCTGTAATTGTTGAATGTTTTCCGAAGCATTTACAGAACTTACACTCTTATAAACTCCATTTTCGTTCAGGAGTTTTTCACATTGTTTTCTGTTGGATTTACCAACTGCATCAAAAATGATATCAAACTTTTCTGTTTGTTTAGTAAAGTCTTCTTTGTCGTAAAGGATAACGTTTTTAACTCCTAATTCATTAACAAGTTTTTGTCCTTCGGAACTGCAGACTGCGGTTATATCAACATTGTAATATTTTGCTATCTGGATTGCTGCTGTCCCTACTGAACCAGTTGCACCGATAATGAGGAGTTTTTTGTTTGGCTTTTCGGCTATTCTTGCTTTATCTAAAAAGTAAATGGCTGTTTGTCCACCAAAAATGATAGCTGCTGCTTCTTCGAATGAAGCATTATAAGGCATTTCAATGACGTTGCTGTTTTGATCAACTGCAATATACTCTGCATGAGTTCCGAATTTAAAACCTGTCATACCGAATACTTTATCAGCAACTTTAAATTTGGAAACGTTGCTTCCAACAGTTTCAACAACACCTGAAAATACAGTTCCTAAAATGGGTTTCCTTGGTTTTGAAATACCTAACACCAATCGCATTAGGACTTTCAGAAATCCCTTAACATCAAGGCTTCTTACCCTTACATCTCCGGAGTTGACCGCAGTAGCAACTATTTTGACAAGAATTTCCCTGTCTTTGGGTATGGGCTTAGAAACTTCCTGAATTTGCAAAACATCAGGAGAACCATATTGCGTGCAGATAACGGCTTTCATATATCATAGCAGGTTTAAAAATTAAACCCAAGATCAAGCCCGGGTTGAATAAAGTAGTTCGGCCATTTTTTTTCTACTGATTTAAAAGATTCCGGAACATTCGTTCGTACCGGCCAATAACTACATCCTATAGCCGGTTCAAAAAAGAAACGGTTTTTAAAAAACTTAAACTGGTAACCCAAATAGAAGTCCAGATATAACGTGTATCCGTTTCCAATCTTTTTTTTATTCTCATCCATATATTTTTCAAAAGCATTCAACGCCTGAACGGATGTATAAGCTCCTTTCCACCAAAACCGCTGGTATCCTAATGTAGGTGCAAGTATGCGTGCATGCCCGGGATAATTTTCTCCGGGCGCATCAAATGATGATGATCCAAAAGGGATACCTATTGGCCATGCGTAAACAGATCTCTTAAATCGAAAGGAAACAACATCTTTGGGTGTTATTCGATATCCAACATTCAGTTGTACATACTCAGGGTTATTTACTTTATCAAAATTACCCAATAAATACAGCGTACTGCCAACGAACCACCTCTTATAAGTACTGTCCTTTTTGTCATTTTGTGCATTCACGTGCAAGCTGCTTGCCAATACTAAGACAAGTCCAATCCATAAAATTTTCTTTTGCATATCTTTTTTTTAAATGATGCTGCAAAAGTGGATTGGCGGGATACAATAACCCGTTCACTTAAGTTAAGAAATGAAGTTACTACTTGCTATTTTCCAGAATTCTTGCTCTTAATCTGCTTAATGATTGAGGTTTGATACCTAGATAGCTCGCCAATTGGTGTTGCGGAACACGTTGAATAAGGTCGGGTCTTTTCTGTATTAAATTTAAATATCGTTGTTCAGGAGAAGAGGTCTTAAACTCGTCGAAATTGATTCGTTCTTTGGCCAACAATTCTTCCGACAATTTTCCACACATCATTTCAAACTTTGGAAACTTGCTGTTTATTTCTGCTTCCATATCAGCATTTGAAACTGAAAGAATACTGTCTTCAACACAACTGATGAAATATTCAGAAGGAGCTTTAGTTAAAACACAATGAGGTGTTAAGGCATCCATTTCGGTATAGAAGGCTGTTGTTTTTTCTTCACCGTCGATGATGTAATAAGTGCGGATACAGCCTTTTAAAACAAAATAACTTTCGTTTGAATTTTGTCCTTCTTTTAGTAAAATCGTTCCTTTCTTTACCGTGCGAAACAAGTCCAAAGAAACGAGTGCGTTCTTCTCCTCTTCTGTAAGGGATATATATTTTGATATAAAGTCAAAGAGTATGTTTTCCATTGTTTTGTTGTTGTTACTGTTACACTTGCCGGCAACGGTCAGGGCTTGTTGCTGTGCCGGTATAAATTGTTCGGGCGGCCCGAAACTGCAGCCCAACAAAATTACTGATGCTGAAGTTAACAACAAAAGCCGGATAGAATTCGGTGAACCCAAGCCGCTGAGGTGGAACACCTGCGCCAGAGAGGGATAGTAAGTTGAATATAATTATTGAGGATGCCACTCATTAATAAAAACCCCTTTTTAAAGGGATATGCTAAACAGGAACCCGGTTTTAGCTTTACGCTCATAAAACAGCATCCACATGAAACGAATTTTCTTTATTTGTCTTGTACTTACATTCTGTGCAGCTTCACAGGCTCAAATTATTGTTAAAGAACAAACGCAAAAAATTACAACACCGGTTACAACAACCAATACTGTAATTAAAAATCCGGCACCACAAATACAACTCACCCAGGGAAGAGACATGGGTATACGTATTGACCGTGTGGAAGACATTTCCACTTTTGACGAAAATATTTATACCATTTATTACACCTTCCTGAATTCAGGAACTGAAAATTTAAACATCGCCTTTCAGAAATTTAAAATAGAAGCCATTTTTTACAGACCTGATGATTCTTATGTTGGAAGCGGGGGCATTACAAATACAAGTGCCCTGGGCAAAACCTGGCTCAACTCCGCAGAAACTGTACAAGGCACTTTAGTGGTAAGACGATCTGACCTTGTAAGAAACGCTGCTTACAAACTAAGACTATCTGTAGATGCAGATAACCGTCTTTACCAGGATGTGAACAAATCGAATGATGCATCCACCACCAATGTTACTGCCCGTGCCATCAGAAATTCAGACTATTTTCTTACATCAGCCAAAGTAATCATTCAAACAGGTAATGATAACAAAGAAGCACAAAATTCAAAAGTAAACATCTATGCGGGGCCGGCTAATTTTAATGACCATTTTTACTTTAAATACGAAATCAATGAGGAATTAAAAGTAAACTCTACTACTGAATTAAATCTTAAGCCTGCCGTAAGTACACCTGACATGTACAGTGATTTTAACAGACTCAGTTTTTACAAACAACAGGGGGTTGCATTAGCCATTACTTATGATAACAATGCATGGGCTACTGATGCATGGAAAATAAACAACGTAACTGTTATGCTTGAGTTTAAAGACAAAAACGGTAACCCCTATCCACTTCCTGTTTACAGTAATGTAACAATCAGTTTTTCAAATGCATCGGGCTTGCTGGGCTACAGAGCAGGTGATGATATTACTAAAAATGAGAATCAATTACGATTATTAACACTCGGTACTGATAATAACTTTAATCCCAAAGCACCTGCCTTTAGAAAAAAGCAGATTCGATACCTGGATGTAGCACGTTAACGATGTTTTAATATACCACTTGATCTTTGTCTGCCTGGGGGTCTCACGAGACATAGGTCAGCTTTGTAACAAGATAGGAAATTTTGTTTTTCAAATTCCCCGATACAATCGGTGCAGATTTACTAAGCATCAAGTGATCCACTGAGGTAGAACACTTGCGCCAGAGAGGGCCACTTCAAGTTTTTTGTTATGGCTTTTTTTGTTGCTCACGGATTGCACGGATGAACACAGATTTTTTTAGTTCAAAGTTCTTGTCACTTGTTTTTTGGATCTTGGGGGTTTGTTGCTTGTATCTTGGCTTTTGGGCTTTCCTTCTTGTGCCTTGTCCCTTGTTCCTTGTGCCCAGCACCTTGTACCTTGTATTTACAAAATTTTAAAATTCCACTTTGAGTTATCACTTGTAAAATCAAACTCTGCAAGTGTTGGTGTACTGTCGCCTGAAGATACCAATGCTAACTTCTTTCCTGAATTAGGAACCATCTTCGGCATTATTCTGTAAGTACCATCAGTCAACTGATCGATTCGCCATAATTGTTCAGGAGCGCCGGTAAATGCCGGTACGGTTATTACTTCTGCATCGGCAGTTGCAGCTAATGTGCGATCTGTTCCTGCGAGTACAATTTTATAATAAGGTCCACCTGAATAGCCTGTTGTATCAGGCGCATCTGTAATGGTCCATTTCTGATGAGGGCGGGACATGTAATCGCCTATTCTCAAATTGATATTTCCTGTTGGCCAGTTCTTCATTACATCTGCCAGTGCCTGTGGCGCAACGGGTTTTATTGGCTCATTGTTAGGCTGACCAAATCCACGAGGCCCACCCGGCATTCTTGTAAAATCAACAGCCAGCTCTAAAGCATATCCTCTCCGCACCGATTCAATTTCATAAGTGCCTTCTTTAAATTTCTCTCCTGCCACGGGCCATCCATCTTTCCAAAGTAATGGAAGAATGCCCAGCACGCTGCGACCTCCCTGCTCAAGATCTGCTTCATAATGGATCGACATTTTCTCCACTCCTTTCTCAAGATTCATGTGTCCGAAATGCCCGGGGCCTATTAATCCTCCACGTGTAGCAACAACCATTTTGCCGCCACCTTCTAACATACTTCTTCCCACGTTATCGAGGTAAGGACCTGTTATTTGTTTTGAACGTCCTACCACTACGTTATAAGTTGAGTTGGCACCATCGCAACAGCTACCATGCGTGGCAAGCAGGTAATACCAACCGTCACGATACATTAATGTGGAAGCTTCGCATACAATGGCTACATCAACCGGTTTATTACCTGCTTTGAGTTTTCCCGTTTTGGGATCCAATTCAATAAGACGGGTGAATCCAAAATAGGTGCCGTATGTTAACCAAAGACGACCTGTGTTAGGATCTAACAATACACCGGGGTCGATGGCATCATTTTCTTCATAACCATCAGAAGTGGCAACTACAATGGGTTCTGAATATTTAAAGTCGGGTGATGTTGGATCCAATGTTTTATTCCACATGGTAAGAATGGCACCTTTGTGGTTGCTTGCACCACCTGTGGCTCCATATATTACGAGATAGCGGTCGCCGATTTTAATGGCATCGGGAGCAGCTCCACCACCGGGTCGCACAGCACCGCCATACCATGTCCAACCATCTGATGATATTAATCCTCCACCGCCTGTGCCAAATGTGTAATACTTTCCTTCACATTCAACAATGGTTGAAGGATCATGGATAAATGGTTTTCCAACCTGTGCTATTGCTATTTGTGTAAATACTGCTAACAGTGCAGTTATCGTTATTTTCATTCGCTTCATATTGATGATTTCAGAATAAATGATCGCTTGAAACAAGCGGTAAATTTTATTGGTAACTGATGTTGAAATTCTTAATGGGCACTCCTTTTTCATCAACAAAGCGAACGCAGAAGTTAGCCATACCCGGTCCGTTAATAACCGCACCACGAATAATGTTCTTTCCCTTTTTAAGCGTTAAACGGGACGAGGTAACATTATCAACGATCATATCCCTGTCGCCGGAAAGCAAAAGAGCTTCTTGGCCATTCAACCACCACATGCTTCCGGAATTGCATCCCGCAGTCATCCGTACATTTTTCATTTCTTCGGGGCTATCAATGACGGTAACGAGCCAAACAAGTACACCGTATGGCGGCTTATTTATGGCGTATGTAAAATGGTATAAATTAAAGTTGAATGTTTTACTTTCAAGCGCATACCATTGCAACTCCTGGCTTCCCACTTTTGCCTTTTCGCCATTCTTAGGAACAATGTTGTAATCGGTTGAAAAATTATCGGTTGAAAAAGTTGTTCTGAGATAGTTATCGGTGAAGATGTTATTCCTTGCAATGTCTTTCCGCACAGGTTCAAGCACAAGCCAACGTTGAATGAATCCTTTGGCATTGGGCGTTTTCTTTGCTGCAGAAGCAACAGTAAAATGTTTTGAAAGAGTATGCGTGGTATCGCACTTAATGGGTATAGGTGGCAGTGATGGTGCTGGCCGTTGTCCCGGCACCGGAGCCTGCGCAAAAACGTTAATGGCAGCTAACTGTAATAATGATAAAACGGCAAAAGCAATAGCTGGTAACAAGCATTTGTATTTTCTGTACATGTCAGATTTCGTGTTTATTGATTGTTGTTTTTGAAATTGATCATATAAAACAAACCTACAAAACGAAATAGTAGTTTATGTACAACAAAAGCCGCCGTATAATTATATACAATCTTGTTTTTTGGGTTTTCCCTTCTTGTTCCTTGAACCTTGTGCCTTGTTTTTTGGGTTTTGGCTCTTGCACCTTGTTCATTGAATCTTGTACCTTGTTTTTTGCCTTTTGTTTTCCAGATTCCTTATCTTCACAGAGTCTTAAATAAAACCGGCAAGCAACTGCCTCACAGAAATTTTACCATGTTGCCGGCGAGTGCTCAGTTTCAGCATCAGTATTACATGTCAGTTTAGTCAGGTTATCAGTTCAGTATCGTTAGCGTCAGTATTGTATTTATCAGTTCACACTTTTAAACAATTGTACGATGAAGCTTTCTGAATTTATCTTGTTAGGCGAAGTGGAAAAACAGCACACTGTTTTGCACCGGGGCGTACTTGTTGCAAAACGTACACAGGAATCCAGCCTCGTATTTCTCTTTCAGCTTGGTGGTTATTATGTAGAAACATGGTGCAGTATTGCCAACCGGTCGGTTACCGAATACCGTGTGTTTGACGGCACTGCCCCGCTGGAACCTTATTTAAAAGAAATTTCACTCCGGCATTTATTAAATTAACAATTGCTGCAGGTTAGGTTGTAACAGGCTTAGCCTGCGGCAGTTAGTTTATAATACAGGGAGGTTTAAGTTGCTGTTTAATTACTGCATGCTGTCCATGATATGGATATAAGTGAAAGATTTAATGCTTCACATGAAAAGAACCCCTATATTTGCATCGTTAATTTGAGTCTCGCATCAGTATAGTTAATTAGTCTGCTTAGTAATCTGCATCTTAGTTAGTTTTTTACTTCTTGTGCCTCAAGCATTTTCAATTTTAATTTTACAAGAACATGAACATTTATGTTTCAAACTTGAGCTTCAACGTACAAGATGAAGACTTAAGAGAATTTTTCACTCCTTACGGAGAAGTAACTTCAGCAAAAATCATTAACGACAGAGAAAGCGGCCGCTCACGTGGTTTCGGTTTCGTTGAAATGAGTGATGATGCTGCTTCTAAAAAAGCAATCGCTGAACTCGATGGTGCAACTGTTGAAGGTCGTGCTATTAAAGTAGTAGAAGCTAAGCCTAAAGAAGATCGTCCTGCCCGCAGCGGTGGTGGTTACAACAATGGCAACAGCTACAATAAGAACAGATATTAATTTTAATATATTGCCTTATTAAACAAAGCCTCACAATTGTGAGGCTTTGTTGTTTTTAGTATTATTGATAATAGCCTGCAGCTTTTAATTTTGCGGCTACTTTTTCGCTAAGGGCCTTACCCCACGTTTCACCGATACCATACGATTCCTGAGATATTACAGGCAATTTCTCAACCAGCTTTTTACCAACCGGTGTTTTATAAAAAGCGATGAGTTCTTTTACTTCGTTTTCGGTAAAATGTTTGGCATACACGGGGGCTATCATGGTTATAAGGTCACCGGTTTGGGCTTCTTTCATAAACTCATCCCAGAAATCAGTTTCCACTGCAGGCATTTGTTTTTTAAATGAAGAAATCATCATCTCCATTGTTTGAAATGCCATTTTACTGGCGCCTGATAACTCCAGCATTTCTTTAATGAGTGTTTCTTTATTGTCGGTTTGTGCATTTGTATTAACTGCAACGAAAAAAAGAAATACGAATACATTGAGCTGCTTCATAGAATGATTTTTGTTTGCTCAAATGTAACAGTTTATCCAGGTTGGCCAAAGACTATCCCCAGGTATGTGTGTATTTTTTGTAAAGCATGAAGAAAAAACAAAAACATGTTTTATCTTTTAGGAACAGTTCATTAAAACCAAAACATATGCGCCAGCTTCTTATCTCCTGTTTGTGTTTGTTTGTAACCGTGTTTGTAACAACCGCCCAAACATCAGTTAAAAACGATCAGTTTCTTGCAGCGTCGTTCGACAGTATTCTCAACAAAGAATTTAAAGTCGGTGAACCCGGTGCCACCGCCATTGTGGTGCGTAAAGGCCAGGTGATCTACAAGAAAGCCATTGGCATAGCTGATATGGAATTGAATGTTCCGTTGCAAACCGATATGATCTTTCGAATTGGTTCTATTACCAAACAGTTTACAGCAGTGGCTATTCTGCAATTGGCCGACCAGGGCAAACTATCCTTACAGGACGATATTAAAAAATACATGCCTGACTTACTCTTTAAAGAAACTGTTACTGTTGAACAATTGCTGAACCATACATCGGGTATTAAAAGCTATACCAGCAAACCTGATTTTGAAAGCAAGATGCGCACCGATATGACAACGATGGAAGTAATAAAACTTACAGAAAAGGATACACTTGAATTTAAACCGGGCACCAAATGGAATTATAACAATACCGGTTATGTGATGCTGGGTTATATTATTGAAAAGATAACCGGCAAACCTTACGAGGAGTATATTCATCAAAATTTATTTACACCTGCAGGCATGACCAATTCTTATTATGGCAGCGAAGCAAAGATCATCCGCAACCGGGCAAAGGGTTATGAAAAAGAAAAGAATGTGTTTCAGAATTCAGATTACATCAGTATGACGCTGCCACATGCAGCTGGCTCAATTCTATCAACTGTTGAAGATCTCTGGAAATGGAACAAAGCATTGCACAGTTATAAACTCATCAAAAAAGAATGGCTCGATAAAGCCACCACTCCTTACATATTGCCCGATGGAAAATCAACAAGGTATGGTTATGGTTTATCGATCAATCTTGTGCAGGGCAGCAAAGCCATTGAACATGGTGGTGGCATTCCGGGTTTCTTAACCGATGCTATTTACTTACCTGCTGAAGATGTGTTTGTGGCCGTATTTAGTAATTGCGATTGTAAGTCGCCTGATAATATCACATACAAAATAGCTGCTCTTGCAATAGGCAAGCCGCTCAATTACAATGCGATCCCACTTTCAGAAACAGATGCAAAAGTATATGAGGCTGTTTATGTAAATGAAGGAGGTGAAGAACGCATCATCCGTTATGCAAACGGGAAGCTTACGTCGAAACGTGGCAGTGGCACACAGTTCGTGATCGAGAAATTTGAGAAGGATAAATTCTTTTTCGAAAACTCTATTTCCATTATTGAGTTTGTACGTAACAAAAGCGGTGCAGTTGAATCGCTGATCTTTAAAAGTAACACCGAAGAAAGTACCTGGAAGAAAAGCAGCAAGCCATTACCAGCACCTGTTACCTACATCACTGTTGACGCTTCGGTGCTGGCGGGTTATGTTGGCAACTACACATTGGCACCGGGTTTTATACTCACGGTTACGCATGAAGGCAGCCAGTTATTTGCACAGGCAACGGGACAAAACAAACTTGAACTGCAAGCCATCAGCAAAACAATGTTCCAAACAAAAGGTGTTGATGCAAAGATCGAATTCAAACAAAACGCTGAGGGCAAAACAGAATCATTGGTCCTATACCAGGGCGGAAGAGAAATGCCGGCGAAGAAAGAATAATCAGCTCAGCTATACAAACATGAAACGGGCAGAGGATTTCTTCTGCCCGTTTTTTATGCTTACGCTGCTTCAAACATTCTGGAAACAACAAGTTGTTTATGTCATAATAAACAGATCTTAGAAACCGGGCTGCCGTAAAGCGAAGCCGGAATTGTTGAAATGCGGGAGAACTAATCACTCTTTAAAACGGGCTGCTCCATTTGGCATCTGTATACACATTTGTTCCTGTTAGTGTTCGTAAGAACGCCATCGTTGCATTTACTTCCGCTGCGGTAAGATGCAGCTGTTGCCCGAATCCATTAGGACGTAATTTCGGATCAAGACGATTATTACCCGGCGCCAGATTAATTGTTCCGTAATGACCAATCACAGCCTGCAATGTGGTAATTCCACCGGTATGCATCATTGGGCCGTTGGGTTCACCATTTCTGTTTACCAGATCACGTAAAGATGGTGCACGTGTGTTGTTGATGTCGATACCTGCACCATTTAACACGCCAATAATTCCATTGTTGCCACTGTTAGGAGCAATATCAAATTCCGGTGCGGCATGGCAGCCCTGGCAACCTAATCCACCGGCAATTCGGTTACCTGTTGCATCAAATACAGGCGGAGTAAGAAACAATGCTTTCCCATCATTTTCCTGAGCAGTAAAATTGGGAAACGGTTGATTGTCGTTATTCACCAACGCACGACCTGCATCATATTTACTGTCGAATGATTGAATACTGCGAATAAATTGAGCAAGGCATTCCTGTATCCTCGCTTCGGTAATGGTCTCGTTTCCGTAGGCGATTGTAAAGAGTTCTTTGTAATAACCGATGGCCTGCAGTTTACTGAGGAGATTACTGAAAGCAGGTCTTCCGTTTTGTCCGCTGAAACCCATTTCTGCATGGTCCTTTATTGGCTGTGAAGTTTGTGCCTCCAGTGTAAGCGCACGCTCATCCCAAAAGAATTTGGTTTCCACCGCAAATCTTGAATTGATCAAACGCATGGAATGCCGGCCGGTTAAACCACCTGCTACTCCCTTGCTTGCAAGAGCTGTATCGCTGAAAGCAAAACTCTGTTTATGGCAACTGCCGCAATTCAAAGAATTATCGATGCTGAGATTATTATCATAAAACAATACACGACCAACTGTAGCCTTACTGTTGCTGATGGCATTGGCGCCTGAATTGTCTTTTGTAATATAGGCAGGCTTGGTTTGATTTGCGTAGTTGGCAAGATTAGCGGGGTCGATCCTGTTAGCAAATGCGGTTTTGATGGCTTCGTATGTAACAGAGGCAATCGTTTCTTTTTTTGAACATTCGGTAAAAAAGAAAATAGAAACAACAAGTAGGGAAATTACTTTTGCTTTTAGATACATGGTTTGGTTTTTGGGTTGGGGTTTAGACAGGCTTTTGCCTGATCCGTTTAATGAAGATCGAATATTTTATGATGCGGAGAGATTGTGTGCAGCGATTGAGCGGCAGTATTTAACAGGATGATATCATAAAAAGGAAGAAATCAGAACTGACCCAAAAAACAGATAGCAGCTGCCAACATCATCAAACCTTCAACGTTTTGCTGCTGCCATTACCTCTTTAAAGGCATCCGTTATATAAGCAGCATCACGGTAAAGAATTGTTTCGTTAACTGTAAACTGTGTTTGATTCTTATCGTTGGGAGGCCCAATCCGGATCTTGTATTGCTTATCCAGCAACTCCTGCGCTTTTTTGCCATCTACTTCTTTACTGAATTCAACCGGGTAAATATTGGTACCGCCATCGAGTGTAGAAATATTGATGAGTTTTGTTTTATTCAAAACATCAAAGAGTGTAGTTGCCTGTTTAATTGATTCCTTTAAACGTGTTTCAATTCCTTCTAACCTGTGTAATGCCATTGCAGCACTTGTCCAGTTACCGAACATATTACCACCATGTATCTTGATAAGATGCGGCATTTGATCGATCACTGTTTTATCGCCGCAGAGAATTGCACCACCTGCAGCGCCAAGATATTTGTAGAGTGAAATATAAACAGTATCAAAATAAGAAGCGTACTCTTTAATAGAAACACCCGACCATGCTGATGCCATGAAAATTCTGGCACCATCCAGATGTAATTTTATTTGTTTACTTCTGCAATACGCACTGATCTTTTTAATTTCTTCAAGCGGCACCATACAACCGTTCATCCTCCGTACAGGATTTTCGATGGATACTGCACCAATACCACTGGAGAACACCTCCTCTCCTTTTAATCCGTCTACTGCCTTTTCCAGATCGGCCGCTGTAAAGTATGTTTTACCTTTTGCCAATGGCATCAATCTCTTTTGAAATACAGATTGTGCAGCATCTGCTTCATCTCTGTACACATGACTTTCATCCTGTACAAACACCTTGGTATTGTTTCCACTTAGCACTGCAATGGCAAATTGATTTGCCATTGTACCTGTTGGCATATAAATCGCTTTTTCTTTACCAGTAATCTCTGTAAACTTTTTCTCCAGTGCTGTTACTGCACCACCCTGTCCATAAAAATCACGTTTGATATTTTCTTTACTATTGATCTTTTGCAATTCATTAATATACATGGAAGGAGTGAAATCTTCTCCGTCGTAAAAAAATTTGATGATGGGCTCATCTGCCGGCGATTCAGTTCTGTTATTTGAGGCTGTTGCAATTGCGGGCACAAAAGCAGGAAGAATTGCAACACCGGATGCTTTCAGAAAATTTCTTCTGTTAACAGATGACATAGAAAATGATTTGATACTACAAATTACAACGAATAAACCAAGTTATCTGCTCTTGTGCTTGATTCAATTTCAGCAAAATACGAAGCATCCACTTTATCTAAAAACCGTTCATCTGTCATTCCGGTGCGGTTAAAGAAAACTACACTGCCGATATTATGTTCAGGGTATATCCTGATCTCGCAATAGTAACCACCACCGCCACCGGCATGTGCAAAATAAGTTCGTCCGTTCAGCTCTCCTTTAAACCATGAGATACACATTCCTGTTTTTTTCCCGTTATTCAATTTATATTCCTGGAATAATAGTTTAGTGTATTGACTTGAAAGAAGTTGACAATTGGATTTCAACAGTGCCTGGATATATTTTACAAAGGCTGAAGGCTTTCCAATTAAACCTCCGTAAGGCGCACCATTTACATAAAAAGGTTTAAAGGGTTTCCAGTTGCCTACTGCTTTATCCATGTATTTGCGCTTATCTATAAAAAGGCCAAGTATAAGATTTGTAAAACTGAATCGTTTATGACAACCCCTCGCCTGCCTGCTGAGAACAGTTGTTTCAAATCCCAACTCACTGCTGTCTATTGATAATTTGTCAATAATAAATTCGTTGATGTAATCTTCGTAACGTTTACCCGTTAGCTTCTCAATGATTTGTCCGAGAAAAATATAACCGAGGTTTGAATAAGCAAAACGTTCGCCCGGTTTGGCTTTCGGTTTTTTGTATTTGTCAATGATGGTTTTAAAAAAAGCAGCTGCATTGAATGAACAGTGTTCATTACTAAGGTGTATCCAGCTTAATGGAATTGGATTTGGAACACCTGCAGTGTGGTTCAGTAAATGCCTGATTGTAACCGTATGGCCGTATGGAAAATTGGGTAAATGATCAACAACACAATCGCACAGGTTTAGTATTTTTCTTTCGGCCAGTTGCAGTATAGCTAAGGCTGTAAAGGTTTTTGTAACAGAGTATGCGTTATACGAATGATCGGCAGTTACAGTTGTTTTCTTCTCAACATCTGCTAACCCATAACGGAACTCCTCCAGTATTTCATCTTTCGTAAAAAGATAGTATTGAACAGATGGAGTTTTGCCTGCTTTTACTTCACGCTCTATCAACTGTTGAATTTCCTGCATAACAATCATTAAAAGCTGAATAGATGAAACCGCACACAGCATAAACTAAGAAGCCGTGATGCAATTATTCAACAGCAAATAAAAAAAACAAAAGCAGATGAACCTATCACATAAAGATGTGAAAATATAAATGAGATGATTGCTGAAGTTGGCTTTTTCAGGTAGTTGTGCATGCTGTTCTTCTGCTTCAACGTGCTGATGAATAAAATTGCACACAGATCTGTCCGTTAATGATTACTAGTGTTAGCCATGTAGTTCAGTTCTGTAAATCTGTTTCAGCATTTTAAAGTGTTCCGGATGATTGGCTTGTAATAATTCCGGCTGTTCAAAAAAGTATTCGGAGATAACAGCAAAAAACTCGGCAGTGTTGGTGGCGCCATACATGTCAATATCAGATCCGTAGGTTTTCATTTGATGAATGGTTGTTTCCATCAGGCTTTTCCATTGGCCCGTGTATTTGCGTTCCAGAATAATTTCAGGAACACCATCTACAGTACCATCCATTTTATCTACCAAATGTACAAACTCATGGATAGCAGTATTGCGTGCATCATTGTGGTTGATGAATCCTTGCCGCAGTTGCCACTTGGTGATCACCATTACATTTTGCAACGCACCTGTACCCACCATGCCGGCAATATTCCGATCGTCGCCATGTTGATCGAAATCGTTATTAAACGCACCGGGGTATAACAACACTTCATGCAGGTTGATGTATTGCCAATCATGAATTGAAAACACAGGGATAATTGCTCCGGCAGCAATTAATATTTTATCCAGGTCTTCCACCTCTGCATTGACGCCGGTAATTTTTACTGCTGCTAAGAATTGTTCAACTCTTTTTTCAAACGCTACTTTTCCTTCTTCGTTTAAGTGTTGATAGAACTTCACATAGTCGGCCAATAACTCTTTGTAGTTATCGGGCAGCTGGCTGTGAAATTTTGTTCTTCTTATCCTTAATGCAATAAGGATGATCAATACGATCAGCAACAGCACAGTGATTATCTGGAATACAACGACCATGTAATGAAGATAAAACTTATTTACCGGGATGTTTATTGAAACTGTATCAGGGCGTACCTACGGCACGCTGCCATTGTTGGATGGTATTGCTACAGGAAGATTGCCCCTATAGAGAATGGCTGTTAAAAATACAATTTCATTTGTTGTTGATTCAATGCTTTACGCCCTGAGGTCCCTTGAAAAATACAGTATTTATCATCTTCAATTTGAATTTTATCCTATTTTCAATGACTAAATATTGCTTATGAAAAAAGTTGTGGTTTCCGTATGCCTTCTGTTCATAACAGCGCATGTTATGTCACAATTCAGAGAGGAAAAGACCGACTCGCTTGAGTACTATCAACGGAAAGTAAAAGAATTAAGAACAGAGAACACAAAAGTATTAATGAGTAATGCCGGCTATCGTGAAGCCATAGCCAACATGAACCGGCTAAGCGCCAAAACAGATAACTACGGTTCATTTACTTTGTTTACATCCGTCGTATCAGCTGATTTTTCAAAATTCAATAACGATCATACTCCTGTAGGTTTTTCTCCTCTTAGCGGTCAGGTTTGGGGAATTGGCTTTGGTCTTTCATATAAAAAGAAGCGACGCATTTTTGATCTTGACTTTGGCACTGTTGGCATAAGAAAAAGATCTACAAAAGCAAATGAGGAAATACGCTCATCATTTTTAACCTTGTTTCAATTCGAATGGGGTTATGATCTTACAAGAAGCAACAGGTTTAACATTTACCCTTATGCCGGCTTTGGTTTCAGAACCAGTTACATTAACTACAGCAGCGGCGAAAGAAATATTAATCCCAATGCCACTAATTTATCAGAGATTGTTATCAACAGCCGTGGCGGTGTATCAGGCGATCAGAATGCATTGAGCTTACAGGCAGGTTTGGGATTAGAAACTGTGCTTACAAAACCAAGTAAAAACGGAGGTGTAATACTTTTTGCAAAAGCAGGCACTAACCAGGCTGTAGGCAGCAAGCCTATTGATTTTTCAGGCGTAAAATATGATCCGCAATTAAAATACGGTAATATTGATATTACAATCGGGTTTAAATTTTTTGGTCGATAAGAAGGCGATCCTTAACTGAAGTTCTCTTTATTCAATACCAAAACCACGGCATGGATGCAGCTGTGGTTTTGGTATTTGATGTTGCTCTTCTGCTACTCAACCTTCAAATCCTTCAATCTCGATTTTGCTTTATTAAACACATTGCGGCCCTTGTCAATACCACTGCGCAAGCGCTTCTGTTCTTCTTCGGGCAGATGAATAAACTCATGGCATTCTTTACTGCAGGTACCTTCCATTTTTTGGTTGCATTCCTCGCATTGAATAAATAAAAGGTGACAAGCATCGTTTACACAGTTGACATGCGTATCAGCCGGTTTGCCGCATTGATGACAGCTGGAAATGATTTCTTCTGTCACACGTTCGCCTAATCGCTGATCAAACACAAAATTCTTTCCGTGAAATTTATTATCGAGACCCTTTTCTTTTACCTGGTTTACATAGTTGATGATGCCGCCTTCCAGATGAAACACATTCTTAAATCCTTTATGCAGCATGTAGGCACTTGCTTTTTCGCAACGGATACCGCCTGTGCAATACATGATGATATTTTTGTCTTTATCATCATTCATCATATCAGCAGCCATAGGTAATTGCTCCCGAAAAGTATCGCTGGGTATTTCAATCGCCTTTTCAAAATGCCCTACTTCAAATTCGTAATGATTGCGCATATCGATCACAACCGTGTTAGGATCATTCGTGAGTTGATTGAACTGTTCCGCATTTACATACTTGCCTTTGTTGGCCATATCAAATGCCGGATCATGAATACCGTCAGCCACAATTTTGTTGCGTACTTTTATATCGAGGACGTAAAAACTTTTACCATCATCATCCACGGCTACATTCAACCGCAAACCATTCAGCGGCTCAATAGCATAGAGATAAGTGCGGAACGCTTCCATATTTGCTGTTGGCAAACTGATCTGCGCATTGATCCCTTCATGTGCTAAATAAATTCGTCCCATTACGCCGAGAGCCGTAAAGTCCTTATACAGTTGATCACGAAAAGATTTGGGCTCTTCAATTTTAAAATAACAATAAAAGGAAATGGTGGTGCGTGGTGTAGGATCATTAATAATACGCTCCTTAAGCTCCTTGCGGGAGATGCGGTTGTGCAAAACAGCCATCTTGTTTTGAATTTTAGTTCAGTAAATCTGCTTTGAACCCCAATTGCAGGTTGGGCAAAATCCGAAAGCGGGACAAAGATAAAATAGTAAAACCCAAGTACCAAAAAACAAGGTGCAAGAAGGAAAATCCAAGGAACAAGGCACAAGGGACAAGAAGCAAACCCAAAATCAAAGGGAAAGGCACAAGGTACAATATCCAAAACACAAGATGTCTTCTAACTCAGAACTATAGAACTTTGACTAAACTAAAAACGAGAGAATTCATTTTTCAAACTCTAATCATTTCCTCCCCCGCCTCCAATATTAAACGTTGTTCCAAAACGTATTTCGGTACGGGGTTTAAGTCCCTGGGTATAACCTCTTATCACATCCACACTAAAAAAACGAAACATATTTTCAAAACCCACATGCCATTCTGCATACGTTTTCAGAGGTAACCATACAGCTGATGCACCGGTTACCAAATGCCAGTTCAACTTTTTAATACCCGGAATTTTGTTGGTGATAAACCCGTTGAAATGATGTTCGGTGAACACAGCCGTGTAAAACTTATCAGCATTACTGTATTGATAATATTGTGGCAGTTGAAACGTGGTTAAAAAATCGGTTGACAGTAACAAACGGTTTCCGGGAAAATGTTTCATATCCTGGATAAACAATTTGCTGCTGTTAGTAAAGCCACCTGCCTGTACACGATAATTAAAACGACCGGCTAATTTTAAATTCAGGTTGTCACGCATTGCAACCTGCCATTTATCATAGTCAACATCACTACCAAGGAAATCAGCAATTCCTTTTGTATACTGCACACTGAATGTTGGCCACTTGCTGCCAATGTTAACAGTGCGATCGGGAAACTCGATATACTTTGCTCCCGGCTGAAAGTTAACACCAAGTGTAAGGATGGTTGCCTGGTGTGCGGTAAAACTTTGCGTCTGCAATTCGATGGGATAATTAGGACGGTACGGACGTGTGCTTCGTGGCTTCCATGAATAATCAGTTGTGTTTTCAAGCGGATGCCTGTCCTGGTATTGCAGATTAGCCGTTACTGTTAGTCCATTGCCAACACCTTTGGAGAAATTGATACGGCCATAATTCGCCAGGTACAATTTCATGAAATTATTCTTGTACAATAAAGTGGAGAATGTATTTGATAATGGCAGAATTGGTTCATCATTGTTCAACTGAAACGCACGCTTACCGCCACTGATACTTACAGATGAAAAGAAACGTGAGCCGAAGTTATAGCGCACAGTTCCCCATGCATAAAATTGCTTTGTGTTGAAGCCATACCGCACATTGGGTGTAATGTTGAGGTTACGCCTGTCTGTAAACTCTTT
The DNA here is from genome assembly GCF_014168535.1 of Lacibacter sediminis. Classification (NCBI taxonomy): domain Bacteria; kingdom Pseudomonadati; phylum Bacteroidota; class Chitinophagia; order Chitinophagales; family Chitinophagaceae; genus Lacibacter; species Lacibacter sediminis. The sequence goes on along the minus strand of NZ_CP060007.1, from coordinate 2,510,585 downwards.
GCGAATAGTAACAGGCACATCTAACACAAATCCTTCTACTGTATTGAAACTCGATGACTGCAACAGTGATGGAAAAGTATAACTGAGTTTTTTGCTTTGCCGGTTGATGGTTTTGCCGGCAAATAAAATGTTACTGATTTTAATTTTATTACTCACCCTGTTCAGCGAATCGAGATAGGCCGGGTTTTCACGCAGCTGCTCAAGACTGTCTTTCTTTATATAATCAACTTGTTCATCTTTGGTTAACGCAAGCGGACGTATGCTGTCCCAATACTCAATCGGCTTTTTATTGCTGCCCTTCTCGTATTTCAGAATAGTGTTATCAAAATAGTTTTTGCTGAACTCAGGTTCTGTATTAAAGTTGCGATACACATTGGCAAAACTTCCAAACGCATCAAACCCGAAAAACTTTACAGCAGGATACAATATCTGGCTTTGCACCACCCAATGTTTCACTGCAATTTTTTGATAGAGTTGCTCAATACGTAATGTATCAGCAAAGTTCATCTGGCTTTGTTTGGTGAGGATCAGTTCAAGACTATGTATGCGCCATTCATCTTCCACAATGTTGATGTAACCCGTGAAGCAAGGTTCATATCCACGTTTCGCAATAACTTTTATCTTGTTGATGAGTTGCCCATCTTCACTGAATGCTCCTTCATATTTGTACTTGTAGAAATACAAGGCGTTTTCAGCGATGGGTGAAATAAATCCTCTTGGGTTGAGTGAATTACTGATCTGTACATTGTTGTCGTAAAACGAAAAGAAACGAGCACCTGCAAAACCAAAACCATCACGCTGACCGCTCACTCTTGTACTGAGCACATCAACTTTTACTTTGTTGGGTTCATCTACCGAAAGTTTCGATACCGTTTCTGAGAGATAAAGCATTTTTCGTTTGCTGGTATCACCATCTTCAAAATCCACTTTCTGTCCCATGAAGCTTTTAGGAAAATCACGGAGGTTCATGGTGCCTTTGCTGTACACTTCGCATTCATAGCTTTTAATTTCGTTGAGATATTCTTTTCGCTTTTGAATGGCTTTGCGGATGATGGCATATGCCGGATCTTCAGCTCCTGCTTTTACGACCACTTCATTGAGACTGACTGATTGCTCTTTCAACACAAAATTCAATTGCACTTCATCTTCTTTGATGTTGATTGTTTTTTCCTGCCGTTCAAAACCAACATGGCGGCAAATAATGGTGTAAGTACCAGCCGGTAATTGTAAAAAGTAAACACCTTCGCTGTTAGCTGAAGCTGCTTCTTTAGTTCCTTTCACTGTAATAGATGAATAAGGAAGGGGTTCGCCGTTTTGATTGGTAACAAATCCTGTAACCTTTGCGGCCCATAACGAAACAGAACTGCAAACAATAAAAAGAAAGAGAAATAAGGAGCGCATGTTGCACGAAAATACTTCTGCTGCTGTTAGCAAAAAACTAATTCTTGAAGCGGTGTGAATTATGTAAAAAAACAATGATAACGTGTAACGGCTATCAGGATTATTTTCCTATTGCCGCTTTTAATTCAGCTTACTTAAAAACACCTATTAAGCAATACCCTGTTTGCTTTGACGAAGGTAAGAACCGCTCAGCGCCGCAAAACCGCCCACCAACCCTGCGACTAAACCGGTAACGCTCATGATCAACGCATGCGAATGTGATTTAAACAACAGTTCAGCGATCTTCATGGAGAGAATATGCTGGTTTCCCATATCAATATAAAGAGCAAGCACAACCCACAAAACGAAAAGCGAGAGGAAGCCGCATAAAAATGCTTTCAACAGTTTCTGTGGAATAACAACGGCCACCAAAAAAGCTGCAATGGCAATAGTCCACCAAGGCAAATAGAAACCGGCAGCATAACTTAAAAGTGCGGTGAGTATGAAGGCAATTATGAATTTCATGTTCAATACTATTTGTTTATTCGTCAGACTGTGATCATGCTTTTTTAAACGTCATTGTCCATTTAACTTTTTCATTCTCCTCCTCTCCTTTCTTCATCATCCATGCTTTGTAATATTGGCCGGCAGCCCATGTATCTATAAACTGATCGTAATATTTACTGCCGGGATTGCCGCTTTGTCCGCCCGGATAAACAACATAAGCTTCTGTTTCGTTGGTGAGATGAACAACCATGCGCCAGCTTGGACCATGACTATGTTGCGTGGCATTAATGATGTGCTTACCGCCACCAATCTGCAAACCTTTTCTTGCAAAAGGCATCACAGCATCTTTGAGAATATGATATACTGTTGTGTTTTTGTGTACTGCCCAATCCAATGTATTTTCTTTCTCCATCTTCAGCAATTCAGCAGTTGCTTCCTTTAACGATGCAACAAACACCTGGAAAATTGTTTCGATTGTCGGAGTAGTGATGTCATCAATAAATGAAAACAGGGAATCTTTTGTTAATGCATCAGCTAATGTATATTCATAAGGCCATGCATACACAACTGAATCCTGTTGCGTTAATTCATCAGTCCAAACATTTCGTTCAAGGCTATCATACCAAACTTGGAAAACAGTAGCAGCTTTTGAATCAGCTGTGTTTTGCAGATCCCATGTTTTGATCATGTTGAAAAAACGTTTTTCATCTGCACCAAGATCAGCTTCATTAGTATATTTCTTCATCAGCTTTATTACCACTTCAGCCAATGGATTATAATTTACATTCTGCAAACGCTGCATATCCTGCGGTGTAATATTGCTCATACTTGTTAAACGACGGTTGATCTCCACACCACGATATACATCATAACCACCGGGAATAAAATAAGGATAAGTTCCATCAGCAGGGCGTTGATTGGCGCTGCTGACAAAACCACGCTCAGGATTTACCTGGTGCGGATTTTCAGCAACAGGTATAATACCCTGCCACATATAACTGCTGTCTTCACCGGGCATTACATACAAACCCTGCCTGTTCCAACGCAAGGGAAAATGTCCTTGCTGCCAAAGTGCAATGTCGCCACGCTTACTGGCGAAGATCATGTTCTGTGCAGGCACGGTAAAGTACTTGATGGCATTGTAATAATCATCATAATTCTTTGCACGGTCAAGATAATGCCACATCAATAACTCATTGCTGGGATCATGAGCGATCCAACGTGTAGCAATTGCTTTGTTGTTAGTAAGTGGCGTTGAAAAACTTTCATCGTAAGTAACAGGGCCAAACACAGTATAAGCAACTGTATCAAATACCGAAGGCTTTCCTTTTACTTTTATTTCTTCCACACGTTGCGGTGCAGTCTGCCATTCGTTATTGAACCAATATTGTTTCTTGGTTTCATCTTTAAATTTGATCTCATAAAAATCACGCACATCCCTTCCGGCATTGGTAAAGCCAAAAGCAATACTGTCGTTAAAGCCGATCACTATGCCGGGAATACCGGGGAATGATACACCATACGCATTCATATTATTGGTGGTGATCTGCATTTCATACCAGATAGCAGGAAGACTTAATTCAAGATGCGGATCGTTACAAAGAATAGGTGCACCGCTTTTTGTTTTTGTACCACTTACTGCCCAATTGTTGCTGCCGTTATCTTTTGATGGCTGATCAACCATGGCTACTTTCAACGCAGAATCTTTTTTCAGCAAATACAACGAATCAACACTTGCTGGTGCAACTGCTGTTGCAGCAGGAGCATCAAACACCGTTCCTTTTGGAACAATCGGATCTAACGAATCCTGTAATTGCGGATAGAGAATTTCGATCTGATCATCACTGAATACTTTGCGTAAAGCAGTTAACGGGAGATCATCAACAGAAAACGCAAGTGTCTTGGTCATTTGTTTGATGAAGAGTGCCGTCTTAAGATTATTCCATTTCTCAGGTTGATAGCCGAGTATTTTATATTCAATGGGCATTGCACTTTCAGATAATGATTCAATGAAGGCGTTCACTCCTTTTGTATAATTATCAACCGAAAGTTTCGTGAATTCATTTGCTTCCATCTCCTTCAACATATTCTCTGCTGCAAATACCATCCCGATACGGCGCTGTTCTTTATCAAAATTCACAGCCCGTTCGCCAATCACTTCACTGATGCGACCGGCTGCGGCACGTGTAGAAAATTCCATTTGCCACAAGCGGAATTTTGCATGCAAATATCCCTGAATAAAATAAGCATCTGCATCATTCTCTGCCACCACATGCGGTACTAAACGCTCATCGAAATAAACATTTGCTGTACCATTGAGTTGGGGAAAGCTAAGTTCTTCTGTAAAACTTTGTGCTGCGTTTTCAGCATTCTGCCAAAACCCGTGTTGCGGACTTAAAAATTTTCCGAGTGCAGGTGCCGGGCCTATTCTTGTGTTAAGCACAATCACCAGACTAACGGTAACGGCTGAAGCAAGCAGGAATGGAATTAATCGCATAGTCAGTGGGGTATAAAAATGAAAATTAGCTAAAAAAAGCATTTACACAGCAGCTAGTTGATAACAATAAGGATTAAATGTTAATTACAAATCCTGCAGCAAGAGAATTCATGATAAAATAACAATTCCCTGCTTTGTAAAAGTATCTCATCAGCCCATTGCATAATTGCTTAACAAAAAGATGTTGCTTATACCCTCTTTGTGGTATTGTTCATATTAAAAATAATCCTTCACTTTGCTGCAGCAATCAGCTAACCATTACACCTTTCATTTTTATTCGTGGTCTGTTGCAGACCTATGATAAACACCCTTTTCATCAGCTGGTTTTTAAAAGTAAGTAAGCTCTCTTCTTAAGAGAGCTTTATTTTTGCAACATGGAGAAAGAATCAATTGATGTAAAAAACATACTTGGCCTGCAATTGCCCAGCGATCCACGTTGGGTTGATCTTACTGCCATTTCATTGGAAGATATTTTAACCGACCACGCCTATTGTGAGCAGAAAGCTGCCACCACGTGCATCACTCTTATTCAACGTTACAGTCAATACGAATTACTGATAACAGAGCTGGCCCCTATTGTTACGGAAGAATGGGGACATTTCCGTGCCGTGCTTGCTGAGCTGCACAAACGTGGATTGAAACTCGGCCGGCAGCGAAAAGATATTTATGTAAATGAGCTGCTGACCTTCCAAAAAAAAGGTGGGCATGTGGATGATCGTTTCCTCGATGAATTATTAACCATGGCATTAATTGAAGCCCGCAGTTGCGAACGTTTTAAACGATTGAGTGAAGGATTGAACGATGCTTATCTCCGAAAATTCTACCGCAAGTTTATGGAAAGCGAAGCCGGGCATTACACCCTGTTCATCACCATGGCCGAACATTACTTGCCAAAAAAGAAAGTGCGTGACCGTTGGAAAGAATGGCTGGCGTTTGAGAAAGAGTTGATGCAACGTATGGAGATACGGGGTGACAGGATCCATTGATAATTTGCAGAGTTGCCAACCTTTGGAAGGTTGGCAACTCTTCCTCAACCTATCCTCATTGATCTTTTATTCGTCTGACCTGCGGTTCCGACGAAATAAAAAAGGGTAACATGTTCATGTTACCCCGGGTATGGGAAGAGTTCACTAGCATAGGGTTTTATATGATTAGAAACGGCCACGCTTACGGTCTCTGCGGTCTTCCTTACGGTCACGGATATCTTCTCTGCGATCATGCTTGTCTTCACGACGATCACGTACATCTTCTTTACGATCTCTTACATCTTCACGACGGTCACGAACATCTTCAATACGATCTCTGCGGCCACCGTTGTGTTGTGCATCACGCACATCTTCTCTGCGGTCACGTATGTCTTCTCTGCGATCTTTTACATCTTCACGACGGTCACGCACATCTTCTTTGCGATCACGAACGTCTTCACGACGATCAACACGGTTTTCTTTACGGTCAAGCTTGCGCCTGGTTTGTGCAGCAGATTCATTAATTGAAACAACAAAGGCTGCCATTGCAACTACGGATAAAATGATGAGCTTTTTCATGTGGTGATTTTTAAAGTTTTATTTTTTGTTTTCAGATACGTAATTACAGACCGCAGCCCATAAAGAAGGTTTAATGGAACGCTTGGAAAATTTTAAAATCATCTTACATTCACCGCTCATTAACAGTTCATCAAATGCTCGACAGAAGAAAATTTATACAGCTTACCGGTCTTTCAACTGCTTTATTATCAACTCAAAATTGTATAGGTGCGGGGGCGCAGTTCCAGGGACCTTTGGTGCTAAGCACCTGGTCGCCAAATGTGAAAGCCAATAAAGCAGCATGGGAGGTTTTAAGCAAAGGCGGCCGTGCCCTCGATGCAGTGGAAGCAGGTGTGATGATCCCTGAAGCCGACCCTACTGATACAAGTGTTGGTTATGGCGGCTTGCCCGATCGTGATGGCCGTGTTACAGTTGACGCATGTGTAATGGACGAAAAAGGACAATGTGGCTCTGTAATGGGGCTCGAAGATATTTTACACCCGGTACAAGTGGCGAGGCTTGTAATGGAGCAAACACCTCATGTGCAATTTGTTGGTGAAGGTGCTTTGCAATTTGCATTAAGCAAAGGTTTTGAACGAACCAACCTGCTTACACCTGAAGCAGAAAAGGCATGGAAAGAGTGGTTGAAAACTTCCAAATATGATCCCATGCGAACCATGAGAGATCTTGAAGAAAAAATTAAACGGGAGAAAAACAATGACGGAGCCATGTTATATAAATGGCCCTCGGAAGTATTGAACCACGATACCATTGGCATGATTGCCATTGATGAAAAAGGCAACCTGAGTGGCGCCTGCAGTACAAGTGGCATGGCGTTTAAAATGAGAGGTCGTGTGGGCGACTCCCCTATTATTGGTGCCGGTCTTTTTGTTGATAACGAAGTAGGTGCCGCTACCTGCACAGGCATTGGTGAGGAAATTGTAAAAATATGTGGCGCACATACCATTGTTGAAATGATGCGGCATGGGGCAAGTCCTGAAGAAGCTTGCAAAGAAGCCGTGCGACGAATAGTAAAAAACAATGGCGACAAAGCAAAAAATGTGCAAGGCGGGTTTATTGCCATTAATAAGAAAGGTGAGTTTGGAGGTTTTTCGGTGATGAAGAAGTTCTCCATGGCCGTTCGCAATAACAAGATGGAAAAGGCACTTGATGTGAAAAGTTGGTTCTAGTAACAGTTTAAAGTTTCAGGTTCAAGGTTTAATGTTCATTAAGTTTTGAACTTACTAACAAATGATTGATTTATCAGGACGACAGTTTACACCTTCAACTTTAAACATTCAACCTTAAACTATGAATTATAAACTCGAAGTAATTGCTTTCTCTATTGAATCATGTTCGCTTATTCAGCAAGCAGGTGCGCATCGAATTGAGTTATGCGATAACCCCGGCGAAGGTGGTACCACTCCCTCCTATGGATTTATTAAGAAAGCAAGAGAGCTGGCAACAATTGAATTGTACACGATGATCCGCCCACGTGGTGGCGATTTTCTTTATTCTGCTGATGAGTTTGAGGCAATGAAAGAAGATATTAAACATTGCAAGCAACTTGGTTGCGATGGCGTGGTGTTTGGTTTATTAAATGCAGATGGAACGGTTGACAAAGCACGAACTGCCGCATTGGTTGAACTCGCATATCCCATGGGTGTAACGTTTCACCGTGCATTTGATCGTGTGCGTGATGCATTTGAGGCACTGGATACTTTAATTGATATAGGTTGCGAACGTGTACTCACTTCCGGATTAATGCCCAACGTTACCGGAGGCAAACACTTATTGAAACAATTAGTAACAGCAGCCGATGAACGCATCATTATTATGCCCGGCAGTGGTGTGCGGCATAACAATCTTGCAGAGCTTGCACAGTTTACCGGTGCAGTTGAGTTTCATACATCGGCACGTACACACCTTACCACAGGCATGCACTACATCAATGAACAAATGAATGAAGCATTAACTTCGGTTACTGTTGACAGTAATGAAGTAAGCGCCTGCTTAGCCGAAATAAACAAACTGCAACAACCTTCTTAACTCTTTTCCTCTTTCCCCTCTTTCAAACTCTTAGCATTAACTCTTAGCCTTGAATCTCCGTGAAGAAATACTAGCCAAACATTCCAAAGAACAAACAAACAAGATCATTGACTGGATCGGCAGTTCACAAAAAAGGTTTGATGAACTGGTTCACTTATTTCTTACCGATGAATACCGAGTGGTGCAGCGGGCGGCGTGGCCCATTGGCAGTATTGCTGAAACTCAACCACAATTGCTCAGGAAACATTTACCTGTGTTTGTCGGTTTATTACGAAAGCCCGGCCTGCATAATGCTGTGCGTCGAAATATAACAAGGCTGCTGCAATACATTTCTATTCCTGAGAAATTGAAAGGCGATGTAATGGATGCCTGTTTTTCGTTTATCTGCGATGTGCAGGAAAAAGCAGCCGTGAAAGCATTTTCATTAACCATCCTTGAACAACTTGCAAAAGAATACCCGGAGATAATGCCTGAGATCAATACTGTAATTGAAGAACGCTGGGATTTTGAGACAGCGGCGTTTCATTCGAGAGCGAAGAAGATATTAGCTAAGAGTTCAATAAAGAAAAAGGAGAAGAAGGATGAACGCCGATGAGACCTGCCTGGTTTGTTACTGCAAATTAGCGAATAAAGAAAAGATATAAATGCTTGATGATACCAGGAGTACAATAGAAAATAGTAGAATCCGATTGTAGAGCTTATTCCTGAACTTGCTTAGAATAGATAAGATCAAGCTACCTGTAAAAGCAGCAAAAATGATAAACAGAATTATCTTAGTAACAACGTCCATGACGAAGTAGCTGTCATGGATGTTTACATCCGAAGAACTTCCCATCGACAGATTAATACCAAGCAAAATTGCAACGGTAACTGCTGTAAGTTTTAATATTGAGATCGTGTCTCTATTCACTTTAAGGTTATTAGCATGTATTTCATCTAACGTTTTTGCCGGCCGGGGTCAGCTGTACCAGCCCCCGGGCAAACAGATTATATTTTATCTCGGATCATAATTCACCATCCATTCAATACCGTATTTATCTCTTAACATCCCAAAATACGCACCCCAGGGACTGTCTGCGATGGGCATTTCAATTGTGCCTCCGGCCGAGAGCGCATGAAATAATCTGTCTGCCTCTTCCTTGCTTTCGGGAGTGATTGAAATTTTGCTGCGGGTTTCATTTTCATTATGCTTACCCATAAATGCAGGCGTGTCGCTTCCCATTAACACACTGCTGCTACCAATTGGCAAAGTGATATGAATAATGTTGTTTGCTTCATTTTCAGAAAGAGGAAGTTCCGGCATTGGCATGTCTTTAAACCGGACAACATTTGCAAACTCACCGCCAAATGCTGATTTGTAAAAGGTAAATGCTTCTTCGGCATTGCCGTTAAAATGGATGTAAGGATTGATCTGTGCCATTGGTTGGTTGTTTTATGTTGTTGTAATACCGCAAAGTCTTACTGCATGTTTTATAACACAAGCATGTACTTTCTGCAGTCATATGCCCTCAAACCTACAGCTTTACAATAATAAACCAAAGGTGGATAAGCGACAAAAGAAAGGTCGTTTGCGACAGAAGTATTGCTGCCAAAGAACGATCAACTACTCTTCATCAATAGGTCGTCGTCATATCCTCATCTACACAAATAATAAAATCGGCTTTAAATTTATGTTCGGCCAGAAGTTTACCGATATCTTTCTGCATCACTGTTGTTACGGTTGCAATTTTCAGATTGGCACGTGACTGTTTCAGATACCACACAATTCCGTCGTAATTGGAAGAGGCTTTTCCATCGTGTTTATCGGAATGATAACTTCCGTTATAATGAATAAACAGCTTGCCGGGTACAAAATAACTGAGAATAAAATAAGCCATGGTTGCATCTTTCGAGGCCTGTGCCCTCACCATGTTCATTGAACCATGACCCGCCATCATCCTCATCATCTTTTCATAACCTGCCAATGTAGAATCAAACGCAATGGGTAAAGGAGCCATCCATTTTTTGGCGGCATCAGGCAACGTATCCAATGTTTCAAAACCGCCTTTTGAAATCATCGATGCATACCGGCGTGGAATATTGGTAGCGGCAAATGCAAGATTATTTGCTTTTGCAAAATTAACAAGCGGTGCATAATCGGTTTTATAGTTGGGCCAAAGCCGGGCCGATGAATCGAGCCCTTTGGCAGTTATTTTTCCCTGCAGGTATCGATCAAGTGCTGCCTGGTTATCCTGTTCAAACATTTCGGCACCCAGTACAAGGTTGCGTTTTTGTTTTGCATCTTTGGTAATTTCAAGTTGCAGCCAATGACTGATGGGATTGTTGTGAAACTCTCCGATGAGTACCATGTCTTGTTTCATCAATTGCTTCATCATAGCTCCATAGCTCACTTTCTTTCCTTTGGCATTGTATAACACATAAGACGGTTTTTGCTGTGCTTCACTGAATGTGCTTATAAAAATGAGAAGAACGGTAAAAAAGAATTTCGTCATATTGTTTTTAGTTTGATCAGGCCATTGACAAGGGATATTGTTGCGAAGAAAGAGAAAAATTGCTACAGACGTATAAAAGAAATTGGAATATTGATTATTCAGCTTTATTGTTCGCTTAGGGTCTTATGTAGCGGCTCCCCCGGATTTATATATTCTGAATCCGGTTGACAGGAGCGGCAACTCCCTGGCCAATGAAAATATCAGAATACATTTCGTCTTATCTTACATCCTTCAAATGAATACTCTGTGATCGACATCAGCAACATTCACCTGCACAGCATTCCTCCTCCGCAAAACGGAACGGTGTTTGGCTCTGCCGCCAGCTTTGATGCTTTGCCTGAAACGCACAAAGCACAGATCCTGTTCTTAGATAAAACAGCCGAAAAATATCTGTACGAATTTGTGGAGAATGCACGCATGCTGTCCAATGGAGGTTGGGCGCCTTTTGAAAAAGGAATTTTTAAAACAGTGGAGCAGTATGAGCATGCGGTTGATCTGCAGGAAAATATCCCGTTGTTGAAAAAATGGTTATACAACAAAGGCATTCCATTTGGCAATTGGGTATTTGTACTTTGCGACAGCAATGAACAACCCTTGCTTATGAGCTGGAAGATGCTGATTAAATATGCCTACGATATTTTTTTGATTGGTGATACATTGCTGTTCGATCCGTCACGCAACTGGTGTGTATTTAATTACCACGAAGGGCAATTGTTTTTTGCAAAGGATAATATTTATGATCCCTCAGCAATGGAGTTGTATCTGCAGGAACTAAACGAACGGAAGAAAAAATACCCACAGTTTAAGCATCCGTATTTGTAAAATGCAGAGGGTTGCCAACCCGTCTCAATTACGCCACTCTCAAAATCCTTTCCATCTTTTTGCCTTTCGCCAATTCATCCACCAGCTTATCTAAATACCTGGTTTGTTTTGTTAAGGGAGTTTCAATTTCTTCTATACGGTAACCGCAGATCATTCCTGTAATCAGCCGGGCATTGGGGTTCAGTTTTGCTTTTTTAAAAAAGGTTTCAAATGTTACTTTTTCGTCAATAAGTTGCTGCAGTTTTTTTTCGTCAAAACCGGTGAGCCATTCGATTACCTGGTGTAACTCCTTTTTTGTGCGGCCTTTACTTTCAACTTTTTTTACATAATGCGGATATACCGATGCAAAAATCATTTTTGCTATGCGCTCATCATGTTCTGGAGTTGTGTTCATACCGAATGAATTTAGAAGGAAAGTTAGCTGATTTTTTTATTACCGGATAACCTTGAACATGCTTCGCTTATTAAAACATTGTGGTGCAGGTATCTCTTCTATTTAAGTATGCTACGTTCATATACTTTTATTTCTGAACCTTCGGCCACAAACAACGAATCGGGTTGCATTTCGTTGAGAAAAGAAAAATCTTCGCCATAGAGTTTTCCGAAATCGATTTTATACGAGAAATTATTCACCGGGTAAATATTCCATCTGGGATGCTCCACTTTATACTCACCGGTACGGAAAGCTGATAACGATGTATAACCCCAGTAGTGTTCAAAGATGAATTCTTCTTTACTGCCTTTAGAAATGGGTTTTACCTGTATAGCTGTTTCAACTTTTAATTCATGTTCAAGTTCTTTGCCCCATTCAAATGTAAGGTACCGTTGATTGGTTTGTTCGATCTTACTGTTGATTGGAGAATAGGAATATTTTTCCTGGTAAATAAGTTTGGCGATCCAGGCGATCATTGGTTTGGGCACCAGTTCGCTGATGAACACAACTCCACGTTTCACACCTTCTGCTGACGGATAACGCACATAAAACCGGAGATTGATCTCTTCAAAATCTTTATGAAACGGAAAGCCGATGCCTTTTACTTTGGTATCAAGAAAATGAAAGGCCACAAAACTTACATAACATTTCCCATCAAAAGCATCGAGCTCAACTGCATTGGGAAGATGAGGTTTTAATACATGTTCCGGTACCACAAAATTCATCATTACCAGGTTCCGCCATTCACCCGTAAGAAATGCTTTTGTCGCTATCTTTTTATCACTCATTTCATCAATTGCTTTTATTCGCAAGGTTGACAACCTTCCTACTCAATACTTATATATTTCTTTAATTATCCACCTACTTACTAATTCCTAATTACCAATTCCTAATTACCAATTCCCTTTTCCTCTCCTTCTCTTCTGTAAAACTCTTTAAAGATCAGCCGCAAACTCTGGTCATACGTAAAATAATTGTACAACCAGTTTGTAAACACAAAGAACCTGTTCTTCACACCAAGGATCAACATGAGGTGCAACCCCATCCAGATGAGCCATGCAAAGAAACCACCGAAATGGAGTTTTGGTTTTGGCACATCCACCACAGCAAGGTTACGACCAACAGTTGCCATTGCACCTTTGTCTTTGTAACGAAATGCTTTTGCAATTTTTCCTTGTCGCAGATTCAGCAAATTTGCTGCCAGTAATGTGGCCTGCTGTATGGCAACGGGTGCAACCTGTGGATGACCATCAGGAAAATGCTCTTCTTCCATATAAGCAATATCGCCGATGGCAAATACATTGTTTAAACCCTGCACAAAATTGAACTCATCCACTTTAATACGGTTGCCTCTTGCAATTAATGAAGGATCAATACCAGCCGGAATATTTCCTTTGATACCGGCTGCCCATATTACCAATGCGGAAGGAATGACAGTACCATCTTTCAGTGTTACATTCTTTCCATCATAATCCTGCAGCAGCGAATTTGTCATAACGGTAACACCCAATCGTTGCAGATAGTTCAAACTATTGGCACTGCTTTGTTCACTCATGGCAGCGAGTGTTTTACCTGTTCCTTCCAGCAAATAAATATTCATCATGCTGAAATCGAGTTCAGGATAATCTTTCGGCAACACATATTTTTTCATTTCAGCAATGGCGCCGCTTAACTCAACACCTGTTGGTCCGCCACCCACTACTACCACATTCATTAAGCGTTGTAATTCATCTTTGTTTGATACATGCAAGGCATCTTCAAAATTGTGTATGAGTTTATGGCGCAGCTGCAATGCTTCCACAGTTGACTTCATTGGGAATGCATGCTCTTCCAGGTTTTTATTACCGAAGAAATTGGTGGAGGCTCCGGTAGCGATCACAAGATAATCGTAGCTGTACGTGTCTTCATTTGTGATCACTTGTTTGGCAATTGTATCAATACGTTCCACTTCTGCCATGCGGATACGCACATTCTTACTTTTTTGAAAAGCTTTACGAAGAGGGAACGAAATGTTTGAAGCATCGAGACCGGCTGTTGCCACCTGGTAAAACAAGGGTTGAAACTGGTGATAGTTGAACCGGTCAATCAATGTAATATCGATCCCTTCTTTGTTGCTGAGAAGATTCGCTAACCGTAAACCACCGAAGCCGCCGCCGAGTATGATGAGTTTCATATTGATTGTTTGAGGCCATAAAGTTACGAAGTTTTCAATATTTTTTGAAAATATCGGAATAATTTAATTGCACATAAAAAAAGCCCCGCAATAACGGGGCCTTAACAAGGGAAAGTCATTTATTAATACACCATCCTGACCTTAATCGTTTCTTTTACTTCTTTCAATAATTCCACTGCTTTCTTTGAAAGTTTGCTGTCAACATCCAGCACTACATAACCGATCTGGTCGTTTGTTTTTAAGTATTGACCAAGAATGTTGATGTTGTGTTTACTCAATTGCGTATTGATCTGGCTCAATACACCCGGTACGTTTTTATGAATGTGCAAAATGCGGTGTGTGCCTTCCTGCACCGGCAATGCTAACTCAGGAACAGTATGTGAACCAATGGTGGTACCACCTTCTAAATACTGCACCAGTTTATTACTTACATCGGCACCAATATTTTCCTGTGCTTCTTCGGTGCTTCCTCCAATATGTGGTGTAAGAATAACATTTGGCAGATCCTGCAAAGGTGTTTGAAAACGATCACCATTTTTTTCAGGCTCCCAAGGGAACACATCAATCGCAGCACCCGATAAATGTTTATCAAGTAATGCCTGGCGCAATGCATCCAGATCAACCACTTCTCCCCTTGCATAGTTCAAGAGAATGGCTCCTTTCTTAAATTGTTTGAGTGTTGTTTTATTGATCAGATTTTTTGTTTGATTTGTTTCAGGCACATGCAGCGATACAATATCTGATTTGCTCAACACATCTTTCATGTGCTTGTATTGAACAGCGTTACCCAATGGCAGCTTTGTCACCACGTCATAATAGATCACTTTCATACCAAGTGATTCTGCTAACACACTCACCTGGCTGCCGATATTACCATAACCAATTATGCCAAGTGTTTTGCCACGTAATTCATAACTGCCCTTTGCGTCTTTGTTCCAGATGCCTTCGTGGGCCGCTTTATTCTTATCAATAATCCTGCGGATAAGTATAATGCTTAAGCCTATTACTAATTCAGCAACACTTCTTGTATTACTGTAAGGTGCATTCATTACTACTACACCTTTATTTGTGGCAGCTTTTAAATTCACCTGGTTTACACCAATACAAAAGCAACCAATGGCCTGCAGTTTATTCGCAGCATCCAGCACTTTCTGTGTGATCTGTGTTTTGGAACGGATACCAAGCAGATGAACATCTTTTATTTCTCTAATGAGTTCTTCCTCGCTTAAAGCACCGCTGAGTTTTTTAACACTTGCATAACCGCTGTCTTTGATATTTTGCACAGCCGCTTCGCTGATATTTTCAAGCAATAAAATATTGATCTTGTCTTTGGGATAACTGGTGGTCTTTTTTTCTGCCATGATCGTATGTGTGATTTGCTTATTTTGCAGCGCAAAGATAGTCCACTGAACAACAATAGAATTGCGTTGTTTTGAAATTTTCGAAATAAGGACAAACAATCATCGTTATTATTAAAACCAAACGACCGAATTTAAAGCATGATATTGGCTAGAAAACGAACGTTCTTTTATTACATCGTCGCTACCCTGTTACTTTCAGGCTGTGGTGCGTCTTCGGCAAAAAAGAAAGACAAGGCAGAACAGGATATTGTTAATGCAACCGCAAACAATCTTTCAAAAGCCGAGGCAGACAGATGCAGGCGTATTGCTGAAGATTTTTATGATTCGTCCCTAAAACGCACAGGATTCAATGGAGCGATGCTGGTTGCAAAAAAGGGCCAGATCGTGTTTGAACAATACAATGGCTTTGGCCACTTGAAGGGAAAAGATTCGATTACCCCTAACACACCGTTTCATATTGCTTCTACTACCAAAACATTTACAGCAATGGCTGTTTTAAAACTGGCAGAAGAAGGAAAGCTGAATATCAATGATTCATTGCAGAAATTCTTTCCCGGTTTTCCTTATGAAGGCATGACGGTGAAAATACTATTGAATCAACGAAGTGGCTTACCGAATTATGCTTACTATCTTGAAAAAGCAAATTGGGACAACAAGGTGAAGGTTACCAATGAAGATGTATTGCAAACATTGATTCAATATAAACCGGATCTGCAAAACGCTGTTAACAGACGTTTCAATTATTCAAACACGAATTTTGTTTTGCTCGCATTGATTATTGAACGTGTATCGGGTAAATCGTATGCAGATTATTTGCAGGAAGCGTTTTTTACTCCACTGCAAATGACCAACACCAAAGTGTTTAACCGTAACGATTCTGCAACGGCTACTCCATCTTATATGTGGAATGGTGTGCAGGAAGCATTCACTTATCTTGATGTAACCTATGGTGACAAAAATATTTACAGCACGGTGAGAGATCTGTTGAAATGGGACCAGGCATTGTACGGCAACAAACTCTTTAAACAATCAACACTCGATTCAGCATTTCAACCTTACAGTTTTGAAAAGCCCGGTATTCATAACTATGGTTTTGGCTGGAGAATGTACACATTGGCAAATAACAACAAGATCATTTATCATAATGGCTGGTGGCATGGTAATAATTCCACGTTTTACCGTGTGCTTCCCGATTCGCTTACCATTATTATTCTTGGTAATAAATTCAACAGGAATATTTACAGGGTGAAACCATTGATCGAAGCAATGACTCCGTTGAAATTCAGTTATGGAGAAGAGTAAGCACTACTCCGGAAAAGAATGTTTCCTGTTGGGTAACAAATTCTCTTTGCTCCATTCTATTTTTTGAATGAATGGTTGCTTTCGCACATTGCAATCTGCCAGCTGGCAATGTGTACAGCTTGATGTAATACAGGGATCAGTATGAATAAAAAATTCAATGCTCCCCTTTTGAAAGTTTGAATTCAGGATCTTGTCAAGCTTGGTAATCTCTTCGTGTACTTCTTCTAACGAAAAATAGTAAGGCATGGTTACATGGCAATCCACATGGTATAAACTTCCATAGCGTTGCACACGCAGGTTATGCATGTCGATCCAGTTAGGTTGCCGCTGTTCTTTTAAAATAGTAACCAGCTCCTCTACAATTTTCATATCCACTTCATCCATCAGTCCACGCACCGACTTACTCATCAGCTTAAATCCTGTATAGATAATAATGGCTGCGGCAATAGCAGAAGCAATCGGGTCGATCCATTTATAACCTGTGAGCAATATCAGTACGATTGCCACAACAACTCCAATACTTGAATAACTATCACTTAAAATATGCTTCCCGTTTCCGTGCAACGTTAAACTGTTGTTCTGTTTTCCTTTTTTCACCAAAAAAAAACCCAACAGAAAATTAGCCGCCCCTCCTGCAATTGTTAACCAAAGACCCGCTGTTAATGCATGTAATTCCGGTGGATTGAAAAAGAAAAGAATGGCCTGTATTAAAATGCCGAACCCGGCAATTAAGATCATTGCTCCTTCGAAACCGATCGAGAAGAATTCAATTTTACCATGACCATAAGGATGTTCCGTATCCCTGGGTTTATTCGACAAGTAAATACTGTACCATGCAAACGCCGCCGCCACTACATTAATAATGGACTCCAACGCATCGGATAAGATCACCAATGAACCGGTTACAAACCACGCAACAAACTTTACCGCACAGATGAGGGTGCTGAAAAAGAAAGAGAGGCGGATGTAGAAGAGATCGTTATTATTCAAATCAGGGCTGATTTTATTGCTGTGGGTCAAGCATATAATTTAGGCGGTAAGATAATATTATTCAAATAAACCACTTCTGAAAGATGCCTGCTCTATGGCTGCTCATAAAAGCCAAACTGCCCGAACCTGCACCATATCTAGGATCTAAATGCCGATTAGTGCCGTTCAATTATAAAAAAAATGCATTTTTATGCAGGTTTTTTCCCCGTTTATCCATGTTGGTTTGTTTTTGTAATTATTAATTTCCTAAATTGTTGCACAAACTAACATGAATATGAGAAAAATTGGACGCTTGCTCGCCATGAGCATTTGCTGTTTTTTTGCTATTGTTTCGTTTGCACAAGAACAAACGATAAGCGGCACAATCAGAGACGCCGCCGACAATTCCCCACTACCAGGAGTATCCGTAAGGATCAAAGGCAGTCGTACTGGAACTACTACAAACACTTCTGGAGCGTTCACTATTAAGGCTACAAAAGGTCAGGTACTTGTTTTTACTTTCCTTGGTTACAAAACAGTTGAAGTAACTGTGGGAGATAACACCAGTATTAACCTAAGCCTTACAGAAACCTCAGAAAAACAGCAACTAAGTGAGGTTGTTGTAACTGCAATGGACATAAAACGTAATCCCAGGGAATTAGGTTACTCAACCCAAGGCTTAACCGGAAAAGAAGTACAGGAAACACAACGGGAAAACTTCGTGAACTCTTTACAGGGACGAATTGCAGGTATAACCGTTACTCCAACCAATGGTATTGCAGGCGCATCTTCTTCTATTGTTATAAGAGGATTTAATTCGCTTGCTTTAAGTAACGAGCCACTATTTGTTGTTGACGGAATCATAATGGACAATCAAACAATCAACGAAGACATCGCTTCAAACCTCGGGCTTGCATCAAACCGACCAAACAGAGATGGTGATTACACAAATAGAATAGCGGATATTAATCCTAACGACATCGAGTCAATTACAGTGTTAAAAGGTCCTGAAGCAACAGCATTATACGGTAGCCAGGCAAGTTCAGGTGCTATAATCATCACAACAAAAAAAGCTGCTGCCAGCAAAAAACTCGATATTAACTACGATAATAGTTTTCGTGTTTCAAAAATTACACGCATCCCCAGTATTACCGACAACTTTACTGGAGGAACAGGCGGAGTAAGACAAAACTCATTTCTCTATTTTGGCCCGCCAAATCAAAATCCTGATACAGAAAAGATCTACAAGTATGTTGATGACTTTTTCAGAACAGGTTTTTCACAGACACATAATCTCGGGCTATCATTTGGCCAAAAGAATTACTCATTCAGAGTTAGCGGAAGCGTTAATAATATAGAAGGCGTTGTTCCCTACAACGAGTACAAACGTTACAATGCACGTATCAGCAACTCTACAAAAATTGGGAAATACATTGAAATTACTCCCGCCTTTGCTTATGCCCGCACAGAATTTAAACGGCCTTTACGGGGTGCTAACAGTTATCTCTTAAATCTTTTACGCTGGCCTAGAGAACTGGATCTTTCGAATATAGAAGATGGTAATGGCAATAAAATATCATTATATAATACTGACCCTTTACAGGAAATTGACAATCCATTGTGGAACGCAAAATACGTAAACGCACAGGACGTTACAGACCGCTATACCTATTCAATGGGTGTAAATATCAATCCGGCTCCTTGGGTTAGTTTACAAGGCCGTTTCGGTTATGATACCTACAAAATGGAGGGATCCCGTTTAGTACACAAACAGTCATTTTTAACAACCGCAAATGAAGGGGGCCGCTTAGATAATTTCTATCGCAGATATTTCGGATACAATCATACGATCAATGCTACATTCAAAAAGTCGCTTGGCAAATTCAACGGCAGACTAATGCTTGGTACAATGTGGCAAGATTACAGAACAGAGATGTTTGCAGTAACAGGATCACGCCTTCAAAGCTCACTCCGAAGAGATAGTTCAAATACCGATCCTGCAACCAGGGTACGTTTAAACAGAAATTACTTTGGAGAATACAACCAGGTAATCGTTCGCCAGATGGCTTACTTTGGTGAAGCTGCTGTTAACTATAAAAACATGATCTTCCTTAATTACACTCACCGTTTTGAGGCAGCATCGACTTTACCAAGAGAAAACCGTTACTACAATTATCCTGGGGCAAGCCTTTCATTGATTGTGACCGACATCCTTCCTTCGCTTAAAAAAGGAGACATATTAAGCTATTGGAAATTGCGATCATCATTGGCTGTAACGGCACGTTTAAATGGAGCATATAGCAACCAGCCAGTATTTAATAATGTTCGTAGTAGTGGTGATGGTTATGCATATGGCTTTACCAATAACAACCCAGACCTTGAACCTGAAAAACAACAAACCTATGAAATAGGTACAGAGTTGCGTTTCTTTAAAAGCAGGATAACGGTTGACGCAACTTATTACAACACGCTTAATACAAATCAGATTGTTGAGTTATTCCGCTCTAGCTATGGAACCGGGTTTGTGCTTAACACCCTGAACGTAGGTGCTACACGCAACCAGGGTATTGAAATAGCTGCCAATTTTATTCCTGTGCAAACCAAGAATCTCCGTTGGACATTAGGTTTTAACTTCAACAGAATGCGAAATAAAGTATTAAGCCTACCCGATAATGTTCCGGAATTTTATGTTTCTGATACAAACCTCTATGGCAATGCCAGAGGCGGTTTGACAAGAGGCGGCCCAACCACTTCAATAACAGCATTTGGTTATTCTAGAAATAATAAAGGTCAACTCATAATCAGTTCAACGACAGGTTTGCCAGTTCTTGACAACAACTTCAGGGTTCGTGGCGATCGCAATGCTGACTTCACATTAGGTATCAACAATACTTTGCGTTACAAAAACCTTTCATTAAGCATGCTTTGGGATCTAAAAGTGGGCGGTGATATTTTTAATGGAACAAACATGTTCCTTACATATCAAGGCCGTAGCCTTAAAACTGCTGACCGCTTTACTCCACGCATAATCGATGGTGTGTTAAATGATGGCTTACAAAACACAAACAACCCAACAAAAAATACAATTGCAGTAACTCCATACTTTTCACAAGGTTATTTCACTGCAATGCCTGAAGAAGAGTTTATTGAAAAGGATGTTAACTGGCTCAGATTAAGAGATATCACGCTCTCATACAATTTAACTAGCCTTATCCGTAAACAAAATATAATCAAAACACTTAGTGCATTTGTAACATGTAATGATCTGATATTGATAACCAATTACAGCGGAGCCGATCCGCAAGTTAATGGCAACACCGCAGGTACACGTGGTGTTGGTGCGGCCGGATTTGATTTTGGAAATATAGCCACTCCTGTTAGTGTAAACTTTGGTATCAGAACATCATTTTAATTACTGAAAAACAATTTCAATGAAATCATTACTTAAAATAACTGCCCTTCTTTTCCTTTTTTCAGGCATAATTAGCTCGTGTAATAAAAAACTTGACGATGCATATTTGAATCCTAACGCTCCGACAAAGGTTCCACCGGAAACATTGCTAGGGCCAATTATTTCATCAATGGTTGGCAACAGTGCCGGACATGGCTCAATGGCTGATGCAAGGTATATTTCGCTGTACATTCAAAGCTTTGCAAGCTATACTGTAAGTACTGCAGCTAATAGTACTTCACAATACGAGCGTATGGGCGGAGTTACTGCAAACAGCGACAATGCGGGCTCGATTTGGAGAGCACATTACTACGACATCGGCCAGAATTGTATGAAAATGATCGACTGGGCAGCTGAAGAAAAAAAATGGGATTATGTTGGTGTTGGTCAAGCCATCTTTGCATGGAGTTGGTTACAACTTACAGACTATCATGGCGAGGTTATTTTGAAAGAAGCATTTAACACAAACCTTCTTACATTTAAATTCGACAAAGAAGAAGAAGTTTACAAGTATGTGCGTGAACTTTGTTTTAAGGCACTGGAAAACCTTGATAAAACAGGTGATGGCGTAAGCCAACAAAATCTTGCAAAAGGAGATGCCTACCTGTATAACGGAGATGTTACAAAGTGGAAAAAATTTGTTTATAGCATACTTGCCCGATCCTACCATCATCTTTCAAACAAAACAGATTATAAAGCAGATTCTGTCATTTATTATTGCGATAAAGCAATCACAACAAATGCTGACAATGCCGTTGTGAAGTTTATTGCTACGCCCGGCTTTAGTGCCAACTCAAATTTTTATGGCCCAGTAAGAAACAATCTTGGATCTACTTTTGCAATCAGACAAGCAGCATTTATAACAGACCTTTTAAAAGGTAACAATTCAGCATTTTCAGGTGTTGATGATCCCCGTAAATGGTATCTTATTCGTCCTTCAAAAAGCGGCCAGTTCAATGGCATTCCTGTTAATGGAGGAATAGTCTCAATTACTGACACATTGAACAGACCCGAAAGTTTCTGGGGAGCCCGGTACGATTCAACAGTTGCGCCCAAAGATGATAGCCGTGCACGTTATATTTTCAGAAACGGAAGTCCCATGCCTGTTCTTACTGCCAGCGAAATACATTTTATGAAAGCTGAAGCTGCCTTCATAAAAAATGATAAAGCAGCTGCATTGGCTGCTTACAGAAGAGCAATAGAATTAAATTTTGATATGCTGCAGACAGAGTATTCGGCAAATGTACCGGCAGCTAATCTTATTACAGTTGCAGTGAGAGATGCTTTTTTAGCAAACACCAACGTAGTACCTGCGTCTTCTAATGATCTTACTTTATCGCATATTATGCTGCAGAAGTATATCGCCCTGTTTGGTCATGGCGCATTAGAAACATGGGTTGACATGCGTCGCTATCACTATACTGATACCAGAGGCGGACTCCAGGTTTATCGTGATTTTGTCCCACCGTCAGGGACGGTTCTGTGGACAGACAATAATTCAGAAAAAGTGTACAGGGTACGCTATCGTTATAACTCGGAGTATGTTTGGAACATTGCAGAGTTAACTAAACTCGGAGCAGAAAAACCAGACTGGCATACAAAAGAAGTTTGGTTTTCGAAACCTTAATTACTAATGGCAAAATTTCAATAATGAAAAAGATCATCATCATACTTTCTGTTGCCTTTCTTCAGTTTTCCTGTGAAAAGAAATCTGATTACAACGCAAGCTACGAAGCACAAGATCCTTATATGCACTCGTTTGTAAAAATTATAAATGTCTATCCGTTTGCTCAACCAGCTTTTTCGGGACAAACGAGTGCAGCGTTCCGTTTTACTTATAATAAAACATTGTTGAGTGCAGTCCCAACAGCGGTTGGAGCTACGTTTCCTTCAGGGCAAGACTATTATGCTGTAAACAGAATTATGACAGAACGTAACCTTGATGTAAGCCTGGCACTTGGCACACCACCTGCCACTACACGTGATTCGTTTCTATACAGGTATGAGCCGATAGTATTTAAATTACAGAAATATTACAGCCTTTTTATTTGCGATTCAATTAAAAAAGCAGATCGTGTTCTGGTTGTAGAAGATGACATTAAATATCCTGCTGCAGATGCAAACTACAGAGTTCGTTTTGTGAACACCATTCCCAACCCGCCTAATGCAACACCTGCTATTGATGTTTATGCAAATACAACGGATTCACTCATCTTTTCGGGCATTAAATTCAAACAGGCCACCCCTTTTATCGAGCTAAGTAGATTGGGCAGCGCAACAACAAATACATTCCGTATTAAATGGACAGGCACCAGCACTGTTGTAGGAACAATTTCTTTAACGCTCGCAAATAAAATGTCTGCAACACTTATAGCAAAAGGATTTGTTGGCGCTACAGGTCTCCGGGCACCGGCGCTTATTTCCTATCGCAATAAATAGTCTTTCCTGTTCTTCAAAAACCTCCTGCACAACTTTTGTTCAGGAGGTTTTTTTATTACTTTACAATAAATATCACTTGCTTGAAACCTGTTATTACACTTTCCTTTTTTCTATGCCTGTTATTTAAAAGCACTAATGCCCAAATAAACGACACAGGTATTGCACGTATCATTACCAATATCAGGCAGCTTTATGAGTTGAACCCTTCTGAAAAATGCTTTCTTCATACCGATAAACGTTTCTATCAACCGGGAGAAAACATTTGGTTCAAGACGTACCTTACAACAAATGACCTGCCAGTACCACTGAGCAATGTTGTATACACCGATTTCAGCGATGCAAAGGGAAATGTATTATCAAAAAATATGTGGAAGGCTGCAAATGGCTCTGCAACAGGCAACTTATTTATTCCCGATTCACTTGTTACAGGCATTTACCGTATAAGATCGTACACGCTGTGGATGTTAAACGAGCCATCATCAATTAGCGAGCAATATGTTTTTATTCTGGGTAAAAGAGATCAATCAAAATCTTATTACCTGCCCGAATCATCGTTTACTGTTGATTTTTTTCCTGAAAGTGGCAAACTAATTGACTCGTTCGAGAACAGCATTGCTTTTCGTGTAACTGATGCGAACCAAATGCCTGTATTGAATGCAAAGGCTGAACTTATCGATGAAAACAAAAAATCTGTAGCATCTGCTTTTTTTCACACAGAGGGAATCGGTTTAATAAAATTTACACCGGAGCCCGGAAAGAAGTATAGTTTACAGGTAAGTCTTAATCTTAACAATAAAAAACTGTTTGAGTTACCAACCAGTAATAAAAACGGCATGGTGCTGAATGTTTCAAACCTATCCGCTTCAAAAGTTTTTATTCAAGCTAACGCCACAAACCAGTTTGTAAGTGAAAACAAAGAGATCATTGTTGTTGCACAACAATATGGGAAAACAGTTACAGCCCAGGTATTCAATTTTGAAGAAGCAAAAAATGCGATAGTTCTAAATAAAAAAAACCTTTCAGAAGGGCTAATGCAGGTTCTGGCATTTAACAACAAACTGCAACAAATAGCAGAAAGATGGATATGGGTACAAACCGCAACAGCCAACGAGCTGAATCTTTCTGTAGATTCTCTTTCTTTTGTCAAAAAAGGTAAGAATAAGTTTACCATTACCGTAAACAATAATGAGTCCCCAGATTTATCTGTTGCAATAATACCCGCTGACCTTCCGGATTACTCATTTATAAACCACCCGAACATACAAACATATCAATTGATCCATTCCAATAATCGTGATGGTTTTCTGTTCCAAAATAATATTGGCAGGACAGCTTATGAATTAAGCAGTGCATATCTTGATGCCCTGATGCTTACGATAAATCCTGCAAGGTTCAGCCCTGATGCAATTCAAACAAGCAAGCAACCTCCTCTTAGATATTTTTTTGAAACAGGCATTTCAGTTCGTGGTACTGTAAAGAAAGAAAAAGAGAGTATGCAGTTCGACTCCAGTCGTGTTGACATCATAACCAAAGGAGCAGATTCAAGTACGATATTTTCGACATCACGTTTAGACAACAAAGGTGCTTTTGCTGTTAATGACCTTCATTTTCGTAAACAGGCGACCATTTATCTGCAGGCAACTAACAAAGAAAAGAAGAAACGTCAACTTGCGTTTGAGTTATTGCCTGGATATATTGACACACTCGACGACAAAATAGCTTCAGCACGCTTTAATCCCGGCTATAAAGAATTGACTGGTAATAATACCGTCAATGAACAGTTTGTAAAAAACTATAGTGTTTCAGGATTGGGAAAAGAATTAGCAGAAATTATCATAAAAGGAAAAACAAAGGAGGAACGTAAAGTCGATTCCCTTAACAAAGTATTGACCAGTGACGCTTTCCGTGAATCAGAATATACAAAATCGCCCAATCAAAACTTTGGATATATCAGCTTTGCCCAGCTTTTCGAACAGGAATTTTTCGGCTTACGATTTAACTCCGGCTACGATCGTATTAGCGGCATGGGCGGAACCGAATCCTCGGGATCAGCAAGTAATGACATTATCAGTTACTACCTTAACGAACAACCAATTTCTTCTGAAGAATTAAATTTCATCAACCCTCAGGAAGTTGTACTGGTGAAAGTAAATAGAAACACCAACCTTCATCTTGGTCAAATGGGGCCGGGTCCAAGTGTGCTGATTTATACCATTCGTAAACTGCGCAGTCGTTTCAACTTTACCACTTCTACATTAACAGGTTATTCAATTCCATTGCAATTTGTAAACCCTGATTTTTCCCGTGATGAAATTCGTAACACTGAAGATCGTCGCACTACCCTGCTTTGGCAGCACCAAGTGAAATTTGAAAATGGAAAAGCTAGTCTTCAGTTTTATAATAATGATTACAGCAAGAAATTCAAAGTAATCATACAGGGAATTGATAAAAAAGGGAATTTGTATTATTTAGAAAAAATCATTGAGTAGCCACACATCAAAAAAGGCTCTCCGATAAACGGAGAGCCTTTTTATTTTCGAGACGCATGCTTTCTTAATTAAAAAACACCGCATTACACAACATCAACTTTCCATTCTCCCAGAAATTGCGGAACATAATATCATCGGTGATATAAACTACTGATCCACGACCGATGTTTTGTGCACCAAACAACAATCCATCTTTCAAACGGTCTTTGAGTTTATAACCCACAAAGCCGGCAAGCTGTCCCTCTTTCTTGATCACACCAACATTCCAACCTGTGTTATTGAAGAAGTCGAAAATATTGTCGTCCATCTTTAATGTGAAATAGTAATTGGGATACCCAAATGCCAAAGGATGAGTATTGTCAAGCTCAACTTTGTAAATAGAACCCGGCGTCATGTTGCGTACAAAATCACGCTCACGGTTTTCAAAAGAACGTAAGGGATCGTATGGATCTTTACTTGCAGCTTCATCTGTCTTCTTTGATTTTAATCCCCAATCTAAGCGTGCAAATGCAGTAGCAGCACCTTCCATAGCAATTACTTTACCGCCTTTGCTTATCCAATCCTTCAATTGATCGGCCGATGCCTTATCGCTGAGAAAACGATAGTTCCCATCGGGAATAATGATCACATCGGTTTGCTGCCAGTTGATACGACTGATATCATTTGCGTAAACCAATGAAACAGGATACTCCAATTGTTTATCAAAGAAATGCCAGATCTCACCCGCTGCATTTCCATTAACACCTTCACCGGTAAGCAATACCACATTCTTGAATTTGAAGGGCGATACAAGATCGCTTCCCAGATCACCACCGGCATCAACAAAGCCTGTGGAGATAGGATAAGTTTTTATGTTCGCTGCATTAGCTGCATCAGCAACAAGCTTCCACAATTGTGCACCAAATGATTGGTTACTTGTTTTCATAATGATGATGGAACCACGATCAAATTTCTGTCCGCCAACTTCAAACGGCACTTCCGTGTAACGAAGTTTGATTCCTTTCTCTAACAAATCACCCACTACTTTCGCACTTTGCACACTCTCCCATTTAATAACATATGCATAAGCATCAACAGAAGAATTATTTACCTGTGCAGGTTTTTGATAAGCACTTGTATTAATGCGATCTTTTGAAGCAAAAGCCTGCAAGCCATATGCATAGGGTAAACTCCATGCAGTAATATCATACGTTGCAGAATCACTGAGTTTTGATTTTGGTTCAAACAATACCTGCACCATCGCAGAACGTGGCTGAAAAGCACTGATCACCAGATCTCCATTTGCAACATTGAAACTTTCGTCTTTGCCTGTAAAATAATTATAGCCCTTACCAGCACTTGCAGCAGTTCCATATTCAATTCCATTCTTATCGAGCAATTGTGTTAATGCAGCAATGCGATCTGCATCTTTTGCATTGTTCTTTATTACATAGGTTTTGTATTCACCAAAACCGCTGCTTACACCTTTATTAAAAAACTTTCGGAATTCTGTAATTAGTTTATTCGCATTGATCGAAGAAATTTCAACTGTGCTCAACCCTGTTGTAAAATGATGTGTTGCTCTGTCTAACAAGGTTAGGGTATCTCCTTCTTCTGTTAATGCAGTTGCACCACCTGCCGGACCACCACCCTGCTCATACGTCATACCAATTGCACCATTGTATGTAGGGTATGTATCACCGTAAGATGGATAAAACAAATCGAAACGGAGTTTGGTAAAATATAACCAGCCATTTGCATCAAAATATTTTGCGTGATTCTTTCCAATCGTAGTTTGAAAATCACGTTGCCATTGTGTGATCACTTCATGAAAAGGTTCAGCTGCAGGAGCAAAATAGTAAGGCTCATTAATTCCCTGCTCATGATAATCCACATGTATCTGCGGCATCCATTGATTGTATAATTTCAAACGTTGTTGACTCTCCACCTGCGTTTGCCACGCCCAGTCACGGTTCAAATCAAAATTGTAATGATTGGTTCTTCCGCCTGGCCATGGATCACGATGCTCACGGGTATCCATACGTGGATTTGCATTGACACCCACAACAGAATTGAACCAGTTTACATAACGGTCACGGCCATCGGGGTTAATACATGGATCCATCACCACAACTGTATTCTTCAGCCACTCTTTTGTTTTTGTGTTTGATGGATCAACCAGTGCATACACCGTCATCAAAGCCGCTTCACTGCTTGATGTTTCGTTACCATGCACATTGTAACTCATCCATACAATTGCAGGCGCATTTTCATTTGGCGCTGCCCTGTCTTTTGAAAGATTAGCCAGTCGTAAATTGTTTACACGTATCGCTTCCAGGTTGCTCATGTTTTCCTCTGAAGAAATAAAAGCCACCATCAACGGACGTCCTTCGTTTGTTTGGCCATACTGTTGCAGCTTTACTGTTTTTGGTGCATTGGCCGCTACATGCTGAAAATAGCTCACCACTTTCCAGTGTGGCGTGTAACGGGTGCCGATCTTATAACCAAGAAACTGTTCAGGACTTTGTACCTGCGCCATTGATGCCAGAGATACGCACAGCGCAATTATCAGGGAAACTTTTTTTCTCATACATTAAATTATGGTTGCAAATTTAAAAAAGCGACCAACATAGAGTCAGCCGCTTATCATACAGTTGGTTTAATTTATGCCTAAGATAAGCGGAGTTAAGCAGTAAAAAATTAATTTCGGTAAAATTAAGTTCATGAGAAAACTGGTTGTCTTACTTCTGTTGGTTGTCGCTCTCCCGTCCATTGCGCAATACAATCCCTATAAGTATTCTATTGAAAAGAAAACGAGCGGAGGAAAGGCGGCAGTTGTGAGTGCACACCCACTTGCCAGCAAAGTAGGTGTAGCCATTATGAAGAAAGGTGGCAATGCCTTTGATGCTGCCATTGCAACACAATTGGCACTGGCAGTTGTATTTCCCGGTGCAGGCAATATTGGCGGTGGTGGCTTTATGGTAGCTGTTACCAATAAAGGTGAACAGGTTGCACTCGATTACAGGGAAAAAGCACCCGGTTCTGCAAGCAGGGATATGTACCTCGACAAAGAGGGGAATGCGCAAACAAATCTCAGTCAAAACGGTCATTGGGCATCAGGCGTGCCGGGTACCGTTGCAGGTTTATTTACTGCACATACTTATGCTAAACTTCCATTTAAACAATTAATTCAACCGGCCATTGATCTTGCTGAAAAAGGATTTGTAATTACAGAAGCAGAAGCAAGAGGATTAAATAATACAATGGGTGAATTTGTGCGATATAGCACAAAACCAAGTGCGTTTGTAAAATATGGTGGCTGGCAAGCCGGTGATACATTAATTCAACAGGATCTTGCCAACACACTTAAACGGATTCGTGATCTTGGGCAAAAAGGGTTTTACGAAGGCGAAACAGCACGTTTGATCGTTGCAGAAATGAAACGAGGCAATGGCCTCATCACATTAGCTGATTTGAAAAATTATAAAACTGCTAAGCGTGTGGCAATGCAGTCGAAGTATAAAGAATACACGATCATAGGTATGCCGTTGGTAAGCAGTGGCGGCATTTTAATTCAACAAATGATGGGCATGGTAGAGAACAGGAATATTGCTCAATATGGTTTTCATTCCTGGCAGGCAGTACAATTGATGGTGGAAGCAGAACGCAGGGCCTATGCCGACCGTGCAGAATTTTTAGGCGATAAGGATTTTGTAAAAGTGCCGGTACAAAAGCTCACCTCACCAGCTTACTTACAGCAACGCATGAGCGATTTTGAATTAGGCAAAGCCGGTAATAGTAAAACAACAGGACATGGTAATGTTAATCCTGAAAGCGAGGAAACCACTCATCTTTCTGTTTATGATGCAATGGGCAATGCTGTTTCAGTAACCACAACTCTCAACGGTGGTTATGGAAGCAGAACAGTAGTTGGCGGTGCCGGTTTTTTATTGAATAACGAGATGGATGATTTCAGTGTGAAGCCAGGCGTGCCAAATATGTATGGCGCATTGGGAACCGAAGCCAACGCAATTGCGCCAAACAAGCGCATGCTTAGTTCAATGACTCCGACGATTGTCTTGAAGAATGGGAAACCCTATCTGATCATTGGTTCTCCCGGCGGCACAACGATACCAACACAGGTTTACCAGGTATTGTTGAACACGCTTGAATTTAACATGAGTCTTGAAGATGCGGTTTGGAAACCACGCTTTCATCATCAATGGTTGCCCGATGTGGTGTATGTAGAGAAAGGGTTCCCAATGGAAGTAAGAACAAAGCTGGAAGAGATGGGATACAAAATTGTTGAGCGTAACAGTATTGGTCGTTTTGAAGCTATTAAGATTGTAAATGGAGTTGTTGAAGCAGTTGCTGATAACCGGGGCGATGATCATGCAGAAGGATATTAGAAAGTACGAAGTACAAAATTGGAAGTACGAAGTAAGAAATAAACTCATCACTCATTATTCATCACTCATGAATTTAGCAGAAACCTTTTTATCATCCTACATCAAACGCAGCACATATTACAAAGAGCTGGCCGATAAAACTTTTGCACAATTAAGCGAAGCAAATTTTCATTATCAAGCAAATGACGCAAGCAACAGCATTGCTATCATCATACAACATCTGGTTGGCAACATGCTTAGTCGCTTCACAAACCTCTTAACAGAAGATGGCGAGAAAGAATGGCGCAACCGTGATACAGAATTTGAAGAACAGCAATTGAGCAAAGAAGCTTTACTTCAAAAGTGGGAAGAAGGTTGGGCTTGTTATTTATCTGCTGTGAAAAATCTCACGGAAGATGATCTGTTGAAAACAATCACTATCAGAAACGAAGAACTTTCTGTTGTTGATGCATTGAATCGGCAACTGGCACATTACCCCTATCATGTAGGACAAATCGTTTACATTGGCCGCATGATAAAAGATAACCAATGGCAAAGCCTGTCGATACCAAAGGGCCAATCACAACAATTCAATGATCAAATGCAAAAACCCTGATGGTTACTTTATCACAAGCACCTGGCAGAACAACAATCATTGATGGAAAAGAATATTTATTCTTTTCTGGTTACTCCTATTTGGGTTTAGGTTTAAATAAAAGCTTTACTGATCTCGTAAAAAAAGGTATCGATTTGTATGGAGTAGTTTATCCTTCTTCACGCATCTCCAACACTGCACTTGATCTGTATGCAAAAATGGAAGAACAGCTTGCTGTATTTACATCTGCAGAAGATGCTGCGGTTTTTTCATCGGGCTTTTTATCAGCACGCACAGCAGTTGATGTGGTGAGTAATGAAATGAATGTGTATTGTTTGCCGCATACACACCCTGCTTCATCTGCATTAACGGGTATCATTAAAATTCCGGAGACATTATCATGGCAACAATTCCTGAATGAGCGTGCATCTGTGGGTGAATTTAGATTTGCAGTTACTGCAGACAGCATCAATCCAACTCCAGGGCACATCAACAATTTTTCATTCATCAGTTCAACACCCCCATCCTTTACCATTACACTAATTGTTGATGATTCGCATGGAATCGGCTGGCTAGGGGAAGATGGAAAAGGAATTGCATCACTTTTAAACTTGCCCGCACATATCGATCTGTTATTGAATTTTTCTCTATCAAAAGCATTTCATATCAATGGCGGCGCAATCACCGGCTCACGGAAATGGATAGCCGCTGTACGCAGGCATGTGAACTATGCCACCAGTACGCCGTTGATGCCTTCATTAGCTTATGCCTGGACAGAAGCAACCGCTTTATTCAGTCAACAACGGGAAATATTGCTGCAAAACATCGAATACTTGCAAAAACTCACAACAAACTATACATTTGTGGCCGGTGAAGGAACTCCTGTGTTTGTAGTAGCGAAAAAAGGCATCGCCCCGTACCTGTTACAGAACAATGTTATCATATCTTCCTTCGGTTATCCTCATCCTGAAAGCGATCCCGTGAACCGGATCGTTGTGAATGCCCTCCATTTAAGATCCGATCTTGAAAAGCTTGCTCAGTTAATTGAGCAGTACTAAACCAATACGGCAATCACTAAATCAATGTATAAAATGAAATCTTTTTTTCTGCTGCTTACCTGTTGTACCCTTTTTACATCTGTTACAAAATCGCAAGGTCTTGGAAAAATATACTATGGCGTTAGAGGAGGTTACAGCTACGTTCTCTCTGCTTACACGGTAACAAAAACAGAAGGCACACATGGCGGTAATGCAGGTGTAATGATGAAGATCCCGTTTGATAACCGTTTGTTCTTTACACCTCAGGTTGATTTTAACTACAGGGGAATGAAAGCAAAATCGTTAGTGCCGAATGAATTCAGTAAAGTAAATGAACTGCAGTTCAGGGTAATGCCATTGGTTCAAATCGAATTTAAACATCCGGACCGAAACGAAAACACGTTGTTCATCAGCACCGGTCCTTCACTGGGCTTTGGTTTGTTGGGTAAACAAACAAAACAGGATCAGAACGGCAGCCCGGTTGACAGAGATCTTCATTACGGTTTCACACGTTACGGCCAGTTTGATGCTGAGTGGCACCTGGGGCTTGGCTACGAAACCACAAACGGACTTCGTTTATTGCTCAATTATGCACATGGCCTGAGCAACATGATCAATACAAATGATGCGGGTAATTTAAGATACAGAACTATCAGCGCAGGAATTGGTTATTGGTTCGGAAAGAAAAAGTAAGAACTTTGTCGCTTACCAATTACTGTTATGATCAGGTATAATCCTAAAGAGTGGTTTACGTTCATATTCCGGTTACATAAATCGGATACCATCCGTAAGTTGTCGCCGTTGTTGCTTGGCATAGCTGTATATTCTGCAATTATTGCCGTGCTTGAAGTGGAAGTGTTCAATCTTTCCGATAACAACCACCTCAAGAACATACCGATGATGCATAGCCTGCTTGGCTTTGCAATTTCAATGTTACTCGTATTTCGTACCAATACTGCTTATGACCGTTGGTGGGAAGGGCGCAAACTTTGGGGTGCGCTTGTTAATAACAGTCGCAACTTATCCATTAAGCTCTCGGCTATTCTGAAAGAAGATGATAAGAATAACCGTATGTTCTTCAGTAGCAGTATTCCATTTTATGCGTACAGTTTAATGAACCATTTACAGCAGGAGTCAACAAAAACCGCTTTGTTTGACGAGGATGATCATGGCCACCTGCTGGCGAATATCGACCAGGGAAAACATATTCCTAACCAGATAGCCGCACAACTGTTTAAACGGGTGCATTTGTTGCATCAGCAGGGAAAAATTTCGGGTGACGAGTTGATCATTCTTAATGCCGAACTCCAGTCATTTGCTGAAATATGTGGTGCCTGTGAGCGAATCAAAAACACGCCCATCCCTTTTTCATACAGTGTGTTCATCAAGAAATTTATCTTCTTTTATGTGATGACGCTCCCCTTTGGCTATGTGTTTACCATGGGTTATTACGTAATACCGGTTGTAACATTTGTGTTTTATGTACTGGCCAGTCTTGAACTGGTGGCTGAGGAAATTGAAGATCCTTTTGGCATTGATGCTAATGATCTGCCAATGGAAAAGATCGCTTCCAACATCAAAAAGCACGTACAGGAAATCCTTCATTAAGATTTTCAGCCGCTTTAACAAGCATGCTGCAATATGAACCGGCATTTATTTGTTTTGTTAATAGTGGTATTGAATTTGCCGTAACAGCACGAATGGTTACTTTTACAGATCAAATACCTTGGCTAGAAGAATCTTAAAAATACTAACCCGCATTTTACTCGCCCTGTTCCTGCTTTTAGTGGCGGTGTGGTTGCTCATTCAAACAAGTTTCATTCAAAACTGGCTCACCAAAAAAGCGGCCAACTGGCTTGCAGGAGAATTAAAGACAGAAGTATCGGTAAAGCATGTAGACTTTGCCTTATTCAATAAAGCACTTATTGAAGGTGTTTTAGTAAAAGACCGGAATAAAGATTCGCTTGCCTATATCGGTCGCCTCAGCACCAATCTTACCGATTGGTTTTTCCTGAGTGATAAGATCGAACTCAAGTATATCGGTCTTGAACAAACGCAGTTATACGCCCATCGCACCGACAGCGTCTGGAATTACCAGTTCCTGATCGACTATTTTTCTTCGCCCACGAAATCTACCGGTAAGAAAAAACAAAAGGAGTTTCAGTTAAAAAAAATTGAACTGCGGAATATCTCTATTATTCAGAAAGATGAATGGCGTGGGCAGACAATGGCCGGACGACTGGGCTACCTGCTCGTTGACCTCAAGACATTTGATCTTCCCAATAAGATCATTGAAGCCGAAACCATTGAGATCACCTCACCCTACTTTGCTATTAACAATTATGTAGGCAGGAGAAAGAGAAG
The DNA here is from genome assembly GCF_014168535.1 of Lacibacter sediminis. Lineage (NCBI taxonomy): Bacteria > Pseudomonadati > Bacteroidota > Chitinophagia > Chitinophagales > Chitinophagaceae > Lacibacter > Lacibacter sediminis. Next base: position 2,476,335 of record NZ_CP060007.1, on the reverse strand, counting down.
TGAGCCAAAATCCGACAGTGTTTATCATGCAGAAGAAACAGTTGCACAACATTGGAATGAGGCTGGATGGAAAATGAGTGCTAAGAACGTAAAGGTTGATAATGGTGAATTCAGGATTGATAACGTAACAGATCGTGAACCACTTGAATATTTTGATGGCGCTCATCTTCGTTTTACAAAGTTGAACGGGCAGTTTAAAAATCTGCAGTTCATTGGTGATAGCATAACTGCCAATATTCACCTCACTGCAAAAGAAAGAAGCGGGCTTGAAGTAAAGCAGCTTGATGCAGATTTTCTTTTTTACCCGCAAGGCATGGAGTTTAAAAACCTGATGGCCCGCACCAACAAGAGCAGGTTAAGTAATTTCTTTGCTATGAGGTATGAGCAGTTTGATCATGACATGAGTGAGTTCATTACCCATGTTCGTATGGAAGGTTCTTTTGAAAACAGCGAACTGCATAGCGACGATATTGCCTTCTTCGCTCCTGTATTAAAAGACTGGAACGACAAGATCAGCATTAAAGGCAAAGTAAGAGGCACAGTTGATCATTTAAAAGGAACGGATATTGTCATTAACACCTTGCGACAAACTGTGCTCGATGGAAGTTTTACCATGGATGGCCTTCCTGACATTAACAATACCTTCCTCGATTTGAAAGCCAACAAGCTTCAAACGTCGTATGAAGATGCAGTATCAATTTATCCACCGTTACGTAAGATCACCTACCCTGCTATTTCAAAGATCAGCTATCTCAATTTTTCTGGATCATTTACAGGCTTCTTTAAAGACTTTGTAACCTATGGTACCCTGCAAACAAACCTCGGAACACTCGTAACAGATATTAACCTTAAGCTTCCCGATAAAAGCGAACCGATTTATTCAGGCAAGATCAAAACTGATGGTTTTGCATTGGGCACTTTTATTAAAGATCCACTGTTTGGAACAATTGTGATGGATGGCTCCTTAAAAGGACGTGGATTTAACCCCAAAACATTGTTTGCTGAAGTTGATGGAAATATCAAAGCATTTTATCTTGATGGCTATACTTACCGGAACATTACAGCAAAAGGTGTGTACGAGAAAAGAAAATTCGATGGTTCCTTTATTGTAAAAGACAGCAACCTTTCCGTCAACCTGACGGGCATGGTGAACTTAAGCAGAGACACACCAAGTTATAATGTAACCGGCGATGTGTATAATATCAACTTCAAAGAACTTGGACTTACAAAAAATAAACTTCGTTTGAAATCATTTGTAAATCTTGATTTCAAAGGAAAAACGATCGATGATTTTCTGGGCACTGCCAACCTGCAAAATGCAGTATTGACAAACGACACAAACCAACTTTCATTCGATTATCTTTCACTATCATCTATTATTATTGATGGAAAAAAACAATTGGCAGCCAGAAGTAATGAGGCAGATGTAAACATCGTCGGGAATTTTAATATTCTTGATCTGCCTAATACAGCATTGTCGTTCTTAAACATTTACTTCCCTGCTTACATTCCGCAGCCAAAGAAACAGGTGAAGGACCAGGATTTTACATTTGACATTACCACCAGGAATATTGCTGAGTATATTGATTTGCTCAATATACCGGTGAAAGGTTTTGACAATAGTATTATCAAAGGACGTATCAGTACCAATGAAAGTACATTCAACCTGCAAACCGATGTACCTGAATTTAAATATAAAGACATTGGATTTAACAGCATTGCCATTACAGCAACAGGCGATTATAAAAAACTTGATCTGAAAGGCGCTATCAGTGAAGTAATTCTAAACGATAGTCTCAGTTTACCGCAAACAACTTTTAATGTTACTGCAGCGAACGATACAGGTTCTGTGAATATTCGTACAAGAGCATCGCAAACCTTAAAAGATGCAAACCTGAATGCAAAGATCAAAACCAACAGAGATGGTGTTGAAATTGTATTCCAACCTTCCACATTAGTGATCAATGATAAGGTTTGGAATATTGAAGACAAGAGTGATCTTTTCATTGGAAAGAACATGATTCATTCTGAAAGTATAAAACTTGAATCGGGAAATGAATCCATTAAAGCCTATACTAAGTTTTCAGAAACAGGTACAACCGAAGATTTTGTAGTAGAATTAAACAACGTACATCTCGAGGATGTGATGCCATATGTATTAAAAGACCCCCGACTTGAAGGGCAGGTAACCGGCCAGGTAAACGTTACAAATCCTTATGGTAAAATCAGGATCGATGCAGATCTTAAAGCCGAGCGCTTCCGTTTTAATAATGATTCAATTGGTGTGGTTACCATCACAGGTAATTACAATGTTGAAACAGGTGAGATCAATTCAAATATTATTTCTGATAATCCATTGTATGATTTCTTAAGCAGTGGAAAGATCAACATCAAAGATCCAAAGAACCCCACGATCGATCAGGTGATTGATGCAAAAAATCTGAAGCTGAGTATTCTTGAGAAATATCTTTCGGTTATTATGACGGATATGAAAGGTGTGGCAAATGGTGTGATCCGTTTACAGGGAAATGCCAGTGCACCTGATCTTATTGGTAATGTAAAATTGAGCGATGCATCTTTTGTACTTGATTACACCAAGTGTCGTTATAAAATGAATGAAGGCGCCGAGATCGCTTTCAGGCAGGGAGAAATTGATTTTGGCAGCATTATACTCACTGATACGGCTAAACGCACCGCTACGTTCTCAGGAAAAATGCAACACCAGTTTTTCAAGGAGATGGAGTTTGACATGGAGTTTCATGCTAATGATACAAAAAGAGGTTTCCTTGTGCTGAACACAACGAAAAGAGACAACAGTCAGTTTTATGGTCATGTTGTAGCAAATGCAAGCGGCACAGTGAGAGGTGAAGTTGACAACATTGTTCTTCGCTTCAGAGGTGAGCCAACCGATAGCTCTAAAGTTTATCTGCCAACATCTGATTCACGGGTAACCGGAACAGCTGATTTTATTGTCTTCCGTCAATACGGTAAAGAGATGAAGGTTGAATCGAAAGTAAAAGAATCATCCAACCTTACGGTAGATCTTGATGTATTCCCTAATCCGCTTGCAAAAATTTATTTGATTCTTGATGAAACCACCAATGATATTATTGAAGGACAAGGTAATGGCAATCTGAACATCAGAGTTAGCACTAATGAAGGTACGTCTATGAGTGGCCGTTACAACATTACCAAAGGACGTTATACGTTTAACTGGCAGGCACTCATCAAAAAACAATTTATCATCAACAATGGTGTTGTTGAATGGAATGGTGACCCTTACAATGCACGTATTAATATTGATGCCCGTTATGAAATAGAACGGGTTGCATTACCTGCTGATCTTTGCAGCAGTAACGAACAAAACTCATTAACTGTTATCAGTAATCTTTCAGGTTCATTATCAAACCCCGTTATCTCATTCCGTTTCGAATTACCGCAAGGCCATCCATGTCGCAGCAACCCAATTACAATCAGTGGTTTTCAACGCATGTACAGCAATCCGAATGAATTGAATAACCAGGTCTTCTCGTTACTGGTGTTTAATCAATTCCTGAGCAATAATGCAAACGCAGCAAATGCTATTGGCGGAATAGGTACAAGTGTCGCCGGTACACTAACCGAGTTTTTGGCGCAGCAGGTACAATCGGGTCTTGGTCTTATCTTAAAAAATATTCCGGGAATCAATAAACTGAATCTTGATCCTTACGTAACATTTACACCGGGATTGATTTCAGGCACTGATGCTGAGTCACAAAACTTTGGTGGCACCAGCAGGTTTGGTGTAACCAAGCGATTATTAAATGGTAAACTGATTTTAAAAGCAGGTGGTTCTTTATTAGTGAACACAGGGCAAAACACACCTATTCAAAACAACAACCAGCTGACACCCGACTTTACGCTGGAATGGTTGCTTACTCCCGATGGCAAACTCCGTTTAATTGGTTTTTACCGCAGTGTATACGATGTGCAATGGCGGGCAGCCAACAGAACAGGTATCAGTTTCTCTTATGTGAGAGATTTCGAATTCTGATCTTACTTCAAAATTTCGTGACCTAATTTATCACGTTTTGTTTCAAGGTATTTCTGATTATGTTCATTAGGAGCGATCCTTACAGGAACTGTTTCCACGATCTCTAAACCATAGCCTAATAAACCAGCTCTTTTCTTTGGGTTATTACTAATAAGTTTAAGTTTTGAAACATTGAGTGTGCGAAGTATTTGCGCACCTACGCCATAATCTCTTGCATCCATTGGTAAACCCAAATGTAGATTTGCTTCAACTGTATCTAAACCTTCTTCCTGGAGTTTATAAGCTTTCAGTTTATTGAATAATCCAATACCTCTACCCTCCTGGTTCATGTACAACACAACTCCCTTTCCTTCTTTTTCCACCATTTGCATAGCACTGTGTAATTGATCCCCACAATCGCAACGCAGAGAACCAAGAATATCTCCGGTAAAACAAGATGAATGCACACGTACTAAAACAGGTTCATCATTTGTCCATGTTCCTTTGATCAATGCAAGATGTTCCTGTGCAGTTTCTTTTTCACGAAAAGCGATCAGTTTAAAATGACCGTAAGCAGTTGGCATTTCCACACGAACGATCTCTTCAATGAGAGAATCGATTTTTAGTCTGTATTCAATCAGGTCTTTAATGGAAATGATCTTTACATCAAATTTTTGAGCCAGTATTTCCAATTGAGGAAGACGGGCCATGCTGCCATCTTCATTCATAATTTCAACCAACACACCTGCTGGTTCAAGACCGGCTAAACGTGCAAGATCGATGGTGGCTTCTGTATGACCGCTGCGGCGCAATACCCCACCAGGCTTTGCACGGAGAGGGAAAATATGTCCCGGACGGGCAAGATCTTCCGGCTTTGTATCCTTATTTATCAGTGCCTGTACAGTTTTAGCTCTGTCCTGAGCAGAAATCCCAGTACCTGTACCAGGACCGGTAAGATCAACTGAAATAGTAAAGGCGGTTTCGTGCAAAGACGTATTTGATGAAACCATTGGTTCCAGTTTCAGCTCTACACAGCGTTCGTCGGTAATTGCAGCACAGATGAGTCCACGGCCCTCTTTGCTCATAAAATTGATCACTTCGGGAGTTACATGGCGGGCTGCAATAATAAAATCACCCTCATTTTCACGATCCTCGTCATCCACCACAATCACCATTTTACCATTCCGGATATCCTCGATCGCACTTTCGATAGTATGAAGCATAAATAGATTTAAGGCCGCAAAGTTAGTTGAAAACAAGAGGCTTTCCACAAATCATCCCCAACTGTTAAATGATCTGTTTTCAATTGCAGCAAGATTTACAACAGGGTTGTCTTTCTTTACGAAATGTTAATATTTGTTTGCTTTCCATAGGTAAGATTGTTGTTTATTTGCACACGTAAAACTATACAAGTATGCTAAAAATCAGAAAACTGCTGCTGGCGGTACTGGCAATGTTCTTCACACTTGCTGTTGCTGCACAGGTTACTACAAGTAACTTAGCCGGTGTTGTATTATCAGACAAAAAAGAACCTTTGGTTGGTGCAACCGTGGTTGCTAAACATCAACCAACCGGCTCTGTTTACCAAACTACCACTATTTCACGTGGTGCCTTCACGTTATCTAATATCGCTCCCGGTGGGCCTTACACAATTGAGGTAACTTTTGCTGGTTTACAGGCACAAAAACAGGAAGAAATCTACCTGAATCTTGGTGAAACTTTCCGTTTGGAGTTTCAACTAGCGCCTGCTAATGTAACCCTGCAGGAAATTGTGGTTACGGGAAGCCGTACAAGATCAGGCGCTAAAGGCGGTATGGAAACAAACATTGGAAGAGATCGCTTGGCGAACCTTCCTACCGTTGGTCGACAACTGACCGATTTCGTTAGATTAACTCCACAAGCACGTGTGACCTACGGCGGTGGTATTTCAATTGCAGGACAAAACAACCGATATAATCAATTGATGATTGATGGCGCTGTAAACAATGACGTATTTGGGATTAGTGAAACAGGAGCAAATGGCGGTCAAACAGGATCACCCCCCATTAGTATTGATGCAATTGACGGTTTTCAGGTGGGCGTGTCGCCTTATGACGTTTCGTTGGGTAACTTTACCGGCGGATCAATAAATGCAACAACCAAAAGCGGTACTAACAAGTTCACTGGTTCTGCTTATTACATTTTTAGAAATCAAACATTAGCAGGTATAACTCCATCAGGCACAAAAGCGGCAGCTACAAAATTACCAGGCTTTTCTGCGCAGACTTTTGGTATTACGCTGGGTGGCCCCATTATTAAGAATAAGGCTTTCTTCTTTGTTAGCTTTGAACGTCAGGACGACGAAAGACCGCAGCCTTTCGACGCAACTACTTTTCGTGTAAACACATTCCGTGATACTATAAATCTTATTCGTAACAAGCTCAGCGGATTTGGATATGAACCGGGAGATTGGGAAAACATTCCTGATCTGGTTGTAAGTAATAAGATTGCAGCAAAACTTACCTTCAATCTCAATACAAAAAATAAGTTGAATGTATCGTATCGTTATACTGGCTCTGAGCGTAGTTTAACAACGCCGAGCTCGTCAACCACGTTACGATTCTTTAACGGAGGTTATTTATTTCCAAGCAAGACGCATTCTGCATCTATTGAATTGCTGACAAATTTCACGAACAACATTTCAAACAAAGCATTACTCACCTATACTAATGTGAATGATGACAGAGATGCCCTTGGTAAAGATTTCCCACGTGTTACTTTGAATTCTATAAACGGAACTAGTTACGTTTTTGGAACAGAAGAGTTTTCAACAGGAAACCAATTGATTCAAAACAACGTCGCATTCTTTGACGAGCTAAAATTTCGTTTAGGTAAAGGCCATGAATTAAAAGCAGGTGTTGATCTTGAGTTTAGCAATTCTTACAATTTGTTTATTCGTCAGAATTATGGATCTTATACTTATAACAGCGCTTTGGATTGGTTGAATAACGCTAAACCCGCTACATATAACCGTTCTTTTTCTTTAATAGATGACAAAGATGGTGATGGTAGCAATGCTGCAGCAAAATTCAACACCCTCCGCATGGGAATATTTGTAGCGGACCAATGGGACATTACAAATGATTTCCAATTAAACTACGGCGTTCGTCTTGATAATTTTGAGTTCCTTACAATTCCGAATGAGGATACATTTTTCAATAAGTACGCAATTCCCCAGATAAGTTTATATCATGATTTACTGGGCGCAAGATCAGGAAGAAGACCAGATGCACAGATGAGTATATCTCCAAGAATAGGTTTTACCTATAACATCCGTGAACAAAAAGTTCGCATTAAAGGTGGAATAGGTATGTTTACAGGCCGTATTCCCTTGGTATGGCCTGGCGGGGCTTACAACAATACGGGTGTAAACGTAGGTGGAATTTCTCTGAACAGTGCAGCAATTAACGCACTTCCCAGCTTTACTTTCAGACCTGATCCATTCGGTCAATACGATCCCCAGGATGTTGGTCAAACTTTCAGACCACCAAGTGGCCAGATCGATCTCATTGCAGCTAACTTTAAACTGCCAAAAGTGTTGAAAACTTCATTAGGCATTGAAAAAGAACTGGGCAACAGATGGAATCTGACAGTTGATTTGTTGTATCAGAAAAATATAAATGAAGTTGATTACAAGAACGTATTTGCTTACAAAGGCTTAACGAATATACTTGGTCAAACGACATACCTTTCTAACAGTACTACCTATAACCGTATTGATATGAATGGAACTGTAGCAGGATCACAAAATCCTTATTCAGAAGGTATATTCCTTATCACAAATGCAAAACAAAAAGGCTTTTCTTACAACTTCTCCGTTGCAGTAGACAAGGCGTTCGCAAAAGGATGGGCAGCAAACGCTATATATTCTTATGGCGATTCTTATAGTGTATTTGATGGTACAAGTAGCCAGAATAATAGCAACTGGCGTTTTATGGAAACATCTACGGGAAGAAGTGATTTGCAAATGAGTAGAAGTGATTTTGCACAACTTCACCGAATTACCGTTTACGCTTCTAAAAAATTCTCTTATTTGAAAGACAGATTTGCAACTACCATTACTGCATTCTATAACGGTCAATCGGGATCACCATATTCATACGTTTACAGCCGTAGTCTTATTTATGACAGAAACGGTGTGAACAACGAAACTAATGATCTGATTTATGTTCCTAGAGATCTGGCTGACTGGAGCCGAATGGCAGTACCTTACACATCGGGTAGTACCACGTATTCAGTAGCCGATCAGTGGACTGCACTTGATGCTTACATCAGCAAGGATAAATATCTTAATTCACGGAGAGGCCAATTTGCTGAAAGAAATGGTTCGGCTTTACCTTTCAGTAACATCGTTGATGCAAGAATCCAGCAGGATTTTGTTTTGAAAACCGGAAATGTAAATAATAAGCTATCTGTTATTATCGACATTTTCAATTTTACAAATATGCTTAACAGAAATTGGGGGCGTGTATATCGAACACCGGGCGTTGACCAATATCAACTGATCACAATTGAGTCTACCAATTACAGCTCAACATTAGTTAATGGTCAATTGAAACCCAATATGACTTACAGAAATCTCAGTAATAGAACTGCGGGTGACATTCTTGATGTTAGAAGCGATGCTTATAACGCCTCTCGTTGGAGAGGTCAGGCAACTATCCGTTATACATTCTGATAAAACAGTATTACAATAAAAAAGTCCCGAATTTATTCGGGACTTTTTTATTTAAGTATGTTAAGCGATCATTAAAATAATACCGTAAATAATTAAACACTACTTCCCCCAACCCCACTCCAAAAATTCTGGAAACGCTTTTGCCCAGGTTGGCACATCATGTTTACCGTCTTCCATTTCAAGATAACGGATGGCTTCATCGCTATAACCTTTCTTTTTCAATTCAGCGATCAGGTCTGTTGCATCATCAATTGAATCGATGATCCCGTTATTGTTGCGGTCAAGTTTCTCATCAAGTAATCCGGTTTGGAAAAAGAACTTTAACCACGGCGCAGCAACACCATCTCTCACCTGGTTGTGCATGATACGATCGGCCTCATCAGTATAACCATCTTCGTATGCTTTTTGCCGCCACCAGAACGAACCGGAAAACACACCCACTTTACTAAACTCATGCGGATGGTTCCATACAATATCCATTGCCATTAAACCTCCCAAAGAAAATCCTGCAAATGATTTTTCTTTAAAATGTGGTACGTTATACTGACTGCGTAAGAAGGGAAGTAACTCATCAAAAATAAAGTTGGTATAGGCTCCTGCTTTTGCTCCACGACCAAGATAATCGGCCTGGCTGGCAATACCATATTCCATTTTACGATCGGCACCGCAATGAATACCCACACAAAAAAGAGGCGTTATTTTTTGCTGCTCATACAACTCTTCCAGTATTTCAATAAACGGCATTTTGGGAAGATCCTGACCATCGTTAATCAGCAATAAACTCATGTTTGCCGGATCATGTACCGACGTGGGGAGATACATATCAACTTTCACATCCCGTTCAAGCAACTCCGACTTCAACAGCACCGATTCAAATACCATGTGCTTCATTTTCTCCTTAAGCATATTTTCAAAAATAAGGAAATGCAGGTAAAATTATTTTACGGCGCAAGTTAATCTTAGCGAATTGTGTACTATATTAAAGCAATAATTAACAACAAGGTTGCCTGCTGCTTCAACATTATTTTCAAGACCATAAACATTTTATATGAAATAACCATTCAAAAGACCATTTTTTGCACCAACCGGAGATGATTATTTCAGCAGCCAAATTGGGCAAAATTGCTTGGTTATTCTATGTGTCCAAAAAACAATAAAAAATAAACACATGAAAAAGATCGGTATTCTTCATGGCAAAGAACGCTCCTTTCCCACTGCTTTTGTTGAAAGGATCAACAGTAAAAACATTCCAGGCATTATGGCGGAGCCTGTACGTATTGATAAAGTAGTACAGGGTGTCAACAACGGTTATGCTGTGATCATTGATCGCATTTCACAAGATGTACCGCATTACCGTGCCTATTTAAAAAATGAAGCCATTACCGGAACCGCTGTTATCAACAACCCGTTTTGGTGGAGTGCCGATGATAAGTTTTTTAATAACTGTCTTGCAACAAAAATTGATGTGCCTGTTCCAAAAACAGTGATCCTTCCTTCAAAAGAAACGCCTGATGATACCGGAGATGAATCGTTCAGCAACCTTGCTTATCCAATGGACTGGGAAGGCATGTTCAACTATATCGGTTTTCCTGCTTACATGAAACCCTATGCCGGTGGTGGCTGGAAAAACGTATACAAACTCCGGAATGCTGAAGAGTTTTTTGAAAAGCATGCCGAAACCGGACAGTTGGTAATGTTGTTGCAGGAAGAAATTGTGTTTGAAGAATATTACCGCTGCTATTGCATTGGCCGCAAGCATGTGCGCATTATGAGTTATGAACCACGCAACCCGCATCATTTGCGTTATGTGGCCGATTTTCAACCATCAGCTGAGAAGTTGGAGATGATGACAGACATTGTGCTCCGCATCAACAACTATCTCGGTTACGATTTTAATACTGTTGAATTAGCATTGAGAGATGGCGTTCCTTATGCAATTGATTTCTGCAACCCCGCTCCTGATGCTGATCTTGCAAGCGTAGGTCAGGAAAATTTTGATTGGGTAGTTGAAGCAGCCGCCAGCTATGCCATTGAACGTGCGCTTGAACAAAAAGATGGTGCAGATAATTTAACATGGGGAGAATATGTAAAACGTGGTGCAAACAAACAACCGCTTTATTAATTTGATTAACAACAATGGGTAACATTAATTATAAACAATTCACATTAGGTGTTGAAGAAGAATACATGGTGTATGATCCCATTACAAGGGAATTAAAAAGCCATGAACAGAAAATTGTAAGCGAAGGCCAAAAAGTAATTAAAGACAAAGTAAAGGCAGAGATGCACCAGGCTGTGGTGGAAGTTGGCACTGACATTTGCAAGGATATTGACGAAGCCTATGCAGATGTATCGCTGCTACGCAAAACCATTAGTGGTATTGCTGGCACCATTGGATTAAAAGTAGGAGCAAGTGGCACGCATCCCTTCAGTCATTGGCAGGATCAGCTCATCACCGATCATGTGCGTTACAATCAAATTGTAAATGAACTGCAGGAAGCTGCGAGAAGTAATCTCATTTTTGGCTTGCATGTTCACGTTGGTATGGAAGACAGGAAAATGGCGATTCACTTAGCCAACAGCGCAAGATACTTTTTGCCACACGTGTATGCACTCAGTACAAATTCTCCTTTTTGGGAAGGAAGGATGACGGGTTATAAATCGTTCCGCACAAAAGTGTTTGATAAATTTCCACGTACAGGTATACCAGAAACATTTGAAAGTATTGAAGCATACGATAATTATGTTGCGCTGTTGATCAAAACCAATTGCATTGACAATGCAAAGAAAATATGGTGGGACCTGCGTGTACATCCATTCTTTAATACAATCGAGTTTCGCATTTGTGATGTACCAATGACGGTGATGGAAACTATTGCGATCACTGCTTTGTTCCAGGGCATTACAGCCAAGCTATATAAGTTGCGGAACAAGAACATGAATTATATTCAATATCAACGTGCTTTGATCAACGAAAATAAATGGCGTGCAAGCCGTTACGGTATTGATGGCTATTTGATCGACTTTGGCAAAGAAGAAGAAACCAACACACGTGCATTGATCTATGAGCTTTTAGATTTCGTAGATGATGTGGTTGATGAACTAGGATGCAGGCATGCAATCAACTACATCCCTACTATGCTGGAGAGAGGCACTGGTGCCGACAGGCAATTGAAGGTATATGAAGAAACAAAAAGTCTTCCGGCTGTTGTGGATTATATAGGCGGAGAGTTTTTGAGCGGAACTTAATTTAAACGAAGAAATAAAAGTAATGCCCGTCGGATATCATTATCAGACGGGTTTTATTTTTCAAAGTACGCTACACTCCCACCCACCCAGGTTTTATCTTTATTGTAACGCACACCAATCATCTTTCCTTTACTCATGCGTGCAAGATTAATAGCAGCATGCGGACGCTCATCTCCATCGGGCCATACATACATCATACGAATCTCAACCTTCGCATGATCATCTGGTGTTTCAACCACATCAGCATATTTTACTTTTCGCTGCAGAATAAAATTCTCCGGATCTTTAATAGCATCAATATCATCCTGTGTTACATCAATGATCACACCTTGCCCGGCAAAAGAAAATAATGGTTTCAATACATAATTCGACAGATCAGTTGGCAATTGTTTGATCTCGTTCAGGAAAAAAGTTTCCGGTACATATGGATGATCAATAAACGGAAGCGTGAATTTGCTGATACGGTAGAACCAGTTAGGATGAGGCACCCACTCCACATCAAGGTCTTGTGTGATATCCACCACATCACCCAGCTTTTCTTTATTGGCTTTGAGATCATCAAAAATGATGCGGTTATAAATCCGTTTGATCTCCGTTTTTATTCCATCTTTTAAATAGTATAATTTTTTACCGTCTTGAATAAGCTTGGTCAAGCAAACTACTTCAACACCGGTATAATCTTTTGTGCAGGAGAAATCAATACGTGTTTTTTGTTCTTCAGGTTTTATCTCGAGTAACACAACATTCTCTGCCGGCAAATTTCCGATGAGTAATTTGCGTAACATGTCAATGTACGTTTCTTTTGTATAACCATTGAGGTATTGACTGTAGTTTGCAGGTATCGGAAAATGTCGTTCAATCACCTCAGGATAATACACCTGGAAACCAAACAAAGTTGGGAAGCCCTGCATCTCGATCAGTTGAGGTTCCAGTTCACCTTCTTCATTCATGCACACACCAAAATCGAAAGCGATCATGTGCGATTGTTTATTTTCATTCGGCACTTTTTCGCCTGCAGGAATTGCACGCTCCGTCATTGCCAGGAACTTTTCATTGCAGATAACATCAACAATACTTTCACAGGCATCAAGCATTTTTTGTTTGAAAGCCTTATCAACAAATACAGGTGTTTCACTTACACGAAATTCAATATCACCCGGATATTTGCTGTGCAGATCCTGTAAGAAGGCTTCATATTTTTCACTGGTAAAACTGCTGTTAAACGCCTTGCGGATTGAAGGAACCATAGAAGATGTTTTGTCTTCTAAAAGTATTGATTTTATTTACATGAGAAAGAATTTATGCTTCTACTGTGTCCATCGAAAACACAGCATGATGCAGAAAGTTGGGTAGTATGTGAGAGTAGGTCAACAGAATTTTATCAGGATCTTCCAGGTGCTCGATCATGCTTTTCCATTTTTCAAATCCATGATTATCGATCACCGTTTTCTTTTTATCTTCTTTTTGCAGGTACATGCTCATACCAATAGCATCAGCTTCAGGATGAAATTGTGTACCGATCATGTATTGATTGAAACGCACACCCATAATTGCACGTTCAAACGGAACATGCGGACGTTCCTTCTCAATGCATAGCAAAGTGGCACCGATTTCCCTGAGATGTTTATGATCTGGCTGTATCACCTGGTAATCACGGCTGTCAACTGCATAAAACGGATCTTTCAATCCGCCAAACACAACCTCATCGGTGGCATTACCAATAAAATGAACCGGGAATACACCAAACGCAGTCGACTTCCGTACACAAACATTTCCGACATTAAAATAACGACAGGCGAGTTGAAAAGAATGGCAAATAAAAAACACCGGCTTCTTCTGTTCATTCAATGGATTATCATTCCACGCCTTTACATCACCTACCCATTTGAAAAAAGTATTCTCCCAATCTGTGCCTTCGCTTTCCAAAGGACTACCCGGGCCACCGGAAGAAATAAATACATCGTAGGAAGAAATATCAGGCACTGCACATTTACCACGCACATCAAACTCATCCCAACTCAGATCCAATACATTAATATCGGCGAAGCTGTTAAGTATTTCACGTATACAGCGCATGCCTTGGTTGGCAACGCCATCATACATATCCAATATTGCAACACGTACCTGTTTTACTTCTGCCATAAACGGCAAATTTATTGATTTTTTGATGTTTAAACTGTCGTTCATCTATCCACAAATGTGTAAAATGAAACGGGCCGCAAAGAATTGCAGCCCGTAACGTATAAGGAATCGCAAAAAATCTTACATGCCCATGTCCATTTTCTTCTGTTTCAAGCTGTTTAAAGATGGATCCATTTCAATTGCTTTATCGCAAAGCGCCATGCCTTTATCTTTCTGCCCCATTTTCTGATAGGCCATGCCAATCATATATAAAGCTCTGGCGTTTTTATTATCTGTTTGTAAAACCATGTCCCAATTATCGATAGCATCTTTATACCGGCCGCCTTTGTATAAAGACTCAGCCAATGCATAACGAACAGTTTGACTGTGCGGACGCTTTTCCAATGATTTTTCAAGGTTCTCTGTTGATTTTGCAAAGTTGCCAAGGTTCATGTAGCAATAAGCTAAGCTTTCAAAGAAATCGGCATTTTGTTGCCAGCCACGTTGAGCAGCAAGTTCAAATGTTGCAATGGCGTTCTTATCGTCCGGAATGGCGTAATACACCATTGCCATTTCATAGAGATAACGTGCATTCTTTTGATCGGCATTGGCTGCTTTTTGATAATAAGGAATAGCTTGTTTGTAACGTTCCATTTCCAAATAGCTGCGGCCAATAGTATAATACATCACTGCATTTGCTGTGTCTGTTTCTGCTGCATGCAATAATCGGTTAATGGCTTGCGGATAATCTTCTAAATAATAATGACACATGCCAGAGATGTAATGCATAGGTTTATCCTTATGCAGCTTTTCCCATTTAGATGTAAATTCCAAGGCATCCTTATGGCGACCAAGATTAAAATACAGATTTGCTAATTGCTGAAAAGTTGCTTCGTTGTTTGGCTCTAATCTGTGCCAGCGGGTGTAAGCATCAACTGCCTGGCGGTAGTTCTTGCTTTCCAAACCGTACTCACCCATTGCTTTTAAGGCATCAATATTGGTGGTATCGTATTTTACCGCTGTTTCAAAAAGATTAATTGCCAGCTGGATACGACGCTCCTGTTTGGCAGTAATAGCTCTTTGTAAAACGGCATTGGAACTGTCCCTGTTTTGTGCAATTGCACAGTAAGAAAGGAGTAATGTGGTTGCGGTAATAAATAACCGGGTTTTCATGGGATTTCTATTTTGGATATTGTAAAATTATAGATTATAAATTTAGTTACAAGCGTACTTTTACTTGCATAAATCCTGCCATTTTTCCCATTTTTAAGGGTTTATTTTAATAAAACTGCGGCCAAAGGAGGTAAATGAAGGTTTAGCTCGTACCAACCGGCCTGACCATCTACCACTCTAACGCCAACTTCAGGATTAAACACATCACCTGTGCCCCAGAATTTCTGATCGTTACTGTTGAATAGCTCTGTCCAGTTCTGCTTTCCCTGCACATGTAGCTTCCAATCTCTCCGCACAACCGGTGTCATGTTCAAGACCACCAAAATATCATCTTCAGGCTTTTTCCCTTTCCTTCGGTAAACCATTACCGATTCAGCACCACGATTCAGATCAACCCACTCGAACCCGAATTTATTAAATTGATTCTCGTACAAAGCAGGTTCTGATTTAAGGAGATTGGCCAAAGTCTTTACACATTCAAGCACACCATTATGTGAATCGAACTGAAGCAGTTCCCATTGTAATTCGCTCTTGTAATTCCATTCACTGGTGGCACCAAATTCGTTACCCATGAACAAAAGCTTACCGCCGGGATGGGTAAACATATAGCTGTACATCAACCTTAGGTTGGCAAATTTCTGCCATTCATCACCCGGCATTTTGTACAGCATAGGGCTTTTTCCATGCACCACTTCATCATGACTTAGAGGTAACATAAAATTTTCGTCATAATAGTACATCATACTGAAAGTGAACTGATCCTGTTGGAATTGACGATATAGCGGATCCTGCTTAAAGTACTTTAATGTGTCGTGCATCCAACCCATCATCCACTTCATACCAAAGCCGAGGCCATCACCAAATGTTGGCTTACTTACGCCGGGCCAATCCGTTGCTTCTTCAGCAATTGTCTGCACATCCGGGAAGTCACGGAAGATGGTTTCGTTGAGATCTTTGATAAAAGCAATGGCTTCCAGGTTTCCATCGCCGCCAAATTCATTTGGCTCCCACTGCCCTGCTGTACGGGAATAATTAAGCTTGAGCATGGACGATACCGCATCAACCCGGATGCCATCGATATGATATTTCCGGAACCAATGCATAGCACTGCTGATGAGGAATGATTTTACTTCACCACGTTTATAGTTGAAAATATAGCTGTTCCAATCCGGGTGATAACCTTTGCGCATGTCGGCATACTCGTAGGTATGTGTTCCATCAAACATAAAAAGTCCATGCGCATCATAAGGGAAATGAGATGGTACCCAGTCGAGCACCACGCCGATACCTTCGTTGTGAAAAGCCTCAACAAGTTTCATAAACTCCTGCGGCGTTCCGTAACGTGATGTTGGTGCAAAATAACCAGCACCCTGGTAACCCCAACTTCCGTCAAACGGGTGTTCCATAATAGGCATCAACTCCACATGTGTAAAGCCTAGCTCCTTTACATAGTTCACCAACTTATCTCTGAAGAAATCATAAGAATGATAAACCTCTTCGTTGTTTTTATCCGGACGCATCCAGCTGGCAAGGTGTACTTCATACACACTCCATGGCGCATCAAGTTTGTTATGTTCCTTACGTTTCTCCATCCACTCTGCATCCTGCCACTCATATTCAAGTTGCCATGTTCTCGATGCAGTATTGGGCCGCACTTCCCAGTAATTAGCGTAAGGATCACCCTTATCTAATTTCTGACCGGCATAACCATGTATGTGATATTTGTAAGAAGAGCCTTGTGGAAGATTGGGAATAAATCCTTCCCATATTCCTGAATTATCAAGACGGACAAATAATGGATGGCTCTCTTTGTTCCATTCATTGAAATTGCCAAACACCGAAACAAACGTGGCATTGGGTGCCCACACAGCAAAGTAATAACCTGTTGTGCCAAGTACTTCCATTACATGCGAACCAAATAATTCATCGCAACGATAGTTAGTACCATTCTGAAAGTTTGCAATATCGTCCCCTTCAAAACGGGAATAATTCCAGACAGGCTTTGTCGTATCAACAAAATGATAGTCTTCGTATTTTTTTTCAGCTTCCATTTGTCTTGTTTTTTGGTTGAACGTTGGCACTTATTTCCCTATCTGCACACTTGTAAAAAAAGGCAGTACCGTTTGTATGGAAATATAACACTTTAACATCTTTCCTACATTATGTGTAGCAAAAAGATTTTAATATAGCGTTCAATTATCAACCAAAACCTTCATCATCTCTTAACCAACACCATGCAATCACCCAAACTCTTACTGTTTATCAGTATCTGCTTGTTCAGTTCTTTCCAATCTTTCAGTCAGCAAAACAAAATCTCCGGTTACATAACCGATACCAGTTCAGGAAAGAGATTATCACAAGCAGTTGTTAGTCTCATCCGCACACAGGATTCAATTCTTTCAAAGTTTACACGCACAAACGATGAAGGTTTTTTCGAGTTGAAGAACATTCCTCAGGGGAAGTATATTTTCATGATCAGCTACCCCGGCTATGCCGAATATGTTGACGAAGTGGATATTAATGGTGATGTTACGTTGAACAAAATGGTCACCATTATTCCACGAAGCAAGTTATTGGAAGAAATTATTATTCAGCAGAAGGTAAGTGCTATTCGTATAAAAGGCGATACAACAGAATATAAAGCGGACAGTTTTAAGGTTGATGCTAATTCAAACGTACAGGAACTGCTGAAACGATTACCGGGACTACAAGTGAATTCCAAAGGTGAAATAACTGCACAAGGACAAAAAGTTGAAAAGATACTGGTTGATGGAGAAGAGTTTTTTAGTGATGACCCTGCTGTGGTAACACAAAACCTGCGAGCCAATATTGTAGATAAAGTGCAGGTGTTTGATAAGAAAAGTGAACAGGCTGAATTCACAGGTGTGGATGACGGACAAAAAACAAAAACGATCAACCTTGAATTGAAGGACGATAAGAAGAAGGGTTATTTTGGAAAAATTGAAGCAGGCAGCGATTTCGATAATTACCGAACAGGTAAAGCAATGATTAACTCCTTTAAGAAAAAGCAAAAGATCGCCGCTTACGTTACGCACAACAATACCAGCTTTGAGGGTTTGAACTGGAATGAACAACGCAACTTCGGAAGCTCTTCAAACCAAAATATGGAGATCATGGAAGATGGTGGTATGATGATCTGGAGCGATGGTGGTGATGATTTTGCACGTGGACAAGGCTTGCCTGTTGCGACAACAGGCGGTTTATCGTACATCAACAAGTGGAATAAAGATAAGAACAGCATTAACGGCAGTTACCAGTTTAATGATCAAACAGTAACAGGTCGTAACGGCAGTATCACACAAAGCATTTTAGAGAATAGCAGTTTCACCAATACAACTTCGGAAATATTTAATACTTACAGACGCAGAAATAAACTCAATGCCTTATACGACTGGACCATCGATTCAAGCAGCAGTTTAAAACTAAAAGCAAACGGATCGCTTGTTACCGGCCAGAGAGATAATGAGTTTACCGGAGAAAGTTTTGGTGATGATGGACAGTTGATCAACGAGCAAACAAGAAGAACCGCCACTGAAACGGAGAACCGTGACTTTACTTCTGAATTAAGTTTCCGTAAGCGTTTAAAAAAAGCGGGCCGTACGATCAGCTATACAGGTAACTATAGTAACAATACTCGTGTAGGTGATGGTTTTCTTTTTTCGAATAACAAATTCTATGAAAACGGCCTAATGGTCAATGAAGATGATGTCGATCAGAAAAAGACAAACAACGAACGCCAGCAAACGATCCAGAACAGTATTATTTACACAGAACCTCTAAGTAAAACCTGGAATCTTGAATTGACTTACAAGAATAATTTCAGCCGTAACAATGCCGAGCGTAACACATTTGAGCGGCCCACTCTTATTGATAGTTATAAAAACATCGTTGATACACTAAGCAATCATTTTTTATTCCGTACAACAGATCATAACGGAGGCGTTTCGTTCAGGTACAATGGTAAAAAGATAGTGGCTTCATTTGGCACAGCCGTTGGGCGTACCAATTTTAATCTCGAAGAATTGAACAAAGGAGAAGTTCGCTCAATTGCCTTTACAAATCTGTTGCCAAGAGCAAGCATCAGGTTTACTCCAAAAAAACAAAAGAGCTTTACGCTATCGTATAACGGAAGCACACAAAATCCAACGCTGCAACAGATCAACCCGATCATTGACAACATAGACCCACTGAATATCACAATTGGCAACCCCGATCTGAAGCAGGCATTCCGTCATAATTTCTCACTCAATATGAATGATTACAAGATCATTAAAAGCAGGAATTTTTACCTGTCGGGAAATTTTTCGTTTGTAAATAATGCCATCACCAATTCAAATACACTTAATATTCTCACTGGTGAACGAACAAATAAAACTATCAATACAAATGGCAATTACAACGGCAACGTTTGGACGATGTATGGGTTCGAAGTATTTAAAGGTGTTAACCTTCATTTCAATGCAAGTGGTAATGTGAGTCGATTTGTAAACGAAGTAAATAACACCCGAAACGTAAGTGATAATTACAGCATTGGCGCAGGCTTTGGCATGGGCAAATGGAGCGACAAGTGGCTTAACTTTAATGTTAATGTTGAACCAAGGTATAACAACTCCCGTTCCTCTATTAACAAAGGAGTTGTAACAAAATACTGGAGTGTAAATGCCTACCCTTATATTGAAACGAAATTCAAAAAGCAAAAACTATATTTTAACCTGAATGGCGAATTGAATTTCTATCAAAAGACATCTGCTTTTGCCAGTCAACGAAATGTGTTTCTCTTAAACAGTTCGATACGTCGCACATTTAGTAAAACAGATGCATTTGAAGTAAAGCTTTCAGTGAATGATCTGCTGAATCAAAACCTTGGTATCAGACGTAATATCACCAGCAATTTCATTTCTGAGAACACATTCCAGAATATCCGTCGCTTCTGGCTGCTTTCTTTCACGTGGAATTTTACAAAGAACGGATCACCCTCTAATTTCTAATCTTATCAATGTTTATAAATATGAAACGATACCTCTTATTAAGTCTTTTATTTGTTGCATGTGTTGTTGCAGATGCACAGGTGAAATTCATCAGCAGCGGAAGAATTGAATTTGAAAAACGCAGTAATCAATTTTCTTACTACGACCAGGAAGATGATCAAAGTCCATGGGTAGTTGAAATGAAGAAAGCCTTTCCGAAAATGGTGAGTGAAACGTATGTAATGGATTTCAACGACGAGAAAACTGTTTATAAAATGCTGAAGGAAGATCCTGCAGGAAAATATGTTTGGGGAAGAAAACCAAGCGAAAACGATGTTACTGTTAAAGATGTTAAAACCGGGCAGATCTCTTTACAGCGTGATATTTTTGAACAGACCTATTTAATAAAAGACAGCTTACGCAACTATAAATGGCGCATGACCAATGAAACAAGAACCATTGCAGGTTTCGAATGCCGTAAAGCCGTAACCATCATTTCTGATTCTGTTTATATCGTTGCATTTTATACAGATGAAATCACAGTCAGCAGCGGACCGGAAAGTTTTGGCGGCTTACCAGGTATGATACTTGGCTTAGCAGTACCCCGTTTACAAATGACATGGTTTGCTACAAAAGTGGAATTGAAAGAACCCTCTGCTACAGCGCTTACTCCTAAACAAAAAGGCAAAGCGGCCACATGGGCAACCTATGAAAAAGATTTGAACAAGGCAATGAGCGAATGGGGAAAGTATGGCGCAAAGGTTTTGTGGAACAGTATGCTGTAGATAATATATTTCAAGCATAAAAGAGGTGATCGTTTGTAACGATCACCTCTTTTTGTTTACAGACTCTTCGAAACCTAAGAAGCCTATTTCAACTCCAAAACTAAATTCGATACGGGCATTAACTGCAGATTCTTTTCTAACCGAAACTCAACACCTGCGGCCACATCAACTGCTGTTTGAAATCCTTTGATGCGTTCCATGAAACGATTGAGATCAATTGTCTTTGGTTCTGCATTTGTATTCATAATACACATCACGGTTTGCTTTGCATCATAACGGAAATAAACATACACGCCGTCGATTGGCAGGAACTGCATCAGCTTTCCCGTTTTAATCGCTGATGAAGTTTTACGAAAGTTCGCCAGTCGTTTGATATAATTAAATATTTTGTTCTCCTTCTCTGTACGGCCGGCAGTAGTAAACTTATCTGCTTTATCGCCTTCCCATCCACCGGGAAAATCCTGGCGCACATAACCATCGTTGGGCGATGTTAATCCCGTCATCAAAATTTCGTTACCATAATACATTTGCGGAATACCACGGAATGTAAGCATCCACGAAAAAGCCATTTTATATTTCGATGTATCTTCTCCCACTACAGAATAAAAACGTGGCAGATCATGATTATCCAAAAAGATCACCTGGCGCATAGGATCTTTGTAAAGAAAATCCTGCGCTGTTGTTGTGTAGAGCTTGTTTACTCCTTCTGTCCAGCCGAATTTTTCATTGCATGCAGGTTGAATTCCATAGAACAATGTTTGAAAGTCAGTTGTTGCCTGCAGGTTGCTTTTGTATTTGATCGTGTAGTTATTCTCACAAAAGAAACTTTGGTTAGGTACACCATGCACCCATGTTTCACCAAAGATGCTGATCTTGGGATATTCATCATACAATGCTTTATTACAACGGTTCATGAAAGCAAGATCATTGTAAGCATAGGTATCAATACGCCAACCATCAATACCATATTCTTCTACTGTCCACACAGCATGTTGAATTAAAAAGTTTGCAACAAAAGGATTACTTTGATCCCAATCGGGCATGGAGGTTACAAACCAGCCATCACTCATAATACGCTTGTCTTCTGATGCAGCATATGGATCAAACAATACCTGGTCTTTATAGTTGGTTTGTGTAAACTTTGGCCAGCGATGAAACCATGTACTATCCGGTTGATCTTTAAATAAGAAATGCTGCAAACCAATATGATTGTACACAGCATCCTGAATAACTTTTAATCCTTTTGCATGCGCAGCTTTAATAAGTTGCTTGTATGCCCAATCGCCACCTAAGCGACGATCAACACGATAATGGTTCGTAAATGCATAACCATGTTCCGTACGTTCGTGCATATCATTTTCAATAATTGGATTCAGCCATAAAGCTGTTACACCAAGATCACTTAAGTAATCAAGTTTATTCTCAATACCTTTCAGATCACCTCCATGGCGATTGAAAACGGTATCACGACGAAGTGTTTGATCAAGCATACCCGGCACACGATCATTTGATGGATCGCCGTTGCTGAAACGATCGGGCATGATGAGATACATCAAATCAGATGAAGTTGCACCATTGGCAAAAACTGATCCACGGCCAGGTCTTCTTGGCTGTAACGAAAATTCAAAGTTTACCTGTTTACCTTCAGCCGATTTAGAACGGATACCAATTGTTCCGGGTTTTGCAGCAGGCGAAATAGTTACATCCAGTATCACATAATTCTTACTCTGAAATTTATTCACCTTTGTTAACGTAATACCCGGATAGTTGATTGCAAAGCCTGAATGTTTTCCAACATCAGTACCATTGATCATGATCTGAAGTTTGTTATACTTCATCCCCACCCACCAGTTTGCCGGATAAAGATTGTAGGTATTCTGTGCAAATGAAAAAGTTACTGCGAGGAGCAGTAACTTGAAGGTTATAATTATTTGTTTCATCTTAAATTAGTTTTTTCAGTATGAATATTATTCCTGATTACGATACTTCTTTCTCCTGCTTGATAATAATCGCCCCGGGATCGTACACATAGATCACACTGATTGCCGCACAGATCATAAATATACCGGCTGTGAGTACTGCATACACCGGTTGGTTATTGTAAACATTCTTTACCATAGGGCCACCAATGATCCCGTTCAGAATTTGCGGCAGTGTAATAAAGAAATTGAAGATGCCCATGTAAATACCCATCTTACCTGCAGGGATAGAGCTGGAAAGAATTACATAAGGCATTGCCAGTATACTTGCCCATGCAATACCTACACAAATCATCGAGAAGATGAGAAATTCTTTATTGGGTGCAAAGAAAATAGAGATCAAACCAATACCACCAATGATCAACGATAATGCATGTGTTTGTTTACGGCCGATCTTGCTGGCAATAAACGGAAGACATAATGCATAAATAGCTGACACAAGATTGTACACACCAAATATCACACCCGTCCAGCTTTGTGCTTTACGATACATATCTGAACTGCGGTCTTCAATGGGCAATCCCATAATATGCGTAGCAATCGTATCTGTTGTAAACACCCACATACCGAACAAAGCAAACCAACTGAAGAATTGCACAAGACCAAGTTGCTTCATTGTCTTCGGCATCTTTTTCAAATCAGTAAAGATGCTTGCAAGTCCGGTGTTATGCGATTCTGATTTGCCATGATACTTTTCATATTCAGCAGGTGGATATTCTTTTGTTTTGAATACAGTAATAAGAATACTGGTGATGAACACTGCTGCACCAATGTAAAAACCATATTTCACATTATCGGCTACTACTCCATCGGGCGCACTTTCTGATACGCCGAAGTAAGCAAGTATGGCCGGCAACCATGAACCTAACACCGCACCAATGCCAATCAAAAATGTTTGAATAGAGAAACCCATGGTGCGTTGTGAATCGGGAAGATTATCTGCAACCAATGCACGGAAAGGCTCCATCGAAAGATTGAAACATGCGTCCATGATCATAAGAAAGCCTGCACCAATGATCACCAACGGAGCAATGGTTCCCAAAATCCCCGCATTGGGCATTAAGGTTAATGCACCCGATGAAAGAATTGCACCCGCAAGAAAATAAGGTCTTCTCCGGCCAAGTTTCGTCCATGTATTATCGCTGTAATGACCAACGATGGGTTGCACAATTAAACCAACCACAGGTGCGGCCAGCCAAAACCAGGAAAGATGTTCAACATCTGCACCATAGTTTCGAAGGATGCCACTTGCATTGGAGTTTTGTAAAGCAAAGCCAAACTGAATTCCGAGAAACCCGAAACTCATATTGAAGATCTGCCAAAAAGAGAGTTTGGGTTTGGGCACTAATCCCGTAGAAGAAGAGCCCATGGAAGTACCTGCAGCCATAGCAATCAATGATCTTCTTCCCCCTGAAAGAAGATCATATTTAAGTTCATAATCAATAGTAGTATAAGCTAACCTTATCCCGGGGAGAAAAAGTTAGATCACAAATCCATCTGGAATAATAGCGCCTTTCTTGATCACCACAATGCCATCTTTCACTGTGTACAAAGAATGATCGGTATTAGGCAAATGATGACCACCGTTAATGCGTACATCATTACCTATGCGACAGTTCTTGTCAATAATTGTATTCTTGATATAGCAACGCTCGCCGATTCCGATCTTTGGAATACCACGTGCTGCTGCATGATTCATTTCATCAAGTGTTTCAAAATAATCACCACCCATCAGGTAACTGCTTACAACAGTAGTACCATGACCAATGCGTGTGCGAATACCAATTACACTGTTCTCGATCCTGCTTGCAAGAATAATGGAACCTTCGGCAATAATTGTTTTCTCAAGTGTTGTACCGCTGATCTTTGCCGGTGGCAACATACGTGCACGTGTATAAACAGGTTTCGTATTATCAAACAAATTGAAATCAGGGATCTCTTGCGTTAATGCGAGATTGGCTTCGAAGAAGGAATAAATATTTCCGATATCTGTCCAGTAACCATCATACTGATAGCTGACAACTTTGTATTTTTCAATCGACTTCGGCATGATCTCTTTACCAAAATCAGTTGCATCTTTATATTCTTCCTGTAACAGATCGATCAACAATTGTTTATTGAAAATATAAATACCCATTGATGCGAGATAGACACGCCCCATATTACGCATCTCATCACCCGTATCACTTACCCACTCTCCTAATATTTCTTTCTTAGGTTTCTCGATAAATGATGTGATACAACTCTTATCATCTGCTTTCAAAATACCAAACTCCGGTGCTTCACGCTCTGCAACAGGAATAGTTGCAATGCTGATATCTGCACCACCTGCAACATGGTCTTCGATCATTTGCTGAAAATCCATTTGATATAATTGATCACCTGAAAGGATCAACACATAATCGGCTTCGTGTTGCTGCACATGACGGATACATTGACGAACAGCATCTGCAGTTCCCTGGTACCAACCTGAATTATCAGGTGTTTGCTCTGCCGCAAGAATATCAACGAACGCACTGCTGAACATACTGAAGTGATACGTGTTCTTGATGTGTTTGTTGAGCGAAGCAGAATTAAACTGTGTTAATACAAACATCCGGTTAATGCCCGAGTTGATACAGTTAGAAATGGGAATGTCAACTAACCTGTATTTACCTGCAATGGGAACTGCGGGTTTACTGCGGCTTGCTGTTAAAGGATATAAACGTGTACCGGCGCCACCACCAAGGATAACGGCCAACGTACTTTTTGCAGCTGATTTACTCATATGACTAATTTAAGTGTAAGGGTCTTATTCTAAAATTATCGCAAACTTTGGTATAAAGCAAGATATTGTTGAACGCTGGATTCCCAGCTGAAATCGAGCTGCATCATACGCTCACGAGCAGCAGAAAATTTCTCTTTGTTACTGTATAACTCACAGGCACGCCAAACGGCATTGCACACATCACCAACAGAAGCATTATCAAAAACAAGTCCGTAACCATTTGGTAACAGAATGTCTTTCACTGTATCTTTTAAGCCACCGGTATTACGTACCAAAGGCACAGTTCCGTAACGCATGGAATACATCTGGTTCAAACCACAAGGTTCAACACGGCTTGGCATCAATAAGAAATCGGCACCCGCATACATCAGGTGACTCAACCCTTCATTATAACCGATATAACAACTGTAATCGCCTTGCGAAATGGGCGTCATGCCGTTGAGTTTTGCTTCCACATCAGGCTCACCACTTCCAAGAATGAGGAAGTTCATGCGCCTGCCAATGTAATAGAACGAATCGCCAATTACACCGGGCAACAGATCGGCAGCTTTCTCCCCCACCAAACGGCCAATGAAAACAAACAAAGGCTTGTTCATATCAAGTCCGAATGTTTCACATAACTGTGCTTTATTTTTTGCTTTACCTTCTTCAACTGTTGCAAGTGAATAATCGTGTTTAATGTATTTATCCGATTCAGGATTCCAAACATCTGTATCAATACCATTTAATATACCGCTGCATTTACCTTTTTCGTATTCAAACAAAGCCTCAAGGCCATTGCTCATGAACTTCAGCTCCTCAAGATAACTGTTGCTTACAGTTGTTACTTTGGTTGCACATTTAATGGCACTTGCCAGCGGATTGATACTGGTGCCCCACTCCAGCATACCACGCTTCCATTCATCGTAAGGCGGAAGAAGTACACTCTGTTCCCATGTCATCCAACCCTGGTACTGCGCATTATGGATCGTTAATACAGTTGGTATTGAAGCTAACTGGTTATAACGGTAGCAATGCTGCATCATGAAAGGAATCAATCCTGCATGATAGTCGTGCACATGCACTACATCGGGCTTAAACTGCCAGGAAGCGATCCAATCAACCACACATACCTGGAACGCTGTGAAGCGTTGCACATCGTCATCGTAGCCATAGATCTTATCTCTGTCGAGCAAGCCATTCACATCAACCAAATAAAGACCAAAGCCAAGTACATTGGTTTTTTCTTTGATGATGGTATAATCGAAGAAGTAGTCACCAATGTTTGTGTAGCCTTTGTGCACCACATCCCATTCATTATTCATCAGGAATTTGGTACGGTACATGGGCATCACCACTTTTGCCTGGTGACCTACGTCTTGTTGGTATTTAGGTAAGGCGCCAACCACATCGCCCAAACCGCCTGCTTTGGCCACCGGGTAACATTCGGCACTCACATGAAGAATTTCCATTGGCAAGAAATTATAACTATTTGTTGCATTGAATATAGGAAGGAGTTTTGCTTACACCAAAAAACAATAAATAATTTTTCGCAAAGCAAATTCTTTATACTTTCAGCCTTTACAAACAACTACTATTCTCGATTGTATGAGCGCCGCTAAACAACCAACAAATTATGGTGCCTTAGGTACCCTGGTAACCGTTTTCTTCTTTTGGGGCTTTATTGCAGCTTCCAACAGTATTTTTATTCCATTCTGTAAATCACATTTTGAGTTGAACCAATTTCAATCGCAACTGATTGGCTCGGCTTTTTATGGAGCTTATTTTATTGGCTCCCTCATCCTTTTTCTTGTGTCGAATGCGTTAGGTTACGATATACTTAACAAGATCGGATATAAGAAAGGAATCATCTACGGATTATGGATCTCTGTAATTGGAGCATTGCTGATTATACCATCGGCAAATGCAAATTCATTCCCTGCAATTCTGGCTTCGTTTTTTATTGTTGCGCTGGGCTTTTCATTACAGCAAACATCGGCACAACCTTTTGCTATTTCACTTGGCGATCCTTCAACAGGTTCGCACAGGTTAAATATGGGAGGAAGTATTAACTCTTTTGGCACAACACTGGGGCCTATTATTGTAAGCTTCTTTTTATTTGGTTCTGTGGGGGGCGAGCACAAGGAAGTAACAGTAACAAACATCAACACATTGTATTTAATTGTTGCGGGTGTTTTTGCAGCTGTTGCGTTATTCTTTACTTTTTCGAAACTCCCGGCCGGCATTAATGAGTCAAAAGTGGAGAAAGAAAATAAAGCCGCAGCTTCGTTGCTTACAATGACCGGACTTGTTACTGCTATCATTATCATCGGACAGTTAACAGAAGTTCCGAAACTTCCTCTGCTCATTGCCACCATCGTTGTTGTATTGGGTGTTCTGTTTTATTCAAACAACAGCGCCACAAAGAACAGCGAAGGCTGGGGTGCTATGAAATACCAGCAATTACTTTATGGCATGATTGCAATTTTTGTTTATGTGGGTGTGGAGGTAACGATCGATAATAACTTCGGTGCACTTCTGAAAATACCAGGGTATTTCAATGAAACCGGTCTTGATGAAAGTGAGATATCCAAATATATATCGCTGTATTGGGGGAGTCTGATGATTGGGCGCTGGACTGGTGCTGTAAGCGTATTCAATCTTAAAGGCTTAAAGAAAACAATTGCAATGATTGTTGTGCCATTTCTGGCGTTTGCAATAATTATGTTTGTGAACTACCTGTATGGTAATGACATTTCTGATCTTTTCCTGTATTCAGTTTGTATCATGATTGCTATTGTGGCATTTTTCTATGGACAGGAAAAGCCGGTTAAAACATTGGTTACTGTTTCAGCACTTGCAATGGTTTCAATGATCATTGGTGTATTCACAACAGGGTTATTATCTGTTTACGCATTCATGGCTGGCGGGTTATTCTGTTCTGTAATGTGGCTCTGTATCTTCTCACTTGGTGTAGGAGGTTTAGGTAAATACACGAGCCAGGGCTCAGCTTTATTGATCATGATGATCCTCGGGGGTGCAGTTATTCCTCCGTTCCAGGGCTCTTTAGGTGATGTACCTGCTATCGGTTTACACTATTCATATCTGATTGCAGCTTTATGTTTCGGGTTTCTTGTTCTGATTGCTTTAAAGCTCAAATCAATTTTAAAAGCACAGGGATTAGACTTCGACAATCAGGTCAGCGGTGGCGGACATTAATGATTATATTATTTTTGGCGATAAAAGAAGATTGAATCATGATTAAAGATTATGCAGTAGGAATTGATATTGGCGGTACAAGCACCAAATTCGGAATTGTTGACCGTAAAGGAAACATTCTTGAACAAGGCCGTATACGTACCGATATACATGAAAATGCAGAAGATTTTATTGAAGAATTATATGACAACCTTTCCTTGCTTATTGCTAAACACGGCGGCAATGAAAAGTTCAAAGGTATTGGTGTAGGTGCGCCGAATGGCAACTACTATACGGGCACAATCGAATATGCACCAAACCTGAAATGGAAAGGCATTATTCCCATGGCGAACCTGATCGAGAAAAAGTTTGGTATTCCCGCCAAACTTACCAACGATGCGAACGCAGCGGCCATGGGTGAAATGATGTATGGTGTGGCTAAAGGCATGAAGCATTTTATCACTATTACGCTTGGCACAGGCGTTGGCAGTGGTATTGTGATCGATGGAAAAATTGTTGTGGGGCATGATGGCTTTGCAGGTGAATTGGGGCACGTAACAGTACGCCCCGGTGGACGTTTACATAAAGGAACAGGTATGCGGGGCTCACTTGAATCGTATGCATCTGCTACCGGCGTGCGTGAAACCGCCATTGAGTTTTTAACTGATCAACCCGATGCGCCGAGCCTGCTTCGAAATTATTCCATCGATGAATTGACAAGTGAAACAGTATTTAAGTGTGCAGAACAAGGCGATGCCATTGCTAACCATATTTTTGAATTCACCGGTGAAATTCTTGGTGAAGCATTGGCCAATTTTGTGATGTTCTCTTCACCGGAAGCGATTATCTTATTTGGCGGCTTAACCAAAGCCGGCGATTTAATTCTGAAGCCGACCGTACAGGCTATGGAGGCGAACCTTATTCAGATATTCAAGAACAAAGTAAAAATTCTTTACAGTGATTTAAAAGAAGCAGATGCTGCTATTCTTGGCGCCAGCGCATTGGTGTGGGAAGCAGAACATTAAATTGAAAGACTCACTATTGATAAAAGGCCGGGCAATTTGTCCGGCCTTTTTTTATTCAAAGAGGTTTGTAGAAATACCAAGGCCGGGTTTCTCACTCACACTTACTTTTCCTTGATCATAGGTTAAACCGGTGGCAATATCTTCTGCCAGTAACAAAGGTCCATCCATATCAATATAATCAACCAATGGTGCAAGATGGGCAATAGCAGCAGAGCCGATTGTTGATTCATTCATACAACCGATCATGATCTTCATCTCCAGTTCTCTTGCTTTATCGATCATGCGTTTTGCAGGTGTAATACCGCTGCATTTCGTTAATTTAATATTGATTCCATGAAAATGTTGATGACACTTCTGCACATCGGCTTCAAACACGCAAGCTTCATCAGCAATCAATGGTAAAGGTGATTTGTTGTACAATACCTTCATGCCTTCCCAATTATCTTTTGCAAGCGGCTGTTCAATAAACTCAACACCCAATTCGTTTAAGTGCGGAATTTTTTCCAATGCTTCTTCCAATGTCCAACCAGCATTTGCATCCACACGAAAAACAGCATCTGTATGTTTTCGTAATGCTGCAACAAGTTCAATATCACCGGGCACTCCTACTTTGATCTTGTAAATGGGCCATGGTTTTTCGATCATCTTCTCCACCATTTTCTCCACTGTATCAATACCTATCGTATAATCACAAACGGGCGATTTACTGTAATCTAAATTCCAGAGTTGATACAATGGTTTGTTTCTTAGTTTACCATACATATCCCAGCTGGCAATGTCGAGTGCACAAACAAGAAAATTATTTTGCGGAAATAAATGATGCAGGTAATGCCAGTAACGTTCAGGATCGGTGTAAGCGAATTTTTCGACGAACATTTTTTTTCGTTCGAGATCTTCCACCATCTTTTCAACCGGTAAATTGTAATAAGCAATGGCAGGCGCTTCACCAAAGCCTCTTGCACCTCGATGTTCGAGTTCAACGATCAATGCAGGCTGATGTGTTTTGGTTCCTTTGGAAATTGTAAACGGATAACGAAACGGAAGTTCTGTTTTTTTATAACGAAGTTGTAAAGGCATCTAATTGAAAAACTTTAGGCAAAGGTACAAGACGCAAGGGACAAGGCACAGGAAGAAAACACAAAAATCAAAATCCAAAGCACAAGGAATACAAATACGAATCACAGCAAACTTAACGTGATCGGAGAATCACCTTCGAAGACGGTTGAACTTAAAACTTAGAACTTATGACTTATAACTCTTATCCTCTCCCACTCGCAACAATAAGTCCTTTCAACTCTTCATTGAATTTTTCTTCCTGCAGTAAATCTTCAAGACTGATGTGCATTCTGTAGCGCCAGTAATGTTTTGGATTGGCCGGCACATTAATACGCTCATCGTTTGGATTTTCTCTTCGCAGTTCAGCACTCATGCCCAGCAATTCCTGTATCTGGAAAATACTCCACATAGCAGGTGAATACAAATGTTGTGAGATGATGATTTTTACAATTCCCGGTTCGCAGAAATAAGGTGCTTCACCAAGCTGACCTATTTCATGCGTATAAAATTTTTGCGTTTGTGTACGGTCTTCTTCCCACCATCCACGTATCGTACTCATATCATGTGTGCTTGGTGTAACCACACTTAAGTAAGGAGCTGTTGAGGGATGAAAGAATTGCTTCGATGGATCTTTCGGCATACGTTGAATTTCCAAACTCAACATACCAAGTTGATTCATTACATCGGGCACACAATCAGGTACCATACCAAGATCTTCTCCGCACACCAACATATTGGTTGAGCGTTTCAGGAAAGGCAATTTTGCCATTGCTTCTTTGCGCCAGAAATCATCTTGCCTGCGGTAAAAATAATTTACATACAGATCATCCAGTTTTCGCTTTGTATCTGCATCAAGATAACGGAACGATGAAGTTGAACTCATACTGATGCGGAAATGAAACTGCTGCGATTGACTCCCTTCCACTTCAAACAAGATCACATTGCTGATGCAATCGTACAAACCATGTTTAATCCAATCGTTATGATCGTTTGCTTCAAGCTTTGCAAAATGCGCTTCTACTTTTCGTTGTGTGTTGAATTCTTCTTTTAATTCAAACTGTCCGTTGCCGATATGGTTGAGGTATGGCTTCAGCACTTCTGTATCACCATTCATGAATTCACGCAATACATCATCATTCACGAATGGACGACAAAGACGTTGATAATCGAACCACAATCCACGTGGACCAAACTCGCTTATGTGAACAGGTGTAGCAGGTACAAAATAGCCAAGAATACCTTCTACTGCATGCATGGGAATACTCCAGATGCGGAAGAAACCAAGAATATGATCAATGCGGAATGCATCAAAATAACTGCTCATTTGCTCAAAACGCTGACGCCACCATTTGAAATCGTCCTGCGCCATACGTTGCCAGTTGTAAGTCGGGAAACCCCAGTTCTGCCCCTTCACTGCAAAATCATCCGGCGGTGCACCTGCCTGCATACTCATATTGTAAAGTTCAGGTTCAACCCATGCATCACAACTGTTCCGGTAAATACCAATGGGAATATCTCCTTTCACCACAATGCCGTTTGCATGTGCATAAGCCGTTGCTGATTGCAACTGCAAATGCAAATGATATTGAATGAAGTAATAAAGAGCTATTTCATCGTAATGTTTTTTTGTGGGATCAACAAACTCCTGAACAGCATGTTCATCATACACGCTATGTGATTTCCATTGACTGAAATCAGGTGTTTTGTATTTATCACGCAGATAGCTGAATGCAGCATAAGGTACCAGCCAATGACGATTCAATTCAAAGAACTCAAAGAACAACGCATCTTCATGCATTGCTTTCTTTTGTTCTGCATACAATTCTTTTACTGCAGCCCATTTCACTTTCATCACTGCTTCGTAATCGATATCGATCAATCCATTCAGCTCTTTTTGTTTCTTCTTAAGCGATTTTACTACGGGATGATTGGCATTGCCTGCAACCGCTTCAATATTGAGATAGATGGGATGTAATGCAAAGGCTGAAATAGCTGCGTATGGATACGAGTCTTGCCAGCTATGTGTTGCAGTTGTATCATTGATCGGAAGAATTTGAATGAGTTTCATATTCACTTTCTTCGACCAATCAACCAATGCTTTTATATCAGTAAACTCTCCAACACCTAAACTCTTTTGTGTACGCAAACTGAAAACAGGAATGGCAACACCAGTGCCTTTCCAGGTGTTATTAGGTAACAACGCAAATCCATCGTGCAATACTGTGATCTTCTTTCTGCCATAACTGTCGTAAAGAATACGGTTGTTCCCACTTTCAAAGGCAACAAAGCTTTTTGTTTTTGTATTGAACACACCATACTTGTACGCAACGGGAAAACTTTCGGAAGAAAGATTCAATCTGGTAGTCCACCAGTTATCTTCCATATGCATGAGCACAGGTTCTGTGGTGCCCCACTTCGTAAGCGTGTCATTGCTGCCGGATATAAATAGCACTTCGTCTTCTTTCAACAAAGGCGCTTTCACTTTAAACACATGTGTAACTCCTTTAAACGATCTTGCTTTCGTTTCTTTATGTTTCGTTAGTAACACATTCAGGAAAGGCTGTGTATAAAACGCATTTTCAAATTCACCTGCGTGGTTCCATGTGTCAATGAGGGTAAGTTCATCCACCCCTAATTTCATTACTTCCACCACACGGTCGTTACCCCATTCTACAACATCTCCACCATTATCATTTTTGAGAATATAGTTATACTGAAGATCGTTTTCGAAATCCTTTCCAAGATCAATACTTACCGTCCAGAATTCATCTGTTAAGTATTGCATGGGCAAAGCAGCAGCGGGATCGTTATTGCCAAGCGCCTCACAATTTCCCGAAACAAAGAGGCTTTGGCCATACTGCGTAAAAAAACGCAGATAGAATTGAATCTTCATAATCAACAATTGGGCGGTAAAATAGTGAAATTCTGAGGTTTATAGTCAAGAGAGCAATAAAAAACCGGGATGATTTTCGTTACATCCCGGTTAGAAAACGTTTGCGGACAATTAAAAGGCCCTGTTCTCCAAATGATCAGGCAGTTTTAAACGATCAATCCCGTTTTTCAGCCAATCGGGAGCTTCTTTGCCTTTGAGATGATGATCAAAAAATTCCATCATGCGAACACTGTAGTCTTTGCGGTTTTCCATTTTGGCCAACCCATGATTTTCACCTTTATACTGCATCATTATCACCGGTTTTTTCAAGCGACGTAATGCATTGTAATATTCAATACCCTGTGTAAAATCAACCGCACCATCTTTATCGTTATGCAACATGAGCAATGGCGTATTCACTTTCTTAACATGATACACAGGTGAGTTGCGCAAATAGGAATCCCAGTTTTCCCAGGGAGCACCACGGAAACGGCCTTGTGATGCTTCAAAAATCGACATGTTACCTCCGCCACTGTTCCAGTAAATAAGATCGTACATACTCACCATATTGGTTAATGGTGCACCTGCAGCTGCAGCTTTAAACATATTTGTTTGGGTGATGAGGAAAGCTGTTTGGTAACCACCCCAGCTATGTCCATGAATACCGATCTTGGTTTCATCGATCACACCTGTTTGAATAGCTGCTTTTACTGCAGGCAATACACACCATACAGCGCTCATACCCGGATCATCCATTTTGTAAACGATATCCGGAATAAACACGGCGTATCCATTGCTGGTATACATAGCAGGATTCCAACCGGTACCACTGAAACCGGGATTGCTATAGCTGTGTAATGTTTGTGACAGTTTTTCGTAATAGTAAACCAGTGTTGGATACTTCTTCCCTTTCTCATAACCTGCCGGCAGAAATAATGCACCTTGCAGTGTATCGCCTTTATCTGAAACATAGTTTACTAATTGTGTACCCGCACTCCATTTGTATTTTGAATAATCAGGTGCATTTTTTGTAAACTGAACAGGACCAGCCAACTTATCATTTGCAGTGAAAAATTCTGTCGGTTTATTGAAATCTTCTTTTGAATACATAAACACATTCGCACTCTTTGCTTTTGCAAATGAACCAACAGAAGCATCTTCCCACAGCAATACAGTTGCACCTGGTTTTAGTCCGTTCGTGCCGGGATCAAGTGTTACAATACCACTTTTCTTTGTCCACTCACCGTAAATACGGAAATAGTTTTTCTTCTTCAGATCAAATCCTTTTTCTTCCTCATCAATGGAATAACGATTGGTGTAACGTATTTGCTCTTTCTTTCCATTCAATGTAAGATTAACAGCACTGCTGCCGTTTGCAGCTACCTGCCAGATATCCCACAGATCACGAATGAGAACATATTTACTGTCGCTGCTCCAGCCAATTACAGGAGTAAGCGGCTTTGTTACATTGTGATCATCTTCTGAATTCACAAAGCTTGTTGCAATTTTTTGTGTGATATTGGTAGATGTGTTTGTTGTGAGATCATACACGTAGTAATGTCCATCATCTCCATAAGTAAATTTCAACCCATCAGGTGAAGGACGGGGAGTTGAAGAGAATGATGGTCGATAAAATTTCTCTTTGAACTTTGTTTTTGCACCTGTTTTAAGATTGATCATGTACAGATCAGAATAACTCTGTCCATCAAGATTCTGATCCAGTTCATAGGCATCAATATCTTCTGCAATAGCATAAAGTTGTTTGGGCATTATGCTTAATGAACGGGTATTGCCATCATTCAACTGTGTGAATTTATTTGTTGCCGCATCAACCATTGCAACATAAGAAAAATTCTTATCCTGCATTTCCTGCACCTGCTGGCGACTTTGCAAACGCTTATCCTGCCAATGCCAGATGGTCATGTCAGGTTTTGTTGCATCGTTGGCAGGTTTCGCTTCAGGCTTTCCTTTTGCTTCTGCTTTCTCTAATGCACGTTTCAAATCTGCAACAGATTTAATACTCGTATCAGCTTTAATACGAACCAGCACTAATGAATCCGGTTCTTTAACTGCTGGCTTTGATTTACCGGTAGTGTCTTCTTCTTTCTTTACAGGTTCCAATGCTGCGATGCCAAAGAATATTCTGCTCAAATCCTCGCTCCAATATGGACGACGCATTGCACTGATGGTCATTTTTGCAGGAAAGCTGAGCGAATCTTTTTCAGGATCATACGTAAACACAGATGGTGATTGCAAAAGATTCTTTACGCCTAATACAGTTCCTTTCTCTGTTTTATACTTCTCATCTTTTTTCAATTTTAATACGGCAACTGCATCTTTCTCTGCGTCCCATCCAAGAAACTTATACGTTGTTTTATCGTTATCAAGTACTGTTGTCTGACGACTGTTGATATTGTAGAGATATAAACCATTACCGGTTTTGTTTGCAGCATCAATTGTATACGCTAAAAGATTGCCTGCTTTGTTGAAACTGAATTCGCCCACATTACCAATGTTGATGGCTTTACCATTTGCAAGTTCAATAAGTAAAAGATCGCCGCCCTGTGCATCTTCAGGTCTTGCACCAATGCTGCGTTCTTTTACAATTTTGATGGCGAGGTGAGAGGATGTTTTACCGTTCAATACAAAACTACCTGCCCTGTCGAATTCTGTTTTCTTGTTATTGGCAAGATCAAGCAAGTACAGTTTTTCAAACAACTGTTTGCCGGGGCTTTTTTCATTTGCTTTTACCTCTTTGAATTTGGGGGATTCTTTAAACACGAGCCATTTGCCATCTTCAGAAAAACTGAATTGAGGAAAACTGCTGAAACCGATAGGGAATCTTCTTTCAACTGTATCGTTTAA
Source organism: Lacibacter sediminis (assembly GCF_014168535.1). NCBI lineage: Bacteria > Pseudomonadati > Bacteroidota > Chitinophagia > Chitinophagales > Chitinophagaceae > Lacibacter > Lacibacter sediminis. The sequence goes on along the minus strand of NZ_CP060007.1, from coordinate 2,439,549 downwards.
TTTCTTCACCACCAGTTCGCCGTCGGCTTCTGCGGCAGTAATGGGATAAGCAGCCCATTTACCATCAGGCGAAAGTGTTACCTGGAAATTATTGATCGTGCGCCAGGCAGGCACATCCTTCCAGCCGATCGGTTGCGGTTCCTTTGTTTCTTTTTTTGACTGACTGAAAGCCACTGCACAAGGCAGCAACAGAAAGGCCAGTAATGCTTTTTTGATCATAGTTTGATGGTTATTGTGAAGAAGGCGAGAAAGATAATTACTTTTTGATAAAACAGAAATCCTCCAAAGTATAAATAAAAAAGCTCAATAAAACTTTCGCTTTACTGAGCTTTGGCGGAGAGAGAGGGATTCGAACCCCCGGAAGCTTTCACTTCAACGGTTTTCAAGACCGCCGCATTCGACCGCTCTGCCATCTCTCCGGCGCAAAAGTAAGGGTACTAGTTTTTTGAGCCAAAAAAACTAACTCTTTTGTTCAATTATTTTTTAGTCAAGCTGTTGTGAATTTGCCGGCAACAAAATCAACTTGTAATTAAGCAAGTTGATTGAGCAGTTTAATTGCTGTTTCCGGCGAATTTCGAACCACCTTTGACAGCTCTGCGGCCACCCCAACAAAAATTTCATACGTATCTGTTTCCATTCCGTGCAAAATTGTTTCAGCAACTTTTTCAGGCGAAATTTTTGGTCCATCGATTTCCTTGGAGAAATCGGTATCCACAAGCGGCGGCAGCACTTCAAAAACTTTTACATTGCTTTGTGCCTGTAACAAATATCGGAGCGATTGCGAAAACGAATGTAAGGCAGCTTTGCTGGCACTGTAGGTTGGAATTTTGAGTGCTGGCACCAGTGCGGTTACTGAACTGTTGTTAATAATAGCCGATTCGTTATTTTTCAACAACAACGGTAACAGCTTTGTTGTAAGATGAACATTTGCCAGGTAGTTGGTATTTATTTCAGCAGTTGCTTTTTCAAAAGAATCTTCAATACGTTGAATGGAATACGTATATGCTACTCCGGCATTGTTGATGAGGATATTTAAATCGGGGAACTCACTTTCCGCATGTTTTACCAGGCTTTGCACGTCATGCGGATCAGTTACATCTGCTATAAAAAATTCAGCATTTGTAAGTTGACTAACTGCGTATTGCAGTTTCTGTTTGTTACGCCCCACTAATATCAATCGGTTTTCAAATTGATCCAGCAGTTTTGCAGTGGCTAAACCTATTCCCGATCCGCCACCCGTAATTAGAATTGTATTTCCAGAAATATTCATAAATGATTATTTAATTGATCGTTTAAATTTTGATATTGTTTCAGGTGCCGAAAAGCCAGGTAAATAGAACGATGCAATCTGCAACGCAAGACCCGGTAACAATTCTGTATCGTTTGTAAGTACAATAAATGTAAATCCGGCTTCCGTAAAACGCCAAACCTCCGATAAACCTGGGCCACCAGTATGTCCGGTAATTGTATGTCCCTGTACTTGCTGCCTGAGCCATCCGGCATTCGAAAAAAACGGTTTGTCAACAGTGTTTGGAAAATGACTGGAGTTGTTCAGCAGCGAAACCGGGAATAGTACTTCAGTATCTAGGCTAATAGCCCATTTTGTCCAATCACTTATTGATGCATAAAAACCTCCTGCCGCATAATTGTAAAACGGGTAAAGAAATTTATACAACCTGAAAACGTCATTAAAGTAATAAGTTGAAACCTTCTCTTTAACTAAATTTGAATTGGTGAAAGCCGGTTGCCGCAGCTCCGCATCATAACTTCCATCCTGCATGCCTAAAGGATACAGAATTTCATTCTGCAGTAATTGGTCGAAGGGCTGCCGGTACAGCTGTTCAAGTATGACGGCGAGCAATGCAAAATCACTCTGTGTATACTGCTGTTTTGAACCTGGTTCAAAATTCAAAACAGAATCTTGTACTGCCTTCAACCATGCAACAGATGAAAGATTGGGGTCTCCTATGAATTCTTTTATGCCCGAAGAGTGGTTGATGAGATGTTTTATACGGATGTTGCGCCATCCTTCCGGAACATCTTCCAGGTAAACACACAAAAGATCTTCGGGACAAATTTTTTGATGATGTACCGCTTTTAAATATAGAGTTGATGTAAGCAATTTTGTACAGGATGCCGATTGAAAATTGCTATTTACAGTAATGGCATTTCCCCATTCTAAATTAGCAAGTCCGTAAACTGATTGTTGCAACAATTTACCATTCTGGATAACAGCTACTGCTGCTCCCGGTATATGAAGCTCTTCCATTTTAGCCCGCATTAACGAATCTGTTTGTCGGGCTGCTCTGTTGTAGCTCCCCGATTGTGCATTGCGGGCTACAGAAAAAAACAAGCAACCAACAGATAGTCCTTTCACCAAAAACTGTTTAAAATTAAAAAACGTTTGATCCATCATATCAAGCGAATTGAGGATGATGAATGGCCGATTCAAATACAGCGATTTCTTGGTCCAGCATCAGATTGAGCAAAGGATTTGTGATTCGCTTTTCTGACGAGTGGAAGTTGCTGTAAAATTTTCCGAGCGCAAAAAAACCTGCAGGAATGCCGCCCCATCTCGGCAGTAACTCACGGATCAATGAAAGATTACTTGCTCCACCGTTTTCGCCAGGTGAAGTACTTAGCAGCATCACGGGTTTATCTGCAAAAACTCTTTGGTTTATTCTCGATAACCAGTCGTAAAGATTTTTAAAAACTGCCGGCGGCAGCCCGTTATGCTCAGGGCAAGCCAATACAAATCCATCTGCTTCGGTGAAGGTTTGATGAATACGCAACACCTCGCCAGGCACGCCTTCATTTTCTTCAATCAATTCGTTGTAAAAAGGAATACTAACATCAGAAAGCAACATGGTTTGAACTTCAGCACCTGTGAGTTTTAAACACGCTGCAGAAAGTAACAACCTGTTTATAGAGTTCGGTTTATTGCTTGCACATATTGCCAGAATACGTTTCATTACTAGTATATTTTTAATCAAAATTCTCAGGAATTATGGGACTAAAAAATAATGTGGATTAAGAAAAAGCGAAAAAAAATGCAGCTTTTCAAACGTTATTATAACTCATGATCAGCTTTTCAAGTGAAGCCAATCTTCATAGCTGATTACGTTCATTTCCGGTTTGAGTGTGCCGGGTAATATGTCAATAACTTCCAACGAGGACCGTTGGGGTCATCAAAATAAATTGAAACAGTTGGCATCCAAAATAAACCTGAACAGGGATTTCAGATAATGAGCAATGTGGGGCCTTCCCATCGCAACAGAAGTTACCAGCGTGCACGTTCAAAAATATACTTAAAGAAATTTCAAACAGGCATTGCTGTTAATGAAAACGAATACAGCTATCCTGCAAAAGTGAAAGTGAATACAGGTTTGTTTCTGCGTAAGCTTTTTTTTAAATTCTACTTCCGTACACGCCCCCGTTCTTTGTCTACTATCCGGCGCTTTAGTGTACTTAAGAATTCCGGCGACATTCCAAGGTATGAAGCGATATGTTTTTGCGGAATCTGCATATCCATTTCAGGATATACATTCCTGAAAGCAAGATAACGCTGCTCTGCATCCATGCCCAGCGCTTCTAAAACTCTCCGATGAAAAGAAGCATATGCCCGTTGTATCAACAATCGGAAAAAGCGTTCCATCTTTGGTACTTCGTGATATAAAACCTGCAGATTTTCATAAGAAAAAGCCAATACCTCTGTTGGCTCCAGTGCTTGTGTGTACATGCTGGCTTTTGTTTGCGTGATGAAACTTGGAAAATCACCCACCCACCATTTACTGATGCCCAACTGTACAACATGCTCATGCCCGCTTGGTTCAATATAGTAAACACGGGCGCTGCCTTTAATAATAAAATTTGTAAAGCGGTTTACTTCTCCTTCGTTATTTAAAAATTCACCACGTTTAAATTCTCTTGGAGTTGTACGGTCGAGCACTAACTCCTCTTCTTCCTGAGTAAGTTGAATGAAGTTCCGGATATTGTCAAGCAGCAATTGATGTGGCATATACTAAAATAAGAAAAGGTTTGAAAAGATGTTCAAACCTTTTACACCAGTTTACCATGAAAACCTACTGTTGTTTGTTACCTCTAAGCGGATACAAAATGCAAACCAAGCCGCTTGCAATCAATAGAAAACTTACCAGTAAATTACCCGTAACCGGTTCGTTGAAAAACAGGCTGCTCCAGCAAAAAGCAAACACAGGAATGATAAATGTAACCAACGACGCTTTTACCGGTCCCGCACTCTGTACCAACTGAAAATATAAAAGATAACCAGCCACCGTGCTGAGTAACGCAAGACATAAAATAATCACAACTGTATTGGCCGTTAAGTGTATGGTTATACTCAGCGGCAGCGCAACGGGTAAAAGTAACAGTGAGCTGAACAGCATTTGCCCCGTTACAATCTGCAAAGCACCAAGGTTCTTAAAATTTATACGAGTATAAATATTAGCCGAAGCATAAGCCACTGCAGCAAACAAACAAAGAGCAGTTCCTTTAAACGCACTTGCAGGTTGCGGATGACTATTCCAACCCACAAGTACAACCACACCAACAATGCCAAGACAGATGCCTGCTATTTTACGAACTGTGATTTTTTCATTAAGAAAAACAGCAGCCAGCAACAATGTAAAAATGGGTGTTGTGGCATTCAGTGTGGCACCAGTTGACGCAGTTACATAACGGGAGGCATAGGTAATACTAGCATAAGGCACGATAAGATTCAATAAGCCTGCGAGCAGGAACGCTTTGTAGTTCGATTTGAAATCGGGTAACTGCTTTTTTACGAATGCCAGTAGCAAGATAAACACAGTACCGATGACAATACGTGCAGCACTCGTAAAGAAAGCGCCTGTTAAAGGCAATGCCAGTTTCATAAACAAATACGAACTGCCCCAGATAGCTCCCAGGAGCAACAGCTTTATCAAATCCGCAAACTGCATAAACTTGAATTATACTTCAATAAATTCTCCGTCAAGAGGAATAAGAACCGTTTGGGTAAACTGATGCGGTTTAAGAAAATCCTGCAATTCACTTCTTGTTAAACGGCAATGATTCACCGCTTCCATATGCACAATAACCACAGTTGCATGCGGCTTACATGCAGAAAGCATTTGCAGCACATCCTCTTTGTTGAGTGTTACCGGCTCACCGAAACTAAATTGTGCCGCACCACTGTTTGCAATGATCACATCGGGCTGAAAACGTTGCAGGTTATGCTTCAATGATTCGCCCCAAACAGTATCGCCGGTTACATAAATTGTTTGATGTGGCGATTGAATTACAAATCCACTTGCAGGAGAAAGTTTGTCGAGCAGTTCGCCATGCCCGTGCTGCGCAGACACACGTTCAACAAGCACATGATTACAAAGAGATTGTTCAGTTGTAATTAAATTACAAAATCCTTGTGCCCGCAATACGGGTTCATCCTCTGGCTGACAGATCACCTGCATTGTCTTTGGCAGTAAAGCAACTGCTTCTTCATCCCAATGATCGGGATGCAGATGTGTTAATAAGATTACATCTGTTGAGTTGATAATATTTTGCAACATCTCCTTTGAAACCGGCAAATCGACCAAAGGATTTCTGCGGTCATCTGACCAAGGTATAGGATCGAGATGTTCTTTTGCACTAAACATCGGATCGACCAGCAACTGAAGCCCGGTTGTGTTAATGACAACTGTTGCATTTCGCAATAATTGAATGTCCGTTTTCATATACATTTTTTTACAACGCAAAAATGTATTACATCGAAAACGAAAAAAATAATCTGCTTTAAGAAATGAATAGGTGGTGACGCTTATGTTTAATTGCCGGTGGTTTTTTCTTCTTCCAACTTATCCACCACAACCACCAGATCCGTCAAACTTACCGTAATCGGAATAGCTCCCAACTGAACCACTGCGTTCTTGCCCCGTAGTTCTTTTACAATACCCACCTGGCGGTTCTTCATCATTTTCACTTTTACGCCTGGCTTTATTTCCCCACCCACTTCCTTGAATTTTTCGTTGAGCTTTTTGTCTTTTTTCTCAGCCACCTGCTTCTGCTTTTGATCAAACAGCAAAGCATTGATCTGCTTCATAACGTCAGCCTTGTTGTCGCTTCTCCTCCACTCCTGCACAATGGCTTTGAGTTTGCGATCCATATCCTTGAGATAAGCGATGCGGTCTTCCGTGATCTTATTCTGCTGTTTCAACAACTCTACCTGCTGCTGATGTTTTTCTCTATTGAGCACCTGCTCCATCTCTTTTTTCAACCGCTCGTTTTCTTTCAGCAAACGATGCAGTTCCTTTTCTTTCTTCTCGATCTGACGGAGATCACTCTCTGCCGTATTCAACAATTTATCTAACCGGAAATGATCTTCATCTACCAATGCCCTTGCACGGTCGATCAATTGTTTGCTTAAGCCGATACGTTCTGCAATGGCAAACGTGTAAGAACTTCCGGGCTTACCGAATATCAGTTTATATAAAGGCTGCAAACTTTTTTCATCGAAACTCATGGCCCCGTTCACAATACCGGGCGTGTGGTTCGCCATTACTTTCAAATTGAGATAGTGTGTTGTAACAATGCCAAGTGAATGTTTCTTCACCAACTCCTGTAAGATCACTTCAGCAAATGCACCACCAAGATTGGGATCACTGCCACTTCCTAACTCATCAATAAAAAACAAGGTGCGGCCATTTGCTGTTTCCATGAAGTGTTTCATGTGCAGCAAGTGACTGCTGTAAGTACTCAAATCATATTCGATGCTTTGCGTATCACCAATATGGATCATCACCTGTTTGAAAATACCAAACTCACTATCTGGATGCACAGGTACAAGCAAACCACTCTGCACCATCAATTGCATCAACCCAACTGTTTTCATGGTAACTGTTTTACCACCGGCATTGGGTCCTGAGATCACCAATATCCTGCTCTTTTCATCAAGACGAATGTTTGTAGGAATCGTTGGCTTTTGATTTTTCTTATTGTACAACAACAACAACGGATGATAGGCTTCTCTTAAGTCGATCACTGCTTTATCCGTCAGCATTGGGAAATTTGCCTGCATATCAACGCCCAGCTTTGCTTTTGCCCTGATGAAATCATATTCACCTAATATGCCGTGATAAGTTGTAAGCAACGATGCATACACAGAAAGTTGCTCCGTTAATTCCCGGAGAATGCGATACACTTCCCTGCGCTCTTCATTTTCCAAACTGAAAATATCATTGTTGAGCTCAATGGTTTCTTCCGGTTCAACAAATACTGTTCTTCTTGTTTCACTTTCGCCATGCAGAATACCTTTCACCTGTCGCTTTTGTTCTGCAAACAATGCCACTACCCTTCTACCGCTTAAAAACGATTCTTCAATATCAGCTACATAACCTTGTTTCTGTAAACGCTTCAACACTTTTTCAAACTCACGACGTAATTCATTTCGCTTTCTGTATAAACTCATGCGAATATTTCCCAGCTCTTCACTCGCATCATCCTTCACCACACCACTGTCGTCCAGTACATCATTGATGAGTTCAAGAATTACTTTTTCGTAGTACGTTCCTTCAATTACTTCTGTTAAAGCAGGGTAAGCCGATCTGCGATCTGCATCAAACCAACGAAAAATACTTTGTGCGTTAATGGCCAGTTTGCGGATCTGCACCAATTGCTCTTCCGTTAACACCGCACCGGGTATTGATAATAATTTCAGTTCACGTGAAAGATTGAGAATATAATCAGTAGGGAAATACTGACCCTGCTGCAGCAACAGCATAAACTCATAACTCTGTTGCAACTCCAGCTTTATATATTCCTTTCGTGTATGGATACGAAGCTCCTGTGCCTTGTTTTTTGCATACTCCGTTTTGCAATGCTCATGTAACAACGCCTTCACTTTATCAAACTCCAGCTGCACGAGGGCCGAATCGGGAAAAAATTTAATCACAGAAAAACCACTTTTATGTTGCCGGCAAAGGTAATTCTATTCAGCGTTCCTTGCGTCGCACTCTTGTACAACAATGCCCGCCGCAGCAACTATCTTCAATGTAGCTTTCCGCCCGGTTTCTTAAATTGCGGTAAATAACTGACTGATGAGATTTTGTTTACTGTTTCTTGCTTTTCTTCCCTGCTTTGCTTTTACACAAACCAGCTATGAGGATTCGCTCAACCTGTTCCTGAAAAAATATGTAGCCGATCATGAAGTGGTAACCGGCAACGATAAGCAAAAGATGAAGTTTTACCCGGTGCAGCAACAGTACCGGATTAACGCTGTTTTTGAGCGAAAAGAAAACAGCCCATGGTTTATGATGAGCACATCTGGCAACACCAAACAACAATACCGAGTGTATGGGATCATCCGTTTCAATATTTATGACACAGCAGTTGCATTGCACATTTATCAATCACGCTCACTCATGAGTTCTGAAAAGTATAAGGAACATTTATTTATACCCTTTACCGATCTCACATCGGGCAGAGAAACTTATGGAGGCGGTCGTTATATTGATCTGAATATTTCTGATATAAGCAACAATACATATGTGATCGATTTCAACAAAGCCTATAATCCCTATTGCGCCTATACAACAGGGTACAATTGCCCTATTCCACCAAAAGAAAACGATTTGGCTGTAGCCATAAAAGCAGGCGAACTGAATTATACGAAATAATTAATTTTTCAACCTGCGGGTTATCAGGTGCAGGTTTAATTTTTTATACCGATCAACAATCATAACGATATAGATCATATCCAACACAAAACATAATACACCAAGAAGCTGCAGGAAATAACTATAGCGCTGGAATAACACAATTGTTGCAGCAAGTGTGCCGGTCATCTTCAAAAATGCAATACCGAACGATTGACCTCGTAGGTCCTGTTGTTTTAGTAACAGATCGATAAAAGAGGCAGACATAAACACATTGATCAGAAAGGCCGAATATGTAATTGCTTTTTCACCAAAATCCAATTGCATTAAATAGAGAAAACTAAAAGCAGAAATTAAGGTGAATAACACAAATGGTATGAAAAAACGACGGTTGGTTTCTTGCCATGCTCTGGCTCCGTACAGGATGAAAGAAGTAAAAATCACAACATCAAAAAAAAACCAAACCCTGTTAACCCATATTTGAATTTCCTGCCCTTGGTTCAAAAAAACAAACGAATACAAAAATTCCCAAAACATATTAAATGCCAATACAATTGCAGGCATTCCGCACATTTTATCTTTAAAAGACCGGTAAATAATCAACAGGTAAACTATGGTCCATGATATACCAAGTGTAGCTAATATGAGTAAAGTAATAACTGTGCTTTTGTCCATTTCTTAAAATCTTATCTGTTATCATTCTTTAATTTGAAGATAGCACAAGAAGATAAAACTTGAAAGGAAACGTTAAAGGCGTTCTAAAATCATTAAATTGTCGTCCGTACTACAGCCAGATGAAAACCTCTGGCACAATTTTGCACGTACATTGCATATTGCAAAAAAACAAGAACGATATGTGGAGCAAATTACTTTTGAGCATTTTGACTGTAACCGGATCGTTTCAATTTTTTTCCTGTGTTACAAGTGAACCGAATAATAAAACTATGAGCGATAATTTATCAAGCGTTGCCTTTGCAGGAAGCACCGGCAATGAAGGAGCAGCTACTGATACTGCCACATTTGGCGCAGGGTGCTTCTGGTGTGTGGAAGCTGTATTTCAACAAGTGGAAGGTGTATTAAAAGTAACCAGCGGTTACTGTGGCGGACATGTTGTGAACCCGACCTACGAGCAGGTGAATACAAAAACCACCGGCCATGCAGAAGTAGCACAGATCATCTTTGATCCCAAGAAAATTTCTTTTGATGAATTGCTGGAAATCTTCTGGCAAACACATGATCCTACAACATTGAACCGCCAGGGAAATGATGTGGGTCCGCAATACCGAAGTGCAGTGTTTTATCACAATGCAGAACAGAAAGCAAAAGCCGAAAAGTATAAAGAAGAACTAAACAAGAGTGGTGCGTTCAGTGCCCCGATTGTTACAACAGTTGAAGCTTACAAAAACTACAGCGAAGCAGAAAACTATCACCAGAATTATTACAACCTCAATAAAAATTCAAATCCTTACTGCTATTATGTAATTAAACCCAAGCTGGATAAGTTTGATAAAGTATTCAAGGATAAGAAGAGAAAAAGTTAAGAAATTAAAGGTACAAGATACAAGTAGAACAAGGCACAAGAAGTAAGGCAACTGAACCTTGTGCCTTGTTATTTTTGCTTGAGCCTGGTTACCTGAGTTTTACCTTTCTTAATTCCAGCCAGTTTAATGCATTTGGTTTAAATCCCTTTACAGCTGGCTGCACGAGATGGATCACCATATCATACCATAACGGTACAATTGGAGCGTCGTTCATCAGCATTTGATCCATTTGCCGGTAGAGTTTGTAACGGACGGAATCGTTTGGTTCTTTTGTTGATTGCTCATACAATGCATCATACGCAGCATTTTTATAACGTGTATAGTTCGGTGGTGCAGGATTTTTTCCATAGAACACACTGAGATAGTTTTCTGCATCAGGATAATCGGCGATCCAGCTTGCACGAAAAAACAGCGCTTCGCTTTTTGATGTTTGGGTAAGCAATAAACTTTTTTGCACCGCTTCCACTTTTACATTCAAACCAATATCCTGCAACTGCCGGGCAATATAACTACCCAGATCAGCATAGATAGGAATCGTCAATAGTTTTATCTCCGGCACATCTTTCATAGAGTTAAAACCAGCCTGCTGCAACAATGTTTTTGCTTTTGCAGGATCATACGAATAACCTTTCACAATCGTTGAATCGAAGCTTGGCAAACCTGTTGGCACAAAGCCACTTTCAGCAGCAGTTCCTATAGAGTTGCGGAGATAAAGCATCATCTTTCTGCGGTCAAATCCATAATTGATCGCCTGCCTTATTGCCTTTAACCGCAATGGAGAATTCTTCACCAACGGATTAGTTGAATCAACCAGTATTCCGATATATTCAATATTGAGATATGGATGTCTATTAAGCACCACTTTATCCTTCCATTCTGCACGCAACTCACCTTTTTTATTCAGCACCTCATCTTTAAACGAAGCATCAATATCATTAATGAAATGAAGGTTCCCCTGCCTGAATTCCATGAACTCACTCGCCTTATTATCAAGAAAACTCACTTTCACACCATCAACATAAGGTAAACTTTCACCTGCACTATCTTTTTCGAAATAATTTTTATTCTTTACAAGAATCAACGCCTGACCTTCTTCCCATGCCTTGAATTGAAAAGGCCCTGTACCGCAGGGATTGCGTCTGAAATCAGGTCCATATTTCTCTACCACTTCTTTTGGCACAATGGAACAATACACATTACTCAGCACACCAAGTATCTGCACAAAAGGTCGCAGCACCGTAATACGGAATGTTGTATCATCAACAGCAGTAAAACCTGTTGCTGCATCAACCCTGTTGTTGAATATCCATGCACCAGGACTTGCTGTACTCTTATCCATCAACCTTTGAAAGCTATAGACCACATCAGCCGCCGTCATCTTTCGTCCTTTTCCATTCGGGAAGGCGCTATGATCATGAAAGAACACATCATCACGTAAATAAAAAGTTACCTGCAGGCGATCATCACTAACAAGCCAGCTTTTTGCCAGCGAAGGAACAATGTTTAGTTGATCATCTGTTTCAACGAGTGTGTTGTATAACTGATGCGTTGCCCAAATGACAGATTGACTTTTGGCAAATGCAGGATCAAGTGAACTGATACCGCTTACTTCATTGTAACGAAAAATATTCTGCTCATTCTTTTTGGCTTTGCCGCAGGAAAGGAGGACTAAAAATGAAAAATGAAGAATGATAAATAAAAAATGAGTAAATGCGCTTACCGGGAGCAATATTTTGCTTACCATTCTTACTTCTCTTTTATTTTTCGCTTTCTGCATAAAGAATTACAGCTAAATTTAGGCTCAAATATAAATCCGGTGCAAAAAAAGAATTTATCAGCTTACCTCAGCTTATTTCTGTTCCTGTTATTTCAATCCGTACTTGTTCAATCGCAATCTTTTCATAATAACGAAAAACTTACGAAACAAGATACATTACGTGGCTCCATAACTCCTGAGCGTGCCTGGTGGAATGTGGTGAAGTATGATTTAGCTGTAACCCCCAACTTTAAGAATTTTACCATTAGTGGCAGCAATACAATTTCCTTTAAATTGGTGAAGAAGAAAGGCAACCGTATGCAGATCGATCTGCAGGATCCATTGGTCATTGATAGTGCTGTCTTAAACGGAGTTCCTGTGAATTTCAGCCGTGACGGACATGCATGGTATATTGAAATGCCCAAACGCAGAATGCCCAAAGTGTTAACTGCCGATAAAGATCTGCATCAACTCTACCTTGTTTATCATGGTGTACCAAAGCCGGCTTTACGTGCTCCCTGGGATGGCGGGGTAGTTTGGAAAAAAGACAAGAACGGAAATCCATGGATCAATGTTGCATGTCAAGGTTTGGGTGCAAGTGTATGGTGGCCATGCAAAGATCACCAAAGCGACGAACCGGATAATGGTGTAAGCATCAGCATAACTGCTCCTGACACGTTGATGAATGTTTCAAACGGAAAATTACAAAACGTAGTGGCAGATGGAAAAGGAAACAAAGTGTGGACATGGGTTGTAACGCAACCTATCAATCTATACAATATAACAATGAACGTAGGCAAGTATGTACATTTCAGCGATACATTGAATGGAGAGAAAGGAAAACTTGATCTTGATTATTATGTTCTCGATTACAATCTTGATAAAGCTAAAAAACAATTTGAACAGGTGAAGCCAATGCTTCGTGCGTTTGAATATTGGTTTGGCCCCTATCCTTTTTATGAGGACGGATACAAACTGGTAGAAAGTAATCATCTTGGCATGGAACACCAAAGTGCCGTTGCTTACGGCAACGAATACATGAATGGTTATAAAGGGAACGATCTCAGTGGTTCTGGCTGGGGATTGAAATTCGATTTCATCATCATTCATGAAAGTGGTCATGAATGGTATGGAAACAACATCAGCAGCAAAGACATTGCCGATATGTGGGTGCATGAAGGTTTTACCAATTACAGCGAAACACTTTACACTGATTATATTTTTGGCACAGAGGCAGGTGATGCTTATGTGCAGGGTGTGCGCAGAAATATCCGTAACGATATTCCGATTGTTGGCAAATACAATGTGAACAAAGAAGGAAGTGGTGATATGTATCCAAAAGCGGCTAATATGATTCATATGGTGCGCCAGATTATTGGCGACAAAAGCAGCTTTCGCATGCTTTTACGTGATATGAATGAGAAATACTACCACAAAACTGTTACAGGCGCAGAGATCGAAGATTTTATTTCGAAACGTACAGGATACAACCTCGATAAAATGTTTGATCAATACCTGCGTACTACCCAGGTACCAACGCTGGAATATTTTCTTACTACAGAAAACAACACACAGTTATTATATTACCGCTGGACGAATTGCGTGAAAGGTTTTAATATGCCTATTCGATTGCCCGGCAACAGCAATCCAAAATATGGTTTGCTGCTGGCTACTGAAAACTGGCAGAAATTCCGTACCAATTTTAAACAAGGTGAAGACATCAGCAAACTGATGGATAAGAACTTTTATGTTACTTATAAAAAAGTAAAATAATATCTTCGGCCACTCATGGGACAAATCAGGAAACAAGCCATTATCTCCAGCATTGTTATTTACATTGGCTTTTTTGTTGGTTTTATCAATACCTGGCTTTTCACCAAAAACGGCATCTTCACTCCCGAAGAATATGCACTTACCCGCTTGTTTTTTGATGTAGGTCAGCTCATGTATGCGGTTGCCAGTCTTGGAACAATATCGGTTATCTACAAATTTTTTCCTTACTACAAAGACAATCTTGATCCAAAAGAAAATGATTTAGCAACGTGGGTACTTGTAACAGTAATTGGCGGTTTCTGTTTGGTAGTGATTGGCGGACTTATTTTTGAACCGTTGATCGTGCAAAAATTTTCCGGTCGCTCGCCTTTGTTTGTTGATTATTACAAGTGGGTATTCCCCTTTGGCTTGGGACTGCTGTTGTTTACCATTCTTGAAACATTAAGTAACAACGCAAGGAAAACCATTTACCCGGCTTTTCTCCGTGAAACAGGGTTCAGGTTAATCACAACCATACTGATTACGTTATACCTTTTCAACTGGCTCAGCTTTGATCTGTTTATTAAAGTATTTTCATTCAGCTTTCTCATTACTGCAATACTACTCGCCATTTCATTGAAGAAGAACGGTCAACTCCATTTTACATTTACGGCAAGTCGTGTAACAAAGAAGTTCAAAGCAAAGATGATCACCCTTGCAGCATTTGTTTTTTCGGGGCAGGTCATTTTTATTTTATCGCAGGTAATGGACAGTATTTTTATTGCGAGCTTAATGGGGCTTGTTCCCACAGGCATCTTTGCTCTCTCTTCCTACATCGCAAATTTAATCCAGATACCGCAACGTAGTATGATCTCCATTACACTTCCTGCTTTATCGCAGGCGTGGAAAGATAAAAACATGCAGGAGATCAACCGTATTTACAAACGATCTTCAATTAATCTCTTAGTTGCTGCACTGTTTATCTTTGGAGGAATATGGCTCAACATTGAAGATGCATTTCGTTTACTGGATATTCAATCACAATACAGTACCGGACTTGCTGTTGTTTTTATTCTCGGCATATCGAGAATTATTGATTCAGGTACAGGGGTAAACTCGCAGATCATAATGACCTCTACACAATGGAAATTTGAATTTCTTACGGGTGTATTGTTATTGTCGATCAGCTTGCCTTTAAACTATGTCTTGATCAAAAAATTTGGTATTGAAGGAAGCGCCTACGCCAACCTTGTTGCTTTCATCATTTACAACGCCGTTCGTTATACATTTTTATGGAAACGTTACAACCTGCAACCGTTCAGTATAAAAACTGTACTTGCACTTGCAACCGGAATCATCGCTTACTTTATCAGTTATTATGCTTTAAATAATATGACAGGCTGGATAGGTATTGTATTGCGCAGCAGTTTATTTGCAACAATATTTACTGCGACTGTATTTGCGCTAAAACTTACACCTGATGCCTTGCAATTAGTGGATGTGGTGAAGAAACGTTTCGGAAGAAAATAACTTAACTGAATTTCTTCAACTCATTCAATGTTACTCTTCCTTCGTAAATGGCTTTACCTACGATTGCTCCATTGCAGCCGATCTCAGCTAATTCATCCAAGTCTTTCATGGAACTTACGCCACCACTTGCAATGAAATGCAGTTGAGGGAATTTCTGAAGGATGTTTTTATAAAGTTCTGTTGATGGGCCTTCGAGACGACCATCTTTGCTTACATCGGTGCAGAAGATCTGCTGCACACCATGATTGATATATTTTTCAATAAAATCGTAGATCCAGATATCTGTTGTTTCTAACCAACCACCCACAGCGATCTTTTCATTCTTTACATCAGCACCCAATAAAAATTTCGCTGCACCAAATTGTTGCAACCAGCTGACAAACTTTGTTTCATCTTTCACCGCAATGCTCCCAACTGTAGCCAATGCTGCACCTGAATTCAAAACAATCTTCACATCTTCTTCCTGCTTAATACCACCACCAAAATCAATTATGAGTGAAGTTTTAGAAGTGATCGTCTCAAGCACTTTCCAGTTCTTGACAGCACC
This sequence comes from Lacibacter sediminis, assembly GCF_014168535.1. Classification (NCBI taxonomy): domain Bacteria; kingdom Pseudomonadati; phylum Bacteroidota; class Chitinophagia; order Chitinophagales; family Chitinophagaceae; genus Lacibacter; species Lacibacter sediminis. Next base: position 2,423,775 of record NZ_CP060007.1, on the reverse strand, counting down.
AGCTTTTGCTCCATCGAGATCAACGAGGTGCAAACGCTGCAATCCTGCTCCTTCAAATTCTTTTGCTACTTCTAAAGGATGTTCGTTGTAAATTTTCTTTTGAGCGTAATCACCTTCTGTTAAACGCACACATTTCCCGTCGATGATATCAATGGCTGGTATGATCTGCATACTATTGGTCTAAAAAGTTTTTTAAAATTTGTTCACCCACTTTCGCACTCTTCTCTGTGTGAAACTGTACGCCATAAAAATTATCTTTCTGTACTGCACCTGCATACTCCAATCCATAGTTTGATGTTGCAATACAATATGGATTCATTTCTGCATAATAACTATGTACATAATAGACATAGCTGTGTTCAGGCACATCTTTAAATAGATCAGTCTTTAAATTGTAAATGTCATTCCAGCCCACCTGCGGCACTTTGATCGGAATATCAGGACTGATCTCTTCGCTGCGGAACAATTTCACTTTCGCAGGAATAATACCCAGGCACTCTGTATCATTTTCTTCTGAATGCTCAAACAGCAACTGCATACCCACACAAATACCCAATACCGGTTGCTTCAGTTGTTTAATGATCGCATCCAACCCTTTCTCCTTCAAACTATCCATGGCGCTGCGTGCAGCCCCCACACCGGGAAAGATGACTTTATCAGCAGCAAACAATTCATCCTGATCATCCGTCACTTTTGCATCAACACCCAACCGCTCCAATGCGAACAGCACCGATTGAATATTTCCTGCGTTGTATTTTACAATTGCCAAATTCATAGTAACTTTCTTTTATCATTAGCGACAATAGCTCATCCGGTAGAGTGCGAGTTTCCCAAACTCGAGGTGGCGGGTTCGAGTCCCGTTTGTCGCTCAACCTAACACTCCAGCCAAAAACTGTTTCGTTGCTCCTGCAACATCATTCGTTCCTTCCAATGCTTTAATATAGGCAGTACCAATAATAGCACCATTCGAATTTGCGCAAGCCTTATCAAACGTTTCTTTGTCTTTAATACCAAAACCAACCAACAAAGGATTTTTCAACTGCATCGCTTTTAGTTTTTGCAGATACGCATTTACATCGGTCATATTCTTATTACTTCCTGTTGTGGAAGAAGAAGAAACAGCATATAAAAAACCAGTACTTAAACTGTCTAGCTTTTTAATACGCTCATCACTTGTCTCAGGTGTCACCAGGAAAATAAAATCTAATCCATTTGCTTTGATGATTGAACCATACTCTGTTTCAAATTCATACTCCGGAAGATCAGGTAAGATCAAACCATCAACACCAACCGCTGCCGCATCCTTACAAAAACGTTCAAAGCCATATTGCAATACAGGATTCATGTAACCCATTAAAATGATGGGCACATTAATTTCTTTTCGTGCATCTTTTAATTGGACAAATAACGTTTCGATCGTCATACCGTTTGCTAATGCAATGGTGCTGCTGTGCTGTATCACCGGACCATCTGCCAATGGATCACTATATGGCATACCGAGTTCAATCAGGTCGGCACCGCTTTCCTGTAACGCTTTCATTACTTCAATTGTACTGTTCAACTGAGGATAACCTGCTGTGCAATACACATTGAGAACGTTCTTGCTTTTTCTGTCGAATAATGTTTTAATTCTGCTCATAACCTCATCCGCCCTTCGGGCACCTTCTCCTCGAGGAGAAGGAAGCCAGGCTTTTAGTTTATAATGTTTCTTTTGTACTTATAATCTGGTATTCTATTTCTTATCAGGCATATTCTCAACAAACTCTCTGATCTTTTTCAACACCAAACTCATATCATTTAGCACTTCTTCATTTCTAAATCGAAGCACCATAATTCCCAATTCTTTTAATTCGTACGTTCTTCCCTCGTCGCTTTCCTTTGCGTCTCTGCTATTATGCACTGAGCCATCCACCTCAATCACCAATCTCTTCTCATGACAATAAAAATCAGCAATGAATTTATCAAGCGGATGTTGTCTCCTAAACTTCAGTCCATCCAGTTTTCTGCTTCTCAAGTTCCTCCACAATAAATCCTCTGCAACCGTTTCATTCTTTCGCAAGTCTCTGGCATACTCAAATAACTTCCCAACGGAACCTTTATGCAAATTATCGTTGTGTGAGTCTGACATAAATTTAAATTTCGGAGTGACATTTCTCCCTCTCCTCAAGGAGAGGGTTGGGGTGAGGTCAAGTCAACTCTCCATTACTTTCATATACGTCGCCAAATCCTTATCTCCTCTTCCACTCAAACAAATAATCACCTGGTCGTCTTCTTTAAATTTATAATTATGCAACACTGCAAACGCATGCGCTGTTTCCAACGCCGGAATAATTCCTTCCAGCTTACTGACTTCAAACGCCGCATCCAATGCTTCTTCATCTGTTGCACTTAAAAATACACCCCTACCACTTTCAAATAAATTTGCATGCATCGGACCAATGCCGGGATAATCCAATCCTGCCGAAATACTATGCGGCTCCACCACCTGTCCATCTGCAGTTTGCATCAACAAACTTTTGCTGCCATGCAAAATACCCGGCTTACCAAGTTGTGTTGTTGCTGCACTTAGCCCACTATTCACACCATGACCTGCTGCTTCAACAGCGATCAACTGCACACTCAATTCATCTAAGAAATGATAGAACGCACCGGCTGCATTACTGCCGCCACCCACACATGCCATTACATGCGTTGGCAAATCTTTACCCGTATGCTCTTTTAACTGCCAGCGCATTTCTTCACTGATCACACTTTGAAACTTCGCCACCATATCAGGATAAGGATGCGGACCTACCACACTGCCGATGATATAATGTGTATCGTTCGGATTATTGATCCAGTCACGAATGGCTTCATTCGTTGCATCCTTTAATGTTTTACTGCCGCTTGTTGCAGGCACAACTTTTGCACCCAGCATTTTCATACGGGCCACATTCGGCGCCTGGCGTTCAATATCTTTTTCGCCCATGTACACAATACACTCCACACCTTTCAACGCACACACCGTTGCTGTTGCCACACCATGTTGCCCCGCACCTGTTTCTGCAATAATGCGTTTTTTACCGAGACGTTCAGCCAGCAAAATTTGTCCAACGGTATTATTGATCTTATGCGCACCGGTATGACAAAGATCTTCCCGCTTCAACCAAATGTTGGTATTGAATTGTTTGCTCAACCGCTTTGCATAAAATAACGGCGTGGGACGACCGACATAATCTTTCAGCAACGACCTGAACTCCTTTTGAAAAGCAGCATCGCTCATAATATCGAGGTAACGGCTCTGCAGCTCCTCCACATTCCGATGCAGCATTTCAGGGATATACGCTCCACCGAATTTTCCGTAATAACCTTGCAAAGAAGGTTTTTGATATGTTGTTTCCATCGTTTTATATTTTAATGATACCAGCTTTTGTTTTTCATGGCATCAACTGTTGCGTCGCAATCCCTTCATCGGTTGTGCAAAAAGCATCAATTAAGCTTTCCTATTTTCCGAGGTTGATATTCTATTTTCGGCGGAATCAATAAAGTCCATTGGGCCTCACTGCTTAATCTATTCAAAGCCTTATATAAAGCTCCCAATCCAAAATTTCCCCAGTGTCCATAATCATCAATCTTTTTTACACCTCCTTTATAATTAATTACCAGGTGAGAAGTTCCAGCATCGTAAATATTTTCCATTTCAAAACTATCTTCCAACTTCCAAAGGTTAACCTGGCAAATCAAATTATTTATGCTATCAAATATTCTTTGTTCTAACTGGAATTGATAAATCTTTTTTTTACCCATTTCAAAATCTTCCCTTCGAATGACTCCATTAGCAAACAAAGTAAGATGGCTGTACCGATACGACGATGAAACCCAATTTGAGGAAGTGTAATACTTAATGCTATCAAACCCTTTGTTACATTTACTACCCACATTCACGAACTCCCCTTGATAATAATTAAGCGTATCAAACCGAACAACTTCTTTCCTTTTTTCTTGGAAAAGTCTTGCCAAAATGAAATGATTATCCCCATTCAACAATCTAACAACACTCCCAATAAAATGCTCATATCGTTGCCAAAGATATTTTACATCGTAATTACCCGATGGATTAGATACAATTGCCGTGATATTAAACCCATCGAAATACTTTTGAAACAGCATTCTTTCAGCATAACTAACAACCAAATCCAACTTACCATCATTATTAAAGTCAGTAGTTATTTTTTGTATGCTTTGTATGGAATCAAATATTGAATTCTCGGCAATCTGTTTCTTTTCTTTCAACTCCTTTCCAGTTACAAAATGCACATTCTTATATTGCTTTCCTGTTTGCTGACAAATAAATAGTTTCAACAAAGAATCGTTGGTCAACTCTTCGACTCTTAATTGAGCAACCGCATAATTGGCGTAAAACAAGATCAACAAACAAATAGTCTTTTTCATAATAGTTGTTTATCAAAGCTGATGTCCAAAAACCTTCGTTTACATAGATTCATGCTATGCGCCTCCGTATCTCTGTGTTTCAACCTTGTCATCTCAACTCTCCCACAAACTTCTTCACCAATTCCATATCCTTCACACCGGGCATCGTTTCAAACTTGCTGTTCATATCCAATGCAAAGAGATCCTTCGCTACCTCCTCTTTTACAAATTCTTTGATGGCTGCTGCATCGGTCGGCTCAATGCCACCGCTTAAAAAAAACGGTTTACCGATAGTCAATCCCTTCAGCATATTCCAATCAAACTTCTTTCCTGTTCCCCCATAACCGGCACCCATCGTATCAAACATATACATATCCACCGCTTCCACATAATCTTTGATCTTCCAGGGAATATTATCATCCTCTGTGATACGAAATGCCTTGATCAGCGAAATATAATCACTCACCTTTTCACAGAACTTCGGTGTTTCATCACCATGTAACTGCACCATGTCCAACCCGAAATTCTCCACATGATTAATGATCTCATCATACGACGCATTGACAAACACACCCACCTTGTACACTTTCAGCTTTGCCCGTTTCACCTGCACACCGGTTAAATGTTTCAACACAAACCTTGGTGACTTGTGATAAAAGATCATACCGGCAAATTCAACACCCATCTCGCCCAATTGTTGCATTTGTGCAAGATCCGTCATGCCGCAAACTTTAATTCTCATAAGCTCTGCTTTAAAGGGTTGGTTGTAAACAAAAGCAATCGTTTCGAATGGCCATCTCCAATCCGTAAGACTAGGGCGTCAGACGGCAGAACTCACTATTTCATTCCCAACTTAAACTGCAGCACTAAACTCATATCTTTTTCACCCGGTGCTTTCTCCACTTTGCTGTTAATATCCACGCCATAAAAATCAGGATGCTTGAATGCTTTGATCCGTTTTACATCTTCAATACCGATACCACCACTCAGGAAAAACGGTTTTTCAATTTTGCTTTTTTCAATTACAGCCCAGTCGAATTGTTTGCCTGTGCCACCTTTCTGATTACCACTCTTCGTATCAAACAAATAATAATCACATGCTTCGTCATAAGGCGCTACCAATGCATCAATATCTTTTACTGATTCATCAATATGAAATACTTTGATCACTTCCACATCTTCATTCAGGTCAGAACAAAACTCAGGTGTTTCTTCACCATGCAATTGCACTACATCCAAACCATAATCTTCTATCGCATCAAGGATGTCACTGTAAGAAGGATTTACAAACACACCTACTTTCTTCATGTCGTAATCCGCTTTCTTGATCTCTTTCTTATCCAACTTCCCTTCAACATAACGTGGAGAATCCTTGTCGAAAATAAACCCGACAAAATCAATGTCCAATCCTTCTAACTGTTGTACCTGTTTCAATTGGGTAATACCGCAAACTTTAATATTCATGCTTCTGCTTTTTTAATTGTTGTGTGAATTGTTCAAATGCCTGTCCGGGGTTTTCTTCTTTCATAAAATTCTCACCAATCAAAAATCCCCTGAAGCCGTTTGCTTTGAACAACAATATATTTTCAACGGAACTGATACCGCTCTCTGCTACTTTTATTTTATCTGACGGTATCTGTTTTGCCATCCGCAAGCTACGTTCAATATCCACTTCAAATGTTTTTAGGTTACGGTTGTTGATACCAACGATCTCTGTTTCTTCACAAATATGCTCCAGCTCTTCTTCTGCATGCAGTTCCAGTAACACTTCCAGTCCAAGCGATTTGGCAAATGTCGCCAATCGTTTCACTTCTGCAGGCGTTAAACAGGCAGCGATGAGCAAAATTACATCAGCACCCATTGCTTTTGCTTCCGTAATTTGGTATTCATCAACGATGAAGTCTTTTCTTAAGACAGGAATTTCATTCACCCTTGCTTTCAGCAGATCATCTGTACTGCCACCAAAGAACTCTTCATCAGTCAGCACACTTAAACAGGATGCTCCATTGTTTGTGTAAGCAGTTGTTACATCCACCACATCTGCTTCACCATTTATCACACCTTTTGATGGCGACTGACGTTTGAACTCTGCAATAATACCCGTCTTCGAATCATCGAGCAGAAACTGCTTTAATGAAAGAACCGGCCTTGCATACAATGGTCGCTGCTGCAATTCTGCTACGCTCGTCTTTGATTTCCGCTCCTCTACTTCAATCCGTTTCTGTGCTATTATTTTATCTAGAATATTCATGCTTATAACTTAATACTTACTACCTGGTACTTATTGCAATTCAATTAACTTTTTCAAACAATCATTTGCTCTTCCGCTTTCTAAGCTTTCTACTGCAGCTCCAAACGCATCATCATAGGTTTTATAAGCACCGGTGCAATACAAACCCATTGCTGCATTCGCCATCACCACTGCATTTTGTGCCCATGTTCCTTCACCACTCAAAATCTTTGTAAAGATCTTTGCTGCTTCTTCAATACTGTTACCACCGTGAATATCGGTTTGCTGCACCATGCGTTTGCCCAACTGTTCAGGCGTCATGATAAATTCACCTTTATTTGTGATCACTTTGGTATCGTTCGTCAATGATATTTCATCGTATCCATCCAGACTATGAATGATGGTGAATGCACCACCTGTCTGTTGCAACAAATAATTATAGACCCTTGCCATCTCTAAACTAAATACTCCCACCAGTTGATACGCCGGACTTGCAGGATTCACCATTGGCCCAAGCATATTAAAAAAGGTACGCATGCCGAGGTTCTTACGGATAGGCCCAACTGTTTTTAATGCAGGATGAAACATCGGTGCATGCATGAAACAGATATTGGCTTCTTCCACTTCACGTTTCAACTGATCAACATTGTTTTTGAATTTATAACCCAATTGCTCCATCACATTACTTGCACCACTGATGGTTGATGCGCCGTAGTTACCATGCTTGGCAACTTTTTGTCCGGCACCTGCCACAATGAAACAGGAAAGCGTAGAAATGTTGAAGGTGTTTTTTCCATCACCACCTGTACCAACAATATCGAGCACCGCATGTCCATTGAGATCAACCGGCACACAAAGCTCCAGCAATGCATCACGGAAACCCTGCAGCTCTTCAATGGTAATGCTGCGCATAAGATACACCGTCATGAAAGCAGTGATCTCATGTTCGTTGTAAACACCTTTCCCGATATTCAACAGTACATCTTTCGCCTGATGACGATCGAGGCTTTTATGTTCAAACAGTAACTGAAGTATTTTTTTCATTTTCAAATTTTCAAATTCACTCATTTTCAAATTAAGCCTTCAACCAATTACGAAGTATTGTCTCTCCTACTGGCGTCAACACACTTTCCGGATGAAACTGCACACCCTGCACATCAAATGTTTTATGCTGCAAGGCCATGATCATTCCTGTTTCATCTTCAGCTGTAATTTCAAGATCAACAGGAAAACCTTCTTTATTCACCACCCAGCTATGATAGCGACCGACTTCAATTGTATCTGAAAGTCCATTCAACACGCCATTGGGTTTTGGATTTTTTGGATTTTGGATTTTAATCGGTGTTGCTACTCCATGAAATACGGTTGAAAGATTCGTCAACGTTCCACCGAATGCTTCGCCAATTGCCTGGTGACCTAAACAAACACCAAGAATTGATTTTGTTGCAGCATATTCTTTGATCAACGGCAATAACAATCCCGCTTCTTCAGGGATACCCGGACCAGGGGATAAAATAATTTTATCATAGTCCTTCACCTTCTCTAATGGAATCTGATCGTTGCGATGCACATCCACTTTTATATGTGTGATCTTCTCCACCAGGTGAACAAGGTTATAAGTAAAGCTGTCGTAATTATCGAATACTAAAATTTTCATTATTGTAATGTTCATCAACTATTAACTAATACTTACTGCAAACTCAATTGCCTTTTTCAACGCTCCCAATTTATTATTCACTTCCTGCAATTCACTTTCAGGTTTGCTTGCAGCAACTACACCTGCTCCCGCCTGATACACCAATTTATTTTGTCGGCTCATGAACGTACGGATCATGATCGCATGATTACAGCTTCCATCAAAACCCATGAAGCCGATGCCACCGCCATAATAACTTCGTGCAGTTGGTTCATTTGCATCGATCAACTGCATGGCTTTGATCTTTGGCGCACCACTTAATGTACCTGCAGGAAATGTTTTAGCTAATAATTCAAACGGATTCGAATTAGGACGAACTTTTGCAATCACTTCACTCACCAGGTGAATCACATGACTGTAATACTGTACTTGTCTGTAATGTGCCACACTTACATCATCGCACACACGACTCAAATCGTTTCTTGCCAGATCAACCAACATTACATGCTCTGCATTTTCTTTTGCATCTTCCAGCAAACGAGCGGCTTCACGTTGATCAATTTCATCATCACCTGTACGTTTGAATGTCCCGGCTATCGGATGAACAACTGCTTTTCCATTGTTAATGATAATCTGGGATTCAGGTGATGAACCCATCAGCTTATAATCACCATAATCAAAAAAGAACAAGTAAGGAGAAGGATTGATGCTGCGCAATGCACGGTACACATTAAATTCATCACCAGTGAAAGATTGCTGAAATCTTCTGCTCAATACGATCTGGAACACATCGCCTCTGTGACAACTGGCAATGCCCTTCTTCACCATCTCTACATATTCCTCATTGGTAACATTGGAGCTTTCTTCTCCTTTCACCGCAAACGGATAAACAGGAACATCTTTACTGCGGATCAAACTTTCAACAACAGCCACATCACTTTCAATACCTGCGATCTTATTCTCACAAATGAACAATTCATCTTTATGATGATTGATGGCAATGATGTATTGGTAAAGACGATAACGCATTAATGGAATTGCAGCTGGATCTTTTCGCTCTGCATTCAGTTTGATGGTATCAAAGAATTGAACAGCATCGTAGGTGGTGTAACCATAAAGCCCTTGTGCAAACTTTGCTTCCTTGCAATCACCACTTGCTTCAAAATGATTCATGAAGTCAAACAACTGCTGTGGCACTTCGGTTGGTTGCTTGATTGCAATACGTTCAGGTTTTTGTCCCGGCAGTTTAAATTCAATGCTGGTTGTTGAAGTAATCTCCATTCCCGCAATGGCGTTAATGCCAATAAACGACCAGCTATTTTCTGCTGCATGATGATCTGTACTTTCGAGCAAGATGGTATCTCTGAACCGATCCCTTAGCCGCAGGTAAATGCCAACAGGTGTAAATACATCTGCCAGCATTTTTTTGCAGGTCGTTTCTATCTTAATTTTCTTCATGATCCGTTTAATTCTTTTCAGTTTCAGCAAATAAAAAACCCCGAAAAACTTCGGGGTCTGAATATGATTGGAACAATCACAGTAATAGCATTACAGACCCCTTAGAGTTGTATGCCACCACCACTGATTATTTACAATTGCTTTGTTCATTGTGTTGCAAAGATGTTGTATGACAGTTAAATAATCAAATTTTTTTTCAAAGAAGCATTACATGTAACAAATTATACTAATGGTTGTTTACTTTTGAGTGATCAGACCTATGAGGTTTGCCGGGCCGGTTTGCTGCGCTGCAAACGTCTAGGTCTAATCTAACAATTAAAAATTTGTCATATGAAAAAAGTCCTTCTTGCAACATTGTCTGTTTGCCTTGTGGTGGCCATCTCTTCTTTTAGTGTAAAACAAGATAACCCTGATGCAATTGTTGGTAGCTGGAAAAATGGCGAAGGAACAGGCATCATCAATATCTACAAGAATGGCGACAAGTACCAGGGAAAGATCACCTGGTTAAAAGAACCCAACGATCCTAAAACAGGCAAACCAAAAACAGATATCAATCACCCCGACGAAAAGAATCATGCACGACCTGTTTTGGGTTTGGTAAACATGTGGGGATTCAAATACAGTTCTTCAAACGAATGGACGGGTGGAAAAATTTATGATCCAAAAAATGGTAAAACCTACTCCTGCAAAATTTCCATGGAAAATAACAACTCAATCAAAGTGCGGGGATACATTGGTGTTTCGCTGATCGGAAGAACAGATACCTGGACAAGGCAGTAAAACAAATAAGAAGTCGTAAGTTCTCAGTTTGTGGTTTAATCCTTTACACTTGTTCCTTGTGTTTTGGTTTTTGGATTTTCTTTCTTGTGCCTTACAATTACAACCAAACCACTTTATCCGGTTGCTCTAAAGCATATCGTTTAATGATGTTTCGCACAAAATCATATTCAGGATATTCCTGCAATTGATTACGCAGTTCATCTTTTGCAGCAAAATCAAATTCTGTAGGTACATATCCCATTCCGTAAAAACGGCCACCTTCCATTAAGATGCAACTGTCTTTTTCATTAAAATAAGATCGCTCCCTGATAGCGAAACTTGGCAATTCCTGTTTTAACTGGTCAACCGCTTTTTGTACCCGTTGATTGTAGTCAGTTGCAGTTTCGGTACCATGGCAAGCCCCTTTGCATCCTTCAGCACTGCAAACAGGATCGGTTGACCGATCAATAAAACAAAGTTTATTGCACAACTCGAATTCCTTTACTAATCGCTTTAATTCTGTTACACCTTCGTATCTGCTGTAAAACAAATGCACAGCCGGGAGATGTTTATGCTTCCTGTCAACAGCTAACCGCATATACCCATTTCCATCTTCATATACATACAAACCGTAGCTGGCTTCATACCCTTTAATGGCCCGGTTATACTTTGGCCATAGTCGTTTGATCTCGATTGTCTCCAGCACCGAAGCCATCAACTCTGTGCCACATTGCTGGTAAGAAATACGATGAATGTTTCGTTGAAATTCCTGTTTCTGTCGTGAAGGCTTATTATTGGAAAAATGACTTGTTACACGCTTCTTTAACTGCAATGCTTTGCCCACATAAACAATTTTATCTTTTGCATCATGAAAATAATATACACCGGGCGTGAGTGGCAACTGATCAATATCTTCTTTGTTCAAATGCAGTGGCAGGTATTGCTCTTTCGATTGCTTCCCAAGCATGGTATGCAAATGATTATTCACATCATTTTTTCGCAACAATTCCAGCAGTTGAACGGTTGCTCTTGCATCACCTGCAGCCCTGTGTCGGTTATAAAGCGGAATTTCAAAATGCCTGCATAAGTTCCCGAGGCTGTACGATGCCAGTTTTGGAAAGATCTTTCTTGCATACCGGACGGTACATAGCTTTTTACAGTTCAGATTATAACCGAGCGATTGTAGTTGATGATTAACAAACGAATAATCGAAGTTCACGTTATGCGCCACAAATACCTTTCCCTGGAAAAGCTCCATCAATCGTGGAGCAATTTCCTCGAAAGAAGGAGCCAGTTGCACCATCTCATCTGTAATTCCTGTTAAGGATTGTACGAACCTGGGAATGGGCTGATGAGGGTTCACCAGCGTTTCAAAGCTATCCACAATCTGCTGGCCATCATGGATATAAACTGCTATCTCCGTTATACCGTTTGAAGCTGCATACCCCCCTGTTGTCTCAGTATCTGTAATAGCGTAAAGCATAACCACGTAAAAACACGTATTGGCAAATTAAAATAAAAAGGGCAGATTTTTTGTCGGCTGCGAAAACTAAAGTAAATTCGTATAAGATTTACCTCAACCACTCCTGTAAGAACTCAACAGTACGATTAGAATTCCGTATTTCCTGTGAAGTAATTTGTAACCTTCTAAACTTAAAAGTTATGGCATCAAATTCATCACAAATGAGTGACACAGTGAAAACTACAATTTTTGTAATTGTATTTTTTGCAGCGATTGCATTGATTACCTTATTAATGTTCGGTTAATCATTGCCTATGATAAGAAATTTACTCAATTGCTGTTCGTAAGAACAGCTAAGTACCTTATTCACCTTATTTTTAAAGCTCCGGTAACGGAGCTTTTTCCTTTTTATCACTCTTTCAAGCACTGGATTCCTTCGGCCAATCAGCCCTGCTTTCCTTAACTTTGCCCACCAAAAAAGATACATCCTGCATGGAACTGAGCAAGAATTTTGAGCATAAAGCATCCGAAGAAAAATGGTACAGTTACTGGAACGAACAGAAGTATTTCAACAGCACTCCTGATGACCGAGAGCCGTATACTGTTGTCATCCCTCCGCCCAACGTAACAGGTGTACTGCACATGGGGCACTGCCTCAACAATACCATCCAGGATGTACTTGTTCGTCGTGCACGCATGCAGGGCAAAAATGCCTGCTGGGTACCCGGTACCGATCATGCTTCGATTGCCACTGAAGCAAAAGTGGTACAGATGCTCCGTGAAAAAGGAATTCAGAAAGCTTCTATCAGTCGTGATGAATTTCTCGGCTACGCCTGGGAATGGAAAGAGAAATACGGTGGCATCATTTTGCAGCAGTTGAAAAAGATGGGTTGCAGTTTAGATTGGGAACGCACCAGCTTTACGATGGATCCTGATTATTATCAATCTGTGATCAGTGTGTTTGTTGATCTTTATAACAAAGGCTTTCTCTACCGTGGCAAGCGCATGATCAACTGGGATGTGAAAGCAAAAACTGCTTTGAGTGATGAAGAAGTGATCCGTAAAGAAACCAATCAGAAACTCTATCATCTTCAATATAAAATTGAAGGAACTGATGATCATATCATCATTGCCACTGTTCGTCCTGAAACCATCATGGGTGACACGGCGATTTGTGTACATCCAAAAGATGAGCGTTACAAACACCTGCATGGCAAGTTCGCATTTGTTCCGTTGATCAATCGCCGCATTCCAATTATTACCGATGAATATGTAACAATGGATTTCGGAACTGGTGCATTAAAAGTTACACCGGCTCATGATATGAACGATTACCAGTTGGGTCAAAAACACAACCTGGAAGTAGTTGATATTTTCAATGAAGATGGAACCCTGAATGAAGAGGCACAAATATTAATTGGTGAAGACCGTTTTGAAGCAAGAAAGAAAATTGTGGTTGAACTGGAAGCAAAAGGTCACCTGATTAAAACGGAAGATTATACCAGTGAAGTTGGTTACAGCGAACGTACCGATGCAGTGGTTGAACCACGTTTGAGTTTGCAATGGTGGGTAGATATGAAAAAGATCTCCGGCCCTGCGTTGGATGTCGTGATGAATGATGAAATAAAATTCTATCCTGCTAAATTCAAAAATCTCTATCGCCATTGGATGGAGAACATCAAAGACTGGTGTATCAGTCGCCAGTTGTGGTGGGGGCATCGTATTCCTGCCTGGTATGATGCAGATGGAAATTATGTTGTTGCCACAACACATGAAGATGCTTTGCAACATTATCAAACAAAATTCGGCAAAGCTCCTGCCGGTAATAAACTTTCGCAAGACGAAGATTGCCTCGACACATGGTTCTCGTCCTGGCTCTGGCCTTTTGAAGTGTTTAAAGGCTACAGCAATCCGGGCAATGCAGACGTGCAGTATTACTATCCAACCAATACATTGGTAACGGCTCCTGAAATTATTTTCTTCTGGGTAGCACGTATGATCATGGCGGGTATGGAATACCAGAAAGAAATTCCATTCAAGGAAGTTTACTTCACAGGCATTGTACGTGATAAGCAAGGACGCAAGATGAGCAAGAGCCTCGGTAATTCTCCGGACTTACTTGAGTTGATCGATAAATATGGGGCTGATGCATGCCGCTTCGGCATTCTCATCTCCTCCCCTGCAGGTAACGATCTGTTATGGGATGAAAGCAGCAATGAGCAAGGCCGCAACTTCAATAACAAATTGTGGAATGCGTTGAAGTTGGTGAAGATGTGGGAAGGAAGACAAGCTGCAAGCAACGAGCCACAAACAGCAAACTTTGCGACCAACTGGTTTCAAAACCGATTGAATGAAGCGAAAGGAGAGATCGAGCAACTGTTCAATGAATTCCGCTTGAGTGAAGCGTTGAAAACGATCTACTCTCTTATATGGGATGATTTCTGCAGTTGGTATTTAGAGTGGGTAAAGCCCGGCTTTGAACAACCGATCGATGCTGCAGTGTATAACAAAACAGTTGATTTCTTTGAGGAGCTGATGCAATTACTTCATCCCTTCATGCCGTTTATTTCGGAAGAGATCTATCATGCATTAAAAGAAAGAGCTGCAGGCGATGACATCACCATCAAACAACTTTCAACAGCTGCGAAAACAGATAAAGAAGTATTACAACTTGCTATACAATTGAAAGAAGTGATCACTGCTCTGCGTGATATTCGGGTGAAGAACCAGATCAAACCCAAAGAAGCCATCAAACTTTCAATTGAAACAGATCAGCAAAAATCCTATAAATCAATTGAAACAATACTTGCCAAACAACTGAATGCCGAGAGCATTTCTTATGTATCGGCCTCTGTAGCAGGCACTATTTCAGCTGTTATACAAAAGGATAAATTCTACATTGCAACGGAACAGGCAATTGACACGTCTTCTCAAAAAGAACAGATGCTCAAAGACCTTGAGTACCTGAAAGGATTTCTTCTATCGGTTGAAAAGAAACTCGGCAACGAACGTTTCGTGCAGAATGCAAAACCAGAAGTGGTGGATATTGAAAAGAAAAAGAAAGCCGATGCAGAAGCCAAGATCAAAGCAATAGAAGAAAGCCTTGCGTCGTTATAACACAAATCAATTTGATCCATGTTGCTGAAAAGACCGTTCCGTTTACTCTTGCTATTGTTTGTGCTGTTTTTTAGCGTACAAACAAAGGCGCAGGACAAACCGAAGCCCACCACCTTAAAACCACCACCACTCCAGAGCTTTTGGGGTAAAACAAAAGGCGGCGACCTTCCACTTGAAATGGTCTTAACAACGATCGATTCTGCAATATGGGTGATCGATGACAAAAAAAGTCGTTATCATGTATCCCGTTTTATTGTAGTTCATCGCAGCAAGGATAAGTATGAAGATGAAAAAACCGGTGAAATAAAAAGCAAGTACAATTCAACTGCTACCAACGTCAGAAATTCAGGCTATTTACCAAAAATCTGGCAAAAGAATCTTTACGAGATCATTAAAAAAGAAGACGAGATCATTATCACAGATATTATAGTAAAGGACAAGTGGGGTTATTATTATACTGCACCGGAAATCAAGATAAAGGTGATGTAATTTATACTTCAGAAAATAAAAAGCCGGTTGAGTTTTCAACCGGCTTTTTATTTTTACCTGATCAGTATTAAAACAAATCCAACGGCAACACTAATTCAAACTGATGCGGGTTCCGGTTTAATCCAAGATCATCCACACTCAGCAAATAACTGTACCGCACACCAAACGAGAACGGCTGCACATTCCACAAACGTGTATCAAAAAACAACTCTCCCCCAATCGATTCAAACGGAAACACATTACCAGTCCGCAAACTTTTTACAGCCGTATAATCATAAAATAAATTTGCTCTAACCCGCATGATGTAGATCATCTGTCCAATTCCAAATTCAGGATAAGCAATCGGAAAATGATAATTGGTGCTGAAACGCCACATTCGTGGATAGTTGTAAGCAGCATATCCTCTTGCAAAAGGAAAGTTGTTGCTGAACACAGAACCCCGTAAGGTATCACGTACAAATCCAGTAGCAAAAAATGCAACGCTGTGATTCCGGAACAAACCGGGAACATAAAATCCAATATTGCCTTGTAACTGATTACCTAACTGACCATCTGTTGTTCGCCTGTATCGCAACGATATAACATTGGCCCACTTGGGAAATATCTGTTGCCTCGCCTGCTGACTTTGTGTTACCCAACTAAGACCTGTATTGATATAGTTAAATTGTTGATCCTTTAAAATATTCTTTGCAATACCGGTAAAATTAAACCGCTCGGTATTGTAGGAAGCAGAGAGTGTAAGATTCTTATACGTCATACCTCCCGTAAAGTTGAGCGGAATACTAAATCCTGCATTCAGGTTTGTTTGGTTGAATGTGATCGTTGTATCCTCGTTCAATGCAAAATTTCTGTTCCATGTTTGCGATGCACCAACTGACAATTGCGGATACCAACCTCCATAAACCAGATCCGCCGACACCTGGTTATAACCTTCATTTCGATTGTAGGTATATCCATATTCGCCAATGAATGTATTCAGGATATTCTGGCTGTAGAATGTAATACCATAATCAGGGTCTTGAGCAAATGGCCGCCAGCTGTGAATATTCAACAACCCTTTGCCTGAACGATAACGTTGCACTTCACCCGGCTGAGATTGGACATTCTTCAACAGGTCAGTTGCTGCAAATGTTTTAGCAGAGAAATACAGATCACTTAATGGGGCCACTGATTTTTCCTCAACAAGTTTCGTTTCACTTAACTTTTGTTTCAGCAACATATTGCCATCAACAGTGAACGTGTTCCAGATAATTGTTTGCGATTTTGTATCAAGACTTGCCTGGTAATTTCCATTGGGCAAATCGGCTGCACGTAATAGCTGTTTACTTTTTACATCATACAGGTACAATACATCTGTTCCTTTTTGTGATGAAGTAAACAACACAGTATCACCTGCAACTTGCACATAGGAAAGTATTGCATTGCTGAAGGGAAATAAAACTTCTTCCTGTTTCGATGACAGATCCGTTTGCAGCAATGTCATCTTTCCTTCTGCATTTCGAACAGCACTGATGACTGAAGAAGCATCAGCAGAAAAACGTGGATAGGTGTAAACGTATTGATTAGGATTCGGCAGATCAACAGCGCCGCTGTCGTTTAATTGTATTAACCTGAGGTTTGTTTGCTGATCAGTTCCTGCATTCACCGCAACAACTGTAGTTGCATCAGGTGAAATATCTGGCTGAAACAATCTAGTTTTGCTGCTGATCTTTTTTACTTCATTTACTCTTGTATCCCATACCTTGAGTACCGAATAAGTTTTCCATCCCCAACGGGCATCCGTGTTGAAAGCTGTGTACACCACTCTTCCATCTCTGTAAGAATAATAACTGTCTTCAGCAATATCCTTCACTCTCAACTTTTCTTCTTCACCATTTGTATGAATACGCACCCATCTTGGTATTTGCCTGTAACCCGATTTCAACACCAACACACTTCCATCATCTGTAATAAATGGATAATCATAATTCACCACACTGTTCTTTACAGGCTTGTTGATCGATTGCAATGATTGAAACACAGATGTTTCCTTTGTTTTCATTTCATTTTTGTACCAGGCAAACGCATCGTTTACAAACTGTTTGTAGGCAACACCTGTATGTCGCTTCACTGCTTTTTGATAAGGATAGAACAAACCTTTAAAATCAAGTGCATCATTGTTCACTTTTGTCCAGAGATCATTGCCGTATTTTTCACGACCGTAACTCACCAAGAGATATCCGAGATCGTAATGATTAGGAACAAAGTGACGATAAGAACCATTGCGTAATTTCTGGTAAGAATAATTTTTATCAGCCAGCCAAAGTGAACGGTAAGAGTTAAAGAACGAAGGCAAACGGCCACGCCCCTGTCTGCTGTTCACAGTTTCCTGCCATACTGCATCGCCTTCCCAAAACCAATCGGGCACAGCAAGGTTCATAGCAACAGCCTGCCCTTCCTGACCAAAAAAGAAACCTGCGATTTTCGGAATCGTTCGATTGAAGTTGGAGAACTGTTCAATATGTCTGAACTCATGCAATGAAAGATACTGGTGCCAGGGAACTGCACCGCTGCCAAGATTAGTAAGATCGGGCATCATATAAAATTCGCTGCGCCATGGAGCCGGACCAACATATGCATTGGATGTTGTGGTTTGGTTTTGCAGCACTACATTAAACTTCCGCAGTTTATTTCCAAGTGATGAAGAGAAGGAATCACGCACCAACTGATGCGATAGCCAGGCTGCTTCCCTCGCCTGCTTTTCCAGTCCTTTTGGAAAGATGATACGCACCGTATCTGTATTCAACTGGTAAAATTTAAGTGAAGATGGATTACCACCAAAACGCTGGGCATTTAACTGGCAAATCGATAAAACAAAAAATACAATCGTTGTGCTAAAAGATTTCCGATTCATACTTAAAAATAAATTGAACTGAGCAAATAAAATCATCTTCTGCAAGTATCTTTAAGCAATTTCACCGCTATGCTCCTGCTCGCCCTTTCCATTGCACCCGGTATTGCTATCAGTCTTTATATTTTTCTGAAAGACCGGTTTAACCGTGAGCCGCATCTCAACCTGCTTGTATGTTTTCTGCTGGGCTGCCTCAGTATCATCCCTGCAATTATCATTCAACTACTAACGGTAAAACCTGTTGAAAGGTTGATGGGCGAAGGAATTTTATATACAGCAGTATTTGCATACCTCATTGTCGGGCTGAGCGAAGAATGGAGTAAATACATTATGCTTCGTTCTTATGCTTATCCCAGGAAAAGTTTTGACGAACCCTTTGATGGCATTGTGTACAGTGTCATGATCGGGATGGGCTTTGCTACAGTTGAGAATATTTTATACGTGCAGCAACATGGTTTAGGCACAGCTATTCTGAGGATGTTTTTAAGTGTACCTGCCCACGCAACTTTTGCAGTTCTCATGGGTTATTTTGCAGGCAAAGCAAAATTTAAACCTGAACGACGAAAGTTTTATTTATTCACGGGGATTTTCTGGGCCGCATTCTTTCATGGAACATACGATTTCTTTTTGTTCCTGCAAGGCAATCCAACGGTAAACAAATACCTGAGTGATAGTTTGCTGTTTGTTGGTGCAGTTGCTTCCTTCATCTTTGCAGTATGGCTTTCAAAGAAAGCCATTAAAGAGCATCATAATCTTTCAAAGAATATGTTTCACCCCGACATTTAAATTTACAACAAACTCAAGCTAAGTATACAAGTCAACATGAAGCTCAATTTCACCGACCGGTTTCTAAACATCAGCATTACCATCGTCTCCTATTTGCTCTACATCGTTAATTTGTTCAATGTTTACATGACACCCGGTTTCCCTTATCGTAATGCAATTCTTGTTTATGCATTTTGGACTTTCCCGGTAATAAGCCTGTTATTTGCTGCACGATACTTTATCAAATTGACAAAAGGAGAACCTGAAGCAAAACCATTTGTTGCTATTCATGTATCGGCTCTCATCATATTCTTCAGCTTCATTGTTTACCTGCTTCCAAAAATGGAATAAGATCATTGGTTATGATGATCAACCAGCTTCTTCATCATTTCAGATCCCACCACATCAGCTGAAGCACCATAGCCATTTACAAACACACCTTTATGCCCGTCTTTCGATTCAATAGCATACACAATTTCTTCATCAGAAGGATTGGTATCACCTTCAAACCGATAGATCTCTTTGATCTCGAATTCTTCGGGCTCAAGATTGATATCAGGGTTGAAACATTGCAAAGCATTTGTCTGCAAATTGAAATCAAGTGTAAAGCCTCTTGCTTTTAAATCGCTGATCGCTTCCGTTACTGTATCGTAGTTGTACATAGATGTTTAATTTATAGTTGATAAATAATAATTGCTTATTGTTAACCGTCCTACGAGGGTGTCTGAGCTATCGTACTACTTATTTCCTATTTTCAACTTCCCACTTTCCACTTTTTTCTACACCATCACATGTGTCTCCTTCAGCACACCCATCACAAATACGCTCTGCACATTGCCCATGTTTTCGCTCTGGCTCAGTTTGTTTACATGAAAGTTATAATAATCATCCATATTCTCCGCCACCACTTTCAACATAAAATCAAACTCACCTGAGATGTTGTAACACTCGATCACTTCCGGCAACTCATTAATATGTTTAATAAATTTCGTGCCCGCATTTTTGCTGTGCTCTTTTAATGATACATAGCATATCACCATCAATCCCTTCTTTACTTTTGCATGATCGATCAATGCCGCATATTGTTTGATCACACCGCTTCGTTCGAGCCACTTGATACGCTCATGAACTGGCGTGGTACTTAAATGTACTTTATCGGCGATCTCTTTCACCGTCATCCTTGCATTTTGCTGCAAAAGACGTAGAATACTGAGGTCAGTTTTATCGAGCGTAACCGGTTCTTTAGTGATTTGTTCTGTTTTCGTTGCTTTTGCCATGGGTAAACAGGTTTTTATCCTCCCGTCAACCACCAAATTAGAATGATTTCCTGAATTTATTCACATTCGTATTATTTTATCCTGAAAAACTACCTTTGCCATCTAAAACATTACATATGTCAACGCTCACAAGAAACACAATTGACTTCGATCTGAAGTACAAAGTAAAAGATATCACACTGGCTGAATGGGGCCGCAAAGAAATTCGTTTGGCTGAAGCAGAAATGCCCGGCTTAATGAGTCTTCGTGAAGAATATGGTGCTTCACAACCTTTGAAAGGTGCACGTATCGCCGGTTGTTTGCACATGACCATTCAAACAGCTGTGTTGATCGAAACATTGATCGCATTGGGTGCTGAAGTAAAATGGAGTTCTTGCAATATCTTCTCAACACAAGATCAGGCTGCTGCTGCAATTGCTGCTGCAGGTATTGGCGTATATGCCTGGAAAGGTCAGTCGCAGGAAGAAGCTGATTGGTGTATTGAACAAACATTGTTCTTTGGTTCACCTGACCGTCCGTTAAACATGATCCTTGATGATGGTGGTGATTTAACCAACATCGTATTAGATAACTATTCTGAACTCGTTGCCGGTATCAAAGGTTTGAGTGAAGAAACGACAACAGGTGTACACCGTTTATATGAGCGTATGGCGAAAGGTACATTACCAATGCCTGCGATCAATGTAAACGATTCTGTAACAAAATCGAAGTTCGATAATAAATATGGTTGCCAGGAAAGTTTAGTTGATGCGATCCGTCGTGCAACTGATGTAATGATGGCTGGTAAAGTAGCCGTAGTTGGTGGTTACGGTGATGTGGGTAAAGGAAGCGCCATGAGTTTACGTGGTGCCGGTTGCCGTGTTATTGTAACTGAGATCGATCCTATCTGTGCGTTGCAAGCTGCTATGGATGGTTTTGAAGTTAAGCGTATGATCGATGCAGTAAAAGAAGCTGACATCATTGTTACTGCTTCTGGTTGTCGTGATCTGATCACTGCTGAACATTTCAAAGCAATGAAAGACAAAGCTATTGTTTGTAACATTGGCCACTTTGATATTGAAATTGATGTTGCCTGGTTGAATGCTAACTACGGTAACACAAAAGACACTATTAAACCACAGGTTGATCTTTATAACATCGATGGTAAAGATATCATCCTGTTAGCTGAAGGCCGTTTGGTAAACTTAGGTTGCGCAACAGGTCACCCATCATTTGTGATGAGTAACTCTTTCAGCAACCAAACATTGGCGCAAATTGAATTATGGCAGAACCACAGCAAGTACGAAAACAAAGTGTACGTTCTTCCTAAACATCTGGATGAGAAAGTTGCACGTTTACACCTTGCAAAAGTTGGTGCTACATTAGACGAGTTAACAGCTGCACAAGCTGAGTACCTCGGCATTCCGCAGAATGGTCCTTTCAAATCTGAATTGTATCGTTATTAATAGAAGCAGAAAGCTACTGGCTTAGGCTTTATAAAAAACCCGTTTCAATTGAAACGGGTTTTTGTTTTTTATCCAGCGAAAATATAACCGCATCCATGTTCCTGTGCCCGGCCCAAAGCCCAAACACCTGAAGGTACAGGTTGAATATTCGGCAACAATCCTGCAGACCATTCTTTACGAACAGCTTCCACATCCATATTCATCTTAGCAGCCACAGCGGCTGAATAAACACCAAATGCAGCCTGGCAATAACAGAACATCACCCCCTCTTTCTGCAGATCATTAATACCGAGTGGTATTGCTCCAATACCTGGAATAACGAAATCGTCTGGTTTTGGTTGCCAGAAAGGATTGCGTGTAGCTGCTGTACCTGTCTTCGGATCATTCGCTTTAAATAATTCACCAAGCTTATACTTTTCCCAGAGTTTATCTTCCATAGCATAACCAATTGCGGTATGCCTTAACACCACAACAACGCTGCAGTCTTTAGGTCCGGTTCCCGTAGCTTCATTCGTTAAAAGAAAAACTTTAGGCCATGCAAACGGAAATAGCTCATGCGGCTGTGTGGCATCAAACACGATCCTGTGTTTTCCTTTGATCTGTTTAAACCATTCGTCAGGATTACTTTCATCGGTTACAAAGTCTTCATTTAATACCGGTGCTGATTGAACTGCTTTTGGCAAAGAAGCCAACCCTAATGCAGCAGCACCTGCAGCAACCGCAGTTAAAAACTTTCTGCGTGCCGGTACATGTTCTTGCGTTTTCTCTTTCATTGCTTTTTGTTTTAAGATTTTAAATAATACGAAGGGTAAGAACATATGCTGCTATTAATTATGAAGATCGATTAAGCAGCAATTAGAATTGATAGAGGCGGACAACAGGAAGTAAGTATCCTAAAATAAACATTTCATGTACGAAATGCAAGCACTGAAGCCAAAAATTCTGAATAGAAAATGGCTTTTAATAGAAATTCGTCATAACAAGTTTCTCGTTACATTTACCCGCCAACAGCGCTCAAGGATGAGAATATCAACGGTTTTTATTTATTTCTGCTTCATTTCCATTGTACCCATTTGTTCCCATTCACAAACAAATGCGAGTCCTGTTGTCAGCAAACAGAAGCAGGCTTTAGCCTTTCTGAAACAAACTACCCTTAGCGCCAGCAGCCAATGGACTTCGGTGAGTCAGCAATTATTTTTACAGAATCTTGAACGGAATATTGAGCAACCGGTTTTTCTCTATGCAGGCCGTAACACCAATTTCTGTGCATTTGCAGCAGTTGGTTATGTTATGTCTAGGCAAGATCCATTGGGGTATGTAAAATTTATGATCAGTCTTTACAAAAATGGCAAAGCTGAATATGCAGGTGTGATGTACAAACCATCTGATGCGGTTCGAAAACAGGTGGGCTTGGTTTTATATGAAGGAGAGCTCGATCGTAACGATGCCGACCAGATGCTCTTCTTTACGTTGGCCGATCATTTCAAAGGTTATATCAATCTTTTTCACCTTCGTTACAAAGAAGGGAGAGAACTTGGTCTTTGGGCCGCAACCAATCTTTCGAAGTTTAATGATATGCTGCGTGTAACCATGAAAGCAGAAATACAATCACGTGGTTACGATCTTACACGGCTTAAATTAAAACAGACGGTGCAGTTCCTGCAGGAAAAATTAGAGATCGGCGATGTGTTTCTTTATCTCAACAACGCAGTTCTTCGTCGCAAGAATCATGGAAAAGTAAAAAAACACATCCCCACTCACTTCGTCATTCTAAAAAGCCTGACAGAAGAAAACGGTATCGTCACCATGACCTATTGGGATGCAGGCTTCACTACGCTGCGGCAAATTGAATTGAGCACTTTTAAACGTTTACTCTATGGCGTTAGCTGGAGCGTAAGAAACAGGAAATGAACAACCGCTTACAACATATCATCTGTTTCTTATTGCTCATTGTAACTATGAGCTCCTGTTCGGTATCACGACAGTTCCCCATAACTTATTACAACGAACACGAAAAAGATATTGTAGGAATTGAAGCTGTCTATAGCCATATTGCACAACCAAAATTACTTTCGCTTGGCTTTACCGATAGAGACTACAGACATGTATTGATCGAAATGAAAACCGACAGCATACGTTATGTGTATGAATTTAATTTCAATGATCCGTCATTGTACGACAGCTTATTTAAGTACGGCTACGATACAACCGCAACTGCTTATTTATTGCAGTATATGAAGCAAGCACATTGCACCTGGGTAAACAAGCTCGACTATTATGTTGATGGGCAAAAACGCTTGCTCACATTTATGTCTATCCGCAATAAATCGCTTCGTGCACCTTTTGCTCCCGAAAAATATTTTATTCTTACGTTTTATAATCAGCCACAATACTACGATGAAAAAGGAGTGTTGCTCGACAGACGCAACCTACGGCGGCAAAGAAAAGTAAACAACGAAATATTTTATCGTATTAACGAAAAGGTTTGTTATACCATCTCTGCAAAATTCAGATAGATTAGACCTGCTAAATGCAGTCTAATCTATCAACTACTAACTCCTGATTCCGAATTCCTGTTTTCACTACCACTCTCTATCCCCCTATTCCACCATTCATCAAAAGCAATTTGGCGGGGTGTTGTTTTCAGTATATTCGGTTTCCAAAACAATTTCTTTATGATGAAAAGAATAGGTATTTATCTGCTGTGCCTGTTATGTTACAACAGCATAACTGCACAAACCGGCTACAGCAATTTCGCCCAGCAAACCAACCGCATCAATGCATTGGTAAAAGCAAATCCACAATGGGTGAAAGTAAAATCGCTTGCGAAAACAAACGGCGGCAAAGACATTTGGCAAATCACCATTGGCTCGGGCAACACAGAAACAAAACCTGCGATTGCAGTGATTGGTGGCGTGGAAGGGAATGCACCTTTGAGTACAGAGCTCGCCATTGGTTTTGCAGAACAATTAATGCAGGGCATTGCAACCGACAGCATTAAAAACCTGCTCAACAAAACAACCTTCTACATTTTTCCGAATATGAGTCCTGATGCAATGGAACAATATTTTGCATCGCTTCGTTACGAACGAATGGGCAATGCAACTGCAACTGATGATGACCGTGATGGCAGTAGTGATGAAGATGGATATGATGATCTCGATGGAAACGGAAAGATCACCTGGATGCGTGTTGAATCACCAATTGGCACGCATCGTGTTCATCCGAATGACCCAAGAGTATTAATCAAAGCTGATGTAAGCAAAGGCGAAAAAGGAAACTATCTTGTTTTTGCTGAAGGAAAAGACAATGATAAAGATGGTAGTTTTAATGAAGATGGTGAAGGCGGTGTATGGTTCAACAAGAACTTAACTTTCAAACATCCGTCTTTCTCACAAGGCGCCGGCGAATTTCCTGCATCAGAAAAAGAAACAAGAGCATTGCTAGATGAATTGTTCGATCGGTTCAATGTATATGCGGTCATCAGTTTCAGCAGCAACAATAATTTAAGTACCCCTTATGCATTTAACCCGCAAGCTGCAACGGCTCCTATTCTTGCAGGCTGGTTAATGCCCGATACAAAAGTGAACAGCATGGTGAGTGATCTGTATAACAAAACAGTTGGTTTGAAAGATGCACCTGCATCATCAGCAACTGGTGGCGATCTGTTATCGTGGGGTTATTATCACTATGGCCGTTTCAGCTTCAGTACACCGGGCTGGTGGGTGCCGAAAACAAAACCTGATACAGCTAAGAATGAAAAAGCATTTACAGTAGAAGATCCTTCAGCGAATTACCTGCGTTGGGCATCGCAACAAAATAGCAGCAATGTTTATACGGAATGGAAGACGATTCAACATCCTGATTTCCCCAATCAAAAAGTAGAAGTGGGCGGCGTTGATCCGTTTGCATTGCACACACCTCCCTACTCACTTGTTGCTGATCTGGTGAAGAAACACAGCAGCTTTTTAATAAAACTTGCCGCAACACAACCAGAGATTGATATCGTAAATATCAAAACAGAAAAACTGGCGAACGGTTTAACAAGAGTAACGCTTGATGTGATTAATAAATCTGCATTGCCTTCACATTCAAAATTGGGCGAACGAAGCTATTGGGTTAAACGCATCAATGTAAAAGTGAACAGCAGTAATGCTCAATCGATCATCAGTGGTAAGAAAATTCAACTGCTGAATACACTGGAAGGTTATACTTCTAAACAATTGAGCTGGCTGATCAAAGGAAGCGGCAAGATCACAATTGAAGCCGGCAGTCCTACCACCGGAACAAAAACAATTGAGGTAACGCTTTAATGTTCACTCCAAAATTTTCAAGTATGAAACTTCAGATAAAACAATTCATCGCAGTAACTGCACTCAGCGTTACAGCACTATTTGCGACAGCACAAACTGCTGATCAGATATTTAAAGCAGCAGGCTCGCCAGCCAATCCGAAAGTTACGGTTAGCTGGAACCGTTATTACGATCATGCAGGCATAACAGATATCCTAAAAAAGATTGCTGCAGCACATCCCGAATTAGCGAAACTGCAATCCATTGGCAAATCATTTAAAGGCCGTGATATCTGGTGTCTTACGATCACTGATTTCAAAAAAGGAAATGCAGATCAGAAACCCGGCATGTACATCGATGGGAATATTCACTCCAATGAAGTACAAGGTGCTGAGTTCTCCATGTACACTGCATGGTACTTAACCGAGTCATTCAAAGATACACGTTTCATCAAAGAATTATTGGCTGACAAAGTTTTTTACATCGTTCCAACAATTAATCCTGATGGTCGTGACAGTTATTTTCATGAACCTAACACCGGAAGTTCACCACGTTCGGGTGTATTGCCTGTTGATAATGATCGTGATGGTTTAGTTGATGAAGATGGTTATGATGATCTTGATGGCGATAATGAAGTGTTGATCATGCGTCGCAAAAATCCAAATGGACGTTTACGTATTGATCCTTCTGATCCACGCAGGATGATCCAGGTTGGTCCGGATGAAAAAGGTGAATATGAAATGCTTGGACTTGAAGGAAAAGATAATGATGGTGATGGTGTGGTAAATGAAGATGGCTATACGTTTCAATACGATCCCAATCGTGACTGGGGCTGGGGATGGCAACCAAACTATATACAGAATGGTGCCTATAAATATCCGTTCTCATTACCTGAAACAAGAGCGGTGATGGACTTTGTTATGAAGCATCCGAATATTGCAGGTGCACAATCGTATCACAATGCAGGTGGCATGATCTTACGTGGCCCCGGCGATCCTACCGACCAGGTTACATACAATCCACAAGACATACAGGTGTATGATATCATTGCAAAGAAAGGTGAAGAATTGATTCCAGGCTATCGTTATCTCGTTGTACACAAAGATCTCTACCCTGCTTATGGTGGTGAGCTCGATTGGTTTTATGGTGGTCGTGGTATCTACACCTACTCCAATGAATTATGGACACCGTATTTGATGTTCAATAAAGATGCAACACGTAACCCGCAGGATAATACCAACTTCAATTTTGACACCTACCTCTTGTTTAAAGATGCATTTGTTGACTGGCATGAATACGATCATCCGCAATACGGTAAAATTGAAATTGGTGGTTTCAAGAAAAATTTTGGCCGTGCACATCCGGGCTTTTTGTTAGAAAGCGATGCGCACCGGAACATGGCCTTCACTATCTACCATGCATACCATACTCCGTTGCTGAAAGTAGATACGGTTACAGAAAAAGATTTGGGCAATGGGTTGAAAGAAGTGACGGCTGTTATTTCTAACAGTCGCATTATGCCAACACACAGCAGTCATGATTTAAAGTACAAGATCGAACGTCCCGATTGTATTTCAATCAGCGGTGTAAAAGCAATTGCAGGAATGATCGTTGAAAATGCTGATCTCAACATCACAACAGAACAAACAAGTAATCCTGAGAAAATTGAAGTAGAGAACATCCCGGGCTTATCAACTGTTACTGTTCGCTGGGTGGTGCAAGGGAGCGGAAAGTACACGATCAGTGTTGATAGTAAGAAGGGTGGTGTTGCTAAGAAATGATGAATGAAGTACGAGGTACGAAGTAAGAAGTACGACACGCTCCGTTTTCTTTGTGAATTCTTCGTGCTCTTTGTGTAATTTTTAAGTAGCACAGATGTAACAAAGATTTTCACAATGAACACAAAGAAAATCCTCACAACTAAATTGTGAGGATTTTTTATTGCCGCCTGTTTACTGAAAGCTTTGTAATTTTCGGTATCAACTATTCAACATGAAATCGCTTTTATTTTTGATACTCGGTTCTCTTTTGTTTGCACAAACCCACGCACAGATATTAAAAACAGATGCCAACCTTTTGAAGCTAAAAGCACCGGAAACCTTCAAAGCAGAGTTTTTTACCAGCAAAGGAAACTTCACTGTTGAAGTATATCGAAGCTGGTCGCCGCTGGGAGCTGATCGTTTTTATCAACTCATCCGCAGCGGTTATTACAACAACACCATCATTTTCCGTGTGGTGGAAGATTTTTTGGTGCAGTTTGGCGTTAGCGAAGACAAACAGAAGAATATTTTCTGGCAGGGAAAGAATCTCAAAGACGAACCCGTTGTTGGCTCCAATACCGACAGCACCATTTGCTTTTCACGTGGCGCTCCCAACACCCGTAAAACATCCATCTTCATCAACCTGCGTAATAATCTCACCTACGACACATTAAATGCCGGAGGCGTTAAAGGTTTTGTACCTTTCGCAAAAGTGATCACTGGTATGGACGTGGTGAGGCAGTTCTTTTCAGGTTATGGTAATGATGCCATGAAACCTGCTGATACCATCTACTTCAAAGGCAATAAATGGTTCATCAACAAATTTCCGCAGATCGATATCATCAAAGAAGCACGGATCATTAAAGACTGACCGTTTGTTTAATTATTGCACTGAAATATTCATTTAGCAATCAACCTTGAAAACAGATCAACAACAATCTGTTTTTTTAACAGCTGTAAAAGGCAAGTTTTCCACAAAAAATCATTTGTGCATGAGTTTTGCTCTATAAAATATCCCATATCCGCATCAGTAAATCACTGAACGCACAACTTTTAAAAACTTACTGATGAAATGAGTCATAAAAATGATCGGTCAATTTGTACATCAAATCAATGATCATTTTCAGGACGAATAACATCTGGCAATCAAAAACCACAAAATTTGAGCAGATGAAACTACAAGTCGTAAAAAACATTCAATTCACCCGTTTGATCAAAGCAGACGGACGCTTACGTGAATTCAACTTCAGAAAGCTTGGTGGCTTACAGGAAGGCACCTTTAGTGTAGATGTGGCCGATGAACGTGGGAACAGGTTACTCTTCAAAATGCACAAAGAAGATAACAGGTGGAAAATATTGGAAAACCATGATCTGCCCGATTGGGTGACCTCTTCAACTACGGTGTTGCACGAGAAGATCGAAGAAGTGATGAATGCGCATCTTCCACAACAGGAAGAGCAACAGCAACAATCGTAAAGAAAAAAGCTGTTCAGTATTACCTGAACAGCTTTTTCTTATAAAGCCTTACTGTAATTAATAACCTTGGTTTTGAACAAGGTTCGGATTAACTTTTAATTCATTGAAAGGGATCGGGAATGTCCATGACCTTGATGTGGGCAGGATGTTGCAATTGTCGGCACGTGAGCCGTTGGCAACACCACATTCAGCACGTACAATTGTTTTGGTTGATCTGCGCAGATCGAACCAGCGATGACCTTCGCCCAATAATTCAACCCTGCGTTGCAATAAAATGGCATCAAGCAATGCAGCGCCAACTTCAGCACCAATAGCTACGCCACGATTTGTACGCAAGCTGTTGAGATCAGTTAATGCAGAAAGATCATTGGTACGTTGTTTTGCTTCCGCACGCATCAATAACAGTTCTCCTGCACGGAAAACTTTGAAGCTGCGTATGCCGGGATACTTCCAGCAAAGTGTGCGTTGAATACCGCCTGAGCCTGCCTGGTTGAAACGGTTTATACCTGGATCAACATAAGCTCCACCTTGTGCCTGTAAGATTGCACTCATAGCGGCAGTTACACGATAGTTTGGACTAGTGCCGCTAATAGCACCACCGGGACGTAAAGCATTATCAGAAGGAACAGCCCAATACACTTCACTTGAAGGAGCAGCTTCTCCGGCTGTTGCAAATGTGGAAATATAATTGGCGGCAGTACCCACAGGTCTCAATGCTAATGCAATATTTGCATCTGCAATAACAGCTGCCCAATCAGACGCATAATAGTTTACACGTGCCCGCATAGCGTATACAACCACACTGTCAATATAATTGCGTGAACCATTTCCTGTAGTGTTACCGCCGGCACGAAAAGCAACCAGTGCATCACCCAGATCTTTCAGAATGGCATCATAGTTTTCTTTTACGGTGTTACGGGCAGGTAAGTTAGCAAACGGCTTTTGCGGATCGAAAACAGTTACGAATGGCACGCCAAGTGCCGTTGAGTTACGACCAAAATCTTGTGCGAAATAACGCATGAGATCAAAATGCGCATGTGCACGAATAGCCAATGCCTGTGCTTTGATGCGTTTTGCTTCAGCTTCAGTTGAACCTGTTTCATATTTCTCAACAAACTTCAGCAGATTATTCACCCTTGAAATAATTTCATACGGTTGAATAAAAGCGGCTGCAACTGCTCCGTTATCTGAAGCATAACTCATTTCGCTCATGATATTCCAGTTGCCTAAACTTTCCAATGCCTCTACAAAATCATCACCCATCAATTCAGGTAATGCACTCCATGCGCTGGCGGTACCGGAAGCTGCTGGGCTACCATAGTAATTATTACTCTGGAAACCATCATACGCTCCTCGTAAAGCACTGCGTACATCATCAAAGGTTTTTAGATCCGTTAATGAAGTATCAGGTATTGTGTCTAATGGTTTTTTACATGCCATGAATCCTGTGAGCAGCAGGGCAAGCATGATGTAAACCGGTTTTAGTGTCATCTTCATATCTTAAAAATTTCGTTCATTAAAAATTTAAATTCAAACCAAAGTTTACACTACGTAAGGATGGATATTGCGCACCACTTACCGCAGCATTGGAATTAGCATCGGAGTTAACAATAGTTGATACTTCCGGGTCCCATCCCTGGAACTTGTGCCATGTGTAAAGATTCTGGCCTTGTACAAACACACGCAAGCCCTGTATCTTCAGTTTTTCTGTTACACTTCTTGGTAGTGAATAAGAAAGCATCACATTACGCAAACGAAGGAAATCTCCTTTTTCCAGGAAACGTGTTGTTTGTCCTTGTGTAGCTTCATCAATACGAGGGAAGTTTGTTTGCTGACCGGGAGTTGTCCATGCAGTTAAACCACTGCGTGCAAAACCTGATGTAGTGTATGCATAATACTCAACATTATAGCGTGCATTGTTATACACATAGTTACCTTGTGAATAAACAAAGAAGGCAGAAAGCTCCAAGCCTTTAAAGTTGAATGTATTTGTAAGACCTCCGTTATGAGGCGCATCGCTTCCTCCTAATACAGTAAGATCATTTGCATCATAATCTTCTGTGATGGTTTTTCCGTCAGCTTTCAGGTATTGTGAATTACCATTGGCAGGATTTACACCTGCATATTGAACGAGATAAAAACTGTTCAAAGGTTTACCCACCTGCAATGCCTGAAAACTCTTGAACAATTGGAAGGTTTGATTATCTGGCAATGATTTGATGGTATTCTTATTGTATGCATAGTTTGCATCAATGATCCATTTAAAATCTTTTGCATTTATCACTTTCACCGAAAGATTTACTTCAATACCCTGGTTCTCCATACTACCATTGTTTGCAAGAATAGTACCGTTACCACCGCTTGTTCCAGGTACAGTAGGTTGGAAATATAAACCTGTTGTTAAGCTGTTATAGTATTCAACAGATGTTCTGATACGGCTTTTAAAGAATTCCATTTCAACACCAACGTTTGCAGTTCTTCTCTTTTCCCAGGTAAGTTCAGAATTCCCAAGACTATTGATACTTAATGTTCCTTGTCCGCCATAAGTACCACGTCCGTATTGTTGTATATATGGGAACTCACCAATACCATTTTGATTACCAACAGCTCCAAAACTTGCTCTTAACTTGAGGTAATTGATCGCATTTACATTAAAGAATTTCTCCTCTGAAATGATCCAACCTGCGCCAACTGAACCATACTGTGTCCAACGATTTGCAGGACTTAAACGTGATGACCCATCTGTTCTTCCGGAAAGTGAAAGGAAGTACTTGTTACGGAAAGAATAATCTGCTGTACCGAAATAAGAAAGCAATGAACTGTTTTCAGGAAAACCACCACCAACTACAGGAATATACCCATTGGCAGCAGTACCTGTAACAAGACCTGCTTCATTATCAAACGGCAGCAATAAACCATAACCTGTAAAATTAAAGCTGCGACCTCTGCGTCTGATATACTCAGTATATAAAGAAGTAGTTAACTCATGATCATCATTTGCGCCAAAGGTTGTTTTATAAGTAAGACTATTGGTGATCGTTGAACGGAAACGACGATCAAGACTTCTTGCCAATGCGCCTTCTCCTGCAAATGCACTTCCGAATGCTGCATTTTGCTGAGCCGATTGTGTGCCATTCTTTGTAATACCAAATGCTTCGGTTTGAGAATAATCACCACCGGCATTTAAGCGATAAGTAAGATTTTTGATCCATGGAATATTGTATTCCACAAACACATTACCTGTTGATTTTAATTGCCAGCTGTTGTCGCCATTTACAACCAATTCTTCAACCGGGTTTAACCAGAACGGGAATTGTACCGAACCGGCATAAGTACCATCATCATTGTACACTTTCTCATAAGGCAATGCCCAGATAACGGTGTTCAACGGTGAACCAATACTTTGATCACCTTCAAATGTTCCTCTGAATTTAGACCAACCGCCGGCTAAGTTTACACCAAACTTAATATTACGTTCTGCGTGTGAAAGATTTAAACGTCCGTTATAACGTTTTAAACCAGTGTTAATGGTTACACCCTCCTGATCGAAATAATTGAACGATGTGTAAAACGTTGTTTTCTCATTACCACCGCTTGCACTTACCTGGTGCGATTGCATTTTGCCATCACGGAAAACAGCATCGTTCCAATCTGTATTTACATTGCGGAATTCAGCAACTTCTGCAGGCGACCAACCCCATGGATTACCTGCAATGTTCATTTCAAAATCAAGTTTCTCCTGCGTGTTCATCAGTTTCAACTTGTTCTCTGGCAATGTTGAAACACCTATCTGACCGTCATAGGCAAAACGGACTTTACCACTTTTACCTTTTTTGGTAGTAACAACGATCACGCCATTTGCACCACGTGAACCATAGATAGCTGTTGATGCAGCATCTTTTAATACAGATACACTTTCAAAATCGCCTTGGTTCATAGTGCTGAAATCACCGGCTCTTACTTCTACCCCATCAACGATATACAATGGATCAACAGAACCATTTACAGATGTACGTCCACGAATGATCACATCCGCATTACGACCGGGTTGACCCGAACCTGTTTTTACATTCAATCCAGGCGCCTGTCCTTGTAAAATCTGATCGAATGATGCAATGGGTTGTGTGCGGATGTCGTCGATCACAACCGTTGAGGCTGAACCAATGTTAGAACGTTTTGAACGTGTGGTGTAACCCGTTACCACCACTTCTTTTAATGCGTTAACCGTAGCGGTTACAGTTACATTCATCACTGCGCCATCAACAGGCACTTCTTTACGTTCAAAAGAAGTACTTGTGAAAATAAGCACATCGCCTTGTTTTGCTTTGATTGAAAAATTTCCTTGTGCGTCAGCAGTGGTGATGGTTTGTGTGCCTTTTACCTGAACAGTAGCAAAAGGTTGCGGCTCTCCTGTTTGTGATGTGATCTTCCCCGTTACTGTTTGTGCCTGCACAAAGGCAACGGAGAACAGACCAATCACAAATGCAAAGAGAACCCGGAGGTTTTCTCTTGTCATGAATGATAAGGTTTTGATGTGATGAATAAATTGATTGATCCTTTCTCTTTGTTAAGATCAATTAAAAGTGTGCGAATAACGTACACTATGAATTAACTGACAACACATATTTATGTGATGCTGCGTTTTAACGTATTTGTTTTGAAGAGTGGCAAAAAAGTCGGGTTGAACGAAACATCAATTGTACGTTTTTTACATAACATCTTTATTTTGCATGTGTTTTGTCATGATAACGTCATCGCTCTTTAGTTGTTTTTTTGTTCTGCTGTTTGAAATGAACAAATTTTTTTTCTACTGAAGCACAACTATATTGCATCCCCTTTTAACAAGTATAACTGAAGAAGAATGACAGAATTTTCATCAAAGATCGCAGGCTTACTGAGCCTGCGTGTGCAGCAGGTCGAGGCCGTGATCGAATTATTGAACGAAGGAGCCACTATTCCGTTTATTGCCCGTTACCGTAAAGACAAAACCGGCAACCTCGATGAGGTGGCTATTCAACAGATACAGGACCAGGCAAAATTTCTGAAAGAGTTTACCGAACGTAAAACCTTTATTGAAAAAACAATTACTGAACAAGGTAAGATGACGGATGCTTTGCAGGCAAAGCTTGATAAAGCAACAACCCTAAATGAACTGGAAGATATTTACCTCCCCTACAAACCCAAACGCAAAACAAAAGCGCAAACTGCAAGAGAAAATGGCTTAGAACCTTTGGCTTTGTTGTTACTTGAGCAAAAGGATATTTCGGTAGCCGAACAGGCTGCTACTTTTATTAATGATAAAGTGGCAACAGCAGATGATGCCTTGCAAGGTGCAAGGGATATTATTTCGGAGATGGTGAATGAAGATGCGAATGTGCGTGCCAAGCTGCGTAAGTTCTTTGAAGATGAAGCGTTGGTGAAGAGCACTGTGATGAAAGACAAAGAAGCCGATGGCGTTAAATTCAAAGACTATTTTGATTTCAGTGAGCCCGTGCATAAAATTCCTTCACATCGAATACTTGCAATTCTCCGTGGATTTACAGAAGGTATTTTAAAGATGAGTATTGAACCTGAAGAAGAACTGGCTATTGAGTTGATCGATGCACAGTATGTAAAAGGCATGAGCGAAAGCACTACGCATGTAAAGAAAGCAATCAAAGATGCTTATAAACGTTTACTGCAACCAAGTCTGGAAACAGAATTCCGTTCGCTGTTAAAACAAAAAGGCGATGAAGAAGCGATTACTGTATTTGCAGAAAACCTTCGCCAATTGTTGTTGAGCAGTCCGCTGGGCAGCAAACGTATTCTTGCACTTGATCCCGGTTACCGCACCGGTTGTAAAGTTGTGTGCTTAGATGAAAAAGGCGAACTGCAAACAACTGATCTCATTTTTATTCATGAGCCTGGTAAACTTTATACTTCTGAAATGACCATCCGTCATTTGGTGAATGCATTCCAGACACAGGTATTTGCCATTGGTGATGGAACTGCAGGAAGAGAAACCGAACAGTTCATTAAAAAATTAAATCTTGGTTTGCCGATTTTTTTGGTGAATGAAGATGGTGCATCTGTTTACAGTGCAAGCGAAGTGGCACGTGAAGAATTCCCTGATAAAGATGTAACGGTACGTGGTGCTGTAAGTATCGGTCGGCGTTTGATGGACCCATTGGCTGAATTAGTAAAGATCGATCCGAAAAGTATTGGCGTTGGACAATACCAGCATGACGTAAACCAGGTGCGTTTAAAAGAACGTCTCGATCAGACAGTAGTGAGTTGTGTAAACCAGGTAGGCGTTAACTTAAATACAGCCAGCAAACATTTGCTAAGCTATGTAAGTGGTATTAATAGCAGCATTGCAGAAAATATTGTGAAGTACAGAAATGAGATCGGCCGCTTCTCATCACGTAAGCAATTATTAAAAGTGCCTCGCCTCGGCGACAAAGCATTTGAACAATGTGCAGGTTTCTTACGCATCACTGATGGAGAAAATGCATTGGATAAAAGCGCCGTACATCCTGAAGCCTATTCTGTGGTTGAACAAATGGCCAATGATTTACAATTGAAAGTGGAAGAACTGATCGGTAATGAAACAACCATCAAACAGATCTCTGCTAAAAAATATGTGAGTGAAACAATTGGTGAATTAACAATTACTGATATCCTGAAAGAATTGGTGAAGCCCGGTCTTGACCCACGTAGTGAAGTACAGGCATTTGAATATGCTAACATATTCAAAATTGAAGAAGTAACGGCAGGCATGGTGATACCGGGTATTGTTACTAACCTTACACGCTTTGGTGCATTCGTTGATATTGGTGTGAAGCAGGATGGATTAGTACACGTATCTGAAATTTCACATGATTACATTACTGATCCTGCAGAAAAATTAAAATTGAATGATAAAGTAATGGTGAAAGTGGTTGAGGTAGATATTCCACGTAAACGGATTGCTTTATCCATCAAACAAACACAGGAAGCACCTGCAAGAGGCACAAGGCTGAATAAAAACCCAAGCGCCAAATTCCAAAAGAAGGAAGAAGATTTAAGCAACCTTAGTGTAAATGATGCTTTGGCGGCTTTGAAGAATAAGTTTAAGAAATAGAAAAAAGTGGTAAGCAAATACATTACCCATTTGATAATCTGTGTTCGTTAGTGCCCATCTGTGGCTAACTCATTCGAATCAAAAAAATTATTTCATCAGTGGTTAAATACAAAAGGGCGCATTGCTAAGCAATGCGCCCTTCTCAGTCCGGCAGGTTATTACAAACGGAAACCGACTGTAAAACTCAGGACTCTATGTTTATTTTTATCATCCGCATTACTGTTAGTGCCCGATTGAATTTTAGCCAATCCCAATCCATAGTTGACAGAGAACATTGCTTTTTCACCTTCAAATCCAATGGTGCCATTTAAACCATAATCGAAACGACGAAGAATGCCATAACCTGCACCTTCTTCTCCAGATGTGGTTGGATCGTCGTTTGAAAAATTAATTTTCTCATTGCTGTCGAACGCAACTCCAAATAACTTACCCTCCACTTTATTGCGCCCCGCAATTCCCATAGCTACATAAGGACCTGCGCCTGCAAAAAACTTTGCTCCATCACCTAATGGTGCTTTCACAACTACATTAACAGGCACTTCCAGATACATTGGGTTTGTAGACTCACGATAGTAACTGGCATCGCTGGTGCTGCCTTGTTGAAATTTTGCTCCTTTTCCTGTAAAAAGGAGACCGGGTTGAATAGAAAGAATATTTTTAATTACCGGAATATCACCTTGTAAACCTACATGGAAACTGGAAAGCATTCGTGCTTCATCAATATTTCCACTTTCAGTAACAGAGATATTCGCCATGTTATAGCCGGCTTTAATAAATACTGAAGAGTTTTGTGCTGACACGCTACTGATCGTTACAGCAAAAAAAGCAAGACAAATAAGTTTGATTTTCATAAACGTAATTTTTTTGATGATTGCCAAACACCATGCCAAACTATTATTACGATTGTTATGGTGACGGATTAAATGCCCTTCTACTTTACGAAATAATACAAAGGCCGGATGCATAGACCCTGAGAAAATACAGCGGTTTAATGCCCCAATAAAAAAACTCCGGCAAATGCCGGAGCTTTTATATAATGGAGTAGAAGTACACTTTAATCAACAGCATTATCAACATATGCTGAAACCCAGCCTACCTGGCCGTTCTTGATGAGGTAAAACTGTTTGGCTTCGTTCACCGATTTAAACTGGCGCATAATACGAAGTAATAAAGCACTACCGGCCATGAGTGAACGCTGATCGAACACACCATGCACACGTTTTATTTCAGTTGAGATTGTTTTTTTATCCCACTTGCCATTCGTGAGCTTACTCATTAAATAGGTTTCTGAAAAAGAAGAATAATTCTCTGTAACACGTTTGTGAAAACGCTCAACATCTTCGTATGTAACGGGCACAACAGGATTATTATTTAATTCAGGGTACAACAATGTTGCTGTTGCCCATGCAATACCACCACTGAATGCAATATGATCACTCACCGGATAACTGCCACTTGTATTAACAGTATAAGCGATCTCCGAATTTTCAGCCCCTGCTGCTACACGTAACAATTGGCGTGTATAATTTTCATGCGACTTATCATCGCCACACATTTTTTCAGTTGCATTGGCTGTGCTCTTGGTGCCCCATGATAATTGAAAGAGATAGAAATAACTATCATTGCCATAAGGAAAGAAGCCACCTTTTGAATTGCCGCTGCCTATGTCAATCAAGAATGTATTGTAACGACGGTTCACCGGCACAATTCCCTGGTGCGATAATTTTGCTTCCTGCTGCACATCCACCACTTCTACTTTCCGTTGCGGTTCATTTACTTTTGAACGAAACTCTTTGATGAGTTTCTCCACCCAGTCTTTTTTATTTTCTTTCTCGGCCTGAATCTTTACACCACTGCTGATAACGGTGAAAACTCTTTTAGATGGAATGTTGAATTTTGTGAGCGCTGTTTGAAACATACCGGCAAAACTGTTGGCCGTTGCATCAAAGGTTGGTTGTGTGAAAGAAATAAAATCGGTATTGAAAGAGGTATCCTTAACAATGGAGAAACTATTACCGGTCTCTTTATTCTTTTTCATTTCAATCACACTCAGCTTAACGCCTTTCGATCCCACTTCAATGCCTGCGTACAGATCAGGAACACTTGTGTATTTGGTTTGGGTGCTGGTTTGAGCAGATGACTGATAACCCCACATTATAACGAGGGACATCAGTAACAAAACTTGCTTCTTCAACATAATGTAGGTTGTGCTTTGGGTAAAAGTAACACAAAGGAACTCTGTTAAACCCAATAATGATGCGCATTTGAACAACTGTGAAAAAAATGTGATTAACAACAACACCTATAAGGTTTGCAGCGCAGCAATTTCAACCCGGCAAACCTTATAGGTGTTGTTAATTGAGACGAAGATTGCCTCTGCCAATCCGCACCCCATTGTGATAGAATTGAACACTGTACATACCCTTATCATAAGCAGGCAGTTTCAGGTTCATGGCAATGCGGCTTGCATCTCCTTTTGCATAGGATAATTTTGTTTTGCGTGTATAAGGAATGCGATCATTGCCTGAAGTAGTTAACATCCCTGATTGCCAGGGATCATCCTGCACCACATCACCTGAAGGATCGATCAAGGCCATGTATACTTCTGTATCGCTAAAGGAAGCTGTTGGATTTTGCACCGTGCAGGCAATGCTGAAATAACCCGTGGCATCTGCATTGGCTGTTACCTGCTCTTTGCCCGATTGCATGGCACGGAAACTGATAGCTGATGCCGTAAACACCGGTTCTTCTGCTATTGGTTTGCTGATAGTCTCCACACGGTTTGTTACCGGAGTAGTTGTATTTTTTATTTCAGTTGAAGTTGTAACAGGCGTTGAAGCTGAAGAAGATAAACGTTGCTGCAACTGTTTGATCTTTTCTTCTGCCCTGCGCAGATCTTCTTTGGTGATATTATTGATGGCGAGGATGGCAGCTATTTCATTGCGTAAACTGTCGATGGCATTACTGGTCGAATCGAGTGGAACAAATGCCGTATCAACAACTGCAACTGAGCGTGATGAATCGATCTGCTGCAACAAGCCGTTGTAGGCAACACGGAGCGAATCATTCACTTTTGTTTGCTCTGCCAACGAATCTTTTACCGGCAGCAACACATCTGTATTGGCATATTTATTTTTATCATAGA
Source organism: Lacibacter sediminis (assembly GCF_014168535.1). NCBI lineage: Bacteria > Pseudomonadati > Bacteroidota > Chitinophagia > Chitinophagales > Chitinophagaceae > Lacibacter > Lacibacter sediminis. Next base: position 2,384,062 of record NZ_CP060007.1, on the reverse strand, counting down.
GATGATAAACCCATGTGCCGATCAAACAAAGCGAAACGATCACCAGCAGTATGTTCCTTGTATCCTTCATTCCCGTGCAAACTACTCATTAATTACAGTGCTGCGTTGAAACCCTTGCTGGTTGTGGATAAGCTGTGAAATGAAAAATCCCCCGATTGCTCAGGGGATCGATCACACATTGATGGTTTATACTTATTGTGAAATCTTAAATGGTACACTTAATTTTTCCCATTTGATGGTAACACCGTCAGTGGCACCATCGATCTTAAGTGTTTCTGTCATTTCCCCTGCAGCAGGTTTCACTGTTACACGCAAAGCATCATCTGTTGCTTTGTATTGGTATGCGCCCCACTGTTTCCATGTTTTGTTGAAAACGATCACCCACTCATCTTTACCCGGTACTGTAAACAGTCCGTACTTACCGGCAGGCAATGTTTTACCTTCTACTTTAATATCCTTATCGGTTTCAAAAACGGTTGCTTCGTTAGCACCTGTGCGCCACACTTCGCCATAAGGAACCAGTTTGCCCCAGATCTCTCTTCCTTTTACGGAAGGAGCGCTGTAACTGATCTTGATGTTTGCTCCACCTGCTTTAAATTCGGTTGATGCAGGAGGACTAGGTTTCTGATTTTGTGCGCAAGCTGTAAACGCTACGAATAACGTAAAGGCAGACAATAGACTTGTTATACGTTTCATGTTCTTCTGTTTTTTATTAAGGTTTCAAGTTAAAACAAATTCCCAGCAATATTGTTGCCTGATTGACAAATGGCTATTAATCTTATTTTAAATCTGCTTTTTTCTTGTCGTAATAAGCCTTGTCGGCAGCCAGTTTTTGAGCTTCGCTAAGAGAAGCAATATAAATACTGCGACCATGTGTTCCCAGCACAATTTCATTTTCTCTTTCCTGGATAGCAATATCATGAATGGCCACACGTGGCAACTCACTCATCCATGCCTGGCTGCTTGCACCACCATCAAACGATACATATAATCCATGATCAGTTCCAACATACAAAAGGTTCTCCTGCTTCGGATCTTCACGAATCACATTCACCGGTTCTGCAGGCAGATCAGTAAAGATCTGTTTCCAGGTGATGCCATAATCTTCACTTACAAATACCCATGCTGCAAAATGATCGTTACGATAACCATTCAATGTAACATACACCCTGCTCTCTTTGTATTTCGATGCAATGACACGGCTTACATAAAGCCCCTGTACATTCTTGGGTAATTTTGTATGAACAGCACTCCAGCTATAACCACCATCTTTTGTTATATGGATAAAGCCATCATCGCTACCCGTGTAGATCAAACCAAAACGTAAAGGCGATTCACTCATGGTTACCAATGTACCAAAGGGGACATTGCCTTCTTTTCTTCCACCGGTAAGATCGCTGCTGAGATTTACACTGTTTTCACCTTTGTTGAAGCTGCGGTGAAAACGATTGGTACCAAAATAAAATACATCCTGGTTATGTCTTGATAAGAGGATGGGTGACTGCCAGTTAAAACGCAATGGCTTTTCGCCAAGCTCATGTTGCGGACGCACACTTACACGACCGGCAAACGGAGCATTTTTATTAGCACGACTATAAGCACCAAATTGTGAACCTGCATAAACAGTTGTGTTATCTCTTGTATCAACCTGCACCTGCATACCATCGCCGCCACCAATTGATTTAAACGCATAGCTGCCGTTATCATGCCAGTCAACTGTTTCACGGTTGTTGCTTGGGCCAAACCATGTACCGTTATCCTGCAAACCGCCATATACATTGTAAGGTTTTGCATCATCAACCGCAATGGCATAAAACTGACCAAGCGAAGCGGAGTTAGCTTTAAACCAGTTTGCACCATTATCGTAAGTAATATTTATACCGCCATCATTTCCATTGATCATGTGTGAATCTTTTTTGGGATTGATCCACAACGCATGATGATCAGAATGCACATTTCTTCCTTCAATATTTTTAAAGCTCTTTCCTGCATCGGTACTCATCCATGCATTTACACCAAGTATCACTATCTTATCTGCATTTGTTGGCGACACGTAAATTTTTGCGAAGTAATAACCATAGGTGCTGAACACCTGCGGCAATTTATTATTCACCAGTTTCCATGTTTTACCGGCATCATCACTGCGGTATACTTCACATCCTTTGATACCGCTGTTGCTGAAACCATCATCACCGGCATCAAAATAATCCCACATGGCAACAGGTTGAATTTTTCCTGCACGCACCATTTCTTTTACTGATGCTGCTGTATACTTTGCAGGATAGCGTTGCCTGCGCATAAACGTATCCAGCTTTTTATCATCAATGGCCAGAAACTTATCAATGGTCATTGTTTTAAACTGATCGAGCTGAAGAACAGTATCACTCACGAGTTTTTTCTTTGCCGTATCAGGTAATGGATTATAGTTGTCAATAACTGCATAAACGATATTTGGATTTTGGGCAAACACACTCAATCCAATACGGCCGAGTTTCTTTCCTTCTGCAAATCCACTGCCGGGTGCTGTAATGTTGCTCCAGGTATTACCACCATCCATGCTTTTATAAATACCACTTGTAGGGCCGCTTTCTGTAAACGTCCAGCCACGACGGGTACGGTGCCACATCGCTGCATACAATTCATTCGGGTTGTTAGGATTCATTTCCATTTCAACAGCACCTGTGTTATCATCAACAGCTAATGTGAGTTTCCATGTTTTACCGCCATCAATTGTTTTATACACACCACGTTCTTTGTTTGCTGAATATAAATGACCCAGTGCTGCCACCCATGCAGTATTAGGATCGGTTGGATGCAACTGCACCTTACCTATATGATGACTTTCAGGCAAACCAAGGTATTCCCATGTTTTTCCATTATCGCTGCTTTTGTACACACCATTACCTGCGTAAGATGAACGACTGCTGTTTACTTCACCAGTGCCCACCCATATCACACGACTACCATACCATTTTACAGCAATGTCGCCAATGGTCATCACATCTTCGTTATCGAAAATGGGTGTAAAAGATTGTCCGTTGTTTTTGGTATGCCACAAACCACCGCTGGCATAAGCCACATAAAATTCAGTAGGATCTTCAGGGTTCACTTCCACATCATTTACCCTTCCGCTCATGACCGACGGACCGATATTGCGGAACTTTACATCTTTTAACAAAGATTTCTTCTCCATTTCCTTACGCACCTGCATGCCTTTCAGTCTTTCATCGGCAGGGGTTGGCTTAATTTGTGCATTAGTTGTAAGAACAAAGAGCAGAAACGAAAGAACAGGGGTAACTTTGAGCAGGCAATTTTTGAACATTGCGGTCGTTTTGTAATAGAGCATACAGCTTTGGTTTTTTAATCTCATGTTTTGATAGAAGAACTGGCCAACATCAAATGAAAAATAAACAAATGAATCAGCTATTCAACCTTTCAAACTTACGAATACCCGCCTTAACTGTTGTGGCGATGTTCCTTTTTTGGATGAACGGTTCGGCACAATGTAAAGACTATACCATTAGTGTAAAAGGCGATACCTTGAACTGTACCGACATGAAAGACATGAAACAAGGTAAATGGATAGTGCGTTACGAAGAAGTGCGTGGCGAACCCGGCTATGAAGAAGAAGGTGAATTCCGTAATGGGAAAAAAGAAGGTCCATGGCGTGTGTACACACTCATGGGCGATGTGCTGGCCATAGAATATTACCGCTGGGGAAATAAGCACGGCAAACAACAATACTTTAATGCCATGGGCGATATGATACGTGAAGAAAGCTGGCTTGCACAAAATCCGGAGAAACCTACTGAAACTATTGAAGTGTATGATGTAAACGATCCCAAAAAAGTTTACCTCGTAGAAGTAAAGCTGGAAGCTTCTTCAGTTGCACACGGTTTCTGGACCATTTATGAACCGGGTACAGGCAAAGTATTACGTAAAGAAAATTTCATACTCGGCAAGCTTGATGATGGCACAGGTTCAGCAAACGGCATCATCAAAAAAGATCCTAATGATCCTGCCGATGCCAACACAACAAAGAAGGAAACACCCAAAGAAAAAGTAAAACCCAAAGAGATACTCGATTACGAAAAAAAGAATGCCGGCAAGAAAAAGATAAAAGTGAGAACAGGGCAAACGGGGGGATGATAGAAATTTTTAAGTTCTGAGTTTTAAGTTGCCGGACAGTTGGTTTTATCTAGATATTCATTTTTGTATCGACGCCTTGATTTGTGTTTCACAAATCAAGGCGTCGACAATTTTGGCTTGTCCTTAAATAGGTTTTACAAATACCTGCTTATTTTCTTACCGGCGCCGGTGCATGCTCAAAGTGTTTGTACTTGCCCAACAGCTTACCAATAAAACAGGTAACGGGAAGAATCACTTTTTTTACAAACGGCGGTATAATATCTACATCGAATTCTGATTTATAACGGGTGATGAGATAAGCGCCATCAAATGCTTCGGGCTGTGCTTTGCCCGATTTGTTTTGCGCTTCAAAAATGGAAGTAAGATAAAACACAATGTTATGGGCAGGATAGATCCATCCCCTGCAATGCAATTCTTCTTCGCCTGCATTCCAAAACCGGTGCGCTACTCCACGTTTAAACAGCACTGTTTCTCCTTCGCCGGCAAATTGTTCAGTGCCGCCTTTTACCATATAACCGATACGTCCTTTTACAACAGTAAGACTTTCATCCTGCAACCAATGTGTATGCATGATGGGACCAAAACCCGGATCTACAAAATTCTCAACGATCAGTTTATCTCCTTCCTCTCCTTTTTCGGCTGATAGGAATACAAGTTTTTCACCCAGTACATTTTCAATGGCATGTGGCAAGATGTAGTTCATGATGTTTTATTTTTCATCAAAACTATTTTGCTTTCAAACAATGTGAAACAACAGGATGCATGTAATGGCAGAAACAGTGAATCAAATGTGGAGATTGAGTTATGAGTACCGTGAAAGCAATAAATGATCAGTGATGAGAAGACTTCACCATTAACAATTATCTCTTCGGTGCCGGATAAGGAACAAAATCATTTTCCTCTCCTTTTATTTTATCAAATTTCTGTGCGATCCATTTTTGTTTTGCTTCTTCAATGAGTGCTTTATCGGATGATACAAAGTTCCAATCAATAAAACGTTCTTCAGGAAAAGTTTCGCCTCCAAAAATATAAATGCTGCTGCCTGCTCTAATGGTAAACTCGCATAGCTTGCTGTCTTTTGCAATCAGTAATTGTTTTGGGGCAAACACATTGTCTTCGCTTTCGATACTCCCTTCAAGAATATACAAACCCGATTCGCCATACAACTCGCTTCCTAACTTCACGGTTTGTGTAGTGTCAGCTTTGATCTCGATCAAATACAATTTACTGTAAACGGGCACAGGCGATTTTCTGCCGCATGCTTCACCGGCAATTAATTTATACTGCAACCCATCTTCTTCCCAGGCAGGTATCTGTTCTTTTTCAATGTGAAAAAATTCAGGTTCCATTTGCTCGAGCTCTTTCGGCAAAGCCACCCATATCTGCAAGCCATGCATTGATTTACTTGAATGTCGCAGGTATTCAGGTGTACGTTCTGAATGAACAATTCCTTTGCCGGCCGTCATCCAGTTCACCGCACCTGGTTTAATTTCCACTTCTGTACCAATGGTATCACGGTGCATCATGCTTCCTTCAAATAAAAACGTGAGTGTACTAAGTCCGATGTGCGGATGCGCAAACACATCAACGTTCTCACGCTCGTTCATTTGTACCGGACCCATATGATCGATATAAATAAACGGGCCCACCATTCTTTTTTGACGGAACGGAAGCAACCTGCCCACCATAAACTTTCCAATGTTAACTGCACGTTCTTCGATAATGAGATTGATGTTTGACATATGAATAAAATTATTTTGCCTCAAAGGCGCTGGCTATGGCACAAAGAAAACACATTAACGGCAGTTTATTTATTTCTGCGTTAATGACTTTGCGCCTGAATGCTGTTTATTGCAGCTGTTTGCAGTACGTTGTTAATGTTTTGCTGCTAACACAGGAGGCGTTGGCTGAACCGAATTATTCTCAACAGGCTTAACTGTTCTCAGGTAAGCAAATATTGCTTTCAGCTCATCATCTGTCATATGTTTAACGGGCATCATAGACATGGGTGGCATCAATGACCGTGATCCCGGAATTCCTTTACTGATACTGTTCCTGATAGCATAAACAAATTGCCGCTCGGTCCAATTGCCGGTTCCTGTTTCGTGTGGCGTAAGATTAGCTGAATAAGAAATTCCCCATGGACCTATCCAGGCGGTAAAATCAGCGGTAACCACCAGCCCTTTACTTTCCGTTTGCTTCCTGTCAACATCCGGTGCAGGCAAACTGGCAGGGTGACCCGATAACATCAAGCTGCTGTCATCAACCGGCCCTTGGGGTGTCATAATCTTTGGTGTATGACAATCATTGCAACCGGCAATGGTAACGAGATGCTCCCCCCATTTTTCCTTTGTTTCATAACCTCCGAATTTGTTTTTTTCTGATCCTGTGGCAGACTCACCCACTGTTTGGGATTGTTCGTTATCAGCGCATTTACTAAACGAAATGGTAATGAATACCAAGCCCATGATAAGCGATAAATATGACTTACGCATAATCGTTGGTTTTATTGTAAATAAATAATTGTATCAGCAAGCCAGGGATGGAATAATGTAATACGAAGTTTGTTCACAGGAACATCTTACTACAAAAACTACGAGGTAAAGCTTATCGAGTTTGCAAGGGGAGATTTTATGATAAACGTGCAGAATCGATTGTGAAATAAAGCTAAGAAATTCGCCTGAATAAATTTAATGTTGTTTGCAGCAGAACTTTTAACCGCTACCCTGTGTTGCCGGTTCTTCATGATACCGGATCAGTCACAGAGAAAATTTAAATAATTTGTATAATGTGTTACTATTGATGATTGATTAGAACCCGTGACCAGTACCCTGTCATCTCTACTCCACATTCAACTGTCGCTTGTATAACTGCACAGCATTTTCATAACCTAGATACAATGCATCGCAAACCAATGCATGACCAATACTCACTTCATCGATCCAGGGAATGGTTTGCACGAGATAATGCAGATTCTGCAGATCAAGATCATGACCGGCATTGATACCTAAGCCCATCGAACGGGCACGAGTAGCCGCAACCAGGTATTGCTGCACAGCTTCTCGGGGATCGGTTGTATAACGTTTGGCATACCCCTCGGTATAAAGTTCAATGCGATCGGTTCCGGTTTCAACTGCACCTTCGATCATTCTTATTTCAGGATCAACAAAAATCGAAGTGCGTATGCCGGCGTTTTTAAACACCGCAATCATATCAATCAGGTACTTCTTATTCTGAATGGTATCCCAACCATGATCGCTGGTGAGTTGTCCCAATGTATCGGGCACCAGTGTTACCTGATCGGGTTTTACTTCCAGCACCAGATCAACAAATGATTGCTCACGGCAATTACCTTCAATATTAAATTCAGTAGTGATAATCTGTTTGATCTGTCGCACATCATCATAACGGATATGCCGCTCATCAGGTCGTGGATGAACGGTTACACCATCAGCGCCAAATTTTTGTGCATCAATAGCAGCCTGCAAAACGTTTGGCCTGTTACCACCACGACTATTGCGGAGCGTGGCAAATTTGTTGATGTTAACGGAGAGCTTCGTCATGGTGTAAAGGTAAGAAGAATACAAAAGGAACAAGAGACAAGGCGCAAGTAACAAGGGACAAGGACAAGGTTCAAGATTTACGTCTCAACATTTATTCGCACAGTTCGATGTATTAATCTTGTCCCTTGTTTTCTTTCTTGCGCCTTCTAAATAAATCCTCTGCAATTCTTCGCCCCACATTTACAAGGCAGCTTACCATCATGATGTGTTTCACCATAATCACAAGTAAGCTCCTCTCCTTTTTTGATGGGTCGTTTGCTGTAGAACTCTACTTGCCTGTATGCACGACGCATATACGTATTGGGATCGCAGGAATGATTAATGTAGGATAATGCGTTACGGTTGATGCTTGCATCGAGAGCAACCGGATCATTATCAAATTCCACCATCAGCAACTCACCGGCATGCTGTTGTTTCACTCTTCGTTGCGCTTCTTTGTAACTGATAATTTCGCCGGCCATATTGCCGAGTTTCTTTTTTGCAGGAATCGCTTTTAATGCAAACGCACCTTTGCCTGCCACCTTGCTTTTCTTTACTTCAATGGGAAAGTTCATAGATTAAAAATACAAGAATCAAGGTACAAGGCACAAGAAAAACCAAAACCCAAAAACCAAATTCCAAACAACCTTACCGCTTTCGGAGTCTTCATACTTCATACTTCTTACTTCGTACCTCGTACTTCCTACCTCGTACTTCAACTCACTTCCATCCACGTATGATCAGCTAACAATTTTGCAGAAGCAACAAACTGCTTAAACGGCCCGGTACCGCCCCACTCTTTCGGACTCACCATCGACAACAAATAACTGTCATCGTTTTTCTGATACAAATGATACACCTGTCCGATAACAGGACGGAAGTTCAGTTTTGCATCATAGATCATTAACGACAATTCTTTTCGCTTGACTATTTCCTGAGCCTGCCTTGCCAGTAATTCAATTTGTTGTTTGATCTGGTCGAGCTGCATATTGGTTTGCTCTTCCATGGCTGTTAATGCCTGGTGACGGATAACACCTTCCTTTGTTGGACGTATAGCCACACCACTAATGCTCGATGCGTAAGGCAACACACTCATCTGCTTGTGATACACTTCCACATTGGTGAACCGTTTGTATTCCGGTGTAAACCCCTGGTGTGTGATCTTTAAAAAACCATTGGAAAGTATTTCATGTGTAGCAGAAACTTTCACCTGTCCGTTCGTAAGTAACTCCACGATCATGGTGGAAGAATTAGGAATCTCTGAACGGATCTGCTGCGCCACTTCTGTATTTTCAAACGGATGCAGAGCGCCATCCGGTACAAAGTTGTAAGAGGTATAGAACGCTTCGTTAAGATGTGTAACCCAGTTGGTGCTCATCATCAATGCCGCCCCGTTCTTCACCGATTCAATTTTACAGTTGCCACTCTTGGGTGTTTCGCCAAATTCGTAACTGCATTTTTCCGGGAACAACTGCCATGATGCTAAAAAATTATACGCCTGAACCATACTGCAAAGATGTGTGAAGTTGTTTAAACAAGGAGGAGACGATTTTGTTTAGAAAAGAGGAAGTTAAGTGTCAGGAGTTACGGGTAGAAGAACGTTGCAGGCTGCAAGTTACCAGTTGCTGGTACTTATAACTTTTACCCTTACTTGTTTAGTTGTATAACAATGTAGCGTGCCCTACCTGAAACCTGTAAACTGTAACCTGCAACAAACCATAAACTACAAACTATCCTCCCCTAACTTTGCTGCACTATGGCATACAGCTCACTCGAAGAATGTTTACTTGATCTTGAACGGAACGGTCATCTTGTTCGTATTAAAGAAGAAGTAGATCCGCACCTGGAAATGGCGGCTGTTCATCTCCGTGTGTACGAAGCAAAAGGCCCTGCACTTTTGTTTGAAAATGTGAAAGGATCAAAATACCGTGCTGCTTCCAATATCTTCGGCACACTCGATCGCAGTAAATTCATCTTTCGTGACACATTGCAATCAGTGCAAAAGCTCATTGAACTGAAAGGCGATCCCATGAAAGCTTTAAAGAGTCCGATTCAAAACCTCAGCACGGGATTGGCAGCGCTGAAAGCATTACCCAAAAAACAATCTTCGTTTTCGTTTGATAAAATACAGGTGAGTGATCTTCCACTCATTCAACATTGGCCAATGGATGGCGGTGCCTTTGTTACATTACCACAGGTGTATACTGAAGATGCAGATAAGCCCGGCATTATGAAATCGAATCTTGGTATGTATCGCATTCAGCTAAGCGGTAATGAATATGAATTGAATAAAGAAATTGGATTGCATTACCAGCTACATCGTGGAATTGGTATTCATCAAACAAAAGCTAACGCAAAAGGACAACCGCTGAAAGTAAGTTGTTTTGTTGGCGGACCACCATCGCATACCTTAAGTGCGGTAATGCCCTTACCTGAAGGTATCAGCGAAATGACATTTGCAGGAGTATTAGGCGGACGACGTTTTCGTTATGCGTATGATGCATTGGGCAATGCCATCAGCACCGATGCTGATTTTGTGATTACCGGTGAAGTTGATCCGCTGCAGAATAAACCTGAAGGGCCTTTTGGTGATCACCTGGGTTACTACAGTTTAACACATCCCTTTCCGTTGATGAAGGTGAACAATGTGTATGCAAAGAAGAATGCTATCTGGGCCTTTACCGTTGTTGGTCGTCCTCCACAGGAAGATACCAGCTTTGGCGAACTGATACATGAACTAACGGGCAATGCTATTCCACAGGAAGTACCGGGATTGAAAGAAGTGCATGCAGTTGATGCAGCGGGTGTACATCCGTTGTTATTGGCAATCGGCAGCGAACGTTACACACCTTACATGCCCACCAAACAACCGGCAGAATTATTAACCATCGCCAATCATGTGCTTGGTACCGGGCAATTAAGCTTAGCAAAATTTTTATTTATAACTGCAGATGAAAGCAATCAACTGCACACACACCAGGTACAGCCTTATTTAGAATATATTTTTGAACGCATCGATCTTACAAGAGATCTTCACTTTCACACCAACACAACGATCGATACATTGGATTATTCCGGAACCGGTTTAAACAGCGGGAGCAAATTAGTATTGGCAGCTTATGGTGATAAAAAACGGGAATTGTGCAGGGAAGTACCTTCTGCATTAAAAGAATTACAACAGTTCGAAAATCCGCAACTCTGTATGCCGGGTGTTGTTGCGTTACAAACGAAAAAGTTTACAACGTATGAAGAAGCGGTGAAAGAAATGGAAATGCTGAATGGTCAGTTGTCAATAGTGAATGGCGAATTAAATACCGTAGCACAGATCATTGTTTGTGACGATAGCAGTTTTACAGCTGCAACGTTGAAAAACTATTTATGGGTAACGTACACACGTTGCAATCCAAGTCATGACGTGTATGGTATTGATTCATTTATTACACACAAACACTGGGGCTGCAGAGGACCTGTTGTATTTGATGTACGCATGAAGCCGCATAATGCACCGGCGCTGGAAAAAGATCCTGCGGTTGAAAACAAGATTGATCGGTTGTTTGCGAAGGGAGGAAGTTTGGAGGGGATTGGGTAATTGCATGTAGAACAATTGTATCAATTTCAATCTTTATAACTATCTAGCAAACTACGTATTCATAAATTTATTACACAGGCCGCCTACTAAAAGTTGCATATATAGGCTTGAGAGCAGCAATTTTAAAATGTATTCAGACGAAAATATAAGAAAAAGAATCTGGCTAATTGCAGACGGCATTCCACTTAAGCTGGATAACATGACTATTCGAACGAAAGATTCAGGTAAACTTTTAGTGACTGGCTGGACAAGCACCATTAATTTCAATAACATTTCGAAAGAAAATATACTTCAGGAGCTTGCCGATTTAAAATCTTCATTTTCGGACTTATCAAAAGCATTCACTGAATTAAATGACATTGTAACAAGAAACGATTTGACAATAGAATATCACATTGCATTCGATGATTTTGGAAAGGCTGGAATTGGGTTATGTTCTGAAGTTGAAGGAAAGTTAAATTGGTATATTGATTGATTAATAAACTGTTGTCATTTCTGACGTGGGTGTTTGACCTTTTTTTCTGGTGCAGGTTTCTGACCTGATACCATCCGTTACTTCTCCTTTCCTACCAACACAATTACTTTAGTAACATACATACACAGGTCAGAGAAGTATAGTCGAACTCATAAAATATTTCCTATCTTTTGCAAAAAAGCATTCATGAAGAAAACCGCCTTCCTGCTATTTTCAATAGTTATAACTGTAATTGCTTCTGCACAAATCAATCTCAAAGATTCAAGTGTGCAGGCCATTGGTTATTGGGATAAAAATGAAAAGCAGAGCTATATCATCACTACTGATAAATTTAAAATAAGAGAAGGCGACACCATTTCTAAATCGCAACTCACTTATGATGTAGATATTACCATCGTTGATTCAACAGCAAATTCATATGTAATCGAATGGAAGTACAGTAATTACAGAGTTACCGGTGGTGAACTCATCAGGCAAAAAATTGATGCCTTTTTCCAGGACCTTACTATCCGTTTTAAAACAGATGAAATGGGAGGTTTCGACGAATTGCTCAACTGGCAGGAAGTAAGGGATCACATAAAAAAGACAACTACCCTTTTACTGCAGGAATTTAAAAACGAACCGAAACTAATGGAGGTCATGGCCGAAGTGGGAAAGATTTATAACAGCAAAGAAAATATTGAAGCCCTTGCCATTAATGATATTCAACAGTTTTATTTGTTTTATGGTGCCAAATACATCAAAGGTGAAACAATAGAAGCCACAATACAAGTACCAAACGTAATGGGCGGGAAGCCATTTGATGCAGACGCCTTACTTTATCTTGATGAGATCAATGAAAAAGATGAAAACTATATTCTACGCTATGAACAAACTGTTGATGAAAAACAACTGTTGGCTGCAGTAACAGAATATGTCAGCAAAATTGCAAAAACAGCCGGAAAAACTGCACCTAAAGACCTTGGCATTAAAAACCTTGTGAATGAACTACAGATAGGTTCACGTATACACGATTATGGTTGGGTTATTTACAGTGTGTCAACCAAAAAAGTTACTGCAGAAGGAATGGAAAATGTTGAAGAACGGGTAATTGAAATAAAAGATTAATCTCGTTTTACCGTATTGAAAATAAAAGGAACTGCTTAATGCAGTTCCTTTTATTTTTTTATTGCAACTGCACTTTCAGATTAAAGAATGAAGGCTGCAAAAAACTCTGCATTTCAGGTTCCTGAAAAAAGCTTGGCCGCATGCTGGCTTTTACTTCGTATGTGCCGCTAAAAAAGAATCCTTCTGTTATGGTTGTTGTTACATCTGTTTTCTCACCTGGCAACAGTCCCATTGAGGGTACTGCTGCAAAAGTGCGCAAGTCTGATCCATAGGGTATATGATCGCTATGAGCGATCTGTGTAATTGATATGGGCCTGTTACCACGATTATACAACTCGCTTACTTTTACCGTTTGGGTGATACCACTTCGCAAACCAGAGATGATCACATGATCGTTCACAAACACGATTGGTTTTTCAACATCCACAATCACACTGTAGGTCTTCACTTCTTCACCTCTCTTCACAGCAATGTAAAAACCTTTGGGATAAGTGAAATCAATTGACAAACCCGTATGCGGATAAATAGTTGCACTATTCGCCGGCACTTCAAATGCATTTTGTGTATACCGTAATTGTTCTCCGTTATGATCGATCACAGGTGTTAATGCTCCAAAGTGAGTGCCTGCCGGAACAATCACATGTATTTTACCGATCGAACTACTTTCATGAATAATTTGAACCGCAGAGATATCCTCTGAAAGTTGGGCATTCATAGATTTTAAAAAACGAAAATTCGTAATTGCCAGTGTGCCGGCTACCGGTTCTTCCTGCACTGTTACCCGATAATTTATTTTTTTCTGCGGATCGCTTGAAGATGTGATGCTGTACAACAACTCTTTAAACAGAAAATCAGTTTTTACACCCAACTGCGGAGCGATGCTGAACCCTTGCTTTTGAAAATTTGTTGCAAGGGGTGTCAACTGTAATCCCGTAGTACCTCTTGGAATTTTGATGGTAATGCGACCAGGTTCGGTTTCAATCCCATTAACAACAGTTGGATGATCAATATCGATTGAAGAATAATTCACCTCCGAAAAACGAAAGTCACTAATCTTGATTGTTGAAATATCAATTGGTGTTTGTGGTTGTGGTTGTGTATTTTTTTTACAACCTGAAAAAATGAACAATTGCAGAAGTAATGCTGCCATTGCGATAGATGTGAAACGCATAGATAATAAGGTTTTGTTTTGTGGAGCAAAACTATTTTCTACGTGTTGACATATTTATGTATTCTCTCCCGCAAGTTGTTTTACCTGCATGAACGGAAATTAAAACTGACAAACGGAAACTTAAATTATTACAGCAAAAAAAGCTGACCAATGAATTGATCAGCTTTTCGAAAAATCATTTTTGTTTTATTAATAGTGCCACCTCACAAATGCTTCCATAGCTGCATACTGTGTTAAGCCAAGCTTACCATACAGATCAGCAGTGGCTGCATTGCGTTCTTCAGCACGTTGCCAAAACTCACGACTGTCGCTACCCTGGAACGGCACCATGTCTTTTTGTGATTGATGAATAAAAATGCCGAAGCGTTTCTTCATCACCTGTTCAGGACTCATGGGGATGGCCATTTCAATTTCTTCCATGTTCCACTCCTGCCATGCGCCTTTGTATAACCACAACCAGCAATCGTTGATCCACTCATCACCATCGGCTTTAATTCTTCTCAAAGATTCAAGCACAACGTTGAAGCATACAAGATGTGTTCCATGGGGATCTGCAAAGTCCCCTGCACAATACACCTGTTGTGGTTTTATTTTTCGGAACAGCTCCATGGTTAATCTTACATCTTCTTCACCCATCGGATTTTTCTCAACGGTACCTGTTTCATAGAAAGGAAGGTTTTGAAAATGCCATTGCCCTTCTTTCAATCCAACATAACGACAGGTGGCTGCTGCTTCACAACGGCGGATCAATCCTTTTATCTCACGTATTGCCTGCGTATCAACTTCATTCGACTTTTTCTTTTCAAGATAGCCTCTTGCTTCGCTTAATATCTTCTTCGATTTATCGGCATCAATACCAAACATCTGCTCAAAGCCCACTGCAAAATCGAGGAAGCGTGTAACAAATTCATCAGTTACTGCAATGTTGCCGCTTGTTTGATAAGCAACATGCACCTCATGTCCCTGATCGTGTAAACGCTGGAAGGTTCCACCCATCGAAATAATATCATCATCAGGATGAGGCGAAAACAAGATCACTTTTTTGGGGTAAGGATTGCTGCGCTCAGGATGATTTGGTATTACCGCATTGGGTTTACCGCCGGGCCAGCCCGTAATACTGTCACGCAACATATAATAAACCTGCAGGTTAATTTCATATGCATCACCCTTCTCTACCAGCAGATCACTTAAACCGTATTCGTTATAATCTGTATTGGTTAAACTTAAGACTGGCTTATTGAGCTTAAGTGCCATGTTCACCACCGCACGCTTGATCATCTTATCCGTCCACTCACATTCACCGGTAAGCCATGGACTTTTATAACGGGTAAGCTCAGCCGCAGCCATCTCATCAATTACAAATGTTACATCATCGTGATTCTGCAATAAAGAAGCAGGCACATGTTCTGTATCATCACCTTCAACTGATTGCTGAATAACCGGAGCTTTTGTAGGGCCCCATGCCATGAGTATAATTTTCTTTGCTTTCAGAATTGTACCAATACCCATTGTGATGGCCAAACGTGGCACTTCACTGATATTGGCAAACTCGTAGCTGTTTGCTAATCGTGTAGAGTTGGTGAGTGTAGTCAATCTTGTTTTGGTGTAAACACTCGAACCCGGTTCGTTAAATCCAATGTGGCCGTTCACACCAATACCTAAAACCTGTAAGTCAACCCCACCCGCATCTGCAATCTTTTGTTCGTAAGCAGAGCAATGTTGTTTGATATTTTCTTTGGCTGTTGTACCGTCAGGAATATGACAGTTGCTCTGATCAATATCAATTTTATCAAACAACTGCTGTTTCATAAAACGATGATAGCTCTGGATGGCATCAGGTTCGATGGGATAATATTCATCGAGATTGAATGTAATTACATTCTTAAAGCTGAGTCCTTCTTCTTTGTGCATGCGCACCAGTTCAGCATACAATGATTTTGGAGTTGAGCCTGTAGCCAGACCAAGCACACATTTTTCATTCTTCGACTGTTTTTCACGAATTAATGCAGCGATCTGTGATGCAGCATAGGCTGAACCTTCTTTTGCATCAGTAAAAATCTTGGTAGGGATTTTCTCAAAACTATCGAGCAGATCTATGGAAGCAGTCTTTCTGGCCATACTTTCTAAATTTTTTAAATAAGAGCCCAAATATATTCAATCCGTTTTGAAATGAGCTGAGAAAACGATTGCATTAATTCAAACTAAAGCTAAAAAACTCTATGACCAATACATAGTATGCATAAAAAAACAACTGTTTGTCTGCATACAAACAGTTGTTTTCTTCCTTGAATGAATTTACTCTAACGAAGCGAATAATGAATTTCAGATAACTGCTGCAAAGTGGCAGCGGCTGCTTCTGGTGTAATATCCCGTTGCGGATTCGCCAGCATTTCATAACCAACCATGAATTTCTTAACCGTTGCACTTCGCAATAAAGGCGGATAAAAATGCATGTGCCAATGCCATTCGGCATGATCTTCACCATCATTTACAGGAGCCTGGTGCATACCTCCGCTATAAGGGAAAGAGATATTGAACAGGTTATCATACCTGGTAGTAAGTTGCTTCAAAATAGCAGCAAATGCTTTTTCTTCTTCAGGAGTGAATTGCAAAATAGTTTGCACATGACGTTTGCTGATGATCATTGTTTCATAAGGCCACACTGCCCAATATGGAACCAGTGCCACAAAATGTTCATTTTCCACAACAATACGTTCTTGTTTTTCCAACTCAAGATCGAGGTAGGCGCTTAACAAACTCTTTCCGTGTTGTGTGTAATATTTTTTTTGTTGCGTGGTTTCTTTTGTGAGTTCCAATGGCAACGAAGATGAAGCCCATATTTGTCCATGCGGATGCGGATTACTGCAACCCATGATCTCACCTTTATTTTCAAATATCTGGATATACCTGATGTGCTTATGCTTAGAAAGTTCTTCAAACTCCTGCTTCCACAAATGGATCACTTTTACGATTGCATCCTCCTGCATCACAGGAAGCGTGAGACTATGATCAGGCGAAAAACAAATGACTTTACAAATACCTGTTTCACTTTTGCTGACAAGTAAGCCCTGATCGCTTTCTCCGCCATCCGGTGTTTCAGGTAACAACGCAGAGAAATCATTGACGAAAACATATGCATCTGTATAAGCAGGATTCATACTTCCGTCAGAACGTTTATTTCCCGGGCAGAGATAACAGGTAGGATCGTATGAAGGTCTGTTATCAGCCGGCACTGTTTCAACTTTACCTTGCCATGGACGTTTCATGCGATGTGGTGAAACAAGTATCCAGTCGCCTGTAAGAATGTTTAAACGTGTGTGTGAATGTTCTTTACTGTCAAACATAATTATATAATTTCTGTTCCATTTTCAATAGAAGCGATGTAATAATCGAGTTGTAAACCCATTTCAGATTCGTAAGCCGGTTTAATTGCCTTGACCAATTCTTCAATAGCAGATTCTTTTACCAGGTTGATGGTGCAGCCACCAAAACCACCCCCCATCATGCGTGCACCAATTACTTCCGGACGGTTACGAACAAAATCAACCAGGAAGTCGAGTTCTTTACAACTCACTTCATACATTTTGCTGAGACCATCATGTGTGGCAAACATTTTTTTGCCTAGTGCTGCAATATCACCTTTCTGAAGATCGGCACAACCTGTAATCAAGCGTTCGATCTCTTCCACAACAAAACGGCTGCGATCATCAATGGTTTTATCTTTCGGTAACACATGTTCATTTAACATTGCGATGGTTGCATGCCTCAGCGATGTTACTTCAGGGTGATGAATTTTTATCCAATCAACTGCCTGTGTACATTCATTGCGTCTTGTGTTATATTCAGATGAAGCAAGAGAATGCTTTACGTTTGTATTCAGCAACAAGATCTTTATTCCGTCAAGTTTAAACGGAACATATTCATAAGCTAACGAACGGCAATCAAGTTTTATCACATGATCTTTCTTTCCCATCATTGATGCAAACTGATCCATGATACCACACATTACACCGGCATATTCATGTTCGGCTTTTTGTGCCATCTCCACCATTGCAACTCGATCGATATTTGTTTGCAGCAATTCGTTCAATGCATATACCGTTGCACATTCAACCGCTGCAGATGAAGATAAACCTGCACCTATCGGCACATCACTTGAAAGAATAGCATTGAATCCCGGTAACTTAACTCCACGCTTTATGAATTGCGCTGCCGAACCGAGAATATAGTTGGGCCAGCTGATATCGCCAACCGGTTTTAACTCTGCAACAGTTGTAGAGAATGTTTCATTAAGATCGGAAGCAGTAAGATGAATTTCATCATCATCACGAAGAGATAAAGCAATGTAAGCAGCTTTATCAATTGCTGCGGGTAATACAAAACCTTCGTTATAATCTGTGTGTTCACCAATAATGTTTACACGACCGGGAGAACGTACAATAACAGAAGGCTCTGTTTGATACTGCTCAATAAATTGAGCCTTTAATTTTTCTTTCATATAGCATTCAGTTTCGTTCAGTATTATTTGTTTGATAAAAAAATGTCAACCTCAAACGAAATAAACTGTTGTTTAAAATAAAGATTTTAAAAAGGGCGGAGAGTGGAAACCACCCGCCGACTATTGATTATGACCCTTTCGGGTCTAACAAAGTAAAATAAAATTTTTTAACTGTCAAAATTACAGTTATTTTTATCTTACTAATAACCGTTAATACTATGAGCCGTTATCCTGACCAAGCCAGGGTTTTCTTAGCTGTCGACTGTATCGTCTTTGGCTTTGATGGAAAGCAATTAAAAATACTCCTTGTACAGCGGGCACTGGAACCGGAAATGGGCAGCTGGAGTTTAATGGGCGGATTTGTCTTTGCCAACGAAAATGTTGAGCAGGCAGCTGCACGTGTGCTACACACACGCACGGGTTTATCGAATGTCTATTTAGAAGAATTATCAACCTTTAGTGAGCCGGGCCGTGACCCTGTTGAACGAACAGTTTCAGTAGCCTTCTTTGCGTTGATCGATATCAATAAGTATAAAAAACAAATTACCGACGATTTCCATGCAGAATGGTTTGATATCAATAAGCACCCAAAACTCATTTTCGACCATAAACAAATGGTAGCGAAAGCCAAAGCTAGGTTACGCTACAAATCTGCTTTCCACCCCATCCTGTTTGAATTACTTCCTGCGAAATTCACTTTACCTCAATTGAAAAGTCTGTATGAAGAAGTATATAATATTGAAATGGACAACCGCAACTTCAGCAGGAAAATACTTTCGATGAACCTGTTGGAAAAATTGAATGAAAAGGATAAGGAAAACTCAAAAAGAGGTGCATGGTACTATAAAATGAACAGCAAGAAATACAAAGCGAACTTTCATGCTGTTGCAACGATTATCCCAAATCCGGATATCTATTACTCGTAAGCAATAAAAAACGATTTTTCCGGACTCTGTGCGGTTTAAAACATTGGAAAATTGTCTTACAAATTCAAACCTTTACTAAATAAAAGCTGTCCGAATTTGTATGGTTCCAAACATTTAATTATTCATTTTAATTTTTGTTGCTACTGAAACCTTACCCAGTCAATTTCAAACAGTCCATGCTCCTTTAAGACAACGAAGAGATTCTTAACGCCGGTTTGAAATTTCAGAACCGGTGCGTTTACAATTGTCCATTCTTTAGTTGGTGGGATTTTTATTTCTGCAATAACAGGGCCATCAACAGCATCAGTACGTACTTGTAATACAGCTCCATTTGTTGACAAGACGTTTGCAGTAATTGTTTTCAGAGTTTTCTTTCCAAAATCAACACTATTATACTGTATCCATGCTCCGGCGGCTGCAAACAACGTTTTCCACCCTTTGAAAGTATTAACCGTATCATGAAATGCAATCGATGTTCCCTGTTCACTCAGCTGGGTATAGCGATCGATCTGAATTTGTTTGTTTGCAGCAGTAACACCAACACCACGTAATGTAGGAATTACTTTTTGAATAGTACCATCTGCGTTAAATGATAAACTGTCTAAACTGATCGAACGTGCTTTGTCAAACTTGGGTGAATAATCGTTGTGATGATAAAACAAATACCATTGCTTTTTAAATTCAATGATCGAGTGATGATTGGTCCAGCAGCCCGTTGGTGATTCATCCATAATTGCACCCACAATTTTAAAAGGGCCAAGCGGATTTGTGCCAATGGCATATTCCAGGCGTTCAATTTTATTTTCTACATGCGGATAGGTCATGTAGTAAATTCCATTCCGTTCAAATACAAACGGACCTTCTTTCAATCCTTTTGTTGGAAGTTCACCTAATGTTTTTACTTCCGAATCCAGCTCCAGCATATTTGCTTTCAGTTTGGCGCCATAAATATTTCCTGCAGACCAGTACAGATAAGCCTGGCCATCTTTATCAATAAACACATTCGGATCAATTCCACGAACGCCTTTTATCGGGGTTTCCTGTGGAATGTATGGACCTTCCGGTTTATCAGCCACAGCAACACCGATGGTAAACCCTCTGCCATAAGTAACCGTATCTTTTGCAGCTGTAGGAAAATAGAAATAATATTTTCCATTGCGTTCAATACAATCGGGTGCCCACATGCTGTAACTGTCAGGACGCACCCACGGCACTTTATTCTGCGTAACAATTACACCATGATCTGTCCAGTCGGCTAAGTTTTCGGAAGAGAAGACATGATAATCTTCCATACAAAACCAACCAACACGTCCTTTGCCTTCCTGCGCAAGAATATCATGCGAGGGGAAAACATATACTTTGTTGTTGAATACTCTTGCAGTAGGATCGGCTGTAAACTGATCCCTGATAAATGGATTTTGGGCAAGCAACGTATTTGCAGTGAAGTAAAAAATCACACAAACGAAAAATATTCTTTTTAACCTTGTCATTTCAATTGAGTTGGAGTGAACAATCATGAGAAAATTGATTTTCGAATTAGTCTTTTTTAGAAACCTTATCACTGATCCTGAAATAGTCAAAATCAACAAAGCCACCTGCTTCTTTTGTTGCATAGTTGAACAATGTAAAACGATAGCCCATAAAATGCGGAAGTGTATAGCGCATTTTCAATTGTGTGCCGAATGGTGTCCAGTTCGTTCCATCAACACTGTAAAAGAAATCGGCCACATCTTTCCTGTCGGTAAAATTGCATTCTGCTTTCAGGTAAACAGTTGACTGTGCAAGAGGAATACGCTTTGCTTCCTCCGGTTGCCCTGTACTTGCATTGATCATCACCAATTCTTTAGTAGCACCTGTTACAAGCACAGCAATCAATCCATAATTTTTTTGCAACAAAGCCAATCCTGCAATATCACCATCTTTCATGTTTGATACATCCAATGCCGTAACACCGGTACAAACAGGACCAATGGTGCGTTGCGTTAATGAATTTCTTGCTGAAAGAAAACTTGTATCAACTCTACCGGTTGTTAATCGTAAAAAACCTTTGCGTGCAGTAACCGACCAAAAGCGATTATCAGGGTTGTGATTCCATTGCCAGGCAAGTGGTAATACAGCTTCGCCTTTTTTTCGATTAAATTCATCAGATACAACAATACCCGGAATCAATCCTTTGCTTGCAGGTAAGTTAAGTTTTGCCGGAACTTTTCCGTTTTCACCTAATACCGGCCAACCATCTTCCCATTTAACAGGAACGAGATAGGGGATGCGACCTACTGCTCCGTAGTCACGAAACAAATAAGAAAACCATCTGCCATCGGGCATATCAATTAATCCGCCTTGTGCAACACCGAGATCCTGCAATGCAATTCTGCCTTCCCACGGACCGGTAAGTTGTTTTGCACGATGGATCACCACTGTGCGCATACCAGCTCTTGGCCATGTAATGTTGAACAGATAGTACATGCCGTTTGCTTTGAAGAGTTGCGAACCTTCGCCTAAACCACTTTGTCCAATAGATTGACTGGATTGTGTTGCATCTTCAATGATCACTTGCTTGATGCCATTCTCTTTAATACCTGACAGATCATCTTTTAATTCAACCAATGTCAACTTTCGGTTGCCATAGATCATGTACACTTTGCCATCATCATCGAAATACAAGGAATGATCATGCAGGTCGGGACGGAACGTAATTTCTTTCCATGGGCCCTTTTCAATATTCTTTGTGCTGTAGATATGTGTTTTGCCGCTGGTTGCCGCAAATGTTGAAACGTAATAAGTGCCTTTGTAATAACGGATACTGCTGGCCCATGAGCCACGGCCATAAGTTGATTTACCATTTACAAGATTCATCTCATCATTGCTCACTAACGTGTCATAAGCATAGCCGATCAGTTTCCAGTTTACAAGATCAGTCGATTTCATGATAGGCACACCGGGACTCATGTGCATGGTGGTACTGCTCATGTAATAATTTTTACCCACACGTATCATTGACAGATCGGGTACGTCAGCATGAATAACAGGGTTGATTGCCTGCTTAGTTTGTGCAACTGCATTAGAACTTACACAAACCATTAGTCCTATAACAAATAAATATTTCTTCATCATTTCACCCGGTAGTTTTATAGAAAGTTATACTGTATTTTTTTAATCACTTAATTGGTTTCACACCTTCTGTTGTTTGAATAATTTTTTGAATCGTTCCGTCTTCGTTATAATACATATAGTCAACACAAATGGAGCGTCTGTAACTGCCACCTGTTGGTAATGTACCATTGTGGTAAAAGAAATACGATTTGCCTTTGTAATCAATGATACCGGGATGTGTTGTAAAACTATTCGGTACATTTTCCTGTATAATACCTTTGTATTCCCATGGACCTGTTGGACTCTTGGCCATGCAGTATTCGATCATTTCGGGTTTGGTGCCCACACTTGCATAAACCAGGTAGTACCACTCTTTGCGTTTATAGATCCATGGGCCTTCGATGAAATTTTTAATAGGTGCAATGTTGATCGGCCCATCTATTTCGATCATGTTTTTTTTCAGCTTTACCCACTTACAACTTCCGTTGCCCCAATACATATATGCCTGTCCATCATCATCGATCATTACTGTAGGATCAATATCATCCCAACTATGTTTTTTATCAGTTGTCATTTCGTTTGTGATCAATGCTTTACCAATTGCATCTTTAAACGGGCCTGTTGGCTTATCAGATACTGCAACACCAATGGCAGCACCGCCACCACTTACACTGTCTTTTTTATGAAACGTTGAAACAAACCAGTAAAATTTTCCATCACGTTCAATACACTGTGCTGCATAAGCATCACCCGTTGCCCATGAAAATGTGTGTGGCGAAAGCAATGTGCCATGATCTTTCCAGTTCTTCATATCGGTTGTAGAGAACACATGCCAGTCGGGCATTTTATAATTGGTGGCTGTTACAGATGCGGTGTCATGACCTGTGTATAAGTATAAAGTGCCCTTGTGCACAATGGGCGAAGGATCGGCTGTGAAGATGTGTTTGATGATGGGATTTTGTGCAAACGACATCATGCTTGCAAGACATAGGATTGATGATGAAACAATTTTTTTCATGTAGTACTTTATTTTGTTTTGATCCTGATCACTGTAAGCGACATTGCAGGTGATTCGTAATTGAATTTTTTACTGACGTTGATAGTTGATGTTACCGGTGCAACTGCATTAGCCGACCGGAACGAATTTTCAGCATCAGCATCACCACTCAATTGGGTAACTGTTGCAACGGAAGCTGTTTTTTTGAATGCAGCAAGGTTCAACTGAAATTGCCTGGCCTGCTTACCGGCATTTACCAGCTTTAAAATAATATCACCCGTTTTACTATCGTATACACAGGAACCAGCCTGTAAAGAATCAGCATTGTTCTTTACAATCACTTTGTCAACGTAGTGATCACCTGCATTTGTTGAAAAGAGTTTTTGTACATAATAGTTGGGTGTAAGATAATAAGTACTGTTGCTAAAGAAGATCATATCTGTTTTCCATTGTGTAAATTGATCCTTTGCCAGTAAAGGTGCATACGATGCCATGCTTACAACGTCGCCGTTACGTTCAAGACCTGTCATATACAATCCTTCGGCAATGGCATTATATAATTTGTTTCCCCATGAAGCGTATTCTCCCAAATACACTTTACTGGCATTGCGATTGTACTTGTCATAGCGGTATTGATTACTGATGAGCCATTCCGGCTGTACATAATAGTGTTCATCAATTACATCAACTTTCAGTTGATTGGCAACAGCCCAACCTTTTTCGAAATCTTCACCCGAATGAAAAGGTCCGCTTGTGCCAACAAGAATAATGTTTGGATACTTTGCTTTTACAGCATTATTGATCATGGTGAACCGTTGTTCAAATTCAGGTGTGATCTTATCTTCATTACCAATACCAACATATTGAAGATTGAACGGAGCAGGATGGCCTGCTGCTGCACGTTTTGCTCCCCATGTTGATGTAACAGGTCCGTTGGCCCATTCAATCAGATCCAATACTTCCTGAATATACTCCTGCATTTCTTCCAATGGTATTGCACGCTGACCAGTGCCACCAATACGCCATGTACCACCGGAGTTCTGACAACTTACTGCCGCTGGCAAAACTGGTAGTGGTTTAGCGCCGATATCTTCACAAAACTGGAAATACTCATAATAGCCAAGTCCAACTGTTTGATGATAACCCCAGATATTCTTTTGTTCAGTACGTTGCTCAATGGGGCCAATAGTTGTTTTCCAGCGATACATATTTCCTAACCCATCACCATGTACCAAACAACCGCCGGGAAAGCGAATGAATGATGGTTTCATATCAGCCAGCAGTTGTGCAAGATCTGCACGTAAGCCATTTGGTCGATTCTTAAATGTATGTTCCGGAAAAACTGAAATAACATCCAACGCAATTTTTCCTTTACTTGTTGCGAGCAATACAACCTGCGTGCTATCATGACCGGCAGTTACAGAAAGTGTGGCTGTATATTTATTCCACTCTTTTTTGTCAATGGTTAATTTTTGTTCTGCAAGTATATTTCCTTTCGGATCCTGCAGACTCACAAACAGATCAACCGGCTGAACAGAAAGTTGTTTCGCAAAAAATGCAACATGAAAACGTTCGCCTTTTTTTGTAATGATGTTACCGAAGCCCGGATTTTTAATACCAACGCCGGGGCGACCTGTTGTAATGGAGGAAGGCAATGGCTGCCCATTGTTTTGTTGCGGTACTGTTCCTACATGCTCACTGTTAAGTACGGCATAATGCGGATTGTTTGGATGCACGGGCGTATTGGTCTCTATTTGCAATGAGCCATACGAAAATCCGGGTGTGATATATTCCCAAAACGAAAGTGCCTGCCATTGTTTGTTATCTGTCGGGCTGTATTCAAACGAACGGTTTTGCACCAGCTCTGCATACAACCCACCATCGGCTGCATAGTTGATGTCTTCAAAAAATAAACCGAATATATCGCTGCTGATCATTCTGCTTCCAGCAGGACTTATATTTTTTGTTTGTGAAAAAGTATTGGCACTAAAGAATATTGAGCCAATTACGAATGTTGTTAATTGACAATATCGAATCATTTTCATTCTAAGAAAATACGTTTTCATTTCTTTGTTTCTTTGGTTTAGGGCCAATTTAAATGCTGAAATCTTTTCATTTGGGTTCTATTTCGTTAAACGGATGCCCATAATTGTTAACATCTTTTCTGCATAACGTTTTCCAAACTCACGATATCCTTCTGCATTGAAGTGGAGATTATCCGGTGAATCGGCACAACCTTTCGATGAAATAACATGTGCAGTTGGAATGATAGCAGGCAGTTGATTAATGATGTTATTCATACCTGCGCAAACACCGCCTTGTTCTGCATGTACGACTTCACCGGCAAGCAACGGAACATTTTGTGCATTGAGATGAAGATCACTCAGCAAATTTTTATACACCATGCTTACTTTTTTCGGCCAAGTTGTATCGCCTGTATTTGATTCGCCCTGGTGCAATAGTATTCCTTTAATCACACCTTCTTTTTGCGCCAGCTTTGCCATTTCAACCAAACGTCCATATGGATTGCCATCATACTCTTTCAATGCATTCATCATCCAGTTAGGTGCATTTGCTGTGTATGTTTGATAATTATCTCTGTCGAACAAATCGATTTTACAACCACCAACGGAAACGTTGATGACGCCTACCTTTACATTCGCAGGAAGATTGGCTAACAATGTTCTTCCGAAATAATCAACAGGTGTTAAACCTGTTCTGCAGCGGCATAACGGAGGAACTGCTGTGTACCATTTCCCTTTTTCTCTGCCGATAGCCGGACAATCAACTGCTTCCAATACTTTGAAACGGGGATCAACACTCATTGTATCCTGTGCTTCAATTCTTGCATAGCCTTCCATATTCGATTGACCGAAGCTTAAGAAAATATAAAAGTTGGGATCCTGCGCAAAAACGTTTGTACAGGTTGAAACAAGAATGAATGCTGCTATGATTATCTTTTTCATTTTTATTCTGATGTTCTTATTATTTAAACAGCAATTGTGCAAAATTGTAAATGTTGTTGCGCCATACCGGCCATGTATGTCCGCCGGGATATTCACTGTACTTGTACTTAATGTTCAACTCATCAAATTTTGCAAGCATGATCTTGCAATTGTTGTAAGCAATATCTTCTTTACCACCCATAGCGATCCAGAATTGTTTCAGGTTAGTATTGATGGTGCTTGCATTGGTTTTCATGAATTCATATTGAGGATTGGAAAGCGCAGGCTGATTGCTCCACCATCCCGAACTGAACACACCGAGATAAGCAAACATGTTTGTATTGCGTACACCTGCATGCAATGTTTGCAATCCACCCATTGATAAACCGGCCAACGCCCTGCTGTTTGCATCAGTTGCAACACGGTAATTTTTTTCAATGAATGGAATAAGCGTTTGCTTTAATTCATTTTCAAAAGCACGCAAGGCCTGTTCACCAAAACCACCAGGGCCGCCCGCTGAAACATTGCCATCCATCATCACAATGATCATTGGTTTTGCTTTTTGTTCAGCAATTAAATTGTCGAGGATGATATCGGTTTTGCCTTGCATGGCCCAGCCACGTTCATCTTCGCCACCGCCATGTAATAAATAGAGCACAGGATATTTTGCTGTTGTATTGGCATCATAACCCGGCGGTGTGTAGATGTAACATTGCCTCCACGAACGTGTAACCGCAGAATAATATTTTTTAATGCGGATGTCGCCATGCGGCACATCTTTCAATTCATAATAGCCATCGCCTTTGAAAGGAATTTCAATACCACTTGCCATGCGCCCCATGCCATAAAAAGTTTCGCTTGCAGGATCAGCTACTGCTACTCCATCAATGATCAATGAATAGTAATGAAATCCTTCGCTGATAGAATCGGTAGTAACGATCCAATAACCTCCGGTATCTTTCTGCATATCATATTTCTTTCCTAAGTCGATCTGCACTTTTTGTGCATCGGGTGCTTTGATGCGAAACATCACACGACTATCAGGTAATATTTGCGGATATTTTGCTGAACGAATATTACTTGCAGCTGTAGTTCCCGATACTGTGTACTTCGAAAACTGCGATGCATCAACCGGTTTAAAAAGGAATTGCGAAAACATATACAATCCATTCTTCCATACTTTAAAATCATGTCCGCCTGGTTCCAAGTAATAAATATGTGGCACATCATTTTGACGCAGGTAATCATGAGTGCGTTTGCTGAACGAAAGCAAACCATCAGCATCACCACAGGAGATAAACAATAATTTCAATTGTTGTTTCGCTGTTTCAGGATTAGGTACCAGTTCCTGTGGCAACTTTGTATTGGGAGCTGAAGAAAATCCGCCCACCCATGCAAACCTGTCGAGATTACCTAATCCGAAATTCAACGATTGTCCGCCGCCCATCGACAAACCTGCAATCGCTCTGTTTTCACGATCCTTGTAAACAGGAAATTTCTTTTCAATGAACGGAATGAGATCATTCAGCAGATCCTGCTCAAATGTTGCAAAGGCCTGCACTTTATCCTGCGACATAATGTTGCCCGTTGCACGGTCGTCTTTCATTGCTCTGCCGTTTGGCATCACAACGATCATTGGCTGGAGTTTTCCTTCCGCATAAAGATTATCAAGAATATTTTGTGGCTTCCCGCCATTGAGCCATTCTTTTTCATCGCCGCCAATTCCATGTAACAAATACAGTACAGGATATTTTTTCTTTTTTGAAAAACCTGGTGGTGTATAAACCAATGCTCTTCTGTTTGCGCCTACTGTTTTCGAATTGTAAGTGATCGTATCAATTTTTCCTTTTGCAATTTCTGTGCGTACTTCTTCAAATCCTTTTGGCATCTGCTTCAGTATTTCCTGCGCCTGCAAATGCATCAATGAACAAATTAAAACAGCAGCACTGAATAGTTTCTTTATCATGATCGAAAATTATCTGCGTTTGATTAAACCGGTTTTATAATTTGATACTTGCCGCTTAACTGCAGCAAGCTGAATAAATACAATAAGCCATCATAGTAAGGATCGAAATAACCATCTTCATACGGCTCCAGTTTTGCATTCCACAATGCATGTACAAAATCGTAACGGTTATTTTCTGAATAGATCATCTCCGTTGTTGCCAATGTGGATACAAGCCCGAGCGAGTGACGAAGTTTTTTAAATCCACCTGCCTGCAAAATAGAATCAGGTCTTGTGCCATCCATGTTAAACTGGTCATCAAAACTGTTGATACCTTTTGAACGGAAGAACTGCTGAATACGTTTTGCATAATCAACTTGCCATGCTGCATCTTTTTTGAACCATGCATAGTCCATGGAAATATTCATGGGCACACGCCACGAATCATAACGGAATGCAACAGGTATCCATCTCGTATTATGTGGTGCACCGCTGAATTCACTGTAATCAGGATTTAAACCTGTAACGGGGTGACAGGCTCTGTGTAAATACGCTCTTGATGTATCTGCACATTCTTTATAAAATGCTTCATGTCCATCTTTTGCATACAACGCCCATACTTCCATAAATGAAGGAAGATGATAAGAAGGATCTGTCCAGGTATAGCCATTGCCTTCTGGAACAAAGCTGATCTGTTTGTGTTCTTTGTTGATGACATGAAAAATATTACCCGTACCATCTTTCTTCCACATGGCATCTAAAATTCTGCGTGCTTCGCCGTAGTAATTGATGCCGGTATTGTTGCCCCACTTGTTGGCAGCAAAGAGCAAACTTGTAACAAAATACAATTCACCATCTGATGCAGAACCTTGTGAATTTCGTTTTAGTGTTTGCGGATTAATACTCCACGCAAAGTATGCTTCTCTTGGCCCTTCCTGGTGCTGTGTATATTTTTTTGTCCATCGCCATATTCTGTCGAACACTTCTTTCTTATTCATCTGCACAGCCACCATCATCCCATAAGAAAGTCCTTCGCTTCTTGCATCATGATTTTTTAAATCAGATACATAGCCCATGGTATCACCCACGTTGAAATAAATTCCTTGCGGACTTTCAAAGAGATCACGGTATGCTTTCTCAATCTTCGCATCTATATCTGCTTGTTTATAACCGGCTTCTTTAAATACATTTTTGTACGCAGGTGTTGCATTCTTTTGTTTGCTCTTTTTCGACTGCGCATCTGCATACGAACATACCAACAGCAATGCAGTTATAGATAACATCAGCAAGAAGCGATGACTTTGTTTTGACATAAAAATGATATTCATTTATCGCAGCTTCTATTTTATTTAAAAAGAGATGGCGCCATTTCGTATAAACTTCTCCGCCAGCTTTGAAATTCATGTGCTGTACCCGGAGAAACATAAGTAGCCACTTTATAGCCTGCAGCTTTTAAATCTGCTTCAACTTTAGGAAGCCCCTCAGCGCCACGTGTTTCTTTACTTCCATAGGAGATGAAAATGAATTTTGGTTTCATTTTACCTTCCAGTTGTGCGGGTGTATAATTACCGCCGCTTAATAATCCCCAATAGCCAAACACCTCTGGTTTTGCCAATGTGATCGTATGTGTTTCAAAACCACCCATCGATAAGCCGGCCATCGCTCTGTTATCTCTGTTGGCTTTTGTACGGAAATGCGCATCGATGTAAGGAATTAATTCATCGAGTAATACAGTTTGAAACGCACCTACACCAGTGATTTCGCCCGCAGTAATTCCTGTTGCCACTCTGCCTGGTGCACCCATTCCACCTCCGGCAGGGGGTGCAGGATTATTAAGAGTAGTGGGTGTACCGGCCGGAGCAGGTGGTGGTGTTGGTCTGCGTCCGATTGGCATACCGGTATTGGTCATGCCATATGTCATTACAATAATGAACGGTTTTATTCTTCCCGATGCGATCATGTTATCCATGATGAGATTTGTTTTTCCCTGCACAGCCCATGAAGTTTCATTTTCTCCCCAGCCATGTTGCAGGTAAAGCACAGGATATTTTGTGTTGTCTTTTTCATAACCCGGAGGAGTATATACCACTGCTGCTCTTTGCGTGTTGGTACTTTTAGAAGGGAAAATGATATGCTGCATATTGCCATGCGGTACGTCTTTTAATGCATAAATGTCCTGGTCTTTAGCAGGAATTTCTATTCCGCTTTCCCAACGTTGCGATCCATAAAAAAATCCGGTACCTGGATCATTGAAAGTAGCACCATCAACATTTACCCTGTAGTAATGAAAACCCTCATCCATTGGGCCTGCAGTTGTGCCGATAAAATAGCCGCTATCTGCCTTCACTAATTTTGTTCCTCCTTGTCCGCCAAGGCCAAGGCTAACTCTAACACTGTCTGCATTGGGTGCATGAATTCTAAACCTTGCATAGCCTTGTGAGTTTACCTGTGGGTATGCCTGAAATGGTTGATTAAATGGAGATGGCTTAAAATCTTCTATAATGGTTGTTTGTGCGAAACCTGTACTGTCGGCTATAAGTATAGCTGCCAACAGAACTACTGATCTTAATTTCATACTACCTGTTTTAAAGTGGTTAAAAAGTGTTTACTATGTTTTATTTAAAAATTTCCTCAAGTGTGGTAGCTAAGTATAATTTGCAATTCATCCATGTATGTCCGCCGGGTACGATGTAGCTTTTCAGCTTGATCTTTTTCTCTTCAAACATGGCAATGTTCTTCTTTACAGGTTCGAATAGAAAATCTTCTGTACCAACACTGATGGTAAATAATTTTACCTGCTGATTGATCTTATCAGCATCAGGGGAGTAGTTGGCGAAATTTTTCTGAAACTCTTCTGTTGCTGTAAACGGTGCATAAGAACTTATGTAAGCAAATTTGTCGGTGTTGGTTAAACCAATGTTGAGTGTTTGTCCGCCACCAACAGAGAATCCTGCTATAGCACGGTGTTTACTATCTGTGTTCACTGGATAGTTTGCTTCAATAAAGGGGATGATATCATTCATCACATCTTTTGTAAAATCAGGCATTGGTTTAGGCCGCACATTACCGTAAGGCATTACAATAATCATGGGCACTGCTTTGCCTTGTGCAATCAAATTATCTGCAATAAAATTTGCATTGCCCACTTTTGTCCATGTTTCTTCTGTATCAGATCCGCCATGAATCAGGTACAAGACCGGATATTTTGTTTTACTGTTGGCATTATAACCCGGCGGTGTATACACCAACAACTGGCGTGTAGTTTCTAATGTGGCAGAGTTGTAATAACGGTAACTGATTTTACCGTGCGGTACATTTTGCAATGAATGAACCAATGGGGTATTGCCCGGAACTTCAACAACACTTCTTTTGAAACGCTCATTGGCGAACACATAGGTGTTGTTGGGATCGGCCAGTTCAACATTATCTACGTTAAAACTATATGGATAAATGTCGGGCTTGATATCTTTCACCGTAACAGACCATATGCCGGATGTATCTTTTACAAATGGAAGAGGTGCTGTAAGAAATTCTCCTTTTAATACCACAGCTTGTGCAGTTCGTGAATAATAGCGGAAAGTAACACTGCCATCGGCATTCACATCGGGTGAACTGATAACAGGTGGCCGTTGTTGTGCAAACACAGTACCGCTAATGAATAAACTTGCAAATGCTATGATAAATGATTTCATCTTATACTATTTAAAAAGTAAGGGTACTGTTTGCGCCATATAATCTTTCACATTCATCCATGTATGTCCGCCACCGGTGATGAGACTTTTGTGATTGATGTTCTTTGCTTTCAAATAATCGATAAATTCAACAGTTGATTTGTATAAAAAGTCTTCGCTACCAACACTTACCCAAAGCAGCTTGAAGTCTTTATTTGTTTGCGTAGGATTATCAATCAAATTTTTATACCTGCTGTCCATTTCCTGAGGAGACAGGTATGCACTGTAGCAACAGATCCATGAAAACTTATCGGTGTTACTGAAAGCAGTTCGTAAAGTTTGTCCGCCACCTCTTGAAAAACCACCAATGGCTCTGCTGTCACGGTTATTGATGGTGCGGTAATTTTTTTCGATGTAGGGAATGATGTTGTTGATAATATCTGTTTCAAACAGTTTTGCACGGGTAACAGCATCTTCACTATCTCTTCCAACAATATCAGCAGGCTTGGCTTGTTTTTTCTGTTCCGCTATTCTCGCCATTGGATTACCATAAGGCATCACAACAATCATCGGAGTAGCTTTTCCGTCAGCAATCAGGTTATCGAGTATGAGATTTGTTTTACCTACTTTAAAAAATGTTTCTTCTGTATCAGTTGTTCCGCTGATAAGATAGAATACAGGATATTTTTTTCCTTGTTGCTGATCATAACCAGGCGGCGTATATACCACTACTGAACCAGTTGAGCCTTCAACAGAAGGATAGTATTCGTACGTAACACTGCCATGCGGAACATTTTTCATTGAGTGGATCAAGGGCGTTTCGCCCGGAATATCAACAAGGCTTGCCTTGAACCGTTCGTTTGGGAAAAAGGAAACATTAGCTGGATCCATTACTGTGACTCCATCAACCGTAAAACTGTATGGATAGATATCAGGCTTTATTGGCCCAACAGTTATACTCCAGATACCAATGGTATCTTTTGTCATTGGAAGTTGAGCTGCACCAAACTGGCTTCCGCCGAGTTTCACTTCTTTTGCTGAAGGAGCGAGATAACGAAAGGTTACTTTTTTATCAGCATGTACCTGTGGAGAAATTACAAAAGGTCCACGTGGTGGTTGTGCAGTTGCAGACCATGTACAGAAAACAATTCCTGCTGCAAGCACAAATCGCCGAAATAAAGTTGTTGTCATTTTTTGATTGCTTTCGTTAACATTTTTTGTACGACCTGGCTTGATGAATACAAAGGGTTTCAATCCTTGTGCAACAACTGATGTGGATATTCGGCTTCACAGGCAATTCCTGTTGCCAAACTTATCCGCAACAGTCACGGCTGTGTATGTGAAATTTTGTTCAGGTCGGTGGCAATGTGTCAAATCGTTACAAGTTAACCAGCCCCCTACTCTTAAACTTCCAAAAAACCACAGCGGAAAATATTATACAACAGATCCGTTTATACTATTTGTTGTTAGTAAACTGACAGTGAAAATCAATCCGCTATTTTTCGTTCAGATTGTAAGATCATTGCATCATCATCGTTACAATTTGCCCCGGCTTTGTAGTTATATCATACAAAAACGTTTTGCCTAACACAGCAGGCGCAAGATTTGCTTTTTCAGAAACAACAGGTTCTTTGATGATTTCCGTTGCATAAAACGGATTAGAGTTTTCGCCAACGGCATTTTTAAATACCGCACCATTCGTTGCTTTCAGTTGATTGGGTACACGTACTCTCAAATTACCTCCCAGTGTTGATTTGATCACCGCTTTCACCAGCTTTCCATTCTTCCATTCCAACTGTACAATTTCAAAACCACCTCTTGCACGCAAGCCCGTTATGCTTCCGCCGCTTTGCCAAACAGTTGGTAATGCAGGAAGCAGATGAATGGCACCATCTGAGCTTTGCATCAGCATTTCAGTGATGCCCGATGTACAACCAAAATTTCCATCGATCTGGAAAGGAGCGTGTGCATCAAACAGATTGTTGTACGTACCACCGCCACCTTCTACTGTGCCAACAGGTGTTAACTGATTTTGGATGAGTTTGTATGCATGATTTCCATCCAGCATTTTTGCCCACCAGTTTACTTTCCATCCCATGCTCCATCCTGTTGAAATATCACCACGATGAAGCAGTGTAATTTTTGCTGCACTATGCAGTTGTGCTGTGCGGTAAGCTGAGATCTGGTTGGAAGGAAACAAACCATAGAGGTGTGATATATGACGATGTTTATCGTTGGGGTCATCAATATCATCGAGCCATTCTTGTAATTGCCCATGTTGACCAATATGCATCGGGGCCAAACGATCACGCATTTGTTTCAGCGTATCAACAAACGATTTGTCTTTCTTTAAAATTTCTGCAGCACGTATCGTTGAGCTGAACACATCAAACACAATTTGATTGGTCATGGTTGTTCCTGCATCAAGCGAAGAACCCTGGTGTGCTTTGGGTGCATTCTCGGGCGACATATCCGGATTCATCAGTAACCATTTTTTGGTTGGATGCTCTACCAAAAAATCAACATAAAATAACGCTGCACCTTTTAACACCGGATAAGCAGTTGCCAAAAATGTTTTATTCCCATTGTACAAATAATGTTCCCACAAATGCTGACTGAGCCAGCCACCGCCATTGGCCCATGCTCCCCAAAATACACCATCCACTGCACCGGTTGCACGCCAGATGTCAGTATTATGATGCGCCATCCAACCTCTGGCACCATACATATCTTTTGCCGTTTGTACACCTGTAACAGATAATTCTTTCACCATTTGCAACAACGGTTCATGCAGCTCCGAAAGATTTGTTTTTTCTGCAGGCCAGTAGTTCATCTCGGTGTTGATATTGATGGTGTACTTGCTGTCCCATGGTGGACGGAGTTTATTATTCCAGATGCCCTGCAGGTTGGCAGGTTGTCCTCCTGGTTGTGAGGATGAGATCAGTAAATAACGCCCAAACTGGTAATACAATGCAGCAAACTGCGGATCGTTGACGGTTGTAAAATTTTTCAACCGTTCATTGGTTGGTTTTGCTGCTGCGTCGGTTACACCAAGATCGATCTTTACTCGGTTAAACTGTTTTTGATACGCTGCAATATGTAGCGGCTTAATCTGCTGAAAAGATTTTGTAACAGCTTTGTTGAGATAAGAAGCTGCACGTTCGTTTTCATTCCCGCTTACATTATTATAGTTATTAAAACTTGTGGCAATGGAAATATAGATGGTAACTGTTGTTGCGTTTTTAATACTAATGGATGTATCATTTGCGGAAGAACTACCACCTTCTGTTTTTATTTGTGTAATGCCTTTGTAACGAAGCATTCCTTTTACCCCTTCATGATCAACTGTGGTTCCACCAATCGTCAATTGTTTTCCGGCAACAGTTTTTCTTTCAGCATTAGGAAGAACAGATGTATAAAAAGCAGTGAAGGAAATACTGTTGGGTTTACTGGCACTAAGATGCATGACGATCACACGATCAGGAAAAGATGCCAGTACTTCTCTTGTGTAGTTGATATTTCCAACAGTATAAGTTGTTTTGGCAATTGCTTTTTCAATATCCAGTTCACGGTAATAGTTACTGTGGTTATCATGGCCTTCAAAACGAAGATGCAATTCACCGGCAGGTTCAAACATTTGTCCATGCGATTTTTTGCTGATGATCACTTTGTTGGCTAAACGTTCGGCATCTTTTTGTTTGCCTTCAAAAATCAATTGTCGAAGCTGTGCTAAAGAATCCAATGCAAGTGGATTATCATTTCTGTTCGGACTTCCGCTCCACAAAGTATGTTCATTCAACTGGACAGTTTCGGTTGATACATTGCCGTAGATCATTGCACCTAATCGTCCGTTGCCAATGGGCAATGCATTTTCCCATGTTTTACCGGAAGAAGTATTATACCAAAGTTTTAAACCCGGATTCGTTTGTGCAAAACAAATACACTGAGCAAAAAGAAAAGAAAGGAATACTAAATATTTCATGACAAACTTATAAACTGGTAATTGCCTAAATGTAAATCATCCTTTTAAACAATTGCCACTTGTTTATTTACTCAGAAAGTGAACACTCTTTATAAACAATTCATGATTGCTTCCACCCTTAAATTTAATAAATAGGTCATGTTTTCCTGTTACGCTATTTAAAGCTTTGCTTACTGACTTCCATTTACTTTCACCTGTTACTGCAACCGGTATTTTTGCTATTAACTTACCCGTTTTTAAATTGTCGATCCATATTTCCAAGTTACCTGCTTTAACTGCCGATATAATGAGTTCAATTTGAGTGGCCTTGTTTCCAGTTTCAACACCAGAGAGCATAAACCAACCGCCATGATCAGAATTATTCGTTACAACCGCTTCTTCTCCAAAAGTTACTTTTTCAACGCCATAATAATTACTGTAACCAACTGCAGGCATTGCCGAGAAACCATCTTTACAAACGAAAAAATCAAAATCGGCCGGCTTCCCTTCTGTAAACACGCCAATACTTGTACCAACCCATGAGTTGTAATTCGGTTGCACCTTATCTAAACTAACTGCACTGATAGGTGCACCCATAGACAACCATTTTTTCCCATCTGCACTGTAATAAGCAAACAACTTATGCAGTTGCCGCTCTACTTTTAGCCATACAATATTGCCTGTTGTATTTGTAATTTTTCGAACAGCTGTATCTAATGAGAATACAAGCTGCCTTCCATTATCAAATCCACTATATAAACGCACAACGGTTTTTTGATTGCCGTTTGAAAGATAAAGACCGGCTTTTGCAGTAGTATCTGTTGCAGTAAAATCAACTTTTGTTACTGCGGTATAATAATGATCTGTTTCTTTTTGCACAAGGCTTGTACGGCCGCTATCGGGGCTAAGCCTTATCCAACCTTTGCGTGCAGAAAGTGAATAGTTGGCGATATCTTTTTTCGTTAAAAAATGCCACCATAACTGGAGTGTATCTTTTTCAAAATAATCTGCGTTCACACTGCGCCATAAAATGCCTGCTTTTGGTAAGTTTGGTTTTTGAATGGGTTGTGTTGTTGGAGCCATTCCCCAAGGACGATCACCCTCCCATATCACAGGATAAAGCGATGATTGTCGACCTTTACCCGACCAATCATCGTTACCATATTTTTCATAACTCTGCCCAATTGTCCACCATGTTCCATCAGCTAATTGAATTGGCGCTGAAATATGATTGGGTCTGCGAAAACCAACATTGGGATCTGTAATTGGTTTGAAAAATTCGCCTAACCTTTCCCATTGTGTTGAATCACTTGTTAATGATTTTCCTCTCAATACATATTGTCCGCCCGAAACATCGCCTGCAGGGAAATAATAATAGTATCCATTGCGCTTGCACATTACCGGCCCTTCGGCCCAACTGTATTGAAGCTTTGCATTGATCCAATCAAGATTAATAACGGTATCGGTCAACTGCCCATCTCTTCCAAGAGCTTGTATGCGATTTACTTTCTGCCCGTTTTTGATTACCATATAAGGTTTGCCATCATCGTCCACAAAAATGGAGTTATCGTAACCAAGCGGACCTGTAACCGGATTTGATTTTACAGGAACAGGATCGCTCCATGGGCCGTATGGTGTTGAGGCCTTACTGAAATGCTGTCCGTTAGCTGAAAAATAAATCCAGTAAGAGCCGTAGAAATAAGTAATAGCACCCTGCCAAATACCTGCAGAGGGACGATCTGTAACAAATCCAGCTTTTGCAGGAGTAACCACACGGCTTATCACTTTCCAATGCACCATATCTTTTGAATGATAGATCGGCAGATAAGGTGTAAAATGGAAACTGGAACCGCAATGATAAAAATCATCTCCTACTCGTAACATGGTAGGATCAGGATGATCACCCGGCAAAACAGGATTAACGTAGGTTTTAACCTGGTTATAATAAACAGATGAATCAACATCATCTTTTTGCCCCAAAACAATTAACACATTCAATAAAAACAAACTAACAAGTGCTATGCTACGATGATTGTATACGTTCATACCGTTCTGTTTATTCTTTGCTACTTTCAATTTTCGCAATTAAAAGAATTTTATATCTTACTTTTTACAATGCTGTTGATCAATGATTGCTAAGTAAATATTTGAATGCAACTAATGCAAAGTCCGCTGTAGAAACGGCGGACGATTGACTATCGATTGCTATGCGAGAAAAACTTTTTTTTACATTAAATCTTTTGTCCACCTATCTATAATATGTACAAAGGCTTATTTATTCTTGTTTTTTAATTCAATGACCTTATAAAAAGCGGGTTTAGGTTTAAACTCTTTATCGAAGAGGAGCGGATAATTAGTTCTGCCACGAATGGGGAAACCATTCAACCAGGACTGTCCGTCATCTACACCCCAAAAAGTTACACGGCTGATTTTATTCTTGTGCTTTAAAAACAAACGGAAAACATCTTCGTATCCTTTGGCGAGTAATAACTGCACCGAATCCGGTAACCCTTTTGTATACGGGTTTAACTTTGTCTCGTATTCGGCACGTTGATTTAAATCGGCACCAACAATATCACGGGGATTTGGCAATACACTCAGATCCAGTTCAGTGAACATCACATCAATACCCAATGCGGAAAAGTCAAGAATGCTTTGCTCAATATCTTTCAACGGAATGTTTTTGACATGCCAGTGCCCTTGAATACCCACACCGTCAATGCGAACACCGGCAGCTTGTATCTTTTTTATGAGTGCAATGGCACCTGCTCTTTTTTTAGGTTGCTCTATATTATAATCATTGTAGTAAAGCTTTGTGGTAGGTGCGGCTTTTTGTGCCAGACGAAAAGCTTCTACAACAAAATCATCTCCCAGCTTTTCAAAAAAAATAGATTTACGCATTGTGCCATCTTCATTCAATGCTTCATTCACCACATCCCACGAATACACCTGGCCATCGTACCTGCCCGCAATGGTGTTAATGTGTTCTTTAAAAAATAGACGAACCGAATCTGCATCTTTCATGCGACGGACAAATTGCGGCAATTGACTATGCCAAATCAATGTATGTGCATTCACAACGATGTTATGCTTTTTGGCATAAGCAACCAATTTGTCTGAAAGGTCAAAATTATATCGGTTCCATTCCGGATGCATCACCTCAGCTTTCATGATATTCTCAGGTGTTACTGCATTAAATTGTTGGGGCACTAAGACGGCCGCACCGGGAATTCTCTCTTCAATCTGTGCATTATTCAATGCCGTGCCGATGAAGAAGTCATCTTTGAAAGTTTCTTTCAGCGAAGGTGTACCTGATGCGCCTGTTGTTTTCTGGACACTGCTGCAATTCAAGAATGTAATGCCGCCGAAAACAACGAAGAGAATATTTAAATACTTTGTGCGCATGCTTTTTTTGTGAAATTGATTTGTTCTGAATAGGATTTATAAGCAAAACTGCTAACCGATCCATTGTTCATTACAACAGAGACATGGATCTTTTAATTCTGCTTTTGATTTTTTAGTACACGAAAGGAGCGAATGTTTCAAATTTTACTCCCCTGTCACGAAGCACCAACGTATCGGTAAAGCTGTGTACTGTTGTTCCAAAATCGACTTGATATTTCAGATGCAATACATCTCGTTTTTGATTACCCCACATATCGCCCTTCTTTACAAATGTACCATTGCCTGTAACCGTGTAGCTGGCTGAAGCTGGTCCTGCAACTGTACACTTGCCGGTATTATCAAAATTCAGTACTAACTGAAAAGGAGCATTGATATTACCTTTATTCTTAGCGTTCAGGGAAATACTATCCTGCATCATTGATTTGGTAAAAAGATTGCATACTTCATCTTTTTCAACAAAAGCATTGCGGTATACAACTGTTGTATCTAATGCGGTATTACCGGCACTACCCTTTACTTCGTCTACGCCTCTGCGTAAGTAAACACCGTGGTAAGGATTTACATATTTAACAGCATACAGAACAAAGTCTTTTGGAGCAATACCCCAATCGCTTGCCAAACGGGGATCGGGAGATTGTTTTGTGGTTGAACCTCTCAAAACAGAATCTGCATTAACAACAGACAGAATCTTCAACGGAATTACGAATGTATTTTTAATAGCCCGTGGATCAGCAAAAAACGCATCTGTTAACTGCACTTCAAGTCCACCCATTACTTTGCCTGCAGGAATAACAATCTTCATGTCTTGCGGCAGAACATAATAGTTACTTGGCATGGCAACAACATCACTCCCACTTGCAGAACCAAACTTCAGCCTTTGTGTAAGTGTATTTTCTAACGCTACTGTAAGCGTGATATTCTTTTTGTTTTCATATACACCACCCATTGTGGCCATGATCAAAAACTTGCGCTGATTGTCCAATGTGTTATCAATAATATCTTCTCCGAGAACAAGCGTTCTTACCGGCGATTGATATGGAAAATACACGGTTGAATATTTATAATCGGGGAACTCCCATTTTTTATTACAGGCAGTTAATATCGAGAGCAACGTAAAGGATATTAAAAAAACTCTTTTCATATTATTATGCATTAATAATTATTGATAGGTGTTACCACCCTTTGTTTTGTTGAAGGTTGGCTTTTAACGCCTCAGTTAACGGAATAGGACCATAGTACATATCATTTGAATATTGTCTGTTTTCTACAGTCTGTATGCTAAACACGTTGTTGTTAATCGTTACTCCTTTTGCGGGCTCAGTGAGGTTTGCTTTCCAGCGACGGAGATCCCAAAAACGAAACCCTTCAAAACATAATTCCAATCGTCTCTCATTACGAATCAAATCACGCATACCTTCTTTTGTAGTGATGGATGCCAGGTATGTGTCAGGTTGTGCGATACCCGCTCTTTTTCTGATTGCTGCAATTATGTTACGAGCTGAGAGCCCATGAGTAGTTGTTCCGTCCGGTCCCCAGGCCTCATTCGCAGCTTCAGCACAAATCAAAAATATTTCGGTGTAACGTATGTGAACCGGATAATGCTTTTGCGTTGAAATCGAAGCCGGATTCGCATTTACATCTTCTCTTAGTAATTTACGCAGATAGTAGCCGGTTCTTGTTGATGTAGGAAGTATGTTCACTGCATCATTAGTGGGCGCATCGGTTTTGGTAAAAATCGTTCTGTTTGAAATAGTACCACCGTTTACTACGATATAGTTTCTTAATCTCGGGTCACGGTTGGCATACGGATTTGTTGCAACATAACCACTGGCAGGATCAGTAATTGGCAATCCATTGGCCATCGGAAATGCATCAACGAGATTTTGTGTTGGATTCACTCTTCCGTTTCCAAAAAGTGTAGGAGGAAAATTGTTGATCTCTAAATTATTAGTGTTAACAATATTACCTCTCCACAACATTTCCCGCTGTTCAATAGGAGCACCGGCAGATGGATTTATATTAATTGCATTTACATTCGCAGCCGTGTAAAACAAAGCCCCTTGAGGATCTAAACCATTGATACCTCCATTCAGATTAAGAATTTCACTTGCATAATTGGCTGCATTTTCCCATTTGCTGGCAGTTGCCTGCGGGTTATATGCAGGGCTTGCAGCCAGCAATGCCGTTCTTGCTTTTATAGCTTTTAAAATTCGTCCGGATATACGCTGTCTGCTGAAGGTTCCGAACACACGGTTATAATCTGCAACTGCCATGCTGCTATATTTTGCAGGTAATTGTCCGGCAGTAATGTTGACATAATCGAGTGGTAAATATTTTTCTGACTCTGCAAGATCAGTATAGATCTGCTGTATACACTGATCAAACGTATTACGTGGTTTTCTGAAATCAGAATTTGCTTCAAGCGCTTCTGTAATGATAGGTACACCCAATAATTCACCCCCGGCAGTGTATCCCGCATGTGCCTGAAGCAAGTTAAACATGAATAATGCTCTTAACCCGTAAACTTCTCCTTTCAAACGATCAGTAAATAAAGTACGTACATCTTTACTAACAGGCGACCAATTTACACTATCTACCTCCCGAAGAAATAAATTCAAATACAGAATTGCTGTATAAGAATTATTCCATTGATCAACAGGGTTATTGGCAGCAGACCATGAGCCCGTGGCCATATTCAGCAGCGGATTAAATTTATCGTTAGTCACCGCATCATCTGTGGCGACTTCGTTAAACGAATATCCATTTGTTGGAAGCCTTGTATATGCATTCATTAATATCCCCTCCGCATACGCAGGATCAGCATAAATATCTTCCAGTGTGCGGTGGTTATCGTCAAGTGGAGCAAGTGTTTTTTTACACCCTACCAGCACTAAACCAACAACAAAAAGTATCAGTAATTTTTTAAACATGTTTATCATTTTACTACGTGAGATCATACTTTAAAATTTGGCTCTGATTCCGATATTGTAATTCCTGAACTGTGGTGTACTGGCAACCGACAACTCGAGAATTTTCCTGTTCTGCGAGAACGTATACAAATTGGCACCTGAAACGTACACTACCAGATCCTTTACAAATGCGCTACGTAAAATTCTATTAGAAAAATTGTAAGTAAGCTGCACTTTGCTCAGGTTAAACCGGTCAGTTTTATACAACCAAAAATCTGAATTGCGAAAATTGTTGTTATTCTGTTGTGAGCTGAGGCGGGGATAAGTGGCAGTGGCTTTTGTCGCTTCCGTCCACCTGTTATTTACAACTTCAGAATATTTAAGATCACCGCTTACCCAATAGTAATTGTTATTGGTAATACCATTAGCCCCGTTGTTTCCTGTACCCAGCACAAACAGGCTGAAGTTTTTATATCCAACGGTGAAGTTGATTCCGTATGTAAAAGGTGCAATGAAACGACCGATCATGACTTCGTCTCTGGCATCAATCACGTTATCACCATTTTGATCTACGTACTTAATATCACCGGGTTTTACTTCACTGAATAATTGTCGTGGGCTGCTGTTGATATCGTTTTGATCCATAAAGAAGCCATCATTCACAAGACCAAATATAGCATCAGCTGGTTTACCGGTTCTGTTTTGATAATCATCCAGAAACAGCTCATCACGTTTGATAACTTTTGATTGTGAGTAAGTAGCTACAGCTCCAACGTTCAATTGAACATCCCCAAACTTCTTATCGATATTTAGCATCAAATCAAAACCGGTACGTTGATTTGTATTGTAGTTGGTAAAAGGTATGAATGAATTGAAATAGTTTGGATACTGTGAAAAGCGCTGCGTAAGAAGACCAGCCATTTGTGTCCTGAAATAAGTTGTCTGAAAAGTCAGCAGATTATTAAACAAAGCGCCTTCTAAAGTGGCATTCAACTCTTTTCGCTGTGGAAATGAAAGATTAGGACTCGCACCAAATCGAGAAGTTGTTGTTTGATTTTGCCCCGCAACACCATCGTTCCATGTAAAAAATCCACCTCTTTGATAAATATCATTATACAAATAGTAATCGGCGATATCGAGGTCGGTGCTTAGAATACCTGCGGATGCAGACAGTTTCAAATAATTTACTGCCTTTGAATTTTTCAGAAAGTTTTCTCCGCTAACTAACCATCCCACGCTCATGGTTAGAGAAAACCCTGTGCGGTTACCATCAGGCAACTTTGTTGAGTTTACATAAGCTCCGCTAAAGTCGGCCCAATACTTATGCTTGTAATTATAACCAACTTGTAAACCGAGATGCGAATTGGTAATTGGCTGATAGATATCATTTACAGTAGTAGATGACGTGTAACCCAACAGCTTCGAAGAAATATTGTGATTACTGTTTATCGTTTTATCATAGCTTAACCAGGTAGAAAAACCAATGTTCTGTCTTTGCGCCGAGTTATTAATGTTTTGCGTACCCGGACGGGCGTCTGCACCAAATCTCTGGCTCGTGCTCAGGGATAATGAATCGGCTGTAGCACTCCAGATAGGGTTGTACACTGCGTATGTGTTGTTGATCGATTGCAGGTAAGAATTTGCATAATCTAAATTGAACAACGTATGGAAAGATAAACCCTTCAACACCGAGCTGAGGTTAGCATTGATTTCATTTGTTACCTGAAATACACGACTGATATTTATATCATAGCCGGCCACATACAGGTCGGCAATGGGATTCGTTTGAAAACTTTGTAATCCACCCAGCAAGTATTTACCGTCGATCAGGTTACGACTTGCATTTGCAATTCCAAGAGACACTTTATCGTTGGGGGATATCAGATCTATTGGAATAAGCGGGGTAAACCTGTTAGGTAATAATGAAGCAGCGTTGCCCCAATAATTACCACGGGCCCGGCGGCTTTCGTTAAAAATCGCTGATACATAAACAGAGCTTGAAATCTTATCATTCAGCTTTAAATCAACGTTACCTCTAACATTCAAACGATTGTCATTTTCATTTTTACCTTCGCCGATATTCAGCAAGGTTGTACTGTTTGACCAACCAACATTTGAATAAAATCTTGCATTACTGTTTCCTCCTGAAAATTCAGCATTCGCATTGGTGAAATTCTGATATTTTTTCAGGTACTGTGAGGAATAATAATCTACACTTGGGAAACGAAAAGTATTACCTGTACGATGATTTTGAATAGTAGTGGCACTATAAAGATCTGCAAGTCCATCATTACGGCGTGCCTCATTATACAATGTCATGTAATCAGCAGAATTCAGGTAGTTAGGAAGTTCACTCGGTGTGGCAACACCTGTGTTTACACGCACGCCGATTTTACGACCAT
Source organism: Lacibacter sediminis (assembly GCF_014168535.1). Classification (NCBI taxonomy): domain Bacteria; kingdom Pseudomonadati; phylum Bacteroidota; class Chitinophagia; order Chitinophagales; family Chitinophagaceae; genus Lacibacter; species Lacibacter sediminis. The sequence goes on along the minus strand of NZ_CP060007.1, from coordinate 2,339,277 downwards.
TTGCTACACCTTTCTTTGTTGTAATGAAAATAATGCCTTTCGCTGCCTGGCTGCCATAAAGTGCAACAGCGTTTACTCCTTTCAAAACAGAAATCTGTTCTACCTCGTTAAGAGTGATATCGTTAAATTCACGACGTACACCATCGATCATTACAATCGCATTCTCCAATCCCCAAATATTATTACTCCATAATAAACCGGCTACCCTTCCATTCATACCACCTTCAACGTTGAGGTTAAAGTCCCGGTCAATATATGTATCAGGGTTTAAAATGCTGATAGCACCGGGCACATCCTGTTTCTGAATCTTTCTAAAAGGCAGGTAAACTTCTTCCTCCGATCCATTTTCTACTGAAAGGCTGATGCTTGCCGGAATTGCCGTAGCTCTCAATGTCTGAATTCTGAAACCTTTGCCGGTTAACACCAGAACAGAATTTGCAGGTACTGTTATCGAGAATTTTCCGGCATTATCCGTATAAGCTACGGTTTTGCCCTCGTTACCTGACACCAGTACTCCGGAAACCGGCTTACCCTTATCATCGTAAACAACTGACGTGATGTTAACCTGGGGAACATCCTGCGCTTTCAACTTAAGGGTAAAGCAAGAGACAATCGCACAGAATACCACGCATATTTTAATATACTTCATTAACTAGTTTTTAAGGCTTAAAGAGTTTCGTTTGTGCTTAATCGATATCAATCTTTATTTGTTCCTGTAATCAACAGGTGTTCATTACCATCCCGGATTTTGTCCGAAGGTTGGATAAAGATTCACCTGGCTTGTTGGTAAAGGCAGCCAATTGTGTTTCTTTTCAAACACTCTTGTTACAACAACTCTCTCTCTGAGATTTATGGGTTTACCATTTGATCCGCGGTCAAAATCAATCACAGTCTTTTCAACATATTTTTTCTGATCAGCAATCATCCATCGACGAAGGTCGTGCCAACGCAAACCTTCGAAGGCGAGTTCAACTGCCCTCTCTCTCATTAGTTCACTCATAAAAGCATCCTTAGAGCCAAGGAACCTTGCATCTACAGGAGGCACGCCTGCTCTTCCTCTTATGGTGTTTACAGCACTTTCCGCTGTTAAACTTCCCGTGTGACTGCTTTGAGGTGTTCCATATCCATGCAATACCGCCTCAGCATACATGAGATAAACATCTGCTAAACGCAGATAAGGAATTACAATGTTGATATTGTTCCACTCATTGTCTGTGTTGTTACAACCGTCTGTTACAAACTTGCGAACAAGATATCCGCTACGGCTCGCTGTATTATCAAGACGCAGATTACCTCCGTTATAAAGATTGGCAAAACGATATGCAGCATTTGCAGTGCCACGAATTAACCGTACTCCATCATATGTAATTGATTTGTAAAAACGAGGATCACGACCCGTCCATGGATCAGCTATATCATAACCCGATCCTGCAGCATCAATAGGAAGACCGTTTGCCATTCCAAAATAGTTAACGTAGTTAGCTGCTGGTGATGAAATACCTGCTTCTCCACCTAATGGTGGTGGTATAAACATGTTCACTAATGACCAGCGTGATTTCCATCCTACATAAGTTGGAGGGCCAAAAATCACCTCAGGATAACCCGGATGTTTTGAGTAGTTGGAGATAGTAAACCAGTTTTCACTGTATTTATCCCAGGGTAATAATTTATGATAAGATTCCCCGATCTCTGACATTTTAATAACTCTCGCAAAGGCATCTGCTGCCTGCTTACACAATTCCACATCGTAACCGGCATTTCCAGTAGATGACTGATTCATCATTGGACTTGCAGCGTAAAGTAAATTTTTACCTTTAAAGCCAAGCGCCATTGATTTTGTTACACGTTGTTGATTATTTCCCAACGTTGCCTGGCCTACCGGAGAGTTATCCCAATTGCCTGGCAATAAAGCTGCAGCTTCCTCAAAGTCTTTTGCTGCTTTAAGAGCTGTTTCCCGGTAGGTTAATCTCGGTAATTCAAGCCTTGCTGAACTGGATAGTACAGTATCGATATACGGTAATCCACCCCAGAAACTCATTAATTGAAAATGGAAAAATCCACGAAAAAACAATAACTGTCCTCTTATGACATCCTTTTCATTTTGTGTTGCATTACTCAGCATATCCAGATTGGCCAAACCAAGATTCGCTTTACGTATACCATACCAAGCCAATGGCCACAGACCTTTATCATGACACTCGTTTGGGTTTGTATTAGCCGCTCTGTCGTCGAGCCAGCTATTATCCCAGCCACCTCCACCGGTTTGCCAGGCCCGGTAGTTACCATTGTCAAATTCTGAACTGAGCCTGTAATTTGCGTTAGTGGTTGACAAAATATCGTCACCCATATTCCATTCACTGTTCCATGTAGATTTGGACATGTCAGGCAAGCAGGAATATAACTCTTCAGTAAAACCCTGAAAGCTTCTGAAACTGGTAAACACGTCTTTCTCTGAGATGTTTGCATCCAGTGGGCGGTCGAGGTATTTTTTACAAGACGGTAATCCAAACACTATAAGTATAATACTTGTAGCTAAGGCTAATTTTACAGAATTATTCATAATCATAGTATTTATCAATTATAAACTGAGGTTAATTCCAAAGTTGATCCTGCGAACGGTTGGATATGCACCCTGACCGGAAAAATTACTTGAACCAACATTTGCTTCACGATCGTCGGGCATCTTACTCCAAAAAAGAAGGTTATTACCATTTACATAAACACGCATTGATTGAATACCCGCCTTTATTAACCATAATGGGTCTAACGTGTAAGATATTTCCGCTGTTTTTAAACGAACATAAGAACCGTCGTAGTTGAAGAAATCACCATAGCTATATAAACGTGACTTCCAACGGGGAAGTGGTGAAGCAGCATCTGTATTCTCTTTCGTCCAATAATCTCCTTGCTTGAAAACAGAGTTCAGATTTGCAGCGAAGTTTGTTTGCGCAAGATTCCTTGTTACATTATTTACTGCATAGAATTGAACGAAAATTGAGAAACGTTTGTAATCAAATCCCACGCTGCCTGTATATGTATTTTGAGGTCTTTCCGGGTAGGCATATGGTACATTGTCAAAGTTGTTAATTACACCATCACCATTGAAATCAATCAGGTTAAAGTTTCCAGGCAATTTATTATTGTCGTTTTGATCTACAACACTGCTACCGTAAACCTCATCCCAGGTATTGTAATAACCTGAACGCAATTGCGATCTGTACTGGCCGATCTGGTAACCCGCCTGCTTTAAATAATCATCCAATAATTGAGGATCATCCCGATCAATGATCTCATCTTTTGCATGCGTTATCGCTACATTTCCCCATAAACGCATTTCTTTGTTTCTGCCGAAATTTTTATTGAACTTCAGCTCAATTTCATATCCCTGTACAATTGTTTTACCAAGGTTAGATGTTGGTGGAGTACCGCCGAAATAAGCAGGTACCGCTCTTTGCGTTCCGGCTACCAACACATCTGTTCTTTGATCTCTGTAAACCTCGAACGTACCTTCAATAAGCCCTCTGAATAATGAGAAATCTAAACCAATATTGGCCTTGGCCACTGTTTCCCAATGTATATCCGGATTGCCAATTGTATTTTCCCTGAACCATACATAGGGACTGTTTGCGTTGTTATCACCCATGCGTGTTTGACCTCCAAAAGCCCACTGCGTTAGGTAAAGGTAATTTCCACCAATTGCATCATTACCTACCAAGCCATAAGAACCCCGGATTTTCAACGTGGATAACCAAGGTAATCTGTCCATGAATTTTTCGTTCGTCAAAGTCCATCCTATAGCTGCAGAAGGGAAAAAGTCGAACCTGTAATCCGGACCAAATCTTTGTGAACCATTGTAGGCTCCGTTGATCTCAGCAAAATATCTGTTTGCAAAATTGTACGTGCTTCTAAACACCCAGTCTTCACGAAACTCAGGAAACGAGCTGCCCTGTGCATTTTCATTGCGCATAAACAAGCCCATGGTTGTGATATTATGCCGTCCGATTTTTGCAGAATGATTTAATTGCAACTGATACACACGCCTTCTTCTTGTTTGTCCATTCTGGAAAGCATCTGGACGTACTGACCATTGTGGCAATATATAGTCGAACTGATTAGGGCCTGCTGTATTTCTGTATTGCACTCTTCCATCAGGAGCAATCCATTTAACAATTGCACTTCCATCGTCAAATTGACCCCCTTGCGCAACAAACGTATTGTCTAAAGAATACGAACCTCTAAACGACAGATTTTTTACCAACATACCCAGATCCTGTGTCAAAATAAAATCGGTTGTCATCTGGGTAGTCTTCGTATTTCTTACCCCGTTATTTGAAAGTATGTGAGCCGGGTTATTGGTTGACACCGGATCGAGCGGATAATAACCGAAGGCACCATCGCTATACTGTGGATAAAAAAGATCGGGTGCAAGACCATAGATTCCCTGATACCAGGAATATTCAAAACCGCTCCATGTATCCTGTCTTTTTCCATAAAGTGTGGAAATGTTGGTTGAGAGCGTTGTGCTTTTGGTTAACTTAAAATCAAGATTTGCACGAATGTTTAACCTGTCATAAAAAAATCCCGGTTTATATCCTTTGCCATTATTCGGAATCTTCATGATATCACCTTCGTGAAGAAAATCTACAGAAGTAAAATATTTTACAAAACTTGATCCGCCTGAAATATTGATGTTGGCATTTTGTGCCATGGCCATCTTCTTTAATGACTCGGCCTGCCAATCGATATTAGGATATTGCTGTGCCTCTTGCGCATTTGCAGGGTTACGATATTTTTCAATAATTGCTTGTGGAGTATAATCCTGCCATGATGCGGGACTAATTGCAAGTTCCCGTTCAATCGCCATATTTCTGATTGTTAACGCATCGTATGCGTCGTACTTCTCGGGCAAACGAGAAGGAACTTTCATTGTAGAGTTAACTGTAATATTTATGTTGGCTTTGCCTTCTACGCCTCTTTTAGTAGTGATAAGAACAACACCGTTTGCACCTTTTACACCAAACACGGCTGTAGCAGATGCATCCTTTAAAATTGAAACACTTTCTACTGAACCGATATCAACTCCGGCCATCGGACGTTCAATTCCATCCACTAGAATGAGTGGTCCTGAACTATTCCATGTTCCCTGACCCCGAATAAAAATTAGCGGATCTTCAGCACCCGGCATACCTGTTCCCTGCACAGTTATAACCCCGGGTACATTACCGGTAAGCGCAGCACCTATATTGGAAACACCTCCTGCACGCTGAAGTACCTTACCTGTTGTTTGAGTAATGGCGCCTACAACACTTTCTTTCTTCTGCTTTCCGTAACCCACTATAACCACATCTTCCAATGTAGAGCGGGCAACACTTAGCCTTACTTCAATGATGCTTTGGTCTCCTACATTCACTTCCAGCTCATCCATGCCAACATAACTGATCAAAAGCGTTTTGTCTTTTGATGGAATAGTTATTTTGAAATTACCAGCCGCATCGGTTGTAGTTGCAATAGCGGTCCCTTTTACCTTTACGGTAGCCCCTGAAAGGGCAACACCGGAAGAATCTTTAACTGACCCCGAAACCGTTTGTGCACTTACTTGTGCCATAACCGGTAACCCCGCCAATAAAATCCCGAAAAGAGCAAGTGTCAGCTTATGCAGCCAGTTGTTTGCCACGCATTTCATACTTGATTTTTTTAATTTATAGAAAGCCTTGATTTTACCAGTTTATCTAACATCCTTAGTAGAATGTTCTATGATTTTCGTTTACGAATCTTACTTGCCGCTACTTTTTCCGCTGAATAACTAAGCCAGTTGTTTGTTGATGGATAATGATTTGCTTTTACAACATCCCCACTCAATCTTTATGTTTTCAAGCTCAGTTACCCTTTCTGATTTTATTTCGAATTGAGATACATCTTTACACAAGTGATTTCTCAATCGTTGCAAATGTTTGTTGTAGACCTGTTCTTTGTATGAATCCTCCACTTCTATGTCCCAAAAATTTTCGAGCATCATCATGTGATTTAAAAAATCAGAATATTGATTTTAATGGAATTACCAATTCCACTTTTTACTTACCCGATTCAGCAGTTTACCTTAAGCTGAACAATAACCAAAGTCGCTGATTTCAAAACAGTAACGGGCTTTATATAGAAATGACAACTAAGAATTAAAAATGTACCAAAGACATTTAAAACTTTTTTAAAAGAGCTTCTGCTTGGATAAAAAGAAAAAAACTTACGGATGAAAGTTGCCGCCTGCAACCCATAAATTCAACTGGTCTTTTTCATTTGATCAACAGGTATCAAATTAGAAATTTCCAACCCCATGCGGTTAGAAATACGCTGCGACAGAGCTTCTCCGATCTTCCTGGTAGCAATCGTCATTTGATTGCGTACCGTGAAAACAGAAATATTCAATTCAGTAGCTACCTCTTTATATTTTAACCCTTCCTCTCTAACCAAGTGAAATACCATTTTGCATTGGGCTGGAAGCCTATGTACAACTTGTTCAATTCCCTTTATGGTTTCATTCGAAATAAACAGATCTTCAGGGCTGTTGAATTCAATTACCTTTTCTACATCTATATCATTTAGATGACCAACAGGGTTTCTGGATTTTTTTTCCAGATAGTTGAGAGAGAGGTTTCTTGCAACCGTGTAGAGATAGCCCTTCAGGTTATCGATGTGATGCAGCTCGTTCCTTATTTGCCATAATTTAATAAAGACATCTGAGACTATTTCTTCTGCGCCTTCACGAGACTTAACGAGGGAATAAGAAAATCTATGAAGACCATCAAACAGGAGCATATAAAGTTCTTTATATGCCCTCATGTCTGCATTCGTAGCAAACTGGCGTTGCAAATCTTTTATTACTTCCATATGGCAATCAGTAGTGGTAATCCTGAATTACATACCATGGCCCCACATAGAAGTTCTATGTAAATTCCAAAGCAGCTAATTCAAGTTGGTATATGATTAACTAGACAATCGCATGTATGCCGGTCAAAATCTGGTTTTTACAAGGAGGCAATTTTTATTTTGTTTCGTTGTTTTTACAGACACCTCACGTCATACACTTTCGAATTTTTTTCAATCAAATCAATAGCGAACGTTCTTGCATCTAATCATTGCCAAAAAAAATTCTTATGAATTCAAAACTAATTTTTGAATCTCCGCAAGGCTGGCTCATTTGTTGAAACTTATAGAACAAATGTTTAATTTCGATTTTATGCAACCGATTAGATTTATTGAAAATCAATTAGTTGCAATTTTGCCTTTTTTTTGAACATGTGCACTACATAAGCAAACATGTTTTAGATTAGCATTTTTAAATGATTGTTTGATTTGCATTTTGAAATGCTTTAAGAGGAAAAAATTTGCTTCTGTTCCGAAGAAGTTGGTCTAAAATGAATATGCTTGTCGTTCAAAATTTTTCTATTAAGCAGCTTTTTGATGGATCAGAAAATCTTTCAAACCAATTAAACGGAATACCTGTTTATTTGAAGGCTTGCACTATCAGCCCATCGAAACAAATGATCGAAAATTATTTAACGCTGGAGTTGCAGTTGAATTGACTGCATTTCTATATCACTTTAAAAGCAATTGCCTGCCGCCCCAAATGCAAAACAATAACACGCTGTTACTTTCCTTTATTTGCATGTTTACGTGGCTATCACTAGCCAATGCACAAGACGATATAAATTTTACAACACTCACCACCAGAGACGGACTGTCTTCAAATAATGTAAATGCAATTCTAAAGGACAGGTATGGATTTATGTGGTTTGCCACCGACGATGGGTTAGACAGGTTCGATGGAGCCAACTTTAAAGTTTACCGTAAGAAAACAACCGACTCTACAAGTTTACAAGCCAACGAAATTTTATCGCTTCACGAAGACAAGGATGGTAATTTATGGGTTGGCACCAGTGGCGGGTCGCTGAGTTTATACAACCGGAAAAAGGATGCTTTCATCAATTTTCCGGCCAAACCTCTGAAACATGCAATCCGAAACAATGTGATAATGAGTCTTTGCAGCGATTTTCAGGGTAAATTATGGATCGGCCATTTCGATGGCATAAACATCATGGACAAAAAAACTCAACGTATCACTGATTTTACACCCGGTAATAAATCCCGTTTCACCAAAACCTGCAACGTTCTTTTTGAAGATAGTAAACACCGGATTTGGATTGGAACTTCAGACGGATTGTTCTTATATATAAAAGAAACAAATTCCCTCACTCCATTTCTTTATTCCGCAAATGACCCGGCAAGTTTAAGCGACAACCACGTGCTGTCAATTACAGAAGATAAAGATGGGACTATTTGGGTTGGTACAAATAATGGGTTAAATATGTTAGCCGGCAACGGCAAAGAATTTACCAGGTTTAAGCATATAGAAGGAAACCCACAAACGCTCAATAGCAATTTCATTTATTCAATAGCCGTTGACGACGCTAATAAATTATGGATCGGCACATCAAAAGGATTGAACATACAGGATACGAAAACAAAAACTATCACAGGTTACAATTTTGATCCCCGAAATACCAATGGTCTTTCAAGCAATAATATTCGTAGTGTTTACCTTGCCAAAGAAGGTATTTGCTGGATCGGTACCTTTTTGGGCGGTATCAGCAAGTATGATAAGAACCTCAACCTTTTTAATTTAGTACAGAGCAACCCATTTGACAAACAAGGGCTGAACGCTCCCATTGTTACATCTTTTGCAGAAGCAAAAGACGGTAATGTGTTTGTTGGTACAGATGGTGGCGGGCTAAGTTTGTTTGATCCGAAAACAAAATTATTTCAGCAAATCAATATACAGTCCAGGCGTCCGGATAGCAAACGGCTTTCGATAATAACCTTAACCATGTCGGGGAATAATCAACTATTGATCGGCACGTTTGGTGATGGTTATTTTATGTATGATCAGTCTTCCGGAAAATATGCACAGCTTCTGCGGGGAACAAAAAACACAGACATTAATTCGAACCATATATATTGTGTTAAAGAAGACAAAAAAGGGAATAAATGGGTTGGCACCAATGGGAATGGCATTTTCGTTTTAGGGAACGATAACAAGGTATTATTTAAAATGACGCCCCGCCCCACTTTATCGAACGATATAAACTTACCTATTAACGGATATATACGTGATATTGTTGAGGCTAAAAATGGCGATATGTGGATCGCAACGCATGGAGGAGGAATTGCTGTTTATAATCCTTCTTCACAAAAATTTAAAATCTTCACAACTGAAAACAGCAAACTACCCAACGACAAGGTGCTTACATTATTAGAAGACAGGCAAGGAAATATTTGGGCGGGTACGTTTGGCGGAGGCTTGGGATTATTTAACAGGAAGACAAATGAGTTTATATCTTATTCAGAAAAAGATGGGCTTAACAATAATAATATTTATAAAATAATTGAAGATAGTAACGGGCTTCTATGGATCAGCACAAATAAGGGGTTGAGCAGTTTTGATACAGACTCAAAAAAGATCAATAATTACAGTTATCACAATGGTATCCAGCATAATATTTTTATTCTTGGATCTGGCTTACGATTACGAAATGGTGATTTGTTTTTTGGAGGTCACGAAGGCTTCAACTACTTCAATCCATCAAACCTGAAAAAGAATAATGCCGTACCACCTGTAATATTTACTGACCTGAAAATCTCTAACAGGTCTGTAGTTCCATCAGAAGACGGACCTGTAAAGGAAAATATTATTACTGCCAATGAAATAAACCTTGATTACAAGCAAAACTTTGCGTTAAGTTTTGTTGGCTTAAACTATACAGCACCCGAGCAAAACCAATATGAATACAAACTAGAAGGATTTGATAAAGAATGGATCAATATCGGAAATGCTTCAACAGTGTCGTTTACGAATATTGATCCCGGCAAATATGTCTTTCGGGTAAGAGCAAGTAATAATAACGGTGTATGGAATACAAAAGGAACATCGATAAAGATTTATGTACACCCGCCGTTCTGGCGCACCATTTATGCCTATATATTATATACCTTGATCATAGTCGGTACACTTATCTACTTCCGGCACCGTGGCATTGAAAAAATAAGACGTAAATATATCCTTGAGCAGGAACGGTTCCACGCAGAACAAGAACGTAAAGAAACCGAACGAATACACGAACTTGATCAACTTAAACTCAAATTCTTAACAAACCTCAGCCATGAGTTCCGCACACCAATCTCTTTGATACTTGGTCCCGTAGATAATCTAATAGCTCAGGAAAAGAATAATGCTTTTAAGGTGCAGTTGAATATGATCAAACGCAATGGTAAACGGCTGTTGAACCTGGTAAATCAACTGCTTGACTTTCGTAAAATGGAAGAACAGGAATTAAAACTTCAACCAAAAGATGGCGAGCTTATTTTCTTTGTAAGAGACGTGTTTGATTCGTTCCAGGATCTTTCAGAAAGAAAGAAAATTGACTTCTCTTTTACAAGCACTATCGAACATTTTCATACACAATTTGATCATGATAAAATAGAACGTATACTATTTAATCTTTTGTCGAATGCATTCAAGTTCACACTTGAAGGTGGAAGTATCCATTTTGAAGTTGAGAAAAAGGAAAGTGATGCAGACAATGCCAGCTCATGGATTTCGATGATCGTTAGAGATTCCGGAATTGGAATTCCCCAAGATAAAATGGGTGTTATATTCGAACGTTTTTTTCAGAATACGACTGAAGCCACAATACTAAACCAGGGTTCAGGCATTGGTTTATCTATTACCAAAGAGTTTGTAAAAATGCACGGAGGCACAATTGAGGTAATGAGCGAAGTTGAAAAAGGAGCTACGTTTATTGTTCAGCTTCCGTTTGTTGAATCAACAGCGAGTAAGCGAATGGGTGAAATATTAACGATTTCGCCAATTAATGAAAACGAAGCAATTGAACAGGCAGAAAATAAAGAAGATCTGCTAGAAGAAGGTACAACCCATTCATCGATCATCCCGTCAATTTTATTGGTAGAAGACAATGATGATTTCCGCTTTTATCTCAAAGAAAATCTTCGTTTGCAGTATAAAGTTTTTGAAGCTACCAACGGAATAGAAGGTTGGCAGAAAGCATTGTCTTTACACCCTACTCTCATTGTAAGCGACATCAGTATGCCTCAAATGGACGGCATACAACTGTGTAAAAAAATTAAAGCAGATAAAAGAACCAGTCATATCCCCGTAATACTTTTAACTGCATTAGCGGATGAAGAAAACCAGATCAAGGGATTAAAAACCGGGGCAAGCGACTACATCACTAAGCCATTTAATTTTGAAGTGCTTAATGCCAAGGTTAAAAACCTGTTACTGTTGAATGATACATTAAAGAACACGTATACAAAAAGAGTTGAAGTTCTTACACCAAAAATCAAAACAGAGTCATCCAATGATAAACTCATTCAAAAAATTGTTCTTTATATTGAAGACAATCTTACCGATACACAATTGTCTGTTGAGACCTTAAGCAGGCATGTTGGCATGAGCAGAGGTACACTCTATAGCAAATTGCTGGAACTAACGGGACAAACACCAGTTGAATTTATACGTTCTGTAAAACTTGACAAAGCAGCACAGATGTTGGAGAAAAGCGAATTAACTATTGCTGAAGTAGCATACTCTGTAGGATTTTCTACACCTAACTATTTTGCAAAATCGTTTAAGGCTAAATTTAACATGTTGCCCTCAGAATATATTGCCAAGAAGAAAAAAACGAGTTAATAAAACGACAGGGAAAATCAACTACAATCTAGCTGAACAAAGCAAAATCCGACGAAAACTGAATTCGAACAGGATTCAAACTTTATTTTAAAAAGTATTGACACCCAAACTTATAACCGAATAAACTCTTTTAAAGCTCAACCCTCAGTGAAACATCATTCGTTTACTGCGCATCATTTCACTTGCGAAATAAATCTACAGATGATATTTGATAACAACCGCTTTTAAAAGCATACCCTCCATAAGTTTGTGCAACTTCTTTAATTGGAACTTGCTTCCACCCCTCTGGCAAACCGCTCTCATTTCCATACTAAACTACCGGCTCTCCTGCCATACTTAATTCTTGTGGGGAGGACTGCCCCCAGTTCTACCCTAACTATAATAGACATCGAGGCTATTATATCCTTTCTATCTGACAATAAGAATAGACTACTTCGAAAAATGGCTCTCTAATAAAATTAACTATTAGCAGTAGTATTGGTTAACCGCTGTTGTTATCTACAGATTAGTTGTATGCGTATTTTGAAGCCACCTGACAACCCCATCTGTCCCAACGTCAACTTGATTTAGATAATATTCCATGGCCGCCTGCTTATCACCCAAGGCCATGGATGCATCCTGGTAATTAGGTAAATCTGTAGAATAGTTAAACCAAATATTTGCAAACTGATGTATGCTACTAAAATGTACCTATACTTTTAGAATCAATTCTCCCTTTTCGTTAATTACGCTTTTTTGGTCATCATGAGTTGTGACTAAAGCAAACCCATTGTAAAATGGTTCAACCACAGCATAGCGGTTTTCATAAATTGCTTTCCCAGTTCTATCAATATGGTGCCACCCCTGCTGATCTTTTGCAGTCGCAAAATTTTTATGAAATATTCCCAAATCAAGGAATTCCTTTTCATTTAAGAAAGCCCCGTAACTATCAATATGTCTATAAAATCCAGATGACAACTTCACACACGCAATTCCATCTTTGTAATCCCCGGCATACACATAATATTCTGAGTAGTTTTTTGAGCCATTTTGATTGATATGAAAATATCGGTTGTTAAAATCACGAACCGTACAAAGATTTTCCTGATAATTACCTACCCACTGATAACTATCTGAATACGCTTTCTCGCCTTTCTCTGTTATGTGGAACCAGTTCTTGTTTTGAACAACAGCAGCCCGATTACAATAAAAACCAAAAGTTCTTGTATACCTGTCAAAATAAAGTTGGTTGCCCATGACATCAATATGGTATGATCCTGTATCATCCTTCACTGGTGCAATGCCTGGTGAATGGAATTTTAAGACTTCTATAAACTGCCGGTCAAAAACCTGCTCTCCTTCAAAAAGAAAATAGGTATTACTTCTCGATACTTTGATATCCTCCCACTTCATTAGTTGGTTAATTTTTGCCTTAGTTGAGAAATTTGATCTGATGTTACTCCACATGACTTGATATATTCTTCAATACCGCCGCTCTCGTTTATGATTTGTAGTACCAAGTCTAAATACTTCAGATTTACATCTGATTCACTGGCTAAATAATCGGCCCGAACTACATCCATTGATTCATCTACTAATAAATGGAGCATTGTCATAACTATCCCTGTTCTGTCCTTCCCGGCAAAACAATGTATCATCACCGAACCTTCGTTCTCATTTAATATTGTCAATAGGACTTCCTTGATTTGATCTTTACACCCGATAACAAAAAAACGATAGGCAATTTCTTCATTAGTGCCGCTATGATAATCCCGTTTGAACCATTCCGGCTGATTCCATGGATCAAACTGGGCCTTTACATATCTAAACTTTAACAGTGCCGGTTCCAAATACGGTATTTCCTCGATTTCCCTATCTGCCCTTAGATCAACCACCGTCTTGATATTCCTTTCAAGTAATAAATCATCAAAGCGTCGCTCGCTTTGATATAAGCTCATTGTTGCTGTTCTGTAAACTATACCACTTTTGATTTTGGGGTTATGAGCACTTATATCTCTAAAGTTCCAAAAGAAATCACGTTCGTAAATCCATTCACAAAAATCCTTTACCTCATTTAGCTTCTGTGATGGAATTAACCCTTCTATCGAATTGTAAAAGAAATCAAGTAAGTTCCTTTTGCATTGATTAGCATCAGGTAAATATAAAGTGGCATTCAAATTATAAAAAGATTTTAGTTCATCTTTTTTCAAAACCTTAGCAATGAAATTTTTGGGGAGGAATCTAAACTTATCATGCCCTTTTGAGAGATAGTTTAGCTGCACTACAACCTCCAACGCAATGTTATAAAAAAAATAAAACTGATAGCTATCACTTAGGCGATGCATCATTGAGCAACTTTCAAACTCATAAATAAATTTATCAATCAAATCTGAAATTTGCTTTTCCTTGTGTTGCAAAGTTTTATTTTTCTGATAATCCGCTACAATTTGATTCAGGTATTGCCTAACCAAATATCTCTCCGGTTGCCTTTCGAAAAGAATTGTCTGTTCGACGTCCTTTATTTCGGATCCCAGATAGTTTCGATCGATCTCTGTAACATCTTTACAGATAGTAATTTCAATTCTAGGTTGATCCTTTAAATAAACCAGGACTTTACTTCGAAGCTCTACGCTACGAATTGATTTAATTTCCGCTTTAAACTGATTCTTCAACTGAACTAGTAAGTTTTCGTAATCGAAGCCCTGACTAACCAAAAGCTGAATATCAACATCTGAATTTGGAGTAGCTTCGTTTCTTCCAAAGGACCCATAGAGTAAAGCCACTTCGACAGCAGCTACATTTGGAATTAAATCTTTAAACTGATTAATCGTATCTGTTTGTTTCATTTACTTATTTTTTCATTAAGGTTTACGCATATTACAGGTTTTGCAAAGGGGCTTCGACTTATAGTTTTTTACCAAATCCAAATAAGTAGGACTTTTTAATACATCTGCAATTGACGTGTGCTCAATATTTCCAAATTCGCCTAACGATTTTCGAAGATTATCCGGTGCACAGCACGGTGAAATTTTTCCAGTTGCTGAAATCCAAAGCTCTTTCGTAAGAAAGGGACATTCGTAATGCCAAGGAACTTCTGAATTTTCGTCTTCAGTTAATGGAATAATATTTTCTAAAAGCACTCTTTCACCATTTGGTTTCCGATATTTCTCCTGAGCCTGGTATGCGTGTTTCACATATTCATTCCACTGTGTTATACTTTCAACTGATGCTTTCATTGAAAGATCTGTTATTTCATCAAAGTGCGCCCAAAGCTGATGCCCCTTCACTCTATCTACACCGAGGGAAGCAGCCAACTTTATGATCTCTGCTAACTCGTGCATATTGTTTCGCATAAAAGTCAGTTGGAAAGTAACCCGGCAGAAGTAACCAGTATTTTCAAAGTATTCATCACGGTATTTGATAAACCCTTTTACATTTTCAATTGCCTTTTCAAAGTCTATGCCCATCATTATTTTTTCAGATGTTTCTTTCGTTGCTCCATTCCAACTAATTTTTACATCCGTGGTATTGGGCACAATCAGTTTTGCCCATTCTTCAACTGTTTTTTTAGGAAAAGTGCCATTTGTAGTGAGATTGATTTTTATATTTTTCTGCTCTGCCAGTTCAAATATTTTATCAAATTCCTTGTAAAGCAAAGGTTCACCCATAGTAGAAGGAATAATTTCTTTTACTCCTAATTTTTCTGCCTGCAGAAAAATATCTTCCACTGTTGCAAACTTCATTCGTCTACGTTTTACACCAGTTTCTTTGAAGAGTGTTGGAATAAAATCACTATAAGGACTGTGTTCCTCACACATAATACATTTTAGATTGCAATCTTCTGGGTTAGTGTCAATGGTGATACGCCAAAGGTTTTTTGGAAAAGTGAAGCGATTGTAAATTTTCTCTAATTCTTTGCAATGGTTTATAATATCTGGAACACTGCCATTATCAGAAAATAAGTACCCTTTCTGACCATACTCTTTCAGTAAATGTGGGTTTTCGATCGCAAACTTCATTTGCTCTGCCAGTGAATTTGTATTGCGGTGTTCAAATAAAAGTCCGTTTACCTGATGGTGAACATATTCCTTCATTCCACCAAAATCGGCGGTGATCACAGGGATTTTACAAGCTTGTGCTTCGTGAATTACCAAGGGTGAATTTTCTGCCCAGATACTGGGGACTACAATACAATCCACCTTGGAGAAAACATCGTTTGCTAAATTGTGATTGATGTATTCACCTGCAAACTCAATTTTATTGATTGAATTTGCTGCAAGCAATTTTAAAGCATCTGCGCTTTGTCCATTTTGCCTTCCGTAAATTTTGAGTGTTGCGGGTGAATCAATTTGATTAAAGGCTTCAATGAGTTGATTTACTCCTTTAGCAGGTATTAGTGTTCCAATGTACCCGAAGGTAAAATTCGTATTGTCTTTTGATTTTTCGGTTTGGGTTAAATATTCGGTTGGGAAACCATAATCCAGGTAAATGATTTTGTTTTCAGGCACTGAAAACTCATTTATAAATCTGGTACGCAGATAATTTGAGGGGGCAATAAACAAATCAACTTTATTAATGAGTGCCTTTGTTTCAGCCATTCGCTGCTTTATCCATGAACTCCAATGCTGAATATCTTGCACTTCATGTTCTTCCCTGCCACTGAAATAAACTTTATAACAGTTTGTCGCACATTTGTTGTCTTGTTGCCCGGAACACAATTGAAAGTTATTTTCATTTCCAATACCTCTTGTGAGAAATTGCCCCCTTAGGCACATAAGCCAAAAATCGTGAAGCGTAAAAACAATTGGTATACTAAGTTTATTAAGCTCATCCACCAAACCCGTGGAGAGATGATTAAGATGGCCAATATGAGCAATATCCGGTTTGATTTCAGCGATAAGATTTCCAAAATGAGCATCCATTTCTTTGTGTCTGTAGCCGTCTTTTCCTTGCGGATTATTTACGAAATAGAAATCCAGGTTATCACTTTTGATTTCTTTCCTAACACTAAAATCCGGCTTGTATGGATTTTCTTCTCTTGTGAATACAGAGACTTTATGATATTTTGAAAGCTCATTACAGATCGACTGGCTGTAAACTTCCGAACCTGCATTATAGTTTGGCGGGTATCCGTGAATGATTTTGAGGATATGCATTAATTCAAAATTTGAATGTAGTAATTCTGCTTCTTTATGACATGAGTTAATACGTTTGAGAAGAACGCCCTCTCCAACTGCCCATCTTTAATTGTTAGGCATAGGTTTGGCAATTCCATTTCAATAGGGAAAGAAAGCCTATGCCTAACAAGCCATTGATATCTAGCAATTATGACTGTATTTTTTTTCAATGGAGCTTTCTTAGCAGAAGCCAACATTGCCTTAATTGCGGACTGGCTGGGAATTGCCTTCGCAGCTTTACATTCATTATTAGGGTTGATTGAGAATCTTGTCGTAATCATTTTGATGAATTTGATATGTATCCAAATCTCGATCGAATTACAGTGGAATAGTAGTATGGGGAAATATTTCTCCCTATTTTTGTCAAATATTTGCCAATAAAAATGAACGAAATCTTGGACACAGGAGGAGCTTTAAGGACAGAAGCATATAAAAAACTGAAAGTATTCCTTGTTAACCCTGGGAAATTTTGTCTTATTATCCTTGGGGAAAGAGGAACTGGTAAACATTACGCTATTGAAAGTGTGTATAAAGATATTAGTCTAACTCATACAAAAGAAGATTGTACTGTTACATTAGAATTTTTATCTGCATCCAAAGTTCCTAGCAATGAAAAAGAAATAGATGACTTATTTAAAAAAAATGAAAACGGAATATTAGTAATTGAAGATGTAGAGCAGCTTACGGACGAAAAACAGGAATTACTTTTTGCAGCACTGTCAACAACTGACGGGAAATTCGGATTCAATGACAAGTTCAATATCCGGATAGTTTTTACTTCAGCTAAAGATGTAGATGCATTAAGGGAAGATAAAAATCAATTACAGGGTATTTTTTGGGATCGCATAAGTCAATTGGTAGTAGAGTTCCCATCATACAAAGATGAGGCCTACAATATACACAACGACTTTAAGTCAACTTGGATAAAAATGAAGTTTGATAAAATCCTCCGCTATAAACATTTTTCAGATTTGCCTAAAAACATTGCATTGAACAGATTTCTCGAAGAGTATGCTGATAAGTTTGACGGTGGATTTCGTGATTTAGACAAACTCACTTGTATGTATTTTAATTACCGGATTTTACGCTACGGGGCGATAAGAAAAATTACGGAGGAAATTGAAAAGAAAATTGTTCAAGATATTAAAAATGACTTTATAGGTAAATCACAATTACATAGTCATTCCGGTAATGATTTAAGTATATTTCAAATTAAGCCTGGTTATATAATGGATGACCTAATAGGTCAATTTAAAATTCAACTAAAAAAATGGGGTAAAAAAGAGTACGGAACAATATCACTAGCAGAAAAAAAACTAGGGTTAGGTCAGGGTACAATGAAAAATTGGACAGAGAAAAAGGTAACAAAGACACACAGAGCAATTTTTAACAAACCCAAGTAAGAATTATCACCTTATATCGTCGAATCATTTATGCATTCGATCAGCTGATTACCAAATTTTATCTCTCAATTTTACGAATATCCTATTATGAAGATCTAGAATACCAGTCAGCTTAACCAAAACTCAACTTTATTCTAGAGGAATTTTGAAAATAAGGGTGGATAAGGTATATTCAAACCTTTAACCCTTATGAACGTAACTGCCTTTATTGATCTTGAGATAAATGGTCAACAAATTTAACATAAATGGGCTGCAAATTATCTGGCCGGAAAGCCAAAAAATATTGATGTATTACTTGAGTAGTGAATACGAAAAACAAAAAAAAGATTAGATGAATAGCTGCGCCAACGCTTTTCTCCACTTTGCTATTATCTTAATAACATTTTGACTAAATTTCATTTTGAAAACCAATAAATAACAAATATGGCATACACAGCCGAAATTAGCAGAACCAACCCTAGTTGTTTTCTATTTCTTATTGATCAATCGGGCTCAATGAGTGACAACTTTGTGGCAACCCAAAAACCCAAATCACAAGCGGTAGCTGATGCCATAAATAAGCTTTTACAACAACTTGTAATTAAATGT
Organism: Lacibacter sediminis; assembly: GCF_014168535.1. Taxonomy (NCBI): domain Bacteria; kingdom Pseudomonadati; phylum Bacteroidota; class Chitinophagia; order Chitinophagales; family Chitinophagaceae; genus Lacibacter; species Lacibacter sediminis. Next base: position 2,320,369 of record NZ_CP060007.1, on the reverse strand, counting down.
GCAAAATCAGAGGGCGTGAGAGACTACTACCACATTGGCGTTATCGGGTATAATGCAGATGGCGTAAAACCAGCATTTACTGGGGCAATTGCTGGTAAAGAATTAGTGCCAATTTCTGAAATTGCAAAAACGCCTGCAAGAGTTGAAGAACGTAACAAGAAAATTGATGATGGCGCAGGAGGCTTAATCACTACTACTATTAAATTTCCTATTTGGTTTGATGCAATCAACAACGGAGGAACGCCAATGAAAGAAGCATTTCAAAAAGCCAATGGAATTATTGACAGTTGGTTGGCTGACCATCCGGATTGCTTTCCCCCAGTTGTTATAAATATTACAGATGGGGAAAGTACTGATGGCAGTCCGATAGAAGAAATGGACAAATTAAAAGGCAAAGCATCATCAGATGGTAGTGTAATACTATTTAATATTCACGCATCAGCACGTGCAAATAACATTATCTCATTTTGTGGTTCTTCAACTACACTCCCTGACCAATATGCAGAAATGCTTTTTCAAGGTGCGTCACCACTTCCAGAGTTTATGATGACTGTCGGCAAACAAGAATATGGATTAAATCTCGCAGAAGATGCTAGGGCATTTGTTTTAAATGCAGACCCTGAGTTATTAATCACTGCAATTGATATTGGAACAAGACCAAGTAATGCTCTTGCTTTAAGATAATGCTAACATATAAAGCAAAAACATATAGTACTTGCAAAAAAGGCAATTCCGAAAATGAAAATGAAGATGCTTTTATATTAACTTACCCCAATGATGAAAGCGTCCTGAAAATTGCAGTTTCAGACGGTGCAACCGAAAGCTCGTTCTCCCAAGAATGGGCAGAACTGCTAGTGCAGTACTTTTCCATATTTGAATTTAATAATGATACATTTTTCGTTGAAATATATCCTTCTGTAAGAAAACAATGGCTCGAAAAAGTCCATAAGCGAGATTTGCCTTGGTATGCTCAAGAAAAGTTAGAAATGGGGGCATTTGCAACGCTAATCGGAACATCCATTTCTCTTTTATCAGGTTATTGCAGCATATCTGCCATAGGGGATAGTAACATTATTATTTATAGAGAAGGACAAGTTGTTTTAAAATTCCCTCTTGAAAAAGCAAGTGATTTTGGTTCCTCGCCATTCTTATTAAGTAGTGTTCAAGAAAGAAATAACCGCATTGATAAATTTTTCTTTTCCCAAGAAATATATAAAATTCAAAAGGGAGACTTAGTGTTTATTGGTTCAGATGCAATTTCTCAATGGATTTTGTGGCAAGAGGAAAATAGTTTGAATGCTTACCAAACATTATTGGCTTTATTTTCAGGAGAATTAGATTTTGTAAACTGGCTTAATGAACAGCGTAGTGAGAATAGAATTAAAAATGATGATACAACCATAGTGCTTTTAAAATTTGAATAATGGCTTTACCTAAAGGTGACCAATATAACGAAGCAGTACAAAATCCAAGAGTTTCATTTGCAGATACAGAATTGAAAACTGCAAAAGTAGAAACAGGTATGTTTGATCTTCCCAAACCTTATTCAGGAGGATTTACTGTTACATTCAAGCTTCAAACACCTACGACGAATTATGCTGTTCGCTGCTTTACTAGAGATATATCTGATATACAAAGACGATACCAAGCGATATCAAGTTTCTTTGCATCTAAGCCTTCAAGGTATTTTGTCGAAGCAAAATATTTGAAAGATGGCATAAGGGTGTCAGGGACGTTCTTTCCAGTCATTAAAATGAAGTGGATGGAGGGAGAGCCTTTAAATTTTTACCTAGAAAACAATCGTAACAATAAAGCCAAGTTGCAAACATTGCTCAGTGACTTCTTAAATATGGTTGCCGAGTTGGAAAGTTTTGGAATTGCACATGGTGACTTACAACAAGGCAATATCATCGTTAAAAACGATCGTTTATTTCTTATTGATTACGATGGAATGTATTTGCCAACATTAAGCGGTTTAAAATCAAATGAATTAGGACATCCAAATTTTCAACACCCCCAACGCTCAGCAAATCATTATAGCGCAAGAATTGACAGGTTTTCTTCAATTGTTATTTATTTAAGTTTAAGAGCATTAATTGCTAAACCAGCACTTTGGAAATATCATAATGGCGAAAATATAATCCTGAAAAGTCAGGACATTGCAGACTTAAACAATTCTCCTGCTATTACAGAACTTAATTCGATTGCGGAAATAAAACCATTGGTGGAACGTTTTGTTGGAATTTGTCATCTTGATTTTGATAAAGTCCCATCGTTAAATGAGTTTATTTCCGGCAGCTTTAATTATGATAAGAACAAGGTTGGTAAAATAGCAGTTAAAAATTCCCAATACGATGTCTTAGATGCTAAAATGAAAGGCACTATTTTGGAGCATTTCGGCGAAAAAGTAGAAGTTATAGGATATATATCGAATCAGTATAAAGGAATTACACGACTAGGTAGTTCATATTACTTTCTAAATGTAGGGAGCTACCCTAATCAAACATTTACACTAACAGTCTGGTCTGAAGGGATAGCCGCATTATCCTCTGCTGGCAAATCGCCTACCTCATTAGTTAATAAATGGGTATCTGCAATCGGAATAATAACAAGTTATGCGGAGCGACCTCAAATGATTATTGATTCGGCCTCACAAATTCAAATCCTAAACAATGAACAGGAAGCTAAAGATAGACTTAGCTTGAAAAAAATAAGTCCAGGTATCGGATCAAGAAATGCAAAACATAAATCTGTTCTTGAACAAATACAAGAAAGAAAGAAAATACAGGATAAAGAAGCTGAAGTTTTTAATAATATATATAAAAATATCCCGGCCACACCCACCGCACAAACTTCTCCTACATCAAAGCCAAAACCTACACCGCCAGCTCAGCACACGACAAAAAGTCAAACAAATCAACCAATATCACAAACATCAAACAAAACGACTTCAACTTCTACAACGGAAAATGAAGGCTGTTCTGTTGGAATTGTTGTTGCTGCTATTTTTGGTTTTATTGGAGCTGGTATTACTGAAAACGTTGGCGGTTTCATTGCAGGTGCAATAGGTGGCTTTATTTTATACTCAATCTTTACAACTGATTAACTGTATTAATCAGTTGTAAAGATTCTCAGCCGACTTAGTAACTATTTTGATAACTAGCTGTTTTATTGAGCATCCTGAAAAACGATAGCACTTATTCACTTCAGAAATCTGATATTTTCAAAAAAGACATGATCAAATACTAACAGACATTTTAAAACACATTCCCCAAGGAATCTTATAAAGTAGCTAAATACATGCCCATTAATACACAAGCCATCCTAAAGCATTACAGAAAACGATTCCCATTTGAAAGGTTTTATGATAACCTGGTAAATAACATTGCAACCTGGCCTGCATATCACTTAAAGAGTGAAACTTTTTTGCAAGGCTATGAATCGCAAAATAAAACGACCCAACAGGCTGAAAAGATAATTACAGGAAGTAATGATATTCGTGTTGATCTTCCGGTTTGGTTCGGTAATCTTTCTTCACCAGTTCGAATTGCTGTTATGGGTTTAGAACCAAGGAACAGCGATCCGGACGGGATCCTGAATATTGAACGGGTTGGGCAATATGTTTTTGCAACACCATTTGCACTTGAACGACCAAGAGGACCTTATTACGCCGCCTTTCAAGATCTGTTGAATAGTAACAATTTGTTTGTCTATTTTACTGATGTGGTAAAATCCTATTTAGTATCGGGCGATAAGAAGAATGATGACAGGATTGCCCGACAATTATTCTGGAAAAGAGCAAAAGAAGAGGAGGCTTTTTTGGTTGAAGAACTTGCACTTATCAATCCAACGTTTATCATTGCATTAGGTAATGAAAGTTTTGCTTTTCTCAGTAAGCTTTTAAGCAATAAGTATCAGATACTAAAAATAAGACACCCATCGCAAGGTGGTGCAAGAATAGCCAGAGAGCAACTTGCAAAAATTCTTCAGCAGCCGTGAGGTTAGCAATGCATAGAACTTTAAATTTCCCTTCCACGGCATAAATAACTATTAAGTTAATGAAGAACCATTTAAACGACAAGTGGCTTTATGAAATAAATGCTGACAATTCAGCAAGATATCTTCTCGGTACCGTTGGGAAAAAACCATTGATTTGTTTCGGTATTAACCCCAGCACGGCTGAGCCAAATAAGCTTGATAGTACATTGAGATCAGTTGAAAGACTATGCATCTCAAACGGACATGATAGCTGGTTTATGTTGAACATCTACCCACAAAGAGCAACCAACCCAGACGGGCTACATCATGATCTTGATCTCAACCTTCACCAAAACAATCTAAAAATCATCAAGAGCTTATTCGAAGATTCTTCGCAACGAATTATTTGGGCAGCGTGGGGAACACTTATTGAGAAGCGCCCTTACTTAATACATTGTTTAGCGGATATATTAAAATGCACTCCGACTTTCAATACCAACTGGATCACCATTGGAAATATATCAAAAAAAGGCCACCCACACCATCCCTTATATCTCAGCTCAGCCAACAAACCAAAACCATTTGACATTCATAAATATGTCAAGGACAGAATTCGATGATTATTCTCATTACTAGTACACCATGTAAAACCTATTTTCCTCGCTTCCGCTCTTCCCATTCCTTAGCACACTGAATAATGTTATTTACGTATCGCTCACGTGAAATTTGAAATTGAGCCGGGTGATAAGCGTTAATAAACAGTTTTCCATTATTAAAAAAGTATTCCACCATATCAAACTTGGTTGTAACAGGATTACCCAAATCTTCCCGTATAACCGAAAAAGTATTTCCGCAAATGATGATATCCGGGTTCAGCAATTCAATCTGTTTATTCAGAATCGCTTTGTGTTTTTTGTAAGCATCATGAACATTCGTAATATCGGTTTTCTTGCCGGTTTCAGAAGGAAGTTTTTGAATATTTACCCATGCTATCTTCCCCAACACTTTAACCATTGATGGCTCATCTCGTATGTAGGACATTTCATCCCAATTGGAGAAATTATTCAGAATTCCATACGATGCATAAACCGCCGGCTGCCATGTACGACCTGAACTACCTTTAATCAGATCATTATAAAATCGATCGTAATCATCGATAAAAAAATCAGGCAATGACCATTCCCCCTCCCGCTCACCGCCGTCATAAGGTTCTTTCATCAACCAGAGAATTTTATAAGATGGATTCATGAAGTACTCCTCCGGGTTTAGTGCCCCGTCATAGATTGGAAATATTTCTTCCTCATTGTCAGAGTAAGCTTTTCTGATTTCATCGTTTAATAAAGCTATTTGATCTTGAAAGTTTTTTACATCGTTCATATATTAATCGTTTTTTAAAGTTTGGTAAAGTGTTCCTACCTGGTGCCGCTGATGTGCAAGAAAAATACTGTACTCGATCAATCGAACGCTTTGTCCAAACTGCTTCGACAGCTTGCGAAGAAGCACCAATAATTCTACCCATTCTGCAACACGAAATGCAGTACCTCTTTTATTCGTTTCTACAATCTTCATCTGGTGTAAAATCTGCCAGACTCTAATATCAATTACCCCATAACGCTTAGGATAAAGTAGTGTAAGAACAGCAGATGCCATTGGAATTGAAACGCCTTTTAGCAAAGTCAGCAGTCGCATTTTTTCTGTTTCATCTTTTACTTGAAACGCAGCTTTCGTAACCTTTCTAATCGTAGCTGCATGATTGGACTGAATGAGACGAATAGCTCTGGGAGATTTCCAGCGGCAAATCATTTCCAGCTCAGTTTTTGTAAGCCACCCTCGCCGTCTGGATGGTTGAAGCAAACGGGATAGGTTCACCGTGTGTTGATCATCTTCATCCGGAAGATTTTTTTGTATCAGCTCATTAATATTTTTGTACGGGAGTTTTTTTAAAGCCACTTTTAAAAGGTTTTAAATTAGGGCTCATTTAATGCCCATTGATAATAGCGTTGACGGTATGACTCTAAATCCTCTCCATCTAAGATTGGAAGTTCCTTTTTTGCCCATTCAGTACTTATTAATCCTGCTGGCGATGGTGATATCAATACAACTTCACGGTATGATCCGGTAAATGCTGATAATTCCTTCTTCACTTCTTGATCAAACTTATTCTTCACCCAGTTACTCGTGAACAGTATTGTTTGAATTGGATTATTTGTAAGTATCCGATTAATCACTTCTGTATTCCATTTGACAGGCACTAAATCGGAATCAGTAGCAGAATCCTTTTTTCTTGTTGTGGTCAATAAAATATCGCTTATAATCCATTTGTTTGTTGAAAGCCAATTTTTAAGCCCCTCCAAATGATCCGGCCAGCGTAACGCTAAATCTTTTGCAACAATAAACAGATCCCAGAAAGCATTGTCCTTGCTGCCATAAAAAAACTGCTCATCACATCTTGAGAGCCGGTTTGGATAGTCGGTAAATTTATTCGGAGGAAAGCTACCAAGGATTAACTGTGTAGCGTCATTATCTATCTCAGGGAATCTTTTCCAGGGATGAGTTTCAACCCTATTGTCCCATGACTGATGCTTTCTTGGTCTGCCTCGTTTCATGTGATTGAGCTAATAGTTATTAAATTTTACCTTCATCATATAATAGGTGATCATTCTCTTGCTCCAGATCCAGTCTATACGATTGCGTTGGTTTATTGTTTTCCCAATATTTGAGTGTATCCGACGTTACCTGCCGGTAATTGATTCCCAACTTCTCAAAATGTTTGATAGCGCATTTAATTTTTCTTTTTTCACTTGGCCATTGTAATTGCTCAGGAATCAAAGAACCTTTCGTTTCACGCACAAGATTGATCGACGTTTTGCCGTCTCTACTTTTCCTTAGTATTCCCCAATCAGGATTATAGTTCTTAATAATTTTAGGAATGCGTACTTTAAAGGTTGGCGGGAACTTGAAGTAACCAATAATATTTCCGCTTCTATCATCCTCAACTAAGATATTTGAAACAAAACGTTCTTCTACTCCTGAATCAATTTGAACAAAGTCATATAACGAATTGTCTGAACCATCAATCAATTCTTTTTGAGGAAACTTTTTTGTACTAGGGAACATTTCATCAAAATCGTACGTTTCCAATTCACCTGTTAGTTTGTATTCGATTCCCTCAGCAATATGATCTGCCAATTGTTCTTTTATTACTTCTATGAATTTGCTTGTAAAGCCTTCGGGATTCTTAAAAATATGCTTCTTTCTATCTTCTTCCATTCCTTTGAATATCTGCAATACAGTTGGCCTTGTAATACCTGTCTCTTTGCTAGTACGATCAATGATGTTAAAAACTGGATAACTGGTTTGCGCCTCCTGCTTGGTGATTGATTCTGACTGATGCCCTTTATTATCAGTGTGCAAAATATCGGATTCCAGAGAGAGTGATTCTCCGTTGCCGAAGTGAACTACACTATCTGATTTGTATTCTTTTATCTCAACAATTTTGTAACCGGAGAGGCGCTTACTTTTTTTGGTTCCAAAATCATACCCTACTTTATACCATTCACCTTTGATAACATTCTCAACCCCATTCGTATCTGAAATTGTAATATCGATCTGAGCTAACCCAACTGATACCTTATTTAGCTTGAAACGAAAAGTAGTTATAACAAACTTTCCCCTGGTAATGATAATCTGAGATTCCGGGAAAACAGTTTTCGGGCTGTTTAGTTTCGTGATACATTCCGTAATCAGTTTATCGGTATCGAGTTTTATTTCATAATCGGTTTTAAGTGCCAATAGATCCCAGAAGATTTTAAACTCTTTAGAATTGAATACTTTATCATTACGTTTTGCATCGCTTTTGCGGGCATTGCTAGGCTTGGTTGGTGCAACATCACCACTTTCACGATATTCTTTTTGCAGGTCATTACAATACTCTTCATAATGCTCATTAGCTATCACGGTTAATACATTCACACCTTCTTCCTGTACCCGTTCACCGTCTTGGTTTACACAGAGGCGAAGGCCACGACCAATCTCCTGCCTTTTACGATTTTCTGAGGTGGCCGTATTAAGGGTACAAATCTGAAAAACATTTGGATTATCCCAACCTTCTCTTAATGCTGAGTGAGCAAAAATGAATGAAACATTTTCTGAGAAATTCAACAGCACTTCTTTATTCTTCATGATGAGTTCGTACGCCTGTTTCTCTGCTTCTTTATCATCCTTTGTTTTGTCATTATTGAAAATAGCAGTGTCAACAAACTCTTCTTCCTTCTTTTTATTTTTCTTTTTAGCAAAATAACCTTGTCTCACTTGTCTTGCTTCAAGCTTGGCATAATGCTTATCTAAATGCTTTAATTTATCAAAGGCACTATCAAAAAGGTTTTTAATAATTCCATCATCCTGTACATAATTATCAACCCGATCAATAAAAAATAACGATAATACTTTTATCCCCTTATTTCTTAATGCTTTTTGACGCTCGATATGGTACTTAATGGTTTGTTCAATCTGTACTCTGAATATTTCTGTTTTAGATAGGGTAATGCCCTGCGTTTGATCATTCCCCAACGTAGAACCATTCGAGAACATTACCTGTTGCGTTTTCAGGTTTATATCTTCCACAAGAAACCCTTCAAAATCCGGATTCTTCGTTTTATCAAAAAGATCATCGTTCTTTTTGAGGGTGATTGACTTTAGTTGTTTAGCTCCGTTCACCATACAGTGAGCTTTCAGGGTTGCCTGAATTGTATTGCCATTTCTCACAACTTCTTCCAGTAAAACACTCAGGTCTTTATCATTTAGGTTGTGTTGCTCTGTTACACCTTCCACCTGTATTTTCTTTACGAGGTTTAGCTTAAATGCATCTACCGGGCTGAGGCGATAAATAAGGTTGGGTTTTTCTTTTGGTGTGGCAGAATAATTAACTGCAAATAAAGGATTGAGTGTTCGTAATGCCTCCCTGCTTTTAGGTGATAAATAATTCTGGCTTTCGTCCAGTATGTAAATCGGTTTTGTTTCCTGCAGGTATTGATAAGGCTTTTTTTCACCTGGTAATTTCTCTGTTGGCTTGTATAGGTTATTCGTTTTACTATTGAAAGCATCAATCGTCATGATCATGATGTTGATATAAGGATTGACTGCAAAATCTTTCACCTTACCAATCTGTTGGCCATCGTATTTGATGGCATTCATCGTAGTATTGCCATACAATGTTTTGAAATGCTCTTTGGTGATCTCGATCGTCTTATAAACACCTTCGTAAATTGCAATACTTGGCACTACAATGATGAATTTGCGGAAGCCATAACGCTTGTTAAGCTCAAAAACCGTTTTGAGATAAGCATAGGTTTTACCTGTACCGGTTTCCATCTCTACTGTAAAGCACGGAAAGCGGTGCGTATTATACCCATCAATATCGAGCATGGGACCATCATCTACATCTAACGCAAGACCTGGTTGCAAACTATTTGCTTCCTGTACTGCTTGTAGATTGTCTAATAGCCAGTTTTCTTCGAGATTATAAAAAGGCTCGATATTTGGAGCAATGTCAGAACTAAACTCATTCACGATTAGATTTTGCGAAAAGCCCTCAAACAAATTAACAACACTATTTACAGCAATGTTCTGATGCTCTTGGTTATTTTCAAATTTCAGTTTAATATTTTTTGCCATACCAGCAATTAGATAGTTTTGATTAAGCCCTTGTCTTGCAGTGTAACTTTATCCTGATCGTTTATGGCACTATCCAAACAAATGAAAATATCATCATCGTCTAGTTGAAGATTTTTTATTGTTTCAGCATATACATTTTTATCCAAACAGACAAGCAGTTTGTGTTCACAGAAATTGGAAGTAACCATCGTAACCTCATTTTTCTTATAATCACTTATTACTTCAATTTTGCTATCTAATGGAAATCCTTCAATCAAGAGAATTTCAGTAAGCAAGTTTTGCGGCTCCCAATCTTCAACAAGCGGAGTTGTATTGCTTTCAAATAACTTTTGTAACTCATTTAAGTCGCTTCCTGAATAGTTCTTCCAAATATTAAAATTTGATTTTTGCAACTTATAGATTTTAAATCCTTCATTGAATTGATTCGAAGCAAGTCTTAATCTTTCTTTTGTCAATTCTGATATTACTGTAGGTTTATTTTTTTCTTTTAGGTCTTTAGCCGCCCTCTTACCGTTTGAATCTTCAATAATTTCAGCTGGCATTTGAACACAGATGTATTTCCGTTTAAACCCTAATGAGTTGTTTAATTTCATAACAGCTTGTCCCGTTGTTCCAGAGCCAGCAAAAAAATCCAGATAAATTCCTTCTGGATCTTCCTTTTCATTTACAACAAAAGAAAAAAGGTATTCAATTAGTTTTACAGGTTTAACAAAACCGAATGGATTGTATCCGAACAAATCTGCGATATCCGCTGTCCCCTCTTGAGTAAAAGGGCCATTTAGAACAGAGAGTGGCTTTCCTTTTCGCTCTATTCCATTTTCATCTTTTAAATATTGTTTAGACCTAACACTATATGAGCCATCTTTTTGCTTATTAAATACGACTTCATTGCTTTCAATTGCCGATAAAAGTCGTTCTTGACTCCAAACCCATTGCTTATTAGGTACAATTTCTTCACCATCATAATAAATTGAATATTGAAGATTCGGCCTATCGCCAAGTGAATTAGTCATCAATGGTTGAGTGAAATACCCACCTCGTTTTTCATATTTGTCATCTTTTTTATTGTAAGCTTTTTTCGCTTCCTCGTCTAACGGAGATTCTAAATTGCTTATTAAAGTTTTTGAGTAACATAAAACATATTCGTGCACACTAATAAAGCCTCTTGTTTGAGCTCCTGCACCATATTTATTCTTCCAGCAAATTTGCTCTACAAAATTCTCTTCCCCAAAAACCTCATTCATAAGCATTCTAAGATTATAAATTTCGTTATCGTCTATACTTACAAATATCAACCCATCGTCACGTAAAAGATTTCTTGCTAAACGCAATCGTGGATACATCATATTTAGCCATTTAGAATGAAATCTCCCATCAGATTTGGAATTAATAGAAACAGGCTTTGCTTCTTCATCTAATTGCCCTGTCCTTTTCAAATATTCATCAATTGTTTCTGTAAAATCATCTTCATAGATAAAATCGTTTCCCGTATTATATGGAGGATCTATATAAATCATCTTGATTCTATTGGCGTAACTTTTTTGGAGAAGCTTTAGAACTTCCAAGTTCTCACCTTCAATAAAAATATTCCGTGTATTTTCCTCATCAACTCCCTCTCCTGGACAAGGAATCAATGTGCCTTCGCTCGGAGTACTGGCTATTTTACGGGCTGCTCTCTTCCCTGGCCAAAAGAGACCAAAATGTTCAGCGGCTATATCTTCCTCTTCTAAATATGTACCCAATGCCTCCTGCAGGGTTTCCCAATTTATTTTGCCATCAGCAAAAGCTTCCGGTGCAATTTGTTTTAATTGCTCTATGCGTTCTGCTTCAAAATGAAAAGCCGGCTTTACTCTTTCTATTGCCATGTTTAAATAATGTACTGGTGAATATTTATTGTGGTAGTTCGGGTATACTGTTTATTTTATCCAGGTCAATAGATGCATTAATAAATTCTTCCTGCTCAGCATCTGTTCCAAAATCCTCATAATATTTTTTAAAATTCATGGTGCCGCTTTTCTGCAGTTTAGTGGCATATTCTCTGAATGAGCTACAGGAAAAACGGGCATCACAGTTACGGCAAATGCGGGTGGCAAATTTGCTGTTGGTGCCATAGATTTTATCATCCAGTACCTTCAACGGTGGTGGGGTAAAGCAATGCTTTTCAATATTGTCAACCACCAAAGCAAAATCGTGAATGGTATCTTTTACATTATCTTCTTTATATGGAATTTCGATTACTGGTTCCCACTTCGTCAATTCTTTCTGAATCCGGGCTGTATCGCCTACACTTTCGGCTTCCTTTAGTGCATCCGGAATAACTGTTGAAATAACGGCAGTATGGTCCAATGGATTGCCCCGCAGGTTTTCCCAGATGTACGCATAGACATTGAGTTGCTTTTCATAGAGGTGCTTATTTGCCATCACATAAAAAGGATCATGTGTTTTTATATCGTACATCCACACTTCGTCCTCTTCCCTAACAATATCTACAATTCCTTCAATAGTGAAGCTTCTTCCATCGGGTGTTTTCTGATCAGGCAGGGTTAGCTTTACTTCCGTATCAGTTACTTTGGAAGCAACTTCTTTTAGTTTCCGATAATAGTACAGCACCTGGTTAAAGGCATCTTTTTGACCCGCTTCTGTAAGAGCATGACCTCCTTCCATCTTCAACAGCTCATAGTTCTGGGCAAAAATTTCCGCCAGCCTTTTTTCTATTTCCTGATCTGTCATCATACAGCAGCGTTTTTACGTTCATAAATTAATAAGTGATGCAGATCTTCAATCGTTTGGTGCACCAATGAGCCAAACAGCATTGTTTGGGAACGGGAAGGTACAAAGCCATATTTTTTGAAGATCATGTAATTTCTCGGGCATTTGTTATACAACAGATAGTCGGAAGTATAACTGTAGCTTTTGCCTAAATCCTGCTTCGCTTCATCTGCCACGGGTATATGCTTTAAATCAAGGTCAGCAATCTTCTGTAGTGGATAGTTTTCAAAAATGTTTTTGAAAATATCTGTGGCTGCAGCAGCATAAGTATATCGGGGCAATACCAAAAGGTTTTGCGCCCTGGAAAGACCCACATAAAACATTCGCATATTATCGAAGTGAGAAATACGATCTAAAGGTTCTCCTTCTTTATTCAATAAATGCCGCACAATTACTTCCTTTTTATCTGGCGGTTTCTCCCCCTTGTAAACAGCACCTAATACCACTACCGGAAACTCAAGGCCTTTTGATTGGTGAATGGTTAAAAAAGGAACCCTGCCTTTTGGAAAGGGATCATCTGCATCTTCGTATTCACTTTCACCAAGGCGATACAATGCATAAACGTACGAGGCGAAGAATACCCGAACAAATTTTTCATCTGACATGAAAGATGCAGTCAATAAAGTTCCGTATTGCTCCATGAACCGTGACAGGTATTGCGACAGCAAGCCAAGGTTGCAAACCGGACCTTCATCTGTACCGTCTTCTGCCAGCAGATACATGTCCCTGAAATGGCGAAAGCCATTTAGTTGATAGAATAAATCCAATACGGTCCAATCCAATGAGGTAGTACGGTTGATGATGTAATCAATGCTGTATGGTTTGTTTTCCTTTTCTTTTAGTTCAATAACTTTTCTGAAGTAAGAATTGGTGAGATTCTTTTTCGCTTTAGGTGAGAGTTTTGCCACTTCTGCGAAATCCCTGATCATAGAAAACTGGAAAGGGTCTTTTACATTCCATTTCTTCTTTTTAACCAACGCAAGCAGTAAATTGTAATCAGCTAAAGCGGTGGCTACATCGTTTTTTCTATCTTCAACATACTCTTTCAGCAGTTTATCTTCTTTCATTAAGTTATCAGCATATTGCATACATCCAATCATCCAATTACGGAATTTGATGATATTTTGGCTGCCCGTAGCGCCATAGTGAGGTCGATCGAATATTTTCAGGAACAATCCAAAGATGGCCCTTGCTTCATCTACCTCTACAAAACTTCCTGCACGTGGTGCGTAAACAGGAACGCCTAAATTTTCAAATGCTGCCTGAAAACCTGCAACCCTTGTATTAATTTCACCTCTGAATTTCATCGAGGGAAAGAGGAAAGCACATTGATTATAGTCAGTAATTTTCCCAGTCCGTTTTAAATCGACTACCAACTGGGCGATTTCAGCATATACGTTATCTGCTTTGTCTCTTTCTGAAACTACTACCGAAGGTTTGGCGTCCTTGCTGTGTGCCTTGATTACTTTATCATGTACACGGAAATGACTTCCCTTCTTTGTTGGATTTTTCCAGTCTGTTTGAACGATGAAATGTGTATAGAGGTCGACGATGTTTTTTCTTGAACGATAATTTATATCAAGGTCAATCCGTTTGGGTTTTATTCCAATATTCTGCTTGCATCTGTTTTCAAATTCAACAAGGTTTTCTACAGTAGCACCTCGAAAGCGATACAGGGCTTGGTCATCATCACCCACTACACAAATATTTTTTGAACCCTTCGCCAACGAAAAGTATAATTTCTCCTGAATAGCATTTGTGTCCTGGTACTCATCAATAATCAGGTATTTGAATACATTGCCGGAATGAGTGAAGTTTTCTATAGCCGTGAAAGCCTCTTGCTGTAACAGTGAAAAATCGACTTGTTTTGTGTTAGGGTTAATTTGAAGTGAATTTCTATAATAGGAATACATTTTTAATAATCCCCTCAAAGAAACGTCATTGGTTTGGACAGCGTCCGGGATGATATTCTCTTCAGAAAATCGATTAAAGAGGGCAATACATTCGGTTACCGCAACATGACGGGAATTGATCTCTTTGCCTAATAAATATTTTGTGATAGCGAGGTTAGCAGATTCTTCATCAGTAAATTCACCACTAACCCATAATTCCTGCCAAAATCTTTTTTGATAAATCTTAAAGTATTGCGAAAGGCTATCCATTAAAATGGGGGAATTTTTTCGAACACGTCCCGAAGAGAACCTTCTATCTGTTATCAATGATTGACAAATTGAGTGAACTGTGCCCAATGACATTTTCGAAATATCATAAGGCTTGCCGGTAAGATTAGTTACTGTTCCGAGGAGCGTACGCAGTCCATCTTTTAGTTGTTGAGCAGCTTTTTCAGTGAAGGTTGCCAGAAATATCTCTTCAGGCGCCACAGCATGAAAAACAATTAAATTTAATGTTCGCCACAGAAGTACCCTCGTTTTGCCTGAACCCGGACCTGCAGTAAGCAATAGAGGACCTTCCCCATAAAGAATGGCCTCCCTTTGATTGTCGTTCGGTGAAAACTTATGGATTGCCCATAATTCCTCGATTGTGATATTTACCCTCTTATTCATTTATAATGTAAAGGTTTTTGAAGAAATTTATCTTCCGTCCAAAAATCTTTCAAGTATTTTGGCTGATGGATAACTCGACATCGATGCAACCCCATTTGCTAATTCAACAGGAAATAAAGCTCCTTCAAATTTGCTACTGACAATTTCAGGCAAGGTGGCGAGAATTCGGTCTAAACCGATCAAATCAGTGGCAAGGGGGAAACTACCATCATCAACATAAATTCCTGTAGGCACATTCAACACCATATAAGTTCCTGGATCTATTTTTACAAAGAGTTTTTCTCCCCAGTTGGTTCTTTTACCATACGGGTTTGAGAGGTCTGGAGAACGGTAAACCTGGCGACGAACGTAGTCATGTGTTAGCGGAGCAAATGATAGTTTTTCCCCACGATCATGTGGGGCAACAGTTTGAACAATCGAAGCCAGATGATCAAAGAAAGCCCCGCTTTTTTCCTGTCCAATAATATGAAGTGGCCTTTTAATATTTTTAGCATGTTGAATAAAAGCTCGGATGTTGGGTATTAGCTTAGAATATTGGCTTCGTAAGGTTAATGGTCCGTCTTTTATAAATAAAGTCTCAGAGATAATGTTCTGGTCTGAATGGGACCATAACAAACGTATTGGAGTAAAAAGCATCAGGTGTTCCATTACTAACATGTAAGCAGAAGCAACCGAGTCCGGAGCGCTATCTTCATCCATATCTAAATGAAACCCGATCATGTCTGTAAGAAAGATTGGTTTATCACAGTCTTCGCAGTTGCCTTGGTCAGCATCAAACGGCAGGCCCTTGTCGTTTTTAAAATGGCAGTGGGGACATTCAAACCCGGGGCTATTAAATTCAGTAGTATCCCATTTTCGATACGATAACCATTTTAAAGTTTCGTAAAACACTCCGTTATCATCAACCTTTAAAGAATCATTTACTATGTTACGAATGGCGTCATAATTTGAGCCAAGTGATGTCCTTACGTTTTTAAGTGGGAAGACAGTAGCATGAAAAATTGCGCTGTCTCTTAAGATGTCCTGCATTAATAAAGGATGCGGATGTTCTTTATCAATTTTTTCAAGCTTTAATCTATCTACTGTAAGAAGTGCAGTCTTTACAAATGACACTTCTTTTTGAGGCTTTCCAGAGGTCTTAACTGCTACGAACGAACCGTCTACGGCCCAGATGTTTCTTAAAGGCAGGATATTATTCGCATCGAACTCCTGCCATATTTCAGTTGCTTCCTCTTCACTATTGAATTCTGCACTTTCGAAATCCTCGACCAACGATTGAACCCAGGGACTTTCAATGACGGAAATATGCCCTAGTTTAGAAGCCATTTCGCCAGGGAGGCGGGTTCCAGATGAGTAAGGCATGATAGTTAATTTAATGGTTTAACAACAGAAGCTGTGGCTTCGAATTTATTCGCTTGGATAGGGATGACAAATCGGTGTGACATGGTTAACATCCGCATGTACCCGGGGGTCTTCGCTTTTAAAATATCCTCTTCGCTACCGTCGAATGCAATTTGAACTCTGGACAATGCCCTTGTTTCATCCTGACTCGACAAATGACCTACAAAGAAGTTTTCCGTTTGTGCAAGTAATTCTTTATTAATTGTTGATGGCGACTGTGTCGAGTATATCATACCTACATGAAACTTAGCACCTTCTTTGGCGAATCGTGCATACACTCCTGTTAGATCTTTCCCGTCAGGCGGAAATAGGTTGTGTGCCTCTTCAAAATATAATTGGATAAAATGATCCTCCAGTTTATTTTCTACAAACTTTTTTTCCTGGTGCCCGAAAACCTCTTTGGAAATCATATCAGCAAAATACCTCCTGATCTGATCTGTAGCATTGCCAAGATCTAAGATCACAGTGGTCCCAACATCAATTAATTTGAGTATCTCAATTAAAAAATCGCCGGCATTGGGTGAATGGTAGGTGATGTAAGACCTTAATATCGAAGGCCCAGAACCAGAATTGGGATTTAAGAAGTCCAACATTGCTACATCATCAGCGTCAAAAATATCTTTTCCGCTACCTGATTTTAAAAGTGGACTGCTGCCATTATCACGGCGAAACTGGGCCATTACCTCCATTTCGGTAACAAGTTGATCTAATGAATCTGGCTGGGCAGGTGCGGCGTTTTGCCCTTGATGCAAATAAGCCTGAGTTCTTAAGTCTGCTTTAAATGACGGATTAAAGTTTTTGGCATTTCGGCTTGTCAGCCCGAGTGCCCTGAGCTTCCTTTCATCAGCTGGGAAACCGGCTTTTTTCAGAATCGCCCAAAATAATTGAACTTTCCTGATGGCCCTGCACTTATCCCCTTCTTCCATTGTAACAATGGAACTGATTGCAGGAAGCTTAACACTAGCAAAGCTTTTTATATAATTTGCATTTTTGTTGTCAGTTGCTAACATCGAGGCAATGACCTCGATAATGCTATCAGGTTGCTCGTAAAAATTTAATCTTAATGGGAGCGACGGTGTTTCAGCTCTCTCCGTAAGGGCATATACCTTGCAACGGTCCTCATACGCTGAGCGGATAGATTTGTTTCCATCTTGCGGATTATCATTTGCATATTCACCATTAATGTCAAAAATTATCTGACCAACATTTTTTTTAGTACCTGTAGTTTCTATCAGCCCCTGAGCAATTAGTTTTACGACATTCGATTTACCTAACCTTGTTTTTCCAAACATAGCCGTACGAGTTCCCATAAAGTCACGCATCGATATTGAAACAGGAATTTTTCCAGCTGCGCCTGGGCTGAACAATCCACATTCCATAGTTCTCAACACACCAATCGAATACTTATGATCGATATTTACCATTCCGTCTACGATTAACTTCAATAATTCATCATCGGGTGCAAAGACTTTGTACCTGTGAGCACTTACAACATTATTAACGTCACCCGAAAAAGCAAGCTTTTGATTGTCTCCTGGGTTTGCATAAAACATACCCAGCACATTACAGCTTAAAGCACCCCATTGTAATTCACTTTGTGTCCATCGGTCCAGTTCAGGCATAGACTTCTTATGAAGCTCAAAGTAAGTTTGTTGAACCTGCATTGTAAGAGGAGTTGGCGACACACCATTTACACGCAGCAAAGTAAAATGCAATGGTGTATTACCTGCATTAATGGGTGTCATAATGAGGAAAGAGCCACGGGGAATTCCTCCAACAGCAAGCTTATATGGGTCACTTGTGATTATTTTTGCTGTGTCGTACCCTAATTCCAGTACATACCCAACAAATCGCATTTTGTCTAATTGCTTTGCAGCCTCCATGCGTGCTTCCGTATCCAGAAAGCTTCTTAAAGATTCGATCGGATTGCCGCTGATAGATGTGTTATTTAACAATTGGGTTACAGATCCTTGAGACATTTTCATTTATTTGGATGTGATAAAATAACAAGTTCTTCAAATTGCTTACGATTGGCTCCATTAGCAGCTATTGAGGAGTATCTTGAAACAACCTGGAGATGGAAGCCAAGTCCTTCATACAACTCTTTGATGGAAGAATGATTAGCATTCGTTAGCACGATTTTTACGCCTCTATTTTTCGCTCTAAGCAAGGCTGCAGCTAATCTTTCTTGATCTTCCCATGAAAATAACTGTTCATTATATTTGATAAAGCCATTTAAATTATGTCTCACTGTGTAAGGAGGATCTGCAAAAACAAAATCACCGCTTTTTGCCTTGTCTATAACTACTTCAAAATCTGACTTAAAGATATCTGCTGATTGAAGAAGCTTTGAAATAGATTCAAAATTATCTGTGTCTAATAAGACGGCTTGTTTACTGCCAATGGGTACGTTAAACTCACCATTTTGATTAACACGATAAATTCCATTGAAACAAGTGCGATTCAAATAAAGCATTTTGGAACCCTGTTGGCACTCGCTGATTGTTTTCTTTTTTCTTACCTGATAATAATAATCCTCATTGTGTTTCCTTTGATGGTATTGAAGGCTCCTTTTGATGAATTTAAAATCGGTTTTTATGCTGCCATATACTGCAATGACATCAGGATTTAAATCAGAGAGGATGGCCTTGTTCGGCTTTAGATAAAAATAAACCGCACCACTGCCAAGAAAGGGTTCTATGTATGTGTTATAACTAGAAGGTAATAAATTACAATAGTTGTTTACGAACCAGCGTTTGCCGCCAGGCCATTTTAAGAATGGCACAATTTGTGGGTCAGAGTTTACCTTCAATTGCACGTTGAAATAATTTTTTGAGTGACATACTTTATTTTTATACTTACACTTCCATGTAGCACCAAATATACCCTTACATTTCGCTATCTATACATTCAGCCCTTGGATTTTTAAGTCCTATCTAAATTTCATACCTGTAAAGCAGTGCTGAGCTGTTGGAAGCAAATTGAACTGGTTAATTGTGAAGGCCAGTGGCGTTCGGGTTTGGGTAATTTCATGAACAGTTCAATTTAAAGAATTCGAATACAACTTCCTTTGAATTCACTAGTATTCTAATTACTGTGTTGTTTTAACGCATAACTGTGTGATTACTTTGATTGGATTTGAATCGAAATCCAATAGAATAAGTTTCATTAAACTTATTCCTCCAACAAAAAATCAGTTGGAATATGTTTCACTGTTTTGGCACCCATGTCTTTCAGTCGTTCAACCTGACGTGAAAAATTACCTTTGCCTGTTGACAGTTGCTTGTATGCATCTTCATAGGTTCGTTGAGCTGCGCCTAAGGAATCGCCAACTGATTTGAAATTGGATAGGAAGCCGACAAATTTTTCATAAATGGCACCCGCCTGTTCGGCTATTGCTTCTGCATTTTTGGTTTGTTTATCCACCTTCCACATTTCTTCGACGATCTTTAAAATGGCAAGCAGATTTGTTGGACTGACTAAAATAATTCCTTTGTCGTAAGCATATTTCCAAAGCGTCGGATCTGCTTTCAATGCTTCTAAAAATGCGGGCTCAATTGGAACAAACATCAATACATAATCAAGTGCTTTGGCATATTTCGGATAGTTCTTCCTGCTTAGTCCATCCACATGACCTTTTATTGCCCGTATATGTTCTTCCATCAGCTTCGCAGAATCTTCCGGAAGGTCGGCACTTATTGAAGCCTCATAAGCAATCAGCGAAACCTTTGAATCAATAATCACTTTACGTTCATCGGGGTAATAAATCGTCACATCGGGTTGCAGTCCTTTGCCGTTTTCATCTTTGATAATTATTCCTGCAGCATCTCTGATAAAATCCTGTACCTGGAAATGAAGCCCCTTGATCAAACCACTGTTTTCAAGAATAGTTTCAAGAATCATTTCTCCCCAATTACCCTGCAACTTTTTATTACCCTTTAATGCAGTTGATAAATTATGCGCCTGCTCGCTCACCAATTGACTACTCTCTACTAATTTCTGCACTTCACGACCAAGTGTAAAACGTTCTTTACTTTCTTTATCATAGGTTTCTTCTACTTTTTGTTTGAATCCGACAATTTCAGATTTCAGCGGATCCAGAATGGCCTTCATATTTTTCTCATTTGCCTCGGTAAATTTTTGCGTCTTCTCATCGAGAATCCCTTGTGCTAAATTTTTAAACTCAAAGCGAAACTTCTCACCCAACTGTTCTACATCCTGCTTCTGGGTTTCCAGCTTTTCATTAGCTGCATTCAACTGTTCCTTCATGGCAGCAAGTTGATTTAAAGCGGCTTGATAATCCAGCTGCAGTTGATGCGCCTTCGCTTGTTCCAGTTCAAGAACAGCAACTTTGCCGCTTATTGCCTGCAGGCGACCAAAATAATCCTCCCTTTCAACACTCAGTTTCTGATTGGATTGGACTAATTCATTATATGCACTTTCAAGTTGCCTGCTTTTTTCTGTTAACAAGGCGACAGATTTACCGGATTTGGTCTGGCTGATGAGCCAACCAATTAAAGCGCCTACGATTAAAGAAATAAGGGAGAAACTAATGTACAGGACAGATGCTGTCATAAAAGTGTTTTAATGAATAACAAATGTAACGGAGCAGATTGCAACCTATTTGCAAAGTGAAAATTGCGTCGTGTTAAACTATTTAACATATCGTAAAGCGATAAATACCGCTATTAACCCAGCCCACAGCACGGAGTTGCTGATCGATGTTATCACGGGCAAGTTGTTCGGGGTTTTGATTCAATGATTATCTGGGTTATTTCTGCAATATAAATAAGAAGCTATGAATAAGAAACAGGTGAAACACCCGAATTTACCTGAATTCGCATGAAAACACGCAAAAGTTTAGCGTGGTTTCATGAGATTTTGCGTGATACTGATAAACATGTGAAATCACATGATTTTACATGACAGCACAAATAGCCACATAAAATCACGAGAAAAAACCATGGATGAATTGTAGTATAATGTAATTTAAAGGGTGCAAAATAATCACCCCAACACACACCCCACCAGCATGTATTGTATAATTGATGATATTATTCCCACTCCACCGGCACGAGTTAAGCCTGCAAAAAGAAGCGATCATTCCAATAGAAGGTTGACCGCCTGTTACAACAGGGATCGAAAAGAGTACCTCATTGATTGCTTTTATTCTCCCTGCAGATCAAAATGTCATTTTTTGAATGATGAGTTAGGCGAAGCCATATTTAACATGGAAACAGAGGCGTTTATTGCCGCAACAAAGTTGTTAGACGCACATTACTTTAGTTTTTTGAAGAGGAAGATTGGACAATGGAAAAAACAATTTCCGGAATTTTAAACCTTTTGTGACCACAAATTGCTACACTGATTAACTTATATGTTAATTGAAAAGGCAAATGGTTTTGTGTCCATTTGCCTTTTCTTTTGAGATTGCTTTATAAGTAAATTTAATTGTCGGTTTGCTGGCTAAGCTCCTCATCGTTTCTGATGATTTCTGGTATAGCTGCAGCCAACTTTGACGCTTCTAATTTCTCTGTTAATATTAAGTTTTGTTTTCTGAGGCTATACAACAATTCGGTTTGTTGACGATACCTATAAAATAGGGCTATGGCTACCACTGATAATCCTGCTACAGAAATACCGAGCAGTATGAATGTTTGTGAAGATGAATCTTGCGGAGTAATTGACCGGATAAACGATCGATTAGAAAAGTTTTTCATTGTGTGGGTGTATTTGAATTTTGTGCGTAATTGTATTAACAGAAATAAAAAAACCAAAGTAAAAGAAACGGTGCTCATTATCGAAAACCCGATGTACAGCGGATCGACCTAAGTCAATTCCCATATGCTCTAGATGTTCCATAGTAATTTCCGGAAGATCCAGGCCATATAGTTGATGTAAACTTTCAGAACAGCTCTGGTGATAGATTTCCATTGCTTTAAAAATTGACTTCGCTTCCCGACGCTGCTCTGACCAATATTGATCCTTGCAGTTTTTTGTTGTACCGTCTGAATAGGTTTCTTTGGCACAAAACTTTTTTGTTTTGTGCACTTGATCGGCAATTGGAGAACCACAGTTCAGGCACCTGCGGTTCTCCAAATAAGTATAAAGAGGTTGATTCATTTTTTGAAATTTTAATAGTTGATGAATCAATACTCTGATTGAGAAGACTGAGCCTCCATAAAATCATTTAGCGATTTTCGATTTACAAAAATGCGCTTGCCGACCTTAACGGTTTTCACTTTACCCGATTTTAGGAAGTGATACATCTGCGTTGCTTTGTACCCGAGGAACTGCATTACTTCGGCACGAGGTATCCACTCAGCCAAAAGTGAACCGGTCAGTTGTGAGTTTTCTGTTGTTTTTGTCATGTTTAATATTTTAACTCCAAATGTCCATGATCAAAATATAACGATGAGAAGCAAAACTCAACGAAAACTTTACAAGCCTAGAATTCGCACTACTCTGCTCTTTTGATATTTCTTATAGTTTCCTTTGTAGAACGTTTTTTTTCTTTCAGGTCTATCTACCTGTTGTTCAAACTCACTTGCCGTGTACAGGTCAAACTTTAATCCAATCTTATCCTTTAACAGAAACAATAGAAGAGGATAAAATGCTGAATATTTCTCACCTTGCTCATAACCTGGGGCCAAGAGAGTCTTTTCGAATAACATTTTCAAATACTCGTCTTCTACCCTCCCTTTTGCAATCTTCCTTATAATCTTTTTAATTTTCTTCCCGGCCACTTCAGTTTTACCGTTTTCCAATTCGTAATCTACCAGATCGAACAACGGGTTTAATTTTTCATCTAAATCTGATTGGCTTTTTTCCTGGTTATCTTGTAGACTGTTATTCTTAGAATATTCTCTCCGACGTAAATAGTTTTCGAAATTATGATCGAAATCAAAACCATCTATGAGTTTTTGTAAGGATTCAGGGTTACTATCCACAAATCTTCCAGAATTTGCGATGATTGAAATAAATTCTTCTTTGAAGTAAGTCCCGATATTTACATTAATTGTATGCATACTTAGTAACGTTCCCATGTTAATAGGGATATAGATAATCCCAGAATTATTTATGTCTTCGATTTTGCTGGCAATATCGCTAATAGGAATATTCCACTTGTATGCATAAGAATCATTTAGCAAGTCGTCGTATGCATCCCGAACTTCATTAGAAAAGGTTAATGAATTTAATTGGTAGAACTCATAAAACGGGCCGATAAATTCTCGAAATTCGGTTTTATTCTTGAGCCCATTTATAATCTCTTCCTGAATAAATTGCGACTTTATCTCCTCAGAAATATTTTTATACTGGTCAACTTGATCTTCAAATATGTAACGATCAAACTTGTCCAGAATATCCTTTTCGCCTTGATAAGAAATATTCATTCTAATATATTTTCAGTTAAAAAAGTTTCAAATTTCGATTTCGCTTCAAACAAATCTTTTGAAGTTACAAAATCATAAACACTATCGATATCCCTCGGCGGAGCATGGCCCATCATTTTCTTAATCGTCGCCATATCTCTTATGCCAGATTCCCGTATTAACTGGCGGAAGCTGTGCCTGCCAATATTTGTGCTCAGGTTAAAAGGTATATTCGCTTTCGCACCAATGATTTTTAATTGCCGGTTTACATATTCGCCGACCCTATTGGGCACCAGGTTATCTGCGTTGCACATTTCCGGCAATTCGGCAAATTCATTTAAAATAGATTTTGAAAACTTATGTAAGAATATCAACACTTCTTCGTCCGACTTTTCTCTTCGCTTCCTGATCAACACTTCGCCATCGTCCCTTTTAAGTAACATAGATTTTTTAAGAGACATAACATCCTTAATTGAGAACCCGGTAAAACAACACAGCAGAAAAACATTTTTCGCAAGGTTTAAGCTATAGTTATCGCTACAATCCAGCACGTATATACGTTTTAATTCACTAATATCGAGTCGAGGTTTCTGTTTGCTCTTCGTGGTAATCTTTGTCCCGTATGTAGGATTCTCGGAAATCAATTTGAGTAATACTGCCCGGTTGAAGGCTGGACGTAATTTTTTTACGACACTCCCAGCTGAATTTGGTTTCATTGGCTTAGGTAACCTATTTCGATCAGTCATACTCTCATGAAATTTTACAAAAACGGTTCTGTCAAAATCTGTGAGTTTTATTTTAAGAAGCTTTTCTTTCACGAGGAATCCTTTTAGAATATTGTAGGCCGTTGTGAAATTCCGAGGCGTCCCGCGTCCCGCTTCCTGCTTCAAATTGTTTTAAAAGAACTTTTTGATAATAATCATCCAGATAGTTTAATAATAAGAGTCCATCTGACTCCTGCGCCTTATCACCATCGAAAACTTTGACAATATCAGACAACTCTAGTTTCCCTATTTCGCCATAATGGTCAGATAGAAACTTGTCAAACTTTTGTTGATAGTCGGAGATTATCCTGTTAAGGTAGGGCGTTGCACTGGGTTTAAATCGCCTCTTCAGGGGATCCCATAAGGCGGCCTGTTCGTTTGTTACCCGAACAATAGTCCGTTCAACCTTCTTTCGTCTAAAAATCAATCTGGCAATAATTGGCACCGTTCCATTTGGTAGTTTTTTTTGAACGGCCAATTCAAAAATTAAATTAGGCATAACCATGTCTTAAAAATTTTTAGTGAAACAACGATTTTCAGTGAAACATGAGTGAAGCAAAAACCTACGAAAACCGACTTCAAGCGAAGGTTGGGGCATTAAAAAACCCCTCATTCAGCCTGAAGTGAGGGGTTTTGAAGCTATTTAAAGCATTATTTGTGACCGCGTTAGGATTCAAACCTAAAACCTTCTGATCCGTAGTCAGATGCTCTATTCAGTTGAGCTACGCAGCCATTCCGTTTAACGGGCTGCAAATATAAGACGGTTCGTTTGAAATTTGAAATCTTTATCTCCTTCTCTTCAGAAAAATAAAAATCCCCCGTAAACGGGGGACTGATTTTATAAAAGCAAAAGATGGCTTAGAATCTGTAGCCGAGAGAAAGACCAAAACCTGTATTTCTCAGTGCTGTTTTATCATTGCTCGATCCTTCAATTTCAGGATTGATCTTCGCTAATCCCAATTGTGCATTTAACTGAACACTCAGTTTATTGCTCATTTCATAACCAACCAGCAGGTTAGCTCCTGCATCCATACGACGGAAGTAAGGGTCTGTAATTGATTCTAAAGCCGTAATGCTGTTTTTAAATTTGATCGTTGCTTTGTTATCATTGTCATCGGTCACCTTCCCTGCAATTGCAAAGCCTACATAGGGCCCCACACCCAGCAACATGTGACCGGTGCCAAGTGCCGGTTTAAATAAAAATGTAACAGGTATATCCAGGTAAGAAAGTGAAACATTAATATCTGTATCTTTTTCTTTTGCTCCTTTACCTGAAAACAATACGCCGGGTTGAATATAAAACTGATCGGCTAAGGGAATATCCACCAACACGCCTCCCTGGAAACGTGGTACCAGTTTGTTCTCCAGTTTGTCGCCGTCAAAATCCTTTCCGTTTATATTCTGCAGATTCACACCCGCTCTTATCCCGAAACTGATACCGGAAGCGGTTGTTTTTGTTGACTGTGCTGATGCTGTAATAAATGCACCTGATAAAATCAGGGCTGTAGAAAAAAAGATCTTTTTCATTTAATGCTTGGTTTAATTTTTTATAAATGGTTATACTGATTTATTTACTGTCCGCTGCCGGCTTCTTTCTTGGCGTCTGATTTCATTTTTTCATTCGCTGTGATCAGAAATTCAACTCTCCTGTTTTGCGCTCTTCCTTCTTCTGTATCGTTTGAATACTTCGGATGATTTTCACCCATTGCTCTCGGGTTCATACGTGAGTTGGGAATACCACGGTCAATCAGATACATCATGACTGAATTAGCTCTGCGTTGCGATAAGCCATCATTGTAGGCATCCGATCCTTTATTGTCAGTATGGCCCTGTATCTCGATGTTTGTATCAGGATATTTTTTGAGGATGCTTACAAACTCATTCAAACTTGTTTTTGCTTCTGATTTCAAGCCTGCCTGATCGTAATCAAACAATACTTTACTTTCAAATTCAATTTCAATACCCTCGCCAACACGTTCCACCTTTGCATTGGGAACATCTTTCTTGATTTCTTCGGCTTGCTTATCCATTTTCTTGCCGATCAACACGCCGGCAGTTCCGCCAACTGCGGCGCCTATAATTGTTCCTAAAGCAGTGTTACCTGATGCCCGGCCAATAACAGCACCAACTGCTGCTCCGCCTGTTGTACCTATAATGGCACCTTTTTGCGTTTTTGTCATTCCCTTACATGCGGCCAGTACAATACTCAGTGCAAGTATGTAATAAACGGCCTTACTTGTCATTCTCATAAAAAAAAAAATTTGTTCTACCCTCCTTTGCCAAAGATTGTGCCAGCAACCTCATTTTAAAAAAATAAGAGCCGCTTTCGGCGGCTCTTATGTAATTAAGTATGAATTACTTATTTAATCAGGTTGAGTGCATTCAGCCACCCGCTTCGTTTACCTGCCCACCCGCTTACAAAGGCTTCGGGCTTTAACCCGCCTTCCAGGTTTTTCAACAAACCGGTTGCCTGTGTCATGGTCTTTACAGTATTGGCTGTGCTGATGAGGTTCTGCACATTGAAGCCCTGTTTAAACAGTTCGGGCTTAATAAAACCCGCTAATGATGCAATGGATTTTCCAACACCAACAGCATCTTTTACTTTGCCGGCTGTGCTCAGGAAATTCCCTTTGGCACCCGTCCACGAACTGAGAAAAGAAGCTGGCTTAATGGCATTGGTAAATTGTGTTACAAGGTTGCCGATACTGCCGCCACCGGAAATTTTCGGAAGCTGAGCAAACCCTGTTACTGAAATAAACAGCAACAGTGCAAATGCGAAGGTGAATTTTACGTTCATAAACAGATAATTTTAAATCATAATACAACTTAAACCGGTTGATGGTTCGGGTTAACAAAAAAAATTATTCCACGCCCGGTTGTTTCAATTGCCAGCCGGTTTTTTTCTTTTCATCAAGCACCATTTGTTTTACATCTGCCAGCAGTTTCTTAGCATCATACACAATACCATCTTTAATGGTGAATTTAACTCCGCCTGCACGTATCACTTTATTTTCTGCATTCAGTTGCACTGCACCTGTGCCATATAACAGTTGAAGATTCTCTAATGGATTTACATCAATGATAACAAGATCGGCCAGCTTCCCTGTTTCAATACTGCCGATCTCTTTTTCCATACCCAATGCCTGCGCACCGTATAATGTTGCAGAACGTATGACTTCTAATGGATGAAACCCTGCCTCACGCATCAACTCCAACTCACGGATATAGCCAAAACCATAGGTTTGATAAATGAAACCGTTGTCGCTACCGGTTGTTACACGTCCGCCACGGTTTTTATATTCATTGATAAACGTCATCCACAACCGGTAATTTTCTTTCCATTGCACTTCCTGCTCTGTGCCCCAGCTATGCCAGTAACTGCCATGCGATACTCGACTTGGTTCATAGAATTTCCAGAGTGATGGCAAGGTGTAATCTTCGTGCCACTCCGCTCTTCTGGCACGTTGCAGGTCACGGTTGGCATCGTAAATATTAAAGGTGGGATCGAGTGTAAAATCAAGTGCCAGTAATTCATTCATCACTTTGTTCCAATGATCGCTGTAAGGTGCAGCTGCCTGTTTCCATAACTTGCCTGCTTCTTCAAAACGATGTTGTTCATTGCTGTAATTATAACTGAGTGGATATTGCTGAATGGTTTGCTGTGTAAACAACGCTTCGGGCAAACCATACCAATGTTCCATTGAGGTCATACCTGCTTTTGCAGAGTTCACCACGTTCCATCGTGCCACATCCATTTGTGCATGATGACAACAACTGCGTAAACCGAGTTTTTTATTTTCACGGATGGCCGCATCCATAATTTCAGGAGCTGCTCCAAAAAATTTAATGCCATCTGCTCCCTTCTGTGCATTTTCTCTCACCCATGCAATGGCTTGTTCAGGTGTGGAGATAGGTTGTTTACTTCCCTGTCCAAAAGCAGTATAAGCAAACAATCGTGGTGCTGTAATTTTATTGGCAGCACTTAACTTTTTTTCTTCCAGCACCCACTCGAGACCGTTACCACAGGAAGGATCACGAACAGCAGTGATGCCATGTGCCATCCACAGCTTGAATACATATTCAGCATTTGCACCTTGTCCTGTGCCACCAATATGTCCGTGCATATCAATAAAGCCGGGCAATACATAATGACCTTCAAGATTCATTTCTTTGCCGCCTTCTTTCAATTTTGGCCGGCGTTCATTGTTAATGGCAACACCTGGGTAACCAACATTAGCAATCTGTACAATTTTGTTTTTCTCAATCACAATATCAACAGGACCCATTGGCGGCGCACCTGTTCCATTGATCATAGTTACTCCACGAAGGATGAGTTGTGTGTAGGGGCCATCGCCTTCACTTTTAATGGGGGCTTTTGCTACCTGTGCGGTAACGGCTGAAAACATGCAAACGAATGCAACCACAGTTGTAATTAATCTCATAGCAATTTTAGTTATGCTGAAATTTACAACTATTCAGATAACAGACGTTGTTTTGCATCACCGTTTACATAAAACAGTGATGCATACAGTACATTAAAATGATCAGAATTTTTCGCCGGGGAAATACTTTGTCATCAGCGCCTTAAATGCAGGCGTGTTACGGATCAAGGCAAATTCTTTCTGGCTCCACACCTCCCCACCTTCACCGTATTTCAGCTTTAAGGCACTCTCCAGTGTTGAAATTGCTTTTGCATCATTCTTTAATGCAGCATATGAAACAGCTAAATAATAGAGGCCTGCGCCATTTTTTGCATTTGCTTTCACCAAACGTTCCAGGAAAGGAACGGCCTTATCATATCGGCCGGTATTAATGTGTACCAAACCACTAAATAGAAGCGGATTTTCATAAACTGAATCGAGCTTTAATGCTGATTCATAATAAGGTAAAGCTTCATCAAATTTTTGCTGAACATAAAACAGGTTGCCGAGGTTATTATAAGCTCTGAATAATGACTTATCCAGTTCAACTGCCCTTAATAAATACACTTTTGCTGAATCGTATTGTTTGTAACGGAGATAAACCACACCTGCACTGTTGTGCAGATCTGCGATCTCCGGCCTTAACCTGATGGCTTCGTGCAAATACCTGATGGAAGAATCGGGTTCACTCATATCTCTGAACAGATCAGCCATATCAATCAACACAGATAAGTTTTCATTATTGAATTGATAAGCCTGCCTGTAATTTTCAAGAGCAAGTTCAGGCTTATCCTGTTTTTTATACAACAATGCAATGCTGTTATAGATCTGCGCATTGCCGGGACTTAATGCAAGCGCCCTGTTCAAACAAAGCAAAGCGGAATCATATTGACGTGTACGTTCATACACTGCTGCAAGGTTGCTGTACAACGATGAATTAAGTGTATCGAATTTAAGTGCGGTAAGAAAATATTTCCTGGCTGAATCTGTTTGATTTTTCCTGTAGTAATAAACACCAATGGAATTATAAGTTCCTGCATCACCTGCATCCACATCAATCGCTTTATTAAAATACACATTGGCAGAATCAAACATTCTTGAATTCTGGTAGAACGTAGCAAGACTGATGTATGCGTTCTTTGATGTTGGATTCATGCGGATGATCTTCTGCAGATAAAAAGCAGCAGAATCGGCACGACGGCCTTGCTCATGCAATCTTGCCAAATCAAGATAAGGTTGTGTATAGTTTGAATCGAGTTTTATTGAACTGTGATAATAATGTAAAGCCGAATCAGGAAGATTGATCTCTTTAAAGAAGTTACCGAGCAACTCGTAAACGTAAGCTTTGTCAGGATAATAATTTACACTACGCAGGTAAAAGATACGTGCAGAATCGTAACGCTTCATGGCGCCATACACTCTGGCCAATCCGTTGTAAGCATACACAAAAGAAGAATCTTTGCTTACAGTTTGGTTAAAGAAATCAATTGCTTCTTTATACTTTCCTTTATCCTTCATTAACCAGCCAAGGTTATTGAGTGCAGATACGTTTGAAGGATCGAGCTGCAATCCATTTCGGTACCAGTTTTCTGCTTTCTCTACCCTGCGCTGTTGAAATTCAAAATAACCAAGATCAACATAAGCATCAGCATTCTTCGGATCAACTGAAATGGCCTTTTCATAATACGTACGGGCAAGATCAAAACGCTTCATTTGTGTATAAGCAAATGCAGCGGTTGTATATGGATAGCGCCACTTCGGTGCTTTACTGATCGCTTTTAAACTGTAGTAAACCGCACTGTCAGGCTTTTTCAACTGTAACTGTAATGATGCAATCGTATGCAGCACATAGGCAGCATTGCTATCCAATGCATAGGCCTGGTAGATAAGATCTCTTGCAGCCTGCATGTTGGTGATATTATTCTTACCATCAAAATAACTTCTTGCCTGGAAGAAATATAATTTCCCTTTCAATGATGTGATCAACGCCTGTTCAGTAGGCTCAACAAGATCAATGGCTTTCTTCATCATCATGGCCACTTTTTCAAAATCGAGTCCCGCAATATATTCAAGCCGTTCAATGCCCGATTGAATTTCTTCGCTGCGGTCATTATCATCCAGCTGTGTTCTTATTTGCTGAATACCCGCTGCATCTTTTCCACTTAAATATAAATTGATCTTGCGTTGTGCGAAATTGATGAACTCGGCAGCAAGTGTTTGTTTAGCATCAATCGTCAACACATCATCGGGAAAAAATTTCTGCAACTGATCAAAATAAAAATTAGCAGAACTGTCGCCGGTGAGTTTATTGTTTTTGATCGAT
Source organism: Lacibacter sediminis (assembly GCF_014168535.1). NCBI lineage: Bacteria > Pseudomonadati > Bacteroidota > Chitinophagia > Chitinophagales > Chitinophagaceae > Lacibacter > Lacibacter sediminis. Next base: position 2,289,103 of record NZ_CP060007.1, on the reverse strand, counting down.
TGGCTAAATTGACTGTAGATCCTGATAATATTTGTATCGGCAAGTGTTGCTCCTCTGCCCCTCGCACTTACAACCATGTCGTTAATGCCATCGCCATCTGTCATACCACTGAGATTCTTGCTTTTCTCCCATTGAATTAAATAAGCACTGTCAACATTGGCTACATATTTCCGGCCGGCATCATCACAACAAATAAATGGCTCTTGTTTGCGTTTATATTTCTTTTCTGCAACCACGGGCACTTTCGATAATACATAGGAACGCAATTCAACCAATGTAATGATGCCATCTTTTCCTTCGTATCCATCTGCCAAACCACTTAAACCATCAACAAGGTAATAAGTAAAAAGCCCATGTCCGGTACCGATAGTAGCATCTTCCATCGATTCCTGCCCTGCTCCGGTGGCAAGCATGATCACCTCACCTGCTTTGCGTTCAGAAATGGCTGAGTTCAGGATCTGTTGTCCATCAGTACCACCGGGTAATTCGTTTGTGCGACAAGCATCCATGATCAAATAGATCTCTACATTCTTGCGGCTAAGTTCTGCAATACGACTTTTCAGGTTGTACAACTGTATACTTCCTGTTACAATGTAATTGTTCTTGTCGCCTGCCGGGTTACAGTCGTAGGTGAGAAAGAAATATTCATCCTGGTTAATGGCATCGCCGTGACCAGCTAAATAAATGTATAAGCGATCGCCTGACTTTAAATTTTTCTGACGCAACCAGGCCATTCCTTTTACCCAAAAATTTGCTGAGGTTGCCTGTTCGTTTACCAAAAACAACATTCTGTCGTCAGGAATACTTCCTGCACCGGCTGATCGTAAATAATCACGAAATAAACCTGCATCGCTGTCGGCATATGATAAAGGACGAATATGCTGATAGGTGGAGATACCCAGTATCATAGCATAGCTCTGTCCGGTTTTAGGAGCGGTACTTGTATCTCCTGCAGGTGCAGTGACAGGGGTCTGAGCTAATAATATTTCTGTGTGAAGTGTAAAAAATGCAGCGCACAGAAAAAGCAAGGCTTTACAATTTCGCATATATTCGAAGGCGAAAGTAGGTAAACAGATTTAAGAAGACAAGTATCAAACTAAATGCACTCGCCCCAAAAACCACCAACCGGCAAAAAATCATCTTCATTTTTTAAAAGAGCCTATCAATGGCTTTATCATTTTTACCTGCGTTATCTATTTAAGCGGGACACGATCCTGTCCACTTTTTCCGTGTTTATTGTTATTGGATTGTTTTCATTGTTACCGTTAAACACAAGTATCCTTAATCCATTTAAAACGGCACTGAAAGATCTTGACTTCAATGATATCTCCTATTCAGTACTTAATAAAAATGCGAATACACCCATTGATAACAGGATCGTTATCCTGAATATCGGCAATGCCGACAGAATGGGTCTTGCGTTAATGATCGAAAAAATCAGGATTGCAAATCCGAAAGTTATTGGACTTGACGTTGAATTTAATGGCCCCAGAGAACCGCAAAGTGATTCATTGCTGAGACATATGATCGGCAGCACACCTAACCTGGTGATTGGTTCTAAACTCGATTGGACGAAGAAGACAGAACCTGAAAACATTGGCTACTTTGGAATATTCACTTCTAACAGAGGCTACGTGAATTTAATTGGTGAAGATGGCGGCACGATCCGAAATTTTTCTCCGTTTGAGAAGAGCAAATACAAAAATGAGGTTTACACAAGTTTAACCGCAGCACTTATTGCAAAGGCAGACAGTGCGGCATTTATAAAATTAAAAAACCGCAAACGTGAATACGAGGTAATACACTACAGCCGCAACATTGATCAGTATATGCTGATCGATGGCAACGATCTGTTGGAAGACAATGTTTCACCTGATCTGTTTAAAGATAAGATCGTGTTGATGGGCTACATCAATCCCGATCCGTATAATGTGGAAGACAAACATTTCACACCGCTTAATAAACAGTTTGCCGGTAAGTCGACACCCGACATGAACGGTATCGTTATCCATGCCAATATTATTTCGATGATCCTCGATGGGAAATATATCCGGGATATACCATCGGGCATCTTCTGGGTAATTACGATTCTTATCGCCTGGCTGCACGTTGCCCTTTTCATGCGATATTATATTGAGGAACATATCTGGTTTCACCTGGTGGCAAAACTTGCACAGATTTTCTTTGCCATTCTTTCGGTTTACATCGGCATTATGTGTTTCGACTGGTTCAGTATTAAAATTGATACCAAAATATCGCTGATTGTGATTATCTTGGCAATCGATATAATCTATTTCTACGAAGCGCTTGCCGTATGGCTCCATACAAAATTTGGTTTTCAAACCAGTTTTCATTCAAAATCACACTAAAAACATGAAGCACATCCACATTCTCCTGTTGTTCACTCTTTACAGTGTTGCAACCCAGGCGCAAAAAGCAAATTCATTTCTTATCTACTCTGTAAAAGGTTCTGTTTCTGTTCTGGAGAACAGCAAAGGCACCAAAGCACAGATCGGGAAACTGCTCGACGACAAATCAAAACTTACCGTTGGTGCCAACTCGCTGATCAGCATTATTTGTAATGAAAGCAGTTTGTTTTCCATTACAAAGCCCGGAACTTATACAATGGCACAGTTCAAAGACTCTTGCATGTCGAACAAAAGTTCCATTACATCAAACTACCTGAAATTTATCTGGAACCAGCTTACTACGCCAAAAGGAAGCCCGGAAAAAAACCGCAAAAGCTACATGAACAATGTGGGTGCGGTAAGCCGTGCCAATATCAGCATCTGGATCGACTCAAGGCTTGATACCATTAATTATTATTCAGGCGAATTTCCTGTTTCATGGAAATGCTATTCTGATGCCGATGAATTTACATTCGACATTTACCAGGACCATGAAGGAACAAAACCTATGTTCCAAAAAGTTGTAAAGAAAACAACTGTACCTATTTCAGATTTCGCATCGAAGCTGAAAAAAGGAACGCCATACTACTGGCAGGTGAATGTGAAGAATGAAGATCCTGAAAAACGTAAAGTGATTTATGTTTGGGACAAAGCTTCATTCGAAAAATTAGTAGCTCAATTACGCAATGCAGAAAAGGGTTCTGAAACGCCTGCTGAAGAAAACTTCAGGATCGGTTTCTTACTTGAGTCTGCCCGTTTTTATTCTGATGCATATGGTTACTATCAGAAAGCTGCTCAGTTAAATCCTGAATTGGAATTATATAAGAAAACACTCGAAGCATTCCGTAAGGATTATGCTATCGGACAATAATATTATTTTCCTGATTTTTCATGAACCGGTTGCAGTAATGCAGCCGGTTTTCTTTTGTGTAAAGAAAATTGGAGCAATCAATTCTGTTCTTCCGAAATTTACCGCTCAACAGTTTAATCACCCTTCTCAAGTGAACACATGAAGATCCGTTTCTGGAGTATTGGCAAAGCACATGAATCTTATGTAAAAGCAGGTGTGGAAGATTTCACAAAACGCATCTCTAATTATTACCCGGTTGAGTGGACCATTATTCCTGTGCCAAAAAACTCGGGAGCAATGAGCGAAGCTGATTTGAAAAAGAAAGAAGGCGAAACCATTCTTGGCATGTTACAGAAAGATGATTACCTGGTAGCGCTGGATGAACGGGGTAAACAGATCAGCAGCGAAGGCTTGGCAGAGTTTATCATGAAACGTGGAAATGAAAGTGTAAAGAATCTTGTGTTCCTGATTGGTGGTGCATATGGGATTGATGAAGCGGTGATGAAAAGAGCAAACTACAAATGGAGTTTATCGCAGCTTGTTTTCCCACACCAGTTAGTGCGCCTGATCCTCGCTGAACAGGTGTACAGAGCTTGCAGTATTAACAGGAATGAAAAGTATCATCATAGTTAAGCACGATTGCTCATTGCCTATTCACAATTGACAATTGCCCATTTCTCATTAGTTTTGAAAACAAACACATAGATAGCATGGATTTTACAATTACGGTCATTATCATCATCATCACTTGTATCATCTCATTTACAGCGTTCAGCAGTGAAAAGATCATCAACGATCTTATCTTCTGGCCACCGATGATACAGGAGAAAAAACAATTCTATCGTTTTATTACTTCAGGTTTGATACATGCCGATATTCCCCATCTTGCATTTAACATGATCACCTTATATTTCTTTGGCCGTTTGGTGGAAGAATACCTGTTCATCCCAAGAATCGGGAAGACTGGTTATCTGCTTTTCTATATTGCAGGCATCATCGTGTCGGAGATACCTTCCTACATCAAACATCGTAACAATTACAGCTATCGTAGCCTTGGTGCATCGGGTGCAGTTACTGCTGTTTTATTTTCGTTTATTCTGTTGGCACCATGGCAAACGATCTATGTTTTCTTTCTGCCTGTACCTGCAATAATTTTTGCTGCTTTGTATGTTGGTTACTCCATTTACATGGATCGCAAAGGTGGCGATAACGTAAATCACAGCGCACATTTATGGGGAGCGGCCTGGGGTGTTGTGTTTACTTTATTGATGGAGCCCGATATTATTAATCGCTTCATTGATCAGTTGATGCATCCTAACTTCTAAATGCAATTTGGCTAGCTGTTTCATTTAAACAGTATAGCTGATCTGCAACACATCTTTTGTTGAAGGAATCAGTTTGAACCGGTCATCAATACGGTGACCGACCACCCAAATGATCTTCCTGTTACTTTCCAATACCCACACTTTTTCTTTTTGTGGTTTGGATAGTTTTGCATCGATAAGAAAACGGGCCACTTTCTTTTTCTTCTTCATACCAAGTGGATAGAAATAATCACCTGTTTTCCATTTACGCAGTAACAAAGGAAAGGTGATTCCCTTTGCATCGAGCAATGCGATAGTATTGGATGAGTTCAGATCAACTTTTGATGCATCGATTTTCCTGCACAACAAATGCCCATCTTCAAACAGAACTCTCTCATCGTTTTCTTCGATGATGAGAGTGACAGATTCAGCAGACTGCACAGGAGAAATAATAAACCAATGCCTGTGTTTGATGATGCGGTAATGAAAAGCAGGTGAGTCGATATACTTACCTGAATCACTCTCGGCTAACTTCAGTACTTCATCGATCTGCTTTTCAGAAAAACCATAAGGATGAATGATCTCATAGATCAATGCTTTGTTATTGTACTGTAGTAATTGTTTTACAGGAATATGAATTTCTTTGCCTTTAATTCTGCACAGTTTTTTAATGATGGCTTGTGTAGACAGTTTGTATAACTGCTCAATTTCTAAAAAGCGATTGATGTTGTCCGTGAGATTTGTTTTTACCTGTGGATATACCTTTTCAATGGCAGGAATAATTTCATTCCGGAAAAAGTTACGGGTGTATTTGGACGATTGATTGGATGAATCTTCCCTGAACTGCAGACCTTCTGCTGTTGCATAATCCAACAACTCCTGTTTAGTAAATGATAATAAAGGTCGTTTTATATGTCCGTTCGCAGCCGGTATACCGGTGAGTCCATGCAGCCCTGTACCACGGAAGAAATTCATGAGCAGAGTTTCGATATTATCATCAGCATGATGGGCAGTGAGGAGATGAGTGATGAGTGATGAGTGATGAGCTTCACCTGGCGATTGACCATTGACCATTGACCATTGACCATTCACCAATTCCTCAAACCACATATACCGTAATGCTCTTGCTGCTTCCTGGATCGATAATTTATTTGTAGCTGCATATTCCTTTGTATCAAATTTCTTCACCAATACTTCAACCTTGTATTTCTCACCAAGTGATCTAACAAATAGTTCATCTGCATCACTCTCCTCTCCTCTCAATTGAAAATTGCAATGAGCAATGATGAATTGATTGCCTGCTTTATGACAAAGGTCTGCCAACACTACACTGTCTACGCCGCCGCTAACGGCCAGCAGTAGTTGATCTTTTGTTTGAAAAAGATGATGTTGTTGAATGTATTGTTGAAAACGGGAAAGAAGTTGCATGAAAAACTTATGCAACCTTCAGTTGCTTTTTTGCCATTTTTAAATCATACTCTACCTGTAAACGCATCCAAAAGCCTGCGCTGATTTTGAGATGCTGCTCAAGCTTTAATGCAAGCAATGCCGAAATATGACGTTTGCCTTTGATTAACTCGTTCAAATGCGATGCACGCATGTCCAATAACGCCGCAAAGTCCTTTTGAGGAATTGCCCGTGCAGTAAGTTCATCGCCCAAAACAGAACCAGGATGTAATAACACATCAGACACAAGTTCTTTTCCGTATTTTCCTATGACTTTATATGATCCCATTATCTATAATGATTTGACAAATCCTCAATAAAAACAATTTCACTGACACTGATCTTATTCTTTTCAATTTTAAACTCTAATCGATATTTCAAATCAACCCTTATCGAATACAATCCTTTCTTATTTCCTTTCAATGCTTCGAAGTTCAAACTTTTGAATTCTCTCAATTCGTTCGTATTCTCAACGTTCTTAAGAATATCCACCTTCGTTCTAAATTTCTCAATTATCTCTTTATTATATTTCAACTTACCCGCAACGGGCAAACCGACGTAAAGTTTTTCCAGATTAGTGTTATTGAAATATACCTCCATTTCTAAGATATTCCCAAAATTAGGGAATTTATTTATATTGTTTCCAATGTTGGAGTAACCTCTTACAAAAACTTAAAGATGATATAGGCAAAGTAGTACAAGTGTGCGACGCAACAAAAGATAGTTCAGGGCACAAATGCCGGTAAATAAAAACATTAAAACGTCAACTCCTCCCAAGCCCCTCTCAACTCACCAAACGCATGTTGCTCGCCTTTTTCTTTGGCTACCTGCATTCCATTTTGGTACCATTCAATGGCTTTATCGTTATCACCAATCCGCTCAAATAATTTACCGAGATGATAATAAGAACCAACATAACCCGGCTCATCCGCCAGTAATCCTTCAAATACTTTCCTGGCTGTTTCATCATCGCCCAGCTTAATATATTCCAGCGCCAACGCATGCTTTAGAAAACTATCGGTGGGATTTGCTTCCAGAAATTTCTTCAACTGTTCAATTCTCTCCATAACTGTGAATTTTTTTTGCTACAATATTGCTGCCGTGAAGCACAAACCTTTATCTTTGTATAGTTGCATAAACAACTATTTTTAACCTCATACAAAATTTGCTTGCATGAAGATTTTAGTTTGTATCAGTAAAACGCCTGATACCACGGCAAAAATAGCTTTCACCGATAACAACACAAAGTTTGCGCAGGATGGTGTACAGTGGATCATTAATCCCTACGATGAATGGTATGCATTGGTGCGTGCTATTGAACTGAAGGAAAAAGATCCGTCTGTAGTGATTCATCTTGTAACAGTTGGACCTGCAGATGCAGATCCCATCATCCGCAAAGCATTGGCTTTGGGTGGTGATGAAGCTATTCGTGTGAACTCTGATAGTCACGACAGTTTTTACATCGCTGCACAAATTGCTGAAGTGGCAAAACAGGGAGCTTACGATCTTGTTTTCACCGGAAAAGAAACCATTGATTACAACGGCTCTTCAATTGGCGGTATGGTTGCCGAGTTACTTGATCAACCTTATGTATCACTTGCAACCAAGTTTGATCTGAATGGTAATGTTGCAACCATCGATCGTGAAGTTGAAGGTGGCGAAGAAACCTGCGAGGTTAGTCTGCCCGTGGTTGTTAGTTGCCAGAAAGGAATGGCCGAACAACGCATCCCGAATATGAAAGGCATTATGGGTGCTCGTACCAAACCGTTGAAAGCAGTGGAACCGGTTGCAGTAGATGCATTAACATCTGTTGCTTCATTTGAACTGCCTCCTGCAAAAGCCGGTGTAAAATTGGTAGACCCGGAAAACGTAGGAGAATTGGTGAGATTGCTGCATGAAGAAGCCAAGGTGATCTAATTGCAGATTGGCGATTGCAGAATGCAGATTGCCACTTGTGTTACAACTAAAATCGTAAATCTAAAATCTGAAATTTCATGTCTGTTTTAATATTCATAGACTCTGCCGAAGGTCATGTAAAAAAATCTTCGTTTGAAGCATTAACCTATGGTGCACAATTAGCAAAACAACTCGGCACAAATGCTGAAGGCGTTTTGTTAGGAACCGTGGCCGATGATGTTGCTGCTTTAGGAAAATATGGCGTTTCAAAAATTCATCAAGTTGCGAATGACACATTGAATCATGTGGATGCACAGGTTTATGCCAAAGCAATTGCCGATGTGGCAACTGCTGCAGGCGCAACCGTGATCGTTCTTTCGCATAATGTAACAGGTAAAGCTGTTTCTCCACGACTGAGTGCACGTTTAAAAGCAGGTTTGGTGGCTGGTGCAGTTGGCTTACCCGATACAGGCAATGGCTTTGTTGTAAAGAAAGGGGTGTTCAGCGGAAAGGCGTTTGCGCATATTGCAGTGAACACTCCGGTAAAAATTCTTTCCATCAGTCCTAACTCATTTAAAACTGAGGCAGGTGAAGGAACAGCGGAAGTAGTTGCGGCAAACGTAACTGTTGATGCAGCAAAAGTGAAAGTAACGGCAACCAATAAGGTAACCGGTCAGGTTCCATTGAGCGAAGCTGAACTGGTAGTAAGTGGTGGCCGTGGTTTAAAAGGACCTGAGAACTGGGGCATGATCGAAGAATTGGCAGGCTTGCTTGGTGCTGCTACTGCATGTAGCCGTCCGGTAGCTGATGCACATTGGCGTCCGCACCACGAACATGTGGGACAAACAGGAGGCGCCATTGCACCAAATCTTTATATCGCAATCGGCATCAGTGGTTCTATTCAACATCTTGCCGGTGTAAACCGCAGCAGGGTGATCGTTGTGATCAATAAAGATCCCGAAGCTCCATTCTTTAAAGCAGCCGACTATGGTATTGTGGGCGATGCTTTTGATGTAGTACCAAAAATGATACAGGAAGTGAAGAAGCTCAAAGGAGTAGCTTAAAGCAGCCTGTAGCCGATAGTTTATAGTTGATAGCCTTTGGCTGAATGTTGTTAGTGATTTACTGGCGACTATCGGCTGAAGGCTATCATATTTTTAGCTATTTATTCTCCTGTTTTATTCAACTCAAAGCCCTTAAATTTGCCGACAGGTTATGAAAAAGATCGAACTGGAAATAGTTGCCCTCTCGCACAGCATTACCCAAACACATAGCTATGCTGTGGTGTTAGGTGAAGTAAACGGATTGCGTCGGTTACCCATTGTAATCGGCGGTTTTGAAGCACAGGCCATCGCTGTGGCACTTGAACGTATGCAACCCAGTCGCCCGCTTACCCATGACCTGATGAAGAATTTCATGATGGCGTTTAACGTGGAGCTGCATGAAATAGTGATCAACGATCTGCAGGAAGGTATCTTCTACTCCAAACTGCTTTGCTCAACTGACCATGATACAGTTGAGATCGACAGCCGTACCAGCGACGCACTCGCATTGGCCGTTCGTTTCGGATGCCCCATTTATACCTACGAGAATATTCTTGAAAGTGCAGGTATTTTAATGGAAGACGAAGAGAAGAAAAAAGAAGAGGTAGCGGTTAGCAGTTCACAGGTTAGCAGCAGCGGCGAAGAAAAAGAAGATTTGAAATCACTCAGCATCGAAGAATTACAAACCTTACTCAATGATGTTCTGGAGCAGGAAGATTACATCAGGGCCATCGCTATCCGTGATGAGTTATCGAACAGGAAGAAATAATTGATGATGCTGCAAAGCATCATTTACTTTTTCATTTAATATTTTTCATTTCTCATTTTTCATTCCCGAATGATCGTTTTCCCTAATTGTAAAATCAATCTCGGATTACATATTCTCAACAAACGGGAAGATGGTTATCACAACCTGGAAACAGTCTTTTATCCGGTGCAGTTGAGAGATGCGTTGGAGGTAATACGAAGAGACGATGGACGACAGACGATGGATGACACTTACGGCTCACCACTCACCACTCCCATTTCTTTCTCATCAACCGGCCTCCCCATCACCGGCGACGAAGCTAACAATCTCTGTATTAAAGCCTATCACTTACTTAAAAAAGATTATCCTGCTCTCCCACCCGTTCAGATGCATTTGCACAAAGCCATTCCCATGGGTGCAGGTTTAGGTGGTGGCAGTGCCGATGGTGCGTTTGCGTTGAAGTTATTGAAAGATAAATTTCAACTCGGTTTGTCAACTCAACATTTGATCGATTATGCATTACAATTGGGAAGTGATTGTCCGTTCTTCATCATCAACAAACCTTGCTTTGCAACTGGCAGAGGTGAACTGTTAGAAACAGTTGATCTTGATTTATCGGCTTACAAGTTTGCCATTGTAAACCCGGGTATACATGTTAATACGGGTTGGGCATTTGCGAATCTGTCAGGCCGCTCAATGCGGCCAGACAGTGAGCAGAAAGCTGATCTCAAACAGATCATTCAACAACCCATCTCAACCTGGAAAGACCAACTCATCAATGATTTTGAAGAACCGGTAAGCAAAGCACATCCGGAGATTGTACGCATCAAACAACAATTGTATGATGCAGGTGCTGTGTATGCAAGCATGACGGGAAGTGGAAGTACGGTGTTTGGGATATTTGAGAAAGAACCTGAGCTGAAATTCTCAGACGCTTATTTATACAAAGTGATTTAACCTATTCGCTTTCTGGTAGCTATTTATTTATCTATGACAACAATATCAAAAGCAGACAAAACACTATTTTATTGCAATCTAATCTTGTTCCTAATAATTGCCCCATGCTTCTTCGTTATTTTTTGGGATGTTGACTATGTTCAGGAGGTAAAGAAAGGAAACCTAAGTTTTATTCTGAGAGGCTTACTCTATTCGATTTTTTTCATAATACTCCCATTGTTCATTCTGTCATGGTCAACTACTAAGTTTATCATCATCGATGGAAAAATAAAAGTCATAGACTGGTTCGGACTTCGAAGAAAAACATATACACTCCCTTCGTCTAAGGATATTCGTTTAAAAAGGGAAACTGCATTTTATCGTTTTCAACATCACAACATTTTTGGAAAATACAACGAGTATTATACTCTTCATATTCAAACCATAGAAGGACGAAAATTAAAAATCAAATCACGCTATTATAAAAACTTTCATAGCCTCCATAATGCAGTACTAGATTAATATTTCAATCGCCGAAAGTGTCTGCAAAAGCTGTCCGGGCTTCACCCATAACAAAACTCACTCCACCTCCCTCAACAACCCCTCCAAATCCAATCGCTCGCTTACCATTACTAAATTTCCATTTGTATCCAAAGGCCATCGCTCTTTTGGTTTATCCCAATACAATTCAACACCATTTCCATCAGGATCATCTAAATAAAGCGCTTCACTCACGCCATGATCAGATGCACCGGTTAACGGATACTTTGCTTCCAGCAAACGCTTCAATATCAACGCCAGATCTTTTCGTGTGGGATAGAGAATAGCGGTGTGATACAAACCCGGCGCATTCACAGGTGCAGGTCCTGCTCCTTTGCTGTGCCAGGTATTTAACCCAATATGATGATGATAGCCACCGGCTGAAATAAATACGGCTTGTGAACCATAACGTTGCGTAATTTCAAAACCAAGCAGTTCGTGATAAAAAGCTAATGAACGTTCTAAATCGGAGACTTTTAAATGCACATGGCCGATGCGTGTTTGTGCAGGAACAGTGTAGCCCATAACTCTGATTTTATTTTATGAAAGTAAGCCAGTATTTTTGTAAGGCAATGAAACAGCAACATTCCTTTCTCCAGCAAAATCTTGATCTGCTTAACCACTAAGTTCTGCAGTACTGTTTCTGATCAGCAATGCTGATCAACTTTTGCATTTTTCATTTTCAATTCTTCATTTTTAATTTTCTTACCATGCATACTTCTATTGCAGCAGTTTCTGCTAATACACAATTTTTTATTGATAAAGAAGAGCAGTTCGGTGCTCACAATTATCATCCATTACCTGTGGTATTAAAACGTGGCGAAGGTGTTTTTATGTGGGATGTAGATGACAAGCGTTACTACGATTTCCTGAGTGGTTACTCTGCCGTTAACCAGGGACATTGTCACCCCCGCATTGTTGCATCGTTGATTGAGCAGGCACAAAAACTGACACTTACTTCTCGTGCATTTCATAATAATCTATTAGGTGAGTATGAAGAATACATCACGCAGTATTTCGGTTATGATAAAGTGTTGCCGATGAATACCGGTGTGGAAGCGGTGGAAACAGCTATCAAACTTGCACGTCGTTGGGGGTATGAAGTAAAAGGCGTTGAAGAGAACAGGGCGAAGATCATTGTATGTGCACATAACTTTCATGGAAGAACAAGTACGGTGATCTCATTCAGTACCGACCCTTCATCATACACAAACTTTGGACCTTACATGCCGGGCTTTCATGTAATTTCTTACAATGATCTGGAAGCTTTGCACGAAGCGTTACAAGATAAAAATGTGTGTGGATTTTTAGTTGAACCTATCCAAGGTGAAGCAGGTGTCGTTGTTCCCGATGATGGTTACCTGTCAACTGCAAAAAAATATTGTGCAGATGCGAACGTATTGTTCATTGGAGATGAAATACAAACCGGTCTTTGTCGCACAGGAAAAATGCTGGCCTGCGATCATGAAAATGTTCGTCCGGATATTTTAATTCTTGGCAAGGCTCTCAGCGGTGGTGTATTGCCTGTGAGTGCAGTATTAGCTGATGATCAAGTGATGATGACGATCAAACCCGGTGAACATGGAAGTACGTATGGTGGTAATCCGTTGGCATGTGCCGTTGCGATTACGTCTTTGCAGGTACTGAAAGATGAGAAGCTGGCAGAACGTGCAGAACAGCTCGGCCAATTGTTGCGAACTGAAATTGAAAAGCTCAATTCACCTTTTATCAGTTTGGTGCGGGGTAAAGGTTTGTTGAATGCGATTGTGATCAAACACAGCAATCCGGAAGCAGCATGGGATCTTTGCATGGAGATGAAAGAAAACGGATTACTGGCCAAGCCAACACATGGTGATAAAATCCGTTTTGCCCCACCATTGGTGATTACCGAAGAACAAATCCATGAATGTGTAGGGATCATCAGTAAAAGTTTGCAGATACTTCAATAACAAAGTCATTAGCCGATAGCCGGTCGTTAGCTGCCCTTTAGGTTCCGGCAACTGACTGCCGGCTATTTACTTATGACTACCAGCTGCCTTAGAACCCTTATTTTTGCACCTCAATTGAAGAAAGCATGAGCGAAGAAAAAAGCCTGAATTTTATTGAAGAGATCATTGAAGAAGATCTGAAGAATGGGAAATACAAAAGCATCCTTACACGTTTTCCGCCGGAACCAAATGGTTACCTGCACATTGGTCATGCCAAAAGCATTTGCTTAAACTTTGGCTTGGGCATTAAATACAACGGCAAAACCAATCTCCGTTTCGATGATACGAATCCGGTAACGGAAGACACAGAATATGTAGACAGTATTAAAGAAGATATTCAATGGCTGGGTTTTAACTGGGCCAATGAATTTTATGCATCTGATTATTTCGAACAGTTGTATGGCTTTGCTGTAAAACTGATCGAGAAAGGATTGGCTTATGTTGATGACAGCAGCAGTGAAGAAATTGCCAAACAAAAAGGCACTCCTACTCAACCTGGTGTTCGCAATGAATTCAGCAATCGTAGCGTAGAAGAAAATCTGCAACTGTTTGCTGACATGCGTGCAGGTAAATATAAAGACGGCGAAAAAGTATTGCGTGCAAAGATCGACATGAGTTCACCTAACATGCACATGCGTGATCCGTTGATGTACCGCATCAAACATGCACATCATCACCGCACAGGCGATGCCTGGTGCATTTACCCGATGTATGATTTTGCCCATGGACAAAGTGATTCTATTGAAAATATCACACACTCTATCTGTACATTGGAATTTATTCCGCATCGTCCATTATATGATTGGTGTATTGAGAAATTAGAAATCTTCCCATCAAAGCAATATGAGTTTGCGAGGCTCAACCTGAACTACACGGTGATGAGTAAACGCAAACTGTTACAGTTGGTGAATGAAAATCATGTAACCGGTTGGGACGATCCACGTATGCCCACCATCAGTGGTTTACGCCGCAGAGGATATACACCTGAAAGTATCCGTGAATTTTGTGACAAGATCGGTGTTGCAAAGCGTGACAACCTGATCGAATTTGGATTACTTGAGTTTTGTGTTAGAGAAGATCTTAACAGAATCGCACACCGACGCATGGTGGTGTTCAATCCCATCAAAGTGATCATCACAAATTATCCGGAAGGACAAACAGAAACACTGCATTCAGAAAATAATCCGGAAGATCCAAACAGCGGCGCAAGAGCGATTCCATTCAGCCGTGAAATACTGATTGAAGCAGACGATTTTATGGAAGTGGCTCCCAAAAAATACTTCCGCCTTGCTCCCGGACAAATGGTGCGTTTAAAGAGCGCTTACATTATCAAATGTGATGAAGTAGTGAAGAATGACGATGGCTCCATTGCAGCTATTCATTGCAGTTATATCCCTGAAAGTAAAAGCGGAAGTGATACAAGCGGCATCAGTGTAAAAGGAACTCTGCATTGGGTAAATGCTGCTGATGCAGTTGAGGTGGAAGTAAGAGAGTATGACCGTTTGTTCAGAGTAGAAAATCCGGCAAGTGAAGAAGGTGATTTTAAAGAATACATCAACCCCAACTCATTAACAGTAGTAAAAGGATATGCTGAGCCGGCTATTCAAACAGCAACACTTACTGATCGTTTCCAGTTTTTGCGCAAAGGATATTATTGTTTAGATAAAGATTCAACAGCAGATAAATTCATCTTCAACCGCACAGTAACGTTGAAAGATGCGTGGGCCAAAGAAGTGAAGAAAGGATAACAATCCTGAGCGAAGTCGAAGGATGAACAGTTATTAAAAAATAAACCCCGCCAATGGCGGGGTTTATTTTTTAATGCTCTAGTGATTTTAATGAATTTGGATCGTGTTTGTATTTGAATGTAACAAAGAATAATATCGCAATTACAAGCGAGTAAGCCGCAAAACTGTACCAGATGCTTGGCCAGTCTTTTACTCCTGCTGCATCTGTAAAATAATCAACAACCTGTCCAGCAAAAATTCCTCCGAGAATGGCACCAAGTCCATTCGTCATCAACATAAACAAACCTTGTGCACTTGCACGGATGCCCGGCTTTGCTTCTCTGTCAACAAACAGCGAACCGGAGATATTAAAGAAGTCGAAGGCCATGCCATACACAATCATCGACAGAATAAGCAATGAAAGTCCGGTACCCGGATTACCTAACCCAAACAACGCAAACCGCAGCACCCATGCGATCATACTGATCAACATTACCTGCTTAATCCCAAAACGTTTGAGGAAAAACGGAATAGCAAGAATAAACAGCGTTTCCGATATCTGAGAAAGAGAGATCAATATGTTACTGTGTTTTACTGCAAAACTTTCTGCATACTCGGTTGTTTTTCCAAAGTCGCCAAGGAAAGGATTACCAAACATATTCGTGATCTGTAATGCAGCTCCTAAAAACATGGCGAATAAAAAGAACTTCGTCATCATCGGGCTTTTAAACAATTGAAATGCATCTAAGCCCAAACGTGTAGCAAACGATTTCTTTTCTGTTGATTTACTCGTTTCAATACGTGGAAGAGTAAAACAATACAAACCTGTAATGATACCTGCCACTGCTGCAAAATAAAATTGATTGTTGTTTTGTGTCCAGCCCAACAAATCAACCGCCCATTCCGCAACAATAAAACCAACGGTCCCCCACACACGAATCGGGGCAAATGTTTTTTGTACATCCAGGTTTTGTTTACTCAATAATGAATAAGAAACAGAGTTGCTCAAACCGATGGTTGGCATATAAAAACAACTTACGAAGAAAATAGCCCAATACATATCCCCGGCATTGGTAACAGTACTGGCATAATACAAACCGGCACCAGCAATAATATGACTGATGCCCAGCATGATCTCAGCACGGATATACTTATCGGCAATAATACCAATTAACGCAGGCATAAAGAGTGATGCCCAACCCATGGTACCGTAAGTGTTACCTACTTTGGACCCCAGATTAGGATCAATAGGATTATTAAAATTGGCGAACATATAGCCCCCCAATGAAATAAGCCAGATACCCCAGATAAAGAACTGTAAAAAACTTAAAATCGTAAGGCGTGATTTAAGATTCATCAACAACTGTTTTGGTTGAAGGATTTGTATTTAGCTTGAAAGATAACGGTTTTTGCAACATCTAACCCACTGTTACTCAGTCAGGCAATTTAGTACAACTTTACACAAACGGTTAAATTCTGTGTTTGACAGAAGCAACCTTTTTGAGCGCTACTTCGTACATTCACAGTATAACATCCTGTATGAAGTTGATCAAACCGGTTCTCTTCCTTTTATTGATAAGCACCTGCTGTTTACACACATCGGCACAAAAACAAAAAACAACAGCTACTAAACGTACCAACAGCTTTCAGCGTTGCGGCACCCAAACGCTTTTTGATGAAGCTGTAAAAAAAGATCCACGATTAAAGACAAGGATGATGAACAAGAGGCAAACTGTAGTTGCCCGTTACGATCAACTCAATCAATTCAATCAACTTTTGCGTACCAATGCCATCATCACAATTCCGGTAGTGGTGCATGTGATTTTAGCCAATCCAAGCCTTGTTACAGATGCGCAGATCCAATCACAAATAGATGTACTGAACGCAGATTATGCAGGTCTTAATGCTGATTCGATACGTATACCTGCAGCATTCAAATCACGCTATGGCAAAGGCAATCTCCGTTTTTGTTTAGCAAAAAGAGATCCGCAGGGCGAAGCAACAAATGGTATCGTACGTGTTGCATCTACAATTTTATCTGAACCCGGAGAAGGAGATCCTGTGAAATTTACATGTGAAGGCGGCAGCGATGCATGGGATGCTTCAAAATATTTAAACATCTGGGTGTGTGAAATGCCCGACGGCTTTTTAGGTTATGCATATTACGCTTCATTACCCTTACCCGATGTGCCGTTAAACGAACGTGGCTTTGTAAACAATTACCAGGCATTCGGCAAAAACGGAACAGCAGTTGCTCCTTACAACCAGGGCCGTACTGCCACACATGAAATTGGCCACTTCTTTGATCTTGAACATATCTGGGGCCCCAACAATTGCGACGGTGCACAAAGCTGCACCGATGATGACGGTATTGCTGATACCCCTTCACAATTTGACTGCACATTTGGTGCACCTGCCGCAGATAGTGTGATCGTTGACGCCTGCCAAACAACAGCTCCCGGCATCATGTGGATGAACTACATGGATTATGTGGATGACCGTGCAATGGTGATGTACACCACGCAGCAACAGTTGCGTATGGAAGCAACACTTGCAACAGTGCCATGGATGCAATCATTGGCCACTTCAAACGGATGCACACCTGTAACAACATTTAACCGTGATGCAAAATTTGTAAAGTTTATTGATGCTGCACTTGGGCCTTGTACCAATGGCATCAATTTCGTTTACGCATGTAACAATACATACCGACCTGTTGTAACCATCCGTAATGCAGGAACTGATAATATCACTAACCTTACGATCACTGCAAAATTCGGGACCGGCACACCTGTTGTTACAAACTGGACAGGTAATCTCGTATCACTTGCTTCCGTTGATGTTACGTTGAACCCAATGACTTTAAGCCCCGGCACCAATGCTAATTTGATTGTGTACACATCAAACCCAAATGGGAATGCCGATCAACGCTTAACAAATGATACGGGACGTATTGATGGAGTTGTATTCCCTATTGGCACATTACCATTAGCAGAAGGATTTGAATCAACAACCTTCCCTCCTTCTTTATGGCAACGCATGAACCCGGATAACAGCATTACATGGGAACGCACAACTGCCGCCGCTAAAACGGGCAGCGCTTCGATGTATATCAACAACTTTGATTACGATGTAAACGGTAACCAGGATTTTATGCATTCGCCACTTCTTGAAGTGAGAGGAAAAGATTCGGCCTTTCTTACCTTCCAGATAGCTGCAGCAATGTTCACCAATCCATTCCAGACAGATGTGCCAACAGATACATTGGAAATATTTGTGACAGATAATTGCGGACAAACACTTCGTTCTGTTTATAAAAAATGGGGACGTGATCTGATCACCACGGGCAATATTGCTATTGAAGAGGCGTTTGTACCTGATGCAAATGAATGGCGGAGAGACAGTGTTTTCCTTGGCGATTTCTCCGGTGCAACTGCTCCATATATGCAGGTTGTATTCCGCAATACCACCAACTACGAGAACAATCTTTACATTGACGATATTAACATTGTGGTGCGTGATGTAAACCCTAACCTCAAAGCAAAGGGCGTCATGATCACACCCAACCCTTTCCGTGAAAAGTTTTCATTGCAGTATTATGATCCGCCTGCCAATATTGAATACATCAACGTGTACAATCAGGTCGGCCAGTTGGTATGGCAGAAACGCATTGCGCTAGGCAGACCCGGCTCTATCCCTACTCCGGGCTACCAGGAAATTGACCTCGGCAGTATGAGCAGCGGCATTTATACAGTGCAGATTGTTTATCGCTCTCGAAATACCGATATTTTCAGGGTGATCAAGGTCAATAATTAACCTGTCAGATAACAGATAACTCATTAAGTTTTGAAACAGATCGCAGCGTAACTTTGCAAAAGTTGCGCTGTTTTATTTTTTGAATTTGTTCCGTTGGTCAGGCGACCAACGAAGGCGCTAACATAAAAGATTGAAAATTATGCAAACAGGAATTGAAGCAATACTCAAAGGCAACCGCATCAGTGAAGATCTGCAACAGATAGCCGATAAGATTTATAACAAGCAACGCATCAGTGAAGAAGATGCTGTGTTGTTGTTTGAAAAAGCCAGCCTCCCCTTTTTAGGAGCACTTGCAAATTTTGTCCGTGAGCGAATGCATGGCGATACCACTTACTTTAACCGCAACTTTCATATTGAACCCACCAATGTATGTGTGTTCAGTTGCAATTTCTGTTCTTACTCTAAACTTTATGCAAAGCGTGATGAAGGATGGGAATTAAGCATTGATCAGATGCTGCACATGGTGAAAAAGTATGATGGCGTGCCTGTTACCGAAGTGCATATTGTTGGTGGTGTGCATCCGAAAATGGATCTCCAGTTCTTTGCTGATCTGTTGAAAGCAATTAAGGATCATCGTCCTGATCTGCATATCAAAGCATTTACTGCTGTTGAATACGATTATATGTTCCGTAAAGCAAAAGTGAGTGCAGAAGAAGGATTGAAAATATTGATCAGTCATGGATTGGATTCTATTCCCGGCGGTGGTGCAGAAATTTTTCATCCCGAGATCCGTGAAAAGATCTGTGCCGATAAAGTAGATGGAGATGGCTGGTTGAATATTCATGCAACAGCTCATAAACTTGGCCTGCATAGTAATGCAACGATGTTATACGGACATATTGAACAATACTGGCATCGTGTTGACCACATGAGTCGTTTAAGAACTTTGCAGGATGAAACAAAGGGCTTTCAAACCTTTATTCCTTTGAAGTTCCGCAACCAGGATAATGATATGAGCAATGTTGCTGAAAGCACAGTTGTGGAAGACATGAAGATGTATGCTATTGCACGTTTGTTCCTTGATAATTTTCCGCATATTAAAGCATACTGGCCAATGCTTGGCCGTCACAATGCTCAAATGACGTTAAGCTTTGGGGTGAATGATATTGACGGTACTATTGATGATACCACAAAGATTTACAGCATGGCCGGCAGTGAAGAACAAACGCCAACCATGACAACGGAACAACTTGTTGCATTGATCAAACAAGTAAACCGCAAGCCTGTTGAACGTGATACGTTGTATAATGTGGTGAAAGATTACAGTGAAGTCACTGTTGCTGAAGAAGCTGGGTTTTCAAGTAATTAATTATTTACAAAGACAGATACGAAAGAGCTTCTTGAAAAAGAAGCCTTTTTAATTTGTTCCCAGCCTCACAATTCAACAAGAGTTGCATCACAAATAATGAATGAATTAACTTTCTAACAAATAAACAAGCAAATGCGTGTACTAATAATGGTCTACATAACAACATTCGCATTATTTGCATGTTCCCCCAAAACGCAATTGCAAAGCCAAATGGCCCAACCCCATCCTATGGTAAAAGAACGATTAAACCATCCGTTTGGAACGATACTGAAAATGGACGTTGAGATTTTCGACGGTGATTCAACTTATGAAAAGGGAAATTCAGGTAATTATTTTATGAAAATCCTTCGAATAGAGGACAGTATTATAACAGACACAATCATCCTTCCGTTTAAAGATGAAACAGGCAGTTTTCCTGCTGACGATTTTTCACTTTATAAAAAACTTTACCATAAAGAGACTGGCACATTAACGTCAATCGAAATAAATAAAATGAAGCTTCAGTATGTTGAAAAAAGATTTCGGATAGCAGCTTACGAATCGGGGGAATTTACCGGATTGCCGAATGGCTATAATAATTACCAGGAAGAGCGTGCAGACAAAAGCTTTCATTTCAAAAACTACCTTGTCGTTATTGGCATACCCAAAAAATGACGAGCCTCTTATGGCGCAAAGGTCTCGCTTGTGCCTGATCATTATATCTTAAACTTCATTACGAACGTTTAATCGCAAACGACCAATCTCCGCATGAAATGAGGGTAGCAGCTTAAAAATTGCGTGTTTTAATCTTAGAATACGCTATCCTGATCAAAAATTAATATCAAGCGAGATATTGTTTCCTGATGAGATGAAAACATCTTTTGAGTACAGAGCTGAGTCTACGGCATTATAGCCAAAGTAATAATCGGCATAACCACTTACAATTTTAATCCGGTTGTTGATATTTCCAAAAGCGTCGTAATTAAATGTAGTATCGATTCCCTTCCTCAATAAAACCGGGTTAGCTTTGAATTTATTTGAATGAACCCCTTCTGCAAAAAATGCCACAGTAACTGAGTCGGCAATTGCAGATGTATTTTTTATATGAACATTAATTCTAACCCTTTCAAAAAGCTTTATAACTATTTTGTCTAACCCTCCAGTGTTACTTACATACTGAACCTCCCCGGGTTGTCCGTAACTATCATTAGACCATATTCTGAAATCCCAATAACCAGGTTTGTAAGCAGATATTTTAGATTCATACCCTTTTGGTATACTAAAACTTCCATCAGTTGATGTACGAACCGTAATATCATCCCAGCCGTTACAGCCGAAAAGATAATCGGGTTGAACGCACTTGGACGATACAACAGTTGCATTATCGATAGGCGCATTATTTGAATACGATAACAGTTGTCCGTATATCGTAGATTTCTGTTGAGGTTCTAAATCCTTTTTTGTAAGACAGCCTGTGATTGAAACAACCATTGCAACTGCAGTTATAATCTTTTTCATATTTTGAAGGTTTCGATGATCAGTAGTTGTTAGTTCAAAATTACATTCCAACAATGCCGTATCCGAAATCGAATCCTTCTGATACCTTCGTTATTATTTGCAGAAACTACTACTATCCGAACATACAGAATTAATATGCGGCATTTTTTGCCAAACAAAGGCGTAGCTTGCGCAAGATCAATTACCGACAACTGCCTTACGCAGTACCCTGCATTTTTATGGATACGTTACAACAAATACACAATTCACTTGACATAGCCTTTTAGATTGTTTAACTTATACCTATTAAACAACCAGGTTATGAAAAAGATATACATGTTCCTGCTGCTGTGCATAGCCACAGCGCAACTGTTTGCTCAAGAAAAACCATACAACGTGGTCTTCGATCTTACCAGTTCAGATCCTGAAGTGCATGCAAGGGTCATCCGTTGGATCAACTTAATAACGGAAGCCGATCCGAAAGCAAAAGTTGTAGTGGTTTTTTATGGAAAATCGCTCAATATGATCGCTAAAGAAAAATCATCGGTGGCAGATGATATTCAAAAGATCGTGGCTACTAACAAAGCAAATTTCAAAGTGTGCGAAGTGGCCATGAAAGTGCATGCGATCAAGAAAGAAGATTTATTACCCGGTGTGCAAACTGTACCGGATGGCATTTATGAACTGGTAAAAAAACAGGCAGAAGGCTACGGATATATTAAAGTGGCGAATTGATGATGACCTGCATGATCCGGTTACAAATAAAAAATGGCTTGCTTCAGTCAAGCCATTTTCCTTTCATCCAAATCAGAAAGCAGGCCAAGGAAAATGATTTAACTTAATCTTCCTTAAACAACCAATTGCTATGCGTAAACTGTTTACGGCAAAAGTATTGCTGGCAGGTATTATCGTCGGCACACTGGATATTTGCGCTGCCATGCTCCAGTTTTTTCTCAAAACAGGTAAGGATCCTTTTATTGTTCCAAAGTTTGTTGCAAGTGGTGTGTTTGGCAGTGCTGCAATGAAAGGCGGAGCAAATATGATAGCCTGGGGATTTCTATTTCATTACTTTATTGCCATGAGCTTTACTGTATTCTTTTTTTGGCTTTGCAGCAAACGACCCTCTCTTCTTACCAATCGCCTGTTAACCGGAATTGGTTATGGCATATTTACCTGGGCAGTGATGCGTTTTGTAGTGGTGCCCCTGTCACTTACAAATAAACAACCCGCTACTCTAAATGGAACCTTGATGGCCATCCTCATACTTATTGTTTGCATTGGTATTCCGTTGGCTTATATGGTGGCTGCTTTTCGGAAACAGGCGGAATAAACGGCTTCGTTATAACCCTGAAATAATTTTTGAATCACAACCAGTTTGAAAGTTTGGAAATACGGAAAGTGGCGAATAATTTAGTGAATGTTTGTAATTCTATAATATGACATTTCGTACAATACTGCTGACGATTTCGATTTCAGCATTTCTTTCCTGCGGTTCAAATCCTGCAAGTGAGACAACTTTGGTAAAAGCTGACTCAATACTGGATGATTTGAATATAGCTGAAGAGGATCCATCTGACACCCAACCAAATACTATAGATAAATACGCTAATATTCTAAGTATTATTCAAAAAGGAGATACAACGATATTAGACGCTGACTATATTCAATATTTGACTGGAGAAGCAGCAATTGAAGAAGCAACAAAAGCCGGTGAAGTTGACACATTCAGAACAAAAGACGGCAGGATTGAACTAGTGGTTCCGAATGATTATTATATTGTGAACAAAAGCAAGAAAATCCGACAACTATCTCTTACAAGGGATTGTGCTTTTGATTTGTTGTATAATCCAGACAGGGCTCATCCAATCTCCGGCAATTCCTTAAAAAGTCTTAAAACAATTTATCGTGACAGCCCTTTCATATTGACAATTGACAAGAGTGGATTCGTTGTAAAAATAAAAGAAGTCTTTATACCTTAGAATAAATCCAAACCCACGATTATAACAGTGTTATTCCAACTTTAGAATTGAACAACAAGATTAAGCAACAACACCTTTACCATGTTCAAATCAAAAACATTCTATTTTATTCGTATGATCATTTTTTTGGCATTTGCTGTTTACTTAATTACATATGTATGTATGAATTGGAGCAGGCTCATCCAAAGTGACCGTATGCTTTTATTTATGCGTATTCTCGGAAGTGCTTATTTCACCTACAAAGCCATTGATTATTTTATAGAATGGCGCAACTGGGGCAAACCGGATACAGAAGCAGTATAGAAATTGATACTGTGTACAAATCTCCAAACATCAATCGTTTGCAGAAATAAGCATGTACTCATCTTTCAACAGAAATATTATTTTCACCGCAGCCTCTGCTAAGAATCTCATGCCTAAACCACGATTGCATGCAAACAAACAAACTACTTCTCTGGTCGCTCACCGTTGCGTTGAGTGGTTTCTTATTTGGATTAGACGTTGCTGTTATTTCAGGCGCTGAACAAAAGATTCAGCAACTCTGGCAATTGAGCGATGCCATGCATGGGCTGGCAATTGCAACTGCTTTGTACGGCACTGTCATTGGTGCATTGTTTGGCGGTCTCATTGCTGATAAACTCGGTCGCAAACGCTCCTTGTTCTGGATCGGCTTATTATTCCTTGTATCATCGCTGGGTTCGGCCATGGCGCAGGATGTATATGTGTTCATGATCTTTCGTGTGCTGGGCGGTTTCAGCATTGGTGCATCATCGGTTGTATCACCATTATACATTTCTGAAATTGCACCGCCAAAGAAACGGGGATTTTTAGTTGCCCTTTTTCAATTCAACATTGTATTTGGAATACTGTTCGCATACGTATCTAATTATTTTCTCGGCGCTACCGGAGAAAATGATTGGCGCTGGATGCTGGGC
Source organism: Lacibacter sediminis (assembly GCF_014168535.1). Classification (NCBI taxonomy): domain Bacteria; kingdom Pseudomonadati; phylum Bacteroidota; class Chitinophagia; order Chitinophagales; family Chitinophagaceae; genus Lacibacter; species Lacibacter sediminis. The sequence goes on along the minus strand of NZ_CP060007.1, from coordinate 2,264,702 downwards.
ATTGTTGCCATCCCTTCACTCCTCTTTATTTTACTCACACTGTTCATTTCTGAAAGTCCACGTTGGCTGGTATTACACAAAGCTGATCATACAAAAGCAAAAGATGTATTGAATCAAATTGATCCATCCACTGCAGAACAAACATTAAAGGCCATCATTGAATCAAAACACAGCGAACGGAAAACAACGACAAGTTTCTTTTCAAAACAATTCCGCTGGCCTATCCTACTTGCATTTCTATTGGCATTCTTCAACCAGGCATCAGGTATTAATGCCATCATCTATTATGCACCACGTGTATTTGAAATGACGGGACTTGGCACATCATCAGCATTGCTGTCGTCAACCGGAATTGGATTAGTGAATTTAATTTTCACCATGATCGGTCTTTCGCTTATTGATCGTTTTGGCCGCAAGCTGCTCATGTACATCGGCTCCATTGGCTACATTATTTCATTGGGTCTGATGGCGTATGCATTTTATACCGATCAATATACCGGGATGCAGTTTTTTGTATTTATGTTTATTGCTGCACATGCAGTTGGACAAGGAGCAGTGATTTGGGTATTTATTTCAGAGATATTCCCGAATGAAGTAAGGGCAAGCGGCCAATCGTTTGGCAGCCTCACCCATTGGGTATTCGCCGCAATTATTGCCAATGCCTTCCCTTGGTTTGCCGGCAAATATGGCGGTGCCCCCATTTTCCTTTTCTTCTGTGTAATGATGGTACTGCAATTGCTCTATGTGCGTTTTATGATGCCTGAAACAAAAGGAGTAGCATTGGAGGATATGGAAACAAGAATAATTCATTAATGTGAAACCAATCACAATAGAATTACGTAAATTGTTAAACACAAACCATGAAAACATCAGTACAATTGAATAAGAATCTGTAATCTTTTTTGAGCAGACCTGTGCAGTACTGAAAATGTAAAATGATGACAGCTTTAACCAAACAAAACAAACCGGTTATACTCAGGCAACTGGACGGTAATGATCTTGATCGCCTGCTTGCTTATCTCCATCAACTAAGCCCGGCAACGGTAAAGCGTTTTCAGCCACACTCTTTTCATAAAGAAGAAGTAGTGAATTTTTATCATCATCACGAGCATGAAGCATGGGTAGCTGTTGATCCATCATCTGAAAACATCATTGCCTATACAGTTCTGAAAAAAGGCTATCTGCATCATGATTACCCACGCTTGCAACAATATGGCGTAGATATTTCCTATGATCATTGTTATACCATTGCTCCGTCGGTTACAGACGAATGGCAAAGTACGGGTGTTGGTCAACTACTATTTAACAACGTACTTACAGAAATGAAGAACAGAAATGTGAAACAGATCATTCTTTGGGGTGGTGTGCAAACGGATAACTATAAAGCTGTTCGTTTTTATCAAAAGAACGGATTCCGTTCCCTCGGCCATTTTCAATACAATGGCTTAAATGAAGATATGCTCCTCCAGCTTATTGATTAGTTTGTAAAACTGAATCCATTTTCTTCTTATTTTCAGTTTCAAATCATCAACTACATATGCATGCAGGTCGCCAGTATTCACTGAAAGAATTTCTTGTCTGGACAAGAGATGAAATATTCAGACTGTTTATAATTTCTGCTATCCCTACGGTATTGTATCAATTATTCGATTGGCATTGGCTGGCCATTCCATGGGTACCGATTGCGATGATTGGTACCGCTGCCGCTTTCATAGCGGGTTTCCGAAATACACAAACCTATAGCCGCTTGTGGGAAGCAAGACAGATCTATGGCTCTATTGTAAACCTGAGCCGTGCATGGGGCATGATGGTGAAAGATTACATAAAAGATGAAGCCGCACACAAGCCAATTATTTACCGGCACATTGCGTGGTTAACTGCACTAAGGTTTCAATTGCGTGAAACAAGAGCATGGGAGAATACACAGAAGCGATACAACATCGAGTATAAACGTTTTTATATTATTCCTGAATGGCAAAGCAAAAAAGAAGATGAATTGAAACCCTTTTTAAGTGATGAAGATTTGCTGCATTGTCTGCAAAAGAAAAACTGTGCTACACATCTTATTAAACTCCAGTCAACCCATTTAAAAGAGTTACACGAAAAAGGACAGCTTGATACGCTTTATCATATTGAACTGGAAAATATGCTGGTGAATTTATATGAACAGCAGGGCAAATGTGAGCGTATTAAGAATTTCCCTTACCCACGACAATTTGCATCGATCAATTTATTTTTCATTCGCCTGTTTACATTTATTGTACCGTTTGGCTTGTTGAATGAATTTCAAAAACTGGGCGATGTTTATGTTTGGTTGAATATTCCGTTTAGTTTAATTGTGGCCTGGGTGTTTATGAGTCTTGAACGTGTAGGCGAAGCCACAGAAAATCCGTTTGAAGGCAGTGCGAATGATGTGCCTATTACTGCATTGAGCCGCACTATTGAAATTGATCTGCGTGAAATGCTTAACGAAAAAGAGCTGCCGCCGCCTGTAACTCCCGTAAATAACATACTGATGTAAGTAAAGCTACCAGGTTGTTTTTCCCATTTTTAAAAAGGCTTTCCCTATTTGCATTTTTGTATGCAATAAGAAATTATTTTGCATCGTTATCTCATTGATTCGATACCCTCCTTCTGCACTGTAAAACCGTTTCAACTGCTTTATTTAAACAAAATATGCTATGAAACTTTTTACATCAGTACTATTACTGTTTACAGTGCTTATAATGGCCTGTTCAACCAATTCAAGTCCGGCCGCATCTGTTCCGGAAACAACAAACGCAACACCGGTTGTTTACAAATCCACCGCTTCATCAACTACAAATGTTGACAAGACCGGCATTCGTCCCATGCAAAAATATTACCGACCTGCAGGTACAGCTACAGGAACAGTTCGCATTATCATTGACAAATCTGATTTTGAATTGCGTGTGTACGACAGCAAAGGATTACTGGCTGCATACCCGGTTGTATTTGGTCTGAAACCGTTGGAAGATAAATTTATGCAGGGCGATCGCAAAACTCCCGAAGGCTCGTTCAAAATTACCTATGCTAAAGAACATCAACTATGGAGAAAGATGTTGATGCTGGATTATCCAACAACAGAAAGCATGATCAAATACAAACTCCGCAAAAAGAATGGACTTATCCCTGCAAATGCAAATGTTGGTAACGGGATAGGCATTCATGGTGTTGAAAGAGGTAACGATTATTTTATTGACCGTTACTACAACTGGACCAACGGATGCATTTCACTCAAGAATACACATATTGACGATCTTGCCCGTTATGCACAAACAGGTACGATCGTTACTATTCAGAAATAAATGCTTAGTTGATATTGCACAGATCAATTTCATCCATTGATTTAGTGCTAAGGATAACTTTGTTGATCACCTCTTTCATGTTATAGTAAACGATCATGATGCCAAAGGCCATTTGATACGCTTCCCAATTGGCATCTTTCATTTTAGGATTACCAAAGCGTACAAACAGATCATCTCGTTTGGCACCCAAAACCGGAACACTGAATTTTCCTTTGAATGCATCTGTGATCACTACATAATCACGTTGTACGTAAAAGCAGATGCCTTTATCGTCGTAATAAACACCGCCACCACAACCTGATTCGTTTCCTTCTTTATCGGCTGAAGTAAAGCATGGTAGCTTGGCTTTGATCTGTTCAGGATCGGCATTGGGCTTTGCTTCATTGATCCAGCCTTTGTACACATCAACAGTGATAACGCCACAATCTGGCTTTGTTTTTAATTGGGCTGTTGCCGCAGAACCAGTCAGTAAAACTGCACACAGAAGAAAAGCATATTTCATAGTAACTAATTTAAGAATGCTGCAAATCTCCTGTATAAGTCTCAATTGAACAAATGAAGCTTTACGCAATAAGGGTTAATTAGTAGTGCAGAGATCTATATCATCAGTTGTTTTGGTACTGATGATCACTTTGTTTACAACGCCTTTTGCATTGTAATAAACGATCATGATTCCATAAGCCATTTGATAGGCTTCCCAGTTAGCATCTTTTAGTTTGGGATTACCGAACCTTGTAAACAATCCGCCTTTTTTAACACCCATTACAGGCGCTGTAAATTTCCCTTTGAATTTTTCGTTGATCACAATGTAATCACGTTGCGTATAAAAACGAACACCTTTATCATCCAGGTAAACCCCACCACCACAGGTAGAGGAAGGCGCTTCTTTTTCGGAAAAAGTAAAACAAGGAAGCTTTGTTTTTATTTGCTCAGGATCGGCATTAGGTTTGGTTTCATTGATCCAGCCTTTGAATACATCAACCGTTAAAACCCCGCAATCAGGCTTTACTTTTAATTGAGCTGATGCTGCAACACCAGTGATCAGGAATACAAGCAGAACCGCAGTCTGTCTCATAAAATATTTTTCTTTATTACTGCAAAATCCCTGCTAAAGTTTGTTTTACCCAGCTTTCTTTGCCGGCAACAGGAAATTTTTATCTTCACGGCATGTTTTTTCTGTTATCGAAACTTCTGTCCATTTTTATTTCGCCCTTTAACTGGCTGCTCATTTTTGTCCTGATCACTTTTTTTACAAAAGACCAGCAACGAAAACGCCGACGGCTTATTTTCTGCATCAGTTGGTTCCTGCTTTTTTCAAACCCATACATCATTCATAAACTTTCGCTTAGCTGGCAGGAAAAGCAAAAAATATTGACTGCAGGTGAAAAATATGAAGCAGGTATTCTACTGGCAGGTTTTGTTTCGTTTGAATTTAAAAGCAAACAGGGTTTTTACGGCGGCGCAAGCGATCGTTATATACAGGCCGTTCGTTTATACAAACTAGGGCACATCAAAAAAATATTGATTACAGGTGGCAGCGGAAGTGTGTTACGACAGGAATATAAAGAAGCGGATTTTGTAAAAGAAGAATTGTTGTTGATGGGCGTTGCGAAAGAGGATATATTAAGCGAGAACCAAAGCCGCAATACTTATGAGAATGCTGTTTATTCAAAAAAACTACTTGATTCATTGCAGTTGAAAGGTCCTTACCTGCTCATAACCTCGGCGATGCACATGAAACGTTCGCAGCAGGTGTTTACAAAAGTGGGATTGAACACCGTTGCTTACCCCTGCAACTTTACGTCGATCAATAATCCGCAGCTATTCTGGGAATCTGTTACACCGTCGCATCATGCATTTCAGGGATGGGATAATTATTTGAAAGAAGTAGTTGGGTTACTGGTGTATAAGATGACGGGCAAAGCTTGACAAAGACACAAGGTTCAAGGAAGAAAATCCAAAAAACAAAATCCAAGGAACAAACCGCAAGCAGGGACCGACTTACAACTTAGAACCTTGAACTTACAACTTTCTTGTCTCCACCGTATGCATCTCCCCTAACTTAAACAACACTTCTTCCAACCTGTTTTTAGGAATACTGATCTCAACATCACAGAATAAATTCTGCTCTTGTTTTATAACAGTGCAATTGTATTGTTTTACTATGATCATTACATCGTTCATGCGTGTATAATCAAAGTGCAATTGATAGTTCACTTCAATTTGCTTTTGAATGATGGGCGTTGTTTGCAAAGCCAGCGATGTAACTGTTCTGTACGCATTGATCAAACCTGGCACACCTAACAAAGTGCCACCGAAGTATCGCACCACAACCACCAGCACATTGCAAAGCTGCTTGCTGTCGATCTGTCCAAGAATGGGCCTGCCTGCACTGCCTGATGGTTCTCCATCATCACTCACACGAAATGTATTGCCATCAACACCTAACCGATACGCAAAACAATGATGCACCGCTTTTGGATGTTCTTCCTTCAGCAACTTCATCTTTGCTTTAAAATCATCAACCGAAGTTAGCGGGTAAGCATAGGCCAGAAAACGACTACCCCGGTCTTTAAACTCGGCTACAACAGGTTGGGCAATGGTATAATAAAATTCTTCGTTCATGTAGTGAATAGTCAATGGTGAATTGTGAATGGGAGTTTAACAATGAGCAACGTTATCCATAGGCAATTAATGCAATAGCAACAATGGATAATACAATTCCCATCCAGTTAAGTTTGGTCAATTTTTCTTTGAACATTAAAAATGCCGCCACCGTACTGAATAACACGATGCCCATATTATTGATGGGGATGATGGCAGAACTGTTTCCTGCAAATGCTTTCAACACACCCATGAGGCACCAGATCGAAAAATAATTCGGTATACCAATGATGATTCCTGCAAGAACAGCTTTTGGTTCAAACTTTATCCGTCCGCTTGCAAACAGGAAAACTAAACTGATAATTCCAATAGACGCAGCTGCTGCAAATGCACTGATGAGATATGCATTTTGATTTTCTTCGTTGATATAAGTTGTTTCAACATATTTGATCATTGTATCGAGCAAACCACTGGCAACAAATAAAATCACCGGCAAAAGAAAATAGGCTGTCTTTACTACTTTGCCGGAAGGTTCAACATGTCCGGGTGCTGGCCAGCAGGTAAGCACTACTGCAATCAGTGCTGCAACTACACCAACTATTTTAAAAATTGTGGCTTCTTCGTTATACAGGTAAATGGAAAACAAAAAAGGTATTACCAGCGACAACTTATTTCCAACTGATGCAACAGCTACACCCATTGTTTGTGCAGTCTTGGCAATTACATTGAACAATGAAATAAATATAGTGCCCATCAACATGGCCCAGCGAAACCACTCCTCGCCCATTACATCTTTGTTAATAGGAAAAGTTCCATTCACAAAAGAACCTGTAATAACACAGGTAATATAGTTAAATACAATTGCCTGGAATGTATTGATGCCAAACTTCTCAACAAGCTTAAACGACAATGTTAACCATGAACTGAAGACAATACTACCGAGCAACAATAAAAGCATATTACAATGAGTGATGAGTAATGAATGATGAGTTTATAAAGTATCCAATTCTATCTGAACCGATAAGTTGTTCGCCTGTTTGTACGGAATTGATCAATTGTGGTGCTGTTAATCCATTATCGACAGTTAGTTGATCGTTGGTAATGATTCTTGCTTCATCCCACAAACCGGCAGCAATAAAACTTTGCAGCAGTTGCGCACCGCCTTCCACAATTACGCTGTTAATGTTGAGTTGATATAATGCATTTAATAAAGCAGGAACGGTTTCGGCATTTGGCAATTGATAGTATCGCACATTCACTTCTTCACTATTTTTTATTGAATTAAAAATGATGGTTTTTGCTTCATCATTAAACAGTTTTAATGTATTCGGTAACCGCAATTGTTTATCCAGCACCAAACGAACAGGTTGTTTGCCGGGCCAGTAACGGTTGGTAAGTTGCGGATCATCAAGCAAAGCAGTATTTGTTCCTACAAGTATAGAAGCTTCTTCACTGCGCCATTGATGTACCAAACGGTTGGTCATTTCATTACTGATCAACAATCGCTCCGACGATTTAGAAGCCATCATTCCATTCTTTGTTTGTGCCCACTTGAGAATGATATAAGGACGTTGCTGCCGGTGAAACGTAAAGAACCGTTTGTTGAGATCAATACATTCGTCTTTCAACACATCAACGATCACTACCACACCAGCAGCTTTCAGTTTTTCAATTCCCTTGCCATCCACTTCTTTAAACGGATCTCGACAACCGATCACCACTTTCGGGATCTTGTGGTTGATGATGAGATCGCTGCAGGGCGGCGTTTTACCAAAATGGGCACAGGGTTCGAGTGAAACGTACAAAGTAGATTGTTGAAATTTATCGGTCTGGCCGTTTTGAACAGCCTCACCTATACAATTTACCTCCGCATGGGCTTCGCCATACTGTTGATGCCATCCTTCGCCAATGATCTCGCTACCATGTACCAACACCGCCCCAACCATGGGATTGGGCGCAACCGAACCTGTGCCTTTACGGGCAAGTTCAATACAGCGTTGCATATATTGTTCGTCGGTGATCATCTGTAAGGCTGCAAAAATAGCGGATTCGGAAGAAGCAGGTAGATTTGCGTATGACTTGGCAGGAACAATACCAACACTTACGGGAAGCATTAACTGCTGTACATGAAATATCTGAAGCTGAAGCGATGGCTGCTTTAGTAGTTGAACATGTAGGTAAAAAGAAGTTGTATCACCTCAAACAAGAGAACATCCCAGCTGAAGAAACCCAAAAGATTGATCGCATTCTGCAACAATTGCTCACTCATCGTCCGCTACAATATGTATTGAACGAAGCCTGGTTCTATGGGTTGAAGTTTGAAGTAAATGAAACTGTGTTGATACCAAGACCGGAAACAGAAGAATTAGTTGATTGGATCATCAGGGAAGTACGAAATACGAAGTACGTGGTACAGGATTCAGCCTCACTCGCCACTAACTATTCACCACTCACCATTCTCGACATCGGTACCGGCAGTGGCTGCATCCCCATCGCTCTCAAAAAAAACCTTCCCGAAACAGAAGTCTCAGCCATTGATGTTTGCAGTGAAGCATTACACACAGCTACAATTAATGCTGTAAACAACGAAGCAGAGATCAACTTTCAATTGCTTGATTTTTTGGATGAGAGCAAATGGAGTGAACTAAGGAAATACGATATCATCGTCAGCAATCCACCCTATATCAAAACAACAGAAGCAAACACGATGAGTAAACATGTGCTGGAGTTTGAACCGCACAAAGCTTTGTTTGTACCTGATGTAGATGCATTGTTGTTCTATCGAAAGATCGCTGACTTTGCATTGCATCATCTAAAGTCAAACGGAGCTGTGTATGTTGAGATCAATCAGCAGTTGGGGAAAGAAACCGTTGAATTATTTCAGCAAAAAGGATTTACTGTTGAATTGAGGAATGATATGAGTGGGAATGAGCGGATGATAAAAGCATTTGTGAGCAGTGAAAAATAAATAGCACTAGGTTGTCAATCTGCAGTCACCTTAAATGCGATATTATTGGGTAATGCTATGATATTCCCTTGTTGATCTTTGACTTTAACCTCATCGAAAATCACACTATATCCTGCTTTTATTCTAGCCCATGCACTCAACAAGTAATCAGGAAATGTTGCCGACGAAATTATTGTGTAATATGGTTCGGCAAATTCTTTATCGACGGTTATGTAAACTACGGCACTAACCAAGTCCAGACCTGGAGTTAAACTGATTCGATCAATTTTTTTGAACATAGATACCGGAATATTTCCTGTATAATATCCGAGAAGATTAAAGCCATGTTCAATACCGTATCCATCATAAACAATTTTTTCAGGGGAAGTAACTACGATGTAGCTTTCCCTTGCAAGTAACATCTTTTTCCCTTCGTTAACATTGTAGGCAGAAACCACTACCCTGCCATTTTTTAAACTATCAACAAGATATATTTGTTTATCAGGGCTAAAAATCCTTCCCTGATTTACCGTGATCATCATCTGTTTTCTTACATTACTATCGGATACAACCGCTATTGCATTCGATTTATCAGAATACATTGTATCGCCCTTCGCATTATAAATTGAAACAGTATTATTTACAGTTTGCCCACCAACCGAAATAGCAGTAAACAATAACAAAAATGTAAGTGCAGACTTGCAAGAGTTATATGTGCATATAGGTATTCTATTCATCGGTAAGATGTATCAATTTTATCGGCGAAACTGCATTTGAATACTTCGTACTTTCAACTTCCCACTTTGTACTTTACTGCACTCCTTTCTTATCAACACTCATCACCGCCTTCACACCCAAGCGATCGGCAGCACGGAGAACTGCAGCAAAACTTTCAATGGTGGCGTTACGATCGGCATTGATCACAATACTTACTTCTTCTCCGCTGTTGCGTTTAGCGCTGATCATTTGCGAAAGCGTTGTATCCATCAGCAACGGATCAACAGGTTTGGAGCCAACATAAAAATGATTGGTGGCATCAATGGTTACCACCACCGTTTGCTTACTGCGGGTATTGCTTTTGGCTTTTGGCAATGATGCTTTGCGCACATTGGGGTTAGCCAGTGTTGATACAATTAAGAAAAACATCAACAGGATGAACAGGATATCGTTCAGCGCATCTGTAAACACCTCCGATGATTCTGCTCTTTTCTTTCTGAGATTCATGCGTGAGTTGGTTTAACGGGTTGGTTCCTGCAATACATCAAGAAAATCGGCAGCTGATGCTTCCATTTTATTCAATGCTTTCTCCACCTGCGTATGCAGAATGTTATGGCACAGGTAAGCGATCAAACCGATCACCAGACCACTGATTGATGTAATCAGTTTTGTGTAGATACCGCCGGCAATGGTACTCAGTTCATATTCGCCGGTGGCATTAATATTAAAGAAGAGTTGCATCAAACCAACCAGTGTACCCACGAAACCAAAGATGGGCGCCACTTTAGAGATCACGGAAAGGATGTTGACGTTACGCTCCAGTTTATACATCTCCAGCTGGGCCACATTCTCCATACTGTTCTCAATAGAATCGATGGGCTTGCCAATACGTTGCAGACCTTTATCGATGATACGTCCAACTGGATTTTGTGTGTTACGGGCAAAGTTGCGTGCTGCTGTTACGTTGCCGCTAAGGATATTATCACGAATGATGTTCATGAAATTACCATCCACTTCAGTGGCTTTTTTAATGGCCAGCCAGCGTTCAACAAACACATACACGGTGGCCACGCTCAACAATAACAAAGGGATCATGATCCAACCGGCCTGCATCAGCAGATCGATGAGATGCATTTCTTTTTTGGGTACTACCTGTGTTGTTGCTGCATTGGTTAAGGTATCAACTGCATTCTGAACCTGGAGAAGAAAGAAATTCATATCTGTTCAATGGTTTTAGTAATTGTCACATTCCTAAAAGGTTGCGACGGTCAAATGTAAATCTTGCAAAGCATCTAAACGTGCGCTTTCACTGTTTATTTTCCACAGTCAAATATGCGTCCATGTTTTAACGATTTGTGTTAGAGGAAAGCTAAAACAGAGCCGATAGTGGTTATTGGGTAGTAGGAAGTGGGAAAAGAACTCCGGCCCTTACTACTAACTACCGGCTACAGGCTATGGACTATCGGCTAACATTCAGCAGCTTCTTGCCTTTTGCTATTTCCCCCACTTCAACTACCTTCGCAGCCGATAATTTTCAAATTACTGCATTTTCAAATTTTCAAATTCTTTGTATGGCATACGATGTAATTGTTCTTGGTAGTGGCCCCGGTGGTTATCCTGCTGCTATCCGTGCTTCACAGCTTGGTTTTAAAGTTGCAATTGTTGAAAAAGAAAGCCTTGGTGGCGTTTGTTTAAACTGGGGTTGTATTCCAACCAAAGCCTTGTTGAAGAGTGCTCAGGTGTATGAATACATGAAACATAGTGCCGATTATGGTATTTCTGCCAACGATGTTAAACACGATTTTGGCGGTGTGGTAAAACGCAGCCGTGGTGTGGCCGATAAAATGAGCAAGGGTGTTAACTTTTTAATGAAGAAGAACAAGATTGATGTGATCATGGGTTACGGAAAAGTTGCCGGCAAAGGCAAACTGGAAGTAACTGCTGCAGATGGAAGTAAACAAACAGTTGAAGCTAAATATATAATTATTGCAACAGGTGGCCGTAGTCGTGTATTGCCTTCAATGCCCCAGGATGGTAAAAAGATCATTGGCTACCGTGAAGCAATGGTGTTACCAACTCAACCAAAATCTATGATCGTGGTGGGCAGTGGTGCCATTGGTGTAGAGTTTGCTGATTTTTATAACAGTATGGGTACAAAAATTACAATCGTGGAATTTATGCCACGTGTAGTGCCTGTTGAAGATGAAGATATTTCGAAAGAACTGGAAAAGCAGTTCAAGAAAAAAGGCATTGCTATTATGACCAGTGCTGAAGTAACAAAAGTTGATACGTCTGGTGCAGGTGTAAAAGCTACTGTGAAAACTGCTGCGGGCGAACAGGTACTTGAAGCAGACATTTTATTAAGTGCGGCTGGTGTTGTTGCCAACATCGAAAACATTGGATTGGAAGAAAACGGTATTAAAACAGATAAAGGCAGAATTGTTGTTGATAAATATGGTGCAACATCAGTACCCGGCATTTATGCAATTGGTGATGTGGCTCCCGGCCAGGCGCTGGCACACGTTGCAAGTAAAGAAGGTATCAATGCTGCTGAGCATATTGCTTACATGGAAAAGAAATACAACCACGCTCCTGAAGCAATGGACTACAATAACATTCCTGGTTGTACTTATTGCACTCCTGAAATTGCATCTGTAGGTTATACAGAAAAAGCAGCGAAGGAAGCAGGTTACGAAGTAAAGGTTGGTAAGTTTCCGTTCATGGCGAGTGGTAAAGCAAGTGCAGCAGGTAATACAGATGGTTTTGTAAAAGTGATCTTTGATGCAAAATATGGTGAGTTTCTTGGTGCACACATGATTGGTGCCGGTGTAACCGAATTGATCGCTGAAGTAGTTGTTGCACGTAAACTTGAAACAACTTATCACGAGATATTGAACGGTGTACATCCTCACCCAACTATGAGCGAAGCGTTGAAAGAAGCAACTGCTGCTGCTTATGGTGAAGCGATTGATATTTAAGAGTTTGAACGAGGAATAAAATTGATTTGATTCAAAAGATAAAAAAGCCCCGACAGAAATGTCGGGGCTTTTGATTTTCACTGATATTGAATCAACACAATAAAACATCCAGTTCCAGTTCAGTTTTATGCAATGCGCTTTCAAATGCTTCTCTCCCATTCAATGCGCAGGTAGTAAGATTGCGGTAGTAGTTTATTCCTTCCCGAAGATTAGTACAGAAAGAAGCAATGTATTTTTTCTTTTTTGCATCTTGCTCAATTGCTGCACGATCTGCCAATTGCTCACGGAGATAGTTCATATATAAATTCAGCTCGGCAATAAACATGTGCGGCCGGTTTTTATTTTCCATGATATTTTCACGGCCATAAATATGATTTGTCATCGTTTGCAATGAAACCACTTTGGAGAAATTAGCGATATTCGGGCCGGGACAAATTGTTACCGCTTCCAGCTTTTTTACAAAAGTTTGCTGATAGTTAATAGCAGCAGAGTTACTTAGACCAACGCATAAACATTCTTTATCCAGCACTTCCTGCACTTGCTTTTCGTATTCCGGCCCCGGAAGCTCAAGTGATTTTAATTGTTCCAGTTTCAGTTTCTGGTATTTTTTTGAAGCGGTGCAGATGGGTTCTTTGGTAAATTCTGTATTGAACGACAAATGTTTTTCAGTGCAAGGGCTGCCGGGATTTCCATTGCTGATCCTTGCTGCTTTTTCTTTAGCCGAACTTGTTCCTTTGAGGTAATGGAAACGCACACCCAACGGTGAGTTGCCACTCAGCACCACATCCTTTTCTTTTGCTGCACATAAGAGTTGCAGAGTTTCATCATCAACAGTTGTGGCTTCGGGCACTAACAAAAACGGTGTGCCCCAACCAGTGCTTTCAATACCATATTGCTGATGCAGAAAAACATCTTCTTCATATGTACCTATTCCACCCTGCACAGAATAAACAATTGCAGGCGCCTTTTCAAAACTGCGGTTATTCTTTTTCAGTTGTGCCGCATTATAAATTTCAAACAAAGAATTGGTCAGTTCTTCTTTCTTCGTTTTAAATTCCTCAAGAATTGGGCCCAACAAATAACCTTCTGTGGCAAATGCATGTCCGCCGCAATTCAAACCCGATTCAATTCTGAACTCACTTACCCAAATACCTTTTTTCGCTAAATATTTTCCTTGTATCAATGCAGAGCGGTAATCACTCACTTTTACAACCACTTTCTTAGTAAACACAGCTTCTTCATTTGCATCAAGCTCTTTGCAATGTTCAAGGTAGTTGTACAAACGTGGATTCATTCCTGCAGAAAAGATCACCGATGAATTGCTGAGATTACTTTTTACAAATCCACGTAGTGCAGCAACAGCGTCCGATCCATCTTCTACCAATGTTCCTTCTTTAGTGAATGTTTCTCGGTCAACTTTGGTCATGATGTTTACATCAATTGTACCGGGAACGATTTGCGAACGCAGATAACTTTCGATCTTTTCTTTTTCAGATTGATCATTTAACTTTATCATCTGCCTGTATAGTTGTTTCAACGCACTATCCTCCGGCAACATTTCAAAATACTTGATGATCTCCGAGCCTTTTTCAAAAGCTGCTGTTTTCAATTTCTCTACCTGCTCCTGCACAATTGCGTTTACAAGGTTGAGATAATCGGTAATTCGCTTTGCCCTGTAATCTTCTTCATGCACAGCAATAGGTGTGTAAGGAAGATTCGCTGTTTGATAATAATGACTACGCATCATTTCGATCAACCGGTCTTCCACAATGGAAATAACGGATGAAATGCCGAAGCGTGCAACTTTAATGGGACTATCAACAGTATATGCCAATCCCATTACGGGAATATGAAACCTGTGCGGAGAAGAATAATTCATGAGTTGAAATAAACAGACGAAAACCGGCCTGAAATTTTTGGATAGTGATGAATAAATAGTGGTTCGATTTGACCAACTTTTTTGCTAGCGCAAAAGTATCCTGTATGATCAGTAGTAAGGTTTTGAAACAACTGACAGTAAACTGATCAAAAGATGATCTTCGTCAGCTCAGTTTTAAACATCGGTGATAATTCACATCCATATCTACTAAACCCCGGAGAGACTTACTTCAACAGAATATTTTATCTTCCGTTTCAAATCACGTTTGCATGCAACCAAAACAATACGGCATTTTCTCCCTACCTGTTATCGTTGGCGCTTTAGGATTCTTTGTTGACATTTATGATCTCCTGCTGTTCAATATCACGAGGCGTTCAAGCCTCACTGAATTAGGCGTTCCTGAAAACGAATTAAAAAACATTGGTGAAAACTTATTGAGCTGGCAAATGCTCGGCTTAACCATCGGCGGTATTCTTTGGGGAATACTGGGCGATAAGAAAGGAAGAAAAAGTGTGCTCTTCAGTTCTATCTTATTGTATTCGCTGGCAACTGTTGCCAATGGATTTGTAACAGATGTTGAGCAATACCGTTGGATACGTTTTATTGCGGCATTAGGCTTAGCCGGTGAATTAGGCGCCAGCATTACCTTAACAAGTGAACTGTTGCCAAAAGAAAAACGAGGTATTGCTGCTGCTATCATTGCAACAAGCGGTGTGTTTGGCACCATCACTGCTTATTTTATTCATTACCTGAGCGATGAAAACTGGAGGCTCTGCTATTTTATAGGCGGCGGCATGGGACTGGCTCTTTTATTTTTGCGGGTAGGTTTTCTGGAGAGCCACATGTTTGCAGCTGTAAAAAAAGACAACACACCCCGTGGCAATTTTCTCATGCTGCTAAATAACAAAGAACGTTTTGTGCGTTACCTGCGGGCTATCACCATTGGCTTACCTGTTTGGTACATCATCGGTATCATTATCAGTTTTTCCGATGAGTTTGCCAAGCAGTTCGGCATTGCCGGTTTCGATCAACCAAAAGCATTGATGTTACAGTATGTCGCCTTGGTGTTTGGCGATATGGGTGCCGGACTTTTAAGCAACTATTTAAAAAGCCGGAAGAAAACATTGTACATCTTTTATGGTATTACTGCTTTCTTTATTCTGTTGTTCTTTGTTTTAAGAGGAGGCGGCAGTGCATTTAACATGTACCTCATCTGCATGGGGCTTGGCTTTGGTTCCGGTATTTCCGTTTTATATATTACGATGAGTGCCGAACAGTTTGGCACCAACTTACGGTCTACCGTAGCAGTATCAGTTCCAAATCTGGTGCGTGGTTTTCTGCCGCTGATGTTATTATTATTTCAGTTCTTACGAAGCAATGTTGTGTTTAATAACTATGTAACAGGCGCATGGGTCACAGGCGTTATCATTCTTGCCATTGGCATTTACTCCGTTAGTAAAACAAAAGAAACATTTGCTAAAGATTTAGATTTTGTAGAATTATAAAAAAATACAATTGCTAACTTTAGCTGATGCAAAAGCATTTAACCATTTTTCTCATTGTCAATTTTTTCATTACGGTATCTTTTACCCAAACAGCATTACCGCAGCAGGAGTATCTGAAGAAAAATGCCATTGTATGGAACAACCGCTTTGCCGATCCTGAAAAACTATTTGACAAGAGTTTGCTGAAAAATCAACTGTTCCTTATCGGTGAAGGTCATGGTGCGCAATATAATACCGAACTGCAATTTGACATGATCCGTTATCTGCAGAAAAAAACAGGCCTGCGGTTCATTTTACTGGAGTTGGGTTTTCTCGACCAGATCTATCTCAACCGTTATCTCACTACAGGCAATGAACGGCTTTTGGACAGCTTCTTTCATTTTCACCCGAATACATTCTACTTTAATAAACAATTGTTTCAGTTCTTTCAACAGTTGTATAGCTTTAATCAATCACTACCAGAAAAAGATAAACTGCAGATCATAACCGTTGATCTTGATTTTGCTTATCGTGATGCTCTTCTGTTTCTGAAACGGGAAGCACTTACTTCAATACCTGAAGATCATAAAAAGTTATTCATGGAGATGGACCCGGTGAATGATACAGCAAAAATCCTCATCAGTAAATTTGATGAAGCCTATTCCTTTTTCAACAAGAACAACATCAACTATAAAAAATGGCTTGGCAATAACTATGAAAATGTAAAACACCTGCTTGACAATATTCATCAACGGCTTTATATCGCAACCAGCAAACGAAATGACCTGCGTGATTCCGTGATGTATCAAAATTTTCTTTACGCAAAAGAACGCTACGGTATTAAGCAGAAAAAAGTGATTGGCATCATGGGCAGCTTTCATGTAAAGCAACAAGATGCTCCGGAAGACCCACGTTTTGCTACGATCTTAAGAAAACTAAATGCTGTGAACGGCATTGTATCATTTATGAGTGTATATAATGGTGGTGAAGCAATGCTGCCAAACAGAAACAATATTGTTGGTACAGACAATAAAAAGAAACCATTCATTAATGCAAAGATCACAAACGGTTCTTTATCCGGTGCTGTTAAAGAATTCAATCTGCTGGAACCGTTCTTTGATTCAAACAAAGCATATCTCTTCCATTTAAACAGGAAAGCAACTCCCTTTTCTCAATCAGATGAGTTTACGCTCAGCGAAGACCCAACCCTTGTTACAACTATTCAGCTTTTTCAAATCCTGATCCTGTATAATCAATCACCTGCCACTATTCCGTATAAAGAGTGATTCAGTAAAAGCGCAGCCGCATACACCTGTATTACGCCGTTACTAAGATTCTGTCTGTTTTCTCGCAGGCTATCTGTATTTTCCACTAATAAACCGCCATAGCGGCATCTCTTCACTTCAAACAAAATAATATGAGAAAACTCTTGCTCTTTTTGCTGGTAACCTCAGCGTTAACAGTAAAGGCACAGGATGAAAAAACTGATCTTGACATCATTAACAAGATTATTAAAGAAGGCACTGCCAATTCGCAGATCATGGATATTGCTTTTCATCTTACTGATGTTAGCGGTCCACGTCTCACCAATTCCCCCGGTTATTTCCGTGCAGCAAATTATGCAGTAACACAGTTGAAAAAATGGGGTGCCGATAAAGCAGGGTTAGAAGCATGGGGCGATTTTGGCCAAGGCTGGCAATTGAAGAAAAGTTATATTGCTATGACAGCTCCCTATTACAAACCGATCATGGCCTTTCCAAAAACATGGACACAAAGCACAAAAGGCTTGGTGAAAGCAGATGTAGTAGTGATCAATGTGAAAGACTCAACCGAGTTGGCTCAATACAAAGGAAAACTGGCGGGTAAAGTTGTATTGGTGAATCGTGTTGATGAATACAAACACAGTTTTAAACCTGATGCAAATCGTTATACAGACGATGAGTTAAAAAAAATGGCTGATTTTAAACCTAATCCGCAACCGCAGGGTCCCGGTGGCAATCAGCAAAACTTTGCAAGGTTTGGAGCAGCACAACGTTTGAATACGCTTATCAAACAGATGATCACCGAAGAAGGAGCTGCAGCATACTTAACAAGCAGTCCTGCATCGCACGACGGAACAATTTTCGTACAAGGCCCTGCAGGTAATCGTGTTGATTTCACCAATGGCAAACCTTCTGTTCTTGAAATAGCTGTTTCGTTTGAAGATATCAAGACCATCAACCGATTGGTGAATATGGGCACAACTGTTTCATTAGATCTCGATGTACAATCGGAGTTTACAGGCAGCGATGTGAAAGGTTATAATGTAATTGGTGAAATAAAAGGTACTGATCCGAAATTGAAAGATGAAGTAGTGATGCTGGGTGCACATCTCGACAGCTGGCAAGGTTCAACCGGTGCAACAGACAATGCAAGCGGCTGTGCAGTTATGCTGGAAGTGATGCGCATTTTCAAAACATTGAATCTTCAACCAAAACGCACAATTCGTATTGCGCTTTGGAGTGGCGAAGAACAAGGTTTACTTGGTTCACGTGGATGGATCAAAAACAATGTGGGTGATCGTGTAACAAAAGATGTAAAACCGGAGCAGGGAAAAATTTCTGCCTATTACAATATTGATAACGGAACAGGTAAGATTAGAGGTGTGTACCTCGAAGGTAACAGCGCCGTGCAACCGATTTTTGCAAAATGGCTGGAACCATTTCATAGTGTAGGTGCTTCTACCCTCACGTTGCAAAACACCGGCGGTACTGATCATATTTCATTTAATGAATTAGGTATTCCCGGTTTTCAATTCATCCAGGATGAGATCGAGTATGATACACGTACACATCACACAACTATGGACAGCTACGATCACTTAGTACCAGATGATCTGAAACAAATGGCCACCATCGTTGCAACTTTTGTTTACAATACAGCTCAACGAGCTGAGAAATTACCCCGGAAAGAAATGCCGAAACCAGCACCGGTGAGACAATAAAAATCTCATAAAACAAAAAAAAATGGTCTTGTTGAAACAAGACCATTTTTTATTTAACCAAATCAAACTATCAATCAACAGAAACAGATTAGAGTTTCACAAACTTGTGCATCTTAGCAACCCCACCATCCTTTTGCTGCACTTTTAAATAATAAGCACCTGGTTTAAGCGTGCTTACGTTCATATTAAGATTGTTACCTGAAAAATTCTTTTGTTGTAGTACTGCACCCGACATATCGTAAATAACTGCCTGCGCATTCTTTACTGCTGCACCTGTGTACAAATTCAATTCATGTTGCGCTGGGTTTGGATAAAAGCTCAGTTCAGAATCAGTCTGTTTAGTCTTAACTAAAATAGAAGAAGAGTAAGCAACTGAATGATCTTTCTTCATGATCCTTATTCTGTAATTGTAACCGGTAGCCTGTGCTGAAAGAACGTCTTCAATTGAGTAAACTGTTTTGTTCATGTCGGCATTAATTTCCGTCACAGTTACATAATTTGAATTATTGATGCTTCGTTCAACAACAAACCTGCTCGCTGAAGAAAGCATTTCATCCTCCACTTTCCAGCTAACAATAGCTTTATTGCCACGAGCGTTTCCGTTGATCTCTATTTTCGTATCAGGCAGAATTGAACAACTACCCGATGTGTATACTACCTGGATAGTGTCAACTGCATAAACTTCGCATCCACTGAATAAACGTTGGGCAACATAATAAATACCGGGACCGCTAATGTCGATTGCTGTGCCACTTGCAGGGTTAGTTGAAATACTGCCATTTGGTGTACTCCATTCATAAATAGAGGAACTAACCGGGTTATTAACAAAGAGTGTACTTACCGGGTTGTTAGGACACAATGCAGGAAAATTAGAAGACGCAGCAACAGTTGAGGCTGCAGGCAATGCTCCAAAATCGTAGGGACCCATAAAGTCCTGCAGATTTGCTGTAAATGATGCAGATGAACGTGATTTAAAGAAAACAGAATTAAACAAAGGCGAACATTGTCCCATACCTAAAGCTGTATACAATGAAGGATCTAAACCAATACGTGTTAAATTAATTCCTGTTTCAACAAACTGCAATTGATCAAAATTTGAAGACCAAATTCTTTGTGTATTTGTCGAATTAAAGGTGGTGGTACCCCATGGTGTAGCATAAGTAGTATCTGTAAGACCTAAAGCACTGTAATTAGATGTACCTGCACCAAAGGCTGTTGTGTTTGCGTTTGAAACAATTTGTGCATAACCATAACTGCCGCCGGATGGCATATCGAAATTCGAATTGAAATTAAAGAAAGCAGGATTTACTGTACTATACGTTGCTGAAGAAACCCAGATCCTGATATCGAGTATTGGGGCAGCACCAGGGCTGAATGTGGCAGAAATGATCAAATCGCCAGTTTGTATAATTTGACCACTGGCATTAAATTTCCATTCTGAGTGACCACCTTCAGTTCCACTTGTACTGAATAAACCGGTCGTGCTGTTATACACACATGATTTTTTGAAAAGTTCAATATCATAATAACGAGAACCTAACACACCCAGCGTAGAGATGCCAAAATTCATCCATAAAGAATCACTTGGGGAACTCCCATCTCTGCGTAAATGTGCAAACCCGTCGATCAAATCATTTTTAGGTGGGATTGATTGAGTACTTACATTCCAGCCGGTATTAGGGTTGTCTGCATTTTTTGCGGCATTACCAAAGGTTGTGCTGTCGTAAGTGTAAGTAGAACCAACTATGCTACCTGAATAATCTCTTACATACAAACCATCAACCCATATTCTGCCATTCACAACAGTATTATTCACCACATTCATTCTACGACTGAAAGAAATATTATCACCTGCCATCAATCTTGTTCTAAAAGCTGATGCACCGGTTGTGTCAATTACACCTTTCCCGGTTCCCGGGTATGAAGCTGGTAAAAACCAATCGTCATTATTGTAGGCAAGGAGTGTTGTGGTACCAAATTTTGCATAGCCGACTTTTGTATCGGCATCGATCGTAAAATTGGCAAGTGTACCACCATTTGATAATTGTGCGTTAACAACGGAGCTGTTAATTGCAAAGAAGAAAAGTACGGGTAAAAAATGTTTCATAAGTACAGATTAGAATTACTGAATTCTTACGTGTTGATACGATGAACAACTAGTTGATATACGATTTTTTCTTACGTAATCAGCAACCTTTCGGTTTGTTCATTTTAATCGAATCCCGTAAATACTTATGAAACTGAATAAGAGAAAACTCTGAGGAAATATTCATTTTCATTGGGATTGGATAGATATAAACACTTACTAATTCGATGTAAAACTAGTAAAATTCGTGGCGAGGTAAATAGACAAACTACTTGGTAAAAATACGAATAGTGTGTAAGTAGTTGTTTCCCTTTGCGTTATTCGATTTTTTTATTCCAATATTTCCTTAACTGTAAATCATGATGCTTGGGGTTTGTTTAAACACAACGTTTCACGTTAACTTCACGGCCTTAAACAAACTAAACATTGCACTTAATTAAAATGAGCAAACGAACGAACTATATATCCTGGGATGAGTATTTTATGGGCGTTGCCCTTCTTTCTG
The DNA here is from genome assembly GCF_014168535.1 of Lacibacter sediminis. NCBI lineage: Bacteria > Pseudomonadati > Bacteroidota > Chitinophagia > Chitinophagales > Chitinophagaceae > Lacibacter > Lacibacter sediminis. Next base: position 2,243,193 of record NZ_CP060007.1, on the reverse strand, counting down.
CCAAGCGAAGTAAAGATCCGGCGACACAGGTAGGTGCATGTATTGTCAACAACAAAAACAAAATTGTTGGAGCTGGTTATAATGGTTTACCTGCCGGTTGCGACGACAATGAATTCCCATGGGATAAGCAAGGCGATTTCCTGGAAACAAAATATCCTTATGTATGTCATGCAGAGCTGAATGCCATTCTTAATAACATTGGTATGGATCTGCACGGTTGCAGAATCTATACCGCCTTGTTTCCTTGTAATGAATGTGCGAAGGCAATTATTCAATCAGGTATTACAGAAGTAATTTATCTGTCAGATAAATATAATGGCAGCGATACTTCATTAGCATCAAGGCGCATGCTTGATACTGCAGGTGTTCAGTATCGTAAAGTTGAAGTTCATATCTCTAAAATTGAACTGTCGTTTGAAGAGAAGGACGTGTAATTTATTTATCCATCAATATTATTGTTATCATCGTCATCATCACGTTGGATTTTTTGTTGATTGATGCGGAAGTTAAGTGTCAATGTCATTTGCCGTGGCCGCCATAAAAAATCAGAGTTTGAATAATATCCGGGAATATCAACAACGGTTCTTCTTCTGCGGCTGTTCATCAGGTCACGCACATTGAATGTAAGTGTACCCTTGCCTTTAAAAACATCTTTCACTAAGCCAAGATCAATAGAATAAATAGCCAACGTTTTACCCTGCGTGGTAATTCGTGGCGATTGATAATTGACAGAAGCTTGAAAATCGAGGTCTTTAAAAAATGTCATACGTGAAGTGGTGCGGTTTGTCCACGAAACTGTTTCGCTGTTCAACTCAGTATTTTCATACTTTCCATTCGCAACTGCTCGAAAGAAATTAACGGTACTGTTGATCTTCCACCATGAGGCTGCAGTAACAGCAAATGTCATTTCAATACCCAGTTCTTTTTGTGTAGCCAGGTTAACAGGAATAATATTGCTGATGCCTGTAACCGTATCAATGGTTCTGATTCGTTCCACCACTCCCGTTTTGTAACGGTAATAAACGCCCGAAAGCAACGAGCCACTACTCCACTCCAGCAAATGCCCTGCTTCCATTGAATGTGTAAATTCAGGATTGAGGTTTGGATTACCAACAAAGTAAACACGATCATCAGAAAAATCAGCAAACGGTGTAAGGTTACGAAAATTGGGACGGTTTATACGATAACTATAACTCAACTGCAATGTATTTTTTTCATCAATCGCATAAGATATACTTGCTGAAGGAAAAAGATTCGCATACCGACGGTCATTGATCTCATTTGTTTTTATTAATCCTGTACGCATGATGGTTAACTCGCCACGTAAACCAAACTGGTAAGAAAAATCTTTTATTTTATTGCCGAGCAAACCATATACAGCATATACTTGCTCCGTAAACTCCATATTGTTATCAAATGCAGGCAGTGTTATCCAATTACCAGTTACATCCTGTTCTTCCACTAAAAATTCATTCGTGATTCTGCGGATGGTTCCTTTTAAACCGGTTTCAAATTTTCCATCTTTACCAAATCCATGAATGTAATCTGTTTGAAGCAGAAGATTGTCTTCGTATGCAGGGTTGCCAGAACGTTGAGACAAAGGCTTGGTGCCATCAGAAAATGTTTGGCTATAATCAGAACTTTCTTTCTCGCCACTATTCGTCCATTTGAAATCGGTTGTCCATTCACGCTCCTTTTCTCCGGGAAATTTCTTTGTAAGATTTAAAGACAACTCTGTATCACGCTCCGTAGCTGTTTCATCATCTATCCGTTCGCTGCTGCCGGTTAACGACCCAATACTGTTAAAATCTTCATACAGCAATTTATTGAGATTATTTTCTCTGCCTCCATCAATTAAAAACGAACCCGTGAAAGTTGCATTTGATGAAATATAATAGTCGATCCCAGCCATGAAATTAAGGGAGAAATCACGCCTTGTTCTGTTTTGCGTTTGATTGTACATAAAACTTGTATCTGCACTGCTAAACTTTTGCGTGGAAGAACCATTGCCCGGATTTTGCCTGTAGTTACTTCCAAAGCTGGAGAATAAATTCATCTTTTGTGTACGATAGTTGATGCTGTATGCTCCGCTGAAATTAGATGGATAGCCAACGGTTCCGGTAAAATTTCCGTTGAAGCCTCTTGTTTTATTTTTCTTCAGAATAATATTGATAATGCCTGTTTCACCGGCCGCATCATAACGTGAAGATGGATTGGTGATCACCTCTATCCGTTCAATCATGGCGCCTTGCAGATTACGCAATGCATCCGTGCTGCGTAAACCAGTTAGTGCAGATGGTTTTCCATCGATCAGGATACGTACACCTTCGCTGCCTCTTAAACTTACATTACCATCCGGATCAACAGTGACTGAAGGAATATTCGCTAATATCTCTGATGCATTTGCACCAATATTACTTACATCCTGGCTTACATTATAGATACGTTTATCCAGTTTCAACTCCATCATCTTCTTATCAGATGTAACGACGATCTCTGACATTTGTTTTACCGTTTCCTGTAATACAATTGTTCCAAGATTTATATTTTTATCAACCGTAACATTGCTTATTTTCTTTTCCTGGAACGAAAGAAATGTTACAGCTAAATAATAAACACCTGCATTTAAGTTAACACTGAACCTGCCTTTATCATCTGTTGCAGTTGCAGTAAGAAGAACCGAATCAACTGTTTTGTAAACACTCACAGTTGCAAGTGCGATAGCTTTCCCTTTTTCGTCTTTAACCAACCCACTGATGGAAAATTGTTGAGCTGTGCTTACCTGTGCTTTTATAACACAAGCAGTGAATAAAAATAAGAGCAAGCGTAATTTCATTATAGCTGTTTATCGATTAATGCAATTCGGCCGGAAACAAAAAAGAATATGTAAGTTAAACAAAAACAAAGGCTTCCGTTTACCCTCTATCCATTTGAAACACCCGCACTCAAACAATCTTATTTGCAGAAAGTTCAGCAAAGCATGCTTTATTCAAAAAAGCCACATCTATCAAGCCAAATCAGCCAGAGTAATGCAGAACATTGAAATTGATTTCCACTTCTTGTAAAAGCAGAAAATGGTTGCAATGCTTACTATTTTATGATGGAAAACCGTTTAATTCAGCTGAGAATCCGTTGCTTTCAGAAAGTTTCAGGCTAACAAACTCTTGTTTCAGGTTTTCCCCAGCTATGTGACTAACTTTTTTGCATGACCAGATCGTTCAGAAACCAAAATCATCACCCACAATCCGTATTTTGCAGATGTATGAAAGCCTATATCTCCATCAGCTACCAACGACGCAGGAGTCTTAACACCGCCATCACTGCAATTATGAGTGTTCTTGAAGAACACCAGATAGAGTCATTTGTTTTTGTTGATCATTACAAATTTGAAGAATCACAGGAAGAAGAAATGATGCGTTCGGCACTTGCTGAATTAGAACAGTGTGATCTGTTGATCGCTGAAACATCGCACAAAGGTATCGGCATTGGTATTGAAGCCGGTTACGCAAAAGCAAAAAATAAACCCGTTGTTTATCTCCGTCATAAAGAAGCAGAACACTCCACTACTCTTTCAGGCGCAAGTGACCACCGGGTAATCTATAAAAACACCGATGATCTGCAAAAACAACTTGTATTGATCATTAAAGAAATTATTGCCGCTACAGAACCTGCAGCAGTGGTTTCAACTTCGCAAATTTCTTAATGCGTTAAGTGATTTCCGCTACAGCTTTATAAGTAGTAAGTGTTCCAGTAAAAACAGCTGGCGCTCTTGCACAATGCAAGTATTACACTTATCTTAGGGTTGGCCAAAAGCAACCATGAAAAAACAAAAATCATTACTACTGCTCTTTATCTTTTTCGTTTCGCTCTTGCTGATCGTGACTAATTTTTATACAATAAAAGTACTCTCAGCTGCAAGAGCTTATATCAATGGTGAGTCTGAATATTCAAAAGGACAAAAAGATGCGTCCTTATACCTCGTTACCTATGTAGAATCGGAGAATATTGGGTATTGGCATGCATTTAATAAATCAATTACTGTACCGAAAGGTGACAACATAGCAAGAAACGCTCTACTCTCTCAACAGGCTGATGAAATTGCAAGGCAGGGTTTTATTACCGGCAAAAATCATCCGGATGACATCCCCGATATGATCTGGCTCTTTAAAAATTTTCATAACGCACCGTTTATGAAAAAAGCCATCGATATATGGGCCTCAGCCGAACCTTTGATCAATCAATTTGATACGATCGGAAACAATGTTCATGCACAAATTGAAGCCGGCACTTTGTCAGCAGAACAAAAAACAGTATTTACAAAAGAGATCAACTTTCTTTCTTCGCAACTCTCCGAAAAAGAAAGTGCTTTTTCAAATGCACTTGGCGAAACGGCAAGAGATATAAAAGGTTATCTTTTGCTGGTTAATATCCTGTTGATTCTTTTATTACTAAGCACCATTGCTGTGTATGCTGTAAAAACGATCAACAATCTGATTATGATCGAAAAAGAATTAATAGTTAAGAACAAAGAACTGAATGACACCAATAAACAATTGGAACAGTTTACCTACGCTGCATCACACGATCTGCAGGAGCCGCTGAGAATGGTATCTTCTTACATGGGCTTACTCCAAAAGAAGTACGAAGGACAGTTAGATGAAAAAGCACAAACTTATATCCATTTTGCCGTTGATGGTACTAAGCGAATGAAGACCCTTATCAACGATTTGCTTAATTATTCCAGAACAAGTATAACTGCAATAGAATACCATGAAGTGAATACAGCAGATGTAATCAGTGAGATCAAAAAGTTATTTATTGAAGATCTGAATGAACCAACTGCAGGAATCTTTTTTAACAACCTGCCTGTAGTCAGAGCAAACAGCATACAAATGTCGCAACTGTTTCAAAATCTAATCAGCAATGCTATGAAATACAGAACTGAGGCAGCTCCGCAAATACATATAGCTGCAACCAAAACTGCAACCCACTGGATATTTTCCGTTAGGGACAATGGATTGGGTATAGACGAACAATTTTTTGAAAAAATCTTTGTGATCTTTCAGCGTTTACATTCAAATTCAACTCACAAAGGAACAGGAATAGGATTAGCCATATGTAAAAAAATTGCTGAACGCCATGGCGGCGAGATTTGGCTTGAATCGCAAAAGGGAAAAGGAAGTACGTTCTTTTTCAGCATTTCAAAAAATCTCTAAGCCTTCAAGTTTACCGGTAAGAGCATATGAAATACGGATCACTTTAACGAACCTCTTTTTGTAATGCGGATTTAATTTACTGATGGTGACAGCATATGCTTTGCCTGAAGTTGAATGAATGAATTGCAATTCGCCATCCACTATTTCTGTAATAATACCCATGTGTCCAACTACTTCAGATAAAGTATCTGTTCCGGTAAACAGAATTAAGTCACCCGTTTCTGCATCTGCAAGATTAACAGTCGTGCCATAATTCGTGAAATCAATTGACGAACGGGGAACATTGATCGAAAAATGATTGAATACATGTGTAATAAAACCAGAGCAATCCAGCCCTTCTGCAGGATCAACAGATGCATATTTGTGAGGCGTACCAATTAAGGTTTTTGCATATGCCAGGAGTTGCCCGGGTGACACTTCATTTCCAGTATCAACAAAATCATTCTGCACATTGTTGCTTGAAAAGGAATCAACAAAATTCGTTTGAGCGTCATCTGTAACTTTCTCCGGAGTTGGCGTAACAACAGTATCAACAGAATTCACCTGATGTGTATCTTTTTGAAAATAATTACAGTTGATTGAAGTAATTAAAAAGCAAGCATAGCTAAATCGCACAAAAAAGATCAATACCACAAATCAATATAAGCTATTCGAAGCTCATTCTGCTTTATTATTTAATTGGTCTGAAAAAGGAAGCTTACATGAAGAAAGTAATTTGCTCATATTATCAAGTTATCACTTGTGCAAAAAATCATTTAAAGAAAGCTATGAATTAATGAAAGAAGATACTACTTTAGTTTTGAAATCACTTATACCCGACTTATCCGCAGTTTATTCTCAACAGAATGACTTTACCCTTTTTCGGCGAATTGTTTTAACGTCTGCTTTAAGCAGCCATCACCATAAACCCAAAACAACCAATTATGCGTTATTCATTCAAGATTACCATTTCGGCACTGCTATGCATCCTGCTCATTAATGCCTGTAATAACCAGGCAACAGAAACAAAAGAAACAACAGCGTCTGCTCCAACTGCTGAAGATAAAATTAAAGAGGGTGAACGTTTGGTTGCCTCGCTCGATTGCGAGATCTGTCATTCGCCAAAACGTTTAGGACCGAAAGGGCCTGAAGTAATTCCTGAACTTCGGTTTGGAGGTCACCAGGCAGGTTCTCCTCTACCTCCTTACGACGAAGCAACCGTAAAAGCCGGCTGGGTTCTGTTTGCACCTGACTTTACATCAATGATCGGCCCATGGGGACAATCCTACACAGCCAACATCAGCAGCGATTCTACAGGTATTGGCATGTGGACGGAAGAACAATTCAAAAAAGTATTGCGTGAGGGAAAATACAAAGGCATGGAAAACACAAGACCTATTTTACCTCCAATGCCATGGGAAGCTTATAAAAATTTAACCGATGAAGAAATAAGTAAAGTATTTGCATTCCTTAAATCAACTAAGCCGGTTAAAAACGTAGTACCAACTGCAAAAATTAACCCACCACCGCCACCAGCAAAATAAAGCAACAATTGAAAAGCCGGCTTAGAACCGGCTTTTTGACTTACATATATTTTATTGAAAAACTGTTGTTATATGTTTTATCAGTAGCTCGGGCTTACTCGCCCCATTTACCATTATTCTACGTATTGTTAACAAAGGCTGTTCAGCACTTTGCTTACCCTGTAATTGAAAAGCAGTTGTAAATCCACGTTGTTTTAACCCCTGCAACACCTGCATGGTCCATGCACCATAAGGAAAAGCAAAACAGTTTATGGGTTTTCCGATGATTTCCTCAAGGCGCTTTTTGGGTTTGTCGATTTCCAATTTCCAATTGAGTTGCTGTTGCTTCGCCATATTGGGGTGATCCCATGTGTGCACACCAATAACATGGCCAACTGATGAAAGCGAAGCGATCTGCTTTGCTGAAAGAAATCCCTTCTTATCTATACAAACAGTCATCACAAAAAAAACAGCCTTAAACTGATATTTCTCTAATACAGGCAAAGCAAGTGTGTACTGTTCAACATGTGCATCATCAAACGTAATCATAAAAGGCAAGCCGGGTAATTCGGCTCCTGTTTGATAATAAGCTGCAAGTTGATCAGGCAGAATTGAATGGTAACCTTTGTCGTGAAATATTTTCATCTGTTGATCAAAATGAGCCGCACTGATAAAAAGCGGATCTTCCCTGGCAGGTTGCTGATAAATGTTATGGTATGTTAGAACGGGGATTTGACGGGTTCTTAAAAAAAGCTGTTGCCGTTCAAAAGGAAGCAGATCCGATGGAATGCAAAAAAAGCAAAGCAAAAAAACCAATTCCGTGATTACAGTTTTCATACCTGTAAATTACTCCTGACTTCAGCTTAAACCTTTGACTGGCATCAGCTACAATACTGACAGGCAACAAATGCCTTTTCTGAACATGTTTTGCATTGCATCATTGAAATGCTGATGTGAATCACTTTACTACAGCTCCACTGTTCTTGTTTTACCCTTCCAACAATTCATACATTCCATTAAAATCTAACCGGTGGGAACTGATGTTATTTATGCGCATCTCAGAACATACAGAAGGGGTCTTTTTTATATCTTACTTTTGTTGTCGTTTAATAACTGCACGCAAAGTGATTCAACACCTGTAACTGCACAGCAAAGAAGTATTCAACACAAAGCTTTGCCGCCATCAACATTTGATACAATTCTATATCGTAAGAAATTACTCCAACTGGCAAATTCAGACAAAACAGGTAGATGGCCCGTTGCATCAGCAATACCCGCCGAAGGTGCTGTATTGCCTTTTAATCGTGTAGTGGCTTTTTATGGAAATTTTTACAGTAAACACATGGGTATACTGGGAGAATTTTCTACCGGAATAATGTTGGAGAAATTAAAATTACAGGTCGAAGAATGGGAACAGGCAGATACGTCAATGCCTGTAATAGCTGCCATTCATTATATTGCTGTAACTGCACAAAGCAATGCAGGCGATGGATACTACCGGGCCCGTATGCCCGAAAAAGAAATCAGCAAAGCAATTGCGTTAGGCGATTCAGTCAAAGGGCTGGTGTTTCTCGATATACAACCGGGTTTAAGCACGTTGCAACAGGAATTACCAAGACTGGAAAAATATCTTCAGTTACCTAATGTGCATCTTGGAATTGATGCTGAATATTCCATGAAAACCGGACGCCCTCCCGGTTCCTCAATAGGAAGTTTTGATGCAGATGATATTAACTACGCTTCTGAATGGCTGCAAACCCTTGTAAAGAAAAACAAACTGCCGTCGAAAATACTTGTTGTGCATCGTTTCACTGCACCAATGCTTACGAATTACACACAAATTACAACCCGCCCTGAGGTGCAGATCGTTATTAACATGGATGGCTTTGGCAACGTAGCGCTAAAGAAAAGTACCTATCACCATTTTATTTTCAAGCAACCAGTTCAATTTGCCGGGTTTAAAGTGTTTTATAAAAATGATGCAGTAAATGGGAATCCGGTGATGCAGCCCAATGAAATTCTGCGTTTGACACCTGTTCCTGTTTATATTCAATACCAGTAACCTGTATTAAAACGAAAGAAGGGTTGATTTAGTCAACCCTTCTTTCGTTTGTATTAGATATTTTTTTATACCCCTGCCTGTTTCACCATCAACGCCTGTATCTGCTTCATGGTATTTTCCATGCCGCTTGCACTACCATCCAGGAATATGATATTTCCTTTTCCATATTCTGCAAAATTCTTTACAGCTTCGGTCCACATACTGAAGAGGATCACATTGGTATCAAGATTTGCCTGCTTCATTTGTTCCGCAGCTTCTGTCATACCTTTTGCAACTTCCTGGCGGAAGAGAGCCACACCTTGTCCACGCAAACGGGCTGCCTCACGTTCTGCTTCAGCTGCAATCTTAATAGCATTACCTTCTGCTTCTGCACCTTTTGTTTTGGTGATGAGCAACGCTTGTCCTTCGTTTTCTGCAGCAGCTTTTAAGTTATTACTTGCTACCACACGGCTCATACTTTCCATGATCTGTTGATCGAACGTAATATCGTTGATCTGCAGATCCTGCAGGTGATAACCCCACTCTTCCAGTGAATGATCGATCTGTTCTTTTACATAATCTACAATCTCCCTGCGGGCAGTTAAAATTTCTGCCTGGCGCTTGGTGGCCACAAATGCACGGATAGAACCTTCCACTGTTCTGATCAATGCCTGCATGAGATCTTTATCGCTGATGAATTTAAATGCAACACGCTTAATAGTTTCCTCATCATGATTCTGAACAGAATACAACAGCATGCTTTTAAAATAGACGTTTGCCTGGTCAATCGTTACCGCCTGAAACTCTAACTCCACACTTCGGTTTTGAATACTGATGCGTTTATAGATCTGTTCCAGTATAGGAATTTTAAACCCTAATCCCGGGCGGAGAATACGCTGGTATTTTCCAAACATGGTGATAACGGCAATCGTTCCCTGGTTAACAGTAACCAGCCCACTGAAGATGATAAAGAGGATGAGTAAGACCCACCAGTAACTGACAAGTAAATCCATAGTTGTAAAAATTTGATACAAAGTAGCACATTCCATTTATAAAAGGGAAGAAACTATGCAACCGAATGTTTAATTTTAAGAAAACAAACCATCATGCCACGTTCTCAAAAAGTATTCATTGGTATTCTTTCATTTTTACCTTTGGTGGCAGCTGCCATCTTTCTTATTTACTTCCTTGCCAATATTTTCCCTGAAATAATCCGCATGGAACATGAACACGGCGACGTTCCCCCGGAATTTTTCTTTGGCAACATGATGGGATTTATCGCTTCCATCATCATACTCGCTTTTGTTCAACTTGGCCTCATGATCTATTTCATCATTCACGCTATCAATAACAAACGTGTTAAGAATGAAGAACGGATCATTTGGGTGTTGCTTTTCATTTTTGTGAGCACAATTGCATACCCTATTTATTGGGGCATCCGCATTTGGCCCGAAGAAAAGCCCGAAAGTAATTTTGTAAAAATGTAATTAACTTTTTTCTTCCCAAACTTTCACCAATTCAACAAGCATATTGGCACTTTGCTCCATGTCGTCCACTCCTATCCATTCGTGTTTGCTGTGAATGGCCTGCATGCCTGTAAACAAATTTGGACAAGGCAAACCCATATAACTTAAACGACTGCCGTCAGTACCACCACGGATGGGTTCTTTTACCACTGTTAAACCGCAGCGTTCATAAGCTTCTATTGCATTTGCAACAATAGCCGGGTGTTGATCAAGAATTTCTTTCATGTTTCGGTATTGTTCTTTAACAATAAACTCCATGCTGCAGCTGGGATATTGTTTCAACACTTCTTCCGCAATTGATTTTAATCTTGCTTCGTGTTGCAGCAAGCCTTCAATTGTAAAGTCACGCACAATAAAATCAATAGTTGCTTTTTCTGCAATACCATTTACACTTACAGGATGAACAAAGCCTTGCCGCTTCTCTGTTGTTTCCGGGCTCCATTCTGTTTTGGGAAGAGCTGTTAAAATTTCTCCTGCGATCTTTAATGCATTCACCAATATTCCTTTTGCATAACCGGGATGTGCAATAACACCATGTACAATGATCTTTACGCCATCAGCACTAAATGTTTCATCTTCCAATGTACCCAACTCACCGCCATCTAAGGTATAAGCAACAGTTGCTCCTAATTTTTGCAGATCAAGTTTATCTGTTCCCTTTCCAACTTCTTCATCGGGTGTAAACAATAGTTTGATTGTTCCATGTTTTATTTCGGGATGTTGCACGAGGTAATTAGCCAAGCTCATAATGATTGCAACACCTGCTTTATCATCTGCACCAAGCAAGGTGTTTCCACTTGCAGTAATAATATCTTTTCCGATATGTTGTTTGAGATAAGCATACTTTGATGGACTGATGATCTGCGTCTCATCATCGGGCAACACAATATCGGTTCCATCATAATTTTTATGAAGGATGGGTTTTACATTTGTGCCGCTGCAATCGGGCGCTGTATCAACATGGCTGCAAAAGCAAACAACAGGAACATCCTTCTCAGTAGTTGATGGAATTGTGGCATATACATAACCGTAAGCATCCACATACGCATCGGCAATACCCATCGCAAGTAATTCTTCCACCAATATTTTCGACAGGTCTTTCTGCTTTTCGGTTGTAGGTGAGTTGCTACTTTCCGGATCGCTTTGTGTATCTATTTGTACATACCGCATCAACCTTTCTGCCGTTCCATATTTGTTTTCTGTTGCCATACGCTTATTTTTGAACTTGTAAAATAACAGCGTTTCGGCGCTCATACCAAAACCAACTCTATGCAATCATCTCCCATTATCCAAAAAGGCTGGCTACGTGTACTGCTTTTCCTCATCGGTTATCTGCTGCTCATCTTCTTTGGAAGTGCCTTAACAGGTGTATTGATCGTACTGGCAGGGCTGAGTGTTACTCCGGAAACGCTGTTTTACGGCACAATCGTTCTCAGTTTTATTATTGCTTTTTCAACTGTTGCTTTTTTCAGAAATGTATTCGATCGACAAACAGTTAAAAGTCTTGGATTTACCTGGAAAGGTTTTGGTAAAGAACGGGCAGCAGGATTTCTCACCGGCATTCTTTTACTTTCTGCAATGGCAACAGTGCTGTGGTTGATGAAATTATTACAATGGTTTCCGGCTGATGTTGATCCAACGGGCTTTGCACTTGCAATTGTGATGATGATATTGGTAAGTTTTGCTGAAGAGCTAGTGTTTCGAGGCTATGTGCTGAATAACTTAATGCAGTCGATACCAAAAGAAGCAGCATTGTTTACATCTGCAGTTTTGTTTGCAGTGTTTCATTCACTCAATCCCAATTTTAATCTCATTGCGTTTATCAATATTTTTATTGCAGGCATGCTGCTTGGTGTAAACTATATCTACACCCGCAATCTCTGGTTTGCTATTTTCTTTCATTTCAGTTGGAATTTTTTCCAGGGACCCGTGCTTGGTTTTGAAGTGAGTGGTCTTTCTTTACCGTCTTTGCTTGATCAAAATCTGAAAGGTTCTATTCTGTTAACCGGTGGAGCATTTGGACTGGAAGCATCGTGGTTGACAACTTTTTCAACAAGCCTGATGGCAATTGCTCTTTTCTTTTTGTTTCAACACAAGTACAACAGCAACGTTGAATAAATGTGCATTCAGAATTTGTGAATGCTGAACAGAATCTCTACTTTACTGATTCACCAAAATCAATAACATGAAGAAGATCCTTATCGGCGGCCTTGTTGGCGGTATTTTGCTTTTTGCGTGGCAAACCATTTCTTTCGCAGTTGCTAATCTTCATGACAAAGGACAGGCTTACACGTCCAAGCAAGACACAATTCTCCAGTTCTTAAACAACTCAGGGCTGGAAGAAGGCACTTATTTTATGCCACGTCTTCAAAATGAAAATTCATCAGAAGAGATGGAAAAATTCATGAAAGAAGTTGACGGTAAACCGTGGGCCCAGATCAGTTATTACAAAACCTGGAATATGAATATGGGTATGAACATGGCCAGGGGGCTTCTTGCAAACATCATCATAGTTATAGGGCTCTGCTGGATATTTGCAAAGATCACGAATGGCAGCTTCGGCACCTATTTTATTGCAAGCCTCATCGTTGGCATTATTGCTTTTACAAATGGCCCATACACTGGTCATATCTGGTATCCCAAGCACGACATTAGCGCTTACTTTATGGACGCCATTGTTTCGTGGGGATTGGTTGGATTGTGGTTGGGTTGGTGGATGAATAGAAAATAGATAGTAGATAGCCGATAGTTGTAAATACAAAAAGTCCACAGTTGAGCAAAATTCAGCTGTGGACTTTTTACTATCGACTAATTACTATCGGCTAATTATTACGGAACAATGATCAATCCTTTCGCATCAATCTCCACCATTTCAATATCGAACACGAGTTCTTTACCAGCCAACATATGATTCGCATCTAACACTACAATTTCTTCCTGCACTTCAGTGATGGTAACAGGGAACTGCTGACCTGCACTGTTGTTCATCATCAACTGCATCCCGATTTCAGGAGCCATATCGTCGGGGAAGTTAGAACGTGGGAACTCAATGATCATTTGCTCATTACGTTCGCCATATGCCTCGTTGGGCTGAATATTGATTGTTTTTTTATCTCCAATGGCCATACCAACCACGGCATCATCAAAACCCTTGATCATCATTCCGGCACCCACCTCAAACTCAAGTGGCTCACGGCCTGTGCTTGAATCGAACTGCTCACCTGTTGTCAATTTACCGGTGTAATGCACACGTACGGTATCACCTTTTTTTGCCTGCTGCATAAATTTTTAAGTTTCCGGCAAAATTACTGGCAAATGCCAGCCCTGCCAATAAATTTTTTTTCCCGTTACTAATTGTGCAACTTTGAGCTACAAACCATTTGGAATGAAACAATTACTCCTTTTACTGGTTCTATTTGTGACGTTCTACGCAGAGGCGCAGCAAAAACACGCCCGCTCCGGTTACAATCGTGGCTCCATCAAAAACAGGTTGTTTCAAACAGGCGCTGAAAACCTGGATAATTATATTGATCTGCTTGAAGGAAAAACGGTGGCTGTATTTGCCAACCAAACTTCAACCATTGGGAAAAGTCATCTGGTTGATTCGTTGAGAAAACTTGGTGTGAATATCAGAGTCATCTTTGGACCGGAACATGGCTTTCGTGGTACAGCAGATGCAGGAGAAAAAATCGGGAATTATAAAGATGAGAAAACAGGCATTCAGGTTATATCACTTTACGGAACAAAACGTAAGCCTTCAAAAGAAGATCTGGCTGGTGTTGATGTAATGTTGTTTGATATCCAGGATGTGGGTGTACGGTTTTATACTTACATCTCTTCATTGGAATATTATATGGAAGCGGCACTTGAATGGGGCAAACATTTGATCGTGCTTGATCGTCCAAATCCTAATGGTCATTATGTTGATGGTCCCGTGCTTGAACCTGCTTATAAATCTTTTGTTGGTATGCAACCCGTACCCATTGTATATGGCATGACGATTGGCGAATATGCCCAAATGATCTATGATGAAGAATGGCTGGAACCACGATTATATGAATTAGCCGGCCGCCACGGAAAATTTGAATTGACGATCATTCCCTGCAATAATTATAATCACATAACAAAGTACGAGTTGCCGGTAAAACCTTCGCCTAATTTACCAAGCAGTCAATCGATCTGGCTATACCCCTCTACTTGTTTTTTTGAAGGCACTGTTTTAAGTGAAGGACGTGGCACCAATATTCCGTTCCAGATATTCGGACATCCTTCCTTACCAAAAACATTAAAGCCATTTACACCACGCAGCAGGGATGGCGCAAAAGATCCGAAATTTAAAGATAAACTATGTTATGGTTGGGATTTAAGCGGGCCTGCTGATAAAGTATTTGTCACAGCCGGTAGTAAAGTGCAATTGAAATGGTTGCTGGAGGCATATAACCTTTTCCCGAATAAAGATGAATTTTTCATTGCACCAGCCAGCGGCAAACCAACCGATTATTTCTTTAATAAACTTGCCGGCAACGGCACGTTGATGCAACAGATAAAAGATGGCAAGACAGAAGAAGAAATACGCAAGAGTTGGGAACCCGCAATTACCAAGTTTAAAGCAATACGTAAGAAATACCTGATCTATAAAGATTTTGAATAAGCATTCCAATTAATCTACCAGCAGCTTTTTGTTTTTTACCGTTTGTTCAAATTGTAGAAGCTGAAACTCTGCCGGTTTTACAAGGGCAATTCCTACTGTTACGAGAAGCCGACCGTTTTGAATATCCATTTGTGTCATGGTTTGCAAACCGGTTTGTATAAAATAAGCTTGAGAAACAGTTGATCCCAAAAGCTTTCCGCTTTTCCAGTATGAATACAAAACATTTCCGATTTCAGCTTTCACTGTGCTTATTAGTAATACATCTCCTTTGCTTTTGTTTGCAAGTGAATCAAGCCGCATATCTATTTCATAAGTGATTGCATCCTGCGTACTCACTTTTTTTGCAACAATCAACCGGTTTGTAAAGCGGATTGGTGTTTGAAGTTTCTTGATTGTATCCTGTGCAGAGATATCACTGAAAACAAATAAGAAGAAGAAAAGCATTATCAGTAATTTCATAACTAAACCTTTATTCAGTTACCAATTAGCTTATGTACAAATGCCAGCTTAATTAACTCAGGCGTATTTTTTGCGCCAAGTTTTGCAATAAGACTTTTACGATGTGTATCAACTGTTGCAGCACTTACAAACAGTTTACCGGCAATTTCAATATTGGTAAGCCCATCAGCAAGTAATTCCAATACTTCTTTTTCACGACGGGTTACAACCGGTGCAGATTCATCGGTTTTGAGAATAGCTGCGGCTTCATCACTTAAATATTCTTTGCCTTGAGCAATTGCTTCAATTGCATCCAGCAGCTCACGTTGAGAAGCATTCTTTAATACATAGCCTGATGCGCCGCTGTTCATCATATTCTGAATAAGACTTTGCTGATTAAACGTACTTAAGCCTAACACAAATACACTACTGTATTTCAACTTTACATCTTTACAAAGTTCAATACCGTTTTTGCCGGGCATATTAATATCCATCAGAATAACATCAGGCAATTGATTCTTTAAAAAGGCAAGACATGATTCTGCATTGGATGCATGACCCAACCAATCGATACCTGGTTCATTTTGCAACAATGAACGAATTCCTTCCACAACCATATAATGATCGTCAACAATAAACACTTTTATTTTCCCTGTAGTGATACCCATTACGCTTTTAATTCAATGTGAACAGACGTCCCTTTCCCCGGCTCGGATTGCACATCCATTATTCCTTTCATAAACTCAACACGATTTAAAATATTCGACCAGCCCATTCCACTGCTTTGCCGGAGAATTGCTGTATCAAATCCCTTACCATCATCTTCTACCGTAATAGTGAGTTGTCCATTAAGTTTATTTAGTTGTACAACTACCTGCTTTGCTGCTGCATGTTTCATTACATTATTTACCAGCTCCTGTACAATACGGTAGATGGTGATGGATGTTGTTTGATCAATAACCGCATTTTCAATGCTAACCGATTGGTAAATGACTTTTACAGAACCTGCAAGACTCATGTCTTTACAAAAATCTTTCAATGCTGTATCCAAACCATATTTCACCAATGTTTCAGGCATCATATTATGTGCCACTCGCCGCATTTCTTTAATCGAACTGTCCAGCATATCCATGCTGCGTTCAAATGCCTGGGCATTTTCGGGTGTCATAACCAAATTCCCTTTCATATTATTGAATGAATGTTTAATGCCACTTAACATACCTCCTAACCCATCGTGCAGATCTTTGGCAAGCCTTGTACGTTCCTGTTCTTCACCTTTAAGTACTGCTTCCGTTGCTGCTAATTGTTTTTCTGTTTCCAGTTCATTGATGCGTTGTTGCTGCAGATTTTGTTTATGCCGATAGTTGCGGTAACTGAGCAAAGAAATAATTAACAATGCTGCAGCACTGCCGATTAAAATATAGTTGAGCGTGCTTTTTTGTTTAAGCTCCGATTGCTGCAACTTTATTTGTCCGTCTTTTTTTGCCGTTTCATATTTGGTTTCAAACTCAACGGTGCTTTTCCTGATCCGGTCGTTAATGATGCTGTCTGCAAGTACAGTTGCTTGCTGCATATATTTTTGCCCGGTGATCAAATCATGTAACGCAATATGAATACGTGATAACGTTTCGAACGTTTTTCTTTTTTCAAACAACAGATTATTTTGATTGATCACAGCAAGTGATCTGTCTGCATATATTTTTGCAGCCTGAAAATCTTTCTTATAAAATTCATAGATAGCAAGCCCTCGCAAAGCAATGGCAATCCCTTCCGCTCCGTCGAGTGTTGTATAAAGCTCGAGCGCCTTGTTATAGTATTGTCCAATTACCGCATAATCGCCTTCATCCATATACAAATCACCAAGATTGAGCATTTGCGAAGCTTCCATTTCTATATTCCCGATTTTTTTTCCAATAGCCAGTGCTTCCATCCAGCAATCTTTTGCTTTTGCATATGCGCCTTTCTTTGCATAATTCATCCCTAAATTATTCAACGTGGTACCCAGCCATACGGGATCATCAATTGTTCGTAACCATTTCACTGCTGTTTCACCATAGAACACTCCCTTATCATAATTTTCAAGATTGTAATACAGCATTTGAATGATATCATAACTCCTTGCCATTAATAAACTATCCCCGTTGGAGGCAAATATTTTCCTTCCTTCTTCATATAACGGAATGGCATTTTCATACTGTGCCAGCATGCGGTAAGAACTACCTGTATTAAACAAAGCCTTGCCAAGCATGATAGGGTCATTCAGTTTTCTGGCAATGGCAACAGATTTTAAATTCAATGCCAACCCTGAGTCAAATCTCCCCTGCATATTCAATACAAAAGTGTAATTGAATATGTATCGAAGTATGCCTGCAGGGTAATCAATTTTTTCACTGAAGGTTCCTGCTGTTTTATAATAATGTTTGGCCAGCTCTGGTTCACTCGCTTCATATTGCTGACCCAGGTTAATATAAAACTCCACTCCCGCACTGTCCTCTTTTACAGTTGGTAAGAGTTTTAATAAACTGTCCTTATTCATTAATACTTGTGCATTCGTTATGCTGCAAAAGCTGATATATAAAATATAAAGGATGACTGTTCGCATACAGTAAAATAATTCTTAAATCTCATTTTACAAATTAAACCATCGTCTGCTTTTAAAGACATCCCTTTTTTACATGATTTTCTTCCGTTATTGAAATATCCATTTTTTAAGGGATAGCAGAGCCAGAGAAGAGTTATCATTTTTATGCCACAAAAACAACAACATGAAAAAGATATTTTTGATGATTTCATTCGTACTTACTGTACAATTTCTACTTGCACAAGCAGGTCGTATCCGTATTTCCTTTGCAGGCTTTGACTGCATCAGAGAAACGTGGGATGACATTTTACATTCCGATGGAAAAGGAGATGAAGTCTATTTCAATTTTTCATTTTTACTAGGCGATAAAAATGGAAATACAAAATTGAATTATGAAAAACGCACGCCGGTTTATGGTGATGCAACAGGTGAGTTTTCGAACCGCATAAGTGTTGGCTCATGGGTAGATCTGTTTGGTAACAACAAAGGCGGTATTAAAGCCGGTGATAATTACAGAGGTAACTTATTATTGGGCGAATATGACATAGCAAATGGCGACATCTTAACGATTATACCTACCGGATGGGAACAGGACCCCATTGCAGATAACCAGGCTGGTTTTAGTTCTACTATTCAAAGTATGGCATACAGTATTAATCAAAAAATTGCACCAGTGGCACTTGGCTTGGGCATACTAACGATGAACCCTACTTCAATTATTTTTGGTGCTGCTCAGCTCGGTATGCCCAAACTAAAAGCTGGTGGCGAACAAGGTGATTTAGGAAAACCGGGAACCCGTCCTATAGGCATGGAAAAATATGGCGATTTCTCTCCCAAATTTGTTGTACTTAATTCTCCAAACCTTGCCTTTATCAGTAATAGTGATATGGGCTTCGGCAAAGGAGTGATACCTGTTCAATATGATGAAACGGCCGTTGGTAACCTAAGAGATCATGGCATTTACACAGTGTTGATGAAAATCGAATTTTTCCCTGTACAATCTGCAAATACTACACCTGCACCTGCTCCTGCACCCGCACCCAAACCAACAACAACGCCAAGCAACACAACCTATAAAACCACGACAACCATCCCGGCTAATGCGGGAACCATCAGTAATACAACAACTGCCACATCCATTCCCGGGGTATGGAAAGGAACATTTGGCTCAGGGGCTAACAATGGACCAAATTATTATTCCTTTCAATTGAATGCAGATGGAACGATGCAGGTGTTAGATGGTTCAGGAAAAAGTATTGCCACAGGTACGTATACTTTTTCAAACAATCAATTAAGCGGTTTTTACAGATACAATGGCGCAAACACAGGTTTTTCGGTTGCAGCAACTTTAAGCGGCTCGCAACTCAATGGTACCTGGGGGCCGGGTGCTACTGCAAGTGGTGGTGGCCGTTGGGTAATGAATAAAGCAGCTGTTTCTGCTGCAACCAACATCAGATAAAACTATTAACTGAAATATTCTCTTCAACAACAAAACTTCAACTTATATGACTAAGATTTCTATCATGCTGCTGTTATTGCTCATTTCTGTTACACAAAGTAATGCACAAATAACAGCACCAATAAGAACCACAATAAAAAAAGATACACTAAAGAAAACAACTGCAACCACGCAAACAAAAACCGCTTTGCCAGCTCCTACTCCACAAACTTCAACAAACAACAGCATCTACAAGTTAACAGCGGCCAGAGTAAACATTCGAACCGGTAGTGATAATAAAGAATACTTGTCAGAAGTAACTGTGCTGCTGGATGCATTTAGCGTAGGTTCAACTATGGTACAACCAGGTGGAAATATGAGAAACGAAATGAAAATAAACAGCAATTATGAAGTTGGATTACAAAAACCATCCTGGCAGCATTCGGAAGATAACCGGCTTCTTACTTCGTTTCAAAAAGAAGGGCTACTTCTTACTATACACTACCTTCCAAATTTGATAACAGATGCATGGAAAATTGAGGGTGTAACACTTACGTTAGAATTTCGTGACCAAAATAATAATCTCCACCCCACACTTGGCAGCAAAACAATCGTATTTAATAATGCCAACGGGTTTCTAAATTATTGGGACAGAAAATTGGTGTGCAGGGCTGATGCATCATTTACACCGCTCACTTCTTCCATTAAACAATAAATTTTAAGTACTATAAAATCTGTTATGGAAAAGCTTTGTCTATTTATTGGCTTCTTTCTTATTACAACTATAGCATTTACACAAACCAAACCCAAACCAACTCCGCAAAAAAAACCAGCTCAATCCGAAATGGATAAGATGATGGAAGAGGCCATGCAGGGAATGAGTCTCGAGGAAAAAGCAGAAATGAGGAAGATGATGAAGGAGGTAATGCCAACACTTAACGAAGTAAATGCGAAAACAGCTGATTATCCGGAATTCAGCAATAATAAATTACTGTTACCGGCAAAAGATGCAGCACGGATAAACAGCATCAATAACAAATCATTTTCACAGGCAGAAGTTATCTCAACTACAACCACCCTTTTTAGCAAACTGATGCTAAATGCACCGGCTTCCGAAAAAGCGATCATCAACAAAGTTGTTGCAAAAGAAAAAAAAGCAGCAGCGCTGATGGCAGCTTCGATTATTGCTTTCCTGCAGGGGCATAACGAGGCAGCAATCGGACTTTCAATGAAAGCAGTACTGGCAGATGGTAGCAACCTGATCTATCAAAACAATATGGCAGCCATGCTTACACAATGTGGCTATGCAGATAAAGCCATCCCCTATCTCCGAAAATTATTATTACAACAACCCGGCAACAGCACATTGCATAATAATATGGGCTATGCATGGTTCTATCTTGGTGAAAAAGACAGTGCAAAAAAATACATTCAGTTTGCATTGAGGCGTAATCCTGCACATGCTGAAGCAAGACTTTGTGCCGGGGTACTAAAAGAAGCAGAAGGTGATCCCGTTGCTGCCGCAAAAGAATATGAAAAGTCATTTGAAGAAATTCCAAATAGTATTTCTGAAAGAACTGCAAAGAACAGGAATACAAAAAACCCTGTTGAAACAATTGACTATAAAAAACTCATTGGCGAAATAACCGTTTACGAATACTTCACAAAAGAATGGAGCCAGATGCCTTCTTTTGATAACACAGTTGCTGCCTATGAAAAAAACAAAGGAAAAAAAGAATCGTACGATAAAATGTATAAAAAACTCTACAGTAAAGTGAAGGAGATTGAACAAAAAGCATCAAAAGAAATCAACGATCTCCAAAGCAAAGGCGAAGATGAATTTGTAAAAACAATGACGAAAGAAAATCTGAAAGGGATTAACATGATGAGTAAACCTGCCCTGTACATCATGGCAATTTTATCGAACGAACAAAAAAGAATGATGGCTGCAAATATGCAGGAAGATCTTAAACTCAGAAAATATATTGAAGAGCAACTGAAAATCAGGAACAGCGTTAGCGCTAATCCCAAATGTGGTGAATACGAAGAGAAGGCTGAAAAATTTATGCAGGCGGTTAATCCAAAAATAAAAGAACATTGGGAGAAAAGGCTTGAAGAATTCCGCATTTGGCTTAATGCATGGTGCACCTGGCGCTGGTACATTACCGGCAATGCAAAAAACACCGTAACAGTTGAGCTTACCAATTGGATCAATGGTTTTCTTGATCTGCACTCGGCAGCTATGCGTGACCTTAGAATTGAACAGCCTCATTGCCGCCCTGAAAGCACTATCTACCCTGCAGCTCTAAAAGATTTAGATATTCCCTATTTCAATTGTCCTGCTGTTGTAGAATTTCCAGTCAATACAAATCTTTTAAAGTTAAGTGCAGAAGCTGCTGCTCTAAGTAAAAATAATTCGGGAATCGAGTACAAAGGCGGAACCATTCCAAATGTGTCACTCTCGTTCGGCATTGGTAAATCGAACATCACAGAGCCGGGATTATATGGCAACCCCTATTTTAAAACAGCTGATGGTAATATAAGTCAATCAGGAAATAATTATGCCGGCAGTTATGCTGATGATGAACTGGTACCAATCACAAAGATTCCGCCTTTTGAACTGGAACCATTAGATAAAAAATTACTACCCAAAAAACCCGGTTCACTATCTGCATTTGATAAAAAAGCTTTAGCAGAAGCGAATATTTACAGACAATTACTAAATAAGAAACTTAAAACAGATTGCTCATTTATTGTTGGACAAGGAACACTTGAATTTGAAGAACCGAAGCTGATTGTTGGGCGGGGCGAATTAACGTTTGAAGGAAAAACTTATATCTATGACGAAGCAAAAGATGACTGGATAGAGAAAACCGAAACCAAATTTATTGTTGGAGTAGGCGAATTGATTTTTGAAGAACTGCCACCCGAACAACCCGTAAAGCCATCCATGTTAGAGACGGTGATCAGCAACGGTATGCAAATGATCACAAAAGCAGGAAGTACAATCATCAATCTTTTTAAATAATCGTGCAAAAGTCGAGGTAAAAAATATGAAAAAGCATTTCATTTTATCACTTCTATTTTCGGTTTGGTTCTCAGTTCACGCACAGCCATCAAAAGAACAACGCATACAAGACAGCGTAATTGGCTGGTGGAGTAACACCCGGTTCGACAGGTTTGTAAAACCAACCAATGATCCTGTTCAAAAAAGAAGAATACAGATTGATGACAGTATTGTAAGCTGGGTAAAAAAAAGTTATACCCCGGTAGCAGGACTGGGAACCTATGTACGTCAACTCAATAAAAATTGGTATGGTGTATCATTTGATGTATGGAACGTAAGTCATGATAAAATGTGGACGGATGAGAAAGGACAGTTTAAACCTATTTCAGAAGAAAACACAACGTTTGCTTTACAGGTCAATACGCTTCCTTCAGTAGTACCAATTGATTTTTTAAATCATTACGATGCTTATTATTTTACCTGGGAGCCTGATGGATACATGACTGAACAGACCGCCCAAAGGAGAAAAGGTTATGAGTTTAAGAATCATCCTAATGTAAAGCAGTTTATAACACGTATCACAAACGGTCAAAACTGTGTGATTCTTTCGCCGGGAAACAAATCACCTTTTGTGGAAGTTACAATCGGTGAATTTTTGGATAAAGCAGAAGAATCTTTAGAAAAAGAAAAGCAAAAAGAAAGAGAAAGAGTAAATAATACTTTTTCAGGCTCACATGCCGGAGCAATAAAAAACCGGGAAGATGTATGGGCACAAAAAGAAAAGCAATTTCAAATTTGCCTCAGCAGAATCAATAAATGGCGGTTGGCTTATAAAAACAAGTTATCGCAACCTGCAACATTTGACGCAAATCAGCAAACACTTTTGCTGGCATTTAACAGCGATAACGTTGATCCCTTTGAAGTAAGAGAAATTGAGCTAAGCCGTAAACAATATAAAAGTGTTTATAAAATACCGGCAGAAGTTTCTGTAAAATGCAAAACAGATCAACCGCAATGGATAACAGCATGGTGGCCGTTTAATGGAGCTAACGACGGTACTCAACTTTACGAAATGAGTACTGCTATGCTGGAAAATATAAATTACAGTTATATCTACAATTACTTTTTTGCGCCGGAAAAAGTAAAAGGTATTTCGTACAAACCGGCCAATGAGGAACAATTAAAAGCAAGGCTTGCAACATACCGTAACAAATACAGAAGCGGAGCTGTTGAAGTAGTCAACAAAAAACAAACGCCTTCAGGTACTTTTTTCTTTGAAGATTTTAGTGGTGGTTCAGTTGGTACTGCACCGCCAAACTGGTATTACTTTAAAACAGGCACCAGTCCTTTTGCTATTACAAAACCTGAAGGCCTTGAGGGCAACTGGTTGAAATTGGGTTTTGGAAGAAAAATCAGCAGCACATATTTAAAGTCATCAGTACCACAAAATTTCAAATTAGAATTTGATGTTGCTACGGATAAAGACTTTTCCGGAAGAAGCGGAGGCAGCATGGAATTGATTTTGAATACTGAAAAGCTAAACCAGACCAATCAAAACCAGGAAGAGCGGCTTTTCAATAATGGGACCGTGATGAAAATAACAGTTGCATCAGGCAATGACGCAGATCTGGAGAATAACAATTTTCGTGGTCTACTAAAAGTAAATATCAATTCTTCCCCCGCCATTAACCGTGAAAATTTTGAAGAAGGAATTACTGCAGAAAAACCGCTGAGAGATTTCAGCAGCAAAAAAAATAAAGTGCATATCACGCTATTGGTAAAAGATGGCAAAGTATCCGTTTTTAGCAATGGTAATTTAATTATTCAACCTGCCGATTTTAAGATGAAGTATGGCGGGCCCTGTCAGCTATGCGGTATACCTAACGGAAGAAGTTTTGCATCATTAACACTCAACAATATTACCAATAATGATAAAGAAACGGGGGTATACATCAGCAACATCAAAATTGTAAAAGAATAATTATGAAGTGTTACTCATTAATGGCAGTATTTATTTTAGCAACGTTAATAACCGCAGCGCAGAATCAGAAAGATGCTTACGAAAACGCATACCTGGGTTGGATAAAAATATTTAACCCGAACGAACCGGAGAAACCATACACACAAGACAACCGGGTTTATTCAGTAAAGCAAATGGCGATCAGCCGGATGATTATTGGATGGATACAACAAAGCTATACACCAAAGGGTGCAATAGGTCAGGCATTAAAATTAGTAAACCCAAAACTTAACTTATACAACGAGAATGTAAAAGCACTTCCCCAGATGTATGGTGCAAACACCAAAACATATATTGAGTTGAAAAAAAATGCAGAAAATAAATGGACTCCTGAAACCAATACCCATTGGTGGATGGATATTGCCGTAAATGGCAAAATAGGCGATTACTCACAAATCATTACTTCACCTGATACCTATTATTTTTATATACCCGGCGAAAATGGATTGGGGGAAGATGAACAACGGGTAGCAAACATGAGGGGTTTCAGTTCACATCCAACTTTTAAAAAATATATCAGTTGGTATCAGCCAAAAGGAATAGCAACAACTTTGCAATATGTGGTACTGCTTTGTAAAGACAATGTGAAGCCCTTTGTTAAAGTAACGAATGGCGAATACCTCGCTGAACTTGAAAAAGCAATTGAAAGGGATGCGAAAGAAGATATTAGAAGAGGAGATAATGCTGCTTCAGTAAACGCACTATTGATAAAGAGAAAAGCAGAACTTGCAAAATTAAAAGAAAGAAATAAATCCCGTTTAAGCGAACCGGCAAAACAAAGTAAAGTGCCCGGTTTGCACCTGGAAAATACAAGTAGTGCTGAAAGTTTTGAAAACGCAAACCATTCAGGAAATGATTTTATCTACAAACTTGATCCGGCCAAACTTGCTTTAACAAAATCTGATCAACCTCAGTGGATCCTTATTGCATGGGAAGCAGAAGGTGTAGCCAATGGCAATGAGGCCGGCGCACACCTGCACCAATCGATGCTCGATAATATTAATTACGATTATATCTACAACTATTTCTTTTATCCCGAAAAAATAAAAGGTATTGCTTATAAACCCTTAAAGTCGCCAACTGAAGAAATAAAAAACAGTACAACAGAAGCATCCACCATTTCAAAAAAGAATGCTGCCGATGCTTCTGTTATTTTCTTTGATGATTTTTCGCAAAACGCAGCAGGTCAAAAACCAATTGGCTGGAAATCTGAACTGAACCTTGATGCAAATTATGCATCTGTAACTACTCTACCGGGCAAAGACGGAAAGTGGTTGGAGATAAAAGGACAGAACAAAGTGATACCACTAAATCTTAAAAAGCCGTTGCCACAGGATTTTGAACTTTCGTTTGATTTAGCAGTACCAAGAGATATTCCCTGGGGAGCTAAAGCATTTGTGCTCTATTTAGGCACAGCAAAAAACTACGTGGAGAATGGTCCTTGCATTAACCTTCGAATCAGAGCTGGTTTCTCCGGCAGACCCGGGGAAACTTCCCTTGAATGTAAATTCGGAAGCACTTATCCGGTTAACACAAAACCTTATTACGATGCCACAGGTTTTTCAAATGATAAAGAAATTAATAAAGTGACAATCACACTTAAGAAAAAAGGAGAATCACTGGAATACTTTATTGATAAGAATAAAATTGCCGACATATCCAAGGCCGTACCGCCGGGCACTTTATTCAACTGGCTGCAACTTTCACATCTAAGAAGTGATGGCGATAATCAGAAATATTATTTCGGCAATTTGAAGATCACCAAACTGTAAAATCCCTTTTTTAATGGATGCGTTATTCCCGTTAATTATTAAATCTTTAACGCATTAAAATCATTTGCTCAACATTTCAAATCAATCGTATGAAGCTGTGTTCAGTTTATAAGCCGTTTGCTCTTACATTTTTCATCGTGCTGTTTGGGATCAATACAAACGCACAAAAAAAGGTAGTTCAGGTTACTCAATCAGCACTCACAGGATTGAATTTACCTGCGGGCACAAAGCAAGACAGCCGCTTCCTCACTGAAATTTCAGCGAAAACGTTATTTGAACTTGAAACAAAAAAAGCGGGCACTACTGTTTCAAAAGTTGAGGTATTAATGTTGCCTGTTGCATCAGGCTACTCAGCCGATTCCCTTGTAGCACACCTTTATAATTTGGGCTTTACTGTTTCTCCGGTTGAAACGGATGATAAATATGCATGGCTTCAAAAAGATAACCGCTATTTAGTCGTTTATTATGAACCAAAGAAAACAGAAATAGATGTGTACTTTGGCGAACTGAGTGCCGCTCCCTCTACGCTTTCTGCGCCAAACCCTCAACAGCAAACAACAACTCAACAACAAACTACAACTGAGCAACAAACAACTACACAACAGCAAACTACTACAGAGCAACAGGTTACCACACAGCAAACGATACCTGACCAACAGCAAACTACTATTGCTCCACCAACCAATTTTGTTAACCCCGGCTATTCATTCACCACAACCAACTTTGATGATGGATGGACAAGCACTGTACAGGAAGATTGGGTGGAAGTTACTAAAGGCAACATCAAAGTGCTGCTGCATTATCCAAAAGAAGGAACCATTATTCCTGCTGACCCCGAACCGCACACCAACAATGCATGGAATATTTTAACTGCACCACGTTGCAGTAATCTTAGCAATTACAGAACAGCTTACATCAATACATACAACCGTCCTTATCTCGGCATGGGCATGGCTACTGAAAATGCCACAGGTAATACGGTGTTTATAGTTCTGTTCCGGCAGGGACAAACAGGCTGGCTTGAATTTATTACACCTGATAAAAATACGTTCATGCAGCAATTCGGATTTGATCCTGAACGCATACAATGGGATAGTGAAACCGAACTCTTGAGTCCACTGGTAAAAATGACAAACTACAATAAGTTTGCGGTAGCCCCTTCTGATTTCACCGGTACATGGACAAGTGATTTCACCGGTATGCAACAACTCTATCATGTGTACACAGGTAATTATGCAGGCATGCACATCAACCAGTCAAGACAAACATTTGAATTTTCCAGCAACGGCAGCTATAATTGGAAGCTGTTAGTTGTAAATGGAATGGTAGGCAACATGAACGCTGCACAGGTAAAATCAACAGGACAATTGCAATTACTCAACAACTGGCAGATAAGCTGTACAGATATTGAGGGCAAGCCAAAAAAGTATCATGTATTTTTTTCGTGTATTAAGGGTGCAAGGTTACTGAACTTACTGGATGCTGATTTCCCCGGCAGCGGCATGTATACAATATTTGGCAGAAAATAAAAATCAATCCAAAACAAAATAAACCACCGCATCATGCAACAACAAAATGCAAACACAAACACTGCAACCATGGATGGGAAATCAATCGCCATCATCAGTTACTTAACAATTATCGGCTGGATCATTGCGTATGTAATGCATGGCAGTAATAAGAGCCAACTGGGCGCTTTTCATCTACGCCAATCGCTGTTCCTGATGCTGAGCGGATTTGCCATAGCAATAGCACAGTGGATCTTCTTTTTAATACCTATCCTCGGCTGGATCATATCCATCCTGCTCTACTTTGTTTTGCTTGGATTATTTGTACTATGGATCATTGGATTAATTGCAGCCATTAATGGTGAAGAAAAACCCGTACCGGTACTTGTCAAAAAAGGACAGGAAATACTAAAGGGTATTCAATAATAAATCGTTTAATGCTGTAGAGCTGCCGGCTGATCAAGCCAGTAAGCATTTGGTTAATAACAGTGGTGACTCCTCGCCGCTGTTTTTCTTTTCAGCAGCTCCATTAAAACTTATTAACTTCGGCGCAGCAACACATTACTCATCACTTATTATTCATTTATATGATCACAGTCCTCCATCCCTGGCATGGCGCTCATTATGGCCCAAAAGCTCCTGAACGTGTAAACGCACTCATTGAAATTTCACAAGGCAGTCGAAGTAAATATGAAATTGATAAAGATACAGGTTTGCTACGTCTTGACAGGGTGATCTTCTCTTCGTTTATCTACCCAGTTAACTACGGCTTTATTCCGCAAACACTCGGACAGGATGGTGATCCGCTGGATATATTGGTCATCTGTTCACAGTCCATTCAACCGTTGTGCCTTGTTGAAGCAACGGTGATTGGCAACATGCAAATGATCGACCAAGGTGAACGTGATGATAAAATCATTGCCGTTGCCAGTAACGACCCAACTGTAAAACACATTAAGGATATTGATGAATTGCCTGAACATTTCTTTCATGAACTGAAACATTATTTTGAAGAGTACAAGGTGCTGGAGAATAAAGTAGTGGAGATCGATAATTTTCAAAACAAAGCTGAAGCATTTAAAATTATTGAGGAAGCGATCGAGTTTTACAAAGAGAAATACCGAGACAAACTCTAACACATGCAAACAAAAAAAATGGATACAACAATTATTATTGCCGTCCTCATCATTGGGTTGGCAGCCGGAATACTCGGTGGCATGGTAGGTGTTGGTGGCGGCTTGATTGTGGTGCCGGCATTGGTTTACTTTCTTGGTTTTAGTCAACACACAGCACAAGGCACTTCACTGGGTTTATTGGTATTACCAGTTGCACTATTAGGCATGATCAATTATTACAAGGCCGGACATGTTGATTTTAAAGTGGTGGGATTGCTTGCGCTGGGTTTTGTTGTTGGAAGTTATTTCGGCAGCAAATGGAGTTTGAGTTTGCCGCAGGAAACAGTAAAAAAAGTATTTGCTATTTTATTATTCTATACTGCTTTTAAAATGATTGGATGGGAGAAAGCAGTTGTGAACTGGATCAAGAGTTTTTAATACAAATAGTTCTGAGTTCTTAAGTTCTAAGTTGAGAGTTCGCTCTTGTTTTTTGGGTTTTGGATTTTCTTCTGCCTTGTATCTTGGTTTTTCTTGTGCCTTCTGCCTTGTACACTAAATCCGCTTGATCATCCTTAACCGATGTGTTCGCTCCCCCGTTTCACTATGAAGAATGCCCGCACCATCAATATTATCGATACGTACTTTACCTGCTGCATGTATAATTTCATGATCGTTCAACAACAACCCAACATGAATGATCTTTCCTTCTTCGTCATCAAAATAAGCAAGATCACCACAACGGGATTCCTGTAAAAATCCAAGATCCTCTCCCACCATTGCCTGGTTGGCTGAGTTGCGTGGTAATTTCTTTCCGAAGAAACGCATGAGTCCCTGTACAAAGCCACTGCAGTCTATTCCAAACACTGAACGTCCACCCCAGAGATAAGCTGAATTCAAATAAACAAACGCTACCTGCCTGATGCTTTCTTCCTCAAATACATAAGCACCTTCCATTACAAGTTTGCTGCTGCTTTTAATCCGATGATCGCCCCAGATAGCTTCGCCGTTTTGCAAACCGGGAATTGCACTGCCAAACGGCACATGCATAGGCAACTCGTTCACCAACATTACACCGCTCCATGTATTCACTAACGCAACCTGGTCCTGCAAGGCAATGGTCTCACTTACTTCTGTAAGCTGGTTGCGCAAACAATAACCCGTGTAACCATCATACAGACATACCAGTTCCACCCAATCGCCATGCGATGCCAGCAACTCCACCGCCTCACCAAATAATAATTGGGAAGTGATCTCTGATTCTTGCTGAGGCTCCTTACGGACAGGCGCAACCGGAACAATACAAAGGGCGTTATTCATTTACAAAATTCGTTTCTATGAATATATGGAATTTTGTGTGCCCTTGCATCTCTTCAACAGAAATAACTAACTTGACCTCACAAACCTGTTTGTGAATACAACCTACTCCACCATACCCGACCAGGAATTACTCAACCGCTTTTACCACGATGGCGATAATAAATGGCTTGGCCAGTTGCTGCAACGTTATACCGTGTTGTTGTTTGGTGTTTGTATGAAATATCTGAAGAATGAGGAGGAAGCCAAGGATGCTGTGCAACAGGTTTTCGAAAAAGCCATTAAAGAACTGGGTAAATACAAAGTTGATTATTTCAAGAGCTGGATCTATATGGTTGCCAAGAACCATTGCCTGATGCAGCTGCGGGATAAAGGTAAATTGCCTAAAGAATTAAGTGAACAGATGATGGCCACCCCTGCTGAAGACGTGAACCACACCGAGCATTTGCAAAAAGATGAATTACTGGAGCGGCTAACCATTGCCGTAACTGAACTGATACCGGAGCAACGAACCTGTATTGAATTATTTTACCTGCAGAAACAAAGCTACACCGATATTGCCACCAGCACCGGCTACAGCTTAATGCAGGTGAAAAGCTATATTCAGAATGGAAAACGTAACTTGAAAATGATTTTGCTGAAACAACAGAACAATGGCCGATAACCTGCTCGACATATTGAACCAGCGTGACGATCTCACTGAACAGGAATTACTCCAATACCTGCACGGAAATCTTACACCCGAAGAACGGAATGCAGTTGAGCAACGACTTTCTTCGTCTGATATGATGAGTGATGCGGAAGAAGGTTTACGTATGGCCGATGAAAAAAAGATGCAACATGCGTTGGCTGATCTCAATAAACAACTCTCCCTTCAATTACAACAACAGCGCAGGAAACGCAAACACAAACCTGTACCAAATCAATCATTGATTATTGTTACAACTTTTTTAATACTTGTGTTGATCGTACTTGGATTTCTGGTGATCTATAAGATGAAGAACGGGTGATGAAAATAAGTTTGAAGTTAAATTACTCTCGTAAATGAACTTTCTTTTTCAACGCAAACACAAATACGAAACACATACAGGCATTGAAGATGTGCGGCAGAGAATTAAATCATTAAGAAAGTCGAGCTGGTATGATGTTGCAATAAATCTTACCGGCAAGATTCAGGAAGATAACAGCTTTACACTTAAGAATAAACAAACTCTTGGAGCATTTACAAGAGGCATACCTAAAACGTTTGTTCTTCTTGAAGGACAACTTACCCCAGACAATACAGCCACCAAAATAGATATAACTGTTCGCCCTAACTATATCCTTGTACTTTTGTTTTATATTCTGACGTGCATTGTTTTATACGATTTATATGACTTTGTTATTCACGATTTTAGTACAGATCTTTTAAGAGCAGGCGTTCTGTCAATTATATTACTGTTTACTGTTTTCCTGATCGGGTCAATGATGAACAATATCACAAATCGCTTTGAAGAGTTTATGTTGCTTGGAAAAAGAAAATAGAAGCTCGACATCTTTCGCTTGTAAAACGTTATCTTCAGTAGACCTTTCGCCGTTTGCAAATTATCAATACATGAAATATTATTTTCTCATTCTGCTTTTGTGCTCGTTTTTACAATTAAAAGCACAGGATACCAGTTACTTCAAATTTGCATTTAATCACCTCGCATTATCAGTGAAAGATGTAAACCGCTCAGCAGCTTTTTATAAAGAAGTATTGCGCTTAAAGGAAATCACCAATCGTTCAGCGATTGAAGGCATCCGTTGGTTTGCTTTGAGTGATGACAGAGAATTACATCTCATTTCTGTTATTAAAGAACCGATAGTTACCAATAAGGCCATTCATGTTGGTTTAACCAGCGGAAACTTTGATGCATTCCTTGAAAACCTCAAACGATTAAAAATTCCTTATAGCGATTGGCCGGGCAAACCAAATACGGTGAACATACGTGCTGATGGCATCAAACAAATATTTTTTCAGGACCTTGATGGCTACTGGATAGAAGTAAATAATGTAGCAATGCAATAACAACGGTCACAACCTTACTTCATCAAACTATGAACAGCAATAT
Source organism: Lacibacter sediminis (assembly GCF_014168535.1). NCBI lineage: Bacteria > Pseudomonadati > Bacteroidota > Chitinophagia > Chitinophagales > Chitinophagaceae > Lacibacter > Lacibacter sediminis. Next base: position 2,210,971 of record NZ_CP060007.1, on the reverse strand, counting down.
CAATATTCTGAAAACCGAAATTCTTTCAAATAACTGGTATACTTTAAAGAAAGTAACCTATGAGTATCGGAAGAAAGATGGCAGCACACAGGTACAGCAACGGGAAGCTTACGACCGTGGTAATGGTGCTGCAATTTTATTGTACAACCTGCAGCAAAAAACAGTCATACTTACACAACAATTCCGTTTGCCTACTTATATCAACGGCAATGAAACAGGCATGCTGATTGAAGTGTGCGCTGGTTTGTTAGACAAAGACAATCCCGAAGATTGCATACGTCGTGAAACGGAAGAAGAAACCGGTTACCAAGTAACAGAGATCAAAAAAGTGTACGAGGCATATATGTCACCCGGATCAGTTACAGAAATTCTCTACCTGTTTATTGCGGCCTACGAACCGCAAATGAAAATTGCTGAAGGCGGTGGTGTTGAACACGAACAGGAAAACATTGAAGTACTGGAACTTCCTTTTGAAAAAGCTATCCGCATGATTGAAACAGGTGAAATAAAAGATGCGAAAACGATCATGCTGTTGCAATATCTTCAGTTGAAGAATATTTTATAAGGATCAATCTCAAATAGCAGTAATGCAACTGAAGTCAGCGTTTACTTCCATCCAAAAAAAGAATTAACTTCAGCTATTACCCAACATTTAATTGCTTGTTCAATGCTTCGTATAATTTTTACTATTGTTTTTGCAACAGGTTTGCTTCTATGTTCAACTTCCTGCAATCAATCAACTGCAACAAAGAAAACGGAAGCAGAAATACCCAAACCATTAGTTGAAAAAGTACTTTCGGCCGACGAACAAAAGGCGTTAACACCTGAACAGGTATTAAAGAGTTTGAAGGATGGCAATTACCGTTACGCACATCAAGATCTTACAGCACGTGATCATTCGGCGATGGTGCGTGATGCTTCGCAAGGGCAATATCCAAAAGCAGTTATTCTTTCTTGTTTAGATAGCCGTGTACCGGTAGAAGATGTATTTGATAAAGGCATCGGCGATCTGTTTGTAGGCAGAGTTGCCGGTAATTTTGTGAATGAAGATCTGCTGGGCAGTATGGAGTTTGGTTGCAAAGTAGCAGGTGCCAAACTCATATTGGTACTGGGCCATGAATCATGCGGTGCAATTAAAGCAGCGATTGATAATGTACAAATGGGGAATATAACAGCGATGTTATCAAAAATAAAACCGGCAGTAGAGCGGTGCGCCGATTTCACCGGAAAGAAAACAGCAAAAGATCCGGCCTTTGTTGAATATGTGGCAAAGCAAAACGTTTTAAACACAATTGAAACAATAAGGAAGCAAAGTCCCCTTTTAAAAGAAATGGCTGACCAAGGCGAAATAATAATTGCTGGTGCTTATTATAATTTACACACCGGCGAAGTAGTATTTCTTTAATACACCTGAAATGAAAAAGCTTTTATCATTCCCTGTAAGGAAATAATAAAAGCTTTCAAAAAAATACATTCTGCTATTTATCGTATCTGTCCACGCACAATACCACCGGGAGAAAAATTGGAATGCGCATTAACATAGCATGCACCTTCAGTAAGTAACGTAAATTGAGCGTCGGTAAGCTGTATGGTTCTGTTAATTCCAAACTGCGACGCATTATCAGCCAAACCAATACGAACCGGACCATTTGCACCTCTGGCACCCATGTGTACATGTGCAAAACGAAGCGCATCACCATCTGCAAGTTTCTGGATAATAATTTTCGAATAAAGTTTCTTACTTTTTGATACACGTAAAATGGCAATACCCTTTGTATCGGTATCTACTGCAGGCACTTCCTGGCTGCCTTCAAGTTGAACAACCTGGGTAAAAACGATAACGTCATCGCTGCTTTGAGAGGCAGGCATTGTTGCTGAAAATTCATTTTGCTTTTCAGAAAGACGGCTCTGATTTTCTGTCATTTCATTTGAATACTTTGAGCAGGAGGCTAAGGCAATCGTTATGCCCAGCAAAAAGGCGGTTTGTTGAAATTGCTTTCTCATAAAAATGTTTGTTTGATATACTAACGATTATACTCAGGGTACGGTTGTCTTTCTGAGAAATAAAAAGAGGGAAAACACTTTTAGAAAGCCTTATCTGCACAACTGTTTAATCCATTGTCTGTGTTGAGGAAATAAGTTCAACAATTCAACTTCTTTTGCCATTTCAAAATCATCAAAATCAAAACCGGGAGCTACCGTGCAACCCACTAATGAAAAACTGTTCTCAGTTGCTGGCTTCGATGCAAACCAGCAACCTGCTTTTACTACATGCTGAAAACGATAACCATTGGCAAGACCATTCCCCAGTAACAATACTTCTCCCCTTCCATCGGGATGAATAACATAAATATGCAAGCCGCCACCTGCATAAAAATGCCAAAGCTCATCGCTCTTGATACGATGGAACGCTGAATAATCTTTCCCCTCCAGCAAAAAATAAATAGCTGTGGAGATCGAGCGATTGGCACCAAACCTTGCGGGCAAAACTGCGGCGGAAATTTGTTCATCGCTGGCATAAGTTCGACTGTAAAAGCCTCCTTCGGGGTGCGGCTCCAGCTGCAACATGCTGATCAATTCATTTGCAGTGTAGTTTAAACCTGTATCCATTGAAATTGTTGTGTGTTATAGTTAAACAAAGCCCTGCGGTTACCTGTGTGGTGCAGCAATACCCAATCCATTTCCTGAACGGTAGTTTCCACAACACAAAAATTATTGCGTGCAGTTGTTATTAATTCGGGCTCTACATCTGTTTGACTGAGATTAATTAATTCAGGTGCAGTAAGAATTGTACCCGATGCTGATGATGTTGTATAAGTTAACCTGCTGGCAAGCCTCGCCTGCTCCCATGCCTCATTCGCCACTTCATCATTTGTATGAATAACAGCTACAGCAGCTAAGCGAAGTTGCATTCGAATATCCTTATCATAAAACAGCCAACTCAATTGCTGATTTATTTGCAACTGTCGCACTTTGGGTGAACGTGTATCCGTATGAAAAAACAATTTCTTCTGCTCAGCATCTGCATGTCGCAACACAACAGTGCGTACTTCCGGTCTTTGCTCATAAACAGTAGCCACTGAACCTGTATGAAAAGGAGCCTTGAAAGATTTTACTGATTCCAGAAGCAGTTCCCACAAGCTTACTTCAATTGCCTGCAGGTCGTATTGTAAAAAATGATCGCCCATAAAACAAAGAAAGAAAAAAGGCTGCAATCTCTTGCAGCCTGTGGAAGCTTAATTACCTGGATTTTTTTTCGCCGGTTCATCATCGCCATCAAACTTATCTTTCACTTTGTCCCAAAGACCGGATGCTTTTTCTTTCAGATCATCTACCACATCTTCGGCCTTATCCTTGAACTCTTCAAATTTGTCTTCGGCTTTGTCCTTCAATTCTTCAAGTTTATCTTCAGCTTTCTCCGCATAAACCGATGCTTTCGCTTTCAGATCCTGCAAAGTGTCTTCAGCCTTGTCTTTCCAGCTTTGTTTTTCGCTTTCTGTTGCCTGGGTGCTTTTGTTCTCTTCCATCATTGTAAGTTTTATGTTTAAAAAAAGGTGTTGTACAAGTTACTAACAAAAAAGGCAAGCGAAGGTGAAGTTTTTGTGATGAAACAGCCAATTGCAAAAAACTTCATTACATCTGTCCTCTTCTTATCTTGCAGCCCATGTTCCTGAGATCGATCAACATTACACAGTTCAAAAACTATACCCATCAGCGTTTTTCGTTTGGTGAAATGATCGTGGCTGTTACCGGAGCAAACGGGATCGGCAAAACAAATCTTCTCGACGCTATCCATTACCTGTGTTTTACCAAAAGCTATTTTTCAGGGACCGACAATGCCAATGTGCAACATGGATTGCAGGGTTTCAGGATTGAGGGCCAGATGAATGAAGGAACAGAGGAGACTGTGATCAATATTGTATTGCGTGAAACAGGAAAGAAAGAGATTTCCTGCAATGCTGTGCCTTACGAAAAATTCTCGCAGCATATCGGCAAATATCCCTGTGTGGTGATTGCTCCTGATGATGTGGAACTGATCATTGGTGGCAGCGAAGAACGTCGATTATTTTTAGATTCAATGCTTTCACAGTTAGACGCAACTTATTTGCAGCAACTCATCATTTACAACAAAGTGATTCAGCAGCGAAATAGTTTTTTAAAGAGCTGTGCCCAATCGCAAACAAGAAATGATGCGTTGCTTGATGTTTTGGATGAACAATTGCTCAATGCCGGAAATTATATTTACACAAAACGAAAAGATTTTCTACCCGCTTTCAATGAACAGGTTTTACAGTTTTACCAAACCATTGCCGGAAAAACAGAACCTGTAAAAGTGAGTTATGAAAGTAAATTGCTTGAACAATCCTTTGAAAGTTTATTACAACAATCGAGAGAGAAAGATTATCTGCTGCAACGCAGCACTACCGGTATTCATAAAGATGATCTCTTGTTTTCATTGAATGATGAAGGTTTTAAACAAACAGCTTCGCAGGGGCAGCGTAAAAGTTTACTCTTCAGTTTAAAACTTGCAGAAGCTGAAGTATTGAAAGAACAGAAGGGTTTTGCTCCACTTCTTTTATTGGATGATGTGTTTGAAAAACTGGATGCTATCCGGATGCACAATTTATTGGATTATGTATGCACACAATTCGGCGGACAGGTATTCTTAACAGACCCCCACCCCGACAGGATCATTGCTGCTTTTGAAGCCTTGGGCAAAAAGGTGCAGTTGATTGAACTTTCGTAGAACAAGAAAGTTCTGAGTTCTGAAGTTCTAAGTTGATGGGCCCGGCACAGGTCTTGTGTCTTATTCTTTTGTCTTTTCCGAATTCCTAATTACCAATTACTCATTCTCCACTCACCCTTAACCACTAACTACTCAGCAATTTAAATTACCTTCGCTGCATGGCTGAAATGAGTATACAGGAAGCAATGGAACAGTTTCTCAAACAGAGTAAACTCAAGCAAAGAGTGCGTGCATTGGAGATAAAAGATGTGTGGGCCGAACTCATGGGCAACACGATTGGGAAATATACCGACGACATTAAACTTATTAACCAGCAACTCATTATTACCACAAGTGTAGCTCCGCTAAAGCAGGAACTCCTTTTTCAAAAAGAAAAAATACGTAACCGCATTAATGAACTGTTTAATGAACATGCGGTAAAAGAAGTGATCATTAAGTAACTTAAAGCCAGGTCGGTCCACGCCTCAGGTATTCAAACCAATCCTGAAAACTCTCATTCTTTTCGCTGACTTTCATCATATTTTAACTGATCGTATTCAGGAAACTTTGGCATGTTAACATGCTTCAGAAACAAAATATAAAACTGAATACCATGAGCTATACAGCAGTCCCACATCTTGTAGCCGAACACCAGGATTGGTTAAAGGCAGTTGATTTTTATGATAATGAACTTGATATTCTCGAGAACCGTTTAGCCGAAGTTGCGCAAAAGAACACAGGGATTGATACAATGAAAGGCGTTGAGCATTTTCAAAATCAATTTATCATTCAGCGAAACAGCATCGATGAATTACGCCACAACATTAATGAACATGCCCACAAAGCAATGCTTGATCTGAAAGAACATGTAGGTCGTGTCGAATCGCAACAGGTGGCAGAACACAAAAAAATTAAAGACGAATTTGAAAGCTTTGAAAAAGTGATCAATGAATTAAGAGATGAGTTTAACCTCTTTCTCGTAAAATGGATGTAAGTCCATCTTAAAAATACTGGCTGTGCAATATTTCGGTCAGCTGTTAATCGTTAAAAGAGCCGCCTTTTCAGGCAGCTCTTGTTTTTTTTAGAAGCGATTAAAATTTCCCCTCGTCTACATCTTTAATAAAATCGATCACACCGGTCATAAACACCCGCTGATCATCCCACATAGCTAAATGACTTCCATTAGGGCAATAGAGATAACGACCTTTCTGCACCAGTTTACTTTGTTCTTCCATAGCAGCAGGATCCATCGTATCATGTTTTGCACCAATCATGAGCGTTGGCACTTTTATTTCTTTTAATCTTGCTTTAATATCCCAGTTTACTAAACGACCACCTACACCAAACTCACTTGGTCCCTGCATCAACGTATAAATTTCACCATTCACATGTTTCATGGTTCGGTTAAACCCATCGGGCCATTCTTCCAATCTGCACAAATGTTGTTTATAAAAATGCGGCAACAACAATTCCATGTATCGTGGATTAGAGAAATCTTTTTTTGCTTCAATAGCTCTGATTTCTGCAAGCACAGATGAATCCATCTGCTTGGCTAATACTTCCTGTGCATACTTGCCGTACTCCGGCGCACTGGCCATCATGTTTGCAACCAGCAATCCCTTCAGGTGTTGCTGATACTTGAGTGCATATTCCATGGCAAGTATACCGCCCCATGAATTACCAAGTACATAGAAGTTACTGCTGTCAGCTCCAATTGCCTGTCGCACCTGTTCCACCTCTTCAACAAAACGTTCTGTGGTCCACAAGCTGCTGTCTTTAGGTTGATCACTGTAGTAAGAACCCAATTGATCATACTCATAAAACTCAAATCCTTCTTTTGGAAAAAAACTTTCAAAGCACTCCATGTATTCATGTGTCATTGCAGGACCACCGTGCAGTAATAATATTTTGATGCGGGGATTATTACCAAACCGCTTCGTCCAAACTTTAAACTCACCAACAGGTGTTTTAATGGGGATCATTTTTATTCCGGCTGATTGCACACCACTGTCACCATAATTATAGTAATCAGCAACGGTTGGAACAGTTTGCTTTTCCTTGCAGGAAAATAATACGAACCCGAACAGTAAAAAAATAAGCAGTCGCATATTGATTTGGTTTATTTGTTTAATTGAATCCGTCAGACGAGGGCGTCGGACTGTATGTACTTCGTACTTCCAACTTCGCACTTTCCACTTTGTACTTCTACCCCACTCTCACCCTCGGATCAACCATACCATACAACAGATCGGCAAGAATGTTGATCAACACAAAAATAAAAGCACTTAAGAGCACACTGCCCATTACAACGGGGTAATCTAATTTCTCCAGTGCATCAACCGTTACTTTGCCGACACCTTTCCAGCCGAAAATGTATTCAACAAAGAAAGCACCTGCCAACAGTTCGGCGAACCAACCCGTAACAGCAGTAATGACAGGATTCAATGCATTACGCAACGCATGTTTCCAGATAACTGTTCGTCGGCTTAATCCTTTTGCATACGCTGTTCGCACATAATCCTGGTTCAACACATCAAGCATGGAGCTACGTGTAAGTTGTGTTATGATCGCTAATGGACGAATACCTAAAGTTAATGCAGGCAAGATGAGATTTTGCAAGGTGTAATAATGTTCGCCTGTTTGCACATCAATATCAAACCAGCTACCGGTCATGTTCAGGCCTGTGTATTTGCTCAGCACAAAACCAAAAAAATAAGCAATTAAAATACCCATGAAGAATGATGGTGCAGAAATGCCGATGATACTGCTGAACACAGCAGAAGTATCCATCCAGGTATCTTTCCTTACAGCAGCAATCACTCCCAAAAATACTCCTAGCACTGTTGCGAGTATCATTGCTGCCAGGGCCAGCATGATGGTGCCGGGTAAAGCTTCCATTAGTATTTCACCAACCTGTTTTTTTGTTTGATAACTTCTTCGCAAGTAAGGCCATTTAACAGCCAACTTCTTTTCGCCGCCAATGAACACCCCTTTCAACTGTTTCTTTTCAATCTCTTCTTTACTATGAACAGCAATGGGTGACACATCGTTCACATACAAAGCAAACTGTTTCCATTTTGGTTGATCGAGGTACAATTCCTTTTTGATATTGGCGATGGTTGCGCTGTCGCCTGTTTGACCCATCACCAACCGTGCGGGGTCACCAAAACCCTGGAACATCCAGAACACAACTGTAACCACGCCCATTAATACGAGCAAGCCATAAAAAAGTTTTCGAAGAAAATAAGTTCCCAAATTAGTGGCGGGTTTATTTTACCTGATCAAAATTTGCAGCGCTCCATTTTCCTTCTACTACGGGACCATTCATTTTATACAAAGTTGGCACTGCACGTGCAGCCGTTTTAATAGCCGTTACATCGCAGGTGATCAACTGCATCTGGCTGAGAATAATATCTGATGCAAGAAAATCTTTTGCAATGTCGGGCACGCTTGTAACAATGATCAGCTTTTGACTTTTTCCCAGCTTGCTCATTTGTTTCACCCATGCATCACTTGTACTGAGCTTATTGAAATTCTGAAGGAATAATAAATAATACGTCCCTTTCTGCTCCAGTATTTCAGAAGAGATATCTGCGCCATCAGGCGTTTTTAAATCAAAGTCTTTAATCTTTGGTTCATTGTTCTTTCCTTTTGCCACCAACGTTTGCTTGCGATCGACAAACTTCCAGGTACTGTCGGGCAAACTTTTCATTGAGAAGGATTGTTGCTTACCATCTTTCTCATACACAAATTCATATTCGTATTTATCAGGCACTGCATCAGCCGGGAGCTTTCGCAACTCAACAATATTATTTCCCTTTTTGAACGGCAGACAATCAACAACCGGCAAATACTTTAACGTGTACCATTGAAATACAAAAGCAAGCACTGCTGCATCAAAAATGAGAAATGCATTGATCAGTTCTTTTTTAAATAGTGGTTTTATTGAGTGACGGTATTTGAAAATAAATCCGATCAACACAAGAAGCAACAGATCTTTCAGAAAAGATTGCTGTGGTGTTAACGGCAAACAATCACCAAAGCAACCGCAGGACGCAAACTTAGCTGTGCCGTCTGCATTTTTTGCCAGCCATGCATAACCGGTGAGGAACGTAAAAAAGATGATGAGCAGCAACAACAGCCAACTAAACATTTTCATTCGCCAGCCAATGATCACTGCCACACCTGCAATGATCTCAAACGCATTCATCAACACCGAAAGTGTTAAGGTATAATCATGAAAGCCCTGCACTCCCCAGGCTTCAAAAAACTCCTGCATCTTATAGCTTAACCCCAACGGATCATTTGCTTTTACCAAACCGGAAAAGATAAAGAGGATACCAACGAACCAACGGGAAAGTGTAAGCGATTTATTCATGTTGTGAATTGTTGTGGTGAATGGTCAATGGTGAATTGTGAATAGGCAATAGTCAATTGGCAATAAGCAAAACCAAATCTGCAATCGTCAATCTGAAATCTAAAATCCCAAATCATACATCCTCCATCAGAAATCCGACATCACCCCTTATGCGTTCCTTCTTCAATCAAAATCAAACCAAAGACTGCATAGTTGATAATATCATAATAATTGGCATCAATTCCCTCACTCACCAATGTCTTACCGTCGTTCTGTAATATCTGGCGGATGCGTTGCAGTTTGGCTAGCATCAGATCAACAAAACTTTCCTGGCTCATCTCCCGCCAAGCTTCACCATAATCATGATTCTTATCGAGCATGAGCAATTGTGCCTTTGTGATCTTATCGTTGTACAACTCCATTACTTTTTCAACGGACAACTCATCATTTTCACTTTGCGGCAATTCAAGTTGTATCAAACCCATCACTGCATAGTTCAGGATACCTTTAAATTCAGAAGCAATGGTATCACCGATCTTCTGTTCCTGTTTTTCCTGTATGGTGCGGATACGTTTTGCTTTGATATAGATCTGATCAACAATAGAGATTGTTCGGTAAACCCGCCATGAAGTGCCATAATCACTCGTCTTTTTCTTAAAGATATCCCTGCACTGATTGACTGCCTGCGTATATTGCTCGATCGTATTCATGAACGGTTGAAAATTGTTTCGTTAATTCGTGCTGAACTTATCGTTATCTGACGTTGACGAAATATCAGCTAAGTTCCCAAAAATACAATGTACACACTCAACTGCAAAGGAAGATTATTGGTGCTGGATAAACCGGTGGCAATGGGTATTCTCAACATTACACCCGATTCGTTTTACAGCGGCAGCCGTATCGAGCAAAGTGAAGTACTAACGAAGGCAGAGCAAATGATCAGTGAAGGCGCTACTATACTTGATATTGGCGGACAAAGCACCCGGCCCGGCAGCGATCGCCTAACTGCTGATGAAGAATTGAAACGTGTGTTACCGGCAATTGAAGCTATTAAAAAAGAATTCCCATCTGTCTTTCTTTCTATTGATACCTACCATGCAAAAGTGGCAAAAGAAACTGTTACAACAGGCATTGATATCGTAAACGACATCAGTGCAGGTGAACTGGATGCTTCTATGCTTTCAACTGTTGCATCACTGAAAGTTCCATTCATTGCCATGCATATGCAAGGCACACCCAACACGATGCAGCAAAACCCCTCGTATGAAAACATCACGAGAGAAGTGGTTGATTATTTTATACAGAAAACAACGGCATGCAAAGCAGCAGGCATTGTTGATCTGATTCTCGATCCGGGTTTTGGTTTCGGCAAAACCATTACACACAATTTTCAATTGCTGAAAACCATGGAGGCTTTACAGATCTTTCATGTGCCCATACTTGCAGGTCTCAGCCGCAAATCAACCATCTGGAAAACATTACAGGTTACACCCGAAGAAGCATTGAATGGAACAACGGTATTAAATACGCTTGCGCTTACAAAAGGAGCGAGTATACTTCGTGTACATGATGTAAAAGAAGCAATGGAAACCATCAAACTTTTTGAAGCGTACACGAAAGCATAACCTTGGGCTATTGATCTAATAAATGATCGGTGAAGACACCGACCAAGGCAGCGTTTCAAACTAAATTTCAAACGGATAAATTCAGGACATAAAAAAAGGAAACAGTCAAGCTGTTTCCTTTTTTCTTATCGGTCAATTATTTTCTTATTGCTGTCCGTTTGGATTACCACCCGGAGCTGTTGGCGGAGCCGCTGGCTTAGGAGTTGTCACATCGATCAACTCAATTTCAAATACCAGGCTTTCGTTTGCTTTAATTCTGGGAGGTGAACCTTGAGCGCCATAAGCCAATGCAGAAGGGATATAAGCTTTCAGCTTACCACCTTTCCCAATTTGTTTGATGGCATCTTCAAAACCTGCAATACTGCCGGGAGGCACACTACCCAATACAAATGTATAAGGATCGAGGTGACCAAACGTTGAATCAACATTTGAATCGAACTTAGTGCCCTCTAAACTCATGCCTGTGTATTTAACAGAAACCTGCTGTCCGTCTGCAGCTTTTACAGCAGCACCCGGGTTTGAGATAGTCACATATACACCCTTTGCAGTTTTGGTTGCAGTGATGTTGTTTTTAGCAAGATGATCTGCGATAACCTTGTCATCTTTTTTGATTTGCTCAATTGCACGGATCGAATCTCTTGTTCTTGCTCTTTCCATGATCGCAAGATTTGCTTTGTCCGCATCTTCTTTTGTATCCAATACATCAAGGACTTTAAATGTACTTACAATGAAGGCACCTTTCTTAATAAAAGGAGGTAATCCCTGGCCCTGGCTTTGTTTAATGATACTATCAGTTGACTGACGGATGATCACGCTATCACCTTTTGACATTGCAGCGAAGATGGCATAATAGTCAGGAGGTAATGTGGCAGAATCAAAAGGAACGATCTGGCTGCCAACATTTGCAGGATCAGAAAGCAATGTATCCTTGTCACTACCCTTGTAACGGGTTTCACCAAACTGTAATTCGAAGAATTTACCGGCAGATACTTTTTTCCCTTTGCTTCCGGGAATGATTTTATACAGCAAGCCGCCTTTTGTCTTTTTAAAAGAACCGCCACCGCAACTCGCCAGCACAGTTACTGCCAGCAGGGCTACAAAAATTGATTGAATTGTCTTCATTGTTTGTTTTTAAAACGTTTCTAACTGCGATTTATAATTATGAATCACTTCTTTAAAATGTTTGAGGGTTGTATCAAGGCTATCGTCGGTTTCGCCACCGGCCGCATTGAAATGCCCTCCACCGTTAAAATGGGTGCGGGCAAAAGTATTACAATCAAAGTCACCTTTGCTGCGGAAGCTCCATTTTCTTTTTTCGTCCCTGTCTATCACAATACAGGCCAATTTTATGCCCTGGATGCCAAGCGGGTAATTTACGAGCCCTTCAGTGTCGCCGGTTTTTATCTGGTAACGGAGCAGGTCCTGTTTTGTAACCCAGATGAGGGCCGTGTTTAACTGGTAATCAATCTCTAACCTGTTACTGAGTACATGCCCGATGAAACGGAACCTGTTCTCCAGAAAATTATCATAAATATTTTCATGGATCACAGTATGCTCAAGCCCTCGTCGCTTAAAATCGGCCACAATTTCAAATACCGAAGCGCTGGCCGATGCAAAACGGAAGCTGCCTGTATCGCCAATTAAACCGGCGTAAAGGCACTGCATCATATCCATGTTCAGCTTATCGGCATGACCACTTTTTACGATAAAATCGTACATCATCTCACAGGTTGAACTCTTGGTTACATCACTTACCCCGTAAGCAAATACTTCGGTCTGCGGTTCACGATGATGGTCGATGAGTACCCGTTGGCCTTTCGCCTCGCCCACCACTGTACCCATCCGTTTCAAACGGTTCAAAGCATTGAAATCGAGGCAAAAGATCCAATCTGCCTCATTTATTATTGTATTACTCTTATCAATGGTTATTTCGTAATTAAGCACTTTCTCAGAGCCGGGCATCCAGTCGAGGAACGCAGCCCAGTTAGTTGGGGAGATCACCTGCACCTGGTGACCAAGCTGAACCAGTAAATGATATAAACCCAGCGAAGAGCCCATCGCATCGGGATCAGGTTTCTGATGAGTTGTAATAACCACCTTTGCAGGCGTGAGCAGTAAAGGGTATAATTCGTTGATTGCTTGCATAACGGCGGTTGCAAATGTAGGGGAAATGGCTAAGTTATGGGTTAAGAGTTATGGGTTAAAGGTTACGGGTTTGAAGCAGTTTAAATTTTACCATCTCTACTTTTTGCATTTAACTACCTTGGAAATTGGGTTTTGTTTCTTGGGTTTTGGATTTTGTTTCTTGGATTTTCTTCTTGTGCCTTTCTTCCTCAGTCTTGTGCCTTGCCCCTTCTCCCTTATCTTTGCGGCGCAAAAAACAAGAATACAATGAGCAATCGTACGTTTACAATGATCAAGCCCGATGCAATGAAGAACGGTCATGCCGGTGCTATTTTAGACAAAATTATTAAAGCAGGTTTCCGCATCGTAGCGCTTAAGCAAACAAAACTTACTGCTGAAACAGCAGGTGCTTTTTATGCTGTTCACAAAGAGCGTCCATTCTACGGAGAGTTAGTTGAGTTTATGAGCAGTGGTGTCATCATCGCAGCTATTCTTGAAAAAGACAATGCTGTTTCTGATTTCCGCACACTTATTGGCGCAACAGATCCTGCAAAAGCAGATGAAGGAACCATCAGAAAATTATATGCCGCATCAGTTGGTGAAAATGCAGTGCATGGAAGTGACAGTGATGATAATGCAAAAATTGAAGGAAGCTTTTTCTTCAGTGGACTAGAGCAGTATTGATCGCTCATTTTTCAAGCTAAGTATTCCCTCTTATTCATTAGAAATAAGAGGGAATTTTTTTATGCGGATACAGAGTTTAATAGCAATTGTTTTTTATAATTGTATATCCTAAAACAATCTACATGAAAAGCATCATTGTATTGCTGCTGTTAATAACCCTCCACACGCAAACCTCAGCCCAAAAACTTCCATCATTCGGAAAAATTGACAAAGAAGAATTTAAAACAAAAGAATGCAGTTACGATAAAGAAGCAACTGCTGAGTATTTGCTCGATGTTGCAGAAGTACGCTACTACTTTACATCATCTGATTTTGTAAACGAAACCACCACACGCATCCGCATTAAGATCCTTAATGAAAAAGCAATTGAACTTGCAAATGTGCGTCTTCCTTATTATAGTGTTGGCAATCGTCAACGCATCCGCAACATCGAGGGACAAACGTTTAACTTAAATGCAAGTGGTGAAGTGGAAGTAACCAAGCTTGAAAAGAAATCGGTGATGGAGCAAAAACTCGGAAGCGAATCTGAGATGATGGTATTCACTATGCCGAATGTAAAAGTGGGCAGCATCATTGAATACCGTTACGAAGACAGTAAACGCAACTATATTGAAATTGAAGACTGGGTATTTCAACGTCCTTATCCCGTTCGTTACAGTGAATACAATGTTGAAATCCCTAAAGAGCTTGAGTTTACTTACATGATCAAACGATCATTGCCTGTAAAAGAAACAACAGAAGGTATCAATGCCACCAAGCGATTCATCATGACCAATATTCCCAGTCTTGACAGGGAACCTTTCATGAGTAGTTCGAAAGATTATTTGCAACGCATCGATTTTCAGTTAAGATCAATTAACGGCCAGCCGAGAATGACCACCTGGGCCAAACTAACTGAACAAGTACTCGAGTCGGAAAGTTTTGGAGTACAGATCAAGAAAAACGTTTATAAAAACACAGCACTGCCTGGCGAACTGAAATCAATTACAGATCCGTATCAAAAACTCATCACCATTCTTAATTACGTAAAGAAAGAAGTAACATGGAATGGCAAATCATCCATATGGACCGATGAAGGCATTAAGAATGCTGTTGATAAACACAGCGGCAATAGTGCTGATATGAATCTGCTGCTGGTCAGTTTACTTCGTGATGCAGGATTAAAATCCTATCCTGTTTTAGTCAGCACAAGAAACAATGGAAAAGTAAATGCAACCTATCCGTTCCTTTACCAGTTCAATGATGTGTATGTGTATGCAGAGATCAACCAAACTCCTTATGTAATTGATGCCACCAATTACAGCAACCCTCCGTTTTTAATACCATGGGATGTGCAGTTTACAGAAGGCTTTCTTGTTGACCAGGAACTCGCACAGTTTATACCATTAGGTGATGTGAAACATCGTTTCAGGTTAGTGGCTTCTATTCTTGGAGAAATTACACCCGATGGAAAAGTAAACGGAAGCGCCAATATTGTTGCCTATGAGTATGCAAAAAATGAACGGCTTGCTACCTTACGCAAAGGAGAAAAAAATTACCTGGAAGAATACTTCACCAAACCACATCCTGAATTTAAATTCGATTCACTTACGTATAAGAATGAAAAGAATGACAGCCTGCCCCTGGAAAACCTTGTGCAGTTTCAAGGCACTCTTTCAGGAAGTGGAGATTATCTTTTTTACTCTCCTAATTTTTTAATGGAGCTTGAGAAAAACGAATTCATTTCAGACAAACGCTTTACTGATATTGAATTTGGATACATACAATATTACAATATGTTCACCACCCTACGTTTCCCGCAAGGTTTTGAATTGGAAGAACTGCCAAAGAACATCCGCATGATCTTGCCCGATACCAGTATTTCTCTCCAGCGCTTTGTAAGCAAGAATGAGAATAGTATTTCTATGCGCTATACGCTTGAAATAAAACGTCCTACTTATTATGCAGATGAATACCTCGACTTCAAAACATTCTATGCCAAACTGTTTGAGATGCTGAACGAGCAAATTGTATTCAAAAGAAAAACAACACCTAAGCCCAAACCATGACCAAATTCATTTTGTACATTTTTTTTATTTGGGCTCAGTATTTCAGCTGGTTGCAAGCGCTGCATAATTACACTTCTTTTATGAAGATGACACGTATGATTTCGTTGTTGCTTTTACTTAATTTTCACAACGAAACCTCGGCTCAAGAAATTACACCTTTCGGTAAAATTGACAAAGAAGAGTTTGCTACAAAAGAATGCAGTTACGATAAAGAGGCCATTGCTGAGTACCTAATTGATATGGCAGAAGTGCGTTATTACGCAACAGGTAGTACTTTCCTGAACGAAACAACACCACGCATTCGTATCAAAATACTGAATGAAAAAGCGCTGGAACTCGCCAACGTACGTATTGGATTTTATAGCAAAGACAAGCAGGAGTACATACGTGCAATTGAAGGATACACTTATAACCTTAACTCAAACGGCGAACTGGAAGAAACCAAACTCGAAAAAAAATCAATATTTGTTCAAAATATAGACGAGAATACTGCGATGATGGTATTTTCAATGCCCAACGTAAAAGTAGGAAGCATAATTGAATATCGATACGAGCATACCAGGTGTAATTATTTTGGAATTGAAGATTGGGCATTTCAGCGGCCCTATCCGGTTCGTTACAGCGAGTACAATGTAGAAATACCCACAACCTTTGCTTTTGATTATCATATTCGGCACACTCTCCCTGTGGAAGAAACAACTGAGACTAACATACGGCGCTTTGTAATGAAAGATGTTCCCGGCCTTGAAAGAGAACCGTTCATGAGCAGCTTAAAAGATTATCTACAACGTATCGACTTTCAGCATCGTTTCTTTAAAAGACAATCACAGGAAACCAATTGGGGCAAACTGATATACCTTATATTAGAAAACGAATCCTTTGGCCTACAACTAAATAAGAATATTTACAAAACCACAAATCTTCCCGACGAATTAAAAAATCTCAGCAACCCAATTAATCGCCTGAATACAATTGTAGACTATGTGAAACGGGAAGTAACCTGGAATGGCAAAACATCAATATGGGTACAGGAAGGAATAAAAAATGCATTAGACAAACACTATGGCAATAGTGCCGACATGAATCTTCTACTCCTCAGCCTTTTGAGAGAAGCAGGATTTAAAGCGTACCCGGTTTTGGTCAGTACCAGAAGTAATGGAAAAGTGAACAGCAGTTATCCTTTCCTACACCAGTTTAACAATGTATATGTATGCACCGAAACAAATGGAAATCCGCATATTATTGACGTTACCAATTTCACCAATCCCGTTACACAGGTTCCCTGGGATGTTCAGTTTACAGAAGGCTTGTTGGTTGACAAAGCAATTGGACAGTTTATAAAACTTGGCGACACAACAAATCGGTTTAAACTTTCTACTTCAGTTTGGGTCGACATTACAAATGACGGAAAAATTGCAGGCACCGCAAATGTTTTTGCATTTGAATATGCCAAAGACGAACGTTTAAAATCGTTACGGCAGGGTGAGAAAAAATACCTATCGGATTATTTTACCACACCCCATCCCGATTTCAAATTCGATTCACTGAAATACAAAAACCAAAAAATCGACAGTTTGCCACTTGAAAATGTTATACAATTCAGCGGCACTTTAAACAGCAGTGGCGATTATATGTTTTACTCTCCCAATTTTCTAATGGAGTTGGAGAAGAATGAATTCATTTCCGACAAACGTTTCACCGATATTGAATTTGGATACATCCAGTATTACAATATGTTCACCACCCTCCGTTTCCCGCAAGGCTTTGAACTGGAAGAACTGCCAAATAACACCCGTATGATAATGCCCGATACCAGTATTTCGCTTCAACGTTTTGTAAGTAGGAATGAAAACAGTATTTCTATGCGTTATACGCTTGAAATAAAACGTCCGACTTTTTATGCAGATGAATATCCCGAATTCAAAATATTTTATGCTAAACTGTTTGAAATATTGAATGAACAAATTGTATTCAAAAGAAAAACAATACCTAAGCCATGAGAAAACTAAATGCTCTGCTCGTCTTTGTTTTAGTATGTGTAAATGGATGGTCGCAAACCATCCTGAACTATTCCTCATTGACATTGCCCGACAGCTTAAAGAAAGATGCTGATGCAGTTTATCATTTGGAAGAAAACGTGATCGACATTGAATCGCCGTCTAAGATGATCATCCGTACACACACGATTGCAACAGTATTAACAAAGGCCGGCCTTCACCATTCAGTTGTACGGATTGGTGTAGACAAACTCCGCAAGCTGGAGGAAATAACGGTGAAAGTGTACAACGAACTTGGTATTGAAGTATCACGCTTTAAGAAAAAAGACTTTAAACTGGAAGGTGCATATGATGGCATTACACTGGCATCCGACGACAAATTATATGAACTTGATTTTCCCGTGCCCGGCACGCCTTGCACCATTGAAACCGAATACGAACTAAACTGTTCCGGCTTCATTGATATCCCGTCCTGGTATTTTGGAAGCACAACAGAATCGTTTAAGAAAAGCAGGTTTGTTGTAAGGTCTGCTATCCCTGTCAAATACAAAGCTTATAACTTCAATGGCGAACCTGTTGTTACAACTGATGCTAAGAAAACAGTGTACACATGGGAGTTAAGTAACAAACCCGTTCCCACAAAAGAAACCGGTTCATATGGGCCACGTGTATCATTGCCATGGATCGATGTATCTCCCACACAATTCAGTTATGATGGCTTTCCCGGCTCATTAGAAAGCTGGAAAGAATTTGGCAAATGGACCTACCCTTTTTATGAAGAAACTAATCCATTCAAACCTGAACGTGTTGAGTTTTTCAAATCATTGATCAAAGATGCACAAACGGAACAGGAGAAAATTTCCATCCTTTACAGCTATCTGCAAAAAGAATTCCGCTATGTAAGCATCCAGTTTGGTATTGGTGGCTTTAAACCTTTCCCGGTATCCTTTGCCGAGCAGAAAAAATATGGTGATTGCAAAGGTTTAACGCATTACATGAAAAACATCCTGAATGCTGTAGGTATAAAAGCACATGCTGCATTAATTAATGCCGGCACCAATGAATACCCGGTTGATCCAACTTTCGCCTCTAACAACTTTAACCATGTTATACTTTGTGTTCCATTGAAGAATGATTCTGTTTGGCTTGAATGTACAAGCAAACAAACTCTGCCTGGTATGCTTGGCAACTTTACAGAAAACAGAAATGCCTTGTTGCTTACCGAAAATGGCGGAGTACTGACTAAAACACCAAGCAGTAAAAGCATATTCAACAAATGGATATCTGCTACCGATGCAGATTTATTTGAAGACGGCTCTGCAATACTTACCAGCAAGTTATTTGTATCGGGTGAATTCTGGCAATATGTAGATGCTTATGTAAACGGACAAACAAAAGAAGATACAAAAAGAGCTTTGGTCAATGCATTTGGTTACAAGGCACCCGATGACCTCGAAGTAAAAATTCTTTCTGATTCGGCCGACGGTCATTTGGTTGAAATAAAATTAGCATACAACCAGTTCTATGATTTCAAAGCAGGCAGCAAACACTTCTATCCTCTCCGTCAGTACAAATTGAATGACGAAAACATTAAACCTGCCGAAACAAGAAAACATGAATACCTGTTTGATTATCCTTATATCAAAACAGATCATATAACGTACAAACTGCCTGAAGGCTTCTTAACAGAAACTGTGCCCCCGGTAAAAGAGATCAGGAACGATTTTATTAAATACCAGAACAGCATTCAGCTGAATGAAACTAAAACAAAACTCAGCGTTACTACTGAACTGCAGCTGCACAAACACATTGTACCACCCGATAAGTTTAATGAAGTGGCCAACAGTTTTGAAGCCATTAAAAAAGATGAAGGACAAAAGATCGTTCTGAAAAAAGGATAACAGAAAGCCCCCGTTAACCGGGGGCTTTTACTTGTATGCAGTTGGTAAAGGTTCCTTAGAAAGAATAATATCTTATTTATAAGCTGTGATTACGATACTCAAAATAAGCGCCAACGAAAAGAATACAATGAACAAAGCAAACGGAACATCTTTACGTGTGTAAAACGGGATTGTTTTTTCAAAGCGTTTCATAGAAAATGGTTTTTAATAGTTTAAGAGGTGTTGTAAGATAACGCTTTTTTGCTGAAATGATTGTATTTACAGGGGTTTTGATAGGTTGTACTACAAACCCACGTAGAAATACGCTGCCTTATAAAGTCTTTTTCAGCAGCCAATCTGTTTGCAGGTCTGTCCCCAACAGGAACTGGTGTTCACCGAAACGTTCAAAGCCCCAGCGTTGGTAAAAGGCAATGGCCCGTTCATTTTTTTCCCATACTCCCAGCCAGATCGATTTCATCTGCAGTTCATTTGCTTTGTTGATGCATTCCTGCATTAACGCCTTCCCTACTCCTTTGCCAATGGCTTTATCCAATGCATAAATGCGTGCAACTTCAATGGCCTGCTCGTGTGCAAGATTATTCTTAACACGCAACCTTGCGTAACCAACCGGCTCATCATCGATATACGCCAGCATAAAAATCCCTTCGCTCAGTTCTACTTCTTTCATCAAATCTTCTTTGCTGAACTGCTCACTCATAAAAATATCCATGTCTTCTTTTGTATTGTCTTTGGCAAAGGCTTCGTAAAAAGAAGTGCGGCTCATATCGGCGATCAGTTCTGCATCATCAGCGCTTGCATATCGTATTGTGATTAAACTCATAGCTTTTTGTTGAGAAGTTAAGTTACTGGAATACATTTCAATCAACAACAAAAAATTATCTTTAGCCAAAGACTTATTTATAAACATGGACAGAAATTACTGGGAACGTATTGCACCAAACTACAGCGAAGAAATTTTTGATGTGCTGAAGAACGATGCCAGCGGAAAGATCGTTGGAGCTATTGAAGAAGTTGCATCAAAAGAGAAGACCGTTACAGATATTGGTTGCGCCATCGGCAAATGGATCCCTTTACTTGCTACCGCATTCAAATATGTGGTAGCAACAGACATCTCTGCCATTAATCTCGACATTGCAAAAGAGAAATGCAAAGACTATCCCAACGTGGAATACCAACGAATGGATATGAGTGCTTACACGTTGACCGTTACTCCTTGCGATGTGGCAGTTTGCATTAACGCCATCCTCACCGATAATTTAAAAAAACGTATCAACTTTTTTCAATCGCTCAATATTTGTTTGAACCAGGGTGGCACATTGATCCTTGTTGTACCATCTCTCGAATCTAAACTCTACACCAACATCATTGCCAACCGCTGGAATGTGGATGATGATCATAAAGAAAAAATTGAATCGGTTGAAAAGGCATATGCTCTTGCAAAAAATATTAAGCAAGGTGTTACTGATATTGATAATGTACCCACCAAACATTACCTGAAAGAAGAACTGGAACTTTTGCTGAAACTTGATGGCTTTACAGTTGACCGGGTTGAAAAGATCAACTACACCTGGAAAACCGAATTCAACAATCCACCCAAATGGCTCGACGAACCGCACCCGTGGGATTGGATGTGTGTTGCACGCAAAGATTAAGACCAAAACTTCCATCTTCCCTTGCCCTTTACCGTTAGTGGAGAGCTATCAACTGTGCTCGTACGAAATAATGCAAATCTTTCTCCTTTGATTTGGCCGGGAATTGCTATAACTTAATATTTCTTCCCACCCTATCTCAACACTACCCTCTCTTTATTCACATTCTAAAACAACAAAACATGAGAAAGATTTTTCTTCTCTGCCTGCTTGTTCCTATAATTGGAATGAGCCAGAACAACGTGGTTAGTACATTCAGAGCATTTCCCAAAACAGACAGATTACTTGAGTTTGAAAAAGCATTAGCATCGCATGCACAGAAGTATCACACAGGCGATTGGAAGTGGCGTGTGTTTTATATTGAGACAGGACCCGATGCAGGCGGCTATCATATAACGGAAGGCCCACTTAGCTGGGAGCAGTTTGATAAACGTGGCGACCTGAGTGCCGAACACACACTCGACTGGGCAAAAAATGTTTCACCACATACAAGCGAACGTGGCACCACCGGCTACTCCGTTTATAGTACAGAACTGAGTAATGTAGCCATTACTGACTACAGCGATAAAATCATTATTACTCATATGTTCGTTAAACCGGGTATGATCAGGGAAGCCAATGACCTTGTACGTAAATTAAAAAAAGCATGGGTGGCCAGTAATGAAAGCGTGGCTGTGTATAATGTGAGTCTATCAGGTCCGCCGCAAATTGTAACGGTTAATCGTTTAAAACAAGGATTAAAAGAATTAAGTCCGGGTTTCCGCAAACCAATGGCAGAACGCTTTGATGAAGTGCATGGTGCAGGTGCATGGAATTATTACCTGGCCGATTATGCAAAAGCAATTGAAAGCCGCTGGAGTGAAATGCTTAGCCTGCGTGCAGATCTGGGCTCAAAATAATTAATGCTTCCTCCGCCATTAATAAATTATTATAAAAATCAACGATTACTTTTTATCAACAAAACAAACAGCTTTCGCTGTAGTTTTTCCAATCACATTTTAAATAAATAACAATGAGAAAGATTTTTCTTATTTGCCTGCTTATTCCTTTTATCGGGATTAGTCAGCCAAAAAATATCGTAAATGTCAATCGTGTGTTTCCCAAAGTTGACAAGGTGCTGGAATTTGAGAAAGCATTAACTACGCATGCTCAAAAATATCACAGCGGCGAATGGCGCTGGCGTGTTTTTGAAATTTCAACAGGACCTGATGCGGGTGGCTATCACATTACGGAGGGACCAACCAGCTGGGAAGCAATTGATGGCAGAGGCAATCTGGGAACCGAACATAATAATGACTGGAACAGAAGTGTGGCCATACATTTAACCGACAGAGGTTCCAGCGCTTACTATGCCTATATTGATTCATTGAGCACAGTTGCTATTGGTGACTACTCCGATAAAATTAATATTACGCACTACTTTCCAAAAATAGGTTGGGCAGGCAAAGTATATGAAGGCATTAGAGGTCTTAGAAAAGCCTGGCAGGCAGGTGGCGAATCAATGGCCGGTTATTCTTCAAGCTCATCGGGCTCATTGCAATTTGCTGTAGTTACACGTTACAAACAGGGTCTCAAAGAAAGAGCACCAAATTTCCGCAAGCCAATGAAGGAACGTTATGAAACTATCAATGGCTCTGACTCCTGGGATAGCTGGCTGGATGTTCAAAGAAATTATCTGGATAACGTTTGGAGTGAGTTATTAATCTACAGAGCAGATCTAAGTTCAAAATAAAGAGGCGCATTATGCGAAACAAATTACTTGCTATTAAAAAATCAATACAATGAAACAGATTTCTTCCATATACAAAAACATCATACTCAGTTTACTACTGTTTGTATTTTTTATTCCTTCACAGCAACTGTATGCGCAGGTATCGGTTTACCAGTACCGTCATGTACCTGCTGATAAAGTTGAAGAGTTCATTAAAAGGGAAACAACTTACTGGAGCAAAGTGGCACAAAAAGCTGTTGATGCAAAGAAGATGAACTTCTGGGGATTGTTTGAAAAAGTTGGTGGATACGACTTGCCGAACTCGTCTAATTTTTTATTCATTAATGGATTTTCAAATATTGATTCTGCATGGAGCGGCGATACGTTCGATCCTGCAAAGCTGTTTCCCAAAATTCCTTATGCACAAATGGAAACCAATTCGTTTACAACTGTAACCAGCCAGATCTTTTTTCACAATCAAGACTGGGCCGAAGCAAAAGGAGTAAACCCTGCAAAAGATTTTAATTATGTGGTAATGAATTATCACCTCTCTGAAAACGCAGGGGCTTTTATTAACGCTGAAAAAAACCTCTGGAAACCTTTTCTGCAATCGGCTATGGATAAAAAACAAACACAGCAAATTGGCTGGGGTAATGCAACCGTACTTTCTCCAACAGGCGGCGATATGAAATTCAATACCATTTCATATGACCTGTTCAAGACCTTACAGGATGCATTGCTTACACCCTGGGATCCTGCAACTGTATTTCCAGACAATCTTGATATTCTCGGGAACATGAGAAAACATGAAAGTGCAAGAGTTATATACAGGATTGTGAAAGTAGTGTCGAATTAAAAAAACCTAATAATATCTGTATTATAACCAGAAACCTCTCCGATTTGGAGAGGTTTCTATTTCATCTTAGTATTAAACAAGTTAGGTCTTTGAATGTTAAGTCAATTTTCGGGGAGATTTAGATGGTTGTGTTTTCAATCACCATTGCACTGGCACCTCCTCCTCCATTACAGATTCCTGCAGCACCATATTTTGCATTATTCGCTTTGAGCACATTGATCAACGTAACAATAATACGTGCACCGCTTGCACCTAACGGATGACCCAACGAAACTGCGCCGCCATGCACATTTACTTTTGCTGGATCGAGTTGCATACGCTTGCTGTTTTCAATACCAACAACAGCAAATGCTTCATTCAATTCCCAATAAGCAATATCACTCATTTGCAAACCTGCTTTAGCAACTGCTTTCGGCACTGCTAATGATGGTGTGGTAGTAAACCATTCAGGTGCCTGCTCCGCATCAGCATATGATTTGATTTTTGCAATTGGTTTCAATCCCAACTCATCTGCTTTTTCTTTACTCATCAACAGCAATGCAGCTGCACCATCGTTCATAGTACTTGCGTTGGCTGCGGTAACTGTTCCATCTTTTTGAAAAGCCGGATTTAGTGTTGGTATTTTATCAAACTTTACATTGTAAGGTTCTTCATCTTTTGCAAACACAATGGGATCGCCTTTGCGTTGCGGAATTTCAAGAGGAACAACTTCGTTATCAAACAACCCTTTTTCCCAAGCCGACTGTGAACGCTTGTAACTTTCAATGGCAAATGCATCCTGGTCTTCTCTGCTGATACCGCATTCTTTTGCACACAACTCGGCAGCGTTGCCCATCGCCTTACCATCGTACACATCTGTCAAACCATCTTTTGCCAGGCCATCGATAAAACTTGTATTGCCATACTTGTTTCCCCAACGCATACTGTCCACATAAAACGGCACATTGCTCATACTTTCCATGCCACCGGCAATCACAATATCCGCATCGCCCAGCATAATACTTTGTGCAGCTTGCGCAATGGCCTTCATACCACTGGCGCATACTTTATTTACAGTTGTACAATTTACTTCGTTGGGTAAGCCGGCAAATTTTGCTGCTTGTCTTGCCGGTGCCTGACCGAGATTGGCCTGGATCACACAGCCCATTAAGACATCCTGCACCTTACCTGCGTCCACGCCTGCTTTTTGCAATGCACCCTTAATAGCAATAGCTCCTAACTGTGTAGCGGTTAAGCTTTTTAAACTGCCGCCGAAACTTCCCATGGGTGTGCGAACGGCGGAAATAACATATACTTCTTTCATGTGGCAAATTAAATTGAGAGGCAAAGATAACGATTGTAAGTTTGAGAAAAACAGGCATTACTAATCATCATCAGCCGCCCACATGATTACATCTCTGAAATCTGCTTTCGCACTTTTTGTGTAGCGAACAACAGCATCTACGTTGCCTTTGGCCAATTTTAAAATTGCAACATGAGTTGATTCCAGGTTTTCTGTTGATTCAGCCATAACATGCTTTAACCCGATTGAAGAAAGCTCATTTACGACTAACTGTCTTTGCTCATTGTTAAAGTCCTGGCGAATAAGTGAAAGGATTTTTTCAGTCATACTTACTTCTTACTGTTAAGTTACATCTGATAAGAAATTTCTTTAACTTTTTATTGCCTTTAATGCTTCACCATCAAAGCTGATGCCTTCCCAACCGGTGATCATAAAATTGCGGATGTTGGCATGATTGGTTGCATCGGGGTGTTGCAATACATCTACACGATAGTAATCGCCAAAGCAAGCTAGTGTTTCTTCGGTACTTAACCCGTTCAATTTTGCAAACGCAAATAATTTGCATGAACCTGAATTAGTGCCGGCTTCGTTTACAGCATTGCCGTTGGTAAAACGCACCGGCGTGAAATCATAATTCGTTTCAATTACTTCCATTGTATCAGTAAACAAAATACTGTTGGGTTGTGTACGGAGTTTATTGAGAAAATCGTTTATACGCATGGCTGAATAAATTTGAATAAAAAATGGATGCGAAGATGAAGAGAAATAAGTAAATGAAAAAGTTTGGATACGCTGTTGTTATGCTTCGACGAAACGCCTTGATGTCCTTCATTGACGCATTGTTTTATACAATTCTTCGTTTTTATTGTATCATTCTCACATTACGGCATTCAGAAGGCAACTATCAGGTTGATAGCGCTACCTTGTAAAAAAACAAGTATGGAAAAGCGGGTATTGGGGATTATTTTATCACTACTGGGTGTTGGTGGCATTGTATATGCAGCCATTAGTTTTATTAATGGAGGAACAGGCACAGCAAACATTAAACTCATTGCTGCATTTGGCATTGTGGGTGCCATTTTCTTTTTTGCCGGCATCGGTTTGGTAAGAAATACAAGTGACAAGCCAACCTGAACATCAACTACCTTATTCGTGGTTATATCTGCCGGTAGTTGAAGTTCAAAATTTAATCTGAAGTTGATTGTTTGCGTTTGCTCCGTAGTACGCAATGTCTTTAATTGGCTCAAGCGTCTCGCTTGTGCCGTCATAATACAAATTCATTTCAGCTTAAGATTCTTAAAGAGCACAAGCGAGACGCTTGCCCTAAAAGGGGCTGTACTTTATAGTTGAAGTGTTTCAATTTGGCCTTCTGATTTTTCCACTCTCAATGTCTTGTTATCTATCCATTCAATAATATCGTATCCCGTCCAAGTTGGTTCGTAAGCGATTTTAAGCGGTAAGTCCATTGGCTTGTCAAAATGATAAACTGTTACAAAAAAAGCAGAACCCCAACCACAACCAAAAACGGCTAAAAGGTCTTCGTTCGGGGATAACAAATGTTTTGTCCAAATAAGTCCGTCATCATTTGTTGTGTAGGATGACATCACTTTATTTGTCAAGTCAATAACAGTTTGTCCACCACACAAGTCCTCTGCACAAAGTAAGTATTCAATGTTGTTTTTTGTGACCCATGAATGAAAAAAAGTTCCTTCATTAACAAAGAATGAGAATAGGTGAGTCGAGTTTTCATTTTGATAGATTTCTACTTTGGTACATTCCCAATTGCAATCAGGCTTTTCTTGCTTAAAAGATTTTTTGTCAACTCTATATTTATTATTAGGAGAAAATATTGTCTCATTGCTATTGTCGATAGCATTGTCTGGGTTGAAATACTGTTTGATTTCGGCTCTTATCGTGTCAATGTAATTCATGTCGCACTGTATAGCACACAACGTCTATCAGCTTTGCGATGGGCTGGGCTTCCGTGGTTGGTCTGCCGATGCAAAAGCTGATAGAATTAATTATGATGAAAATAAGAACTAAAGTTCAATTTGTAAAGTCCAGCCGATGACCGCTGCTGATTAGCGATTTGTTGTTGATTGTTTTTCCGTCTGCCAGCCTATTGCAAAACTGCCTGTTGTACACTGCTTTTCGTGTCACAATGAAAGTAAAACTGTAATTGCATACGCTTGTAAATGTAGTCATGCTTAAAGCCCCAAGCGTTTACATAAGTATAATAACCATTTGTCGTGACAGCCATTTTCCCATAAATCTCTTTCAATCCTTTGCTGGGTCTTCTATCAATGGTTAAACTGTTGATAGTTGCAGGAATGGTAAACTCACTCACCTTTTTGTTTGTCAGTTTTGTCCGAAAAACCTTGCCTTCGCTTTCATGTTCGGTGTAGAGTGCTATTGCTCTGTCGCCAGTCAACTTTGTAATAACTGCAAAACCTGAGAATAAAGAAATACCAGAATAAATTTCTAAAGTGTCACCTTTGAATCTGCAACCACAACTAAGCCATTGCGGATGTTCGACGTTGATTGTTTCTGCCTCACTTGGGTTAGTCGCCAGTGGTTCTTGTTCTCCGGTCTCCTGATTGATACTAAAAATCTTCAAAGAGGTGTCAACTGGTTCAAGGTCTTTTTTGTTCAGCGTGTCAGCTTTAATGCCAATAAGTATTCCCATACCGCTTTTAAATTCTGTGTCCTTGTCTTTTTTGACTTTTTCAGGCAGTCTTTCAAACATGCGCCAATACTCCGCCTTCAAGGTAGTGTCAACCTTATACTGTCCAAAAGAAAGCTCACAGAAAAAAATAAAAATGATTGACGATAATGACTGTTTCATAAAGTAGCGTACAACACAAATATATGTGATATAGAATGCTGTGGATTAAAAATTTCGTTGCTGAAAATCAATTATTTAATGTTCAACATTTTGTATTGTTGTTAGTACAATCCACAAAATAAAATAACCGTATACAAACGTTTTATAAGCGTCTGCATACAGTCAATAACTGCGTTTTAATTCCACACCAAGCCTTTCTTTTTTAGGCAAGTCTCCTGCAAGGGACTCGCCGTGCTTAGTACATTCCGGTTCCAGCAAACAGCGTTTTGTTTATGCCCAACTCGACTAAAGCAAGCACTCATTTTTAATACCCGCTTCGCACCTTCTTCGGACCTTTGCCGTGTTTCCTTCGGAGTTATCCGAACAAACTCCGAAGGAATCCCGAAGAAAACACGAAGAAGATGCGGCAATGACAGCACGATGCTACAGGGTTGCCAACCTTTGGCAAACTGTTCGATAAAAGCAGCAGCGTGTTGCAAGGTTGGCAACCCTTCCTTGCACTTTCTACCCACCTCCCCACAATTGATTACCTTCGCCGCTATGCAAAAGAAACCGGTTTGGCTGGAAGAGGTCCTGACAAACGTAAAAATCAAAGCGTTGAATGAAATGCAGGTGGCTTCTATGGAAGCACAGGCATCAGAGAAAGACATCATTTTATTATCTGCAACAGGCAGTGGCAAAACACTGGCCTTTCTGTTACCCCTGGTGGAACAGTTACAGGCGGCAGACAATCAAACAAAAGCACTCATTATTGTGCCATCACGTGAACTGGCGATCCAGATCGAGCATGTATTCAAAAGCATGCAGCTCAATCTGAAAGTAACCTGTTGCTATGGTGGTCATAAACGGGAGATCGAAGAAAACAATTTAAAGCAGGCACCTGCATTGCTTATTGGTACACCCGGCCGTTTGGCCGATCATATACGTCGTGGAAATATTACCGTTGCAAGTATTGAAACATTGGTACTCGATGAATTTGATAAATCACTGGAATTAGGTTTTCAGGAAGAAATGTCGTTCATCATCGGTTCACTTCCTTCTGTTAAAAAGAGAGTGCTCACTTCTGCCACCAACCTGGAAGACATTCCTTCATTTGTTGGTTTGAATGAACCACAGAAACTTGATTTTCTTACCGGCAACGAGGACTCTGATACAGGTCTTGCGATTAAAACATTGAACAGTCCTGAAAAAGATAAACTCGAAACATTGTTTCGACTGGTGTGTATGTTGGGCAACCGCTCCACCATCATTTTCTGCAACCATCGTGAATCAGTGGAGCGCACCAGCGAATTGTTGAAAGAACGTGACATTCTGAATGTGTTTTACCACGGTGCCATGGAACAACAGGAACGTGATGCGGCCTTGTGTAAATTCAGAAACGGCACATCGAACATTCTTGTTACAACTGATCTTGCTGCACGTGGTTTGGATATTGCCAACATCCGTTACATTGTTCATTATCATTTACCACATACCGAAGATGCATTCACACATCGTAACGGACGTACAGCACGCATGGATGCAAGTGGTACTGCCATTGTGATTCTGGGTCCTGATGAAAAACTGCCGGCTTATATTCCTGCTGATGCAGAACAAATTGTATTACCTGAAACAGCAGAGATACCTGAGAAACCAAAATGGAGCACGTTGTTTATTGCTGCAGGTAAAAAAGACAAAGTAAACAAAGTGGATATCGTTGGTTTCTTAAGTCAAAAAGGCGAATTGAAAAAAGAAGATATTGGCTTGATTGAAGTGAAAGACTTTTTTGCTTTTGTTGCCGTGAAAAAAATAAAAGCCAACCACACACTTCACTTAATTAAAGATCAAAAGATCAAAGGGAAGAAAGTGAAAATTGCAGTTGCCAAATAGGGCAACAAGGCACAAGGTTCAAGAAGAAAGCAAGGCACAAGCACTGAAGCTGACACCCCTTGTACCTTGCGCCTTGTACCTTGTACCTTTTCTTTCTTGTTCCTCAAACTACACGCATGAACCTGTTTACCACTCCCTCCTCCATCATCATCACCTGCCACAAACGCATTGCACCTTATCTTGAAAACGAAGTAAAGGAACTAGGCTTTGCAGTTGATGAAGCATTTGTAACCGGTGTAAAGTTGACGGGCTCCATCAACGATTGTATTAAACTCAATCTGAATCTGCGTTGTGCAAGCCAGGTGTTGTACAGTTTAAAACAATTCACTGCAAATGATGGCGACGATGTGTATAAGAACCTTAAAGATTATGCATGGGAAAACATATTGCCTGATCCCGGCTATTTTTCGGTGACGAGTAATGTCAACAATCCAACCATCAACAACAGCATGTTTGCCAACCTGCGGGTGAAAGATGCCATTGTTGATCGTCTTCGTGACATCAGAGGTACTCGTCCATCAACAGGCGCAGAATTGACGGGCACTGTTATTCATCTGTTCTGGAAGAATGAAAATGCTGAAGTGTTTGTTGATACATCGGGTGATTCATTGGCACGACATGGTTACCGGAAAATTCCCGGACTTGCACCTATGCTCGAAGGCTTGGCATCAGCAACCATTTATGCAAGTGTGTGGGATCGTGTATCGCCTTTTATAAATCCGATGTGTGGTTCGGGAACGTTGGCTATAGAAGCTGCATTGATCGCAACGAATAGAAGACCGGGATTGTACCGCACCAACTATGCATTTATGCATGTGCAGGGTTATGATGACAATGTGTACATAAAAGAAGATGCATTACTGGAAGAACAGATCATTGATGTGCCGGATTTAAAAATTATTGCAACAGACTATAGTCCGAAAGCAATTGAGAATGCAAAGAAGAATGCAGTTGCTGCGGGTGTACAAAAGCTGATTGAATTTGCGGTGTGTGATTTTGCGGACACAGTCGTTCCTGCTGATGCAAAAGGCATTATGATGGTAAATCCCGAATATGGTGAACGTTTGGGTGATATCCAGGAACTGGAAGCAACTTATGCACGCATTGGTGATTTTATGAAACAGAAATGCGGCGGGTATTTCGGTTATGTATTTACCGGCAATATGGAGCTTGCAAAAAAGATCGGATTAAAAGCCAAGCGCCGAATTGAATTTTATAACAGTACCATTGATTGCCGTTTGCTGGAATATGAATTATATAGCGGCAGCAGAAGAGAAGCGAAGATTGCGGAGTAAGCAATCAAAGCAACCCAACCCCTTCCTATCTTTGCCCTTCATGCAAACAACACATTATCCCATCATCATCATCGGCGGTGGACCCATTGGTTTGGCCTGTGGAATTGAAGCAAAGAAAGCTGGCATTCCCTATCTCATTTTAGAGAAAGGTTGTTTGGTGAATTCGTTGTACAACTATCCCTCCAACATGACCTTCTTCTCCACATCAGAACGTTTGGAAATTGGTGAAGTGCCTTTTGTTTCGGTGAATGCAAAACCAACAAGAGCTGAAGCGTTGGAGTATTACAGAAGAGTTACTGTTGCCTACAAACTCAATATTAATCTATTTGAAGAGGTAAACACCGTTGAAAAAACGACAAAAGGGTTTTCAATTCAAACAACAAAGCAAACCTACACCGCTGATCATATCATCATTGCATCCGGATTTTATGACATCCCCTACTTGCTAAATGTAAAAGGTGAACACTTGCCGAAAGTAACACACTATTACAAAGACCCTCACTTCTATGCATTTCAAAAAGTAATTGTTGTTGGTGCAAACAATTCTGCTGTTGATGCCGCATTGGAAACATGGCGCAAAGGTGCTGATGTTACAATGGTGATCCGGGAAAAAGAAGTGGGCGAACGTGTGAAGTATTGGGTGCGTCCTGATGTAGTGAACCGCATTGAAGAAGGTTCTATCAAAGCTTATTATGAATCATCGATCATGGAAATAAAAGAACATGAAGTGATCATTCAAACACCTGAAGGAATTAAAACAATTGAAAACGATTGGGTGATTGCTGCAACCGGTTATCAACCCAACTTAAGTTTTTTAGAAAAAATGGGGATTGCCCTATCAAATGATGACGTTCGAAAGCCCGATTACAACGAAGAAACACATGAAACAAATGTGCCTGATATTTATCTCGCAGGTGTTATTTGCGGTGGCATGAACACTTCCCGCCTCTTTATCGAAAATTCAAGGGAACATGCTGTTCGCATCATCTTGTCGATACAAAACAAGTGATCTGTCGTACAATCTTTACCCCTTCTGCAGGCTACGTGTAAGCTCTCTAAACAAAAACCATTAGTACGGAAAAAAAGGCGGAATAAGTAGTATCACCAAGTATACAGAGCTTCAACAGAAACGTAACTTTACGTGTACCCAAATCTTATACCCGTTGAAGAAGCATGCATTGCATATTATTCTTCTTTTTCCACTATTTCTTTCTGCACAGATCACCAGCCCAATGATCCGTGCAAATTTTGGCGTTGATGCAGACCTAAGGGCAAACTTTTTCAATTTATCAATTTTAGCAGGCAATGATGACTGGTTTCATGATGGGACAGCAGGTGCAGGTATTCATGTTATCGACACAACAGGTGCCGCAGGTATCCTGAGCGGTTATTCCACTAACCCTTTAACAAAACCGATGTCGTTTGCAAGAAGCATGCGCTATCCGGTTTTGAGTACTATCAGCAACCGTATTTATTATGATGCAGCCTTCGTTAGGGATCATCGGGATAATGATTCAACTGCTTTTATTGGCGGACTGAAGAATGGCCAAAGTCCGCAGGCATGGGCTGGCACTACTACTCCTGTTTTATCGAAGAATGATATTTCTGAAGTTTTTCTGCATGTGCGTAGAGATGGTACCAACCCAACCGATTCATTGTGGTTTTTTGGCGCTGTAGGCATCCTGGGCACAAATGGTGATCGCTATTTCGACTTTGAATTATATCAAACAGATATTGCCTATAACAAAGCAACCGGTTTGTTTCAAAATTATGGACCAGACTTTGGCCATACTACGTGGAAATTTGATGGAGCCGGCAATATCACTCAACTGGGTGACATCATTTTTACTGCAGAGTATGGAAACGCAGGTCTTAATTTTATTGAAGCCAGAATCTGGACGGAAAAAACATCTATTACCACTGTATCTCCCGGAGCGTTTGACTGGACAGGTACGTTTGATGGAGAGGCTGCAAGTTCAACACACGGTTATGCTGGCATTGTTCCCAATAATGGAGGTACGTTTTATCAAGGCTTGCAAAATACCGACTCAACCTGGTCAGGACCTTTTGGAAATTTTACAACTGCCAGTGTGTTAGGGTCCAAATATGCACCCATTCAGTTTATGGAGTTTTCGGTAAACCTTTCGAAACTCGGGCTCGACCCAATGACGTTTACAAGTGGTTCTATATGTAATCTTGCATTTGGAAAAGTGTTGGTGAAATCAAGATCATCTACTTCTTTTTCTTCTGCTTTGAAAGATTTCACAAGTCCTTTTCATTTCCGTTCAGTAGCAGACCTGGAAACTGACGTCGACTTTCCAAGACAATGTCCAACTCATACTACGTCTGTCATAACGGTAGCAAATCCGTTATCAACATCAACTTATTACTGGAGCACAAGTAATGGTAATATTGTTGGTGCTACAACAGGAACCTCCATTACCGTAAGTGGCCCCGGCACTTATATTGTTACACAGGAGCTCTTAAGTGGATGCGGTGAAAACGGAAGAGATTCAATTGTTATTACTTCGTATGATAACTGCAGCGTATTGTATTCTTCGGTTAAATCATTGAACGTTCAGTTACAAAATACACTTCCGCTGCTATCATGGCAATTACTCAATTATGATCAGGTTGCTACCGTTACTGTTGAGAGAAGAACTGAACGATCAGGTTTTTACAGTATTGTAACAATGAAAGATAACGGCACAGCAGACTATCGCTATACTGATAAAAATGCGCAGCAGGATGATCTATACTTTTACCGTTTAAAAATAACAGATAAAGACGGACGCACTTATTACAGTGAAGTTGTTACGATAAAAACCGGCAATACCAATGCACTGCATGTAAAAGTAAACCCCAACCCTGTAAGTGGCAGTGATATGAACCTGTATGTAACATTGCCGAACAATGAACTGGCCACTATTCAACTGATTCACACTTCAGGAAAAATTGTTGACCGGCAGCAACAAAGACTCGCAAAAGGTACCAGCCATATTAAACTTAACAGGAAAATGGCATGGCAACCGGGTCTGTACATTCTCCGCATCACTGCCGGTACAGAAATCATCCAGCAAAAGATCATTATTGCAGAATAACCATTCAAACCGTTTTCCATTTATCACATTTTGCCATTTGAACCTCTTGAGACAGGGATGATTCCCTATTTTCGAGTCATTCGTAAATAAACTACAACTCTATCAACATGATTCGATTCGTAATTGCTTTACTGTTACTAAGCACTTCAACTTTTGCGCAGCACAAAGATTCTGTAATGGTAAGCCGCATCATTAAAGAAGCCACAGAAAATTCTCAACTGAAAAAACTCGGACAGGAATTAATGGATGGCATTGGGCCACGTCTTGTAGGCACACCACAAATGCAACAGGCACATGATTGGGCCGTTGCAAAATATACAAGTTGGGGTGTAACTGCACGTAATGAAAAATGGGGTGAATGGCGTGGATGGCAACGAGGCGTTACACATGTTGACATGGTTCATCCCCGTATAAAAACATTGGAAGGCATGCAGCTTGCGTGGAGCCCCGGCACAGGTGGCAAAACAGTTACTGCTGACGTGGTGATTGTTCCTGACTTAGCAGATTCTGCTGCCTTTCAAAAATGGTTGCCAACTGTGAAAGGAAAATTCGTGATGATCTCAATGAATCAACCAACCGGTCGTCCTGATTACAACTGGGATGAGTTTGGAACCAAAGAATCAATTGAGAAAATGAAAAAGGAACGCACTGAATTAACAGAAGCATGGAGCAAACGCATCAGCAAAACTGGTTACACGGCTCGAACATTACCTGTTGCTTTGGAAAATGCAGGTGCAGTTGGTGTGGTGATGAGTAACTGGTCGAGAGGTTTTGGTGTAAACAAGATCTTTGGATCAAACACAAAGAAAGTTCCAACTGTTGATCTTGCATTGGAAGATTATGGCTTACTCTATCGCTTGGCTGAAGCCGGCATTACACCAAAGATCAGTGTGCGTGCCGATTCAAAAGAACTTGGTGTTGTGCCAACATATAATACTGTTGCAGAAATAAAAGGATCAACCAAACCAAATGAATATGTAATGCTGTCTGCCCACTTCGATTCATGGGATGGCGGTACGGGTGCAACAGATAACGGCACAGGTACATTGGTGATGATGGAAGCAATGCGTATTTTGAAATTGGTTTATCCAAATCCTAAACGCACCATTCTTGTTGGTCATTGGGGAAGCGAAGAACAGGGTTTGAATGGATCACGTGCATTTGTAGAAGATCATCCGGAAATTATTGCAAACATACAGGCGCTGTTTAACCAGGATAATGGAACAGGACGTGTTGTAAATATTTCTGGTCAGGGTTTCCTGCATGCATACGATTATATTGGCCGTTGGTTGGCACGTGTACCAAACAAATACAAAGCGGAACTAGAAACAAGATTCCCGGGAGCTCCCGGTGGTGGCGGATCTGACTATGCATCGTTTGTAGCAGCAGGTGTTCCTGCATTTTCATTAAGCTCTAACAGCTGGAGCTATGGCAATTACACCTGGCATACTAACCGTGACACGTATGATAAGATCGTGTTTGATGATGTACAAAACAATGCAATCTTAACTGCTATTCTCATTTACATGGCTTGTGAAGATGAAAACAAAACTTCACGTGAACGCATCGTATTACCTGTTAATCAACGCACGGGTGAACCGGGCAAATGGCCGGCGCAAACAAAAGCAACACGCAGAGGTGGTTTAGATTAATCACCTGCAGATACAAAAACATCCCGCAATTGCGGGATGTTTTATTATAAGCAAACTCAGTTTCCATTTTAACGTAAACGCATCACCACTTCTTTCCCTTTCTTCAGCAACATGATATTATTTTCAACTGCATATCCATCAACCTCATTCAGCACTTCAAGAAAACGATCTTCAAATGCCTGATCAGAACACATCATTTTTGTAGAAGTAATATTTGAAAATTTGATACCTCCGTCTTTTTTCAGTTCATAGCTACCTGCAATTCGATTACAACCTCCCGTGCCGCTCACTTGTTTTTGTGAAGGTACAAACATAAGATTGGCATCTTTCTCTGTACCACTTAATTGAACGGGCACTGTTTTCAATTCATACAATGTCCAACGCTTTTGATCCCAGTTATGGTCGGGCGAAAGTTTAGGGCTGCAGGAAACAAAGACCAGTGTTAAAAGAATAATCGCAGATACATTTTTCATACAATCAATTTAAAGGTTAACAATTGAGTAAAGAAAAATCAATTATAACAAAGGCAGGCATTAAATGTTCATGTCCTGCGCTCGAAGAAAATAAACAAAAGATGATCTTGGTCAGAGAGAGTAATAATCTTACTCATAAAAAGCCGAAAGGAGCGCTATTACATTTACGATCAAATTAAAATCATGTACTCACATCCTAACCTCATGAAGCTGCAGGCAGATGTATCGAGATGCAGCCCTGCTGTTTTTATAACAGGCATCTATCTTACTCTCAGCACCATTTGGATATTCTGGAGCGATGCCCTGGTTGAAAAACTTGCCCATAATAATTCTACGTTATTAGTGAATCTCCAGAATCAAAAAGGGATCGCTTTCGTTTTACTTTCCAGTATACTTCTTTTTGTGATCAGCCACAGTCTCTATAATCGTTTACGTAATTCCAATAAAAGCAAAACTACTTTAGAGCAAAAATTTGAAGCGTTAAACGTGGCAGCACGTGGAGGAATGATCGATTACGACACAGAAACAAAAACGGCCACTATCAATGAAAAGATGAGCTTCTTTATGCCCAGCGGCACACACAAGATTGAAAATTTTTTCCAGACGTTTATGGAACGAATTCACATAGCAGATCATGCGAGGGTTAGATCAGAATATGAAATGGCTAACGAAACCGGGCAGAATGTGTGGACAACAGAGTACAGGCTGCTTGGCACTGATGGAATTTATTACTCCGTATTAAGCAGTTTATTTCTGATACGTGACCCCGAAACAAATAAGACGCATCGGTTGATTGGCGAAATTCAGGATATTACTCAACTTCGAAATTTGCAGGCAGAATATTATAACCAACAACTAAAACACAAGCAACGGCTTGCCAGCACCATCATCAAAGCACAGGAGAACGAACGCAACCGCTGGGCGCAGGAACTGCACGACAATATCTCTCAGATACTTACTGTAATTAATCTTTACCTGGGAAATACAAATGTAAAAATTGACAGAAACATCACAATGATCAATGAAGCAAAAAAAATGGTGAATGAAGTGCAACAGGAAATCCGTTTTCTTTCTGCCGCCATGAAACCTCCTGTTTTTTCACTCATGACGTTAGAACAATCGCTCGATAAACTTATTGCCGATATTACACGTGTAAAAAAAATCGGGTTCAGCCTTACTGCATCAGAACTTGATGAAACAAAACTGAATGATGAACAAAAATTAATGATCTATCGTGTGGTGCAGGAGCAACTGAATAATATTCTGAAATACGCAGAGGCAAATCATATCGACATCAGTTTACATTCCGAGAACGAACTGGTGCATATACAGCTAACGGATGACGGCAAAGGTTTTGACAGCATTAAAATAAAAACAGGATTAGGCTTCAGAAATATTCAAAGTCGGCTACTGGTTTATAATGGGGATATGAAACTTGAATCTTCTCCGGGCAAAGGCTGCAGGTTATCGGTTACATTTCATATCTAATCTGCTTTCGTTTGCAAATTATTAACAGATGATCTTCCTTGCTTAATATATTCGATGCTCACACTGCATGATTCCGCTTCTGTTTGTTAAAAGAAATCGCAGGAAACAAGCTGAACTTCAAGCATCTGTTCCTAACTATTAATTTTCATTAACAATTCTGCTTTTTTCTGGCACAGTTTTTCTAAGTATAGGAGCATAGAACGAAACAATATTTTTTCACCGAAAAGCCAGAAATTATGAAACAGATATTTACAATTTTATCGGTAGCAGCAATTGTTGCAGTAGTAACAGTATCGTGCAAAACAAAAACAGCAACAACTGATCAAACAAATGTTTTATCAGCCGTTGATTCTGCAGAGTTTGCTGCTTTCCAGGAATGGAAAGAACAACAGGAAATGAAAAAAATGAAGGAAACGACTACCGTTCGCTACGTAGAGCGCAGACAAACTGCAGCTAACACTTCGCCTGCTGTTGTTACAAACACAAGACCAGCTAAGAAAAAATGGACCAACGCTACAAAAGGAGCAGTTATTGGCGGCGCAAGTGGTGCAGTCATTGGTGGTGTTGTAAGTAAAAAGAATCGTGTTGCCGGCGTGTTGGTGGGTGGTGTACTTGGTGCCGGTGGTGGCTGGGCTATTGGCCGGTCAATTGATAAAAAACAAGGCAATTATTAAACAGCCTGAACGTTGAATAATAGCGGAGATCTTTCATCTGATGTTTGATCTCCGCTTTTTTGATATAGTCACTTACATATGAACACTGTCGATATTTTTCTCGTACTGTTGACTTTGCTGGCAGCCTTTATTGGTTACCGGTTCGGTGCATTACGTTTTATATTGGAACTGTTTAAATGGTCGGCAGCTGTTGTTGCGGGCATTCTTCTTTACAGCAACACGGTTGATGAAGTTGTACAAAAATTACCATCACTAAAAGATTGGTATCTGCCGTTAAGTTTAATTGCGGGCTTTATCGTTGTATATATCATCCTCTCGGTGCTCCAACGCCTCCTGATGAATGCAACCAACAACGAAAGCAGCATTCATCTTCTCGACAGGATGAGTGGGATTATTCCCGGCCTTGTGCTGGGAATAATATTGAGCGCTGTTACTGCAAGGCTTCTTACTTTTTCAGTGATCGACAGCATTAGTGCTGAAGCAGAGAAAAGTGAAGTGGCCGCTATGCTTTCGCCTTATAGTGAAATTGCAGAGAAACAAATCAGTCCGATACTTGAAAAAACATTTGATGTTGCCCTGTCTAACGGGAAATCAGAACCGGAAGTTTATGCCACAGATTATTACAGCATCAGGCCAGACCTTGAACAACAGATGTTGCAGCTTGTAAATGCTGAGCGAAAGAAAAAAGGATTGAAACCGCTTGTTGCTGATGAGCAATTACGGAATGTGGCAAGGGCTCACTCATCAGATATGTTGAAAAGAGGTTATTTCTCACATATGACACCGGAAGGAAAAGATCCGTTTTACCGGATGAAGAAGGCTGGAGTAACCTATCGAAAAGCCGGCGAAAATCTTGCTTATGCTTCCACACTTGCAAAAGCACATCGGGGATTAATGAACTCTCCCAGTCATCGTGCAGCTATACTCAATAAATCATTTGGACGGGTGGGTATTGGCATTGTTGATGGAGGCAGGTCCGGCTTAATGATCTCACAGGAGTTTAAAGATTAAACCTTCATCTTCAGTTTATTTTTTTACTAAAGGAAAGTTTACGCAAAGCAGGTTCGTGCCACGTTCAGTTTCAATAAATTTCACAGATCCATTCATATCAATCACCCGATAATACACTATGCTGCTGATCAATTTTTGTTCCCTGGCTTTTATCTGATGATCAGACGCATCATCCTCTATGCAAAGAGTAATATCATCTTCAACAGATATTTGAATACTCACATTGCCTGCATCCCGCTTCGACTCAATAAACTGTAACCACGATTCTGCAATTTTTGTACAATTGATTGCCTGACCAAAACCAATCAGCTCTGACTTACCCGTTATCTTTATCTCAGTATTGAAAGAATGCGCTGAACGATGAGTGTGCAGAAAGTTTTCCATCATTACCTGAACAGAAACCGAATCAACAGTTGACGGAATAATGTTGTAAGAAAGGTTTTTAATCTCAGCTAAAGCATTGCCGATTGATTGGTTAGCTTCATTTATGAAATCCAATCTCCCTCCTTCGTTAACAACTGCCATATTCAAATACAATCTGCTGGCTGCCAACTCCTGTGCAATATTTTCATGCAGTTCTTTTGCCAACAACAATTTTTCTTCATCTTGTCCCTTGATAAGGTCAATGGTGGCCTCATCCTTTATCCTGATCAATTCTCCCGCACGCTGCTCTAAAACTTTTGATTTTAATCGAAGCTCTAATAATTTGGTTATTTGGTTCGATAATATTTCCATTGCCCTTTCCTGTGCTGTTGTAAGCTGGCGGGGCCTCGTATCGATTACACAAATAGTCCCGAGATTTTGGCCAGTTGGTGAAATAATAGGTGCTCCTGCATAAAACCGAACATTCATATCACCCGTAACCAAAGGATTATCAAAAAAACGCTCATCTGATGCAGCATCATCAATAATCATGATCTCGTTATTAAGAATGGCGTGTGAGCAAAAAGACACATCTCTGCTTGTTTCAGATTCAGCGATCCCTTG
This sequence comes from Lacibacter sediminis, assembly GCF_014168535.1. Lineage (NCBI taxonomy): Bacteria > Pseudomonadati > Bacteroidota > Chitinophagia > Chitinophagales > Chitinophagaceae > Lacibacter > Lacibacter sediminis. Next base: position 2,170,616 of record NZ_CP060007.1, on the reverse strand, counting down.
TTTTGATTTAAACCATTGCCGGTCTTTATCAATCAAGGTAATTAACGATATGGGACAATTACAGATTTGTGCAGCAAGCTCACGCAGTTCATCAAATTCTGTTTCTCCCGGTGTATCGAGCAATTCATATAAATGCAGATCGGAAAGACGCAACTCTTCAAACCTGGGTAACTGGGCAATGAGCATAGTATTCATATAAGGTACGGTTTGTGATGGGTTACAGCACTTACGTACGGTTTTACAAAAAGAGATGTCACACTCGTATTATTTTTAATGAAATAAGCATTTTCACTTATTCATCTCCAAAAAAATGGTTGGGTCTTGTTATTAGAAACTGTACTAATTAAACAGCAGCTTATAAATTCAACTGCAAAATTGCACTATAAGAATTTCAAATGCTTGTTAAAGAAGATGAATCAAACTAATTTTTTTGCCATTTAAGTAGTTGCACTTATATCTTCTAAATCAGATAACAACAAATAAAATGTATACCACAAAAGCCGCTGTAATCTCAACCGTCGCTGTCGAATTGATTACCTCAGGAAGGCGTAAAACTGCATTTGAATTTACGGCTTAGTTTGTCTATCTTATTGGAGCAAACCATTTTTACAAACATCAAAAAAACTTACAGTTATGCCAATTGTAAAAATAATTGAAGTGATTGCTTCGTCAGACAAAGGAATTGATGATGCTATTCGTCAGGCCGTAGCCGAAGCATCTAAGACAGTGCGGAATATTGACTCTGTATATGTGCAGGATATTAAAGCACATGTAAAAGATGGTCAGGTAACCACCTTTGGCTGCGTATGTAAAATATCATTCAGAATTGAATAATATTTATACTAAAACAAGAGAAGCACAGAACGTTGACCAAATGCTCAACGTTCTGTGCTTCTTTATTTATAACAGAATTTAAACTTCTGCTTTATTCTATCTCAGTTGAATCTTCGGGCAGATGATCATACTCCCCTTTGAGTGCATACCAACCAAAGATCACCAGGCCAATAACGATTGGTAAAAAAATTCCGATGATGATCACCCACGGAACAGGATTGTTGATATCTTTCTTTCCCGCAGTATCAATATTATACCACGCAGCCATCAACAGTAAAATAAAAATCAATGGGCCTGCTATTATCCACACAAGACCTGCATATCGTTTTAATTTGTTCATAGTTTAATCGTTTACGTTTGGATCAATTTTATTATTCAGATATAAAGCACCAATTACAAAACATAATGCCGCTACGATGATTGGATACCACAACCCTACCAACGGATCAGCAGGAAAAGAAGTGGTCAACAGTAACCCTATGAACGGCACCAACCCACCAAATACACCATTACCTATATGATAAGGCAACGACATAGACGTGTAACGGATCTTTGTTGGAAACAACTCAACAAGAAATGCTGCAACAGGGCCATACACCATTGTTACAAAAAATATCTGGATAAATACCAGCCATACAAACTTCCAGAAGACGGGAGTTGGCAACACACGGTCTTTATATTGCATCTGCGCCGTAGTAACTGAACCATCTTGCTTGATGGTTTCTTTCGATACAACTGTATAAGCCCACCCATTTGTTGATGCATAAGAAGTGGTTGTTGTGCGGAGCGAACCAGTGGCTGATGGCTCAGCTACAACTTTAGGAGTTGCAGTTTCTTTTACGTCAACTATCTCAATTTTATCCGGATCAACACTGGATAAAAAGCTACTGTAAATAGGTCTGTAGAACAATACTCCCAACAGCATACCAATAAGCATGATCCATTTACGACCGATCTTATCACTCAACCATCCAAAGAAAACAAAGAAGGGTGTTGCAAACAGGATGGCCCAAAGCAAAATGGTTCTGCTTTGTCCAAATTCGATCATTACTCTTGTTTCTAAAAAATTCTGCGCATAAAACTGACCGGTGTACCAGATAACGCCCTGCCCCATTACTGCACCAAACAATGCCAGTAATACCATTTTAAAATTTGCTTTGTGGCTGAAACTTTCTTTCAAAGGATTGACGGATGTCTTTCCTTCATGTTTCAGTTTCGCAAACAAAGGTGATTCCTTCATCTTCATGCGTATATAAATAGAGACGCCCACTAACAGAATCGACAACCAAAAAGGATAGCGCCATCCACCCCACTCTGCATCAAACGCTTCATTACTCATACTTGATTTCACAAGAAGAATAACGCCCAATGCAACAAACAAACCCAATGTTGCAGTGGTTTGTATCCAGCTTGTATAAAGTCCACGTTTATTTGCCGGCGCATGTTCGGCCACGTAAGTAGCAGCACCGCCATATTCGCCACCTAATGCCAGGCCTTGTATCAATCGAAGTAATAAAACAAGAATGGGCGCTAATACACCAATTGATTTATAACCGGGAACCAGCCCGATTAAAAAAGTAGCGCTGCCCATGAGCACAAGTGTTAACAGAAAGGTATACTTGCGGCCGATCAGATCACCCAGGCGACCAAATAATAATGCACCAAAGGGACGCACAATAAAACCTGCAGCAAAAATGGCCAGTGTGCTGAGCAAAGCAGCCACATCATTGCCTTCGGGAAAGAATTGAACTGAAATTGTTTTGGCAAGCATACCAAAAATGTAAAAGTCGTACCATTCAATTAAGGTACCCATCGAGGAAGCAGCAATCACTTTCCAGATGGAAGAGGAAGCAGTCGGTTGATTCATGCAAGGAAGATAAGTAAAAAACAGAATGACAATCGTTCTGCAACCTCATCAAAACAAAAGAAAAAACCTTACAAATGTTCGCAGAATTATCTGGAAACCGAATAGTTATGTATGCAAATATTTTTTCACTACGTAAATAACTTTTGCACAAAAGTAGTTTTACATAAACGCTTAATTCGCTTTGGCATGGTTTTTTGAAGTATATGTTTAAAATCTATTACTCATGAAAAAAACAATGATCTTTTGTTCGTTAGTACTAATCTCTTCGGTATTACTATTTACAGCCTGTAAGAAAAATAAGAACAGTACTGAATTAAAAATCAATCTTACGGATGCACCGTATGATGCGCAACAGGTGAATGTTGACATTAAAGAAGTGAATGTAAATTTCAATGGCGATTCCACCGGCTGGATAAAACTTGAAACAATGGCCGGTATTTATGATCTGTTGAAATTGCAAAATGGAGTGGATACATTTCTTGCAGCAGGAACAGTACCAACAGGCACGCTTAAAGAATTACGTTTAGTGTTAGGTACGCAAAACACAATTATGATCGATAGTGTTATTTATCCGTTAAGCACACCAAGCAGCCAGCAAAGTGGATTGAAAATAAAAGTCAACCGCAATCTCGCAGCCGGTCTAGATTCATTGCTGGTTGATTTTGATGCAGCTCTTTCAATCAGTAAAGATGGCAGTGGTAATTATATTTTACAACCTGTGTTGAAACTAAAATAGGTTACACTTCGATATATACATGGAAAGCGGCACCTGTAAGTGTCGCTTTTTCATTTTAATCACGTTCCCTGAAAGTGTAAGCATCACCCGAAAAGAAAACACTCACCATGATGAGTGGATGAATATGTGAAAGTTGTAACAATCTCATTAAATCATGTAATGAATTTGCAGCTAATCAAATGCATATTTGTAAGACACTCTATTATTAACAGCTAAACACGATTGTCATGGAAAAACGTCAAACAGTAAGCGAAAACACACAAGACACCGCAAATGCGCTGAAACAAAAAACGAATCAGGATTTTAATGGTAAGAAGCCTTTGCCTAACGATCCTGATTTAAAAGAAAAAACACCCGAAACAGAAGTACCCGGTATTGGTGATGATAAAAAAAAGATTCCGGGTGAAGTAATTGGAGAAAATGAAAAAAAAGGCAGCACTACCGAGGAGCACAAGCCAGAGCCACCATCAGTAGATGAGCCGATCAATCCATTACCTGATGAAGTTATTGAAGGTGATTCAAGTGCTCCAACTATTATTAACAAACAAGACGACGGCAAAGTTTTTTAATCATCAAATTTCATGAAACAGCCTGCCTGCAATTAGAATTGAACACTCACAAAAACCTTTTAATAGTTTCTTTTATGAACATAACAAAATACGTAAGCATATTGCTTATTGCAATGACTTCCATGTTGAGTTCATGCCAATTGGTGGAAGGTATTTTCAAAGCGGGCATGGGGTTTGGAATTTTTATTGTAGTTGCAATTATTGCACTCATTATCTTTATTATCATGCGTATTGGACGTGGTAAAAAAGATGCTTAACAGAAATTCATTTACCTGATAAAAAAAAGTGCAGCCATTCAATTGACTGCACTTTTTGTTTTTAAATGAAACCTGTTAAGCCATCATTTCTTCCTTCGCTACTTTACTGTAATCGTCAGCAAGTTTGCGTTGTACTTCAAATGGCAGTGGTTCATATTCTAAGAAATGCATACGGAATTTTGCACGGCCCTGCGTGAATGAACGCAGGTTGCTGCTGTAATCCTGCATTTCTGCCAATGGAACTTTAGCGATCACTTTTGTAAAATGACTTTCTGTATCCATCCCCTCCACCATTGCACGGCGTGTTTGCAGATCACCAATAACAGCACCGGTGAGATCTTCAGGACAAAGCACTTCTACATGGTACATTGGTTCAAGTATCTGCGGATCGGCCTGTTGAAATGCCTGACGGAATGCCTGCAAACCTGCGATCTTAAACGAGATATCGTTACTGTCAACAGGATGCATCTTACCATCAAACACACAAACACGCACATCACGCACATAAGAACCGGTGAGCGGACCTTCGGTCATTTTTTCCATCACACCTTTTAAGATCGATGGCAGAAACCGAACATCAATAGCACCACCAACAATACAATTGTAATAAACCAGTTTGCCGCCCCATGGCAATTCATGTACTTCCCTTCCACGAACATTCAGATCAGAAGGCTCGGGCATTCCTTCATACCAAGGTTCAATACGCAAATGCACTTCACCAAACTGACCATTACCACCACTTTGCTTTTTATGGCGATACATACTATCTGCACTGCGGCGTATAGTTTCACGGTAAGGAATGCGTGGTCTTGTGAATTTCACTTCCAGCTTATGCTGATGTTCAATTTTCCATTTGGCTACTGCTAAATGCATATCGCCCTGACAATGGATTAATGTTTGTCTTAACTCTTGCGATACTTCCACTTTAAACGTTGGATCCTCATGACGGAGATCGTGTAAAGCTGTTGCCAGTTTTTCTTCTTCGCCTTTCTTTATGCTTTCAATGGCCATTGTAAGGTTTGAAGCTGGGAACTCAATGGGAAGTAACTCAATATCTTTTCCTTTTTCGTGCAGTGTATTATTAACATGCGTGTTCCGGAGTTTTAAGGTTGCTCCAATATCGCCTGCAGTGAGTTCATTCACCTGTGTGCGTTTATTTCCTTCTACCACAAAGAGCTGGTTCATTTTTTCAGCCACACCGGTTGTTTCATTCACCAGTTCCATTCCTGATTTAATGGTACCACTGTAAACTTTAAAGAAAGAAAGTTCGCCAACATGTGGCTCACTTACTGTTTTGTAAACGAAAATGCAGCCGGGGCCATTTTCGTCGCAGGATAACGTTGATCCTGATTTTGTTTTTTGCGGAGGCATTTCATTGGCACTTGGGCATACATTATCAATAAAGCCCATCAGCCTGCCACTGCCCATATTGCGTTCTGCAGATAAACAGAATAATGGAAAGAGATCATGATGGATCATTGCATTTTTCATTCCTGCTTTGATCTCATCTTCACTCAACTCACCTTTGTCGAAATATTTCTCCATCAACGTTTCATCATTACCTGCAACTGCTTCAATCAATTCTTTGTGTAAATTATCAGCTCTCTCTTTTTCATCATCAGGAATAGGTAATTTTTCCGGCTTGCCTCCTGCATCTTTGAATTTGTACATCGTCATGCGCAGCACATCAATGATCTCGTGAAAACCTGCGCCTTGTTGTCGGGGATATTGTACCACTGTAATATTGCTTCCGAAATGAGCTTTGGCTTCAGCAACCGTTTTATCGAAATCCGCCGTTTCATCATCTAGTTTATTCACCGCAAAGATCATGGGTGTTTTAAATTGCTCTGTGTAATCCCAGATAATATCTGTACCAACTTCCACTCCACGTGTTGCGTTCAACAGCATTACACCTGTATCGGCTACACGCAATGCGCTGATGACTTCCCCAACAAAATCATCATAACCCGGCGTATCAATAATATTGATCTTATAACCACGCCATTTGCTGTGTAAGAGTTTTGAAAAAACGGAGTTGCCTCTTTCCTGTTCAAGTTCATGATAATCGGCAACAGTATTACGTTCTGCTACTGTGCCTCTGCGGTTAATAATGCCTGCTTCGTATAACATGCATTCCGCTAATGTTGTCTTACCGGAGCCGGCGTGGCCCAGCAAGACAATGTTTTTTACGTGTGAGGTATCAAAGTCTGCCATAACATTCATTTTTTAAAATGTAAACAATCACCTGCTTACATGGGCATGTAAGTACAAGCGTAACCGTACAGGGAACAGATAGAATTTGAATGGGTGGCTGTGAATGTCTTTGATAGATGTAGTAAAGGCAGTAAGCTTATGCCTTAGCAACGAAATTTCTGAAATCGCTTCTCAGTTCATTTAACGTATGTTCCAGTATTTCGTATTGGCCGTGCAGTTCTTCATGTTCCTGCAATGCCTGTTCGGAAGGATGACCGCTTGCCGGGTCTTTTTCTACTTGTAATCGTCGATCGTGATTTTTGATCGCTTGTTTCAGATCGTGGATGTTGATCTGCTGAATGTAAAACTGGTTGTGATAGTGTTCCACTTCGGTAAGGACTTCCTTGTCTTTTTCTCCGCTTGCCATGAGTTGAAGCTGATCTCTCAGTTGACTCATTTCATTACGGTAGGAACGCAGATGCTCCCTCCAGGAGCTGCATTCCCTGTTAAGCTGTGTTGTGTCTGTTGAAACCATGGGAAACAGTTTTAATTGTGAATAAATAAGATATCGTCAAAGAGCTAAATAAATTTAGTCAATACATTCGATAAAACCTATAAAAAAAGCGATGATTTACGCACAAAAAGAAAACAGTATTTATGCATAAATTACGGTTTGGAACGTTAATTTAGCGCTCAATTAATTTCTATGAAACCAAACTGCTTACTAACCGCTCTTGCACTGATGTGCATCATCAGTGTACATGCCCAGAATCAGCAACTGAAAAAACCCGAACTGATTTCGTACAACATCAGTTTTTCTGATTACCGTTTTCCTCAACTCATCAGCGATTCAACCGCCGGCAAAGCTTTCAACCAAGGCGACTGGTATAAACCAGGCAACAAATCATTTGGCGTTGGTTTCAGTTACTGGCGTGGACTCTCACAAAAGATAGATGCTTCAGGCACGATCACAGGAACTTTCTCCAACTTCCCTGCCAACTTTGTAAAAGATGATTCAATTGGCCAGGCAAAGTTCAGTACACAACTAAATGCGTTGCTGCATATAAGAGCTTTTAAAGACAAGGCTCCTGTAAATCCATTTTTAACAGCAGGGTTAGGTGTTGGCTACTTCCCCGGAAAGATCGCTGTTTATGCACCATTAGGCGTTGGCTTGCAATTCCGTTTTAAAGCAGGTTCTTATTTCTTCATGCAGGCACAATGGCGAAAGAAATTAACGGATGGCATTAATAACGATTACCTGCATTACAGTTTCAGTTTTGCACAAGACAACCCGTTTGACCGAAAGAAAAAAGTGGTAGAAGTTCCTGTTGTGATTCCGGTTGAACCTGTATTACCGCCAGACGGAGATGGCGATGGATTTGCAGATGCAAATGATAAATGTCCTGATGTGAAAGGAACACTCAATGGCTGTCCTGATACTGATGGCGATGGAATAACTGATAAAGATGATCAATGCCCGAACGATAAAGGCACATTGAACGGATGCCCCGACAGTGACAATGATGGCGTGGCTGACAAAGATGATAAGTGTAAAGACTTGGCTGGTCTTGCCCGTTATGACGGATGTTTAATTCCTGATACGGATAATGATGGTGTGAATGATGAAGAAGATAAATGCCCCAATGAAGCCGGCATTACTGCCAACGGTGGTTGCCCTGAAATAAAACAAGAGATCAAACAGAAAATAGAATTTGCTGCCAAGAATATTCTCTTTCAGTTTGCAAGTGATGTGCTGCTGAAAAAATCATTTATCTCTTTGAATGAAGTGGTGAAAGTTTTACAGGATAACCCATCTTTAAAACTGAACATTGAAGCACATGCAGACAATGCAGGCACTCCTGAACGAAATATGATGTGGAGCGAACGCAGAGCAAAAGCTGTTGCTGATTACTTTATTAGCAAAGGCATTGCTCCTGAACGCATCACTTACAAAGGCTACGGCGATACCAAACCAATAGCCGACAATAAAACAGCAAAAGGAAGAGCATTGAACAGAAGAGTTGAAATGAAAGTTGATTATTGATCTTATTCCTTTTTTCAAATAATACAAACAAGCGGATGATGTAATCATCCGCTTGTTTGTTAATATTAACCCATTAAAAATAAATGTAAAGAGAAGCCCGTTTTTAGAACAGGAGACCTTTGGCTTTGCTCAAATATTACCTTAGCCTCGTTATTGATTTTATGATAACAGTTGTGTATTTTGTTATAGAATATTGGCTTCTCATATCTTCCGGCACCTAAATTAACCTGCTAATTCCGCCCCTGTTTTTTTAAACCATTTTATTTGAAGGAATGAAATGCCTGTTTCAAATACGAATATTCTTACTTGTATCTTGCCTGCATTTGATGTCATGTGAAAAAGAATTATCCTGCGAAAACTGTTTACAAAATCAAAACAATCTTCCGCCTGTGTCAAATGCCGGGCCCGATAAAACCATATACCTGCCCAATGATTCAACCATATTGAATGGTCGAAACTCCGTTGATCCTGATGGATATATTATCTCATGGCTATGGACAAAAATCTCCGGCCCGGGAACACCTGTTATTATGCAGGCAACAGATTCAATTTGTAAGGTTAAAAAGCTTGCAGCTGGCTTGCATCAATTTGAATTAAAAGTAACAGACAATGGAAGCTTATGGTCGAACGATACAATCAACATTAAAGTAATAGATACTGCAACCGGCACTACAACAACCAACAGGCCGCCAATAGCCAGGGCGGGGCAAGATCAAACGATCGTATTACCACTAAATTCTGTTACACTTGACGGATCAGCTTCAACTGACCCCGACAATAATATCCGTACTTATTTGTGGAGAAAAATTTCGGGCCCTCCATTATACAATATTCAAAATGCAAACGCTTCAAAATCTCTGTTCAGTAATCTTGAGCTGGGTGTTTATCTGTTGGAATTAACTGTCACCGATTCGGCTGCACTTAATTCAACAGATACAATACAAGTTGAAGTAGTTAATCCACTTCCGCCCTGTACCGATTGCAAGGTTGTATTCGTCAGTAAACGGGATGGTAACCCGGAAATTTATAAGTGTAATGCAGATGGATCCAATATCATCCGGCTTACCAACAATGCAGCAACTGATGATCATCCTGTTTGGTCACCTGATGGAAAACTCATTGCATTTGTAAGCGACCGGTCGGGATATAGCGAACTTTATATTATGCAGGCAGATGGCTCAAATGTTGTGCAAAAAACATTTCTCTCAAGATTTTGCGAAAACCCAACCTGGTCGCCCGATGGATCAAAAATCGCATTTGCCTCATTCCATAACGGCAGCATGAACATTTGGATGCTTGATGTTGCTTCGGGAGCAACTCCTTTAATTTTTGAAGCACCGGGTTGGGATAGCCAGCCAAGTTGGTCGCCAGATGGTTTAAAGATTGCGATCTCAAGTGATTGGGCAGCCTATGATCTTGATTACGACTTATACTATATTTCTATCCAAAATAATAATTTGCCCACATTTCCTGTCACCTCCAATCTCTTCGACACACTTAACTACTTTCATCCCAGTTGGTCGCCAGACGGGAGAAAGCTTGCATGTGCAATAGTCAAAACAACAGGCATTAATTCTTATAGTACCCAGATTGGCACGATGAATTTCTGGGGCACCGAAATCACCACTATTGCAACTGGCGCATCCCCCTTCACCAAAACTTCCTGGTCACCAGATGGATACAGGATTGCTTATACTTCCCTTGCATCTCCGGGAGCACCGCCGAATATTTCCTGGGTAGCAGCTAATGGATCATCTTCAGGAATTATTGTTACCAATGGATGGAATGCCGATTGGTAATATTGATGAAGTGAATAACAAGCAGCTAATAAAACAGCAAAAGGAAGAGTAATTAACAGAAGAGTTGAAATGAAAGTTGATCATTGATCCTATTTATGAAGATTATTTAAAAAGCCGGAGACTTCCGGTCTTTTTTTATTAAAGCGCAGATTTGCGTATCAATCATGCTTCAAAACGAAACCGCTTACCTTTACCGCAAATCATTTCATTGACCATTCACACATCACTCCCCTTTATTGCTGAAGTTGCAAATGAGAAACAGGAAGAAAACCTGCAGTTTGTTAATTTCTTAAAAGAACGCAACAGTGAGGAAGTTGATGAAGAAGTGCAACGGCTCAACCAACTTATTGAACCGAAGATCGACTGTACAAGTTGCGGCAACTGTTGCAAAAGTTTAATGGTGAATATTACAGCAGAAGAAGCCGACAGAGCTGCGGCACGTTTACAAATTACACGTGAAGTGTTTGATGAACGATATGTAGAAAAAGGAAGTTATGAACTGATGATCATGAATAAAATGCCCTGTCATTTTCTTGCCAACAATGCCTGCACGATTTATGAAGACAGGTTTGCAGGTTGCAGAGAGTTCCCTGCTTTACACCTGCCCCAATTTACGCAACGGCTATTTTCCGTAATGATGCATTATGAACGTTGTCCCATCATTTTTAATGTAATGGAAGAATTGAAAACCACAACCGGCTTTCAACAAAAAATATAGCGGCTGTTTGTAACTTTCCTTCAATTATTGTAGCTTTTAGTTTCCAAAACTTTGATGTATGAAATTTCGGCTGCTGCTCCTTGCATTACCTGCTTTTGTTACTGCTTTACTTGCTGTGCAGTTTACTGATCGTTACCAAACAACCCGGCAAATTGCAAAACTAAAAAAATACAAACTGGAGAACAGCATTCGTTGCAGCCCCGATTGGGAAGCATTAAAAGATGCGCTGGAGGAAGTGGATATTCCACCAATTCCCGGCGCAGGTTCTTACAAGTGGAAGATCACTACCACAAACGATAGCGCACAATTCTATTTCAACCAGGGTATTAATATGTACTATGGCTTTCATATTATTGAAGCCATGGCATCGTTTAAAAAAGCAGAAAAATTTGATGCTACTTCCGCCATGATCCAGTGGGCGAAAGCATTGGCCTACGGACCTAACATCAACGATCTTGGTTATGCCGCCTCACCAGATGCATTAACTGCAGTTAATAAAGCGCTTGAACTTTCAGTTAATGGCACAGCTGTTGAAAAAGGATTGATTAATGCACAAGCCGTTCGCTATTCAGCTGATAGTACACAAACAAGAGAGCATCTTAATCAACTGTATGCAGACAAAATGCAAAAGTTGTATGAACAGTTTTCGTCATCGGCAGATGTTGCTGCTTTGTATGCTGATGCATTGATGCTCCAGCATCCCTGGGATCTTTGGTTCAGCAATGGCAAACCAAAAGAGTGGACACCACGAATACGTACAGTACTTGAAAAATTACTAGCTGTTGCTCCGCTCCATCCCGGCGCCAATCATTACTATATACATGTGATGGAACCTTCGCCGTATGCATCCCTTGCTACAGCAAGTGCCGACAGGTTAGGAAGTCTCACGCCTGCTTTATCGCACATGGTACATATGCCTTCGCATATTTATTTACGCACTGGCAACTACAGTAAAGGAGCTGCAGTGAATGAAGATGCAGTAAAGAGTTATAAAAATGTTTTGCAATTATTTGCTCCTGCAGCAGGTGCCGATTTTTTATATGTGATCCACAACCTGCATATGCAAACTAATCATGCCATCATGAGTGGCAATAGCAAGTATGCTATTGAAAGTGCCAAACAAACTGCTGCCAGCATACCTGCTGATTATTTACTGATGGAAGGAGCGCTTGGCAATTACATTCAATACATTTATTATACAAATATTTTGGTTGATGTACGTTATGCCCGTTGGGATGCACTACTGGCAATGAAACAGCCACCGACAAAACAGGTTTATTCAAATGTGCTGTATCATTTTGGAAAAGGAATGGCCTATGCACATCAGCAAAAACTACCTGATGCAAAGAAAGAATACGGTTATTTAAACGATCTCTTAAAAGACAGTACACTTTCATTGCCATTTGCACCTTTCTCTCCTTCCATTGATGGTGCTAATGTTGCTGCTAATTTGCTTGCCGGTACAATTGCACTTGCACAGAAGGATAATAAAGCTGCCCTTGAACACTTCAGCAAAGCAGTTGCAACAGAAGAACAAATGGTGTATAATGAACCAAGAGATTGGTTACTCAATCCAAAACATTATTTAGGTAATGCTTACCTGCAACAGAAAGATTGGAAAAAAGCAGAGGAAGTTTTGCTCAGCGATCTGAAGAACAACAACAATAACATCTGGGCCATGACGGGTTTACACCTGGCTTATCTTCAACAGGCAAAACTAAAAGAAATAGCTGCATTACAGCAGCAACTGAAATCGGCAATTGCCAATACCGATATAAAAATCAATGCACCTGTGCTTTAAGGCGCAAGACCTGCTTTTACAAAATCGCTCACCAGGTAACTGATGAGTTTTCCTGTGCCTTCGCTTTTACGTCCATCGCTTAAGAAGCTGGCACCTTCACATATATGCAGGTAGGCGGCTTTTGCATCGGTTGCTGCAAAATTGATGTATTGTCTTGCATGCAGCTTACCAATACCGCTTGGTGTAAATGCACTGCTGAGTGTATGTTCAATAGAATCAAGATCAAGTTCTAAACCCGTATACGTATCTTCTGTAAAGCCCGTAGCATGTGCTACTGCCTGAATGAAATTACGTTTCTCATGAATAAAAATATCTTCGTAAGTAATGAGATCGAAAAAAGGATTGTTCACTATATCGATCCACACATTTTGCGGAATATAATTTTCATGCACACCAATTACACAATACTTCTGCAGGTAGCCATCTTCTTCTGCATAACGAAAAGCATTGCCGCTATGCCGGCCTTCAACCGGACGATAATCGGTATGTGCATCAAGATTAATACAATTGATCTGTGCAAGTTGAAGCTTACCTGCTTTGTGTAGTCCTTTTGCTGTGCCTTTAATAAGTGGATAGGCATTGTTATGACCACCTCCAATAACTATCGGGATCTTTCCATAAGTTGTGATCAGCTTTGCCAACGATTCCACTTCTTCATCGATTGAATGCACAGCATGCCGGTAGGCATCCAGTTTTTCTTCGTGACCATGCGCATTTTCTTCGATCACCGATTCAACATGTGAAAAGTCGAAATGACCCAGCAACAGAATCTCATCACCTTGTAAAAAATCATTGCTTTGAATGTTGAGGAAAGCGGTGAGAAAAGGAAACCATGCAGTATCGGCACCTCCCACTCCTTCATTTGCTTTTACACCAATATCTTCCGGTATACCGAACAACGCAAACCTGGCTGTTGATTCTTTCAATATTTTTTCGAACTGCTCCCTGCTGTGTGGCAACTGCACCCTTTCTCCCAGCTTGGTTTCGAAACGACGGATCTTGGTTAATGTGAGTACATCTTCCTTGTTGTAAAAACGAAATGACTGCATATGGCTGATTTGATTGGTAATGAAAGATAACTTATTTCAGCACATATTCCGTCAGGCGAAAAATTCTCCCCCGATCATCACTTTGTCAATAAGATTACTGCCAAAAGCATAAGGCAAATAAGCAAGTGAAGGAATGGAACGGGTAAAGATGAGGTTGGCTTTTTTGCCAACGGTAATGCTGCCCACTTCATGCTGCAGATCCATGGCAAACGCACCGTTGATCGTGGCTGCATTAATCGCTTCTTCCGGCAACATCTTCATACCAATACAACTCATTGCCACCACCAGGTTCATGTTGCCACTGGGCGATGAACCCGGATTATAATCACTGGCCAGTGCAACAGCCGCACCTGCATCGATCATTTGCCTGGCAGGTTGAAAGGGCATGCGGAGGAAAAAAGCAGCAGTTGGCAACAAGGTGCCAATGGTATTTGAATGGGCAAGACTTTGCACATCAGCATCAGTCATGGTTTCCAAATGATCAACAGAAACAGCATTGAGCTCAATTGCTTTTTGTAAACCACCAATACTGTTGAGTTGATTGATATGCAGTTTGGGTTGCAATCCATATTGCATAGAAGCTTTGCAGATCTGTTCCATTTCATCAACTGAGAAAAAACCATTTTCACAAAACACATCTACAAAATCAGCAAGACCTTCGTCTGCAATCACCGGTAACATTTCGTTAATAATAAGATCAATATAGCCCTGATGGTTATCTCGGTATTCTAGCGGATAAGTATGAGCGCCAAGAAACGTTGCTTTTACAGGAATAGGAGATGTTTCTTTCAACTGTTGAATAACCCGCAACATTTTTAACTCTGCTTCTACCGATAAGCCATAACCGCTTTTTATTTCAACGGCACCAGTGCCCAGCGTGATCAATTCTTCCAACCTTCCCCATGCTAGCCGCAGCAATTCAAGTTCAGAAAGTTTCGACAGTTTATTTGCAGAGTTTAAGATACCACCACCTTTTGCGGCAATAGCTTCGTAACTCATTCCTTTCAGCTTGTCAACAAATTCTTCTTCCCTGCTTGCTGCAAACACCAAATGTGTATGACTGTCGCACCAGGTTGGCAGTACCAGTTGTCCGCTTGCATCCATGCGGTGTTCTATACTATCGGCCCATGCACCAAGATTTTTCATTTCGCCATAAGCAGCAATCAACCCATCACTGATGAGCAGGTAAGCATCTTCAATAACGGGTAACACAGCCAGCTCTTTTCCACGCAACAACACATTTTCTTCATGCACACCCACCAACTGTTTAATATTTGTAACTAGCAGAGTCATGCATTAAAAGTAACGGATTTATTAGTTCAGCAAAAAAGAAAGCCCCGCCAAAAAAGGCAGGGCTTTTGAGCTATAAGGAACCATTACTGTTTCGCCGCTGTTACGGGTTGCATTGGATGCGCTACACCGTCAACTACATGAACAATACCGTTTGTAGCCATAATATCGGCATTGGTTACAAACATAGCGTTGCCCATTTCATCAGTTAACTTCACTTTACCAT
Organism: Lacibacter sediminis; assembly: GCF_014168535.1. NCBI lineage: Bacteria > Pseudomonadati > Bacteroidota > Chitinophagia > Chitinophagales > Chitinophagaceae > Lacibacter > Lacibacter sediminis. The sequence goes on along the minus strand of NZ_CP060007.1, from coordinate 2,155,233 downwards.
CTTCTACAGTTGCTTTTAATTTACCACCGCTTAATGTAGGAAGTTCAACAAATCCGTTACCATGTTTAATTGCATTCATCAGTGTTGTTGAATTCCAGGTGCCACCTACCATATGATACTTTAATGTTTTCGCAAGCTCTGCTTTATTCTTCATGAGTTTCTTACGATCCGCTTCAGGGATTTTATCAAACGCTGCGTTTGTTGGAGCAAACACGGTGAAAGGACCATTGAGTTGAAATACTTTCAGTACGTTGGCTGTGTTAATAGCTTCAACCAGAGTTGTATGCTCTACAGATCCTGTAGCAACACCAACGATGTCAGATGTAGCAGCTGGTGGTGTTGGCGGAGTAACAGGTGTAACAGGATCAACCTGCGCTTTAACAGTTACAATAGAAGCGATCATTAAAAATGCTGTTGAGGTAAATGTGAAAAAAATCTTTTTCATTGTGTTGAATTTATAAGTTTGATAATACTTGATTACATAAGAGCAATAGATGCAGCGCTATAGTTTCAGCAACTATACACATACATTGATTCTTTCAGGGAAAGAAGCCTGTCAGGCATACATACCGGGGGAAGATGGGAGTTGAATGATTCGTACGAAGTTCTGCACATGAAAAACAATAACCATGCCAGCAGAAAATAATGTGCATTACTTCATTGATTGTGATTTTCTGTTTAAGTTCGTTTCCATGATTCAGTTCACAGCTGTTATACAGAAATATAAAACGATGGGTGAAAAAACCGGCTGGACCTTTATTGCAATTCCTGACAGTATTCCGGAACAATTAAAACCGGGACATAAGAAAGAATTTAAAGTAAAAGGCAAACTGGATGATTATGCATTTAAGCAAATGCCGCTATACCCTGTTGGCGGCGGCAAGTTTATTATGGCGTTGAATGCCGATGTACGCAAAGCAATTGCCAAACGACAAGGTGCAACGGTGAATGTAAAAATTGCAGCCGATAACAGTGCTTTTCAATTCAATACTGATCTTATGGAATGCCTGACTGATGAACCTGCCGCCTTGCAACACTTCAACAGCCTCACCGGATCGCACCAGCGTTATTTCAGCAAATGGATCGATAGTGCTAAAACAGAACCTACAAAAGCCAAACGTATTGCCATGGCTGTAACTGCATTAGCCAGGAAAATGGGCTATCCCGAAATGATCAGGGAAGAAACAGCCAAAAACAAACTACTACGTTGAGTTTATTAACATAACAGCTGTTAGTTGTTAATAAGAATGAAGCTGCATAAGGCTTTCAGAGGGTTACTTTTTTCCGATTCGGGTATAAAGAGCGGGAATATTTATTTCCATGTCATCATCTCAGCAACTGCTTAACTGAAAAATGCCCGATGTTTGACAGAACACTTAAAACTTTAAACAAAGAAAAATGGTACAAAAAACTTACTTCAAGACAAAGGATTACTGCAAAGTGAAATTCTCTTTTAAAGTTGAAAATGCTGAAACCATCGAAATTCTTGGCTTGAACAGCGATTGGCAAAATGCTGTGATCATGAGCAAAAAGAAAGACGGAACTTTTAGTGCCGAGGTTAATCTTCCGAAAGAAACCAAGCACGAATTCAAATACTTAGTAAACGCTACAGAATGGGTGAATGAACCCGAAGCCGATGAACAACAACCGAACGCCTTTGGCGGCAGCAACAGCGTGATTGTGCTGTAATTTATCCCCTATTCAAACGATTGTCTTCTATACCGGTAACGATAATTTATAAAAAAGGATACCGTTGTTACCGGTTATTTTTATGCCCCTACCTTATTCTTTTTTCTGTTGTTTAATTTCTGCTTGATGAATTTTTCAAATTCTACAGCATGAAATACAATGGCCGATGCTGCTATGCAAATGATCAATTCCTGCAATGTTAACGGTTGTGTTTTGAAAATTTCATTTGCAAAAGGCAAATAGATCACACCCAGTTGTAAAATGAAAGTAAGCAACACTGCACCAAGTAATTCCAGGTTACTGAAAATACCCTGGCTGAATAAATATTGCCGGTCACTTCTTATCGCCAACACATGTCCTAATTGTGTTAATGACAACACCGTAAACACCATCGTTTGCCAATGTGCACCACTGTGATTAATACTCCATGCCTGTATACCCAACGTAACGCCTGCCATCAGCAATCCTACCCATACAATATGATAACCGATACCATCTGCAAATAAACTTTCTTTTGTACTGCGTGGCGGACGACTCATAATATCACGCTCTTCTTTTTCACCTGCCAATGCAAGACCCGGCAAACCATCCGTTACTAAGTTGATCCAGAGAATATGAATAGGCAATAAAGGAATAGGCAATCCTATTAACGGAGCAAGAAACAATGTCCAGATCTCTGCACCATTACAGGTCATGATATACTTTACAAACTTGCGGATGTTATCATAGATCCTTCTGCCCTCTTTTACCGCTTTTACAATCGTCGCAAAATTATCGTCGAGCAAGATCATGTGTGCGGCTTCTTTACTTACATCAGTACCATTGATACCCATGGCCACACCAATGTTTGATGACTTCAGCGAAGGCGCATCATTTACACCATCACCCGTCATCGAAACAAAATGATTCTTTTGCTGCAATGCTTTTACGATATGTAATTTTTGCTCAGGCGATACACGTGCATACACTCTTATCTTTTCTACCTGTTCATCAAAATCTTCAGGAGAAATTGCTTTCAATTCTTTCCCTGTCATCACAAGATCATTCTTTGTTAAGATGCCGATCTGTTTTGCAATAGCCGATGCTGTTGCAGGATGATCACCGGTGATCATCACCACACGAATACCTGCAGCTTTACACTCTTCAATTGCCAGTTTCGCTTCTTCTCTTGGCGGATCGATCATACCTGCTAATCCGGCAAATATCAATTCTGTTTCTACCGATTCGTAACTGAATGGTTCCGGTAATGCATCAACGCATTTGTAACCAAATGCAATAACCCGTATGCCATTCGATGCCCACTCATCAGCCTGTTTTAAAATAGAAGTTTTATCATGTCCTTCCTTCAATGCAGCAGTAACAGATTCAACAGCTCCTTTTGATATAACGAGGAATTGTTCTTTATACTTATGCACCGTTGTCATGCACTTCCTGTCTGAATCAAATGGCAGTTCTGCAATACGTGGCAATACGCTTTGCATGGCAGCAAATGATTTATCAGGATGTTGTTCATTAAAATATTCAACCAATGCAAGTTCTGTGGGATCGCCCAGTAATGTTTTGTTGTCAGATTCTTTTACATCATGATTCAATGCCATAGAAACATTCAACAAAGGCATTTCTTCCATCACAAACTGATTATTCTCATCAGCATTTACCTGCACCACTTTCATTTTGTTTTGCGTAAGTGTTCCTGTTTTATCGGAGCAGATGTAAGTAACGGAGCCAAGCGTTTCAACTGCCGGTAATTTTCTTATCAGTGCATTCTTCTTTACCAATCGTTTTGCTCCTCTTGCTAATGCAATGGTGATGAGCGCCGGTAATGCTTCAGGGATTGCGGCAACAGCTAATGAAATAGAAATAAGCAACATGTTTAATGGCTTTTCACCACGCAACAAACCGATCACAAATAAAAGAAGACATATAAACAAGATGATGTAAGAAAGCTTACGACCAAAATCGGCCATACGTTTTTGCAGAGGTGTTGCTGCTTCATCTTGCTGTAACATGCGTGCAATTAACCCGATCTCCGTCTGCATGCCTGTAGCTATTACAATACCTTTTGCACGACCATTGGTGACCAACGTACTTTTAAAACCCATATTCAACCGATCGCCGATCGAGAGATCGATCTCATCCATTTTCTTTTCCGTCTTTTCTGCAGGTACTGATTCACCTGTTAATGCCGATTCATCTATTTTTAAACTGAAAGTTTCAATAAAACGCAGATCAGCAGGCACTACATTTCCTGCTTCAAGTAACACGAGATCACCCGGCACTAATTCTGCAGAAGGAAGAGCAAGTGGTTTTCCATTGCGCAACACCTGTGCCTGCAACGCTGCAATTTTTTTCAATGCTTCCATTGCTTTCTCTGCACGGTATTCCTGGATGAAGCCAACAACAGCATTCAGAATTACGATCACCATAATGATAATGGTATCGGTAAGATCCCCTGCAATACCTGCAATGATGGCTGCTGCCATCAACACCAATATCATGAAATCTTTGAACTGCTGCAGAAACAACACCCAGGCTGGTTTCTTTTTCTTCTCCTGTAACTCATTAGGGCCATACTCGGCCAGTTTCAATGCCGCACTATCTGAGTCAAGTCCATTGGTTGATGAGCCTGTAAGTTCGATCACTTCGTCGGCCGGAAGATGATGCCAGTTCATATCGGTTATGTTTTACTGAAGAAAGTACAGTAAGTTACAACACAAACAGGCAGCAGAAAAAACAGAAGATGAAATAAAAGTAAAACTTCGAAATAAAATTATGGTTTCTTGAGAATAGCAACGGTTAACCTGCTGACACAAACGAGTTTTTCACGTTCGTCATAAATTTTAATATCCCACACATGTGTACTGGCACCAATGTGAATGGGCGTGGTGATGCCTGTTACCAATCCGCTGCGTACAGAACGGATATGATTGGCGTTGATCTCAATGCCAACACAAATAAATTTTTCCGGATCAATTACATGGGCGCTTGCAATACTTCCTAACGTTTCAGCCAACACACAACTTGCTCCGCCATGTAACAAACCATAAGGTTGATGTGTACGATGATCAACAGGCATTGTTGCTTTGATGTAATTGCTACCTGTTTCTATAAATTTCAAGTCGAGTACTTCGGCAATTGTTTGATCACACAATGCTGTCAGCTCTGCAATTGACAATTCTTTATTAAACCAGATCGCATCCATCATCAGAACTATTTTTGATTAGATACCGTTGTGTTCACAACATCGGGTAAAAAGGGTGACGCATCTCCGCCATTACGAATTACATCACGAACAAGTGTAGATGCAACAGATGTGTATTGTGGCAGACAGGTAAGAAAGATCGTTTCAATATCATGATCAAGACTGCGGTTCATATCAGCGATCGCTTTCTCATATTCAAAATCGTTTACGTAACGGATACCACGGAGGATAAACTTTGCTTTTACTTTTTTGCAGCAATCAACTGTAAGACCTTCATAAAAAACTGCTTTTACTCTTGGCTCACCTTTGAAAATTTCATTGATCCAGCTGATCCGTTGATCTTCACTGAACATGGGTACTTTGGCTGCATTACGGCCAATACCGATATATACTTTATCAAACAGATCAAGTGAACGGTAAATAATATCGAGGTGACCGACAGTGATAGGATCAAATGTTCCCGGGAACAAGCAGATACGTTGCATGCAGTTGATTTAGAAACCGAATATCGAACGAATAAACCAAATAAACAAAGACGACGCTTAATTAGCCGTAAAAGAACGTAGAACAAACACCCCGTAAAGAGGTATTTTATTTCTAATCTGTTGTTTGTATTTTTCTGTAAACAAACCTAACCATGAGCAACCGCAGTATTTCTAAAGTAAGAATCCTCAGCATTGACGGAGGTGGTATCAGGGGTATTATTCCCGGCACTATCGTTGAATATCTTGAAACACGCATACGAGCTGTTACCGGTGACAAGAATGCAAAGATCGGCGAGTACTTTGATATGATCGCCGGCACAAGCACTGGTGGTATTCTTACCAGTATTTACCTGATGCCTGATGACAAAGATCCGGGCAGAGCAAAATTTTCTGCTACCGATGCTGTGCAACTTTACATGCAGCATGGAAATAAGATCTTCAATAAAAATTTCTGGCAGCAGTTTAAAAATTTCAGTTTCTGGAACGAAAGTTTTCCTGCAGACAATCTTGAACATTTGTTGCAGGATTATCTTGGAGATACGACGTTGAGCCAGATGATCAAGCCATGTGTGATCACAGCTTATAATTTTTATGAACGAAGGGCGGCTTTTTTTAACAGTGCCAACTCAAGACGCATTGGTGGTGAAGTACGTGATTTTAAAATTCGAAATGTGGCAAGAGCAACAAGTGCCGCTCCTACTTATTTCGAACCGGCCATGATCTACAGCTTAAGTGATGCGCCGCAATATTTAATTGATGGCGGAGTGTTTGTAAATAATCCTGCATTGTGTGCGTATAGCGAAGCAAGAGGTTTGAACTTTAATGAAGATCGTGTATTGTATGGGAAATATCAATTACCAAAGCCTGACAAACCTGCTGCGAAAGATATGTTGCTCATCAGCATTGGTACGGGCAGCAGTAAAAAGAAATATGAATTTGAACAATTGCGCAATGCAGGTTTAATTAAATGGTTGCCGGTACTGATCGACATCATGATGAGCGGCAACAGTGAAACGGTGCATTACCATCTCATTCGCATGTGGGATACACTTGATGATGCTGATAAAAAAGATTATTACCGCATTGAACCCGATTTAAAAACAGCATCTCCTGAAATGGATAATGTGTCGAAGAAAAATTTGAAGCTGTTGAAAGAAGCCGGAGAAAGCTATGTATTTGAACACACAGAACAATTGAATGAAATTGTTGACAAGCTGTTGTTGTATAATTAAACCCAATACTGAACCATGAATGTGTAAATGCAAAGAGCCGAAACAATTGTTTCGGCTCTTGCTTATTCCTGGTGAAAATATTTAATTCAAATTCCTGAAATCCACCGGCACCAGTTTACTTACACCGGCTTCCTGCATGGTTACACCGTAGATCACATCCACCGCTCCCATTGTTTGTTTGTTGTGCGTTACAATGATGAACTGTGAGTTGTTACTGAACTGGCGGATCATGTTGGTGAACTTACCTACGTTGGCATCATCCAACGGTGCATCCACCTCATCCAAGATACAGAACGGAGCAGGCTTAATAAGATAGATCGCAAACAACATCGCTGTTGCTGTTAATGTTTTCTCGCCACCACTCAACTGTGAGATACTGCTTGGGCGTTTACCTTTTGGTTTAGCGATGATATCAATACCGGTATCAGCAAGGTTCTCCGGATTTTCCAACACCATATCAGCCGTATCTTCTTCAGTAAACAAGGCCTTAAATACTTTCTGGAAATTCTCCCGTACCTGGTTAAAGGTTTCGAGGAAACGTTGGTTGGCCGTTGCTTCCACTTCCTGGATGGTTTGCAACAACGATTCTTTTGCAGTAACAAGATCATTCTTCTGTTCAAGAATAAACTCGTAACGCTTGCGCATTTCTTCAAACGCCTCGATCGCTGTCGGGTTTACTTCACCCAGATTTTCCAAACGCTTTTTCATACGATCAACCTTGGCTTGCAATTCTTCCAATGGTTCTTCGCCTGTGCGTTCTTCTTCAATTACTTCTTCAAGATTTACTTTGAACTCAACCAGCAAACGTTCTTTGGTTCCGCTTAACTGTAACTTCAGTTCAGTGAGTTTATCTTTTATTTCATTGAGCAAATGATCAACCTGCTCTTTCTCTTTTTGTTTGTGACGCAGTTCGCTTTCTTTTTCACCCAACACATTCCGCAGATTGTAATAGTACTGATCTGCTTCGTTGAGTTTGCGCTCTTCCGTTTCTTTGTTCTGTAACAAGGTTACCAAGCCATCCTGTGCTTCCAGCAACATCACTTCGCTTTCGTTGATCTGGTTAGCCGCTTCTTCCAACGCTGCTGAATTGGTTGTGATCTGCAATTGCAAATCCTGGAATTGATTCTGTTTGAATTCAAATTCCTGTTTCAACGCTGTTACTCGACTTTGCTGACGGGTAACATTCAAATTATAATCGTTGTACGACTGATTGGCTTCGTTGTATTGTTGCTCTGCAACTGTAAACTCCTGTTCAATGGCTTCTAATTTGCTTGAGAGTTCATCCAACTGTGAATTGTATTTCTCCAGTTCATCACGGTACACCTGTTGATTTTCCAACACTTCTTCCTGTTGAATTTCCAGGTCTTCCAAACGCTTCACTGCATTGGCCTCCATGCCACGCAGATTTTCCATGCGGTTGTCAATACCATATACCTGGTTCACCAATTGATTGATGGTTGCTTCCGTTTGTTTGATAGCATTTTCCTTCAACTGCTCATTAAACCCGATCACTTCATTGTGACGCATTTGAATGGCATGCTTCAGATCCAACACCACTGTTTCCTGTGCTAAAATCTCTTCATGTAAACGTTCAAGGTTTTTTGCACGTCCGAGTTTCTTTCCTTCAAACAAACCAACACTACCACCGCTCAATGCATATTTACCTTTGAAGAACTTTCCGCTCTTCTCAAGAACCACACCATCAAAATCAGTTGGCAAGTTATTTTCATCTTCTGCAATCACTACCTGACCTAACAGATAATTGATGAGCGATTGATATTTTGTTTCCACTTCAACAACACTCAATGCAGGGATTGTTCCTGCAGGAACATCATTCAATACCGCCTGACCATTGAACTGATCAAGCATAAAGAAGTTGGCCTTTCCTTTTTGGTTGGCATGTAATAAGTGAACGGCTTTCAATGCATCACTCATATTCCCCACTACATAATAGTTGAGGTATTGTTCCAGCAGATTTTCTACGGCTGTTCTGTATTCTTCTTTACAATAGATCACATCACTCAACAACGGCGATTCAACATTCCACTCAGGATTGTTGTGTAAAAACTTCACACTGTCTGGATATCCTTCCATTGAATCAACCAAACTCTTCAACAGATCATGCTCATTCTTTTTTGAATCGAGTTTTCTGTTTTCATCAGCCAGTTGATTACGCAACCCTTCAAGTGCTTCCTGTGTTTGCAGGATCTGATCTTTGGTAAATGCATGTTGCTCCTGTAACTGTTGCAATTCTTCACGACAGTTATTCAGCTCATATTCTTTTTGCTGCTTTTCTTCTTCGAGTTGATGTAATTGCTGCTTGCGGTTCGTTTGCTCTTCTTTTAACTGGAAGATGGTACGCTGCAAGTTTTGAACTGATGTTTCACCAACAGCCACATTCTTCTCTGCTTCAAACTGGCTGCGTTGAATCGCTTGGTTTTCTTTGCGTATCTCATCGATACCACTACGCTTTTCATCAAACACTTTACGGGTACTTTCAACGGCACTGCGTAAACTATCCAATTGTGAACCGAGATCATTCAGCTTCGCATCTTCTTCTGTTATTTGCAATTGCGTAAACTCAATGCTTTCTTCAATTCCTTTTAACTGCCCACCTGCTTTTTGCAAAAAGTCGTTGAGACTTGTTTCTTTTTCTTTCAGGTAGTGCAAACGCTGCTGCGCAAGATTCTTTTCGTTTTCTTTCGAACGCAAAGTCTGTAGCATATCGTTAAACGCATGCTGCATTATTTGCAATTCTTTTTCTTTTTCAATGAACCCAACTTTCTCCTGCTCAATCGCCGCTTCTTCAGTTGCGATCTTTGCTTCCAGTTCCACTTTTTTATTTACTTCAGCATCGTGCTGTTCATTTAAATCTTTCCATGTAAGATTGAATCCTTCCAATGCCGCTTTCGCCAATTCAATACTCACTTCACGATAATCTTTTTTGATCTCGTAATACTTTTCCGCTTTCTTGGCCTGGTTCTCTAATGTTTTTAACTGGTTGTTGATCTCGAACAACAGATCTTCAATACGTGCCAGATCCTGTTCGGTTGCATCCAGTTTATTCTTCGCTTCTTTCTTTCTTGTTTTGTAGATGGTAATACCGGCAGCCTGCTCCAGCATACGGCGACGGCTGTTTTCTTTATCCTTGATGATATCATCCACCATGCCTAATTCAATGATGGCATAGCTATCGGTACTAACTCCGGTATCGAGGAACAGGTTTTGAATATCCTTCAAACGACATTGCACATCGTTGAGGCGGTATTCACTCTCACCACTTTTATAAAATTTACGGGTAACGGTTACGGTACTGAATTCGGTGGGTAACAGGTTACGGGTGTTCTCAAACGTAAGACTCACCTCGGCTAAACCCGAAGCGCTTCTTGTTTTGGAACCATTGAACACCAGGCTCTCGAGGTTTTCACTACGGAGATGACTGATCTTTTGCTCGCCAATTACCCAGCGGATACTATCAATAATATTACTCTTGCCGCAGCCATTGGGGCCAATGATGCCGGTTACACCCTCATCAAAACTAACCACAGTTTTATCGGCAAAACTTTTAAAACCCTTGATTTCTAAGCTCTTTAAACGCACTATTTTTCAATTTAGGAAGGCGACAAATATAGGAGATTAAGATTGTAATAAAATTTTACCCTTTTTGCTTCTTATCAACAGTTTTCCGTAGGTTTTCAACAAGTGAAAGCTTTTGTTTGCGGTATGGTCGCTTTGTCTTAACTGGAGGTATTGGGTCAAATTTTGGGTGTCAGCGGCGGGTTTTTATAGCATCTTCGTTGCCACGCTCGCTTGTACTGTATCGCTTTCTGCAGCAGTGTATTCTTCGGATCGAAGCCTACACGCCACAATTTCAACCCAAACCAGAAAGAACTATTTTGCAGCACAACGGTTATTGAACATATGTATGCAGTTTTAACCATCATTCGCTATAAAAAACGGTTTATCTATTTCGCTTTGCTGGCCATGGCCATTCATCGACTGCCGTTCATGTTTCGAAAGAATGTCCATTTTTCAAAAACACTCGGATGCGGCAAAGGCGGCACTTTCAGCAAAACACCCGACTGGCAGCAATGGGGTTTGTTAGTGGTGATGAATGACGAGAAATTAACCAAGATCAACGATCAGCAGGAATTGCAACAAAAAGCCTACGGCAGTTTTATCCGTGGCTGGTGGAAATTCTTTGGCTGCGAAACATGGACGGTGCTGCTGCAGCCAATCGAAGCACACGGAAGCTGGGATGGAAAACAGGCGTTTGGTGCATTGCCCGCCAAATCGGATTATGAGGGCCGGATTGCCGTGCTTACCCGTGCCACTATCCGCCCAAGCAAACGCTCCCGTTTTTGGGAACATGTGGAAGCGGTGTCGAACGATATGCGCAAAGCCGATGGATTTCGGTTTTCGGTGGGCATCGGTGAATCACCGTGGTTACGACAAGCGACCTTTTCCATTTGGGACAGCAAAGAGCAAATGAAGCAGTTTGCTTACAAAATGCCTAGGCATACCGATGTGATTCAGAAAACACGAAAAGAGAATTGGTATAGCGAGGATATGTTTGTGCGGTTTAAAGTGTTGACGAGTTGGGGAATAGACCTATGAGGTTTGCAGTAAAGAACCCAGCCCGGCAAACCTCATAGGTCTAACAACAAAAGCTGTAATCTTGCAGCCAATTTATATGTCAGCTTCAGCACACCGTTATTTCATCATCAACAAACCATACGATATGGTTTCGCAATTCGTCAGTTCGCATGAAGTGCGGTTGCTGGGCGATCTTGATTTTGATTTTCCGGAAGGCACACATGCAATTGGCAGATTGGATAATCATTCAGAAGGATTACTGCTGCTTACCACGAATAAAAAAGTGACACGCCTGCTATTTGATCCCAAGAAAAAACATGAACGTTCTTACCTCATCATGGTAAAAAATATTGTTACACCGGAACTACTAGAACAATTAAGATCAGGTGTTTCCATTCCTGTTACAACAGGGGAAGATTATATAGCTGTACCTACTTCCATTGAAATTGTTGAAAACGTAAAGGATCATTATCTGCACATGGATGATGTGCGGCAGCAATATCCACATACCTGGATGCTGATGACGTTGACAGAAGGGAAATTTCACCAGGTACGAAAAATGTGTTTGGCCATTCACCGCCGCTGCCTTCGTCTGATCCGTATTTCCGTTGGCAATTTAAAACTCGGCGATTTGAAACCGGGTGAGGTAAAAGAAATGAATGAGCAGGAGTTTTTTGAATTGATCGGGATTGAATATCGTGCATAAACTTGTATTACCGACACTCAAAACCCACCCCTTTAAACAGCTTTCTGTGTAAAATATTCTACCCCGTCCCCGGAGGGGATAAATACCCTCCCCTTTGTAAGACATACAATTGCGTGGCAACAAAAGAAGAATACAGATTGCGGCCAGACAATCACCGACTGCAACTATCGGGTTGCCACTCATCATTCATTACTCATCACTCATTTTCCTTATCTTGCAGTATGTTTTTACAGAAACATATCACTACAAATAATTTGCTGCCATATTTCCTCAACCTGATCGCTGCAGGTGAAGGCAGTTTGCCCGATTACTAATTCGTTTCTATCTACCTTGTTTAGCAATGAAGTTGCTTTTGCTGCTTATGCATTTTCTGCTAAGACAGCATAAACAACAAGCTGAAAGGTTTCCTGTTTTCTCTATATTCAATCACAAACACTTATCATTTAAATACTTCTATTATGGCTCAACATAATTACTACGTTGAAAACGAACTAGGACGATTACGAAAATTAGTTATTCACAGTCCTGACGGCGGCATTGGCAAGATCATCCCCGGTACCTTTGCCGATAACCTGTACGATGACATTGTACACCTCAATAAAATGCAGAAAGAATACAATCACTATGTAAAACTCTTACTGTATTTTCTCGACAAGGAAAAAGCTCACTACATCAATCAATACCAGCAAACTGCTGATGAAGAAAAAAAATCATGGTGCTACATTCCCGGCAAAGACGAATATTTCAACAGCGATAAAGTACTCGACACACAACAACTGCTTGCAGAGATCATTAAGGATGAAAAAGTAAAACTGCGTTTGATCTCTGCGATTTGCTCGTACGAAGAATCGAGTTATGCCATACAGCAGGTATTGGAAAATATTAATGACGCAGCATTACTTGCAAAAATTTTTATCACCGGTATTTTACCTGCCGAAGCAATGGGCACGCAGGAAGACCAATACATCTTCCCTCCTATTCCCAACTTCATCTTTACACGTGACATTGGCATCATGGTGAAAGATCATATTCTGTTGAGTCGCATGGCTACTGTTGCAAGAAGAAGGGAATCGCTGCTCACCAAATTTTTATCGCTCTATTATTTCTTTAAAGATGAACCGCAAAAAATAATGGAGATCATTGAAGAGAGCGACTTCTTTTTGTATGAAGAAGAAGAACGCAAACACCGCATCATTACCATTGAAGGTGGTGATGTGATGATGATCCATCCCAAACATTTTGTGATCGGTTGCAGCATACGTACCAGCAGCAGTGCAGTAAATGAAATGGTGCATACGTTGTTCAGCAAGCCTGAGCTGGGTATTGAAAAAATTTCAGTGGTAAAAATTCCAAAGAACCGTGCGCAGATGCACATCGATACCATCTTTACACAGGTAAAACGGAATGTCTGGGTATTGTATGGTCGTTTTTCTGAACGGATTCTACGGGCAGAACATATCAGCCGGCACAGTTATGTAAACAAACTGTCACATAATCCCCGTCAACTGGAAATGGAGCAGGTAGAAATTCTTCAATTCCAAAAACCAACGAACGAGCAGTACATTAAAACAAAAGATTACAGCATTCATAAAAAACTTCCAGGCATTGAATCATTACTGAGACAAATAAGTGTTGAAGATTTTGGAGCCAAGCCAGAAGATGTGAAAATTATTTACAGTGGTGGCAACCTGTTTCCACATGATGAGCGTGAACAATGGACAGACAGTTGCAATGTAGTTGCCTTGAAAGAAGGTGTGGTGATTGGTTATGACCGTAACGATAAAACTGCAGATGCTTTTAAAGAAGCAGGCTTCAATGTGCTCACTACTAAAGAAGCATTTGAGCAATTCGAAAATGGTGTAGACCCTGAAACTGTAGAGAATACATTGATCTTATTACCAAGTGCCGAACTGTCAAGAGCAAGAGGCGGCAGCCATTGTATGAGTATGCCTCTACTTAGAGACAAATTATGAGTGATGAATGATGAGTAACGAAGCATACGATTATTCATTTTCTAATTTTCAAATTAACTAATTTTCAAATTGTTCTTAATGCAAACAACATCGCATTTATTAATGATAAAACCCGTAGCCTTTGATTTCAATGCTGAAACAGCAGTGAACAATGCATTTCAGCAGGAAGGCAGCAATGAGAATGCCCAACAGAAAGCGGAAGCAGAGTTTGATGGCTTTGTACAAAAATTGACTGCTGCCGGTGTTGATGTTACAGTAGTACAGGACACGCCGCAACCACATACACCCGACAGCATCTTCCCCAACAATTGGATCAGCTTTCACCAGGATGGCAGCATTGTGCTCTACCCAATGTATGCTGTTAACAGAAGGGCCGAACGCAAACAACATGTACTCGATACCATCGCTGCAAAGTTTGAAGTGAAGAAACAAATAGATTTTACTTCAAAAGAAAAAGAAGATCATTTTTTAGAAGGTACCGGCAGCATGGTATTAGACAGAGATAAAAAAATTGCATACGCCTGTCTTTCACCACGCACAGATAAAACTGTATTTGAAGAATGGTGCAGCAAGATGAACTATACGCCTTGCAGTTTTTACAGTGTGGATGAAAAGGGCGGCGAAATTTATCACACAAATGTGATGATGTGTGTGGCCGATCAATATGTAGTGATCTGTTTAGACAGTATTCGTGATGCAGCAGAGCGTGACAATGTTTTCGACACACTTAACGACAGCGGCAAAAAGATTATCGAAATTTCTTACAAACAAATGAATCGATTTGCCGGCAATATGTTGCAGGTTGAAAACAAAACAGGTCAACGTTATTTAGTGATGAGCAACCAAGCCTACAATGCATTAACAGATCGCCAAATACAGGAATTGGAAAGCTATAACCCCATCATTCATTCTGATCTTACTACCATTGAAACAAACGGCGGCGGTAGTGCAAGGTGTATGATGGCGGAAGTGTTTCTCCCTTTGAAAAAATAATTGAAAATTTACGCATAAGCCGGTCAATTACTTTTGGTTGGCCGGCTTTTTTATGACCAGCAATTGCCGCAACACTGCCTGTTCCTGCAATAAAAGACTCTTATCTAATTGTTCAGATGCTTTCTTATCCTGTTGCTTTACAGATACATCACTGCTGAGGAAAAATTGTTCGTCAAGTAACCATTGTTGCATATCTACCAGATCATGCCATATGCCGATCTCCTCCTGCAATTGATCAATGCTGTGATATGAAAGCACCGTCATTACTTTTAACTTATCGTGCTCACTAATCCACTGATAAGCATATAACAATTGCTTACTCAGCTTTCGCAATTCATGCCAATCATTTTTTACAACATGCTTCACCTGCTCATGTAACGCTGCTTTCAATTTTACAGCATAGTGTGTTACAGCAGTCGATTTTACTTTATGAATTTGCTTCAGCACATCTTCACGAATCGATGTAAGCAATGTTAGAAATGATTCTTTTTGCTGCAGAAACAATTCTTCGTCCTCAGTAATTCGCTTCGCAAGCGAAGCAGCCTCTATCAAATGCAGATATCGTTTTTTCTTCAGCCACTGTAACTGCAGTTGTGCTTCACGAATGGAACCGGCTGCACGAAAAATGAGTTGTACTTTTTTACGAATCTGTTTTGCTTTTGCAGGATGAAGTGTGGAAATAAAAAGACGTAATGCCTTTATTTTTTTCAGGCTTACCCGTAACTGATGAATAATCTCTTCATCAGCACCCGGTGTAAACGTTTCCAGCAGCTGGATTGCAGTTTGCAACTGCTTATCGGCATATTCCTTCAGCTGGTTCATACAATATTTTTGTGGGAGATACGTAACCAAAATCATTCCATCAAACACCAAACACCCTTCGCAATCCATCTTCCAGTTTCACCGGCACATATCCAAGTTCTTTTACCGCCTTGGTAATAATGAAACCGGTTTTAGGCGGACGCTTCGCAGGTTCCTGAAACGTTTCTGCTGTAACCCGTTCAATGGATCCGGAATCCAGTTGTAAAATATCAGCCACTGTTACGGCTAATTGATAAGGCGTACACATCTCCCGACCTGAAATATGAAACACACCTTTTGCATGTTTCATCAACACCAAAATAATTCCTTTCGCTAAATCTTCTACATAAGTGGGTGTACGAAACTGATCATCCACCACTTTTATCTTTTTCCCGGCACTGAGGTTATCTTTCACCCATTGAATAAAATTTGGTCGGCCACCCGGGATTTTACCACCATACAACAATACTGTTCTTACAATGGCCCAATGCAAACCACTCATCTCCACCATTTCTTCAGCCAGCAATTTACTTTGTCCATAATCATTAATGGGATTAGGCGATGCTCCTTCATCATAAGGGCCATCTTTTCCATCAAACACAAAATCTGTACTCACGTAAATAAAATAGGAACGTGTTTTTTTGGCTGCCCGTAACAATGTCCTCGTGGCAGCAACATTTACTTTCCAGCAGGCAGTTTTATCAGCATGGCAATCGTTGGGCTGCGTAAGAGCAGCCGCATGAATTAAAATATGTGGCGAAACTTTTTCAACAAGTGCCTGTGTTCTTTTATGATCAGTAATATCGAGTTGGTGATAGATAACCCCGTTTTTTTCACCGTAAGATAAACGGCTCGGCCCTTTTCCGGTGGCGTGGATCACAAACTTTCCTTCGTCGACCAATTGACGAATAAGATGCTGACCTAAAAGTCCGTTGGCTCCTGTTACAAACACTTTCATGCTTTATGGATTAGTTGTTTCATTAGCCGGTTTAATGCCCATGAAAGTCTTTTCGGGTGCTATAAAAGAAGTTCGGAATTTGGGCATTCGTTGATTGAATATATGAAATGCTTTTAAAGAACAGCTATTTTGAAAAAAACCTGTTTCCACAAAAAATCCCGCAAACCCTTACTGCTTTTGACTTTGTACATTAATGAATTGTGCTGCAAACGTTTGAAAACAAGCAGCGAACAAGCGTTATCATTGCATTTCCTTATTTTTGGCTCTTCAAAAATCGGAACCATCTGTAAACCGATACAACCATTGATCAATACCTGCATTCTACTAATTTGATTTATAATGAGCAAAAAAGTTACAAAGATTGGCGTTTTAACTTCAGGTGGCGATGCTCCGGGCATGAACGCAGCCATCCGTGCAGTTGTACGTACCGGTCTCTATCATAATATGGAAGTGTTTGGTATCATGCGTGGATACCAGGGTATGATCGATGACGATATTGTGCCCATGCACAGCCGCAGTGTTGCAAATATTATTCAACGTGGCGGCACCATTCTCAAGACAGCAAGAAGTAAAGATTTTTTTGAGCCCGAAGGCCGAAAGAGAGCTTACGAAAATTTAAAGAAACATGGCATCGATGGTTTAGTGATCATTGGTGGTGATGGTAGTTTTCGTGGTGCACAAAAATTCTCAAACGAATTCGACATTCCTTGCATCGGTTTACCCGGTACAATTGATAAAGATATTGCCGGCAGTGATTTTACCATTGGTTTTGATACAGCGGTAAACACTGCGATTGAAGCAATTGATAAGATACGTGATACAGCCGATGCGCATGACCGTCTTTTTATTATTGAAGTGATGGGTCGTGATGCAGGTTATATTGCGTTGCACAGTGGTATTGCCACAGGTGCTGAGCACATTCTCATCCCCGAAACAAAAACCGATCTTGAACTGGTTGTTGACTCGCTTGAAGAGAAAGAGCGGCGTAAAAAACTGGTGAACATGATTGTGGTGGCCGAAGGCGATGAAACCGGTGGCGGCAACGAAGTTGCAGCTATTATTAAAAAACGTCTGCCTCATCTTGATACAAGGGTTTGTATACTTGGCCATATTCAACGTGGAGGTTCTCCAACCTGTCTCGACCGTTTAATTGCAAGTCGTCTTGGTTATGCAGCGGTTGATTCATTAATTGAAGGGAAGCACAATACGATGATCGGTATTATGAATAATAAACTTCACTATACACCACTTGATAAAGCTGTAAAAGCAAAACAGCGCATCAGTGATGAGTGGATGAAGATCGTGAAGATTCTTGCGAGTTAAAAGCGGATCTCATTCTTTACGATTGGAAAAGGCTGTTTAGCCAAATGCATAACGATTAAATAAACCATACAAACTTTCAGACTATGTCGAAGAACGTTGCAAAATATTTACATACAGAAATGGATAAAGAAGCAGGTAAACGACACATGAGCAGCCATCGCACAAAAATTGTTGCTACAGTTGGACCTGCATGTGATACATACGATAAACTATTGGAGCTGGTAAGATCGGGTGTAAATGTTTTCCGTCTTAATTTTTCGCATGGTGCGCATGAAGACAAAGCACAGATCATTGAGCACATCCGCAACATCAATAAGAATGAGCCTTACAATATTGCCATCCTTGGTGATCTGCAAGGCCCCAAACTCCGTGTAGGTGAAATGGAGAACGGTGGTATTGAAGTGGCCGAAGGCGATATCCTCACTTTCACGAACGAAAAACTTATTGGCACAAAAGAGCGTATTTACGTTTCTTACCCCGACTTACATAAAGACGTAAAACCAGGCAACATCATCTTAATTGACGATGGTAAACTTGAAGTGAGAGTGGTGGGCATTACCCGTGAAAAAGATGTGCAGGTGCAGGTTACATTGGGTGGAAAGTTATCTTCAAAAAAAGGGATCAACTTACCCGATACAAAAATTTCTTTACCGGCATTAACAGATAAAGACCTTGCTGATCTTGAATTCATCATTGACCAGGAATTGGATTGGGTAGCACTTTCATTTGTACGTAATGTAAAAGATATCATCATCCTGCGTAATAAACTCGATGAGCGCAAAAGCAAGAGCAAGATCATTGCAAAAATTGAAAAGCCTGAAGCTGTTGCAAATATCCGTGACATCATTATCGAAAGTGATGGTATCATGATCGCTCGTGGCGATCTTGGTGTTGAACTTCCGGTTGAACAGGTTCCATTGATCCAGAAAGACATCATCCGCAAATGTATTCACCGTGCAAAACCGGTGATCGTTGCTACACAGATGATGGAAAGTATGATCGACCGTGTAAAACCAAATCGTAGTGAGATCACCGACGTTGCCAATGCTGTACTTGAAGGCGCAGATGCGGTAATGTTGAGCGGTGAAACTGCAACAGGTAATCATCCTTCTTTAGTAGTTGAGACAATGGTGAAAATTATTGAAGAAGTTGAAAGCAGTTCTTACTACCGTTACGATCGTGAAGAAGATTTGAAACCGCAACCGCACTCTCCTTCTTTCCTGAGTGATGCGATCTGTTATAATGCCTGCGAAATTGCAAAAGACGTTAATGCAAAGGCTTTAATTGGTATGACACAAAGTGGCTACACTGGTTTTATGTTGAGCAGCTTCCGTCCGAAAGCGCCATTGTTCATCTTTACAAAAGAACGCACATTGGTCAATCAGTTGAGTCTTAGCTGGGGTGTTCGTGCATTTTACTATTCAGAAGAGATCAGTGTAGATGATATCATCAACGACCAGATCAACATTCTGAAAGAAAGAGGATTTGTAAACCCTGGTGATATTGTAGTGAATACTGGTAGTACGCCTGTTCATCTTCATCTGCCAACCAATCTTATCAAGCTTACTGTTGTTGACTAAAATCTTCAACAAATCAAATAAACTGAAACGCTCCTTTTATCAGGGGCGTTTTTATTTAGTTCGTATTTTCATATTTGATGCAACACTTCAGGTTTATACCAGTCAATGAATCATCGCTGCTCATTTCATTTGGAGATGTGATTCATGAAGAAGTACATGCACATGTAATGAAGGCTAAAGCTGTAATTGAAGCAAACCCGTTCCCGGGTTTTGTGGAAACAGTACCTGCCTATACTTCTCTTTCCGTTTATTACAATCCGGTTGAAGTTGAGAAAAAGAATGAAACAGTTACAGAAACTGTTCTGCAAACATTACAACAGTTATTAGAACCAGATTTCGCAGAACAAATTACTCCGACAGGAACATTAGTTGAATTACCTGTTTGCTATGATCATCACCTTGCACCTGATCTTACTGCAAGTGCTGAAAGCTTGAATTTATCAGTTGAAGAGCTAATTACTATTCATTCAGGCAAAACATACAAAGTATTCATGATCGGCTTTACGCCGGGATTTCCTTATATGGGCACTGTTGATGAGCGCATTTTTACACAACGTAAAATTCAACCCCGATTAAAAGTAGAACCGGGCTCTGTAGCTGTTGCAGGCAATCAGACAGGCATTTATCCATTTGCGACACCGGGCGGCTGGAATATTATCGGTCGTACTCCCCTGCTGTTATTTGATCGTAACCGTTCAAATCCATTCTTATTAAAAGCAGGTGATGAAGTAAAATTTAAATCAATTACAAAAGATGAATTTGAAAAGTACGATACGTCAGACTCTTTCGTCGGACGGGATACGCAAAACGTCATCAATCGTCCGACGAAGGCGTCTGACGAGAAAAAGCAAATTCTACATATTGAACAATGCGGTTTCTTAACCACGCTGCAGGATACAGGCCGTTCAAATTATCTTCAGTTTGGTGTGAGTAAAGGCGGCGCAATGGATGTGCATGCAGCACAACTTGCCAATACACTTATTGGTAATGAAACAACGGCTGCTGTTTTAGAGATCACCCAATCGCCGCATCGTTTTCGTTTTATACGGGACACGCTCCTTGCGTTTACAGGCGGTGGTTTGCAACCGCAATTACAGGAAACGTTATTGCCGATCAATCAACCACTATTTATTCCGGCAGGTACAAGCGTTGAATGTAAACAACAATTACCCGGCTTTCGTTTATACATGGCCGTGGCTGGAGGGTTTGAAGCAGAACAATTTCTGAATAGCTACTCAACTGATCTGTTGGTAAAAGCCGGTGGCTATCAAGGCAGAGCATTACGGAAAGAGGATGTGTTGATGCAACACAATGAACTAACTATTTTACAGCAACGACTGTTGAAAGTTTTAAAGGCTGGTGCTTTAGTTGAGATCAATCATGAACTGCCAACAACTACAAGCAACCGCATTCGTGTTTTACCGGGAGTTGAATGGAATTATCTTGACGATACATCAGCACAACTATTTTCACAAACTTCTTTTACCATCGGTCCGCAAAGCAGCCGTATGGGTTACAGATTAAATGAAAAGATCTTGAAGCCCGGCAGGGCTTGTGAGATCATCTCTTCACCTGTAACCCAAGGAAGCATTCAATTAACGCCGTCAGGAGAAATGATCATTCTTATGGCCGATGCACAAACTGTTGGCGGTTACCCACGCATTGCACAGGTTTGTTCCGTTGATCTTTCTTTACTGGCGCAAAAGAAACCGGGTGATAAAATTCAATTTCAAATAGTAAGTTTACAGGAAGCAGAACAGTTGTACATGAAACGTGTGGATGATTTGAAGCGGGTGAAAGAAGTGTTACAATCTGTTATCAAATAAAGAATAAATCATCGTCTTAAATATGGTCTGACGGTCTTCGACCGTACCGGCCAATGTGCAACATGAAATCAATTGATCTTAATTGTGATTTAGGTGAAGGATTACTAACTGATGAACAGATTATACCGCTCATCAGCAGTGCCAATATTGCCTGTGGTTATCATGCAGGAGATATGGATACGATGAAGCGCACCATTGAATTATGCCTGCAACATAACGTTGCCATTGGTGCACATCCATCGTGGCACGATAAAGAAAATTTTGGTCGAACAGAAATGCAAAAAACAGCCGAAGAAATTTATGACATTGTAACAGCACAACTTTTTACCATCGCTCAACTCGCAAAAGAACAAGGAGCAGTTTTGCATCATGTAAAACCTCATGGAGCTTTGTACAATCAATCTGCAAAAGACAAAACAATTGCAGCAGCTATTGCAAAAGCTGTTTACGATTTTGCCCCTTCGTTGATCATGTTTGGTTTAAGTGGCAGTATTTCATTGACCGAAGCAAATAGATTTGGTTTACAAACTGCACATGAAGTATTTGCTGACCGTACTTACCGGGATGATGGCAGCTTAACTCCCCGCTCCCAACCCAATGCATTAATTACCGATGAACAGACATCGCTCCAACAAATACTACAACTGATCAACACACAAACAGTAACAACTGTAACAGAAAAGATCATTGCCTTAAAAGCAGATACTATTTGCATACATGGCGACGGCAGCAATGCCGTTGTATTTGCAAAAACCATTTCATCGGCATTAAAACAAAACCACATTGACATCAAAGCAAACTAACTGGAAACTATTGGGTGGCAAAGGTGCAGGCGCTGCTTTTCTTATGGCAACATCAGCAATCGGGCCCGGCTTTCTTACACAAACCACTGTGTTTACACAGCAGCTGATGGCAAGCATGGGATTTGTAATTCTTGTGTCGGTGATCATTGATATTATTGCTCAACTCAACATCTGGCAAATACTCACAGCCAATAACAAACGTGGTTCAGAACTGGCAAATGAAGTTGTTCCCAACAGCGGACACGTACTTACAGTACTGATATGCATTGGCGGACTCGCCTTCAACATCGGTAATATTTCAGGAGCAGGTTTGGGTTTGAATATTTTATTTCCGGTGAGTGTTGAAACCGGGAGCATCATCAGCGCATTGATCGGCATTGTGATCTTTCTATCGAAAGATATTGCAAAGTCGATGGATCTCTTTGTAAAGATCCTCGGCATTGTTATGCTTGGTCTTATGTTGTATGTTGTATTTTATGCAGAACCTCCTCTTGCAACTGTTGTTCATCGCACAGTTATACCTTCTACAATCAACTTCACTTCCATTGTTACATTAGTTGGCGGAACCGTTGGTGGCTATATTACTTTTGCAGGTGCACACCGTTTACTGGAAGATAAATCAGCAACACTTAGTATGCAACAGGTGAAACGGAGTGCGGTGAATGGTATTGTATTGACAGCCGCCATGCGTATTTTATTATTCCTTGCAGTGTATGGCATCTTAAATCAGGGCTTTCAGTTGAATGAAGCAAATCCTGCAGCATCCGTGTTCCAGGCAGCAGCAGGCACGTTGGGTTATAAAATATTTGGCATTGTGTTATGGTGTGCAGCCATCACTTCTGTTGTTGGTTCTGCTTTCACTTCGATTACATTCTTAAAAACATTACATCCTGTTTTTAATCGTCAGCAACGCCTCGCCACCGTTCTGTTTATCCTTATCTCAACAGGCATCTTTTTATTTTGGGGCAAGCCTGTTTTTATTTTGATTGTAGTAGGAACTCTCAATGGTTTTATACTTCCGTTTTCATTGGGATTGATGTTATGGGTGATGATGAAACGAAAATTACCATATTACCAACATCCTGCATGGTTACTTTGGAGCGGATGGATGGTTGTAGCTGTGATGTTATGGATGAGCGTAGTGACGTTTATCAATGAAATACCGAAATTGTTTTAACTCCAGCTGCTAACAATCCCCAAAATACATCTGCTACTTTTTTAGTGCCTGCCAGGTCCAGATTGCACCAAGTAAATCAACAATGCCAAAACCAATTAACATTGGCGAAGCTAATTTTAATAACACAAATGCAACGAACCCGCAAAATATAAAAATACGTGCCGCTACAGTTAGAGGGAAAAAGCTGACAATATTTTTACTGCCACTTTGTTGATAATAAAAAGCTATAGCAATTACAATCAAGCCCACCACTCTTATCCATACTTCTTTAGTTGCAGGCATCTGCGTAAGTGAAAGCAAAGAATCGGGTGCTAGCACCAATGTCAGACCAACCACATAAAGATACAGACCAAAATAAAAAACAGATTTAGCTGCTGCCGACATGGGAATAATTTTAGATGAATAATAGCAGAAGGTATTAATTTCATTTGCAAAATGCAAGCTTACCAGTAAAATAAATGAACAATCAGCAACCATCTCACAGTATGTTTTACATCGCTGTACTTTGTTCACCTGAGATCGACAAAAAGATACAGGCATACAAATTATGGATGCGAGATCGTTTTGGTTGCACCGTAGCACTAAAATCGTCTGCACACGTCACACTCATCCCACCATTCTGGTTGCTGAATGAAAAGGAGCAACTAATGATTAACACCATTCATTCTTTTCAAACAAAAATCCCACCTTTCAATATCCATCTTCAGCAATTCTCCCATTTCAGCAACAGGGTAATTTTTGCAGCCGTTGAAGAAAATCATCAGTTAGGTAGTCTGAGAAAAGCTGTGGAAGATCATTTTATTCAACCATTCCACGATGAGATCAAGCCGGATGACCGTCCTTTTCACCCTCATGTAACCATTGCCAACAGGGATATTAAGCCCGGCGATTTTAACAAAGCATGGGATCATTTCAAACGGCAGCCATTTGATGAGCAGTTTGAAGTGAATAGCATTTCTCTTCTTAAACTCACTCCCGGCAAGTGGAATGTGATTGCCGAACAGCGTTTTTAATAGCAGTTGCAGGCTGTGCAACCGATTGTACCGAATATATAACCGGTGGACTGGTCTCAGCCAAATTCAATAACTTTCGTGCCTAAATCGTTAGCATGAGAAAACTTGCATTCACACTACTATCGCTCTTCTGTTTTTTATCGCTCAGCTCGCAAACACTCAACCTCCAGGATTCTGCGTGGATACGTGATAACTATACAAAGAAAGAGATCATGATTCCCATGCGGGATGGCATTAAACTATTCACCGCTGTTTACACACCAAAGAATAACAGTGAAGCGCATCCCATTTTAATGAATCGCACACCGTATTCCTGTGCACCTTATGGTGAAAATAACTTCCGTGCTTTCTGGGATAATCAATGGCGTTATTATATGCGCCGCAATTACATCATCGTTATCCAGGATGTTCGTGGCCGTTGGATGAGTGAAGGTGAGTTTATGGATGTACGTCCCTTTAACCCCAACAAAAAAGGAACTGAGTTTGATGAAGCAAGTGACACGTATGATGCTATTGATTGGTTGACAAAAAATATTCCGAACAACAATAAGAAGGTGGGCATATTTGGAATTTCCTATCCGGGTTTCTATTCTACCATTGCTGCATTGAGTAATCATCCATCGCTTGTGGCAGTTAGTCCGCAGGCTCCTGTTACCGATTGGTTTATGGGTGATGATTTTCATCACAACGGCGCCTTCTTTCAAATGGATGGATTTTCATTTTATTCATCTTTCGGCAAGCCTCGTCCAAAACCAACAACAGTTGGTTCGCCGGGTTTTCAATTCCCAACAAGAGACGCTTATAAATTCTATTTAGAAGCCGGCTCTACAAAAAATCTTGCAACACTTATTGGCGACAGTATTGCTTTCTGGCATGAGATGTATAAACACCCCAATTATGATGATTGGTGGAAAGCACGTAACATCCGCAACTTCGTCAACAATGTACCGACCCATACAGCAACACTTGTTGTAGGTGGCTTGTTTGATGCAGAAGATTGCTTTGGCGCATGGCGCACGTATGAAGCCATTGAAAAGAAGGCAAAGAATAACAACCGTATTGTGATGGGTCCATGGTATCATGGGCAGTGGAGCAGAGGCGATGGCACCAGTTTAGGTAATGTAAAATTCGAGAGCAACACTTCTACTTATTATCAAAATGAAATTGAATTGCCTTTCTTCATGCATCATCTTGAAGGCAAAGCGAATATTGATCAACTTGCTGAAGCAACGATTTTCTTCACCGGCGAAAATCAATGGCGCAAGTTTACACAATGGCCTGCTGCCAATGTAAAAATGACACCGATGTTCTTACAACCAAATGGCGGCTTGAGCTGGAACAAACCAACTTCATCCAATAGTTCTTCCGAGTATGTGAGTGATCCTGCCAAGCCTGTTCCCTACACAGAAGATGTGCATTTCAGCAGAACCATTGCTTACATGACCGATGATCAGCGTTTTGCCAATCGCCGTACAGATGTACTTTCTTTTCAAACAGAAATCTTAACGGAAGATGTTACACTTGCAGGAACAGTGATTGCTGATTTGCTTACCAGTATTTCAACAACTGATGCAGATTTTGTGGTGAAGCTGATCGATGTATTCCCTAGTGATTTCAGTTATCCGGGTTCTGCATCAGCAGCAGGTCGCTTAGGTGGCGGAAGTTATCCAATGGGCGATTATCAGATGTTGGTGCGTGGCGAAGTAATGCGTGGACGCTTTCGTAACAGTTTTGAAACACCAGCTGCTTTTACTCCAAACAAAGTTGAGAAGGTGAAATTTGAATTACCTGATGTGGCACACACATTCAAAAAAGGGCATCGCATTATGATTCAGATTCAAAGCAGTTGGTTCCCGTTAGTAGATCGTAACCCGCAGCAGTTTGTAAATATTTACGAAGCAAATGCAAAAGATTACATCAAAAGTACCATCAAAATATGGCACGATGCAAAGAACGGATCAAACATTGTGTTACCTGTTTTAAAATAAATTCAGTCATTATTTATAACCCCTAAACAAAATCAAACCAGCAGATGAAAAGGTTTTTATCGATCATGTTTGTCAGTTGTTCGCTTATTGTTTCGGCGCAGGAAATTAGTATTATTCCGCAGCCATACGAAATGAAACAACCTGAAAAAGGAACGTACACGTTAAAACAAAAGATTACCTGGAGCAGCAATTTCCCTGATGGTGATGGCGCAAATGCAGTTACCAACTATCTAACAGAATACTTAAAAAAGTATTACAACATCGAAGCTGTGCAGGCAAAAGGCAGCAAGGCTGATATTGTTTTTTCTTCAACACGCATGCCTACAGGTGGTGCATTAGCTTATCGTTTAAACGTAAGTAAGAGCGGTGTCCGCATCGAAGCAAATTTTGATGAATCTGCTTTTCATGCAGTACAATCACTCATTCAATTATTGCCTGTTCAACAAAACGGAACTGCTGCAATTCCTTTTGTGAAGATATTTGATAAAGCCCGTTTCGATTACCGTGGTATGCATCTCGATGTGGGTCGTCATTTTGCTCCGGTATCATTTGTAAAAAAATATATCGACTATCTCGCTTTGCATAAGATCAATGTTTTCCATTGGCATTTAACGGAAGACCAGGGATGGCGTATTGAGATCAAGAAATACCCTGAGCTTACGAATATTGGCAGCAAACGCAATGGTACCATCATTGGTCGTTACCCCGGAAAAGGCAACGACAATAAACCTCATGACGGCTATTATACACAGGAAGAAATTAAAGAAGTGGTGGCTTATGCAAAAAGCCGTTTTGTAGAAGTTATTCCGGAAATTGAAATGCCGGGGCATGGCAGTGCAGCGATTGCTGCTTACCCGTCATTAAGTTGTTTCCCCAACAGGACAACAGAAATTCCGTTAAATATGGTTTCGTTGAAAACAGTACAGGAGGCACAAAAGGGCCGTGTGAAATTTGTGCAGGAAACATGGGGCGTGTTTGATGATGTGTTTTGTGCAGGTAAAGATGAAACATTCAAGTTCCTTGAAAATGTATTGGATGAAACGATCTCACTTTTCCCTTCGAAATATGTGCATATTGGTGGCGATGAGTGTCCGAAAACACATTGGAAACAATGCCCTAATTGCCAGAAGCGCATGAAAGAACTGAAGCTGAAGGATGAACACGAACTGCAGAGTTATTTTATTCAGCGTATTGAAAAATACCTCAACGCCAAGGGTAAAACAATTATTGGTTGGGATGAAATTCTGGAAGGCGGACTTGCACCAAATGCACAGGTGATGAGCTGGCGTGGTGAAGCGGGCGGTATTGCTGCTGCAAAAGAAAATCATTATGTTATCATGACACCGGGCAGTCACATGTATTTCGATCATAAACAAACTGCAAATGAAGATTCAGTAACCATTGGAGGTTTTACAACTGTACAAAAAGTATATACGTATGAGCCAATTCCAAAAGAATTACCTGAGTCGCAGGCGAAATATGTACGTGGTGCGCAAGCCAATGTATGGACCGAATACATGAACAACAGCAGTAAAATTGAATACATGATCTTCCCCCGCATGGCTGCATTGAGTGAAGTATTATGGACAGCAAAAGAAAAACGTAATGCTGCCGATTTTGAAAAACGTTTGCTTGTTCAGTTTAAACGTTATGACCTATGGGGAGCCAATTACAGTAAAGCATACTTTGATCCGAAATCAACTGTGGAAGCAAAAAAATAAAATTGTAAGGCACAAGAACCAAGGAACAAGATTCAAGGTTCAAGGCACAAGAGAAAAGCCGGTGTTCATTTTGAACACCGGCTTTTCTTATACTTGTAACTTGTTTCTTGAGTTTCTTTCTTGCGTCTTGTCTCTTTACTTCAATATTTCTTCCAGCTTCTTCTCCAACGCTTCGCCTCTTAAATTTCTTGCTATCACCACACCGTTTGGATCAAGCAGCATATTAAACGGAATACCTAAAATGCCAAACTGCTGTGAGGCTGCATTTTCCCATCCTTTCATATCACCCACTTGCGGCCAGGTATACTTATCATCTTTAACTGCTTTTAACCATTTGTCTTTACTTTGATCGAGTGAAACGCCAAAAATTTCAAAGTTCTTTGGCTTATACTTTTCGTATGCCTTCACGAGGTTTGGACTTTCCGCCCGACAGGGACCACACCAGCTTGCCCAGAAATCAACCAATAAATATTTACCACGAAACGATGAGAGTGAAATGTTCTTTCCATCAGCAGTTGGTTGTGTAAAATCGGCAGCTACTACGCCAACCATCGATTTCTTTCCAACATTGATCATTTCCTGTAAACGCTTCCCTTTCCCCGAACTACGCAGGTTTTCATTCAGCAATAAATATAATGGCTCTCCTTTCGCTGCATCCATATCAAAACCCAGAGCCTGCTCCGCCATGTACAAAGAAACAGGTGAAGACGGATTGTTTTTTACAAACTTCAACTGTTCTGCGTGGATCAGTTCCTGGTGAACCTTGAACATTTCCATCAACTGATTGGCAGCTGTGCTGTTCTTCGCTTTGTTATATTCATAATAAACATCACCAATCTTATCTTCCAGTTCTTTTAACCCTTTTGTTTGCTGTTGGTATTTGTAATAATCATTTACAATAGCTGAGCCTTTTACTTCGGCTTCGCTCAACCATGTTTTTGAAACAATGGTGATGGTTCCTTCATCAAGAAAAAGAGTAAGGTTGCTGCGGCGGTATTCCGTCATGTCAAATCCTTTACCTGCCGGTGGATTTGCTTCCTGCAACATCAATGTGGCCATTACAGGTTCGTCAATCTCACCACTGATGGTGAACTTTCCGTTTTCCACTTTTGCTTCTTCGGCTCCGTTGCCGTTATTCCAGCTCAGCAATACATTGTACTTCTTCGTTGCAGGCGGCAAAGTACCTGTTACAGTAAATTTTTTTTCTTGTGCTGTTGCATTTACAAAAGCAAATACAAGCACAACTGTCAACAATTTTTTCATGCTTACTTTATTTGAACAATTCTTCTAATCGTACCTGAAGTTCTTCTCCACGTAGATTTTTACCAATGATCATTCCATCGGGGCCGATCAACAGGTTTTGTGGTATAGACGTGATCTTATAAATACGTGCTGCTTCGTTACTCCAGAATTTCAGATCGCTTACATGTGTCCATGCAAGGCCATCCTGTGCAATTGCTTCCAGCCACTTGCTGCGGTCACGGTCAAGTGAAACCCCTAACACCGTAAAATTTTTTGCCTTGAATTTGTTGTATGCAGCAACAAGATTTGGATTCTCCATGCGGCAAGGGCCACACCAACTCGCCCAAAAATCAACCAATACATATTTGCCACGAAACGATTGAAGTGATATTGGATTACCCGATGTATCAGCTTGTGTAAAGTCAATGGCTTCGGTACCAATAGCACCGATCTTATTTTCTTTTACAATGCCACCCACCATGCGACCATAAAAACTCTTTTGCGCCACTTCAGAAAGCTTTGCATAGTTAGAGTCTAACACATCAGGCTGCTGAAACACACTATAGATCACATACAACAACAAAGGTGTTACAGGCGATTGATTATTTTTCTGAATATAAGCATCAGCTGTGCTGTTGATCTCGGTTACAAGATTACGCACAAGATTGTAAATAGAATCCTGTTTGCTTTGCATGGCCGGGTTTTGCAATTGCTTACCATAACCATCAAGCTTCATAAAATAAGGGTCGAACTGCTGACGGAAACGTACAAAATCATAATTCGTTTTTGATCCATTTACCACAGCTTTTTGTAAAGAATCAACATGGGCATTTATGGTTACAACAGACGGATCAAGGAAAATTCCAAGGTTCTGTTTACCACCTTCAACACTCAACACATAGAGTGCTGTTTCGGTGATGTTGCCTTTCAGTTCAAACTTGCCGTTCTTAACTGTTGATTCAGCAAGTGCTTCGGTATCCTGACCATCCATACGCAAACTCACCTTTGCATTTTCTTTGGCACCTCTGATGGCTCCCTTGATCTGAAAGGATTGCTGTGCCTGCAGTTGCAGCGCAAACACAAGCGACAAACATATCGTTAAAATAGATTTCATAGTATTAATCTGAATGAGAATGACGCTGTTTTAAAACGTAGATCACATCCTGCAAAGAAACATTTTTCGCCCTTAATAAAACGATAAAATGGAAGAGCAGATCTGCTCCTTCGTTTAAGAAAAGCTCCTCATTATTATCTTTTGCTTCAATAATAATTTCGGTTGCTTCTTCCCCCACCTTCTGTGCAATTTTATTGATGCCTTTATCGAATAAGCTTTTTACATAGCTTTTACCGTCCGTACTTTTCCGGCGCAATTCGATGATCTCTTCTAAATACGATAAAAAGTCGTCGCTGTGATTTTTTTCGCTCCAGCAGGTATCGGCACCCGTATGGCAGGTTGGACCAGCCGGCTCAGCTTTGATCAACAAGGTATCCTGGTCGCAATCGAGCAACACCTGTTTTACGGTTAAAAAGTTGCCGCTTTCTTCGCCCTTTGTCCAAAGTCGTTGCTTACTGCGGCTATAAAATGTCACCTTGCCGCTTTCTTCGGTTTTAATAAATGCTTCGTTATTCATAAAACCAAGCATCAATACTTTACTGGTTTTATAATCCTGGATGATGGCCGGTAACAGTCCATCGTGGTATTTCGAAAAATCTGGTTTCAACGTGTTGATTTTTATTATTTATTTGATTGAAACACTAATAGCGCCGATTGAAAAGATATTACTGATCTAAATCAAATCCGTTTAATCCGCATTTACCCGTGTTATCTGTATCTCTATTGTCTTGCTCCGCAAAGCTAAATCCTTACCGCAACATTTCTCTCCTTCAAGTATGTTTTCAGGTCAGCAATTTCAATTTCTTTAAAATGAAAAATACTTGCAGCTAATCCTGCATCAGCGTAAGCCAGTTCAAAAACATCTGCAAAATGCTGCATTGTTCCGGCACCACCGCTGGCAATTACCGGAATTGGTAACTCAACCGACAGTTTCTTAGTAATATCCAATGCAAAACCCTGCTTGGTGCCATCGTTGTTCATACTGGTGAGCAGAATTTCACCTGCACCCAGATCAACACCCTGCCTGGCCCAATCAATACATTTCATCTCGGTTTTGGTTCTGCCACCATTCAGGTACACATACCATTCGCCGTCTTCCTCTTTCTTGGTATCGATTGCCAGTACACAACATTGACTGCCTGCAGCCAATGCAATATCATTGATGAGTTGAGGATTTTTAAAAGCCGCTGTATTTACACTCACTTTATCAGCACCGGAATTGAGCAGTACGCTCATATCTTCCACAGTGCTGATGCCACCGCCAACTGTAAATGGGATGTTCACATGACGTGCAATACGCTTTACCAATTCGCTTAAGGTTTTGCGTTTCTCAACTGTAGCGGTGATATCAAGAAACACCAGTTCATCTGCACCCTGTTGGGCGTACAAGGCACCCAGTTCAACAGGATCGCCGGCATCACGCAGGTCAACAAAGTTGGTGCCCTTTACCGTGCGGCCATCTTTAATATCTAAACAGGGAATAATGCGTTTCGTCAACATATATTAAATCTGGGCGAGGTATGCCATATTTCCAACAGTCTGTGAAATTTCATCAACCTGTATTTAAATATGGAATATCTATTTGTTCAAATAAAAAAGGCTTCAAGTCAAGTTGAAGCCAGGTTCGTTACAAAGATAATGTTTATGGTTTGGGTGAACTATTTTGTAATACCCGCCCTGCTCCCAGCAACTTCCGGCTCCAGTAGGTTTCATTCAGATCGCTGATCATAACCCCACCCGATGTGGATGCATGCACAAACTTATTGTTATGCAGGTACACGCCTACATGCGACACACCACCACGTGTATTGAAGAATATCAGATCACCTTCCTTCAGATCATCCATTGGTATCCACGAAGCCATCTCTTTCTGTTCACGGGCCGTGCGTGGTAACTGCATAGCAAAAACACCCATCATCAATGTTTGTACAAAAGCAGAACAGTCGATCCCTTTCTGTGTAGTGCCGCCTAAACGGTAAGGCGTACCCCACCAGTTATCGATCAACTCGTATAATGATTTGTTCTGGATTGTTTCAACCGGCACATCTAAACGGATGGCATATTTGAACTGTGAGAGCGAAAATAATTCGAGTGATGAGCTGTAAGAAGCAACATCCTTTGTTTGAAAAATACTTGATTGCGGAGTTGATGTAGAAGAACTTGTGCGTACACGTTTGTATTCAGGTCGCACTTCATTTTTTTCTTCAACTGTTGCGGATGCGGTTGAAGACTGTTTCGGCTGAAACGCATTCTTTACCGTACTGCAACTGGTGAGCAGTAATATGGCAGACAGATATGTAAGCAAATGTCTAATCATGGTATTGAATTTATCCAACGGCGCAAAAGTAGCGACGCAGCCCCTTTTCATCAAGAAACGAGCCAAATCGTCTATCCGTTAAAGATAGCTATTGAGGGATTGCTGACAAATTTTCACCCGTTGTTTTATCTAAAACGTTCATTTTGTGGATTTCTTATTCGCTTTTTTTCGATTGAGAACAACGAAATTTGACGCCTGACTATGACTAAATTTTCCCATTTACACGTTCACACGCAATATTCTCTGCTCGATGGAGCCGCTTCCATCGGTTCATTATACAATAAAGCCATTACTGATGGTATGCCGGCGTTGGCCATCACCGATCATGGTAATATGTTTGGAGCCTTCCAGTTTGTGGCCGAAGCTTACAAGCATAAAAATGAAGATGGTTCTTTGAAAGTAAAACCCGTTGTTGGTTGCGAATTTTATTTAACCGAAAACAGGCATATAAAAACCTTCAGCAAAGAACAGCGGGATCATCGTTATCACCAGGTATTGCTGGCTAAGAATGAACAGGGCTATAAAAATCTTGTAAAACTTACATCGCTTGGTTTTATAGAAGGCATGTACAGCAAGTATCCACGTATTGATAAAGAACTCATTCATAAATACCACGAAGGATTAATTGCAACCACCTGTTGTCTTGGTGCCATGGTGCCACAAATGATCCTGAATAAAAGTGAAGAAGATGCAGAGAACGAATTCAAGTGGTGGCTGAATATTTTCCAGAAAGATTATTATGTAGAAATACAGCGCCACGGCATGACCGAGCAGGATAAAGTGAATGCGGTGCTGTTGAAGTTTGCAAAGAAGTATGATGTAAAAGTTATTGCAAGTAACGATTCGCATTATGTGGATCAAACCGATTTCAATGCGCATGATATTTTGTTGTGTATCAACACCGGCGAAAAACAAAGCACTCCTGCCCTGCGTGAATTTTCTGATGATGATGTGAATGTGAAGAACAAACGCTTTGCGTTTCCCAATGATCAATTTTATTTCAAGACTACTGCAGAAATGAAAAAGGTATTTGAAGATGTGCCCGAAGCCATCGACAATACCAATGAGATCGTTGATAAGATCGAAGTACTTAATCTGAAGAAAGATATTCTGCTTCCGGCCTTCCCTATTCCAAAAGAATTCCAGGTGCATGATGATGCCAACCTGAATCAATGGGAGTTTCTGAAACATCTTACTTATATCGGTGCAAAAGAACGTTATCATGAAATAGAAGAAACCACAAGAGAACGTATAGACTTTGAATTGTTCACCATTAAAACAATGGGCTTTGCCGGTTACTTTTTGATCGTTAGTGATTTCATTAAAGCCGGTCGTGATATGGGTGTGTTTGTTGGGCCTGGTCGTGGTTCAGCTGCAGGAAGTGTGGTGGCTTATTGTATCGGCATCACGAACATCGACCCTATTAAATACAATCTACTGTTTGAGCGTTTCTTGAATCCTGATCGTAAATCAATGCCGGATATTGATACGGACTTTGATGACGAAGGAAGACAAAAAGTAATTGATTACGTCGTTGATAAATATGGTAAAGCGCAGGTGGCGCAGATCATCACTTATGGCACCATGGCAGCGAAGAGTAGTATTGCCGATGTTGCCCGTGTAATGGATCTGCCATTGGCTGAGAGCCGTGCTTTATCGAAGCTGGTTCCCGAACGTCCAGGTGTTTCGTTGAAGAGAGTGTTACATGCACCGTTCACCGGCGAAAAAAGTTTAGCAGAGAAGGAAGCCTTTGGTCCTGATGAGTTGGAAATGGTGAAAAAGATCAGGCAGGTTTATGCCGGCGATGATTTGCCTTCGAGAATTTTGCATGAAGCAGAAATTTTAGAAGGGTCTGTTCGAAACACAGGTATTCACGCAGCAGGTATCATCATTGCACCAAGAGATCTCACAGATTTAATCCCTGTTTGTACTTCGAAAGAATCTGAACTCTGGTTAACACAAATTGAAGGAAGTGTAATTGAAGATGCAGGTGTTATCAAGATGGACTTTCTTGGTTTGAAAACATTGAGCATTTTGAAAAATGCCTTGCAGCTCATCAAACAAAATCATGGAGTAGAAATAGAAATCGACAATATTCCATTGGATGATACGAAAACATTTGAACTGTATCAACATGGCTCTACCATTGGTACGTTCCAGTTTGAAAGTGTGGGTATGCAAAAGTACCTGCGTGAGTTAAAGCCCGATCAGTTTGGTGATTTGATTGCGATGAATGCCTTGTATCGTCCCGGCCCTATTGCCTACATCCCCAACTTTATTGATCGTAAACATGGAAAGGAAGCGATCAGCTATGATCTTGCTGAAATGGAAGAATACCTTAATGAAACTTATGGTATTACTGTCTACCAGGAACAGGTGATGTTGCTTGCACAAAAATTAGGTGGCTTTAGTAAAGGTGATGCCGACGTACTGCGTAAAGCAATGGGTAAAAAGCAAAAAGCAGTACTGGATAAAATGAAAAAACAGTTTATTGATGGTGCTACTGCAAAAGGGCATCCAGCAGATAAACTGGAAAAAATATGGACCGATTGGGAAGCGTTTGCACAATACGCTTTCAATAAATCGCATTCTACCTGTTATGCGTTTGTAGCTTATCAAACAGCTTATTTAAAAGCACACTATCCCGGCGAATACATGAGTGCGGTGTTGAACAACGCCGGTGCCATTGAAAAGATCACCTTCTTTATGGAAGAGTGTAAACGCATGGGCATTAAAGTACTTGGCCCTGATATCAATGAATCACAAAATGGTTTTGCAGTGAACAAAGCCGGTGAGATCCGTTTTGGATTAGGTGGATTAAAAGGCGTAGGCGAAGCAGCCATTGACAGTATTATTGAAGAACGTGAAAAGAAAGGACCATATAAAGATGTGTTTGATTTTATCAAGCGTGTCAACCAACGTACGGTTAATAAAAAATCACTGGAGAGTCTGGTGTACGGCGGCGCATTCGATTGCTTCAAAGAATATCATCGTGCACAATACTTTCATGTGATGCCGGGTGATACAGTAAACACATTGGAACGTATCATCAACTTCGGCAACCGTTTCCAGGCGAATGTGCAAAGCAATACCAACACCTTGTTTGGTGAAAGTATGATGATGGAAATTCCTACACCAAAAATTGTAAACTGTGAAGAGTGGACATTAACAGAAAAACTGGATCATGAAAAAGAGATCACGGGCATTTTTATCAGCGGACATCCATTAGATCATTTCAAATTTGAAATGCAACATTACAAGATCACACCGCTTAGTGATTTTAATGAATTTAAAGAAGCCATTCTGTTACATGCAAATCCATTCCAGACATTTCGTTTAGCTGGCCTCGTTACTTCACATAACCAACGTGTAACCAAAACAGGAAAGCAGTTTGGCATTTGTATGATTGAAGATTACACCGGCAATACAGAGTTCGCCTTATTTGGTGAAGACTTCGTCAAGTTCAAAGATCATTTCACTCCCGGTGCAGTTGTGTTTGTGACAGGTGTATTTAAAACACGCTGGAACAAAGACGATGACTTTGAATTCAAGATCAACCAGGTGCTGTTGCTTGAAACAGTAAAACGTACCATGACCAAACAACTCATTGTTGATATTGAACCACGTTTCCTCACCGAAGAGATGGTAAGCTTTATGGAGAAGAACGTAAAGAAAAATCCCGGCAAGAGCAATCTGAAATTCAATTTATACGAGCCAAAGGATAACTGGAAAGTGGGCATGTACACGGTAGAGAAAGGCTTTGAAATGAATGATGAGATGGCCGCATTCCTGCTGGATAAACCCGAATTGAATGTAACTGTCGTGCATGCATAATCAGTGTAAAAATTAATACAAGTAAACTCTAAAATTCAAGCCAACTGACTATTGTCAGTACATTTTCATACCGATTCGCAAGAAATGTTGGTAATTTAGCATTTCAGATGAAAAAGCTCGTAGTAGCCATATTATCTTTTCTCTACATCAGCACCTCCAGCGGAGCCACGTTGCAAATGCATTATTGCATGGATAAACTGGTGGACTGGAGTATTGGCCACAATGATGAGAAGAACACCTGCAACAATTGCGGGATGGAAAAAGATGGTAAGGGCAAGAACGGCTGCTGTAAAGATGAACAAAAGCAATTAAAAATTGAAAAAGATCAGAAAACTGCAGCCGCATTTGAACTTACACTTTCATTAGCAACAGCTATACCTGTATCGCATCCTGTTTACAACCTCGTTGTCATTCCTTCTGTAACAGAACAATTCCCTCTAAGCAACGCACCTCCACGAAGTCCGCAATTAGCTGCTTATATCCGCAACTGCACATTCCGTATTTAATTCTTTTCGTTTGTATAAGCCGGGCAATCATGTTGCCGGGCTATTGGTATTTGCATATATACCGCTTCTATTCTTCACTTTAAAAAACAACAACATGAAAACGTTTCAATTACTGTTGATGGCAGTATTTACCATCGTTTCTGTAAACATAGTTGCCCAGGAAAAAGCAGGCAAGAAAGATAAAGGGCCTCACCCTACATTATACACCTGCCCAATGCATGATTCTGTTGCTGCAAAAAAACCAGGCAACTGTCCGGTTTGCGGCATGAAACTGGAGCTTTCTAAAAAAGAACAGATGAAGAAAGATGTAACAAAAACGTACAGCTGTCCCATGCATGCAGATGTTACAAGCGACAAGCCCGGCAAATGCAGTAAATGCGGTATGGACCTGAACATGTCGAAAAAAGAACAAATGAAAACCGAGGTCATGAAAACTTACAGCTGCCCCATGCATCCTGAAGTTACAAGTGACAAACCCGGCAAGTGCAGCAAATGCGGAATGGACCTGGTGAAATCAAAAGAGAAAACAAAAACAGAAGTGGCAAAAACTTATGTATGTCCTATGCATGCTGATGTTAAAAGTAACAAGCCCGGTAAATGCAGCAAATGCGGAATGGATCTGAAGAAGAAAGATCATAAGCATTGATCAGTTCAAAAAAGAACAGAATGTTGAAGAGTGCGACGCAACAAATGTTGAATAGCATTACTTCAGCCGGATACAAAAAATAAGAAATATGGTTCGAAAATTAATTGAGCTGGCCTTGCGAAACAGGCTTGTTGTATTGCTGGTGGCAGCAGGCCTGTTTGCTTACGGCATTTACTCCATTAACAAAAACCCGATCGATGCTATTCCTGATTTGAGCGAAAACCAGGTGATCGTTTTTACGGAATGGATGGGTCGTAGCCCGCAGGTGATCGAAGACCAGGTAACGTATCCATTAGTAAGTAATCTGCAGGGAATTCCAAAAATCAAAAACATCCGTGGCTCTTCCATGTTCGGGATGAGTTTTGTGTATGTGATTTTTGAAGACAACGTTGATATCTATTGGGCGAGAACAAGAGTGTTGGAACGTTTGAATTTTGCTCAACGTTTATTGCCGCAAGGTGTAACGCCTTCGCTGGGTCCTGATGGCACAGGTGTTGGTCATATTTACTGGTATCATCTGGATGCACCAAAGATGGATCTGGGTGAACAACGTGCATTACAGGATTGGTATATCAAATTCGCTTTACAAACTGTACCCGGCGTTGCTGAGGTAGCATCGTTTGGTGGATTTGAAAAACAATATCAACTCGTAATCGATCCGGTGAAACTGCAGTTCTACAACATCTCCCTGATGGATGTCATGAACAAAGTGAAGAGCAACAACAATGATGTGGGCGGACGAAAATTTGAAATGGCCGACATGGCTTACATCATTCGTGGTCTCGGTTATATGAAAAACAAAACAGATGTAGAAAACATTGCATTAGCCAATTACAATGGCATTCCTGTTCGTGTAAAAGATATTGGCTCAGTACAGATGGGTGGTGATTTGCGTCTCGGCATTTTTGATATGGATGGAAAAGGCGAAGTGGTTGGTGGCATTGTGGTAATGCGCTACAATGAAAACGCCAACAAAGTAATTGCAGCCATCAAAGAAAAAATGAAAGAAGTGGAAAAGGGATTACCCGAAGGTGTAAGTTTCAAAACTTCTTACGACAGGAGTACATTGATTCAGGAAGCAGTTGAATCAGTAAAAGGAACATTGATCGAAGAGATCATCGCTGTATCAATAGTTGTACTGCTGTTTCTTTTTCATTGGAGAAGTGCTCTCATCATCCTTATACAATTACCTATTTCAGTTGCAGCAGGTTTTATTTTCCTTGAAATGTTTGGCATCTCATCGAATATCATGTCGCTCACAGGTATTGCATTGGCCATTGGCGTGGTGGTGGATGACGGCATTGTGATGGTGGAAAATGCATACAGGCATATCAGCGAAGCACAAACAGAAAAACTTTCATCAACCGATAAAGCGTAAATATGGCAAAGTGGTTTAAACGGGAAAAAGATCCATTAACGGCGGCTGAAAAGATGGAGATCATCGAACGTTCGTCGAAACAGGTTGGGCCGGGTGTTTTTTATTCAACCATTATTGTGGTGACATCATTTCTTCCTGTGTTTTTATTAACCGGTATGGAAGGCAAACTCTTTCATCCATTAGCATGGACTAAAACATTTATCCTGCTGATCGATGCTGTACTCGCTATTACATTAATGCCTGTGCTGATCTCTTTTTTCTTGAAAGGCAGATTAAAACCCGAAAGCGCCAATCCAATTACCAGAACATTAGAAAAAATCTATACACCCGTTTTAAAATTCTGTTTAAAATGGCGTAAAACAACCATTGCTGTCAATCTCATTGCATTGGCTGTTGGCATTATCATGATGACAAGATTGGGTTCTGAATTCATGCCGCCTTTAGATGAGGGCTCATTACTATTCATGCCGGTAACATTGCCCGATGTTTCCAACTCAGAAGCAAAGCGATTGTTGCAGGTGCAGGACAAATTGATTCGCACTGTACCTGAAGTGGAACATGTATTAGGCAAAGCCGGTCGTGCAAATACTGCAACGGACAACTCTCCTATCAGCATGATTGAAACCATCATTCTCTTAAAACCAAAAAGTGAATGGCGTGATAACATGACGAAAGATGCCATCATCAATGAACTGAATGCAAAGATGCAAATACCCGGTGTTACAAATGGTTGGACACAGCCCATCATCAATCGTATCAATATGCTGTCTACAGGTATACGCACCGATGTAGGATTAAAAGTATACGGACAAAATCTCGACAGTATTTATGCATTTGCGCAAACCATCAAAAAACAACTGGAAGGAATTGATGGTGTAAAAGATCTCTATGTTGAACCGATCACCGGAGGTAAATACATCGACATTGAAGTAAAGCGTGAAGAGATTGGTCGCTATGGCTTAAGTGTCGATGATGTAAATCTTGTAATTGAAAGTGCATTGGGCGGTATGAAGCTTACAACAACTGTTGAAGGCCGTCAACGTTTTTCAGTGAATGCAAGATACGGGCAGGATTTCCGTAACAATCTCACTGCATTAAAACGCTTACAGGTGCAAACAATGGACTTCGGCCCTATTCCTTTAGAAGCTGTGGCAGATATCAAGTTGAGCGACGGGCCGCCGATGATCAATTCTGAAAATGCAATGTTGAGAGGCACGGTGTTGTTCAATGTGCGTGAAAGAGATTTAGGAAGTACTGTGAAAGAAGCGCAGGAACGCTTGAACCAGATGATCACCAAATTACCCAAAGGTTATTTCTTAGAATGGAGTGGTCAGTGGGAAAATCAAATTCGTGCCAATCAAACCTTAAAAACAATTCTACCCATTGTACTCATCATCATCTTCATGGTGTTGTACTTCACTTATCATTCATTTAAGGAAGCGGCAGTCACCATGATCACCGTTCCGTTTGCATTGATTGGCGGAGTTTTTATGGTTTATTTCTATGGTATCAATTTATCAGT
Organism: Lacibacter sediminis; assembly: GCF_014168535.1. NCBI lineage: Bacteria > Pseudomonadati > Bacteroidota > Chitinophagia > Chitinophagales > Chitinophagaceae > Lacibacter > Lacibacter sediminis. The sequence goes on along the minus strand of NZ_CP060007.1, from coordinate 2,114,608 downwards.
TGCCGTTGCCGTTGGTTTTATTGCACTGTTTGGAATGGCCATTGAAACCGCTATGCTGATGACCATTTATCTCAACGAAGCCATGCAGAACATGGTAGCCAAACATGGTAACAGTAAAGCAACGCTCACCAACAATATCATTCGTGAATATGTAATTGAAGGTTCTGCAAAACGTTTACGTCCAAAATTGATGACGGTATCTGTTGGGTTGTTTGGTTTGATCCCGATCCTTTGGGCAACAGGTGTTGGCAGTGATATTATGCGGCCCATCACCATTCCATTAATTGGCGGCACCATTTCATCCACCATATATGTATTACTGATCACCCCGGTGATTTTTGAAATGATAAAAGAACGTGAATTAAAACGTAACGGTAAAATTGAATTGATCGATGTTAAAGAATAAACTACTCACAGCAATGTTTGTACTTGTTGCACTTTACAGCAACGCACAAACAATGAAACTCAATGCCATCATTGACAGCATCACCGTATCGCATCCAGTTGTAAAAATGTACAACAACGAGATCCGTTCAATGGATGAAGCTGCAAAAGGTGCAAAAAGCTGGATGCCGCCTGAGTTCAGCAGTGGATTATGGATGACACCCTACAACCCGAGCCTCTGGAAAAAGATGGATGATGGTATGGGTGGTTTTAATGAAGGCATGGGTCAGTACATGATCGGTGGGCAACAAATGTTTCCCAACAAACAAAAGCAAACGGCAGATGCGAAATACATGGAAGCGATGTCGTCTGTAGAAAAAGAAAAAAAGAATGCTTCTCTCAATGAACTGATCAACGATGCCAAACAGTTTTACTACGAATGGATCATTATAAAAAAGAAGCTGGCCATTCTTGATCAAAACGAAAAGCTGCTGGAGTTCATGATCAAAAATGCGGAGATACGTTATAAGAATGGATTGGAGAAGATCAGTGCTTACTACAAAGCCAAAGCTGCATTAGGCAATGTGCAGAATATGCGGTTAATGTTTGAAAGCGACATCAAAGAAAAACGTATACGCATAAATGCATTGATGGGCCGCAACTCAATGATCAATTTTGATATTGACACTGCATATCAACTGAATGATTATTCATCATTGGTATTCGACAGTACACTGCTCTACAACAATCGGAGTGATCTCAAGGCAATTGACAAAGACATTACACTTAACTGGCTGAAACAGGAAGCAGAAAAGAAAAGCCTCAAACCGCAGTTCGGCATTCGCTATGAACATATGTTTGGCTTTGGCGGCTTACCTATGCAGTTTTCATTGATGGGCATGATGAAACTGCCGCTTACAAAATGGTCGTCGAAAATGAGCAGGGCAAATGTGGAGAGTTTAAAATGGAAAGCAAGTGCATTGCAATCACAAAAAGAAATGATGCTGAATGAATACAGCGGCATGGCCTACGGCATGCGAAATGAACTTGAATTGAAACGAAAACAATTGAAGCTGTATGATGAAAACATTATCCCTGCTTTAAAAAATAATTACAAAACCATGCAATTGGGTTATGAGCAAAATACGGAAGAGCTGTTTATGCTGTATGATGCATGGGAAACCTTGTACATGACACAACTGGAATATACCAAGCTGCTCAACCAGGCTTTGAAACTGCAGGTAACGATTGAACGTTTAATTGAACGAAAATGAATTTACAAATGAGCAATTGGCAATCAGCAAAGATCAACAGGCAAAGAGCAAGACGCAAGGCTGTGTTTTTAGTCATGGCTTTTGCACTGCTGCTTATGTCTTCGTGTAAAAATGAAGACAAACATACAGATCATAACAATGAAAAAGCAGCAGCGATGTACACCTGCCCCATGCCGCAGGATTCAGTGTTCAGCGATAAGCTAGGCACTTGTCCAAAGTGCGGTATGGAATTGGTGAAGATGGAACAACCTGTCATGAAGCAAGATCATCATCATGAAAATGAAGCCGCAGAATATACCTGTCCCATGCATCCTGAGATTATCAAAGACAAACCCGGCTCCTGCCCCATTTGCGGAATGGATTTCGTGAAAAAAGAAACGGGTGGCAGTGCATCAACTGAAATTGGATTGGAAGCATTACTTAAACCAACCAATGAGTTTGTGGTGTCATCTATTCCGGTTACAACCATAGAAAAGAAAGAGGAGCATATAAAAATAGAAGCGTTGGGAACAATTGCTTACGACACAAGAGCAGTTGGAACTATTTCAGCAAGAGTAAGCGGACGCATTGAAAAACTGTATGTACGTTATCGTTACCAGAAGATCAGCAAAGGTCAACGTATCATGGATATTTACAGTCCGGAGATATTGACGGCCCAACAGAATTTATTATTCTTGTTAAAAAATGATCCGGAAAACAAAACCTTCATTGAATCGGCAAAACAAAAATTATTGCTACTTGGTATGAGTAGCGAGCAATTACAACGAGTGGTTCAAACAAAACAAACATCATTTACTATTTCCGTTTACAGCAAATACAGCGGACACGTTCATGAATCGGCCGGTGCTTCTATGAATACGTCATCAGAAAAAATGAAAGACATCTCTCAATTAACAGAAGAACTTTCATTGAAAGAAGGCATGTATATCAACAAAGGTCAATCGGTATTCATCGTCTATAATCCAAATCAGGCATGGGCACTGTTGAATATTTTTGGCGACAACCAGGGTCTTGTAAAGAAAGGGAACAGCGTACACATTATTCCTGAGACAGCACCCAACAAAGACTTCCGGGCAAGTATTGATTTTATTGAACCCTTCTACCGGAAAGAAAGTAAAACATTAACAGCGAGAGTATACTTCAATAACAGCAGCTTAAAAATTCCGATCGGCAGCCAGGTAAGAGCGGTGATCAACGGCAATTCAAAAGATGCTTATTGGCTGCCAAAAGAAGCTGTGTTATCGCTTGGGTTAGATAAAGTGGTGTTTCATAAAGTGGATGGTGGCTTTAAAGCACACAAAGTGAATACGGGCATTTTGCACGACGAACATATTCAAATCATCAGCGGATTAACAGCTACGGATTCTGTTGCCGTGAATGCACAATATTTAATGGATAGCGAAAGCTTCATTAAAGTAAAACAATAATTATGCGACATCTTTTTATACTTCTCATTTCAGCCTCTGTTCTTATTTCGTGCAAGAACAAAGCTATTACTAAAACTGAGAGCGATGTATACTACACCTGCTCCATGGATCCACAGGTGGTGGAGCAAAAGCCCGGTAAATGTCCCATCTGCAAAATGGATCTTACACCCGTTAAGAAAAGCAATGGCGATAAGAAAGATGAAATACAATTGAGTGATCAGCAGATCCAATTGGGGAATATTCAAACAGATACTATCCGTAACGGAACAATCGGTGATCAGTTGGTATTAACAGCCAGTCTTAATTTCGATCAGATGAAAACATCATCGGTGAGTTCAAGGGTGATGGGACGTGTAGAGAAATTATATTTTAAAAATATCGGGGACTATGTAAGCAAGGGTGCAGCGTTGTATGCCATCTACAGTGAAGACCTCAACAATGCCAAACAGGAATACCTGCTGGCACTGGAACAGAAAAAAACATTTGCAACAGAAACAGCTATCGACTTTGAACAGTTATTGCAAAGTGCTAAAAACAAATTACTGCTGTGGGGAGTGAGTGAATCACAGATCAATGAACTGGCGAGAACGAAAAAGGCTTCACCTACAACAACATTTTACAGTACAGCATCGGGCTATATCACCAGCATGGATATTCGTGAAGGCGATTATGCAATGGAAGGCGGAACAATAGTTAAAATGGCCGATCTCTCTACACTTTGGGCTGAAGCACAGGTGTACACTTCTCAACTTGCAGCAATAGATCTCAACAGTACAGCCACTGTTCAACTGCCGGATATAGATGGTAAAGAAATTAAGGGACGTATTGAATTTGTGAACCCGGAAATTAATCCTGATACAAGAATCAATCTTATACGTGTGTCTATTCCGAATACCGGCAATGAGTTAAAGCCCGGCATGTCGGCTTATGTAGTATTAAAAAGCAGACAACGTCAATCGCTTACTCTACCAATAGATGCGGTGATCAGGGATGGTAAAGGCGCTACTGTGTGGATCAGAACCAGCGGACAATCTTTCAAAAGTAAAATGGTGCAGGTTGGATTGGAAAGTGATGATCGAATTGAAATAAAATCGGGGTTAACAGCTGGTGATGTTGTAGTCATCAGCGGCGCCTATTTATTGCACAGTGAATACGTCTTTAAAAAAGGGGCCGATCCAATGTCAGGTCACAACCACTAAAAAAATGTAAGTAATATTGTGCCGCCATTAAAGCGAGTCGTTTAAACCAATACAAGAAATGAAATCGATTTATAAAATAGCAGTTGCCTTTTTGTTATTGCTGGTGAGTTGTAAAGAAAAAGAATCAAATAACAACAAAGACAAACCGACTGTTGTAACAAAAGGTGAATCCGAGTTTGATAAAATTAAATTGACCGAACTTGATGGCACACCAATTGAACTTCATCAATACGAAGGCAAAACCATCTTTATAAACTTTTGGGCAACCTGGTGCGGCCCCTGCATCCAGGAAATGCCTTCCATTCAAAAAGCAAAGACCAGTTTGAAAGACGAGGATATTGTATTCCTGTTTGCATCAAATGAAGAAGTAGAAGCCATTGAAGCATTTAAGAAAAAGCAGTCGTACGATTTTCATTACGTAAGAGTAGAGAACCTGGAGCAATTAAATATTATAGCCTTACCAACAACATATATTTTCAACCCAGACAAAAAACTTGTTTTCTCAGAAATGGGTTACAGAAAATGGGATAACAAAAACAATATTGATTTAATTCTTAATGCAGCAAAATAACATGACCAAACTGATCAACGTCCTTTCACTGATTATTGTATTTGCATCATGTGCAGATAAAACAACTGAAACAAAAACAACGGGAGAAGTTGTATCGCTCTCCTCTCCTGCCGCTGATTCATCTGCAGAACCTTATCTATTTACTGATGCAAAAGGCATCGTTCATCTTTCATGGGTACAGAAAAAAGGAAAAGGATCATCGCTGCATTTTTCGACACTTGCAAATGATCAATGGACAGCTCCTGTTACTATCAGCACCGGAAAAAACTGGTTTGTAAACTGGGCCGATTATCCGGTTATTACTTCAGATGCCAACGGAAATATGCTTGCGCATTTTTTAGAAAAAAGTGATACAGCAAAATTCACGTACGATATTAAGTTGGTTGCATCTGCCGATGCAGGTAAAACATGGGGAACGCCAACCACCTTACATGATGATGGCAAAAAAGCCGAACATGGTTTTGTTTCCATCACTCCTTATAACGATCAGTTTATTGCAGCATGGCTCGATGGAAGAAAAACAGCCATGGAAGGCGATCACAGTAAACATGAAGGGCATCATGGTGAAATGACCTTGAGAGGCGCTTTCCTCGATAAAAAAGGAACCAAGACAAAAGAATGGGAACTCGACGGAAGAATATGCGATTGCTGCCAAACAACCATTGCCATTACTGATAATGGACCAATCATTGTTTACAGAGATCGTTCAGATGAAGAGATCAGGGATATGTCCATCGTACGTTTTGTAAATGGCGAATGGACTCAACCCAAAACCATCTTCCCTGATGAATGGAAGATTGCCGGCTGCCCGGTGAACGGACCAAGAGCCGATGCTATTGGAAATAATTTAGCCATTGCATGGTTTTCAATGAAAGAAAATAAAGCACAGGTGAAGATCATTTTTTCTGAAGATGGCGGGGTTACATTTAAACCACCCATTCAGGTTGATGAAGGCAAAGCAATTGGCCGGGTTGATGTAGTGATGATCGATAAAGAAACAGCCATGCTGAGTTGGATGGAAGGATCGACCATTAAAGCAATTAAAGTAAATGCTGATGGTTCAAAAGGACAGCCTATTGTTGTTGCTGAATCTTCCGATTCAAGATCAAGCGGTTTTCCGCAAATGACCAAGGCAGGTGATAAATTGTTCTTTGCATGGGCAGATAATAAAGCAAAAACAATTAAGCTGGCAAGTTTGACTTTATAACAAAAACCTCTGGGGTTTCAGAAACCCCGGAGGTTTGTTTAACCTATACATTGTTAGTTTTCTCTGATCGTTCCACCAAAATCCTCCTGCTGAAGAATAAAGATCAACCGTTAACGGCTCTTTAACTGTCATTCTTGTAGTACATCCTGTCGTTTTTTATTTGTGAACAGCTGTGGATAATGACATAACATCAGATTAACAGGAATGGGCTTAAATTTGTCCCTTCATTCAAAAAAAATTAAAAGGATATAAATTATGGCACTCCAATTTACAGATGCAAACTTCCAGAGTGAAGTGATCAGTTCAGATAAACTCAGCGTAATCGATTTCTGGGCAGAATGGTGCGGACCATGTCGTGCAATCGGGCCGGTTATTGAAGAATTGAGTAAAGAATACGATGGTAAAGTAAAAGTGGGTAAAGTAAACGTTGACGAAAACCCACAGGTTAGTATGAACTACGGTATTACTTCTATTCCTGCTATCCTCTTCGTGAAGAACGGTCAGGTAGTTGACAAATTAGTAGGCGCACAGCCAAAAGGTAATTTCGTGAAGAAGATCGAACAACACATGTAAGATTTTATTACATCGATAATACAAACCCGTTTCAGTTTTGAAACGGGTTTTTCATTTTTGGTCGGCACCGAAGGTCAGACCAAAAATGAAAACGATTTTGTTACCTGCATTGGTACAACTATGGTCGTTCCTTGCCACGCTCGTTTTATGGTTCTGTATTTCATAGCATCATTAAAAAGCGTTGCAGCATGCATGTACTGAGCGGAGCTGATGTATCGCACGCTTCATAGCTTGTTCGTAATGCATCTATGGTTTTACAATAAATCCATTTCTTTATTCACATTCATTCAACATTCATTAAACCATCCATGGTTTATTCAATCAATTAATTAATTTCAAAGCATTAATACCGACAATACTTTGTTTTAAAGTAACCAGTCGACTCGCTTAACACTTAAAACGCTCCCATGAGTACAACAACCCTCCCCGCCAGCATTGTAACCGGTCATTACGGATTTGCAGATGTTCACCTGCATGCCGACACGAATCACAAGCTCTTACTGGCAACAAAAACATTCCAGACAGGCGATGTCATCAGCAAGTTTGGTGCAAGTGAAGTACATGAAGTTCCATCCCGTTATACCGTTCAGGTAAATGAAGAAGAACACATTATTCTTCAACCGGAGTTTCTGCAATACATTAACCACAGTTGTAATCCCAATGCATTCTTCAATACAAGTACAATGCAACTGGAAGCATTACGACCCATTGCACCCGGCGATGAGTTCACCTTCTTTTATCCATCAACAGAATGGTTCATGGCCGAACCGTTTGCATGTCATTGCGGCGAAGTGAATTGTATTGGCATCATAAAAGGAGCAAAAGAATTATCAAAAGATCTCTTGAAACATTATCGTTTAACAGCATTTATTGAAGGCAAAGTGAATGAAATAAACGATTAATCTATACATTTACTTATGCTTTCAAACCCATTTTCTTCACTTCCTTTAACTGAACATCCGCTCTTCATTTGGGTACTGGCTCCGCATCTGCAAACCAACGATGCCAACCTCGATTACTATTACGATTTTTCGCAAAGTATTGATGAGTATACAAAGGTGTTTGCTGAATTAAATCTCAATTGGAAATGGCAACCTGTTACACAGGAAAATTTCAAATCTGTTATTGATGACATCGCTGCTACCACATCTTTTCAAACACCCATTGTTCTGAATTTATGTGATGGTGATGAAGTGAATGGCACACCGGGCGTGTCCGTCATTCATTATTTAAAAGAAAAGCAACTGATTTATACCGGAGCTGATGCCCCTTTTTATGATAACACTACTTCTAAAATTATTATGAAGGAGTTGTTTGATAAAGCAGGTATTGCACATGCAAAGTGGGTTGCCATTCATCATGCTAAACAAAAAATTGGCGGCATCTGCAATTATGTTGGCACACCTTTGATCGTTAAGCCTGCCGTTAGCGGTGGCAGTATGGGTCTTGGAGTAAAGAACGTGGTGCATAATGATGAAGAGTTGAAAGCATTGGTGAAAGAACTGTTTGATGGTTACCGTGGCTGGGATTTTTCATTTGGCGGATTAGTAGCAGAAGAGTTTATTAACGGACCTGAGTACACCGTGTTTCTTTCGGGTTCACATCAATCACCAAGAAGCAGAAGAGTGTATCCACCGGTTGAACGCATTTTTCATAAAGATTTACCCGATACAGAAAAGTTTTTATCCTTCGATCGTTTATGGGAAACCTATGAACAGGAAAAACCCATCGGCGAGTTTGAAGATTTTTATCAATACAACCTGCCTCCTATCGGTTTACAGAAAAAAATCATGGACCTGAGCTGGAAAGCTTATTGTGCAGTTGGAGGAACGGGTTACGGCCGTATCGATATACGTATGGATAAGGCCACCGGTAAACTTTATGTGCTGGAAGTAAATGCACAATGCGGATTGAGTGAAGATGAAAATTATACTTCCATTGGTGCTATTGTTCGTTTAAGTAATCAATCTTACTCCGGTTTAATTCTGCATATTTTACAGGACGCCATGCAGCGTCATCACAAAAAACAAAAAAAGGCAGTGGCTGTGCGTTAACAGCAAGTTGATATGAAGATATGTGTACTGCAACCCGATTATTCTACTTCTGCTGTTGATTATCAATATTACGATCCTGCAAGGAACTTATCGCACCTGTTACCTCATGTACAGTTCGATCATGTATTGCTCAACAAACTCACTACCTATAAACAGTTACTTGAATTAAGCAAGAAGGGTTATGATTGTTTTGTGAATCTCTGTGAAGGTTATCTCGAATGGGAAGTGCCTTCCATTGATGTGATCTATACATTGGAATTACTCAATCTTCCATTCACCGGGCCAAACACATTGCTCTACGATCCGCCAAAAGAATTAATGAAGTATGTGGCTTATACCGAAGGTGTGGCAACAGCCAATTATGCTTTGATCGATACCTTTGAACAATTGGAGCAACAGGTAAATCATCTCAACTTTCCGTTGTTTGTAAAACCTGCAAAAGCAGGCGACAGCTTAGGCATTGATGAACATTCTGTTTGTCATAACCTTGATGAGCTTCGTGAAAAAGCATTTGCAGTATTGCAACACTATCCGCAACTGCTCATTGAAGAATACATTGCAGGCAGAGAGTTCACCGTACTTGTTGCCGCTGATGCAAAAGATGAAAAGAAGTGCAAAGTCTTTCAACCCATTGAATTTATTTTTCCGGAAGGAAGAACGTTTAAAACGTACGCACTCAAGACATCTGAGCTTCATCCTGAAAGTAATATACCCGTAACAGATACAAATATCAGGCAACAACTAACGGAAGCAGCTCAACGCATTTTCAGAAGTTTTGGCGGTGTTGGTTATGCACGTATGGATTTTCGCATGAATGATGCTGGTAAAATATTCTTCCTAGAAGTAAACTTTACCTGCTCCGTTTTTTATACTGATGGTTATGAAGGCAGCGCCGATTACATCATTAAAGCTGATGGTATTGGTCAGGCCGGTTTTCTGCAGCACATCATTGAAGAAGGTATTGCACGGCATAAACGTCGGCAGAAGAAGTACATCATGAAAGGCAATTCCATTGCCGGCTTTGGTATTTACGCCACCTGCCCCATTGCTGAGGGTGAAGTGATCTTTAAAGGTGAGGAACGTCCGCAGCGGATCGTTACCAAACGCTTTGTGGAAGAGAACTGGCTGCCGGAAGAGAAGCTGCTCTTTAAACATTACGCTGTGCCATTAAGTACCGAAGTGTATGTTTTGTGGGACAATAACCCATCTGAATGGGCACCGCAAAACCATTCCTGCCGACCGAACACTGCTTACAAAGGGCTCAACTTGGTTGCCCTCAACCCCATTTTACCCGGACAGGAGCTCACAATGGACTACGCCGATCTGCTCGATGATTCGGCTGAAACATTTGAATGCCAGTGTGGTACACCCGATTGCCGCAAGACCGTTTCCGGTCGCAAAGGCAATTCTGTCACACAGAGGGAGCAAATTAACAGGCCCCACTGACAACCCATCAACCTAACTTTGCCTTTCTACTAATCCAAATGCCGGGAAAAAGAAATCTTCTCTTTCGATAAACTCCGGCAATTCTGCACAGTCTATTTTGAGGATTTTTAAAAGGAAGGAACAAGTATGCCTGGTAAATGGGTTATCCAAACAATTGTAAAACAGTATAAGTATAAGCTGCTGATCACTTACGCCCTCTTTGCGGTGGAGATGCTGGGCTTATTGATGCGACCATACTTTTTGGGTGAAGCCGTCAACGATCTCATCAAAGGTTCTTACAACGGTTTGTTTTACCTGGCAGGTGCACATTTATTATGGGTGATTACAGGCACTATCCGCCACCGTTACGATTCACGCACTTATTCTGAGATCTATACTTCGCTTGTGGTAAAACTCATGAGCAAGCACAAGCAAAAAGATCTGTCGAAGCTTAGTGCCCATTCAACATTATCAAGAGAGTTTATTGATTTTCTTGAGTTCGATCTCAACTACATCATTGAAGCAGCTTACAATATAGTTGGTTCGATGATACTGTTGTTCTTTTATGATACGCAGGTGGTATTGCTTTGCCTGTTGATGTTGATCCCGGTTACCATCACGAGTTATATCTATGGGAAGCGAATGCGCCGATTGAATAAATTCAAGAACGATGAACTGGAACAACAGATCAATGTATTGGCTACAAGAAATCCATTGCGCATCAACGAGCATTATAACAAACTCCGTAAATGGCAGATCAAGATCAGCGATCAGGAAGCATGGAATTTTGGTGTGATGGAATTATTGGTCATGGCGATCATTACCGTTTCACTCTTAACTGTATCATCTGTAAATGGAAAAACGTTACAGGCCGGTGATATGATTGGTATCTACACCTACATTTTAAAATTTGTAAGCGGACTGGATACGGTACCTTATATGATTCAACGCCTGGCAACATTGAAAGATATTCTGCATCGTGTAGAATTAAATACAGAAGATGAAATTGGAACGGAGCCGTTGGTTGTTACAGCAGCGTAATCTCTTTTGGAATTAGTAATTAGGAATTGGTAATTGGGATATCCTAATTCCAAATATCTAATTCCTTATTCCTTTCCTTTTTCAATCACTTTCATATCTGGCAACACCGACATCACCAACAAAATCAACGAAGCGGCGAAATAAACATAGAGCCAGATCGTAGTTTTCGGACATTCGCCGTTGCGGCAAGTAGAAAGCAATAACAGGTTACGCAAAGCCCACGAAAAGTTGATAGCCGCCGCAAATGGGTTTGCACGTTTAGCCCATAATTTCGGCACAAGAAAAAAGATGGTTGTTAACCCTATCATGAACAGGTTCATTAAAACCGGCATTCCAAATCTTGTTACTTTTTCAGAACCAAAGCCAGTAACTACAGCATCAATTGAAGTAATAGAGATCCAAGGGAACACGGCAGCAACGATCATAAGCAAGCCCGCAAAAATTCCGATATAGTTAGAATAACGCATAGTTTACAAACAGAAAAAGCGCAGGATGGTTTCCAACGCTTTTCATTTTTTTTGAGGTCCCGAGCGGATTCGAACCGCTGTACGAGCTTTTGCAGAGCTCTGCCTAGCCACTCGGCCACAGGACCAATTTGTGAGGTGCAAATGTAGTATATTCGGGTAAATACTCCCAAAGAACTATGCAAAGAATTGCAGAAAGTGAGCTGATCATTAATAACAGAGGCGCAGTTTACCACCTGAATGTAAGACCAGATGAATTAGCAAACACCATTATCACCGTTGGTGACCCCGATCGTGTAAAAGAGGTATCGAAACATTTTGACAAAGTTGAACACACGCTGCAACACCGTGAATTCATTACACACACAGGTTATATCGGGAAAAAGCGCATCTCGGTTGTATCAACCGGCATTGGTCCCGATAATATTGATATTGTGGTAAACGAACTGGATGCATTGGTGAATATTGATTTCGAAACAAGAACCATCAAACCCAATTTAACTTCGCTTCATCTCATCAGGCTGGGCACTTCGGGTGCGTTACAGGCAAACATACCTGTTGATGGATTCGTGGTATCAACGCATGGTTTGGGTATCGATAATCTGTTGCATTTCTATCGTCATGATAATAATGAAGAAGAGAAACAATTGCTGCAGGCATTCATCACCCACACCCAATCGCAAGACAGTTTATCATATCCATACATTACAGGAGCAGGCTCTCAACTGCTTAAGCATTTTGTGGAAGGTTATCATCATGGCATTACAGTTACTTGCCCGGGGTTTTATGGCCCACAAGGTCGTGTATTACGGCTGGGGCTCTCCAATCCCGCATTAATTGACCGGTTAACTCAGTTCAGGTTTGGCCAGCACAGCATTACCAATTTTGAAATGGAAACCTCTGCCATTTATGGCTTGGGCAAAATGATGGGGCATCAATGCTTATCCATCAGCGCCATTGTGGCCAACAGGGTGAAAAAAGAATTCAGCAAAGATGGCGGTGCGGCGGTAGAGAATTTGATTAAGAAGTCGATCGAAATTATCAGCAAGATCTAGCCAATCTCAAAAGCAACTACACTCAACCCATATTCGTCAATAACCGAAACAATGCGGTTTTCTGAGCAATACAGCTCAGGAAGGCAGTCATCGCAGTTTGTAGTAATTTAGCAATAGATATTGCATCCCTTTAAGAAACAACAAATGACCATTCCTTTCTATAAATACCAGGGCACAGGCAACGATTTCGTTATTCTTGATAATCGTACGGGTAATTTTACGCAATTAACCAGCGTAGAAATAGCCAATTTATGTGATAGAAGATTCGGCATCGGTGCCGATGGTTTGATGATGTTGCAGCTGAAAGAAGGCTATGATTTTGAGATGGTTTACTTCAATGCCGATGGAAATGAAGGCAGTATGTGTGGCAACGGTGGAAGGTGTTTAGTGGCCTTTGCAAAGGACCTTGGCGTGATCGACAAAACCGCTGCATTCCTTGCTACAGACGGGTTTCACGAAGCTTTGGTAAAAGAAAACGGCTGGGTGGAACTGAAGATGAAGGACGTGGATAAAGTTGAAAAATTTGCTGACCATACCATTTTAAATACCGGATCACCGCATTATATCCGTTGGGAAAAGGATATAGCAAAAACCGCAGTTTTCGACGAAGGGAAACGTATTCGCTACTCACCCCCTTTTTCTGAAGTGGGTATCAATGTTAATTTTGTTCAGCTTCATGACGATGCTCTCAGTGTACGTACTTATGAACGGGGTGTAGAAGCCGAAACCCTGAGTTGTGGTACAGGTGTTACAGCCGCAGCAATTGCTGCAAGCAACAGCACCATCGGGCAACAGGAAAAAAAGATCCTGACGCCGGGCGGAGAGTTGAAAGTGAAGTTTGAAAAAAAATCCGATACGTCCTTTGAAAACATATGGCTCTGTGGTCCTGCCACATTTGTCTTCTCGGGTACGATCGAACTTTAATCCAAAATCCTAAACCCTAACCCCCAACACCCGATGATTGCCAAAAGGTATCATTTAAACAAATTTCAGATCATCAGCCATGCTGAGAACACCATTGACGATATCGTCAAACAGTGCCGGCAAATGGATGAGTCTCTGTTTTTTTATAAATCAGAGCAATGGTCTGTTGCGGAAAATCTTGAACATCTCTCCTTAAGTCTTCATAAAGGCTGGCTCGGTTTGTTTGCACCCAAGTTTTTTTTAAAATGGAAATACGGCAAGCCCGATCACGCATCACGTTCTTATGAAGAACTGCTACAAGTCTATTATCAAAAACTGGACGAAGGTTATGAGCAGGATAAACGTTACATCCCGAATGTAAAAGAAGAGAAAGGTGCCAAAGAAAAACTCATTTTCCGGTTTGAACATATCTGCACAAAATTTCTCGACCAGATAAGATATTATTGGGAAGATGACTCCATGGATGAATATCAGGTGCCGCATCCTGTACTTGGACTTATCACCATTCGTGAGTTGCTTTATTTTAACCTGTTTCATAATACACATCACTATAAAACCATCCGCAACAGGAAAAACGAAGCCATCGAATTTTCAACCGCAGATTAACAACGGCCACTTACCTTTGCGCCGCTATGTTGCAATTCTTTAAAAACGAAAACGGCAAAACGCTTGCCATCGAAAAGCCTGAATCAGGCGCATGGGTAAATATTGTACCCCCGCTGAAACAGGAAGAGTTTACAGAGATTGCAGATGCCCTGGATGTTCCGCTTGATTTTTTAACGGACTCGCTGGATATTGATGAACGTTCACGTTATGAGCTGGAGGATAATGTAAAGCTCATCGTTATCAAAACCCCTGCAGAAAACAATTCATTTAACGACAGTGATGCCTTTTACATCACCATCCCTATTTGTATTATTCTTACGCATAACCAGATCGTAACGGTGAATTCGTTCGACAATGGTGCGATCAAAAAATTCCTGAATACGTTTCAAAACCGTCATCCCGATAAACGGAATATGATGGTGTTGAAGATCTTTGAAAAAGTGGTGCAGGCTTACATGGAGTTTTTGAAAGAGATCAATCACCGTCGAAACCTTTTAGAGCAAAAATTATATGATGCCAACAGGAATGAAGAGTTACTCGATCTGATGCGTATCCAGAAAAGTCTGGTATATTTTGTTACTGCATTGCGTAGTAATGAAATGCTTTTGATGAAATTGCAACGCACCAATTTCCTTGCATTGAATGATGAAGAAGATGAATTCCTGCAGGATCTCATCGTTGATACCAGCCAGGCATTGGAGATGGCGAATATTTATACCAACATCCTCAGCTCAACCATGGATGCATTTGCCAGCATCATCAGCAACAACCAGAACCAGGTAATGAAGCGATTGACTTCTGTGACGGTAATGTTGCAGTTGCCAACATTGGTCGCAAGTATTTACGGCATGAACGTGCCGATACCAGGAGCGCATTCTGCTTTTGCATTTTATTTCCCCATTCTGATATCGCTTGGTTTATCACTCTTGCTCGGCATCTATTTTCTTAGAAAGAAACTATTTTAAATAGCTGAATAATTATGACACTTACTGTTCGTGTTTACGGCGTTATTATTACTGACGACAAGAAAGTATTGGTGAGCGATGAATTTATTCGTGGAGCTTACATCACAAAATTCCCCGGGGGTGGTTTGGAAATTGGCGAAGGCACCAGAGATTGCTTAAAACGTGAAATAAAAGAAGAACTGTTTATCGATTCAGAGATAGGCGACCATTTATACACCACCGATTTTTATCAGGAAAGTGCATTCAATACAGCACACCAGATACTTTCCATTTATTATTATGTGAAACCATTGGAACCGATCTTACTTCCCTTCAAAACAACTCCTTTTGATTTTGAACCGCACCAGGTAGCTGATCCAAAAGGTGAATCGGAAGTAATACGATTAATTGATTGGGATCATTTCAATGAGGAAACAGTTACACTTCCCATTGACAAATTAGTTGCACGGATGTTGAAGGAAAAGCATTAAAAAAGAATGAGTGGTCAGTGGTGAGTAGTGAATGGCGAGTTTTCTTTCTGTCGTCCGTGGTCCATCGTCTTTTCTTAATCCAACATTGCAGCTTTTTTCATTTCAGCTGCTTTGTCGTGACCGAGATATCTTTCAATCACACCATGAATCAGGTAGATGACCGGCGTAAGTGCAATTGCCACAATAAATTTATAGATGTAGTTACCGGTTCCTGTAACAAGTATCTGCTTTAAACTCCATGCATCTCCCTGCCCTTCCTGTATTCTCCGGCCAATATAGAATGCGATAAATAATACCACAAAACTATCAACCAATTGAGAGATCAACGTTGAGCCTGTTGCACGCAGCCAAATCCGTTTTTCACCCGTAGCCTTTTTAATACGGTGAAACACCAGTACGTCTAACACCTGGCCAATTAAGAATGCAACCATGGAACCGATTATAATCCATAATCCCTGGCCAAAAATCCCCTTGAATGCATTGTTGGCATTATCTATATCATTTCCAATTGTAAAATATTCGGATGGTTTTAAACCAATAGCACCCGAAAACATTAAGAATGAATAAGCTATTAAAGTGACAGTGAGATAGGAAAGAAATTTCACCCCTTTCGATCCGTAATACTCGTTGATAATATCGGTCATGATGAAGACAACCGGCCATAACAATACACCTGCGGTAAGATGAAAACTGAAATTGCTCCCGAACAATGGCAGTTCCAAACGTTTAATGCCAATGGTATCTTCCAGTGAAAAAATTTTGACACCGATAAATTCAGCGATCATCGCATTGGCGATAAAAAAACCAGACAAGATGAGAAACAGTTTGGTTGATTTATCAGAAAGTATCTGTTTGATCATACAAAAAAGATGAATAGTTGAATAATGAGCACTACAAGATTCAAAAAGAAAATGCTGTTGATCTTCAGTTCAATTCTCTTTCTAACCAACAGAGCTATAAACCAACTGTTGATGAAAAGGTTCACGATCAAACTCAGGAATAATCCGCCAATTACAAGTATGGAAGCAGCCGACTGCGGCAGATCCACATTCACATATCGAAACCCTATAGCAACAAAGAATAATACATTCAGAATAAAAGCCACCTTGCTGAAAAACAAAAATCCGTTCATACCGTTAAAAATGCTGTCAATCCCCCAAAATACCATTATTTTGCCTCACTGAAACTGAAAATTTTTCTTTATGAACTTTGATTTCAAAAAGCTGATTCCCCACGCCATTGCAGTAGTTATTTTCGTTGTTGTTGCAATTGCATATTGCAAACCTGCATTAGAAGGCCAGGTGTTGAATGCACATGATAATATTGGCTGGAAAGGAATGGCGCAACAGTCGTTTGAAAAAAAAGAACAACTGGGTCATTTCCCAAAATGGACGAACAGTATGTTTGGTGGTATGCCTACTTACCAGATCGCATTGGAAGGCACACACAATGTTTCCTTTCACTATGTGAGTTATATCTTAACACTCGGCTTACCGAAACCCATCAACTTCTTTTTTCTTGCATGCCTCTGTTTTTATTTATTGGCATTGGTGCTGAAGATAAATCCATGGATCGGCATCATGGGCGCATTGGCTTATGCTTATTCAACTTATGATCCCGTTATTATTGGCGCCGGTCATGATACAAAAATGCTGGCCATCGGTTATGCGCCGCTGGTAGTTGCGGGTTTGTTACTGCTGTTTCAGAAAAAATGGTGGCTGGGAAGTGCAGCATTGGCAACAGGTCTTGCATTGCAGCTTGGAACAAATCACCTGCAAATCGTTTATTATACACTACTTATTTTAGGCGCTATCACTGTTGGTTATTTTATCGACAGTTTTAAGAAAAAAGAAATTGCATCAGCATTAAAAGCCACAGTTATTGCGGCGATCATTGGCATAATCACATTGGGCACAAATGCAATTGGAACACTCACCACATGGGAGTATGCTAAAGAAAGTATGCGTGGTGGTGTGAGCGAATTAAAGGAAACAAAAGATAAGAACACCACAAGTGGTGGCTTAGATAAGGATTATGCATTTATGTACAGTGTCGGCATAGCAGAAACATTCACCTTGTTAGTACCGGGTATTTATGGCGGCAGTAATGGTGGCAATGAATACAAAACGTCACAGTTTGCTGATGAAATGCAGAAAGTCGGTTACGCTGAAGATCAGGCACTACAATTTGCAAATGGCATTTCTTATTGGGGGCAACAGCAACCAACATCAGGGCCGGTTTATTTTGGAGCCGTTATTATGTTGCTGTTCCTGTTTGCTATGTTCTTCGAGAAAGGATGGCTCAAATGGAGTTTGTTTGCTGCAGGTTTGTTTGGGATTATACTTGCCTGGGGTAAGAATGTAGAGGCGATTAACTACTTCCTGTTCGACTATCTTCCCTTATACAAAAAATTCCGTGCGCCTTCTATGGGTCTTGTGATGCCACAACTTTGTTTTGTGATACTTGCAGTTGTTGCAGTAAACAATCTGTTGTTTGGAGATAACAGTACAGAAAAGATCAAGAAAGCATTCAAACAAACAGCTACTGCCACTGCGGCCATTGTAGCTATTCTTGGTATTCTGTATTTCTCGTTTGATTATATGTCGCCAAATGATGTACGTCTTAAAGAAAACATGGTGGGTGCTATGTTACAACAGGCAACTCAACAAGGACAGCAACCAACAGCTGAATTGCAGCAACAGGCCGAACAGTTCGGAAAAGGTTTTGTAACAGCTATTCAAACCGACCGTAAAGGTTTGTTTGCAGGCGACCTTGCACGTACAGTTATTTTATTAGCACTTGCTTTGGTTATGCTATGGCTCGCCGCAAATAAAAAATTGAAGCCATTACCTGTAATGGTCATACTGCTGCTGCTTAGCAGCTTCGATCTGTTATCGGTTGGTAAACGTTATTTGAATGATGGTAACTTTGTTGATCCATCTGACTTTGATAATGCGTTTGCAATGACAGATGCTGATAAGATGATCAAACAGGATAAAGGTTATTACCGTGTATTAAATACAACTGTTGATTTCACTAACGAATCTGTAACAGCTTATCATCATAATTCTATTGGCGGTTATCATCCGGCTAAGTTGCAGATCTACCAGGATCTGATCGAAAATCAGATCGGTAAGAATAATATGCAGGTATTGAACATGCTCAATACAAAATATTTTATTGTGCAGAACCCGCAGAATGGTCAACCAATTGCACAACAGAATCCCGGTGCATTTGGACCTGTATGGTTTGTGAAAGGAATTAAGTATGTGACGAATGGAAAGGAAGAGATGAAAGCCTTGGACAGCACAAATTTGCGTGATACCGCTGTGGTGCAAACCAAATTTAAATCGTTGATCGCAAATGAACCTGTTGCTGATTCAACTGCAAGCATTCAATTGATCGAAAACAAAAACGACATCATCAATTACGAATCAAATGCTGCAACCAACCAGTTTGCTGTATTCAGCGAAATCTATTACACGGCTGGATGGAATGCATTCATTGATGGTAAAAAAGCAGAGATCGTTAAAACAAACTATGCATTGCGTGGACTTGCTGTGCCTGCAGGCAAACATAAAATTGAATTCCGTTTCGAGCCGAAATCATACGAGCTGGGAGATACATTGAATCTTGTATCATCTATTCTTGTTTACCTGATCGTACTTGGTGGTTTGTTCATGGCCTGGAAAACAAGTAAGCAGGCATAAGATGAAGAAGGTATTGAATATTGTCCCCTATCCTTATCTTCCCTATTTCTCCGGCGGACAAAAACTCATTGCTCATTTCAATCATTATTTGGGTGAACAATGCGTTTTACATGTAGCAGGCACTGCAGATAATGATGCAGTACTTGCAGACACATATACGTTTCATCCGATTCTAAAGACGAGCCGTTTCCGTTATGCGGATATTGGTTCGTTTTTTCGCTTGCAAAAGCTGATAAAGAAAGAGCAGATCGATACTGTTATTATTGAACATCCTTATCTCGGTTGGCTTGGATGGTTATTGAAAGCAACCTGCAAGATCAAACTCATCGTTCACACACATAATATCGAATACGAACGCTTCCGCACGCTTGGAAAAAGCTGGTGGCAGGTGTTGAAATTCTATGAAAGTTTTGTGTTGCGCCAGGCTGATAAAGTATTTTGTATTACAGAAGACGACAGGCAATGGATGATCAACAACATGAAGCTGCAAGCAGATAAATGTGTTGTTGTTCCTTATGGCATTACACAAAAACAAATGCCTGCAGATAAGCTGCACTGTAAAAATGCATTGGCTGACAGGCATCATTTCGATCCTCAACATGCATTGTTTCTTTTCAATGGCCTGCTCGATTACAAACCCAATCTCGATGCATTACATGTAATTCTTGAGCAGATCAATCCTATCCTGCTTAAATCCAATCTTCAATACAATATCATTATCACCGGCAAAAGACTACCCGCCGAATTAAATGACTTGAAAGCATGGAATCATGTGCATGTTCATTATGCCGGATTTGTTGATGATATTGATTTCTATTTTAAGGCCGCAGACCTGTTTCTCAATCCAGTGCAAAGTGGCGGCGGTGTGAAAACAAAAATGATCGAAGCTATTGCATGTGGCACAACGGTGATCTCATCAGAAACCGGAGCTACCGGCATTGAGCGTTCTGTAACCGGAGAAAAGTTAATCATCGTTGCAGATAATGATTGGAATGGATTTGCTAATGCTATCCTGAAACATGCACTACAGAAAACTGAAACACCTGCTGAATATTATAAGTATTACAACTGGCAGCATATTGCTGAACAGGTAGTTACTCGCCTCGTCTGACGAAATACATAAAATCTTCTCTTATCAGACAGGATAAACCATCCCCTCTTTCAATGCCTGCACCAATTTCTTCTTTTGGTCTTTATTAAACCGAAGCCAGTAAAAAATACGGGTAAAGAACGTATACCCAATTGCGAAGTATTTTAAGAACCCTGAAAAATTCTTGCGGATAAAGTAAAGCTTATTGCGGTTTGAATAATAAATATAGAATGAAGAATCACCACCTGATGAATGAGACACTTTGTGAATGATGGTTACCGACGGATCGTAATAAAGCTGACACCCTGCTTCACATGAACGATACACAAAATCAGTATCATCATAATAAGCAAAATACTTTTCATCCATCATACCCACTTTTTCAAACACCGATGCATTAACTAACATGTAGCAAGTAGGCGCATAAGTAATATACTTCGGTACATTGTACTCCTCCGAGTCGGGTTTGTTATACCCATAATGAGTACCCAATGCCCGCCATTTCACCATTTCACCACCAGCCATCCAGATCGTTCTATCGGGGTAATAAATTTTAGGAACAATGATTTGCTCACCTTTTTCAGACAGTAACAATTGTGAGCTGAAAGCTGTTTCCTGTTCTATTTCAATATCGTTATTGAGAATAAGCACATGCGAACAACCATCTTCCAGTGCTTGCTTTATTCCAATATTATTTCCTTTTGCAACACCAACATTATCTGCGTTCTTGATATGGTTGTAAGCAGTAACCGGATATTTAGTGAGACAATCTGCAATGACTTTATTTGATCGTTCGTTTACAGAATTATCAACTAGGTACAGGATGTAGTCTTTATGCGTTTGCTTTGAAACACTTTTAAAAAAGCCATCGAGCACATCATCGCTTTTAAATAATACAGTAACCAATCCAATCTTTGCCATGCTCATTTCATTAATCCCTTTGATTTCATTTCACTGATTGATTCCTCATACTTGCTGCTTTGCACCTGTTGACCATTCACCCATTCGGTAAATTTTTTCAACCCGGTTTTAAAATCAACAGAAGGCGTAAAACCAAGCATGCGTTCAATCTTGCTGATGTCGGCATAATTATGACGGATATCACCCAAACGATAATTACCGCTTACCTGTACCGGAACCTCGCTGTTATAATATTCAACTAGTAAAGAAGCTACTTCATCAACTGTTGTAGCAACTCCTGTCCCTACATTGAACACCTCGCCATTTGCTTGTTCTTTTTCAATGCCAAGAAACGTTGCTTTCACCACATCATCAATAAACACAAAATCACGGCTCTCCTTCCCATCTTCAAAAATATTGATGGGTTTGCTATTCTTGATAAGCGTAGAAAAAATGGAAAGTATGCCTGTGTATGGATTACTTAATGATTGGCCGGGACCGTATACATTCTGATAACGGAAAGCAACGGCTGCAATACCAATTGACGAACAAACAGTCATCACCATTTGCTCCTGGTTTTGCTTTGTGATACCATAAACCGATGAAGGATGGATTTTCGACTCTTCATCGGTAGCTGTTAATTGCAAAGGGCTTGTTGCACCCGGATATGTAACGTCAAAATTACCTGCATCCATGAAAGCTGCCGTACGGTGTCCGGGATAAACAACACCCAATTCTTTTGAAATGTATTTCCCTTCCCCGTAAATAGCACGTGAAGAAGCAATCACTACTTTCTTCACATTGGTTTTAGTATTGGCAAGTATATCGAGCATAATGGCTGTGCCGCCAATGTTTACATCCACATATTTGCTTACCTGGTACATCGACTGACCTGTACCGGTTTCAGCGGCAAGGTGAACGATCACTTCATTATCTGCTATTGCATTCTGCCAATCATAAACTGAAGTAACTGTCCCTTTTATGAAATGAACTTTATCTTTTATTGACCGGTATAAAGGAGATGTTCTTTCAGCATCAATACCATGTATCTGTTCGGAGAGGTTATCCAGCACCCTTACATCATACCCATGCTGCAATAAATGCAACGCAAGGTTAGATCCAATAAAACCTGCTCCACCTGTTATTAAGACTTTACGTTTACTCATTTAAATAAATTGTCCTTCTTTATCCGTTTTGCACCACTGCTTTGTATCAAAATTATATCGCTTGATAATAACGGCCGGGCTTCCGACAGCCACACAATAATCAGGAATATCTTTTGTGACAACTGAATTAGAACCGATCACGCTGTTCTTCCCAACACTCGCCCCGATCACACAAACATTTTCACCAAGCCATGCGCCATCTTTAATGATCACAGGATTTGTTTGCTGAATGGGTTGATCGATGACAGGCAATTCAATGTTCTGATAGCCGTGCAGATTATCGCTGAGATAAACTTTATCGGCCATCAGCACTTTCTTTCCTATTTCAATTTTCGATGTAGCATAAACATGGCTGAACCGTCCAATGTAAGTTCCATCGCCAATTGTAAGTGCGGCATTGGCATCACCTGTTAAAGGTTCGCAAGCCAGCCATGCTTTATCGTTGATGTAAACATTTGAACCAATAAAAATGCGATTATGACCTGTAATTGTTGGCGAAATTAAACGGGATGAAGAACCGATCTTGCCCAGCATCAATTTGAAAACAGGATAGCGAAACAGGTAGTAAAATAATAAGCCTATTTTCCTGAGCATAGAAGTCGGTCGTTTCTTGATTGTGTTATCTGCAAAAGCCTTATTATGAGCCAAATCGCAGGTTGGCAAGGTAATACATTTCCCTTTAATCACATGGAGGACTGCTGATTACAATGCCGTAAAATAGCTACTTTTGAGGGGCACAGAAAACAGCATATGAATATTTTAGAGCGGCTCTACATTGCGGTATTTAAACAGGAGGCAAAACGAAAACTATTTACCAAAGCGCTTTCGAACGTGAGTCAGCCCGATTTGTATCCCACAACTGATCCTGATGCTGTGCACTTCAAACATTTTGGATTAGTGGGAGATATTATTTATGCCATCCCTGCAATGAAAGCTTTGGCAGGCGATAAAAAGATCCATCTTCATTTACAGATCAACCAGAAATCGTTGTACAGGAAAAGCATGAAGCATGCGAATGAAGGCAAAATACTTACAGAAAAAAGTGTGGAGATGATCGCTCCGCTTTTGCTTTCACAGCCTGAGTTTGCCGCATGCGATGTGCTTGCTGATCAAAAGATCGACTATGACCTCGATGAATTCAGAAACTTTCCTTTTGATTACAACACCAATCATATCTGTCGCTGGTATTTTCATATGTATGGAATAACAGCCGACCTTGGAAAACCCTGGCTGACTGTTGAGCCGGATAGATCGTTTGCTAATGAGATTGTAATAGCCCGCAGTTTCCGATACAGGGCACCGGGTATCAGTTATCAATTCCTCAACAATTACCCGAATCTCACATTTGTCGGCTTGAAAGAAGAGTATGAAGATTTAAGACATTCGATCCCGACGTTGAAATATAAACCCGTAAAGAATTTCCTTGAACTGGCTCAGGTAATTGCCGGATGCAAATTCTTTATCGGCAATCAGTCGTTTCCGTTTGCATTAGCAGAAGCTTTGAAAGTAAAACGAGTGTTGGAAGTCTGCTTCGAATGCCCGAATGTGATTCCTGAAGGGAAAGATGCGTATGACTTTGTTTACCAGGGGCAGTTTGAGAAAATCGTCGCTAATCTTTCGACAAAATAAAGCAACTATCCAATTATTTAATCTTCACAATCACAGCATGACCATTAAGGTTATGAATAATAATTCGATCGGACATGCTTTTTTGTTCATTGACATATTCGGTAACCCCCATGGTAGTATGAAAACCATAGTCATCAAAAACAACCATCCCCCCAATAATTAGACGATCCCATATCCAATCAACGATATCTTTTGCGGACTCATATACATCCACATCTATATGGCAAAGTCCAAACATTTCAGCCGGATCAATTTGAAAAGCGGTATCGTTCGGAAATATTCCTGTTAATATTTTGTAATGCGGATAACCAACCGCATTCATTAGAGTTTGCACAACTTCAATACTGGTATCAGCATGCTCTCCACCATTATAAAATTGATCTTTTTCAGAAGCCTTTACAATTCCGGCGAATGTATCCGCCAAGTAAAACGGTGCTTTCGCTTTCAGAAGTGAAAGTTTTTTTGCGATCACACCTGCAGTGCCACCTTTCCACACCCCAACTTCCAAAATGCTGACAGAAGCATCGATTGAAATCACCTTTTCAGTGAGTTCCCACAATTCATAGCATCTGTACAAATCACCAAGTGTGTTTTCCTTTATTCGTTTATAAATTGCCTGGAATTCAATATCACTGAGCCATGGTGCATAACTAGCATAAGGTGTTACCAACTCATACTGAAAATCACCTGCCTTAAAGCTAATCTTGGATTTATTGATCACCTGGTATCCGGCCTTTGACAAAAGACGGCTGATAATTTTTTTCATCGTTCTAATTGATTCGCTTGCAGCGGTTTTGATAAATAGTTTCCTTTCGTTGCTAAAAATGCTCGGCAAATTACCCCATTATCTATATAAAATATACAGATATCAAAATAGGCCAACAATTTATTCCCGAAGAGATATTATTTTGCACATAAATGATAGCCACTCTGTTTTACAAATTGGCAGCAAGTGCCAGGTTGTCGTTTTATCAGAAAAAACCTTGCTGGCAAAGACTTTGCAGGCCGTCAGTTGCTGCTAATGCACAAACCTCCTAGTTATTGCCTACTTTCAAAAAAATGGATACCTCGGGAAAACTATTCTTTAAAAAGATATTATCCTACATTCGCCGTTTATACGCTAATTTATTTCATAACATCAATGTTTAATAAATTATTTTTACGAAAAGCAATTCAGCATCAATTATGGACATATCTACCAATAAAGACATAAAAATAAAATCCTATTTTTCCAATCGAAATGTCGATAGTAGTTCATATGCAAACTATTCCCTTCCACGGTATCTTAGCCCCTTTTTTAATGACTCAGATAAGAATCTTGACATTCTTGATATTGGTTGTGGTTTGGGACAAATGTTAGATCATTTAAAAAAAAGCGGATTCAATAACCTCTATGGAATCGACATTAATGAAGAGTCGATAAATGAGTGTAAAAAGAAGGACCTTTCTGTAGAAAAAATTAATGACATTAGGGAATATGCTTCTAAAAGCACTATGAAATTCGATCGGATTGTTATGAGTCATGTCCTTGAGCATATCGATAAAGAAGATATAATTGATACACTAATTCACATAAAAAAATACCTCTTAAAAGATAGCGGCGTCTTTTTATTGATGGTACCTAATGCCCAGTCATACACTGGAACCTATTGGCGATATGAAGATTTTACACATTCGGTTCTTTTTACTGCAGGATCCTGTTACTATGTCTTAAAATCTGCGGGCTTTTCAAATATTGAGTTTATTGATCCTGATGGAACAAAACACATGAACCCTTTCAAAAGAATTATTATCAAACTATTTGTTGGCTTTCATAAATTGAAAGAAGATTTTTGGAATAAAATTCTGCAAACCTCATTTCACAAAACAAGTCCACGGATATACACGTTTGAATTAAAAGTGGCAGCGAATTAATTTTTTCAATTAAGTTCCGTTGGTTGTTTTAAGCACTACCTAAAAATGCACCCGAATCTCATTAACGCATCAAAATAAAAAGAAGCATAGAGACAGAAAACCATAAGTGATCAAAAGATTAACAAATATCAACAACTACCAATCCTTGAAATTTTTACAATACAAATGAGAATAGCTAGAATCTGCAATAAATTAGTTTTTCTTTTTTATTATCTCCTGAGATATAAAAACTTTAGTTTAGCATTCAATCTTGCGAACAACAATGTGCCACTACGCTGGTGTACTGATATTGTAAGAAGAGACGATATCCTTGTCTTTGGCAGAACAAATTGCAGATTACCAATTAAAGTGATTAACAAATATTACAAAAGAGGGCTACATTATATTGTAGAAATATTAAACAATACCCCTATTGATGAAATCAAAGAGACAGAAAAAGGAATCATCTTCACCGCAGGCGGCATGTCAATTTTTATAAATAATGAATCAAATGCTGGGAATTTTTATGAAATAGTATGCAGAAAAATGTATGAATATCACACAATAAGCTCCGAAAACATTGTGCTGGATATTGGGATGAATACAGGAGTGGCAAGTTTGTTCTTTGCATCTAAAGAAAACGTTACAAAAGTTTACGCTTACGAGCCTTTTGAAACAACTGTTGCAGATGCAAAAAAAAACCTGGAGCTAAATCCTCGTATTAGTAAAAAAATAACCCTCTTTAATTATGGAGTAAGTAATAAAAACACAAAAGTAACTGTACCTCTATTTGAAGACGGTTCTATGCAAGCAAGCGTAAATGAAGATTTCATCCGCATTCATCATGCTAAGGAGATTAAAAAAAATCAGACAATTCAAATTGATTTGAAAGACATAAAAGATATTCTTACGGAAATCATTAAAATTGAGGACTTAGATAACAAGGGGCTTATTTTAAAAATAGATTGCGAAGGAGAAGAATACAATATCATTGACCGATTAAATGAATGCGGTCATTTAACTACAATTTCTGCGTTATTAATAGAATGGCACCACAAGGGCCCGGATTCATTAGTAAAAACTCTAAAAGAGAACAATTTTAAAATTTTAGTATCTCCAATTACCACAGTAGACGGAACAATTATTTCGGAAGCGGGCATGCTCTACGCATTTAAATAATATGATGATTATGGATAATAAAAAAGCGATGAGCAAATATGCCCATCGCTTTTTTATTTGCGCAACTAGCCAATCCTATTTTTTATCGCTTGCGCCTTCGCTTGGGATACTAAACAGATTTGATATTTGTTCGTAAGTCATTCCTTTGATTTGATCAATAGAATAACCCACTGCAGGACCACTGGTAAAACGACCACCAGATACTGCTCCGGGAATAATAATGTAACGATATGGATAAGTAGCGTTATAATTTGAGCGAATCGTAATTACGCCGGGTGTTAAAAAGTAATGAATATAGTTACCACCCGATGTTACATAGTTTAATTGAAAAACTAAACCATCTGGATTTTTAAGATAAACATTTACTACGCCCCTGTCCATCACGGTTTGTGTAATTCCGGGAGCATTCAATATACCTTCCCAAAAAGGCCCTGTATTAGAAAAAGTAACGTTAGTCCAGTTTGAATAAATAACATTTGCAGATCCGGTTGCT
The DNA here is from genome assembly GCF_014168535.1 of Lacibacter sediminis. Lineage (NCBI taxonomy): Bacteria > Pseudomonadati > Bacteroidota > Chitinophagia > Chitinophagales > Chitinophagaceae > Lacibacter > Lacibacter sediminis. Next base: position 2,086,909 of record NZ_CP060007.1, on the reverse strand, counting down.
CCAGTTGCGCCTGTTGCGCCGGTTGCTCCAGTTGCGCCTGTTGCGCCGGTTGCTCCAGTCGGCCCGGCCGGTCCGGCGGGCCCTGTATCACCTTTGCAACCTGAAATAAGAATCAATAACAAGCAAAAACCAGAAAGAGAATAAACAATTCTTTTCATAAATAAATGTTTTAAATGTGATTAAAGTAGCAGCAATTTTATTTTATTGATCTGTAGAAACCATCATTAAAGATCACATTAAATATAAATATTAAAACACTTCCGCAACTAAAGGATTAATAACTGTGTAATAAATACAATAACTGTGTTGCAGCCAGAACTTATGTCAACAGCAATGCTTTTACGTTAATTAATTACTATTTTAGAGTGCTAAAATGAACTTTCAATCATTTTTGTAAGAAGTACACTCTTGCAATAAATGTGCATAATTTATTTTACAATGAAACTGTACCTGATCATTTTTCTGTTGTTTTCAAATACGGTTTTCTCTCAGGTAAATCTCACACAAGGCCTTATTGCTCATTATCCATTTTCAGGAAACGCAAACGACGTAAGCGGAAACAATATAAATGGCACATTAAATAATACCACAATTACAACTGATAGAAATGGCAATGCAAACAGCGCCTATTATTTCAATGGCATCAACTCTTACATTCAATTACCATTCTCTAATCTTTACAATTTTGCAGCTCAGGATTCTTTTTCGATTTCTGTTTGGGTTCTACCTGAACAGGGAAATACCTGGCCAGCCGAAGCATTGGTGGTAAAAGCACCAGCACACCCAGATTTCACATTGTCGTTATGGAATTACGGAGTCTATCTCTTTAACAATAAGGCCATGAGTGGCTATGCTTACAATCACATTCTTAATAGCAGTACAATTCTCACGCCCAATCCATGTTGGTATAACATTATTTCAACCTATAAAAATGGAGTTTGGAAATTATATATAAATGGCAAACTCGAATCATCTGACATGTCTCAAACAAAATTTATTCTAAAAGATGGAAGTTCAAAAATTACATTCGGGAAAAAAGGAGACTCATTTGGCGATTGGTACAGAGGCAAAATGGATGATGTTAGAATTTATAACAGAGTATTAAACGATGCTGAAGCTGCTGCAATTGCTGGCACCTGTCAATATCCATGTAACAACTGGCTCAGTCTTCCTTCTTATCAATCTTATGTAAATGTTGGTGATCTTGATGTGCCTGGAAACACGATAACAGTCGAAGCCCTTTTTAGCAGAACAGCACCTTATTCAAACGGGTATAACTGGGCCGGCGATCTGGTTTCCAAACATGTTGATCCCGTTGACGTTAATTATCTATTGCGACCCAATAATGCAGAAATAACAACTACTAACGGCTACTTTACAACACCTCCAATTTGTGAAATTGAATTAAATAAAGTGTATCATGCTGCTATGGTGTATGATGGCAGTTCACTGAAATTTTACCGGAATGGTTATTTAATGAGCAGCGTAGCTGCAACTGGAAATATGTTTCAAAACAATCATCAAACAAGAATAGGACTTTACGACGCATTAATACATAACACTAACCTGATTGGATATATCAATGAAGTAAGAATATGGAATGTAGCAAGGACACAGGTTCAAATCAAGAGTTTTATGAATACATCCTTGCCAAACCCTTCAACACAAACCAATTTACTTGCATATTACACGTTCGACAACCTCTTTAATAAACAAGGAAATACTAGTTGGAATGGCACTTTAGGTGGTACTGCGTCAATAAATGCGACAAACCCTTCCTGCACTTTTACAGCCGATACATGTGCTGTTCTTCCATGCGCACAAAAGAAAGACTTTTCTTTTACACAAAATTCCTGTGTCCCATATCAATTAACCTTCGCTACTACATCTACAAATTACGATAGCATTTGGTGGAATTTTGGCGACGGCAATTCAGTTTCAGGTTCATCAACTGTTTCACACACCTATACTGCACCCGGAAATTACCAGGTATTGATGATTCAGAAATACCAAAGCTGTATTGACACAGTACGCAAAACATATAGTATAAGTATTCAAAACGACACCCAGACAATACTAACTGCTGATACTACAATATGTTTTGGTGCAACAAAACAATTACGATCTGCTCCTGCCTTAACTTATTGCTGGTCTCCTTCGACATACCTTGATAATCCGTCTGTGCAAAACCCTGTTTCTTCAGCTCCCGTTAACATTACTTATTATCTGACTTCTGAAAAGAAAGGCAATAATCTCATAGTCAATGGCAATTTCAGCAACGGTAATACCGGCTTCACATCTGCATATAATTACGCTGCAGCAAACATTACTGAGGGACAATACTTTGTAGGTGCGAGTCCACAAGGATGGAATTCTTCTCTAAGTAACTGTGGCGACCATACTACTGGAAATGGCAATATGATGCTCGTAAACGGATCACCTGCTCCTGACATTAAGATATGGACACAGACTGTAACTGTTCTTCCAAATACCAATTACTCTTTTTCTACGTGGATTCAGGCTTTGTGGCCTCCAAACCCGGCACAATTGCAATTTTCAATTAATAACAATGCTATAGGAACACTTATTACTGCAAGTTTGCCTACTTGTACTTGGACACAATTTTATACAACCTGGAATTCCGGAAATGCCACGTCAGCGACTATATCAATCATTAATAAGAATACACAGGTCACCGGTAACGATTTTGCTTTAGATGACATTTCTTTCGCTCCTATCATCATTTCTAGAGACAGTGTAAAGATCACTGTTGATACTCCGGTTATCAACACCAGTTCCGATTCCGCTATTTGCACAGGATCATCCATCCAAATAAATACATCCGGCGCTTTAAATTACCAATGGACACCCATCAGCGGACTTTCAAACACATCCATTTCAAATCCTCTTGCTTCTCCTTCTGCAACCACAAAGTATATTGTTACAGGAACAAACAGCTTTGGTTGCATAGCTAAAGACAGTATTACTGTTACCGTAAATCCAAAACCAACAATAACTCTTTCCAATGACACATTGGTCTGCGCCGGTAGTAACATACAATTGGTCGCTGGCGGAGGTACTTCTTACGGTTGGTCGCCTGTAAATACATTAAGTAACCCTTCCATTGCGAACCCTTTTGCAACAGCAACAAGCAACACAGTTTATAAGGTTACTGTAACGAATGCCGATAATTGCAGCAGCACAGATTCCGTTCGTGTGGATGTAAGGCAACCAAATACTTTCAGCATCAGCCCATCAACATCAATTTGCATTGGCGATAGTGTACAATTGGTTGCCGCTGGTGGAGATATTTATAACTGGAGCCCAACATCTTCTCTCTCTAATACAAATCTTGCAAACCCATTTGCTTATCCTTTGAACACAACCGACTATGATGTTACAATTTCAGATACACTCTGTAATATTTCTGAAACATTAACTTCAACAGTTGTTGTAAATCCATTACCGGTACTCACAACATCAAAATCAAATGATGTTGATTGCAGTAATGCAAGCAGTCAACTGAATGTTACGGGAGCTGACCAACATGTATGGATGCCATCCGGTACGCTGAACAATGCATTAATTCGGAATCCAATTGCATCACCATTAACAACAACCCAATATATTGTTACGGGAAAAGATATAAATGGATGCAGCAATACAGATAGCATCACAGTTTTAGTAACGGCTGATAATTCAGGCAACTATCTAATGCCAAATGCTTTTACACCAAACAATGATGGTATAAATGATTGCTTCGGCATTAAAAACTGGGGGCCGGTTACTGAGTTTGAATTCAGCATTTATAACAGGTGGGGAGAACGGGTATTTTATACAAAAGACCCTGACAATTGCTGGAATGGAAACTATAAAGCAACAGCACAGATCACGGGAGTTTATTCGTATATGATCAATGCAAAAAATGCATGCGGAGTAATTAAGAAAAGCGGAATTGTTACACTTATAAGATAAGAAATAGGAGTTTTTCACAGGAGGTTAAACAACGGCCTTGAAACGATAGGTAAGGCGAAGCTAAGCCTAATTTCATGAACTGCCTGAAACAAAGGCCTGCTACTTTACACTCGTGTAAATAGGTAAATAACTGTGCATATATGACTGTTTAGAAGCCGATCCGCTTCAGGAATTCGTCTTTTCGGCGGGTTGCCACTTCCAGGAAAACGCCATTATCCATTTCCACTTCCCCACCTCTTCCTTTGTGGTATTTCTTTACTTTATTTAGATTAATAAGATGCGAATGATGCAATCGGAAGAAAACACTTTCCGGCAGCATTTCTTCATATTCTTTCAGGCTTTTAGCCGATACCAGCTTTTGTCCCCCTTCTGTAAAAATGAAGGTATAAGCGCCACTCGCTTCACAGTAGAGAATAGAATCGGTTTCAATAAATTCCAATTGATCTTTAAATGTCGGAACCGCAATTTTCTGTAAAGCAGCCGATGGTTGTTTCATATTCTGCAGCAAATAGCTCAACTGCTGATTAATATTTTTTTGATGAACCCTTTGTTCAGCTTTCGTAATAACAGCTTTCAGTTCATCAATATTCACAGGTTTGAGAATATAATCGAGTGCAGAATATTTGAATGCTTTCAGTGTATACGAATCAAATGCAGTAACAAATACAATTTCAAAACTTACAGGCATTATCTTATCAAGCAGATCGAATGCATTTCCATGAGGCATTTCAATATCAAGCAAAACAAGATCGGGTTGCAATTCGTTGATCAGTTGACTGGCCGTTTCAATATTATTTGCTTCGCCAATATGAGCAGCATTTGGGCAATACAATCTCAGTAACTCTTTAATGATCCGCAAATTTTTTGGCTCATCATCAACCGTTAATACTTTCACCATAAGAAATTAATTATTTGTTTGATGCAGGAAAGCCATAGATTCCACAGGCAAAACAAATGCCAACCGCAAATCTAGTTAATTATCCCGCCCTTAAATGTCACAGCTCTGTATAAATATCTCTTAAACTTTACTAAGCAGGAAACAGCACCCTTATCCTCGTGCCCGAGGCATTCCCCTTCTGATCTTTCAGGTCTTCAATTACAACTTCAATTTTCCTTTGCTGCCCCTCATTTAAGAGTGCTATACGTTCAGCAGTTAACGACATGCCACGAGACTGGTATTCGATGGGGTTTACTGCCTTCAACTCCATAGCCTTCTCCCTTCCAATACCGTTATCTTCAATAATACATTCAAGCAATCCCGGATACTCGATAAACGTGAGTGAAATTACGCCATCAATATGTTTCAGATAGCGAACACCATGCCTCAAAGCATTCTCCACATATGGCTGTAACAGCAAAGGTGGCAATTCAAGCTGAGATGCGGGCTGCTGCGTTTGTACGTTTACGTTATAAGTAAACCCGCTTTCCATTCTTGCTTTTTCTAGATCAAGATAAGTGGACAGATAACTGATCTCCTCTTCAAGGGTAATAATCTCTTTTGATGAAAATTCAAGCGTTTGGCGAATTAATTTCGAAAAACCAGATATAAACTCATTAGCACCTTTTACATCACTGTCTATTACATACTGCTGAATTGAATTAAGACTGTTGAAAATAAAATGCGGATTCATTTGAGCTTTCAACGCCATTTGCTCCGTATCGTTGATCTTTTGTTTCAGATCTTCCTGTTGTTTTTGACGTAGCCGGATATCATTGATCCTTTTCCTGAACAGAAGGATTACAAGAAACATCAATAAAGAAAAAGCAGCTACCCAAAACCAGGTAGTAGCCCAAAACGGAGGCTTACACAGCACCGATAGTTGAATAAAACTGACTGAGCTGTTCCAGCCATCATACTCCCGTTTTACCTGTATCTCTAACTTATAGCTTCCGTAAGGCAATGGATTGAATTGTATCTCACGGTTATTTGTATAGATCCAGTTCGTATCGTAGCCTAATAGCCTGTAACGATAATTATTTTTACCGGCTGCACCATAGTTCAAAGCTTCGTAACTAATGTTAAGATTTCGCTTCCGATAACCAAGTTTTGTTAATTCACCAACTGCTACCAATGCATTATTCACCTTAACACTTTTAACGTATAACGGTAGCCCGGAGACTTCCTTTGACATAACAGCCCCCAGATTAAGAAATGAGATGCCATTATTGGATGCTATTACTACATTTTTACCATCCTTAATTATAGAATTTATTTCATTTGAAAGAAGCCCATCTTGTACAGTAATATTTCTAACCGCATAGCGAAACGGTTGTAAAGAACTTATTGTCACAATAGAAACGCCGTTGTTTGATGCCAGCCAAATATTATTTTGGTCAACATAGATCTTCCGGATGTTATCACTTACCAACCCATCTGAATGCGTTACCTGGTAAATACTGTCATTCACCTTAAGTAATACGCCATTCCCTCTTGTTGAAAGGCATAGAAATTTGTTTTGATAGTATGCAATATCTGTGATACGTGAACTAAGGATTTTTTTTGTTGAATCATAAGCTGTGACATATCCTGACCGATAACGCCAAAGACCAAACTGATTGCCAACAAGTACGCCGCCGTCATTTTCTAAGAAAATTTTAGCAGCCCTGAATACCTCTTTCAGTGAGTAAAAATTAAGAGGCTCTTTAAAATCTCCAATCTTATACTCATAAACAGATGTTGCAAGTCCGCTATACAAAACACTATCTTTAATTGCAAAATTTGAGTTATTGGGAATTTGCAAATAAGTAACAGAGTCTTTTGCATCTGGCTTGGTTATCGTCCACAATTTTGAATTATACCAGCCAACCGGACCTCCTACTAATACCAATGAGGAACTCATTTCGTGAAAAGCAACAACATCTTTTAATTCAAGCCTGGTACTTTTAAAAAAAGAACTTGGCTTAAATCTTATCACTTCATTCCCATGAACTCCAGCAAGGATAGACGCATCGCTTAATCGATATAATATATTGATTCTTTTATTTATAATAACACCTTCATAAGCAAGGTGCCTTATACGAAAATGGTTAAGATAAAAAACTCCATTACTTAGTGTAGTAACCCAAACACCTCCTTCATAATCCCGTTCAATCGAAGTAATATGTATCCCTTCAAGATATTTCTCAGCCACTAAGCCTTGCTTGTTTATAATATATAACCCGTGTTCAGTTGCCTGAAAGATGTTGCCATCAATTTCTTCGATATCATCAACAGTGTATGTAGTTTTTACATAATCATAATCGTTAGCAGATCTAATAATTGTGTAACTATCCTTTGTATATAAAATCAACCGGCCATCAGAGAGACGTTTTAAACGACATCGTTCATGCTGAATTAGACGAGGAATTTTAAGAACTATTTTTCTCCCTTTTGAAGTAATATTGAACTCACTTTTAGCTTCACTTTTAATGTAATCCAGACTTTGAAGTTTTTCGGGATAAGCAATCACTCTTACAAAAAAATCAGAATTCTGAGATTCAATCGCTTCGAATTTTGCTACAGGGCTGAGTTCGATCTCCCTTTTTAATGTTCCATTTTCTCTGATTTTAACATAATAAGGCCCTGATGAAGAGACATGCACCACTTCATTACTATCTACATACATCGCCTGTATCACTCCAGGTTTGATTGCAGTAACTAATTTATCATTCCACTTATAATTTTCAAACTTCCCGTTTTCATAATAAAATAGTCGTCCAGAGAAAGTGAATACCCATACTCTTTTCTTCCAATCTTCATACAAGCCCATGATCGAATTATCAGGCAGATTGAATGTCTCAAATTCATAACCATTATACCTGGTTACCCCATGATCCGTGGCAAACCACATATAATTTGATGCATCACGCAACACCTGGTAAGTTTCAGAGCTGGGTAATCCGTCTGATGGTGTGTAATTTTTAAGCTGATAACGTAACTCCTGTGCATGAAGAAACCCTGTTAAGCAAATGAACAGGAATACGAAACAACAGCGGAGAATGTAATGCATCCGGTTAACAGGCATAGTTAAAAATAAAACTTTACGCATTTAAAAATTCGAGGAATTTTTTCATCCCCTTCCGTTTTTCATCATCCAGTAAATAGCTGATATTATGTGTGTAATATTTACGCAGATCGTACACGGGGTATTTCTGTTGCTCCGCAATTTCATCGATGATTGTGAAACCAACTGCATTGGCTTCATTAAAACGATCCATCCATTCTTTACTCATTGGTTTTAAACTCACCCACACCGCAAACACAAACGGCAAATGTGTCATGGCCTGCCATTCAGCAGCAAGATCGTAGATATAGGTAGAAAGGCGCCGTTGCTCCAAGGCCCTGTCGCCAATTACAACAGCACCTGTTGTGCCTTCAATTTTTGTACGATAACTTTCATCCTTTGCATCGATCAATTGTGGCGAAATACCCCAAAACTCTTTCATCAGTAATTTTGCCAATGCAACTGAAGTACGACTTTGGTAATCGAGATAAACAGTAGTTAGCTCATGCACCGGCACTTCGCTGAACAAACAAACGGAAGCCACTTCAAAGTCAGAGGCTATACAGTAATCACTTACAATATGATATTCGGGCAATTCGTGCAGCAAGGCCACCGGCACCAGCGCCACATCCACCTCACCTGATTTCAGCATAGCGGCCACTTTCGACGGATAATCGGGCACCAGCTCATGGTCCTGCAGAAACGCATCGTTCTGCATACCATACATCATGGGTTTTGTGTTTAAATAACTGACTGCTCCAACTTTTATCTTCTTCAATTCATTTACTTTTGCGCTGCAAAGAAAAGGATTTTTTGGTGGGCAGGCTGTTTGCTGCTATTGAACTCTGGTCGCAGTTTATCCTGAGCTTGTCGAAGGACAATCTTGTACTGCAACAGCCATACGCAGCAATACTTCAGCCAACTAATTAACTACAAACTGTAAACAATTTCATGGAACTTCAAAATCTCACAGCCATTTCCCCGGTCGACGGACGTTATCGTAATCAATTGCAGCAACTCGATGCTTATTTCTCCGAATTTGCACTTATCCGTTACCGTGTGCTGGTGGAAATTGAATACTTCCTGTTTCTCTCTGAAAAGAAATTCTTTAAACTCACGCCAAAACAGAAACAGGCTTTAAAAGATGTGGTGACGAATTTCACCGTGGCACAGGCGCAGGAGATCAAAAATCTTGAAAGCATTACCAATCACGATGTAAAGGCTGTTGAATATTTTCTGAAGCGTGAACTGGAAGCACTCAACTTAAACGATTTGAAAGAGTGGATCCATTTTGGCCTTACTTCTCAGGACATCAACAATACTTCGATTCCGTTATCATGGAAAGAAGCATTGGAAAACGAATTACTTCCCTCCATTTCAACATTAATTCTAAAGCTGAAAGGTTTCGCAAAAGACTGGAAAAATATTCCGTTGCTTGCACGCACGCATGGACAGGCTGCATCGCCTACCAAACTTGGTAAAGAGATCATGGTGTTTGTTGAGCGGCTCGAAAATCAATTGCAGCAATTATCTGCATTACCAACATCGGCAAAGTTTGGCGGTGCAACCGGAAACTTCAATGCGCATTTTGTTGCTTTTCCGAAGAAAGATTGGGTGAAATTCGGTAATGAGTTTGTTGAAACAAAACTTGGCCTGCAACGCCAGCAATACACGACGCAGATTGAGCATTACGATAATCTTGCTGCACAAATGGACAGCATTAAACGCATCAACACCATTCTTATTGATCTCTGTCGTGATATCTGGACATACGTGTCAATGGATTACTTCAAACAAAAGATCAAAAAAGGTGAAGTTGGCAGCAGCGCCATGCCGCATAAAGTAAACCCGATCGATTTCGAAAATGCAGAAGGTAATCTTGGTATCGCCAATGCCTTGTTCGAGCATTTATCAGCTAAACTTCCCGTTTCAAGATTACAGCGTGATCTCACCGATTCAACTGTATTACGCAACCTCGGTGTTCCGTTTGCACATTCCATCCTTTCCTTAAAATCAATTGACAAAGGGTTGAATAAACTGCTGTTGAATGAAGACAAGATCAAACAGGATCTAGAAAATAACTGGGCAGTAGTTGCCGAAGCCATTCAAACAATTCTTCGTCGGGAAAACTATCCAAACCCATACGAAGCATTGAAAGAATTGACAAGAGGAAATGCTACTATTACTCAAAAATCAATGCAGGCGTTTATTAAAGGATTAAAAGTGAGTGCTGAGGTGAAGAAAGAATTAAGTGCTATTACGCCTTACAATTACACCGGCGTTAATCCAAAGTATTAAGAAGATACAAGGCTCAAGATTCAAGGCACAAGGTTCAAGTTTGAAACCTTGTGCCTTTTTGTTTTACTTGACTCTTGTACCTTGATCAGCTTATGTCTTCCAAAAAGAAATACTCCGGTGCTTTATATCTGTGCAGGCGGATGCTCAGAATGTCATACTGTATCCTTTTCCATTCCGGATGTTGATAGAGAAATTCTTCTCCGGCATTCATTAACCGTTCCAGTTTTTTGGCTGTTACTCCTTCTTCCGGATGACCATATGTATCAGTTGTTCTTGTCTTTACTTCAATAAAGTGAAGAATATTGTCTTTTGAAGCAACTACATCTAACTCAAAATAAGAATGCTTCCAGTTTCGGTGCATAACCACAAAACCCTGTACCAGCAGCCATTCAACTGCCAACTCCTCTCCCTGCCTGCCTGTTTCAAGGTGTTTTGCCATAAAGCTAAAATAACAGTTTATGGCTTATCCACATGTCGGGAAAAAGCCAAAGAAAAAATGAACGGTCGGGAGTTGTTTTTAGTTACTTTTGCTGTTCAATATTGGTTATTATGAAGTTGAATAAAACATTCGTTTTTACATTATTAGCACTCATAGTTGTGGCTGCCCTTTATCGCATTTTACCGAACCGTCCGTTGGGCTTTGCACCACAAATTGCTATTGCGCTGTTTGCAGGTTCGGTGATCAAGGATAAGAAATATGCCTTCGCATTACCTATCCTCAGCATGTTCATCAGCGATGCCTTTTACCAGGTTTTATATAACGCAGGGCTCACATCGATACAGGGTTTTTATGGCGGTCAGCTCACTAATTATATTTTATTTGCAGGCTTAACTGTGATTGGTTTCTTCATCAACCAAAAGAAAGCATGGCAGATCGGCTTAGGCGCTTTGGCCGGTCCAACAGTTTATTTCTTCGTAAGTAATTTCCTGGTGTGGATCGGCGGTGGTGGTTATCATCATCCAAAAACAATGGAAGGATTGATGCTTACATTAACTGATGGTATTCCGTTTTACACAGGTAGCCTCTACGCAACAGCTGTATTCTGCACCATGTTCTTTGGTGGATATGCATTGTTGACGGCGAAAGAATTGAAAACAGCGAAGGCGTAAGCAACGGCTGTTTCATAATAGTAAAAGCTCCATCGATTGATGGAGCTTTTTATTTTTTACTTTTTCAGGATGGCGTTCTCGTACATATGCAACACAATCCTATCCGCAATTTTCGAATACGGCCTTTTACTGTCAATTGTGATATGAATATTTAGTCTTGCTCCCCACACCGGTTTTTCACTTTCATCGTATAGGCGTATGTCATACCGCTGACTTGTTTTAGCCTGTCTGGTTTCTAAACCCTGAACCCCTCCATAATACTCTTTAATTTTTGCTCCGTTTAACGGAGTAAATACAATTACTGCATCTGCTTGCATTTTATTGATCACACGTAAAAGGTGGCTGGTTGTTTTACTGTTTTCATCACCGAAGTATTCAGTTGTTACAACAATATTTTTCTTTTTTAATTTCTTGGTCAGTTCAACACCTAGATTCTCCAGAATTGTTCTATCAACAGCAGTACCGGTAAAAACCAGCAATACCGACTTGTAATCCTTTAATTGCTTGTTCAGATAAGTATCGCTCAGCATCGCTCTGTCAGGTGGCGGGCTAAAGCAACTCACTGTAAAACAAAGTACATTAAGAAAAAAGACACTATAGATGTTACGCATAAGACAACCGGGTAATTGAAATTGTACTTCTATACTTGAAACACACCCACTTTTAAATCATCCAGATCCGGGTTGTGATTGGCTGCATGAATTCCCTCACTAATCACGTTCCTGGTTTCAATTGGATCAATAATTTCGTCTACCCATAATCGTGCAGCTGCATAGTAAGGTGTTGTTTGTGTTTCGTACCTGCCTTTTATTTCATCCAGTAATTTCTTTTCTTCCTCTGCACTCACTTCTTTGCCTTTGGCTTTCATAGCAGCCACCTGTATTTGTAATAATGTTTTGGCTGCCTGGTCGCCACCCATCACCGCAATTTTTGCAGTGGGCCATGCATAGATAAAACGTGGGTCATAAGCCTTGCCGCACATCGCATAGTTACCAGCACCATACGAATTGCCTATAACGATGGTGATCTTTGGCACAACACTGTTGGCAACTGCATTCACCATCTTCGCACCATCTTTAATAATGCCACTATGTTCGCTTCTGCTGCCGACCATAAAACCGGTTACGTCCTGCAAAAACACCAATGGTATTTTCTTTTGATTACAGTTGAGAATAAAACGGGCAGCTTTATCAGCACTATCGTTATAGATCACGCCGCCTAACTGCATTTCATTTTTCCTGTTCTTTACAATGGTTCTCTGATTAGCGACAATACCAACTGCCCAACCATCAATACGTGCATAACCGCAAACAATTGTTTTACCGTAATCCTGTTTAAACTGATCAAAGTCGCTGTCGTCAACAATACGCTCAATGATCTCAAGCATATCATAAGGCTTTCCATCTGCAGGAAACAAACCATATAATTCTTCAACTTTCTTTTTCGGAAGCTTTTCAGCAACCCGATCGAAACCGGCTTTTCTTTTTTCACCGAGCTTACTCATCAATTTCTTTACTTCATCTAAACATTCCTGCTCAGTCTTGAATTTGTAATCAGCAATGCCTGATATTTCTGTATGCGTAGTGGCGCCTCCTAATGTTTCAGCATCAATATCTTCACCAATGGCTGCTTTCACCAGATATGGCCCGGCCAAAAAGATAGAGCCATTCCCTTCCACCATTAATGTTTCATCGCTCATGATAGGCAAGTAAGCACCGCCGGCAACACATGCCCCCATTACCGCAGCAATTTGTGTGATACCCATTGCACTCATTCTTGCATTGTTGCGAAAGATGCGACCGAAATGTTCTTTGTCGGGAAAAATTTCATCCTGCATGGGAAGAAACACGCCGGCGCTATCAACCAGATAAATCACCGGCAATCGATTCTCCATTGCTATTTCCTGCAACCTTAAATTCTTTTTACCGCTGATGGGAAACCATGCACCGGCTTTTACCGTTTGATCATTCGCTACGATCACACATTGCCTTCCGCTCACATAACCAATACCTGCAACGGTGCCTCCAGCCGGACAACCACCTTGCTCCGCATACATTTCATAGCCCGCAAAAGCGCCGATCTCAATAAATGGTTTATCTGCATCACGGAGATATCCGATGCGTTCACGTGCAGTTAGCTTGTTCCTTTCCCGTTGTTTTTCTATTGATTTTTTACCGCCACCTTCATAGATCTTTTGCAGACGTTTCCGCATTTCGGTAAGCGATAATTTCATTACATCATCATTCTTATTGAACTGAATATCCATACAGCTAAAGTTTTAGAAAAATACAATCGTTAGCGCAAGATAAGCGCAAAACGGCGAATGATTTTCTTTTACAAAAACTGCTATATTTGCTGCCCGTTGGGGGGTTAGCTCAGTTGGCTAGAGCGCTTGCATGGCATGCAAGAGGTCGTCGGTTCGACCCCGATACTCTCCACAGCTTTAAAAGCCGCCTTCGGGTGGCTTTTTACATCAGTAATATGGTGTGAGATGTTGAAAGCAAAAAACGATTTCCATATACAGACAATCACCAAGTCTTTAAAAAAGTCGCTGATAAAAAATCAATGTGCATCCATTGCATGATCAGCTTTTACATCCTGACCACTCCAAACTTTTACTGAGGTCCATGGCTGAGGTGCTGCAGACCAAAACTCATCTGTTTCAGGCAATCCCAATGGAAGAAAAATATTCGAACAGATATAAAGACTGCCGGTGGTAATGTATACGTCTGCAAGTGACGGTTGTGATCCGTACAAACCAATACTCAACCATCCTTCTTTTGTATAAGTGCCGGGGGCATCCATTGTTTTTTTAACGACTGCAGCTAATGCAGACCGGATCTGTGCAGGCGTTAATGATTCAGGCAATTGCTTTCGCAGCGCAATATCAGCCAGGTGATGAAATACTCCACCACGATAAACAATTGAACGACCGATCACAGGATAACTTCCATCAGCATTGATACTTCTTTCCTGTATTTCAGCGTAACGCTTATTAATGCGCAACAGTTGTGGTGCATACCATTGGTATTTTTTATTGCTGTTATTGATCGTTTCAACAATTGCGGCGAGATAAGGGTGGATAACAATGCTGTTATAGTAATCCATATGAAAACTCATTCCATCAGAAAATAACCCATCACCGGTATACCAATGATTGGCAAACTCACGAACTGCGAATTCAATACGTACCGGATCATACTCCATTCCGTACTTACAAAAAAAAGCTTCGATCATCCCGGTAAACAACAGCCAGTTCGAATAAACAGGAACTGTAGCTCTTGTTTTTTTGAAAACTGTAACTACCTGTTGCTTTGTTGCACTATCAAGATTTTGCCAAAGCCACGGACAGCGAACCAAACCCAATGCAACAAAAGATGCATCTACCAACGGTTGTCCACCATCCCATTTCAAATAATCTTTTGATTGGGGATTTACTGCATTTTTAATTGCTTTTAAAGTCCATAGACGGTATTGCTTACGCAACGCAATCTCATCAGCTGATCCTGCTTCTGAATTAAGCCATGGAGCGATGCCGCTTAATGTTCTTCCAAACGCTTCAAGATAAGATACAGCGCTGCGGTTAGCTGCATTGTCAACCGACTTCGCCAACTCCACCGGCATTTTGTCTTTCAATGTTCCTTCAGCAAGATTTGAAAGAACAGGTCTCGCCATTTTATCCATTTGCTGCAGCCACCATTGCCTTTCGCTTGCATAAGTCTGCGCATTTAACGACGTTGACAAAAAGCAACAAATAATTACAATCAATATCCGGCTCATTAATAATTCTGTTTATAGTATGGAAGAATATGTTTAATTCTATTTTACCCTGCTGATACAAAAAGAATTTGCTGCAATATAATACGCAAGCACGTCGCTATTTTATTGATGAGTGAACACAGTAATGAACTACCCGGTAGATCTAATTTCTATTTCACCAACCGCACATAATAAATACCGCCTGCCGTTGACTTTTCTTTTGCAACAAATTTCACTGCGATCAATTTCTCTTTTGCCACTTCTGCAGGCAATTCATAATCCACATCAAAAAACTGATCGCCTTTTGAACCATTCAGCTCAACTGTTTGCAACAACACATTATTTACATAAATATCAAACAAGCGATTCCTGTCTTGCCCGAAATAAGTAATACGAAGTATGCGTGCAGCAGCATCTGTATTTTTTAACTCGTAGCTGAACCATTTTTTTGCAGTACGCCAATGACGGTCTTTATGCACACCCGATTCTGTTTGCTCACCTTTAAAGTTATGATCAGATTCCGGTTGCTGCTCACCGGGGGCGACCTGGTCGACAGTTATTTTCTCCAATACCAATTGCACTTCTTCTTTTTTTCTTATCTCTTCTTTTATCGATTCCAGTTGTGCAGGAGTTGCATAGCGCCAATACAACATGTAACGTGTATCATGTAATGTATAAAAAGGAACCAGCTGCAGACTTTTATATTTTGCCGGATAAATAAGATCGGAAGCTGTATAGGTAAATGCCTTACCCGTTACCGACTTTAGAGATGTTATATTTTTTTTGCTACCCGTAATAATCATTGGTGCATCTTCAATTGAATATGAAGGTCCGTTAGCGATATGCCCCATGCGACTATCATCAGCTTTCAATCCTGTTGTACCGGTGGTATCTGTTGCAGCTGCCAACACTATTGGTCCACGAACAAAACTTACCCACGAAGAACTGTCTGGTAAAAACTCTGCTTTTATTTCCATAGGTAATTGAATGGATAACACATCACCTGTTTTCCATGTGCGTGAAATCGATACATAAGAATCTGCATTCTTCTTCAACAGCACTTCTTTTTTATTTACGTATGCTTTCAGCTTTCCGTCTTTTAACCATGATGGGTAACGCAATACGATTGCAAACTGTTGCGGCTTATTAATGATGATCTTCAATTGTGTTTCTTCACTGTTTGGGAAAGCTGTTAACTGTTCAACACGCAATCCTTTTTCTTTCCAGTTGAGAATGGAAGGAATAAAAAAGTTGACATAAAGATCTTTTTCATTGTGTGCATAGATCAACTCGCCATACTTACCATGATTTTCCATACCTGTACCAACGCAACACCACATGCCCATTTGCGGTTGTGAATACACACGGTAATGGCGTGGACGAATGGGTGTGAAATAAACAAAGCCACCATTGGGATGTTGCGAAGAAAGAATATGATTATACATCGTTCTTTCATAATAATCCGTGTATTGTGAAGAAGGATGTGCAAGAAACAATTGCTTCGATAACTTGAGCATATTGTAACTGTTGCAGGTTTCAGGGCCTTCTTTTGTTTCGATCATGGAAGAGAAATCGTTAGCAGGATGAAAATGTTCCCGCACACTGTTACCACCAATAGAAATTGTTCTGCGGGTTACAACTGTATTCCAGAAAAAGTTGGCTGCATTGGCCCAACTGCTGTCGCCGGTTATTTCTGCAATGCGCATAAAGCCGATAACTTTGGGTATTTGTGTATTTGCATGTAATCCATTGAGTGCATCTTTCTGTTGCAGCAACGGATTCAATATTATTTGATGAGATAAGCATTTGGCCAGTTCTAAGTATTTTTTATCGCCTGTGATAGCAGCCACATCAGCAAAGGCTTCGTTCATGCCGCCATGTTCGCTACGGAGAATTGTTTGCAACTGTTCGTTGCTGAGTTTAGCTGTGATGTTATAAAACCAATCGGAGAGTTTTATCAGAACTGTCTTTGCTTTTTGATTACCGGCAATATTGTAAGCATCAATCAATCCGGCATACAACTTATGAATATTGTAAAGAGGTACCCACTTCTCATTCAACGAAAAACTTCCGGCGTTGATCTTTCCTGCAGCTACATCATTCCACATTTTTTTTCCACCGGGAATACCGCCCACATAACCATCTGCATCTTTTTGCTGGCATTTCTCCAGCTGATCGATCATGTAGGTAAGTCTTCTCAATATTTCTGCATCACCTGTTGCTGCATACATGTTTGCCAATGCAGACAGATAATGTCCACCAATATGTCCATCGAGTCCGCTGTTTTCCCAGTTGGGGTAACTGATGGCTTTTGTTTCAATACCTGCTTCTTTTAAAAAGGGAGCCAGCAAACGATCCACATTAAGTGACAGTATATATTTTTTATCTGTTTCCTGCGCCTGCTTAAAAGGACTATTCAACAAGCGTACGTCAGCAAGTGGGAATGTTTTTAATGTTGCAGTTTGTGAAATACAATCAAAAACGAGAGACAACAAAACTATGGCACTGAAAAAAAACTTAAACATTTCAATCGTGTTTTAATTGCCTGAAGTTACTGAATGGGTTTCACACCCGCATGTGTAGGCTTCACCAACTTAATACTGCCATCCGGATTAAACTCCATTTTATCAATACAAACTTCACGGTTAAAACCGGCAGCACTGCCCATGGTAATTCCTTTTGGATAATTGAAACGATGATATACAATATACCACTCGTCTTTACCTGGAATTTGCAGAATAGAGTTATGTCCCGTACCATAGATACCGGTTGAAGGATCTTTTGCAATTACTAAATTATCTGCAGGGATAGTAATTGGTCCTAACGGCGATGTGGAAGTGCCGTAACGCACACGATAGTTTTCACTTCTCGTGTCATCTTCGCTCCACATAAAATAATACAAACCGTTGCGGAAGAAAACAGTTGTTCCTTCACGAAATGTTCTGTCAACTTTGATCGTCGCCAAGGTTTCTGGTTTCAGCGAAATCATATCTTCATTTAATTCTGCAACAGCCATATAGCCGTTACCCCAATACAAATAGCTCTTACCTGTTTTTGGATCAGTGAACACTTCGGGATCAATTTCCTGTCCGCCTCTAACGCCTTCAGGTTTTTTATCGATCAATGCTTTGCCCATATCTTTAAATGGACCTGCAGGATCATCGGCAACAGCAACACCAATTTTTTGTGCCGCAGTGAAATAATAAAAGTATTTGTACTGCCCGTTTAATTTCTTTTCAATAATACAAGGCGCCCATGCATTACGTTTGGCCCAGCTTACATCTTTAAGAAGATCAAGGATCACGCCTTCATCTTTCCAGCTTACCAGATCAGTTGATGAAAAAGCTTTGAAATAAGTTCCTGACCATCCATCAAACCCATCACTTGTTGGATAGATATAATACTTTTTTGTTTTCTGCGAATACAACACATCCGGATCGGCAAAGTAACCTTCGAGTACAGGGTTGTGATTTTCCTGCGCAACTACTTTCCATGTTTGCGGTTGCTGTCCTTTAATGCTCACCACATACTTTACAGCGCCTTTCGAAAAATCCTGTGGCGTTACAGGCGAAACAGTTGTTGCAGGCAATAACCTGAACGCAGGATCAAATGCTTTGAGATTTGTACCCGTTTTTACGGAGAGATAAACTGTTTTGTTAACTGTATCAACTCTTGTGTTGATCTTCTTGATTTGTTTTGATGCAGCATTTCCAAGCACATCTTCTGCTGCTCCCCACTTCTTCATCAAACGTTCTGCTTCTGCAGATGTAATTGGCATTACAGTTCCATGCCGTGGATGAAAGTTCATGGTTACTTCCTGGTCAATCACCGTAAATGTTTTCAGATCTTTGGTTTTTGTGAATTGATACTTCCCTTTTGTGTACACATCATACATCAAAATATATCCTTCGCCATTGTTCAGTTTAAATACACCTGCACCTTCAACCGGATCTTTTGTTTGCTGCACATATTTATCCTGCAACACATACCCTTCTGTTAACTTATCTGATACTGCTATTTTTATTCCTGCACCTTCGCCTTCTGTTTTAAAGAAGAGATGATATTTACCATCTTTAAAAATAATATCACCATCAATGCATGAACCATTTGTTGGGCTGAAGAACAATTGCTTGGGTTCTGTTTCCAGATCGGTGAACGAAGCATTTGCATAGGCATAGTAAATGATATCAGCACCTTTGCCATGCTTCATCGACCAATAGATCATATACTTCTTCGCCTTTGGATCATAAATGGTTTGTGGTGCCCATACACGCAACAAACTATCGTTGCCAGCAAAACGTTTTTGCATATTGATGACGCTCGACGACCAGTTGATCAGATCAGTTGACTTGAGCAACACCATTGCTCTGTTGGAGTTCCATCCATTCGCAGAAACCATATCGGTTACCACCATGTAAAATGTTTTACCATCGGCACCACGAAGAATATGCGGATCACGCACACCACCAGTTTCACTGATTGTCGAAGATTGAATAACCGGCTTATTACCGTTCAATGCACGAAAATTATAGCCATCTTTACTGATGGCGAACTTGATCTGTTCATCAGCTTTTGCATTACCGGTAAAATAAGTGAACAGGTAAGCGTTGTATTGTGCAGAGGCGACGCCTGCATATAAAACAACTGCGCAAAACATCGCTACTATTCTCGTACTGTAAGTCACATTCATACTTGATTATTTCTTCTGGTAAACCCGAACGTAATCTATTTCAAATTTCTGCGGGAAGGTTGTTCCTGTAATATCTCCGCCATTCATTCCACCCATGGCGAGATTCAGCAACATGTAATGCTTTTGTTTGAAGGGATTAAAGCCGCTGCCATCCTTATTCATTAACTTATCTAAAGTTACTTTATTCAACAACTGCTCATCGCAATACAATGCAATAAACTCTTCTGTCCAATCCATTCGCCAAACATGAAATTTACTTGCCCAAGCCTCTCCGCCTAATGAATCTGTTTTAAATGTATTGCTGAACCATTGCGCTTTACGATCACTGCCTAAGCAAGCAATATTCGCCAGCAACATCCCCCGGTAATATTCCATAATATCGATCTCGCCATTGCCCGGCCAACCTTTATCAATTCCCAATGTCCACCATGCGGGCCACATACCCTTACTGATGCCGATCTTTGCACGCAATTCAAAACGACCATACAACCAGCTTTGCTTTCCTCTTGTTAGTAAACAGGAAGAAGTGTACTGAATGGTTGGCCTGTTTGTACGCCAGCTTCTGCTGTTTTCTTTGTAACCGGGATTTGGTTTTTCTTCTTTCCTTGCTTCGATCAGCAACAAACCATTTCCAACACTTGCATTCTCTGGTTGATACCATTGTAACTCTTCATTGCGCACAAACCCATATTCATAATTCCAGTTCGCTGAATCGGGTTTGCCACTACTGTTAAACTCATCTGCCCACACTAATGTATAACCATCTGGCGTAACAGTTGTTTGTTTCGTTTTTACTGCTGTATGTCTGTTGCATGCCCCAATGAGCAATAACAAAAAAAGGAATTTAATATTCTGTACGATCATGAACTTTAATTCAATAAACGAATGATATAACTATAACTGTACTTCTTTTCTGTTAAACGATATTCAGGATGAGGCAATGCACCCCAACTATCATCACCACCAACACCACGTTGTTTGTAATCTATTTGCAGATATACATTATTATCCGGACGCAAATCACTTGGGTGCTGTTGTTTCTTCGTCATACCGGGATCCATACTTTCTGTTGCATAAGGCAACGCACTGAAACAAATAGGCTGCACACCTTCGATCAACAAACCTCGTCCGTTATTATTGGTGAGCGACATCCAACGTACATCTGTTTTGTACCCATTCTCCTGCGGACGGATATAGTTAGATGTAAACTGATCCTTTACATTACCATTATATAATCCGACGAACGAAGATGTTTTACGATCGCTGTAATTCTCCCATGGTCCACGACCATAGTATTGTAAACTGTCGAACATAGGCGGCAATTGCATACGCATACCAAAACGTGGCAACTCAGGCAGGTCTCTTCCGCTCATATCCATACTTGCCGTTAGTTTAATACTGCCATCGTTCTGTATAAAATACTCAATGGTATAAGGAACTGCTATACCTGTTAATTCGTATTCTACTTTTATTGCCACACCCTCTTTTGTTTGCTCATCTGCAATTACACTCTTCACTTTTTTTGTTTGATGTGCCGAGCGCCAGATACCGAGATTTGCAGGCATGCCGCTGCCAAAATCATTATCGGTTGGTGCACGCCAGAAATAGGGTTCAGGAAAACGACTTAACTGCATACCATCTTTTATACGGTAATTTCTTACCACACCAGTTTTCAAATCAATTTCACCTGTTACATTACCTGCTGAAAAACTCAACTTCCCGTTTTCATTCTTTACCTGCAAATTTCCTGTCACAGGTTTACGATTTGTAAAGTAATCGCCGCTCAATTTGAATTGCTCCCGTGCTATTTCATGTGCCACCGGCAACATTTCAGTTGTACTTCTTGCAGAAATATTTGCGTATACACTTATAAAATATTCACCTGCCTCCACTAATTTATCTGCAGGCAACGCAAGCTTTACTTCCTTATTTGTGTGAGGGGCAGCATCAACATTAAATGAACCCGTATAAACCACCGTTCCGTTTTTTGTTAACGTCCAGGCAAAATCATATTCTTTGAGATTTGTAAAATTGAAACGGTTACTTATGTTAATAACACCTGTACCGATATCTTTTGTTGAGAATAGAATATCCTGGTACACTTTCTTTACTTCGAATAAACCCGGGTGTGGAGTACGGTTAGCAGCAATCAAACCATTTGAACAAAAGTTTTCATCGTTGTGCAAATTATAACTGCCAAGATCACCACCATAAGCCCAAAATACATTTCCGTTTTTATCTCTTTGTTTATAACCCTGATCAACCCAATCCCAGATGAAACCTCCCTGCATATGCGGACTGTTGCGGATGATATCGAAATATTCCTGGAAATTACCGTTACTGTTGCCCATCGCATGCGAATATTCACACATGATGTACGGACGTGTTTTTGTTTTGCTTTCCGCATAACGTTTCATATCACTTATCCTCGGATACATCGGACAAACAATATCTGTATTCCAATCTTCGCCAGCCTGCTCAAATTGCACAGGACGTGTTTTATCTCTTTCTTTGATCCATTTATAACCATCATGAAAAACCTGACCATTACCACATTCGTTACCTAAACTCCAGATGATGATGGAAGCATGATTTTTATCCCGTTCCACCATGCGCTCCATACGATCTAAATGTGCTGCTGCCCATTCGGGTAAGTAAGCAGGATGCTTCGATTTATCAATCCATCCCTGGAACTCGGCTCCCATTCCATGCGTTTCTATATTCGCTTCATCCACCAGGTACAAGCCATATTCATCGCATAGTTTATACCACAGCGGATCGTTGGGATAATGCGATAAACGAACAGCATTTACATTAAACTGTTTCATCAACCGGATGTCTTTCAGCATCAGTTCTTTTGAAGTTGCATGCCCTGTAACATCATCATGTTCATGACGGTTTACACCATGCACTTCAATAGCCATACCATTTACGAGCAGTTGCGCATTCTTTATCTCTACTTTTCTGAAACCAACTTTAGCGCCAGTATAGGTTGCAAACGCAACACCTGTTCCGTTTGCATTTGTAATAATACAATCGTACAAATTGGGTGTTTCACCGGTCCACTTCAATACATTTTTTATGTTGCCGGAAAATGAAACAGTTTTCACACTGTCTGTACCCAACACATAATTTTTACTTTGCGAAAACACTTTCTTCCCTTGCTTATCAATCAATGCAACAGTCAATACACCCGTACTGATTTTGTTGCCGGCAAACTGGCGAAGATCAACATCGGCACTAAACAAACCATTTTTATATTGCGTATCGAGATCTGCTTTCAGATAAAAATCCCAAACAGTTCCTTTTGGCATGGCGAACAAAAACACATCACGTTCTATTCCGCTTAAACGCCAAAAGTCCTGATCTTCCAGGTAACTTCCATCATGCCAGCGGAACACCTGTACCGCCAACAGGTTCTTTCCTTTTTGTAAATATTTTGTGATGTTAAATTCAGCAGCAGTCTTCGACGCTTTGGTCATGCCCACTTTTTGTCCGTTCACATACACAAATGCACAGCCGGTGATTGAACCAAAATGCAAAAACACTTCGTTACCACTCCAGTTTTCAGGAACCGTAAACTCTTTCCGGTAAGTACCTACAGGATTATTCTCGCCGATAAAAGGAGGATTCTTTGGGTATGGGTATACAATATTTGTATAAATCGGAATTCCGAAACCTTGCAACTCCCAATTGGAAGGAACTGCAATATCTTTCCAGTCACTGCTGTTAAGATCGGTGCGATAAAAATCTTTGATGCGGTTTGCATGTTTATCTACATAAGTAAATTTCCAGGTGCCGTTGAGCGATTGATGATACTGTGACTTACTATAATCATCTGCAATAACATCCTGTTGTGATTCGAACAACATAAAGGGTGCATGCGGTATTTCTTTGTTTACATCAAGCAACTGTGGATTTTCCCAATCGTTTGTTGTGCTTTGTGAAAAAACATTGCTGATAAAAAGCAGCACTGCTGCTATGCATAGACTAACTACTCTGCTGTACATATTATCGATTTAATACTTTTTGATTTACTGTTTTAAGAAACCGGTTGTAGAAACAGCCGGTTATTGATTAACTGCTGATATGAAATTGCTCGTTTAATTATTTTTTTGCTTCGGCGAAACGAACCATCTCACAAGCTGCCAATAAGAATGCACCTACGCCGAAGTTGGCAGTAGAATTCTTATCAACCACTTGTCCGGGAATAGCCCTTTCGCCAATTGGTTGCACATAACCAATTTTACCATCGGGCTGCATGGCGATATTTTTTAAATAGCTCCACCCTTTTAATGCTGTTGATTCGTATTCTGCTTTGTTCAAATAACCGTTGTTCATTCCCCACAGATAAGCGTAAGTAAAAAATGCAGTTCCGCTTGTTTCATAACCGGGTGCATGTGCAGTATCGAGTATGCTTCTTGTCCAATAGCCTTCTGACTGCTGCTGTTTTTTTAATGCAGCAGCCATGCCTTTAAATTTTTCTACGTACTCGTTGCGGTGTGCATCATCTTTTGGCAAGTCTTGCAACACTTTTGCCAAACCTGCAAACACCCAACCATTACCTCTTGCCCAGAAATCTTTTTTACCATTGGCGCTTTTATGCTTGGGATATACATACTTCGCATCTCGGTAGTAGATCTTCTCCTCCGCATCATACATAATGCTGTTGGCGTAGGTATAATACTCGTAGAGTTTATCGAGATAAATCTTATCCCCTGTGAGTTTATACATCTTCGTCATTACCGGCATCACCATGTATAAACCATCGGCCCACCACCAGTATTTATTTTCTTCAGTGCTCACCTGGTAACTCATCACTTCTTTTGCACGGGCTACTTTTATTTCTTCGGGTTGCAGATTGTAGAGATCGATATAAGTTTGAAAACATATCTGCCAATCACCAAACAACACATAATCATCTTTCTCACCATAGTTGAATTTCCACTCGGCCTTGTTATTACTCTTCGCTCCTTTCCACTCATTTTTGATGGCCCATGCTTCAGAATAATTCTTATAAGCTTCATTCTTTGTGAGAGCATACGCTTCCATATTACCGGTATGGTAAGCTGCATTATCCCAGAAAGCAAGCCCATGAACAGGGTTTGCCTTTTGCCAGTAATTGTTCACAGTTTGTATTACTTGTAACAACTCGTTCTTCTTCGCAATTACTTCGGCTTGTTTTTTTGTAGCAAGCGGCATCCACTCTACAACACGCACCGGTTGCGACTCTACGGTTAATACGCCTTCACCATCGCCTTGCTGTACATTCTGCACAAACAAATGCAACTGCTTTTGTTCCTTCCACAACTCTGTATCATAAGAAGGCTCCCATGAACCTGTACTTGTTTGTAAGAGATCAGCAAGTTTCCATGTTGATTTGATATTGAGTTCGCCATAAGCAATCGACACTTTGTTGCCACGCTCTTCATCACGGAAAATAAGGGCTGCACTTTTTATCTTACCTGCTTCAATACAAATGATTTGTGGTCGTGATATCGGAATTTTCTTTGTACCTGCTCCACTTAAACTGAAATCAGTTGTTCTGAATGCAAGATCTTTTACTGCCCACTTCTTCTTTGTTCTATAAATAATATGATATTGCGGAATACCATTCTTGTCGTTCCAATAACCAGCGATGATGGGATTACCGTTTGCATCAGCGCTCATTGATGTTTGATTGATTAATTCGCTTTTCTGCGGAATGGTCAATACTTTTTCTGCTGTTGCCAACGTAATCGGCAAAGTATATTTTTCACCGGTTGATCTCTTCCATGTAGCACCGCCATCTTTTGATACAGCATAACTCATATCATGATTACTAGCTACATCGGGGCTCTCACGCCAAACCCATGAAAGATGAATGGCGCCTTTTACATCAACACAAGCCTGCCAATACGCATTGCGTTTGTTTTCACCATCAATCAAATTGGTTTGCAAACGGCTCCACTGTTTTTGTTGCACATCGTATTTATTCAATACTATGTTCCCATTACCAGAAGCTCCATCCCTGTAAAAGAACAAGAGATTACCATTCGGCATTTTATAAAACTCAGGATAACTTACTTTGTTTTCGTCCTTGCCAGTCATTGGCATTTTCTCTGTTAATTCGAGCGACAATGGCTCTTTACTCTTTACATAACGCAATGCATTACCATGATGATCCCATGCCATGTGCACATAACCATCTCCATCGATGGCGATACTGATGCTGTTATGTGCATCTTTAATATTGCCTTTGTATACAGTACGTTTTAACTGCCAATTATTGTCACCAATGGTTCGTTTACCCAGTACCACAAATCCATCGGCATCGTAATAACTGATAAACTGTGTTTGCTTGTAAGATGCTAACGAGTTCTTGCGAAACACGACTGTGTTAATGGAATTGCCCGCCCATCCTTTACCAACTTCAGTAACAGTTACTGCAGTATTAAATGATGTTTGTGCCGTTACTGAAAAATGTAACAGCATAAGCGACCATAAAACCAAAACACAATTTTTCCTCAACATGAACACGAGTTTATTTTTACCAACCGGGGTTTTGTAACATGGCCGGCATCTTGTTGATCTCTGCATCAGGCAATGGCATCAAATACATTTCAGGACGGAAGTTATGACGACGGATAGATGATCTTCTCTCGAACGTATAAGTGCCGTTTGAATTTTTTGTAATCTTCATCACGTTGTTAAATTTGTTATTGGTCACCATGGCAATTTTCCAACGACGTATATCATGCCAACGGTGATCTTCAAAAGCCAATTCAATTCTTCTTTCATTACGGATCACTTCACGCATTTCTTCTTTTGTCATGGCATCCTTCAAGCCATATAAATTACCGGGACCCGGGTCAATGCCTGCACGCTGTCTTAATTCAATCAGTTTAGGATATGCAAGGTTTGTTTGACCGGTCTCATTGATCGCTTCAGCATAGTTCAATAAAATTTCGGCATAACGGATCAATGGCCATGCCCTGTTTGTATTGGCACTGCTGTTTGCACTGATCATAGAGTCGCACATTTTGCGACTGAAATAACCTGTAGTTGTACCAACATCAAATGCATCCTGTGTTGCAACGGGCGTAGGAATAGTTCCTGAACCATTTACAAAAGTATACACGGGTGACAAACCACCTGATGCATTGAAATAACTTGACCCATTAAAGATAATAGAGTTGTTAAACCGGGGATCACGGTTTACATAAGGATTGGTTGCGCTATAGCCTGATGCAGCATTTACTGTTCCATCAGGATTCAACGGTTGTAAACCATTCTTCATTGGGAAACAATCAACCAGGTCCTGTGTAGGTAATGAACGGTTTGTGCTGCCGCCTCTTGTACGGGGGTTGTAAAAGCCTTCGAAATCTCTGTTTGCAGGGCGATAGTATCCAAAAATGTATTCCGGATTTACACGTTGTAAAAACACACTATAAAAACCATAGCCGGGCTTTGTAGCATTATCAACCACTAATGAGTAAGTACCCATGTTGATCACTGCCTGTGCAGCATCAGCAGCAGCCTGCCAGTAGGTTGTGCTTGCAGCAGGATAACTTACAATTGCTTCAGCAGGATGACCGGGAATAATACATCCTCCATTAAACAATGGACTTGCTGCATATAACAATGCTCTTGATTTCAATGCAAGACATGCACCTTTTGTTACACGGCCATAGTCAATATCATCAGGATAAACAGCGGATAATAACGCAGCCGCTTTATCTAATTCTTCTGAAATATATTTTACTGTATTTGCAAAAGTTTCTCTTGGTAAATTAATGAGGTCATCTTTCGCATACACTTTATCGCCCACGACAGGAACACCTCCGTAAGCGATCATCAATTGCGTGTAATACCATGCACGTAAAAACAATATTTCTCCTTTCACCCTTGATTGCAACGAAGCAGAAAGCGGGGTTGAAGGAAGTTTTGAAAGCAACAAATTTACCCGCCTGATATTGGTATACGGAGTATTCCAGAAATCACCCACAATACCTCTTGTATTATAGGTTGTTGGTGAAATAGAACCGTTGTATAAAATAACAGCGATCTGTGCAACACCTGACAGTGTGTACTCAGCATCATCTGTTGCCTGTTCAGTATTACCATGCGAATCCCAACGTCCTTTGTTAAAACTGAAAGCAATATCAGAATAGATGCCCGTTAAAAAAGCCATCGTTCTTGCACTGTCAGTAAATACAAGTTCTTCACTGAGTGAGATCGCTTGCCCATCGAGAAACGCATTTTGCTTTTTACAAGCCTGTAAGCCTGAAAGCAGAACGAGTAAAAAAAGTATCTTCTTCATATCTTAATGATTTCGGAATGAATTAAAAAGTAATGCTTAAACCAAAGTTCACGGTACGTTGTGGTGGATAGATCGTACGATCAGTATTGGTACTGATCTCCGGATCGAATTCATACAACTTGTCAAGCTTTGTCCATGTAAAAAGGTTGTAAGCATTTGAGTAAACACGGATATTATCCACTTTCAAACGCTTTGTGAATTTTTGAGGAATGGTATAAGCGATCTCTGTTGTTTTTAAACGCAGGTAATTTCCGGATATAAAATAGAAAGTTGATGGAAAACCAAGTGCATCACTCACACCTGCACCTAATGTTAATCTTGGGAAACGTGCATTGTTACCTAACTCCGGTGTCCATGAATATTTATGAATTTCCTGCAGGTTAGATGAGAATGGACGAATGGCTTCTGCTACCGCTCTTACATTAAAGTTCATTGCGCCCTGGAAGAACGTGTTCACTGAAAACCCTTTGTAGCTGAACCCGATCTGGAAACCGTAGGTCGTATTAGGCACGTTTGAATAACCTGTTACTTCCTGATCGAAACCATCGATCTTACCATCCTTGTTCAGATCAGCATATTTCAGATCGCCTGGATAAGCCTGCTGTGCGGTCTTAGGACTGTTGGCGACATCTGCACTATCCTGATAATATCCGATCCAGCGATACACACGCTGCATACCAATACTGTGACCTGTATATGCCTGGTAAGCGTTGGCGAATTTAGGTTCGTCCTGGAAAATGATTTTATTTTTTGCAACAGAGTATGTTCCTTTTAAACGATACTGAAAATCACGACCGATCTTACCATTGTAATTCAATTCAATTTCATAACCTGCGTTATCAACAATACCAAGATTAACCGGTGGCAATCCCTGACCAATTACCGCAGATACGGTTCCTCTTGTTGTTAAGATATCATAACGTTGGTTTTTGAAATACTCAATGGTGCCGAAGAATTTATTTCCAAACAAACCGAAGTCTAAACCAATGTCCATTTTCTTTTCTTTCTCCCACGTTACCTGGTCGTTGCCCAATGTTCCTTCACGGATGCCGTTAAAGTTGTTACTTACAGTACCGAAGTTGATTGAACCTGAATTACTCCATGTTGGCAAATAGTAATAGTTAAATCCACTACCAAGCTTGTCGTTACCCACCAAACCATAAGATGCACGGATCTTCAGGTTGTTTACATTACGCATTGCATTCTTCAGGAAATCTTCTTTTGAAATATTCCAGCCAACAGATGCAGCAGGGAACAAACCAAAACGATTTTCTTTTGCAAAACGATCTGAGCCGTTATAAGCTGTATTAAACTCAACGAGGTATTTCTCTTTATAGTTATATCCAACACGGCCGGTAAAGCCACGATAATTGTTTGGTATAAAATTGTAAACAGCGTTTGAACTGAAACGAAGATCAGTACCCTGGCTAACAAGAGCAAGACCATACAGATGATGTTTACCAAAGGTTCTGTCATAATTCAAAATACCCTGCACAGTTAATGTACGGATGGTTGAACCTGCACCATATCCACTAAAGAAACGACGTACTCGGTATACGTTCGGATCTCTTGGCGAGTATTTGTAAGAAGAAGTAGCAGAATCATAAGCAGGAATAAAGGAAGGAAACTGATCCCTTGTCATACTTCTTGAGTAACCATAACTGCTTGCGTAAGCTATTGTAGCTTTTAAGGAAAGCCCCTTTGTAATGAAGTTTAGCTTTTGCGTTGCAGTTGTAATTAAGTTGATATTATTTTCATAGTTACGATTGTAACCATACATCGTTAAACGACCTACAACATTGTTCGTATTATAGGCAGCGTTATTATAACCACCGTTCACCTGCCATGTACTATAGCCGTATGTTCCGTCAGGGTTATATACCGGATATGCAAACGGAGCCAAAGAATAAAAGCTGCTGTATTCATAAAACACATCGTTATAACCAAATGCACTACCAACGTTTGGTGTATTGATCTCTCCGATATTACCGTAAAGATCTAAACGCAGATCTGTTGTATTCGTCACTTTAATATCGAGGTTACTACGATAGTTGTAACGCATATGATAGTAGTTACCATTCACATCCTGCGACTTGCTGAAATTCTTTACCATACCATCCTGGAACAAACCACCAAGTGACACAAAGTATTTTACACGTTCTGTACCACCGCTGATATCGAAATTAGCCCTGTATTGTTTGCTGAACTGCTTGAACAAAGTACTGTACCAGTCAACCGAAGGATGACCGTAAGGATCTGTCCCGTTTTTATAATGATCAAGATCGGCTTGCGAAAAACGTGGCGTAAATCCAACAACCGGATTCACTTTGTTATCATTCATCTGCGCCTGGTTATATAACGAAGCCGTTTCGTAAGCATTCAGATATTTCGGAATACGTGTAGGCTGCTGCATACTTGTTTCCAAACGTGCAGAAATTTTTGGCGCACCTATCTTACCTCTTCTTGTTGTAATGATCACAACACCATTTGCACCTTTTACACCATACACAGCGGTTGTAGATGCATCTTTTAAAATACTTAATGATTCAATTTCATTTGGATCAATTCGTGCAAACTGATCATAGCTGAATTCAATATCATCTACAATGATCAAAGGTGAATTTGATCCGTTGTTATAGGAACTTTGTCCACGAATAAAAAACTGTGCACCATCTGCACCGGGACGACCGGAAGGTTGCACCGAGAAGAAACCAGGCAAACGGCCTGCTAATGTATTCTGCAAACTTGCAGATGGATTATCTCTAAGTTCTTTACCTGCAACACTACTAACCGAACCGGTTGATGTTACTTTCTTTTGTTTTGCATAACCAACGATCACGACATCTTCGAGTCCGCCTGCATCAGGAGAAAGTGTAACGCTTACATCAGAACGATCGGCTACAGGCACCTGCATTTCTAAATAACCTACACCCGTTATAATAAGTGTGTTGCTTTTCCCTTTCAGTGTAATTGTAAATCGTCCGTTAGCGCCGGTAACAGTCCCGTTGCTCGTAAGATTTTTTTCAACAACACTTGCTCCTGCTACAGGGCCGGCAGAATCTGTAACAACACCTGTAATAACTCTGTTCTGCGCCTGCAATTGTGCCATTGCAAGGAGTTGAATAAAGAGTATATAAATTAATTTTTTCATTGTACTTAGTTTAAGCTGTTAGTTTGAATGATTACCATCCCTGGTTTTGAATAAGCGTTGTATTCTTGATCATTTCATCATAAGGGATGGGCATGTGATACAGTTTTGGATCAAACTGCAACACACCTAACTGCACTTTCTCGTAAGTGAGTGTTGAACCGTTTCTTGTGATCTTCATACCATATACCGGTGCGGCAAGATCAACAGCTCCTGTTTTCCATCTGCGTATATCCCAGAAACGATGTTCTTCAAATGCTAATTCAATCCGGCGCTCATTGCGAATGACCTGGCGCATTTCATCTTGCGTAATGCCAACCCTGATACCATATCTTGAATTAGCACCGGCTGTTATACCGGCTCTTCTTCTGATGAGACCGATCTGCGTTACCGCATCTTCAACACGTCCTACTTCATTCAACGCCTCAGCATAATTCAACAATGTTTCAGCATAACGAAAAATCGGGAAGTTGTGACTTTGATTGGAGTAAGTTGAACCTGTTGGAAAATTTCCAAGAAACTTACGCAGGTAGTAACCTGTTTTTGTTTGCACGGCAGTAACAGATGTGTTAGGCTTGTCTCTGCCTCCTTCAAATGTTTCTACTGTTCTTCCTAACCAGGCATATCCATTACGAAACACTGTTACGTCTAAACGTGGGTCACGGTTTGCGTATGGATTGCTTGCACTATAGCCTGAAGCAACATTGATTGTTCCATCGGCATTAAATGGTTGTAATCCATTCAGCATAGGAAATGCATCTACAAAATTTTGTGTTGGACTTGTAAGCCCCTGGCTTGTTGCTGTACCTGCAAAACCAACAGGTGCCTGTGTATTTTCTAAACTTGTGTTGTTAGAACTTTGTTTTGCAAGAATAATTTCAGCATTTCGTTTTGTAGTAAACGTTGCAGCAAAAAAGTTTGGCGTACCTGCATCGTTCAATTTATAAAAACCAATGCTACGTAATTCTTCAGCGGCAGCGATCACAGCATTCCAACGGGTTGCATCGTAGTTAAGATAACCGCTTAGTACTTTTTTCACAGGATCAGTTTCTAACCCACCACCATTGAATAATGGGCTGGCAGCATACAGTAACACACGACATTTCAAGGCAATGGCTGCACCCCGCTGCACTCTTCCCCAATCGCCATCAGGCATGTTTTCTCTGCGCAAACTGTCTTTTACAGCATCGCATTCAGTTACAATATAATTTACGCACTGCTCAAACGTATTACGTGGTATCTGCAGATTATCATCAAGTGTAAACACTTTATCACCGATAAGCGGTACACCTCCATAACGTTTCAGTAATTCAAAATACATGAGTACACGAATGAAACGTGCTTCTGCTCTCCAATACTGGCGTGTAAGTTTTGCGTTGGCAATTGTTGTTGCATCGGTTTCAACAATGGGTACATTGTTGATGTTCTTCATGAAAATATTTGTTCTTCGAATACCGGCGTAGCTGTTTGCCCAATATGGGTCGGGGTTACTCACCACACTCACACGGCGGTTGGTATAATACTCCACCACTGTATTGTTTCGGCTTGGTATTGCATCACCACTTGCTGCATCTAAAAAATCACCACCGATGCGGGCAAAGCCACCGGGAATATAATTGTAAAGATCATTCAGATTGAATGCGGCAACTGTACCAAGACGATCCAATGTATCAAATACAAGATCAGAACCAAACCAATCTTTTGGTACTGTTTCAATTTTTTTGCAACTGTTGGTAAAAAGCATTACCAGCAGCAGACTGCAAAGAGCGCCTTTTAAAAATAAATTTCTTTTTTTC
This sequence comes from Lacibacter sediminis, assembly GCF_014168535.1. NCBI lineage: Bacteria > Pseudomonadati > Bacteroidota > Chitinophagia > Chitinophagales > Chitinophagaceae > Lacibacter > Lacibacter sediminis. Next base: position 2,053,848 of record NZ_CP060007.1, on the reverse strand, counting down.
ATATAGCAGAGTATTACAGTTTAATGTTTATGCCAAAGTTGAACAGGCGTTGCATGGGATAACTGAATGCACTGATCACTTCAGGATCACGGTCATCCAACTCTTTTGATTTTAATGTAAAGAGATTGTATCCTCTTGCAAAAAGACGGATATTGTCGAGCTTGATTCGTTTTAACCAAACCTCAGGAACACTATAACCAAGTTCAATTTGTTTTAAGCGAACATAATCGCCATTGCGTAACCAGAAAGAAGATTGTGCATGATTGTTACCGTTGCTGCCAATATTTAAACGAGGGTATGTTGCTGTTGCAGCAGTTGCAGGTGTCCAACGATCAAGATTGTTTTCGTATGCCTGTCCAAAACCATTGTTCTGAAATGCCCAGATGCTTGAACCACCAACATATACATCACGATTGGTTACACCCTGAATAAGTGCACTGAAATCGAAACCTTTGTACTCTGCACCTAAAGACAAACCAAAAAACAACAGTGGTGCAAACTTTCTACCGATCTGCGTAACATCAAACTGATCGATCACACCATCTCTGTTCAGATCGATGTATTTAATATCACCAGGTTGAGGAGTATACCCAACAGTAGTTGCACTGCCATTGATCTCTTGTTGTGTTTGAAAAAATCCATCAGCTAAATAACCAAATGTTTGACCAACTGCTGAACCTGTACGTTTCATCCAGTAATATGGACGATAAACTTCATCTGCAAAGATCACTTTGGTACGCAGTAAACTTGTGTTCAACAAAGCAAAGTATTGCAGCCCGCCGGATGTTTTTTCCTGCCAGCCTAATTTAAACTCAGCGCCAGTATAACGGTTGGTACCAATGTTTTCTCTCGGATAATCGTTGCCAAGAATAGTAGTGCTGCGGCCACGGATCTGTAACAGATCGTAATACTTATTATTAAAATATTCAACCGAGAATGTTAAGCGATCATTTAAGAAAGCAGCATCAACACCTGCATTGAATTTATTCGCTTTTTCAAAATCAATATTCGGATTTGCCAAAGGCTGTTCAGTGATTGCTGTTTGTGAACCTGCAGATGTTCCAAAGAACACGCTGCTTGCATCAAAGAAACGTTGGTAGTAAGTAAAATAACCGGGATCATCCCAACCTGTTTTACCCAACGAGCCATAAAGTTTTAAACGGCTTATAAAGTTAGAAGAAGCAAGAAATTCTTCACGATCCATATTCCATGCTAAACCAACAGCAGGAAAAAAGGCACGCTTAAAATCACCTTGTGGCGGATAACGGTTTGAACCATTATAACCAAACGCAGCTTCAACCACATACTTCTCTTTGAAGTTGTAAGCAAAACGGCCGGATATGCCACTGATGGTGTAAGGCAGATCGCCACCATTAACACTGTTATCGTTATTAGCAAGTACCAATGCATTCACACCATGCTTTTCGCCAAAAACTCTATCGTAGCCAACTGAAAGTTCTGCATAATTACTGCGTCCCTGGTAAACGATACCGTTGCCATTTGCCTGTGCACCATTTACACCATACAGATTGTAGGTTGCAGGAGTTGTGGTAGTGATCAGTTGATAAACCGCAAATGATTTGCTACGGTTAATATCTTCAGACAAATTTGCATTGAAGGCTGTTTTTACCTGTACCCATAAACCCGGTGTAACAGCATCGAGTTTTTGTTTGAGGTAGAAGTTGGCCAGCATATCACGCTTATAATTTAAGCGGTAACCTGAACCAATGGTTTGAGCCATAATATTATTCTGGAACAGATTTGTACCACCAAAAGAACCATTCGGGTTATAAACAGGATATGAATTGTTAGGCGTATTTACCAACGCACCCAATATTGAACCGGTTGTACTACCTGGTTCTGTACCACTCAGTATACGTCCCAACAAATAAATACCACCACTCAGCGATTTGTTTACATTGATATCAACATTGCTGCGGATAACATAGGTTTTAAAATTATTGTTGGTATTGTATTTATTCTGATCGGATGTTACAAAAAATCCGGTTTGATTAACATGCTCTAATGAAACATAGTAACGGGCAAAGCCATTACCACCCGATGCATTTAATGAATAGCGATCGAAACGTGAACTGGACTTTATTACCTCATCTCTCCAGTTAACATTTGGATGACCGTATGGATCGGTACCATTTTTAAATGCATCCAGATCGGCCTGCGTATAACGCAAAGGCAAACCATCATTTGTCAATGCTTCATTATATAAGGATGCGTAATCATAAGCATTCAATGTTTTTGGTGCACCCAATGGTTTTTGAAAACTTGTTTGTACCGTAAAAGAAATGCTTTGTGTTTGCGGCTTTCCTTTTCTCGTAGTAATGAGTAATGCACCGTTACTTCCACGAACACCCATCATAGCTGAGCTAAGGGCATCTTTTTGCAGCGTTACACTTTCAACATCATCCAGGTTGAAGATGGACAGATTGGCCACCACTCCATCAATGATCACCAATGGATCAAGGCCACGAAGTGAAACCGAAGCGCCGTCTGCCCCCGGCTGACCGGAAGCCTGGAACGAATACAAACCAGCCATGCGACCGGTGAGTGTACTCTTAACGCTGGTAACCGGCGATTTTAAAATGTCTTTTGAATACAATGCTTCTGTGGAAGTTGCAGTTAAGTGAGGCTTGGCGCTGGTATAAATCAGTTGTACCGGCGGCTTTTGGGGAAGACTGTCTTTTTTCTCAGCAGTTTGGGCAAATGTTCCCATACCTATTATAAATAGGAATGAACATAGCAATGTCGCCCGTTTTGGTAACATAGTCATAATCGAAGGGTTTAAGGGCTTATGAAAAAGAAAATGAGGGTTGCTTGGCACAGCGATGGAGCATCGCTTTTGTCTGTTCCTAAAGTGGCTAAGGAATCTCAGGTTGAACAATCGCATACAGCAGTTATTTAATTAGCAATCGAATTATTGAAATAGCTGGACTAAAATTACTTGTGAAAGAGGGGGTAAACGGGGGATTCTGTGGTACAAAAAGGGGGTAAACTCGGATTTCGCCCCTAAAAGCGGGGGTAAAAGGCAGGAAGCGAGGATAAGATTGAAAGAAAAACAGCTAATAGCGTATAGCGGAAATAATGACGTTGAGATTAGTCCTTTTTCACCTTTTCGTTGAGTTTGTAATTTTTGCCGAGGTTCTTCCGATACTTTTCGATGTACTCGGATGGCTTCATGCCGAAGGTTTTGGCGAACTGTTCACGGAAGTATTTAATGTCTTTGATGCCCACATAAAATGCCGTTTCATTCACATTGTAATCGGAGTTGATGAATAGCTCCGCAGCTTTCCGCAACCTGATGAACCTGATAAAGGCGTTGGCACTTTGGCCTGAAATGGTCTTGATCTTTTTGTAGAGTTTGCTGTGGCTCATACCCATCTCTGTGGCCAGCGCCTGGATATTGAACTCATCCCGGTCGAGATTTTTCTCAACGGCAGCAATACAGGCTTCCAGGAACTCCTTATACTCACCGGAAATATTGAGTGTGTTTTGCTGATGGGTGATCTCGTTATAAAAGTATTTCTGAAGATTTTCCTGTTTTTTGATGAGGCTTTGCACCCTTGCCACCAACATGTCCTTTTCAAAAGGCTTGGTAATATAGTCATCGGCCCCGGCTTCAATTGCTTTCAGCTTCGTTTCAGGCGAGAAGCTTCCGGTTATTAATATAAAAGGTATATGATTCAACGCCGGGGTTTCTTTTACGATCTTACAAAAATCGATGCCCGACATTTCGCCCATCACCATATCGCTGATGATCACATCCGGCAACACCTGCTTAGCCATCTTCAGCCCTTCTTCTGCAGTTTTGGCTTCATAAACAATAAAAGCTCCCTGAAAGACTTGCACCAGGTAACTACGTAACTGCTCATTATCATCGGTTATCAGTATCGAAAGTTTTTCACTTACAATCGACTCTAACCCATCTGTACCTGGCTTCTTTACAGCAATCATTGGTTCCATACCTGCACTGATCTCTTCCAGCAGCAGGTTTTCCTGTAAGGAAGTAAATTCCTGAATAGCAACTTTGCCAAAGTGTACTTTTCCTTTTTTCAACCCAACAACAAAGCTCGTCCCCTCTCCTTCTTTACTGTTGTAATGAATAGAACCATGATGATCTTCCACTAACTTCTTTACAAGGTATAAGCCAATGCCAAAACCGGGTTTGGCACGCACATTGTCTTCACTTACCTGGTAAAACTTATCGAATATCCTGTTACCAATATTCGCAGGTATACCCTGGCCGCTATCTGAAATCTTGATCAGGACAGAATTATTCTCTTCTTTTATACTGAAAACGATCTTGCCTTTGTCAGGTGTGTATTTAAAAGCATTGGACAAGAGATTATAAAATACAATTTCCAGTTTTGCTTTATCTGCAAACAACTCCAATGATTTGTTTTCGCATTCAAACGTATAATCAATTTGTCTTGCTTTCGCCTGCTGTTTAAAGTACAGGTAGGCATCGTGTGTGAGATCATAAAAGTTAATTGCCGTTACCTGCAGCTTGCCTGTTTCACTCTCCGTTTTTCTAAACAACAACAACTGATCAACCAGACTTAATAATCGGCGGGCATTACGATATACTGCATTCAATTCATCTTTTTCTTCTTTGTTATCGTCTCGCTTCAACAGATCTTTTACAGGATTGATGATGAGCGTTAACGGTGTTCGAAACTCATGGGTGATATTTGTAAAGAAAGATTGGCGTTTTTCATTCACCTCCTTTTCTTTCTCTGCATTTACCTGTGCAAGTTTTACTTTATACTTAAGATCTGTCTGCTGGATCCTGTAACGATACGATAAATACACGATTGAACCGGCAATCAATGCATAGATTATGTACGCAAGAATGCTCCGGTACCAAGGTGGCAGAATGGTGATAGCCAACACTGCTTCTTCCGTATTCCAATCGCCGTTAGCATTTGTATTTTTTATATGCAGCTTATAAGTTCCTTCACTGATGTTATTATAGTTGATGTTGCGGATATTTCCTGAATAGTTCCAACCCTTATCCCAACCTTCGAGATAATATGCATACGAAATTTTTTCAGGCGACGAATATTCCAACGCTGTAAACTCAAACAAAAGAACTGCTTCTTTAAATGGTATGCGTAATTCTGAGATGCCTGAGTTTTTCTCCTTTATATATGTACTTACTTCTGAAGCTGTTTTATTATTGATAAGAATATTCGTGATCTGAAGCGGAGGCATAAAAGTGCGACTGTTGATTTTTTCGGGAACAAATACATTGAAACCGTTTATACCACCAAAGAGCATTTCGCCTGAACGCAACTTGTAAGAAGCATTGTAAGAAAACTGGCTGCTTTGCAATCCATCGCTTTCATAAAAATTTTTAAACCTGCTTGTAACCGGATCGAACCTTGAAAGACCGTTAAACGTACTGAGCCAAAGAAAACCTTTTGCATCTTCTTCAATATTCAGCACAGCATTGTTGCATAACCCATCGGCCGATGAATAGCGTTTTTTGATGACACCCTTCGCTGCATCAAACAAAACCAAACCGCCACCTTCAAGACCGATCCATAAATTCTTTTTACTGTCTTCAAAAATTGCCCGAACCGGTTTGCCCAGGTCATAAAATTTATGTTGCTTATTTTTCCGATCGATACGAATAAACGAAACGGTGCTTCCTCCCCACATTTGCCCTTTACTATCTTCTAATATTGATACAAGATCATTCACTTGATGATCGAATACTAAAAACCGGTTTACAGTACGATCAAAAAAATACAAAGGACCATCAATGAAAGTGGTAGCCCAAAGTGTTTTTGCTTTGTCCTCATACATTAACCATGCATTACGGTTTTCCTCACCTGTTATATCATTGATACAACGAAACCGCTCGAAACTGCCGGTGGCTTTGTTAAAACGATTAATACCTCCACCATAAGTTGCCATCCACAATGCTCCTGTATGATCCTGCAGAATACTCGAAACAATATTGTGGCTGATAGAAGGTGCATTCGCTGACTGGTGACGGTAATTTTTAAATGTATTGGTCGAACGGTTCCAGATGCTTAGTCCTCCGCCTTCTGTACCAATAAAAATATCTCCGGTCTTATCTTCAAAAAACGAATAAATAAAATTGACCGAAAGCGTATTTGACTTGTGCGGGTCGCTTGCTATCGTTACAAAATTATTCTTCTGCTCATCAAACACATTACATCCTCCTTTGATGGTTCCGATCCACATACGGTTTTCCTTATCACGTATAATGGAATAAATTGCTTCGCTTGAAACCTGGTCTTTTTCCACTCCTGAAGTAATGTATGAAAAAACACCTGTTGCAGTATTGAGAATACTGATGGCACCGCCATCGGTTCCAATCCAAAGCTGGTCTTGTTTATCGAAGCAAATGCTGATGATATCCTGGCCACTCAGCTCGCCGCCCCTGGCAGTATAATTTTTGACATACTTATTTGTAACAGGATCGTATAAATGCAAGCCCGTTTCTCCACCAACCCAGATCTGGCCTGCTATGTTTTGTAACATACAGTTAGCCTGCTTCACATCAGCATTTACCAATGTTACATTACCAAGTTTTGCATCATACAGACAAAGTCCTCTTCCTGAAACAAACAACCACACATTGTTCTTATCAACAACAATATCTCTTACATTATATCCATCGTGTTTTTGATTACCGATCAGCAACGGAACTTCCCTTGCATATTGATCATTCTTTTGTTTTACCAGCAATCCCCAACCGTTTGTTGCAACCAGCAACGAACCATTATTATGCGACTTAATTGCTGTTGCATTGATGGTCACCTTTACTGGTTGTGTTGCCTGGTAAGGATAACCGTATAATGCAGAAAAGTTGGAATAAGTGTGATTGTATTTTACCACACCCTGCCCTGTGCCAACCCACAAATTATTATCGGAATCTTCATGTATTGAATAAATATAGTTGTGTGGAAGCGATGCGCTGTCGTTCAGTTTATTTCTGAAAACTTTAAACTCGTTTCCATCATAACGGTTCAACCCATCATATGTGCCCAGCCAGATAAATCCTTTCTTATCCTGGTAAACAACACGCACAGAATTGTTCGAAAGCCCTTTCTCAATACCTAAACGGGTAATGGGCGGAAGTGCAGATACCTCTGCCATGGTAAGCACACAAGCAAGTAACAGAATGCAGTAAAAATTAAGCTTCAACAGTCTCTTCACGTATCAGTAATTGCACCAAAAATATGCAATTACTGACAACCGCTATATCATTGCTTTACACGTGACCATTTGTTTGCAAATAGTCTTACTACTCTACTTCCAGTTCATCAGCAAAGGTCCATGCAGGTTTTCCTTCACCTGGATGACCTTTCGGACATGCTTCCAATGTGTATGCTGTTACACGCACATAACGGGCATTGGTTGCTGGAAACTTTGCTGTGAAATCTTTGATGGTGAGTGCAAGTGTATTCACCGGTACATCATTCTGCACGGTTGCCACTTCGGTGAATGTTTTACCATCAACCGACACTTCAAACTTTACAGCTGTTGGTAAAAAGATCCAGTCACGGTAATGCTGCAAACAACCAAGTGAAATACGGCTGATATTTTTTTCTGTACCAAGATCAACCGTTGCAACAAGATTATTTTTATTGAAGCCATGCCAGAATTTGTTCACTGCCGATTTTCCTCTTACACCATCGGTTAAGGAATTGATGCCATCGGCCATGTACGACCGTGAAGGCTGATGAACATATTGCACATTTGCGCCAACTGCTTTGTGCATCACAAAACGTTGTTCAACTGGTTGGAGGTTCATGATCTTTCCGTTCTGCATGGTTACTGCACGAATGGTTTGTGTGCTTTCTACTGCAATTGGCTTTGTATACACTGCACTTGAAATGGTTGTTACGGTGCCGTCAGTTGTATAAAGAATCGAAGCGGTTGGCACTTCTGAGAATAACGCTACTTCCAGTTTGCCATTTTTTGCAGCTGGTTTTATATCAACTGTAAAGTTGCCCGGCGAATAATGTAAACCTTTTGCATCAAAGGCATTGAAATGAAACTGCAAACGTCTGCTGAAATCATTCCAGTTTTTTGTTGCTGCAGGCGACCATACTGTTTCTGCCAATGCCAGCATACGTGGCAACACCATGTATTCAAGATGTTCGGCAGTAGAAATATATTCTGTCCACACATTGCCCTGCGCACCCAACACATATTTGTGTTGTTCTGCACTCAACTCTTTTGGTATCGGTTCATAATCGTACACTTTCTTTACGGTGTTAAAACCACCGATGGCCAACGGCTCACCTTCCGGACCAGCCTGGTAATGATCGAAGTAACAAGGCGAACCCGGTGTCATCACCACATCATGATGCATCTTTGCCGCTTCAATACCACCTGCTTCACCACGCCAGCTCATTACCGTTGCTTCAGGTGCTAATCCACCTTCCAGTATTTCATCCCAGCCAATCATTTTTCGTTTTTTGCTGACAATGAATTTCTCCATGCGTTTAATAAAATAACTCTGCAGTTCTTCTTCGTTCTTCAATCCTTCTTTTTTCATGCGTGCCTGGCAACGCTCACATTTTTTCCATGGGCCTTTATCCACTTCGTCGCCACCGATGTGAATGTATGTTGAAGGGAACAAAGCGATCACTTCCGTTAACACATCCTGCAAAAACGAAAACACTTCTTCGTTACCTGCACAATAATTCGACGACATATTGTTGTAGTTACCACCTGTTAACGGCAGCTGCGGTTGTTGTGTACAACTCAGTTGCGGATAAGCTGCAATGGCCGATGCCACATGCCCGGGCATTTCTATTTCAGGCACTACTGTTACGTTTCTTGCTTTTGCGTATGCAATAATTTCTTTTACCTGCTCCTGCGTGTAGTAGCCACCGTAAGTTGCTTCTTCGCCGGGTTGTGCCTGCGGACGGCTGCCCCATACTTTATCATTCTGATCTACACGCCATGCACCTGTTGAAGTAAGCTTTGGATATTTTTTGATTTCAATTCGCCAGCCCTGGTCATCCACCAAATGCCAGTGAAATGTATTCATCTTATACATCGCCAGCAGGTTGATGTATTGTTTCACCACATCAGCTGAAAAGAAATGACGACTCACATCCAAATGCATACCTCTCCATTTAAAACGTGGTTCATCATTGATCTGCATACAAGGAACCTGCAATGCCGCATTAGTGCGCACCTGTGGTAATGTTTGCAGCAACGATTGAATGCCGTAAAATATTCCGGCATAGCTGCTTGCTTTTATCTGAATAAGCGAAGGCGTAACAGTTAAGCTGTATGCTTCTGGCTTGAATGCAGTTTGTGCAGCAAGAATGAATTCTACTTTTTTTGCTGCCGGTTTATTCTGCTGCAACGCAATGCCCGAAACATCTTTTACAGCGTTGATAAAAAAATCAACTGCCGGTTTTAATGCAGCTTGTGAAGCATTGAACTGTACAGAAGTATTTTTATCGATGATAAAATTTCCTTCGTTCAGTTTTAATTCAACCGGCTGCGGAATAATAGCTACCTGTTGCGCAAACATGGGTAACGGACAAGCAAGTAACAACAGGAACTTTGCAAATTTTAAGGACATAATCAATAACTTTTTATTTAAAATCGTTCAACATAAACCTGTAGGTTTTTCCTTTCGTTGTTTTTAAACGGATTGTTTTCCCTTTATACAAAAGCGTATAATCTTTCCCTGTTTTTGAAAGAACGGTGCAAGAAACAAGTGCGCCGTTTTTCCATTCCATACTGATGTCAAATCCTCCACGTGCACAAAGGCCTTTAATGCTGCCGGTGTGCCATGCCGCAGGCAAAGCAGGTAACAATTCAGCTTCCTCTTCATTGCTTTGCAACAACATTTCTGCAAGTCCTGCTGTTGCACCAAAGTTGCCATCAATCTGGAAAGGCGGATGTCCGCAAAACAAATTGGAATAAGTACCGCCGCCGCCGCTCATCTTAATTTCATCACCACCTGCAACTGGCTTTACCAATTGCTTAAACAATTGCAATGCATGTTCACCATCGTGCAGTCGTGCCCAGAAATTTATTTTCCACGCCATACTCCAACCGGTTCCTGCATCGCCACGTTGCAACAATGTTTGCTTCACTGCTTCTGCCAATGCAGGCGTTTTGCTGATTGAAATTTCATCATAAGGATGTAACCCGTATAAGTGCGATACGTGACGATGATGCGGCTCCGCATCTTCCCAATCGTTTACCCATTCATTCAAATCACCTTTTGCACCAATTTGGTTGGGTGCTAACTGTTTTACTGTTGATGTTAATTCATTTCGCCATTGCGCATCTGTTTTTAACACTGCCGATGCATCGATGCAGGCGTTGAATAATTCTCTGCAGATCTGCATATCCATCGTTGGCCCCATGCAGGTGTTGCCGATAAAACCGTTCGGCATTTTATACGCATGCTCCGGTGAATTTGATGGCGCTGTTACCAGCCATCCATGCGTTGGTTCTTTTATTAAGATGGATTGTAAAAACTGTGCAGCACCTTTTAATACGGGGTAATATTTTTTTAAGAAGGCCGTATCTTTTGTAAAGCGATAGTGTTCCCAGATATGTTCACACAACCACGCACCACCTGTTAATGTTGATCCCCAACTGGCACCTTCGCCCGGCGATGTAAAGAACCAGGGATTACTGATAACATGTGCCACCCAGCCATTTGCATTGTAATATGCTTTTGCCGTTTTTGTTCCGTTCGGAACCAACGATGAAGTAAAACGATGCATCGGCTCAGCAAGTACTCCAAGATTGGTTAGTTCTGCCGGCCAGTAATTCATTTGGATATTGATGTTGAGATGATAATCGCCGTTCCATGGTGTTTGGTATTCCACCGCCCACAAACCTTGAAGGTTGGCTGGCAACAAACCCGGACGTGAAGAACCGATCAACAAATATCTTCCAAAATTGAAATACAACACCGGTAGTTGTAGATCTTCTTCACCTTTATGATAGTTGATCAAACGTTGGTTGGTGGTTAACGCAGTTGCGGCTTTGCTGTCGGGCATTGTCCAACGACAACGATTAAAGAGTTGCTGGTACGCAGCTGTACTTTTCTGTTGTGCTGCAGTAAAAGAAGTTTGCTTTGCTTTTTCGATGTATGCAAATGCTTTTTCAAAAACATCTTCTGTTGAAAGATTACCTATTGCGTAATTGTAATTTGTTGCTGATGAAATTCTGATCCAGCATTCCGTTGCATTTTCAATTACCAGTTCATTTCCTTCCTGCTTTATAGTGCCGTCTTTAACCGAAGGTTGTGCTACGGTCACGAACTGCATTCCTTTATCAGCACCCGATGGTAATTGTCCCATCATCGCAATCGTATTCTTTTTGGTTTTGATTTGTGCGTTCTCTTTTCTGTACAACGCAAGTACCACATTGATGCTGCCCTTCTTTGTTGTTGATAAACGCACCCATGTAATATCATTTACAAAATCGGTAAATACTTCTTCAGTAAACGTTGCAGCATTGCGTGTGAATGTTGTTGTGGCTATTGCCTTCTCCAGATCAAGCACACGGTTATAGTTTGTTACTGCAGCATTACTGTCTTTCCAAATGATGAACAAGTCGCCCATTGTTTGATAAGCGCCATACTTATCGTTCGCTCCTCTGCCATGTCCCGATCCTTTTCCTTTTGCAATAAAATTCTTTTGTAATAGATCCTGTGCGGCCTTGTTATCGCCTGCCAGTAAATAATCCTGGATTGGTTTTAAAAACTGGTAGGCATTTTCAATATCGGCATCCTGCGGGCCACCACTCCACAAAGAAATTTCGTTGAGAGCAATCCGTTCCTTTTTTGTATTGCCAAACATCATGGCGCCCAAACGGCCATTACCCAGTGGTAAACTTTCGGTGAAATGAGCAGCAGGTGTATCAAAACGAATTGTTACATCATTACGTTGTGCAAACAGAAATTGCTGCATCAATAAAAGCAGGCATGCAATGTTGATCTTCTTCACTTGACTGGTATTTTAAAAGTTGATGCCGGCAATTGTTCTTCGTTCGCAAGATTCCCCTTGCTGAACGGTTGCCAGCTATAATAAATATAGTCAGGCTTTTGTTTCAATTTCACTAACACCTGTTTATTCTGCATGAATGCCGTCACTATCATTTCCATTAGCAACCGGTTTATCGCTTTATAAAACCATATTGGCTAAAAAAATGTTGCCACTGACACCTGGCCAATGGCAACATAGGGAAATAAAAGTAAACTGAATGACAATCTTTTCATTGATGAGAACAATTAAAAAATTGCTGGACTGAAACTATAAATTAAAACTGTTTGATGAGTGCTCAACCGTATGCGCAAGATTCGAAATAGATTGCGAATGTTCGTTTAACAACTGCATGCAATACCACTCCTGCCGAGGTAAATGAAAAGGACCTTTGAACAAATTGCCTTTGGCTGTTTGTGCAATGCTGCCATCACGATGCAGGTAACCAAACCATTCTCCGTTTTCTTTATCGTGAAAATGACTGTACGCATACTCATGCACCAGCTTATGCCTCTGCGCATATTTTTCACTGCCCGTCATGGTATACGCTAATAATGTGGCAATGATCACTTCGTTATGCGGCCACCAGAATTTCATATCCTGCCAGTATTCCTGTACAGGCTTGTTATACACATCACGGAAATACAAAATGCCCCCATGCTCTTTATCCCAACCACGCTCCCACATATAATCGAGCATTTTGCAACCAAGTGCAATCAGATGCGGATCATTGTTGCGATGCTTTGCTTCGTGCAGAATAAACCAGGCGCCTTCAATTGCATGACCGGGATTGAGTGTGCGTCCATCTATATGATCAATGATGCTGCCAACGGGCGCCACCTGCTCCATCACACATTTAATATCGTCTTTTACAAAGTAGGTTTCAATTTCATATATCCATTTGCTGATCCATTCATCACAACGATCATCACCAATCAGTTCTCTTAACTGTTGTGCTGTGTTCATCATGATCATCGGTACACCAATTCCTTTTGCCGGTCTTGTGCCGGTGAACTTTGGCTCCAGTTTCTTTTCGCCACTTGCATATGCAATGCATTCACCGAATACTCTTCTTGCGTTAGCAGCAGCTTCCTCATCACCGCTTGCTTTTGCATAAGCTGCAGCGGCAATTACATAAAATGTTTCGGAAAAAAAATAACGACGTTTACGAATGGGCTGACCATCACGTGTTACATGAAAGAACATCTGACCGTCTGTATCAAAACAATATTTGTTGAGAAATTCATAGCCGAGCTTTGCACCATCAAGCCATTCCTGTTTTTGTTCAACAGTATTGTATAAGGTTGATAACAACCATGTAGCCCTTCCCTGTATCCAAACAGCCTTATCATCATCGATGAGCGAACCATCTGCATCACGCATCAATAAAAACCCACCATGTTCTGTATCGAACGAACGGGGAAACCAAAACGGAACGGTATCGTTCAGTAATTGGTTTGCATAAAAATCACGAAGTGCAATTAAATCATTTGTTGTGTAAGCCATGTTGATTTCTTATTTCGAATACAGTATCAGTTCCACTTTACAACAGTGAAAATGATCTTTGCATAATTATCTTTTTCGTAGAGGACACCGATCTTCTTTTTAGAAATACTTACGATATCGGAGTAAGCAGCATTGTCTCTTTTACCGGTTGAATCAATGAGGATACTTTTCTTCCATGTAAAGCCATCATTGTAACTGATGCGGAGTGTAAGATTATCCCGGCTCTTTATATCGGCTGCATTGCAGAAGGCAACAATATATTTGCCCTTCTTTTTACCAACCGTTAAAATACTTCCCTGGCAAACAGGATCGGGTAAGTTGTTGTCAAAATAAACACTGTCCCACTTTGTACCACCATCATTACTGATAGCGATCAATCTTGCACGCACATCACCTTTTTGGTTACGGATGTTCATCATTAAACGGCTGCCTGAAATTTCTGTCGCCATTGCCTCGTTACCGCCAACACGCTCAACTGTTTCACTTAATTGGAATGTTTTACCATGATCATCTGTATAAAAGCCATGTGCTTTGTAATCCTCCGCTTGTTTCAATGGTTCACCTGCCGAGTGATTGGCTGCAATAAAAATCCGTCCTTTGTACACACCTGTATTGAACTGCATCGCATGACCAGGTGTGTTGGCATAACTCCGCCAGTCTTCTTTGAAATTGTAATCAGTATTTGCAGTTGGCTGTAAAGGTCTATGTGTTTGCTTTGTTATGTTTACCGCTTCGCTCCATGTTACACCTCCATCAGTTGATGTTTTATACCATACTTCACGCAGACCTTTTCCTTTACGCACTTCGCCTTCATGATTGTTACCGGTGTTATAAAACAAAAACACTCTTCCCTGCGGATACGTAGGATCAGCTAAGTCAACAACAGGCGCAGGGTTACCTGCCTGTAGGTTATCATAGTTTACAACAGTTTGTATGACACTCCATGTCTTGCCATTATCAGAACTGCGTTTCAATACAATATTGATGTCGCCAAAATCGCCTGCATTATTTACACGACCTTCTGCAAAAGCAAGCAAGGTTCCGTTTTTTAACGTAACGATTGCGGGAATACGATAACTCTTGTGTCCTTCTTTACCCGATTCAAAAACAGTAACCGGCGTTGTTTGCGCAACAGCAATCATTGTTGTTACAAAAAACACAAGCACACTCAAACAAATTCGTTTCATTTTTATTTTTTATAAAGCTGATTAATATTTATTCTACTGTTGTTGCTTTTGGACGCAGAAACCATAACTGTATGATCAATGCAAATGCAACAATGCCTCCGAGCATGGCAAAATCTTTTTCCAGATTGCCTGCATCGGTTGATTTGCCTAACCAATCAGTAATGAATGCTCCTGCAAAAACGCCTGTCATATTCATGATGCCATAAGCCGTTGCTCTGTATTTCGATGAAACAAACTGGCAAAGGATGGGCATATTGTTGGCATCGAACATGCCAAAACCAAAGCCAAAACAAAAGGCGGCTGCCACTACATGAAAGACCGTATCACCCAAACCAATAAATAATAAGGATGGGATGGTTAATGCCAAACCAATTGCACTCGTGTAAATTCTTCCACGGATATTTTTTTGCACCCAGCGATCTGATAACAAACCACCGAAGATGACACCAATGAAAGAAGATGCCGCAATGGTGATAGTTGATAAAGGACCGGCCTGCGACATATCAACATGGAGATTATTTGCAAACAATGTCGGCAACCAATTCTTCACTGCCCAGCCAGGTAAGCTTGGCACAGCAAAGTATAATAAGATGATCCAGAAAGAAATATTGCTTAGCAATAAAGCCAATCCTTTTGTAACAGATGGTTTTGTTGTTGAACTGATTACTGATTCAACTGTATTTATTTTTTTCTCCCGTAAGAAAAGGATCAACACAACTGAATAACAGATACCGATCAAACCAAAAGAATGAAAGGCTGTTTTCCACGAGAAAGCTGATGCAATGGTAGCACCAAAGCCACCCAATGCCTGACCCATATACAAACCCGTCATGTGAATACCAATAGCGAGTGATCTTGTTTTATCGCTGTGATAATCGGCAATGAGTGATAAACCAGCCGGAATGTACAGCGCTTCACTAACGCCCATGACTGCACGAAGCCAATACAGTTGTTTAAAGTTTTCGGCGTAACCCATTGCTAATGTAACTGCACTCCATACAAACAAACTTCCAACAATAAGCCATTTGCGGTTTACTCTGTCAGCGATCATTCCTGCAAACGGACTCATGATGCCATAGATCCATAAAAAGATCGCCATCAGTCTGCCGAAGTTGGCAGCTGTTTGCAACTCAGCAATATCGATCATCATCGATGGCTTCATGGTGCTGAGCATTTGCCTGTCCATATAATTAAGCAAGGCCACTACCCACAGCAAACCAACAACAACCCACGGATATAATTTTGATTTACTCATTTTCGGGTAGTTGCTTTAACTGATAAAATAAAAGGAGAACGTACACCGGCTTTTATTTCTCCGCTTGGAATAAAAAAGCAGTTATTCCATGTAACCGCTGTTGTGGTAACAGGAGTTGCATAGGGAATATTGCCAATAACATCCCAGCTATCATTGATTATATCGTACGATAAAATTTCTTTACTAAAACCCGGATGAACCGATTGCAAAACAGTTTTCTCATCCGTTAATTTCTTTTTGGTTGTTTCATCTGTTGCGGTATTGATCGCTGCAATTAATTCTTCGGTTCGATGAAAGGTTTCACCTTTATCGCCACCAAACACCAGCAGTTGATTTTTATATACAGCTCCTGTGCCGGCAGATAAAGCATAGGGTAAGGATTTCTTTTCAGTCCATTGATTGGTTAACAGATCAAATGCATAAACTGTATTGTACAGATCGCTGATACCATTGCTGTTTCGCTTCCGTCCGCCAATCAAATAAATAATATGTTCTTTTGTCAACAGCACTGGATGTGATGTCTGCTTAGGCATTGTTGATAATTGTTTCCATCCGGCTGCAATATTGTTGAGATCTAATACAAGTAATCGATCACTTACTCCATTAGCCATTTCACCACCGGCTAAATAAACGTTCTGTCCGTTTGTTGTAATTGATGCATTGGTTATTGCAAACGGAAGATCGGGCAGGTTTTGTATAGAAAATACCGATGCATCATTTGTAAGTTGCAGAAGAACTGTTTTGTTACTGATGCCGTTTTCGTTTTCACCACCCGCTACTACAATTCCTTTTGCAGTAGTGCAAGATGCGGCATAGGCAATTGTAAAAGGCAGCTTCGCTTTTTGCTTCAAGGAAATACCGGCGCCGCTTTTTACATATACATACAGCTCATCAGAATATTTTTTCTTACCGCCTAACCATGGCATTGCGCCGGGAAAATTGGCGCCACCTGCAACAATTAATTTATGCTTATGTACACCTGTAACAGCACCGGCAACACCCAACGCTTTCGTTTCGTTTGCGGCAACAGGCAGCTCGGCTGCAACAGTCCATTGCAGTTTCAGCTCCTGTTTTTTCTGTGCATATATGGATGCGTTCAAAAACATGAGGAAGAATAATAGTGATATGTGCAAGCGATTCATTACTGTTTATGCATTCACTGCCGGTTGTAAGCGTGATGAAAATTCTGCGAAACCGATCTGTTCTGTTTCTTTTTTAAATGCTTCAAATTGTTCAGCGTTCATATTCTTCACCGGTAAACGAAACTCTCCGCAATCAATACCCAACAGTTTCATATAAGCTTTACCTGTTGCAATACCGCCGTACTTTCCTAACAAGGTAATCATATCGATCGATTGTTGCTGTAACGCATTGGCTGCTTTTAAATCGCCATTATTAAATGCATCAATCAATTGGTAATACAACGGCGCTGCATAATTAAACGTGCTGCCTACCGATGCTTTTGTACCCAATGCCAACGCAGGCAACATATTTTCATCTCTGCCCCACAGCATATCGTACTTGCCATCTTTAAAATTCATACACGAAAGAAAATCCATGAAGTCTTCATGTGTGTATTTGATGCCGGCGAAGTTGGGCATAAGATCGTCTACTGCTTTTAACAGATCGATCATCGGAAAATTCACTCCCGTTAATACCGGAATATGATAATAATAAAACGGCATATCGGGTACTACCGATGCTACCTCACTGCAGGCTTTTGCCAGCATCTCAACCGATGCCGGTTTAAAATAAAACGGTGCTGTAAACGAAATAGCATTTAAACCGATCTGCTGTGCATGCAATGCAAGTTCTTTGCAGTCGGTTAAACAGGTACCGCCCAGCAACGGCATCACAATAAAATCGTGATCATTTTTTGCAACTGCAGCCCATGCTTCGGCCACTGCTTTCTTTTCGTTTAATGATAACGAAACCCCTTCACCTGTTGAACCGCAGATGAATGCTCCTTTTACACTGTTTCCCTTAAGCATTTCGTAATACGATGGAATGACAGCGAGATTCAATGAACCATCCTGGTGCATCGGTGTAAACGGCGCTGCAATTAAACCTTCTAAATGTTGTCTGTTCATACGTTCGGTTAATTCGTAAAAATTAATAAAGATTTTTTAAAACCGGGAGCAAGACTACTCCCGGTTAAACTAACTGCTGATTATGAAAATTAAACGATACTATGTTCCCGGATAACCTGCATTTTGTTCCAATGTAGGATCCTGATTTAATGTTGTTCTGTCAATTGGCCACAACAGCTTATACTCCTGTGTTGCTTTTGTAAGCACACCAATTAATGGAAGGTCTGTTCTGAATGCAAGCGGATCACCTGTTGCATCCTGCATGCGGCGCAGATCGTACCAACGTTTTCCTTCAGCTACAAACTCTTTCCCTCTTTCTTCGAAGATGGCAATTTCATTTGCTTCAAAACTTCCGTTTGCATACACAGGATATGGATTTGCACCATAACCACGCTGACGAACAGCATTGATCTCAACAGAAGGATCCTGTCCCTGCTTATTTTTTATTTCTGCAAGGATCAACATTGCTTCAGCCCAACGATAAACAGGTACATCATCTGCAAAACTTCTGTTGGTGCCATCCATTGTTCCTAAGAACTTACGCAGGTTTACAAATTTATTTGTTGCTGTTGATGTTGGTGTACGATAAAAATCAAAGAAGGTTGCTCTTGCACGCAGATCAGTTGCAGTATCATATTTTGCAAACAGATCGTACTTGTATTCGTAACGAATGATGGTGCCACCACCTGCAACTTTTAATGGATCGGCTGCTGATGCACCTGCCTGATCTGATGTTAGAGGCGCTCCGCCAACCGTAACAAAACTGCTCATGGGATCTGTTTGCGCATAAATAAACTGACCATAGTTGTTGGTTGCTTCACCTACCTGGTAACGCATGGCAAAGATCACCTCATTGTTTCCTTTATTGCTGTACTTAAACACATCAGCAAAAACATTTTGTTTTGATGTGCGTGCAATTACATCTTCAACTGCTGTGCGTGCTGTTGTAAGATCGACTGTTGTAGTTGTTGGTGCTGCTCCATCGATCTTTACTTTCGCACTCCACAAATACACTTCAGCCTTCAACATTTGTGTTGCAAGCAGCGACCATAATGATTTGCTGAACTTACTCGTATAATTCGCATTGAAATTGGTTACTGATCTCTCTACATCAGCTTTAATAAAATCCAATGTTTCTTTTTCTGTTTTTGTACGGGCAAGAAATGCCTGCTCAGAAGATGTTGGTGTGCTCGTTAATACTTTCGGTTCTGTAGCCAATGGCACACGTCCATAAGTGCGGTACAAATGAAAATAATAAAATGCTCTTAAACCATATGCCTGGCCGAGATAATATTTCTTATCGGCTTCCGGTAAAAAATCTGCTTTCTCCACGTTATAGATAAACAGGTTTACCTGGAAGATAGGGCCGTATAATCCTGCCCAACTTGAAAAACCGGGAGCCGACTCACGCAGATCCTGGCGGATAATAGCTGCGGAGTTGAGCGATGATGTGCCGGTTGCACCGGTTGCATCCTTAAATACACCACCACGAAGTTCGCCCATATTGAAAAATGTAAACTGGAAACCCCGTAGCTGATTGTGTAAACCAACCATCGCACCATCTACCTGTGCAGCTGTTTTCCAGAAGTTGCCACTGGCATAATAATCTTCCGGAGCAAGATCTAATTTTTTGCAGGCGTTTACAGAAACGATCAACGTCAGCAATAACAAACCGTTTAAAATCTTTTTCATCTGTATAAATATTGACATGAATTAAAATGTTACCTGTGCACCAAAGATGATAATACGTGGAAGCGGATAGCCACCAAAACCTGCTGCAGAGTTTGCAATACTTCCTGATTCAGGAGAGTACAAGGTTGCTTTACTTAAATAAGCAACGTTCTGCATGGTTACTGAGAAATTAACGCCCTGGCTTTTGATCATGCTTGCCCATTTTACCGGCAGTGCATAATTGATGTTGATCTCACGCAATGCGAGGTAATCACCTTTTTTGTAGAACATGCTTGACTCACGCAAAACATTGTTCTTGAACAACTGATCAGCCCAATAGTAAGTAGGGAATTTTGCATTCACATTTGTTGGCGACCATGTGTCGTGCACATCAGTAATGGTGTTGAATGTACCCTGTGCATTACCCATAAACCATGCACGTGGACCATCATATGCAGTAAAGCCCAGCGCATAATCGAAACGTGCACTCACTGATAAACCTTTCCAACGTGCAGATGCAGTGAAGCCACCGGTGAAACGTGGAACAGTGCGACCCATGTATACACGATCACGAAAATCAATGGTATCGTTTTGATCAATGTCTTTCCAACGTACATCACCCAATGCAATCGGGAAATAACTTGAACGTTGTGCAGGTGTAAGTGCAGCATATTTACCGGTACCTAATAAAATTTTTGCACCATTCAGATCAACACGGTTGGCATATGCATCCAATTCAGCTTGTGACCGGAACAATCCATCTGCTACGTAAGCATAGGCCACATTCGGATCCTGTCCTTGCTGTATACCACCTACCCAGATCATTTTCTTTTGTGATGGATCCCAAATCTGGAAACCACCCTGCCTGTTATTTTCTAAACCATTATTTGGCAGTTGCAATACTTTGTTTGCATTGTAAGCAAAGTTGGCTGCAAAACTTACATCCAAATCTTTTTTACGAATGATTGAATAGTTTACATCAACTTCCACACCCTGGTTCTGCATACTACCGTTATTGGTTGTTAAACTGGTGATACCGGAAGTAGCTGGAAGATTAAAGCTTGAAATTTTGTTTGATGTGATGCGCTTGTAATAAGCGATCATAAAATCAATTTTACCTAACAGGTTTCCTTCTGCACCCACTTCATAAGTTGATGAGCGTTCCCATAACAGATCAGGAAATGGTGGAGTTGAAAAGAGATATCCTGTTGATGTATTGTAACGGTTCACACTATAACCACCTTGCAAGCCATAAGCACTAATGCCACTTACATTACCATTTTGTCCATAGCTGGCACGAAGCTTTAATGCATTGATCCATTTTACATTGAAGAAATCTTCTTTGTGCAGGTTCCAGCCAACAGACACACCGGGGAATGTTCCCCAACGGTTGTTGATGAGTTTTGAATAACCATCGCTACGCACTGTTGCAGTAAGCAAGTACTTCGATTTGTAGTCGTATGTAGCTCTTCCAAAGAATGAAAGAATACGCTGACGTTCGTGATATGAATCAACAGAAGGTTGTGTTGTTGCATCACGACGAACATATTGCAGATCAAGAAAATCGTCTGAAGGTGCTTGTGAACCTGAAGCCGATACACCATAAGCGTATGTATCATAATATTCTGAACCTGCCATCAGATCAAGATCATGATCGCCAAAACTTTTATTGTAATCGATCACTGCATTATACGTTTGACTTAACGTACGGCCAAACGATGCAGCCGATGAACGTGTACGGTTAATGTTACCGGGACTTTGCAGATAATCCTTATTGAAACTTTCGTTATAACCTTCATCATAAAACAGGTTAGCACTTGTTTTAAGCCATAGATTTTTCAGCAGATCAATTTTAAATCCTTGCGACATCGTAAACTTATCACTGTTGTTATTACGAATAAATTTATCATCATTCACCAATGGATTACCATCACCAAAATCACGACCAACCAGCAAATCACCTTTCTCATTACGTCCACGCATGGTTGGAGGTGCACCTAATGAACGTGACAGATAGTTACCTTCTGAATTGGTAACAGGATCACGCCATTTTGCATTGGCGAAGTTTAAACTGGACGTAGAAGTTAACCATGAACGTATTTTATATTCGCTGTTCAACACAAATGTGTAACGGCGATAAAATGTATTGATGGGTAAACCTTTTTCATCATACATGCCAAAGCCTGCATAATATTTTCCTTTATCGTTGCCGCCACTCATTGATACATTGTGATCCTGAGTTAAACTGTAAGGACGCAATGCATAGTCTTTGTAATTAAAGTTATTGAAGATGAGCGTATCTGTTCCATTAATCGGATCGATCATCGTTTGCCAACCATCGCCGAGCTTATGACGATTTGTATTATCAAGTTTCATTGTGCTCCACACGCCAAGTGAATTTACATTACCATCAATAACGTTACCGCTCCCATCAAGAAAACGATTACCGGTGCCGAATGGACCAGCAGCCGTTAATTGTGATAAACGTGAGGCATCATATACACCTGAAGTTTTCACTGCAGTTCTCGACCAGTAGAGATAATCTCTTGCATTCAGAAACTCAAATGGAAGATTCAAGCGGTTAATACCAACTTTAGAACCTACTGTAATTTTTGATGTACCTGCTTTACCTTTTTTAGTAGTGATAAGAATTACACCATTGTTGGCACGTGCACCGTAAATAGCAGTGGCCGATGCATCTTTCAATACTTCCATTGATTCAATGTCTTCCTGGTTTACTTCAAAGAAACCAGCACGAATTAAACCATCTACCAAAACCAATGGCGAACCTGAACCATTGTAATTGGTACCACCACGTAATACAATGCTTGGCACGGCACCAGGTCGACCTGAAGTTTGTTGCACACGTAATCCGGGAATAGTTCCGGCCAAAGCAGATGCAGGGTTTGAACGTACACCTGTTTGCAACACTTTCGGATCGAGCTTACTCACCGAACCTGTGATCTTTGATTTACGTTGTGTGCCATAACCCACAACTACTACCTCGTCCATTTTAGAAGCAGACGACTGCAGTTGAATAGTGATACTGTTTGCATTTTCCACTTTTACTTCCTGCGGCACAAAACCCACAGAAGAAATAACAAGTATATCGCCGATAGCAGCCTCAATGCTGAAACGGCCTTCAGCATCGGTTTGCGTTCCGGTGTTTTTTGCTTTTACAACAACCGAAGCGCCGGAAAGGCCTGCATTATCATCTTTCGATATTACCTGTCCTGAAACTCTGATGGATTGAGCTCCCGCCAAAAATGTGAGAACCGAAAAGGTGAGCATCAACCCGATCTTTAAAAATACTTTCATACAGCAAGTTTTGTTTTATTTTTGTATTATGTATGACATAATAAAATTGAAACAGTTTTGTGACTTGACCAAAAAAAGTTTTAAACTATTTTTAAGTAATTAATAATCAATGCAGATTTTAAGACAGAACCGACAGCTTTTCCTAATTTTGAATAATTAAGTAGTACATAATATGGCGAACGCACTTTTAAACGGACACTTTAAGACCATTGAAACCAGCAGTCTGGTAGATAAAGTAGAAGCCAACCTGGTGGAGTTACTTCAACAACAAAAGCTGAAAGTTGGCGACAGTATTCCCAAGGAAATTGAATTAGCGGAGGCTCTTGGTGTAAGCCGTACGGTTATTCGTGAGGCGTTGCTTCGTTTACGACTGATGGGGCTGATTGAGTCGAAGAAAAAGAAAGGTTCGGTTATTACAAGCCCTGATATATTCGGCAACCTCAGTAAGAGTATGAATCCGCATATACTCGACCCTGGTACGTTGAAAGAAGTATTTGAAATACGGTTGGTTCTGGAGATCGGGATGGCTGATTTTCTTTTTCACCGTATTACAAAGGCTGACATAAAAGAATTGAAACAAATTGTAGCAAATGAGCCGCCTGCGGCACAAGACCATTTATTTAATGTAGAACATGAAATTGCATTTCATGGAAAGTTGTATGAGATAACAGGCAATGAAACAATGAAGAAGTTCCAGAAAATGTTATTACCTGTGTTTGACTATGTACATAACAGTGGCTTGTTGAAAAAACAAACAGCACTCAAAACATTCGTATCGCACAAAGAATTGGTAGGGATACTCGAGAACGGAACACCGGAGCAATTCCGCAATGGCATGCGGAATCACCTGGAGAATCATTTTGCGAGGATATTTCAGTAGCAGAAACTTATTGCTGTACTTCTTTTATTGCATTTGCTATCGGATGCTTCGCTGTATAAGTAACGCCTAACAACTTCGAAATAGTTTGTGCAAATTGCTGCTGGTAAAATTGCTGAGTGGCTTTTAACTCTCCCTTTGCAGGAATGCCTGCCCCTACTGCAGCAAACCAAATTTCAGATGCATCTTTAATAGAATTGCCATGACTTGTCCATTCAGCTTTTACAACATCTCCTCTCCCATGATCGGTTGTAAAAAAGATGGCTGTTTTATTACGGTAAGCAGGATCGCTTTGTACATAATCCCATAATTGCTTGATCCATGCATCCACCTGGTGCGCCGCATCAAGGTAAGAACGATACTGACCAGCATGCGCCCACTCATCTGTTTCACCATAGGCGATGTATAAAACTTTTGGCTTCTTCGCTTTTAAATGTGTGAATGCTGCATAATGTGTAAATACGTCCTGGCATTCATCTTCGTGCCAGGGTTTATATGAATCTTTCAGCATTGCATTCACCATTTTTTGCTCTGATGACAGCGGTGGAACAGCAGCAGTGTCATACGCAGATACAACAGGAAAACCACAACGCTCTTCATTTAAGATGCGGTCGAACGCTTCCCAAGCTCCAAAAGCAGCTACTTTGTTTTTATATAGAGGTTGCTGATGTAAAAACTCAAGCAAGGTTACATGCGGATTGGGTTTGTATGAATTGGAATTGATCGCCGTGTCTGCATAACCTGTCATGATCTCACTATAGCCGGGATAACTGAACCAGTAAGGATTGGCGTTATTCACTTTGTTGTTATGCGTTCGGTTGCCATACAATTGTCCCTTCGCAGAAACTGTTGACCAAATAAACGGCATCAGTTTCTTTCTTCTTTCTTCCGGCGTTGCAGCCCAGTAATGTTGATAGATATACGCACTATCTCCTTTATGGAATTTCTTATTATTTGCAATGGCAGAATCCATGCCTTTGTACAGTTCCTGCCATCTTAAACCATCAGTGGTAATAATAATAATATTCTCTGCTTTTTGTGCCTTGCTGCAAAGCGCCATTACAACAAACAGGAAACCGGAAATAATACGCATACTTTTCAAATTGATCTGATTGAATAAAAACAACAACCAAACTTACTTTTTTCTTAACTCAATATTCAATGCAAACGGTTGAGCAGAAAAATACTTTATGAAACAGAACTACTTTAGCACTCAGACCTATTTTACGATGACCTCGTCAATAAAAATATGCGTAGGCGATCCTGCACTTTCGTGCCAGGCAGGTAACTGTCCGCCGGTTTTCGCACGTACACGAATATAACGTGCGGTTGTACTTACGGTTGCACCCAACTGTTGCACAACGGGCCCGGGAACATCCATACCAATTTTATTCACTACCGTTGTTAAGCTTGTAAAATTCTTACCATCATTACTCACTTCAAATATCACTTCACTGGGGAACACAATCCACGGACTTACCTCCTGTAGTACATTCACCGCAACATATTTCACAGGTCTTACTTTCTGCAGATCAACTACTGCAACAAAATCCTTTGCAAAATAACTTTGCCAGTCGCCGGTTTTCCAGTTGGCATCACCAATAATGCCATCGATCAAAGCATCTTTACCACCTGCAGTGTACATGGGATGAACTTCACTCAGTACAGTTATGCTTCTGTCGCCGGGTACCTTGTAAAACTTCTGTGCAATTCTCGCACTTTGCTTTCCATTCTTACTTGCAAAAAGTTCGATGTTTGAAGTTTCAGTTATAGCAAATGGTTTTTCGTAACGGAAAAACCTGGGCTTTGCAGCACCATTTACAATTGCATAATAGATCTCAGCTTTAGGATCAAGATGTTTCAACGTAACCGACAAACTGTTTTTGAATTTATTCGTGTTCATTTGAAAGAACGGAACAGCTACAAACTGTTCATCATTTACGTTCGATGAAGGGATATCTGCTTTGTTGCTGCCACGTGTTTTGTTGGCCGTTGCACTCATTTCAAAAATCAATTCACCACCATTCTCCACGTCTGTATTCCTGATAAACGTAGCTGCATGTGGTTTGCCGTTCAACTGCACATTGTTTACATAGAAGTTTTTCGCTGTTCTGTTCTTTGCCGTGATGGAAAACGTTTTACCATTCTCCAAGTGAATCTTAACTTCATCGAACAAAGGCGTACCCAATGCATACACACCGCTGCCGGGTGTTGGTTGATAGATACCCATTGCACTCAAAACAAACCAAGCACTCATCTGTCCGCAATCTTCGTTACCGATTAATCCGTCAGGATTGTTGGGATAAAACTCAGTACAAATTTTATGAATGAGCTCCTGTGTGCGCCAAGGCTTACCTGCGTAGTTAAAGAGATAAGCCATGTGATGACTTGGTTCATTACCATGTGCATACTGACCGATCAATCCTGTAACATCAGCCTGATCACGACCGCTTAGCGTTTGGTTTGTAGTAAAGAGTTCCTCGAGTTTGCGTACGAAATTTTCTTTGCCACCATACAGTTTGATCAAACCATCAATATCCTGTTGTGCAGAAAACGAATAATGCCAGGAATTTCCTTCGGTGAAAAAGTTATTGACTTCCGTTGCATTGAATGGCGAAAACCAAAAGCTCTGCACTTTGCCACGAATATGATACGTTGCAGGATCGAAGAGATTCCGATAGTTCAATGCACGAGCCGCATATTTTTTAGCTACTTCTTTGTTGCCGATCCATTTTGCAAATTCAGATATACACCAATCATCATACGCATACTCCACCGTCTTCGATGCACTTTCATGATCGTAATCGTTGCTTACAAAACCCTGTCTGCCGTATTGCGTTAAACCATAACGGCTGCTTTCTGCATAGCTCGTCATTGCTTCCAATGCCAGCTTCGTATCAAACCCTTTGATTCCCTTTTGATACGCATCTACAATAACCGGCACCGAATGATAACCGATCATACAAAACGTTTCATTGCCACTCAGCTCCCACACAGGTAACATTCCGCCGTGTTTGTATTGCGCTAAAAATGTATTGATCCAGTCGGCTGTTCTTTTTTGATTGATGATGGACATCAACGGATGTAATGCACGGTGTGTGTCCCATAAAGAGAATACCGAATAATTCGTAAAGCCATCCGCTTTATGCACATTCAAATCTGTACCCCGATATTCTCCGTTTACATCCGTATAAATATTCGGTGCAAGCGATGCATGATACAAGGCAGTATAAAAAGCTACCTGCTGATCTTGTGTACCACCTTTCACTTCAATCTTACTCAACTCTTTGTTCCACTCATCTTCTGTCTGTTGCTTTACCGTTGCAAAATTCCAATGCGGAATTTCAGTATTGAGATTAAGCTTTGCGTTTTCCATGCTTACGCCTGAAATACCAACTTTAACCTGCACAGCTTTATCGCTGCTTACATCAAAGCTGAAATAGGCTTTGATGTTTTTACCGCTGGCAGAACGGATGTTATTTTGCAACACATCGTTCAACGCAATGCCAAACTCTTTGATCGGTTTTTCAAATTTCATGTGGAAGTAAAGTATCTGATTAGTTGCCCAGCTTTTGCTGCGGCGCATACCTCTTACTTCATATTCGTTGACTATTTCAAAAGATGATTCCAGTACTTCATCCCTGTGTTTCAGATCGAGTAACACTTTTCCTTCTGTTGCAGCTGCATCAAATGTATACTGATGCATACCTGAACGAAAAGATGTAGTGAGTGCCGCATTGATGTTGTGTTTCTTCAACAACACTTCGTAATAACCTGCATGTGCCTTTTCGTTTTTGTGTGAGAAGGTTGATGCGTACTCACTGTTCTTCCATTTCACTTCACCTGTAAACGGCATCAGCAACACATCGCAGTAATCTGCAATACCAGTGCCGCTTAAATGTGTGTGCGAAAATCCATACATAATACTGTCGCTGTAATGATAACCACCACAGCCATCCCATCCTTCCAATCTTGTATCCGGACTCAACTGCATCATACCAAACGGCATGCTTGCCCCGGGATACGTATGCCCATGCCCACCTGTACCAATATACGGATTAACAAGTTTTGCATAATTTGTTTGTGCATTTACTAAAACACTCAACGTAATAAAATAAAAAACAAACACTACTCTTTTCATCATCTTAAATTTTCAATTCTTAATTAAATCCACCTTGTCCACGATAAAGCTTCACCGGCTTATCGAGTTTTACTTTTACAACAGTGATGTACTTGTCCAATGCATTTTGCGGAACATTTACATATACAAGACCGGGCACATGGCTCCATGAAATTTTGCCAACGATCTTGTGTGTGAGTTTTGTATTACTGCCCAGCACAGTGATGTCCTGAATTTTATTATCCAGTCCTTTGATCATGATATTACCACCCGAACTTCCGTGCAGGAATAAATACAACGTTGAGGAATCTTTCGATAATGTTGTTGGACCATAAAAATGTCCCATCGGAATACCACCAATGGTATTGAAGATCGCTTCACCGTTACGTTTGTTCCATGCACCCAGTTCTTTCAACACATTCACCTGTTCAGCAGGGATGGTTCCATCTTCCATTGGTCCCATATCAAGCAACAGATTACCACCATTTGAAACTGCATCAACAAAAATGCTGATTACTTCATAAGGCGTTTTCCAGTTGTTATCATGATGAAAGCCCCAGTTATCATTGGTGGTCATACATAATTCCCACCAGTTGAATTTCGGTCTTACTACAGGAAAATTCTGCTCAGGTGTATCATAATCGCCATAGCCCTGCAAACGTCCGTTGATGATCGCATTTGCATTACCAGCCAGGATCATACTTCTGACTTTCTGCGATTCCCATTCTTCCGCACTGCGTTCCCAATCACCATCAAACCACCACAGATCCGGCTTGAACATAGCGTTGATCTCTTTGATCTGCCCCTGAAAAAAAGAACGGTAGCGATTCCAGCGATCATAATCGTTGGCGATTTTATAACGACTGCTGTCGTTTAAGAAACCCGGATAATCAGGATGACTCCAGTCGAGCAATGAAAAATAAGCGCCGCATTTGATGTTGCGTTTCCGCAGTTCCTCAAAGAACGGTTTGATCATATCCTTTTTTGCTGGAGTTGCCTGTACGCTACTCAGCTTGTTCATTTTCGTATCATACATCGCAACTCCATCGTGGTGCTTAGTGGTGATCACGGAATATCTGGCACCGCTTTCCTGTATGAGATCGGCCCATGCAGCAGGATCATAATTTTTCAAGGTGAATCCTTTCAGCTGTTTCATATAATCGGCATAGCTGATCTTTTTGTTATGGAAGCTCCACGATTCATCAATACCATTCACCGCATAAATGCCTGCATGAATAAAAATGCCAAGCTTTGCATCGGCAAACCACTGCATTTTCTCTTTGATAGCTGCCGGATCTGTTTTTTGCTGCGCCTTCAGCTTTACGGAAGCAAGCAGTACAAGTACAATCAATAATTTTTTCATTACTATATATTATTTAACTGACTAATTTTTGTATTATCGTTTTCCCAACACATCATAAAGCGTTTTTATTTTAATCACCGGTATTTCATTTGCTGAGAAATACCTGTTCTTCACATGCAGATATTTCTTTACACCTGCTTTCAAATCAAAATAATTATCGTCGATATTAAAAAATGATTGTTGTTTATAGAGGTACACATATTTCGCATCTACATTACTTACAATACTGAAAAGATTCTCCCCTTCATGTTTTATTACAAATGAAGGTTTCTTCAATGCAAGATTTTTTGGATACACAGTGTCTCTTGCAGGTTTCACATCATCACGATATGCTTCTTTTACCGCATACCATGCAGCTTTGGGTTCACGACTGTAATCGGTAATACTCCAGCTGGCAACAGGCCAGCAATCGTTTAACTGCCATAACAACGTACCCATGTTATAAGGTTCTTTACTGCGATGAATAGCAATTGCATTTTTAAAACTGTAGTACTGCAAACATTGTGTGAGATAAGTATAATCTTGTAATGAGAGTTGTTTCAATTTGGTTGAATCGATAAAATAACGATGCAGGTACGATTGTATTTTCAGAAAGCCATTACCGGCTTTCTGATGATGATTGATGACATCTGAAAACAGAAAGCGATCCTGCGGCAACGTAAACTTTTCAATGCTGCTATAATTGGGCATCGCCTGCATGCCGTATTCACTTACAAAACGACCGGTCTTTTGCTCAAATACTTCCACCGGCTCCAATCCCCACCAAACACCCCAATAATGACTATCGCCTTCGGTAATACTTTTTGCACGTCCCCATCCATTCGTTGGTGAAGTGCTTACATACGGCCTTGTGCCATCAAACTCATTTACCCATGTCGTGATACTGTCTCGAAACAACCGCACATAATCATTCCAAACTCTTGCCGAATCATTGCCATGCAGATTGAATTGATTTTGCCAGCCCCATTGATGCCATGCTTCATCTACTTCGTTATTGCCACACCATACTACAATTGATTTATGATGACGAAGCCGCTTGATCTGATATTTGATTTCTTCTTTTACACTATTGAAAAACTGTTCATCGCCGGGAACCATTGCTCCGGCAAACATAAAATCCTGCCAGATGTAAATCCCCAGCTCATCACACAAATCGTAAAACACATCATCTTCATAAATACCACCGCCCCATATACGCAGCATGTTCATGTTGGCATCTTTTGCCAGCATTAAAATTTTTCGATAGTCTTCTTTTGTTAAGCGTGAAGTAAACATATCGGAAGGAATATAATTCGCTCCTTTCATATATACCGTCTTGCCATCAATTTTAAAATAAAATGTTTTACCGTATTGATCAGGCTCCTGCACCAGTTCAACTTTATTGACTGCAGTAAACTGTTTTTCTGCAGCTCGTTCATTAAATGCTTCGAGGTAAACGTTTTTCCAGATACCACAGGTAATAAATGTCGGGCCCCAATCCCAACCGAAATGATATTGTGCTTTGCGGGCATAGGTTCTTGCATTGTCGGGCAATACAAATGGCAGCTTCGATTTTGCAATCGAATCAACTGTGTTTTTTGCTGATGCAAAACGGATCAATAAAGTATTGTTGGGTTTGAGTAATTTTTTCACATCAGTTTTCCACTGGCGAAACATATTATCAGCAGAAAAAAGAAGCTGACCATTTAAATACACATCAGCATAAGTATCTAATCCATCAAATACCAGTTCAATATTTCTTTTCTGTAAAACAGAAGCAGTTGTTGTAAATGTTGTTTTGTATTCCCAATTAGTTTCGCCGATCCATTGCAGTTTTTTTTCATTGTCTCTGTAGTAAGGATCGGGAATAAGTTTGTTGTTCAGCAGATCGGTATGCACTGTGCCGGGAACTTTAGCAGCATACCATTTGCCTTGGTTGTGCTGGCTGAATTGCCAGTTTTGATGCAATAGTATTTTCTGAACAGTTGCTTGTGCACTTGCAGTAGCGGAGATAAAACAAAGCAGCAGCGAAAAGAGGAATTCTTTGTTCATAAAAAACAATTAACCACATCCGGTTTTAAAAAAGAGGCCAGCCAGGAATGGCCGGCCGTATAGTTTTGTATGCTAAAACTACTGATTATGAGAAAATTGACTAGTTCATAGGAATATTTTTACATGCACACTAAGTACTGCATCATTTATAACTGCACCTGCAACACCCACACATGATCTGTTACAGCTTTCAACGAAGCAGGCAATGAAATATCAACACCTTCACCACCGGCTTTCCATTTTAATTTTTGATTACTACCAATCAATTTTACAGTTGAATTTGCATTGAATGAAACATTCTTGATACGTACATTCCCTTGCGGATAGTTGAACAGGAAAATATTCAATGTTTTTCCATCCTTACTTTGTGTAAAACGAATGTTATCGCCTTCGCCAAACAATTTGTAATTACGTGTACCATAAATTGCCTGACCATTCAGCTTCATCCACACACCTATTTCTTTTAAGCGGTCGTATGCAACAGGATCAAACTCACCTTCGGGACTTGGTCCGATGTTCAACAGATAATTTCCACCTTTACTTACA
This sequence comes from Lacibacter sediminis, assembly GCF_014168535.1. Lineage (NCBI taxonomy): Bacteria > Pseudomonadati > Bacteroidota > Chitinophagia > Chitinophagales > Chitinophagaceae > Lacibacter > Lacibacter sediminis. The sequence goes on along the minus strand of NZ_CP060007.1, from coordinate 2,021,855 downwards.
ATGTCAACCAGTTTTTCAATTAATTCATTTGTTGATTTGTATTGATCGTTTGGAACATAACTCCAGCTGTTTGCCATGGTCATACATGTTTCCCAGGGATATGGCAGCCCTTTTTCAGGAATATGTTGCTCAGGTGTAAGATAATTCTGCTGTTCACCGGGTACTGCTCTGTCAACAACAATAAGTTTAGGCTGCTTTGCCCTAACTTTTTTTACAAGCTCAGGCATATTAATATCCTGACTTTGTGGATTGCGTGCCCATCTGCTTCCTTCATACACTTCAAACATTTCTGTCTTTATTTCTTCCTCTGTTTTTTTACGCACCCAACCACCATCAAGCCAGAGAATATCAACTTTACCATAATCGCTTACCAGTTCGTTGATCTGGTTATGCGTAAAGTCTATAAATTTTTTCCATTGTTCAGGATATTTCTGAACAGAATAACTTGGGTTACGATCGCTTTGCGGAAATTGTTTCCACCAATAATAATCGGTATGCCAATCGGGCTTTGAAAAATAAGCTCCGATCCACATATTCTCTTTACGAAATGCGTTGAACACTTCTTTTGTAATATTACTTCTTGGATTACTCGAAAACGGCGTTGCTTTATCCGTGATCTTGTAATCTGTAAACTTCGAATCGAACATTGTAAACCCATCATGATGTTTTGTTGTAAACACCATGTACTTCATACCTGCATTTTTAGCAGCTGCCGCCCATTTTTCGGGATTAAACTTTACAGGATTAAATGTTGTTTGCAGTTTTTCGTACGCCTTTACATAGTCAACATAATTATCTGCAACACCTTTTTTCCTTGCACCGGTTGCCCAGCCAAGATCTTCGGGACAAATACTCCAGCTTTCAACAATTCCCCATTGGCTGTAAGTTCCCCAATGCATCAGTAATCCAAACTTCAGATCCTTCCATTCTTCTAACCTGCGCTGAATAGCCGTATCAGGATCCGGATAGTATTCTTTATGCTGTGCGGTTAATTGATGCACATTTGTTGATAAAACCAGCAACACTACAAATCCCAGCTTCAACATTTTTTTGTTCATATCCATTTTCGTTAAAAAGGCTTTGAAATAAAACGAACTCATTCCTAGAAACAAACCTTTATTTCATCAATAATGAACAGACAGTTTGTTTTATGATAACAGGGCCTCACTTAAGAGACCCTGTTTCTTTTAACCAAAAACTGCTGATCACATTTTAGTTAATATCCCAGAAAATTTTTGTTGTGAGATTATCCTTTGGTTTTACCAGGCTGTAATTCGCAGCATTGTAAGTTGGTTCTGATGTAGCATACAACCACCGTGTTGGAGGAAGTTGTTGTGCATTAGAATTATCAACTTCAAAGTTGAAAACAGGACTGTTCAAACGACGTACTTCTGCCCAGCTATCCAAAGGCTGAATAACACTGAAGTCGATCCATTTTTGAGTAGCGATCAATTTCAGTTTATCAGCAGTGGTAGCAGCTAAATCCCAGTTTACTCCTGCCATAGCCTGGTAAGCAGTAACTTCTGCCGGAACTAAAGGAGCAAGTGCACCAGCTGTGTTATCATTACTTACAGTTCTGTATAAGTAATAGTTTTCAATTGACTTAGCAATACCCGCATTATAAGCGGTTTTAGCTGCTGTATTGTTTCCGGCTTTCAGGTACGCTTCTGCAATCAGGAAGCTTACTTCGGCTGCATTTACCAATACGCCCGGAAAAAATTGGTTACGGCTGATAGTTGAACGATTGTAACGGGCAAGTGTACCACCTGCAACCAACGTGGTTTGTGTTGCTGAAGTAGCCATTGGATCAAGACCTATGTATGCGCCGCCTGGTGCGCTTGGTCCAGGTTCAAACATTGCTCTTCTTCTTGGATCCACATTGGTATTCATGTGATCAATCATTACTTTTCCTGCAAGATTACCGTCCCAATCCTCTAAACCTGTTCTGAAACCGCTTGAGTTAAGCGGAGTATTCAGATCATGTACTTTGATCTGTACATTATCAGCATTTGTTTCTACAATTGGATAAGTAGCAGGAGCACCTAATATTGCAGCAGTTTCTGTAGCTGCTCTTGTTTGAAAAGCAGATACACCTGATACTCTTCCCAACATACGCAAACGAAGTGAATTGCAATATTTTTTCCACATTGCCATATTCCCCTTGTTTACAATATCCTGGTTTTTGAAACCCGTTTGAATTGCATTAGTCACTGTAATAGAGTTTAACTCATCTGCAAATGCTTTCAGATCATCGAGCATTTTAGTGTAGATGTCTTCTGCTTTATCATATTTAGGTAACGAAACAGAATAGTCACCACCGTTTGCACTCAACTTACCGGCTTCTGACCATGGAATATCACCATGCAGGTCAACTACTTTTTGTGTATGATCATACAAATAAATAGTTGCTGCGATCATATAAATCCTGCGCAGTTGCTGATCGGATGTACTCATTGCAGTATAAACTTTCTCTAATTCTCTGTACTGTGCCAGGAAATTATAATAGTTATTCCAACGATCATTTATACTGGCAGCGCCCGGAATATATTGGCCTGTTGAATTAACCCAGCCAACTGCCTGTGCATACCTGTTAACCGTTGTACGCAGTACTACAAAATAATTCCAATAAGCAGGCAGTACATACTCTCTGTTGGAAGATAAGAATCCTGCAAACTGTTTCTCAACAGATGTGTTTGAGATTTTCGATGGATCAGCATAATTATCTGCAAAGTCCTGCTTTTTACAGGAGGTCATTGCCAGCGATAATGCTGTTACACACATCAATATTATTTTTTTCATAATTACTTTTTTAGTCGTTAATCAGAATTAGAAATTTGCCCTGATCATTACACCATAACTTCTTGTTGATGGGTTTGTACCGGCATTGTTCAATGTTTGGAACCATCTTGAACCTGCTGTTGTTTGTTCAGCATCCATATCCTTTAATGTTCTGTAGAGATAGAACAGGTTGCGGCCAAATGCAGAAAGTTGAACTTTTCTTGCACCAACAAATTTTGCAGCTTTCTCTGGCAATGTGTAGCTAAGTGATACCTCTCTTAATTTAATGTAAGAGTTCTTCTGAATATACAGTTCATATCTTGAATAGCTGTATTGAGGACCACCCCAGTTGTAAGTATTCCAATAATAATACGCCTGTGAAATAACATTGGTATTTTTTTGACCATCTGAAGTAACACCATCAACCAGGATACCATCATTGTGTACTTTCTCGCCATTAGGACCGGTTGCGTTGCTTGTTTGCACACCTTTTCCCTGAGCGTTTACATAATAACTTACACCACCACGTTCCTTATCCATAAAATTCAAACTTTCTTCGAGCAAACCACGGCTGATCATCCAATAAATACCGGTTGGCATTACATAACCACCAAAACGGAAATCGGTAAGTACATCCAAATTGAAATTTTTGTACCTGAGTGTATTGAAGAAACCACCTACTACCTTTGGCATTGCATTACCAACTTTCACCATATTGTTAGCGTCAAGTGAATACAAACCGTTTGACCCTACAACTTTTTCACCCTTATTATTGGTTAATACAGGATGCGCATAAAAATCGCCCATTGCCTGACCAACAACAGATTTCAACTGAGCAGCGTTACCATCATAATCGGCATGTAACAACTCATTTGAACCAGATGCCAGTTTTTCAACAATATTTTTGTTTTGTGAAAAGTTGATACCGGTTTCCCATTTAAAATTCTGCTTGTTGATTGGCGTACCATTAATGGCAATTTCGATACCCTGGTTGCGAAGTGTGCCGATATTGGTAAGAACAGATGTAGCGCCAGAACTTGCAGGAATTGTTAACGGCAAAATCTGATCTCTGATCTGTGCATTGTAATAAGAAACTTCAACTCCTAAGCGATTCTTTAAAAATCTTGCTTCGATACCAAATTCAACTTCATGTTTTTCTTCCGGCTTAATAGCGTCGTTACCAAAAGTTGAAGGAATGGTTGTGTACAACACCGGCTGACCACCTACACTTTGCACACCTAATGTATTTTGGTTATAGGCTATATTGGCATTGTAGATATCAGGATAGTTACCTACTACGCCCCATGATGCACGCACTTTGGCATAGCTTATATACGAAGGCAATTGAAACGCATCAGAAAGAATAAAGCTTGAGTTAACTGAAGGATAAACAAAACTGTTATGACTTGGGTTCATTACAGATGTACGGTCTCTACGCACTGTTGCTTCAAGAAACAAGTAGTCTTTGTAGTTTGCATTTACCGTTCCTATCATCGCATCTTTTACCAGGAAGAATCTTGATGAAGAACTGTTTGCTGTATTTACTGATGCAGCAATGTCAAACAGGTTTTCTGTACTTAAACCTCCGTTTGTACCACGTCCCATTGTGGTTTGAGTCTCTTTGGTTGCAGTGTAACCAGCCATGGCATTCAATTCAATATCTGTGGTTAAACGCTTAGTATAAGTAAGCAATACATCGCCATAAAGGATATTATTTTGATAAGAGTTCATGCCAAAATATCCTGAATTACCAAATGCCAAAGGAATTTCAGTTGACTGTTTGCTTTCTGAACGAAGTGAAGTGAAATCACTGGAGAATCTTGTACGTAAACGCAGATCTCTGATAATTTGCCATGTATTTGTTACGCTACCAATGATACGGTTGCTATACTCATCTTCATTATGTTCTTTAACTCTCCAAACATAATCAGCAATATCACCTTTAAAGCCATTGTAGATGATATTTTCACCCGGCGTTAAACTTTGATTTGTGCCTGTTACATATCTGTAACCCTTGCTGGTTTGATACTTATTGAGGTACCAGTCTGCATTATCAAAACGTCCCATCATACCTGTAAAATTGTTGATCATACGATCAATGGAATAAGGACGGTTGTGCGTTTTCTGGTTGATAAAGTTTACGATTACATCTGTTGTAAACTTTTTACCCAACCTAAGTGAAGTATTAAGATTGGCAATGTTTTTATAGTTATCTGCACCAAGGCTGATACCCTGGTTTTGCTGACGTGTTAAAGAAAACCTTGTTGTAGCATTTGCTGATGATTGCGAAACGGCTACGTTAATACTTGAACTTCTTCCTGTTTGGAATAAGCCGGCATAATTATCTTTTTGTGCTTCGTATGGACGAATAACACCATCCCAACCCATTGTTGGCTTACCATCGAACTTAGGTCCGAAATTAATACTGTAACCAAGAATACCTCTTGTTTCTTTTATACCATCACCATTCGTATCATAATAAACAAAACCTTCAGCATCCTGTCCGCCATTGCTTACATGTATGGGTGCACCTGCACCACGAACATTTTGATAACGGGGTAAATAAGCTACCTGGTCAACACTGTAGTTAGCATTGAAATCAACACTGAAACCTTTGCTACTTTTTGATCCCTTTTTGGTAGTGATCAATACAACACCGTTAACAGCTTCTGAGCCATAAAGAGCAGCAGCAGACGCACCTTTCAGAATGGAAATATTTTCAATGTCTTCAGGGTTGATGTCTAACAAACCATTACCACGTAGACGTTGATCGTTCCAATAATCATTGTTACGCACTTCTTCATTGCGGATAGGTACACCATCCATTACAATCAAAGGTTGGTTTTTACCCGTAATAGAGTTAATCCCACGAATGTTGATGTTTACTGCACTGGTTGCACCACCCGGTGTTGCACCAATACGTACACCAGGAGCTTTACCATACAATGCAGCTGCAAAATTTGGTGATCCGGCTTGTGTCAGATCTTCCGCTTTAATAGTAGAGCTTGCATAACCAAGTGCTTTCTTTTCACGTGTAATACCCAATGATGTTACCACCACTTCGCCGATTTCTTTGCTGGATATATCCAGGCTTACTTCAATAGCGGTTCTGCCATTCAAACTCTCTTCTTTGGCCTCATATCCAATAGAAGTAAATACCAGGATAGCATTGGCGGCCACATTAATACGGAAAGCCCCGTTTGCACCTGTTGTTGTTTGATTGGTAGTACCTTTTTCTTTAATAGTTACCGAGGCCAGGGGGGTTCCCTCCGCATCCTTTACGGTGCCGGTAACCGTCTTTTTTTCCTGTGCTATCACGTTTAGGAAGCACATTGCTGCTATTGCAAAAAGCAGCAATCGTTTAAACAACATTTTCATTGCAGTTTGTTTTTTGGTTAAAGAATAAGAGACTGATGTAAATAATGGAAGTAAGTAAAGAATAATATTATAGCTCCACCTGGCTGCCCAAACTTTTGTTCTTTCGCCTGTCTAGTGCGTCAAAGTGATCCATCACTAACGCAGCTGCTCCAATTAATTCTGCACGAAAACCAAGTGACGAAATTTCAAGGTGTGTATTCTCCGCAATTTTGGGAATACAATGTTCATTGATTGCTTGTTGTATAGGTGCCAACCAGATTTTTCCACCAACGGATCCACGTCCGCTTAATATAATTAACTCGGGGTTGAGTAAATGAATTAGAATAGCAATACCACGGCCAATATTATAACCAGCCTCCGACAATAACTCAATTGCATACTTATCACCTTTGATAGCAGCCTCCATGATTTCCTTAGAAGAATCTTCTGCATGCTCCAGCGTTAAGTTTTTCAGCATCGATACTTTTCCATGCTTTAAACCTTCGATTGCTTTTTCTGTAACAATAAATAAAGATGATTCCGTTTCTAAGCAACCGCTTTTACCACATGAACACATTTTATTATTCGTGAAAAGAGGGATATGACTGAATTCACCGGCAAAACCATTATTACCCCGAAACAATTCACCTTTTACGATCATACCCAAACCAATACCCCAGCCTACATTTACCACCATTACGGTTTGCTTATTGCGGGCTGCTCCAAATTTCAATTCTGCTAAGGCAATTAAACTGGAATCATTATCTATAAATACAGGTACGCCAACCGCTCCTTCAACAATACTAACAATGCTGCTTCCGCTTTCTGTTTTAAGAAATGAATGATTGATACCTTTTGTTACATCTATAAAACCAGGCATACCAATGCCGATACCGGCAATAGTTTGCTTAGAGATGCCTGAAGAAAGTATGTAGCTGTTAATATGTTGCGTGAGTTGTGATAACGCATCGGGATTATTGCTTAATGGAAGTTCAATACGCAGAGGCTCCAGCACATAATTATTCTGCATATCCAAAATAGCAATGCGTGTAACCAACTGATCCATCGCCACAGAAACTATGTAAAGCACATCAGCCTTAAGGGAATAAACCAAAGGCCGACGACCACCTGTAGAATGAGCGTAACCAGACTCTACAACCAATCCATCCTCGATTAACTCGTTCAATACACGTGTTGTAAGCGGAAGGCTTTTATCGGTTAAAAGACTCAAATCAGCACAGGAAAGCTCTTTCTCAAAATAGAGATGCTTTTGAATCTGTCTTTTATAACGGTTATTCTTTAGCAGCATGGATGGCAATCATTTTAAACAGCAGGACTAAAGTAAATAAACTTTTCAAACTTCTTAAAAAAATGATAGAAGTTTTTTTAAATTTTATTAACATTACCTGTCATCCTAAAATTATTTGGCTCCTTTGGGTTATTTGGCTCCTATTTTGCCGAGCTTACCTACCATGACATTGAGCTACCTGACTCAGGATTGGTCACTTTTGAAGATTAAACTGGAAGGATTACCGCTATTATTGCTGAAAATTTAAAGATTGGTCATTGAGCTTTAGTGGCGGGCCGGGGCGGGGAAAACGAAATTGTCAATTCTTCCTTTTTGCAGCAATATTCTTTTGTACCATATACAGCCCTGCAGTTACGAGTAATACACCGGCAACGGTAAACAGTGTAATTGGCTCGTTCAGGCTAACAGCAGCAATGATAAATCCGAACACCGGACAAAGGAATAACCAGTAAGATGCTGTTACTGCATTTCGTTTCAGTAGCCATAACCATAATTGCACAGCTGCAATTGATACAGGAATAGCCAGCCACAATACACCACTGTAGAAATGGAAATCGAAATGATTGAATTCGCTTTTATAAGTAAACAGCAATACAGGAATGAGCAACACACCGCCGATCAAAGTTTGCCATCCGTTGATGGTAAGAATATGCAGATCGCTCCACTTTGCACGGGCAAAATAAATTGCACCAGCTGAATAAGCCAGCATACTTACCAGCATAATGAGTATGCCATTTACTGTTGCAAAACTGTTTTGTAACAAGGGCCAGGCTGCCACCACTACACCGGCGCTGCAAAGCAACAAACTCAACCAATGTTTTGTTCCCATCTTATGATCGAACAAAGCAGCAGAAAGAATACTGATGAGCACAGGGTTCACAGCTACAGCCATACTTCCCAAGCCCGCCGAAACTTCCTGCATAGCCACTACATACAAGCCCAGGTATAAACTGATGTTGAGTAAACCATAAACTGTAATAAATAACCACTCTTTCTTTTTTGGGAAACGTTTACGCCAGATAAGATGTGCAAAAACCAACATACCCACTCCTCCAATGAAGAATCGGGCAACAGCTATCACAAATGGTTGTGCCGATTGCAATGATATTTTTGTAGCAGTTGCTGCCGATGACCACAACAATGCAAAGAATACGCCGGCAGCGATATATTTCCAGTTCATGTTTTACTTTCCAAATGATCCGATTTCTGAACAGATCGTTTTGCAAACATATCTTATTCTTCAATGAATTCACCTGCAAAAGCGTGACCAGCTTTGCTGAATCACCATAAAGAAAAATGAGGAATAGTTGAATGGAAAGTGCTAAAAAAGAAAAAGGTCATCTGTAGAAACAGGTGACCGTTAACGATTGCTTGCCATATAAAAAAAGAGTTCTAAATATCTGGTTGTAGAGCTTTCAAATCTTCGGGTTATTGCTTTTCAACTTCCTGATCGCTGATTTGATGATGTAAAATTATTGAACCTGTGTTTAGCCATCAAATCAAGATGCGCCTGTTTTTATGATGCCAAATGCAAATTGATTTACCAGAACTGTTGCTGGGCAAGGCTTTCACCTAAAAAAAGCGCTTATACCCAACGGCGTTTTTTATTAGTTAAAACGACAATTATCCTTACGACAACGTTGTAATATGGCCGCTGCAGCCAAGCTAAAGACTCATTTGTATCTTAGCCTTAAACAAGTAATGATGAATACGCAAATACTACCGGCAGTTGCAGCAGCCATTTTTAATGAGAAAGGTGAAATACTCCTGCAGAAAAGAAAAGATGTCAATCAATGGTGCATTATATCAGGTCATGTGGAATTTGGTGAAACAATTGAACAGGCCTTGTTACGTGAAATAGAAGAAGAAACGAACAGTGCTGCAAACATCATACGCTTTATTGGGGTTTATTCCTCACCTGCCTCTCAAACTTATACGTATCATGACAGAACAGTTCAATATGTTACTTCTTACTTTGAAGCAAAACTTACGGAAGAGATAGCAGAAGATTTTTCAAACAATGAAACACAGGAGTTAAAATTCTTTTCAACTGATCAACTTCCTGCTGATCTTGCACTCATAAACCCTAATTGGCTAACTGATGCAATGAATAAAGCAGAGTCCGTTTTTATACGTTGATCAATCAACCCGTTTTCGTTCTTCATCAGAAGCGGTATTACGGCTACGCTTATCCTTTAATACTTTATTACCGAAACGCTGTGTCCAACTGATCTTATACCAACGCTGGGTAAATAAATAATCACCCCTGCTTTCAATATTCTGACCTGGCACTGCAAGCGATGTTCGGAACCTGAAGCTGTTGAATACATTATCAACTCCAAGCACAAGCGATTGGCTATTATCTTTCCATTTCTTCTGCAGAGCAATATTCATGAGGCCATATGGCTTTACAACATCGGCGCCAAATACAAATGATTTGGATTGAAAAAAACCTGAAAGTTCAACAGAAAATTGTTTGGGTAAGGTGAATTGTTGCGATCCGCTGATGTTTACAAACACCTGTGAAAATCCGGCCTTTTGCTTATTAATGATCGCCGCAATTTCACTCCTGTTGCCCGATACATTCAGTTGCGAATTCCACCACTTTGTAATCTTCAAAGGGAAGCTTACAGAAACAAAAAACAAATTCATGTAATTCAAATTCTGTGCAGTAATGATCTGGCTGTTATCAACAGGATTTGTTTCAGCAAGAAAACGTGCAATTGAATTCTTCTCATAAGAATAGCTTACAGAGAAAAGCACTTTCTTTAACGTATAATCAACTTTTACAGCATCTGTAAAAGACGGTTGCACGGCCGGACTACCGGATATAAATGTCTTTGGATCAAAGAAGATAAGAAACGGTGCCAATTGATTAAATGTTGGCCTGTTGATGCGTCGGTTATAACTGAAGTTGATCGAGTTGTTTTCATTCATCCGGTGATTAATATAAAATGTAGGAAACAGGTTGCCATACTTTCGATCAACAATATTCGGTTTGGTTTCACTACCAAGATTCGATTCGGTGTATTCATATCGCAGACCGGCTTTCATTTCAGTTTTGGCATTGATACGCTTATCCATCGAAACATAGGCTGCACCAATACTCTCCTTTAAAAAATAGTTAGCAGTAAACCGACCGTCAGGCTCCCATGTATTTTGCACAAGCTTTGCCACCAACACATCATTTGTAAACCTTGACGACACCCCTTTTACACCCCATTGAATAGCTATGCTTTCATTAAACTTTTTTGAATAATCAAATTGTGCTACAAACAACTTGATGATCGTGGTTTTTCCGCTGGTCGTCTTTTCATCTCCAAGAAAACTTCCACTTCCATTATAATATTGATTGAAATAATCTGTCGGGTTGCGGTTATAATAATAGAGATAATCTGCATTGATCGTAAACTCCACACCAGCTTTCACATTGTGCTGCAGATTAATATTACCCATCAGGTTTTTCCAGTTATTGATTTCTGAATTATCGATCACTACTGATGTGTCGACAGAAGAGTTAGTTGAATAAACAGCCGTATTCTTTGCCGTCATCGACCATTTATTATCGTAACCGGAAACAAGTGCGCCAAGTATTGTCTTCTTTCCAATATTATAATCAACACCCAAGCGTGCATTATGATTTCGTTGAAAAGGATCCCGTTCACTGATCATTTTGCTTTCCTTTGTGCTGTTAGCAGACGTTATTTTTCTGAAATTTTCAAAGCGTTGCAATTGCTCATCTTTTGAAAAAGTATATCCACCATAAAAATTCACCTGCTTCTTCCTGTAATTAAAGTTCACACTAGCTGTTGGAAAATTTCCTTTGTAAACTCCCATGCTGAGTGTATACGAACCATTGAACCCTTCGTCAGGATTACTTAATAAAACGATATTGATATAACCGGCATTACCACCTGCATCATACTTTGCAGGCGGCACTGTAATAATTTCGATACGTTCAACATTCGATGAATTAATTCCATTTAACATTTGCAGGATCGCTTCCTGCGGAATATAGCTGAGCTTTCCATTGATCATCACCATCACGCCGTCCTTTCCATTTAATGAAACCGCACCTGTGCCACGATTCACAATTACACCGGGCGATTTTTCTAACACATCCAATACAGTTCCGCCTGCACTCGTTGCGCTATTCTTTACGTTGATTAACATCCGGTCGATCTTCTGTTCAAACATTGGGCGCTTGCCTGTTACAACAACTGTTCCCAGGTTTTCAGCTACAGGTTTAAGTGTGATCACTCCAAGATCAGTATCTTTTGAAAGATCAGACAGATCGATATACATTTCTGTGTAGCCGGTATGACTGCAATGAAGCAGATATTTTCCTTTTTGAATATTGTCGAATGAAAACTTACCCGACGAGTTACTAACCGTTCCTTTTACCAGAACAGAATCCGAAGCTTTTAACAGCAGTATTGAGGCCCCGCTGATATCTACAAGTTTTTGTTCCTGCGCCTGTAGCCTGCCTTGAATTTTACTTTGACTTTTAGCTTGAGAAGTGAGCAGGCATGTAAAGATGATACATACCGAAAACCTGATAAAGTTTACCATTGAACACACGTGGACACAATTTGATGGATTACTCAAATTAGAGAATTCGAAATCGGATTCAAAGATTTGACGATACCAATTATTTGCAATTTCCGCCAATAAGAATTTGCGGCAAATGACCGAATCCGGTCATAAAACCTCACCAGATTTGCATCAGTTGAAAAACCTTATTGTAAATGTGAAAGAAGCCAAAGAAGCGGTTCTTTTATAATCAGAAGATTGTCATCTTTAATCGTGCCGCATCCCCTTCGCTACACGAAATAAATGTAACACATAAGGAAACAATGCATCCATTGTTTCTTCTGCACCTTTTGTAGAACCGGGCAATGTAATAACCAATGAATTGCCGATGAAACCTGCCACACCTCTTGATAGCATGGCATATGGTGTACGTTGCTGCCCATAATTTCGTGCAGCTTCCATCATACCGGGTATTTCCCGATCGAGTAATGGTTGAATAGCTTCCGGTGTAATATCTCTTGGCGAAAGTCCGGTACCGCCGGTGAATAGAATTAAATTGAATCCTTCGTTGCTGTATTGCTTTGCTTTTGATTGAATTACATCAAACTCATCGGGAATGATTTCATAAACGGATGTTTTGAGTTGATGCTGTTCTAATTTTTGCAGGATGGCTTTTCCGCTGCTGTCTTCTTTTGTACCTGCTGCTACGGAATCGGAACAAACAACCACCGCTGTGCGAATGCTATCCTTAAGTTCATCTTTGAAATCTGTTTTCCCTCCTTTCTTACTTTCTAATTTGATGGAAGAAATCTCCACACCTTTATCCAAAGGCTTCAGCATATCGTACATTGTTAATGCAGTGATGGCTGCACCATGCATTGCCTCCACTTCCACTCCTGTTTTATAAATGGTATGTACCTCAACAAAAATGCGGATGCTTAATCCATCTATTTCATGTTTAATTGATGCAAACTCAACAGGCAACGGATGACAATCTGGGATTACATCACTTGTTTTTTTGATCGCTAATAATCCCGCTGCACGGGAAAATTCAAACACATCACCTTTGGGAATTATTTTGTTTTGAATTGCATCTATGGTTTCCTGTTTGGAAACGGTGAGTGTTGCTGATGCGATTGCTTCACGTAAGGTTGTTGATTTATGCGTAATGTCGACCATTGCTTATTGATTTACTTTCCATTGATGTGTTTCGTCTTCGAATAATTCCTTGCCCCAAACCGGCAATTCTGTTTTGATGCGTTCTACTACTTCGTTGCAGGCATCAATTGCTGCACGACGATGGGCAGATGAAGTAAACACAAACAAACAAATTTCTCCTGAAGCAACAGCACCTAAACTATGGTACACATGCATACAGGTCAGTTCATACTTTGCAAATATCTCTTCACGAATGATATGCATTTTTTCTAAGGCCAGTTCTTCGTAGGTAGTGTATTCGATCGCTACCACTTTCTTTTCATCGATCAAATCAGCCCTCACCTGTCCTAAGAAAATACTATGCCCGCCGATATTCGTTTTTGAACTGTGCTTGGCAATACTATCTGCAATAAACGCAGGAGAAATTGCTCCCTGATTAAATATATTCTTGGGTTTACGTTCCATTATACAGTTTGTTTTTGTTGCTGTATCCATTGCTGAATACCGCCTTTTAAACTATAGATCTTTTTTGATGCACCAAAAAGATCATTCAATTGCTTTGCTGCCTGTGCACTTCGTTTCCCTGACATACAAAATACAACAATCGTATCTTCTGTAAGCCATGCTGTATGTTGTTGCAGCTGGCTTAAAGAAATCTGCATGTGACTGAACTCGGTTACAACAGGTAATTCATCTTTTTCCCGCACATCAACAATTGCCGCTTTTCCTTCTACGACCATCTCATTAAATACAGCGACATCAATTTCGTTTACAGTAGCTGAGTTGCTGCACAGCCATTCATAATCGGTTTGTTCTAATGCTTGAATACTAGCAGGAATGAGTGAAGCTGTATCTGCCTGTTTGCTCAACTCCAGTTCATAGGTTTGATTGTTAAGTGTGTTATAAGTAAACAGCTTGTTCGCCAATAGCACACCTGTTCCTGTAATGAGCTTAATGGTTTCATTCGCCATCATACTGCCAATGATGCCGGGCAATACGCCCAACACGCCGGCCTCTGCACAGTTTAAAACTTCTCCCTCTTTTGGTGGATGAGGAAAAATATCTCGGTAATTCGCTGTGCGTTCGTTATTCTGTTCTGCATTGAACACAGCTACCTGTCCTTCGTATTGTGAAATGGCACCATATACCAATGGCTTGTTCAGTAACACACAGGCATCGTTCACCAAATAACGTGTAGCGAAATTATCAGAGCCATCAACTACTACATCGAACGCAGAAAGAATAGCAGTTGCATTTTTGTTTGTGAATCGTTCGTTGTAAACGGTAAACTTTACTTGAGGATTTGACTGTTGTAGTACTTCAACTGCACATTCAACTTTTGACCGGCCGATCATTTGCACATTGTACAACACCTGCCTGTGCAAATTCGAAAGAGCAACTACATCATCATCTACAATACCAATACTGCCAACACCGGCTGCAACAAGATACTGCAACACCGGGCAACCCAATCCACCTGCACCAATCACCAATACGGAAGAAGACAACAATTTCTGTTGTGCTTCGGCACCAAATCCTTTCAGGATCAGTTGGCGTTGGTAACGTTCATATAGTTGGTCGTTGTTCATATTTATCCGCCGGAGAATGGTGGCAATAAAACAACCGTGCAATTATCAGTTAAAGGAGTATTAGCTGAGATGGTTTTCTTATTAACCGCCATTATAAATTTTTCTGCTGCAAGTGCAGGAAACTGCAAACGCAGTTGTTCCAACAGTTCATCAGTTGATATTATATTATTCAGTACAAGCGAAGTACCTGCAATGTCAACCAGTTTTCCAAAAAACAAAACCTCCACACGCATCATTGTTGTATTAAGGAGCAAAAATAACCCAACTCAGGTTACCAATAGTTTTACGGCAGCAATTAATAATACTATAGCCAGCATATACTTCAACATGCCCTGTTTTAACCTAGCTGCACCAATATATGCTCCTGCGAGCCCGCCTGCAAACGCAATGATCACATAGAGATACATATCGGTTGTAAACTGAATACCTTTTGTCAATTGTCCTGCTAAGCCTGATAACGAATTCACAAAAATGAACAAGGCGCTGATGGCGGCTGTTTGTTTCATGTCGGCCCAACGCAGCAGTAACAATACTGGCGACAAAATAATACCACCACCAATACCGATCAATCCTGACAAGAAACCAATAACTGCTCCAATGCCGATTGCAAGCAGTAACGAATAATGCTGTTGCTCTTTCACCTGTATATCACTGAAGAAAATGAAACGGATCACCGGCAATAATAACAGCCAACCCAAAATCTGTTTATATACTGAAGCATCTATTGAAATCAATCCGCCTAAAAATGCAAACGGCACAGAAGCCAATGCAAAGGGCAGAAATAATTTCATCCGGAAATAACCACCACGATAAAACTGTATGAAAGATGTAAGCGATACAAATAAATTCAACAGTAACGCTGTTGGTTTCATTACATCGGGCGCAATGCTGAAGATGGCCATCAATGCAAGGTAACCACTGGCTCCACCATGGCCGACTGATGCATAAAGAAATGCAACAAGAAACAATAGAATATAAAAAAAATAAATGAAGTCCATCGCTCTTAAACTGGTAAAAGATGAATGGTGACGGGATCGTTTGTTTTGTATGCTTCCTTCTCTCCTTCCAACATCAGCAAACAATTGGCTGTTGCAAATGAATTTAATTTGTACGATTCCTGTGCTGTTAAGGGCAATACTTTCTCTCCATCGTAATATGCCTTTTGAAAATGGGAAAGCCCTATTGGTTTAATGCAATCCTTTGCCAGTATCGTTTGCACAGCCTTCAGTTGCAAAGGGCGTTTTGTTTGAAGTGCCAGTGCTTCTGTTACATATTCATAAAAACAAGTAATTACCGATGATGGATTGCCCGGCAAACCAAACACAAGCTTTTCATCTTTTGTGCCAAAGAATAACGGTTTACCCGGACGCTGTTTTATTTTGTGAAACTGTTTTGTTACGCCACATTTTTCAGCAGCCTGCAATACAAAATCATAATCACCCACACTTACACCACCGGTTAATAATACAAGATCACTTTCATCTAATGCCTGTTGCAATGTTGCAGTAAGCACCTCCGGATTGTCTTCTACTTTGTATACACGATGAACAGGAAGATGCAGCGACTGCAATGCTGCTGTTAAACTATATGAATTAGATTCGTACACTTGTCCGTACGATAAAGGATTGCCCGGCTGCTGCAATTCGTTACCAGTAAGCAGAATGCTGATGACAGGATCTGGTATAACTTCAACTTTTGTAACACCAATGCCTGCTAAAAAACCAATAGCTGCCGCAGTTAATACACTTCCTTTCGGTAAAGCCAGTTCCCCTGCTTTTATTTCAGAACCTACCGGACGAACATTGCTGTTGCGTTGCAATTTATCATCTTCAATAATTAAGATGCCATTCTCTGCTTTTACTTTCTCCTGCATTACCACTGTATCTGCTCCGGCAGGCACAGGTGCTCCCGTGAAAATGCGGATGGCTTTGCCTGTTGTAAGTTCAATTGTGGAAGAACTTCCTGCTGCCATCTCTCCTTCAATAACTAATTCTTTCTGCAGATCATCATATGCAAATGCATAACCATCCATAGCCGATTGCGGAAACGCAGGAATATCAACTGTAGCAAACACATCTGTTGATAATACTTTTCCTCTTGCCTGCAATAACGGAAGCGTAACAGGTTTTAATGCTGTTACGTTATTTGAAATAATATGTTTTGCTTCTGTTACAGTAATCATTGTTTGCTGAATTTTCCGTCAGACGAGGACATCAGACGAGGCGTACTTTCAATTATTCTTCCGAAAGATTTTTATAGTCTTCCACCGTATCAATATCAATCTCTCCTTTCGGAAAGGAAACAAAAGTAGCTTCGTCCATATATTTTCGAACCAGGCTCTTTGCTCCCACATCACCTGTTAACTCCATCAGTTCCGGAAAGAAACGTTTGGTAAATAGCACAGGTGTTCCAAAAGTACTTCCATATTTACTTGCAACAATGCTGCGCTGTTCATTTCTGTTCAACTCCATCAAATTATTTAATAGCGCCGCTGTTACAAATGGCTGATCGGCTACCATGAAAATTAAAGCTTCTGTTTCCGGATGCATTTCAACCAAAGTTTGTAAACCGCATCGAATGGTAGAAGCCATTCCTTCTTTCCATTCAGGATTTACAACAACGTTAGCAGCTGTGTGGCCGATTTCAGATTTAATGAGATCAGCATTGGCACCTAAAACAACAAGAACTGAAGAAGCATCAGATGATTGAGCTGCGTCAATGGAATGTTGCAATAGCGTAGCGCCTGAATATGCCAATAATTGTTTGGGAGAACCTAACCGTGAAGATGCGCCTGCAGCGAGTATAATGACGCCTGTTTTATTTGTATGCATGTGCTCATCTGCCATTGCTGCTTAATTTCTGTAATTCCAATTCATTTCGGGTGTGAATACTGACCGAACGGTTTTTCAAAAAACCGCCTGTACGTTCAGCAAATACCGCTTTTATTTCTGCCAGTACAGACAAGGCAATTTCTTCGGCAGTTTCTGCACCGATGTCCAATCCAATCGGCCCATGGATTGTTGCACGTTGTTCGTCTGTTACAGTAATACCTTCATCTTTTAATTCATCAAACATGCGTTCAAGCCGTTTCTTTGGCCCGAGTGTTCCTATGTATCTGCAGTTGATTTGCAACAACAGTTTCATCATGGCCAAATCATACTTGTAATTGTGTGTCATCAACAAAAACACTGTCCATTCATCAATGGCAAGTTGTTTGAATATCTCCTCCGGTTTTCCTGTAAGCAGTTGATGTACGTCAGGAAAACGTTGTGCATTCGCATGTGTTGATCGTCCGTCTGCAACTGTTATCTGCCAACCCAACACCTTCGTCATTTCAACTAAAGGAAATGCGTCATTGCCTGCACCAACAATGATCAATGAAATGGAGGGCTGCAGCAATTCAACAAAGGCAGTCAATTCAAACGCACTGTATTCTTTGATGAATGATGAACCTGCATTCAACACTGTAGATGCATCTTCATGCACTAAGGCTTTTAATCCGGCTTCATCTAATTTGCTGTACGAACTTTCTTGATCAAGAAAAAAACAAGTACCTGGTTGATGACCATGAAAATTGTGTAATGAAAACAATGTCACTAAAACTGTTTCTCTTCTGTACAACTGCGAACGCTCCAACAATTCAATGGGATTATTTTCATCCGCCGCATCAATCGGCTCAAATAAAATATGTACAATACCATTACAGCCGAGCTGTACACCAAACTCAACATCTTCTTCATCCATCGAGTTGTAGGTAACGAGTTTGTTTTGATCTTGATGAATGGCCAGCAGTGCTTTTCGTAATGCATCTCCTTCCAGGCATCCTCCGCTGATGACTCCGGTCATCCGTCCATCTTCTTCCACGAGCATGCGTGCACCGGGCCTTCTGTATGAAGATCCTTCTACATATACAACCGTTGCCAACGCAGTCTTCATTCCTTTCTGCGTTGCTTTTTTATATGCTGCAATTATTTCATTGATCTCTTTCGTCATGCAATAATGAAACAAATTTGTGTTTTACAAATTTCCCCTTAATATTTCTGATATCCTTTTGAAACTGCTTTTAAACCCGGCTGAATATCTTTCGGCAAAACAGCAGGATATTTATTGCCCCATGAATTACGGATATAATTTGCAACATCGGCAGCCTGTGCATTGGTGAGACTGATACCTGCCATTTCACTATTATAATCAACTCCATTCACTTTCACCGGACCTCTCATTCCTTGAAGGATTACTTTGATCAGGCGATTTTTATCAGCCAGATTTTTTGATTTGGCTAAAGGAGGAAACGCACCTTCAAGTCCGGTTCCTTCGGGCATATGGCAAGACATACAATTCGTTTCATAAACTGTTTTACCACGTTGCACACTCGCTTTTAAATCAAAAGTCTGATTAAACGAAAGCAAGGTTATTGCTAATGTTGACAGTACAAAAGTTACAAGTATCAATTTCATATTCCGCTCACATTTTATTTAAGTCTATCAAACCCACTTATGATTTCTTTTGAAGTTCAGTTGAAAAAGGCTGATTGTAAAATCGCTTCTTTTCACTTTTATATAATGCATTGGCTACTGCTGCAAAGATTGGCGGGAAAGGTGGTTCACCTAAACCTGTTGGATTAATGTCATTCTGTACAAAATGCACATCGATCTTCTTTGGTGCTTCCCGATGGCGGATCATTCGGTAACGGGTGAAATTATTTTTCTCCGGAACACCATCTTTAAAAGTCAGTTCACCATACAATGCATTACCAATGCCATCCACCACACATCCCTGTACCATATTAGCGGCAGCATCCGGATTGATCACAATACCGCAATCAACTGCACTTGTAACACGTTCAACAAATGGCTGTCCATCTTTCTTTATAACGTCAACTACATGTGCTGCATACGAGTTGTGACAGAAATAAGCAGCCACACCACGACTGTATTGTTTGTTCTCTGCACTGCCCCATCCCGATTTTTCTTTCACCAGTTTCAATACACCCGCATATCGGTCTGCATCGTATTCATTATTTTTTCCAACCGGATTTTCTTTCGCCCGCTTCAATAATTCCAATCGAAATTCAATGGGGTCTTTCCCAACGTATTCAGCAACTTCATCCAAGAATGATTGTTCAGCAGCTGCATTGAAATTAGAACGTGGCGCACGAAACGCACCAATGGTAATATTGGAAGGTATTTCCCAACTCTCTGCTAAATAGTTATCAACTGCTCCTGCTGGAAACCTGTTTGCATGGACAGGATGTTCCGGAATACCACCACCTTTTACATGAAACGCAAGTAGGTTTTTATTGGCATCAAATGCTGCACGGTAGGTAGCAGTGTACATCGGGCGATAAATACCATAGGTCATATCATCTTCCCTGCTGTACACCAGTTTCACTGGCGCTTTTACTTTTTTGGAAATAAGTGCGGCTTCTGTAAACGTATGCCCGTATGCCCGTAAACCAAAACCACCACCCATACGTGTGATCTGAATTTCGATTTTATCTGCAGGCATGTTCAATGCTTTTGATAAAGTCGGTTCAATCCAACCGGCAGCCTGGTGTGGCCCAACGATCAATGCTTTCTCATCTGTAACATGTGCAAAGCAATTCATTGGCTCCATACAATTGTGTGCCAGAAATGGTGCGTTGTAAGTTCGCTCAATCACCTTCGCTGCATTTTTAAATGCTGTTTCAGGATCACCATCTTTACGTAACAGTTGTGCAGGCTTACTTGCATACTCTTTCATTTTTGCAAGATGTGTTGCTGTGCTTTCCAATGCACCCGGCACAACTACTTCTCTCTTTCCGCCCCTGCCTGCCATATAATCTTTTGTATCTCCTTTCGGTTCCCAGGTTACTTTTAATTTCTTGCGTGCATTCATCACTTCCCATGTTGTTTTACCAACTACCACCAGCAAATCGTTGAATGTACGTGTATCGAAACCAGCCTGTTCGTATCCATCTTCATACAACTTCAACGTAAACACATCTTTGATGCCGGGCATTTTCAATGTTTCACTTGCATCAAACGATTTTACTTTCATACCAAATGCAGGAGGGTGATGAATCATCGCAATCAATGTTCCTTCCTGTGTATAGTCTAATCCAAACAATGGTTTGCCGGTTACAATTTTCTGTCCTTCAACATTCTTCTGTGAGTTTCTTACGACAGTAAAATTCTTTACATCTTTCAGCTTGATATCTTTTGGAATAGGAATACCTGCAGCTTTCGATGCAAACTCACCATAAGTTCCTGACTTACCTGATTTTTCATGATGGATCATGCCAGCTTTCGTTGTAAGTTCTTCTACCGGAACATTCCATGTTTGAGCTGCTGCCGTTAACAACATACTGCGTGCAGCTGCACCTGCATCACGCAATGGTTTCCAATACATGCGAACGGAATTACTGCCGCCTGTAAATTGTGGCCCAAGTTTCACATTGTCGTGCGGCCCCATTTCCACTTGTACTTTTTTCCAATCTACATCTAACTCTTCCGCAACAATCATCGGAAGTGATGTCATCACATTTTGTCCAAACTCAGGATTGGGGTTGAATATTTTGATGATGTTATCGGAAGTGATTTTGATATAACCTGTGAGCTCATGCCATTCAGCAGGCAGATCGGCCGGATTTATTTTATTCTCCAGACTGAACTCTGCCAATCCACTGAAACTGATCATCAATCCACCACCTGCAAGGAAAGATGATTTTAAAAATGCTCTTCTGCTATTATCGGTTTTGAACTTTTCCATTTTGAATGACTTTAAAAATGATGAATTCAGTACGGTAGAACTGCTATTGTTTTATTTTACGAAAGATATCAACCATCGTTTCTGAATCGATATTATTCATGTCTATTAGTTTCAACGACTTTACCATTTTCAACGTGGTTGTTTTGTATTTCTGAAAATGGGGTGTTTTTAAATGTGCTTCATAAGCTTCACGGTTTGCATAGATCTCTAAAATCCGGATCTGCGTTGGATTCGCTTTTTGATACATTGGATAAATAGCAATAACGCCGGATTCTAATTGAACGGATGCCCTTGATTCTTCTTTTAGAATTGTATTATATTCATTCAGATAATTTGAATCGATCTCAATTTCGGATATACGAATCATCATGTCTTTTGACTGAGCAGAAACATTGCTGTATGAGAAAAGCAAAAAAGCCAGAATGTATTTCATCGAAAGGCAGATTAAATAATTTTAATAAAAACCAGGGCTCAACGTAGTTTAGTTTTGCTTCGCTGCTGTTTTAATTGCTTCCTTGATACGCAGATAAGTACCACACCTGCAAATATTACCACTCATAGACGCTTCAATTTGTGCATCGGTTGGATTGGGATTGCTTTTCAACAATGCAGCAGCAGTCATGATCTGCCCGGTTTGGCAATAACCACATTGTGCCACATCCTGTTCAATCCATGCTTTCTGCACCGGATGATCTCCATTCTCACTCAAACCTTCAATGGTTGTGATTGATCGTTTTGACACGGCTGAAACAGGCAATGAACAAGAACGCACCGCAACATTATCAAGCATAATTGTGCAGGCACCGCATTGGGCAACGCCGCATCCGTATTTGGTGCCAACTAAATTTAAATGTTCTCTCAACACCCATAGTACAGGCGTTGCAGGATCAACATCAATTGAAACTGTTTTACCGTTTACGTTCAAACTGATTACTGGCATAGCGGAATACTTTTATGAAAGTTAGTGAGTTTTTTGCAGGTTGTTTTCAATGTAAGAATAACAGGCAACCTGTTTTTATGTTCGTTTTTGAAAAATTGATCGTTGAATGTGCAACCAAACAGTTTAACCAGATTTTAAAACAAGGTTGAAAAAATGCCGATTGTACACACGCATTAAAATTGCTTTATTTTTTCTGTTTTATTGGTATACAGATTACGGATTTACCTACCATAATTACAGATTGAGATAGTTTAGTAATTAGGAGGCAGGCCCGAGAACAGAACTATTGCAACGAAACGAACCCGATTATGCCAACTGTTCAGCAAAAGGCAACTTGCGTAATCGTTTTCCGGTAGCTGCAAAAATGGCGTTTGCAAGAGCTGCTGCTATCGGCGGCAAAGCCGGTTCACCTAAACCGGTAGGCGCTTCATCCGATTCAACAAATTGCACCTCTACATCTGTTGGCGCATCTTTCATACGTAGGAATTTATACATGTGAAAGTTTGTTTCAGCCACAGCTCCATTTACAAATGTCACTTTCGGGAACATGGCATGACTGATACCATCCACAATGGAACCTTGTACCTGGTTCTCTGCACCGCTCAGATTAATTACACGACCACAGTTGACTGCACAATACACTTTCTTTACTTTCGGTTGTCCATTTACCATTTGTACGTCTACTACCTGCGCCACATAAGATCCAAACGAAAACCAGGTAGAGAAACCTCTGAACACACCGGGTGTTTTTGAACCCCACTTACTCATCTTCGCCACCAAATCAATTACACTTTTGTATTTCTCCGGATCGTAATTGATTTTTCCAACGGTTTGCTCTTTTGCTCTTTTCAACAACTCCAAACGAAATGCTATCGGATCTTTTTTCAACGCAGTGCATACTTCATCCATAAAACTTTCGGCAACGTATGCAAGCGTGTTTGCACCCGGTGCTCTCCACCAACCGGTTGGTGTATTGCTTGTATAGCCTTGTCCTTCGGCACGATAGTTTGCAATGGCTCCTGCAACGTAACTGTCGCCACGTACACCTCTACCAATGCCAACACCTGATTGATGCCATGACAATAAATTGTCAGCTGATAATGCTGCACGATAACGCCACATTTCTGCCGGACGATAAAAATCATTCTGCATATCATCTTCACGAGTCCATTGTACTTGTACCGGACATTGTGCAGCAGCAGAGATCAATGCTGCTTCAACACCATTATCGGTCATTAACTTTCTTCCAAAACCACCACCCTGACGAGGTGATGAAATGGTTATATTTTCTTCAGCTATTCCTAATAGTTTTGACACTTCCGTTCTTACTGCACCCGGCACCTGTGTAGGACCAAACAATTCTACTTTACCATCTTTCACATTCGCATAAAAGTTAAGCGGCTCCATTTGTCCATGCGACAGTGTTGGTATTTCATAGGTTACATCGAGTACTTTAACGGCACCCTGTTTTGCAGCATCAACATCTCCGTCATTTCTGGCAGGTGCAGTTGGCGCAGGTTTGTCGAGCAGTGATTTGAATGTTGCGAAATGTTCGGCACTGTTTTCCAGTTTTTCACTTGCATTCCATTGGATCACCAATGCATCTCTTCCTTTTTTAGCCGCCCATGTTGAAGTTGCCAAAACAGCAACGGCGTTTTTGATCTTCACAACTTTTTTTACGCCTTCAATTTTCAATGCAGCTGCATCGTTTACTTCACCCAATGTTTTTCCATAGGCAGGCGGTCTGCTTACCATTGCAAACAACATTCCTTCTCTTCTTGTATCAATTCCAAATAATGGTTGGCCCGTTACAATTTTATGTGCATCTACATCTTTTACTCTTGTGCCGATGAGTTTAAATTCTTTCGGATCTTTTAATGTTGGTTTAGCCGGCACTTCCAGTTTCGCTGCAGCAGATGCAAGTGAACCAAAACTCAATTTCTTTCCACTTGCTTTATGAATGACTTCTCCGTTTTCAACAGTACATTCCGTTGCAGGAACATTCCATTGTTGTGCGGCTGCGGCAATCAACATTTCACGTGCCGTTGCACCAACTGTACGTAACTCGGTAAATCGGCCTCTCACTGATCCGCTGCCACCGGCAGTTTGTCTGCCCATTCTGCTGTCTAATGGCGCAAGTTCAACTTTGATTTTTTTCCAATCAACACCCAGCTCTTCTGCAACGATCATGGGCAATGATGTTTTTACACCTTGTCCAATTTCCGGATTGGGAGCTAACAAAATAATGGAGCCATCGGCAGCAATTTTGATATAAGCATTGGGAGTAAAGATCATTTCTTCCAATGCTTTTGCTTCTGCCGGCAGGTTGAGTAAACTGAAACTGATGAGCATACCACCACCTGATAAAGCAGATACTTTCAGAAAGTTTCTTCTTGAATGTGTTGTTGCCATAATTATTTTTTGCTTGGTTGTTTGGCTGCTAAATGAATTGCCTGTCTGATACGGACATGTGTTCCGCATCTGCAGATATTTCCCGACATCGCATTATCAATATCCACATCTGTTGGTTTTGGATTTCGTTTCAACAATGCTGCCGCACTCATGATCTGGCCGGCTTGACAATAACCACATTGCGACACATCCAATTCTTCCCATGCCTGTTGCAGTGGATGATCGCCTTTTTCGCTCAACCCTTCAATGGTAACAATTGCATTATTTTTTACAGATGAAACTGGTATTGAACAGGAACGCACAGCGCTGCCGTTTAAATGAACCGTGCATGCGCCACATTGTGCCATGCCACAACCGAATTTTGTGCCCACAAGATTTAAATGATCTCTCAGCACCCATAACAATGGTGTTGCAGGATCTACATCAACCGATAGCGTTTTACCATTTACGTTCAAATTGATAGCTGCCATAATGGAATACTTTTGGGAAAGTTAGCCATTCTTCAAAACATGATAGCAGAAAAGCACCACAATTATATGAATGCGTGATTTGGGAAGATTAACGGAGATTGATTGAAGGATTTCTCACTTGTTGTTACTGTGATACTCCTCTTCGGTTACGGGCTGCAACCAAACTGTTTCACCTTTTTCTCTCCCGGTGATGGCAAGTTGAACAAAAGCACTGTCGGCACTTGCTCCGTGCCAATGCGGAACATCAGGCGGACATTTTACAGCATCTCCTTTGCGGAGTATTTTTTTAGGTTGACCTTTTTCCTGGTAATAACCTACACCATCAGTTACCAATAATATTTGTCCTGCCGGATGTAAATGCCATTTGCTCCTGGCACCCGGTTCGAAAGTAACATTACCCACTGCTATGGCATTAAGACTGTCGGCAGCAATAAGCATTTGTAAATAGGCATTGCCCGTAAAATTATCATTCGTAATTTTTTCCCCTTTCGGAAAAACAAGTGTGCTTTCGCTCTTTGAGTGATTCATTTCCTCTTTGTTCTTGCATGCTGTCAATAGCAATAAGAATAGCGGCAGTATATAACTAAGATGAAGTTTCATATTGTAAACGTTAAAGATTGGATTGATAAAAACGAACCAATTTATTGACGGCTTGTGATACATACTCTGGCTTCCAGTAGGTTTGTATATGAGTTGCCCCATCAATTAAAAACAACTCTTTGCTTTTTGCATTGGTTGCTTTTTTAAATGCTTCATCAGTCATATATTTTGTATCGGCTTTGCTGCCGGCCATCATTAATAAGGGTTGATCAATTAAATCCATATTCGTACTGGCATCCCATGTCATCAAATCAAGCAAACTACTCATCGTGTATAAAAAAGTAGAGTTGGGATGTGCATGCGTTCTGTAATAATACACATACCCTTCACGATAAAGATCAGTTGAGGTCCGGGCTATCTCTTCATCGGTAACACTTGCCACACCAGCATACATTATTTCACCACCTGCAGCTTCCTGTGCTCGTGCCTCCGATGCTTTTTTTAAACGCTCCTGGATAGTATGTATCTGTGAATTCTGAAAGCCATTGCGTCTTACTTCACCTGAATTGAACATACTCAGCGTTGCTACTGCTTTAAACCGTTTATCTGACTGAGCTGCTTTTAACGTGTAACCACCACCTCCACAAATACCCAGAACACCTAAACGGTTTGCATCAACGCCTGCGTGTTGCGAAATAAAATCAGCCATACCATGAATATCTTCAATGCGGCTTGATGGTTTATCTGTATGACGTGGAGTACCGCCGCTTGCTCCCTGGTACGCAGCATCTGCTACAATCGTTATATAACCAGCCTCCGCCAAACGTTGCCCATATAATCCAGCCGTTTGTTCTTTTATACCGCCATTAGGATGTGCTACCACTATTGCCGGGTATTTTTTTAACGAATCGTAATTGGCAGGCGTATAAATATTTGCAGCAATATCGATCCCGTTCAGTTTATATGTAACAGGATGAATATTTACTTTTCCTTTTTCATTTTTTGTAATTGCAGCATCGTACACAAGTGTAAAAGCGTTTTGCTGTTTCACTTGCTGAGTAGATTGTGCATTGATTTTAATTGTAGCTACCATTGACATTGTTACTAAAAATATAGATGCGATTTTTTTCATTGCTAAAAAATTTAAAACTCAACTATTACTTTTTCAACACTTCCTCCAACACTTTTCCTGCAGTATCCCCCTCATTTTTACCGATGGTTACTGAAATGATGTTGACGAATTCATGTAAATGTTGAGGAGATAACCCCACATTGAGAGAAATGGATAAATGCGATTTCAACATGGGTTCTGCATTTCCAATGGTACTGAGTACCGAAATGGTTACCAGTTCCCGTTGAGCATAGGTTAAAACATCCCGTTCAAAAATATCTGCAAACAAATGCTCTTTCAGAAAAGTGTCAATTACCGGCGCAAAGGCAGAATAACCGCTAAGTGAATCAGGTTGTTTTGTGTTCGTAAGTTCACCTAAAATCTTTTTCCCACGTTCGTATTTGTTGCTGTCATTAGCGATGGGTGAAGCATTGTTTCCTGTTTTATCAGTAATTCCTTTCGCTTTTCGTTGTTGAAGTACTTCCATAAAAGTCTGCAACCCTCTTATGCTGCGTGGAAATCCACAGTATGCATATAAATGAACAATAACCTCTTTGATTTGATTTATAGTTAATCCGGCGTCTAACCCATCATGCAAAGCTTTCTGTAATTGTACCAGGTCTCCTTTTGAGGCAAGAGATGAAATGATAATAATGCTCTGCTGCTTCTTATCCAGGTGTTCATTTGTATGCACCAATGGTTTAGCACTCACCTTTATAATAGATGAGGCAACCAATACCAGCACTATGAAAGAATTAATTGTGCGCATACAAATTTCTTTTGTGATCAATTAATTCTAATGCTTAATTTGATGCGTATCCCGTACACTGCTAAACGTTAACGCCAATAGTTTCCAGCTTCCACTTTGTTTTTTATAAAGTTCGGTAACTGTAAATTCAGTTACTACATCTGCCCCACGAACTACTGCTGTGAGTGTAATACGACTCCAGACTATGGCAACATCATCTACCATTTCAACTGCAACATCATGCACATCTGCTTTTTTATACCAGATGCTTCCTGTTTTAATGATCTCCAGTTCTTCGGCTTTTTTCCATGTGCCACTCATGTGCACAAATTTGGATTGATCATGAAAGAGTGAAGTCAGCTTATCTACATTCTTATCTGCCATCCACTGCCATTTCTCTTTTGACAGATTGAGTACTTCCTGCTGAGAATTTGCATTACCTGCAGTAGAAGAACTGTTTTTTTGAGATGAGCAACCCATCGTAAATGTGATGAGTAAAAAACAGATTAACGCAATTGATCCTTTCATACAGCTATTTTTTATTGATTCAATAATATATTTTCTACAGTTGACAGTTTTAAAATATTGATTTAAATCTGTCGGTTATTTGTTAGTGCCCGTCATTTTAACAGGTCGCATCAACTTTGAAAATGTAAGCGAGCCCATCGTCCATTTTCCGTTTTCTTTGATATATACTTCTGTTACCATAAAAGGATTGATCACTTCATTTCCTCCAACAACCGCTACCAAATCGATGTCGTTTAACAGGATGGCTGTATTGCCAATAATATTTACTGATGCTGAATACACCTCTGCTTTCTTGTACCAGATGCCGCCGCTTTTGATCACATTGATCTCCTGTTGCTTTCCCCAGGTTCCACCCATGTGTATAAACATGGATTTTTCATGAAAGAGAAGCGATAATGAATCTGCATTCTTATCTGACATCCATTGCCATTTTTGTTTCGAGAGATCAATTAGCTGTTGCTCTGCAGCAGTAAGAATTGGTTTTGTTTGTTGTGCAGTGCTGTATTGCGTAGTTGCAAACAAAAAACATAAAACGAGCATCGTTAATTTCATATAGTTGTATTTAGAAGTTTAAGATTACGATCAATTAGCCAGCGAGGCCATATCAATTACAAACCGGTATTTCACATCGCCTCTTTCTAAACGTTCAAATGCTTCGTTTACTTCCTGAATAGCGATGACCTCACTATCGGCTGTGATGTTGTGTTGAAAACAGAAGTCCAGCATTTCCTGTGTTTCAGCAATACCCCCAATGTTGGAGCCGGCAAAACTTCTCCTACCCATCACCACATTAAATGCGCCAATTTCTAATGGTTCAGGTGGCAACCCTACTAAAACAACTGTTCCATCGTGACGCAATAAGTTCAGATAAGTATTCACATCATGTTTTGCAGAAACAGTGTCAATGATAAAATGTAACTGACGATTCAAGCGGCTCATTTTTTCTGCATCAGAAGATAACACAGATTCATCTGCACCCAATCGTTTTGCATCTTCAACTTTCGATGCAGATGTTGTAAACACAGTTACATGTGCGCCCATTGCTTTTGCAATTTTAATTGCTAAGTGACCTAAACCTCCAATTCCTAAAATACCTACTTTTTTCCCCGGACCAGCCTGCCAATGTTTTAGCGGAGAATAAACGGTGATGCCCGCACAAAGTAATGGCGCTGCTGCTGCCAGATCGTTAAATGCAGGCATATGCAACACATACTTTTCTTCACAAACATATGTTTTTGAAAAACCTCCGTAGGTTGCGCCGCCTAACAATTTATCCGGACTGTTAAAGGAGTACGTTACACCTTCCTCACAGAAAGGTTCTAAACCATCATTGCAATATTCGCAATGTCCGCAACTCTCCACTATGCAACCAACTGCGGCAAGGTCACCCTCTTTAAAATTTTTAACATGAGCTCCGACAGCTATAACCCTTCCTACCATTTCATGGCCTGGAACAATGGGAAACATTGTACCGCCAAAATCATTTTTAATTTGATGCAGATCTGAATGACAGATACCACAGTACAATATTTCCATTTCAACATCATGCGCTTTAACGATTCTACGGTTAATATTCATTTCGTGCAAAGGTTCGGCTGCTCCTGTTGTACCGAATGCTTTAACTTGTTTTGTATTCATATAATGATTCTTTTTTTATTGTGATTAACTTTGAACACGGTGATTTGGTAAAAACCATGCTATTGCCATAACTGCCATTACACAAAATGCAAGTTTAGGAAACCCCATCAATGCAAGTAATGCTGCCGAAAGATTTACAGCTATTGTAACATAACTCTTTGAGTGTCCTTTGTATGCTTTTGAAAATGCAGAGTTGACACCATGAAGCCTGCACAATCCGTTTACCAAAATCATGTGAGCAATAGTGCTTGCAGTCATTACTAACGCATACATTGTTACGGTGATGTT
Source organism: Lacibacter sediminis (assembly GCF_014168535.1). NCBI lineage: Bacteria > Pseudomonadati > Bacteroidota > Chitinophagia > Chitinophagales > Chitinophagaceae > Lacibacter > Lacibacter sediminis. The sequence continues at coordinate 1,991,706 of NZ_CP060007.1, read as the reverse complement.
TGCAAAATGATTCTCACCCATCGATGATGTTACAAATGGAATCAGCGATTCCCAAAAAAGCACAAACATATTCAACCAAAGAATTTTATTGTTAACCTTGGAAGCGGCATGAAACAGGTGATGATGATTACTCCAATACAAACCAACAAAAACAAAACTGAGTGCATAGCTTGCAAATACAGGATATGCATCGATATAACTTTGCCATGAGGGGTTGTGTGGCACTTTTAATTCCATTACCATGATGGTAATAATAATAGCCAGTACCCCATCTGAAAATGCCTCTAAACGATTTTTCTGCATTACCTGCTTGTTATGGTTTGCTAATTCCCAGATTCTCCTTTTTGTGCAACCAGGGGTTTTCAACAAGCGAAGAAATAAAGGCTGCTATACTTTTTCTTGAAACGGCACTGCCCGTTTCAGGTTCGCCTTTTTGTGTAAGGGCGTAGTCAATTTCATTCCCATTCGTAAACCAATCGGGGCGCAAAATAGTATAGTCTAAACCCGATGCTTCTATAACATCTGCCAGTTTCCTGTATGGTATTAAAACACTTCGTAACGGGGTGTCATAAATGCCAATGGAACTGATGGCAACAATTCTTTTTACTCCTGTTTCCTGCATGGCTTTTACAATATTCTTTGCCATTGCTTCTAAATCGCCTGAAAGATTTACATAAATAATATCTTGGCCTTTTACTGCATTTTTTACATCTGTGAAATTCATAGCATCGCCTTCAAAAACACTACAGCTTTCCACAATATTTTTTGAAAGCCGGTTCCTGTTTCTTACAAACAATGTAAGTGATGTATCTGGCAATTGTTTTACTGCTTCAATTACATATTGAGCAAGACTTCCACCTGCCCCTATAATCAATATCTTTTTCATATTCTTAAAATGACTGTATGGAATTATTATGCAATTAGCTCCTTGCTCCTGTAATTTTTATTCCGGCAATTTTTTCAGTAAATGTTTTTAGTTCATCCTTAGTAAAGTCATAATTTGCCGACCAAAGATTTTCCTGCAAATGTGCCTGCTTCGTTGTACCAGGTATTGGTACAATCCATGGCTTTTGTGCCAACAACCACGATAATGAAACCTGAGCAGCTGTTAACCCACGTTGATTTCCAAAATCTGCAATCGCTTCCATTAAAGGCCAGTTGGCTTTAACAGCGTCAGGTGTATAGCGTGGAAGTGTATCTCTATTGTCATTGTCCGCTACGTATTTTGTAAGCGGATTGATGTAACCTGTAAGCAATGCCCGGGCAATTGGACTGTAAGGAACAAATCCTATACCCAGCACTTCACAGGTATTTAAAATTTCTCCTTCGGGGTCTCTTGAAATTAAGGAGTACTCTGTTTGTAATGCCGTAATTTGTTGCACTGCATGTGCTTTGCGTATGTTAGCCGGATCAGCTTCACTTAATCCAAAGTTTAATACCTTACCTTGTTTGATCAGATCTTTTACTGTACCTGCAACATCCTCAATTGGAACAGTGGGATCAACACGGTGTTGATACAACAAATCGATGTAATCAGTTTTCAAACGTTTCAACGATTGCTCAACCACTTCTCTTATATGCGCCGGCTTACTGTTAAAGCCAGCCAGTTTCCCATCTTGGATATTAAAACCAAATTTGCTGCATAGAATAATTTTCTTACGAAATGGCCGGATAGCCTCCCCCACCAGTTCTTCATTTCGCCATGGGCCATAAGCTTCTGCAGTATCAAAAAAGTTTACGCCCATATCATATGCTTTCTGAATCAAGGCGATCATTGGCTTGCGGTCTGGAATAAATGTGCGGTGCCAGCTCATGCCCATGCAACCAAGCCCAAGACCGTAATTCACTTTCAGACTGTGTTTGCCGGTACCCAAAATTCGTTCTTTCGTTTTTTCAGGTTTGATGTCAAGAATTATTTCTTTGCCTGAAGCTTTATTAACTAAAGGCGCTGCTAATAACGATGCCCCTAATAAGCTACCTGCTTTTAAAAAGCTGCGACGATTATTTGCTTCCATCATTTGCTAATTTATTTTTTAACTAATTCAATTCTTTGCAACCACTTCTTTTTTCGGTTTGCACTTGTTTTTCCTTATCACCATCCATTACAAATAAAATTCCGTCTCTCTCCACTCCTCCTTTTGTTGAAAACCCTTCCAGCACCTTGCACTTCTTGCAGATTTTTTTTAAAGTTTCAAAACCACTTCCCACACCATAGCCAGCATGTGTATTGAAAGGAATAATTATTTTTCCGTCTAGATCATATTGCTTTAAGAAGCTTTTCATGGGTGGTGGCAATTGCATGCCCCAGGTAGGAAACCCGATGAATACAAAATCGTATTTCTCGATGCTGTCAATCTTTGTTTTCAATACCGGCAAAAATCCTGTCGCATTTTCATTTGCCACCTGTTCTACAATTGCTTTGTAATTTTCGGGATAAGGATTTTCTAATACTAGTTCCACCAATGTGCCGCCTGTATGTTTGTGTATGATCTCTGCTACTGCTTTTGTGTTTTTTGTTCTTGATAAGTAAACGATCAACACGTTTTTATTTTTCAGCGTCTCGTCAAGTTCAGTTGATGGAGTTTGCGCCGTTGTACAACCGCACAATAGCAAACAGGTTGCTAAGATCAATGCGAAATATGTTCTTCTTCCTTTCATTTGAATGCGTAATCCCTTAAATGTCGATCACATGAAGTTGAATGCATGCAACATCATCTATCGGTTGATGAGCTTTTGCGACTGCTCACTATACCGGTTACCTTGCACGGTGATTCTCGAAAGTGCATCAATTATATCGCTAAGATTTTCCTTGCTGAGTACAACATCAGTTGATGCAATATTTTCTTCCAGGCGATGCAATTTTGTTGTACCAGGAATGGGAACGATCCATGGCTTTTGCACCAACAACCATGCTAAAGCAATTTGTGCAGGAGTTGCGTTCATATTCTTCGCTATGCGGCCAAGCAGATCGATCAAAGCAAAGTTTGCTTTCCGGTTCTCTTCTGAAAAACGGGGTACCGTGTTTCTGAAATCAGTTGCACCGAATGTTGTATTCTCATCGATCTTACCTGTAAGAAATCCTTTGCCTAACGGACTGAAAGGGACAAAGCCAATACCTAATTCTTCCAATGTTGGCAATATTTCATCTTCAGGTTCACGCCACCATAATGAATATTCACTTTGCAGTGCCGTAACCGGTTGCACAGCATGTGCTTTGCGAATTGTTTGCACACCTGCTTCAGATAATCCAAAATGCTTCACCTTACCTTCTTTTATTAATTCCTTCACAGTACCTGCTACATCTTCAATAGGAACTGCGGGGTCAACACGATGCTGATAAAACAAATCAATCACATCTGTCCTCAACCGTTTTAATGATGCTTCTGCTACAGCCCTGATATTTTCAGGACGACTATCCACACCAGGAGTTGTTCCAGTCTTGAATCCAAACTTGGTTGCAATCACAACGTTTTTCCGAAACGGCTCTAATGCCTCACCAACCAATTCTTCATTCGTGAAAGGGCCATAAATTTCAGCCGTATCGAAGAACGTAACTCCTTTTTCGTAAGCGGCTCGTATAAGCTTTATTGCTTCTGATTTATCCATCACATTGCCATAACCAAAACTGATGCCCATACAACCTAAACCCAATGCGGAAACTTCCAATCCGCTATCACCTAATATTCTCTTTTGCATATTTTTTTATTTATGATTTTCTTAAAAAGTGGTAGCCACGGATTTCAGGATAATCCATTTGCCGTTACGTTTTTCAAGCTGCATCGTTTGTTGCAGTCGCCAGTTATTTCTTGATCCCCAAATTCTTGCATCTAAAATATTCTGACCAACAAATGTGCCTTTGTTTCCGTCAATCTCTACTGACGTTTTCACCTCTTTATATGAATAGTATTTCATTCGCTCAGTTTCAATTTCGGAGAACCATTCCTTTTTTGACTGTACATATCCTGTGATATGTGTGAGTGTAAAATTTTTATCTACAATCTTATTCATTGCAGCAATATTCTTTTCAATCATCAACTCTGTCAGTTGGCGAGCCACTTCAAGAACTGATGATTTATCTGTTTCTGTTTCCATTTCTACTTGTTTTTGCGGTTTTGTTTGCGAACAAGCCACTGTTGCATTTAATAGAAAAGTTAGAATCAATAATTGCAAGAGAAGTTTCATTCTTCTTAGTTTTATTTATTCTTCTGACAAACCCAGTAATCCTTCATTCAATCTTGCTCCCTGAAAAGTAATAGTTGCCAATCCGTTATTGATCTCCTCCAGGTCGCTTGAAGAAAGTTCTAAAGCAACTGACTTAATATTGTCATCTAAATATTCAATTTTGTCCATTCCCGGAATAGGTACGATAAATGGTTTTTGAGCTAACAACCATGCCAATGCAATTTGAACCGGAGTAGCATTTTTTCGATTGGCAATTTTGGTAAGCAAGTCTACCACCGGCATATTGGCTCTGATGGCTTCGGGTGTAAAACGGGGAAAGACAGCCCTTAGATCAGTATCACTGTCAAACTTAGTATCTGGAGTAATTTTTCCAGTTAAGAAACCTGTTCCAATGGGTGCCCATGGCACAAAACCAATTCCTAATTCCTCACAAAGCGGTAGCACTTCAGCTTCTGGTTCCCTTGTCCAAACCGAATATTGATTTTGAACTGCTGAAACTTGTTGAACATTATGAGCACGGCGAATTGTATTTACTCCGGCTTCGGAAAGGCCAAAGTGTTTTACTTTTCCTTCCTGTATTAACTCTTTTACTGTTCCTGCAACATCTTCAATCGGCACATTTGGGTCAACACGATGTTGGTACAATAAATCAATATAATCTGTTCGTAATCTTTTTAAAGAAGCCTCTACCACTTTTCTGATATGTGTTGGTTGGCTGTTAATTCCTGTGTCGGAAATCATTCCAAATTTTGTCGCAATAACCACCTCTTTACGCATAGGTTGCAATGCTGCGCCTACCAGTTCTTCATTTGTGTAAGGGCCATAGGCTTCTGCCGTATCAAAAAAGGTAATGCCCTTTTCGTAAGCACTACGAATCACGCTGATTCCTTCATTTATATCAGCAGCTTTGCCTGTGCCAAAACTCAGGTTCATACAACCCATTCCTAAGGCTGAAACTTCTAATCCGCTGTTACCCAATGTTCGCTTTTTCATATCTTTTCTTTTTTGTTTTACAAAGGTGAGTCGAATATCTCGCCTATAGGTTATACAGATTACTGTTTCACCTACCAAGATTACTGTTTTGCATGTGGTGGTTGGGTAACAGATGAGGAAAGCTGTAGCTTTGATAGCGTAAAACGTTTTGCTATGAATGAGATGCGAAGATTTGAAACCATCAACGATTATAATGTTTTCAACAACAACGAAACACGGCATCCGCTGGTGAGTGTGGTTGATCTATCGAAAGCGGCTCCACGCCAGGGCTCCCGTATGTACTTTGGGTTTTACACCATCTTTTTAAAAGATGTGAAGTGTGGTGACTTGGTGTATGGCCGACATACCTACGATTACCAGGAAGGCACATTGGTTTTTCTTGCGCCGGGACAAGTGGCAGGTGTAAACAGCAATGGCGAAACGTATCAACCAAAAGGATATGCATTGGTGTTTCATCCTGATTTAATACACGGCACTTCGTTAGGAAGGCATATACAGGATTATAGTTTTTTTGGTTATCAATCGAACGAGGCATTGCATTTATCAGAACGTGAACGGAAAATCATTCTCGATTGTTTTTCTAAAATTGAACACGAATTAGAACAAAGTATTGACAAACACAGTAAGCGATTGATCGTATCGAATATTGAATTGTTTTTAGATTATTGTCTGCGTTTTTACGATCGCCAGTTTATTACACGTGACAATCCGCATAAAGGCATCCTGGAGAAATTTGAAAATTTAGTGAACGAGTATTTCCAGTCAGATAAACCACAAACCATCGGCTTGCCTTCTGTAGCTTACTGTGCAGGTGAATTGAATTTATCAGCCAATTATTTTGGCGACCTCATCAAAAAAGAAACCGGTAAGACAGCACAGGAATACATTCAATCGAAGATGATTGACATCGCTAAAGAAAAAATATTTGATCACAGCAAATCAGTCAGTGAAATAGCGTATGAATTAGGATTTAAATATCCGCAACATTTTACACGACTGTTTAAACAACGTGTTGGGCAATCGCCGAATGAGTATCGAAATCTGAATTAAGTTTATTTAACGTTTTCCGTCCGACGAGGGCGTCTGACGTGGTGGGCTTCTTACTTCGTACTTCTAACTTCCGACTTCGTACTTGTTTTTATCCTCCAATCCCAATCATACTTCTGTTGTGAATGGTTTCTGCGTTGATGTGCTCAAAGTCGGCAGTGAATTGGCCGCCGAGTTCTTTTGCTTTGGCTGCTATATTTTGTTTGATGAGTTCGGTTACATCTTCACCGCTGCGTAATGCAGCCAACAGATCCATTTCCTTTTCTGCAAACAAACAATTTTTCATTTTACCATCTGCTGTTAAACGCATGCGGTTGCAGCTGCTGCAGAAAGGAGCACTCATGGTACTGATCACAGAAAATGTTCCTGTATGACCGGGAACGATATAGCCTTTTGCAGTATCATGTTCTTCATTCTTCAGTGGAAGAAAAGAATATTGTTGTTCTACTACCTGTAAAATCTGTTGCCAGGTGAATACCTGGTTGCTTGTCCATTGGTTACCGCTGAACGGCATAAACTCAATAAAGCGAACATGCACAGGCGTATCTTTTGTCCATGCAATAAAATCATTGATCTCCCCATCGTTCAGTCCTTTCATTACCACCACATTTACTTTTACATGAAAGTTACGGTTGATGAGTAACTGAATATTATCCATGACTTTTTGAAACTGATCTCTCCTGGTGAGATGCTGAAAAGTTGCTGCTTGTAATGTATCAAGACTCACATTGAGCGAACGCACTCCTGCTTCTTCCAGCAAATCTACAAACTCATGTAATCTTGTACCATTGGTAGTGAGTGTAAGTTTAACGGGCAATTTTGATAAGCGAAGAATAATATCGGCTGCATCTTTTCGTACTAATGGCTCGCCGCCGGTTAAGCGGATTTTATTAACGCCAAGGCGTACAAATGTTTTTGCCAGCGATTCAATTTCGTCTGCCTGCATCAGGCTTGCCTGCTTTGTAAATTCATAATCCTCTTCCGGCATACAATAAAAGCAACGCAGGTTGCAGTTATCGGTTAACGATATCCGTAAATAATTATGTACCCTGTTATATTGATCGATCAACATGTTGTTCTTTTTATTGAGAGATGATCAGGCATTCAACTGCAATGCTTCTTTTGTCTCCACCACTTTCAACTCATCTCCCACTTTTATAGTTCCTTCGTTCTTGTATAAAATATTCTGTCCGAAATACACTTTATTGTTTCCTGTTCTGTAAGTTGACAATGTTTTCAATGGCTCCTTGGAAGTAATGCCGGTTTCCTGGTCGGTGGTTGTTACCACACATCTTGCACAGGGTTTCACCGCATAAAATGTTATTCCATTAATGTGAAACTCTCTCATCGTATCTTCTTCAAATGCCGTTCCGTCAGTAAACACAATATTCGGACGAAAGCGATTCATCGGCACAGGTTTTTCCAAGCGGCTGTTCAAATCATCCAACGATGCCTGCCCGATCATCAACACAGGAAATGCATCGGAGAAACCGGTGATCTCATGATTGAATGCATACTCTGTATCCACTTTTCGTTTGCTCACATCCGGCATATACACCAGTTTACAGGACATATTTAACTTCTGCGTAAACCATTCATTGACCTCGTTGCTCATCACTAGTGCTTCACACACATCATCCCACACCTGCACATTCACTGTTCCATTTCCTGTTGGGTACAAGTTAACACTGATCTTATCCACTTCATTCCCCTTTTCATAAACGGTTAATTCATTTGCATGAATGGCTGTGCGCAGCAAGGCCATTTTTGAAAATTCCCGTTGGGTTAAAAAGCGATTGTTCTCATCAACCAGCATCCACCGACGGTCGTGTTCAATACCACGATCGGTTAAACGAGCCGAGCTGAGTTCAATACCACCCAACGACTTTATGGGATACACATATAAATGGCTGATCGAAAGCATGCCTAAAATTACAGTATTTGTAAACGACTGCCAGCTTTGGTTTTGCTGCAAAGAATAATTTTTACACGAGTAAAATAACAGTAATTTTATAAGGCTCTTTTATCCCTAATAATCAACTAAACTACATGAAACCTGTTATTGTCATTGAATACTGTCCGAAATGTCATTGGCTCCTGCGTTCTGCTTACATCGCACAGGAATTACTCACGACGTTTGAGAATGAATTGAAGGGCGTTACACTGCAACCTAGTGAAGTAAGCGGCGATTTTCATATTTCCATTGATGGTAAAGAAATTTTCAACCGCAAAACCTATGGTGGCTTTCCTGAGATCAAAGAATTAAAACAGGTGGTGAGAGATATTGTAAGCCCGGGTAAAAGTCTTGGGCATGCTGATACAAAACCTCATCACCAGAGTTCACTCTAATTCATTTTTGTTATGACGGGTATTATACTTTGCGGCGGACAAAGCTCCAGGATGGGCTGCGATAAAGGCTTGTTGAAGCTCGAAGCAAATACATGGGCCCAAACTGCTGTAGATAAACTCAGCATACTCGACATTCCTGTAAAACTTTCTGTGAACAGGCAACAGCTAAATGATTATGCAGAAGTGTTTGCAGCAGATGATCTGTTTGTTGATGCTGCTTCGTTGCAATTGCATGGACCATTGCTGGGTGTGTTGAGTGCGCATTTGCAGTATAACACAGAAGACCTGTTTGTATTTGCCTGCGATATGCCGTTGATGGAACCACTATTGATCAAAGAACTTTCTGCGGCTTATAAACAAAACCCGGGTTACAATGCATATGTGTTTATGAACGATCATGAACCTGAGCCATTGTGTGCCATCTATACCGCAAAGGGACTTGCCACTATTTTTGATATGCTGCAAAATGGCTCGTTAACAAGGCACAGCATGAAGTTTATGCTTGATCATTTAACCGTGTTCAGCATTCAATTGAACGATGCTCAGAAAACCTGCTTTCGTAATTTTAATGCACATGCTGAGTTAAACGGTTTGTAAACCCAGTTTCGATTTTTCAATTTTTGTAAAACTTTCTTTGCCTGCATCACATAAAGGGCAACAATAATCTGCCGGCAGTGATTCGAATGATACACCTGCTGCAATATTGTTTTCAGGTTCGCCCACTGTTTCATCATACACCGTTAAGCAATCAGTACATTGATAAACATATTGTGCTGCGGGTTTCTTCTCCACTTCTTTTTTAACCGGTAACACTTTTTCTACAAGAGCGAGCTTGCCTTCACGGTTCTGGTAAAATGCATTCACCGAACGACGCAATTGTTCTGAGAGTAAGAATTTTGGATTATTGCTGCTAAACACAAATCCCGTTCGTGCATTAGGATTAAAATCGTTTGCACAAAGAATATCATATACATAAAACAATTCCCAACCGAATAGTTTTAACAACGGTTTGCGTTTCACCAGTATACTACTGAACACTTCGCTCTTGCTTCTTGTTTTGATACCAAAGCAAAGACCAAATGTGCGGGTGTCTTCATTATTCAATTGCTTCACCAAATAGTTTTTCAATGCCAATCCTTCACGGCAATCATCTTCCACCTGGAAATTTAATTCGTTAGCTGCATGTCGAACATTAAGATGATATTTATCCAGCAACAAACTCCACTTAAGTTTATCTTTTTCGTCAATTCCTTTTACAATTATACTTTTCCATGGTGTTGAACACAATTGCCCGATCTTGGTTTCCAAACAAAGCTTGCACACTTCTTTCAGGAAATCAACACTGAACAACTCATCACGCCTGTACACACCCATCCAGTATTTATTATTGTTGTACCTGTTGAAACCTTCGTAATAAGGAAGATTGAATGCAGGTAATTGCACGGGCTTTTCGACAGGTTTTGTAATATAACGATCAGTGTGTACCAGCTTCATCAATGTTTCGCCTTGCGCTTCGGTATTATCTGAGAAACGATCACGATGATCAAGAATGATCTCTTCAATTTCCTTCGACACTTTTGCAACATCATTGGTGTACACCAGCTGATTCCATTCGAAAATGATATTCGTCTTGGGAAAACGAATGAACAAATGCCAAAAATGTGCAGACTCCTTTGCAGCCACCCAGTTGATATTACCGGTAAGCATGGGCGTGAAACTCTGGTTACTGTCGCTTACATTTATTTTTAACGTTGGCTGATAATCGATACCATCAAAAATATCTTTGTACACACCTTCGCTCAACCAGGTGTTATTGATGAAAATTTCTTCTGCAGGATATGAGCTGACGATGTTTGGAAATTGCACCGTCCCTACTTCATAAGCAATATCGATAAGATCCAATTCATCCAAAAACGTTTGCCTGTCTTCAACAGCAACAGTGATCAGCAATTGCTGACGCAAACCAAAACTCACATGACGAACGCCCACTTTGGTAGCAGCGACCAATATATTGTACAGATCACCCGGCGATATAATACCGCCACGGAAATTGATCTTTATGGTTGAACTGTTTTTCATTTTTCTACCAGTGATGTTTCTTTTAGATTTGAATGAAGGTTGTTTTCAAGGATCGTTTTTACTTCGGGCCTGCAACTGCCACAACCCATACCTGCACCTGTGAGTTGACATAACTGCAAATGATCTTTACAACCTTCGTTTATTTTGTTGATGAGATTTCCTTCACCTACATTGTTACAACTGCACACCAGTTTTCCAATGACAGGTTCCGGTGCTTTACCTGAACGTAATAACTGTAAACGTTTTTCACTCAACTCCATTTTTTGTTCAATGAGGTTGCGGTATTCAAGGAATTCGCTTTTATCACCAATTAAAATAGCACCGATCAAACGATCATTGTGAATGATACATTTTTTGTAATAGCGTTTGGCTTTATCAATAAACACCACTTCTTCGTAAGCAGGATCATCCGGACATTCCACTTCACCCAATGAACAAAGTTCTGTGCCATGCATTTTCAAAATATTCATGAGCAAAGAACCTGAATAGTAGTTGGAAATATCGCCACCTAGATAGCGTGCGACAATTTCTGCCTGTTGTTCAGCTGCAGCAGTAATACCATAAAGAAAACCTTTGAACTCTGCAATTTCACCAATGGCAAATACAGCTGGATCATTTGTTTGCAGGTATTCATCCACCACAACTCCACGCTTACAATCAATACCGGCTGCTTTTGCAATTTCAATATTCGGCACAGTGCCAATTGCAATTACAATCGCCTGGCAATCGATCATCAAACCACTCTTTAAACGAATACCGGTAACTGTTGTATCACCAAGAAAACGTTCGATCTCATCGTTGTAATAAATATCAACTCCTTTATCGGTTAACTCTTCATGCAGCAACTGGCTTCCCAACGGATCAAGCTGACGATCCATTAAACGGGAGATACGTTGCACAATGGTTACTTCCACTCCTACTTCACGAAGTGATGCAGCCAATTCAATACCCAGCAAACCACCGCCAACGATCACTACTTTTCCCTTTGCAGGATCAACATGATACTTGAAATTATCCGCATCAGTTCTGCTACGCATGGTAAAGATGCCCTGCATCGCAGGCACATCACGCAACATCGCTGCACGGCTGCCTGTTGCCAATAACAACACATCGTAGTGATGAATATTTCCTTTACTATCGGTTACTGTTTTTTGTTCCCTGTTAATTTCAGCAATGCTTACACCACGATGCAGTTTAATATTGTAATCATATTCTTCTGCATCAGTCATTTTCACCAGGTTCTGCCATTGCAGCGTACCACTGATATAATCGGGCAACAATACACGATTATAAAACGGAAAATCTTCTTTGCTGAAAATCTCTATTTCATCATCTGTATTGATCATGCGGTAGCTGCGTACAAAACCACAGGCACCTGCGCCGGCACCAACAACAATTATTTTTTGTTTTGCCTTCTTATGAAGTTTCACTTCAACAGCAGAGAATTTAAAGTCGGGTTCTTTACTTTTCGGATCAACTAAATTATTGGTGAGGTTATTCGCCCTGTTCAAATCACTGTTCAATACTTTACCCCAATGCATCGGCAAAAACACAACCCCTTTCTTAATATCGGTTGTGAATTTTGCTTTCACTCTTACATTACCTCTGCCATTAAAAATTTCAACGAGATCATTTTCTTTAATGGAACGTTCAGCCGCATCATCAGGATGTATTTCCAAAAACGATTCTGAAATATGCTTGTTGAGTTTATTTACTTTTCCTGTTTTGCTCATGGTATGCCACTGATCACGGATGCGACCTGTTGTTAACACCAATGGAAAATCTGGACTTAATTTTTCTGATTGATTCTCATCATTGAACGAATGAATGATGGCTCTTTGCGAAGGCGTATGAAATTTACGATCAGTGAACAATCGCTTTGTACCATAGCTTTCTGATGAAGAAGTATACGGCCATTGAACCGAACGTTTCTCTTTCAGAACTTCATAACTCAATCCGCTCATGTCGATATTGGTACCGGCAGTGAGTGCAACATGTTCTGCAAAAATTTCGGAGAAGCTGTTGTAATCAAAACCTTTGAAGCCCATCTTTTTTGCAAAGCGGCAAATGATCTCAGCATCGGGCAAGGCTTCCCCCGGTGCATCTATAATTTTATTCAAGTAGCTGATGCGCCGCTCTGCATTCGTCATGGTACCTTCTTTTTCGGTCCATGATGCTGCTGGTAACAGCACATCGGCATACCTGATTGTCTCGGGGCGATTGCTGATGTCTTGTACTACTACAAACTTTGCTTTCTTCAATCCTTCTTCAGCCATGCGCACATCAGGCAAACTGATCAGTGGATTGGTGCAAAGGATCCAGATGGCTTTTAACCGTCCATCATTCAACGCTTCAAACATTTCTGTAGCAGTAAGACCTGGCTTCGCAGCGATCGTTCCCGGGGCAACACCCCAGAAATTTTCTACTGCAGCACGATGTTCGGGATTTAAAAGGTCACGATGGGCAGGTAATAAATTCGACAAGCCACCTACTTCTCTTCCACCCATCGCATTTGGCTGACCTGTTAACGATAACGGACCAGAGCCTGGTTTTCCTATATGTCCAGTAATTAAATTTAAGTTGATGAGTGAAAGGTTTTTGTTTACACCAATTACACTTTGGTTCAAGCCCATCGTCCACATGCTGATGAAACCTTTCGCTTTACCAATATAAGAAGCTGCTAATCGAATATCTTTTTCATCAACACCGCAAATGATCGCTGCTTCTGCAATGGTTCGTTCAAAAACAGTATCACGGTATTTTTCAAAGCCTTCTGCATGATTAGCAATAAAGTCGAGATCAATATCGCCGTTCTCGATCAACACTCTTCCTATTGCATGATGCAGCGTTATATCCGTTCCCGGATTTAATTGCAGATGCACATTGGCAATGGAGCATGTTTGAGTTTTACGTGGATCGCTGACAATGATTTTGAGATCAGGATTTTTTTCACGGGCTGCCTCCACTCTTCTCCATAAAATGGGATGACACCAGGCAGGATTTGCACCGGCCACAAAAATTACATCAGCCAGTTCAAGATCATCATAGCTCACTGGCACACTGTCCTCGCCCAAACTCATTTTATAACCAACCACGGCACTGCTCATGCAAAGACGTGAGTTGGTATCGATATTATTACTGCCGATAAATCCTTTGATGAGTTTATTGATCACATAATATTCTTCTGTTAAACATTGTCCCGATGCATAGAACGCAACCGAATCAGGACCATACTTTTCAATGAGTGTTGCAAATACTTTTGCTGTGCGTTCCAAAGCTGTATCCCATGTTACCCGTTGACGGGGCTGGTTACGGTTGTAACGCATCTCCGGATAAAGCAACCGATCAGAGCGATCGTTCACTGTGTAATGAAGATTCATGCCCTTGCTGCAAAGCATACCCTTGTTTACAGGATGGTTCTTATCGCCTTCCACATGCAAACGACCCAATTTATCTTTACTGGTAACAATACCGCAACCCACTCCACAATAACAACAGGTGGTAAGGTTAGCTGCAGTATTTCCTGAGCTGTTCAGATCCATAGTATGTTCATTCGTTTCCTTCACGCTACTTTTTTATTTGCAGACAATCTTTAATAAATCATCACGCTGCGTTCTCTAACGCCACATTCAATTCTGCCACTTTCTCTTTTTTCGTAAATCTTGTTACCAATACCAATAACGACACACCCATTACGATCATACCGATATAACCGAATGCATCAACGTATGTAATGTTTTTACTTTTAAACAGGAAGCCAAACAACATACCGCCGACATTACCACCTGCACCAACAATACCACTCACCAATCCAACATTTTTTTCATTTACAAAGGGAGTAATAGCATATGTTGCACCATTCGCCATTTTCAAAAACAATGCAAAAGAGATCATGGAGATTATAGCCATCGTAAATGAACCGGCTTGCGCAAACAACATCAATCCTGCACCTTCAAGCAACAATACAGCAGCAAGTAATAAACCTTTACCACGCATACCATATTTTCTGCCAACCTTATCAGCAAAGATGCCGCCGAGTGCACGTGCAAAAATGTTCATGAAGCCAAACACACCAGCCCAGAATCCTGCACTGCTTTGTGATAATTTAAACTCCTGCACAAAGTGAAGTGCAGCAATATTGTCGAAGGTGATTTCCATTCCAAAACAAACGGAATATGCTAATGCAAGTGACCAAACTCTCCAGTCTTTCAACACACTGTAATCAGTTTTGGTTTTTACTTTTACTTCACGTTGAATTTCATCGTAGTTACCGGCAGGTGTATCTTTTGTATAACGGAAATACAAAAATGCAACCACCAACATCATTACACCGGGAACGATCATCGCATAACGCCATGCTTCGCCTTTGGTATAACCAAAACCAACAATGGCCGCAAAGATCAACGGCATCACCATGTTGGTGATACCACCACCAAGATTACCCCAACCACCAGCAACTGCATTGGCTGTTCCTTTAATGTTTGGCGCAAACATCATGGATGTGTGAAACTGTGTGATCACGAATGATGCACCAATTACGCTGATCGCTAAACGGAACAACAAAAACGACGTATATGATTGTGCCAAGCCAACACCCATTACCGGAATTGCACCAAGCAATAACAATACAGTGTATGTTTTCCGTGGCCCCCAGGTATCGCACAAACGACCAATGAGCAAACGTGCAATGATGGTACCTGATACAGATGCAATCACAATGTTTCCGATCTGTGACTTATCTAAATGTAGGTCTTCTTTAATGGTTGGCATTAAAGGAGCTAATCCAAACCATCCAAAAAAGCAAACAAAAAATGTAAGCCAGGTAATATGGAAGGTTCTCATTTGCACACCACTCAATGAAAAGATATTGAGTTTGCTTAGTGGTTGTTGTAATGTTGCTTGCGACATCAGCTGCTGTTTTAAGTGTTAGAATGAATTAATGTATATCGTTGATTGAAAATTTATCGATCAGGAGACTTAATAACTTGTCGTGGATCGCCATGTAACATTCATCATGAACGATCTCTTTTTTATTTCTTGGTCTTGGCAACGGCACATCAACAATTTCTTTGATGGTAGCAGCCGGACCATTGTTCATCACCACTACACGATCGCTTAAGAAAATTGCTTCTTCCACATCATGTGTAACGATCACAATTGTTTTTTCCCTGTTATCGAGGTTCCATAATTTCAACAGCTCTACATGCATGTTACTTTTAGTTAAAGCATCCAATGCACCGAAAGGCTCATCAAGCAAAAGAATACTTGGGTTGATGGCGAATGCTCGTGCAATAGCTACACGTTGTTTCATGCCACCTGATAAATGCCCGGGCAATTTGTCTTTGTGCGACCAGAGATTCACCATCTTCAAATTCTTTTCAACCAATGCTTTCTTTTCTGCTGCTGATTTATCTTTCAACGCTGCGTCAACAGCTTCGTAGATATTACTATAAACACTCAGCCAGGGAAGCAAGGAATAGTTTTGAAAAACAATACCTCTGTCAGGGCCTGGTTTTGAAACCACATTTCCATTAGCGATCACTTCACCTGATGTTGGTTTCACCATGCCACTGATTGTGCCCATGAGTGTTGATTTACCACAGCCCGAGTGACCAATGAGTGCAACGATCTCTCCTTTCCTTACGTTCAATGAAATATCTTTCACGGCTGTGTAAACACCGGTAGGCGTTTTAAAGCTTACAGTTACATTGTTTATTTCAATACTGTTTGCCTCGGCAGTATCTGTCTTGCTTATTTCAACCACCCGTGGGCTTAGTCCTAATGTTGTTGTCATAACTTTTCAGTTAAGAATTTAAAATTTCGTTTTCTGTTATCACTCCGTTCATGCTTTTTGCTTTGAAGCTTTTGTTGAAGAATAAAGCGACACACAAAATGGTGTGATGTAGGTGAGCATGATCCTGAGCATGTTCTTACCTGTAAATGTTCCATTCACAATCACTTCATAGCTGTTTATTATATTCAGAATAGTTCCAACGATCACTGCTACCAGTAAAGCTGTTGTTATATTTTTCTTATTCATAAACATCTGTTTTAGGTTTTATGCAGCGAAGCTGAAACGCTTTTGCAAAGCCATAAAAATTCTGTCGAGCAACAACCCAACAATACCAATGATGATGATGGCTACAAGGATCTTTGCAACACTGCCGCCATTAAATCCTTCTTCCCAAACAAAATATCCAAGCCCCATACCACCTGATAACATCTCTCCTGCTACAATTACCATCCATGCCACACCAATCGACAAACGCAAACCGGTTAAGATGTGCGGGAATGTATAAGGCAACACAATTTTTGTAATGTATTTCCAACGGGAAAAGCCAAATGCCTTTCCAACATTTTTATGATCCTGCGGAATATGTGATACACCAAATGCTGTATTGATAAGCGTTGGCCACAATGAACAAATGAAGATCATAAAGATGCTTGCCTGTGGTGAGTCCTGGAAAATGGCAAGTCCCAACGGGAACCATGCCAATGGAGAAACAGGGCGAAGTATCTGCACCATTGGATTAATGATGTTCATGGTAATTTTATTTGACCCCATGATCAAACCAATCGGAATAGCGAATAAACTACCAAAGCCAAAACCAATTCCTACACGACTGAGTGAGCTGATCAATTTCACACCGATGCCTTTGTAATCAGGATCGTTCTGCATGGGATTTTGCATAACTTCTTTAAACACTTCCCATGTCATTGCCGGTGTTGGGATCTCATGTTTAGTGATAGCTGCAATTAATTCCCATATACCACCCATCAGCGCAAGCCCACCTAAAAAGTAGACCGCTGAAAGAAGCGTTTTTATGGAGAAGAAATTTTTCATTGTAAATATTTTATTGTGATCGTCAGCGGTGAATCATTACTTACAACTCACCACTGACCACTCACCATTTTTAATGTTTTGTTGTTTTCAAATAAGCCGATACATTGTTTGGATCAAATGCCACATCAAAATTTGTTTTGATCACCTGCATATCCGTTTGCACCGGTATACCCATTTCTTTTGCTACTTCTGCAAACAGATCATCCAACACTAATTTTTCTGCAATGCCTTTGTAATTCGGCTCAGCTTTTAAATATCCAAAACGAACATACTGTGCAAGAAACCATGCGGTGTATGATTTCTTAGGCATGTTTACAATACCGTTATTATAAAACGTCATGTAATCATCTTTATACTTTTGTACACCTAACTCGCAACCGAGATCGTATGAACCTTTCAATCTTGCTTCCAATACCTGAACAGGCGCATTTACATAATTTGGTTTTGAAAGCCATGAAGCTGCTTTTGACCTGTTGCTCATTACATCGAGCCACCTGCATGCTTCAACAATTGCTTTCATTACTTTCTTGAGATCTTCCCTGCTGGCAGAAGCAAAAGCTGAATTCACAACCAATGCTTTTTCAGGATGATTCTTCCAGAGATCCTGTGAAGAGATATGTGTAAAGCCAACGTTTTGTGCGGCTGCAACACCATTCCATGGTTCACCAACACAAAAACCTTCCATATTATCAACACGCATGTTGGCCACCATTTGCGGAGGAGGAATGGTAATGATACCAACTGATTTCTGATTGATACCTGCTGCCGACATCCAGTAACGCAACCAGATATCATGCGTACCGCCGGGAAATGTTTGTGCAAAGGTTACTTCCTTTCTGCCCTGAACATTTTTTACTCCACCTGCAGCTTTGTTCACTTGTTTAAACCCAACCTGTCCGCAAAAATCTTTTGACAATGTAATTGCCTGGCCATTGTTATTTAACACCATCGCAATTTTCATTTCGGAACCTGCCTTACCACCAACACCTGTGTAAACAGAAAGCGGCATTGAGAATAAACAATGTGCGCCATCTAATTCACCGTTCAATATTTTATCACGTACCACTGCCCATGATGCTTGTTTTTCAAGTTCCACATCCACTCCATACTTCGCAAAGAGTCCGAGTTCTTTTGCCACTACCAGCGGTGCGCAATCGGTAAGAGGAATAAACCCCAGTTTTATTTTACGTGAAGGCGTAGAAAGTTTAAAGGCGAACATGCCTGTAAGCAACAGCGCCATTGCTGAAAAAAGAACCAGTTTTTTTATTGAGAGTTTCATGTTGTTGTTGTTTTAAGTGTTACTAATCATTACCTCTTCTGTTCATTCATCACATCATTACTGTTTGATCGCTACCGGCTTTGTGTAAAAGAAATCAGGCGTAAAGCGAAGCATCGCATAAAACCAGTTACCTGTTTTCCTGTAATTAGCAGCTGCCGCATCAGTTGTTGCCTGTCCTTTTGCAATTGCCATGCTGCCGGTTGCATTCATGATTGAATAACCCAATTCTATATTAGTGAACTTGTTCATGTTGTAGTTCAACAGGAAATCAAGTTCATTACCAAGATCTTTTCCAATGAAGGAGCCATCAGCTTTCTTCATGTTTTTATCAATAGAGAACAAGTGAAAATCAACACCTGCTGTTAATGCAGTGCCTGTGTATTTCACTTTGAGGTAAGGATTTTTTAAACCACCTGCAGGTGAACCTGTACCTACATAGAAATAATCCATGTAACCCCAATGACGGTGTGGCGTACCATATAATGGATCAAACTTTTCATCTGTTGCAGTTGTTGCATCGTTACCACTTAAGAATTCATAACCGGGTGTTACACTGATCTTTCCTTTTTGATAAGTTGCAGACAATGCATAGTGATAGGCTTCTTTCATTTTCACACCATCACGGTTCTTACCACTTTGTGCATAGAAAGCTCCCTGGAATGCGATCTTTCCAAAACCGGATGCATTACCTATCGTTTGGTTGATCATTAAACCATACGTGTAACGTTGATTGGTTCCTTTATAATTGAACGCATCTGATGCGCCGGAAGAAACAAAGCGACGACCATATACATAACCTGTAGCATCGCTGCCTGCTGAATCAAGTTTGTATTTACCGAAATTGTCGTTGAAGAAGAGCGCAGAGAATTTAGTCTGCTTAATTTTTTTGCTGATATACAAACTCGCAAATGATTTGTAATCCTGGTTACCACCATTTGTTGTGGGAGGATTCATCCAGACAGGTGCTCCTGTTTTGCTGCTGTTATTACTTGCACTGCCGGCTGTTGCCATTGGCAACATGCCTGCTGGTGTTGGCACTAATGTACCCAATGAGTTTTTTACATACGCAGGTACATTGGACGGAACATAACCAGTTCCGGTATATCCAAATGCATCTGTGTTTTGATTGAACGCATAACCGATATCGATCTGCCATCCTTTGTGAACTGTTTTCATCAACGCCATATCATGACGGCGGGCCTGTTGCAACCAGTCTAAATTGCCGATCAAACGCACATCATCATAAATTAATTCCTGGCGACCTACTTTGAGGCTCATCAGGTCAATACCTTTTGCTTTGATGGTTGTATCTGCAACGTTGAACAATGTAAGATCTGCCCAACCTTCATGCAGCATCAAACGGTTACCATCTGCATTTGAAATAGATGATGCATCCTGTCCCCAAACACGAACATCCTGTACTGCCACTCCAAAAGTTAATCTGTCCCATTTATAGCCAAAGTTCAATCTCGTACGTTGTGAAGTGAACACGGCGGGTTTCGAACCTTTCAATACGAGGTTGCCCAAGCCGTTACGCACTTCAGTACGTGTGCGGAGCTGGCCTGATAATGTAAACTGTGCCTTTGTTGTGCAATAAGCTAGTAGCATTAAGCTCAAAAAGATTATTCGTGTTGTTTTAAAATTTTTCATGTTAATTTTGGTCGATTTTAAGGTGATAAATCCTGGAATCATACGGCCCGGTTAGACTGCCATCTGCCGGGCTATTTTTTTCAGCTTTGCTGATAATTAGTTTACTTTCTCTTCATTTATTCTTCAGTTTTGGTTTTGAAATAATGTATTATTAATCTTCAACACCGATGTAGACCATGCCCTCTTCCACTTTCACCTCGTAGGTTTTAATAGCGCATTCATCGCCACTCAGGCATTCGCCTGTAACCAGTGAAAATGTTTTTTTGTGAAAGGGGCAGGCAACTTTCGGCTCTTCGTTTTGCGTACCGATCATGCCACGGCTCAACGCCATTTGCTGACGATGCGGGCATTCGTTTTGTGTGGCATACCACTCATCTCGTCTTGTAAAATGGAAAAGTGCAATCTGTGTGTCGTTGTATTTCACACACACGCCACCGTTTGCAGGAACATCTGATACTCTGCAGGCGGCAAACCAGGTAATTGTTTTTTCTGCGATCATATTTTTAGTACTTAAAGGACTTAATGAATACCTGTTGATAAAACTTGTGTTTACACAACAGAACAGAGCTTCCTTTTTTTATATGCAGGCAATCGCAGAAAAGTGGCCATTGGGGCCTTAGCAATCAATCATCGAAAATTCGTTTGGAGTATTATTCGGAGGTTAAAAGCAATTTTCTATATGGCAACAATCGTATTATTCAAAACCAAAAATCTTTATTTCCATTCTTTCGCACGCTTCTGTTCACGCATTGGATCAAACACAACTGTTGGATCTTTCACTTCAGGTGCGTTTACAAAGTGATTAAAGCGTTTACGTAATTCAGGCGTTTCAATCGCAGCTTTCCATTCGCACTCGTAAGTGTTTACATGGTTTTCCATTGCCGCTTCCCACTCTGCATTCATTCCTAATGCATCATGCACAACAACTGAACGCAGATAATCAATACCACCTTCCATCTTATTTAACCATGTAGCTGTACGTGTTAACGGATCAGCAGTTTTTACATAAAACATTAAGAAACGATCGAGATACTTTACACATGTTTCTTCATCAATATCAGAAGCGAGTAACAATGCATGTTGAGGTTTACTACCGCCGTTGCCGCATACATACAGGTTCCAGCCTTTTTCTGTTGCAATAATTCCAAAGTCTTTACTCTGTGCTTCAGCACACTCACGGATGCAACCACTAACACCACCTTTTAATTTATGTGGTGAACGAAGACCACGATAGCGTTCTTCAACCCGTATTGCAAAACTTACACTATCATGCAAACCGAAACGACACCAGGTACTTCCAACGCAACTTTTTACTGTACGTAAACTTTTACCGTAAGCATGTCCGCTTTCGAAACCAGCTTCAATTAATTCTTCCCAGATATTTGGAAGATCACTTAAGTGTGCACCAAACAGATCAATACGTTGACCGCCGGTGATCTTTGTATAGAGATTGTATTTCTTCGCTACCTGTCCAATCACAATTAATTTATCAGGCGTAATTTCTCCACCGGGAATACGAGGAACTACAGAATAGGTTCCACCTTTTTGAATATTCGCTA
The DNA here is from genome assembly GCF_014168535.1 of Lacibacter sediminis. Lineage (NCBI taxonomy): Bacteria > Pseudomonadati > Bacteroidota > Chitinophagia > Chitinophagales > Chitinophagaceae > Lacibacter > Lacibacter sediminis. Next base: position 1,969,724 of record NZ_CP060007.1, on the reverse strand, counting down.
AGAAACGATCATTACTATCCTGTGCCGTATCATTTCCTTTTTTCAGGATCACTTCATTCCACAAACTTGCAAGGATCGATGCAACAGGAGGTTTGCACAATTCGCAACCATCACCTTTACCAAATTTATCCAGCACTGCATCGTATGTACGCAGATCGTTTATTTTGATGAGATCAAATAATTCCTGGCGACTGTAATCAAAGTGTTCGCACAATACATTACGAACAACCTTGCCTTGTGTTTTCATGGTATGCAACATCAAGTCTTTCACCATTGGCACACAACCACCACAACCGGTACCTGCTTTGGTGCATTTCTTAATGCCATCAACAGTTTCATAACCCAATACAACTGATTCGCAGATAGCTCCTTTTGTTACAGCTTCGCAACTGCAGATCACTGCATCATCAGGCAAACTTGTAACACCGGCACCACCCTCACCTTCACCACCTCTTGCACCAAGAATAACATCTTCTGTATTTGGAGGCAACACCACTTTGTTCTTACAGGTTTGCAACAACATATTGTATTGCTCTGCATCACCCACTAAAATTCCGCCCAATAATTCTTTACCATCGGCACTTACATTAATGCGTTTGTAAACACCTTTCACACTGTCATCAAACACAATACTTCTTATTCCTTCTCCACTCACAAACGGATCGCCAAAGCTGGCTACATCCACACCAATTAATTTTAGCTTGGTGCTCATATCAAAACCGGTAAACGATTTTTCACCTCCTGTTAAATTAGTCACCACCACTTCGGCCATTTCGTAACCGGGAGCAACCAAACCATAGATCATTCCTTTATGTAATGCACATTCACCAATAGCAAAAATAAAAGGGTCGGATGTTTGCAAGTTATCGTTAACGGTTATTCCTCCACGTGGACCAACTTCAATTGCTGCATTTCTTGCCAGTTCATCTCTTGGTTTAATACCGGCAGAGATCACGAGCATGTCAACATCAAAAGAACTATCATCAGAAAAACTCATGCTGGCAATTGCTTCATCACCATTTATAGCCGTGGTATTTTTTGATGTATGAATTGTAAGACCGAGGTCTTCTAATTTCGATTGTAATAATCTTGAACCCGCATCATCTATCTGGCGGGGCATTAAACGTGGAGCAAACTCAATTACCTGCGTATCGGTAACACCCAGATCAAGCATGGCTTTCGCAGCTTCTAATCCCAGCAAGCCACCACCGATCACCGCACCCTTCTTTGATTTCTTTGCCCATTTGGTCATCAGTTCCAGGTCTTCAATGGTGCGGTAGATAAATACACCTTCTTTTTCAACTCCCGGAATCGGGGGCACAAATGCTGCAGAACCTGTAGCCAGGACCAGGTAATCGTAAGTTTCGGTTATACCTGCGTGTGAGTGTACGGTTTTCTTTTCCCGGTCGATTGATACCACGGGATCGGAAAGATGTAATACAATACCATTTTCAGTATACCATTCTTTGGGAGCGAGGGAAAGATCGTCGGCAGATTTACCGGCGAAATATTCACTTAAATGAACCCTGTCGTAAGCAGGTCTTACTTCTTCTCCAAAAACCACGATGGAGATATTGCCGGCAATGTTCTTTTTTACAAGCTTTTCGCAAAACTTGTAACCCACCATGCCGTTTCCAATTACTACCACTTTCATAATCTTATTGTTTAAGTGTAACAACAATGGTAGCAAACAATCGTATTATAATTTTTAATCATTTAATATTTTTTATGGCAAACCCAACTATCAGCAGAGTATTAAATGATTTCTGTCATGAAATTAAGGCTATTTTTTGTATTTTTATTGACCGAAACATGATTTCGATCACATATTTTTTAATTTAATTTGTATGAAACTGGGAAAATTGCTACTTATTGGGGCTGGACCAGGCGATCCGGAACTTATTACAATAAAAGCTATACGTATGCTGGAGCAGGCTGATGTGATACTATATGACGCACTCGCCAACGATGAACTTCTGCAGTATGCCTCGTCCAACTGCATCAAACGTTTTGTGGGCAAACGCTATGGTTGCCATGCCCTTTCCCAGGAAGAGATCAATACATTAATAGTAGAGTATGGCCAGAAACATAAAGTGGTGGTGCGCTTAAAAGGCGGCGATCCGTTTGTGTTTGGACGTGCCCAGGAAGAAATTGAAACAGCAAGACTGGCTGGAATGGAGGTTGAACTGGTGCCCGGCATCTCCAGTGCCATTGCTGTACCTGCTTCACAAATGATTCCCCTCACCTGTCGTGGTATCAATGAAAGCTTTTGGGTAACAACCGGAACTACCCGTTCGGGTGAGATATCAACAGATATCCAATTAGCCGCACAATCAAGTGCTACTGTTATTATATTAATGGCCATGAGTAAGCTCGAAGGCATTATGGATATTTTCAGAACGCATGGCAAAAGCGATACACCTGTTGCCATTATTCAGAATGGTACTACTAAAGATGAGAAGATGGTGATTGGCACAGTAAAAGATATTTTCTTTAAAGCATCCTACGAAGGCATTGGCAATCCTGCAATTATTATCGTGGGTGAAGTGGTGAAACTGCATCCATCGCTTTTAAAGTCGGCTATAAACGAACAAACAGGAGAAGCTATTTTTCAGAAGAAATCTTTGTGATGAACCCAAACAGCGTTTGCCGTTACTTTGCAGCAGCAAACACGAAAATCCGCAATGAAGCAAAACAAAAAGAACTGCGACCTGAAAAGCTGTACCATGTGCAAACAATGCCAGCACGATTGGTTACCTGCGCTTGATGCCAACCGCAAAAGTTTTCATTTCAAAAAAGGTGAGCAACTGTTTATTGAAGGCGAAGAAGTAAAAGGCATGTACTTTATCAGCAAAGGCCTGGTGAAAGTGCATAAGCGATGGAGCGATGAAAAAGAACTGATCCTTCGTATTGCAAGAGATGGCGACATTGTTGGACACCGTGGTTTAGGTGCTGATACTGTTTACCCTGTTTCAGGTACCGCAATGGAACCAACCGATGTTTGTTATATTGATCTTTCTTTCTTCAACAGTACACTGCGCACCAATCCCGATTTTCAATATAACTTATTAATGTTCTTTGCAGCTGAATTGAAAGAATCGGAAAAACGCATGCGCAACCTTGCACACATGAATGTAAAAGGACGTATTGCAAATGCATTGCTTTACCTGCAGAATAAATTCGGAAAAGATGCAAATGGATACATCAATCTTTCCATCAGTCGCCAGGATCTTGCATCTTATACAGGTACTACTTATGAATCGTTGTTCAGGATCATGAACGAATTAAGTACTGAAAAAGCGATCAATACCGACGGTAAGAAAACACAAATTCTGAATGCAGCTTTACTGCAGGAGTATATTGAACAAAGCTGATGTGTTATTCGTTTATGAATTTGAAAGAATTAACCAGCTGATCCTTTCAGATTTGTATCTTGAACGTTAACCAACTAATTGCCATGAAGCTTGAGAAAACAATTTTTCAAAAGAGTCATTTATATTTCATTGCTTTCTTCCTTTTTGTAGTAGCCGGTTTCTGGGTAACTTATTTTACCAAATTACTTGAACAGAAGAATTACCGGATGCATCTGCATGGTATTGCATTAACGCTCTGGTGCCTGATGCTGATCGTGCAGCCCTACCTCATCCGTACAAAACGTACAAAACTGCACAGAACAGTTGGTAAAGCATCGTACATACTGGTACCGCTCATGATCTTTACTACACTTGACTTATTAAAATACCAGTTGCAACCCGTACCGCAATTAGGTACGATGGATTATTTCTTTGTAGCACTGGCCGCAAACGCACTCGTTGCATTTGCACTACTCTACGGACTTGCAATTTATCATCGTAAGAAATCAACTATCCATGCCCGTTACATGATCTGTACAGTGTTTCCTATGTTTACACCTGTAACAGACCGGTTGATTCACATTCATTTTCGGGGTATGCTGAATTATATGCCTACGATCGAGGGTAACCCAATGGCTCCCTTCGCCGGGTTCCTGTTAGCTGATCTGATGCTGATTGGTCTATGTATCTGGGATTGGCGATCACATAAACGATGGAATGTATTCCCTCTTGCTTTACTCATACTTGTTCTCTATCATATTTCCGTATTTACATTTTATAAGTTTGAGTTCTGGCGCAATTTCTGCGAATTGTTTGTAAGATTCTAATAAGCTGACTATTTTTCTATTTTCAACTACAAAAACATAGCAGGATAACAATTACCTTTATTCACTCCGTAGTCATAATGAGAAACCATATTATTTTATACCTCATTTTGTTGTTGCCGGTGTTTACAGCTGCACAACAAACAGACAGTGTGCACTTCAAGAACACACTCACCATTCAATACGAGTATTTTCATTTCGACAAACAGTTTGCTAACAATTGGCACATAACCGGTCTTGAGTACAAACACGAAACAAAGAAAGCAGCTATCCTTGGCCGCTTGAATTATGCAAACCGTCTTGCACAAAATGGCTGGCAAGGCGAACTGGAAGCATATCCGAAATTCTCAAAGAAGGTTTATAGTTATGTAGGTGTTGGCTATTCAGCAGACATGCCCGTTTTTCCAAAGTTTCGTGCAGGTTATTCGTTGTATGTAAATATTCCGAAAAGTATTGAACTTGAAGGAGGTTTTCGTTATCTATACTTTGATAAGAATTTATGGATCGGCGTTGCAGGTGTCGGTTATTACACCGGCAATTGGTTTTTACAGGCAAGAAGTTTCCTGAGCGATAATGACGGTTTCAACTTCGCTGGGTTATTTACAGCACGCAGGTATTTTGGTGAAATGAACGATTATGCCTGGCTGCAATATGGTACGGGAGTATCGCCCGATGAAACAAGAAATATTCAGTTTACTACGAACCAAAGGTTATATTCCAATCGCATTGTTTTGGGTATTAAGAAATCGATTCAGCGAAAAAATATTCTACAGTTTGCAGTTGGCTATTCAAGGGATGAATACAAGCCATCCACATTCGGCAATCAACTGTATGGATCAGTTGGGTATGGAAGAAGATTCTAAGTTTTTTTCTTTCCGGCAAATCCTTGTCTTGTCATTTCACCCCATGATTTTTTCTTACGGATCAAATCAATATTCCCACGTACAGCACTCCAAACTACAAACGGATGAAAAACGAATGGTTCTAAAAAAGCAGTTAGTATTAAACTGAAAATTTCTTTTCGTTTCCTGTATTGATTATAGGTAAGTACTTCCATCAAAATTGCAAATACAGAATACAGAAATCCAAAACTGAGAATAAACCCAAGCAAAGCAAAAAAGAATGGCCAATCCATAAAGCCGAGGACAGAAAATATCAACAACGCAATAAAGCCGGTAAACTCAATGAGCGGGGCAAGAAATTCGAAGAAGAACCAGTAAGGATAACTGAGCATGCCCAACACACCATAAGACGGATTAAAAAACATTTTCTTGTGAAGCTTCAATGTTTCAATGGTTCCTCTGGTCCAGCGGTTACGTTGACGACCAAGAATTTTATAACTCGCAGGTGCTTCTGTCCAGCAAAGGGGATCTGGAATGTAAGCAACTTTGTACGGAAGTTTTTTCTCTTCCATATAGCGGCGCATACGCACAACCAGTTCCATATCCTCACCTACAGTATTATGATCGTAACCTCCGGCTCTAATTGCAATCTCCCGATCGAACGCTCCAAACGCACCTGAAATCAGCAACAATCCATTCAGCCTGCTCCATGCCATACGACCCAATAAAAATGCACGGATATATTCTAATGTCTGCACCCTTGGAATAAACTCTTCAGGTAAATGCACACGAATAATCTTTCCATCTTTTACCTCGCATGAATTAGCAATACGTACAACACCACCAGTAGCAATCACACGTTTCTCTTTTTCTTCCAGGAATGGTTTGATCAATTTCAGCATCGCATCCTGCTCAAGTATACAATCCACATCAATACAAACAAGAATATCATTCGATGCGATGTTGATACCAACATTCAACGCATCAGCCTTACCTCCATTCTGTTTATCAACAACAAGTAACTTTTTATAAACGGGATTGCTGCTTCTGTAAATTGCACGAACAGGTTTTGTTGCAATATGTGTAGTGAAGACGTACGGAACTTCCACGAGTTGATAGGCATCCATCAACTTCTGCATTGAATCATCTTTACTGCCATCATTAAGCACAATCACTTCCATATTGTTGTAATGGATATTCAGCAGCGAACGGATATTTTCAATGATCGTTGCGCCTTCGTTGTATGCCGGCGCAAGAATACTGATAGATGGCGTGTGTTCTGATACCGCCATGATGGAGTAATCAGTGAAACTGCTTTTACGGATATATCTTCTTGTTTCACCAATGGAATAAAAAGCAATGAAGAGATAGCATAATAACAATACAACAGAATAAATAAAAATAACATAGGTTAACAGATCAACAAGAAGCTGCTGCCAGTTCATAAAGCTACCTCCTGTTTTAACTGTGGAAGCAATACTGTCCATGGGTAGCTTTCTTCATCCACCTGTTGTTTTAATAAACGCTCCGCTTCTGGTTGAGTATGAAATATTGCACGTGCTGCAGCTACTTTAATTTCCTGTTGTGGGTGAATCAACTGCTGCAATAGAAAAAACTGTTCTGCTTCTCCACCATGTTCCTGCAGCAGTTTTAGTATTTGCACCTGCACGTCAGCATCTTCTTTGGTATACATTTCAACCAGCAATTCATTTGCAGTTGAATCATAAATTTCGTTTAGTGCTGCAAGTGCTTTTTTCCTGACAATCTTTGCCGGATGATGTAAACATGCAATTACGTTGGGATAAAGCTCATACAGCTTGTACACTTCCACTAAACGTAATGTAAATTCAACTACACTGTTATTTTTTGATTGCAGCCAACGGGGTGCCTGTTCAAATGCTCTGCTGCCATGCAACGATAGCTCATACAAAAGGCACAGCTGTTGCCATTCGGTTAACGGGTAACTCACAACATCCAGAAAACGTAAACCATCAAAACCGGTGAGTTTTACCACAGCCGTTCTTGCTTCATTACGTACCAATTCATCCGGATGGTTTGTAAGACGATAAATCTTCGTGATATATTTTTTTTGCTGAAGCCCGCTCAATTCCTGGATGGCTCTTGCTTTCACATGCCATGCGCCTTCCTGTAAGCGTGTAAGAGAATCATTATCGAGCCCGGCCTTTTCATAAAACCAGCAAATGTTCAATGCTGCTGTGCCGCTCATATTCTTTACGGTTTTCAACAATTCTGATACCAGTACTTTTCGTGAATAGGCGTCGTTGAGCAATAAATGAAGTTGCTCTTGTGTAGATGACAGAGCAAGGAACTCCTGCAATTCATTTTCCGTTTCGCAAAGCGCAAGTTCACTGATCAGCGAACTGTATGTTTCTCTTAACTGGGCACGCCTGTAACTGCGTGCCGTTCGACGAATGAGATAAACTAAAATAAAAAAGATGACAACCGTAATAATCGCAATGAAAATAAACATGGCCAGCATCAGGTGAACCGGTTGTATAAATACATCCAGCACTTGCTGCGCAGCCATTTTAAATTCCATTTCCATACAACTAATTTAATCCGCTTAACTTGAAATTACCTACTCTGTTTTAATGAACATCCATTTCTTTTAAAACAGGCGACATTCATCAGGCAATTTTTGTTAACCGTTTGACACGCATGGAAAGTTCATTCGGGCTGAATGGCTTTGTAATATAATCATCGGCACCAAGGTTGAATGCTTCAACGACTACATTCTCCTGGCCCATTGCACTCAGCACAATAACGGGAACGTTACGCTGGCCAACAGCTTTTACTTTTCCAACAATTTCCAGCCCGGATGAGTAAGGCATCATAATGTCGGTAATAATCATGTCAGGATCATGTGCATCGATCTGCTCCATGGCTTCACGGCCATTATCAGCAACAATTACATCGTGACCGTCTTTCCGTAAACGCAAAGCAATTGTTTTAAGCATGATGGGTTCATCTTCTGCTACTAAAATTTTCATGTTTTGATTTTTCAGGTTGGTAATTAAGTTCAGGTTATTTGTATTGCTTTTTCCAGTTCGGCTTCAATCATTGGACGTATCAAGTCATACAGTTCCGTTGCTTTTTTTAACCCATCGGGTATCCGGTCAATATTCTTTTGCTCTTTTGCCTGAAGTTCAATTGTCGAAACCAGGCCAAGCATTAAATTCATTTGCAGAATGCCGAGGCTGCTTTTTAACTTGTGAGCTTTCCTGTACACTTCCTCCCAATTTTCATACAGTGTTGCTTCATGAATTTCATTTAATAATGATGGTGTTGTTGCAAGAAACAGCTGTAATACTTCGCAGAAATATTCCTGGTCTTCCATTTCATAGAGGTGCGAAAGATTATACAATTCAGTGCCCTGTTGTTGTGTTTGTGATGTGTTTGTTGACTTGCCTGTTGCTGGCTGAGCAAGTAAGAAACGACGCAGCTCGGTATAAAGATCAGCCGGAACAAATGGTTTGGTGAGATATTCGTTCATACCTAATTCAAAACAGCGCATTTTTTCATTACGAAGTGCACTCGCCGTCATGGCAATAATAGGAAGAGTTAATTCCAGTTTTTTCCTGATATAGGTTGCTGTCTGAAATCCATTCATTATTGGCATTTGCAGATCAAGGATGATCAGGTCAAACTCTTCACCTGCTTCAAGTAATTCAACAGCTTCCTTACCGTTATTTACAATGGTGGTGCTGATGCCCACACGTTGCAGTACGTGCATAATTACTTTCTGGTTGATCTCGTTATCTTCTGCCACTAATATTTTCTTTCCGCTGATATTATCGTTACGGTTTTTCGACAAGTCCATAACCTGTGTTACAACAGGGACTGCTTCAGCAATTGTAAATGGTAATTGCACTCGGAACGTTGTGCCTTTCCCAAATTCACTGCTAACAGCAATTGCACCCCCCATCATTTCACACAACTGGCGTGTAATTGATAATCCTAAACCTGTGCCACCATATTTGCGTGATGTTTCAATGGCTGCCTGTTCAAAACTTTCAAATACATGTTCAAGTTTTTCGTCGGATATGCCGATTCCGGTGTCTGTTACAGAAATTGATAAATTAGTTTTGCCATCTTCCTGTTGCTGCAGTTCACAAATTCTTACCTCGATACTTCCAGCTTCGGTAAACTTCAAGGCATTGCTCAGTAGGTTTGAAAGTATTTGTGTGATCCGTAACGGATCGCCTGTTAGCTGAAGAGGAACTGAACGATCGCAATGAATAGAAAGTGTAAGTCTTTTTTCTTTTGCTTTCAATCGAAATGGCGCCACGGCCTGCTCCAAGACTTTTTGTAAATCAAACGAAACCTGCTCTACTGAAAGTTTTCCGGCTTTTATCTTTGAGAGATCAAGAATATCGTTGATCAGCATCAATAAGTTATCGGACGACTGACGAATGATCTGCACAAACTCTTCCTGTTCTTCAGAAAGTGCAGTATGCTGCAACACATTTGTCATGCCGATAATACCATTCAGTGGCGTGCGGATTTCATGACTCATATTAGCGAGAAACTGTTCTTGTAATTGCTCTGCTGATTCGGCTTTCTTTTTTGCTTCTATTAATTTTTCACGTGACCTTGTACGCTCCGTTATATCAGTGGCAATAGCGCCAACACCATATAAAATATTATCCCTGTCGAACAAAGGGAATTTCACAATGAGCAGGTGATGTTCGCCATCCGGCATTTGCACCGTTTCATCTGTTTGTACATGCTCCAACGTAGCAATAACTTTGTCATCTGCTTCACGGTAACGGATCGAGGCTTCGTCTTCATCAAAGTCAAAATCGGTTTTTCCTATTACTTCATCTTCTGTGCGTTGGAAGGCCTCCCTGAATGATCGGTTAATAAGCATATACTTCCCATCCAGATCCTTAATGAACATGATCAAAGGTGTATTATCAAGGATTGACTGCAAACGGAACTGATTCTCTTCTTTTTCTTCTCTCAATTTTTCCCATGCCTGTTCTACAAGTTTACGCTCAGTAATATTTTTTACTGCAAAGCATACGGCTATAACAACGTTCGCCTCATTTCGTACAGGGAAGTACGTGTTATGTATCCACAAATCACCTTCCGCTGTTTCAAAAAACAATTCTGATTCCTCAGTACTTCCATTCACTACTTTTTCAAATATCTCCTTGAATATTTCTTTGCGTTCCGGCTTGATATAATCGAATATATTACTGCCTTCAATACAAAGTTTCCCTGTTGTAAGCTTCATGATATTTTTACCGGCTTCATTCACCATAATAACGGTACAATCAGGTGCTACCATATAAAATCCTTCCTCTGTACTTGAGAGCATAGCCCTTATCTTTCGATTCGCCTCCTCTACTTTTTCTTCATTCTGTTTAATGGAAGTAATATCAGAGGTTACAACAGCTGCCCCGGTTATCTCATTATTATTTTCTCTTACAGGCGTATGACTGATCCGTAACCATTGTACGCCTTTCTCGGTATTGTAACGGGCTTCATATTCTACATACTCTCCGTTAAACACTTTCCCGAAATTAATTACGGCATCATCAATAACCTGTGCCGGAATAACTGAGAGTAAATTCATACCAACCTCTACTTTTTTTCCGGTACGTAGTTCCATTCCTTCACGGGCTGGTTTGTTCATGACACGAATGGTTAAATCACGATCAACCATAAAAAACCCTTCGTTGGTATTGTTCAGGAGCGTTTGCACCAGCTCTTCTGATTCTTTCAACTTTGACTCTGCTTCTATTTCATCAGTAATGTCTTTGACCGTACATTGAAAGCCGACGATCTGTTCATCGTTTGAAATGATGAGAGAAGTAAGTTTCACCCATTTCTCCTCATTATCCTTTGTAATGATGGGGAAACGCATGATCTTTTCCTGTGCATATTCATGAAATTGTTGTTCAAAACTTTTAAGTACTTGTTGGTGCCATGCTTCCGGTACTAATTTATAAAATGATTGCCCCTGCAGCTCAAATGGAGTGTAACCGGTTAATATTTTTGATTTTGCACTTACAAATTCAAATTCGCCATTCAGGTTTGCAGTGAAGGTGATCATGCCCGGGCCTTCAATCAGTTTACGGTACTTGATCTCACTTTCCCTGATATCATGTTCTGCTTTCTTTCTCCGACGTATATCTTTATTTAACTGCCAAAGCAAAACGGCGATAAACATAATGATAATCGTTGCGCCTGCATAGGCTATGCGTATCAATCTTTGTTCTGCCGCATCACTTGCATGGGTACGTAATTGTAATAACCAGTTTTGCCTGTCAGTAATAAGACGAAGCTTTCCGTTAATGGTAAATAAAAGTTGCTGTTGCCTTGCCACAAAATCAGAAACCGATGATGAATTACTTTTGAATGACGGCTGTTTAAATATTGCTAACTGTTCAGTTTGCTTTTGAAGCAACATGATTTCGAGCTCCTGCAAAAACCGCTTCTGTGTTGGATCAATTGCCAGTTGCCTTGCCGTTACCATTGAATGTTTCAATTCAGCCTGCAGTTTTACCAATTCATCGTACGTTACTTTTTTAGGTTGCAGCAGATAACTGCTCACCATTGCTTCGCTTTCTGCTATACCCGATTTGATCTTTGCAACATAATCCATTACCCGGTAAGTATGGGCAACCATCTTATCTGTTTTGCTGGTATAGATGCCACTTAAATAAACAATACGTCCAAAAAAGATGATGGTGGAAATGGCCAATAGAAATATCAGTGCAATACTCCGGCTGATTGGAAATATTGTTTTTAATAATGACTTCATGGCTGGTTAGCAAAGTTTGAAGGTGATGCACAATAGCCATTATGGTAAACCGCCAAACCTGCTCTGTCGAAAATAGAAATGGAAAAATCTTTCGGGGAAAAAGAAAAGGAATACAGAAAAACGGAGTACACCAACATCTCGTGGGTAACATGTTTCATGGATACAGGATTTGGATAAAAGTGAATTTCGTTCAAATTCTTTTGAAATGAACTTGTTATAAAATCTTAATTAAAAAAATAAGTATTTTCTCTTATCCGTTTTTGGGGCAAATGGAACTATTGCTGACGCAGGGAGTCATCAGCAGGTGGGTTTACAAAGAAAGATCGCAATATAAATCCCTCGCATAACCAGGTTTTTATGTTGCGATCGTAATAAAAAAGAAGTTACTATTTACTCCAACTGAGCGTTGCCTTTTTAACATCCCTTGAGTTACCGCCAATCATGATCTGAAACTCTCCGGCTTCCCAATCATGTTTCAAGTCATAATTATAAAATTTCAGATCGTTGATTGAAATATTGAACGTGACCGTTTTACTTTCTCCTGCTTTCAATTCTATTTTCTGAAAATCTTTCAACTCTTTTACCGGGCGAGTAACAGAACCAACCACATCACGGATGTATAACTGCACTACTTCTTTACCGGCAACAGTACCCGTATTGGTAAGCGTTACGCTTGCGGTAATGGTTTGATTGCCTTTCGGTGATGTGTTGCTGATCTTTACATCACTATAGCTGAAGTTGGTATAACTCAATCCATAGCCGAATGGATATAACGGATCGTTACTCACATCTAAATAATTACTGCGGAATTTTTCAAACCATTTTCCTTCTGCCAACGGCCGACCGGTGTTCTTGTGATTGTAAAACAATGGCACTTGTCCAACATTCTGCGGAAACGTCATTGATAATTTACCGGAAGGATTTACATCGCCGAACAATACGTCGGCAATTGCATAGCCTGCTTCACTTCCACCAAACCAAACATTGAGAATAGCAGGTACATTCTGCTGCTCCCATGTTAATGCCAGTGGCCGACCGGTAAATAAAACCAATACAACCGGCTTACCGGTTTTCAACAACGCTTTCAACAATTCTTTTTGTGCCTGCGGTATTTCAATATTACTTCTGCTTGACGATTCACCACTCATCTCTGCGCTTTCACCGAGCACAGCCAACACAACATCACTTTGATTTGCGATAGCAACCGCTTCATTGATCATCTCTTCGGGTGAACGCTTATCTCTGCCTAAACTTTTACCAAACATTGTTGCTCTTTCTTCAAGTTTTTCATCATAGTCCAGGTTACTACCTTTTGCATAAATGAATTTTACTTTACTTCCGTGCACTTCATTTAACCCGGTTAACACTGCTGTTGCCTTATCAAACTCTGCAGCCACGCTCCACGTACCGGGCATATTACGTTTATCATTTGCCAGTGGACCAATCACTGCAACAGTTCCGCTTTTCTTTAACGGCAATACATTGTTTTGATTCTTTAACAACACAAAACTCTGCGCTGCTGTTTCTCTGGCGATCTTGCGATGAGCAGAATTAAATATTTCTGTCTTTGCACGTTCTTCGTTACAATAGCGATAAGGATCATCAAATAAACCGAGTTTGTATTTTGCTTCAAGGATTCGTCTGCAAGCCGCATCGATCATTTGCATGGTTACTTTACCAGTGCTCAATGATTGTTTGAGTGTGGTTAGGAAACCCTCACCCACCATATCCATATCAATCCCTGCACCCAATGCCCGTGCAGAAACAGTTTTGAGATCACCAATACCATGATCCATCATTTCGTTGATGCCTGTGTAATCAGTAACAAGAAATCCTTTAAAGCCCCATTGTTTTCGCAACACATCCGTCAACAACCATTTATTACCTGTTGCGGGCACACCATCAATATCGTTAAACGAAGCCATCACACTTCCCACACCCGCATCAACTGCAGCCTGGTATGGATAAAAGTATTCGTTGTACATACGATAACGGCTCATATCAGTTGTATTATAATCACGGCCTGCTTCTGCTGCTCCGTATAAGGCAAAATGTTTTACACAGCTCATGATGGTATTATTCAACGACAAATCTTTTCCCTGGTAACCACGCACCATTGCTTTTGCAATTTGTCCACCGAGATAGGGATCTTCACCGCTGCCCTCCGACACACGACCCCAACGTGGATCACGTGTAAGATCAACCATTGGAGAAAATGTCCAGTTAATACCATCAGCACTTGCTTCAATTGCTGCAATGCGTGCACTTTGTTCAATCAATTGCATATCCCAACTGCAGCTTAATCCCAACGGAATCGGAAACACAGTTTGATAACCATGAATAACATCCATTCCAAACAACAGTGGGATTTTCAAACGTGTTTCTTCTACTGCTACTTTTTGCACAGCTTTGATCTTTGCAACAGATTTAATATTAAAGAGACCGCCAACTTTTCCTTCTTTGATCTTTTTACCAATATCAGAATTACCGGCTTGCCCTGTAACAATATCACCTGAGCCGGGTAAGTTCAATTGCCCGATCTTTTCATCTACTGTCATCTTCTTCATCAGTGCATCGATGAAGACTTTCATCTTTGCTTCTTTTGTTTGTTGTGCGTGCAACTGAACAGAAAGCAAGATGACAAATCCGATGAGCGATCCTTTTAAGACTTTCATAAAACAACATTTATTATTTGAGTAAAACATTCTGCAGTTTCTTTTTCCAGATAGCATAACCCTTTTCATTCATGTGCAATCTGTCTTCTTTAAAAATATCAGGCATTGGTTCTCCGGTTGAAGTAAGCATCACACTGTACACATCTACAAACTTCGTGTTGGGCTTTGTTGACAGAAAAGTTTGAATACGCTTATTCGCTTCCACATATTTCGGCATCAGGCGCACCCGACTTGGACTTGGCTTCATGGACACATAAGCCAATGGCACATTCCTATATTTTGCACGGATATAATTGAACAAAGTGGTAAAACGCTTCACGACCATTTCAACTGTTACAGTATCACTCGCTGCAAAATCGTTTTCACCACAATAGATCACTACTTGTTTTGGTTGATAAGGATAAATAACGTCGTAACGGTAACGGATCACATCAACCAAAGTACTGCCGCCAAACGCACGGTTCAATATTTTCCGGTCGGGGAAATAAGATTGTACATCTTTCCACAACGTAAAGGAGGAACTACCGATCAACAGGATTTGATTGGATGCAGGAAAAGCAACACTATCTGCAGTCTTAAACTTCTGCACTTCGTTCCAAAAAGGAAAAGGTTCTTTGTTTTGGGCATTTGAAAAAATAACAAAGAATAGAAAAAGTATACTGCTTGTGATTTGTTTTTTCATCTTACTCAACTTTAATAACAGGCGAACGTTCACTCACCCCGTTTTCGTTTATTGATTCAATAGTATAATAATAAGTCTTTTGAGAATCCATCGCCTTCATCCAATATTCGTTATTTGAATGGATCATAATACTTGTGTACAGTTTATCAGGATGTGTACCGTAGTAGATATTGTAAGCAAACGCATTGTCGACCGGTTTCCATTTAATAAAAGCGCTTCGTTTATCTTTTTCGGTTCGTAATACAATAAAACCTTTTACTGCTTCGGGTTTAGCACCATTGCCATTACCGAACACACGCAAACCACTAATTGCAAACTTGCCGGTTGGCATGTGAATATTCTCCAGTTTAATGAAACGTGCCTGTACAGGTTTTTCCAGTTCAACATATTCATGCGGTACATCTGTTTGATTATTACTTTTATCGACCAGTACATTCCACTTCTTTCCATCAACTGAATAATAAAGTTTGTATTGATGATACAGTCCAATTGTTTTTCCAAGGAATATCGTATCCATTTCTTTGGGGAAACTTACATCCTGATCAGCATAATTGATCTGTACCGCATTTACAGTTGAAACATTTCCAAGATCGGTTTGTATCCACTCTCCTTTATTTCCTGAAGCTGCACTCCAATAAGTTTTGATCAGCTCATCAACTGCATTATTGGGATGATAGCCACCGAGGGTTGATGAAACCTGCACGGGCTTGTTATAGTTGAGCAACATCCACCCGGTGAAGTAAGGTGACTTGCCATCTTTTCCATAAGTTGATCCATCCGTTTTCGCTGATGGAATGTAATGCGGATAATCACCAAATGTTGTATTGCAAAACATGTTGCCATCTTTATCAAAACCTGTTGGCCAGATACCAAGCCTTCGTTCAAATGTATTTTTCACTGAGATAACAGTGGTAGATATATGCCAGTATTGATTAAACTTATCGGAAAATGTTGTACCATGACCCGCACCTCTTACAAATCCACCTAACTTAATACTTAGCGGATCGCTCTGCGCTTCAAAAAAATCCAACGGACTGTTTCCGACAAGTAAACCATCTGCATAACCGCTGAACTCAGTACCAGGTGCACCATACTGCAAATAATATTTTCCGTTATGTTTCGTCATGTGACTGCCTTCAATAAACGGATCAAGAAAGGTATTATCCATGTGCTCACCAAAACGTTGCCAGCCAAACCGCCATGGCTCCAGCACATACATTTCTTTTCTTGTACCAACAGGCTGCATGGTTTTACGATTGAGTTCAATACCATACATCGGAAATTTATTGCTGCTGCCATTATACATATACAACCTTCCATCATCATCGGTAAAGAACGAAGGATCCCAACCGCCAATATCAAATGAATCAACCAATGGCTTCCATTCATTGGCTTTGGGATTTGTACTCATCCAGATACTGAACTGTCTTGTATAGGTTGAACCAAAAACGATCATCGTATCACCTATGATACCAACACCAGGCGCACAGAGTTCATCATACCCTTTATTCCATGGCCGTAAAAATTTTCTTGAAACAAATTTCCAATTAAGCATATCGCTGCTATGCCAATAGCCCCATTGATTGGTGCCGAAGAGATAGTAATCACCTTTGTAAGTAACAATGACCGGATCGGCTGTTGCACGGTGCCTGCCCCACTCGCTGAAATTAGGAATGGGTGTATAGCCATAATCAATATTAATAGGGTTGCAATACGTTTTTTGTTGCGCATGCAAAGTTTGCATCATGCAACTGACAGAGAAAATGAGAATGACTAGTTTTTTCATCACTTCTGCTTTTGAAATAATAAGTGATCAAGACTGAATGTTCCCGGGCCGATAAAGAAAAACAGGAAACCAAACAGCACAAACATGAACGGATGCTGATCGTTATACCAGACAACACCGTTACCTAATACAAAAGATATGTACAACATCACCCCAATGATGAGCACTGAAGCAATGCGTGTAAACAATCCAATCATAAAAAGAATGCCTGCAATAAGTTCTGCAGCTTTACCAACATACGCAAGGAAGGTGCCGTTTGATGATTTTTTAAACGCATCCCAGGTGAGGTATTCATTCATTTTTGCTTCATCACAAATTTCCCAACCATGGTAAATGAGAAAAACACCCAGTATGATGCGCACAATACCGATTGCAAATGATTCGTAAATTGGTGATGAGGAAAGAAATTTAGACATGGATTTCTATTTTAAATTTCATACTACTTGAAAAAGCAACCACACTTCATGCTGATCATTTAATTGCCGGGCTTTCAAAACGTAAACGCTTCAATCCATTTTGCACTTCGTTACAGCTCATAAATAATTTCCAGAGTAAACCGCTGCGGTAATTTTCAATCATTACGATAATTGGCCCCTGATCAATGGCCAAATGACTTTTTGCTACCCAGTTCTTTGATTCGTTGAATGCATCCACAAAACCATATTCACTCCATATCTGATCTCCCAACTTAAAATAAAAATGTTTTAATGCCTGCATAGAATACTCAGGTGTATAAGGAAATGCACTCAATGCGGCCGTTGGTGAAATTGTTCCGAGATCTTCTGTGGGGGAATGTGCAGCATAGCCATTGTAAGTATCACTTGCAGTAAGCCCCCAGCAATCAGCACCATAACCTTTAAACTTATTGGGGTTTCTTACACAGTGCTCCCGGTTGATGAGTGTATGATTTTTATTTTGCTCCCAATAATCAGCATAACGATCTTTCAAACCTTGTGGATTAAGACCAAGAAAAGAATAGTGAGAAAAGAACAACGGCCCGCCATAGTCGAAACCAAGCGGCAATTTGATTCCGTAAAACTCCTTCCCATTTTTAAAGAAATTACTTTCTGCCCAGCCACGATGATATACCGCCGGGCTCACTGCATATTTTTCATTAGGTGTTGATGCAGCCAACACATACATGATCAAACATTCATTGAAGCCACGCACAGGAAAATTCATTGCCCATCCATTATTTGGACTCCAATGCCAATACAACACTTCCTGTCCGCCGTTTGTAAACCAGTTCCATTCAATATCATTCCATAACCAGTTGATGCGGTTGCGCAATTCACGTTCAAGATTATTATCAGCATTAAAATACTGACGAGCACAGAGTAATCCCTGGAATAAATAAGACGATTCAACAAGATCGGCACCATCATCTTTCCTGCTGAATGGAATTGTTTTGCCTGTTGCACCGTGAAGCCAATGCGCAAATACGCCATGATAGGAATCAGCTTTGCTTAAAAACTTCACGATACGTAACAGAAATTTTGCAGCAGTATCCCTGCTGATCCATTTACGTTCTGTTGCTACGATTACACTCATAATACCAAACCCTGTTCCGCCTGTTGTTACAACTTCATCTCCATAACCAAAAGTATTATTACTCCGCTCCCTTGACATTCCACTAACAGGATGAGCAAAATCCCAGAAATAACGAAAGGTTTGTTTTTGCACAAGATCAAGCAAAGCAGAATCGGATAAATTTTTTGGTCGGCTAAGCGGATCAAATTTTGCGTTCTGTTTCTGAGCAGAAACAATATGTACAACAAATAGTACAGCGGCAAGTATGAATAACTTCTTCTTCATATTTATAAATAAGGTGCAGTAAACCCAAGTGATAACATACCTGCTTTTACTTCAGGACAACTTGTAAACAGATTCCACAACAACCCACTACGGTGATTTTCGATCATTACAATGATCGGTCCCTGATCAATAGCAAGAAATGAATTGGCAAACCAAAGCTGTTTTAATGAAAATGCATCTACAAAACCATACTCTTTCCACAACTTATCGCCCAACACATAATAGAAAAACTTCAACGCCTTCATACTTTCAGTTGGAGTGAATGGCATTGACGACAATGCTGCTGTCGGTGCAATCACACTTACATCATTTGTTGGCGAGCTGGCAGTATATCCACCTGGAATATCGCTTGCTGTTAACCCCCAAACAGAATCGCTATACCCGTAATGATTATTTGGATTAACAACACTATGCTGGTAATTTATGCGTGAATGATTTCTTGTCTGCACTTCGTAATTAGCATAAGCATCTGAAAGACCATTTGGATTGATACCCAAAAATGAATAATGCGAAAAGAATAACGGACCACCGTGACTGATACCAAGCGGTAATTGAATATTGTAATACGAACTTCCGTTGACAAAACCATTCGTTCCGTTTGCTGCCCAACCACCTGTGTAAACAGATTTAGGAATACCATAAGTTGGTGAAGAGGCTGCCAGCACATAGGTAATTAAACATTCGTTCCAGCCACGTATCGGCAAATTCATTTCCCAATTATAATTGGAACTCCAATGCCAGTATAATACCTGTTCATTATTTTTCCTGAACCAACTCCATTCAACTCCATTATATAATGCTGTAATATCATTCCGCAGATTTACTTCTGCTGCATCTGCAGTATTGAAATACTGTCGGGCAGTTAACAAACCCATCATCAGAAAAGATGTTTCTACAAGATCGGCACCATTATCTTTTGTACTGAACGCAACTGCTGTTCCGCTGGCACCATTTAACCAATGCGGAAATGCTCCATGAAATTTTTGTGCATTCGTTTTCAGAAAGGCAATGATGGTTTGCATTCTCGCAAGACCTTGCGCCCTTGTAATAAAATTTCGGTTGACACCTGCTACAAGTGCCATTACGCCAAAGCCCGAACCACCTGATGTCACCACATCACCTGATGTATTTCGTTCTCTTGCCAATCCACTAACCGGATGTGCAAAATCCCAGAAGTATTTAAACGTTTGTTGTTGCACTTTCGTCAACAACTCGTCATCAGTAATAGCGGGAAATTTTCTTGATGAATCGATCTGTGTAATAAAACGTTGATCGACTGATGAAACAAAATCTGTTCCTGCTGCTGACTGCAAAGAAGGATCGATAGTAAAAAAATATTGTGTAAGTCCCGCCAATGCCGCAACCGGCTGTGCCACCACAACTGAATCTTTGCTTTCGTAAGATATACTGAGCGCCACAGCAGGATTGGTTCCATCCGATAATTTTAATGCAGTTGCTACTGTGCTTTGTTTAACCGGACCTGAAAAACGCATCCTGATAACCGGTTGCCTGTTGATACCATACAATGTTGTACCCCACCCATTGCTATTGAGTTGAATTGTACTTAACATCAACTTCGATGCAGGTGGAACAATAGTTGGTGGAGATGATTTTTTCTTACAAGAATGAAAAGAAAGAATCACAACAGAAATAACTAATATGGCAATGCAGTTCTTCATAATCTTACCGATCAGTTGTTACCTGATCACATACGTGTTCATAGAATGTGGTAATGCTTTGGCCTGTGCCGCTTTTCCATCGATCCATATTACAAAATCGGTATTGATATTTCCCTGATTCATCACTACTACAACCACACTTCCATCAGGATTGAGGAAAGATGTTGTAAGTAATTGACTGCGGCTTGGGCTGCTGATGATCCTCTTGGCACCAACCTGAATGAATTTAGAAAAATGACCGATGTAATAATAGGAATTAGTATAAACCAACTCGCCTGTTTTTGAATGCCCATGTACCGGCGCAAAACAAAAGTTGCCAACATGATTCGGGCCGCCTGTTTCATCAAGCAGAATATTCCAATCAGTAAAACCAACCATGCCGTTATTAAAATCATTGATCATAGAACGGCCGTAACGTTCACCCAAAGCCCACCAGTTGTATTTTGTAGAATCAAAACGTTCAACACAACCTTCTGTAAATAAAATATTCTTATCCGGAAATGCCTGGTGCACCAATCCCACATTCTCAAACATTGGATCACCACCACTCCAGTTTTCATACCAATGCATACCAATACCCCACGCATATTTTGATGCTTCCGGATCGTTAAAATAAGTTGATGCACGTTGATAGATCAGATCCCTGTTATGATCCCACACAATTATTTTTTTATCCTGCAATCCTTCTTTGTGCATTGTTGGCCCAAGGTGATTCTTTAGGAAATCACGTTCCTCTTCAGCCGTATAAATGCAACTTTCCCAACGTTGTTTTGCCATCGGTTCATTCTGTACGGAAATACCCCATACAGGAATACCTTCCGCTTCATATGCTTTGATGAATTTTGTATAATACATCGCCCACGCTCCTGCGAATTCAGCTTTTAGTTTTCCGCCCTGCAGCATGTTGTTATTATCCTTCATCCAGGCTGGTGGGCTCCAAGGACTACCAAAGAATGTTACAGAACCACCCGCCGCTTTCATTGCAGCTTTGATCATCGGAATTTTATACTTCCTGTCATGTTCAATGTTGAATGATTTTAATTCTTTATCGCCATCAGCTACATACGTGTACATATCACTGCTGAAATCGCAACTGTTGATATTTGTACGCACAATGGAATAACCGATGCCATTCTCTTTATCAAAATATGCTTTGAGTAATTCCTCTTGTTTGTTGGCAGGCAGCTTTGCTAATGTTTCGGCAGATGCATCGGTAATGGCAGCGCCAATGCCCATATACGTCTGATCTGTTTTTGAAGGATCAACAAATACGCATACCTGCGTTTCAAAGGGCTGACCAAAATCTGTAAAACTTGCTGTGTCAGTAGCTGACAATCTGAAGCTGGTGCTATCAGCCGTGGTATAGGCAAATACTTTCTTTCCTTCAGTTGAAAAGGATATGTTCGTTGTTTCTGCATTCTTTTTTTCAGCACATCCGATCATTTGCAGCACAACTGCTGCTAACAAAATTTTCTTCATCGCTATTTGTTTTAAACGTATTACCATACATAAGTCCCAACTGCCCCTACAGGTAAACCTGTTGCAGCAACTTTTCCTTTATACCTGATATTAAAAATGGCTGTTGTACCTCCATCATTTACGGCGATCAACACCTTCCTACCTGATGGTGTGAGAAATGCGACATTGCTTACACCATTAATAACATTGCTTTCAATGCGAATTGATCCTGCCGGAACAAATCTTGATGCATGTGCTATAATGTAATAACCCACATTTCTGCTGAACGATGAACCGCTTATCGTTAACGCTCCTTTACATTCAGTGCAACCTCCCGGCGTGTGCGGACCGAATGATGGATCATTTGCAAGATTCCACTCCAATGCAATTTTACTCCAGTTGCGCATAGAACCTATAACCACATTTTTTACATGCCACGTAAGATCACCACCGAATGTTCCGTTTGCTCCAGTCCATTGTTCAGTAAAATAAAGATTCTTATCAGGATGCGCATTACGAACAGTTGACAATGCACTGATATCTCCTGCATACAAATGAAAAGCTGAACCATCTATAAATGCTTTTGCAGCCGGATCATTTAAAACAGTGATGGGATAATTCGGATTATCACAATTATGATCCCACACAATAATTTTTGTAGTGATGTTCGCCGCCGCAAATGCCGGACCTAAATGATTCTTTACAAAATCGGCCTGTTGTGCAGCAGACATTACCATGCTTGGATTATTGCCACCATGCTGTGGTTCGTTCTGTAATGTAATCGCATCAATGGTAATACCTTTTGCTTTCATCGCCTGTATGTACTTCACAAAATACTGTGCATACACTGCATAATATTGTGGCAATAAACTTCCGCCAATACTGCTACCGTTATCTTTCATCCAAACAGGAGGGCTCCACGGAGAACCCATGATTTTTATGGAAGGATTGATGGCAAGTATTTGTTTCAACACCGGAATAAGATCAACTGTATCCTGTGAAAGACTGAAATTAGCAAGCGTTGGATCTGTTTGTCCTGCAGGTAAATCATTGTAACTAAAAACAGAAGGACTGAGATCTGAAGCGCCAATACTAATACGCAGATAGCTCACATTCGCAGCATTGTTGGTACTGCCAAACAATTCATTTAACAATGCAGCAGACTCAGTTGTTCCCATTCGTTTGATCAGGTAGGCACTTCCACCAGTAAGTGTATACCCAAACCCATCTACTGTTTGATATTTAACTGTTGAATCAACATCGATGGTAAGATAGCCGTTGTTTGTTGTGCTGAACGCCAGAGGCGTTGTTTGCTTTTGAAGCAAGGAAGTTTGATCTGTTTTGGTAAGCCAGAAGTCAACTTCATTAACAGGAGTTGCGGGTGGATTAGTTTGACCACCAGTGTCTTTCTTATTGCAATCGCCATAAACAAAAAGTGTACTGAGCGCTATAAGAGTAAAAAAATGATTCTTTTTCATTTCTAAAAATTTCTTAGTGATTCATTAGTTATTTGACCGGTTGATAAAAACTCAACGGCATGTTATTTCTTGCGACCATCAATACAGGTTTACTTCCCTGCAAATTCAACCATTTCATATCTCTCACTTCGCCATCAATATCTATTACGTTTTTATCGACAGTGAATTTATTTTTTGTTTTATCGAATGAAAATATACCCGGGCACAAAGCATCGTAACGGCCTTCGTATGGAATTGTTCCATAGAAATTACCGGCTGCTATAAAACTACCGGGCTTAGTTGCAGGTGCTGCAGAAAACGAAAAAACAGGAGCCAATTGCAACTCTTCCGGCAATTCTACTCGTGTAAAATGCCCTTTACCATCATTTAAAAAAACGGAAGAACTTAATGTTTCAGCTTTTAGTTCTGTATAATCTTTAAACAGGTCGTAGAACATATACTGTACCGTTTTGCCTGCAACCTCGCTGTATTGCAGATATACTTTTTTTAGAACCGGCAACGCTCTTTCCAATTCATCTTTTGCAAGGAAGGTATATTCATTACCAGCTACCGTATAAGCCATGACCTGCTCAACGGAACCATTTCCGTCAAAATCTCTTACATACAATTTCAGCGGTCCATCTTTACCTGCATAGAGTTTTGAATTATGCCCCCAATTTCCTGCCAGTATATCCATGAGTCCATCGCCATTTACATCGGCAGTATGAATTGTTTGCCATAATCCTGTTGATGCAGGAATATCAGTTGAAATAAACTTACCGTTCTTGTTGATGAATACTTTTACCGGCATCCACTCACCTGTAACAACAAGATCATTCCAGCCATCATTATTCATATCAGCAAAAGATGCAGCAGTAACCATGCCTGTATTCTCTAGATCAACTACTGCCGGAGGTGCGATTGAGAAATTGCCCTTCCCATCATTCAACAACAAGTAAGAAGGTTGTGCTTTGCCATATTGCCTGGCATCAACCAAACCGCCAACAAACAGATCTGTATCACCATCTTTATCAATATCAGCAACACTTACACAGGATTTGTTCTTCAGCAAGTTCGGAATCCTGTTCGTTGCAACTGTAAAATGCCCGGCACCATTGTTCATGTATAAATGATCAGATAAGGAACTGTCGCCATCTTTGTATTCATTACCTCCACTCACTACATACAGATCCTGGTTGCCATCGTTATCGGCATCAAAAAAAACAGCATCTACTTCTTCACTCATTTTTGTTGCAGAAAAAATTGCTGTATCAATATTTGTAAATTTTCCTGCGGTTGTTTGAACCATTAACTTACCAGGCTGACCGGATGCGCCGCATACATAAAAATCCTGCAGCCCATCTTTGTTTACATCAGCAACCGCAACTTTTGGCCCTTTGGTTGAAAGTTGATGAGGAATGAGATATTGTTTATTGTAATCAAGAAAATCATTTTCCCGGTGAGCATAATTCACCAGCAACTGCTGACTGATATCTGTAAATTGTCTTTGCTTTGCAGGGAACCACGCTGTATAATCAAACTTACCACCGGCTGCTGATTGATTTACTTCCATAAAACCTCTTGCCGGAATATTCTTGACCACCTGGTATTTCTGATTGGGCCAAACCACCAATATACTGTCGATATATCTTACACTATCCAGCCCAAAATGAAGTTTTGTATCACTTGATGATTGAAAGCCTCTTGTAAGCATCAGTTGCTGATACTGCACTTTACCACCTGAATACACCCATGCTTTCGAACCGATACCATACGTGTTGCCGTTATTACCAATAAATGCAATATCAATGGTTAATTTAGCAGGTGATTGATTCTTTAAGATCAAGGCAGGCGAATTGATACAATTGATCACTACATCAAGATTGCCGTCGTTATTTAAATCAGCGTAAGATGCACCATTGAAATAACCTTTCATATTCAGTGTACCCCACTCCTTACTTACATCTTTAAAATTTATGCCGCCATCACCCTTGTAGAAAAAAGGATGCGATGCACCATCAGGCATTTTATCAATTGCTACCTGATCATACTTATTCGTTTTGTTCACATCCATTTTCAACACGAGATCAGAAACAAAACGAACATAATCCAGATCAACAGGGCGCTTTACTATCCCGGTAGAAATGAACAGATCTTTATTACCATCATTATCAAAGTCAGCAAACAAAGGACTCCAGCTCCAATCAGTAGCTGAGATACCACTTTGTAAAGCAGTTTCGCTATAACTGCTGCCATTTCCATTATTCAACTGTAAACAGTTTCTTGAATATTGATTTTGATAACCATGGCCCATCAGCTTAAACTTATACGTATCCGGGTTCTCATCACTACCATATGTTTTCAATACTTTCTCATCGTAAGGAAGCATATCAACCGTTACAATATCCAGTTGCCCATCATTATTAATATCAGCAGCATCATTACCCATACTGAAACGGCTGTAATGTTTAAAATGCCCGGCACCATCTTCGGTAAACGTACCATTGCCGTTATTGAGATAGTAGTAATCATTCTCATGAAAATCATTACCCACATAAATATCTTCCCAGCCATCGTTATTAAAATCTGCAACTGCAATGCCTAATCCGTAACCAAGACTGCTTTGGTAAATGCCTGCTTCTGCTGAAACATCTTTGAACTTTCCGGAAGTTGAAAGTTCATTTCTGTAAAGCAGATCGCCTGATAGCATGTCTGGTTTTCTTCGTGCAGAAGTATCGAAAATATTTGCGTTTGGTTTTTGTGAATGATTGAGCAAATAACAATCAAGATCACCATCATGATCGTAATCAAAAAAAGCTGCCTGTGTACCGAAACCCGAAAAATTTAAACCGAACTTTTCAGCACTTTCAGTAAATGTGCCGTTGCCATTATTGATAAAGAGTTCATTTTGTCCTTTCAATCCATGATGAAGACTTGATGCAGAAACGTAGATATCTAACAAGCCATCAGCATTCACATCGGCCATGGTAACACCTGAACACCAATCGGCCGTTCCTTTAACGCCTGCTTTTTCGGTTATATCCTCGAATTGAAAATTACCTTTGTTTAAATAGAGTTTATTGTTTCCTTTAGAATTAGCCGTAAAATAAATATCCGGCAAGCCATCATTATTCAGGTCGCCGATAGCTACGCCACCTCCGTTATAGAAATACAAATAATACAGGATATTGAACATATCTTTATCCTTCACCTCATTTACAAACTGAATATTTGTTTGTGATGAAGGAAGACTTACGAATAAAGGGTTTTCTTTTTTCTCTTTACAAGAACTACATGAAATAACGAAGAAGCCTGCTGCGAGCAAGACAAGAGAAAAAGGTTTCTGATGAACCATAAGAAAAGAAAAATTAAAACCAATCAAGAATAAAAGGGCTGAAACAAAACTTGTTCAGCCCTTTTTATGAATACCCAACTGCTAAGAAACGTATTACATTTTACCGGTAAAAAGCGTTTGAACTTCAGCTGCAGTGAGCGCTTTGCTGTACAATCTGAATTGATCCATTTGGCCCTTGAAAGAACTTTGTAACCATCCACCTTCTCCATCGCCATCACCATCATTTCTTGGTCCTCTTCCTACTCTGAATTCACCCACTTTTGCACCAGCAAGACGAATAGCTCCGTGTCCTCCCCATGTTTTAACATTAGAGTTTGCCACGCCATCAATATAAAGCGTCATTCCACTTGTATTTGCATCATATACTAAAACCATATGACGCCATTGATCATTCACTAATCCGGAAATCGCTTCCCCACCAGCCCACTCAAACCACTTATCAGTAGCAGAACTGTTTGGATCAGCGGCGTTTGATGGGCTTACTACCATACATTTTATTGCGCAAGAAGTATTATTGCCCTCAAGAAATAAAAACATTACTGCATTACTCCAATGATAATTTCCGTCAGAACCTCTTAAGGAAAAAATGTGTTCAGGCCCATTGCCTCCAGCATTATTCAGTGTTTGTCCGTTTTTCTTGAACCAAACGGAAATAGAAAAACTACTGCTGCTACCAACCCATGAGTTGAATGAGGGGTATTTGATAAACTTCTTGGAAGCACCTTGTATTCCTTTTCCTCTAACTCCTGCAACAGAAGCAAGTGGGTTATCAGAAGGGAAATTTGCTTTAATACTATCCACAGCATTCATCAGTGAATTAGTGGTTGAGCCATCAAACGCTGCATAGAATTTCAGGGGACCATCAGGCGGATTACTATCCTGCGGATAATCTCCCAACGGTGGCTTATTCATTTTCTGGCAACCAAAAAGAGCCAGCATCAATACAGCCGATGCAAATATTATTTTGATACCATTTTTCATAATTGTTGTGTTTATAAATATGAATAAACTGTGTTTACGGCCATTCAGGATTTTGTGTAAGATTCGGGTTTGAATTCAATGCAGATGTCGGAATCGGGAAGTAACGATGCTTATTCTGATAGCCGTTGGCGCTTAATACAGTAGCTGCATCACCCCAACGAACCAGATCAAAGAAACGTTCAAACTCCATTGCAAATTCAAATCTTCTTTCTTTCTTCACTGCTGCACGCATCTGTGCCTGATCAACAAAATTTATATCAGGCAACCCTGCTCTTGTACGAACCTTGTTAACCCATGTCTTTGCATCATTTTGATTAGCAGCACCACCAATTTCATTAGCAGCTTCTGCAGCCATCAACAATACATCTGAATAACGCAACACTCTGTGGTTAACCCATGTGTTCTGGGCTTCATTATTTGGTGTACCCAAACCTGCAGCCTGGTAATCGCTGTATTGATTATATACTTTCTTGTTCCAGTACAAAGCATTGGTAAGATTGGGAACCACTAATCCATATCCACCGGTATTAGTACCACCGTCTGACTGATTTGAGAAAAGAATGGTCGCATCTTTACGAACATCACCTGCTTCATATGCACTTACAAGACTTGCAGATGGTGTATTCCAACCCCAGCCAAGATCCCAGGTACCAGAACCACGTACGCCCTGGCATTGTCCAAGACGACTCCAGTATGTGTTACCATCACCAGCTGTTTTTGATGCCTGTATTTCGAAGATCGATTCAACATTCAGTTCACCTTCTTTCTTCCATATTTTCCAGTAAGGCGTAAACAAATCGTATTTAGTTGAAGCGATCACATCTTTACAAAGTGCTAAAGCCGATGCCCATTGTTGTCTGTAAAGCAAAGCTTTTGCATGCAGTGTTTTTGCTGCATACGTTGTGAGACGGCCTTTATACTTTGTTTCCCATTCTGAAGGAAGATGCTGTGCTGCAAACGTAAGATCAGCATCGATCAATGCGTAGATCTGTGCAGATGGTGATTTTTGTATGTTACCATCTGATGGTGTATTGATCTTGAAATCAATTTTAGGCACATCGCCAAACGTTCTCACCAGATCAAAGTAAGCGTATGCTCTAAAGAATCTCGCTTCAGCTATATTGATCATTGAACCGGGATCGGTGTAACCACCTTTCTCAGCTTCATCCAACGCATCGTTACAAAGACCAATGAAAACATAGTGCTTATCCCAATACAAACCTGCTCCCCAATCATCTTTTGTGTATTGGAAATTATCATACGTTTGGTGCCAGGCAGAAGCACCGGGATCTGAAACGATCTCAGCATCGTCTGAACGGAAACCATTCATAGCCACCCATGGAATGCTTTGAAAGCCATCTCCACAATAAGGTTGTGCAGCAGAGTTACGGATGGCACCATATAAGCCCAATGCCTTTCCTTCCAATGCACCAACTTTAATATCATCAACAGTTGCCTGTAAGGGCTGTCTGTCGAGAAATTTTTTGCAACCGGTAATAAGTGTAATAGTGGGCAACGCAAGCATTGCAGCAACTACTAATTTTTTTATCTTGATCATGTTCAAAAGTTTAATTCGGTTTAGATTAAAAATTTGCATTGAGTCCAAATGTTATAACACGTGGTAATGCACTTCCTGCTCCGCCAAAATCCATTCCGAAAGAAAATGCATCTCCTGCAAATTCAGGTGAATAGCCTAAGTTACGTTTCCATGTCATCAGGTTTTGTACATTGAAGGTTAACTTCAGATTCTTTAAACCTGTTACCTTAGGAAACTTTCCGAATGTATATCCCAGTCCGAGGTTTCTGACCCTGAAATAACTTCCATCTTCAATACCGTAAGTAGAAGGCGCCCTGTTTACAAGGTGGTTCTGATTTACGATCGGAACGGTACTGGAAGTGCCGGCTGCTGTCCATGCCTGAGTATAATATTTCGGATAGTTGTAAACAGAGTTCTTTTGTTCTGATGTTCCCCACACTCTGTAAATTTCATTACCATAGCTTCCTGCAAAATCTACATTCAGATCGAATGATTTGTAACGGAATGTTCCATTGATGGCATACGTGAAATCAGGGGTCGGGTTACCGATCATTGTTCTGTCCTTATCATTTATAATGCCATCCTTATTCAAATCTCTGTACTTGAGATCACCCGGCTTAACACCACCACCATTAATTGTATTCACAGGTGATGCAAGAATGTCGGCATATGATTGATAAATACCATCAGCAATAAGACCGTAGAAATAACCAATCGGGAAACCTGTTTCAGCCTGGTTAGGCGTTTGCTCACTTGAAGAAATTGTTTTTCTTGCAGCAAACTCAAGATGCAACACTTTGTTTGCATACGTTGTAAGGTTACCGCCAATAGAAAAACTCATATCTTTTGTGATTTGCTGTGTCCATCCTGCAACAAACTCAAAACCTCTGTTCTCAATTGAACCGTTATTAGTAAGTGTTGGTAAAATACCTGATGGTTCGAGAAGAACGATGAGGTCATTTGTTTTCTTGTAATAATAAGCTGCTTCAAAATGTAAACGTCTGTTTAACATGTCTGCTTCAACACCAACTTCTGATGAGCTTACAGTTTCCCATTTCAGGTTCGGATCGAAAAGATAATCCGGAACATAAACAGGAATTAAATTATCACCAAATACAGCTGAAGATGTGGTAGAGAATGTTGGATATGCAGGATATGCTTTTCCTTGTGCAGTAAAGTTACCCAGCAAACCTGTTGATGCTTTTAACTTCAGGAAGTCGAATACTTTTTGGTTATCCATGAAGCTTTCTTTCGAAATTTCCCAAGCCGCACCAACTGCCCAGAAGTTTTGGAATTTCTTTGAATACTCTCTGTTGATCTGGCTTGCACCATCTCTACGGAAACTTCCGTTCAGATAATATTTGTTCTTGTAATTGTAAAGTACCCTTGCCAAACCTGATACAGTTGTGTACTCACTTTGGCCGGTTGGTATAATACTTTTAAGATCACCAAAACCTGTATTGAGATACCAGAAACGCTTCTCATCAGGAATGATATTTACACCCTGAGTTCTTTGGCTTAATGTACCACTCACCTGCTCGTAACTGCTGTAATAAGTTGTAAAACCTCCTGTTGCAGTTATTGAATGATCACCAAATTTCTTTTTGTAAGTAGCAATATAATCCTGTTGGAATGCTTTGGTGTTGATGATATCCTGGCGAACAGCTGTAAGACTGTTTCTTAAGAATACCTGGTTGCTTCCTGTTGCAGTTGGATCGTACAGATAATACAACGGAGTGTATTCCCTGTTATTACGGAAACTCATATCAGCATACCATGTACTTCTGAAGTTGAGGTCCTTTGTGATGTTGATATCAACAAATGTATTTCCAACAAAGCGGTAACGGCCATCAATCCGTTTGTTCCAGTTGTATTCCAATGTTGCCAATGGATTGGTTTCTGAATTCTGAATGATGGGTGTGTTAGAATACAGATCGTAATAACCAGAATCAACACCGTATGGATTTCTTGTGTAGAATTGTTTAGTTGCAGTAGGAACGATCGGTAATGATCTCCTTGCATTTTCTAAAGCGCCACTGTTATAAGGCAGATTTTCTTTAGAACCAATAATACCAAAACCAACCTTCCATTTTCTGTTTATTTTAAATTCATCATTAATGTTCATGGTCAAACGTTCGTATTTCACGTGTTTCACCAAACCTTCATCGTATGTATAACCTAACCCAAAATGGAACCTGTTCTTATCGGTACTTCCATCAATACTAAGATTGGTTGTGCTGAATGTTGCTGTGCGTGTTACCGCATCGATCCAATCTGTATTGCCTGGAAATGCTGACATACCCGGACCACCAACATTATTAACAAAGCTCAACAATGAATTTGATGCAGGATCATCTGCCACACGATTGTTGGCTTCAAATGTTAACAATGATCTGAATTCATCGCCATTGGCCAGTTGAATTTTATCAACCAGGTTTTTAACGCCAAACGTTGTATTGAAATTGATATTTGTTTGTCCAACTTTTGCACGCTTCGTTGTAACAAGAATTGCACCTGCCGCACCTTTAATACCAAAGATGGCAAGTGAAGAAGGATCTTTCAATACTTCAATACTTTCAATTTCACTTGGATTAACAAAATCCATGTTATCACTGAAAATACCATCGATAATATAAACGGGGCGAATGGTACCAACACTGATCGTTCCTCTGATCCTTACATCAGGTGCTGAACCGGGGATGGCAGTGTTCACAATGTTCAAACCTGCTACTTTTGATTGCAATGATGCAAGCGGGTTTGTATTTGGCTGGGAAGCAATTTCTTCACCTTTTACTTTGGCAATAGAACCGGTAAGATCTCTTCTGCTGGCAGTACCATAACCAATCACCACAACCTCATCCATTTTTTGTGTTGATTGTACCAGCTTAACAGTAAGTTGTTGCTTTCCTGCAACCGATACTTCTGTTGTGAGATAACCTACTGCAGAAATGATCAACACTGCATTTTCAGGAACAGTAATTGCAAAATTACCATCTCCGTCTGTAACAGTACCGTTGTTGGTTCCTTTCAGAATAACTGATGCTGCAGAGATCGCTTCTCCTGTTTCACTGGTTACTTTACCGGTAACACGAATATCTTTTTCATCGGGGTTTGATGAGCGGATAGCAACGAGGTTGTTTTCCAGCTGAACATAAGTGAGGCTTGTGCCTGCAAACAGGCGTTCCATCACTTCCCTGATGTTGAGATTTTCGAACTCAACAGATACTTTCTGCTTTAGATCTTTTAGTTTGGAATTATAGAGAAATCTGAAATCTCCCTGTTTTTGGATGCTGTTCAGCACCTGCGAAATTTCCGTGTTTTGAATTTTGAGTGTTATTGTTTGTGCGGTGAGGCCTGCCGAGGCATGAAACGTACACAACACAACAAGCATAATCGTTAGTTTCATAATCAATAGCGGCTTTTTTAAGGCATAGAGTGCCTTAGCAATCGAAGTCCTTTTTTTCATACTTTTAAGCTTTGGTAGTATAAATAGAGGAAACCGTTTCTTTTTACATAGCAAGCGGCTTCCAGATGAAAGAAAATTGTACTACTGATACGGGGAATGTTGGCGCATTTCCCGTTTTTTTTGCCGCTTAATTATGAAGAGTTTTGATGTTGGGTCATAATCAGTTGCAGTTTGGGGGTTGTTAATAAATAAGGACAGTTTTATCTTCAATCTTATATCGAAAATCTGTTGTGATCCGCAAGGCGTCAAGCGCCTGTTTGAGTGTTTCTTTTCGAAAATCGCCGTTCAGCAATTCATCTTCAAGCGACCTGTTCCTGAATTGAATCCGCACATCATACCATCGCTCCATTTTTCTTGCTACTTCGGCAAATGCTTCATCTTCAAAAACCAACTTGTTTTGCATCCATGATGTTTCTACTGCCATTGTATCATTGTCACGGTATGTTAAATGATCAATTGCAATGATTGGAAACTTGGGACTTTTGTTTACTGTAGCCTTTGGCAAAACATCAGCCTCTGCATTGTTCAATAACACTAATTTCTGGTTAGGTTTCAACAGGTACTTTTCTCCGGGGCGATTCTTTACAAATACTTCCACACTCCCCTGCACCAAACTGGTTTCAACTGTTTTATCATCCGGATAAGCCTTCACATTAAATTTTGTTCCCAACACCTTCACATCAATCTTTGATGTGTGTATAATAAATGGACGTTCCGGATTTTTTACGATATCAAAGAATGCTTCACCTGTAAGTTGCACTTCCCTGTTACCTGATTTGCCAATACGTGTATAATCAAGCTTACTTCCTGCATTTAACCAAACCGTAGAACCATCGGGTAACAGCATTTTAGTGCTAACGCCATTCTTTGTTGCTACTTCTTTTGGAGCTGCTGCTACATCGGCTGTAAGCGCTGATTCTTCTGCTGACGGCTTCTTTATAAAGAAAAATGCAATCACTGTAACAGCAAACAAGCTGACCATGGCAATCGCTTTTTTTCTTTTAGGGGTGAAAAAGGAAATATTTATTTTCTCAGGCTCTAGCTCTGGCTCATCAATATGTTTAGGCTCGATACCGAGCTTTTTCATTTTTTCGTAATGGAGATGATAGGTTGCTTCAAGATAATCAGAATCCTCCTGTGCCTCAGAATTCCATAGCTGTTCTATGGCTTCCATCTCGTGAAAAAGGGTGGGATTATCTTCGAGAAGCTGTTGCAATTCATGCAATTCTTCTATGCTGGCTTCATTTGCCAGTTTGCGTGAAAACAGATGCCAGATTTTATCTCTGCTCATAGTTGGTAATAGTAAGGAGTGCGAAATAGAGAAAATCCCCTAAAGACAATTCAACTTTTTTTGCGGAAGGGTGCGCCAAGGGCGGTTGTGATCTTTTTGAGGGCAATGGCCAGCTGGTTATCAACCGTTTTTACAGAGATATTGAGTAAGGTAGCAATATCCTTATAACGCATATTATCTTCCTTGGCCAGTTTAAAAATAAGTCGTGCCCGTTGAGGCAAATGATTGATCGCTGTTTCAATACGGCTAACACTTTCGGCCGATATCAACCGTTGTTCGGGATTTTGATAAATCGATTCCATGTTCACGTCTATCTCATCAATGGAAATAGTTGTGCGTTTATGCAATTGCTTTGCTTTGCGGATGGAATTATTTTTTACAGCTATAAAGATGTAGAGTTGCAAGTCGTCAATTGCATTGAGTTTTGCCCGGTCTGTCCAGATACCCATAAAGACATCCGATACGATTTCCTCAGCAACTTCTTTTGATTGAACAATACCTGTAGCGAAGCGTGTAAGCGAATTGAATAGAATAAAGAACAACTCTTTATAAGCAGTTTCATCTTCATAAACAGCAATTTGCCGCTGAAGATCTTTGATACTTTTATGTGGCTTCTTGTTTGGCACAACAATCAATCTGAACGTAAATTAATTTTATTTTACAATACGAGCCAAACTGATTTTGATCATGTCTTGCAAATTCTTCGAAAAATGTTGAAATGAAAAATCGAAATCTCGACAAAAGCAGCTCGAATGATAACATAAAAAAAGGGCTGCATTTGGTGCAGCCCTGATAATATGAAATTCTGTAGATTATTCCTGACTTACTTTCTCTTTTACTTTTTCAGCAGCCTTTTTCACTTCGATTTTAACCGGCTCCACTACTTTCTTTTTTAGTGTATCTGCAAGCTTGCCGCCTTTGCTTTGAAGGGTATCAATTACTTCATTCATTCCTTCCTGCGCTTTATCAACAAGGTTGCCGGTATCAGAAGCTTCAGCTGCTTCAGAAGATGTTTCTGTTTTTTCGTTGTCCGTTTTTTGTGCTTCGTTATTGCAGGCAGTTAAGAATGATGCTGCAAACAGTACGATCAAAAGTCTTTTCATTTTCGATAATTTTATTTTTGCTGATAGTATACAAAAATCGTTCTTATTTTTTACGGAAGAACAAACGCATAGGCGTTCCTGTAAATTGAAATGTTTTACGTAATTGATTTTCCAGATAATTTTTGTACGGTTGTTTCACATCATCAGGATGATTGCAGAAAAAAGCAAACGATGGAACAGGTGTTGGCAATTGTGTTACATACTTAATACTTACCGGCACACCTCTTACAACCGGTGGATGATAAGCCTGAAGCGATTTCTGAATTGCCTCATTCAATTCTGAAGTAGATATTTTACGTTGCCTGTTTTCTACCACCTGCAATGCCATTTCAATTGCCTGCATGATGCGTGTTTTCTCAACAGCAGAAATAAACAGGATGGGTACATCATTAAAAGGAAGCAAACGTTGCTTCAGTTCCTTTTCATAGTCACGTGCAGTGTTTGTTTCTTTTTTAATGAGATCCCATTTGTTCACCAGTACAACAATGCCCTTTCCTTTCTTGACCGCTAACGAATAAATATTAAGATCCTGTTGTGAAATTCCTTTCTCTGCATCAAGTACCAATAAACAAACATCGGCTTCATCCAATGCACGAATAGCACGGATCACAGAATAGAATTCCAGGTCTTCATTCACCTTTGTTTTACGACGGATACCTGCAGTATCGATCAATATAAATTCTTTATTGAAGAGATTATAATGTGTATGAATAGTATCTCTTGTTGTGCCGGCAATATCACTTACAATTGTGCGCTCTTCACCAAGCAATGCATTCAGTAAAGAAGATTTACCTACGTTAGGTTGACCAATGATCGCAAACTTTGGAACAGTTGACACCTCAACTTCAGCCTGGTCTTCAGGAATAATTTCTGCAACAGCATCAAGTAATTCACCACTGCCGCTTCCGGTCATACTACTGAGAAAAAATATCTTTTCAATACCCAATGCATAAAATTCACTTGCTTCCAGCAAGCGTTCGTGGTTATCAACTTTATTTACCGCCAGGAAAACGGGTTTGGTTGTACGACGTAACACATCGCTCATTGCTTCATCCAGATCAGTAATACCTGTTGCAGCATCGCACATAAATACAACAGCATTTGCTTCATCCAAAGCAATTTTTACCTGCTTGCGGATCTCTGTTTCAAATACATCGGTACTGTCAGGTACAAACCCACCGGTATCGATCAGGTTGAACGATTTGCCATTCCAATCAGCCACTCCATACTGACGGTCACGGGTAACCCCGCTCACATCATCCACAATTGCTTTACGCTCCTGCAATAAACGATTGAAGAATGTACTCTTGCCCACGTTGGGCCGACCCACAATTGCTACAGTAAAACCACTCATAATAAAACAGATAAAGTTGACAAAAGTACTGAATTAAACAGAAAGCAATGCAATCACTACCTGCCTCAGCACGTTCACAAACAGATTAAAAAAGATTAATTGTACCCGTATTCTTTCAAAAACAGATCGCTGTCTCTCCATTTAGGACGCACTTTTACAAACAGCTCCAGGAATACTTTTGAATCAACAAATTTCTCGATGTCCACACGGGCAAGTGTCCCTAACTTCTTGATCATTTCACCTTTAGTGCCGAGAAGAATTCCTTTTTGAGTTTCACGTTGCACAATGATGTCTGCAGAAATTTTGATCAATGATTGCTTTTGTTCAAAAGCCGTTACCACTACTGTTGTGTGATAAGGGATCTCTTCAGAGAACAGATCAAATATTTTTTCACGAACCAGCTCTGCCACAAAAAAGCGGGTGCTGAGATCCGTTAGCTGATCTTCCTCAAAGAAAGGCTCCCCTACAGGAACAAACTCAAGTATATGATTGATGAAAGTTTTCTTATTAACGCCTGACAACGCAGAGATCGTTACTACTTTTTTGCAGTAAGGCTTTCCTTCAAAGAAGGTTTTTGCTTCTTCCAGTTTAGCCGTATCAACAAGATCAAGCTTGTTTAATACAACCATGGCCGGCACTTTTAATCTGAGTGACGTAAACAGGTCTTCATTTTCCTGCCAGCTGTCTTTTACATCTACCAGCAACAGCGCCACATCTGCATCTTCCAATGCACTCTTTACACTGGCCATCATTTTTTCCTGCAGCTTGTATTTGGGATCAATGATGCCCGGTGTATCAGAAAACACCAACTGGTAATCGGAAGTTGTGAGAATGCCTTTGATGCGATGCCTTGTTGTTTGCACTTTCGATGAAACAATGGCCAATTTTTCACCAAGCAACGCATTCATTAAAGTGCTTTTGCCGGCGTTAGGCTTACCAAATATGTTTACAAATCCAACTTTCATGAAAAAACGCTGCCTGCTAAAAGCCGCAAGCTACAAGCTATGAAATAAAAAGAAAATCCCCCGCTTGGCGGAGGACTTTTGTTGCGAAGGGGAGGATCGAACTCCCGACCTTCGGGTTATGAGCCCGACGAGCTACCGCTGCTCTACTTCGCGGAATGGAGTGCAAAATTAAGGGTTCTGAGGTTAGCTCCCAAAAGAAAAAACAGAAAGGCAGAAAATATTTTCTGCCTTTCTGTTCATCATCTGGATAATTATCGAAAACTTATTTCGTACGTTTCTTTAAACTGGAAGCTCCTGTTGTTCTGAAATCACTAACTGACGCAGTGCCTTTATATTGAATATCACTTGCGCCGCTTGCATCCACTTTCAGATCTTTATTTACGGTGATCTTCACATCAGATGCACCGGAAGCTTCTGCCCTGCAATTTTCGGTGATAAGATCAAACCCTGTAAAATCACTTGCACCACTTACATCCACATCAAGATTTGTAACAGTGCCTGATAATTTTGAATTAGATGCACCACTCTGATCTACTGTTACACTTGCATAGCTGATAGCTCCTTTTAAACTGGAAGCACCACTTAAATCAACTTTCAGGTTCGATCCTTTCAGTACTCCATCGATCTTAATATCTGTTGCGCCTGAAACATCTAACTTATCAATATTCTTTACTGAAATATAAGCACGCAGCTTCCTGTTTTCATTTGTCCACTTCCATACTTTTTCATTATCGTAAGAAATTTGCAAAATGCCGTTCACTACGTTGACTTTAATACGGTCTCTGAATTTCTCTTCGCTTGCGCTTACCACAACTGCTTCTTCATTTCCCTGTTTTATGATCACATCAAACGCATTAGAAATTTTAATGCCATGAAAGCCACTTACTTTTCTTGCTTCAGCATTTTTATCATTGATCACAGTTGTTTCCTGTGCAAACAAAACAGGAGTTGCTGCAACAAATAACAGGATGGATAAAACAATCTTTTTCATTTTTAATAAGGTTTTTTATATGTGAATTAACTATCTGCTCTGCGAATCACTGCACCTATATGAGTGCCCACTTCGCTGATTTTTCCTTTTCCTTTGTAATAAATACTTCCACCGCTTGAAGAGTAGAGTTTCATTTCTTCCTGCACGGTTACTTCCACTTTGGCACCGCTGGTTGAGCGTATATCAGCTTTGCCCGCCGCCAGATCGTAAGCCCGCATTCTTGCACCACTATTGGCGCTCACATTAAAGGTTCCAGCCGAACCGGAAAGAGTTGAACTTGATCCGCTTTCTGTTTCCACCGTTAATTTTCCTGCTTCAACAGTACCCTTGAATTGGGCACCTGATTTCAGGAAAAGTCGCAGTGTTTCTTCTTTGATCTTTCCATTCACATTTACATGACTGCCTGCTGTTGCAGTTAACTGATCAAGACTTTTAAACGAAACGTACACCTTCAGTTTCTTTCCGGAGCTGGTCCAGTCGGCAAATGATTCACGATCGTAATAGATCCTCAGTACTCCATCTTCCACTTCCGTTTTTAAACGGCCGAGAAATTCATCACGTGAAGCACTTGCTGCCACTGATTCTTCGGTTGACTGTGATAAAAAAAGATCGATCCCATCTCCTACTTTAATAGTGTGAAAAGGTTTAATGGTTCTTTTTTCGGCGTTGGCATCTTGTATTTGTGTATCCTGTGCTTTTGCAAACAGGGCAATTGATAAGGTAAACAGGCTGAAAATCCACTTCTTCATAATTTCTGTTTTATGTGATACGGCAGTTGAAAGGAAAATGTTACAGCAAACCTGAAAGAATTTATCTTTGTGCCGTCAAAAAAGCGGTTAGCCGGTTTTTGACACAGATTCCCCGGGGTGCTTACCCGTCGGTTCCAGGGCCCGGAACCAGTACGGAGGCTGAGATCAAACCCGTAGAACCTGATCAGGGTAATGCCTGCGCAGGGAAGGAGGTTCTTCATGCATATTCCTCTCTCCGTTACGCAGCATTTCCAATTCAATTTTTAACCGTAAAAGTGATTCAGAAATGAAAAAATTGATGCTGGGAATGTTGATGATTATTTCACAACAACTCGCAATGGCTCAGTACAAACTGAGTGGTGTCGTCAAAGAAAAAAACAACAATGAGATCGCCGTTTCAGGTGCAACGGTTGAAGTTGCAGGCAATGGCACAACACAAACCGACAGTGAAGGAA
This sequence comes from Lacibacter sediminis, assembly GCF_014168535.1. Lineage (NCBI taxonomy): Bacteria > Pseudomonadati > Bacteroidota > Chitinophagia > Chitinophagales > Chitinophagaceae > Lacibacter > Lacibacter sediminis. The sequence continues at coordinate 1,930,113 of NZ_CP060007.1, read as the reverse complement.
GATTCTCTATTTTACTAAGGCAAAAAGGCAATTATCTCGTACGCATCAGTACTGTTGCCTTTAAACAATTTGAAGAAACAATTGCAGTTACTGAAAAAGAAACAAAGCTCACTGCAACGTTGGAAGCACAGCCGTTGTTCCTGAAACCTGTAGAAGTTTCGGCCATACGTGCAGGCGACCGTATGCCGTTTGCCAAAACCAATCTCAACAAAAAAGAAATTGAGAAGATGAATTTGGGACAGGATCTCCCGTTTATTCTTAATCAAACGCCATCAGTGGTAATAAATTCTGATGCAGGCAACGGCATTGGTTATACAGGCATCCGCATACGTGGTACTGATGCTACACGGATCAACATGACGTTGAATGGAATACCTTATAATGACGCAGAAAGTCAGGGTTTGTTTTTTGTGAACCTGCCCGATTTTTCTTCGTCAGTAAATTCTATTCAAATACAACGTGGCGTTGGCACCTCATCAAATGGTGCAGGTGCGTTTGGTGCCACGCTCAACCTGAGCACAAATGACTTCAATGAAAAGCCGTATGCTGAATTGAATAATGGATTCGGGACTTTCAGCAGCTTGCGTCATACGATTAAAGCAGGATCTGGTTTGATCGGCAAACATTTCACCATCGATGGCCGTGTATCGTTAATTAAAAGTGATGGATTCATCGACAGAGGTTCATCAAACCTGCGTTCGGCTTATTTATCTGCAGCTTATATTAATGAAAAAACTTCTCTTCGTTTAAATGCGTTCACCGGAAAAGAGAAAACTTACCAATCGTGGAATGGAATTCCTGAGGCAAAACTCAGAGGAGATGAAGCAAAACTGCTGGAACATTATTATAACAACTATTACTTGTACGATACAAGGGAAGATTCAATAAATCTTTTCAGACAAGATAATAATCGTACTTATAATTACTTCCTTTATAACAATCAAACCGACAACTATCGTCAGGATCATTATCAACTGTTGTTAAATCATGAAGTAAATAAAAGCTGGAATATCAACGCCGCATTATTTGCCACACGTGGACTCGGTTATTACGAAGAATACAAACGCAATGAATCATTGGATGATTATGGTCTTGCAGCTGTTGAATCAGATATCATTCGCCAGCTTTGGTTAGATAACTGGTTTTATGGATCTACATTTTCGGCACAATACAAACGTAACAATGATCAATTAACTTTTGGTGGCGCTTTTACCCGTTATGATGGCAAGCATTATGGAAAGATCATTTGGAGTGAAGAGCCGGTGACGAAAGATTATAAATGGTATGATCTTACTGCTTATAAAACCGATTTTAATTTTTATACAAAGTATCAGCGTCGCATCAACAGTCGCTGGGAAGCATTTGCTGATGTGCAATACCGAAATGTTAATCATGTGATTAAAGGGTTCCGAAAGAATCCATCATTGCAGTCAGGAGGCAACTTCAACTTTGTTAATCCAAAGATCGGCATCTCCTATGCTGATGGAAATGGCTGGCTTGGCTTTGCATCTTTCAGCATTGGCAACAAAGAACCCAACCGTGATGATTTTGAAGCAGGTGTAAACCAACAGCCAAAGCATGAAACGTTGTACGACTTCGAATTGAATATTGAACAGCGGAAAGAAATGTATAACTGGAGCGTTACCGGTTATTATATGCATTATAACAACCAACTTGTTCTTACAGGAAAAGTAAATGATGTTGGCGCTTACAATCGGATCAATGTTCCAAAAAGTTATCGTGCCGGTGTTGAATTACAGGCAGGAGTTAAACCAGCTTCATGGTTCAATTTTGCAGGCAACCTTACATTGAGTGATAACCGCATTCTCAATTTTACTGAATATGTGGATGATTATGATAATGGCGGACAAAAAGAAAATTCCTTTAACAGTCCGGCGCTCTCCTTCTCTCCTTCTGCAGTTGCAGGCTTTACACTCAACTTTATTCCGGTTAAAAATGGTGAAATCAGTTTGCTGAATAAATATGTATCACGCCAGTATCTTGACAATACAGGAAATAAAGCAAGAAGCATTGATCCGTTTTTTGTAAGTGATCTTCGTTTGAATTACGCCATACGCTTTAAAGGCGTAAAAGAGATCAATCTTACCTTCCAGTTAAGCAATTTGTTTAACAGGATATATGAAACGAATGGTTACAGCTTCAGCTACATTTATGCTGCACAAACCGTTACAGAAAATTATTACTATCCAATGGCCGGAAGAAATTTCATGGCCGGAATCAACATCAAATTATAAAAAAAGAAAGGGCACTTAAATAAGTGCCCTTCTTTTTTATTTCGATTTATTTATTTCAAACACCGAATTTTTCTCTCCAGTTAAGCATACCGCCTGTAAGATTAATCACATTGGTAAAACCCATTGTCTCTGCAAACATGCAAGCCTGTCCGCTGCGGTTACCACTGCGGCAATAAAAAATCACTTCCTGGTCTTTTAAACTTTCCAGTTCATCCACATCCATTGACAAAATACGTCCAAGCGGATATAATGTGCCACCAATATTGAAATCTGCATGCTCATGCGGTTCACGCACATCAACAATATTCAATTGTTCACCTGCATCAATTCTTGCTTTTAATTCTTCAGCAGTAATGGTCTTCATTTCTATAGTTTTAATATTCGTTTTCTGTTTTTTGTTCAACCACAGGTTTTGGTCGTTGAATGCTATCGATCTTTGTACGATCCATACTGATCCAAAGATCAATTAACTGTCCGCCACGGATGCGAATTGGTCTGCCTTCATCATCACGCACTGGCGGGTTTTGTCTGATGACAAATGCAGCTGAACTGTCTGCCACTGCCCCATCAACCACAACTGCACCCAACAAAAGATCATTACTTTCCAGTAATACTTTTGCTTCCGCAAAGGTAAGCCCCAGCAACACAGGAACTGGCACTTCCGTTTGTTTAATACCCCCTCCTAACACAAGACTGATGCGGCTGCCCATTGGGATCTTCGTTCCCTGTCGTATAAGATTACCATTATACGTTTGCTCAAGGATTGAGCCCACAGCAAAATCAGGTCGTTGAGAAGTATCTCCAAGTTTTAATCCAAGCGCATTTAATTGCAGTAAAACACTACGGAATGTCTGGCCTACAAAATTGGGCATTGAAACCAATGGTGGTTGGGCCCGGTTAACAGTGAGATATACGGTCCGGTTGATCTTTACCAATTCTTCCGGAAGCGGCGATTGTTTTACCACCGACAAGCGGGGAAGACTGTCGTAATAAATACTATCCTGCACCTCTACCTGGAAACCCTGTTGCTCCAGCATTGTACGGGCTTCATCTATATTCTTTCCTTTAACCTCAGGCACTTTCACATATTTACCATGTTGCGTAATGCGATCAAGCAATTGAAAAAACACAAACACTACTGCAAGGCCAAGTAAAATGGCGATGAGCAGGTTGATAAAAAAAGAACGGTTTGTAACGAATTGAAACACGGGTATTGAATTTAATGTAAACTATCTTATTTGGCGATCGGTCATTGCCTGATCAATTAAAGCTGCATAAAAATCATCAAGATTCCAACCCATCGCTTTCACCTGTTGTGGCACAATACTCGCATCACTTTGCCCGGGAATGGTATTGATCTCAAGCATAAACGGTTCGTTACGCTCTTCATTGTAGATAAAATCGATCCTGATTACACCCGCACAGTTAAAAACCGCATAAACCTTTTTTGCGGTATCGCTCACCTTTTGATAAACCTCATCACTTGCTTCAGCGGGTGTTATTTCTGTACTCTTACCCTGGTATTTTGCTACAAAATCGAAGAACTCCATATCGGCATCGGCCTTTACTTCGGTCATTGGCATTGCTACTATTTCGCCCTTATGTTTAAACACACCAATAGTGAATTCTCGGCCGGTGATCATTTCTTCCACCAACACCTGACTATCTTCATTAAATGCTTTTTCAATTGCGGCCGCAAGATCTTCCTGTTTGCTTACTTTGCTCATACCAATACTGCTGCCGCCATTATTCGGTTTTACAAATACAGGTAGCTTCAATTTGATGGCACTTGCATCAATTGGCTGATGTTTGAACAGATGTACACTCTTGGCCACATTGATCCCTGCAAAAGCAGCAACCGCAACTGTGTATCGTTTATTGAATGTAATGGCTGATGTAGCCGAACTGCAGGATGTATATGGCAATCCTAGCACATCAAAATAACCTTGCAGTTTTCCATCTTCACCCGGTGTGCCATGCATGCCGATGAAGACGCAATCGAAACTGATTTTCTTACCGTCAACGATAATCGTAAAATCGTTTTTATCTACGGGTGAAACGTGCTTATCTCCCACTTTATAAAACCAGCCTTCGTTTGTAACATCAATTACAAACACGTTAAATTTCGACTTATCGAGATGATTATAGATGGTAGTAGCGCTTTTGTAAGAGATCACTGCTTCGCCGCTATACCCGCCCGTAACAAGGGCAATATTCAATGGTTGATTCATTTACCGGATGGTTTTATTGCTGCTACCGGTTTTGTTCATGAACCGGGTTTGTATTGTATTTTCAGGCAGGCTTTCCTTGTCAAGAATCCTGCCAGTAATTTCTATTATTCGATGCCTTCCTTGTCAATGCCGGGGTTGCCGGTGTCGATCACAAATTTCCATTTGCCGTCGTCTTGCTTGCGCCAAACATTTAAGTAAGTACCCATTAAGGTGGTATCGGCTGTTGCAACCTTGTACACACCGTAAGTATACCCCATATCACCTGAAGATGCAATGTCTCCACCTTTAGGTTCCCATGTCATTGTAAAGGAAGTGTCTTCCTGGGCATTTAAAAATTTAATAACGTCTCCTTCTACAATTGGTAAAAAACCGGGGCGAAGCAATACCGCATCATCAGCAATGTATTCAAGAAAGGCCTTTTTCATTCCGCTTTTTTCGCTTGCGGCTGAAAAAGCTTTATCGGTATCAACCATTTCCTGCAGTTGCTGCTCTGCAGCTACCATATTTTCAGTCTTATCTGTTTTGTTGAATTCCCAACGGCATGAAACCAAAAACACAAGCAACACTGCTACAAACGATAACTTCTTCATGCGTGCAAGATATAAAAAGCAAGGTGAAGGTTTTCAAGCCTTCACCTTTTTTTAACGGGAAATATCACCCGCTGTATTCCGGAATCGTTCTTACGGGAACTCATCCATCTGAGAGAAAAATTATGCCAAGTGTAAACGATCCTTTCTTGCCATCAGGTCTTCAACTGTTTCTACATACATTTCATCAGGCACACAGCAGTCAACCGGGCAAACCGAAGCACACTGAGGTTCTTCGTGAAAACCCTGGCACTCCGTACACTTGTTTGGAGTTATATAATATGTATCCATACTTACCGGTGCGTTCTTAGCAGCGGCATCAACCACACTGCCATCAATTAAGGTATAAGAACCTTTAACGGTTGTTCCATCTGCTATCGCCCATTCTACACCACCTTCATAAATTGCATTATTTGGACACTCCGGTTCGCATGCACCACAATTAATGCATTCTTCTGTAATTTTTATAGCCATACTGTTTGAAAATTTTAGGGTTAGTTTTGAATTACTTTTGCATCTCAAATGTAAAGCAAAGCACTGAATGAATTTACAACAAAGACTGGAAATTTTACACCAACTAAGGCAATATATTTCTGAACAACCCATCGAATGGCAAAATGCCTGCAGACAGGCTGAACAACTAAACAATTGGTTTACACAAAGATTTATACAAACAGCAGCAGAAGCTGTTGCCAACAATTTTTTAAACAATGATCTATTACGTGATTGGGCTGATCACTATCATCTCGATGACAACGTTACTCCCAAGACTGTTGGCATTGTAATGGCCGGAAATATTCCGCTTGTTGGCTTTCACGATTTTCTTTGTGCTTTTGTGAGTGGACATAAACAAGTATGTAAACTCTCATCGAAAGACGATGTGCTGCTGAAACATCTTGTAACAAAGATGACAGAGTGGAATCCTGCTGTAGCAGAACGTGTTCAATTCAACAGTATGTTGAAAGATTGCGATGCATACATTGCAACAGGCAGCGATAACAGTGCCCGTTATTTTGATTATTACTTTGGGCGCTATCCTTCCATCATAAGAAAAAACAGAACTTCGGTAGGTATATTAACAGGCAGTGAAACGGAAAATGAATTGTCGTTGTTAGCGGATGATGTAATGCAATATTTCGGTTTGGGTTGCCGCAACATTACCAAGTTATACGTACCAAACGGTTACGATTTTGTACCACTGTTAAATGCACTCAGGAAATACAGCTGGATGTTTGATCATCATAAGTATCGCAACAATTACGATTACCAGTTGGCGATCTACCTCATGAATAATATTTACTACATGACCAATGATTGTGTTGTGTTGATCGAGAACGAACAGGTCTTCTCACCTATTGGCACGCTACATTACAGCTACTATGAGCAACAAGCCGATGTGATCAATAGCCTTAAAGGAAATGAACAGGTACAGGCAATTGTTGGCAATGATCTTATTCCGTTTGGCCAGGCACAGCAACCGGGACTGATGGACTATGCAGACGGAGTTGATGTGATGGCTTTTTTACTGGGATTGTGAGTTTAAGACCAACCCTCATTCAAACATATTACTCTAGATTGGGATACATATAAACACTTAAATACGCCATAATTTGTTTAAGTGTTTCTCTATATTTTTTCGACTTCCCTAGACAGCATCTTGCTTTTCAGGCCTCCGGAGAGTATTTTACTTATGATTCTTTTTTGTTATAGAATCAGGCTCTAACCCAATATCCTACTATGAAAAGCGTAAAAAACATCGCCCTGCTACTTGCTACCTTTCTTAACCTTCTCTACAAAAGCAGCCTCGCACAGTGCAGTGTTTCTAGTGAGCGTCCGCCAGGAACCGTAACTGAAACCAATTTATCCGGAAGTGATTTTGGTTGGGACGATGCAAGTGATGTACTCACATCAAATAACGATTATGCTTACGCAGGAGCAACACTTACTTTACTAAACCCCAGTAAGTATTCAAATTATATGACATTGACCAATTTCAGCATGTCAATTCCTGCAGCAGTAACTATTTGTGGAATAGTTGTACAAATTGACCGAAAAGCAAGCGGGCTAAGTCTTGGTGCCGTGGTTAGAGATTATCGTGTGCGTCTTGTAAAGGGTGGCGCTATTACCGGCAACAATAACGCCAGCGGAAGCGGATGGGCGGGCAGTGAAACGACAGCCACTTATGGAAGCTCCTCAGATTTGTGGGGCACAACGTGGACTCCAGCTGATATCAACAGTGGAAATTTTGGCTTTGCTCTTTCAGCTGAAATCAGTGGTTTGCTTGGGGTATTTCTTTCTGCTGATATTGATAATGTTCGGATCACGGTTTACTATCAACATATTGTGTTACCGGTAACTATTACGGGATTTCAGGGCACTCAAAAAGGGAATGCCATTGAATTAACCTGGGAAACAAAAGCAGAACATGGTATAAAAAAATTCATTGTTGAACGGCAATCAAGTCATTCAAGCTGGGAAACAATTCACGAGATTGATGCCGCAAATACAATGAATGAGAAAAAAACATTCCGAGCATATGATCTTCGGCCACAGACAAACAATAATTACCGGCTAAAACTCATCGACAAAAGTAATAACGTTTCTTATTCTGAAATATCAAATGTAAAATTGAAAAAGTCATCTGATGATCTCATCGTTGATGTGAACAGCAGTAACAAAACTATTTTAGTGTTTTCAAGTGAGCCTATCGTTTCCTGTAAAATATTCAGGGCCGACGGCTCTCTTATTAACCTCATTAAAAACTCATTTAACAAAAATCAGTTAGCCATACATGTTAACAGTCTCCCGGAGGGCAATTTCATTTTGCATGCAGAAACGAGAAGGAAACGAATAGCAAGGCAAATCAATGTCGGGAAGTAATAACCAGTCCTTATCTGCTGCTAAAACTTCGCTCTAAAACAAACTACACCCTTTTTATTTGCTCATTGGTCAAACTTGGGTACTTATCATTTCTGGCGTCTGTCAAGAATTCCTTTTTTAATTCATCAAAATAAATTCTTAAATTACTGTAAGAAACGGTTTCATTACAGCACCTAGTAGCATCGACAGAGAAAAAGTTAACGACAGACATATATTTTTTCATTAAAAGCCTTCTGTTATGAAACATTACCACATCGTCTCACGCATTGCCATCTATTTACTTTCCGTAATATTGATTGCATTTGGCATTTTTCATTACAAGAATCCGTACGATTTACTGATATACGTTCCCGATGGTTTACCCGGTGGAGTAATCTGGGTTTATATTGTGGGCACAGCCTTCATTTTAGCAGGCATTTCCTTCCTCACAAACAAATTTGTGAAGATTGCCGGTTATCTGCTGGCAGGTATGTTGATCTTTTTTGTATTAACCATCCACTTCCCGAATTCGATGAATGCAGGTGCACCTGAAATGCGGCAAATGGCCCTCATCAATTTATTAAAGGATACAGCTATTGCAGCGTTTGCGTTGCATGTTGCTGCCGGTGCATACAAACAGCATCTGCATTTTGATCATAACGATTAATTAAACAATCATCTCTAACTGCTTTTGAATTGAACTTTCTTACTGTAGCAAACAGCAAGTAATAGTGTATTGTGTTTGCCTTTAGTAACTCATCTCATCCAGCTTCACCTTTCCTTTAAAGGTCCAGAAGACAAATGCAGTGTACAAGCCAACTAACGGTGTACCAATGAGCGCAATAATGAGCAATATCTTCATTGTTTTTGCAGAGGCTGCGGCATTGTGAATGGTGATGCTGTTCTTAATATCGTTACTGGCATAAAGAAGGTATGGAAATATTTCAACTGCCACCATGATCAGTAATAACGCTATCGTTACTGCTGAACTCAGAAAAGCATATCGGTACAACCCCTTCTTGATTTGTCTGGGAATATTAGCAATAGCAAGGATCATCAGCACCGGTAATAAAAACAAACTTGGATTTTGTCTGAACTGATCACACAAGTGCGGAATATAAAGCAAGGTGTACAATGTTGTAATAACAAAACTCAACACAAAAAACACCGTAAAGTTATTCGCCAATAAATGCATTTTTGTGTACAGTCGGTTCTCTGTTTTCATAGTAAGATATATGGCTCCATGCATGAGAAAAAGTGCTAAGGTTGTGATGGAGACCATAATTGGAAACGGGTGAAAGAACGACATCCAGTTACCTGCAAACTCTTTGTCTGCATTCAACGGAATACCATACGCCACGTTACCCAACATCAATCCTAATGAAAGTGCTATAACAATGCAGGCGATGTTATAAACAATATCCCATGTTTTGCGCCACCACAGCATCGGCTCTTTACTTCGAAATTCGATTGCTACTGCACGAAAGATCAAGCCTACCATGAAGATCATAAAAGGAACATAAAATGCCGAAAAGATTGCAGCATAGGCCACAGGGAAACCGGCAAACAAAGCACCACCACCAATTACCAGCCACACTTCGTTGCCATCCCACACAGGACCGATTGCATTCATAGCTATACGACGACTCTGTTCTTTATTGAGTAAGAGATGCAGTGCACCTGCACCAAGATCGAACCCATCAAGAATTGCATAGCCACTGATAACGCCACCAAATACCAGGAACCACCAAACGTTGTAATCTAATCCGAGAAATGTTTCCATACTTATTGTTTCATGATTGGGTTGTTACGTTTACTGCTTTCTTCAATATCCTCTTTTGCATGATCACTTACCGGCCCATGTTTTATTTTTTTGTTTAGCAAATACAGAAATAAAACCAAAAGCAACATGTACACAACTGTAAACATGATCAGTGAAAACAAAACCTGGTTAGCTGTTACTGTTTTCGATAATGCATCAGACGTGCGAAGCAATCCATACACTACCCATGGTTGCCTTCCCATTTCTGCTGCAAACCATCCCGCCTGGTTTGCGATTTGAGGTAATATTACACTGAACACAAAGATCCACATCAACCATTTTGTTTCAAATAAACGATTGCGCTTCCATTGCCAAACGGCGAATAATGTCAGTGCTATCATGCTGATGCCACATGCCACCATCATATGATAGAACTGAAAGATGGCATTGATCTGTTTTGGACGATCACTTTCGGGAAATGCATTCAATCCTTTTACAGGTTCATTAAAATTTCCATGAAGTAAAAACGAAAGTCCGCCCGGAATTTTCAATCCACTCACCTCTTGCGTTTTGTTATTTACATAACCCAACAGAAACATATCGGCTTTCGCCAACGTATCATAATGCCCTTCAATTGCTGCAAGTTTAGCCGGTTGATTTTTTGCTACACCATCTGCACTTCGATGCCCTACAACTAATTGCATTAAGGAACAGGCTGTAGCAACGATCAGTGCAATTTTAAAAGAAGGCCGTGCAATTTCAAGATGACGTTTGCGGATAATGTAGTAAGCATTTACACTCAACACTAAGAAAGCGCCTGAAAGAAACGCACCTATCCACACATGCGTCAAACGATCAACACTGGATGGATTAAATACCATTGCCCAGAAATCGGTGATCTCTGCCCGTGCATTCATGCCCTCACCTACAATATGATAACCTGCAGGTGTTTGCTGCCAGGAGTTTGCAACAACGATCCAGATTGCAGAAAACAACGAACCAAGAAACACCATAATGGTGGAGAAGAAATGCACTCTTGAACTCACCCTGTTCCAACCAAAGATGAGAATCCCCAAAAAACCTGATTCAAGTGCAAAAGCAAAAATGCCTTCAGCCGCAAGGGCACTTCCGAAAATATCACCCACATATTTTGAATACGTTGCCCAGTTTGTACCAAATTCAAATTCCATGATGATACCAGTTGCTACACCAATACCAAAAATGAGTGCAAAGATCTTTATCCAGAAACGGGTGGCGTCTTCATAGATCTTGCGACCGGTTTTGAGATACATCCCTTCCATGATCACGAGGATCAACCCCAAACCTATACTCATTGGGGGATAGATATAATGAAAGGCAATTGTAAAAGCGAATTGTATGCGGGAAAGAATCTCTACATCCATGAGCGTGGTGATTGATGTAATACTGTTTAAAGTAAACAGCAGAACAAAGATACTTGAGGAACAAAAGCACATTCAGGAAGCACCGAAAATGTTTTTGAGATATACATACAGGTGTTTGTACCTCAGAAAGAATCCGTTAAAACACCTTTTTTTAAGCATTCCTGCAACAGTAGATTTGTTTTATCAAAAAGCCGTTGCTAACCTGAAAGAGAATCAACACACCTATTTTCAAACGGAGCACCTGAAACACTTGTAGGATCGATTATAAGCTAATCAAAAACCGGCAACTCAGTTATACTGTTGAGTCGGTTTTTTTCTTTTACCCAGGCATAAGTATATGTTCCGTTGCTGATCACCAGGTAGTTTACAGGAACCGACATGTTGTAACGTATGATCTGTTCCAACACATTTTCCGTTAACTCCACATCCATCGCTTTGCATTCGATCATCATCCAGGGTTGGTGATTACGATCAAACACCAACAGATCAAAACGTTTCTTCAATTCACCCAAAGCAATTTCTTTTTCAATACCAATAAATGCCGACGGGTATTGTTTTACCTGCAACATGTATTGAATGAGATTTTGCCGCACCCATTCTTCGGGAGTCAAACGCACCCATTGCTTACGCAAGTCATCAAAGATCAGTTCTTTCCCGTCTTCTTCTCTTATACGAAATGTGGGTGCAGGAAATTCAACCTTAATCATGCTCCAAAGTAAATGATTAATTTAGCAGAATTCAAAAAGATGAAAGCATGAAAACAAAAGAAGACATTGTTAAGAACTGGCTACCCCGTTACACCGGCAAACAACTCAAAGAATTTGGTGATTACATCCTCCTTACCAACTTCAGCAATTATGTAAATCTGTTTGCAGAATGGAACGGTGTAGAAGTTACGGGCAAGGATAAACCGATGCAATGTGCCACTGCAGATGGCATCACGATCATTAACTTTGGAATGGGTAGCGCCACAGCAGCAACAGTGATGGATCTGTTATCAGCCATTCAACCAAAAGCTGTTTTGTTTCTTGGTAAATGTGGTGGTTTAAAAGCAAAAAATAAAATCGGTGATCTTATTCTCCCTATTGCAGCTATACGTGGCGAAGGTACAAGCCGTGACTATTTCCCACCGGAAGTGCCCGCATTACCATCGTTCGCATTGCAAAAAGCGGTATCAACCACCATTCGTGACTATGATAGTGACTACTGGACAGGAACAGTTTACACCACCAACCGACGAGTGTGGGAGCATGACGAAGAGTTCAAAGCTTATCTTGAGAAAGTGAGAGCCATGGCCATTGATATGGAAACAGCAACAATTTTTATGGTTGGCTTCGCTAATCATATTCCAACCGGTGCATTGTTACTTGTGAGCGACAGCCCGATGACACCAGAAGGTGTAAAGACAGAAGAGAGTGATAAAAAAGTAACGACACATTTTGTAGAAAATCATATCAAGATCGGCATTGATTCATTGAAACAACTCATCAATAATGGCAACACTGTTAAACATCTTCGTTTTGAAGAATGATAAAACCACTGCTTGATATCACGAATCTTGAAGTAAACTTCAAAACAGAAGAAGGCTTGGTGAAAGCCATTCATGGTATTTCATTCAGTGTTGGCAAAGGAGAAACTGTTGCTGTGGTGGGCGAAAGCGGATCTGGAAAATCTGTTACTGCACTATCTGCATTGCAATTAATTCCGCAACCTCCGGCTTCTTATCCCAACGGCAATATCAATTTCACCAAAAAAGACGGTTCTGTTATTGATTTGCTTAAAGCTTCAGCAAAAGAAATGCAAGGTATTCGTGGTAATGAAATTGCCATGATCTTCCAGGAACCAATGACATCACTAAACCCCGTTTTCACCTGTGGAATGCAGGTTATGGAAGCCATACAACTGCATCAAAAAGTAAACAAAGAAGAAGCATCAAAGCGAACATTGCAATTATTTGAAAAAGTAAAGCTGCCGAACCCGGCATCTATGCTTAGCCGTTATCCACATCAGCTAAGCGGTGGACAAAAGCAACGGGTAATGATCGCTATGGCCATGAGTTGCAATCCATCACTATTAATTGCTGACGAACCAACTACAGCATTGGATGTGACAGTACAAAACACCATTCTCCAACTCATAAAAGAATTGCAACAGGAAACAGGGATGGGTGTTTTGTTTATTACGCATGATCTTGGTGTTGTACATGACATTGCAGATAAGATTGTAGTGATGTATAAAGGACAAATTGTTGAACAAGGTTCGGTACGAGATATTTTCGACAATCCTCAACATCCCTATACAAAAGCATTGCTTGCTTGCAGACCTGCACTACATTCAAAAGGAAAAAAATTGCCGGTGGTGAGTGATTTCTTAGAAGTAGAAAATGAAAAGTGGAAGGTGGAAAATGAAAACCCAAATCCCAATATCCAAATTCCAAACCACAAATCCCCAACACCGCTTCTTCAAATTCAAAACCTCAACGTTTGGTTTCCTGAGCAAAAGAAACTGTTTGGAAAATCTTCTTCTTACATCAAAGCAGTGAACAATGTAAGTTTTGATGTTTACAATGGTGAAACTTTAGGGCTTGTGGGTGAAAGTGGTTGTGGCAAAACAACATTGGGCCGTGCATTGCTTCGTTTGGTTGATACAACATCGGGTAGTATTTTGTTGAATGGTGAAAATATACTGAGCAAATCATCTGCGGCATTCAAACAACAACGCAAAGATCTGCAGATCGTTTTCCAGGATCCATACTCATCATTGAATCCACGTATCAGCATCGGTGATGCTATTGCCGAGCCGATGCTGGTGCATCAACTCAAACCCAACCAAAAAAAGGCAAAAGAAAAAGTGATGGAGCTGCTGGAGAAAGTAAATCTAACTCCAGATCATTTCAATCGTTATCCGCATGAGTTCAGTGGCGGACAACGGCAACGGATTGTAATAGCAAGGGCATTGGCGTTGCATCCCTCGTTTATAGTATGGGATGAATCTGTCTCGGCTCTTGATGTAAGTGTTCAGGCCCAGGTACTCAACCTGCTAAACGATCTGAAACAGGAATTCAACTTCACCTCTATCTTCATTTCACATGATCTTTCGGTGGTGCGTTATATCTGCGACCGTATTGTTGTGATGAATAAAGGCCAAATTGAGGAAATGGGCAACGCAGAAGAGATCTATTTCAGCCCCAAAACTGCCTACACACGTCAATTACTGGATGCTATTCCCGGGCGAACAGCACAGGTTAGTTAAGAGTGGATAAGTTTCCCTGATTTTCGCCTGAATTCCTTACCTTTGCACGCATTAAAAAGTAACAGGTTCAAACCCGGTGCCGTAAGACGGGGTTTGGAGAGTCACTCCCGAATACTCACCTTAACGCTGCGTTTGCACCCGTTACTAAAATTATAAAACGCAGTATGAAGTTATCACAGTTTACGTTCGACCTACCCCTCAACCTCATTGCCCAAAACCCTACAAAAAAACGTGAAGACAGCCGTTTGATGGTGGTTCACCGCAAAACAGGCCAAATTGAAAACCGTCAGTTCCGTGATATCATGGAATATTTCGACGACAAGGATGTTTTTGTAGTGAATAACACCAAAGTATTTCCTGCCCGAATGTATGGTCGTAAGGAAAAAACAGGCGCTAAAATCGAAGTATTTCTTCTTCGTGAATTAAATAAGCAAAACCGTTTATGGGATGTAATTGTTGATCCCGCAAGAAAGATACGTGTTGGTAACAAATTATATTTCGGCGATACAGAAGACCTGGTTGCAGAAGTAATTGACAATACCACTTCACGTGGTCGTACCATTCGTTTCTTGTTTGATGGTACAGATGAAGAGTTCCGCACAGTGTTGTATGCAATGGGCGAAACTCCACTTCCAAAATACATTAAGCGTAAACCTGATGATGAAGATCGTGAGCGTTACCAAACAGTATTTGCAAAACACGAAGGTGCTGTTGCAGCTCCTACTGCAGGTATGCACTTTAGCCAGGAGTTGATCAAACGTTTGGAAATACAAGGAGTACGTTTTGCAGAAGTAACATTGCATACAGGTTTAGGAACTTTCCGTCCTATTGAAGTGGAAGACCTGAGCAAACATAAAATGGATGCCGAGTATTATAAGATCGATGATTTCTCTTGTAAGATCGTAAACAAAGCAAAAGAAGGAAAGAATCGTATTTGTTCTATTGGCACTACTACAATGCGTGCATTGGAAACTTCATTTACTGCACAGCAATTATTAAAACCAAGCGAAGGCTGGACGAATATTTTCATTCACCCTCCTTATAATTTTAATATTGCCGATTCACTGGTTACAAACTTCCACTTGCCAAAAACAAGTCTGTTAATTATGACCTGTGCATTTGCCGGTTACGATCTTACGATGGAAGCTTACAAAAAAGCAATTAAAGACAAATACCGTTTCTTCAGTTATGGAGATGCGATGTTGGTGATCTGATTATACAATCCCTCTCCCAACCGAGAGGGATTTTTTCTTTTACCACAAATACAGAAAGCAGCACAAAGTATTTTCTTCGTGTAATTTGCGGCCTGATGACTTTGTGATCAAACTTATTCAAATGAATAGCAAAACAGCAAAAGAATCGTTTATAATAATGACAGAGTTGGTACTTCCCAACGACACTAATGTATTTGGTAACCTCATGGGTGGCCGTTTAATGTATTGGATGGATATTGCCTCTGCATTGGCAGCAGGCAAGCATTGTAACTCACCGGTAGTAACAGCAAGCGTTGATAATATTTCGTTTGAGAACCCCATCAAGCTGGGGAACGTAGTACATATTGAAGCAAAAGTTTCAAGAGCATTCAACAGTTCTATGGAAGTACATATGAAAGTGTGGGGAGAAGATACTGTTCAGCAATACCGTTACAAAAGCAACGAAGCGTATTATACATTTGTTGCGCTTGATCCAAACCGCAAGCCTAAACCTGTAGCACAATTAATTCCTGAAACAGAAGAAGAAATAAAACTGTTTGAAGGTGCATTGCGTCGCAGACAATTGCGTTTAATTCTTGGCGGAAAGATGAAACCAAATGATGCAGCGGAATTGAAGGCTTTGTTTACAGGTGAGTAAATTCTATTAGCAATAGAACAGATTGGATCAACAAAATGATTTTGCTCCTCAATGCTCATGATGCTGTTGCTCCAGGTGAAAACTCTCTCCGCAATGAGGACATTTTATTGTTTTCTTACCACGCAGGTGCTGCACCTCTTCCAGGAAGCCTGCTGTTATAATCCCTGCGGGTAAAGCAAAGATGGCAACGCCACTCAGCATGATGACACCTGTCATTACTTTTCCGATTATTGTAACAGGTATCATATCACCAAAACCAACAGTGGTGAGCGTTACAATAGCATACCATAGTGTTGCAGGTATGCTGGAGAAAACAGTGGGCTGCGCAGTGTGTTCAGCAAAATACATTATACTGGATGCGATAATGATAAGGATAAGAATAAGCACCACACTCAGCTTCAGATCGCTTGCCCTTTTTACAAATACATTCCTGATCATTTTTGCCGACTTCATATAAGCCGTGAGCCTGAACAGACGTAAAAAACGAAGCAGGCGAAGAATACGCAGCATCCGCAGATCAAGCCCAACAATAACATGCACATAAAAAGGAAGTATTGCCAGCAGATCGATCAACCCTTCAGCCGAAAACATATATTTGATGCGTCCGAAAAAAGTATGTTTATACCGGGGATCATGATCAGAACTCCATACCCGCAATACATACTCAATTGTAAAAATGATCACGGAGATCAGATCGAAGTAATAAAAGAATGTCAGGTATTTATCATGTAACGATGGTACCGTTTCAAGAATAACCACTAACACATTTGATATAATGAGAAAGATAATAAATGCATTAACGGTCTTATCCCATTTGGTTTCACCCAGCTCCGGGTGAAGAAGGATATGTACTTTTTTCCTCGTTGCGTGATACATGCAGTAGTTTTTGGCAATTTTAAAGTTAGTGAATAATACAAGTAGTACAACCCATTCCGGCATGGCTTAAAAACAAAAAAGGATGAATCGTTATTCATCCTTTTGTTTGGTCTGCTGCCAGAATTATTTATCGATCACGCTCATCAGGTGGTGTTTTCCTTTGAGCATGTATTTCTTACTTTGTTCAATTGCATCCATTACCTGGTCAAGAATTTCTTCAACAGGAGCATTGTAATCAATGTTCATTGGTTCTTTAATTGTAACAGAAAGAAGGCTTCCTCGCTTTTTAAACTTCAATCCCTTTTTATTGAATGCACGCCAAAATCCATTGATCACAATCGGCACAACAATGGGCTGGTTCTGTTTAATGATGTATGCCGTTCCTTTACGACCGGGAGCAAATGGTTTTGTTGTTCCCTGCGGGAATGTAATTACCCAGCTATCATTCAACGCTCTTGCAATTTTTCTTGTATCCCCCGGATCAAGGCCACGCTGCACTTCTTTACCTTCTGCACGCCACGTACGCTTCACCGTGAGTGCACCGGCACTCGCAAACAAACGGGTGAGCCATGTATCTTTCATGGTTTCTGCAGCTGCCACATAATAAATTTTTGTGATGGGATTCAGCAGATAATAAGGAATCCCGAGGCCTTTGTACCTGCCCCATTTCGCTGCAAAAAAGATATGCAGGAAGGTGATGACATCAGCAAAATAGGTCTGGTGATTACTTACAAATAACACATTCCGTTTAGGAAGATCTTTTAATCGTTCTGCGCCATTTACCTGCAGCTTGTTAATGAGGGCAATGCCCGGGTAAGTAGCTGCACCAACAACACCGTACACCACACGACGCAACAAATTCAAATTCTTAATTCGTTCGAAAAAAGTTGACATGGTTAAAGTTGATTGACGTCCCTGATGGGACGTGCAAGATAACAATTTGGTAACATTCCAAACATTATTTTTCCAATAATTATCACACAAATAACCTTTGATCATGAAACAGTTATACGTCTTTGTCGTCATTTTACTTTTTACCAGAACTTTAGTTGCACAAAACCTTCCGACCTGCAACCCTTATCCAAAAACGATCACTGTAACAGGTACTTCAGAAATGGAAATTGTGCCAAATGAAATATATGTGCAGGTAGATCTAAAAGAATATAAAAAAAAGGGAGAAGAAAAAGTTGAATTGGAAACAATCAAACAGGATTTTTTGCGTAATTGCAAATCTGTTGGCATTCCTGATTCGCTAATAACTATCGCCTCTTTTGAAGGTGCAAACGGAGATGATTGGTGGCGTAAGAAAAAAACTGACCCGCAATTATTATCATCCATTTCTTATCAAATAAAATTTTCTGAAAATAGTAAAATGCAACTACTGGCAGAGAAACTCAATGATGAAGCAACAGTTAGTTTTAGAGTTGCACGTGTCTGGCATACACAGATGACAGAATTCAGGAAACAACTAAAAGTTAATGCCATAAAAGCAGCCAAAGAAAAATGCATTTATTTAACGGAAGCAATTGGTGAAAAAATAAGTCATGCGATCACAATCATAGAGAAGGACCAGAACAATTTAGTTTATCCAATGCAACATAGGCTCAACAATTCCAATTCAATATTATCTGAAGACAAAGTATCTGGTGACGGAAACGGTAGCGGTAATGTAAGCTTCAAAAAAATAAAAATTGAATTTTCAATTGATGTTGTTTATGCATTACATTAATTTATTTTTTCAGTAAGTTTTTTTGGTTAAAGTTTGCGTCATGAAGTTGAAGGCGGTTATTTTCGATATGGATGGTTTACTCATTGACAGTGAACCGTTATGGCAGGAGGCCGGCAGCGAAACGCTTGCAGAATTCGGCAAAGAACTTACACTTGAGCAATACCATACTTCTACGGGTTTGCGCACGGAAGAATGGATCCAGCATTGGTTCCATTATTTTGATGTGCCGATGGAGCATGCGGCAGCTGCAATTGATACCATTATCAGTAAAGCCATTTCAAAAATTGACGAAAAAGGGATTGCCTTTCCCGGGGTTGATCATATTATCCCGTTCGTTAAAGCCCATTCGCTGAAAGTTGGTCTTGCAACCTCTTCTCCACTTTCATTGGTTGATGTGGTGTTGAAAAAACTTCATCTGCAAAACAGTTTCGACGCAATTACATCGGCAGAAAAACTTCCGTTTGGCAAACCACATCCTGAGGTATATCTCAATTGCGCTGCAGAATTAGGTGTGGCAGGAATGGACTGTATTGCATTTGAAGATTCATTCAATGGCATGATCGCTGCAAAGGCTGCCCGAATGAAATGTGTAATTGTTCCTGCTGTTGCAGACTATGAACATCCAAAATGGAATGCTGCAGATTTGAAATTAGGTTCGCTTACTGAATTTGACGAACAGAAATTGCAGTTGTTTTTATAATTGCTCCATCAACTGATGCGACGTTAGCGTTTCACGCAAAAGCGCAAGTAGTTTCCGTTTATCGGCAAAGCCAATAAAGCTTCCGTCGGTGTTTATTACTGAAAGGCACCATAATCCTGAGATATCAAACAATCGCATAATTTTTTGAATATCGTCTTTTACCGAAACAGTGTACTGTGGTTTTACCATCACTTCAGAGATCAGCTTTCTGTCAAATACTTCCTCCTTTAATAAAATTGATTTTACATCGTCAAGATAAACAAGCCCAATCAGCTTGCGTTCTTCATTTAAGACAGGGAATACCGTTTGATCGGTAATTAAAAAAGCATCAGATAATTTTCGAAAAGCATCATTGGGTCGTAACGCAATAAAGTTTCGATCAACAACCGCTTCAGGTTTAATATTATTCAGCAACACAAGTTCTTTATCATCAATTTTAAATCCTTTTTGCGCAAGTTTCTCTGTATAAATGGAATAAGGTTCAAACGCACGGGTAATAAAATAACTCACTGCTGCCACAATCATCAATGGAACAAACAGTGTATAGCCTCCTGTTACTTCTGCAATTAAGAAGATAGCTGTGAGCGGCGCATGCACTACCCCGCTGAGAATGCCGGCCATTCCTGCAGCTACAAAATTAACAGTAAGTAACTCTTTCCATCCGGTTGTATTAAAGAAATGAGCAAATGTAAAACCGGTAACAGCTCCAGTAAATAATGTTGGCGCAAAAATGCCCCCGTTACCTCCTGCATGAATGGTAACTGCCGATGCAATTACTTTGAATAATACAACTCCGATGGCAATCAGCAATAACACATAAGGATTAGTTACCCACTCTTTATAAAACGTATTACTCAATAATTTTGATGTATCACTTTTAAACAATGCTGCAATGGTTGAATAACCTTCGCCATATAAAACAGGGAATAAAAAAATAAGAAAGCCAAGCAGCAATCCGCCGCCAATTGCTTTCGGTAATACTTTTTTTGCAGAAGCAATTTTCTTTTCCGTCCAGAAATAAACCCGCATGAAATAAACCGATACCAATCCGCATAAACCGCCTAATAAAAGATAAAATGGAATTGCATCTGTTCGCCAATCTTTAGTGAGCAGGTAAAATAAATGTTCATTATAAAGCAGCCGGGAAACTACTGCTCCGCTTGCGGAAGCGATCAATACCGGAATGAATGTAGGAATTGAAAATTCAGCCAGCAATACTTCCATCGCAAATAACACACCGGCAACAGGTGTATTGAATACTGCTGCAATGCCCGCTGCTGCACCGCAGGCAAGCAGAACCACCCGTTCTTTATGACTCAATAAAAAAACACGTGCAATATTTGATCCGAAAGCGGAACCTGTTATCACAATCGGTGCTTCCAAACCTACTGAACCACCAAAGCCAACTGTAACAGCACTGCTTACCATATGGCTGTACATATTATCAGGTGAAATATTGCCGTGCCGTTTTGAAATCGACTGGATAATATTACTTATACCATTGCCTATTTTGCCCTTCCTTATCTTCTGTACAAAAAAAACAGTAATAAGAATACCAATGAGTGGCAGAAGATAATAGAGATACTGCCAGTTGTGCCCCTTAAATCCTTCACGCAAAATATACTGTAAGGCATGAACTGATTTTTTTAAGGCTACTGCAACCAAACCCACAGCCACGCCCACGATGATGCTTGCGACTAAAAGAAAATTTCTGTCGCTGATATGAGCGGCCCTGTACTGATTAATATTTTTTACAACAGACCTAATGGACATAGTGATCAGGCGAATTCCAACAGTTCATCAAATGAAGGAACTGTGATCTGCCTGTCGGCAAGATAATTCAATAATTCGTTGGATGAACAGAAAGCAATTCCAACGCCTACATGCTTGATCATACAAAGATCATTCTCGCCATCACCAACTGCAATAGCGTTATTGATATCTATACTGTAATGTTTGAGAATATGCTGCACAGCATTTGTTTTGCAAATGGTGTGTTTACAAAGTGAATGTTGTGTATTAAAAAAGAAGGATGGCAATTTCACTTCGCCCGTTGCCACACTTTTTGAAAACTC
Organism: Lacibacter sediminis; assembly: GCF_014168535.1. NCBI lineage: Bacteria > Pseudomonadati > Bacteroidota > Chitinophagia > Chitinophagales > Chitinophagaceae > Lacibacter > Lacibacter sediminis. The sequence continues at coordinate 1,908,533 of NZ_CP060007.1, read as the reverse complement.
CAGTTCATTGGCCAATGAAAAGTCGGCACCAATTTTTGTTTTGATGTGATTGGTAACAACATCATAGCTATCGCTGATGATACCGACTACATAACCCCTGCGCTTTAATTCGGTGATCACTTCTTTTGTGTGATGCACAACAGGAATACTCTCTGCCACAGCAAGTATCTGCGAAAGATTCAATCCCTTCAGCAGCTTTGCAATATTTTTTGTTACACTTGTTGCATCGCTTCCACTGGTGCGTATATCGAGTAATTCCTTTTCAAAGCCATAAAGTTTGGCACAGGTATCAATAAAACGGCCACGGAGTATTGTATTATCCATATCAAAAATGGCGATCTTTTCCAACCCCATCAAACTTTCACGAATAGCAAAATCCATTTGGTCACGTATTTCGGAAAAAGACTGCAGCTCTTCCAGGTTCGCATTGGGTTTGTTTTGCTGCATTGCTTTCTGAATAATGGCACGTGACACTTCTTTACTCATTTTACCCAATGCCTGCCACGGTTTACTTTTATTATCGATATAGCCAATATTCACTTCGGTAATACGTGCCTTTTGCAGATACATATCGATGAGTATCCCGATATCAACGCCATAATCATCATAAAAATCGATCTTTTCAAAAAACTGTTTACGGCCTGCGATCATACCACTCAACGGTTGTTCAAAGTCTGAGAGATCAGGAAATAAAATATTGAGCAATGGCTTTGCAACAAGCTCTGTTACACGGCCGGCATTACGTTCGAATGTTGCCTTTACAAAGTCATGCGTATCGTTAATGATCGGATCGATCAGGTTACAAATTGTTTTTGGCGGATAAGGATTAATATCGCCATCCAGAAAAAGAAGAATATCATTTGTTGCACAGAGCATACCTTCTTTCATGGAAGCTCCTTTGCCGAGTTGTGTGCTGGTAATTACTTTTGCCCCGGCTGCGATTGATCGTTTAACAGTGTCATCGAATGATTTATCATCCACTACAATTACTTCTGACACATGTTTATTTTCAAATGCAAACTTAATAACACTCTCAACTGTTTCGGCTTCATTCAATACAGGGATGATTACTGTTACCATACAGATACATTTTTTAGTTAGAAATCGGGATGAATTACAGTCAGTTGACACAGAGTACTGGCAGAACAATAAATTCCCGCCGGGTGTATTGCAAGATGAATGCCATAAAAAATGGTTGCATCGAAAAAAAGAACCCGATTGCCTGAGAAAGTTTAAAAACTGTTGAAATTCTTTCTGTTAGAAAGATAGCCATAAAAAAAGGATATCCTGTTGAGATATCCTTTCCACCAGAAATAAATAATAATTATTTAAACGCATTGATACCTGTTACGTCCATTCCTGTAATGAGCAGGTGAATGTCGTGCGTACCTTCATACGTGATCACACTTTCGAGGTTCATCATGTGGCGCATAACAGAGTACTCACCAGTAATGCCCATTCCTCCAAGCATCTGCCGTGCATCACGACAAATATTGGTTGCAATTTCGCAACTGTTACGTTTAGCCATACTCACCTGTTGCGGCGTAGCTCTTCCTTCACTCATTAATACACCAAGGCGCCAATTTAATAATTGCGCTTTGGTTATTTCAGTGATCATCTCTGCCAATTTTTTTTGTTGCAATTGAAATCCGGCGATTGGTCTGTCGAACTGAATACGTTCCTTGCTGTAACGCAAAGCAGTGTCATAACAATCCATTGCCGCACCTAACACACCCCATGCAATGCCGTAGCGTGCTTTTGTTAAACAACCCAACGGCCCTTTCAATCCTTTTACATTCGGTAAAATATTTTCTTTAGGCACTTTTACATTATCAAAAACCAATTCACCTGTTGCACTTGCACGCAAACTCCACTTGCCATGTGTTGTTGGAGTTGAAAAACCTTCCATTCCTCTTTCCACAATCACACCACGCACAATACCTTCTTCATCTTTTGCCCAAACAACTGCGACCTGCGAAAATGGCGCATTACTGATCCACATTTTTGCACCATTCAAAATAACATGATCACCTGCATCTTTTATATTCGTCAACATACTGCTCGGATCACTGCCATGATTGGGCTCTGTTAATCCAAAACAACCTAACCATTCACCACTTGCCAACTTCGGTAAATATTTTTTACGTTGTTCTTCGTTACCATAAGCATAGATCGGATACATCACTAAACTTCCCTGCACACTTGCAGTTGAACGCACACCACTATCACCACGTTCAAGTTCCTGCATCATCAAACCATAACTGATATAATCCAAACCACCGCCGCCATATTCAACCGGCACAGTTGGACCAAAGCAACCTAAGTCGCCCATTTGTTTAACGATCTGCACCGGGAACTCTGCTTTTTGTGCATAGTCTTCAATGATGGGAGAAATTTCTTTTTTTACGTAGCTGCGAACGGCATCTCGAATTAACTTATGTTCTTCGGTTAACAATTCATCTACTAAAAAATAATCGGGGCTTTGAAATAAGTCTTGTTTCACTGACATAGCAAAGACGTTCGTTTTAAAAGATAACAAATGTACGTGTGCGCATCCACACAAAAAAGTTGTACTTTTTCGCCATACAAACGACTTCTGTATGAAACAATTCCTGCTCTTCTTTTTATTGTTTGCAACCTGCACAACTTATGCTCAACAGGGAACTGAAAAACCGAAAGAAAAAATACAGCCTTATTGGTTTGTGATGCTGTTAAAAGGACCGAATCGTTCGCAGGATTCAACTACTGCCGCCACAATACAGGAAGGCCATATGGCGAATATGGCTCGCCTGCATAAAGAAGGAAAACTGAAAGTTGCCGGACCGTTTGGTGACGGCGGCGACTGGGTTGGACTTTTTATTTTTGATGCATCGGCTCCCGGCTGCAAAACAAAAGAAGAGATCGAATTGTTGGTTAAAACAGATCCTGCAATTATTGCCGGTCGTTTAACCTACGATATCAGGCCCCGGTGGACGATGGGCAGCGGCAGTTTTAAAACGGGTATTCCAAAAAACGAATGAACATGAAAAATTACTTCAGCTTATTTATATCTATACTTTTTATGACTACTGCATTTACGCAAAGCAAACCACTTACCTATTTGGCTCTTGGTGATTCTTATACCATTGGCGAAAGTGTGCCCTTGGAAAAAAACTTTCCGCACCAGGTTGTTGCACTTCTACGAAAAGAAAAAATCAATATCGATGATCCGGCGATTATTGCTAAAACCGGATGGACGACCGATGAATTACAAGAACAATTAAGCCGTGTGCGTTTGGCTGTGCCCTTTGATTTTGTAACATTGTTGATCGGTGTCAATAATCAATACCGTGGACGCAGCGAAAAAGAATATGCACAACAGTTTGAAGAATTATTGCAACAGGCAATTGGTTATGCAGGTGATAAAACGAACCATGTAATTGTGTTGAGTATTCCTGATTGGGGTGTAACGCCATTTGCAAAAGACAGGAACAGGAAAAAAATTGCAAAGGAGATCGATGCGTTCAATGCCATCAATGAAAAAATAGCGAAGAAATATAAAGTGCATTACATCAACATTACGCCGTTCACAAGAGATGCAGCAACTGATAAAACATTGGTTGCTGACGATGGGCTTCATCCTTCAGCAAAAGATTATGCACGTTGGGCGGAGAAGGTGAAGGAGGTGATGATGAAAGAACTGAAATAAACTTTCACCACCGTTTTTACATTACGATAAGTAACTCTTCATCTCAAACTGGTACTGTTCAGCAATAGCTTTTGCTTCAGTTGCAAAATCTTCTCTGCCTGATGCATAAATTACTGCACGACTTGCGTTTACTAAAAGTCCGCAATCATCGTTCATCGCTTTTTCGGAAATATCCTTTAAGCTGCCGCCTTGCGCACCAACACCCGGCACTAATAAAAAATGATCGGGTATAATGCTGCGGATGTTTACAAATTCTTCAGCTTGTGTTGCTCCAACAACAAACATTAAATTGTCAGGCGTGCCCCATTTAGCAACTGTTCGCAATACACGTTCGTATAAAAACTCTGCACGCAAATATGTTTCACCATTTTCGCTGAGCAATTGTTTCAATTCAAAATCGTTGGCGCCTTTGTTTGATGTTAAGCCCAACACAATCGCCCACTTACCTTCGTATTCTAAAAACGGACGAACACTATCTTCACCCATGTAGGGTGCTACAGTTACTGCATCAAAATTCATTGCTTCAAAAAAAGCACGTGCATATTGAGTGGACGTATTACCAATATCGCCCCGTTTGGCATCAGCAATTTTAAAATGTGTGTCGGGAATATAATTGACTGTGCGTTCCATCACCTCCCATCCTTTCACTCCCATTGCTTCATAGAAAGCTGTATTGATCTTGTAACTCACACAATGCGGCAAGGCAGCATCAATGATGGCTTTATTAAATTCAAACATCGCATCAGGATGCGATTGTAAATGTTTTGGGATCTTGGTAAGATCAGTATCTAAACCAACACACAGGTATGATTGCTTTTGGTTGATCTGCTCAATAAGTTGCTGCCTCGTCATGCGGCGAAGATATAGAAAGATGTACGATGTAAGAAGTACGGGGTACGAATCTTGAGTGATTTTAAGACGCTAAGATTTTCTTCATCGCCTCACCAAACTTCCACACTTCTTCGAATGTATTGTACAGCGGCACGGGAGCCAAACGGATAACCGATGGTTCACGCCAATCGACAAAGAAATCCTGTTCCATCAACGCATTGTAAATTTCTTTGCCACGTTGCAGCATATTCATACTCACCTGGCAACCATGCTCGGTTTCTTTACGTGGAGTGATAAACTCAATGATGGGTTGTTTTTGTGAAGTATTTACTTCGTCGAGGATGTACCACAAATATTCAGTAAGTAATTTTCGTTTGCGATTGATGTTTTCCCAGCCAGCTTCTTCCACAACTTCCAATGCAGCCAGTTGCGATGCATATAACAACAAAGCAGGTGTGCCCAATTGCCAACCTTCAGCTGATTGAACCGGTTTAAATCCCTTCTCCATTTGAAAGCGGGTGTTTTTTTCATATCCCCACCAACCTGCAAAACGCTGCATTGATGGATCGGTGTGATAACGCTCATGTACATAAGCTGCTGCCACTGCACCCGGACCGGAATTAAGATATTTGTAGTTGCACCAGCAGGCAAAATCAACATTCCAATCATGTAGATTTAATTCAATATTACCAGCTGCATGTGCCAGATCGAAACCAACTTTTGCACCGGCTTGCTTTGCGAGCTGTGTAATAGTTTGCATATCGAATACTTGTCCACTATAGTAATTGATACCCCCGAATAACACCAATGCCAACTCTTCCCGGTGTTGCACAATAATCTGCAACAAATCTTCATTGCGGATGGTATGCTCGCCTTCTCTTGGTTTTACTTCAATGATCGCATCTGCAGGATCAAATCCGTGATGCCTTACATGCGTCTCCATCATGTACTGATCGCTGGGGAATGCTTTTGCTTCGCATAAAATTTTAGTCCGCTTGCCTTGCGGACGATAAAAACTCACCAACATCAAATGCAGGTTCACACTAAGGTTGTTCATGACCGTTACTTCGTGCGGCAAACAGCCAACGATCTTACTTAGCGGCCCAACTAACCTGTCATGATAATCCATCCATGGTTGCTCAGCATGAAAGAACGACTCTACGCCCAGCTTTCCCCAATCATCAAGAATGGTTTGCAGTTTATCTTTTGTACGCTTTGGTTGCAACCCAAGCGAATTGCCGAGAAAATAAACTTTCTCAACTTCGTTAGCTGATGGAATAATAAATTGCTGTCGGAATGCTTTTAACGGATCCTGTTCATCGAGCTGTTGAGCAAACGCAAGGGTTGGTTGAAACTGCATATTATTTGTTGGTCTGACGGAGTTTTAAAATAAATTCGGGTAATCGCTGATGATGCCATCAACACCCATCTTCTTTAATTGTTCAATTTCTTCTTTCGTATTCACTGTCCACGGAATGAGTTTGATCTTTTTTGGACGGCAATAACTGATCAACTCAGCATTTACCAATGAATAATGCGGACTGTAGATCGTTGGCTGAAAGCCCAAAGCTTCAACTTGCTTTTCAATTCTACGTTTATCATCATCTTCAATCAACATGGCTGTTTTCATTTGAGGATAATGCTGATGCAGGTACTGCAATGTTCTGAAATCAAATGACTGAATGATCACCCGTTCTTCCAGTTTCTTTTCTTTAATTACCGCCATCAGCAATTCCACAAACTCATCGGGCTTGGGATGATAGATACCATCTCCAACAGGTAAACATTTTGTTTCGATGTTGAAATATGGTTGCGGCCGATTGTGCGATTGCATATAAGCAGCCACACTATCAAACAATTCACGAAGTAAAGGTTTTGCAGCAGCAATTTTTTTCTGTTGCGGAAAACGTGGATGAGGTTTTAATCCCACATCATAAGTTTTCACCTGCTCATAATTCATCTGAAAAATATTCAATCCTTTTTCTTCTGCCGCAGTAACCGCTTCACCATTAGGTTTAGTGGTAATATCATGATTAAAAAATGGCTCATGTGAAACAACAACCTGCTTATCTTTTGTGATCACCACATCAAGCTCAAGCGTTGTTACATTTAAATCCAGAGCATGCAGCATAGCAGGAATGGTATTCTCCGGCATCAAACCTCTGCAGCCACGGTGACCTTGTTTATCGAACCCTTCAATTTTAGTAACATTATTCTGCATCAGCTTCGTTGTACATGAACCAATTAATAAAATGAACAGTGTAAAGATGAATACTCTCATTTTTTAAACACTTTATCTTTTCGTTCTTCCATCACCTTCGCCACTTCAGCAGCTTCACCGCCTTCAGCTTTCAAATGATCAATGATGTGATGATAACTTTTCTCATCCCTGTTCTGGCTCAGTTTAAACACATGCTCCAGCGAAGTCACTTCAATTTCAAACCCAACAATGGCTTTCATTAAACGTGCAGTGTAGTCTTCAGGCAAATTATCGAATGTTGTTGCAGAGTGCACGTTGTTATGCTCGTAATGCAGCGAAAGTTTCCGCAAGGCATCAGCCAATCCCTGTTCATCTAAAAACCGAAGTTGTCCACGGGCATGCACACTGCTGTAGTTCCAGGTACTTACATTTTGCGGATTTTCGTACCAGGTTGCACTTACATATGCATGTGCCCCTGTAAAGATCACCAACGCTTCTGCATTTTTTTCAAACACAAGATGATGATCCTGTTTTCTTGTTACATGTCCGAGCAAATACAATTTACCTTCCCGTTCTTCAATCATTAATGGCACCTGCGTTGCAACCGAACGTCCATCAGCATTACCAATGAGCATCGCAAAGGGATGCTGTTTCATAAATTCTACAACAACCTGTTCATCAGGTTCTTTAAAATGACTAAGGTTATACATGCGTCAAAGGTAAGATTCTGCAAAAAAAGACAGACGCCAACATTAAGGTTACAAAAAAATAACGGCGGACTCTTCGTCCGCCGCTTTCTATCACAAGTTCATGTTCATTTTCGGTTAAACAACAGGTTAATGATTGCTAAAATAACAATGGCGCCAAGTGCTCCTGTTAAAATTGCACCTACCAACCCTGTTCCAAAGCTAATACCCAGTTTTCCCAGCAACCAATACCCTACAAAACTTCCGAGGATACCAACTACAATGTTGCCGAGCAAACCAAGTCCGCCCCCTTTAAAAATAAAGGCACCCAGCCAACCGGCCAAAGCACCAATTAAAAGCGTTGCAATAAGTTCCATACAATTGTTTTTTTGCAGATGATGAATAATGAATAACCACGTTTATCTATAAAATTATCGTGCCAAAAAAAATGGCGGACCTACGGCCCGCCATCATAAAAATCAAAACAATATAGCTTTAAGACACAATTTCAAGCGTTTGGGTTGCAGGTATTTCTGCATTACGCATGGAAATACTTCGTACTGCTGCATCAGTAAATTCTTCAAATGCCTTTTTTGTAATTGCATCATCACTTGCCATAATTGGTTTACCATAATCGCCGCCTTCACGAATACTTTGTACCAATGGAATTTGTCCCAAAAAGGTCAATTCAAATTCATCGGCCAAACGTTTGCCACCATCTTTCCCAAAAATGTAATACTTGTTATTGGGTAATTCAGCCGGAGTAAAGTAAGCCATGTTTTCCACCAAACCAATAATGGGCACTTTTATTTGCGCCTGTCCAAACATTGCCACTGCTTTCTTTGCATCAGCCAATGCAATATCCTGCGGAGTTGTTACAACAATTGCACCTGTTACAGGAACTGTTTGCACCAATGTTAAATGAATATCACCTGTGCCCGGAGGCATATCGATCACTAAGTAATCCAGATCTTCCCACAACACATCAGTTACAAACTGGCGAATAGCACTGCTGGCCATTGGTCCACGCCAAACGATCGCATCTTTCTCATTCACCAACAAACCAATGCTCATGAATTTGATCCCATATTTCTCCATTGGTACAATCATTCCTTTGCCATTCACTTCTGTCATTTTCGGACGTTCCCCTCTTACACCAAACATCATCGGTACACTTGGCCCGTAAATATCAGCATCCATCAAACCCACTTTTGCACCACTCTGTGCTAATGCAATGGCGAGGTTGGCACTCACGGTACTCTTACCTACACCACCTTTACCACTCACAACCGCAATAATATTTTTTACGTTCGGTAATACTGATCTTGGATCTTTCCGGTTGCTGCTTGTGTTTGATGTAAAGTTCACAATCACCACAGCGTCTTTATTCACCAGCAATTCAATCGCATTGGTAGCTGCACGGCCCATCATATCCTTCATGGGGCAGGCAGGAGTGGTTAATACGATCGTAAAAGAGACTTTATTACCATCAATTTCAATGTCTTTAATCATATTCAGCGTAACGAGGTCTTTACCCAGATCTGGTTCCTGTACGTTACTCAATGCCTGCAGCACTTGTTCCTTTGTCATGTTTGTAGTATTTGTTAAAAAAGCTGATCAGACTGCAAAATTAACCATAGATCGCTTCCGATTGGTGAGGCAAATCATGTTTTCCACTTATTTTTGAGGCAGATGAAGAAATTTCTACTCCTTTCGCTGCTGCTTGGTTTGCTTGCCCCTATTGCTGTAAAAGCTCAGTTCGAGTCCTTTAAAGATTCCATTGTACAATTATATGGTGTGGTGATGACTGCCGACAGCCTTCGTGGACTTCCCGGTGTTACGGTGAAACTCCGCAACCAGAACCGTGGTACGTTCACCAATGAACAAGGTGTGTTCAGTATTGTGGTGTTGAAGGGCGATATTATCGACTTCACGTATGTAGGTTTCAAACCGAAAGAAGTGGTGATCCCATCAAACATTGAAGGCAATTCGTTCAGCATAATTCAATTGATGGTAGTTGATACGGTTTATCTTCCTGCCACCATCATTAAAGCAAGACCGAGGCGTGAACAGTTTGAACGGGAATTTTTGGCTGCTGATGTACCCGCCGATAAAATTGAAGTAGCCCGGCAAAATACCCGAACCGCACAATCAAGAATATTGCAGCAATCCTTACCGAGAGACGGAAATGAAAACTCGAGATCTGTGCTGAACAATTACGCACAAACGCAATATTATAACGGACAATTCCGTCCGCAGAACATCTTTAATCCGGTTGCCTGGAACGAATTTATACAGGCATGGAAACGGGGAGACTTCAAGAAGAAAAATTAGGTTTTGCCATGAGGACACGAAGGCATAAAGATGCACCAAGAAGATCATTCCGCATCTGATTCTTTATTCTGTTTGTGTTTTTGAGAGTACAAATCTTCTTTCTTTAATTCTTCTTTTTCCTTTGTGTTCCTTTGAGTCTTTGCGCCTTCGTAGCGACTTGCGTTTGTCTTCCATCAGCATTTTTTCTAATTCAAGTCATGCATTCAACAATGGTCTTTTCCTATATTGTGCCCAATAAAAAAGCATAGAAATGAAACAGATTGCTGTCGTTGGTGCAGGAACCATGGGAAATGGAATTGCACATGTATTTGCCCAAACAGGTTTTAGCGTAACATTGATTGATGTAAACCCCGGCCAGTTAACAAAGGCGTTGGAGAGCATCGGCAAAAACCTCGATCGACAGATCGCAAAAGGCACGCTTACCGAAGATCAAAAACAAAGCACGTTAAAAAATATCAGCACAACACATGATCTGCTGAAAGGTGTAACCAATGCTGAACTGATTGTTGAAGCAGCAACAGAAAATGTAGAGCTGAAGCTTGATATTTTTGAAGAGATCGATAAAGCCGCTCCGGCAGGATGTATTCTTGCGACAAACACTTCGTCTATTTCCATTACAAAAATTGCTGCGGTAACCAAACGACCGGGCATGGTGATCGGTATGCATTTTATGAATCCTGTACCGGTGATGAAACTGGTAGAGATCATTAATGGCTATGCAACGAAGAAAGAAGTAACAGATACGATCGTAGAGTTGAGTAAACAACTTGGCAAAGTGCCTTGTGTAGTAAACGACTATCCGGGTTTTATTGCCAACCGTATTTTAATGCCCATGATCAACGAAGCTATTTGCAGTTTGCATGAAGGCGTTGCCGGCGTGGAGGAAATTGATACCGTTATGAAATTAGGTATGGCTCACCCGATGGGACCATTGCAGTTAGCTGATTTTATTGGGTTGGATGTTTGTCTTGCTATTTTGCGAGTACTGCAGGATGGATTCGGGAATCCCAAGTATGCCCCTTGCCCGTTATTGGTAAATATGGTCACCGCAGGTAAGCTGGGTATAAAGAGTGGTGAAGGATTTTATAGTTATGCAGGAGGAAGTAAAGAGTTGGTGGTGAGTAAGAGTTTTAAGAAGTAAAAACAGATTCCCTTAAATGATCAAAAACATATTGCTGACAATAGCTGTAGTTTGTATTACCTGCAGTTTGTATGCTCAGGCAGAGCCAGGTAAAGAATATTTCTTTAAACCACTGAAGTGGAAAATCATAATTCCGGAAGGAACGAAAGCTGTGTCAAACGAAGAATGGAATAAGTTAGAAGAGAAAGGTGCCGCTGCAATTGAGAAAACATACGGCGAAAAAATTGAAAACAACGCCACAACGCTGTTTGTTGTAAAGTATGATGACTTAAATTATTTCGAAGCAAATCAACAGCCGTACGATTCAATTTCTGATCCTGATTACCCAGCATATTTTCATAGTGTGAATGTAGTGCTTTATGAAACATTCAAGGAGCAGATTCCAAATGGCACGATTGACACATCTTCGTCTGAAGAATTGATTGCTGGTTTGCTGTTTCAAAAATTCCGTATCAGTATTGGTTTGCCAAACAACATGGTTATACGATTGTTTATGTACAGCCGCCCATTTGGCGATAAAGAATTTACCATAAACATTATGTATGTGGATGAAGAAAAAGGAATACGTATGATGAGCGCATGGAAGAAATCTACGTTTGGGAGATAGTGCATGTTTGATTAGGATGAAAGGACGATTGAATCAACACAAATTGGATTATAATAAAAACAACCTGCTGCCGTCAGAAATGCACAAAAACTCAACACTAAATATTGATTTTCAATTCTAAGATTATAGAGGTGCCACCTCTAATATCATATATTTGCTGAGCCGCCAATTAACTCGTTCTCAATGCAATCACCTTTTACAATTGATAAATACTATTCAACTGACTTGTCAAAAAGCCAAGTCTTTGAAGAGATGAACAATCTTGATACTGAACAGCAGTTCGGTGGCCTAAGAACCGATAAATTTATTGCACAAACTTCTGAAAGTGGTTTTATCGTTATACGCAATACTTATGGACTTGATGGATTTACATTGGAACAATATCCAACTCTTGAAGGTTATTATATTTCTGAGAAACCTCTAACAATAAATATTGTTGTTAAACCTCGCTACTTCACAATTCTTTTTTTCTCAATATTTGTTTTTACGTTCATACCAGCCAGCATCTTTATAGACAAAATGACAATCAATGGCATATTTAGGTCGCCTACAATTCCCGAAAGATTTTTATTCGCTGGAGTTGGCGGAGTTATTCCTGGCTTATGGTGTTATTTTGGTTACATCCGACCAATAAAAAAAGCCGAAAATTGGATTGTCGAAAAATTGAGACTGAGTGTAATCCCCGGATATGGCAGCTAACATTACGGTGGTATTTACATAAACAAAGCAAATCTCACCCTTGTTGTTCTTATCAATAAAATCCGTCGTTTGGTCGCCTGACCAACGACTATCACAGTAACCATTTTTGCTCAATCGTTTGTTTACATTCCATCGCTTTAGTTAAATAGCTTTAATTTCGAATTCAACTATTTCCAAACTCATGCGCCAGTACTCATTTCTTGCAATACTTGTAACTGTCATTCTTTTCGGTTGTAACTCATCAAAGAAAACACAGGCAGCTGACGAATGGAAGCCACTCTTCAACGGCAAAGACATGAACGACTGGACCGTTAAGATCCATCATCATGATGTGGGTGTTAACTTCGGCAACACTTTTCGTGTGGAAGAAGATATGATCAAAGTGCGTTATGATCAGTACAGCAATTTCAATGAACAGTTTGGTCATCTTTATTACAAAACGCCCTACTCTTACTATCATCTCAAACTCGAATACCGTTTTGTGGGCGAATGGTTCAAAACAGCACCCTCTTATACGTTACGCAACAGCGGTGTCATGTTTCATTCGCAAGATCCACGCAGCATGCCGAAAGAACAGGACTGGCCTATCTCAGTTGAAATGCAATTCCTCGGTGGATTAAGTGATGGCAAACCAAGATCAACAGGTAATATGTGTTCACCCGGAACTGAGGTGGTGCAGAAGGGCACAATTGTTCCTTCGCATTGCATCAACTCTTCTTCAAAAACCTATGATGGCGAGCAATGGGTAAGTGCAGAATTGATTGTGTTGGGCGATTCTTTGATCACTCATATCATCAATGGCGATACGGTATTGCAATATTCAAAACCACAAATTGGAGGTGGCGTTGTTGCCCGTTATGATCCCAAAATAAAACAGGATGGAAAATTATTGAGCAGTGGTTTTATTGCTTTGCAAAGCGAAGGTCAACCAATTGATTTCAGAAACATCCGCATCAAAGATCTTTCAGCGAAATACAAAAAGAAATAAGCTGTTATTTCTTCAGCTTCACACTTACTTCTGTTCCGCTTCCGGGTTTACTTGTTACGGTAACTTCAGCATTAATAGAAGCAGCCCGTTCTTTCATTACAGTTAAGCCATTGCTTTGCTGCACGGCTGTAACATCAAATCCTTTTCCGTTATCCGTAATAATAAAAGAAAGTTCAGTGTCCGTTTCTGTTATAGTCAGCGAGGCAACAGTAGCTTCAGCATGATAAAGTATGTTATGCAATGCTTCCTGGCAAATGCGGAACAGATCAAGCTGCATTTCTTTACTCAGCAAAGCATCGTTACAATTTCCCTGCAACCTGCAGTCGATTGAAGCAACAAGACTAAACTCATTGCAATGCCATCGCAATGTTTCAACCAATCCAAGATCATTCAACATACCGGGGCTGATGGTAAACGAAATACGCTGAATGGTTTTGATCAGGAGTTCAGTAATAATGCCGGCATGTTCAAGTCTGTTCGAAACATCTTCCGGCAAATCTGCCTGCTTTGCTTTGATCCAGTCAATATCAATTTTTAACACGGCCAGCAATTGCGCAAGCTCTTCGTGCAGCTCAACGGAAAGATATTTCCGGTCACGTTCAATACTACCTTTGAAATGATTTGCTAAGCCTTTAAAGCGAATATATTTTTCTTCAATTTGCAGTTCCGTTTCTTTACGTCGTGTTACATCTTTGGCAATGGCAAAAACCAATTCTTTATCAGCAAAATAAATGGATGTCCATTCAAGCCAGATAATACTGCCGTTTTTATGAATATACCTGTTCTGAAAATTAACAAGCGGCTGCCCTTCGATCATCTTTACCCGTGTAAGCTGTGTTTGTTCTCTATCATCGGGGTGTATAAAACTGCTGATAAGTCTTGAAAACAATTCTTCCTTGGTATATCCAAGCTTATCAATGACCGATTGATTGATCTTACGGAAATAACCATCTTTCCCTGCAATGCAAACAAGATCAGGGGTGAGTTCAAAAAAAGGTAAGAGTTCAAATTCAGTGGAACTTTGAGAGATCATCACGATGAAAATACAGAAATATGCAATTGCAACATGTAGTACAATCTATTATATGCGACAAGCATAAATTAAAATTGTATTACGTGAACTACAGAAAATTTATGAATGATTATTTCATCTGTTTCACAATTCTGTATATATAGGATTTATTTAGTCGATGTTGCCCGATCGCAAAAAAATACAGCAAGAATTCATTGGTAACGTTCGATTCGCTGAATTTCTGTCTACAGATTAACCCGCATCCAATTAAATTTTATAAAAAAATATGAACTTTACAGTTTACAGAAAAGAACTTGTATTGATGCAGTGCCACATTCTCGAAATAGCATTTCCATTCAACGGAGAAACAAATTTTTTATACCCGGTTGTACTGCAAAATGAGCAGCACGTATTGTTGGTTGATTGCGGCTATGCCGGCTTTTTACCATTGCTGGAGAAAGCTTTATCAAATCATCAGCTTTCTGTCCATCAACTGACCGGTATGATCATTACACATCATGACATTGACCATATGGGAGCCGCAGCCGAGTTGAAAAAAAATCATCCTGCATTACAGATTTACAGTTCAGCTATTGAGGCTCCGTTTATAAGCGGCAAACAAAAATCGTTACGATTGATACAGGCAGAACAGATGCTGGATTCAATTCCTGAAGAATATAAAACGGGCGCTTTGCAGTTTATTGAATTGCTCAAAGGCATGCAAACTCTTCCTGTTGATCATTTTTTAGCATTTAATCGTGAAGTTGATTGGCTCAGGGGTATTGAGGTCATACACACTCCCGGACATATGCCTGGCCACATTTCCATCTACATCAGGCAAAGTAAAACGTTGATTGCGGCGGATGCAGTAGTCATTGAAAACGGAATATTAGAAATTGCTAACCCGCAGTTTACATTGGATCTAGATGACGCATTGCGGTCTGTAGAAAAACTAAAGCAACTGGAAATTGATCAGTTGATCTGTTATCATGGCGGATTAATGCAAAAAGATATTCCCGGCCAACTGGAACAATTATTGATGCGATATAAACAGGTTTCAACAAAACCTGCATGAAGGTTATGTTCAATTAAATAAACAAACATGTTGAAGCGCCCTTACATATTAGCTATACTTGCCACTGTTTATCTGCTTGCATATGTAGTGATGCTGCAACTGAACATCCTGCCGAACGTAACCATGATCATGTTTTTCCTTTCCCCTTTACTTGTGCTGACACTTACATACAGTATTCTCCGTTATGGGCACTATCATGGTAAAGACCTTCAGGAAAACGAGCACTGGGGTTATCAAGACCGATCGATTGAAAAACGTAACTAGCTCCCGAAATAGCATAACTTTCTATTTCAGTTATTACCGTTACTTCAAATAATGGTAATAAACAGCCGTTTCTGAATCATTCAAACAAAAAAATACTCCGTCTATCCATTGCTGTCTTCATTAATCACAATCAACTGAAGTAAACTTTCAGTGTTCATTAGATTACATACACTAAAACTTATCATTCATGAAAAAATTCTGTTTACTGTTATTCAGCAGCACTCTCTTCCTTTCTTCGTTTGCACAAATTCCGTTGACTGTTGCACCGAGTGGCGGCAATAAAAAAGCATCGGTGAGTGAACGTATCGGCTTAACTGATGTAACCATTCATTATGATCGTCCGGCTGTGAAAGGACGTGAAGGGAAAGTGTGGGGCGAACTTGTTCCCGTTGGTTTTACTGATCCCGGTTTTGGCAGCAGCAAATCTGCTCCATGGCGTGCAGGTGCCAATGAAAATACAACCATTGAATTCAGCACTGATGTGACGGTGGAAGGCAAACCGGTTAAAGCCGGTCGTTATGGTTTGTTTCTTGCGTATGATCCAAATGGATCAACCTTGATCTTATCGAACAACTCCACTTCATGGGGACATTATTATTACAATGCGAAAGAAGATGCCCTTCGTGTTCCTTTAAAAGCGGTTGCATCAGATAAATCAGTTGAATGGCTGAAGTACGAATTCCTGAATGAAAGTGAAGCCGGTGCTACCGTGGCGTTGCAGTGGGAAAAACTCATGTTCCCTTTTCGTATTGAAACCGATTATGTGAAAGAGCAGATCGCTTCATTTCGCAGAGAATTACGTACCGAGAAAGGGTTCATCTGGCAAAGCTGGAACCAGGCCGCAAGCTGGTGTTTGCAACGCAACACCAATTTAGAAGAAGCATTGCTTTGGGCCGATTCTGCAACTTCCCGTGGCTTTGGTGGTGATCGTGTATTTGGCGCATGGGCAGTAAAAGCGCAACTATTGGAAAAGTTTGGTCGTGCAAATGACGCCGCTGCCGTAATGAAACAGGCAATGACGTTCGGTAACATGCAGGATCTGCATCAATATGGCCGGCAATTACTGCAATTGAAAAAAGTAAAAGAAGCATTGGACGTATTCAAACAAAATCATGATAAGAACCCGAACCAGTTTACAACGTTAATGGGACTTGTGCGTGGTTATTCTGCAAATGCTGATTATAAAAATGCATTGAAATATGCAAACCTGGCTTTGCCATTAGCACCTGACCAGCCTAATAAAAATAATGTGCAGACGATGATCAATAAACTGAAAGAAGGAAAAGATGTGAATTGATGATCTTCTTCAAGCAAAAAAACTCATTCGTCTTGAATGAGTTTTTTTGTTGTTTCACAGCCTGTTTTCGGCTCAAAAATATTTTCTAAAAAAAATTTTTTAGAAAAACTCCGACCCTTATCTTTGCACTCCCCAAACGGGAGCATAGCTCAGTTGGTTCAGAGCATCTGCCTTACAAGCAGAGGGTCCGCGGTTCGAGCCCGTGTGCTCCCACTCAATACAGACAAGGGTTTCAGCTAAAACTGGAGCCCTTTCTTATTTTACTGGTTTAAACATGGTTTAAACATTCCTTCTTAAAGCTCCTATTATGAGTAAGCCTTTATGCAAGCTGTGTCAACAACGAGAGGCAAACCAAACCGGTTCCCATATATTCTCGTTTTTTCTTATAAAGGATGCCATAAATAATGCAGGCTCAAAGAGGCGGGAAAATGAGATTTCATTTGAATTATCGACTGCATCTTTTGCAAGCTCCTATTTCGGAAGTGAAATTTTACCAGATCATATAAAAGAGGTAAAAGGAAGAGAGTTAACTGAGGAAGAAATACGTGAACAAGAAAACCCTTATACTAAAGACAATATACTATGTTCTGAATGTGAAAAGAAGCTTTCAACTCTGGAAACGGCTGTAGCGGACAAGATTTTTAGTAAACTAAGGAAAATCAAATTAGATCAGGGGCTTGAGTATCAAGTTTATGAAATATCGGAAAACCTTTTATTAAGGGTATTCGTCTACTCTTTAGCATGGCGAGCGGCAATTACTGGATTTGGAGAGTTCAGAATGGATTTTGAACATCAAGAAGTATTAAGAGAAATACTTAACCTCACATTAGATTTGAGTGAGGATGCACTATTAAAAAAATTGCAAGACAATGAGGATTTGGTTACAAGTTTGCCTATAAGAATAGCTTTTTTTGAAACCACAGGAACAAATGATAACGCAATATATTGCCATTGGGAAAAGAGACCTTACTCCATACTCATAAACGATTTTTGTTTTCAACTTTTTTTTAAAGGAGACTTAACCAAATTTATTCCTGATACATTCTTTGGCATTACCGGAATTTTAAAGAAGAAAGGTTTTCATAACATGCAAGAATCGAAATTACAAATAGCAGCTATTAGTAATGAAAAAAGGAAAACAATTAATCATAGTTTATACAAGTTTATTGCGCACCAAATCTTGAAAAGGGCTGAGAAAGATTTCAGAACAGGCTTTGTGCATTTCCTTCGTAGAGATGCGCCTAGGTGGGTTGTGGCTGACTTTATACGTGAAGTAACTTTAAATAATGATGATATACTTGAAAAATATACGCCGGAACATTTCAAGAACGCTGCGTTAAAAATTATACTGAAATATCTTCAGCAGCAATATAACAGGACCTGATTTTTTCTCCCGTTAATTTTAGTATCTAAAATTAAAAATTTATTTCCATATTTTCAAGATTTCAAAGTTTAGCTTACTCTAATTACTTCATTACTCGACTATATATCATTTTTAGAGTAACATCGAGTAATTCCAAATAAAAAGAATTACTCGATGAAAAGAGGCTTATACGGACGTCCTGTAAAGACGAGTAAAAAGAGTAATTAATTTTGCATAGAAATCAATTCTACAAAATAGCCGTAATTGCTGAATCTTTTTTCAGAATCATATTTTGTCGATCTGGCAAATCCTAAGCTTTTCATTGCTTTTCCAATACTCCGTGTATTTGACTTAATATGTGAGTATTTCCCAACTATGAAATTCAAAATATCAGTGGCATCATAAAATTCCCCATTTTCACGATTGGCAGGGAGAAAATGCTTTTGAATTAATTGTACTTCCTGGCTGCTAACCAAATACCTATTATTCACCTTTTCATTCTCTTTAATCTCATCGGCAGTTAGTTGATATTCAAAATCGTCTTTATAAAGTGAATATGCTTGCCGCCAGATGTCATCAATCTTTATGTCTTTTTTATAATTAAAATTTAATTTTCCAGTTAACTCAAAGCAAAGCCACCGAACGCTTCCAGTTTCATCTGTAAGAAATTCGTCATTGTTGGTAGATCCTATAAAATTTGCCCGTCGGGGATGCACGCTGCTTCGTTTTGCAAAGGGAAGTCGAATATTTATTTTGTCTTTACTTATAAAACTCTTGAGTGAATTAATTTCTGCTTTTGATAAAGTTGCTAGTTCGTCCATGTTTATCAGAAAGTTTGTAGCTAAAACAATCAACCCGTCTTTATCAGTGTTGACATATTCAGTTAAGTATTCCCCCAAATCATCTGGACATAGCCAACGGCAGAATGTAGACTTTCCAGTATTTTGTCCTTCTCCAACAAAAACGAATACCTGTTTATTAAACACCGTCGGCTCTAAAGCACAAGCAATACAACGAACAAGCATCTTCCTAAAATGTAGTCTAAATCTTTCCATATCATTTACAGGCAAGTAACTACATATTTTGTCTATGTAGTCGGGATCAACTTTGCTGTCATAAGGTTTGAGATTTTCAAAATAATTTAGAAAAGGGTTGTATAGCGGTACAAAATCGGAAAGCAGTAGAGAAGTTATTTTATTTAATGAAAGAGAGATCCCCTGATGTTGTAACTCTCTATAGATGTTGTTTTCATTAAGCTCTCTAAAGCGATCGTTTTTTGATTTTTCATTGTATTCAATCCTTCCGCTTACTTCATTTAGTCTGATTTGATACTTCCTTTCTAAATAATTTTCTGCACGTTTTAACAATGAATATGAAGTATGTTGATCTTCTCCCTTTGATTCTTTTACTACTGATTCTTTACTTTTGTATGCGCTGGCTACCGTGCGTTCAATTTCGTCAACGGTGAAGCCATCGGTAGCAAACTTTTCGGAAACAAGTTGTACAACTTCATGCATTTTAATATTTGCTTTATAGCACTCTAAGGATAATTTAAAAACAAAATTATTTCTATTACCAGACACGAAATTTTCCCGTTTCTGGAAACTCTCTAACAAAGAGGAAAATTTATTCTTGTTGTCAGCGATTAGTATTTCCCAAACTGCCGAATTTTCATTAACAAAAATATTCTCATCCCAGCTTAGAAACATAAGTCGACTTACATCCTTACAAGATTTGTCTACCGTAAAATTGTAAGTAGTTTTATAATAGTTTTCTAGCTGTCGAAAACAAGTTGTATGCTGATTTTTTTGATTTGCTATTTTAACAATAAGTTTTACTCCATTTCCGCTTGGGCTCAAAAAACAAGCATAGCAATAGGTATCTTTCTTTAATAACTCAATGGCCGAAAATGGATCTGAAACTTCATCAAAATCTATTTGCAGAAACCCCGAATGAGTACCTAAGTTGCTTGCTTTTCTTTCGTTTTCGAATAACCCAGATACCGTTACAGCTGGAAGTAATTTTTTTCTCCCATTTCGAAGTTCTTTATTTGATTCCAGTCTAATTTTTTGAATATTCTCCTTAAAATCGCCTCCTGTCTTAATTAATTCAAAAAGTCGTTCTATTGTAATCCTCTCTTTTGGAGGAACGAAAAACGTTTTAAAAAATGAAATTTCTGTAGATTTGCTATGACTTAAATTCTCGTTGGAGGTAAGCGTATTGGTCATTGCTTACCTCCTTTTATTTTAACGTCAAATGATTTAGCGATCTCTGCTACCGATTCTTTCTTCCCATCGGTAAGCCATAATTCCAAATCAGACTGTTTAAAATAAAGTTTCTTCCCTTTTTTGATAAAAGGGATCGTACGGTTTGAAGTAAAGCCGTACAAGGTTTGAGGTGCAAGATTTAAAAATATTGCAGCTTCTCTAACACTAAAGAGTTTGTTTGACGTTTCTTGAGCCGCCTGGGTGTTCTCCTTAATGCCTTCAGCTATGCAATTTTTAAGAAGCTCCCTAAATTCAAACTCTGTGAATTGAACAATGATGTTTTGTGCCATAAATAATATTTTATTTATGGCAAATCAATAAAGAAACGAAAGTGTAACTGCCTTACTTAGGCGCTACTTAGGCATCTTTTTTTTCATTTATTTCTATTTGCTTATTGGAGTAATCAGTATATGCCTTTACTATTTTCTCAATTACTTTTGGTTGATAATCAGCCTTTCGATCATTTATGCTTTCGGATAAATTTATTTGCCAGTTTTTACCCAACTTATGATTAAACGCCTCTGCAACTTGCTCTACAAGATGCGTGATTTGATTTTTACCATTCGTTAAAAGTTTTGCATGAAACAATGAATAGACAAGGTGAACAAGTTCAAGCTCACCGCCTTTCCATTGCAATTCTATTTGCTTTGATACATTTTCCTTTTTATCCTCTGTCAGGTATTCATTTGTTAATCTTCGAATCTCTGATATAGCTTTACTTATAGCATCCAATTGAGCAAGATCAATTATAACACCATCTCCTTCTTTTTTAGAAATTTGTAAAATATTTGCATTGAAAAGGTTTTCAAATGTTTCATTTTTATTTGCCTTTAACGAGTCGTCTATTTCTATGAGAAATCTACTGTTTTTGCCGAGTTTGTATAGTTGCTGCCTGTGTGCATTGTAAAGTTCATTTAATTCCTTCGAATGAATTTCAAGCTTCGATTCATCTCTTGCCTGTTCAATTGTTTCCCGGTACTTTTCAAGCATTATATTTTGAATTTCATTACGTTTCTTTTCAAACACTTGAAAAAATGTTGTCTTTTGTTTCATGTAATTACATTTATGCTTTAATAGTATTATTTTCTATTCCGGCAATTTCCTTTAACCGGTTGGCTATGTTTTTCCAATTTGAATTTAAGTTTATCGTTCTGATTTGAATTTCATGCTGTTTATATTGAAAATTCAAATTGTAGTCAGTTTCAATAGTTGGATAAAGTAAAATTCCTTTTGCTTGCTGATTTTTTGCCGTACCGTCTTCCTGATTTAGTAAGTAACTGAATAGCTGATATAAGTTTGCAGATTTGATCCTTTCTTTATCATAGTTCAATGTCATTGTTTCCCGATAAAACTTTGCATCAATTATAATTTTTTCAAGATCATTCTCTAATGTTATATCAGTTTCCATCTTTGGCAAATAACCTTGGCTTTCCTCATCCGTATTTGTAAAGCTCCAATCAATTGTTTCCTTTTTTACAGTAGAATATTTTGCCTGTTCAATTTTGTAGAAATTTCTTATAAACGATTCAAAGAGTTGATTCATCTTTTTATCATCCCTTGTAAAGTCTGAAAACTTATACTTTCCTTGCTCCTCGGACGGGAATGTACTTTCGTAAATAATTTGGCAAACATTCATTACAAAGCCATAAAAGCGGTTATTTCGATTTAGTCTGATTTGCTTAAAGAGTGAAATAGATATTTCAATTTGATCTATACCGGAAAACATCCGTTGCAAACTAACTAACTCATCTTTTAAAGCTTTGTCAAGTTCCTTTGTTCTTATTAGTCGATGAATAGTAGAAACTAAAATTCGGTTTGAAATGATATTTGCTGAAAAATCGTCAAATGTGCAAATCGTTCTTTGCTTTGAAAGTAAATTAGATTTTAGTGTTTGGCTTATTTGGATTTTACCTTTTACTCCTGCTATTTCCTCCGTATGGTCAATATAGTTTTTGTCAATGCCTCTTTTCAAAAGCATTTTGCTTGCATTAATAAGAACCTTTGCAAATAAATCAAGCAACTCCGTCTTATCATCTATTGAAACTGCCACCCGGTCTTTTTCATCCAGCTTATTCCAAGCGTAGCAAAGGAGATAGTAAATATTTTCTATCGGTATCTGCATTGCTTACCTTGATAGTTGTTTTAAAACATCTGTAACCTTTGCTGATTCATCGAACCAAATTTCTTCCAAAAGTGGCTTTAACTCATAATTTATAATATCACTCCACCAATGGCCTTCATCTTCATTTGTAGAATAATTACAAAAGTAGCTGTGCCCTATTTGGAAACCTTCGCCAAGGTTAATGTCTTCTTTTATACGATCATTTAGTTTTGCAATTGATGAACAAATATGTTCAACCATCGGAGCGGTTATCCCTTTTCCTTTTAAGAATGAACGGAAATTATCGCCATAGTCAGGCTGCAATGTTATAAAGGCAAATCTTCTTCTCAAGGCATAGTCAACTATTGCCAAGGAACGATCTGCTGTATTCATTGTGCCAATGATGTAAAGATTTTCAGGCACATAGAAACGATCTTTTTCGTTTTCAGCGTATGTTAATTTCAGGGCATATTTTTCATGCCTTTTGTCTGATTCTATTAACATCATTAATTCTCCAAATATCTTACTTAGATTACCTCTGTTAATTTCGTCAATGATAAAAAAGAAAGGCCGGTCGGGATGAGCCAAAGCCCGTGTACAGAATAGGTAAAAAACTCCCTCCTTTAAATCAAAGCTTCCCTTTTTTGTTGGCCTAAGTCCTTGTATAAAATCTTCATAGCTGTATGATTGATGAAATTGCACCATCTCAATATTTGCATCTTTTACTTCCTGCATTATTTCATACGCCAATTTTCGGGCAATGAAAGTCTTGCCAACACCGGGAGGACCCTGCAAAATAATATTCTTCTTTCTCTTTAGTAAGTCAACTGTTCTTTTGAAATCATTTTCACTAATGAATGGTTTATCTGCATCCTCACTAAACCTGTATTTTTTTAGGCCACTACTTTGTAGTTTTTCGGTAGCAATATTTTTTTCATCTATGATTTCCCTGATAATATCATATTCATCCTCTGTTAACTTAAATAAGCTTCCTTGATTGTTTATGAAAACTTCACACTCTTGAAGTGTTGGATTATTTTTCAGCTCATTCCAATGGACGGGCAATTCTAATTTTTCAATTAATTCAAATTCTATTTCTTCACCGTTGGGTGTGTTATGAATCCCTTTTGTTACTTCATAAATAGCCTTGATTTGCTTCGTGGGAGTACTTTCATATCCAATAATTAAATCCCCTGGTTTGGCCGTAGTAAAGTATTTATAAACCCTTCTTTTGTTTCCCTTTTGATTGTGAGTAGTATAGGTTTGTCTTTGCCCTTCAACATGATCGCTGATTTTCCAAATGTCAGGGTTTGCATTAAGCCACCAAAAGTTTAATGGTTCATTTTCATCTGTGGCTACTTCATACTCGCTTTCTGCTT
This sequence comes from Lacibacter sediminis, assembly GCF_014168535.1. NCBI lineage: Bacteria > Pseudomonadati > Bacteroidota > Chitinophagia > Chitinophagales > Chitinophagaceae > Lacibacter > Lacibacter sediminis. The sequence goes on along the minus strand of NZ_CP060007.1, from coordinate 1,884,601 downwards.
CTTCGATTGGGGCACTCTCGATTAAATTAGTATTTATTTTTATATTGTTAGCTTCAAATACACTTACCAGCTCTGGGTATAGTCTTACAAATTCGCCTAAAATAAATTCGTATACTACAGTTGGGCTAAATGTATCGGGGCGGAATAAATTCTTATATTTTTTTAATGTATTGGATTTGTATTGATAGACTTTATTTGTAATCCATCTAACCGCCCTTTTATGACTGAAGCTGTCTGTTGATGTGTCGTAGTAATAATCTCCTTCAATTATGCCAATTCCCAGGCAAGTATTTACACCTTTTGAAGCAAATACAACGTCGCCAATGTTAGCTTTTCTAAATTGCCACAGGTTCCATGTTTTATTTGATTTGTCATTGCTTGCAAGCCCAATCGACTCATTCATTTGGGCTCTTGATTCAAAATTGTTGAGATCTTTAAAATCAAAATCTATCGCAATAACTTTTTCTCTGTAAAACTTTTCCCATTCGGATGCCTGACTGCCGGGTGCAAATTTGAAATAGTTTCTAAGTGAGTTATTCAACTTAATAATACCTGCTTTTAAACTCATCAAATTAGCTAGTACGTCTTTATAGGTAGGGGCATCTTTTAAATCCTCTGGTTCTGCTCCTTTCAAAGCATGACCTGCCATCCGTCCGGCTACAGGATACAAGCTAAACCGAACGAAAAACTGATAGCTGTCCATGTGAGATTCTTTCGTAACTGGATAAAGCGCAAGCCAACACCATGAACTACCGAAATTTGTTGCACCTTGAAATCCTACCGAATGGAAAGTATAATCCTTTAATTCAAGTTCGATTAGTAAGTTTTCTCCTATTTGTTCCAAATAGCTTTCAACCGTTTCTCTTACTTGATTTCGATAAAAGAATGCATGAAAAACACTCCAAGGGTTCTTCCAGTTGGTAAATAAATCTCTTTTGAATAATTCATAATCTTCAAGCTGCTTTAAGAAAGCCGGCTTTTGATGGCTGAAATACTTAGTATCTTTTGTTCTGATCTTTTCTTTTATTTCCTCTACAAGTTCTTCATTTATTGTTTGCCCCTGCAATCGCTTTCTTGCAATTTCCGAACGCAATAAGTTAACCGGCTTAAAATCTCTTTCAGGATCGCCATACTCTTTATAAATATCTTCGACAGCATCTTTTGAAAGATTATTTATTGCATTGAAAAGTTGTTTCGGTTTGTCCGAATAAACTTGATATTGTCTTGCTAAGTCTGTTAAAAATTGAAATTGTGTTTGCATAGCTCAGGCTTTACATTTTATTTAATTTGCAAATTTTCGCATTATAAACGTTCGTATTCGGCTTTGAAGACATTTAAAAAAGTAGTGGCTATGGTGGTGTCGTAGCTACCGACGGAACTGGATTTCTAACCGCATCAACAACCACTAAGTATTTTTCTATGTGCTGCAATAATTCATTCAACGCCGAGGATGCTTCTTTGTCTGCGTGTAGAAAGTTTGCATAGTTACAGTATTTGAAAACTTTTTCAATAGTATCAAGGTCGGCATCTGCAAGTAATTTTATTTTGCTTTTTGCGTCTTTAAGTCCTCCTGTAATAGTTGAGAAACTATCTTCTTTGTTCCACATTAATAACTCGTTCTTTATAAAACGCTCAACTGATAATCGTAACAGATGACCATAGGTTACAGCAGCTTCCTCAAGGCTCAGAGTTCCCAAAGATGCCTTTGCAATTAATGATTGATGACTTCCTTTCAATTGGGCGAGTAAGTCAAATTCAGTGTCGACATATATTAGAGAGCCTTTAAAAGCAATTGTGTTTTTTAGGATACCAAATTTATTTGGATTTGGATTTTCTTTTTTTATTAAGTATTTGTAAAACAATGGATGATGTGTAAAAACAAAAACTTGAGAGTATACATTTACGTGTTCAAAAATCACATCTGAAAGAATCTTTAAATTGGAAGCGTCAAGGCTTGTGATAGGATCATCGAATACCAAGATTTTATTTCTTTTATCTGCTGCATTTTCGTTAATTGCGAAAAAGAATGCTAATGAAATTAACTGTCTTTCGCCCTCGGATAACCCTGTTTTGATATTTCTTTCACTTCCTTTTAAATCAAGTATTTTAAAAGAAAAAGGCACTTCGGAAGTTGAACCTGCAACCCGATTTGGTTCTAATGTAAATGAAAGATTAAACCTATTTAGAAACGACATCATTTTAGATAAAATTAATGTCGGGGCCTGGGTAAGTATATATGCTTTTAAATCATCCTTTGCTGCAAAAGAGGCTACCCTTAATGTTTCTTTTTCATCTTTTAGTCTATACCATTCCTTAATTAAAGAATGGTAATTTTTATCAAAATAATTTTTGAGATCTGTAAGTTTTAGGAGTTCAGGCTCCTTTTGTACAATTTCTTGATTGATAGTTGCAACTTCGGAATACTTAGCCTTAAACTCAATTATTCTTCCTGTATATTTCTTTAATGATTGCATAATTGCCACTAAAGCAATTTTAACCTCGCTTAAATGAGAGAAGACTGCATAGTAGTCTTTATTAAAATCATACGTTTTAATGTCTATTGTTTTTAAATTTTCTAACGCAATCAGCAAATCATCAATAGCTTTTGGATAATTCAAAACGTGATTTAGCTTTTCTTCAAGCGAATAGAGCTCTATAAATCCTTCTGTAGTTCCTCCTTCATGAGAATTTTCTGCCGAGAATTTACCAACATTATAATTTGACCAAAATTCTGATAAAATTTTATAGGAGTTTGCTATTTTGATTGGAAGTTGAATGGCTTCCTTTTTTAAATCGTTTAGATTATCTTTAATTGACTCAATATCTTCTATGTATTTGGCTTTTTGTTCCTTGTACGTTTGATTAAAATAAGCCGAATAGGATTTTATAATTTCTTCTTGTGATTTCAGAGATTGTAAACAAAATGGACAACTATCTTTATTCTCTGAATTTTCTTTGATTTGAAGCCCCGTTTCAATAAATGCTTTGTGATCAGAAATATGTTTAATTAAATTTTCACTTGCAAGCTTTGCTGAACTATCTTCAATTTTACGTGTAAATATTTCTTGAAATTCTGAAATTGGAAGAAGCTCTTTAGTAAGTAAAATATCTTCTGGCGGATTGAATGAAGAAACATTTGCTGTTTGATTTCTTCTTAATTTTAGTTGTTCAATATCATCAGATGTGCTTTTGTGTTTAGCATTGTTTGCATCTTTTAAATCAATTAATTCTTTTTCGCTTTTATCTTTTAGCGTGGTGTAAATTTGAAGATCGGCCGGTAAAAATTGGTAATTTAATTTTATAGTGTTTTCGTCTTCAAAATCCTTTAATGCTTTTGCCGTGTCTTTTTCCTCTTGCTTTTTTCTGTTTGCTTCTGCATCAAGGTCAATTAGCAATTTTCCAGCATTTTGGCTATGTCTATTTTTTTCATTGCTACGTTCACCGTTAGTATGAACATTTTCATCAATAAAAGTTTGGTCAAAAAACAAAATTGAATTTTTGGGCAGGGAATTGTCCCAGGCATTTGAAGTATAATTGTGTAAGTTGCTATCAATTTTTATTTGAATAGAATTTGGTTTATCACAACTACTATTAAATGGGGTATGTTGCGAAATGTCTTTTAGAATTTCACAAATTGAACTTTTGCCACTACCATTTTCACCAAATACTACATTATATGGGCAAAATGATTTTTCTCCTCCTGCACTATCAAGACAGAATTCCGACCATTTAAAATCAAGAAATGATTTGTACTCCTTAATATGGTTTATTTTCTTGATTTTCATTTTTTAATTTCATTTACTTACTAAATACATTGAAAAATTCAACCAAAAACGGTTTTACAACTGCTTCTTCGTTTGTTGTATCTGCTCATTCTTTTGAAAAAATTAAGGCTCTTTCTTTTATCTCGTTCCAGCTTAATGCCATGTAGTGTTTTGAGTTAGGTTGCTAATTTAAGGTTTATATCGGCATTGTTATAGCCGCCGGCGGGTAAATTAGTGTTTTATTTTACTTCTGTTTACAGGCAAAGCAGGGCATAAAAAAAGCCGCAAATGAAGATTTTGCGGCTACCGTACTATGTTAGTTTAATTAATGAAGACTTATAAAGCTATAAAAGTACTTTACTTGCTTCATCCAAAATATTGTTTTCAAAGCTCTCCAAATAGATTTTGGTAGTCTTTTCGCTATCGTGCCCCATCGCTTCACTAATAACGGATGTTGATATGCCACTTTTCTTTAAAATAGTTGCGTAGCTGTGCCTTGCAACATAAGTGGTTAATTCGCTTTCAATTTCGCATTTAGCGGCAATCTCTTTCAAGTCTTTATTAATCTTCCTTATCATTTTTTCCTTTCGATTATACAACATCGTTGGAGTGTTGTAGTTTTCATTCAAAATTGGAAAAATGTAGCTTTCATTGTTTCTAAAAGTAAAGGGCTTGTAATAGTCTAAAATTTCAGTTACAGGCTTTAATATTTCAATATTGAATAGTTCTTTTGTTTTCTTCCTTGTATAAAGTAATCTGCCTGATTTTACGTCTTTCCACTTCAATAGAACAAGATCAATAAAATTAATTCCCCTGCAATAGTAGCTGAACATAAAAATATTCTTAGCATCTATTAAATGAGGATGCTTCGTAATATCCAGATCAGCAATTTTTTTTATCTCGTCTTTTGTAATTGCTCTTTTTTCAGTTTTAATATTCGCATACTTCGCCAAACTGAATTTTTTGAAGGGGTAGTATTTATCGCTGCTGACTTCTTCTTTTATGGCTTTATTTAAAAGGGCTCTCAGGGTTCGTAAATAGATATAGATGGTATTTGCGCCTTTATTATTAGACTTCAAATATTCTTCAAACTTGTTTAGAAATTCAATGTCTATATCTGAAAAGTGGAGTTGTTTTGCGTTTACAAACTGGCTTAAATTTCTTTTTGTGTCCTTATAGATTTCACCATTCTTTATTTGGCCGCTTTGCTTGAAGCGTTCGATCACTTTATCAAAATATAGAAATAGCAGGGGGTTGTTTACTTTCTCCTTCCTTAGCTTCCCTTTAATCTCATGGACTGAAAGGCTCTTATCATCGGCTTCCAAATCCAATATGAGCTTTTCGGCTTGAACAGTTTTTTTAGCTATCAGCACTTTAGCCTGAATATAAAGGGGGTGTTTCTTTTTTGGAAGGTTTGTCTTTGCATCCCAAAGATCAGGGCTGCATTTAAAGCCTGTAGATAAGTATTTCGATTTCCTGTCCTTTGTTACCCTTAACATTACCGGATGCTCCCCGTTAGATAGCTTCTTTGAAGTGTATAAAACAACCTTTACAGACGTATTCATTTGATCTCTGGTTTAAACATGGTTTAAACAAATCTAATAAAAAACGATAAAAGTCGATTGAATACAATAAAAATAAAATTCGTTAAAGAATGATTACCAATAAATAATAAAATTTCATAAAAATCGAAAACAATATTTAGTCTGCCTTACAAGCAGAGGGTCCGCGGTTCGAGCCCGTGTGCTCCCACAGAAAAGGTTCACAATGTGAACCTTTTTTCATTTTGAATGCTTCCATCTTATTTTTTGGTCGGTATAATAAAATCCACCGGTCTTTTACGGAAATAACGCCATAATATACCAAGAAACTCAGGATAGTCTCTAAGTTGAATGCCTCTGGACTTTACCGCTACAAAAAATGCAAAACCAAAGCTTACAAAAAAGTTGAGGAAACCAATTAAGCTTACGCCGAGCAGGATAGTAGCCATGTAACGATAATCAACCGGCCCTTCTAAACCAAAAAAACCAATTGCTGTATTGCCGGCCGAAATCGTAATATGTCTTATGTCGAACGGAATGCCAAATATCTTTCCGATAAACGCTGCCATACCCAGGAAAAAACCCAGCGATACACTACCCGCAATCGAACCCAGTTTATTTTCCACAAGGTTCACCAGCCAGTTCAATTGTTTTTTGCCAAGTGAATGATGTAATACAGGATGCAGCCTTATTCGCTGCGGCAGTTGTGCATACACCACATAATTTTCAACCCACCCTGCGATCAGTCCACTCAGGAATAAAAAGAACCCGGTAAAGCATGCAAATAACAATGCCAGTGTTTGAAAAGGATGCTGTGCCTGCAGCAATGCCAATGCTTCTTCACCTGCAGCGATCTTTGAACCGGTGAGTTTAAAAAACAATATCGCCAGTAAATAGGTCATTGGAAAAACAACAAGCAGGTTACCTGCGAAAGATGCCAACTGACTTCTTGATACCTGCGATACGGTTACAGCAAGATTATCAAGATCCGGTCTTCCTTTCAACTTTGAACTGTCGAGCGAACTTGCAACAGCAGATGCCGTAAAGGCGGGTTGTTTTGTAGCCAGTGTTGAACCTGTTGATTGTATCAATAAAAATCCGATACTGTAATTTGTACTGTAGGCCACTCCTTGCCAAAAAGGAGCAAGTGTTACTTTGCCCAACAAATTTTTGAAAACAGCAATAAATGAAATGATGAACCCTCCGCCCATTGCACTGAGAAAAAGAAGATTGAATTCTTTTCTTGTTTTGGTGATGAACGTTTCTCCTCTTCTTCCTCCATGTTCTGATATCTGGTATGCTAATAATCCAACATTCTGGGACAGGAATTCACTTAAACTGTTTTTCCTGTTTTGATTACGTACTACCGTCATAAAATAAGTGATAAAGCGCTCAATATCGAAACGTTTATCGTTATCAACTGCATCAAGTATCAGAAGAATGCGTTCTACATGCTGCTCCATACGTGTGAGCAGGAATGTTTCTGCTAAACTTGTACCAACATTCTTACGTTGCTCTTTAATAAATCGCACACTCTGCAAACAATTATGCAGCGCTTCAAAAATACCTGCTGCAATAATTTTCTCATCATGCATGCTATGTGTATTTTTCTTTTTCTCAAGTAGCATGTTCACCAAACGGCTCTGTTCAAGAAAAGGGAATACTGCATCGTCCCGCTCATCATGCAGTCGTGTAATTTCTTTCTCCAGCCCCATCATCGCCAACCTGTACGATAGTGTTTGCATGGATTGCAGTAACTGATTATTCAACGCAGGCTCATTGAGATTTACTTCAATGCCGATACGTTGAAAAAATAATTTCCATAATTCACTATCGATCTTTTCGATCCATACGTAATCATTCTTTTTGTAAAAAAGCCGTTCGATCACAAAAAGAAAATCTGTAGGCTCCAGTAAAGCCGGAATAATTTTGTGCTTGAGCTTTGAACCAAGTTCCTGGATAAACCCTCTTGAACTGAGCAACCCACTTTCAGTAAGTGCGGTGGTAAGGTCGCTATTAGCAAATTGAGAAAGCAGCGCTTTCCTTAATGAAAAAAGTAATGAGCGATCTTCCTGCAGTTGAAATAAAAACGCTTTGAATTTTAATTCCGCAGCTTCTTTATCATTTACGTCAGCTGGCCGTATCTTTTGGAACAGTTCAGCCAGAAAATCCAGTCCACGGTTATTGCTGTTGATAGAAAGCACAATAGCCTGCCCCTGTTCGGCTGACTCTTCGGCTTTCTTTTTAGGCAGTAGTCTGAATTTCATTTGATTTTCCGCTTGTTAGACTCAACATTGACAAGTAATGTGCCATATAAGTTGCTTTATTAAAATGAAGAAATTGTTTTTTTCTTTTCTATGGTTAATTTTGCACCTGATGCCGAACTTATCCACACATACAAAAGAGCTAATTGAAACAGATGTTCTTACTGATCTGGAAGAGCCCTGTCATCTCATTATGTGGAATGATGAGGTGAATACGTTCGAATGGGTGATTGAAACATTAATTGACATTTGCGATCATGCGCCTGAACAGGCAGAGCAATGTGCCTGGCTCATTCACAGCAAAGGGAAATACGCTGTAAAGAATGGATCATACGACGATCTGAAACCATTATGCGATGCAATTACTGAGCGTGGCATTGGCGCCACTGTTGAAGTGATTGCCTGATTTGCTGTTTACATTCCGATACCTTTATTTTACACATGCCACTTACGGTTTTAACTGAAAAACTTTGGTTCCCCCCTGTTGAAAAAGCAGCTGCTGATGGTTTACTTGCTATTGGTGGCGATTTAAGCACTGAACGTTTGTTACTGGCTTACCGCAGCGGTATATTTCCCTGGTATAACGACGACGAACCACCTCTCTGGTGGTGCCCCGATCCCCGTTGTGTTTTATTTCCCGATGAATTGTACATCAGTAAAAGCATGCAACAGTTATTTAAGCGTAAAGCATTTACTGTTACCATCAACAAAGCATTTGCCGATGTTATTCATCTCTGTGCACAAACACGAAAGCTGAAAGAAGGCACATGGATCACCACAGAAATTGAACAGGCTTACACTCACTTGCATCAGTTAGGCAAAGCCGTTAGTACAGAAGTGTGGCAGAACAATGAATTGGTTGGTGGCTTGTATGGCGTTCGTCTTGGAAATATCTTTTTTGGTGAAAGCATGTTCAGCAAAGTGCCGAATGCAAGTAAGTATGCATTCATCTCTTTTGTTCAGCAATTACAAAAAGAAGGCGTTGTATTGATCGATTGCCAGATCTACACGCCACATCTTGAAAGTTTGGGCGCCCGTATGATCCCGAGAGAAGAGTTTATGAAAATAGTTAAAGCGAACATCTGAGTAAGGGTGCAATCAAATGTTCGCTTCGAATCATGCTTGCGGCGATTTTACTTTTTTAAAGACCGAACGCTTAATTGTCCAAACAACAATAGCAGCGATCAATGCCAGTGGCCAGATATTCAGTAAACCGATCAACACTTCCACCAAGCCATGCCATCCGCTAAGAAAAGCGTACTTCGTTTTCTCCCAAAAACTTACGGTATCTGTATCCTTTGCTGAAGCATTGATCACCTGGTAGTAGGTAAGATTGATGGTACTCATGGCCGAAGCATTCGATAAATAGTTGATGCGGCCTGCAGCACTTTCTATTTCTTCCTGTATATCGTTGATCTCGGATTGCACCTGCAATATCTCTTCCATATTCTTTGCCTGCTTCAACAGATCGAGATAACGTAACCGTACCTGCTTCTTTGCTTCCAGTCTTGATTTTGTATCAACAAATTGTGTTGTTACATCTTCCGAAGAGATTTTCTTTTCATTGATCTTTCCATCACCACTTGTAAGAAAATCAACAGCTGATTGAAATTGATCGACCGGCACTTTCATCACAATCGTATTTTCGATCTTGTATTCCGTTTCCGATTGCAGCTCATCAGCTATGTAACCACCGAAACGGCTGGCGGATGAATGAACCAGCTGATTAAACTTTGCATAATCTTTCACCTCCACATTTAACGCTGCTGTTTTAATGATCTTTTTATTCCAGTCGGGTTTGCTTTCCGGCGACTGCGACGTTTTTGGAGATTGTTTCTTTGGCTCTTCCTGTTTTTCTTCACCCGGAATTGCTGGTGATTGTTCGAATGCTAAAGCAGCAGTATCTGATACAGGTGCCTCCAATTTCACATCAGCAATAGTTGCAGTTTGCAGCGATTCCTTTTCACTCGCTTGATTGCAAGAGATTGCCAGGAGCAGGAATGCAATTCCTGCAAAGAGTAGTTGTTTCATAACAGTTTTTTTATTTCAGATGCAGAATAGTTTTAAATACATAAACCGGCTGATGAAAAATCATCAGCCGGTCTTGATCATTTATTTCTTTTTCCTGAAGTAGATCACTGCACTGTCGGCACTCATTAAACTTAATTGCTCCTTTGTCAACGCAAGTATCTTCATGTACTGTTGATCACTTGCAGAATCACCTTCACTTAAAATAATATTCGCACTGTCGTTCCATTGATAACTTCTTTTTACAGGCATGATGCTGTCGTTCAATGATTGCGTAACAGCACCATCTTTTGAAAAGCTGAACGTATAACTGGTGAGGTTTGTATCGAGTGCCATGATGAGCACGCCAAGGTTATTCGAATCGTTTGCGGCAATAGAATCAATTTTCCAATCGCCGACGATTGTTTCCTTGTAAGAAGTTTCAGAGAGAGGCTCAATGTTTCGGTTGCGTTGCGTAAATAAGTATACAGCTCCGCCAGCGGCTGCCAGTAAAATGACAGCCAAAATGATCTTTTTCATTTTGAAATGTTTTTGATTGTTTTTAAATGAGAAGCAGGATGCAGGAGCAGCGAAGTACTTGCTGAATTCATTTGCCGGCGTGCAAATCATTCAACTGCTGATGTATCATTCATAGTAAAGATTGATACCACTAACTGTAAAATGTAACCGAAGGAATTTGTTAAAAGTTTCTAAGAGTGGAAGAAGGAAAAAAAGTTGAACGAGCAAACTCCCCCAAAATAAAAAAGAGCTGACTGCGTCAACTCTTTAAACTCATTTTACTTCTTCAACTCTTAGCTCACTCCCCTGCTAACTCCAGCACCACATCCCACTCTGCATCTGTTACCTTACCAACACTCAAACGTCCCATACGCAACAAATCCATATTTGCTAAACGCTTATCATTTTTCATCTGTGCAAGTGTTACCGGCTTTTTCAGTTTACGTACCGGTTTAAAATCAACCACCACCCATGCATCCTCATCAGTCGTGGGATCCTGGTAAGCTTCCTTCACCACTTTTGCAATGCCCACAATTTCCAAACCTTCGTTGCTGTGATAAAAAAACACTTCGTCTCCTTTCTTCATATCACGGAGATTGTTGCGGGCTGCATAATTGCGCACACCATCCCAGAATGTTTGTTTGTCTTTTACAAACTGATCCCAGCTGTATTTGAAAGGTTCTGATTTAATTAACCAATGAGCCATGTAAATCAAGAATTAAAAATTAATAATGAGAAATGAAAAAGGTTGGCCACTTCTTCATTTTTTATTTTTCATTTATCATTTCACATTTTTCACTCCTACCACCCATTTGCTAACACATCAGCAAGGTGTAATGTTCGGAGATTGTGCCCTTTTTGTTTGATGTAACCTTCGAGGTGCATCAAACAACTGATATCGGTAGAGATCATGTATTGTGCTCCTGTTGCAAGAGCGTTATTTACTTTTTGATCGGCCATTGCAATGGAGATGGGTTCAAACTTCACCGCAAAGGTGCCGCCAAAACCACAACAGGTCTCCACATCATTCATTTCAACAATTTCTAATCCTTGGACATTCTGCAAAAGTTTACGTGGACCTTCTTTGATCTTACATTCTCGTAACGCTGCACAACTATCATGATAGGTTGCTTTGCCTTCCAGCTTTGCGCCAACGTTATCCACCTTCAATACATCCGTCAGGAACTCGCTGAATTCGTAAAGTCGTTTACCCAGATCTCTCACCTCGTTGTGCATCGATGAGTTGTCGAAAATCTTGCCGTAATAATTTCGTACAAAGCCGGCGCAGGAAGCACTTGGTGCCACAATGTATTCACTCCCGGAAAAATCTTTAATGAATTTTGTTGCTACATCTTTACACTCATTCTGGAAACCTGCATTAAAGGCGGGCTGGCCGCAACAGGTTTGATTTGCATTGTACTTTACATTACAACCAAACTTCTCCAGCACCTTCACCATGTTAAAAGCGGTTTCAGGATAAAGCTGATCAACAAAACAAGGTATAAACAGTTGTACAGTCATAAGTCAACGATGTGTTGAGCGCTTATTTTTTTAATGAAGTATTGAGCAAGATCATTTTTAATGCTGTGATAGCTGCCTCTTCACCTTTGTGACCATGCGAACCACCAATGCGATCTATGGCCTGCTGTTGATTTTCAACAGTAAGCACACCAAAGATCACCGGCACATCTAATGTAAGATTCAGTTGTGTTACAGAATCTGTAACTGCTTTGCATACATAGTCAAAATGAGGCGTATCACCACGCACAATACAACCAAGTGTAATAAATGCATGCGGTCTTGTTTTGATATGCCTCGATTTACTTTCCCAGTAAGCCTTTACTGCAAACCCAATTTCCACAGCACCGGGTACTGTTACAGTCAGTACTTCATTCACACCAAATTCGTCGAGTATTTTTCTGCAACCTTTTTCGAGTTCATCGATCACCGCTGCATTCCACTCGGTACGTACTAATACAACACAGGCACCCGAAAAATCGTGAGTGCCTGCAGTTAATTGGTATAAGTTGCTATTGCTAACCTCTGCCATAATATGATTGGTTAAGCTGTTTATTCATTACCAACTACACCAAGTCGTGCAAGATATTTTTCAGCTTGCCCTGCTGCAGTTGACTTTGGATATTTTTCTTTCAATGCTTTTAACAGCTCTGTTGCTTTTTCTTTTTTACCTGCCACTTCATAAGCCATTGCTGCACGGTAGAGATTTTCAGACGAAGTATACTCATCTTTATCATTAAGTGTACCTGCCTTCTCGTAGTAAGAAGCGCCTTTCTCTTTTTTATCGGTGCTCATGTAAGCATCGCCCAGCATGCGCCATGCTGCACTTTGTACCTGTGTAGCATCTGTTGAAAAATCTTCAAGCTGTTTGATGGCATTGTTATAATCTTCTTTGCGGAGATAAATAGCACCTGCATAGTAATGAGCAAGATTTGCTGCTTTTGTACCGCTGTAAGTTTTAGCGATTTTCAGAAAACCTGCTGCCGAACCATCACCATTCAATGCCAGATCTAATGAGTCCTGTGCAAAGTATTGTTGTGCACGGCTGATTGCTTCATTGCCCTTTGTTTCTTTCGGACCAATAAAGAAATTCTTATACACCAGGTAACCGCCTGCAAGCAAGATCACCAATCCACCGATATAGGTAATGGGCTTTGAGAAACGACCCCAGAAATCTTTCGCTTGTTTGATGGCTTGCACTTCGTTAAGTTCCTGTGCTGTTGTTTTTTTTGTTTCAGACATTTTAATATGGATTCTTGTTATAAACGTTCACTATTATCAATCACGCTTCATTAGTCAACAATGAACGGATAGTTTTGATCAACATACACATCTTTCAGCAATTCATCTGCATCAGGATATGGGCTTTCTTCTGAGAACCTTACACACTCTTCAACTTCCAAACGTACACGTTCGTTGATCACTTCAATTTCTGCTTCACTTACACCAAATACTTCCAGCAATTTCTTTTTAGAAGTTTCAATCGGATCACGTTGCTTGTATTCTTCAACCTCATCCTTAGAACGGTATTTCTGCGGATCACTCATTGAGTGACCTTTGTAACGATAGGTTTTGATCTCGAGTAAAGTTGGACCTTCACCTGTTCTTCCACGTTTCACCGCACGGGCTACTGCTTCATGCACCGCTTCAGGATCCATCCCATCAACACTATCAGCAGGCATTTCGTACGCATCTGCCAATTTATAAATATCAACTACATTACTTGTACGTGATACAGATGTACCCATTGCGTAGTTATTGTTTTCGCAGATGAAAATCACGGGCAATTTCCACAACATGGCAAGGTTGAATGTTTCGTGGAGCATACCCTGGCGGGCAGCACCATCTCCAAAGAACGTAAGACAAACGGCATCCGTTCCTTTATATTTTTCAGCAAAAGCCAAACCTGCACCTGTACCGATCTGCGCACCCACAATACCATGACCGCCGTAGAAACCAACATCTACTCCAAAGAAGTGCATACTACCACCTTTACCTTTCGAACAACCGGTAGCTTTTCCGTACAATTCAGCCATACAGCTTTTTGCACTAACACCCTTTGCAATGGCTAAACCATGATCACGGTAGGCAGTGATCATTTTATCTTCTCCCTTGGTAGCTGTCATACAACCTGCGGCAATGGCTTCCTGGCCAATGTAGAGATGGCAGAAACCACGGATCTTTTGCATACCATATAATTGTCCGGCTTTTTCTTCGAAACGGCGAAGGAGCAGCATTAACTCATACCAGTAGAGATAAGTTTCTTTCGTGAATTTAGTGGCCACGTCGTAATTTTTTAGAGTGGCAAAGATAAGGGGACAGTGTTAATTTCAGATGGCCGATTTTAGATTGTGGATTTCTAAAAAACCCTCCGTTTGAAGGTATTAAAGCCAACCTGCTCTGTGCTGCTCTTTCTTCTTGGCATCGTGCCTTTAATTGCGTAACTTTTAAATGTTGATTTTTAGTTCTTTCATTCAATCTTTTGTTATGGGTATGTTACATCAACTTCAGCAATGGAGCATCACCCATCACCCCAAGTGGTTGGTGATACTGCGTGTTGCACTGGGTTTCAGCCTTATTTTAAAAGGCATTTCATTCATCAGTAATAATATTTTGCTGCAGGATATTTTGCTGAAAAGCAATCTCTCTTCGCAAGGATGGTTAAGTACGGCCATCCCATGGCTGCATCTGCTGGGAGGTGCATTGATCGTTGTCGGATTATTTACCCGATGGGCGGTTTTGATGCAGGTACCAATCCTTATCGGAGCGATATTTTTTGTAAACGCCAAACAAGGCGTATTTAGCGGTCAATCTGAATTAGGCCTTTCGCTGGTAATTTTAGCACTGCTCATTTTCTTTTTTGCAGAAGGAGGCGGACCACTTTCGTTGGATGATCATTATTTCAGGAAAAAGAAGAGCTGATCAACTTGCAGCAGCTGCCCGTGCCGGTTTTACATGCAGCGAATAATAAGCAATGAACGCACTTGCAATAATGAGGATAGCTCCTAACAGGAATGATGAGCCCGGGAAATAAACGGGCGCCGATTTACTTGTGAAGTAAGCAAATGTATTGGTCATGAGTAAAGGCCCAACGATTGTGGTTAGACTCATGAGCCCTGAAAGAGATCCCTGTAACTCTCCCTGTTCATTAGCAGGCACATGCCCCACCATGATCGATTGTAATGCCGGGCCGCAAATACCACCGAGGCAATAAGGAACCAGAAAGACAAACATCATCCAGCTTTGAGTTGCAAATGCAAACAACAACATACCCAGCGCATAAAAAGCCAGACCGATATAAACACTTTTTTCATTCCCCAATCTTGGATTTACGATCCTTGTTAATCCGGCCTGTACTCCGCCCACCAACACACCTACCACGGTTAATGAAATACCGATCATGCCGGGTGTCCATTTAAAACGTTCAATCGTAAAGAAACTCCAGTTCGATTGTACCGCATGCCCGCCAAGATACACCAGCACTAATGAAACAATCAGACCGAGTATAGCAGGATACCTTTTCAGGTTGATGATGCTTACACCAGGGATTGCTCTCTTCCACTCAAACGGACGACGCAATTCAGGTTTTAATGATTCAGGAAGAATAAAATAACCGTAGAGAAAGTTGAGGAAACACAAACCGGCGGCAACCATAAAGGGAACTCGTGTGCCAAGTCCGCCCAGCAATCCACCGATCATTGGTCCAATCACAAATCCCAAACCAAAGGCTGCCCCTATCATTCCGAAATTTTTCGCCCTGTCTTCTGCTGTGCTGATATCGGCAATGTAGGCAGACGCAGTGGTGAAACTTGCACCGGTGATGCCGGCAATGATACGGCCGACAAATAACCATCCAAGATTTGGTGCGAAGGATAACAACACATAGTCAAGTGCAAATGCAAAAAGCGATGCCAATAAAATGGGACGACGGCCATACTTATCGCTCAGGTTGCCTACCAATGGCGAAAATACAAACTGCGTAATGGCAAAAACAGCAAGTAACACGCCTCCGATTTTTGACGCTTCGCTAACATTTACATGGGCTAACTCCTCAATAAGATTGGGCATTACGGGAATAATAATTCCAAAGCCAATCACATCGATCAACAAGGTGATAAAGATGAAACCAATTGCAGCGTTTTTTCCGGAAGCCATAGTTGATGATTGAGCTGCAAAGATGTACTTTTTCTTCTTTCGAAGAAAAGACAACCCATTCACCGGTTGACAATTTCCGCTAAGTTGTTATTGTGGCTTTACCGGGGCTGTTACTTTTATTGTGTCTGTTGCTAAGAGTGGCACAACGTAATTACCTGAATCGAGCGTTGTTGAAGGAAATGCTTTTTGTAATGCAGCCCAGTTGTTGCGGCTTACATTCGTCTGGAACAGATAAATATATTTCAGCATTTTCAACGATTGCAATTGCAGCACTGCTTCTGCTGTTACTTTCGTACCAACAAGACTCAACGATTGCAATTGGGGAAGCAATTTTATTGTGGCCATTGCTTTATCAGTTATTGCAGTATTGCTTAGTTGTAGCCGGGTGATGGCTTTGCAGTCCTTAATAAATTCAATCGCATGATCATTAACAGTTGGGTTATTGAGTTTTAACCACAACAGTTGTTTTTTCAACAAACCAAAAAGTTTCATCACACTATCTGCCGTTGAAACAGCCGTTACAAAATTGACGGAGAGATAATTACTATTCTGTGCTACTGGAGTAACAATTACACCAGCTGCCTGTAATTTTTTGATCACTGCTTCATCTGCTTTCGACACTTCTGTTTCGGGCACATCCGATAGTTTACTTTCGGCTTCAGGAACATCTCCTTTTTGCAGCGCAAGCAATACCGGTTTTATTTTTTCTGTTTGTTGCAGATCTTTCACCTTCTTTGAAAAATGTGCGCCATTACTCACCCACCAATGCAGCAATGCAATTTCCTGTTGCGTTAGTTGTGGTTTTTCTTTTGGTGGCATATGATCGTCATTGTCCTGTGGCAACAATAAACGTTCGATGAGATCACTTGCTTCAGCATCACCTGCAATGATTGTTTTGCCGCTCTCCCCACCTTTCAAAATAAACTCTTCTGTGTCTAAACGAAGTTTGCCTTTTTTCTTATTCGGGCCATGACAACTATAACACCTTGCTTCAAGTAAGGGTTTCACCATATCGTTGTACACAACTGCTTCCTGAATATTTGGAATAGGTGGAATTGCAGCTCCTTTTTTATCAGCAGCATCTGCATTCAAACCTTCGGTTAAATAAGTTGAACCATGAGTTAACGAACCTCCTAAATGCCCTGTAATAGTGATAAGCAAAAACAATACAAGCGAAACAATTCTTGCTGTTCTTCCGCTGACAGACCGTTTGTGCAATACATACAGGATAAGTGAAACAACTGCAACACTAATACCCAACCATTGATGTCTGCCCACCAACTGTGCATCATAATCACCCGTTGTTGAAAGTAAGTAGCCGCTGATGCAGGATGCAATGGCACTGATCATTCCCCAAAACAATGTTACAGGAATGGCAGGTTGCAAAACCGCAAACCGGTCTTTGATCATCAACCATTGAAAAAGACAAGCCAGCAACAAAATACCGATTGGCAAATGCACGAACACAGGATGAAAACGACCGATAAAATCAGAAACAGATAACAACATGAGTGATGAATGATGAGTAATCAGTGATGAGTAATGAATAAAAGTTCTAAGTTCTTAAGTTTTAAGTTATGCGTGTACTTGTCTTGATCCTTGTGCCTTGGTTTTTGTATTTTATTCCTTGAACCATGTACCTTGAACCTTGTGCCTTTGCTTGTTTTTTGGATTTTGTTTTTTGGATTTTCCTCCTTGTACCTTTTTACTGGTATCGTTTACGCAGTAGCTGCATCATGTGCACATTGATTGCCCATTGATCTGCTACCGGCTGTCTTGTATAAGGCAATGTTTGTAAATAATCAGGCGGACCAAATTCTGTTAAGATCGTCATTAGTTCACCTTTTTTCTTCTTACGTTCAATTACTTTATCCCACCAGGCTATATGTGCACTCAATGCTCTCTCCCACTCCGGTGCACGTGGATCACTTACCTGCGGGCCTTCCGGGTGACCAACTCTTGAATGAATATGATCTACACGCTCTAATGCAATATCAACAGTTTCTTTTTGATCGGTCAATAATGTTTCATGCACGTTGCACCAATGCGATATGTCCAATGTTAAACGTAACTCAGGATTCTTTTCGATGAACTGTCTTGTAATATGCGCAGCAAACAACATTCGTCCACGATGTGTTTCATGATAGATAGGTACACCGGTTTCTTTTGAACGTTTTGTTGTTTGATCGATAAACAATTTATTCTGCTCGTAAGTAAAATAATCCCGTCCTGAATGACAATTGATGTAAACAGGTTTCTGAATTTTGTTGGCAGTAGCAGCATCAAGATTTTTTTTAAACGTATCGAAATGCTCCTGGTGATTTGTTTGCGAACCGCCACAAAGAAAACCAACCTGCAGTCCGTGTTTTTTCAACGCATCAAACAGTTCTGTTTGTGCTTTTACATCATCAGCAGGCCACCACACTTCAATACCATCATACCCTTCTTTTTTTGCAGCCGCACAAAAAGCATCGATATTACCTTTAAATCCCCAACTGGTTTGCATCATCAGCAATTTAAATTGATCATTTTTTGGAAACACAGGTTGTTCTGCTGAAGCCAATGTTGCAAACGGGGAAAGCATGGTTGCTGCAGTTGCTGATGCAGTAGCTTTCATAAATGTGCGGCGGTTTTGTTTCATTTGTATTTTCTTGAAAATGAATTATGCAATAATATCTGTAATTACTTTTCCTGCTACATCAGTTAAACGGAACGGTCGTCCCTGAAATTCATACGTGAACTTTTCATGATCAAACCCGAGTTGATTAAGAATGGTTGCCTGCAAATCGAATGCTTCAACTTTTCCTTTGGCAATACTGTATCCAATCTCATCTGTTTCACCATAAGTAGTTCCGCCTTTGATACCTCCACCGGCCATCCACATCGTAAATGCTTCTGCATGATGATCTCTTCCTTTAAACGGCATTTCTTTTCCATCACGATTTTCCTGCATAGGCGTACGACCAAACTCACCACCCCAAACAACTAAAGTTTCTTCTAACAATCCACGTTGTTTCAAATCAAGAATAAGAGCGGTCATTGATTTATCAACTTCTCTGCATTTATTGATCAGGCCAATATCAATTGCACCATCGGCACTCGTACCATGTGTATCCCAACCCCAATCAAACAACTGTACAAAACGTACACCTTTTTCAACCAGCTTACGTGCAAGCAAAACATTATTCGCAAAACTTGCTTTGCCCGGTTGTGTGCCATACATCTCATGAATGTAGGCAGGCTCATCATTTATGTTCATTACTTCCGGTACAGATATCTGCATCTTGTACGCCATCTCGTATTGTGAAATGCGTGACAAGGTTTCAGGATCATTGAATTCTTTATACTGTTCCTGGTTCACTTTATTAATCGCATCAATGGATGCTTTGCGAAGATCACGACCCATACCTTCGGGATCGTTGATAAACAAAACCGGATCACCTTCGCTGCGGCATTGCACGCCTTGATAAACACTTGGCAGAAAACCGCTACCCCACACACTCTTACCTGCATCAGGATTATTACCACCCGATGTCAACACAACAAAGCCCGGTAAATTTTGATTTTCTGTACCTAACCCATAAGTAACCCATGAACCCATGCTTGGTCGTCCTAAACGTGCACTACCTGTATGCATTAACAACTGTGCAGGTGCATGATTAAATTGATCAGTGGTGACAGATTTTATAATAGATACATCATCAACAATTGAAGAAAAATGCGGCAGGTAATCACTTACCCATAAACCACTTTGCCCATGTTGTTTAAAGTTGGCTTGCGGTCCTAACATTTTAGGCACACCACGAATAAATGCAAACTTCTTTCCTTCCAATAAAGATGGCGGACAATCCTGTCCATTGAGTTTTGCAAGCTCAGGTTTATAATCAAATAATTCCAGTTGCGATGGTGCACCTGCCATGTGCAGATAGATAACAGATTTTGCTTTGCCTGGAAAGAAAGGCATGCGTGGTGCTAATGGATGTGCCGGATCAAATAATTGCGATGAAGCATTGCCTGATCCAGTTCCACAACCGGTGATCAACGAACCCAATGCCAATGCACCAAAGCCCATGGCACTTTCTTTTAAAAAATGCCGACGGGTAAACTGCTGCAACTGTTTCTCCTTTGCTTCGTTTGCCAGTCTTTGATTATGTAGTTCGTTCCTGGTCATGTACTTAATTTTTTGTTATCCATTCATCAAGATTCAGCATGGCATTCATCACAACAACCAACGCTGCTGTTTCAGGTGTATTATGTTTACTATCCATACCAATTACTTCGCATGCTTTCAGTTTATCCTCTTTAAACACATTTACTGATTGTGTGTACAACGTTGTAAGTGCATTGAGTTTTTCTTTGCTGATGGCTTTATACATCATATGTTCATAGCCCTTACTTATTTGTTGTGCTACACTGGTTGCCTCTTCTTTTTTGATGTTGTAAGCAAGATTGCGTGCCATGTTGAGATAAGAAGAATCGTTCAATGTTGCCAATGCCTGTAAAGGTGTATTGGTGTTGATGCGTCTTGCCACACATACATTACGTGCAGCACCATCAAACATCATCATAAATGGATAAGGTGCACTTCGTTTCCAGTAAGTATAAATGGTTCGGCGGTATTGATCGCCGCCTTCACTCATTTTCCATTTATCACCATTGTAAGGTGTAAGCCAGATACCCACTGGTTGATAAGGCATCACACTCCGGCCATACATGTCTCTGCTCAACAATCCACTTACGGCCAATGCCTGGTCTCTTAATTGCTCAGCTGATAAACGTACACGGGGCCCACGTGCATACAACCTGTTCGCCGGATCTTTCTCCTGCAATTCTTTTGATACAACTGAACTTTGTCTGTACGTTGCAGATAGTACAATTTCTTTGATCAGTTTTTTCAAACTCCAGTTATAGTCAGTCATTAATTTATACGAAAGCCAATCAAGCAATTCCTGGTGCGTTGGTGCTATACCTTGCGTACCGAGATCTTCCAATGTTTCTGCAAGACCATGACCAAACAATTGCTCCCAAATGCGGTTAACAATGGTTCTTGATACCAATGGATTTTTTTTATCGGTCAACCACATCGCAAGCCCTAAACGATTTGCAGGAGCATTGGCTGGCATGGGATTTAATGTAGCTGGCACACCGGGTTTCACTTCATCACTCTTTACCATCCAGTTACCCCGTTCAAACACATTGGTTGTGCGAAACAGATCATTTGTATTTTCAACCATGATCGGAGTGCCAGTGTATTGATTGGATCGTACAAGATCAAAATAATATTGTTGTGCTGAATCGTAACCGGGCTTATCATTACCGGGAAAAGATTGCGTGAAATAAAACCAACTAAAATTTGCTCCGTTCTCTTCGGGCTTTTTAAGGTTTGGATTTTTATAGCTGAACCACAGATCATGCACTCCGCTTGCAACGGGAATGGGAACACTTGCTATTTCCCAACCCTTTGTTGTTTTGAGTGAAATGGTCGTAAGCAATGGCCCGCCAATACTATCGAGATGAATACTCCACTTTCCAGCTTCCATACCTGTTGAATAACGAAACATCAGCGTGTTCCTGTTAGTCAGGTCAACTTTTTTTATACGACAAGTTCCATTGTTTCTTAATGAAAGCCATTTTGTATCAGCAAGGGCACTGTTGGTAAATGCATCTGTTACTACAGAATTAATAACAGGCTGACCTGTTTTAATAAAACGTACTATCTCTGCATATTTCTCTTTCGAAACATTTTGCTGCAACCAAACTTTTAATTTTTCAAATTTTAAACTGTCAACATTTTTGTATTCACGCAACACAGGAAAATCTTCATAAGTATCTTCATCTCTTGTGTTGTTGAAGAAGGCAAGAAATTTATAATACTCTTCGTGCCTGAATGGATCATATGGATGACTATGACATTGCACACACGCAAAGGTTGTACCCATTAATGTTTCCCAGGTAGTACTTACACGATCCATCACTGCAGCAGTGCGATACTCTTCATTGTCAGTACCACCTTCATCATTTGTCATGGTGTTGCGATGAAATGCTGTTGCAATGTATTGTGCATCGGTTGGGTTTGGCAACAGATCACCTGCTACCTGTTCAATTAAAAAATCGTTGTAAGGCTTATCTTGATTAAACGATTGAATTAACCAATCCCTGTAACGCCATATAGAGCGATGTGCGTCACGTTCGTAACCTTTTGTATCAGCATAACGTGCCATGTCCATCCACAAAGCTGTCCATCGTTCTCCATAATGTGATGAAGCAAGTAAGCTGTCAACTAACCGTTCATAAGCATTCGAAGATGTATCGTTTAAAAACTGTTGCGCTAATGATGTGGAAGGAGGAAGACCGGTAATATCTAAACTCACACGGCGTAATAAGGTTGCTTTATCTGCTTCAACCGAAGCTTGTATTTTTTCCTTTACTAATTTTTCGTTGATAAAATAATCGATCTCATTTTTAACCCACACCGGTTTTTCCGGTTTCAGCAAACCAAAGAAACGACGTTTGCCTGTTGGCACTGTTGGTTCTTCCACAGGAAGATAAGCCCAATGCTCTCCCCATTTTGCACCTTGTTTGATCCATCTTTTTAAAATAGAAATTTCTTCCTTACTCAGCGGATCATGTTTGTAAGGCATCCGTTCTTCCGGATCATTTAATGTAAGTCTGCGGATCATTTCGCTGCCATCAGGATCACCCGGAATGATGGCTGGCTTTCCGCTTTCAGTAACAGCAAGAGCTTCTTCACGAAATAAAAAACTGAAGCCTCCCTGTTTTTTCACACCACCATGACAGGAAATACATTTCTTGTTGAGGATTGGTTTAACATCGGCACTGAAATCAATTTTGTTTGAGGGTTGCTGCATGAAAAATGTAGTCACCAATCCAATGGCTACTACTATTGCAATAACAATGTTTCTTTTTTTATTGACAAACAAATTCATTTGGCGGCTGGTAATCGTTGCTGGTTGATTTTTGCGTTTTAAAACTACGTTATTTTTAATCCCATACCGACCTGTGGTTTCTGCTTTTCAATCGATTGCGCAACCTGGATATGAACGTATGGTTATCAGGCACAAAAAAAGGCAATGAATTTCTTCATTGCCTGTATACGAGCATCATGCTCTTTTTACGCTCTTTTTTTAGTTGCTGCTTTTGCGGCAGGCTTTTTAGCGGTTGCCAGCAGATCAATGACTTTGCTGAATGCACTTACATTCACCGGGCCATTGTACACTTCACCATTAATATAGAAGAACGGCACATCTCTGATACCTTTGTCTGCGCCTTCAAGCAAATCTGCACGAACGCTCCAGCCATAAACTGAATCAACCAGCTTTGTCAGGAAGTTCTTATCAGTTACACCTGCTTCTTTTGCATATCCTTTCAAACTGATGGTACCTAGCTGACGACGGTGAGCAAAAAGGATATTATGCATATCCCAGAACTTGCCTTCACCTTCCTGTGCTGCACCAATTGAAGCTTCTGCGGCCTTTTGTGCACGTTGATGAATACGTGTCAACGGAAAATGACGAAAATTAAACTGTAATTTATCTTCGTATTTGCCCATTAACTGGTTAACTACTTCGTTTGCTTTTGCACAGGCTTCACTTTCATAATCGCCATACATCACTAATTTAACCGGTGCCTGTTTATTGCCGACCCATATATCTTTTGGTGGGATAATTTCTATTTCTACTGCTTTGTGTGCCATAACCTTTGTCCTTTTTTATTTAATAATTCAAAACCTATCAACTGTTAATCTCAGGTAGTTGCTGCCTTGTTCTTTTCCTTTGTTGAAGGAGTCTCGTCGTTTTCATTTCTGAAAACAACTACGCCATCAAACACATCCACAAGAACTTTGCGGCTTTTTTCGATATCGCCTGATAAAATCTTTCGGCTTAGCCCATTTACGATCTCTTTCTGGATCAATCGC
The DNA here is from genome assembly GCF_014168535.1 of Lacibacter sediminis. Lineage (NCBI taxonomy): Bacteria > Pseudomonadati > Bacteroidota > Chitinophagia > Chitinophagales > Chitinophagaceae > Lacibacter > Lacibacter sediminis. The sequence goes on along the minus strand of NZ_CP060007.1, from coordinate 1,860,897 downwards.
TTTAAGGGTCTTGCACCAAACTGGGGATCGAAACCATGTTCGGCAAGGAATTCAAGGGTGTAGTCAGAAAATTCCAGCTGTATTCCGCTTTGGGCAACAAGTTGCTTGAGATTGTTCAGCTGAATGCGAATAATGGATTTGATTTCCTTTCGAAGTAATGGTGCAAACATAATGATTTCGTCCACACGATTCAAGAATTCGGGCCGAATGGTTTGTCTAAGCAACGTCATAACTTCCAGTTTTGCCCGCTCCGCAGCCTTATCTATCTCATTTTCAGTACTTACGCCTTCATACGCCTCACTAATTAAATGGCTACCAATATTGCTCGTCATGATGATGATAGTGTTCTTAAAGTTCACCACCCTGCCTTTATTATCGGTGAGTCGGCCATCATCCAACACCTGCAGCAGCACATTCCAGACATCCGGATGGGCTTTTTCGATCTCATCCAGCAACACCACACTGTAAGGTTTACGGCGAACAGCCTCGGTCAATTGACCACCTTCATCATAACCCACATAGCCCGGAGGCGCTCCCACCAATCTTGAAACCGTATGCTTTTCCTGGTACTCACTCATGTCGATCCTTGTCATCATTCCTTCATCATCAAACAGGTATTCTGCCAGCGCTTTCGCCAGTTCGGTTTTACCCACACCTGTTGTTCCGAGAAAAATAAACGAACCGATTGGTTTCTTTGGATCGCTCAACCCCGCCCTGCTTCTGCGGATGGCATCTGCAACAGCAGTTATTGCTTCATCCTGACCAATTACACGGTTGTGCAATTCATCTTCCAGATGTAATAATTTTTCACGCTCACTCTGTAACATCTTTGCCACAGGAATGCCAGTCATCTTCGCAATATTCTCAGCAATATCTTCTGCGTCCACTTCTTCTTTCAACAGCCGTTTTTCCCCGCTTGTTTCAATCTGTTGCGTTAATACTGCAATTTGCGTTTCCTGTTCTTTAATTTTTCCATAACGGATTTCAGCTACCAATCCATAATTACCTTCACGTTCTGCACGTTCAGCCTGCAACTTCAGGTTTTCAATTTCTGCTTTTGCATTCTGCACTTTTTCCACCAACTCTTTTTCTGTTTTCCATTTTGCCTTGAGGGTATCTCTGTCAACAGAAAGATTGGCGATCTCGGTATTGAGTTCTTTCAATTTAAATTCATCGCTTTCACGTTTGATGGCTTCACGTTCAATTTCCAATTGACGGATCTGCCTTTCAAGCTTATCCAGCTCTTCGGGCATGCTGTTCATTTCCAAACGAAGCTTGGCTGCACTTTCATCGATCAGATCAATTGCTTTATCAGGTAAAAAGCGATCGGTGATATAACGTACACTTAATTCAACTGCTGCAATGATTGCTTCGTCTTTAATACGCACATGATGATGTGTTTCATAGCGATCTTTCAAACCACGTAAGATCGAAACTGCATCTTCCATACTTGGTTCATCGATCATCACTTTCTGGAAACGACGTTCAAGTGCTTTGTCTTTTTCAAAGAATTTCTGATATTCATTCAGGGTGGTTGCACCAATAGCACGCAACTCACCTCTTGCCAGTGCAGGCTTCAGGATATTGGCTGCATCCATTGCACCCTCGCCGCCGCCTGCACCAACAAGCGTATGAATTTCATCAATGAACAAAATAATTTCACCATCACTGGTTGTTACTTCTTTCACCACACTTTTCAAACGTTCTTCAAACTCACCTTTATATTTTGCACCGGCAATGAGTTGTCCCATATCCAATGCATAAATGATTTTCGATTTCAAATTTTCCGGCACATCACCATTCACAATGCGCATCGCCAATCCTTCTGCGATTGCAGTTTTACCAACACCAGGCTCACCCACAAGTATTGGATTGTTTTTACTCCTGCGTGTTAAGATGTGTAAAGTGCGGCGTATCTCTTCATCACGACCGATCACAGGATCAAGTTTACCTTGTCTCGCCATTTCAATTAAGTTCTTTGCATACTTGTTCAATGCATTGAATTGTGTTTCCTGTGTTTGACTTTTTACTGTATCACCTTTACGTAGATCTTTAATAGCGGTGATCAGTCCTTTTTCTGTTAAGCCTGCATCTTTCAACAGTTTTGCTGTTGAATCATTGCCTTGTACAATTGCTAACAGTAAATGCTCCGGCGTTACAAACTCATCACCAAAACTTTTAAGTGATGCACCTGCACGCAACACCACATTATTGGCTTCACGGCCAATTGACTGCGCAGGTTCGCCACTTGTTTTTGGCAAACGGTTAATGGCCTCATTTAGCTTTGATTCAACAAGATTTACCGTAACGTTGTTTTTCTTCAATAGATATTCAACAGGACTATCCTGCTGATCAAGCAACGCTTTCAGGATATGTTCAGTCTCAATATTTGTATTCTGCGCATTAAATGCCAGTTGCTGTGCCTGCTGCACAGCTTCAGCTGCTTTTATAGTGAAGTTTCCTAAATTCATATTTCGAATAGTTTAAACATTAGTCTCAAAACACAATCCAATTAAAAAATTCAGAAAGAATGTCACTTAACCGTTTGAATATCCGCCCCAAAGTCAGTGCCAGCCTTGTTTTCCTGTTATTCTTTCAGTTGGGTTTTGCCCAACAGGATTTTAGTAAGGTAGATGAGTGGGTAAATAAGAATCTTACCGACCTCGGCGGCCGTGCTGTATTAATGATCTATAAGGATGGAAAATTTGCTTACACGCAGAACTTTAACAATTTAACGAAGGCCCAGCAGAACCGTGGAAAGATCAAAGCAAAAGTGCAGGGCAAGGATGTGGAAGAAGTGTTGCAGGATTATACCAGCACCACCCGTGAACGTATTGCCAGCAGCAGCAAATGGTTTACTGCTGCTTTGCTGATGACCTACATTGATGAAAACAAAGTTCGGCTAACCGACTCCGTTGGAAAATTTTTGCCCGTAATGACGAAGTATGGTAAAGGTGGTATTAAAGTATGGCAATGTTTGAATCATACAACAGGTATTAAAAGTGGCGGACTCCGTGATATGCTCAATGGCATGAAGAATGTAAAGAGCATGTTTGAATCCCTTGAACAAATAGCTATGTTACCGATGGAAGGCACACCGGGAAAATATTTTCATTACAGCAATACAGGGTTGCAAATTGTTGCAGGCATAATTGAAAAAGTAAGTGAGAAAGATTTTGAAACCGCATTTAAAGAACGCATTGCTGATCCGCTTGAAATGAAGAATACTGATTTTGGAAAGAGCGGCGTACCCCTTGCGGCGGGTGGTGCGTTTAGCACAGCAGAAGATTACATGAACTTTTTGATCATGCTGATGAACGAAGGTGAGTTTAATGGCAAGCGTATCATCAGTAAAGCATTGGTAAATGAAATGCAGAAGAACCGTTTAGGTCGTGATGTAGAAATGGCTTACAGCCCTGAAGAAGCAGGCAACTGGGGCTATGGTTTTGGTGAATGGATCATGGATGCACCATTGGCAGTGAGTGAAAAGAAAGATGCCATGCCTGTTTCAAAACGTGGAGTTGCAGTAAGCAGCCCCGGTTTGTTTGGTTCTTTTCCATGGATCGATAATGATAAAAAGTATTGTGCGTTTTTGTTTGTGTACAATTTAAAGAACAAAGGACGACATGAAAAGTATAAAGAGTTGAAAGGATTGGTGGATAATGTGATGAGGTAGTTTATTTGCACGTGGCTGTTCAACCACAAAAGCTATTTACACTAAATAAGAAAATGAAAAGATTCACAAACGTCACTGCCAATGCAGTGGCGTTTGTGTTTGTAAAATACTGTTGTATATTTAAGTAACTACTTTCCCGATCACCATCTTCATTTAAAACCAACTCACCATGCCTCCGGTAAAGATTGAAGACCTTAAAAATGTTATCGCTTTTAGTGATCTGCCCGATGAACATCTCCAATGGATCATTGACCGCTCAGACTATTTTGAATACAAGGATGGAGATATTATCGCCAAGTATGGCGAACCGGCAGATGTAATGTGGATCGCATTGCAAGGCAAAGTGACTTTCTATATGTACGTCAACGGAAGGCAGGTGTATTATTTCACTTTTGAAAACAATAATGTGGCTGGTGGCGTAGGCGGACTTTTACCCTATTCCAGAATGAAAACGATCCCCGGCTATTCCTATGCCTTAGGCGAAGTAAAAATGTTGCGTTTGCACAAAGATCATTTTCATGAATTGGAAGTACTCAACCCGGATCTTATTCAGCGTCTTATTGGCTACATGACTGAACGTGCAAAAATATTTGCCACTACGCAACTGCAACATGAAAAGATTGATGCGCTCGGTAATCTCGCAGCAGGCATTGCACATGAATTGAATAATCCCGCAGCTGCCATCAGTGGCATAGCAGATGAGTTAACAAAACGTGTAAGCAGAAATTATCTACTCACAAAGCAATTACTCGATTGCAAAATGACGGCTGAGCATATTCAACACATACATGCGATCGTTGAAAAAAAAGAAAGCACTCCTGTTGAAAATAAAAAACACAGTGCACTTCAAAGCATGCAACTGCAGGACGATATAGAAGATTGGCTAGAGAGCAATGGCGTTAAACAACGGGAAGCAGCTGAGACCTTTGCTGAATTTGGTTTTACAATAAATGACCTGGAACAGATCCGTGACGATGCAGGCGCAGAAGCATTCACACGGGTAATTCCATGGCTCGAAAACCTGATCAGCTCACAAAAAATGATCAAGGACCTTGGTGATGCATCGGAACGTATCTCCACACTGGTTGCTTCGATCAAAAGTCATGTGCACATGGATCGTACCAATGATTTGCAACCAACCAATATTCATACTGATATTGAAAATACATTAACTCTACTTGGTTTTAAACTGCGAAAAAAGAATATCGAAGTAGTGAAAAAATTTTGTACCGATATGCCTGTGGTGCCTGCGTATGTTGGCGAACTCAACCAGGTATGGACCAACTTAATTGACAACGCTATTTCTGCACTCGATCAAAATGGTACGCTTACAATTGAAACAAGATGTACACAAAAAGATGTAACGGTTGCTGTTATTGACAATGGAAGTGGTATCCCGAAAGAAATTATTTCCCGCATTTTTGATCCGTTCTTCACCACCAAAAAAGTGGGAGAAGGAACCGGTATTGGTCTCGACATAGTAAACAGGATCATCAAGCGGCATAATGCAGAAATAAAAGTTGAATCAACTCCAGGACGGACGGTATTCACCGTTTGCATTCCATTAAACCAACAAATTGTATCGCATTAACAAGTGTAATAAATAAACCCAAAAATGAAACTTCCTTATATCATTTTAATAGATGACGATGTACAGGTGCTTCGTGCCATTCAACGTGATATACGTAATCAATACCGAGATGATTATAAAGTAGTGGCAACGGAATCGGCAACAGAAGCGTTGGAGCTTATAAAAGAATTAAAGCTCAAAAATGAAGTAGTTGCCCTATTCATCTCCGATCAGCGTATGCCTGAGATGGAAGGCGTTGCCTTTCTTGAACTGGCAAATGAAATTTTTCCTGAAGCAAAAAAAATACTGCTCACTGCTTACTCCGATATTGAAGCAGCGATCAAAGCCATCAATACTGTTAAGCTTGATTATTATTTATTAAAACCATGGCATCCTGCAGAAGAAAAACTATTCCCAGTGGTGAATGATCTGTTAGATGAATGGCAGGCTTTGTATAAACCCGATCATGAAGCAACGAGGATCATCGGCTTTCAATGGTCGCCCAAGAGTCACCAACTCAAAGAATTTCTTTCAGGCAATCTTGTTCCTTACATTTGGATGGATGTGGAAAGTGATGACGAAGCAGAAAAATATTTAACCAGTGCCAATGCATCGAAATCAGATCTTCCGTTAGTGATCTTAAAAGACGGTTCTTTTATCATCAATCCCACTTTACCTGTACTTGCTGAGCGTGTTGGCTTGCAGCAAAAAGCATCCAAAGAAATGTATGATGTGTTGATCATTGGTGCAGGGCCTGCCGGACTTGCAGCATCAGTGTACGGTTCATGCGAAGGATTAAAAACATTATTGATCGAACGAAGTAATCCAGGTGGACAGGCAAGCAGCAGTGCACGTATTGAAAATTATCTCGGTTTCCCAAGCGGTTTATCAGGAGCTGAATTAAGCCGAAGAGCTATTACACAAACACTACGTTTTGGAACAGAAATTCTCACACCGCAGGAAGTAAGAAGCATCAGTATTAAAGATGGTTACAAGATCACTGAATTAGCAGACGGATCAGAAATACATAGTAAAGCAATTGTGATTGCCACAGGTGTTGCTTATAAAAAATTAGAAGTGGAAGGTATGGATTCGTTTACAGGTGCAGGTGTGTATTATGGTGCTGCTGCTGTTGAAGCACAAGCTTGTCGCAATGAAAGCATTTATATTATTGGTGGTGGCAATTCAGCTTGCCAGGCAGCGATGTATATGAGCAAATTTGCAAAAGATGTTAACATCCTTATCCGGAAAGATAAATTATCGGAAGTTGCTGCAAACTATCTCGTAGAAAATATCAGCAACACGTCTAACATACATGTGTTACCGCATACGGAAGTTATAGCCTGTTCGGGTTCAACCATTCTAGAAACCATAACATTGAAAGATGCTGTTACAGGTGAAGAAAAAACAGTTCCTGCAAAGGCATTATTCGTTTATATTGGAACAAGACCGGGCACCGGCTGGTTAAATGATCTTGTATTAAAGGATGAAAAAGGATTTATTCTCAGCGGCAGTGAATTAATGAAAGACAAATCATTTGCATCAATATGGAAACTGGATCGTGAGCCGTTTCTTTCTGAAACAAGCGTGCCGGGTATTTTTGCTTCAGGTGATGTAAGGTTTGGTGCAATGACAGGCATCTCTGCGGCGGTGGGCGAAGGCTCAATGGCTATTCGTTTTGTACGGAAGTATTTGCAGGAGATGTAAGAGATTTCAGAAACGAAACCCCGCTTTTATTTAATTCTAAAATGAATTATTGAACAATTATTTTTTCAACCGTCCGCTCTGAAGTCTGGAGATTTGTGATAGTAAAAGTGAAGAACCCTTTTGGCAGGTTACCGATGTTCAGCACCGGAGCATTGTATTTTTCCCAAACACGAATTCTTTTTCCGCTATAGTCTGTCAGTTCAATCGTATTTGCTCCTGTATTCTGAGGCAATACGATCTGCAGGTTCCCTGCAGATGGATTTGGATAAATCAGCGTTTGCAGTTTACCTGCGTTCCTCATTACTCTTACTTCACTATATACTTCCTGTCCATTGAAACCAATTAGTTTCAACCGGTAATAAACTGTTTTGGCTGGGTATTGTTCGTCATCAGTAAACGTATAATTCAGTATCTGGCTACTAAAACCTTGCGTTGCTTTACTGTCAATAAACCCTATTGTTTCAAATTGACTGTTTATTTTCCGTTGAATTTCAAAGCCCTTATTCAGTTCTTCCGCCGAGGTAGACCAGCTTAAAATTGTTTGCGTGCCATGCCTTTTCACGTCAAACAAATTGATGGCAGCGGGTAAGATAGCACCGTAAGTGTTAGTGTAAGCAGGATTTCCAACCAATGAAGTTGTACTTGTATTTTTTATTGTCCCGTCTGAATTACAGTTATTACCTGAGAGATCAGATATGCTTTTGGTTTTGTCTGTAACAAAGAGAATTTCTTTTTTATTATTTGAAGGCGAAGCAGTACCATTATTGAATTCAACAATATAATTGCTGTTATTTGCCGGGGTTACATTATCATACGTAAAGCTATATTGATTTGCATTAGCCGGCGTTGTCAGTTCAAATGTGGCAGAAAAGAGAGGTACAATTTGTCCGCATTCTATCTGGATTGTGTTGGCACATAAATTAGTTGAGCGATGGAAATCAAATGTTTGATAAGTTTCTCCGTCTATCGTAGATGGTCTTGAACCGTTAGTGCCGGGATAAGGATTAGGATGGCCGTTATCGGCATTGCTACCCGACAGGTTGTCTGTAAAAATATCCAACTTACCACCAGAGGGAATAAATTGGGAACTTTGTAAGCGAACATCTGCAGACCATTGCATTTCAAAATCAATTTCTGCTATTGCAATTACACCTGCACAGTTTTGGGGATTTTCTCTTCTTAATCCAACCTGAACAGTGATAGTATTATTTGAAGAATTATAAAAAACAGTTGTGATAAAGTTTATCTGCCCCTGTCCAAAGAAGAAACAATCTAAAAATATAACAAGAAGGTAGAAACGTTTCATTGTTCGCTGTTTTCTGATTACAGAAGAAATCATTTCCAGGGAGTATCAGAAAAAAGAAACAGTTATTTTCAGGGAGTTGAGGAGAAAAATAGTAGTCTGAACTAAAAGTAAACTAAATACATTAAAGTTTGCTTTAAACCGGTAACTATTTCTGTGTATAGCAGCGAGCTTTTAGCTCCTATATCAACATAGATAATCGATATATAATATGAGCTGATAGCATTTCGACTAAGAATATACCCGGCATGTTACTGCTGAACCATTCCAGTAATAATTAACGTAGCGACTGACATCTAATTCATAAAACATCTTCTACAGCAATACATTGCTTCAACAAACACTATTTCCTCTCCACAAAATTCATAATCTACGATAGCTGCATCGTTATTCTACTATTCTTTACCTGAAGCCTTTGCTGTAGTTTAGCAGCAAATCCCTTACCCGTGAAACGATCTGTATCCGCTCTTCTTTGTTTCATTTTTATTACTGTTGGTTTTGGTCAGCCATTTGCTGATACTGTTGGCAAAATGGTTGAACAGAAAGAAAAGATCATCACGGAAACAACCATCATTAAAATTGAGAACCTCGGCTTTCGTGTAAATTCTGAATTACCCGAACTACGTCCAACCATCTCTGCCGATGGAAATCTTTTATTTTTTATTTGCGAAAGCCATCCTGATAACGTGCATGCACATGAAGTGCGCAACTCACAGGATATCTGGTATTCGATCCGTGATACGGCAACGGGAAAATGGACAGATGCTATTCATTTAGGGCCACCATTTAACACCGCACATTACAATGCTGTGTATTGGATATCGCCTGATAAAAACAGGATTCTTCTGCGCAATGCATTTGTTGATGGTGACTATTATGGCAATGGTGTAAGCATGAGCGAAGTGCAGAAAGATGGGCGATGGAGTAAACCAAATATGCTGAAAATAAAAAACTATCACAAGTATGATCGTGGATTTCAATCGGGCGCCAGCATGTCGAGTGATGGCCAGGTGTTGTTACTGTATATGAGTGAAGAAAGTAAAAGCCGCATCAACAAAATTTATGCATGCTTTCTGCAAACAGATGGTACTTGGAGTGAACCAAAAAGTGTTGGCAAGAAAATCAATCTTCCCGGTTATAATCAAATGACGCCTTATCTCGCATCGGATGGCGTTACACTTTATTTCAGTAGTGACAGACCCGGTGGCATTGGCGATCAGGATATCTGGAAAGCAAAACGCTTAGATGATACCTGGTTAAAGTGGAGTGATCCAGTAAATTTGGGTGAACCAATTAATACTGCCGACTTTGATGCGTTCTTTACATTAGATGCAGGTGGGGAATATGCTTATCTCACCAGTAGTTTTCAATCATTAGGCAAAAGTGATATTGTGCGTGTAAAACTTTTGGAGATAGAAAAGCCTGATCCGGTTGTATTGGTAAGTGGCAACGTGTACAATGCAAAAACAAAGCAACCTTTGAGTGCAAGTCTGGTATATGAAACATTACCCGACGGTGTAATTGCCGGCAATGGTTTATCGAGTCCCGGCGATGGTGCATTCCAGATCGTATTACCTTATGATAAAAATTATTTGATTCGTGCTTCAGCCGACCACTTCTTTGCTCAATCAGAAAACCTGAATCTTGATTCGTTGATACGTGCAGGTTATAAAGAAATTCATAAAGACCTGTATCTTGTTCCGATCGAGATCGGGCAGATCGTTCGGTTGAATAATGTGTTCTTTGATTTTGATAAGTGGGATCTTCGCCCGGTATCATTTATTGAGTTAAATCGTGTGGTGAAGATGTTGAATGATAATCCGGCCATTAGTATTGAATTGGGAGCGCATACAGATGCCAAAGGTTCTGATGAATACAATATCAAACTCAGTCATAACCGTGCAAACTCGGTGATGCAATACATCTTATCAAAAGGTATTGCACCTGAACGTGTGAGCTTTAAAGGTTATGGCGAAACGGTTCCTGTTGCAACAAATGATACAGATGAAGGAAGACAGCTTAACCGAAGGGTAGAGTTTAAAATATTATCGAACTAAGATTGTATTAAACTTCCGGTACTGCCACAACACAAATAGCTGATGTTGGAGAAAGCTCTTTCAGTGTAGTACCAACTACTGTAAATCCATGAGCCGATAATTTTTCAGCAATCAGATCAGCAGCACTGATGGTTATTTCATACGGATTCTGGAAAAAGATAAACAGCTTTCCGCCGGGTTTTAAAAACTGTTTTACCCGTTGCAAAACTTTAGCAGGATCTTTCCGGAAGAAATTAAGATTAAAGGCAGTGATCGTATCAAACGTTGAACGTTGCAGATCAGCCTTCAAAAAATCTGCCGTCAGGAATGCGGCAGTTCCGGCTGCAATAAAGGGTTTGTTTCTCAGCTTTGCTTTTTCAATCATGAACGAAGACTTATCCATGGCAACAAGTTTCCCATCTTCCAGTTTATTACTGATAACTTCTGCCATCAAGCCAACACCACATCCAATTTCCAACACCCGGTGACAGGGTTGTAATTCAAGCATATCAACAGCCCATATAAATCGTTTCGGTATAGCTGTATATGTTTTGTCGTTTACCATAGTTCTGAACAAGAATTTTTAAACAAAATTCCCCGCTGGAAAACGGGGAATACTCACATTTTACTTAAGAGACCGAAAATCAAATCACTTCTGTTCCTTATTGCCCGCCTTTCGTTTTAACTACGAATATGATCAATGTAATGGATTTTGATGAAGGTTAACGGATCAACACAAACAATACGTGTATTCATTACAGCACTCAAATACATAACCATTTTATTACTTGCAATTTCCATACCAATAAATCTTAATATGTTTAGTAAAGAAAATTTCTTCCACCTCTGTGAGGCAGATACAGAATCATAAATAAAATATTGCAGGAATTTGACGTTGCAGTTACTTCTTCTTTGCCGGCTTTTCAAGGTTCTGCTTTACCCTGAACTTTACAATTTTTGTAATGAGTGTTAAAGGCATTGGTTCACTAAGTGGAAACTGTACCGCACCTTTTGAACTTTTGTACACCGACAATTCTTTTTCAAATGCTTTTATACCGGCAGGTGCAGGATAAAAACCAACATGCTGCTTGTAACCTCCGAAATGAACGAGGTTTCCATTGAGTTTATACGTTGGAATGCCATAGCCAATTGTTTCTTCTGCCTGTGGGGCCGCTTTCTTTATACAGCTATGAACTTCCTTTAATATTTTTTGTGTAGGAGCAGGAAATGCTGCGATGTAATCTTCAATTGTTGCAGGTTTTGCAGAAAGCATCTTGCTGAATTTTACGTGTTTAAAAATAATTTCTACACCGCCACCATCTCCTTATTATACTTATTTCGATAAGCCAATGGCGATAAGCCCGTGATCTTGCGGAATACGGTACGGAATGCTTTCTCATCTGAGTAACCAGTATCATACATCACTTCGTTTACATTCCTACGTCCGCTTTCCAATTGTTTTTTTGCTGCTTCAATTTTTACACGCTGAATGTATTCAACAACTGTATTGGCTGTTGCTTTTTTGAAACGGCGTTCAAGGTTACGTCGGCCAAGTGCCAGCATATCGGCTAAATGATCAACCGTTATACGATCCTGGTAATTACGTTCAATATATTCCTGTGCTTTTTTGATCGATTCGTCATCATGTGCTTTTTGTCCGTTGAAGATGATGAAAGGGCTTTGACTTTCACGATCAATATCGATCATAAATGTTTTGGCAATACGAACGGCAATTTCACGGCCCGCATGTTTTTCAATGATGTAAGCCAGCAGGTTTAAAAATGAATAAGCACCACCGCTGGTATACAAACCATCTTCTTCTGTCATGATACGGTCATCAACCAGTTCTACATCGGGAAACATTCTGCGGAAATCATTTGCAGCGATCCAATGTGTAGCACATTTCTTTCCCTTCAGCAAACCTGTTGCTGCTAAAAAGAATGCACCAATACAAAAGCTGACGATTTCTGCACCTTGCTGATATTGCTCAACCATCCATGGCAGAAAGGCAGCGTTACTTTCCATTGCCTTTGGCAGATCACCATGCATAGCAGGGATAATGATGATGTTGGTCTGTTTCACTTCCGAGATCAACACATCGGGCTGAATAGTGTAGAGACCATTACGTTGCTCGATATTTTTTTCTAAGCCAACCAATTGAATTTTGAACAATGGTTCCTCTCCCATTGCTTGCCGAATATTATTTACTTCGTTTAATATCTGGTGTGTGCCGTCAATGTTTGGCAAACTGGTGTGTCCCAGCGGAACTAAAATTGAAATGTGTTTCATTTACCGGTTGTTTTAAAATAGCAGATCGTTTAGTTAAGAGAAGTCAAATGTAAGGAATGCATTTGTCGCAATCAACCCCATATAAAGCCGCATTTACACCCTTCATGTAAAATAAACTGTTTTTAGGTTTGTGCAAGAATCATGCACATGACAACAGGCACTATACAAATAGCATCGCTCATCAATAATATTGAACAGGTTTCGGACACACTGGTACAATTACTCCAATCAGTTGACGAACGGTGGTTTAATCAAAAGCCGGAAACAGATAAGTGGAGCATTGCACAGGTTGCAGACCATATCAGGCTTTCGAATAATTCAGTAGCAAAAGCACTGGCGCTTAAGGGGAAACCTGTTGACCGCAACCCAAGTGAACGGGTGGCGGAACTCAGGAAAATGTTTCTTGATTTCCAAACCAAATATCATTCGCCTGATTTCATTGTACCTACAAGAGATATTTATGAACCTGAACTGTTGTTGAAAGACCTGCAGGTATCAATTCAGCTAATTCGTGAACGGATGTATGAAGACGATCTGGATGAACTGATCAACCACCCTGCGTTTGGTGATATCAGCAAGTTTGAAATCCTGCATTTTGTTTTGTATCATACACAACGGCATTTGCGGCAGATAAAAGATATCGCTGCAAACTTGTAAAAAAAGAGAACCTACATGATCGAACTGTTTAAAACAAATGTAGATGACGTAAGCGCAAAGGAATATCTTATCCGATTGCTTGAGCAATTTTTTCCTGATTGTCGCATTACTATTGACATGCATGATTGCGATAAAGTATTGCGGCTTGAAGGTTTAAATGTTCAACCAGAAACAGTGAAGCAATTGGTACGTGAAAAAGGCTTTCATTGCAACGAACTTCACTAATAAAGACTTTTAACCATTAACCATATCTAAAAACAACACACATGAAAATTTTAAAAAATATCCTTCTTGCAATTCTGGGCATCATTGTTATTGTCCTTGTTTTTGCTTTATTTATCGATAAGGAATTTTCGTTATCAAAAGAAATTGTGGTCAACAAGCCTAAACAACAGGTTTTTGATTATGTGAAACTCATCAAAAACCAGGAGCATTACAGTGTATGGGTGATGAAAGACCCGAACATCAACATTCAATATACCGGTACCGATGGAACAGTAGGCGCACAATCTTCTTGGGTAAGCAATGATAAAAACGTGGGCGTTGGCGAACAGGAGATCATTGAACTGAAAGAGGGTGAAAGCATGAAAGTGGAATTGCGTTTTAAAAAACCATTTGAAGGCACGAATTATGCTATAAATACATTTACGTCAGTTGCCGACAATCAAACAAAAGTGACCAGCACTTTCACCGGCAAATCACCTTATCCTATGAATTTCATGAACCTGTTCATGGATATGGTCCTTGGCAAAGACATGGAAAAAAATCTCAGCAACATGAAAGTTAATCTCGAAAAATAACAGCTCCATGGCTACAAAGAAACTTAAACCAACAGACAAAGAACTGGTGAACGACTGGATGAATAAACTGGAGCATCCGTTGAAAGCCGAAATCGATGCAGTTCGTAAGATCATTAAAGACAGCGACAAGAACATTCGTGAACGGATCAAATGGAATGCACCCAGTTATTATACATCGGCTGATATTGTAACATTTAATCACCGTGCAACAAAACACGTGCATTTGATTTTCCATCATCCTACAATTGTAAAAATTAAATCGGCATTGCTTGAAGGCGATTATAAAGACCGACGCATGCTATACCTGCCCGACATGAAAGCTGTAAAAGCAAATAAAAAAGAACTGCAACGAATCATAACTGAATCGGTGCAGTTAATTGGTTAAACCTTTTAAAACAATTTTTATGGAACGACTTCATTTCTCAGTAGACATCAATGCCCCAAAAGAAAAAGTATGGGATAGTTTATGGGCAAAAGAAAAATACGAAACATGGACAGCTGTGTTCAGCGAAGGCTCCACCGTGGAAACCGATTGGAAAGAAGGCAGTAAAGTTTTATTTACCGATGGTAAAGGCAGCGGCATGGTAAGTAAAATAGCAGCCAACAAGCCAAATGAATACATGTCGTTTACACACCTCGGAGAAATGAAAGATGGTGTGGAAGATACCACAAGTGAAAAAGTAAAAATATGGCAAGGTTGTACAGAAAGTTATACGCTTACAGAAAATAATGGCGCAACAAAGCTTGAAGTGAATATGGATATTACTCCTGATTTTAAAGATTACTTTGAAAATACCTGGCCAAAAGCAATAGAAGCAATTAAAACATTAGCTGAATCAAAAAACTAAAGCAATGACAACAATCAAATCGATCTATATAAACCTGCCGGTGAAAGATCTTGCAGTAACAAAATCTTTCTGGACCAAATTAGGGTTCAGCTTTAATGAACAGTTCAGCGATGATAAAGCGTTATGTCTTATCCTGAACGATGGCGTTATGTATTCGATGCTTATTACGCATGAATTTTTCTCCACATTCACCAACCGGTCTATTGCCGACGGTTCCACTACGGAGGTATTATTGGCAATAGAAGTGGAAAGCAAAGAGAAGGTGGATGAAATTGTACAGGCAGCCTTGGCAAATGGTGGTAGCCGTTACCGTGAGTCGGCCGATCATACATGGATGTATTACGATTCATTTGCTGACCCGGATGGTCATCAATGGGAAGTGATGTACATGGATCCTGCAAAAATTCCGGGGTAAAGACACGTTAATATTCCACGAACCTGTTTTCCGAAACAGGTTTACAGCTATCTTTAGCAGCATAAAATTTCGTCTATGAAATCGATGCTGCTTTTTCTTTTCAGCGCCTTTTTACTGAGTACCTCCACCGCCCAAAGTTTTACAGAAGTAGAACAGATCATGCTCAACAACCAGAAACAGTTGGGTGATGATCAGGCACTCATTATTTACAAAGATGGCAAAGTGTTGTATCAGAAAATGCTTGGCGACTTCAGGCCAAACATACAGGCACCTATTGGCGAAAGCAGCCAATGGCTTACAGCAGCAATGGTGATGATCATGGTGCAGGAAGGAAAAATATCGCTCGATGATAATGTTGGAAAATACCTGCCCATATTTCCTAAATGGATGAAAGGATATATTACAATCCGTCATTGCCTCAGTCATACAACAGGCATTGAAACCGACAAACAAGGTGCAGGGAAATTATTTCAACGTAGAAGTTTTTCGTCTTTAGAAGAAGAAGTGAATTATTATGCGGAGAAAAGAGCAATTGCCAATAACCCGGGCATTTGGTTTCAGTATGATCAGATCGGGCCGTCCATTGCAGGGCGTGTATTGGAAGTGGTGACAAAGAAAAAATTCGACAGGCTTGTACAGGAAAAATTATTTCGTCCGCTGAACATGCGGATCACCAGCTTCAGCAATTATACATCTGCGATCAGCCCGTTTGATGGCGCCAAATCATCTGCGGTTGAATACACAAATTTCTTAAGCATGTTATTGAACAAAGGCATGTTCAACGGCAAACAGATCTTAACTGAAGCATCGATTGCTGAACTCATGAAACTGCAAACCGGCACTGCTTTGAATAAATACACACCGCCTTTTATGAATGGATTCAGTTATGGTCTCGGCACATGGCGTGAAACTACTGATGGTAAAGTGGTGAACTGTGTATCACAAAACAGTCCGTTTGTATGGATCGACTATTGCCGTGGCTACAGTTGTATTCTTCTTGCAAAAAAAGAAAGAGATGGGTTGAAACGTGAGCTGTATGATCAATTGAAAGCGGCGGTTGATGCGCAGATAACAAGCGCTTGCAAATAAGTATTGTTCTTTCTAAATTGAGTGCGAAAACTTTTCCCATGTATGAACACAAGAAGCAACCGCTTGCATCAAAACAAACTTATTACAAACGAATTGGTCGTAGCGTTTTATTCGCTCTCGTTGTTTTGCTCATCAGCTTACTGATTGGTGTAGCTGGTTATCATTATACAACCGGAATGGGTTGGTTAGATGCGCTGTTAAATGCATCCATGATCCTGAGTGGCATGGGACCTGTTGATACTATCACCCAAGCCGATGGAAAATTGTTTGCCTCATTTTATGCGCTGTTCAGCGGTGTAGTTTTTATTACCAACATCGGCCTTATACTTGCACCGGCCATTCACCGTATTATGCACAGGCTACACGTAGAAGAAGAAAAATAGCATCTAATACTTCATCAATATTTTTAGCTTACCCCACAACTCATTATCAAAATTCGATATTGCAAACAGCGATAAGCCTGAAGCATCGCCCATACGTATAACCACCACATTCTGCGAAGGCACTACATATATTTTCTGATCATTCTTTCCCAAGGCAGCATACATATCAACAGGTGCATTGGGAGTAATGCTTCCGTTAAACATTAGTTGAGTAGCCGGTAACATATGCGTGCTCTTACCATTCAACCAGGTAAGATAACCGTAAGATTGATTCATGCTTTGCGATGTGTTGATCATTTCATTGAAATATGTTTGATCGTTTAATACAGCCGTCCCATTCCAATTGCCTTTGTTCAGTAATAACAAACCAAACCTTGCCATGCTTCGCACTGTGCTGTAATGAATCTTTCCGTTTCCTCCCACTCCAGGCAACCACACACCCGTCATCCCGATTTTGCTATATACCTTTTCCTGCGTAAATGCATTATAGGTTTTACCTGTAGCCTTTTCAACCACATCAATCACCTTATAATACGCCGCATTGTTATAATTCCATCTTGTTCCCGGTGTTGTTCTGTAAGTAAAACATGCAGGTGCGGTGCAATCTGTACCACTCAGATCGTCTTCTACACCGGTTGACATGCTTAGATGATGTTTTACAGTAACGGCATTTTCCTGAGCCTGCGTCATGCTCGACCAACCGGCGCCTAAATATTGGCGTGAAGGATTATTGATATTTACCAAACCCTCCTGTTGTGCAATGCCTACTAAAAAAGCGCTGAGGGTTTTACCAGCTGATGCCCAATACCAGGGACTGTCAACTGTAAAACTGCCGAAATATTTTTCGACAACAACCCGTCCGTTCTTTAAAATAATAAAGCCTTTTGTATTTTTTGTTTCAAGGAAACTATACAAATCACTGAGGGAGGAAGTATTCCAGTTATATAATGCCGGATCGGCAGTTTCCCAGGTTGAACTTCCGGGAAAGTACATGGTTGTGGGACCGGTGGGTTCATCAACGGGTGGATTGTTTTTCTTACAGGCTTGGAGGCCACCTATAAAAGCAAGTACAGATAGCAGAAAGTGAACAGGTTTCATAATTGGTTATTGTGGATGCTTGGACGTTCAACGCCTTAAACGGTTTAATGAAGCATATAGTATATTTTTACACCATTGAATATGTCTTTGCTCAATAAATCGGCCCATACTGCTTTTATTAAACAAACAGCCGCATCGCTTGGCTTTAGCTACTGTGGTATTGCCAAAGCACAAAGGCTTAATGATGATGCAAAAAAATTAGAAGCCTGGTTGAACAAGGGACTGCATGGCAATATGCAGTATATGGAAAATCATTTCGACATGCGGGTTGATCCCACACTGCTGGTACCCGGTGCTAAAAGTGTGATTACCTTAATGATGAATTATTTCCCATCAACAACTCAAAAAGAAAACACACCGAAGATTTCGAAGTATGCATTTGGAAATGATTACCATGAAGTGATCCGAGCCAAGCTCAAAGAACTATTATCACTCATCAATGCAAAGATCGGTGAAGTAAACGGCAGAGGTTTTGTTGATAGCGCACCGGTGCTTGAACGTAGCTGGGCACAACGAAGTGGTTTGGGATGGATCGGCAAGAATGGAAATCTTATCAGCAAACAAAGCGGCTCGTTCTTTTTTCTTGCCACACTCATCTGCGATCTTGAACTTGAATATGATTCCCCTTTTGCAAAAGATTATTGCGGCAGTTGTACAAAATGCATTGACAATTGTCCCACAGATGCTATCCTTCCCGATAAAGTGATTGATGGCAGTAAATGCATTTCCTACTTCACCATTGAATTAAAAGATGCTTTCATCGATGAAAGTATGAAAGGCAAATTCAACAACTGGATGTTTGGTTGTGATGTTTGCCAGGATGTTTGTCCATGGAATCGTTTCAGCAAACCGACAAACGAAACAGGCTTTACTCCCATTCCTGAAATCTTAAATCTCAGCAAGAAAGAATGGGAAGAAATGAGTGAAGAAACGTTCAAACAAGTCTTTAAAAATTCTCCGCTTAAGCGAACAAAGTTTGCAGGTATTCAGCGCAACTTAAAATTCATTCAGTCCCCTTAAAAAAAGAAAGAGGCAAAAGCCTCTTCTTTGACAGGTGTATCCCGGTTGCATATTCAATAATTGATGAACGAATTGTTTAAAACATCAATCCAAATTTCACCGCTACCCGGTTGAAACGATAGTTATAATTCAGAATTGTTTCTCCGTTCGGCTGCGGCCACGATTGCCAACTGAAGCCCTGCTGTTTTTCAGGTACATGCTTGTAAGAATAACCGGCACTAAACAAAAACCCATCACCCTTTTTTGTTGCCAGACGAAATCCTACACCTGCATCGGTATACAATCCTGTACTCTGCGAAATAATATTTCGTTGTTCTTTGTTTTTTATCCAGGGAATATGTGCACCTGCATCTGTATATATGAAAAACGATCTGCGTTGATTGGAGAAATGATATCGCAGATCTGCAAACAAAGGCACACCACGCTGCATATAAAAATCAAGACCTGCACCAACACCTGCAAACCAGTTACCAAAACGATAGCCATTGATCGTTTGCAATGCAAACGATTCTGTTGAACTTCCGGCCAGCAATCCTCCCTGTATGATCGTCTGAAATTTTACAGCCTTCTCAGCAGCAGGTTTTATTTTCTCCTGAGCAAACAAGGAGCTTACCATCAAAATAAAAAGAATAAAAAGAGTATTTCTCATACAATTACCGTTGAATAGCAATGCTGCTGCGCTGACTGATATTTGTCTGATTGCTGTAATCAAATTGCAACAACGCTGTTTTAGTAACAACCAATGCATTACCGTTCCAGGCAATTACATCATAAGCTTCAAATCCTTTAATATGTTTTACCAGGCTTAAGTTGGTGGGATTTGCCGCGTTGTACACACGTAAGCCATCTTTACCATCGCACACAAACAAAAGATTCCCATCTTTAGATAAGCCATGCGGATTCGTAAGCTGATATGTTTTAAGTAAGGTAGGCGCCTGCAGATTTGCAATATCAATTACATCGAGTTGATTTGCAACTGCACCTCTGCAAGTAGTTCCGCTGCGCAACGTTACATAAGCATGTGTATCATCAGCAATCACAGGATCGCATGCAAATGCATGCTGAAAGCTTCCAGTTTTTTGAGGTGCTGCAGGATTCTGTAAACTAAAGATGAACATACCATTGTTCGAACCGATAAATAATTCTTCTTTGAACGGATAAATGGTTTCAATTCCCCAACCTACAGGTATAGTATTTAATTGCTGGGGCTGATCTGCATTCTGTAAACCAAATACTTTCAGATCACTGTTTGAAACAGTATAGAGATAATCATTCCTCAATGCAAATCTCGCCATTGAACCATTGATACCTTTCGTAGCCGCACTTGCGCCTGATGAAGAAAAGTTTTGCGCAACAGCAAGAAAACCTCTATCCCACAGAAAAAGCCCCTGCCCTTGCCCGTTACCGCAACTTACTGTTACCGTTGTATCTTTCCTAAGCCAGTCAACGATCACCAAATTTGTATCAGCTGAAAAACCATTGGCGAATGCACGGTGCGGAAACACTTTTTCTTTTATACTCAACACGTTCACCTGTTGCGGATTACTGATATCGATTGTTATAAGATCGTTGAAAAGATCAGCGTATAACATGTTGCCTTTAACTGCAAGATCAATATTACCCGGCACTTCAATAAAGCTGATGTTCTTTGGTTGTGATGGATTACTGTTATCGATCACATGTATGCCTTTATCAATTTCATTGAGAAAAACAGTGCTGCCGAAAAGTGAGATTTTGCCCGGATTCACGATTGCTCTCGCCGGCTTGCTTTTTATTTCGCTCCATACCTCCTGCTTGGTTTTATAAACCGGACGATAGAGCGTATAGGTTTGCGTGCATTTGTCTTTAAGACAGCTTTGTAAGAAAGAAACAGTTATGAGCAGCAACGCAAAGGTTCTGAAATTAATTTGTTTCATATCACAGCAGTTTGTTTAGTAAGTTGACACTGCCGGTTTCAAAACCGTTGCGTTGCTGTTATATATTTTCAGCGATTGAAAAAGATGCGGTAGCGAATGCCTGTTTGCCACCAATAGTCTTTTACTGTGCTTTTATAAGCAGGTCTCAATCCATAATCGAGATATAAACCTAATTGTGAGTTTGTTTTTTTACCATGCCATTCAAATGACGGCGACAAGTATAATTGTGGTTGATAAGTGGTTGCTTTTGTTTCTTTTGCATTTGCAATTCCGCCATACCCGATACTACGATCAGTACTTGCTGCATAACGAAATGCAGACAATGTATCTGTTTGTGTTGAGGAAACCACAAACCAATTATGAATACCGGCACTAAATAACAATCTGCCCTTTTTAATATCAGCAATTTTAAACTCCAGCTCAAGCGGCACATTCACTGCATGCATGCGAAACTGTACTGATTTTTCTTTCGTTGATATATTGCTGAACATATTCGTTAGCGTCATAAACGAATCGATTCGCTGGCGTTGTGTAACAGAATAGCTGCTGTATTGATATTGTAGCCCTGTTACGAATGCATGCCGTTTTTTAAGCGGCTTACGAAACAGTACGCCGGCCCCAAAGTGAATGGAAGGCGTAACCGCATATTCATAACGTATAATACGGGTAGGCCCGCCTTGCCCGGCATTGTTACCTCCTGAGTAATACAACGCATCGGAAGATGAGAAGGATTTAAATCCTGATCCCGGGAACAGGCTCCCCCTGATATCAGATAAACCAGAACTTACATGCAAGCCCAACTGCCATTTCCTCTTTGTAATTGTTGGTGTGGGTACTGCAGGTGCAACTGCGATTGTATCATCTGCAGTTGTTGATACAATTGGTTGAGCTGCGTCTGTTTTAATAGCGGCAGATTGATCTACAACCACACTGTCGGTCTTCTGTTCCGGCTGTTTTGATTCAACAGTAACAATCGTTTGATCTGCAGCTGTTTCTTTTTGCACAGACACTTTATCAGAAACAACAACTTCATCTTTACTTGTTTGCTTTTCAGTCGTTCCTGCAACAGATTGTCTATTTACTGTTTTTATTTTTTGAGCAACCTGCTTTGTTACAACACTGTTTTGCTGAGCCGAGGCAGATGTTTTTGTTTGTGCCTGCAACTTGTTTTCTTCTACTTCTTTTTCAGAAGCTGTTGCTTCAGTTAAGGTTTTTGATGATCCGGCTTTGGTTAAGGATGATTCGTTTGTATTATTTTCTGCAGTTGTTGTTGTTCTATTATTTGTAGTTGCCTGCGCAACAGTATCTGCTTTCACTGTTTCTTCAACCGGCCATACGGCATAGAGTAATCCTCCAATTAATAAAGCAGCAATCGGCAAATAGAAAAACCATCTTCTTCGTTTTCTATCTTCTTCCAATTGTAGTTGCACTTGCTGCCACACCTCTGCATTCGGCTTCAGTTTGAAGTCGGCCAGCTGCTGGCTTACCTTTTGTTCAAATTGATGATCCGCCATACACTTGCTTTTGGGGTTCGGAATTATATTTTTCAATCCAGGTGATCAACAGGTTTCTTGCACGCATATACTGGCTTCGACTGGTGCCTTCGCTGATGCCGAGCATCTTCCCGATTTCAACATGCGTAAATCCTTCAACCGCATGCAGGTTAAAGATCGTTTGATAACCGGTTGGTAATTGCCTGATCAGTTCTGCCAGTTGTTTGGTGCGCAACAGTACTTCAGGGTTATCATTACTCACAGGATGAAGGGGTTCACTAAGGAACGACATATCATATTGGTATTCCTTTTTCTTCTTCAAATAATTTAAGGCTGTGTTCACCATAATAGTGCGTATCCAGCCTCCCAATTCACCCTCGCTGCGGTAAGTGTGCAGGTTGCGAAACACTTTTACAAACCCTTCCTGCAACACATCCTCTGCATCAGCCAGCGATTTGGTGTAACGGTAACATATACCCAGCATGATCTCAGCAAACGCATCATAGAGTTGCTTTTGAGCCATGGCATTGCCACGCAAACAGTCTTTTATTAGTTGCCGCTGATCGATCATTCAGGTTTTGTAAAGGGTTGACAAAGCTATTTCTCAATTCGTTGCTCCCTTGTTAAAAATTTTTACAAAAAGAAGCCCCGTTGGAAAACGGGGCTGTTACACTTAAAACATAACTACTGATAAAATATTTAGATTGCAGGATCTGCGGGTGTGTTTGGATTATTTAATCTTTCCTGATCAGGATAAGGATAAAAATTCCTGGTGCGTTCAAATGTTACAGGAACGGGGTTAACATTCGCTGGTGGAGCAGTGCGACCAAAACGTCGACTGTCCTCCAACCGCAAACCACTTAAATACAACTCAGCACAACGCTGCCGGTAAACCTCTGTCAACAGATCATTTACTGTAGTTGAACCTGAATATGCCGGAAGGTTAGCATGAACACCGAAAACATCACCGCTTGATTGCTGACGCACGGCATTGATCTCTGTAATTGCATCTGCTACTGTGCCGCCGGAACGGAGGATAGCTTCAGCTTTGATCAACCGCATTTCATCGGGTAAATAAACAGGGATAGGACTGCTGTTCGTTTGCGCAAAACCACGAATGGTACGCAACACATCAGGACCACTTGTTACTTGTGCTCCCTGGAAGTAAAATGCAATGCGGCCATCAGCAGGATCGAACATACCTGCAGGTAAACCAAAATTGTCACGGGGCGAATAACTATTTGTTACCCGCAATTGAGTAAAAATCGGGTTTACAGTTTGAGCGCCATCGTAAGCAAACTGCGAAGCTGAACTTAACGGAACAAGATTGGAAGCAGCAATTGCTTGTGCATAACGACCTGCCATCAAATTATACCTTGCCAGGTAAGCGTTAATGCAATTCAACAAGCTGAAATTTGCACCTGTAACTCTTGTATTAAACTCGCCTGAGGGTGCGGTTGCAGCAATTAATGCAGCCGCCTGCTCCAGCAACTCAATTGCTTTTAATAGTCCATTCTGACGGGTAACAAATGTTACACCACCTGCTTTGTTGGTAGCAATGGGCACTTGCTCAAACGCTGTTGCCAAACTACCTATCGCCATTGCTTTAAATAAATGTGCATGTGCCACCACTCCTGAACGCATCGCATTATCTGTTGCAAGAACAGTTGGCGCATTTGCAATAATATCATCGGCCATACCCATTACACGATTCATACGTAACCAAACACCCAACACAGCCGCATTAAATGTTGGCAATGCAGAACCACCTGCTTCAATTTCCAGCACTGTGGTAAATGTGGCTATACCTTTTACTTCACGAGTTGTACCGCCGGTTGTTATTGCCAGCGATTCAAATGCAGAAGCAGCATAGTTTTGTTTCATACCAATACTGTAAGTGATCAATCCTTCACGTGTAGAAACCACCTGTGCATCGGTAGGACCATTCGGATTTACAATATCCATCTTACAACTGCTGAACACAATTGCAATGAGAGATAAAGAACAGACGAATATCTTTTTCATATCATTAAATTTTTTCAATTAGAAATTAACGTTTACAGCGAACATGATCATTCTTGGAATCGGCACTTCCACAAAATCGAAACCACGCACTGCATTATCCTGTCCTGCTGCGTTTACTTCAGGATCCCATCCGCTGTACTTATCAAATGAGAACAGGTTACGTCCAATAACACTTAAACGCATACTGTTTCCTTTTAAAAACTTCGGCTTCATGTTATACGCTACTGATACTTCACGGAGTTTTACAAATGATCCATCTTCGATCCAGTTTTCAAATATGCTGAAAAGAGCAGCACTTGTTCCTTTAGGTACTTCACCACGCAATTCAGGTTCGTACCCTTTTAACCCGCCATAAAAATCACGATCACCTACACGCTTAGTAAAGTTGAATACATCATAACCCAACATGGCATCCCACTGCATGCGGAAATTGAATTTGCCGAAATCGAGTTCATCAATTTTAGAAATGACGTGTTTAGGATTTGGCTGGCCAATTACCTTGCTCAATAATGTTCCTGTTGGCTGACCGTTTGAACCACGTTGAACTGTATAATTACCATTGGCTAATTGTGTTCCCCTTTCACGTTGTGGCAATCCATTCAAATCACGCAGCAAACTTCCATCAGGGTTACGTGCAAAGAATGTACTGTAGTACGCACCTAACGGATAACCATTCACAGCTGCAACCTGTCCAAAACCACCGGCAAATGGCAACACGCCATTACCTTCTACACCATTCACTACGTTCTTATTGTTCAGATATGATAAGCTTGATACCCAGCGCAACTTGTTTTTATTAAGAATAACTGCACGCACAAGGAATTCAAAACCTTTGTTCGTCATTGTACCAATGTTTACAAAACGATTATTGTAACCAGTTGTTGGTGCAAGTGTTCGGTTGAGAATAAGATCTTTCACATCCTTATTGAAATAGCTGAATTCAACGCTGATGGCATCATTCAACAAACCCAGATCAAAACCAACTTCAACTTCTGTCTGGCGCTCGGGCTTTACTGTAAAGTTGCCCAATGTTGATGGAGCGATATAACCCGCCTGTCCTCCATAAACTACAGGAGAGAAATTCGTAAAGCGATCGTACTGACCAATTGCAGTTAAATTACCGCTCTGGCCATATGCAGCACGCAGCTTCAAACTACTTACTGCTTTTGCAAGACCATCGCTCCAGAATTTTTCATTTGATACAATATATGTTCCACTAACTTTCGGGAAGAACTGCCAACGGTTATCAATGCCATATACAGATGAAGCATCAACACGTGCTGCACCTGTAACAAAGTATCTGTTTTTAAAGCCAAATGTTTGTTGAAGGAAAGCCCCCATGATGACACGTTCACCTCTGAACTCACCCGCAGCAATGGTTCCATTGTTAATAGTTTGACCAAATGCACCTAACTGTGTTGCATTTGCTGAGAATGTTAATGTCCGGTCGTATTGCAATGTTCCACCTAATGATGTTGTTGACTGCAGTTCTTTTGCAATTTCTTTTTGATACGTTGCTGTAAGATCATTATTCAACTGAATGACAGTAGCATCTGCACGACGGATAAAACCACCATTATAAGAAGGCGTTGTATTACGTGGAGGAATATAAGCTGTTGCCGTTTGTGTGTAATTATCAATACCCGATGTAAACTCAATATTCAAACCTGCAACGGGTTTAATGGTTAACTGTGCGCTTGATACAATACGGCTTGTCTTTTGACGGAAATCGAAACGCTCAATTGCTTCCAATGGATTCGTACGTGCAACAATAGCTGTTGCATTTACTGATGGATAAATACCTGTTGCAGGATCTTTATCAGGATTAACATAGTTGTTACCAAAAATAAAACCGGTTAATGCACCATACGCTTCATTGATACCTCCATTAGGAATTTCTTTACTTGTGCTGTATGTATAAGCAGTATTGAAATTAAGCGTCATTGTTTTATTCAGCTTTTGCTGAAGGTTTAAACGAAAACCATTCCGCATAAAATTGGTATTGCGTACAATGCCTTCGTTATAAAGGTTTGAAACCGACGCATAATATTTTGTATTAACAGTGCCTCCCGAAACAGACAATACATTCTCTGTACCAATAGCGTTCTGAAAAATTTTATCTTGGAAATCATAACGCTGTACAGGAACCGTTGTAAGGTCGCTTGCTGTAAAATTGGTAAACCTGAAAGGCACCTGGTTGTACTCCATTTTTTTACGGAGTGAACTGCTGCGCAACTGTGTAGAGAAACTGAATTGGGGTTTTCCTTCACGACCTTTCTTGGTAAAGATTTGCACTACACCATTATTTGCTCTTGATCCATAGATAGCAGCCGCTGCTGCGCCTTTAATAATTTCAATGCGATCAATATCAGCAGGGTTTATATCAACCAACCTGTTTTGTGCATAACCACCAAGATCAATCAACTGACGGGAATCGTTATTGACAATGACACCATCAACAATATATAAAGGATCAGAAGAACCAACAATGGTACTTGGTCCACGTAAGCGAACAGTAATACCACCGGCAGGGTTACCACTGTTTTGTGTAACCTGCGCACCTGCAACTTTTCCCTGCAAACCCATATCAATAGATGTTGCACCACCTCTTGTTAACTCTCTGCCCGATACTGTTGCAATAGCATTACCCAATTGTTTTTTCTTTGTGGCAACGCCTGTACCTGTTACAACAACTTCATCGAGTCCTAGTACGTCATCCTCTAACTCAACATCGCTTGTATAACTGTTTGTGCCACTTTCAATGGATATATTTTTTGTTGCCGTTTTATATCCAACACCTGAGAACTCCAATACATACTTACCCGGTTTCAGAGTAGCAGAAAAACTATATGCTCCGGTTGCATCGGTTGATGTACCAAAATTTGTATTACGCACCACCACCGATACATTGGCAGCTGCTGCATTACCCGAACCGGTTACCTTACCGGAAATAGTTACCTGTGCCTGCAGCATAGAGCAGAGCACCAACATGATAAGAAGAAGGGGCAATCGCTCCCATCTTCCTTTTTGCTTTTTTACGTTTCTTTTCATTTTGCAGTTTTTAGTTTGAATAATCAATTTGCAGCATTAGAGAATGCTGATGCCGGCTTCTTTGTAAGGGTCGAAGATGTTGCTATCAGGTGATAATTCGGTTACCAGCATATCCAGTTCATTTGCTTTGCATACCTGGATATTCTGTACGGTATTTATTTTTTCAGAGATAGAGAGTGCTACTACTTTAGAAGCTGATTCACGCATAGCTTTCTTCACCTGTACTACATCGTAATCATTATCCGTTAACCCATGTTCAAGATCAAGCGCATTGATACCGAGAAAACACAGATCAACTTTAAATTGTCTGATCTTAAGAATTGCTTCTGCACCAATAGAAATTTGTGAACTCTTTGAAAGCTTATCCCCAATAAAAATCACTTCAATGTTTGGATGATGTATATATTCCAATGCAGCGGGGAGACTTCCTGTAATAAATGTTGCACGCAAATTATCCGGCAATGCTTTGGCCATTTCAATAATGGTTGTACCACCGGTGCTCATCACAAACATGCCATCCTTGATCAATGATGCTGCTTTTTGTGCGATCGTTTTCTTTGCATCAATACTGTAAACACTGGAAGAATTAATGGAGCTGCTGAATGATCTTGATAAAGCGCCACCATGCACTTTAATGATCTTTCCTTTATCCGCCAGTTCCTGCAAATCACGACGGATGGTATCTTCTGATACATTGATCTGTGTACTCAGATCAGATGACAACACACGGTTGTGCAGGTTCACCTGGTGTACAATAAAGGCTTGTCGTTCCTGTTTAAGCATGTTGGTTTGGCTGTTGATCGTTAGTAATAAGAGAAAGGAAAAGTACAAATATTTTTAAAACCCGCAAAAAAATGCACCCTTATTCTATATGAACGGCACAAAACGGCACAAAAAATCAATTGAGGTGCAAATTCGGGCATTTCTTATATTTATTCCATGAACAGGAATATGCAACAATTAATGAGCATAGCTCAAAAGAAGCAACGCCGCATTATTGGCTTAATGAGCGGCACTTCGGTTGACGGTTTAGATATTGCTTATTGCACAATCTCAGGTGAAGGACATGATACAGCAATTGAATTAACTGCGTTTGAAACCATTGCTTATGATCCTGATTTTAAAGCAGAGATCAAATCTGTATTTTCTAAAAAAGAAGTTGACTTTGAAAAATTGTGTTTGCTCAATCCATGGGTTGCACAACAACAGGCAGCGATGATCAATACTTTTTTGCAAAAGAATATTATCAAAAAAGAAGATGTTGATCTCATCGCAAGCCATGGGCAAACAGTTTATCATGCCCCAAAGGCTTTGCATCAACAAAATAAATTCAGTAATGCAACATTGCAAATTGGCGATGGTGATCACATGGCTGTTGAAACAGGCATTATCACCATCAGTGATTTCCGGCAGAAACATATTGCGGCAGGTGGCGAAGGCGCACCACTTGCTGTTTACGGCGATTATTTTATTTTTTCAAAGAAGGGTGAAGACCGCATTATGCTCAACATGGGCGGTATTGCCAACTTTACATTTCTACCCGGCTCAATGGATGCGAATAAAATTTTCAGTACTGATACCGGAACAGGCAACACCTTAATGGATGCATTGATGCAGCAACATTTCCTGGGAAAATATTTTGATGAGGATGCAGCAGTCGCAAAAAAAGGAACGATCAATGAAGCATTACTGAACGCATTAAAAGATCACTCCTTCTTTCAGCAATCATTTCCTAAAACCACCGGACCTGAATTGTTTAACCTGCACTATTTACAAACTGCGAAAGAAAGATCGGGCACAACTGATTTGAACGTGTATGATACAATGGCAACATTGAACGCATTCTCCGCACAAACCATTGCTGAAGCCATCATAAAGACAATGCCGCAAAGCAGTAGCTTCCATTTATATGCAAGCGGTGGCGGTATGCACAATCCGTTGTTGATGGAGCAGATCAAACAACTTTTACCAAATGTGCCTGTTCATTTAACGAGTGAGCTTGGTATAAATCCCGATGCAAAAGAAGCAGTACTGTTTGCCATTCTTGCCAATGAATGTATTGCAGGAGGCAATGTGCAATTCAGCAAAGAGTTAAAAGGAATACCATCTGTTACAATGGGGAAGATCAGTTTTCCATGGTGATGGATGCTGATGCATTACTGTTTACATCGGCCTGTTCAATATAAGTTTTGAATTGCTCCAGTCCTTTGTCGAACGCAGAGCCAATGATTCGATCGGTAAAAATGCCGAAGAAACGTTCCCAGGGATACCACTTCAATTTATACTCCATATACCAAAGCACTTCAGTTACATTATTGTTTGCACCGGTACTGCGGATACGAAACCCACCTTCTGCTTTATTCATATCCTTCAATTCATGCAATAACAATATTTCATTTTGATTGATGGATTGAAGCGTGATGGTTCCTGCACTGTTGATCTTCATTCCTTTCCAGCGGAAGTAAGAGCCTGGTTCATTGGTAACCGGGGAGAGTTGAACAATTGCACCACTATCAGCTGTGATCCACGGCAACCATTTGTTCCAGTTCTTTACATCACTTAATTCTTTGTACACTTTGCTGCTGTCGGCACTAACAATAATACCACGTGAAATTTTTACGCTCGATGGAATAAATAACCCGATGATCGTAATGACAGCAAACAAACCCAGCAGCACAAACAAAAACATTTTTACTAAACGCATAAGAAAAAGTTAAGGGTTGAAAGTTGAGGATTAAGAGTTTTTCCCAAATCAGACATCTTGCTTTATTCCCATTTGAAAACTTTTATCGCAATCGCATACAATACCACACCCCACAAACCAAGTATTCCGAGTTGCTTCCCGCAATCAACCAAATGACTTCCTTCAAAAGCAATGTTTCGCATGGCATCATTGAGATGTGTTAACGGTAATATTTTACAAATAGGCTGCAGCCATTTTGGAAATGTATCGATTGAAAAGAATGTTCCGGCTAATAAAAACTGCGGTAAGGTGAACATGTTAGCGAATGGCGGTATGGTACTTTCGTTCTTTGCCAATCCGCTAACAATAAAACCAAAGCCCATGAACACGATCAAACCAACCAAACTCAGCAACAACAATTCAATAAATGTAACAAAGCCATGAACAAGGGTGAAACCAAATACAAATCGTCCGATCAACAGAATCACCACAGCAGTGATCAATTGAAACAATACACGGCTGATGCCTTCACCAAACAAAATATAACCACGCTTGATGGGTGTTGCAAAAAAACGTTTCAATACCAATTGCTGACGCAGATTGAAAAACAAAAATGCCACACCAAATACACCTGCACTCAACAAGGAAAATCCTAACTGACCGGGCAAAATAAAATCGATTGTTTTATATATGCGTCCCGGCATTGGTGGAGGCAGATCAATGCTTGCATAGGTTGGTGCATTGGGTGCTTTTCTGCGATCAAGGTCTACAATAATATCTTTTAATGTTGATTGAAGAATTGCTAATCGATCAACACTTGCAGTAGATGTTTGAATGCTGATACTGTATAACGGGAACGTATCAGTGCCGTTTGGCTTCATATCAAGAATAGCTGTGATCCTTCCTTTCGACAAATCACTTCTTAACTCATCTTCTGTTTTTTCAATTACACGAATGGTTTTGTATTTCAAAAGTTGCTGATATACCGCATTGTTCCGTGAAGTATCGGTGCCTTTTGTAAAACCGATACGAACAGTTGGACTTCCTCCGCCAATAAAACCAAACACCAAAATAAAAATGAGCGGAAAAGCAAAACTGAAGATCACAGCCGAGGGGCTGCGGAATATGGCCCGGAAACTTGCCTTGGAAATAGCCAGCATTGCCTTCCACTGGCTGTAAGGTTGACTCATGGCGCAAAGCTATTTGTTTATGCCGTTGGCTGAAAAACTTTTTCGTCCCTATTTTTACAGCATGTCGCTACACAAGGTTTTTATTTTATTGGGCAGTAACCAGGGACAACGCAAACAATTTCTGAACAAAGCCATCCGGCTGATGGAAGAACGTTGTGGCAGCATCGCCAACGAATCATCGATCTATGAAACGGCGGCATGGGGACAAACAAAACAGGCAGCTTTTTTAAATAAAGTCATTGTACTGCAAACACCCCTGTCTGCGGACGAGTTGATGAAAACCTTATTGCAGATCGAGCAGGAACTTGGTCGTATCCGTACCGAAAAGTATGGACCACGCACCATCGATCTTGACATTTTGTTTTATGATGAGCTGATCTATCATTCAGCCATTGTAACACTTCCCCATCCTGCTATTCAGGACAGACGCTTTGTATTGATTCCTCTTGCTGAACTTTCACCCCGCAAAGTGCACCCGGTTTATAAAAAAACCATTACCACACTCCTGAAAGAATGTGCCGATCAACTGGCTGTAACAAAGCTTGATTGAGGACTTTTCCACAAACTGTATAAGTTCATTCCACGATTTGCCTGCATGTTTTAATTTGCCGACGGATGAAGTATCATTTTGTAACAATAGAAGGGAATATAGGTGCCGGTAAAACAACGCTGGCACATTTGCTGAGTAAACATTACAACGCTCGTTTAATACTGGAAGAATTTGCAGACAATCCATTTCTTCCAAAGTTTTACGAGAATCCGAAACAGTTTGCTTTTCCGTTGGAACTGTTCTTTATGGCAGAACGTTATAAACAGCTGAAAGACCTGCTGCATACGCAGGACATGTTTAACTCCATCACCATCTCCGATTATCTGTTTACAAAATGTTTGTTGTTTGCAAAAGTGAATTTACCGGCCGATGAATTCAGGTTATATCAAAGTCTGTTTGATATTATTCATCAGCAACTGATTCAACCGGAGATACTCATTTATTTGCATTCACCTGTCTCCCGTTTGCAGCAAAACATCCGCAAACGTAACCGCAGTTATGAACAACAGATCGCTGATGATTATCTGTTCAGCATACAGGAAACCTATACACAGTATATTAAACAGCATAATGTAAAAACGTTATTTGTAGATGCAAGCAATGCCGATTTTCTCGGCAACAAAGCACATCTGCAGGTGATCATTGATGCGTTGGATAAAGAATACGAACAGGGGCAACATTATCTTACACTGCCATGAACCAAGCCGCCAAACAACCCTTTTTACTCAATAAGGAATTCGCATGGTATGTTACTGCACGTTTGATTTTCCTGGCGGGTTTGCGTATGACGCCGGTTTTACTTGGCTGGAAATTGTATGAAGTAACAGGCAGTAAACTTTCATTGGGCGTACTTGGTTTATCGGAAGTGATCCCTGCCATTTTACTGGCACTACCTGCAGGAGTAAAGATCGATAGAAGTAATAAACAACGGCTCATCAGTATTTGCATGCTCTTGTACTTTGCGATCATGCTCGGTTTGCTTTTTATCACATCCGATTATTTCATCCAGTCAAATTCAACTTCAGTTGTTCAGTGGAGTATTTATGGATTGGTTGCAGCCACAGGTGCCGTGAGAGCGTTCAGCAGTCCGGCATTCAGTGCCTTTCTTTCACAACTGGTGTATCCCACACAATTAGTAAGAGCAACTTCCATCAATAGCATGGCATGGTTACTTGCCGCAGTCATTGGTCCGGGCGTTGCCGGTTTGTTGATGGGTTATACCAATGTAACAGTGGCGTTTATTGCAGTCTCATCGCTTGTACTTATTGCAGTGTTTTGCATGCAGAATGTAAAACGAAAACCTGTGCTGTTTAAACCGGGCAACACTCGCACATGGGAAAGTGTAAAAGAAGGGATCAATTTTATTCTTACACAAAAAGCATTGCTTGGCTCAATGACGTTGGACATGTTTGCAGTTCTGTTTGGTGGTGTTACAGCGCTTCTGCCTGTGTTTGCAAAAGATATTTTACATGTTGGACCCGAAGGATTAGGCTGGTTAACTGCAGCAACTTATCTCGGTAACTTTATTGCCATTGCCGCCCTAACCTGGAAACCGATGAAGAACAAACAAGGGCAAAAACTCTTTTATGTTGTTGGCGGTTTCGGTATTTGTATTTTGATATTTGCCTTGTCGCAAAATTTCTGGTTGAGTTTTGCAGCACTGTTCGTCAGTGGTTTGTTTGATGGCGTGAGTGTGATCATACGTGGCACTGTGCTGCAGTTATTTGTTCCGGACGAAATGCGTGGCCGTGTAAGCAGTGTGAGTTCCATTTTTATTAACAGCAGTAATGAGCTTGGGCAATTTGAGAGTGGTACTGCTGCTTCTATCATGGGAACTGTTCCTTCTGTGATCTTTGGTGGTTGCATGACGCTCATAGTTGTAACCATCACCTGGTTTAAAGCACCCACGCTTCGCAAACTTGAGTATTGAGTTTACCATTCATCCATTTTAGTGCAGAATATTTACGTAGGTTGTAAACAAAACAGCAGATTGTTTATTTTACAGTAACAAACAAAGCTGTATGAACCGCAAATCATTTCTCAAGGCATCGTCACTTACTGTTGGCGCACTTGCATTTCAACAATCATTAATTGCACAATTATTTCAACAGGAAGCATGGAATATTAAAATGCTTACTGATGATATAGGCGTCTTTACTGAACGTGGTGGTACTATTTTGTTTTACCTGAGCAAAGAAGGCATCGTGGTGGTTGATACCCAATTCCCCGACCAGAGTAAACATCTCATTGATGAATTGAAGAAACGTTCGGAGAAACCGTTCAAACTACTCATCAATACACATCACCACGGCGATCACAGCAGTGGCAATATTTCGTTCAAAGGAATTGTAGAACATGTGCTGGCACATGAAAATTCAAAAACCAACCAGGAACGTGTAGCTAAACAAGCGAAGACAGAAGATAAGCAACTTTATCCTGATCAGATATTTGGAAAAACATGGAGTCAGAAGATCGGCAATGAAAAGATCACGTTGCATTACTTTGGAGCCGCACATACAGACGGTGATGCGTTGATCCATTTTGAACATGCAGATATTGTGCACATGGGTGATCTTATCAACAACCGTCGTTATCCGTTTATTGATCGTACAGCAGGTGCTTCTGTGAGAAACTGGATAAAAGTGCTGAAGCAAACAACAAAGAAATTCAATAAAAAAACAACTTTTGTCTACGGCCATGCATCACAAGGCTTTGAAGTTTATGGAAAGATGGATGATATAAAAGCCATGCAGAATTATTTTGAAAAGCTGATTGCGTTTGGCGAATCAGAGATCAAAGCAGGCACGAGTAAAGAAGATTTTTTGAAGAATAAATCAATACCAGGAGTTACAGAATGGATCGGCGATGGTATTCAACGTTCCTTGACTGCGGTGTATGAAGAGTTAACGACCAAGTAAATAGTGTGGGGATGAGTGATGAGTTATTGCATTCATCATTGATCATTCATTTCTCATTTCCCCCAACGAAAAGTTTTCACATCAATGCCTGCTAAATCAAGCACACGATCAACAACTGTTGCGGCAACTTCTTCAATTGTCTTGGGCACACTGTAAAAACTTGGCGTGGCGGGACAAATAATTCCACCGGCCAGCGTAACTGTTTCCATATTACGGATGTGAATCAGATTATATGGTGTGTCACGCACCACACAAATTAGTTTTCTCCGTTCTTTCAACACCACATCAGCAGCACGTGTAATCAAATCGTTTGATACACCTGTGGCAATGCGGCCAAGTGTGCCCATACTGCAGGGAATAATGATCATAGTATTGAACTGACCAGAGCCGGATGCAAATGGTGCATGAAAATCAGTTGTAGAATAAGTTTTGAACGGAAGATCTTTATATGCTTCATCCTGCAACTCGGTTCTCCACACTTCTTTGGCGTTCTCCGTCATAACAACTGCCACTTCCTGCCATTGGTCTTTGGCTGCCAGAAGCTTCTGCAATAAGAGTTTCGCATAGATTGATCCACTGGCGCCGGTAACAGAAATAACAATTTTATGCACGTGAAAGCGTTTAAGTTTGTAACAGTAACAAAAATACTATGCAAAAGTTTTGTTTTTACTCCGCCCTCTTCTTTCTGTTCATCAGTATCAGTTCATTTCAGCAAAAGAATGCAAAAGAAAAAATGAACTGGATCTCACTGGAAGAAGCTGAACTTAAAATGAAAACCGAACCCCGTCCTATTCTCATTGATCTTTATACCGACTGGTGTGGCTGGTGCAAGGTGATGGATCGCAAAACCTACACTAGCCAGGACCTGATTAAATACCTCAACACAAATTTTTACACGGTAAAACTTAATGCCGAAACCAAATCGGAAGTAAAATGGAAAGGTAATACCTATAAGTTTAACCCGTCTTATAAAACCAATGAGATAGCTATTACGCTTACAAATGGCGAGTTGGCCTATCCCACAACTGTCATTATTCCTTCGCTAAACGATGATCCTCAGCCTATTTCAGGTATGTTAGAAGTAAAAGAGATGGAGATGGTAGCGAAGTATTTTGCTGAAAATAAGTATGGCCGGGTGAGCTTCGATGACTATGCTAAAAATTTTAAACCGAGCTGGAAATAATTTAACGTTTCAACAATAATTCAAAAAAATATTCTATTTTGCCATTGATGATAAGGTTTAATGGTTAATGGTAACTGATTAGCGCCTCTTCCTTTACCGGAAGAGGTTTTTTTATGCCTTAAAAAAATCAATTACGCCGGTTTTTGCCTCTCCTTGCTGAATTATGACAAAGCCATGCAACTCTCAAAAAAAATATTCAGTCTATTTGTGTGATGATAAGGTTTAATGGTTAATGGTAACTGATTAGCCATATCCCCTCCTTTCCAGGTGGGGATATTTTTTTGTTTAATCTTTCCAAATAAAAAAGGCTCATGACTGAGCCTTAC
This sequence comes from Lacibacter sediminis, assembly GCF_014168535.1. Taxonomy (NCBI): domain Bacteria; kingdom Pseudomonadati; phylum Bacteroidota; class Chitinophagia; order Chitinophagales; family Chitinophagaceae; genus Lacibacter; species Lacibacter sediminis. The sequence continues at coordinate 1,824,671 of NZ_CP060007.1, read as the reverse complement.
TACAAAGAATATTTTAGCTGTTTATTTACTCGCCACAACAGAACTTGAAAAAATAATATACATCGGTCCTTGCGGAATATAGGCAGCCGGCATGTGTTGATTTTTTTCAGAAGGCACACTCACAATGGTTTTGTTTCCGAAAGAAGCCACTTTATAAAAATTATAACGCTCCATTGTTTTGCGATTGGCTAACCGGTCATCCAGTGTATTGACAGCATCGGGCCAGGTATTTTCTTTTGTATATCTGATAATGCCATCCAGAAGCGATTTTTCATTTAACTGCCGGCTTATTTCTGTCTTCTCAGCAGTTGATAAATTATATGTAGAATACATTTCACCCATGTCTGTAATTTTCACCGCCTGTGCTTTTTTGCCATCAATATAAAATGCTTTTGTGCATGCGTTAAACGTTACAGCAACTAAAAGCAACAGGATAATTTGTTTCATATTTTTCATTCGCAAGTTTTAAGTGGAATGAAAGTAAAGATTAATTTCTTTAAACGAAAGAATTACAAGGCGCTCAAAGAAAATTAACAGCTTACTGATTATTTCTCCTGCAATAATTTCTCCAAAACAAAATAAGTGATCGGGCAAAATGTGCTGTTCTTAAGAGTAAGCTGGGGCCGCTTCAGAATTACATCTTCATCGGTGTAAGGAAATCTTTCGCAATCGGATGGACGCACATCATAAATGCCGCAATAATTATCAGCACCAAGAAAAGGACATGGCTTCGATTTCACCACATAATCGCCTTCATTATCGAGATAAAGGTACTTGTCAATAAAATCACTCTCCTTCATCCGCAGATGTTTACTGATGCGCTTAATATCAGGTGTCTTAAATCTTGGAGAATAGTTTTTACAGCAATTGGCACATTGCAGACAATCAACTTTTTCAAAAGCTTCTTCATGCAGATCTGGCAATTGTTTCAACACCTTGTTCTTATTTGCACGTTTCAGAAACTGTCCATATTGCTTTTGATGTTCGGCAGCCTTTTTTTCCCAATTATATAATAACTCATCGGACATAGTGCAAATGTAAACGATAGCTGAAAGCGGCAAGCTATTTGAGCCGCAGAGGGCAGAAACTAATCCCTACATCTCTGTATCAATAAAAAATGAAGAAAAAATTTGCGAAACCAAATGGTTGCATGTATATTTGCAACCGAACGGTTTCATAAATCCGCTTTATAAAAATGAGAAGAGACGTATTCCAGGCTATTGCCGACCCAACGAGACGTGCAATTATTGTATTGATTGCCACGCAGGCCATGACGCCTAATGCACTGGCAGAGCAATTTGATACCAGCCGGCAGGCCATTTCTAAACATTTGCGCATTCTTACCGAATGTCAACTGGTAAAGCAGGAACAAACGGGAAGAGAAATCTATTATCATTTCAATGCAAAAAAAATGAAAGAAGTAGCCGACTTTATTGAACCCTTCCGCCAGATGTGGGATACAAGATTAAATCAACTTGACAAAGTATTATCAACCATAAAAACAACGAAAAAATGAGCACGAATAAAACAAACATTACAAAAGATTTCAAGGAAAAATCGGTTGTATTGGTACGGGAATTCGAGGCACCCCTTGCCGATGTATGGCGGGCATTTACAGAAAGCCAATTGCTTGACCAATGGTGGGGACCGGCACCATGGCGTGCCGAAACAAAATCGCAGGATTTCAGACCGGGTGGTTTTTGGCTATATGCCATGGTGGGGCCTGAAGATCAGCGGCATTGGGCACGTATGAACTATATTACCATCAATCATCATAAAAACTTTGAAATTGAAGACGCCTTTTGTGATGAAAATGGAAAAATAAATCCTGAGCTTCCCGTTTCAGCCGGCAACAATTCCTTTACCGAAATACCCGGCGGCACCAGGGTTGAGTTTAAAATGATCTATCCTACCGAAGCAGCACTTCAGACAATTGTTGACATGGGCTTTGAACAAGGCATTACAATTTGCTTTGAACAACTGGATGAATTGTTTAAAAACAAGAAGATCTAAACAAAAAAACAATCTCGGTCTTAAACAAAAATGAAGTGAAATCTATTTTGCTTCATTTTTGTTTAACAATTTCACTATTCTGTTTTTGCAAGGCAAATACATGCTGATTTCCTCGCCTGCGCAACCGATTTCACAGACTTTCCCCAACTGCTAACATGCGTTTATTTGAATTGTTTCTGCCCGTAACTTTGCACGTCTTTAATTTTTGAAAAAAGCATGAGATTAAAGAAAGCTGCCCCGCAGTTACTTTTCCATTAACAGATCAGAATAAACGTACGACATCACATGAACCTTTTTGAAGCGCAACAAAACGAATTTTCCCGTCGCCACATTGGAACCACAGGTGCAGAAGCCAGTCTCCTGAAAACTGTTGGAGTGGGCAGCATGGAAGAACTCATCAGTAAAACAGTACCTGCCTCTATCCGCAACCATGAAAAACTGGCTATTCCGGATGCAATGAGCGAAGCCGACCTGTTGAAACATCTCAAGGACATTTCACTCAACAACAAACTATTTAAAAATTATATCGGCCAGGGATATTACGACACCATCACTCCTTCTGTGATTCTTCGTAATGTATTCGAAAATCCAGGCTGGTACACACAATACACACCTTACCAGGCTGAAATTTCACAAGGTCGTTTGGAAAGTTTATTGAACTTCCAGACAATGGTGAGCGATCTTACAGGTTTGCCTATTGCCAACGCTTCTTTACTTGATGAAGCAACTGCAGCAGCAGAAGCAATGAACATGTTGTTCCACCATGTAAACCGCACTGATGTTATTAATGCGCCAAAGTTTTTTGTAGATAACGAAGTATTTCCGCAAACAAAAGATCTGTTGATCACCCGTGGTACACCCATGGGCATCGAGATCGTGTTTGGCGATTATAAAACTGCAGACATTGACAAAACATATTTTGGAGCGTTAGTGCAATACCCCAACAACCTGGGTTCAGTAGAAGATTACCGCCAATTTATTCAGCAGGTGCAAGCTGTGGGTGGTTTTGTGGCAATGGCAACTGATCTGTTAGCGTTAACTCTTTTAACTCCTCCGGGTGAATTGGGTGCAGACGTTGCCTTTGGTTCGGCTCAACGTTTTGGTGTTCCGCTTGGTTATGGCGGACCACATGCAGCCTTCTTTACTTGCAAAGATGAATTTAAACGTTCTATCCCCGGCCGTATCATCGGCGTGAGTATTGATGCACAAAATAACCGTGCATTACGTATGGCCTTGCAAACGAGAGAGCAACACATCAAACGTGAAAAAGCAACTTCAAATATTTGTACGGCGCAGGCTTTGCTGGCAAACATGGCAGCAATGTATGCAGTGTATCATGGTCCGCAGGGATTGATCAATATTGCAACACGTGTAGCATTGCTGGCACAAACTGTTGCTGATGGTTTGAAAGAAAGAGGTTTTGAATTAGTAAGCAATTTCTTCTTCGATACTATTGCGGTAAAAGTAAAAGACCTTCCAGCGGTAAAAGCAAAAGCAGAAAAACAAGAGATCAATCTGCGTTATGTTGATGGACAAACCATTGCCATTTCGCTTGATGAAACAACGAACCTTGAAGATCTGTATGATCTCATCAACTGTTTTGTAAATGATGTTGATCCTGTACATTTTGCAGTTGAAGAAGAAGTTGTGCTGCAACATATCCCTGTTGTATTGGCAAGAACAAGTTCGTTCTTAACACATCCAAACTTTAATACGCATAACAGCGAAAGCCAGATGATGCGTTACATGAAGCAATTGGAGAACAAAGATCTTTCGTTGAATACTTCGATGATCTCTCTTGGCAGCTGCACCATGAAATTGAATGCTGCAACACAGATGATGCCTTTGAGCTGGGCACATTGGAGCAAGATCCATCCGTTTGCGCCGGCTGATCAAACAAAAGGTTACCAGCAGATCATTGATGAATTGGCACAATACTTAAATGTGATCACTGGTTTTGACGCTTGCAGCCTGCAGCCTAACAGTGGCGCACAAGGTGAATATGCCGGTTTATTGGCCATCCGTAATTTCCATTTAGCTAACGGTGATGCACATCGCAAGATCATTCTCATACCAATTTCTGCACACGGAACAAATCCTGCAAGTGCGGTAATGGCGGGCATGAAAGTAGTGGTAGTAAAAGCATTGGAGAACGGTTACATTGATGTAGCCGACTTTAAAGCAAAAGCCGAACAGCACAGTGCAAATCTTGCCGGTGTGATGATCACTTACCCAAGCACCTACGGCATCTTTGAAGAAACGGTAAAAGAAATTTGCGAGATCGTTCACCAACATGGCGGACAAGTATATATGGACGGTGCAAACATGAATGCACAGGTTGGTTTAACATCACCCGGATTAATTGGTGCAGATGTTTGTCATCTCAACCTTCACAAAACATTCGCCATTCCTCACGGTGGTGGTGGCCCCGGCATGGGACCCATTTGTGTGAAAGCACATCTCGCTCCTTACCTGCCTGGTCATGTGAAACAAAATACAAATGGTGCAGTGAGTGCGGCGCCTTATGGTTCTGCTTCCATCCTGCTCATCAGTTATGCCTATATCCGTTTGCTGGGTGCAGATGGTGTAAAACGTGCAACAGAATATGCCATCCTCAATGCCAACTACATGAAGGCAAGACTTGATAAAGATTTTGATATTCTTTATACCGATGAGAATGGCACTTGTGCTCATGAGTTTATTGTTGATCTGCGTCCGTTTAAAAACACAGCAGGTATTGAAGCAGAAGACGTCGCAAAACGTTTGATGGATTATGGTTTCCATGCGCCAACAATGAGTTTCCCTGTACCGGGCACGATCATGATCGAACCAACAGAAAGCGAAGACAAAGCAGAGCTTGATCGTTTTTGTGATGCGATGTTGAGCATCCGCCAGGAGATCCGTGATGTGGAAGAAGGAAAGGCAGATAAAGCTGATAACCCATTAAAGAATGCTCCACACACTCAACATGTGGTTACTGCTGATGAATGGAATCATGCTTATACCAGACAACAAGCTGCGTTCCCTCTTTATTATGTAACGCTGAATAAATTCTGGCCAAGCGTAAGCCGCATCAACAATACATATGGTGATCGTAACCTCATTTGTACTTGTGAGCCGGTGAGCAGTTATGCAGAAGAAGAAGCATAAGTCGATTGGCAAATAGATAATTGGCAATAAACAAATGTCCCGCTCAATGAGCGGGACGTTTTTATTTTACTTCAACACATCTGCCAGCGGCACCAATTCCATTTTTTGATTGTACTTCATCATTTCATGTAATAAAGAAGTATGGCCCGATCCGAATAGTATCAATATGCGTTCTTCTTTACCATCTAAACGTTTCAGTATATTCTCATAGATAACCATATTTCTTCGCCACCACTCACTTGTTAAATAAGAACCAACATGATTCCCTTTCTCACCAGCGATAAGAAATTCGTAATAAACACCTACTGCCGTCTTCATATACTCAGGTGAATTATGCTGTAACAGAATTTCTTTCACCGTTTTTGTTTTCAAAGATTCGTTAAACTCTTTTTCAATAGCACCGATCGTCTGTTGGACCATTCCCAAAAACTCAAATTGCTTTGCTGCAGTTGCCGACTTCATTAAGCTGTCAAAGGGAAAATTTGCTTCGGTATAATCAACCGCATACAAACCGGGATGATTTAATTCTTTGGCAACACGGTAAGCAATCTGATGTGTCTCAGAAGCGCTGAGTTTAAGTTCACCTGCTTTGTATTTATTAAAGCTGCTGTCGAGTTTCTGCTGCCGCTCTACAGGCATTTCAATAAAAATCTTATCAGGTCTGAATTGTTTGATCTTTTCCACTACTTCCAATACTTCCGCCTGTCGCCCGGCTGATAAGATATTTGCGTTTTCAAACTTTGCCACATCTAACCCGGGGTTATCAAAATGAAAGCTACCCAGCAACAATACCTTGGTTTTCTTTTGTTGTGCATTGCCTGCCATTACAATAAATGAACAAAACAGGCAAAGGATAAATAACTGCTTCATGTAAACGTTTTTTACGTGTACGATAAAGCTATTTTAAAGGTTACAGTTTACCCTATTTTTTCTGCCGAAGTGTATTAATTACTGGATGAAGCGTACTTTACTGATCTTATTCCCTTCTATGGTGTAGATGGCAATTGCTTTCACAGGCTGAGCTTCAAAACCAATAACACTTTCATAATCGATTACGGTATTACCCAACACCATACGATTAACCAGCTCACAATGCAGATTTGTAACTTCCTTGAAAAGACCAGTGTACATCTCCCGCATTTGTACTTTCCCCTTCCCGATAAGCTTGACAGGATATTCATATAATTCAACGCTATCACTGTAAGGGGCTAGAAAGGCGTCAATATTACGTGCGTTATAAGCATCAAGTTGCTCCTGTACTAATTTTTCGGCTACCGATTTTGGCAACGAATCCTGCTTATGCAATGCGTTCTGTTTTATCATAAAGCCTGTACCCGACTTGGCATTTTCAGCATAAAGAAACATGACGGAACAAATAGCGGCAAAAAAAAGAAGATTTCTCATACAGCAAATAGTTTATACAGAAAGATAAAAAGAAAACGGGGGGATTTCCAATGGAACTTTTATAAAAAAAGCATGTTGATTTTCGCAACATGCTTTGATGAAAAATGATGTATTGAAATCATCAAATTGCCATCTTCTTCTTCCAGAAATAATAAGAAAGTACTCCCGGAACAATCCACATTAACATGCCCAGCATTTGCGGATCAAATTTTCCACTTGCAGCAATACCTGAAAAAACAGCTGCCGCTAAATCAAAAAACAATCCGGCATACGCCCACTCTTTTATTGTTCGGTTAAGTGGAAGGAGAAGAGCAATAACCCCAATGATCTTTGCCCAGCTGATAAATTGAATAAAATAAATGGGATAACCCAGGAACTCATGAAATATCTGGATTGTTTTTTCATTTGGGCCAATGCCGCCAACGGATGAAAAGATCATCAGTGCGCCGAATAAAATTGTAAATACCCAATAGAGAATGTTGATTGTTTTTGGTTTCATATTGATTGATGATTGTTTAGCGTTAAAATAACAAATACTCTTTGCAACAGAAACAAAACTAACCCACACAAAAGAAATCAGGCCTGTGCTGTTACGACAAACTGAAGGGTCAATTGCGACCATATTTACTAACTCCTGCCAGTTGAAGAAACATAATTCCACAAGCGGCAGAACAATTCCTCTTAAAAGATTGTAACTTATGCAACTAAAAATCAACATGCAGATGGATCAGCAAATTATTAATCTATACGACGAGTACACACACAAGCCACTTCCACGCAAAGACTTCATGAAGCGTCTGGCAATATTAACCGGCAGCACAGCAGCAGCAGTTGCTATTCTTCCATTCCTTGAAGGGAATTATGCAAAAGCAGCCGTGACCCCCGATGACGAACTGTTTACAGAGTACATCACTTATCCCGGCGTAACAGGTGAAATGAAAGCATATGTTGCACGCCCGAAAAAAGAAGCGAAGTATGGAACAGTTGTAGTGATACACGAAAACCGTGGATTAAATGCGCATATTGAAGATGTTGCACGCCGTGCAGCAACAGCAGGTTTCCTGGCCATTGCACCAAATGCATTGGCACCATTGGGCGGCACACCTGCAAATGAAGATGAAGCAAGAACGCTCTTCACCAAACTCAATCAAGCTGAAACACAAACCAACTTCATCAATATCTTCAATTATCTCAAAACAAGAAAAGACAGCAACGGCAAATTCGGATGTGTTGGTTTTTGCTGGGGAGGCGGTATGGCAAATACATTAGCGGTGAATGTTCCGGAATTGAAAGCGGCGGTTGCATTTTATGGTCGCCAGGCTGCAGTTGCAGATGTACCAAAAATAAAAGCAGCGGTACAGTTGCATTACGCATCGCTTGATGAGCGAGTAAATGCAGGAGCACCCGCTTACGAACAGGCATTAAAAGACAACAAGGTTACGTATGAACTCTACATGTACCCGGATGTGAACCATGCATTCCATAATGATACAGCTCCCACACGTTACAACGAAGCAGCTGCAAAACTTGCATGGCAACGAACAATCGAATTTTTCAAAAAACATTTAGCATAACATAATTTCTTATGCCCCATATTTGCAAAAGGAAGCCATTGGCTTCCTTTTTGCTAACAAGCAATATTGTAATCACTAATTTGTTCTTAATTGTTTTTTCTGACGAAACGACCATCTTCAAAAATTCCTATTTTGCACACCTATCAACATCTTATGAATCGACTGATCATTTGCTTTCTCAGCTTTTTTATTTTTAGTTTAACTGCCAATTCACAAACTCCGCCTAAAAGAGAGTTACGTTCTGCATGGTTATCTACGTTTTTAAATCTCGACTGGCCAAGCACAGCAACAAGAACAGTGCAGGAGGTGAAAGATTCGGTGATCAAAATGTTGGATCTGCAACAGCAATCAGGCATCAATGCTATTTATTTCCAGGTGCGTAATGAGTGTGATGCGGTTTATCGAAGTTCCATTGAACCATGGAGCGCATCTGTTACAGGAACGCAGGGCATTGCACCTGCGGCGGGTTTTGATCCATTACAATTTATGATCGATGAATGCCGCAAGCGTGGGATTGAAATACATGCATGGTTCAATCCTTATCGTGCAGTAAATAATTACAACAGCATTGGCAGCTATGCAGCTTCGCATGTTGCGAACCAACATCCCAATTGGTTGCTGGCGCAAGGTAGTTTGCGTATCCTTAATCCCGGCATTCCGGAAGTGCGTGATTATGTTCTTTCTGTGGTGATGGATGTACTTCGTCGTTATGATGTTGACGGCATTCATTACGATGATTATTTCTATCCTTATCCCGGTGCAGGTGGCACCAGTTCACGTTTTAATGATGATGCAACATTTGCTTCTTATCCAAGAGGATTTAGTAATAAGAATGATTGGCGGAGAGATAATATCAACATCTTTATTCAACGTAGTTATGACAGTATTAAGGCAATAAAGCCGTGGGTGAAGTTTGGTGTATCACCGTTTGGTATCTGGCAGAATCAACGCAGTGATGCGGCAGGTTCAGCAACTACCGGCTTGCAGAGTTACAGTGATGTGTATGCTGATACAAAAAAGTGGCTGCAGCAGGGATGGGTAGATTATGTAACACCACAAATTTACTGGAGTACAGGTTTCAACACTGCCAGCTACTCTGTACTGGTTCCATGGTGGAATAACAATGCGTATGGAAGACATGTGTATGTTGGTCACGCTTTGTATAAATTAAATGCCGATGCAGATCGTGATCCAAACTGGTATAATGCTTCGCAGATCAATAAACAGATCCGCCTGAACAGAACCTACAGCAATATTCACGGCAGTACTTTTTTCCGCTCACAGTATTTCAGCAGCAATCCATTAAAGTTCAGAGATTCGCTTACAGAATACTTGTACGCAACTCCGGCTTTACTTCCAACCATGCCCTGGCGTGACAGCGAAGCCCCTCAACCTGTAAAAACAATTACAGCAACCATTCGTAATAACCATGTGCAACTTAACTGGAGTACAGCTGCTGCCACAACAAATGAATTGAACAGGGTGAGGCAATTTGTAGTTTACCGCTTTAACAGTGCAGCCATTAACCTGAATGATGCAGATGCCATCCAATTGATTACGGCCAATGCAGAAACAACTACCTATACTGACAGTAATCTCATCCCTGCCGAATATTATTATGTTGTTACCGCTTTAGATCGTTTTCATAATGAAAGTGAGCCCGGCAATGTTGTGAAAGCATCATTTATCCCGATAACGCAGGTGACTGTTACACCAACAGAACCTGTTGCCAATCCTGTTGTTGTAAAACCGGAGCCTGTTACAAAACCGGTAGCTGAAAAACCAATCCAACCATCGCAGCCAGCTACACCGGAATTTGTACTGCAGGCAGAACCAAATCCTGCAACTTCTTTCACCATCATCAGTTATACGTTACCTAAACGAATGCAGGTAACACTAAGCGTTCTTGATAATAATGGAAAAGAATTGCTGAAACTTGTGGATGCTTTTCAATCAACCGGTAAGCAGCTTATCCGCTTTAATACCAGTACATTAACAGCTGGTAAATACCAGGTAAAGATCAGTGCCGAAAAAATTGAGAAAATAATACAGGTAGTTGTGACGAAATAAAAGCCAAAGGGTAAAGGGCAATAAGCAATTGGCAATATGCATTTGATAGTGCAGAAGGTTCTTATTTGTGCTTTGCTTGTTGACTTTTGCCTATCAAACTCCCAATCTCCATTAACAATTGCCTATTACCCATTCTCCTACCTTTGTAAAAATAAGTCCCATGGCAGAAGACCTACTCATCATACAAGGCACAAAAGAAGAACAGTACCAGCAACTTCTTCCACAGATCAAAGGTTTGCTCGAAGGCGAGCCTGATCTTACGGCTAATCTTGCCAATGTATGCGCTGCCCTGAAAGAACAATTCGGCTGGCTATGGGTGGGATTTTACTTGGTGAAGCCCAGCTCAGCCAAAGCATTTTCTGAGAAAAGCGAAGAGTTGGTGCTCGGACCATTCCAGGGACCTGTTGCCTGCACCCGCATCCGCAAAGGCAAAGGTGTATGCGGCACATCATGGATTGAAGCAAAAACATTGATCGTTCCGGATGTAGAAAAATTTCCGGGTCATATTGCCTGCAGCAGTTTGAGCAGATCTGAAATTGTTGTGCCCGTTATCCGCAACAACAAAGTACTGGCTGTTTTTGATGTTGACAGTACCGATTTGAATACATTCGATGAAACAGATCAGCAATACCTTGAAGAAATTATTGCTTTGATCGAATTCTAATTCCGCACAATGCAAAAAGACAAAGTGCTGCTTTACGGAGCGAATGGTTATACCGGTGAGCTGATAGCCCGTTATGCAAAAGACTATAACCTCACTCCTGTTCTTGCAGGAAGGAATGAAACAACCATCCGCTCATTAGCTGAACGTTTACAACTTACTTACCGCATATTTTCATTGGACGATGCAAATGAATTGCAACAGCAATTGCTGGATGTGCAGTTAGTAATACATGCGGCAGGCCCTTTTGTCAACACGGGCAAACAAATGGTGGAAGCCTGTATTGCAACGCATACACATTACATCGACATCAACGGCGACATTTCTGTTTTTGAACTCATTAAAAAATATGATGCAGCAGCAAAGCAGGCCAATGTGATGTTGATGCCAGGTGCAGGCTTCGATGTAATTCCTACCGATTGCACGGCATTGCATTTGAAAGAACAACTACCTGATGCTACACACTTACAATTAGCATTTATTCCGAAAGGCGGACAGGTAAGTCATGGCACGGCTACAACAATGGCAAGTCGGTTAGGCGAAGGTGGCACTGCAAGAGAGAACGGAAAACTGGTAAGAAAACCATTGGGGCATAAAGGCATGTGGCTTGACGTGAATGGAAAGCATTTATTTGTGATGACTTTACCATGGGGTGATATTTCGACAGCCCATCACAGCACAGGCATTGCTAACATGGAAGTGTACACAGGAATGAAACCAACTGTTTATCGTTTACTTAAATTTCAGTTCCTGTTCAACTGGTTACTACGTACAAAATTCATACGCAGGATTATTCAGCAAAAGATCAATGAACGTCCTGCCGGACCATCAGATGAACAACGGGCAAACGCATCAACAACCATTTGGGGTAAAGTGTGGAATGCAAAAGGCGAAGAAAAAATAAGTGTGTTGCAATGCGCCGATGGTTACAGTGTAACAGCATGGGGTTGTTTACTCATCACCCAAAAAATAATGAACGGAGATTTTAAAACAGGTTATCAAACACCCGCATCCTGTTACGGCAAAGATTTGATTCTTGAAATTCCGAAGAGTAAGCGCATCAGCTAAGGCTTCACAAAATATGCGTCTGCATTATAGGTTACAACAAATGAACGTGAAGAAGCTGGTGTTAAAAAGCTGAATACACGGGTAACAAATTCATTCCGAACTCTTCGTTTTCCTTTCTTCTTCTTATCAAAATCATAGTAGTCAACAAATGAAACAATTGTTTGATCAGTTGTTTGATAAATAACTGTAAGGTTACCCACTCCCCAACCGAAATACTTATCCTCATGCAGGTTCACATATTGTCCACAATAGCCGGGATGGTTCGTTTCAAGCGGCTTACAATCCTGATTGGTTATGTACAATGGAACTGTCTGCTGCAGGCGTTTAAAATCAGCCTCGGAAACAACAAATGTTTCACCGCTGCCCAGCAAGTAATGCTTCAACAATTCTTTTTCCAGGGGTGAATTTAGCTTTGGGTGCAGCGTTACCAGTCTGTAAAATAATTGACGATAACCCCGCAACTTTTTTTGCTTCGCAGCAACAAGAGTAGCTGAGTCTCCGGCGGCAAGCAGGGACGGAACAAACAGTAACAGAAAGAGGTAGCAATGCTTCATTCAGGTGTTAAAAATAACATTTTTCTCATTCTGCATTTCTTGTCGGATGTCGCCTTAGTTTTGCGGCTCTGAAAGATTATTACGCAATACTCGATGTGCCTTCCACCGCTACGGTTCCTGAAATTAAACAGGCCTACCGTAAGCTGGTGATGATCTATCATCCCGATAAGAACAACGATGATCCGTACGCATTGACCCGCTTCAATGAAATTAAAGAGGCTTATGAAGTACTGATGAACCCCGGTAAAAAAGAACGCTACCTGCAGGAGCGCTGGCTGCGAAAAGCAGAAGGCCATAAAATTGGGGAAGAAATGGTCACCGCTCCCACTATTCTTATCAAAAGCCTGGAGCTTAACAAACAGATCGCAGCCATGGATATTTATCGGATGAGTTATGGCGGCATGGTCGATCGTATTCTTGCACTCATCAATAATGTAACCATCGACGAATTGCTTTCACAAAAAGAAACCGAAGTGCAAGAGGCAATCATTCACAGCTTGCTGAACACAACCAGGCACTTCCCTTATAAAGAAACAAAGCTTGTTGCTGATCAACTCCGCAAACTTGCAAAGGATCAACCACAGCTTTTACATTATATTGATGTTACCCTTGAACAGAAAAGAAAAAAAGAAAACTGGAGTAAGTTCAATGGATTGTTTGTTTTCCTGCTCACCATTTTACTTTGTCTCCTCATTTATCTGATGGGGCGCTGAGCTTTGTTGAACGATCACTTCCTTAGACAGACAATTCGCTTCACATAATAATTTATTGTGATGAACGGCTGAACTATTATTTCAACAATCTGTTCTCTTTCCAAACAAAAAATTTTTATGAAGAAGACATTTTTCTCTTTGATGACAACCGCATCGATTGCATTAGTAATGACTGCTTGTGGCAGTGGCAAAACAGCTGAAGCAACAAAAGATACAGTTGCTACAGAAACAACTGCAGACACAACGGCTCCTGCAGCCCCTGCAACAGTTGTGGCTATTGCTGTTGGTTCACCTGATCATTCAACGTTAGTTGCTGCTGTTACAGCCGCAGGTTTAGTTGAAACATTAAGTGGTGCTGGTCCTTTCACCGTATTTGCACCAACAAATGCTGCATTTGCTGCATTGCCTGCAGGTACAGTTGACAATTTATTGAAGCCTGAAAACAAAGCTGATCTTACAGGTATCTTAACTTACCATGTTGTAGCTGGTGCTTTGAAAGCTGCTGATCTTACTGATGGTCAAAAATTAAAAACAGTAAACGGTGCTGAATTAACTGTAAGCATTAAAGATGGTAAAGTAATGATCGATGGCGCAAACGTAACTGCTGCTGATCTCACAGCCGGTAACGGTGTTGTGCATGTATTGGATGCAGTAGTAATGCCAAAAAAATAAGTTAGCTTTTTCATTCTATCTATAAGAAAGTTGTTTCCTGAAAAGGAAGCAACTTTTTTTTATTACCTGTGCCTTGAACCTTGCCTTTTGGGTTTTTCTTCTTGTACCTTGTTCCTTTCTCCTTCTGCCTTCATACAGTTATCTTTGCGCCATGCATTACGTTTCTGTAGAAGGTTTAACGAAGAGTTACGGTATTATTCCCCTGTTTTCGAATATTACATTTCACATTGAAGAGGGTGATAAAATTGCGTTGGTAGCCAGGAATGGTTCGGGCAAATCAACCTTATTAAAAATACTGGCGGGTAAAGAAACCGCCGATGATGGTAAATGCTGGATCAACAAAGATGTGGACATTGCTTTGTTTGAACAGGAACCTGCTTTTGATCAAAGAAAAACCATCCTTGATAATATTTTTCAGCACAACCACCCGGTGATCAATGCCATTAAAGAATTCGAAGCCTTAAGCGAAGAGAATGACAGCGACAAACTGGGTGCGGCGATTGAAAAAATGGATGAACTCGGTGCGTGGGATTTTGATGCAAAAGTGAAACAGATCCTTGGCAAGTTGAACATCCATCATTTGCAGCAATCGGTAGGAACATTATCAGGCGGTCAGCGTAAACGTGTAGCACTTGCAAGAACATTGATTGATATTGGCTTTGATCACAAGCATGTATTGCTCATTATGGATGAGCCCACCAACCACCTTGATGTGGAAATGGTGGAATGGCTGGAACATTATCTCAGCAAAGAAAATATTACGCTGCTGCTCGTAACGCATGACCGTTATTTTCTTGATGCCGTTTGTAATGAGGTTTGGGAACTTGATGGAAGCACATTGGTTGAATACAAAGGCGATTACCAGAATTATTTAGAAAAGAAAACAGCACGCATTGAAAGCGATCTGGCGAGTATTGATAAAGCAAAAAATACCTATCGCAAAGAACTGGAATGGATGCGCAAGCAACCAAAGGCCCGTACCACCAAAAGCAAATCACGACAGGATAATTTTTACGAAGTAGAAGCCAAAGCCAAACAACGCATCGAAGATCAGCAGGTGCAGTTGAGTATGAAAATGAACAGGCTCGGTGGCAAAGTGGTGGAGATGAAAAAAGTGTACAAGAGTTTTGGCGATAAACAAATCTTAAAGGGTTTTGATTACACATTTAAGAAAGGCGAACGTGTGGGTGTGGTGGGAAAAAACGGTGCAGGCAAATCAACCTTTATTGATATTATACAAGGCATTCAACAAGCCGATAGTGGAAAGGTAAACGTGGGCGACACCATCATTTTTGGCAACTATTCCCAAACAGGATTAGCAATAAAAGAAGACCTGCGTGTAATTGAATATGTGAAAAATATTGCTGAGAATTTTCCATTAGCGAGTGGCGGTTCGTTAAGTGCTGCACAGTTCCTTCAATTGTTCTTGTTTGATCCGGATAAGCAGTACACCTATATTTCAAAATTGAGTGGTGGTGAAAAAAGAAGATTGCATTTGCTATCGATCCTCTTCCGCAATCCGAATTTTTTGATATTGGATGAACCTACGAATGATCTTGATCTTCCGACATTGGCTGTGCTCGAAAATTTCCTTTCAGAATATCCAGGCTGTTTACTCATCGTAAGCCATGACCGTTATTTCATGGACAGATTAGTTGATCATTTATTCGTGTTTGAAGGCGATGGCGTTATCACCGATTTCCCCGGCAACTATGCACAATTGCGTTTGTGGCAAAAAGATAAAGAGAAGTTGGAAGCCGATAATAAAGAGTCGATAGTTAAAGAAACGAAGATAGACCCGTCATCCGTAGCTTCAACGAAAAATGAAGTTGAAATACCGGTTACAGAAAAAAAACGCTTCAGCTTTAAAGAAAAACGTGAGTTTGAATTATTACAAAAAGAGATCGAACAATTATCAGCAGAAAAAGAAACCATCACAGCAAAACTAAACAGCGGCAATCTTCCTTTTGATGAATTACAACAACTCAGCAATCGTATTGGTGAAGTAACAAATTTGTTGGATGAAAAAGAATTCCGTTGGCTGGAGTTGAGTGAGTATGTTGATTAAGATGTTTGATTCAGGAAGTAGGATTTATGATTTGTTAACCTTCGACAAACGAAGCAGACTAACCATTATTGCCAGATTAGATTGCTTCGCCAAACAACAAGGCTCGTAATTACGTAATCTTTTGGCGTCATTGCGAGTAACGAAGCAATCTAACCGCAATTAGTCAGTATAAACAAAATCATCCGCCTTTGGCATTTGTTCAACAATGGTAACAGCAATAGCTGGCGATGTAAGTTTACGTAGGTTCGTATCAATCCATGCAAGATCAGCATATAGAACTGCTGCCAATGTTCCATCGGCTTTTTTCAGCTCATGCTTTGCACTCCATCTCGATCCGTCACGTTTGCATTTCGTAAGCAACAGATCTACCGTTACAATATCACCTGCATTGATCTCTCTTCTGAAAATACATTCCTCCCGAAAGAGAATAGGCCCGATTTTTAATTCATTCATCACATCCAACGTGCACCCATGCTGAATAAAAAAACTCATACGTGTATGCGCACCCAACTCATAATATTTTGAATGCATCACATGTTGGTTAGCATCCACATCGGCCCAGCGCAATTCAAATGTTTTCGTGTAAGTGTTCATAGTTTGAAGTTAAGAAAGTCAATGGTGAATTGTGAATGGTCAGTGAAAAAGGCAATTGACAATTGGCATCGGACAACTTAAAACTAAATAACTCAGAACTATGAACCATGAACTATCAACTATGAACTTATTGCACCCAAAACAAAAACCCCGGCTCATCGCCAGGGCTTCGTATCATCAGGATTAATAACTCACTTTTTGTTGTACATCAACTCGTAGTACTCATGTGCCATACGGTTACTGTCGAACTGGAAACGTACATCACGCATACCATTGTGTGTGATCTGGCGCCACACCGGGAAATTATCGTAGTACAATGGTAATATCTGGCGCTCAAGAATTTCATACATCTGATCAAGATCGTATTGATCCTGCTCCTGTACATGCATCGCTGTATAATCAACCGGCGGCACAATGAAACTGTTGTTACCATGATTGGCAAACTCGCAGATCCATCCATCAAATGTGCTGAAGTTAACGGCACCATTCATAGCAGCCGTCATTCCACTTGTTCCACTCGCTTCACGTGGCACACGTGGGTTGTTTAACCAAACATCAGCAGCCTGTTTCAACCGCTTGCTCAATGCAAGTTCATAACCCGTGCACACAGCCACATTTTTATAATTCTTACTCAGGTGAACAAGATTATTAAAATCGCTGATAGCAGGATAATCAACCGGGTAAGGTTTACCAGCCCAGATGATCTGTACCGGGTATTTTTTATTGCTGAGCAATGCATTGAAACGATCAAGATCACGTGTAATCAATTCCGCACGTTTGTAACCTGCAAAACGACGTGCCCATACGATCGTCAATACATTGGGGTCAAATAATTTTCCTGTCTGATCAGCTACCAGGTCAAATGCACGACGCTTTAAATAAGTCTTACGGTCATCGAAGCGTTCCTCATTGCCTTCGTCCATGGAAAAATACAATTGCTTATCGGCCCAGTAACGCCAGTTTTGTGCATTGGTTACATGGGTGATCGGCGCAATACCTTCGTAATGGCTCCACATCTTACGACTTACTTCACCATGCAATGCGCTCACACCATTTGAATGGCGTGCAAAACGTAATGCTGCAAGTGAATGATTGAATTGATCGTCATAAATACCCGTGAGCTTACGCACTTCATTCAACGGTATGCCGCAGAAATAGCTCATTTTCTCACAGAGATAAATATCATGTTTTTCGTTACCTGCTTCTTCAGGAGTGTGCGTTGTAAATACCAAACGCTTTTTCACTTCTTCAGCAGATCCGAATTTATTGTAGAGATAAAACGCAGATGATATTGCATGTGCTTCATTCAAATGATAAACATCAGGTTTAAATCCTAATTCATCAATCAACTTTGCACCACCAACACCCAACAAAATAAACTGGGCAACTTTAGTTGCAACGTTTGCATCATACAAACGGTGACAGATTGTTTGAGACACATAATCATTTTCAGGAAGATCAGTACTCAACAAAAACATCGGTGCACTCTTGAATGTTTCAGGATTCAGGTACCATGCTTTCACCCAAACAGGATGTTCATGAATATTGATCTGGAACTTGATGCCCGTATCTTCTAAAAAATTATAGATCTTTTCGTTCCATTGCACCTGCAGGGTTTGGTCCTGGTTACGTGCCTGGTCGTAATAACCATACTTCCACAGGATACCGATACCAACAAGATTCTGCTTCAGTTCGTATGCACTGCGCATATGCGAACCTGCAAGAAATCCCAAACCACCACTATAAATTTTTAAAGGCTGATGTACCGCAAATTCCATTGAGAAGTAAGCCACTTTCTTTGTGTAAGCATTTTCGGTGGCATAAGGAACCTTGAAATGATTAAACGTCATAATACAGTTATTCGTTTGCTTTAGGGTGCGCAATATAACGGGAAAAATCCAAAACGGCCTTTTTTGCCGAACGGGGTTATTAACATCAAACGGTTGGTATCACGGCGGTTACTTCTATTTCAATCAGCAGGCGTTCATCGATCAAAGCAGACACTTCTACCATCGTAGAAGCCGGTTTTATGGCTGCAAACACTTCACCATGTGCTTTGCCCGCTTCTTCCCACTTGGAAATATCGGTAATAAACATGCGGGTGCGCACCACGTCTTTGAGCGAAGCACCGGCTTCAGTCAATGCTTTTTCTATTTTTTGAAAAATGTATTTCGTTTGGAGGTAAACACTTCCCAGGCCTACCAACTTATCTCCATCCATGGCGGTTGTGCCTGCTACTTCCACTACATTACCCACACGCACTGCTCTCGAATAACCCACCACATCTTCCCAGGGAGAACCGGAACTGATCAACTGACGATGCTGCATATGTTGAATTTAAATAATCAATTGGTAATAGAAAATAAGCAATAAGTAAAACAACTCTGAGCATAAAGAGAGACAACCGACTACTGACCATGCATTATTCATTTCCCAGCTTTTTTAATTTTGCTGATCATTGCTTGCTGATGAAACGAAAGAACAATTGTTGACCATCATTCAACCGCCGGGTTATCCCCTCCCGGGAGGGGTTGGGGTGGGTTATCACGCTTTCTGTTTTTAGGATTCTCCAAAAAAAATCGTTTCTGTTTAACCATTTCATTAACCCCATTCCTTTCTTCAAACTCAAAGATCCAATTCTCAAGAGTTCTAACTACGTTTTTAATGTCATGAACAATATCCAATGCATTAAACCGAAGAAATGAAACTCCATACATTTCTATTTCATCCTGGCGTATCGGATCTTTCAATAATACTTTTTCATCTTCATGAGTTATTCCATCCACTTCAATCGCCAGCATTAAGTCTTTACAAAAAAAGTCAACAATATAATTCAGCATGGGTTTTTGTCTGTCAAAATCATAACCCATCATACTTCCGTTTCTTAATTCCATCCACAATTTCACTTCCGTGTACGTCATGTTTTGCCGGAGGTGCTTTGCATACTCTAATGCTTGTGGCGTGTATGGAATAATTGTACGTTTCATTTACCCACCCCTATCGATCATTGTTTATGTGCTACACTCCGCTACCCCTCCACGGAGGGGATAACCACTCTGCTCACTCGCCACTCCACTAATAACTACTAACTATTTCTTTTTCTTCTTCACCGCCTCTTTCTTCTTCGGATAACTTCCTTCAAAGAAACAAGTGATATCACGATAGAGTCCGCAGTTTTGTTCAGAGATGCGTACGGATGATGTTGTGAAATCAAACGTGATCGCACAATCGCTGCTGCCATCACGAAACACGCCTTTTGTTTTGCTCACCCATTCGCCTGTACCTTTTACTTCGCCCACACAATCACCATTCTGTTTGCTGAAATGAATAAAGAATTCAAATGTTTTATCAGTAGCACCATCACGAATAGAAACAAGATTCTTTTTATCCGTTGTATAATCAGCCGAATATTTTTGTTTGCGTGCTAAACTGTCGATAGGATTACCCATGATAAGATCACTCAGATCTTCTGTGCTGTTGGTCATCGCAATAATGAACTTGCCTGTTTCGTCCATGAAGTAAATCGTTTCATTCGTCCATAATTCACCGGTAGGTGTTTTGCGTTCCTGGATGAATGTGATGTAATGCCTGCTATCGATCTTACAGTAACTGGTGGCCTTACCTTTCGGCATGAGTGCACCAATATCCAACGAGCCGAGGTATTGCGATTTATTGTTGAAGTAAAGTAACTGTGCCCCACGTTCTTTTCCAATGGCTGATTTCACCAACACATAATTTCCTTTTTCTCCATCAACAGACTTACCAACCAGGTATAGTTTGAGATTTTTTGTTTTGGGATAAAGTTTAGTATAAACCGTATCAGGTATGAAGGTTTTGAAGGTCGTCTGGTTGATGAGAACCGAATCTTTCTCTTTTGCATTCAGCAAACTGTCGTTCACTAAAATGGGATAACTCATTTCTTTCGCCAGCAGAATAAAATCAGATGCCGTAAGATCTTCGTCCTTTATTTCTTTAGGCTTCTTGCTTTTGCATGCCGTTAATACAAACAGGAAAAACAGGCAGGCGAATAAAGAATACTTCATATCAGTTGTTATGTATCTAAAAATAGTGGTTTTGCAACAAGGAACAAGGCACAAGACACACGGAACGAGAAAAATCCAAAACTCAAATCCCAAATTCCAAGGAAGAAGAGACAAGGTACTTGGAGCAATATCCAAATTACAAAATCCTAATTCCCAATTCCTAAATCTTACATCCGAAATTATTTTCACCTGTATCAAGAAAATATTTTAGTTTCGTCTAAATTTTAATTTCATAGCCAATGAATTTTTCGACAGCCGAGGAAAACTATATCAAAGCCATCTGGCGTCTGCAACAATCTGATGCCAATGTAACCACCAATGAACTGGCAGCAGAACTGCAAACAAAACCGGCTTCCGTAACTGATATGCTGAAACGCCTGAGTGAAAAGAAACTGCTGCACTACGCACCTTATTATGGTGTTACACTTACACCCGAAGGGAAAAAGCTTGCGCTCAACATCATCCGTAAACACAGGCTTTGGGAATTTTTTCTGGTTGAAAAACTTCATTTCAACTGGGATGCCGTGCATGATATTGCCGAAGAACTGGAGCATGTAAGCAGTCCTGAGTTGATTGAACGACTCGATGCGTTTCTTGGTTACCCAAAGGCCGATCCGCATGGCGATCCCATCCCCGACAGTAAAGGCCGCATGACCAGCACTAATAATATCAGCCTGCAACAATTAGCTGAATCACAACCGGCAGTTGTAACAGGTGTGGGCGATCAAAGCAGCAGCTTACTGGAATTACTTCGTCAAAAAAATATCGGCATCGGCACCAAACTCGAAATAAAACAACGCCATGCATTTGATGGCTCCGTAGAAATAAAAATCAGGAATCAACCGGTCATTAATTTAAGTGAACAACTGGCAAAAAACATTTTTGTACAGCTGCAATAAATAAGGACTGAACAAATAAAACAGATGATACCATGAAATATTCATAAAAATTATCCAGATAAGTTAAACCTAATAGCGATGATAATTTTTGTGAATATACTATGTGGCTAAAATCAAATAAGAATTAACACATGAAACTGCAGCATACCGAAACATCATTAAGCGAAGTAAATGCATCGGTTGATACCACTAAACCGGTGAAAGGCTGGCGCAGGATCCTTGCCTACGCAGGGCCTGCTTACCTGGTGAGTGTTGGTTATATGGATCCGGGTAACTGGGCAACTGATCTGCAGGGTGGTGCAAAGTTTGGCTACCAACTTATTTGGGTGCTGCTCATGAGCAATCTCATGGCCTTATTGTTACAAAGCTTAAGTGCAAGGTTGGGTATTGTTCGCAGAAGAGATCTTGCACAGGCAAACAGGGAGACCTATCCCCCACTCGTAAATTTTTGTTTGTATGTGCTGGCTGAAATTGCCATTGCTGCATGTGATCTTGCAGAAGTGTTGGGCATGGCCTTAGGTATATATCTGTTAACAGGTTTGCCGTTGATCTATGGTGTTGGTATTACCGTGTTCGATACATTGCTGTTGTTGTGGTTGCAGAACTATGGTATCCGTAAACTGGAAGCATTTATCATTGCGTTGGTGGTGATCATTGGCAGTTCTTTTTTAATTGAAATTATTCTTGCAAAACCTTCATTACCTGAAGTGGCAAAAGGATTTATACCCACGGCACTTAATAACCAGGCATTGTACATTGCAGTAGGTATCATTGGTGCTACTGTTATGCCACACAACTTATACCTGCATTCAGCCTTGGTGCAAACAAGAAAGATAGGTGATGATAAAGCCAGCATACGGCGTGCATTGAAGTTTAATTTTATCGACAGTACCATTGCACTCAACGCCGCTTTTTTTGTAAACGCAGCCATTCTTATTCTGGCAGCTTCTGTCTTTTTCAAAACAGGTAATACAGAAGTTGCAAAAATTGAAGATGCATACACGTTATTATCTCCCTTACTTGGAACAAAACTGGCACCGATTCTGTTTGCTGTAGCATTAATTGCTGCCGGGCAAAGCAGCACCATCACCGGCACATTGGCGGGGCAAATTGTAATGGAAGGTTACCTGCATATCCGTATCAATCCTTTGTTGCGCAGGTTGCTTACACGTTTAATTGCCATCATACCTGCAGTGGCAGTTATTCTTATTTATGGTGAAGAAAAAGTAGATGCGCTGCTGGTGTTCAGCCAGGTGGTATTGAGTTTGCAGTTAGGCTTTGCCGTTATACCGCTGATTCATTTTGTGAGTGATAAACAAACCATGGGTGAGTTTGCCATTAAACTATGGGTAAAAATTGCTGCCTGGTGTATTGCAGCCATTCTTGTGTTCCTGAATGTGCGTTTGGTAGTGCAGGAAATTTCAGCAGTTTATAATGAGCCCGGCATAGGTTTCTGGAAAATAGCAATCCCAGTTATCGCATTAGGTTTTGTTTGGTTGTTTCTCACCATGACCTTCCTTCCGCTTATTAAAAAACAAAAACGAAGAGATAGTGCAAAACTGCACAGCCCTGTTCCTTCACTCAATAATCTGAGTGTGCCTGAAGTAAACCGAATTGCAGTTGCACTTGATTTTTCTGAGAACGATGAAAAACTCATTGCCTATGCATTACACCAGGGAAGAAAAGATGCGCAATATTTTTTAGTACATGTGGTAGAAACGGCACCTGCCCGTTTGCTGGGTGAAGCAACAGATGATGAAGAGACCCGTAATGATCGCCAGCGTCTTGAATTATATGCAAACACATTGCAGCAGCAAGGATACAGCGTTACTGCTTCGTTAGGTTACAACAAACGCACCAGCGAAATTGTGCGACTGGTGAAAGAAAATAAAGCGGATCTGTTGATCATGGGTGCACACAGGCATAAAGGATTAAAAGATTATGTATTTGGAGAAACAATTGAAGCAGTAAGACATGAACTGGAGATACCCGTTTTAATTGTAAATGTGTAATCTTTTTAAGGGTTGCTAACCATGCTTTGTGACTCTTTTTACTCCTTTTTAGGTATTGCCTGAAACAACCGATGTCGGTATTTTTGCACGATACTTAATTAAACATTTAAACATTCCTCCAACTACCATTCAGTTAGTGTTGAGGCAGATTTTTTTGTATCATTGCCAAGCTCAAATCAAATACCCATGTTGTACCGAAAACTTGTACCCACAATTCTTTTTGTTTTTTCAATTACATTATTACAGGCACAATCAACAGCCGGGTTACCCAAAGCTGTATTGGTGAATAAAACAGGCAATAGTGTAAGCACTGCTTCTATTTCTGATTTTGATAATCCCATTATTGTACTTACTTATTCCGAGTCATGGTGTGCAGCTTGCGTGAAACTCATTACTGAGCTTGATAATAATTACAGCACACTCGGCACAGCATCAAACGTAAAAATAGTGGCGGTGAATGTTGACCGAAGTCTTACTTCAAGTGAAGTATTCTCAAAAGCAAGCCGCTGGAAAAATGTTGAAGTGCTATTCGACAAATCACAGGAGCTGATGAAGGCCATGTACACCACAAAAGCACCGGTGATCTTTTTTCTTGATGATAACCAGCAGGTGATTTACACGCATACCTCATACACACTCGATGTAAAGAAAGCATACAAACTTGCAGGGCAAATCAAACGAAAAGAAGTACAGGCAAGAAAAGTATTTTATGATAAAGACTGGTTCCCGTCACCGGAAGCAGATGCAATGTATTATCGCACTATTTCTAAGAAAGACGATAACAGTTGGGTGGTTAACGATTACTATAAAAACGGTCGCTTACAGATGAGTGGAGAAGCTACGCTTGCATTTCCTTTGGTACATAAAGGGAAATATCAGTACTATTACCAGGATGGCAAACTGTCAGGTGAAGAAAACTACGTTGACAATGCGTTGAATGGCCGCTCAATGGGTTATTACAATACAGGCGAATTGCAATATGAATACAACTATGTATACGGAAAACTTGAAGGCAAGTGGACCAAGTATCATACAAATGGAAAAGTTGCCAATGTAGGTACGTATGCAGATGGTGTTGCAACCGGTGTTTTTTATCATTACTACGAGTCCGGTAAAAAAAGAAAAGAAACAAGCTGGGCAAATGGGAAAATGAACGGCAAATGCACAGGCTGGTACGAAAACGGAAAGCTGAAATTCGAAGCTCTTTTTGAAAATGGTGAAATGAGCAGCAGTGTTGATCCCAAATATTTCCATGAAAATGGCAAGCCGGCCATTGAAATAAAAGTGACAGATGGAAATAAGACAGTAAAGTATGTTGACTCTAAAGGCATTCCGTTTTTAGAAATGCAGGGAACCGGAAATTTATTTGAACTCACTCAATTCTACAGCAGTGGTGAGATACTAATGAAAGCAACAATGAAAGATGTAAACACGGTCAACGGAAAATATATTGCCTGGTATCAAAATGGGCAGAAGAAGTTAGAAGCCACTTTTTTCAATAATGAACCAAGCGGCAAAGCGATGAGCTGGTACGAGAACGGCACGCCGAAAGAAAAAATTGACTTTACAACCAATACAAAAGAATACTTTGATAAACAGGGAAACAAAGTTGCATCCATTCCCGACCCTTCTTTAAATGTACAAAAAGGAGGGCGCCTCGATACAAAATCTATTTCCGATAACATTTATGTAATTGCGGACTTTATAAAGAACGATGGAAAAGAATAGTTTTTCCTGTTCCTGCATATTTCTATAAATTTAAAGGCGGCAATCAGCTGCCTTTTTTATTTACAAACATTGCTTAATTCTTACAAATGAAATCTACTAACATCATCGTTGGTCTGTTCAGCATCTTTCTTTTTTCTGCATCTACCTCCAGCGCACAGAAAAAATTTGTGAATACAGCACCGGAAGTATCACCCATGCCGATGAAGGCTGAGATGACAGAAATATGGAACCCTGAAGTAAAAATAATCACACCCGGCAAAAAAGCAGGAGAAGCTCCATCCGATGCGATCGTTTTATTTGATGGTAAAAATTTAGATCAATGGGTTAGCCAGCGGGACAAAACAAAAGCACCCCGATGGAAAATCGTAAACAACGATTACTTTGAAGTAGTACCCGGTACTGGTGGTATTGAAACCAAACTTTTATTCGGTGATTGCCAGTTGCATATTGAATGGAGTGCACCCGACAGTATTGAATACGGCGGGCAAGACCGTGGTAACAGTGGTGTATTTTTCCAAAACCGTTATGAGTTGCAGGTACTCGATTCGTATGGCAACAGAACATACCGTAACGGGCAGGCAGGAAGTATTTATAAAGATCATGCACCGCTGGTAAACGCCATGCGTAACCCGGCAGAATGGAATACCTACGATGTTATTTACACAGCACCCCGTTTTAAAACAACCGGCGAATTAGATGCACCTGCAAGAATCACCGTGCTGCACAACGGAGTGTTGGTTCAAAATAATGTGACCATCAATGGCCTTACAAACTATATCGGCTTACACACTTATACCTCTGCACATGGTGAAGATGTAATTTCTTTACAGGATCATAGCTGTAAAACACAATACCGTAATATCTGGATCAGGAGATTATAAACAGGTTCAAGTATGCCATACCTCTTGCTCTTTCCTTCAAGAAAGGAAGTGACTGCCAGGTATGGCATACTTAAAACTTAGAACCCGGAACTTACAACTTACAAATTCTACTATTTACATATGCTCATCTCTCTTCCTCGTTGCTTCTTCTTTTGATTCCTTATCATTTTCTTCCACCACTTCTTTTACACCATTCACAAGCGAAGAGATAGGTCCCTTCATATTATCCTGCGGATCTGTTTTGTGAAGTGTTTCAGGATCGGGTTTTATAGCAGATGTTTCTTCATCTGTTTTTTTCTTTTTTATTTCTTCTGATTGTGCCATAATGTATGTTTTATACTTCTACTGTTTCAAATATGAGGCCAGTGATGAAATGTTAAAGAAACAGCAGTTATTGCAGACGATCAGTTTTACTAAACGCCTGTGGTTGAGGATGCTGTGGTTTAACCGTTTGTAAAGGTTTTATTATTCATTATATCTGCTTTTGCCGAAAGATGCAAGTGATGCCACGAAGACGCAAAGACGGGAAGAACTTAGGATAAGGAAACTGCATTATGGTTTACATGCCAACCATTTAACAACAATCATACTTAACGTAAACAAGCTTGCAGCCAGCAGCCGGAAGCAAGTAGCTTGCACGCTGCAGCTTTTCTGGCACAGTTTTCCTACAGTATAAGCGGGTACACAATTTATAACACCTAAACATGATCGTATGGACAAATTAGAAGTAAAAGGACAATGGAATGAGTGGAAAGGCAAACTCAAACAGCAATATGCCGAGTTAACCGATGATGATCTTACTTACGAAGAAGGAAAAGACGATGAATTGTGGGGAAGAATTCAAAAGAAAACCGGCAAAGCCAAAGATGAATTGGTGAAGTGGTTAAAAGACCTGGGTTAACGTTTAATGCCTCAACTATTTTTTTACAGCAGATTCCGTAAAAGGAATCTGCTTTTTTATGCAGCAATCGTTTTCTTGCCTCCGGCTTTCCTTGCAACTCAAAAGAAAATATGCTCCGCAAACAAAGGAATGAAATACAGCTTAAGAAAAAGTGAAACAACAGTTGCATCTCCAGCTTATACTTTTCAGCTTACAGCTATACCATTCGCATGTATAACCTGCAACAGATCCCAGTTATCTTTTGCAATATTGGTTTTGAAACACTGTGTGCGGTAAATAGTTTTGCGCAGGATGGCCCGTGAATGATTTGCCAGCCAGTTATGTCTTGCATGTACATATTGTTTGATCCAGTTTTTTTCATCACCACCGTTTTTAGGTACAGCTTCTGCAAAACGCTCACGTAACCAGGAAGGCACTGTACCGCTGTGAATAAAACTGTCATAAATAACCAACATACTTAACGCCGTGGTAAACTTCATACCCGTAAACCAGTTAAGCGCCGGCTGGTAATACAATTGTTCAAAAAAATCGTCCTGTGCCTTTTTCATGACAGGATCTGTTTTACCTGCTGTTTTCAACGTTTGTAAAAGAAGAGCATCAGTACAAAGACTTGGCTTCTTCCCGATCTTACTTACATAAGGTTTTAATGCATCAGCAAACGATCCATTCGCATCAATGTACTGTTGAATCAGCATTTTTAAATTGCCGAACTCTGTTGTCTGGCTGCGGCCATACGTAATTTGCTTCATCGGGCTGCCGTCGGCTCCCGGAGGACCATCTTTCAACAATGTAATGGCAGCATAATTGCCTGCAATACTTCCGGTTTCAAATACATTTACTACCCGGAGTATCTTTTGTTTTTGTTGTGCAGTAATAGCCATGAGTTTAGGTTTTGTATTACTAGTTTACAACATATTGTTTGTATAAACAGGCGTGAAAACACCGTATTTACAACCACAAAAAAGTAAAGGAATTGCGGCATATGAACACAAAAAAACGCAGATGAAGAAAGCACACGGTCGGGACACTGTAGCGAAGTGAACGATGATGTTCATCCTTGCCAAAAAGGCACAAAGCGAACTAAAATTTTCAGTACCAGAAATTTCAACAACAAAAAAAGTAATCAGGAATCTGTTTTGAATACCACAGACTCCTGATTACTTACCTGTTAAAAAACAACGTCACGACATAACACGATCAATATGTGTCGCTGTATTATTTTGTTACAATCAACTTTGTTTTAAACCATTTACCATTTGCCGACACTTCAATAAAGTACATACCAGCTGTTGCATATCCCGGCAATTGAATATTCTTACATACAAGTCCGTTTACAACATTTACCTTTTCTGTAAATAACAGCTTACCCGCAATATCTCTGATGCTGATGTTTGCTGTACTTGTTATTGCCTGCTCAAGTTGTAAGTTCAACGTAAAGTTTCCGTTTGACGGATTTGGATACAACTGCATTGCTGCATTTGCATTTCCTGTAAACAAATCATCAGCAGATCGGTTTGCAGTTGTTGCACTTGTTCTGAAATTTGATCCGGCAAGATAGGCTGTCCACGATTTTCCACACTTCGCCCTTATTTGCCATTGGTAATTTTGATTAGACACAAGATTGGGTATGGTTACTGAACGAATATTTCCGGTTAAGAAAATATCCATCCATTTACTGCTGCCCTTACCGATTGCTTTGTATTGCAGTTGCCATTGCTCCGGATTAGCAATTGCGCTCCAGCTTAAACGTACACTGTTGGCTGTAACATCAGTAACAGTTAATCCATTTGCGTTTGTACAGGTATAACACGCAACCTCATCAATAACACCATCACAATTATCATCAATTTGGTTACCACATACTTCTACTGCTGCAGGACTGATAGCCGGATTACTGTCGTTACAATCTCCACTATTGGTTACATAACCTGCGGGCGCTGTGGATGAACATACAGCAATTGGTTTTGCGATATTGCCGAAACCATCCCCATCTTCATCTTTATAATAGGTTTGGTTTTCGAAAACTGTATGATCAGCATCGTTACAATCGCCTGCTATGAGTTCAATTGTTTGAATTACATATCCGTCACCGGGCTTTTCACATTGTGTGACCGGAGCGCCGGTATAATGATGATCGCCATCTTCATCTTTCACCCAAACAGTGAGAGGATTGATTTCTTTTTTGGTATCATCACAATCACCTGGATTTCGCATAATATAGGTATAACCTGCACCAGGTGATGTACATTGTACAATTGGATCT
Organism: Lacibacter sediminis; assembly: GCF_014168535.1. Taxonomy (NCBI): domain Bacteria; kingdom Pseudomonadati; phylum Bacteroidota; class Chitinophagia; order Chitinophagales; family Chitinophagaceae; genus Lacibacter; species Lacibacter sediminis. The sequence continues at coordinate 1,795,403 of NZ_CP060007.1, read as the reverse complement.
CCGGTGTAATAGAAGTCATTGTCAGCATCTTTTACCCAAACAGTAGCCGGATTAAGCCAGGGAAAATCATCATTACAATCGTCTCCTGTTGTTGAATAACCCGGAGGAGCTGTTTCACTGCGCAACCATGCTTTTGAATTGGGATTACCATAACCATCACGGTCACGGTCAACATAGTAAAATTTCTCGGCTGGTAAAAAAAGCACACCAAAATCTACTACCATTGAATTTGGAGCAACATTACATCCATTTCCCAGCGTTGCTCCGCAACCTAAGCCAACTACACGCATTCGAACAGGATTGTCTGATACGGTTACATTTGAAGGCACAGTAAACGAAAAGCTATACTCGCCCATGATACACTCGGGTGACGTGTGAACAGCTTCGTTTTCATCCAAAAAATCACCGTCTGCATTGTAATCAATAAACACCTGCAGCGTGCTGCTTACATTGATGAAAGGCAACCCTACTGTTCCTTTGTAAGTATATGTTTCACCGGGTGTTAAAGAAACAACCTCGGTGCAGGTATTATTTCTATAAACACTTCCATATGTGCCTCCAAAAACATGTTCCAGATCGTTTAATTTAAAATTTGCAAATGCACCCGGTGCAGGTCCTGTTCCCGTTATTGTTCGACATCCATTCGGTAAGCCCGAATTAATAAATACTTGCTTAACAACCGTACTCGTTACATTATTATTATAAGCCGTTAATGCAATGGTTTTTAAACCTGGTGTTGCATACTGTACCGTCAGCGACTGTGCATTTGAAGTTGCAGGGTTGCCGCCAGGCGTTTCCCAAAAAACTCCATTAACAGATCCAACACTTGCACTGTTTAAGTTGAAGGTATTACTGCAACTAAACTTAGGCAAATTAAAACCTGCTGTTGGTGGCTCAGTGTTGCAGCCACTAATACATGCTGCCAAGGAACTGTTCAAGTAATTTGTCATACTCAGAATACTTGCAGAACTAAAAACTGTATTTGGTGGGTCTGCTAAACTAGGGGCCATGATATACGGGGCTCCGGAGGCATCGTGTTGTGCACTCAGGTTATGACCCGTTTCGTGGGCGGCAAGTACCCCTGCCTGTAAGCCCGTTTGCGAAAATAAATCTCTGTTTACCTGGTATTTTGCACTGGAACAAACTGCGCCAACAAAAGCGAGGCCAACAACTCCCCCATTATCAGGTATAATATTTTTCATGGTCCAGAGCTGACCTAAATCAAAATTGAAGCCAATGCCAAATCCACCGGCGCTCCCCCATAGTCTAAACATTTGCAGCAGATCTTCTGAACCGGTTGGATTGGTCGGTAATAAATAAGGATCTGTTGCTGCTGAAGTGGAAACGTAATTTCGTTTTATTCTGAACTGTAAATACGAACTGCCAATCTGGGCATTACTGTACAACAGCACCATCGTATTCATAATACTGATATTGTGCTCTTCAACCAACTCAGCCGACCCGTATTTTTCAAAAATGGTCGCATCCGTAGCAACCGCCATTTCGATGATTTTACAGGTACCCGTTGCTGAACCAAGTGTAGTTGCTGATGTTTCGGCTGCAGCTATTTGCTTTTCGGCAACCTCCGTTGCGCCACACAGCGAGGCGGAAGAGGGCACTACATCTTTTGTTTCATACACAACAAAACTGTTGGCCGCTGCTTTTTTATTATAATACCGCAAGGGCTCAATAAAATAGTCGGTGGTTTTCCCTTTGATATGTCCAAAGATGGTTTTATCGGAAATGGTAAGTGCCACTATTGAACCTTCTTCGTTGGCCACCCATCCTGTATAGGTTTTAATATCGGGCCGGACGGTTTCTTTTTTACCGTTGGGGCCGGCAACAATCATACTGTACGATTCACTTAATATATCCTGCTCTGTTAACGAGAGTGAAAGCGATTGAAGACCGGTAAGCTCCAGATCAAATTTAAAAGAAGCTCTCCCCTGCGCTTTGGAGTTGCGCATAAGTTCAGGTGCATTGATTGTAAAGAGGTGATACTTTTTAAACACTTTCTCCAGCGAAGGCAAGGTTTTTTGATTGACCGGTGTAGCCTTTAATTTGTACTGGGCAGCCACCGACAATGGAAACAAAAAAAGAACAGCAAAAACACATTGATAAAAAACTGTGCGAACACGAGCAGTTCGCTTGCGAAAAAAAGCAGTCATGGTGATTTAGTTGAGATGAATGATTGTGTCTGTAAAGTAGACCAGGAGTATAACAAACCCAGCAAAACGAACAGGACAAAAGGCTGACTTCGACCGGACAAAGACCGGACAATGAGGAAAATTGTTCTTTCCGTCGGCCAGGGGTCTGGTGTAACCGACCCCGAGATTCAGAATTACAGAGCACCAACCTAAACATCAAAAACACATGACTGAACACCAACCACCACTCATAAGACGACAGCAACGGTCATTGTCCCGATTTCCATTCCTGTGCACATGAAGATTGCTGCAATGCAGATGATTGCAAGTACCTGTTTAACCACCCCAACTGCAAAACACATCTTGAACGTTTGCTGTTTATTTATAAATGCAACAACCAACTGGTCGATCATATTTATGCGCAAGGCGATATGTACAAGGAATTAATAAAAGATTAGGACGAGATCAAGTATGAGAACAGTGAGCGGTGAGTTTGATTGAAGGATTGTTGAAAACACAAACGGATAAAAAAATCCCCGAGGTCGGCTAAGGACAGACCCCGGGGCGGGAGAAAGAAAAATTAATTACCAAGGTTTGCTGTAACCGCAAGGAACCCAAGAAAATTGCCATTTTCTACATCGTATTTAACAGTTAGAGGTAGCCATAATGATTTAAAAATATTAATCCTTAGAGTTGTATTTAAAGAGAAAATGCCAGGTTTTTCTCCAACCTGGACTTTGCCGAATTGATAATCATACTGGGTGAAGAATTTAAACTCCATTTTAGGTTCTTTAGTTTCATTTTCGATTAAAACCTTGTTTGCGCCCAGACTTATTGAGAATGGTTTGCTATCGTAATTCACTTTTTTCGTAGCTGTATCGTTGGTTATTTTAAAAGCTGATTTTACTTCAATCTCCCAAGGTTTTTTGCTTAAATCTTTGCCAATTCCAACTGTGAATTCAGAAGCAAAAAAATACTCACCTTGCCTGTTGTTTCTGTCATAAACAACTGTAGGCGAAAAAGTCCACAGTGGCTTTCGGGAATATTTTTCACCAATGGCATCATATAAATCTCTTGCCGTGTTTTTGCCTTTCAATAGTGATATTACAGTTAATTCTACATCATCTTCGCTAATACCCAGGCTTGCATCGCTCTTAACAGCAGATGCAGCCAGGCCGGGACTAAGCAGCGCTTCAACTATCAGTGGGTGTAAGCTCGAAAAATCATTGTTTGCGCTTGCATTTGTCCATGAAAGGTTAATGTCTTTTAGTGTGTCTACATCATTAAATTTTGCTGGATATTTCTTTGCTATATATGCAAGGATTTCCGTTTTAATATCTGCTAATATAAATGCACTTTTAACTAAGGCGTTCTTGTCAACACTTTTGATTTTTTTTAGTGTAATATCTTTCTTGTTCATTATTGTAAACGTAAAGCCACCGGATATTTTGGTAATTGAACTAAGACTATCACCTTCAAGCCCTATATTGAAAGACGTTTGTCTGAGTCTTCTTTCCTTGCTGTAAGATATTTCTTTTCCCTTTTTTCTAAAAACTGAGTCTAATCCAAAAAAAGTGGAATTAAGGGAAAACTTTCGATCATCGCCTAGCAAGTCATCTATACTTGCCCTGAAAAAAGTACTAAGTATATCCTTACTGTTTGCCGTTTTTTGAGAATTGACAATTGCGCTAACCTTTTTTCCCTCTGCGTCTGTAAATTGGCTATAGCCATGAATGCATGCTATCGACAAAATAAATATTATAATATATTTTTTCATTTCTTAATTTTTAGGTGGTTTGAATGGCATAGCCAGGACTGAATGCTTTGCTAACTGAGTCTTCTATAGGGTTAGGATTGTCAAAATCACCCGAAATCGTTATTTCGAAATTAGCTGTGGTAAACCCTGTAAAGTCAATATTGTAAGTAAGACCGGGTAAAAGATCTGTAAGAGTTTCCTCAAAATCTCTTTCAAATGTTTTTCTGAAATCATAATGATTCTGCAGGGAATTTGGGCGGAATACGTCTAGTATGACAAAATTGTTGACATTACCTGAGAAATTCCCTTTGATGGTAATTGTGCTCATAATTTTAATTTAATGCCTACTCTTTATTCCCGTTTTCGGCTTCCCGGTTTATATGTTACTCTAAAGCTTTGCTTACTTTATTGAATGCATATGGCACCACACCTATACCTAACGCCAACAGTACTGAAGAAAGGCCAGTCAATGTTGGAGCCTCATTACTTTTTATATATTGATAGATAAAAAAACACGTTAAGCACAATGCCAATACCCATGTTAATGAACTTGTTATAAAAGCGATGTACCTGCTGCTGCTTTTTGTTGGCTCATCGGAAGCTGTTACTTCGAGAGTGGCAGGAAGGAGCGTTGTTAAAAGACCGGCAGCTATAGGGTTTTCTGCCAATGATTTTATTTTCTCTGCAGTGTACTCAGGATTAGGAATTATTTTCTTAGGCAATTCAGTTTCAGACAACGCTTCCTTCAAGTCGAAGTCTTTCATTTTTTTTCGTATAGCCAGCAATACAATCATAAAAATCAATACAGGAGAAAAAATTAAAACCCATTGCATAAAACCAATTTCGCAATTAGCACAATCAGTAACTGTTGTCGAAAATTTTTTATCTAATTGCGCAACAGCCTTTCCAACAGTATCAATATTTTTCTTTAAAACATCTGTTGTTTTCTTAATCTCCTGTATGTCTGTAGTATGTTGTTTTACTACCGAATCGGTTGATTGAGAAAAGGTATATAAGCAACAAATCATCAATGCCGATACCAAAATATTCTTTTTCATAAAATGGAGTTGAGCCGCCTACTCTATAATCCCGTTTTCGGCATCCCGGGTTTTTGCTTTTAAACACTTTCACATACACTATCGATTTGGGTCGTGTCTTTACCAACCTTTCAGTTATATTTCTTTAAGTAAATAATTGTGGTAATGGAGTTTTATCAACCCATATCTTTTTCGTGAAGGAAATTCATAACAATGCAGCGTTTTGGTTTAAATGATTCAACCGTACCAACAGTTGCAGTTCTCAGACAGATACCGGTGTTATGTATCAATAGCATCAGATAGAGATTCTGCTCTGCAACCCGGTACTTGATTTTCATAAGTCAGCAACGGCCTTGGCTTTACAATGTGGTGTTTATGCTGCAAACTTCTTATTTCAACTACAATAACACAAGGGGGAAGTAACGGTGTGGGCTACGGGAAAATTCCCGTTTGATGTTTCGGCTTGTTTTGCCTATTTTGAATATTCTTCACCAAATTTACAGTTATGCCAATTAAAATTGTTTCAAAAGAAAAATTAGCTCAGGAAGCATTTGCCGGAGCAAAATCAATTTCAAAAGAAGATATAGAAGACTTAATGGCAACCTATAATCGTCATACGGGAAAAAAAAGAAAGGGAAGCACTAAGATTGAACCTCATGACAAAACCAAAGACACAAGAAGCGCATGGTATTCACTAGGAGAAATCATACAGTTTCTAAGAGAGAACTATGTTGATTTGTCGCCGGGAGCTGATTTAAAAGCATATGGCATAAGGATTTACTTTGGTATGCATGATGCTTCTCATCGTTATCAACCGGAACCAAGAACAAAACCTGCAAGCGACTACCATCAAATGGACACACCTATCCTTGTGTTAACGAAAAAAAACGGAACAGTCGATGAAGATCAATTGCATGAAGATGCAGCTATAACCATGGCTCCCTTATTTGATCCTGAAGAAGGCTTAGACAATGCCCGTCTTTGCCCACCAGAATGTAACGGAGGAATGTAACTGAACAATATGTTTGATCTCTATATCATTGCTGCAGCAACTTTAGCGGGGCTTGTTTTTATCATGCGTATACAACCTGCCTGGTTCCGGCTCTTTGTGCCCTATCTTTTTTTAACGCTTGTTCTTGAAACAGCCGTTGCGTTTAACTGGATGAACATACAGAACATCAGCAACCAGCTTTACAATGGTTTTACTGTGTTTGAGTTCTGCTTTTATTTTTACATCTTTTACCGAAGCTTTAAAGAGCCTGCGCTAAAGAAAGCAGCCCTCATTGCCATACCGGTATTTCTGGTTGTTGCAGCAGTGAATATTTTTTTTATAGAAGGCACAAACAGATTTCATACCATTTCTTACCGTATTGCAACCGTAGCCATAATCTATTTCTGTTACCGTTATTTTAAACAACTGCTTGAAGTGGATACTGAACTGAATATTATCCGCACGCCTATGTTTTGGGTATGTACGGCCCTTTTGTTTTTTTATGCCGGGTTCTTTTTTTATTTCACCGCATTTGATTATCTGGCGTATACCAAAAGCACACTAAATTTACAGGTATGGCGTCTGTTGAGCCGTGGTCTTAATATTTTTCTTTACTCCTTTTTTCTTATTGCGCTGATATGCCATCTGAAACCATTAAAATCTTAGAAATTGTTATTATAGGCACGGTGCTACTTTTGCTTGTAATTACTTTTATGGTTTCATTTATTGTCATTCACCGGAAGCGCCGTAATCAATTTATAAGAGATAAACTAACCATGGAAAAAGAACTTGAACAACAACTTCTTCAATCACGTATTGAAGTGCAGGAACAAACCTTTCAGCAAATCGGTAAAGAACTGCACGACAATGTGGGCCAGCTGCTCAGTACCTCACGAATGCTTATTGGCTTAACCGAACGGGAACTGAAAAATCCACCTGATACACTGCTCACAGCAAATGCTACATTGGGACAGGCCATCAATGAGATACGTACCCTTGCAAAATCACTGGATAAAGAGTGGCTCGAACGTTTTAGTTTTTCTGAAAATATTCAAACTGTCATTGACCGCATTAATGCGGGTGAAGTGATCAAAGCAAGCTATGAAGAACAGGTGCCGCTTTTATTACGAAGTGATGAACAGATCATCCTTTTCCGGATTGTACAGGAGGCTGTACAAAATGCGGTAAAACATGCAAGTCCTGCTTCTATTTTAATACGGGTGCAAAAAGAAGAGGAAGGTTACACGATACAAATAACAGATGATGGCAGAGGGTTTGATACAGCAACTGTAAAACGGAATATGGGGCTTACCAATATGCAGCACCGTATTCATTTGCTGGGTGGAATTATTAACATCCAATCATCGCCCGGCAATGGAACAAACGTGCATATTTATTTCCCTCTACAAAAAAAAGAGCTATGAAAACAACAATTGGCTTAGTGGATGATCACCAGCTTTTTTTAAAATCATTACAATTGATGCTTGAAAGCTTCGGCAACTACGAAGTGGTTGTTGAAGCGTTAAATGGCGAAAGTTTAAAAAATAAAATCAGCAACCTGCCGACGCCACCAGACCTGATGCTGGTTGATGTAAACATGCCGGTGCTCGATGGTATTGCTACCAGCAAGTGGCTGAATGATAAATATCCGGCCATGAAACTTGTAGCACTTTCTATGAATGATACAGATACAGCCATCATAGAAATGTTTAAAGCAGGTTGCTGTGCATTTCTCTTGAAAGACACACACCCTACAGAGCTGGAGAAGGCCTTGAAAGAAGTGGTAACGAAAGGCTATTACAATGCAGATGCCTCTAATATAAATTTCAGACGTTTACTGATGACCTCATCTGAAACGCCATCAATAGTAATGACGGAAAAAGAGAAGATTTTTTTAAGCTACGTTTGCAGCGAACTTACCTATAAACAAATAGCTGCAGAAATGACTCTGGCTGAACGAACAATAGATGGCTACAGGGAATCGCTATTCCAAAAATTTAAAGTACAAAGCCGTGTAGGACTTTGTTTGGAAGCGTTAAGGAAAGGATTTGTGAAATTATAAGAACTTGTTTCTTAGGGACGTTTCATGCAAAGAAGAACAAAACAACATAACACTATGCACATTTTAATTAAATTCTTTGACCTTTGACATCGATCCTGATCACAGAAATATTGTGCTGTTTAAACCCAATCCATATCAAGATACATACAAATAAAACAAATACTTGCGGCCAATCGTTTTCTTTTTAATTTCATCGATACAGGAGTTAAACTAAATCAACCAAATTCACATACGTTCCCTACACTGCCATGTTACGTAAGCTCTATTATACCATTGCAGGCACTGAAAAAGCATTTTCATTTGAGCACAGGATCTTTAACCTCACCAGCTTTGTACTCACTGTTTTTTCGGCACAAGGCACCATCTTTAATTCTATCCTTGGTTTACACCCCACCACTATCATCCTGGGTATAACGGGTGCTTCACTTACACTGCTCACCTTTTACCTTTCACGTTTCAGGAAACTGTTTAACCAGACTTTACTGGTTGGGTTTATACTGGCAACAATTTTTGTACTGGCTCCTTTGTTTTTTTATAATGGCGCATCGCTTGGTCCCACCATTTATTTAATGGTCATGATCCTCACCGCACTGCTGTTAATTTCGCCGCCGGGCATGCAGTTACTGTTATGCATTATTTATGCAGTATCGATCATCAGCCTCCTGGTTCTTGAATATTATAATCCTGACTGGATCATACCCTACAGCACCAATGCACAGCGTATTGCCGATTATGCAACCTCACTTCTTTATACATTGTTTTTTACAGCGTTGGTGATCTGGTTATTCCGCCGCAGTTACGATCGGGAGCAACGCACGATTACGTTGCAAAAAACGGAATTGGAAACATTGTATGCCGATGCACAGGAGAAGAATATTTATATCCAGTCGCTTATCCGTGAACTACATCACCGTGTAAAGAATAACCTGCAGGTGGTATCGAGCTTAATGAGTCTGCAATCGAACCGGGTGGAAGATGAACATGCAAAAACTGCATTGCAGGAAGGCAAAACAAGGGTTGATGCGATGGCCATGATCCATCAGAAATTATATGTTGATAACGAACTGGCGGCAGTTAATATGCAGGATTACCTGAACCAACTCACTTCTTCGTTGGCCGGTAGTTTTGGTTTGCCTGCATTTGCGGTGGAAACAACTGTGCAACTACCAAACCCATCGATGAATATTGACCGTGCAGTGTCTATCGGTCTTATTGTAAATGAATTGGTGACGAATGCCTGTAAACACGCATTCAAACAAACAACTGATCCAAAGCTTTATATACAGCTTGCGCAAACAGGTGATGACTTGCAACTCAGCGTTGCCGATAACGGTATTGGTTTAAAAAATAATGATGAAGCAGAAAGCGGTTTTGGTTTAAAACTCGTAGGTATACTAGTGAACCAACTTGACGCATCGATGCAGGTGACAAACAAGCCGGGCACCCGATACACGATACAAATGAAAGCAGAATGATGACGAATAACAGTATTTTAATTGTAGAAGATGAATTGATCATTGCCAATGGAATTGCAGAACTCCTGGCTGAAGAAGAATATGATGTAACGGGCATTGCCAAATCAGCAGCAGAGGCATTGCTCATTTGTCGCAAAGCAGATACACTGCCCGCTGTTGTATTGTGCGATATCAACATCAAAGGCGATGTAAAAGGACCTGAACTTGCATTACAGTTAAAAGAAGAGTTTGATGCAGAGATCATTTTCTTAACTGCTTACAGCGACAGCAAAACTTTACAACAGGCTTTTGCGGCCGACCCTGTGATGTACTTAATAAAACCTTATAACGATACACAGTTGCTGGTGGCGGTGCAAATGGCCTTTCATAAATTCATTAAACGACAAACAGCACGTATCTATCCAAAGCTTGATCTTACTGAACGTGAAAAAGAAATTGCAAGGCTTATTGCGGAAGGTCTTACCTCAAAACAGGTAGCCCGCCAACTCTTCATCAGTATTGAAACAGTGAAGACGCACCGCAGGCGCATGTTGCAGAAAAATAATATCAGCAACTTTCCGCATCTTGTTTATATCATGAACAGGGAGAGTTGATCAATAATGCGCTTCAATGTATGTTCATCCCTTATTATTAAACTGATCACAAGCCTTAATCCAGCTGTTGCTGCAAAAGCAAAGCAGCAGCAGCATTTGCTAATAAAAATTTTTCTTCAGCTGATACCTGGCCAAAATAAACAGTACCTCTTTCCATCAGTGATACAGCTGCAACTGTTTGTCCCTCTTGATTCCTGAATTCAAAACCAACTGAGCCGCCAAACGGAAGATTTACTGCGTTACCCTGTTTATTCAGAAGTTTATAAACAGGCGCCACTATATAATATTCCGTTTTGCTTTTAGCCAGTAATCCCGTGTACGTTTTTGCATTTCGTTGAGCAGCGTTATTGTCAATGATCATTTCCCATGGTACTGCATTTTTTGCAGGGATGATGCGTACAGCGTACGTATTAACACCGCCATCACCTATCTGCATAATATCACCAATGATATTTACAATGCTATTGGGGTTGTTTCCAATCGATAAATCGTGCCAACGTACTTTCGAAAATGCCGTTACTTCCGATTGATGACCTGCTTGATCAACAAGACTGAAGCGCACGGTTTGTTTTCGACGTACAAAATCAATATTCAACCGCTCCACCCAATCGTTTGGTACAGGAACACGAAAACCCCAGCTGCTTCCCTTTGTCCAGGAACGATTTACAGCCGTTGTTCTGTATTCACCAAATGAAAGTTTTTGTTTAATAAAAAAACCATTGCGGCCTTTTACAGTTAATCCTTCAGCAGTGTGCAGGGAAGAATCACTAACTGCAATTTTCGGTACTGAATTACAGGCCTGCAGAACAATGATCAACAGAAATGAATACATGACTTTTTGCATAATCACTTTATTTAACGAGGTTTAAAAATGATCTTTATCCCAACTTATCGTGTACAGTAATCAGAAAAACGATCCTGACTTTTGCTACTCAGAATTTATTCTTCTATAATACGTGCATCACCACTGATCACAAGGTTTTCCTGCTGCGGGTTTCCTTTATAATAAATGCGGCTCTTGCCTGCTGCAGTGGCACTTATCCATTGCAATGCAAACACTTTAATGGTGGATTGACTGGCGGCTACTGCTGTTGCTTTTACTACCGGTGTTGCGTATGTGTCAATAATGGCAGCGCCGGCAGTTTCTGCTTTTAGTTCGCCTGCAATACCGTCGAGCGTTATTTCTGACAGGCTTGAAGCAAGCAGTTGAAATAAGGGCGCATTCATTTTTAAATGCAGTTTACTTTCCCCACTTGTTTCTACCCGTACAGGAACGGTTTCGGTAAACCCTTCTACTGTAATATTGCTCACACCGGCAAAAACCATATCCTGTAAAGAAGGCATGGTAATGGTAATGATTGCTTTCTGTCTGCGCAGATCAAAATGCGGGTAGTCCATTAACAAGAGATGATCAAATACCTTGATTTCAAGATCAGCCAGGTCTCGCTCCCTGCCTGTAATGCGAACACTATAGTTGGCTCCCTGTGTTACACGAATATCAAATTCACCGGCAATTTCCAGTTTGCTGAAGTCATGTACATTCAACTCTTTGGTAATAGTTTGAAAGCCTTCTTTCCGGCAGGAGGTAAATATCAGGCCAATAAAAATAACGAGGCACAGAAAAATGTAACTTCTTTTCATGATGATAAGGTTCAATACAAATAACAATACAATTGCAAAAATGCAGAATGCAATGAGGCCAAACAATCACATAAACGTGTGAACAAAAAGAGAAGCATTCAGTCCTGCATCCTTTCTGAAATTTCATAGAGGTTACCCTTTTTTCATATTTCAAAAAATTACTATCTTATCGCTTTAAAACCATCATATGACTGAATCGAATCCAAACGACAAGTATGTTATTTCTTTTCTAACGCTGCGCAAAGCAGTAGGTATTTCCGGCATGGCTTTACCATTTGTACTGCTTGTTGGTTATTTCCTTTTTGAAAAGGGTTGTAAGTTTCCTCCGAGCATCAGTCATTTTTATTATACTGATATGGGTAATCTGTTTGTTGGCATATTGTGTGCCGTAGCATTGTTTTTATTTACATACAATGGTTACGATAAAAGGGATATGATTGCGTCTAAACTGGGCGGCACCTTTGCCGTGATCGTTGCGATGTTTCCTACCAATTTTGGCAAGTACACACTTGACGAATGCAGCCGTATTACACAACAATCAAATACTTTTTCGAATGCCATGCATTATGGCGGTGCTGTGTTACTGTTCTCCACTTTTGCTTATTTTTCACTTGTACTCTTTGTAAAATCGAGCCAGGAAGGAGATATACACGGACAGAAACTGATCCGCAATTACATTTATAAAACCTGTGGCTGGACGATCGTTGTATGTATCGTCGCCATTGCATTGATTGGTCTTATTGATAGTTGGTACCAGGCATTGAAACATTTAAAACCAACGTATGTATTGGAGACGATCGCCTTGTTAGCGTTTGGTTATTCCTGGCTTATTAAGGGAGAAACGTTTTTTAAAGATGAATAATAGAAAATAATAGAGCATACCTAAGCAAAAGATAATAATACCGCCGGAAATCCGGCGGTATTATTTTATGAAGATATCCGTGAACCGGCTTACTTCATTTCAGATGCACGATTATTGTTTTATGATTTTCAATGTTTTTGTTTCATCATTACTTGTAAACTTCACAAGGTATTGTCCACTGACCAATGATGAAATATCGATGACTGCATTACCTGCTTCTTTAAATTTATATACGCCCATCGACTGACCCATCAGATTTAAAATGGATACCGATGTATTTGCTTTTATGTGTTGAATACGCAATTCATTTCCTGTCGGGTTAGGATAAATCTGCGTCTGCATTAAATTTGAAACAGGCAAAGCAGTAACAGATGCTTCACCTATACGGGCAGCGGCACCAACTGAATAACTATCAAGATTATCGATATAATAGGTACTTCCTGTAAATGAATTGGAATTAAACATTAACAACATGCGGGTTACACCTGCATCAGATGCAGCAGCATCGGGTGCATCAAGGAATGTAAAAATCAATCGCTCCCATTGGTTTTGTTTTGTGGTGTAAGCAACATACCTGCTGTTTCTTCCCGTCGGGTAATTTGTAGCAGAAGCAGTGCTTCCTTCGAGTTGAATCAGTACAGGTGTGCCAACTGGTGCGGCAGTGTAGACATCGAGATAAAATTTCTTTACTTTATTTTTATAATCAGCTGCGTTTGTAATAGCCGTTGTGTTGTACTGTATATAATCGTATTGTACTGTGCTGTTTCGGATATATTTACCGCTGAGCGCCGATGTATTAATCCCACTTGCTGATGGGTTGGCCACCACGCTGTATGTGCCATCACTACGTGAATAAGTAGCCTGACCTGATGCATCAAAATTTACAAAAGAGAATGCATAATTATAAGCCGGTTCAACATATACATTCATTGCAAGGTTAGAAGTGCCACAGGAAGAACTTACTGCACAATTTACATTACCTGATGAACTTGTATTGGCCCAGTTTACAGTAATGGAATTGGTGCCTTGTCCCGAAGCAATTGTTGCACCCGGTGGAACACTCCAGTTATAATTACTTCCCGCAGGAGCATTTGCTATACTGTATGTTTCGCCTTGTGCCTGGTTAAGCACAACCCGCTTACCTGAAATGGTTGGGGTGTTACCTGCATACACACGCACATAATCCACTTCCATAGCTACGGGAAAGATCTTTGTATCAACTGTACCACCCAGTGTACCTCCTACTGCAAGATTAAGAATGATATAAAAACGTTTATCAAAGGGCCATGCGTAGGGAGCAATATCAGCAGAAGTAAGTGTGCTGTAAAGATTATCGTCTACATACCATTTAATAACACCTGCCTGCCACTCTACAGCAAACGTATGAAAGGCATCTGCAAACGTACCTGAGTTTAAAAAAAAGTTAGCGCCTTTATACTGATGATCGGTTGATGATGTGCCGTAGTGTAATGTACCAAACGAATTATTTGGTTTTGCACCTACCAATTCACTGATGTCAATTTCACCACTGCGTGGCCATGTGCCATAGTAACTGTCGGTAGGCATCATCCAGAATGCAGGCCATAGCCCGGCACCTTTTGGCAACTTGATACGGGCTTCAAAACGGCCGTATGTCCAATCGCCTTTGAGATAAGTTTTGATACGTGCCGATGTGTAGTTATTGGCTTGTACCCTTTCTTTTTTTGCAGTGATCTTTAAGGTACCGCTACCTACTGTTGCATTTGCTGCTTTGTAATACTGTAATTCGCCATTGCCCCATCCGCCACCACCGTTTTCGGCAGTCCATTTAGCGCCATCTAATGTTGTGCCGTTAAACTCATCGGCCCAAACAAGCGTAGGGCATTGGGCATTTGCGGTTATATTGAACAGAAAACTAAGGGCAACCAGTGCCGTGAACAGACAAGCTGTTGTGCATTTTTTTAACATGTGCAATCGTTTTTGGTAATTGTTTTGAGATAAATGAATTCTGTTTCAATATTACCAAACCGATTTTCGAAAGCATCTGATTATACTACATCAATACTACATCAGCAAGCGGTATCCGTCGTTATCCGGGGCTACTTTATTACTTCATTCATAACGTTCGGGCTGACAATAAAATCCACCCCCTCAAAAAATTGAGCTTCTGCATTACAACCATCTATCATCACTTTCTGTACAACTCCTATGTGTATGTTGAATAACTTTCCAAAATATATTGTATGTTAGGAGCAATAACAACCTCATCACATGAACTTTCTTGGCAACCTTATCTGGCTCATCTTTGGCGGCTTCTTTGCAGCACTTGGTTATTTTTTCGGCGGCATTATCTTGTGTCTCACCATTATTGGTATTCCCTTCGGATTGCAATGTTTTAAACTGGCAGGCTTGGTATTATGGCCCTTTGGGAAAAAAGTAGTGAGCGATTCTTCGCAGTCAGGTTGCCTCTCGGTATTGGCTAATATTATCTGGATCATTTTTGGTGGTATTGAAGTGGCGCTTACGCATCTTATCATGGGCGCATTCCTGTATATCACAATCATTGGCATTCCGTGGGGGCGGCAACATTTTAAACTATTGGAAATTTCATTACTTCCATTTGGGAAGAGAGTCGTTGATGCCCCCTGATCACTGCTACCAGCCTGTTATTGCAAACTGACAGCGTTATGACTTTTTGCCAATTGATCTGCCCGTAACTTGCGCCTCTAAATTATAACCGATGAAAGTAGAAATATGGTCGGATCTGGTGTGCCCGTTTTGCTATATCGGCAAACGGAAGTTTGAACAGGCGCTTGAACTGTTTCCTGATAAAGAGAACGTGGAAGTTGTGTGGAAGAGTTTTCAATTGGATCCTGAGATGAAAACAACTCCCGGCGAATCAGTGCATCAATATCTTGCGAAACGGAAAGGCGTTTCAGTTGAAAAAGCAAAAGAGATGGGCCAATACATGTCGAACATGGCAAAGGAAGTTGGATTAGAATACAATTTTGATATTGCGGTGATCAATAATACACTTGCCCCACATCGTTTGCTCCACCTCGCAAAAAAATACGGCGTTCAAAATGAAGCAAAAGAAAAATTGTTTGCAGCGTATTATACGGCAGGGAAAGATATTGCTGATACAGATGTATTGATTGAAACCGGAACAAGCCTTGGTATACCTGCAGATGAAATCCGAAATATGCTGGAAAGTGATTTATATGTTGATGAAGTACGGGAAGATCAATACCGGGCACAACAGATCGGAGTACAGGGTGTTCCGTTTTTTGTATTCAATAATAAATATGCAGTATCAGGTGCACAACCGGCTGCCGTATTTACACAGGTATTGGATACCGTTTGGGAAGAAGAGAAGCCATTGGTGGAAATAGCTGCGGCTGATGGTTTTTGTACAACAGATGGTATTTGTAATTAATTCTAGAAAAAACAAGTTGTGATAAAACAGTTACACTTGTTCGATCATTTTAAACTAAAAAAGCAATGAAAAAAGTTTGGCTTATAACCGGTTGCTCCACCGGTTTTGGAAGGGCACTGGCTACAGAGGCGTTGGCACAGGGTTATCGTGTGGCAGTGGCCGCCCGTAAAACAGAAGATGTACAGGATATTGTTTCGGCTTATCCAGATACTTCGATCGCAGTAAAACTGGATGTAACTGTTCCTGAACAGATCAAAGCTGCTGTTGCAACTACATTGGAAAAATTCAAGCAGATCGATGTATTGGTGAACAATGCAGGCATTGGTTATTTTGCAGCTGTTGAAGAAAGTGAAGAAGCAGAAGTGCGTCGCATGTTCGAGATCAATGTATTTGGTTTGGCGAAGATGACGCAGGAAGTATTACCGCATATGCGTAAACAGAAAAGCGGCCATATCCTCAACATCTCTTCTATTGGCGGTTTGCGTTCGTTCCCCGGTGTTGGGTTTTACAACGCAACAAAATATGCAGTGGATGGTTTAAGTGAAGCCTTGTACAAAGAAGTGGCTCCATTGGGAATTAAAGTAACCATTATTGCGCCAAGTGGTTTCCGTACCGATTGGGCAGGTCGTTCAGCAAAAGATACCACTGTAAAAATTGATGACTATGCTTCTACTGCCGGTAAGAACGCAGGTGATATACGTGGCTATAGTGGTAATCAACCGGGCGATCCTGTGCGTGCAGCAAAAGCAATGATCGATGTAACAGAAACTGAACATCCGCCATTGCGTTTATTACTGGGCGCTGCTGCATTAAAAGGAGCACGACTGAAAGTGGAAGAGTTGAAACGTGATTTTGAAACGTGGGCTGCCGTAAGTGAGGGTGCTGATTTCCCAAAAGAATAATTGATTCATCTTGTAATGAAAAACACTTCCGGCTCATAAAACCGGAAGTTTTTTTTATGCTCAACCTGTCTTTTGTTTTACCCCGGCATACATTAATTTCTTCGCTTCTTCGTACTGTGTACCAAAAGCAGCGAATGGCAGAAATATCGGCGGCGTATTTTCTGTTACTCCATATTTATTTGTATGACTGTACCGGCCGCTTTTACCTGCAAGTTTAGTGGCCCATTGAAAAAACAAAGGAAGACGTTGCGTATAAATTGCGGGATCTTTTAAATAAACAGCCAATGCAGCTTCTTTTCTTGTGCCACTGCCGCTGTTTGAACTTACCAGTACTTCTTCCAGCATTTCAATATCTGTCCAGGCAATAAATCCTGTACTGATGCCATTTGTGTTAGCTTCAAACCCGTTTTTATAAATAGCGATTGCTGCAGTATCCTTTATGAACATCTTCATCCAAACAAAACAAAGAAACAATCCCACCATGCAAAAGAAACCAAAGATGATGATTTCAATGATGGACAATTGTTCCTCAGAACTAAACGCACCATCATCACTAAACAGATCCGGTATTACTGCAAATACAGCAAACACGGTCGACATAGCTAAGGCAATAAAAGCCATGATTAAAAAAATGAAGCGATTGGGTTTTATAACAAGTTCAGGTTCCATAAACAAAATTAAATTAGATAAAACCGGTTGGGTTTTTCAAATATACTGTTTCGCTATAAAAAAACATTCCTTGTGCAGCATTGTAATGATATATAAGTAAGGTAATTATACAGCATAAAAAAAACACTCCTGATAACTGTCAGTTTTATCTCTTATAAATATTTGTACCTTCTCTTATTATCTCATTGAACCATATCTCCGGCTCTTCCAGACTGCTTTTTACTTCATACCCCAGACATCGTATTCCAAAACCAAAAAACATTGTTGTATGAAACGATTACTCCCAACCTGGGCATCGCTGCTGTTGTTTCTTCTGTTCATGACTCAAGGCATTATTGCACAGAAAAAAACCATGAGCTGGACCACTTCATCAAAAGAAGCCAGAGAAATTGCAGGCAAGGGCGCAGCCCACATGATGAACATTGAATTTGCACAGGCTTATCAGCAGTTTGAACGGGCCCTTGAACTTGATCCTGACTTTACAGTTGTATTGACATTAATGGCAAACCTGAGCAATGGTGAAACAAAGAAAAAATATGTTGAACGTGCTTTCGCCAGCGCAAAAAACAAAACAGAAGGTGAGCAACTGTTTGTAAAACTGGTAACACCCGAAAACAAACAGGCCGACAATCAAAAGCTATGGGCCGATCTGTACAATATGTTTCCTGATGGAAGTTTTATTGGCTTCTTCTATACAATTACACGACCTACGCCTGAAGAGCAGTTTGCTGCTGCACAGGAATATCACAAGAAGTTTCCCGATGTAGCTCCCATTCATAACATACTTGGCTATATGTATCTGCAGGTGAAGAAAGATAATGCTACTGCTAAACAGCATTTTGAAAAGTATGTAGAACTATATCCCACAGGTTGCAACCCTTATGATTCATTTGGCGAGTTTTACTTTATTACGGGCGATATGGTGAATGCAGAAAAGTATTACCGCCTGGCATTGGAGAAATATCCATTCAACACCAGCTCCATAGAAAAACTAAATGAAATAAAAATTGCCAAATCAAAAGCGAAAGCTGATTAACAATATAAATCACAGCTGGCCTGTAAGAACTCCTGATAGCTTTCCTGTAGAAGCCCTGATATTAGTCGGGGCTTTTGTTTAATTATTCCAGGAGAGCAGTACATCTCTCCCCAAACGTATAATAAGGATGCTTATCACCAACAGAAATACATAATGGATAAATACATTGCCTTTTAATATGGCCGCCTTACTGCCAATGTATGCGCCAAGCATGTTAAATACCATCATAGGCAAAGCAATTTTAAATACCACTGCGCCATTCATTAAGAAACCTATCAGTGAAGCAACATCTGCAATTGCATTTATAATTTTAGAAGAAGCTGATGCATGCAGGAAATTTAAACCGGCAACACTAACAAACGCAAATACTAAGAGGCTGCCTGTTCCCGGTCCAATGAAACCATTGTAAAATCCTATGACAGCACCAATAAAGGCACAAACTATCAGGAATTTATGACCGCTGTATTTCACAGCATGAATATGTCCAAAATCTTTTTTGATGAATGTGTAAACAGCCAGCACAATAATGATACAAAGCAACAGTGGCTTAAATACTTCGGGCCTTATTAATTCCATAACAAACGTTCCGCTGAATGATGATATGGCTGCAGTTATGCCTGTTGCTATCACCACACCGGTGTCAACACCAATCATTTTGATGTATTGAAAAGCGGCAACGCTCGTTCCAGCAAGTGACGCAAAGCGATTGCTGGCTATCACCTGCACATGCGACAGCTCGGGGAACAGAATCATTAACAACGGCACTTGTACCAAACCACCGCCACCAACAACAGCGTCAATAAAGCCGGCAAACAACGCACCTATGCAAACAAGAAGATAGATCCACCATTCGATCATGGCTGCAAAGTAAAGGAGAAAGCAGTTTGAAAATGACGAAACCATTGCACAAACTTTCGCTACCTAAATTATTTTTTGCTGTACCTTTCTGTACTTAATAAAACAGCATGCGCAATCTTCTTCTCATCTTATTATTTACAATGGCGATCAGCTGCGAACAGAAGCAAAAATCAGATCAACAGGCTGAAGAACCTGCTACAGATACGATTGTTCCGGCAGATACAACGATCAAAATGAACATCAACATTCCTGAACGATGGAAACAAAAAGCAGCCGCAGGTATCGATTTTATTGCTACGGGAAATGAACCATTCTGGAGTATTGAAATGGACGAAGAAAAATTCATTCGTTATACCACGCCTGACGGTGTTGAACTCACTACTCCACCGGTGAAAGCTGTTAACATCGATGCTGCCACAAAACTTTATAAAGCAGAAACAGAGATGGGGAAACTTGAATTGCAGATCATGAATAAAGTTTGCATCAACGATATGTCGGGTGACAGCTCTGCTTACACCGTGCATTTAACACTCAAACTAAAGAACGATGAAAAACCGAGAGTACTTCATGGATGCGGCACTTCACTGAAGCAATAATCTTTCAGGTTATATAAAATAAAAAGAGGGCGTTTTACAACGCCCTCTTTTACTTGCTGGCAAGTAGTTTATTTCAAATGATTTGACAAATGTTTTGCCATATCAAACATTGATACCTGTGCTTTACCGCCAAATACAGCTTTCAGTTTTGCATCAGCATTGATCATGCGTTTGTTTTTGCTGTCCTGTAATTTATTGGCTTTAATATAAACCCAGATTTTCTTAACTGCTTCTGTACGTGGAACTGGTTTTGCACCAATTACAGCACCGAGATCAGCACTTGGAGTAAGCGCTTTCATGAACGCCGCATTAGGCTTACGAGCCGATTTTTTCTTTGCAGCTTTTTTAGGAGCAGCTTTCTTAGCAGCTTTCTTAGGAGCGGCCTTTTTTACAGCTTTTTTAGGAGCAGCTTTTTTTGCAGCTTTCTTAGGTGCAGCCTTCTTTACAGCTTTCTTAGCGGCTTTCTTAGGAGCGGCTTTTTTTGCTTTTTTTGTTGCCATTTGTTTTAAGTTTTAGAATTTAAAATGGATAATAGTAATTGTTAACGGAATGAATTTAGGATAAATTCTATTACCCAACAAGGATTATACACACATGATGTACACAATGTGAATAAGATGCATTTTCATTGGGGAAATCGCAATTTTTAAATGTTGTTTTTTAAGCAGCAAACAGCTCTAAAATAGATGATGCCTGTGCCGTATAATGACCACCAAACAATACAGCATGTACCAATACAGGATAAAGCTGTGTGAGCTGTAACCTTTGCTGCCAGCCACTTTCAAGCGGATAGTGATACTGGTAAGCTTCATAAAAACTATGATCGAATCCACCAAACAAAGCCGTCATTCCAATATCCATCTCTCTGTGACCACAGTAAACAGCAGGGTCAATTAACACAGGAAGCCCGTTTTCATTGGGAAAATGGTTGCCTCCCCAGAGGTCGCCATGGAGAAAAGCGGGTTTTTCATTGGGAAAATATTGAGAAAGCTTCCTATATAAACGCTCTGCCTGCTGTTGCTGTTTGCTACCAAACCGTCCGGCGTCTGTCAATACTTTTACCAATGGAGCAATACGATGCATTGCATAAAAACTGCACCAATCATCTGTAAACATATTATGCTGCGGCAAGCTGCCCATGTAATTATCTACCTGCCAACCACATTGTGTTTGTGGCTGCAAATGCATTTCAGCAAGCGATTTTCCCAATGAAGAATAGTAATCTTTTGCTGGTGCAGCACGTTCGATCCATTGGAGCAACAGGTATTGCTGATCATCTGCAACACCGGTTTTTACTACGTTTGGTATTATACAATGACTGTATTTCTTAAGCGCTTCAAGTCCGTCTGCCTCCCGTTGAAACATCAATGGATAAGCAGCTGCATCATTTACTTTGAGAAAAAAAGATGTGTTTCCTGTAAATATTTTGTAAGCACGGTTAATGTCGCCACCTGCTACGGTTTGCATTTGTACATCATCAAAACCACATTGCAGCAGTATGTTTTTCAATGAAGAATTCATAGGAGAAATCGTTTGATGAAGCGGATCAATAAACTCACCACTGTACTCAGCAATAACATGGTTGTAAAAGGAAAATAGAAGCGGAAGTTCTCCCGCTCAATACGGATATCACCCGGCAGGCGGCCTATCCACCCCAACTTATCATGAAAGAAATAAATGATAATGCCGATCACTACTATAAGTAAACCTGCAAGAATGATCCATTTTCCAGTTTCAGTACTGTTCATGTAGAAGCATTAATGATCATTCAAACTTACAACAGCCTTATTAAAAAAGCCCTCCGCAAATGCGCAGGGCTTTTAAACCACCACTTCTGACCACCTGTAAAACTATAAGTTCTTATTTTCCCCTTTTGATTTACCGCCGTTATTTCCTTTTACCAGCACTGCTTTTTTTGATCCACCGTTATTGCCATTGCTGTACTTAATAGCTTTTTGCTTTCCACTTGCACCCTTGTACTTGGCATATTTTACTTTGTAAGCAGCATGACGTAAATAAGGCTTTGGCTCATTTACCACTACCTTATAGCCATTGTAAAGATTGTAAGTACGGTAACGGGATGGCAATCCTGCGGAATAGATCCATTTACCATTATTCAGGTATATGAATTGTTTGCTTGGCACATAATAGTACGTCTCAATATCCGGCAGGTAATAATAATCGACATGCTGGTAGCCGGCAGGCCCCCATGCGGGCTGTAATCCTAAATTGATGTTGATTTGTGCATCTGCTTTTTGAGCAAACATGAATCCCCCAATCAACAGAACTAATACAATCATCTTTTTCATAATAATCCTTTTTACGTATCAATAGGTTCAAAGTCAGTGCCAGAAATGATTTCCCGGAGTTATGATGAGCCTAATTTGCTGTCAATGTGGCAAATAAACTGCAATTGGAACAGCAATTGAGCAAGGAGTTTCATTCGAAACATATAGCTAAAAAACAAACCAGTATGATACAGGAAAAAGGAACCATTTCCATTAACACGGAGAATATCTTCCCCATTATTAAAAAGTTTTTGTACTCCGATCATGAGATCTTCCTGCGTGAATTAGTGAGTAATGCCGTTGATGCAACGCAAAAAATGAAGCGTTTGGCAACCCTCGGTCATTACAGCAAAGAAACAGGCGAGTTGAAAGTAAGTGTGTCAGTTGACCCTGCGGCAAAAACCCTTACCATTTCTGATAATGGCATTGGTATGACGGCGGATGAGATCAAGAAATACATTAACCAGGTGGCTTTCTCCGGCGCTACAGAGTTCATGGAGAAATTCAAAGAAGCGAAAGATGCCAATGAAATTATCGGTCGCTTTGGGTTGGGTTTTTATTCGGCATTTATGGTGGCTGAGAAAGTAGAGATACAAACGCTTTCTTACCAGGATGGAGCAGCTCCTGCCCGTTGGGAATGTGACGGAAGCACTGAGTTTGAAATTACAGATGGTAACCGTACAGAACGTGGTACCGATATTATTCTTTATATCAACAGTGAATCAGAAGAGTTTTTAGAAGAACACCGTATTAGCAGCATTCTCGATAAGTATGCAAAATTCTTACCTGTGCCTGTACAGTTTGGCACAAAAGAAGAAAGCGTTGAAGATGGAAAAGATGAAGAAGGCAAAACAAAATATAAATCTGTTACTGTTGATAATATCATCAACAACACCGCACCTATCTGGACCAAAGCGCCAAGTGATCTGAAAGATGAAGACTATCTCGATTTCTATCGTGAATTATATCCCTTCAGTGAAGAACCATTATTCTGGATCCATTTGAATGTTGATTATCCATTTAATCTTACGGGTGTATTGTATTTCCCTAAACTGAAAAATGATTTTGAAGTACAGAAAAACAAGATCAAATTGTTCAGTCGCCAGGTATTTATTACCGATGAAGTAAAAGATATTGTTCCAGAATTTTTATTGTTGCTGCACGGTGTTATTGATTCGCCGGATATTCCATTGAACGTAAGCCGTTCTTTCCTGCAGGCCGACAGCAATGTAAAGAAGATCAACAGCTATATCAGTCGTAAAGTGGCTGATAAGTTAAGCGAACTCTTTAAGAAAGACCGCAAAGGTTATGAAGCGAAATGGAACGACATAGGTTTGTTTGTGAAGTACGGTGCTATCTCTGATGAGAAGTTTTATGAAAAAGCAAAAGACTTTTTGTTACTCACCAACACCAACAATGAGCATTATACATTAGAAGAATACGCTGCTAAAGTAAAAGATTTCCAGACCGATAAAGAAGGCAAACTTGTTTATCTCTACACCATAGATGCTGAGCACCAACATAGTTTTGTGCAGGCTGCACAGAAAAAGAATTATGATGTGTTGTTGATGAACTCACCAATTGATACGCACTTTATTCAGCACCTGGAAATGAAGCTGGACAAAACAAGTATGAAGCGTGTTGATGCAGATGTGCCGGATAAACTCATTGTAAAAGAAGATGCACCACAACACCAGCTTTCTGAAGAAGAACGCAACAAAGTGAAAGCTGTGTTTGAGAAAGCCATCAACAATGCACACATGAAAGTGGAGTTGGAAAGTTTGCCTGCTGAAGCAATGCCCGTAACCATTACCATGGAAGAATGGATGCGCCGCATGAAAGATATGAGTAAGCTTGGTGGTGGCGGTATGATGGGCTTTTATGGCAACATGCCTGATACGTATAATGTATCAATCAATGCCAATCACAAACTCATCAACAAACTGTTGAGTGCAGATGAAGCACAACAAACCACTATTGCCAAGCAGGTATTTGATCTTGCATTGCTTGCACAGGGATTGTTGAAAGGTGCTGAGCTTACAGCGTTTGTTGAACGGAATGTGGAGGTGATTTAAATAGTTCTGAGTTGAGATGCGATTTTAAATAAAGAGAGCCGATGCAAAATGCATCGGCTCTCTTTATTTACCCACCCCTTTCAGTCACGCTATAAGTTTTACATGTTGCTACCCTCCGTAAAGCGGAGCAAGCTCTCCAGGGAGGGTATAAACACGCTCACTACTCATCATTCATTACTGATCACTCATCATTGATCACTCATCATTCCTTCCACTTAAACACAATCGTTCCATTCTTCTTCTTATCACTCTCTACAGTAACATTATAAACCTTGCCGCCTGCTGTAATACGCATTAAAGCTGTATTAGGCGGGGTTTTACCAAGGTTCTCTGCAAACATCACCAAATTGTTCTTTCTGCCTTTTAATGCCTTTACATTCAGCACAGTTACTTTATCGGTCAATTGTTTTTTGCTGAGTACAGGATAGCTGTTGAAATAAACCGTTATACTGTCGCCATCAATTTCACCATTGTCAAACAATTCAATTTTGATCTCCGGCTTATCAATTTCAATGGTCTGGATCACATTGTTATCACGCTCGCCTGTTTTCTTTTCTTCGCCTGCTACATAATTCTCCGGCATTTGGATAGCAGTGAATACGTTCGGCCCATTCAATAATTTAGCTGCAGCCATCTGCACATCTTTCGCCGTAAGTTTATCAACATACTTTTCATAGTTCACAAAATAGTCAATGTTATTACCTGGGAATTTACTTTCAGTAATTGCGCTGAGCCAATCTTCGTTTTCTTTGAGATCGATCTTATGCTGCTCACGCCATTGCTGTTTTACTTTATCCAGATTTTTCTGTGACGGACCTTTTGTTGCAATTTCTTTTATCTCTTTATTTATTGCTTTGAGTAGTGTATCTGCCTTCTCAGGACCGCAAGGCAACTGTACAGCAAATGTGTAGTTATCATACGGCTCGCTTTCCAAGGAACCAAAAATACCCCCACCATAAATACCACCGATCTTTTCACGCAATTCTTCAATTATACGGATGTTGAGCACTTCTGTCGCAGCCTCAGCTTTCAACTCCAGATCCTGGCTGTAAGGCACTTCACCTGAATGAAGTTGCAGAATAAGACTACGCTCATCTTTCCCTTTCTTCACCATGATTTCTTTCTTTCCTTTTACCGGACGCACTTTATTATCCACTGCTGCAAACTTCTTAGAAGTAGTTGGCAAACTGCCAATATATTGTTCGATCAATGGAATGATCTCTTCTTCTTTAAAGCTCCCCACAAATACAAACTCCATGCTGCCTGCATCGCTGAAGCGTTCTTTATAAATTTCAGCAGCACGTTTCAGATCGATCTTTGAAAAGTTTTCAGACTTTGGCAATGCAATGGGAGCAAGCGGATCATTATTATACAACACACTATAAAACGTGTCAATAAATGCGAACTGCGGATTTGCACCCATCATTGCATATTGCGATTTGTTGCGTTGAACATACGATTTAAACAACGATGTATCCATGCGTGGACTGGTAAACGTTAACCATGTAAGCTGAAACAATGTTTCAATATCTTTTACGGTAGAACTTCCCCGTACGCCTTCACTCGATGAGTTGATATAAGGATTCACCTGCACTGTTTTCCCGGCCATTACTTTACGGAGATCAACAGGTGAAAACGCACCAACACCCATTGCCTGTACTACAGCTACGGCATATTCTGCGTTATACTTATCAGCAGCACTATAATTATTTTTTCCACCTGGACGAACGGATGACATCAAGATCTGGTCAGCTTTAAAATCAGTTGATTTCAGTGTTACTTTAATGCCATTGCTCAATGTTAATTCAGTTGTACCAAGCTTTGCATCTTTTTTAGTTGCGGCTACTTTTCCTGCTTTAGGTTTGTTTTCTACCAATGAAGAAGCCACTGCTTTATCTTCATAAGGTTTTACATCTGCTTTTTCTACAGCAGGAAAAAAGGCGAGTATTTCTTCTTCAGTTGGCAACTTCTCTCCCGCTTTGGGCTCGGGCTGTGTGATGTAGGTGAAACGGTTGTCAACTCCTTTGATGTATTTATTCACCAATGCATTTACTTCTTCAATTGTAATGCCGGGCAATAATTCTTTTACTTTCTCAAATTCGTATTCAATACCCGGGGTAGGATCTTTTTTCAAAAAGTAGTTCACATACTCATCAACATAATTGGCGCTTTCTGTTTTATCTCTGTTGTTATAAGTACGTTCGTAATTACTGAGTGTTGTTTTCTTACTACGTTCCAGTTCTGTTGCTGTAAAACCAAAACGTTTTACACGCTCCACTTCTTCCAGCAAAGCCTGTGTTGCTTTCTTTACATCGCCCGTACCAACACCTGCATATACAGAAAATGCATCATAGCCACGTGCATAAGAACCAAAACCACCACCACCGAAGTTGAAGGGCGGATTTTCTTTTTGTGTTAACTCCTGTAAACGTTGATTGAACATGCGCAGAAATAAACTGCGGATGATGCTGTTACGGTAATCAGCAACCGTATTCATTGCTTCATACTTAAACACAGGATAGTTGATGGCAACTTCGCTTGATGAAGCTTCTTTATCTGCAAGGATCATTACTTCGTTTGATGCATATGGTTTTACTTCAGCATACTTGCGTTCACGGGGAGTTGCTGGATTTTTTATACCTGCAAAATGTTTACGGATGAGTTCTTCTGCTTTCTCAACAGTAATATCACCAACTACAACTACCGCCATGAGATCAGGACGATACCAGTCTTTATAAAAACGACGGATGGCATCATACTTAAAGTTTTTGATGATGCTGTCTTTACCAATCGGCAAACGATCGGCATACAAAGAACCTGCAAACAATGCAGGTAGTATTTTTCGGAACATACGTTCTTCGGCACCTTTACCTAAACGGCTTTCTTCAAGAATAACTGCACGTTCGCCATCAATATCGTCATTCAGGTTCGATACATTGTGTGCCCAGTCTTCAATGATCTGAAAACCTTTTTCAAGATTGCCGGGTTTATCAATTGGTATAGGGAGAATGTACACTGTTTCATCAAAACTGGTATAGGCATTGAGATCGTTCCCAAAGCCAACACCAATTTCCTGTAAATAAGAAACGATATCATTCTTCTTGAAATTCTTTGTGCCGTTGAAGGCCATGTGCTCGGTCATGTGAGCAAGCCCCAACTGATCTTCATCTTCATTAATTGCACCTGCATTCACCACTAAACGCAGCTCCACCCTTTTTTCAGGTTTCTGATTGGGACGAATAAAATATGTAAGCCCGTTTTCGAGTTTACCGGTTTTCACTTTTGCATCAAACGGAATTTTGTCCGTTAGCTGCTGTGCAGTAGTTGCAGAAAAAACAAATAACAGGAAGGAAAGAAAGAACAGGTGTGATCCTTTGCGTTGCATAGATTTAGTTTTAAGTGCGTAAATATAAAAGATTGAATGAAACAACCCTGTTAAGAAGATAAAAAGTTGATGGATGGCCGCAAACAAAAAAGGCTCTCCGGAATCCGGAGAACCTTTGCTTTATAGTGAATGTAAGTTTTAAAGAGCCAGACCAATACCTACCTGGAAACCGGTTGTTTTCCATTTTTCCTGATCATCAATATCATTGATGTTATTTAACCCGATGGCATAACGGCCATATACTCTTATACGCAGAATGTTCAACTGTGCACCAAGCAATAAGGAGAAATCTCCATTCTTGAAAGCTTCGCCACCATTCTGAATTATTGTTTTATCCTTATTCAACAAAATGCCAAACTGCGGGCCTGCCTGCAGTGACAATACTTTCGCTGGCTTGTAGGTGAGCAACAATGGAATACTTAGATAATTCAATTGAGGATTTTTTAAATCCTGATTACCTAACTCAGTATAAATAGCTTTGAAACCAGAAACTGTATCAGAATTGATCTGGTTCCATAACACCTCCGGTTGCAACGCAAATTTCTTTCCCAATGGAATTTCAGCAAATGCACCAAGATGATAACCGAGTTTGTATTGTTCATCAAATCCTTTACCCTCGATCTTACCAATATTAGCACCAAGCTTTGGGCCAATACGGAACTGTGCAAACGAAGTTGCTGATGCGGTAATTGCGACAAGAAGGATAACAAGAGACTTTTTCATTCGATTTGATTTTAGTTGTTCTAATAACGGCTAATTAAGTGCCAATCATTTTTTTAACGCTGTAAAAATATGTTAAGAAGAACCGTGCCAAACTTTTTTAAAACATAAACCCTGTTTGTACACTATACAAGGCGCTCCATTTATTTTCACCACTTAACAGGTAATAATCAAAATACACTTGCGGGTTCAGAAAGAATTTACCGATATACCAGGTAGCATCTAACTGTAACCCTACCGATTGAAACTGGAATGCACTTTTCTGAGAGTATGTTTCTGAATAATTACGGCTACGGTCGAGTAAGCGCCGCTGACGAATACTTCCTTTTGAATCAATGGTTACATTACTTCGTGAGCCAATGACCATTAATGTTGGCTGAAGATTAAAGTAATCTTTCTTCCCAATGCCATCAAGCACGAGGTTATAACGCACATAAGGAATAAAGGACAGATCCCTGATGAGTACATCAGATGTATCACTTACATAATAGTATTGTGTTACCAGTTGGTTTGTTAATGGCATCCTTATCTGCTGCGAATCGAGGTATTGCAATGTTTCACGGTAACGGCCACCCGAAAAACCAAGCATGGCTCCACCTTGCAATTTATTTTTACCGAACTGTACATAAGCCAGCACATCATTATCGTAAGGCGATGATGCATTCACAAATTCTTTCTTCCCGAAAAATCTCGTGTAGGATATACCGAACGAAGCATGTTCACCTTTCAGGTAATCGTAAGAACCTGTAACTGCATGTTGCAGCAATTCTGTTTTACCCTTTTCTACAAGTAAGTAATTATTGTATGTAATGCCAAAGCCGCTTTTATGATAATACCCGATCGTTGGGGTAATGCTGAGATTGGCTACTGATTGCTGCGCATTCAACGCTACGTTACGCACGCTGAATTGCGTATTGCCCACACCGAGTGATAAAAGCAAATAACTACGTGGGGCTTTCAGCGAATCATAGAGATCGAGAAATGCATCGATCTCCCGTTCAAGAGAGTCGACATTGATCGAGGTAGAATCAGTTTTTGTTTCCTGCGCATTTACAGAAAACCAACTAGAACAGATCGTCAGAAACAGAATAAGCGGTTTCAGCATAAAGGGATAGGGCGGTTGGTTGCAAACCATAGACCAACCTGCTGCAATATAGTTTAATGGAGCTAAAAAATCAGCTAAGCTCTATCAATGTGATCTCCGGCAAAATACCCACCCTGCCAGGATACCCTATGAAACCAAAGCCCCGGTTAACGTAGAGTTTCTGCTGAGCTTCTTCATACAAACCGGCCCATTGCTTATACACATATTTCACGGGGCTCCAGCGGAAACCGGGGATTTCCACGCCAAACTGCATACCATGTGTGTGGCCCGCCAATGTAAGGGCAATATCTTTAAACTCTGATGTTACTTCTGCATTCCAATGCGAAGGATCGTGGCTCATGAGTATTTTAAACGGGATATCCTTTGCGGCCGCATGTGTTTCATTCAACTTGCCAAAAGAAGGAAAGTTGGCTTTTGCACTTGTGTTGTCAACGCCAAGGATGGCTATCTGTTCCCCATCTTTTTCCAATACCACATGCTCGTTGCTGAGTGTTTTCCAGCCCAATTGTTTGTGCACATTCACCACTCCTTTTGCATTGGCTAATTGTTTTGCACGTACTTCTTCTCTTGTTGCACCAGTAGGGAACCCATAATCATGGTTACCCAATGTTGCATATACACCATGCTTTGCTTTCAGTTCAGAGAAAACATCCATGTATTCCTTCATCTCATCTGCGCTGTAGTTCACAAGATCACCTGTAAATAACACTACATCAGCCTGTTGCTCATTGATCTTTTCAATTCCCTTGCGCACTGCTTCTTTATCGGTAAAACTTCCGCTATGTATATCACTCACATGAATGATCTTGAAACCCCTGAATGCATTTGGCAGATGTGAAAAGCTCAAGGCAATTTTTTGCAGATTGTATTTATATTTATTACCAAACCCATAAATGAGCGATGTGAATAATCCACCACCAACTGCCAACCCTGCCCAGCTTAAAAACATGGAACGTGTAATACCTGTCCCGGTGCCGGCTGTCTTTGGGTTCCAGCTCGGGAAAATAAAACTACCTGCCCATTGTACCACACGACGCACATCATCCACCAGAAAGAAAGCACTGGCCAGGAGCTTAGCTAAAAACAATCCGATCACCACGGCAAAGGCATAAGTACGCAGGAGTTTGTGCCAGGTTTCATAGTTGGTAAAAGTAATACTCAGCATTAACGCAAATGAAAGAATACTGATACCCCAGTAAACGCCAAACACAATCAAACGTGTGCGGGGCGCCCATGTATCGGCTACTGCACGCAGTGCCTGGAACACATAAATATCAATCAACAAAAAAATGATCAGGAAGATCCATGAACCGGCTAAACGTCGCATAAGTTTCAAAATTGAGAAATAAATCAAACACCCGCCTGTTAAATTTCAAACAGTTAGGTAAGTTTCAGTATAACATCGGGGGATAAGTATTGTTCCCGAATATTAGCCTGAACCCTTATTTTTGTCAGGATGGCATTGACTGTGTTTTCCCACACAAGTTTTTGTTTTTCAGTTTGATCAAACCCGTTTTACCGAGATGACGTTTACATATTACGGCCATTCCTGTTTTAGCATAGACGTAAAAGGAAAGAAATTACTTTTCGATCCGTTTATTTCGCCCAACGAGTTGGCAGCGAATGTTGATGTAAATACCATTGAAGCCGATTATATACTGGTGAGTCATGGCCATGCAGACCACATAGCGGATTGTGTTGCCATTGCTAAACGCACCGGTGCTTTGGTGATCTGTAACTGGGAAATTTATTTGTGGCTGCAAAAGCAGGGCGTTGAAAACATCCATCCCATGAATACGGGTGGAAAAAAAGCATTCGAGTTTGGAACGGTGAAATGCACTGCGGCACAACATTCCTCTTCACTGCCCGATGGATCTTATGGCGGTAATCCGATGGGATTTATCGTGAGTTGTGAAAAGAATTTTTATTACAGTGGTGATACGGCTCTTACACTCGATATGCAATTGGTACCGCAAAGCGCTGCATTAGCATTTTGCATATTACCTATCGGCGATAATTTCACCATGGGTTATGAAGATGCCGCAAGAGCAGCACATATGATCAGCTGCCACACCGTGATAGGCGTGCATTATAATACCTTTCCGTACATTGTAATTGATGAAGATAAAGTGAAGGCACATTTTCAACGGAACGGACTTGACTTGAAACTGCCAGCAATTGGTGAAAGCATCAACATTTGAAATTGAAAACTGAGAGTTGAATATATGGGTCGAATAATTGGAATAGCGAATCAGAAAGGTGGTGTGGGAAAAACCACAACAGCAATTAATCTTGCTGCAAGTTTTGCCGTACTCGAATACAAAACATTGTTGGTTGATGCTGACCCGCAGGCGAACAGCACAACCGGTGTTGGTTTCGACTTACATAATGTGCAGCAAAGCCTGTACGATTGTTTTGTAAACGGTGCCAACGCAAAAGATGTGGTGCTGAAAAGTGAAATCCCCAATCTTGATCTTATTCCATCACATATTGACCTTGTTGGTGCTGAAATTGAAATGATCAACCAGCCCAACCGTGAATCAGTGATGAAACAATTACTGCAGCCGTTAAAAGATGAATACGATTTCATCATCATTGACTGTTCGCCTTCTCTTGGTTTAATTACCGTAAACGCATTAACTGCTGCTGATGCAGTAGTAGTGCCGGTGCAGACTGAATTCTTTGCATTGGAAGGTTTGGGTAAATTACTCAACACCATCAAGATCGTTCAAAGCCGATTGAATCCACAATTGGTGATCGAAGGTATTTTGATGACGATGTACGATGGTCGCCTGCGTTTGTGTAACCAGGTAGTGAGTGAAGTACGTCGCCACTTTGAAGGAATTGTATTTGATTCGATCATTCACCGCAATACCCGTTTGAGCGAAGCGCCAAGCTTTGGCAAACCGGTGATTCTATACGATAGCGAAAGCAAAGGAGCCGTGAACTATCTTAACCTTGCTAAAGAAATTCTCCAGCGTAACAACCTCACTAAGATCAATCAGGAAGATAAGGTAATTGAAATGGATGAAGAGGAAGAAGCCGCTAGCTGATAGCCTCTGGCTACTAGCCGTATCTTTTGTTCATCAGTTAAAAATTAAATTCAGTTCCTCAAGTCTTTATAGTTTACTATTCATAAACCTGTTGCCTTTGCTTGCAGCTAGCAGCTAATGGCCAGCAGCTATCTTTCTCTTACTTTTGCGGCATGACAGAGAAAGAATCTCCACGCATTATTTTTATGGGTACACCTGAGTTTGCAGTTGCATCACTCGATGCATTGGTAAAAGCAGGTTACAATGTGGTTGGTGTTATTACAGCACCCGATAAACCGGCTGGCCGTGGTATGAAGTTGACAGAAAGTGCAGTGAAGAAATATGCAACAGAACATAACCTGTTTGTGTTGCAACCGGAGAAATTAAAGAATCCTGTTTTTTTAAAAGAGTTAATTGCCTTGCGTGCCGATCTGCAGATCGTTGTTGCATTTCGTATGTTGCCGGAAGTTGTTTGGAATATGCCGAAGATGGGCACAGTGAATGTACATGGGAGTTTATTGCCGCAGTACCGTGGTGCCGCTCCTATTAACTGGGCCGTGATCAACGGTGAAAAAGAAACCGGTGTGACCACCTTTAAATTGAAACATGAAATTGATACGGGTGATATCCTGCTGCAGGAATCATTTCCTATTGGTGAAGATGAAACTGCAGGTGAAGTACATGACCGTATGAAAGAAATTGGTGCACAGTTGCTGGTAAAAACAGTTGAAGAATTGGTGAGCGGAACGTTGGAGGAGAAAACGCAAGAGTCAATGGTCAATGGTCAATGGTCAATGGACGACTCCGCAACTTTAAACTCTCCTTCACCACTCACCATTCACGATTCACCATTAAAGCATGCGCCAAAAATTTTCACCGATACCTGCAAAATAGATTTCAGTAAAACGGTTGAAGAAGTACATAACCTTATTCGTGGCCTCTCTCCTTTCCCCGGTGCGTTTACCATGTTCAATGGAAAGATGATGAAGATCTACCGGTCGAAGAAACAAGTAACAACCAATCCACCGCAAGAAACCGGAGCTTTTGAAACCGATGGCAAAACTTATTTAAAGTTTGCGTGCAGCAATGGCTATATCCAGGTGTTGGAATTACAACTCGAAGGAAAAAAGAAAATGCTGGTGGAAGATTTTTTGAGAGGATACAGGAGCGGAAGTTAAGAGTTTGAAAAAGGGAAAAAAGGAAAAGAGTGGCCTCACTTAAGATTCTGCATACTTATTTTGTCCTTAAGTACCCGCATCATTTCATTTAATCCTTTCAATGTTCCTTGATAGAAATTAGAAGCCTTGAACTCAGGAATAAAATACTCCTCAATTATTTTTTTAGTTTCTTCATCGCTTAATATTTTTTCGATTCCATATCCATTCTGAATTCTAATTCTTCGATGGCCTTTACTTATTCCAATCAGAATACCGTTGTTTTCAGCCTTTTTCCCAACGCCCCATCGATTAGCAATTTGTAACGTAAGGTCGTCAAAATTATCTCTTGCAGTTGCCGATGAATCAAGTGTAACCAATGCAATTTCAATAGTTGTAGCGGCTTCGAAAGCAGCAATTAAACTATCGAGAATGCTTTCTTCATTTTCGGAAAATAAATTTTCAAAATCATTTACATACCCTGATGGAGAAGGCAAGATTTTCAGGAATCCTTTTCGGTATGTATCTATATCCGTTTTAGCACCGTCGAACACAGGTACATTTGCACTTCTACTTGTTGATTGAGAAAATGCAGATGAAAAAGATAAAAAGAAAATGGAAACTACAGCTATTTGTACTTTGGCTATCATCAGTAACGTGGCTTCCTACTTCGTACTTTCAACTTCTAACTTCGTATTTGTCTTTACTTTCCCCACACCAACTCTGCATTAAATTTCTCCGTACTGATACCAAGCTGTGCAGCAGCAGAATTGCTTAATCTGAACAACAACCCACTGCCGGGACTTGTTTCTTCAACACTGCCTAACACTTTGGCATAAACCGCTTTTCCATTAGCAGGGTTACGCACCATAATGATGGTTCCTTTTTCAACATTGTCCATCAACACATAATATTTCCCATCGCTCCACCCACTTGTACTTTTAAATACAGAACCGGGACCGTTGTTACGATCTGTACGACGGCCGTTATTCGACTGACGGTTGAATTCATCTTTAAAAAATCCATTGCCACCATAGCTTGCCGGTGATACTTCCATCTTTGGCTCTTCTTTCTTCACTTCTGGTTTTGGTTCTTCTTTCTTTACCACAACCTCCTGCTTCGGCTCTTCCTTTTTCACCACCACATCCTGTTTCTTAGGTTCTTCTGGTTTCGGTTGTTGCTTCACCACATTCGGTTCACTGCGCACATTCATTCCCTTCGCAGCAAGAGGTGATAATGTTTTATCAACTTTCAAAAAACCAACGATCACCTTGTTGCCAGCGCTCACCGATTCAATATTATTCCATGATTTGATGGAAGCATTATCAGTTCCAAACAACTGGCCAAGCTTTGCCACTGTTTCGCCTGCTTTTGCTGTGTGATAAACCGGAACAACAGTTTCATTTTCTTTGCGTGTGCCTGTTTGCCAGAAATTCACTTCATTCAACGGAATACGTATTTGCTGACCAATACTCAACGCAGAAGTCAACTCAAGTCCGTTATAGGGAGCAAACACCCGTGGGCTGATATTGTAAATGCGGCCAATACTGTAAAAATTCTCTTTGGGACCAATACTGTGTACGAGGTACGGTTTGCCCTGATTATCTAACTGCACCTGCAACGGTGTGGTTTGTGCAGCAGCAACAAGAACAGAAAAAAACAAACTGAAAAACAAAAAGGCTCTCTTCATGGGAATATCGTTTACGTTGCAAAGATGCATAATTCTGCGAAAGAACCATACCAAAGAAAAGCTTAACGTTTCTTTTGCTAACATTGCATCCACATGAGCAATATTAAACCCAAATATTACGTGGTGTGGAAAGGGAAAGAACCCGGCATTTATACCAATTGGAACGATTGTAAGCAGCAGGTAGAAGGATTTACGGGCGCAGCGTACAAATCATTTACTTCAAAGGAAGAAGCTGAACAGGCTTACAAAGAACATTTTGCCAGGCATATCTACAAAAAAGAAAAAACAGAAAGCACAAAAGATCTTTCTGCTGTTGGCACGCCCATTCACGAAAGTATTATCGTTGATGCCGCATGGAACAGTGTGCAGAAAGACATGGAATACCAGGGTATACTTTACAAAACTAATACACGCATCTTCCACATGGGACCGTTGGCAAACGGCACCAATAACATTGGTGAATTTCTAGCCATCGTACATGCACTAGGTTATTGCAAGAAACACAACATGCACAGCATGCCCATTTACAGTGATAGCCGCAATGCCATTGGTTGGGTGAAAGCAAAAAAATGCAAAACCAATCTTGAACAATCAGCCAAAACACAACACATCTTTAATCTGATCCATCGTGCAGAAAACTGGTTGCAGGAAAACAACTACCGCAATAAAATATTAAAATGGGAAACGGAAGCCTGGGGCGAAAATCCTGCTGACTTCGGTCGTAAATAGTTTATAGTTGCGTTAATGCTTATGCCTTGCACCTTGTTCCTTGTATCTTCTTACTTGTGCCTTGTATCTTCTGCCTTTTACACTACAGCTCCTGCCCGGTACCATTTCTGGCAAGGTTCTTGAAAACCATACTCTATTATTCACCTTTTAAAACACAGCATTATGAGTATGAAGTTCATTATTGCCTGCGTAGCGGCAGGTGCAGCAGTTGGTATGCTGATGGCCCCTGAAAGTGGAAGCTCCATCCGTAACATGATCAGTGAAAAATTTGATGATCTGAAAGAGCGATTGTACAAAGTAAGAAACAGCAGTTCTGATATTGAAGAACTGAAAGAAGTATTCAAACATGAAATTGCAGGTCTGAAAGAAGATACCAGGAAACGTGTGCTTGAAATATTGCAGGCAACGAGGCTAACCGGTAATCATATAAAGGAGCAACTGGTCTCTTAAATTGGTATCGGATGCAAATAAAGGGAGTCGGTTACCGACTCCTTTTGTATTTTACCAACTGTTAATTATCCCTTACCCATTTTTCACTGGTTAAAAAACATTGTATGTGGATATTCCGGGTCAATCGTTTATTCAGGAACAGCATCAGGCTTATCAGCATCTTATTGATCATTTGCAAACATGGTATTCGCAACTGGATCAACAATAACCGTTTTTTAAGAAAAGTATTTGATCCGAAAGGCAATAACCTTACTACACGTGCAGAACGTTTACGCTTAATGATCGAAGACCTTGGGCCAACGTTTGTAAAGTTTGGACAGATCATTGCCGACCGTCCTGATCTTGTAAGTGAACAGTTAAGAAATGAATTAAAGAAACTGCAAACTTCAGCCAAGCCATTTGATACGGCACATGCATGGCGCATCATGGAAGAAGAATTGGGCGATCCTATTCACGAAGTGTTTGAACAACTCGATCACAACCCCATTGCCTCTGCATCTATTGCGCAGGTGTACAGAGGCAAACTCCGCAACGGTGATATGGTTGCGGTTAAAGTGCAACGGCCGCATATCAAACAAAAAATTTCCATTGATCTTGTGTTGATGAAATTACTGGCTGAACAGGTAGTGAAATCATATCCTGAATTAGCCAGTTTCAATGTGATTGAATTTGTGGAAGACTTTGGTAATATCATGAAGAAAGAACTTGACTTTGCCAATGAAGCATCGAATATGATGCGCTTCTCTGAAATGTTTAAATATGATGACTATTGTTACATACCAAAAGTATACAGCCAGTACAGCACACAGAAAATACTCGTGATGGAGTTTGTAACAGGTATTGAACCTGATGCAAAAGATGAATTACTGGAAAAGGGATACGATATAAAACAAATTGCGATCAACGGCACACAGATCATTTTAAAAATGATCCTGAAGCATGGGTTCTTTCATGCCGATCCGCATGCAGGTAATTTACTTATCAGAGAAAACAACCAGGTTGTACTGCTCGATCATGGTATGACGGCGAGTTTAAAACCTGCACAGATACAGGCACTCATCAACTTTATGCTTGGGTTTGCACGGCAGGATACGCACCGCATTACCAAAGCATTGCTGGCATTGCTGAATATCAATTTTTATAAAGACCATACTGATCTTGAGTTTGAAGTGGGAGAACTCATTCAGAAATACAGTTATATCCCTTATGAAAAAGTAGATATCTCCAACTTGCTGGCCGATACATTTAAAGTGATCTTACGTCATGGATTGAAAGTGCCTACTAACTTATACATGCTGCTAAAGGCGCTGGGCACGATTCAAAAATTTGCAGAAGCATTGGAAGCAGATATTTCGCTCATTAATATGATCGAACCATTTGCAAAAGAAAAGATCAGGGAGAAATTCAGTTTTGATACGATCGTTAATAAAGTGATCAACTCAGCAGAGGACTATCTCTACATCGTTGACCGTCTGCCTACCGATATTAAAGAGATCGTCAATAACCTGCGCACAGGTGTATTGAAACATGAGATCAATTTCAGGGAAGATAGTTTTACCAATAAAGCATTGCGACAAAATTTCAACCGGCTTGCATTTGTATTTATTCTTGGCTTGTTGATGATCTGTGCAACATTGCTCATGATCTACCAACCAAACAGCAGTGGTATTAAAGTATTATTCTACAGTACAGCTGCTATTCTTATATGGACGGGATTTAAACTGTTGTTCAATACAAAATTCAAATGATGAGTGATGAGTAATGAATGATGAATAGTCAATAACCAGTAATGGTCTATCGTCCATCGTCTTTGGTCTTTACTTCATCTCATTAAAATGCGCCACTCTTTGGGATAATAGTTATTAATGCGGTTGCCGAGTAATTTCATCCAGCCAAGCGGATGCTCATTGTATGTTGCTAATGCCCAACCTTTGTGCGGAATCTCTATTGTAATTTCATTTTTACGCAGATAATCAAGTGCCTGCTCTTTGGTGAGTTCAACTCTAATAACTGAATCGCTGATCATGGTACTTAATGCCAATGCATGTTCCGGAAGCAGATCATTCTTTGCAATGGTCCCCATCTCCACTCCTGCATAACGCACTTTCAATTCCTGCATAAGATATTGAATGGTTTCGTTCCATTGCGTTGGTATGGTTGCAATATTTTGTCCTTGTTTGATAAAAGTTAAACCATCCGTATGCTTCAACCAATTTGCTGCAATAGTTGCTTCCTGCTTTGAAGGCAGTTGTGTTGTCTTTATTTTGATACGAAGTTGATCTGCTGGTTCTTTCTTTTTGAATGCAGCAATAAAGAAACCTTCGCCTTTCACTTTATACGGCCAGAAACGATAACCGTAAGCACCTGCTGTTGATTGCACCTCATCAATGTTCCACTTCTCTTCAACTTTCAATTTTTTACTTTCCACTTTGTAGTTTGATGTGATCCAATCCAGTATCTCTTCGTCTTCTTCTGATGAATAAGAACAGGTGGAATAAATCAACACGCCATCTTCTTTCAAACAATTCCATGCATCTGCTAATATGCGTTGTTGCCGCTGACTGCAAAGCTGTACATTATCTTCACTCCATTCCTTGATGGCTTCCGCATCACGACGAAATAAACCACTGCCGCTGCATGGTGCATCAATTACAACTACATCAAACAAACCGTGCAGCTTTGAAAAAGCTGTGGGATCATTATTCGTAACCACCACATTTCCTGCTCCCCACTTGATAATATTTTCTTTGAGAATATTTACTCTTGTTTGAATTACTTCATTACTTACCAGTAAACTTTCTTTGCTGATAACAGATTGCAGTAAGGTTGATTTTCCGCCGGGTGCGGCACACAGATCCAATACCAGCAATGGCTGATCAAGCTCAACTGATTGTTTCAATGCCTGCTCTAAAAACATACTGCTTGCTTCCTGCACATAATAGGCACCGGCATGTAATAACGGATCAAGTGTAAAGGAAGGTCGTTCGCCGAGATAATAGCCAGATGATGACCAGGGAACAGGCTGATGAGTGATGAATGATAAGTGATGAGTTGCTGACTGCTGATTGTATATTGACCATTCACCATTCACAATTGACGGCTTCAACGGATTTAAACGAACCGACACAACCTGCTCCCCGCTTTCATGCACCTGCACAAAAGCATCCCGATCAAAACTATTGATCTTACTAAGCGAAGTCATCAAGGAGGCCGGCAGATTCATGTTTAAATGTCATTTTCCTTTTTCATCATCCAAGTACCTGTGCATATGTATTCGACAAAACAGTCGCCATAAATTTCCGAGCGTTCAACTATTTCCCATGTTCCCGTAAATTGATATTCACTTACTTCAAATTCACCTTCGTAATGTATTTCCTGTGAAGGTTTCAATGCATCTATTTGTGCATTTCCGTCTTCATCAAAAAAAGTTGCATGGTTATATTTCTTAATGAAACTAATTTGCCGGTCTTTAACAAAGCCATTAATCACTGCAAGGTCTGCGCCCTCTGCAACGCCGACCCCTCCCATTTCAAAACATTTGCCATTTATTTCTCCATTCTGTTCATTTAGAAACATCATGAATTCAACCGATTCACCTTCTAACTCACCATACTCCTTGCCATACCAAAAATAACCCTTCCATTGTCCGGATATACTTACTGCCATTCATGATGGTTTTAAAACCTGATAATAAAATGTTCTTTCTCTTTCTGTTCCTTCCTTAAAAAAACAAGCCCAATAAAAAACAGATCGATCGTTAAGGTAACTGACAGATGCTGTTTAATCATCTCCCATGCTTCTTCCATCTCTTTGCTCCAGTGAATATCATCAAACACAAATACCGTGGCATGATCTGTCTTTGCAAGTAATTGTTCAAAATAACGAAGTGTTGGTTCTTTACGATGGTTGCCATCAATAAACACAAAGTTGAAAGGCTGTGCTGTTTGATCGATCACCTGTTGCAAGGTTTCATCAAAGTTACCCGTAACGATGTTGATATTCTTCAACTTTAATTCATCAAACTGTTGCCTTGCTATTTGTGCAACAGCATCTGAGCCTTCCATGGTTGTAACAGTTGCAGTTGGGTTTGCTTTGGCAAGATATGCAGTGGTTATACCCAATGAAGTGCCAAGTTCCAGTATTTGTAGTGGCTGAAAATAATTCACTAACCTATACAAGAGTTGAGCATACTTCTTTGGCTTCAATGATGTAGCAGCTATCTGCTGCACCACCCTTTGCTTCGTTAACCCTTTGGTTGAACCGGCACCAAAATCCTCAACGGTAATGATCGTTTCATTTCCCAACAAGAAACTACGTTGCAGTTCAACTTCTTTGTAAGCCGCATACTTCATTTTATCATTCAACACTTTTATTACCAGATCAAACACAAAAGGAGAATGAATACCATGGCCTTTACCATTGGCAGCAGTGAAATAATAGTTGAGATATTTTAATCCAAGCTGAAATGCTGTATACATGGATAAAAAACAGGAATTAGTTATTTGGAATTAGGAGTTGGGAGAATACACTCATCATTCATTATTCATCACTCATTATTTCCTGTCCCATTGCTGAATAGAAAATGAATAAGCATGTTTTTCATCTGCCTCAAAATCGTTACTCTTTGTAAGATTCCATTCATCAACTGGAAATTCCGGAAAGAAAGCATCTGCTTCCAAATGAACATGCACCCTTGTTAAGTAAATACGATTGGCAATTGGTAATGCCTGTTCATAGATCTGCGCACCACCGGCGATCATGATCTCTTTTGTCTCCAGTTTTTTTGCCTGTTCAATTGCCTCATCAAGCGAAGTTGTAAACCACACATTTTCATATTGCGAGGTCAATCCTTTCTGCCGTGAAATAATAATATTGGTACGTCCTGTTAATGGCTTGCTGCCAACCGATTCAAAGGTCTTTCGGCCCATGATCACGGGCAATGCCCAGGTTGTGTTTTTGAAAAATTTCAGATCGATCGGCAAATGCCAGAGCAGTTCGTTGTTACGACCGATGGCGTTGTTGGAAGATGCAGCAACGATGAGAGAGATCAACATGAATGAAAAATAAAAAATTAATAATTAGAAATGAAAAAGTGCCGGCGTTATTGCTTCTTTCTGCGTTCGTCATTATTCTGCGCTGTCTCAACACTTTTCAGAAAGATAGCCATCAGTTCGTTATTCTCATTGAAAGCTTTTTCAACTTTTGTATCAACTACAACAGGTTTTCGTCTGATAATCTTCAGGTTAATACGGGACTCTTTTATTTCCTTTAAACACATTCTCATTTTATGCAGAAAATCAGCTCTTGATTCAGCAGCTTGCGCTTCTCCATAAATGAGTGCGGGAGCCGTTCCGCTTTTAGATAATTGATATTCCAGGTTCTGACCGGCTTTTGTTGAAGGAAGAAGTTCACAAACATCCAGACACATACAGGCAAAATCAACCAGCCTGTCTTCCAGATCAAACTTGTTATTGCTTTCCATATGCGGTGTTTTTGGTTTAGCATTATTCTGCAGCCAGCATCACTTCTTCATTCTTCATTCCTCATTTTTCATTCTTCATTATTCACACAGCTACAGGTGCTTTAATAGCCGGATGACTCTGGTAATTCTCCAGTGTAAAATCTTCGAACTTAAATTCGAAGATATCTTTCACATCCGGATTCAACTTCATTGTTGGTAATGTGAATGGCGTGCGGCTTAATTGCAGATTCACCTGCTCCATATGATTGCTGTAAATATGCACATCACCAAACGTGTGTACAAAATCACCGGGCTCAAGATCGCATACCTGTGCGATCATCATC
Source organism: Lacibacter sediminis (assembly GCF_014168535.1). NCBI lineage: Bacteria > Pseudomonadati > Bacteroidota > Chitinophagia > Chitinophagales > Chitinophagaceae > Lacibacter > Lacibacter sediminis. Next base: position 1,752,930 of record NZ_CP060007.1, on the reverse strand, counting down.
GTCAATAATGCATACGATGCGATATTAAATGGAACACCTAAGAACACATCGGCACTGCGTTGGTATAGCTGGCAACTTAATTTTCCTTCAGCAACATAGAATTGAAAAATAGTATGGCATGGCATCAAGGCCATCTTTGGCAAATCAGCAACATTCCATGCGCTGATGATGAGGCGACGGCTATCAGGATTTTTTTTGATCTGTGCGATCAAATCTTTCACCTGGTCGATCACTACTCCATCTGCTCCTTCCCAACTGCGCCACTGCTTCCCGTACACCGGACCAAGCTCACCGTTTTCATTCGCCCATTCGTCCCAGATACTGACGTTGTTTTCTTTGAGATAAGCAATATTCGTTTCACCTTTCAGGAACCAAAGCAGTTCATGAATAATGCTGCGCATGTGTACTTTCTTCGTCGTCACCAACGGAAATCCTTTGCTCAAATCAAAACGCATCTGGTAACCAAATACGCTCTTGGTACCCGTGCCTGTGCGGTCGGTTTTCTCCACCCCGTTATCCAATATATGCTGCAGTAAAGAAAGGTATTGTTGCATGGGTGCAAGGTAAAGAAAAGGCTCAAGTTACAAGGCGCAAGAAGAACGCTGTGGATTGATTGTGTACAGACAAAGTTTACTGAGAGTTATTTCACGCCCCTTCTTGCCAGTTCCTTTTTGATCAACAGAAGTTCCCTTCCGGTTTGACCGCTGACAGAACTGTTTTCCTGTGCACGGCGCATAAGATAAGGCACCACATCGTCAATTGGACCGAAGGGCAGATACTTGCTTACCGAATAACCTTCTTTCGCCAGGTTAAACGTAATATGATCGCTCATACCATACAGCTGGCTGAAATGCACATGCGGATGATTATGCGGCAAGCCTTTGCTGTGTAATAATTCGGCAGCAAGCTGGTTGCTGTATTCGTTATGTGTAGCTACAATAACAGCAATACGATCAACATGCTGAATACAAAATTCAACGGCACGATTGTAATCTGTATCACAGGTTTCTTTATCGGGTTGAATCGGTGAAGGATAGTTCATCTCCGTTGCACGTTTCCGTTCTTTTTCCATATAAGCACCACGAACGATCTTGATACCGAGAATGAACCCCCGTTTCTCAGCAGCTTCGTAACAATCATGCACAAACTGGTAACGGTCGTGACGGTAGAGTTGTGCTGTGTTGTAAACAACAGCAGTTGTTTTATTGTACTGATCCATCATGAGCATGGTTAGTGCATCAACAGGATCCTGAATCCAGGTTTCTTCTGCATCGATCAACACACCCACTTTCTTCATTGAAGCAGCGGAACAGATACGTTCCATGCGGTTACACACTCTTTGCCATTCGCCACGTTCATCAACAGTCAGTCGCTCCAGTGCATGTTCGTAACGACGGATGAGTGTACCCGTATCCTTGCTCATCAGGTCGTCCATTTTTTCAAGCAATGCAAACCGTGCAACGCCGGTTACTTTCACACTCATAAAAGGAATATTCGCCTGTGTGGCAGCGTAGTCAATTACTTTAATAAACTCTTCGCAGGCATGATCTTTTTCATCTTCACCATAATCGCCGCCTTCCACGCCATAATCAAGGATCACCTGCACATGAAACTCTTCCAGTCTGTCGGCAACTTTCGCAGTTTCCTGTAATGTTTCCCCTCCAATAAATTGTTCGAATAATGTGCTTCGGATAAGCCCCTTTACCGGCAGGCCGGCCTTTATGATCCACGGAGTAATTCTTGTGCCAATATCAACCAGCCATTGATAACCCATTGATGAAAAAAGGAAATGTGCTTTTTTCAGTTGCTGATCGTTCTTATATTCAAATGCATTAGCTGTATTCTCGAAAGAAACTTTAGAATTGTTCGGCATGCTGGCTACGATTAGAGGCAGCAAATATAGTAGAAAAACAAGCGCTCGTTCAGTTCTCTTTTCGTTTCAATAACAATAGCGAATTACGGATATAACCGGGCTCAAGCATATATTCATTGGTGATTTCGCCCTGCTTCAGCAGCAAACGTATCTTCAGCTTATTTTGTGCAATCGATTGACTGATGACGATAATATCATTAACTCCGGGAGATAATTCCTTTAATCTTACCCGCAATGGCCGTTTTGAAAGATCATGATCGTTTGCGATCAAATCACCGTTAAACAAAACACTGATCGAATCGGGCTTGCCTTTATCAACAGAACTAAACTCAAGAAGAATATCAGAGCCGTCTACTTCCAGTTCGCTGACTTTTTGATAAAGTCTGTTTTCCGGCTTCAGCAGAATATTCCGTTCTTCAAACTCTTTGTAAAGCTCCTGTATATAATCACCGATCTCATCTTTTGTAAATTCAGATATAACCGAGTCAGTTTTAACAGCTGTAAAAGAATCGAACGCATCACCTCTCCAATACCATCGTCCGGTTAACTGCGTAGCTGTATTGTTTTTTGTAACAGTTAAATACAGCTCTTCAAAAAAAGCGCAATCAGTTTTCGACATCGCAACACCTCGCATTACCTGTTTCCTGGTGAGGCTTATTTTACCATCATACATGCGTCCACCTACAAGATAATCGCAACCAAAAGCAGTATTCTTATCAAACCCACGGGACGAAACAATACCGATGTACTCACCATCGGTTTCCATCAACTCCACACGCACACTCATCTTTTGTTTCTTGCTTGCGTTCAATAAAAAACTTCCTTCCCATACACCTGCAAGGTTTTGTCCAAGTAATGTTGACGAAAGCACTGTAGCGACCAAAAATAAAAAAGTCCGTAACTGCATACTTGCTCAAGATACAATTACGGGCGAAAAAGAAGTTATACTTTGTTATTAATCTTTTCGATTTAAAAGGAGGTACGCAGTGCCCCCGGGCATTATCGAAACAATCCATTCTTTCTTATCATTTCCCTGCTGCATGGAAATCTTTACATCAAGCTTGAATCGTGTATCAGAATTATTAATAAAATCAATATTATTGATCTTGGATATGTCTTTCAAACGTATTATTAAAACATTTTTTGATAAGTATAAATTATCGAAAACAGTCCTGTCATTCAGTGTTACTGTCATGGTTGCTCTCGCTTTTTCTTCCAATGAACTAACCACTAAAATTATCTCCTTACTTTCAACTGAATAGGTGCCTAAATTTTTGTTGGTCACTTCATAAGGCAGATACTCATTTTCTAATTTTATATAACGGGAAGGATCGGGCCTTCGATCGATGTTGTTCATTTCCTCCCTGACCACTTCTGAAATTTCTGATCCTGTTTTTTGAACAACAAACTGCTCTTTGCTATTATCAATCCAAAACCAACGACCTTTCGCCATACTTACCGAATCATTTTCAGGAGGATATAATTCAACTCTTTTGAACGAACCGCAATCGGCCTTCGTCGTAGCAACACCACGTTGTACATTGTTCACTCCAAGAACCAATGCATTGCCTTCAACCCAGCCGGAGACAATATAATCGCATCCATAAGCTGTGTTTTTTTGAAATCCACGTGTAGTCACAACTCCATGTAACCTATCCCCTTTTTGCGTTATTTCAATCCGCACATTTATTTTGTTCTTCTTTTTACCACGCAGATAAAAACTTCCTTCCCACACGCCCGTAAAATTTTGCGCAACCGTAGAAAAAGCAAAACTCAAAAAGAATAAAAACAAAAAAGCCCGTAATTGCATATTGGCTCAAAATACAATTACGGGCATAAAAGAAAATAATTGAATAACTAATATTCTGTTAATCCAATCCAAAGATTCCTTTATTCAATATCTGCAGGGTTCGTGTTTTGTATGCTGCGGGCACCAGCAGCGAAACGTTGTGCGGACTGCCACCATAACTTACCATACGAACAGGTATATCTGCAATGCTTTCGAAAAGTTTAGCAAGAATATGTTCTGTCTTGCCAATTTCATTACCTACAATACTTACAATGGCCTGGTCTTTATCTAACTCAACTGTTCCGAATGGCTCCAGTTCACGGATGATTTCATCGAGGTGTGTGCTGTTGTCGATAGTTAATGAAACAGCTACTTCAGAAGTAGTGATCATATCAATGGAAGTACGGTATTTTTCAAACACTTCAAACACTTTGCGTAAGAAACCATACGCCAGCAACATGCGGCTGCTCTTGATCTTAATGGCAGTAATGCCATCTTTCGCTGCAACTGCTTTTACACCAACGCTTCCTGCTTCTTCTGTAATGAGTGTTCCCTTTGCATCAGGCTGCATGGTATTTAACAACTTCACAGGAATCTTGTAATGCTGCGCAGGCCAGATGGATGCAGGATGCAAAATTTTCGCACCGAAATAAGCCAACTCTGCCGCTTCATCAAAACTCAACTGCTCAATCGCAACTGTTTTCTTTACAATCCGTGGATCGTTGTTGTGCATACCATCAATATCGGTCCATATCTCACAAACCGATGCGTTGATCGCAGCACCGATCAATGAAGCACTGTAATCACTGCCGCCACGTTTTAAATTATCCACTTCGCCTCTTGCATTGCGACTGATGTATCCTTGTGTAATAAAGATCTTTTTGTCTTTGTTCTGATTGAGCAACTGACTCAACTTTACTTTAATACTGCCGATCTGCGGTTCTTCATAACTGTCAATGGTCATGAAATCCAATGCTGGCAACAGCATGTGATTAATTCCTTTTTCTTCAAGGTAACAGCTGAACATTTTTGTGCTCATCAATTCACCTTGTGCAAGAATATCTTTATTCAATGCTTCGTTAAAGGAAATTTTGAGAATGATATTCAGGAATTCAAAATGCTCGGCAATAATTGCACGGCATTTTTCCTGTGCTGCAGGTGTTGAAAGCAAATTGCTGATGAAAGTTTGATAGTGTGCGTCCAGTTTATCAATTACCTGTTTGGCAGCAGCTCTGTCGCCGTTTGCCATTGCCGCACCAATTTCAACCAACGAATTGGTTGTGCCGCTCAACGCACTTAATACCACAATCTTTTCTTCTTCATCACGAGTAATCAGAGTTGCTACATCGTGCATTCTTTCAGGCTTTCCCACTGAGGTACCGCCAAACTTCATCACTTTCATTACCGTAGGTTTATTTTATGTTTTAAGTTCTAAACTATTTATGTTACCAGCTATAGCACTGCTATTTTTCTTTGTTGCGTCGCACTCTTGTACGTCTTTTTCTCTATTCAGCTTTTCTCCTAACTATCCGTCAGACGGGCATACTCATCATTCATAACTCATTTTCCTACATCACCTCCCCGACGAATTGCTTCATCATCCCCCCACCGTCTTATTAAAGTTGAAATGATCTTTAACAGCCGAAGTGCAACAACCTCTTTTCAATGTGCAGGCATTTAAACCGCCAACCGTGTAAACATTGTTTGCACGGGGCTGCGAAATTAAAGAGAGAGATTGAATTTCTGTCCAACTTTTACTAAATCTTCTGCAACGGTTTCCAATAAAGGAATACCGTCTTTCATTCGTTGTGCTTCAAACAAACGTTCGGGATCACCGGGAATGAGCACCTGGTCGTATCCTTCGATTGTTTTAGCAGAACGGAAACGCCGGATCCAGTTGTCCATATCTTTCTTGAAATCGTCGGCTTTGCGAAATGCATCAATACGCATCGCCCCGAGAAAATGACCCAAACCTTTACCCGGTTGGTTTTCCGGCATGGGTACATAAGCCGGAAATGGCGGCACCCATGGACCATAATTCGCTCCACTCAACACTGCGGAGAAAATATCAACGATACTTCCCAAGGCATAACCTTTATGACTGCCGTGTTCTTTATCACTACCCAAAGGCAACAGTGCTCCTTTATTTTTCAAAGCATGTGCGTCAGTTGTTGCTTCACCTTCTGCATCCTGGATCCAACCGAGTGGTGCTTCGAGATTTTTGCGTTGCAAAATTTCAAGTTTACCATTGGCTGCGGTTGTGGTAGCCATGTCTGCAACAAAAGGAGGTTCGTTACCCGATGGTACTGCAACTGCAATAGGGTTTGTGCCCAACATACGTTCCGTTGAAAACGTTGGTGCTACTAAAGCAGAAGCATTGGTCATGGCCATGCCGATCATATCGTGTTGCAAGGCCATCATTGCATGATAACCTGCAATACCAAAATGATTACTGTTTTGTACACTCACCCATCCGCTGCCGACATTGGTTGCTTTTTCAATAGCCACTTTCATGGCAAACGGCGCAACCACCAAACCCAAACCACTATCACCATCCACTACAGCAGTTGAAGGTGTTTCATGAATCACTTTAATGTTGGGAGTTGCATTGATCCGTTTTGCTTCCCACAAACGCACATAGCCACTTAAACGTGCCACACCATGTGAATCAATACCACGCAAATCGGCGGATAGCAATACAGTTGTTGCAATAGTTGCATCTGCTTCGCTGCAACCCATTGAAAGGAAAACATTCTTGGTGAATGAAAATAAATGCGGGTAAGAAAACACTTGCTCCATTTTACTACTCATTACTCATCATTCATTTTACGCTTGTGCAGTTGGCCCACCAAAACTCAACGGTATCTGCATTTCCTCCAAGTCACGGATTGATCCGTTTGCAGCTTCAAAACGTTGGATATTTTCAGTAAGCGCTTTCATAAAACGCTTGGCATGTTGCGGTGTAAAAATGATCCTTGATTTTACTTTGCTCTTGGGCGTGCCGGGCATTACGTTTACAAAGTCGATCACAAATTCTGCATGACTGTGTGTAATGATGGCGAGATTGGCATAAGAACCTTCCGCTACTTCTTCTGTGATCTCAATGTTTAGCTGATTGGGGTTTGCATTTTGCTGCTGATCCATATTAAAATAATTGAGCAGCAAATATACAATGCAAAACTGAGGCCTGCAGATTCTGCAGATAAACAGCTCAATTCAGGTTTACTTCTTCTTTTTTGTATGTTTTTATAACCTCGGCATTAATTATGGGCTTACACTTGCTATTTCACTGTTGATCTCAACTGTGTGTATTGAATGTTCTTCACTAGCACTCCCTTAACGGAACGGATGCTAATAGAAGTAAAAGGTACAGCAGGAAAAAAAACATCTGTCATCACTGTTAATCCATCATCTGCCAGCAATTCAACTGACGAAACATCTGCTATTATTTTTAAGCTGATGTTTTTATTGGTTGATATTCTGGGTGCAACATGCTTCTTTGCAAAACCTGGTTCAAAATCAATAATACCCGACTTACTTCGGTCAATAAAGTATTGATTGGCGGCTTTGTCATAACCAATCAACAGTTCTTCACCTTTATTATTTGATAATACAATGGAAAAATCATTTGCCGTAATATCATTTAAACAGACTTGAAAAAGACTACTTGCAGCACCCAGTTTTGAAGTTAGATTATAACTGTTCTTTATGTTGATGTTTGATGCCGACGTTGATTTTACAAGCATCTTATCAAATTCTTTCACTGGTTTTGATGCAAGAAAAATTTTCTTATTTACTTCTTTCAAATTAAGTTCTCGTGGAATGGTCATAGCACTACGCCAGTTTTTGGTCGGCACCACCTGTGCGTATTGCCAGTTGCTCATCCAGCCCATTAATATTCTTCTGTTTCCTGTATTTGAAAAGGTAACGCCGGCATAGTTATCGGTGCCATAGTCCATCCACTTTGTTTCTGTTTCAAAAGGCGTAAACGTTTTTCCATCGAAATCACCTGTAAAATATTGTGTGGCTGAGCCGCCATTTGGACCGCCGGGATTAATGCTTATTAACAATACCCAAACTTTTTTGCCATTTAACGTCAGCGGAAATAAATCAGGACATTCCCATACGCCGCCATGTGCACCCAATGTTTCACCAAACTCACTTTCTTTGCGCCAGTTTTTAAGATCAGGTGAAGAATAAAAAGTAATTCTGTCTTTTGTTGCCAAAGTCATCACCCACTTGTTTTCTTTTTCAAACCACATCACTTTAGGATCACGAAAATCAACAATACCGGGGTTTTTTATTACAGGATTGCCTGCATATTTCGTCCATGTTTTACCATCATCCAGCGAATAGGCAATGCTTTGATTTTGAAAATCGTTTCGTTTTGCCTCTTCACCTTTCGGGTTGTGATGAGTAAAGATGGCAACCATCGCAGCCTTACCAAAACCTGCCGTATTATTCACGTCAATAACTGCACTTCCCGAAAAAATATAACCTAAACTGTCGGGATATAATGCAACAGGTTGGTGCTCCCATTGTAACATATCCTTACTGGTTGCATGCCCCCAGTGCATAGGGCCCCATACTGTGCTCTCAGGATAGTACTGATAAAACAAATGATAAACGCCTTTGTGGTAAACCATGCCGTTGGGATCGTTCATCCATTTTTCCTTTGGTGAAAAATGAAATTGGGGACGATGTGGCTCTGCTACTTTATGTTGGCTTTTTGCAGGAAGCAGATAGAAACAGAAGCATAGCAGGAAAATATTCTTTTTCATCAGTATATTTTTAATTTGACTTTAGCCGAATGGAATTTACAATGATTTTATCTTTAGTTCGTAAGTGCGACCAGTTGAAACGTACCGTTATTATTTTATTTAAGTTGGCGCAATTTAGCTGCCAATGTATTCAAAGGAATATCTTTTGAGTAAGTACTCACTAAGTTTCCATTCTTATCGTGCAAAGCAACAAAAGGCATATCCATAACTTTATAATAATTCCTCACAAAAAAACCTGTGCCTTCGGTACCTGTAATAATATTGGAGTGCTGTTTTGTTTTAAATTCTTTTTCAAATAAAGCAACATTGGCAAGAGGTAAAAAAGTGATCATCGCAACCGACGCTTTCCTGAAATCTCCTGAACGTTTAAACCATTCTTTCATCAAAACCTGGCAATGATCGCATTCCGGTGAGAAATAAATAACAATAACAGGTTTACCCATCGGCAGGCTACTTGCATGAAACAGGTTGCCATCTGAAAGTGCCATGCGGAAAGGCGGAATTTTTTGCTGTGCACAAACTGTATTCAACGCAACAATAAACACTATAAACCATAATAATCTTTGCATGATGCTGCTTTTTTATACTATTCCCGGTTGGCACCGCATTATTATTATGTTGTACCAACCGGGAGTTGTAACCATTCATTAATTATAACCCGGGTTCTGTTTATACAACCCATTGGTAAATGTAATCTCCGATTGTGGTATAGGTAAATATTCATCACGTCCGGCTGTAAACAACGCTGTTGCTAAAAACGGCCGTCTTGTTTTTTCCACTGCGATGTATTGATTTAATACCTGCGCTGCAATACCCCATCTTACCAAATCAAAAAAGCGATGCCCTTCAGTAGCAAATTCCAAACGACGTTCCCATTGTAAAGCCTGGCGTGCATAAGCCTGTGTCCAGCCAATTGCAGGATATGGTTTCACATTGTAGATCGATGCAAACATCCCATTTGCTTTTTTCAAACGGCCGGTACTTGCTGCTGCCCGGTTACGGATGCTGTTGATAATCGGTAAGGCTTTATCCGGTTGTCCCAATTCAATATACGCTTCAGCCTGCATCAGCAACACATCATCATACCGGATGATGTCGTAGTTTTTTGCAACACCCATGAACGGGCCGTTTTTGAAATAAGAAGAGCTGCTCGCCAATTGCTGATTACGCATGGTATGAAAATTTCCATAGACACCGGGATCACGAACCCAACTATTGCTGAACGGTTTTGTATTATCATATTTATACACGTGCCCGTCAATACCAACGGTGTGATCTAAACGAACATCTACAGACGCAGTACTTAAATCAGCATTGCTGTTGTTAAAGGTTGAAAAGTTAGGCAATCCATTTACATCAGTTGTATGTGCATTTACAAGATTCTGGCTTCCTGCATGAAAACCACAGCAACCATATTGCGGAGCACCATGCGGATAATTTAATCCATCTTCATAATTAAGCCTGCCTGAAGTGGTACCATCATTGATCGTAAACTGAATTGCAAAAACTGATTCAGGTCCGTTTTCGGTTTCGGGTAAAAAATTATCAGCAATATCAGCACTTAAACTATACTTGCCCGATGTAATAACTGCTTCTGTTAAGCTTACTACTTCCTGCAATCTTGTTGTATTGATAGAAGTTACCTGGTGTGTTGCATTCTGTACATATGCCTGGAACAAACGCAACTTTGCAAGGTATGCCTGGGCTGCATGTTTATTAGCCCTTGCAATTTGTGTTTGCGTTGGAGGAAGATTATCGATTGCATATTGAAAATCGGCGGCAATTTTATTCCACGAGTCTTCATTGCTTAAATCGTTTTTTGTTTTCAGGATGTCGGCCTCCGTTGCAGTTTCATCGAAAATCGGAATGTTCTTGTACAATAGTTTCATTGTAAAGTAGCTGTGTCCTCTTAAAAATTTCAGCTCGGCCAATCTTGTTTTCTTTTGAGGAAACGAAGCATCCGGAAGTGCATTAACTGCCCTCATTGCTGCATTGGCTCTTGAAATTGATTTAAACAAGTTCTGCCATGTACGTGATACAAATGCACCCATTGATGGTGTAACAAGGTTGTAATGTTCAAGTGCGTCAATTTCACCAACATCACCGGTACCACCACCGCCTTTATAAGCATCATCTGATCGTACACTTCCATAAACCCAATTACTGTAAATAGGTCCGATCATATCGCCGTTGCCAATGGCAGCATACGCTGCTGTTACCAGGCCTTCAGCAGCTTCTGCTGTTGTAAGATCGGTTGAAGACAATACACCTGTTGGCGTATAATCCAATTGTTTTTTGCAGGCACCGAATAAGAGTATAGCTGCTAAACCAATTAAAAATTTATGTTTCATTTTCTTTTGTCTTTAGTTGTTAAAAAGAGGCGTTAATACCAAACGTGTATGTTTTTGGAATAGGTATTGGATTAAAGTCGATACGTTCCGGATCAGGACTTAAATACTTTTTGCTTTTCAACCAGAAAACATTTTCGGCCATCAGGTAAAAACGCAGACCTGAAAAAACAGATTTTGGTTTTACACTGTACCCTACCTGTATGTTTCTCACTTTAAAAAAGGAAGTACTTACCATAAAATAATCGGATGTACGTGTTTCGTTATTGTTATCCTTTAAAGTAAGCGCCGGAACATTTGTATTTGTGTTTTGTGGAGTCCAGCCATTAAAAACACCGGCTCCAACATTTTCTCTACTACGCATGAGATTATTAAACAGTGTATACACATCAAATCCAGACCTGCCTGCAACACCGGAACCAAAAACGGAGAAATCGAATTTTTTATAATTGGCATCAATTCTAACACCATATTCAAGATCGGGCAGAGTTGTTCCAATCCATGTTCTGTCGAGATCGTTAATTACATTGTCTTTATTAATATCTACATATCGTATTCTTCCGGGACCGGCACCAATTTGTGTAGGTGCTGCATTCACTTCTGCCTGTGATTGAAAGAGACCATTGGTTTTATAGCCGAAAATATCAAACTGTGAATGACCAATAATTGTACTCACCAGATTACCTGCATATGCCGGGCGAACAACTTCGGGCAGCTCTGTTATTTTATCTCTGAAATGTGCAAAGTTGAGTTGTACGTTGTAATTGAAATCTCCGGTTTTTTGTGCACGGTAGCCGATAACAAACTCCCAGCCTTTATTAGTTTTAGATGCACCATTTACGGGCTTCGACTGACCTTCGCCTAAAGCTGAAGCTACCGGTGGTGTAATTAATATGCCTGTTGTGTTTCTCGAAAAATAATCGAACGAACCGAAAATTTTGTTTTTAAGAAACGCAAAATCTAATCCTGCATTCAACTCATCTGTAGTCTCCCACTTTAACCCTGTATTAGCAGCCTGTGTTTGTACAAAGCCGGATGGAAGTGTACCTGTGTTTGCACCGGTTAATGAATAAGCTGTTCCGATATTCATATACTGTTCCCAAAAGCCGCCAACCAATTGCGATAACGCTGTTCCGTATCTTGCTTCAAATATTCCGAAACGACTGATATCCCCGATTTGCTGGTTACCAACACGGCCAACACCTAAGCGTAATTTTAACTCAGAGAACAGCGTGTTATTTTCCATGAAGCCTTCTCTGTCAATTCTCCATCCAAAAGAAGCAGCAGGGAAAAGACCATAACGATTGTCTTCACCAAAACGTGAAGAGCCATCACGACGAATTGTTAAAGCCGCTAAATATTTATCGGAAAAATTATAATCAACACGGCCAAATAAAGAGAACAACCTGTTACCTGTTGAGCCACCAAAAACGCTGGAGTTTCCTGTGCCTGCACTAATGGTAAAATATTCTTCCGTTTGCACAGCAAAGCCTTCCTTGCGTGTATTTTGAAAGTTAAGATCTGTTTTGATGTATTCTGTACCCGCTAAGAACTTAAGATTATGCTTCCTGTTTATATCCCAGTTGTAACGAAGCGTATTGGAAAGTGTAGTGCTTACTAATTTATTTTGATCGAAGGTGACGCTGTTAGTTGTTCGGTTAAAAGCACCTTCAGTAAACGTTGGCAAAATGACTTTGCTTAAATATGTAGCATAATCGGTACCAACACTGGTTCTGAACACGAGATTTTTGATAGGTTGTATTTCAACAAACACATTTCCAAATGCTGTTAAGCGGTTGGCGTTATCCCACCTCGACAGATACTGCATGTGCAAGGGATTGTTCCTGTCGGAGTAACCACCGCCGGATGCACCGGCGAACGTTACCCCATCTTTTTGGTAAACAGGAATTGTTGGTGCCTGGAAAACGGCCAATGCAGTTGTTAGAGCACCACCAATATCTCTTGAAGTAAGTGTTTCATTTGAATTTGCAACACGCAGATTCACTCCTACGATGAGCCGTTGATTGTATGCCTTGGTAATAGCATTGATGCTGCCGTTTAAGCGCTCATAACCTGTATACCGTAACATGCCGGTATTTTTGTAATGTCCGAAATTAAATTCAACAGATGAATTACGGTTGCCTACAGATGCTGTAAGACTATTACTTATAGCAAGGCCCGTTTTATACATTACATCCTGCCAATCGGTATTGCCAGCCGGTGTATTAGGATCACCGCCAACAAAAGGTTTTACAGTAACAGAATTTAAAACCGGGTTACTCAAATTATTATTCCAGTCAAAATTGTAAATCTCTCCATAAGCATCTTCAGGTTTTACGCCATCGTTTACTGAAGCCTGCCACAAAGCCCTACCCCTATCAACTGCGTTTAACATTTTAAAACGCACAGATTTTTCTGACTGTGCTGCTGCACTTGTATTAAACTGAAAGTTTACTTTCCCTTCTGTGTTGCCACCATTTTTTGTTGTAATGATGATAACACCATTGGAGGCACGTGAACCATAAATAGATGCAGCAGATGCATCTTTCAATACCTGCATGGAAGCGATAGTGGCTGGATCTATATTCTGAAATACTTCGGGCCTGGTAGTAGGCACACCATCAATGATATATAATGGATCGGTGTTACCCAATGTATTTGCGCCACGAATTAAAATTTTTGCGTTGCTTCCATTTGGTGAACCGCTTCCTCGTTCAATATACAAACCTGCTACACGGCCTTGCAGCGCCTGCATTGGGTTACCGGAAGAATTGTTTTTAACGGCTGATAAATCAACCACCGCTACAGCTCCTGTTACATCTTTTTTACGTTGGGAGGTATAACCTGTAATAACAATTACATCACCTTCTTTTACTGCCGGTTCCATTTCAACAGCCAGTGTTGCGTCTCCGGTACTTAATTTAATGGTTACGGGTTTCATTCCAACATAACTAAATGTTATGTCATCACCTGCAGATGCAGTGATAGAAAATTTTCCTGAAGCATCGGTAACAGTTGTTGCATTTTTTGACTGTACCGAAACACCCGAAAGTGGGGCTTTATCTGCTTTAGCAGTAACAATGCCCGTAATTGTTTTCACCTGCGCAAACGAGCAAATGGCAGATAGAAAAAATGGCAATAGAAAAAACAACTTTCTCATAATCGTTAATTTTAAAAGTGAAAAATTTTGCATAGCAGTCGATTTATTGTTAGTGGATGATTTGTGTATTGTTAATAAGTGAATAGATATCTGAGATATTGTAAGCAGGCCAGCCGCCTGTTTTTGATGCCACTAATGCACCAAGGCCACTGGCAAACGTGAGTGCTTCTTCTGGCGATTTATTTTGTAATACACTTGCTAAAAAGGCAGCAAGGAAGCTGTCGCCACTGCCAATGGTATCGGCCACCTGTACTTTATAACCGTTATGCCTGTGGTAACTTCCCCGAAAGTTTACAACAGCTCCATCTGCACCCATTGTAATAATGATTGAACGGATGTTGAACTTGTCCTGTATCAGCTGTATGCGATCTTCAATACTTTTATATTCAGCAAACCAACCGGTGATAAGTTCAAGCTCAGAGATATTCATTTTTACTACATCACATTTGCTGAGTAACTCCTCTACAATTTCCCGTGTGAAGAATGGTTGACGCAGATTAATATCAAGAACTTTGGTACGTGCTATCTCTAACAGTTTGTATAAAGTTTCTTTTGATTGTTTGTTGCGGGTGGCCAAACTTCCAAACACAAAGTATTCGGCATTTTTTACCACTGACTCAACATCATGATCGTATTGAATATGATCCCATGCTGCAGGCGCTACAATTTCATAACTCATTTCTCCCTGTTCATTTGGAGTTGCATGAACAATACCGGTTGGCAATTCATAATCGAGTTGTATCAATGTTGTATCGATGTTCATGCTTTCCATCATAGTAAGTAGTTCCTTACCCCGTTCATCAATACCTGTACGGGTGAGCAAGGCTGGTCTTTCGCCCAACCTGTGTAAGTGATAAGCAACATTCATGGGAGCGCCACCGGGTACAGCTTTATCGGGTAAAATATCCCAGAGTATTTCACCAAAGCAAACAACATTGTAAGCATTGGAAGAGGAAGTTTGAGGCATAACAGCAAGCATTTATTTGTGAGAGATTAAGTTTTTACCTGGCAACGTTGCCGGTTTTTCAGTTACAGCCTTCTCTTTTTGTAACGGCTTGTTCAGCAGTTGTGCTTCTAATTGTTCTAAAGGAACACCCTTGGTCTCGGGCATTTTAAATAATACCCAAAGCAATTGCAACAGCATCATCAGCATAAAAAAGAAAAAGATTTTTACAGGACCAATTGCAGGATTGTTGGCAAACAACGGGAACACACTTGTTACAATAGCGGCCATTACCCAATGGGTGGAGCTGCCGAGCGACTGGCCATAAGATCTTACCTGGTTGGGAAAAATTTCTGAAATAAAGACCCATATTACAGCACCCTGCCCAATAGCATGTGCAGCAATAAAAACGAAAAGCAAAACAGGTACAACTACTCCACCTAACCATTGAAAGTAAAAAGCTGCGGCTACTGCACCCAGCGAAATAATATACCCGATGGAACCAATGAGCATTAATTTTTTGCGGCCAATGCGATCAATGAGATACAAACCAAGCATGGTAAACACAAGATTGGCTAAGCCTATACCAGCACTTTGTAAAAAAGCAGCGCTTTTACCTATGCCCGCCATTTCGAAAACCCTTGGAGCAAAATAGATGATGGCATTAATGCCGCTCATCTGGTTAAAGAAGGCAATAAGAAAAGCAAGTATAATTGGTTTTGTAAAACGTTTTGTAAAGAACGTGGCAAGTGTTGCCTGTTGTTTTTCTTCGTCTATTGATTGATGAATTGCTTTAATGGCTTCATCCACACCTTCAGGATCGGACACTTGTAAAATTTCACGTGCCTTGGCATAGTCGTTTCTATGCACCATTAACCAACGTGGACTTTCGGGTACAAAAAACATGAGAGCAACAAATAGTAATGCCGGAATTGCCAACACACCCAGCATCCATCGCCATGCATCTTCGCCTATATTACTTAAAAAGTAATTAGAGAAATAAGCCAGCAAAATGCCGAATACAATATTGAATTGAAAAGTGGCAACCAATTTCCCCCGGTTTTTTGCAGGTGCGATTTCTGAAATAAACATAGGTGCCACTACTGAAGATGCCCCAACACCCAAGCCACCTAAAAACCGGAATGCCATGAACGATACAACATCCGCAGCAACTGCGGACCCAATTGCCGACACCAGGAAGAGCAGGCCAATCCAGATCAATACCTTTTTCCTTCCAAATTTTTCAGCCGGGATTCCTCCGAAAAGTGCACCGATAATGGTACCATAAAGTGCAGAAGCAATGGCTTGGCCGTGTACTACGTCGCTTAGATTCCAAAGTCTTTGAATTTCCTGTTCAGCCCCGGAGATAACGGCAACATCCATCCCAAAGAGCAAACCACCAAGAGCAACAACTATGCTCCAAAAAATGAGTTTCTGATTCATATGGCAAAAGCAATTTGACACAACTTAGGCTCGAGATGCAGGAAAAATGTTTCAGTTTTTCATCATATTGTTTCAATTTTATATCAAGCGATCAAATATTTAAATTCTAATGATAATCAATCTATTAATGAGCATTTTTTAAAATAGTTCATCTGCCGGCTTTTAATTTTACAACCAACTCTTCTAAAATAATATCAATAATCCTACTTTTAAATAATGAACTGCTTTGCCATTATCTCAAGGGTTATCCTATTCTCCAGAATATGGGTCAACGGAATGTTTTTTTTCCTGTTGGTTTCCTGTACGATGTCCTGTAAAATGGAGAAGGAGAAAAAATACCTGATTGGTTTTTCGCAATGTGGCGATGCAGATAACTGGCGTAAAGCCATGATTGGAGAAATGCGCAGGGAACTGGCCTTTAATCCCGATTTCAGATTGTTATACAAGCAGGCCAATGACAATAGTGCACTGCAAATAAAACAGGTAAAAGAATTACTGAAGGAAAACATTGACCTTCTGATTATTTCGCCCAACGAAGCCGTACCGCTTACACCTATTGTAGAAGAAGTTTATAATAAAGGCATCCCCGTTATTGTGGTTGATCGCAAGATTGCGTCACAGCTTTACAACAATTATATTGGTGCCGATAATTATGAGATTGGTAAAATAGCCGGCAACTATGCTGCCTCGTTACTTGGCGAGTCAGGAAACATTGTTGAAATTGGTGGATTACCTGCTTCATCGCCTGCCATTGAACGCCGCAAAGGTTTTGCCGATGCTTTGGCTCCGTATAAAAATATAAGAATCATAAAAAAAATCAATGGCGACTGGGTAAAGCCAACCGCCAAAGAAGCATTGTTGAAAGTGATTGACAGTGCTGCAAACCCAAGGCTGGTGTTTGCACACAACGATGTAATGGCGCTTGGCGCTTACGAAGTTTTCAAAGAAAAGCGCTTGCCCCCGGTAAAAATAATTGGTGTTGATGCACTTCCCGGGAAGGGTGCAGGAATGGAATATGTGAGCAACAATATCATTACAGCTTCTGTATTATATCCAACCGGTGGTGCAGAATCGATCCGCAATGCAGTGAGTATACTGAACAACCGGCCCGTGCCTAAAGAAACTGTGTTGCAAACTCTGGTGGTTGACAGCGGAAATGTTCGGATGACATCTTTGCAGGCAGATAAAATATTAGAGCAGCAAAAAGATATTGAGCAGCAGCAAGCGGTTATGGATAAGCAGCAGCAGACTTATCAAACACAACGCAACCTGTTATATGTGCTTGGAATTACACTTGCATTGACATTCTGTTTTGCCGGTCTTCTTTTTTATTCACGTCAATTGAACCGACGCATCAACAAACAACTTGCGCAAAAGAATGATGAGGTGCAAAAGAAAAGTGAACAGTTAATTGAAATGTCGGCGAAAGCAGAAGCTGCACACGAAGCCAGACTTAATTTTTTCACTAATATTTCTCATGAATTCCGCACGCCGCTCAGTCTTATACTTGGCCCGGTTGAAGAACTGCTTGATTTTTCAAAACTCCCCCCATCAACCAAACAACCACTACAGCTTATTCAAAAAAATACACAACGTCTCCTGCGACTCGTGAACCAGTTGATCGATTTCAGAAAGATCGAGTTTAATAAAATGCAGGTAAAAGCCACCGAGACCGATCTCGTGCTTTTTGTAAACGAAATTGTTCAAACTTTTCAACCGCTTGCTGATAAACGTAATATTGATTGCAGACTCATCACCCGTGAAAGAGCTTTATTTATTTGGGGCGACCAGGGAATGCTCGATAAAATATTATTTAACCTTCTTTCCAATGCGTTCAAGTTTACATCAGAGGGTGGTTTCATTACTGTGTCGCTGGAAAAAGATCCTGTTGCATCAAATGCCATCATTAAAGTAGAAGATAATGGAAGAGGAATGTTGCCTGAAGAAATGAACCAGGTGTTCGACATTTTTTACCAGGGAGACTATGGCAGTCATAAAGGATCGGGGCTTGGTTTGCCACTAACTAAAGAACTGATAACACTGCATCATGGAAGTATAACGGTAAGTAGTCAAAAAAATAAAGGCAGCATTTTTACAGTAAGGCTTCCGCTGGGGAAAGATCATTTCACAGAAACAGAATTATCGTTGGCGAACGAAATACAAAAGTTCAGCAGTGAGGAAGAAGAAATATTTATGTCGGATCTTTATTCGGAAGAAGTTTTTTTACCGGGCAATGAACAGGATAAAAAAGAAAAACTGGGTTCTATTGTAATTATTGAAGACAACCCGGAAATGAGAAAATTTCTCAGGCAAAAGCTTTCAGAATCTTATTATATATATGAAGCAGAAAATGGTGCCAAAGGACTGCAGACCGTATTTGACCAAATGCCCGATCTCGTTATTTCCGATGTTATGATGCCTGTAAAAGATGGTTTTACTTTAACCGAAGAATTAAAAAAAGACATCCGTACTTCTCATATACCGGTAATACTATTAACCGCCAAGACATCGGCACAACAACAAATGACAGGTCTTGAAATTGCTGCAGATGCTTATGTGGCCAAGCCTTTCAATTTTTCGATATTGGAAAAAACGATCAGCAGTCTTCTTACAAACCGGCAGAAACTTAAGAGCCATTACAGTAGCGAAATACCTGTGGGAATAAAGAGTGGTGGAAATGTAACAGACCGTCGTTTGGTTGCAGATTTTATTTCGATTGTTGAACGAAATATATCCAATGAAAATCTCTCTGTTGATGACATCAGCAAAGAACTGAATCTTTCGAAAATACAGTTGCACAGAAAAATAAAATCGTTGATGGATACCACTATCAATGAGTATGTATTAAACACACGTATTCAAAAAGCCAAGTATTATCTACAGCACGAAGGGCTATCTATTGCTGAAGTAGCTTACAAAACCGGTTTTTCCACTGCCGCATATTTTTCCACCGTATTTAAAAGTAAAACGGGTTTATCACCCAAAGCATTTAAAGAAAAAGGAACAACATGATTTGTTTCAATTGAATAGCCATACTCATTTGTGTTTCGATTTACAAATATTGAATAAACAACTGAAGCAACAAAAGATCTGAAGAAATCACTGTATTACTTTTAATCTACAAAACGAAAGCCTGTGTGCAACATGATAACCGCTACAGTAACTATTTTTCAATCATGCAACCATAACACCAGCGAATGATAAAACAAATGATCCGCTCAGGTTTGAGCGGATCATTTGTTTGCAGACCGGATAACCTCGAATCAATATTACAGCTGTTCATTTACATCATTATTTCCAAAGCGGATTTTGTACAAGTTTATTATTTGCATTCAACTCTGTTAATGGGATCGCAAAGACTTCCGACTTGCCACCGGGCATATAAGTAGGATTGTATGCAGGTACAGCATCTGCTCTTGCTCTCTGGTAAGCCTGTTCTAATGTACCCCAACGTTTCAGATCGAAATAACGCAATCCTTCAAATGCCAGTTCTACTCTTCTTTCATGACGTAACACAGTCCGCAACGCATCCTGGCTTAAACCGGCACCTTCTGCAGATTCAACAGAAGGCATAGTCACTCTTGCACGAACCTGATTGATCAATGGATAAGCAGTTGACAATTGATTCAATTCAATCATCGCTTCTGCACGCATTAATAATATATCAGCATAACGGATCGCATAAAAATCCTGGCCTCCCGGTGAAAATATTCCAATACCAGTTGCGGATACTGATGTTCTGCGAAGATATTTTCTAAGGCCATAAGTGGTTGCTGTATTGCCCGTAAATCTCCGACTGAGATCGGTTAAAAATGTATCTTGATTAAAATAAACCGATGCTGTTAAACGAGGATCACGGTTTACTTTTCTTGTTTGTGGCGTAGCTGGATTGTATAAAGGTGACGTAGTAATGGGTTTGCCATCTGTACAATAATAATCTTCCACCAAATTTTTCATGGGCTGGTAGTTAACCTTAGGTAAAGCTGCGAATGAAGCCGAAAATAATTCTCCGTTATTAGACACATCTTGATTAAAGCGAATCGAAAAAACTACTTCTTTCGAAAATTCACCCTGCTCAGTAAACAGTTGAGCATAACTAGTATTGAGCGAATAGCCTAATGTTAACATTGGTGTTGTAGCATCCAAAACTCCCTGGTAATTTTTATTATACAGATGAAAACGTGCTAACAAACCCAAAGCTGCTCCTTTAGTCGCATATCCATAGTCTGATGCAGGATGAGAAGCAGGAAGCAGATCAACTGCTTCTGTGAGATCTTTTACAACCTGGGCAGAAAGTTCTACATAAGTATTCTTTGGTACGTAAGCCTCTTCTAATTTTTGAACTTTTAAAATTAAAGGAGCGTCCTGAAAATAAATGGCGAGTTGCGAATAAAACAAACCTCTCAGAAACTTCGCCTGTCCGATAAGTGATTTTTTACTGGCATCAGAAATATTAGCTGCAGGAATTTTTTCCAGATTCTCAAGCGCCGCATTCGCACGCCCAATTCCCTTGTACAGGGAATTCCACAAATTACTGAACAGAAGATTTGACTGATCAATATTCGACTCCATAAAATTGCCCGGACCTTCAAACTTGTAACTATTAAAAGCATTGTCGCCGAAACAATCATACATGTGAAAACTCGCTCCTCCTGTTGCATTGAGGGTGCCGCTGTATAAAACACGGTCCTGCAATACATCATAAATACCATTTATACCTAAACGGGCTTCTTGCTCGTTTTTCCAGAAGCTTGCCTCACCTAATTGTACGAGAGAACGTCTGTCTAAAAAATCTTTGGAACAACCGGTTAGAGCAAGAATTATTATGATTGTGATTATCTTTTTCATTACAATTAAAATTTAACGTTTAAGCCTATGGTGTACACTTTATATAAGGGTGCCAACTGATCTGTGTTACCACCTCTTGCCCTTTCCGGATCAAAATTTTCCAGCTTGGTAAAGGTCAATAAGTTTTGTCCGCCTACATAAATCCGCAGTTTCGACATACCTGCTTTCTCAGACAAACGTAACGGTAACGTATACCCTATTTCCAGGTTGCGCATACGGAGGTACGATACATCCTCGACGTAGAAATCGGAAATCACTGAATTGTTCACACCACCTAAACGGGGTAGTTTGGCAGAAGGGTTCTGTGGAGTCCAGCGACCAGTCCAATATGATAAAGCATTATTCCGATCGCCTTCCATTGGCGTTTGTCCATTGTCGTTGAGTATACGGTCCAATCCATTTAAGCCTTCAAACACAACATTAAAGTCAAAACCTTTATAGGATAAACTGGTGTTGAAATTATAGATCATACTTGGATAAGGATTTCCTATGACAGTTCTGTCCATTGCATTAATAACACCATCGGGCTTCCCTTCGGGACCAGACAGATCAGCATATCGAATATCGCCAGGTGCTGTAAGGTTACTGCCAAACTGCTTAGGTGCCGCAGCTACTTCTGCTGCTGTTTGAAAAATACCCAGTGTTTTATAGCCAAAATAAGCATTGAAGGGAACACCAATACGTATGATACTTTCATTGTTGATCGTTTCTAAACCCCTGTCGCCTAATCCTGTAACTTGGTTATCTGCGAATTTGCTCATGCTAGCACCAACACTGTAATTGAGACCTTTAAAATTTCCTCTGTAATTAACCGCCAGTTCTACTCCGCTGTTAAGCATGCTGGCTGAGTTTTGAGCTGCCAGACTGGTAACACCAATTGATGCGGGAACCGGGAAGTTACCGTACAGCACATCTGAACTCATTCGCTTGAAATAATCTGCCGTAACGGATAAACGGTTGCGGAAAAAGCCTGCATCCAAACCAATATCATACTGCTCTACTTTTTCCCAACGAATTGTAGAATTTGCTAATCGGGTAACAGCTACTGCACTCACAATTGTATTGGTGCCTAAGAAGTAATCCAACCCTGCATTGTAAGTCTGGTCAAAAATATAATTTCCAATATTGTCATTTCCGGTTATACCCCAGCTCGCTCTTAATTTTAAATCTGAAATCCAACCTACTTTACGCATGAATTTTTCGTCGCTGATTCTCCATCCTGCTGAAGCTGAAGGAAAATTAGCATATCGATTATTGGGGCCAAATTTAGAAGAACCATCTCTTCTCACATTGAATTCCAGCAGGTACTTACCATCATAAATATAATTGATCCGTGAAAAGAATGACTGTACCGATTCTTCAGAAGCACTACCGGCTACGTTGGGATTGAGTACACCTCCTGCATCAAACTCCTGTAAAGCATTTGTTGGAAACGACTGTAACGAACCGGAAAAACCATCGTTCCTATTATAGATAACCGAATGACCAAGCAAAACAGAAAGATCATGTCTGTCGCCGAATTTTTTACCATAACGTAAAATGTTTTCGTTCAACAAACGGTAATTAAAACTTGTACCGTTGTTTAACGTATTCACTGCTGTTTGTCCTACAAGATTGCCTGCCCAATCGTATGTAGAATTCGTAGGACTAAAGTTAGACGTGTTTCCAAAACTCATATTCACACTTCCACTGGTTTCAAATGACAGATGTTTATTGAAATCTACTTTTACGCCAAAACGCTCCGCAATATTAATATCATCACTGCTGTAATCGCCCAGCACTCCTCTTTGCAAAGGATTGGTTGAAGGAAAACTGAAATTGGTATATAGATAAGAACCATCAACAATACCGTACGCTCCATTGGAATAATAAGCCGGAATTGTTGGCGCCGAACGTTGAAACTGATTAATGATTCCTGTTTCACCAGTAATGGCGTCTGCTCCACCTGAAGGCCCCTTGAAGCGTGTCCAGTACATATTGGTAACATTGGAAATAGTCAACCAGCTTTTTACATTTGAATTAATATTTAAACTTAGATTGAAACGTTCGTTTTTGAATTTACCTCTTACAATCGCTTCCTGGTTCAGGTAACCAAGAGAAACTCTGTAAGTAGTTTTATCATTACCACCAGAAAAAGCCAGGTAATGATTTTGAATAGGCGCTCTTCTTAAAATTTCATTCGCCCAGTTGGTATTTGCATATTGATCTGGATTGGAACCATCAATGATGGCCTGGATATTTGCCTGCGTGTAACGTATCGGTGTTGGATTTGGAGAAGTATTTGCATTAATATCTTTTTCGTTTTTCAGTGTAGCATATTGCACAGCATTCAGATACTTCGGAACAACGGTTATTTCCTGAAAACCGGTGTAGCTATTATAGATAACGCTCATAGCGCCGCTCTTTCCTTTTTTTGTTGTAACTACGATTACTCCGTTTGCACCTCTTGCACCATAAATTGCACTCGCCGATGCATCTTTCAATACAGAGATAGTTTCGATATCGGAAGGTGCTAAATTATTGAACACTTCCAATCCGCTGTATTGTATATTGTCGATCACCACCAATGGTGTAACAGAACCAAATGTGCCTACACCACGAATGGTAATGGTAGAACCATCTGCCCCCGGTAAGCCATTGCCCTGCGTGAGTTGCACACCTGAAAACTTACCATACATCAATTGCGATGAATTGGTAACGGGTTGATTTACGGCATCATCTAATTTCAATGTTTGTGTGGCGCCTGTTTGATTGATCTTTTTTTGAGTACCATAACCCACTACTACTACATCCTGCAATGCAGCAACTTCCGGTTCAAGTTTTATGGTAATGGCCGAAGTGCCATCCCATGTAAGTGTATAAGTTTGAAAACCTACACTGCTGAACAATAGTACAGGTTTACTACCCGATACACCTAAGCTGAAAAAACCTTTTTGGTTGGTTGTGGTTCCTTTATCAGAACCTTGTTGTACAACTGACACACCTACTACAGGCGTATTATCACCTGCATTAATAACTGTACCGCTAACAGTAATTGTTTGTGAAAATGACTGAAGGCTCATTAAAAGCAAGAAGCAGAATAAGCCAATGTGAGAGGGTAAATTCCTTTTTAGCACAAGCATCGTTTCAGTTTTAGTTTGATTTAGAATTACACATCTAAGTACGCAACAATATTTTGTATGCCGGGTGGGTTAGCGCATCAAAAAAGAGGTGTAATCAGTTCATTGGGGTTACCAGGTAGCTTTTGAAACAGATGAGCTTTATTTCACATAAATATAAACCTGATATGATCGTACTGCTGAAGTAATTAAACAAAAAACAACAGATATTGTTTAGGAGAAAATGAAATAAGAATCAAATACATAATAACGAAATGATACAACTATCCATGTCCCATCGTTTTGACTGTAATTGTTGGTTTATTGCATACAGTATTTTTATATAGCATCGGCACTTTTGTTTCTAACTGAGTTGATTTATATTTTCCGTTTACAGATTCGATATTATCTTTCAGTAATATCATTACAACATCATAAAGCTCCACAATTTCATCTTCATAGTTATGAATGAATTTATAATTTACTGCACATATTCTGCACCGGGTTTGCTACACTGATAAAATGCGAAGAACATTTCATGTACATGAAATGCTCTTCGCATCGTTTACTATTTACTGAATGATGACCATCACATGTGCGCAATGATTCTTCATGTGATATTTAATTACTTTATTACAACCAATTTCAAAGGCGCAGTAAATGTATTTCCTGTCAGGCGAATTACATATGTACCCGCAGCTAAAGGATTCGTTAAGCTGAAACGTTGTGCTTCACCAGAAAATAATTTACTATAGATAATTCTTCCACTGCCAATTTCAGTAATCTGTAATACCTGGTTTGTACCAACCGGATTTTTTGGTATTGACAAATTAAGCGTAGCGCCATTCACTAAAGGATTTGGATAGAATGCAAATTGATCTTTTGGCTGTTCCAGAATCAATTGAGCGTCTATATTTTGACGCATAGCTACTGTTGCTATCCTGCAATCACTCTGTCCGTTGGTAATTGACTGGATTGCATATTTTGTTGCAGCAATCAGACCATCTGCATATTCAGCAGTCAGCATACTTCCTCTTAGCGCCTCCACTTTATTGATAAATGCATTCAACTCATTGATGCTGGCATTGATATTGCCATTTGTACAATTCATTAATGAATTTAATAATGAAGCGTTCAAAGCTGTTTGAATACCTTTTTTAATCTCAACATCAGTTATTGATGTAATCATGCTGTTTACGAAGCCACTCATATTGAATACAGGATCACAACTATTACCTATACCATCATTATCAGTATCATTTTGGTCTGTGTTTGCTATCAAAGGACAATTATCTACTGCATCTAAAACGCCGTCATTATCATCATCGCTATCACAAACATTTCCCATACCATCACTATCTGTATCAAACTGATCGACATTAGCAACTAAAGGGCAATTGTCAGCTTCATCTAAAATTGTATCGTTATCATCATCTGCATCACAAGCATTTCCGGTACCGTCAGCATCTGTATCTGTCTGATCTGCATTTGCAATCAACGGGCAGTTATCTACACCATCTAAAACGCCGTCGTTATCGTCATCTGCATCACAAGTATTTCCCATACCATCACTATCTGTATCGAGTTGATCAGCATTTGAAATCAACGGACAATTATCTGCCCCATCTAAAACACCATCATTATCATCATCAGCATCACAAGCATCTCCCGCACCATCATGATCTGTATCTGTTTGATCAGCATTTGCAGTTAAGGGACAAACATCAGCAGTATCCGGAACACCATCATTATCATCATCAGCATCACACGCATCCGGCACTTCATCTCCATCGGTATCAACCGCAGTAGTGAGAATAGTAAACTTATCGAAGAGTGGCAAAACTGTTCCCGTACTTGCAACTGCAATTGTATTTGTTCCTTCTTTAAGACGGACTAACAGATTAAAACTGCCCGGCGAACCTCCCTGGAAGCACCACATACCCGAAGAAGGGAACTGAATGCTTCCTAATGATTCTCCATTTACCTCTACCCTCGCATTACGGGCACCGTTTGAAACATAATCCACTTTTAAAATATAGTTGCCTGCAGCTGGCACCATTACATTTGTAAATGTTAATCGCTTACTGGTGACTGAACTTGGATTGAGATTTATATACTGTCCGTTAGAAGCGGTAGTGCATACTTCTAACGCTGCTGCACCTGTGTATTGTCCACTTTCTGCTTCAGCAGTCCAAACTGCTGTAGCAGTTGGAGAAATGTAACAGCTGATATCCGGTTTTCCTGCCTGCAAGGTTAATACATCGAACGAGCCTATATAACCGGAAGATGCTGCATTCTTTCCTGTACAGATCAGTTTGATCCGGTAACTTCCTGCAGACAAATAAACAGAACCAAAATTTGTGGTAGCACTGCTTGATGTTGCAGCGTAAAGATCCACTTCCTGATCAAAGGTTTGCCACTGCCCGGGCGACAGTTCGATTGCCATTTTATATTTACCAAAGCCTGTAAACTTAAATGCTTTCAGATCATATGAGTAATAGCCGGCTTGTGCATGGCACACTGACCCAAGGATCAATTCATCTCCTGCTCCGTCTGCTGCTAACCTAAGAACTTGACCGCCCGATGCACCGCTGTTATTAGTTATACTTGCTGAAGCACCTGTAGATGTAAATGGAATTGCTTCCATTTCTTTTGCGCCGGCAAAACACTCGTAGTCATTCAACTGCCAGACACGCACATAATCAAAGTAAGCTCTGGTTAACTCCCCTAATGGTTCTACAAGAAAATTATCTCCATTAAATCCAAAACTTGCACCATCAGACAACCAGAGATATTCATCTGCATTTACTTTCCATTTGTCGCCTGTATATGAAACTTTAAAAACACCATCATAATAAATATTGATATAAGTGGGCGTCCATAACATACCAAATGTGTGATAGCCAACATGCAAGCCCGGTGTAGTATATTGTTTCGTATTTGCTTGCGTTATTCCTGCAGTATATCCATCTATATGCATCACTGCTTTTGTATAATCTTCCATCCAGGCCGATTCAAACACATCAATCTCTGCACCATCATTGGCAGTGCCATCCACATTTCCCTGGTTATCGCCTTGGAACCAAAATGCAGTATGGGTTCCTTTGCTTGCCTGCGCAATTTTTACTCTGCACTCATAATAACCATATTTGGTTTCGTATTTATTATTTGAATTAACAGAACCGCAATGCATCCTGTAGGGACCAACTTTATCAACCCTCAACACTAAGTTTCCATTTTCTTCAAACGCATTATCAGGTTTCCAAAACCAACTGTAAATTCCTAACCCCGGACGAGGTGATCTTGATGTTAAGCTTTCCTGGATGGTCCACTTTGTTTGATCAATTGTATTGTCATTAAATTCATCACTGAATGTTAAACTCCACGGAGCTGGTAAATTCGTTACAACAGGTTTGGCCTGTGCCGGTGTTTGCGGATCTACAAAGCCTGTTTGGGCTACGAGTACATTTGAAACAATAATACTCAGCAAAAGAAAAATTGCAGCTTTGAAAAAATACGACGGTTTTTTTTTCGCAAGTAAATTTAGCAGCATGGTATCGTTAGTTTTAGTGATAATTATATTCATGAGCTAAATCATTTCATGAATTATTTCGACATACTAACTTAAACTATCACCTTTAGTTGTGTGGTGCCATACAATTCAAAAAAGAGGTGCTAATTACTCTTATCAGACTTATAACGAATAATAGTTCGCAATTACGCTGAATTTGTTTAACTGTTTACGAATGCTGCATAAACGGAGTAATTGAAAACAAGATGTAAGTAGAACCATAAACCTCAAGAAAGATATAAACCAGTTCCTATTGTTTACTATAGTTTGATCACCGATAACTCATATAAAGAAGGGGCCGCCGTTGCCTTTAGTATTTTCAATCGCAACGTGGTTGTTTTGTAATTGCGTGGCAGCATGATGACTTTGCAATCACCCATCGGCTCTGTACCTAAGTAGATCGTTTGCCATTGCCCATTCTGTAATATATCAATGCTATACTCTTTTATTCTTCCTGTTCTTATTTGTGAAAATCCATCGGGCAAGTTTTTGGTATCCTGGTATTCAAATATGCTGATCTTATTAAATGCTTCAGCAGGATTTAGCTCAATTGTTAATTCAGCTAAGGTATCTGCGGCAAGCCAACGGCTGTCAAGGCTTCCATCGTTTGCCAATGATGCGCTGTATGTAATGTCTTTGTCAACAAACTCACTGCTTGCAGTAACCGGTTTCAGAAACGAAATAAATTTTCCATTTTTTGGTAATGGTTTATTGGCCGACAATCCTAATCGCTTTCCTAATTCAATTACAGCAAGCGCCTCGTACTCTCTTATCCTACCTGTTTTATCCGGCGGTACATTTATCACCAGTGAATTATCATTATCGGTACACCAGTAAAATAATTCCTGTAACTCATCCAGCTCTCTTACCGGAAGCTGTACTGATTTTTGAAACCAATTCCAGCGACTGCTGAGGCAAATCGTGTGTTCATAAGGCAAGTAATAAGATTTGCCTTGATGCAGGTATTGTTTTTTATCAAATTTGGTAATGATCTTGGGATCCCACAATCTGAAATCACTCGGGAAGTAATGAAAGAAATATTTATTGTCTTCCGTCATTAATGAAGGCAATGTGAATTTCCGTTTGCCTTCTTCATTTACGATGGTATGATTAACGCTTACAGCACACTTGGGGTTATACTGTTTCACCAATTTATACACCTGGTCGATGCCCCAATCACCGGGATTTCTTTTCCAGCCACCATCAAGCCACAACTCACAAACAGAACCATAGTTGGTGAACAATTCTTTTAATTGATTGAGCATATAATCAATATACTTCTGCGGATTGGTATCGTTAAACGAAGGTTCATGTCTGTCCCAAAGAGAATAATATATAGCAAACTGCAGCCCGTATTTTTTGCAGGCATCTGCAACCGCTTTCACTACATCTGTTTTAACCGGTGAAGAAGCTACATCATAATCAGTGTACTTACTGTCCCATAAACAAAAACCGTCGTGATGTTTTGTAATCAGCAATACATAACGAAAGCCTGCTTCCTTTGCAGTACGGACCCATTGATCAGGATCGAGGTTAGTTGGATTGTATGCACTTGCAGGCGTAGTACCATCCGACCATTCCAGATCGGTAAATGTATTGACTCCAAAATGAATGAACATACCATAACCCCGTTTGATCAATTCTTTTTGTGCAGAGTTTGGCGTAGTGGCCGGTTGTAATATTTGCGCAGTGGAATTACAGCAAGCGATTACAAGTATCAAAAAGATAAATGCACGTTGACACTTCGTTTTTAAACTCATGAAATAACTATTGAGAACCGTTTAGGTTTAGAACTATTATAATTCGTAAGACGCTGTAAAAAATACAGTAACAGCAATTTTTATTTAGCAGTTGCATCCTTCACGCATCTGAACCCTGTATGCTCAAGTCCGGTATCAGGACTGCTTTTCATTCTTCTTGCCACACGGTAACCACTGCAATAACTGTCGTTACAAAGAAAACTTCCGCCACGTAAAACTCTTTTTGGTGTATAGGGATCTTGCGGATCGAAACTTTTTTGCGGACCCTTTGGATTTGCAACTGTATTGTTTGCTACTGATTTGTAATAATTATGATCGTACCAATCGCTGCACCACTCCCAAACATTTCCTGCCATATCAAACAAACCATACCTGTTACAGGTATATGTTTTTACCGGAGCGTATTTCATAAATCCATCACGTTGTTCATTTAAGTAAGGGAACTTCCCTTCCCAACTGTTTGTCTTCGGCGCTCCGATATTTACATGTTCATTCCCCCATGGATAAATATTATTGTTCAACCCTCCTCTTGCAGCAAACTCCCACTCTGCTTCTGTTGGCAAGCGTTTACCTGCCCATTTGCAGTAAGCGATAGCATCATCCCAGCTCACATGTACGACCGGAAAATTTTCTTTGCCTTTAATATTGCTGTTAGGTCCTTCGGGATGTTTCCAATCAGCACCCGCTACCCAACTCCACCATTGAGAATAATTATTAAGATCAACCGGACCATTACTCGGCTTAAACACCAATGATGCTGCTACCAATAAACTATCAGCTGGTTTTTCTGTTCCGGGCGGCACCGTCTTTTTTAATTCTTCCCAATCGGGTTTCCGTTCTGCAGTAGTAACGTAACCTGTTGCATCAACAAATTTTTGAAACTGTGCATTGGTTACTTCTGTAACATCCATGTAAAATGCATCAATCGTTACTTTGTGCTTTGGATATTCATCTTCGGATGCCTGTTCATTATCTGCTCCCATTTCAAATGTACCACCAGGTATATAAACCATGCCTGAAGTACTTGTATCGCCATTAAATCCAATAGCTGATGAAGTATCTGAACCGAACCTTGTTGGAACAGCCATGCATGAATGAGCTGAATCCTGCTTTTGATTCTGTGCTGAATCGGTTGAATTATTACAGGAACCCAAAAGCAGTATTAGCGCTAATGGCAAACTTGAATAAAAATAAATTGTACAACTCCTCAATAAAAATGACAACGGCATATCGATTGTTTTTTCCACGAATAAGCACTAAGGTCGTACAACCGGAGCGATTTTTAATTTCTTAATCCGGTATTTTTTCAATTAACAAATATAATCGACAGTTAATGCCCCTTTCATTTCGTAACAACAGTAATGAGTGATGTTTTTAAACCGGGTGAGGAAGCTTCAATTTTCACTTCTCCTCCTGTACCTTTTTTACTCTTAATTACCAGCAAACACAACCCGTTAAATACTTTTCTGTAATTAGCCTGAAATGGCTCAGTAGATGCGGCGTTGCCATTATCAACTGCGGCTATCGTTGCCGGCCCTGATATTTTAAAATCAACTTTATTATCGGCAAGTGCACAGAAGTTCCCATTCTCATCTTCAATTTTCACAGTTATAAACGACAGATCTTCTCCATCAGCACTGATCACTTTCCGATCAGGCACTAATTTGATTTGGCTTGGATTCTTCGCTGTGTTGATTGTTTTTACAGCCGCTTGCTTTCCATCTTTGTAGGCAACTACTTTTATTTCGCCTTTTTCATAGGGCACATTCCAGTTTAGACGATAAGGAGAATCGAAATACTTGGGTCTGTTTTTCCATGCAAAAAAGGAAACTGGAATCCTTGTTTTATCTACCCCCATTTTTTTCCTTCCGTATGATTTACCATTTACAAATAATTCTGCTTCATCGCAATTAGTGTAGCAATACACAGGTATTTCTTTGATGCCGCTTCCTTCCCAGTTCCAGTGTGGTAACAGATGAACCATTGGTTCAGTAGTCCACCGGCTTTGGTATAAATAAAAACGATCTTTCGGGAAGCCAGCCAGATCTACTGCGCCGAAATAAGAACTTCTCGATGGCCAATCAACATCCCAGTTGCCATGTGTAAGATTATCTTTTCCCCCGTAAGGCGTTGGCTCACCTAAATAATCAAAACCTGTCCAAACAAACTCACCCATAATATTGGGCAAAGAATCCTGGAAATGAAATTCAACATCGGGAGGATAAGCCCAGTTTGGACTTTGATTATCGTAACTGCTTACCTGCAACGATGGATGCTTATCATACTTTTCCAGTGGTAAATGATACACACCTCTTGATGACACACAGGATGCTGTTTCTGATCCGTAAACGATCCAGTCTTTATACTCTTTCATCGTTGAAGCGTAGTCTGCCGGTTTGTAGTTGGCACCCACTAAATCTATTTCAGCAGCAAGGCCATTTTTAATTGCTGCAGTAAAATTGTTGAAGCCTGCTGTTGTTGGTCTGTTGGGATCTTCTTCTTTACAAATTTTTGCAAGTTCTCTTGCTATGAGATAACCATCTTCTTTGTTTTGCTCCCTTATTTCGTTACCGATACTCCACATAATAATGGAGGGTCTGTTCCTATCACGACGAATCATATCACGCAAATCCTGTTCATGCCATTGAGCCCAATATTTACTGTAATCATTTTCTACTTTCGGCATTTCCCAGCAATCAAACGCTTCTTCCTGTACTAAAAGTCCCATCTTATCACATAGATCCAATTGCTCAGGCGATGCAGGGTTATGTGATGTACGTATCGCATTCACACCCATCTCTTTCATGATCTGCAACTGACGCTCTGTTCCTCTGTAATTAACTGCTGCTCCCAACGCACCCAGATCATTATGCAAACAAACACCCTGCAATTTTACCCGTTTGCCATTCAAAAAGAATCCTTCTCTTGAATACTTAATGGTACGTATGCCGAAATTTTCAACATAGACATCAACTGGACTATTATTTTTATAAATCGTTGAAATTGTTTTGTAGAGATGTGGTGTTTTCAAATCCCACAACTTGGGATTCTTTACTTCCAGTTCCTGAATAATTTTTGCTTCGTTTGCAGTGAAATTAAACTTGCTCATCGTAGTTGCAACTTCTGATCCATTTGCATCTATAATGCTTGTCTTCATTTGATAATTCCCCGCATTATTTTTTTGCTTACTTGAAATAGTTGTTTCCACCTTCACCCTTGCTTTATCCTTTGCAACAACTGGTGTGGTAATATGATTTCCCCAATGCTTTACATGTACCGCATTCTTCACTTCCAACCATACATTTCTGTAAATGCCGGCACCGGTGTACCACCTTGCTGACAGCTCCTGCGGATTTACTTTTACAGCGATCACATTTTCGCCTCCATATTTAATGTAGGAGGTAATGTCAATTTCAAAACTGCTGTAACCATAAGGTCGTTCATATACTTTCTGTCCATTAACATAAACAGATGAATTGTACATGATGCCATCAAACTCCAGTGTAACAATTTTTCCTTTTGCTGATGCATCTATTTTGAAATGCTTACGATACCATGCTTTATCAAAAATGGGAAGTCCACCAGTACGTGGATTATACTCCGGTTTGAATGGTCCTTCAATAGCCCAGTCGTGTGGTAACGATAATTTTCTCCAATCTGAATCTTTGTATTGAATTTGAGATGCTGCAGAATCTGTTGTTTTATTAAACAGCCATCCTTCATTAAACGAAAGCCGTTTTCTCAATGAGCTTTGTGCTGAAAGAGAATTATACAGGAATAGAATACTTATCAATAGAAGTGAGCTTCTATACATTAGTCGATGGCTCATTATATGTTTATTTTTTAGATTATTGCTTATAGCCTGGATTCGGCGTAAAGCCGCCGGCCTTATTGGATGCAAGCCATTTGTCCAGTTGATTCTTCAATTGTTTTGCTACCTGAACATTTTGAGCAGCCAGATTTTTCTTCTCACCTATATCAACTGAAATATCATACAGTTCGATACTTTCATCTTCGTAATGATAGATCAACTTATAGTTTCCTTTTCTGATGGCCGCACCCGGTTTACCACCCTGGTTACTGTAATGCGGATAATACCAGTACAATGCTCTGTCTGTTGATTTGCTGCGATTTGATAAAAGTTTTAAAATATTTTCACCTTCAACAGCAGGTTCTTTTTTATAGTTTTTGTTCATGGCTGTTACAACAGTAGAAAAAATATCAGATGTGGTAACAGGTATATCTGAAACAGTACCCTGCTGCAGTTTATCCTTCCAATACATCACCATCGGCACTCTTATTCCTCCTTCATACAACCAACCCTTACCTGCTCTCAATGGAGTATTTGTTGTAGGACTTCCTTCGGCTGTACTCAATCCGCCATTATCTGATGTGAAAATGATCAAGGTATTTTCGAGCAATCCCTTTTCTTTTAATGATTGAATGATACGGCCAATATTCCAATCCATGTTTTCAATCATAGCAGCATATACTGCATGATCTTGTACTAATCGTAGTTTCCAATCGTTCTCATACTTCATCCATGCTTCATTTTTAACGAAGCGGTCCTTGTCAGTATAACCAAGTCGTTGCTGCTTTTCTTTATACTTTCTGATCAAAGCCTGCGGAGCTTGTAAAGGATTGTGAACCGCATATAAAGAATACATCAGGAAAAAAGGCGATTGCTTTTCCTTTTGAATAAAACTGATGCACTCGTTGGCCAATCTGTCAGTTACATATTCACCTGCCGGGCCATCGGGCAATGTAGGATTGCTGTAAGGAGTGAAATAGCCACCGGTGCTGTCATTAATCTTTCCATAAGGTCCACCTTTACTCCAACCACCAAGATTCGTTTGAAACCCTTGACTCAAAGGCCAGTATTTTTCTTCTTCACCCAAATGCCATTTACCTGCAAAGAATGTTTGATAGCCATTTTTCATAGCATGTTCTGCCATTGTATTTTCGCTGAGTGATAACTCAAAAGCAGTAGCTGGTGTAATTAATTTCTCAAATGGTTTTGCTTTCCCATTTTCCTGTCGTCCTTTGATCCAGTCTGTAACTTTCGTGTTGATCGGATTTTTTCCGGTCATCATGCTTGAACGTGTAGGGCTGCAAACAGGACTGGTTGTATAATTATTGGTAAACTTTATTCCTTTTGTTGCCAATGCATCAAGATTGGGCGTTTCATAAAATGTACTTCCGTAACATGAAAGATCTTTCCAACCCAGATCATCTGCAAGTATCACAATGATGTTGGGTTTGTTCTTGTTCGTTTGCGCTTCTGTAGTGATTACTGATACTACACTACAAAAAGCAACAAGCAGATATTTCAATGAAGTTTGCATGATAATAAATTCGAGAAAGGGGTCGAAATCAATATTTTTAATGACTGCCTTGTTTAATTTTTACAAGTAAGGCTTGCATCTCTTTCACTTTTTCAGAATATGCCGCAGCTACATTTTTTGTCTCACTGGGATCATTTGTCAAATTAAATAATTGCGGCTCGGGTGAATTACCTAACTCGGTATTTGTATCCTTATTGATCTTCGGGCCTTTGGAAGGTTCAATATATTTCCAGTTGCCAACCAATAACGATAGTGTTGAGTTGATTGATTGCTCAACTAAATATTCACGGGGCTTATTTGTTTGATTGAGTAAAACCGGCAAATAGTTTTTACTATCCGGCGCCTGCCCTTCTTCTACTTTAACGCCTGCAAGTTTTGCTAAGCTTGCATACAAATCAACCTGGCTGAATAACGCATTATTTACTTTGCCCGGTTTTATTGTTCCCTTCCAGCTTACGATAAAAGGCACTCTTGTGCCGGCTTCAAATGCGCTGTATTTACCACCACGATAAATACCATTGGGTTTATGATTACCTAGTTTTTCAACAGCATCATCTTTATACCCATCATCAATTACCTGTCCGTTATCACTTGTAAAAATGATGAGTGTATTTTCCAGCAGACCATTCTTCTTCAGCACTTCTTCAAGTTGCCCAACCGTCCAGTCTAATTGCAGCAACACATCACCTCTGGGTCCCATTCCGCTTTTGCCAACAAATCGTTCATGTGCTATACGTGGCACATGGATATCATGCGTGGAGAAATATAAAAAGAACGGATTTGTTTTTTGTTGAGTAATATAAGCAGTTGCTTTTTGCAAAAGGATGTTTGCAAAGTCTTCATCTTTCCAGAGAGCTGATGTACCACCGGTCATATAACCAATACGGCTGATGCCATTTACGATCGTCATATCATGACCGTGAGAAGGATGCATTTTCAACAGCTCCGGATTCTTCTTTCCTGTTGGCGCATTTGGATCAATTGGTCCTGTGTAGCTAACTTTAATCGGATCATTTTTATCAAGATTCACCACTTGTTGATTCTCTACAAATACACAAGGAACACGATCACCTGTTGCAGGAATTAAGAATGAATAATTAAATCCAATCTCTGCAGGGCCGGGTTTTATCTTCTCATTCCAGTCAAGACCTTTTGCATCACCAAGACCAAGATGCCATTTGCCAACTACTGCTGTGTTGTATCCTGCTTTTTGCAACATGCCGGGCAATGTTGTTGTAGTAACAGGAATGATCAACGATGCATCGCCAGGCGCAATACCTGTTCCTTCTTTGCGCCAAGCATACTTTCCCGTAAGCAATGAAAAGCGTGAAGGTGTGCAGGTAGCAGATGTTGCATGCGCATTGGTGAAACGCACACCATTCTTTGCCAACCGGTCAATATTCGGTGTTTGAATAGCTGATGTGCCGTAAGCACTTACATCACCATAACCCAGATCATCGGTATAAATTAAAATGATGTTTGGCTTTTTGTTTTTGGTTGTTTGGCTTTCTACAGCAACGCTGATTGACAATACAACCAGTGCAAGTAAGAATCGTTTGATCATTTTCTTCATATACTTTATTTCGAGGCTGGCTTACCTCTAAGTGATAGCTAAATTATCGCAAGCAATCTAACCTTTTCTTTCAAAAAAGGGGTGCTGATGTAGCATTTATAAAACTACATACTGCGTAAAATGATGCTAATTACTGAAATTCTATTTCTTGTATTCTGATGGAGACACGGCAAATTGCTCCTGGAAACGTTTCCTGAAATACTTGATATCGTTGAACCCTGCTTCATAAGCAGCTTCCGTTACGGAGTAGTTTCCACTTTCCAAGAGCTTTGCTGCATAATTGAGTCGGGCAGTCCGGATGAATTCATTACCCGACATGCCTGTTACAGCTTTTAGTTTCCGGTAAAAAGTTGATCTGCTCATAAACATGAGGCCGGCAAGATCATCGTTATTAAAATTACTGTTCGAAATATTGTCTTCCACCAGCTTCATCAGCCTTACCAAAAACTCTTCTTCAAAAGTTTTTATTTCAAAATTGCCGGTACCAAGAAAGATCCGCTTGGCATAAAACTCCTTCAACGTATTTCTTGAGTTGATCAGGTTATGAATATGTACCAGCAAGAGTTGCGAGTTAAATGGCTTAGGTAAATACACATCGGCTCCTTCACGAATTCCCTGCACATGGTGCGCCATATCCGATAAAGCGGTGAGAAGAATTATCGGAATATGCGATGTGTCTTTATCAGACTTCAACTTCCTGCATAATTCAATACCATCTACTTCCGGCATCATTACATCACTTACAATCAAATCGGGAATGGTTTCAAATGCTTTTTCAATACCCTCCCTGCCGTTTGTTGCTGTAACCACTTTAAACGACGGAGCTAATATCTCGTAGATGTACTGCAGCATATCAGATTCATCTTCCACCACCAATATAATCGGAAGATCCTGTTCCTGACTGATCTGATCATTTTCTTCAGGCATAATAACTGAATTTAAATTTGTATCAATGTTTTGGCTGGTATGATTCAAAGGCTCCGCAGGAATATTCAGTAAAGATTCAGCAACGTTTGACGGAGGTAAAGTTACAGTAAACAAACTGCCATGTGTGCCATCACTTTCAGCAACGATCTTTCCTCCATGCAGTTCGGTTAATTCTTTTACAAACGAAAGCCCGATTCCTGTACCGGAGATAGTCGTAGCATCTTCTGCCCTTCCTCTGTAAAAGCGATCAAATATCCGGTCAATTTCATTTGCAGGAATGCCACGTCCTGTATCCCGGATACTTATCTCACAAGACTGATCTGCATTTTTCTTTACGTTGAAAGTGATGCGTCCCCCATTAGGTGTAAACTTAAATGCATTCGACAAAATATTAAAAACGATGATCTCCAGTTTATTGTGATCGAACGTAAACGAAAGATATTTTTCCTGTGAATGAAAAGTATACTCTATATTTCTTCTATTTGCTTCATCATTAAAAAGAATATAAATGTCATTGCAAAAAGAAACGATCTCCCCAGGTTGCAATGAAAGTTTCAAACTGCCGGCTTCAGCTTTCTGAAAGTCCAGCAATTGATTGACCATGCGCAACATCCGCTTCGATTGTTTTTGAATAAGTCGAAGACTCTTCTCAACTTGCGTCTCAAACTTTTTCCGTTGCAGCAGATCATCCAATGGTCCAAGTATCAGCGTTAGTGGTGTGCGGAACTCATGCGAAATATTTGTAAACAAGCGCTCTTTAAAATCAGCTAATTTATTTTCCTGCTGCCTTTCAAGTTTGCTGAGTGTTAATTGATTCTTTAATGCAACCTGTCGCAACCCGAGATAACGTGTTAACC
This sequence comes from Lacibacter sediminis, assembly GCF_014168535.1. Lineage (NCBI taxonomy): Bacteria > Pseudomonadati > Bacteroidota > Chitinophagia > Chitinophagales > Chitinophagaceae > Lacibacter > Lacibacter sediminis. Next base: position 1,714,614 of record NZ_CP060007.1, on the reverse strand, counting down.
AAAGAAGAAAAATAAAGACAGCTACATAGATGCTGTAGGCCCACCATGTTCTCCATGGTGGAGGCAAAATCTTTATGGTTAATTCGTGTGGGGTTGGGTTCCATGTTTTATCGCTGTTTGTTGCTTTTACTTTTAATTGATAAGTACCCGCTTTCAGATTCGTAAATGAAACCAACCGATTATTGCCTGCATACACCCAATCTTCATTAAACCCTTCCAGCTTATACATGTATTCATTCTTATCAGGTGCATGATAATCCAACGCAGCAAATTCAATGGAGAAGATATTTTCCTTGTGGTTGAGCGTTATCGTTTCTGTTTTGTAAAACGGCTTATTCAGAATAGAGCTGTCTGTTTTGCCTGTACCAAATTCATAAGGAACATTATTCACCGTTAAATTGGTAAAGTAGATCGGCGGATAAAACTCGTTGATCTTGATACTGTCCGGGAAAAAATAAGTCAGCCCTTCTAATCCGCCAAAGAAAAAACGGCCACTTGCATCTTTACAGAAGGCGTTTTCAGAAAAAACAATTGACTGCACTCCATCACGCTTATCAAAAACGGCAAAGGATTTACTTGATTGATTAAATCGTACAATGCCCTTGTTCGTACTAGCCCAAATATTTCCTTTTTTATCAGGAACAATTGCATGAATATAATCGCTTGGCAAACCTTCTTTCGTTGTATAACTTATTACATTTAATGTACCGCCATCAAAACCAGCAATTTTGTTCAAGCCATATTGCGTACCTGCCCAGATGTTGCCAAACTTATCTTCGGCTAAACAAAGAATGGTATTGTTACTGAGGGAATTTTTGTTTTCATCGGTTTGAGTAAATACCCGGAAATTATCGGAGGATGGCTGATAGAGATGAAGTCCTTTGTAAGTTCCTATCCACAACCTTTTTTTCGAATCAACCAATAAGCAACTTACCCGTTCGTTTTGTAATGCACCTTTTACGCCATACGCAGGCAGGTAATTTTTAAATAACGGTTTCTTGCTTTTATCAAATCCAGAAATATAGCTTAGTCCGCTTTCCTGTGTGCCGATCCATATTCTGCCGGAAGAATCTTTTACGATTTGTGTAGTCTTTCTTCCGCTGATGGAAGTTGGATCTTTCGGCTTGGGTACAAAAACATCATACGCTCCTGCCTTTTGACCTGTATTTAAAATTCGGATCAATCCTTTATTTGTGCTCACCCATAAATAATCGCCCTCCTGAAGGAATGAACGGCTTTCATAGGGTAAACCCGTTGGATTATTTATTTCGGTATCATCAAGATTAATTTCAGTGAATACTTTCCAATTGGTTGAGTACTGAATACCGCCGCCTTTTGTTCCAAGCCAGAGTTTATTGAAAGGATCTACATAAACAGAAAGTACATGTGTACTTCCTGACAACGAACTCATTTTATTTTCGTAACCAATGTTTGAAAACTTTTTCTGTTTCAGATCAAATTTAAAAACACCAGTACCGTCAGTTCCGATCCATAACAAACCCGAAGGATCTTCCTGTATGGTTAAGATGATCTGGTTATCGTTTGTATAGATACCCGGAATATTTAAAGGTATTTTTTCAAAGGTTTCTGTTTTGCGGTCGAAGCGATTTAATCCTCCGCCCCATGTTCCAATCCATAAAGCACCTTTTGAATCAAGTAAAATACGATAGGTGTTATTTGAACTTAAAGAAGCGGCATCGTTTTTTTGATGACGGTAATTCTTAAACGCTTTTGTTGTGAGATTAAATTGCAGCAAGCCTTCGTTCCATGTGCCGAGCCACAGGCAGTTATTGGCTTTATCATTTACAATGGAGGTTATGTTGATGCCGCTAATGCCGAAGTTGTAAGAAGTGTCATTGACGAGATTCTGATTAATATGCTTCAATCCGCTGTTTGTAGCCAGCCAGTAACCTGCATTACCATCCGGTTGTATATCGAATGTCTTCCAAAAACTATTGAGAATTTTAAATTCACCTGTTTTCTTATTGAGGTATTGAAAACCTTTCCAGGTGCCGATCAATAATTTTTCGCTATCAGTATCTAATATGGAAAGAATATAATCGGCATTAAAGCCTGTGCTGTTAGGGTTTTTATTTGGATAGTTGGAGATTTTGCCGGTCTTTAGATCATATCCACTCAGTCCGCCTGACTTTGTGCCGATCCAGATATTATTCTGCTTGCCACTCTGCAATACTTCAATTGACTGACTAAGCAAATTATTGCCCTTTCCGAAGTCATTCTTCAGCAACTTCATTTCATAGCCATCAAAGCGTTGCAATCCACCTCTTGTACCAAGCCAGATGAACCCATTTTTATCCTGGATGATGGAAGTAACTTCATTATTCACCAATTCATCTGATATACTCACAAAGGAACTGGCCTGTTGCGTGTAACCGGCAAATGTTACAGCAATGAAAAGAAGAAAGCAAGCATATTTTTTTATGGACGAAGGCAAAGCGTTTCTAAATTAATCGTTACACGAACTTACAATTTAGATGAATTCCACGTTAGTTGAAGGTATTTTAAAAGCTTGCTACAGAACTACTATAAAAACAGCAGCAACGAAATAAACAGAAGCACCAACAGAAAATAAATTACGGCAAGTTTTATATTTATCCGCTGATTATTTTTTTCAATATTCTCACTTTTTTGTTTTGTAATCATACGATTGTGCTATTTATCAGGTTACAAATGGCTGTTTTCTTAAACGAGATTTTTACGTGCAAGCCGGATTTAAGCTGGCACTTAACTATAGTTCATTAACTCATAAAGGATAATGGATGCAGTTATATCCCAAACTACAAACTTTGTTCATTTATATTACTCTTTTTTTTGATGCTGCTTCTTTTCACGTTCGTACAGCTCCTCCTGGTTCAGCCCATAGAAAATTGGCGGGATAGTGTTGGCTTCCCATTTTTTTCGTTGCTGTTGAAAGACGCTCATCATTTTTTTATCATCAATGGTAACTTTCTCTTCGATGTCTGCTTTCAGATTATACAGATTGAAACTTGAATCTTTCAGGATCACTTGTTTAAACCCAGACTGATGAAGTACCGCATAATTCTTTTGATCAAAATGTCGCCAAAATAAATATTCATGTGGTGACCCTTGTTTTGTTCCCTTGAGATACGGCAACAGATTTGCACCATCTAACTCGTTCTTTGGCGTAGATATTTTTCCGATGTTGGCGACAATTGTTGCAAAAATGTCTAACGAAATAACCGGCTGCTCGTATTTGGTATTTGCTTTGATCTGGCTTGGCCATTGTATCGCAAAGGGCACTCTTATCCCACCTTCAAAAAGCGAACCCTTCCCGGCACGCAACGGGCCATTATCACTGCCATTATCACTCTCTGGCCCGCCATTATCTGAAAGAAAAACAACGATTGTATTTTCTGTAAGATGAAGTTGTTGCAGTTTATCTAACACAGTACCCACACCATCGTCAACCGCACTCACCATTGCTGCATAGGTTTTTCGCTTTGGATTTTTGATGTGATCAAAGCGGCTCAAATATTTTGGAGTTGCCTGTAACGGTGCATGTGGTGCATTGTAAGCGAGGTAAAGAAAGAATGGTTGCTGCTTGTTTCGTTCAATAAATGAAACAGCTTCTCTTGATAGCGCATCGGTTAAATATTCTTTTTCCTCTACCACTGTTTGTTTACGGATGAGTTTGGTACGATAACTTTCTCCTTCGTTTTTTGCACTGTCCTGGTTTACGATTGTGTAATCTTCAGGAAAATAACGATGCCCGCCTCCAAGAAAACCAAAAAACTCATTGAAGCCTCGATTCCATGGACGGAATTTTTCATGCACACCTAAATGCCATTTACCAATGCCCATTGTATTGTAACCGTTTTGCTGCAACAACTCCGGCAATGTTTGCTCAGTAAGAGGAAGACCAACAGTTGGATCAAAAGGTTTATACAACGGATTACGGCTGTAACCAAAACGATCCTGGTAGCGACCGGTGATCAGACCTGCACGACTGGGCGCACAAACCGCATAACTAACATAACCGTTGGTAAATACAACTCCGTTTTTTGCTATACGATCGATATTTGGTGTAGGAATATCTTTACAACCGTTGAAACCTACATCAGCATAACCCATGTCATCAGTAAGAATGATGATGACATTAGGTCGGTCGTCTTTAGTGGTTCTTTCAACTTTCTTTTTTGTAAATGCAAATGGAATTGCAAGAAGAAGCAGACCAGCTGTCCATGCCCCGGTTTTTTGAATTCGTTTACTATTCACTGTTGTTGATTTAAGTTTATTGTTCACTTGATTCAATAGCACCCATATCAGGTTTTCCTTTGATCTTGTTCCCCAATATGTCGTGTGTTACGTTTAAACCAATGCGAAGTCCAATAGTATCTTTTGGAATTGGTTGAACAGTTATACCCTTGTTCACAATCAGATCTTTATTGGCGGGCAAATAATCTTTGATCGATACTCCTCCTTTGTTTTTAAACAAAGGATCTCCAATGATTGGCATTGAATCCTGCAGTGGAATGTCAGTTGGCCAGTTATCTGCACGGAGAAAAAGATTACTCACAAATAGAACATTGGGCACTCCATCAACATCAACTTCTTTTTTCTTCTGATCACCAGCCACAGTTTGAGCGGCTGTTTCAAAATAAAAAATGTTATTAGCAATCAACACTCCATCAGCACTGCTGCTCACAGCTACTTTCGGAGTAATATTGGCAGCAACATAAATCGTGTTGTTGTAGAAATAGCTGTTGTACGGACCTGCATTTTTCTTTTGATCTCCCTGGTAACCGCTTAGCCAGAAAATTTTTCCTTCCTGGAAAGCACCATTCGTTCCTTTTATTCTGAAACCATCGTTAATGCTGATGTTGTAGCGGTAAGCACAATTGTAGTTGTTGCCCAGTATTTCACAAAAGCCACCGGCATTATTTGCACTTACGTTATACTGTATTACTATATCACTGCAATTGTAATCAATATGTACACCTGCAGAATCTCCGGGGCCATTTGCATTTTCAAAGCGATTGTGTTCAATCACAATGTTACTGCAACTCCATGTCCACAAACCACTGCCCCGGCCCCAGTTTCTGCTATCAGCCGTTGAACCTGAATGATCAATCTTGTTATGATGAATATGCCCATCTGTTACACCTGAAAATTGCATACCTGGCCCACCTGTTTGATGCACCTTGCAATCAGCAATTTCCAATTTTTGAATGCTGTTAACGCTGCCGGTAGCTTTTATGCCCGTATGACTCACATTAAATACTTCAGACTTTAAAACCTTCATATTCGTTAATCGCCCTGCCTTTGTATTATTGATGACACGTATTCCCCAACCATAACTTTGAGTACCGTTAGCCGTTTTTATTTCAGCAGCTGAACGTATGAAGCCCTTGGGGTTGTAATATACATCATGCACAACAACATCATTCAACTTTATGTTTTCAAATAGTTCATCTCTTGTTACTTCAACAAGAATACCGCAACGCATTTCAGTTTTGTTGGCTGTTGCATTTTTTTGATACGACATTATACCCGTGAATTCAATTCCGCTTACCTGTATGAACGAAGAATTCTGAATCAGCAATGCATTTAATTCTTCACCAGCATCTAAAACAGGTTTGGCTTTATTTCCTTTAAACGGATAACTGCTAACTACAACAGAATGTTGCGCACTACCTTTTACATTGATAAGCACCAACATGCCTGTGAATTTTTGCCCTGTTGCAAAAAGAATAGAATCGCCGGGGGTTAATTGAATCAACTTTACCGGCGATACGGTTTTCCAGGAATTCGTTGAGCTGGTGCCTTTATTTGCATCATTACCAATTGCTGAGTTGATATAATAATTTGTTGCTTTTAAAGAAAAACCTAAGCAAACAAGAACTATTAAGAGGAATATTTTTTTGATTTTCATTGAACTGATGATTAAACGAATCGCATATTATACAGCAGGAACATGGAAGGAAATATCCTTACAAACTCACACCTGTTAACTGTCTAAAGCTAAACGTAACAGTTCAAAAAAGCCGAAACCTTACATCCAAAAAAAGGGGGTATTCTATTCAAATAAATATTCGAAAGAGGAAAATCATCACCAATTATCTGTTCTGAAAGAAGAAGCAGGCAAACCTTGTGTATTAAATAAACTGCCTTCTGCCCAATTTTTAAATGCATATCGAACACTCACAGGATTTTTAACTGCATCGTTCCAAACAACAAGAACGCCGCTCTTGTCATTACGTATCATTGCCTGCGCTGGATAAAATATTTTGTCTTCACCTGCTATCTCAAAATCGGTAAGAGGTTTACCAAAACTTGATAACCCTTGTTCGCAGTAATCAAACGTAAGCATCAGTCTGCCGTTAGTTGTCTTCTCCAGTTGTTTATAGACAGGGCCGCTGAAAGCAATGCCTTTTATATTGTAATCTTTTGCCAGTGCCCAATAGGCCAAACGATTTCCCACCTGTTCTTTTTGTGCAGGATGGATCACTGTTCGCTCACCGATGTCCATGGTAACTGCCATCGCCGTATTTTTTACTGATAACATAGTTTGCAGTTGTGCTTCACGCAAAAAAGCTGCATTTATTTTTCCCGGTTCAAATGGAGCGATCTGTACAAAGTAAAATGGAAAATCTCCTTGCTGCCATTGCGTTCGCCATGAGTTGATCATGGAAGTAAACAAGGCATGATATTCATTTGCATTTTCACGGTTTGCTTCTCCCTGGTACCACAACACACCTTTTAAAGTGTAGCCAACGTATGGATGCAGCATGCTGTTGTACAAAATTGTCGGAGTTCTGTTAGGAAAAGAATCCGGAAGCGTTGCAGGGATCATTTTATTTTTAAATGCTGATAAGCTTTCTTTATCCATCCAGCTTTCAATCGTTGAAGCACCCCATGCCGATTGAATAATGCCAACTGGCACTCCTAATACTGACTGAATTTTCTTTGCAAAATAATATGCCGTTGCACTAAAATTTCCAGTTGTAGCAGGACCGGCAACTTTCCACTCCCCTTTCACATCGTACAAAGGAGTGATGCTTGAAGAACGGGGCGTATTCAGAAAACGGATGTTGTCGTTCGCAGAGTTGAGTATAGTTTCATTGCTGCCAATCACTGGTTGGTTGTTGTAACCTTTTACCGGCATCTCCATGTTCGATTGCCCGGAGCAAAACCACACTTCACCGATCAATACATTTTTTAAACTAATTTCTTTACTTCCTTTGATCACCAAAGTATATGGACCACCGGCTGCAGGCGTTTGTAACTTTAATTTCCAATGACCATTGGCATCGGTTGTTGCAGTTGCATTGTTGCCCCAACTGCCACGTACCGAAATTTTTGCACCTGGTTTGTCAATTCCCCAAACAGATGCCAACTCCTGCTGCTGCAATACCATGTTATCACTGAACATGCCCGGCAAACGGGTTTGGGAAAATGATTGAATAGCAAGAAAACTACTCATCACTGAAATAAAAAACAACTTTGACATGTTACGCAGTTTTATAAATTATTAGTTATTGCCCAAAATCAATTATTTCTTAACTGGTGAAAGACGATGTATTCCTCCAAACTTAAGAACGAGCCATCCGATCGGATGCAGAAAAGCCATGATCAAAAACCATTGACCGAACCCATTCCCCTGCACCATGTTCAACACAGGATCAAGTATTGCATGAAATGCACGATCCAGAAAACCGGCAGTTTTTGTGGATGGCCCGGTAACCATGGAAGCGACAATCATATTCATCATAATACCACCCAAAGTACTACCTGCTGCCACCACGCTAAATACTGTACCCAATGAATGTTTAGGTACCACATCAACCACCAGTGAACTGATATTAATCAACCATGCCAATGAAGCCAGTACTGTGCAAACAGTTAGCATCAAAGAAATATTTAAACCCGTTGCCGATGCAATGAATGGTGACAAAGGCATTAACAATGCACAACCCAACATCACCCACATGCGACTGGCAACAGGTGTTGCTCCTTTTTTTATTATTCTGCCGGACAACACACCTCCCAATAAACTACCTACACCGGCAGCAGCATAAATAATCCAGGTAATTTTTAATTGTTCCTGAGTAACATTTCTATCTGCACTTAAATATTTCGGAAACCAAAATTGATAGAAATACCAAACCGGATCTGTAATTAATCTGCCAATTAACAATAACCAGGTACCACGAAATAACAGCACTTGTTTCCACGACCAGGCATTGTTCTTTTCTGATTCGAATGCATCTTCTGTTGAGGAAGATGTCTGCAACATTTGTAATTCGGAAGTAGTGATAAGTTTACTTTTTTCAGGACGACGATAAACCATCATCCACGGAACAAGCCATACCAACCCTGCTAAACCTGTTAAAATAAATGCCAGTTTCCAACCGGTTCCATTGCCTAACCAGTTTGCAACAGCCGGCATTGTTTCGGTATACGTATGAGTAGCCAATGGAATTACAATGTAAGGAGCCATGGTGGCACCAATTGTAGCGCCCATGGTGTAGATGCCAATTGCTAAAGCACGTTCTTTTGCGGGAAACCATTCAGACACGGCCTTTGAAGCTGCCGGCCAAATACCTGCTTCACCTAAACCTAATGCAAATCTGTAAACCGCCAATGATGTTACACCTCTGGCCGCTGCTGTAAGCATGTTGGCTAAAGACCACCAGGCTACAAAAATTAATAAGCTTGCACGGGTGCCAATTTTATCAGCAATACGACCTGAAATTAGATAAGCGATGGTGTAAGCTATCAAAAATATATTGATCACATTCGCATATTGCTGGTCACCCATAAAGAGATCTTTCTGTATGGTTGGTGCCAGTGCTGACAAAGTTTGTCGATCGATATAGTTCAAAACAGCCGCCAGAAACAACAGTACAACAATCCACCAACGCATTCCTTTTAATTTCATGGCTTCTTTTATTTAGTAGTGATAGTAAAAAAATATTTACTGCAGCAAAGAATCATAAATAACGATTCCTCCTTTATTTTCTATGACCATTCTTGATTTTGCCTGCAGCTTACTTACTTTTATTTCGATGGTATTTCCCGGCTCAATAACAGGTAGTTCATGCGTGGAAATAACTTTATCCGCTACCATTATTTTCAATACATGATTGGTCAATGTATAAGACGGAAAATCATTTACTCCTTTTATCAAAACGTTATCTTTTGAAGTAGTCACTAAAACAGGGGAAAGTTTTGACTGGAAAGCTTTGTATAAATCTTTGGGCTTTCTGTTCTCATCTACAATACCCCATGGTCTGTAACCACTTTTATTGGTGCTGGTATATCTGCTTAAGTAGTCATTAAATGTCCAGTATGCAAAACCCACGGCATAAGGATGTGTCTTTACCACATTGATGACCCCTTCCAAATGTTTGATTCGTTCTTCCTCACTTTTCACCTGGTCAGACCGTACACCGGTTTCACTGATGAAGATGGGTTTATCAGGAAACCTATTATGTATGTTTTCAAGATTTTTTGTTAAGCCATCTGCATTGCTGTAATTATTAAAATTCAAAAAATCGCAGTAGCGAAAAGAATTATGTGCAAGGTTTAAGTTAGTAACACTTGCTGCTGTACCGATTGCAACAAATGTCATTAATCTGGTGGTATCTAATTCCCGAAACTTTTCCATTTGATACCTTGTCCACTCATCTCCTTCGGTTGTCCAGCTTGCATATTCATTGCCGGTGCTGTACGCCACAATCGAAGGACTGTTCCAGAAATTTTCCACCATTTCCTTCATTTGTGCTTCAAACGCATCTTTAATTCGCTGACTGGTCATTTGCACAGGAGACAATTGCCAGTTCGTAATTTCAGCAATAATCAAATAGCCATGTTCATCAGCCCATTTATAAAAATGCCTGCTGAGTGGTGTGTGACTTAATCTGGAAAAAATCATTTGGCCTTTTCGCATCAGCATCATATCCAGTTGAGCAATGGTATCAGGCTCAGTTGAACCATACACAGGATGATCTGATTGCCTGTTTGCACCAGCCATTCGTATTGGCTTTCCGTTTAACAGTAACTGCGTGCCTTTAACGGTAAATGTTCTTATACCAAAATAAGTTTCATAGTCATTGATGTTTGTTCCGCTTTGTACTAAAGACGTATGCACATCATACAGATTCGGATTATCACAATCCCACAGTAACACTTCCTCTTTGTTAAGCGACAGATTCATTTCAACCAATTGCCTGGTATATGCCTTTATGAAAACTTCCTGTCGGTTGTTGTTTGGTAAAATTTTACCCGTAGTTCTATTCTTAATTGCATAGTTTAAGGTTACTGTTTTGTCTTCATTGTATTTGTTCTCCACCCAGGTGAAGATTTTTACAGATGCTTTGCCGGTATTTAAATCAGGCGTGGATTCAATTTTCTGATTGGAGACATAAACCTTGTTACTGATTAACAAACTCACATCCCTTGTGATCCCTCCAAACTCATACCAGGGAAATACCTGTGCATTACTATTATCAGAAACTCTTGCGCCCGGAATTGTAAATTCATCCCAGCTATTATCAACTTCTACACTGATAAAATTTATTTCTGAAGGCTTGACATATTTAGTGATGGTAATAGTGAATGGCGTGTATCCGCCTTCGTGGTAACCTGCCAATGATCCATTAATAAATATTCTTGCCTTATTAAATACAGCTTCAAAATGCAACCTTACTTCTTTATCAGCTATGGGAGCAGAAAGTTTAAAAGCTTTTCTGTACCAGGCTTTACCAATAATATTATAGCGTGGATCTAAACTCCAGTTATGTGGAACTGCCACCTGGTCGAAACCTGCTACCAACAATGATGTATCGCCTTCTTTAATTTTCCAAGGTTCATGCCAACGAGATGCTTCTCCTCTTTGCATTGGATCAATACTAAAGGTCCAGTCGCCATTTAAAGAAATAGTTTGGCTGTAGCCGGATAGAATTAAGCATTGAAATAAAAAAAGTAATGGTATTGTTTTTAAAAGCAGGTTCATGAAAAGGCAAGTTTAATCGTTAAAATAATTTATAAAGATGTGAGGTTTAGTAACACCTTATTTCAAATAGAGAAACCAGTGCTTCTTTATTGCTGTTTGACAATACTAAATTCAATCGGCTGGTTGTAACTGCTTCTGCAAATTCAATAATCCGGCGGCTTAAATAATTTCCTGTAATGCTGGCAATTGTTTCGTCTTTATCATTCAACAACTTTACCTGATCAACACAAAAAGCCATGGTTGTTTCGGGATTGGCCAACAGTACAGATTCTAACGGATGATCATAATCTGTATCAAAAAACAGTTCGACTTTTTTAATTGCAACCGCTTCGTTCCATTCGATGGTTATGGTTGGATTTAAATCGTCAACCGCCGCTACCCATGCATTAGTAGATGCTACCGGTCTTTGTAAACCATTACGTAAATTTTCCGGGGAGAAGGATTTTAATGCAGGCTCAATTTTCATAGCGATGTTCTTTCCGGCAGGTCTGCGTTTAGGACACCAAAACTCAAATGCATCCACGCCAATATTTTCAGCCGGTTCCTGTTTCCCATAATTGGAGACAGCAGGATTAATAGCATTGAAAACAGAAAGCAAACCGGTGATTCGTTTATCGCTGAAACATAATTCCACCTGTTCATTTTTCATAAAACAAACAAATGCATAACATGCTTCATTAATGAAAGATTTGAATGCGATCGTATAATTTTCCACCCCTGGAGTAATTTCAACTTCTATTTTTTCGAGCGTTACATCGGGCGTGTGATTAAATGACTTGCTGGTTTTTCGCAGTTCAATTTTCAGGTTAGTTGCTTGCTTTGTTCTTGCATAAAATGTTATAGAAGGCATTTGTTGCTGATCCACGGGAAGCATTTGAGCCACTGAATCAGTAATCGTTTGCCAGTGATCTGATACAGGAATTTCATTCAACTGAAAAGTAGATGATGCATTAATGGACACTGCTTTTTGTACCAGATCTATGTAATCCTTTAAAGCCAAACCAGGTATATGATGACCGGTTTTCAATAATTCAAACTGTAGTTCCTGTATATGATGTTTGCCGATTTCACTGGGTGATTGATTATATCTTTTACAAAGCGACGCTGCAACAGCTACCGCCTGTCCGCCATGTGCACAGGTAGCCATTACTCTTGTAGAACCAAATGCCACATGCGTAGCACTGATAATGCGACCTGCAAAAAACAGGTTTGCAATATTTTTGCTGTAATAACAACGATATGGAATTCCATAAACTCCTTTGGAATGCCACTGGTTACAACCAGGTAATTCACTGAATACGCCATCAGATGGATGCAGGTCAACACTCCACCCGCCAAATGCAACAGCATCATGAAAAAATGTTTGTTCAATCACATCCTGCTGTTTTATCATATAATCACCCTCAAAGCGGCGGCTTTCCCTTTTTCCCGGAATTGTTCCAACCCACTCTAATGTCAGATTTTCAGCTTCTGGAAATTGCCCCGAATTTTTTATATGATTCCATACAGCATACACCACTTTCCATAATTCCCATTTGATGGTTTCTGTGTCATGTATGGTATCCAATCTTCCACCATATTCAATCCACCACAAGCGACATCCATAATTGCTGGAATTAAAACTTTTGTATCGGGGAATTTTTGTGATATCATCTAATGCAAAAGCAGGCGGAATATATTTTACAGGCTTACCTGTATCTTTACTGTAGAAGTAAAGCGAATGACCTAATAATTCTCCATATTCTTTTTGAGGTGCAAACCCTTCACCAAATTCATCTTTCGATTCTGCACCCATCCTGAATGCTGCACCTGCTAAGAACCCAACAATTCCATCGCCTGATGCATCACAAAATAATGGAGCAGACAAAATATATTCAGTTGAATTCTGGCTGCAGAAAGCTCGAACAGATTTTATCGTATCATCCTCTTTTTTTTCAAGATCATAAACTGCGGTATTTAAAAGAAGTGTAATATTTTTTTCATTCGTTACTTTCTCCAGCAGAATGGTATCATAAATCAGCGAATTCCCTTCAGGATTTCGATAGGCATTCTCCAGCAAAATCTCGTCAATCAGACCACCCTCTCTTGCCCACCTGTTATTGTTACCCATATGTGATGTTGCACCCAAAACCCACAGCCTGACTTCGCTGGAAGAATTACCTCCTAACACAGGTCTGTCCTGCACTAACACTACACTTAATCCAACTCTGGCTGCTGTTATAGCTGCACAGGCGCCTGAAAGTCCGCCACCAATGATGATTAAATCACCGTTTATTTCAACCAGTTTAAGCTTTCTTTTTGAAGCAGGTTGCTCTATTATCATTTTATAGTTATTTGAAAGATGATTGGGTATTATTTTTTACAACGCTTGATCAAATTTCCACTTAACTGAATCCTGCACTCCATCAGTATTAAGCCCATCAAACCAAACCAGCTTATATTGAACGGAAATTGTTTGTTCAGTTAATTAACCTGACTTGTAACTGGCAATCAAAAACAAATGAGCAATCAGCAGGAGAATAATTTTCATCAGAAAAACTTATGATATCGATAAATGTAGAGCTATATCAATTGGCTTGCGGAAACTCTAATCTCAAGAAAGGGGTAGTAATGTGTCAAGGCAATAAAATTCTGTTGAGTAAACTGCAATAGTTAATGCAATAAGATGAAACATAACAGCTCAGGGCCTTCAACAATCAATTAACAATAGTAGTGTCTGTTTACAAAGAAGGCAATTTTTTATTTCATATTCCGGTAGTTTAAATTAAGACAAAACGACCCCTTTAATGAGTTGATTGTCCCCATGTTTATACTCGTAAGAAAATAGTTTTGGATTAACAGAAAAAATCAAAACTAAACTTGCCATGTTTAAATTCACTAGCCGTTTTCAGGCATTGCTATTTTCAATCATTTTATTATGCTTTGTTTCACTTTCCACTTCTGCACAACAAGGTGGAAATCCCTGTGATCCATCAACAAGTTATTTATACTGGACCGGTGAAACAGACAATGATTTCTTTAATGAAAACAACTGGCGAATGGCAACCGAAGATAATTCAGGACAATCCTGCAATGCTTCAAGCCCGTATTTGTATCAGATCTGTCCTTCTGCACAGGATCTTGTCACCGATCCTCATCCCGATGCTAATACATTAGAGCCTGGTGTCACAATCAATTTCAATCTTTATATTTCATCTGCCAGTGTAGCTGCCAGTGGTAATATATTTTTTGGTTGCGCCCAACTTGGGCTCACTTTGGTAAGCTCTACTATTACTGTAACAAACGGTTCAGTAACACAAGGCGTTTTATCATTAAATAATGAAAGCACCGTTTATCTGCAGCAGGGAACAATGTCAGCATCGCTTTCATTAAACTTTCTGGATGCTGCATCATGGGTTTACCTAAAGCAGGATAATCCGAAAAATCTGTTGGCAAGAACAGGTAACATCTTTATAAATGATGTTGCCGGCACTTTGGATAATAACTTCCGTATTAATCAATATTATCAAAGCGGTTCGGTGGTGCGACCTCTTTCTAACGCATTTGCTCCTGCAAAGATTTACAGCAATTCAAATTTGCAAGGTTCGTCTGCTGATGTAAGTGAAGATATTATTTACAGCGGCTCAACTGTACCTAATGGAATGAATAACAACATCCGTTCATTCAAATTAAAAAGAGGTTTTATGGCTACGTTGGCTGTAAATGATAATGGTACAGGAAAAAGCAGAGTCTATATTGCATCTGAGTCAGATCTTACTGTGAATACGCTTGACGTGGCGCTACAGGGTAATGTAAGTTTTATAAGAGTAGTACCATGGAACTGGGTTACAAAGAAAGGAACCGGTTTTTATTATGACCTTGATGCCGGCTGGTATTACAATTGGAATTTAAATGGTAATCCATATCCAAATACTGAATATGTTCCAATGGCATGGGGTGCAAGCGGAACATTCCCGTCTGCCTTGAGTCAAATCATTGCAAAGAAAAAAACAACCCAGGTATTAGGTTTTAATGAATCTGATAATTGTGAAGATCAATCAGGTCAATTCAATAATCTTTGTCAGCCTGCAGTAGCAGTTGCTTATTATGAAAACCTGATGAGCCTTGGTGTGCGGTTAGGAACACCAGCACCACGTGAAAACGGTCCTACTGGCTGGTTAAAAGATTTTGCTACAATTGCAAAAGCAAAAGATGTGCGTTTTGATTTTGTAGCCGTACACTGGTACGATTGGGGAAGTAATCCTGCAAGCACCCCTAACGCTACTCCTCAGGAAATTTTTAACCGTTTCAAAACTTATCTGCAAAGCGTTTACAATATTTATAAGTTACCTATCTGGATTACGGAGTTCAATGCAAATCCAAATCGACCAAATCCAACACAGGAAGGCTTTCTCACTTTAGCATTACCATTTCTTGATACACTCAGTTATGTAGAGCGGTATGCTTACTTTCAACCAAACAGCAGTATTGCTCAGGTACCAACATCATCTGCCAATTATTTTGATGCAAGCGGTGCTCTTACAAATATTGGCACTTTATATAAAAATCATATTTCAGCCCCATCCATATCCAAGACAACATATACATGTCCCAATAATCTTGACGGATTAGATCAATCTTATGTTTCTCCAATTATAAACACAACTGCTTTTGAAGCAGAGTGCGGAAAATATATTGGCAATCAATGGACAGTTTTGACTGATGCAAACGCTTCAAATGGTTTATACCTGAAAGGCGATGCAAATCTTGCAGGTGCAACAACACTTGCTAAACAAATACATTTTGAATTTGAAACTTCAGTGGCAGGCTCTTACCGGGTTTATATACGTTCTGCATCCACCGGAACAGGAGCAATAAAAATGGGAATGGATGGTGCTGCACCGGAGCAGATATCACCATTTACAAGTTCTGCTTTTACATGGTTCCAGATACCAAGAATTTATGACCTGGGAACGGGCATGCACCGTTTAACAATTGAATTCCCGAACAGCAATATCAAACTTGATCAGATTGTGATTACCAATGGACTTGAAAATCTGGAAGCACTTAAAAAAGATCAAGGTTTCTGTACTCCTTCCGATGTGAAGTTTGGTTTGGATGTAACAGATGTTCTTACTTTCTACGAAGCAGAAAATGCAACACGAGGTTCCAACTGGAATCTTGAAACATCAACCAATACAGGCGGTGGTGCTTATTTGAAGAGTGGAACGAACATCACTTCACCTCAACCACCAACTGGCACTGACAACCAGATCACATTTACAATCAATGTTGCCAAAGCAGATGAATATGAACTTTGGGCAAAGATCAAAGCTATCAATGCAGGCGAGAACAGTTTATGGATCGCTGTTGATGATGAGCCTTATCGTAAATGGGATCGTCTGGGAAGTTCAGTGTATGAATGGTATTGGAAGAAATTTTATTACAGTTATGGAACGGAAGACAGAAGTTTCAGTTACTTCCTTTCTGCCGGAGAGCACACCGTTAAAATTGCTGTTGCCGGTGGCAATGTACATGTTGATCGACTTGCTGTGGCAACAAAAGGAAAAACACCATCAACAACAGATCCTGATGTGTTACTGCTAAATGAAAATTTAGAGTTTGAGGCAGAAACTGCTACGTTCCTTGGTACAGTAACTCAGCAAAACTGTGTAAACTCCTCTAACGGCATCCAGGTAAATATGAGCACAGCTGCAGCCAATGGAGTAAGATTTCAGAATATAATTGCGGCTACTCCAGGTGCCTACAAACTGAAAGTTTCTTACATGAGTAAAGACAGCAGAAGCTTTAAAGTAATTGTAAATGGCGTCACTATGGGCCGACAAATAACAGTCTCTTCCGGAAACTGGTGTTTCATTGATGCTTCAAATCCAACATTGGGTTCTCCTGCTATTCATGAAGTGATCGTAAATCTGAATCGTGGTATCAACACAATTGATATTAAACCATGGGGTGCAGGCTCTCCGCTTCCCAATTCTCCTTTCATTGATAAAATTAAATTGGAGAAAGCTCCTCTTACAGATGTTAACCTTGAAGCAGAATTGGCTGAAATTGTTGGAAGCACATCTATTGTTACCTGTAACACAGCATCGAATGGTGCATTAGCCAGCCCGGCGTTAGGTACTGCTAACGGCATACGTTACAATAACATTTTAGTTGCTGAAGCCAAAACATACGACGTTGATATTTCTTATATCTCTAAAGTGGCACGTAATTTAAGAATCTCCGTAAATGGAGGCGCTTATGTTATTTATTCATTTGAAGCATCAGGCAACTGGTGTTTTGAAGGCGGTTCACCTAAAATAAAAACAATTCCACTGGCATTGGTGCAAGGTGTTAACACAATTGAAATGCGTGCAACAACTGCTGATGCTCCATTTCTTGATAAAATTGTAATCAGGGAACAACCGATCAGCAATGTTACATTTACAACAAGCGGTTTACCCGCAGGTGCAATTTCTGTAAATGTGGATTATAAATTTTATACCAACCCCACTACACTTAGTGTCCCTTTGAATGCAGCAACAGATTTCATAGCACCAGTGGCTACCAATAAAGAAATCTATTTCTCTTATCCGGCAACCGTTACTGTTCCCGGTGGAAATGTGTATTCAATTTCAGGTGTGAGTGCAAGCGGCGGAACTGTTGCAGCTTCGTCTCAACAAGGATTCAACAACCAGTTCACTCCAACACAGCCACGTATTATAACTGGTGCATATGAATTAACCTGTGCTGTACCTACTGTTACAACACAGCCGGTTGACAGAGAGAAAAGCTATGGCGACACTGCACGTTTTTCATTTGAAGGAGCAGGTACAGCTATCGCTTATCAATGGCAAATCAATACAGGAAGTGGTTTTGTGAACATCACTGCTTCTGAAAATAATCCGGGAAGTATCTACACAGGATTTAATTCTGCACAACTTGATATCAGTTCATTAACAGTTTCAATGAGTGGTTACCAATACAAATGTGTTATTACGAACAGTTGTGGTACTGCTTCAACCAATACAGTTATTCTTACAGTTAACCCAATCACAGTAACCATTGCTGCAAATGATAAAACAAAAATCTATGGCGAAGACAACCCTGCTCTTGATGCAACTGTTAGTGGTACCATCAATGGCGATGCATTGAACTACACCCTTTCTACTGCTGCTGAGAAGTTTTCATCAGCAGGCAGTTACCCGATTGCTATTGACCTGGGTTCAAATCCAAACTATAGCGTTACCGTTAATAACGGCAATCTGCAAATAGAAAAAAGAACACTGGTAGTAACAGCCACAACAGGTTCTTCTAAAGTATATGATGGTAACACAAATGCAAGTGTAACAACCGATCCTTTAAACACAACTGCAAATGTGAAGTTATCTGATGACAGAATAAATAATGATGTCTTTAACATCACTCACACAAGTGCCAATTTTGATTCGAAAAATGTAAGCACAACCCATGTGATAAATGTTTCCGGTCTTGAATTAGCAGGAACTGCTGCTGCCAATTATGTTCTTTCAGTTACTTCAGTTAATACAAGCAATGACGCAGTGATCACGCCAAAAGATGTTACAGTTTCAGCTTCAGGTATTGATAAAGTATATGATGGAAACACAGTGGCTAACGTTACGCTCTCTACAGATAAAGTTGGTGGAGATGATGTATCAGCATCATTCAGTGCAGCTAACTTTGCCGACTTTAATGCCGGCACATGGGAGGTTTCTGTAACAGGTATTACTATTTCCGGAAATGATGCAGGCAACTATACACTATTGAACAGCACTGCAGTTACAAATGCAAAAATCAATAAGGCAGGATCAACAACTACCCTGATCACAAGTGCTGCAACGGTTCGTTATATGGATCCGTTAACAATGACTGCAAAAATAAAACCGGCAAATACGGCGGGTGCTTTAACAGGAACTGTACAATTCTCTATTGGAGGTGTAGCATATGGATCACCTGTTGCCGTAGTACCAATCCCCGGTGATTCAGAAGGTATTGTGCAGGCAACAATGGCACCACAGGTTTCGAATCTTCCTGCAGTAAATCCATATTCAGTTACTGCAACATTTACAAGTACAAATAATAATTACGAAGGAAGTTCGGAAGCGAAATCTATAACAGTATTGCAACGCAATGCAAGTCCTTACAATGACTTTGTAGGTTTCTATACAGGTACATTGTTCGCATGGACTTCCGGACCAAACTCTACTACTGCTTCAGTTACATTGTCTACTACTATCAGAGATAACAGTGCACCAAGAGGTGATATGAGAGGTGCAAAAGTTACTTTCTATCTCGTGAACGGTACAACATTAACGCCAATCAACGGTGCACAAAATCTTCCTGTAGGATTGATCGATATCAATGATGGATCTGTTGGAACTGCAAGTGCAATTGTGAACTTTAACATTGGTTCGAACAATGCACAAAACTTCCAGATAGCAGTTGGTATTTCAGGTGCGTATATAAATAATCCGAACTTATCATCAGCACAAACAATTGTTACGGTTTCTAAACCGATACCTGGAGGCTACATGGTAGGTGGTGGCAGAATAGAAAACATCAGTTCTTCCGGTTATGTGAGAGGCAAGTCCGGACTGAATACAGATTTCCAGGCCGACATCACTTATACTAAATCGGGAACAAATCCAAAGGGAAAAGCCAATGTCTTAGTACGCAGTTATTATAAACCCGATGGAATGTTAGATACAGAACTGCATACATATATTATTGCAACCAGTGCTATTTCCTCGCTGAATGTAAGCTCACCAACTGCAACTGCTACATTCAGTGCAAAGGCCAATCTCTACGAGCAGATGACTGATCTTAGTCTTGTTCAGATCGAAGGCGGCTCAACATTTGAAATGGTTATTTACCAGAATGGATGTGATCAGAAAGTAGCGATTACACTTTATCGAAAAGCTGGTGGCATTTGGTATTCGAGTAATTGGAATGGAACTGCAACCATCCAGCAAAAATTGAATGGAGGCGAAGCATCTGTTTCAGGTGGAGGAATTTGTTCTGTTACAGCACCAAGAATCAGCAACAATGTTGAGCAGATTGAATTACTGCCGGCAGTAAAATTCAATATCAAAACATACCCCAACCCGAGCACTTCCTATTTCATGATCAGGATTGAAAGCATGGATGAAAAAATGCCAATCAATGTACGGGTTCTTAGCATGAACGGCAAAGAAGTAGAACTGATCAGAAATATAAAAGCAGGGCAAACCATACAAATTGGAAACAGCTACTTCCCTGGCATGTATGTGATGGAAGTGATACAGGGTGAAAAGAAAATAACAACGAAGCTGATTAAACAAGCGGATTAGTTTTAACACTGCCAACAACGCAGCAGTAAAAAATAGTGATACAGTAGCAGCACAATCATAACCCTTATGAAAATTAAAAGACCCCGAAGTATTTCGGGGTCTTTTAATTTTGAAACAGCTTTATTTATTACGTTGATCAAAAAAAACAATCAGCTGATACACATTTGTATTTAACTCTTTCATTTTCTCGGTAAGATCGCTGTACAGCGAATAACCAAGTGTTACAATTCCGTTATTCGCATCTCTGTCAGATGGATCAGTCTTTAAATTAGAAGGATCATTATCCTGGTATTTGAACCAATGAAAGCCCACGCAGTTTTTTGATTCTAATAAAGCCAAGGTGAAATTCTGATAAAACAGTCCACGATCTTTTTGTGTACGAACGATCCAGCCTGCACCGGAATAGTTGGGCATACCACTGTCCTCCCCTTTTGTGTACCATTATGCTGCCTTTAATTTTTAATTGTTATGTCGAAAGCTGCAAACAATGTTGTTTTACGTACTTAATAAAAAAACCTCTGACCACCTGTATGCATTAGCCTGAATTTGCTCGTTGAACAAATCAATGTTAAAATCAATCCGGTCAACCTCGATCGAAAATTTATAGCCGCCAGGTTTTAGGAGGCATGCCGCCTCCTTTCATTTTTTCTACATTTTCAAGAATCAGCTTTTTTACTTCATTGTTTGTATCGAGAATACTATCCGATGCGGCCTGCTTCATGCGAGCAATGCCTTGCTCTTTTTTCCCTGTTTTATAAAGTAATGCTGCATAAACAGACAGATTTGAAAAGTGAGGAAAAAATCGCTGTGCCTGCTCTGCCCAACGTAACGCCAATGCTAAATGATTTTGATTATTGCTGTTCATGTAAACCGCTTCAGCTGCATCCCGTAACTGATAGGAAAATGTAATCATACGGCGGCTTCTGTTAACTCTGTTCAGTAATTCCCAGTTTTCTGATTTTGTTGAATCTGCTGTACCATTGATGTAAGGTTCTCTGAACTTTTTATAATCTGCTTCGTCAGCTGCTTTCATTGCAACGGTATCCATTTTGTATAAGCCACTAACAACATAATCAACTGCAGCAGGAAACAATTTTATTGTATCGCCTGTTTTGTTGTAATAATCCAAAGCCCACCTCCGTTCCGTTGCTGCTGTGTCTTTTTCCTGTAATAGCTGCGAGATCTTTTTACCGGCATCACAAATAACCGGCAGAAAGTCTTCCCTGTAATCAGGAATAATATGTTTAAAGAAATAATTACGAATACCCTGTTGCATCAATCGCAATGAATATCCTTTTGCTTTTCCGCTAATAGAATCAAGAAGCTGATGATTGGATACCACATACGCAAACAGCTTCCCCCCCGGTGCGTATTCAATATTTGCATCGTAAAAGAAAACTGAATTTAAAAATTCCGAGTACCCAATATCCCCGGGTAACACCCGGCTTATCAATTCATCCGCAATTTCTGCTGATGGCAATTTCAGTAAAGCACGCTTCTTCAGATAAGCTATTAAAAATGTTATATCTCGTTTACCGGATTCATATTCCTGGTTCCATTTTGCAATCGGATTTGGATCGTCTTTTTCTTTGAGCGCATTTGCTGCGTGCGCAAGAAAAGGAGCAGCTTCATTATAACCACCAAAGCGATACACCAATTCACCATCACCGTTGACAAACAGGTAGGTTGGATATGCTTTCACTGCAAAACGTTTAGCAATCATGATTCCTTCACCTTTCTCTGCGTCAATTTTGTAGTTTACAAAAGACTTATTAAAGAACTCACTCACCTTGGTTTGTGGAAACACATCAGCTACCATTTTTTTGCAGGGACCGCACCAACTTGTGTATACATCAATAAAAACCAGTTTGTTTTCGGCCTTGGCTTTTGCCAGAACTGTTTTCCAACTTCCTTCCTGGAAATTGATTCCCTCTGCGGCCATCACCAGAAGAAAAGAAAACTGCAGGAATACAATCAGTAAAAAACGTTTCATAAATTTCATTTTATCACTTGTTTAGAACCCGAATAGTTCCATTATTTTTTGATCCGGTTTTTGCCGGGCCTGATACGAGGAATCATCGCACCGTCTTTGTCCAGCAATATTTTTGATTGAAGTGATTTTCTATTTTATTAACTGTTCCAGAGCTTTTTCCAATTGATCTCCACGCAGATTTTTAGCGATAACCACTCCGTTGGGATCAATCAGCCAGTTTTGCGGTACTGCCGTTACACCGTATGCATGTGCCACTTCATTATTCCATCCCTTCAGATCACTTACATGAATCCAGGGAAGACCATCCTTTTCAATTGCTTTCAACCATAGATCTTTTTTATGATCAAGTGACACAGCGAGTATTTCAAAATTTTTATCTTTGAACTTGCTATATGCTTTTACCACATTCGGATTTTCTGCACGGCAAGGACCGCACCAGCTTGCCCAAAAATCAATCAGCACATATTTTCCCCGCAGCGACGAAAGTGAAACAGGAACGTTCTTTGTATCAGCTTGTGTGAAGTCCAATGCAGTTTGTCCAATTGCAGTATTCTTTGCAATGGCGAGTTTGTTTGCCAGTTCCTTTCCTTCTTCGCTGCTGCGGATCCGTTCACTCAACGTGTTAAAGAAAGGCTCAAACGTTTTGGGTTCAATAATACTTGCTTTTCTTTTTACGAGATCAAAACTCACGTACGAATCCGGATATTCTGCAATGAAGGCATCTTCTGTTTTATTCATTTCAGTTCTTATGCCTCTGAGTTTTGGATAAAACTCTTTTGCTGCAGAATCCTTTTTTTCTTTTAGTAACTTTCTTACGTTTTCACTAACAGGACGCATCTCATCCTCCAACGGCTTTAACCGGGACAATAATTGCCTGTAATCTTTTTGTGTGGCCCCACCATTGATGATTGCAGTTTTTATATCATTGGTACCTGTCACAGCTATCGTTCCCTTATCAAGAAAAAAATCCTGCTTGTCGGCATTAATATACCTTTCAATCGTCATTGGCAATACATCGTCTTTGAGAAACTTTAATGTAATAATTGCTTTTACCGGGTGCCTCACGTCGCCTTTCAGTTCAAATCTTCCTTTCTTCACTGCAACCGAATCTAAAATCATTTCATTGCCATTGTGGTATTGTAATACAACTCTTGAAGGTTCTTTAACTCCCCGTAATGTTCCTTTAATGACAAATTTTTCCTGGGCCTTTACTGCAATAGCTGTCAGCAAAAGCACATACATGATGAAATGCTTTTTCATGAATTAATTTTTTATTTTTTATTGATTGTTCTGCATGCCGGGGTTTTGGTTGATCACTTTCTCTGGAAAGCGAAATACAAGGCGTTCCGGTTTTAATGTATGTGTTGACACAACTGCACCAGCAGCGTTATAAATAGTATGTATAGTACCAACTGTTGAGCTGAATTGCGGATCCACCGATAGTCTCCGCATATCAAACCAGCGAAAACCCTGCACTGCAAATTCACGGATACGTTCATCAAGAATAAACCTGATCAATAAATTCTGATCTGCTGCTGTTGCCGCAGAAACTGGTGCATCTGCAGCTGTCATTCTTTTTATACGGAGTGCTTCCACATCTGCTTTTGCACCAGCAAGATCATTTAATCTTGCTTTACATTCTGCTCTTAACAAGAACAGCTCAGGCAATACAAATCCGATTTGTACGCCGGCAGGCCCTCTCCGTCTCAGCATACCGTTTGGATAAGCAGCGCCGCTTGGATATGGATTACCCACAAAGAAATTCCTGCGACGATCTGATGCTGTAAATAAAGCAAGCGTTTGTTGTGTAGCAACAATTTCAGAATTACCAAAACTCCAATTGTTGATAAACTGTTTGCCATAAATATTTTCCTGGTTATTCGGAACTGTAGGATATGCAGGACCAAATAAACCGATTGGCAAAAACGAACCGCCGGTTGCAAACGTTACATTATAATCGTACAATGCAACAGGTATAACAGAAGTACTGAGACTTGTAAATGAAGCATTGAATTGAGTTAATGCTTCATTGTATTTACCCATAAACACATACACCTTACCAAGTATGGCTTCGGCTGCGCCTTTCGACATTCGCAAACGATGTGTAACACCTGTCGGAAGATCGGAAATAGCTGCAGTGAGATCACTCACAATAAAATCATACACTTCTTTTACCGATGCTCTGGTAAAGTTTGTCTCCGTTACATCTGCTTTTGTAACAATAGGGAAACCCGGGTCGTTAGCAGATGAAGTTGAATAAGGCTTACCGTAATAGTTGATCAGCAAAAAATAGGTCCATGCACGGCCGGCCAATGCTTCTGCTCTTAATGCCTTCTTTTGCTGTTCGGTTCCATCAACGGAATTCATTACTTCATTGATGATTTTGTTATAGGTATAAATATTCCGCAGGGGCACAACCATTTCTGTTGCATCCTGGTCGGGCTCATAAATTACATCATCCCAACGATACAAGCGTTGCGTTCTGATTGCTGCTCCCGTAAAATAAGATTCGATAGCAGCTATTTCGTCGCCCATTACTACCTGCGCATCTGTGCTTACATTCAGCAGATCAAGATTATTGAGTAACAGACTGTAATCATTTGTTTTCTCTGCAATGAGATTACCTTTCGGCACGATCTCCAGGAAACTTTTTTTGCATGCGGTTGTTGCTGCCATGATCAAAACAGCAAGAAACAGTTTTTTATATCGTGAAAGATGTTGCATTGTAATTGGCTTTTGAATTTTTAAAAAGTTACATGAGCACCAACGGTAATTGTTCCCTGGTTTACACGCATGTTCCTGGTTCCGAAAAATGCCTCCTGGAATTCAGGATCGATACCATATTTATTTGCTTTCCATAACATCAGGTTCGACACCTGTAACCTGAAACTGATGTTATCAGTTTTAATATGACTGATCAGCTGTTTGGGTAAACTGTACGAAAGAGTAATATCACGGAGCTTGATATAAGATGCACTTACAACGTTAATGTTGCCACGGGTGTAATAGGTAATGTCTCTACGTGTGGATGAAACACTTCCGTTACTTACAAACGAAGGAATGAGTGTTGCAGCTTCATCTCCACGTTGCTTCCATCGGTTCATAAACTCTGATGTCATGTCGAAATTAGTGCCTGAAAACCCGGAGTTATTACCAAATGCATTATTCAATACCAGCCTTCCCGCAAAATACTGGTTTACATCTCTGCGCATGACATGGCCAAGATTGTAGATCATATTGATACCGAGACTGAAGCCTTTGTACGTAAACATATTTGATACACCACCACTCCACAAAGGCTGGTAAGTTCCCGAAAATGCGATATCGTCAGCCAATGCGGCATTTCTTGCTTTTGTACTTGTTTTATCATTCAGATAAATCAGGGGATCGCCGAGTGTATCAAGACCTGCATATTGATAAGAGAATACTGCAAATGCAGAGTGACCGGTGAGAAACCGTTGTTGCACTTTTAATTGACCTGTGGTAATTGGCGATGCGGAAATAAGATTGGTGATCTTGTTTTTATTATATGCTGCTGTTACAATTGTTTGCCATCTGAAATTTCGCTTTTCAATGTTCACTGAGTTCAGACTTATTTCAACACCTCTGTTCAGCATATCACCGAAGTTGCCGGTGATGGCACTGTAACCGGTAAATGCATTTACCACAAGGTTGCCTATAAGATTTTCTGTTTTCTTACTGTACAGATCAACGGCACCATTCAAACGGTGTTTTAAAATACTAAAGTCGAATCCTACGTTCCATGTCTTTGTACTTTCCCAGGTAAGCTTTGTATTGCCGGGAGCACTGATACGCAGGCCCACACCGTTGAGCAAAAATGTACTGGATGCAGCCGAAAGAATATCGAACGAAGATGCCTGCCCGGGTATGGGTGCGTTACCTGTAATACCATAAGTTAAACGCAATGCAAGATTGTTGAGCCACTTTACTGAAGACATAAATTTCTCATCGATCAGATTCCATTTTGTACCCACACTCCAAACCGGTTTGTTCTGCGCCGACTTATCAATGCCAAATAAATTACTTTTATCAATTCTTGAACTGATGTTTATGGAATACTTTCTGTTGTAAGTGTAACCTGCATTTGCGTAATAAGAAGTAAAGCGAATTTGTGATTCTGTTTGTTGAAATGCATCATTGGCTAAAATACTTCTTCCTGAATTGTTTGCCATTACCGGGGTAGCCACACCTGTTGAACCAAGAGTGAAATAATCGATAGCGGCATAGGTTTGGAGCAATTCGTTATAACCTCTTACAATACTTCTGTTGCTCATGTTAAATTGTTCCTGTGCTTCCTGTCCGGCTAAGGCTATGATTTGATGCTTTCTGTTATTCCAGTTATTATCGTAAACCAATTGATTACGGACTGTCCAGTTGCGTTGTGATACATTGGTTACACTATACCTGCCACCAACAGTGGGCAGATAATACGTTGGTGTTACTGATGGGTTTGCTGCAACAGTAAACTGTACAAGCTCACTGCGTACCAAATAACTTTTATCGCTGTCGAAGGCTGATGTGCGGTTGGTGCCTTTAATGTAACCAACAACAGCTTCGTAACGTAATCCCTTAACCAGTTTAATTGTTAAACCCGAAATGATCCGGTTCAGTAACGCATCACTTTTGGTATAACCATAATCAAATTCATTTAAGGGATTGTAATCAAGACTTATCCTGCTGCGGCTCTCGTAAGCAATTCGTGTTGAATCGCTGAGATAGGTCATGTAGGGCATTGATAAGTTGTTTCCATTACCATCACGAAACAGCTGGTAAGGATAGAAGCGATTATTAACATTAATATTTCGTTTGGCCTCTGTTACTGTATTGCTTAAATCAGTAATCAGGTATAACTGTACATGCTTGCCGAGATTAAAGTCTTGCCGGATGTTTGCTTTATAACTATTGTTCTTATCACCGGGACGGTTGGATAGCGTATTGGTGTATGCCAATGATGCGTAAATGGAATGGATCTTACTCCCTGCAGTTAATGAAACAGTATGGTTCATTAAGGATGCATTGCGATACCATAGATCACTGATCTGTTGTGTATTATTGATTGCAGCAAGACTGTCAAGACTGGCATTTGCTTGAGCAGCAGAAATAATGCCCCTGTTTTGATTATACAAAATCATTTCATGAGGAGGTACCCCTACCGAACCGGTATTGGTATAACCTGAAACAGTATTCCAGGGATATGAAACAGGATCAAACACATCTTTTGCTGCCTGTATAAATTGCTGACTGTTTAATACGGGAAAATAATTTACATCAGGTCTTCCCTGGAAATTCACAAAACCATCGTAGTTTATTTTTAAGCGCTCGCCTACACCACCTTTTTTTGTAACGATCACAACAACACCGTTCGATGCTTTCGCACCCCAGATGGATGCAGCGGTTGCATCTTTCAATACAGTGATGTCAGCCACATCCTGTGGATTGATGGAAGAGATATCCCCCATCGGTATACCATCCACTACATACAATGGCGCTTTTGTAGCATTGATTGAACTCAATCCTCTGATCAATACCCCCTCTGATCCGGGTGCATTGTTAAGGGTTAAACCGGGCACTAGTCCATCCAGCCGTTGAAGAATGTTCATACTGGTTGAACGGTTGCGTGCAATTTCAAGATCAGGCTTTGCAAATGCGCCGGTACTTCTTTCTTTTGAAATAGATTGATACCCTGTATTGACTGTGATGGTGATTTCATCGTTCTCTTTAAACTTTGTGCTCAGCCTGATCATGCCAAGGTTTTCCCGGCGATTAACGGCTAACTCTTTACTTTCAACATTCACACCACTGAACACCAAGATGCTGTTCTCCTCAACATTTTTTAACACAAACTGTCCCGCTTTATCTGTTGCTGTTGCGTTAACCGTTCCTTTTACCGTTACGGTTACCGCTTCTACTCCTTCGTTTTGTTCGTTTACAACTTTACCTCTTACTTCTGCCAACTGCACAGGTAATGGCGTTTCGGCTGGCTCATCTTTTTCTTTGATAACAATTACTTTGTCAATAATATCATAGGTGAGCGGCTGGTCTTCAAAGATCTGAACCAACAGTTGACGCAGTTCAACTTTCTTTGCATCAATAGAAACAGGCTTTGCCTTTTTCATATCACCCTCAGAATAGAAAAAACTGTAGCCGCTTTGCTTTTTGATTTCGCCAATCACTTTCTTCAGGGAAATGTTTGTTCCTGAAATGCTGATCTGCTGCCCAAAGCCGGCAGCACTTACCTGCATAAAACAAATGAACAGAAAAACAGCAGATAGTTTCATGACCAAAATGGTTTTGGTTGTAAAAAGAGGGCATAAAAGACTACGCAGAGGCAGTCTTTCTGCCTTACAAAGAGCAGATAATTGCATACCTTTGATTTGTTGAGTGAATAATAAAATTTCAGACTTTATTGGATGCTCACACCGCCGGAAGTGTTGCCGCACGACCGGCTTTTTTTATTTTACAGTTACTTTTTTCCCATTTATTTCGAATTTTACTTTTGTTGTTGCTTCAATAATTTTCAACAGATCAGTAATGCTTTTCGAGCGGGGCAATCCTCCAGTAAACGTTTCGTTCAAATCAGCTTCATACGCAACCTCCACATCGTACCACCTTGCCACCTGCCGCATAATCTCTTTAATATCTCTGTTATTATAACTGAAGATTCCGTTTTTCCATGCCAGTATTTCTTCTACATCAATATTGTACTGTATCTGTATCTGATCGCTGCGGTTAGCTTTTGTAACTACAGCCTGTTGTCCGGGATTCAGAAATACATGATTGGTTCCTTTCGTTACCTGCACTTTGCCTTCTGTAAGTGTTGTTTTTATTAAAGGCTCATCGCTATAGCTGTTAATATTGAAATGTGTGCCAAGTACTGCCACTTCCATATCGTTTACTTTTACATGAAATGGCTGCTTGGGGTTATGTGCTACTTCGAAATAACCTTCACCTGTAAGCTCAACTTCCCTTGTATGACCGTTAAACGCCGTTGGAAAACGAAGTGAGGATGCAGCATTTAACCAAATTTTACTTCCATCTGCCAATAACAGTTGGTATTGGCCGCCCTTGGGTGTAGAAATGGTGTTGTATAAAAGTTCATTGTTCCCATCGGCAGTTCCTTCCATGTATGATAGCTTGCCATCAATATTAATCACCGTTACATCGCCCTGGTTTGCTACTGTTTTATTACCAGCACTATCCAGCACTACAACTGTACCATCGGCAAGCGTTAAAACAGCTTTGTCACCACCTGGCACAATCTGATCCTTAACAATTTTTGTTACCTGCCCTGCTGTATCTGAATTTTCATTCTTACGGTTGATCAGTAAATAGGTAACGCTTATGATAAGCAACAAGGATGCGGCTGCGGAAAGCCATTTATAAATTGGCCTTATACCCACTACTTTTGCATGCTGCACCGGTTCGTTTATCTTAAGCAGCACATCAGCCAATGCCTGCTCCACTTTTTCACTCGATGGAAACTCTTCTTTGAAAGAAATACTCAACAGAATTTTCCTTGCGCCCTCTATCTTTATGGCTATGTCAGGATAGGCAGCTACTACATGTTGCCACCAATCCTGGTTCTCCTTGTCAGGACGAAAAATCCATTCCTGGAATCTCGGATCATTCACAAAATCTTCTTCTGAAAAGTGCTTGTATTGTTCCATTGTTTTTCCTGGCTTATAAATTAGTATGTAGGGATATTGTTTTTACCCCACGGAAAAGAAAAAAAATAAAATTTACCCTAAGAGCCTTGTAAGCAGTCCAATTAAAAGACCGTTAGGCATATTCAACTGCTGCCTCAGTTCATCGAGGGCACGGGCTACAATTTTATAGGTGGCTTTGGTTGTAATGCCTAAAGTGCTTGCTACTTCTTCATAAGGCAGGCCCTCGTAAAATCGTAAGAAAATAGCTTCCCGCTGCCTTGAGGTGAGAGCCGCTAGGGCCTTCTGAATTTTTTGAGTCGTAAGCGTATCGGTTTCCCGGCTAATGATGATATGATCAATACCAAACTCGGGTTCCTCAGCAACAGTGTTTTCAGCACCGTACCGCTGCTGCGTTTTTAAGCGGGTAAATAAAGTGTTACGGAAGATGCTGTAAGAATAAGTTTCAGGGTATGTAATTACTGGAATGCTTTCTCTTTTTTGCCAGATGATAAGCAGGGTTTCCTGTGCAGCGTCTTCTATAAGCGATTCATCGGTTGTAAACTTTTTTCCATAGTTGTATAATCGCCTGTAAAAATCACGAAACAAATCGGCATAAGCCTCTTTATCGCCTGCTGCAATTTTTCCCCATAAAATAGTTCTGGTTTCCAAACTGGTATCTTCTTAAAACTAAAATTAGCCAAAATAATTATGGCTATGATACCGGCAGAAAAGAATAATCGTAAAAATGATCTTATCCTTTGGCGTATAATCTTTGCTGATAACCGGGAGGAAAGTAGAAACCTTCCTCCGGGAAAAATCAACATGAGAAAACTTATCAATTAAACCAAAATCATAAACGATCAATCGCTTTATAGTCGATGAGTTCCACTTCCTGCGATAAATATTCTTTTCGCATGGGTTGTTCCTTCATCAGATCGGTACTCAGGTATTTTTTATTACTGTCGCTGAACACGGTGACTACAACTTTATCAGCACCCATTTCATTCTGCAGTTGAATAGCACCTAAGAAATTTGCACCGGAAGAAATACCCACTGCCAATCCTAATTGCTTCGCAAGTTTTTGTGCCATGATGATCGAATCACCATCAGAAGCTTTTACTACTTGATCGAGCTGATCAAGTTTTACAATGGCCGGAATAAATTCATCGGAGATGCCTTGAATACGATGCGAACCAACTTTATAGCCGGTGGTAAGCGTTGGTGATTCAGCAGGTTCTAACGGATGTATTTTAATAGCAGGATTGCGTTTACGGAGATATTGTCCCATCCCCATCACAGTTCCTCCAGTACCAACTCCGGCAATAAATGCATCCGGTGTAAGGTCTACTGATTGCAACTGCATCCAGATCTCTTTGGCGGTTGTTTTTTCATGCGCTTCGGCATTGTACAGATTCTCAAACTGCTTCGGAAGGAAAATAGTGTTGTCTGCTGCCGCCATCTTTTCACTTAATGCAATACTGCCCAAAAATCCACCTTCTTCTTTGCTGATGAGCAGTACATCGGCACCCAGACTTTTGATGATATCAATACGTTCTTTACTCAACCAGTTGGGCATAATGATCTTTACTTCATGACCTAATGCTTTACCAATGGCACTGAAAGCAATACCGGTGTTACCACTGGTGGCTTCCACAATGGTGTCGCCTGGCTTTATTTTATTCTGGCGGTAGGCCTGTTGTAAAATATACAACGCCATACGGTCTTTAATACTTCCGGTGAGATTATAGTTCTCACATTTCACATAGATCTTACGGCACTCATCTTTGTATTTGTAAGCGATCTCCAGCATGGGTGTGTTACCCACCAAGCCCCATAAATGCCTGAACTTTTTTTCCAGTTGATCCGGTATTGACGAAACTGTATCAAAGCAGCCACAGTCAGTAACTGTCCTCTTCATCGTTAATTCTTTTTCCATCATTTATACTTTTAATTAAAGCGTTGCTTTATGTTTTGCTTTTACTGTATCCAGCAACTGTTTGAATTTTTCAATATCCGGATCGTAACCATAACCATCAGGTACGATCCTTTTTTCATTTGCATCGAGGAAGAAGTAATACGGTTGTGAGTTGGCACCGTATTGCGTTACCTGCAGATCAGCATTTTTATCGCCCAGCGTTTCCACCTGTTTGTTCAATGCTTTGGAGAAGTACTGTTCACTTTCCTGCAGATCTACATTCTGCACATCCACATAGAGTGATACAATGACAAAATCTTCTTTCAGTTTCTTCATCACTTCTGCATCGCTCCACACCTGCCCTTCCATCTTGCGGCAGTTCACACAGTTGATACCTGTGAAGTCGAGCATCAACGGTTTCTTCAGTTTGCGTGCAACAGCCAAGGCTTCATCATAATCAAAGTAAGTAATCATACCGTACTTGGTCACCACTTCCGGTTCATACATTTTCATTTGCTCGTAGTACTTCGATGGATGAGGTTGTTCATTTGCTGCGCTGTTTGATGAAGATGCACTTGTATGCATACCTGCTCCCATTACAAAATCCTGTGTCCCCATCGGTGGCACAAATGCACTGATGCTTTTCAATGGCGCACCAAACAAACCTGGTATCATATATACTGCAAATGCAAAGGCAGTGATCGCAAACATTAATCTTGTTACAGTGAGGTAGGGCAAACCAAAATCATTCTTCGGCAGTTCATCATCATGATGAAATTTCAGTTTACCTAAAAGATAAACACCCAATAAAACAAAGATGACGATCCACAACGTAATGAACACTTCTCTGTCTAATATGCGCCATCCTTTTACCAGGTCGGCATTCGATAAAAACTTTAATGCAAGAGCAAGTTCTAAAAAGCCGAGTGTTACTTTCACTGCATTCAACCAACCACCGGCTTTGCCTAGTACATTCAACTTACTTGGAAAGAAAGCAAACAATGCAAACGGTAATGCCAGTGCAGTAGAAAAGCCGAGCATACCCACCAGCGGACCAAAATAACTTCCTTTTGATGCAAGCACTAACAAATTACCAATGATGGGGCCGGTGCAGGAGAATGATACCAGCACTAATGTCAACGCCATAAAGAAAATGCCGAGAAAACTTCCGGTACTTGCTTTAGCATCACTCTTGTTTGTCCAGCTTGATGGTAAGGTGATTTCAAATGCACCAAGAAAGGAAAATCCAAATACTAAGAAGAGTGCAAAGAATACAAGATTGGCAATCCAGTTGGTGGCGAGATTATTTAATGCCGCAGGGCCAAAGATCAAGGTGACCAAAAAGCCAAGCAATGTAAAGATCACTACAATGGATCCTGCATAATACAAAGCATTGCGGATACCTTCGGCTTTTGTTTTACTGCGTTTGGTAAAGAAGCTAACGGTAACGGGTATCATGGAATACACGCAAGGTGTAAGCAATGCCAATAGTCCGCCACCAAAGGCAGCTAAGAAAATCCAGAGTAATGATCTGTTAGCAACAGCACTGTTACCATCTGTACTGTTGTTTGATATAGTTTGTTCAGGCTTGATGAAAAACTTAAAAGCCTGCTCTCCGGGAATATACTCATCGCCTTTTGCAAACAAGTAATTGATGGTTCCTTTTACCAAAAAACTATCGGCTTCATTTGCATTGATCTTTTGTTCCCACACAACAGAATCAGAAAAATATTCCACCTGTGCCTGTGTGCTTGCATCGAGCTCTGTTTTCTTTGTTCCTTTTTCTGTAACCGTACCGGATAAATAGTTGTTTGCAGATGAATCGAAGGTTACTGTTGAGAACAACACATCTTCTTCCTTTTTCTGCAAAGCAAAAAACTTAACACCAGGCTTGATGTTGATATGCAGCGATAGCAATACTTCTTTATCACTGATGCGTTGTTTGCTGTAACCAATGGCTACAGCCGTTGAATCTTCTGCACGCACATACTGTGCTGTTGCCAGGAAACCAAGCAACAGATACAGCATTGCAATCGTTCTTCTCTTCATTATTTACTATTGAATGGGCAATGAAAATTTATTACTTGTCGGTGGCAAACACTGCGAATCATTACACACCATAAACTCAACGATACCTGTTACCGCTGTTTTTACTTTCGCTTTTACTTTAATGGCTTGCACAAATTTTACCGTGTTGGAAAACTGTTTTACAT
Source organism: Lacibacter sediminis (assembly GCF_014168535.1). Lineage (NCBI taxonomy): Bacteria > Pseudomonadati > Bacteroidota > Chitinophagia > Chitinophagales > Chitinophagaceae > Lacibacter > Lacibacter sediminis. The sequence continues at coordinate 1,680,495 of NZ_CP060007.1, read as the reverse complement.
CCACTCCAAACAATTTTTCATGGCGTTGCTCCAGCTTACCTTCTTCTTTCGCAGTACCCACCAATGTTACCAAAGGGTTCTTTGAAAAATTAATGGTTGTTGGTATCGGTCCGCCTTCAGGTGTTGTTTGTGAATAGAGATGCCAGCCTTTTTCAATCGTTGCCGTAATATGCACTTCGTACGTAGTGGCATTTACTTTTTTTAACGTGTAACTCCATTTTACAGGGTTCTGTATTTGAGCATCGGCAAAAAAGCCCGACAATAGCAACACGAGTAATACTGCTGTTTTCCTCATTGTCTTATTTTTTTATTGTCAATTGAATTTGTTGAGCAATCTATTAGAAATAAAAAGCTGTGTTCTACTTTACTGGGTATTATTACTTTTTCTATCATCTTTTTGGGTGTTCAAGACGTATACAACAACTGTCTACTTTTCTTTTGCCACGAGCGCTGGCAAAAAATAGTAGTAAGCAAGCGAAATGCTTTTGAAAACTTTGATAGTAGACTAACAACCGTGCTGTTTTACCCCAAGCGATAGGAAATTTATTTTTGTAAGGGCAACCCAAGAGTTAAAATGCCGATTGTATTAATATAAATGCTGCCGGTTGATGTGCACTGGTCGGCCATTAAAACACTTTTAACAGCAACACGCCACAGCAAATCGAGTATTTAGATAAGAGTCGGCGGGTGTGGCTAATACATTCATTTTTAGTGCAAATTCTTGCCAATTCGTGGTTCAATAACGTCTAGGGTACTAACTATTAAAAGAAACAAAAAAAGGGCTCTATTGCTAAAACCCTTTTGTATTGGTTGTAACCTCGTCAGGATTTAAACTTCAAATTGAAAACTGTTAACATCCAATTACATACCTATATCAATGCCTTAAAAACTTCCCCCTCAGTGAAACATCACCCATTTACTACACATCATTTCACTTGCAGAACAAAACTACAAATGTTGATTTGCAAAAAAATGATATTGAAGTATGAAAGCCAATTGAGGACAAAAGGAATCTGTGTAAGACAAAAGGGCTCCATTGCTGAAACCCTTTTTATTGTGTATCCGATCGCTTTACTGTCAGGTTTATCCTTTCGTTCGTACGGTACAACCTGGAATCTTATTATTGATTACGTTGATCAAAAAAATCAATCAGCTGATAGACGTTTGTATTTAACTCTTTCATTTTCTCGGTAAGATCGCTGTACAACGAATAACCAAGTGTTACAATTCCTTTATTCGCATCTCTGTTCGATGGATCAGTCTTTAAATTAGAAGGATCATTATCCTGGTACTTGAACCAATGAAATCCCACGCAGTTTTTTGATTCCAATAAAGCCAATGTGAAATTCTGATAAAACAGTCCACGATCTTTTTGCGTACGAACAATCCAGCCTGCACCGGAATAGTTGGGCATACCACTGTCCTCCCCTTTTGTGTACCATTCTGTAATGATAAAAGGCCTGCCGCTCCATTTTTCCCAATTCACTACATCTTCCTGCAAAGGCGTCCACTCACGGTAATAGTTCACCGCAATAACATCCACATATTTTCCTGCTGCCTGAAACACTTCAGCCACTTTCTTTTCGTAAGAGTGAAAACGGCTGCCGAGATAAAGATGATTGGGATCGTATTTCTTAATTGCTTTTGAAACAATGGAATAATAACGATCAGCCATTACACCTAAAAATTCATGACGCTCTTTATCAGTGATCTGTGCAATTGTAAGACCTTTTTCCTGTAACCATTTTTTTGCTGCTACACAACCATGATCAGTTGAATCTTTCTTGGCGAGGTAACGATCCAATGATAAACGCTGAAACGGCATTTCATTATCAGAGAAATAACCAAAGAGATTTTTATCATTCTTGTTCGCTGCCAATTGTTTTGCATACTCATCACAAAAAGCTTCAAACTCAGGATCAAATACAAAAATGGTATTATCAGGATAACCGGTATGACCGGGCAATTGATAGGTCTGCCCTTTCTTACGTCCATAATCACTCATAAATCCCTTGATGATGGTATAAGAAAAAGGCTTTTGTTGCTGATCACTTAGCTTTTGAAACGATTCATTATCGGACCATGCTCCCAATGCATTATAGCCAAGATCGATCATTTGTTGCTTTGTTGCAGCTGCCCATTTTTCTTTACTGCCAAACTGTTTCATCATCAATTCTCTGCTGCTGTCTGATGCAGCAGTGGCGACATTATTCAACGCAATGTTGATCATGGGATGTCCGGTTGGATCAACGATCCACCACCGTCCTTTCACTTTTTCTGCTCTGAAAAAACCGGTTGCCTTCAACTTCATATCAGTACGTGCACCATATTGATTGAGCTTCACATTGGCCTTTGGTTGAAAGCTGTTAAGTGTTTGTATGGATCTTGTTGGATACCATTTCCACTGACCATAGACTTTCTTTTCACTGTTCGCCACCATCGATTCTACTTTCAATGTATACTCAGCAGAAGCCTGTGCGATCAGTTTGGTGGATAGCTGTAACAGCAAACACACTGCTACAAGAATCAGTTTACTTGTATTTATTCTGCATGTCATCATAAAATGCTTTTAAAATATGGAATGCTTTTTTCTTTTTCCCTGTTTCTGAAATCAATCCTTTACGGTTCCAGTAATCCTGAAAGTAAGGGTGCTGCCGGCGGGGAGAGCGGAAGTCGGTTAATATCCACGGCGTCATTCCACGAAGACCGCTGATTGCAGTCAGCATTGTGAATTGATTTTTGTATAACAGCTCCTGGTACTCTTCGCTCCATCTTGTTTCATCATCTGCATGATAACCACCCAATGCATCTGCACCAAACTCGGTGATCACAACAGGTTTGTTATACTTAATATCGAATTTATAATTCAACATATCTTTTGTGTTACTCCAATACCAACCAGCATATTCGTTGAAGCTTACAAGATCAAGCTTATCACCCAATGGATCTTCCACTACCACATTACTTCCATTGCGATGAATTTCCAATGCAGCTGCCACTAATCTTGTATCATCCAACGAACGTGCAGTTGATACCAGCTTGCCCATAAATAAATTACGTGGATCGCTTAATGGTGTCTCGTTTCCTACCGACCAAATGATAACACTTGAACGGTTTTTGTCACGAATGATGAGATCACTCAACTGCTGTTGTGCATTCGCAAAGGTTGCAGGGTTTTCCCATGAGATGGTCCAGTACACAGGCACTTCGGCCCATACCATCAAACCCATTTCATCTGCAAGACGTACCATTTCTTCGCTATGCGGATAATGTGCAAGCCGCACATAATTACAATTGAGTTCTTTTGCCCACTGCAACATCATACGCATATCGCCTTGTCCTCTTAAGCGACCGGGGATCAATGGATTTTCATCATGCAATGAAATGCCACGCAGGAAAACAGATTTGCCATTCAATAAAATGTCCTGTCCTTTTGTTTCGATTGTGCGGAAACCAATACGATCTGTTATTTTATCAACGGCCCCCGCAATTTCAACCGTATATAGTTTTGGGCTTTCCGGTGTCCAGTAATTTAATTTCTTAACAGGAATGGTTACCACTGCTCTTCCTTTTGCATCAGTAACAACAGATTGCCTGATGCCTGCTTCAGGAATACTGATGGTTACTGTTTGAGACGTTTCAACTCCGGCAAGCTGTACAAATCCTTCAATACGGTTTAAATTTCCTTTTGCCAGTTGAATTTTATAATCAGCAATATAAGTAGTGGGCACTTCTGCCAGCAATACATCACGGGTTATACCACCATAGTTCCACCAATCAGTATTAACGGTTGGTATTTCATCCTGGTGACGGGTATTGTCTGCTTTTACTACCACAAAGTTTTCTCCCTTTGTGAGTTTGCCTGTAACATCAAATTGAAATGGAGTAAACCCACCTTTATGAATACCTAACTTCTTTCCGTTGAGGTACACATGTGCTTCATAGTTTACTGCGCCGAAGTAGAGAAAATATTTTTTATTTGCTTTTGGGTCTGCTTTAAATTTTTGACGAAGCCAGATTGTGCCTTCATAAAATTCCAACTTATCAGATTGAGAATTCCAATCGCCGGGTACTTTCATGTTGGGCGATAAAGTAAAATCGTATTCAATCAGCTCACCTTTATCTTTCTGTTGGCGGTCATCATAAAAACCGCCTTTGCCTGTTGCCGATTGGTCAAAAGGTGTGTGGCGGTAATCGTAATAACCCATTTCATAAGGATCAATGATATAATTCCATCGCCCATTTAAGCTGAGATGCGTTCGCCCATAAATATTCTGCAGCATATTGTTTTGGCTCAACCCCTTAACTAAAAAAGAGCACAAAACAATTGCTGTCAGAAATAAATTTGCAATCCTGTTCTTTCCTTTCATAATAAATACTGTTATCGCTGTTAATTACTTGTTCTTATTTTACTGCGTTGATAATGGAGTAATAAGCAGGCTTACGCTTATATACCGCATCAAATGGTAATGGCCAATCAGGAGCACCTAACCATCCCGGAACCCACGAATCAGCATCGCCTACATTCCAGGTAGTGATACCATATTTTTGAGCTGCAGGTATTGCGTTAAATGTTTTTACAACATAACCATACTTGGCAGCCTGTTGTGTTGCCATGGCCGTTGTAAATGTTAAACCCTGTACTTTGTCATTATTCAACCTTATATCAAGTTCTGCGATATGGACTTTTAATCCTGTAGCTGCAGCAGCATTGATTGCAGTACTTATGTTAGCATCGCTTTGCGTTACCGTCATATGAAACTGCATGCCTGTTCCATGAATTGGTATTCCACGATTCTTAAAATCGGTGATCATATTTGTAATGGCAGTACGTTTTGCTGAACTGTATTCATGCCCATAATCATTATAAAAAAGGATCGCATCAGGATCGGCTTGATTGGCATACTGGAAACAACGGGCAATATAATCATCACCTAATTTTTGTCGCCAGATGCTGTTACGCAATACGCCGCTATCTTCAAATGCTTCGTTCACCACATCCCAGGAAGTAACTTTTCCTTTGAAACGAGTTACCACTGTTTGAATATGTGTCTTCATGATGTTTTCAAACGCTGCAGAATCACCGGAGTAATTTGTAACCCATGATGGTAACGATTGATGCCAGATGAGCGTATGACCATGCACTCTCTTTGCACCATTTGTTTGTGCAAAATTTACGAGGTAATCAGCATCGGTCCAGTTATATGTATTCTCCTGCGGATGCAATGCGCCAAACTTCATGGCATTTTCTGCAGTGATACTGTTATACTCATGCTTTGCAACATCAGCATACTTTGTATTTGTACGGAGCAGATTGATGTTTACTGCGCCTCCAAACTTAAACGGCAGCATTTTCTGTAAACTGGTATCCGATGCAGGAATAACCGGCACAGTTGTACCTCCGGGCTTACTTCCTTTTTTGCATGACGATACCAGCAGCAATACTACGATTGCATAAATAATTCGTTTCATTGAAATAGATTTTAGTAGCCTGTGTTTTGAATCAATGCCGGTTGGCGGTTAATATCGTTTTGTGAAAATGGATAGAGATAATTCCTTGCAAGAAATACTCTGTTCTCTACCTGGAAACGTTCGTATTGCAATACGTTATTCGCATCTTTTGTAATACGCATACCTGTTACAGGTGTATTTAATAAGGCTTCGCCCAATTTCCAACGACGTACATCAAAGAAACGGTGACCTTCAAAACACAATTCAATTCTGCGTTCGTTTTGGATACGTAGGCGCATCTGATCTTTCGTTAAACCGGCAGGCAATGCAGGCATGGCCACACCTGAACGTGCACGAACACGATTTACATTTGTATACACATCAGCAACCGGTCCCTGTGCTTCGTTGAGTGCTTCTGCATAGTTGAGCAATACTTCTGCATAGCGAAACAAAACCCAGGGGCGTCTTGCACTGGTATTCGATGCCTGATTCCATGTGACTGCTTCGCTTAAAAATTTACGCATATAATAACCGGTACGTGTGGCGTTGGTATTTCTGTTCAACCCATCGTTACCACCAACAAATGTTTCTACAGCACGACCTTTAAATACACGTGTGTTGTAATTAACAGTCAATGCAAGACGTGGATCACGTGCATTGTAGGGGTTGTTAGGATTATATCCTGAAGTAGGATCAGTGATTGTTTTGCCATTCGTCATTTCAAACGCATCTACAAATTCCTGAATAGGATTTGTGCGGCCTCTTGCACCATCATAACTGATAGGCGCATTATTGATCTCAATATCATTTCTGTTGGATGCCTGTGTTGCAAAAATCACTTCATTGTTATAAGCTGCTGCACCAAAATTAAAGATGTTGGTATAAGGAGAAATAAGTTGGTGTTTATTTGAATCAATCAAGGCCTTTGCTGTATTCGCTGCCAGTTGCCATTTGCTTACATCATTCGTTGTGTTATACAACGGACTTGCAGCATACAATAACATTCTTGATCGCAAAGCTAATGCCGCAGTTTTTGTTGCTCTTCCCCGATTGGCAGCACTCCACGATTGGGTCCAGGTGGGAAGTAATGCAATAGCAGAATCGCAATCTTTTACCACTTGTGCCACACATTCTTCGAACGTATTCTTTGGTAAGTTGAGATCTTCTGTACGTTCAAATACTCTTGTAGCCAATGTAACAGCACCGTAACGCTTTACCAATTCAAAATGAAACATTGCACGGAGAAAATATGCTTCACCTTGTAAACGTTTTATCTGCGCAACAAATCCTGTATCAGCATTGGTCATTGTTGTTAACTCAGCTGTAGGAATAATCACTGCAGTAGGAACTTTTACGAGAAACAGATTTACTTTTCGCAAACCATCATACATACTGCTGTAAACATTATCGAACGTACGCAGTGAGCTCCAGGTTCCGTTATTAATAATATTGATCGATGAATTTGCATTGGAGTTTACAGCTTCATCACTGGCTGAAGCCAGCATAGCACCATCGCCATCCAGATCAAAACCTGAAGGCACATTGAAATAGGCATTATTCAAAAATCCTCTGGCATAACTATCATTACCCCACACCTGCTCTTCGGTAATGTTCCCTTCTGTTGTACTTCCATCCTGTAAAACATTCTTTTTACAACCTGCCGAGAAAGCAAGGAGGATGATGAGACCGAATTGGAAAATATATTTATTCATAATTGACAACTTATTAGGCATGATTAAAAATTAACAGTTACCCCTGCTGCAAATGTTTTGATGTAAGGATAGTTTGAGCCGTAACCTGATGTAGGAATTTCAGGATCTATCGGCAGATCATTCACTTTACTAAAGGTGAAGATGTTAAATCCTGTTACATAAAACCGGCAGTTGGTTAATTTCATACGTTTCAACAATTGCGGATTCAGTGTATAACCAAGCTCTGCAGTTTTCAAACGCAGGTAATCGCCGGAGCGTAACCAAAAAGTAGAGTTGGCTGTATTATTCCCTCTGTCCACAATCGTTAAGCGTGGATAAATGGCTGTTGATTTATTTGTTTCGGTCCATGCATCTACACCAAATTGATTGATGAAACCTGTGTTCACACTTCCGGAATTAATGAGATCGTTGATCTGTATCGTGCGACCCATCACACCTTGGAATTGAAGTGCCAGATCAAAACCACCTGCTCTTAACTGTGCCCCAAAACCATAATAGGTATCAGGTATATCTGAATAATCTGTCATTACAAAATCAAGATTATCAATTACACCATCTCCATTCACATCTTTGTAACGGATATCACCCGGCTTTACACTACCGGCGAGTTTTTGTACTGGTGCTGCTGCAATTTCCTGCTCTGTTTGAAAAATACCTTCTGCAATCAACATCGAACGTACAAGCCCACCTCCCTGAATAACACCACCAATGATACTTCCGAGTTGTTTTTGATAAGCAGGCAAACCTGCTTCTTCATTAATAGCTAACACCTTATTGGTTACATGTGTGTAATTCGCATTCACTGACAAATGCACTTTGCCAAATGATTTGTGATAAGCAAGAGAACCTTCATATCCTTTATACTGTGCAGAACCTTCGTTTACACGTACAAGGTCCTGGCCGAGAATATTCGGCAACAATGCATCAGTAAGAAGATCTGTACTCTTTTCATAAAAATATTCGAATGTTACATTCAACGACTGATTGAATAACCTGCTGTCGAACCCAACACTCATCTTCTGAAATTTCTCCCATGTAAGATCAGTATTTCCCAAACTAACCTGTGTTGTATTCGATACTGCATTGTATCCGGTTCCGAATACATATTGTGTACCACCTCTTGAAAAATAGTCTCTGTAAGCATAGCGACGCTCATTAAGTGCATCATTACCGGTTAAACCGATAGAACCCCTGAGTTTAAAATAATCGAGGAACTTAACAGACTGTAAGAATTTTTCTTCTGAAATAATCCAACCGGCAGATGCTGCGGGGAACCAGCCATATTGTTTACCGGGTGCAAAACTTTGCGAACCGGAATACGAAGCAACCACATCAGCAAAGTAGCGTTGCTTAAAATTATATGAAAGTCTGTTAGCAAAATTGAGTCGGGTATTATCGAGTCTACCCGGTTGTGCACTTACAAAACTTTGAAATCTTGAAGATGCTTTAAAACTATTGTTACCGAATGTGCGGTCGTAATCGAGCCCGCCCCAGAATTCATTATTACGCAGGTTACCACTAAAGGTTGTTGATCTGTAATTCAAAGGTGCTGCATTACCAAAACGTGTTGCGGTACCTGACGACGACACTTCATACACCTCGTACGATTGTGTAAATCCTGATTGAAACAAACCTGTTATATCATAGGTGTAAAATGCATTCGCTGACAATCCTTTTGTAATAAAATCAAGTTTATGTTTTACGTTGAGTGTAGCCAATAACGTACGGTAGAGATCGGTATAATTTCCATTCTCCGATAACATTGCTTTTGGATTGTTACGAAACAATGCACTCCCACCGTATGTGCCATCGGCATTGTAAACAGGAAACGCATTAGGTGGTGTGCCGAAAATTGTTGACAGGAATGTTGCATTACCTGAGTTCGGATAGCGAAGATTTTCTACACGTCCGCCAACATCCATTTGCACATCGAGTGATTTATTGATATGGATATCGAGATTGGTTCTGAAGTTATAACGCTTGTAATTTGTATTGCCGCTGTACTGACTGTTATCCGCTCCTTTATACAAACCATCTTGGTTGTAAAAACTAAGCAAGGTGAAATAACGTGCAAAGGCATTACCACCACTAATGGTTGCAACATAACGTTGTACCGGCGCAGCAGGTTTAATAAAATCTTTTACAAAATTGTTATTGGGGTAACGATATAAATCGGTGCCTGCTTTGTAACCATCCAGATCGGCCTGGCTGTATCGTGGCGTATTGCCATCATTTGCTAATGCCTGATTATACAATGTTCCGTAGGTATAAGAATCCAATGGGCTCGTCATATCCTGTGGTGTTTGCACACCACCCTGCACATCAAACGAAACTTTTGTTGAAGAGGCACTTCCTCTTTTTGTTGTTACATAAATAACTCCATTTGCTCCTGCCATTCCATACCATGCTAATGATGCAGCATCTTTTAAAATACTGATACCTTCAATTTCTTTGAGATCCATATTTACAAAATCACGCTCCACACCATCAACCAATACCAATGGGGTTTGACTGCTGTTGTAGGAAGATCGACCTCTGATTAAAAACGTCGCATCATCACTACCTGGTCTTGTACCGGTTTGCTTTACATATAAACCGGGAATGCGACCTGACAATACATTGTTCAATGTTGAAAGCGGCAACTGGGGCAACTCGTCGCCTTTAATATTGCTGATGGAACCTGTAACGGCTCTCTTCTTGCGAATACCAAAGGGAATAAACACATCATCTTTATCAGTAGCTTCAATCAAACTCGGCGTCATTGAAATATTGACACCTGTAATATCCATTGCAAGTCGTGAAATGGTATTAAAGCCAGGCTTTTGAAAAATCAGAATATCATTACTGGAACATTCAATTGTAAACGAACCGTCTGTTGCTGATTCGATACCTGATGTTTTTTCCTGAACCAGAATAGAAACACCGGGAACAGGTTTGTTATTTTGATCAAGCAGTACACCCCTTGCTTTTATTTGTGTGCCAGGCACTTGTGCATAACTGTTTGTTCCCAACAGAACAAAACAGAAAATTGTATAGAGAACGTAATATGATTTCATTTGTAGAAGTTGATTTGGTTTACAGCAAAATATTACCATCCCGTGTTTTGCAATAAGATGCCTTTACTCTTGAATATCTCGTTCCGTGGAATGGGATAACGATGCATATAATCTAAGTACACCTTTTGCATGTTGGCAGGTAACAACTCTTTGTTATAAGTAAATGTGCCGTTGCTGTTACGCACTACATTCATCCCATACATGGGTTGTGCAACAATTTCAGGCCCGGCCTTCCAACGCATAATGTCGTACCAACGGAAATCTTCAAACGCCAGTTCCACTGCACGTTCGTTACGGATACGTTGACGCATCTGCGCCTGTGTTAAACCTGCAGGTAATGGCGGCATGGCCACACTTGTTCTTGCACGTATCTGGTTAATGGCATCATATACCGATGCATCCGGACCTACTGCTTCATTTTGCGCTTCCGCATAATTCAATAAAATTTCTGCATAACGGAAATGAATATAATTAAGTACGGCTGTTCCTGCTACGTTTCTGATGTATGGCTCTGGCCACAATTTTCTGCTGTAATAACGGGTAGCTGTGTACGTAACATTACCAGTAAGATAATCTCTGCCTCCACTCCACATTTGTATTCTTCTACCCTGCCATGGTGCATCATTGTATAAGATATTGGCATAAAAACGGGGATCACGGTTTGCATATGGATTTTGCGGATCGTAACCTGATGCAGGATCAGCTGGAAGCAAACCTGTTGGTTTCATTTCGTAGAGATCAACATGATTTTGTGTTGGGTTCAGTTGGCCCTGTGCACCACCGGAACCGGGCGACATGGCAAAGTCTAACAGAAACCCATCGATTGTTCTTGGTCCCCTGATCTTGATCATGATGTATTCAGGAGATGTTGTTACGTTGAGAATATCTGTATACGTTGCCTGCAATGAATAACGGTTCAAATCAATCAATGATTTAGCAGCAGCAGCTGCGGCAGCCCACTTCGTTAAATCATTTGTTTCATTATTCAAACGGCTCGCAGCAAATAATAATAAACGGGACCTGAGTGCTTTTGCAGCACCATTTGTTGCACGGCCATAATTTGATTGCGGATAATCATCCGGCAATAATGGTTCGGCTTTCTCAAGATCAGCTAAAATAAAATTCACACATTCTGTGTACGTATTTCTTGGCAAATCAATATCCTCATTCGGACCATATACTTTGTCTACAATGATCACACCACCAAATCGCTTGATCAATTCAAAATATAGAAATGCACGGATGAAATACATTTCTCCTTTAATTCTGTCAGGCGATTGATTTACTGTCCATGGAACATTATCCATCTTTGCCAACATGGTATTTGTTACACGAATACCTGCATAAGCTCTCGACCAAACATCACCAATATCATTTAAGGATGCTCCGCCTCTTTCGTAATGATCATGATAAGTACCGTTTGTTAATGTACGGATGGATATTTCGTTGTTGCCGGATACCGCTTCATCTGCAGCCTGGCCGGTAATACCACGGTGTGCATTAAAACGTGCATACTCGTCAATTAAATGATTGTAGGCATTATCAGAATATTGTGATGCCAATACAGGATCGGCAAATATCTTTTCTTCTGAAAGGTTTACGCTTGGAGCTCTGTCAAGAAAGTTCTTGGTGCAGGAAGCAAAGCAAAACAGGAACAACACGTTCAATGATATATATATAGCAGCTTTCATTTGAACTCATTTTAAAGTTGAAGATTAACCCCGAAGTTGTAAATCCTCGATGTGGGGTAAATTGACTGTTTGGAAAAATCAGTATTCGACAGATTGATATTCTCAGGATCTAAATACATTTTATACTTCGTCCATGTAAATAGATTCTGTCCTGTCACGTATATTCGCAACCCTTCGATCTTCATAGCACTCAACCAACTCTTTGGCAGGTTCCATGACAACTCGATGTTCCTGATCTTTAAATACGATGCATCCTGTAAAATAAAATCGTTCAATCGATAGCTGATGTATGCATTTCCCCTTGAGTGCAATGCAGGCCATGTAGCTTCTGCTGCTTTATCTGCTGTCCATCTGCCTTTTTGAAATTCATACATCTGCTGACCATTATTCTGTTCAGATAAGATCACATCAGAACTTACATTGGCAACACCTTGAAATAAAATGCTTAAGGAAACGCCTTTATAACTGATCGACGGAGAAAAACTATAGATGTATTCAGGCGTTCGTGAATAACCAATTGGCACCACATCATCTGCATCAATTTTCCCATCGTTGTTATAATCTTTATATTTCAGATCGCCCGGTATGGGTTTGCCCAATGTGTTGGTGGGAGAGTTAGCAATATCATCAAGCGATGAATAAAAACCATCGGAGAGAAACCCAAAGAACTGACCAACAGGTTTACCTTCCTGTTTCAAATAATCAGGACGACCCGGCGGCTCATCTCGGCTGATAATTTTATTACGTGCATAAGAGATTTGTGCAGATATGCCCCAACTGATGTTGCGTGTGTTTCTACGATAGTCTACTTCCACTTCATAGCCTTTGTTATATACACGACCGATATTCAACGCAGGATAAGTTTGCCCGTATGTTTGAAGGCCGGAAGAACGATTGGTTAAGATATCAACCCTGTTTTCATCAAACAGATCTACAACAATTGACAATGATGAATTAAACAAACTTGCTTCAAGACCAATATTTCGCTTTGTACCTTTTTCCCAGGTAACATCAGGATTGCCAAAAGAAGTAGGTACCACTACCTGGTAATTCACCAATGATGTTGGCAAACCAAACTGCACACCTGTACCCGGTCTTGAATAAACGGGATCGGTTGATAGGCCACCGGAAATCTGTGAGAAATTATCTAAAAACAGAAAGCGTGTATTCAATTTATCGTTACCCACAATACCATACGATCCACGTATTTTCAAATTCGTTACCCACAAAACATTCTGCATGAAATTTTCTTTGCTTAATGTCCAGCCTGCAGATACAGCAGGGAAGAAACCATACTGCTTTCCTTTTGCAAATTGTTCCGATCCGTTATATGCTGCATTGAATTCAACAAAATATTTTTTGCTGAGGTTATAGGTAATTCTTCCCACTAAACCTTGTGATGCTCTTGGCGGTGCATTCAAACCTGAACCCTGTTGATTGATCAATTGACGTGTAGCTAACAGCAACCCGGTAAATGCATGTTCACCAAATGTGCGGTCGTAATTAAATCCGGTTTGTAAGTTCGAACTGATCAAACCATCATACGAAGAAATCAAACCACTCAATGGTTCATCACGTGGTCTGTCGGGCGACAATGTAACTTCTTTCGTTTGACGATTAATGACATAAGCTGCCCACACTGCGTTTCTTCTTACATTACTGGAGAAATAAGAATCATAACCAAATACTGTTTTAAAACTCAAGCCCTTGGTTACAGCATCCAGTTTATAATTTAAGTTAAATGTACTTTCCAATGTATTACTGTCATCTTCACGGGTTCCCCAACGTGTAATTACCGCATAAGGATTCCAGATATTTGTACCAACATTTGGATTTTGTGCAATACGTCCATCAGGCAACATCACAGGATAGGCGAACGAAGGTGTTTGTAAAATCCTTGAGATCATCGCTTCAATATTATCATACGAAAAAGAACCGGAACCTGAACGTAAACCAGCCGGTTGGTAACGGCTACCGAGCTTGCCTCCTAATCGAACACCGATCTGCAGATCTTTACTCAATGTAAAGTCAACATTGGTTCTGAAATTATAACGGCTGTAAGAAGGTGTGGTTTTAAATCCAAATGGCGATTCGAATTTTTTGAAGATACCATCTTCAAACAAATAACCAATCGATGCAAAATACTTGATCACTTTAGTACCACCGCTGATACTTAAGTTGTGTTGTGTTTGCGGAAATACTTTTCTTGTTAAATAATCAAACCAGTTCACATCAGGATAGCCCAATGGATCAGAACCATCTTTGAATTTCTGCAGTTCATCCTGTGTCCACGTTTCAGTTAACCCATCATTACGATTGGCTTCATTGATCAATAATGCGTTATCATATGCACTCATTGCTTTTGGAATACCTGTGTATGTTTGAAAACTCACATTACCACTGTAAGAGATACGTGGTTTACCTTCTCTGCCTGATTTTGTTGTAATAACAATTACACCATTTGCACCTTTAATACCAAACACTGCTGTTGATGCAGCATCTTTTAACACAGTAACTGTTTCAATTTCGTTTGGATCAATATCGCCAAACCCTGCACGCTCAACTCCATCGACCACAACTATCGCTGCATTGTTATTGTAAGTTGCAGAACCACGAATATTGATGAGGGCTTCATTGTTACCGGGCTGACCGCTGCGTTGCACAGCAGATAAACCGGTAAGCCTTCCAATCAAACTGTTTGTTACGTTTGAAGTTGGTGAACGCAGAATTTCTCTTCCACTTACTGTTGTTACTGCACCCGTTACCGACGCTTTGCGTTGCGATCCGTAACCAACTATTACCACATCATTCAATGATGCAGGAAGAAGTTTCAAGGTTACATTAATAACGTTCGCATCTTTTACTGTTATTTCTCTTGTTTCGTAACCCACAAAACTGAAACGCAGTACCGCTCCTTTTGCAACCTGTATGCTGAAACTTCCGGTAGCACTTGTTGCAGTTCCAACGTTTTCGCCAATAACTGTAACAGATACTCCCACAATTGGATTGTTCTCGGCATCTTTTACTATACCTGTAATATCTATTTGAGGAATTGGTATGGGTATTGGAGCACTGTTGCCGTCTTTGCGTTTAATTGCAATGGTACGATCAACAATTTCGTAAGTAAGTCCCTGACCTGCTAAACAGGAATCAAGCACTTGTGTGATGCTTGCATTTTTAAGATTAACGGATACTTTCCCGGCCTTTTCAATGAGTACATTCTCATAGAAAAAACCGTAGCCGCTTTGCTTTTTAATGAGCTTGAAGATTTTCTCCAACGGCACATTCTGTTCTGAAATGTTGATCTTCTGTCCATAGCCGGTGGCACTCACCTGCAACGCAACAGCAATCATAAATACAATCGTCAGCTTCATAATCAGAAGTAGTTTTGGCGGAATGACCCATGATCTGGGCATGGCATTACTACATACAAAGTTTTGCATACTTTTGTAAGGTTTAGGTTTTGTTAAGCAATCCTGGTCGATTGAGAATGAATACCTAGGCATATTCTCCAGGGGCGTTGCACCGCTCCTGGTTTTTTTATGTATCCACTCCCGTTTTTATACTGAGTTGCAGTTAGTAAATAACTGATAATCTATTTTGGTCAATTTTGAATTGTATATCTGCTGCATCCAGCAATTTCAATACCTGCGACAAACTCATATTCCTCGACATTTCAACAGAAAAAAAACGCTTCTTCTCTACACCTTCATAATTCACATCAATATTATACCAACGTTCAAACTGGCGCATGATGGTGGTTAAACTTGTATTGTCGAAATAGAAATTTCCGTTTTTCCACGCAACTGCTTCATCAACATTGCCGGGTCCAACTTTCATGACTCCTGTTGAATTGACATCAGCCTGCTGT
The DNA here is from genome assembly GCF_014168535.1 of Lacibacter sediminis. Classification (NCBI taxonomy): domain Bacteria; kingdom Pseudomonadati; phylum Bacteroidota; class Chitinophagia; order Chitinophagales; family Chitinophagaceae; genus Lacibacter; species Lacibacter sediminis. The sequence continues at coordinate 1,664,714 of NZ_CP060007.1, read as the reverse complement.
CCCGGTTTTAAATAACCGGAAGATGAACCGCTGTTTAGTTTCACAGATCCTTCTAATAATGTTGTGCGTGTGGCAGCTTCGTTTCCATAAGCCATGATATTAAAGTGTGTGCCTAACACTTCTACATCTACGTTATTTGCTTTTACATGAAACGGCATTTTTTCATTCTTCGCAATTTCAAAATAACCTTCACCGGTTAATTCAACAGTACGTGTTGAGCCAGTGAATGCAGTTGGGAAACGAAGTGAAGAAGCAGCGTTGAGCCATGCTTTACTTCCATCGGGCAGCACCACCTGGTACTGACCACCTTTGGGTGTTGAAATAGTATTGAAAGCAATTTCGCCTGTTGATGCTGCATTACTTGAAGCATCATACACGATTAATCCGTTTTTATTTTTCAACACAGTACCGCCTTGTGCGGCAATACTGCCTGTTTTTGCACTGTCGAGCACAATCACTGTACCATCGGCCAATGTAAGAATGGCTTTATCGGTTCCCGGCAACACTTCCTTTGCAGGAGCAGTAGTAATAGGTTTTACAGCAACTGTATCATTCGTTGCAGAAGACTTATTGAAATATTGAAAGAAAATGGTGGCACCAATAAGAATGATCGCTGCGGCAGCAACCTGCGGTAACCAGCGTTTATAGAGAGGAATAACGGTTGTTTCTGTTTGAATATGCTGCAGTAACTCGTTGCGAACACGTTGACTCCACTCTGCTTTTGTAATTGTTTGGATATCGCCTGCTCCGGCATTGTACAGGTCTTTCATTTCCTGTAACAGCACACGATTAGAAGAAGATTGCTGCAAATAATCGAATAACTCAGTTGCTTCCTGCGGAGTGCAGTTGTTATCGATATAGCGTTTAATTAAACGTTGGTAATATCCGGTTTCTTTATTCATAATGGCAAAAAAGCAGCTCGCTTCCTAGTATATATCGTTGAATTAAAAAAAAGGGTGGGTTAAAAAAAAGAAAAATAAAAATTTTTCAGGGCTTCTGTGTCAGCAGGAATAGAAAGAGTAACGACATATCCCCGTGTTGCGAAAAATACTCCCGGATGTTCTTCATCGCCATCACCATGTGTTCCTTAACCGTATTTCGGGAAATGCCCAGTTCTGCCGCCACTTCCTCGTAACTCATACCTTCCTGCCGGCATAGTTTAAACACTTTCTTTCGCTGAACAGGTAATTGCTCCACTGCATGGTTCAGCAAGGTCTGGTACTGTTGCCAGAGTAAACGGTTTTCGGCAGATTCTGCATTACTGCCAAGCTCAGCCATAACAGTGCTGCGCAGCGTATCATCGGTGGCAATTTTCTTCAATAGCGCAAAGGCTTTGTTGCGGCTTATCTTATATAAAAAGGCGGGAAATGATTGTTGAGGATTAATGCGTTCCCTGATTTGCCAGATCTTAATGAAGACTTCCTGCACAATATCTTCGGCTAATTCAGGCACTTTCACCAGCTTAAGTACCCAATTGTACACCAGTGAATGATAACGATCATACAAAGCAAGAAAGGCCTGTTGATCGCCTTGTTGCAATCGCTCCATTAATTCTATTTCGTCAAAGAATTTCATCCAGCAGTTCAATCATTATCATTCAAACAACCTGCACAGCAATCAATAAAAGTGAATCAGCAGGCATTAACGGTTTAAAAATAGAGATATTAAACGACTTGGCTGAAAAGCACCGGTTTTACGGCTGAAACCGTCCTCAAAAGTATCAACATCAGCAAAACATACAAACTATTTTACGACAACCTTGTCGTTATTATTTTCGGCAAAAAAGACGCAAATAAGTACATTCATTCTGGTGTGGGTTAAACTACTTCACAAGTTGTAAGTCGAAAAGCCCAAACAGATCTGTATGAAACAAATGTCTTTCCTTTCATTGCTCTTTCTATCAATCACTTCCATCATTAACCTCTCCTGTAAAAAAGATAACAACACTGATAATGGCAGTGGTAATACCAACACCGTACCCGCAGTTTATTTAAAAATATATGGTGCAACAAGTATTACATCCGATGGCACATTCATCACCATTAAAACAAATGGCAACCCCGATCATAAAAGTGTGTATTACCCCAACGGCAATGCGTTGTACGAAACATTCAGCGGCACTACTTTTGGCGGCAACACATTTACAAAAAATCCAAATTCAATTATTACACAAAACTATACGTTCAAAATTCCGCTTAATCCAACTGTGGCATCAACACATGCTGCCACACCATTGGGTGCAATGGGAGTTGCGGTAAATGGCATTCCTCTATACAATCAGTATGCAGGTCCGGCCCAGCCACTTACCAACGAAGTGATGAGTTTTGATCAATATTGGGGACACCCGACTGCAACCGGTCGCTATCATTATCATGTAGAACCACTTTACCTTACTACTGTAAAGGCAACTAAATCTTCGTTAATGGGTTTCTTGCTTGATGGATTTCCGGTATATGGCCCCGAAGAAAATGGCGCAGCTGTAACAAATGCAATGCTGGATGCTTATCACGGACATACCCATGCAACAGCTGATTATCCGAATGGCATTTATCATTATCACATCACCAATACAGATCCTTATATAAATGGTAGTGGATATTATGGAACGCCTGGCACAGTTACACAGTAAGATCAACTTACTTTGCCTGATCATGATTTTGTTTGGTTGCTCAAAGCCGGAGAAGAAAGAAGCAAAAACTACTTCCAGCCTTGTTCTGAATATGAATGATGCCCGCATCTCAAATAAGAACGGCATCATTTATTTTAATGATCAACTATTCAGCGGAGTGATCTTTTCGCTATACCCCTCAACTACAGACACCGCTGCAAGCGCTTCTTACCTGAATGGAAAAGAACATGGCCGTTGGGTAAAGTATTACCCCGACCGAAAATTATACGAACAACGAAGTTTTGAAAACGGTAAAAAAACCGGCGTGCTCGAAACATGGTGGCCCAATGGAAACAAACAAACGCATTATATTTTTGCAAATGATGAATACGAAGGCACTTGCCGTGAATGGTCGAGCGATGGATTGCTGGTGAAAGAAATGAATTATCTTAAAGGGTATGAAGAAGGAAGTCAACGATGGTGGTACGATAACGGAAAGATAAAAGCCAATTATATTATTAAGCAAGGAAGACGATATGGATTACTGGGTACAAAAAATTGCATGAATGTATCAGACAGTATTTTTAAAAATTAGTTTATACGTATTGATCGTTTGCTCTTTGGCTTGCTCACCAAAACAACCCAAAGAACAGCTCCCCTATTACAACAGTCCTGATTTTACACCTGTGTTTTTAGCTGCAGGTGAAGATGTGACGAAAACAATTCCACATACCATTGACAGCTTCTCGTTTACCAATCAATTAGGGAACAACATAACAGAGCAAACAGTTGATGAAAAAATTCATGTGGCCAATTTCATCTTTACACGCTGCGCCAGCATTTGCCCGGTGATGACCAAACACATGAAGATGGTAGAAAAAGAATATGCCACTGATAATAACCTTGTTATTCTTTCTTACAGTGTGACTCCGTGGATCGACAGTGTAAATAGACTAAAAGAATTTGCTGAACAGAATAAGATCACTTCATCAAACTGGCATTTACTTACCGGAAACAAAGCTGAGATATACAATCTGGCAAGGCGATCTTACTTTGCAGAAGAAGACCTTGGCTTTACCAAAGACAGTTCTGAGTTTCTTCATACAGAACATGTACTACTTATTGACAAGACCAAACGCATCAGAGGTATTTACAATGGTACACTTCAATTAGAAATTGAGCAGTTAATCAAAGACATCAAGGTTTTACGTGATGAGTAAACCTTTGAACTGTATTCAGAAAAATTAAAACTTCAACGCAAATGAGAGCAGCATTGATCATATCTTTCTTTTTTCTTTTGCTAAGCTCGTTTAATCCTCTTCAAAAGAAAACCGGTTATGTGTACTCGGCAACAGGAAAAATCCACAGCAGTAAACTCGGCGTTGCACTTACACACGAACATCTTTTTTCGAATTTTGGAGCAGCACCTGCTGCGGTAGCCGGTTATGACAGCGCTGCACTTTTTAACCAGGTATTACCTTATCTTAAAAAAATAAAATTGCAGGGAGTACAATCTATTTTTGATTGTACAGGAGCATACTTCGGAAGAGATGTAAAAAAGCTGCAAACCCTCTCACTATTAAGTGGCATCAACATCATTACCAATACAGGTTTCTATGGCGCAGCAAATGACAAGTATGTTCCGGCCTTTGCATTTAGCATGAGTGAAGAAGAAATTGCTAACATCTGGATCAATGAATTCAAAAATGGAATTGACAGTACAACAATAAAACCCGGCTTTATTAAACTTGCGTTTGATGATGGAGAACCATCGGCCATTGACATCAAACTGTTTGCTGCTGGTTTGCTTACGCACAAAGCAACAGGACTAACATTGCAGGTGCATACAGGTAACAATATTGCAGCAGCAAAAAAACAACTGGAGTTGTTAAAGAAATATCAGTTGCACCCAAGTGCATGGATATGGGCACATGCCAATCTTTCAACCGATATGAATTTTCTTATTGAAACTGCAGCAAGTGGTGCCTGGATATCATTGGATGGTGTGAAAGAATCAACCATCGGCAATTATGTGCGTATCCTGAAAGAATTCAAATCAAAAAATGTACTCCATAAAGTATTGCTTTCACACGACGGCAATTCGTTTCCACGAGGTGCAGCTATCAGACCCTATGACGCCATTCAAACACATTTAATTCCTCAATTACAAAAAGAGGGATTTTCTACAGCAGACATTTATCAGCTCACTGTAAAAAATCCCTGTATGGCTTTTCAAATCAGGGTTCGGATGAACAAATGATTTCTTATTGCATCATTGATGGCACGATATTGTTTGAAAACAAATAGTCTGTTCCGCTTTTGTAAATAAGTCCAAACCAACCTCTGTCGTCCCATGGAGTGAACGACATTTTTTCTGCCTTGCAGGTAACTCTAAACAGTTTATAATATCCACGAACGAGATCTGTATTCCGTTCACCAGTATTTGATTGGCGTCCAACTCCAAACTCACCGTAGTTAATGGGCACATCAATCAGTTTTGAATGAACACCTACTTTCTTAATTGCATTTTCAATACTTGCGCTTCCGGGCCATGCTGCATTGCTACCTGTTTGTCCGCAGAATGCCCATGGATCATACGTATGCACTTGTATAGCAAGGTATGCATCGTTACCAGCTCCCGGCAAACTTGCTTTTGTTGGATACACTTCTTCAATCATACCCTGGTTACCTTGTCCGTTTGGTGAAACCATAACGAGACGGGTTATATTGTTGCCACCTGTTGCACGAATGGCATCATAACCTACTTTATTTATTTTTCTTGTATAGTCAATTGCCTGTGCGTTTGTTGGCAATGGATAACCGGTGCCACTCCATTGACCCATTGCTCCTTCCGGTTCGTTAAGTACTTCAAACAACAATTGCTTTGGATAGTCTTTAAAAAAAGTTGCAATGCCGTTCCATAAGGTTGCAAATTTTGTATCGAATGCGGCAGAGCCATCATAGTTATCTTTCAACCAATGTTCATGATGTGTATTGATGACAACATACATTTTTTTTGCCAACGCATAATCAACGATCTCCTTCAATTCAAGAAGTCGTGGATGCGAAACGTTCACATTTCCATTCGCATCAGCAAGATTACTGCTGAATCCCTGCACCCAGGTAATAGGGATACGTACATGCCGCATACCGGCACTGTAATACAAGTCGATAATTTGTTTATTCGTTGCAGGCGATGATGAATTGATCCCGTTTTCAAACGTATTCCCAAGGTTAAAACCAGCAGCCATGTCTTCAATGATCTCTTTGGCTGTAGTTGAATTTGTATTGATCGGGGGTATTGGCGTTACAACTGGTGGAGTAACTACTACAGGCGCTGGTCCACTTGATTTCTTTTTGCAGGATAAAAGAATCATTGCAACGAACAGCAATGGCAGTATTCTGCAAAACACATTCCGAACGGATGTTGCAACTTTTTGAAACTGGTTTGTCATGATTGTTATTTAGTTGATGATGAAATAAATCTGTTACTGAGAAATATCAGTAGCATTCGTTTATAGTATTTTGATCTTGATATTTTTGAATTGCACTTCGTTTCCATGATCCTGCAACAGAATATGTCCTTCTTCTAATTCTCCAAAGCCCGGATACTTTGCATACTTGCTGTAAGCCACCAATGCTTTCCACAGTTGTGTACCACGTTCATACTCCACTGTTATTTTATCGTTGAGATAATGAGTAACCTTGTTGCCTTTCACAATAATACGGGCAGTATTAAAATCAGACTTACGAAAGAATTTATCTGATGGTGCAGGAATAAGATCATACAATGATCCCAACATGCGGTTACCTGCTACACCAAGCTTTGCATCGGAATGTACCTGATCATCCAGTATCTGAAACTCACAACCAATGGAAGAACCTTCGCCTTTGTTAAGGTCTGTATCAACAAAGTATTTGATGCCGCTGTTAGCACCGGTGGTGATTTTAAAGTCGACTGTTAATTCAAAGTTTTTATACTTATTGATTGTAACAATATCGCCGCCATTTGTTGATTCTGCTCCGTTGGAGCTTACCACTTTCAATAAACCGTTTTCAATCACCCAACCTTTCTCAGGAAAGCTGGTGAGTTTAGCGCCTCTCCACCCATTGGTTGTTTTGCCATCAAATAAAAGTATCCAGCCTTCTTTCGCTTCTGCCGGAGAGATGGTATTATCATTACAATTCACTTGAACTATTTTATTATTGATCGGGTTACGCACTTTCGCTAAATCAGTTGTGCAGATGCGGATATTTTTCCATTGAATGGTTTTGCCTTCATCTTCCGGCTTATAAATTTCATGCACCTGCAACGCAATGAAGCCTGATCTTGCATCAACCAGATCATCGAGTATACTTGCACATGCGATTCCATTCAGCCATGTACGAACGGTGTTTCCAATTGCTTCAATACGCACATGATTCCATCCGTTGTTTTTATATGCAGTTTTAGCAGCCGGATTTTTTTCCATCGTATACAACCATCCTCTTCTTGCTTCATCATAAATACCGCCGCTCCATGCTCTTGCTGACGGATCGATTTCAAATTGATAACCGTGTACCCGACCATTCTTAAACGAACTGTTGCTGGCACTCCGGAATTGAATACCGGAGTTTAAGCCATCTTCCACCTTATATTCCAGCTCCAAAATAAAATCATCATACAGCTTTTCGGTTGCTAAAAATGTATTCGGAGTTTTCGATTTAGAAGTGCCGATAATAGTTCCATCCTTTATACTGTACTCTGCTGTGCCATTCAGCTTTCTCCATCCGGTAAAATCTTTCCCGTTAAAAAGTGATTCCCATTTTGCCTGAGATGAAGCGGCACAGGAAATGATGGTTAACAACAAACTCACTATTACTCTTTTTATATACATACTTTATACGATTAATTTTTATTAAAAAATCATTTACTGACTCAGTTTGAAATCGAGATAGTCGTAGTTCATATTGCCATTCGTTAATGTTTTAAGTGTAAGCACATGAACACCTTTTTTCAGTTGAATGGTTGCCAATTGATCGATCCTGTTCCAATGATGCCATTGTCGCCATGCAATTGTTTCCCTGTCGTTTCTTGTTGAAGGAATAACTACTTCAGCAATCTTTTCTTTTCCATCAATCAGTAACGAGATACTTCCATCACCACTTGCAGTATACATGATGCCGATTGTATAGGTTCCTGATTCAGTTACGTTGATGCTGTAATTGATCCACTCACCGGGCTTTGTCCAACCTGCATACAACTCTCCTATTAAAGGTTCAACAAGATTATAGGGACTGTTATCAATATCCCTTGCTTTGGTATAGGAAATATCAACCGCTTCTTTCATTCTGAATTCATTGAGGAACGTGCCGTTTGCAGGATTTAAGTTTCCGCTGCCGTTATTCATTGTATCCTTATCATGGTAGGCAATCCCTTCTCCACCTAAATCGTAAAACTCACACTGCACTCTTCCGGGAATTTGTTGCAGCTGATTATTCCATGGCTTTCCTTGATAATTGCTGAACACAGATTTTAAACCTTCCCGTTGCGTACTGTTGTTCTGTGCAGTTGCATCAAACGAAAGAAACAGTAATAAGAATAGACTGAATCTTATACTGCCGCTGTTTAATGATCGATGTGTGTATGCAACATTCATAATGATTATTAATTAAATTTTCACCTTTGGCATCTTTGGTACAAGCAAACTAAATAGCGACCATGCGATGATATAAGCGAATGCACAAATAATAAACATGATGTAATAGCCCGTTTCAATTTTGCCTAACACCTTGTAATGATCCAATAACAAGCCGGCTGTTCTGGCAATAAGAATACCGCCTATTGCACCAATCATTCCACCGATACCTACTACCGATGCAACAGCTTTCTTTGGAAACATATCAGACACCGTTGTAAAAATATTTGCCGACCATGCCTGGTGTGCAGATGCAGCTAAACCGATGATCAATACTGCATACCAATAATGAAACGTACCCAGCCATTGTGCTGCGAGCATAGGCAATGCACATAAAGCAAAAATGAGTAAGGCCGTTCTGCGGGCTTTGTATAATGGCCAGCCACGATGGATGAAATAACCGGATAGCCATCCACCTGCAATACTTCCAAACATGGCAATGGTATACACAACAGCTATGGGAAATGCGAGTGCAAGTTTCGTCATACCGTATTGTTTATTTAAAAATGAAGGCAGCCAGAAAAGCATAAACCACCATACAGGATCAGTAAAAAACTTCAACAATGCAAAGGCCCATGTTTGTCGATAGCCAAGCAGCTTCAACCATTTAACTTTTGCCGGAGCATCTTCAAATTGTTCATCTTCGATATCATCACTGTGGATGTAATTGTATTCTTCGGTTGATATTTTTTTATGCTTCTGCGGACTATCGTAAAACAGCCACCAAAAAAGTAACCAGATAAGACCGATCGCACCTGTAATGATAAATGCCCACTCCCAACCTAATGTACCTGCTATGAGCGGTACAGATAACGGAGCGATGATTGCACCAATATTGGTTCCCGAATTAAATATCCCTGCTGCCAATGCCCGCTCTTTTTTCGGAAACCATTCTGCTACTGTCTTAATGGCTGCAGGAAAATTTCCTGCTTCACTAAAACCTAATACAGCTCTTGCTGCCATAAATCCTCCGGTAGATACAGCAAAGGCATGACCAATAGCTGCTAAACTCCAAATGATCAACGCTAATGCATAGCCGAATTTTGTACCAATACGATCAATGATAAATCCAGATCCGATCATACCTAATGCATAGGTAATCTGAAAGGCAATTACAATGTTGGCGTAATCAGTTTCCGTCCAGCCAAACAATGGTTCCAGGTAATCATCTTTCAACAAGCTGATCACTTGCCGGTCGAGATAATTAATCGTCGTCGCAAAAAAACCAACGACAGAATGATCCATCTGTATTTTTTAACCGGAGTTTGATTTGCTGATATGATTAAACCCATGTTTACGAATTAATAATTGGTATCGCTACTTCTTCACCCCGACTTTCTGCAGAAACATAGGCCGCATAAATCGTTGCAATGACATCTGCTGCCAATTGACTGTTACTTTCGATGGCTTCACCAACTGCTGCTGTACGATAAAACGCTTCCATCTCATGCTGATACCCGTTGAACCATGCTTCATCGGGTGAAATAAATGACCAACCTTGTTTCGTGCCCGTTTTCTCCACTACATACACATCACTGAAATTTTCTTCCAAAGGATTATACGTTTGCATCGCATTGTTGGGTGCGATATTGCAAATAGTCCGGTGGTTGTTTGCATGCACTTCTACATAATTCTTCACACCTCCATGTAATAATTCACTTGCAACAATATCTGCAACGCTGCCATCTTCAAATACCACATGAACTGTTGCATAATCTTCTACATCCTTGTACGTATCTCTCAGATGACTTTCGTTTTTATAACCCGGCATCCGTGTAACAGCATGTGTTCTTGCCGAAACTGTTTTTGGGCGAATCGATTTTTTATTTCTTGAAAGTCCTTCCACCTGTTTTAAATAAATAGCCGCAGTTAATGGATGACTGCCCTTGCCCATTAGAGAGCCACCGCCTGAAAGACGCCACTGTCCATAATCCAACGAATGTGAACCTGAATGCGATTGCTGTGCCTGTATCCATAAAATCTGTGCATCGGTTTTTTCAATGAGCTCACGTTCTTTTTGAATAGCCGGCGCATACACCCAGTTCTCCGCATACATGATCGAACCTTTGCTTTCTTTCTCTGCCGATAATATCCGTTCAATACTTTTCAAAGCGAAGGCTAATCCTTCTTTACGTGAAAAAGTATCGCCGTTGAATGCTGCAGTTCCATCGCCAAAATAACCGGTGAAAGGTTTCTCTACTATTACATGCTTATCTTGTTTCAACACCTGTATCAACATTTCTTCATGTGTTGATGGCGGCGTACATATATGAAGCACATCTGATGCTGCGATCAATGCTTCCAGGCTTTCATAACTTTTTATTTCCCTTGGTTGCGTAAACGCATTTAACCTATCCTTGTTTGTAGAATAAGCGCCTGCTACCACTACATTCGCAGAGTACACCCTTTTGACTGCTTCGAAATGAAACTTCGCCGCAAAGCCGGAGCCAATAATTCCTGCACGTATCACACGACCGTTTCGTACCATCACATTGTATTATTTCTTAGCCGGTATTAATGCCTGTTTGATTGATTCCACCCAATCATCTTTACTCATATCATACAGAATAAAATCAGAATCGAATTGCCAGTAACTCCAGCTCCAGTTTCTTGCTTCCGCTTGTCTTGCGATATAATTTGTCCACTTGATACGTGAAGCCATATCTGCTTTTTCATACGCCCCAAATTCGCCGAGTGTTAATGGCCGCTTATTTTTCATTGACCATTGCTGAGCAAAATCAAAATCTGCTTTCACAGAATCTTCCTGCGCTTTGCTTTGCGTCCATTCAATTCCGCTCAGGTCTTTATTCCGTACCGACCATGGCGCACCCTGGTGCGTAAACTGTATGGGACTGTAATAATGAATTGCCACAATGATGTTTCGGTCTTCTTCCAGTAATTTCAAATCAGGTAAAAATTTGATCTGGTTGCCATTGATGGTGCCAATGATGATCGTTCTGTTAGGATTTGATTTACGCACAACTTTATACGCTTCACTTTGAATCGTATTCCATGTTTCCGGTTTCATGTTCGGCTCATTGCATAATTCAAACATCACATCATTGGAATATCCCTTACAATGCTCAGCGATCTGTTTCCACATCGCCAATATCTTCGGCATATTGCCCATTGGGTCTTTTGCAATGGCATTGTGTTCATGAAAATCAACAATCGCCATCAACTTATTTTTCAATGCTTCTTTAATAGCCCAATCAAGCGTGACAAAAAAATCTGGTTTGATCGTATATGCGGAATCACCCATGGAGAATTTAAACGGAGCAATCACAATACGCACATTGTTAAACCCTGCTTCTTTAATGAGTTTAAAATGCTTTGCTTTCATCCTGGCCTTGGAAGAATCTTTCCATAAAGGATCGTAGCCAATAATATTTACACCACGACCGAGTCGCTTATTTTGCTCAAATGCATAATTAGCTTTATTAGTGTTTTGTGCTGATAGTGTTGAACTGACAAACAGCAATACAATTATTCCGGAAAATGGAAACCTGATCTTTGTTTTCATTACAAATGAATTGAGTTAAATCGTTGCAGATTATTTATATACTTCGCTAATAGCTTTGTTCAGATCATTAATCATGGCAGGTACTAATGCAAATGGATCGTACGGTGTACCACGTACCAACAATGTTTCAACAGGCAGGTAGCCTTTATAACCACCATCTTTAATGATTTGCACAAGACGCTTGTAATCGGTAGGGACTTTGCTTCCAATACCAAACACACTTTCTTTCACCTGCCAGTTAACTGCATAGGGAACAACTGCAGCAATATCTTTGTATGGATCTTCTGTTTTGAAATTGCCAACATCAACAATAATACCTGCCCATTTTGAATTGACTCCCTTCAACACATAAATACATTGCTCTGCTGTTTGCAGCATATCGCCATGATTCTGTATGCCGATCTTTACTCCATACTTTTCGCCATAAACCACACATTCTTTGTAGCACTCGATCATCCATCCTGCTACTTCATTCCATTTATTTTCGTAGCCCTTTGGAATTTCGCCGGAAAACACACGCAGCACCGGTGCTCCCATTTTAGAAGCAGCAACGATCCATTTTTTCGCCAGCTCCACCCCTGCTGCACGTACTTTTGGATCAGGTGAAGCAAAATCGTTGCGTATACCTGTTCCACTGATCACAATGTCTAACTCCTTTGCCCTGTCTTTAAATTTTTTCAGGTATTCATCAGATGGTACTTCCGGATACGTAGGAAAGAAATAAGCTGTTGGATCAAGTGCTTTAATTTTCTTCACAGCACACCAATCAAGCAGATTGAATAATGAATAGACCTGTTGTTTATCACGTGTATCCTTTGCAGACAACAGATCGCTGAATGAATAAGCATTCAATGCAGATATAACCGGCACGTCGTTTTTCTTTTTCTGTGCCATAGTTGTTGTAACAACAGTGCTCAAGCATAAGACCATTACAATGCTGAACAGTCTCACACTTTTTGTATTTGTTGATTTTATAAAAGATGTATGCATGTTTTATTTTTTCAGATTATTGATTGAATGTTCCGTTGCTTATAAATGCGATCTTCTTGCTATCGGGCGACCAACTTGGAACATTCATTGTTCCTTGTCCGCCGTACAAGTATGAAATCACTTTCGTTTCGCCACCTTCTACCGGCATTAAACGCAAATACACACGCTCATAAAAAGGATGTTTCTCTGCAGGTACATCTTTGGAGAATGAAATAAACACCAGCCATTTGTTATCGGGTGAAACATGCGGAAACCAATTATTCATTTCATCAAACGTTAACTGTGTTTGATTTTTCCCGTCAGCATCCATCCGCCAGATCTGCATTTTTCCCGTGCGTGCAGAATTGAAATAAATAAACTTTCCGTCAGGTGAGTATTCTGAACCATCATCCAACCCTTTTGTTTTTGTTAGTTGAATTTCTTTCCCCCCATCTTTTGAAATTTTATAAATATCAAAATCACCATTGCGTTCGCCTGTGTATAATAAAAATTGATTGTCGGGCGACCATCCATGAAAATAAGAGGGACTTTTGGTTGTGATTCGTTTGGGCACACCACCTGTAACAGGAACAGTGTAAACAACCGATTGACCTTTTGCTTCAGCTGCATGATGACTGATACCGATCTGTTTACCATCGAATGTCAAAACATGATCATTGTTATTCTTCACAGCAAAATCAGTATTCAGCAAGGTTGATTGTTTTGTCGCTAAATCGAAGTTGTACAGTTTGCCACTTGCATTGTAGATAAGTGTTTTTCCATCGGGTGTCCAGTTAGGCGCCTGCCATGAACCTGCAGCGCTTGCAACTATTTCCCGATGACCTGTTGTAACATCCATTATTTCTAATAAGCTTCCGAGATAAGTTCTGTATTGCACCAAACTATCTGGTGCTGTATGAAACATTCTAGTATTACTAAACAGTACCTCTTCCGAAAACAAATTACTGTGCGAACAGATGAACAGACCAGCCAACACATCCGTTCCAAGATCGATACTGTCTAATTGCTGCACCTGATATACTTCACCAAAACGTGCAACCGACATCGTATAAGTAGTTCCCTTTTTCTCCAGTTGTAATACATCCGGCGATTTGATCGTCATCTTGATTTCTTTCATCGTTCCGTCTGCAGTTGTGCGGTATTGAAAAGAAGTGAGTCCATCACCATGAACAGTGCATGCGATGACAGGAGAATTTGTAGCCAGTGAACTTCTGATCATCAATCCTGCTTTACGGTGCAGCTCATGTCCTTCGCCAATAAACTTTACCTGTGTTTGCAGAATGAAATCACCATTCACTTTTTTGCTTACAAACGAAAAGCTATCTCTTCCAAACCAGATGTTTGAACCCGAACCTGTAAGACGATATGTTTGTGAAGGTTCATGATAACTTGCGCTTCCTGCAATTATGGGTGAACCAACATCAGTAAACACATCAAACATCCCGATCCTGGATCCGGGAATCTGCGCATGCAGATTTATGAGAAAAGACAAACAGAAGAGAAATATTGCTATAGGTTTTTGATTACGCATGTTCATCTGTTAGTTTAAAATATTATTGATGCGCAGTAACTCTTCATCGGTGAACGAATAATTATCAAGACACTTCAATGAATCCAATACCTGTTCAGGTTTGCTTACACCAATTAAAACAGAGCTGATGCGTTTATCTTTCAATATCCATGCGAGTGCCATTTGTGCAAGGTTCTGTCCACGCTCTTCTGCCAGCACATTCAATGCACGCACTTTATTGATCTTCTCATCAGATACATGGTCTTCATCAATGGCGCCATTGCCACGATGACTTGCTGCCCGTGAACCATCAGGAATACCTTTCAAATACTTGTTTGAAAGTAAACCTTGTGCCAATGGCGAAAACGGAATGCAGCCTACTGCATTCTGCTCCAACACATCCAGCAAACCATCTTCCACCCAACGATCGAACATTGAATATTTTGGCTGATGAATTAAACAGGGTGTTCCCAATTCTTTTAAAATTGAAATGGCTTTTGCTGCTTCTTCAGGTTGATAACTTGAGATGCCGACATACAACGCCTTCCCTTGTCGCACCATCAGATCAAGTGTACCCATCGTTTCTTCTAACGGCGTTTCCGGATCGGGACGATGATGATAAAATATATCAACATAATCAAGCCCCATGCGTTTTAAACTTTGATCAAGACTTGCAGTTAAATATTTTTTCGAACCCCAATCGCCATAAGGACCGGGCCACATACCCCAGCCTGCCTTGCTTGAAATAATGAGTTCATCACGATAAGAAGTAAAATCATCTTTAAAGATCTTACCGAAATTTTCTTCTGCTGATCCCGGAGGCGGACCATAATTATTTGCAAGATCAAAATGTGTGATACCGTTATCAAATGCAACACGCAATATGTTACGTGCATTTTCCAATTGATCGATATGACCGAAGTTGTGCCAAAGCCCCAATGAAACAGCAGGCAATTTCAATCCGCTGTTTCCGCATCGGCGGTATTCCATCTTCGTGTACCGCTGTTCATTTGCCAGGTATCTCATCCAATAATTATTTTGATAAGTTGTTTGATCATTAAACTTCGTCAACTGTAGCCAATGCCTTTACCATAATTTCAAGATCGGTGGTACCTCTGAAGCCACTAAAGCCTACTGAAAATTTTACACCGTTTTTTAATTCCAAAGGCTGACCACCTTCCCATCCAATTAAATCGGGTGCTTCTATTCCATTTGCGTTTTCGCCTACTTCTTTATTAAATACTTTCTTTTCGTACTCACCGGTTTTTATTCCGGTAAGCCAAACCTGGCTGGCTTTTGTCCATGCCACTTTATACGACTGACGTAATCTTGGTTTATCTGTACCAAACATTTTACCGTGTGTATGTCCGTTTTCATCAATGATGCATGCAGCAACATTGCCATTGGAAATACAATTGTCTGCAGGGTTCTCCATGTATTCAGGTATCAGTTTTTCAATAGCCTCGAATAATCGATCAACAATAACCGGTATTTCTCTGCTTCTCATTTGACTTGTTTTAATGTGTTTGTGATTTCAATGTTTAATCAATCAGTTCAAACTTTATTTTTTGACCATTGACGATGAGATAATAATCGCCACTTTCCAATCGCCTCATTCCATTTGCATCAGGAAAACTCAAATCACGCATAGGATCAATTTCAAACGTGAATATTTTCCGCTCGCCAGTTTTCAATTCTTTCTTTTCAAAGAATTTCAACTCCTTCATGGGTCTTGTGATGGATGCAACAGGATCTGCTATAAACCACAACAGCGTTTCCTTTCCATCCATGGCTCCGCTGTTTGTTACTTCAACCGATGCTGTTATTTTTTGATTTTTTGAAAAGCGTGTCGCAGATAACTTCACATCACCATAAGTGAAACTTGTATAACTCAATCCATAACCAAATACATACTTTGGTTCAGTAGGAATATCCTGGTAGCCGCCGAGTTTAGGACGAGCCGACTGACGCATGTTGTAATATGTTGGGATTTGTCCTGTTGTTAATGGAAACGTGATCGCCAATTTACCGGAAGGATTTAACCGGCCGGAAACCATTCCTGCAACGGCACTACCACCTGCAATACCCGGTTGCCATATTTCTAAAATAGCATCCGATAAGTTTTCTAAATTTCCCAACTCTAACGGACGGCCATTGGATAGAATAAGAACGATGGGCTTTCCTGTTTTCTTTAATGCACTCACCAAACGTTCCTGGATGACGGGCAATGCAATAGTTGAACGTGATGCATTTTCGCCGCTCCACTTTTTCATTTCGCCGATGCAAACAATGATTACATCTGATTGCATGGCTGTATTCACGGCCTCTTCAAATCCACTTTCATCTGATCCTTCAAACGCACAACCTTTTGCATAATGCAAACTTGCTTTGCCGTTAAATTCTTTTTCAAAACCTTCATATATAGTTTCAACTGCTTCGGGTACACCTTGTCCTTCCCATGAACCCATGATGTTAATGCTATCTTTTACCATTGGCCCGATCAGTGCAATCCTTTTGACTGATTTATTTACCGGAAGTGTTTGCTTATTATTTTTCAGCAACACCATCGACTCTGCAGCAAGCTGTTCTGCAATATGCATGCTTTCAGGTTGATAGTAACGTTCGTTTTCAGGAAGCTCCACAACATAGGGTTGTTCAAATAATCCCAATCGGAATTTGATACGAAGAATTCTACGCACCGCCTCATCGATCTTACTCATCGGAATTTTTTTCTCCTTTACGAGTTGTGGTAAATGTTCAACATAAATATTATCAACCATGTCCATCTCTACTCCCGACATGAAACTCAACCAGGCCGCTTCTTTTTTATCTTTTGCAAATCCTTGCGGAATTAAATTTTCAACCGAACCCCAATCAGATACTACAAAGCCATCGTGTTTCCAACGCTTCTTTAATATCTCCGTTAATGTATATGGATTTGCAGATGCAGGTATACCACTGATATCATTAAACGAACTCATCAATGTGGCAGCACCTGCTTTTACACCTGCTTCGTAAGGCGGCATAAATGTTTCCCACATCGTTTGTGCCGATACATCTGCATAGCGATAATCACGACCACCTTCAGATAAACTGTAACCGATATAATGTTTAATACATGCAGCAATAGAATATGGATCTGATAATTTATTTCCCTGATAACCTTTAATCGATGCAACAGCAAACATGGCATTCGCATAAGGATCTTCTCCATAGCCTTCTGCAACTCTGCCCCAACGTGCATCACGAGCCACATCAACCATTGGAGAAAACGTCCAGTCAACGCCGGAGAGTTTCGATTCTTTTGCAGCAACAGAACAGGCATCTTTCACCAGATCAGTATTCCATGAACAGGCCTGCGCAAGTGGAATCGGAAAAATAGTACGATAGCCGTGGATCACATCAAAGCCCATGAGAATCGGAATGCCAAGCCTTGATTGCTCCATCGCTTTGCGCTGGATCTGATTTTTATAAACAGGATTGATGCTTCGATAAATGAGTGAACCGATTTCCGGCCGCACAGCTTTCATGCTTGCTTCAATGTTATTGGCATTTGCATTCTTTCCATACGTCCATTGATTCATTTGAAGAATTTTTTCTTCAATTGTCATGCGTTTCAACAAATCTTCGATCCGGCTTTCAATGGATGCATTTTTATTTTTGTAAAGTGGTACAGTTGTTTGTGCTGAAACAAACGACGAGAATAAAAGAGATAAAAAATATAAAAAGAAACGTTTCATTCCTGGTTAATTGCAATACATAAAAAGAATGATAAAAGCAGGACTGTACATTTCTACAGTCCTGCTTTTAATAAGAACAGCTTAATAGTTGGGGTTCTGCGGAAAATTCGGTGCCATGAGATCGATCTGACTTTGTGGAATTGGCCAGCGAACCATATGTGATTGCATTGGAAACACAGCTTCATTTGTTTTAGCACTGCCGAATGTATGATATTGATTTACCTGTGATATCAGCACACCCATTCTCTTTAAGAGAAACCAACGGCCTCCTTCAAACGCTAACTCACGTGCTGACTCTTCTAAAATTGTTTTCTGATCTATTGAAGTAAAACCAGGCATACCTGCTCTTGTTCTCACTCTGTTAATGTAAAGCAATGCAGTTGGATCGGCCGGGTTGCCAGACTTTCTCCAATGCGCTTCAGCTCCCATTAAAAGTGTTTCAGCTAAGCGGTAAACAATTACATCTTTAAAACTTCCTGCTCTTCCATCAGGCTTTGAAAAATCCTGGTACTTCTTAATACTCCAATGATACTGTCTGTAATTATCAGGATAAGAAGACTTGGGCAACTTCAATCCATAGTAAGGCGATGTTGGTTTATTACCAATTACAGTATCAGGATAGAAATAAGTGGAGAAACGTTTATCAGGCGAAAGACCTGTTGCAGGATCCCAACTCATTAAGCTTTTCAAATAATTATTGGGAGTTGTCCATGCAAATGAATTACCACCCCAATTATTATCTTCAATCATATGACCACCGGGCATTTCATAATAGCGTGCAGTAAACACAGCTGACAGAATATGTTGACTTCCGCCTGAAAGCGCATCTGTCCCTCCTGTTATTTCGTCGTATTGAAATGTATAGATCGATTCTTTATGATTTACATCTGCACCAAACACTTTATCAATTGCCTGCAAACTGTAACCACCGTTATTAATGATCGCATCACACTGAGCAGCCATGGTAGTCCAATCGCTTTGCCATGATGCTACCTGTGCACGCAGGTGACGGGCTAAGCCCTGGCTCACCTGACCGGGTTTTGCAGTATAAGGTAAATTAGCAATAGCATAATCGAGATCAGCATTAATAAGATTCAACACATCAGCTTTTGCGGCAGGTGCATAAGTAACTTCATCAAACGCATTAGTAACATCTGTTGGAATCGTATCGATAAGAATATTATCATACAATTGCCAGAGTTTGAAATAGGTCATCGCCCTGATCACTTTTGCTTCAGCTATCAGTTTGTTTTTATTTGCTGCTGATGAAAAAGTAATAGACGGAGCTTTCGAAATAATTGCACTCGCCCTGTCGATCAACTGGTAACCCGAATTCCATTTACCTGTCGGGAAATTTGTTGGGGTCATGTTGGCTTTATAGATCTGTGCGTCGTTAAACGTTCTTGTACATCCTAAATCATCTGCACAATAAACCCACAAATTATTTTGTGTTAATCCGTTTGCATCGCTCACTCTTTCGTAGGTACGCTGTAGATTGTACAGTGCTCCCAAGCCTACGGTTAAACCGGCTTCATCTTTATAAATTACATCAGAACTTATCTGTGTGAAATTTTCTTCTGTAAGCCACTTTTTGCAGGAAGAATTGAGAAGTATGATTCCCAAAGCCCCGAATATGATTTTATATAACTTATTCATTTGTTCTTTTTTTGGATAGAAATTAATTGCTATTATCATGTGATAATTCCAGGGATCATCATGCTTATAAACCAAGCTTTAAACCGAATATGAAATTTCTCGTCATTGGATAAGCATAGAGATCCTGTTCAGGACTATACGCCTGGTAATCTGTAATGGTTAAAAGATTTTGACCTGTTGCATAAAAGCGCAGAGAATTTAATTTCAACCTTGAAACTACCTTTGGAGAAAATGTATATCCAAGCGTTACATTCTGCAGTCTCCAATAAGAAGCATCCTGTAATCCAAGATTGGTCATTCCCGGAGGCGAAGTACCTGCGTTTGGTTGCGGATAAGTATTAGAAGGATTTTCAGGTGTCCAGTAGTCAACCTTGATACCATTCCTGTTACCTCTTAAATCGCCGCCTGCTGTATAGTCATACAGGAATTGGTTGTTACGAATGATGCCCTGTACAGTATAAATATCAACAGAGATATCAAAGCCTTTGTAGATGGCACTTAAATTAAACGAGCCCATCCAATCAGGATTTTGCGAAGTGATATAGTTATCATCTGCATTTATTTTTCCGTCGCCGTTTTTATCTTCAATTTTAACAGAGCCCGGCACCGGTGTTCTTCCTGTAAAAGGATCTACAATCGGCAAACCGTTTTTATCTAATGCTACCGGAGCCTGCACACCATTTATTTCCCATTTGCCGGTTGCAGAATTAAATGTTGAACCGGGATATACTTCCAGCGCCTGCCATACACCAAGATATTTTGGTTGACGGAAAATTGAAATTGGCTGACCGATGAACCAATTGTTACCAACATCATCATCTTCTCTTCCATCACCATTCAAATCGCCATATAAACGGATGATTGAATTTTTATTCTTTGAAAAGATGAGACCCGCCTGTACTTTTAAATCTTTCTTATCAACAGCTATGGCGTCAATTTGAAGCTCAAGCCCTTTATTTTCGATTTCACCAATATTGTATGGTTGTGAAGTATAACCGATAGAAGCATTTAACTGACGGTTCACTAACAAGTCAGTTGTTCTTTTATTATAGTATTCCACTGTACCGGAAAGACGATTGCCGAAGAGGCCAAAATCAAGTGCAAAATTAAGTGTGGTAGATGTTTCCCATTTCAACATAGGATTCGATAATGTACTGCCTGGTGTGTAGCCGGAAATTCTGTCCACACCAAATAAATAATCCACTTGATTTGCAAGACTCAAACTTCCGTATGGTCCATTAGCTTCGTTACCTGCGCTGCCATAACTGGCTCTTAGCTTAAGATTAGAAAGATGTTTGAAATTAGACATGAATTTCTCTCTGTGAATATTCCAGCCTACAGCTACAGCTGGAAAAAATCCCCACTTATTTTCTGTACCAAAAACAGAAGATCCGTTACCTGTGTATGTTATTTGTGCAGAATATTTTGATGCATAGTCATAGATGATTCTGCTTACTCCCGTCAACAACCTGCGCTTGTTACCGGCAATATCAGGCACATTGATCATAGCAGCTTCAAGTCCGTAAATACCCAGAATATCGTTTGGTATTTTTGAAGCAGAATTTCTGAAACTGTAATAATCCTGTTCCGAAGCTGTTCCAACCAAAGTGAAATTAAAGTTGTGACTTCTGATTCTTGTATTATAACTAAGAATGTTTTCAACCAGCCACTCTACATTTTCCTGGAAAAAGATACTTCCATTGGCAAAACCATTTGCAACACCACTTTCAGACAGCTTAGTATTATAATTCAACTCTTTGAAATTCCATGAACGTCTGCTTGTATTGAGCCGGTAGTTAAAGCCTTTGATCGGACTAACATCAAAAAAGATATTAATGATGTCATTGCGATTTGTTACTCTGTTTTGTGTTTCTTTTAAATTCAATAATGGATTGAAACTTTCCTGGTTACCGCCGGGGCGTACATTGTACGATCCATCAGCATTATAAATATTGCCAAGCGGAGAAGCAGTAACAATTTGCCGAACAATTCCTGAAACACCAGGGTCACTTGAAACTGAATTCTGAAATGAAGTATTTACACCTGCTTTCAACCAGCTTGTTAACACCTGATCAATGTTTACTCTTACAGTTCCTTTATTTGTATTTGTTGTTGGTACAATCCCCGTCATGTGTTGGTAGTTGCCACCAACATAAATTTTTGTTTTTTCATTACCGGCCGAAAAACTAAGATCATGATTTTGAATAGAGGCAGGTTTTAAAATTTCACCCGACCAATCGATTGAGCGGTTCTCTGAAATTGCTGCCAATTCATCTGCACTGAAAATAAGCGCATCAGAGCGCATGATATTTCTATTAACAGCTCTGTCTGCTTCACGTTTCAACTGAGCAAACTCCTGACCATTGTACACATCGAAATTTCTTTTTGCAGTTTGTGTTCCGTAATAGCCATTGTAGTTAACGCTGAGCTTACCGGTTTTGCCTCTTTTGGTTGTAATCAGAATTACACCGTTGGAAGCCCTTGCACCATAAATGGCTTGCGCAGCCGCATCTTTTAAAATTTCAATGCCGGCAATGTCGTTTGGATTAAGATCATTAATAGAACCGATGCGAACACCATCTGCAATAACAATAGGTGCTGTGCCACCGGAAATTGAACTTCTGCCACGGATAAGAATATTGGATGAACCATTCGGCCCCGCATCGCTGGTGGTGATCATTACACCCGCTGCTTTACCACGCAACATTTCGCCCACATCCAATGTGGCGTTACGTGTTGCTTTCTCCGGTTTAATAGAAGCAACAGAGCTGATGATATCACTTTTCTTTTGTGTACCATAGCCTACAACAACTACTTCATTCAATCCTGTTGACGTTTCTGTTAATTTAACGTCGAGAGTGGTTAACTCTCCGATTTCGAATTCTCTTGATTCGAACCCAACATAAGTAATCACAAGTATACCGGAAGAATTTGCAGGGACACTAATTGAAAATGTTCCTTTGTTGCCTGTGGTAGTACTTGTTGTTGAATTTTTCAGCATTACGGTTGCACCCGATAACGGAGTGTTATCTGCTGATGTGATTTTTCCTGTTACTGTTTTCGTTTGTGCAAATGCGAGAATGCTGCAAAAACACAAAAAAAGAGAAAACGTAATTTTCTTTTTAAGCATAACAATCGTTTTAGTTTCGTTAAGACTGGTCGTTTGAGGATGTTAAATTGAGAAAAAGAAAAGGAACAACAACGGAGATGAAGACATTTATTAACTACAACGTTTTCGCATACAGCAGTGTAAATTCATTGGTGAAAATTCTAAAAAAATAAGTTGAAACAATAGAAGTTTTGTTCTGTTAAATCAATGGATTGATTTAAAGAATTGGAGAAAAAATCTCCCTTAGAAATACAGGTGTGCTGCAACTTTTATTTGCTGCTATAGTTTTGTTTTGTCGAATTCCGTTCTACCAGTTTCGAATTAATAACCGTTCTCTCCTGGAGAAAATGATGTCCTTTTTTCTCTACCAGTTTAAATAATATATCGGCCGCCTCCCTTCCTATTTCAAATGCAGGCTGTGTAATTGTTGTCATGGATGGATTCAACAGTTTTGCTGTTTTTAAATTCGAAAAACAAATCACTTTCACATCTTGCGGAATCTTTAGGTTTAATTCTTCACAAACCTCATAGGTTGCAATGGCAAGGCTTTCAATGGATGCAAAAATCCCATCGGGCCTGTCATTCCGCTGCAACAGCTCTTTAATGAGCTGATAATCGGTATGATCATTTCCATCACAATTCAATACCATACCGGTATCAGTTTCTACATTATTTTTTCGTAGTGATTCCATGTATCCACTCATGCGCTTATTGCTGATGGAAAGAGATTGAGATATGGTGAGAAAGGCAATTCGCTTACATCCATTATCGATCAAATGTTGCGTGGCTAAGGCGCCGCTGGCGTAGTCATCTGTAATAACTTTCGGGACATTGATATGTTCAGCAATCCTGTCGAAGAAAACAAGCGGAATTTCTTTGTCGTTCAATTCTTCAAGATGAGCTGTGTCATTCGTTTTTGATGATAAAGAAATCATCACTCCATCAACCCGGCCGTTTTGAATCATTTTTGCAATGGCCACTTCCCTTTTCACATCTTCATGTGTGAGATATATTAATACATGGTATCCTTTTTCCTGCGCTATCGATTCAATACCGTTTATAACAGGGCCAAAAAAATCATTTACAACTTCAGGAATAATAACCGCAATGGTTCTGCTCTTTTGCTTTCTCAATCCACTTGCAAAAGGATTCACCTGGTAATTCAATTCCTTTGCCTTGGCGAGTACGATCTTTTTTGTGCCTTCACTGATCTCATGACTGTCACGCAATGCTTTCGACACCGTTGAGAAAGACAGATTCAGTTCATTGGCAAGGTGTTTCAGCGTCATGGCAAATCGTTAAAAGCTGTTGACAGTTTCTTCATAAATAGATCCGTTACACTTTGAACATATGATTTGTGTTTATGACCAGAGATACGAGAAGATTGCAGATCTCTTTTTTTGAAGTTTGCAGAGATTGACAGAAAAGAATTTTGATTGTCTGCTTTCTGAAAAGCCCGGCTTCCCAAAAGCAGTATCCTATGCGAAATACATTGAATAACTTTCATATATGGCATTGATAAAGATGATCGTTACTTAATATAAAGCACAAACTATTGGCGGAGGGTGGGTGGGGAGAAAAATAAACCCGGGGAATGCAGACGTTGACTTATTTTAACCGCACAGATGAAGGATTGAGATACTTGATCACAACATGACTTTTAAAGCGACGTGACATGAAAATTTTCTTCAGGTTGGGCGCAAAAAAACTCACCAATAAGTGGTGAGCATTTTAGTGAGTTGCTGCGTTTTGGTGAGCATCCATTTCCTGTGATTCGTATCCCTGCTAGCTTTTTGCGCAATAATGATCTTATATATTGCAAAGGCCTTCAGTCTTTGTAACCATACTCAATTCCTGTTAAGAAAAGAAGCATTAGAGTGAACCATCTGAAGGAAGATTTAGCCTTATTATAACTCTTAAATTTAACTTAGCCACCTGTTACACCAGAAAACAGTATCAACCTAACCCTCTGTCATAACCCATTGTTACTTTAGCTTCTAAAACCCTAAACAGTAACTCTTCGTTAGCAAATTGGCGACCACTACTTCATTTCGTTAGTTCCAACACTAAAGGGATGCTATTTCTAAGAAAATATCGCAAAGCTCCTTTGGCTTACTAAAGAATGGCGAATGGCTTGTATGCATCTGATAAACTTTTACGCAAACAGTTTCATTGTACATTTTCTGTTGAATAAATGGCGTAACAGCCCGGTCGTCTGTACATTCAATATAAAATCTGCGTACAGATCCAAAATTTTCATCAGTTAATTGCAACGGTGTAATTCCTGACTCTACAGGTTCATGACTTAACAACAGCTTGGCCAGCTCTGTAATAGAATCATCACAATCATGGTAAAGACCTTCTTTATAAATTTCTGTTTGCAATGTATGTGCATTCAACTCCGGATACCTGGTGACATATGGTTTCAAAACACCATTAATATCTAATGCAGAATACTCTGCCTGTGTTTTTCCATTTGGAATTAAATACGCTGCCAGATAAATCAATTTTTCAATTTTCTCAGGACGATATTCTGCAGCCTGCGAAATAACGATTCCGTTTTTACTATGACCAACGAGAATTACTTTTCCTTCAATACTGTCTATTAAATCGCAAACGCCTTGTACAGTTGAGTGAAGCTTCACCTGGCTGATCGGCGTTTTGTCTCTACCCATACCCGGTAAATCAATTGCATACACTTTATGCCCCAGTCCTTCTAAAATGGGAATTACTTTATGCCAGTTCCAGGAGCTATGCCATGAGCCGTGTATTAAAATAAAGGTTTTCATTTTTTGTTTTTTGTTTTTATGCAACGCAAAGTTTCATGATCTGCGAAAACCAGAAAACCCGAAACTTGCGCAATTAATGTTGATGATTTGTTTTTGCTCCTTCCCAGCCAATGATGGCGGTTTTTCTCGTAGCACCCCACATATACCCGCCTGTTAATCCGGAAGATTGAATAACACGATGACAGGGAATTAAAAATGCAACCGGATTACTGCCGATGGCAGTACCTACTGCCCTTGAAGCGTTCGGGTTTTCAATTTTATCAGCAATTGCGCCATATGTTGTAAGCTTCCCCATTGGAACTCTCAAAAGTGTTTGCCATACTTTCAATTGAAAATCGGTTCCTTTTAAATGCAATTTTATTTGATGAAGTTTTGTCCAATCCTGTGTGAAAATATGAAGTGCATTTTGCTGAATAAAATCAACCATTTGCCTGAACCTTGCGTTTGGGAAATGATTCAGCAGCGCATCAAATGCAAGATGTTCATCATCCGCAAATGCCATGTAACAAATCCCTTTCTGTGTTGATGCTACTACGATGTTACCGAACGGGCTTTCTGCAAAACTGTAGTTGATAGTAAGATTTTTCCCGCCATTTTTATATTCGGCAGGCGTCATCCCTTCGATATTTATGAACAGATCATGCAACCTTCCTGTACCTGAAAGACCTGTTTCGTATGCCGCATCAAACAATGTTGCCTGGTTCTCTTTTAAAAGCGACTTGGCATATTCCAGCGTTGTATACTGTAAAAACTTCTTCGGACTTGTACCAGCCCACTCGCTGAACAGACGTTGAAAATGGAACGGACTCAGATGCACCTTCTTCGCAACTTCATCAAGATTCGGTTGCTCCTTGAAATTTGACTTGATGTATTCAATTGCTTCTGCAATCCGTTTATATGTCACTTGTTGTTGCTCTGTCATATTGCTGCAATTTCGTACTGTAAATGTCGACAGAAGTTTGGCATCATCAAACCCGAAACTTGCTGAAGATTTGCCAACATCCTTTTTTAATTGCTCAGATATCCGGGGTTTTTCTCCGTTAACTTATACGCTTTTCTTGGGATTACCGGCATCCTGCGAATTTCAATCTTCCCTCTTACCAGCGATTGAGAATAATGAATCGATAGTTGTTGTTTTAATAAATAAAAGGAATTTTTATAAACCCACAATCTGTTGACAAGGCTTCGCTTCTGTGTTGTTTTCGGAGGAGCAATAAAAGTTGTCTGATATAAACTATCGCCATTTACCACAACTTTCCTGACGCTCTGTTTCCTCTTCAAAGGCAACACCAACCTTAATCGATAATAGATAGGCGATCGATTGTTCATTAAAGCAACTGCCGAAAAACGAACCTGGAATTGCAACAAAGGCCGCTCTATTGAAATGGGCTCTACTTTTCCCTGCAGATTGTAATAGCGCCTGTCAAAAACTCTTTGTGCAGCAACAGATAAATCCATGAAAAGAAATGATATGAATAGAATACCTCTAAGCATGTTCAGTCAATTAATAAAAAGGGTACAGATTAAAATCATCAGGCATTAAATAGTCAATACAAATTGGGTCTCTCTTACATTGTCAGGAGTTTTCAATTATAGTCGAGCAAACGTTTTGTTACTATATGCATTTTGCTGCCAAGCTTCTTTCCAATACGATCGAGACATTCATCATAAATGTAGCGGGTGCTTTGCGGGCTATATTCTACCACAGGCAACTTACCTACAGCCTTTTTTTCTTTTTCTGAAAGAGCATCCTTCGAAAGAATATGCAGCTCATCTGACTTATGTAATTGCTGAATATGAGCAGATGGCATTATTCTCAAGCCAAACCTGGATATAACACCATCGGGATTAACAGCATAAGTATGAAGTGTGGCTGGAAATGTCCGGTGATATGCATCAAGTATTGCAGCTAATTTAAACTCATCTACCCCTTCTTGTAAAAGCACAGCAACTTTGTCATCTTTTTTAAACAGCACTTTACTAAGTATATGTTTTTTGTTACGTCCATCAATGGCAATGCTTTCATGTTTTGTACGGAGTGTTGCGTGTGGATAATATACCTGCTTCATAACCCGTTGCATTGTTTGCTCACCAAATACATCACGGATCACTGCAAGACCTCCCTCTGTTGCATTTGAAACTCCGGCTGTACTGTAAAGATTTCCTGCTTTTGTATAGGTTACTGCCGTTGTCCAGGCAGGTGCAGAAAATAATTTCATATTCAATTGAATGTCGGATGCATGTGTTGTCAATGCTTTTCCATCATACAGGCCTGTTGCAGCTGCTGTAAATGATCCGGCGCAAACTGACAGAAAAATAGTTGTATCTGTATACTTACTCTTGATCCAATTAACTACAACCGGATCCTGCTGGGTTTTACCCATTGCAGAAAAATTGGGAATTACAATTACGGAGGGCTGAATCTTTAGTGAATCAATTTCCCGGAATGTATAATGTGGCAAAGTAAAAAAGCCCTGCATTACTGCAATTGGTCCTTTTTCAGGAGCAACGATATAAACATTAGCCTGTTCAGTAAGATTGAACAAATTAAAAGGTGCCATCAAATCAAAAATTTCTGTCCCCTTGTTATATGCCAGCAAGAGAATCGTTTTCTTTTTTGAATCGGGCATTGTAGTTTTAGTCCTTTCAGGTGTTATTCCTGCATACTCCGGAACTCTTGAAAACTCCTTAATGGGTGAACAGCCTGCAACCAGTAATGTTACAAGCAGAACGATTGATGTGAAAATGCGTGTCATTTTGTTTGTTTTATTGAATTGTTGTAATTGAATTATTTATGTTTAGGTATAAGAATCATCTTAAGGCTGCCAAGAATGAACAATAACCCTAGTATAATGGCCGGCGTTACTGGTTCATGCAGAAACAAAAGCCCCCACAGCAAACTAAAAACAGGCACCAACATGGTTACAACAGAAGCATTTGTTGCACCTACATTACTTAGTAATTTGAAGTAGATCGAGTAACCAAGTGCTGTACAGAATACTCCCAAAACAAAAACAGCAGCTGCAATTTCAACTCCCGGAAATGTTGTAGCAGGCGAAGAAAAAAGCAGTGGCATTACAAGAACCGCTGCAGCACTCATCATTCCGGTAGCTGTTTTTAACGGTTCGGTATGTTTGAGATATTTCCTGGTGTACACAGCACCTACTGCATACGACAGAGAAGCGCTTAATGACAAAACGATCGATAACATAACTCCACGAGTAAGATCTAATGGCATCCATCCCACTAAAATGGTAAGCCCAAGCAATCCAACTACAATACCGATAATCTTTTTATAATTCAGTTGTTCTTTTAGCCAGATAGATGATACGATGATTGTAAACAAAGGTGTTGTTGCATTGAGTATAGCACCAATTGAAGCGTTAAGGTTCGTAATGGAATAAGTTATAAATCCAAAAGGCAGTAATATATTCAGCACCCCAAGTACGATGTACTGTTTCCAAAAAAGCTTGTAATCGGGAAGTTTTTTTGTGTAGGAAAAAACTGCGATCATCACAATTGCTCCCAATATAATTCTTGAGGCCATTGTAAGAGAGATGCCCATTGCCGGCGCAGCCAATCGTAAAAACAAATAGGAACTTCCCCAAATTGCTGCAAGCAAAACCAATAGTAAGATATGTTTCAGTTTCATCTTCTGATTAATTTAGAAGACAAAACTAATTTCACCTTTGAGCAAGGTTGTTACATATAAGCCATGTGGTTTTATATTATTTACAACGGGCAATTACGATTCTACATAGATGTAAATAACGAAGGGCGACTTAATACTAAGTCGCCCTTCGTTGCGGGTCTGTTTTAAACCGTTTAATTATTTTCGTTATTGCCGTTATAGACCAAGTAATGGTAACTGTAAAACAAATATCATCTCACTACTTTATAACCCATTTTTTCGATAGCCGCAATTACGTTCTCATTTGAATTTAAAGATTCATCTATACTAATTGTTGCCTTGCCCTGCTCTACTTCGTGAATTGTAACGCCCTGCTGTTTTGAGAGAATAGTTTTGATCACATTTACACAATGATCTCCACCCATACCGTTAATGATAAATGTATACTGCTTCATATTGTTGCTGTTTTTTATTGCGAATAAACATTCTACTGTCGTAAATATCGATCCAGTGATGAACTTAAAGACCTTCTACAATAATTCCATCAAACCTGCCGGAAGAATGCCTTAAGTTTTTCAATTCCCTGTACTCTTCCGAATCATACCAACGATTAGCTTCTTCATAACTCGGGAATTCAATCATCACCAAATGACTTGGCTGCCAAGTTCCCTCCACTACTCTTATACGGTTACTGGCTACAAGATATTTACCGCCGAATGAAGTTACTACCGGAAAAACTTTCTCTTTGTATTCTTCCAGCTTAGAAAGACCATTAATCGCAATGTTATCAAACAGGCAATATGCTCTGCCTGTCGCATTTGTTTTTGTTTCTGGTGTCATAGTATTTTTTTTAATATTGAGATGTAAAATTAAATACGCCTGCCTGCGATCTTCTTATACAATAACCATCAGTTTGTATGAAATTTTCAGACGAACCCTGTTGTTTCAACTGTAACATTGTTGTTGAGCGGATGACTTTGGCACAGCAGAATATAACCTTCATTTACCCGGTCGTTTGGTAACACATAATTCTGACGCATGTACACATCACCATCTAACAGTTTCGCAACACAAATGCCACAGGTTCCGTTTTTGCAGGAATAGGGAACCCGTACATGATCCTGTAACGCTGTTTCAAGAATCGTTTTCCCCGGTTCCACTTCCAGTAGATTCGATTGCTCCCTGTGATGAATCAATACTTCCTGCATTTCTTGTGGCAGACTTACAGTGATTTCTTCTGCCTTTGGCTGAAAGTATTCCTGATAAAACTGATGTTGCGGAATTTCAAGGCCACTGATCACCTCTGTTGCAAGTTGTAACAAACCATCAGGGCCACAAACAAAATACTGAGCGTTTAGGTATTCATCACCCAGGTTTTGCCTGATGATTTTCTTTAAGCGAATGCGGCTGAGCCTGCCCTGAATAATTTCACTCCACCTTGCAGTAGGAGTTTCAGCAGACCCTGTAAAAACCTGTACGATCTTCAGCCGGTCAGAAAAAACTTGCTGCATATAAGCCAGTGCATTTGCAAAAATTACATCTCCCTCATTCTTGTTGGAATCAACCAGCAAAATGTTTGTGGAAGATGTTAGCAGCAGCTGTTTTAAAATTGAATACAACGGCGTAATGCCGCTTCCTCCGCCAATCAATACCACCCATTTGCAGTTTTCTGTTTCAGTTGTTACATGAAAAAAACCATGAGGCCCATCAATCTCCCACTCTTGTATTTCTTCTGCATGAGTGAGTATATAATTACTCATTATCCCGGCTTGTACTGCTTTCACTGTAATGGCAGGATGTGCATCATGCTCGGGAGCACTGCTGAGGCTATAGGAACGGGTAACGCTTTCTCCATTGATGGAAAGTGTAAGATTTACAAACTGTCCGGCTTTAAAAGAAAACACATCACCCTGTGTGTCAAAGATGACTGTTACTGACTGTGTTGTTTCCCTGATGATACAGGCAGTCTTCCAGAAATAATGCTGTTTCACTTTTTTAAACAAATCTATTCAGCATCGCAGATGATTTGTTTACACTTTTACAACTGTTTTGTATAAAATTTCATGAACAACTGAAATCAATCTTCTTTGCTGATCGTCAACCATTCATCGTAAGACACTACTCCCGATTCGGGCTTTGCTCTTCCTTCAAGTATACTGATAAACTCCAGGACATTACCATCCGGATCATCAAAATAAATCGCAACTGCAGGCATCCAGCAAAACACCATCGGCCTGGCAATGCCATCCTTTAAAAAATTATAACAACGGATATTTAGTGAATGAAGGAAGGATACTGATTCATGCAAGATCCAGTTCTTATCACATTCAAATGCAAAATGCCTCGAACTTCGTTCTGCTTCGGGCATTTCCCAAAGTCCCAGCATAAATTTTTGCGGAGCACCCACCCAAAAGAAAGCGATCTTTCTTTCTTCATCGTAATGACATGGCGCCAAGCCGGGCAGTTGCTGATAAAATTGAATGGAGGTTGCCAGGTCTTTTACATAAACATGTGTTTCATACAATCCCTTGATCATAATTTTATGTTTTGTACAGGTTGTTGCACCCTTGATTTTGATGCAAAATAGTCAAAGGAAAATTTTCCCGCACCATTAATCACTAAAAGCAACGCCAATCCAATCACCAGCAGATGATATTCATACCCTTCTCCTTTCTGGTTCCCATCCCAGTTCATAAAGAACCCATAATCGGAATGTGCCGTCACAATCATTCCGATAAACATGATGACATACGCAATTGCCATTAACCTTGTTCCGGTACCTGTAAGCAACAATACTGCTCCAACAGATTGCAGCATGATTACAGTGAATGCCACAAGCCAGGGAAGACCTGCAACACCTGTAAAATATTGCATGCTGCCGTTGAAACCATAACCACCAAACCAGCCCAGCAATAACTGTAAACCGTGTGGCAAAATAACAATGCCCAATGTAAGACGTAACAACAGTCCGCTTACATGATCATTCGTGTGAGTGATTGTTTGAAGAATTCTCATAACTATATTTTTTTGATTGCAAAAATGCTGGTGCATGTTCCTTGGAAAAATAAACTGGTTTAAGTTTTTGAGATCATTCAAATTTTTTTCAGAAAAAGAAAACAGTTTTCTTAAACCAGTTTATTTTTTCTGGTTCGGGTACAAATCATTTTTGCACTGTAAAGTTTCGATGCTGTTATGAACAGACCCTTTGTCTGGCTTTTATTCGGGAAGTTCATACCGTCAGAATAATTAAAAAAGCTTTTCAACTTTATTATGAAAATAATTTTACTCTCTATTTCTGTGATGCTCGCTGTAAAAACAGCCAATACACAACCTTTGATTATAGAAGGCTTAGCAGGAAATGACTACCTGTTTTATCAGCACCTGATTGCTAAAAAAATTTCAGACAAATCGCCGTTTGGGATAATGCATATTGCTAACGTCAGCAGTTTTTATCAATCGAATAAAGTAAAAAAAGCTGCTGAAGTTATGAACCAGGCATATATAACATCAAAACTCAACCGGTCACTTACACTTCTTACAGGTATCTTTTACAGTAATGCTACAAATGTTCGGATAGCGGCTGGTATCCAGTACGCTGCGGTTTTTAAAAATGGCTTATGGGTTACAGTGCCAAGAGTTGATATCATGAAAAATGGATCTGTGGAACTCATGAGTATGCTTGAATTTCAGCCTCCTGTAAAAGAACACACCAAACTATATGTGAGGTTACAGGTTATGAGTAATTATGGTCCATACCAACACAACCGAAGTTACCAGCGTGTACGACTTGGCGTAACCATCAAAGGAACACAGATTGGCGCAGGAATGAATTTTGATGAATATGGAAAAGACACAAAAGTATATGTGAATACCGGAATCTTTTTACGAAAGGAGATCAATTAATATTTTTTCGTTGTTCCTTTTGTTTGAGAACAATTCGTTTTTTGATCGTACTCAGAAATTCCGGCGAAATGCCAATATAAGAAGCAATGTGTTTGGCAGAAATCTGCTGGTCCATTTCAGGATAAGCTGCTGCAAAAGCACGATAACGCTGTTCGGCATCCATACTCAACGCCTGCAATGTGCGTTTGTGGAAGGAAGCGTAAGCTCGTTGGATCAATAAACGAAAAAAGCGTTCCATCTTCGGCACCTTATCATACAGCATCTGTAAATCATCATACGAAAAAGATAGCGTTGTTGTTTTCTCCAGTGCTTCTGTAAACATTGTTGCAGGCGTTTGTGTAATAAAGCTTGGAAAATCGCCCACCCACCACTGGCTGATGCCCAGTTGTACTACATGTTCGTATCCGTCTGCATCAATAAAATAAACTCTGGCACTGCCATCCACAATGAAATTGGTAAACCGGTTAACCTCTCCTTCTGCATTGACATAATCGCCTCTTTTAAAAGATCGTTCACTAACGTAATGCAGTATCTCCCGCTCCTCATCACCGGTAAGCTGGATGTATTGTCTGAAATTGGAAAGCAGTAAATCAGTATTCATGCGTTAAATATAATAATCCAAAATGGGTTTTCTGTTTCATGTCTGATTCCTGCACATCTTTTTTCTGCAAAAATGAACTTATTATTCGTGGTGAGAATCAAAATTATCCGAAAAAAAGAGGCTGTTTAAAAAAACAGCCTCGTAAACTATTCGCACAAAAATGATGAGATCCTTATTTCCCCTGTTTAATTTTTATCACAGCAATTAACACGCTCACTGCACTTACTACAGCTGCACTGATGAATGCTGTTTGAAAACCATTGTTCAATGCTTCAGCTTCTGTTACACCTGCAGCAGCTGCTGATTTTGTAACAGCAGCCGCAATCACTGCAATAATCGCTAAGCCAATGGCCGAACCAATTTGATAACTTGTATTTACTATACCGGATGCAAGACCTGTTTCTTCAGGTTTAGCGCCCGACATTGAAGCCATCGTGCCGGGAATATATGCGAGTGACATACCTAACGCACCTAACAAAGAAGCAGGTAACACGTTCAACAAGTAGGTTCCGTTTGTTGGTACAAACGCAAAAAGAATTAATGAAGCAGTCAATGAAATTAAACCGGCAACAAGATTTCGTTTAAATCCAAATTTAGCAACCAGTTTACCTGTCAATCCTACCATTACAATCATGATCACAACTGTCATCGGTAACAAGGCCAGGCCACTGTTGAATGCATTTAAGCGAAGTATTTGCTGTAAGTAAAGATTCAAAAAGAACCAAAGCGGAATCCATGCAGCAGCCATCAACCCCATTACAAGATTTCCTGCTGTGAGATTCGGTACTTTAAATATCTGCAACGGAAGTAATGGATCTTGCTTTTTCTTTTGCGTGCTGATGAACACAACAAACAAAAGAACAGCTGCTGCCAGCAAACCAATTGTTTGCAGTGAAAACCATCCGGCTGATTCTGCAGTAACAATTGCATAGACAAACAGAATTAATGAAACGGTTGCAAGAATAGCACCTGCCCAATCTACTTTCCCAATTGCTTTGCGTCCCGCAACAAGATATTGTTTGCTGAAAGCAAGAACAATGAGTGCAATGGGAATGTTGATATAAAATACCCACCGCCAATCGAGCCATTCTGTTATAACGCCACCAAGAAACACGCCTGCTGAACCACCAGCTGCGGCAGATGCTCCCCAAAAACCAAATGCCTTGCCCAGTTCTTTTGGATCAGTAAAGGTTGTCATTAACAACGTCATAGCTGCTGGTGCAATCAATGCAGAGCCTAATCCCTGAACAGCTCGACTTGTATTTAATATTTCAGGTGACCATGCGGCACCGGCACCGAAAGAAGCTGCTGCAAGAATGCCAAAGCCCCACATAAAAATTTTACGAGCTCCGAATAAATCGGAAAGACGACCGCCTAATAATAAGATACCTCCGAACAGGATCACATAGGCATTAAAAATCCATTGCAGACCACTTTGCGTGTAGCCTAATTCAGTTTTAATGGCAGGCAATGCCACGCCAATGATGGATGTATCCATGATCACCATGAATTGCGCAGTGCATAATAATGCCAGCGCTGTCCATCTTTTTTCATACTTCATAGATGAAAGGTTTAATGTTGTTTGCATAATAATTTATTTGAGTACGAAAATAAATTCATGCGAAAGGGATGTTGTTATATTAAAAGCAAGTGTTTGTATATAATTTGAGCGTGATAACAGCACATGGATATAATGAGATTCTAACCTATGTTAATAAACAAGCCTTCCACATTTGGAAGGCTTGTTTATTAAGTAAATTAAACGGGCTTATTTATTCATACCTCAATCATGAGTGTGCTGTCTCATATTTTTTATCCATGCAAGAGCAGCATCCGATTCAGTAAAGTAATGTTCATGCTCATTCCCAAAGCGGGTTTGATAGTCAAGCATCTTGTCTGCATTATGATGAACATTTGCCATAGCAATACAGTTGATTCCTCTTGTTTGTTTTAATTCAACACTTGCTTCAGGAAACATATCAAGGTATCCGATACGGTAGTTGTAATCTGCCAGCAGTAATGGAATAATTGTTCTGTACTCCTTATGGGTTTCCATATTTTCTGCTTCAAATCCATGAAGATCAACCAGCATCTTAAATGAACTGTTGTCGGGTAAAAGATTCAGAACATTATACAATGAATTTTTCCAGTTCTGAATATCTTCGAGATTTACAATTCCGCTTAACCTGGCCACTACCAGTTTTTCACCAGATTGCCATTCGGCTTTCACTATTTTTTCCATAATTCAATTATTCGTTTATTAATTTTAAAACACCCATTTCTTTTTTCAAATCGACAAAAAGTAACTGAATAGAATACTGAAGACGTGATTCTTCGAGTTTTGCCTTTGTAAGAGCCAGTTCGGCATCGTTCAGTTCAAGCCTGTTACTGAGGCCAGAACGGTAACGTTCATTGCTCATTTTATAATTGATCAGCGCTGCTTCAACATTTTGTTTTTGAATTGCCCATTGACTTTTCTCATCCTGCAATCGTAATGACAAAGCTGTAAGTTTTGTTTGAACCTTTGTATCCAGATCAGCAAGTGCTAATTCCTGCTGTTTAACAGAAACAGATACTGCTGTTGATTGATACTTTAACCGATTTCCGGAATAAAGAGGTATGCTTAACCGCAAACCGGCAAACGATGTTCTGGGCAAACCGTAGTAACGAAAACCAAAGTCATCTGCCTGCGATTGAACCTGGTACTGCGCAAAGGTGAGCAGTTGCGGTTTGTACATTGCTTTTGTTTTCTGCAATTGAATTTTGCGTTGTTCTATTCCCAATTTTGACATTGAAATATCAGTTCTGTTTTGCCGGGCAATGTCTACTAACGAAGCTGCAATTTCAAAAGCTGCTGCATCAGCCTCAACTGAAAGTGTATCTGAAAGGGAAATATCCATCGTGCTTTCAATACCCATCAATTGTTTTAGCTGCAGAAATGCGATCTGCACCTGGTTATCGAGTGATGATATGGCCAAACGAATATTTTGTACTGAGATGAAATGACTGAGCGTATCTGTCTTCAGATTTTTCCCTTGCAGAAATAAGTTCTTTGCATCTGTTAATGCCTGTTCATTACGCCAAAGACTTTGCATGAGCACTTTTTTCTGTTTTTCATAAAACAAAACGGTATAATACAGCTGCGATACTTCCATTGCAAGTTGCTCTTCGTAGGCACGTTTGCTTTGTACATCCATTTGTTTCTGAAGAACGGCTGATTTTAGTTCACTTTTTGCTACAGGGTTTGTGATTGCATAGACAGCTGTTACATTTGCGTCGAAGGCAAGACGGCCGCCATACTTTATATCATTTGCTTTCGGCGTGGCTGTTTCATCACGCAGATAAATCACAGGCCGTTCAGCAAATACCAGGTAACTGCTGTTGAATTGTACTGATGGAAGCAGATAGCTCTTAGCCTCTTTCACCAGTTCATCGGCACGTTTCAGTTCCAGGGCACGTATTTGAAGTTGACGGTTTCCAACAGATACCACCTGCAAAACATCCTTCAGGCTCATTTCGGTGGATTGTGCCTGTGTTATTTGAGTTGATGCTACACTCAGGAGCAGCACAACTGCTTTGATTAAATAATTTTTCATAACAACCTGTTTAATGTGATTGGATAAATCAAGACTCTTTGATTTCAATAATTTCTTCTACTTCTTTTTTACGCTTTCCGGATGACAAGTATGAATACACGGCTGGTATAATGAAAAGTGTAAGGATGCCAGCGAATATGAGACCACCTGCAATCACAATTCCGAGCGACTGCCGGCTGTTATGCGTCATAGCAATAGGCAAGGCACCAAAAATCATCGCCAATGAAGTCATGAGGATTGGGCGGAAGCGTTGCTCGGCTGCCTGTATCGCTGCTTCAAGTTTTGACAAACCGGAATCTTTTAAATGATTTGCAAACTCAACAATCAGAATGCCATTCTTTGTGATCAACCCAACCAACGTAATGATACCGATCTGGCTGAATACATTCAGACTCTGACCAAACCAATGCAAGCTTAACAAAGCGCCTGTTACAGCCATTGGCACGGTAAGCATAATGATCAATGGATCACGCAGACTTTCAAACTGCGCCGCAAGAATCATATAGATCAGTAACAAAGCAAGTATGAGTGTGAAGTTGATATTACCCTGGCTTTCTTCGAAATCTCTCGACTGTCCGGCAAGTGATGTTTTGAAATTCTCACCCAACACTTCTTTTTTAATGCGTTCCATTTCTGCAATACCGTCTGCAAGACTTACACCCGGAGCCAATCCGGCAGAAACTGTTGCCGAAGTATATTGATCGTAACGGTAAATTGCAGCAGGGCTGATTCCTTCATCAATGCTTACAAGATTATCCAGTGAAATCATTTTGCCATTTGCTGAACGTACATAAATGGAACGCAGATCACTGATGTCGTTTCGGTTTGCACGTTCAACCTGCCCTATTACTTCATATTGCCGTTCGTTGCGTAAAAAATATCCATAACGCTGACCCGAAAATGACAGTTGTAATGCTCTTGCAACTTCCTGTATTGAAACGCCCATCAATGCAGCTTTGCTTCTGTCGATATTTATCTTGAGTTCAGGTTTATTCATTTTCAAATCTGCATCCACAAACATCAGCTTTGAACTTTGTCTTGCTGCATTCAGGAATTTTGGTAATACCGCATTGATGCTTTCGAGATCAGCCGCCTGTAATACAAACTGTACCGGCATACCGCCACCATAACGTGTTCCAATCGTTGGTGGTAAATAGGGAAACAACAGAATGTTTCTGAAATTACCTGATGCCATTCCATATTTATTATACAGCTGCTGAATAGATGTTTTCCGTTCTTTAGGATCTTTGAGATAAATTGACTGCACTGCAAAACTTGTTGGTGCTGGTGCAGGAATAAATGAAATGGCAACCATTGAATAAGTCTGGTATAACCCATCTGTAGAATCGTTCACAAACTTTCCTACTTCCATCATGTTCTGTTTCATTTTTTCAAATGAAACACCTTCGGGTGCAATAGCAATTAAACTCATATTGCTTCTGTCTTCAACCGGGGCAAGCTCAGATGGCAGTTTCTTCCCAACAAAATAGATGATAGCTGATGTAGCAACTAAGAATACCCATGCCATCCAACGAACCTTCATGAACCTGCGCAACAAACTGCCATAACCATTATTTAATTTAATAAAGAAAGGTTCTGTTGTGCGATACAGCCAATTTGGTTTTGTTGTTTTCTTTAAAAGATATGCACTGAGCATGGGCGATAATGTTAGTGCCACAAATGCCGATACCAATACAGATCCTGAAACCACAATAGCAAATTCTTTGAACAGTTGTCCGCTGATGCCACCCATGAAAATGATGGGCATAAATACTGCCGCCAGTGTAATAGTAGTTGAGATCACAGCGAAATAAATTTCTTTACTTCCGGCAAAAGCAGCCTGCACAGGACTCATGCCCTCTTCTACTTTTTTATAAATATTTTCCAACACTACAATAGCATCATCAACCACCAACCCAATCGCCAATACAAGACCTAATAAGGTTAATACGTTAATCGAAAAACCTGCGATGTACATGATAAAGAAAGCAGACAGAATCGAAACTGGTATAGCTACAACAGGAATAATGGTTGATCGCCAATCACGCAGAAACAGGAAGATGATGATCACAACAAGTCCGAATGCAATGAAAAGTGTTTCTTCCACTTCTTTGATTGATTCACGAACAGGGCGTGTAAAATCAAATCCAACGATCAGGCGATATTCTTTTGAAATCTCACTCCGCAGCTGATCCAGTCGTTTGTAAAATTCATCAACCACTTCAATAGCATTGGCTCCACGTTGAATTTGTATGGCAACGCCAACACCCACAACATTACTGCCGCCTGTTTCATTGATGATTGCATTGCGTTCGTTCATTTCGCCTAACTCAGCATAACCAACATCTTTCAACTTTATAACAGAGCCGGTTGATTGTTTAATGATCATCTCATTAAATTCTTCAGGTTTTGTTAAGCGGCCAAGTGTGCGTACACTTAACTCATTGCTGTTGCCTTCTATCCGGCCTGACGGAAGATCAATATTTTCACGCTGCAATGCCACTCGAATATCTTCAGGTGTAAGCTGAAAAGCCGCCAGCTTAACAGGATCAAAGCGCAAACGCATTGCATATTTATGTTCACCTACAATTGCTACCCGTTGAATACCGGGGATGGATTGCATACGGTCTTTAATGACTGTTGATGCAAGGTGACTTACTTCTTTGATATCTTTTGTATCGCTTTCTACTTCCAGAAATGCAACGAGATTATCTGGTGATGTAGCTTTCTCCACAATTGGTGGATCAACATCAGCCGGTAATTGATTTTTTGACTTCGCTACTTTATCACGCACATCATTCAATGCATCTTCAAGGTCAACATCACGGTTAAACTCAACCGAAATCACACTTACCTGTTCTCTTGATTCACTTGAGATGGTGCGCACTCCATTTGCTTCTGCAATGGATTCTTCCATTGGCTTGGTGATCTTTGAAGCAATTACATCGGGGCTTGCACCGGGATAAAATGTAACGATTGAAATAACAGGAGGCTCTGTCATGGGAAACTCACGCACACCCAGGTAGCGCCAGCCAACTAACCCTGCAATTACAATCAATGCAGAAAACACTGCAGCCAGCACCGGCTTCTTAATACTTAATGATGGTAAACTCATATACTTTTTTTATAGGTGATTATTTGTATGATACAACTGAAACAGGAGCTCCATCAGCAGCACGAAGTGTATTTGAGATCATGACACTATCGCCCGATTGAAGACCGGACTTAATAACTGCTTCACTCTCGTTTCTGTTACCAATTACTACGGGAGTAAGTTTTGCAACTCCATTCCTAACAACAAATACACTGTAACCATCACCACCTAGAATCAATGCTTCAGTTGGAAGCATAATACTTTTTTCGTTTTTAGTTGATGTATTGAAGGATACCCGTGCAGACATACCCGGCTTATATTTGTTACCGGCATTTGAGAATTGTGCCTGTACAATGATATTCCTTGATTGAACATCAAGTGATGCATCTGTTGAAACAACAACAGCGGTGGCCACTTGACTATTTAATTCTGTAGTGAAATAGATTTTACTACCCGGCCTAACAACAGAAATATATTTTTCAGAAACACTGAATTGGATTTTCATTACCTGTTGCTCCACCAGACTTACTAATGGTACACCCGGTGTTACAAATGATCCGGTAAATACTTTACTGATACCGATAAGCCCTGAAAACGGGGCTTTGATCACTGTTTTAGACAACTCAACTTCAAGTAATTCTTTTTGCGCCTGCAACGATTGCAAACGTGCCAATGCAATATCATACTCTTCCCTGCGTACACTTTCCGTTCTTAACAGTTCGCTCAATCGCTTTTCATTAACTATGGCAAGGTTCATCTCTGCATCGAGCTGCCGTATGCGTGCTTTAATATCACTATCCTGTAATTTGTATAAAGCCTGCCCTGCCTCTACAAAGCTTCCATCTCTAAAAAATACGATGCTGATTTTTTTTGGCAACTCACCGGTAATATCCACCACACGATTTGCAACAATTGAACCCGCAACTACTTCGCTTTGTTCAATATTTGAAGCTGCTACAATCTTTACATCTACTGGTAAAGCTGTCATAGTTGCGGCAGCATTTTTCGCTTGCTTATCGCCTGATGCTTTTGATGAACAGGCTATTGCTGCAATTGCAATAACCAACGCCATACTAATTGATTTCAAAAAATTGACTTGCATAAAATATGTTTTTATTTTTTCGATTATTTGAAAACAAAATTACATGTGCAGTAAAGCCTCGTTATTATACTATGGCAGCAATGATGTATATCATTTCCATAAATAAAAAAAGGGATTGAAAACAATCCCTTCTATTACTGATAAAACGTATCAGCTCTGAACCTAAAACCTACTGGTAACGGAAAACTTTTTTGATCCTGTATAAATGCTGTTGCGATGAATAACCTTTATAACTGACGAATGATTCTTTCGGATAACCATCCTCATCATATACATATTCATATCGATAAGGAATAACGGTAGGGAAACCGCCTGCATAGCCCTTTGACATCGACATTAAATTATTTTTTGAAGCATTGGTAAAATACATATCATCATAACCGAGTTGATGATATGGATTGATAAATGCATCATATGAATAAGTACCTGACTCAGCACCACCAATCGAAGATTGTCCACGGTCTTCAACTTTATTACCATGTTCAAACTTTATATTATACCGCATGCTATTGTTATTGCTGAAAAGATAATCAACCGTAATTTCCTTATTCCCGTTTACTACACTGTAACTGACTGCAGCACCGGTATGTTGATCATAACTTTTATTAAACATTGAATGGATGTGTCCGTTATTAGTTCTTTCCATAGCCGTAAAGCCTGTAAGCTGTTGATTGGCATCGTAACGATAAACCGTATCCCACGCATTGGGTTGCGAATACTGAAAGTTATACACAAACGTAAGCGGCAATCCGGAAAACTGCAGGGACCTTTGATAATAACGGATGATTTTTAGTTTGCCGTTTTGATTATAGAAATATTCAGATCTGCTGTCGGCTGTTAGTGCTCCTGAGTTTTCAATGAAAACAGATTCTTCAACCAGGCGCTTGGCAGAACGGGTACCTGCTAATGAAACAAGCATGTTGTTGTTTAACTCTGCCCGGTTATATTGTTTTTGAATACTTGTATTCCATTTGGTGATTGTGAATGTATAGTTATCATACTCCTGCGGAACTTGCACAAGGGTAATCCCTTTTCTTAATTCAATCTCTCTCAACCAGCGATCTCCGTTTAACTTAACAGCTTCCAGTTTTAATAAACCGGGTAAACTATCGTAACCGACATCTCCAACTTTCATTTGTAAATGTGCCTGAAGAGTAAAGTATGCTTCAAATCCAAAGTCAGCAGTGGTATACCCAAACGATGAAGGGTCTTCAGACAACGAAACAGGCAAAACAGAAAGCTGAACAGCATGAACGCCTGCTGAAGTAATATTTACGGGAAGCGGCAGTGCTACATTTACCAATCCGGCTTTTGCCGATTGTAGTTGCGGTGTTGCAAATTTTGCGGTATCAGACGATTTAACAACAACAAGCTTAGCTAATTTATAACTGTTCTTTCCCAGTTTTATCTTTTCACTGATGTATTGTTGATTTGATTGCGTAATGGCCACTTTCCTGTTGGTAAACACTGAATCTCCATTTTCCTTTGTAATGCTGAGTATTGCATACATCGTTCCCAGGTTTGGCTGCATGCCGTTGAACGTAAGTTGAAGATACGAGGAGCTGTCAACAATTGATGGAACTACCGGAAGGAGTTCTGCTTGCTTACGACAGCCCGTAGCAATCG
The DNA here is from genome assembly GCF_014168535.1 of Lacibacter sediminis. Classification (NCBI taxonomy): domain Bacteria; kingdom Pseudomonadati; phylum Bacteroidota; class Chitinophagia; order Chitinophagales; family Chitinophagaceae; genus Lacibacter; species Lacibacter sediminis. The sequence continues at coordinate 1,621,558 of NZ_CP060007.1, read as the reverse complement.
TGAAATAAAATACGGCAATAATGAAACTGAATTTGAGATACATGAGACAAGGTTTAATGATCAATATTTTTTATGAAAAGTGATTAATGAAACAAGTAATATTCTTCAGTTGACACCGAGTACACCCCTCTCTTTGGCAATGAAGCCGGAGCCTGGTTTGAACGAATCGCTTTCAATTCGTGTTTCTTTAACCAATTGCTTGTTGCAGAGCCGGTTAAAAAAACTGCCCCGGAGAATGAGCTGACAACGATTAGAAATATCATTATTAAAATATACATAGCAGTTGTTTTTGAAATGGGTAATATTAAAAAATGGCATAGAAATCTTCGATGTTAACGGCATAAAAACCTGCTTTATGAACCGCATCAATCACTTGCATTTCATTAATACTGCCGGGCGAATAGACCATCAGTTTGTTTTCAGCCCCCGACACATCCAATTGCCAGTTAGAGGAGCCAACTGCGTTGTTTAGCAAAGGAGCCACACGTTGTAAAGCTCTTTCGTTACTGATGTTTGTTTTGAATGTTATCAGTTCCATATTTTTATTGATTTATTTTACTGTCAAAAAGTTTTATGGCGTATTTCACAGGTTTATTTTTTATCAGAATACAAAAATCGAATTGGTACCGCACTTGGTTCTTGGTGTTTACCAAGATTTTAAAATAGTCACCAAAACAGAAGGCAAGCGGTTTACTGCTACTGTTCAAAATCGCTGTTTACCTTTCTTCGCCGGGCTACACAACTGCTGTTTTGCTGTACAAATGTTGCACCGGCTGTTAACGAAAAAAATAAACTGGCTTAAGTTCTTCCTTTTCCCTTCAACCATAATCACAATTCAAAGCTACAATGGCAAAGAAGTGTTTTCGTTGCACTATAGGCAGGATATTGTATATAATTAAACCGATTAATAAAAAAGCCCCGCATTCTGCAGGGCTAAATTAAAAATCACAAAACCTATCAACTTGCCATATTCTTTAACCTTTCATACTACTTACGCTTTATTTTGAAATGAGATTATTGAAAAGATGATCTTGCCAAAATGTTCTCCGGATTTCATGTAAGCCGCAGCATCATTTATTTCATTAAGCTGGAACGCTTTATCGACCACCGGTTTTAAATTATGTTCAGAATAATAGCTAAGCATTGCTTTAAATTCTTCATGGGTGCCCATCATGGTTCCCGTTATCGACAACTGCTTATTAAAAATTACGGATGGCTTAAGATGATTAATGTCGCCTGCTGTTCTCCCAAACAGAACAATTCTTGCAGCTTGGCCTGCAATCTCCGTAAGTAATGCAAAGCCGTCGCCGCCCGCACTGTCAACTATAACATCAAAGGAACCGATCGTGTTTTTTACTTTGAGCGTCCACTCCGGATCTTTATAGTTAAAGCCGCCGGTTGCGCCTAATTGAATTGCCTGGTTTATCTTTTTTTCGGATGAAGACGTTACATACACCGAAGCGCCAGCTGCAATGGCCATTTGTAATAAAAACAAAGCAGCTCCTCCGCCAATACCGGTAACTAAAACAGTATCATTAGCCGTAATTTTTGCTTTTGTAAACAATGCACGGTAAGCAGTAAGTGCAGCCAGGGGAAGTGCAGCAGCTTCTTTTAACGATAAATGAGCAGGCTTTTCATGCACAAACGATTCATCAATTTTTATATACTCTGCAAATGTTCCGTTGGAGGGATTCCCCAATATCTCGTAAGATTCACCGGCGAAACGGCTGTCGTCACCCCAATACATACTGGGATTGATCACTACCTCTTTTCCAATGAGCGTAGTATCGACTTCTTCACCAACTGCAACGACAACTCCACTACCGTCAGAACCGGGGATCAGCTCCTGGTCAAGCACTTTTTCTTTCCATATCCATATGTCACGATGATTCAAAGCAGCATAATGTAATTGAATCAGCACTTCGTTTTTTCCGGGAGTTGGCTTTGCCACCTCAGAAACTGCAAGAGGAATATCTTTTGATTTGAATAATACAGCTTTCATTTTTCTCATTTGGTTTTTTCAGAATTAAAGCTTCTGTTTGACAGCCTGGGAATAATACAGCGCTGTTTGATTATTAGAAAGAGTTCTATTTTGCCTTACGACAACGATGAATACTTTAAACGGAGACTGTTACTCACAACACTTACACTACTCAATGCCATTGCAGCACCTGCAATCATTGGATCAAGCAAGAAACCGTTGACGGGATACAATACACCCGCTGCAATAGGAATACCAATGAGGTTATAAATAAATGCCCAGAATAAATTCTGTTTGATGGTGTTCACTGTTTTTCTCGATAGATTTAATGCCTTTGGAATACTGTTAAGATCAGAAGTGATCAATGTCATCTTTGCTACATCCATTGCAATATCGCTTCCTTTACCCATTGCAATACTTACATCGGCCTGTGCCAACGCATGACTGTCGTTTATACCATCACCAACCATTGCCACCACTTTTCCCTGTTGCTGTAACAGTTGCACAAAAGCTGCTTTATCTGCAGGCATTACTTCTGCTTTATATTCTTTTAATCCAACTTCTTTGGCAATAGCTGCCGCCGTTTGTTTATTATCCCCGGTAAGCATATACACTTCAATTCCCTTTTTCTGCAATGTTTCAATTGCGGTTTTTGAACTTGCCTTGATCTTGTCAGCAATAGCAATCACAGCCACTACTTTGTCATTTTCAGCAAACGCTACAACAGTTTTTGCCTGTTCCTGCAGTTCGTTGGTACGTTTTACAAACTGCTCGGCTATTTTAATTGCTTTTTCCTGCAGCAACCTGGCATTACCCACAAAATATTGCTTACCATCATAACGTGCAGCAACGCCTTTACCAGTAATACTATCAATTTGTTCAAGCGAAACGGGAGCTGTTTTTTCTTTTTGGAGGAAACGTACTACCGCTTCAGCAAGCGGATGTTCCGATTGCATTTCGATTGCTAATAAAATCGATTTTAATTTTCCTATGCTGGCGCTTTGATCAAACAGCACATCACTTACTTCCGGTTTACCTTCTGTGATAGTACCTGTTTTATCGAGGATGATTGCATCCACTTTGTGTGCAAGCTCAAGGCTTTCTGCATCTTTAATAAGAATGTTATGCTCAGCACCTTTACCAACACCAACCATAATAGCTGTGGGTGTAGCTAAGCCGAGTGCACAAGGACAAGCAATCACCAATACTGTTACAGCTGTTAACAGCGCATGTGTAAATGCATTTTCGCCACCAAACAACATCCAGGCAATAAACGTGAGAATAGAAATGCCAATGACGATCGGCACAAAGATGCCTGCAATTTTATCTACGAGTTTTTGTACGGGTGCCTTGCTGCCCTGCGCTTCCTGCACCATTTTAATAATTTGTGAGAGCAAGGTTTCAGCCCCAACTTTTTCTGCACGAAAGCGGAAGCTTCCCTTCTGGTTAATGGTACCTGCAAATACTTTATCCCCGGTATTCTTTTCAACGGGTATAGGTTCACCGGTGATCATACTCTCATCTACAAAAGATTCGCCGCCTGTAACTTCACCATCAACCGGAATTTTTTCACCCGGCTTTACCAATAAAACAAAATTCTTTTTCACCTGGCTCACAGGTAATTCCTGTGTATGTCCATCTTCCAGCATCAGCGTAACTGTTTTTGGCTGAAGGCCCATTAATTTTTTAATGGCAGATGATGTATTTGACTTTGCTTTTTCCTCCAGCATTTTTCCCAACGATATAAATGCAATCACTACTGCTGCTGCTTCAAAATAAACATGTGCATGCAAACCACGTGCATGCCAGAACTCGGGGAAGAAGGTATTAAACGCACTAAAGAGCCAGGCAATCCCGGTACTCAATGCAACCAATGTATCCATGTTCGCTTTTCCATGACTTGCCTGTTTCCAGGCATTCACAAAAAAGCTACGACCAAAGTAAAATACAACCGGTGTGGCAAGCGCCATCATAATATAATTGCCATACGGCATATCCATAAAGAACATGCCGATAATAACAATAGGCAGTGATAAAATGGAAGACCAGATCGTACGCTGCTTTACTGCTTCATAATGTTTTTGCTGTGCAGCTTCTTTTATCTCTTCTTGATTTTCTTTCTCAATAATGATGTCGTAACCAATTGAACGGATGGTTTCCTGGAATTGTTCAGGCGTTGCAACGGCAGGATCATATTCAACCCATGCATCCTGGTTGGCAAAATTTACACCTGCATCTTTAACGCCTTCAACTGACTTCAGCATTGACTCAACACTAACCGCACATGCTGCGCAAGTCATTTCAAGCACGGGGAATGTTTCTTTCACGAGTGTTGTGCTTTTTGTTTTTGTAGAAGCTGATTTCTTATGGAGCGTTTCCTGTTTCATAAAATTTCTTTGTACAAAGTTAATTTGCGTTCTCCCGTTTGCTGTTATACTATTAGTACCGGGATGTATATAATTCCACATGCGCAGAATGCTTAGCCACGGCTGTGCCTCATTGTTTTAAAATGAGATGGATTTAATCCTGTTTGCTGTTTAAACTGACGGGACAAATGTGCTACGCTGCTGAACCCCAGCTGAAAAGAAATATCAGCCAGTGTGAGCGAAGTGTACACCAGCATTTCCTTTATTTTTTCAATACGGTAATCAATGACGAATTTCTCAATGGTCGTTCCTTCCTCAGCTGAGAATTGCTGACTGATGAAGTCATATTCTTTCTCCAATCTCTGCGCCAGCAGATCAGAAAAACGAAAATGATGCGGAAAATCAAACTCGCCCGAGTAGACTTCTGCTGCAATTTGCTTCACCTCTTTTACGAGTTTGCTGCGCTTGTTTTCCAAAACACTAAACCCAAGCGGAGCCAGCTTTTTATTCAGCCCATCATAATCAGTAAAGGGGGCATGTACCGCAATTTTTACTTCGCCCAGGTTTACTTCATCCAGTTCAATACCCAGTTGTTGCAGTTCCTGAGTAACGGTGGTAATGCAGCGGTTGCAAACCATCCCTTTGATAAAAACTGTTTGTTGCATAGCATTTTGATTTGGTACAACAAAGTAAAAAAACACAACAGCGGGTACTGTTATATGATTTGCTGTAAAATGTATATAATCTGTTGTTCTGCTTGGCAGGGCGGATGCTGGTATGTTCCCATTCTGTGATTATATTTGTAATGAAATGTCAGCAATTCTGCATATAAAAAACATGGTGTGCGACCGTTGTGTTATGGTGGTAAGGCAGCAATTTGATGAGTTGCAGCTTTCCTACAAAAATATTCAATTGGGCCAGGTGGAGCTGAATGAAGAGCCTGATGCAATGCAACTGGAAAAACTGCGGACAATGCTGCAGCAGCAAGGTTTTGAGTTACTGGACGATAAGAAAGCGAAAATCGTAGATCGCATTAAGACGGTTATTGTATCGCTCATACATGGCAAGGATGCCGATGAATTTAACCTGAAACTATCGGCCATGCTGGAAGAAAAGATCGGCATGGATTACCATTACCTCAGCAGCCTGTTTTCATCGGTAGAAGGTATTACCATTGAGAAGTATGCCATTCTCCAACGCATTGAAAAAGTAAAAGAACTGCTGATGTACGACGAAAAGAATCTCAGCGAAATTGCCTTTGAAATGGGTTACAGCAGCACACAACATCTTTCGCAACAGTTTAAAAAAGTAACAGGCTTAACGCCGTCACATTTCAAACAACTGAAAGAAAACAAACGCAAACCTCTCGATAAGATCACGGACTAAGCCCGTATTCGGTTCCGTCCCGAAATTATATACATCCCCCTCCTTATTATGTAACGGGCAGCCCTCCTCCTCTTTCTAATTTTACATCGTAAACAAACCGGCACTAAGCCGGCAATATGATTGAACGATTAAACTTTTGAAAGATGGACGCATTAACATTCAAAACAAACATTAAGTGCTCAGGTTGCATTGCAAAAGCAACTCCTTTTCTTGATCAGGTAGCAGGCAAGGATAATTGGGAGGTAGACATTACGAATCCTGACAAGATCCTTCGTATTGAAACAGATGAAGCTATAACTACCAGCGACGTCGTTAAAGCAGTAACAGAAGCAGGCTATAAAGCTGAGCCTGTGCAACAGTAAACAGTATAGCTGGTAAACATACCGGCTATACTTCTTTCTTTCACAACAATTGTATGATTATGAAATCTCTATTTTTTGTTCTTGCAGTTTTATTTACAACAGCAACATCGGCACAAAGCAAATCGCTTAATGCTGTATTGAATGCTTACTACAAAATAAAAAACGAGCTTGTTGCCGGCAACAGTACTACAGTTTCTTCTGCAGCCGCTGAATTTAAAACAGCTGTAGCAGCTGTAGATAATTCCTCGGCTACTGCTGCTGAATTAAAAGTGTTTGAACCATTCCGGCAAAAGCTGTTGACCGATGCTGCTGCCATTAACGCAACAAATGATCTTAGCAAACAACGGGAGCTATTTTCTTCTCTGTCGAACAATATGATCAGTGTGGCAAAAGCAACCTCAATGTCAGATAAAGAAATTTATGTTGATTACTGTCCTATGAAAAAATCGTACTGGTTAAGTGCTGATAAAGCTATCAAAAATCCATACTATGGAAACAAAATGCTTACCTGTGGAAACGTAAAAGAAACGATTAAACAATAAGCAACATGAAACCGATCTACAGTCTTTTTGCCGCTATCTTATTCGTTATGCAAACAAGTGCACAACATGGCATGCAAAAAGCAACAACTGCAAAAGAGCCGTTTATGACAAGACACGGCAACAAGATTGTTTATCACTTGTATGTAACCGATACAATTGTTAACTACACAGGCAAGAAAGCGAAAGCTGTTGCCATTAACGGAACCATCCCGGCACCAACGCTTTATTTTACAGAAGGTGATACGGCTGAAATTCATGTGCACAACAAGATGCATATGGAAACATCTATTCACTGGCATGGTTTGATCTTGCCGAACGAACAGGATGGTGTACCGTACTTAACAACAGCACCAATTAAAGACCACAGCACACATATTTTTCGTTTTCCCATTGTACAACATGGCACCTATTGGTATCATTCACATACTATGCTGCAGGAACAAAGCGGCATGTATGGTGCAATTGTTATTCATGAAAAAGAAAAACAAGCTATAGCTGAAGAAGTGGTGCTGCTCAGCGATTGGACAAATGAAAATCCCAACCAGGTAGAACGTTCGTTGCACTATGCTACCGATTGGTATGCCATTAAAAAGAAAGCAACACAGGATTACCTGCAGGCGTTGAAGGAAAAAAGACTCGGCGTAAAGATCACGAACGAATGGAAACGCATGCTGGCTATGGATGTGAGCGATGTATATTACGATGCACTCTTCACAAATGGAAATGTAACGGAAGAGAAAAAACAGTATAAAGCTGGTGATAAAGTTCGGTTGCGTATCATCAACGGGAGTTCATCAACTTATTTCTGGGTACAGTTTGCAGGCGGAAAAATGAGTGTTGTTGCAAATGACGGCGCAGAAGTTGAGCCGGTGGAAGTAGATCGCTTTATTGTGGGTGTTTCCGAAACGTATGATGTAATCGTTACAATACCCGAAGACGGCAGTTATGAATTATTGTCAACATCAGAAGACCGCACCAGGAGCACATCACTCTGGCTAGGCAGCGGATCAAAGCATGCAGCAGGTGCCATGCCCCGTTTAAAATATTTTGAAGGCATGAAGATGATGAATGACATGATGAATATGGATGGAAGTATGAATGACATGGATATGAACATGAGTTTGCAACAGATGGATATGAATACGGTGATGTATCCTGAAATTGTTGACAGCAACAAATCAATCGTTACACTTAATTATGCCATGTTGAAGGCACCGAAGAAAACAACCTTACCAGATGTGCCCTTCCGTGAATTGAAGTTTGAACTTACCGGCAATATGACAAGGTATGTGTGGACGATGGATAATAAAACAATTTCTGAGTCAGATAAAATACTCATCAAGCATGGTGAGAACATCCGGATTATTTTAACCAACAATTCAATGATGCGCCACCCCATGCATTTACATGGGCATTTTTTCCGCACACTAAACGGTCAAGGTGACTATTCCCCATTGAAAACTGTACTTGATATTATGCCAATGGAAACCGACACCATCGAATTTCATGCTTCAGAAAAATATGGCGACTGGTATTTTCATTGTCATATTCTATATCACATGATGAGTGGAATGGGTCGCATCTTTACTTATGAAAACACACCTCCTAATCCGCAATTACCTGATCCGAAGAAAGCGTTGCGGAAAGTTTATCATGATGATCGTAGAATGTATTTCTCGGCACAGGTTGGCTTAGAAAGTACCGGCAGCGACGGCGAGATCATGTACTCCAACACACGCTGGATGATACAAAACGAATGGCGACTCGGGTTAACTTCCGAAAAAGGATTTGAAAATGAATTACACATCGGTCGTTTGATTGGTCGAAACCAATGGCTGATGCCTTATGTTGGTTTCGACTGGCGCTATCGTAAACACGGCGAAGTCGAGAAAAATCTTTTCGGGCAATTGAATACAAAAGATAAGCGTGGAGTTGTTTGCTTCGGTTTCCAATACACGTTGCCCATGATGGTAAGAGCAGATGCGAGGATAGACACTGAAGGAAAACTGCGTGTACAATTAGGCAGAGAAGACATCCCGGTTAGCAGCAGGCTGCGTTTCAATTTTATGGCGAACAGCGATAAGGAGTATATGGCGGGGCTACGGTATATCTTAACGAAATATATTTCTCTTTCTACACATTATGATAGTGATATGGGGTTAGGTGCTGGATTGACGATAACTTATTAGGATAACTTCTTTCCAATTTATATCAAATCATAAACTAAAAAATTCCGACGAAGTTTAGGTTATTACAATAACTAAAAACAAGAATGCTTTACAGCAATATTTTATGGTCAACTTTTCCTACTATCCTGAGAAATTCAGAAAATAATTGTGTCAAATGTTCCTGGAAACAGATGGCTATCATTTACAAATGGGCTGGCAAAAACCAGCCCATTCGTATAATCAACCATACATTCATTTCGCATTGCCTGCCGCTGATCTTGATCCTAACAGAAGTCCTCCTAATCCAAATAGTGCAGTCAATGTTGGAATCAATGCCGCTATGCGCTGCATCAGATCTTCCTGGGTAATAAATAAAAATATGCAAACAACAGCGATGGTAATGAGTACCGGCGTGCGAACCTTACTCCACGTTCCCTGCTGATGAAATTCAGATTTCAGTTTTGAAATTTCCGCATCTCCATTTTTTTCGAGGATAAAATTTCGAAAACTGACGCTGATCATTTTTAATCCGCCTGTTCCAAGATCGCTCTTTACCAGTAGTCCTTTGAATAATAGTTGGTGAACCAATTGAACATCCTTCGGGTTGATAAATCCATCCCTGCTCAAATCAAACAGAAAAAACTTTTCATTATCAGTACAGCCATCCCATAACTTTTTATATAGTACTGATAAATGATACTGATTAAACAGGATCATAAATTCCTTTTTCGCAGCCGTTCTTTCTGTCACGTGTTCATCATGATATTCTTCTTCCCATTTTTTTCTAAGCAGTTGATAACTTTCGTTATTCTCCAGGTGTTGTTTTTTCAGCACCTCACTAATACCTGTGTACACCTCGCCCCAGTTTTTCTTAAGTGTTTGGCAAATGAGATCGTCAACGTTTGTTTGCGCACAATCAACCTCCTGCCTGGCCTGAGGAATACTAATGTCCCATTGCGGGAATAAACGTTTTGTGATCGCTGTGATGAGCCGATAAAAAAATACCAGGCAAAAAATACCGCTAAGCCAGATCAACCCTTCAGGCAACAGGCCATTCATATGGTAATACTTCATGAAAGTTGGCCGGGATGTTTTAATCCGTATCGCACTCCGGTTAGCTAATATTCCCTGATTAAGGTTTTCCGGTTTCAGGGAACTGTACAGTATCATTTGCCGGCTGTTTGACTCCGAAAGATCGTTTCTAAACCATTGTTGATCGAATGCTGTATCCTCATCAGGTAATATTGTACTCAACGATCTGTACCCCCAGTTAAAATTCCTGGTCATTTTCTCATAAAAGACCGATTGGTATGGTAGAGTATCATTTCGTTTAATAACCGAATCTGTTAATACGACCGAATCTCCACCGTAAATGCCTTTACTGAATAAAAGCGAGTTGATGGCGCTGTCTACACGCAATTTGAACGCAGTTGTATCGCTTTGTAAGTTTCGCCCTGTCACAATTTTATCCAGCCAGCCAAATGTTGAAAGCCGTTTTTCTGTTTTAGCCGCAAGTGATAGCTGGTCAGTTTTTATCTGTTGCCCAATCTCTGCGTCCTGAGCATATCGAATAAAACAAAAAACCGGAAAAACAGAAACAGCCATAACTGCCAGGAACCAAAAAAGACTATAGCAATAAATCATTTTAACATGAAAAATCCTCTTACGTAACCGAAAAATATTTGCAGCATAAACAGGCTGTGCGTGTGAAGTACTTTTCGAAACGTATATGCGACTGTTTTTTTTCAATCGTGTAAATAGCAGTGGAATGAAACTGAGCACCTCAAATACAATGACACAACGCCTCATCGATTCTTTCTGCTCTACCTGGAAGTACGCCAATGTTATCAGCAATAGCAGAACCAACGCTGTTACATTAACCGGATGCAGCAAGCCAGGAAGGTTTGTGGTTATCTTTCCCTGCTGCAGACTCTTTCCGTTCTTGCTGAGAAGATAAAAACGGCATAAGGTCCAGACGACAAATAGCGGAGCCATCAATCCGATGATCCAGGCGGAAGAATCTCTTTTTGCAAACAGTAATGTAAACACAGTGGCAAACGAAATGTATACAACAAGAAAAACATTGGCGCTTAAATAAAAACCAACAAATTTTTCTGAAGGTTTTATCCAATCGTATTGATGGATGCGTTGATGCAGCCGGGTTGAATTGCCGATGCTTTCCCAGGCAATAAAGCAATACAGCAACAACAGTAGATATAAGACAATTACAAAAAACAACACAAATGCACTCACATGCATTACAGAAGCTACATCGTAATCATTACAGCGATAGACAATCAAATAATAAGGCAATTGCTGCACCGGCAGGATATATAAATGATACTGTTTATCATTGATGTATTGATCGGGAATAAATCGGCTTAACCTGTTTTGAATAGTACCACGGATGTTTCCATGATCTTCCAGCTTGTCAAGAAAATTTTCACGCAACGTAACATCTCCGTCCGACTGAAAGAGGATCAGTCCGTCGTTGTTGATGATATGGAATCCATAACCCCTGGGTAAAATCGTATTCATTACACTGTACATGTAAAGTGACAAGGCAGCCATTTTTACGCTGTATTTCGGATGACGACTTGGGATCGCCAGATTTACTTCAAATTGATTGGTTGTAATGCTGTACACCGGTTGCAGTGAAAACGAATCAACCTCTTCACCACGAAAAGAGAACAAATGATGATTGATCACGTCTTTAAAATATTGCCGGTGACTGAGATTTATAAAATTATAATTGTTATCCAGTAAAGATCTCTTGAAAACCTGTTGGCCGGCAGTATCTGACCAATGCATGATTACATAATTCAGGTATAAATTTTTGTCAAGACCTTTTAAATGATAGTCACCCTTACCCTTTTTTTCCCTTACAGTCATATTATTATAAGCAGAGTCATTATTGTCTCGAAGAAGTGAAGAGTCAAGGAATTTTAATTCTTTATAGGCACGACTGATTTCTTCTCGAAAACTACTGTCAATTTTTTGACCCAAATTTCTTAATTCATGTGTGGTACGAAAACGTACCCCCGTGTGGCGAATTCCCTGTTGAAAAATAATCATCAAAATAGCAGTGCCTGCAAAAAGACTCAGACCAATCAATGTCATATCAGTAATACCGATACGATCACCCTGGCTGATAAAAAAAACTTTCAAATAAGGAAGACTGATCAGGATAAAAATAAAAATGAAGAGCAGGCTGCTTATGAGCACAAAAGGAATCCGTTGCAGCTTTTGATGATACTCAGATGCTGGTAATAAACCTGTAAGAGTAAGTTGCTGCTCCTGCAGCTTGAACGGCAGCAGAAATGCTTTGTAAGGATTACCATCAATTGTAACATCAGCTATTTTAGAAAACAACAGTTGTGTAGTAGCATTACCAATGCTGTCTGTTGGTAATAGCCCGGCGGTAGATATTCTCGTACTTTGATAAAGTACTTGCTTATTCTTACCGGATGAGCTCTCTGCTCTTCCACCGGAAACAACAAGATAGGAGTGAAAAAAATCAAGTCTGTCAGGATCAATTACTTTTTCAAATAAATGATTGAAAGGAATAGCAAATATGATCAGATTGGAATCACTGCGGAATTCAAATTCTATTTTCGTTTGCTCATTTGTGTGAAACCGTATAATGGGTGAAGAGGCTGTGCTATCTTTTCGAAGTGCAGATCCATTTTTTATTACATACCTGATTTCATAGCTGAACGGATTATCCACATTTTCATTATCGGGTAATGGCAATTTGCTTTTGACCTGTTCGCTGATCCAATTTCTTTTAATCTTATTCTGATTGGAGAAATGGTTCGTCATATCCTGCAACGATTGCCGCAGCCCATCTTCATGTTGTTTCAATATCAGGAATCCTTGTTTTTGCAGCCTTTCCCGGTTATCGGGTACATACTTAAAATAATAAAGTACTAATGCAACTGATACCAGTACTACAATGAGCAGCAGTATGCTCAATCTTCTTGTGACTTGATTGACACCCTGTAAAAAATTCATTACCTGTTGATTTAAGAGTTGATCGAAAAAATACAGGCCGGAGCAACTAATTACTTTTCTTCAACGCAGGTACGTTCATATTCAAGGGCAGCAGAAACAGCGTTCAGGATTTCCATTTAGATATTGTATTTCACGGCATCAAGGTTAGCATTCCTTATCAACGATTAGAGAATGTGGCTTTTTGTTTCCGAATCGTCATTGTGATTTCTATAAAAAGAATATTTCGATGTTAGCCGACACGTAACGGCAAAATAGAAACAGGCTTTCTAATTGTCAACGTGGTAAACACCCTTTTCCGTTGGCAACACAGGTACAATTTGCGTTATATGCAAAAAGATATGTGTGACTTGCTTGCAGGTACATTTATAGAAAATTCGCCACGCCCTTCGGTACGCCCCTTTCCCTCGCAATGAGCAACGGGATTTCAATTTTCACTACGGAGGTCGGTTAAAGCATCTCCATTACCTGCGGAACTACCAATTTATAGGTATTGATGTTTTTAAAACTTGCTATTAGTTTTATAGTCAACCTCTGACTTCCTCACGCTCGTGCCCAAGGCATTTTTATTCTTTAACCATTAATTTATTTTTTATGAAAAGAACAGCCAATGCATTAGCAGTCGCAGGATTAATTCTTCTAATGATCGCTTCTTCCTGCAAAAAAGGAACTCTTCCGGATAATGCGGAAGATACCGTTGTTGATCATTCTGTGGCAAAAGTAAAGTCAATGCAACCGGGTGTGCCGGAGCCGCTCGTTACTGGACTTGAGGAGCTGCAGGGAAGTACCGTTGGCACTGACGGGGCCTTGTACGTTACCGCACCGCTTGCCGGCAGCATCTGGCGTATAGATCCAAAGACAGGCGCCATGACGCTCTTTACCACTGGATTACCAAAGCGAAACCCAGACCCGTTCTTCCTGGGTGGTGGAGTGATTGATGTCGTCTTCCGCAGCGGGACTGCATATGCGTTGGTTACCGGTGTTGCAAAGGATCTTGGTGGTGAAGACATTGCAGGCATCTACCGGGTAGACGGCCCGGATAGCCATACCATCATAGCCGATATCGGCGAATGGTCCGTTGCCCATCCCCCGTTATCAGACTTCTTTGTGCCCACAGGCTGGCAGTACGCATTCGAAACCTACCACGACGGTTTCATTGTCACTGATGGGCACCATAACCGCATACTTTATGTAAGCCTCAACGGCGGTATCACTGAAATGATCGCCTTCGGAAATATTGTGCCCACCGGGCTGGCCCAGAGAGGCAACAAGATCTACTTCACCAAAGCCGGTCCCATTCCTCATCTGCCTGAGAATGCCAAACTTATGTCCCTCTCACCAAAGCCGCTCACCGCAACAGAAATTGCTTCTGGCGCAGGATTAAATGTTGGGTTATTTGTTGACGTGGAATTTGGTGGTGGAAACACACTCTATACTCTCGCACAGGGCATTTGGGATGGTCCCTGGGAAGGAGCACCTGCCTTGCCAAATACCGGCGCACTCCTTAAGCTCAAAGCAGATGGCAGCTTTGGCGTAATTGCAAGTGGCCTTAACCAACCCACCTCCATGGAGTTCATCGGCAACAATGTATATGTGGTTAGTCTCGCCGGCGAGGTCTGGAAGATCGATCATGTTTCGCCTGCAAACGGTCATTAACTATGCATATATGCAACTTAATTCTACCTCAGTTCTCAGTAACGTCTCTATCGGCTTCATGTAAATCATCATGATATATTAGTGGGAGACGTTGTTGAGAAAAAAAAGGGAAATAGTTTTCTGTTTTCATAATGATCTTGTGGAGTCGAGCTTGGGATTTATATTTTTTTATGTTCTGATTCCAGAGGTTGAATAACACCGGCCTAAGGCCGAATAAAGACATTACTCCAGTATCCAATTACAAAAAACCCTGAGAGATGACCCTGCAAAATTGGTCCACACGGGTCTCTCGCAGTGGAACTCGGGACTCTAGTATGCTAACTCCCCGAGAGCGGTTATATCAGACCCCGGGTCGACGGATTGGCCAATTAATATGGCATGGTGCTGTTATTAAAGGGAAAGGATAGAAGATTATTAGTGAAAATCCGTGTAGTTCGTGGCTTATTTATCTGTGTCCATTTGTGTCCATCCGTGGCCCATCAAACCGTATCAAAACAAAAACGCCACTCAAATCTGAGTGGCGTTTTGCGGACCGGACGGCTCCGAAATCATATGCTATAACTTTATAATAATCAAATTGTTATAAGCTTCCAAAATATCGAATCACTAAATGACTCACCAACTTTTTCACGCATTTCTTTCGCACCCTTGGCTATCTCGTCTGTGCATTACTGTTTCAAATATAGATATATTCATTTATAGATAATAAAAAATTAAAACAGCCAGTTTGAAAGTCTATCCATCCACTTTTCGTTAACTGACCCATGATGCATTCGAAAACCATAACCGTCTTTTACCTATAGATCCATTTCAAAAAAACATTTGCTGTTAAAAGCAGCAGAAAAAGCAGGAAATCATCTGGATGGTTGAACGACATGATCATCAAGCAAACCAAATATTATTGATAAAATAATGCCATTCTATTCATTTTTAACGCCGCTCGTACTTACTAATTCTTCATACTCTGGATGTCTTTTTATATACGAGCTGACGAAGGGGCAGTAAAAGACAACTTTCAAACCTTCGGTTATCGCAAATTCGAGTCCCGTTTTAGTCAGCAAGCCAGCTAATCTTTTACCTTCAAATTTTTCCCGTACAACCGTATGCATTAATACCAGATCTCTCTGGTGCCAACGTTATTCCAGATAGGCTTTTTCATCTCCGAGATCAATTTCGAATTGCAGGTTTTGCAGATTATTTATGACCACATTATTTCCCATCTTTTTAGCTTTTATTATTCCTCTATTAGAACATGAGTTCCTTCACCCGGTTTATTTCTTTCACTGAGACGGTATGTGCCATTCCCGGAAATACATCCAATGTAACATCAGCTCCAAGACTTTCCATTATTTTTTTTGATTCTTTTGAACGTATAACAGGCACATGCGGATCGATATCACTGTTACCAATATAGACTTTCGCTTTTCTGAAATCACCCTTGTATTTTTCAGGCGCCAGCTGTTTGCCGATAAGCCCCCCCGTAAAAGCAACAACACCTGCATACTGTTGTGCATACCTGGCAGCAACTTCTAATGTGAGACATGCACCTTGTGAAAATCCCATCAAATAAATTTGATGAACAGGTATGTGTTGGCTTGTTTCATCGATTAATCTTTTCACCACTTCTACTGCGGAGGAAAGCCACGGTTCGTTTTGTGACTCATCTACAAGGAAACTGTAAGGATACCAGGTATTGCCTGTAGCCTGTGATGCGGCAATATAAAATGTATCGTCGCAAAACTCATTTGAAAGAGTTAGTATATCATCGGCAGTACTTCCCCTGCCATGGAGAAGTATCAACGCTTTATTTGCTTCGTGTAACGGTCTGCCTTTTTCAATAATATGATATGTATGCATCAGTCTCTGAATTTTTCAATATCAACCTCCACAGGTGTCAGTAATTTTTCAATCACATCTCGATTCGGCTCTTCCCATGGCGGCAACTTCAATGATTCACCAAGATGTTCTTTCGGCTCATCAATGGCAAAACCCGGCGGATTGGTTGCCACTTCAAACAAAACACCTCCGGGTTCTCTGAAGTAAATTGAATGAAAATATTGTCTGTCCAAAACAGGTGTTGTATTTACAACTCCGAGTCCGTTTACTTTTTCTCTGAAGGTTAATTGACTTTCGTCGGTTGCTGTTGCAAATGCAACATGATGCACCGTGCCACTTCCTCCTAAACCTCGCAACGAATCTGGGGAGCAAATCACATCAACCAAATCACCAGGCTTTCCACTGGCAGAAAAACGAAAGCGGTTTCCTTTTTCAGCAACCAGTTTGTGATCCATTTGCTCTGTTAGTAAACCTGCCGTCTTTTCATAACCTTCTTCTGCTAACGAAACACTGTAAAAACCTTTCACAGCATGTTCGGCGGGAATTTGACCATAGGTAAACCCTTTCCGTTCATCTGTTTTGTTTGCCACTAATTCAATACCCAATCCATCGCCATCTTCAAAGTAAATAAAACTTTCATTCTCAAATCGCTCTTGCGGATCTTCAAATGGAACGTTGAATTTTTTGAACCGGTTCATCCAATATTCAAGTGAATTTTCCGGAATTGAAAATGAAGTTACAGTCAGCTGCCCCTTTCCTTTTCTTCCTTTGACTAATCCAGGGAATGGGAAAAATGTCATGATCGTACCCGGACTTCCATCTTCATTACCGTAATATAAATGATATATATCGGGTGCATCAAAATTGATTGTTTTTTTAACCATCCTGAGACCTAAAAGTCCCGCATAGAAATCTACATTTTTCTGAGCATCCGATGCCATTGCTGTTACATGATGCAACCCTGTTATCAATTGGTTCATATCTGTATAAAAATTGATTTACGTTTGGTATTGATCAGGTTTTTTGTTTTATGCCCTTTGCCGGTTACATCTTCTACCAACAATATTTCCCCTGCGTAAAAAATTCTGTTTTCACCAAGGCTGGTTGTTATTTCAATTGCGCCATCCAGCAAAATAATAAATTGCTTTGCCGGAGCTGCATGAAAATTCCAGTTATAATCTGCTTTGTTTTCTCTGAACTGCATTGTTGATACATTCTGTTTGTCTGAAAGAAAACCAATATCACCGTTATCAGTTAACGGAATTTCCACATCTTCAAAATGGGTTTCACCGGCGGCGTCTGCATAGATTCTGGTATAATGCATAAAACTAGTTTATCAATTAATAATTCCTACTTTTTATTAAATCCTTCCATAGTATTTTTTTTCATTCGATAGCGGCGGTATCAAACACAAAGCTTAACGCAATCGAGATACACGGTTCGCTCGTCGTTTGGAACGGCTATAACAAGTGAGCCCTGAGCATCCAAGCCATTTTTTCGTGCTTTTCCATAAGGCCAGTAATAAAATCACTGGAACCCAGATCAAGATATTCCGCAGCAAACAAGTTGATCTTAATTCTCAAATTCATAATGATACTATCATGATCAGCCAATAATTCTTTGATGTATCCATGACTGTCATTTTTCTCTCTTGATAATTCAGTAAGATGTGTCAGCTGTAAATAACTCCTTAATGTAGCAGGCGCAAAGTGATTAATCGAACGGATTCGCTCTGCAACTTCATCCATTATTTCATCCAGCATTTCGTACTGATCTTCAAAAAATTTATGTTTGGCATAAAAATCATCGCCAGTTACGTTCCAATGTGCATTGCGTGTTTTTGTGTACAGCACAAATTCATCTGCAAGTATTTTTGACAGATCTGCTGCAACCGAAGCTGCGTTTTCTTCTCTTATACCAATTGTTACTGACATAATAATAGATTTAGTATTTAAATTGAAGGGTGATTGCTGAAAAAATGATATTCTTACCGGGACTTACATCTTTCAAATACTTACCTGCTCTAAAAAAAGTGAATTCCGGTGAAATGGAAACATGTTGACTTGGAACGATATCGAAACTTAGTCCAAGCTGATCGCCAATGTATTTACCGGAGCCTGCAGGGTAAATCAATTCGGCATTTGGTCCGTATATACCATCTGCCTGACTATAGCGCCAGAACAAATCATAATCAGCTATAAACAACAGCCCCTTGCATAATTCAATTTCAATGGAAGGATGAATATCGATAAGATTAACAGGCCCAATTAAGGCAACTAGTCCAAAATATGCTCCTCTCGGAAATAACGGATTGAAAGTATTAATTCGGTTATCACCTGCCAAAACATCGCCACTAATCAACTCTGTCTTTAAACCCGCAACTGGCTTCAATTTTAACTTCCGGAAATGATATTGCAGATTTGCCGATACCGTATACGCATTAATAACTACATCGCCCATCATTCCAAACTGATATAAAGTCTCAACATCATAACGAAATGCGCCGGTCCATTTCCACAATCTTGTTCCAACTGAATGTCTTGTTTCTGTTGCCGCAATATTATTATATGATTTTTTTGTATTCTGATAACCGATATAATAAACATCCACATGCTGAATAAGTGGAACATCCTTGAAAACAAGATAGGACGACCATAGCTGTTCATTCTGATTAACAGGGTCATCAAACACATTCACACATACTCTTACCGGTTTGCTATAAAAAGCGTCTGCCTCAAAATTATGTCGCTTGTAAAACAACTTCAGCGCATCAAAGCTTAAACGATTGTTTGGTCCTTCACGTACGGAGATTAACCTTTGTGATCCATACAGAAGTTCCTGCCTGCCTGCCCGGATCACAAGCTTATCTTTTTGTCTGTTCAACAAATTAACATCCAAAAAAACCTGGTGTACATCCAGCCAGTTTTCATCCACTGAACGGGCAGGCTCTACACGACCTGAGGTACTTGTACTTACCAACTGTCCGAATAATCGAAAATGCTTTCCGATATGAAGATCACTATGAATTAATAATCGGTTATAAACAGCCATATACTCTTCCTTAGGTATATCGCCCCAATTTTCATTTTTAAAATATTGTAACTGGTAACGGTATTCTCCTCCAAAAGATAAAAAACTGTTACGGGAAGAACTGAGTGGTATAAATTTTACAGAATTGTACCAACCTCTTACAGTATCAGTTTTAAGCACCGAATAATCTTCATCGTAACGAAGATTACGTAATGGAACCTGCTGACACAAAAGCAACTTTACCAGGAATAGATTCAATATAAAAATCAAATATTTCATCTCAAAACTTTCGGATAATGATAACTCCCGCCACAATGAATGCAACACCAATAAGCCGGTAGATGTTGATGCTGTGCTTTATATGCACCAGAATATGAAAGTGATCCATTAAAACAGAAATAATCATTTGTCCTGCCACCACAAGTCCAAACGTTAATGCAGGACCAATTTGCGGATATGTAAGAATGACGGCCGTTACATAAAACGCCCCAAGCACCCCACTTGCCCAAACATAAACAGGAACCGATTTTACACCGGCCCACGTTACTGATTGTTTTGTTAACAGAATAAAGGCCAGCAGGGAAAAGAAGCCAATTGCAAATGAGATCATCGACGCATACACAGGGTTTTCAATTGATTTACCGAGTTTAGAATTTAAACCCGCCTGTATTGGAAGAAATGCGCCAGAAACCAATGCAACGAAATACCAGATAAGTTTCATACTGCTTGTTTTTTATGAATGAAATAATCAGCGGAATATTTCCCGGGGCCAAGTACTAAAATCAACAGGTAAATCATGCTGTAGATAAATGGAACATCCTTTATTAGTAAAGAATCATTCCAATGAACAATGAAATACCCTGTGAGTGTTACAGCCAATACCGGCATAATTGCAAGTCGGGTATATAGCCCAATGATAATAAAAACAGGTGCAACAAGACTGGCAAAGAGAATAAAGTAGTCATTAACAAATACAGGCCAATGCAACGGGTTTGGTATTACTTCAGCATTTGCCACACCTATTCCAATTTTCTTAAGTCCATGCACAACAACAAATTCGATAGTGATAATAATCCTGCAAAAAAACATGACGAGATGAAAGCTTTCAGCTGCAGGATAAATTGCTGTGATATGATAAAGAAGAGATCGCATAAATCTATTTAGACTGATACCCTCCGTAATATTTTACCGGACTCCATAAAGGAATTACAGGCAGCCTTGCCGGTGCCAATGATTGATATTCATGTGAAGCATAGACAATTTTTCCATCAACAACAGTCAGCACCGATTGGATGTAAGGAATTTGTTCATCTGCAATACTGAAATAGTCTTTATCAAGAATAACAATGTCAGCATAATAACCTTTTTGAAGTTTCCCATTGTTTTCATTTTCTTTAATGAGCTTATATCCACCCGAAGTCAGTAAGCTTAAAGCCGTTGATCTGTCAAGTAAATGTTCATATGCCATTATCTGTGTTCCCCCAATTGTCTTTCCTGTCGTAATCCAGTGTAATGCAACCCATGGATTATAACTGGCAACCCTGGTTCCATCGGTTCCTAATGCAACCGGTAATCCTATTTCCAGCATACGTTTTACCGGTGGTGCAGCCAATGCCGCTTTCTTACCATAACGATGTATAAAACTTTCGCCTTGGTAAGCCATACGATGCTGAACAGAAATACCACCACCCAACTTTTTGATTCGCATCATATTTTCTTCACTGATTGTCTCTGCATGATCAATAAACCAAATCAAACCATCTAACGGTGTTTCTCTGTTTACTTCTTCAATCACATTCAAATCTCTGGTGATGCTTTCATTATACGTTGCATGAATACGAAATGGCCACCGGTTCTTAACCAGTAATTGAATGACAGGCTTAAGGTTCGCTTCCATTGTTGCAGGCAACTCCGGTCGGGGATATAAAAAATTTTCAAAATCTGCCGCATCAGCAACAATATTTTCACCTCCGCCTTCAACATGATAGTTAATCTGATTAATATCATTCGTTCCCTGCTGATCAATATCAACCATGTTAATCCATGTTGAATAATCCTGCAACTCCGTACCTTTTTTTTGCGCAAATAGAAAATACGGCAGTCGAAGAGTGATCTTACCCAATTTGTGCAAGGAATCAGTTATTGTATAATCATCTGGAAAATTCTGAAAACCTCCACCTGCATCCATGGCGGCTGTTACACCAAGCCGGTTTAACTCTGACATATACTGCAGTGTAGAATTTATTTTTTCTGCCGTCGTCAACTCTGGCAATTTTGCCAATGTAGAATAAAGAATAAAAGCATTGGGTTCTGCAAGCAATAACCCCGTTGGATTACCATTACTATCTTTTTCAATCAACCCTCCCGGCGGATTGGGTGAATCTGTATTGATCATCAATCTCTCTAAACCTGCTTTATTCAACCATGCTTTTCCATAGAGATACAAAATAAAAACGGGCACCTTACCTGTCGCTTCGTTGATCTCTTCTAAAGTTGGTAATCGCTTTTCTTCAAATTGATATTCGTTCCAACCGCCAACAACCCGAACCCACTTTCCTTCAGGTGTTCGCTGAGCCTGCTCCTTCAACATCTCCAGTGCCCGTTTTAATGTTTTTACACCATCCCATCTTAGCTCAGTATTATAAAATCTACCCCCACGAATTACATGCAAATGACTGTCAAATAAACCGGGAATAACTCGTCTTCCGTTAGCATAAATTATTTTTGTATTCCTCCCCTTCAATTTCATTACTTGCACATTGGTTCCTGCCATCACTATCTTATTTCCTGTAATAGCAATACTTTGTACCTGACTTTTGTTATCATCAAACGTCGATATTTTACCTCCAACTATAATGATATCTGCCTTCGTCTGGGCCTGTAAAGCAATGTTGAGTAAGAGAAGTAAAAAAGAGCAATACAATTTCATGAGCATACTTTTTTATGGGAGTTTATACCTGCTTCTAAATTTTAATAATTCTTTTCAACTTAATGAGGTAACATATCCTTTGCATACTGGATACCGATTCCATAGGCGCCGCCATATTTTTCAACAAGTTCTGTTACGGCTTTGTAGGTTTTACTTCTCGCCCAATCACGCTGTAATTCCAACAGATACTGTATGGATGTCATCGTTTTTACACCAGCCTGCATCATACGGTTGATAGCCATATCATGCGCTTCCTTACTAACGTCACCGCAAGCATCAGTAATAACGTAAACGTCATAGCCTACAGCCCTCGCTGACAAAGCCGGGTCAACGATACACACACTTGTCCATAGTCCGGCAAATACAATTTTCTTCTTACCATTACCTGTAATTGCTTTATAAGCATTTACATCTTCCCAGGCATTCATCGTTGTTCTTTCAATATACCCGCCAGCTGGATAGAACTGTGCAACTTCGGGAAATACAGGGCCACTAAATGATTTGGATGCAACTGTTGTAACTACTGTAGGTATATTGAATATTTTCGATGCACCTGCTACTATTGCTGCGTTATCCCTGAATTCATTAATACCGCCGCTTTTAAGTGGGAAGAGCATCTGGCTCTGCATATCGATCACAACAAGCGAATGGTTTGTTGGTGTCAATAAGTCTGCGGAAGGTTGCTGTGCCGCTGCTTGCTTACCTGCAATTAACATGAATAAAGACAGTGATGCGATGATTGTTTGTTTCATTGTTTTCTGTTTTTATGATAAATAATTAATGATTTGGTTCTGAAATTTTAGCGGTATCTGCTTTTGTTGGATCGTTTATAAATAATTGTTTTGTCAGGATACGATAAGTGGTTTGAAACATCAAATAGATAATTGTACAAGTTGAAAGTGCCAACAACAATACAGGAATTACCTGGCTGATTAGCTGCTGATGGTATTCCGAATATCTGAAGGCGGAAATGGTAATAGCGGTCAATGGAAAACTTACTGCCCACCAACCTACTCTGAACGGACAACTTTTTGGGAGAAACAATATTTTGCTCCCAAATATCAGCAAGAGAAAAATGCCGGAATAATAAAGAACGGAAGAAAGAATATCGTTCGATCCGGAAAAGCCGATATAATCTAAGTACAAAATTGGATAAGGTAATACCAGGAAAAGTAACGTTGGTTGTAATGTCTCAGGCAGTGCCGATACAAACAGTAATCTGGCCATGATAACAGGATAAAGAATAATGAATAACGAACATCCGGCAGCAAAACAAAACAGGCTTATCTCCCTTGCTGCAGGCCATTGCAAAAGACTACCAACAATGGGTACATCGAGCAATCCAATTACCGGCAGCAGCAATGGCGTCAATATATTTCCACTAGGTAAGGGTCGCTTCAACCATTGCTGTAATAAATACAAGTTAAATATGATGATAAATACTACACCAGCCAACCAGATTACAGTAGCAACGCCTTCATGATAGGTCAACAAAATTCCGGGTATCAACAGCAGACTTACTATGAAAGTCGCAAAAAAAGCAACTGATACAAAGTCCTTGAATTCTGCTTTTACAGATTGCGGGAACCGTATCCATTTATTTATATAGGTTACCAATAACAATAGAAATAATAAAATCACAATCGCACCAAACGCTGCCCCGGTCAACGGATTAAGTCCCCACTTAGCTGATGCCAATCTCCACGAAAAACTCAATCCTGTCAAACCGAGAATACCGCCAAAGAGACTTACCGGCAGAAATTGAAGAAAACTTATATCATGTTTAACAGCATTCATGATTTGATCATTCGATTGATTCTCTATTTGTTTCTTTGATTGCAGTGAGTTAAACATTGTATTACTTCGGGTATCATATTCTGAACTTCTTGAGCTACTGTTAACACTTCAGATTTATGCAGCAATTCAGAATCTACCCTACCTATGTTGGCGTTACTCAAAAGTTTCGATTTGAATCAACTTATTTAGATTCATTGGTATCATACGAAATATATAAGTGTTGTTGCTATTACCATTTTCCCTGATGTAAAGATCCACGTCATAAGTCATTTATAGTTTTCACTGTAATTCAACTTTGTTGATAATTTAATCCACTCCGGAATTTTTCTTTTTTTAAGCCTTATTACAGCAGAAGTAATAAGTAGTAACCTGAACAGGTATAATTAAAATGATTCGGTCAAAATGACGTTTACCTGTTTAAAACATTTAGGCAGAGAAATCATATAAACTATCATCATGAAATTGATCTGCATCAACGAAGTCTCATAGATTGGACTATCGGGCTGTGCTAACTAATTATTGAAATTAAATCTTTAGAAAACAGAATTTTGATCGTTTCAGTTGCTTCATTTTTGTCGCCACTAGAAAATATAATCTGTACTTAGAAAACATGACTTATGCTCATGTACGATTGTATTGAGTATATTCTTATTTGTTTCAGTTGATTTAGCTGCAACAAGGGAGCGGATAGAGAATGAACGCAATGCATCATAAACAGAAAGCGTTCCCTCTGCACTATCTTTCCTGCCGGTGAAGGGAAAGATATCAGGTCCACGTTGTGCCTGGCAATTAATGTTCACACGACTTACAAGGTTTACAAAGGAGTCAATCAATGTCGCAACTTCACCGGCATCATTGCTGAATATACTAACCTGCATACCATGAGAAGCATTCTCCTGGTAGTTAACAGGTTCGTCGATTGTATCAAATATCACTACCGGAACAACCGGACCAAACTGCTCCTCATGATAAAGACGCATTTGCTCATTTACCGGATAAACCAATGTTGGCATAACAAGCGATTCTTCTGCCAAGCCACCTTTTTCATTCACAATACGGGCACCTTTCGAAATTGCATCCACAATACATTCCCTTAGATAACCGGGTTTTGAAGGTTCAGGTAAGGGCGTAATACGAACATCTTTTTCCCATGGCAAGCCTACAGGTAATGCTTCAATTGCCTTACTTAGTTTTTCTACAAATTCATCTGCTACTTCACGGTGCACAAATAACAGCTTCAACGCAGTGCATCGTTGTCCATTAAATGAAAGAGCACCTAAAATACATTCACTAACTGCAATTTCTATGTCAGCATGCTTTGTGATAACTGCAGCATTCTTTGCATCAAGACTCAACACGGCTCTTAACCGATTTACTTTAGGATGAAGTTTTTTAAGCCCATTCGCAACTTTACTTGATCCGATAAACGCCAACACATTCACCTTTCCGGTTTCCATAATGGGTGTTATGATTTCAGCACCATTCCCATAAAGTGTATTCACAACACCTTTAGGAAAAGCATCCTTAAAAGCGTTCAACAATGGGTAATACAGCAACACTCCATGTTTCGGCATCTTGAATAAGACGGTATTACCCATTATTAATGCCGGAATAAGTGTTGTGAATATTTCGTTGAGGGGATAATTAAAAGGTCCCATACTAAGCACCACGCCAAGTGGAGTTCGCCTGATTTGAGCAATGATTCCTTCTTCCTGCCGAAACCGGGATGATTCACGGTCTGTATCTTTCAATGCATCGATTGTAGCATTTATATATTCAATCGTTCGGTCAAATTCCTTTGTTGCGTCGGCTAATGTTTTTGCTATCTCCCACATGAGCAGTTTTATAACGATGTTCCGTTGCTGCAACATCAGGTAAACAAAATGCTCCATGCATTTTATACGCCCTTCCACGCTCATGGAAGGCCACTCACCTAATCCATTATTATACGCAGCCACAGCAGCATCTAGTGCTTCAAGCGACTGTTTACCCGATGTCCTGGGTACACTTCCTAATATTTTACGATTTAGTCCATCGGGGCCTGGAATACATACCGGCGAATAGATTGTTGTGTAAGGCCCCTCCCATTCAATACATTCACCGTTGAGCAAATAAACACGCTGGTCTATTCGGGCTAATTTGTATTCCTCAGGAAACTGATCTTCTGTTCTAAAAATACTTTGCATAATTGATGTTTGTTTCAACTGGATAGATCTTCCGAATTTTACGAATTGTCACCAATCAATAAATTATCGACCTGTGGAATCGATATCTAATTCATGATATGATGATCTGTACTACTCGAAACATCATCCCATTCATCAACTTCTTTTTGCATTGAAGCCATTTTTGTTCGGAAGGCTGCTACAGCATCTTTGCCTATTGGCAAATGAAGTGGCGGATTTTTGGTGTTCGTTAATTCAATTAAAACCATGGCCAGTTTGGAAGGATCACCGGGCTGATTACCATCCAACTGTTTCATGAATTTTCTTGCACTACCTACGGTATCATTGTAACTGTCAAGGATTATCCGGGAAGTCTGATACGATTCGTTGGAAGCAAACTTTGTACTGAACAAACCTGGCGCAACCGATGTAACATGAATACCCCATGGCTTTACTTCGAGTGCAAGCCCTTCGGATATACCTTCTACCGCAAACTTGGTGGAACCGTAAATGCCGAAACCGGGGTAAGGAACGCTATAACCAAATAGAGAAGAGACATTGATAATATGACCGGAACCTTGTCTGCGCATGTGAGGCAAAACCGAACGTGTAACATTGAGCAGTCCAAATACATTCGTGTCATATTGTTGTTTTACTTCTTCATCAGAAGCCTCTTCGGCTGCAGCCAGTAATCCATATCCGGCATTGTTAACCAGCACATCAATTGCACCAAACGTGGCTATCGATTTTTCAACACCGGCTTTAACTTCATGCTCCCTCGTTACATCTAACTGCACCACCAATAATCTGTCTTTCTCGTTCAAACTATCGGCGAGTGCTTCTTTATTCTTTCTTACTGTTGCAACTACTTTATCTCCGTTTGCAAGTGCTGCCTTGGCGATTGCTAAACCGAATCCTTTGGAAGCTCCTGTGATAAACCATACTTTTTGTTTCATAATATTGAGTTGTTAATGACGTTGTTATTCAGAAAACAATTGAAAGGCTACATTAATGTCAGCATCATTTCATAACTACCGGCAATCTGTTGATTGACGAAGAAGCAGAAGACATAGGTCTGCCTGGTATTATTTTAAACGATGAAAACAATTGGTTAGAGCTGATAAGTGACACTCAATACATTCTTTAAAAAAGTTAGCAGATGTAAAGAGCACCTAATGCAGCAAAAAAAACGTTGAAGCTGTTTTGTTAAAGAATGCAATACTGATCCTATTGCATGTAACGTTTCATTTCTGCAGCGGCCTGAAAAAAAGCAGATTTTGTCGCAGGCAAATCAGCCAGACCATTCAGCAATCCAAAATCATGTATAGTTCCATTGTAACGAACCACCGTAACTGGAACACCTGCCTCATCCAGTTTTCGTCCGTATGCTTCTCCTTCATATCGTAATACATCATTCTCTGCAACCTGGATCAAGGCAGGAGGCAAACCCTTTAATTGTTCAACCGTTGCACGAAGAGGCGATGCATAAATTTCCTTTCGTTGATTTGAGTCTGTAGTATACATATCATACATCCACTTCATTAAAGAGGTAGTAAGAAAACGGTCCTTGCCAAATTTCTGATACGATTCTGTTTCAAAATCTGAATCCACGATTGGCCACATCAAGATTTGTACCTTTATTTTTGGACCATTATTTTCCTTTGCTTTGATTGTAGTAACAGTACTCATGTTTCCACCTACACTATTTCCTACCATCGCAAGATTTTTACCATCAACATTAATTTCATCGCCATGCTCTGCAACCCATTTCGTAGCAGCATAAATTTCATTAACCTGCGTTGGATATTTTGCGTCAGGCGTTGGTGTATAATTTACAAATACACCAGAATATCCAGTCAGCAAAACCAAGTCACGGACCATTCGTTTATGTGTGGGGTAATCACCCAAGACCCATCCGCCACCGTGAATAAAAATGAAAACAGGCAGCTTACCTTTCACACCCGCAGGACGAACAATATTTAATTTAATTGTGTGCCCACCAGCCGTAATTGTTTTTTCAGATTCATCAATTCCTGAAAGATCCACTTTTACGGAAGCCTGTGCACCAACTAAAACCTGCCTTGCCTCCAAGGGAGTTAAAGCTTCTAGGGGTTTGCCTCCACTTGTATTTAATACAGTTAAAAACGCTTTCGTTTTACTGTCAAGATGAGGATCGGTAGCATAATCCGCTACTGTTAGTTCACTTTTCATTTCTGTTTCGTTTTGTTGATGAGTAGTTGATTGATTATTTTCAGAGCAACCTATTGCATATATGGCGCTCAAAAGAATTACATACTGTTTCATACTATTTGTTTTTTGGTGAAATATTTCTGCTTTGCCAAATGCAAAACCAATAAGCAAGGCAGTAGCCTTACGTATATCTGCATTATTACTGTTTAGTTCTTCTTAATTTTCTAATGATGTAAAGATGATCACTAAAACCATTTTTCTATTTGTTGCTTAATTCAACTTTATTGACTATTAAATTCACACAGGAATAATGTTTGTTGCTGACGGATAATCGGCATATCCTTTCTCGCCTCCCGTATAAAAAGTTTCATGGCTGGCTTCTGCCAACGTAATTCCTTCAGCAAATCGTCTTACCAGATCTGGGTTGGCAATAAAAGGGCGGGCAAACGAAACCAGGTCTGCTTTGTTATCTCTGAGTATGGCATTCCCGGAATTCCAGTCAAAACCCATATTAGCCATAATGTTACCGGTATAAATATTTCTGAAGTAGCCGAAAAAGTCATCCTGTAAAACTGCTATCGGAGTATTCGTGAGTTCCACAGAAGGACGTACCAATTGAATATAACCAAGCTTATAGTCATTCAGTTTTTTCAGCAGATAGTTGTAAGTCGGAATCGTATTAACATCCGGACGAATGATGCCATGATTAAAAGCCGCAGGTGTGAATTTAATAGCAAGCTGTGTACTGTTGAACACTTCCAACAGAGCATCTAATATCTCGAAAAGCAGGCGTGATCGATTTTCAATAGAACCTCCATATTGATCAGTTCGCTGATTGGTAGCTTCGCTTAAGAACTGTGGTATTAATGTAAATAACTGAGCATGTAATTCAATACCGTCAAACCCTGCTTCCTTCGCATTTACAGCTGCCCGTTTAAATTCTTCAATGGTCAATTTAATTTCAGGGATGGTATATGCCCGGGGAGTAAGCGTATCCTTAAATCCCGAAGGTGTGTAACACTTTTCTTGTGGGTTGATGGAAGAAGGCCCTAATGGTAATGCGCCATTAAAAAAATCGGGATGTGAAACAGCACCACTGTGTACTATTTGCATAAAGATTTTTCCTCCATTTTCATGAACTGCATCAGTTACTCCTTTCCAACCCTCAATTTGCGTCTTCGAATAAATACCCGGCAGATTAATAGACCCAATGGCACGTTCACTTACCCAAACACTTTCAGTTAAAATAAGTCCTGCAGAAGCTCTTTGCGCATAATACTTAGCATGGAGTTTTGTTGGGGCAAGCTCAGGATTGTCAGATCGGCCCCTTGTCATTGAAGCCATTACAATACGGTTGTTTAGGTGCACGTCGCCCAACATAAATTCTGTTAAAAGTGGTTCCTGGTTGATGTACTTCATATTTTTTAAATTATTTGATTGCTTCGATTTATGTTTATCAAAACGAGCTATAATCAGCAGTTCACAGGCTTGCCGAAAATTTCTTTATGGCAGTATGATTGTTTAATTTATCTGTGTAATTGCGGAGAGAAAAAGACATTCAGCTTGCACACTAATCGTATACTGATATGTTCTACTAACTTATACCTTCAATATCCAACGGCAACACAACTGGGGACGAGCGAAAATGAAGGCACGCAACTTTACCACACTTCGAAAAAAAACATCAATAAGCGATGTAAAATTGGACCATTTTATAAAAAGTTAGTTACGGTTTGAATTCAACTTTATTGATTATTTGACTCAAATTCATTTCAGTGAAGGCTAATTTATAAATACTGAATCATCCTGTTCCATGTATACTTACCTGATAATACGTTGCGACTCTTACAATCAAAATAAAAAGACGACTTGGGAAAGCCGCTCAATTCAGATGATGCTACCTTTTAATTAATCCCAATCTGCATGATCAATTAAAATACCTAAGTACAGAATAACATAAACAAATGGCATGAAACCTAATCTTAGTATCCGGGAAACCCAATTGCAATTAGTCAGTATCGAACTTGATAAGTTGTTGGCAGATGAATTTATATTACATACAAAAACAAGAAACTATTACTGGGATATTCAAGCTACTAACTTTTATGAAATGCGTCAGTTTATGACTAACAAATTAATGCGATCTATAAAATAGATGATATAGCCGAAAGAATCCGTACTATCGGCTTCCATGCTGAAGCAGGGCTTGAAGATTTCCTGCGACTTACCAGTTTAATTGAACAGCCGTATGCCAATTCGCAAAACGATCAATTGAAATATTTACTCGGCGGCCACGAAACAATCATTAATAATCTTCGCAGACTTATTCTAATCTTTGCTGATAAATACAATGATGCCGGCAGTAGTGATTTTGTAATGTAGTTGATTGAGAAAGATGAAAAATGGCCTGGCTGTTAAGAGCTCATTTCAGCAACCAGTCTTGATGCTTTATCTTTTTTTACAAAATAAATTCAGGGGTACCTCTGCTGGTATCCCTTTTTTACATGCAAAAATGACTGATAGGTTTTCAACAAAAAATCTCTCAAATACGACATGTTTTGTTTCGATATTACACTAAAGACCTGCTAATTAGCGAAATATCGCTAGCAGTTAAAATGACATTTGAACACAACCAATTGTCTTTCAATATACTAATCTTTGGCACCTCCTTTGAAATTATTGGCTACGAAAGTTTGATTTCGCTGTAATCATTTGAATTACTAACTGCAGTGAACTTGGATAAAACCATTTAATCAAAAAAAGTAACTAGTTACCATGGCATACAATACTAACGACTCGTACAACGTAGTTCCCGACCTTCAACCAATAAAGAGAAAAGCATTAACCTTCAATAATTCAACAGCAATAGAATACTTTAATTGCAGACACTATTACAAGGATGCTGTTTACTCCGACGACAACAGGCTTTTAGTAACCATGAATGGCACTGTAAATCTAAGTTACGGTGAATCCGAGTTTATTGTAGAGAAAAATCAAATAGCATTTCTTAAGAAAAGTACACTTATAGAATATCGAACAAACTATAGTGACACAGAACAGCTTCAGACTGAGTTTATCATCTTTTCAATGGGATACGACTTGGTGAAGGAATTTTCTACAATAACACAGTTAACAAATGGCTCCAAAACATCTGAAGAGAATATATATGTTACCACCATGCAACCGAATTTTGCAACATTTACAAAATCATTGACTGCATACCTGGAAGATGAAACAAAAGTAGACGACACAATGGTTAAGTTTAAACTTTTAGAATTACTACATAGTTTAAAAAATTCGGACCGTGGTTTATTAGACCTTTTCCTGAACTTGAGAAATGAGATGCGGCCTGATATTACAGTTGTTGTAGAAAATAATTTTATGAATCCACTTTCAATAAATCAGCTGGCTCGATTAGCCGGGAGAAGTCTCTCCAGTTTCCGAAGAGATTTTGTTTCGGTGTATAATATGCCACCTTCAAAGTGGATACGGGAACGAAGATTAAAAAAATCGAGCGAGTTTCTTTTAAACACAAATATGAAAATTACAGACATCTGTTATACATTGGGGTTTGAGAGTAACGCACATTTTTCAAGATTGTTTAAATCTCAATTTGGGCATCCACCGTCTGAACATAGATTATTAATGTAACGCTGATTCAGAGTTTGTTGCCAAAAAACGGCAATAGAATCTCGCAAGATATAGAACTGGAAAAGGGTTTCAATAAATGAAATTGAAACCCTTTTCAATTTTGCTATTATGGACGCAGACATTATTTTAAAGACACACCAATTAAATATTCCGGCATGTCAGAATATTTATCTAACTAAATCGGTAATTAAGCAAACAATGAATCAACACTTGCCAAAATAGCTTCTTCTTTGCTTATTGGTTGCCAGTCTAACAATACTTTTGCTTTTGAATTAGAAAGTTGAATATAATCAGCCTTATCAATTGAATTCAGATTTTCAATTTTTAGTGATCGTTCTTTTCGTTCTTTCTTTATTAGCTCGGCAACATCATAAAACGTCATTGCACCATCTGCTGCCAAGAGAAATCGCTCACCTTTGGCTGCCGGATTCTTCATAGCTTTTATATGGATTTCAGCAACATCCCGTACATCTACAACACCAAAAGAAAATTCAGTATAACTTTTATTCATGTTTCCCTCAATGAGATTTTTGATCAATTCAATGGAAACAGAGTAGTCATTACCCAACGCCGGTCCAAAAATTCCAACAGGATTTATTACGGTAAGTTCTAAAGAACCACCTTCCGCTGCTATAAAATCCCAGGCTGCTTTTTCAGCTATTGTTTTTGATTTGATATAAGCCGCAAGCGGAGCACTTGGGTCGGTCCAGTCAGCCTCCGTAAAAACATGATTTTTAGGATCAATACTATAGCCAATAGCACCAAAGGTAGAAGTAAGCACCACCCTTTTAACACCTGCATTACGGGATGCTCTCAATACCCGCAATACGCCATCACGGGCAGGTATAATTAGTTCGTTTTCGTCTTTAGGCTCCTTAAGCAGAAACGGAGAAGCTACATGTAATACATAACTGCAATTTTTCACCGCTTCGTTCCAGTTATCATCTCTTTCCAGTTCAGCTTCAAAAAAAGAAAGTTTTTCCACAGAAGTAATATCTGCCCTTCTTAATGCATCTATGACTTGTTGCTTTTTGTTTATTGAGCGTAAAGTAGTCCTTACTGTAAAACCCTGTTGCAGTAGCTTAGCTATAATATGAGTGCCAACAAAACCTGATCCCCCTGTAACTAAAACCAATTCTTGAGCTAATGACTTTTTCATGATAATTATATTTTGCCCAAAATTGTATTCAAAATATCAGTATCATTTGCCTAAAAAATCCTTCTTTTTTTACATCAGAATTCAGAATATGAAATATGTTTACCGGAGAAGATTAGGACACGCCACTGCAAACAACAAGAGGTTGAATCTTTTGGACATAAAGTTGAAGCTGTAAATTATCTTATTAAAAAATAGTGTCCTCACTGCTAAAGCTCACAAGCTTCAAACGCCACAACTACTAAGACATAATTGCATAATTTTCATTTAACTTTTTCTATCCATGATGTTCTTTACGGATACCCAACTTTTTAATACGGGAATTTAAAGTACTCGGTGGTATGCCTAGTAGTTGAGCGGCACCACCTTCTCCTGTTATTCTGCCGTCTGTATATTTTAGTATTTTCAAAATGTATTCCTTTTCATTGTCGAAAATTGTCTGGATCTTAAAACTTTCAGATTCCACTTTAGTTACCATCCTTGTTTTTGGGTTTGGAAGGTCTAATGCTTTAATTGAGTCGCCTGTTGCAAGTAGCACGCTTCGTTCAATTAAATGTTCCAGCTCCCGTATATTACCAGGCCAATCATACTGTTGTAGTTGTTCAAGAGCTTTGTTACTTAAGCTCGTTATATTTTTTCCTGCCTTTTTACAAAACCGTAATACAAAATGTGAAGCAAGTTGCGGAATATCTTCACGCCTCTCTCTTAGCGGTGGCAATTGAATAGGGAATATATTTAAACGGTAATACAGATCTAGTCTGAATTTACCCTCCTCCATTAATTTTTCAAGATCACGATTAGTGGCGGCAATGATACGTACGTCAGTTTTTATAGTAGTTTTTCCTCCTATGCGCTCGATTTCTTTTTCCTGGAGAGCCCTTAATAATTTTACCTGTAACTCAAGCGGCATTTCTCCAATTTCATCCAGGAATAAAGTCCCGTTATTAGCCAATTCAAATTTCCCGATCCGTCTTTCAAAAGCGCCTGTAAAACTCCCTCTTTCATGCCCAAATAATTCACTTT
Organism: Lacibacter sediminis; assembly: GCF_014168535.1. Taxonomy (NCBI): domain Bacteria; kingdom Pseudomonadati; phylum Bacteroidota; class Chitinophagia; order Chitinophagales; family Chitinophagaceae; genus Lacibacter; species Lacibacter sediminis. The sequence continues at coordinate 1,587,309 of NZ_CP060007.1, read as the reverse complement.
CAATTAAATTAGCGGGCAATGCAGCACAATTAATTTTAATCATTAACTTATCTTTTCTTGGCGATGAATTGTGTATTGCCCGTGCAATCAGTTCCTTTCCTGTACCTGTCTCTCCCAATAGTAGAACGGTGCTATCAGATGCTGCGACCTGTGTTACCATTCGGAATACTTTTTTTATTCCGGGACTTTCGCCAATGATTTCAGAATAGTTATGAGCCGTTTCAATCTCTTCTTTCAGGTATATCTTTTCCTCTTCAAGTTGTTCTTTGTATTGCCTGATTTCGACTAATTGCTCGTTCACTTTTTCATTGGCGATAATATTGGAGACGGCAATGGTGATTTGTGAACAAATACTTTTTAAAAAAGGAAGTTGTGAGGGAGGCAATCCAAAATCATCATGTTTAAAACTGATGAATGCAATATTTTTTTCACCTAATTGGAGTCGCATTCCTGTAAGGTTTCTCAAACCGGTGGCAATTGCTGCTTGAAGATAAACCGGTGGATTTTTCCAAGTGGCCCATTCTTCTACTTTAAACGTAACCGGCACATCTGATTCCAGTATTTTATTGAATACGCCATCATTAACATTGATAGGATTATCTAAAAGTTTAAGAAACTCCTGTTTTTGGAAAATTTCATTTTCAATGTCATACATAAATCGAATAACTTCTTGACCGTCTTCGCTCAAAATATTAATAACATAATCTTCTATCAAAAACAGCTTCATTAGTTGCTGCTTTAATACTTTAGCAAAAACATACTTATCCCGTACAGATGCAATGGCATTGCTAAACTCTAACAGTAAAGACTTTTCAGCTTCTCGCCCATTGATTTCATCATTAGCCATGATATTGGATATTGAAATGGCTAACTGTGAGCAAATACTTTTGAACAAAGGCCGTTGAAAAGTAAAGGGACTGATCCCATCTTTTCGGAAATTCATAACGGCAATATTTTCACGACCAAGTTTAATGGGAATACCCGCCATTCGTTTCAAGTCGATTGCTTTTGCAGCATCTGAATAAGCTGGCGGTGTGGGGGAATTAAACCATTCTTCTACATTAAAGGCAACCATGTCATCACTTGCAAGTATTTTATTAAACACGCCATCATTAACGTCAGTATCAATATAAATTAATTTTTGAAAATCGGGATGTTGTGCAAAGTCAGCCTCCTGATCAAACAAAACAGGACGATGGGTCTTTTTATCTTTACTCAGGGCGTGTATAACATAGTCTTCTATTCCAAACAAATCTTTCAACTGTGTTTTTAAGATTTTCGCCAGCGTTTGTTTATCTCTTGCAGAAGCCATGGCATTACTAAACTCGAGTAATCTTGCCTTTTCATCCTCTCGTGCCAATATTTTTTCATTAGCCAGAATATTTGAAACAGCAACAGCCAACTGTGCACAAATACCTCTTAGCAAGATACTTTTAGGGTCTACTGCTTCTTTATAGGGAAGGTGAAAAACAATATATCCGATATTTTTGCCGCCTACCCGGAGCCGCATGGTTAAGTAAAATCTGAATCCCGACTTCTTCCAAAAACCCACATATGCAGGCATGTCTGGCTGATTAAAAATTTCTTCAACGTCAAACAAAAGTGGTTCTTCTGATTGCAAAATCTGTGAACAAATCGGATCATGAACACTGTACCTCGCTGATATGACGGATGCAAAATCTTGGATTTGTTTAGACCTCTCATTAAACTCCAACGTGAAAGCGCTATAGGTTTCACCACTTTCATCAATTTGTGCAATACCAAATTCCTCTAATGAAAACAGTACCTTTATTCTTGCATTGACAACTTTTGATAAATCTTCCCTGTTTTTTAGTGCAGCAAACTCATTACTTAATGACAGGAGTATCGTTTTTTCCTCATCCCGTTTCTGAATTTTTTCATTTGCCAAAATGTTAGATACCGCAACCGCCAATTGTGAACAAACGCCTTTCAAGAGTAGATTTTTTGTGTTAATAACAGCATCCTTTTTGAGTATAAAAATGGCCGTACCAACAGGAGCTCCGCCAACCCTTAGTGCTGCAATCAAAACCTTTTGTATCCCTAAGCTCTTCCAAAAATATACATAGGCCGGCAGATCTGGCTGCTTAGCCAGTTCATCTACTTCATATAGCACGGGATCTTCTGCATTTATAACTTCTGTAAACAATGGATCTGCAACACTAAAATGGGTAGCAATGGTTTTATCATAGTCGGAATGACTTCTGATTTCCTCTCCCATATCCATCACCAAAGCACTAAAGGTTTCACCACCTTCGTCAATTTTTGAAAATCCAAACTCCTGTACCGAAAACAACTTTTTTATTTTCCCATTCACCACATGAAATAAATCCTGCCGGTTTTTTAATGCAGCAATCTCGTGGCTCAAAGAAAGTAATAGGTTTTTCTCTTCTTCTCGTTTGGTTATTTCCTCATTAGCAATAATGTTTGCCGTTGCAATTGAAATTGGATAGGATATTTTTCTAAGTAAATCAAGACTATCCTTCGTAAGGCTGTTTTTTTTCTCCGACAATAAAACAAACAAACCAATCAACGAATTTCCTTCAACCAATTTAAAAGTTACAAACTCTTTGATACCCGTGCTCTGTATAAATGAAAGCTGTTTATGACCAGCCGACAAGAGTAACTCTACATCTTGTACTTCAGGCATATCGTTATCCGTTATACGATCGTCTTCTACGGGATATTCGATATCAAGCTGGCTGTCAAAAGCCGGGTTTGCTGAGCGACCATTTTCAACATGAAATATATAAGAACGACAAGTTTTTGAGGTTTGATTATACCTCATAATGAAACTATCGTCAAAATCAACATATTGTTTTAATGTAGTTCTTATCAAATGCAACATATCATCCTTACCCCTTATGCGGGCAATTTCATTACTTAATGAAAAGAGAATTCGATTTTGCAACTGTTCCCTATCAGGCATAATGTTTATAATTTATCAGTGCATACATTGCTGTCAGGTACTCTTAATTTTCCATGCGCACCCCTTGCAATTTGAAGTGTAGCAAAGCCGTTGTCCTTTTATTTTGGAGTCGATCTCTGCTTGTTACGCAAAGTGCCCTTGCTATACTCAACCAATAGCTGAAGTATAGTATAGAAATCAAGTGGACGAATTTATTTATAACTTTTCTGCAGATAAAGATCTATTGAAACTGCACCGCTTCCATTAATGATAATGATTAAAAGCATTGAAAGCAACAGCACAAAATATTCAATTCCTTCCCCTCTCTTTCTACCTGTCCAGTTCAGCACCCATCCATCTGGTAAATGGTTAATAAGCGCTCCCGTGAATATGATAAAATTTCCGACGGCCGCTATTCTTCCTGCAAATCCGGTAATCAATGCAATACTTCCTAAAGATTGACCGAGTATAACCATCCATGCCAGGAATAGAGGCACTTTCTTCTTTTTAAGCTGAGCCAACGATGCCTTTATCCCAACACCTCCACCAAAATCATTAAACCAACCCAGTAATTTTTGCATACCATAAGGGAAAATGATAACTCCGGCCACCACCCGAAGAAAGAAACAAATATAATTGACCTCCGTCTTTAAAATTTGTTGAATCATCGTGTATTTCCTTGTAATCCTGAATAGCACTGGAATAAATGCTATTCGAGATAATATGATCTTCTGACTAATTTGAAATTACTGTATTTATGCTAAAAAACAGTGTTGCGATTTTAGCAATACAATTTTAAGACTTCAAAAACAGTAACACTGTTTTGTCAAATCGGCACCTTTAAAAGCTTATTACACAATGGAATTGGAGCTTATGAGCCTTGTAGATTTTTTTTCCTCTTCATGGCCAATTTGTTAAACGTTTTACTGGTACAATAGTTAAATGAAGTGAAAGTTACTTTTCTATCCCTTGTTTGTCCTGGTCGATAACAGAAGGTTTTACTGCTGTTTTATTGAATGGAGTTACAATCAATTATAGCAGCTCCTTCTTGGATACCATTCTACGTTACAATAAACGTAATTACATCTCAGAGTGTAACTAACTACACAACTATAACGCTTTAACAATGCGGACATACCCCAACCTAAAATCCAAAACCCATCCGCAGTATGATCAATCGCTTTTCGTTCGTATTGCCGCCGGGTACAAATGCACCCAGTGAGAATATCAGCAAATCTACAGGTGCCAGCCAAAAGCCACCGCCATAGTTGTAGTGCCACCTATTCGATTCAGCTAATTCATCATTTAACCACACCCGGCCATAATCGAAACTACCAAACATGCCGATCGTAAAAGGCAGCGTTTTATTGTAATTGCTTCCAAATCGAATACGTAAATCAGTGCTGTGCCAATAGCTGCTTTTCCCATAAAACCGTTCCGTACGAAAACCTCTTAGCCCTTGATTACCGCCTATAGTAGGCATTTGAAAGAACTCAAAACCATCGCCAATATTTATACCTAAACCAATCTGTGACGCAACTACAATATTTTCTTTCTTTTCAATCAGCTTATAAAAAGTAAAACTTGTCAGACAGGTGCTGAATTCTTTTTTATTACGAAGATTGTTGGTGTAAATAAAGCTGCTGTAAAATTTTATACCCAAATGAGGGTTGATACTATTATCAACACTGCTGAAATTGAATAAAAACTTACCGCCCCCATAATATTTATTGTCAAAAATATCAACCGGCAAATCTGTAGTCCCGCTGGTGATATAACGCCCTTCCGTTTGCTGAATTTTCGATGTTGAAAAAAATGGCCCCAAAGCAATAAAACTTTTTACACCAATTCTTTTTTTAATAGCGGGATATACAAAAAGTTCGCTTTGCCTCACACGGTAGTAGCTGGGATCATCAATTGGCCGCTTACTGTTATTGCCAAGGCCTGCATAGTTGAATGAAAACGAAGGCCCTTTATAATGTGCGTCGAGATAAAAATCGAGCTTTCGAAATGCACTGATAAAATCACCTGTATAGTTTAGTTTAAATGCCTTTGTTGCAAAAGCAAAGCTGACACCAATGCGATGCTGTGATGCATAGGGTTCTTTTTTGAAACCATGCCGTATTGCGTTGAAACCTGCACCAATCAGCAAGCCATCATCCGGGTTAGCACCAAGTAGAGGTAATGGACTTAAGATATTATACTCAGATGCGAAACTTCTGCGATCATAAATGTTGAACTTGTAAAGACTGGTTCGTTTGTCTTTGGTAAAGTTGCCGCCTTTAACTGTATTCATGGTAAGGTCGTCATACAGCCACGTTTTTTTTCCGCCGCCGGATCCAAAAGAGCTGTCAATAAACACATCTTTCCCCATGCCTCCTATCAGCCGCACTTTTATGCTTTTTTTTACATTACCCGTTACGATAAATTCATCATCATCGCCATTGCCATAGATGTTAATTACATCAGTAACATTATTCTTAAAGACACGTTGGTAGTTCAGATGTTTTATTTCACCACTTTTAGAAATTTCAAAACTGCTAACCTTGGTATGCAAATCATCAAGCCGTTCTACAACAAAACGTTCTCGCTCCTCAGTGCCTACCACGTCTACACTTTTGTTGATGAACTTATAATGTGCTTTGGCAATCGTCATCAAATCGTTACGTCTTGTTTTAATAGATGCGATAAGATGATCTGCAGATAATTCCTTCACCTTGTCTGGCCACATATTGAATGCCGCAGTTATAACACTATCGGTAAGATGTTTTTGAATATAATTCACCTGCTCCTCCCATTGCGACCAATCAAGCTCTGTTAAAAAACTACGATCCACCAGGCGTGCACTCCAGGTATTCCATTTATAATTGTAAATATGGGCATCATATACTTGTAACTGCCGCATGAAAGGCACTGTAAATCTTGCCAGCCGGACAACAAGCCCATCATACTTTGAAAATGCCTGGTCTCTATCTCTTGGAATAGGACGGTATAATTTGGTGCCATCATTTTGATCGAAAACTGCCCAGGTCCATTGATCATCATGACGATCCCAATCCCCCACTAAAAAATCCAACATACGGGTTCGTAAGAACCAGCGGGCATCTACTTTGTGTTTATTGTTATCCAATAATTTTTCAAGTAACTCAGATGTATTGATGATTTTTTCAGGATGACCAAATGATTGACCGTCTGACTTCCAATTCTTACCAGCCGGACGTTCCTCAACTAGGCTTATGGCATTTCCAAACACGCTGTTATATGTACCCAATGCAGGTTGTACCGGCACATAATACAACTTAGGATTTGTATGATATACATTGATGGCATCAGCCAATCCCGGAATAGCCAATGGTGCAAAAGGGTGAGTAGAAAAAAAATTATCTTCTACCAGAAACTTTGCAGCAGTAATCTTATTGAAGGGATAAGGCAAAAAACGGCTGACGTCTTTATCCATCGCCCTCAATACATATTCCTTACCTGTTGCATCACGCAACCGCAAAGAGTTGGTTTGATTTCCACCTCCCAACTTCGTGGGCACTACTCCTCCACTGAAAGTATTCAAATCGAACACAGGAAATGGATAGGTTGGTTGATACAACTCACGGTGATGCACACCCAACATCAATTTGTGAAACCCCTTAACGTTCTCAACCTTTTTCTGAATGATTTTTTTGTACACTGTATCTTCCAACATCTTGTACTTCACAACTGCAGAGTCGGGTATTGCCTCCGTGTGCACCGGATTTTCTTTTAATTTTTTTTGAAATACCAAGCTAGCATTTGTACCATCATTATTTACTTCCCAAAAGCGAACTTGTACTTCGCCACCTTCGTAAAACGTAATGGTACTGAAACCCCTGCCGCCTGATGCAAATTGTGATCCTTTACCCAACAGCACAGGACCGCTTTTTGAACCGCTTCCACTCACGACAAAACTTTGGCCATCACTCTCTATAAATTGTAAGCTATGCTCATGACCGGATGCAAAAATAAAATGTCCATTCTTTTTGGCGGATTGCAAAACCGCTGCCTTTAATTCTTTATACTTATTGTTAGCGACATCTTGCGTGGATCCAATGGTGCTTCGGTAAAGTACCGACAATGTTCCAATAACAGGTAATGGTATAACTAATTTTTTATTGAGATCGGTAAGCGGAAACAAATGTTGCCGTGCTGTAAAATGACCCCCATGAGCCCCATAGGTATAAATGGGATGATGCATGGCCACCACAACATTTTTGTTGCGGTATTTGCGCAGCATGTTTTCAAAACTAAATCTGAATGCTGCCCTGTTTTTTACCTCGCAACCGTCGTTCATACCAGGTTCATTATCCCACTCCCGCAACCACCACTCAGAGTCTATAACCAGTAGTACCACATCGCCATCCAGCTCAACGACGCTAACCCCGGAACAACCATCATCGGGGATAAAGTAGTTCTCCCATTCGTCCTTATTCGTTTTACCACGCCGTGTATTTAAATATTTTTCGATATAGTTTTCCTGTCGTTTCAATCCCTTTAGACCCCAGCCACGCCAATCGTGGTTACCGGGTATGAAAACAGGTTGACCTTTAAAATGATCAAGTGTTTCCAATTGTAAGTTGATACGGTATTTTGACAGCACCATCTTTGAAGAATCTGTAACAGGGGGCATTCCGTACTCATAAATATTATCACCCAAAAAAACCACTGAACTGTTGGCACCTTCATTTTCAAGTTGCTTTCTCAAATAGCTTAAAACCGGCGCAGGTTCATCAGGAGAACTGTTACCAGCATCCCCGATCAAATACATTGTATGTATAATCGGCTTATCTGTTACTGCACTATCTGAATTCCATCCCTTCGCATCGGAGCTATACTGTGGCTTCAAACTCGCACATGAACAGAGCAGCAATGCTGGCAAGAATAATAAAAAGAAAAAAGAATTTTTCATAACAGCGTTTAATTCTCAAACTATTGAAAACATATTTGTGGTATGATCAAGAATGAGTCAAAGGAATTGGCAACTATTCGCAAACTCCATCTTAACAAAAAACCAGTTTATGAAACAAAGTAATGATGTAGTACAATTAATCTATCCTATCGATTGTTTACCAATGTTTGAATAAACGAAAGTCAAAAAAGAAACATTGTTTATCACCTCACTTTTGACTTCAATAAAAATTGTAAAATTGTTGCATGATTGCCTCTGCCCTTTTCATTAGAGATGTATAAGTTTCCTTGATTATCAAATGTAATTCCCTCTGGCTGTTCATAAATTGCAGGATCAAGTTCAATAAGATCAATAAATTTACCTGACCTATCGGTAATAATGATTAGCTTATTTATTGACGCCAAAATGTAGACTTCATTCGTTACAGGATTGACTGCAGCACCCGAAGGTTTCAGATTTATTTTGTCAATCCCAAGTTTTTGGGCAACACTATCTAGGTCAAGTTCAAAGGGAAAAGGAACATAATCCCGGTCATAAATACTATACCCCCACGCCGCAATCGACTTCTTTCCATCGCAATCCTTACATAAAAGGATGAGCATCTCCAAGCCATCGTCGTAGTACATTGCTTCAAATTCATTTTTACTATTTCCTGTATCAGGGAACTCCGACTTTTCCAATTCAATAGCATTCCCATCACTAACTCTTATTGATTCAATATCACCATTGCTAACAAGTACATAAAAAATACCATCTTGAAACATAAGCTCTTCATAGTCCCTTTTTTTATCAAATCGCCAGCTTTGGATGATTGACTTATTTGCTAACCCAATTTTATACAACACTCCATCCTCATCTGTTACAGCAAAAATGGCCGTATCCATTGGACTGTAAACGATGCCAGATATCTCATCTAACTCGATTGGCAGTTTAATAGCTAAGGGATTATTCAGATCGTATGTTGATGAATTTTCGACAGGTAACTTTTCCTTTAAGACGCTCTTGCAGGATACAACAAGTCCTGAAAACATAAACATGCAAATGAATAATGTGATGTTTCTCATACAAATAAAATATTGCATTTAAAAAAAAGCCATCCTAGGTTAGTATTATTTAATAACAGACGTAAAAGGTTCATCCATCGATTAAAAAGTCTCCGGCTATGTGTGGTAGAATCCGTTGATGCATCGATCAGAAACTCAATAGCAGTCCGACACAATTTTGCCTGTCTCATACAATACTTTTTGAATCACATCTCAAAGTCAGCATTTTCACAATGCAAATGATTGACCACGTATAGACAATACAAAGGCACTAATAGACAACAGCAATCCAATGATAAAAACCCAATATGCTTTCGACAGGTAGCTGAACTTCTTTGACAGCACTTTTCTCACGTTAAACGATTCCTTATAAATCTCTACAAATACTTGATCCCTTGAGTTATTAAACAAATCAGTCAGCTGGCCATAGTATTGTTCCCAATTAGCAAAACGGAAGCGGGGGTCTATCAGGTCAAAGCTTCCGAAGAAAAATTTTTGATAGGTGTGTGATTCTTCATTTTCTACGAAACTGTTCATTTGCGGCCTGCTGGCTAAGATTGAAAGTAGAATAGTCACTGTACAAACTGTCAGGAGTAATACAGTCGGCCATAATAAGAAAATATATCGTTCAATTCGTCCAATCACAAACGCCAGCATAACAGAGATAATAATTGAATTTACATTGATGAGTAATCCGGCCTTAGAATCTGCTACAGATACCAGCTGATTATAATTTCTGAAAGCAATTCTAAAAAGATCTTCAGTTTCTTTATTTGACAGTGTTACTTTACCATTACTGATCTTCTCCTCCGCCTTTTCTTTCTCTTCCAGTTTCCAGATGCGCTTTTCAATTTGCTGAAAATTTCTCTTTTTATTTGCGGTATAAGTTTCAACAGCATAGTTTGTATAATAATCAGTCTTTACAAAAAGAGAATAGAAATATCTGGAATAATACAACTCTGAGTTATTGGTGTTTGTAAGCCTGTTTACTTCCTCCTTTAAGAGGATGATAATCTCCATAAGGTTCTCAAAAGACAATTGGCTGTTAACAGCATCGGATACAACCTCCTCAATCCGTGTTTCAGAAGTTTTCATGTCAACCACTCCAAGTATCGTTTTTTCAACAATTTCCCTTTCATTAATCGGATAGTCAACCTCATTAAAATAATCATTTAGCAATCCATTCATTGCACCACTGCACGCAACACCGATATTGGTAACACCAGCATACCTGAACCAGGTTGCAACAATTGCGTTTTGATAATCCATCTCCTTTAACGGAATTGATTTGGCGATAATTTTTGCTTCGTTGGCCAAACGGCTTATAAAACGGTATCCGGAAAACACATTGGTATCTGCATTATTCTCATAATAGTCTCTGAGAAACTTATCTGCAGCCTTATGATATGATATTTTATCTTTTAACATTATTTACTGTTGCGTGACTGGCGCCTCGGTAACCTCATTTAGGACTATATCTGTTATTGTATTCTCAGAAATTTTAACTTGATTTGTTTCCGGACAAAGCTTTTCAACTTGCTGAAGAGATACAGCTAAATCAGACATTTTCAAGTTTTTCTTTTTCAAAATGCTCACATAGTGATCCACTACTGCACTTATTTTATCATCAAGATATTTCTTCATTTTCTCCTTCTGCTTAGGGCCAAGCCCATCCAGGTGAATCATCATAATACAGGACAGCCTCTTTTTAAGACTTTTTCGATCGTACCGTTTTGCTTTTTTCATCTTTATAAATATTAGTTTAATACCCCAACTGTCAATCTAATCAAAATAAGCCCTTATCATCCAGGCCATTTTTTCATGCCTGCCCAATAATTGGGTCACAAAATCACTGCTACCTGCATCCTTATATTCATCACTAAATAGAATGATTAACCTACGCAGATTCCTCACAACGGCTTCTTGCGACTCAAGTAAATTTCTCAGTTGTAGCATCTGATCATTCGAGTATGGCTGTTCAACTAAATGAGTGAGTTTAAGATAATCACTTAAACGGGCCTCTGTATAGTGGCCAATCATTCTGATACGCTCTGCTACACCGTCCATTATATCATCCAGTTCAGTAAATTGCTTTTCAAAAAACAGGTGCATTTCATTAAAGTTGGAGCCCTCTACATTCCAGTGATAGTTCCTGGTTTGTATATACAAAAGAACTTCGTCAGCTAGCAAAATATTCAGTTCAGTTGCAACCGACCTTAGATGTTCATCATTAATTCCAATATTCATTTTCATAAAAATGCAGCTTTAGTTGTAGGATACTCCTCTATTCTAATATGTGTCTTGTTTTTACAACTTCCGGTTAACGGTTAATCAAGTCATTCATTTTTTTCAGCAGTACTGGTGGAGTTTTAAAACTTTTAGTTGAATAGTGCCTGATCAAAATACCTTTTACATTATGGTAGAGTGCAACCACACCAAATACAATTATACCGGCTCCTTTTTCTGAACGATCTCTGAACTGGTGGTATTCCTTGATAGAAAAGTCTCCTGTACGAACAAAACATTGCTGCTGCACCCACAATAAATCGTTACCTGAAATTTGAAAATCATGAGTAAAGCCTTTCTCATGTAAATCGCAAACTGCATCTTTCACTGTGTAATAAATTTTCATAAAAGATCTATTTAGATTTGAATAACAACAGCATTTATCACGACTGCGATTTCATAAAAACAATGTCACCTGAAATTGATAAAATATGGGAAATATCAAAAAGTGTCTACACCAACAATATGGGGCAGCAGATAAGACTCTTGAAAAATTTCCCATTGTTATAGTATTAGTTTTTATAAATACTTTAGTTAAACTATTACTGGAATAAAGGTTTCACAACCACAAAACCTGTATGCAGACTAAGCAAACCCCGAACCGGTCAATTTTAAACTTGAAGTTTATCTGTTGGGAACAAAACCCTGAGTTATTGGTATTTGTAAGACCGTTTACTTCCAACACTAGCAGGATGTTGATCTTCATAAGGTTCTCAAAAGCCAAATAACTATAAACAGTAAAAATCAGTCTACGGCCTTATGATAAGATACCGTTTATTTAAAATTGATTATAATTCCTCAATCAATTCTTTTTCTGTTGAATTTATAGGTACATCTTTTTCGGTGCCAGTAATCATGTCAGTTTCGTTGTTCTGAGCTGTTGCCGGGAAATATTTTGCAACTTTCCTAACTGAAATACTGGGAATAGAAGTCTTAGCGTTTTTCTTTTTTAAAAGCATGATATAATGATCAACGATTACACCCACTTGTTCGTCAAGATATTTTTTCATTTTTGTCGTTTTCTTCGGGCCAAGCCCGTCAAGATATATCATCATAACGCTTACAAGCCTGTCACTTAGGCCCATTTGATCATAACGTTTTTCTATTTTTTTCATCTTTTGTAAAAGTTAATTGATATAGAATAGTTTCAGTTTTCAAAATGGTTGTAACTACGTGTCTAACAACTACACATTAACTGTAAAAGAGAGGCGATAGTGGAAACAATCGCCTGGTTTAACCCAAACCAACTGATACCTGCCAAATAAATGTATGAATCTCTTTCCTCTGCATCATTCCAATGATCTTACAGAATGTTTTTCTTATATATCTAATAACTATAAAAATCCTGACTACCAGACTTACAAACTTTTTAAATTCCTCAAGAACCAAAACTATATACTAATCTTTATGCTCTTTTTCATTTACAGATCAAATATGTTGACTTTTAAGTTCATTGAACGAAGAGATTTATCCGATAGATGGGTTATCTGTTATTGCCCCCGTCCGAACAAATAAAAATTAAATGTTTTGCTGTGTTACAGTTCGAAATACAGGAAATAGTAAAGAGTGTCTACACCCGCAATATCGAGCCAGCTGATAAGTCTCATGAAATTTATCCTTTGTTATAGTATTAGTTTGCATAAACGCGCTGGTAAAACTATCACTGGAATGAAGTTTCACAACCACAAAACCTTTAGGCGGATTAAGTAAACCCCGAACCAGTCAATTTTAAACTTGAATTCTCGGTGTTTGTAACACTGTCTACTTCCTACTCTGGCAGGACGTTGATCTCCATAAGATTCTCAAAAACCAATTGACTGTAAATAGCATCGCATACAACCTCATCAATCTGTATTTCAACAGTTTCATTTCAACAACTGTAAGGTTAGCTTCCTCAACAATCTCCCTGGCATTAATTTGAAAATCATGAATAACCCCTTTTTTATGTAAATCAAAAACTGCATCTTTCACTGTGAAATAAACTTCCATAATAAATCCATTTATATTTGAATAATTCTGGTATTTTTCGAGATCATGATTACATAACAAATTTGATAAAATTATTCGTTGCCGGCAATTGCTAAACCATCATATCTGTTGTATATTTCACTGTATCAATAACTAAATATTGATGTACGATGGTTTTTTCTGAATCCCATTAAAATTTAAGCTGAGTTGTAAAAGCCGTAAATATAATGTCCTTACCGGTTCCAGCTGCTTTAAGAAAAGAACCTGCATTAAACCAAGTAAATTCAACTCTGAAATACAGAAAATTATTTGCTGTATAAACAATGTCAGTTGAATACTGTTGGCCTATCAATTTGTCCGGAATATTTTTTCCTGAATATGTAAGCGATACATTGGGTGAATAAATACCATCATTTTCACTGAATCGCCAAAACGCATCATAGTCTGCATTAAGCAACAACTTTTTTGTTATCTCAAGTGAAACAGATGGATGCAGATCAAGAAGATTAGACGGACCTATGAGGGCAGCAAGTCCAAAATAATTTCCTCTTGGAAAAAGAGGATTAAATGTCTGCAGTTTTTTATCGTCATAAAATCTATCCCCACTAATTAATTCCGCTTTTATACCCAGTTCAGGTTTCAGTTTTAATTCATTGAATTTGATACCGCTATTTATTGAAACCGTCCAGGCATTGATTTGCTTACCCCCAAATTTCCCAAATTGATATAAGCCTTCTATATCGTAACGGAACCCTTTGATATTGTTCCATATCCTGCTTCCAATTGAATGTCGTAATTCTTTTGCTTCTCCATCATCAAAAAAAGCTGATGCTTTCCAAATACCCAAATAATATAAATCAATATTTTGAATATATGAAAGATGGTTGATCACTGTATAAGAGCCCCAGAACTTAGTATCCTTATTAAATCCATCATCGAATATTGCCGGTTTTGATTTTACAAAATGAGCGTAGAACACATCAGTTTTCAGTCTTTCTCCTGAATAAATCAGTTTACCTGCGTCAAAAGATTGACGGTTATTTGGTCCATCTCTTAACGCAACAAGCCTTTGCGAACCATATGCCATTTCCTGGCGGCCCAACCTTACGACGATTTTATTTGCTTTGTTAATTGGTATGGATATATCAAAAAATGCCTGATGGAGATCCAAAAGATTTTCATCTACCGGACTGGGTGAAATTCTATCATTGGCAAGACTGCTTTGCAATTGCACAAATGTTCGAAAAGATTTCCCTGCATGGAAATCAGCATGACCAAGATACCGAGTAAGAATAAATCCATTATTATCGTCAGGTGCATCGCCCCAATCCTCATGGTGAAAGCGAAAAAACTGGTATCTTATTTCACCACCAATACTTATAAATGCCCTTCCTTTTTTTGAAAGCTGGTTGTATTTTAATTTTTCATACCAATTTTTTAAACTATCATTTTTTAAAAAACTGTAATCTTCACTAAACCGAATGCTGTTAAAAGGAGGTATCGTTTGCGCAAAGATTTTTACATAACAAGCTAATAACAGAAATAAACAAACAAGAGTTCTCATGATCTAAAATTTTCTAACAATAGCTACTCCTGCAACTATTAAGACGATCCCAAGTATCCTCTGAAGATTTAGATTATGCTGGTGAGCAACCAATACATTAAAGTGATCGAGCATTACAGAAATAATCATTTGCCCTGCTACGACCAAACCAAATGTTAATGCAGGCCCAATCCGTGGAAATGCAAGAATGATAGCAGTTACATAAAATGCTCCCATTACTCCACCAAGCCATGTGTACGCAGGAGCAGCTCTTAATCCGGCCCAGGATATATGTTGTTTAAATATGATGGCATATAAAAGAACAGCAAATGCTCCAATAGTAAAGGAAATAAGTGATGCATGGACAGGGCTTTCAAGCGACTTACCAAGTTTTGTATTTAATCCTGCCTGGATGGGCAAAAATGCGCCGGAGATTAAGGCTAGGATAATCCAAGTCCATTTCATAATGATAATTTTTTATTAAGAATATAATCAATTGAATATTTACCTGGTCCTAATGCAAGTATTAATAAATAAACAACACTATACATGAATGGTACATCTTTAACCAATAGCGCATCATGCCAATGCAAAACAAAATATCCGGTAAGTGTAACTGCCAGTATGGGTAATATTGCCACCCTGGTAAAAAGCCCAAGGATCACAAAAACAGGAAAAATCAAATTGGATGCTAAGGCAAAACCTTGATTAAAAATTTCCGGGAGTTGCAAAGGATTAGGAATCTGCTCCACCATTGCTACACCGATTCCCAGTTTTTTCAAACCGTGAGCAACTATCAGTTCAATGGAAACAGCAATCCTTAACAGTAGCATTGACAAATGAAATAAATTTGAAGTAGGATAAATAGTTGTCAACCTCCTGATGATTACTTTCATTGGTTAATTATTTATACTGATATCCCCCAAAATATCTTACGGGGCTCCATGCGGGTATAACAGGCTCCTGCTTGGGTAGAAATGATCTGTATTCATCATCTGCATATACAATCTGTCCATCCACTATTGTGAGCTTAGATGTTATGAATTGAATCTCATTTTCTGAAACAGTGAAGTAATCTCTGTCCAATATTGCTATATCAGCATAAAAGCCTTTTTGAATACTTCCTTTGTTATTTTCCTTAATAAGTGAATACCCCCCAGTAGTGATCAGTCTTAATGCAGCTATCCTGTCAAGTATATTCTCCTTTGCCAAAACAGTTGTGCCGCCAATTGTTTTACCTGTGGTAATCCAGTATAAAGACACCCATGGATTATAGCTTGCTACCCTGGTACCGTCAGTACCCAGCCCAACAGGTAATCCAATTTCAAGCATTCGTTTAACCGGTGGAGCAGCAAGTGCTGCCTGCTTTCCATAACGATGTATAAACCCTTCCCCTTGGTATGCCATACGATGTTGTATAGCAATACCTCCACCCAATGCTTTGATGCGTTGCATGTTTTCTTCGCTTATTGTTTCCGCATGATCAAAGAACCATACCAGGCCATTTAAAGGCGTTTCCTTGTTAACCTGCTCTATCACGTTAAGATCACGACTGATACTTTCATTATAAGTAGCATGCAATCTGAATGGCCACCGGTTCTTCACCAGCAATTGTATAACCGGTTTCAAATTAGCTTCCATACTTGTCGGCAATTCAGGCCTGGGAAATAGAAAATTTTCAAAGTCCGCAGCATCAGCAACAAGATTTTCACCACCACCTTGTACATAATAATCAACTTCATTAATTCCATTTCTTTGGTGGTGGTCAATATCTACCATACCCATCCATTTGTTATAATCATTTAACTCTGTTCCCCTTTTTTGTGCAAATAAAAAATACGGCAGCCGTACTGTTATTTTCCCAAGCTTGTTGAGTGAATCAGTTATTGCATAATCATCAGGAAAATTCTGAAATCCACCACCTGCATCCATAACTGCGGTTACTCCCAATCGGTTTAGCTCCGTCATATACTGCAAAGTGGAGTTCATTTTTTCCTCATTTGTTAATTCGGGAAGTTTAGCCAGTGTAGAATAAAGAATAAACGCATTGGGCTCTGCAACAAGCAAACCGGTTGGATTTCCCTCATTGTCCTTTTCGATTAAACCTCCCACAGGATTAGCTGATTTTGCATTGATATTTAATCGTTGTAATCCAACTTTATTCAACCAGGCTTTGCCATACAGATATAAAATAAAAACGGGCACATTACCGGAAGCCTCATTTATTTCTGCAAGTGTAGGCAACCTTTTTTCTTCAAACTGATATTCATTCCAGCCTCCAACTATTCTAACCCATTGACCTTCCGGTGTTCGCTTGGCCTGTTCCCTCAACATGTCAAGTGCCCGTTTCAAAGTTCTTACCCCATCCCATCTCAACTCTGAGTTATAAAACCTGCCGCCTCGTATCACGTGTAAATGGCTATCAAACAATCCGGGTATAACCGTTTTTCCGCCTGCATCAATAATTTTCGTTTGCTTATTTTTCAATTTCAATATTTCATGATTGGCTCCAATCGACAATATTTTGTTACCGTATATTGCCAAAGCCTCCGCAAAGGAATTATTAGCATCCAATGTAGCTATCCTGCCATTTACTATGATAATATCTGCCTTAGCACCTTGAGCAAAATTTACTTTTGAAATGATACAGGAATAAAAAAATATTAATACCAATTTTTTCATTTTACATAGAAGTTAAATAAAAATTAAGAGATTAAGAAAGCTCAGACATTAGGCAGCGTAAAAATTTTAAGCTTTCCCCGTTACTGTAAAAATAAATTCAGATTCTTATATACACAATTGAGAAATGAGTGAAAAGATTGTACATATCATTTCAGAGGATGCAATCAAAAAGGGAGCTTTTTTTTCGATTGCCTTTTGGACAGAAGATTCAACATAAGCATCATTCAACGCCTTGGCAAGAGTTGGTTGGCATGAGATACAGTACCCTGTTCAATGCCAACAAGTTCAAATTCCATTGCTGATTCTTTCTGTGTAATTAGATCTCAAGCATTAGTACTAATGATATGAACACAAAGAATATTAACATATTTTGAATCAGAAAATATAATTACAAAACTTCTAAGCTCTTTGATTAACTTGGTTTTTAAAGCAGGTGAAATTCATTCCTGAATTATTTTTGAAAAACTTACTAAAATGAGCATAATCATTGAAGCCTAGAAAATAGGCAACCTCCTTCATGCTGAGGGTAGAATAAATAGCTTGACGTTTTGCTTCCATTACAATACATTGCTGAATGTGATAGCTTGCTGTAAAACCGGATATTTTTTTAACGATACGGTTCAGATAGTTTGGTGAAACAGAAAGCTCATCTGCATAATCAGCAACCATTTTCTTAGTTAGGAAATGTTTTTTTACCAATGTTAAAAACTTTCGAACCATTTCAGAATCCCGGTCACACAACTTTTCTTGTTCTTTCAATTCTACTTTCGAAGAAAGGTAAACAATGAATATCTTCAACAACCCTTTTAGAATTTGTAATCGTAGTAAACCGTAATTTCGGAATTCTTTGTTCATCATATTTACAACAACTTCCATTTCACTTTGCATTTCCTCATCCGGATTGATTAACGGCAAATTTCTTCTTTCGAAAAGTATGTCGATAAATGAACCGGTTGTCTGGCCCTCCGCCATTAGCAAAAACTCTGATGAAAATGACATAAAATATCCATCAAGATTGTAGCAATTACTAAACAATAACAATTGCCCAGGTGAAAGACAGACAAGCATATTATTATTTATAGTATACTTCTCCAGATCAACTTTGATTGACCCCGACCCGTTTTTAATCCAAATGATCCCAAAGTGTCGTAGCTGAGTTGGAACGTCATTCTCAATCTGGCAATTTTGTTCCAAACTTGCCAGGTCATGCATTTCAAACATATAATTTGAAATAGAACTATTTTTTTCTGTTATGGCTTCTTCAAGAAAACCTGAATGAGTAAGGAAGTTGCATTGCGATGATTGTTTCATATCAATTAGTTATTGAGTTATAAATAGTCTATCAGCACAAGACTTATTAGCCAATTTGCATGCCGCTTTGCAAGTCGTTATAAATCAGTTTAATAAGAAAGTAGTACGCAAAATTTACTGTCGATATTTCGCTAATTATCGAAAATGGTAATGGAATTTCACTAGTTTTTTATTTTACCTTTAATTCATGCCAAATCGTTCTGTTAATAAGAAACCTTCACCTAAATCGGCAAGTGTAACTGATCCTTCAAACAAAAAAAAGGATCGGATAAATTTGGAAAATGCAATTACAGAAAAGGATATTCTACTTTCTTTAAACAACGACATAGCATCTGTAAAGGATAAAAAAGATATACTTAAAATCATTCATCCTAAATTGAAAATGCTATTTAATACAGATGATATTTTTATCTGTTGCCTTGATGCGAAGAATGAAACATTAAACCCAATAGTGAGAGTTGGAGGCAAAAAACGTAACAGTCACCCCGATTATGAAAACATATTAAGTTCACACTTTCCGATTCACGATGGCTTTATTGATACGATATTAAACTCAAAAGAACCACTTGTATTTGATATTGATAAGGTGAATAAATTACCGAATCCTCCCGGCTATATGAAGATTTCAAAAGCAACGGGTTTGGCTGAAACGCTTTCCACTCCATTATATCATGGGGGTGATCTTTTAGGGATACTCACTTTTTGGTCAGAAAAAAAGAATTCATTCACAGATCACCACAAACAATTAATATCACAAATAGCTGACCACATCTCCATTCTAATAATAAATATTTTGGCTTACGAAGCCATCAAAAAAAATGAAACAGAAAATGAAATATTGCTATTGCTCAGCAATAAAATTGCTTCCATCCGTAACAAAGAAGATCTCAGCCATGTTCTTTCCACCACATTAAAAGCTAATATTAATTTTGACGACTGTGCTGTTACTGTCTATAATAAGGCAAGGAACGCTTACAATATTTATTCTTACCATGTAGCCAAAAAGCGCCAGGAAAATCCATTATTCAAACAGATAATACTTACTGAATACCCGCTTAGTGACAATAATCTTTCAAATCCACATACGCCGGTTGTAATTGATATGGACAAACTGATTAAGAGCGGAAACAGCGCAGTTTCGTTTATGAGGGATACAGGTATAAAGGAATTGGCAATAATAAAACTTGTAGATGGAAACGATTTAATTGGTCTTTTTGTTTTACTGAGTGAACAAATAAAATCATTTACACAAAGCGACCTGCACATCATGCAAAGAGTATCTTATCAGATATCTATTGCAGTTGCCAAATTGCTTTCAAATGAAGAAATAGAACGGAGAGAATCTGAAAAGTCATTATTGTTGTCAATAAGTAATGACATGGCCCTTGTACGTGGCCATGAAGACCTGGCGAAAATTATTAACCAAAAGCTTAAGAAACTATTTTCAATACAAGATTATACAATAGTAGCCCTGCATGAAAATAAACTTACGTATGGTTCATATCTATACGACCAGGAAGACACCCCTTATGATAAAAAACGAGAATACCTTGAAACTTTATTCAACAGTTTCAAATTTGAAGAAGGGCTCTATGATGTGGTATTAAAATCAGATGAGCCGGTAGTTTTCGATGTTGACGAGATCATGAAACGTAAAGTCGTGCCTGGCCACATCAAGTTTTTTAATTCACTGGGTATCCGGGAGATAGTTGGAACAACGTTAAGAATTGGAAATGACGCTATCGGAATTCTCTGGATTCAGCCTGAAAAAGCAAATTGTTTTGATACGGTCAATCAGAATGTTTTTAAAGCAGTGTGCTCGCAAATATCCATCGCCCTGGCCAATATCATTGCCAATGAAGATATTCAGCGGCGGCAGGAAGAAAAAGAAATTTTACTACTATTAAGTAATGACATCGCTTCCATTAGAAGCCGAGCAGACCTGCTTGGCATCATAACAAAGCAGTTGAAAAAACTCTTTAATTACAACGATGCTTCCATTATCATTTTAAATAAAAAAGATAAAACTTACAGTGCTTTTGTGCTGGATATGGAAGAGCGAAGAACGAGCCATGAAGAATGTCTTCCCAATTCAATCGGAACATATCCCATTGCAGATGGCATATGCGATGCTATCCTGGATGCAGGGCAACCGATTATTTTGAAATACCGGGAAGTGCTTAAACATCCGGCTGCACCAAGCTGGGCTTTCTTCCTGCACAAAACAGGCATTAATGAAATGGTATGCGTTACATTAAAAGATGGTAAAGATGACATTGGTGCTTTTTTCTTACACTCCGAAACAGAAAACTATTTCCAGGAATATCAATTGAACCTTATCCAGGGAATCGGTTATCAATTATCAGCTGCATTGTCTAATGTTTTAGCCAATGAAAAGATCGCAGCGCAATTGGAAGAGATCAATCATTACAAAAGCCAGTTGGAAGAAGAAAATATCTACTTACAACAACAAATTGAATCAGCCTATAACTATAGTGAAATAATAGGCTCTGGACCCGCAATACAGAAAGTATTTCATCTTATATCGCAAGTTTCATTTGCCAATAGTACGGTTTTGATATTAGGCGAAACCGGCACAGGAAAAGAATTAATTGCCCGTGCCATTCATAATGCCTCACCACGAAAAGATAGGTTAATGGTAAAAGTAAATTGCGCTGCACTTCCGCCAAATCTTATCGAAAGTGAATTATTTGGCCACGAACGTGGAAGCTTTACGGGAGCAACAGACAGACGAATTGGCAAATTTGAACTGGCAAATCACAGTACGCTATTTTTAGATGAAATAGGCGAACTGTCTCCGGAAATACAAGTTAAACTTCTTAGAGCGCTGCAGGAAAAAGAGATTGAAAGAATTGGCGGAAAAACAACGATCAAGATTGATGTAAGGATCATAACTGCCACCAACCGCAATTTACAAAAAGAGGTTGATGAGGGAAATTTCAGAACCGATCTGTTTTACAGGTTAAATGTGTTCCCCATAACTCTGCCTGCTTTACGAAACAGGAAGGAAGACATCCCAGCATTGGCTGAGTATTTTGTTGCTAAGTATTCACGAATTGCAGGAAAAAAAATACGAAGTCTGTCAAAAAAAGTAATGAAAGAACTGATGGGATACAGTTGGCCCGGCAATGTTAGAGAGTTGGAACACTTGATAGAAAGAACGGTCTTAGTAACTGAAGTCGACGTCATTAAAGAAATCCATCTTCCGGTACTGGAACAAAGTAAAATTAAAAACAAGGAAGATAATCTTTATACAAAAACAATTCAAGAAAATGAACGTGAATATATACTGGAGGTTTTAAAGCAATGCGAGGGTAGAATATTTGGAAAAAATGGAGCCGCAGAAGTACTAGGCGTGCCAGTATCTACCTTGAATTCCAAAATAAAAAAACTGGGTATAAAAAAAGAAAAAATGTTTACGAACTCCGCTAAATAGCTAAATAAATAAAGCATACAACATTATTTGAAACCAACCTTTTTATATGAATACACTACAGCTCACTTCACTGCTTTTTAGGGTCGCAATATTTTCAATGACGATAAGCGCATGTAACAGTCCTGTTTTACTCAAATGGAATCCTGAATCATTCTCAGACAACAGTGATGTGGAAATAATTTGTGATGCATCAGAAGGCAACAAAGATCTTTTGAACTATCCAGGCGATGTATTTGTGCATCTTGGGGTAATTACAAACAAATCGAAAAATAAAGATGACTGGCAGTATGTAAAATTTAAATGGGGATCGAGAGAGCCTGAAGCAAAAACAATTCCAGCAGGAAAAAACAAGTGGAAATACAAAATCAAAAATATCCGGAATTTCTTCCAGGTTCCTAATGATGAGCAGATAAAAAGCATTGCAGTACTTTTCAGATCAGGGGCTTGTATTGACATCTATTGTAAGGTACTCAGGAATTCAGATGGCAGCAATATGTATATCCCCGTTAATTATGAAGCTGCTGTGACAAATAAATGATTTTCTCTAAAAAACAGTTCATCGTTACCAACCAGATTATGAAGTTTTACCTTGTTAGTGTTTTATTGCTGACATTTTACTCGCAGGTTTATAGTCAAAAAACCAGTAGTGAATGGCTGGATACATTAAAACGTAAAATAATCTTGTCAGAAAAGTACGATGATGAAAAATTAACAAGGATATATGAACTTTACCATGGTTACACGGGAAAGAACAAAACTGATCTTTATGAATTCTATCTGAAATTATACGATGAGTATTCCTTTTTCAATTTTGACTCTGCCTTTATGAGTGCAAGTAAATTGCATGAATTATCTTATGAGCTAAATGATCCCGTCCGCACTTCATTTGCTAAAATGAAACTTAGTTTTGTCCTGCTTTCGTCAGGAATGTTCAAAGAGGTTTTAGATTCTTTATCTAGAGTAAAATTGGAATATTTAAACGTTGCCCAGAAAGCCGAATATTATATTTTGATGGCAAGATGTTATTATGATATTGCTGATTACAGTAATGACAATGTATTTTCTCCCCGGTACAATATTGAAGCAGGCCGTTATATTGATTCTTCCCTTAATTTGCTCCCCGTAAATTCTTTTGGATACAGTTACTACAGTGGGTTAAAAGAAATCCGGCTAGGTAATGACGATAAAGCAGCTGTTCATTTTAAGAAAATCATAGATAACCCCTCTCTTTCCCCGCATGAAATAGCATTAGTTACATCAACGTACGCCGACATATTTACTCGAAAAGATAACCCGGATACCATAATTAAATTATTGTGCAAAGCTGCCATTGCTGATATTGAAACATCAACAAAAGAAAATTCTGCAATTTTCAATCTTGCCACCCTATTATATAAACTCGGGGATATTGAAAATGCATCACTCTTTATTCAGAAAGCTTCAGTTGATGCGCAACTTTACGGCGCCAGGCAACGCATGGTCAAATTAAATTCAGTCATGCCACTAATAGATGCTGAAAAACTTTCTATTGTTGAGTCAAATAAAAAAAAGATTGTTATATATGCTGTTATCATTACGTTCTCATTTTTAATATTGATCTTTCTTGCCTTCATTATTATAAAGCAGGTTAAAAAACTAAAGGCACAGCAACAGGTTATCAGCAAAAAAAACAAGTCATTGCAAGATCTTCTTTCTGAAAAAGAAAATCTGTTGGAAGAAAAAGAATGGCTGAGAAAAGAAATTCATCACCGTGTAAAAAACAATCTGCATACGGTTTTAAGCCTGCTGGAATCGCAATCTGTATTCCTTAAAGATGAAGCACTTGCTGCTATCCAGGATTGCCAGCATAGGGTACATTCGATGGCTCTGCTGCATCAGAAACTTTATCAGTCAGAAAACCTTTCCGCAATTAATATGTCAGTTTATCTCCCTGAACTGATAAATTATCTTTCTGAAAGTTTCAATATCAAAGAGCGCATCCGTTTTCATTTACAGATAGAACCTCTGGAATTAGAAGTATCGCTGGCGGTTCCCTTGGGCTTAATATTGAATGAAGCTATAACCAATGCTATTAAGTATGCATTTAAACGACCCGACAATAATGATATTACCATCTCAATGAGTTCTTTGTCAAATAAAAATGTGAGCCTTACAGTTTCTGACAATGGAATTGGATTGCCTGAAGATTTTGACGTCGAAACCACCAGCTCGCTGGGGATAAAGCTTATGAAAGGACTTACAGAAGATATTGGTGGCAGTTTCACAATAGAAGGCAAGGCTGGATGTAAAATCACAATCTTGTTTTCGATAGATAATTCCCTACTTCACAAATCAAAAATGCTTTAGAGTTAGTGGTAATTTTAGAGCGACTTCCTGCAAATGACAACAGGATTTATTAAATACAAATTCAAGGCAGGGCCTCTACAAGAAATGGAAAAACAACAAACGAAAATTCTAACAAACCCCCATTTATATGCAGACAGAGCCATTCCCAAAAATGAGAATTGCTTTTGTTTGGACAGACAACAACTACCGCAAAGACTGGTCGCTTATTAAAAGAACGGCTAAGTTGAACTACGTGTCCGTATTAATTGTACAAATTAGCACAGTTGTTGTGAAAACCCTGCTCCTGTAAAAAAAGGCTGGTTATATATTGTACATTAGTTCATGACTCTTCTTTGCACGATTAGACGTAGCTGATTTTTGGCGATGGCACATTTAGTGGATAAGACAATCAATAACTAATGAAAAAGTCAATACTTGGCATCGCAGCAATACTACTTCTTCATGTATACTGTTTTTCGCAACACATACTACCCGGCGACAGAGTGCCAATGCCAGGCGATGAAAAGGAACTTCTGATCAAGTTGCACCAAAGCCAACCTGGAATACCACAGATAGAAATAATGTTAGATTTAAGTGCCTGTTACCTTTATTTACCGGGCGAAGAAGAAAAGGATTTAGATAAAGCAATGACTTATGCCTCGCAAGCAAAGCAACTAAGTTCCCATCTTAAATTTATGGATGGTTACAATGAAGCCATGCTTTTGATGGCTGAAATATTGATAGAATCTAATGTTGATGAAAGCTGGAAAGTTATATTGGACAGCACGTTGATTCATGTTCGTAGCACATTGGTACAGGTTCGTAATACTAAAAATGAACTGAGAGAAGCAAGGGCAATGCGCCAGCTTGCTACTATCTATTTCCGACAAGGAAATTACCAATTGGCGGATGCTGAATTTTTGAAACTTCTGGAATTATGCCAAAAATTGGGGCTTAAAAATCAACATTATAACTATCACCGTATGTCGATAATTCAAACCTATTTCAACCATGACTACAATAAGGCTTTGTACTATGCACTTGAAGCCTTGAAGAGTTTGGAAAAAACGGGAGATTCTACATATGCAGGACCGGTTTATAGAAATCTTGGATATATCTACAGATATATCGGTATGTTTCAAAAGGCTGTCGATTATTTAAGTAAGTCAATGCTGTATTACAACAAAAATTCCAGCTCTGTTCAACTTGAACTGGCAGAATATGCCAGTTCCATATTGTTAAAAATGAATAGGGGTAATGATGCCCTTTTATTCTTGCACAAAACCAAAAGGGAATTTCCGCCTCAACATAATCACGATTGGAAAATATACGAATATTCACTTGCTAATTGTTACACAAGTTTAAAACTTTATGATTCTGCAGAGATATATTACAAAATATTAATTAACCGGAAATTAAATGACGGCTCGATACGAATGAACGACTATAAATCATTGGGGCAATTATATGTAGAATCAGGTAAATATATTCAGGCTAAACCGTATCTGGATAAAGCATCAAATGCAAAGCCGTCTGAATATCCAACAAATTGGTTTTCGCACCTACAATTTCTGATGTACAAGGTAGATTCTGCAGGCGGCAACTATCTTTCAGCTATTGATCATCTGATGAAGCACAAAGCACTTAATGATATTGATTATGAGCAAAACAAAGTAAGGAATATCCAGGAACTACAGATCAAGTATGAATCAGAAAAAAAAGACCAGGCACTGAAATTCCAGGCGCAGAATATTCAGCTTTTAAAAAATCAGTCAAAAACAAACCGCAACATGTTTATTGCAGGTGCCGGTTTGTTTTTTTTAATACTGTTATTGATTTATAACCGCTACAGGGTGAAACAAATGACCAATATACGTTTGGAATTACAGCAAAAGGACATTAATACTAAAAATAATGAACTGCGTAAATTAGTTAATGAAAAAGAGTGGCTTCTTAAAGAAGTACACCATCGTGTGAAAAATAACTTACATACAGTAATGAGCCTTTTGGAGTCTCAATCTGCCTATCTTGAAAACGATGCCTTACTGGCAATACGTGACAGCCAGCATAGGGTATTCTCCATGTCGCTGATGCATCAAAAACTATATCAATCAGAAGATGTAACTAAAATTGACATGTCTGTTTATCTCCCCGAGTTAGTCAATTACCTTTCTGAAAGTTTTAATATTAGAGAGCACATCCGGTTTAACCTGGAACTGGAACCACTGGAATTGGATGTATCACAGGCAATTCCGCTTTGTTTAATTTTGAATGAAGCAATCACCAATGCGATAAAGTACGCCTTCCCTCTTTCAAATAATAATATAATAACAATCTCGATAGTAAATTTGCCTGAAAATAAAATAGAACTTGCTGTAACCGATAATGGGATTGGCCTCCCAACAGGTTTTGATACGAATAGAACCCCTTCCCTGGGACTTAGATTAATGAAAGGCCTTGCAGAAGATATTGGTGGCAGCTTTACTATCATAAGCAGCCGAGGCTGTAAAATAAGCATCCTATTTACAATTGATGCAACAAAGGAGAATGAAATATTCATCACGGATTAATCAAACGACGCCTATTTATGAAAGAAAAGATACTTATAGTAGAAGATCAATTCATAGAAGCAAATAATTTGCAGATGATCCTTGAGAGAGCAGGGTATCATGTTTGCAGTATTGCACGTTCCGTACCGGAAGCAATTGAAATAGTTGAGAAAGAAAGTCCAAATATTGTTTTGCTGGATATACATCTCAAAGGGAAACTGACCGGTATAGATCTTGCTAAAATCCTAAGAAAAAAAAATATTCCTTTTGTTTACCTTTCCGCCAATTCAAACACGGATATTCTGAATGCTGCAAAAGCAACCCGACCTTATGGATTCCTGGTTAAACCTTTTCGTGAAAGAGACGTACTGGTAACATTAGATATTGCTCGTTATTTACATGAGCATAGTCTTGAATCGGCCGTACTGAACACGCCGACCTACAAATCAAGCATCGAATATCATGAGGGCATCATTGGAAATAATATTGAATTGAAAAAAGTACTGGAACATCTCCGGATTGTCGCCCCGCTTGAAACCTCTGTACTAATTCTTGGAGAAAGCGGTACGGGTAAAGAAAGAATTGCT
This sequence comes from Lacibacter sediminis, assembly GCF_014168535.1. NCBI lineage: Bacteria > Pseudomonadati > Bacteroidota > Chitinophagia > Chitinophagales > Chitinophagaceae > Lacibacter > Lacibacter sediminis. The sequence continues at coordinate 1,559,696 of NZ_CP060007.1, read as the reverse complement.
GACAGGATTCATGAACTTTCTCCAAGAAAATCAAAACCATTTGTGAAAGTCAATTGTGCGGCATTACCTGATACATTAATAGAATCTGAACTCTTCGGCCATGAACGTGGTGCCTTTACTGGTGCAACCGAAAAAAGGATGGGCAAATTTGAAAAAGCAGCCGACGGAACAATTTTTCTTGATGAAATCGGTGAGATGCCTTTTAATATGCAGGTAAAATTGCTTCGTGTTTTACAGGAAAAAGAAATTGAGCGCATTGGCGGTAACACGACAATAAAAATAAATGCTAGAATTATTGCAGCTACAAACAGGGACCTGGAGAAAGAAGTAGCGGCGGGCAGATTCCGTATCGATCTCTACTATCGCCTCAATGCATTCCCGCTCACACTTCCTGCATTGCGGGACCGCAAAGAAGATATACCCTTATTGGCAAATCATTTTATAAATTTATTTTCACTTAAAAACGGAAAGAAAATAACGGCCATTTCTGAAAAGGTGATGGCTGAATTGATGGATTACGACTGGCCAGGCAATATTCGTGAACTTGAACACCTGATTGAAAGAAGCATCCTTCTTACTGAAGGAACTGTTATAAACCAAATATCAATACCCCGTCATAACAAAACACAAGCTGCAACTATTGAGAAACCAATAAAATCGATGATAGAGAATGAATTTGATAATATTATCGCTGCTTTGAAGAAGTGTGGTGGAAAAATTTCGGGACGCGGCGGCGCTGCGGAACTGCTAAACATAAACGTATCAACACTCAATTCGAAAATGAAAAAACTCGGTATAGAAAAAGAAATGATCTTCTCAAAATAAACTAAACAAGGGTGGAGCAACTATCACAACTCCACCCTTAATTATATTTTCGTATTAATGCTTTATTACTTCACGGCTGTATTGAATACCAATACCATACGCACCTCCCCATCTTACAAACAGATCAGTAACTGCAGTATAAGTGTCAGCTCTTGCCCAGTCACGTTGAAGCTCCAACACATATTGAGTGGAGGTCATCATTTTTGCACCCTTTTGCATCATCCTTGTTATAGCCATTTCATGTGATTCATTACTTACATCTCCGCAGGCATCTGTAATTACATACACTTCATATCCATCTGCGATAGCAGATAATACAGGCCCTACAATGCAAACGCTTGTCCATAAGCCGGCAATTACAATTTTTCTTTTATTCTTTCCGGTTATTGCTTTGTAAGCATTTGCATCTTCCCATGCATTCATGGTTGTTCTGTCAATATATCCCGATGTTGCCTTGGGATAATATTCCAGCACTTCGGGAAATACGGGGCCGCTAAAACTTTTTTCTGCAACTGTTGTTACAATGGTAGGCACTTTGAAAATTTTTGAGCCTCCGCTGATAAGTGCAACATTATTTCTCAATGATTCAATGGGAATATTGGTAACCGGAAATGCCATCTGGCTTTCATGATCAATCATAACCAATACATGATTTGATGGAGTTAGTAATTCGGGCGAAGGTTTTTGTGCATGAACTTTTACGATCAGTATTAATGCAAAGAACATGATTAAAGATGATTTGAATACTTGTTTCATAATTTTCGATTTTTAAATTTTAGTAGATTGTTTTATTATTTATATAAGTGGGCTTTTAATTCATTTGCAGCTTGCCTCAGTGCAGACTGTACCTCAGGTATATGAGCTAATGGATTCAGCAACCCATAATCATGTATCATACCTTGATACCTTACCAACGTTACAGCCACACCAGCCTCATTCAGGTTGCGGGCATAGGCTTCGCCTTCATCACGTAATACATCATTCTCAGCTGTTTGAACCAGTGCAGGCGGCAACCCCTTCATTTGGCTGAGTGAAGCTTTCAATGGTGATGCATAAACCTGGTTTCGATCTTCTACATCAGGAATGTAATTATCCCAGAACCATTTCATCATACTCTTTGTAAGAAACCTGTCATTTGCATATTGGTTATAAGATGTTGTTTCAAAATCAGCATTTGTCACAGGCCAGAATAAAACCTGGAATTTAATTTCAGGGCCTTGTTTATCTTTTGCCATTAAAGTTGTGGCTGCTGCGATATTGCCGCCTGCACTGTTTCCAACTACTGCCAAACGTTTTCCATCTACATTAATTTGTGCACCATTCTCGGCAACCCATTTGGTTGCTGTATACGCTTCGTTAACTGCAACAGGATATTTTGCTTCTGGAGAACGTGAATAATCAACATAAATACCAACAGCACCTGAATTGATTACCAGGTCTCTGATAAAACGTTCATGTGTTGGATAGTCACCAATCACCCATCCCCCACCATGAAAGAACATGAAAGCTGGTAATACACCCAAAGACCCAGATGGTCTTACAATGATTAGGTTAACAGTAAGCCCGTTTTCTGTAATTGTTCTATTTGATACTTCAACACCCGAAATATCAACTTTTACGGATTTTTGAGCTCCTTCCAAAACGCCACGGGCTTCAGTTGCACTTAATGTTTCCATTGGCTTGCCTCCGCCGGTATTCAGCATTTTTAAAAAATCTTTTGTTTGAGCTTCGATTGCCATATCAGCAGCATAATCAACTGATGTTTCACCATTTTTCATAATTGTTTCTTTTACTTGATTAGAATTTGTTGGGTTGCTTGATGTGCGGCTACTGCAGCTGATGATAATTGCTGCAATGAAAACCGGTAATAATATATTTTTCATTTATTTAATTTTTAGTTTAACTGCTTCTAATTTTTTAAAAAAGTATCGATCGTGATTTTTATTTTTAAAGCTCTGCCTAATGGACTGCATTCAGTTGCTTCTTTTATACAAGCATCAAAATCTTGTTGGTTTATTCCTGGCACATTTGCTTTTATCGATAAATGAGACCCATTGATAAAGCCATTCTCGAAATTTACATGGCAGGTTGTTTCAAGTGTTGCAGGAACAAAACCAGCCTCCCCTAAGACAAAACTGAGTTTCATATTAAAGCAGCAGGCATGTGCAGCAGCAAGTAGTTCTTCAGGGTTGGTACCCTTCCCATCAGCAAAACGGCTGTCAAAAGTGAACTCAGTCCGGTCCAATACATAACTTTCTGTTGTAACCTGGCCATTACCATCTTTTCCTGATCCATACCAAGTAGAAGTAGCATAATGTTTCATATAACTATCGTATTAGTAGTTTTCGTTTCGAAAATGAAATCAATACGATTTTCTATCTTCAAACAAAACATATCAATTTCTTATTCTCTAACCCTCAAATACATTCTTACTATCAACCCTTCAATACAAAAGTATTTTATACACGAAGCAGGTACAATTGTTAAACAAAGACAATGATTGTATATATCGTCATCCGTCCTTTATCAAAATGAATAAACTTAATTGGGAGATATTTTTCACGCAAACCTGAAAAAATAAAATGCACGTCGCTCTTACTTATTCGCCCATTGGTCGTGAATAATCAACAGACTATTTTCTTTTCGAGAAACAATTGACAATTGTAAGTGAATTGAAGGCAACAACATCAGCAAATACTACTTCAACATTCAAATTTTTGGAGATAAAAAACAAGGAGCTGATTACAATTCAAACATTCAAAATAGCGCAATTGGCTTTAATAAGCAATAAATTAAAAATTTCGTTTCGGATAGTGCTGGTTGTTTCCACAGTTACAATCAGTTTAATTCCTAGGTAGAACAAGGTTAGTTAGTGAAACGATCTCATACAAGACCAGGATCTACAATTCACTAATCAATATCTGGTAAACAAACGAAAAACAGATATGAAATAAAGTGCAACGGGTTGCAAAAACCGAACTACTTTCTGCTTAAATTAAAAGGATGAAACTACTTCACAGCCCGCAGAAAACTAATCTAATAATTTTGAAAAAATTAATTAGATATACTTGCCGCATAACGACAGATACTTTCCAAAGTATATGTTGCCGGCAATATAAAATAATGAATTAAGAAGGAAGATTAGCGGGATCTCATCTGGAACAAACACAACTCATGTTGGAAATTTACCAGATACAGCTTGCATATTATGTAAATGAATTTTACTAGTGTAGATCAATGGCTTTCAACAAAGATTCATAAGTAGTGTCATAAGTCAGTTTTTCGCCATTGATATAAAAAGTGGGAGTTGCATTTACTCCACTGCGAATGCCACTTTCAAAATCTGATTCTATTTTATTTTTAATATCGTCACTTTCAAGATCTAGAAGAAACTGTTCCATATTCAGTTCAAGTGCGGCCGCAAACTCAGGAAGTTTTTTTACCATTAGCTTTTTCTGATTCTCAAAAATAAAATCATGCATTGCCCAAAAACTCCCTTGTCTTCCTGCGGCTTCAGCGGCAGCGGCAGCCATAAAAGCAGCTGGGTGAATTTTCTGTAATGGGAAATTTCTGAAGACAAAAAGGAATACGGTTCCTCTTTCAGCCAGTAACCTTTTAACAAGAGGATGCGCATGTGCACAATGCGGGCATTGGTAATCACCATACTCAACTAAAGTGATTGAAGATGCCGGATTGCCGGTGATTTGATCATTTTCTGATACAGTACGCCATAAATTTGTCATAGATAAATGTTAACTATTTACATTACTCATTTTTTCCAACGCATCCAAAATACCGTCAGCACCTGGATTGATGCCCTCAGGTGAAAGATAACTCCACTGGATAACTCCTGCTTCGTCTATTACAAACAGAGCTCTTCGGCTCTGACCCTCATCATCGTTATATGCACCATACATTTTTGCAACCAATCCCTTTGGCTCAAAATCAGACAGAAGTGGAAAATGAAGATTGCGGCTCTCTTCAAAAGCTAAGTGACACCATTTGCTATCAACTGAAATGCCGATTATTTCTGCATTGTATTTATGAAAGTATTTAAGCATCTCATTATAAAGGGCCATCTGGTCTCCGCATACAGGGCTCCAGTCAGCAGGATAAAATGCAAGAATTACTCGCTTACCTCTTAACTCACTTAACTGCAACTTTTGATCTGGTGTCGCATACAGTTTAAAATCCGGGGCTATAACTCCATTTTGTAAAATCATGTAATACTATTTTCTCTTTAAATTGATTATTGTGTAGCATAATCTTAAAGCGAAAGTAGCCATGAATTTAGAATGTGTCAATGTCCATATAATGAAATTCTTTGTACAATTCATTTAAACTTTTCTGCCAGTTTTTGCAGTAACTGACTTTTATAAATGATTTAGTAAATATACAACAGCATCCCCTTTTAGTGCATTGCTTTCGCCTTTATACAACAGTAGTTTTACATATCATTTAAATAATCTTAGGAAAATATTCAAACCGATCTTACGACAATAAAAACACCTATGCTGGTAATTTCAGCCGATCATTAACTATGCTTCTCACGAAAGAATTTATTTGTTTTAAACAGGAAATTTCGAACGATACAAATAATTGTTATCCCTAAAATCGGGTATGGAGTAGATCGCTAATACCCCGAACTTGTTTCGTAACATATTACCAGCTTTCTAAAAAGAAACAAAAAATAAAATTTAACTCTATTTAAAAACATGAAACTTAAAACTTCAAAACAATCTCCTGCTTACTTGAAAGTAACCATCGATAATCCGCCGCTGAATCTATTCGATCCGGAAATAGCAGAAGAGCTGACCGCATTAATAACGCAGTTGGAAAACGATGAGGAATTAAAGGTTGTAGTATTTGATAGTGCAAATCCTGATTTTTTTATGGCTCATATAGATCTGATCCGTTCCGGAGAATTTAGTTTAGAACCCGGTTCACTTGGGCTTGCACCATGGCCGGATGTAGCAAGAAGATTTGAACTGGCCCCGTTTCTCACAATAGGATTATTACGTGGCCGTGCACGTGGCGTAGGTAGCGAATTTTTACAGGCATTGGATATCCGGTTTGCCAGCAAAGAAAAAACTAAACTATCACAGATAGAAGTTGGATGTGGCCTTATTCCGGGTGGCGGTGGATTGGAACGGTTACCTTATCTGATTGGTAGAGCCCGTGCTTTAGAAGTTATTATTGGAGCAGAAGATTTTGATGCAGACACAGCCGAAAGATATGGTTGGATCAACCGCTCTATTCCGGATGCTGAGTTAGATGAATTTGTTGATCGCTTTGCGAAACGTGTGGCCAGCTTTGAAAAAAAAGCAATTGCAGCAGCAAAAAGAACAATCTATAAAAGGGTAGGTTTAGCAAAAGCCGAAGACTTCAACGAAACACAGAATATTTTTTTTGAAGCAATTACATGGCCTGAAACACAAACAAGACTTACAAATCTTTTTAAACGTGGCTTGCAGGAGAATGTTGATTTTGAATTGAACATCAGTAAGGAACTTGGACATCAATAAAAGTGATTTCCTTTTTTGAAACAATACTAACCATACCCAATGTCATGCCGGTTACATGTCTTTTAAATAAACCCAACCTGTCAAACGCAATCAAAACAAAAATATAAAAGCATAAGCAGCCCCAATTAATTTACTGCAATTTAAATATGCAACCAATTAAAAAAAGGAAAAACAATAAACCTCAGGCTGATTTATATACATGTTCACAGCATACATACATTGCCTATGGAAAACGCTGAAATTAATTTTACACAAGAATATTGAAGTTTTATCACCAGAATTATGAATAAATAAAAAAATAAAATGCGCAACATGAAAATAATTTTTAACACTGCAAAAGCAATACTCCTTGCATCTGCTATGTCTGCCTTACTACTTAATTGTAATTCAACACCAGAAATAAAAGACACTGTTGTGAAAGAATCTCCCGATAAAAGAATACCCCCCAGTTCGTTAGCTGCACCAACTGAGTATGCAACAGTTGCTGGAAAAAAAATAGCATACCGGTCCATTGGCCATGGCGATCCAATGATTTTTTGCAACCGCTTTCGTGGTGTGTTGGACTCATGGGATCCTGCTTTTCTTGATCAATTAGCCAAAGAATTTCGTGTGATCATTTTTGATTACAGCGGCATCGGTCTATCATCAGGAGAATTACCAACAGTTATTGCTGAGGTGGCTGAAGATGTGAAAGATCTTGCTGATTTCTTAAAGCTTGACAAATTCATTATAGGTGGCTGGTCTTATGGCGGCACTGTTGCACAAACATTTTCTGTACGGTATCCGCAAATGATTACCCATACTATTCTTATTGGTACAAACCCGCCTGGACAAAATCCAAATCCACCAGAAGAAATCTTCTTGAAAACATCTGCCAAACCTGTCAATGATTTGGCTGATGAAATTATACTGTTTTTTGAACCTGCATCTGCTATTAGCCGGGAAGCTGCGAAGCTTTCGCATGACCGTATTGCACAGAGAGTGAATGATAAAGACATTCCCGTACCGGTTGAAAAATTTGCACGCTACTTCATGGGTATAGCCGATTATGCAAAGGACACTATGAATGCAAGAGAAAAACTAGGCAAACTTTCAACACCGTTACTCTGTCTGTCTGGAGATCATGATTGTGTATGTCCGGTTGAGAACTGGTACCCGCTTACCCGCAAAATGCGCAACCTGCAGATCATCATGTTACCCGATGCAGGTCATGGACCTCAGCATCAATATGTAGACCTCTCCGTAAAATATATATCAGATTTTATAAATCATACAACTGTAAAAAAATAAAAAAACAATCATGCAAACAATTAACTCAAAAACTATCGTATTTATTACGGGCGCATTTGTTAGTAATAGCTGCTGGGACGAATGGAGGGTTTACTTCGAAAGTAAGGGTTATAAAACGCTTGCACCCGCATGGCCACACAAAGAAGGGTCTGTTGAAGAACTACGTGCTCGACATCCGCATAAGGATAAAAAACTGGCTCTTTTAAAATTAAAAGAATTGGTAGATCACTATGTCAATATTATTAACTCGCTACCCGAGAAGCCGATAGTGATTGGACATTCCTATGGCGGCATGTTAACCCAAATCATGGTTAACAGAGATCTTGCCGCAGCAGGTGTTGCTATTCATTCTATTCCTCCACTTGGTGTGCTTCCTTACGAATTTTCCTTCTTGAAAGCTGGCTGGAAATCGCTGGGCATTCTTACATCACTCGAAAAAACCTACATGATGTCTTTCAAAGACTGGCAATACGCATTTGTAAATGGTATGCGCCTGGATGAGCAAAGAGAAGCTTATGAAAAATATACAATACCTGAATCCAAAACAGTTGCCAGAGGCGCTCTAACCAGTGCAGCAAAAGTAGACTACAAAAAACCTCATGTTCCACTACTTTTTATAGCAGGAGATGCTGATCACATAACACCAGCACATCTCAACAAGCGCAACTTTAATGCTTATAAAAAGAATGGTTCAGTCTTAGATTACAAATTATTCAAAGGCCGCAACCATTTTGTATTAGGATTGCCGACCTGGAAAGAAGATGCTGACTTTATTTTGAATTGGATAAATACTCACTGAAAAAAATGAAAATAATAAAAGAGACTTGTAAACTATATCGACCTCTTTTATTTTATTAAACCGATTTATAGATAGTTTCTGTATCCATTCTATATATACAACAACTTGCTTTATACAGCAATTGATTCGCTCTAACTCCATCTCTAATTTTACTTATAAACAAAAAAAAATACAATGAAACAAAAAATTTATTCAGTGGGTATTGGCATACTGATATCCATTCTTATGTTGTGTGCCAACACAACAACGGCTCAAACAAAGGTTAAAAATATTGTACTCGTACATGGCGCATTTGCCGATGGATCAGGTTGGGAAGCCGTTTATAAGATTCTTACAAAGCAGGGTTATAAAGTTAGTGTGGTAGGTAACCCAAATACATCTCTTGCTGATGATGCTGCTGCAACCAAAAGGGTGCTCGACAGGCAAAATGGCCCTGCGATACTAGTCGGACATTCTTATGGTGGTGCAATTATTACTGAAGCAGGAAACCATCCTAACGTAGCAGGACTTGTGTACATAGCTGCATTCGCACCTGATGCAAACGAAACACTTTTACAACTGTTGCAATCCGGACCTCCTGCACCTAACTCAGGATTTTTACCTCCTGATGCTGCTGGCTTTATATGGTACGACAGGAGTAAATACCATTCGGGTTTTTGTGCCGATATACCTAAAGAGAAAGCAGATTTCATGGCAGATTCACAGATTCCCGTTTCAGCTTCTGTGTTCGGGGCATCAGTCAGCAATCCTGCATGGAAAAACAAGCCAACCTGGTATATCGTAGCAACAGAAGATCAAACTATCCCACCCGATGGTGAACGTTTTATGGCAAAACGGATGGGGGCAAAAGTTACAGAAATAAAAGCAAGCCACGTCGTTTTTATGTCTCAACCCAAAGCTGTTGTTGATGTAATTGATATCGCTGCAAAAGGAGCATTAAAATAATCATCTGGAATAAATTTTAATTCACCTCTTTAAAACAAAAGCATTCCATAGATTGATTATGGAATGTTTTTGTTTATTAAATAAATCGGAGCCCTGTATTTCAACAAGATCAAACTACTGAACAATGGAGTTTTCAAATAATACGATTGAAGCATTAATGGAACAATATAAACCTGTTATTGGTGCTGACTACGACAAATATAAAAACCATGTCTACCGTGTTTTTTGTAACTGTGTTTTGATTGATAGCGAAAAAGAACATGAAGAAAAATATGCGCTTGCTGCCGTATTTCATGATATCGGTATCTGGACCGATCATACAATTGATTATCTGAATCCATCCATCGACCAGGCATATAATTACCTGACTGAAACAGGCCGACAGGATTGGATAGTTGAAATCGTTCTGATGATAAACTGGCATCACAAAACAAGTAAGTATCAAGGTGTATATAATACTACCGTTGAGACTTTTAGAAAGGCAGATTGGATTGATGTATCACTAGGTTTCTTCACTTACGGCGCAGACAAAGTAAAAATTAAAGAAAATAGAAAAAAACTGCCCAACCTTGGATTTCATTTATTTCTGTTAAAGAAAATTTCCCGGAACATATTCAGGCATCCCTTAAATCCTTTACCTATGTTCAAAATATAGGATGCTGCTTTTGATAGAACTCATGCATTTCAATCTAATACTGAATAACAAATTCAACACTAAAATGAAACGCAAAATATCAAAGAAATGGCAGGCGTTCACAGCATGAATTATTCCCATTTACTAAAAGAAACAATGTTTACCGGCTAAGCTGTTTCTTTGATTTCGTAGTCGTTCACGCCATCAAATACAATAGTGACCTCTTGTTTTGTCAATGTAAGCAGCAGTGAATACATTCTGTCCTGTCAAAAAATAAATAAAATATCCATCATTTGGAATAATTCATACAGCCATAAAAAAAAATAATGATCTAATCTTATAAAAAATAAAATCATTCAACATGGCACAGAAAACAAAATGGGTAATCGACCCAACACACACAGAAATTGGCTTTAAAGTAAAGCACATGATGTTCACCAATGTTTCCGGCAAAATAGATAAGTACACAGCCACTGTTGAAACCGATGGTGATGATTTTGCAAATGCAGTCATCAGTTTTTCAGGAGAGGCAAACTCTGTTAGTACCGGTAGTGCCGAGCGTGATAAACATCTTTTAAGTGCCGATTTTTTTGATGTGGAAAAATTCCCAACATTGGAGTTTCGAGCCACTTCATTTACAAAAGTTGATGAAGATAATTTTGAACTCAAAGGTGACCTAACAATGCATGGTGTTACCAAACAGGTAACATTAGAAGTTGAATCTGCAGGATTAATGAAAGATCCATGGGGTAATATCAAGGCTGCTTTCAGCATTAAAGGGAAAATTAATCGTAAAGACTGGGGACTCACTTGGAATGCAGCATTGGAAACCGGTGGCGTACTGGTAAGCGAAGAAGTACGCATCGTTGCCGAAGTCCAATTGATCAAACAATAGTCAAATTTAAAAATGAACCATCTGAAAAGTGCCCTTTGTTAGGCTTGGCTTTTCTTGTTGTGTAACAATGAATAGGTTTTCAAATGTCCAAAATTTGCATGCTTAAGCAATAAGAATATGAATAATAAAATATTGGGGCTGCACCATATAACAGCCATTACCGATAGCGCAAAACGTAATGTTGAATTCTACACTAACGTACTTGGTTTAAGAATGGTAAAAAAGACGGTAAACTTTGATGATCCCAATACCTACCATTTTTACTTTGGTGACGAAGTGGGCACACCGGGATCAATACTCACATTCTTCCCTTGGGAAGGTATAGGAAGAGGTACTGCAGGTTCAGGAATGGCAACAGCAATCGGCTATTCAGTTCCTCAAGGGAGCCTTGATTTTTGGATAGAACGTTTTAATAAATTTGATGTCCCCCATGGCAATATCACATCAAGCTTTGGCGAAAAGATGTTACCATTTGAAGATCCGGATGGATTGAAAATAAATTTCATTGAATCAAAATCTGCCGACAACAGAAAGCCCTGGGAAACCGCTGAAGTAAAAGCTTCACATGCAACCCGTGGATTTCACAGTATTGTGTTAACCGTGAAGAACATTACGACAACTGCTGAAATTTTAACTGGTGTTTTTGGTTACGCATTTTCAAAACAGGAAGGGAACAGTTACAGGTACACTACAGATGCTATTGAACATGCTGCCATTGTAATACTGGTAGAAGCACCCAAGCTTGCAAGAGGCAATCATGCAGCAGGCACCAACCACCATGTGGCTTTCCGAGTAAAGGACGAGGATGTATTAATGGAATACCGTGAAAAAATCTTGCAAAGAGGATTGAACATTACACAAAAAATAAACAGAGATTATTTCTTCTCTTTGTATTTCCGTGAACCCGGTGGTGTGTTGTTTGAGCTGGCCACAGAAAACCCGGGCTTCGCAACAGACGAAACCGTTGCTGAATTGGGTACCAGTTTACAACTACCTGCACAGTATGAAGCTTACCGTGAAAAAATTGAAGCAACTTTACCTAAACTGGATTAACTAAATACAATGCATCAGAAAAAAATCATAACATCTGGCAAAAAAATCAGTGAGGCAGAAAAAGCGTTGATCATGATTCATGGTCGAGGCGGCTCTGCTGAAGATATCCTATCACTATCCACTCATCTGGATGTAAAAGATTTTGCGCTGTTGGCACCACAGGCAACAAACCACAGTTGGTATCCCCAGTCCTTCCTGGCTGTGCCTGCCCAAAATGAACCTTGGCTCAGTTCTGCCCTACAGGTTTTAAACGATACGGTAATTGAGCTCATAGCAAATGGCATTGGCAAGGAAAATATTTTCTTTTTGGGCTTTTCGCAGGGCGCCTGTTTGACGCTTGAATATGTTAGCAGGAATGCAACAAAATATGCTGGTGTAGTCGCATTTACCGGTGGATTGATAGGCGATAAAATTTATACGGACAACTACTCCGGTGATTTTAACAACACGCCTGTTTTTATTTGCACAAGCAATCCCGATCCTCATGTACCTGTTGAAAGAGTTCAATCAACGTCGGTTATTTTAAAAGACATGAACGCCGATGTTACACTAAATATCTATAACAATATGGGGCATACCATCAGCCAGGAAGAGATAAACCTGGTGAACGAAATTATATTTAATGTAAAATGATATTTAGTAAAAGTCATTTCGAGGTAACCCGGATTTGCAAGGCTTCGGGTGAAAGCCAAATCGAATGTAAACATTATATATCCAACACATGAGGCATATTAAAAATCAGAATCTTTTTTTTGACATCCTCTGGCCTAAAATGCCAGCATAGAAATCTACATTTTTCTGCACAACCTATCACATTGCAACGAGATAAATATCCCCGTTATTAACACTGCCAGAGCTTTATATAGATAAAGCTAATTTTAGCAGGACTTTTTTTCAGCCCGGCGTATCACGTAATTCACATCGGGATTTATATGTTTTAATTCCCTTGGTCGGTTGCACAAGGCATCATAACGCTGACAAGCCTGTCACTCAGGTCCAGGTGCTCAAAACGTTTTTCTTTTTTTCATCTTTTACAAAAGTTAATTGATAGGTAATAGTTCCAGTTTTTTCAATGGTTATAGCTACGTATCTAACAACTAGACATTAACTGTAAAGGAGAGGCGACTGTGGAAACAATCGCCTGGTTAACCCAAAACCAACTGCTACTTGCCAAATAGATATATAATTTATTTGCCACTGGATCACACCAATGATCTGCCAGACTATATCTCTTCGATTTGAAATTTTTGTAAAAAATCCAGGCTAAAAAGACTTATTAATCTCTCCACTACCTACAGCATCAAAACTATATACAAATGCTGCTATTTGTTTTCATATACAGATCAAACATGTTGATTTTTAAGTTCAATGAACCATAAAAAAATTTCTGCTGTTGCATTATCGGCAAATCGCTAATTCTGAAAAATATATAGTAATGTTGTATTACAGATGGAAATACAAGGAAATATTTCCTACCTCATGACTATAAGTTCCCTTACGCATTTCTGATGACGTATTTTGAACAAATGATAGGGCACATTTTCCGGAAGAAAGCACAACACCATAATTTATGGCGTAAACCATATTACGAATATCACTCGGCGTGTGACTATTTATTCCGGTTAACATGTCCAATCTACGACTATCAACCTGCCTAGTTGTTGTTTTACCGAAAAAGCAATCTTCTAATAAAGCGTTGCTGAAAACAAATTGCAGTTCGGGTTTAACAACAACATAGGCCTGTATCTTATTTCCCTTTTGATTTTTATTAAACAGCGATCCAGAAAACTGGCTTATATAACCGCTGAAATAGGAATTCATAAGTCCCCATCTGAATTGGTGAGATACGGTTATTCCGTTACGAAGCGTCCCCATATGCAACTTAACACCCGCAATTAATTCAAAGTATTTAGATGAAGATGCTATTTGTTTTTCAAAAAAGAGACTGGCATTTATGACAGGCATATTTGGCAATTGATTATCCCAACCCATGGGGATAGTGTAACCTATCAGTCTGTGCATAAAAGTTTGTGCTTGTTTACCAAATGCCGCCGGCCCCCTTATACCAAGCTGCAATTCCAGCTGGAAACTATATTGGCGCAATGGATTGAAGGAGTATAGAGAATGAATGACAAACAATGCGCCGGAGTAGAAATAATCATTAGGCTGAAAATCAGCGTCACTTATATTATCGGGTGTGAAAATTGTTTGCATTAAACCCCACTGCCCAAAAAATATTGTACTGTCTTTTTTTGACTCTAGAAATGCAGGAAATAAAAAGGGTTTTCGATTTTGACGATAAAATAAATCCAACCTCGTGCCACCACTGTATGCTCTATCTGTGCCCTTACCTCTTATATTTAAAAAATCATTGTCTTCGTAAATGCGAAGAAGAGTGGCTTTCTGTCCTTTTTGTGCGTATAGGCAAACACAAGCAAGCATAAGAACCTTAAGTAATAATAAGTTAAGTACACTATGTCTCATCTTAAAATATTTAAACTTGAATAAATACCAATACGTGGCAATTATTTTCAATTGCCTTTTCTTGAAAAATACTTAAGTGCGTAGGCAATGAAGTGGATAACTGGGAACTCTACAAAAGTGCAGGCAGACTATTATTTCTTTTATTCAATAAAGTCCATTTTTCTTGAAGCTATAATTCACGGATTCTTGCAATTGAGCAATGAATCTAATAGTCAAAATGTATTAATGGCAAAGGCAAAGACACTATTATCTAAATTATCAGTTTTACAAAACAATTACCAACTGATTTTATTTATGAAAGTGGATAAAAATAAAAAATTGACTAACCTATGGATTTTGAAGAATCTGCAGTGCTTATTTAAAAGTGACTATGGATATGCCTTATGTTGAAAAAATAGCCATTAATGGACTGATGAGTATATAGACTGCAGATGCTTGCTTACTTACAATGGAAATGACGGAAACTATCACCTGAATTTGACGTTTTACGAAAATTACCAGAAGGTTAGCAGTAAAAACATTATTCGTCTTTTAAAAGAACCGGCAAAACACTCTCGAATGACTTTGTAATTGAAGTGGCAGAAGATTGTTTAGGATTGTTCATGGATAGAACAAATGGAGAAAACACGAGTCCACTAATTCTAGGAGATTACATAAAAAGTTAAAGAGAATATTTTTTTAATAGTCATTCGATATTTTAATTAACTAATAAAACTAAAATACTGATTATGAAATTCGCATGGCTTATTATTGTTTTTATATGTGGCGCCCTACTCCCTTTCCAGGCCGGCTTAAATGCAAGGCTGGGTAAATCAATCGAAAGCCCCATATATGCTTCTATGTTTTCATTTATTGTAGGCGCAATATCTGTGGCTATCTATCTCCAGTTTACAAAAGAAACAATAACATGGGCTGGAGTGAAATCAGCTTCCATATTCTCGCTGCTTGGCGGAGGTATAACTGGAGCTATTTTTATTACAGCTACTATGCTCGCCTTACCACGCATAGGAATGGCATTAACATTTGGCCTTGTGGTAGCAGGTCAGGTAGTTGTTGCTGTTTTATTAGACCATTTTAAAATTTTAGTGGCTGAGCAACATTCTTTCAACTTATGGCGGCTTTTAGGAATAACATTAATAATGCTAGGAGTAATAATTGTAAGAAAATTCTAGCTTCTCGAAAAACGTATTGATCTCAAATTGAATACTACAGTTTCAGTTAAATGGTTTTTTGATGAAAGTTTATATAAACAAAAGGGCGGCGATTATTGGGTTGCATGAACGTGGCTTTACTGAAGATTTTGTTTTTTCGGGTAACAATATTTTATGGGTACAACAAAAAATACTCCTGTTGCCACAAGATGTTACCCTGATTGAATTTTATCGGCTCAAATCAAAGACAGGAAGTGACTTATTGATTTTTGGTGTAATAGCGAATAATTTTTGGGCCACTGGTGTTTTAATAACACATTGCAGTAATGACAAAAATCGAAGTGAGCCGGTAATTAATGTTGAACTTGTAAAAACAAAATTATTACAGTCAGCACATCAATGCGCCGCGGTTGGTGAAATTAATTTTGATATGTACACTAAAGGTTATGCACTACACCAGAATACATGTTTATGAAAATAGTGACAGCCGTTTCGAAATGGTACATTCACCGCTGATTGATAACCGTTTTATGGGTTCCATCTCTATATGGTTTGAAACCAAGACTCTCATGTTTTGGGAAAATAAAGTAAACTACGATTGGGCCTTTCACAATGCACCGGCAAGACAATTCATTATTCCACTGAACGGTGAAGTAGAAATTACTGCCAGTCTGGGAGACGCAATGAGATTTTGTGGCGGTGAAATAGTGTTCTTGGAAGACACTACTGTTGCAGGATACAAAACGGAGAACATAGTACAATACATACGCAAATCCTTATTTATTACTTTATGAGGAGTGAATTGAATAAAAGCATGCGTCATACTAATGTATCAGCAATTGATACGCAAAATAATCCAGATTTTATATTGGAATGCAAGGGCACTTTAATCAACGCTTAATGGGATTCACAGTTACACATTGAACGACCGGATGATTCGAAAATTAAAAATCAAAGCTTTTATTCGTTTGATCACATATTAATCTATAAAACCATTAGTTTGGGTTTGAAGACAATGGCTTTCATCTCAATGGTATGGATAAAATTTTACTGGATCGGAACATAGAAAACCAAACATTCTATCCGGCTTAAATTAATTGTAGGTATATTTATTCAACATCAATGTCTAGAGTAATGAATAAAATTATTCTGCTGTTGGCATTTTTATTTTCATCAATAGAAGGCCGGTCTCAGGAGCTTACTAACCTCGGGCTAGGAGTGATGAAGTATAAAGACACATCAAACACCTTATTACTTAAACAACTAAGGTCAGCCAAAGAGGATTCCACTAAAGTAAAATTATTGATAAGGATTTGCAGTTATTACTGGCGCCGTGGATCCGATGACAGTATTATTTATTTTTCAAAGCAGGCACTAAAGTTAAGCAAAACACTACAGTACAAATCCGGGTATCAGGAGGCATGTTTTTTACAATGTAAGATTAACGCTAAGAAAGGTAATGTTACACAGGCAAAGACTTTTTTGTCACTTGTTCCCAAAGATCAGCAGGCAAGGCTTTTACTTGTTTTGGGTGAAAACTTTCTGTTTCTACCTGGGGAAAAAAAAAGCAATCTAGATAGTGCCTACAAGTATTTGCTAGCCGCATTATCATTGTCAGAAATTATTCAAAACCTGCACTGGAAGCAGGAGTCTCTCATTGCTTTAGGAAAATACTACTTTTCTGCCGGAGAATTCAACGAAGGCAAAGAATCATTTCTGAAGGTTATAAGATATCATCAAAAAAACGGCGACAAAAGAAGTGAAGCAAGGTGGTGGTATGATTTAGCAATTCATCTCCCTGTTACAGACAGTACGTACGCTTACGTATTTAACACCTTTGGAAAAGCGCTGCAACTTTACAAAGATTTGAATGACACTTCAGAAACAGCTGAAGTCATGTACGACATTGCCGGAGTCTTTAAATCAAAAGGCAGGTATGATAGTGCAAAAAATTTACTTACCAGTGCCATCAGCTTGCTAAAGGCAGCACAAAAAAAGAGAGTCTATAAATTTTATTTGTTAATGTCAAACATTTCTCAGTTGGATGGCGACCTGAATGATGCATTATTTTATGCCTTGGAAACAATAAAAAACATTAAAGCAACTGGTACCAACCCAAATGATATGTCAATGGTGTACTACTATATGGGAGAGATTTATGCATCCCTTGGTCAGCACGAAAACAGTATGAAATATTTTATCTCAGCAAAAGATAATATAGATTATGCTTTTAAATACAATACTTATGCGAAAATAACGGAACAGCTCCTTCAATTACAACGGCCCGGGGAAGCGTTAAAATTACTGCTGAATTTTGAAAATGAGAAGCCACCAGTCAGGCTTGGTGATAAAGAGACGATGGCGGGAGCCAAGGCTGATTGTTATTTTGCACTTCGTAAATATGATATTGCTGAAAAATATTACCTCCAGATGATATCGCTTGATGTTTTAGCGCAGAGACACACAAAAAAGGTAATTTTTTCTGTTGAATCTATTAGTGGCCCTGCGGCGTATTATAAGATCGGAAAATTTTACGTCGAGCAAAAAAAATATGCAATCGCCAAAGAATTTCTTGCAAGATCTTTACAAATTGATTCCTTCGATGATAAAAGTTCTTATTCTACAAACCTTTTGCGAAATATCAAACGGATGCAATTCAAGGCTGATTCTGCTACCGGTAATTATCTTTCTGCACTCCAGAACTTTCAGCAATACACCGCAATCGACGATTCTATGTTTAATTCAGAAAGAATTAAGCAGGCTGAAAAAATGAGGGTTGTATTTGAAACCAAAGAGAAAGAAAAGGACATACAACTTTTACAAAAGGAAAAACTGATTCAACAGGGAAGTCTCAAGCAAGCTACCTTTTCAAAAAATGTAGCGATTGCAGATATTTTATTACTCGCTATTATTCTCGGATTGCTATACAGGCAATTCAGGCTAAAGCAATTAACCAACCAGACAATTTCCCACAAAAATGAAGTATTAGAACATTTACTGACGGAGAAAGAATGGTTGCTGAAAGAAGTACACCACCGGGTAAAGAATAATCTCCAGATAATGATAAGCCTGCTCAACACGCAATCCAATTACGTGGAAAGCAATGACGCAGTAACAGCAATCCGTGAGAGCCAGGAACGTATGCAGGCAATATCATTGATTCATCAAAAATTATACAATGCAGATGAAACTGCTTATATCAATATCAAAGAGTATACAAGTGAATTAGTAGAGCATATAAGAAACGGCTTTAGTGGTGCATCTGGGATTGTATTTAATTTAAATATCACTGACTACCAGATGGATGTAGCCCAAGCGGTACCGTTGGGATTAATATTGAATGAAGCAATTTCCAATATTTTTAAATATGCCTTTCCTGGTGGTTTATCAGGCATAGTTAATATCTCTCTTACTCATTCAAAAGATGATCATAGTTTTTTATTAACAATAAGTGATAACGGTGCGGGATTCGACCAGAAGAATTATGATTTAACAAAAAAAGCATCTTTTGGACTGCGGCTGATGCAGGGATTGAGCAAACAAATAGGCGGTAGTTTTAAAATTGAAAATAATAATGGAGTGGTAATACAAGTTGCATTTGGGGAATCCAAAGAAACCATACTAATGAGAAGTAAATCCTCAAAAATTACCATAGAGGCAGTATAAATCATTTTAGATATATACCCGTAATTATCCAGGTATCTATTCATAACCCAAGTACACTTAAGAATGAATAAAAGAATTGTAATTGTTGAAGATGAGTTTATTGTGGCAGAGGATTTAACGATGATCGCAGAAAAAGCTGGCTATACTGTGCCAGGTACTGCTGCTAGCGTTGAAGAAGCTATTCTATTAATAAACCAATATAAGCCCGATTTGGTATTGCTTGATATCAACCTTGAAGGAAAATTAACAGGTATTGATCTTGCGCATAAGTTAAGAGAAGAGAACATTGCTTTCATTTACATCTCGGCCTATTCTACCCAAAGTATTTTAGAAGCCGCCAATGCCACACAACCCTATGGCTTTTTAGTAAAACCTTTTCGGGAAAAGGATGTATTTGTTGCGTTGGATATTGCCCGATATCGCTGTGAAAACAGCCTTGAATCTGCATTGCTGCGGGAACAGTCATTAACTCGTACATTGGAAACAATTCACTACGAAGCTATAACAGCAGAAGAAAAACTATTTAAAATTGTTAACGTTTTACAAACTCATATCCCATTCGATTACCTGACAACTGGCAAAATAACGAATGGTGAAATACCTTATGAGGGTATTGGCTTTGTGAGACAGGGTGCCGAGCAATATCAGGCAATTGGTATTCCAGAGCTGCTGAAGCTCACTGGAATAAATATGGCAGGTTTAAAAAAAATACAAGAGTCTGCAATTATTGGCAAAAAGCCCGCATTGTACAATGGGGAAGATTTTATTAAAGTACGCAAAGAAAATCCTTTCAAAAATTTACTGGCGCATACATTTAAACTGCATGCCAACTTGTTTATCCCATTTACTGATTTGAATAATGAAACATGTATCTTTTCCTTTTATAGCCGTAAGAAAGACGCTTATAATGCAGCGCATATTAGATTGCTTGGTCGTTTACATAACTATTTAATCAATACCTGTGAATACGTCTCTTTATTACAAAAAAATACTCCACCAACAACTCAAGCAGGTATTCATAGTTTTGAAGGCATCGTAGGCAACCACCCCGCATTAGTATCGATACTTGACCTGTTGAAACAGGTTGCACCCTTCGACACTTCAGTGTTGATACAGGGAGAAACAGGTACTGGCAAAGAGCGTATCGCATCCTGTATCCATCAGCTTTCAGGCAAATCAGCAAAGCCGTTTGTAAAAATTAATTGTGCAGTGCTTTCTCCTGCACTTATTGAATCAGAATTATTCGGATATGAAAAGGGAGCATTTACTGGAGCTTTCGAAAAGAGAACAGGTAAGTTTGAGCAAGCCAATGGCGGTACTATTTTTTTGGATGAAATTGGCGAATTGCCTCTGGATATGCAAACAAAATTATTAAGGGTTCTGCAGGAAAAAGAAATAGAACGTATTGGAGGAAAAGAGCCAATAAAATTGGACGTACGGGTAATAGCTGCAACAAACAGAGTACTGGAAAAAGAAGTGGCCGGAGCCCGTTTTAGAATGGATCTATTTTATCGGCTGAATGTATTCCCATTAACGCTTCCACCATTAAGAGAACGCAAATCAGATATACCCCAATTGGCTGTTTATTTTGCAGAAAGGTTTTGTAAAAAAATGAAAAAAGGATATAATGGTATTTCCGATGAAATGTTGATTGCATTGATGGAACATAACTGGCCGGGCAATATACGGGAACTTGAAAATTTAATTGAGCAGTCAGTACTTCTCAATAATGGCTTTTCAGAACTGGAACTTCAAAAACCTTTAGGCAGTTCTGGCTCGCCTATTCAAAAACGCAACAGCATTGATGATGCTCAGAGCCTAAGTGATATTAAAAGAATTCAAACCAATACAGAAAAGGAATACATAAAATCGATATTAAAAAAATCAGGCGGCCGTATAAGAGGAGAAGGCGGAGCCGCTCAATTATTAGGTATTCCGCCTACAACTTTGGAATCAAAAATGGCAAGGCTGGGTATAAAAAAAGAAGAAGATTAATAGATGCGGATTTCAAAAATTACGATTTGCAAGTTTATTCCTCAAAATACTCCACAGGTAATTTAACGTATGCCCGCTCAATAAATGAGGTTACTTTTAGTAATACAAAAAATTTCGAAGCAACCTGTTTTTAACCTTTTCAGCTACTGGCTTTTGGGACCCCAAATAAACCTCCCTAGCCTAAATTTCCCTGATATTTGGATATTTCAACTTAACTTACTATTCAGCAAATACATTTCTTCGTAAATAATTGTAGTAACGTTTCGACACTATACAAATCATTAATTCTGTCCCGCAAAAAGCTTATTAATAAACTGCCCTGCTATTTATTTGTAGAAACGTTTTTTAATATATCAGGAAAAGCTGGATCATCTAAACCGGGCAAGTAAATGAAAAAAAACGATAACCAAAGTCTGATTTTGCTTTCACTGAGTGAGGAGATCGTACGCATAAGAGGAAAGCAGGACATGTTAGATATCATCATCAACAAGTTAAAAAAGCATATACTCTTTGATGACAGTTTCATCCTACGCTATAACAAGAATACCAGAACCTGCAGGCCATATATTTATACAGAAAATACCCGATCCGATGATCCCCAATATAAAACTTTCCTTGATCTGGAGTATCCTGTTGCTGACGACTCGGTTAAAGAAATCAATTACCCGCAATTATATGACGTAGCTACATTGTTACCACTGGGTATTGAGAAAATTGATTTTTTGCATAATTCAGGAGTAAAAGAATTTGTGGTTGTTAAATTGATTGAAGGCAATGAATTAAAGGGATTGTTTATATTATTATCAGAAAAAACTGATTCCTTTAAGCCAGAAGATCTCGATTTACTGCATAGATTATCCTTTCAAATATCCGCTGCAACAGCCAATATTATTGCCAATGAAGAAATTGCAAAAAGGGAGGAAGAAAAATCAACTTTAATTTCCCTCACAAGCAGAATAGCAGCGGTAAGAAATAAAAACGAATTATTGAGGTTGCTTAATGACAAATTAATTGACCTGTTCCCTATTAGAGGGTTTGGGATTACGCTCATAAATTCCAATGGCATTACTCATAGTCCTTTTGTGGTAGATGTACACGATGAACTTAAAGAAGGTAATGATTTCAAAGAAGCGATATCTCTGAATTATAGCATTTCAGATGGAGTCTTTAATGTGATCATTAGTGCTGATGATCCTGTAACACTTCAAGTTGATGAACTTGCCCGGATGGATGAAGCGCCTGCTTATGTAGAGTTCTGGAAAAAAATGGACGTCAAGGAAGTTGTAGGGAATCCGATACGGGTAGGCGCAAATAATCTTGGCTGTTTTATCTTACTTCATGATTACAAATCAAGCCAAAAGATTAACAGCAACTTATTTAAAGGAGTATGTGCCCAGGTTTCCATAGCTATTTCTCATATTATAGCAAATGATGAAATTGCAAAAAGAGAGGAAGAAAAAACAATGCTAGTTTCTTTAAGCGAAGAAATTGCTATTCTCAATACCAGGAACGATTTGTTACAAATAGTAAATGAAAGAGTAAAAAAAATATTTTCAATTGCAGAATTTGCGATTGCCAAAATAAACGAAGACGGTGCAACATACAGTGCCTTTATGCTGGATCTCGAAGACCGTATTACACATGATGCTGATTTTAAAGAGGTAACTTCTGAAAAATATGAAGTTACTGACCTTCTATTTAATAAAGTTATAAATTCAGAAGACCCGGTTATATTTAATGTGAACGAAATTACGGAGATACCCGGAATGCCTGCATTTGTTCATTTTTGGAAAAAAGTAGGCCTTCAACAAGTATTATGTGCAGCATTAAAGGCAGGAGGAAAAAATATTGGTATGGCAGTTTTACATATTGACACCAACCCCTCTATTAATCCAAAAAGTATTTTACTCAAAGGTATTTGCGCTCAACTGTCGGTCGCCATCTCAAATATACTTGGCAATGAAAATATTAAAAAAGCGGGTCAAGAAAAATCCTTGCTTCTTTCCTTTTGCAACGATATTGCCACTGTTAGAGATAAAAACGGTTTAAGACTAATCATTAAACAGTATTTGAAAAACATTTTTCACATCAATGAATACATCCTTACCACTCCCAATAGTGATGGAGAAACTTACAGCCATTTTATGCACGACTCAAATGCGGATGATCCAACAGACGATGGGTGGAAAACGATGCTAGGCAATCGGATTCCGGTCAAAGGTGCTTTTATTGGAGCCGTGTTGCAATCTGAAGAAGCTGTATTTGATATCGATGAAATAATACGGGAAAACCAATTCTATTTTCCGGCCGCATCTTTCTGGAAAGCAGCGGGTGCAAAAAAAGTAATGGGCTTCCGGCTAAAGGTTGCGTACAAAGATGTTGGGCTCTTAGTGATACAACCGGGCCAGATCAATAACCAATTGCTAAAGGGCATTTCTGCACAGCTTGCAATAGCTATTGCTAACATAGTCGCCATTGAAGAAATACAAACCCGAGAAGAAGAAAAATCAAGATTACTGGATTTTAGCAACGCAATGGCTTCCTCCCAAGACAAAGCTGTACTTGGCAGGATTATAACCCGGCAATTAAAAGAAATCCTGAACACCAGGGGACATTATATGCTTTATGCTTTAAGTGAGGACAAACTAACCTACTACCCTTTCTTGTTTGATCCTGACTCTAGCCCTGCTAATCTATCAAAAGATCCGAGTCTTGAAACCACGATTCGCACAAACAATCGTGTAAACGATGGCATTTTGAAGAAAATTCTGTCCGAAGGACGTCCTATTCTTTTCAATATAGAAGAACGTTTTGTTCAACCCCCTACACCCGCTTATATGAAAATGATGGAAGAGAGAAATGTCCGGAAAATTACGGGTGCACCTATTCGTCTGGACAATACAGATATTGGGGTAATACTCTTTGATACAAATAATGAGCCCCTTGGTAGTACTGAAAAACTCTTCAACAGTATTCTGTCGCAAATAGCCATCACCGTTTCAAACCTCATTGCCGCTGAAAAAGTTTTAAACCAACTGGTAGAAATTAAACAGTATAAACAGCTATTGGAAGAAGAAAAAACTTATTTGCGTGAAGAAATAGAGACATCACAGAATTTTTCCGAGTTGATTGGCGAAAGTGACGAAATGAAGAAAATATTTCGACTGGTTCAACAAGTTGCATCGTCAGATAGTACTGTTTTGGTACTTGGTGAAACTGGTACTGGAAAAGAACTAATAGCGAGAGCCATCCATAATGCCTCACCTCGAAAAAGTAAATTGATGGTAAAAGTTAATTGCGCTGCAATTCCTGCTAACTTAATCGAAAGCGAACTCTTTGGTCATGAACGAGGCAGCTTTACAGGTGCCACAGAACGCAGGATTGGAAAGTTCGAGTTGGCACACAACGGCACATTATTTCTGGATGAAATTGGCGAAATGCCATTGGAACTGCAAGTCAAACTGCTAAGGGTACTGCAGGAAAAAGAGATAGAACGGGTGGGAGGAAAAATGACCATTAAGGTAGATGTAAGAATTATAGCAGCAACAAACCGTGATCTTGAAAAGTATATGGAAGAAGGTAAATTCAGAAGCGACTTATATTACAGGCTGAATATTTTCCCCATCAGCTTGTCCCCATTGAGAGATCGCAAAGAGGATATCCCTGCGCTGGCCCAGCACTTTGTGAAACGCTTTTCAAAAAAGGCTGGCAAGAAAATATTTTCAATCAGCAATAAAGCTTTGCAGGAACTAACCCAATATAACTGGCCGGGTAACATCCGGGAACTTGAGCATTTTATTGAGAGAAGTGTACTGCTTGCAAACAATGGTACAATTAAAGAGATACATCTTCCCACATCGCTAAAAAATCTGACGGGTACTAAAAGCATGGATGATATTCCTGTTAAAACTATTGATGAAATTGAGCGTGACTACATTTTAAAAGTCTTAAAATATGTAAAAGGAAAAATTTCAGGCGAAGGTGGAGCAGCCGAATTATTAGGCATTCCTCCAAGTACACTTCATTCAAGAATGAAACGACTGGGTATCAGAAAAGAACATTCCGGTTAAACGCAGGTGAAATTGACCTCCAAAGTTTAGTTACAAATCCTGTAGAAAGTTGAAAATCCCCCAATTCATTCTACTTGTGCCCATCGCTTAAGGTCAGCTATGCAACAAGACTATTCATTCTGAATTCGGAGGGTGGATGACCAAAATGTGATTTGAAAAGTCTTGAAAAATGGGCTACGCTTTCAAATCCCAATGTGTAACAAATATCAGTTACAGTCATATTGGTACTTGACAAAAGTTCCTGCGCCTTTTCCAATCTTTTTTTTCTTATCCATTGAGATGGGGGCATGTTATAAATCGCCAGAAAATCTCTTCGGAAACTCGATAAACTTCTTCCCGCTAAAACTGCCAGCTGATTTAGCGAAAGTGAATTCATAATATTTTCTTCAACAGTACTTGTAATATTACTCCTATAATGTTCTCTTAAATCAACCAACTGCTCCAGTATTTGATTACCAATACCAGCCAGGTAAAATAAAAGCTCAAATAATTTAATTTTCACTAAACTACACCCAATTAATTCAGGCTGTATAAAAAAAAGCTGCAGGGAATCAATGTATTTTGATAGTTGCTGTCCGGCAGAATTTACAGTTACACACGGCGCTTCGCTTTTTGGTATAACGGATATCTCTGCCATCTTAATAAACTCTTTTACCAAATCATATTTTAATGTTACCACGATAAATTCAATTTTTGGTTGATCATATAATTGACCATTAGAACTTTCGTATTCAATTAAAATATCCTTTTTAAGAAAAGCCATCTCATTTGTGCCAACAACATAACTCTCGTTACCATGCCGAATATTGATGGCACCTTCCGTTACAAAAAGCAAAACATTTTCTTCTAAAAATAAAGTTCCAGCTATCGACTGATAACAGGTATGCGTCTCGATTGCTTTATATCCATCGAGCACTAAGCTCTTTTTATTTACGAAAGGAACTTCTAAGCCATCGGTTGTTTTGGTTGGTAGCGTTTGCATTTTCTAAGAATTTAGTATGATGAAATAGTTATTTAAGAAATTGTGACTCATGCCGATTTGGATTCAATGATCTTTTTTTTAGATGGCATGGCTATTAATTTTCAAAACAAGTGCCACATCTTAACTTATTGTTTCATAGCCATTTAAATAAAATTCACTGGATGGGAAGTCGTGATATTTCGTCAGTTGACGATGGCACTCTTTAAATATCGGAGGCAATATTCAAAGCTACCTGTGTGATAACACGGAGAAGAACAAGTGAAATTTTCGATCTGAGAGAGTTTGTCATAAGAAAAAGGATGCCATATTCCGACATCCTTTTTTGTAATTTATCACCAAACGTATGAGATCAAATAAGTACAGAATAATTTTAGACAATCCAAAACAGATAAATATTTTATCCGGTATTGGCCCTTACCCACCAGGCAATTTCTTATGCTTACAAAGTAGCTGTGCAACAAAATCACTGATTCAAGGGGCGTTGTAGTTATCTGCAACCAAAAGAATAGCCTGCTTTAACGACTAATGATAATTTCACTTGTTGCGAGCCGTTATTTTAACAGGTAATACAGGCATAAATACCATTAGCCTTTGTTTACAAAGGAGTGGATTTTTGGTGCGATATGGTCAAGAAATAGAAACGAGCCTACTTTATCGGCATACCTAATAGGCAATATTCGATAAATGGTCATATCGCCAATGTCAGCCCTTTGCCTTTTGCTGAAAAACTTGTTTTCGTTTTCATGATTCCGTTTCTATTCACTATCAAGAAAGACGTACAAAGACTTTATTTTCCCGTTTTCAAAATGGGCAATGTCCATTCCAGTTGACAAGGGAGCCTGCCCTTCTGGACCAACCCCCCAAATTAATCGTCCTATACTGTTGTTAATGATGATAGGCTTTAGTTTGGTAAATACAAAGTTTGGAGGCATACTGCTTAATACAGCAGTAACACTTTTATTGATAGCATCCAACCCCTCTGCTTTATGCCCTACATGGTATAAAATACTGGCGTTAGTGTAAACGTTTTTAATAGCTTTCATTCTACGAACTTCATCCCGTTCGCTCCATACCTGCTTTAAATTTTCTTCCAGCAATTGTGCTAATTCGTTTTGCATAATTATTTTTTTTAGTTGATGTTTTAGTATTGAGATAATTGACGATAGTGGCTACTGATTTATAGTTGAATAGGGAAAAATAAAATCACATGAAATAAATGCAAGGGTGAAACAACAAGCTGTACACTACTGCCACGGAAAGTGTCAACTTGATTGTTAGTGATGTTTTGAAACTGCACCTGTACTACACGGGGTTCAGTCCATTAAATCCACTTTCTCTTTATCGAAAAGTTGTGTCTAAAGGTTTGCTACCCGCGAAGTATCGCCTTTGTCATCATACCAAACAAGTTGAATTTACCGGCCGGGTAAACCACCTCTGCTATTAATATCTTCTTCCAATATCTGATGTGCCAACCTTGCGGATTTTGAGTTTTCGGCAAGTGGAATTGAAATTGAAAGAGTGTAGCTACTGCGGATTAGGTTGTTTTCTGTTGATTCTTTATTCATGAGTAATTAACTATTAAATAGATTTAACCGAAAACAGCATTTTGGTATGATTCAAAATGCTGCTTTCGGTTTTCCAAAAAAAAATAATTTGCTTATGCTGTAGCAAGAAGCTGTAACTCCCAAGTCAAAGCAACGCCGCTTGCTCCGCCATTTTCCATAAGTACGCCTGCCAAATTTCCTGCTGTTTCAGTACGGGCCCAATCACGTTGCCATTCTGAAGCTACTGCCAACCAATTAATTGGCACTACCCCCGCTTGAACCATTCTGCATACTGCCATATCGTGTGCTTCAGGTGACACAGAACCGCATGCATCTGTAACAACAAATACATTGTAGCCTTCGCCAAGAGCTTGTATTGCAGGCATAGCTACACAAACCTCTGTCCATAAGCCAGCAATGATCAGTTGTTTACGGCCACTTTTATTTACAACATCAGTCACGTTTGGGTCTTGCCATGTGTTGATGAATGTTCGGTTGATTGGCTTTTGCCCAGGAAATAAATCCTGTAACTGTTTAATAATGTAACCTCCACGTTCTTCAATAACTGTGGTTAAAACTGTTGGCACATTGAATACTTTTGCTGCTTTAGCAAGCCCTGTAACATTATTGATAATCATTGCAGGTTCATGGCTGTTCAGGTTTGTGTACTGGAACGGTTGGTGATCAATAAGTACAAGGATGCTATCTTCTGGGCGAAGCAATGCACCTAATCCCATTTTTGGATGCTTTTCCATTTTTTTAAATTTTAAAATTTGAATGATGAATCAATGACTTGGCAAACCACTCGGCTTTGCTATAGTCAATGCCGTTGACGGTTCTGCACTGGAATCGGAAACCATATGAGGCGTTCCTTTTGAAATAAAAAAACTTTTAGCCGGTCTCAAAATAACTGTTTCCCTATTTGTACAAATGGTAAACTCGCCTTTGGTTACAAAAATCCATTCTGAATATTCTGAATGTGAATGCACTGCTATCTCCACACCGGGAGCAAATGCCCCTTCAATAAGATCCCACAAAGAGGAAGTTTGTATTTCATCCGCCGGAATAGAAAGATGTTTACCAAAAAGTCATAGTGATTGCGTCATAAAAATCAATTTAGATAGTTAGAAAGATTTGCAATTCAAAATTGCATACTTCCAATGATCATCCTTTGATATTCTAATTCATGATTTTTGATAAAAATTAACTATCCTAAAGAGATATTTTCTGATTACATATTCTGGCATTCAGAATGTTGCTTCTTAACTCTCAATAGCTGGTCGTGTGCCGGGAGCTCCCAAAATCTCGTCACCTAATTCTATTGTCTTTTGATTGAACTCTTCAACCAATTTTAGATCCAGAACGTCTTTGCCAGGATCAACTTTGCCAAAGAGACGAATGACCTTGGCAAAACCGCTCGGCGATGCTATTGTCAATGCAGTTGACGGTTCTTCACTGGAAGCGGAAACCATATGAGGTGTTCCTTGTGGAATAAAAAAACTTTTACCCGGTTTCAAAATAACCGTTTCCTGATTTGTATAAATAGTAAACTCGCCTTTGGTTACAAAAATCAATTCTGAATACTTTGAATGTGAATGCAATGGTGTTTCCACACCGGGAGCAAATGTTCCTTCAATAAGATCATACAAAGACGATGTTTGTGTTTCATCTGCCAGAATAGAAAGATGTGTACCAAAAAGCCATAGTGATTGCATCATAAAGATCAATTTATATAGGTAGAATGATTTGCAATTCAAAATCGCACACGTCCAATGATCACCCATTGATATTCAAATTCATATTTCTTGATAAAAATTACTTATTCTGAGGAGCTATTTTTCTGATTACATCTTCTGGCATTCAGCATACCAAACTAAAATCGATACTGATTAAAACCACGGCAGCAAATCATTCAGCAAATACCGTATTTCATACATTTTTTTCCACCAATCAACTCAGCTTTACATATCGGAGATTATCTTGCCAATTCCTTTATTTTAGCCTGCAGATTTTTTACCTCTTCTTTCAATTGCTTGATATGTTCCAGCTGAGCTTTTAAAAACTCATCAATGTCCTCTAAAGTATAGCGTGCTGTTATATGCTGTGGACAGTTCCAGTCATAAGCTTCAACTTCAAATACCATCATCCTTTCAGGCCTGAATTTATATTCATCCAGGTCAAGCAATTTGTATAGTTCTCGATCATCTTTTAGTTCAATAATAGTTGCTTTGGCGTAAATTTTTAGTCTTGCCCTCGTAGGATAATCCACCATTATCAGAGCTACGTTATGATTGGTTGCAATATTACCAATCGAAATATATTGCATGTTACCCCTGAAATCGATAAACCCGATTCTCTTCGAGTCCAGCACTTTTAAAAATCCTTTAGGCCCACCCCTATGCTGAATGTAAGGGTAATTGTTTGTACCAATGGTTGCCATATAAAAGCTGTCCCGTTCTGCAATAAAATCGATTTCATTTTCCGTTAACCCATCTACATAGGTATCTCTTTCCATCCTTGCATAATTCGTTCTGCTTCCCAGCTTTTCCTGCAACTCCTTTACCTCTGGTGAGAACGCCAGTTCTCCATAATTTTTAGCCATAATAAAAAATTAATTTCATCGAATATTTTTATATCAGACAGCTTATTGATTTGCAAAATCATAGGCTCAACTTTCACTTAGCAACCATGATTCAACTTATTCAAGTCCTCAACCTGTTGATTATTTTGCTGATCGTCTTTTGACGGTAGATTATGTTTATCCGGTTGAAGAACCGCATCCCATAAAGCATCTCCACATTCGTCAGTGATAACAATCTTTTGCGGAGAAGTTTCAGCAAAATTATTTTCCAGCTCACTTGCTGAATTTACAGGAGATTTTTTTGGATGGACTTTTTTCATAGTAACTGATTAAAGTCTTCTTTCAGATTCTTTGATTGCTAAATCATTGATGCTTGCAAAACGCCTTTGCATCAAACCATTTTCATCATATTCCCAATTTTCATTACCGTAGGCCCTGAACCATTCACCTTCAGCAGTACGATATTCATACTCAAAGCGTACAGCTATCCTGTTATCTGTATGAGCCCAGTATTCTTTCACAAGTTTATAGTCCAGTTCCTTTCCCCACTTTTCGGTAAGAAAGGCCACGATCGCTTCCCGGCCATTTAAAAACACATTCCGGTTTCGCCACTCACTGTTTACAGTGTAACCTTGAGCAACCCTTACCGGATCCCTGCTGTTCCATGCATCTTCTGCCAGTTGAATTTTTTGCTTCGCCGATTCCAGTGTGAATGGCGGCAATGGATGTTTTTGCTCCATGATTTAAGTTTTATTTTTTTTAATCATCAATAGAATAGAAAACTAACCAATTATTGATTTTTACCTGTTGCTTCCAGACTTATTGTTTTACCTGCCTCCAATATTTTTAACCGCTGATCAATTCCTAAAACCCTGTAAGAAGTTTGGATATCTTTTACACTTTGAGTGTAATGTTTCCATCCTTCGTAATGCAAGGGAATAATGGTTGCATCTGGAAAAGTGGATGCCATATCCATTGCGTCGTTAGTTCCCATTGTAACGAAAAAAGGCCCTCTGGTTTGTGCCCCGCCAGCAAATAAGAATACGTAATCTGGATTGTATCTTTTAGCAACCTCTGCCACACCTTCATAATAAGTAGTATCTCCTGTAATATAAATTTCAATTGCCATTGCAGCTTTTACTGACAATAGAAACCCTATTACTTCCCCTTGAATTTTCTCTATCCCTGCAGGGCCATGTCTGGCAGGCGTAGCTGTAATTGTAATTTCTGTACCATCAGGTGTTATAATAGCTTCACTTTGCCAGGGAGCAAGACCTGCACTGGTTCCTTTAAGTCTTGAAGCACCGCTAACAGTTGTATACGTTTTAGATACTTTTTTTACCAATAACCTGCCGGCATGATCAAAATTATCAAAGTGCTGATCGTGGCTTAACAATACAATATCAATTCTACCAATATCTATCGTTGCAGGGCCTTTCGTTTTTTCAACAGTAAGATTTGGAACATGATAAACGCTGCCGGCAGGATCAAGTGTTGGATCCGTCATAAAACGAAGCCCGCCTATTTCCAATATCGCTGTAGGACCTCCAAGATAAATCACACGAAAGAAATTCTTTTCCATGTTGCTTATTTTAAAATCCAAAGAATAGTAAAAAACCCCTTGAGGCCGCACGATGTTGTGCAACCAAATCGGGGCTTTTCGCCATTCAACCTCAACTTTGATTTCTCTTACGACTTTGCAATTCCCGATGCCATCTTTTTATCCTTGCCAACCTTTCTGTCTAAAAAACTTCTGATCGTTGCTCCGATTTCATCGCCAAAACTTTCTAAAGCAAAGTGACCCGTTGGATACAAATGAAACTCCAGATTCTTCACATCTTTCTTGAACGCTTCAGCACCTACGCCAGGGAAAATATAATCGTCTTTGCCATAAACAATCAGCATTTCCGGATTACTTGTACGCAGGTACTGTTGCCACTTGGGGTATTGCTTTACATTGTTTTGGTAATCATAAAACAATCCAATCTGTATGTCATCATTTTCCGCACGAAGCAAATGCCGTAGGTCGATTTCCCAGTTATCAGGACTCACTACACTTTCATCAGGCACACTATGCGTGTATTGCCATTTCAATCCTTCAGGGCTGTGAAATGTGCGGCATTTTGCAATCGCCTCTTGGTCGTTCCTGTCTTTCCAAAGTGCCTTAATGGGATCCCAGAAAGCTTCAAGGCCTTCTTCATAGCAGCAACCATTCTGAACAATAATTGTATCAATTCGGTCTGGATATTTGGATGCAATCGTCCAACCAACAGGCGCACCATAATCCATCAGGTAAACACTGAATTTGTGAATCTTCAAATGATCCAGTAACCCTTCAACAATAGCTGCGAAATTTTCAAAGGTGTAAGCAAAATCCTTCATGAGAGGTTGCTCACTTCGGCCATAGCCCGGATAGTCGGGAGCGATCAGATGATACTTATCTGATAAATCATTTATCAGGTTGCGGTACATATGCGACGAAGTGGGATACCCGTGTAATAATAAGAGTACGGGTGCATCAGCTGGGCCAGCTTCCCGGTAGAAAATTTCGACGCCGTTGATTGTTGCAAAGCGGTAAGTTGTTTTACTGTTCATTGTATTTTTTTTTAATGATGAATGCTTGTAAAGGAGAACTTAGTTTACTAAAAAAATGCACGGCTCACAGTCAACGTATCTTCATATAGATGCAGCCTGCTGATTTTAGCATTCGAAATGGTCAGGTGGAAAGCAGCCGGCGTTTGGAATGTCTTACCAGTGCTCACAACAGTATGTTGAAAATGCGCAATTAAAACCACCTCCGTTCCTGATACCAGCACATGATTCAGCGTTACGATGCTCTTGCCTTTTTCAAAATGAGGCCACATGGTATTAAAATAGTCTGCAACCTCGGCACGCTGGCTACGCTGTCCTACCCATGGCAATGAAGTATCTCCCGGTACATACCAATCAATCTGCTCATCGAAAAGCGCAGCCACACCCTCTGCATCGTAATTACTCAGTCGTTGAAGAAAGTTTCCAATTAGTTCGTCCGTAGTTGATTGTTCGTTTTGCATGATGAAAGTTTTATGCGTTATATTTTGATAGCCATCTCGATTTTATTTCCGCCCTTGCCTCAATAAATTCACGGTCTGTACCTTCAGCAATTGCGTCCAGCGGATAGCGTAGCGGACGGGTGCCATCTTTCATCTCAATGAGTGCCAAGACGCCATCGGCAATCACCTGGGGATCCATTTTGAATTCAGCCATTTTGCCGAATAACCCGGCACCCAACGCTTCAAACATTTCGGTTGCCTTGGGTTCGTATGCCGCAGTGATTTCCGGTTTGTCTGACAGCACACCCGACTTAACACCTGTATTCATTTCAGTAGGATACACGCCGGGTTGAATGCTCACATTTTCAATTCCAAATTGAGCCAGCTCCTCTTGTATTCCTTCTGTTATGCTTTCAACACAGAACTTTGAAGCGAGGTAGGGAATCATGAATGGCAGCGTATGTCCGCTTGCACCGGATGTGATGTTGATAATTAAACCGCTCTTTGCCTTGCGCATAGCAGGCAACACTGCCTGGTACGTACGGATAACGCCGTAAAAATTAACTTCAAATAGTTGTCGTATCCGATCAAGACTATATGCTTCTAACAAACCAAATCCACTCAAGGCTGCATTGTTTACCAATACATCTATCCGGCCATGTTTTGAAAGAGTTTTTTCAAACGCCTTCGTTACTGACTCATCGCTCACGACATCTATTTCTACCACATCAACATTGGGCAGTTCGGCCAGCTCTTTAGCAACCATCATATTCTTTTCAGTTGTACCACGCATACCCGCTACAACGGTATGTCCTGCTTTTGCCAAAGTGATTGTCATTAGTCTGCCAAAGCCTGTGCTTGTTCCTGTGATGAAGATTATTTTACGCATAATAGAAGATTGTTTTACTTAAATGATCATGTCTTTGCAGTCGAAATAATAAACGCTGCCCCTTCCTTTAGAAGCGATCGCATGGAAACAGTAGCGGTACGAAGCCAAGTTGTTATGCATCAATCATGGTTGCCGGCTATTTTAGTAGTAGAAGTATCAACCCTTTTTAACATCGGGAATAATAAAGCTTACTTCTTTGCTATCAATTATTTTATGTGTCGGGTCAGCCAACTCAATCAATACGGTATGCTTGCCAGGCAGAAAGCCATTAAGAATAATCGGTTCGCCGCTGGCATCGGCCCAATGCCATGCTGCGTTATCAACCGTTACATGAACATGTCCAACTCGAGGCGATACATCTAATGCACCCACACCATACACCGGCACAAAATGAACATTGTCTGCCCGGTACTGAATCACCACCTGCCCAAGTTTCAGCGGACCTGCAAGCGGCGGGTAAACAAACAGTTTGGGAAGAGGCTCATTTTTAACTGGTACCACTGGCGCAGCACCACGAACCTCCTTTGCTGAAGGTTGGGCCATTATGTTTGATGTAAGGTTCATAAGTAAAAGAGTTAGAATAAATAATTGCTTGCGTGTTCGTTGATAATTCTTTTTCATAAAAAGGTTATTTAATGACATAGTATTTCCGTTGGCCCTAGCCACGAAAGTCGTAACAGGAATCATATTGCCTCCGGCACTATTATTTATAGGGATTATGTTTTTAGCTTTTTGTAAAGCCTACGCATTACCTGCTCGCCAAATACCATAATGCGAAAAACTAAAATCGTGAACAAGCAAATACTGTTGTTGGCACAGTGAAACTGATTTTCTTCTTCACTGATTTATTTTTGTATACGTTAGAAATTACTTTATTGTAGCTCCTTTCTAAAATCCTGCATGCTTACACAAGTAAATACACTCTTGCATAATTCCATGAGAAATCAATTTCATCTTTACAAACCTTATCTAACTCTCAATTCGATTCAGGTTGATTCACTTCTATTTTCATTGAAAGGATGAGTGCACGCAACCTAAACATCGGCATAAACGAGCTTTGTAAAAAAAGCGCCATTTAAAACAAAATTTCCAAACTTGCTGTCGAATACCTTCGTTGGCTTCGCATCAATTGTTGCGTTCAACGACATACCCGATTTTTTTAATTTTGAAACATGTTCCTTTACCGAAACAAGCATATCACGGTATTCTAACAGATCGGTACGATTGCCAACAGCACCGTGCCCTGGTATAATTAACGTTTTATCGGTACTCATGGCAAGGTTCTGGGTACACGCATTGATCATGCCATCAAGATTGCCGCCACTGTCGTGATCGATAAATGGATAATGAGCATTCCACCAGGTATCACCAACATGCAATACATCTGCGGAAGGAAAATAGACAGAGATGTCACTGTCTGTATGGGCTGGTGGGTAATACCTCAGTTGTATAGCTGATCCATTAAACTTTAGTGTATGCTCTTTTTGAAAAACAACTGTAGGTAATCCGGCTTTTGTGTGTGGCTTAAATGTATAATTCCAATCTTTTACAGTAATTGTTTTAGACAGGTTCTTTTTTGTGTTCGCATGAGCAATAATAGTTGCCCCTGTATTATGTACCCATTCATTACCATCGGCATGATCAAAATGCCAATGCGTATTAATAAGGTACTTTGTTGGCTTTGTACTGATCTTGGAAAGTGATGCCATAATTTTCTTTTGCGATACTGAAATGCCTGCGTCCACCATCAGCTTTCCTTCCGGTCCGTCAAAAACGGCAATGTTACCACCGGAGCCCTCCAGCAAATGTATATTACCCCTTAGCAGTTGTACAATTACCGGGTCTTTCGCTGCTGCAGCAATAATGGTTGTAACCGGACTTTCCTGTGCAAAAATTTCCCGGGGAGCAAACGTAAGCCCTGCTGTTATGATGCCCGCAAACCGAAGAAACTGTCCTCTCGTAATTGTGCCAGTTTGATGCATGTTCATACTTCAAATTGTTAAGTG
Source organism: Lacibacter sediminis (assembly GCF_014168535.1). Lineage (NCBI taxonomy): Bacteria > Pseudomonadati > Bacteroidota > Chitinophagia > Chitinophagales > Chitinophagaceae > Lacibacter > Lacibacter sediminis. The sequence goes on along the minus strand of NZ_CP060007.1, from coordinate 1,523,330 downwards.
AAATAAAATTTCTGCCTTCGCATAATGTCAACAGATTCTTCAAAACGAAAGAACGATTTAAGAAATCTGTTCTGTTTCTACAAAGATCAAAATCACTTGAAGTATAAGATTGCATATTGCATTCATATAGTTTGATTGTTTCGTTCATTTTTGCGTACCTGCAAATCCAGGTAGTAGTAGTTCGAAAAATCGTATACCGGTATGTATAGTGGGATTATAAGAGTCAAGTCCTACCCTGCAATAACGAAGTAATTTACTTGCAGATCATAAATTTTATAAAGCAATAACCTGTTGCATAAATCAAACAAATACGAGTGAAAAATAAGATTCAAGTAAAGCCGGATGAAAATGATGCCTGAAGGGAAGTGGCGTAATAACACGTAAATGCCGAATAGCAAAACGTCCCGGCCGACGGAATACTGCTAAATCATTTATAGAGAAATAGTCAATTTTTTTCGATCCTTATGTCCGGCCTGAACAAATTTCTACCTCTTGCCAATCGAATAAAATATCAGAATTATCCTTTTTACTGCGAATAGTATCTATTAGTACTTAGCTATTAGTTGCCCAAAACTGTGTAAGAATATTTTTTAAGTAATAGAGAACTGACCCACAACTGTAACCCCAAGCCATAAGTTAAAAAGTCAAGAAGATTGAATTTATGAATCAACTCTAATACCAGCAGAAAGTAAAATTTTGCGTTACAAACAAATTTCATACAGTACCGTAAAAATGTAATGCTTAACCAATAAAAACAGAAAATGGCAATCAGTCGAGAACACAAAATTGCACAACAGCAAAAACGATCGGAATCATTATTAATTAACCAAAAAAATCAAAGTAAAATGAGTAAAGTATTTGTAGCCTTTTTTTCAGCCGTCATCTTTTCGGTGTCGTCAGTAGCATATGCGCAAGGCTTTTCTATGAACATCAGCGCTGCACCTCAATTTAGTTTTGTCAGAAACATTGATGACTCAGATCCCACTCTTGACAAACAAGCAACGTTTAAACCACGAGTTGGAATCGGCATTGCCTATCAATTTGCACAAGGGACAGGGTTGGAACTTGATGTACTCTACTCCTGGCAAGGTCAGAAGTATCGCACAAACGGAGTAGAAAGAAATCAAAAAATCAATTACGTTAAAGTGCCGGTTTTGTTTTCTTACGTTGCCGCCCCAAAATCAAAAGTATCCTTTGTCGGCAAAATTGGTCCGCAATTGTCTTTTTTGACTACATCGAAACTCACAGATGGAAACGACAATGATGTCATAAGCGATACAGATGACCGGTTTGAAGATGTTGGCTTTGGAGGAGTGGTAGTAGCTGGTGCACAAATACGGCTTAGCTCCAGATTAGTTCTTGAGCCATCTGTTTGGTTTGATAACGAGTTTACAAATGCAGAAAGCGAAAATTTTAGAACACTTCCTGTTAGACGAGAGAGTCGTCACAACATGACAACAGGATTACAATTGCAACTTATATACAAATTCGATAAAAAATAGGCAGGCAGTTTCGTTAAGTCAGGTTTACGATCTGAAGGGGCCAAGGCCCCTTCTTCTATTCAAGATATATGATTTGTCTGATTGTTTAACACAGTTCGCCTCTCGTGCATTGACAATCAGCAGCGAAATAAATTTGTTGTTTAGCGTATATTCAGAGCTGCCATCAGCAGGATTTTCAATCCATTAAAGCCTTCTGCACGATCGTGGTAATGAGCAAACGAATTGCTGTTTGCAAAGTCTGCATCATAAAAAATGAAAACTAACTCCGATTATGAAAAAGATGAATCTCCTGATGTTTACTATTTGCTGCATCAGCTTATCCTATTCAGTTGATGCGCAAAAGAAGGAAAACTTTAAATTTACAAAACTTGTTTATCACGCAAGCCGTTGCAATGGCTCCTGCCCTCAGATAAGTTTAATAATTAAGCGCAACAGAAAAATAATTGTGCGCCGGGAGATGTTCAAAACAAAAAGCCAGGTTGATGAGCGTTACAGTGGACAATTTAAAGGCAGGCTGAGTCCCGCACTGTTTAATGAGATCATCCTCCAATTAAAAGCCGCTCAACTGGATTCTTTAAAATTTCCGGATGTAGATTGCTGCGATGGCTCCATTAAAACACTGATCGTTTATTACAATGGAAAACGCAGACAGTTTAAATCGATGGCGCCACCGGAAACTGTGCAACAATTATTCGAAACATTATCATCCATCGCCATCGATACAAAATTAAAGCGGGCAGCTGTAACAAAAGGTATAGAAGAATAAGGAATCGGTTACACCCAACATAAAACCAGTAATCCTCACAATCATGAAAAAGAATTTTCCCGGAACCAGAATATACAGTGGCAATGATGGAGAAAGTTATTCGTTACTTTTATAAAATAAATACGCAACATGCACGAATCTGAAAAACGAAACCGGATTGTTGAAGCCAGAATGAAACTGAAAGCAAGGTTTGAAACAAAAATTCAATCGACCCCTTCAGTTGCTGATGACAAACCTTTGGGCACCGGCAGTATCAACCGACATGGGATGCCTGTTTTACCAATAGGACAAACGATTACGCACAAATGGCCGGTGTTGGATCTTGGCCTCCAACCTGCTGTTTCATTAAACGACTGGAGACTTATTGTGGATGGAGAAGTTGAGAACCCCTTAAACCTCACATGGGAAGAATTTCTTGCCTTACCACAATCGCAGGACACTTCCGATTTCCATTGCGTTACCACCTGGTCAAAACTGAATATGATTTGGAATGGAGTAAGATTTATTGACCTCGCAGCCATGGCACAACCCAAAGAAACAGCAACCCATATCATGTGCTATAGTTATGACGACTACAGTGTGAATGTTTCGTTGGAAGAAGCATTGAAACCCGATGTACTGATTGCTCATACTGTAGAAGGAAATCCATTGCCAAAAGAACATGGTGGTCCGGCACGCATGATTACGCCACAACTATATGCATGGAAAGGAGCTAAATGGATCAACAGAATAGAGTTTCTTAAAGAAAATAAATTGGGTTTCTGGGAACAAAGAGGTTATTCCAATACGGCTTATCCATGGAGAAACGATAGGTATAGCTAATGTGTGAGAAGGAGCATCAAAAACAGTAGAACAAATTGGTAGCTACGAACAACCGAAGACGACAGATTATTTCAATTGTGAAACTGAATGAACCTACAAAGAAAAAAACTGCTGTATTCAATGAACACATTCAGCCTTTGCCAGTCAATCCCGTAATAATCGCTTGAAACCTTTCCAACCCTGATCCTAAATTTTCTACAATCTCGTCTGCGAATGGTTCAGGACCGGGCAGATTATCGAAAGCAGCAGATGATTCATTGTTAGGACTATTCGATCAAAGTGAACTTTATTAATCTTCTCTCCAATAATCGGATCAATACTACAATCTTTCTTGTACAAATCAGATTTCATATAATGGCACCTTGGATTTACATTGGATAACTCCCCTGATCGGCTAAACGTCACTTCAAGTGAACTGAAAAATTTTCGAAATAATCCGGATTATATTACAATAGAATGTAACGATTGATACGACGCTATTATATTCATAGAATTCACATAGCTGTTTTCCGGAATATTCCGGAAAAAAAGAGAAACATGTAAAACGAATGCTATCCTATTCCGTAACTTTTCAAATAATTTCCGACTATTCCGGAATATTATTTTTACAGGACGTTTCTTCTTTCTCAGGCAAGTCTTCCTCCTTTACCTCTCTTCACCCGCATTTCCTATTTTTATCAAAAAAAACATGAAGCCTGTCAATCATCTGTACATTCTGTCGAAAGGAAGAGTAGCTGCTGTCAATAAAAAAGATGGCGCAATTGTTTGGGAAATTAAACTGAAAGAATACCATGCCAACAGCAATGGCTATAACTACGGACAAATTTCTGCGGAAGGCGATAAACTCTTTGTAGCCTCCTCCGGTATCTTGTTTTGCTTACGTGTAAAAGATGGCTCACTGGTATGGGTAAACGAACTGAAAGGATGGGGTTACAACTTTATTAGTATGGCAGGCGTTGCAAACGAACCGGCTGCTGCTGCGGCAGCTGCAACACAGGCCGCTGTAACAGCTGCTGTCATCACCAGCGCAACGTAATGACTGCCGGCATATTGATTTCATATCCACTTCTCCTTAAAGAGACGTGGCGTAATAACACTTCAACGCTGTATAACGAAACGTCCCCTGCGGGAGACGTTTCTGCGAAGGAAGGAAATTTTGTTTTCCAAATTCCTCGATACAATCGGGGCTGAATCAGTTGGCATCAAGCGATCCACTGTGGTGGAACAATTGCGCCAGAAAGGTTACAAGCATTTTTTATCAAGTACAAAAGCTTCGGCCCATTTCACCCCTTCCGCTTCACTCAGTTGTGTACAATAAAAACTGCCTTTCCCAAAAGCCTTTGTTACAATGTTGATAGCGATATAATAGGTTTTTCCGGCTTCCAGATTGACGATGAGTTCTGTTTCGGGTGTTGATTTCACATTGCCTTTGTATTGTGCATGAAATTTATGTTCACCCGGGTCTACTTCATGAACTGAATACTTCCCTCTACCCAACTTGCATAAAAGGGTTTGATCAATATAGGTGTAATACGGTACATACTTGTCCGGACCGTCAGGTCGTAACAGATAAACAGTTGCTTTTTGGCTTTGCCCCTGTACCTGAACAAACGCTGCAACGAGCAGCAGTAAAAAGAAACAGACTTTTTTCATCCCTTTATCATTTTAAATTATAACGGATACTTCAACAACTTTGTTGAACCGGGTTCCAGGAAATTACAGCGGCCTGCCTTCTTTTGCAGCTACGCCTCCCGAAAAAGAAATGGCGTAAGTACACTTCAACGCTGCATAACGAAACGTTCCCTGTGGGAGACGTTTCTGCGAAGGAAAGGCTTCTGCTTATTACTTTTTTTGTTTCTTTTTTCGTTTTATTAAATTCTTGATTCCTTTTTTCCAGTTCTTCTTTTTGGGTTCGTGTTCGGATATAGACCACTCCACGACATATTCGACAACACTTTTCCTTATCCAGTAATGTGACTTACACTCAAAACTCCAATTTCCTATGGAAGGGTCGAGAGTGATGCTTTCTCCATCATATGTTAGTTGCCAACCGGTAGGCGAAATAGGTGTCACAACTCTACTACCACATCCGCAAACGCATCGATGAATTGCGGTTCCAAACTCCATTGATATATAAATGATACCGTCCTCTAACGAAGGCGGCATCAATTCAACAAACTTATAGTGTAACTTCATCGTTTACCATTTGGGATACATTAATACTGTAAGTTGTATGATATTCACCTTCCAAGTCATTGTAAAAACCACACAACTTTTTCCATTTAATTACTGCGAGTGCGGCATTTAAAGCATTAAGCTCGGCAATTTGGATATTCGTGGCATATTCGTCATCCCTGTCATCAGCAAAAGAAATTCTTTCACTTAGATGATCATTTTTAGTAGGGCTTCCGGTGGTTACCCTTAGCATACCCATCAATGAATTGTTTACTACGTTTATACCCATCCCAACATCAATAAAAGTGATGCCTTCGCTTAACAAGGATTTGATAATAATATTTTTAATATCACCTTTATCTACTGCAATAAACACATAGCTCATTCCTGAAAGCTCTTTTATTGTTTCGTCTGAAATATGAAAAGGGTGTGCAACGATATTTTTGTGTAATACTGAATATCTGCTTTTGAGATATTCAACTTTCTTCAATTGCTTGTTAAGATCTTCATCACTCGCCGCTCCCGGAGCTCTGAATGCATTATGCACGTAAAAAGTGTCTGCATCAAATAAATGTATTTCTTGCACGGGCGTTTTTGCAACAAAGTCAAATATGTATGACCCTGTACCTCCAACTCCAATAATAGCAATCTTTTGCCCTTCCAATTTTTCCGTAATTGAAAGGATGTTTGCTCTGCTAGCATTAGTGTCAGTATAATGAAAAACACTGTCGCTGGTTGCATCGGAAAAAACCATGAAATTCTTTTCCGTAACATTCGGATCAATTGCCTTAGCAGGGCTGGAAATTAAATTGCAATAAGTCGTTATTTTCTCATAATAATCCAGATAATTCCTTCCTGGTTTATTTGAGAAGGAATGATCCACTACTATTCCATTGCCTAATGTTTGTTTACTGCTACTATGTCGTAAAGCTGTTAGTGGTTGCCCGTTCACATCACATGGATATTCTCCAATGAAATAAATAACATGCGTGCTGGGTACTCCTACGACCTTGGCTGATGCCAAAGTCAATTCGCTGACTAATGTTCCAGAGCACACTTCCTTTTTATTGTTAACGTATGGAATTTGGTGGACTATTACTAGCCCACCTTTTTCCTGAATTCCATAACCTTCATCCTGCAATTTTTTGAGTGCGGGACTACGACCTATTAGTTCTTGTGACATTGAATATCATTTTATCTTTTACTTGAACTGATTGACCTTTTATAAGGGACCCTTCCGGCTTGTTGCCCATTCCTCTTTTGTAGGTAATTGAATAGGTAATAGCTTCGTTGTCTTCATAACTACCATATGCTATTTCCGCAAGTTGTTCAAATGAAATTGATTTGTCAGTCCACACTTTTTCTTCAGCGTTTACAATGATCACAAGATCTTTCTTATCATCTTCTTTTTCTACTACGTTACTCATTTTGTAAGTTTTCTAAGGTGAATTAATTCTTTGTGTCTTTCGGTGGTACAGGATCGTTGCCGTAGGAATCTTTATCCCTGATTCTTCCATCCGTACCGTGAATAACAACTTCCGATTGTTGATGCTTGGCTATTCCTTTAGCCGCATCAATTGCTTGCTTTTGCGTTTCGGTAACTTTTGTTGCTTTGTCATTACCGGCGCCTTTTACTTGCCATCCACCTCCTGGGTGTTTGGTTACATGTTGATTCTTACCCATTGTTTTTGCTTTATTGGGTTAAAAAAATAATTGCCCACAATATTTTGCGGAGTAGTAGGCATTCTAGCCGGAAAGCTTAATAGAAGGGAAGTATCTGGCTGTAATGATAGCCGGCAAGATCACTGTATCGCAGGTATTGTTAATTAAATAAACAAAACCTACCTTAGCAGCACGATATTAGAACAACGGAAAGGAGCAACTTTCAAACTCATTTCCAGAAAGCCTTAGGAGGGTCGCATCTCTTAGGGCTTTCGCCTTCTATAAAAGAACTTTATTTTCTCAATTGCAGCGTTCATGAATTAATTACCAAGCTTAATTTTAACCTGTTCCTTAATTTTAATATTCTTGTGTATGAAGCTGTACGTATCTAACAACTGAGTAACCTCATTATAAATATTCCCCTTTTTCTTTGTATCACGTATTGTCACGATAAGACAAAATTCCTGCTTAGGTGTAATATTTTGTTTTTCGCACATTGCTTCTGTAAAATCTCGATACACCCCTTGCAGTTTTAGATACCACTGCTTCGGAGCTTTTAAAAAATTCTCCCTGTTTGTATCTGTCAATTCATCAAAACTTACAACCCATTTCTTAACCGGTTGATACTTTCGTCCATAAGCCAGTAACACTCTCTCTTTGGTAAACTTATTATCGATATTCTTAACTGCCCTTTTACTGTAAATGCCTTCATCCAATAAATTTTTATTGCCTTCTGGTTTAATCGGGTTTTTGATATGAGGTAGCGTTATGTCTCTATCCACCTTTTCATCATAACTACCAAAATAAACATCCATGTTACTCTGGCAATATTCAGCACCTTGTGATGCATCCAGAATTGGAGAAGTCGCCAATGTTATTGTTACTTCTCCGTAAAAATAACCTTCTTCATCAACCATACTTTGTGGGTAAGGAAAATCCATGATGTTCACAAAACTTCCTTTCTCCAACGTATCTTGTAAAATCAATGTGATCTCATTTGGATCGTTAAACAATATATCCTTAACATTAGCTGGTAACCCAAATCCAGCCATCCGTATCTTCTCTGAAATATCTAGTGCCATTTCAGATGGATACTTTGATGAATGAATGACTAATGCTTTTAACAGTAAAGGATTAAACGCCTCGCTAATCATATGGTTAAGTCCCGCTGCTATCGCAGATACTCTTGGCGTAGAAAAACTGGTACCTACATTGTGGGCAATACTACCATCTGTAGAAAACGATTTAATACAATTCTTGACCAATTCATTTCTTGCATTCATACCGGCGTTACCTCCAAAATGCACAACATCAGGTTTTATTAAGTGTGAAGGTCCAGGGCCAACTCTTGTGAAAGGCGAAGGATAGTGTTTTTCAGCCAAATCAGTATCAATTTTTTCATGAGCGATTGATCCTACAACAATACTTCTTACAGAATCAGCTGAGCAGGTAATACGGCCTCTTGGCGCATTACGTAAAAAGTTTCCGCAGTTACCTGCCGACTTACAAACTAATACATTGTGCTGTTCCTGTATCTCATCTAGCGTTTGTGCGAAATCTGAAAACTTATGCATGTCGGCTTCTGTTTTTGTTCCTAATGATAAATTCCAAATCTTTATATGATCATATGTACTTATGGCTTCACGTATTTGTTGTATTAGTTCATGCTCGTAAATCTTTTGTTTAGTTTCGTCCGGGTAGATAATGGCCTCAAATAATTTACACTCCCCAAATCCGGTATAATTTTTTCCTTCGAGTTCGTCACCGTATACTAACACACCTGCAACGAAAGTCCCATGTGAACGATTAATATCATCTTCGACATAATTCGTATGAGATTCCTTCACAATCCATGGTGCCAAATGAGGAATTTTAGCAATGCCTGTATCTAATACTCCTACAATCGGATATTCCTTATCAGCCTCAGGCTTTTTAACTGGCAAATTATTGTCTTCTTGTAGTTCATCTAAACTCAAACTGAACGTTGGCATTTCACTAATACTCTGTACCCCATCAAATTCGATTAACTCTTCCAGATTATCTTTCGTGCTATTTGTTACACTATAAATATTTAAGTCGGCTGAATAAACTGTTTGTTGAAAATCAATACTATTTTCTTTGCAATAATTTTCAAATGCTCTAGTCAGCACACTATTTAAGTCATGATCATGATAGTTAAAAAGTTTGACTTTTAATACTTCCGCTTGGTTCAAATCAACATCCACGTCTGGAGCATAGGGAGTTAAATCTTCAATCGCAGAAATCCCAATTGCGACAGAAGGACTATAGTATTCCTTTTCAACGGCATTAAAATTCTCACTCATGTATCTCAAATCATCTGCATTATCAACCTTTACCAACAACTCATCTTTACTACTAAAACCTATCAAATTCAGTTTGCCATCAACGTTAAATAACTTTGCAATATCTTTTCTGTAAGATTTTGCAATCGCATCGTCGTTCAGTTTTAGCCGTATCACACTGGGAAGAAAATTGTCTTCCTCTACTTTTTTAATAAGTGAAGCAGATACACTAGCCAATACACTCCTGTAATAGGTTGATCTTTCACGAATCACTACTCGATCCTGAATCACCCATTCGGGCAACTTCCCACCACCAGAACCTTCAGTTGCTTGCTCATCTTTTTGGCGTTTTTCAAAAAACTTGATTGGTAAATTCTTGTCAGCCATTTTCTTCGTTTTGATTTTCTTTTAATAAATAATTCCTTACCTGCCTGATGGACACATCCATTTTTTCCGCAATCATTGTTTGCGCTACTCCTTGCTCATTCAAAAATTCAATCATTTTGTCCATGCTCACCGCACCATGATGATCAAACTCATAGATGTCAATCAGGATATCTTCGTACGACAAATTCTCGTCACCTCTTATAATTGCTTGTGTCATTGCATTATTAAGAATGGTCTTTATGTCAGATGGCGATTTGCCTTCAAGAAGTTTTACAATCCTTTCAAGCTTCTTTTTATCTTCAAACAAATTGCTATTAAACTGTTCCGTATACGTATAAAGCAAGCCTTTAATCTCTTCTTTATGTGGCAATCCAATTTCAATCACTGTATTGAATCTTCGCCAAATAGCCTTGTCGAGTAGTTCAGGATGATTAGTAGCCGCTATCAAAATATTATCTTGGGAGTAAGCATCTATATTTTGAAGTAAACTATTGATTACTCTTTTTAGTTCCCCTAATTCATATTGATCATCCCTTGCTTTTGCAATAGCATCAAATTCATCCAAAAAAAGAATGCACGGTCGACTATCAGCAAAGTCAAAAATCTTTCTGATATTTTTGGCGGTATTCCCTAAAAGAGACGAAACGATGGCATCAAATCTTGCAATGACTAATGGGAGACCTGTTTTTTCAGAAATATATTTTGCAACAGTTGACTTTCCGCAGCCCGGAGGTCCATATAAAAGCAAGGTATTTGATGCTTCGATTCCATGAGCCTTTAATTTGCCCTGATGTTTTACAGAATTAATAAAGTCATTAATTTTTGCTTGCGTTAATTTTTGCAATATAACCGGAGTGTTGTCCTGACGAGGCAATTCTACATCTACAATACTCATTCTACTTTCTTGGTCAACTGGTGTTGTCAAAAGCTCATCCATTGTTACTGTAGTTCGAGGTTTCTCCCTTTCAATAAGCCTCTCAACTAATTTTGCAGTCTTCTCATCTCCATCTCGTATTAATTTATCAATCAGCAGCCTAGCATAACTATATACCTTCTTAAAGTCCTTATTTAACCCGCCTTCTATTATTTTTAGTATTTCTGTGTACATGTGTTATAATTTTCATCTTTCCCGTACCAAAATTAAGTCAAACTGTAATACAAAAAAACAAAATCGTAATATTTTTTCTCAATTTCGTAATTTTTATAGCGACTTTTGCAATATTAGACTTCTTATCCGTGAGAATATTACTGGAAAACGTAAGAATTTGGATACCACCTGCATTATTTCATAGCAGCTTCTTTGCGTCGCAATGATTTCATCGTTTTATCTATTTTGTATGCCCGGAGTCTCACGCAGTGGACCTCGGAATTTCTAAACTCTTACTCCCGGGGTCGGTTACACCAGACCCAAGGCCAAAGGAAAGAAATCGTTATTGGGGATTGCATCAAAAGCCGGACTCGTGAAATTTTGACAACAATTCATCTTCTTCATCCGGTTTGTCGTAGGCGTCTGCTTCTGTTACATGCCCATCGATGCTGCTGATACGGGTTATTTTTTTGCCTTGTCGAAATACCAGTTGAAGTCCATGCTCCTGCTCCCATTCACATTCGCAGTCAATTTGAACATACATGTCTTGGTCTCTCTTGGTTCTTCTTGATACAAATACTTCATTGGGGTAAATGAAATTCCAGATCTCGTGTGGGTCGTTTAATTGTTTGAATGGTTGATCTTCTTCATCGTATTCAACAGCTTCTAAAAAGTCGGTACAATTTTTATAGGCCAGCGCTGTAATTGCTTTGCGGTTTGTAGCTGTAAGCTGCAGAAAGTTGGCAATGGCCTGGTCGGCATCGGCAATAAATGAACGATCCTGATCAGGTTCAAAGCCCACGTAGGTAATAGTCAATTTCTTATTTTCGAAAAAAGGAATGTTAACGGGAGCGCATTTCCACCATTCGGGAAATTGGGCATCTTGTTGCAGTTGCCCAATAATGTTGGACGTGATTTCAGTACTCATTGCACTAATATACTGAACTCGTAAATAAGTCACCGCACGTTGAGGTCAACTTATCGCTTATACTCTTACTTTAATTGAATTAGAAGATTTGCTTCGAACGTTCTTGCTCATGCAACTTATAAATATAATAACAACCGAAGCCAACGACCAAAACACAAGCGATGCCCAGAATAATTTCAGTGCCAGTAAGTCCCCCCTTAACGGTTGAACCAGGAGCGGTAGTTGCAGGAACAGTTGAAGAAACCACATGCAATGTAGTTGCGGGATAAAGACTTTGGTATAGCTGATCAAAGTCGGGCATAGATGTCAGAGTTTCCATAAAATGATTTTTTTGTTTTGTAGAATTGAAAATCCGTATTGATGCATAAAGACCTGATTGAGTCCGTTTACCTGCCGCTTTGTTTTGCAGATATTGAAATCAAAGCCCATTTCTTTAAGTACAGTTGGATCAATTTCATGCTGCTCCCCATAACTGCAATACAGATCTTTTAAAATTTTTTCATTGCGCCAGTAAGGATCCAACTGCAGACTACGCCCGGCGTATTGATCAATTGAACGCTGTTTTTTGGCCTCGTAGGCACAGTCTTCGTGGTAGCGGCGGTTGCCATGTGTAATATCAAGTTCTTCACCGCAGAGACGACATACTTTATTATGCTTGGTCATTCTTGGGTTTGTCGGATTTAATGAAGTCAATAACATCACTTAAAAAGTAGAAAATCTTGTTTTCAATTTTGTAGAACTTCAATCCCCATTGCTGGCGGTAGTTGAGGGCGGTGCGACGTGAGATTTTCAGCATGTTGCGGAGGTCGACGTCATCCATCACAATTTCTGAAGCAGGTCGGTGATTTTTCTCCAGCAATTGTTGAACTAATTTTTTGATTTCTTCATTTAACCCATCGGGTAATTGCTTCTTATTCATTTTTAGCTTTTTAGGTTAAAAAATGAAAGTAGAATAGGTTCAAGCTCTGTCAAAACAAAACACCCGCTTTTAAAAGCGGGTGTTTCGTTTTGAAAACTGCAATAACTTTTCAATTTGATTTCCCTTTGGGCTTCTTATTAAAAGAATCAAGCATTTTTGCCAGGAACTGACCTCGACTTTTCCTTTTCCCGTTGATTTCTCTTCTAGCGTCCGTGTATTGCTTATCCGTAATGTTGAACATTTCTGTTAATATTGGTTTAAGCTCTTTGTTTTCTTCAAAGTAACTGGATTCAGTGATTGCAAGTATGAATTCGCAGACATCGGTAGATGTACATGTATATCCGATTTTTGGGAGAAGTTTTACTTCAGGCAGAAATAAATAGGTCGAGAATATATTGACGATTCCATTCTTTAAAAATTGAAGTAAATGCTTTCTGAATTTAAAATTCGTATCTATTAGTTCATTACACAGTGGTAACAAATCAATAGAAGTAGTTTTGTAGTTATACCAATCGTCCTCAAGTTCTACAAGAAAATAATTGTCATTATTTTTTGTACTGTTAAGTTTTAGCCATGAGTCATAATTCATTTCTTCCTTTTTAAGATCTACAAATCGAATTATATCTTTAAACTGACTATTCATAACATATCCAAATGCACCTTCTTTTGCAAACTTCTCTACCTCGGTATCAAGATAGTGGAGTAATTCCTTAAGCTTTTGGCTCATATCATCGTTTTCCTTTTTCTGTGTATCATTTTTATTTATATCATTTAGAATGATGACTTCTTTTATCTGGATTTTATTATAAGCATTATATTCTAACAATGCATCAACTTGTGATTTGGCATTAGTAACCTCGTCAAATACTGTGGAGGTTCCAACGATATAGTTTACGTCAAGCCGCTTTGTAAAAGCCATAAGTTTCTCGTCAAACTCTTTACAGAAAATTTCAAAATCCATACGTTAGTTTTTTAGTAAGTTAAATAAATCCCTTGTTTCCCGTTCAATTTTAATGGCGGTAACTTTCGCATATTTCTGTGTTTGAGAAATCTTACTATGCCCCAGCATTTTGGAAACACTTTCCAATGGCACTCCGTTTTCCAAGGCAAGGGTCGTAGCAAACGAGTGACGACCGCAGTGCGATGAAATTTTCTTATTGATACCCAGCAATGCGATCAGTTCTTTTAAATAGATATTGAATTTCTGATTGGAGATACTGGGAGCAAGGAGAATTTCCGGATCGGCGCTTTCCCAGCCTGGCAACCATTCATCTAATTGTTGTTTTGCCGGAGGAAACAACGGCAGTAAAAATTCCACGTTGGTTTTTTGCCTTTTCTTGCGAATCAGATACTGATCGCTTACCGGATTATACTCAATGTGTCGGCGTTTTAAGTTTTGTAAATCGATGGATGCAACGCCGGTAAATACACAAAACAAAAACAGCTGTCTTGTTTTTTCAAGATATGCTTTTGCCGGTCGATATTCTTTCATCAATTCAATTTCCTGCTTCGTTAATACTTGTATGTCCACATCCTTATAGGTAAGTCGCTTTCCTGCAAAAGCATTTTGCGAAGTCCATCTGTTATCAACTGCAATACGATAGATCTTTTTAAAGATCTGCAACAGCTTCATTGCCGAGTTATGACTGTTCTTACATTCGCTTTTCAGAAATTGCTCAAAGTCGTCAATGAAATTGCGGTTGATCCGGTTGAAGGCGATATCGTTTACATTCAACTGTTGTTTCACAAAAGCTTTTAAATGCTTCATGCAGGTATAATGTTTCAGGATATTTGATTTTTGACTATCGAGCTTATTGTGTTTTTCCATCTTCAACAACACATTGCTGAAAACACCAAACAATGAATAGGTTTTCTTTCCTTCTTCTGCAAACGCAAAATCAACCATTTCCCGAAGGGTTGGCTCTGCACTGTTACTGGTGAGTAAATAATAAGCCCCCATCAACTTTTGCTTCATTTCATCGAGGGTTTCCGTTAACAGGTTTTGATGTACGGGGCTGTTGCTGATGCTGTGGGTTTGGCTATCCCATAAATCAAACGGAATTTGGATGCCGGTGCTTTTATCAATCATTACAAATTGATAGCTGATGCGCAGATAGATGACCGCCTCTTTATCGGACAGTTTTTTCCGTTTTGGATATACCAGAAACTGAGGCTTGGCTTGTTGTGAAATCTTTGTCTTATTCATACTCAAATTGTTTTACAAATTTCCTGAGTATGCACGTTGAGCCTTGCGGCAGAATAGAGAAGCGATGAGCAATCTGGTGAGGGGCTGATGGTTGCCTGTGATCGGAATAATCTTAGTTGATACTTTCGATCAGGCAGGGCGCAAAAAAAGCTCACCATATTCTGGTGAGCTTTTTAGTGAGTCTGTGCGTTTTGGTGAGCATTTATTTTCTGAGATTCGCATCCCTGCTCGCTTTTGCGCAATTTTGGTCTTTTAGAAGCGGACCGGACGGGACTCGAACCCGCGACCTCCGCCGTGACAGGGCGGCATTCTAACCAACTGAACTACCGATCCAACTACCCTATGCATGAATGCCTGATCAAGAATCAATTATCATTCATTTTTCGGGACGGCAAAGATAGGGGTTTTGAATATTTCGTAAAAAATGTTTTTCATCTTTTTTTACGAAAAGAACAATACCAGGTAACCCCATAACAACCATAGTTTATATTTGCCCCTACTTAATTGAATTACATGCTCAAAATTGCTGTTTTTGGCACAGGTCATCTCGGAAAATTTCATCTCAACAACTGGAAAGAAATTGAAGGTGTTGAACTGGTTGGGTTTTACGACCCCAACGACAAAGCTGCAAAGGCCGTGGCTGAGAAATACCAGCTTCAACGTTATACCGATCCTGAAGAGCTGATGTCGCTCTGCGATGCAGCCGATATTGTTGCCCCTACCAATTACCATTTTGAACTTTGCCAGCTGGCCGTACGGAAAGGCAAGCATGTGTTTGTGGAAAAGCCCATGTGCAATACTATGGATGAAGCGAATGAACTGGTTAAACTGGTGCGTGAGGCGAATATTAAATTACAGGTAGGTCATGTGGAAAGGTTTAATCCTGCTTTCCTCGCTGTGAAAGATCTGAAATTAAACCCGATGTTTATTGAAGTGCATCGTCTTTCACAATTTAACCCGAGAGGAACAGAAGTAAGTGTAATCCTAGATTTGATGATCCACGACATTGATATTATCATGAGCCTTGTGAAAAGCGATGTAAAGAATGTATATGCCAATGGTGTTGCCGTGATGACTGACACTCCCGATATTGCCAACGTTCGTATTGAATTTGATAATGGTTGTGTGGCTAACCTCACCAGCAGCCGCATCAGCATGAAGAAGATGCGGAAGATCCGCTTGTTTCAACGTGATGCTTATATCGGTATCGATTTTCTTGAAAAGAAATCAGAGATCATCCGCATGAAAAATCCTGACGACAAAGAAGCATTTACATTTGATATTGAAACAAACCATGGAAAGAAAACAATCGCTATTTCTAACCCGGTTGTGAAAGAAGTGAATGCCATAAAAATGGAACTTGAACATTTCAGAGATGCCATCTTATATGATAACCCTATACCTGTAAGTGAAGTGGATGGATTAAGAGCAATGGATGTTGCACACCAGATACTTCAAAAAATTCAGCGTACTACTGCTGTATAATTCATGAACCAAACACCACGGATACATATTGGCTGGTATGTTGCTGCCGATTGGCTTTCTGCAACGTTTGCGTGGGGATTGTTTTACCTGTTACGGCGGGTGATACTTGGCGAAGCATCCACATTATTTGATCAGGTATTTGACAGTCGTTTTTTTGCGGGCATATTGCTTGTCCCGGTATTCTGGCTGGTATTGTATCACCTATTTGGCACGTACAAAAATTTATACAGCAAATCAAGATTACAGGAACTCACCACTACTTTTTTTTGCTGTCTGCTTGGGTGCGTGATCCTCTTCTTTGCATTGTTGCTCGATGATCGTATTATTTCATATACGTTTTATTACAAAGAATCGATCTTGCTTTTTGGTCTGCAATTCAGTTCTACCTGGTTGCTTCGTTGGATCATTCTTACCAATATCAAACAACAGTTTCTGGCAGGAAATGTAAAGATCAACACGCTTATCATTGGTGCAAAGCAAAGCGCCATCAAACTTTACAAAGACATTAAAGAAAGCAGCGAAACACAAGGCTTTCATTTTTCAGGATTCCTTTACCCCGGCGACATCAGCTCAAATGGCCTCAGCAAATATTTACCTGCATTGGGAAAGCTGTCAGATCTGCCAAATGTGATCAGGAATCACAGGATTGAACAGGTGATCATTGCTACTGAAGAATCAGAACGGCAATTGCTCGAAGAATCGCTTAGCATTTTGAGTGAACATGATGTAAGTATTAAACTCTTGCCAAATACCATTGACATTCTCTCCGGTTCAGTTCGTACCAGCAATGTATTTGGTGCAATGCTCATTGATCTGCACACCGGCATGATGAGTGAGTGGCAGCAAAACATTAAACGTTTAATGGATATCATTGCGTCTCTACTTTCGCTGATATTGTTATCGCCACTCTTACTGTTTGTAGCCATTAAAGTAAAACTGTCATCAAAAGGGCCCGTGTTTTATTCACAAGAAAGAATCGGTTTAAAAGGCAAGCCTTTTTATATTCATAAATTCCGTTCCATGATCGTTGGTGCAGAACCAAACGGGCCGGCACTATCATCAGAAACTGATCAACGCATTACATCCTGGGGTAAAGTAATGCGTAAATGGCGGTTAGATGAATTGCCCCAGTTCTGGAATATTCTCAAGGGAGAAATGAGTTTGGTTGGGCCAAGACCTGAACGCAGATTCTATATTGACCAGATAGTTGCAAGTGCTCCTTATTATCGATATCTGTTAAAAGTAAAGCCCGGCATCACTTCATGGGGCATGGTGAAATTTGGTTATGCGGAGAATGTAGAACAGATGATCGAACGCAGTAAATATGATCTCATCTATATTGAAAATATTTCGCTTGCGCTTGACATAAAGATCATCATTCATACTATTCGCCTGATCTTTTTAGGCAAAGGCAGATAAGAAATATAAACCGTCAACTCTAATTTATAACAGATGAAAAGACTTGCCATTCTTATTCTTACACTCACATCTATAAATGCATCTGCACAGCAGAATTACTGGCAACAGGAAGTACATTACACTATTGATGTTAAACTGAATGTTGCTGATAAATCTATTAACGGGTTTGAGCAGTTGGAATATATCAACCACTCTCCTGATACACTTACCTATATCTGGTTTCACCTTTGGCCAAATGCTTACAAGAACAACAGCACAGCCTTGTATAACCAATACAAAGAAGGCGACAAAGCAGGGTTAAGCAAGTTTAAAAAAGCAGATAAAGGATATATCGATAGTCTTAATTTCAAGATCAATGACCAATCGATAAAAGTAGAAGCAGATAAAGAAAATATTGACATCGTTAAGCTGATTCTTCCACAACCATTGCTTCCGGGTAACAAAATCAACATCACAACTCCATTCTATGTAAAGTTCCCGACTTACTTTTCAAGAAGTGGTTTTATTGATGATGCGTTTGCCGTTTGTCAGTGGTATCCAAAGCCTGCTGTATACGATCGGAAAGGATGGCATCCTATGCCTTATTTGAATATGGGTGAATATTACAGCGAGTTTGGTTCTTTTAACGTAAATATCACGGTGCCATCCAACTACATTGTAGCAGCAACAGGCTCATTACAAACTGAAGATGAATTACAGAAGCTGAAAGCAGCAGGCAAAGTAAACAAAACACGTACGAAAGATTTTGAGCGTTATACTGTGAATACATCTACTCCAACAAAAACGCTTCAATACAAAGCTGAAAACGTACATGACTTTGCTTGGTTTACCGATAATGATTTTATTGTGCAATACGATACGCTTGCGCTTGCTTCCGGTAAAATAGTTGATGCATTTACATTCTTCACTAATAATGCAAATACGCAATGGAGCAATAGTGTTGATCATGTAGAAGATGCTGTGCGTAACTATTCAAAATGGATCGGCGAGTATCCCTACCCGACAGTAAATGCAGTTGAAGGACCAGGCAATGTATCGAGTGGAGGAATGGAATACCCGATGGTAACGCTCATTACAAGTCCATCTGCAGATAAAGAAACACTTGATGCAGTGATCACACATGAAGTGGGGCATAACTGGTTTTATGGAATACTCGGCAGCAATGAACGCTTACATGCGTGGATGGATGAAGGATTGAATACGTTCTTCCAGTTCCGTTACGAAGCAGAAAAATACAGGAGTAATTCTGTATTTGGCAACTCTTTGCCAGCTGAATTGAAACAGCGTGGTCCTTCAGAATTTCTTGGTATTGTTTACAATGCATTGAATGAATTACCAATGAACGAAGCAATAGAAACAGCTTCTGAAAAATTCAAGACCAAAGATGAATATGGCATGGTCGTTTATCTGAAAACCGCCATCTGGGCATATTTGCTTGAACAGGGACTTGGGAGCGAAGTGTTTGAAAAGGCCATTCATACCTATTACGATAAGTGGAAATTCCGCCACCCCTATCCCGAAGATTTCAAGCAGGTGCTGGAAGAAGTGAGCGGTAAAAATCTTGATGCTTACTTTGAACTTTTAAAACAGCGGAGCAAACTATAGGTGTAACGGAAAGAAGATGTTATTTTTGAGAAAACCCATTGAGTGAAATATATCCTTTCCCTCCTGCTGCTAATCGTCACCCATTCTCTGCATGCCCAGCAAACATACTGGCAGCAGCAGGTTAATTTTAAACTTGATGTTACGCTCAACGATGCAGAACATAATTTAGACGGTTTTGCAAAAATTGAATACATCAATAACTCGCCTGATACATTAAGGTTCATCTGGTTTCATTTATGGCCCAATGCGTATCGCACAGACAGAACGGCTTTCAGTGACCAATTGCTCGAAAACGGTCGTACAGATTTTTATTTCTCCAATAGTGAAGACCGTGGCTATATCAACCGTCTCGATTTTCGTGTAAACTCCGTGCTTGCAAAAACAGAAGATCATCCCCAGCATATCGATATCATTAAAGTGGTATTGCCACAACCATTGGCACCGGGCGCATCCATTGAACTCACAACTCCCTTTCATGTAAAGTTGCCGAAGAATTTTTCCAGAGGCGGGCACATTGGCAAAAGTTACCAGGTAACGCAATGGTATCCGAAACCGGCTGTGTATGACCGTTATGGCTGGCACCCGATGCCTTACTTAGACCAGGGAGAATTTTATAGCGATTTTGGCAATTATGAAGTAAAGATCACAGTGCCGAAGAGTTATGTGGTACTCAGCACAGGCAACTTGCAAACCATTGAAGAATTGCAATGGCTGAAAGACAAAGCAAAGGTTGATGAGCCCCAAAAAATCATTAAAACAAAAAAGCCTGCGCCGACAACAAAAAAAACAACCAAGCCTCTACCGGTTATTGCAAATAAAGAGGAAACAAAAACACTTTTCTATACACAAACCAATATTCACGATTTTGCATGGTTTGCTGATAAAAAATATCTTGTTCGTTATGACACCATTCAGTTAAACAATAACCGGGTTGTTGATGTGTTCACTGCCTTTTCAGCAGAAAGTAAATCTGTTTGGAAGAACAGTACACGAATGATAAAAGATGCGGTTCGTTTCAGAAGTAATACGATTGGCGAATATCCTTACAACACAGTTGCTGCTGTAGAAGCAAAGATGGGCTTTCAAGGAGGCATGGAATATCCATGTATTACCTCCATTTCTCCAATGGCAAATGAAAAAGCACTGGAAAGTGTTATTGAACACGAAGTTGGGCATAACTGGTTCCAGGGAATGATCGCCAATAACGAACAGGTTTATCCCTGGTTTGATGAAGGCGTCAACAGTTACTATGATAAGTGGTTTGAAAAAGAGTTGAGTCGTTATAAGCCAATCGCTAAAAAGAAAAAAACTGTTCAGTTAAAAGCAGATGAAGCAATGTTCCTTGAAACGTTTGAACGCTTACATCTTGCACAGCCATTAAGTACAACAGCAGATAGTTTGACTGAAGCTAATTATTCATTGATCGCTTATGAGAAAGGTGCACAGTTCATGCAGTTATTGGAAAACGAACTGGGCAAGGAAGCACTCAGTAAAGCAATGCAGCAATATTTTCAGCAATGGAAATTTAAGCACCCTTATCCTTCTGATCTGAAAGCTGTGCTTGAACAAAGCAGTGGAAAAAATCTTGATTCTGTTTTTGCATTACTACACCAGGAAAGTTCTTTGCAACCACCCGAAAAAAAGAAACTTCGCCTTTCATTGCTTGCAGCAAATAATACCAACACAACAAATGCACTGATCATTACGCCTGTTGCAGGAATTAATATGTATGATGGATTCATGATCGGAGCTGCTTTAACGAACTATACATTTCCGCCAACAAAGTTCCAGTTTATTGTAGCGCCTATGTACGCTACCAAGAGTAAACAGCTGAATGGTTTTGCACGAATGAGCTATACCATATATCCGGCAAAAACTTTTCAACGAATTACACTTGCAGTAAATGTATTGAAGTTTAACACAAATGATTTTGTTGATACAGCGAATCAGAAATACATTACCGGTTTCAGGAAACTATCGCCCACTCTTAAATTCGTATTTGCTGAAAAGAACCCCAGAAGCACAAGAGAACGTTTTATCCAATGGAAAACTTTTTTACTGGATGAGGATGATCTTCGCTTCAAAAGCGATACGTTCCCAAATGGAGATCGTTTTACAAAAATTTCAACGATAAGTGCCAGCCGCTATTTGAACCAGCTTCGTTTTGTGATACAGGACAAAAGAGTTCTTTATCCCTATCGTGGTGAGTTAATGGCTGAGCAGGCAAAAGACTTTGTGCGATTGGCATTTACCGGTAATTACTACTTTAACTACAATGAAAAACTTGGTGCAGACATCCGGGTGTTTGCAGGTAAATTTATTTATCTCGGTGAACGAACCATCAGCAAACAGTTTGGTACAGATCCCTATCATTTGAATTTGTCGGCGCCAAAAGGCTATGAAGATTATACGTACAGCAATTACTTTGCAGGACGTAATGAATTTGAGGGCTTCGCCAGTCAGCAAATGATGATGCGTGATGGTGGCTTTAAAGTGCGTACTGATCTGTTGGCGAATAAAATCGGCAAGACAGATGATTGGCTGATGGCACTTAATTTTTCAACAGACATTCCTGATCAGATCAATATTCTGAATATACTTCCCTTTCGTGTTCCACTGAAACTGTACATGGATATTGGTACTTACGCTGATGCATGGAAAGCCAATGCAGAAGGAAGCAAAGTATTATACAATGCAGGGTTACAACTGTCGTTACTGAAGAACACGGTTAATATTTATGCGCCGTTGCTGTACAGCAAACCTTATAAAGATTATTTCCTGTCAACAATAACCGAAAAACGTTTCCTCAAGAACATTTCATTCACAATCGATATTCAAAACTTCAGTTTGAAAAAGATCGACCGCCGCATGCCCTACTGATGCCACAGATCAAGTACATATCACACGCTGAAATTGATAAGCAAAAATGGGATAACTGTGTGCAACACGCAGAAAATGGTTTGATCTATGCTTACTCCTGGTATCTTGATACAATGGCTGATCATTGGGATGCTTTAGTGTTGAATGACTATGAAACCATCATGCCGCTTACATGGAATAAGAAATACGGCATTCATTATCTTTTTCAACCTTATTTCTGTGCAAGCCTCGGCATCTTTTCAAAAAATCAAATCAATGCCGTAGTAACAGAAGCATTCCTGAAAAAAATACCGAAGCGTTTACGTTACATTGACATTTACCTTAATCACAACAACCTTTTTCCTGTCGAAGGCTTTCAGTTAACGGAACGGCTGAACTTTATACTTCCATTAAATAACCCTTACACTGAAATAGCAGAGCAATACCGAACCAACCTGAAACGAAACATCAGGAAAGCAGAACAAAGCGGTTTGGTTGCAAAACAAAATATTCCCGTAGAAGACATTATTGCACTGGCAAAAGAAACGATGCAACGTGTTTCAGCAATCAGTGATGAACAACTGGATCGGTTTAAAAGCTTGTTTGATTTAGCTAAGAACAAACAGCTTGCAGAAACGTTGGGTATTTATAATAACACTAACCAACTGCTTGCATCTGCCGTATTTCTTCATTCTCACAATCGCTGGTATTATATCCTTGTCGGCAATCACCCAAATGGAAAAACATTAGGCGCTTCGCATTATCTCATCGACCGTTTTATAGCAACTCATGCCGGCACAAATACAATACTTGATTTTGAAGGAAGTGATATCCGCAATCTGGCATTTTTCTATAGCAGCTATGGCGCTATAGAAGAACGATATCCTGCGTTGCGCATGAACCGCTTACCGAAATTATTGAAGTGGTTGAAGGAATGAGTGATGAATGATGAATAATGAGTCCTGAGCGAACCTGTCCCGCAATAGGCGGGAGTCGAAGGACGGTACAGTCAATCAGCGATAGTCGAGATTGACTTAAACAAGCAGCCTTAAAACATTTTACGCTTCCAGTATATTCTCTGCTATCACCAAGTCGATCGGGTTCGTGATTTTAATATTCGTTTCTTCTCCTTGTACAAGTGTTACTTTCAAACCAAAAGCTTCCACAACATTTGCCTCATCGGTAAACCATGCTTTGTAATCGATAGCAAAGGCAGGAAGTAATATTTTACTATGAAAAGTTTGCGGTGTTTGCACCAATCGTAGTTTACTTCTGTCAACAGGATCATTTCCTTCTTCAGTGATCATCCGCACACTGTCACGACATTCAACTGCAGGAATAGCACTACCTGTTTCCGACGCAGCAGCATAACAACGTTGAATCAATTCTTCACTTACCAGGCAACGCACTCCATCATGTACAAAAATAATCGACTCTTCTTCGATCAGCTTTAACCCATTTTGCACAGAATGAAAACGTGTTTCGCCACCAACAGTAAGTTGTATGCGTTGCGCATCAAAAAAACCATCGATGATCTCTTTGCCCAACTCCAAATGTTCTTCCGGCAATACCACGATCACTTTACAATCAGGCAATGCTTTCAGAAAAGCATCGATGGTATAGTATAAGACAGGCTTATTCTTTAAGAGTAGAAATTGTTTAGGAAGGACAGAACCCATTCGTTTACCGGCACCGCCGGCCACAATTACAACATATGTTTGCATAGCCTCAAAGATAAGAGAGAGTTTTTACTTGTAGATAGCGATCTGTTTTTCGCCCCTGCTGTGTTGCATGGCACGGTACATGCCTTCGCTGTTAAAGATCATAGCAGTGTTTGCATTCCCATCGACGCCGATCATACCACCTTCGCCATTGATCTTAACCAATTTATCGAGGGTAACAATTTCCATTGCTTGCTGAAGGTTCATGCCTTTGTATTCCATCAGGCAACTGACATCATAAGCTGCAACGGCACGCAGAAATAATTCGCCATGACCTGTACAGGATATAGCACACGTTTGATTGTTGGCGTATGTACCAGATCCAATCACCGGCGTATCGCCAATGCGGTTGAAATTTTTATTCGTCATGCCGCCGGTACTTGTTGCTGCAGCAAGATTTCCATTTGCATCACAAGCCACAGCTCCTACTGTTCCGAATTTTTTCTCGAGTTGAATATTATGATCAAGTGCTGCACTGTTTTCGTTCTTTACCAATTGCCATTGATCGTAACGAAATTGCGAAAAGAAATAATCCTCCGCTTCCAGTTGCAACTGCTGTTGCTTTGCGAACTGCAATGCACCGTCACCACTCAGCATCACATGTTCACTTTTTTCCATGATCGTTTTTGCCAGAAGCACAGGATTCTTTACACTACTAACACCGGCAACTGCACCTGCTTCCAATGAAATACCATTCATGATGGCTGCATCCATTTCATGTCCACCTGTTTTTGTAAACACAGAACCTTTGCCTGCATTAAATAAAATACAATCTTCGAGGGAAATAACAGCGGCGGTAACTGCATCAATTGCATTGCCACCTTTTGATAACACTTCGTATCCGCTTGCAACAGCATCTGCAAGACCTTTTGTATAAGCAGCTTCCAGTTCAGGTGTCAGATCTTTTTTAAGGATCGTTCCTGCTCCACCATGTATCGCAATTGAAAAATCACCCATGCTTAACTCAATAATAATTTACACTCCTGTATCAAACGCTCACGGTTAATCGCAGCAGTACCTACTTCTTCACAAACCAATCCACCTGCAATATTTGCTACTTCTGCCATCAGCTCAACATCTTTTGTGGCCGCATACACAAGTGATGCAACCGCAATCACTGTATCGCCTGCTCCGCTAACATCTGCAATACTGCGAAGATGAGATGGAATAACAGCAGCATTTTCTTCGTTTTGATAAAACACTCCCTTTTCAGAAAGAGTGATAAATGAAATATGATGTTGCAATTGAGATTTTAACTCTGCATGAATATGACGAAGAGACTCTTCATTCACAACATCAACCAACAGATTCAATGCATCTTTTACTTCTTTCAGATTTGGTTTGAAAACATCAACTGACTTATAAGAAAAGAAGTTTTTACGTTTTGGATCAACGGTTGTAATAATGCCATGGTGTTTGCAAAGAGCAATTGCTTTCTGAATGACGTGTTCTGTTAACACGCCCTTGTTGTAATCTTCAAAAATGATCACATCCGGTTTTTCCTGTGCAATGAATGTTTGAAGCGCAAGAATCAACCTGTTTTCATCTTCATAACCAAGATCGGTTGCAATTTCTTTATCAAGGCGCATCATTTGCTGATTACGGCTGATGATCCTTGTTTTACTTGTGGTTGCACGCTTATCGCTGCCAAGTAAAAAATCTGTTTTGATCTGTTGATGTTCCAGTAGTTGACGTAACTGTTTACCATCATCATCATTACCAATTACACTAAGAATAGAAACAGAAGCACCTAACGAAGCAATGTTCAATGCAACATTTGATGCACCACCAACACGGTATTCTGTTTTATCTAATGCAACAATTGGAACAGGCGCTTCAGGTGAAATACGTTCTACATGTCCCCACATATACGTATCAAGCATTACATCACCAATCACACCTGCTTTTAGTTGCGAGAACTGTTGAAACAATTGATCAAACTTCGAAACGCTCATAGTAAAATCTACTTCTTTTGATTTGCGACTGCAATATAATAAACAGGTATGCCTAATAAAACAATTCCAAATCCAATACCGGCATACAGAGGCTTCATGGTAATTAAGAAGAAACAAAACGTCAATCCAAGTATAATATAAATGATTGGCAATACCGGGTAAGCAAATGCTTTATACGGACGTTCGATATCGGGACGTTTTGCACGTAATACAAATATACCGATAATGGTAAGCACATAAAACAATACCACAACGAATGAGATCATATCAAGCAAATCGCCATACTGTCCGCTTAAACAAAGTAATGAAGCCCACACACATTGTGCCCATAATGCCCATTGTGGTACTGCATTTTTATTTAAGGTGCCTGCCTGTTTAAAAAACAATCCATCCTGCGCCATAGTATAATAAACCCTTGCACCTGCCAATACCAATCCATTGATACAACCGAATGTTGAGATCATGATCATAGCTGCAATAACATAGGTGCCCACGTTGCCAAAAATTTCATTCGCAGCCGCTACAGCTACCCTGTCTTGCTTTGCAAAAGCTATTTCATTCATCGGCAGCACGCTGATGTACATCACATTTGCCGCAACATAAATGAGAGTAACGATCAATGTTCCCAGGAAAAGACTTAAACCAATATTTCGTTTTGGATTTTTTATTTCGCCTGCAATGAATGTAACGTTGTTCCATGCATCGCTGCTGAAAATTGAACCAACCATTGATGCCGCAATTGCACCTAACACTGCACTGCCTGCAACACCAGCAATCATTCCACCTTCAGATAATTTATTCATTTCCCATGCATTGCTCCAGTTGGCATTCCATACATCTGCTTTTGCAGCCATCATTAATCCGAAGACGATCAAGCCAAATAGTGACAGAAGTTTTGTGATCGTAAATACGGTTTGTATAGCCTTCCCTCCATTAATACCTCTTGTGTTGATATAGGTGAGTAATGCGATGACGAGTATTGAAACAATTTGTGCCGGGTACAATTTAAACAGACCCACCTGGAATAGAATATTCTCATCATTAATATCTAATGCAGGAATAAAATAACCGGTGAATTTAGAGAAAGCAACACCTACTGCCGCAATAGTTGCGGTTTGAATAACAGTAAAGAAACTCCATCCGTAGAGAAAGCCGGCAAGTTTATTAAATGCTTCTTTGAGGTAAACATACTGCCCACCTGCTTTTGGAAACATGGCACTCAACTCGCCATAACTGAGTGCTGCAGTTAAGGTCATAAAACCGGTAACAAGCCATACTACCAATAACCATCCTGCACTGCCTACATTACGTGTAATATCGGCACTAACTATGAAAATACCCGAGCCGATCATTGAACCTGCAACAACCATTGTTGCATCCAATAAACTTAAAGACGGTTTAAATTCCTGCTGAGTTGAAGTCATAGCAATGGTTTCGTTTCAAAATAAATAAATGAAACGGAAGATAAGGATTAATTTGAAACCGCTATTGCTTCTTGGATTGCTTGTACTTTTCGTTTAAACCCTTCACTACTTCGTTGGTAATGTTGAAAGCAGTGTCTTTGTAATAAAGCGTGGGATTACCTTCCTGGGTGGAGAAGATAAAGTGATACTTCCCTGTTTGGTTGTATTCTTTGAGGTATTCGTTGATACGTTTCTGAATATCGTCAATTGCTTTTGCCTGGTTCTCGAGATGCTGTCCTTGCAATGTTTGCTGACGCTGACCGATTTGCTGATAGCGTGTCTGATACTCCTGTTGAAACTTCTCAGCTTCCACTTGTGTAATGGCCTGTCCTTTTTTCAGGAACTCGATACGGTCACGTTCAAGTTTGTTTAACTCACTTTGTATCTGGTTATCGTAACGAGATTTTTCACGCTCAATATCATCGTTCTTCAATTTGAAAAACTCGTAATATTTCTGAATGGTATCAAGATCGATATATGCAACCCTGATATGTTGCTCCTTTGCGTCAGCACTGTCTTTCTTAACTACACCACCCGTTGTTTCCTTTGGTTTTTTACCGCTGAAATGCAACACATAAAGTACAGCTACTGCAGCTGCCACTATCCACAATAAAATGCTTTGTATACTTTTCATAATCAGGTGGGCAAAGTAAAGGATTTCAGGTGAGTGTAAAAAAACGAAATGCTTTTTAAGAAAGCGTTAACAAGCGAAGGCTAAAAGAGCAAGAAAATCCAAAAAACAAAATCCAAGTAAACAAATCAACTAATCACAGTGTCCTTGAAGTACTTCTTACCGCATATTTCCCTTTCGCACCTCGTACTTCTTACTTCGTACTTAATATGAAGTTCAGTCACCTTGCAGGTGAACAGACATCAATAAAAAAAGTCTCTCCACCAAGGCGGAGAGACTTTGATTTTATCATTCAGCTATTGCTTATTCTTCTTCATCGAAGCTCATTGCTTCTTTGGTTGTAAGGAGCAATTCATATTCTTCCTTGCTACCTACGATCATGTTTTCGAATTCACGTAAGCCTGTACCTGCAGGGATCGGGTGACCTGTGATTACGTTCTCTTTCAAGCCTAATAAATCATCAGTTTTACCTTCAATTGCAGCTGTACTCAACACTTTTGTTGTTTCCTGGAACGATGCAGCAGAGATCCAGCTTTGTACACCCAATGATGCTTTGGTAATACCAAGCAATACCGGTTGTGCAGTTGCAGGATGAGCATCTCTTACTTCCACCAGCTTCTTATCAGCACGGCGGAGTACGCTGTTCTCTTCACGGAACTCACGGAGTGTAACGATCTGGCCAGGGCGGAACTTATGACTGTCGCCAGGTTCAGTAACCACTTTCTTATCGAAGATGCGATCGTTTTCTTCATTGAACTCAAAGCGATCAACCAGATCCTCTTCAAGGAACTTGGTATCACCTGCATCAATGATCTCAACTTTCTTCATCATTTGACGAACGATGGTTTCAATATGCTTATCATTAATTCTTACACCTTGTAAACGGTAAACTTCCTGGATTTCATTCACCACATACTCTTGTACAGCAAACGGACCTTTGATAGTGAGGATATCTGCAGGAGCAATTTGTCCATCGCTTAACGGAACACCGGCTTTAATGAAATCACCTTCCTGTGCAAGGATCTGGCGAGTAAGAGGTACTAAGTACTTCTTCACAACATCATCCTTACTTGTTACAATGATCTCACGGTTACCACGCTTGATATTACCAAAGGTTACCACACCGTCAATTTCAGAAACGATAGCAGGGTTACCTGGGTTACGAGCTTCAAACAATTCAGTTACACGTGGAAGACCACCGGTGATATCACGAAGCTTACCAAGTACACGTGGGATTTTCACCAACACCTGACCGGCAATTACCTCTTCGCCTTCTTCGATCACAATGTGTGAACCAACAGGCAAGTTGTAAGACTTGATCTCTTTGCCTTCAACCAGCAATGCAGGGATCTTTGTTTTATCTTTTGTTTCGATAACCACTTTCTCACGGTGTCCTGTTTGTTCATCGGCTTCTTCACGGAATGTGATACCATCAAGAATGTTTTCAAACTTAATTGTACCGGCAATTTCAGCAACTACTACGTTGTTGAACGGATCCCATGTACAAAGCACATCACCTTTCTTCACTTGCTGACCATCTTTCACCGCCAATGTTGAACCGTAAGGAACGTTGTTGGTGATCAATAAACGATCATTCTTCACATCCATGATACGCACCTCACCGGTACGACCGATTACCAGCTGTACTTTCTCACCTTCGTTATTAGTAGTTGTTACAGTACGTAAACCATCGAACTGGATCGTTCCGTCAAACTTAGCCGGCAATGTAGATTCTACTGATGCAGAGCCCGCAACACCACCCACGTGGAAGGTACGCAGTGTAAGCTGTGTACCAGGCTCACCAATTGATTGCGCAGCGATGATACCTACAGCATCACCTTTTTGTGCAACCACACCTGTAGCCAGGTTTTTACCATAACACTTCACACACACACCACGCTTGCTTTCGCAGGTAAGTACTGAACGGATATCAACAGTTTCAATACCTCTGTCTTCGATCTTCTTCGCAATAGCAGGAGAAATTTCCTGGCCAGCGGCAACAATGAGTTCGTCTGAAATCGGATCATACACATCGTGTAATGATGTACGTCCTTCAATACGATCGCTCAATGGTTCAATAATATCTTCGTTATCTTTCAATGCACTTGTTGCAATACCACGCAATGTTCCGCAATCTTCATCTTTAATAACAACATCCTGCGCAACGTCAACCAAACGACGGGTTAAGTAACCGGCATCTGCTGTTTTCAAGGCAGTATCTGCAAGACCTTTACGGGCACCATGCGTAGAGATAAAGTAATCCAATACACTCAAGCCATCTTTAAAGTTGCTCAATACAGGATTCTCGATGATCTCGCTTCCTGTAGAACCACTCTTACGGGGCTTGGCCATCAGACCCCTGATACCGGCGAGCTGTTTTACCTGCTGCTTACTACCACGGGCACCTGAATCAAGCATCATGTACACAGAGTTGAAACCTTGCTTATCAGCAGCCATTTCACGAATCAACGTTTCAGTTACACGGGTATCAACACGACTCCAGATATCGATGATCTGGTTGTAACGTTCATTGTTGGTGATAAGACCCATGTTATAGCTATCCCAAACTTCGTTTACTTCACCTTGTGCATTATCGACCAATTGTTCTTTCACTTCAGGAATGATGAGATCGTTAATGTTGAACGACAAACCACCCTGGAAGGCTGTACGGAAACCAAGTGTCTTGATATCATCAAGGAACTTAGCCGTTTTTGGAACGTTGGTGATTTCAATAATATCGCCAATGATTTCACGAAGGTTCTTCTTCGTTAATAAAGCGTTTACGAAACCAACTTCTTTTGGTACAAACTGGTTAAAGATCACACGACCAACAGTTGTTTCAATTAACTTATTTGTTAACTGGCCTGTTTCTGCATCACGTACGTTGGCTTTTACTTTAATCCATGCATGAAGATCAACCTGCTTCTCGTTGTAAGCAATGATTACCTCTTCTGCAGAATAGAATGCTTTGCCCTGACCTTTTACGATTTCAGTATCAGTTGTTTTCTTGCCTTTAGAAATATAGTACAATCCAAGTACCATGTCCTGAGAAGGAAGAGTAATTGGCTGACCGTTCTGCGGGTTAAGGATGTTGTGTGATGCAAGCATCAATAACTGAGCTTCCAATACAGCAGCATTGCTCAACGGAACGTGTACCGCCATCTGATCACCATCGAAATCGGCGTTGAACGCAGAACACACGAGCGGGTGAAGTTGAATGGCTTTACCTTCAATCAATTTAGGTTGGAAGGCCTGAATCGACAAACGGTGAAGCGTGGGGGCACGGTTCAACATGATCGGGTGACCTTTCAATATATTTTCAAGAATATCCCAAACAATGGCTTCTTTCTTATCTACGAGTTTACGTGCAGACTTCACTGTTTTAACGATACCTCTTTCAATCAGCTTACGGATGATGAATGGTTTAAACAATTCAGCAGCCATATCTTTTGGAAGACCGCACTCATGCAATTTCATTTCAGGACCTACCACGATAACCGAACGACCGGAATAGTCAACACGTTTACCAAGCAAGTTCTGACGGAAACGACCTTGTTTACCTTTCAATACATCACTCAATGATTTCAATGCACGACCGCCTTCGGCCTTTACAGCATTTGATTTTCTTGAGTTATCAAATAATGAATCGATCGCTTCCTGCAACATACGTTTCTCGTTACGAAGGATTACTTCAGGAGCTTTGATCTCCAATAATCTTTTCAAACGATTATTACGGATAATTACACGACGATAAAGATCATTCAGATCTGATGATGCAAAACGACCACCATCCAAAGGAACAAGCGGACGAAGTTCCGGTGGAATAACCGGGATGTATTGCATAACCATCCATTCAGGACGGTTTGTAATGCGGAGGTTTGCATCACGGAAAGCTTCTACAACGCTCAAACGCTTTAACGCATCTGCTTTACGTTGTTGTGAAGTTTCAGTTGCAGCAGCATTACGTAAGTCGTAGCTCAATTGATCGAGATCAATACGCTGCAACATATCATGCACAGCTTCAGCACCCATCTTTGCAATGAATTTCTGAGGATCTTCATCAGGCAGGTACTGGTTATCTTTTGGTAATGTATCTAACAGATCGAGGTACTCTTCTTCAGTAAGAAGATCGCCCATCGCCATATTTTCTTTTACGCCGGGTTGAATAACCACATAGCGCTCGTAGTATACAATGGTCTCTAATTTCTTAGAGCTTACACCTAACAGGTAACCGATTTTGTTAGGTAATGATTTGAAATACCAGATGTGTACAACAGGCACCACCAATTTGATGTGACCCATACGCTCACGACGCACTTTCTTTTCTGTTACTTCAACACCACAACGGTCGCACACAATACCCTTATAACGGATACGCTTGTACTTACCGCAGGCACATTCGAAATCTTTTACTGGTCCGAAAATTCTTTCGCAAAACAAACCATCACGTTCAGGTTTATAAGTACGATAGTTGATTGTTTCCGGCTTTAATACTTCACCAAAGCTACGCTCCAGGATTGTATCAGGAGAAGCCAGACCAATGGTGATCTTTGAAAACGTAGGCCTCTGACGGTTGTCTTTTCTGAATGCCATATTTTAATTTTCGATTTTAGATTTATGAAGTACGATTTGCTACATCCCGGCTATGTACTTCAATTGTTCACCGGTTAAACAGGAAACCGGTAACCATTTTACTGGCAACCGGTAACAGAATTATTCTTCAAACTTAAGGTCTAAGCCCAAGCCTCTTAATTCATGAACCAATACATTGAATGATTCAGGAATACCCGGGCGAGGAATGTTATCACCTTTTACAATGGCTTCATAGGTTTTTGCACGACCCATGATGTCATCAGATTTGAGTGTAAGTAATTCCTGCAGGATGTTAGAAGCACCGTATGCTTCCAATGCCCACACCTCCATTTCACCGAAACGCTGACCACCGAACTGTGCCTTACCACCCAACGGTTGTTGAGTAATTAAACTGTATGGTCCGATTGAACGGGCGTGCATCTTATCATCAACCATGTGGTGCAGTTTGATCATGTAAATGATACCAACTGTAGCCTTCTGGTGGAAGCGCTCACCTGTTTCACCATCATAAAGGAATGTATGACCAAACAATGGTAAACCTGCATCAGCAATATGTCCTGCAATTTCTTCTACTGTAGCACCATCAAAGATTGGTGTTGCGAACTTCACACCGAGTTTTTCACCAGCCCAGCCAAGAACAGTTTCATAGATCTGTCCGAGGTTCATACGACTAGGTACACCCAATGGGTTCAATACAATATCAACAGGAGTTCCGTCTTCGAGGAACGGCATATCTTCCTGGCGAACGATTTTGGCAACGATACCTTTGTTACCGTGACGACCCGCCATCTTATCACCCACTTTTAGTTTACGCTTAACAGCTAAGTAAACTTTAGCAAGCTTCAATACACCAGCTGGTAATTCATCACCAATAGAGATGTTGAATTTCTCACGCTTGTAACGGCCGAGTTCTTCGTTATACTTGATGTTGTAGTTGTGTAACAGTTGGTTGATCCACTCATCAGTTGTTGCATCACCTGTCCAGCCTAACGGGTTAACGTTTGCGTAGTCAATTGTTGCAAGGTTCTTCTGATTGAACTTAGCACCTTTACCAATTAATGATTCACCAAAGTTGTTATTAACACCTGCTGAAGTTTTTGTTTGCAACAGAGATAACAATTTGCTCAGCAATACATCTAACAAGTCAGTTGTATTCTTCTCGTGGATCTTCTCAACTTTTTCTAACAATGCTTTTTCACGGATCTTACCATTCTTATCTTTCTTGGCACGTTGGAAAAGTTTCTTATCAATTACCACACCTTCAGTTCCACTTGGAGCTTTCAATGAAGCATCTTTTGCATCACCGGCTTTATCACCAAAGATGGCACGTAACAACTTCTCTTCAGGAGTTGGATCGCTTTCGCCTTTAGGAGTGATTTTACCAATGAGGATATCGCCTTCTTTAATTGCTGCACCAATACGGATGATACCGTTTTGATCCAGGTCTTTTGTTGCTTCCTCACTTACGTTTGGAATATCCGGCGTTAATTCTTCTTCACCCAATTTCGTATCACGCACTTCCAATTCGTATTCTTCAACGTGTACAGATGTGAAGAGATCTTCTTTCACAACTTTCTCGTTGATTACGATGGCATCCTCGAAGTTGTAACCTTTCCAAGGCATGAACGCCACTTTCAGGTTACGACCCAATGCTAATTCACCATCTTTCACTGCATAACCTTCAGTTAAGAAGTCACCTTCTTTTACTGCCTGGCCTTTCTTAACAGCAGGCTTCAGGTTAATACAGGTACTTTGGTTTGTTTTGATGAACTTGGTGAGTTTGTAGATCTTCAGATCTTCTTCAAAGCTTACCAAACGTTGTTCTTCATTTCTATCGTAACGAACATGAATTTCATTTGCATCAACATACTCAACAACACCCTTTCCTTCAGCATTCAACTGAATACGGCTGTCACGAGCTGCCATTGCTTCCAAACCAGTACCAACGATTGGAGCCTGCGGACGTACAAGCGGAACCGCCTGACGTTGCATGTTCGATCCCATCAATGCACGGTTGGCATCATCATGCTCAAGGAACGGAATCAATGACGCACTCAAACCAACGATCTGGTTTGGCGCAACGTCCATGTATTCCACCTCTGCTCTTTCAAGAATCGGGAAGTCACCACTTTCACGTGAGCGAACTTTATCTTCAGTAATGTTTCCTTTATCGTCAATAGCGATATTCACCTGTGCGATCTTCGCTGTATCTTCTTCTTCTGCACTCAGGTAAGTAAGATGTTTTACATCAGCTTTACCATTTTCTACTTTACGATAAGGCGTTTCAATAAAGCCCATATCATTTACAGTAGCGTGTACACAAAGTGTAGAGATCAAACCAATGTTTGGACCTTCAGGCGTTTCAATTGTACAAAGACGACCATAGTGTGAGTAGTGAACGTCACGCACCTCGAAACCAGCTCTTTCACGACTCAAACCACCGGGTCCGAGTGCGGAGATACGACGCTTGTGCGTGATCTCACTCAGAGGGTTTGTTTGATCTAAGAACTGTGATAACTGTGATGTACCAAAGAATGAGTTGATCACAGAAGAAAGTGTTCTTGCATTGATCAAATCAACCGGAGTAAATACCTCGTTGTCACGTACATTCATTCTTTCACGAATGGTACGGGCCATACGTGCAAGACCTACACCGAACTGAGCATATAATTGCTCACCCACTGTACGCACACGACGGTTACTGAGGTGATCAATATCATCGATCTCAGCTTTAGCGTTGGTTAACTTCACCAGGTATTTAATGATAGAGATGATATCATCTTTGGTTAATACCTTTTTCTCAATAGGGAAGTTCAATCCAAGTTTACGGTTGATCTTGTAACGACCAACTTCACCGAGATCATAACGCTTATCACTAAAGAATAATTTATCAATAATACCACGTGCAGTTTCGTTATCAGGCGCATCAGCACCACGCAATTGGCGATAGATATGCTGTACAGCTTCCAACTCACTGTTAGAAGTATCTTTATTTAATGTGTTGTAGATGATAGCGAAGTCACCACTCACTTCTTCTTTCTGTACGAATACGCTCTTCACTTCCATTTCGCTGATCATTTCGATCGCTTCAGCATCAAGAATTGAATCACGTTCCAATACCACTTCGTTACGCTCGATGCTCACTACTTCACCTGTATCCTCATCTACGAAATCTTCAACCCAGCTACGGAGTACTCGAGCAGCTAAACGCTTGCCTTCGTATTTCTCCAAAGCTTTCTTATCTGCTTTTACTTCATCAGCCATACCAAACAGTTCAAGGATATCCTTATCTGTTTCGAAGCCGATAGAACGTAAGAGTGTTGTTACAGGGAATTTTTTCTTACGATCGATGTAAGCATACATCACATTGTTGATGTCTGTTGCAAACTCCATCCACGCACCTTTGAAAGGAATTACCCTTGCAGAGTAAATCTTAGTTCCGTTGGGGTGAATTGATTGACCGAAGAATACACCGGGTGAACGGTGTAATTGAGATACCACTACACGCTCAGCACCATTGATCACGAATGTACCACGGGGAGTCATGTAAGGAATGTTTCCTAAGAACACATCCTGAACGATGGTTTGGAAATCTACGTGTTCCTCATCATTACAGCTCAAACGGAGTTTGGCTTTGAGTGGAACCGCATATGTTAATCCACGCTCCATACACTCGTCGATAGAGTAACGGGGTGGATCAATAAAGTAATCGAGAAACTCCAGAACGAAAATGTTACGTGTATCAGTGATAGGAAAGTTTTCCTTGAATACACGGAATAACCCTTCAATGTTACGTTTGTCAGGAGTAGTTTCTAACTGAAAATACTCTTTAAAAGATTGAATCTGGATACCTAACAGGTCTGGAATCTCTGCAAGGTGTTTTACTTTTCCGAAATTAATTCTCTTGTTTGCTGCAACTCTTGATGAAGACATATGTTCTTACCGGTTTTTAAGTTTGTGCACACGAATAGCTCACCGTCTTTATGCAAAGACAAGTAAATTGATTTTCAGTTATTTATGACTGTAATTGGGCGCCAACTTGCTATTCAGCCTAAATTTAGGGAGGCAAAGTTAGTGATATTGTGTGTTGGAACAAAATTTGATTGCCCTCTTTTGTCCCCGTTTTGTCAGGATTGGGAAAAGTTGGCAGAAAAAGTTTAAAGTGGACGTTAACGGCACAGGTTTAACTCGCAGCTTGAGCGCCTTTAAGTGGCTTTAGATAGTCTTTATTATGGCTTTAGCCATGCCTTTTCTACCTAATCAATATAAAACTCCCTTTCCTGTTCACATCTCTACCGGTAACGAGGTCACGATAACTAAGTGTCCACACATAATTTGCAGCCGGTTGTTGAGCACCCTTTATTGTTCCGTCCCAGGGTTTGGTCCAGTCTTTTGATTCATAAACCAGCCCACCCCAACGGTTGTAAACTCTAAAAAGAAAATTTTCTGCTACTAATGCATTCAACGGTCCAAAGAAATCATTCAGTCCATCGCCATTAGGTGTAAATGCAGAGGGTACATCAATACGGCAGGTGCTTAATTGTGTTACAGTTTTTTCGATCCTGTCGGCACATCCAAGATCATTTGTTACAGTATATGCAACCGTGTACTTTGTTTCGCTTGTTGATGACGAATATAAATGTGGAGCAGGAATTGAATCGGTGCTTGTTGCTCCATCACCAAACTCCCACAAGAAAGTTAATGGCCTTTCTGTTGTTGGTGTCGGTTGAACAAATAATAAACTATCCGGACAAAGAAAAGGATTGACAATAAAATCAGCTTTCAGGAAATTATTTAGTCTTATCATTTGTGTTGTAGTATCAGAACAAAAACCATTTGACACAATCAGTGTTGTGGATTTGCTTCCAAATGAATTATAGATCACTTCTTCCGATTGATCTGTACCTGTCCCATTACTTCCGAAATTCCATAACCAACTATTGATACCGTTTCCACCAGGATGTATGTAATTAACAGTATCTGCATTACAACCATAACTGATATTGAATGTGAAATCTGCATTCACCGTATCCTTCACTGTAAATACTAATTGTGAAGGAGGTGTTTGCTGATTACATTCATCAAGAATTGTATTACCATCAAGACCTTGTTTTAAGTTGATGGTAAACGTACCTACCTGTTGCAATGGTTGTGAAAAAGTAACAATGATGTCTGATGTTAAACCATTCGTATTGCAGTTACCACGTGCACCCGTTATTGCAACAGGATAAGTTCCATTAATTGCGAAATCAGATCCCGAAGGTTCAATTGAATTACAACGGATCAATTTCTTAAATACAAAACGAACGCTGTTTGGCGAACAGGCCAATGGTACAATGCTATCGAATGGCGTTGGCTGTAATGGAAGCACAGTAAAGTTTACTGCATCTGTAGTTGGAATAGCACGGTCGCACAAATCAAGAATTGTATTTCCATCAGTGCCATTCTTAAGTTGCAATGAATAACTGCCGGGAGGTAAAGGTTGTGACAACGTGATCACAACAGAATCTGTTTCAAAACTGCTGTTACAGCCAATCGGTCGCATGTTGGTTGCTGTAATATTTCCGGGAAACGTAAGAACGTCACTTCCATTTGCGGCAATGCTTGCGCATTTCATTTTCTTATTCAATTTTAATCTCAATTCATCGCCACCACAATTCGTTCTTACTTCCTGCATCAATGGAGCTTTAGGATCAGTAATAACTGCGGTACCTCCGCCAAATGATAATTTATATCCCTGTTGTGAGTTAGAAAAATTGCTGATCATCAGAATGTAAGTATGACCTGCAACAAGGTTTGGTAGTTTGCTGAATTTGGGAGGATTATTATTGTTGAATGATCCGCACTCAAACAACTTCGCTGCTCCTGCATTGGTTCCTGTTTGTCCTTTTAGTCCTGACCAGTTTGCTGCAATTGCTGCTGATGTGTTATTATAAACAGTTGAAGGATCAATTCCTGTTATATCCCATATCTGCCAGTCGTAATCATCATTAGCACTTATTGGATCAATTAAAAATCCAAGTGTTCCTGATGTAAAACAAGTAAACCTGTACCAAAATGGGTTTACATCATAATAAGTATTTTCTGAACCACACCCGGGAACAATTATTTGCCTGTTTTGGCAACTGGGTACATTGGCTTGTGAAAAAACGCTGGTACCGCAAACAGGAAATGCAGTTGCAGGCGTTTGGCCAAGCGTGGTACACTGTGCCTGTGTATTGCCTGCACTTGCTATTAATAGAATAACAACAGCGAGATATTTACTAACGATAAATGATAAGTGTTTTTTCAACTAACAGATTTTTACTTACAAACGCAATTTAAATCTAATAACCACTAGACAATTACCGCCTGTAAAACGTTGCGCACAAAAAACCCCGGCATGATAGCCAGGGTTCAAAAATTCTATAAAGAATGCATTAAGCAATCTCAACATCAGCACCTGCATCTTTCAGTTTAGCTGCAATTTCATCAGCTTCTGCTTTAGATACACCCTCTTTAACTGGCTTAGGGGCGCCATCAACGAGGTCTTTTGCTTCTTTAAGACCAAGACCAGTTAAGTCTTTAACGATCTTAACAACGTTCAATTTAGAAGCACCACCGCTCTTCAAGATTACATTGAATGAAGTTTTTTCTTCTACAGCAGCAGCACCTTCGCCACCACCTGCAGCAACTACAACTGCAGCAGCAGCTGGTTCAATACCGTATTCTGCTTTCAGAACGTCTGCTAATTCCTGTACTTCTTTAACTGTTAAGCTTACTAATGATTCAGCTAATACTTTAATGTCTGCCATTTTGTTTTAATTTTTACCGTCTTCACTGCTATTAGTTTGCTCCGACGGCGGTTTAAAAAAATTTGCCTTTAATTAATACCCTCAGGCCTGGGCTTTTTTTATGTTTGATGAAGATTTGTTACAATCTTCTCTTACATCGAATTACTCTGCAGGAGCAGCTTCAGCAGCTGTTTGTCCTTTTGTTTCAGCGTTATGCAGCAAGGCAGCAATAACACGCTTTGCAGGCGACTGCAGCAAGCCAATAACTTCGCCGATAAGCTCGTTCTTTGTCTTGATCTGCGTCAACGCTTTCAATTGATTATCGCCACTGTAAATATCGCCATTAATGAAAGCAGCTTTCAACTCTGGTTTTTCACCATTGTTTGCTTTGCGGAATGAGCTGATGATCAAAGCCGGTTCTTTTGGATTTTCAGAGAACAACAGAGCTGTTACATTATTCAGTGCATCAAATACACCTGTGTAACGTTCTGCATCAATTGATTCCAATGCTTTTTTAATAAGGGTGTTTTTTGCAACCTTCATTTCAACATTCTTGTCGAAACATGCACGGCGCAATTTACCAACCTGCTCTACACTCAAAGACTCAGTATTTGTAATGTAGAAGTTATTGTATTGACTGAACTTGCCTTTCAGCACTTCAATCACTTCATTCTTTTGTTCTTTTGTCATGATTTTAGTTTTTATAACCCTGAAAGGATTAGTTCATGAATGATTTAGTGTCAACAGAAACACCAGGACTCATGGTGCTTGCCATGTAAATGCTCTTCAGGTAAGTTCCTTTTGCAGTAGAAGGTTTTGCCTTTACAATTGCATTTAAGAACTCAGTGATATTTTCTGCAATTTTCTCAGGAGCAAAACTGATACGTCCAACAGAAGCATGAACGATACCTGCTTTATCAACCTTGAATGCGATCTTACCACCTTTTACTTCATTTACTGCAGCAGCAACGTCATTTGTTACTGTTCCTGTTTTAGGGTTTGGCATCAGGTTACGTGGACCTAACACTTTACCTAACTTACCGATCTTAGGCATTACAGCAGGAGTTGCAACGATAACGTCAACATCAGTCCAGCCACCTTCGATCTTAGCAATAAATTCATCTAAACCAACAAAATCAGCACCCGCAGCTTTTGCATCGGCTTCTTTATCAGGAGTACAGAGAACGAGAACTCTTTTTGTTTTACCTGTACCGTGTGGTAAGGTTACAGTACCACGAATAGCCTGGTCAGCTTTCTTAGGATCAACACCTAAGCGAACGTGAACATCAACAGAGCTATCGAACTTGGTACAGTTAATTTCTTTTACGAGTGTAGAAGCTTCTTTCAGGGAATAAATTTTGTTATTATCCACCTTGGCTTCTGCTACTTTTCTTTTCTTAGTCAAAGACATGTTTCAAAAATTTGAGGTGAATAATTAATTTTCCCAGGGAGCTTTACCATCAACAGTAAGGCCAAGACTGCGGGCTGTTCCTGCAACCATGCTCATAGCACTATTCAGTGTAAAGCAGTTGAGGTCAGGCATTTTGTCTTTAGCAATTTCTTCAACCTGTGCCCATGTTACTTTACCAACCTTTGCACGGTTAGGTTCTTTAGAACCTTTCTGAAGTTTTGCTGCTTCCAATAATTGAACAGATGCTGGTGCAGTTTTGATAACGAAGTCGAAAGACTTGTCGGAGTAAACAGTGATCAAAACAGGTACTACTTTACCCATTTTGTCTTGAGTTCTTGCATTGAACTGCTTGCAGAACTCCATGATGTTAAGACCCTTTGAACCGAGGGCCGGACCTACAGGAGGCGCAGGGTTTGCCTGTCCGCCTTTTACCTGTAGCTTCACAAATCCTGTGATTTCTTTTGCCATTGTAAAAGTTTTTTTGGTGATAGCGTCACTCACTTTTGTGAACAACTCCCAAACAAATAAATTCCTATAAAGAACTTTTTGGGATGGCAAAGGTAAGGCTCATTTCCTTACCGGCAAAGGTTTTCAGCAAGTATTTTGTGTTCCGAAATACCAATCAAAAACGACTGTTTCAGTTTTGTTTTTATCTTTTTTCAATGCATGCTTCATCTACTCATTTAAAAAAAAGAGATTTTATTTTTTACTGACTGCATAATTTGATTTAATTTTTCAACTCAATTCTAAAAAACTCCAAAAACAACTTTAAAAATCAATCACATGGCAAAAGCAAAAAAGAAAGCTGCCAAGGCTGCCAAGAAACCAGTAAAAAAGGTGGCAAAAAAGAAAGTAGCGAAGAAAGCTGCTCCAAAGAAAAAAGTAGCAAAAAAGGCTAAGAAAGCTGCCCCTAAAAAGAAGGCTGCTAAGAAAGCCGTTAAAAAAGCTGCGAAAAAAGCCATCAAGAAAGTGGTGAAAAAAGCTGCTAAGAAAAAGGTTGCTAAAAAAGCTCCAGCCAAGAAAAAAGTTGCTGCTAAAAAACCAGCTGCAAAGAAGCCGGCTCCAAAAAAAGCAGCGCCTAATAAAGTAGCGAAGAAAGCTGCTCCAAAGAAAAAAGCAACTCCTAAGCCAAAAGCAGCACCAGCTCCTGCTGAAGCTCCGGCACCAGCTCCTGTTCAGGCCGAACTTCCTTTAGCTGAAGCAACACCAGTAGTTGAAACGCCAACTACTGACGAAGCACAATCATAAGCTGATGTTACAAGAAATAAAAAGTCCCCACTCATTTGAGATGGGGACTTTCTTTTATCATTAAGTAAGCTTATGAAAGCTTTTCAACCTGCATATAATTCAATTCAACCGGTGTAGCACGACCGAATACTTTTACTGCTACTTTCAGTTTCTTCTTCTCGTCATTTACTTCTTCAATTACGCCATTAAAGTCGTTGAATGGTCCATCAATGATCTTGATCGTTTCGCCCACAATAAACGGCTCGCTCATCGTCATACCACTTGCATCAGCCATTTCATCCACCTTGCCAAGCATTTTATTTACTTCTGCTTTACGTAAAGCAATTGGATTTTCTTTACCAAGAAAGTGAATAACGTTGCTGGTATTAGCGATGGTTTCACGAATATCATCCCCCATCTTTCCGTTTTCAACTTCAATCATTACATAACCAGGATAGAAGTTACGCTCACGCACAACCTTCTTACCATTGGCTACTTTGTACACTTTTTCAACCGGAAGAAATACCTGCTTAACGATATTGTCCCAACCGTTGCGTGAAATTTCTTTATCAAGATATTCCTTCACCTTCTTCTCTTTGCCGCTTACGACACGAAGCACATACCACTTACTGGTTTCCACATTGGCAGTTTCAGACATATGTTACTTTTTGAAGAATGAATAAAAGGCTTGAAGACCGCTGGCAATTCCCAGATCCATTAGCCACACGATAGCAGTAATGATGAGTGTAGCAATCAGCACAATCATAGTCGATTGCTGAAGCTGTTGCCAGGTTGGCCAAGTTACTTTTTCGAGGAGTTCTCTGTAAGAGTCTCTGAAATAAGCGGATACTTTGTTCATTGTTTCGTTCTGATTTAATTTCAGATTAATCAGCACGGGCACTAGGATTCGAACCCAGATCAAAGGTTTTGGAGACCCGTATGCTACCGTTGCACCATGCCCGTAGAAAGCTAAAAGCTATCCGCCAAGAGGTGGACAGCTTTTAGTTTTATGTATTGCAAATGTAAAACATTTGCGTAAGCTAAAAGCCTTGCCTTAGCTTATTTTAAGATTTCAGTTACCTGACCGGCACCTACTGTACGACCACCTTCACGGATCGCAAACTTCAAACCTTTCTCCATCGCAATTGGCTGGATCAGTTTTACAGTAAGGCTAGTATTATCACCAGGCATAACCATTTCAGTACCTGCCGGTAATTCAACTTCACCAGTTACGTCAGTTGTACGGAAGTAGAACTGAGGACGGTATTTTTGGAAGAACGGAGTGTGACGTCCACCTTCTTCCTTACTCAATACGTAAACTTCACCTTTGAACTCAGTGTGAGGAG
Organism: Lacibacter sediminis; assembly: GCF_014168535.1. Taxonomy (NCBI): domain Bacteria; kingdom Pseudomonadati; phylum Bacteroidota; class Chitinophagia; order Chitinophagales; family Chitinophagaceae; genus Lacibacter; species Lacibacter sediminis. Next base: position 1,480,085 of record NZ_CP060007.1, on the reverse strand, counting down.
TGATTGTTTTTGGAGCGCAGATAACCATACCACGACGGATATCTTTTTTCTCAATACCACGGAGGAGTAACCCTGCGTTATCACCAGCCTGACCTTGATCAAGAAGTTTTTTAAACATTTCAACACCAGTTACTGTAGAGCTTAAAGGAGATTCCATTAAACCAACAATTTCAACTGCTTCACCTACTTTCACAATACCACGCTCAATACGACCTGTAGCAACAGTACCACGACCAGTGATTGAGAATACGTCCTCAACACTCATCAGGAATGGTTGATCAATTGGTCTTGGAGGTAAAGGAATAAAGCTATCAACCGCTGCCATTAACTCTTCAACTTTAGCAACCCATTGTGGTTCTTCAGCCAAAGCACCAGTTGCTGAACCTTGAATGATTGGAGTGTTATCTCCGTCGAAACCATTCTTAGTCAACAATTCACGAATTTCCATTTCAACCAGTTCCAATAACTCAGCATCTTCTACCAGATCAACCTTATTCATAAACACAACCATGCTAGGTACACCTACCTGGCGAGCCAATAAGATATGTTCCCTTGTTTGCGGCATAGGACCATCAGTTGCAGCTACTACCAAAATAGCTCCGTCCATTTGTGCAGCACCAGTGATCATGTTCTTTACATAATCAGCGTGACCTGGACAATCTACGTGTGCGTAGTGGCGGTTAGCTGTTTGATATTCTACGTGTGCAGTATTAATAGTGATACCACGCTCTTTTTCTTCTGGAGCACCATCAATTTCATCGTATTTTTTTGCAACGTTACCCATTCCTGTTTTAGAAAGGATAGTTGTAATAGCCGCCGTTAAAGTGGTTTTACCATGGTCTACGTGACCAATAGTACCAATATTTACGTGCGGTTTTTCCCGCTTAAAGGTCTCTTTAGACATCTTATTTGTTTTTAAATTGTGTTTACAAAACTGTTAAACTAACTATTTTATGTTATCGGCAACAAAACTCGCTTGATCTTTTGTTGCGTCGCACACTTCATCTTTTTTTCCTTGCTCACCAGTTTAAAGCCATGTTTTAAACAGTCTGAGCCGTTAGTGAGAATCGAACTCACGACCTCTTCCCTACCAAGGAAGTGCTCTACCACTGAGCTACAACGGCTGGCAGAGTATCAATGAGATTTTCTCACTTCAACCGGTAAAAGAACTTTCTTTCTGAGCGGGAGACCAGGCTCGAACTGGCCACCTATAGCTTGGAAGGCTATCGCTCTACCAAATGAGCTACTCCCGCTAAAGTTTTACATACTATATAAAGAACTTCCACCTTTATTAAAACTTCGGTGGATAAAGTGGGCAGAGTAGGGTTCGAACCTACGTACTCGTGAGAGAACAGATTTACAGTCTGTCGCCTTTAACCGCTCGGCCATCTGCCCATAATTTAAAAACCAGAACTCATTTCTGAGCCACTTGTCGGACTCGAACCAACGACCTGCTGATTACAAATCAGCTGCTCTACCAACTGAGCTAAAGTGGCAATTACAACTTTTGCTAAAATTTAAACCCTGCAGAATTGCAGAAAGCAACTCCTGAGTCATTAGCTAAAAGCCAATACAGTAAAGAACTTTTTGATGTACACAATGTTACACCCCCTTTTTTGGGAAGGCAAAGGTAACGGAAAACACGAAATCGAAAAATTTTTGTAAAAAAAAATCTAAAGAAAATATCAATAGGTCTTGGGCAAAAAAAAATCCCCCGATATTTCGGGGGATTTAAAGTGTGTTTACAAATCGTATTGCTTTTCTTTTTTTCGTTTTAGTTGGGTGATGAGTGAATCCAATGCTTCATCAAAACTCTGCTCAAATGATTTGGATGTTTGTTTTACGAATAAGTGCTGCCTCGGTACGTGTACTTTAATCTCAGCTACTTTGTCTTTGATGTTGTGTACCACATTGTCGAGTTTCAAAAACACATCAACTTTCGTGATCCTGTCGTGAAAGTTGTAAAGTTTCTCTACTCTCTGTTTTACGTACTCAATTAATTTCGCATCTGCGTCAAAACGTACGGTTTGGATCTTAACGGTCATAGCATTCCAAATTTTAGCTAGTGAATAATAAATGTGAAAGAACTGGTTTTTCTGATTTTGGGTACAGGTATTTCCAGTGCTAACAAGTTACACCAGGAGGTCGACTTATCAAAATATTTCTTCAAATTTTCCCATAACTTTCACTACTCACAGCAAAAAGATTTATCATTGACCCAGAGGCAAAACAAACCTGAATTAATTAGTTTAACCTTAATACAAATGCTTAAAAAATTCGTATTTATTAGTTTGTCATTCTTTATCGTTTTATCTCTTCTGAATATCTTTTCAGGAATTGTTTTATGGAGATTGCATAAAAATTATCAGCCCAAAAAAGGGCATAAAGATGCCCCTTATATTTACTTTGAACAGGAACCGCACGGAGCATATACAAATGGTTTTGAAATTGACAGTACCATTCCTTTAAACAAAGCAAATAACGAGTACCGTATATTACTTTTAGGAGGCAGTGTTGCTAATGGTTTAGGAAGCACTGTTTCAAAAGAAGGGGATTTTAAAAGCAGTTCTATCAGAAAAAGCTATCTCGAAAAATTACTTCAGGATAGCTTGAAAAACCGGAAAATCACGGTTCTTAATGGTGCTATTGCCAGTTTTGTAACAGAACAGGAGTTCATTGCCTTTCAAAAATTTTTACAATTTTATAACCCGGATATGGTAATTGGACTACACGGGTATAATGACATTGAAAGTTTCAGGGTTACACACCACGACTTAAATGAACGATTTGCCCCCCAACCCATGTTTTATGTAAGTGGTATGGTTTCACCTCCTTTTAAAATGGTCGAAAACTTCAAGAAAAATTATTCATTCGGTAATATTTTCAGTGGCTATTATTCGCACCTCCGCAATGCGTTGTTTTTTTCTTTAAAAAAAACAGGGGCAACAGAATACCCATTTGAAAATACCGATGATCTTACTGACACCCGATTACAATCCTATGCAAGTCAGCATTTTTTTGTGTGCAAAGACCTTTACGATTTTTGCAGGGTAAAGAAGATTCAGTACCTGAATTTTCTGCAGCCTGTTCGATTTTATAAATCCAATGACTCAACCTACTATGGGAACGATAAATCCAAAGTTTATCCCTTCCTCGCAAAAACTTATTATTACATGGAAAAAAGGCTTGATTCGCTCCCCGATAATGTTAACCTTACAGATCTAGATCAGAAAAGACTTGATTACGTCGATGATTGCCACCCCAGTAATGATGGGTTTCGATTTTTAGCGGAAGCTATCGTCCCCGTCATTTTAAAAAAAATAAATCAGCCTCTAAAGAACTGAAGAAGAAACTATGCTTTAGGATGCGCTTTCTTATGAATATCCTTCAGCTTTTCGATGGTATTGTGCGTGTAGATCTGTGTTGCCGCTAAGCTGCTATGACCAAGCAGTTCCTTTACTGCATTCAATTCTGCACCGTTGTTCATCAAATGAGTGGCAAATGTGTGCCTCAATACGTGTGGGCTCTTTTTTTCAATAGTGGTTATAAGCGACAGGTAACTTTTAACAACTGCCTGAACATATTTGGGATAAAGTTTTTTACCCTTTTCATTTACCAATAAATACTCAAATACAATTTCGCCTGCGAATTGCTCTTTCTTTTGTTTGAGATAGTCGTTTATGTGCATTTTCATCTCATCAGATAATGGAACAATTCGCTCCTTATTACCTTTTCCTAATATTTTCAGCTGACCTTTTGCGGTGTCAACCTGGGTATGTTTCAACGAAATAAGTTCGCTCAACCTCATACCAGAACAATAAAGCAACTCCATGATCATCCTGTTCATAAGCCCCTCCCAATTGTCCGGAAATTCTACATGTTGAAATAGCACCTCTGTATCCTTCTGCTCAACAAAAACCGGTAACCGTTTGCTTTGTTTGGGCGTTACAATCGTCGTCATCGGAGAAACAGCTATTTGCTCCTGCCTTAATTGGTATTTAAAAAAGGAACGTAAGGAAGAAATCCTTCTGTTGAGTGTTTTTGCAGATGCCCCTTCTTCTTTTTGCTTCGCTAACCAGCTCCGTATAAAAGTGGATTTGATGTCTTTTAATTCAACCTCGCCAAATGTTACAGAAAGAAAATCAAAGAAAAATGCAAGATCATCCTGGTAAGAACGGATGGTATGGGGAGAATAGCGCTTCTCAAATTTGAGATACTCCAGGAAAGAAAGGATATATGGATGATCGTTGACAGGCATAAATACGAATAGCCGTAAAGTTATGAAACCTTACGACTATTAGCTATGTCTGGCGAAAGAAGAATCTTACAATTCTATCTTACCGCTTGCGATCTGTTGCTTATAGATTGCTTTTAACACATCACCTCTACGACGTACAGATGGTTTTGTGTAAGACTGGCGCTCACGCAACTGAAGTAATACTTTGCTCTTTTCGAACTTCTTCTTGTACTTTTTCAGTGCCTTGTCAATGTTTTCGCAATCTTTTGAATCGATAATCAGCATAATTTGATACCTCCTTTAAGGAATTTGAGGCGCGAAGATAAGGGAATCCAGAATTATTCATGCAATTCAAAGTAATTTTTCTTGCAAACTTTCTGCAAAAACAACTTGGTTTTGATCATCGACCTTTTCGATCAGGTCCAATTTATAATTTCAACCATTGCAGAGCATAAAAAACCTTCTAATTTGCAGCCATGTTTACAGGAATTATTGAAGCAACAGGCAATATTACCGCTATTGAAACATCCGGAACAAATAAAAGCTTCTGGATAAATTCCCCTGTTTCGCAGGAGTTGAAAGTAGATCAAAGTGTAGCTCACAACGGGGTTTGTCTCACCGTTGAAGAAGTAAAAGATGGGATGCACAGGGTTACTGCAATCGCTGAAACTTTAGATAAGACCAACCTTGGAAACTGGGAAAAGGGTCATACAATTAATATTGAACGCTGTCTTTTGATGAATGCCCGTTTAGATGGCCATATGGTGCAAGGACATGTTGACACAACAGGCACTTGCATCAAATTAAAAGAACTTGATGGCAGTTGGGAATATACGTTTCAATTTCCTACAGAATTCGCAGGATTACTCGTAGAAAAGGGTTCTATTGCTGTAAATGGCATCAGCCTTACTGTGTTTAATGTGGCCAAAGATCATTTCAGTGTGGCTATTATTCCCTACACCTATGAACACACCAATATGCAGGCAGTAAAAGAGGGCGCAACTGTAAACCTCGAATTCGATATTATTGGCAAATATGTTCTGCGAAATGCCCAGCTTCATGCAAAGAGCTAAAATGACCAATACCAAAAAACAATCATACGAAAAGCACGATGATGCTTCTTCTTATGTTATTATTGTGATAACAAAACAGGGCATACTACTTGCTCTTTAACCACACTTAAACCAAAACTATTGTTTGCGAATGCCGCAAGTCTCCATTCTTATACCTGTACTAAACGAAGCTGAAAATATTCTTCCGCTTTTCTATGAAGTGAAAAAATATGTTCCGGAAGATTTTGAACTGCTTTTCATTGATGACGGAAGTAGTGATACCACATTTACTGAGATACAGCAATTAGCCTTACGTGATGATCGGGTAAAATGCATTTCTTTCTCCCGGAATTTTGGTCATCAACATGCTTTGATGGCAGGTATGGACTATGCAAATGGCAATTATATTATTACAATGGATGGTGATTTGCAACATCCCCCCTCCTGCTTGCCTGTTATTCTTGAACAGTTAGAAAAAGGGTATGACATTGTTCTTACCAAGAGAATGAAAACGAAAGACCTTGGTTTTTTCAAGAAAGTTTTCACCCGTATATTTTACCGGTTCATTAATTTTTTATCTGATATACCGATTGAAGAAAACGTTTCTGATTTCAGAGGGTTTAACCGAAAAGTGTTGATTGCCATCCGCAAATTTGAAGAACGAGACCTGTTCCTGAGAGGTATTTTCAGTTGGGTGGGATTTAAAAAAGTGACCATCCCTTTTGATGCACCTTCCCGTTTGCACGGAGCAAGCAAGTATGGCTTTGCCGCCATGATGAAATTAGCATTGAGAGGAACCACATCATTCAGCTTTAAACCCCTGCGTATTTCGTTGCTCATCGGAACAATTGTTTCACTTATTTCTTTTGGATTGCTTACCATGACCATCATTAGTTATTTCCAAGGCAAAACAGTTCCCGGCTGGGCTTCATTAATGACAGTGGTAACGTTTATGGGAGGCATCCAACTCTTAGTCATTGGATTGATGGGTGAATATATTGCCAGTTTATTCAGAGAAAGCAAACGAAGACCATTGTATATTATTGATGAAATGATCAATGTTGATTAGGCAACTCTTTTATTGCTCTAAAATAATACTGGCCACCCAAAGGAACGTGTGCAAGCATTGATTCAGTTTTGTGCAGCCACTTAAAGAAGCGTCCTCTCGGGAAAAAAATCACATATCTTTTGTCAAGAATTTTCAGCCCTGCTTTTCTTAACAATGTTCTGGACTCTTTTGCTTTAAGCAGATGTACACCTTCATCAAATACACAGGTATTTACAAGATATCTCGTTAGTGGGTTATACGGGTTGTGTTCAAACAAATACAATCGTCCACCTGGTTGAAGTACACGGGCAATTTCATTCACTAAATTTTGCCTTTGACTCAATGGCACATGATGCAAAACACCCGCTATAAATACGACATGAAAAGTGTTTTCAGGAAATGGAATGCTTACTCCATCGAACCATAAAAACCTGCATCCAGATATTTCCTTTTTATTCGCAACAACAATGCTTTCGTTTGATATATCAATACCCGTAACAGAAAAAGTTGGGAATTGTGCTGCGATATATGATTCGATTGCTCCATCACCACAGCCCAAATCCAAAAAAATCTGGGAGTTGTTTTTTTCAAAGCGTGCAAGCTCCTTTACTTTATGTTGGGCAAAATAAAAACTGTCAGCTCCTGCAACTGCCTTTATACTTTTTGTATGCGTACTTCTGTAGTCTTTGGCAAATTGATCAAAGTTTTGCTCCATAGATTAAGACTGCGTATTTTCATTTTTTATTTCAACTGCATCCGTCATGTTGATTTTTACAACAGATGAATGATGCCCACAACGTTGTTGCTACGAAAGTAGCTATTTTAGTGTTTATGAAAATCAGCATGTAACCTGAATTACAAGTTTTAACCAATGTGAATTTGAAAGAATCAACATCATCAAATAAGTTTTATCTCCTGGGCATACTTGTTGTCTTTGTTTTAGCATATTTGCCATTAAATAGCTTTCTGTTTGCTCTAAAGAATGATATGTTCACCGGATACCTTGCTCCAAAATTTATAATGGGCGAGGCAATACACAGCAATCAGCTTCCTCTATGGAATCCTTACATCTCTTTTGGTTTGCCATTTTACGGCGATATGAGTGCTTCGTACTGGAGCCCGCTCACATGGCTCATTGCTGCCACCTCCGGTTATAATCCATACACTTTAACTATAGAAGTTCTGCTTTATCTTCTGTTGAGTGGAATTGGCATGTACTATCTGAGCGGGTGTTTCGCAAAAAATAAATACATACGATTAATTGCGGCAATATCTTATATGTGCAACGGCTACATTGTAGGACATCTGCAACATATAAACTGGTTAAGCGGTGCTGCTTATTTACCATTTTGTTTGTGGTCGTTAGAAAAATTACACAGTGAGCGATCATTAAAATGGCTATTACTATCGTCGTTATTTTTTTACCTGCTATTATCCTCCTCTCATCCAGGTATCAGCATTGGCGCTATTTACTTTTTTGCAGCTTACATTATTTCAAAACTTCTTACCGACTTCAAGCAACATGGGCTCAAGGAATTATTAAAATCAGTAAAACTTAATTTGTTGTTTGCCGGCTGCCTGTTATTACTTTCTGCAGGTTTAATTATTGGTTACGCCGATATTATTCCCTATTTCGACCGAAACCAGGCTGTTGATTTATCTTTAAGTTTAAATCAAAATACAGATCTTAAAAGCTGGATCAGCGGATTGCTTCCATTTGCTACAACCGGTGACGATATTTTTTTTCGTAGCGACCCTGCATTCAGAAACATTTATTTTGGCCTGATTTTATTCGTACTTTTTATAGCATCACTCTTCAATAAAAAATCAAAAAAACAGGTTTTCTTTCTTGTTGCCGGCAGTTTCTTTTTATTGCTGTCTCTTGGCGGCTTGATTAAATTATTTACTTCGAAGTTTATACCCTTGCTTGGCCATGTGAGAGTAAATGCTGAGTTCAGAATATTCGCTATACTTTGTTTTACTTCTGCTGCGGTAATATTTTTTAATAGTCTTCTTGAAGAGAAAGACTATTATCAAAAAAAACTAAAAACAGTTATCGTTTCGGTAATTGCTGTTCTTTCTTTTCTTTTCTTATATGGCTTTATCAATTTGCTTATGGGTAAAGAAAGCGCTTTACAATATATTTCAACAGCACAAGGCATTTTTTTTAACCGTGATGTAATTAAAGAGATGCTTGATGCGGTGAGTATTTATGATGCGTTACTTATCCAGAGCATAATACAAATCACGCTTCTTTTATTACTATTAAATGCACTCAGAAAAAATCAAATGAAAAGGATTTTCCTGATTGCAGCAACGGATATTATTCTTGCCACGCTCTTAAATCTTCCATTTACAGGTGTTGGGAGAGTGTCTGTTTCAACAGTTTCTGCTATTTTAAAAAAATCTCCTCCCGGCATCCCCACTCCTTCTTTACAACCCGTTCGCTATAATGACACATTACCGTTAAATGAAGTAAGATTAATTGGTGTGTGGAGTTTTTACAGCAAACAACCGGGTTCAGCCAAAGCAGATCTCTACCCGGTAAAGCTCATTAACAATTACAGTTATTATCTGCAGGCTGCAAAAGACACAACGCTTCGCATTACCGATATGCCGTTTGTTTATATTTCAGATTCAATACAAGTAAAAAAACCGAAGAAGATAAAGGCTCTCACACAAGAAAATATTGTTTCGTACAAAACCGGGGAACTGCACCTGAAACTTATTGCTGATAGTGCCTGCTATATCGTTTTGCTTCAGAACTACTACCCACATTGGTATTACAAAATAAATGGGCAAACATATCCCGTTCTGCAAGCCGGCATTAATTTCATTGGCATACCGCTTGAAAAAGGAGAGAACGATGTACGCATTTTCTTTAACCCGATCCGCATAAAAACAGCATTACTTTTTTCAAGCATTGTTTTCATCTTATATATCCTTGTTCTTTTTATCCCACGCTTGAGAAAGGCTTCACTTTTAAAGCAACAGGAATGAGCAGCAATACCCAAACAAAAAGAATAGCTTACATTTTCATTGGAATAGCTTACGGCTTTTTTCTTTACCTTATTTATCGAAACTCGGGTATTATTACCGGCAACGAAGCCGAAAAATATATTCTGGCTTCTCAGAAATTAGTAAACGGCGATATTGCATATAGTTTTCACCATCATTTTTTTTACAGCAGTTATATCGTTTTTATCACTCCTTTCATGGCAGTTGGTGGAACAATTGCAGTTGTTATTGCACAGGCGCTCTTAAATATTATTGCAGCAATATGCATAAATAAATCTACCGACCTTATTATACCAAACAACAAGATGTCATTTATCGGCGGTTTAATTTTCTTATTCAGCTATCCTGTACAATACTGGACCCTCACTCTTTTCAGCGACAACTTTTTTGTAACGCTTATTTGCATTACCCTTTATTATACACTTAAGAAAAACAAGACCAATCCACAGTTGCTGTTTTGGATATTTCTCTTGACTGTTCAGCTATTTACCCGTCCGCCAGGAATTTTCCTGACCATTGCTTTTTTCTGCTACTATCTTTATGAGAGTAAAATAATGAAAGGTTCAAAAGCATTACTGACAGCATTAATTTTGCTATTAATCCTGTTTGTAGTTCTTTTTAATGTGCCTGTTGAAAACAAAGGCTATATTAAACCTATTGCAGCAGGAAGTATAATTGTTGATAAACCTGACTATAATGTTCCCGGCTTTACCGGTAATGAAAAAAGCACACTCAACGAAGCCTATGTTTTCTTATTTCAACAGCATGGAGTCCCGTATTTCATAAGTCTTTATGCAAAAAAGTTTGTTTCCTTTTTTACACTCACACGGTCATATTATTCTAGCATTAACAACGGCGTGCTAACTTTATATTACTGCTTTTACGTTCTTGCGCTGGCGGGTCTGGTTTTGATCAGAAGACAGAAAGCAATATCTATACTTTTTCTTTCGTCGATTTTTTTATTGGCGAACCTTACGGCACTAACTTACAACGAATGGCATTACAGGTTTACTTTGGCAATTTTCCCTTTTATATTTATCTTAACTGCCATTGCACTAAACTCCGTGCTTACAGCCCTGTGGAGAAAATTTAAACCTAATTAGTAACGTGCAGCTTCATCAGCTTTAGTTATATTAACATTTACCATTTTGTTTTCAAGCAAAGGGAAATTCTGCCCAAAATGACTGTTTAAAATATACCTGAACACGTTTACGGTGCATAAAGAGTCGGGAATCTGATATTGCGTTTGCTGTGGCGAATAAATGGCAACGAAATTATTGAACTCATGATACTTACTGTTGGCATTTTTTATATTTCGAAGCCCATGATCGCTCAACAAAACAATAACAGAGTTGGGCCTACGGGCTTTAATTAAATCAATCATTTCTAAGACAACAGTATTGCTATAGTTGCTGTATTGGAGATAAGATGCGCTGTTTAATCCTTTATTCGACTCCCGATAGGCTTCTCCGATATTTTTTAAATTACCGCTGCTGTCACGCAGATAAGGCGCATGCGGCATCATTAAATGAGCGAACATAAATACCCGGCCTTTCGTTGTTTGAATAGTTTCATGCGACCGCTTTATTACCTCCTGGTTATAGTTATCAATTTTCGCAGGGAAGTCATTAATTAAAAAATGAAAGGAGTTAGAATTAATGGAACACAACAGATCATTGGTTAGCACACTCCCAAAAGTTTTGTCGAGCATTAAACGCTTTTTAATTGGCAAAAAAAGATAATCGAGCGACTCTGTTTTGTCAATATCAAAAAAGCTATGATTTGAAATCCTATAACCATTTTCACGAAAAAAAGGCATCAGGAGATTTTTATTTATTGCAGCTACGCTTTTATTGTACGCAACAGCCGATGCAATTTCATCTCTGTTCAATCCTTCAATGTAACCCATGTTTAATAAAGAAAGAACAGAAAATGCTGTGCCATTATAATTACTGTTAGGGCTTTTAACCACATGAAATCTCCTTGCTGCAAGATCATCAACAAACTTTTGGTTACTGGCTCTAAATATTTTACCTAATGTATGCAATCCTGCATACTCATCAAGTTGCAATACATACACATCGGGGTATGTTGTATCGGCAAGATCAGTGAATTTTATTTCTGCAGTTTTAAAAGGAGTTGCACGCTTATTTGTAATGGTGAACAGTAATTGAGAAAGTTCAAATAAACAAACAACCAAAAAAACAAAGCTTAAATAACCTGTGAGTTTGGATGCCGCCGCCGTTTTCATTTTCCGCAAGCCAACCAAAAGCAGAACTGTGAGCACAAACAATAAAGTAAGATACATACTGTAAGAAGTAAATAACTTCATGGCTGCTTTCACTACCAGCCAATCTTTTATTGTTTTGAAAAAAAGGTAAATAACAACCACCCATACTAAAACAATTTGTGATTTTTCGGGAGAAAAAACAAACCTCACGAGTTTGTAGACCAGCAGTAAGGCTGCAAAAATTAAAAGAAACACTTCAAAAGCCGACCGGGAAGGTATCCATCCCGGAAATTGATTAAGCGCATCCAGAATAAAAAACAGCGGCAAGGTTATAAATACTGAATATCTTATCCCTTTTGAAAAATAGCCGATTAGTAATGTAGCAGCACGAGACATGTACGTTTGTTGTTTATATAATGCAGTTGCCGTTTTTTGTTTACGTCGTTCTATAGTTGAAAATATTCCATCAAAGTTTAATAAAGCTTCTAATAATCTCAACATGTTCCAGCCATTATTTCAAACTTAAGGAATCAACCTCCCAAGGCAGGTCTGTACCGGACATGTGTGATAGAATACTTCGGAATTGATTTACGTTTGACATACCGTTGTATCGTTTAAGATCAGGCGTTCCGGGATAATAAACTGCGTTGATTGTATTGAAACGGTTTTCCACACGCCGCACACCACCCGATTTATACCCATGATCACTCATGAGTACGATTACAGCTTCACCTTTTGTTTTTACTAAAAGCAAATCTATGAACTCTGTTATTACACTGTTTGTATAAGCCAACTGTTGCAGGTAGGCATTCTTTTTATCTGTTTCTGTTGCAGCTTTTTTGAATAAGAAATTTATATTAATCCCACCAACACTATCCCGCATATAAGGAAAATGCGGCAACATAATATGCAAATAAGTAAACATAGGCGCTGTATTGTTTTCAGTGTCTTTCAACACATTTACCAGCATTGGCTTAAATTCATCAGCCTTCTTTGCATAAAAAGAAGTTAAGCGTTTTTTTCCTGCAAATTTTGAAACAAAAAATTCTGGTAATTTCCCTGCCAGGTCATCAATTAACGATGGGTATAAAAGCAGAAATTTACCGGTTGGCAAAAATTGATGATGATAATAATTGGACGCTATGTTTATTGCAAAAGGGGAATAGTTTTTTATGTTATACCCTGCTTTAGAAAAATAATGAACAATGTTATTTTCATACAGCATCAGCATTGCTTCCTTATTTTGTGCAACACCGGAAAGAGATATACCTGTTTTTGCACCAATATAACTGCCACTTAACAATGAAGGCACCGAAAGCAACGTGTAGCTATAGTTACTGATGGCAGAGTCTGCTACATGGAATTTTCGGTTTTTTAGAAACTGAATAAACCGATTGTTATCATATCCAAAATCTGAAGCCAGGGTTTCTTTTCCCGCATACTCATCCAATATAATCAGGTAAACTGATCTTCGATCTTTTAACTCTATATGTTCGTAAAATTTTTTTGCGGAAGAATCATTTACTTTCTTGTCTGAAAATAAGTTGTAAAGTACCTGAAAAAATGCAACTGCCACGAGCATTGACAGAAAAATATTTACAAGCTTATTTAAAGGGCGAATACTGTCTTTTACAAACCTCAATAGGAACCATAAAAGAAGAACAGCAAAAACAATAAACACGATTTGTTCATTAACGCCCGGCAGGAAACGTCTGGCTGAGAAAGTAGTTATTAAAGGGTTTGTAAAAAATAAAAGCAAACAAGTGAACGTAGTAAGGAGAGATCGTTTTTCAGGCAATTTCGATAGTATGAGAGAAAGAAACCAAACAGCGCAAGCGCTAAGTAAAATTATCAGAAAGGCTGCGAATACCTCTGAAAAACTCAATAACCTGCTGTAATACTGCCATCCATGTAAAATAAAATACAGCGACAATAAAACCCAGCCATACGTATGTTCCATTAATTTCGCCAGCTTCATCACCAAATATAAAACACCCGGCAATATACATTGCCGGGTGTTTCTTAATTTAAAATTTAACTATCGCATCAGGTACATTTTACCATATCCTTTATTAAAGTATTCGTCGGTATTATCGCCTTGAGCTTTATACTTGTCTAATGCTTTTCCGTTGTGATTTGTGATAACACGATAGAGATAAATACCATTTGCCAGTTTATTTCCGAATTGATCTGTACCATCCCATTTAAATTCGGTGATGTTTCGTCCCACTCTTAACGGGCCAAGTTCTGCTTTTGTTATTTCCCTTACTACTTTACCGGTTATCGTCATGATTTGAATACGCATATTCTGCGGCACTTCATACCCTGTTATATAAAAAACAAAAGCAGTTGAAGTAGTGAACGGGTTTGGATAATTAAGCAGGTTCGAAATCATCGGCTTGTTGATTACCTGGAAGGTCACTTTGTATTCTAATTCACCTGCATTATTACCGCTCCTGTCGTTACCGGTTACAATTAACTCATATTCGCCATCCTGTAAAAACTTCGGATACAGGTCAATTGTTGATGCGTTATTACCTGTGGCAAGATTAGCCGGCGTAAATTTCACGCTGTCAGATTGTGGTTTGTATTCAACCAAAGGCCCGGGAACACCATTCACCTTCGGATACTGAATTTTAATTTTCATACCGGTGGTATCGTCAAGAGCAAGGAAACGACTATCGTCTTTTAGCTGTACGAAAATGTGCGGCTTAGCCGAAACAATATCTCTGTTGAGAATATGTGTTCCATCAAACGTTACATCAAGCCATGGTTTGTAATTATCAGGTTTAACATAAAAATTCTTGTAGATAAAATTGTTGAACAGGAATTGTTCAGCCTGGTCTTCGTCCGGATTTACCATCAGGTAAAGTGTGTTATTGCCCGGATAATCTTTGCTGTCGAACTGGTAAGATACAATAATTGAGTCCCCGGCTATCAGCGGTTTTTTCCTTGGAAGATCAATAACAACCGGTACATTATTTTGCTTGGTAATTACAAGTTTCAGTTTAAGACTGTCAAATGCGGTTTCGCTAACATTTCTGAATGCAATTGCAAAATCAACTCTTTCTCCCAACTCAAACGTATCTTTTAAATTAAACTTGATGTTTGGTGCAATAGCTCCCTCTGGAACATAATCGGCATACAACTTCCACTTGCTTAATTGATAAGGCGTTACTTTATTAATATCCCTGTTATTTAAACGCAGCTTCAAATATGGAAACGCAGCCGGGTTAACAAAAGAAAGACTGGTATCCCTTGCTTCAGTGATGGTGGCCATCAGCACTTCTATACCGGTGCTTGTGCGGCCTATTATATCAAGGCTTGTAGTATCTCCGGGTGTTGCTTCGAGTGGATAGCCACTCCACTTTAAATCCTTCCATGTTTTAGCAGGGCCAAACCAAGGAGATTCAATTGCACCATTTGTATAATAACCGGGTGCTTCAACTATATCAACAACTTGTTCGTTCGTTAATCCAAATTTCTGTTGTGGTATAAAAGAAGGTGTGTTTTTTCTGTAACTGAAGATCATTGGCAAATGACTCGTAAAATTGTCAATTTGGGTAAAGCCCAAATTTTTCAACGTATGGTAAAGGGAATTCCCGCTACCTAGTATTGCCTGGTCGGCTTTAAGTACAGCAGTATCAACGAGTGCCCCTGTGGCAGCACCGAGGTTTGTAATAACTACATAGTCTCCGTCTTTCACAACATTATTCAGGAAATTCATTGCATGAATTCTTGATGCCTGTTGTGTGTAAGAATACTCAAAGAAAATACGTGGGGCCTCACCGCAGGTTGTTAAGCTATTATATAAACCTGGCTGGCCGCCAAATGTATTTTTTAACGGCTCAAGCGTTTTGCCATCAAATACATAAAACTGGAACGATCCGTAACGGCAACCGTAGCGCTCAATATTTGTAAAATCTACTGCAACATCAAGACCTCCGGCATCAAAGTATGGGAAAATACCTGTTCGTACCTGTATTCGCCTTATTGTTGAATCGAAGTTCATTAAACGACTTGATGAATCAAGCACCATGTATTTATAGTTGTTTTGCTTATGCTGGAAATAATGCGATTGATTAAATC
This sequence comes from Lacibacter sediminis, assembly GCF_014168535.1. NCBI lineage: Bacteria > Pseudomonadati > Bacteroidota > Chitinophagia > Chitinophagales > Chitinophagaceae > Lacibacter > Lacibacter sediminis. The sequence goes on along the minus strand of NZ_CP060007.1, from coordinate 1,464,411 downwards.
CGGTTTCAGAACCAGATATGTAAACGAAACTGAAATCGTTCCAAAGAATACCTGAATTTGCATCGGGCTTCATTCCAACACGCCAGTAGTAAACCGTACTGTCAGTAAAATTGATACCTGTTGGCTTAAATGATATTGAACCACCAACGGATGTAACTGAATCGGCTTTCCGTAATCCTGAATTAAACTTTTGTGTACTGTCTATTTCAAAATAATATTTCCTGGAAGTACCAAGTGGGTTAGCGGTTGATGCATAATAGGTGATGTTTTGCTTGTTTATGATTGAATAGTTATAAGGGTAAACCGGCCTCACCTCATCTTCAAAGATGAAAAATTCCTTTGTAACTGTATTATTAGTTTCACAAGATTCGTCTATCTGGTTATCCGGATCAATTTCAACTTTCAATTTGTTAGCTCCTTTATCCCTCACAGGATCTATGGGTAGTTTCAGAAGTATAGAATCAGCATAGGGCACCCGCTTGATTTTTTTATCGAATGGAATTGCGGTTGTACCATCGGGAAAAATCCTTGTGACTCTGATACGCACTGAATCTTCCGTTGCTTTGCCAATATTTACAATCTTAATATTGGCATTGAAAGATGTATCTGCAATTGAAATAAATTCAGGTGCCATTTTTACCATTGAAGCCTCAGTGGCATAATCGGCTTTTTGATGACTGAAAAAACGAATTGCCGGATCGCCATGTAAAGTAATTTCCTCCATATGCATACGCACATAAAAGTCATTAAAAGAATAAATGCGTGACAATGTATCGTTCACGTTTGCCATTATTCTGCCGATTGACTCTCCATATCCATCTGTTTTCGCTAACTGGTTATAAAACTCCTCTGTGTAGATATGCAGATAGTTCACAATACCTAAGTGCGTTGATGCAATAAATGCAACCGAGCCTCTGTTAGGCGTTAACACCCATTTTTCAGTAATGATTAAGTTACCTGTAAGCCTTGAAGCATCCGATAAAAACATATTACCTGCCTGGCATCCATTTACCAACAAAATAGGATACTTACCAATGGAGGGATAGCTTGTAGGATCAGATAAATTGTACTCAAGTGTAGATGGAGAAGAATGCCCAAAATAGGTAAGAAGAGAAAAGCCTTCTTCAAACAGTCTGGTAATATTTGCGCTGGCTATTGTTTGAATCGCCGCCACGCCGGTTTTTTGTAAAGAATAAACGCTTGCACCAAAAGAGGTGTCTTTTAACACGTTGCCATATTGATTGAGATAAAAACGAATTTGCTCGCCCAGGTAATCATTAGCACCAGACACATGAATTACATTTTTTTTCCATAATTCATCATTAATAACGCATGAACTGGTGTTGTAAGAACCTTCATATGTCTTTACTTTGTCGAGATATGCCTTTACTTCATTGCCATTTATAACAGTTAAACGTCCTACGGGAATTTTGGGCACAATGCTTCCTTCTGCGGAAGTAAGGGACATATCTGAAGCCGGGTTACCAAAGGTTGGAACCAAATTCAGTTGGTCGATAGTTGGGGTCGATTCAGATGTGCGATAATTCGTATATACAACACCCTTACCAATAATGAAACAATATGATGGCCTCTCAGCAAACCCTGCATACGCAAAGCGAAGGAAATTTTTGAGCGCATACCCGTTATTTTTAACACCATAACCAAACTGATCAAGAATATCCTGAACATCATAGATTTTTGCATTGTAACCTCCACCCGATGTGCTGCTACGGTATAAACGATATTGCTCTACCTGATTGATACCACTTGCATCTGCATATAAACGAGGATTAGAAATGATGATATAGTTACCCTGGTTAGCAGCTAATGCATAGTTGGTGAAGTTGCGTGCAGTGAAATTGGACACTGAACGAATATTTCCACCATCCTGGCTTACAAGAATAAGTTTACGATCTGCAGCAGACGCAGGCAGCACTACTCTTACTTGTGTTGGCGAAACAATACTTGCCGTTATACGATGGCCATTTGTTACATCATACAAAACAGGAGCAACAGAGCCACCAAAATTAAAATTATCAATAACCAGGTTATTACCGGTTGCACTTGCCGGTAACTCAAACTCGAAATTTGCCTGACCTCCAAAATTGAATTGTCTTGGATAACTTAGTTCATACATGCCAACCACAATTCTATCTGTCGCCAACGCTGCAGGATCTAAAACATTTACACGAAACTCAACACTTGCTGTATTGCCAGAGATTAGTGAAAGAGGAATATTGTTCGCATTTTCGTCAATAATTGAATTAAAATAATTCATTTCACGATCAGCTACCAATGTTCCATTTATATAAGCCTGAACTGTGCGTACGTTCAACGCCCGGCCAACTGCTGAAAATTTCAGTTTTGCATTGGGACCAGAAGGAGCAACATACAAATTTGTTTGAGAAGAAATCAAGGGATTAGCAGCTCTGAATTCTCCACTTGTAAACCCTTCACCTCTATCAAAAGAGGAAGAATAAACATAACTGCCAACTACGGCAGCAAAACCTTGGTTAATCACATTACGATAATAAAGTGATGCTTTGTGCGTGAAGTAAGGCTCAGCCGGCAAACCAGATGAAAGATCATTTGTTGTTTCTACAAAGCGCTTGTTCTGTGCAGCAGTCGGATTTACTGTAAGGAAATAAGAAGATGTGTCTGTAAATAAACTCCAGTTATCGTTGATCTGATAACCAGGATCGAGATACATGCGCTTCTCCCATTTACCATCATTCACTTGTCCCCAAAATTCAATAAAACCATTTGAAGGTAATGTGCCGTTTGCAACAGACGTATAAACAGGAACTTGCTGACCATTTCGCCACAATTGAAAGTGCGAAGCATCAGCATTGGCAATACCCATTGTACTCAATTGCGCCTGCGAAATGCGGTAAACGCCGGTTGCACCTACTTTAAATTTGTAATAGGTTTTATTAAAATCGATCCACTCATTCATGTATGATTGAGCGGTTACTCCTGTGATGGCACAGAACAATATGGTAACGGAGAGTAAAAAGCGTTTCATTGCTAGTTATTTTTTCTTTTGGTTTTTAGGCTTCATAAGGTCGAGACGTAGAGATACGATATGTGTATATAACGGATTTGACTGGTTGGCCAGATTTGTAAATGCATAATCTACGTAAAAAGAATTACCAAGTTTGAACCCTGCCCCTGCACCTGGTTGATAGATCCACACTTTCTTTTGGTTAAGTGTATCACCGTCAGCGAGTGTTTTCTGAAAATTAAAAATTCCTCCACGCAGGAAGAATACATTTTTGATATTTAACTCAGCTCCAATTCTTGGATCTGCATTGATCACATCAGAGCTGATCACCGTATTTCTTTGACCATCAAAAGTGAGATCAAGATTTACTTCCGCTTTCAAGGAGAGATTTTTTCTGAAACGAAAATCATAAGCACCGCCAATCACCAGGCGAGGTGCTGTTAACTCAGTTGACTTAACAGGTATTTCATTATTGGTGAGAAACAATACTTCTTTCTCTCTCTCAGTAAAAGTAAACGACCATGCATTGAATGTGGTGGTAATATCTCTTGCAGCGGCACCTACTGACCAATTCTTTCCTTTCATTTGAAAACCAACATCTAAACCAAAACCCCAGGCAGTTGCAAAACTTCCCACTTTACGATGGATCACTTTTGCATTTACACCCACACTTATGGATTTATTTTCCGTTTCTTTAATTTTCTGAGCAACAGATAAGATCACAGCATAATCGGCTGAAGAAAAAGAACGAAGATTGGCATAGTTCACGCTGCCATCAGGCTCGATCAAATAAAGTGTATTCGGAATATCATCAACAGCAAAACGCAAGAAAGAGAGGCCGATCGTGCGCTTGTTATTTGCAACGGGAATTGCCAATGCACCAAAATCGTATTTACCAATACCGGCAAAATATTCAGCATGCATTAATGACAAAGAAGGATCATTTTTTACAGCTGTTAACCCTGCAGGATTCCAATAACCGGCAGTAGCATCACTTACAGATGCCACTTGTGCGCCTCCCATTCCAAAAGCACGGGAGCCAGCACCTATATTTAAAAATTCGTTGGAATAAATACGGATCTGTGTGGATGCACGCACACACATCAACAGGGTAACAGATAGGATCAGGGTTAATCGGGTTATCATCCGGTCAGTTTTCAGATAAACAATTAGTTTCTTATTAAAGAGACATACTCTCTCTCGAAAGCTGCTCAAGGCATTGACAAAAGTAAACATTCTATTGCCGAAAGCAAACTCTGTTTAAGAAAGTACCAGCTTCTCGAAACGCTGATTTTCAGTGTTTATTGCTCCAATTTTAGTAAAATGGCCTCCGCTGCCCTACTTTTGCCGAAAATAGCGCTTACAATCATGCATTTGATCGAAGAATTAAGATGGAGAGGGATGATCCAAGATATCATGCCAGGTACAGAGGAACAACTGAAAAAAGAGATGACCACGGCTTATATTGGCTTCGACCCTACTGCAGACAGTCTGCATATCGGGAGCCTGGTGCCGATCTTGCTGCTGGTTCATTTCCAAAAGGCTGGTCACAAACCCATTGCTTTGGTGGGTGGCGCTACAGGTATGATTGGTGATCCAAGCGGCAAAAGCCAGGAACGCAACCTGCTTGATGAAGCAACGTTAAACAGAAACATAGCAGGCGTAAAGGCACAATTGGAGAAATTTCTTGACTTTGATACTTCCAAAGCAAATGCTGCTGAAATGGCCAATAACTACGATTGGTTCAAAAATATTTCTTTCATCGATTTTTTGCGGGATACGGGTAAACATATCACCATCAACTACATGATGGCAAAGGACAGCGTTAAGAAACGTATTGAAAGTGAGGTTGGGCTAAGCTATACAGAGTTTGCTTACCAGATGATGCAGGGTTATGATTATTACTGGCTCTACGAAAATAAAAACTGCAAACTGCAAATGGGCGGCAGCGACCAGTGGGGAAATATAACTACAGGCACCGAACTCATACGTCGTAAGGTAAATGGCGAAGCATTTGCTTTCACTTGTCCGCTGATCAAGAAAGCTGATGGCACTAAGTTTGGCAAAACTGAACAGGGGAATGTGTGGTTAGATGCAACCAAAACAACGCCTTACCAATTCTACCAGTTCTGGTTAAACGCAAGTGATGCAGATGCTGAAGGCTGGATCAAAATTTTCACCTTCCTGGATAAAGAAGAAGTAGATGGTTTGATCGCTGCACATACAGCCGATCCGGGCAAGCGTATTCTCCAAAAAAGACTGGCAGAAGAAGTAACAAATTTTGTGCATGGTGAAGAAGCATTGAAGGAAGCAGTTGCCACTACAGAAAAACTATTCGCCAATCAAACAGCATCAGCCGAAAGTTTGAGTGTTGAAGATCTCGAAGGAATGGAAGGTGTGGTGAAGTTTGATTTTGCTGCAGATAAACTTCAGGAAGGTATTGATGTTGTTTCTTTCTTAGCAGAAACAACCATCTTTCCCAGTAAAGGTGAAGCACGTAAAACAGTACAAGGCGGCGGTGTAAGTATCAACCGTAAAAAAGTAGAAGCAATTGATATGAAGATTGATGCTTCTTTACTGCTTCATGAAAAATACCTGCTTGTACAGAAAGGAAAGAAAAATTATTATTTGGTATCTGCTGTTTAAAGCGCCTGAATAGCTTTCCACATTTCATCGGCGACCAATTGGTTGCCAATTGCGTTTAGATGAACACGATCAGTAGTTAAAATGCCACGATCTTTATTCTCTTTGTTGTTCTTATTGTTGTAATCAATAAATGCTTTCCGCAGATCAACCAATGGCAATTCATTCTTTTGTGCAAGACCACGAATGATCTTACTGTATTCTGTAAGATCACCATCCTGCTGATTGCTGCCATCCGTCTTCTCACCTATTACAGCAGGTGTACACAAAATGATCTTCGCATTTTTTGCTTTGATCTTATTGATCACTGCCTGGTAAAATTTTGCAAATTTATCTGCATCGGTTCCGGTACCGGAAGAGGCTTTGTGCCATACATCGTTCACGCCAATATACAACACCACTACATTTGGATTTTTCGATAACACATCATCTTCCATCCGTAAGTAGAGATCGTAAATTTTATTACCGCCAATCCCTGCTCCAATAAAATCATAATTCATTTTTCCCTGTACACGTGCCATACTGTCGATACGCTTTACATATCCGCCGGGGTTAACACCAGCCTGGGTTATCGAATCACCAAAGAAGATGACTTTGACTTTATCTTGCCGGGTGAATGCCATGAGCATAAAAATGGGAAGAGCGAACAGAATTATTTTTTTCATTTGGCTGATTGAATCGATGATTTTAAAAAGCAATTTAATTTATTCTACGTGTACTTGTTTTTTGATCAATGCGCCATCTTTCGCCTCCATTAGAAACTTACGTTCTTTTACCATGTAGCCATTGCCTTTTTCACAAAAATGCACCCGCAGATTTTCGATACTGATCGGATTACCATCGGGAATATCAGCAATATTGGAATGCATCATTTCATGCCCGTCAATAATGATCACGAGTCCGCTTCCGATTGCTTCCATCTTATTTCCTTCTGTAATAAGCATACCTGTATCTTCGCCCAAGCCAATGCCAATGCAGGATGGGTTTGTTGCCACAGCTTGTGTTAAACGAACAAAACGCCCACGCTTTTCGAAATGACTATCGATAATCACATTATCAATAAATCCTAAACCTGTTGTCATTTTCACTTCACCTTTCAAATAAGCACGTGCTGCGTTGCCTTCATAGATCATTGTCTTACTCATAGCCATTGCACCTGCAGAGGTGCCAGCCACAACAAAGCCGGTTTCTTCCTGGTAACGTTTTTTCAAAATGGCTAAAAAATCAGTTCCGCCATCTGTTACACTCAATCGCATTTGATTACCTCCTGAAAACATTACTGCATTACATGTTTTAATTCGTTCAAGAAATTCGGGATTGGCCGTATCCTGGCGGTTACGGATATGCAACACACCAATATTTGTGCAACCGATTTTTCCAAATGCATTCATGTAGTTATCCCCTACCTCGTAAGGAATGGTTGAAGCAGTTGTAATTACTTCAATACGGGCATCGATGCCGCCGGCTTCTTCCACTACCCGCCTGAGAATACCCAGCTCGAAAAAATTAAGATTATTGCGGTTTATTTCTCCCGCTTCAAGATCGGTTCCTTTATCTTCTGCACCGCCGATAGCGATCAGCTTTCCTTTTGGATACTGCAATGATTGTGATTTTTAGTTGCAAACAAAATTAAGGGGAAAATATTTCCTGCGTTGCCATGCTTTTATCAACAGCATCGGATAAATTTTGATATATTCGGAAACAACATCAACCGTCTTATTTATGAAAGTTCTTGAAATTAAAATTCTTCGTGGTCCTAACTATTGGAGTGTGCGCCGTACCAAACTTATACAAATGAAACTCGACCTCGAAGAACTGGAACAACGACCCACCAATCACATTCCCGGTTTTCGTGAGCGATTGGAAAAATTATTCCCCAGTATGTATGAACATCGTTGCAGTGTTGGCAAGCCAGGCGGTTTTTTTCAACGGGTTGATGAAGGCACATGGATGGGCCATGTGATAGAGCATGTCGCACTAGAACTGCAAACATTGGCAGGTATGGATACAGGATTTGGAAGAACACGTGGTGCCAACGAAAAAGAAGGCGTGTACTATGTTGTGTTTACTTACCTGGAAGAAGATGCAGGTGTATATGCTGCAAAAGCTGCAGTGCGTATTGCAGAGGCTTTGGTTACAGGAGAAGAATATAACCTCGAAGAAGATATTCAAAAACTGAGAGAGATCAGAGAAGATACAAGACTTGGCCCTTCTACCGGATGTATTGTTGATGAAGCAGCAAAACGAAATATTCCTTACATCCGATTGAATAAACAAAGTTTAGTACAGTTGGGTTATGGTGTGCATCAAAAACGCATCCGGGCAACTATTGCATCAACCACATCAAATATTGCCGTTGATATTGCATGTGATAAAGAAGAAACAAAACTATTACTTGAAGCTGCTGAAATTCCAGTACCACGGGGAACTGTGATTCGCACAGAAATTGGTTTGGATGAAGCCATTGAAAAATTTGGTTATCCGTTAGTGATCAAACCTATTGATGGCAATCACGGTAAAGGAAACACCACCAACATTACCAATAAAGAACAGGCATTAAAAGCATTTGAAGCAGCAAAGGCTTACAGCAGAAGTGTAATTGTTGAACGGTTCATCACCGGTTTTGACTTTCGTATTCTCGTCATCAACCATAAATTTATTTGTGCGGCTTTGCGTACACCTGCGAGTGTAATTGGTGATGGTGAACATACTATTCAATGGCTGATGGATGAAACGAATAAAGATCCACGTCGTGGTTATGGTCATGAAAAAGTATTGACACAAATAACTGTTGACGGCAGCACCATGAAAATGCTGGAAGAAAAAGGTTACAGCTTAGAAACTGTTCCGCCAAAAGGTGAATTGGTATTACTAAAAACAACAGCAAATCTTTCTACGGGTGGTACGTCAACGGATGTAACAGATGAAGTACATCCTGCAAATGTGTTTATGTGCGAACGCATCAGTAAGATCATTGGTCTTGATATTTGTGGTATCGATATTATGGCAACCGATTTGCGCACTCCTGTAAATGAAAATGGCGGCGCAATACTTGAAGTAAATGCTGCACCGGGTTTCCGTATGCATATTGATCCTGCAGAAGGTTTGCCCCGCAACGTGGCAGAACCTGTAATTGATATGTTGTTTCCGAAAGGAAGCGTAGGCCGTATCCCCATCATCGCCATTACCGGAACAAACGGTAAGACAACAACAACACGATTAACTGCACATATTGCAAAGAGTGCAGGTAAGAAAGTTGGTTATACCACCAGCGATGGTGTTTATATCCAGAATCATTTAATGATGAAAGGCGATTGCACCGGACCTGTCTCATCAACCTTTGTATTAAAAGACCCGACGGTTGATTTTGCTGTATTGGAATGTGCAAGAGGCGGTATTTTAAAATCAGGTCTTGCATTTCAGAATTGCGATGTGGCAATTGTTACAAATGTTGCAGCTGATCATATTGGTCTTGGCGGCATCAACACTGTTGAACAAATGGCGAAAGTAAAAGCTGTTGTTCCTGAAACTGTTTTCCCGCATGGCTATGCCATTCTCAATGCAGAAGATGACCTTGTGTATAAAATGAAAGATGATCTTAAATGTAATGTTGCATTGTTCAGCATGGATGAGAACAATCCACGCATGAAAGAACATTGCGCTGGTGGTGGTTTAGCAACGGTGTATGAAAATGGTTTCATCAGTATTATGAAAGGCACCTGGAAAATTCGTGTGATGGCAGCGAAAGATATTCCACTTACTTACGAAGGAAAAGCAGTGCATAATATCGCCAACTGTTTACCGGCTGTACTTGCCACTTATCTCTATCGTGATATCAGTATCGATGATATACGCCAGGGATTACTCACGTTTATTCCCGGCGAGAGTTTAACGCCTGGCCGTTTGAATTTCTTTCATTTTAAAAATTACACGTTCCTTGCCGACTTTGCACATAACCCACACGGGCTTCAATTGCTTTGCGAGTTTGTAAGCAAACTCGACTATAAACACAAAGTGGGCGTGATCAGCGGTACTGGCGACAGAAGAGATGAAGATATCCGTGAACTGGGTGAGATCAGCGGTAAATATTTTGACGAGATCATCATTCGATGTGATAAAAACCTGCGTGGCCGCACAGCAGAAGAAATTATGGATTTGCTTGAAGAAGGTATCCGCAAGGTAAACAAGACCATTCCGGTGATGAAAATTGCGAATGAAAATGAAGCATTGGAATATATTTATGCCAATCCGAAGCAAGGTGCCCTTTACACCATTATGTGTGATGTGGTGGCTGGAGCACTCGATAAGATCAAAGAACTGAAAGACCGGGAAGACAAGAGTTGACCAATTTGATAAATTTTTTGGTTGATCTTGTACATCGCCTTATTTTTGCAACCCCGAAAGGGAGATTGGCCTATAGTATAATGGTAGTACGACAGATTTTGGTTCTGTTTGTCTTGGTTCGAATCCAGGTAGGCCAACAAAAAAAGCTGAAACATTTTTGTTTCAGCTTTTTTATTGCAATAAATAGGTTTGATTCTGTTTGTCTTGGTTCCCTGCCCGAATGAATTCGTTCAGACGGGGAATCCAGGTAGGCCAACAAAAACCCTCCAAAATGTAGAGGATTTTTGATTTTATTGCCTTTTCTGAGCTGAGTTATTTGGTTTCCCGCAATAGAGTTATGCATTTCTGCAAACTTTCCTTCCATTCAGGAACTGCTACTGCATAGGTTGTTTTAATCTTTTCTTTATTAAGCAAAGAATAATGGGGGCGGCGTGCAGGCGTTGGATATTGTGCTGTTTCAATTGGATGCACGACTGCTTTGCTGCCGGTTATTTCTTTAATCGCTTGCGCAAATTCAAACCAACTGATCTTCCCTTCATTGCTGTAATGATAAATACCAGCCTCCCATTTACCGGAAGAAATAATATGCAGAATTGTTTTTGCCAGGTCAGCAGCATAGGTTGGAGAACCAATTTGATCACTCACCACATTCAATTCATTGCGTTCATTCATCAAACGCATCATCGTTTTCACAAAGTTGTGACCAAACGATGAATACACCCATGAAGTGCGAATAATAATGGCATCTGCATCTTCTTTCATACACAATTGCTCACCTAAAAGTTTTGATTTGCCGTAGGTATTGATAGGGCCAGTTTTATCGTCTTCTTTGTAAGGCGTTTCACTCTCGCCATCAAACACATAATCGGTTGAGATATGAATGAGTTTGGTTTGATATTTTTTGCAAATGGCTGCCAGATTGCCAACAGCTTCGCCGTTTACCAACATGGCCATATCCTGTTCATTCTCTGCTTTATCAACAGCAGTATAAGCAGCACAGTTAATGCAATACTGTGGTTTCGCAGCAATAAAGAAATTTTCTACTAAACCAAAATGATGAAGCTTTAGATCTTCCCGTGAAGCAAATACGAAATTGAATTGAGAATAGTTATCAGCAATTTGTTTCAACTCTTTTCCGAGCTGACCATTGCTACCTGTAACAAGTATAACCGGCTTCTCCATATGTGAAAGTTAAAAAAAACTATCTTCCTGTAATTCGCTCATTGTTGAATTGATCAAATCTTTTCCTGAAACAATCTCTTTACCAGCTTCAATTTTCCAATCAATTTTTAACGAAGGATCATTATATAACAAGCCACCTTCGCTTTGTTTATTGTAGAAATTATCGCACTTGTATAATACTTCAGCTGTTTCGCTTAACACGGAAAAACCATGTGCAAAACCACGGGGCACTAACAATGCATTCTTTTTCTCTGCATTCAATTCTACAGCATAAACTTTTTTAAAAGTGGGTGAATCTTTACGCAGGTCGACTACCACGTCTAAAATTTTTCCGCTTAAACAACGCACCAGTTTAGCTTGTGCATGTTCGCCTTTTTGAAAATGCAAGCCACGAATAACACCGTAAGTAGAGCTGGATTGATTGTCCTGTACCCAATTGTAATACAACCCTTCGTTTTCAAAAGATTGCTGATTGTATGATTCAAAGAAATAACCCCGCTCATCGCCAAATACGATTGGTTCGAACACTACCAAGCCAGGGAAACCTGTTTGTAAAAAAGCCATTGAAAAATTTCAGATTTATGATTTACGATTTCAGATTTAAACTACTCACCTTTTTTCATATTGCGCATCATAGTACTTCTGGTAATCGCCGCTTGTTACGTGATTGATCCATTCTTCATTACTCAAATACCAGTCAACGGTTTTCTCCAATCCTTCTTCAAATTGTAAAGAAGGACTCCAGCCTAATTCCTTATTGAGTTTGGTTGCATCAATGGCATAACGCAAATCATGACCAGCACGATCTTTTACATAAGTGATGAGCTTTGCGCTTTCACCTGCTGCCCGACCAAGTTTTTTATCCATGATGCTGCAAAGCAAGTGAACGAGATCAATATTTTTCCATTCGTTGAAGCCGCCCACATTATAGCTTGCTCCAAGTTTTCCGTTATGGAAAATTGTATCGATCGCTCTTGCATGATCTTCTACAAACAACCAATCACGCACATTCTCGCCTTTACCATAAACCGGGAGCGGTTTGTTGTTTTTGATATTGTTGATCATTAACGGAATTAATTTTTCCGGGAAATGATGTGATCCATAGTTGTTACTGCAGTTGCTCATCACCACCGGCAGACCATACGTATCATGATACGCCATTACAAAATGATCAGACGCAGCTTTCGATGCTGAGTAAGGAGAATGCGGATCATAAGGGGTTTCTTCAGTAAAGAAGCCTGTTTCGCCTAAGGAACCATATACTTCATCAGTTGATACATGATAGAACAATTTGCCTTCATGATTACCAGCCCAATGCTTGCGACATGCATTCAGTAATATAGCAGTACCCAATACATTTGTTTTTACAAATGCCAATGGATCAAGAATGCTGCGGTCAACATGACTTTCCGCTGCCAGGTGAATCACTGCATCAAAATGATACTGATTGAAGAGCTGTTCAACACCTGCTTCATCTGTAATATCAATTTTCGCAAATGCATAGTTTGGTTTATCCTGTACATCTTTCAGATTCTCCAGGTTGCCTGCGTAGGTCAATGCATCGCCATTTACAATTTTGTAATTGGGATATTTATTTACAAACAGGCGAATTACATGACTGCCGATAAAGCCGGCTCCGCCCGTTACCAATATTGTTTTGTCGAATGTGCTCATTATAAACTCCAGTATTTGAGTTTCGAAATTTTATTACGGTAGATGCCTTTGAGATCAGCAAACATAGCTTGCTCATTAGCAATAGACAACAAGTAGTCTTCTGTAAATGCTGTGTACGGATGATGTGCTACTGCCAATACAATTGCATCATACCCATTGCCGATAGTTTCAGCAAGGGTTAATCCATATTCATGATGTACTTCAGTTGCATCAGCATGCGGATCAACAAAGTCAACCGCAACATTGTATTCCAGTAATTCTTTTACCATATCCGCTACTTTCGAATTACGGATGTCGGCTACATTCTCTTTAAACGTTGCACCCAGCACCAACACTTTTGCAGTAGCAGGATTTGGCGCATGTTTAATAATGTGCTGAATAATTTTCTTTGCTACATAGCGAGGCATTTCATCGTTTACAAAACGACCGCTTGCAATTACTTTTGAATTATAACCAAGTTGCTGTGCTTTGTAGGTTAAATAGTATGGATCAACGCCAATGCAATGTCCTCCCACCAAACCCGGCGTGTATTTATGAAAATTCCATTTCGTTCCTGCGGCTTCCACTACATCAAATGTGTTGATGCCGATACGATCGAAGATGATCGACAGTTCGTTCATCAATGAGATGTTCAGATCACGTTGTGCGTTTTCAATGATTTTTCCTGCTTCTGCTACTTTAATGTTTGGTGCACGGTGTACACCAACCTTCACCACACTTTCATAAACCGCAGCAATTTCCTTTAACGATTCATCATCGCAACCGGAAACAATTTTGATGGTGTTGCTTAATGTATGATGTTTATCTCCCGGATTAATTCGTTCAGGTGAATAACCAATCTTAAAATCAACTTTTCCTTTTAACCCGGAGAACTGTTCAAGAATCGGCATACAATCTTCCTCTGTACAGCCGGGATAGGTTGTGCTTTCGTAAATCACATAATCACCTTTCTTCAACACTTTACCTACAGTCTCACTTGCTTTTTCCAACGGTGTCAGATCCGGAACTTTATGATCATCAACCGGCGTTGGCACAGTCACAATAAAGAAAGATGCTTCTTTCAATACATTGATATCATCTGTAAATACAATATCCTTCCCTGCAAAACGATCAGCCTCAACTTCCTTGCTGGGATCTTCGTTCCGCTGCATCATGTCAATACGCTTCTTGTTGATGTCGAAGCCGATCACCTGCATATGCGCAGCCAATTCCAATGCTAATGGCAATCCCACATAGCCTAACCCAACGACTGCAACTTTCTTTTCTTTATTAATTAATGATTGATACATGAATGATTGTTGATTTCAGATTTAAACTCATCACTGATTACTCATTACTCATCATTTCATGCTGACAAACTCTTTCGGCAATTTGCTCCACTCTTCCTGCGGAAGATTTTTGAAATATTCGTAGGTAATCTTCAATCCTTCTGCACGACTTACTTTTGGTTCCCAACCAAGCAATGCTTTTGCTTTTGTAATATCCGGCTTACGTTGCTTCGGATCGTCTACAGGCAAATCTTTGTAAACAATTTTTTGTGTAGTACCTGTCAGTTTAATTACTTCTTCTGCAAATTCCTTCAACGTAATTTCTGTTGGGTTACCAATATTCACCGGCATATCATAATCACTCATGAGCAAACGATAAATGCCTTCCACCAAATCATCTACATAACAAAAACTTCTTGTCTGACTGCCGTCTCCAAACACCGTTAAATCTTCACCACGTAAAGCCTGACCAATAAACGCAGGTAACGCACGGCCATCATTGAGTCGCATACGTGGACCGTAGGTATTAAAGATGCGGATGATCCTTGTCTCAACACCATGAAAACGGTTATACGCCATCGTAATACTTTCCATGAAACGTTTTGCTTCATCGTACACGCCACGTGGACCAACAGGATTTACATTTCCCCAGTATTCTTCTGTTTGTGGATGCACCAATGGATCGCCATACACTTCAGAAGTTGAAGCAACAAGAATGCGTGCACCTTTTGCTTTGGCTAAACCTAAACAGTTGTGCGTACCATGCGCACCAACTTTCAAAGTCTGAATCGGAATTTTTAAATAATCGATCGGGCTTGCCGGTGATGCAAAGTGCAGGATATAATCCAGCTTGCCGGGTATGTGAATGAACTTGGTGATATCATGATGATAGAACTCAAATTGCTCCAGCTTGAACAAGTGTTCAATATTTTTCAAGTCACCGGTAATAAGGTTATCCATTGCAATTACATGATAACCTTCTTTAATTGCACGGTCGCATAAATGCGAACCGAGAAAACCTGCAGCACCTGTAATTAAAATTCGTTTGCGATCCATTATGTTGTTATTATGCTATTCGTTAATTTGAATTACTTTACGGCCTCTCTTCCTACGCTTTCGTAGAAGAACCCAAGTTGTTTCATTTGTTCTCTGTCATATACGTTACGTCCGTCGAAAATCACTTTGTTCTTCAGCATAGAAGAAATCTTTTCAAACTCAGGTGTGCGGAATTCGCTCCACTCAGTTGCAATGATCAATGCATCTGCATTTTCCAATGCATCGTACTGGTTTTGTGCAAAATCGATTTTATCACCAACTACTTGTTTCACATTGGGCATAGCCTCAGGATCATATGCATGCACAGTTGCACCTGCTTCTGTTAACGCATCGATCATGTATAAGGCCGGTGCTTCACGAATATCATCTGTGTTAGGTTTAAATGCCAATCCCCACAATGCAAAACGTTTTCCTTTCAAATCATTATTGAAATACGAGTTGATCTTTGGCATGAGGAACAATTTCTGTTCTTCGTTCACTTTCATCACAGCATTCAATATTTCAAAATCATATTGCACTTCGCTTGACGATTTCACCAAGGCCTGTACGTCTTTAGGGAAACAGCTTCCTCCATAACCAATACCCGGAAACAAAAAGCGCTTTCCAATACGTTCATCACTACCAATACCTTTCCGCACCATATCCACATCTGCACCAAGACGTTCGCATAAGCGTGCAATTTCATTCATGAACGAAATCTTCACTGCAAGGAATGAGTTAGCTGCATACTTGGTAAGCTCAGCACTTTTCTCATCCATAAAAATTACCGGGTTGCCACTGCGTACAAACGGAGCATACAACTCTGTCATTACTTTTTTTGCACGTTCATCACTTGTTCCAACAACAACACGATCGGGTTTCATGAAATCTTCAACTGCCACACCTTCACGCAAAAACTCAGGATTACTTACTACTGCAAATGCACCTTTGAAATTCTTTGCAATAGCTGCCTGCACTTTATCAGCAGTACCAACCGGCACGGTACTCTTATCAACAATCACTTTATAATCGGTGAGAATTTTTCCAAGATCATCAGCCACACCTAAAATGTATTTCAGATCGGCACTACCATCTTCACCGGGAGGAGTTGGCAACGCAAGAAATACAATGGCTGCATCTTTTACACCTTCTGCAAGGTTGGTTGTGAAATGCAAACGACCTTCCTTCAGGTTACGGAGAAATATTTTCTCCAAACCGGGTTCGTAAATAGTGATTTGCCCGTTCGATAACTTATCAACTTTGCTTTTGTCAATATCAACACATATAACCTGGTTGCCTGTTTCTGCAAAACAAGTTCCCGTTACTAATCCAACATAACCTGTTCCTACTACTGCGATTTTCATTTGTTAATTTCTGTTTATGATTTTGTATTAAGATATTCCAACAATTTGCTTGTGATCAACTGCAATTGCTCTTCTTCCAATTCCGTATGCATCGGTAAAGAAATTACACGATCAGTTAACCAATCAGTAATTGGCAAATTAAAATCTGCACCACCGAATGATGCAAACATTTGCTGACGATGAGCAGGCACCGGATAATAAATCATCGACGGAATTTTCTGCTCAGCCAAATAAGCATTCAACCCATTTCTTACTTCTGCAACATTATCAAATCCATCCAGTATTAATGTGTATTGATGAAACACATGGTTGCTGTACGGGGCACGATAAGGAGTTGTGATGTTTTTATGACCTGCAAATGCAGCATCATAATAATCTGCAGCCTTACGACGTGCTGCTATATATTCATCGAGTTTTTTCAGTTTGATTTTTAATACTGCAGCTTGTACAGTATCCAGGCGTGAATTGCAACCAACCACTTCATGATAGTAACGCACTTTTTGTCCGTGGTTCGCTACCATCTTTAATTGATCAGCCAACGCATCATCGTTAGTAAACATCGCACCGCCATCACCATAACAACCTAAATTCTTTGATGGGAAGAATGAAGTGCAGCCGATTGTACCAATTGAACCTGTTTTCTTTTTCGATCCATCGGCATAAATATAATCAGCACCAATGGCCTGCGCATTATCCTCGATCACATACAGATTATGTTCTGCAGCGATTTTCATGATCTCATCCATATTGGCGGCATGACCATACAAGTGAACCGGAACAATCGCTTTTGTTTTTGGAGTTATTGCTTTACGGATCGCTTCCGGATCAATACAGAAAGTCTTTGGATCAACTTCCACAAAGACCGGTTTCAAACGAAGCAATGCCACCACTTCTACAGTGGCAATGTAAGTAAACGAAGCTGTAATCACTTCGTCACCAGGTTGCAGGTTCAATGCCATCATGGCAATCTGCAAAGCATCGGTTCCGTTCGCACATGGAATCGTATGTTTTGAACCGAGATATTGGCTTAAATCACCGGCCAGATCCTGCACGGGTTTGCCATTAATAAAGGCTGAACTGTCGAGAACATCTAAAACTGCAGCGTCTACTTCCTGCTTAATTGCAAGGTATTGCTGCTTTAGGTCAACCATCTGTATAGGTCGCATAAATAAGCTTGTTTAAACGGGGGCGAAAGTACGGCAAAAAAGGCGTTTAGCCTCTGAAACACAGGTGTAAAGAGTTAAGTTTTTCTCACCAATTCCTTTCCTCTTAGATTTGTGGCGCATGATCTTCTTTTACAACATATTTCGGGTCGCCTACAAAACAGGAATTAAACTGGCAGCCAATTGGAACGGCAAAGCCAGAAAATGGGTGGACGGGCGTAAAAACTGGCAGCAGAAATTAGCTGCAAATTGGAAAACTGAACCGGGGCAACCTGTTATCTGGATGCATTGTGCTTCCCTTGGAGAATTTGAACAAGGTCGGCCAATTATTGAAGGGATCAAATCCCAATATCCCAATTCCAAACTCCTGTTGACATTCTTCTCTCCTTCGGGTTATGAAGTAAGGAAGAATTATATGGGAGCAGATCATGTGATGTACCTGCCGTTTGATTCAAGGGAAAATGCTGCTGCTTTCATCGATATTGTTCAGCCGAAGCTGGCGATTTTCGTGAAGTATGAGTTCTGGCATTATTATCTTGCTGAGTTAAATAACAGGAAGATCGAAACCATTTTAGTGTCGGGCATTTTTCGTTCGTCGCAACCGTTCTTTCAATGGTGGGGCGGATTTAACCGCAATATGCTGCATCAGTTTTCACATCTGTTTGTACAAAATGCAGCTTCAAAAGAATTATTAGATCGCATTGGCTTGGGCGACAAAACAACTGTGGCTGGCGACACAAGATTCGATCGGGTGATCACTGCAGCTGAACATTGGAAACCGGTTGAGCCGGCTGATATATTTTGTGGAACTGATGCTGTAATGGTGGCAGGCAGCACCTGGGCTGAAGACGAAACCATTCTTGCTGAATGGATGCAGGCAGGCAATCAACACAAACTCATTATTGCGCCGCATGAGATCAAAGCAGAAAATATCAATCGCTTAAAAAATTTGTTCCCTAAAGCAATTACCTTTTCGGAGTTTTCAAGTAACCTCTCACCACTCAAAACTTACCGCACTCTTATCATTGATAACATCGGCTATCTCTCCCGCCTCTACAAATACGCATCGGTTTGTCATGTAGGAGGAGGTTTCAATAAAAGCGGTCATCATAATATTTTGGAAGCAGCCGTTTATGGCAAGCCTGTGATAACCGGACCTAATTTTGAAAAGTTCAAAGAAAGTGTAGACTTAAAAAAACTGGGTGGAAGTTTTACGGTTAACAATTCAAGGGAATTAAAAGAAGTTATGCTGCAAATGAATATATCAGCAGCAGGAACAATTGCAGAAAATTATGTAAAAGAAAATGCGGGGGCAACCGCAGCCATACTCAGTTGGCTTCAGGAGAAACGTCTTTTCACCAATGCATAAAATTCCTGCGTGGCAGGACGATCATTATCCCAACCTAATTTAATTTTCAATTCACGCTCCATCCAGTATTGTGCTTCGGGATAGATGGAGAAATTATTGATGGTCTTGATACTTCGTTCGTACATCACTTCATCGCCACGGAATAATTCATTGATAAATACAAACCGGTCATTGATGCCAATCGCTTTTTTCAGATCTTTAATAGAAGACCCTTCATTCAGTTTATGTCCTACTTCAGTTTTATGTTCGCCCAGTTGCTCGTTGAGAGATAATTGTTTGCCGTTGTTCATCTCGTTCACCTCTTTTGAAATAGGTGCCGGCTTCTTCGGCTCTTGATAATTCGGCTGATGAATAAGTGTAGGTATTTCCGGTTCTTCATCAAACAATAAAACCGGCTTATGCTGGTGTTGCTGCGCTTCTACTTTTTTTGCAAACTCAGCTTTCTGACGTATCTCTTCCAATTCGGCTTCTACTTCACTTTCATCGATCTGTAATACTTCAAGAATTTTTTCTGCAGGCTTCTCTTCAACTTTAACCACTGATGGCGGAACAAGTCTTGTTGCAGTAACAGTTTCGGGTGCTGCTTGCGCCGGCAACGTTACTCTTGAAGCAGGTAATACTACCGATACACGGTTACTACCTATTGTTTCTTGTTTTTGTTGAGATTGCAGTTCCAATTCTGCACGAAGCATATTGGTAAGGATCAGCAATTGTGCTGCGTCGGCGTTTCTTTGAAGAGCCTGTTGTAATTGTTCAATAAGAGAAGCAATTCGTTCCATGAATAGTGCTTACTTTTGGCGGTATTGGAAATTTGCCGTTAAGTTACAAACAGTTTGGCATAAAATATTGATAATGTTTATTGAACCGAATATAAAAGGCGACCGGAGAGGCTGGATTGAAGTGATCTGTGGCTCCATGTTCAGTGGAAAAACAGAAGAACTTATACGGCGTTTAAAGCGGGCACGCATTGCCAATCTAAAGGTGGAGATATTTAAACCGGCTGTTGATGTCCGTTATGATGATGTAAAAATTGTATCGCATGATGAGAACGCCATTCAATCAACCCCTATCGATAATTCACAAAAAATATTGTTACTGTCGCAGGATGTGGAAGTAATTGGCATTGATGAGGCTCAGTTCTTTGATCCTGAAATTACCAATGTATGCGAGCAACTGGCTTTACGTGGTGCCCGTGTTATTGTTGCAGGCCTTGACATGGATTATAAAGCACAGCCTTTCGGGCAAATGCCCAACTTACTTGCTGTGGCTGATTACATAACCAAGCTGCATGCGATCTGTGTAGTGTGTGGAAATATTGCCAATTACTCTTACCGCACCTCAAGCGAGGGCGGACAAGTCGTACTCGGTGAAAAAGATAAGTACGAGCCCAGGTGCAGACATTGTTATCATCTTAAAAGCAGTTAACAACCATTCAATCACAAATCATCTCTTTCATATTGGCTTCTTCAAAAAAAATAATTGCACTCTTTAAAAAAGATCTGTTGCTTGAAATAAGACAGCAGTACACTTTTTATGGCATTGTATTATATATCGCCTGTACGGTGTATGTGTTATTCCTGGCCATCAACGAACCCGATGGAAGCACCTGGAACGCTTTATTTTGGGTAAACATGTTGTTCATCAGCATTAATGCCGTGGCTAAAAGCTTTCTGCAGGAAAGTCGTGGCCGTATGCTTTATTATTATACCCTTACCAGTGCACAGGAATTTATTCTTGCAAAGCTGTTGTATAATATCTTATTGATGTTGGTAATGAGTTTACTCAGCCTCATCACATTCAGTTTTTTCCTCGGTGGCCCTTTTTTACATGCCGGCGAATTTATTGGTATCACCATCCTTGGTGGCATCAGCATGAGCCTTGTGTTTACGTTGATGGCCGCAATTGCTTCAAGGGCTAATCAAAATGCAGCGATCATGGTCATCATGGGATTCCCGGTTATTATCCCTCAGTTATTATTGCTTATCCGTATTTCCAAGTCGGCTTTTGGTGAAATTTTTAAAGAAGGTGCTGTTTTTCAAATGGTTTTCTTGTTGGGCGGACTCGACGTGCTGGTGCTGGCGCTTTGCATGATTTTGTTTCCCTTTTTATGGAAAGATTAATATTCAACCACTAACTTTGCCGCACTTTAAACAAGCAGAACAAATGTTTGTGTTTGTTTTGTAAAGCTGATTATATGCATAAATCCTGGTGGAAGATAGCGTCAGTTATTTTACTCGTTTACACCATTGTTGGTGGTTTCTTGATGGATGTACCCCGTCTTTTTATTTTAAATGAATCAATTCGCAACCTCTACTTTCATGTAAGTATGTGGTTTGCGATGATGATACTGTTTGGGGTGAGTCTTGTGTACAGCATTAAGTATCTCAGTAAGCAACAATACAAGCACGACATTTACGCATCGGCGTTTGCAGGCACGGGTACGTTCCTTGGTTTGCTGGGCTATGCAACAGGTGCAGTTTGGGCAAATTATACCTGGGTTACAGATCAGGGGCAATCGCTCAGTAATATTCTCAAAGAACCAAAGTTGTTAGGAGCAGGCATCGCCATTCTCATTTACTGCGCCTATTTTGTTTTGCGTGGAAGTTTTACTGACATGGATAAGAAAGCAAGAGTAACGGCAGTATATAATGTCTTTGCATTTGTTATGCTCTTCCCTACTATCTGGATCATTCCAAGATTAGTGGGCAGTTTACACCCCGGTGCACCGGGTAGTGACAGCGGCAATCCTGCACTCAACTTTAATGATATTGATAGCCGCTTACGAATTGTATTCTACCCTGCGGTTATTGGTTGGACATTGTTAGCTGTCTGGATCACTACACTCAAAATCAGAACCCGGTTATTGGCCGATAAATCACTTTTGTAATGAAAAAAGTTCTCGCAACTATTGTTCTTCTCACCCTCAACCTCCTGTTGATCTCATTTTCTGCAGCTGCCCAAACAGAGCAGGCAGAAATGGCTGATGCCATGCGCAGCAATGGAAAAATTTATGTAGTGGTGGTGGTTTGTCTCATCATCTTATTTGGTCTAATTGGCTATGTATTCCGTATCGACAGGAAACTCAGCAAACTGGAAAAACAACAGAAAGATTAACGCTTGCTATATATTAAATTAAAAAAACGATTGTATGTCAACTACGAATTACAGTTTCTTCGGTGCAGTAGAACAGAGCTTTGATAAAGCTGCCGCTTTTACAAAATGGGATAAGGGTATCCTTGAACAGATCAAACAATGTAACAGTGTTTACCAAATGCGTTTCCCCGTTAAAATGGACGATGGAAGCATTGAAGTAATTGAAGCTTACCGTGTGCAACACTCGCAGCACAAATCACCTTGCAAAGGTGGTATCCGTTTCAGTGAAGAAGTAAACCAGGATGAGGTAATGGCTCTTGCATCATTGATGACCTATAAGTGTGCCATTGTAAATGTTCCGTTCGGTGGTGCTAAAGGTGGCATCAAGATCAACCCCCGCAACCACACTGCTTATGAACTTGAAAAGATCACACGTCGTTATACATCAGAGCTTGTAAAGAAAAACTTTATTGGCCCCGGTATTGATGTACCTGCTCCTGACTATGGTACAGGCGAACGTGAAATGGCCTGGATCGTTGATACATACGCGTCTCTTCGCCCCGGCGAAATTGATGCCGCAGGTTGTGTAACAGGTAAGCCAATTACACAAGGGGGTGTAAGAGGCCGTCGTGAAGCAACAGGTCTCGGTGTTTTTTACGGTATCCGTGAAGTATGCAACATGCCTGAAGTGATGAGCAAGCTTGGCTTAACCACAGGTGTTGAAGGCAAGCGTGTAGTTGTACAAGGTATCGGAAACGTGGGCTATCACACCGCTAAATTTTTCAGAGAGAATGGTGCAAAGATCATCGCTATTTCAGAGCATGATGGTGCTGTGTTTAATCCTGAAGGTTTGCATGAAGATGAGTTGATTGAATTCAGAAAGAAGACCGGATCGATCGTGAATTTCCCGGGCGCTACAACTATTACCAATACAACTGATGCTTTAGAGCTTGATTGCGATATTTTAATTCCTGCGGCTTTGGAAAACGTCATTAATGGCGACAATGCTCCACGCATTAAAGCAAAGATCATTGGCGAAGCTGCCAACGGACCTCTTACGCCGGATGCTGATGAAGTATTTGCAGCAAAAGGTGTATTGGTTGTTCCTGATATGTTCCTGAATGCCGGTGGTGTAACGGTATCTTATTTCGAATGGTTGAAAAACCTGAGCCATGTTCGTTATGGCCGTTTGGAAAAACGTTTCACCGAAAATCTGAACACCAATATTCTTGGCCAGATGGAATTCCTGAGTGGCAAGAAAGTAAAGAAAGAACACAGAGATATTATCACACATGGTCCCGATGAAGTGGATCTTGTTTATAGTGGATTGGAAGAAACCATGATCACAGCTGTAAACGAAGTGATGGATTGCTGGAAACAAAATCCTTCAATTCCTGATATGCGTACTGCGGCTTATGTGGTTGCCATCAACAAAGTAGCTACCAGCTATGTTGAGCTTGGCATTTTCCCATAACATAAACCAATTGCTTATTCCACATCCCGTTGGTTTTCCAACGGGATTTTTTTGTGCCATGCTTCTCGCTTGCATGAATACCAAATGACAGAACGTAACGTTAAATGACAGCAGGTTTGACGTTTCTACTACAGCTCAAAGACAAGAAATCTGTAACTTTAGCATAACTACGAAGGTCTTCATAACTGTTTGTTAAATGTGGCTTCGTGGTAGTTCTGAAATGATGTCAGCTTTGTTATTTTACAAACCGAAAGGCACATCCTTTGATAATCAAAATAAAAAAAGAAATATAAACATGAAAGCAAAACACATTCTGGTAACCGTACTTGTGAGTGCCGTTACAGCTCTCTCAAGTGTTTTCCTCTATGCAAAACTCACACGGACTAATTCTGTGGCCCAAAGTCAAGGTCAGTTACCTGTTAACTACGCAGGTTTGTTTGATGGAGGTGGTACACCTGGTCCGGTTGATTTTGAAGCGGCAGCGAACTCTACTGTTGCGGGAGTAGTGCATATCAAAACAAAAACAAATCCAACACAAACCAATAATCAACAAAAACGCCGCAGTCCGTTTGGAGATATTTTCGGTGATGAATTTTTTGATGATTTCTTCGGAGGTCCTCAAAGCAATCGTCCGCAAATGGCAAGTGGTAGTGGTGTGTTTATTTCTGCAGATGGATATATCGTTACCAACAATCACGTAGTTGATGGTGCCGATGAAGTAACTGTTACACTCCATAACAAAAAACAATACAAAGCAAAAGTAGTTGCAACAGATGCAAATACTGATCTGGCTGTTGTAAAAATTGAAGGCAGTGGTTTCCCTTACTTACTCTATGGAAATTCTGATGAAGTGAAGCTTGGTCAGTGGGTATTAGCAGTTGGTTATCCTTTAACATTGGAAACTACTGTTACTGCGGGTATTGTTAGTGCCAAGTATCGTTTCCTTGGTATCAATCAACGTAAAGCAGGACGTAATGCAAATGTGGTTGAAAGCTTTATTCAAACAGATGCTGCCGTAAACCAAGGTAACAGTGGTGGCGCATTGGTAAATACGAGCGGGCAGCTGATTGGTATTAACGCAGCAATCGCTTCACCCACCGGAACATACGCAGGTTATTCTTATGCAATTCCTGTAAACATTGTGAAGAAAGTTGTTGATGACTTAATTAAGTTCGGAACTGTACAACGTGCATTTCTTGGCATTCGTCCGGAAGCAAATGCTGATGAAAATACTGACTCACAAATTAAAGAAGGCGATGGTGTTGTTGTAGGTGAAGTAATGAGTAACAGTGCCGCTGAAGATGCCGGTTTAAAGAAAGGTGATAAGATCATTAAACTCGATAACAAAACTGTTGCTACCTGGTATGAATTAACCGGTACTGTTGCCAGCTATCGTCCAGGTCAGAAAATAAATGTTACTTACCTGAGAAATGGTAAAGAAGGAACAGCTGTACTCACATTAAAAAACAGCAGCGGCAATACTGAGATCGTTAAAACATCTGCGATCGATCGCCTGGGTGCTGAGTTAACTACACTCGATGCTAAGAAAGCAAAAGAGTACGGCGTTGAAGGTGGTGTGGTTGTACAGGCCTTAAGTGATGGTTTAATTGCAGAACAAACAACGATCAAAAAAGGATTTATTATTGTTCGTGCAGGCGGCAAAGCTGTAAAATCTGTAGATGATCTTAAGAAAGCAATTGATAATGCAGGTAACAGCATCATCATTGAAGGTATATATCCCGGCTATGAAGGAGTTTACCAATATGCAATTAACGATCTGCGTAATGAGCCATAATAAAAAACGCAGATAACTCATAAAAAAAATCCCTCGTTTTAAACGAGGGATTTTTTTTATTTGATCATTACTTTATATCCCCAGGGCTCAAGAGTAAATGTATCTGCTGCATCTTTTTTATCAGTTGAAAAAATATCACTGAATTCACCTCTCACCCGCAGATCATGTAAAATGAGATTAACAGGTTTCTCTGAGAAGTTCAGCAACACTAATAATTCCTGTTCTTTGTTTTTTCTAACAAAGCAAAACACTTCATCGGGATGATCTGTAGCTATTCGCCAAATAATATTATGTTCATCATGACCTAATAAAGATGGATAGTCTTTGCGCAGACCAAGTAACTTTCGATAGAATGTATGCAACACCGGTTGTTCCGTCCATTCAATCTCATCCTTATCAAAAAATGCCAGTCGTTTATTATTTGGCAACTCCTGTCCGCTGTATAATAACGGAACACCAGTCCACGTACAACTGAAAACAGCCAGGGGCAATGCCATTGCACCATACTTTTCATATTCAGAGCCATTCCAGCTATTCTCATCATGATTACTCGTGAAGAAAGAATGTAAGTGATGCGATGGTTGTTTCTGCTTGTAACCTGTGAGTGCTTTATCCAATTCAACCATCCGGCGATGGTTCTTGTAAAATTCTTCAGATATATGCATCCAATGCCAGGTGTAGCTGATGTCGAATACATATGCATATGCCTCATCATTCCATTGATCGAATTCGCCCAGCCAGAAAAGAGGACGGATTTGATCTAATTCAGTTCTTGCTTCTTTCCAAAAATCAACGGGTACCAGCATGGCCATATCGCAACGGAAGCCATCAATACCACAATCATTCACCCAAAACTTCATCGCATCGATCATCGCTCTGCGTAATGCAGCATTATAAAAATTGAGATGGATGACATCTTCCCAGTTTTCAACGGGTGGTTTAAAGTTGCCTTCATGATCCTGCGTGTAAAACCTCGGATGCGAAATCGTCCATTCATGATCCCATCCGGTATGGTTGGCCACCCAATCAATGATCACCTTCATGCCCAATGCATGGATCGATTTCACTAATGCTTTAAATTCATCGACCGTTCCAAATTCCGGGTTTGTATCAATGTAACTGGAACATGCATAGTAGCTGCCAAGCGTACCCTTCCTGTTATGGACGGATATTGGTGTTACCGGCATGAACCAGATCACTTCAACACCCATATCTTTTAATCTCGTTAGATGTTTTGAAAATGCAAGAAAAGTACCTTCAGCCGTGTACTGACGAAGATTCACTTCATAAATATTCGTGGAGCTTACCCAAGCTGCGGGCCTGAATTCAGTGGACATAGTAGTTATAATTCGCCTCAATGATACGAACCAATCAGCAAACAGCCTGTAGTAAGCAATAGAAAATCAAACCTTGGGCAAAATACTCTCGCCCACTGGTAAACCATGTACCTTTGCACTTGTTATAAAACGACATGAAAAAGTTTGAAGTACCAAATATCTACCGTAGCCAACTCATCTCAGGCATTAAGGCAAAACGAAAAGAGCAAGACAAGCTGAAAAAAGATTTCTCGCCTACCCTTCTTGATCTGGGACCGGTTCAGTTTTACCTTGCACGCCATTTCGGTTTTTGTTATGGCGTGGAAAATGCAATTGAGATTGCGTTTAAAACAATTGAAGAAAACAAAGGCAAACGTATTTTTTTGTTGAGTGAGATGATCCACAATCCACAGGTGAATGCGACACTTATTGAACGTGGTGTACAGTTCCTGCAGGATACTTACGGTAAGCAATTAATTCCATTTGATGAGATCAGGAGTGATGATGTTGTGATCATTCCTGCTTTTGGAACAACGCTCGATATTGAAGAGATGTTAAACGCAAAAGGTATTGCAACAGAAAAATATAATACAACTTGCCCTTTCGTAGAAAAAGTATGGAACCGAAGCGAACAGATTGCTGGAAAAGGTTATTCAATTGTTGTACACGGTAAGCCAAAACACGAAGAAACAAGAGCCACGTTTTCGCATGCAAGTTCACACACACCTACTGTGATCGTGAATGACATGAAAGAAACCATTGAGCTGGGAAAATATATCACTGGTGAAAAACCAGCTGAACAGTTCTATGAAGAGTTTAAAGGACTTTATTCAAATGGGTTTGATATTACAAAAGACCTTGAACGGTTTGGTGTCGTAAATCAAACAACACAACTCGCCAGTGATACACAAGCCATTGCTGAATATCTGAAAGCTCTTGTGATGAAGCATTACAATTTAAATGCACAAAACATAAGTGAACGTTTTGCTGATACAAGAGATACACTTTGTTATGCTACCAATGACAATCAAACAGCTATAACAGGATTACTCGAAACAGACGCCGATATTGCGGTGATTGTTGGTGGATATAACAGTTCAAACACTACTCATCTTGTTGAGTTGTGTGAAGAAAAACTCCCCACCTATTTTATTAACAGTACAGACAAGATTCTTTCTTCAACTGAGATCATGCATTTCAATTTTCATGACAAGAAAGAATATATTACGAAAGATTTTTTTCCTGCAAAACGACCGGTTAAAATTCTCATCAGCAGCGGAGCTTCTTGCCCCGATTCATTGGTAGAAGCAGTGATGGATAAACTTGCTGTAACATGCAATGCAGCCGATGCATTTCAACAACTAAAAGAATCTTACAAATAAAAAGCGGGGCTCTGAGAGCCCCGCTGCTGTTATCAATCCCCGTCACTACTTATTTTACAACTATTCTTTCTGTAATAGTTTCGCCTGTTTCACGGAACCATATCTTTAGAATATATATTCCCGGATTGAGATTATTCATTTGTAATGACTGGTTACGCAAGCCGTTCAGTGATTTCAAAGTCCTTCCGGTTACATCAGTTAGTATTACGTCATACAAACCTGCGTCTTCAGGAACAGCAATTGCAAAGAATCCATTGCTGGGATTAGGATAAACAGACACATCAATTTTCTGAGCATTATTGCGAATAGCTCTGATATCACTGTAAGTGTATCCACCATCTTTATCGACAATCCGCAAGCGGTACAACACATTTGTTCCTGAAGTAAGATCTGCATCAGTGAAATAATAAGCGGTGCCACCGCCGTCATTTGCTTTGGCTGTTACAAATCCAATACTTGTATATGCAGCTTTCCCAACTTTTCGTTGCACATCAAATCCACTGAAATTAAATTCCTGTGCAGATTCCCAAGAGAGGTTCACATTATTAAATACACGCTGAGCTTTAAAACTCAACATTTCAACAGGTAAAACTGTACATGGGTTGTTCATAATGCCTGTTACACCAGCTCCAAGATAACCGGGAGTGGTAATGTTTACCAATGCAATCAACGGCTTATTTGAGTTAGTGTCGCCATTCTGAAATGTATAGTTGTTGAATGATAATACTGAACCCACATAAGCACTTTTGAATCCCGGCAAAACTGTACCTGGCAAAACCCCTGTATTGAAGTTTGTAGTTGTTTGCGCAAGAATATCAATACCCTCATTAATTGCCCCACTTCTGTCTACATCAATATACAAACGATAGTAGCCTGAAATAGTTTCAATACCGGGAACAGTTACATCATCAAATTTGCTTTGAATATTTAAATTATATGTTCTTGTTGATGTGCAGTTAACAGAACCTGATACAACAGGGTCGCCTACCACAAATGTTTCACCACATCCCCAACATTGCGGACGTTGATCGCCTACAGTTGACCAACTAAATGCCCGAACCTGTAAAAAATCAAGCGCAGTGTTGCTGACTTTAAATGACAGGTCCTGAATATAAACATGGTCTACATTAGGATCGGTATTATGTGCAATTTTATAAATAGTTGCACCAAGGTAGTTAGGGGTAACTGCAGCATCATAATGGTAATTGGTAAAAATACCTGTTGTTGCCGGAACGTTTGTGCTGATTGCGTTATCATCAAACCCAAAAGTGAGAAATGCTTTATCTAATACATCAAGGTTGTTATTGGCATCTGTAAATGTAGAAGGTGCAGGTGCTGTGCTTTGCTGGCCGTTGCAATTATATCGTTGCATTGTTGTTGCCGGATAATCAGTCTCCCGCCACATATGAAGCCATACGTCTTTGTTGCCGCCATTTACCGTAGCATTAAATTGAAGATCGATCGTATACAACAAACTGTCGTTGCCGGATGGAGAAGTTCGAATATTACTTACAATTACGTTTGTGACATTGCATTGTGCGAGAAGAATGTTATAAGTTGAAAGAAATATCCCTACTGATAACAGGAGTAAATACTTTTTCATAAAATACAAATTGAAAAATGAACAATTTTCAGCCCGGCTCCTGCCAGTTGATGCCGATCATTTTTGAGCTGGCTGAAGATTAGAGAGCAGCATCAGATACAAATGAATATTCCATGTAGTTAATTTTACAGAAAGGTATTACAGCTGATAGATGAAAACAATGACGTGCATTTGAATAAACTAATTACAGGATGATTGTGATCATACAGTTATATAAAATAAAGAGGCCTCCTTTCGGAGGCCTCTTCTCTTCGGTTTTATCTGGTTTTTCCTGTCCAAAGAAATTTTATTGAACAATAATCCGCTCAGTTATAGTTTCACCTGTTTCACGGAAATTTATACGAAGCATATAAATACCAGGTCGCATGTTATTCAATTGAAGATTGCGAACACTAATACCACTCCAACGTTGAACTGATTTGCCTGTGTAATCATCTAATGATACATCCATTTTACCTGAAGTTTCCGGAATGGTTACATTAGCAGTACCACGGTTTGGATTTGGATAGATAGAAATGGTAAGCAATCCACCATTTCCTGTACGCACAGCTTTTACTTCACTGTAAGTAGCACGACCATCCAGATCAACCTGACGCAAACGATAGTAGGTTACCCCTTTTGCCAATGCTTGATTATCATCAAAACTGTATGAAAATGCACTGCCTGTTCCACCTGGAGCTTTTGAATCTACAAATCCAATTTTTTGGTATTGACTGTTTCCGGCAGAACGTCTTTCAACTTCAAATCCATCATTATTATTTTCCTGGTCAGTTTCCCATGTCAGGAATGCCTTACCACTGCGTTGTGTTGCATTGAATGATTTAAAGGAAACAGGAAGTACACCGCAATTGTTAGATAAATTTCCGCCAGTACCAGCACCCAAATAGCCTGTAGTGGTAACAACAACTTTTACCAATACTGGCTTTGATGAGTTAAGATCTCCGTTAGAAAACACATAATCAAATGAAAGATCAATTCCGGCAAATCTGCTATTAAAACCAAATGGAATTTCTGTCTCTGGAGTGTTGGGATCCTCCAATGAAGTAGTAAAATTAGTAGAACTCTTAACTAATAAATCGGTGCCCTCTTCCAACATACCATTTGTATTGACATCCACATACAAGCTATAATTACCTGAAATTGTTTGAATCCCGGCAACGTTAGGATCATCGTACTTACTGTCAATAAATAAATTATACTTCGGCTGTGTAGCCCCACCCGGTTGTGCGCAGGAAATGGATCCTGAAATGATTGGGTCGCCGATTGTGAAGGTTTGTCCACATCCCCAACATTGAGGTTTTCCTCCTGTTCCGTTTGTAGACCAGTTAAAAGCCCGTACCTGAATGAAAGGTTCAACCTGGTAGTCATAGTCAGGAATAAAAAAGCTCAGGTTATTAATAGATATTTGGTCATTGTTACTGTTAATATTTGTTTTCTTAATTGTAGAACCAGCAAAATCTAATATTACCGTATTGTCATAATCAGTGTAACTGGTAATAATACCTGCAGTTGAGAAATCTGTAGATGAAACAGCATTAATGTTGAATCCATAATTCAGGAATGCATCGTCAAGCACATCGACTTCAGTATTCCCGCCGCTTATTCTAACAGGAGCCGGAGCGGCGGCTTGATTACCAGTGCAATTAAAAGGAGATGGATGCATTTGGGCCTGAGGATACTGGAGTTCTTTCCAGACATGAAAGAAAACCAGCTTATTACCACCGTTTGTTGTGGCTGTAAACGTAACATCCATTGTTATGTTTGTTCCGCCAACACCTGGTGAATAGGTTAGATTGTCAATAACAACATTTGTAACAGTACATTGAGCGGTTACCTTGTTGGTAAATTGAATTGAAACTAAAAGAGCCAGAATTTGTAAAAACTTTTTCATACAAAGGTTTTTGAGGTTAAAAAATCAGAGGGGTTTCACTAGGACACCTGTTGAAAAAGTTGATCAATGGGATATAGGTGAATAGAAACTTATCTGACAAGAATCAGATAATTCAAAGGAAGCTTGGAGTTAGCAATTAAATAAAATTCGTACTGAAAATTGGAGATAAAGAAGTTGGGTGTTCGTAGGATGGAGAATAGATTAGAACATAAAAGTAGAGTTGATTATTTATATATGCAAGCGAACGCTGTTATTTTTTTTGAACAAAAAACAGAAAGCCTCACTTGCGTGAGGCTTTCATTTGTCTTGATCTTATCTGGTTTTTCCTGTCCCGTATTTTATTGCACCGCAATTCTTTCTGTGATCGTTTCGCCAGTTGCACGGATGCTTACACGCAGCATGTACATACCTGGTTTCAGATTATTCAACTGGAGATTACTTGTAGTAAGACCGCTGAAACGTTGAACTGATTTTCCGGTAAAGTCATCAAGTGATACATCATATGTTCCAACACCTGAAGGGAGGGCAACATTAGTTGTTCCACGACTTGGATTAGGATATACTGAGAGAACAATTGCACCATTACCAGTTCTTACTGCTTTGATTTCGCTGTAAGTAGCACGACCGTCAAAATCAACCTGACGAAGACGATAGTATGTTACACCTTTAGGGAGACTTGTTGCATCTTCAAAGCTGTAAGTGAATGCATCACCATTGCCACCCGGAGCTTTTGAATCAACGAAAGCAATTTTTTGATAAGCACCACTACCGATGCGACGCTCAATTTCAAAACCATCGTTATTCAATTCAAATAAAGTTTCCCATGTAAGCGATACTTTGCTGCTGCGTTGAACTGCATTGAAGTTTGCAAGAGTTACAGGAAGAGTTGACTGAGTGCAAAGTGTAAGTTGTTCACCATTCCATTCTCCGAATGGAGCCACATCAATATAAAATTGATATTGAATACCGCCTTGAGTTAATGCGCCTGCATTATCAGTTTCAAAACACCATTCAATTTCGTAAACACCATTTGGTTTCAATGCGCCAATTTTTGATGCTTCAATTATTGTAGACGTTGTCCCGGTTTGGCTGTTAATGATTTGGTAGAGCTGCAAATTGGCATTTGGCGCACTAGGGAATGAAACTATAAGAGTTCCCCCTACTCCACCATACGGATCGCATCTTGAATTGCCATTACCGTTATTTCGTTTAGCATCAGTGGGGCATGTTGTTGTTTGGGCAAATGCACCCATAACTAACATAATTAAAGCCGAAGAGAGTAAAAACTTTTTCATAAAAAAGGTTTAGAGGTAAAAAAATAGATTGGCGGTTCAAAGGACACCTTTTGAAAAAGCAATTCAATGGAGGATATAGTGATTACTGTGTCGTAAAACGACATAGCTCATCACAGGAAGATGGACAGTATAACCAGAAATTAAGTTCTAAAAGAGAAAAATTGGATTGTTCGGATGAACGGATTTAAGGGGAGTTCTTCGGATAGAAGGATTAATGATAGAGCGAAGATATACGTAGGTTTTGAAAATGCAAAGCTTTTTCAAAAAAAAATTGAAAATACTTTTTGGGATACAATCTGTTACTGCTTCATCCTTACATACTTAAGCGCTATTTGCAGCTGCTGAGTTTGTGTCAGATCCGAATTATCAATTACCACAGCATCTGAAGCTTTTTGCAGCGGGCTGACTTCCCGGTGAGAATCGATGTAATCTCTCATCTCCAGATTCGCCTTTACTTCTTCAATTGTGATGTTGGGGTTCTTCTCGTAAAGCTCTTTAAAACGTCGCTCAACCCTGATGGCATTATCAGCTGTCATAAAAATCTTGAGTTCAGCGTTCGGGAAAACAGTGGTACCGATATCCCTGCCATCCATGATGATACCTTTTTCTGCCCCCATTTTCTGCTGTTGGGCCACAGCAAATGAACGAACGGCTTTTATTGCTGCAACTTCACTCACCTTTTCAGCTACAACCAGATCACGGATCACATACTCTACATTTTCCTCATTGAGGTAAATCTCTGAATCACCTGTTTTATTGTTTGACCTGAACTCGAGGGTAATATTGGACAACGCCTCATCTACTTCCGGCTCATTTGTCCAGTCGATATGATTGCGCAGGAAATAAAGTGTAATTGCACGATACATTGCCCCACTATCAATATATATATAACCCAACTCTTTCGACAATTGCTTTGCCAATGTGCTTTTACCACAACTCGACCATCCATCAATGGCTATCGTAATTTTTTTGCTTTTTTCCACGGGACAAAACTAATTAAAAACCCCGCTGCAAGAGCGGGGTTTAAAA
Organism: Lacibacter sediminis; assembly: GCF_014168535.1. Lineage (NCBI taxonomy): Bacteria > Pseudomonadati > Bacteroidota > Chitinophagia > Chitinophagales > Chitinophagaceae > Lacibacter > Lacibacter sediminis. The sequence continues at coordinate 1,430,487 of NZ_CP060007.1, read as the reverse complement.
TATTCAGTACGCTGTTTTTTAAGCCTCTGATGATTTTGCTGATTTTTTTGATTTCTCCTTAAAAGAGAATTTTATTTTTTGATTCTCCTTATCCAGATCAGCGATCAACACATCACCATCCTTAATATTCATATTCAATATCTCCTCGGCCAATGGATCCTCAAGATATTTCTGAATGGCACGATGTAATGGCCTTGCGCCAAACTGCGCATCATATCCTTTATCAGAGATGAATTCTTTTGCTTCTGCTGTAAGTTCGAGCGCAAATCCGAGATTTTTCAATCTTGCACTTACACCTTTCATCAGGATATCTATGATGCGGAAGATATGATCTCTTGTAAGCGAATTAAAGATCATCACATCATCGATCCTGTTCAGGAATTCAGGAGAGAAGGTTTTCTTCAGTGCTTTTTCAATTACTGCTTTATTATTCTCTTCCGCATTCTGCATACGTGTTGCAGTAGCAAAGCCTACACCTTCACCAAAATCTTTCAACTGGCGTACACCAATATTCGAAGTCATGATGATGAGTGTATTCTTGAAATCAACTTTTCGACCTAATCCATCAGTTAATTGACCATCATCCAACACCTGCAAAAGAATATTATAAATATCCGGGTGTGCTTTTTCAATTTCATCCAATAGCACAACTGAATAAGGTTTACGGCGTACACGTTCTGTCAACTGACCGCCTTCTTCATAACCAACATATCCGGGAGGTGCACCAATTAAACGGCTAACAGTGAATTTTTCCATGTACTCACTCATATCAATACGAATAAGTGCATCGTCACTGTCAAACATATAACGGGCTAAAGCACGGGCTAACTCAGTTTTGCCAACACCAGTGGGACCTAGGAAGATAAATGTACCGATTGGTTTCTTTGGATCTTTCAAGCCTACCCTGTTACGCTGGATCGCTTTCACTACTTTGCTGATTGCCTCATCCTGGCCAATTACTGCACCTTGCAGATCATCTGCCATACGACGGAGCTTATCAGTCTCAGCCTGTACCATACGCTTCACGGGAATACCTGTCATCATACTCACGACTTCAGCAATTGCTTCTTCATCAATTGGGTAACGCTTATGCTTACTTTCTTCTTCCCACTTCGCTTTTGCTTTCTCTAATTCTTCACCCAAACGCTTTTCAGTATCACGAAGAGATGCAGCTTCTTCAAAACGCTGGCTCTTCACTACTTTATTCTTCTCTTGTTTGATGTCTTCGATCTTCTTCTCCAGGTCAAGAATTTCCTGCGGCACATTGATGTTTTTCAAATGCACTCTTGCACCAACTTCATCTAATACATCAATTGCTTTGTCTGGTAATAAACGATCGGTCATATAACGATCACTCAGCTTCACACAAGCGTTAATGGCTTCGTCGTTATAAGCTACATTATGAAACTCTTCATATTTCGACTTGATGTTATGAAGGATCTGAATTGTTTCGTCAATACTTGGCGGATCAATAATTACTTTTTGGAATCGACGATCTAACGCACCATCTTTTTCGATGTACATTCTGTATTCATCTAATGTAGATGCACCAATACATTGTAATTCACCTCTTGATAATGCAGGTTTAAAGATGTTAGACGCATCCAGTGAGCCACTTGCACCACCAGCACCAACAATTGTATGAATCTCATCAATGAAAAGAATCACATCTCTGTTCTTCTCTAATTCATTCATGATCGCCTTCATACGTTCTTCGAACTGTCCACGATATTTTGTACCCGCAACCAATGCCGCAAGATCAAGCGAAACAACACGTTTATCATACAACACACGTGAAACCTTTCGTTGAACAATACGAAGTGCAAGACCTTCAACAATGGCTGTTTTACCAACACCTGGTTCACCAATTAAGATTGGATTGTTCTTTTTCCTCCGTGAAAGGATCTGTGATACACGTTCAATTTCATTTTCACGGCCAACAATCGGATCTAATGATCCATTCTCAGCTAATCGTGTAATATCTCTTCCGAAATTATCAAGCACGGGTGTTTTACTTTTTGCACCAGCCTGTTGTTTGGAACGTGATTGTGAGTACTTCGATTTTTCATCATCAAAGTCTTCTTCGCCGGGATCATCATACTCGGCACGGGGTTCGTTTGATTTTACCATACCTAATTCATTTCTGAAAATATCGTAATCAATTTCAAACTGGTTTAAAATCTGAGTGGCGATATTCTCTTTGTTTTTTAATATTGATAACATCAGGTGCTCTGTTTCCACCTGCGGACTTTTGAGTGCTTTTGCTTCAAGCACAGTTACACGTATTACCTTTTCTGCCTGTTTCGTTAACGGCAAGCTGTTGATATTGGCAATATTCTTTCCGGTTTTGTCTTTTACTGCCAATTCAATTTCCTTTCGCAGCTCGTAAAGATCAACATGCAGATTTTTTAATACTTTAATGGCAGTGTTTTCTCCTTCCCTGATCATCCCTAATACGAGATGTTCAGTTCCGATAAAATCATTTCCAAGCCTCAACGCTTCTTCCCTGCTGAACGAAATGATTTCTTTTACTTGTGTTGAAAAATTATGATCCATAGATGGATATTCGGTTTTTACAATTATAACGAATAATTTTGACTGAAGTTTACTATAAGTTACACACTATCTGTTAATAATACTATGAATGTCAAAATTGATACCAAGGAAAAATTTCATGTGCTGACACCCATGGAAACCACACTTTCGGAAAATATGACAGCCGAAATCAGCCAATTGTTGCTTTCCTGCCGTGAAAAGGAAGTCAAAAATGTGATCCTTAACCTGAGCCAGGTGACAAATATTGACGAACAGGTGGCTCAAATTATTTTAAATAGTCAACAGGAATTCTATGACCTGGAATTATCCTTTGTTATTTGTGAAATGAAACCTGAACTGGAAGAATTTCTCGACAAAGTGGAAATTCTTGATCTGCTGAATTATACACCAACAGAAAGCGAAGCATGGGATATTGTGCAAATGGAAGAAATTGAACGTGAACTTTTTGAAGACGAATAAAGAACCTACTTTAAACAAAACATCACCAACAACTAAAACCAATTGCCTTCATGCTGGCTGTAACCATACTTGGAAATAACTCTGCTATACCTGCGTTTGGCAGACACCCTACCGCTCAAATTATTACTACTGCCGATGATCTGCTGATGTTTGATTGTGGAGAAGGAAGTCAGATTCAGATCCTCAACTACCGCATCAAACGCAGCCGTATCAACCATATTTTTATTTCTCACCTTCATGGAGATCATTACTTTGGTTTAATTGGTTTGCTAAACAGCTTTGCTTTACTCGGCCGCATTCAACCATTGCATGTATATGGTCCACCAGAGTTAATTGAGGTAATTAATTTACAGTTCCGCATTTCAAACACATCATTACCATTCACTTTTACATTTCACCCGATTGAAAAAGCAGGATTGCTGCTTGAGTCAAAAAGTTACACGGTGGAATGTTTTCCAACGCAACACCGCATTGAATGCTGGGGCTTTCTGGTGCGTGAAAAACGACAACCCAGAAAGATCAACATTGAGAAAACATCTTTTTATGATATTCCTACATCTGCTTTTGCAAGCCTTCAGGCAGGAGAAGATTATGTTGCCGGCGATGGCGCATTCATCAAAAACGAACTGCTGACAGATGAAAATGTAAAAGCAAAAAGTTATGCATTTTGTGCCGACACAATTTATGATGAAGCTCTTGTGCCAATTGTTCAGCATGCTGACCTGGTCTATCATGAAAGCACCTACCCCGCTGCATTAACTGAAAAAGCAACCGAGCGTTTTCATTCTACCAGTAAGCAGGCAGCTACCATTGCATTAAAAGCAAATGTTGGAAGATTATTGATCGGGCATTTCTCCGCAAAATTTGAAGTGATCGAGCAATTTGGAACAGAAGCAAGAGAGGTTTTCCCGAATACTGAACTGGCAACAGAAGGTGTTACTTATCTGGTTTGATTACTGAGCCATTCGTAAAAGGCAGGTAATTCTTTTTGCCAGAAACGCTCATTATGTTGCCCGTTTGCAACAACCCGGTACACTGATTTTGTTGATCCTTTCTTTTTTACTTGTTGATAAACAAGCTGCATGTCTTTTGTCATCTGTTCTCCTTCCAGTTCTCCACAAACAAAGTAAAAAGGCGACTTGATGGAAGATGCTTCTTCAACTTTTGTTATTACTTCAGGAGCAATCCAGAATGCCGGTGAAAAAACACCTGCCCTTCCAAATACATCAGGATATTTCAATACAGCATAAAAAGAGATCAGTCCTCCCATAGAGCTGCCGGCGATTGATGTGTTTGCGGATTCAGGTTTTGTACGAAAACGTTTGTCGACATAAGGCTTTAATGTTTGTGCAAGAAAATCGACATAGGCATCGCCTTCACCATCTCCAAACCTTGATGAGTAAGGATTATACTCTGTAAGCCGCTTACTGTCACCGTGATCGATACCAACAATAATACATTGATTTCTTGGCCTTGCAGAGTCCATCATTTCATCTACTCCCCATTCTCCAAATGAAGCAGTAAGTGCATCAAAAAGATTCTGACCATCGTGCATATACAAAACAGGATATTCCTTTTTATTGAACGCATAATCTGCAGGCAAATAAACCCACACTCTTCTTTTTCTGTTTAATTGAGGAATGAAAAACGCCGTGTCCATCACAAACACATTTTTGGTGCGGGTTGAAACTGGTGGACGGCCGGGCATATCATCAGCCCATGCTTCTATCTGAATTGCTAATGTTGTATCGGAATTGATCTTTGCAACACGATTATTAATAGATGCTCCACTTGCTGCGCATTCTACTTTTGCCCAGCTCCCTCTTGTGATCTTGTATTCAAGCAAGCCTTTTGATACGGCTTTGATCTCAGAAACTAAATTGCCGTTGGCTGATTTAAAAAATTGAAACGATGGCAAACCGGGGTTCCATCCGTTAAAGTTACCTGCAACAAAAAGTGTATCTGCTTTGTGAGCTATTGGCTGATTAACAATTTCAAACTTAACAGTAAACTGCGCAATGGATGAACTGCAGCAACAGAAACCTGTTACCAATAAAAGAATAAACCGGCAGCAATAGTTGTACATATTGTTATAAGAAGAAGGTTTTCTTAGCCCAAACGTTGCAGGTAGTTTTTAACTGATGCATGCAAACCTTCACTTAATGGAACAACAGGTAACCGCAGATTGTTTTCGAGCAAATTCAATTCAGTCATGAATGCTTTAACACCGGCAGGGTTATTTTCAGCAAACAAAAGATCATAAGCTTCAAGCATCTGATCGTTCAGCAATTTTGCTGCTGCAAAATTTCCTTTTAATGACAGCCTCACCATTTCACTGAATTGTTTCGGCAGACAGTTTGCAGCAACGCTGATAACACCATCCATTCCGCATGCTATCTGTGGCATCGCTAAATTATCATCCCCACTTACTACTAAGAAATCGGCAGGTTTATCTTTGAGTATTTGCATCGACTGCGCCATATCGCCACTTGCTTCTTTAATACCAATGATATTTTTGAAATCATGTGCCAACCGCAAAGTTGTTGCAGCAGTCATGTTTCTACCGGTACGACCAGGTACATTGTACAAAATGATCGGCTTGGGTGATACTTCTGCCAATGCTTTGTAATGCTGATAAATACCTTCCTGCGATGGTTTATTGTAATACGGACTAGCACTTAAAACTGCTGCCGCCCTCTGTAAGGGAAACGTTTCGAGATCTTTGATCAACGACAATGTGTTGTTACCTCCAATGCCTACTACAACAGGAACACGATCAGCTACTTTCTCGTAAGTAAAAAGGATCAGTTCGATCTTTTCTTCTTTACTCAGCGTTGGCGTTTCGCCTGTTGTTCCAAGAGTAATAACATATTCTACATCGTTATCGACCACAAAATCAATAACACGTTCAAGGGCTGGATAATCGATCTCCATGTTGTCTTTAAATGGAGTAACTAATGCCACACCGGTTCCACGCAGTTGATCTCTGAAGCTCATAGTTGATTAAAAGAAATATTAATAGTTATGTTTAAGTCCAATGTTATGTTTACAGCTCATCCCAAAAGCCCATTTTGCTGTAGCGCTCTATACGTTGGTTGATGCGGTCTTCAGGAGCTCTAGTTTTCAACTCCTGCAAAATCGGGATCAGCTCTTTTTTCAGCATTTGTGCTGCAGCATCGTAATCCCAATGAGCACCGCCTGCGGGTTCAGGCACAATGCCATCCACAATGCCAAATTTATACATGTGTTCAGGAGTAAGCTTCAATTGCTCAGCAGCTACTTCTTTCTTGTCCCAGCTGCGCCATAATATGGAACTGCAACTTTCAGGAGATATCACCGTGTACCATGTATTTTCAAGCATCAATACTTTATCACCCACGCCAATACCTAATGCCCCGCCGCTTGCACCTTCGCCTATCACCACACAAATGACCGGCACTTTCAAACGGATCATTTCATAAATATTTCGGGCAATAGCTTCGCCTTGTCCACGCTCTTCAGCCTCAAGACCGGGGAATGCACCTGGCGTATCAATTAATGTAATAACAGGTTTATTGAATTTTTCCGCCAGTTTCATTAATCGTAATGCTTTGCGATAACCTTCGGGGTTGGCCATACCAAAGTTTCTGAGCTGACGCATTTTGGTGTTGATCCCTTTCTGTTGACCAATGACCATGACCGTTTCCCCTTCCAATTGAGCAAAACCGCCAACCATTGCTTTATCATCTTTCACACCACGGTCGCCATATAACTCCACGAAATTCGTACACATCTTATCGATGTACTTTAATGTATATGGTCTGTCGGGATGACGGCTCAGTTGCACTTTTTGCCAGCTTGTTAAATGCTGGGTGATTTCATTACGTTTATCAAGGATGCTTTGCTCAAGTTGCTGAATGGTTGCCGAGTAGTCGATCTTCGGATTTTTTTCTGCCTTATGGCGCAATTCCTTTAGCTCATCAACCAAGTCCTTAATAGGCTTTTCGATTTCGATGAACTGACGGTTTTCTAATGATGGCATAATATAGAAGAATATTAGAGTGCTAAAATTAACAGATTGAGGTGCAATATTAATGAAAAAGGCCACCTCTTTTGAGGTGGCCCTTGTATTTCATTAACTGATTGAATATTTCTTTTATCTCCAACCTGCATTTGACGTACCAATACCATCAGCTTTAGCCTCAGTTCCAAACGTATAGAATGGAGGTGATAAGCGGAATAGCTCCAATATCTTCGCAGGAATAGGGAAATGCAAAGGAGTACCTTTTTGAAGAAGATTCAACTTGCGCATTTCGAAGAACTGAATACCCATACCGGTTGTATAAAGCTCTACATGTCTTTCATGATGAATAGCCTTTACAATATCAGCAAGTACTGCAGCTACAGGAGCCATGCCACCTCTTGTAACACGTGTTCCTGCATTAATGATTGCAGCAGCACCAGCTAAATCACCTGAATAAGCACGGGCTTCAGCCTTGAGGAGATCATTTTCAGCTTTCATTACTTCTGCTTTCTCGCCAATCGCTGCTACATAAATAGCGTCGTAACGCTTATTTCTATAGTTAGAGAAATGGTAGTAACCCCTTGCAGCAAGAAAATCATTTGAAGCAAGAAATTCAAAATCTGTATTCAAGCGTTGGTCAACCGGGTTGGTTGATGCCGGCGGATGAGGGAACGTTGGTGAATCGTCCCAATGTTTTGGTTGTGTAGGATCCATCATGTTTACAACATACATATCCGTACGACCCCAACCTGGGTATGTAAGATAATCACCAGCCTCAAAATACCATGTGCTTGTGCCATCCATTACAATTTTCCAATCTGCTGTAATACCATTGTCTGCATAAGACTTCACTTTTGCCCAATCCACAGCAGCTAATTCTGTCTTATTCCTTGGAAGATAAGCAAGAATACGTGCGGCAGCGGTGTTACACATCTTCTTAAAATCTGCACTTGAAATATCCGCTGGCGTACCAAACCAACTTGCAGGTATTGTGAAATTTGCATTGGCTTCTGTAATTGCTTTGTCAAGATATCCAAGCGCTGCTGTTGCAACTTGTTTGTAAGTAATTGCCGTTTCAAGAACGCCTTCAACAGATGTCGCTTCATCAACAACATGGGCTTTATCGAACAACAAAGCCAAATTGCCGTAAGCCAACCCTTGAACAAAACGTGCAGCAGCAATAGCCCTTGCATTATTAGCACCGTTTTCACCAATATCAACTCCGTTATCGATTGCTTTTATTACTTTGCTGGCAGTTGAAATAGCTGAGTACATCTTATCATAAGTCGCCTTTAATACCGCACCATTACCATAGCTGGGTGAATTATTCCAACCATTGTTACGTGGCTCCCATGACATATCTCTCATCCCTGCATTACCCCATGAACATGTAGCATGGTCTGCTGCTACAGCCATCATCATTTGCACACCGGTAAAATCATGTTCACCATGAAACACTGCGTTAAAAAGACCTGCTGCAACATTTTCAACATCCTCTCCTTTTGCGTATACTTTCAAAAAGTCAGGATCGTTTCCATTGGGAACATCCAACAAATCTTTTTTACATCCTGCCAGACCTACAGTCAGCAAGGCTGTAAAAAATAGGTATCTGTTAATCTTTTTCATATAAAAACGTTTATGTTATTAAAAATTAAACTGAAGTGAAAATGCTATATTACGATAAATCGGGTTGGCGCTGATTCCATCAACAGGAAATCTGATCGTACCAACTTCAGGATCGTAACCTGAATACTTAGAAAAAGTTAACAGGTTGCGGCCAATTACCTTCGCATTGATTCCCTTAACAAAGCCATTAAAAATTCCACTTAATGCTTTAGTAGGTACAGAATAACCTAACGCAATTTCACGAACCTTTAAATAAGTGCCATCTTCAACCCAATATGCATTTGCGTTGTTAGCATCATACATACCAGTACCCCAGTATGCAGCGGCTTTCTTTTGACCGGCAGGCACATTCGTCATATCCTGTTTTTGACTGATGTAGTTAAACACTAAGCGTTGTTCCTTACCATTGTAAATGTCACCACCTTGCTTCCAATCTAACAAAATGTACAACTGAAAACCTTTGTAAGTTAATGTATTAGTAATACCGGCAACGAAATCAGGGTTACCATTTCCAATTTTACCATACCACAAAGAGCCATCAGCATTCAATCTCTTAATCGGTAATTCAGAAGTTGTTCCTTCAGTTCCTTTTGGAATTACATATCCTTCACTGTTTATAACGTAGTCAGAAATTGTTTTACCAGCCGGGAGCTGAGTAGCCATTTCTTCTAATGTACGTACCATTCTGTATCCATAGATTGCACCATATACTTCTCCTCCTTTAACGTAGAAGATATTCTGATCACCATTGAAATCCTGACCACTCGCTAAATATGGAGCAATTGGCAATTCTGTAATTCTTTGTTTCACCCTTGAGAATACAACGGTTGATTTCCAAGAGAAGTCTTTCTTCTTTATCCAGTTCGCTCCAAATGTTAACTCAAGTGTATTAGATTTTACTGTACCGGCATTTTGCCATTGACTGTTAAAACCATCATTCAGGAAAGGAATTAAAGGAACATTCAGGAACTGATCTCTTGTTACAGACTCAGCATAAGTTACCTCTAAGCTGAATTTCTTTAAGAAATCAACGTTTAATCCAATTTCCTTTTCCTCAGTTGTTGAAGGCTTCAGCAAATTGTTACCTTTTTGGCTTGCTACAGCATTACCGTTTGAAAGGTTGTAAACTTCATACTGCCAATCAAAACCAGGACGGATACCAGCAGTACCGTACGCAACTCTTACTTTCAATTCGTCAATTCCTTTGATTTTGAAATCTTCAGAGATACGATAACCAGCAGATGCTCTGTAATAAGGATTCCAACGTGCTTCAGAACCAAATAATGAAGAACCATCGTAACGGAACATACCATCAAAAAGGATCTTGTCTTTCCAATCCATGCCTAAGATTGCAAAATAGTTTTGGGCTTTTTCGCTTTCAACATAAGATGACGCATCGTTGATGCTTGAAAAGTTTTCGAAATTTTCTATCCCGGAAATTCTGAACTGAGAAGCACTAATGAAATTGCTTTCGTAATTTCTGTTTTCGTATAGATAAGACAATTTACCTCTGGTAGAGAAGTTGCCAAATTTATGTGCGAGGTTAAGATTGATTTGCGTATTGTTCACTCTGGATTCGCTCGTAGATTGAGACATGCTACCCTGTGTATAAGACATACCCATGGTTGCAGCCGTACCGCCAGATCTTGTCCAGGTATCCTGAGGATTGATACTTGAAGATCTGAAATTCTCAGTCTCCATTGTTTGGATTACATCCAAATCAGCCCATGGTGTAAAACGAATGTTGACATTATAATTAGCCACCCATCTGCGTGATTTTGAGCTGTTTTTTTGCTTGTACAGAGGATATAAAGGATTTGTTACTTCCGCATTAAAGTTATTGATGCGTAAGTAGTAAGGCTGTCCGTCTGGGTTTGGAGCACCCAGATTAACATCCTTTTCCATACGGGCAATATTATAAAACAAACCACTTGCTGCTCCTGCAGTACTTGAAGATCTGTTGATAAACAGGTTAGATGCACTGAAACGTAACCACGGAGTAATGTTCTGATCGATATTAAACCGGAAGTTTTGTCTTTCATAACCGTCAGTCAGTTTAACAACACCTTCCTGTTTATTATTTTCAAAAGAAAGATAGACGTTGTTCTTTTCTGTACGATTTGCTACTGAAATAAAATTCACCAAATTAACCCCGGTTCTGAAGAATTCAGCCTGAGGGTTGCGATAAACACCAAATGGATTATCCATGTAACCATCAGCATCAATACCTCTTGAACCGCTGATTCCTGGATCGAAACCTGCACCAATGTAATTAGCAGGATATGTAACACCGGCATACTTGGTATATTTTCCCTGAGCTGTTTGCCAATCAGTTGCTAACCTATAATAATGAGACTCAGATGTTTTCAGGTAGTGGGACAGATCCTGCATACCTAGTTCATTTCTAACAGTAATAACCGGCTTATTAAGGCCAAGTCCTTTACCTCTTTTCGTAATAACAGATATTACACCATTACCAGCTCTGGAACCATATGCTGCAGCTGCGGCAGCACCCTTTACCACTTCCATTGATTCAACGTCGTCAATATTAATGTCGGCCAAGCTACCCGATAAGATTACTCCATCTACAAGAATGAGCGGAGCCGAACTCGTACCCAGGTTATTATCACCTCTTAATAACAAATCAGCACCCTGTCCAGGGTTACCATTTACTGATGAGGTTTTTAAACCCGCCACTTTACCAGCCAATGCATTGGCTGCAGAAGATGCAGGCACAGTTTGCAATTGTTCTGCACCTACTTTGGTTACAGATACTGTCATCTTCTTTTTTGATGTTGCGCCGGCAACACCCGTAACAATTACTTCACTGATCTCGGCACTTTGGTTTTTTAAGGAGACATTCACTTCCCCTCCCTCAATGTCAACTTCAGTAGTAGCTAAGCCTACGTAACTGAAAATTAAAGTTTTGACTTTAGGACCGACAGAAAGGGTAAAACGACCGCTTACATCTGTAGTAGTGGAAGCATTTCCACCTTTCGCAGAGACAGTAGCTCCAGCAAGTGGAGAACCGTCTTCAGAAGTAACTTTTCCAGTTACACTCCTTTGTTGGGCAAAGGTCAGCCCACAACTTAACAGCAGGACTAAGACTGTTACAAATTTTCTCATGTTGATTGATTTAGTTAAAAAGACGTTTCAAATATAAGGCTTCTTTTAAACTAACAAAAAATTGTTAATTTTTATTAAAGGCATATTAATGCTTTGACAAGTCTATATTCCGGATGGTTGCTTTGGCAAGATAAAAATCATAACCTCCATAAAATCTGCACCTTTACTTCGCTTCGCTGATTGCCAGCAATTTCATCAAGGCCGGAGCCAATCACCATCCTGTTTCTGTAAATAAATTGTGCCCAGCGAACCCAAAATGTCAGCTTCTTTGACAGGTCGTAATTCACATTCAGGTAATAGCGGTAGCCCTTGTCTGCAAATGGGGGAATGGAAAATCCGTAAAGAACATCATTCTCATATGCATAAATACGGCTGTTGAAATCATCGGTTTCAAAGTACTGCAACCGTATATTGGCAGATAAAGGTTTAATCTGAGGTTTATAAAACACATCAAAAAAGGCAAGAAAACCACGGCTTTCCAACGGGCCGCCCACATCATACCACATAACATCAAGCCGTTGGCGTAGTGTTACAGACGGACTTACTTTATACTGGATTTGGGTTCTCCAGTTTCTTCGGATCACCGGTTCAACCAAAGCTGTTACTAATTCACCATCATCAGTATAATTCAGCGCCTTGCTTTCCTGGCGGAAACGGGTATAAATTTCAATTTGTTTGTTTGGGCGATGGGTTAACTGTACAAGATAATCCTGCCCGTTTGAAGGAGCATCAATGCGAAAACGCAAATAAGGGAAGCGGTAGAAATCCATATAAGCATCCAGCTTCCATTTTGCATTTGGTTTGATGGATGCGCCTGTAAACAATCCTTTTTCATTGGTTGGGAAAGTGCCTTCGGTGAATGCATTTCCAAATATTGATTGATAGCCTTTCTGAATATCCCGATAGACAAAAGAGAGGTCAACTTTGGGATCGGCACTGATGAGCAAGCCACTCATCATTCCATAATTACTTCTGTTATGATTGGCCAATTCACCATACCAATGCATGTTGCGCCAGGTGTAACTCCAGTCAACACTCATGTTGGTGAGTTGTTTTCCGTTAAAGGCAAAATTGTTGTAAGGCTGATCATCTCGTTGCAGTGGTTTATTAAATTGAAAATACACAGCATTGGCACCGATGTGCAGATTGCCATCGTTATAGCTGACATTTCCACCAAAAGAATTCATTTGCACAGCATTCTTATCAGCCTGTTCATTTGGTGTGCGATGCAAGCCTGAAGTAACGAGTGAAGAAAAATAATCTTCTGCATTCAATGTATCGACAGTAAGATTGCCACTCACCTTTCGAAATGATGCAAAGCCCGTTACCTGAAACCGATTTTTTTCTAACGTGATGGCCGCGCCACGATTAAAGAAATATTCATTGGTTGAATTAAACGGACGAAGAATGGAAGCCTGTCGCTTTGTATTGATCACATCAACATTTTTTTTGAATGCCAGCGATTGCCATTGAATTAATCCCTGACCCATATTCACGGTATAATCTCCAATGGCAAGGTTTTTTATGATGCCCACATTGCGAACAAAGAAATGCGCCGAATAATAATCAAACCCATTTCGCTGCGCACCTTTGAACCATTGCTCGCCGGGATCTTTTTCAGCAGTAATTCCATACTGCAACAGATTCCTGTACACATATTTGTAACGCAACAAAAAACGTTCACGGCTGCCGGGATAAAAACTTGTTGCGGAAGTATCTCTTCTTCGTTTGAATCCTTTTGATTCTTCTAACACATAGGTAATCCTTGAAAGAATTGTATGTTCCCCATCACGCAACCTTCGGCCAACATCTTCTCTCATCGATATTGCGGGGCCAACCATTACAAACGGTAATATTTTTTGAATTAATTCATTGTCCCATGTTGGTATTGACTGCAATTCATAAATGCTGATGAACTTTCCAAACAGGCGCCGGTAGCTGAGAAAATTAGCTATTTGTAAAGGCGATAAAAAAGTAAACTCTTTTAATTCCGTTTCGGAAGCACTATTAAGATTTAGTTTATTCCGTTGATAATGACGAAGCGTTTGCAAATAAGAATCATCTTCTGTTTCCGATTCATTTACTTCGGTAATATTTTCGATCTGCTGTTCGGTGGTTTGTGTTTCCTGTGCTATGCCTTTTGCACAACAAAAACATAAGACGAGTATGATAATTCCCTTTCTCACTCGCTTTTATCTTCTTTTTTTTTACCATTGAATAAGATCATTACCGCAGGAGAAATACCTAACTGCGGATGATAAGCTGTTGCTACATCAACTCTGAATGCGCCAAACTTTAAACCAACCCCAAGAAATGGCTGCGTATTGACTGTATTGATTCCTGCACGGATCAACAACTGCTTTACCAGTTCATATTGAAATACCGCATTCACCCCCGCATTTTTATTTTCTTCCTTGATCAATTCGGCACTGATGAAGAAACGATCACTTACTTCGTATCCCAAACCACCACGATAAACAGAAGCTATCTTTTCATTAGCCGCCTTATTCAATTCGCCACCAACAGGATTGAATACACTAAAACCAGCATGCAGTTTCTCACTCAAATGCATCAGTACACCTGCTTCAAAATGAAAAGTGGAAACAGATGTATAAGCTGGAATGCGCAAATTGTAATAATTGAATTTAGCCCCAACATCTATTTTCGTTCCCAATGATCTTGCGTAACCTAGCCCGATCTGCGTTTCATTATAATTTGAGTATCCAAAATAATCCGCCTGCAAACCAAATGTTCCGGAGTTGGTTTGAAAACCCGCAACAGCTGTATATTGACTTAAGGCATTCAGCAGAAAACGCCGTTCACTATAAACGCCAGCCCCCGTTTGTTGCAGATTGGCTAATGCTGCCGGGTTAACCATGAATGAAAATGCATCAGCGGCATTCTTGCTGTAAGCACCTAAACCGGGATAACTGCTGACCAACGGTTGCCGCACCGTTTGAGCAGACACATAGGCACAAATCAGTAGTAGAAGAGGAAGTATAGATGTTCTCAAGCAGCAGGTTTTGAATCAGAAAAATAGTGTTTTATAGGCTCGGATAAAAGCCTCTTGATTTAATTTTTTGTAATGCGCCACAAACAATCGCCTGCTGCGTTATTTTTGCGGCATGCAACTACTCGACGGCAAATTGGCAGCCCAGGCCATTAAGGAAGATCTCAAGAAAAAAACTTCAGCATTACAGGAACAGGGAAAACGTTCGCCCCATTTGGCAGCCATATTGGTTGGTACCGATGGTGCCAGTGAAACCTATGTGGCTTCAAAAGTGAAAACCTGTGCCGAGATCGGGTTTGAATCAACCTTAAAACGTTTCCCTTCCACCATCAGCGAAGAGGAACTGTTGCGTGAAATTGAAGAGTTGAATAACAATGCAGATGTGGATGGTATTCTTGTGCAATTGCCAGTGCCAAAGCATATCAGTGATGATAAAGTGATCAACGCAATTGATCCTTCTAAAGATGTGGATGGTTTTCACCCGGTGAGTGTGGGCAATATGGTGAGCGGAACACCAACTTTTATTCCTGCCACTCCTTACGGTATTCTTTTATTGCTGGAACATTTCAAAGTTGAAACAAAAGGGAAACATGCCGTGGTGATCGGCCGTAGTCATATTGTTGGAACACCTATGAGCATTTTATTAAGCCGTAAAGCTTACCCCGGCAATTGTACTGTTACAATTTGTCATTCCGCTACGACGAATCTCAAAGAAATCTGTTTGCAAGGCGACATTATTGTAGCTGCATTGGGTCAGGCGGAATTTTTAACTGCCGATATGGTGAAAGAAGGTGCTGTTATTGTTGACGTAGGTATTACACGTGTAGCAGATGCATCAAAGAAAAGCGGATTTGCGTTGAAAGGCGATGTAAAGTTTGATGAAGTGGCGCCAAAAAGCAGTGCTATTACACCGGTACCCGGTGGTGTTGGACCCATGACCATTGCAGGCTTGCTGATGAATACCTACAATGCTTACATGAAGAAGCAATAAGCCTTCGTTATCTTTGCATTTCATGACTGAAACAGTAATTGAAACAACACAACAGGTATTGCCTGTAATGGAATCGTTCTACACCCTACAAGGTGAAGGATACCATCAAGGTCGTGCTGCCTATTTCATTCGCCTCGGCGGATGTGATGTAGGTTGTGTTTGGTGTGATGTGAAAGAAAGTTGGGATGCAGAGAAACATCCGAAGTTTGGAATTAGTGAAATAGTCAAAAAACTTGATTTCGAAACAGGCAATAAGCAACATACAATAAGCAATAAACCAATTGTTGTAATAACGGGCGGTGAACCGCTGATGCATGATTTGACAGAACTCACAAAAGCAATTCATGCAGCAGGTTTCGAAACCAATATTGAAACATCTGGTTCGCATCCGTTGAGTGGTGAATGGGATTGGATCTGCTTATCGCCAAAGAAATTCAAAGCACCATTGATTGAAGTGGTGCCACATGCAAACGAGTTAAAGGTTGTAATCTTCAACAAAAGTGATTTTGCATGGGCAGAAGAATATGCGGCATTGGTTTCACCAACATGCAAACTTTTTTTACAGCCTGAGTGGGACAAAGCTGCACAAATGACCCCGCTTATCATCGACTACATCAAAGCAAATCCACAGTGGGAACTGAGTCTTCAGTTGCATAAATACATCAACGTACCCTAATCGGGGGCTTTAAGACTATTTTACCAGCGTGCAACCGGTTGCTTACGCAATTCGTTTGTATATTGAACTTCAAATTCAATTACGTGAAAAAACTTTTGATCTGTTTTACGCTCCTTCTCGTCAATACCGTTGTTTCGGCTCAATGGTACAATCCACAAAAAGTAGAAGTAAAACTTGGTTATAAATATGCAGAGGCTTTAAACGAAGCCCGATACAGAAATTATCCAAAAGCAATCGAACTGCTTGATGAATGCATTAAAACTGATGCAAAATTTGTTGACGCCTATTTAAGTAAAGCAGGCATCTTCTCCGAACAAAAGAAATACAAACAATCTGTTGAAACATATCGCATCGGAAAAAATCTTGATTCGGTTTATTTCAGCAATTTCTTGCTACCCTACTCTATTGCATTAGCAGGCAATGGTGAATTTGAAGAAGCACTTTCATCAATCAATGTTTATTTACAGAAACCAAATCTCAACGAACGTATTGCTAGATCGGCTCAATACCGCAAAGGCTGTTATGAGTTCGCCGTAAATTATAAAAAACAATTCCCTGCCGGCAGTTATGTGTTCAAGCCACAAAACATGGGCGACAGTATCAACTCCAATTTATCAGAATATTTACCATCGTTAACACTTGATGCCAATACGATCATCTTCACCCGCAGAGTAAAAACAGGTGGTTCGCATTTGAACGAAGATTTTTATGTGAGTGAACGTAAGAATGGAACATGGGGTAATGCAACAGCTTTGCCCGGTGAATTAAATACAGAATCGAACGAAGGCGCACAGAATATTTCCATTGATGGCAAGTTGTTATTCTTTGCTGCCAACTATGGCAATGAGGGTGAAGGAAATTTTGATCTTTACATGTCGAACCTCAACAAAACAGGTTGGGGACCAAAAATAAATCTTGGTCGTGCCATCAATACTGAATATTGGGAAACACAACCATCACTTTCTCCGGATAAACGCACCTTGTATTTTACGGCGAGTGATCCATCAGGTTTAGGTGGCAGTGATATTTATTTCAGCACCTTACAACCAAATGGTCAATGGGGATCGGCACGCAATCTTGGTGCTGTTATTAATACCAGTGCAGATGAAGGTTGCCCGTTTATTCATCCCGACAATCAAACACTTTACTTCAAATCAAAAGGTCATCCCGGTTATGGCGAAGCCGATTTGTTTATGAGTCGCAAACAAGCGGATGGCAGTTGGGGCAAGCCCATCAATCTTGGCTATCCCGTCAATACAATTGATGAAGAAGGTTCACTTGTAATCACCAGCGATGGTAAAACTGCTTACTACGCCAGCGATGGCGCCGACAGCAGAGGAGGTTTGGATATTTATAGTTTTGAAATGCCCGATCATGTGCGCCCGTTCAAAACATTATGGGTAAAAGGAAACGTGTTTGATGCAAAAACAAAACAAGGTTTGCCATCAGCAGTTGAGTTGATCAATTTCTCTACTGCACAAACCATCAGCAAAGTGCAGACAGATGAAACAGGAAATTATCTTATCACCTTACCAGTTGGTAATGACTATGCATTTAATGTGAATCGTAAAGGTTATCTGTTTTACTCTGAAAACTTTTTCCTGAAAGCATCAAGCACCGATACAACTTATACCATCGATATTCCACTTACACCGATTGAAGTAAATGCAAGTATTGTATTGAAGAATATTTTCTTTGACGTAAATAAAGCAGACGTAAAACCGGAATCGATGATCGAGCTGGATAAAGTGGTGCAACTGATGAAAGAAAATCCAACGTTAAAGATCGAGATCGAAGGCCACACCGATAATGTGGGTAAACCTGCCGACAACCTGACTCTCTCGAACAACCGTGCAAAAGCGGTGATCAATTATTTCCTGTACAAAGGCGTTACCCCCGATCGGTTATCGAGCAAGGGATTTGGTGAAACAAAACCATTGGCTGATAACAAAAGCGAGGATGGCCGTGCAAAAAACAGGAGAACGGAATTGAAGGTGATCGCAAAATAATTTTTGTGTTATCTTAGAAATAAGATGAACACCGATCTGCTCTACCAACTTGCATTAACACAAGTGCCAAACATCGGCGATGTACAGGCAAAAATACTGGCTGAAGAATTCGGCACAGCTGAAGCTATTTTCAAAGCAAAGAAATCAACCTTAGAAAAAATTGAAGGCATTGGCGAAGTGCGTGCCAGTAGCATCAAGAAGTTCGATGCGTTCAACGAACAGGAAGATGAAATAAAGTTTATTGAAAAGTACAAGATCAAACCGCTATTCTTAACTTCTGATGATTATCCAAAACGTTTATTGCATTGTTACGATCCTCCTACTCTTTTATTTTACCGGGGTAATGCCAACCTGAATACATCAAAAATTATTTCCATCATCGGCACACGCAGCAATTCAGATTATGGAAAAATGATGACGGAAAAAATTCTTGCATCACTGGCGCCGCATCAGCCATTGGTTGTAAGCGGACTTGCTTATGGCATTGATGCCATTGCACATAAACAAAGTTTAAAACAACAATTGCCGACAGTTGCAGTATTGGCACATGGCTTAGATAAAATTTATCCGTCGCAACACACAGCACTTGCCAAAGAAATGATTGCTGAAGGCGGTGGCATCTTAACCGAATTCAGAAAAGATACCAAACCCGATCGTCATAATTTCCCTGAACGAAACAGAATAGTAGCAGGTATGTGCGATGCTACCATTGTAATTGAAACAGGAATAAAAGGCGGCAGTATGATCACCGCTAATCTTGCTTACAGTTATAATCGGGATGTATTTGCTGTACCCGGCAAAACAACTGACAGTAAAAGCGAAGGATGCAATTATTTAATTCAAAGTAATAAGGCCATACTGATACGTAACGGTGAAGATGTTATAAAAGAAATGGGCTGGGAAGAAAAGAACAAGAAAAAAATAATACAAAAACAACTCTTTGTTGATCTTACTGCCGATGAAAAGATCATTGCACAATTATTACAAGTAAAGGAACAGATGCATATTGATGAGATCAACCTGCAAAGCAATATCAACAGCAGTTCGGTATCTGCTGCTTTATTAATGATGGAGATGAACGGATTGGTAAAAAGTCTGCCCGGAAAAATCTATAAATTGAGCTGATCTTTTCCCGATTTGGAAGCAATATATCCGCTCCCTTATCTTTGCACATGGCAACAAGAAATAATTCCCCTCTCAGCAAAGCGGTTCTCAACAAATTTTTCGGCGAAGGTTACACATTTGATGATGTTTTACTCATGCCGGCCTATTCACAGGTTCTCCCGAGAGAAACCAATATCAGCAGTCAACTCACAAAATCATTAAGGCTTAACATCCCCATGCTGTCAGCAGCAATGGATACGGTTACAGAAGCAGGCTTGGCCATTGCACTGGCACGTGAAGGCGGTATCGGTATCCTGCATAAAAATATGAGTATTGAAGAACAAGCTGCACAGGTGCGCAAAGTAAAACGTAGTGAAAGCGGGCTCATCATCGACCCTATCACTTTACATATTGATGCTACCCTGGCTGATGCGTTGAAGCTGATGAAAGAAAATAAGATCGGTGGTATTCCTATTGTTGACATGAAAAACAAACTGGTGGGCATCCTCACCAACCGTGATCTCAGGTTCGAAACAAACACCAAGAAAAAAGTGAGTGAAGTAATGACTTCAACCAACCTCATCACTGCACCTGAAGGAACCGATCTCAAAAAAGCACAAACTATCCTCAGTCATCATAAAATTGAAAAGCTCCCGGTTGTAAAGAAAGACGGCACACTTGCAGGTCTTATTACTTACCGTGATATGTTGCAGGTGCAAAGTCACCCCAATGCAGTAAAAGATTCTTATGGTCGTTTACTAGTTGGTGCCGCACTTGGTATAACAGGCGATATGCTCGATCGTGCAGCTGCATTACAACATGTGGGTGTTGATATTGTAACACTCGACAGTGCGCATGGCCACAGCAAAGGCGTGATCGATGCATTGAAAAATCTGAAAAAGAATTTTAAAAAATTACAAGTCATTGCAGGTAATGCAGGAACCGGTGCCGGTGCAAAAGCATTAGCTGATGCTGGTGCAGATGCAGTGAAAATTGGTATCGGCCCGGGTTCTATCTGTACTACACGTATTGTTGCAGGTACAGGTGTTCCTCAATTGACAGCGATTATGGAAGCTGCGTTTGCATTGAAAACAAAAGGCATTCCTGTTATTGCAGATGGTGGTATCCGTTATACAGGCGACCTGGTAAAAGCATTGGCAGCCGGCGCATCAACAGTGATGATGGGTAGTGTATTTGCAGGAACTGAAGAAAGCCCTGGTGAAACCATTATCTACGAAGGAAGAAAGTTCAAACAATACCGTGGTATGGGTTCGATCGGTGCCATGCAGCAAGGTAGTGGCGACCGTTATTTCCAGGATGTGGAAGATGGTATCAAGAAATTAGTACCTGAAGGAATTGAAGGCCGTGTTCCCTTCAAAGGAAATGTTGCTGAGATCGTTCATCAGTTCACCGGCGGACTTCGTGCAGGGATGGGTTACTGCGGTGCTAAAACGATTAAAGATCTGCAAGGTGCACAATTCATCAAGATCAGTAATGCCGGTATGAAAGAAAGCCATGCGCATGATGTGATCATTACAAAAGAAAGCCCGAACTACTCAAGATAAGACTGGTCGGTACGGCCCATGGTCGTCAGACCCAGTTAACAAATACAAAAGAATTGAATTCTTAATGAAAGAATGCCCGACAATCTTGTTGGGCATTCCTATTTTTACAAAAATCAGTTACTTGAAAAAGTTCCAACCCATTCTGCTTTCGCTCCTGTCAGGTTTATTGTTCTTTCTTGCATGGCCCATGGTCAACATTACTGTTGCCATCTTCATTGCATTCATTCCTTTATTCATCATCGAACAAAAAAACTATTCAGGCATTAAGTTTTTCGGGTTGATGTACCTCGCACTTTTTACCTGGAACATCAGCACCACCTGGTGGATCTGGAATGCAGATATGCTGGGCGCATGGCTGGCCATTATCGTAAACAGTTTATTGATGTGCATTCCGTTGATGGGCTTTCGTTTTATGAACAAACGTTTTGGTTCACTCATTGGCTATACATCATTCGTTTTGTTCTGGATGAGTTTTGAATATTTACACTTACAGGATTGGGGACTCAGCTGGCCATGGCTTACATTGGGCAATGTATTTGCCGGAAGAACCAACTGGATCCAATGGTATGAATACACAGGCACAAGCGGCGGAACATTGTGGGTGTTGTTGGTGAATGTGTTGTTGTTTAGATTGCTATTTGGAGTGCGGGATATGAGTCATGAAGTACGAGGTAAGAAGTACGAAATACGAATGTCATCACTCCTGCTTATTTCAGCATTACTTGCATTACCGATCATTTTATCGCTTCTCATCAACAGCAATCGAAGCGCTTCACATCCAACATCAGTCATCACAAATCAAACATCTTCCAACATCGTCATCGTTCAACCCAATATTGATCCTTACGAAAAATTATCAACGGGAACGTTTGAAGCACAACTGCAACAACTCATCCGTTTGAGTGAACAGCAGATCGACAGTAATACAACTTTATTGGTATGGCCCGAAACAGCTTTGTATGCACCGAACGGTTTTGATGAAACATCGCTGCAACAGAATTTCTTTTTGAATCCGTTGTTTGCATTTTTAAAACGTCATCCTAAAATCAATTTATTTACAGGCATTGAAAGTTATCGTGTATTCAGTGAACGTATTTCAAACGATGCAAGACCAATTGATGGCACTTCAAATTTTTACGAAGTGTATAACGGCAGTGTTTTATTCGACAGCACAGGTCCAAAACAATTCTATCATAAATCAATGCTGGTACCAGGTGTAGAAACATTGCCGGGCTTTCTCAAATTTCTTGCACCCGTGTTTGAAGAATTTGGTGGCACAGCAGGTGGTTATGCCAAACAGGAAGAGCGTACACCCATCAACACAACCAATGGTTATACAATTGCCCCTGCTATCTGTTACGAAAGTATTTATGGTGAATACATGAGCAGGTATGTTCGTAGCGGTGCTAATATTATTGCCGTGATCACAAACGATGGATGGTGGGGCAACACCCCCGGCTACAAACATCATATGTTATATGGAAAACTGCGTGCCATCGAAACAAGAAAATGGGTATTACGTAGTGCCAACACGGGCATCAGTTGTTTTATTGATCCAATGGGTGAAATTTTTCAACCACAACCTTGGTGGGTAGCCGCTTCAACCAAAATGCATATCCCCGTCAACAACCAACAAACATTCTTTGTTCGTTATGGCGATCTGCTCAGCAAACTTGCACTGATATTGACCGGCATCCTCATCCTGTTTGCTATCTACCAAACCATTACAGGTAAACAAAA
This sequence comes from Lacibacter sediminis, assembly GCF_014168535.1. Lineage (NCBI taxonomy): Bacteria > Pseudomonadati > Bacteroidota > Chitinophagia > Chitinophagales > Chitinophagaceae > Lacibacter > Lacibacter sediminis. The sequence goes on along the minus strand of NZ_CP060007.1, from coordinate 1,407,622 downwards.
GAAAAAGATGTAAAACATCTGGTAAAATTCGGCCAATTGTTACACAACGGTTTTGCCAGCCTGTTATTTTTTGTAATTTACCCGCATGCTACAAAAGAAGCTGGGGGGCAATCATTCGCTATCTTATTTCATTACTGGAAAAGGCAACCAATCAATCATATTGATTCATGGGTTTGGCGAAGACAGCCGCATCTGGAAATACCAGGTTGATTACCTTCAAAACGATTATCGTTTATTCATCCCCGATCTGCCCGGCACCGGACAATCAGCAATTGGCACAGGTGAATTGTCAATGGAATCAATGGCTGCGATGATCAAGCAAATGATGGATGCAGAAAAGATCGATCAATGCATCATGCTTGGTCATTCAATGGGCGGTTATGTAACACTGGCTTTTGCTGAACTGTATCCAGAACATTTAACTGCATTTGGATTAATTCATTCAACAGCATATGCTGATAGTGAAGAGAAAAAAGCCGCACGGCAAAAATCAATCAGCTTTATTAAAGAACACAGTGCAGCAGAGTTTATGAAAACCACCATTCCTAATTTATTTTCACAACGGTTTACTAAAGAACACAAAGATCAGGTTGATGAACTGATCGCACAAGGCAATCAATTTACTTCCGAAGCGTTAATAGCTTATTATACAGCAATGATCAACCGGCCAAATCGTTCTCATGTACTGCAGAACACAACAGTACCTGTTTTATTTTTTATTGGCGAAGAAGATAAAGCTGTGAGCCCGGCCGATGCATTGGCACAAACAGCTTTGCCAACAGTGTCCATGGCAAAACTTATTCCCGGCATTGCACACATGGGCATGCTGGAAGCAACAACAGAACTGAACCTTACCATTGGAGAATTTTGTACAACAGTAAACGACTTAACTACTGTAACCACTACTACTACATGAAACGAATTATACTGATTGTACTCACCCTATTGTTTTTGCAGGACACTTATGCCGGTCATATTTCCGGAGGCGAAATGTATTATGCTTATGTTGGCCCCGGCCCAAATGGGGGCAGCATTTTCCGTGTTACCCTGCGTTTGTTTCGTGATTGCAACCCTTTAAATAATACGGGTGGTGCTCAAATTGCGCCACTGCCTTCGGTTGTTACATTAGGTGTTTTTAACAGGGGCAGTAACACAGCTTATCTTGACAGTATTTCTGTCAACCGTACTGATTTCAGAACACTCAGTCTGCAAAGTCCGTTTTCCTGTATCATTAATGCACCGCCAGTTTGTTACGAAGTGGGATTATTTACCACAACAATAGAACTGCCCAACACTGCACAGGGCTATACCATTGCATTTGAAACCTGTTGCCGTATTAATGGCTTATCGAATGTAAGTGGCGCTGCTACCGGTTCTACATATGTTGCCAACATTCCCGGCACTGCACAATTAGGTAGTGAAACAAATTCAAGTCCGGTATTCGATACAAAAGATACCGCACTGGTTTGTCGTAACAAACGTTTTGTATTACCCTTCAGTGCAACTGATCCTGATCGTGGCGATTCATTAAGCTATAGTTTTTGTGAAGCATACGATACTGATGGTCTCCCTAATTCAACCAATCGTAAACCACTGCCCCCTCCTTATAATTCGGTTGGTTATACCGGTGGTTACAGCGGGGCATCACCACTCGGTTCTGGTGTTACTATTCATCCTGTAACAGGCGTTATATCAGGCGTTGCGCCAACAGGTGTTGTAAATCCAAGTGGTGCATCCTTCTTTGTGGTGAATGTGTGTATTACCGAATGGCGCAGAGGCGTACCCATTTCAACACACCGTAAAGATTTTACCATCCGTATTTCTGATTGTGACTTTGCTGATGCAGAACTGCCATTGGAAAACCGCACCTGCGATGGTTTTACACAAACATTTCAAAACCTTACACCCAGCACCGAAATACGAAACTGGTTTTGGGATTTTGGTGTAACAGGATCAACAAACGACACATCAACACAAAGCGTTCCCACATTCACGTATGCTGATACCGGCGTATATAAAGTAATGCTCATTGTAAACCGTAATGAAGTTTGTACCGATACTTCTTATTCTGATATTTACGTATTTCCCGGTTTCTTCCCTGATTTTAATTTATACGACGGCTGTAAAAATGTACCGATACAGTTTAACGATAATACTACCTCTGTTTATGGTTCACCTAATTCCTGGAAATGGAATTTCGGAAATCCTGCAACCACAGCTGATACATCAAGGTTGCGAAATCCACAATACACGTATCCGCTAAACGGAACATATAATGTGCAACTCATAGCAGGAAGCACTAAAGGTTGTTTAGATACGATCACGAAACCGATCAATATTACCGACAAACCAACATTGCAACTCACAAACGATACACTCATTTGTTCGATTGATACCTTGCAGTTAAATGCATTCGGACAAGGAACATTTCAATGGTCGCCTGCTTACAACATCAACAATCAAACCATTGCCAATCCATTGGTGAGTCCTGATGTGCCGACAAAATATTATGTAACACTTACACTGGCGCCCGGTTGTTTTAATACAGATTCAGTGCTGGTAAATGTGGTTGATTTTGTAACACTGCGTGCACCAAATGATACAACCATTTGTCGTGGCGATACAGTTGTATTGAAACCAAGTACCGATGGTTTACAGTATGCATGGAGTCCGTCAAATTTATTTATTGATCCGAATGTGCGTGATGCGGTGGCTATACCAACTGCTCCTTCAACTGTGTTCACCGTTGTATCAACCATTGGCAAGTGTAACCAAACACGAACGGTAACTGTTAACACTGTTCCTTATCCCTTGGTAAATGCAGGACCGGATGATGCGATTTGTTATGATGACACATTAACACTCACCGCCGTTGGTGATGCGGAGAATTGGTTATGGTCACCTGCTGCAACATTGGGTTCACCAACGAGTGCAGTGACCACAGCCTTTCCGCTAACAACTACGAATTATATTGTCAGAGGTACTTCAAGTTTAGGTTGCCCCAAACCTGTGTTTGATACGGTGCAGGTAAGAGTGGTGCCACCTGTTCCTGCTTTCGCAGGAAATGATACAGCCGTTGTTGTTGGTCAGCCATTGCAGTTGAATGGAAGTGGCGGAACAATTTATCAATGGATACCGCCTGATTATTTAACAGATGAGTTTATTCCTAATCCTGTGGCTGTGTTTGATGCATCAAGAGAAAACTTCAGTTACATCATGCGCACTGAAACACCGGAAGGTTGTTTTGCTTTTGATACCATCAATATCCGCATCTTTAAAATTTCACCCGACATATTAGTGCCTACCGGTTTTACTCCTGATGGCAATAACCTCAATGATGTATTAACGCCCTATCCTGTTGGTATTGCACAATTCCATTACTTCCGTGTGTTTAACCGTTGGGGACAGGAAATTTTTGCTACTACCAAAACCAATGAAGGTTGGGATGGAACTTTCAAAAGTATACAACAAGATCCCGGCGCTTATGTTTGGATGGTGAGCGGTACTGATTATTTGGGAAGAACGATCAGCAAGAAGGGAACGGTGGTGTTAATACGATAGAGAACCACTAAACTTTTAACCGAACCAGTTGATAGTTCAACGACAAATGACAGTAACAGAAGCAAAAAAAATTGGTAGCAGGCAAGGATTATTATCAGTTATAATAGGGCTTATTATTGCACAACTTATTATGACTGGTCTCATTTCATCAGACAAAGAGTTTATCAAAGCATTTTTCTGGTTTACAACTATTGACTACAAACTCAACATTTTTATAGGTGCTGCAATTATGCTCATTTGCGGGCACCTGTATGGACAAATTGCAGGAACACAAATACTAATTAAAAAAAGAAATTTTATACTTGTTGGTTTTTTAAGTGGTATGGCTGTTTTATTGACAACAGCTTTTTTTGCCGGCTGGACTGGTTTCTTTCAGGAAGGGCTCGACAATATTGGCACAAATGACGATCCTTTTGAAGATTATATTTTTAAGCCATTATTTTGGGTGACCATATTTGGATTTATACCGGCGCTTTTGGTTGGCATTTGGTTTGGTGCTCAGATTAAAAGAAAAGCAAGAATAAATATTTGAAAATGCACGGCACGTAAATTCTTTAATGTTACACACCATATTATGAACGTGCAAGAAACAAGGATTAAGCATATACCTCCAATATGAAAAAGATTCTCTTCATTTTTCTTTTTATCATTACGCTTGGCATTTCAGGTACGTCCCAGGAAAAACCTGTATTTCAACTTAATCATGTTGATATTTCTATTGACAGTATATCATTAAGCCAAATAGTAAGTAACAGGTTTCTTTGTGACTCATTTGCTTTTATTAAAGTGTTTACAGATTCTACGGGTATAGAAGTACTTTTATTAGGCAAAGAGTCATTTGTTCATTTGTTACCCGGTAAAGGATTTTTTACAACCAGAATTGGCGCCTGTTTATTAGTCCATCATAGTTTTAAATGGCAAGAAACAAGCACTCTACTACAGCATCTTCAACTCTATACAAGGGATTCACTTTATAACAGACCCTACTCTTCACCCGAATTAAACATTGATTATATTAATGTTTATGAAAACTTGACCAACGAAAAAAAATTATTGAAGTTCATCCCAATTCTTCAGAATCATTCAAAAAAGGATTATCAAAGTTGGGGGTACAGTGCCGCTGATCTTGAACAAGGAATAACTCAAAAAAGATATATGCATGATTATATTGGGAAAGAAACTGAACAAAAGCTTTTCCAAACTATTGTTGATATTTCTGTAGCAGTAACAAAAAATGAATTGCTAAGGATGCAGCCTCTACTAAAAGCATATGGATATAAAAAAACACGAAATAGATTTGTGCTTGATGGCAATCCAATAATTAATCTAACTAAAATGAAAGCGAAAACGAGAACAGTGATCTTGACTTTTTTGCTTTCGGAATCAGTAGAACGAAAAACTGTTATAATCAGCGATAATGCTACTTTCTTTCTGAATAATAATAAAGCAACCTTCAGTTTCAGAATTTCAGACAACTACCGCTGACACAGCTGATAAAATAATTGACAGACACAACTGGCGCAATTGTGCGCAAGATCAATTGCTACCGTTTAAATCAACCCCGATTGTGTCGGGGCTTAGTACCAGTAAAAGCATAATTTATAGCAAAAATTGATGTAATTCCAGTTAACCGATTCTTCGTATTTTCAGCTGCGTATTAAGCATACAGATTGTCTTACCAATAAAAATCTACAACCAATGATCGATAAGAAAAACAAAAACCCATCAAGCAACAGCCGCAGGGATTTCATTAAAAACTCAGCAACCGCTCTTGCAGGGTTTATCATTGTACCCCGCTATGTATTAGGTGGTAACCGTCCCGATGGATCTAAATACATCGCCCCAAGCGATATGATCTCACTTGGTTTTATTGGCTGCGGAAAACAAGGACGTATCCTCAGTAACTACTTTTTAGCAACAAACGAGATCAGAATACTGGCATTGAGTGAAGTGTATAAAGACAAAACCGACCTGATGCTGAAAACAGTAAAAGCTAACCAGGAGAAGTATAAGCAAACGGGGAACCTGAACGATATTGGAGTTTATACTGATTACAGAGAATTGCTTTCCCGAAAAGATATTGATGCTGTTGTTATTGCCACACCTGATCATTGGCATGCTGCCATGGCTGTAAAGGCCGCTGAAGCAGGAAAAGATATCTACTGCGAAAAACCATTGTCACTTACAGTAAAGGAAGGCAGAGCAATGGTGAATGCTACACGCAAACACAATTGCATTTTTCAAACAGGCAGTATGCAACGCTCATGGCCTGAATTCAGGCAGGCGGTTGAATTGATCCGCAACGGTTACATCGGTGAAATAAAAAGTATTAAAGTAAATATTGGTGCTCCGCCGGTTGCTTATAATTTACCGGAAGAAGTTACTCCTGCCGGTTTAGATTGGCAGAAATGGCTTGGTCCAAATGAATATAAACCCTTTAATGCGGAGCTGGCTCCACCCGTTACAAAAGATGTTTATCCCAACTGGAGACTTTACAAAGAATTTGGTGGCGGCATGGTAACAGATTTTGGTGCACATATGTTTGATATTGCTCAATGGGCTTTGGATATGGATAACAGCGGCCCTGTGGAAATTTTTGCTCCTGATGCTGACCATCCGGTTCTAACGTTTAAGTATAAAAACGGTGTTATCATGACGCATGAAAAATGGGAATGGAACAATGCGTTGTTGTTTACCGGCACTGAAGGTGAACTGCGAATTGGACGTGGCAAACTTGAAACCACACCTGCATCATTAAAAAATCAAATCATTGGTGATGCGCAAAAGCATGTATACAAAAGTGAAAATCATTACAAAGATTTTTTGAATGCCATGCGCACTCGTGTAAAACCAATCTGTGATGTTGAAATCGGGCATCGTACAGCCTCCGTATGCAATATTGCTAACATTGCTTACCAACTGAAACGCCCCTTAAAATGGAATCCGAAAAAAGAAAAATTCAAAAACGATGCAGAAGCAAATGCACTGTTAGGCAGACCCATGCTTAATGAATGGGGAATAAAACTCTAGGCAGCATATATCTAAGCATGATAGTTGTTAATATTTGCCCCGATGCCCCCTGATAAACAAAGGGAGCATCGGGGTTTCATTTGTCCGCTTCCAACATCATTACGTAAGTTTATCTATCAATACAAGTCATGCAAAAAAGAATTCATTCAGAAGCTATTTATCGTTCAGCCGTAGCAGCGGTTCAACCGACTGCATTGCTGCCACAACATCTGCAACTGAAAAAAAATATTTTGCAAATCGGCAATCAATCAATTTCGTTAGCAACAACAAATCTTTATGTGATCGGGGCAGGTAAAGCTGCCGCCGCCATGGCTCAAACAGTTGAATCAATTCTTGGTGATCAGATCAAAGCAGGCATTGTTACAACCAAGTATGAGCATGCATTACCTCTTGAAAAAATCAATTGTATTGAAGCGGCACACCCGTTACCTGATGAAAAAAGTGTGGATGCTGTTGAACAAACCATCAACTTACTCCAGCAAACAAAAGCAGATGATGTGATCATTTGTTTGATCAGTGGTGGTGCTTCTTCGCTTTGGGCCGATACGCCAGCGGGCATCAGCTTAAAAGAATTACAACAAACATTTGATCTGTTATTGAAGAGTGGCGCATCCATTGATGAAATGAATTGCGTTCGTCGTCATCTCTCACAAATAAAAGGCGGACAACTATTACGACATGCGCCACAAGCGCATTGGTTCACACTCATTATTTCAGATGTACCGGGCGATCAGTTACAGGATATTGCCAGCGGACCAACATGTGCTGATGCAACAACCTTTGCTGATGCCATGCACATCATCAACAACTATCAACTGCAACAGCAATTACCAACTTCCGTTTTACACTACCTGCAAAAAGGATTGAAGGGGAAACTTGCAGATACCATCAAACCCGGCGATAAACTAACAGGTCAAGTAACGAATACGATCATCGGCAGTAATAAAACAGCCATTACTGCTGCAAAACAAAAAGCAGAAGAACTGGGTTACACAGTTATTGTACAGGAAGAACTGTTAACAGGTGAAACAGCAGATGCAGCAACAGCCATTATGCAGAAAGCAACACAGTATCATTCAAAAAAACCTGCCTGTTTTCTTTTTGGTGGCGAAACTACTGTTACTGTTACCGGCAATGGTAAAGGAGGTCGAAACCAACATCTTGCCTTATGTGCGCTACAGCAATTGAACAACAAACCCAACATTAGCTTGCTTGCAGCCGGAACCGATGGCACTGATGGCCCTACAGATGCAGCAGGTGCTTTTGCAGATGATGCGTTACGAGAGGATGCAGATGACCAACAACTATCGATCAAAGATGCGATCAATGATAATGATGCTTATCCTTTTTTTGAAAAAGTGAATGGTTTATTAAAAACCGGAGCCACGCAAACAAATGTGATGGATATTGTAATTGTATTGACTGAATAAAAAATTCTTGTTCTAACTTTAGCCTGCCGTAATAGATGAACTGTTGTTGTGAGAAAGGAATAAATCATTAAAGAAGAATTGTTAAACTATGTCGTTACGCCAGTTTATTGCTTCACGCAAATTTCTACGTCATGTTGAATCGCTTACCAACATTGCCACACTTGGTTGGAAAGAGGTAGCAGGTTTGCTCGGTTTGCACGATGATGTATTTTATAATCCGCAGCACAAGAAAATTGAAAAGCCTGTAACGGCCATTCTTATTGGCGCCGGTCATCGTGGTACCATCTATGCCGACTATGCTTCTGAAAATCCGGATGAATTACAAATTGTTGCCGTTGCAGACAATAATGCTGAACGTAGAAAACGTACTGCACGCAAACATAAAATAATACCCGAGCATTGTTATAAAGACTGGAAAGATGTTTTCATTAAAGAGAAGTTTGCAGATGCAGTGATCATTGCCACACCTGATCAGTTGCATACAGCGCCTTGTCTTGCAGCATTAGATGCAGGTTATGATATATTGCTCGAAAAACCAATTGCTCCTAGTGAAGAAGAATGCAGATTGATCCTGAAAAGAGCAAAAGAGACGGGTCGCATTGTGGGTGTTTGCCATGTGTTGCGTTACTCACCTTATTTCCGTGAATTAAAAGAAGTGATCGATGCAGGATTGATTGGCGAGATCATCAGCGTTCAACACATGGAACCTATTGAGCATGTGCATATGAGTCACTCGTATGTGCGTGGTAAATGGCGCAACAGCAAAATGGCTGCTCCCATCATTCTTGCTAAATCATCACACGATACAGATATTATTCGTTGGTTAGTGAATAGTCCTGTGCATGATGTGCATTGCTTTGGTAATCTTCGCTGGTTTAAAAATGCCAATGCACCTGAAGGAAGTACCGAACGTTGTACGGATGGTTGTAAAGTGGAAGACAGTTGTGCATACTCTGCATTACAAATTTATTACCGTGATCGGAAGCGCACATATGTATTTGATTTGCCCGAGGACGAGGATGAACAGGGCTCGTTTATTCTGGAGCAATTAAAAACAAGTGACTATGGTCGATGCGTGTACCGAATGGATAATGATCAGCCCGATCATCTTACTGTAAATATGTTGTTTGAAAACGGCACCACTGCTGCTTTTTCGATGGAAGCACATGTATCGTATGAAGGAAGAAAGACACGCATCATGGGATCGAAGGGTGACATCATCGGCGATATGGAAAGTTTTGTACTCACTGATTTTAAAACCCGTAAGCAAACCTCCTGGAGCCTGAAGACTGATGCACATGGCGGTGGCGATCATCGCCTGGTGAAAGATTGGGTGCAGGCCGTGTATCAACAGAATAAAGATTTGTTAAGTTCCTCCATTGAAGTATCGGTTGAAAGTCATCTCATGGCTTTTGGTGCCGAACGCAGTCGGCAGAACCGTACGATCGAAGATATTAAGCTTTAAAAAATCAATCGCACTCCGTTCGCTCAATTCAGTTTCTCTGTACATTCACGGCATGAGTAAGCTTGTTTTTATTACCGGTGCCACTTCAGGTTTTGGAAAAGCCTGTGCAGAAGTATTTGCAGCCAACAACTGGAATATCATTTTAAATGGTCGCAGGCTCGATCGCTTGCAGGAAATCAAAACACAGTTAGAAGAACAATATGGGGTAAATATTTTCCTGTTGCCATTTGATGTGCAGCAGAAAGATGAAGTGTTTGTTGCCATCAACAGCTTGCCGGAAGAGTGGCAAGGCATTGATGTATTAGTGAACAATGCAGGGCTTGCCTTGGGTCGGGATCATTTTGATGTAGCCGATATGGAAGATTGGGAGATCATGATCGACACAAATCTGAAAGGGCTGTTGTATGTGAGCCGTGCGGTACTACCGTACATGATCAAACGAAATGGAGGTCATGTGATCAATCTTGGCTCAACAGCAGGTAAAGAAGCGTATGAAAACGGCAATGTGTATTGCGCCAGCAAAGCAGCGGTCGACAGTATCAGTAAAGGCATGCGGATCGATCTGCTGCAGCATAAGATCAAAGTAACTGCTATTCACCCGGGAGCAGCAGAAACTGAGTTCTCGATGGTTCGTTTTAAGGGCGATGAAGACAAGGCTGCTGCGGTGTACGCAGGCTATACTCCCCTCTCGGCAAAAGATGTAGCTGATGTAATTTTTTATGCAGCTACCCTGCCGGCACATGTGTGTATCAACGATCTTGTTCTGACCTGCACCGCCCAGGCCAATTCTTTTTATACCTACAAGGGGTCGTAAGGTTTATCGGGGCACAATTATTGGTATATTCAGCAGGTAAAAATCATAAATCAACATAAGGGGAACTACGTAGTAGTAAAACATAGCATTGAAAAGGCTACAATATCATATTATATGCAGTATCTTGTACTGTAAATCGTACCAAATCCTGCTGAAAAACAGCATTAAAACCCTAATAATCCGTACTAGTATGAAAAACTATTTTTTCATCTGCATATTTGCGCTACTGTGCACATTCGCTTCCGCACAGGATGTTATCCGTCAACGGAGTTGCAGCAATCAATCAATCAGTTTACAAGTCGATAGTTTAAAGAAATCATTTGAACAGAGTGGGTTTATGGTTTTGAAAGAAGCCAGCATGACCATGGAAAGTGAATTTGAAATGCCGGTAATTGTTCCCATGACACAAGGTGCCTGGTATCATATTGTTTTTATTGGCGACCCCAGCAGCAAGATCCAGGAAGTGCGTATGTACGATTACGACGAGAAACAAGTCTTCTACAAAAAATTAAAACCTGAACTGGATGGCAATATCATCAGCTATGGTTATATGCCAAAGATCAGTGAATGGCACATGATCAAACCGGTGCAGGTAAATAAAAAGAATAAAGAGTGCTGCGGTTATATTCTGTTACTGAAGAAAGTAAAAGGCAGTAACGAAACAATGCCCACACGCTAAAGAGTGTTTTGGTTTTATCAGGTAATAACGGTCCCGTCCTTTAGGTGGCGGGGCTTTTTATTTTAAGTTATATCCAATTACTTTAAGCATCCATAAACGAAGAGAGCCACGCATTGCGTGGCTCTCTTCGTTTGAATTTATTTCATCAGCATTTTTCCAATGCCTGTTCAATATCTGCAATGATATCATCAATATATTCAAGGCCAACTGAAATGCGCACCAAACCGTCTGTTATACCAACTGCCTTCTTTTCGTCAACTGATAATTTAGAATGCGTGGTTGATGCAGGATGAGAAGCAATGCTTCTGCTGTCACCAAGATTATTCGTCATCGATAACATTTCCAATGCATTCAAAAACTTACGACCACTTTCAATACCACCCTTCAATTCAAACGTAACAATACCACCACCATTGCTCATTTGCTTCTTTGCAATGTCGTATTGTGGATGCGATGGAAGAAATGGATACTTCACGGAATTTAGTTTTGGATTTCCTTCCAGGCGTTGAGCAAGCTTTAATGCATTGTCTGCATGTTTATCCATACGGATATAAAGTGTTTCCAGGCTCTTTGTTAACACCCATGCATTAAATGGACTGAGAGAAGGACCAGTATTACGTACAAATAAATACATTTCATGCACCAGCTCTTTACGTCCAACCACTACCCCGCCTAACACTCTTCCTTGTCCATCAATAAATTTCGTCGCCGAATGCAATACAAGATCAGCACCAAACTTAAGAGGTTGCTGAACTGCTGGTGTTGCAAAGCAGTTATCTACAATGAAAAGTATATTATGCTTTTTACAAATTGCTGCTACATATTCAAGATCGATAATATCAAGCCCGGGATTTGATGGCGTTTCAACATACAACAACTTTGTGTTGGGTTTGATCAACGCTTCAATTGTTTCCGGTGCATTCATATCAAAGTAACTCGATTCAAAACCCCATTTCGGTAAATACTTTGTAAGGATCGTATGTGTTGAACCAAACACAGCGGATGCAGAAATGATATGATCACCTTTACTTAAGAATGTCATGAAGGTTGAAAACACTGCAGCCATACCGGTGCCTGTTGCAATACCAGCTTCCGCACCTTCAAGCGCCGCTATCTTATCAATAAATTCGTCAACCGTTGGATTTGAAAAACGGGAATAGATATTTACATCAAGGCTGTCATTTGAAAAAGCAGCCGCCATATCCTCTGCACTATCGTACACAAAACTGCTGGTTAAAAACAAAGGCGTGCTGTGTTCCTTCTCGTTGGTACGGTTCATTTGTAACCGGATGGCGTCCGTTTGTGGATGATACTTACTCATATCTTTATTGTTCGTCTGAATGAGCTGCGAAGTTACGGGGAAACCTTTTTGAGACATCAGAAAGATCGCATTCTACGCAACGGTTTTACCATTTTCTTACGAACGAATGGAAGCATTCAAAAATATCAGTGTTGTGTGCTTTTTCTTAAATCAAGATTGTGGAAATAAAAGACCCGTGCTGCATGCGTACTTCTGTATTGATTGCCTGCTGCCAGTTGCTGATATATATTCATGTAGCCAAACTGAAGGTTATCGTGTTTGTTTACATGATAATGAAAGCCTGCAAAAAACCTATTTTGATCATACACATTATATACAATCTGCTTTCCAAAATTTACAAACACTTCATTGCTTAACACAAATGAAAAGGTATTTGGTTGAAACCGTTTTTTACTGAGCGGGAATTGGGACAGAATATTATATCGAAGTCTGAAGTTGAAATTATACCCGTCTGCCAGCTCATCATTATTCTTAATTTTCCTGCGGTAACGTTCTTCTAACCGGAACCACTGCATCAATTTTAATTTCGGATATTTTGTATGCCATTGAATCTGTTGCCAAGGCCTGTGTTCAGGCTGAGAAATGTTCTTATGATTTTCAGCTGGAAAATGATTGATATAAGCGTACCCTGCTGTCAGCTTTGCATCATCGTTTAAATAATAGGTTAAACCCAAACGAACAATGCCTTGTGACAAATTATTAAAATAGTTGTCCTTTGTACGCAGATGTACATCAGCCCACAAACCCCATTTATCAGTTAAACGTGTTTGATTAAAATAACCTGTCCATATCTGCCTCACATCAGTTGTAGTTTTTGATTGAGCCATAATTGAGTGTGAACTCAACAACATCAGCAGTAATGGAAAGTATTTTCTTTTCATTTGCTTTTGGTTTTATTAAAGTGAGTAACGTAATGTTACACCATATGTAGCCTGATCTCCCAAAACACCTGCATAATGTCCTGCATTACCACCTGCAGGCAAGAGTTGTTCGTAATAGTTTTTATTGAAAATATTTCTACCCCAGATAAAAGCTGAAAAACCGGTATTCGTTGCACGAAAGCCTACTCTTCCATTCACCAGCGTATAACCATCAATATTCAAATAAGCCGATGGAGACGGGCTTGAAGAAAACGATGAGCGATAAAAGCTTTCCAATGCAATAAAGAATTTTGCCGGTTTATTTAAGAAAGCTGATGCAGTACTAAACTCACCACCTAATGATCCCGACCACTTTGAAATACCGGGAAGCACGCCGCCGGAAATATCTTTGAATGCTTTCTGCACGCCATTTTCTGTCAACCCTGTTTCTTCCAATGGAAGCGGTGCATTTGTAAACTTCACATACTTTGCATCTGTATAAGCCAACGCTCCATAGAATAAGAAATGGTTATTGACTTTATAATTCGCATCAACCTCAACACCTTTTACATTTACTTCTTCTGCATTGGCAATATAGCCACGGTTAACACCTAACTCAGCCGATTGAACATTCGTTTGATAGTTTTTAATGTTGGTGTTATGGTATATCAGATTGAAAATAAAATTGTCAGTTGGATTTGTCTTCACACCCACTTCATAATGTCTTACATCCTCTGGCTTTATTACTGCCAGATCAGTTGCTGCCTGACCATTAACCGTTGGTAAACCAGCAACGTTAACACCAACAGGTTTAAAGCTCGTTGAATAAGTTGCAAACGCATTGATATATTTATTCGCTCTGTAAGATAATGTAAGCTGATAGGTGAGATTATTCTCATCGGCATTCGCAACATACGATTGACTTGTATAAACGCCGTTCTTAAATCCTTGTAAGGTTGTTTTTTGAGCAGTTGTACCATTATAGCTCGCAGTATCAAGTCCACCTGCTGCTACACGATTGTAAACAACATCTTTCTTATCGTAGTTATAACGTAAACCCGGCAAAATGTGAAAACCTTCTGCAACTTCCCAATCAATATTGGCGAACGCTGCTGCACTTTTCGATTTGATAGAAGCCTTTGTATAAATTCCAAAACCTTCAAAAAGTCCGGGAGTTTGCCAGAGATTACTTGTTGAGCTTTGTGAAAAACGCCATTGATCTTTTCCTGATTCTTCTGTACCATTGATCTTCACTTCCTGATCAATATAAAACAAACCAACAACACCACTCAAGCGTGAAGATAACTGACCTGCATAACGAATTTCCTGCGACCAGTTTTGATGCTTGGCCGGGTTTTGAGATTTCGCCAATGCCTGCAAACCTGTAAAGTCTCTGTCATTGGAGGGATCCCAATTCCAGTAACGCCATGCAGTAGTTGCAGTAAGCGTACCGGGGCCTAATTTCTGTTCAATATTCAATGATGCACCGCCTAAATCGTTACCTGAATTCCAGGGAACATCATGATCGATTTTACGATCGAACGCATTCGTGCTTGGCAGTGTATAATTAAGATCAGCAATGATTGCATTGAACTGACGGTAAGCTGCACGCTTTGTTTGTACCACACCTGCTACTACTTGCGCATAACCATCAGGACGCTGACGGGATAAATCACCCGCAACTGTGATGGAAGTGTTGACTGAAGGTTTGAATAATAATTGACCACGCAAACCGAGGTTATTAATATCGTTCGTGTACTTTCCTGTGCGTACATTTTCAATTAATCCATTACGTTGCGTACCGGAGAAAGAAAGACGTCCTGCAATTTTTTTACTTAATGCACCTGTAATAGAACTTTTAGCTTGTATATAACCATAGTTACCATAGCTCACTTCAAAATTTGCACCGGGATTAAAACTTGGTTTACGTGTTGTGATGTTGAATGCACCGGAAGTGGTGTTTTTTCCAAATAATGTTCCCTGTGGACCACGCAATACTTCGATCTGCTCGATGTCAATAAAATCAAGTGTTGCTGCTGCAGGTCTTGCAAAATATACACCGTCAACATAAAAACCAACACCAGGATCAAGACCATCATTGGTAAGACCAAATGGTGATCCAAGACCACGGATATTGATACCAGTGTTACGTGGATTGGATGTGTAAAGCTGCACACTTGGTATGAGTTCTTTCAAGCGGTTAACGTTAAATGCACCTGCATTTTCAATTTGTGCACCACCTACTACAGAAATAGCAATCGGAACATTCTGTGCTGTCTCAATACGACGGCGTGAAGTAATCACTACCTCCGACAATTGATTGTTGTCAATTAAAACAATATTTAATTCAGCTTCCTTTAGCTCTGTGATCTCAACTTCGCTTGGGTAATACCCGGCTGAGGAAATAAGCAACGTAAAAGGCAATTCTTTTGGCGCAGGAATACTAAACTGTCCTTTGCCATCAGCAACAGCATTGATCACTGTTCCTTTTACTTTAATACTGGCAGCCTCCACCGGCTGTCCTTTACCATCTTTTATAATTCCTTTTAATGCAGTTTGACCAAATGAAACCTGCGTCAGTGCAGTTAGCAATAAAACAAAAAGAAAACGCTTTCCCATCATGATTAGTTTTTAGAAATAAAGAGTTATATCGCCTGTATGGCGAAAAGAATGAATAGTTATATGGAGGAGCAAATGATCAACAGGTACACATACAACATCGTGTAGCAGATGCGAATCGCATGATCATATGAATGTGGAGATGATTGATTTGTTTCATTTACCCTACAAATTTAGTAGGGTAATATTAATCTACCAAAAAGATAGACTTTTATTTTAAAAAAAAGCCTAAAAGGCTTTTACCAAAATCCGGAGACTCCAGATAATAACAAGGATACCTAAAAGAATATAAGCCGTTTTCTTTGGCATTTTACCGGTAAGCTTTGCCGCAATGGGAGCTGCAACAAAACCGCCGATCAATAATGCTGCAATTACCTGCCAATGGCTTACGCCCAATAATGTAAAAAACGTAAAGGCACTTGCAAGTGTAACAAAGAATTCAGTCAAACTTACAGAACCAATAACATACTTCGGGCTACGTCCTTTATTGATGAGTGTAGTAGTTACCAAAGGACCCCAGCCTCCGCCGCCAAATGAATCGAGAAAACCACCGGCACCTGCGAGTGCGCTATAGTGTTTAAATTTTTTTTGTTGACGCTGTTCACGAAATGCATTGATCAAAAACTTGATACCAAGAAACATGGTATAGCAGGCAAGAACAGCTCTTAACCAGACAGCATCTGCATTTCCCAGCCATGTAAGCAAAATAGCACCGAGGATTGCACCGATGACACCCGGTATTACCAGGGCTTTAAATAATTTTTTATTTACGTTCCCAAACTTGTAGTGACTGTAGCCTGATGCTGCACTTGAAAATACTTCTGCTGTGTGCACAGCTCCGCTGATTGTTGCCGGACTAACACCCGCAGATAATAATACCGTTGCACTCGTAACACCATAACCCATACCCAATGCACCATCAACCAACTGTGCAAGGAAACCTGCCAGCACCAGCCAATGGAAATTCTTATCAAGTGTCTTGTACCAGGCAACAGTGTCAGTTGCAATTTGCCCGAAGGGAATGTAGGAGAAAATAAAATGACCGATCAACATAAACGCAAAGGCGATCAATGAATAAGTGGCTATTTTTTTCCACTGACGCTCGGTGCCGATACGATCTTTTTCAACCAGCACTTTGGTTATAGAATTCAGCTTCTTAACCTTGTATTCAAAATTGCCATTTAACTTATTTCTTACATGATGGAGATTCTCGATCACCTCATCCAGTTCACCAGGCAATGCGTCATTTAATACTTCCTTAATCCGCTTGGCAACCGTTGGTGATTTACCGTTTGTGGATATGGCTACCTTCAAATTTCCTTTTTGCACAATGCTGCCTAAATAAAAATCGCATAGGTCAGGTGTATCAGCAACGTTCACTAACAGACCTTTTTCTTTTGCCAATACTCTTACTTCTTCATGCAGTTTTCGATTATCTGTTGCAAGAATAACAATGTCTTTATTTTCAAGATCAGCCGCTTCAAATTCACGTTGAACGATAACTGATGCCGGATGCTTAAATACTAATTTCCTTACTTCATCTTTTACAATTGGAGCTACGATCGTAATGCTTGCTTCCGGTGAATTTGCAAGCAACGAATGCAGTTTCTCTAAACCTACATTCCCAGCCCCAACAAGCAGGATACGCAATTCCTCCAGCTTCAGGAAAACAGGATAGAGCCTGTTCTTTTTATCTGCATCAGTTCTTGTTTCCATCTGCTGTGATTGTTTTTTGAAATAAGAGTGCCAAAATATGTTGTGATCCTGTCGGGCGTTGCTGCCAGATATAAACGGCCTGCAATTGTACGTGTTTTTTTAAATCATGCCCCAACGAAACCAAGGTTCTGTTTTGATTATATAAAAATTGCTTCTGCTGTAACTGGCGCATGTACTCATCTGCCACCTGAACCGTCCATTTTTCTGCAAACCGTTTTGTAAGACCGACACGGTAACGCAATCTTAATGCTTTATAGGCATCCCTCGTACTTACCTCTTCAAAAAAACGTTCTTCAGCTCTGAACCGATTCTGGAGACTGAAACCATTTTTCCATTCATACTGGTGATTTACTTCCTGCCATGCCCTGTATTCATTTCCAAATTCATGATCGGCTTTGTTATACGATATCCTTGTTGAAAAAAAAGCCGCACCAGCCGCAGCATGCCATTTCGTTGAAAATATTTTCCGGATACCGGTACGATAAAGATATTGATGCGGAATAAGATTTACACCGTTTGTTCTGTAGCCCGCATCATTATGCCATTGCCACTGATTTTGAAAAGCAACGGTAACATTTGCACCCACCCACAACTCAGCAGGTGGCGTTTGCGTGTAAGCTCTTGCTGAAAGCGCAACTAATCCTATCGTAAGCAATTTGTTCAAGCGATTAATTCAGTATCCATTTACGTTGTGAAAAATCGCCAAACGTTTCGCCGCTGTTGCGTTCTTTTGAATATACTTCAAACAACTCATCAAGTGTCGTTAGTATTTCTTCTTCGTTCAAACTGTCTTTATATTTTGTATTCAAGCGCTCTCCTTCCCTGTCACCGCCAATATGCAAATTGTACTGACCATAAGCTGTTCCCACAAACCCGATCTCTGCAGCGGGTGAACGTCCGCAACCATTAGGGCAACCGGTCATCCGCAGAATAATTTCATCATCCTGCAAGCCATGCTTGGAAAGCAGTGGCTCGATCTTATCAATGAGCGTTGGTAAATAACGTTGTGCTTCTGCTAGCGCCAACGGACAAGTATTAAAAGCTACACAAGCCATTGCATTCTTACGAAGTGCTCCTGCATTAGCAGTATGTTCATCCAGTTTAAATTCTTTCAACAATTTTTCAATGGCTGGTTTATCTGCTTCCAACACATCTGAAATGATCACATTCTGGTTACCTGTGAAACGGAAATTTGCTTTTCCTGTTTTTGCAATTTCAAGCAAAGCTGTTTTCATTGCCACCTGTTCGTCATCCAGCACACGACCATTTTCTACAAACAAGGTGAAATACCATTTGCCCTGGTGATTCTTTTTCCAACCATAATGATCTTTACGTGAAGTAAAGCTGTAAGGTTTTATTTCACCCAGTTCAAAGCCACAACGTTTTTCCAATTCTTCTTTTAATCCTTCAACCGTTAAACGATCGATGGTATATTTCAAACGGGCCAACTTACGATCACTTCTATTTCCATAGTCACGTTGAATCGTGATCATTTCGTACACTGCTTTCAATGTTTGCTCAACAGTTACAAAACCCAATACCGTTGCCAAACGAGCATAGGTGTTCGGGTTACCATGTGTTGAACTTAAACCACCACCTGCAGCAATATTGAAACCAATGAGTTTATTATTTTCTATCACAGCAATAAGACCAACATCATTCGTTAACACATCCACATCATTATTTGGCGGAATAGCAATACCGATCTTGAACTTACGTGGCAAGTAACGATCCTGGTATAATGGATCGTCTTCTGTTTTCTCCACCAGCTTTTCTTCATCAAGCCATATTTCGTAATACGATCTTGTTTTTGGCAATGCCATTACACTGATCTTATCAGCAAAAGCAAATACCTCTTCATGAATTGCTGATTCGTTCGGATGTGCACTGCAGGTAACGTTACGGTTCACATCACCGCAAGCTGCAATAGAATCGAGCTTTGCAATATTGAAATCAGAAATAGTTGGTTTGATATGCGATTTTAAAATACCATGCAACTGCACTGTTTGACGAGTAGTGATTTTGATCGTTCCTGTTGAATGTTCACCTGCCACTTCATGCAGCGCCACCCATTGTTCAGGTGATAAAAAACCGCCGGGCAAACGCAAACGGATCATATACGAAAACAACCATTCCAGTTTTTTTGCAGTCCGCTCTTCTCTCCTGTCACGATCATCCTGTTGGTACATGCCATGAAACTTGATGAGCGATTGATCATCTTCATACAATGCCCCTGTGAGTTGGTTCGTTAAACTTTCTTTCAACGTTCCTCTCAAACCTTCACTTGCAGTTTTGATCCGTTCAACTGGTGACAATGCTACCTTCTCTTTATTTTTTACTTGATCCGCCATTTCAGTGTATAACTTAATACGATTATTATTTTGTTGTCAGCTTTTGTTTTTCATGGCCACATCGTTGTGTCACTCACTTGTGCGTTCCGTTCGTTAATCATCATCAATATACATCCTTTTCATACCTTCCTTCTTTCTTCAATTGCTCCAGGTATTGGTGTGCCTCTTCACTTGTTTTCTTTCCGTGATCCTGGATCACTTGCAACAATGTTTTCTCCACATCTTTACTCATCGGATCTTTTGTACCGCTGATGTAAACAGAGGCACCACCATCGATCCATTGAAAAAACTCAGCAGCCTTTTCTTTGATGCGATGCTGCACATATACTTTCTCCTGCTGATCTCTTGAAAAAGCAAGACTGATATTCGTCAACACACCTGTCTCCACATAATTCTGCATTTCTGTTTGGTAGAGAAAATCAGTTGTGAAATGTTGCTCACCAAAGAAGAACCAGTTTCTTCCGTTTGCTCCGGTTGCATCCCTTTCTGCAAGGAACGATCGGAAAGGAGCTACACCAGTACCGGGGCCGATCATGATCACATCTTTATCAGCAGCAGGTAATTTGAAATTTTTATCCTTGTGCACATAGAATGTAATTGGCGAACCTACCGGCAAATCACCGAGAAACTCGCTGCACAAACCCCAACGTTGTTCATCCTGTGATAAAAATGCATTCTTCGCTACCGTGATATGAATTTCATTTTCACCATGCGCTGCTGGTGAAGAAGACACCGAATACAAACGTGGTGCAATCGGCATTAATATTTTCACCACATCTTCAAACTGAGCTGCATCTTTTACAGGATAAATACGCAAGAGATCAACAAGATCCATTCTTGTATCAGGAATTTCCTGTTGAGTAAGCGTTGCGTATTTTTTGATTGTTGATGTCAACAGGTAACAGATATTCAGATTATGCAACAACAATTCTTTTACTGTTCCTTCTGATTTTGCGGTTACAATCACTTTATCAGCAGCAATACCTGTGAGTGATAAAATACGATCTACTACATCGGCTCTGTTATTTGGAACAATGCCAATTGTATCGCCTGGTTCATATGCAATCGGTTCATCCGTTCCGATTTCAATATGATAGGTTGCTTTTCTTGAACCACGATCGTTTAAATTAATATTCGTCAGAATAGTACCGTGGTAATGTTTTTTTCCTGTTGGTTTTTTAACAGCAGCCGCAGGTTCAACAACAGCTGTAGCAACTGCGGTTTGATTTTCTACAACCTGTAATACTTTATTGAACCATGCTTGTGCATCTTCTTCATAATCCACATCACATTTCTGAATAGGCACTACTTCTTTTGCGCCAAATGCTTTAAAGCGTGCATCAACATCTTCACCTGTTTTGCAAAACATCGGGTAAGACGTGTCGCCCAATGCCAACACACTGAATTTTAAATTTGGAAGCGACAATTCATTTTCATGAATATAATCGTAAAACTTTTTGGCGGGTATTGGTGGTTCACCTTCGCCCTGTGTACTGATCACCACAAAAAAGAATTCTTCTTTTGGAAGATCAGCAACACGGTATTGGCTGAGATCAGTAAGCTTTACAATTACACCATGTTTCTTACCGGCTGCAGCAAGTTGTGTAGCCAGTTTTTTTGAATTGCCTGTTTCAGTGCCAAAAGCAAGTGTGATCTTTTTTGTTGACACTGCTTTATGATCCTGGCCATTTGTATCAGCATTCCCATTCACCTTGCCATTGCTTACAAGGCCTGACAAATAACCATTCACCCAAATCAATTCTTCTTTGGAATAACCTTCAAAAAACTCGTGTAATTTCTTTAATCGTAAATCGCCAATCATAGAATACTTTATTTAACAGTCACTAATTCGTGAAAAACAGAACCAGCTTTGCTGGCCTCGTACCAATTGAATTGTTCATGCAACTTCACCACATCTCCAATAATGACCAGTGAAGGTGAACTGAACTTCTTATCAGCAAAATCGATGGCGCAATTGCTAACTGTTGTTATATGGACTTGTTGAAATTCTGTTGTGGCCTGCTCAATAACCGCAAGCGGCGTGTTTGGTTTTTTAGAATGACGCAACAGCAACTCCGTTAAACCTTCGAGGTTACGTGCAGCCATATAAAACACCAATGTATCGGTTGATGTTGCCCATGCTTTCCATTGATCACGGCTGTAAAAACTACAAGGATTAAATGTGATGAACTGAACCGCTTTGGCATAACCTCTTGCTGTTAACGGAATACCTGCATAAGCCGATGCACCTGAAGCAGCCGTGATGCCGGGAATAATTTCAAACGGAATTTCCGCTTCCTGTAGACTTTGTAACTCATCCAGCACATTGCTGAAGAAAGCCACATCACCACCTTTCAAACGCAAAACTGTCTTACCATTCCTTGCATGACCAACCAACAACTTATTAATATCTTCCTGCGCAACAGATCCGTCATGATAACCTTGCTTACCGGTCATCAATACCAACGCATCAGGCCGTGCATACAAATCAGTGATCTCTGGATTTACCAGTCGATCAACAATAATTACATCTGCTTCTGCCAGACGTTGCTGCAGTTTCACGGTAATGAGATCTGCATCTCCGGGACCTGCTCCTGCAATGATCACTTTGCCGCTTGTTGTATGAAGTTGGTTTGACATGTCGTTTCTTTGTTTTATTATTCTACTCTGCGAGTAGAGTTTTTGATCATAAAAAAACCTTTCGGTTTTTTATTGTATTAAAACTGCCGCCACAGTGCTGTTGCTTGTTTCATCGATCAGGACGGCGTTTCCGTTTTCACTAAGCTTACCGTAAGAATCAAACACAACCGGTGAAGCCGTTTTGATCACAGCTTTTACCACTTCGTTCAATTTCACATTTCCTTCAACGGGTTGCTGCTGCAAACTGTTTACATCCAATTTATATTCTACCTGCTTTACAACAGAACGTACCAAACGGCTGCCATGCTGCAGGTAATACTTGTTACCGGGGATCAATGGCTTGTCATCCATCCAGCAAAGGATCACTTCAAGCTCATTGCTTACTTGTGGTTGATTGTCTGATTTTACAATTGAATCGCCACGGCTGATATCAATATCATCTGCCAATTGAATGGTTACGCTCTGCGGTGCAAATACTTCATCAACTGATTTGCCACCTACTTCCAACGTACTGATGGTTGTTTCAATACCGGCAGGCAATACAGTTACTTTATCGCCCACTTTGTAAATACCACTTGTTACCTGGCCGGCATAGCCACGGTAATCATGGAGTTCTTCTGTTTGCGGACGAATCACTAACTGCACCTGGAAACGTGGATCAGTTAAATTGATGTCGTTATCAATTTCAACGGCTTCAAGAAACTCAAGTAATGGTTTACCATCGTACCATGTAATTGTTTCCGATTTATCTACGATGTTATCGCCATTCAATGCACTGATTGGAATATAAGTGACATCTTTCAATCCTAATTGCTGTGCTACATCGGCATAATCAATAACAATGTTGTTGTACACATCCTGCGAATATTCAACCAGATCCATTTTGTTGATCGCTACCACCACATGTTTGATCTTCAGCAACGAAGCAATGATGGAATGACGACGTGTTTGTTCAACCACACCTTGTCTTGCATCAACCAAAATGATAATGAGGTTGGCATTACTTGCACCCGTGATCATGTTTCTTGTGTATTGCACATGTCCCGGAGCATCAGCAATAATGAACTTACGCTTTGGTGTTGTGAAATAACGGTAGGCCACATCAATAGTGATACCTTGTTCTCTTTCTGCACGCAGACCATCTGTCAACAACGCCAGATCAACTGAACCATCTGTGCGGTTCTTGGTTGATTTTTCCAACGCTTCCAGTTGATCGATGAGAATGTTTTTGCTGTCGTACAGCAAACGACCGATCAATGTGCTTTTGCCATCATCTACACTACCTGCGGTTATAAAACGTAATAAGTCCATGTTATCTTAAAAAAGTTTAAATCAAAAATTGTGTATGGTCAATGGTGAATAGATACTTGCCACTTCCTACTCACCTCTCGCTTTTAGAAATATCCATTCTTTTTCCTGTCTTCCATTGCAGCTTCGGTAACCTTATCATCGATACGTGTTTCACCACGTTCGCTGATGCGTGTTGCAATGATCTCTTCAATTACTTCATCTAAGTTTGAAGCAGTTGATTCAACAGCTGCCGTACAGGTCATATCACCAACAGTACGATAACGCACACGCTTGGTGATGATCTTATCTTCAGCAGTTGTTTGCACATGCTCACTCATCGCTACCAATTGTCCTTCATGTTCAATCACTTCACGGTCGTGTGCGAAATAAATAGAAGGCAGATCAATCTTTTCACTGCGGATATAATTCCAGATATCTAACTCTGTCCAGTTACTGATCGGGAATACACGAACGTTTTCACCTTTGTGAATACGACCGTTGTAGATATTCCACAATTCAGGACGTTGCAGTTTGGGGTTCCATTGACCAAACTCATCACGCACAGAAAAAATGCGCTCTTTTGCACGGGCCTTTTCTTCATCTCTGCGGGCGCCACCAATACATGCATCAAATGCAAACTCTTCAATGGTATCGAGCAACGTATAAGTTTGTAACCAGTTACGGCTGGGGAATTTTCCTTTTGGCTCAGTTAAGCTGCGTTGCTTAATGGTATCTTCCACTTTACGCACTACCAATGTAGCGCCAACCTGGCTCGCTAACCAATCACGGAACTCCAACGCTTCAGGGAAATTATGTCCCGTATCAATATGCACTAAAGGGAAAGGAATCTTGCCGGGAGCAAACGCCTTCTTTGCCAAATGAACCATCACGATAGAATCTTTTCCACCGCTGAATAAAAGGGCCGGTTTTTCAAACTGTGCCGCCACCTCACGGAAGATCTGAATGCTCTCCGCTTCCAATTGCTCTAAATAATTTAAATGATATTGACTCATGATCTGCTTATTATCCTACCTACTGAGTAGGGTTATATGATTGCAAATATAAGGCGCAAAACGCCTAACAGTTGTTTATAATTACGCAAACATTTGCGTAAATCAGGAATTTGACGTTTGGCTTACATCTGTATGTACGTGCAACCCGCATTCCTTGTTGCTTTTATCCTCCCACCACCAGCGGCCGGCACGGAAATCTTCGCCGGGGCGGATGGCTCTTGTACAGGGAGCGCAACCAATGCTTACAAAGCCTTTATCGTGTAAAGAATTGTAGGGAACATGATTTTCACGGATGAAGAGATTCAACTCATCCCATGTCCAATGAAGTATTGGATGAAACTTGATGATCTGGTTGCCTTCGTCCCACTCAAGTTGAGAGGTTGATTGACGATCAGGGCTTTGTTCGGCCCTTAAACCTGTTATCCAAAGCTGTTTGCCCTTTAATGCACGCTTCAATGGTTCCACTTTACGAATACCGCAACATTCTTTTCTGTTATCAGTTGATTCGTAAAAAGAATTCGGCCCTTTTTCCGTTACAAAAGACTGCAATTTTTCTGCATTGGGATAATAGGCATGAATTGGTTGATTGTAGGCTTCCAATGTTGAGCGCCAGGTGCTGTATGTTTCTGTGAACATACGACCGGTGTCAAGCGTAAACACATCAATGGGCAATTTTTCGGAAAAGATCAAATGACTGATGGCTTGATCTTCCAAACCAAAGCTGGTTGAAAAAACGATATTGCCTTCAAAACGTTCGCTTAACAACTGCAAAGCTGGTGCAGGATTTTTATCCTTCAGCAGACTTTCCAGTTCAGTTATTTGTTGTTGTAAACTCATGATCAATTAAAGTTTAAGCCTGCTAATTCAAGACTCTTTTTTTTCAACTTACGAACCTCAACATCTTCAATGATCGGTTCGGGAGAAAGAATGAGTGATGTACCGTTTTCTCTCCACCAGTTATTTTCTTTTAATTCTGTTGCATGCAACACGCCGACTAAATATTTACGATCGCTTTCAGCATGCCATTCTTCGATCCACTCAAACTTATCTTTAGGAATATAATTCCAATCATCGAAACTGAGGTATACTTTCAGATAGTAATCGTTGGTAAGTTCGTTTGGCTGATGGTAATACAGTTTCTTATACTCGTATTTATAATCGTAACGCAAGGCAGAGATATCGCTCAACACCGCAGATGCAGTTGGGAACGAACCTGCACCTTTTCCATAGAAGAATTGTTTATCAGAAAAAGAGCTTTCTACTACTGCTCCATTGTATTCGTTCTTTACAAAACTCAAATGATCATCATGCTTTACAAACTGCGGTAATACAAAGGCTGCGACTTTACCATTCTGTAATTTCTTTGCCTGTCCCACCAAACGAATCTCTAAATTTTTCTCACGGCCAACAGACGCATCAGAACCTTGAATATTTTGAATACCGGTGAACAATACATCATCCGGATGAGAAACAATACCGTATGCATGCAACAACAGGATCACCCATTTATTAACTGCATCCCAGCCATCCACATCCAAAGTTGGATCAGCTTCTGCAAAACCTAATTGCTGTGCCTGTAACAACGCTTGTTTGAAATCGAGTTTCTCTTCAAACATTTTTGTGAGGATATAATTGGTGCTACCGTTTACAATACCACGAATGCCATGCAAAAGATCATTATCATAATACTCTTCCAGGTTTCGGATAACAGGAATCGATGCACATGCCGAAGCTTCATATAAAAATGAGATACCCGTTTCAGTTTGCAGTTTTAATAACTCAGGTAAATGCTCAGCGATCATTTTCTTGCTGGCACTCACCACTTCTTTTCCACTCTTTAATGCAGTTGATACAATGTAAAAAGCCGGTTCACTTTCGTTGATCACTTCTACGATCACATTAATTTCAGGATCGTTGAGTAATACATCTCTATCTGTTGTAAATAGCTCGTCGGGAGCATTGCGTTTTTTATTCGGATTCTTGATACACACTTTTTTAATGCGTGCATTCAATGATGGTGTTTGCTGTAATACTTTGTACAAACCTTCTCCTACTACCCCAAATCCAAACAGTCCGATGACCAATTGTTTATCTGATGACATATTATTTGATTAATTGTTTCTTTAAATCTGTTTTTTGTGTTTGCTGTAAAAATTGATTGATGGCTTTGCTGATCTGATCGTATTCCAACAGGAAACCATCATGTCCATAAAACGATTCAATACTTTTAAAACTTGCGCCGCTGATCGTATTCGCCAGGAACTGTTGCTCACTAACCGGGAACAAGACATCATTACTGATACCGATCACCAATGTTCTTGCAGTAATTTCTTTTAACGCTCCTTCAATAGAAATGCGGCTCCGACCAACATTGTGTGAGTCCATTCCTTTGCTGAGAAAATAATAACTGAACGCATTATAGCGCTTTACTAATTTATCGCCCTGGTAACGTTGGTATGATTCACTTTTAAATGATTCCAACACATCATTGCTTTCTTCGATTTGACTGATGCCGTATGCATCATAATGACGATATGAAAGCAATGCAATACTTCTGGCAGCTTTCAAACCTTCAGTACCTGCATCTTCTGCTTTATTTTTCCAGGTTGAATCTGCCTCAATGGCCAAACGTTGTGATGCATTGAATGCAATGCCCCATGCTGAATGATACGCATTGGTTGCAATGGGAATAATATGTTCGAACAACTGCGGTTCTTCAATGGCCCACTCCAATAATTGTTGCCCGCCCATGCTGCCACCAATACCAATGTATATTTTTTCAATACCTAAAAACTTGCGCAACGGATCATATGCACGGATCATATCCCTTGTAGTAAACCAGGGAAAATCGTGATAGTATGGCTCATCTGTTAACGGATTAATATCCAACGGACCAATACTGCCATAAGCACTGCCGGGCATGTTCACACATACAATAAAATGCTTTGCAGGATCAAACAACTTTCCTTCACCAACTAATCCACTCCACCATTCTGACGGATCGCTGTTGGCAGTTAATGCATGAAAGATCCATACCGCATTGTCTTTTGCTTCATTCAATTGACCCAACGTTGTATAGGCCAAATGATATTGATTGAGCAATGCTCCCGACTCAAGTCTGAATGGTTTATTGTATGTAAAAATTTGTGTCGACATTTCTATTTTATCATCTTTTTGAATATTGGATCAGCTGTTGTTGTGTCACTCACTGCATCGTTCTGTATGTCATTCAGCTGAAAAAAGAGCAAAGCGTATAAGTGAATGACACAACGCAGGCACACAGAAGCACCTGCGTTGGTCACAAAAAACTATCCTACCAATTCTTTTTCAAATACTTTTTGAAAAGCCTGTTCCAAGTCTGCTTTAATATCATCAATATGTTCAATACCCACGCTTAAACGAACGAGATTAGGTGCAACACCACTTGCAATTTGTTCTGCTTCGCTTAACTGCTCGTGGGTTGTGCTTGCAGGATGAATCGCTAATGTTTTTGCATCTCCCACATTTGCTAAGTGACTGATCAGCTTCAATGAATTGATAAACTTCGCAGCATTTTCTTTCCCACCTTTAATCGCTACCTGTAATACACCACCATATCCATTGGTGAGATATTTTTTTGCCAGCTCATGATATGGATTACTTTTCAAACCTGGATATAATACATATTCAACAGATGGATGTTGCTCCAGCCATTCTGCTAATTTCTGTGCATTATCAACATGTCTTTGTACTCTAAGCGACAATGTCTCCAACCCTTGCAACAATAAAAATGAATTGAATGGGCTTTGTGCAGAACCAAAATCACGCAAACCTTCCACTCTTGCACGAATGATGAATGCGATGTTTGGTAACCCAAGTGGATTGCCTTCGCCAAACACATCCCAGAATTTTAAACCATGATAGCCTTCACTTGGTTCAGTAAACTGAGGAAACTTACCGTTGCCCCAATTGTAGTTACCGCCGTCAACAATAACACCGCCGATAGTAGTACCATGTCCGCCGATCCATTTTGTTGCACTTTCAACCACAATGTTGGCACCATGTTCAATGGGGCGGAATAAATAACCACCTGCACCAAATGTGTTATCAACGATCAATGGCAAATCATATTCTTTTGCTAAGTCAGCAAATTTTTTGAAATCAGGAATATTCAGACGTGGATTACCAATGGTTTCCAGGTAGATCGCTTTTGTATTTTTATCAATATGCTTTACAAAACTTTCTGCATCATCACCATCAGCAAAACGTGCTTCAATACCTAAACGTTTGAATGCAACCTTAAACTGATTGTAAGTGCCACCATATAAATAAGTAGTGGTTACAAAATTATCGCCTGCCTGTAAAATATTATTGAGTGCAAGAAACTGTGAAGCCTGTCCGCTACCAACTGCCAATGCTGCTACACCACCTTCAAGTGCAGCAATGCGTTGTTCAAACACATCGGTGGTAGGGTTCATGATACGGGTATAGATATTGCCAAATGCTCTTAAGCCAAACAGATCAGCAGCGTGTTCGCTGTTGTCAAAACCATAAGAAGTTGTTTGATAGATAGGCACTGCACGTGCTTTTGTTGTTGGATCAATTTGTTGACCGGCATGCAATTGCAATGTTTCAAAACGAAGAGTGTTGCTCATAATTAAGATTTAATGATTGAAGAATTAAGTAAAAAAGAAGAAGTGTGTGGTACCTCCCTGACAGGCAGGGTCGGAAAAGATATGTATGCCTTACGGCATACAACAAATACAACAACACTGCATGGCTGCAGTTAAAGAAATGTTTGTATTGTTGTTGCTGTTGTACATGAAGTATGTATGGCTAACAAAAGTAGTTGGCTTTACTGATTTATGCAAATTCTCATTTGCAAAAGTTTTGTCAATGCTTTTAATAACATTTGTTTGTTTCATCTGCTTTTTGTTTTTCTCCTTTCTTTTTTACCTATCTAAGAAACATTTTACGGAGAGCAGTTGTAAGAACAAACCTGTTCAAAACAAAAAAGCTCATCCGATAATATCAGATGAGCTTTTGCTATGTAATTGAACATTGTTAAGCTTGAAATCTGACTTATCTACCCTTTTCAGGATGGAATTGGCACCTTCCTTTCAACTGTAAAACAATTGAGAGAGGTTGCCAAGGCTTCATTGGGCCATTACCCTCTGCCTTTCTTGATAAGCGAACCGGTATTTTAATACCAGTGTTAAAAGAACTGCTGCAAAGTTAGCGGCAAAAACTGCAAACTGCAAAATTTCTTTGGCTAACAGTTGTTAAAGTGCCGGTTGTATTTCACGTGTAAGAATCAATGCTGCAAGTACTGACGGGATAAGTGCACGCAGGTGCGCTTTTTTCTCTGTCTCATTTTCGTAACGGAGCGGAATAGTAGCTGACACCTTTTTTAGTGGTACGGCTTCATTTTCCAGCATTACTTCAATACCATCCTGTTCATTGATGGTAAACCTGAATTGGTCACGCTGTTCCGTAATTGCCGATCCTTTTTTCATTTGATCATCATCATACTGAATGCGTCCCAATGTGTAACCATATTCGTTTCTTACAAACTGGAACAAACGGTTGAACATGCGTTTGCCAATGAAGATGCTGCGCTTGATCATTCCACTTTCAAGGCGGAAGCTCTCGGTGGCGGGGCTTAATTTTAAGGTGAAGCGATGTTCTCTCTGACCGTCGTGAAGAATCATTGGAACGGCGTTGTAAACGGCTATACCCATAGTGTAAGTTTTTTGCTTTGATAATTGGCAGATCGTAATTGAAGTTTAAGTTAGCATGAAGCGAGCCAAATCAAAATATCGAAACAGCCTAGTTTTCCACATAACAATTAATTAATATTGGCTTAACCGATTTACGTTGAAGTATCTTACTTCAAGTCCCTAGCTTGTTTAAACATCTAATCTTCTGAAAACCATTGGAGGACAATTCTAAAACCTAATAACTTTAGTAAAGGATTTCACGGTAAATTCGCTGTCCGGTCGTAAACGACCGGCAGGAGAAAAATTATGAGCGACTCAACTAATGATCAGATCGAAGTATCGGGAGCACGGGTACACAACCTCAAGAATATTGATGTAAGTATTCCTAAAAATAAACTGGTAGTGATCACCGGTATCAGCGGAAGTGGGAAATCATCGCTGGCATTCGATACCATTTATGCCGAAGGCCAACGCCGCTACATGGAAACATTTGGCGCTTATGCACGGCAGTTTGTGGGTGATATGGAGCGGCCTGATGTTGATAAGATCACGGGCCTCTCTCCTGTTATTTCCATTGAACAAAAGACCACTAATAAAAATCCACGCTCAACTGTAGGCACCATTACTGAAGTGTATGATTTCCTTCGCCTTCTTTATGCAAGAGCAAGTGATGCCTATTCGTATAACACGGGTAAGAAAATGGTGAAGTGGAGCGAAGAAGAAATTGTAGAGAATATTTTTAATCGCTTTGATGGACAGAAAGTTTCTTTACTTGCTCCGTTGGTTCGTGGACGTAAAGGACATTATCGTGAATTATTTGAAGACATCCGTAAAAAAGGTTATGTAAAAGTGAGGGTTGATGGTGAGATACAGGATATTACTCCAAAGATGCAGGTCGATCGTTATAAGATCCACGATATTGAAGTAGTGGTTGATCGTTTAAAAGTGAGTGACGATTTTCGTGTACGCATCAGCCAAAGTGTACAACAAACATTGAAGATCGGAAAAGACCTGATGTTCATTGAAACAGAAAAGACTGGCGTTGTTTCTTATTCAAAACAATTGATGTGTGAGGATACAGGGCTGAGTTATGAAGAACCATCACCCAATGCATTCTCATTTAACTCTCCTTATGGCGCATGCCCAACCTGCAAAGGATTGGGTAATGTTTACACAATTGATATGGAGTTAGTACTTCCTGATCAAACACTAACTGTAAAAGAAGGTGGCATTGCTCCACTGGGTGAAGAAAGAGATGCGAGTGTGTTTCAACAAGTGATCGCTTTTGCAAAAAAGTATAAGATTAAATTAGATGTGCCGGTAAAGAATCTTCCAAAAGAGCAACTGGACCTGTTATTATTCGGTGATAAAAATATCAGTGCAACATTGGAAGTTGATGCAAGTGATGAAACGGTTCCGCATGAATACACTGGCAGTTACGAAGGCATCATCCCCATGTTGAAGCGTTGGTTTGTTTCTGCACAAAGCACAGAAGGTTTGCGTGAATGGGTGACACAATTCATGACATTACAAACATGTGGCAGCTGCAATGGCGCCAGATTGAAAAAAGAAAGTCTCTGGTTTAAAATTGAAGACCGCAATATTGCTGAGTTAAGTGAACTCAATCTTGATAATCTTGCTGCCTGGTTTGACGGACTGGAATTACGCATCAGTAATAAACAGGCAGCAATCGCCAAAGATGTGTTGAAGGAGATCAGGGAACGATTACAGTTTTTATTGAATGTTGGTTTAACTTATCTAACATTAAATCGTTCGAGCAGAACGCTAAGCGGTGGCGAAAGTCAGCGTATACGTTTGGCAACGCAGATCGGATCTCAACTGCAGGGCATCACTTATATTTTAGATGAACCGAGTATTGGTTTGCATCAACGTGATAATCATCGGTTGATCGAAGCATTAAAAAATCTTCGTGACGTTGGTAACAGCGTGTTGGTAGTTGAACATGATAAAGACATCATGCTTGCGGCTGATCATTTGATTGATGTTGGTCCGCAAGCTGGTAAACATGGTGGAACAATTGTATCTGCCGGATCACCAAAAGATGTGCTCGAATCAAAAAGTGATACTGCCAAATATTTAAACGGGATCAAATCAATTGCCGTTCCAACAGAACGAAGAAAAGGCAATGGCAAACACATCGAATTAAAAGGAGCAAGTGGTAACAATCTCAACAACGTGAGTGCGAAATTTCCATTGGGCAAACTGATTGTTGTTACGGGTGTTAGTGGCAGTGGCAAGAGTACACTCATCAACGAAACACTCTATCCTATTCTCAGCAAATATTGCTATGAGTCAAAAGCAAATCCAATGCCTTACAAAAGCATTAAAGGATTGGAACATATTGATAAGGTGATTGAAATTGATCAGTCGCCTATTGGACGAACACCAAGAAGTAATCCCGCCACCTATTGCGGTTTCTTTACTGAGATCAGAACATTATTTTCTGCAGTGCCTGAAGCAAAGATCAGGGGTTATAATGCAGGTCGTTTTTCTTTTAATGTAAAAACAGGAAGATGCGACGTATGTGAAGGCGGTGGTATGCGTGTAATTGAAATGAATTTCTTACCTGATGTATATGTGCATTGTGAAAAATGTAATGGCAAACGTTACAATCGTGAAACACTTGAAATCCGTTACAAAGGAAAATCAATTGCTGATGTGTTGGATATGACAGTTGAAGAAGCAGTTGAATTCTTTCAACCTGTTCCATACCTCTATCGCAAAATAAAAGTATTGGAAGATGTTGGACTTGGTTACATCACACTCGGCCAAAGTGCTGTTACGTTAAGTGGTGGAGAAGCGCAACGTGTAAAACTATCAACCGAACTTGCAAAGAAAGATACCGGCAAAACATTTTATATTCTCGATGAGCCAACTACAGGTTTACACTTCCAGGATATTCAACACTTGCTTGATGTATTGAATAAATTAACCGATAGAGGCAATACAGTATTAGTAATTGAGCACAATATGGATGTAATAAAAGTTGCTGATCATATAATTGATTTAGGACCCGAAGGTGGTGATGGTGGTGGTGAAATTTTGTTTGAAGGAACACCCGAAGAATTACTCAACTGTAAAGCAAGTCACACCGCAAGATTTTTAAAGGTTGAATTATAGGTAAAAAAAAGCCCCCCGAACCAATGGGGGGCAACAGGATAGAGTACGGACCAAGAGAAACAAAGCAAAGCATGATGAAATAAATATCCGTCCAGGGTTCTCTCTTTAGATTTTCACAGGATTGGAAACTTGAGAAAGGGTTTCGGACTAACGTTTATTACATACTTTGCCAAATCATTGGAAATTGTCTTGGTTTACACTGGAAAAAAAATGAACAAAGCATGGTGAAATAAATATCGATCTGGTTCTCTTTTTCTTTTTCTCAAGATTAGATAAAATTGAGAAAAGGGGTACGGATTAACGTTTATTGCATACTTTGTTCAAAGAGTTTACATATTGATAGTTGATGTAATTAAAAGAATAAGCAAAGCATGGTGAAATAAATATCGGTCGCTGGTTCTCACTGGATTTTCACAGGATTGGAACATTATGAGAAGGGTACGGACTAACGTTTATTGCATACTTTGCTTAAGAAGTTATAGATAGAGTTTTTTCTTAAAGATGTAGAGTACTACATAGAGTGTAACTAATCCTACACGAAGTAACCAAATAGTCAGCTCGGGATTGTTAGATAGCGCTCTTGCTTTTGTTTTGGGGATTTCAGTTTTCATTTTTTAGGGATTTGGGTATGGGTATGGATAAAAATAATTCGCTAAAAGTATTGCGGACATTTCATTGAGTTCTTATTTCGGAACCAGTCGGCATAAACATCGCCGATCTTCCACGTAAGTCTGAATGTACTGGAGAAATAAGAATCATTTTTTAATGGGTTACCTCTTTTCTTACCGGTGCGGTAAGGAGTATAAGCCGGATTTGAATTCGGATAAAATGAACTTGGATTGGCCAGGTATTTAGCATACGTTGCCTGTGTTGGTGTCAAGTATTGATCGAACAAGGCCGGATCAATAAATTTATTACTTACATCATCAATATAATCACTACCTGTTTTGCGATGGATAAGTTCAACTGCAAATGTTACACGTTCAGTAATATCATATTTGATGCCTACGCCCATTGGAATAGCATAATTCACTAGACTGTATTCAGGAATTCCTGTTTCAACCATTCCTTGTCCTTCTAAACGGAGTGGTTTCAGATCGATCCATGATTCATTACCTGCAGGATCTTTATACAAGCCCTGTGGCTTAAATTTAAACACACCGAAGCCAACGATACCATATGGACGGAAACGTGGTAACCCTGATCCGTTCTTTAAGCTGATAAATGCTGTAGGATAAATTTCAAGTGCGGCGTAAGCTTCGTATAAAGGTGAGCGGAATGTAAGGTTCCTGTATTTTCTTGAACCTTCCCATGTATCAGCCGGTTGCTTTTGTTTTACCAGGCGATCATCACCTTCCATTTTACCATAGTTACCTGACAAACGGAACCCAATCCACTCTGCAGGATAATAAGAAGCAGAAATACCAATGATCGCATTCGTTACAGGAAGATTGTTGTCTTTAGGGCCATAGCCTCCTCTTCCACGGTTACCACCAAGGTCACCAAGAAAACTCATCGGGCCTAAATCTAAACCAATTTCAAAACGGGAATTTGCAGAAGATAATCCAATCTGTGCATTCAGTTCTTGAATGCTGCTTAGCATAAGCAGTAATGCGTACAGGGAAATGTACAATGTACGTAGTTTCATAGAATCGGATGTTTGGTTTTTCTTGTATTGGATACGACAAGGCAATATTAGAGAACTAATTCTGAAGTTCAAAATTTTTTCTTTCTCATTATCGGTGGAAACCCTTACTGACATAGGCTTTTAAGCAGTTTTACTTGTGGTGTTAAGTAAAATTACCTATTCCTTTTCACAATTCCGAATCATTTCTATATGCTCAATATTATCTTCCAGATAAATCTCACTTGTTTGCTCAAAACCGAGTGATGAATAAAACTTAAACAGGTAAAACTGTGCTCCAATTTTGATATCTGTATTTCCAAATAGCTCTTTGCACTGCTGAATAGCAATCTGCATCAACTCTCTGCCAACTCCTGTACCTCTTGCAGCAGGGCTTGTAACTACTCTGCCTATTGAAGGTTCATTTTCATAAGAAACACCAACCGGCAACAATCGAACATAGGCCATTAGCCTATCCTCTTCATCAACGCCCATCAAATGCCAGCCTTTCTGATCTTTATAATCAGCATCCTGGTACACGCAGTTTTGTTCTACTACAAATACTTCATTACGCAACCACATGATGTTGTATAACTCGTATGGCGTTAATGCTTCAAATTTCTTCAAGTTCCAATTTAGTTTCATCATCGTCCGGGTGTTGGTACTACAGGCAAACTTTCATTACCGTTTTCGTTAACGGATTGCACTGCGAAAAAATAATTGTCTTTTGAGTAAGGTAATTTCACATTAGTTTCAGTTGTAAAAATTTTCTTTTGCCAAACAGCACTTGTTGTTTCACGCAGCAACACATAATAGCCCTTCACTTTTCCCACTGCAGGCTGTTTCCAACTGATGAGCGAATAATTGGTTAAACTTCTTGTTTCAATCTTTACTTCTAATGGCATTGCTGGTGCTTTTGCAAGATTCGCTAATGATGCAAGATTGATTCCCGTATTCTTTGCCAGATAAACGAAATCCATAAACTCGGGTAAGTCACCAAACTGTACTCCTTTGTCCGTGCGTAAATCCTGGTGTTGATGATTGAAGTTTTCATTCATCTCAGTAATCCGTACTGCCGCAAATCCTTTTTGAATAAACGGTGTGTGATCACCACCACGTAAAAATCGATCGTTACGATACACCATCACCACTTCTAAATTATCTACATAACGCTCGCCGATTTCTTTTACATAACGTGCCAACTGTCTTGACTTTCCATCATTCTCCAAACCAAGATTGCGGATGTTTGCTGCAGCTTTATCTAATTCATACGCAGGCAATCCTTCGCTGAACACACGCACTTTTGTATTGTTGATGATATTTGTTTCACTGCTGTTGTTTGAACCCATAATATCATTGTTCAACACCGCTTCTATGATCCAGTTTTGATCTTTTGCTTTCCCTGCCATAAAATTCGCACCTAACAAGCCTTGTTCTTCACCACTTACAGCAACAAAAATGATCGTAGCAGAAAACTCATACTTACTCATGATGCGTGCACACTCAAGCACTGCAGC
Organism: Lacibacter sediminis; assembly: GCF_014168535.1. Lineage (NCBI taxonomy): Bacteria > Pseudomonadati > Bacteroidota > Chitinophagia > Chitinophagales > Chitinophagaceae > Lacibacter > Lacibacter sediminis. The sequence continues at coordinate 1,370,852 of NZ_CP060007.1, read as the reverse complement.
CACACCACTTGCGTCATCATTTGCACCGGGTGCTTCGCTGGTTGTATTCATTACATCTGTAACACGACTATCTAAATGACCGCTGATAACGAAGATGCGTTGATCAGCAGTATTGGTTCCCTTCAAAATCGCCATAGCGTTGCCAAGGTTCACCGGTTTGCTGATGCGTCTGCCGTCGGGCTGTAAAGTTGTTGTATCAACAAAGGCCGTCATTCGTCCATTTGATTGCTTGGCAAACTCTTTAAACTTTGCTACCACCCATTCACGTGCTGCACCAATGCCTTGTTTGGGATCAGTAACCGTACTCATGGTATGGCGAGTACCGAAACTCACCATTTTCAGAATGTAAGCTTTGAGTGAATCAGGCGAAATAGCAGTGACCATCTTTTCAATTTCAGGATCACGCTGAATAGTGGTTTGGGCATTGATTCCTTGTAACAGGAACAGGCAAACAAAAACGAACAAAGAAACTTGCTTCATAAAGTTGATTGATTAATAATTATACTTTTCTTTCCAGAGCTGTTTCAGAAATCTCCGCAGCTCCTCCTCTCTTATATTTTTACCGGGTTCATAAAATTTTGTTCCAACAATTTTCTCGGGTAAATATTCCTGTGATGAAAAATTGTTTTCATAGCTGTGTGAATACTGATACCCTTTACCGTAGTCCATATTCTTCATCAGCTTTGTTGGCGCATTACGGATATGCAGAGGAACAGACAAATCGCCAAATTGTTTAACAGCAGCCATCGCATTGCCTATGGCAACAGTAGCCGTATTACTTTTTGCACTCGAAGCGAGATAAATGACACATTGCGATAAAATAAGTTGCGACTCAGGATAACCGATCTTATTCACCGCATCAAACGTAGCATTGGCGAGTAACAATGCATTGGGATTTGCATTACCGATATCTTCACTTGCAAGTATTAATAAACGACGTGCAATGAATTTTACATCTTCTCCACCTTCGATCATTCTTGCCAACCAATACACAGCCGCATTGGGATCGCTGCCTCGAATGGATTTGATAAATGCAGAGATAATATCATAATGCTGCTCACCGCTTTTATCGTACAACGCCATTTTTTGCTGAACAGTTTGTAACACCGACTCATCTGTAATCAGCATTTCATTACCAGAACTGTCAGTAACAATTTCTAACAGGTTTAATAATTTCCTTGCATCACCACCACTTAACCGAATCAATGCTTCCGTTTCTTTTAATTCGATCTTCTTTTCTTTCAACACAACATCATCTGTAATTGCTTTCTGTAGCAACTGAACAAGATCATGTTCATCCAATGCTTTCAATACAAATACCTGGCAACGGCTGAGCAAGGCGCTATTCACTTCGAACGATGGATTTTCTGTGGTAGCACCAATCAATGTGATAATTCCTTTTTCAACAGCACCTAACAATGCATCCTGTTGACCTTTATTGAAACGATGGATCTCATCAATAAATAAAATGGCTTTTGTTTCCTGTTTCGCCTGCTCAATTACTTCACGCACATCTTTTACACCACTGCTGATGGCACTTAACTGGTAATACGTAGCACTTACGTTATGTGCAATGATATTGGCAATAGTTGTCTTCCCAACACCCGGAGGGCCCCACAAGATCATACTGGGAATGTTGCCGCTGGCAATTGCTTTTTGCAGAATACCGCCTTGCCCCGTGAGGTGTTGCTGACCAACAAGGTCGGTCAATTGTTTTGGACGTAACCGTTCTGCCAATGGAGCCTGCATGCAGGCAAGTTATAGTAATTATGGAAATTTAAGACAGCAGATATGAGAAATGGCAACACCCTTTTATGGGTGATAAAGTTTTAAAAAAGCATCGATTTTATTGAAAGCATCGAAGTAAATCAATGGGCTCCAATCGCCATGACCGCCTCCGGGATATAATACATATTGATTGGGCACGCTAACTGTATTCAACTTGTCTTTCAATATTTCTGATTGCGAAGGCGCAACAACAATATCGTTGCTGCCGTGCAGCAACAATGTTGGGGAACTGCTGCTCACAACAAAATTGAATGGCGATGATTGCTGGTAAAGAGTAAGGTTAGAAGTTGGGGTAGCACCGGTAACTGAAGCGAGCAACACCGGCACCAATGGATTAGGCGGATTGTTATACATCTGCACCAATTCTGTTGGACCGAAAAACGAAACAACAGCTTTCATTTTCACCGGGGCTGAGTATTTGTATGCATGCAGCAAAGCAAGATGTGCGCCGGCACTTGCGCCGATGACTCCAAACCGATCAGTTATTCTGTACTCTTCCCGTTTGCTGTAAATAAATTCTACTGCCGCTTTTACATCCTCCTCTTGAGTAGGAAAAAGATTCTGTCCATTTGCTGCCAACCGATAGCTGATGTTGAAGATGGCGTATTGCGGAACACGGCGTTTCAGTGTATCAACATAAGCATTAAGGTCGGCACGACTGCCTTCCGTCCAGCCACCTCCATGAATAAGAATCAGTACAGGAGTTGCAGTGGTGCTTCTGCCCGAAGGCAGGTAAACATCCATTGCCTGCTTTGCATCTGTTCCGTATTTCACGTTGAGCAATGTTTGTGCGCCATTGGCATCTTTATCCTTTTTCTTACAGGAAAAGAGAGTGATGGCAGCAACCAAACTAAGTAGAAGAATGCGCATAGGTTTCGTTTGTATAAAGAAACGAAGAAGAAGCGGAAGTATTGCTAACGAGCTTTTCTAAGCTCTTACTTCTCTGTATTTTTCACAAATAAGTTTGAATGTTTTTTTACTAGGATTAATGTGATGACAATATGCACCACAAGAGCAAGCATGTAAAAGAGACTAAATAAGAACCCAGCTTTAAGTAAGGTAAGAATATAAGTTTCAGACAACATAGAGCCTGATGGTTGCAAGCCAGCTATGTCTTTTGCCATTTTTTTGACTCCTGATTGGTCAAACCAAATCTGATACATCTTCCATAGATTATACCCTACGTATATAATAGACCCAAATGCATTAACCCTTATAAAATCACGAAACGACACTTTAAAAGTTTGGTTAGCCTTAATGCCCTTTTGTAGAAATAGAAAGCTTGCAAACGTGTATAATACGACTGTTAAAAGAATAAAAGTCTCAATCAATAATTCAGGATTAGCCAAAGCTATTAAAATTGACAACAATACCGATATCACTGCCAAAATCCCAATTATCAAAAGGAAAAAAGATAAAATATTATATAATAGCCTCATGTTACTCTTTGGGATTGCTTTCTTCAACACCAATAGAATTTAAGATTGAATTCAATTTATTTTCCTGATTCCTTTTCAGCACATTCATGAGTTGAATTTGCCAGATGAAAATTAATAAACTGACAATTGAAAAAACAACTAAACACAAAATTAAAGCAGTACCATTGGAATTAGAGGCTCCTTTACCTAAGTAAAAACCAAAAGAAGTAAATACAAGGGTAATGAGAAAAAGCAGAGCTACAAATCCAACAAACACCAATCCTAAAACATATATAACTTTGATCGCCCCAGTCAATTTACGAAAAGGGAAGTACGTTTTTAAAACATAGATATAAAGAATATTAAAGAGCAAGAAAATCACCCCGCCAGCCTCAACTGTTACAATATTTGATTTCACTTCCGCTCCGCCTTGATTAGCTTGATAAAGCTTCAATATAACAACAAGAAGCATTATCAACCAGAATGCTGCATTTACATAATTCAATATCAATAATGCTTTCCATTTGCCTTTTAACATCTGCAATCCTATTTCAAATCCAATTTTATCTGCAACTCATCAAACTGCTTTGCAGCAATTTCACTTGGCGCATCGAGCATCACATCTCTTCCTGAATTGTTTTTCGGGAAGGCGATAAAGTCACGGATGCTTTCGCTGCCGCCGAGGATTGCACATAAACGATCGAACCCAAACGCAATACCACCATGCGGCGGCGCACCATATTCAAACGCACCCAATAAGAAACCGAATTTGTGTTGCTGTTCTTCTGCATCCATACCCAATGCTGCAAACATTTTTTCCTGCAGCTCACGTTGGTAGATACGGATAGAGCCACCACCAATTTCATTTCCGTTCAACACCATATCATATGCATTGGCTTTGATGCCGGCATATGGATGCTCAAGGTATTTATCAAGATCATCCACCTTTGGACTGTTATTGATCATGATATCAATATGTGCTGGTTTTGGACTAGTAAACGGATGATGCCTTGCTACCCAACGGCCGGCTCCGCCTCCATCCTGATCTTCCAATGCAAATTCAAACAATGGAAAGTCGAGCACCCACAATAATTTAAAATCATCAGCTTTACGCAAGCCAAGCTTATCAGCCATGTACATACGCAGATCGCTGATGGCTTTACGTGTACGTTCTTCTGCTCCTGCAAGTATGAGAATCAAGTCACCTGCTTTTGCATTGCTTGCTTCAGCAATGGCTTTTAATTTCTCTTCGCTGTAAAATTTATCGACACTGCTTTTGTATGTTCCGTCTGCATTGCATTTGATGAATACCAAACCCTTCATACCAATTTGCGGACGTTTCACCCACTCCGTTAATTCATCTGTTTGCTTACGTGTATATTCACTGCAGCCAGGCACTGCTATAGCAACTACCGTTTCTGCTTCATCAAACACTTTAAAATCTGCGCCATCAATTAATACCGATTGGCTCTGTTTAGTTGGGAACGTATGTGCCGGGAACTTGATATTGCAAACCTTCATGTCGAAACGAATATCCGGCTTGTCGTTACCGTATTGCCACATGGCTTCTTCCCAAGTCATACGCTCAACAACTTCGGTGTAGTCGATGTTCTTTACATCTTTAAAGATCGACTTGATCATCCCTTCAAACATGTTCAGAATATCTTCCTGTTCTACAAATGCCATTTCACAATCGATCTGTGTAAATTCCGGTTGACGATCGGCACGCAGATCCTCATCACGAAAACATTTCACCACCTGGTAGTAACGATCGTATCCGCTCACCATCAACAATTGCTTAAATGTTTGCGGGCTTTGTGGTAACGCATAAAACTGTCCGGGGTTCATACGGCTCGGCACCACAAAATCTCTTGCACCTTCAGGAGTAGATTTAATCAGGAATGGTGTTTCAATATCCATGAAACCATTACCATGCAAATAGTTTCTTGCAGCACGGTTCACCGCATAACGTAATTCAATATTCCGTTTCACTGCATTACGACGCAGATCAAGGAAACGATATTTCATACGCAGATCATCGCCACCATCTGTATCGTCCTGGATAGTAAAAGGAGGAACGGCTGATTTATTCAGGACCTTAAATTCAGTAATGAGAATTTCAATATCGCCGGTGGCAATGTTCGGGTTCTTGTTACTACGCTCACTAACGGTGCCGGTTGCCTGCAATACAAACTCACGGCCAAGTGGATTTTCATCCAGTACTTTATTCAGTTCTTCGCCAAACAACAACTGCGTGATGCCGTAACGGTCACGCAAGTCAACAAATGTGATGCTGCCAAACTTACGAACGGTTTGCACCCAGCCGGCCAGGGTTACAGAGTTACCAACATGATTACTTCTTAATTCGCCACAGGTATGAGAACGATACATAGTAAAGTTTAAAATTGAAAGTTGAAAGTTGAAAGTTCAGCATCCTGAAGATTTCATCACTCAACATAAACGGTTTGCTAAGGTGCGCAAAGATAACTATTGAGCGGTAACCTTCCGAAGCAGATTCAGGCTGTTTTTCGTTCTGTTTGATGGCTCAGCTCTTCCTTTAATGCTTCTTCGGTTTGAACAATTACTTTTTCTCTGAATTTTCGGTTTACGAAATACAGCAAGTAATACACGAAAAGAATTAATAAGCCGATGCTGAATGGGATCAACGACATATTGCGAAGCCCGAACTTCCCTTCGTCCCAACCATAAAACTCACCGATCATCCAGGTACAGTTGGCTGTGATCCAGAATACCACCGCCAGGTTATGCACCAGTTCAGAGAATATCTTTCTTGTTTGCCAGGTAATAATCAATGCCGCCAACATGGTTGGAACGATCATGATCAGCGCCGGTATGTGAAGGTTCAGTGCCCAACATGCATCTTTAATAAGCCAGAAAAGGATGTGCAGATTTTCAATACGACGAAACCGTGCCGGAATGGAATAGATCAGGTTATTACTCATGTTTGCTAAGCATTTGGGAAGCCGTAAAAATAAGGAATGGTGTTGAAGGGTGTGTAAGCTTTATGCTGCGAGTGCCCACCCTTTGTCGTTCGCCCACAAAAAAGGCGAGCAGTTTCACCACTCGCCTCTAACTATATTCCACTTTCTGATTTAGCTAAACATTTCCCTCACCCGTTCAAAGAAACCCTTTTCCCCTTTTTCCGGTTTGGGTTGAAAGTTTTGCCCTTGTTGTAATTTCTCCAACATGGCTTTTTCTTCTGATGTGAGATGCTGAGGCGTCCAAACATTTACATAAATAAGTTGATCACCTTTTTCATAGCTCTGCACAGCAGGGAAACCTTTACCTTTTAAACGAAACACTTTACCACTTTGCGTACCAGGCGGTATTTTTATTTTTGCCCGACCATCAATGGTTGGCACTTCGGCCTGTATACCAAACACAGCATCAGGGAATGAGATGTGCAGGTCATACGCCACATTCAAACCATCACGGTGCAAATGAGCATGTGCTTCTTCTTCGATCAACACGATCAAATCACCCGGAGCACCACCACGTTCGCCCATATTTCCCTTACCACTCACATTCAGCTGCATGCCTTCCTGTACACCTGCCGGTATATCAATGGTAATATTTTCTTCGCCATATACCCGGCCTTCACCTTTACAAGAAGTACACTTGTGCGCAATGGTTGAACCTTCACCATTACAGGTTGGACAGGTTGTAACCGTCTGCATTTGCCCGAGGAAGGTATTTTGTACACGTCTTACCTGGCCGCTGCCACCGCAGGTACCGCAGGTTTGCATGCTGCTTTTATCTTTTGCACCGGTTCCGCCGCAGGTATTACAGCTAACGTATTTTTTTACTTTGATCGTTTTGCTGGCACCTTTTGCGATCTCTTCATAATTCAATTTGATACGAACACGAAGATTGCTTCCTCTCACTCCTCTGGCTCTTCCGCCACCACCGCCTCTGCGTTGGCCTCCGCCGAAGAAACTACCAAATACATCATCACCGAAAATATCTCCAAACTGACTGAAGATATCATCCATGTTCATGTTCTGACCGCCACCAAATCCACCACGGCCATTACCACTTACGCCCGCATGTCCGTAACGATCGTATTGTGACTTCTTCTCAGCATCACTTAAAATTTCGTAAGCCTCGGCCGCTTCTTTAAACTTCTCTTCGGCTTCTTTGTTTCCGGGATTACGGTCGGGGTGATATTGCATCGCAACTTTGCGGTACGCCTTTTTGATCTCGTCCGCTGAAGCAGATTTGCTTACCCCCAGTATTTCGTAAAAATCTCTTTTTGTTGACATATATAGCTACTAGCTTTTAGCTGCAAGCTTTTAGTAAAACGCAAACCAGCTTGCAGCGAGTGGCTTGCGGCTGGTGGCTTATTTTCCTACCACCACTTTTGCAAAGCGGATGATCTTATCGTTAAGTAAATATCCTTTTTCAATTTCATCGATCACTTTCCCTTTCATCCCTTCGGGTGCAGGAATTTCCGTAATGGCTTCGTGCTTATCGGCATCAAAATCCTGTCCTTTTGTTTCCATAGCCTTCAGACCACGGTTTTGTAAAGTTGAGCGGAGTTTATGAAACACCAGCTTCACACCTTCATCCACACCACCATTTTTCGCCAGTTCAGCTTCTGCACGATCTGTATCATCAAGTACTTCCAGCATGGAAACAATTACTTCCTTCCCGGCTGTTTGCATTTGCTCCACTCTCTCTTTTGCTGTTCGGCGACGGAAATTGTCGAATTCGGCCATGAGGTAGAGATATTTTTTCTTCTCTTCTTCCACAGCTTCTTTCAACTTTTCCAGTTCTGTTTCTTCAGCAATTTGCTCATTGAGGTGGTTCACACCTGCAATGTTTTCATCCGTATTAATATTTTCGCTGAAAGCAGTATTGTTCAGTTCAGCTGCGTTTTGTTCTGTCATTTCGTTCGTCTTTTCTTCCATAAAAGGTAAAATTGTCGGCAAAGGTAAGCTGGTCAAGAATATTGCCAATGGCTGAATTGGGACAAATTGTCCTGATTATTTGTGGAAGTAACCGAATTGTACTTACAGCCCTGTTAGAAATACCATTTACTAACCCGAAAACATAGAAAAGTCTTTATCGGTTTTTCAGAATCTCGAAATGATAAAAAAGGCCAGCATTTCCGATTGTAAAATTGTTATTTTGATTTGTTCGGGCAGTGACTTCACTGGGAATGACATAAGTGAAATTCAATTTGTGTCGGCCGAACGAACACCCCAAACCTGTATTAAAATTAAACCAGCCATTTACAATGTCGACCCGCTCTCTCTTCGATTCCTGATACCGAATAAAAGGAATGTTCCCGTTTTGAACGCCTTCTTCTTTAGATTGGTAAGACTCATCTACTCCATTCTGCTTTTTTAAAGTAAAGTGATAAGAAAGACCAGCTGTCATAAAAAACTTAACTTTTTTAGTTGGGTTGAAAACAAAAAAACCGAAGAAGTTTGTAAAAAGCGTGGGTATGCTTGAGGAATAAGTGTAATTGTATTTGGTAGTAAAATAATATGCTGGGCTAACCGTAGTTAAAAAAGAGTCTTTTTGAGTGAAGTTTACTTTAATATGGTTATAACTTACACCTAAGCCTAGGCCTGCTCTTTGAAATTTACCGGGCAACGCAAAAATCAAATCAAGTCCTAAGGATGGAGATATTGAAGCTGGAAGCTTCACCATTGTAGCTCTTGGGTCTTGTAATTGTGTTGGAAAGAAATTAATGTAAGCTCCGGTTTTTAGCTCTATCGATAATCCGGGTTTAACAGTCTCGTACTGGATTTGGTTGGATGAATTTGCACCGTTGATATAGTTTACAATCTTTCCAATCTTTTCTGCACTATAGGTTATTTTATTATTTTCCCAAATGTAACTATCTGCTAAACCCTCCTCCACAAGATACCGGTACAACTGTTGCTTAAATTGCTCATCTTCTATTAATTCCACATCTGACTTTCTTACTCTGTATATAAGCTCTGCAATTTCTTTGTTCTTGTTTTCAATAAAAAAATAGTCTCGTTCAGGAAGCACCAGTTCATATAATTGGAATTTACCCCTTCTAACTATTTTTAACATCACCTCCTTTGTAATTACACTGTCTGAAAACTGTTCAGGAATAAGTAAACCTGAAAGCGGATTAAGATGATAGGTAACAGTTTTCCTCACATAGTGTGTTTTGCCTGATACACCAAATCCCAGCATGTCTCTAAGACCCAAAGTAATCGTTCTCTTCCCGTCAATAATTTTTATTTCCGTTGGATTTATTGCCCAGTCTTTAAAGGAAATCTGGCAAGTGACAGTGTCGGAAGAGAGATTAATATAATATCCGGGTAAGGTCTTTGTTTGAGCCAAAACGCTGTGTGTAAATACCAAGAAAACAACCGTAAATATTTTTTTCATAGGTACTAAAAATAATGATTAATACAATAGCCCGACATGCATTTACCTGGCTTTCAATAATCCAAGCAAACCAACTTATTTCATCCCTAAACGAGCCACGTAAATCAAAAAGCACCCGTTTCCGGATGCCTTACCTAAACATAAAACAGAAAAATTTATTCTACTACTCTTATGTTCCATTGAAAAGGCGGTGTTTCCATAAAACCCATACATACAGCACAGTTTGTTTCAACCGGCTTATCTATAATTACTGCCTTGAATGTATCGCCCACCTTTATCCCCGTTTTTCCAAAATCGCAATGATTCTTTACGGTAAATACATTTTTATACTCCTTACCTGAAGGATCGGTCCAATCCATACCACGTCCTTTCCCGTCAGCATCTTCGATCTGCACAATATGAAAGGCACAGAACGATGCAAGCAATTTGGCTTTGAAATTTCCTTCAGGTGGATAGAGTTTACTACATGCTGCAATCAATAACAGAGCACAGACTAATAAAAGATGATAAGGTTTCATAAGTGCTTTTTTTTGATTGACCCACGCACAATTGATTTCGTTGCACGAAACTCATATTTTAAAAATACCTTTGCCGGCTATGACAAAAGTGACGCTTAACAGAAAGATCTCTCAACGTGTAGCCAACGGGCATCCCTGGGTTTTTGCAAATGAGGTAAACCGGGTTGATGGAAATGCAGAAGCCGGTGCGATTGTAGATGTGCATACACATGACGACAAGTTTTTAGGCAGAGGGTATATCAATCCAAAGTCGCAGATACTTGTTCGTATCCTAACCAGAAAAAAGAATGAAGAGGTAAATGATGATTTCTTTTTACGCAAACTGAGCGAAGCATGGAAGCAACGCCAGCAAATGGGATATACCGAGAACTGTCGGTTGATCTTTGGTGAAGCAGATGGTTTACCGCAACTGATCATTGATAAGTTCAACGATTATTTTGTAATACAAACATTGGCGTTGGGTATTGATATGTGGAAGGATGCGATTGTAAAAGCGATCAACCATATCTTTCACCCAAAAGGAATTTACGAACGTAACGATGTTCCTATCCGTGAACTGGAAGGCATGGAACAGAAGAAAGGTTTCTTAAGTGAACCGTTCGACACCAATATCATCATCAACGAAAACGGATTAAAGTTTCATGTTGATATTGCTAATGGACAAAAGACAGGTTACTTCCTTGATCAACAGGATAACCGCCGACACATTGAGCACATTGTAAAAGATGCAGAGGTTTTAGGCGCATTCACATATACAGGAACATTTGAAATTCATGCAGCGAAATATGGAGCTAAAAGCGTGCTTGGGCTTGACATATCGGAAAATGCTATTGCTATGTGTAATAAAAACGCAGAGTTGAACGGCGTTGCTGATAAATGCAAATTTGAATGCGTGAATGCATTTGATGTGTTGAAAACATGGGTGAAGGAGGGAAAACAATATGATGTGGTGATGCTAGATCCACCATCCTTCACCAAATCAAGGGCAACTATTCAAAAGGCGATCACGGGTTATAAAGAAATTAATCTTCGTGGTATGAAGCTGGTAAAGCCGGGAGGATTTCTTGTTACTTCATCATGCACCAATCTTGTGCAGCCCGACCTGTTTTTAGAGATCATTCAAATGGCGGCAAAGGATGCACGAAGACAATTAAGACAAGTTACTTTTCAAACGCAGAGTTCAGATCACCCGATCATTTGGGGTTGGGAGAATACGCATTACCTGAAGTTTTTGATCGTGCAGGTGTTTTAAATTACGAAGTAAGAAGTACAAGATACGAACTCTATCGGCTACAATGTTGATGGAGTTTTTTACTTTGAGGCATTTTGTTGACTAGTAAGGGTAAGTAAAGTGCATAAAAAAGACTCATCTGAGAGCCTAACTTTATACTTCAAGAAATAAGAGAAATTATTTCACCACCTGGAACTTACCGCTCTCTACAACTTTACCGCTGCGGTCGGTTAACTGGAAGATATATACGCCACGGAAATAATCGTTGAGGTTTACAACTGTACGTGGAGTGAGGTTATTGATCTCTAAAACTTTCTTGCCAATAAAGTTGAATACCTTGAATGAAAAATCTGCAAGACGGGTTTCTTTAAATTCAAAATTGATAAAGGAAGAAGCGGGGTTGGGATAGAAACGAACAACCTTAACCACATTTTCAGCGTTTCCAGCGGGTGTTCTGTCCGTCTGGGCGGTTGCTGTGGTTATCAAAAGGATACAGGCGAATATGGTAAAAATCCGTTTCAACGAAACAAACTTAGTTTTATTATCTGCAATTTACAAGCTTTTTCTCACATTTCTTAAAAAAGAAAGGGCAAACCCTTAGCCGATTTGCCCTCTTATTCTACAGAAAATGAATCAGTTGAGTGATTCAAGTTTTTTATTAATGGCCTCGAAATCGGGCACGCCGTCTTTCGTTTCCACTAATTCAACATATTGAATGATTCCTTCCTTGTCAACAATAAAAGCACTCCTTTTTGAAACGCCCTTCATTTCCAGAATCCAATTCTCATATAAAGAATCATACGCTGCTGATACTTCTTTATTGAAATCGCTGAGCAACGGAAAGTTATAGCCCTGCTCCTCTTTATATCTTTTCAGGGTGAACACAGAGTCAACTGAAATGCCTAACACCTCGGCATTTGCATTATTGTAACGGGCAATATCGTCCCTTACGGTACAAAGTTCAGCGGTGCAAGTGCTGGAGAATGCCTGTGGGTAAAACAGGATCAGCACATTCTTTCCTTTAAAATCGGCGAGACTTACTTTCTTCCTTTCGGTATCGAAGAGCGAAAAATCAGGGGCTTTTTGTCCAATTTGAATAGTCATATTTATTTCTTGTTTTAAATTCTTATGAATAACAACCACTTTGCAAATTTGTTAAACAAAAAGGGAAGCATTGTAAAAATGCTTCCCTTTTTTAGTGTTCAGTTTACGTTTATATATGTAGCAGGACCTGCTCGCCCATTGCATCCGTTCCAAGAATTTTATCGGCCGGCGTTGTAGCATCGGCAATATCTCTTGAGCGGAAACCATCTTTCAAAACTTTATCAACCGCACTGATTACTGCCTCTGATTCTTCCTTCATGCCGAAAGAAATATCGAGCAATAAAGCTGCAGACAGAACAGAAGCTAATGGATTGGCTATACCTTTACCTGTAATATCGTGTGCCGAACCGTGAATAGGTTCATATACACCTGTACCATCACCAATTGAAGCGCTTGCCAACATACCCATTGAACCGGCAATTTGCGAAGCTTCATCGGTAAGGATATCACCAAACAGGTTGGCTGTTACCACTACATCAAAACGGCGTGGATCTTTGATCAACAACATGGCCGTTGCATCAACAAACTGGTGTTCCACTTCCACATCAGGATATTCCAATGCCACTTTCTGCACCACTTCTCTCCACAATCTTGATGTTTCAATTACATTGGCTTTATCAACAGAACATAATTTCTTTTTACGAGTGCGTGCCGCTTCAAATGCTTTGCGTGCAATACGCTCTACTTCGTAACGGCTGTACTCAGCAATATCGTAAGCTGTATCACCATTGTTCTTACGTCCTTTTTCGCCAAAGTAAATATCACCTGTCAACTCACGGAAGAATAAAATATCAGCACCTTTTAAAATCTCCGGTTTAATGCTTGATGCACCTAACAACTCATCAAACAATTTAATGGGACGAAGATTGGCATACAACCCAAGTTCCTTCCGCATCTTCAGCAAACCTTGCTCAGGACGAACTTTTGCAGAAGGGTCGTTATCGTATTTCGGATGACCGACAGCACCAAAAAATACTGCATCTGAATTACGCATTTTTTCTAACGACTCATCAGGTAAAGGCACACCTGTTGCTTCTATGGCCACATGACCAATCAATGCTTCATCGTATGTAAATGTGTGGCCGAACTTTGCAGCGATCTTATCCAATACTTTTTTACCTACTGCTGTTACTTCCTGTCCGATACCATCACCGGGAACAATTAAAATGTGTTTTGTTGCCATTCTTGTTATGATTGAATTTGTTTTGTTTGTTGCTTTTTGAGTTGTGTGATTTCCATCCGTAAGACAGTTGTTCACTCAACACTTACTATTGACCACTCACTATGATGTTCAACATTTTCTGCGTTGCCTTAATAGCCGAAACTGTTTGATCACTATCAAGACCTCTCGTTTTAAATTCTTTATTGTTCTGGCTCCAGGTAATGATCGTTTCGCACAATGCATCACTTTTACCACCGGGAGGAATACGCACAGCATAATCAGTTAACTGCGGCAATTCTCTTTTCTTTTGTTTGTAAATTTTCTTCAACGCATTCATGAACGCATCATATTGCCCATCTCCCTGCGCATTTTCTTCAAATGTTTCTCCATCAATGTTCAGATGAAGTGTAACTGAAGGACGAAGATTTTTTGAATGAGTAAGCACATAATTTTCCACCCGTACTTTATCCTGGATGGAATTACTGTCGAGTACATCTGAAAGGATGTAAGGAAGATCGGCTGGTGTTACCACTTCTTTCTTATCGCCCAACTCAATAATACGCTGTGTTACTTTCTTCAGATCTTCATCATCTAATTGAATACCTAACTGTGCAAGATTATTTTCAATATTTGCCTTGCCACTTGTTTTGCCCAATGCATATTTACGCTGGCGACCGAAACGTTCCGGCATCAGATCACTGAAATAAAGTTTATTCTTTTTATCACCGTCTGCATGAATGCCTGCCGTTTGTGTAAACACATTCTCTCCCACAACAGGCTTATTTGATGGAATACGAACACCTGAAAATGTTTCTACCAACTTGCTTACACCGTACAATGATTTTTCAACCACTGATGATTTGATATCAGGCATAAAATCATGCATCACTGCAATTGCACTGGCTAATGGTGCATTACCTGCACGTTCGCCCATACCATTTACTGTAAGATGCAAACCATGTGCACCTGCTTTCATCGCTTCCAGCACATTGGCTGTACCAAGATCATAATCATTATGACCATGAAAATCGAAATGTATTTTAGGATAACGCTGTACAATTTCAGAAACAAAATCAAACACCTCCGATGGTGTTAAGATGCCGAGTGTATCAGGCAACATCACACGCTTCACCGGTTGCTTCACAATAAAATCAAGGTATTGAAAAACGTATTCTTTTGAATGACGCATACCATTGCTCCAATCTTCCAGATACACATTGCTTTCAATGCCTTTCTTTTTTGCGAGCTTGATCACCTCTGCAATTTCTGCAAAATGTTGCTCAGGTTTTTTCTTGAGCTGATGTGTCAAGTGATTGAGTGAACCTTTGGTTAACAGATTTGCGACTTTAGCACCGGCTTTGATCATCCAATCAACAGATACCGTTCCATCAACAAACGTGAGCACTTCAACTTTGTGCAACAAATTGTTTGCCTTCGCCCACTTCGTAATTTTTTTCACCGCATCAAATTCTCCTTCAGACACACGGGCAGAGGCTATTTCAATACGATCTACTTTCACTTCCGTTAACAACAGTTGTGCGATCGTTAATTTCTCCGATGCAGAAAAGGATACACCACTGGTTTGTTCACCATCACGCAGTGTGGTATCCATTATTTCAATGTAACGCTTGGCTTGGGGCATGTTAGTTTTGGGTGCTTAGTATAAACTCTTTGATGCAAAATTTTTGATCTCTTCCTTCATTGATTGCAGGTAATCGATATCATCAAAGCCATTGATCATGTTATGTTTTTTATAACCGTTAATATCAAATGATTCTTTTTCACCTGTGGCAACAATTGTCACCGTTTGCGCAGGAAGATTTACTTCCAGTTCAGCTTTTGGATCTGCTTCTATTGCTTTGAAAATTTTATCTAAAAACTCAGGGCTTACCGTTACAGGTAAGATGCCGATGTTCAATGCATTTCCTTTGAAGATATCTGCAAAGAAGCTGGATATTACGCAACGGAAACCGTAATCGTAAATAGCCCAGGCAGCATGTTCACGACTGCTTCCGCTACCAAAGTTTTTACCACCCACTAAAATTTTACCGGAGTAGATAGGATTGTTCAATACGAAATCCTGTTTCGGGGTATCGTCACCGTTATAACGCCAGTCACGGAAAAGATTATCACCAAAACCTTCACGCTTTGTTGCTTTTAAGAAACGTGCAGGAATAATTTGATCGGTGTCCACATTCTCAATCGGCATTGGAACCGCTGTGCTGGTGAGGACTGTAAATTTATCGTAAGCCATTTTTAATTTCTGATTTTAGATTTTTGATTTCAGATTTACTCCTTCAATTCATGAGTTCTCTCGGATCAGTTACTACGCCGGTAACAGCAGCAGCAGCAGCTACTAACGGACTCGCTAACATTGTTCTTGCACCGGGCCCTTGACGACCTTCGAAATTTCTGTTACTTGTACTTACAGCATATTTACCTGCAGGGATTTTATCGTCATTCATTGCCAAGCAAGCAGAACAGCCGGGCTGACGTAACTGAAAACCTGCTTCAGTTAAAATATCAAGTATTCCTTCTTCTTTGATCTGTTGCTCCACGATATGCGAACCGGGCACCAACCATGCTGTAACGTTATCAGCTTTCTTTCTTCCTTTTACAATACTTGCAAACGCTCTGAAATCTTCAATACGTCCGTTGGTGCAACTTCCCAAGAACACATAATCAACCGGCTTGCCAACGATCTTTTCATTTTCGGCAAAGCCCATGTAAGCCAATGATTTTTTATAAGAAGCTTCGCCATCTTTTACATCTGCAGCAAGAGGAATATTGTGTGTGATACCTGTACCCAAACCAGGATTTGTACCGTATGTAATTTGTGGTTCAATTTGATCTGCCGTGAAATTCAATTCCAAATCAAACTTTGCATCCGCATCAGTCTTTAATGTTTTCCAATAAGCCAATCCTTTATCCCATGCTTCTCCTTTTGGTGTAAGGTCTCTTCCTTTTAAATAATTGAACGTTGTTTCATCTGGAGCAACCATACCACCACGTGCGCCCATTTCAATCGACAGGTTACAAACCGTCATACGACCTTCCATACTCATATTCTCAAACACTTCACCTGCAAACTCAATGAAATAACCGGTTGCACCACTTGCAGAAATCTGCGATAAGATAAACAACGGCACATCTTTCGGCACAACGCCTTTGCCTAATTTACCGTTGATGGTGATGCGCATTTTCTTTGGCTTTGGCTGCATGATACATTGAGAAGATAAAACCATTTCAACTTCTGAAGTACCAATACCAAATGCAATTGCCCCGAACGCACCATGAGTTGAGGTATGCGAATCACCACACACAATCGTCATACCCGGGAGTGTGATTCCATTCTCAGGACCTACTACATGCACAATACCATTCTTTGGATTACCCAACCCCCAATGCGAAATACCATACTTCGCTGAATTTGTTTCCAATGCCTTCAATTGATTCGCAGAAAGCGGATCCTTCACTGGTAAATGCTGGTTGATGGTTGGCGTGTTGTGATCGGCAGTTGCAAATGTTTTTTCAGAGAACATCACTTTCAGTCCACGATTTTCGAGACCTAAGAATGCAACAGGACTTGTTACTTCATGAATAAAATGACGATCAATAAAAAATACATCAGGACCATCCGGAATGCTGCGTACAACATGGGAATCCCAAACCTTATCGAACAAAGTTGTTGGCGTATGACTCATATTCTTTTGTGTTAGAAGGATGAAAATTGCGATCAATACAGCAATACGTTGGAATAGATCGCTTATAGCAGCCCAAATGTATTTTTAAATCCTAAATTTGTATAACTGTATTTTTCTATCACTTCAATCGGTAAAACCGATCGATCATTATGGAGCTTCGTCAACTACGTTATTTTATCCGTTCGGCAGAACTGCTCAATTTTACCGAGGCAGCACATGCTTTGTTCATCAGCCAGAGCACATTGAGTCAGCAAATCAAGCAGTTGGAAGACGAATTGGGTATGCCGCTGTTCGACCGGATCGGGAAAAGGGTGCGCATTACAGAAGCTGGCAGCCTGTTTTTACCGTATGCGAGGCAAACCCTTGCCGATTCGGAAAGTGGCCGTTTTGTAATCAACGATTTAAAAGGAATTAAAACCGGCGAGCTCCGGATTGGAGTTACCTATGGTTTATCGGCGCTGTTGACTCCTGTGCTTATCCAGTTTTCGGCACAATATCCCGATGTGAAGATCATCGTTGAATTCGGCACATCAGAAGACTTGTTGGATAAACTCAAATCGACAAGAGTTGATTTCCTTCTTTCGTTTTTGGAGTTGCAGGATAACGAGATGTTTATTTCGCAACGCTTGTATGAATCGCCTTTAACATTGGTGGTGCATCCATCGAACCCGATCGCTGATAAGAAATCGGTATCCATCAAAGACCTGAAAGATATTCCGTTGGTACTTCCGGCAAAAGGTTTTCATACACGTCATTTTTTAAATGAAGAGCTTGCGAAAAATAAGGTGAAGCCGAATATAAAAATGGAGTTAAATGATATTAATACATTACTGCAATTAGTGGAGACAGGAAATTTTTGCACGATCATGACAGTTGCTGCTGCCAAAGGAAGACAGACGTTGAAAACAATTCCTATTAAAGGTTTGAATATTATCAGCCAGGCATCTATTACCTGGCCAAAGGATAGCTATCGAAAAAAAGCGGCGCTGGTTTTTACTGAGATGATTAAGAAGCAAATGAAGTAATGATAGCAATACATAACCCACAAACAAAAAGCGCTTCTAATATAGAAGCGCTTTTCTTTATAATTAAGTATTTCATTTCTTCGTCAATTCCAGTTTTACAAGCTTACCATTGATCATTTGTTCGGCTTTCACCCAGGTCCAGTTACTGTCTTTCATTTTCCAAATGCCATCTAAGCGTTGTAAAGTTGCGGTTGCTGCGTCAGGGTAATCAGCAGAGATCGTAATATTCACCCGATCCTCATTCCATTTACCTGTTGATTCTGTCGCCATATTTTTAATTGCATCGACTGTGCGGTCGGTTTTAAACTGAAATTCATAACCGTCAAATTCCGGTTTAAAATCGGTTGTACCGTCAGTATATACGGTTACTGTCCAACGACCATCGGTCATTGCTTTTACAATTAATGTTTCGGCGATTTGTTCCTGGGTACGTTTTATGGCCTTTTTACAACCAACAAACAGGAATAAGCTGAAAGAAAGAATCAATAACTGCTTCATAGATTTCGAGTTAACGGAGATTAAAAATACAACTTGTTTTGATGATTTGTCAACAGTATAAGTACGCAAAACCCAACCATCGGGTTTTCAACCGCTTAACTTTCTACTTAAACGCCCAGTACCGAATTATCTTATTTTTACTGTATGCAAATTGGAGATATCGTTCGTTTTCTGGAAACACTGGCCCCGCCTTCCTTACAGGAAGGCTATGATAATGCAGGACTTATTACCGGTTCACCTGCATGGGAATGCACGGGCATATTGGTAAGTCTTGATGCAACCGAAGAAGTGATCATCGAAGCAAAGGATAAAGGACTTAACATGGTGGTGGCACATCACCCCATTGTGTTCAGCGGATTAAAAAAGATCAACGGCAAAACATATGTGGAACGGGCAGTGATCGCCTCCATTAAATATGATATTGCTGTTTATGCCATACACACCAACCTTGACAACGTTATTGCTGGTGTTAATGCAAAGATGGCTGAGCGCTTAGGCCTGGTGAACTGTAAAATACTTCAACCAAAAACTGCTTTGCTTCGCAAACTCTTCAGCTTTGTACCTGTTTCGCATGCCGAGATCGTTCGCACTGCCATTTTTGAAGCAGGTGGCGGACATATTGGTGATTACAGCGAATGCAGCTTTAACGCTCTAGGAAAAGGAACCTTTAAAGGGGCACCCGGAACAACTCCATTTGTGGGCGAACCCGGCAAGCGACATGAGGAAGAAGAATTGAAGATAGAAGTGATCTTCCCGGCTTGGCTGGAGAAGAATATTGTTTCGTCGATGCTGAAACATCACCCATATGAAGAACCTGCTTATGATATTATTCAGCTTTCGAATGAATGGACTTCTGCCGGATCAGGTCTAATAGGTGAATTGCCCAACAGCATGACACCGACTGATTTCCTCCAACTACTTAAAAATCAATTTCAAATAAGTGTGATCAGGCATACTCTTCCTCCTGCTCACGCCATTCATAAAGTGGCGCTTTGCGGTGGTGCCGGAAGCTTTTTGACTAAAACAGCACTTGCCGCCGGGGCTCATGCTTTTGTAACCGGTGATGTGAAATACCACGAGTTTTTTGATGCCGAAAGCAAGCTCCTGCTGGCTGACATCGGGCATTGGGAAAGCGAACAGTTTACAATCGATTTACTGGCCGATCATTTGAGCGGGAAATTCCCTACCTTTGCCGTCCTCAAAACTGGTGTGAAAACGAATCCTGTCGAGTATTTCAGTTGAATAGAAATAGGAACGTACAAGTGAGTGACACAACCAAAGATGAGCAAGGCCTTACCGCCGGTACCAAAAACAAAAAACTTCAAACACAAATATGGCTACTACAAAAGAGTATTCTGTAGAAGAAAAACTGAAGGCACTCATTCGTGTGCAAAAGATCGAAAGCAAACTGGATGAGATCCAGATCCTGAAAGGTGAATTACCAATGGAAGTAAAAGACCTTGAAGATGAAATTGAAGGTTTGAATGCACGTAAGAACCGCATTGAAGAAGAGATCAACGGTATCCAGGAATTTATACAGAGCAAAAAAGATGCGATCCTTGAATCGCAGGCTTTGCTCGTTAAATACGAAAAGCAAAGTGAGAACGTAAAGAATAATCGTGAGTTTGAAGCCATCAATAAAGAAATTGAGATGCAGGGGCTTGAGATCAAACTTTCTGAAAAGCACATCAGAGATGCAAATGAAGAGTTGATCGAAAAGAGTGAAGTGCTTGAAAAAGCTAAGAAGGCAATCGCAGTAAAAGAAAAGAATCTTGAACACAAGAAAGGTGAATTGGATAAGATTGTTGCCGATACACAAAAAGAAGAAGACCAATTACGCTCTTTGGTAAATGGTGCAAGAGAAGCGGTTGAAGACCGTTTGATTGCCAGCTTCGACCGTATCCGTAACAGCTACCGTAATGGTTTATCAGTAGTGCCTATTGAGCGTGAAAGCTGTGGTGGTTGTTTCAATACCATTCCTCCGCAACGCCAGAGTGAAATTAAACAACACAAAAAGATCATTGTGTGTGAAAACTGCGGTCGCATTCTCGTAGATGCTGACTTGAATGATTCAGTTGAACCATAATTGATTTATTAAAATAAGTAAAAGCAGCAATGAGTTTCATTGCTGCTTTTTTGTTTTGCTACCTTTCTTACGAAAGGCCTTGCAATAATTTTTTATCAGGTCGCTTACAGTTTTACAAACTCTTGTTCATAACTCTCAAGCCACTTACTTCCTTCTAAACCCCATACCGGCAGAATATTCATCTTTAACCAATACAAACTGGTTACTGTAACATCAACAGATTTCATAAACAACGCAGCTTTCCCTGCTGTGGGTTGGAAAGGAGTTATGCTACATGGCACTTCAGCATAATTATCCCATGTAAATGATCCTTGCAAAATAAAGTCCTTATTAACAGCACCCGGTGCTTTATTTAAAAACCGACCACCAAATCCATCACCACAAGGCCAATAACCAATAAGATTTGCGTACCGGGGATGTTGTGTAATATCTTTTGAACATTGCAATGATGCAACTTCAGCATCGGAAAGAGCTGTATTAAAGATCATACAATCAGCAAAGCTTACAGTTACAGCACCCATACCGGGATCTGTTCCCCATCCCATCGTAAGGGGCGAAGGGCTGGTGACAGTTCCACGGGCCGTGATATCTGTATGATCGATACGCAAACCATCTGTATACCGTACTGCCCAACGTTTACTGGCACTATCCATAAACTTAAATGTAACGGTATGCCATTTATCATCAAATACAACAGGCGTTGTTCCCTGAATACGTGACTCACCTGCTCCTCTTACACTTAAACACCAAATGCCGCTTGAGTTGGTAAACAATGACCAACCTGTAGTACTCGCAAACCTTTCCATTTTTGAAAAGAAATGCGGGTATTGTGTTTTTGTGGGAGACTTCATTTTAACTGAGATTGTTTGCTGCCCCAAACCCGGATTGTACAAACCGGCATCATCAGGTATGCTTGCACGAATTACAGAAGTTCCTGTTCCTTTCATTGCAACCCCTGAAAAACCTGAACGCACAAATTCTAATGGTTTAAACTTTTCGTGATAGAATACAGAAAAGCTGTTTACTTCACTTGCAGTTGGTCCTCCGTAACTATTACCAACACCGCCATGTGTGCTTGTAACAATTACCAGCCACTCTTCATTTTTATCGTATCCCGGACGGGCTTTAAGTGCTGTTAACAGTTCACCGATATATGCATCGATCCTTAGTGCTGCGTCTTTATAACCTGCATTATCGGCGAGGAATGCACCTGCCTTACCTGCAATGGCTACTGAATTAAAATTCACTACCATAAAATCAGGGTTACCTGTTTTGATACGTTTGAGTGCAGAATCTTTTACAGCAAGATCATCTGCAGCAACTACCGGATCAAGCACTTCTGGAACCAACTTTTCAACCATTGTACGCCATGGTGATATAACTACTGTACGCATATCATTTCTTGGCGATGACAAAATATAAGAGAAGATTGATGGGAAATTTGGAGCAGATGAATGCTGTGGATCATTAATACTTTGTGTATAGATGAACGTGCTGTCTTTTATTTTATGTCTTGAATAAGAAACACCACTCATGAGTGTTTTCCACGAAGCAGCATCTGTACTTACTTCATCGGAAACACCTTCCCATGTAAACTTACTTTTTGCCAGCATGCTTTGCAGGATAGGCAAGCTCATTTTTTTGTATTCAGCTGCTGCTGCCCCATCAATACCTATAAGCAGAACTTTTCTTGATGCCGGTTTTGTTGTATCACCAGGCTCTTCAAAATAAGGAGGCGGATCAACATAACGTTTACAGGATGCAAACAGTATGATCATAATTCCCACTGAAGAAAGTAAGAAACCAATATGCAGTTTGTTCTTTTTCATATTATTCATTTATCCGAATAAAAAATCAAGGTCTTACAATGTTTATTTCCGAAAGTGCTGAGTTATTTCCTGAAGGATCGTTATCTGCAGCAGCGGAAATAACATATCTAAAATACCTTGCTGTAATATTATTGGTGAGATTAAAACTTTGCAATCCCTGCATGTTCACTAAAGTGAATGCTCCTGTGATTGTGCTTGCGCCAGTTACAAAAACAACAGGAGTCCAGTTGATGTTATCATCGCTTACCTGTACACGTATATTTTTAACACGTGTTGCCGTACCTGTTCCGCTTTGTCTTAGTGCAGCAGAAAATCCTTTAATAGTTGTCGGTGTAGCCATATCAACCGTAATTGTATGGGTTGGTGCTGTTGGACCTGTACCCGTTCCATAATTGCTATGCCAATACGTAGTAAACGAACCATCAAACGCATTACCAATTGTTCCGTTTGTCCCTTCGCTTGTTGACCAGGAACTTGCTATTGGCAACCAAACGCTTCTCGGATCAGCTTGTGTATCGCCACCGGTTTTTGTTAATGGATTATACTTCCATATTTCCTGGAACGACAATGGATAAAGCGCTCCCATTTTGTTTAATGAAATCGTACTTACAGTAATACCCCACGCTCTGAAGAAAGCACGCATATCTCTGCGAGTAAACTCACACAATGTTTCATATACAAAATCACGTTTGTTCTGATCGGTTAATGATATCCTGTTTGAACGTCTTGCTTTCTTGTATAGCTCTGTAATAAAACTCCATCCATCCTGCTGACCGGGATACCCCCAGTCAGCAGGAATCTTACTCATGATCTGAACAAATGGTGTTAACCGTGCAAACGGATCATTAATAGCAGCATCAGTACCATCAAAATTTCTTGTACCAACTGCAGAAGACGCCCATGTGATAGCAGCGGGTATTGCTGTTGCCAATGCAGGATGTTTGGGAGGCCATGATGATGGGGTGACAGCACTCAAACGATTTGCAACTTTAAATGCAAAAAAGTTACAGGTTGTTTCACCTAATGTGCTCCAGCTCCAGTAAGTTCCTTGTTGGTTGTTATGCCCCACTTCGTGAAACACCCCCCAGTTACCTCCGCCATTGATGGCACTTACATTTCCAAAACCATCAAACCAACTGTAATCATTTTGCACTACGATTGGAAAACCTGAGTGACCATAACCAACAACAGGTTTAATATCCATCACTACCCGCCATGGAAGAAGTGGAGCTTTATCAATAGCCTCTGCCGGGTTTGCACTTAATCCCTCCCATTGGTAGTAATCGAAATTTACAATATCATCCCAATCCTGCATTGCTTTTTGAATATCAGCAAAAGGACGGTCGATACAATATTGACGTGGCACAACAAAGATCATGTTGGCGCTTCTTAATTCAAGCCATGGTACGCATGATGAACGAATTTCTGCTTGCCATGCTGTTTTATCCGTAACACCCAATACGAAATCAGGTGACTTCACAACATTTGTGAAAGAAAGGTTTACCGGAGTTGCTATTGAACGTCCGGCGAAAATATAAATATGACCTCCATATAAATTCCTTAAATAGTTTCTGCCGGGATTCAACTGGCTACGTGAATAGATCACGGGATCACGTGGTGCATTTTGAATAACAGAAAGATTATCTGTCCATGCACCTATTTGTACAGAGAGTGAATATTCATTCTGCGGAACATCAATGATCACCAACTCACCAGGAGCAGCATAAAGACCTGTACCGAATTGCGGACTTGGCGGAACAGAAATGCGCAACTCATCCTGCACCTGGTTGTAGCTTAAATTCATTGCAAGATCAACCTTAGTTCTTGGCTCCGATGCACAAACCAAACCAGGGAATACTCTTGCCTGTGCATACTTGCTTGCATCAACATTTTTAATACTCGTATCAATGGTAATACTGCTTCCATTTGCACCATTGCCCGGCGTACCATCTTCAAAATCGTATGCATATTTTTTTCTGCATGCAGTTACTGCCACTGAAAGCAGCAGCAGGCAAACCGATAAGCGTTTAACAAGAATAACAGAATTCATGTTTATTCGTTTTATTGTAACTAGTTTATTATTCATTCTTTATTGATCAACCTCCACTTACATCACTGTAGGTAGGTATCCAGTTTTTACCATCTAATCCCCATGAAGCAGGAACAGTAATACCAAACCATGCATAGATCTGCACCGTCACATCTACCGAATTAGGAACTGTTTTGTAAACAGGTTCACTAACAGGTGGGCAAACATTTGCATTAAGATCATTAAAGCTTCCGGGCGAATAAGATTCAAGTGTGAAGTCACGACCGAATGGACTTAAATCACGCATTTTAAATACACCATTATCATTTATAACAGGAAAGCCCGGCCAGAAACCAACCAGGTTATTGTAATACTGGTTAGATGGTTCGATGCTTGTTGTGCAATAGGTATTAGCAATGTAACTATCGGGCAATGCCACATTAAAGTATTTGATATCAGTAAGTGAATAATTGGCGAGCCCTGTTACATTGTCGGGAGGAAGATTACCAACAGTAAGTGGTTGAGGGCTGTTCAGATTTCCATAACTGGTAATATCTCTTGTTGCAGCAGAAATACCTGTGTTATAAAGAACACCATCGGTATATGTGTACACATTCCTTGCAGCTCCTTCATTTCTTATAACAACAGTAAGCGTGTGCCACTGGCCATCGGCAATTACATGCCCACGTATCTGGCGGTTTCCTAAACTTGTTTGACCGAAGTTGACCATCCAGTAATTCGCCTCAAGAAAAAATACCCAACCAACAACGCCACCTGTAAAAGAAGCACGCTTCGATAAAATAGGTGGATAATAATAATTGCCAACAGGAATTTTTACTTTACACGAAACTGTCATCTCACCGGTTGATCCAATATCAAACGCAGTTCCGCCACCCAACACTTTTGCTCTGCGGTTTTGCGCAACTGCACCAGAGTAAAGCGGAGCAGTTCCTGTATATGGAATAAGCGCACCCGGCCTTGTTAAAGACTTGCTGTTAAACCGTGGATTAAAACAAAAGAAAAATGTATTGTGTCGTGTATCTTCAAATGCCGACCATGAACCTGCCGGATTATAAATTGTATTGCTTCCTTTGTTTGAAGTAATGATCACCATCCAGTTTTCTGTTTTGAAGGAAGGGCGACTTCTTAATGCAGTTAATATTTCACCAATGTATGCATCAGTTTGAAGGATCGCATTTTTATAACCTGTTGAACCAACTGTGTAAGATGAAGCTGCACCTGCTTTATCAACATCATGAAATTGTGCCAGCACCAGGCCTGGGTTTTGTGAAGTCAATTCAGCTTTCACGGCTTCTTTTACCGCTGCATCATTTTCATTGAACGATTCTGTTTTTGTTGCATCAGCAGCAAGCTCAGCAGCAATATTGTTTGATGAGAAGAACGCAGTTGTTCTCATACCGGGCCTTTGCTGTTTGAGGCGTGTAAACAAAGAAGGATAATCTGCAAAACGATTGCCACCGAAATCTGCACCGGTAACATTGTGCTTATTCACTTTTACGCCTGTAAATAAGTTTGACCAACCTAATGTATTCGTAACATTCACATTGTCATAATCGCTTAAAGCATCCCATGAAAAGATGGAATAATCTACAAGGCTGTTCAGCACGGGTGGGTTCGACACCTGCACCTGCGTACCTACTGCACCATCAACAACTATTACCAATGTTTTTGGATTGATAACAGTTGCAGAATTTCCGGTGCCTGCATTTGCTTCCAATGGATTTGGAAATGATTTATTACAGCTTGCTGCAATAAACCCTACCGCCGCAACAAGGAACAAAGTTTTTAGATATTTCAGACGTATCATAATCTTATCAATTAATTTGTTTAGTAACCTGTTAGTTTTCCATGCGGATTTTTACAATATCTGCAACTGTTTTACCATCGAACCTGTCGAAATCACCAACGAGAATTACACCAGGTGTTCCGTTAATTACAATTTGTACGAGATCATTAATGGTGCCTCTGAACAAACCTGTGTTGTTATAACCGGGCGCCAATGCCCCGTTACTTTCAAGCACCATAAATCCAGGACGCACAACAGACTTATCTGGTGTAGTGATGTAATTGTAGTTGTAATGGCTAAAACTGCCGGCTACAAGAATTTTTCCATTGTTTAATTGTGCTGCAAACGATGTGATACCGCCCGTTGCTTTTCCAAAACGGAAGGTTGCGTCGATTGACCCATCGGGATTGATCATTACAACACCGTTGGCATCCTGTCCGTTATATTTCTTGAAATCACCAACAAGTAAAAGTTTATTGGTCGTTGCATTATATCTCACCTTGTTGATGGGGCCATCAGCTCCAACCCCACCTTGATTAAACGTCGCATCTACTAAACCGTTGGCTGGATTAATACGTGTGATATAGTTTGTGGTTATTCCGTTATACGTTGTAAAGTTTCCAACTACAATGATCTTACCATCGTTCAGTTGCACTGCATCATAAATAAAACCATTGCCACCTTCATAACCTTCTTTGGTTGCATAGTTGAAATTGAACGATGAATCAAAAGCACCGGTAGATTTCATGCGAATAAGCTGACGCACTTTCACCAGATCAACAAAAGGACCTGTCTTTGTTGATCGTTCATAAAACGTACTCACATGGCTTAAGAAATTTCCTACTAACGTAATATCACCGGTTGTTGAATTGAAAAACATTTTTGTAATACCGCCGGTTGTTCCTCCGTTTAATGATGGAACTGTTGCCTTCCCGTCATTAGGAAAATTAACCGGGTCCGGATTAATGATA
Organism: Lacibacter sediminis; assembly: GCF_014168535.1. Lineage (NCBI taxonomy): Bacteria > Pseudomonadati > Bacteroidota > Chitinophagia > Chitinophagales > Chitinophagaceae > Lacibacter > Lacibacter sediminis. The sequence continues at coordinate 1,343,286 of NZ_CP060007.1, read as the reverse complement.
TCAACGACCTGTGTTTCTAACACACCTGCTGAAGTTAAACGGGTAATATTATTGATACCGTTTGTAGTATCGTAACTGCCAAATGCACCTGCAAGCAGGTATTGACCACTGGACTGCTGAATAACACTGGTTAAACTTCCTGAAACACCGGTTTTACCAACCTTCATTTGATCTGCTACAGCTTTGTACGCACAGTTGAGATCTACAATTGCCATGTTTGTAATTGGATTGGCTGCAGTAGCACTGTTCTGGTAATTGCTGAAACGACCGTAGAGAAAATAAGACGTATTATCAGAACGCAGGAAGATGCCATTGATCTCACCATTTGAAACATACGCATCTGTATTAAATGAAGCATCAATAGAAAGCTTTCCTTTGATTGTAAACGTTGGCCCGAAATAATACTGTCCGTTAATAAGCACGTTTGCTGCACCGGTGCTTGCTCCTAAAGGAACTTTCACTGTAATGGCGTTTTCTTCAACTGATAATATTTCGGCTTCAGTAAGGTGAACAAAAAACTTAAACTGTCCTTCCTTTCCTTTCAAACCACTTACATTAAACTTCACAACAGAACCTTCACTGCCAATAGCAGGATAAGGACCGCCTTCAAGGAATTTTACCAATACAGCAGGAGGATCGGGATAAATATCTACAGGTTCTACCTTCTGCTTTGTGCATGAACCTAAAAGTACAGCTACCAAAAAACAACTGATTGCTCCAAAGGTTATATGTCTGCTCCTTCTTGTCATTGCTGAAAAATTTTTAATCGTTTGCTTTATCATGAAAAACGGTCAGATTTTTATATTCAGTAAATAATGCCTTTGTCAATTACATCTTCAACAAACTGGCCTACCCCAAAACCGAAAAAGTGATATTGATAATTCAACACATGCACATAGCCGTTTGTGGGTGCAACATTCACCGATGCTACAATTGCGGGGAACCAACTGTTAAAATCTCTTGGTGCTGAAACAGACGGGATGTATGAAATGATCAACTGTCTGTAACCTGCGTACTTTACACCACCTGCATCATTATAGATCACACCAATGTTCATGATATCGCCGAGATATGAACTGTAGATCTGTCCGGGATAAGCTGATAAATTATCCGGATCGAGCTGCGGATAATCGTTCATTGAACGGGCATCTTTAAACAGATAACGACTCAATTGTTTTTTCCATACCTCGGGTTTAATTTGATCGAGCCTTGTTACACGTGGCTTTCCTTTACTATCCAGGTACAGATTTAACACACGGATTGTAAGTGTAATACAGGAATCGGCTGGTGCAAAGAAGGTGATCTTTTCATTTTTGAAAACATCTTCCATACCTGCAATACGGATCACTTTCAACAGCGAATCCCACATTTGCGGTTTTGATTTTAAATAATCAAGTACAGTACCCTGGTAATTGGGTGTGTGCTTCCCTGTATCGGTGAAGTAATCTTTTTTTTGACAACCAACTAAAATGGTTGTTATGAGAACAGCGATGATGATGGAACGATTCATATTGTTCATCTGCTTTGTTTTTTGTTTGTTATTGCCAGTAAGTATTTAATGTCATGCCCGGATTATTCACCAATGCTGATTGATGAATAGGCCATGTCCATGCCCCTGCTTTAAATTGCTCTACTGTGCAGTGGTAACCGAACTTGTATGCCGGATCGATGATGCGTTTTGTTCTTACCACATCAAACCAGTAATGACCTTCACCCAACAATTCCCTGCAACGCTCATAAAAAATATCTGTTTTTAATTCGGCACCCGTACTTGTTAAAGGAGCTGCAGCAGCCCTATCACGCACAATATTTACTTTCTCTTTTGCTTTTGCATCGTTACCAAGATTGGCCAATGCTTCGGCATGTAATAAGATCGCATCAGTATAGCGGAAAATGATCTGGCTTGCATCAAACGAAGTACCATCAACGGAGTTAGGATCACGGTTTACAAAAAACTTCAGCATTTTAAAACTTCTGTTACCACTATACATGGTTGATACATCAAACCAGTAATCCGTTCTTTTATCAGCCTGTCCTACGGGGTAAATTGTTTCCATAAATTTTGTATCGTAACTGATGTATGGATGTGTGGGATCAGGAGCAAGACGATTGTAGTAAACAAGATCATAGTAGTAAGACCAACCGAATGATTCGCCATAGTTTGCATTCTGCGGCACTTCAAACAAACCTTCTTTTGAACGGCCTTTAAAAATCTCACCATTACGTTCTAATGGCAACAACGCATACGCACCTTCGTTGTCGTTATATAACTCATCACCTAATTTATCTACCGCTTCATAATATCCTTTCTCATTCCCTGTATCGAAAGCAGCAAGCCACATGTTGATGTGCATTAATAATGCAAGGGCCGATCCCCTCATTCCACGCACAGCAACAAACACAGGATCTTTATAAGTCCATGGCAGATCATCTTTCACCGCCATCATATCTTCACGGCAATTTTTTAATACCTCTACCATTGGCATACGTTTCAAAGGAGCACTATGATAAGCATCGGTATAATAGGCAACATCACCCCACTGGCGAACCATCAGGAAATAAGCCATGTTGCGGATAAAGATGGCTTCTGCTTTATATTGCTTTTTTTCTGCTTCAGTTAATGAAGGATCAGGTACGCCATCAACACGATCAACAGCAATGTTAGCTGCCGCAATTACTTTGTAAAAATTATCCCATTGCGAAAAACGGATCATATTAAAAATGCGGTACCAGTTGTTACCACCACTTTGTGCGTCAACAAAAAGTGCTTTAATATTATTGTTTGATAAGTTGGCAACATAAGTACGTCCCCAACCGATCTCCGTATTTTCTTTTGCCATACCACCTCTCAAATCGCCGGAGAAAGCAAAGAAGGGAAAGTTGAATGAACTGGCATCTGCTTTCATATCAAGCCTTGCAACCGATTTGCGCAGCAATTCATACATGCCATTGGTATAGTTCTCCAGGTCGGTTTTTGTTTTCCAGAAATTATTACCCGACAGCGCATTCGGCGGATCGAGACTTAAATATTTTTTGCAACCACTGCCAAACAGAAGTACTGTGGTAATTGCAAGTATGCTGATAATACGTTTCATCTGACTTTTGTTTTTTCTTTTACAATTAAAACTGAACATTTAAACCAACCGCATAGCTCCTTGCATTGGGATACCCTCCAGAGTTATCTCTTCCCAACTGTGTAACCAATTCAGGATCGGGGCCGCTGTAATTTGAAAATGTAAATACATTGTTAGCGGTCAGCGTAAGCCTGCATGAAGTCATCTTAAAACGGCTGATGAATTTCCTATCCATGTTATATGCCAACACGATGTTGTTGATTTTCCAGTACGAACCATCTTCAAGGAACAACGTCTGGTTGCTGCGGAACGGTTGCATTACACCTGCTCGTCTGAAATCGAATGGATTTGGATATTGCGCATTTACAGTGCCGCTTCCTTTATCTGAACCGGATGGCTTCCAGTAATTGTATTGATCAATAGGTACCAATGCACCTGGCTGTATAGGTTGGCCGTTGGACCCAACTGATGCGGGGTTACCAAAATTTTGCATGGTCTTCGACAATGAAGCATTCAACAGATCACGAAACAAAGTGTATGATGCATTAATGTTTAGCTGGAAGTTTTTAAACTGCATTTGTGAAAGAATACCTCCGTTCACTTTTGGTATAGGATTACCTATTGGTAACAGATCTTTTTCATCAATGATGTAATCACCATTCACATCGGTCCAACGTGGATCGCCACCCTGGAAATAATAACCTGTACCTGAGCCCAACTGTTGACGTCTGCCCGTTGCCATATTCACAGGTACATCCGATGTACTTGCATAAACACCCTGGGTATGATAAATGAGGTTTGATATCGCATTACGTCCTATCCTGTAAATTACCGGAACATCGCTGCCGTTATCCTTTACTTCTTGTCTTAATTGGCGAAGATTATCAGGAAGCTTTGTGAGTATTTCACGGTTAAATGCTCCGTTTACAGACAGCGTCCATTGGAACGGTTTGCTTTGTTTAAACATACGTACCGTTGCCGACCATTCCATACCATAGTTCACAAGACTAACAGCATTTGTTTGCAATTCTGCAAAACCACTGGTGTTGGCCAGTTTAATTTTCATGATCTGGTTATCAATACTCCTGTAATAGGTTTCATATGTCAGTTGTAATGCGTTATTAAAAAGACCTAATTCAATACCTGCATTTGTTGAAGTTTGTGTTTCAGGAAGGAAGTTTTCATTTGGCACCGTTGCATAATCAATGGTCACGGTTGGATTATTATTGTAAGGCAACCCAACAATGTAACGACCATATGTATCGAATATAGTTCCGGTGGGTTTAATATTACGGCCCCATGATGCTCTCGCAGATCCATAGCTTAACCAGGTAATTTTCTCCAACCATTTTTCACGGTTAAAATTCCATCTTGCACTTACAGAAGGATTTTGTGAATAAGGTTGTTTTGAACCGGTAGTTGATAATCCATCAAAACGGATATTGAAATCAATTACATATTTACGGTCGAAGTTGTATGAAACAGAGCCGCCATAACCATGTTGTCTTGTTTCCCTGATATTATTCAATGTGCCGCCACGAGAACTTCCCCATCCATAACCGATGGGACCCGTAATCTGATCATTTGCAGTACGGTCTAAACGAACAGCGTTTGCACGATAACCGTAAGAATTGATCTCGTTAAACACAAACGCATTAAAATTATGCAGGTTGTATAATGTCTTTGTGAAATTGATAATAGAACGGTTGTATAACGTGTAGGTTCTGTCGTTATAGCTATACGATTCTGAAGAGCCGTTGCTGAGAAATGAAGGTGTAAACCGATCGGCTGTACCCGAGTTAAAATTGTAACTGAGCAGATTGCCGATACGTAATCCTTTTAATGGCTCATATGAAAGATCGAGGCTTGAAGAAATATTCGCTGTCTTGTTATTGTTGGTTACTCTTGCGGCTGCAAGGGCGCTGTTATTTTCAGAGAACAAAGACGGAGAAGGCAGTAACGAAGAAGAAGATCCGCCACTTGCCACACCTGTTTGTATTAAACCTACACCACTACCATTTTGTTTTTGCCCAAGAGAACTTGAAAGACTCACAAGCATCCGCAATTGGTTGGTAGGTGCATACTGTGCATTCATACTAAGCGAATAGCGTTTAAAGCCGGTGTTCTGTACAATACCATTTTCCTGGTAATAGTTGAGGTTGGTTTTATAATTGAACCTGTCATCACCACCACGAATGCTTACATTATGCTGTTGATTGTAGGTTGTGCGAAAAAAATAATCCTGCCAGTTTGTTGAGTTATTGAAAAAAGGATTCAGGCTATCGGATAAAAACGGGGTTTGATTAATCAGCGCCTGTGCTGCAGCAGCAGAGGTGTCATAATCAAGAATGGTGCGAATACGGAACAACCGTTCTTCTTTACCGCCGAGCACTTCACGTAAACGTGGAGGAGCTTTTACAAAGAAGTTAGATGAATATTGTACAATGGGCACTTTTGATTTGCCTCTTCTTGTGGTAACAATGATCACACCATAAGCGGCCCTTGCACCATACACCGATGTTGCTGCTGCATCACGCAAGACTTCCATCTGTTCAATATCTTCAGGTGGTATTAATGCCAACGGATTAATACCGGCACCACCGCTTTGAAATCCATATTCATAATTTGTATTTACATCAACAGGCACACCATCGATCACAAACAAAGGAGATGTTGGTGTTAAGAAACCATCGCTGCTGATGTTGATACTTGATATACCACGTAAATTAATCGTGCCCATACCACCGGGAGAACCGGAGTTATTCTGTACGTTCAACCCTGCCACTTTACCCTGCAACAGTTCCACCACGTTCGATACAGGAACATCCTGCAATGCTTTACCACTTACAACTGTACTTGATCCGGTTGCTGTTTCTTTTGTTTTTTGTCTGAAACCCTGCACCACTACTTCCTGCATGGTATTGTCCTTAACCGAAAGCGATATTGTTACTGATGAGTTACTTGAAAGAAATGTTTTACGGATAGCCGCATAGCCTGAGTGTGTAAACACAAGTTCAGTTCCGGCATCAACGGTTACAGTAAATGCACCGTTTGCATCAGTTGTTGCAATGGTTTTAGAAGGTTTGGCTGTAGATACCGTTACACCCTGCATAGCTGTTTGCTGTGCATTATCTTTTACAACACCTTTTACTGTTATCTTGTTTTGCGCCTTGGCATTCACAGCAAAAAGAAGTGCAAGTGCCAATATCCCGATACAGGGTAACAATTTCATAGCCATTAATTTTTGTGTGTTTATACTAAACATGTGTGCCTGTGTTAATCGTTGGTGAATTTTGGATTATCATTTTTGAATGCAAACACGATTTCCCAATCACCGGGTTCATAAATGGCAAAGTCGAGACCAAGCAATGCATCTTCTCTTGCACCATTATAACCAAGGCGTGAATAACCGAAGCGGACTCTGGCACGACGCCCGTCAGATGATGTAAAGCGAGTAGGTATTTCAACCGCAGGGATCGGATATGCCATTTTATAAGTAACACCTGTTGCTGTCATTACTTTTTCAAAACCATGTACCAGGTTGTTCCAATCTGTTTCAGTGAATTTCGCCGGGTTAATTGGATTATACAGCGTATCAAGGAAACGGAAGGTTAATGTATTGGTTGCAGGCACGCCAACTTTTACCACTTTACGTATGTATACATCAATATCGTTGTAAGAGAGATAGCGATTTGTATTAGCTCCTTTTATATTTATAATTGCTGAAGCATATATACCATTTGTTGTTGGCTGACCGGTTGATGCATTGTAGTTCGATGGCTCATACGGACGTTCTTTCAACGGCATCAGTTTCAGGTTGCGATAGAATCTGCGACCACCAGAATTCGACAACTCCACATCAAACAAATAACCTGAATCGGGTTGTGATCTGATAAAAGCTGACTTTGCTTCAGTCCACATGGTGAATGCACCTGAGTGTGGTCCTATCTCAAATAACGGACGATATTGCTTTTCACGTTTTGCTTCAATTTCAGCAATTGATTTTTCAGTGCCATCGTACGCCTGTTTCCAAACCATCACCGGAAAAATATCGGTGAGTTCAGGTGCAGGATCGCCGTTTCTTCTGCGTGGGTTCACGATCTTAAAATCTGATGGATAAGTTGTACTGCCCTGGTAAAAATTATCAGTAAAGAATGTAGTGCGTCCTAAAACCGGTTGGTAAGTATCAATGGTGTATTGCGAATCGGCACCAACCGTTTCCCGTTCTTTCGGCAGGTATTTTTTGCAGGCACTCACTGCCAGCACAACTACAACTGCAACCAGGTAATAACGGCGGCTATGTACTAAATTTTTAATGCTCTTATTCATCGTTATCTTCTTTTATAGAAAATGAGAGATTGATAATCCTTATCGTTTATTCACCCGTTTAATAAAATCGTTTCCGAAACCAAAGTCGTGTCCTGCGGGTAACAGGTGCAGCATACCGTTTGATGTTTTAATATCAACAGTGATGGTATTTACTCTTACCCAGTTACGTGTGAAGATGGAATTACGTGGATCGCTGAATGTAATAGCCTTGGGACCACCGCCCAAATAACCCGATGCATTGGTAGCTACATATTGCAACTGCATGTTGTAATCATAACGATACGATGCATACAGCTTGCCATCTGTAAATCCTTTTAAACTGTCAGTGTGTTGTAAACCGGGGATGATGTAACGGCAAACAAACGTATCAAGCAAAGCAGAATCAATTGTTGCCAGCGATACCTGTGCCATTGCAGGAATAGAATCTTTACGTGCCTGGTTAATATTGAACAATGCCAGTTCAAAACTTCTGTTATTGGCAGCAAACAAAGTAATGTTGCCTGTCTTTAATGCATTAGATAAACCGGTTAAACGGTTTGCAACAAACAGAAGCGAATCATACAAACCTGTTTGTGCAGTAAGGTATTCATACGTTGTGCCTTTGAAAGTGCCCGCCGTGTTGTTATAATCGTAATAGGTTTTGTCGGTCTTGCTGCAGCTTGTTAACGCTATTACGATCAACACACCTGCTGCGATCAACAAATAATTTTTTTTGATAAAACTCATTCTGTGCGATTTTACTTTTATTGAAAAAGTTTTTTTTACTTAAACAACCTGCTTATTGCCAATAACTGTTTTGTGTTATCTTCGAATTTCTGTTCAACACTTCCTGTGCTATTGGCCAGTAAATACCACCCTTGTCGATCAATTCATTAAAAGCGGGGTTTGTGCGTCTTAACCTGTTAAACCTCACCAGGTCGTACCATCTCCATCCTTCGCCCATTAACTCTCTTCTTCTTTCTGCAAATACTTCTGTTAACAGATCTCTTGATGGCCCCGGAGAAATGGAAGCAAGTCCTCTTATACTTCTGATACCATTTAATTCCTGGTACGAAGCATCTGTTTGTCCTAATACAGCCAATGCTTCTGCACGCAGTAATTTTATTTCTTCGAGGCGTGTAAATACAATGGATGAATTGAATACTGCAAACTGTCCTGCGTTACCCACATTGCCATCCACCACTCTTATCTTCTTGAACACAGGAACTGCTGCACTATAGTTTTCAAAGTAATTGGTATAAATTGTTTGCTGCACAGAAGCAGGATCAACACCAAAACGCTGATCGGTACCACCGTTGCTCCTTGGAAATGCTGCAGCAATAGAATCTTTTGAAACATATATTTCAGGCAACTGCTTCGACATGGGATAAAGCGTTGTCGTTGCCAATGTGAGTTGCTCAATGTGGCCTTCTGAAGTTGTTTCGCCCATGTTACGGTTAAAGCTGAAACCAACAAGCTGGTTATAGTTATTATTTACACCACTGTTAAATAATGTTGTTACAAGATTGATAGTTGTAACCAGTGAAAGATTACTTTTTGTTGCGTTGTTTACCACATACTCAGTATAAACAGCCACATCAATATAACGACCCTGCCATGCAGCAATATGTGCAAGCATTGCATAAGCTGCCAATCTTGTTATGGGTGCATTTAACCATTGTGAAGAATTATAGCCGTAATAATTATTAGGAAATATCTGTGCGGGATCAATACCTGAATACAGGAAAGGAAGATTAGGCGCAACAGCTATCAGCTCCTGTTCAGCAAAAGAAAGAACCGTAGCCTGGCTTGTGCGTGGCAGTTCATCAAAGCTTCCTTCTTTTGTATTGATGATGAGCGGAACATCGCCCCAGATCCTTGCCATATAGAAATAAGTGAATGCACGGATAGCTCTTGCCTGTGCAACATCAAGCTTATAATACGATTCAGTATAACGTTGATCTGCTTTACAACCAGCCACACGTTCAATAAACAAATTGCTTGCATTGATCACTGCATAAAAACGACGCCAGTTTGTAACAGCTTCTATTGTTGGGAAAGAAGCGTTGAGGTTTCCTTCAATAACTGCTTTCAGATCGGGACGATACACTGATTGAAAATCGCCGTTTCTTAATTCGCCCCACATCCAATGTGCATTATTATCTGCAACTGCTGCACGCAGCAATCCATACAAACCAATGAGACCGCTTCTTGCATCTTCATAAGAATCCCAATGTCCTTTTTCATCTGCCTGGCGGGACGATTGAATGTCCAGTTGTTTATTACAAGCTCCCATGAAAAGCACCAACCCTGCTGCAAGCACCAGTTTTTTTCCAATGCCCATCACCTTGTTTGTTGTTACTGACATAATCTTCATGTTTCCTGATTATTTTGAATGATTTCTGTTTTGTTATAAACCCACTCTTACACCTGTAATGAATGTGCGTGACAGCGGCAATCCATAGCCTGTATAAATGCCGTTATAGTTTACGAGTTCGGGATCATCGCCTTTGAATGGCGTGATGGTTAACAGGTTTGTTCCGGTAACATAAAACACACAGCTTGTGAATGTTTTCTTTTTACCTGTTTTTAAATTATAGCTGAGCGAAAGTGAACGGAGTTTTAAGAATGATGCATCATCAAGGAACATATCCTGTTCAAGACGGTAAGGAACAACTGCACTCCACGGATTATACATGGGATAAGATGACAGATCCATTTTCTTTTCCCAGAACGTAATTTCTTTTACTGAGTTGATGTTGTTGCTTGCTTCAACATTGATAAAGTTGAGACGTGATGATGCATACTGGTTTAATACTTTGCGACCAATTGCAAAATAAAACTGTGCATCAAGTGTAAACGATTTAAACCCGATGGAATTACTGAAGCCACCACTTACTTTCGGAATATAATTACCCTTTAATACTTTGTCTTCATCATTGATGGTATCATCGTTTGTAACATCAACCCAACGTGGATCGCCTGCTTTGAAAGGAACGCCTCTGTAGTTTGTTGCCAATCCTGATGGTGGATAAGCTGAACCAACCCTGTTGTTTAACAATACCCAGAATGCATCAATACGTTTACCTACTTCCAGTTTATTATTCCCAATGATCACTTCCTGTAAGCCACCGGGCAATGCAATGAGTTTATTATTGTTGTAGTTAAGGTTGAGTGCAAAATTCCATCTTACCGTATTTGATTCAGCAGGCAAAAGATCAGCAGCTACTGTAAGATCAACTCCATTGTTGCGAACATGCATACCGTTTTTGTAAGCACTGGTATAACCCCATTCAACAGGCACAGGAACAGGTAACAGCATTTCCTTATCTTCTCTGTTATAAATATCAAGTGCAAATTTTAAACGCCTGTTGAGTGTTGCTAAACGGAAACCAATATTCAACTGATCGCTGTAAGCCCAGGGAATACCATAACCGATCCATCCACTCGTATACGGCCTTGATATACCGGGCATACCCACATAAGAACCAAGCGTAGGTTCATTACCCCAACCCATATCTACACGATATTGTGCACCTGCATTAAACCTGTCGTCGCTCAACAATCTACCCAAACGTGCCCATGATCCAGTTACAGTAAATGCGTTGATACGTTTCAGTTTTGTGTCAAATTGTTTTTTGATATCCCATTCTGCACCTCCTGAGAAATTAGTGGTCCAGCGGTTATCGGGTTGCATGTTCGATGAACCATCTCTGCTTACAACCGCATGCAGCTTCAACACATCGTTAAATGAATAGGTAGCATTACCTGAAAAAGATGCCAGTGCCGAACGCATTTTACCCGGGAAATAATTAACCCTGAAAGATGTGGGCAATAGATAATCCGCCGCATTAGGGTCGCCATTCACAACGTTGATTTTTACAAAATCGTTAGGACCATTGTACGCATATGCATAATCATACTTATAGGTATCGGCCATAAAATTTTGTCCGGCCTCAAGCAATAACTTCTGTCTCTTATTCACGTTTAGTTTATACGAAACCGTGTTGCTGATCACCACACGTTGATTGTATCCGAAATAATTCGATACAAAATTGTTCTTCTCTAACAATGTAGTTGGCCAGAATGCATCACGGATACCTTCATTATAATCGAATGCGATACGTCCGTTATAACTGAATTTGTTAAGGTTGGCCGATAAAGCAAAGTATCCCTGTATAACATTTGAAATATTCTCGTCAATGGCCTTGTTAAATTCATTCAGGTAAGAACTGTAAAGATTTTTATTGGGTGTAAGTGGATTTGTAAGATCAGGATTATAACGTTGCTCAGCCAAACGATCACGGATGTTGCGGTTACGTGTACGTTCCATACGGTTATAAGTGATCATACTGGAAACCATTAACCACTTGATAGGTGCTGCATTGATGAAGAATGAACCGGTGTAGCGGTTGATGGCTGTTTCATCGGCACTTGATGCATTTTTTGTAGCCCCGCCAAAGAAACGGAAGTTGGCTCTTTCCGATCCGCCGGTTAAACTCAGATCAACATTGTACAGCGGTGTATTTTTATAATAGTTATCGATCCAGTTTGCAGGGCCGTAATAATCCACATTGGTTGAATCACGCAGGTAAGGAGGATAATTAAGTCTGTCGACCAGTGTGCCAAAGCGATCGTAAAATGGTTTACGGAAATTATTTTCGTATGCTGCGTTTACAGGTGTAACCGAAGGAGTTTGTGCAAAACCATAATAACTGTTGATCGAAATTTCCCTGTAACCGGAATGTGCATTCTTAGTTGTGATCCAGATAGCACCATTCGTTGCTACAGGCCCCAGCTTTGCAAGCACAACAGGATCTTTAATTACTTCGATCGATTCAATATTATCTAAATTAATAGCTGCAAGCAAATTGGTAGCAGGACCAATGCGGTTGAAATCATACTTCTGAATTTCATACGCAAATGGATTATCCTGTACAAGTGGAATACCATTGAGATATACAGCAGCCTGCTGATCAAATAATTCACGCTTACTTAAAAGTGGTGATGAAATACCACGTACAAAAATGTTCTGTTCTGTACCCGGTTCGCCGCTTGGCTCCTGTACATATACCCCTGCTGCGTTGCCTTTAAGCATTTGCTGCAGCGAAAGAACGGGTTGCTTGTGAATATATGTAAGAGGTATATGATTTACTTCGTGCTGTAGTTTTACTCCGTTGGTAACAACCACTACAATCGAATCTTTTGGCGCAGAAGCTGTATCGGTTTGGGCTATTGCGCCCAATGAAGTAAGGAAAGTAAGGACAGTAAGGATACACTTCCCGGCATTTGCAGCCAGAATCACTCGCTTATTCATAATTAAACAGTTAGTTAGGTTTAATATCCGTTGAATGATCACCTGTGTTGCAGGCAATCATCCCATTTATCTCATTCAATCCATCTTTTTACATTCATCATGCAAAAGATCATATTATGTTAGTTTTCGAAAAATCAGGCAAGCTTCAATGCACACTCTCTTTTCAGTTGCCAATAAACTATACAAGGTGTTTAAGGATAGCTGTTAATTACAGGAAATGGATCTAGTATTAATTCGTCTGAAAAAAAGCAATCGTCGTTAATCGTTTTTCTTTTCTACTGCATCACAAACGTTTTCTGAAAAAATATTTATGATGTTTTTATTAATTCTTTGTTGTTACCAAATTTAGAGTTGTGATCCTGTCTCTCCAAACCTCCCAACTGTACAAATTCTGCGCAAACGGTTGAAAACTCTGCGCAAACGGTTGTTCATTTTTTTGATTTCAAATCAAAACAACCCGTTCCGGTTCGTTTTCCGGAAAAGTGAAGCAAATCGATGATCTCTCCTGTCGCTTTTATCTTGATTTTTTATCCAATTCCCGGTTGTTTTTGTAGCTATAAACAGGTCATCCTTGTTTGCATTAATTCATTTAGTTTTGAAACCGTATATGCTGATGAAACTCTCCATACAAAATTTTGCTATAATTGATCAATTGACTGTTGAATTTCAACAGGGACTGAATATTATTACAGGTGAAACAGGTGCCGGTAAATCCATTCTTTTAGGCGCATTGGGATTAGTGTTGGGAAACCGTGCCGACAGCAGTGCATTGCGAACTGCTGATAAGAAATGCGTGGTGGAGGCTTTTTTCGGACTATCGAACCAACATATCAAAGATTGGTTGCAGCAAAACGAAATTGATGAAGAAGATGAACTGATTCTGCGCCGGGAAATTTCACCAAACGGAAAATCAAGAGCATTTATTAACGATACACCGGTTAATTTAACTCAACTAAAAGCATTAACCTCTGCACTTGTTGATCTTCATCTTCAGTTTGATACATTGGAACTGGGTGAAGAAGATTTTCAACGTGAAGTATTGGATGCGTTGGCAAGCAATACCACACGTGTGGAGCAATATCGTCAACAATATGTACGCTATGCAAAACTGCAGCGTGAATTGCAACAGCTGAAAGAACAGCAACAGCAGCAACAGAAAGAACAGGACTATCGTCAATTTTTATTAGATGAATTAGAACAGGCATCGTTCAAAGAAAATGAACTGGAAGATGCGGATCAGGAGTTGAAGCTCTTGAGTAATGCAGAAAATATTGCAACCGTTCTTTCAGAATCGGTACAGTTTTTAAAAGAAGGTGAAACACCGGTTGTGCAGCAGTTGAAAATTGTATTGCAACGCTTGCAGCAGTATAAGGATATGCATGCTGATCTTTCAGCTATCAGCGATCGTTTGCAATCAGCACAAATTGAGCTGAGCGATATTGCATCTGAACTCGATCATTTGCAGAACAGTATTAGTGTTGATGAAGCGAGAATGCAGCAATTGAATGAGCGTCTTGAACTTGGCTATAAGCTTCAGAAAAAACATGGCTTGCATTCTACCAATGAACTTTTGGCATTACTTGAACAATTGCAACAGCAACAACAATCAGTTGCTGATCTTGGTAACAGTATTGCTATAAGAGAAAAAGAAGCTGCTGCACAGCAGCAACAGTTAAACAAAGAAGCTGCTGTTATTCATGAGCAGCGCAAAAAATATATTGAACCGTTTACACGCCAGGTTAATGAATTGCTCAGTCGTGTGGGTATGCCCAATGCAAGACTGAAAGTTGAACTTACAACAACTTCGCTTTATCAATACGGAACAGACAGCATCAACTTTTTGTTTGATGCGAATAAGAGTAACCGCTTTGAACCGATCAGTAAAGTGGCAAGTGGAGGTGAGTTAAGCCGGTTAATGCTTTGTATTAAATCACTGGTTGCAGAGAAAATTTCTTTATCAACCATGTTGTTTGATGAAATTGATACAGGTATTAGTGGTGAAGCAGCCAAACAGGTAGGCATCCTGTTAAAAGAGTTAGCTGATCGTCAGCAAGTGATCACCATTACACATCTGCCGCAAATTGCTGCCAAGGCAACTGCTCATTATTTTGTTTATAAGCAGGAAGAAAAATCAGTGATCAAAACAAAGATCCGTTTGCTGAATAAGGAAGAGCAGATTGAAACCGTTGCAAAAATGCTAAGTGGCGAGAAACCAACTGACTCATCGTTGGTTACAGCAAAAGAAATGGTGATGGGATAAAATATACCTTACTGCATATCTGCTTTCGCTTCATCAATTCTTCTTGTACGATATTTCTTTGGCGACATTCCAATGATGGTACGAAAACGCTTCGAGAAATAATACGGATCATCAAAACCCATACTGAAGGCAATATCCTTGATGGAACGATCACTGAAATCCAATTGCTGACAAGCCTTCTGCATTTTCATCTGCAAAAAATAATCGATTGGCGCATACCCGGTTTTTTGTTTGAACAGGTTTGAGAATCTCGATACTGAGTAATTGTACTGCTTACTCAGATCGTTGAGCGAAATATTATTGTTGATATGCTCCTGCATGAAGAGGATGGCACTGTCTACACAATCGATCTTATCGGTATTTGTACCTGCATAGTGTCTTGAATTGTAAACAAACAAGGTTAGAAAATGTGATAAGCACATATTTGCAAACAACAGGTTATCGATACTGTAACCTAACTCAAGTGTTTTATAAATTTTGGTGAAGATGGGAAGAATATCGCCATTGTTTTTTACATACACCGGTTTGAAATGTTTCTGCACTTCTTGTACTTCGTTAAACTGCGGCAATGAATCTCCTCCAAAATGGATCCAGTAAATGGTCCATGGATGATCTGCGCTGCTTCCATACGAATGCTCAACATTCTGCGGAAGAATAAAAAATTCATTTGGCCCCACTTCATGTCGCTGTTTCCCGATCTGGAAAAAGCCATGTCCATCTACGCAATAAAAAAGGAAGTTTTCAGGCAACCCCTTTTTCCTATAGGTGTAATGATCTTTTGCTTTTGGATAATAGCCAATGGAGCAAACATGTAAATGTTTGAGCAAGGAATTACCCATCACCCTCGACTTTAAAATGGTTTTGGGTATTTCAATCCTCTGGCGGCCAAGACCATACCAGATATTCTTATACGAACCTTCCTTATTTTCCTTGATCTCCTTCATGTGCAATCGTAAATCTAAGCTGAAAATTACTAAAAAGAAATTTCCCGCATCAACCGTTTATAAAGCTAACTGTAATCATGTAAGTACATGATGGGCAAAGAACTGAAAACTGTACATTCGTTAGACTAATTTATTATTTGCCATGATAAAGAATCTCTTGCGTTTTGCCCTCATTTTTGCAGTGCTGCTACTTCAGCAATCATTCGTTGGCGCCGCTATTAAACTTCCCTATTTCTTTAGTGACAACATGGTGTTGCAGCAGCAAAGCGATGCAGCCATCTGGGGATGGGCAACCGCAGGAAGTAACATACAAGTGACTACTTCCTGGAACAAAGCGAAATATTCTGCAAAAGCAGATGCAAACGGTAAATGGAAATTAAAAGTGAAAACGCCTGCAGCCGGCGGACCTTACATCATTACCATCAGCGATGGTACTCCTGTTACGTTGAAAAATGTATTGATCGGTGAAGTATGGCTTTGCAGCGGACAATCAAATATGGAAATGCCCATGAAGGGTTTCCGAGATCAACCTATTCTTGGAGCGAATGATGCTGTTTTCAATTCAGCAAATGATCAGATACGTTTATATACTGTACCACGTTCCGTACAGCGTACAGCACAGGATACAACAAAAGCTTCGCCATGGAAATTGGCAGAACCTGAAGCGGTAAACAACTTCAGTGCAACGGCTTACTATTTTGGAAAGATGCTGCACGAAAAACTAAAAGTGCCCATTGGCTTGGTCAACATCAGCTATGGCGGTTCACCTGTTGAAGCATTTATGGATGCAGAAACATTGAAACAATTTCCTGAATTAAAAGTGCCATCGCCAACTGATACAGCCCGATTGAATAATCGTACGCCAACAGTTCTATACAACGGCATGCTGAAACCTTTTCTTGGTTATGCAATCAAAGGTTGTCTTTGGTACCAGGGAGAAAGTAACAACGATCGTCCAAAACAATACGAAACGTTATTTCCTGCTTTTGTAAAACAAATTCGTGACGAGAGTGGACAAGGCGACTTTCCTTTTTACTATTGCCAGATTGCTCCTTATAATTATAATAACTATGCAGCAGTGAATGTGGTAAATAATAATTCTGCTTACTTACGTGATGCACAACGAAAGGCGTTGGCAAAAACTCCTAACAGCGGCATGGCAGTGTTGATGGATATTGGTGAAGAGTTCAGTATACACCCAATGGATAAGCCAACAGGCAGCAAACGATTAGCCTATATGGCATTGGCAAAAGCCTATGGACTGAAAGGATTTGGTTATGAAAGTCCGGCGTTTGAATCAATGACCGTTAGCGGCAATATAGTGACTATTAAATTCAGCGGTGCACCAAATGGTTTAACTGCGTATGGTAAAACATTATCGTTGTTTGAAGTTGCAGGTGCCAATAAAATTTTCCGCCCGGCAAAAGCATTGATTAGTGGAGGAACGATTGTTGTTTCTGCACCGGATGTAAAAGACCCGGTTGCGGTACGTTATGCGTTTAAAGATTTTTGTGTGGGTGATCTGTTTAGTACAGAAGGGTTTCCTCTGTCGAGTTTCAGAAGTGATGATTGGTGAGATTGAACCACGGAGGCACGAAGACGCAGAGGATAAACTTTCTTTGTGAAAAACTTTGTGTTCTTTGTGCTACCAGTTGTTTCACAAAGAACGCAGAGTATACACGGAGGACTCAAAGATTCTAATTCAATAAAACCTCTACATCTTTCTTACGTTCTTCCGGCAATACAATCAACTTTACCAATTTACCATCCTTCAATTCTGCTTCAACAGTTGTATTAGCTGGTGCATGCAATTTAAAATGTACATCTTTTTCTTTCGGCCATGCGGGAAACAAAAGAATGCGTTGATCATCTGTCTGCAACAACATTTCCTGCAAACCAATCATACCACTGCCGCCCCAATTATGATCGGGCACCCAGTCGAAACCTGGTCCCCAGAAAGCAGGGAAACGGCGTTCGCTGTTTTGCAGTTTCAGTGAAGTTAATCGCCATGCTTCTTCGGTCAAGCCTAATCGTGCAGCCCAGATATTATCCTGTTTCCAACCAATATGACTGCGAAATTTAATAACGGAAGTATCATAGTTCCAGGTGTTGATAGCAGTATCTAATCCGGGTTTGCCAACGCCAAATATTCCCCAAGGAAACACCGGGTATAACTGTGGTGATTCTGTATTGTTGATACGCTCCCATGTTTTCGCTGGAGCAATGGTTGTGTAACCGTTGAATTGTTGATAGCTGAGAGGGGGAACACGTTTCAATAATGATTCAACATATTGTTTTTGCTCTGCAGTTAGGTTTGAAGTTTTTGCCGAAAGCAATTGTTTGATGATGGTTTGCAATGCCGCAACTGTTGTTACCGAATTGTTCGTCATCTTAAATGTTTCTGCAGCACTACCGGGGAATAGAACCAATTTCCCGCTTCCATCTAATGTCTTCGCTCCTCTTTGTTTGGCGAGCCATTGATAATGCTCATCGAAGAATTGCAGACAACTGATGATGAACGTAATTTTAGCGCTCATATCTTTGCCTGTGTATTCAGCTTCCTGTAACATCATCAAGCAAAATTCAAACACTGTATCCCATTCGTATTCGAGCCATGCATTGTACTCTACACCTTTATCAAAATAATCAGGACGCTTGGTGCCATACTCAGCAAAGTTGGGAAGACCAAAATTTTCCATCTGTTCAGTAAAACAAGCACCTGCATGATTCCAATACACTTTACTTCTTAACTCAGCATTTTTTTGAAGACGTAAATAAAAATCAAGTTGCGGTTGCAGCAGATCCCAATCACCACTCTTGATCATGGAAAAATAAACCAGGCGTTGATTTTGTGCAGTATGCAAGCCACCTCCCCAGTTGCGGTAATCAGGCGTCAATCCTTTGTTGATGGTATCGGTATAGATGGGGTCAACTGTTAACAATCCCCCGTTAAATTTTGTGGGCCACGTTCCTTTTGCATTGCATGCCAGCATGTAACGAAAGAGTTGATAGTTGCGGCCAACTTCCCACGAACGTTGCTCTTTTTTTGCCGGATCAACATCAATAAAACTTCTGCTCCAGAATTGTTTCCACCATTGCTGCGATTTTTGAAAAGCAGTTTTATCTGCTTTTACATTTTGCTGCAGCGAATCAAGTGTTTGCTTCCATGTATCAATGTTGGCGACCTGTGCATTGTGTAAAACAAGTTGTAATGCATGATACTTTGCGGCCGATTTACTTTTTAATGTCCATGCTTTGAAATCTGTTTGGGCATACGAACCTGTATCAGTTCCAACAGGAATAAAATTCTTTCCGCTGAGCGAACCACCAAATGCCAGTTTTTTGATTGGATTATACAACTGCTCTTTCACCGATTCCATTCCCTGCTGCTTCACCACCGCATCAAAAATAGTTTCACTACTGTTGTGATGAAAAAACAAAACATTGTTGCGGTCAAAGACGATCGCATCTTTTTTGTATACATTATTTTTAGGTGCTCCCCATTTCCATGAGTTACCCCAATTTTCACGTGTAGTTATTACACGATCACGATAACGCCAGCTTTCGTACGAAGCTTCAACAATGATGATTTGTTTACTGCTGATATCAATATGAGCTACAGGCTTAAAAACATCGGCCCATATTTTTATAGTTGTGGTAACACCATTATCTCGTGCCTCAATACTTACATAACCTTTATCGAGATGAAGCTGTTGTTTAAAGTTTTTACCGGTTAACGGATTCGGAAATAGTTTCACCCGGATTCTTCCGCTCTTCATCAACGCATTGTTCTCATCGAAGTTGCCGCTACGTGCAACATAGATAAATAACTCGCCTTTCTCTACCCACACATTCATGCCGATATCGCCGCCACCGCAAGGCATTGATTCGGATGCATTATTGCTTTGCGAAGTCCAAACAACATTATAGTTCCGTTGCTGGGCTTTGAGCGAAACCACAGTTAAAAAAGAGAGGAAGAAAATAAAATTTCGCATCAATATTGTAATTGAATGTTGCCAACAATTCCTGCCGGTTGCAAAGGTTTCCCTTTTAAACGAAACGGAGCTGTCGTCCACGTTACTCGTTTTTCAGGCGAGACAAGATCATCGGCAATCAAACGGTTATGCCATGTATTCGTAACTTCAATTTCAATTGTATTTGTTCCTTGTTTAAGTGCTTTTGAAATTTGAACCGAATAGGGATATGTCCAGATAGTACCACAATCAATACCATTTACTTTTACAGTTGCCAAATTGTACAATGAATCGATTAGGAGATTTACATAACTATTCTCCTGATTTCTGTCCCATTGAAATGTATTAGAATAGATGGCAGTCCCTGAATAATATTTTATCGATGTATCTGCAAAACTGGTCCAGCTTTTTAAAGAATCGATTTTGACTTTTGCTTCCAGGCCAACGTATTTTTTATCAAATTGAATTTGCCACCCGGTCTTCAATGTGTCTGATTGATAAACTCCACAGGGCAACGCATTATTTAGCAAAACTCTTTTATCTGTTTTCTGAAAAACAATAAAAGTCGATCCATGCGGAGGCAACTTCAGCAACAATTTTGTTCTGTCATTTTTCATTTCACCATATCGGAATTCGAATGAGGCTCCATGTTTTGGATCAAATAGATAAGGTTGTTTATTCATTTGATTAACTGCTGTTTCAACTATAACTTCTTTAGAAGTCTGGTTCGAAAAAAAATAGATATCATCTTCCGCAGTTCTCCGATGCGTCCACGCAATTGAATTACGTCCTTTCAATATTTCCACATCTCTCTTCACCCCCAATTTCTCAAACGTACTGTCCATATACGGCGCAGCAACAATATTCTTTTTATTGCCAAACAACTTTATCCATTGCTGATCGATCACCATCTTTGCACCGGCTTTAGCAAGTTGTTGTAATTTCTTTTGTACAGCAGCACTCATTGTCGGGTTTGGATTCATCAACATTTTTCCCGGTATCACCAACACGCCATAGCTTGCTCCACCCGGTAGAACTACTCTTCCATTCTTCACCTGCATCATCATCAATGCATCAGGATTAAATGAATCGTAGGTATATCCATTCAAAGGATCGATCCAATCTTCCGGATCGGCCATGTTTGCTGAATGATTGACACCATCTGGTATTTGTCTTAACGGTTGACCTTTATTCTCCAATCTTCTTTTCTCTGCTTCAACTTTTTCTTTTCCGAAAATGCCGGGTAATGTGCTAACCAAACGATCAGGTAAGATCGATCGTCTCGGCACTTCTTCTCCCGTAAACACAGCCACATCCACAACAGGATCGCCCATTTGCAAAAGCGATTGGCATCTTGTAATGTATTCGATCCATGCTTTGCTTTGTTTGAACCATGTCTGATCACGTTGATAATACAAACCCACACCATCAAGTGTTACTCCGGGTTTGCGATCAAGAAATGGATTATGTGCAAATACATGCATCACCATTTTATTAATGCCTAATGCAAAATTGCGGTCGCCCACTACTTTTAAACTGCCGGGATGTTCGGTCCAATCCATCCGCACAGTTGTAAACGATTCGGACTGGATAATTTTCTTACCGTAGATATGTGCACCGCTTATGGCATCACGCATATCATTTGGTTTATCGTGTGTAGGACTGTTTAACCAAAATTCACCCATCGGCAGATCACTGTGTTTATAATGCATCAAACCATCACTCACCATCGTTGGTGCAATCGCTTCTGCACTTACACTGCAACCCAATGCATGCGCTTCTTTTTTCAACGTGGAGTAAAACACATCATTCACCAACTCAGCAATCGTGGTACGTACATCATGCAATACTTTTTCTGACTTATCTGCGCTTACTATTGGTATGCCTGCCATCACTAATAAGTAAGGCGTCAGATCGTATCCTCTTCGTTTCTTAAACTCTGTAGCAAAGTTTGCTCCCCAGTTCTGACTGCCACACTCCCAACTATCCACATGAAACACTTTCAATACTTGTTTCGCCAGCGCAGGATCTTGTGCAAATGCTTTTCCAAACCAGTTATCGAATTGCAGCTTCACTGCTTTTGCATTGAATTTATCAACTTCCAAACCTAAACCTGCACCTCCTGTATAATTTGTATGACCGGTTGATGTATGACCAATACGAACGATCACCCAATTACCCGCAGGTGCTTTCCAGTTAAGATTACCATCTGCATCCATCTTGCCTGTTAAGTTGACGATGTTCTTCAGTTGAACAGCGGAACCAACAGGCACTTCCTCTTTTGTTGTTGCAGAACTAACACGCCATACAGAACCATTCTTCGATTCATATTGATTTATCACCGGTTCATCACTCAAATAAATTCCCATCACTTTCAACGATGGTTTCCATTTAGCCGCATCAAGATCTTCTGAACCAGGTTCGCTTCCCTGCTTTTCATATACAAATCGGAAATATTGAGCTGTTGTTTCAGGAATAGTATGTGTTACATCTTCATCAGCATCCTGCCAGCCATGACGTGGCGCCTGCAGTTGGTG
Organism: Lacibacter sediminis; assembly: GCF_014168535.1. Lineage (NCBI taxonomy): Bacteria > Pseudomonadati > Bacteroidota > Chitinophagia > Chitinophagales > Chitinophagaceae > Lacibacter > Lacibacter sediminis. The sequence goes on along the minus strand of NZ_CP060007.1, from coordinate 1,320,872 downwards.
CACTTTTTTAAACTCATCGCCATCATCACTTACGTAAACGGATAAACGATGTGCCTGGTAAGAATTGCCGCCTGTTTTAATGCGCACCGAACGACAGGTAAACGGTTTTGGATATTTATACTGTATCCAGCAACTGCTGTCGCTTTTAAAACTTTGATTACCGCTGCTTTCAAATGAAAGAAAAGATGCTCTTGTGCCATTGCTTGTAATAACAGATGGCACTAATACTACTTCGGAAAATGCAGCATTGCTTACAGCTGGGTAAGCATACACTGCAATGTCTTTATAATAATTTTCCTTGCCTTCAGGTTGTGATAAATTGATCTTTTCATTTGAACCTGCTGCAACATAGGTTTTCGTCCAAACCAGTTTTTGCATACTCATCTCAGGGGTGATCCACGGGCCACCTGCCAACGCAAAGCCATCACTCACATGCATGCCTAACTGTAGATCCAAACGTTTAGCTTCCTGCATGGCAAACGTTACAAGCTTCCACCATTCGGGAGACAATTGTCTTGCTGTTGCCTGAAATGGAATTTTTGAAACGGTATCCTTGATTGGCATGAGATAAGCACCACCAATGCCCACTTCTTTCATTGCTTCAAGATCGGCAGTGATGCCTTCTTTAGAAACCGCAGCATGCATCCAGTACCAGAATACCCAGGGCTTGGCTGATTGTGGTGGATTGAGAAAATTCTGTTCAATTGTATTCAACTGATTTTTTGATTGCGCCGCTACATCGACAGCAACGAAAGCAATCAAGCCCAAGATCAAAAAATATTTATTTATACAGCGCATTCGCAAACATCAAATGGATAATTATTCCATCGTTTTTAATTTATAAAGCTTTCTTATTGATTTTTTATTGTCAGAACAATACTGTCGTAAGCAATATTCAAACAAATTTAAATTTATCTGACCTATTTCCTTTTCGATATACTTTTTATGCTTCTTATAATACGATGACTTTAAAAAATATCCATCTAATATCTTCGGGTCTTTAGCCAAGTCAATCTTAAAGATTTCAACCAATTTCTCTGTTGGAATATGAGATACATTTATGAACGCATAAATTTTTGAATCATTCTCGTCTTTTAATGCCATTTCCAATTTGAAAAAGTAAAACATATTGCCTATTTAAAACTGCAATTTACTCTTTCCTTTGTCAATCGAAGTGGCCACCGCAATTCCACGATGATCTTTGTTATCAACGGCGCAATAGAAATGATAAACGACTCCCTTCCATTTCACCACAAAACTCTTGTGCGCATATTTGGCATCATAAGGTTCTGATGACTTAATGAGATCATCTCCTTTCCAATCCGTCCAGTTCACTAAATCGTAACTGCAGGCAAATCGGTTGAAGGTTTCTTTTGGCCTGCTCTCCCAGAATGCACCAAAGTAAAACATCACCCACACATCATTGATCTTTTGAATGACTGCATCGCCGGTAATACCAACACCATGTTCCATCACCGGATCGGCATTGTAACGTTTCCAGTTGACCATATCATCACTCACCGCCATACCAATACGCTCGAACCAACGCCATTTGGGTTTGTTGCCGCTGCTGTCGCCATTGGCATTGTAGTACATGATGAATTCGCTGCCGAGTGTTTTGTTTTTATCACGGATGATGGTGCTCTTATATAGCTTGCGGTTTTCCCACCAACGCACATCTTTATCAGTTGAACCCAGAACAGGTTGCGGCGACCTATTCCATTCATGCGGTTTGGTAGGATCCTTTGTTGTGTTGGCGATACCAATGGCCAACGGTCCTGATTCATAACCTCTGTCCTTTCCGCCGATATAACTCATCCAGTATTTGTTCTGAAATTTCTCCAGTTTGTAATTACCTGCCCATTTTGTATTCTGCAAAGCGATATAACCAGCTTTCTGATTATTATCCCAATCAGTCGTATCAGAAAAACTCATGATCTTACCCAATGTTTTCCATTCTAATAAGTCTTTGCTTTTTGCGATCCATGTTTCATAACCACGACCATCGAACTGGATATAAGTCATGTACCAATACTTGCCTTTTCGAAACACAGACGGGCAATCAATTTTCTTTGTATCGTTATCAGGTGTAACAACGAGACCGTATTTAAATGGAGTTTTCAGTTCTTCATATACTTTCTGCATTACTTCCTGCGGCACTTGTGCATTTGCCACAAAGACACTAAGTAATCCTACGCTAAAGCTTCGGATTATAAAAAGCGCAAAGAAGAAGTTTGTTTTTCCTTGTGCATTGTCACCTTGTTTCCTTGTGCCTTCCTTATTTAATTTCTTTTGCTCTTTCACCTGCTGATTTCTTTTTTGAATTAAACGGAACTAAATAAAAACTGTATTCGTAATAAGCTTTGGGTTTAATCTGGTATTGTTCTAATGGCGCTGCCACTTCGCTCCAACTGTCGTTGCCACCCACTCCCATTTGAATGAGATCAATATTTAGTGTGATGAAGCCTGCATCTTTCAATTTGTTGGTATGCTTTGCATTCTGAATATTCTCTTCGGTGTAAGGCCATGCACTCATGCTGAGTAAACTATCAGCTACAACTAACAACCCATCTTTTGATTGTTGATTGTGCAGATACATCCAGCGTACATCGGTGCGGTTACCGTTTTCCTGTGGCACTACATAGTTCTCCATAAAATCATTGATGGGCAAACTGTAGATCCCAACATCGGCTCCGTAGTTTTTATCAATATAATTTTCAAACGGGCCACGACCGAACCATTCGATTTGATCATAGCTTCTGTTGATGCCCATCTGAATACCAATCTTTGGAATATTCGGCAGGCCAGGCTTGATTGCAGCATTCAAAGTATAGCTTATCCTAACAACACCTTCTCTATTTATTTGATAGATGATTCGGGCATGAGCGCTATCCTTGGCAATTGAATAAAAACTTGCAACAAATACTCTGTCTTTGTCTTGCGTGAAAGTAATATGCTTCAGCACTGGTTTATTCTCATACCACGCTTTCAATACCCGGTGAGTCTTGAATCCACGCTTGTCATTATCAGTTTGTGGTCTTGTAAAATGCGGCAATAGAGGTGCAGCAATTTGCTGTTTTCCCTTCAGCTTGTATGACTCCAATGCGCCTGTTTTCTTGCTGATGAAAATGGAATAGTCAAATTGTTTGATGGTATATCCTTCGCCTGTTTCTGTATATGGAATCGGAGTAAAACGACTTGCTAAAACCGAAGCAGGTTTTAATACCAATTGATTACTTGCTACCTCAAACCCAACCGGCACCCATGATTCCGATTTCTGCAAGACAAACTTCAACTCCACATGATATTCGGAAGCGGCCTTAGTTTTCGGCAACCATTTTGAAACAGGAAATTCAACTGTTGTTGCAGGCGCTACATCAATACCACCGATCTGTTGATTGGAAATGATCTTTCCATCTTCTTTCACAACAATATAAGCTGTGTATGCATTTACATTCTTTACTTCACTTCTGTTAATGATACGAATGATGCCTTTTATTGAATCAGCCCATTCACACTGGATTGGTTGAAAGAGTCGCTTGCATTCATACATCGCACCCTTTGGTTTTCCATCTGCATTTACAACGCCTTTGATGGTGAAGTTGTCGAAATACTCTTCACCATAATCACCACCGTATGCATAGAACTCCACACCTGCTGAATCTTTTTTCAGCAAGCCCTGGTCTTTAAATTCCCAGATGGCACCACCGATCACTCGTGGTATGCTGCGCCACTGATCCCAAAACTCTTTTAAATTACCTGCGCTGTTGCCCATGGCATGTGCATACTCACAAAAGAAAATAGGACGATGATCGCCGTTGTTTTGATTGACGAGTAGCGGCGCTGTGTAATCAGATGGATACATTCTGCTGATGACATCTACATAATATTGATCAAGAGGATTCTGAATACGATGTGAATGATCATTGCTTTTTAAATAACGACTATCACTCGGATCGATATATCCTTCTTCTTTCGGACTGCCCATTGCAGGTTCGTAATGCAATGGTCTTGTCATATCAAAATCTTTGATCCATGCGGCCATCGCAGCATGATTGGGGCCACTACCTGCTTCGTTACCCAAACTCCACATGATGATGCTGGGATGGTTCTTATCACGCAAAGCCATGCGACTGATTCGCTCCACATAAGCACCGGCCCATGCTGCATCATGACTCAGCTTTCCACCCAAACCATGCGTTTCTAAATTTGCTTCATCAATCACCACGATACCAAACTCATCACACAAGTCTAACAGATAAGGATCGCTTGGATAATGACTGAGACGAACGCAATTAAAATTGAATTGCTTGATGGTCTTAATATCCTGCAGAATATCTTCTCTTGTTAATGCCTTCCCTCTTGTGGGATGATGATCGGGACGATTGACACCATACAGATAAGTCAACCTACCATTGATGAGTAATTTACTATCAGCCTTTCTGAATTCAATAGAACGAAAACCAAGCTTGCATGTTTTTACTTCCAGCACTTTACCTGTACTGTCTTCCAATGTCAACACCAGCTTATATAAATTCGGTTCTTCAGGACTCCATTTTTTTGGATTGCTGATGGTTGTTTCCATCAGACCAAATTTCACCCGATCCAAACGTGGATGAATTTCATTAATGATCTCGTCTGTTTTTTTCGAAAGTGATTGCTGCAATACAGGTTGATTGTTTGCATCATATATTTGCGCCTTCAACACATAGCCCGGCATATCCTTACCGGTTAAATTCTCAATTCTCGGACGAATGCTCAGCAACGCATTTTTATACTCTTTATCGAGTTTTGTTTGATAAAAGAAATCAGCTATCCGCAACGAAGGTTCTGCCTGCAAATACACTTCACGATGAATACCACTCATGCGCCATTGATCCTGGTCTTCGAGGAAACTGCCATCACTCCAACGGATCACCCAAACAGAAATTACATTCTCTCCATCCTGTAAATACGGTGTGATATTAAATTCACTTGGCAGAAAACTATCTTCTGCATAACCGGCAAACTTTCCGTTGATCCATAATTTATAGGCAGAACTTACGCCGCCAAAATGCAGCGTGATATTCATGCCTTTCCAGTTAGCAGGAACAGTGAATGTTTTTTGATAACAACCAACTCCGTTATAATCTTTCGGTACATGCGGAGGATTTACAGGACGGAACGGATACACTGCACTTTTGTAAATGGGTTTATCATATCCCTGCATTTCCCAACTGGAAGGAACGCTGATCTTTTTCCACCCGCTTACTTTGCTCTTGTAAAATTCTTTGGGTTCATCACCGGGTTTTAGCGCAAATGAAAAATCCCAATCACCGTTTAATGAAATATAGCGTCCGCTTTTATTTCTGTCGCCAGTCAAAGCATCTGCAACAGTTGCAAACGAATAAGCTGTTACTCTTGATTGATCACGATTGATGCCGCTCACATAAGGATCTTCATACGGTTCACGGTTGTATACCGATGGCTCTACAGGAACTGCAGCCGGTGTTTTATCAACCAACTGTGCTTTTGTTTGAACCACAAAGACGCTGAGCACACTAAGAAGCACAAAGAATTTTCTTCGTGTTCCTCTGTGCCTCTGTGTCTTTGTGGTTCTATTCTTCTTCATACTCATTTTACTTTTTCTTTTTCAACAACTCCATTTCAATACATGCTTGTAAGAATGGCCCGATAGCTTTCAGATCATCATCTCTCCTCGGTTCGTTCACGTAATATTCATAGGTACCATCACGATATGGGATGCCACCCAAACCTGCACCGGCCACCGCCTGTATAAAATGATACTGCCCTTTTGCATCTGTTGTTACAAATTCTTTGATCATTCCTTTATAAGCTTTTTGTAACGGCGCATTGAAAGTTGCAGGTATATAATTCAATCGCAGAGCTTTTGCCAAAGCAAACACAAACATGGCTGTGCCGGATGATTCGAAATAATTCTTTTCCTTGTTTGCTTTATCGGTTACCTGCCACCACACGCCACTCTTTGCATCCTGGAATTTTACAATAGCAGATGATAGCCGATTTAAAATAGTGATCAGTTCTTTTCTTCTTGGATGAGTTGTTGGAATAAAATCAAGCACATCTACCAATGCCATCATATACCAGCCCATGCTGCGGCTCCAGAATTCAGCCGATACACCGGTTTGCTTATTCGCCCAGCCTTGCAGTTTACTTTCATCCCAACCATGATACAGTAAACCTGTCTTTGAATCACGACTGTATTTTTCCATCCAGACAAACTGGTTGATGATATCATTGAAATCCTGCGATTGTTTGTTGACAACTGCATACTCTGCGTAGAATGGTTCGATCATATACAAACCATCGAGCCACATCTGCGAAGGATATTTCAACTTATGCCAAAAACCACCGGCTTTGTTACGTGGCTGAATACTGATCTGGTCACGCAATGTTTGTGCAGCAATTTTATATTTATCGTCTTTATACAATTGATGCAAACGCAACAACTGTCTGCCGGGAGGAATATTATCACTGTTGTATTCATCCATCACATAGGTGCGTATCTTTCCATCGGCAGTAATAAAATGATCAACGATATGTTTTGTATAGTCAATATAGGTTTGATCGTTGGTCATCTTCCATAAACGTTCAAAGCCGATCAGTACTACACCAATTTCATAGTTCCAGTTGGCGGGTCGATTACCTTCCGGTAATTTATCCTGCTCCAGGTGGCTTGCATATTTTTTCACTACCATTGAATCTTTGTATTGCTTCATGATTGTTGCTGCCATTTGTTTGGCATATTCAATCTGCGCATTTGCATTGAATGCAATAACCAGCAGCATTAAAGCAAGTATCTTTTTCATTATCGCTTGATTTTAATTTTTGTCTTCTTGTTTTTGTGGTTCCTCAACAGGTCTTCTTCTCCAATAATTCGCCAATAAACTTCCACTGATGTTCATCCACGGACTAAACACGGCTGCAGCTAAACCAACCGTTCCCAATTTACCCATACTTCCGGCAATGCCACTCGCCATGCCACCATTCTGCAATCCCACTTCAAACGCAATGGTGCGACTTGAATTTTTATCCATCCCAAACAAACGGCTGAGCCAGTAACCAAAGAAATAACCTGCTGCATTATGTATTACCGATGCAATGAATAACAGCACTCCCACTTTCATCAGGTTCTCTCTGCCTGCCGCTGTTGTTACTGTTGTAAAATAAATAATACCAAACATCGAGATCAACGGCATCATACTGTCAAGCTTTGGAAACTTCAGCGATAGCCAGTGATAAACTAAACCGGCAATGATCGCTCCTGCAAAGAAGCCCGAGAGATTCATGCTTTGCATCAACCCATGATCAGTAATAACTTTTTGCAAAAACAAAACGATCACAGCGATCCATATTGCAGCAATGATTGCAATAATGTTTACTTTTTTCTTTTGCGTTGCTGATGCCCGTTTCAAAAAATCATGCAACAATGCTGCACCAATCGGCACCAACACAATCTTGATGATCTCCATCATCATGTCAATAAATTTTATTTCGATCAATGTACCTGCCAATGTTTTCATTAATAAAGGTGTAAGCAACGGAGCAACCAATGTAGCCATCGCTGTTACAATTACACTCAATACCAAATTTGCTTTTGCTAAATACACCATTACATTACTTGCCAAACCACTGCTACAACTCCCAATGAGAATGATACCTGCAGCTATCTCCGGTTCAAACTGAAATACTTTTGTAAGTAATAAACCCATCAATGGCATAATGGAGAAATGACAAAACAAACCAACCAATACGCCTTTACCTGTTGATGCAAGTCCGCTGAAATCTTTCAGACTCATATGTGTGCCCATGCCAAACATCACCAGTTGAATAATGACAAGGATCAATGTTTTATCACGCAGATTAACGCCGCCCCAATTTTTAAATGCTTCCGGAAAAACCATTCCTGCAACAACTGCTGCAATGATCCATGCGGTATACTGATAACCTTTTAGCGATGGTACCGAACCCAACCCAATTGCAAAACAAACAGCCGTCGCAATGGCAAAGGGTTTGTATAACGAAGCATTCTGCATCACAATCCCTGCCAGCAGTACTACTGCAGCAACAGCGCTAAGAATCAAAAAAAGTTTATTCGGTTTCTTCATGACAAACAATCAGCGTTCTTATAAGATCGATGCTAAATATTCCATTGCAACCGGCGGGCTCGCCAATATCGGCACTTTCTTTTCTGCTTCAGTTAATGTATCCACCACTCTTGCCATACTTGCCTGCGCCAACAAAATCACATCCACTTCATTGGCCAATTGTTTTAATGCATCGCCTACTTTTTTATCATGCGTTGCGGCATCGCCACTCATCAACGCTTCAAATGCACCTTCGCATAAAACAGACTTCAATTCAATTTCTTTCCCAGCAATGGCGGCTCTTCTTCTCACTAAATCACTTGTTGGATTTAATGTGGTTGACAAGGTTGCTACCACACCAATACGTTTTCCTAACTGTACTGCTTTGTCAGCCATTGGCTGATCAACACGTAACACAGGCACCTGTGTTAATGCAGCGGCTGCTTCCACTGCGGGGCCAATCGATGAACAGGTAAATAAAATATAATCGGCACCGGCTTCCTGTGCTGAGCCTGCGTAGTTCACCACTCTGCGTGATGTATCGGGTGTCAACGCTCCTCGTGCAATGGTATTCTTGATCAAACTGTCATCTACAATGTTGAATACTTTTACATTTGGCAAATACTTCTTGCACAATTCTGCAAACACGGGCACTAATGTTGCCGATGTGTGAATCAATCCTAATGTTTTCTGTGCCATATAATTTAATTACGTTTTATTTTTTGTTACCAGCTTCATTACTACTATTTATCTTCTGTTGCGTCGCACTCTTCATGGTTCTGAATTCTATTCTTCTTTTTCACGCAAAGGCGCCAAGATCATAAGACGCAAAGTTTTCGTTGCGTCTTTGCTCCTTTGCAGCTTTGCGTGAAATACTAACTATTCAAAAAAGTCCAAAATAATCATCAGCCCCCACCTGTCCACCTTTAAAGTTCACTTCCAGTCCGTTTACTTTTTCATTTGTTGAATAAGCTTTACACAACGGCGCACCACTCACCAGCGGAGCAATCATTTCCACCGCATCAATCTCCATCGCTCTTGCAGCATAACTGCTTGTATCACCACCGGCAATCACCACACGTTTTACATTCGATTTCATCACTGCTTGTTTTGCAATGCTGCCCAACGCTGTTCCTAATTTTTCAGAAGAAAGATTTTCCGTTTTTTTTGCGCCCGTATGAACAATTACTTTCTTCTTCTGCTGCAGCAACGTTGCAACATGATCACCGATTACAGTATCAACAGCATCTTCATTCACTATTCGCATTGCATCAAGCACCAATTCTGCAAAATCATTTTCTTTCGCCCATTCGATCTGTGAGGCTGTAACAGGCGAACAACTTCCTGAAATCACCAATAAGGATTCTGCTTTGCCCGGCTGTTTCCATTCTGTGACAGGCTTCAGTATTTTCTTTTCATTCCAGTAATTGCCCAATGCTGCTTCCACACCTGAACCTCCTACGCTGAACAATGTTTTGTCTTCTTCCAATCCATCCATCCACTCACCGATCTTGATCAACTGCGATTCATACATGGTATCAACCAATACCACTTCTTCATCAATCAGCCCTTCATTCCATTGTTCAACAGGTTGTTCTAGTTGTGTGATATCAATTAATCCGATCTTCTTTGTCGTTTGTTTACCAATATGCAAACGCAGATCACTTTCATCGGCAGGTGTAACAGGATGTTTACTCATGGATGGATGACGATCCAGCCGGTAAATTTTTCCGCTACTGCCAATACCCATTCGTGCAAACAAATTGCCGAACAAACAGTACCTGCCCAATGCAGGCATACCGCCAATCACCGGAATCAGTTTGTTTTGAAAAACCTCAGCTCCACAATCAATGGCTTTACCAATACTGCCAACAGCTGGCGATGAATCAAACGTTGAACACACTTTATAATGAACCTGCTTTGCGCCACTTGCTTTCAACTGTTCAAATGCAGGAATTAATATCTCTTTCATTTGTGCAGGTGATAATGATCTTGTTTTACCAGCCACACCAATCACATCAATATCCGGAAACTGTTGCAGTTGTTCCGCAGTGGGCGGTTCAATAAACAACACAGCTTTTGCACCGGCTCTTGTAATAAACTCAAGTGCATCAGTACTGCCTGTGAAATCATCACCGTAAAATGCGAGTAATATGTTTTGTTTCTTATTCACTTCAACTTATATCAACAACCGCCGTCAGGGTTTTCAACCGCTGACGGGGTTTGTTCAACTATTTCTTTCCAAATTTTTCAACTGCTGCTGCAAACTCTTTATACTGCTTCGCTGCTTCTTCCAATGTCAATCCATCAACTGCTGCTTTCCATGCCTGTTGCAATGCAACCACACCTGCTGCTGCTCCCATGGGATGTGCCATAATACCGCCACCTGCCATGTACAACAGATCAACTGTTTTTGTTCTGCGGTATGTTTCAAATGCCTGTCCGCCCCACTGCCCAGACGACACAACCGGCAACACGGTCTTATGATCAAACATCTTTGTTAAGCAAGCTTCAATTGACGCCACAACACTATCATCACTCTCCCAGAATTTATTTTGTATGCCATTTACATGCATTTGATCGGCACCTGCCAATCGCCATACTTTTTGATAGGCTTTGTAATCGATACCCAGCAACGGATGTCTTGTCATCATACCCCAACCATTACGATGTGCATGAATGGCGAGCTGTCGTTGATCCATGATTCTTTTTGCACCTGCCAATCCAACACTGTTAATACTGATCATGGCACAGGTGCCACCACTGTTGACGATCTTTTCATAACGTTGCAGCATTTCATCTACCTCTCCACTGATGTTGAATGCATACATCACTTTCTTGCCCGTTTTATCTGCATGTGCATTGATCACTTTCATCACTGCATCCACACGATCATTGAAACTGGAGTTGCCTGAAGACGAAAGCAATTCATCATCTTTTACAAAATCAATTCCTGCTTCAGCCAATGTTTTCACCATTGCAGCAGTTTGATCAGGTGTTAAACCAATAGATGGTTTGATGATGGTGCCAATCAAAGGACGACCTTGCACACCTGTTAACTGTCTGCAACCTTCAATACCAAATGCAGGCCCTTTGAATTGATCGCTGAACGATGCAGGCAATTCAATATCCATCAACTTTAAACCGGTGAATTGTGTGATCTCATAAAGATTTCCCTGTAAGGTTGAAACCATCACCGGAAGATTCGTTCCAAAATTTTCAATGCTCCAGGATACTTTCACAATGGCACGATGATACTTTCCATCTTTACTTGTTGCACCGGGAATCGCTGGTTCATTCACTGTTTCCAATACTTCAACCGATTCCACTCTTGCAGCAAAACGTTGTTTCAATTCTTCTGTTTCACCGGGCACTGCTACAAATGTGCCTGATGATTGCTCACCTGCCAATACCGCTGCGGCCTTTTCCGGTGCATACGGTGTTTCGATATAATATGTTGCTGTAATAGCCTCCCCAACCCCTCCAAAGGAGGGGCTTTGTAAGCCTCCGATATTTTTATTATTCTCCATTTACTCAAGATTTTAATAAGTCCCCCTTCGGGGGATTTAGGGGGCTCTATCTCATCAGCGGCAACCAAACTGTCATATCCGATTTACCACGGTTGGCCCATGCATAATAAGGAATGAGTTTAATGGTGACCGGTTTGAGTTTTGTATTCACTTCTTTATATAATGTGTTGTTCCATTGATTCTGATCAAGCAATCTTGCTTCACCTGTTAATGCCATCACATTGCCGTCAACAATTTTCATTGCTACGGGTTGCAGTTTAATGTTTGCAGGAATGACCACATCAAATACTTTTTGTTGAGGCAGATCACTTGACTCAAGGCAATACACAACAGGCCCACGCTTCACCGTTACCTGGTTTCTTGTTTCTTCCACCATTGGATTGCTTTCAATCAATGTCGCAGGCATATCCATGTTCAGTTCCATTTTATCATTTGCATTGATCGATACTTCAACAAACCCATTCACAGCTTTTGAAGTAACCAACTTTCCATTTTGTTTCAGGATATAATTCTTACACCAACCCGGAATACGCAGGAACAGTTTTGTATTTTTCTTCGACAGTTCTTTTACATTCATTGCAACGGCTCCACTCCATGGATAATTCGTGGTCTGTTCCAGTTTTATTTTTGTTCCATCGTGCAACGCTGTTGCCAATACATTTCCTCCGTACATGTTTACGTACAAACCCTTCTCGCCAACACTGTACATATAATTATTTACTTCTGCTATCGTACGCACCACATTCGGCGGACAACAATTTGATTTGCTGATATAAGGAATACGTCCACCTTCCCAACGCAGATGATAAGGATAATCAGCAGTTGCTGCAAGCGGATTTGTATAGAAGTATTTTGAACCATCCATACTTACTCCACTCAACACGCTGTTGTACAAAGTGAGTTCTACAATATCTGCATACTTGGTTTCGCCGGTTAACAAAAACATGCGCCAGTTCCACAACACATTACCAATGTTCGCACAGGTTTCGTTATGTGCACTGAAGTTCGGCAACTGATAATCTCTTCCGTATGATTGATGCACTTTCTGCACCGTATCAGGTTTGTACGCTGTACCATCCACACTCACTCCATCATACAAGGCGCCGCAACCGCCTGTGATATACATTTTTGTATTGATGACATTGCTCCACATTTTATTTAAGGTATTCATCAAGGTTGCATCGCCTGTTTCTGCATATACATCAGCAACACCTGCAAACAAATAGTTGGCACGCACTGCATGACCAACCACTTTATTCATTTCACGAAAAGGTGCACGGTCGCTGTTATCATCTGTTCCTTCAACCGTACCACGGATGTTGATAAGATGAATAACAAGATCCAAATATTTTTTATCGTTTGTTGTGCGATAGAGTTCTGTCAACCCCATATAGTGTGAAGGGCAAATGGCATTACGTGCCAGTTCCGGTGTTGCTGCTTTATAAAAACCGATCAGGAAGTCGGCAGCTTTCTTTGCGATATTCAATAATGTTGTTTTGCCTGTTGCACGGTAATGCACACAGGCCGCAGTCATTAAGTGACCGAAATTGTATGCTTCAAAACTCAATTGATCATCAAACATTTTGTCTTTACCTGTTTTCTTTTGTTCGATGATGTTCTTGGTATAAATATAGCCGTCGTCTTTCTGTGCTTTGCCGATTACAGCAATCGCTTCATCCATCCACTTTTCTAATTTCGGGTCTTTGGTTGATGCATACATTGCTGCTACCGCTTCCAGTGTCTTGTAAAAATCACCATCATGAAACGATGGGCCACGAAAGCGACCTGTATCTAAACCTGCAGCCACTCTGAAATTCTGAAATGAATAACAGATATCCTTACTGGTATAGGTTTGCCACAGTTGTGGCAACATGGCATCACGACAAACTGCAAAACGTTCGGCCCAGAAACCTTTTGTCCAGCTAACATCACTGATGCCGACTCCGGTGAGTTTTGCATAGCTGCTGCCTTGTGTGTTTACAAGACTTGTTTGTGCGTTTGCCTGATTGAAAAACGCAACAGCTCCAATTAAAAATGCACTTACACGTTTCATTTTACTCTGCTTTATAATTGATAACATATTCTGATCCCGGGTTCACAGCAATTTCATACACACCGTTTTCTTTTGCAACTGTTGAAATATTATTACCTGTAGGTTGAGTTTTACTTTTCAATACAACTGTTCCTGCGCCGGCTGCTGCTTTTATCTTCACTTGTTCTTTGGTTACATGCAACTCAATATTTCCATTCGGCGTGGGCACTTTACCCTGCATCCATTGCAAGCCACCAAGATTTGGTTCAACGCTGTACGTTGCATATCCGGGTGCTGTTGGTTTTACCCCAAGGTAATATTTACCTAAAAGGTACAAAGGACTTGCTCCCCATGCATGACATAAACTTTTTCCAAACTCTCTGCCATACATCTCATAATGTTCTGTTCCGGTTTTAGTTGGATTATACTCTTCCCAGAAAGACGTTGCACCCCGTTTCAACATGCCACCCCAGTAATCTTTCATTTCTTTTAGCACATAGGATTGTTCATCCATTGCACACAATGCTTCCAGTTCATAGAAACGCATGTAGGGTGTGGTGATTTTTTGAATCTGGTCATTTAACAATACAGATTTCTTCACGGCCTCTTTTTGCTGCTGATTGAAATAATCAAAGAAGATGGAAAACATATTGGCGTAACGTGTAACGTTGTCTGTTTGCTTTCCATCAATACGGCTGTGCACCAACGCCTGCTTCTGATCGTTCCAGTAAATGTCGAAAAGTTTTTTGCGTATATCAGCAGCCAGTGTGTTGTATTGTGTTGCTGCATCTTTATCATCAACAATGTTTGCACAAAGAGCCATTGTTTCAAGACTGCGTGCAAACAGTAACTGTTCAAAACTCACTTCACCTTTTTTGCTGAGACCAGCAGCCCAGTCAATAAAGATCCAGTCACCGGACATCCATTCCATTAAACCATCTTTGTTTCTTCTTGCCAACACATAGTCCATCAGCGTTTTCATGCGATCGTAATTCTGTGCAATAAAATGCTTATCACCAGTGTAGAGATAATAATCATAAATGCCGAGGAACCAGAAAAAGGTATAATCCATAATGGTGTTGATGTGACCAGTTACCGGATCTTTACCCCGCAATGCATACGTTGTACGTTTTACTGTTTCGCTATCGAAGTACAGATAATAATTCATGAGATAGCTCTGGTAAGCATCACCACTCCATATCCAGCGATCACGTTTAATGCCATCAATGAAAAATTCTCTTGTGTTTAATTCAAATGTATATTTTGCTACGTCATAGATGCGGTTGATCTCTTCATCGTTACAGGTAAAACTCCCCTGTTCTTTTACATCTGCATATTCATACAGCATCGAAACTGAATCGAGTGTTACAGCTTCATCGTATTGCACATTTACAAAACGATAAGCTTTCGACAGTTCCATCGTTTGATCTTTCTTTTCTGTACTGTTTACTTTTACTCTATCCAATGTTTCGCAATGTTCGGTTGACAATGCTTCTTCCTTTGATTCACCATAATAAACAGAAAGATTGCCTTTGCCTTTTAATCCGTGCAGTTTGATGAAACCAAATGTTTCTTTTCCAAAATCAACCAGCATGGAGTTTTCTCCTTTTTCAGTCGATACTGCTGTTTGTTCTTTTACAGGCAATGCAAACTGAGAAGGCAACTGTGTGGGTGAATTAAAATTCGAGCTGCCTGCATTGAGCCATTTGGTGGCAGAGATGTCGGATGCTTTTCCTGTTTCATCGATCCATTCCTTGTCTTCAAATGTTACCAGCCATGTAGCATCCGATACAATTGTTTTTCCTTTTACATATACGGCAGGCACGTTGGCCTGATTAAATACTTTTATGTTGATCTTATGTTTACCTGCAGGAACTGTAATCTGCTTCGGACTACCTTCAAATGCTTTCCCATCAAGCTTTACATTGTATTCACCTTCTACGTATATGTCTACTGTCTCCTGTTCAGGCACATCAAACACTTTATGAAAATCCATCAACACATAATGATTGTCGATTTTCCAGAATACCGGAAAGAAAGTACCACGTTCGGTACGACGGTTTTGCATTTTGTTGGCCAGTACAATTTCAAAATCGCCGGGATACCATATCCAGGTTGCTGCAGAAGAAGTATGCTGTAAAAAAGAGTTGTTCATTCGCTTCACGTTAATTGCTTCGCTGTAATCTACTTCGTGTTACTTGCTTGCGCTATTCAGCGCAGCATTCACTACCTAAATATCTTCCCCATATCTTTCTTTCGTTATTTGTTGTAATGATTTGCCTTGGGTTTTTGGTGTCCAGATTGTTCCAATGATGAGTGCCACAATGAGCAGCCCGATCATAATATACGCTGCGGTATAAAATCCTTCTCCGTTTTCGCCATAAATATTAACAAACCCAAATCCCCATACCGCTGCAATGCTTCTAACCGCAAAGAACATTATACCCTGCGCAGCTGCCCGGTATTTAGCAGGAAAAAGTTCCGAAGCCCAGAGCGCATAAAATGCCTGCACACTGATGCCAGCATGTATGCCCCAAAGAATGGTAAACGTCCAAAGTGCTACATGATTTTTTATTCCTATAAAAATAAGTATGCCCCAGGCTATAATTCCTATTGATGTTCCGAAAACATAAAGCCAGCGTTGATTGACTTTATCAACCAACATGGCAAAACCAAAATACGTTACCGCAATAATCACGATCCATTGTACTGCTGTAATCATATTGGCCTCGCCATTGGAAAGTCCGCCTGCAGTTTCATAAATATGTTGCTGAAAGAACCCCATCACTGAAGCCACCATATTCCAGCTAATGTAAATCCCTGCGAGAAAAAGCATGGTCAGAACATTTACCTTGTTGGTAAAAAGAGTACCAAACGATGCGAAAACGCTTGGTTGTTTTTCCTTGGTTTGTATTTTTTGTGCTTCTTCCCAATCTTTCGATTCATTGAGCTTGCGCTGCAAAGTCCATGCGATTAACGCCACAACAAACAAAGACCCAAAAATAATACGGCTGCTAAATACATTGATTGCATCAACGCCTGCATCGTTACCAATAAATACCGCAGCAATTTTTTGTACATACCCAAATAAAACACCAGACGAAGCATCTGCATTGCCAGGGGCAAGGAGCATTCCTAAAATTAAAATGATCATTGGACCCACTCCCCAAGCGAACTGTGAAATACCCATATTCTTTCCACGGTTACCCACTTCTGAATTTTCTGAAATATACGTCCATGAGGCAGGAACACCCACTCCCACTGAAATCCCTGTGACCAGGAAACCAATCAACAGCATGGGAAAATTAACCGTGAACATGATGATGGCAATCCCCAGCATATACACAAGCATATTGTAAGTGTAAATGGTTTTTCGTCCGTATTTGTCGGCCAGGAAACCTCCGAAAATTGCGCCGATAGCCGCACCAAAGGCATTAGCGCTGATTGCATTCAGCCAACCGAGATGCCCTTCGTTAAGCCCAAGGTAGTTTTGCCAAAGCGTTAACCCGCTTGCACCTGCTACAATTGCGCCGGCATCGAGATAATTTGTAAGCGATACAGCAATCGTACTTTTTAAACTTCCTTTTTTTAGTTCCATATGTGTATTTAATGTCCGTTAAAAATGATGTAGAGGGCTAGTATAACAAGTCCTAATAATGCGAAAAGAATTTTTACCTGTTTACTTGTTTTTGGAATAGGTGCTGTCTCGATGGCTGCTGTTACTTTATTTTTATCGAGTAAGGAAATGATGATAGCCGCTGCAAACAAGATCGCAAAAATGTAAAACGAAATGAGAAAGTAATGCGGCCACCAGGTGTTTGCTCCTGTTGCAGCATCTGGAGGTATGATCCATAAATTAAGCATACCTACAAACAAACTGAATGCAGAGCCAACTGATAAAATCAGGTTCACCGCCAGTTTTGTGGTTCGTTTCCAGAATACACTCAACAAAAATGTAACTGCTAATGGCGGTGCGAGGTAACCTAAGATCGATTGAAAAATATCAAACAAGGTTTTGCCTTTGATGTTATCAAACGCAATGGCCATTAATACGGCCAGCACGCAACCTGCAATAACGGTATAGCGTCCAACATTGATCTGTTGTTTCACTGTTGCCTGCGGATTGATATTGTTTACATAAATATCTTTTGTAAAAACTGTACTCAACGCATTTAACGATGAACCAATGGTTGCGACCAATACAGCGATCAACACACAAATAACCAAACCATTTAAACCCGATGGAAACAAATTCGTCACCATTGTCATGTATGCTAATTTATCATCGGTGAGATCGGGGTATAATGCAAAACACAAAATACCCGGCAGGATAAACATCGGCAATGCCAATACTTTCAACCAACCAATAAAGTTTACACCCAATTGTCCCTGCTTTAAATTTTTTGCACCTAACACACTTTGCACCATGCTTTGATCAGTACAAAAAAATGCAACTGCCGATACAGGATAACCCAGCAACAATGCATGCCATGGATAACCCGGATCGGATGCAGGATGTATTAAATTCCAGAAATGGCTGGGTGTTTTAGCGACTAAGGCAGTGATGCCTCCAAGCTTTTGCAAACCGATAAATGTTAATGCTAGTGAAACAATGATCAACAAGATCATCTGGAATACATTCACTTTTGCAATTGCTTTTAAACCTCCCATGTAAGTGAACAACCCAGAGAAAGCAACCAGCACTATTGTTGATTGCCACATGGGTATACCTAAGATCTGTCGCACCAAAATTCCGCCACTGAATAAACCAAGGCTCAACCAACTGATCAGAATTTTTATGAGTGCATAGCCTGCTAAAATGTCCTGCGAACTTTTTCCATAACGTTTGCCCATGAACTCGGGCATGGTGCTAACCTTGCTTGCAATGTATCTTGGCGCAAATACCATGGCGAGTAACAGTAAAAAAACAAAGGCATACCATTCAAAGTTTCCACCTACAATTCCTGCAGAAAATCCAATGCTTGCAAATGCGAGTAAAGATGATGGCCCCACATTTGTTCCCCACATGTTGAAACCAATGTTATACCAGTTGAGCGAATTACCTGCAAGAAAAAGTGTTTCATCTTTTTTCTTGTTTCGGAAACTGGCAACATAACCAATCACCAGCAACGCAATCAAATAAATTGCGACGATGGCAAAATCAAGCGTTGTGAGTTTATTATAGATTTCGTTCATCAGCTTAGTTAAATAAATCAGTTAAGCCATAAATAGCATATATTTCTTTCATCTTCACCGGTACCCCTATTTGTAAACTTTTATCCATTGCCTGTAACAATGCCACTGTGCCGATTCCTTCTTTCATATTTGGATAGGCAGTAAAATCTTGTTCTATTGAATCAACAAAGTATTCAAGATAATTCTGGTATTCACCTGCATGATGACTTTGTCCTTCAAATCGGAAAAAGTATTTCAACTTTGCATCGCCCCAATGAATAATTTTTTCTTCACCTGTTTTATCGGTAATAGCATAACGCAATTCATGATAATCGGCCTGGCTTGCCCCTTCTGTGCCACGTAATACACAGCTCATGCCGCTGTCACGTTTTGTTGGTTGTGTTGGACTTGTATAGGTGCCGCTCACTCTTGCAATTCTTCCATCAGCTGATTTGAAGATGAAGTGCATCGTATCTTCATTTTTCAAACCAGCGGATTTTCCATTTGCACTGATCATACCATAGCCCATCACTTCTTCAATATTGGGTAAATACCAACGGATGAAATCAACAGGATGACTTAAACCCCCATACAACCATTTGAATGAATCTTCCAATGCCCATTTCTTTTCGAGAAACCAACGATGATCAGCATTGTAATGACTTTCGATGGTAATGAGTTCGCCGATTTCGCCAGCTTCAAAATCTTTACGCTGGCGTTTGTATGGTTCGAAGAAGCGTGAGCTTTGTCCCACAAATACTTTCTTACCTGTTTGCTGTTGAATATCCAATAATTCTTTTGCTCTGCTCAAGTCATCAATAAACGGCTTGGTACACACCACATGTTTACCATGCAGCAATGCCTGTTTGATATGATCGGCATGTAAATGATCGGGTGTGTAAATGGCAATGATATCGATCTCTGTATCGTTGAGCAGATCTTCATAATTGGTTGTATAGTTGTCGAAATCAAATTCTTTGCAACGTTGTTTGCACAACTCTTCGTTACGGTCGCAAATGGTTTTGAGTCGCAGCTTTTTACTTTGCAACGCTGCACTCATGGTACTTCGACCTTCACCAACACCTAAAATTCCAATAGTCAACATGTTTCTTTCTATTTATATAATTCAACAAAACCGCTGACGGGGTTTGCAACCGCCGTCAGGGTTGTATTCATCATTCATTACTCATTATTCATTGGCTTGAGAAACACCCATGTTTCTCCCGGCTTTGTTCCTTTTATGCCTTCCTGGTATTTTTTCATGATCTTATTCCAATCATCCACCCGTGGATTGTTTGCTGTTGTTCTTGGGTTGAGTTTATCCAGGCTCTCCCCTTTTGGAATACTGATCACCAATACCAACTGTCTTCCATTCCTGAACAGTAACAATTGTTGAAAATCTGCATTACAAAAACCTTTCGCTATCTCCGGCCATTTTTCAAACTGAGTGGCGTGATAGGCAAGATATTCTTTCTGCAATTTTTCATCTGCAACAAGATTGGCTGTGAGCAGAATATGATCCCATTCCTTTGCTACTGTTTTATCGGTACAATGTTTCTTCTTGCTGTATTCATAAAACATGTCGTGGTATACACGCACTTCTGTTTCAGGGAAACGATTTTGCAAACGTCCTTGCATGACGCCAATGTCCTGCACTTTATCGAAGATCACATAATGATTCTGCCATTGATAGATGGCGTTGCTATCCATATTATTCTGTGCAAGCACCTGTTTGAGTTTTGCTACATCCAATGCTTGTCCTTCTTTCACTACAAGTTCAATCACTTCACTGTGTTCTTCGTTAATTACACCGGACTTTGGAGTTTTATTCGCTGTTAAATATTGAAATCGTTTTTCTAACCCCGCATTTTGTTTTACACTGTCATGCACCTGCGGACCATTGTTGCTCCACACATTGCCGGGGCCGTTGGCATTCTGTAAATACTTTTGTGAAGGTGTCCAGTTGTTTTTTACGGAAAAATGGGAAGAACCTTCATCATTGTAAATATAAAACCAATGCGACGGCAAATGCGCAATCGGAGATTTATAAATACTGTCGATGTAATTGTCTTCAATGATAGAACCGGGCTGTGCACTTAATGTGTAAATACCGGCGCAATCATAATTCCATTTACCAAAGTGATGAATTTTGTTGGCTACGATCCTGTTACCCTTCATCATGTTCTCTTCTGCACTCCAACCCCAGCCTAAACTAATACCACTATACGATACGTTTTCAATTTCATTATGACGAATACTTGTTCGGCTGACAAAACCACAGCCAATACCAACTGTGCCCCAATCTTCATTCGTGGCGTTGGTAATGAAATTATTTTCAATAAAAATCACATCACACTTTTCTCTTTCGTCTTTCGGATGAAAAGGCATATGTATTTCTCTTCCTTCATCTCCATAATTACCAGCCAATATTGCTGTGCCGCCGATATCACTAAACAAATTATTCTTGGTCATATTATCCTGCACGCCTTTTTTCAAATCAATGCCTGTTGCAGCTAAATGAAGAAAAGAACAATTCTTAACTCTTGTTCTCACAGCATAACTCATTTCGACAGCAGCAGTTTGTCTGCCAACCCATGCCTGGTTATCCAAACCGGGTTTTGCTTTTGTACCTGCAGGTTTTAATTTATATGCCTCGGTCATAAACAAACCTATCTGATGCGGCACATGGCCTTGCCGAGATGGGCGTAACCAACCGGTATGCTGAAAAGAAATGCCTTCAATCACCAGATTTTTAACCGGGTTATCAATCGTTCCTTCCATACTGATCAATGTTTCGGTAAATGGCGCAATCACTTTTGCTGCTGCCAAATTTTCATTGCTTCGTGGCCAGTAATAAATTTTCTTGTTGGCTGCATCCAAATACCATTCACCGGGCTCATCTAAAAATTGAATGGCATTGGTTAAATAAAATGCGGAGTTGCCGGTTTCTTTACTGATCCATGGAGCAGGCCATGGATGTTCGTTTTGTATTTTACTTTCCGGTTGATGAAAAAACAATTTTGTACTATCGCCCATTACCTGCACTTTCTTTACACGCAGGTTGGCAATCTCCCACCATTGATGAATAAACAATTCCAATCCGCTTGTCTTATCTAAATTGCTAAAGGGCAAAGTTGGTATCACACATGCAGCTTCTGCCTTGTTCCAGTTTAAAATGCGGAGCATCGCATCTCCGTTGGATGATTTTGCTCTCACTGCTTTCATATCATTCACCCACAATTGGCGAAAATTGAAAACATTTCCGTTCACCATTGGCACATCGGCTACCCATATGTTTGACTG
The DNA here is from genome assembly GCF_014168535.1 of Lacibacter sediminis. Taxonomy (NCBI): domain Bacteria; kingdom Pseudomonadati; phylum Bacteroidota; class Chitinophagia; order Chitinophagales; family Chitinophagaceae; genus Lacibacter; species Lacibacter sediminis. The sequence continues at coordinate 1,298,724 of NZ_CP060007.1, read as the reverse complement.
ACTATTTTTTTGCAAGCCAGAGACAACAGTTGTTACTTTTTTCCAATTGTTGATTTGCACACCGCCGCTTAAAACAGGTTTTTCATCTGGCGCAGCTTCAATAAACGTGGAGCTTTCACGGGTGCCGTTATCTTCCGGTTTTATAACAATGGTTTCTAAAACCTGGTAATTGCCGCCACGTAAAATAATATGAATGCCTTCTTTTACAGAAGCATCATTCAATCGGCGCAAGTCTCTTGCCTTACGCAAAGCCCTGTTGAGTGTGGCAAAAGGCTTTTCTTTTGAACCATTATTGAAATCAGAACCTGTGGGGGAAACATAAACATCTGCTGCCATGCTCAGTTGAGCAAACAGGATAAAAACAAGCATTTGGCAAGACAGCAATCGTTTCATCATTTTATTCAGCTTGAAGCTACAGAACCTGCCTCAAAAGCAGGCATTTAGGTTGATAAATGTAGCCTTGTTTGCCGCCCTTAAAAATGTGCGTATTTGCTATAATGATGGACGATTTTCCTGTTTTGAGGCATTACTGGTCGAATTCGTTCACAACAAATTGTAACTTTATAAAAACAGGTTATGCCCATTCCTTCTTTAAAAGATAAACTCATTGATAAGCTTCGGGAAATTGAAGACCCTGCTTTGCTGGCCGAAGTCTCGAATCTGTTTGAATTACAGGAACCGGAAACTGTTTACAAAACCAGCTCTGCTCAGAAAAAGTCGATTGAGGAAGCGAAACAACAGGCAAAAGATGGCCGTGTTGTTGACAATGAGCAATCCGACAAAGAATCAGACGAATGGTTAAGCGAATAGTCTGGACTGAAAACGCACATAACGAACGTAAAGAAATTCTCCTTTACTGGAAAAATCATAACCAGTCAACTGTCTACAGCAAAAAACTAAACGAGCTTATCAAAAAAGCTATTCAACTGATTAGTGCACATCCGCATATTGGTCGCAAAACAGATGTAAAGAATGTCCGTGTAAAATTGGTACGTGATTATTTATTGTTTTACGAAGAAACAAAGGATACAATTATCATTCTTTCTATTTGGGATAATCGTCGCAACCCTGAAGAAGCTCCTTACTGATTCTGAAACACCTTCTTCAAATAAGCTGTATTCGCTCCGTAATTAAATTTGGTATCAGAAGGTTTCTTTGCATCACGACTGCGTTCAATCACCAACCATCCACTCCAGCCAATTTCATCCAATGTCTTTTTTACTTTGTACATGTCGATTTGTGGATCATTTTCCAACCACACACTGTCCTTGTTGGTAGCATGGATCATGCTGATGCGGTCTTTGCCGAGTATTTTTATTTCGCTGATGAGGTCTCTTCCTTCTTTTAAAGGATTAGAAAAGTTGAAATAAATTTTAATCGCCGGTGAGCCAATCTGTTTCAGCAACTCCACTTCTTCTTTTGCTGTGAGTGATGTTTCAATGCCGATCACCACACCTGCCTGCTCGGCAAGTTTACCTGCAACTTTCAATCTTGCAATCACAGAATCACGAACAGCAGGATTCTTTTTCATATCGCACTGTACACCCAATGGAAGAAAGGCATGCTTTACATTCATGAGCTGCATGGTCTTAATACAGTCTTCAATACTGCGGACATATTCTGCACGGCCGCAAAAGGATTGAGCATAATAACCCGTCATAGCCAAACAAAAGATCTCTACTTTATTTTCTTTGGCTGTTTGTATGAATTGATTGCGAACACTATCGATCAATAATTGATTATCGAATGTTGGACGATTACCCAATCCGCCCATGTCCACTTCCACACCATCGGCTTTGAGTTGTGCAGTTAAAGTGATGGCACCAAGTTTCTGACGCTTCAATAACATCAGATCGATCAAACCTATTTTGTAGCGCTGATTGGTTTTTGCTTTTTCTATTTCATTTGCAAATACTCTTTCTAAATTTTCGAAACCTTTCACTGCATGAGCAGGGAGTTTTTCTCCGTTATCGCCAAACACAAATAAACTTTTCTCCGGCTCAATGGTAATTTTTGACTCATCAATTTTACCGTTGGCATCCTGAATGGTTTTGAGATTCAAACCAAGATGCTTTGCCATGAACTCATACAGTGGTGTACGCTTGGTAATACCGAAATCATGTTTATCATTTGGCAAATGCACATTCACCACATTTTCTTTCTTGTTATACCAGCTATACATCTTTTGCAGATAAGGAAAATCATGTTCGGGCATTTTATCTGTCCAGTCGCCGCCATCACTTACAACCAACTGCGGACGTGGTGCTGCCATCGCTGCAATTTCTACATTGTTCGTTCTGCCGCCACATGCATGAACATCCATACCGCTTTCGCAAGGACAACCGCCATAGAAATAAGAAGATAATGAAACAACCGGTGCAGAAACTTTAATACGATCATCCAATGCAGTCATCAGCACAGTGTGACTGCCGCCGCCTGAGCCGCCAGTGATAGCTACACGATTTGTATCTGCATCTTTCTGTGCCAATAAATAATCAAGAATGCGGATAGCGCCCAATGCTTGGATAGTCATCGCTAAACTCCGGCGATGATCTTCGATCTTAAATTGCAATAAGGATTCGCCCCATGCAAACAGGTCGTAACTGAACGCCATAGCTCCCATTTTTGCCATTGCCGCACAACGATACTGGCAATCGGCACGATAACGTTGTTTTTCCCAATGCCCATCCGGGTTTAAGATGACAGGAATTTTTCCTTTGTACTTTAATGGTTTGTATAACGATCCGTTGATCCATACACCGGGTAGAATTTCGATCGCCATATTTTCAACTGTATAACCATCGAAGATGCGCTTTGCTGTAATGATTGGTTTACTGTTTGGTGATGCAGGAAGATGATCTAACTGCAATGCTTCTTTTAAACAAGGTTTTAATTCTGCTTTTCGCTTTTCCCATTCTTCTACTGTTTTGTATTGTGCAGCAATGCGATCCATTTCTGCCCAACCTTCTTCTACCGGCCAGCGGTAATATTCATACACACTCAACTTATATTGCTTGTCTTTTTCTTTTTTCACTTTTAGTTCAAGCGGCTTCAGAATATTATCCAGTGTCACTTCCACATCGGGACGATATTTCCATTCTGCATACGTCACCATTTTATTCTTCACCATGCTATCTACAAACTTGACGATAACACCGTATTTCTTTTGCACATCGTTCAGTACTTCCTTTAACGGTTTGGCGTATTGGTTATCGGTGTTGAGCTGTGCTGAAGAGTTGAACCACAGAGACAGGAAGACACAGAGAAGAAGAAAGGGTTTCACGCAAAGCTGCAAAGGAGCAAAGGAAAAACTTTGCGTTCTTATTTTCTTTGCGACTTTGCGTGCAAAAAAAGATGCAATTCGAGATGCCGTACAAGAGTGCGACGCAACCTGGATGCTATGAAAAACTGAAGCTCGTATCATAATTCGTTTTTTATTGATGCCTGTTTGCTTTCCAACTGCTGTACAATAAGTTTGGTTGTAACACAGGTTTTGGAAAAAATAAACTGGCGATATAACCCACCACAATCACGACGAGATGACTGTAAACACCAAGCATGAGTTTGTGATGTGTGAAATTAAAATTACCTAAATCGAGTAAGAGTTTGGGATTCTTTATACCAACGGGTGTACTTGTTAAGAACGCCCATGCCGTAAACAAAATACAGGTGATGATGCCGATGTTAACACCTTGTCGATTAGCTCTTGCACTAAACAACCCCAATAAAAAAATACCAACGATGCCACCTGAGAAGATTGCATAGATGGTGAAGATGACACCAAGCACACCTTCGTTACCTGCCAACAAATAAAACGCACCGATGGCGATAGACAACAAACCAGAAAACACAACAAAGGCTTTACTGGTGTAGAGATATTGTTTGTCCGTTTTACCGGGGCGAAATTTTTTATAATAATCTTCCATACCAACAGCAGCCAATGAATTGAGATCGGCACTGAGACTACAGATTGCAGCAGAGATCAACGCTGCAACGATAAATCCAATAACACCTGTTGGCAACTGCGTCATAATAAAATGCGGGAACACAGCTTCGGCTTTCATGCCATCGGGTAATGGATTTTGTTTATAAAAAACAAACAGTGCTGTGCCGATGAACATAAAGATGGTCCAGATGGGAACGGTTAAACTGATACCAAGCAGCGATGCTTTCTCAGCAGATTTATCTGTTTTTGCTGTGAGATAACGTTGCACAACTGTTTGATCTGTTCCGTATTTCTGAATGGCATAGAATGATCCGTTGATGATCATCACCACCAATGTGAGTTCTGTAAATTTAAAATCATAAGGTCCGAAACCAGTGCGGTTATTTTCAGTGGCTACTTTTATTGCTTCGGGAATACCACCTTTGATGGATAATAAAATCACCACCAAACAAATGATACCACTTGCAAATAACATGAAGCCCTGGAACACATCGAGCCAGATAACGGCCTGCATTCCTCCCTTTAAATTCACCATCACCAATACAAACCCAACAACTGCAAGAATAAGAAAGGGGCTGATGCTGGTTATTTCATGAATGGCCACTGCAATTAAAAACAGCACAGTGCCCATGCCTGCAAACTGGCGAATGATAAAAGAAGAAGAACTATAATAACGGGCAAAGCTGCCAAAACGCTTTTCAAAATATTCGTACGTACTTAAGCCAATTACTTTGCGGAAGAGTGGAACGATAAACCAGATGGTTCCTAACAAAACGATCGGCACCATTAAGCCCTGCACCAATAATATCCAGTTGCTGGCATAACCTTGAGCAGGATAACCAAGAAATGTGACACTGCTGATGAGTGTAGAAAGCAACGACAAACCTAATGCCCATGATGGAAAATTTCCTTTTGAAAGAAAAAATTTCTCGGTTGTGTTTTGACGGTTTGCAAAACGGAAGCCGAGATATAAGGTAACGCCCAGCACAACAAGGATGATGAAGTAATCTATAAAATGTAAATGGTCCATGGCGAATCGTTGTGGGTGCTCACAGATTTCACTGATGAACACAGATTGTTTGTTTTATTACTACGCAAACAGTTGTTTTATTTCTTTGCTGAGCTCGTAACTGCCGGGCTTAACTGTTATAAAAAGTTCTCCTGCTTTCATTCGCACCACGCCTCTTGCTAATTCATTTACCGGCGAAAGATGATTGACCCCAAGCTCCTGCAAAATGGCAGTTGCTGTTGATCCACCTTCGATAAACAGTTCACGGATACTATTTTGCTCAATCACCGCTTTTACTGCACTTGCCATGATGTTGCGTAAATCAGAAGCTGATGCATCAGCCGGTATTGCCTCACTGTTAAAAGCAATAATAGCTTTCTGTTTTTGCTGCAGTACATTTTTGCATTGCTGTAACCACGCTTCATCATTAGCTCCGTTTTCAATCATCTGCTTTGTGATATATAAAACAGTTTTGTTGTTTTCATCAACCTGTTTGATATAGTTCACCGATTGATCATAAGACGTACCGCATACATACAGGAACGGAAGTTGCAACTCATGTTGCTTTTGATTTGTCTGTTTGAATTGTTTGTTCAGCAATGCAGTGTAAAAATCACCTGCACCAGCTAACACAAACCTTTCATCCAGGTTCTCTGCCCATACTCGTACATCTGTTTCATTTTCTGCTTCACCAACAACCATTCCGTTGGATGGCAATGCATCTGTATGTTTCAGCACTTGCACTTCATCATCATTTAGTATCACTTGCACCGATGAATGGCTGATGGGAAATTCAGGATCAGCTGCAAACCCTGTTTCACTGATGAGCTTTCCCTGTACATAATAGTTGCCATTGCTGATGGTTCTTCCCAATGATGGATTAGCAGGTAGAATAAATGCATTTGATTTATGCATCAACTGCATTTGCAATTTCAATTCATCGACAACATAACCACGCAGCACCGAATCGATCTTCTTGTAAATGAAAGAAGGATTCAATTGAAGCACAGATTTAAGAGCTGCTTCAGTTCTTTTTAATGCATCTGCCTTATTCAAAGAGCGGCTATCGGTTGAAACAATCAATACATCCGCATTTGTTGATGCAACGTCGCCTGTATACAATTCTACATTCAATCCATAACGCAGACTGATCCCGGCTAATTCGGCTGCTCCTGTAAAATCATCGGCTATTACTGCAATCATATGATGAGTGATCAGTGATGAGTGATGAGTGGGCCACTCATTACTCATCATTCATTATTTGTGTTTACTCAACTGCACCGCACTTTCAATTGCCAAGACCATTGCATCTGCACTGGCAATTCCTTTTCCTGCAATTTCAAATGCAGTACCATGATCAACCGATGTACGGATGATCGGCAAGCCCAAGGTGATGTTCACGCCTTTCACACTATCCATCTGTTGCTTTTCTGCATTCCATTTAAAACCTGCAAGTTTGAACGGAATATGTCCCTGGTCGTGGTACATGGCCACTACTCCACCATACGCACCTGTCGCTGCTTTTGCAAACATGGTATCAGGAGGTACAGGACCTTCTACATCATAACCCAATCGTTTTGCTTCGAGTACTGCCGGCAAAATTTCTTCATCATCCTCCGTTCCAAACAAACCACTGTCGCCAGCATGCGGATTTAATCCTGCCACTCCTATTTTCAAATTTGTTTTGCCTAAACGTTTTAATCCGTCAACGATCAATTCAATCACTTGTACAATGCGTTCTTTCTTCACCAAATCGCATGCTTGTCGTAATGATACATGTGTGCTGACATGAATCACATTGATATGATCCTCTACCAACAACATTGCATATTTCTTTGTGCCGGTATAATGCGCATAAATTTCTGTATGACCGGCATAATGATGACCGGCTTCGTTGATCGATTTTTTGTTGATGGGGCCTGTTACTGTTCCATCTACTTCTTTTGCTAGTGCAAGTTCAATCGCCTTTTTCACTGCCTGGAATGATGCTTCGCCACACATGGCGTTGATCTTTCCAAACTCCAGTTTATTGATGTCTGTAATACCAAGATCATACACATCGATCGTTCCCAATTCAAATTTTGCATCAGCAACTTTTGAAATGGCATTCACTTTTGCATTCAGCTTTAATAAATCAATGATCTGTTGAAACACTGCTGCATCTCCAACCAGTACTGGTTTGCAGATGGAATGGATCTCTTTTTGCAACAATGCTTTTACTGCAATCTCGGGCCCGATGCTGGCAGGATCGCCCATTGTAATGGCTAAAACAGGTAACGAACTCATAATTACTTATCTTTTTATTTCTTCGTACGATTGAATTAATCTTTGTTTCTCTTCTTCACTCAGTGAGTGTAACGGCGGCATCACTACATCTTCACACAAACCTTTCTGCTGCATCAATGCTTTTAATGCCCATAAACTTTCGCCTAATGTTTTTCCACTTTGGTAAAGATTGCCGTAGACATCACTCAGTTTCTGCATGTCGTACGCTTTTGCATGATCACCTGCTTCAACAGCTTTCAACATTTCATCATAGATATCCGGCATTAAGTTTCCTGTACTGGGAATTAAACCATCGCTGCCGCCAGTCAATGCGTCTGCTGATTTTGCAGCCCAGCCAAGAAAATGACCAAAGTCTTCACGGTCTTTCCATAAAGCCAATGATTGTACTAATCGCTCATCACTGCGTTCTGAATCTTTTGTTGCAATAATATTCGGGTGATGACTCAACTCATCGATCAACTGCAACGGAATACTCATGTGCGTGGTTGCAGGAATATTATAAATGATCACCGGTAACGGTGACGCATCAGCCAATGTTTCAAAATAGTTTTTCATCTGCGTTTCTGTCAACGCATAGTACGATGGCAATGTTGCTGCCACTGCATCTACCGCATGATCGGCACAGAACGCTGCAAATTCAATTGATTCAGCTACTACATTCGATGAAATACCGGCGTATAATACTGTGCCTGCCTTTTTATGTTTCGCTGCTGATTTTACATATTGTTCTTTTACATCAGCAGGCAACGAAGCCGACTCCCCTGTTGTACCGAGTATAAACGGAGAGATGTTATGTTTATAAAACTGATCAAATAATTTCCCAACAGCTGCATCATCAATCTGCAACGCTTTGGTGAGCGGTGTTACTGCCGGCACAATTACTCCACTAAATTTTTTATTCTTCTTCATTAAAACGCCGATTTAAAAATGCTCACCGCATCCTGTTCTGTAATTTCTCTTGGATTATTTTTCAGCAATCGTTGGATCTTCATTGCTTCACTCGCCATTTGCGGAATGGTTTCTTCTTTGACACCCACTTCTCTTAATGTAGTTGGAATGCCGCAGGCTTTATTCAATTCTTTTATTTTCTCAACACCGGCTTTGGCTGTAGTCCATACATCATCTTCTCTTTTGCAGCCCAATGCAACTGCAACATGAGCATAACGATCTGCTGAAGCCACAATATTATACTCCATCACATAAGGCAATAACACAGCATTCGATAAGCCATGTGCCAAATGATACATACTTCCCAACGGATACGATAATGCATGCACGCCTGCTGTATTCACAGGACCGAGACAAAAACCGCCGTACAAACTGCCCGTTGCAACTTTTTCTCTTGCTTCAATATTGCTGCCGTCTTTTACTGCAGTAACAATATTTGCTGCAATGAGACGCATGCCTTCGTATGCAAACAGATCAATAAACGGCTGTGCAAATTTATTTGTGTACGCTTCAAGACAGTGTGTGAGTGCATCCATCCCTGTTGCAGCCGTAATTGCTGGTGGAACAGAAACAGTCAGCAGCGGATCAACATACACAATATCAGGAACGAGGTAGGGACTGATAATACCTTTCTTCTGATTATCTGTATCATCCACCAAAATTGCATTGGGTGACACTTCACTGCCTGTGCCTGATGTTGCAGGTACACAAATGAGTTTCTTTTTTCTTCCCTTCAACAAACCGATACCGACATAATCTCTTAGCTGTTGTTTATTGCCTAACTGTGCTGCAACAAGTTTTGAAATATCCAATACACTGCCGCCACCAATACCTATCACCACATCCGGATTAAATGGTGTAACCTTTTTCATCAACGTCTCAAAATCACTGAAGGATGGTTCGGCAACAATGGAAGTATCTATCAACACTTCAATGGATTTCTCTTTAAAGGGAGCTATAAATGCATCAATTGTTTTCTGTAAAGGGGCAATCGTTGCAATGAATATTTTCGATGGTTTCATTTCCAGAACATCATCAGCCAATTGAGGCAGAGTGCCGTTACCAACTACCAATTTACCCGGAAACATTATTTTAAAAACAGGAACAGACATACATGATTAATTAAAACACAGATTCTTCATTAAAACCAGAACCGGCAATTGATGGCACATCTACTTTCTGAATTCCTAAACGTTCACACCAATGTTCAAAACGATTATGAATATCATCAAGTGTATTGCGTTGATCGGGTGTTAATTTATTAGCAACGGCACGGCTGATGGTACGCACAGGCAATCCACGTTTCTGCAAAAAATATTTTGCACTCATGGGATATGCAATATGAATAAGCGGATCAACATTTGTTAACTCTTCCTGCAACCATTTTACTTCTTCCTGTTTGTCAGGGTTGGTTGCATTGTTCACCATCCACACCATCACTTCGGGATAAAAATTACCGGAGATCGATGACATACCTTTTGCATCTGCTTGCAAACTGAATGCAGCATTGGGTGTATGTGCATCATAGAACTCCATATTATTCGGTGTATCTTTTAACACATCAAGCTTGGCCTGCACATTTTCATGTGTGATAGAAGTATCCTTATGATAGATCAAACGATTAGCTGAAAGTAATTGTTTAAATACAGCAGGACTGATGATGCGTTTGTAAGGTGCAGGACATTCATACATTCCCAACGGAATATTTCCTGTTGCCTGGAACATCTGTTCGAAATTGCGCAGCAACACATCATCACTATCTTCTTCTTTTGCAAAATGACCTGTGATCATAATAGCAGCGTCAATACCTGTATCATATATCTTCTTGATGAATTGAGATTTGTCTGCAATGGTATACCCAAACGATCCCGTTGCAACAACAGGTACACGACCTCTTACCTGTTTTACAATGTGCGATGTTAAGTTCAAGCGCTCATCTTCCGTAATGCTGAACATTTCGCTGCTAAGACAGTTGGCAAAGAAGCCCTTTACACCGGCAGCTAAATAAAATTCGATCAATGTACTTACCACATCCAGGTCGACCTCGGCTTTGAGGTTGTAGGGAGTGATCATAACCGGAACAAACTTTTTATCAGGCATAACAACCAATTTTTGAGTGCATAAATGTGCAATCATTCAACTCCTTATAAAATGTTGCATTTAACTATTCTGCTGTACAATTTTACTGTTTCGAAGGCCGTAGTTTAGTAACGAGCAAACCTGTAAGGAAAATACTCAACGTTCCCACCACAATGATCATGTTCTTATGCAATGGATTTCGCAGGAAAGCGTAGTTCTCATCAAGTCTGCCGGAGAACGTCATCCATAAGATAACGATAATACCAATGATAACGGCCGTTATTGCTGCAGCATTTTTTGCCTGGCGACTGATAAGCCCCAGCAAAAACAAACCGAGCATGCCTCCTGCAAAAATGCCGCTCAGCTCCCACCAGATATCGAGCAGACTTTTTGAACCGATCATTGCCAAACCCGTACACAAACCAACTACACCAAATGCAATGGTTGATACATGCAACAGATACAGTTTGCGTTTATCTGTGATATCCGGTTTAATATATTTCTGATAAATATCGACTGTGAATACTGTTGCCGATGCATTCATATTGCTGCTGATGGTGCTCATGGCGGCAGATAACAAAGCAGATACGATCAAACCAACCAAACCTGTTGGTATATTATTCACCATAAAAAACGGTAACACTTTATCACCATAATCTGCAGCCGTTAATGAAGCAGCCAGTTCTTTTACTTCGGGTGAAGTAACGGCAGCACCTAACCGCTCTGCAGCTACCTGTAACTTTACCGGATCGATCAATCCCGCTTGCGTTTGATAAAATGCATACAATGCCGTGCCGATCACAAAGAATAAAAAAGAAGCCGGCACATAGATCCACACACAAAGCCAAACTGATTTGCTCGCCTGCTTTGATGATTGTGCTGTATGATAACGTTGAATGTAATTCTGATCCATCCCGAAATTATTCAGGTTGATAAAGAAGCCATAAAACAACACCACCCAAAAAGTTGATTCAGTAAAATTGGGGGAGAAACTGCCGAGGCTTGTTTTATGATCAGTGGTTGCTACATCAATTATCGTAGCAAAACCACCAGGAATTTCTTTCACCACTAAAAATAAAATGAGTAATGCACCCAATGTTTTAATGATGCCTTGTGCCACTTCTGTCCAGATCACCGCTTCAATACCACCGAGCACTGTATAGATAATGATACAAATGCCCATGACGATCATGATCGATTGCATACTGAAACCGGTGAGTGCCTGCAGACTTAATGCAATACCAAAAAAGATGGAACCCATGCGTGCAAACTGTGTCAACAAGAAACAGATCACTGCGTATGTTCTTGCCCACGGCCCGAAACGTTTTTCCAAATGTGTGTAAGCAGATATTTCACCGGTATTGCGGTAGAATGGAACAAAATATTTGGATGCGATCCATGCAGCTAACGGCATGGAGATGCTGAACACAAATGCATTCCAGTTACTGCCGAATGCTTTGCCCGGCACACCTAAGAATGTATTGCTGCTTAAGAATGTTGCGTAGATAGAAAGACCAATGGCCCAACCCGGAATTTTTCCCGATGCTTTTGTAAACTGGTCGCTGTTTTTATTCTTGCGTGAAAAATACATGCCGATCCCGATCATGGCAAGCATGTACACGGCAATCACCGCAAGATCAATAAATGGCAAATTGTGCATCGTCTGGAATAATATTTTATGTAGCCGTCTGCATTGCTACTATCATTTGCGGTTGCGTCGCACTCTTCAACTTACAGTAACCCTAATCATCATTCATTACTCATCACTCATTCCTCAATCATCCGTTGTTTTCCCAACTGTCTCTTTCACACCAGGCCATTGCTTGTTTACAATTTCTTTTAACTCCAGTTTGTTCGGATCAACCACAACATGTTTGATCTTTTCTCTTCTCCATGTGTAAACAATATGTACTAATCCGTCTTTTGTTTGTATAACAGATGGATAAGAATACTGACTGATGGGTGAATCTTCCAGCACCAATGCTGCACTCCACACTTTTCCATCCTTGCTGATGGCAACATTCAATGGCGTACGTGGACCTTTGCCATTCACCCATGATGCGTTTGGCAAATTATGATTGTACACCAGCAACTGTCTTCCATCTTTTAATGTTACTGCATCTGTTCCTGAATTATTATTTGGCAATGCAGATGCTTTCATTTCGCTCCATGTTTTACCGCCATCACTGCTCCAGCTTTCGTTGAGTGTTGTGTTACGGCTGCGACAAAGAATCTGCAAACGACCATCTGCATATTTCAAAATACTTGGCTGAATGGCTTGTAAAATTTTCGGATCGTTGATGGCCTCAGTCTTCGTCCATGTTTTACCGAAATCTGTTGTGAATTCGATATGCGCTTTCCACCCGGTTTTTTCTGTGCTGCTTGGGCAAAGCAATACCCCATTGATAAACTCAGGTTTATTTTTGATCGGCCCTAAAAATCCTTCCGGTAATGCTTCCCGTTTACTCCATGTGTGTCCGTTGTCTTTGCTGCGTATCAACCAACCTGTCCAGCCAGCAACGTTGGGTCCTATTTTATAGAACAATAACAACTCACCATTGGGTGCATAAAACAAAACAGGATTATAGGTTGAATAACGCAATGTATCATTCATTACACCATCAGCAACTTTTGCCGGAGCAGTCCATTGGCCATTTTTGAAATGACTTGTCCAGATACACACATCTTTGTTGCCTTCCTTTGTACCGCCAAACCATGAAGCAATCAATCCTTCTGCTGTTTCTGCAATCGTAGCAGCATGACTTTCAGGAAACGATGCACGGTCGAAAATAAATTCATCTTTTACAATTCCTTTTCTCCATTTCTTATTACGAACAAATGTATAATTGCCCGAAGGCACTTCGAGAATAACAGACCCATCATCTTCTTTTACGAATTTGATGTCTTTGTTATTTGCAATCGCTGTTCCTCCTTCTGAAATTTCTTCTATGCTGTTGGCAGGAATATAAACAGTGGCTGATGTATTGGCAGGTATGCTGATCTTCCATTCGAATTTATCAGTTGAATTGTTCCATTCGCTTTTGATCAATCCATGAAAACTGTTGTACGATGCTTTTACAAAATCCAAACCCGCAGGCAATGTTGGTTTCATGATGATCTTCTTAAAAGCAACATCTGTTTTATTTGTACGAATGCCAGCAAGATTTTCATAGAACCAGGTAAGCAGGTCGCCCAACAACATCACATGATTCTGACTGTTCATACCGGGATCAGCGGTATTACCATTCCATAATTCCCAAATAGTAGTTGCACCATTCTCGGCCATATAACCCCAGCTGGGATAGGTTTTGTTGGAAGCCATGATGTACGCCAGATCAGGATAACCATACTCTGTTAATCCACGCATGATCCATTGCGAACCAATGAGACCCGTACTGATATGTCCGTGATTTTCCACATGCACTTTAATGCGGATCTTTTCAAACACCGCTGTGCGTAATGAATCAGGGCAAATACCAAAATACAACGGCAGCAGATTTGCAGTAACTGTATTGTTGCTGTATTGTTTCAGTTTTGGATTGTAAAACTCCTGCTGAAATGCAGTGCGGATACTGTCGCTCAATAAACCATAATACTTCGCATCTTCTTTATTATTTGTGATGTTGGCAAACCGTTGCACATACGAAAGCAACTTGTAATAATAAGCCGTTGCAATCAATTTGCCATCCGTTAAACGGTTGCTGTCCTTTGCATGAATCAGATTCAGACTCTCAGGCGGCACACACCAATCGCCATATTTATCACGTGTAACAATATAATTCTTCATGTACTTACTCTTCATATACATCATCCATTTCTTCATGGATGGATAATGTTTTTGAATAGGCGTCACATCACCAAACTGGTTGTACAGATTATTCGTGATGAAGAAATAAGCGGCAGGCCAAGTCACATCATCACTGTAGTAGTTCCAGAATGCAGGTGCCACATCAGGAATACTTCCTTCATCTGTCTGACTATCTTCAATATCCTGCATCCACTTTGCATAGAGGCTTGCATTGTTGAACATATAACTCTCGCCTTGTGATCCAACTGTTCGATCACCTAACCATGGCTGACGTTCGTTGCGTTGCGGACAATCAACCGGCATGCCTTTATAATTTGAAGCAATGCCCCACCATGCATTTTTATAAATACTATTCAACACGTCGTTTGATGTTTGAAACGATCCTGTTGTTTCAATGCCATCATACACCAGCTTTCCTTCAAACTGGTTGAGCGTTGGTGTACCAGGAAAAGCTGATACTTCCACATAACGAAAACCGTTATATACAAAAGATGGTTGCCAGCTTTCGTTACCTGTTCCTTTTAATGTATAAATGTTCGTTACCTTTGCATCTCTTAGGTTTTTGACAAACACTTCTCCATCAGGTTGCAAACTTTCTGCAAAACGAAGTGTGACTTTATTGCCTTTCTTTCCGTTGATATTTTGCAGTTTGATCCATCCTGCAAAATTCTGCCCCATATCAAGGATATACTTTCCGCTTGCTGTTTTTTTGATAGAGATGGGTTTGACGGTCTGCATCACTTTCATCGGCTCGTTGGTTTGTGCCACCAGTTTTCCTGGAGGCGCTTCCACTAATTCGGGTTGCATCCATTTGCTGTCGTTAAAGCCAGCTTTCGTCCAGCCATTGAATTCTTTTGTTGCATCGTATTCTTCACCATCATATTCGTTATTGGTACGGATAGGGCCATCTACATTTAATTTCCAGCTTTCATCACTTACTACTGTTTTTGTTGTTCCATCTGTGTATTCGATTTCTAACTGTAACAATAATTTTGGGAAACCGAATGTGTTATGCTTTTGTGTTTTGTAATTCTGACGCATAGTAAAGAAACGTCCGTTACCCAGCACTGCAGCAATAGCGTTACTACCTGCTTTGATCTGTGCCGTTACATCATGTGTATTGTAGAAATAAGTTTTGCGATAGTCAGTTGGATTAGGTGCCAGCACCTGGTCGCCGATCTTTGTTCCATTAATATACAACTCATACATTCCTAAACCGGAGATATAAGCTGTTGCCCGTTTCACCGCTGGTTTGCCTGCAAATTCTTTGCGCAGGTATCTTGCACTTAACCTGCTCCATTGCGTAACACTATCCCATGCAGATGCCTGATCATAACCAATCCATTTTGCTTTCCACTGTTCTTTAGCAAGTCCGATTGAGAAGAATGCAGTTTGATTTGTTTGCGCTGCACCTTTATTGGTTTGCACAATTACTTTCCAGAAATATTTTTTGCCCGGTTGTAATGCTGCACCATTGTATTGCACATGCAAGCTTTGATTTCTGTTTATCACAGCCGATTTCCATACATCGCCTTTATTCTGTTGCAGGTTTTGTACACTGCTGCTAACGATGACCTGGTAACTTGTTTGCACTACATTCCGAAGAATGCTTTGCAACTGCCAACTGAGGCGTGGTTGCTTCGCTTCGATGCCAAGTGGATTTACCCGCATTTCACAACGAAGATTCTGCACGGTTACCTGTGCAGAAATTTGTTGAACAGAAAGGAGCAGAACAAGTATCGTTACTATTTTTTTCATTGTTATTGTGCAGAGAAGTTAAAGTATAAATTGATGTGCAGCGCCCTCGCAGGATCTTTCTCGTAATCGTAGAATATATTCTTGCTACCCATCGGGCCCGTTGTTTCGTTGCGTTGTGTTTTACTGCCAATGCTGCTGATTCCTTGCATAAAAGAAATATCTCCTGAAGGAAACAGTGGTTCATAATTATGCCACTGATCGGTTTTCCACGCTGGTGTAAACAAACGAAGGAACAAACCCTCATTCTCTGTTACAACGGTGAAGCGATTTGTTTTGGTAAAGAAGTACCCGCCATAGAAATTGGAATGATAACCTTTAAACTCAGGATAGATCCAAGGCGCCTCACCTGTTTCGGTATTGTTGTATGTTTTACTCCACACACCAAACTGGTTTCCTTTCAACCGGTTTTTCCAGACACGGTATGGCCCATCGCCCATATAAGTTACCGATTGTATTTCTTTTTCCGGGAATGAAAAGTTGATGCCGGCGAAGTTGGTAAAATAAGCCGCAGGAAAATAATTCACCTGCAACTGCACCCAACCTGAAGGATAAATCGTCCATTTGAGCGTGTTGTAACTTTCTTTTTGATTCAAACTTGATTCAATGATGACGTTATTTCCTTCTTTGTATTGTTTGAATCCTTTGAAATTGTTGATGCCTTCCTGCAACACAGGACCGTTATTAAAAGGTAATTCTCCTTTTGCATTCTTCACTGAAACAAGTAAACCATTTTTCTTATTCAGCACAACTATAATATCTTTCACCGTTACTGTCAGCAATGAATCTGCTTCCGAAGTATTGATGATGTTGTTACCTTCTTTCACAATCATTCTTGCACCTGTTGTTGCCGGACTGCTGATGGGGAAACTCCAGGTAAACAATTCTTTTTGAGTACGGTCTTTCACCGTTACATACAACACATCATAATTTTTCCAGTCGGCCGGTAAGGGAATTTGCACAAATCCTTTTGCAACCGGTTGTATATCGGGTGCAGATGCTTTGCCTTCTGTTTCTTTTGAAGTTGTTATGTCAAAACGTTTCAATTTCCAACTGAAGCTGCAATCTTTTGTATTGGTATAATGATAACGGTTTTCAATATTCAGTTTACCATCAAAACCTTCGGCAATTTCTCTGCGTTCAAAATACACCGGGCTCCACACTTCCTTAATGGTATAAAAGCTTGCTTCCTTTTCATGATGCGGACCAACGATACCATCTGCTGCACGATGCTTATCTGTATCAAGTGAATCATTCTTATCTTTTCGTACAACTGCATTGTCAGCAAAGTCCCACAAAAAACCTCCTGCACTTAACGGGTTGTGCCACATCTTCTCCCAATAATCTTCAATGCCTGCACCATGACCACCATCAAATTGTCCGTGTAAAAATTCTGTTGGCAAAACGATCTCTTTCCCATTTTCATAATTGCCGATGCCGTAATTGTATTCCCGGTAATGCTGTGTATCAAAACCGCCAAACAATTGCCAGGGATGCACAACAGGACGCTTTTGAATATCAAACTCCGAAAAGTATTTATCGAGATCCAAATTGTGGCCGCCTTCATTGCCATTTGCCCAAATGATGATGGAAGGATGGTTCACATCATGATCGATCATTTCTTTTACTAATTTCTTACCAGTTCGCTCATCGTAATGACCATGCCATCCTGCGAGTTCATCCATCACAAACAAACCAATTGAATCACATACATCGAGAAAATGATCGTCAGGCGGATAATGACTCATCCGTACTGCATTCATATTCATTTCTTTCATGAGCAACACATCTTCAATACTTATTTGTTTACTCGTGGTTCTTCCTGTCTCCGGACGAAATGCATGACGATTCACGCCTTTCATTTTTACTTTTACACCGTTCACATAAATACCATCACGCTGCTTTACTTCAACTGTGCGGAAACCGAATTTTTTTTCAACTACATGAAATGGCTTGCCTTTTTTATAAATTGTAAAAACAGCCTTGTATAAATAAGGAGTTTCAGGAGTCCATAATTTTGGCTGTTGAAATTTTCCCAATACTAAAAAAATATTCTTATCCGCCGCAACATCCGCTGGATATGCATTTCCAAAAAAAACACCATTTGGATCGAAAATTTTTACAGTTGCCCTTTTCGCATCATCAGGTGATGGGCCAGTAATAATAGCCGTAAAATTTCCATTGGCGTCAGCTTTAATACGAACATCTTCAATATGCACAGCAGGCAAAACTTCCAGCCACACTGGTCTAAATATCCCACCAAAGATCCAGAAGTCTGCTTTACGTTCTGCTTCATTCACTGATTGATTTGTTGAATGTTTAGCAACTGTTACTTCAAGAAAATTTTCTTTTCCGTAGTTGAGTAGTTTGCTGATATCATATTTGAATGCATAAAAAGCACCCTGATGAACAGCACCTGCAACTTTGCCGTTTACTTTTACTTCTGCGTCAGTCATTACTCCTTCAAACACAATGTTGATTACTTTACCTTTCCAATTGGTTGGAACACTGAAACGATGTTTGTACAAGCCTTTTTCTTTTCCACGAACACTGTCTTTTGCAAAACCATAATCGTATTTACCAAAGCCTTGTAACTCCCAGCAACTCGGCACAGCAATCTTTGTCCACTTATTTGCATTCATACCACCTGTGCAAAAGAAATCCCATTGCACAGTTTGATCGCTGCCGGTTCCGGAGAGATAAAGTTTTTCTGTTGTTTGCGCAGAGAGGTGAATGCTGAATAGTGAATGGTGAATGAAAAACGCAAAAACAAGAATGTATTTAAACATCTTGCTTCTTGTAAAGTTGCTTGTATATAATTCACAATTGACCATTGACCATTCACATTTTACCTGTAATTTTTTCCAGCTTCAACGATGAAGCCACTTTCTTTCCATTCACCCACACACTCAAACCTTTTCCTTTTTTGTATTTTAAACCGTCTTTGTCCCAAATGATAGTCAAGATATTACCATGATACAATACATTGTCGAGGCAGAACCAGTTCCATTTATTTTCAGGAAGCAAGGGGTTTACTTCAATTGTATTATCTGCTCTCGGTCGTAAACCAACCAGTCCACTGATGATGAGATCATTGAATGTAGAGTGATTGTAATAACGGCTGCGTTCTTCATCGCCTTTTAACCAAAACCCCGTCTTCTCATCAAGGTATTCACCAATGTAGGGGCGACCACGATAGTATTGTGATTCAACATACGTATTCAGCAAGCTGAAGTAATTACTGTCGGCCACATAATCCTGTTTGTAGTTATTCAGCAGGTTGGCCATGCCCGTTAATGTTTGTGCAGTGGCAAAAGGCCACACCGCACCATCCCACTCACATTTGCAACATCCATGTGTACGAAATTCAGGATGACTGCGATCTGCAGTTGTAATTCCGAATGGTGCACAAAATGTTTTTGTATCCATCAAACTTCTCCATGCAACATTGTATGCATTATCAGGCATATTAAAATACCAGGGAATAAAACCGATCTCTTCTTTTACATTCGACAGTGTATCACCTTTCTCTTTTTTTACTTCGAAGAACTGGTGCTGTGGATGCCAGAGCAGTTGTTGTGAAAGTTGTTTAATAGAATCTGCTTTGCGATTGTATAATTGCGCCGTGCTTTGATCGCCATTTAATTGCGCAATTGCAGACAAAGCTTTTGCATTACCGAACATATACCCGTTGATTGAAGGCCGTGGATTTTTTTCTGTTCTGCTTCCACTGATCGTTTCCTCCATGGCATCACGTACATCAAACTGCCAGAACAAACCATTGGCTGCTTTCTTTTCTTGTTCCCATGCTGCATAATCTTCTTTCAGATCAGGAAGCATGTTCAGCAAAAATTGCTTATCCGCATTTACAAGGTAACGGTTATAGATCGCATCAATATTCCAGCTGCTGTAAAAACGCAACCGCTTCAATGGTTTGCCATCATTACCCCGATACCATACATGCAGGTTGTTATCCATGTAAGTTTTGTCGTGGAGCCATCTTGATTCATAAATATGATGACCAAGCCCACTGGAGATGAGATTGTATTTATCAGCATAACTGCGTTGCACTAAAAACTCCGTAAACACAAATCCTTTTTCGGTTTTTTTGATATGCTTACGTAAAGTCCACCAACGATAATAAAAGATCTCTTCAAAATTCTGTTGCGGACATTCAAACAACGGAATATTCTTCTTCATCCACTCCCAACTCTGTGCATTGGGAATAGCCTGTTCAATATTCGGTTCTTCCATTCTGTTGAAGTAATCAACGTAGTGTTTGAATTGCTCCTGTTTCAACACAAATGCTTTCTGTTGCCCAAACGAAGACTGAACCACAGAGACACAAAGGACACAGAGAAATACAATATATTTTATACCCTTCTTCATTATTTGTTAATTGCATTTTGCCAGCCTGAATATCCTTCATTCACTTCTGAAAGATCAGCCTGTGGCAAATGATTCTTTTTATCTGCATTTAATTTTTTCAACGCTTCGATACTTTCATAGACTCCAGCCTGTAACCCTGCAAGATAAGCTGCACCTAATGCAGACACATCCGGCATACCAATGGTTGCAACGTTTTTGTTCAACAGATCAGTTAAAAACTGAATGACAAATGCATTGGATGTAATGCCGCCATCAGCATTAAGTTCCTTCAATGAAATATCGGCATCTTTTTCCATCGCCACAATTACATCTTTGATCTGGTAAGGAATTGACTCGAGCGCAGCCCTCACCACATGATTCTTCGTTGTGCCAAAACTCATCCCTGTAATCGATGCCCTGCGATCCATATCCCAATGTGGCGATCCTAATCCGCTGAATGCAGGAACAAGATACACTCCACCATTATCAACCACTGCATTGGCCATTGCCTCCGTTTCCTTACTGTCAGTAAATAAATTCATTTCATTCTTCAGCCATTCAATCGTAGCACCGCAACTCACAATCACTCCTTCAAATGCATAATCAATTCTTTTATCGGCACTCCAGCAAACAGTTGTAACCATTCCGTTTTTTGATTGCACAGGTTTGTCGCCAATGTTCATTAAAATACTGCAACCCGTTCCAAGTGTTGCCTTGGCTGTGCCTTTTTCAAAACAACCTTCACCAAATGCTGCTGCATGTGAATCGCCGATCAATGCAGTAACAGGAATATTGCTTTCAAATAAACCAGCCAGCGCTGTTTCGCCAAATAATGCAGACGATGATTTTATTTCAGGAAGATTAATGCCTGTTAATGCAAATTCATTTATCAGCTCCTCATCCCACTGCAATGTGTGCAGGTTAAATAATAATGTCCTGGATGCATTCGTATAATCTGTAGCGTATTGTTTTCCGTTGGTGAATCTATACAACAACCAGGTATCAACCGTTCCAAAATAAGCTTCGCCTTTTTGAATGGCTTCTTTCACAACAGCATTATTTTGAAATAGCCAGATCAATTTTGTTGCAGAAAAATAAGGATCGATCACTAACCCCGTTTTTTCATTGACTGTTTGTGATAAGTTTTTTTGTTTTAGGTCTTCGCAAATTTGAACAGAACGTTTGCATTGCCACACCACTGCATTGTACAAGGGTCTTCCGTCTTTATCCCATACTACAAAAGTTTCCCGTTGATTGGAGATACCAATGCCAGCAATATCTTTTTGATCAAATCCTTTTTCTGCAAACTGCTCCAAACATTTTTTTACAGATGCTAACACATTCTGATAGATCATTTCGGGTTCCTGTTCTACAAATCCATTGTCAAGATAATGTGTATGCAAATTTTCTGAACCTTTAGCAACAGCCTGCCCCTTCTCATCAAAAATTAATGATTTGGTTGAACTTGTTCCCTGGTCAATTGCTAATATGTATTTATTCTTCGTCATTGTTTGTCGCACAGATTTCACGGATTAACACGGAACGTTTTTGTTCAATAGAATTACAGAACCTACAAGAGTCAAGACGCTTACAATCTTGACTCTTGTAAGTTCTGCTCAAAGATCATCTCAACAACTTCGTTACTTCATCCGCAATTCCTTCTTCACTTATTCCATAATGTTTGAATATATCCAGTTGCGGACCCGTAATTGTGTACTCATCCGGTATACCCATGATCTTAAATGGTTTTGCATAACCATGTTGCAACAGGTATGAAGCACAGGCTTCACCCAATCCACCATACACACTATGCTCTTCCACGGTAACAATTGCTTTACACGTTGCAGCCAGTTTCATCAACAACTCAGTATCCAATGGTTTAATGGTATGCATGCTTACCACGGTTGCGGCAATGCCATTTGCTTTTAATTTCTCCGCTGCTTTTACAGCAGGATAAACGGTTTCACCATTGGCAATAATGGCGACATCACTTCCTTCTGTTATTACACGTCCTTTACCAAATTCAAAACCATCACTGTTATCTTCTTTCAAAGAAGGCATTACACGCTTGCCGAAACGCAGGTAAACAGGATGCTTGCTTTCTGCAGCCAGCTCAGTTGCTTTTACTGTTTCGAAATTATCTGCTGGTGCAACAATGATAATATTGTTGATGGCACGCAACACCGCAAAATCATGCAGACTATGATGCGTACTTCCCAATGCTCCATAACTTACACCTGCACTGATACCCACCACGGTTGCAGAATTATCACTGTAACAGATATCATTCTTGATCTGCTCCAATGCACGTGCTGTTAAAAAACAGGCAGGTGACACTGCAAATACTTTTTTATCGCATGAAGCTAGCCCGGCTGCAACACCTACAAGATTTTGTTCAGCAATACCTACTTCTACAATTTGTTTTGGAAAACTTTTTCCAAACGGCACAAGTTTACCCGAACCTCTTGAATCGCTTGTTACAGCAATAATATTTTTATCTGTTGCAGCCAACCGCTGCAATGTTTCAGAAAAAACATCCTGGTTTGGTTTATCTCCTCCTGCCGGTATAATAATTTGTTCAGCCATGTTGTATTTTTTCTCTCTATTTCAGATTTCACAGATATTAAGCTGTGACTTCTGTTAGACTTTTATCTAATTCGTTGATCGCTTGTTGATATTGCTCTTTATTTGGCACACCATGGTGCCACTTCAATTCATTTTCCATAAAGCTGACACCTTTGCCTTTTGTAGTGTGTGCAATAATGACCGAAGGCTTTCCTTTTTCGAAAGGCAATGCAGCAAATGCAGCTTTCAGTTCATCAATATCATTTCCGTTTACTTCTTTTACGGCCCAACCAAATGCTTCCCATTTTTTATCCAGTGGATCAGTATTCATCACATCGGCAGTTGGCGCCGTGATCTGTAAACTGTTCTTATCGACAATGGCGCATAAATTATCGAGCTTGTAATGCGATGCACTTAATGCTGCTTCCCAATTACTGCCTTCGGGTAATTCGCCATCACCCATTAAGGTAAACACACGAAAATCTTTTTCATCCAGTTTAGCAGCAATGGCTGTCCCTACACAAATTGGTAAGCCATGTCCCAAAGCGCCTGTGTTCTGTTCAACACCTTTTACTTTTTTAGTCGGATGACCGATATAGTGCGATTTGTATTTGCACAATGTGTTGAGGTCTTCTTCCGGAAAAAATCCTTTATCAGCCAACACCACAAACAATGCTTCCACACAATGACCTTTACTCTGCACATAACGATCCCGATCAGGGGATGAGAAATTTTGTGGGGATACATTCAATACATGATTGTACAGCACATTCAAAATATCAGTGCAGGATAAGCTGCCCCCGGTGTGGCCAGCATTTGCGCCGACGATATACTTCAGGATATTTTTCCTGTAGTTGATCGATTTAATTTTCAAGTCTTCAGTTGTCATATCTAATTCATTTAGAAAAATTAAACTCAAACGAGCCCGCTTCAATTAGATCAACCCTTGCGGGCAATGCTAATAAATAACTCAAGAGTTTTTCCAAAACTAATGGCTCAAACGCCGTTTTGATATACATTACTTTATTATTATAATGAATTTCAATAGTATGAGTAGAGGCATCAATATTGAACTGACCATGATCCACTATTTTATCCAAGTCGGATATGCCTAATGTTAACAGTAGCTCATTCAATACCTCTTTTGATAATTTAGCTTGATAATATCCTTGCTTAACTGCCCCCACCTCACCCTTAAATTTCAACAAGCCTGTATTATCAATTTGAAAAGTCATTGCAGGGCAACTCCCATAACAATTTGTAGTAGAAAATAATAGCTTTTCAAGGCGAATTGTATCTGTAAAAATTCGGCTTTGTGACGTGAAATACAAAGTTCTGCCTATACTATCCTCAGATGCTAACAATCGAAAGTTTTGGTTTAGCACTTTAAGAATGAGTTTCTCATCAGACCATTCCCTAATTAAGTACTCATAAGTTGCATTATTAGAAACGCCTCCTTCAAAAATTCTCAAAGTATCATTACTCATTTTATAATTATAGCCTCTGGTATGATAATACTTTTTCCCTTCATAACTATAGGAAAAATTAACCCAAACAGCATTAGTATCTATCTTGACATAATTATCAAACTCCCCTACCCATAGTCTATTGAAAGCCTTACTTTGTCCTATAGATATAATAGAAATCATAGAAAACAAAGAAACAAGAATAAACTGCTTTCCTTTTTTTATATCATTGGTATTGTGTAGATACATAAATCCTATGCATGATTATAGGTTTCCCAACCTAAATAATTTTCAAACGATTCTTTTAAAATACCTGCTGTCTTACTGGCATTCATAACCACATGATGTTCAAAACCATTGCGGCATACATAATTCATTAAGCCTTGCAGGTTGTTGATCTGCGCCACAGCACGGTTGCCGAATGTATTCAATGCATCGTTTGTTAATTCGCCTTCGCCAACATATGCTTTGATAACGCCATTACAATCATCTGTGCTGATACGGCCATAGGTTAAGGGCATAGCAGGTGTACGGCCATCCAATGCTCCATACGTGTTTTCAGTGCCCACACTTGTACCTAAGATCGGTGCTGTACTGATCATGATATCGGGCAAAAATGATTTAGCCCAGTTACCACAATGAAACAAAACACATTTACTATCGTCATCAGCATAGTTATTATTCCAGTCAACCAATGCAGAAGGCGAACCACTTGCCAATTGCATGGCATACATGCTGAGTGTTCCTGTTACATCCACCTCGCAGGCAGAGGGCAACAGGTTTTCACTCATCATACTCATACTTGTACAAACATTGCAGCCATAATTTTTCTGAATAGATGTCCAGCATTGAATAGCTGTAGCATCCAGGCTATTCTCTTCCATAAAATCAGCCAGCACCACATCGAGCTTTGCTATCTGCACTAACTTATCCGGAGGTGTTAAGCCTGTATTGGTATATGCATGAATTTTCTCCAGTTTTTCTTTTACTGATTTATCATCAGCTGTTAATTTATTGGCATTCCCCAAAATTTCAGAAAGATCAACAGTCGTAACTGAAATACCATTTCGTTGTAATAATTTTTCGCTGTAACGAACAGTATTAAAAGCAGTGGGTCTTGCACCTACAGCGCCAATACGAACTTTGCGCAAACCATTTACCACACGGCAGGTAGCTGTAAAATTTTTCAGATCAGTGATAAACGATTCGTCTTTGGGGCTTACCACATGTTTTGTTGTAAGCGAATATTTTATTCCGTATTGATATAAGTTGTTACACACGGATATCTTTCCGCACCAGGCATCACGGCGGTTCACCACATCCATCTTTCCCAAATCATCCGGATAGCCTTGTATTAATACCGGCACATTCAACCTGGAAAGCTTGATGGTTTCTGCAACTCCTTTTTCATCGCCGAAATTTGGCAGCACTACCAGGATGCCATCGATTGTATCAGCATGTTTTCTAAACAGCACCGCACATTTTTGTGCTTCTGCAAATGTTTCTACACCACCAAGTTTTGTATCAGCATCGCTTAATAAAACCGGTGTGATATTTAACTGCTTAAACAGGTCGAGTATTTCAGTTCTTGCTTCGGCTACTAATTTATCAGGAAAGAAATCACGGTTGCCAATGATAATGCCGAGCGTACTGTTTGTTTTAATTGACATAATATTTATAAAGATTTTGTTTTAACTGAATGAATAAAATAAACCGCTTCCTTCGATCTTGAATTTGCACCCGGCAAATCATAATCCTGGTCGGTGGGTGTATCAGCATCAGGAAAGCGACGTGTAACACCTGTACGGAACAACAAACGTTCTACCGATTCAACCGGCTGAAAAAACAGATTGAGATTCGGTTTACCATTATTGATCGTTACAGTATAGAAACGGGTTGTTGTGTTCAGTTCAATTTTGATATGGAGTTGTTCGCCGGCATTATACTTACCAATGCTCTTATTCCGATAACCTTGCTTGGTTAAGATACTTCCGGTTGAATCGAGTATTATACGAAGCGTAGCTGTTCCTTTTTTATCGAGCAATTCAATTTCAAGATTTCCAGTATTTGTTTGTTGTGCCGATACTATAAACTCAACTACTAAGTTCTTCGATTCAGGAAAAATGCGTTCGGCTTTTGCATAATCGAATGGATCGCTGTCGTGCAAGGCTATTACTTTTTGATTGTTCACTGTTTCCACATTCACTCTGCACCAGAGTGGGCTGTAAATATTCCATTCATTTAATTCTTTGCCTGCAGCCATGTTATTGAATACATCATTTACATGCGTTGTTACTTTATTTTTTACTGGAACAGGAACACGGCTCACCCACATATCTTCTTTGTTCATGCTATAGGTAACCCACATATTATTATCGGCAGGTTTACCATCCATTTCCTGTATACCACGTACATACTGCGGGCCATAACTTTTATAAGCACCACCGTAACGCATGGATGTGATCTCGCCATTTACCAGCAGTAGGTTTTTATACTTCAATCCATCATCACTTACACTAACAGCCAAAGGCCAGCGAAATTCAGAAGGGTTGTACACTGTTGCATACTTCCCATCGCTTGTTCTTTGTCCCCAGATCTTCGCATTGGAGTTGACAAAGCCCGGTGCCCTTGTCGGATTGTATTGCCAAGTTTTCCCTTCATCTTTAGAAATACTTGTTAATGCGGACTTCCAAAGCCCCACTACATTGCCATTTGTCAGATGATAATAGTTGAATGCTTTAAAATCTTTTTGTAGAGGGATCAATGGGTCGTTACGATCGCCTTCTTCAACTGTTTGCATCATTAACAATGGTGTGTTCAGAATTTCATCGCATGCTGCAACAAAGCCTTTGTCTTTTGATGATTTATAAAAGGGGTAGTTTGTATTCTTTTCGCTGAAGGAATGATTATAGCGCAGAAAATGAATAGGACCGAATGTACCATCAGCTTTTATTTCCCTGATCACACGGCCAACGCCATTCCCATCGTTCGGATCATCCTTTTGTCCCAAAGCAATACCGTAAAATGCCAATGCAAATAATCGCTTTGATTTGGATGTATAAAAACCAAAACGTTGATGCATTACTGCATAGCTGTTCTTCGCCGTATCTGTTTTGCCTTGTTTGACAAATCCATCCGGTATTTTATAAGGAGGAAAAATCACAACGGGATAGCTCCAGTTGTAACCATCTTTCGAACTTTGTAACAATGTTTGTCCCGGAGGAATATGTTCGCCAACCGGATCACTTAAATATTCAAGATAAAATGTATTGTTCCAGTAAGCCAGCATGGGCGCATGATTGTAGGTCCATGATGTAGCACCTGTATCTGCACGGTTGGCACGCATGGTTTGAATATTGTGCACACCAACGGCCGGCGATAATTGTCCATGATGGTAATCAACGTTCGACAAAGTTGTACCTGTGTAGCGAACAGTGTCTTGAGCAATCAAGCCCCCATCACCTAAAGTGGTGAAGAAAATAACACTACTAATCAAAATATTCTTTACAATCAATTTCATGTTCACTGCTTATTCTTTAATAACTTCTTTACGACTTTTTTCTTCACCGGAACAATTGTTCCATGCTTATGCCCTTCCGGCACTCTTACTGTCGTAGTTACATTTTGGAAACTGATAAAATCCTTTGTTGCAACTGCTTCATAAATTTTCTTCCGATACGAATCAAAATAGATCAACCATTCATCTTTTAGTTTTACAATAGCTGGCCCTTCTGTAAAATTATCAGAGAAGGGTTTTGAAATATTCTTCCATGGACCAAGCGGGGAGTTGCCAAACGCAACTTTAATATTTCGCTCCGGTCGTGTATTATCTTTCAACACCAGCACATAATCATCTTTCTTCCGTTTAACGATCACTGCATCAATAACACTGAATTTTGGATCGATAAATAATTTCGTATCACTGAACGTTCTAAAATCAGGTGTTGTGGTTACATACATGCGATGATTGTTACTATCTTCTTCAATACCACGTTCAAATCTACCCGGTATGCAACTTGCCCAGATAATGATGTACTGCTTTTGCTCATCATCATAAAACAATTCAGGCGCCCATGTATTCACGGTAGTTCGTTCATGCTTCATAACAGGAACAAACTGTTGTTCACTCCAGTTGAAAAGATCATTTGATGAAGCATACCCAAAACCAAGATCACCACGCCAGCTACTCGTCCAAACCAAATGAAAAGTTCCATCAGGACCCTGCACCATGGATGGGTCACGCATCACTTTCTGGTTGCCCACTTTCGGTTGTAAAAGAACTGTATCCAAATCGTTCCAGTTTCTGCCATCATAACTGTACAACATCCGCAAACCTTCATTCGCCGGCTCGTGAAAGGAAGTGAACAGGTATGCTTTACTTGAACAGGAAGCAAGAAAGATGAGTAATGAGCAATAAATGATAACTGACTTCAAACGCATGCTTACAATTTTTCAAGGATCAATACCCAATCATTTCCATCTTTCTGTTCACCAGGCGGATCAAAACTGCTGATACCTTTCTTGTACCCTTTCACCGGTTGTTGTTTGCCGGTTGCAGGATTAAACCAATTTGCTTTCGACGGCACGAACTTCAACTTCGATACATCAATTTTAAAATCTCTTCCATTGTACACATAGAGCATTGCATAGTTACTTCCTCTTGTTGCAGCAACACGGTTGTAACGTTCGCCACTATCAACCACCAGCTCCTGTGCAGGCACACGGTCAAAATAGGTTTTGCTCAACATGAGTTTTTTCAAATGAATCATTTGTGTTGCACCGGGTGACTGTAACGCTTCTCTCCAATTCATTCTTACACCATAATTAGCTGTCCAGTCGCCCATTTTGTTAAACTGCATGGTTGAATTTTCACCATACGTAAAACCAGCACCACCCGCAAACACACTCCAGTAGGCGTAACGACGCAGATCAGCATCTGTCCAGCGTGGTTGCAAACTATCATGCAAGCCATGCGGAATATTTTCGTAAGAAGGTTCCGCATCAAAAGTCGGCTTCACCGGTTTCAATTTATAATCTACATCAACAAACTTCCAGTTGTCTTCGCCGTAGTGATTTGTTTCATTACTGCTGGTATCCTGTGCATAATCTTTATGTCCGCTTTGAAACATATTAAAATCTAACCATGCTTCATTGTGAAACCAATCGCTTGAAGATGTTCTTCCACGAGGATGATAAGTAACCAAATGCTTTGGATCATATTTCTTCAAGGTCGGGCCAATCACTTTCCACACATCCATTCCTTCTGTTCCTTTTACATCACCACCATTGAGCCAGATTATGTTTGTTCTGTTTCTATAACGTGTTGCCAAAAACTTTGCATAAGCTTCACCTTGTTGTGCATTAACTTTTCCGCCTTTTACATTGCTGCCCCACACAGGAACCATTGCCATATAGATACCCCGCTTTGCCGCTTCATTCACCACAAAATCAACATGATCCCAATAATCGTAAGCTGCAGTATCTGCGAAATTATTCCCCGACGTAACATTTGGTTTTGATGCATCTTCATTGATCAAGGCGTAATCACCATACACATTCTTCGTATTGTTCATATCATGCAGCACCATTACCTGCACTACGTTAAAGCCTTGCTGCTTTCTTGTTTCGAGATAATGGATAGCATCTTCACGACTGCATTTTACAAATAACAACCAGCCCGTATCACCGATCCAGAAAAATGGTTTTCCATCTGCAGTTTGAAAGAATCGCTTGTTGGCGGATACTTTCAATTGCTGCATTTGTGCATTTGCAAACAATGACAGTAAAGCAAATAATATCGTTAATCTGTTCTTCATTAATTATCGTCTTTCGAATTTTCTTGTACCTGTGTTATAAATAATACTGTTCTTGCCATTGCTCAATACATATTCATTGGCATTGGCGGAAGCAACAGGCTTCATGCCAACTGCTGCTTTTATTATTGATGCGTCAATATTTTCAGGCAATACAGGTAAACTTCCACCAGCAATGAATGCCGCTATCCCAAACTCCGGATAATTATCTCCGCTGTAAACAACGGCCTTCGTTGGATATTTTGATCGATACTCTTTTACTGCACGATACACCTGTTCGAAACTTGTTTTCTTTGGTTTCAACAAACGGGCATGTTGACGTGGAGCAAGATTCTCTCCACCCTTTGGTGCATACGTTGTACCGTCAGCCTGGTAATGCCAGTAACGGATGTCGATGAGATCAACAACGGCTGCATATGCAGGTATTGCCAGAATAGAATCCTGCACATCTTTCGTTACACTCAATCCAATGATCGGATGCTTGCCCGTTTCTTTTTCCCATTCACGAATAACATCGAGCCAGAACTTTACAAAATGTGTTGGACCTGTAAATTCTTCACCAATCAATTGTATCACCCCGTTGTTATCGTTGAAATTGTTTAAACACTGACGGATATATTTCTTATGCAACTCTCTGCGAACAGGATTTGAAAGATCATAAAACTGTTCGGCGTAGAAAATGCGTTTATCACCTGCGTAATTCACGGGCTCAACAAAGCCAGTGGCGTTGATATTATTTGCTGTACGCCACGGGAAATCGGCATAGTGTGCACCGGCTTCAATAATGTTATGTTGAAAATAATTTTGATGAACGAGTAATAATCCATTCTGATCAGCCAGATCAGCAAACTGTTTCAAGCGACTCCAGTAAAAGAGATTGAATTTTGTGAGATCATATTTACTCAAACCATCCCATGCAGTTTCTTTACCACTTCTTGCATAAGGCAGTTCATAAAACGGTGGCCATACTTCTCCATCCATCCTGCGAACACGTTGATGATCATCTCTTCTTCTGTCGTACCATAAACCATAGTTGTGTTCAATAGCAATAGTGTTTGAAGTTTTCATTTCATCCACAACTTCGTTAAGATCATCCGTTAAACCTTTGCCTGATCGTCCGGGAACAAACCGTGTGATATGCCATTTCGATTGTTGAATATCTCTGTCCTGCACACCACCACTCCACCATTGAACATTTGAACGTTTGCCTGTAAGTAATTCATCTCCTCTTACCAAAACGCCGTTTTTAATTTGCAATGACGGGCCGAGTGTTGGAGTGCTTATTTTTTTAATGCCTATCTGATCGATTGTCTTTCTGCTTCCTGCATCAACAGGAATTTTATTTCGAACAGATGCCTGTGCAATAAATTCTTTTAGTTGCAATCTTGGCTTTGATGCTTCCTTCGTTAATTCCTGCGCCACTTCAACCGAAGGACTGCTGCTTGCTTCTGTTGGCACATCCATGATCTGTGCCTGTTGATCAATATTTTTATTGAGTCGCTCACGCAACTGTGCATAGTATAAACTTCTTGGTGTGATAGTATTGTTTGATTCGT
The DNA here is from genome assembly GCF_014168535.1 of Lacibacter sediminis. Lineage (NCBI taxonomy): Bacteria > Pseudomonadati > Bacteroidota > Chitinophagia > Chitinophagales > Chitinophagaceae > Lacibacter > Lacibacter sediminis. The sequence continues at coordinate 1,267,125 of NZ_CP060007.1, read as the reverse complement.
TCCAGTAACCATCGCCTGCAAACTGGCTCCAGCTGCCAAATGCCCAGTTTTGTGCAGTTGGTGGTTTGTAACAATCGATACGTGCTGCACTACAATTCCAGAATAAACTGTTGGCCGCCGTCCAGCCTGCACCGTTAGCATCCTGCCAACGGTTACCAAAACGTAATGCATTGCCATCAACAGTCACCACATCAAACAAAACACCGCTTGCCCAACTGTCAATTGTTCCGCTGAAGCTATAAGCCAGGATTGATTCGCATTGTACAAATGCATTGGGGCCAGGTGCACAAAATCCTACAGCAAAATCATGATAACCGTTCTCTGCATAACAACGTTGAAATAACGTTTGCTGACCAGTAGTTAGAAATGTATACCGACGTTGTCCACCAATTTCAGAAACGGGAGCTAATGAAATACAATCTTCAATAGTAATACGTTTCGATGTTTCTAATACACTTACTGCACTGCCTGCAAAATGCTGAAATGTAATTTGACGTACCCAGCAGTCTTCTGCATTCTCAATATTGATGGCATTCCAGCGATGATCTTCGTCTTTGAGGTTTGTTTTGTCGAAAGTGGAAATGAGTTTTATGTTTTCAACTCCGCAGTTGGCAACACGACCACCATTATTATAAAAATACATAGTAGCTCCACCATACGTAGTATCCAATGCAGTTGTAATTGGCGCATCAATGTAAACAGTATTGCCTTCGATCTTTGTAATCGTACGATCGATAAACAGATCCCGTTCACCGGGCTTCCAACCCAATGCTGTAATACCACCACCAAAATGATCAGTGCCTAATAGAGTTATCCAGTTGGCTGTTGATGGACGACGGATAATAATTTTATTGGAATGATCTTTTATGTTGATCGATTGATCTACATGAAAACTCATTGCATTTACCGGCACATATGCATCGGTGATCTTTAAGCCGGTGAGTTCTTTGGAAATTGTATTCTTCCCAACAATTTTAATCAGTGCTAAACGTCCTGTTCCTGCGCCGATAATCGTTGTTGCATTGGTGCCACTGCCACGCAACACCACACCTGATGCTGTAATACGTAACTGTCCAAACACTTCGTATGTTCCTTTCTGCAATAACACCGCACCACGAAATCCGTTTGCATCTGCAGGCAATGAAGCTACATAATCCAACGCCGACTGAATACGCAGCGTTGCATCGCCTGCTTTCACAGGCACAACAACTTTCACATCAATATTCGGGATTGGTTGTTCAGAAGCTTTGTAACCACAGTATGAAAAATCAGGAATACGATTCCCCTGCGCATCCGCAGTGTACATCAACTTACCTTTCTCACTATATAAAGGAGGAACAGGCTTTACCTGCTTTTGCGCAAGTAAAGCCTGTTGTATAAATAAGCTGAATAGAATCAGAACCCTGTATGCGATTTTTTTATTCACTGTTTGCCGGTTGATTTTAAATACACGCTAAAGTTACTGTCGGCCTTTTGCTTACTAAAAGATACAAAACAGAACTCTATAACCGGTGTTGATTATTTTTTCACCGCTGGCGTTGGTTTTACATTTTTCACATTCACCACACTGTTCAGGTAATTTTCAATATTACTGTAGCCATTCTTTGCAATTTTACCTGCATCAGAAGCATCTTTCGCATTCAACCCGTTCTTTGCTTCATATGCATCAGGTATGCCATCATTATCACTATCGAGATAAGGCGTTCCTTTGTATTCAGGATAACCACCTACCTGTGAAGGATCTGTGATGATACCGATCTTGTAAGAATCAATCGGCATCCGACGATGCTTGAACTGAGATTCAGGCAATTTTACATTCGGAGCAATTTCAATTTTTCCGGTTGTAACCTGTTTTACAATTCTTGCATCAACTGCATCACGCTTTGGTAATGTTGCACCTGCGTTTGTAAGCACATATACTTTTGCTTCTTCGGCAGATAAGATCGTGATTGGTGCCATTGGTAAAGGTTTGGGCCATTTGATACTTGCAAGATATTCACCTGCATCGCCTTCTTCTTCTACCTGCACACCACCATTCCAGTTGTCTTTGGTAATTGCAGGATAACCTTCCATGATATTGCCATGCACATATGCACGACCATAAAATTTGTCTTTGAGTTTGCTTCTTCCGCTTTCAGGTTTTAAAATACGATGACCTACATTATTCTTTGGGGTAGCAGGACCTGGTTTAAAATAATTGTTGATGATATTATATTGTGCTCTGTAATCTCCACCATCAATACTTCTATGTACCCAATTAAAAATAACATTGTTAGCGAAGTTGAAAATACCATTCCAACCAACGGAAGGATTACGGCCTGCATTGTTGGCCCAAAGGTTACGCATGAAGGTGCAATTCTCACCACCTAAGGTGCTGCCAAATGCATGGTTCCATGTATCAAGAGCTTCTCCAAAAATAGAATTCTGAATCGTAATATTTACTGTACCGAATTTATCTTCAATTTTTCCTGTACTGTCGTTGTACATGTGACGATACATACTCATGTTCTCATCCAAACCCCATGTTGCACTAACGTGATCGATGATGATATTTCCTATGGGATTACCACCAATTGCATCATCTCTTCTGCCAACCCATGTTTCACCTCTGCGGAAACGCATATAACGAATGATCACATCATGTGTGTTGATCCAAACACTTTCACCTGCAATACATACACCATCACCGGGAGCTGTTTGTCCTGCAATAGTGATATAAGGCGCACGGATCATCAATGGTGTTTTCAAACGAATGATGCCCGCAACATTAAACACAACCGTTCTTGCACCGCCTTGTTCACAAGCCCAACGTAAACTGCCGGGACCATCATCATTTAAATTTGTAACAACATATACTTTACCACCCCGGCCACCAAAGCTGAACCGGCCACCACCTTCTGCACCTGGAAATGCAAGTATGTCTGATTGTGGTAATTCATCCACACGTGAAGCCCATGGAATATAAGGCCGGCCTTCTTTTGCTTCTTTCTGAATAATTGGCCATGCAACCTGCCATGCAGAATCGGAATGTTTGTTGGCAGCACGCATTAATGAATCAGATGCCTGCTGAACATCTTTTGGAATATCAGGATATTGTGCAAATGCACTTCCTGCTGCTGCTAACCAAACTGCAACTGTGCAAATTCTTTTACGAAGTAAATTCATGATTCTGATTTATATCTTTTATGACGATTTCTTACACTCAATCTTGCTCTAATGAAAAGAGAAAGTGATAACACTTTCTCTTTTCTTATTTGTGTTATACAAAAATTATTTCTGCACTTTTACATCCACTTCAATATATGTTGTTTTATTTGGAGAATCTCCATTTACATAACGTATGGATATTGCTCCGAATTTACCCGATACTGTGCGGAACCCGATAACATTACTTCCTCCGGCTGTACTCACCAATGTTATCTTAGATGAAGTACCTGAAGTCATATTATTTTTGATCAGTGTATTAATAGCACCTGCCGACCTTAAGCCTGTTATAAAATTAACAGAAGTGGGCATTTTCTTTAAGACAGTTGCATTTTTTGTCCATGAAGAAATGTCGTAATAATCAAGTTGATTTTGTGGTGCACTTAATGCATAAATGCAATGTTTTAAATCATCACCTGTTGCTGTGGTACCTCTTCCTGTTGTATCCCAATAGTAACCAAAATCAATAGATGCAGAAGCTGCCGCACCGGTTGTATAACTGTAAAGTTTGCCATCAACCGATGAATAATAGCAGTTATTGGTTTTGCTTACAGAATCAGGAACCTGCAGGATGCGGTATGACCAAAAATCAAAATCCGGTTTTACTGTTACTTTCAGTTGTTTTCCGCCATCGCCCATAAATACAGCCTTGTTATTTCTTGCCAGCACTCTGTAAACATAATCCCCTGCAGAGCTATCTACCATATAACCTTTGATGGCAGAAAAACTCTTTTTGTTTGCTAAATTCTGTAACTGAAATGTATCTATCCGAACACCATTTCGTTGTATTTCGATATAAGACATATCGGTAGGAGACGAAATAGTAAAGTTCAGATAAATACTGTCTTTGGGATTTAATTCAATGTTTCCTGTTATGTCTTTGGGAGATGTTTGTTTATAATCAACCGTTACATAAAATGTATCAACCGGGTCTACCTTCTTCTCGCATGCCGTCAATAACAAACCTGCTGCAAGAACTCCTGTTAAATATTTTTTCATTGTCATAATAATTTTGAGTTAAGAACTATTGCAAAGGATCGAATGTGCCATTTACCCAACCAATTGTTTGCTCAATAAAGAAATTTTGGGTGAAAAAATTAGGCAATGGATAGAAATAATATTTACTCGGAACACTTACAACATTTGAGCCTTCAATAGTAGCAACAGTTCCCGGAGTTGTAAACACGGCTGTGTAAGACGCAAGGTTATTGATATTGATGGTATCTCTTGGTCTTTGGCCTAGCGCATTCGGCACATCAATATATGTTCTGCCGGCAACAGGACCCCCTGAAGGAAGCGGACCTGCTACATACGGAAGTTTTACTGCAAGTTTATAAGAGAGCCTGTTAGATAAAAGATGCAGGTTTCTTGTTCTTCTTAAATCGTGGTAGCGTTTACCTTCCATGGCAAACTCAACCTGGCGCTCATTTAAAATAAGCGTGCGCATCGATGCGATATCTGTTGCAACATCTAATCCGTAATCAAAAGCACCTGCAACAATACCCGCTCTTTGTCTTGTTTGTCTTGTATAAGTTTTTGCTTCTGCTAAACGACCTGTTTCATTCGCACATTCGGCCAGGTTCAATACAACTTCAGCAAAACGCATTTCTATCCAATCCATTCCGTTGCCACCACCAGTACCTGAGGCGTAAGCCGCCTGCGTAGGTGTAAGTGTAGTGTTGCAATAGCGTCTGTTATAAAAACCTGTAACAATTGAACCTGCTGTTTCATCAATTACACTATTATATTGCCATTGACGGCGTGTTGTCTTTCCACTTAAAGCCCATAATACTCCATTGTATGCAATGGTTGCATCAAATCTCGGATCACGGCTTTGCCAAAACTGAACGGCATTATAACCTGATGATGCATGAGAAGTTGGTAATCCATTACTCATTGGATAAGATTGAACAAGATTCCATGTTGGCTGGAATGACCCGCTTGCGCCCGGTGCTTCTGAGATAGGTCTTGTAATAGCTTCAATGTTAGTACCCCAATCTCTTGTGGTAGTATATTTTCTAACGATCAATACTTCTTTATGATCTTCAGTTAAGAAGATATCTGAATATCTTGGAATAAGGATGTAGCCATCTGCAACACATTGCTCATACGCTGCTTTATTAGCAAGATAAGCATCTTCCCAACGGCTCATAATATTGGTTGGGTTAAATTGCGGGCTTGCCCAATACATCAATACTTTACCCTTCATTGCTGCAGCTGCACCTCTAGTTACACGACCAGCTTCAGCAGTTGGCCAACTGGCTGGCAAATTTGCAGCAGCAGAATCCAGATCTTTTACAATTGCCGCAATACACTCACTTGTTTTTGAACGTGGCACAGCGGGTACGCCGTCATTAGAGAGTTGCTGTACGTTTAGTACCAGCGGAACACCACCATAAAGATTTACCATACGGAAGTAAACAAATGCACGGAGGAAAAAGAACTGACCTTTTAATACTTTTTTTACGTCAGGAGTCAATGTAGAGCTGGTATCAATTCCTTCCAGTGCAAGATTACATCTCCTTGCATCGAAGTAACGGTTTGCTGTAACGTTATTACTTGCAGTACCTATATCAGTTACGTTATTTTCCAGTAATGTACCATATAAGAATGCTGTATTGCCACCATTCATTTCATCGGAGGTAATATGAATATTTCCCGGTGCTGTTCCCGGTGCAGGCCATTGCGGAATAATAAGACCATATGCCCTGTTTAAATACAATCCAATTGCTCCCGGATCATTCCAAATTCTTGAATCAATACCCTGTGGATCTTCAATATCAAAAAACTCCGAATCTTTCTTACAAGACGACAAGGTAGCTGACAGCAGTAAGATGGCTGCCAGTATAAAAGAACCTGTATATTTTATCTGCTTCATGTTTTTTCGTTTTGTTGTTTTAAGATTCAACATTATAAACTTGCGTTAACACCCAATGAAATAGTTCTGAGTGTAGGATAGTTTGCAAAATTTGAAGTGTATGGATCTTTATATTTAAACGGATTGATGAGAGTAAACAGGTTTGTACCTGTAACCATAACTCTTAAATCCGGAATTCTAAGTTTAGCTGCAATTCTCTTTGGCATTTGATATGATAACACAGCATTGTTAATACGGCTTTGTGTACCATCAACAAGCCAGAAAGTAGAGTTCTCTCTTGCAAGCGGAGCATCTGCCCTCGGATATTTTCCGTTGGGATTAGTTGGTGTCCAATGGTTGGCCCAGAAAGCAGGCGCATTTTGTGTTGTAGTAGGTACTTTTCTTGCTTCACTGTCATACGCTACTTTACCACCAATACGCAGGTTCATATTCATTTGCAGTTTAAACTCTTTGTAAGTTGCTCCTAACGTAATACCAAATGAAGCAGCAGGACTTGTTTTGTCGTACATGGTTGTGATGTCAAGATCATTGATTTGTCCATCACCATTGATATCTTCAAAATCCATGAAACCAACCTGTGGTTTAGCACCACCAATTAAGTAGTTTGGATTTTTTGATAATATAGCATCCACATCTGCCTGTGTACGCAAAATTCCTTTTGCGATGTAGCCTGTGTTGGTACCATTGTATCTGCGTGGATCTCTGCCTATCGCAATACCAATCTGATCAGGTCCATAAGTTCCGAGCAAAGCTTCGTTATAGAATGACTGTAACAACTGACTGTTGCTCCAACCAAAGTTTACATCTGCATTAAAGCCCCAGTCTTTACCAAATCTTGTGCGGTAGCCAACAGAGAATTCAGAACCCCAGCTTATTGCCTGACCATAGTTTACAACAGGAGGAGGAATACCTGCTGTTGGAGGAAATACGTTTGTTGAATACGTATCAAAACCATCGTAATTATAACGGTGATAAAAATCAGCAGTGAAATTGATTTTGTTATCCCACACAGTTGCATCAATACCTACGTTGAGAGACCTTGCTTTTTCCCATGTGATGTCCGGGTTAGGATAAACGTTTGGATCTAAACCGCCAGTAACTGAATTGCCAATTACCACGCCGGTTGTTTGCGTAAACCTTGATTCCCAAAGACGGTTACCTACCCTGTCTTCACCCACTATACCAAGGTTGGCACGGAGCTTTAACGAGTTCACAAACATTACATCTCTGAAAAAGTTTTCATCACTGATCTTCCAGCCAAGACCTACAGTTGGGAAAAAGCCCCATCTCCGTGTTGGTAAAAAGTTTACAGACGCATCGGCACGGCCAATGAATTCAAAGAAATATCTGTTCTTAAATGAATAGTTAGCCCTGCTGAGATAAGAACGCTTTGAGCTTTTAAAGAATTGAGGGTTACGCAAGGCATCCTGAATACTTCCTAAAGTTGAAGGATCGTTACTGAACGCCCAGAATTCATCAACACCTGCAACGATCTGACCTGTTTTTGATAACAGGTAGTTTTTACTTTCTGCTTCACCCTGATCGAATGCTACCATCACATCTACATCATGTTCGCCAAATTTGCGACCATAAGCAAGTTGTGTAATAAACTGGTAGTTTTTAGAAGTTGTGATACCCTCTTCGATCTGATCTGACTGGCTGGTAACTCTTCTTGTTGGTGTAGCAGCAAGTTGATCAGACAGGAGCAAACCGTTTTGCCCTCTTGGTTGAAAGAGGTAAACCAAATAAGTTGGATAATATCCTAATGCATTATTTGTACGATTGTTATTTCCGTATTGTACTCTTGCAGAAAGCCCTTTAACAAACTTCGGCTTCCATTCTAACGATGCGTTTACAGAAAGGCCTTGTGATTTTGCATCTCTGTAAGTACCTGCATTGTGCACACCCAACATACTCCAGGGATTACCTGTTTGGTTATTCGGTGCTGCATTACCGCCAAAACCTACCGGCAGGCCGTTGATCTCAACAGGTATCCATTTAGGTGTAAGATACATTGCACGTATAGTTGCGTCATCTGTTTCAGAGCTTGCATTTTTCCAGTTATTACTTCTTTCCCTGTTAAAGTCTGAAGCAAAGTTTACCTGTGCACTGAGACCATCCACAATTGTGGCGTTCATACCGGTACGGAAACTGTATTTATTATTTTGTGTAATACCAAAATTGCCCGTTTCATTATAATAACTACCACCAGCAAATAAGGTTACTTTATCTGTACCGCCCGATACGTTAATTGTATGGCGCTGCACTTTACCATTTTTCCAGAAATAGTCGTACCATGATCTGTCAGGAATACCTTTTAATGAGTCGAGATCAGCTTGTGAAAAACGCTCAGTTAATGGTCTTGCGTTTAATTCAAAACCATCATTGAGAAATTGTGCATGTTCATAAGCAGTAAGTGTTTTTGTTTTTACTGCTTCTGTTGACACACCAAAATAACCAGAGTACGAAATTTTTGGTTTACCTGCCTTACCCTTTTTAGTAGTGATCAATACAACACCTTTTGCACCTGCAGCACCGTAAATAGCAGCTGAGGCGTCCTTCAAAAAGGTAATGTCTTCGATCTGGCTGGCATCAATATTCTCCATCCAATCTGCATTTGGCGCCTGTGCCCATTGTGTTGGATTGGCAATAATACCATCAATTACTATTAATGGCTGGTTGGTAACACCAGTAGGCGCTCCGGGGAATGTGGTAGAGTTACGAATGTTAAGTGTTGTTGTAGAACCGGGTTTACCAGAACTGAAGTTTACCCCTACACCCGGTAAACGATTGATCAATGCCGATTGAATGTTTGCTACCGGCAAATCTTCAATGTCTGCTGCTTTAATGGTGGCAACAGATCCTTGTACATTTACTCTCTTTTTAGTTCCATAACCAATAACAACCACTTCTTCCATGCGGTCTTCTTTCCTTTCCAGATCAATTGTTATTGCTCCTGTTGCACCGGCTTTACGCTCAAAAATACCAAACCCAACATACGAAAACGTAAGAATAGATTCTGAAGACGGAGCTTTAATTGTAAACTTACCAAGATTGTTCGTGGTTGTACCTGTAGTTGAGTTTTTAACACGAACAGATACACCTTCGAGTGGTTGGCCGTTTTCTTTATTTGTTACTGTACCTGTAATCGTAACTTCCTGTGCAAACAGGGTAACTGTCAAAAATGAGAAGACAGTGAGTAACAGCAGTTTTGGTTGTCGCAAATACTTCATGTTATATGGCATTTTGCTTTTGGGGTTGAATGATAATGATCAGTAGTTGTTTATTTAGAAGACTCTTTTTTTGCTTTCAATCGTTTTTGCCACTCTTCTCTTTCTTTGGTAAGATCGTAACCGGCAGCAGACAGATAGTTGTTGATGCGGCCTTTATACTTTCCGAAGATGGCGTGCTTTTTATCTGATGATTCGCCGTCCATTGCAAGCTCTCTTGCTTCTATCAGCCATTCATAGATTTTCTTTTTCTGGTCTTCTTTTAGGGTGGGGATCATGTCGAGATACGCAGTATACGTCACATTCAGCACATTGTAAGTCATTCCATTTTTCACCAGCTCAATCTGCTCTTCAGAAATAACCTTTTGTAACCCGGCAAGAAAAGAGTTGTGCAGTTGCTGAAGCTGCGCCACTTTTTTTTCTTCTTGCTTTTGTACCTGAAGAGCAGATTCCTGAGCGGTGATCGATTGCTGTTTGATTGCTGCTAAAGCGAGTTTAGTTTCTTCGTGTATATTATTAATACTGTTATACTGTTGTGCAAGTAGACTTACTACACGTTTGTATTGTGCAGAATCTTTGATTGAAAGTGTATTGACGATCTTTGCTGAACGTTCTGTGATCACTTTTAAATAGGCAGAGTCAGCAGTTTTGTTTGCCTGCGCATGAACAACTGCCACGGATAAAAAAGCAATAAATAAATGAAGGGCTTTGCATGCAGAAAACAACCGGAGCGATGAAGAAACGCTACTGATCAGTTTGTTTGAAACACAAGAATTATATGCAAGCAAATATCTTTTCATTCTACAGCATTTAATCGTTTTAGGTGAATGTTTTTCGGACCAGATCCAATCATGTCATTCACGAACTAAAGGTACATTTGCTGTCAGCCTTAAAAATGTAAGGTTTTGCTATTAAGATGGAACATTTTACTATTCACCCAAAAACTACGCAATCGTTCCCGTAACCCATATGCTCCTGTTATTACTCGCTTTTCAATGAAATAACAGACATTCCTAATCCGGCTGATTTTGCAGTAACTGTAATATTTCCCTTTTTTTGCTGCGATTGTATAATCGCCAATGCCATTCCTTTCCAGGTTTTTCTTTTGTGGTTTTTGAGAGAGGTGCTGTCGGCCGGAAAGCCGTTATCTGTACCGGCTAAAAAGCCAGGGCCCGTGACAGAGAATTCAATAAGTTGGTCGGCATCTGGAACAGGATTTCCGTCTTTATCTAACAGTTTTACAGTAATGAATGACAGATCAGTTCCATTGGCTTTGATTTTCGTTCTGTCTGCAACGAGTTGAATTTTTGCAGGTGTGCCTGATGTTCTGATCTCTTTAGTAAGTATCGCTTTCCCGTTCTTTTTTGATATCGCTTTTATTACGCCCGGTTGGTAAGGTACACGCCACTTAACATGTAAGACATCGTTTGGTTTCGATTTGCTGCCTAACGATTTACCGTTGAGGAATAATTCCACTTCATCGGCATTGTTGTAATATGACCACACATCAACCGTATCGCCATTATTGTGATTCCAATGCGGAAAAAGATAAAGCACCGGTTTTGTTGTCCATTCACTTTGATAGAGATAGTAAACATCTTTCGGAAAACCTGCCAGATCAACAATTCCATAATAAGAACTGCGTGCAGGCCATGCATAAGGAACCGGTTCACCAATAAAATCGAACCCGCTCCACACAAACATGCCCGACATGAACTTGTATTTGTTCACTGCAAGCAATGCAGCTTCGTGGGAAGATCCCCAATAAGCATACACATGATCATAAGCGGATACGCTCATGTCTGCATTACCTTTTACAGTTGGCGTTTTACCATCGGGTGGCCAGAGACGATTACTGTCGCTCGGCATATCATATGAGCCTCTTGATGATAATGCAGATGCTGTTTCTGTTGCTACAAATGATTGACCGGGAAAACGATTCGGCAACTCTGCATAATCGTACAACTTATAGTTAAAGCCCAGCACATCTAATGCGCCCGATTTCCAGATGAAATTTTTCTCCGGAAAATTTTCTGTGAGTGCACAGGTAACAGGTCGAGTTGTGTCGATTGCTTTGATAAGATCAACCAAACGTTTGGCAATGGTTGTACCGGTGCTGTCAAACTGTTCCCGTATTTCGTTACCAATGCTCCACATAAAAACAGAAGGATGATTACGATCTCGCAGCACCATTGCCTGTACATCACGTTCGTGCCATTCATCGAAGTAAAGATTGTAATCAAATTTGTTTTTCTTTTTCTTCCACATGTCGAATGCTTCTACCTGTACCAGAAAACCCATTTCATCGCAGAGATCAAGAAGCGCTGCTGCGGGTGGATTATGTGAGAAACGGATAGCATTCACGCCCATCTCTTTCAATATTTTCAATTGGCGTTTTGCTGCTGCATGATTATAAGCCGCACCTAATGCACCGAGATCGTGATGCATACAAACACCTTGGATTTTCAAGGGTTGATTGTTGAGGAAGAAACCATTGGCTGCATCGAAGTGGAATGAACGGATACCGAAGGTTGTTTTTACCTCGTCAATCAATTGACCATTACGTTCAATTCTTGTAACGGCTTTGTACAAATATGGTTTTGCTGTTGACCAAAGTAGCGGTGTGTTGATTTGCAATTCATCAGCATAGGAATATCCACCAACTGGTATTGAACGAAGCACAATATGTTTTGATGTAGCAACCTTCTTTCCTGTTGCATCATACACATCGGTGTAGAGCTTTACGATTTCTTTTTGATTACCTGTATTTGATACGTTGTATTTAACAGAAACAGTTGCTTTGTTTTTATTGATGACGGGTGTTGTGATGAAGACGCCAGCTTCTGCAAGAGCTATATTATTTGTTGACACCAATTTCAAATCCCGGTAAATACCGCTGCCACTGTACCATCTAGAATCGGGTTGGAGACTGTTATCCACTTTCACTGCAATCACATTCGGCTTGCCGTAGTTTAAATGCGGCGTGAGGTCGTATGAGAAATTAATATAACCGTAAGGCCGCTTGCCTAGATAATGACCGTTGATCCATACTTCACTGTTTTTATAAACACCATCAAACTCAATTCTTGTAATTCTGTTTTTGAATGAGAGAGGAACAGTAAATGTTTTACGATACCAGCCAGTACCACCAGGCAATGCTCCACCTTGATTGGTTGCAGGAAAGGAAGAAGAAAAATTGCTTTCAATACTCCAGTCATGTGGTAAGTTTAAGCTTCTCCATTTGGAATCGTTATAGTTTGCATTGCTTGCAAGACTATCGTTACCTAAAAAGAATTTCCAGCCGTTGTTGAAATCAACAATTGAACGAACCTGTGCTGATGAAATTAAACTCAGCAACAAAGCAACAACGAGTAATATATTTTTAATCAACTTCATTTTGTTTTCTGCCGGGAAGACGGGAAGGCGGTAAGTTTCTTTGTGCATCTTTCTGCCTTTGCGTCTTCGTGGTTAAAAAATTTACCACAAATGATGCACCGATGCTTTGATATACTTTTCATACACCGCTTGCACTTGTTGGATTTGTTCTTTGCTCAGTGATCCTTCATTCAATGCTTCCAGGTTACGTGTTACCTGCTCCGGTTTTGAAGCGCCGGGAATAACTGTGCTGACCGCATCAAAATCGAGTATCCATTTCAACGCCAGTGCTGCTAAATTTTTACCAACAGGAACGATTTGTTTCAATTCTTCTACCGCCTGCAAACCCGTTGCATAATCAATACCGGAAAATGTTTCGCCTTTGTCAAATGATTCACCATTTCGATTGAATTGACGATGATCGCCACTTTCAAAAACAGTTTGCTCTGTGTAATGACCGGTTAACAAGCCACTTGCCAACGGCACACGTACGATGACACCAATATTTTTCTTCTTCGCCTGTTCAAAAAATAATTCAGCTGGGCGCTGACGGAACATATTGAAGATGATTTGCACAGTTGTTACATTATCAAACTCAATCGCCTTTAATGCTTCTTCCACTTTCTCTACGCTTACTCCAAGATGCTGAATCTTTCCTTCCTTTTTCAAGTCATCAAACAACCCGAAAATTTCCGGACGATAATATACCGCTGTTGGCGGACAATGCAGCTGAATCAAATCAATGGTTTCAACCTGCAAACGTTTCAAACTATCCTCCACATATTTTCTCAACACAGCAGGCGTGTAGCCTTTGTTCACATGCGGCTGAATTTGTCGTCCGCATTTTGTAGCGACGAATAATTTTTCTTTTCTTGTTTTGAGAAAACGTCCAATAGCTTTTTCGCTTTCGCCATCACTGTACACATCGGCTGTATCAATAAAGTTGACACCGTTATCTACGGCTGTATTTAAAATAGCATCTGCATTTATCTCATCAAATGCGCTGCCCCATTTACCACCTACCTGCCATGTACCAAGACTGATCGCTGAAATATTGAATCCTGTTTTGCCTAATGTTCTGTATTGCATAATTGTTGTTGTTCTTTGAATAATTGCGGCAAAATTACAGTTCCACCATCGCTTTGATCACACCATTCTTCGGATCGAGCCAGCTTTTGAACTTGTCTTTCACTTCATCAAACTGTACACGATGTGTAATATAAGTGGCCGGATCAACCAGCTTGTTGCGCATGCACATCATCACATGATCAAAATCTTCCTGCGTGGCATTACGGCTGCTCATCAATGTCGCTTCCCGCTTGTGAAATTCAGGATGACTGACGATCAACTCACCTTTCTGCAAACCAACGAGCACATATCTTGCGCCATGCGCCATGTAGAGAAATGCACTGTTGATCGCCTTTTGATTGCCTGTTGCATCAATCACTACCGTTGGCATATCGCCATTGGTAATTTCTTTTAAACGCTGCATCACATCTTCATTCAACGGATTGATGGTATGCTGCACTTTCAGTTTATCCTGACAGAAATTCAAACGTGTATCATTTACATCCATCGCAATCACCTGTCCACCTGCAATGCGACCAAACTCCATAATACCCAAACCAATTGGCCCTGCACCAATCACCAACACAAATTCTCCTGAACGTACTCCTGCACGACGAATACCATGCGCACCAATTGCCAATGGTTCAACCAAGGCCAGTTCATCGAAACTCATATCGCCGCCATGAAGCAATGCAGATGTTGGAACAGAAATAAATTCCATCATGCCACCATCTACATGCACACCAAATACATTAATGGCAGCGCAACAGTTGGGCAATGCATTTCTGCAGGCAATACATTCACCACAATTGAAATATGGAATGAGTGTTACACGTTCGCCTACTTCAAAACCTGCATCTGCATCTAGCTGTACAATTTCACAACCCAGCTCATGACCGAGTACACGTGGATAAGCAAAGAAAGGTTGTGTTCCTTCAAAGGCATGCAGATCAGTTCCGCAAATGCCGATACGTTTTACTTTTAAAATAGCACGACCGGGTTGAATTGCGGGTGATTCTTTTTCTAAATATTCAAACGAACCCGGTTGCTGACACACTAATGCTTTCATAAAATCTTTTATTCGTTATTTACTACACTAAATTGATAATTACCTGAACCAATCTTCACAACGGCTCTTCCATCAGCATAAACTGCTGTTGCTTTCTTTCCATTCAGCAATACAGTTTGCCCCGGGTTTGCAGGCACATACACAACTGCTGTACTATTAGCAGGAATTTCCACCTGCAAGTTAAATGATGAAGTTGTTTTTGTCCACTCAGTTTTAATTAAACCATACGGTGATTCAAAACTTGCTTTTGCATTTGTTACATCCCCCACTACTTCCGGCTTGATCATAATTTCTTTATACGCTACAGAATTTTCTGTTTGCTTGATACCTGCAAGACCGGCATAAAACCATTCCATTAAATGCCCTAGCATAAAATGATTGTTTGATACTGATTCATATGCCTGCCAGCTTTCTGTTAAAGCAGTAGCTCCATGTTTGAGTTGATAGCCATAACCCGGCACATCATCACGATAGTTCATATCAAAGATCACATCACTTCTTCCGGCCTGCTCCAATGCTTTCAATACATAACGGTAACCAATATCCCCAGCTGTTAAAGCATTGTTCCTGCTTTTGATTTCACGGATCAACGCATCAACCACCGCTGCTCTGTTTTTCTCTTCCACCAATCCCATATACAAGGCCATTGCATTGGCGGTTTGACTGGAAGAATCGTATTGCATTTTGATTGGATCAAAAAATGTTTTGTTGAAAGCAGTCTTAACATCGGCTGCCAATTGCTGATAGAATTTTACATCATCATTCTTCTTCAACATCGTTGCTACTTTGATCATGATGTTGAGATCATAATAAAAAGTAGCAGTTCCGGTTATGCCCATCTTTGTCATTTGTGCAAAGCCGGATTTATTCGGCCCGATATCAAACCAGTCGCCCAACCCATGCGACAAGATATTATTATTCGCTTTGCTTTTCAGATAGAGCACATAGGCCTTCATCATATCATATGATTGCAGCAAAGTTTCTTTATCGCCATACCATTGATAGTTATACCAGGGATAAATGATCGATGCACTACCCCACTCAGGCGATTCGTCAAACGGCGGCGTAAACACTGTAAACTCAGGAGCGATCTCCGGAATTTTTCCGTTTGCATATTGTGCATTCTTCATATCCCTGATCACTTTCTTATTCAACGCAGCTATATCGTAATTATAATGAACTGAAGCTCCAACCAAATGTGTTTCTTCCAGCCAGCCAAGCTTCTCCCTGTGCGGACAATCAGTAAACACACTCACCATGTTACTTTTAATAGCCCAATCAATTAATGTATGCGTACGATTAAACAAATCATTTGAACAACTGAACGAACCAACGGTGGCAGCCGCATTGCGGATATGCAAACCTTCGAGCTTTACCACCTGCGGTAACGCTTGATTATTTTCTTTCGGCTTGCAATGCACTTCCACATAGCGAAAGCCGGTATAAGTAAACAAAGGATGCCAACTTTCTTCAGCATCACCTTTTAAAATATAGGTGAAGAAAGAAGGACTGCCGGTTGCTTTTTGATTAGCTGTTCCATCTTCGTTGATCAGTTCGCCACAAATCAATTTCACCGTATCACCTTTATTACCTTTTACAGTAATGGATGGAACGCCAGAAAAATTTTGTCCAAGATCATACAACGTAACACCTGCTTTTAATTCTCGCTTGGTTTGTGTTTGCAGTTGCTGCATCACTTTCACTGGTTCATTCATTTGCGACTCAAGTAAGGCAGGACCCTTTGTGATGGTGACATGTTTCCAACCTGCATCATTAAAGCCGGCTTGGTTCCATCCCTGTTGAAACAGATTCGCATCATAATCTTCACCACCGAATATACTTGAGTAGATGATGGGAGACTTATCTGCCTTCCAGCTTTCATCACTGATGATCTGTTGTGTTGTTCCATCAGTAAATTCAATCAATGTTTTTGCAATCAGTTTTGGATAACCATAAGCACCCGTCATTTTACGATAACGTTCAGAAGGAATATAATAAAACCCATTGCCGAGCATTACACCAATAGCATTCTTTCCCTGTTGCAGATTTTCTGTTACATCAAATGTTACGTACTGTGCATGCTTGCTGTAATTCGTCCAGCCGGGAGCAAGAAAATGATCGCCGATCTTTTTGCCGTTGATGCTTAATTCAAAATGACCGAGACCGCAAATAAACACCGTTGCCTGTTTGATCTTTTTTGCAACTGCAAATTCTTTGCGGAGAATTGGCAGAATATCTTTTCTTGGTCCCCATGCTTTCTTTCCACTCTGGTGCACATGCGGCGCAATGATGGCAGTATCGTTGATCTCTTCATAGCCGATCCAATTCGCATTGCTCCAGTCTTTCATTTGTAACAAACCCATTTGCCAAAATGCTGTAGCACTCAATGCTGATACATTGCCCTTATTATCCCATACCTGTACTTTCCAGAAATATTTTTTTGCAGATTGCAAAGCTTTACCTGAGTAAGCGACTTGTATTGATGCAGATGATTTGATTTGTTTTGAATCCCACACATTACCAATGTTTTTTTTCAGCAATGCTTCATCATCAGCTACCAAAATGCGATAAGCCGTTTGTAATACGTTCTGTTCCTTTGATTGTAACTGCCAGCTGAGTTTTGGTTGTGTTGCATCTACACCCAAAGGATTGCTGCGACTCTCACAGCGAAGATTGGCAACAGTTATTTGCTGAGCATTTACTAAAAAGCTCATACAAGACATCAGCATTATCAACAAGCAACGTTTCATTATTATCTATCGTTTAACATTGACCATTCACAATTCACCATTGACAATTATTGTATCTCAATTCCTGAAATGGCCAGTTCAGTTCCGTTCTCTGCTACTAGTTTCACTACATAATTCCCCGCATTGATCTGCGATCCCGTATTCACCGTAAACTGGTTCCATTTCCCCTCACGTGTAAATGTAAACTGAACAGCTTCATCCATCATCCTGTTGCCACCTGCATCAAACAATTGTAATCTGCCTTTCACCGTTTGTTCTTTCGGATAATAATATTTCATGGTGATGGAATAAATATCACCCACACCTGTTTGTACCGGCCATTGGATCGTTGTTGCTGCATTTGACTTGATGACCGTACATAATCTTCCATTCACCGAATCCTTTGCCACACCTTCACTAATGATCGCAACATTTGTGCGATATGGAGTAATAGGTTTCAGATCATAAGCCGGTTGCATTTTATTCACGGGCAGAAAAGCAAGCACAGCATTCTGATCAATCGACAAACTTACTTTCTCATTTTTTGCATAACGCTTACGGTAAACATTGTAAACAGTACCGCCTCCTTCATCTGTGATCAATTCAGTTTTGGTCAACTCGCCTGCGGGAGGTTGGGCTGCTGACTTTTTTACTGCAAGAAAAACATCTAACTCCATTGTTGGCACAAATGTTATTGTTTGGTTTTGTGCAGTATTGAGTTGAATCCAGTCAGCACCATATAAATTAGAAGGAAGTGAATTAAACTGAATAGCTCCACTTGCAAATTGTTTATCGCCGATGTCCAGCCAGCTTTGTTCTTTACAATTTTCGCAGGAAAGACCACTAACGAAAGATGAAGTTGATTTTCGTGTGATGCCTTTATTAAGAGAAGCAATGGCAATAGCCGAAATAACAGCCTGTCCTGATTTACTTTCCGGAAACGAAATAACCATCTTTCCACCGCTGATCTTTGCTTTCACTGTTTTCTTTAAAGCTGCATTTTTACCTGCTTCTTTCCAAATATCAAGATCGTTCAATACAATTTTATCATTGATCGATATATCAAACAAACGCATAGCAGTGGCGTTGATCCCGCCGCCAATTCCCAACCATGGTTCTATAAAATAGAGTTCAACTAAATATTCACCATCAGGTAATGCAAATTCATAACTGAGTTTGTCTTTTCCGTAACGAAAATCCTGGAATAATTTCCAATCATTGGTTCCTTTTATCGGGCTAAATGTTCTTCGTTGACTTGCAAAGTTGTTGGACACTCCAGGGAAATCTTTCGTCCATGATTTGGCAAAACCTTTATCAGCAAGCCATATATTACCGTTTTCATCTTTATACTCCGATCCTCCACAATTAATACGATAGAGAAAGTTATAACCTGTTGCTGGCTTCGTTACAGGTTTTGCATTTGCATACAGCTGTTTAAAATTCGGTGATGCAGGTAAATGATTCAATACGATCACATCTTTTGCAACTGCTTTCCCATTTACATAACCAATTGCATAGAACACATTGTATTGAATGTTCACCTTGTCCCATTGAAAATGTGTGCCGATACCATTCTTCTTTTGTTTACCTAACGATGACCCATTTATATCATTAAACAATTCTACTTCGTCGCAATTGCTGTACACATAAATGCTGTCCTTGATGCCGGGTTTCATCCAGCGGTTGGGCCATGTATGCGAAACAATGTAAACCATTGGCTCCTTGTTCTTGTCAGCATAGTTGCTACGGAACATATAATACGCATCTGTCGGTTCTTCCCATGGCGTGAGCAAGCCTTTATAATTCACCGGACCAATACGATCCAGTTCACGCAAACCTTCACCTCCTTGTACACGACCGGGATTATCATGCGATGTGAGCAACCAAAAGAATTGCCCCGCACTGATGTCTCTCACCGATTCAGCTAAACGAACTTTCTGCTCCATCAACTGCACCATACGGTCTTCACTTAATATTCCATTCTGCACAAAACTACCTTCAGTATGTAAATCAATCGTTCGCCATGCACCGTATTCACCAATCAACACTTGTTTCTTTACATCTTCATCATAAGTATCAGGATTACCACCATAAGTGCCCGTCCAGTTTTGCGGCACATCCCAATCGGTACCGCTGCCACCATTACATGTTGTAACCAAACGTTGGGTTGATGCAGTTGGATCAAGTGAACGGATCAGTTCTGTACATTCTTTAGCAAAATCTTCCGGCAGTTTACTTTCATTCTGCAAACCCCATAACACAACCGAAGGACTGTTGCGCCGCTCGATCACCCACTCTTTCAACAGTTGTTTGAAATTCTTTCTGAACTCAGGTGAATCATACCATACATGCGCTGATAATTGTGTCCACCAGAGAATGCCTTTCTCATCACATAACTGTCCGTACAATAAATTATGCGGTTGATGGCCGTCACGAAATGCATTGAAGCCTGCTGACTGCAACCATTTCATCCTTGAAATAATTTGTTCTTTGCTGAATGCATGACTTTGTCCGAGCAAATGTTCATACTCAGCAATGCCATTAATGAAAGCAGGTTTGCCGTTTAAGAAAAATTGATTGGTTGGATTTTTCCAGTTGATGGTGCGGAAACCAAATTCTGTTTCGGTTTTATCGAGAACAGCATTATTCTCCTTAACTGTAGTAATGATTTTATATAGATATGGATTTTCAACTGACCAGAGGTTGATGGCTGATGTCGGATTTCTGATGTCGGATTTACGTTCAACAGCAGTTCCCTTTTCTACATGTATACTTTGTTCAACAACCTTATTTATTTCTTTTCCGTTCTTATCAACTAATCTATGTTCAATAATGACATTTCTATTTTGCTGTGAATAGTTCTTAAGAGTGGTTGCAATATTCAGTTTTATTTCTTTCGCTGACATATCTGCCCATGCATGCACACCAAACGGTTCAATACGCACATCATTTGTAACCATCAAATGCACGGGACGAAAAATTCCCATTGGTTGTGAACCTTCCGAGAAACCACGTTCATCACTACATCCGCCGCAAACCCAGGGCTGATCTTTTATATTGGAAGGATGATGAGCCCTTACTGCCAATTGATTGGTGCTGCCATCTGTTTTAATCACATCGGTTACATCAATGGTAAAAGTTGTTCGTCCCCCATTATGCTCGCCTACTTTTTTATTGTTGAGATAAACGGTGGCGTACGATCCCACTCCTTCAAAAAACAAAAAGAAACGTTTACTTGTTTTTGATTGTGTGCTCTGAAATGTTTTACGATACCAGGAGTCGCCATGTCGGTTACCATGCAATAATCTTCTGTAACCTTCGTACTGATCCCAGTTGTGTGGAATGTTTACTTTCTTCCAATTATTTGTGATTGCAGATTGATAAGTATTGGAAGGAAGTACCTGGTCGTTGTTGGTTGCAATAGTGTGCCAGTTATCATTTAATGAAATATCCCGACGTTGAGAAAATACAGTGAACCACAGAGACACAAAAACACAAAGCAACACGAAGAATTTCACGCAAAGGCGCAAAGGAGCAACGGCGCAAAGAATCTTATGCATTATACTTTGTGCCTTTGCGTCTTTGCGTAGAAAAAAAATGCTTTTACAATTGTTTAAGCGCCGCATCAAAATTATAAACTGTATTTGCTTTTGTTTTTACTGTAACAACTTTCCCGTTATATCGAAGAAGCAGATCATTTCCTGTTTTTGATCGAACTGCCAGTTTCACCAACTTACCTGCATTCCATTTCATATCCATCACAAAACCACCTCTCACACAAATACCTTTCACTTCTCCATCAGCAAAAGCAGCAGGCAAAGCAGGTAACAGATCAACATACTTCGTATGACTTTGTACCAGCATTTCACCAATACCGGCAGCACCACCAAAGTTTCCATCGATCTGGAATGGCGGATGTGCATCAAATAAATTCGGATAACTTCCTGCGCCGCCTTTCACCGGACTCAACAACATTTTCACCATCGTGAATGCATGTTCTCCATCTTTGAAGCGTGCCCAGCAATTGATCTTCCAGCCAAGACTCCAGCCAGTTGCTTCATCGCCACGGAAGAGTAAGGATTGTTTTGCTGCATTCATCATGGCAGGTGATTCATCATAATTAATTTCACTACCCGGATACATGCCCCACAAATGCGAAATATGACGATGCTTGTTGTTTGGATCATCTTTGTCCTGCATCCACTCCTGCAACTGGCCATGTTTACCGATCATGTTCGGAGCGATCTGTTTGTATTTTTCTTTTAATGTATTTCGTAATGCAACATCTACATTTAAAATTTCACTCGCTTCGATTACATGTTGCAACAATGCACGAATGATCTGGTGATCCATTGTTGGTCCGGCTACCAAACCACCTTGCTCCGGTGAGTTGGATGGTGTACTGATGAGATAACCTGTTACCGGATCTTTCACAAGAACAGTGTTAAAGAACAAGGCTGCTTCTTTCATTACAGGATATGCTCTGTTCCGTAAAAAGTTTTTATCCTGCGTAAACAAATAACGTTCCCACAAATGCTGACACAACCATGCACCGCCTGTTTGCCATATACCATGATTGGCTGCATTGATTGGCGCAGTACCTCTCCACAAATCGGTGTTGTGATGCAATACCCAACCCGGTGCATTGTAATGATCTTTCGCTGTTTGTTTTCCTGTTTTCGCCAATTCACTGATCATATCAAACAAAGGCTCGTGCATTGCTGATAAATTCAACAACTCTGCAGGCCAGTAATTCATCTCAGCATTGATATTCGTTGTGTACTTACTTCCCCATGGTGGATTCGTTAAATCGTTCCAGATACCTTGCAGGTTAGCAGGTCTTGTACCCGGACGTGAAGATGAGATCAATAAATATCTTCCATACTGCACATATAATGCAGCAAAAGATGGATCATTGCCATTCGAAAAATTGTTTAAACGTTCATCGGTTGATAATGAAGCTTTCTTATTATCACCCATTACAATTGAAAATGTATTGAACCATTTTTTGTATTCAGCAGTATGTGCTGCTTTGATCTGCTGATAGGTTTTTCCTGTAACAGATGCTAATGCATTTACACAAGGCAATTTGGGGTCTGCAGTAATGTCTTTATAATTTTTATAATTGGTTCCTGCTGTTAAGTAAATGGTTGCTTCGTCAGCATTTGCTACAATCAGCTGTCCATTCTCAATTTTAACCGTCCCTGCTTTTGCAATAACACGCAAATAACTTTCGCCACGCAATGCCCCTGTTCTTACTTTAACCGACAACACAAGATCATTATTGACTTTTGTAACAGTATAGTTTTTGTGCGGACTGCTTAACTCAGCTGTAAAACTAATACTCGACTTTTGAGAAGCGGTGAGGTGAATAACAATTGCCTGGCTGGGCTGACTTACAAAATACTCTCTTGTATAATTTATACCGTTTGCTCGATACGAAGTTGCGGCAATTGCATTGGCAATATCCAGTTCTCTTCTGTAATTGGTTGCACTACTTGTATTACTGAATTTCAAATTCAAATCGCCAAACGGCTGGTACGATGCCTGGTAGGCACCAACCGGCGGCGGATTATCACTCGCAACAAAATATTTCCATTGACCCTTTAAGGAGATTGCTGCTGCATCATTATTTACCGGATAAACGCCAATATGTTTTACCGTATCCTTATAACCATAAATGCCGCCCTTATCAGAAAAGTTGAGCACCAAAATGGCAATTGTATTTTTTCCTTTGTGCAGAATATTTTTTGCAACAGTATATTTTCTTCCTTCTGTATTTTGCTGACTTCCCACTAACTGTCCGTTCACATACGTATAATCCCAATCACGAATACGATTGAAATCAAAAACCATATCCTCTTCTTTCCAATCATTGGGCAAAACAAAATCTTTTCGCAGCCACACGGCACCATCCAACCCTTCATGTCCAACAGTTTCCCAACCATCCCAACTCGGCACCGTCATCGTTGCCCATTTGCTGTCATCAAAATCTACTGCAGCATATTTTTTATCGGTCGTTACTTTTGTTATCCAACCTGCTTTTTCACCATCATAACTTTTCAAACCCATGAACTCTTTTTCCGCTAATGCTTCGGCTTCTTTTTGTTTGCCTTGAAATAATAACTGGCGAATGCTGTCTAAATATTTATACGCACCAGGACGACTATATTCTCTCGGCTCACCTGTCCATAAAGTTTCTTCGTTGAACTGAATGCGATCGTTCTCAATGCCGCCAAACAACATCGCACCAATTCGGCCATTACCAAGTGGTAATGCTTCTGTCCATTTAACAGCAGGTTTGTTATACCAGAGTTTTAAATCCTGTGCCTGCAACATCTGCAAACAACAGAATGTTATTGCAAGAGCCAAGTATATTTTTTTGTAAGCCATCTTCTTGATTTCTATTTAGCTTCTGTTGCGTCGCACACTTGTACTGCAACAATTCTATTCATCACTGTTTCACCTCTTCTTTATTTACATCATCAGCAACGATCGCCGTTGCTTCGCCTAATACATTGTTCTTAAAAATGATATTTTTCGTATTCGCTCCTTTTATTTCAACAAATGTTTTTGTTCCAGCGAAAGGCCAGTTGTTTTGCAACAACACATCCTGCACATTTGTGAAACGAATGAGCGGAGCAGTGGTCAATGGTTTAGCAGAAACAAACCCATCAACGACCAATCGTTCTGTCTTCTCAACTAATAAAGAAGGTCCTGTCTTTACATTCACCCGTACATTGTGAAGTTCAATATCTTTTCCATTGCGGATAGTAATTCCTGTTTCAGCTTCAAACACCACATCATTTAAGCTGATCTCACTTACAGGCATTTCATCCAGTCCGTTTATGTACATTGCCTGTTTGGTGTAAGCGGTGATATTGCTGAAACGGATATTGCGGAACTGCGGCGTACGTTCACTCACCGGTTCGGGTGGTACTTTTGAATACTCCATATCCAGTACGATCGCCTGTGCTTTGATATTCTTCATGATGATATTATCTACACGAATATCTTCCACTACTCCACCTCTACCTCTTGCTGTTTTAATACGTATGCCCCTGTCTGTTCCATCAAACACACAATTACTAATGGTGATCTTCTTTACATCACCACTCATTTCACTACCGATCACTACACCTCCATGTCCACTTAACATTGTACAGTTCGTAATCGTATAATTTTCTGCCGGTGTTGCTTTTGCTCTTCCGGGAATATCTTTTCCTGATTTGATAGTGATACAATCATCACCCACACTGATATGGCAATCGGAAATATGCACATACCTGCAACTCGATGGATTGATGCCATCTGTATTTGGTGAAGGAGGGTTGTTGATCGTTACCCCTTTGATGGTTACATTTTCGCAGAACTCAGGCGTTACTGTCCAGAAAGGAGAATTGGTGATGGTGATTCCTTCGATCAACACATTCTTGCAATATAATGGCTGTATAAATGGCGGACGCAGAAATCCACGTTTCATTTGTGTTGGATCATCGGGCAACAGGATATCCTTATTCAAACTATCGAACAAGAGTTGATACTTATTCCGTTCAGTTTGGTTTTTATAAAACGTCAATGCATAATTCCACCACTTCTTCCCATTCCCATTGATCAACCCACGACCGATGATAGAAATATTCTCTGCTTTATATGCATAGAACAGCGGCGAAAAACTCATCACATCCACACCTTCGTACCGGCTTTGTACCATTGGAAGATAATCGTCAAAATTGTCAGAGAAATGAAGCTCGGCGCCTGCATCAATAAAGATGGTGATATTGCTTTTGAGATGAATAGGCCCGGTTAAATATTTCCCTGCTGGAAAATACACTGTACCGCCACCAGCTTTTGATGCAGCGGCAATGGCATTGGCAATCGACTTTGTTGCAATTTTGCTGCTGTCGTTCTTTGCGCCGTATTTGGTAACATCGTAAAAACGTTGTGCTGTTGCTGCAAAGCAAATAAATGAAACTGCAAGTATGAGAATCGTTTTTTTCATCGTTTAATTCTGCTTGATCTTAATCGAATAGCCAATCTAAATTTTTATTCTTTGCATCACTCATCAACATGGCATCGTACACAGGAATAATCTGTGTGCCATCAACAAATCCTAATACTAAACAAACACCTTTAGGCAATTTGAGTGTATGTGCTCCTGCTTTGAAAGTATAGGTATGAATATTCACAGGTGGCATTCCTTCAATTGCAATGGCGTTCGAAATTTTAATTTCTGCCTGGCCATAGTCATCGGCACTGGCATTAGTTTCCAGCTCCGGAGCTTTTGCAAAAACTGTATCGGTAGTAAATGCCGCACGTTGTGTTTTAAAATAGCCTACTAATACTTTCACCGGTTTGTCTGTGAAGAAATTGATCTCTGTAGGTTCTCTTAACTGTTGCCAAAATGAAAGCTGGACCGCTTTTACACCCTTCAATTCAGGAGCGAGTTGCTTGATACGTAGACTTGTATCGCTGAATATCTGTACGCCTTCATTCAAAATCACCGGAACATGATTCAATTTTGCATCAACCTGTAAAAATGATTTACGTTCCTGCGTTTTGATGTTTGATCTGTTTTTCAGCGAATCAATTTTGTATTTAAACGTTTTCAGTTCAGTTTCAAACACCGGCACCATTTCTACCCAATGCTTAAATGTGGCATTCACACCACGCATCGGAATTTTTCGTTGCTGTGTTTGCATACTATTCGCATAGAGATAAGTATCTGCTGTGAATGCTGCCAGCTCTTTATAATCATTTACACTTTTTTCCAGCATAGGCACCGCAAGTTCAAGATCAGCAATGTTGCCGCTGTATTTGTATTTAAGCAACTGCACTGCTGCCTGCACTTTACTGCTAAAATGATCGGCCATTGCTTTATAGCAATACATATCGTTTACAATACGGTTGAATTCTTCTTTGTTTTTTGTCACTCTTCTTGAAATTTCCATGATAGATGTGACAGCCTTGTTACCGTGTACAACAACTTCTCTTGCTACCTGCGGTGGTGTTTCACCAATGTGTCTGATGCCTTTATTTTCTTTATCGGCATAATCAACGATCATTTCACCTTCCGGTGCTTCGGCATCATATAACAAGGTGAATAAACCGTAGCGGAACGGATTGATGAGTTGTGTCATTAACATACCCAACGTTAATGTTTGCCTGTTGCCATCGGTTATTCCAAAACGACGTAATAATTTCGGAGCGATCTCACCGCTCTCTTCATATGCAGTTAGTATTCTTCTTCCATCAGCTTCACTACAACCAAACTTCGATGCAAGTTGCTTGCTCCAGTAAACGATCTCGTCTTCACGGTTCCGTTTTGCTTTCCATGCATAACGGCTCCATGCACTGTACCAGATCCAGTCACGTTCAATTTGCAACAAACGTTTTCCTTTTACACTATCCGCACTGTAAGGCCAGTCCCAGTAAGAAGCTTGCGGATAGAGATGCAAACCGTTACCACCCATTACTTCGTGCATACCAATTACACTCTGCTGGATAAAATCAGGTGAGCCATAACGGAAAGGTTCAAGGTTGGCAAGAATGTGTACGTTCTCGATTTGCACACTGCCGAGCTTACTTAATGTTTGATGTAATTCCGCCCATGTTCCTCTTGGTCGTGCATAGGTCAATGCTTCGCCGTTGAACTTTGCTTCGGTATATAAATTTTTATAGAGCGGTAACGCAGCCCGCATTACTCCGGGTGCATCGGTATCATGCGCTCTTAAAACAATTGGCGGCTCTTCCGTTTTATTCAATGCTTTCAACCCATCTTTCACACCGGGAATGATCGTTTTCGTGAACCATTCAATATCATCATTGCCAACTCCTTCCATCGCTTCACCCAGACAAACCATCAACCCAACATTGGGATATTTTTCAACAAAGGCTGCAATGGATTTCTGTGTATAATCAGCGATCAAAGGAATAATAGGACGCTCACGTTCCTGTGTTTTGATCTTGTGGTATTCAGCAAATGGTTTGGAGACGATGATATTATAAAACATTTGTATCACCCAGATACCACGCTTATCGGCTTCGGTTGTTAAGAAACGATAGATCTCTTCATTCTTTTTAAAGGTTGCATCATCTACCTCTACTGCATAAGGATAATCTTTCAGCTTCACCAATGAAGCAAACGGATGACCGTTCCAGAGATACAACGAATTCATCCGGTTTGTTACCATTGAATCGAGATACTGTATCCATAATTTTTTATCGTAGAACCAGGGAAAGGTTTCAGGAGAATAAGGATACTCGTATACATTTCTGCCGGGTAGATAGTAAGGTTTCTGTACACCAATACATGCACCACGCAAGACCATTTCAGGTGCATCAGTCAATGAAAATGTAGCAGGAAATTTCTTTGTAGCTTTTAACTGATCAGAAAATGCCAAGCAACCATACAAAATTCCGGACTCATCATTACCGGTAATTACAGTTCGATTATTTTTTGTTTCAATGGTAAATCCTTCTTTCTTACCACCTGCCTGTTTAATAAGAATGATGCTGTGTTTTGTCGTGTTCAGTTTTAGTAGATTGATCGTTGCTTTTAATCGCTGTTCTGCAAATGTGGTTCGGGGAGAAGGTTGTTTGTTCTCGATCTTCACCTGCGCCGAAAGCACTGAACAAACTACTAATGATATGACGAAAAAAATCTGCTTCATATTATTTCACTTCCACTAATTCATTTAAATATATTTCCAGCATCGTAAAACCGCTTGCATCTTTTTTGTTCCCATCGCTTGCATCATTCGGATTCAAGCCCTTCTTTGTTTCCCAAGCATCGGGCATACCATCATTATCTGTATCAGCAGGCGCAGGAATAGATTTATATTCGGCCCAACCGCCCACTGCAAATACGTTATCAATAATACCCGGCTTTCCAAAAGATCCTTTGCCAACCGCTGTGCCTGTTCTTGTTTCATTCACCACACGCTCATCTGTTGCATCACGTTTGGGAAAAATAGCGCCTGCATATTTCAACACTTTCTCATAAGATTCTTTTGCTGTTTCAACAGGCAATGCAACAGAAACAGGAAATGCTTTATCTGAAATAGCACCTGAAGGATAACCAGCTTCTTTCAGATCAACGCCGTTCTTATTCTTTTTGGTTAAGGCTTTATCGCCTTCCATGATATTACCATCTACAAACCACTGACCTGTTCCTTTGCTGTTTTCTTTTTGATAAGAAGCATGTACAAATTTCAATTCAGCTGGTGCAGCAGGACCTGGCTTGTAATAATTGTTGACAATATTCACTTGTGAAACGCCACCTGTAATATTTACTTCGCCACCATAAGCAGCATTCGCATTGCCCCAGTTGTAAATAATATTGTTTCGATAGTCGATCAATGCAAACGTATCATGTGCACGTGCACCATTGAAACGGATTGCACGGTTGTTGAGATGCGCAATTAAGTTGTGATGATAAGATGCATATTGTCCACCCCACACACCACCATAAGAACGATGTCCTTTCATATGGCCAGCTTCGTACAAACCTTCGCTTACAATACACCATTGCACCGTTGTGTTTTTTGTATCATACATGGCTGCACATTCTTCATTTGCCCAACTGAAACTGCAATGATCAACAATTACATCATGACAGTTCTCCATATCAAAACCATACAATCCCGTTTTCAATGTACCACCGGGGCGTGAACGGATATAACGTATAATGATATTTCCATGATTGCCTTTTGAAGAAGCTCCATTTAAAATGAGTGATTGATTTTTTAAACAAATGCCATCGCCGGTAGCTGTTTGTCCGGCAATAGTAAGATTAGAACGCTTGATCTGAATTTTTGATTGCAGTTCGATGATGCCTGATACACGAAAGATCACTGTCAATGGTTCGCCTGGAAATTGTTCCAATGCCCAGCGAAAACTTCCTTCGCCGCTATCATTGAGATTTGTAACAGCAATTACTTTCCCCCCTCTTCCACCTGTTGCATATTTTCCAAAACCTTCAGCACCGGGAAATGCCAATTGCTGTGCGCCTAAATATTGAACAAAAAATAAAGATGCAAGTATGATCACTGAAAGTTTCTTCATTACAATTCGTTCTTAAAAATTAAAAAGTTCATCGGGCTTCACTCCTCCCTTTTCACAACTCACATAAGCAGCTTCCATGCATGCCATTGTATGAATACAATCTTCCACTGTATTATCAGGCTTTTCTATTATACCTGCTACTGATAGCATTAATTGCTCCATGCTTCCAATGAATGCATGCGGGAACCAACTACCTTCAATTTTCTTTTCCTGCCATTGTGGTTCTTTGCCTTCTTCTAAAAACACATATTCAAAATTATCTGCTTCGCCTCGTGGATAATTGATGAGTGCACCAAAGTTGATCAACACCGCACCTTTTGTTCCTTCGAACTTGATATAAGATTGTTGTTTGGGTGTACCGTAGTTATGACAATGATTGGTGAGAATGTTTGCTCTTGTCATATCGCCATAATCCATGATGATGTTGCTGCGTACCGATGCCAATGCCGGCATGGATGGATGTTTGGTTGATTTGGCATAAACCGATTTTGGATTACCGAGTATATGACGTACCAGATCGATATAGTGAATACTGTGATACAGAATTTCTACTCTTGGTGATGCCATTAAGAAATCCCACAAATGCCAGGGCGTGTACACATTTACATTTACTTCAATATCATTGATCTCGCCAAGTGAACCTTCCGCCATCATCCGTTTCATTTCAAGAATGTAAGGCGCATAACGCAATTGAAAATTAACGGCAGCATTTAACTTCTTCTCTTTGCAGATCGATAAAATTTTCTTTGCTGCATCGAGATCTTCACCCATTGGTTTTTGTAATAATACAGCAGAGCCATCCGGCATTTGTTCTAATAAAGGAATCAATGCAGGACCGGGCACTGCAATATCAATGATCGCATTTGCCGGTAATTGTTTCAATAATTCTTCAGGACTTGCAAACACTTCTTTAATAGCAAAACGTTCTGCTGTTGCTTGTGCTTTATCCGGATCGATATCACAAATACCCCGCACATAAAAACCACCCAGCATATACGCCGGCAAGTGTGCCGTATTTACAATACCGCCTGCACCAATAATATAAATTGGTAATTGTGCAGAAGCGATATCTCTTTGATGATTCGTCATTTCAACATCTGAATTTTTATTCAACTGCTCCCAGCTTGTTTCCCTGTGTTAATAATAGAACAGCAGTGATGAGTATAACAATAGCAACGGCCAGTAAACGAATCGTTTTGCCACTGCTGTTTTTCCATTCTTTCAGCATCAACCCTGTTACTGCACTTAACAACACCAGCAAGATCATATGAATGGCCCAACTGCTGAACTCGTATTTGCCCATACGTACATGACCAAGTCCATAAAAGAAAAACTGTCCGTACCATAAGAAGCCGGTTAAGATCGACATAAGATAATTCATTCCCAATCCACTCTCACCTGTTGATCTGTACTCAGCAAATGTTTTTTCTTTTCGATGCAAATACAAACAGTATAATAAGGTACTGATAAATGCACCTGAATTCGAAAAAATATAGATGATATTTCCTTGAAAATTGCCCGCACCATATTTCGCTGCCACATCAGCTATTGGTTGACCTTGATTCAAAGAAAACCCATACAATGCAGATAGCACACCTGCGAGTAAACAAAGCGGTAATCCTTTCGCCAACGAGAAAGCAGATTCAGTTTTTGATTGCCTTTCAATATCTTTTTCTTTACTGCGACCAGCCAAGCCACATACAGCAATACCTATTGCTCCCATGGTTACTCCACTGATCAAATAACCGGCACCTGTTCCTGAAAGAATAGTTCCTAATGTGCCGGCAACCAATGGCGGTAATAATGTACCGAGTACACAACTGATACCAACTGAAATAGCATACGTTAATGAAAAACCAACATAACGAATGGCAATACCAAATGCAGTTCCGCCAACACCGTAAGCGATGCCCAACAGGAATGAACGTTGCATAGCCGAAGCAGGCGCTTCTTTTAGTACGGTAGCGATTTCAGGAATGGTAATATAGGCAACAATTAATGGCAACAATAACCAACACACAGCGGCCTGCGCCAGCCAATAGGTTTGCCAGCTCCATCCTTTTACTTTTCGCTGTGGTGTATAACAGAGCGATGCGCTTGAAGCGCCGACAGCATGAAATAAAACTCCGTTAATTACTTCCATATTCTTATGCAGATGGGTTAAAAGGAATAAAAGTTTGCAGCGTTGGAATAAAATATTCTATCCGCTGTGTTATCATCAACCAAATCGTGAATGACTTCTTTGAAGTTTTTCCAGGTGTTGCTGTAAGAACCGGCCAATAATGAAACGGGCCAATCGCCTCCCATGAAACAGCGGTCGGTTCCAAACTGTTCAATTGCAAAGCCAACATAGGGCTTAATATCATCGGCGGTCCATTGATCACCTTTTTGTGCAGTTAATCCAAGTCCGGAAATTTTTGCATAAAAATTTTTATGCTGTGCTGCTTCTTTCATCAGCTCACCCCACTTTCCAAACTTCGCTTTTGTTGCAATAGGTGGTTGATTGAGATGATCGAACACCATTCTTAACTCAGGAACTTTTGCTGCTACCTTCAAAGCAGTTTCAATATGTGCAGGCAAAACTCCCACGACATCGTAAGGAATATTATGATCGGCCAATATCTGCAGACTGTTGATCACTTCAGGTTGCAGTAACCATTCCGGGTCAGGTTCATCGTGTATCAAATGACGAACGCCTTTGAAATAATTTTCTTTCCCGTATTTCTTTTGTAATGCTTTTAATGTTGCATCCGGATTGATCAACGGTAACCAACCAACAATACCGGCGATCCAATCAGTGTTTACTGCTACATGCAACATCCAGTCAGTATCTTCAAAATTATTGGCGGCCTGTACAAGAATACCTTTTTTTACGCCGCTTATATTTCGTTCAGATTCCAGTTCTTCAATGCTGTATGTGCGGTTGAGTATAGATGTGTTGCCTTCTAACCATGCATATTCTGCACGGTTAAAATCCCAAATATGTACATGTGTATCAGCAAGCCTCATTCTTTTCAAATGATCATTTAGTAACGGTCTGCAATTGTTCTGTTATGCCGAATCGATAGTCAATTTCTTTGTTATGCTCACCCAACAATGGAGCGCCCTTGCCTGCTGCTAATATTTCTCCATCAACTTTAATAGGACAACGTGTGGTGGTTACTGAAATGCCGTTGCTCGTCTTCACCGTTACTTCCATTTCTAACGAACGGTAACCTTCCTGTTTCACCAACCGATCGTAATCCATTACCGCTGCACACCATATATCTGCTTTCTCTAAAATACCGAGCCATTCAGCAGATGGTCTTGTTGTTAAATGGCCAGCCAGTATCGATTTTATTTCATCCCGTTTTGCGAACCAATCATTACTGTTAACAAACTCTTTCAATGGTTCACATTCCAGCAGTGTTGCCAAAGTTGGAATATTGGTCATTGCTAATGCAATGTAATCATCATTTGTTTTATAAATACCATAAGGCGCCGCAATATAAGCATGCGCACTATTCACTGCTCCACGTACAGGTAACTGCCGGCCATCATTGTAATAACAGGTCAATACTTCAAACTGAAAATCCAGGATACTTTCCAGCATACTCACCTGCACCAATGCGCCTTCGCCTGTTGTTCCTTTTTGATATAATGCTGCTAATATTCCCTGCGCAATGTGTGTGCCTGCCATGATATCCACCACGGCCACACCCATTGGTGTTGGACTTTCGTCGATATTATTGCTGAGCCAGGTTAAACCTGAAACAGATTGCAACAATAGATCCTGCCCCGGTAAATCTTTCCACGGACCTTCCACACCATAACCACTGATCTCTGCATATACCACATCGGGTTTTATTTTTTTCACCGATGCATAATCCAAACCAATACGCTCCATGACGCCGGGACGAAAATTGTGCATCACCACATCGGCTTTGGCAATGAGTTGCTTTACTTTTCCCAGGTCATTCGGATCTTTTAAATCGGCAGCGTAGCTTTGTTTGTTACGGTTGATGGCATGAAAAATAGTTGATTCACCTTCGATCATCACATCGCTCACATACAGCTCACGACAAATATCACCGACGCCCGGTCGCTCGATCTTGATCACTTGTGCACCCATATCTGCCAATCGCAAAGCCGCTGAAGGCCCCGACAAAAACTGGCTGAAATCGATCACTAATACGTCTTCTAAAAGTTTCATTGTTTAATTGTGAATGGTCAATGATCAATGGTGAATATCATTTCATAAATTCACCCGTAACACATAACACTTAACTTATAACTTCCAACTCTTTCCTGATCTTCTCATTCTGTTCACCCAACTGTGGTGCTGCTTTATCAGCAGTCAACCGTTGTCCGTTAATGCGAATCGGGCATCTTGTGGTAACAATTGTTTTACCACCTGCATGTATGGTTTGTTCCATCTCCAACGCATTGTATCCAGGATGATCGGTCATCTCATCCCAGTTCAACACTTCCATTGCCCACAGCCCGGCTTCCTGTAACGCAGCCAACCAATATGCAGTTGTTTCTGTTTGCAAATGCTCCACCAACACTGTCTTTATTTCGTCACGTAATGCAAAAGCATTTTCTTTCGGAAAATGTTTCAAGGCACCACAATGAATCGTGTCGGCAAGCACATGTATATCCATCATCGCCAAAGCGATGTAACTGTCTTTTGTTTGATAAATACCGTAAGGTGCACTTAGCAACGGTTGACCGTTTGCAACTTTGCTGCGCAGTGGTTGTTCATTGTTGGCAAAATAAGTGGTGAGTAATTCAAATTGAAAATCGAGTAACGATTCCATCAGGCTCACTTCAATCAAGGCACCTTTACCTGTTTTTGAACGACGGATCAATCCACCTAAAATCCCTTGCACCAATTGTGATCCCGCAAGAATATCAGCAATAGAAATTCCGAATGGTACGGGACCGTTTGTGCCGTTGCCTGTTGTGTAAGCCAGGCCTGTTATTGATTGTAGTAATAGATCCTGGCCTGGTTTATTTTTCCATGGACCATTCTTGCCATAACCTGAAATTTCTGCGTAGATCAATCGAGGATTTATCTGTTGCACGGTTTTGTAATCAAGTCCATTCTTACCCATTACATCAGGACGAAAATTATGGATCAACACATCGCTTTTTGCAATGAGTTTTTTGATGATCGAAATATCTTCAGGATTCTTCAGATCAGCAGTAAAACTTTCTTTGTTGCGGTTGATAGTATGAAACAACAACGAATTATCATCAACCCACAAATCTTTAATCGCCAATTTCCGACCAGCATCTCCTGTGTTCGGACGTTCGATCTTAATGACTCTTGCACCAAGATCGGCCAAACGCAAAGCAGCCGATGGGCCTGATAGATACTGACTGAACTCCAGCACCACAACTCCGTTTAATGGCAATGCACTCATGCTGTAACGGCTGTTTGTTTTGAAAGACTTTGCTGATATAGTTTATTCATTTCCTGTAATGCTTTTGAAGGATCACCATCATATTCCAAACAATCCTGTAACGGATCGCCTGCATGATCCTGGAAATGCAGGTAGCCATTGTAACGTGGACGCATATATCCATTATCCATAACAGGCAGCACCTGCGTAAAAAAGTAATTGGTTAAATGATTGGCTGCAGTATCCGTCCATGCACTGCGATGGCCCGGTTGACCGCCGTGTTGCACATACATGGTGCTTTGACATTCGCCCGATGTTACCATCGCTGCAAAATCAACCGCCACTTCTTTATGTTTACTGAAAGCAGAAACAGAAATACCTGTTCCGCCAATCGTTGTTCTTAATCTTTTTCCGTTGAAAGAAACCACATCTGTATAATGCAATAAATGTTCTGCGTAGCCTTTGCGTGCATAATTAGAATAACCGTATGCAAACGGACAATAGAGATAATCGTCAGTTGTGGTCATTAACTCAGCCACAGCAATCGGGTTGCGGCTGAACATCTTTTTATCAACTACACTATACAATTCTTTCATTGTTTCTATCGCCTTGATGCCGGTTACTTCATCAATCACTTCATCTTCGTTTTGAAAAGGTTCTGCACCATTCGCAATACAAAAAGTATAGAAGTTCATAAGTATATCTATTGGGATAGCAGGCACGGCAACTTTACCTTGCTTCGCTAATGTGATCACATCATCCCATGTCTGTGGTACATCACTCAACAGATCTTTACGATAGCTGGCAGCAGGTGTAGCTGCATCAATGGCCAATGCCCATTGATTGTTGTTATAGTTATAGCTGATATGCGAAAGACCAACTGAGTTCGTTTGCTGATCTCTTAAATAGTCGGCCGATAAATATTCATTCAATGGCAACACACATCTTGTTGCATCCGCACAACCTACCCATGGATGATCGATGATGAGCAGATCATATTCCTTGGTGAGTTCTTCAATGGGAAAATCTGCAAACTCCTGTAAGGTTCTTTTCTTCCAACGTATCTCCACATCAGGATGTAATTCAGAATAACGTTGCGAAACAGCAAGCAACGGTGTAATTCCACGGCTATGCCCCCACGTTATACCATTCAATACAATCTTTTGCATGCTTAACTGTTTGCTTTTTTAACCATGAGAATATGTTCGCACAGCATCACCAATTCGTTTTGCTGATTGAAACATTCCACCAATTCAGTGACTAAACCGTATTCAGGTTTCTTATGATCTTTCAAATCTTTAATGGTTACTGTTACTTTAATCGTATCGTTTATAAATACCGGTTTGATAAAACGGAGGCGCTCATAACCATAGGTCATGCTTACTTCGTTCACAAAATCTGCGGTGAGACCAATGGCCACGGTGAAGATGAGCGTACCATGTGCAATGCGTTTCTTAAACGGCTGGCTCTTGCACCATTCTTCGTCCATATGATGGGGGAAAAAATCGCCTGATTGTCCGGCATGGATCACAATATCCGTTTCGGTAATAGTTCTGCCCTTCGTTTGGCGAACATCGTTGAGTTTAAATTCCTCGAAATACTTCTGTATAAACATAGCTGGCTGCAATCAGTTTTTATACCAACAGGTTGGTTTCAAAAATGGCAAAATCATCCGTTTTATCCGAAGTTCAAGGTATAACAGCCCGTCGGGGCGTTCAATGGAAGGTTTTACTGATTTGATGGATTATTTTCCCACCAGGCGGAAAAAGCGGCCGATACTGTAGTTAATGAACCTGTGTAAGCAGTGAAAAAACTTCGATTTCTGTTGATCACTAAAGATCAATGACCAGTGTTGTCAGTGAGCGGGGAAGCAAATCAACTTTATTGATTGATTCGATTAAAGAAGCTTTCATGTCCTCGCCCTTTTCAGCAGATGTAGTATATCGTTTCAGTTGTTTTATTTTTTTTATGCCGGGAATTTTTAACCCAATTGTTGTTGCTGAAGAAGTATAGTTGATGATCACCACAGTTATTTTTTTTTCGTCTGCAAATGCAGAAAGCATCACACCTTGCGCCTGCTCCTCCAAACTCAATCCATCATTTCGTTCTGTGATGATACGCTGCATACCAGGCTGAACAAACCGACTGTAATGCCCAAGTGCCCACAAATTTTTTGTAACAGTATAATCTGCTTTGCTTGGATCAGCAACATTTCGCAGTGCAATCAAATTGTAACGTGTTTCCATATCCGCACGGCCGGGTTCCCATGCATTCCAGAAATGCCAGGCAGTTGCATTGGCTACCGTAAAATCGTGATGAATGATCTTTGCGAGGAACAATGCACAATCCATGGTTGATCTACGTTCCTTCGATCCTTCTTTGTAACCATCGCCCAGCATACTGTACTCCGATTGCCAGAACGGAACATTGTATTTAGATGCAGTATCATTCAATCGCTTTCGCACATTAATGATCATGCTATCGCCCATATCGGTAAAATAGCTATGTCCTTCTATTGCTTTGTGCAGATGCTGCAGATGACCGAGGTAAAACTTACTGTCTTTTGCATAAAACTGTTGAAGCTGTTTCGATGCATAATTATTACGGCCGTATAAGTAAGTAAGATCCCCGGCTTCTGTAACAAGTATTTTTGTTTTGAGTTGATGTGCGGCTAATGCACTGTCGAGTGTTACTGCAATTTTATAAATGTCTTTGTCATGCCAGGGCGAACCTTCCTGGTTCATATTGCCAAATTTCGCCGACCAATCCCACTGTGGTTCATTGACAGGACTGATATAATTAAAATGAATTCCTTCTTCATCAAAATGCCTGAGTACTGTTGCTAAGAAACCGGCATAGTCGCTGTACTTATCATCTCTTAAGTTGGTAACAAAATCTTTCGATGTTTTAAATCCTAATCCGTTTTTATTGAATTGAACCGGTGCTGTATTAGAAAAAGCAATGAGATCTTTCACACCATACTCTGCTGCTTTTTTGGTGAACCACACATAACCCTGCTGTTTATTCCAATCGTAACTGCCATCAGGCGAAAGAAAAGATTCGACTCTGCGAAGTTGATTACGGATTCCGCTGCTGTCGCCCTGTTCAAATGTTCCGCCACCAATATTGAAACGCCACGCTGAAAGCCCTATGCCTAACGGATTACCTGATGAATCAAACGATTTGCTGAAGAGCAACTCCGCCATTCGCTCTTTCTTTTCTGCAGACCAATTTTTTCCAACGACTTCAGAATACCATGCACCGGAAGCACCAATATTTTCAATGGTTTGTGCTTTTCGTTTCAGATCGATGGTACATATTATTGATTGTGCAGTTGCCTCAAAACAAAACTGCACTGCAGCAAAAAACACAAAACCAACTAGCTTTTTATTCATTCAGGAAAATTAACTGCAAAATACTTAAGGAATAAATCTTTTGCCCATCATCAAGCGATCACCCGAAATATCAACGTCAAACAAACAATACGATTGGATATATTTATTTTTTCAACAACCCTTCACTCGTCATAACAATCCGTTTCATCGTTCCGTCTTTGTTGTAATACAAACGATCAATACAAACCGAACGGTGAAAACCACCATGATCGGCCAACACACCATTGTGATAAATAAAATACCATTTGCCTTTAAATTCAATTATTGCCTGATGATTGGTGTTACTGTTACCTGCCACTTCATTTAAAATGCCTTTGTATTGCCAGGGACCGTTAATATTTTTACTCATGGCATAAGCAATCTTCTCCGGAAACTGGTAAGCATATGAAAGATAATACCAATCCTTACGTTTGTGTATCCATGGTGCTTCTGTAAATTTCTCTAATCCTTCTACAACCTGGATCGGCCCATCCAACTCGATCATATTTTCTTTTAGTTTGGCATAATAACATTTGGTGTTGCCCCAGAATAAGTACGCTTGCCCATCATTATCAATGATCACTGATGGATCAATATCATCCCACGATATACCGGTTGCTTTGGTCATATCGTTTGTTACAATTGCTTTGCCCAATGCATCTGTAAACGGGCCGGTTGGTTTATCTGATACTGCAATACCAATGGCTTTACCGCCGATGGTTTTATGTTCAACTGCTACATACCAATAAAATTTTCCGTTGCGATGAATTACCTGCGATGCCCAGGCATCAGCTTTAGCCCAGGAGAAATCTTTTACATTCAATGGAGAAGGATGCTCTCTCCAGTTGAGCATATCAGTGGAAGAATAACAAAGCCATTCGTTCATGACATAACGTGCCTGTCCTTTTGGAGCTTCATCCCGACCTGTGTACAGATAAACCGTATCATTATGCACCAATGCCGCAGGATCGGCCGTAAACTTGTCACGAATAATTG
The DNA here is from genome assembly GCF_014168535.1 of Lacibacter sediminis. Taxonomy (NCBI): domain Bacteria; kingdom Pseudomonadati; phylum Bacteroidota; class Chitinophagia; order Chitinophagales; family Chitinophagaceae; genus Lacibacter; species Lacibacter sediminis. The sequence goes on along the minus strand of NZ_CP060007.1, from coordinate 1,227,749 downwards.
GATTGAACGGAACTGAATCACTCGTCACCGGAATCTTCTTCTGCGCACAAACATTGTAGTTCATTACAAACATGACCACTACTAATGCACTAAATTTCATCTTCATCATAATTTTCTTTGATTACAGGAATTGCAAATGAAGCTGATCAAATTCTCATTCAAACTTCAACCAAATTCTATAAAATGTCTTAAAAAACAAGGCCCCTTGTTGATACAGGGAGCCTTTGTTTTAAATATGCCCCTAAACAAAATTTATTGTTCTGATGCATGTTGCTGCGATGGATGATCCATTCGCAAACATCTGAGCAAATGATTTATGGCGTAAGGTATAAACGTACCTTAAACACTTTCATAAAGTTTCCTTCCGCTTTCATACCAGCTTGTAAACCCATTGCTACCTGCGTAGCATTTGCAAGGGTGAAGTTGAGTTTGTTATCAGCCCACTTAGTAATGTTCTTGAACACAATTGAACTGGTTTGCACATTATTTATATCGGGTAATACAGTGCCTGCTGCAACCGTGATGTATTTTGTACCACCATCGGAGCAATCGCCTGCTGTCATTACCAATGTGTATTTACCGGCAGGCAACGTAAAGCTTTGATATATTTTACCGTTTGGTATTTCCGGCATGCCCCACCATGCTTCAAGAGAAAGCGCTTTCGATGGCAACCAACCTCCATTGTCTAAACCACCAACATCGCCACCGCCATTTCTTACATCAGGAGTAGTGATCCATTGTGCAGGTGTTTGCCATCTGCCTGTTCCGCCATCGGAATTGGCAAAGTTGATACCTGCATTTAAAATATACTGTGCCGTAACATCATACATTACACCAACAGTTTGCAAAGCACTGCTGAATGTATCAATGCAATTTGGCTTCGGCAGATATAGTGTACGAAGTCTTACAGATGTTCCGGGTTTGAAATTATCCAGCGAAGTAAGGCTTTGCGTAAGCGGAACAAAAACCGAATCAACAACATCACCCACTTTTGTGTAACGAACCCATGTACCCAATGCACCTGAAGCTGCATCCAAATTATCCCACGCCAATTCAGCTTTTCCGGTTGTCATTAACTCTGCACGGTTTACGGCTCTGTTGGTCAAACCACTTTCATACTTAGGTCCGTAAGCAGTACCGGATGCATTTACTTTCATTGAACTGTTTCCAACAGCATCAAATGTTTGAATGGTGAAATTGTAAATGCCTTCAGGCACAGGTACAATTTTACTAAAGGTATCAATGCCCGGTCCTTTTGTAATTGCATAGATAATGGAATCTTTGCCATCATTCCAGCTGATCTTAGCTTTTGCGATCTTTGGATCAGCAGGCAACAAGCCAGTAATTTTTATACGTTGATTGCCGGGATAAGTTTTTACTGAATCTATTTTCCCACTATAGATCGTTTCACCTGCCTCGGTATATTTTTTGTAATCATCCCACTTAGAGCAGGCTGCCAATACAAACATCAGCATGATGATCAACGAAAGTTTACTCGTATTTTTTTTCATTTGTTTAAGTTTTATCCGCAACTGCATCTGTTTTCTGAAGCAGCAATGGAATTGATCAAACATTAACTTTAGTTATTATCGGGGATCTCCATACACTTTCAGTTCATTAATACTTTGCGCCGTACCACCTGCAAAATTTTCAAGACAGCGGATACGGATGTATTTTACTTTCGGTGCAGACAGATCAATTTCCCAACTAAATCCAGCAGCTGCTGTCGTTTGATCATTGGCATCATCTGTACCATAAGGTAAGCCTGAAGGTTTCTTCACTGTATAGCTTCCCAACAATTTCCAGGTATTATCCAATGCTCCATTTAAGTTTGGATTATCTGAACCGTAGATTTCAAAACGCTTCATGGTGGTGAGATAATAATAGCGTGTTCCCTCAGGGAAAGGTCTGATCCATATACGGCTGAGTTTTGCCAGTGCGCCTGTATTAAACGTGATCATGTGCGGACCACTTCCACCGGGAACCTGGTTGGTGAAACTTGTATACGGCCAGCCAAGTCTTCCATCCCACGCATATTGCAGCGCAGCTCCATTGGTAACCTGCGGTGCATCGCCGGGTAATACAAGGCTGGAGAATTTAGTTGGGTCGAGTTGGGTTTCAAAAATCGGTTTTACAACTTTGTACATTGTATCAGTTTTATTCCCCCATCTGTCTATTACCAAAAATCCAAAACGGTAATTACCTGTATCGAGTCCACGAATTTTCGACAGTATGCTGTCTATATTTGTGTACACACTTTTATTGTTATCGATTTCATATTCGTTAAATACGTTTGGTTTTGTAACAATAATTGAGATGTTTGCCTTCGATGCATTTACGCCTGTAAGATTATAGCCACCAAATGCATCTTCAATTTTTATACTGCGGTATACATCCCAGATAGGTGCAGTGAGTGGCTTTATTTTTACCGTAACAGCAGGCGACTGTTTTTCTGAACGGCTGACAGAATATAATTTCACTTCATGTTCCAGTGTATCTGCAAATCCCTCCACCACCAATGAATTGTTGTAATACGATGCTTTTGTCTCGTATTGCTTTCCGGTAGTGATGGTATAAACAGCTTTCACATAAAGCAGGTTCGGATCGTTTGGCAACTTATACGAGATGGTTGCCTTGCCACTGCCGTTCAAAACAGTCACATCAGTGATCTGTGCCGGCACAGTGGGGTCGTTACTTATTGGTGTGTGTGTTTCCAATTCTTTGCTGCACGATGCAACGATGAATGTTGTAAGAAGCAAAGAGGGAACTATTAGTTTAATCAGTTTCATTGTAAAATTTTTGAGAATTTTTAGAATCAGATTACCAACCCGGATTTTCTACCAGGTAAGGATTGCGACGTGTATCATAATTGCCGATGGGCCAGAAATAATCACGTGGTGCAACAAAACGTTGACTGAAAATAAATTTCTCTTTGTAGTAAGTACCGTCTGTTTTACCCTGTACGCTCCAGCCGGTAATGTCTTTGTTCAACTCATCCGGCGCTTCTTTCCAACGACGCAGATCCCAGAAACGTTGCCCTTCAAACATCAATTCAAGTGTACGTTCACGATGAATGATTGAACGCAAGCCTGCTTGTGTAGCATATTTACCAGGTGTACTGGAGAAGTTTGTCCATGATTCAACAACACCTTTTAATCCGGCACGTTCCCTTATTTTATCAACATATAAAATTGCTGTGGCCGATGCAGGGTTTACTTCATTTTCTGCTTCAGCATAAAGAAGATATAAATCAGCAAGTCGAACTTCAGGCCAGGGATATGAACGCCATACCGGCGCTGCAGTACCTGCAGTTGTAGATTGCCAGCTAACGAGTTTCTTAACGAAATAACCTGTTTCACTCCAGTTGGTAAAATGACCAAAGCCTGCACTTTCTACATTCTTTGCTTTTACATAGTAAGTTCCATTATCACTACCTGTTGCATTTCCGTCTTTCATATACCAGATTCCACCATCAAAACCTAAGTTGGCATAGAAGCGTGGTTCTCTGTCGAAGTTCAGGCGTGCAGTTACAAACCCTGGCTCTATATAATATTTCTCTGCAGCTGTAGCTGTGCGCAACTGATCATAGTTTGTAAAGTTGAATGTTTTATCTTCTTCTATAGGTACACCATTAGAAGTGTAAAACATCTTCGCAATTTTGATTGGCGGTGCCCACACACCTTGCAGTTGAAAGCGGTTTGTATTGCTTCCTCTTGTCATTGGCGGCATGCACAATGCTTCATTCGGAAAATACATTTGAGCATTACCCCATACTGTTTCAGAACCCCATCTTTCAGTTACAGCATTGCGAATATTTAATTGTGTTTTTGTTGCTGTATTCAGATTATGAATATCATTCTTGTAATAGTAAAGCGTAAACCCATTTGCTTCTGCTGCATCAATTGCTTCTTTCGCTGCATCTCTTGCTGCTTCCCATTTGTCCGGATCAACAGTTGGGTTGAACAACGCCACACCATCTTTGTCTTTAAAGTTTGCAAAATCAGGATTGCCATTAAACAGCGGGCTTGCAGCCATTACCAATAATTTCGCTTTTACGGCTAATGCAATAGGCTGTGTAATTCTTCCCAACTCCGTATTTTCATTTTGAATACGCTCCGGTAATAATGTAATTGAACTGTCGAGCCATGATGCAATTGTCTCTACACATTCATCAACCGGCGCACGTTTTACATAAGAGCTTGCAGGATCTGCTTCCACAGCAACATTTTCTTTGATGAGCGGAATAGGACCATACATGCGTAACATGTAATAGTGATAATAGGCTTTCAAAAACAATACTTCACCGATCCAGCGTGAACGTTCTGCAGGATTGATATCAGGCACTTTCGTCATATCTGCCATGTTCTCTAAAAAGATATTGCAGTTGCGGATACCGTTCCATATTTTCTGATGATCAAAACGTGTATTGCCGGTACCTCCTTTTCTCCAGCCTGCCCATTCATTAAAATAGGGATCAGCAACATTTTGTTGACCCTGTGCAATACGGAAAGCAGCATGCCAATGTGTTTGATCATCTTGCGGTAACCAAATCTCATCAGCTGATGCCATTGCCGCATTGTACCAGCCATCACCATTCTTTGGCAGGTAAGAATAACAGGTGAACAAAAATTTCTCTGCTTCAACACGCAGTTTAAATGCATTGTCGATAGTAGAAATATTATCCGGTACCACATCAAGATACTTGCGGCAGGAATTTAGCGTAGTTGTAAACACAAAGAGCACTGCTGCAAAAAGCAGGCTTTTGTTTGCAACTTTATATTTGATTCTTGTATTCATGTTTAAAAACTGTTGAATGTTTTAAATTAAAAGTTCAGCTGCACACCCATGCTGTAAACAGATTGAATGGGATAGTTTAATCCATTGCCGCCCATTTCCACATCCCACAGCTTAAAGCCGCTGAGGATAAAGAGATTGGTTGCAGAGAAATAAACACGTGTGCCTTTTAATTTCAAAGCTTTGAAATCAGGTAATGTATAACCCATATCTACGCTTTTCAGGCGTAAGAAAGCACCATTACGTAGCCACCATGTAGAGGTTTGATTATTTGAATTCACTCTCCATGTGCTGAGGCGTGGCCAGAATGCGTATGGATTCTGATTATCTTCTGACCAATGATTATCGGCAATTACTTTCAACAGGTTATTTTGATAACCACCATTCAAATAGAAAGGTTGAATGTTCCATGGGTTAATGAAGAATGAACTGCGTGCCGCACCCTGGAAATAAAAACTAAAATCGAAGCGCTTATAACCAAACGATGCACCAAAGCCATAAATGATCTCAGGTTGTTGCGGGAAACCGATAGGGACCATGTCATCATTATTGATCACTCCGTCACCATTTACATCTTTGTATTTGATATCACCTGCCAGCAAACCAATATCACCATATTGTACAGGTGAGTTGGCTACCTCTTTCTGATCGATGAATAAACGCTCAGCAATTAATCCCCATGTTTGACTGATGGAATGGTTTGCTCTTGAGAGGTAAGCAATGTTAGCAGGGAAAACAATTTCATCAGTTACTTTTACTTTGCTTGTTGCATAAGTGAACGTACCCCTTACATTGATCCACATATTTTTATTCAACGAACGTTGATAGTTCAATGCAACGTCAATACCCTGTGTTTCTGCTTTACCATAGTTAGAAGAAGGAATAGCAGAGAACCCTGCAGCAGATTCAACAGTAGACTTCGCTTGTAATATCTGTGAACGCCATTGCTTGTATACATCAACAGTAAGTGTGAGATCATAAAACAACTTCATGTCCATACCAAGGTTCATGGAACGTGATTGCTCCCATGTGATACCTTCGTTTGCATATCTTGAAATAGAAACACCGGGACGGCCATAAGTTCCTGCACCATCATTACGACCAAATGATGCACCAAAGCCACCATCATTCAGATTTACATTTGACAAGTAGAAGAAACGATCATTGATATTACCGATCTGATCATTACCCACCAACCCATACGTAGCACGGAATTTAAGATCAGTAATAACCTTTTTCAGCGGGTTAAAAAACTTCTCGTTTGAAATGCGGTAAGCAACACCTGCTGACGGGAAGAAACCAAAACGATTATTTTTTGCAAAACGTTCAGAACCGTTATAACCAAAGTTGAACTCAGCAAGGTAACGGTTATCAAAACCATAAGTAAAACGTCCTGAAAGTGTTTGGTTACGTTGCGGCAACGATGCAGTAACACTTCCTGCATTACCGGTTTCATAATTCGAGATCACTGCAATCACATTACCGCCAACAGTATGTTTTTTGAATGTACGGTTATAGGTAACAGATCCTTCCAACCAAAAACGTGAGTCGACTACTTTATTACCTTCTGCATAGCCTAAGTATTCTGTACCAACAGTTCCGATAGAAGTTGCACTACCATCATTTAACACAGTAAGATTATAGTCTTGTGTTGTTGGATCAACAATCGCCGAATAATAGAAAGGATTATAACTTCTGTCAACAGAATAAAAAGAATATCTTCTCAAATAACCCATGGTACGAAAACTCAATCCCGGTGTTACAAAACCAAGATCCTGTTTCAACTCAACCTGCGGCTGAAGGTTCGATGTTTTATAAACTGAATAGCCACGCACCATTTGTGCATATGGATTTACATATAAAGTAGAAGTCAATCCGTTTGCATCAACTGTTCTTGCAGAGCCAAATAATGGGTGCGTGATGTAAGGCAGTTTCGACTGCGGATAAACAGCAGGAAACATGACCTGGTTTGACCAGAGCGCATTGTTGAATGTAGCAGAACCTCCACCAATTGGCCCGTTATAATCATCAAACTGGCCATACATGCGAATGATCAACTCTGTATTTGCGGAAAGATTGAGGTTAACGTTTGAACGAATCGAATAATTCTTCAGTTTAATGTTACTGTTGAAATTATTAATAGGATCAAGTTTCAACAAGCCGTTATCCTGATTATAAGTACCGGCAACATAGTAACGTGTTCTGTTGGTTCCACCGCTGACGTTGAGGTTGTAACTCTGGTTAACCGTATATTTTTTGATCAGCTGATCGATCCAGTTATTGTTGGGATAGAGATAAGGATCGTCTCCGGCTTTTGTATGTTCAATTTTGTTTTGTGAATATGGTTGAACAGCAAGTGGCGAACGTGTAAGCGCTGCTTCGTTTGCCAACTGCATGTATGTAATATTATCAGCCATGTTGAAATTCTTTGTGTTGGACGACACACGATTCTCAGCACGAAACGAAAACCTTGCAACACCTTCTTTACCTGTGCGTGTGTTCACCAATACTACCCCGTTTGCACCACGTGCTCCGTATACTGAAGCTGCGGCCGCATCTTTTAATACAGAGAAATCAGAGATATCATCGGGCTGCAAACGTGCAAGATCTGTTGGTGACGACTCAACACCATCAATTAAAATAAGCGGATCCTGTTTACCTGTACCAAATGTTGACAGCCCCCTGATATAAAATGCAGAGTTATCAGTACCAAGACCAGGTTCACCACTTCGTTGAAAAGAGATCACACCCGGTATTCGGCCGGCAATGGCATTAGTAAGGTTACCAGTTGGCCCTTTTAATGTTTTTACATCAACCGTGGTGATAGAGCTTACCATACTTTCTTTCTTCCTGGTACCACCAAACCCAATTACGACAACATCACCGAGACTTCCGCTTGCATTTTTGAGCACCACATCAATTATACTGCGGCCATTCACTGCTATCTCCTGCGTTTCAAAACCAACACTTGAAATAACAAGGGTTCCTTTTGCAGGAACACGAATAGAGAAATTTCCTTTCTCATCTGTTTGTGTAGCTCTCTTGGTATCAGTCTTTAACTGAACAGTTACACCTTGCAGCACCGCAGAATCTGACTTTATATTACCTTTTACAGTAATGTCATTATCCTGCGCAAAGAGCGTAACAGAAAGGCAGAGCAACAATCCTAATAAAGCGATGGCTCTTTTGCCGGCTTTAATGGTTACTAATTCTTTCATAAGCAATCAATACTTGTTTAATTAAAAAATAAATGAATCGTGTACGTTTTGGTTAATAAGCAGTTTATACGCTTTATGATTAAACACAGGTAGGCATTAACCCATTTGCTTCACATTTTTTTTGTGCAGCATACAGATTGTTGCGGGAAGTTGTGAACGAAGTAATATTTCAATGAAAAGAAGCTGTTTCAGAAAATGTCATCCTTGCAAACTTTTCAGTAAGAAAATAATACAGACAGTTCAGAACATCAGGTTGAAATAAAAGAGAGATTAGTAGAGGTCATAGCAAGTCGTTTTAGTCGTTAAGAATTAATAAGTGTAAATTTGACAAATATTAATTTATTCAGTTCGACTAAAAATTCCGATATTTCAACAAAAAGTACCAATTTTTACAAAAGCACCCAGGTGTTCGATTGATATTTTTCTAACATTCAACAAACCAAACAATTGCGTTTTTCAAGAGCCATATGTGTTTTGAGCATGCTGTTAATGCTTCATTGTTCGCTATTTGGACAGTCGTATTATTTCAGACGTTACCAGGTTGAGAACGGACTTTCGCACAACAGTGTGATCTGTGCAATGCAGGATAAGAGAGGCTTTATGTGGTTTGGAACAAAAGATGGTTTAAACCGTTTCGATGGTTATTCGTTTAAAACATTCAGAAAAGATTTTTCTGACAGTAACAGCATTGGTAACAACTTTATTCAATCACTATACGAGGATAAACAGGGAACGATGTATGTAGGTACCGACAAAGGTTTGTATGAATACATTGATAAAACAGAAGAGTTCAGGCTTTTACCTTCAACGAAAGAACACAGCATATTTAAACTTACCGGTGATACGAAGGGTAACTTATGGTTCATATCAGGTTTTGCTGTTTGCAAATATTCATTGAAAAATAACACACTTGATTATTTTGATCATCCAACTTTCTTTATTGCAAGTGCTGTTTGCCCAACATCTGACGGAAATGTATGGGTAGGCACTGCAAACGGAGAACTGAAAAAATATCAGGCCGCCAACCGTACATTCACCAGCATTCCTCTGTTTAAAAATACCGACGATACAAAATACAAATACATTGAAACCATTGTGCAAACCAATACCGGACAACTATTAGCAGGCACGAACAATGCAGATGTTAAATTAATTGATCCGGTAAAAGAAACGTACGTTGACCTGCCACTTACTTTAAAACGGGAAACAAATTTTTATGTAAAACGGATTCTCCAGGTTTCACCGAATGAATTCTGGCTGGGTACTGCATCAGGCATTTTTGTTTACAATCTGCAAACGGGTAAAGGCATACAGTTAGAAAAAAACTACAGCAACCCCTTCTCACTTTCTGATAATGCAGTTGAAACAATGTGCGCAGATAATGAAGGAGGTGTTTGGGTGGGCACTTATTTTGGCGGTATCAATTATTTTCCGAAACAGGTTACGCCTTTTACAAAATTCATTCCTGCAAAGAATGAAAATTCACTCAGTGGCAATGTTGTAAGAGAAATAAAAAAAGATAGTGATGGCAGTTTCTGGATAGGTACTGAAGATGCAGGGCTTAACAAATACAATCCGGTCACAGGAATGTTTACACCTTATGAAGCAACAGGGAAGCCTGGAAGTCTTTCCTTTTTTAATTTACATGGACTGGAAGTATCCCGAAACGAAGTTTGGATCGGTACGTTTGAACATGGGTTAGATGTAATGGATATCCGAACGGGAAAGGTTTTCAAACATTTCCAGGTTGGTGCCGGCAGCGTTTTGTCAAGCAACTTTATTTATTGTATTAATGCCATCGATCACGACAATATTTTAATAGGAACAACACTTGGTATTTACAGATACGATCGAAAAAACGATCGATTGGCCCGGCTGGAAGGTTTTCCTGAATGGGATTGGTACACCGGGATAGTAAAAGATGATAAAGGAACTATCTGGGCAACAACATTCGGACGAGGTATTCACTTTTACAATCCTGCGACCGGTAAAGGCGGAACTATTTTGCACAATGAAAACGATTTAACCAGTTTAAGCAGCGACCGTGTAAATTCTGTTTTCAAAGACAGCCGCAATAACCTGTGGTTTACAACAGAAGAAGGATTATGCAAATGGAATGAGCAAACCAAGAACTTCACACGCTATGGAACAGCAAATGGATTTCCCAGCAATTTCATGTTTTCCATTTTGGAATCAAGCAGTGGTGAATTTTGGATCAGCACCACCAAAGGACTAGTACGTTTTATTCCAACAACAGGGAAAGTAGATGTTTTCACCACAGCGAATGGATTGATCACTGATCAGTTTAACTACAGCTCTGCATTTAAAGATGCGGATGGGCGTATGTACTTTGGCAGCACAAAGGGGCTTATCAGTTTTCACCCAAAAGAATTCAGGCAATCAGCCTTCGCCCCTCCTGTTTACATCACTCATTTTGAAATTGCAAATCAAGAAACTGGTATTGGCAAGAAAGGTTCTCCATTGAAAGCATCTATCACATATACAGATACGATCGTACTTACACATGATCAATCAACATTCAGTATTGATTTTGCAGCGCTTGGGTATACGGCAACTGAAACTATTCAGTATGCTTACCAAATGGAAGAACTCTCGAACAACTGGGTGAACCTGAAAAAAAACCGTAGAGTTGATTTTGCAGAACTGCCTGCCGGAACTTATCATTTCAGATTACGGGCAATGAACAGTTACGGCATTGCAAGCCCAAACGAAAAAAAACTGATCATCCGCATTTTACCACCTTGGTGGCTGAGCACATATGCCTACCTTATTTATTCCCTTCTTCTCCTGCTATTGATTTATTTCATCATTCGTTATTATCATCAACGGATGGAAGAAAAGAATAAACAGAAATTTGAAAAGCTGGAAGTGGCGAAGGAAAGAGAAATGCTGGAGATGAGATTGGTGAAGAATAAAGAATTGCTGGATGCTAAAATCGATTTCTTCACCAACGTGGCACATGAAATTAAAACACCGCTTACACTTATTAAAGTACCGCTTTCAAGAATTACAAGAAAAGCTGAAGCTCTACCTGAGTTGGAACGTAGCCTGAAAATAATGAATCGAAATACCAACCGGTTGATCGAACTCACTAATCAATTATTGGATTTCAGACAAACAGAAATAGATAAATTCCATCTCTCATTTGTACACACAAATGTTACACAGCTGGTTGAAGATGCCTGTAACGACTTTTCTGATCTGGCAGAAGAGTATGGTCTTTCATTTTCAACTGACATACCCGCAGAAGCATTGTTTGCGAATATTGATGTGGATGCTTTTAATAAGATCATCAACAATCTTATTAGTAATGCTATCAAATTTGCAGACAAAAAAGTGATGATCGAATTACTCCCTTTCTATAAGGATGAACAATCATTCACTATCCGTGTTAAAAACGATGGTTATTTAATTCCTGTTGAACTAAAGGAAAAAATATTTGAACCTTTTTACCGCATCAGTGAAACAGAAGCGCAGACAGGCTCAGGAATAGGTTTAGCTTTGGCTCTGTCGCTCACACAGCTGCATGGAGGTTCACTTATCCTGGATTCACAAACAGATAATATGAATTGTTTTTCACTCACTTTACCGCTCAATAATGAAATAACCACTTCACAAACTTCAGCGTAAATAGTTTATAAATCAATCACCAAATCAATAACAATGAAACCAAGAATTCTTTTAGTGGAAGATAACAAAGAGCTACTGGAAGTAATTGCTGAAGAACTACATGAACATTATGAAGTGCTGAAAACAACTGATGGTTTACAGGCGTTAAAACTTCTTTCAACGGAAGCAGTTCAACTAGTGATCAGTGATGTAATGATGCCTGTGATGGATGGATTTGAATTATGCAGAGAGATCAAATCAAATTTTGAATACAGCCACATCCCTGTTATTTTACTTACTGCAAAAAATACACTTCAGGCAAAAATAGAAGGACTGAGCCTTGGAGCTGATGCTTATATTGAAAAGCCGTTTGAAACGGAATATCTGCAGGCGCATGTTGCAAGCTTACTCAACAACCGGAAGAAGTTAAAAGACTATTTTGTAAATACTCCGTTTGCACATCTTAAATCTGTTGCACATAATAAATCAGATGAACTTTTCTTCGAAAAACTCAATCATCTTATTCAAGCAAACATTGAAGATCATGCACTGGATGTTGACAAACTTGCGAAGCTCATGAATATGGGCCGCACCAGCTTGTTCCGCAAGATCAAATCTGTGACTGATCTTACACCAAACGAACTGATTAATATTACCCGGTTAAAAAAAGCCGCCGAGTTACTTTCCAGTGGTGAGTATAAGATCTATGAGGTATCTGATATGGTAGGCTTTGGATCGCAAACAAACTTTGGAAGGATCTTTCTGAAGCAGTTCGGGATGACACCAACTGAATACCAGAAAAATAAACAAACGAACAGATCTGAAGATGATGATAAATCAAAATGAGCTATTGATCAATTATTATTAACTCATACAGGCTTCTCCCACAAAAGATCCACGAATCGAATGAATAAAAAAGGCAATCAATTTTTTGATTGCCTTTTTAAGTAGTCGGGAGGACAGGATTCGAACCTGCGACCCCCTGGTCCCAAACCAGGTATTCTACCGGGCTGAACTACCTCCCGCCGTGTTCATCGAGGATGAACTCCCCTAAGGGGTTGCAAAAATAGTTGTCCTCTGTTAAAGTGCCAAAAGAAATCCCGGATTCTTAAAGAAATCCGGGATCAAATGAGTTGTGTTAGGTTTTGGGTTTTATTACATCGCAGCCAACTGAACTTTCTGCTGCAATTCCAGTACACTTTCTTTAAACATGCTGTCCGTATCCATCAGGTCTTTTACAGTTTGGCAGGAGTGTATAACCGTTGTGTGGTCTCTTCCTCCAAAATGCTCGCCGATGGTCTTGAGAGAATTCTTTGTAAATGTCTTTGCCAGGTACATTGTGATCTGACGGGCCTGTACAATTTCACGTTTACGTGTTTTCTGTAACAGTTTTTCGTAAGGCACATCAAAGTAATCGCACACCATTTTCTGAATGGCATCGATTGTTATTTCTTTAGATGATGTTTTAACGAAGTTTTTCAGCACTTTTTTAGCAAGATCAAGATCGATCTCCTTTTTATTCAGCGAGGATTGTGCCAATAATGAAATAAGGGCACCTTCAAGCTCACGAATATTGGTATTAATGTTATAAGCGATATACTTTACCACATCTTTATGCATTTCCAAGCCATCGTTCTTCATCTTCTTCTCCAGTATCTCGATACGTGTTTCGTAATCGGGCATCTGAAGATCGGCACTTAGTCCCCAACGGAAGCGGCTAAGTAAACGTTCCTGAACACCTTCAAGGTCTTTTGGTGGTTTGTCTGATGACAAGATCAACTGCTTACCACTTTGATGAAGATGATTGAAAATAGCAAAGAAAGCATCCTGTGATTTTTCAGCACGGTTGAAGAACTGCACATCATCAATGATCAACACATCAACCAACTGATAAAAATGGATGAAATCGTTGATGGCATTGTTACGGCTGTGATCAACAAACTGGTTGATGAATTTCTCAGAGCTTACATACAACACCACTTTATTTGGGTGCTGACGTTTCACTTCGTTACCTACAGCTTGTGCAAGGTGAGTTTTACCCAAACCTACACCACCATAGATCACCAATGGATTAAATGAAGTAGCGCCGGGTTTATCAGCAACTGTTTTACCGGCTCTGCGTGCAACACGGTTACAATCGCCTTCAATAAAAGAATCGAACGTATAGTTTGGATTCAGCTGCGGATCAATCTGCACCTTTTTCAAGCCCGGTATTACAAACGGGTTCTTGACGGGGTTACTTATCACAAGCGGAAAATCCATTTCGTTATTTGTATATGTTTTATAACCATGACCGGGAACATCCATTGTGATGGGTTGGTTATTATTATTACCACTATCCATCATGATGCGATATTCAAGATTAGCATCTTTACCTAATTCACGTTTCAATGTTTTGGCAAGTAACGTTACATAATGCTCTTCCAGGTATTCAAAAAAGAACTGGCTGGGCACCTGGATGGTAAGGATCTTATTTTTTAATTCAACCGGTTTGATTGGTTCAAACCATGTTTTGAAATGTTGCCACTCTACTATATCCTTAATAATGGTTAAACAACTTTTCCAAACTTGATCAGCCGTTTTCGTCATTGTTCCAAAAGCAGTTTATATAATGAGTTAATAATGTTCCTGTTTATTCTCTTTGGCAATTTTTCATAATGAAAGTATTATGAAAAAACTTAAGGGGGAAGGCGAATATCAACACTTTTTGTGGAAAAAAAAATTTTTTATTCACCTGTTTTTTTACCTATTGATAATGATTTTGCTGCTGTCATATTTTTCTTTTTATATTTAAAAAATTCATAATCCAATCGGCCTAACTGAATACCTCCCCAACCTACCTGGTTCACCAAAACATCTTCTGCTTTTTTATTCTTTACTAACACAGGTTCACTTAAGAACGTATGTGTATGACCACCAATGATCAGATCAACATGTTCTGTTTCTTTTGCAAGAATCATATCACAGATCTTATTTGCATTTTCACGGTACTGGTATCCCAAATGCGACAAACAGATCACCATGTCACAATCTTTTTCACGCTTTAGCATCGAAGCTGTTTCATTTAACTTATACACAGGATCGAGATACTTGGTGTTTCCTATTAAGTTATCCGGTACCAATCCTTTCATTTCAATTCCCACACCGGTAACGCCGATTTTCAATTTTCCTTTCTTAAATATTTTATAAGGTAGTGATTTATTTTCCATGGGCGTTGCTGTAAAATCGTAGTTGCATAATAATACAGGAAATGTTGCATGCTGAAGCTGCAATGCAAAATTCTCGAGCCCTGCATCAAAGTCATGATTACCCATTGTGCAGGCATCGTAACCCATCTTCTGCATCGCTATTATTTCTGGCTCACCTTTGTACAAATTAAAATAAGGTGTTCCTTGGAAAATGTCACCGGCATCAAGCAACAGTACATGTTCTTCCTTTGCACGTATCTCATTAATAAGGTTTGCCCTTGCAGCGACACCACCAAGTCCCTGGTTGCGGCTGCCATCCATAGGAAAAGGATCGAGCCTGCTGTGTACATCATTTGTATGAAGAATAACCAGGCGTTGCGTTGTTACTTCTTCTGCACCTGCAAATTTGCCCGCCAACAAGGCCGCTGTGGTAAACGATGTTTGCTGTATAAATTTTCTTCTACTGAGCATTCGTAACTCTGTTTTGGATAGTGGCAGTAACGGGTTGTCCTTTTTGTGTTAACGATTGAACATAATCAATCAAACCATCTCTTAAAAGTGAACCATTATTGATCTGTGGAATAACCTTGAGCATTTCACAATTATCGCCACCATTTGCCACATAATCTGAATTAGCTATTGTATAGATCATATTTGGATCGAGTGGTTTTCCTCCAACCATCACATTTACTGCTTTTTTATCTTTCATTTGCATCGTAATACCAGCCACAGGCCAGGCACCTCTTCCTATAATATGATCAAGAAATTCCTGCAATACTGTTCCTTTTAATTTTTGCAGGATAATAATATTATCAAACGGCATCAATTCAAAAATCTTGCCTCTTGTAATTGCACCTGCTTTCATACCAGTTAAACGCATGCCTCCGTAATTGATAAAAGCACCATCAACTGTTGTTTTGTAATATTTTTCAGCCATTGCTTTCATCGCATCGGCCATAAAATTACCGAGTGTTCCTTCCGGTTGACGCTTGTCAAGATCAACAGCTAATTGACCGATCACCAGATTCATGCTGCTGTTCACACTATCAGCATAAGGTTGAAGAAAATTTTGTACCGATGCGTCTTTGCGCTCATTCTGTACCTGGTAATCTTTATACTGAACAGAAGATGCCCTGTAAACCGGGTTGCAGGAGTAAGAAATAAACAATATAATGATAAGACAATAGAGGGTTGTAAGCTTTCTCATGTACTTGCTGTAACTAATGAAAGATAACTGTTTTTAAAGCCACAAAAAAAATGTTTTTTCTTGATGAAATGCATAATATTATATGCTTTATAAATACAACTATCTTTGCCGCAATTATTGTTTTTAGGTTAACTGCCTGACACACATGCAACAACAAATTTCGCTTCGTTTACTGCCTTCACAAGCTGCTGACAGTTCGTCTATAAAAGAACAAATTGCAGTTTCTGCAAACGTTCAATTGGCTTCCGTAAATGGATTTCATATTCTCAAGCAATCGATTGACGCAAGAAGCAAACAAGCCTGGGTAAATCTTACTGTCAAAACTTTTATCAATGAACCGGTGCAGCAAAGAGATGTCTTTGAATTTAATTTCAAGGATGTACATAAATCAAGCAAACAGGTAATTGTTGTTGGAGCCGGACCTGCAGGTTTATTTGCCGCATTACGTTTAATTGAATTGGGTATTAAACCGATTGTAATTGAACGAGGAAAAGATGTGAGAGCAAGAAGAAGAGATCTTGCTGCATTAAATAAGCAAGGCGAAGTAAATCCCGAAAGTAATTATTGCTTTGGCGAAGGCGGTGCAGGTACTTACAGCGATGGAAAGCTTTACACACGCAGCAGCAAACGTGGAAGTATTGATCGCATTCTTCAACTGTTTGTGCGCTTTGGTGCCGAAGAAAAAATTCTTTACCAAAGTCACCCACATATTGGCACGAATAAACTACCGCATATCATCACCGCTATGAGGGAATTTATTTTGAGTTGTGGAGGTGAAATTCATTTTGAAACCAAACTGACAAATTTTAGTCTCGACAGGGATATGCTAAAAGGCGTTGAAATTAATCACAATTCAACAATACATGCTGATGCTGTAATCCTTGCAACAGGACATAGTGCCAGGGATATTTTTGAACTACTGCATCAAAACAATATTTTAATTGAAGCAAAACCTTTTGCGTTGGGTGTGCGTGTTGAACACCCGCAATCATTAATCGACTCTATTCAGTACCGTTGCCCTGTTCGTGATGAATTTCTTCCGCCAGCCTCTTACAGTTTGGTTGAGCAGGTGCAGGGAAAAGGTGTATTCAGTTTTTGCATGTGCCCCGGTGGTATTATTGCACCGGCAGCCACATCACCCGGCGAATTAGTAGTAAATGGCTGGAGCCCATCAAAACGAAATAACGCCTTTGCCAATAGCGGTATGGTTGTAACAATTGAAGTGAAAGATGCTGTTGAATTTTTCAAAGTCCAAAATACAAAAAACAAAATCCAAATAAGTGAGGACGATCCGTTGTTGTTGATGAAATTTCAGCAGGCCATTGAGCAAAAGGCATTTGTTGCCGGCGGCGGAAAGTTTGTGGCACCTGCTCAACGAATGGCCGATATGTTTGATAAGAAAACATCTGCTTCACTCCCCGATTGTTCTTATTTACCCGGGTTGAATAGTACTGATCTTCGTCAGGTTCTTCCTCCATTTGTGTTTGATGATCTTCGGCTTGGTTTTAAAGCTTTCGGTCAGAAAATGCGTGGCTATTTTACCAACGAAGCTGTGGTGGTGGCAACTGAGTCAAGAACATCTTCACCTGTTCGCATTCCGAGAGACAATGAAACGTTGCAACATCCGCAAATCAAGGGACTTTATCCTTGTGGCGAAGGAGCCGGTTATGCAGGCGGCATTGTGAGTGCGGCAATGGATGGAGAGCGCATTGCCAATATGATTGCCTTGCAGAGTAACCAATCATCAGATTAAAAGGTTTCTGCAATTTTTTCTACCCTACCTTGTAACAAATTGTGCAACCTGCACTCTAATACTGCAATATGAGTACCATCTTAGAAGTTCAAAACCTGAAGAAATACTTTTCTTCTCAAAAGGCGGTGGACGATATCAGCTTCACCATCAGTCAAGGATCAATTTTTGGTTTGCTCGGCCCTAACGGTGCCGGTAAAACAACGCTCATTCGCATGATCACGGGAATATTTTATCCTGATGCAGGCAACATCTTACTCAACGGGAAAAAGTTCGACCCAGTTAATGATGTGATCAATATTGGTTACATGCCTGAAGAAAGAGGCCTGTATAAAAAAATGAAAGTAGGCGAACAAGCCATGTACCTTGCACAACTGAAAGGAATGAGTAAACAGGATGCGTTTGCAAACGTAAAAGAATGGTTTGAGAAGTTTGAAATGCAAAGCTGGTGGAACAAAAAGGTGGAAGATCTCTCAAAAGGGATGGGACAAAAACTGCAGTTTGTTACCACGGTTTTGCACGAACCAAAACTGGTGATCCTTGATGAACCATTCAGTGGTTTAGATCCGGTGAACAGCAACCTGATAAAAGATGAGATATTCAACCTTGCAAAAAAAGGAACAACAATCATCTTCAGTACACATCGTATGGAACAGGTGGAAGAGATCTGCGATCATATTGTATTGGTGAATAAAGGACAAAAGATCCTTGATGGAAGTGTAAAAGAAATCAAACAGCAATTCAAGCAGCATATTTTCACAGCCGAAGTTGATCGTTTACCTGCAACACTGCAACATCCTTCCTTCAGTATTGTAAAGCAGAATGGGACTGATCTTACACTCAAGATCAATGAAGGTTATCAATCGAACGACATTTTGCTGCACTTCATCAACCAGCAAAGCATGATCGTGGCTTATCATGAAATACTTCCTTCACTGAATGAAATTTTCATCAGGCTGATTGAAGGCACACCAACTGCAAGACAATTTGAAACTGTTACTGCTTAATATATTAGTATATGAATAAGATCTGGATCATTATAAAACGGGAGTACATTACAAGGGTACGCAACAAAACCTTCCTGCTCTCTACTTTCCTGTTTCCTTTGCTGATGTTTGCACTCATCTTCGGTGGCGCTTTCATTGGTGCAAACAGTACTGAACAACGTAAAATAGCTGTGGATGATCAAAGCGGCATTTACAAGAATAACTTTAAAGATGGCTCAGCCGTTTCGTTTGGCTATCCTGATGCTGTTACAAAAAACAATTACCAGGACAAAGGCTATGAAGGCTTGTTGATCGTTTATTCATCAACTCCGCAAAAAGCCGATTCTGTTCGTTTGTATACAGAAAAACAATTAGGTCTTGCAACGGATGAGGCTATCAAGAATCAGCTACAGAAAATAAATGAGAACAGGATGTTGATGGAGCGTGGCGTAACACGCAGCATCCTCGATTCTATTAAACAGCAAAGCGAAAGTGCATCATCACTCAACTATCGTTCATACCAGGTAAAAGGCGAAGAGATAAAAGAAGATAACAAGATGCTGGCATTGGCCATAGGCTATGCAAGCGGCTTCATCATTTATATTGTATTGTTTATTTACGGCACGGCTGTTATGCGTGGCGTAATGGAAGAGAAAACAAACCGTATTGCAGAAGTAATGGTGAGCAGTGTAAAACCATTTCAACTTATGCTTGGAAAGATCATTGGTATTGCTGCCGTTGGCTTAACACAGTTATTCCTATGGATCATCCTTGTTTTTGTGCTTTCATCGCTTAGCAGTTTGTTTATTTCACCTGAAGTGTTAGAGCAGGCAAAACAGATGAATGAGTCGATGCCATCCATGGCGCAGAATAATACAATGGCATTAAAAATACTGGAAGCAAAAACAACGGTATTAAGTGCTAACTGGGCATTAATTATTCCTTGTTTTATTTTCTTCTTCTTATTTGGTTACTTATTCTATGCTTCACTGTTTGCTGCAGTTGGCAGTGTGGTGAATGAAGATCCGCAGGAAGCACAATCATTAATGTTACCAATTACGTTGCCAATTGTGTTGGGCATCTTCATCATGGTAAATGCCATTCAGAATCCTTCAGGTTCATTAGCAGTTTGGGGAAGCATTATTCCATTTACATCACCGATTGTAATGATGGCACGTATACCGTTTGGAGTTCCCTGGTGGCAATTGGCTATATCAATGGGTTCGCTCATACTCGGCTTTTTATTCACAACATGGCTCAGTGCAAAAATTTATCGCACAGGAATCTTGTTGTATGGAAAGAAAGTAACACTGAAAGAAATGGCCAAATGGGCTTTCCGCAAAGCTTAATAAAATCAGGAACGACCGGAAATAAAAATCCCCCGATAAACATCGGGGGATTTTTTATTTAAACTTAAAAAGAATGAATGGTAATGGGTGCCATAAACGGCTGATGTATTTCTTCTTCTGCCGGTATCACTTCAAATTCAATTTTCAACAGCAATCCTTCCTTCACAAGAATTGCCTCCTTTTTAGTTGCACGATAGCCAACCTTATCGATTACTATGGTATGCTCACCGACAGGCACATTACTTAAATTAAATTTACCGTTTGCATCGGTAGTAACTTCTTTCTGGAAAGAAGCTTTACGAATTGAAGCAGTAAACGAAGCATTCGCAACAGGTTTTTTTGTTTCGGCATCGATAACAACGCCTTGTACAGAGCCGGTTTCATTTCCTTTATCTGCAGATGCTTGTGCACTAATTGAAACGCCTGTCATGAGGATCGATGCGAGGAGTAGTTTCTTCATAACAATAGTTTTACGATGATAAGAGTTTAAAGTTACAGAACTTATAACATTACTTTTATCAATTTTATGACAATTGAGCCTGTTAAATTGTTCTGAAAATCTTTCTTCCGTTTCAAATCTACGAATTCAATCGTAAATTAGCCAAAATTATTTATTATGCCTTATCATCACTCTAACTTTAGAAGGTTTGCAATTGTGCTATTCCTTGGCGGTTGCTTTTTTTGGGCAAAAAAGGACATGCTGCTACAACAAACCTGGTCATCAAATTTCACAAACACCGATGCTATGGTTGAATTTGGCCCATTGCCAATGATACCCGATGTTCCGAATATCCCTGATTTTCCGCAGGAAGAGGAATTGCTCTTGACTCAACCCCGGGAATTAATGGAGCAGCAACTGGAACTTCAGGAAAAACTAATGAAAGAATTGAAGGAAAAAACCGACAGGATAAAAACCGATTAAGCTGAACCAAGTGGATTGGCCAGGGCTTTATTGAATTCCATCCAGATGTTTTCGGTAATTGTGGCGGCGGGTAAAATATCATCAAGTAAAGCACTCACCTGTCCTATCTCCAGTTCACCTTCATCAAGGTTGCCTTCGAACATGCCTCGCTTTGCCCTTGCACGGCCAAGCAATTGAATGAGTTCTTCTTTTGATGCACCTCTTTGCTCAGCTTCCTGCACTTGGTTGTAAAAATCATTTTTGATGAGTCGAACTGGTGCCAGTTGTTTCAATGTAAGAACGGTATCACCTTCACTACTATTAATAACAGCTTGTTTAAAATTGAGATGACTGCTTGCTTCTTCACTCGCTACAAAACGGCTGCCGATCTGCACTGCTTCTGCTCCAAGCACCATTGTCGCAAGCATTTGTCTGCCTGTTGCAATCCCGCCTGCTGCAATTACCGGAATATGCACAGCTTTTTTTACGGCAGGTATCAATACCATGCTTGTTGTTTCTTCACGCCCGTTATGCCCACCTGCTTCAAAACCTTCAGCTACCACTGCATCACATCCTGCCTCCTGTGCTTTTAATGCAAACTTGCTGCTGCTTACCACATGAACAACCGTGATACCTTTTTCTTTTAAAATTGCCGTCCAGGTTTTGGGATTACCTGCACTGGTAAAAACGATCTTCACACCCTCTTCGATAATAATGCTGATGAGTTGATCAATATCAGGATAAAGCAAAGGCACATTTACAGCAAAAGGTTTGGCAGTTGCTGCTTTGCATTTTTGAATATGTTCACGCAATACATCAGGATACATGCTGCCGCTGCCAATAATACCCAAGCCACCGGCATTACTTACGGCACTGGCTAAACGCCAGCCGCTTGCCCAGATCATTCCTGCCTGGATGATGGGCTTTTCTATGTTGAAGAGTTGTGTGATGCGGTTGGAAAACATAATCAGCAAATTTGCCAATTAGCTAATCAGCTAAGTGCATTTTATCCCAGATCGATCTCTGTATTATCACCAATATTTAAACTTCTTGTTTCGCCTTTCACTTCTGTATCGCTGCCAATGAGGCTTTCTTCCAATACAATATCAAACAAGTCTGCATAAGAACCAATGATCGATTCTTTGATGATGGAATAGTTAATGGTTGTATTATCTCCAACAGAAACATTGGGACCAATAATCGAATTACGCACTTCACAGTTTTTACCAATGCTCACGGGTTCTACCAAAATCACATTCTCAAAACGATGATCGGGTGAAATAGAAGTGCCGAATTTCTTCAGCAACGTGGCGTTTGATTCAAGCAATGAATCTTTATGTCCGCAATCGAACCAGTTCAACACTCTGAACGATTGAAAAGGCTCTCCTTTTTCGATCATGCATTGCAATGCATCGGTTAAGCTGTATTCATCTCTGTTCTTTACTCCATCACGAAAGTTTACTTCCAGGCAATCATACATCATAGCTGAATTGCTGATCTTATAAATACCAACAAGCGCCATATTACTTTTTGGTATCTGTGGTTTCTCAACCACTTTCATGATCTTACCTTCTTCATCAACTTCTGCCACACCAAAGTTGCGGGGATCATCTACTTTTTTTATTGCCAGCATTGAAGCATTGGTTTGCAACACTTCTTTAATGTTATACTCACAGATCGTATCTCCCAGCACAATGATCACTTCATCATTCTGCACCACGTCTTTTGTAAGCAAAATAGCATGGCCAAGCCCTTGTCTTTCGCTTTGGTTTACAAATGTGCTGCTGATAGTTGGAAAAGTTTCTTTTACATAATCCTGGATCTTTTCCCCCAAGTAGCCTGTAATAAATATGAATTCGCTTACCCCAGCGTCTTGTAATTGCTCCACAATAATGCTCAAAACGGTTTTGCCTGCAATGGGTATGAGCGCTTTGGGTTGCGTATATGTATGTGGCCGCAGCTTAGTACCTGCACCTGCCACCGGAATGATTGCTTTCATTTGTTCGTTTCTATTGTCTCATTTGCCAAGTAAGCCCGCTTTTCTCATTGGAGAAAGCAAACTATCGTAAGCCTGGTCTCAAATCGAAGCGGCTAAAGTAGCACATTTTGAATTAATCGATCACAGCACATCTTTAAATTCTGTTCATAAAAAACATCGGCAAAGTTCTTTATACAACTGCTACGGGCTTATTTTTGCCCCGCCAAACAGAACTAGTTGAGTGTTATGTTACCGGCAACTGTAACTTTTTGCAGCATTTGTTGCCACGCTCGCTTCTACGTTCTGTTCATGTAGCAGCAATCCTTCAATAAAACGAACAAAACGACTCATGCAAAGGGACACAACCATCTTCAATCTCATCAACCAGGAATTACAACGTCAGCGCCACGGTATCGAACTTATTGCCTCTGAAAACTTTACCTCTTTACAGGTAATGCAGGCAATGGGCAGCGTGCTCACCAATAAATATGCAGAAGGTTACCCTGGCCGCCGTTACTATGGCGGTTGCGAAATTGTTGATCAAACAGAACAATTAGCCATCGATCGTTTAAAAGAAATTTTCAATTGCGAATATGCTAACGTGCAGCCGCATAGTGGCGCACAGGCAAATGCTGCTGTTACAAGCGCTATTTTGAAACCCGGCGATATTACATTGGGTCTTGATCTGAGCATGGGCGGACACCTTACCCATGGTTCACCAGTTAACTACAGCGGTAAATTATACGAAGCACATTCTTATGGTGTGGTGAAAGAAACAGGTTTGATTGATTATGAAACACTGGAAGAAAAAGCACGCACGCTCAAACCAAAATTAATTTATTGCGGCGCCAGTGCTTACAGCCGTGATTGGGATTATGCACGCATTCGCAAGGTAGCCGATGAGGTTGGTGCATTTGTACTGTGCGATATGGCACACCCTGCAGGTTTAATTGCCAAAGGATTATTGAGTTCTCCGTTTGAACATTGTCACTTTGTAACTTCTACTACTCATAAAACATTACGTGGCCCACGTGGTGGTATCATCCTCATGCACAAAGATTTTGAAAATCCATTTGGATTGAAGGATGTGAAAGGTAATGTGCGCATGATGAGTAACCTGCTTGATATGGCTGTATTCCCTGGTCAGCAAGGCGGACCATTAGAACATGTAATTGCAGCAAAAGCAGTTGCTTTTGGTGAAATTTTAAGCGATGACTTTACTGTATATGCAAAGCAAGTGCAGGTAAATGCACAAGCTATGGCAGCATCGTTTGTAAAAAGAGAATACCAATTGATCTCAAACGGCACAGATAATCATTTAATGTTGATCGATCTGCGTAACAAAAACATCAGCGGTAAAAAGGCGGAGGCTGTATTAGGTAAAGCTGAGATCACCACCAATAAGAACATGGTTCCTTTCGATGATAAGAGTGCGTTTGTAACAAGCGGCATCCGCACAGGTGTGGCTGCTATTACATCACGTGGTATGAAAGAAGAGCATATGGATTTTGTAGTTGATGTAATTGACCGTAGTTTGATGAATGCAGATGATGAAGCAATTCTTGCCGGCATCCGCAAAGAAGTAAATGCTTTTATGGAACAATTCCCGTTATATCCTGAATTGGGTTAATTTAAACCATTGAAACAGTTGCTATGATACAACGAATACAAACAATTTGGTTATTATTGGCGGCGGCAGCATCGTTTGCCACGCTGAAGCTTTCATTTTACAGCGGCAATAAAGACAATAACCTTTTTGAAGAGTTAACCGGCAGTTCTCATTTCCTGTTAATGATCCTGAGTGTAGCAGTTGGCTTACTGGCCCTGATCACTATTTTCCTGTATAAAAACCGTAAGCTTCAAATACGACTAAGCCTGCTGGGAATTGTATTGCAACTCGTGGCGCTGGCGGTTTATTTTCAGCAAACCAAAACCTATGTACAGGGTAGTTTCACACTCACTTCTGTAATCAGCTTCGTAATACCGATCTTTTTTATTCTGGCGTGGCTGGGTATTCGTAAAGACGAAAAGCTCATTAAAAGTATGGACCGACTTCGGTAAACCGATTAGTTTCCTTGCTAATAAGTATAGCCCAACTGTTTGAACAGTTGGGCTTTTTATTTAATACAATTTAAACAACAGCCTAAAAAAACGTATTTCTACTGATTCAAAAGCACTATTACCCTTATTTAAAAAGCAGGGTATATCCTATTGTTTAAATAAGTGCTTACCCTTAATTTTGACTCATCAAATCCACATCCTTATGAAATCCATTTTCATAATCTTCATGTTTTTTGCATGCCTTCTTCGGGTAAATGCAACCACTAAAACAGCCATTAGCAATAGCGGTCAGGGATGGAATGTTGCCGGTAACTGGTCACCTTCCGGGATTCCTCAAAGTGGCGATACAGTCATTATTCCCGCCGGTGTAACAATTTCAGTAAAGACAAATATCTATAACACATTACCTGATATTGTTATTAAAATTTATGGAACACTTGATTTTAATTCGGGTGGCAAGCTTGAATTGGGCAATGCGGCAAAAGTCATTGTCTATATCGGCGGTTCTATTTCGGGTTCAGGCCCTTCCGAAGTAATAAAAATAAATGGCGTGTCGAAGTACAAGGGAAACACCGATGGAACAATCGTTGGCCCGGCTTATTCCGACACACATTCAGGCGCATCGCCAGCCGGATTCTCCCTAAGTATTCTGCCGGTAAAATTTCAATCATTCATCGCAAAAACAAACAATCAGAAACAGGCAAAATTCAACTGGACTGTTAGTGATGAGAGCCAGATAGCATCTTATACGTTAGAGAAAAGTACCGACAACCGTAGTTGGAAAACTATTAGAAAACAACCTGCTGCAATATCCCAGCTGCAGGTGAATACTTATTACGAAACAGATAGCTTTTTAACCCTCGGCATTTCATATTATCGTGTAAAAGCAGAAGGCAATAACGGAGAATTATTCTACTCGAATACTGAAAAGATTGAAGATCATTCAGCAAAAGGGTTTACGATATATCCCAACCCTGTTTCTTCACGATTGAGTTTGCAGATAGACCCAACCCAATTGCTCGGAGCTGTTACAGTTACACTATACAATTCAAATGCAATCCGCACTGAACAATTTCATTTTGAAAAAACCTCATCAGGTAATCTTGAAATGAATATCAGCCACCTTGCAAAAGGAACCTACAGGGTTGTTCTTACTGACACAAAAGGAACAAGACAGGATCAAACAGTGATTATTTACTAAACAATATACTTTGAGGTTCTGCTGTTTTTTGCTTTGCTCATTCCTGATGGCAAACCGGTGTACACTACTTCGCCGCCACCATCGCCTGCTTCAGGACCAAGATCAATTACCCAATCTGCACGTTTGATCACATCGGTATTGTGTTCAATCACCAGAACAGAATGTCCTTTCTCGATCAATGCATGAAAACTCTTCAGTAGTTTATTGATATCATGAAAATGCAAACCGGTTGTTGGCTCATCAAAGATGAAAAGAATATTTCCCTGACTGTTACCACGGCCTAAAAAAGAAGCAAGTTTTACACGTTGTGCTTCACCGCCACTCAATGTATCACTACTTTGTCCCAGCTTTACGTAACCTAAGCCAACATCGCTCAACGGCATTAACTTGCGTACAAGATCTTTTTCTGCACGAAAGAAGTCAATGGCTTCATCCACACTCATCTCCAGCACATCGTAAATATTTTTATCGTTATACTTCACATCAAGTACTTCTTCTTTAAAACGTTTGCCGCCACACACTTCGCATGTTAAATGCACATCAGCAAGGAACTGCATTTCAACTACCTGCTCACCTTCACCTTTGCAGGCATCGCATCTTCCACCATCAACATTAAACGAAAAATGTTTTGGCTGAAATCCTCGGATCTTACTCAATGGTTGATTTGAATACAGATCTCTTATTTCATCGTATGCTTTAATGTATGTAACAGGATTACTACGACTGCTTTTACCAATTGGGTTCTGATCAACCATTTCAATTTGTGCAATAGAATCAATATCACCACTCAGTTGTTTGTGCATACCGGGTCTGTCGCCAAATTCTCCTTTCAGTTTACTTAATGCAGGATAGAGAATGTTTTTTACCAAAGTTGTTTTACCACTACCGCTCACACCACTTACTACGCACAAGACATTCAATGGAAATTCAACAGTAATATTTTTGAGATTGTGTTGCCGTGCACCTTCCACTTTAATACTTCTGTTCCATTTGCGAGGCTTGCCAAAATCCTGAATCTCCATTGCACCGCTCAGATATTTTCCCGTCAAGCTTTTTTTATTGCTGACGACAGCATCATAATCGCCTTCAGCAATTACTTCGCCACCTAAGTGACTTGCAAATGGCCCCATATCAATAATATGATCTGCTTCTCGCATTATCATCTCATCATGCTCAACTACCACAACAGTATTACCAAGGTTGCGTAATTCCTTCAATACGGTAATCAGATTGGCAGTATCTCTGGGATGCAAACCAATAGAAGGCTCATCCAGAATGTATAACGAATCTGTGAGATTACTACCCAAAGATCGAGTCAATTGAATACGTTGACTTTCTCCACCGCTTAAACTATTCGCCAAACGATTTAATGTAAGATAACCGAGCCCAACCTGCAACAAAGTTTGTATGCGGTTATTGATCTCAATGAGTATACGTTTTGCAACGCTTTGATCATACTCGCTCAACTTCAATTCATCAAACCAAACTTTTAATTCTTTCGTTGGCATTTCACACAACTCACCAATATGTTTGTCTCCCACTTTAATGTACAATGCTTCTTTGCGCAAACGATAGCCTCCACAATCAGTACATTGTGTACGCCCACGATAGCGACTCAATAACACACGGTATTGTACCTTGTATAAGTTCTGTTCTACTTCTTTAAAGAAATCATCAATGCCCAAAGCCGTACCAACACCTTTCCACAGTTGATCGTATTGCTGCTTTGTTAGATCGATGATTGGCTTATGAACAGGAAATCCTGTTTTTGCAGTTGCTTTAATGAACTGTTCTCTCCACCAACCCAGTTTTTCTCCTTTCCAGGGAGCAACGGCACCTTCGTACACACTTAAGCTTTTATCCGGTATCACCAGGTCTTCATCAATACCCAGCACCTGGCTGAACCCTTCACACACAGGGCAAGCACCATAAGGATTGTTGAAGGAGAATAAATTAGGTACAGGTTCTTCAAACTTGATCCCATCTAATTCAAACCTGTTTGAAAAATGCAGCAACTCTTTTCCATCTATCTCAACATATACTTCTCCTTCACCTTCAAAAAAAGCTGTGTTTGCGCTATCACCAATACGATGCACTTCATCTTCATCAAACTCTTTTGCAACTAAACGATCGACCAATACATAAATAACAGTCTTTGACTTTGTGGTCACAAACTGTGCATTCAAATCTTTCTCCGTTTGCTCCAGCAGATCTTCTATGGAAAGTGTTTCACCTGTTTCCGCTTTTGCTTTGCCGGTTTCATTTTTCTTATAAATTCTCGTAAAGCCTTTTTGCAAGAGAATGTTCAATTCTTCTTTGATGCTGCGTTTGGCATGCATCGGAAATTTAACCAGCAATAAAATCTTCGCTCCTTCTTTACAATTTTGAATAGCTTTTACCACATCGGCCACATCATCTTTCTTTACTTCTCTACCACTAACCGGCGAAATAGTTTTACCGGCTCTGGCAAACAGCAACCGCAGATAATCATATATCTCCGTCATGCTACCCACCGTACTTCTCGGTGTGCGGGTGATCACTTTTTGTTCAATGGCAATGGCGGGACACAATCCTTTGATATAATCCACATCAGGTTTGTTCATCCGGTTGAGGAACTGCCGGGCATAAGCACTTAAACTTTCAGCATACCGGCGTTGACCTTCGGCATAAAGTGTATCAATGGTTAGTGACGATTTGCCACTGCCCGATACTCCCGTTACCACAATTAATTTATTACGTGGGATCTTTACTGAAACATTCCTGAGATTGTGAACCCTTGCGCCTTTTATATAAATATCATCTTTCTTTAAGGGAGCCGAAAGATCGATCTGCTTCTTTTTTACCGCTGTAGCCATAGAAAAACAAATTTAGCTGATAAACAAATCGTAAGAAGAAAGATATAGGAAAGTTGTGCAGGTAGCCGGGAATGTTTCTACAAAAACCTAAAGACCTCTTGTCCTGCCTTTAACTACAATGTGGGAAAAATACTATTAGAACGCTGCGGGGTAATACGTTAAATAATTCTGAATGTTGGAAAGTTGAACTATTTCTGTTATTTTTATTCTGAAATTCAATATTCAAATCAGAAACCCAAATTTCTTCTGCCTATAGCATCAAACTTCTACACAACAATTTCAGTTTTGCTTATTAGCTGAATCCCTTTTTTGAAAACCATCAACCGTAGAAGTGTATGCATCTGTATCAACAATTTACCGATCAACAACTCGTTCACCTCTTTAAAGATGGTGAAGGCGAGGCCATGGAAACATTAGTGCTGCGTCATAAAGACAAGCTCTACACTTCCATATTCTTACTTGTGAAGGACAAATACCTGGCCGAAGATCTTTTCCAGGATATGTTCATCAAAGTAATTGATACCATACGTGGCAACCGTTATACGGAAGAAGGAAAATTTCTTCCATGGGCCATGCGTATTGCACACAACCTTTGTGTAGATCATTTCCGCAGGGTTAAGCGTACACCAACAATTAAGACAAGTGATAATCACGATATTTTCGAAGTACTGAATTTCAGCAGTGAAAATGCTGAAGAAAAGATGATGAAAAACCAGAGTTATGACCGCATCCGCAGGATGCTGGATCTGTTACCTGAAGAACAACGTGAAGTGATCATTCTGCGTCATTACGCTGATCTGAGCTTTAAAGAAATTGCATCGCTCACTAACTGCAGCATCAACACTGCCTTAGGTCGTATGCGTTACGGGCTCATCAACATGCGTAAGATGATGACAGAAAAGCAAATCGCTCTGTAAAAATCATTTCCTGTAAGAGAACCTGACAAAACCAGGAAACCCTCCGTTTAGCGGAGGGTTTTTATTTTTGTACCAGCTGTATATTTTCTTAGCGACGACTGTTGCGACGCAATCCTTTCATCGTTCGGAAAACTATTTCGCTTTTTTCGCAAAAGCATCCAACCCACACTCAAGCCATAACTTAAACTCAGCTGCGCTTGGCGTATAAGCTTTTGTTCTTGTGAGAGCTGTTTCATCCAGCCCGATAATTGCATATTGGGGCTGAGCAACGGCGTTGAAATTTTCGCTCTGAAAAGTTGCCCATTTATCACCTACAGTTACAATTTCTTTCTTCACTCCGGTTTTTGTAGTGAAAGTTTGCTGTTGAGCAGCAGGCAACACTTTACGTTCATCAACATACAATGACACAACCACAAACTTATTCTGCATCAGTTCCAGCACATCAGGATTGGTCCATACATTTTCTTCCATCCTGCGGCAGTTTACACATGCCCAACCTGTAAAGTCGATAAGCAAAGGTTTATTCTGCTGTCTGGCCAAGGCCAATGCTTCTTCATAATCACGCAATGGTTCTAATGAAGTTTCACAATTCACCGGATGCGAATACACACTGTAGCACAATGGCGGAGGAAACCCACTGATCAATTTCAGGTTGGCCCATTTCGTATTGGTAATGCCGGGTATTAAATAGATCGTTGCGGCTGCAAACAACGCAATGAAGGTCCAGCGAATGCCGCCGATCTTGATCTTCTTATCATCATGCGGAAAGCGGATAAGTCCTAACAAATACATCACCAGCAACACACCAATGATCACCCAAATACCAATGAACACTTCACGTGGTAACAGGTGCCATTGTTTCACCAGATCAGCATTGCTCAGGAATTTCACTGCCATGGCCAGTTCTAAAAAGCCCAGCACCACTTTCACGGTGTTTAACCAGCCACCACTCTTTGGCAATGACTGCAGCCAGTTAGGAAACATCGCAAACAAAGCAAATGGCAATGCCAAACCCAAACCAAAACCACCCATGCCGAAACTTAACTGAATAGCACCACCATCTTTTGTTAATGCACCTGCCAGTAATGAACCAAGAATTGGACCGGTGCAAGAGAATGAAACAATAGCCAGCGTTAATGCCATGAAGAATATCCCTAATGTGCTGCCCACACTTGCTTTTGAATCGGCAGTGTTGGCAAAATTGCCTGGCAGTGTGATTTCAAAATAACCAAAGAAGGAAATAGCAAACACTACAAAAATGACGAAGAAGATAATGTTGAGCCAAACGTTGGTTGAAATATTATTGAGTATCTCCGGATCAGTTTGATCGAGCAAATGAAACGGCAGACTTAATAAAATGTAGATGATGAAAATAAAGAAGCCATACAGCAATGCATTACGAATGCCCTTTGCCCTGCTTCCACTACGTTTCGTAAAGAACGAAACAGTTAATGGTATTAACGGAAACACACAAGGTGTAAGTAAGGCGATGAAACCTCCAATTAATCCCAATAGAAAAATGCCCCATAAACTTTTCCCTTCGGTTCCTTCATCACCACAATCACTTGCGGTATTATTCAAATCAATAGAGTTGATCTTGATACGTGCTGTTTGCGCTACACCACCCTCCAGCTTTACATCAAATACAAATTCCTGTGCAGGCAAAAATTCTTCAGCAGCACCTGTTGCATAAATCAGTGTTCCTTTTAATTGAGCAGGAACAGTGCCATTGATCTTTATTTTTTGTAAAAGAGAAACATCCTGTTTTGCTATAAGCACGTTCTTGTTATCAAAAATGGGATCAGCATAAGAACTGCTGCCTTGCTGAATTTGCATCGAGCCATCATTCAAAATAGCGCTATCAGTAAACTTTACAATAATTGGATCGAGTCCTTCAGCATCTTTTGCAAACAGGTATAAAAATTTACCCGGCTTCAGCTTGCCCTTAAATACTAATTCGTATTCAGTACTACTTATTTTTTTACTGCTCACCTCCCACTGCACAAAGCTTGAATCCTGTGCGCTTGAAATATTGCTGAAAAAAAGGGAGCTGATTATAACAAAAGCAGAGCGTAGAAATAACCTCATGATAAACAGAGTTTAAAAATCCCGCTTTGTAGAAAGCGGGATCAATTTTTTTATCCTTCTAACTTGACGCTGAATTTTGATTTATCGGGAGGAAGGCATTGCTTATCATCACACACCATAAATTCTACATCACCTGTAAGCGAAGTTTTTACATTTGATTTCACTGTAACAACCTGTACAAATTCCACTTTGTTGGAATAAAAGCGTGAACGGGATTGTGTGGCTTTATCAAAAGCATCGGTTACTTTACCAACTTCTTTCGGTTTGCCACTCACCACCAGGAGTGGATTTTTAGCGAATGTAATCGTGGTTGGCAATGCAATAGCATCAGCGCCTTGCGTTTGACTGTATAAATGCCAGCCCGGCTGAATATTCGCCACCATACGCACCTCGTATTTCTTATCAGCAAGTTTCTTTACCGTATAGTCCCATTTCACCTTGCTGCCGCTTTGTGCAAACAAGGCAACTGAAATGAACAATAAACCAATAGTTGTAATAAATTTTTCCATGGATTTGTACTTTCTGTTTCTATTACAAAGATGACCCCAAATCGTTTACGGAAATGTCAGCTTTGTCACAAATAAAAACTTTATCAAATCATTTACGATTCAACTGGCTCTATCAGATTGCAACAGCAGCATTGATTAACAAAGCATTGAGTATTTTACGCCCATCGGTATTGCCTAAAATAGTGCTTGTAGCACGTTCAGGGTGAGGCATCATACCGAAGACATTGCCTTCTTTATTGGAAATACCGGCAATATTGCGGATGGCTCCATTTGGATTGGCTTCAGGTGTAATAAGTCCGTTTTCATCGCAATAACGGTAGATCACCTGGCCGTTGGCTTCCAATTCATCCAAAGTTTTTTCATCAGCAAAATAGCGGCCCTCACCATGAGCGATCGGAATTTTTAGAGCTGTACCGCCTATTCCATCGAGGTAAATATTCTTACAAATGAATTTTTGATTGGCATTGCGCAACAAAGCACCGGGGAGCAGGTGGCTTTCGCACAAGATCTGGAAACCATTACAAACACCCAGCACCTTACCACCTTTATTGGCAAAAGCGATCACACTTTCCATCATGGGGCTGAAACGGGCAATAGCGCCGCAACGCAGGTAATCGCCGTAGGAAAATCCGCCGGGCAATACAATACAGTCGTCGGTTGAAAACATGCTGAGGTCTTTGTCTTTATGCCAGAGCATCACCACTTCCTGGTTCATATCATTTTGCAGGGAGTCCTGCATGTCTCTGTCGCAATTACTGCCGGGGAATACAACGATACCAAATTTCATATTATATAGGGAAAACGCAAAGGTAAGGATTGAGGCCGATTTAGCTGTTCAGGATCGCATAATTTGCCACGATCCAGATAAGGCTAAGCCAGAAAATAAGTTCAGGGAAGGTTTTCTTTTTAGGATAGAAATAAAAAGCCGCATGAAAAAGACTGATGGGCACTACTGCCAGCACCCAATGGGTAAGTCCCTGAAAACTATTCACAAATGGAATGAACAGCGAAATAATGAGGTAAAAGATCATGAAATTCCAACTCTTGCGGGTTTGAACCAGCAGGCGGGTTGAATAAGTACGGCTCATCAGCAAGCCCACGATCAACGGGAACACCACGAGTGAAAACTTCACCCAAAACTCCCAGTTAAACGATACATCGGGCAAACGCAGGTATTGAGCTGGAACTACTCCTTTCACCATTGCCCATTTATCCCACACAAAAAAGTAAACGAGTAAAAAGTAAAACGGAGTAAGAATGCCAAGGATAGCGATCAACCACTCGGTTAAATAAAACGGGCGGAAAAGAATGAGCGCCACAATCAGCAAGAGCAATAAGTAGGCTGAAGGAAAATAAAAGAAAGAACAAAGACCAAACCCAAACCCGATATTAAACAAGACAGTTTTAGGTTTTTGATGATTATACAAGCCCACCATGCGTGGCCATGCCCACACAAGAATTGTGTTAATGATGAGTGCCGGTGATAATACATTCCACTCAGGAACCACACTGGTAATTACGAGATAAGATAGAGCCAGAAGGTAATTGGGTGTTGAAAACAGTTTCTGATCGTTCACCAGGCCATTAAAAGTAATTGCCTGTGTAAACAACAGCACAAATGCAAGAATGCTGTAAAGCACAGGAAAAACTGCACCGCTTTGCTGTAATGTCTTCAGTAATTCAATATAGAGGAAGCCATCCGTTACTTCCGGTTTTGGGATAACCGGCGTAATGAAGTAAGGCAACTTAATAAGAAGCCCTAAGAAAAACAGAATAATAACATTCAGCGGATTATTGCCGGAGAAAAAACGAATCACAGTGCTAATTGATTTGCGGCACAAACATTCCGAAAGAAATTCACTTCACCAAAAAAAATACCGGAACATGGTCCCGGTATTTACAATATAAAAATTTACAAGGCTAAAATTCGATACGTGCAAAGCTGAATGAGTTGCGATACAAACAAGGAACGATCATTTCCCTTGCACTCACTTGCTTGCCAAAGCGGATCATAAATTCATATCCTTTATCAAGACTTTTTAATGGCGGTTCTTTGTTTACTCTTCCGTTAGGATCGAGTGATTGTGCATTCAGCAAAGGCGAACGTCTGCTCCACTCATTATACAGGAACAACAATTCAGCACCGCTGTTCATCAACTGGTAGCTGATCATATTGTCTGTGTTATCATCAAACTGCGCTTTTGCGATCACATTGTTCCATTGCATATTGGCATCTTTATCGAGCGAGATCACCATGATGTTATCAGCATAATATCTTGTTTGCTGACTGTTGTTAAACCCATAAGGAGAGTTCCAGCCACCATAACCACCCCAGCCCCAGTTGTTATAAGGGTTCCAGCCCCAATAATTTCCCGGATAAAAACTGTTGCCCCACATCCATGGATTATCCCAACGGTTAAAGCCGCCGCCTCTTGAGTTACCATACGTATTTTCACCTGTGATCAGTAACCCTCCATCTTTTTTCACAACAAGATGTTTCAGGAAATAATCATTAAAGGCCAATTTTGCTGAATTATCTCCCTTCGCCAACGCACGAAACTCATCATCAAACTCAATTGTTTTTTCAATATCAGTTCCCGTAAGATCTTTGTTAATAATAGCTGTAAACAACCCGTCAATATTACCCCGTTTTGATTTAGAGTAGAGCGAAGTAAGGATATAACGGCCATTGAGATTATCAACCTTAATTCTTAGTTCATCAAGCAACACTTTATCCAATGTGAGTTTAAATGATTTGATCGAATCGGCATACACAGGCAACACCACCAGCTTGGCTTCATTGATATAATCTCTCGATGCAGGGCGTGTTACATGACTGAAAAGGAAATTGCCATCGTTGTCAAGATAAAAATCTGCAATGGCTTCTCTTGAATTTTCAAGGTGGTAGTTGAACGATGATTTACGTAACGGCATCAGGTTATGGCTAAGCAAAACTGTTTGAATGCTGAAATCATCACGTTGCCTGTTCTTCATTTTAAACACCATGAGTTTTTGTTTATCATCACTCATGATGGTACTGTAAATTTTATTATCGCTGAAAATGCTCAGTTGTGTTGTATCCAGTTCAAGAGGTTCGCCGATTTTTTTCCCGTTACCATCAATTTGCACACCCATGCAGTAAACAACATTTTTCTTTTGGTATTGATAGATGACCATTGAATGTTCAGGATTCGAGAAAACATCAACATTAATAGCCCTGTCGGGAATAAAATCAAGCTCTATTTTATCCTTCTGTTTCATCTCTGCATCGTAAACAGCAATAAAGTGGCGGCTGCGTATGCTCTTATACACAAGATAATTGCTGCCATATTTACCCATAACTTCAAACTTGAGCTGACGCAGATCATCACGGTCGGGCTCAGAGTAATAAATGCGTTGTGCCTTTGCAGAAAAAACAGCAAGCAAAAGTATTATGGCTGGTACTATCGTTTTTAAGATCTTCATATCTCTCATTGATTACTTCTTTAAAATTACGTTGAAAGCGAACATTTCGTATAAAGATGCCGTTAAAAATTATATTACATACGATTAACAAAAAACAATAAACTTTTCATGGCAACAATTTGTATCACAGGAGGAACAGGTTTAATCGGCAAGGCGCTTACGCACTATTTATCGGCCAAAGGTCATGCCATTATTATTCTTAGCCGTTCCGCAAAAAACAGTAATCAGCCGCTTGTCAGTTATCGGCAATGGAACCCTGAAAACGGAACCATTGATGAGAAAGCCATTGCAGAAACAGATTACATTATTCACCTGGCAGGTGCTGGTGTGGCAGATAAACGCTGGACAAATAAACGAAAAGAAGAGATCAGGAAAAGTCGGGTAGATGGCAGCGCCCTAATTGTAAAAGCATTAAATGAAATTCCCAACAAAGTAAAGGCGGTGGTAAGTGCATCGGGCATTGGTTGGTATGGTCCTGATAAAAAAAATGCTTTTGCAGAAACCGATCCTGCTTACCAGGATTTCCTAGGCATTACCTGCGAAGAATGGGAACAAAGTATTGAACCTGTTACAAAACTTGGTAAACGTTTGGTAAAACTCCGCACAGGAATTGTGTTGAGTAATGATGGCGGAGCATTAGTTGAATTTAAAAAACCACTTCGTTTTGGTTTAGCTGCGGTGCTCGGAAGTGGCAAACAAATAGTGAGCTGGATACACATCAATGATCTTGTGCGCATGTATGAATATGCACTGGAGAATGATCAGTTAAACGGTGCGTTCAATGCGGTGTCACCAAATCCTGTTTCAAATAAAGATCTTACACTGGCGCTTGCAACAAAAATGAAAGGCCGAGCATTTATTACAATGCCGGTTCCATCTTTTGCATTGAAAGTAGTGCTTGGCGAAATGAGTATTGAAGTATTGAAAAGTGCAACAGTGAGTGCAGCAAAGATCAGGAACAGTGGTTTTCAATTTCTGTATCCCTCACTTGATGCTGCATTGAATGAATTGATCGCTTAATTTATTTTCTTGCCATCCGCACCTGTCATCACAGGTGGTTTCATGGGCGGGATAACAATAGCGGGGCTCAGCTCAGGTAATTTTTCTTTTGATTCTTTTTGCCTGTACAGCATTGCATCAACAAAATACCATTTGGTTCCGTTGTCTGACAAACCGATCAATGTTGTTTCAAGACTGAGTGTTCCCATCATTGCTTCAACAGTTGTTGTTTGCGGCAATGTGCATTGCATAATGCCTTTGTGTGTTTGCACGGCAGATGGATTACCGATCAATATCTGTTTTACTTTCAGGCCAAACTGCTCACGGTATTTATTAACCGAATCAATGCCCTGCTTTATTTTTTCCTTTGAAGCTTTATCACTTACCAATGTGGGATACATAAATGCAGCATAAGATTCCATATCCATTGCAGAAAGTGCCTTCGCCATTTTCAACGCTTCCGTTTTAATAACGGTATTTATATTTTGTGCAGAAAGCGATGCTCTACAAATCACTAACGCAAAAAGTATGATCGTAAGTTTTTTCATCGTTATCAAAGGTCACGCTTTTTATAGATCCAGAAAACCAATGCCCAGAAAATTAACACATATCCGATTGTAACAAACACTTGCTGATTGATGAGGCTTAGGGCATGATCATATACTTTTGGGTCGAGCCTTCCCAGAAACGCTGGCACAGGTGTTAACAGATCAGAAGATTCAGTCGGCAAAAAACGACCGGTATCGGCATGCACATATCTGTTCAGTAATTCAGCGCCAATATTTTCAACAATGATTTTATAAAAGATGAATGCGCCTAAGGCAATGAAAGCTCGCTTAATAAGAAGACCCAACAAAAAAGCAAACGATAATTGAGCAAATGTCTGTAAACTAAAGAGTCCAATATAATGAACCAGTTGAAATTTATCTTTTACATCGGAACCAGTTGTACTAAATCCTATAGAGAGTGTAACGATCACATAAAGGGCAATTACGATCAATGAAATGATCACGACATTTAAAAACTTGGCAACCAGAAACTCATTCCTGCTCCAGCCATCAATTACATTTTGCCGGTTTGTTTTGTAGGTATACTCGTTGGTGATAAGCATGATCACCAGAATAGCCGGAATTATTACAAACAATGAAGATGCAAAAGCTGTCGTTCGGAATACTTCAGGAAATTCAAATGGATTGCCGATCAGCATCTTCAGCATTTGTGCTGCAGTTTTTGAATTGGCTGTATTTTGCTTGTAAATGTTGTAAAACATGAAGTTGATACTGGGATAAGACAACACTGTTATACCCATGATCCACCAAAAGCCGGGATAATTTTTGAGTTTCAGCCACTCTGTTCGTAATAAGTGAAGCATATAAATTTGAATTGATAAGGTTAGTTGTTAGTAAGTTCAAAGAATCTCTCTTCCAACCTCTTTTTCTTGATGGAGAGATATTGCAACGCAATACCATGATTAAAACAATAACGATTCACCTCTTCTGCACTGGCAGTACCTTTTGGAAAATGCAATTGTATGGTTTGCGCATTGATGGTTACTGTTGTTTTGCCGGGATAATTGCTGAGTACATTTTGCAATTGCACCATATCTGCAGCTCCAATTTCAACTACATCTTCATCTACCAAAACGTCTTCAACCGATCCTGAAGTAAC
The DNA here is from genome assembly GCF_014168535.1 of Lacibacter sediminis. NCBI lineage: Bacteria > Pseudomonadati > Bacteroidota > Chitinophagia > Chitinophagales > Chitinophagaceae > Lacibacter > Lacibacter sediminis. The sequence goes on along the minus strand of NZ_CP060007.1, from coordinate 1,188,985 downwards.
CAATGTTCCCAATTTCAAAATCGCCACATGTGTACAAACTTTTTCCACTTCATCGAGCAGGTGACTCGCCATGATAATCGTATGTCCTTTTTTGCTGAGTTCAATGATCAGTTCACGTATTTCCATGATACCAACAGGATCAAGCCCGTTTGTTGGTTCATCCAGTACCAATATCTGCGGATCACCGAGTAATGCTGCAGCTATGGCTAACCGTTGTTTCATACCCAAACTGAAACTGCTGAACTTACTGTTGCGACGTTCATACAATTTTACTTTCTGCAATACAGCATCAATTGCTGCTGCATCGCCACGGCCACTGATGCTGTTCGTGATCTTTAAATTATTTACAGCGGAGAGATAATGATAAAAGTTGGGTGTCTCCAATAAAGAACCGATGCGCTTGCGCAAATCGGGTGAAGCGGGTTCGCCAAACCAGGAGTAAGTACCACTGTCTGCATTCAGCACATCGAGGATAATGCTGAGCATGGTTGTTTTACCACTTCCGTTCGGGCCGAGAATACCAAACACAGCACCTTGCGGTATTTCGAATGATACACCTTTCAGTGCCTGTATTTTTCCGTAAGTTTTTTTGAGATCCTGAACCTGTAATACGCTCATAGATTTGTTTGTGATGATAAAATGAAGATTAAATGTAACTGATTATTCTTTTGGCAGGTAACGTGCATGATAAATACTTGTAAAATCTCCAAGAACGGCGAAACCGGCTTCATCATAATCCAGTTTGTGGAGCTTGAGTTGTTGAATATCCTCTGTTAATACTTTGCGATGTTTAGGATCCAGCGTACCGCCTTTTTGTCCCGCCATTGCAGAAGCATCGTATTGAAAATGTGGATCGCACAACGTACCACGTGGATACATGATGCCCGGCGTTCCTGCACCACGAATGTCCAAATCTTTGGGATGATGGAGACCGATCATATGCCCATACTCATGTGCAGCAGTTGTTGATGTTTGTAACAGGTTGGCGAGTTTAAAAAAACCGGTGTTGCTGCCAATGCCATCCACAAACGAGATATCCAATGGTGAATACTCTTCAATGCGGAAAAAGAATAACTTGGGATCGGTATTATACCAAACATCTTCCGGTTTCAGTTGTGGTTCATATACAGCTTTAACTTCGAAAATCAATTTATACCAATCGTGTTTATAAAGAATGTTTGCCTGCGGTTCATTCCAATGCTGTGCAATATCATTGCCGATCTGTTTGGCTAATGTCTCAGTCGCTGCATCTCCATAAATATAAAAATGGGAATGAATGATAAGTTGATTAGAAGATTGTATAAGTTGAGCGAGCGCCATTTTAATTCTTTAAATCAGTTTTATTCACCCATCCAAATACAAATTTCCCTGACGCCGAAATAAATTCTGTGTAGACACGATTTATTTCATCCTTTAATAAAAGAATTCGATCACCCTTTACAAAGTATTGCATAGACGGATTCATATCATTTTGATTTTTGTAGATGTATGCTTTTGCCTTCGCAATTGTAACCTCTTCGACGTCGTATTGAAAAGTCTCTTCAATATCCTCTGTTCTGACCTGTTTTCGCTTTAAAGGATAAACACCTTGTGCTGTCACATTTGCACCAAATCCGCAATAACCATTTTCATAATCATGATCAATCAAAATAGTCTTACCATTGACACTGAAATCGAGCTTACAACTACCGACAATATCATCAACTAGCCTGAATTTAGATTTCATGCTATTAAATTCAATAAACCCATCAATCTGCCCGCTATTATAACTTGGAAATCCTTTACATACGTAGAGCCAGAACTTATACTTATTACCACTTACTTTTTTAAGAATAAGTTTGGCATCATAACCAAAATCATCTTTATCAGGGCTTAGTTCTTTGTATACTTCCCTCATCTCTTTAGATAAAGGAATTTTTTCTCCATAAACTCCCGAATAATCTTGTTGCGAGAAAAGTTGCTGCTGAAACAATAATGGAATTACAATAATAACAAGGTGTTTCATATTCTGTATTTTCAAATGAACTTATAGTCAATCATTATTAATAAACTTATCCCTTCCAGTAATCATACTGCATATACTTCGCTGTTTCGTCTGCTGTTTCTTTACCAAACAACTTACCAACCGTATACAAACTCATATCGAGACCTGCAGAGATCCCAGCTGAAGTAATAACTGTTCCGTTATCAACAAACCGTACATTTTCTTTTACATGAATCTGATCGGAAATTTCTTTTAATCCATCAATCGCTTTGAAATGAGTAGTTGCTTCCAATCCGTCAAGCAACCCGGCTTTACCCAAAATGAGTGATCCGGTACAAACACTCAAGACCAACTTCGCATGTGCAGCCTGTTCTTTTACCCAGTTGAGTACAATCGGGTTGTTCATTTCTCTTCTGCTGCCGAACGGAGTTCCGTCTGCATGGCGACCACCACCACCGGGAATGAGAATGATATCAGCGTTAGGTGCTGTTGCTAATGTATACTTTGGCTTAATGGTTAAATGATTTCTTGCTTGAATGGTTTCAAACTGTGCAACAGTAAACACATCAAACGGCGCTTCTGGCAGTGTTCGCAAACCAGCGACACTAAAAACTTCAAACGGACCAGCAAAATCCAATACCTCTACTTCGTTGAAAATAAAAACAGCGACCTTGTATTGCATAAAAAAAGCGTTGATTAAAATTAACCAACGCTTTCTATTTCGAATGAATAATTATTTAATTCCTCACCGGCTTACCACCCTTCAACACACTCTGTATTCTTTCCAACGATTTCTTTTCACCACAAAGTGATAAGAAAGCTTCTCTTTCCAGATCGAGTAAGTATTGTTCGGTAACCAATGTGGGTTCACTTAAGTCACCACCGCACATCACATACGCCAGTTTTTTTGCAACAACAGAATCATGTTCTGTTGCATAACCTGCTGTTTTCATTCCGTTGATACCGGCAAGCAATGCACCAAGAGCAGAACGACCTAAGACTTTTACATCGCTGCGTTGTACAGGAGCTACATAACCACTATCGAATAATTCGATGACGGATTTTTTTGCTTCGCTGATACGGCGACCTTGGTTCATTACTACTTCGTCCAGTCCTTTGCGGAATACACCCATCTCAAACCCCTCTTTTGCTGATGTGGCAACTTTTGCTGTAGCTATTGACAAGAAACGGTTTTTGAGCGTGATGGTTTCCGGTTCATCTTCATGCATCTCATCGGCTGCACGTAATACAAATTCTTTGGTGCCACCGCCACCGGGAATCAACCCAACACCAAGTTCAACAAGTCCAATATAAGTTTCTGCTGCTGCACAAACTTTATCACTGTGCAAACTCAATTCGCATGCACCACCCAATGTTAAACCGTGTGGAGCAACAACAACAGGTATTGATGAATAGCGTGCACGCATCATCGTATTCTGGAACATACGGATGGCCATATCAAGTTCGTCGTACTCCTGTTCAATGGCGAGCATAAAGATCATACCCACATTGGCTCCTGCACTGAACTGTGCTGCATCATTCGCAATCACTACTCCTTTATATTTCTCTTCTGCTAGTGCAATTGTTTTTTGAATACCTTCCAGCACTTCACCGCCAATGCTGCCCATTTTTGTACTCCACTCTAATCCCAACACATCATCACCTAAATGATAAGTTCTGCAGGCTGCATTTTTCCAAATAGTCTGGTTCTCGAAATTCTTCATCACAATAAATGCATCGCCGCCCGGAATTACTTTGTACGTTTTACTTGCAGGATCGTAGCAAACTCGTTTGTTATTTTCTACTTTATAGAAACTGGTTGCACCACTTGCAATCATTTCATCCACCCACGCAGCTACTTTATAACCGGCAGCTTTCATGGCATCAACTGTTTTGGCAACGCCCAATACATCCCAGCTTTCAAATGCACCGATTTCCCAGCCAAAACCGGCCATCATTGCATCATCAACACGATAGACTTCATCGCTGATCTCCGGAATACGATGTGAGATATACGAGAACAAACTATAATGAAACTGTTTATAGAACTCACCGGCTTTATCGGTACTGTTAAACAACATCTTCAATCTTGTTTTGAGATCGTCGATGGGTTTTGCAGCTTCAACACTTGCAAACTTTGGTTTTACACGTGGACCATATTCCATGGTCTGCAGGTTGAGTGTGAGAATTTCTTTCTCACCACCGGCACTTTTATTTTTCTTAAAGAAACCCTGACCGGCTTTATCACCCAGCCAGTTGTTTTCAATCATTTTATTTAACCAGGAAGGAATGGCAAAAATTTCTTTTGCTTCATCATCGGGACAATTCTCTGCAACTCCTTTCGCTACTTTCACCAATGTATCCAAACCAACTACATCACCTGTGCGGAAGGTGGCAGATTTTGGTCGGCCAATGATCGGACCTGTCAATGCTTCAATCTCATCAATGGTCAACTTCATTTTCTCCATTGCATTCATGATGGCCATCATCCCAAATACACCAACACGATTAGCGATGAATGCAGGTGTGTCTTTACATAACACAGTTGTTTTACCCAGATAGAGATCACCGTAGTTCATTAAGAAATCAACTACCGACTGATCAGTATATTTTGTTGGAATAATTTCCAGTAAACGCAGATAGCGTGGCGGATTAAAAAAATGGGTACCGCAGAAATGTTTTTTGAAATCATCGCTTCTTCCTTCCGCCATCATACTGATGGGAATACCGGAAGTATTGGAAGTGATCAATGTTCCAGGCTTTCGGAATTTTTCTACCTGTTCAAAAATGAGTTGTTTGATATCAAGACGCTCCACTACAACTTCTATCACCCAATCGCAGGAAGCAATATCTTTCATGTTATCGGTGAAGTTGCCCGTAGTAATTTTTTTGATGACGTCCTTGGTATAGACAGGCGATGGATTGCTTTTGATAGCCGCAGCCAATGCATCATTCACTAATTTATTTCGTTCAGCAGGTTTGGTGCTTTCTTCAAAACCCTTCGGCACCATATCCAATAAAATTGTTTGTAAACCAACTCCTGCAAAATGACAGGCAATACGTGAACCCATAACGCCGCTACCTAATACAGCAACTTTCTTAATTGTTCTTTTCATATTTCAAGCTTTTAAAAAATAGTTGCATAACTAACTATTTACATCGAAGATAGCATTAAAAGCTATTTCACAAAAGACTTGAAATGAAATTAACAGCTAAATTTTTGCAGAGAAAGATCAGCTCACTTTGCCGGCCACAACCAATGCATTCAGGTCAGGAGTAGGTTTACCACCTTCGTCTTCAAGTGTAATGGCGAACATTTGAGCTCCGGGCTTTGCCTGCTTCATTTTTTGAATAGAAGCCACATCGGTTAAACTGATCATACCCGCATCTGTTGGTTGTCCATCAATGAGGAACCAGAGTTGGTACTGCTTACCTTTTGGTGCAGGCGGTAACGAAGAAGGATCAATGAATAACTCACCGGTAGTTTTATTCCAGAACACTTCTGCTTGCTGTTTTACGTCAGGCTTCACAGAAGCTAATGCAACAGAAGTCAACGAAGGATCTGATTTTAACTGGCGGTATAATTCGTAAGAAGAAACTTTTTTATTGAGTTCAGCAACCTGTTGTTCAGAGGTGGTTGCATTTTGTTGCAACGTTGCCACATCGGTTTTCAATTGCTGGTTACCATTGTACAGGTAAATTGCAAAAGCACCAGCCAACAGGAACAAACCCCATGAAGCTGCGATAGCCAATTTGCTGAAAGAAGAACGTTGTTCAGCAACAGGTTTCATCTCCACCACTTTGGCGGGTGAACCGTTTGCTTCAGGTGTGGCAACAACTCCTGATTTTGCAGGAAGCGAAGCCATTAATTTGTCTTTAACAGAAGAAGATGGGGTAACGGCCATTTGCATAGCGCCTGCTTCAAATGTTGAAGCAATGGCATCCAGTTCTTGCTGAATTTCGGGGAACAATTGGGCAAGTGTTTCCACTTTGCTCGCCTCTTCGGGAGGAAGCATACCAAGAACATAAAGTTCCAGGTCACCGGATTGTATGATACAACTTAAATCCACGTCAGGTTACATTTAGTTTTTTACGTAATACAATTAAACTATTCCTGATTTTGGTTTTGACTGTCCCCAACGGCATATTTAATTCTTTGCTTATCTCTTCCTGGGTGTAACCCATGAAATAAGCTAATCGCATTAACTGTCGGTTTTCTTCGGGCAGATGTAATAGCCAGTTTTGAACATCCATTGTATCAACACTTGCTCCTGCTGAAGGAACGGTTTCGCTAACATATACGGAATCTTCTAAAGAAGAGTTTTGCGAACTGTTCTTAAAGTTTTTCGACCGTGTTTTGTCGATAGCCTGGTTCCGTGCAATGTTGATCATCCAGGTAAACAATCTTCCCTTGGATGTATCGAAACTGCCGATGTTGTTCCATATTTTAAGCATGGCTTCCTGCAAGACATCTTCAGCCGTAGCCTGATCTGTGATGATTTTCATGATGACACCAAGGATGGCACCCGAAAAACGATCATAGAGTTCAGACATCGCCTGCTGATCGCCGTTATTCAAACGGGCTACCAGATCTGTTTCATTATATGTTGCAGTAGTGAACAAAAAATATAGTTGTTTAACAAAAAACTGAAAATGATTCAACAAACAATGTTGCGTTCAATTTGAAGAACACATTATGGTACTAATTGTTCAACGTTCATTTACATTCCAGCAACAATAATGTCACTTTTTTTTGAATTAAGCAAGATTAACTTACGCCGGCTCCAGGATTGATCGCTGCTTCAGGCTTTACAAAATGCAGCTTCCCTTCTTTATCTTCTGCCATTAAGATCATGCCGTTGCTTTCAATACCACGCATTTTACGTGGGGCAAGGTTCGCAACCACTACTACCTGCTTTCCAACAATATCTTCGGGTGCAAAATGCAACGCAATACCACTCACGATAGTTCTTGTTTCAAAACCGAGATCAACTGACAGCTTCAACAACTTATCTGCTTTCTCTACTTTCTCAGCAGTAATAATCGTTCCTACTTTAAGATCGATCTTAGCGAAATCATCGAACTGGATCTCCGATTTCAGATTGACGGTTTCAGATTTTGTTTCTTCCACTTTTACAGTTGTTGTTTCGGGTTTCACCAGTCCAGACTTTAATTTTTCTACTTGATACTTAATTTCGTCATCTTCAATTTTTCTGAACAGCAGTTCAGGTGCACGCATGGCATAACCTACACTCAACAATTTTAGTTTGCCTGCATTTTCCCAATCGAGCATTTTCTCCACCACCTTCATCATACCCAACATTTTCTTCGCTGTGTTTGGTAAGAATGGATTGATGAGGATCGCAAGGTTTGCACTCAACTGCAAACACAAGTGCATCGTGTTGTCAATACTTTTTTGTGCTTCGGGATCGCCGGCGAGTTTCTTTGCAACGATCCATGGTTCCTTTTTCTGCATGTACTGATTGCCCTTGCGGCTGAGATCAATTACTTCAAACAGTGCTTCACGGAACTTATATTCTTCTAAAAGATTTTCAACTTTCGCTTTTGCATTTTCGATTTCCGTTATGATCCATTTGTCATCGTCTGTCAACACATCTTCATGCAGCTTCGGTACTTTGCTGCCACATAGTTTATGCATCAACACCCATGTACGATTCACAAAATTGCCGAAGATATTTCCCAGCTCGCTGTTCACTGCATCCTGGAAACCCTTCCACATAAATTCGCTGTCTTTTGTTTCAGGAGCGATCTGCGTTAAGTAATAACGGAGCATATCAACTGCTTGACCACCACCATTTTCTTTTTTCACAAAGTCATTGATGTAATCACGCATGTCGAGCTTCCAGTTGCGGCTGGTACTCATTTTATCGCCTTCAAGATTTAAAAACTCGTTGGCAGGAACATTGGTTGGCAAAATGTTTCCATGCAGCTTCAGCATGATCGGGAATATGATGCAATGGAAAACGATGTTATCTTTCCCAATGAAGTGCACAAGCTTTGTATCCTCACTGTACCAATACGGTTCCCAATCTTTGTTGTTATCAAGTGCCCATTGTTTGGTTGCACTTACATAACCAATTGGTGCATCAAACCACACATACAATACTTTTCCTTCCGCATCTTTCAAAGGAACTTTAATTCCCCAATCAAGATCTCTTGTTACTGCACGTGATTGCAAACCACCTTCTATCCAGCTTTTACATTGTCCCACTACCGTTGCACGCCAATCATCCTTGTGTTCTTTCAATATCCATTCACGCAAAAATTCTTCGTGCTTACCCAATGGCAAATACCAATGCGATGTTTTCTTTTTGATGGGCGCTTTACCGCTGAGTGTGCTCACCGGGTTGATCAACTCATCAGGACTTAATGTGCGTCCGCAGTTTTCACACTGATCACCAAATGCACGGTCGCTGCCGCAGTTGGGGCATGTACCTTTAATATAACGATCAGCTAAGAACGTCTTTGCCTCTTCATCAAAATACTGTTCAGTTTCTTTTGTTTCCAGTTCACCACGTTCGTGCAGATAAGTAAAAAACTCCTGTGCTGTTTCATGATGAATCGGTTCGCTGGTGCGGTGATAAATATCAAAGCTCATGTTCAGGTCTTCAAAATCCTGTTTCATCGCTTCATGATACTTGTCAATAATGGCTCTTGGCGTTGTGCCTTCTTTTGTTGCCTGAATGGGGATAGCGGTTCCATGTTCATCACTACCACATACAAACACAACATCTCTTTTCTGCGCACGCAGGTAACGGGCATAAATATCTGCCGGAATATAAGCACCGGCCAAATGACCAACATGTTTCAACCCATTGGCGTAAGGAAGCGCACTTGTAATTAAATATCGTTTTGGTAAACTCATTTTGTAATCGTCTTTAGAATTTCTGTTCATCGCCTGTTGCGTCGCACTCTTGTACAGATAGCAACCCTACGCAGCAGGGGATTGCAAAAGTACCATAAACGCCTCCATTACCCAAACCCGTAAAATGCAGATGCCAGCCGTTGGGCTGGCATCTGAAAAGTCTGGCACTGCTATTTTTTCTTTTTCTGCTGAAACATCCACTTTAAAAAATCAGTTTCGGCAAAAGCGCTGTCCCAACTGTTATGATTTACGCCGGGATATTCAGTGTATTTCACTTTTGCTTTGATCGACTTCAGTTTTTCATTTGCATCTCTCGACAGCTTTACGTTCACTACAGGATCGGCATCGCCATGAAATATCCAGAAAGGAGTTTTGCCTGTCCAGTTACTGTAGCTTTTCAAATCGGCACCACCACAAATAGGTAATGCAGCAGCATATAATTTCGGATAACGATAAACAGCTTCAAACGTGCCCATACCACCCATCGACAATCCTGCTACATAAATGCGTTTCAGATCAACAGCTTCTTCACTTGTCACTTTTTGCACTAATTCATTGGCAGCAGTCAACGGCCAATTAGCTTCTCCTGTATAATCAAATGAAAGTACACGGGGCCGTACGGTTGTATCTACTTTTATTGATGCCCAAAAAGAATTGAGAGGGCATTGCGGGAAGATGACAATTGCCGGAAACTTTTTTCGGTTCTCAGCTTCAAGAAACAATTTTGAACCATGCACTAATTGCTTTTGATTATCATCGCCTCTTTCTCCTGCCCCATGCAGAAACAAAACAAGCGGATACTTTTTTGTTTTATCATAATTCTCAGGATAAAGAATGCGATAAGGAAGCACTTTCCCTTCGGCAAAATTGTATTGTTTTGTTTGGAAAACCGGAGTTTGTGCAGAAGTTAATCCGGCAAACAGGAAGGCAATGAATACAAGCAATAAACGCATAGTATATTTTTTACCCTATGAATTTAAACCCTTTCTGTCAACTGTGACAGCTTAATTAATAAGTGATAAACTCCTGGTATACTTTCTGTAAAACAGCCTGACCTCTTCTAACCATTAACTTTTCTGATGCCGGCGCAGCCGCAGCATTGATCACTTTCCGGTTATTGTTATCAAACGCAACCTGGCCATCTTTTTCTATCCAGAGAAAACCATTGTCAAACGAATTAAAAGCAAACTGCCTTATGTTGGGGTTCATCAAATTCTTGCTCCAGTAAAATGCTTTATGATCTAATCCCATTTGAGCAAGCAACGTAGCAGGCAGATCACCTTGTGAACCCAACACATTTATACGCTTTCCTTTATACTCATCTTTCAATACTTCACCGGCAAACAAGAGAGGTATCTGCGAACGCCTTGGCATATAGATCTCATGTTTTTTTGCCGGTAACCGATGACCATGATCTGCAACCAATACAAACAAGGTGTTCTTATACCATTCTTCTTTAGCCGCTGCTGTAAAGAACTCTTTCAAACTCTGATCGGTGTAATGGGCTGTACTTTTAAATTTATCAGCAAGATCGTTACCCGGAAACCGGGCTTTCACCGGTATTTCAAACGGTTCATGATTGCTTAATGTTAATACAGTTGAAAAGAATGGTTGCGGTTCGTTTTTCAAATCAGCAAGTACCCTGTTCAACACTACACCATCATGCGCCCCCCATTTTGAGTTAATATCTTTTTTCTCAAAATCACGAATATCAACAAGCCTTTTGTAATCTTTATTCAAAATAAACGAGCGGAAATTAAAGAAGTCAGATTCGCCTCCGTAATAAAAAGAAGTATGATATCCATTTTGAAACAAAGACGAAGAAATCGATGGCACTTTCTTCGCCTTTTCAGGTATCGTCAACAAACTGCTGATGGCCTGCGAAGGAAATCCGCTGTGAATGGTTAAGAAACCAATATCAGTCCGTGACCCGGATGAATAGATATCCGTAAACAATAAACTTTTTGCTGCAAGACTGTCCAGAAAAGGGGTTACGTTTTTTTCGCCATTGAGAGATGCCATCAGATCGGCAGTAAAACTTTCGAGAATAACCAACACAACGTTTGGTTTACTGGTATCCAAAAACAAAACTGTTGAATCAGGTGCTGCAAGCAAACTATCACAAACTGCATTTGCTTCTTTCATATCCATAAACAGATAAGGATTGAAAGGAGCCGATCGATGATCGATAATATCACGCACTAAATTCCACTCCGTATTAACGGCAGCATGATTGAGTGATTGATTGTTTGAATAATAGGCTGATGAAATTGACAAAGGTGATGTAGAAATTCCACCCCGCAGAGCAACCACATACAGAACAAAGGTGGCCAGCACAATAACAATACGTTTGATCATGTGCGGATATTCCTGAATATGCACAACAGGTTTTGAGCGGAAATAAAAAAGCAAACCGATAACGATCAGAATTACACCGATGATGAACGAAATGAAAACCGGCGGAATCATTGAACTGGCTAATGCAAGTGATGGTTTAGTAAAAAAAACATGGAAAGCACGGTAGTTTAATTTTGTTCCCCACTCACGGTAGGTATTTACATCAACAATGGTGAGAAACCCGATCAAAACGATCATGATGATCATGTACAAGCGGTAAATGTTTGAACGGGCCGGCACTTTCCCTGCAAGAAACAAAACAGCCCATGCAAGCATTGGCAGTGTGGCAATATAAGCCGTGGTTGCAATATCCATCGGCAAACCAAACAGGAATGATTTCAGTACATCGGCCGTACCAGCTTCCTGCACTTTTGACATGAAGAACAGGATAAAGATCAATCTGCAAAGAGAAAAATACAGTATCCAGAAAAGAACAAAAAACAGGAATGAGTAAAATAGTTTCCGCATAACTTAAGCAATACCTCGTGCAAAGATGCCATTAAAAATGAGACACGCAAGACTTAACAAAACGCTATATGGCTTTTTTTAAATAATTTGAACGTATGAAGCGAAAGCATTTCTTACAATCTATGTTACCAGCAGGTCTTTTGCTGACAGATGGACTGCATGCCGGTACAGATGAACAGTGGCTGGCTGAACCTTATCATCCTCCTTATTTAAAGGACGGCGATACAATTGGTATTACTTCACCGGCTGGCTATATTACGGAGAAGGAAATACAACCGGCCATTCAGCAAATTGAAAGCTGGGGCTTCAACGTAAAGATCGGCAGCAGCATTGGTAAACGTGATTTCACATTTGGCGGAACTGATGAAGAACGCCGGGCAGATTTTCAGCAACTCATTGATGACCCGAAGGTAAAAGCCATTCTTTGTGCAAGAGGTGGCTATGGATTTGTTCGTATTATCGATCAGCTCGATTTCTCAAAAATGAAAGCGCACCCCAAATGGATGATCGGCTTCAGCGATATTACTGTACTGCATAGCCATCTCAACCGCAACTTTGGTATTGCCTCCATTCATTCAAAAATGTGCAACAGTTTTCCTGATGACTGGAGCAAAGCAGAACCGATACAGATCGAAACCATTCTTTCCATCCGTGATGCATTAAAAGGAGTGCAGATGAAATACACAGCTCCTGCCAATGAAAAGAACCGGTTGGGTGAAGCAACAGGAACATTGGTTGGGGGCAATTTAAAAACGCTTGAATCACTTGCGGGCAGTAAAAGTGATCTCCGCACAACGAATAAAATTTTGTTTGTAGAAGATACCGGCGAATATCTCTACAGCATTGATCGTATGTTCTGGAATTTAAAACGTAGTGATAAGCTTGATCATTTAGCCGGATTGATCATCGGTGGTTTTAAGATCAAGGCAAGTGAAGACGCAGCTGAAGAATTTGGTAAAAACCTGTATGAAATTGTGATGGAAAAAATTCCTGATTGCACGTATCCTGTTTGTTTTGATTTTCCTGTTGGTCATCAGAAAAATAATTATGCATTGAAATGCGGCATGAAACATAAATTGCAGGTAACAACAAACGGCAGCACTTTAACTGAAATACGATGAAGACTCCTTCCTATTTAAAAAAAGGCGATACCATTGCCATTACCTGCCCTGCAGGATATATGAAGCTTGAAAAAGCACAAACCTGTATCACCGTGTTACAACAATGGGGGTATGAAGTACTGGTGGGCAAAACGCTCGGCAGCAAATCAAAAACCTATTTCAGCGGAACAGATGAAGAACGTTTGAATGAATTTCAGGCCATGCTTGATGCGCCTGAAGTAAAAGCTATTCTTTGCGGACGTGGTGGTTATGGTGTTGGCCGCATTATTGATCAATTGGATTTTACTGCATTCAAAAAAAATCCAAAGTGGATCATTGGCTTTAGTGACATCACCATCTTTCATGCACACATCAACCGTAATTTTAAAATTGCCACACTGCATTCATCCATGGCATCTGCGTTTAACGATGGTGGTTATAAAAACAAATATGTGCAATCAATCAAAGCAGCATTAGGAGGTAAGAAAGCAAACTACAGTTGCAAAACACATCGTCTTAATCAAACTGGAAAAGCAACTGCTGAACTTGTAGGTGGTAACCTGGCCTTGATCACTCATCTTATCGGAACCAAAAGCGATTATCAAACCAAAGGAAAAATTCTGTTCATAGAAGATATAGGTGAACAACATTACAATATTGATCGTATGCTGCATCAGTTAAAACGCAGCGGCAAACTGAATGATCTTGCAGGATTGATAATCGGTGGCTTTACGGACATGCAGGATACAGAACGGCCATTCGGGAAAAAAGTATACAACATTATTCATGAACTAATCAATGAATACAAGTATCCTGTTTGTTTTGGTTTCCCTGTAAGTCATGACAAAGAAAATCTTGCGTTGAAAGTGGGTGCTTCTTATCAATTAACTGTAAGCAAACAAACAGTTCAGTTAAAAGAACAATAATTCATTTCTCATCAAAAAAAAGCCTGTAGAAGATGTTCTACAGGCTTTTCTGCTTTAAAGCATTTTAAACCCTGATGGCTGAAACCCTTTGCTGCAAAGCCTTTCAGCCATTTCATCCTTCCCTGCCTGACCCCCGTCACTTGAACTTGTGACACAAGTCACTCAAAACCCTGCATTAGATCATTCTGGGGCTAGCGTACCCGTGCAATATTTGTGGAGTCAATTTGAACACGAAACAATTAAACAACAAATCATGATACGCCAATCAATCCTCCTGTTTCTCACCACACTGCTGCTGGCAGGAACAGTAAGTGCGCAAAGCAAATTCAGCACCAAATCTTTTCAATTAACCATAAACGGTACATCTAATGTTCACGACTGGAGTTCAAAAGCAACGAACGTTGTTGTAACCGGCGACTTTGGTCTAAACAGCACAAGTCTTGAAAAGATCAATGCTGCATCCGTAAAAGTAAAAACAACATCATTGAAAAGTACAAAAGAGTCTGATCTGATGGATGGCCGTACTCACAGTACATTAAAAGCTGACAAATATCCAGAGATCACTTATGTATTTACAAAAGTGTTAAGTGTGCAGCAAAGTGGTGCAGAAACTATCATGAATATCACCGGCAACTTAACATTAGGCGGTGTTACCAAACCAACTGATCTCACACTGCGCATTAAAACATTACCTGGTGGAGATCTTGAAGTAAAAGGTACACGCAAAATACTCATGAGCAACCACGGTATTAAACCTCCAAGCTTTATGCTGGGCGCTATGAAAGTTGGCGATGAAGTAACACTTACTTATGATGTAATTCTCAAAAAAGCATAATCAAACAATTTTATTACAATAACAATTAAACAAACAAATATGAAACCTTTCCTTACAAACTGTCTGAGAAAATGTGCTGCAATCGCACTTCTTCTGTCACCTTTAGCAATGCAAGGTCAGCAGGCAAAAATTCAAAACTGGCGTCCTTATGATCAAAGTGGTATCAATGTATTTGAATCTCCAAAAGACAGCGCTACTTCTTTTGATGGTTTAAAAGTTCGTATCGGTGCAGGTTTTACACAACAGTTCCAGGGTTTAAAACATTCTAACACCGCAGGAAGCCCTCTATTATACCCCCGTTTAAAATCCGGTTTCAACTTGGCACAAGCCAACTTGAACATTGATGTGCAACTGGCAGATGGTATCGCTTTGAACCTCGTTACTTATCTTTCTGCACGTCACCACAACGAAGCTTGGGTAAAAGGTGGTTACATTCAATTTGATAAAGTTCCATTCAAAGGAAAAGTTTGGGAGGATATCATGAAAGTAGTAACTCTCAAAATCGGTCACTATCAATTAAACTATGGTGATCAACACTTCCGTCGTTCTGATGGTGGACAAACACTTTACAATCCCTTTATTGAAAACTATATCATGGATGCTTTTGCAACAGAAGTTGGTGCTGAAGTGATCTTACGTAAAGGTGATATTACCGGTGTTTTAAGTGCATCTAACGGATTGATCAATGGTGGTGTACAGGCTCCATTGGAACCAGGCAGCACTACTGAAACCTACAAACGCAACCCATCACTCATTGCAAAACTTGCTTATGATAAAAAGTTTGATGAAAACTTAAGATTAAGAGTAGCAGGTTCAGTATTCCACAACAGCAGCTCTGGCCGCAGCACATTGTATGCAGGCGACCGTACCGGTAGCAACTATTGGTTTGCAATGGAAGCTGCAAATGCAACTGCAAAAGACAACTTTACATCAGGCCGTATCAGTCCAAACTTTACCAATCAGATCACTGCATTACAATTCAATGCGTTGGTAAGAGCTTACGGTTTTGAGTTCTTCGGCACATTCGAAAATGCACAGGGCCGCACTATCAATGAAAAAGTAGCAGGTACTCCAAAACGTAAAGTAAACCAGTTCGCAGTAGATGGTATTTACAGAATTGGTGCAAAAGAAAATGTGTTCCTTGGTGTACGTTACAACCAGGTGAAAGGTGAACTGGTAAATGCAACTACTGAACAAACTGTTGATCGTGTAGCATTTGGTGCAGGCTGGTTCTTAACTAAAAATGTACTTCTGAAAGGCGAATATGTTAATCAGAACTATAAAGGATATGCAACAGGAAATATACTGAACGGAGGCAACTTCAAAGGAGTGGTTGTTGAAGCAGTGGTAGGATTCTAATTGCACAAACTAACAAAGCCCTGTTGAACAAACGGGGCTTTGTTCATTTTACCAATCATGTTACGTCTGTTATTCATATTATCTCTCTTCATGCTTTCTGCTGATAAGCTTACTCCCATCAGACTGGCGTATCATATTGATGAAAAAAGCCAACTCTACCTCCTCGGTTCCACTAATGTAAATACCTTCAAATGCGATTGCAAAGACAAGTTTCAACCTGCTATTCTCGAAGGCGAGATCAATCCATCAACAAGGCTTATTCAGTTCAAAAATGCTAAGCTCCGCATCAAAACAAAATTACTGAGCTGCAGAAATAATGTGATGAACAGGGATATGCACAAAGCTTTAAAAGCCGAAGAGTTCCCTTTTATTACTGTTGACCTGTTGAATGCACAGCCACTGCATAACGAAAAAGAAATGCAGCCCGGCAAAGTGTACAGTTATAATGTGAACACCGTTATGCATATTGCCGGCATCAGCAAACCACAATTGATGCAGGTAAAGTTCTTACGCACCAAAGACAATCTTTACAAACTCACTGCCAGTAAAGATATTCTTATGAGCGATTATGATATCCACCCACGGACTCCCTTCAACATCATCAAGATCGATGATATCATTACCATTCACTTTGAAATGCTGGTAACTGCAGGTAAATAAGACAGCCCCGTCCTTTACTCCAGAATATTTTAGTTGCTGCAAATAATCATTCAGACCGATTCGTCATGTCGAGGAACGAGACATCTCTAAACAATCGGGCACCTTGCAATGAATTATTAGCCTAAACTTTTATCTGTAATATTTGTTTGAAACCGTCTTTCGTCGTGGAGATGTCTCGTTCCTCGACATGACGGTTAAAGAGATTGATGAAATGAAACAGGTTGCTGTGCACGAAATCAGAGACGGGAAAATCATCTCAGCAAACTATCCAGTTTTTGCTGAAACAGATCATAGCTTGCGAGGTTATTATGACCGCCTTTTTCAATGGTAATAAACTCATCCCCTTTTTTCATCAGAGGTTTTAAACGGCTGCTGTGTTTGTAAGGTATCACCGCATCTTTAGTACCATGAAAAACTGTAACCGGAACCATCACTGTTTGTAAATATTCGTACAATGGAAATTGATACCGTACAAGAAAACCTACAGGGTACATTGGGAAATGTGCGCCTGCTAACTCCCTCAAACTATAGTAAGGTGTTTCAAGGATCAATCTTTTGCAAGGTTGATTACTTGCCAGTTCAGTTGCAACACCTGTACCTAATGATCGGCCATAGATGATCATTGAATCAGCGGAAAATCGTTTGGTCGCCAGTTTATAAATGGCATGTGCATCATCATACAATCGTTCTTCGTTGAACTTGCCTGTTGTTTTTCCAAAGCCCGGATAGTCCGGCATCCAAACTTCATAACCATGTTTGGTGAAATAAACTGAAGCTGCTGCATAGCGGTTAATATTCTCCCTGTTGCCATGGAAGTACAACACAATTCCTTTTGTGGATGCAGTATCTGCCGGAAAGAATTTTACAAAGTTGAGTACGGATGACGCATCAACTGGAATATTCACTTCTTCGTGTGGTCCTTTATAACGAAAAGGCTCACCTGCACGTATTTTTTTTGGATGAAAGAAGATCGTTTCCTGCAGGTACCACAATGCAACGCCACCCACCAGGTAAAGCGCAACGATTATCTTCAGTGTATTCTTTAATCTTCGTTTTGTTTTCAACTGCATACTTATACTTTCAATATATCACGGATAAAATTATGATACTCCGGGTAAGTTGGCAGATTATTATGGCCACCACCATGAATACGGATCAAGGTGATACGACGTGGATTAATAGCTTGTAATCGTTCACTGTGCCGAATTGGAATGAGCCAGTCTTTCGTTCCATGTATTATGTAGGTGTGGCATTTCACTTCTTTGATCCACTTATCGGTTCGTAAATGAAACCGCAATACTAAACGTATCGGCAAAAAAGGAAGAAAGCGTTCCACTACTTTTCGGAAGCTGTAATAAGGTGCATCAAGAATTAAATAACGTGGATGATTATCTGCTGCAAGCTTACTTGCAAAACCACTGCCCATGCTTCGTCCATAAACCAAAATATGATCTTCAGGAAACTGCAGGCACAACTGATCATACACAAACTGCATATCACGCAACATGGCTGCTTCACTACGCTTACCAATACTTTTTCCGAATCCACGATAATCAACCAGCAACACATCATACCCAAACCGAAAAAAATCACGTGCATATTTACCCCAGCCTTTAATGCTGCGGGTGTTGCCATGAAAATAGATGATGAGTCCGTGCGGTTTTTTTACATTGAAATGAATACCACTAATGGTAACACCAGGCTCAGGATTAAAACTTACTTCTTTGAAAGGTGCATCGTATTTGAATTCAAAATCGGCAGCCAGCTTCTCCGGCTTGAAAATAAATTTTTCCTGGATGAAATAAGCGATCACCATCAACAGGACATAACCGATAATAATATAGAGAATGGTTGGAGACAAATAATTAGTTTATAGTTTGTTGTTATCAGTCGGAGTCTCAATCAAATTACTCAGAAAAACCGAATTAAAATAACTACAAACTATCAATTACAAACTACCGGCTATTCTTCGTCCTCTTCGTTGTAGATACGCTTGAGTTTAAGACTACTGATAGGCGCCACGATCAATGGGAATTTCTCAACCGCAACATTGCTTTGATCGAGGCCAAAGCCTTTCTCTTCGCTCAGTCCAAGTTTCTTCACCATAAAGTAGAAACGCATAATGATCCGTTCAAAGAATGGCAACTCATTATCCTGACTCAGGAATTTTTCCATCACCACAAACTGAAAATCGCCCACAACGTTATTACGTTGCAGACTTTCGTAACGGCTGGTAATGTTCACTTCTTTATTGCTCACCATGTCTTCCACCACTTTACGGAACATGAGGTTAATACGTGGCTGCATACGGAAACCTAAACGGAATTCAACCCTTATCACCTCATTGGGGATAATGGTGCTTACTTCATACTCGCAGGTATAGGGATCATCCAATGTATCCACATGCACAAACCAATAAATATCGGCACGTTTTGGTTTACGGTTAAGGATAGAATAAATGATCTTATGCTCGATCTCTTTGGGATTGTTTGCACTTGTGAGGTAAACAAGATGGGTTGCATGTTTGGTTACCGTCATATCATTACTTAATTCCTGCAGCATCGGCAGATAATGATCTAACCGCACAAACTCCACGTAACGGTTTTTGATTTTACGTGCACGGTACCAAACATACATCACTATAAACATCACCAACCCGATGATGAGTGTAATGTAACCGCCATGTAAAAATTTATCCATCAATGCTACCAGGTAAGCAAATTCTATAGTAAGATAACCTACCAGGAATATCCAGATGTAGATTGGTTTGATACGGTGTAACACGAGGAAGTTAGCAAACAACATGGTGGTCATGATCATGGTAACAATAATCGCCAATCCATAGGCTGCTTCCATTTTCGAAGATTCCTGGAAATACAACACTACGAACGTACAACCGAGGAACATAAACAGATTCATGCCCGGAATGAACAACTGTCCTCTCTCTTCACTTGGATAAACGATTTTCAAACGTGGCCACAGGTTCAAACGCATGGCTTCACTAATGAGGGTAAATGCGCCGGAGATCATAGCCTGGCTGGCAATAATAGCGGCCGAAGTTGCGATGGCAACTCCAATTATAATGAACCAATGCGGCATGAGATCATAAAATGCATGAATGCCGGATTCAGCTTTGAACGTACTATCAATGAGCTTACCGTTATAGTTTGCAAGAAGAGATGCACCTTGTCCGAAATAGTTAATGAGCAAACAAATTTTTACATAGATCCATGAAATACGGATGTTCTCTTTTCCGCAATGACCAAGATCGCTGTACAAAGCTTCTGCACCTGTGGTACAGAGAAACACCGCACCCAATAACCAGAAACCTTCCGGATAGGTGGCCAGGAAATCGTATGCATAGTATGGATTCAATGCTTTGAAAATGGCGAGATCATCAAACACGTGAACAGCTCCAAGTATAGCAAGCATGGTAAACCAAACCGTCATTACCGGACCAAACAGTTTGCCAATTGAACCAGTACCAAACTGCTGCATAAAAAAGAACAGCGATAAAATGATCAATACAATAGTTACCACTGTATTCACAGGCATATCACGCATTTGGGGCAACACTTTCAAACCCTCGATAGCAGATGTAATAGAAATGGGCGGCGTAATGATACCATCTGCCAGCAACGACGCACCACCGATCATAGCCGGGATTACCAACCATTTGCGCCTGCGCCGCACCAAAGCGTACAAAGCAAAAGTGCCACCTTCCCCACGGTTATCGGCCCGCAGGATCATGATCACATACTTAATGGTAGTTTGCAACGTCAGCGTCCAGATAATACAGGACAACGTACCAACAATGAGTGTTTCTGAAATTACCCGGTTACCAATGATAGCATTGTAAACGTACAGGGGAGAAGTTCCGATGTCGCCATAAATAATGCCTAACGCAATTAACAAGCCGGCCGCTGTTACTTTTGATGTGTGCTTTCCCACAAATAATATTTAAGTGAGGATACGAACCAATTTGGTTGATTGGTTTTCCCGAACTGAAATCAAAGGTAATAGAAGGATACATATGAGCAAGAAAAATCGGAGAAAGCTACGAACGGCAAGCTATTAGACGTTAGTAAACGAAGAAGCCGATATCCGGCAGTACTAAGTAGTTAGTCAGAAATCTTATTACCTAACCGCTACCGGCTTAATACTATCGGCTAAACACTACTCTCCCTCACCCACAACAAACTCCCATCGCCATAACTTAAAAAGCGGAAGTTATTGGCCATTGCATGATCATAAACCTTCTTCCAGTCGTTACCAATTAAAGCAGCTACCAATAATAACAAGGTAGAATTGGGTTGATGAAAATTGGTGATGATGGCCGAAGCAATGCGTGCTTTGTAACCTGGTGCTATTAATACTTGTGTATGGCAGATTAGTTGGTTGAGTTGGTTTCGCTTCATCCAATCGAGTAATGCCTGCAGGGCTTCTTTGGCAGAAGTTTTTTGATTTGGCAGATCATATGCATCCCACTGCTGCACTTCCAGTTCCTCGATGCCTGCATTGGGGTTGATGATGGCTTTTACTCCCATCCAGTACAAACTTTCAATACTGCGCAATGAAGTAGTGCCAACCGCAATGATGTTGTTAGGTAATTGTTTCAACAGATCTTCAATCGTATCGGTTGTTATTTCGATCCATTCACGGTGCATATTGTGTTGCTCCATGGTTTCACTCTTCACCGGTTGAAACGTACCGGCACCCACATGCAGTGTAACAAACTGCGTTTTGATGCCCCGCTCCTGTAACTGCTGTAACAATAAAGGAGTAAAATGTAAACCAGCTGTTGGTGCTGCTACACTACCCTCCTGCCTTGCATAAACGGTTTGATAACGGTCATAATCAGCTGCTTCGGTTTGTCGTTGCAGGTAAGGCGGCAATGGCAATACGCCTGCAAAATGCAAGAGTTCAGCAAAAGTGAAATGATCATTATCCCAGCTGAATTCAATTTCAAAACTGCCTTGTTCCTGCTTTCGTTTTTCTGCTTTCAACAACACGTCGCCTTTTGGCGTGCTGAGTTGTTTTTCTAAAAACTGCTGTTTCCATTTGCCTGCACCACCAACCAAACAAGTCCAACAAACCGATCCCTGGCTCATCATCGCTTGCGTAAGTTCAACACCTGCCGCAGGTTCTAAACAAAAGATTTCAATAATGCTGCCGGTTGATTTATGAAAAAGAATACGTGCTTCAATTACTTTGGTATTGTTGAACACCAACATGCAATCAGCTGGTAAATGTTCAGGAAGATTTCGGTACACATCTTCGCTGATGTTGCCTTCTTTGTAAATGAGGAGCTTACTGAGGTCACGTTCGGCCAACGGGTAACGGGCAATTCGCTCATCGGGTAACTCGTATGTATAATCTTTTATTTGAAGTTGCGAGGGATGCATAAGTGCAAAGAAAAAGAAATTGTGTGAACCCCGATTCTGAAGGATTTGCGGCATTGCAAGAGATGAAGGTATTTACAAGGTCGAAGCAGAGTAATTATTTGATTTGCAAAAAAATCCCCGACTGAAATCATTCAAATCTGTTAATATTGCTTGTCCTTTTATCCAAAAAAACTTACATCCATCCTTTGAACCGTATTTCATTTTACCTGACAAGAACTTCTGCGATCGTTGTGATTGCGATCGCTGTATTGGTGCTGTTGGGCTGGCAGCAGGATATTGTTTTCCTGAAACGTATCTTACCTGAAATGCCTGCCATGAACCCGATGACTGCTATTGCATTTATTTTTTGTGGTTCTTCGCTACTGCTTTCTCAGCAAAAAGGCTATAAACTTCTTATTGCAAAAATCCTTGCATTATTAGTCATACTGATTGCAGTGTTACGCATACTTGCTGTTAGTGGCTTGTATGATGCAGGCATCGATCGTTTACTTTTTACCGAACAGGTACAAACAACATTATACAATGGAACGGCCAATGCCATGGTGCCACATGCAGCAGCCGGTTTTTTACTCGCAGGTATTTCTCTTCTGTTGTTGCTTAGCGGACACATCGTTGCATCGCAATGGTTTGCCTTACCTGTTAACGGTCTGGGTGTTCTTTCTGTCATCGGTTATACCTATCATCTCAGTTCAAATTACCTGATCACTTCGTTTACACCCATGGCTTTTCATGGAGGCATTTGTTTCATGCTCTTTTCAATGGCACTTCTGTTAGCGAAAAGCAGGCGTGGATTTGTTGCTGAAATAACCAACATGCATGCAGGTGGTAAAGCTGCCCGTTTATTGTTACCTGCATTAGTGATCATTCCCACTATTCTTGGTTACTATGTTTTAACCGGTGTACTCAGAGAACGTTTTTCAGTTGTCGTGTGGGTAGCACTGTTTGTATGTGCCGTAATTTTTATGTTTGGTGTACTGGTGTGGGTAACGGCTTATATCATCAACCGATCTGAAACAAAAAGATTAGATGAGAAACGCATTGCAGAAGAGCAACGGAGGCAATTGGTTGAATATAAATTCAAACAATCGCAGGAACGTTATTATACACTCATGAACAGTGTGGATGGTATTGTGTGGGAAGCCGATGCACAAACCCTTGTATTTACATTTGTAAGTGAGCAGGCAGAACGTATGCTGGGTTATCCTGTTGAAAGATGGATCAAGGAACCTGGTTTTTGGGCCGAACATATTTTTGAAGAAGACCGCACATGGGCAGTTAATTATTGTGCACAATCAACGGCAGAAGGAAAATCGCACCAGTTTGAATACAGGATGATCGCTGCAGATGGGCGCATTCTGTGGTTGCGTGATATTGTAGCGGTGATCATGGAAGATGGCAAAGCAGCAAGGCTGAGTGGTATTATGGTTGATATCACTGAGCAGAAACAAATGGAAAAAGAGTTGATGGAAAAAGAACTTTCCCAACAAAAACTTATTACTGAAATAACGATTCTTGCACAGGAGAAAGAACGTAATGAACTGGGGCTTGAGCTGCACGATAATATCAACCAGTTATTAAGTGTAGTGAAACTCTACCTGGGTGTTGCCAAAACAGAAAAAACATTTAACGAAGAGATCATTGAACGGAGTTACCTGCATCTTGAAGAAGCGATGCAGGATATCCGCAAACTGTCGCACACGCTTGTTGCGCCATCACTTGGTCATGATGGATTAAAAGAAGCACTGGAAGATCTTGTGGAAAGTGTACAGGAGCCAAACAAGTTAATGGTGCAACTGTTTGTTGATCAAGACTACAATGCATTGCAGGTAGATAAAAATAAAGAACTGATGCTCTACCGTATTGTGCAGGAACAACTCAACAATATTCTTAAATATGCAAAGGCAACCGAGGTAACAATACGTCTGCAACAACAGGACGACAATCTTATTCTCTTTATACGTGATAACGGGGTTGGCTTTGATATTCAGCAGCAAGGCAACGGCATTGGATTAAAAAACATCAACAGTCGTGTTAATTTTTATTCAGGTAAAATGCAACTTGCCTCTGCGCCTGGTAAAGGTTGCACGCTGGAAGTTTCTATCCCGAATTAATAAGCCGAAATTGCAGAGCTTAATATTCCGGGATTGGCAAACAACCGATCAATCACCATACCTGCACTACTCTTCATTCCTCGCTTATCTTTGCAAACAAAATAAACTTCTATGGAATTAGGCGTGGGCATGTTTGGCGATAATCATTACGATGCAACCGGCAAACCTTTACCTGCCGGAGAACGGCTGCGTGAATTAATTGAAGAGATCAAACTGATGGATGAAGTGGGTCTCGATTTCTATGGCATTGGCGAGCATCACCGTCCTGATTATGCAGTATCAACACCTGAAATTATTTTAGCTGCTGCCGCTACTGTTACAAAAAACATCAAACTCGGCAGTGCAGTAACAGTTTTAAGTTCGGCCGATCCGGTGAGAGTTTATCAGCAGTTTGCCACCATCGATCAGTTGAGTAATGGCCGTGCGGAGATCGTTGCCGGCCGTGGCAGTTTTATTGAATCGTTTCCGTTGTATGGTTATAACCTGAGCGATTATGATGGCTTGTTCGAAGAAAAGTTAGACTTGCTTCAAAAAATAAATCATCAAAACCCTCTTACCTGGAAAGGAAAATACCGTGCTGCATTAAACAACCAGGAAATACTGCCACGTGCAGTGAATGATCATCTTAATATTTGGGTGGCTGTTGGCGGCACACCTGAATCTGTGTTGCGTGCAGGTAAAGCCGGCTTGCCGGTGATCTTTGCTATTATTGGAGGAAGCCCGGTGCAGTTTCAACCGTTGTTCGACTATTATAAAAAAGTGTATCAGCATTTTGAACATGATATGACTAAGTTTGAAGTGGGTGTTCACATGCATTGTTTATTTGGTGAAAACAGCAAACAGGTAGCTGATGAATATTACCCATTATACGCTGCACAAATGATCCGTGTTGGCAGCAGCCGTGGATGGCCTGCTTACCAACGCAATCAATTTGATTTTGGAAGAGGTAAAGATGGTGCATTGATCGTTGGCGATGCAAACGAAGCCATTGATAAAATTTTACAGATGCAGGAACTGTTTGGCCTCACCCGTTTCTCTGCGCACATGGATGTAGGCGGGCCATCGCATGCATCATTGATGAAATCGATTGAGATCTTTGGAACGAAGATCGCTCCGAAAGTGAGAGAGGCGTTGAGGAAGTAAGCCGGTGATGAAATAGTTGAACACAACAATAAACTTTATAAGGAAGTAACCACAAGCATAAAAAACTTATCTTAAAACATTAATTCATCAGTTACATGTCCGAAGTTATTATCGCACTTGTTTCGCTTATTGCACTGGAAGTAATTCTTGGAATTGATAATATTATTTTCATTTCTATACTCGCCGATAAGCTACCCGAAAACCAACGGAACAAACTCCGCTTCTGGGGAATTGGTCTGGCCATGATCATGCGGCTAGTGCTATTGGCTTTACTTTCCTGGATCCTGAAACTTGACCAAACGTTATTTACTTTATTCGATATCGGGTTCTCCGGTAAATCACTCATACTTATTATTGGTGGCTTATTTCTTTTGTACAAAAGCACAAAAGAAATTTATCATAAGAGTGAAATTGCGGCAGAAGAAACGCCACGTATGCCGGTAAAGGCCAGCTTTGGCCAACTGCTGGGTGAAGTGATCTTACTTGATCTTGTTTTTTCGATTGACTCCATTATTACAGCAGTTGGTATGGTAAACGAATTATGGATCATGTATACAGCTGTTGTGGTCACTGTGTTGATCATGCTTGTGGCATCAAAACCTATCAGTAATTTTATTCATAAACACCCTTCGTTTAAAATACTTGCACTTTGCTTTCTGATGATGATCGGCGTATCGCTTATTGCTGAAGGGCTGCAGTTTAAAATACCCAAGGGCTACATTTATTTCTCCATGGCCTTTGCTTTTTTGGTTGATGTGATACAAATGAAGACGGTGAAGCAGAAATAAACACTCGTGTTTTACTGCCGGATCATCTATTCATTCCAAAAGCTAATGGCACGATACATTCTTCGATCTACAGCCACTGTTGGTATATTGCCAAAGAAACACGCCTGGTTGCATCTCCATTCCAAACAGCTAAAATGAAAGCATAAACAATTCGCTACAGGATGTAATATTGGTTGGTGAGGCGACCATCAAAGGCATAAGAATATTTCAACTTTTAATCCTCTTTCTTCAACAAGACAATCCATCAATGTAAAAGGGTAGTAAATTATTCACTGGCAACAGGCATAAGCCAGAAGTATAATGAACTTAATAACAGGATCCTGTCTTAATTAAAAAATTAATATTTCAATGATCTGCTTCCCTATAAATTTGAAAATTCCTGTTCTATGGTTTTAAAATTAAAGGAACATATTGTCAGCCGTTTGGGAAATGATGTTGATCATTTGGATGAAGTGCTCGCTCATTTCAAAAGCATTTCAGTAAAACGAAATGAGCTTTTGTTGCGACAGGGCGATGTTTGCCGCTATGTTTATTTTCTCAGTAAAGGCTGCCTGCAAGTGTTTGTGTATGACCAGGAAGCTAACGAAACAACGAGAGATCTTGTA
The DNA here is from genome assembly GCF_014168535.1 of Lacibacter sediminis. NCBI lineage: Bacteria > Pseudomonadati > Bacteroidota > Chitinophagia > Chitinophagales > Chitinophagaceae > Lacibacter > Lacibacter sediminis. The sequence goes on along the minus strand of NZ_CP060007.1, from coordinate 1,162,318 downwards.
ACCGAAAACAACTGGTGCAGCGATCTTATAAGTTTTGGAAGTCAACAGCCTGCCAATGAAAACATACGTGCAGTTGAACATTGTGAACTCTGTGCAATTGACAGGGAGGGTTTTCAACAACTGATGGAAACAATACCACAATTTGATAAAGTGTATAAACAAATTCTTGAAGCGTCGTACGCAAATTCGGTTTATCGTATCAATACGTTTGTATCACTTTCAGCATTGGAACGTATAAAATGGTTAATGGATTACCGCCCGCAACTAATGACACGTTTATCAAGCAAACTCATTGCTTCCTATCTCGGCATAACACAGGAAACGTTCAGCCGGTTAAAAGCCAAACTCTGAAACATTGACATTTGTCAATGGTGGCGGACTTACCCTGTATTTATTTTGTTTCATTGTTCATCACCAAAAAAATAAACAATGAAAGAGTATCTGCTTTTATTCCGCAACGTAAGTGGCAATAACGATTACATCACTACTGCACAGGACATGACCGAAGATATGCCCGCATGGCAAGTATGGATCGGTAACATTGCGAAACAGGGAAAATTAATTGCCACACAACCCATTGCTTACAATGGTACGATCGTTTCAAACGAAGGCATCAGTAACGGGCCAGATAAAGGAGGCAACAATATATTAGTTACGGGTTACCTGCTTTGCAAAGCTGAAAGCGATGAAGAAGTGCAGGCGTGGAGTAAAAACTGTCCCATGTTGAAATACCCTTACGGAACTGTTGAAATACGTTCGTTGATTCCATTCCCAACTAATTAAACAAAACACATGGAAAAAGTTTTATCCATTGGCCGCTGGTTATTTCCGCTAAGCTTTCTGCTCTATGTTGGTTTGCATTTGGGAAAGCCTGATGTGGGCGCATCATTCGTGCCCGATTATTTACCATTCCCTTATTTCTGGAATTATTTCACGTTGGCATGTATCATTGCTTTTATCCTTAGTGCCCTTATTGGCAAATACGATAAACTGGCTTACTCGCTAATGGCATTGTATGTTTTGTTGATGGCGTTGATTGTGCATTTGCCAAGAGCATCGGGGCATAACCTTTCCGCCGCAATGATGATGGCTGATGCAGCCCGTGAACAGGAACTGGAAATGTTGAATGTATTCCGCAACATCATGGTAATGGCCGCCTTACTTGGCTTTGCAAAATTTGTAGCGAAAGACAAACGGATAATTGGTTAATTTACGAATGAAGTGCGGCTATGAAATGCCAGGCAGCTTCACAAAACATGCAGCAAATCAGCAATGTCATCAGGCAAATGATCAATATCAGCGATACTGAGCTGGATGATTTTCTTTGCCGCACTTTTACCAAAACATTCAGCAGGCAGGAGCTGCTGAGCAGACCAGGAGCAATTCCAAATGAAATATTCTTCATCAACAAAGGCATCGTTCGTGTAATTATTACTGATAACGACGGCATTGATCATACCCTGCATTTTGGACTGGAAAATCAGTTCATTGCTGACTATTCGTGTTTCCTGTTAAAACAATCATCATTTTACAGTATACAAGCTGTTGAAGAAACCGAAGTAACCATACTGCAACGCACTGCTGTTGAATGGGGTTACCAAAATTTGAAAGAAGGCAATAAACTTGGCCGGCTCATTGCTGAATTTTATTTTGTGTACCAGGATGACCGTATTAAAAATCTCTACGCCCGCACTGCTAAAGAACGTTACGATTCCATTACCGACATATTTCCCGATATTCATAACCGGGTACCTCAACACATGATCGCATCTTACCTTGGTGTTACACCTGTACATCTCAGTCGATTGAAAAAGCAGAAATAGAAATCTAAACATTTGTTATCGTTTTCGAAAAGCCGACTATTCATTTTTGTATCGATTATTTATCACGAACAAAAATGACAGAGAAATGCTTTCATTAAACGAACAAAGAAGAATCAAAGCGCAATACGGCACATGGGCACTTGTTACAGGCGCATCATCCGGTATTGGTTTGGCCATTGCAGAAGAACTGGCAGCAGCTGGTATTCATCTTGTATTAAACGCAAGAAATAAAGAACAGCTATTTCTTGTAAAAAAAGAACTGGAACAACGCCATAGAGCAGAAGTAAAAATTATTGCTGCTGATATTTCAACTGCAGATGGAATTGATACACTTATTCGGGAAACACAGCAACTTTCAATTGGCTTGTTAGTTGCATCAGCAGGTTACGGCACATCAGGCTTATTCATTGATGCATCGTTACATAAAGAGATCAATATGCTTCGGATTAATTGTGAAGCAGTGCTGGCATTAACACATCATTACAGCCAACAGTTTGTACAGCGCAAACGTGGAGGCATTATCTTGCTTAGCTCTATTGTTGCATTTCAAGGGGTACCCTATGCTGCACATTACGCTGCAACCAAAGCATATATCCAGACATTGGCTGAGGGGTTGGCTGTTGAACTAAAACCATCAGGTGTTGATGTTTTGTCAGCAGCACCCGGCCCGGTTGAAAGTGGATTTGGTAAACGGGCAAACATGCAAATGTACATGTCGTTACAACCACAGCAAATTGCTGCACCCATTCTCAAAGCTCTTGGGCGAAGCAACCATGTAGTGCCGGGAGCTTTATCAAAACTATTGGTGTATTCGTTACGAACCGCACCAAGATGGGCTAAGATAAAGATCATGGAAAAGATTATGGGCAGAATGACTTTACACCAACGGAAATAAAAAATACATCTTAATGAAGCTATACTTGCTTTCAAATGAACTTATCAATTCTTCAAATTGTTAAAAAACATAACAATCTCTCTGTGTTTTCACAATGCTTTAATAAACCTCAAACATCTGCGACCGTCTGTGGTACGTTAATTGAACATACTATTAAAACAATGGAGGTACTATGAAAAAGCGTTTGAGCAGATGGATGTTTTTACCGGCTTTATTACTCTTACTGGCAGGTTGCGGCCCGGCAGCACATATTGAAAAAGATCAGGCTTTTAATTTTTCCAATTACAAAACGTTTGCATGGGTTGACCAAGATGGTGCCGGACGTAATGACCGTAACAAGAATAACGACATTGCAGAAACAAATATCCGTGCAGCAGTAAGTAAAGAATTAACAAAAGCTGGATGGAGCGAAACAAAACGTCGTCCCGATATTTTATTGAGTTATGATCTGTTGGTAGAACGTTCTACTGTACAAAATAACGACCCGGTTTATTCGCAGCCTTTCTACAGAACATTCTATAGCCCGTATTACAGACGTTACTTTATTGTAAACTATCCTTCTCAGTTTATTGGCTACGACCGTAGCGAACGAACTATTAAGGAAGGAACAATAACGGTGAACATGATCGATGCAGCCAGTGGTAAAACAGTATGGCAGGGTTGGGCTACCGATGAGGTGAACAACCGTAATATCAGTTCAAAAGAAATTGAGGCCGCAGTAAGATCCATCTTTAAAAAAGCCGACTTAGCAAAACGCTAAAAACAATAAACCCTTTCAAGATTGAAAGGGTTTTGTTTTGCTGCTATAATAACGATTGCTCAACTCATTTTTTCAACTCAAATTTTGCTTCCTTTACATCACGACTGTTACCGCCAATGAACAACGTAAAATCTCCCGGTTCATAAATGTATTGCAGCTTGTCGTTATAGAATCGCAGATCATTAGCTGTAAGTGTAAACTGTACTTGTTTACTCTCTCCCCTACCGACCTTAATTTTTTTAAATCCTTTCAACTCTTTTACCGGACGAACGACAGACCCTGTGATGTCACGGATATACAATTGCACTACTTCTTCCCCATCATAATTACCATTATTGGTAACTGTAACAGTTGCTGTTAATGTTTCGCCAGGCTTAAGAGATGATTTATTCAATTGAATATCGCTGTACTGAAATCTTGTATAACTCAATCCAAAACCAAACGGATACTGAGGACTATTGCGCAGATCAGTATAGGCTGATACATAGTTGAAATCGGTTTCTGTTTTTGCAGGCCTGCCGGTGTTATAATGATTATAGTAGATCGGAATTTGTCCTTCGCTGCGTGGAAACGTCATTGGTAATTTACCGGAAGGATTATAATCACCAAACAATACATCAGCAATTGCATCAGCACCTTTTGTACCTAACCACCAGGTGTAAAGAATAGCAGACACATGTTCTGCTGTCCAGTTAAACACCAATGGACGACCGGCTGCAACTAATACAACTACTGGCTTGCCTGTTGCCGCAACGGCCTTTATTAATTCTTCCTGCACACCTGGCAAATGAATATTGCTACGGCTCTTTGCTTCACCGCTCATATTTCTTGTTTCACCCACATAGATCACTACCACATCTGATTGACTGGCTGCATCTATTGCTGCTGCAAAACCTGCACGACTGCTATCTGTCAACTCACAACCTTTTGCATAAAGCAACTGTGTGTTGCTGCCAATTTTATTTTGAACAGATTGATAAAGACTCGGCACACGTGCAGAATCATCATCCCAATCGTAACTCCAGAAGCCAAGATGTTCTTTTATTGCTTTTACCAACGGACCAACAAGTGCTATCTTTTTTGTTTGTTTTGAAAGAGGTAATGTACCCACCCCTGCCCCTCCCGGGAGGGGATCATTTTTCAGCAGCACAATACTCTTTGCTGCAATTTCTTTTGCTGCAACAAGATGTTGCGGATTGTTCCATTGCTGTTTCTCTCTTTGGATATTGCTGAACTTGTATGGATCAGCAAATAAGCCCAGTTCATATTTTTTACGAAGAATGCGCCTTACAGCTTCATCAATCACAGTCATCTTCACTTTTCCTTCTTTCACTAAGCGTGCAAGATGCTGAATGTAGGCACGGCTTTCCATATCCATATCGCTACCGGCATTTGCTGCCAGCATAGCTGCTTCATAATTATCTTTTGCATAGCCATGATTCACCATTTCCCCAATACTTCCCCAATCGCTCACCACAAAACCTTTGAATTTCCATTGACCTTTTAAAATATCACGTTGTAAAAAACGGTTACCCGTTGCCGGTATACCATTGAGATCGTTAAATGAATTCATGAATGTTGCTGCACCTGCATCGGCCGCTGCTTTAAATGGCGGCAGATAAGTTTCATACAACATACGTGGGCTCATATCAACTGAATTATAATCACGACCGCCAACTGCTGCGCCATAAGCTGCAAAATGTTTCACACAAGCCAACACCGCATCTGTATTTCCAAAACCTTTTCCCTGGAAACCATTTACTCTTGCTTTCGCAATGAGCGAACCTAAAAAAGGATCTTCACCTGCACCTTCCATTACACGGCCCCAACGGGGGTCACGACCAATATCAACCATTGGCGCAAACGTCCAGTGAATACCTGCTGCACTTGCTTCAATAGCTGCAATGCGTGCACTGCGTTCAATTGCTTCCATATCCCAACTTGCAGCTTCAGCTAATGGTAACGGAAAAATTGTTCTGTAACCATGAATCACATCCTGTCCAAACAATAACGGAATTTTTAAACGTGACTGCATCGCAATTTCCTGCAACGAACGTGTACGTTCTGCACCTGTAACGTTGAGGTAAGAACCGATCATTCCTTTCCTTACCTGCGTTTGCTTATCTCCATCTTGTGTAATTGGACCGGTCGCAGCAAAATCGCTGCTGTATTGATTCATTTGCCCGATCTTTTCGTCGATTGTCATTAAGCGTATCAGTGAATCGAGAAAACGATTCATTTTTACTTCATTCGTTACCTGTGCAAATAAAACTGCTGTGCTGAACGAAAAGCAGAGTAAGAGTGCAACACGTTTCATGATCTTGTGTTGATTAAGAGTTAAAACTATCGTTTACTTTTATTGATATACCCGAACGTAATCTATTTCCATGCGTTGGGAAAAGATGCTGTCATCAACACCAAATTTGCCGCCCCAGTTACCACCAACTGCCACATTCAGCAGCAAATGAAATTGTTTATCGAATGGCCACACCTCACTGCCTGAATTTTTATTATTGAACCGATGATATTCTTTTCCATCGAGCATAAAAATAATTTTATCGGCCATCCATTCAATTGAATAAATATGAAATGAGGAGGAAAGATCTTTTACGGAAATTGCTTTACCCACTTGTGTTCCTTGTCCGTGATTATAAGCCCCGGTATGCACGGTGGCAAATAATGAATCGGGCCAATAACCAACATTCTCCATGATATCAATTTCACCGCTATGCGGCCAGCCACCATATTCCCATTTTGTAGGAAGCATCCAGATTGCAGGCCACATTCCACGGCCAGCTGGTAGTTTTGCTTTCACTTCAATACGTCCGTACTTCCAATCGCCTTTGTTTCTTGATACCAGGCGTGCTGAGGTATAATTTGCATCTTGAAATTTTTCTTTATGTGCTTCAATAATGAGTTTGCCATTTTCCACTCGTGCATTCTCTTTTCGATTTGCTGTGTAATACTGAAGTTCGTTATTACCCCATCCGCAGTTATTCGGGCAGCCTCGGCCAAGATCGTAACTCCACTTTGCAGTATCTGGCAACCCGTTTGTATTAAACTCATCAGCCCAAACCAATTTCTGTTTCTTTTGCCCGCAAGATGTTGTTGTTGAACCGATAAACATCAACATTGCAGCCAAGCGTACTATGTATGTTTTCATAATAACTTATTAATGTGTAAGGATAAAGAGAAGAAAAGTGAAAGACATTTAATTCAATAAAAAAACATGATCCACTTTCGCTATTGATTATGAGGAATACGCTCTGTTCCTCTTCTGCCATATGATCATTATTGATAAACCCGAATATAATCGACCTCCATTGCAGCGCTGTTGAAATTTGGATCAACGGCACCGCCAAAAGAGCCTCCCATAGCCACATTCATGATAATGAAAAAATTATGATTGAATGGAATAGCTGTTGAATTGGCAACCGTATGGAACAATACATCGTCTACATAAATTTTAATCGCCGCAGCTGTCCATTCCACTTTATAAATGTGAAACTCAGTGGATGCGTTACTGATAATTCGTGAACTGCCATCGGCACTTCCTCCTGACCGGCCGGGATAATGCAATGTTCCAAAAATGCGGTTGAGATCATTTCCCTTATGCTCCATAATATCGATCTCACCACAAGCAGGCCAACCGGCAGTATTAATATTAGCACCCAACATCCAGATGGCGGGCCATGTGCCCCCACCCGCGGGAAGTTTGGCACGTGCTTCCACAATACCATACTTGAAAGAAAATTTATTTGCTGTGAGCATACGTGTTGATGTATACGCACTGCCATTAAAATTTTCTTTCTTCAAAGTAATTTTTAAAACACCGTTCTGCACAATTACATTATCGCTCCTGTTGGTGTAATACTGTTGTTCATTATTACCCCAACCGTTCGATCCTGTGCCAATATCATAACCCCACTTCGCAGGATCAGGTGCACCATTTACCTCAAACTCATCACTAAAAATCAATGACAAGCCAACTGCAACAGTAACCTGTATTGTTTTAGATGCTGTTTTACCACTTGCACTTTTTGCAGTAACGGTTACGCTGTAGGTTCCTGATGCAGCATACTTGTATGTTACTTTACCAGTTGGCACCAATGCAAACACACCGTTGCCGTATCCATATTCATATGTAGCCGCATTCGTAGCTGTGGCTGTAAACTCAACATTACCGCTGTTATCAGTACTTACCACTGCATTAAGCGTAAGATTGGTTGGCGCCACATCGGCGTTACCCGGGCTGCCTTTTTTCGAACATGCGAAAAAAGACAGCACAGATAACAACACTAGCAAACTCATTCGTATCATATATTATGATTTCACTTTTAATTTCTGATACCACGCATTACCATCAATTCCAATATTGCGCAAGTGCATAGTTGTTGCTGTAAGAGATAATATCTCATACGTTGTTGCGCCGGTACCAAAAATGATCAGTCCATTACCAGGCACATCAAACTGTATTCTTGTTGAATTAGACGGTGTTGATGCAGAAGTTGCATCCATGAATGCTAATTTTTTTGTACCGGCTGCTGTTACGCCAAGACAAGCATCACCACCACCAAACCCATAAAACGCCGTTGATGCACCAATAGAAAATGACTGTCCTTTGTTATCAATGGTCATCAGGATATTATTATTCGCATCTTTTGTAAAAGTGATCTCATCATCATATGAACAGGCATCTCTTGAATTTGGTCCTGCTTCATACCAGATTGGTGAAAATTGATCATTAGGCCCTACACCAAAATGACCGGGTGCTTCTTTATCTGAAACCCAAATTTTAGAAGTTCCTCCTGTCATATTCTGTAAAATGGTTGCAGGAATTTCAAATGCAACGAACACAGTCACTTTCTTACTGATCGTTGAAACCACACCACCTGTGCCAATTGCATTTACTGTGATCACATATTCATCAGTACCTGGGTTTGTGTATTTATAATTGATGATGCCCGATGGAACAATCTGTGATTTGCCATCGCCAAAATCAACTTTATAACTGATTGCATTTTTGGCAGTTGCCGTAATGGCAACAGCGCCTGTGCCGTTTCCGTTAGGATTGCTTGCATCTACACCTGCAACTACAGCGGTTAGTGTAAGATCTGATGGCGTTTTAAAATCGCCAAAGCTGTATTCCTTTTTTTCGCAACCAGCCAGGAAAGCAACAGCTGCAAGGAAAACAAGTGCGAATGATTTTATTTTCTTTATCATGATGTATGATTTATGAAATTAGTTAAGCGAAATGTCATCAACGTAAAAGGTATAGTTTGCTGAACCATCACCCATTATACCCAGATCAAATATCAAAACGATGCTTTGATATGACCGGCCTGCATCAATTGCACTAAAATCAAATGTCATTTCCTCCCACGCATTTGCAACTGTTGTAAGCTTTCTTATTTCGAATGCTGCTCCTCCGGGTCCTTCAACCTTTAACAGAACATCGGCACCAATTCTGGGCGAATACACTTTCATTTTAAACGTCTTCTTTACAGAAAAATTAATCGGGTTTACCAAACCGATCAAACTGCCTGCATATACTTCGCCGGCGTTCTTAATCATTCTTGCAACTTTAGAACTTGGGTTACCGGCGTTCACAAACGGATTATTGATTACAGTAAGATTTCCACCTGCAAAATCAATGATATTGTACCCGAATGTAGTTGACTGGAAATCGAGCGGCAATGCAACATAATTAGGCGTTACGTTTGTAGGAAGGAACTGCACATCATCCCAATAAAACACTTTGCCATCTCCATCTACATTAAAATTAAAGAACACACTCGCCATATCGTAATTGTAAGAAAGATTCATAGCTGCAGTACCTGCAGATTGATTAGCAAAATCAAACACCAAGGTTTCCCAGGTGTCGGCCGCCGTCGTCATTGCTTCTGTTTCAACTGATCTTGTATTATTCGTATGATCTTCTACTTTTAACCTTACACGCAAACCCGCAGCAGGAGAATAAACTCTGATGCTCATTTGTGTTTCAGTTGCTGTAAAAGGAATCTTTGAAGTAAAGTATGCACCAATCGTTGTTCCGGCCCATGATGCAGCTCCGGTTGGCTTGGTAGTCTTCTTTACTTTATTAGCTGCATTTGCAGGATCAACATCATTTACAGTTACTGCACCGCCAAAATCTGTTACGGCATAATTTAAAGCAGCATTATCAAACGTTACAGGCAGTGTTAATGGTACTGTAGGAATCTGATTTGTTAAACGGATATCATCAAACAGAAATGTAAAATTAGCCGAACCATCACCCACAGTTCCTAAATCAAATATGAGTACAATTTTTTGATAAGAATTGGCGGTATTGATTGCGTTGTAATCAAACACAAGGTCTTCCCATGCATTGGCTACAGTAGTTGCTGTTTCTTTTTCAAAAAAGACGCCTCCATTTGTTGCGTTCTCCACTTTCAACAATACTTTAGCACCCACTCTTGGTGAATATACTTTCATGCGGAATACTTTGTTCGCAGAAAAATCAATAGGCGCACCAAGGGTAATAACACTACCACCCCATACTTCCGGTGCACTCTTCACCATACGACCAACTTTATTGGTTGTATTAATACCGGTCTTATTAGGGTTGTCGATGATGGTAACATTACCACCACCAAAATTGATGAAGTTGTATTGCAATGTTGAAGATTCAAATGTTAATGGCAGTAATACCGGATCAACAATTGTAATCGTTTTTGTAAACTGTGTTGTTGCTGCACCACCACTCAAAGCAACAACTCTTACTGTATAAGTACCAACCGCTGCATAGGTATGGCTGATGGTTTCACCTTCCATAAACGAAACTGGCACTTCATTTGGCACATCACCAAAATAAACACGGAACATTGTTTCGTAAAGTGCTTTTGCAGTAACATTCACTTTAAAGTTATTCGCAACATCCACGTCAGCTGTAACTTCTAAGTTTTCCGGTGCACGGAACGAAACAGTAAGTTGCTGTGTTGCCTCTGTTGCTTTACCCGTGATATTGTAACCTACTATTTTTACGTTGTACACACCTTCCGCATATTTATGTGTGGTGTTTTTTCCCGCCTGTACTTTAGCTGGTGCAGTAGTAGCATCGCCATAATATACATCAAACGAAACGGCACCTTCACCGTTGGGTGTAATGGTTACATTACCGGTATTGTCCTGTGTAATTTCAAACAGTGCCGACAGCTTTCCTGCTGTAGCAGCACTGTTAAGAAATGATATATCATCATTCAATTCCGGCTTACAACCCGTAACAACGAGCAGTAAAACCGCAAACTGAATTATATTTTTTATTGTACGCATAATTTTCAGTTTTTAATGTGTGGGAATTAATAACCGTTGTTTTGGGTTAATCCTGAAATGAGCACTTCTGTTTGTGGAATTGGAAACACTTCATGTTTATTTGCAACAAACCCGGTGATCTTTGATGCAGCCTGTCCTGTGCGAACAAGATCAAAGAAGCGATCGCCTTCCATACCTAACTCCAATCTGCGTTCATCCCAGATAGCCTGGCGCAATGCAGTACCGGTTGATGTGATATTGTGCAGGTTATCGTTAAATGCACGCTGACGAACAAGGTTGAGATAAGTTTGTGCTTTGGTATCATTGGGGGTTGAAGAGCGATTGAACGCTTCAGCTGCCAGCAACAATACTTCTGCATAACGGATGATACGGAAATTATTTGTGTAGTTTAATTCCAACTGACCACTTGTTTCGCCTTTACGTGGTAAATACTTCTGATTGTACAAACCGGTATTCTTGTATGGTGCTACCTGGTAAGTAATATTAAAAGAAGGATTTGCATTTTTATAGGCTTCTATATCCAGTATTGTTACAGCTTTACGTTGATCGCCTGCTGCATAAGCATTCGCCAGATTTTGTGTTGGAAGATTTGTACTCCAGCCGGCAGCATAAGGCATGGCGTTTGTTCCATTCAATCCACGCACTCCGCATTGTTGAACGGCATAGTTACCCTGACCTCTGTTGTAACCACCCCAATTGTAATACGGTGATGTGTTTGAATATTGAATTTCAAACACTGACTCAGGTCCGTTTTCACCACTTGACAAATACATCGATGCGAAATTTGTTACCAGTGAAAAAGCATTTGATGTAATGATGCTTTCCAATACAGGAGCAGCCGCATCAAACTTGCCTTGATAGATCAGCACTTTACCAAGCAATGCCTGTGCTGCATATTTTGTAATACGACCTTTTTGCTGTTGAACTGCAGGTAATACTGCAGCTGCTGCTGTAAGATCTTTTTCAATTTGCTTATACACATCTGCTTTTGCCGTACGTTGTAATGACCGGCTATCGCTAAGGCTTAAACGCTTATCAACAAATAAAGGCACATCGCCAAACATTTTCACCAACGTGAAATAATAATAAGCACGAATAAAATATACTTCACCATACAACGCTTCTTTCCCTGCAAAGTCAACAGTGTTGCCAGCAAGGTTTTTGTCTTTGTATTGTGTCATGTAATTGGCCCGATTAACACCTTCGTACGCAGACTTCCAAATCTCTTCAAGCGCAGAGTTAACTGATGTGTGTGTATAATCGTCGATCTGTTGCAATGCCAAGACGTCTGATGCGTTTTCACCACCGCTTACTGCATTATCTGATGCAATATCGCCGATAGGTACTACCTGGTTTATCCATTGCAGCGGTGTGTAAACACTCACCACCATGGTGCGGTAGTCTGATTCCGATTTCAGGTAATCAAGTTCTGTAATTCTGAAATCCTCACGTGGATTATAATCAACCCACTTTTTGCAGGAGGCAAGCATCAGCATCAAGAGAAACAAACTTGCTATATGAATTGTGATCTTCTTCATTGTTACTTTTTTTTAATTGAAGATTATAATTTGATATCAAGACCAAACGAATAGGTTCTTGCTTGTGGATAAGCACCACGATCTACACCAGTATCAAGAATTCCACCTGCGATCTCAGGATCGAAACCGGTGTACTTGGTAAAGGTGAATGCATTACGCACCTGTACATACAAACGAAGACGGCTGAATACTTTCTTCGTCATTTGTTCAGGGAATGTGTAACCCAATTGAAGGTTTTTGATTTTTACAAATGATCCATCTTCCACGTATCTTTCAGATACACGAATGTTGCTGTTTGCATCGGTAAACGAATAACGTGGTGTGCGTGCATCATTGGTTGTGCCTGCGCCTGTCCAACGACCTAACACTTCTCTTGATTTATTTGAAAAGTTAGCGTTACGTTCAAATGCCTTGTATACATCATTACCAACAGAGGCATATGTAAACATATTGAAGTCGAAATTTTTATATTCAAATCCAAGATTCCAACCCATGGTGAAATCAGGGAAAGGATCGCCGATCTTTGTTTGATCTGCTGCTGTAATTGCTCCATCACCATTTACATCCACAAAACGGATGTCACCAGGTTGTGCTCCAGCTTGTGTAGGTGCCTTGGTAATTTCATCAAAGGTTTGAAACAAACCATTTGTTTTGTAACCATAGAAATAACCGGGCGTATATCCTTTTTCAAACACTGTTACCGTTTGCGACTGTCCGTTAAAATAACCACCGCCAACAATTTTAGCTGTACCATCACTGTTTGTAGCAGTTACTTCATTTTTTGAAGTAGTGAAAGTGAGTGACGTAGTAAGACGAAAATCTTTACCAATTGTTTCGTTATAACCAAGCGTAATATCTAAGCCTTTACTTGAAGTAGAACCGATATTGGCTGTAGGAATAGGAACAGTACCAAGATATAATGAAGCAGATGGAGTAAACAATAAACCATCAACTTTCTTCTCAAAATAATCAGCAGAGAGATTGAATTTCTTTTTGAAGAATGTGATATCAAAACCAACATTCATCTGCAACTGTTTTTCCCAACGTAATGCATTGTTGGCTGCAGAACCCACTGTTGAACCTGGGTAAAACACATCTCCAAAAGTATATCCATTGCTGTTTGCAGTTGGTCCGTAGCTCGGGCCACCTGTTACAATACCAACAAACTGAGGACTTACATTTTCATTACCAACTGAGCCATAACTTCCTCTGAGTTTCAAATAATCGATAAAAGAAGATTTAAAGAAGTCTTCATTTGATACAACCCAACCCAAAGAACCTGACAGGAAGTTGGCAAATTTATTATCGATACCAAAAGCATACGAACCATCTCTACGTCCTGTAAAAGATGCTAAATATTTATTTTGATAATCGTAATTAATCCGTGTGAAATAAGAAAGGTTCCTGCGGAAATACTGGTAATAATATCCGTTAACGGCATTACTGTTTGTGGCTGTGTTATTACCTGTTGCCGCTGTAAAGTCAGCAAATTCCCATGAGTTAAATGGCACATCCTGGCGGCTTGCGCCTGCAGCATTACCTGAAGTTTTTGCGAGAGAGAAACCTAATACAGTTTCAAAATTATGATCGCTACCTATATTAAAATTGTAATTACCGAATGTTTCCCAGGTGTAATTAAAGTTGCTGGTTTTTTCGTGCGATACACTATTGAAACGGCCGGTTACCTGTGAGCCATCAGCATTCATACTGTTCTCAACATTCAACGGGCCATAAAACACAAGTGGTGTAAAGCTCTTTGCATTACCGTCATACTTTGTGTAACCAAAGCGACTGTTAAGTATGAGTCCCTTAATCACAGTGTACTGCATTTCAAACTTTCCGTAAAGCTTATTACCTACATTCTTATTAAAAGTATTGTCAAGCTTTGTAAGCGGATTGAATATTTCAGATAACAAAAGATTGCTGAAACCGTACTTACCCACAGTATTTGGTACATTGTTTAATACCGGAACAGTAGGATCAAAATTCAAAGCACTGCCGAGTACACTATTAAAAGAGTTCTCCTGTATACCTCTTCCATCAAGCAGAACTCCAGTGGTATTTAAAATGAATTTCAGTTTTGAAGTAATATCAAATGAAAGGTTAGCAGTAAAGTTGCCCCGGTTAAACCTTGACTTTTCATTACCCCCAACAATACCACCCTGGTTTAGAAAACCAGCTGATAAGAAATAAGTCATTTTATCGCTACCACCACGTGCAGAGATACTATGTGTTTGAAACGTGGCATTTTTAAATATCTCGTTTTGCCAATTTGTACCTGCACCCAATAATGAAAGATTTGGGAAGATAGGATTGCCACCTGCTGTAACACTACCTTCATTAATAATAGCACCGTACTCGGCAGCATTCAACACACCAATTGTATTGGCTACTTCCTGAACACCATAGTTGGCGCTAATTGTTATATCGGCCTTTTTGTTTTTACGACCTGATTTTGTTGTAACCACAATAACTCCATTTCCACCTTTTACACCATAAATAGCCGTGGCAGAAGCATCTTTTAATACACTTACTGATTCGATATCAGCCGGATTAATGGCATTGAAATCAGTTAAAGTTTGCGGCACACCGTCAATTACAACAATAGGATCCGTACCTGAGAATGACGGAATTCCACGGATGAGAACTGTAGGTCTTGAACCGGGTGAACCACCCTGAATTACATTTACACCTGATGCACGGCCTTGTAATGCTTCTTCGGTACGTACCGGTTTCAGTTTGTCAATATCAGCGGCCTTAACGGTTGAAATGGCGCCGGATACTTTTGTAACCCGCTGGGTACCGTAACCTACCACCACCACCTCACCAAGGTTAGCAGCAGAACCTTCTTCTAACTGAATGTCAGCTGCACCCGAACCGGTTACGGTGTAACGGAAATCGGCAAGACCGGTATAAGATACCAGTAATACTGCACCACGTGACGCTGAGATGGTGAAACGTCCAGCAGCATCGGTTAAAGTAGAAGTGGTTGTGCCCTCTACCTGAACGGTTGCACCCACAAGGGCTTCACCCGTTTCTTTGTTTTTTACGCTTCCGGTTACAGATAAACTCTGTGCGAAAGACTGCTGGAGAAAAATGCCGAGGAAAACTACAAGACACAGAATTGTGTACTTACATTTCATAAAGCAATCGTTTTAGTTATTAATTAATCAAAAGGGGAAATCAACAGGATAAAATTATTGCTAACCTCTACAGCAAAGAAATATAGTGCCTCATCATTACTACATCAATAAATTCAATAGATTGATTTACAATAGATTTGTACTACATCAATACTACATCATAAAAAATTTCCTACATTCACTTTTCAATTACGATGCCTGCTGATGAAGAAATTGCTGCTCTTCCTACTTTTTCCTTTAACATGCATTGGCCAAAACACAATTGGCCTGCCTGATGTCATCAATTACTCCAAACAATCGTATGCTGCCGGGCTGCAGAACTGGGATATTAAACAGGATAAGAATGGCATTATCTATATTGCCAACAATGAAGGTTTACTAAGTTTCGATGGCAGGTACTGGACACTTTATCCGCTTCCCAATCGCACTATCGTTAGGTCGGTGGAAATTGGAAGTGATAATAAAATATATGTGGGTGGGCAAGACGAGCTGGGATATTTCGCACCTGCATCAAATGGCCGGCTGATCTATTATCCGCTGACCGAGTTTATTCCGGCAAAGGACCAGTCCTTTGGCGATGTGTGGGATATCGTGGCATACAGAAAGGATGTGTTCTTCCGTACTTCCACCAAAATTTTTAAGTTCAGCAATCAGGCCGTAGCCACGTTCCGGGCTGTCTCCGAATGGTCGTATATGGGTGTTTGTAACAACCGGCTCTTTGCACACGATTTTGTAAATGGATTGCTTCAATTTGAAAATAACGTCATGTCAAAAATACCTGTAACGGGTGGCCAGCTTCCGAACGATCCCGTTACAGGCATTCTGCCTGGAGGTAAAGACAGTATCTTGATCACCACGCTTAAGAACGGCATCTTCCATTTTACAGGTAATTCGCTTTCAAAGCTCATTTCACCGAATAATAATTTGTTTCAAAGTGAGCGTATTTATTCAACTACTCCTATTAATAAGGAGTGGATGGCATTGGCAACAAACAACAGCGGCGTTTACATCATTGATCTGAAAGGAAATATTATTCAAACCTTTTCGAAGAACGAAGGGTTGCAGAACAACAATGTACTGAGCATTTTTCTCGACAACCAACGCAATCTCTGGCTGGGACTTGATAATGGTGTTGATTTCATTGCATACAACAGTGCCATTAAACACATTACTCCTTTTGGGCAGGATGGCTCCGGCTATACTGCCATTATTTATAACAACAGGCTTTACACAGGCACATCAAATGGATTATTTAGTGTTGGACTGCAACAAATGAGCGATCTCAGTTTCAGCAAAGGATATTTTCAACCCGTAAATAATACCAAAGGTCAAACCTGGGGACTGGCAGAGATCAATAATCAACTTTTGCTCGGTCATCATGAAGGGGCATTTCTCATCAGGGATAATACCGCAGTACCTTTTTCATCCGATGCAGGATTCTGGAATTTTGTTCCGCTTTCTTCTACTTTTCCTGCGCAGAAAATTGTGTCCGGCACGTATAAGAATCTTCAATTCTTTAATTACAACAATAATCAGTTTACTCCTGCAGGTGCAGTGCCTGCCTTTGTAGAATCGTCAAGATTTGTAACCATCGATGAGAATGATCATATCTGGATTTCGCATCCTTACCATGGCGTGTACGAGGTTGTTGAATCAGCAGATGGAAAATTTACCGTAACTACTTACACTAATCAACATGGTCTGCCTTCTATTTTGAATAATCATGTTTACAAAGTGAAAAATGAGGTAGTTGTTGCAACTGAAAAAGGTGTGTATGTGTTTGATCAAAAATCAAAAAAGTTCCTGCCCTCTTCTTTTTATCAAAAGATCATTGGCAATCAAAGTGTACGTTATCTAAAAGAAGATGCCTCGGGAAATGTCTGGTTCATTCACGAAAAAACGTTGGGTGTAATTGATTTTTCAGGGAAAGAACCTGCTGTCATTTATTTGCCCGAACTGAACACAAAAATGCTGAGTGGGTTTGAATTTTTATACGCAGTAAATGAACAGAACATTTTTCTTGGTGGTGAAAAAGGATTTTATCATATCAATTACAGTAAGTATAAGCAAACTTCGCCCAACCTGCAGGTTCAGATACGTGCCGTGAGAATTATCAACAAAACCGACAGTCTTTTATTTGGAGGTTACTTTAAAGCAGTAAATGAAAAACAGTTGCAGGAGAAAGCTGATGTACATAGTATTGGTAACAGTTGGAAAACGATCCGATTCGATTTCGCATCACCATTGTTTGGTTTACAATCAAATCTTGAATACAGTTACAGGCTGAATGGTTTTGACAATAACTGGAGCGAATGGAGCAAGCGTACGGAAAAAGAATACACAAATCTGCCAGCAGGCAATTACAGTTTTGAAGTAAAAGTGCGCAATAACCTGGGTAACGAGTCGGCAGCAGCAGTGTATGCATTTAAAATGCTGCCGCCCTGGTATCAAACAACATGGGCTTATCTGTTTTACCTGTTATTGTTTGGCACAGGTATTTATGCATTATTTAAATGGCAGCAAAAGAAATTTGAAGAACAGCAAGCCAAACATGATGAAGAACAAAAACGTTTGCAATATATCTACGACCTCGAACGAAGTAAAACTGAAAGCGAACTGGTAACACTTCGTAATGAAAAACTGGAAGTAGAGATCAACTTTAAAAATTCGGAACTGGCTTCTTCGGCTATGCACCTTGTAAAAAAAGGAGAACTGCTTACAAAGATCAAAGCAGAGCTGGCGCATGTGATGAAAGTATCAGATAATCCACAAGCCATCAGTGAATTGAAAAAGATGATGAAGTCGTTAGGTGAGGATGACAACATGGATAAAGAGTGGGAAAACTTCACCAAACACTTCGACAAAGTACACAGCGATTTTATTGTAAGCTTAAAAGAAACACACCCCAACATTACCAATAACGAAATAAAACTTTGTGCTTACCTGCGTATGAATTTAAGCACCAAAGAAATTGCACAGCTGATGAATATCTCGGTGCGTGGTGTGGAGATCAGCCGCTACCGGTTACGGAAAAAATTAGGCATTGGTACTGAAACAAATCTGTTTGATTATTTGATCCAGTTGCATAAAGAAGATTAAGTTCAAAGATCATTTACCTCAGCAACAATTAAGTATTGAGGCAGTTGCTTTAACTGCATCACAAGATTTATCCATTCGGCTTGTGAACTGTAGATGCGTTCTCCGTTTTCATTCCACTGTTCAGGGCTGCACAAACAACCCATAGATGGTGTGTTGGGAAAATAAGTTTGTTGCCTGTAATACACAGGATCAATGGTCGTACCATGTGCAATAATTTCAGTGCGCCCAAGCTTACCTGCTGTGAAACTTTCCCACAACGATTTGTATTGATTCAACGATACACCTAATAGATTCTCGTAGACCGTTTGATAAGCTGTGTCCTTTTCAAAAAAAGGAATCTTTGCTTTTTCAAACGGCAAACACATTTGAAGGTTGGTGGTAGGGCCTATCCAGTTATTATCCGAAGTATCAAATCCGTTGATACGGTACAACCCTTGTGGTGTATTACCATTGGTTAAATAAAAAGGAAGATTGTTAATAGCACGTGCCAACTGCGGAAAACGAAGTTCATTTCCTTTATCGTCAGTGAGCCATTTACCATCTGCTGTGTGGATCATCAGATAACCGGGTTTGTTTCGATCGGTTGATTGAAAGCTGCACAACACAGTTTGTCCTTTTAGAAAAGATGTATCCAGAAATAAATTCTTCGCAGGAAGTGTTAGCGATGATTTACTTCTCACATAAGTATAAGGAGAAAAATAAGCCGACTTTGTAAATGCATCATCCGCTTTCACATCAATCAACACATTCGACAATGCGAGGTATTCCAACGCCATTGCTTTCACTTTATCTGATCGTAGCTTTTGCCAGATACGTTTTACATCTTCATTAAACTCGCCCGGATAAAGCGTGTACAGCATTTCAAAAAAAGATCGTTGAAATCCAGGACCAAGTGTTGGTAATTGTTCAATCTGTTTTGGAATGCTGGATGTATAAACTGCAGGCTTGTATAACATTAATTCCATTGCCCAGAAAGCGCCCATCCAGTTATCATACGTGTCATTGTTTAAGGGAAGTTGTACTGTTCGTTCAACCTGCTGTTGCAATTGCCATGAGACAGAATCACGACATTGCTTTGAAGCAAAGAAAAAACGTGTCTCTGCCATTTGCGCAGAAACGAATTGGCAACAATATAAACTCAATACAAAAACAATCAGCTTCATTTTATTTGCGCTTGATCAATACAGCACTTACAACGGCACGTTCAGTTCCATCACCGGGTCTTACCGTCAGTTGATTGCCGATCACCAATGAAGTGGAACCACCACCATCCAAATTTACTGCATCTGTGCAACTGAGATCTTTCAGCAGATTTGCCAGCTCATTCAGATTTAAACCGGTATAACCACCTGCTGTATTATCACCTTCAATTGCAAGCAACAGCACAATGCTGTTTGCATTGTAACCAATAGCTGAGCGTGGTCGTGATGTTGTATTGTTGATACTGATGAGTTCCTGCACATCAGTGATTGTTACATTACCCGCCTTCAGCAACATAGGTGAACCACCAATTGCACTAACGGTGTTCCAAGCACTTCCGCCTACAGGAAAATTTTCATCCGGTACCGGTTGTGGCGCTGCCCCTTCTGCATTTGGACTTACAGTTGGATAACTGTAAATATTATTATTACCCGTTCCAATACTATACACCCATGCAACAGATGGTACACCTGTGTTTGTAACACCAAACGCAGCACGTGTTGGATAATAGGGAGTGGATGTTCCGTTATATGTTCTGTTCAATACTTTAATGTTGGCTGATGAAACAGTGTTATTATATTTCACTATACTGAAGGATTGATTGCCGCCAAAAAATCCTCCATTGATACAGGCATATACAATACCTGTTTCCTGTGCATAAAATTCACTCGGCTTTTTTGCAGTAGCCGATAAAACAGGCTTGAATTCGAATTGTGTATTCTTACTATCATACGCCACACAAAACGCTTTTACTTTTTTTCCGCTGTATAAACTGTCGAATGTAAATACCTGAATGCCTGTTGGAAAATTTGCTGCAAGCGTTGTTGATATTTTCCAACCCTGTGGCAAGCTAATTAAAGGTGTAACAGGAACAACAACAGGTGGATTTACCGGCCCGCCTGCATTACCACCCGGGTTTGATTTTTTTGAGCAGGAGAACATTAAAGCTGTTAGCAGCAATAATCCAATTGTTTTCAAACGCATCATCTTCAATTATTTTTTGTTTGAATAAAATGATCCTTTCAATCGGTTCAATGTCTCGAAGTAAAAAAACACTTCCCCATTGTAACCATGTTTGCGGTTTAGTTCAATCATTTGATCAGTTAACTCACGTGTTGATTGATAACCATAACCCAAAGAAGTAAGTATGCCCGGAAAAACCCTGTGTTTTAATTCGGCAGGAACCTGTGTATCTAATTCTTTCAATACATTTTCATATGCATCGAGCTTGTAACGGTATAGTTGTGGAATAATATAATCGGCATAACCTTCTTTCAGCCACTTGGGCCAGTCCTGTAAATATTGTTCTTTGCTCCATGGATAAATACTGGGAGCCCATGTAACCAAACAGTTTGGTTTTATCTTCTTTACATCCTCATACAATGTTTTTCCAAACAAACTCAACTGATCAGCTTTCCATTGCAGCCACTTTTCTTCTTTCGCATCTGCAGGTGGTGCTGCGCCATTGTGCTGCGCTGCATATAGTTTCAACGTAGCTGCATCATATCCACCTTCACCCGGCATAGCAGGCATACGATCATCTCCCTGTATACCATCCACATCATAGTTTTTTACAAACTCCGCCACAAGTTTTCGCATAAACTGTTGTACATCGGGATTGATGGCGCTCCACCAATAGAACCCGTTTTTTTGAAGCAGATTTCCTTTACTATCTCTCCCCGCCCATTGCGGATATTTCTGTAACCACAATGCAGTGCTATCTTTATACGAATAAGAAAATCCAAATTCAAACCAGGCATGAACTTTCAATCCTGCTTTATGTCCTTCTTCAATCATTTCTTTGATTGGATCACGACCGTTAAACTTTGGATCCTGTTTTATACCGATGTATTCATTCACCACATTACTGGGATACATGGTCATACCTCTGTTCCAAACAACAATGAAAATATTGTTGAGCCCATTTTCTTTGCAAAGTGCTACGGTTTCTTTTACTTTTTCTCTTGATGACAACGCCTGGCTGGCAACATTGGTGATCCATGTACCACGTATTGGTTCTTCTGCTTCCTTTTGTGCGCATGCTGTAAGAAAACAAAAAGTAAAAAGTAAAAAAGTAATCTGTTTCATTTGTCTTTTATTTGATAATAACAAGTTGGTCACCCGTAGTTTACAGTAACGGACCTACCGAAAGAGAATTAAAAAGTTGACTTGTATTCTAAATAACGATTGTATAAATGATGCGCCTGGATATACGCTGACTGCGGACTCATGAAATGCGAAAACTCAAACGTAATGGCTTTATCATATCCTGCTCGTCTGGCCGCATCTAATTTTAATTTCAGTTTTTCAAATTTGATAGGTAAAAATTTGATAGGCATATCACGGTCGAATGTTTCAGCATTGGTCCAGCATTGCATCCCATGCTTATCTGCTAATTTTTTATTGATGCGAAAGAAATCTTCCAACTCACTGTAATCAATATGACCATCCTGAAAAGCAACAGCATCAACAGCGCCTTTGATCCCTTCAAAAATTTCATTCCATTCTGTTTCATGTTCCTGTAATGAAACAGCATCTTCTTTGGTAATGGAACTGTTTGCAGCCATCACGGCTTTCTTACCATCGATCCACGGAGAAATAAACGTAGGTAATCCACCACTCACCTGCTTACATTGCAAACCCAATGTGCGGAATGCTTCTGTTGCCCCTTTTGTTTTCCGGCTGATCTCCATACTTAAATACCATCCCTTAAACGAAGGATGATGACCATACTTTTTCCATACTTCCTCAATCACAAATTTGTTATCATCTATTTCATGAGTGAGGTCACCAGTATCCCAATAAATGCCGCTATCATACAAACCAAAATAGAACTGCATGTTGTATTTATCTGCTAACGATAAATACAATTCCACAAGATCAACCGGTGGTGTAAAGCAACCATGCTTTTGTATGAGATAAGTTGATGGATAGGTGAGAAAACGACGGTAGCCGCTGCGAATAAGAATGACGGTATCGATACCCGCAGCTTTCATATGCAGAAAGTCCTTTTCCCATTCAGCAGCACCCCAATTCTGATGTGGGATATCATGGCTGATTTCGTCGATAAATGTTCCTGTCAGTAGCATTTTAGTTGAGATAATTTCCGTTGATCAATAATTTTTTCCAATGACGATATCCGTCACCCGTTAAATGCAATCCATCATTGGTATATTTTTCATTGAGTTTACCATCAGCATTTAAAAATGCATCATACAGATTGATGTAAGTGATTTTCTTTTCAGCACAAAGCTTTTTCAATCCTTCATTCACATTCAACACATGTTCTGTTTTGTTCTGATGATTTTTAAATTGTGTGAAGTTGTTATTGGTTGGCAATAAACTCTGCACATATATTTTGGTGGCAGGCGATTGCAGTTGCATCGTGTCAATCATCTTCCGGTAGTTACGAAGAATGACTTCATCGGGAATACTTCTGGCAATATCGTTAATACCTATAAGGATAAATATTCTGCGAGGTTTTCGCTTTACCACTTCATACAATCTGTTCAATACACCAAACGTATTATCGGAACTGATGCCACGGTTCATTGTATTATACTCAGGAAATAATTCGCTCCATTCGCCGCCATCAGTAATACTATCGCCCAGCCAAACAATTGCTTTTTTGGGTGTCGGCATCTGTTCAAACATGCTCAGCTTCTGATCATAGTAATAAAATCGGAAAGACGAATCATAAGATGCCTGTGCTTTCAAAAAATGAAAACTTACAACAAATAAAAGCAGCCATATACTTCGCATGTACATCATTTTTTAATTATGTTGTCAATTGTTCAGTATCGGTTTTCGCTTCTTCAAACTGTTGTAACGGCACAAGCCACGTAACAAGAAAAGCCGGTATAGTAGAGATCAACACCCAGATAAAAAATTCTTTATAGCCCAACCAGTCACTAACATAACCGCTCACCATCGATGGCAATAAAAAGCCAAGACTCATTAAGCCACTGCCAAATGCATAATGCGCCATTTTATATTTTCCCGGAGCGATCTGTTGCATGATGAATAAAATCAACCCAACAAAACCAAACCCGTATCCAAAATATTCAATTGCTACTGCCGAGCCAATAATGTACACATTCACCGGTACAGTGATTGCTAGGTAGGCATAAGCCGCAAATGGAATATTGAAAAAAGCACAGAGTATAAGCAGTGTGCGACGTGTCAATCCTTTATTCGAAACAAAATAACCTGCCGCAATGGATCCTAAAACAAATGCAATGGCACCAAACACACCATATAATACACCCACTTGTGAAGTTGATAAACCTAAACCTCCATCTGCACGTGCAGCTTTAAAAAATAACGGCGTAATCTTAATCGCCTGTCCTTCTGCAAAACGATACAGCACAATAAAACATAAGCTGTACCAGATATTTTTCTTTTGAAAAAAAGTAATGATCACATCTTTCAACGTAGCAAACCCTTCCTTTACAGAATGTACTTCGGCTGACTTGCCTCCCTGTGGCAACATCGCTTTATTATATATACCTAACAGGATCATCACAACTCCATACATCAGCAATACAACTGTCCATGCGTTTACAACGCCATTTGATTTTTCTAATTCACCTGCGAGATAAACCAATAATCCACCGGAGAAAACTTTGGCAATATTATAAAACGCACCCTGCCAACCAACAAACTGTGCCTGCACTTTGCGTGTAAGCTCATTTAAATAAACACCGTCAGCAGCGGTATCATGTGTAGATCCGCTAATGGCAATAATGAAAAAAACAGTGATGGATATGCTGAAAAAATAATCGGAATGTAACGACAGTGCTGCTAAGCCAAATAGTGCACCTGTGATGATTTGTGTAGTATAGACGAAAAACTTTTTCGTTTTAAACATCTCCAGGAAAGGTCCCCAAAGTGGCTTGATCGTCCATGGCAACATGATAAGTGAAGTCCAGAAAGCAATCGTACCATCTGAAACACCCATATTCTTATACATGATAGATGTAGCCGTAGCCAGTGCCACAAATGGTAATCCCATTGCAAACCAGGTACTTGGAATCCAGGTGGCGGGGTGGCGTTGCTTGGTCGTTTGTTGCGGCACAATCGGTTGGTTTAGGAAAGCCCTATCAGAAAACAGGCTTAATTAAATTTTTTTAATAACTTTTTGTGAATTTATAATATTTTTTAATTAAGTTCGATAAATAAATCTAAAATAATTTTTCATGCTTGCGGTTTTGTTGCGATTGCGGTTTCCTGTTCACGTCATTTTGTGTGTATTGCTATTGACATTCGTTAATGCCTGTTCAAAAAAAGGAACAAGCGGGAATACTCCAACCAATCCGGGTACACCGGTTAATCCCCAGCCTCCGGTGTGGGATCCAAATGCGTTGCGTGGTGTTTGGGTAACCAATGTAGCAAGTACGGCATTGGATTCAAGAGACAACATAAAACTAACTGTTCAGAATTGCAAGAAAGCGGGCATTAACAACATCTTTATTGTTACCTATAATAATGGACGCACCATTTATCCAAGCGCTGTCATGAACAACCTCATCGGCAAACCTATTATGGAACGGTTTGCGGGTAGAGATCCATTAAAGGAAATGATTGAAGAGGCAAAACTGGAAGGTATTAAAGTGCATGCATGGTTTGAATACGGCTTCTCTTCTTCCTATTCTGCAAATGGCGGCGATATCATTGCCGCAAAACCAAACTGGGCCGGTCGTGATATTGATGGAAAGTTATTAGTGAAGAATGGTTTCGATTGGTTAAATGCATTTGATCCGGAAGTACAAAACTTTATGATCAGCCTGTTTAAAGAAGTGGTGACGAATTATGAAATCGATGGTGTGCAGGGTGATGATCGTTTGCCTGCTCTTCCATCAACCGGAGGTTACGATGCTTACACGGTAAACATGTTTAAAACAGAAAATGGATTTGATCCGCCCACGAATTACAGAGATGCATTTTGGCTTGATTGGAGAGCAAAGAAATTAAATGCATTCATGAAAAAACTTCGTAATGAAGTGAAAGCCGTAAAACCAAATGTAATGTTGACGATGTCGCCCAGTCCTTTTCCGTGGGGCAGAGATGAATACTTGCAGGATTGGCCAACATGGGTTGACAGTGGATGGGTTGATGCGATTCTGCCACAATGTTACCGCTACGATATACCTGCGTACAATGCAACCATTGCACAACAGAAAGGATATTATAAAAATCCTGCAGTTGCATTTTATCCAGGTGTATTATTAAAGGTGGGTAATTATGTAACTTCTGTTTCGCTGTTGAATCAAATGATCCAGACAAATCGTAACAATGGGTTTAAAGGCGAATGCTTCTTCTTTTATGAAGGAATAAAAGATCAGGCTGGCTGGTTTCAGCAACAATATCCGTATATCAAATAACGGTTCACACACTAAGCCTTTACTATAACTTTTTCAATACTGCTGAATGAGATACGTATCAGTTGCAATAGCGTTGCTTGGTTTATCATGTAATCAAACTTCCCAACAATTAACATCTTTTGTAGATCCGTTTCTTGGTACCGGTGGGCATGGGCATGTATATCCCGGTGCAACAGTTCCATTTGGCATGGTGCAACTGAGTCCGGATAACGGAGATGAAGGGTGGGATTGGTGTGCCGGTTATCATTACAGCAGTAAAACAATTGCAGGGTTTAGCCATACACATTTAAGTGGAACCGGCATTGGCGACTGGTGCGATATTTCTGTACTGCCGTTAACCGATACAAACACCATCCGATCTGAAAAAATAAAACTTCCGTTTTCGCACTCAAACGAAACAGCAAAGCCCGGTTATTACCGTATACAATTAGATAATGGTATCAATGCTGAATTAACCGCAACAGAACGTACCGGTTTTCACCGTTACACATTTCCAAATAAAGAAGGTTGGTTGCGGTTCGACATGGGCTTCCGTATCAATTGGGATGCAAGTACAGCAGGCATGCTGCAACTGTTGAATGATTCTACCATAGCAGGCTATCGTTACAGCACGGGATGGGCCAAAGGACAAAAAGTTTATTTCGCCGCTACCTTCTCCTCGCCTATCAAACATCATTTATTTATTGATGATTCAATCAGAAATAATCAAATAGCTGAAGGCAGATTGGTGAAACTGGCATTGCAGTTTGCAACCAATGAACCGTTGCTGGTAAAAGTATCCATCAGCTCAGTAAGCACAGAAAAAGCATTGGTTGAAGTAACAAAAGTAGGCACGCAAACATTTGACGCAGTAAGTAAATCAGCTGATGAATTATGGGAAAAAGAATTACAGAAGATCCGCATCAATACCGATGATCAAGAACTGGCAACAAAATTTTATTCATCGCTTTACCGTACCTGCATGGCGCCGGTGATACATAGTGATGCAGACGGTGCTTATCAAACACACGATAACAAACAACTCAAATTCACAAAAGGGAAAAAAAAGTACACCGTTTTCTCACAATGGGATGTATTCCGTGCACTGAATCCGTTGTTCACGGTTACACAACAGGAGCGCCTGCCCGATATGATCAACAGTATGTTGCAATTGTATGAAGATAATGGACTGTTACCTGTGTGGGATCTGAGTACATGGGAAGCAAACACTATGACCGGCTATCACAGTGTACCTATTATTGCAGATGCAATTTTAAAAGACATCAAAGGATTTGATTACAATCTTGCATACGAAGCCATGCGCAAGAGTGCTTTTCAAAATCAACGAGGAACGCCTGACTATATTAAATACGGTTATCTACCACAGGATAAACATGGCTGGAGTGTAACCATTACATTAGAATATGCGTTTGATGACTGGTGTATTGCGCAGGTAGCCAAGAAGCTCGGCAAAACAAATGATCATAATCTGTTTATGAAACGTGCACTGAGTTATAAAAAACTCTTTGATGCACAAACAGGATTCATGCGCAGCAAGGATAGTAAAGGAAAATTTATTGAACCATTCGATCCGCTCCTAAGCGAACATGGTTTTGAAGGACAGTATATTGAAGGAACCGCCTGGCAGCATAGTTTTTTTGTACCACATGATCTAAATGGATTTGCAGATCTGTTTGGTGGAAAAGAAAAACTCATTGCAAAACTTGATCAGCTGTTTACTGCTCCATCTGAATTACATGGAGAGAATACTTCAGCTGATGTTACAGGTTTGATCGGTCAGTATGCACATGGCAACGAACCGAGTCATCATATTATTTACATGTATACAGCACTGGGCCAGCCAACGAAAGCAGCAAAATGGATCAAAATTGTGGCAGACAGTATGTACAAAACCGGACCTGATGGCTTGATTGGCAATGATGATTGCGGACAGATGAGCGCATGGTATATCTGGACAAGTCTTGGTATGTATCCAATGAACCCTGCAAGCGGCGAGTATGTGTTTGGCTATCCGCTTATCAACAAAGCAACGATTCAATTGCCCAATAAAAAAGAATTACAGATCAACGTAACCCGGGAGAAAAAAAATAAGGCAAGTGGTATTGGACAGGTAAAGCTGAATGGTAAAGAACTGCCGGTTCGATCTATTACACATCAGCAGTTGATGAATGGTGGTGTACTTGAATTAGTAGTGAATGATTAGATGTGGTTACGTTTTCCAGAACCATTTCCGTTTTACAAAGAAGATGGTAATAATCGATACGACAGCTGTAAACAACACTCCCTTCATCAATCCCATAAAGAAATTCTGATTCATAGCGTCCCAGTATTGCTTTGTGTGAGTTAGCTGCAATAAAGGTAACAGCAGTAGATTTCCAGCAACATAAGCCACCATCGGATTCTTTCCATTCAAAGAAAAATAAGTAGCGATTCCAGAAAAGAATCTTCGTTTTGACATCACGGAAAAAATGATCAAGCCAAAAAAAGCCAAACCACTTGTTACAAAATAGTAACTGTAGGTGGAGGGATCTTTTTTAATGCCGCCTTCATATGCTTCAAAAAACAAACCCAGGAATAATAAATAGGTACCGGCCTGTACTAATTGTTTATAGAAATTCGTGCCTGCTACACTTCGCAAAAGATAAAACGCCATCATGCAAAACGAAGCAGTAGCAATTACATTTAGTAAAAGGAGCCTGATATACAATCCATACAAATTCATTAACAATAATACTAGACTAAGAAGAGCCAATACATTTTCGGAGGATCTATCCGTTTCCCCATTTTTGCTCTCACCATTCTGTTTCATTTTAGCAAGCAGCATTTCTCCTGCAAAGGTTCCGGGTACAATTATAAACAGGTATTTCAAAAAATAGAATTTGTACAGCCAGTCAAACTTCCAATTACCAATTGCAGAAAATTCAAATAGTTCCTTTGCCCAACTGTGTGAAGGTTCTTTTGCAGCAAGAAACACCGCCATTAAAAAAGGAAGCATACCGATCCGTAACAATGGCTTATCAGCCGTAACGTAATAAATGATCGTTCCGAATAAGGCCATGTTTGCCAATACTAAAATAATGATATCACTTTTATAAAAATCAAACCCTTTTCCACTCCAGAAAGGCAATTTCCACAGAAGAATGATTGCAATAGCAAATGCAATCATTCTTACAATCAGAAAAACTTTTTTCAGCCTCTCATTTTTATTTTCATAGAATTGGAAAAACAATAACACAAATGCCAACATCGATAACAAATGTTCAGCAGCAGTTGGCTGCTCAGCAATCACCCACGCTTTCATGTGCTGCGTAAATAATGCAAAGAATGTAAGTAATAAAAAACGTTTGAATGCCATCCACAAAACAGGCAAGAAACCTTTCTCTTGTTCAATGTATTTTTTTAATGACAACGGAATAGCTGCCCCCATACTAAACAGAAAAAAAGGAAATACAAGATCAACCCATGTAATACCGGGAATAGATGGATCGAACTTATGCAGCGGTGGTGGCACCTGTGCATGAAACATCCATGCAGGCAATACATTCCCGTATGCAATTGCACCACTTAACACCATCGTTAATATGGCAAAGCCACGAAGTGCATCCAGGCTTTCGTTTCGTTGTAGCATGAACAGGATTTTACTGTTACGAAAAAAATCAAGTTATAAAAAAGGGCGCTGCTCTGCAGCAGCGCCCAACCCTAAACTAAAACTGACTACCAATCGGCATTCTGTGTTAATGCCGGCACTTTATCTCTTTCTCCCAAAGGTATCGGGCATAATAAATGTTGTGGAGTTCTGAACACACGTAATTCTCTTTTCAGACGTGTTGCATCACCATTAGGCCATGCGATAGGTACAAGATATACAGGATCAAATGTTGGAACTGGTGCAGGATTAATAAATTCCAAACCAACACCTGCGGTGAATTTCACCGGCGAGTTCGACTCACCATACATTTGCAGTGGCATCACTTTGGCTGCATAAGCACCATTATCCCATCTGCGCATATCAGCAAGATGCAAGCCTTCATTTGCCAGCTCCACTGTTTTTTCTCTGCGTACCAGTTGTTTTAATTTATTTGCATCTGCTAACACATCAGGCGCAATATTCGGCATACCTGCTCTTGCTCTTACTCTGTTAACAGAGGTAGCCACCGTTATTGCAGGAGATCCTTTTTCAAGATGTGCTTCTGCATTGATCAATAATATTTCTGCAAAGCGCATATACACCCAACCAACTTTGTAAAAGTTTCCGGCAGTTCCATTGATATCCCGATCCTGGCAATACTTCCGCCATAAATTTCCCAAACCATTTACACGTGGGCCAAAAATATTAGCGCTGTCCTGGTTAACAATTGTTGGGAAATCCACCACTTGCGTAGTAGGATTGTAACGGGTGATATAGCGGCTGTAGAAATCAAAAATAATACTGGTAAAACCCTGGACCACTACTGTATCGCCGGGAACAATCACTGTTTGTGCCATACGTGGATCTCTGTTTGCATTTGGTTTTGCAGGATTGTATAATGGTGATTCTGCAATATTCTTTCCATCTCTGCACTCAAACAAATCAACAAGGAACTGCGTGGGGAAATGACTTGATTGTCCGCCATTATTACGAGAACCCTGCACAAGGTTTAAGTAGTTAAATGAACCGGCATCAGCATCTCCATATGGATAATAAAACATGATCTCCTTATTAACATTTGCGGTTTGCCCGGCTTTGCGAAACAGGTTTTGAAACACAGGATTCAATCCATAACCACCATTTGCAATAATATCATCGGTAATGGCTGCAGCATATGTATAATTTTTATCTAACATCGCCAGTCGTGCACCGATGCCTTTTGCTACACCTTTACTAACTCTGCCAGCCTGTGCTGGGTTCCAATCGAGATCATTTGCAGCAGACTCAAGATCTTTAAGAAGAAAATCGATAATCACTTTCTTATCTGTTCTTGTAAACTCAAATAATTCCTGCTGATTTGATGGCGGCTTTGTAAAGAAAGGAACATCTCCATATAACGAAATAAGGTGCCAGTAAGCCATTGCACGTAATACTTTCGCTTCTGCAATTACTCTTTTGTATTCAGCAGGATCCATAACTGATTCTGCTTTTGTCATATACAGTAACAGGTTATTGGCTCTTTGTATCACCTGGAAAAAACCACCCCATAATTCAGCTACCGTACCATTGGTTGCATCATACGCTCCCGAAGCAATTGTACCGGAAAGCCCACGCTCCATCCCAATCTCAGTAAAGAGATCAAGTTTCGAGTAATAGCTGGTGGGGTTGGAATATCCCGGGCTAATAGAGCGTGCACCAATAGCATTATAAACACCTGTAAGTGCCTGTTGCACCTGTGCAGCATCGTTATAAAAATCTGCCTGTGAATTGGCTGAGAGCGGATTCCTGTCGAGATACTTTTTGCAGGAACCAAGAGCAACTGCAAAAAATAAAAGCAGGGCAACTCTGTTTATCTTAATATGTTTCATATAAATATTTTTTTCAGAATTAGAATTTCAGGTTTATACCAACTGTTGTTGTACGCATAATTGGATAAAAAGAACCATTGGTATTACTTACTTCAGGATCGAAACCAGGTTCGTAATTCGAGAATGTGAACGGATTCACCGTATTTACATAAACACGTAATTGCTGAATGCGTAATTTCTCGGAAATATTTCTTGCTAATGTATAACCGAGTGTAATATGCTTTACCCTCATAAATGCACCGTTACGTAACCAGTAATCACTCGACACATAGTTTCCGTTACCACCACTGTACAAACGTGGATATTTTGCATCGGTGTTAGTAGGTGTCCATCTGTCTAAAGCAGATTCAAGCCCTGAAGCAAACCAGTTGCCTGCATTAAACGGTTGCACTGCTACACCTGAAATGTAGTTATCTCTTTTACCAACACCAAAGAGGAAAATATTGAGATCAAACCCTTTGTAATCTGCATTCAGATTTAAACTATAATCGTAACGTGGAAAGTTGTTACCGATCAACACCCGGTCACTTGCGTTAATGATGCCATCTTTGTTTACATCAACAAACTTGATGTCACCCGCACCTGTTGTTCTTGTGCTGTTTGAAGGAACGGTAAAATTATCTCCCTGCTGATACAGGCCATCAGTTAAAAAAACAAAGTAGGAGAACAGCGGATAACCTTCCCGTGTTAATTGATTTCCACTGACAATATCACGGCCTTTTGTATCGAGTGTTTTTGTTCTTACATCTGACAGATTACCTGTAATACTGTAATTGAACTTACCGATCTTGTCACGATAGGTTGCTGAAAACTCCCATCCATTATTTACAAAAGATGCTGCATTTCGTGGAATGGTGGATGAACTCGTATAACCCTGCGCAAGTGAAATCGGGAAGTCAATCAGGTTATCTTCCACTTTCTTTTGATAAATATCAAACGTAACATTCAACCTGTTTTTTAATACAGTAAGATCTATACCAATGTTACTTTGTTTGGAAGTTTCCCAGGAAATAGCTTCATTAGGAATATTACCCAATGAAGATCCGCCTGTCAACACATTATTAAAATAATAGGCCGTTCCTGCGTTAATAGTTGATACAAACGGATAGTTTTCGCCAACCTCCTGGTTACCAGTTTCGCCATATGATACACGAAGTTTTGCAAAATCAATAAAAGATACGTCCTGCATAAAGTTCTCTCTCGAAATAACCCAACCTGCAGATACACCCGGGAAGAAGCCCCACTGTTTATTTAATATCTGGCTAAACCTTGATGAACCATCATAACGGCCTGTTACTTCTAAGAGATACTTCTGAGCATAATTATAATTAAATCTGCCAAAGAAACCAACCAGTGAATAATCAGTTGCAGACCCGCCAGATGTTTGCTGCGTTGGTGACGCAAGATTTAAATAAGGACGGTTGGGATCAGGCAAACCCTGACGGCCGGCAGTAACCGCAGTTACCCGATTATCCAATGCCTGGAAACCTCCCTGCAATTTGAACTGATGATCTTGTTTCAGATTGTAAGAATAGGTTCCTGAAATATTGTATTGGTTTGTGATGTTACGTCTGTTGGTATAATTAAGAGCTGAATCGCCAATAACCTGTGCCAGCAAATAAGTATTTGTAGCAGGGTTTGGATTGTACACATCATAAGATCCTCTTGCAACATATGCTTCTGTATTAGAAGTTCTGGCATTATACGATGCATCAATCACAAAGTTTCTAAACACTTCTGCACTCAAACCAAATCGTACAGATAACGTTGGCGTTTCTGCATGGTTAAAGCCTGAAGATTCAGCTGCGCCGACAGGATTGATTCTGTTTGATTGGCCTGCATCACCATATTTTTCATTATCAAATTTTCCTGGCCATAATCTTGCCATAGATATGCCACGCTGAATAATTTCATTGGGCGACATACCCCCAGGTTGCACACTAGTTGACTTTGTATAAAACAGATCGGTAGTAAATTTGATCTTCTTGGTAAGATTAATATCACCGTTCATCCGAAGATCATATTTTTTAAAGCTGTTGTTTACAACCAACCCTTGTTGATTTAAATAAGTACCAGATACCAGGAAACTTGCTTTATCTGAACCACCGTTGATGATGATGTTATGATTTTGCATTAAACCACTATTCTGAAAAATAAGGTCCTTCCAATCGGTATTGAACACATTCATATTATCGGCAGAAGTTGTACGATAAGTATTAATTTTTGCGTCGTTATGAATGACCGGACCGCCTGCATTTGTACTGTATTCATTTTCCAAAATCATATGATCAACACTTGATAACAGATTCGGAAAATTAGTAGGCGTTTGCTGGCTTACAAAGCCGTTGTATGAAATAGAGGTTTTACCTGATTGTCCTCTTTTTGTTTTGATCAGTATTACACCGTTTGTTCCACGCACACCATAAACAGCAGTAGAAGCGGCATCTTTTAAAATCGATACATTTTCAATGATATTCGGATCAACATCATTCAGACTAACTCCCTCCACACCGTCAACAATAATCAATGGACTACTACTGCCGGTAATAGATCCAATACCACGAATATTGATAGCACCTCCGTCAGCACCAGGCTGACCCGAACCTTGCTGTATAACAACACCCGGAGCAAAACCTTGTAATGCCATTGATGTAGAAGCAATAGGACGCTTGATCAACTGATCACCTTTCACAGTTGCAACAGCACTGGTAATGTTTGAACGGCGTTGCGTGCCATAACCAACCACCACAACTTCTCCTAAGTTGCCGGCAGCCGCTTCGAGTGATACACTCATTGTTGCATCATCCACTGTTACTTCTTTTGCAACAAAACCAATTCCGGAGAAAACCAATGCATCTCCTTTGTTTGCAGTAATCGAAAAATCACCGTTCGATCCGGTAACTGTACCTCGTTTGCTTCCTTTTACTGTAACTGAAACCCCCTCGGCGCCCGCACCAGTAGCAGCATTCGTAACAGTACCTGTTACTTTTAATTCCTGTGCTGAAACATACAGAACCGAAGAAAGAATCATCAACAGCATTAGCATTCGCTTTTTCATAATCAAGTTTTAGTTTGTTAGTGATGATTGTCTATCATTTATAATGACCCTCGTGGTCAACTTCTTTTAATTGAAATGGATTGATGACAGTATCGAGCAACACAGCCAGTTCAAGGCGTGTAATACTTCGTTGCGGATCAAAATTTGCAAATCCCCAGTTTGCCCACTCGTCAGAAATCTGTCTTTGTAATTCACTCCTGTTTAAAAAATTCCATTTGTTGTTTTTCTGAAGTACAGGATACTGTTTGGCAGTTTCAGTAAGTGTTGTTACAGCATCTGCAATCGTTACAGTTGAGGATGTAAGATTCATCCCAACAAATTCTTTATAGTCATTCGTAAATGTTGCAGATGCAATGATTGAGTCAGGATAAAACCAGGTACGGTTGGCCCACTTATATGGCTCGCCTTTCCCTTTTAAAATGCCGGTGGCACCAATGCGTTGCACTGCATCGAAATGTTTATGATCTGAACGTACATCAAAGTAAGGCATGATGTAAGCATTTGCTTTCAGCAATACTTCCTGTACAGTTCGCACAGAAATTTCTCTTGGCTGTTTGTTTTGTTGCACACTTACTGCCGCCAATGCACCTGCCGCCTGCCCCGTCAATAATACAACAGGTTGCAAACGGGTGGTACCATTTACAATGTTACTGACGCTGATTCCTTTTTCTGCAACGATTAAACCGTTATGCTGCTTGGGAATGAGTGCCCCCAATGGAATATTGTATGATGGAACAGGATAAAAATTTAAATGCTGTGGTGCATTTGTATTTTCCCGGTGATGATGATCAATTGGATAATCGCCAACAGAAATACCTGTACGGTATAATGCCTGGCTCTGTTTAAAAGGTTCTGCAATATGCTGCACTTTAAAACGTACCACACCTTGCAATCGTCTGCCTTCACGATGATAAGGAATTAATGGAAGTTGATCAGCAGTTGGAAATTCATTTGCTGCAAAATCGAGATGCTTAAATCCAAATTGTGTTTGCAGAAAATAAACAAAGCGGATTGTTTTTTCTTTTGCCTTTTTTATTTCCTGTTGACGTTGCTCGTATGTAAGTGGAATAAGATTGAGATAAATATCATTTCCTTTACCCGGCCAGTTAATCATGTATTTACCATTCGGTAATTTCCCATAATCGAGCAGTTGAGCCGCTGTAACATTTGATGCGAGTTTGGTTGAATCACTGCAAAACTCATTACAGCAACCATCAAATTCCATCGGATTATAATTCGCCGGTTTTACCAATGTACAATCTGCGCCGACACCATAATCTTTCAGAAGAGCTGTGTAGGTAATATCCTGAATAATATCATTGGTTGCAGGAACTCCAATATTCTCACCGGTTGTACTGTCTGCTTCCATTCCCATATCGAAAGGTACATTTGCACTTGCCATCACATCACCTAACTCAGTTGCATCAATGATTTGTTTTGCATGAATGGTAATGGACTCTTCTGTTTTTGTATTGATAAATTCCGCTCCGGTAATAGTTGTTCCGTTGGTGAGTGCTTTTACAAAACGTAATTGATGCATGACAGTAAGTTCCTTTTCTGCTGCAGTCATTTGTTTAAAAATGCTGTCAGCTACATGCGGTTCAAACAAGGTATTACTCACCCAGCCTGTTTCAACCGCTTTTGGTCCGCCATATACCTGGTAAATTTTTTCTCGGAACTCTGCCCATATACCGGATGGCATATTGTGGTTACCATCAAATGCAGAAACACCGGCGGAAGAGATCATACCGCCCAGCCAGTTTGTTTCTTCTGCGATAATTGTTTGCACGCCAAGTCTTGCACTTTGTATCCCGGCAGCAGTACCTGCAGTACCACCACCCACAACTAACACATCTGTGCTGTATGTTTTTTGTACATCAGATGTACAGCTGCTGATAAACAGGACTACAAAAAGAAAACAATGATATATGTATGAAAACTTCATCAGCAATTATTGGCAATCGTTACGTACACTTTTTATATGGCTTCGAAAGTGGCAGCTACCTGATAGAGTGCCCGTGGAATATGAAAACATCCTTTCCACTTTCCTCCTTTTAAGGATAACAACACTTCTCCTCTCCGGTTTAAATAACCAAACCATTCACCGTACTCATCATCTCTGAAATGTTTCCACGTGTAATCGTGTACTTTTTCGAACCATGCGGCACATCGTTCATTGCCTGTTAACGCATAAGCTTTTGCAAGAGCCACCAACGCCTCCACATGCACCCACCATAATTTCTGATCCCATTCTAGTTGTTGAGGTGGTGCACCTTTTATGTCCATGAAATAAAAAATGCCTTCGTATTCTTTATCCCATCCGTATTCAAGTGTGTTTAATAAAATAGTAACCGCTTTATCGATCAATACAGGATCGTTCATGCGTTTGGCAAGATCCATAATGAACCAGGTGGATTCAATAGCATGGCCCGGGTTGAGTAAACGACCTTCAAAGCTGTCATTGAAACTGCCATCGGGATTTACATTTTCCAAAATCAATCCGTGCTCCGGCTGATAAAATACTTCCATTACCTCATGAATCACTTCCGGAACAAATTCATTTACCCGATCACTGCCAAGAATATGTTCAAGCTCTAATGAAAGATTGCAAAGAATCATCGGCAAGCTGAAATTTTTCAATGGTCTTGTGCCGGGATAAGCTTTGCTGTAATGCCCTTTCCAGTTGTTTCGTCGACGAATGATATTTTCAAACGTATCAACGGCAATTTTCTTCCATTCATCATTGGGATTGATTTTATCTAACGCAGCAAAGGCCATCGTTGCAAAACAATCACTGAAAATATTGTATGGCTGCACCAACGGTTTGCCATCGGCCGTGGTTGAAAAATACCAATTACCCTGTTCATCTCTGCCGTGCTGCTGCATAAAACGGGCACCGTGCAATGCCATATCCAGCCATTCCTCTTTTTGCTCAACATGCCGGTACATATAGCTGAAACACCACACTTCTCGTCCCTGCAGCCACATAAACTTATCCGTGTCGTACACATTTCCTGCACGATCGAGACAGGTGAAGAAGCCACCATTCACTTCGTCTTTACTGTGGTTTTGCCAAAAAGGTAGAATATTCGACACAAGCTCTTTCCTGTATAAGTAGGAATAATAAGCAGTGGCTAATGGAAGTATGGCAGCTGGTTTTGGTTGCATAGTTCGTCCTTAGTTTGTAAGGATTTAGTTGTTTGAAAACCGAATTTAGGAAATTTATTTACTTATTAGCGCAAACTTAATTAATTTTTTTATTTACTAAGAAATTTCCAGCCCTATCTCTTTAAAAGCTCCTACATTAGCTTACACTTTTTTGAAATAAACTACTTGAATGGCGGAACAGCATCAGATTTTTGAGGTTTTCAGCGATGAAAATGCCTCAGGGGTTGCATATAAAAACAAAGCACTCAAACGCTCGTTGATCAACTTTCTCGATCAGGGCGGCAATACTACTATCACCGAATTAAGCAGGGAACTAAATATCAGCGTGCCCAAAACCACCAGCCTGGTGAACGAATTAATTGAAGATGGGCTGGTGAAAGATTATGGTAAAGTTGATTCAACCGGCGGACGAAGGGCCAGCATGTATGGACTAGTATCTGACGCCTGTTTTTTTGTTGGGGTTGATGTGAAACGGTATTATATCAATTTGGGCTTGCTCGATTTTAAGAAGCAATTGGTAACTATGACGGAGAAGGTTCCGTATAAATTAGAGAATACACAGGAATCGCTAAATCAACTGCTTGAAATAATAAAAGGATTCATTGCAGATTTACCGGTTGATGAAACAAAGGTGCTGAGTATTGGTATTAACCTTTCAGGCCGCATCAGCAATACTACCGGTTACAGCTACAGTTACTTTCATTTCCAGGAGGAACCGCTCTCCATTATTATTCAACGGGAGATCGGCATACAAACATTTCTTGAAAATGATTCCAAAGCAATGGCCTATGGTGAATTTTGTTGCGGGGAAGTACACAATGAAAAAAATGTACTGTTTGTAAATATGGATTACGGTATTGGTCTTGGTATTTTAATTGATGGAAAAGTGTATTACGGTAAGTCGGGCTTTAGTGGTGAGTTTGGACACATCCCTTTTTTTGATAACCAGATCATTTGCTATTGCGGGAAAAAAGGTTGCCTCGAAACAGAAGCATCGGGCGCTTCATTGATACGCAACTTCAAAGAAAAGATTGCACAAGGTTCTACTTCAAATGCGTTACGTAAAAATAAACAGATCGATGATATTACATTACTTGATATCATTCACGCAGCAAACCATGAAGATATGCTGAGCATTGAACTGCTGGCCGATATTGGTGAAAAAATCGGACGAGGTTTAGCCATGCTCATAAACATCTTTAATCCTGAGTTACTGATTCTTGGTGGTACGTTATCTGAAACAGGCGATTATCTCCGCTTACCCATCCGAAGTGCTTTAAATAAATATTCCTTGAGCCTGGTGAATAGCGATACACAATTAAAACTTTCAAAGCTTGGTGAAAAAGCCGGTGTAATGGGTAGTTGTTTAATAGCACGGAATAAAATTCTTTCTATCTAGTGATCGTTCTAAATCAGCTTTACTTCTGATATGCATCACAGGTAAGGCTGACTGTCTTCATTTCGCAGCAACTGATTATTATCAACATTTGGTATTGATTTCAATCAGTCATGTTTGCCAGCATCAAAAAAATACTCGTCGAAACCGGTCTGCTTGGCCGCTTTTCCTTTCGGTTTATCGGGCAAACTATGCAAGCCCGTTTCGAATTCAGTGAATTTGTTCGCCAGTGTTACATGATCGGGTACAAATCATTTCCACTTGTTGGTCTTACAGGTTTTATTATGGGGCTTGTACTTACCATGCAACTTCGTCCTGCCCTGCTCGATTATGGCGTTGCAACAGAACTGCCGGAAATGGTGGGTATTGCAATTGTGAGAGAAATCGGACCTGTTATTACTGCATTGATTTTTGCAGGCAA
The DNA here is from genome assembly GCF_014168535.1 of Lacibacter sediminis. Lineage (NCBI taxonomy): Bacteria > Pseudomonadati > Bacteroidota > Chitinophagia > Chitinophagales > Chitinophagaceae > Lacibacter > Lacibacter sediminis. Next base: position 1,122,627 of record NZ_CP060007.1, on the reverse strand, counting down.
GATCGGCAGTAGCATTGGTGCCGAGCTGGGCAGCATGAAAGTAACTGAACAAATAGATGCGATGGAAGTAAGCGGCACCAATCCTTACAAATATTTAGTTGTTACAAGAGTGCTTGCATCAACCTTCATGTTACCATTACTTGTTATTGCAGGTGATGCCATTGCATTATACGGTTCTTACATTGGTGTAAACATTAAAGGCGTCACCAGTTTTCAATTGTTTTTTAAAATGGTGTTTGATGGATTGGCTTTCAGTGATGTGATGCCTGCTTTTATTAAATCGTACTTTTTTGGATTTGCCATTGGCATGATCGGTTGCTACAAAGGTTATCATGCACAAAAAGGAACCGAAGGTGTAGGACGGGCTGCTAACTCGGCAGTGGTGGTAAGCTCAGTAGCGGTATTTATCATTGATCTGCTGGCTGTGCAAATCACCGATCTGTTTGGTTTAAACTGAAGAAACAATGTTACAGGAGCAAACGATACAACAGGATGTTTCAACGAAAGAAAATCATGATCCGGTTATTTCCGTGAGGCATTTGTATAAATCATTTGGCAGCAATGAAGTATTAAAAGATTTTAACCTGGAAGTGTACAAAGGTGAAAACGTAGTGGTGCTGGGTAAATCCGGTTCCGGAAAATCGGTACTTATTAAATGTATTATTGGTTTGCTGGAACAGGATGCAGGTGAAATAACCGTATTGAATGACGATGTGATTTCACTCAACAGCAAAGAACTGGATGTGCTGCGTGCAAAAGTGGGCTTCCTGTTTCAAAGCAATGCATTGTATGATTCAATGACGGTACGTGAAAATCTGGAGTTCCCGTTACGAAGACATTGGATCAAACTAACAGCAGCTGAAACAAATGATAAAGTAATGGATGTATTAACCAATGTTGGTCTTGCACATACTGTTGATATGATGCCCTCGGAACTTTCGGGTGGTATGCGTAAACGCATTGCACTGGCAAGAACGTTGATTCTTGATCCGGAGATCATGTTGTACGATGAACCTACAACAGGACTTGATCCCATCACTGCCAAAGAAATAAGCGAATTGATGCTGGAGATGGGCGAGAAATATAATACATCGGCTATCATTATTTCGCACGACATGAATTGCATCCGCATGACAGCCGACCGCATAGTAATGTTGATTGATGGCAAATGTTATGTACAAGGAACTTATCGGGAACTGGAACAAAATAATGATCCACAAGTAAAACATTTTTTTGAACAATGGCAAAGCAAACAATAAATAACATCAAACTGGGCATTTTCATGTTTGCCGGGTTGTTCTTGCTTATCCTGGGTTTGTATATGATCGGCAAAGACAGTAATCTCTTCAGCAAAAACTATGTATTGAAGGCAAGGTTTGAACATGTGCAGGGTTTAACACCCGGCAACAATATCCGTTATGCAGGCATACAGGTAGGTACAGTTAAAAAAGTAGCCATCATCAATGATACATCCATTGAAGTAACCATGTTAATTGAAGAAGAGATGAAACAATTTATACGGGCGAATGACCTTGTGAGTATATCAACCGATGGATTGATGGGAAATAAATTACTGCAGATCACACCTTCGAAAGACGGATCAGCCTTTGCCGTAAGTGGCGATATATTACGCACAAAAAAAATCATAAGCACCGATGAGATGCTGGAGCTTTTGAACCGCACCAACCAGAACGTAGCTGTCATTTCAGAAGATCTGAAAACTACCGTGCAACGCATCAACAACAGTAAAGTCTTGTGGCAGGTACTCGATAACCAAACGTTGCCGAAAAACATTCTTGCATCAGTCAACAACATTCGTTCAGCAACGGTAAAAGCCGATCTGATGGTGAAAGATCTGCAAACTATTATTGCAGATGTAAAACAAGGAAAAGGATCGTTGGGAAAAATCATTACCGATACAGCCATTGCTTACAACTTGAATGAAGCCATTGAAAAAATAAAACTGGTGGGCAGTAATGCCGATTCACTGGCAACCGATTTGCATGCATTTACCCTTTCTGTTAAAAACGATGTGAACAATGGCACCGGCACCATCCATAGTTTACTCAGAGATTCGTTGCTGGTACAAAAGCTGAACAACAGCTTGCAGAATATTGAAAAAGGAACCGATGGATTTAACCAAAATATGGAGGCGTTGAAAAGTAATTTCCTGTTCAGGGGTTATTTCAGGAGATTGGAGAAGCAGAAGAAGGAGTTGGAGAAGAAGAATTGACGACTGGATGCATGAATTTTTCACACCGCCCATTTCCCTTTCAGTTGCCAGCTCAGCAACAGCATCATGCCGCCAATACCGAGATATACAAACTGTAACCAATGCAACACCGAAATGAGCAGCATTTGCACAACCACCCAACCAATAAGCATAACAGCACCGCCAATACTCCAATTGTAACGTTGCGGATGCGTTTGCATATTAAGAAAAACAGCTACGAGATTTGTGCCGCCTACTACAATGCAAAGGATAAAACCCGGCACAAAGAAATTACTGAACGGTGTGCCCTTGAGCAACAAGGTTGACATACTGAACAGCGAACCATCGGGATAACTCATAAGTAATGCACCGCACACGATAGCTGTAAGAGCCACAAATGCTGTGAGCAGAAATAAAAACAGTTTCATGACATATGTTTTATGTGAGCAAAACAGCAGTACGGTTTTTGCTGCAGCTGCTATATAGTTTCCTGTTACACATAACTGCAATCTTCATTCCAAATGAAGTTCAATTCTATACAAAAACCAATGAGTTACAAGCAGCAGATGTATGACAGGCATCATAGGAAACGCCTTTGTAAAACAATACATTCGATAACCAAAATAGTATGTTATGAAACAGGAACTTACAAGTATTACAACACTACACAACCTGCTTGACTATGAAGCAAGCAAATTTTCAAGTGCCGAAGTTCAGTTGAATAATGCGTTACCGCAATGGATCAATAAGGCCGGTTCGGTTAAACTGAAAACGGTTTTGCAAAAGTACCGGGATGATATTGGGTTACACCTTGCTAACCTCGAAGAGTTTGTAAATGCAGAACGGCTTATTTCATTGAGCCTGACAAACCGCATTATGAAAGCATATATTGATGACACAAATGAAACGCTGGTGATGTGTACTGATACAGAAGTAACAGACGCCTGTTTGCTTGCCAGCATACAGATGATCAATCATTTCAAAATCAGTGCATATGGAACTGCGGCTGCCTTTGCCAATGTATTGGGTATGGAAAAAGCTGCTGCGTTTTTCCACGAAGCTGAAGTGCATGAAAAACAAATTGATGACCGCTTAACTCAATTGGCTGAGTACGAAATCAACATCAGAGCAAAAGCGCCGATTCTTATACCATAAGAAAAACAAAGCAATGATGAATTTCCGGTTTAACAGTGAAACAGATATACCACTTGGCACCGTTGTGCTGCAGGGCGAGTTGATTGTTCCGTTAAATGCAGAGGGCATTGTCATTTTTTCACATGGCAGCGGAAGCAGCCGTCACAGCCCACGTAACCGTAGGGTGGCTGCCTACCTGCACGAACAGAATTTCGGAACCTTGCTGTTCGATTTACTTACCATTGAAGAAGACAGGCGTTACCAAAACCGTTTCGATATACGCCTGCTTACACAGCGCCTGTATAACGTTACAAAATGGCTGGAAAAACATCCGGCTGCATTGGGTTGCAGCATTGGCTATTTTGGTGCAAGTACAGGTGCTGCCTCTGCATTGCAGGCTGCAGCACACTTACCTGAAATAGCAGCAGTGGTATCGAGAGGTGGCAGGCCAGATCTGGCAAATGATGAATTACATAAAGTAACTGCCCCTACTTTACTTCTTGTAGGTGGAGAGGATGTTGTTGTACTAGAGCTGAACCGCCAGGCATTCGAACAGCTTACTTGTGTTAAACGCCTCGATATTGTAGAAGGCGCCACGCATTTGTTTGAAGAAGAAGGTAAAATGGAAATTGTAGAAAAGCTTGCAGCAAAATGGTTTCAGAAATATCTGCAGCCTGTGAATGCATAAACAGTTAAATGAAAGAACCATGACATTCAAAGACAGAATTGATGCGGGTTTGCAGTTAGCATTCAAACTGAAGAAGTATGTGATAGACCCATGCGTAGTACTTGCCGTTCCAAGAGGTGGTGTGCCTGTTGCATATACAGTTGCCAGTGAATTAAATTTCCCCATGCAACTGGTGCTCACGAAAAAGATCGGCCATCCCATCAATAGAGAATATGCCATTGGTGCTGCCAGTCTTACAGATTACTTTATAATACCACATGATGATGTAACAGAAGTATATATTCAAAAGGAAGTAAAGCGTGTACAGGAAAAATTAAAAGACATGCAGCAGAAATTTATGGGCGACCGCCCTGTTCTTCCATTGAAAGGCAAAACAGTCATTATTGTGGACGATGGTATTGCCACAGGTAACACCATGCTTGCCACTGTGAAGGTGATACGTAAAGAAGAGCCCGAAAAAATAATTATAGCCGTTCCGGTTACTTCTGCAGAAGCGTATAAAAAACTAGCAAAAGAAGCAGATGAATTCATTTGTTTACTGATAGCAGAAGAGTTCTATGGCGTAGGTGCTTTTTACGACGATTTTAAACAGGTAACGGATGACGACGTGAAAACCTATATCAACAACCTGCATCAAAAAGAAGAATTCTATTGAACAACGTAAGTATTCCAGAAATTAATCAATAACCTCTCCCTTGTTGAAGAAACTTTTCCCTGCGTTATGAAAACAAGATGGTGCGAAAAAAATCGATTACCAAACCTGTAAATCTTAGTTATGGAACATTATTCTTCAAAAAGCAGCGTACACTACATCTATCCCGGAGAGTATACTCCTTTACCTGAACTTGAACGTTTGGCTGAAGAACTGAAGTTACACCGGGAAGGAACCGTTGTACAGCCATTAGTGAATGTGCGTGACAGAACGGAAAGTTTTACAATTGAGGTAGCCATACCCGGCGTAAAACGGGAGAATTTTTTAATTGCAGTGAAAGATCATGTTTTATCTATTGCGTTGTTTGTAAAAAGCAGTGTTGATTGTATTACTGAAAACTTTCATTTGCACGAGTTCAATTATGATTGTTTCGACAGGCATATACTTTTACCTGAGAATGTAAACCCCGAATTGGCATCGGCTTCGTATAAAGAAGGTCTTCTGCATATTTATATTCCGAAAGAATCAGCTCCGGTAAAAACAGAAGCACTACGAATTGTTGTTTACTGATCTCTTTTTCACCACCTGCTATTATTATCTGTAAACAATAAAACAGGTAATTATGAAAAAGATAAAATGGCTGGCAGTACTTCTTGTTATTTTGCTCACAGGATGTACCTCTACAAAAATTACGAGCAGCTGGAAGGCGCAAAACGTTGAAGCAAAACAATACAGTAAAATACTTGTACTCGGATTGATCCGTGATACAGACAGAAGTCTGCAGGAGAAAATGGAGGCACACCTGGTAGGCGATTTAAAAGACAAAGGCTACAATGCGGTAGGTTCATTAAGCGAATACGGACCAAAGGCTTTCAGTAATATGACCGAGACCGAAGCGGTTAACAAATTAAAAGCAAGTGCTGTTGATGCAGTGATCACTATTGTGCTGCTCGATAAACAAAAAGAACGCAACTATGTACCCGGACGCCTTTACTATTCGCCCTATGGTATGTATTACAATCGCTTCTGGGGATATTATGGCACACTCAATTACCGGATCTATGAACAAGGATACTATGTTACTGACACTGAGTATTTCTGGGAAAGTAATATGTATGATATGAGTACACAATCCCTGATCTATTCTGTACAAACAAAATCATTTGACCCTGCTAACTCAGAAAGTTTAGGACATGAGTATGGAAAACTGATCATTAACGAGATGGTAAAAAATAATATCCTGCGTCAGAAATAGTCTTACGGGAACAATTCTGCGTAAATAAAGGCCGGCAGTATTTTCAATTTAACTTTTGAAACTATTACCGGCCTTTTCAATATCTGTACTTCATGAAATAAATTCTGAACTAAAACTTTAAAAACTCCACTTCATTCGTAAAAAGGCTCGTGTACTCACTGCACGAAATGAGCTATTGAGTTCAGAAAAGAAACTCTGCCCAACAAGATCCACATCGAGATTGGTTGCAAGATTATACCGTAGAGAAGGGAGCAGAATGAGCAGGTTGGTGCCGGGTGTAAAGAGCACACTCATATTAGCTGATAATAACGGAGTAATTTCTTTTGATGCAGTTGCAATTAAATTCCATTTAGTGGGCATCAGGTTTTGCGGCGACAATTTCAGATTAATAGTGCCAAAGTTATTCACCACCGTATCAATACCCCCGCTGTTGTAAAGCGAGCTGAAATTTGCATACCAGCCTTTCTTAAACATATGATTCCATTCCAGCACAACATTCAACCGATCATCTGCATATTTACTGTTGAAGTAATATTGAAGCTCTCCTTTTATACCACTCTCTTTAATACTGCCTGCCCATGCTGCGCCTGTTGAAGCCTGTCTATTTACCCAACCTGTTACAACATGAAAATCATAATTCCATTTGTTGAATGAGAAACGGGCAGCAGCAATATCAGCTTTGTTATCACCGGTAGCTGCATAAGCAAGTTCGATATTTCCGAAATCATTGAACCGGTACTGCAGTTTGGCAGCATCAACCCCTGCCCGTTCTTCATAATCAAAATCAAGAAAATTATAAGAGTTGAATACATCGTTTGGATTCCAGGTAGTTGATACGCCCCAATTGATTCGCTGCCGCCCAACTCTTGCATTCCATTTTTCCGTCCGGTAATCAACATACAATCGCTCCGTATTTGTATGCAGAACAACAGACGGTGAGTTGATCCATTGCACCTGCAGATTCATTTTTTCATTTTCATTTTTCAACAGCGACGAAAAAGATGGTGTAACTTTTATTTCTTCGCCCCAAAATAAACGGTTGCGTATTTGTGCCACAGCCGTAAACGTTGATGAGGGCATCCATTTTATATTGATGCGGTTGTGCAGCAAATTGCCTGATGTAACCTGCCTGTTCAAATGATCGAACGTAAGGTTCTCCATATTTTTGAGGTAGCCATTCACTTCCCATTTTTCTTTTGATTCACTGCTATCCTGCGCCAACGTAAGCTGGCGAAACAGAATCAGTCCTATCAACAGAAAGTTTTTCATCTATGCTGTTTCTAAAGTATGAGGTTGAGTAATATCAACAGCAGCGGTATCGGAGGCGATCTTGCCATCAACCAATGTGATCACCCTTCTTGCTCTGCTGATGACACGTTGATCATGTGTAGAAAAAAGAAAGGTGATATTTTCTTTTATATTCAGGTCTGCCATAATATCGAGGAGGTTAGCTGCCGACTTTGAATCAAGGTTTGCAGTTGGTTCATCAGCTAAAATAAATTGTGGTTTTGATGCCAAAGCTCTTGCAACAGCTACCCGTTGTTGTTGCCCGCCGGATAATTGCGCAGGTCGCACATCCAGTTTCTCATCCATCGAAATCTGTTTGAACAATTGTTTCACCCGCTCATCCCGTTCTTTTTTCTTCACTCCCTGCAACAGCATAATAAATTCAACATTTTCTTTTGCCGTTAATACCGGAATTAAATTATACGATTGAAAAACGAAACCAATATTCTGCAAACGAAACTCAATCAGTTGTCTTGCAGAAAGCCTGGTTATATCCACACCATTGATCATGATATTTCCCTGGTCGGGTTTATCCAATCCACCAATCATGTTAAGTAATGTTGTTTTACCGGAACCCGACGGACCAACCAATGCTGTAAACTCGCCACGCTCAAGGTGCAGATGCACATTATTCACAGCATACACAGGTATGGTTTCAGGATTGTATACCCTGCTGATGTTATGCACATCGATGACTGTATTGTTCATGTTGAATAGTTTATCGTCTTAATGCTTCAACGGGTTGCAGTTTTAATGCTTTTATGGCAGGAAATAAACAGGATATAAGAGCCGTACCCATCACAATCAACATTACACCTGCTAGTTTTTCTGCAGGAAACTCAGGGTAGATTATTGTACTGAATCCAAAACTGCTCATCATCTCTTCGCCCATCCCCGAAAAATCAAGACCGTTTTTATTATAATAGCTCATCACGATCCATCCGATGAATACACCTATAGGTGTGCCGGCAAATGTGAGCATGAGTGTTTCAAGCATCACAAGTAAAAAAACTTTCATCCGGTTTGTACCGAGAGCGATCATCATGCCTATTTCCCGTGTACGTTCAAGTATTGCCATAAGCATGGTATTTATAATGCCAAAGGCCAGCGCAATCATGATAATAACCATGATGATATAAGAATACAGATCAACTGTATCAACCATCAGATCTGTTTCAGGTGAAATTTCTTTCCAGGATTCTACCTGTAGCGACGGAAACAGTTGTTGCAATAACAACTGTACATGTTTTACATCTTCATCTTTCGTAAGCAGTACAGCTATTTCATGAAACGATTGTTCATTCAGTAACAATTCATTTAAATCGCTCATCTGCACATACACATTCCGTTCATCCAGTGGTGCATTTTCACTTTGATAAATAGCTGCCACCCGAAAAGCAGAAGACACAATTGCACCGGAAGTATCTGTAAATGTTAACACCAGCTTCGATCCTGTTTTCAGTTTCATTTTCTTCGCCAGCTTCTTACCAATCATTACCTGGTTCTTCTTTTTTTCATCGAATAATTTACCGTCAACTATTTTTTTCCGCAACTGCGAAAGTTCATACTCCTGTTCGGGCACAATACCGTTAATGATTACACCCGCACTACCGGTAGCAGTTGCAAGCATCCCATTGGTTACAGTTCGTATTGCAGCAAGTTTCACTTCAGGCAACTGACGGATACTGTTTACAACTGCATTACCATTACGAATAGTATAAGATGGATCGTAGTCCTTTTTAAAATCACTGTCGTGCAGTTGAAGATGTGCTACTTCGGAATAAATAACTGTACGCACCCTGCTCTTCATCATTCCTTTGTATAAAGCCAGTACGGCAATACCCGCAAAAAGCCCGGTGGCAATTGAAAACATAATTACCAGGCTGCGCATTTTATTACGCCAGATATTCCTCCATGCCATTACAAAAATCATAAGCAACAATTTATCGTTTCATTGCTGTAACCGGATTCAGCCGCATTACTTTATACAACGGATATAATGATAACACCGAACCGATGATCAATACGATGAAACCCTGGCTGATAAAAATAGATGCATCGGTAGATGTGGGAAAGATGGCCTCGAATCCAAACCGTTCGTATGCTTTTGCTGCTTCTCCACCCATGCGGATAGGATGTTTGTTGAGCATGTAGACAACAGGTATACTCGACAGCAAACCAAGTACACAACCGGCCAACACAGTTAGCAGCGATTCAATCAGCAACAGTAACATCATCTTTTCTTTTCGCATTCCAATTGCCACCAGCATACCCATTTCATACTTTCGTTCCACCATCATCATCAGCAAGGTGCTGAACACTCCAAAACAAATAAGCATATACAGTACCCCCAACACATACTTCATATTGTTTGAATCGGTTTGGATATGCTGCTTGATATCGGGAATCATTTCTTCCCATGTCATCACTTCAAATTCCTTATCTAAGTTTGAACGGATAGATGTTGCTGTTAACTGTAATGCTTTTGTATTGTACAGCGAAAGCACATACGATGTTACCATACCCTCTGCACTGTAAAAATCCTGCGCTGTTGCCAGCGACATAAACAACGCTTTATCATTAAGATCAGGCGAACCGAATTTCAAAATGCCTTTAACGGAAAATTTACCTGCAGCTGTTGCACCATGATACCCTTGACCAATCAATACAATTGTATCGTGCAGATGTAACTGTAACCGATTGGACAATCCTTCGGCTATAAGTACCGACCGGTCATTTGCAGATAAATAATCACCCCCTATTAATTTTTGTTTTAGTGCAGTAATACGATCTTCATTTTCGGGGTCGATACCAACAACAAGACAACCTTTTGTAATATCGTTCGATGAAGCCAATGCGAACGACTCCAGCCTTGCTGCAACTCCTTTTACATTGTTATTCCTGAAAATTTTTTCTTGAGTTGATGATGAAGCTTCAAAACTATTATCAAGTATCTGTTCATCCCAATAACCTGCTTTGTGCACCTGCAGATAGCCTGTATAGAAACTCACGACATTCTTTACCAGGTTGTCAAATATCCCTTCCTTTAAACTGCTTGCTAATACAGATAAAACAACAGCAAACAAAACAGAAGCCATTGTAATCAGGGTGCGGCTTCTGTTTCGCCACATATTCTTCCATGCCAGTTTTAACAACCATGTCATGTTCAACTAATTTAACAGCTTGCATTAACGAAGGGCTTTCATTTTTTCAATTGTAAAAAATCCATCGTTTATAGGTCGATCGTATTGCACAGAACGATAGATCATTTCGGTTTTATGGTTTCGCTTATCTGCAGGAATCATTTCAAACCTTGTAGGTATCAACCTTCCGTCCATCATTTTTATATCGTAGCCATTCATACTGTTGATGAGTACACCATCTTCATCATAAAAGCGTGTATGCAGTTCGATGAAATCCGTTTTATCAATACATACGATCAGCTTTCCCCATACCACAGCTGCTTCTGCTTTAGGTATCATTTGAATAATATAACAATTGCGGCTGCCAATCACTGTATCACCAACAAGTGAATGATCATAATCCTTTAATACAGAAGATTCTTTTACCAGGTCATCGTTGGTAAAATCTGTGCCCATCCAACTTTGGCTCATCATAGAAGGTGGAAGTTTAATGATGCGTTCCAGCGAAGGCATCCAGTTCCACACTTCTTTTTTCCGTTTCAGAAAAACAATGCCTTTATCTTTTGCCGGCGACTGTACAAGGATCAGTGAATAATCTGCTCCCTTTGTCCATGCCTTTACATCCATACTTCTGCTCCAGGATGGACGTACTGTTTTTATAGTAATCTCCACAATTGAAGTATTGCCTCTCATCTTGGCATCGGCCTTTTGTACAATTTCCTTTGCGGTTTGCCCAAAAAGGAAAAATGGAAGCAGAAACCATAATAATAACGGCATCTGCTTCCACCTAAACTTTCGATGTACAATAATGTTCATCAGTAAAAATTGATCAGCACAATATGCTCATAAGGCTGCAGCAACCCTTCATCCACAAACTCCACATCTCCTCCGTTATCCAGCACACGTTCGATTACATCATCCACTGCATCTTTAATGTAAGAGAAACGGTTATAAGGTTCTTCAAGTTTTTCAATTACATCGGCCGAAGAACTATGTTGTGCAGGGAACATATAATTCTTTTCTACCACCAGCAACTGCCCTTTTTTATGTGAGGCATCACGCCATACAGCTGTCATACCCACTGCCAGCTTCTTTTTTCCAGCGGCCTCTTCTATCTGGTTAAGCAGGTCCTTTTCTTTTACTTTTTTCCAATCATCAATGTAAGGCTGCAATAATTCTTTCAACTCCACAAGTGAACTCTCTTCATAATTACCATGTATGATCTGTACAATAGCTTTTTCATGCCGGGTAATTTGTTTGAAATGCCCCAGTATTCTGTCAGTACCCATTACAAACAAAGGAAGATGATAGGCATTCAAAACAATATCGAGTGAATGATCGATGTGATAAAGAAATTTCTTCATCATTATTTCCTTTCGGTCTGATACGTCGGAGAAATTAGCAACCCTTTCGGGCGCTTCATTTACATAAGCATCAATTTGCTCCGGTCTGTCAGAAATTATCCGCACAAGATCACCACTGTTACCTAAGTACATCCTGCTTTCTCTTCCGCTAAGCAGCAGAACAAGATATTTATGCAATTCCTTTTTGCTGTAAACAAGATCCCTGATCTCGAATGATTCATCAATAATGATCTTTTCTTCAACCGGCACATCCAGGTACAACACTTTTTCAAATACAGGCGATACATACAACGCAATACTTTTCTTGTACGTATTGAAATTAAGATTTTTAATAAGCGCATTGAGCTTAGCCATTACCAGCGACGACATTTCACCCGGATATTCTGCCAGCAACTCATCTTCCACTTTTTTCACCGCAATCTTCAATGAATACATCAACTCAGTCTTTAAATTCATTTTCGGTTCAAACGGAAGAATGATTGAAACGGAAGGCCTGTAATGCAGTGCTCCCATTACTTCACGTATTTCAGGTGCAATGTTTGCGTTCATATCGTTTGATTTTAGAGATGTAAGCTATTTCAATTCAACATGAAAACATATGACAATCATCACGCCAATCTTTGATGCTACTCATATAAGACTAAACGAAGATGGCGGTCCTTTGTACAGCACATGAAACATCCGGCAAATAATACCAGACTTTCAAACATCTTTCACAGCATGGCTGATTGTTACAGTTACCTGGGACCAACTGAACGTTTTCGCAGCATTGCTTATGAAAATGCAGCAAAGATTCTGTTCAATATGAATGAAGATATTTCGATGTATAAAGATGTGAAAGCGTTGGATGCGCTGGGCGGCATTGGTGAAAGCATTGCCATGAAAATTATTGAATATCTCCGCACAGGCAAGATAAAAGCCTATGAACAACTCAAACAGAAAGTACCATTTGAATTATTGGAGCTGATGAATATCACTGGTTTTGGTCCGGCAACCTTACGAACTTTGCACAAACAACTGCATATAAACTCAAAACAGGATTTGGTTGATGCTTTGCAACATAACCGGTTGAGCAAGCTGAAAGGGTTTGGGCCTACGAAGATCAGTAACATGATGCAGGCTTTGAAACTGGAAAAAGAAAACAAAAAACGACTGGCACTTGCTGAAGCAGAAAAGATTGGAAATAAACTACTGTCATTGGTGAAAACATTTCCTGGTGTAAAGCGTGCAGAACTGGCAGGCAGTTTGAGGAGAAAAAAGGAAACGATTGGTGATATTGACCTGATCATTACAGCCAATGAAAAAGACAGGAAAAAGATCATTACCAAACTCACTAATATGCAGGGTGTTGATAAGGTAATAGCAGCAGGGCGAACCAAAGCAAGCATTGTATTAAAAGAGCAACAGGTGCAGGTGGATGTGCGCATTGTAAGCGATCATGAATTCGGAGCTGCCATGCTATATTTCACCGGTTCAAAAGAACATAACATTAAACTCCGCAGCATTGCAAAAGAACGTGGTTTCAAAATAAACGAATACGGCATTTTTAATGAGCAGGATGAGTGGCTGGCCGGAGAAACGGAAGAAGAGATGTATCGGTTTTTAGGCATGAACTACATCCCGCCGGAAAAGCGGCTCAACAAAGGCGAAATTGAACAGGCCATGCGCAAAAGACCTGTTGAAATATTAAAAAAAAAACATTTATGATCCGAATCAGCCCCCCGGCTATTGCGAGTCATTCTTTATAGAGCGCTTCTAATTGATCTTTAACCTTCAAAATCATTCATCATGAAAAAGATTCTGCTGGCATTCGACGGAACTCATTTTTCAAACGGAGCTTTCCAATTTGCCCGTGAACTGAATGAGTTGGAACCTGCTTTAGTAACCGGCGCCTTTTTGCCACAAGCACAGGCCGCCAACCTATGGAGCTATGCCGATGGCATGAGCGGTCCTATGTTTGTTCCTTTAGTAGAAGAACGTAATACGGAAGTGATGAAGGAGAACATGACAAAGTTTGAAACACTTTGTCGTAGAAACGGCATGGAATACCGTGTGCATGAAGACCTGTACGATTTTGCATTACCTGAACTGAAAGCCGAAACAAGATTTGCTGATGTATTGGTGATAGGCAGTGAAGTGTTTTATGAAAATCTTGGTGGAAAATTGAATGAATATTTACAGGACATATTACACAGATCAGAGTGCCCGGTTGTAGTTGTGCCGGAGAAGTATAATTTTCCAAAAACAAACATTCTTTGTTACGATGGCAGCGAATCATCAGTATATGCCATCAAACAATTCGCTTACCTGTTTCCTGAATTAACAAAACAACCCACTTTACTGGTGTACATCCATGAAGACGGGAAGAATGAATTCCCACAACAGGTAAATATTGAAGAACTCGTATCAAGACATTTCAGCGATCTCACATTGATGAAGCTGGATATGAGTCCTGAGAAGTATTTCAGCACCTGGATCAATAATCGTGAAAGTGCTTTAGTGGTATCCGGTGCATTTGGACGTTCTGCCATTTCACAGCTCATTCGCAAAAGCCTTGTGAAAGATGTGATCGCAGAACATAAGTTACCCGTATTTATCGCACACAGATAGATAGCAATTTGGTTGGTGATTGTTTCGGGGCCGATGTCAATCGGCCCCTCTCTTTTTTATGATGAACATCATTTGCTGCGGCTTTCAATATCATTCAGGAAACCGGATTGTTTTTAAACCTTGTGCTCTGTTTCTTACATCAATCAACATTAAATAAAATATATGAAAAAGAATTTAGGCAATGCAGATCGCATCATCAGGCTTTGCATAGCAGGTGTACTTGCTCTGCTTTGGTTTCAAAACATCATCACAGGTACATGGGGAATTGTAGCACTTGCAGTTGCTGCGGTGTTTGTATTAACGAGTTTTGTAAGCTGGTGTCCGTTGTATGCTATGTTTGGCATCAAAAGCACGCCCAAAAAACAGGTGCAATAACAGGCATCACTTCCGGTAAATTTTCCGAAAACGAAACATCCGCTTTATAAAGGCGGATGTTAAACTCATTTGTATATGAAACTGAATAAAGAGTGGCATTTACAACACGCCATGCCTGTGAATGCAACATTAGAAGAACGTATTGCCTGGCATATTGAACATGCAAAATATTGCAGTTGCAGAGAAATGCCTGAAAAGATAAAAGAAGAAATAAAAAAGAGAAAGAAAAAAACAGCATCTGCATGAAATATCTTTTTTCTTTCCTCCTGTTTGTACATGGTCTTATTCACCTGATGGGGTTTGCCAATGGATTTGGTTTCAGCAAACTGCCTGCACTAACAAAATATATTTCTAAACCAACTGGTGTATTATGGCTTTTTGCAGCAATGCTGTTTACAGCCGCTGCTGTTTATTACTTGCTGAAAAAAGAAAACTGGCCGCTGTTTGCTCTTGCGGCGGTGGTGATTTCGCAATTACTCATTATTTGGTACTGGAAAGATGCGAAGATGGGAACAGCAGCCAACTTCATTATCCTGCTGGTTGCTGTGCCTGCATTGGGCGAATGGCAATTCAACCGCATGTATAAAAAAGAAGTACAGCGGATGATTACGCAACCGATCAATAAATCAACAAGTACAATTATAAATGAACAGGTTCGGCTATTGCCAACCGCAGTTCAAAAATGGTTACAGGCAAGCGGTGTCATTAACCGTCCGGCAATTCAACGTGTTTACCTCCAACAACGCGGCGAAATGAAAAACAAACCCGATGGGAAATGGATACCATTTGAAGCAGAACAATATTTTACAACTGATCCCCCCTCCTTTTCATGGAAAACAAAGATCAGCCCTTCCGACTTTTTATTCATTAACGGAAAAGACAAGTATGAACAAGGAAAGGGAAACATGCTCATTAAAGCCTACGGACTTTTTACTATTGCTGACAGCAAAGGTCCGCAAACAGACCAGGGAACGTTGCTACGCTACCTTGCTGAGACCTCTTGGTTTCCTGCAGCAGCAATCAGTGAGTATATAAAATGGGAAGCCATTGATGATAAAACTGCAAAAGCAACCATGAGCTACGGCGGCACAACTGCATCAGGAATTTTCTATTTCAACGCAAATGGCGATCTTGAAAAATTTGAAGCCGACCGTTATTATATCAACAACAAACGTTCTTCACTCGAAAAATGGCAGGTTACTTGCATTGATCACAAAACCATTAATGGCATCCGCATACCGGTGAAGAATAATGTAACATGGAAATTGAAAGATGGAGATTTTAAGTGGCTTGAACTTGAAATTACCAACATTCAGTTTACTTTCACTCCATAATCAGCAGTATGGATTCAATTACACACATTGCACTGGGCGCCTGCATTGGTGAAGCATTTTTTGAAAAAGGTTTTGGTAAAAAAGCAATGCTTTGGGGTGCACTGGCGCAAAGTATTCCTGATATTGATTTTGTTGCTTCCTTCTGGATGGGTACTGCCGATGATCTGTTGGCACATCGTGGCTTTACACATTCACTTTTGTTTGCAGTACTGATTGTCCCGATAATGGCAATGGTTGCTGAAAGAGTTCACCGACCGCATGACATCTCGTTTAAAAAGTGGACATTATTTTTTTTGGTGGAAGTATTGATGCACCTGTTTCTTGACGCATTTAATAATTACGGTATTGGCTGGTTGATTCCTTTCAACGATCACCGGTTTTCATTTAATACATTGTATGTGGCCGATATTTTCTTTTCTATATGGCCGGGTATCGCATTTGTTGCACTGCTGATCCTGGATCGTTTTCACCCGCTTCGTACGTTGTGGTGGAGGATCGGCATTTTCATTCCCTTTCTGTATCTCACTTATTGCAGCTACAACAAATTCAGTATCGATCGGGAAGTAAAACAAATAATGGTTGCACAGAATATTCCCCATCAACGTTATTTCACTACACCAACGCCACTTAATAACTGGCTTTGGTATGTGGTTGCAGGTAACGACAGTGGCTACTATATCGGCTATCGTTCTGTCTTTGACAAAAAACCCGGAATGGATTTTAATTTCTTCCCACGTAACGATTCTTTATTGAATCCGGTTGATCAATTTGAGGATATGCAAAAACTTGTTCGCTTTTCGCAGCAATTCTACACGTTAGAAAAATGGGGTGACACCTTGGTATTTAATGATCTTCGTTTTGGACAAATACTGGGCTGGCATAATCCAAAAGAAAAATTTGTGTTCCATTATTTTCTGCAATATCCCAACGAAAATAAACTAGTGGTGCAGCGTGGGCGCTTCACCGGCTGGAACAAAGAAGAAATAAAGATCCTTCTCAGGCGAATGCGGGGCGATTAATCCCTTTGTTTAAAATAAAAGGTAAAGAGGAAAAAGATAAGCCTGATGATTTCGTAACAAAGCCGCTGCCATATTCGTTTGATGAATGTGTTGTGGCGCTCAAATTCTTTTTCCGTTATACGGATGCAATCGTTTTGCATGATCTTTTCCAATGTTCGTTCCACATCTTCAACAAAACGGTTGTTTTGAATATCAATATTCAACTCTATACTGGCATAGGCACTGATGTTGTTTACATTGTAAGAACCAACGGTTACAAATTTCCCATCGTAAGTACTCAGTTTGCCGTGCAATACATTGGGTTGATACTCGTACAGCTCAATTCCGTTTTTAAACATCCAGCGGTAGAGATAACGCTCAGCATGTTTCACCATCGATATGTCACTGATGCCTGCAGCGATCACCTTAATTTTGATTCCACGTTTTGCAGCAAAGGTCATGTTCCTGCGAAAAGCACGACCTGGTAAAAAATAACTCGACATGATGCTGATGTGCGAATTTGCTTTCCGAAACATTTCGATATAACTGCGGCTGATCTGATTCTTACGCCGTACCCAATCATTACGACGTACTCTCACCAAACATTCTTCTCCATGCAAGTGAAGTGATGCTTCTGTTTTAAGAAGTTGATTTTTCTTTTTACCCCAGCCCGATTTATTCCATACCTCCACGCAAAGATTGTAGAGCTCGGCACTTACTTCGCCTTTGCTGTATAATGCCCAATCGAGCCAGGCCGGTTGATCGGGCATATCATTATACCGGTTTGAAATATTTACACCACCTACCAAACTATGCAATGCATCGATCACAACAATTTTATGATGCATCCTCCGCCCAAAATAAAAATACCGGCTTCTGAAAACCGGTTCAAACCAACGGAATTGAACACCGCTTGCTTTTAACTGCGTAATAAACTCATCCGGTAAATGTTGCGATGCATATCCATCGAGCAACAAATATACTTTCACGCCACGTTGTGCAGCCTTCATTAATGCCGCCGCTACTTCAGTACCGGTTTCATCATCTTCAAAAATATAGATCTGTAAATGAACACTGTGTTCGGCCTGCTCCAATAAGCGGAAGAGAATGGTAAAAAAATCACGCCCACCTCTAACCAACTGTACCTGGTTATGTGTACTGTAAGCTGCTGAAACGGGAAATTGTTTGCCTGGCGACATGCATGCCAAATTACTATTTATCTTTTTTCAAACCTCCCTGTTTTTTCTTCAATCAAAATACGGTACATCACAGGCTTCAAACGGTTGCTGTCGTCGAGTTTTGTTTCCACTTCGTGTTGTTCGCCATCAATTGTGGCACTTGTCATCATAGGAAACACACGGTTCTTCAAAATAGCACGGGCATTTTCAGCTTCTGTGTCTTTTAATTCTTCAAACCTTCCACGTATGATCACACTTTGCCAGTTAGCCATGTTGGTCATTGTATCAACCTCAAAACAAACATTGGGATTGTTGCGCAGCAAGTTCAACTTCATACCTTCATTTGTTTGTCCATAAATAAAGTTGCCGTCAAACGCATACGTAACGGGAACAAGATATGGCTGCGTTGAATCAGTACAGGCAAGTCGCCCCACAACCTGACTTCCAAGCAGGTTGTTCATTTGTTGTTCGTTCAATTGTCCAAGCATGGCAGATCGTTAAAATGTGAAAACGTTATTTAAAACTACTGATGCCTGCAGGCAAGGTTGCTGATGAACATCAACTGCATTGTTGACTGTTCTCATAGTAATCACTGGTATAAAAAAGTAGCTTTGGTTCTATGAGCAACTTCGAGTCACATATATACGGAAGTAAGCCGGTGGTTGTTGATTTTTTTGCAGAATGGTGCGGACCATGCAAATTAATGACGCCGGTGCTGCAGCAGGTAAAAGAAGCTGCGGGCGACCGTGTGACGGTTTTGAAAATGGATATCGACAAGAATCCGGGTTTTACTCATCGCTACAGTGTACAGGCAGTACCAACTCTTATCATCTTTAAAGATGGCCAGGTCATCTGGCGAAAAAGCGGTGTGGTTCCTGCCCATGAAATTCTACAGTACCTGAATACGGTGATGAGCTGAATGACTTTCGAACCAAGTTGTGCTTGCCGGGCTTCGTGCCCGGCTTTTTTTACAGTTAATATTTATTACCTTGATTGTTCATGGAAGGATCATTCGATATCTGGAAGATACTTGCAGGAGTTGCCATATTTCTTTTAGGAATGAATATGCTGGAAGAAGCCTTGCAGCAACTGGCAGGCCGGCCGTTTAAATTATTTCTGCGAAAACATACACAGCACAAATTAAAAGCAATAGGTGCAGGTGCTGTTGTTACTGCATTATTGCAAAGCAGTAGTATTGTAAACCTGATGTTGCTGGCATTTGTAGGTAGTGGTATTATTCAAATGCAAAACGGCCTGGCCATGATGTTGGGTAGCAATATCGGTACAACTTTCACAAGCTGGATCGTTGCTACCATTGGTTTTGAATTTAACATCGAAAGTTTTGCATTACCTGTAACAGGAATTGCGGGTATTTTAATGATACTGCTCAACAAACACAGCAAATGGTTTCAACTGAGTAAATTCTTTTTTGGTTTTAGTTTTTTGTTTGTGGGATTGAATTTTATGAAGACGGCTGTTGAAGCCATGGTGCAACAAACCGATCTGAGTCGCTTTAATGAATACCCGGTACTATTATTTTTATTGATCGGCATTATAATTACTGCGCTTATACAGGCAAGCTCAGCAACTATTGCACTGGTGCTTGCTGCATTGCACGCCCATGCCATTGATCTTGAACCTGCGATGGCAATTGTACTCGGCGCCGAAGTTGGCACAACGATTAAACTGTTACTTGCTTCAGCAAAAGGGATCCCTGCAAAAAAGCAGGTGGCGTTGGGAAACTTTTTAATGAACATGATCATTTCCCTGTTGCTTGTATTCTTTCTCCAACCTCTTACCTTTTTTATTCATGAAACGCTTGGCGTAAAAAATCAAGTACTGGCACTGGTGGTGTTTCAAACACTGGTGAACATCATCAGCATTGTTCTCTTCTACCCATTTCTTAATCCGTTCGGGAAATTCTTATCTGCCAGGTTTACACAAAACAGCGATGAAACATTATTCATCCACAAAATAAAACCAGCAGAAACCGAACTGGCACTGCAGGCCATGCAAAAAGAAACGGATCATTTTCTGCAACTCATTCTTGCCTATTGCAAACATATTTTTGAACTGAAGCCTGAACAAAAGAATGGCAATGAGTTTTACAAGAAAACACCGGAAGAAAAATACGAGTTCATTAAACACCTGCATGGCGATATACTTTCGTTTTATGTAAAGATGCAATCAAATCATCTGCAGCCTGAAGAAGCTGCAAGGTTTCAACTGCTCATCTCTTCTGTACGTAATGGCATGTATGCAGCCAAAAGTTTGAAAGATGCCTGGCATGATGCAGTTCTTCTCAAAAACTCATCGAACGATAAAAAGTTTGCTTATTACGAAGAAAGCCGCAAACGCACCGATCATTTCATTACAACCATCGGCAAGTTACTTACTGCAAAAGAACAGGCGCAGTCAAATGCTGATTCACTGATTGCACTATATCGTGAGATCATCAAAGGTTATACCGAGGAGCTAAGTCATCTGTACAAACAAGGCACCATCGATCACCTGAATGAAACGGAGATATCCACCATCATTAATTACAACCGGGAATTGTACACCGCTTATAAATCGTTGATCCTTGCTGTAAAGGATCTATTACTTCCTGAAAAAGAGGCTGCTGCTTTTGAAGAACTGCCCGGCTTTATCCGTTAGATGTGAGCAGCATCAAAACAAGTGCTGACAAGCATCATCGTTCTTCCTGAACTCTTCAACTACATTTGATGCGCCGTTAATGGGTTTGCCATGCTTGGTTCATTAAGTACATCTGAAATTGAAGACCTGCTTTACCAATGCAATCTTGGCCGCATTGGGTGCAGCTACCACGGGAAAATTTATGTGGTGCCGGTTAATTATATCTATGACGGCAGGTCTGTAATCGCACATTCAGTTGAAGGGTTGAAGATCCGCATGATGCGGAGCAACCCTTCTGTTTGTTTTGAAGTGGATGAAGTGCAGAACAATAAAAACTGGAAGAGTGTGATCACTCAAGGCACTTACCAGGAAATAATTGGTGAGCGTGAACGCTACGATGCCATGAAATTATTTGTAGACAAAATGCTCAAACTAAAAGTGAGCACAACTGCACATCCGCCTGAATTACAACCTGAACGTTTGCATGGTTCACATGGAAGTGTGAAGCCAGTGATCTACCGAATTATACTTTCAGAAAAAACAGGTCGCTACGAAAAAGAATAGCCCACTCTCATTGTAAACCATGATGGCCATCATTGTAATGGCTTTGTGGAAATACTACCTTAGAAACGTTAGATCAATTATTGTTCACCTATAAATTTTTCACATGAACACTTTAGCTAAAATCGCTATTGCAGCCGGAGCAGGTTTAGTTGCCGGAGGCGTATTAGGAGTTTTGTTTGCACCTGACAAAGGTGAAAACACACGCAAAAAAATTACTGACAGTGGAAAAAAACTCACAGACACTGTAAAAGAAAAAATGGGCAACCTGAAAGTAAACATCAGGGGCAAAACTGAAGCTGTGAAAGAAGGAATGGAAGAATTTGCATAACCCCGAAACAGCGGAGCATGGAAGATACATTTGCCAAAGCAGAAGACCTGGCCGAACACGTAAAAGAGTACATCAATAACCGCATGGATGCGGTGAAATTGAATACAGCAGAAAAAAGTTCAAAACTTGCAGCAACTGTGATTGCGTCTGTTGTTGTAGCAATGTTCTTTATCACTTTTCTGTTTTTTGCCAGTACTGCTTTGGCATTTGTTTTTTCACGACTCACCGGTGAACTATGGTTGGGATTTTTAATTGTGGGAGGTATTTACCTGTTGCTTGGTGCAGTGGTTTGGGTGTTGAGAGAACGTATTCTGCAACTGCCTATAATGAATGCTTTACTGCGGCAACTATTTACTGATGATGAAGACGACGATGATGAATAAGATCAGATCCATAAAGCAATTAAAAGCCCGGCAAAAAAAACTGGAGCAACGAAAAACGGAATTGGAAAAAGCTATCCGTTACGATTGGCTGGATGTGAAAGATAGTATGAAACCAAAAAATGTTGCGGGCCAGGTGTTTGCACACATCTTCGAAAAAGAACAACAGAATGGCGATTCATCCTTAGCCAATACATTGTCGCAATTGGCCGCTGTACTCACAAAAATTGGTGTGGAAAAAGCCGAAGAAAAAGTGGCAGAATGGATGAAGCATAAAAAGTAGCATAAAAATTGTGCTTCTTTTATCGAAGCAAATAATTACTGAGTGAGCAGCGTTTGGCAGAAAAAGATCAGGATCTGTTTATTTGCAGAGATCATTTGTTTATGATAATCGTTACCACTTCAAAAAGTATAATACGAAATCATTTCTGCCAAAAGTGAATTACTGAGTTTATTTTATCCCTGTTAAAACGAATAAATAAAACTCATTTTTCACTGACAACTCTCACTGCTGCGTTTGACGCAGGTCCTTGAAATCCGCTACTCAGAAAGCTATCTTTAAGCAAGTTAAAATTATTCACTCATCATAAAACAAGGAGGTGTATATGTCAACAAGAGCAATTTCAAAACCCGGTATGCTGCCTACAGTATTTAATGATTTCTTCAAACCATGGAACGAATGGTTTGATAATGGAGGTGCATTCTCAGGCAACACAATGACCATGCCTGCAGTAAACATTGTTGAAACTAAAGAAGAATACAAAGTTTCTTTAGCTGTACCCGGTATGAAAAAAGAAGACTTCAACATTGATGTGGAAGGCAATATGCTCACCATTAGCTGTGAAAGGGAAGAAAACAGAGAGGAAAAAGAACATCAGTACACTCGCAAAGAATACAATTATTCTTCTTTCAGCCGCAGCTTTACTTTACCAGAAGAGGTGAACAAAGAAAAAATTGAAGCTAAATATGAAGAAGGTGTGTTGAAACTCATGCTTCCAAAAAGAGAGGAAGCCAAAAAGCTCGCAGCGGGCAAACATATCGCTGTAAAATAGTCTCACCGATGGTGGGATTGTAACCCGGGCCCTGTCGCAATTGATTTGTGGCAGGGCTTTTTTGTGGATGAGGATGATCAGTTTATTTTCTGATATTGGTCAGAAAGCAGCCAACTGCCCCGTTTTAATTTGCAGCCTGTTATGAACATGTCTGTAAAGCCAACAGTGAAATGCTATCATTGTGGTGAAGAATGCATCAATGAAACAATTCAACTCGCCGACAAAAATTTTTGTTGCCAGGGTTGTAAAACCGTGTACCAGGTGCTCAACCAGAGTGATCTCTGCGATTATTATGAGTTAAATCAAAACCCCGGCACCAGCCAACGCATCAGCGTTCGTAAAGACAAGTTCTCTTTTTTAGATGATGAGAAAATCGAACAGCAACTCATCTCTTTCCGCAATACTGAGCAAACGCATATTACTTTTTATTTACCACAGATCCACTGCAGCTCCTGTTTGTGGCTATTGGAAAACCTGCACCGGCTGAACGCAGCCGTTATTTCTTCCCGTGTAAATTTTACGAGGAAAGAAGTAGCGATCGTTTTTGATCACCGCAGCACATCTTTACGCAGCGTTGCAGAACTACTCACCAGTATCGGTTACGAACCTTATATCAGCCTGCAGAATCTGCAGCAGGCAAAGCCAAGAATTCAGCGCAGCCTCATTTATCAATTGGGTGTGGCAGGTTTTTGTTTTGCTAACATTATGCTCATGAGTTTTCCTGAATACCTGGGTTTAGAGGAAGCAGAAAAAAGTATGCAGTCGCTTTTCAGGTATTTCAATCTCATTTTAGCGATCCCTGTTTTTCTTTACAGCTCTCTCCCATTTTATCAAAGTGCTTGGGGAAGTTTAAAGCATAAATATCTCAACATCGATGCGCCGATTGCTCTTGCTATCATTATGACTTTCGGCAGAAGTTTATATGAAGTGTTGAGCAATACAGGTGGTGGTTATTTCGATTCAATGAGTGGTATTGTATTTTTTATGCTCGTTGGTCGTGTTTTGCAGGAAAAAACCTATCAGCAATTATCGTTCGAACGTGATTACACTTCTTACTTCCCGATTGCGGTTACTGTTTTAAAAGATAAAAAAGAAATCCCCACAGCTTTGCCCGATATTAAAGCAGGTGATACCATTCTCCTCCACAATGAAGAATTAATTCCGGTTGATGGTTTACTCACCAAAGGCAAAGCATTTATTGATTACAGTTTTGTTACAGGCGAATCGTTACCTGTGTTAAAAGAAATGGGTGAATTACTGTATGCAGGCGGTAAACAAACCGGCGGCAATATTGAAATGCTGGTGATGAAAGAAGTCTCCCAAAGTTATCTTACCCGTTTGTGGAATAATGGCGAAAAGGCAAAACCTGAGAAGATCTCATTCGTTGACGGACTCAGCCGTTATTTCACCTGGATCGTGTTCGCATTAGCTGCAATTGGTGCATTGTACTGGAGTTTTTACGATGGAGGCAAAGCATGGAATGTAGTAACCACTATCTTAATTGTTGCATGTCCTTGTGCATTGTTACTCAGCAACAGTTTCACCAATGGAAATGTATTACGCATACTCAGCAAAAACAAACTCTACCTGCGCAATGCACAAACCATTGAAGAAATGGCAAAGGCAATACATTTGGTGTTCGATAAAACAGGCACACTCACCACAACAGAAGAACAGGAAATCGCTTATACAGGTGAACCTTTCAATGATGAAATTGCAGGAAGTGTTGCCGCAGTGGCTGCACAAAGTACACACCCGTTGAGCAAGTTGTTGGCAAAAGAATTACGTACCAACGAAACGTATGAAGTAAGACAGTTTAGTGAAACCACCGGCCGTGGCATCAGTGGTATCGTTAACCATCGCATCATTACACTTGGCTCTGCAGAATTTGTTACCGGTGAAGAAGTAACGGTGTTCAACGGCAGCTCCGTGTATGTTTCAGTTGATGGCATTTTATTCGGTCATTTTTGTATACGTAATCATTACCGGCCTTCCATCTTTCAACAGATCGGTGAGCTGCGGAAACAATACCGCATTTCCATCCTTTCAGGTGATAATGAGAGCGAACGATTGAAACTACAGCAGGAGCTTGGAATGGATGTGAAATTATTCTTCAACCAGCAACCACACGACAAGCTCAATTATATTAAGCAACTGCAAGAGAAAGGCCAGAAAGTAATTATGATCGGCGATGGATTGAACGATGCCGGTGCCTTAAAACAGAGTGACGCAGGTATTGCTGTTACTGAAAGCACCAACAATTTTACTCCCGCAAGTGATGGCATTCTTGAAGCCGATCGTTTGAGCCGTCTTTCATCGTACCTGCTATTTACCAAAGCCAACAAACAGGTGGTGATCGCCAGTTTCGTGCTATCGATCGTTTATAATATTATCGGGCTGACCTTTGCCTTGCAGGGAATTTTATCTCCACTCGTCGCAGCCATTCTCATGCCCTCAAGTTCCATCAGCATTATCCTCCTAACGTTTGGTGCTTCTTCACTGTATGCCCGATTTCTGAGGCTGAATTAGAAAAAAACTGATTACGATCATAGCTGATTTGATCAGAGTCAATCATTTGTCTGATCATAGTCAGTCCTTGTCCCCTGCACTAAAAATAGTTTTACACCCGAAATAAGAACATATGAGTGTCATCTTTTTATTACTCATCGCCAGTATATCGGTAGCAGCCCTTTTTCTCTGCGCTTTTTTGTGGAGCGTTAAAAGCGGGCAGTACGACGATGAAACTTCGCCGCCGATGCGCATTTTATTCGATAACAATGGCCCGGCAACAACTGAATCCAAGCCAACGCAAACAACGAACAACTCAAAACCATCGATAAACTGACATTATGCAACTAGAAAAATTTTACTACGACAATAAGATCGTAAAGTACTTCGCCAATGCAACGGCCATCTGGGGACTGGTAGGTATGCTTGCAGGTTTATGGGCTGCCATCCAGATCTATTATCCTGCAGCATCGCTCGATTATGCAGGCACTACGTTTGGCCGTCTTCGTCCCATTCATACCAACGCTGTCATCTTTGCCTTCGTTGGTAACTGTATGTTTACCGGTATTTATTATTCGCTTCAACGCTTGTGTAAAGCAAGAATGTTCAGCGATAAATTAAGCTGGATCCATTTCTGGGGATGGCAATCCATTATTGTTGTTGCTGCCATTACCTTATTCCTTGGTTACACAACAGGTAAAGAATATGCAGAGCTTGAATGGCCTGTTGATATCATGATCACATTGGTTTGGGTTGTGTTTGGCGTAAATATGTTCGGTACAATTTTCAAAAGAAGAGAAAGTCATTTATATGTAGCTATCTGGTTCTACATCGCAACCTGGATCACTGTTGCAATGCTGCACATTGTAAACTCATTCGAAATTCCTGTTTCACTTTTTAAAAGTTACAGCTGGTATGCAGGTGTACAGGATGCTTTGGTACAATGGTGGTATGGCCACAACGCTGTAGCGTTCTTTTTAACTACACCCATTCTGGGTTTGATGTATTACTTCTTACCAAAAGCTGCTAACAGACCCGTTTACTCGTATCGTTTATCCATCATCCACTTCTGGGCGCTCATCTTTATTTATATATGGGCAGGCCCTCACCATTTGCTGTATACCGCCCTGCCAGATTGGGCGCAATCATTAGGTGTTGTGTTTAGCGTTATGTTGATTGCACCAAGCTGGGGCGGTATGCTCAATGGTTTGTTTACACTGCGTGGTGCCTGGGATAAAGTGCGTGAAGAGCCCGTGTTGAAATTCTTTGTTGTTGCTGTTACCTGTTATGGTATGGCCACATTCGAAGGACCAATGCTGAGTTTAAAAAGTGTAAACGCTATTGCGCACTTTACTGACTGGATCGTTGGACACGTACACATTGGTGGTTTAGGCTGGAATGGTTTTATGGCCTTTGGTATGTTGTACTGGCTTATACCAAAAATGTGGGGCACCAGTCTTTATTCAAAAAAATTAGCCAACAACCATTTCTGGTTAGGCACCATTGGTATTGTTATTTATGCAGTGCCTTTATACTGGGCCGGCTTTGCACAGGCAGAAATGTGGAAGACGTTTACAGAATCAGGTCAATTGAAATTCCAGTTCTTAGAAACTGTTACCAACATCATCCCCATGTACATTACACGTAGTGTAGGTGGAACACTTTACCTCATTGGTGCGTTCATGATGGTGTACAACTTAATTAAAACTGCGAAGCAAGGTACGTTCATTGCAAATGAAGAAGCAGAAGCTGCACCATTGCTCAAACCTGAATCGCATGTAAAAGAACATTGGCATCGCTGGATCGAAAGAAGACCAGCTACATTATTAGTCTTCAGTTTGATCGTGGTTGCTATTGGTGGTATTCTTGAAATTGTACCCACTTTCCTCATTAAATCAAACGTACCAACTATTACGAGTGTAAAGCCTTACACTGCATTGGAATTACAAGGTCGGGATATTTATATACGTGAAGGTTGTTATACCTGTCACTCACAAATGATCCGTCCGTTCCGTGATGAAGTAGCCCGTTATGGCGAATATTCAAAAGCAGGTGAGTTTGTGTACGATCATCCATTCCAATGGGGAAGTAAACGTACAGGACCTGATCTTGCCCG
The DNA here is from genome assembly GCF_014168535.1 of Lacibacter sediminis. Classification (NCBI taxonomy): domain Bacteria; kingdom Pseudomonadati; phylum Bacteroidota; class Chitinophagia; order Chitinophagales; family Chitinophagaceae; genus Lacibacter; species Lacibacter sediminis. The sequence goes on along the minus strand of NZ_CP060007.1, from coordinate 1,094,812 downwards.
TGTCGGCGGAAAATATCCCGACAGCTGGCATTACAATCATATGATGGAGCCATCACTCATGTCGCCGGGTTCTATTATGCCACGTTATGGTTGGTTGTTAGATAATAATCTTGACACAGCTTCAACACCCGCCAAGATAAGAGCCATGCAAACATTGGGTGTGCCTTATGCAAAAGGTTACGATCAACAGGCCAATAAAGATCTGATGACACAGGCCAACAGCATCCGCATCAGTTTAAAAATGGATAAGATCGAAACGCCTGCAAACAAAGAGATCGTGGCACTGATCGCTTATCTGCAACGATTAGGTAAAGACATTAAAGCTGAGAAAAAAACAGAAACAGCATCAGCAAATTAATTCAATCACGTAAAGACAGTAATATGAAATTTATCAACTATCTCGAAAAGATCAGCAATGTAAGTTTTTACGGATTGACTTCTTTTCTCATCTTCTTCATTTTCTTCTGTGCCGTGTTCATTTATGTACTGCGTGCAAGTAAAAAAGAAATGAATGAATGCAGCCGTATTCCATTAGACTAAATAATAAACTTAAAGCCATGTTCACATACAGATCAAATTATCTGCAACCATTTTTACGGAAGCTGTTGATTATGCTGCCGCTGTTAATCGCCGGCACTGTAGCTACAGCTCAAACAACATCCGGTGCTCCTGCTCCCTCCATTTGGGACAACCCACTTGCACTTACTATGCTGGCCATCATCTTTGTTTTGTTACTGGTGATCGCACTGCTGGCAAATGTTGTGTTGGGAACAGCCCGTCTTCATTTCGATAAACAGAAGAAAAAAAATAATGCCGCACAAACGATCACAGCTATTGCATTATTTCTTTTACCAATGATGGCATCGGCTCAGGAAACAGCAGAAGCTGCTGCTCCTGCAGGCCCCACTTCTATTGGCGGTTTATCAGCTACCACCTTCTGGCTACTCTCAACAGTAATTGCAGTAGAGTTCCTGGTAATTATTGTGATGGGATTATTTGTAAAAAGTTTTCTTGCTAAAGAAAAAGTGACACTTGCTGTTGTCGAAGAAACAGCTGCTGCAAAACCTTCGTCTTTTAAAGTATGGTGGGATAAGCTCAACAGCTTTAAACCAATGGAACAGGAAGCTGATATTGATCTAGGTCATGATTATGATGGCATCCGTGAGCTTGATAATCGAATGCCACCGTGGTGGATCTATGGTTTTTATTTAACCATTATTGTTGCAGGGATCTACATCTGGCGTTATCATATTGCTGAAACAGCTCCTCTCAGCAAACAGGAATTTGAAATTGCCATGAAACATGCTGAAGAAGAGAAAGCAGCTTACCTCGCAAAAGCAGCAAATAATATTGATGAGAACACGGTTACACTCATTACCGATAAAGCTGCCATCGATGCTGGTAAAAATAATTTTGTACAAATGTGTGCAGCCTGTCATGGTAAATCCGGGGAAGGTATTGTTGGACCAAACTTAACTGATGATTACTGGTTGAATGGTGGCAGTATAAAAGATATTTTCAAAACCATTAAATACGGCCGGCCTGAAAAAGGAATGAAGAGCTGGCAGGATGATTATTCGCCTGTGCAAATTGCACAACTGGCAAGTTTTATTAAATCATTACATGGCACTAATCCACCAAACGCAAAAGACAAACAAGGCGACCTGTACAAAGAAAATGCGGCTCCTGCACAGGATTCAGCAACTGCAAAAAAAGACGTAGTCAGCAACTGAGGAATACATAAATGAACACAGACGGTAACATACAAACACAATCAAACAAAGAATCGTTCCGTGATACGCTTGCAACAATAGATGCACAGGGAAAACGGAAATGGATCTTTGCGCAAAAACCAAAGGGGAAATTCTATAACATACGTACTTATGTAAGTTTCTTTTTCTTCCTGCTGTTTGTAACACTTCCGTTTATTCAAATGAACGGACGGCCATTGTTCATGTTCAATATTCCGCAGGCGAAATTTATTCTGTTTGGAAAAGTTTTCTGGCCACAGGATTTTTTCATCTTCGGTATCATCATGATCACCTTCATTGTGTTCATTGTTTTGTTTACATCTGCGTTCGGTCGTTTGTTCTGTGGCTGGATCTGTCCACAAACCATCTTCATGGAAATGCTCTTCCGCAAACTGGAATATGCAATTGAAGGCAGTGCAGCCAAGCAAAAGTTAATGGCTGCAGGTCCGTGGACAACCGAAAAGATCGTTCGCAAAACAATTAAACACGTTGTGTTTTATTTGCTGGCGTTCATTATTGCTAATTTATTTCTTGCTTATATCATTGGTGTTGAGGAATTGTGGGCCATGATCAAGCAGCCTGCTGCTAACGTTGGCACCATTGCAGCGCTCTTGGTTTTTTCATCGGTGTTTTATGCAGTGTATGCATTTTTCCGTGAGCAGGCCTGCACAGTTGTTTGTCCTTACGGACGATTACAAGGTGTATTGCTCGATAAAAACTCAATGGTAGTAGCATATGATTACAAACGTGGCGAAGAACGGAAAAAGATCGATAAGAAAGAAGAACGTACGGCTGGTGATTGTATCGATTGTTTTCAATGTGTGAAGGTTTGTCCTACAGGTATTGATATCCGCAATGGTACCCAAATGGAATGTGTGGGTTGCACAGCCTGTATTGATGCCTGCGATCATATGATGGAAAGTGTAGGTTTTAAAAAAGGATTGATCCGTTATGCAAGTGAGAACGGCATTGCCAATCATGAAAAACTGCATTACACACGTCGTATGAAAATGTACACAGGCTTGCTGGCTGTGTTACTCATTTTGCTCACCACATTATTGCTGTCGCAAAAAGATGTGAAGGCAACTGTGATGCGTACACCGGGTTTACTGTACCAGGAAAAAGGACAAGACAGTGTTTCAAACCTGTACAACATTAAGGTGGTAAATAAAACAATGAATGATATTCCGCTTACTGTGAAATTAGAAGATGGTGATGGCAATGTGCAGGTAGTAGGTAAGAATATCAATGTTCAAAAAGAAGGACAAGGTTCAGGATCATTCTTTATTACTATTCCGAAGAAACGTATTCAGCAACGGAAAACAGTATTGAACGTTGGATTATACCAGGGAGATAAACGGATCGTGGTTGTAAAAACAAGTTTTCTCGGGCCACTTTATTCAAACAACTAAATTAAATGCAATGACACTGAATTGGGGACATAAGATCACACTGGCGTTTTCGGCATTTGTTGTGTTCATGTTTGTAATGGTTTACAAAAGCATGAAAACAGATTTCCAGTTGGTGACCAAAGAATATTATAAAGATGAACTGGCTTATCAACAGGTGATCGATGGCACGAACCGTGCAAACAATCTCAGTACCGCTGTGCAGGCAACACAATTGAATAATGAGCTTATTATTCAACTGCCAACAGAGATGAAAGGCAAAACAATCAGCGGCAACATTTGGCTCTATTGCTCTTCTGATGACAAGAAGGATCACAGACTTGAACTGGCGGTTGATGAAAATGGCAGGCAGGTGATCAGCAGTAAAAACATGTTGCCTGCAAACTATTTATTAAAGGTTTCATGGAAAGCAGGTGAGTTGAATTACTATAATGAACAACGCATAACATTAAAATGATAACAGAAGCAATTACAGGCGGTTTGATCCTGGGTGCGTTCAGCAGCCTGCACTGCGTTGGCATGTGCGGACCGCTGGCATTAGCACTGCCTGTGCAGCATTTACCGTTGTGGCAACAACGTGTTGCAGCGTTAATGTATAACGCCGGCCGCATTGTTACCTATACATTGTTTGGTTTATTATTTGGTCTTGCTGGTCGTGGTTTATACATGGCAGGTTTCCAGCAATGGTTATCTATTATCAACGGAGCTGTTATTCTTGTGTTCATCATCAATTATTATTTTTTGAAAAAAGCCTGGCAACCAAAATGGACGTTGAAGTTGCATACAGCAGTACAACAACTCATGATCAAAACGCTGCGTACCGATCGGAAAGAAGCATACGTGTTGCTGGGTATGATCAATGGATTACTTCCCTGCGGCATGGTGTATGTGGCGCTTGCAGCAGCGTTAAATTTTCGTGAAGTGCAGCAGAGCGTCTTGTTCATGAGTGCCTTTGGTGCCGGTACTATTCCGTTAATGTTATTGTTAAGCATAGCAGGGAGCAGTTTTTCTTTTTCAATACGTGGACGTATTAAAAGAGTTGTTCCTTATTTAATGACCATGATGGCTGTATTGTTAATACTGCGTGGCATGAACCTTGGCATTCCGTTCATAAGCCCGGTAATGGCAAGCGAACCAGCTGCAGCAATACCTTGTCACTAATGCTGAACCGTATGATTAGTATCAGCAGGGCTATTGATAGCAGTTATTTACAACGGCAGCGGCAAAAATTAGCTTTGCTAAACAGTGTAACTCTATTGTTCACTTTGAAATACAATGATCACAATCGTTATGACGCATAATAAAAAATTTACCCAGTTCCGGCACGAAAGTGATACGTGGAAACGATACCTGCAATTTATACAGCAGGAAAACAATCATTTAAAGACCCGCCTTTCGCAGGTGCTTCAACATGATACGGATGAACAGTTCCTGGAACGTGCAGAATATTTCCAGAGCAAGTTCATTGCCGAAGATGATACCGTGAATATGTTGCGCCAGGATATTCATGAGCTGGATAACATGCTCACAAAAGAAATGCCTGAAGATGCAAACACCATCAAAGAATTGCAAAAGAGATTAAAGAAGATGCATAAGGATATGGAAATTGTCGAACGCCAGTTCAACAAACTGAAATCAGATTTCAATCTTTACCTTACTGAAAGTTTATAGCAGGCAACAAAAAACAAAAACAGCATCTGCTGCATTATGCAAACAGATGCTGTTTCGTTTTATACCAATCCTGAATCTTAATTGATCAGGTTTTCTAATTTTTTCTCGTTGAGGATCACAATATTTCCTTCCTTGATCTCAATTAATTTTTCTGAACGGAAATCGCCCAGCGTACGGATGAGTGATTCGGTTGCAGTGCCTGCAATACTCGCAAGGTTCTCACGACTGATGTTAATAGAAAAATGTCCCTCGCCTGTTTGGTATTTTTTCTGAAGACTGATCAAAGCATCAGCAACTTTTTTGCGTAATGAGTTGTAGGCAAGTCCTAGTAAATGATCTTCTTTCTCAGCTACATTTCTTGCCAGCAATTGAATAAACTTTTCTGACACCTGGCTGTTGCTGTGCATCAGTTCATCAAAATCTGCCTTGGGTATAATAGCCAGCTCACTGTCTTCCATTGCTTCAGCAGTTTCTTTGTAAGAACCACCTTCGAGTAATGCTACATAACCTAAAAAGTCGCCCTCGTTATATAACCCTACTACCAGTTCCTTGCCGTCATCATTTGTTTTAAACGTTTTTACTTTCCCCTTTACGATGTAAAACAAACGTGCGGCACGATTGCCTTCATTATAAACTGTCTGCTTCTTTTTGTATTTATTGATATCCCTGTCGGCGGTAAGTGATTCCAGCGCATCTTTTGATCCGGTAGCTGCAAGGAGTTTGTTTACACCATCGAGCCCCGATGTATATTCTTCTTTTAACAGATCAGCTTTTTTCAACCGTCCTTCAATGGCATTGAGCAATTCTGTTCCACTGAATGGTTTGGTGATGTAGTCATCGGCACCAAGTTCCATACCACGACGCAGATCGCTTCGTTCTGTCTTGGCCGTTAGAAAAATAAAAGGAATATTTTTTACCGTTTCGTTCTTATGCAACGTGTGTAACACACCATACCCATCAAGAACAGGCATCATAATATCACAAACGATCAGGTCGGGTTGTTCAGCCAATGCTGTTTCAATACCGAGTTTACCGTTGGCAGCGGTTACAACTTTGTAGTTGGCCAGTTCCAGAATCTCGGCAGTATTCTCCCGTATATCATCATTATCTTCTATTAGCAGAATTTTTTTCATCTGATCACTTTTATTAAAGGTTAAACTTGATATAGTATGAAGTTAGTGTTGTTTTTGAAAGGTAACGGTAAATTCGGTTCCGTTATCGGTTTCACTTTTGCAGGAAATGTGTCCATTCATCAACTCAGCGTATTTCGACACAATGTGCAGGCCCAACCCCGTTCCTTGTATATTGATCGCATTGGCAGCCCTGAAAAAACGTTCGAACAAATGTTCTTGGTCTTCTTTTGAAATGCCAATACCACTGTCTTTTATCCTGAACTCAATTTCATTTTCAGACACTTTTGTATTGAGTTGAATCACCGAGTTTTCCGGCGAGAACTTGATGGCATTCGACAATAAATTTAAGCTGATATGTTTAAACATACCGGGATCAAGTTCAACCTGCGTATCACCTTCATGCTTGTATCCGATCTGCTGCCCTTTCTTACAAATATTCTGCATTTCGGCTATCGTTTCTGTTGTGTTCTTCTCAATATCAAATATGCTGAAACGTGCCTGTATTTTTCCTTCTTCGATCTTTCCCACATTCAGGAAGTCGTTGAGGATATCTGTAAGCAGATTAACAGATGAAATAATACGTTGAATATGTTTTTCCCGTTTGGGTTGCTCATCTGTATTTGTGTACTTCTGCAGAAGATAAACTGATGATAGTACTGTACTCAGCGGTGTACGAAACTCATGTGATGCTACTGAAACAAACCTCGATTTCAATTCACCTAATTCCTTTTCTTTACTGAGGGCAGCCATCAGCTCCCTGTCCTTCTCCTCGGTTTCCTGAATCTGTTCATTCAGCTTTTCAACTGTTTCCCGCAAGGTAACAGTCCTGTCCTCCACTTTTTTCTCCAGTTCTTCATTCAACTTTACCAATGCCTGTTCTGCCTGTTTCCGCAGTGTAATATCATTCACAAAAGCCACTACAAACTTATTTTCATCAACATGGTAGTTACCAAGGCTGATCTCCACTGGAAACTCTGAGCCGTCTTTTTTCACGGCATACAAATCCAGCCCGATGCCCATCGGTCTGCTCTTTGGATCATGCATATATCCGTTCCGATGACTTTCATGGCGATGATGAAAACGGGAGGGAATGAACAATTCGATTTTTTTACCCAATACATCATCCCCTTCATCATAACCAAACTGTTGCAGGGCAAACTTATTGATGGTAATAATTTCAGCTGAAGAGTTGACAACTATGATCCCAATGCTGGCGTGATCAAAAAGTGTTTGAAATAGTTTGGAATCTGCTGTAGACTGCATGGGTTAAAGAAAATAAGTATGCTTTTAGCCAATCTGTAAGAAATTATTCCTGACGGCTGTAAAGTTACGATTTATGCTTCGGTAAAATAAGGGATATTCCTATTTTCTTTCTAACGGGAGATGAGTAATTTAGAAGAAAATCATCAACTTGTTACAACGCATTGTCAAAGACCCAGGCTTTTGGTTTCTTCTACTGATGAATGGCTATCTTATCTATTATTACCAGCAACAGCCGGGAGAGTTTAATACCATTATCTGGATCTATTGGCTCCAAAGTGTATTGATAGGCTTGTTTAATTTTTTTGATCTGATGTCAGTCAAAAATCCTGACAGCACAAGCATGTCACTGAACAGCCAACCGGTTACGAAAGGCAGCATGGGTTGTGCTGCCTGGTTCTTTCTCCTTCATTATGGCTTTTTTCATTTTGTTTATGCAATTTTTCTCCTCGTTGGCAAACACAGTGGAGTAAATGGTAAACTCTTATTGATCACAGCCGGTATATTTGTTATTGAAAGCACTATACAGTTTATCCGCAAACGAAACAGCTTGCAACTGGAGAAAGTAAATGTGGGCAAGATGTTTTTTACACCTTACCTGCGCATCGTTCCAATGCACCTGATGATATTGGTTCCATCGTTTCTTGGCATAACTGCGAGTGTTTTATTTCTTGTTTTAAAAACTGTTGCTGATGCAGGCATGTACCTGCTCACCACACAAAAAGACTTTACATTGATAAAATCATTGAGCCGATAACGTAAACTTGCAAAAAAGAAGAGAAAGTATGTCAACCGAAATAAAATGCCCGAATTGTGGTCACGAATTTGAACCAACCGACAGCATCCGTGAAGAAGTGCAGAAAGAACTGCGTGCAAAAATGAGCGAATGGCAAAAACAGCAACAGCAAAAATTTGATGCCCAATTGCTTGAAGAAAAAAAGAGAACACAAAAAGAAACAGAAGAATCCTTACGCAAAAACATTGTAAGCGATTTTGAAAATAAACTTCGTTTACTGGAAGAGAATAACAAAGAGAGTCAGGAGAAATTAAAGCTGGCCCGTGAAAAAGAAATTGAGTTTCTGAAAAAAGAACAGGCGCTGCTTTCGAAAGAACAGGAACTTGATCTGCAACTGCAAAAAATGTTGCTGGAAGAACGCAATAAACTCTCTGAAGTAATACGAAAAGAAGAAGCAGAAAAAATTTCATTGAAAGAAACCGAATACTTACTGAAGAATAAAGAGCTGGAAGAAAAACTGGAAGCACAAAAAAAGCTGGTAGATGAAATGAAACGGAAATCGGAACAAGGCTCTATGCAGATGCAAGGCGAGGCGCAGGAGTTGCTGCTGGAAGATCTGTTACGTCAGTCGTTTCCTTACGATTCTATTGAAGAAGTAGGCAAAGGCGTAAAAGGTGCCGATTGTATGTTGTTGGTTCGCAATAAATTCGGGCAGGAATGTGGCAAGATCATTTTTGAAAGTAAACGCACCAAAGATTTTTCCGAGCAATGGATCGAAAAATTAAAAGCTGATATGCGCAGCCAGGCGGCCGATATTGCTGTCATAGTTACGCAGGCCATGCCGAAAGGGCTGGACCGGTTTGGCGAAAAAGATGGCGTGTGGGTGTGCAGCTTTGCTGAAGTAAAAGCGTTAACGCATGTATTGAGAGATAGCATTGTTCGTATTGCGCAGGCTACAACGGGACAGGAAAACAAAGGTGAAAAAATGCACATGCTGTACGATTACCTTACAGGAAATGAGTTCGCCGAACAATGGAAAGCCATTCGTGAAGGTTTTATGAGTATGAAAATTTCTATTCAAAAGGAACGTGATGCAATGGAAAAATTATGGAAACAACGGGAAAAGCAATTAGAGAAAGTATTGTTGAATGCAGCACATATAAGAGGATCAGTAGAGGGTATTGCAGGTACTGATGTTAACATTGCATTACTCGAAGATTCACCAGATCTGTTAACTGACGAATAATTAATTATGCCCAGGGATTCCGTACCAATCATATTACACTATAAAGATTCCGCTTTCACCGTTTATTCGCTGGAAGAATACAGTCAATTGCCCGATTCATTAAAAGGCAGTGTGGAACAACAATACTATGTTGATTCGGTTTACAATGTATTACAGTATATCAATACCCCTGCCGCAGTTAAAGAAGATGACGGTTCGCAGGATTCAGGGTTCTCAATTGTGATGATCGTTGTATTCGGCATTATTGCATTTAATATTTACCGTTTAATACGCCAGCTGATCAAAGAGCAAAACAATCCTGCTGATGCAGCAACGTTTGAGACTGATGAAGGAAATGAACCAGAACCTGCAGTGCGTTATCTTATCTACAAAGGAGATGAATTGAAATTTAGTGATGATGAAGTGCATACAGTATGCAAAAAATATAATCCGTACTATCAAAAACTAAATGCTGATAAACAGCCTGTTTTTGTTGAGCGTGTGCAGGAATTTATTCGCAGTAAAGATTTTTACATCTGCTCACCAAAGGGATATAAAGAAATGCCGATCCTTATATCTGCATCAGCTGTACAGATCACATTTGGGTTAAAAGATTTTCTGCTTCCGCATTTCTCAAATATCATTATCCATCCGGAAGAGTACTTTGCCTATGATCCTTTCCGTATACTGGTTGGCAATGTACAGGGGCATTCAATTTCACTTTCCTGGAAACATTTCCTGCAGGATTATCAAAACCCAACTGACGGAAAAAATGTTGGTTTGCATGAAATGGCGCATGCCTTACAGGTACAGTATTTATTCCGCAATCCCAAACGAAGCAATACGTTCAAAGAAGATTATGAACATTACGATCGCATTGATGACGATGTATTGAATGCAGAAAAAACAAGTGGTAAACGTCTGTTCGATGAAAATGCATTGCGGAATAAAAATGAATTCTGGGCAACATCAGTAGAATTGTTCTTTGAAAAACCAATTGAATTAAAAACACAATACCCCGATCTCTACGAAAGTTTACGGATTGTACTTAACCAGGATACGGCTGCTATGTAAACCGGTTGTTTTCTCTGAATAATAAAAAAGGCTAACCATTAAGCTACATCCGAAACGAATGAAAATTATTCACACATGTTTGATTTTTCAATTGCCGGGCTATTCAGCATTTGCTAAAGTGGGCTATTGTAAATTCGAAAAAAAGGTAAGATATTGTCGAAGCTATATTTAGAATTACTAATTTTAAAACCAAAATCAAGTATTATGAAACTCTTCTTTATCTTCCTGTGTTGCTGCTTATGCTTACAAAGCTCGGTCTTTGCGCAAAACGAGAATGATGCTCCAAAACGTGCACAGAGTGTTTATGGAGAACTTGGAGGCAACGGCTTATTATTTTCAGCCAATTATGATGTTCGATTTTTAAAAAGTGATAAGGGCTTTGGTATGCGTGCAGGCCTTGGTTTTTTTGGTGGAAGTGGTGGGGGCCTTATAACTGTGCCGGTTGGATTGAATTATCTTGCAGGTAAAGCACCAAGTTATTTTGAAGTTGGGTTAGGATACACATATGCCAGTTTTACTTCAAGCGATGATTTTATTGAGGGGAGCGGATCAATACTTGTACCAAGCGTTGGGTATAGATTTCAGCCTTCTAAAAAGGGATTTACAGGAAGGGTTATTCTTTCGCCGCTTATTGGCTTAGGTGAAGGCGGCGGTTGGGTTATGTTCGGCGGTATAAGTGCAGGGTATAAGTTTTAAATGATTGAATAAATACGGGGAAGTTGAGCAATACTCAACTTCCCCGTATCATGTTCTTTTGGAGCATTAATTAAAATCTTCACCATCAAAATCTTCTTCCTCATCTCCCCTGTTTGTATTAAGGTTGATGATGCTGCCCATCAGATCACTGAATTCAATTTTTCCTTCCACTACTTTTTTACTGATGACAGAATAAGCTGACAACCCATGCAAAACAAACTCCATCAATAATGCTGTTTGCTTTTCATTGGCACCTTTGAAATATTTTTTTACCAATGGATACAAACCATCAACACTATACAACTGTTGGATCTTTTCTTCATCTTTCGTATTCATCAACAACGTTAACTGGTTTCCTTTATCGAACCAATTACTGATGGATTTATATGGATTGTCTGTTGTCGCCTCCTGTTTACGTTTCTTCAGTTGTTCAGGGTTAGGAAAGTATTGAAGAAACTGTGTACGGATTGCTTTGTCCAATAAATGAAATGCTACCTGATATGGACCTTCCTGCTCACCTTCGTATACCAATTCAATTTTCCCGGTGATAGATGGAATAACACCAATGAGATCACTCATCCACACTTGTGTATTTTTTTCTTTATTCTGAATTGCACGCAACTCAGCCGTACTCACCGCATTTTCATAGGCAGAAATGGTAAGCCTTGCGCTTACGCCGCTCTTCTTGTCAACATACTCGCTTCCTCTTGCTTCAAACGCTACCTGTTCAATGATACGTTTCATCAGATCGCTGATGTCCACTTTCTTTGCCTGTTCCGGATGCACAGCTGCTTCCTGTTCAGTAATAGCCAACGCCGTTTCAATTGTTTTGGGATAGTGCGTAAGTATCTGGCTTTCGATACGATCTTTCAACGGCGTTACAATTGAACCACGGTTGGTATAATCTTCCGGATTTGCTGTAAACACAAATAATATATCAAGCGGCAGACGCAATTTGAAACCACGTATCTGTACATCACCTTCTTCTAAAATATTGAACAATGATACCTGGATGCGTGCCTGCAGATCAGGAATTTCATTGATCACAAACACTGAACGGTTACTGCGGGGAATGATGCCGTAGTGGATCACACGTTCATCAGCGAAACTTAATTTCAGATTGGCTGCTTTGATTGGATCAATATCGCCAATAAGATCGGCCACACTTACATCAGGTGTTGCCAGTTTTTCACCATAACGTTGTGAACGATGAATCCACTCAATTGGTGTAGCATCTCCCTTTTCTGCAATCAATTCTTTTGCATAATGTGAAATAGGATTGAAGGGATCATCATTTACTTCACTGCCTGCAACAACCGGGATATGTTCATCGAGTAGCTCAGTCATTAAACGTGCCATTCTTGTTTTCGCTTGTCCACGTAAACCAAGAAACAAAATGTTGTGACGTGATAATAACGCACGCTCCACATCAGGAATCACTGAATCTTCATAGCCCAATATGCCGTGAAATACATTTTCGTTTTGCTGAAGCTTTGAAATTAAGTTTTGACGTACTTCTTCTTTGATGCTTTTCGATTGATAGCCACTTTTCTTTAATTCGCCTAAAGTCTGAACCATGATTTGTTATACTATTTTAGAATGATTTGCTGATTTTAATACACTGTCTTTCTCTTGCCGCTTTCAAAATCCTTAAAAATAAACGCACCCAATTTATCTAATGATGCAAAGAACGCTTTACCATGATTGGTTTCGGTAAACTCCTGCACAAAGCGTTGCAGATAAGGATCGGTCGCAATCATAAACGTAGTGATGGGTATCTTGAGTTTTTTACATTGCGCTGCAAGATTGATACAACGGTTCACCACTTTCCGATCTAAGCCAAAACTGTTCTTGTAATATTTCTTACCGATCTTCAAACAAGTGGGTTTACCATCTGTGATCATGAAGATCTGCTTGTTGGGATTTTTTCTTCTGCGCAAAATTTCCATCGCCAGTTCCAAACCTGCAACAGTATTGGTGTGATAAGGACCAACTTGTAAGTACGGAAGATCTTTTACCTCAATCGTCCATGCATCATTACCAAACACCACAATATCTAACGTATCCTTCGGGTATTTTGTTTGAATGAGTTCACTCAATGCCATCGCCACTTTCTTTGCAGGTGTAATACGGTCTTCACCATACAAGATCATGGAGTGTGAAATATCGATCATCAACACCGTGGATGTTTGTGTTTTGAAATCGGTTTCACGTATCTCCAGATCATCTTCACGCATCATAAAACTATCGATGCCATGATTGATTTGCGCATTACGGATGGAATTGGTAAAATCGATCTGTTCCAACGTATCACCAAACTGGAATGGTCTTGTTTCAGGATTGATCTCATCACCCATACCCGGTTTAAATGTTTGATGATTGCCCTGTTTGGTTTTCTTGAGCTTACCGAATATTTCTTCAAGCGATTGTTTGCGAATGGTCTGTTCCGTTTTTGAGGTGATGTTAAACTGACCGGTTACAGGATTTTCATCGAGATAACCTTTTTCTTTCAGTTCCTCAATAAAATCACCCATGCCATACTCATCATTCGTGAGTTGGAATTTGCGGTCGAGCTGATTCAACCAATCCATTGCTTCAGTTACATCACCACTGGTATAAGTAAGCAATTGTGTGAACAGATCAAGCAACTGTTCAAACTTCGACTTACTGTTTTCAGATGGATCATATTTCGAAAAAAAGTGTCCAATCATAACTATACAATTTACTTCAAAATCCAATACTGTTTTTCATGCGGGGAGGGAAGACAAAAAGATAACAAAAACTGAACCTGAAAAGTTCTTGACAGTTTTTCCGCTGTTTTCTTATTTTACCGTCTGAAAACACATGATTCATGCAAAGGCTTACCAGTTTTGTCATCTTTTTCTGTCTCATTTTGTTACTAACCAGCTCCTGCAGCCAGCCAAAATTGCTGTTGAAACCTGCAGCCACGTTCGACACGCTGCATCTTGAACTTGATCTGAGCATTGTTCAGCAATACGAATACAAACAGGCTTTGCTGCAAAAGATGAAAAAGTTCACCGAGGTATATAACACCGAAGATCATCCGTTTAAACTGGCGCTTAATACCGGCGCAACAACCAGCAACTGCAACATTAAAGTTGTGCGGGTGAAATTTATTGGCCGTAAAGAAAATTTGATTGGCACTGCCATAAGTGTGGTGGGGCTTGGCACAGCTGCCACTTTAATTGCTACAGGATTTCCCGTACCTGTTGGCTGGATACATATCCCCAGTGCAAAAACAAGTTTACAACCGGGATTAAGTAGCGACATCAGCGATCTTCCAACGTTTCAACGTGTTTCAATTAATTCAACGGGAATGTATCGTTCGTTAGACAAACAGATCGACAAGCAAAGCACAAAAGTTGTGAAGTATGTTGTATCGGTGGTGCAAAGTGTGGAGAAAGAATACAGGAAGAATAAAAATTTACCAGAGCCAGTAAAAGAGAGACAAAAGACAAACCCCGGCAATTAGCCGGGGTTTATTTTTTTATTTCGGTGTATCTGTCTTGTTATTAATTATCTGCGGAACTTCCTTGCTCTGCAATGTATCAGAGCCCGGCTTTATTCCCTGCACATATTGTTTCAGTGCATTATCAATTCCATCCACCAGTTGTTTAGCTACCTGGTATTCATATTCTGAAGGCGATGTGCCTTCAGCACCTACATACGATTCGTAAAATGCCATCTGCTGCTGCAAATCTTTCTTCACACTTTCCATGATACGTTTGCCGAGTTCAATATCGCCTGCCTGGAAAGCAGTCATCGCAAAGTAGAAACTCTTTTCATTATGATCATTGCCATAACGTGATGCAAGCGCATATGGCACATTCTTGTCTTTGATCATCTGATCGGCACGTTGCAACACTTTCTTTGCATCTTCTTTACGGCCTGCTGCAATCAGGTTCATTGCAAGCATGGTATGTGCATTGCGGATGTTCACCATGTGCCTGCGGTTCTCTTCATCAAAATAAACCTCATTCTTATCTGCACCGCCATATTTGAATTTGTTCATGATCTTATCAAACATCCAATCCATATTGGCTGTACCTCTTGCGTTGGCAACAGGAACAAGACGATATGTTAAACCATCCTGGCGAAGGTAATCATCAAAACCTAATTGATAGGGTTGTGTGAAATAGATCGGACGCTTCCAGTTATTAGCAGCAATGATGTTGAGAATAGCTGCATCGTTTTTAAACAGGTAACTTTTACCTACCTGGAAACGAAGTTCATTCAGCACGCTGTCTTTTGCAGTAACAGTTCCGTTCTGGCGAACAACATTTCCATCAACCGGCACTTTAAAACGCTGACTGTAGAAATAGTTGAGCATTTCACCACCTTGCGAACGATACATTTTATTATCCGCATCACTACCCACCTGGTCTTTCATCATCGTGTAAAGATCATAGTATGCAGTATCTGTTTGTGAAAGAGGAATATGATAAGCCACATTACGTTTTTCACCGGCAATCTGTTCTTCGCTCCAGATCACATCTATCGGATCACTGTTGTTTACTTTGTAACGAAGCTGGTTGATATACCAATCGGTGCCAAGTAAGCTTGTGTTGATCACACGAATATCAGGACGAACACCTTTTACTTCCTGTGCATACCATAAAGGATAGGTATCGTTATCACCAACCGTAAACAGGATAGCATTTGGCGCACAGCTTTCGAGATAGTTGGTAGCAAGATCTGGTGCAATTGTTTTTTTGCTACGGTCATGATCATCCCAGTTTTGAGAAGCCATGAGTATTGGAACAGCCGCACAAATAACGGCAGCACCAATTGAAACTACTTTCTCATTATTGCCATTCGAAGAAATTGCTTTTAATAAGAAATAAATCAAAGCTGCAACACCTGCAAAAAGCGCAGTTGAAATGACTGCAGATGAAAATGCACCTGAAACAGACCCTGATAAGCTACTAATCAACATTGTGATTAAGGTTAATGCAGCTCCAGAGCCTAACATTGTAAGCAATGTTTGCTTATCTCTTTTTACTGTATCAACAAACCCAATAACTGAAAGACCGATCCAAATAGCAAATGCATAGAAGCTTCCAACATAAGCATAATCACGCTCACGTGGCTGAGGACCTGCCTGATTGAGGTACAAGACAATCGCTAGACCTGTAAAGAAAAATAACAAGCCTACAATCAATCCATCTTTGCTTTTCCGTGTAAACTGAAATACCAATCCAAAAATCCCGAGTATAAGTGGCAGTAAATAATACTTATTATGAGCGGGACTATTCTTCAAACTATCAGGCATCAGTTTCTGATTACCCAATCTTGAATCATCTGCCATTGAAATACCTGTTATCCAGTTACCATTTCTGCGCTCACCTAAACCCTGTACATCATTTTGCTTTCCTGCAAAATTCCACATGAAATAGCGGAAATACATAATGTTTACCTGGTAACCGAAGAAGAATTTAAAGTTATCGGCCATATCAGGATCACGTTCGTAAGAAATTTTTCCCGTTTGGCGATCCTGGTATTTACCAATACCGAGGAACTGTGCATAGTAATCAGCATGTCCCTGGTCGTTACTTGCATCCCATACACGGGGGAACATCATTGTTTGATCTGCAGGGTAAACAGGTTTTCTTTTTTGTCCGGTTACTTCATAACGATCGCCCACACGTTGGTAAGAATCGCCTTCATCAGCATACTCTTCTGCTTCTGCTGTAAACTTCTGTCCCTTCAATAATGGCACATCACCATATTGCTCACGGCTCAGGTAACTAACCAAAGCCATCGGGTTGTTTACATCATTCATATCAATGCCGGGATTTGCATTTGCACGGATCATGGTTGTAACATAAGTAGAAAAACCAATGAGCATAAATGCAAAGCTCCACAAACCTAAACGCAAGAAGCGCCATTGATTTTGTTTTGCATAACGCAAACCGAACCAGATGAGCACTGCTATTAATACAAAGAAGAAAATAAATCCGGAGAAGAAAGGCAAACCAAAGCTATTCACAAACAAACGATCGAACCAGCCCGCACTTGAAATACTCCACTGGATCACCGCTTTTTGTACAACACCTGTGATAGCACAACCAATCAGGAAGGCAACGATACCACCTGTCCATGTTGGTTTATACCTGCGGAAATAATACACCATCACAATAGCAGGAAGTGTAAGAAGGTTCAACAAGTGAACACCGATACTCAAACCCATGATGAAGAAAATGAGTACGATCCAGCGTTCAGCAAACGTACGCTTACGGTCATCGTCACCTGCTTTTGCATCTTCATGTTCCCATTTCAGGATCATCCAGAATACAACCGCTGTAAAGAAAGATGACAACGCATATACTTCGCCTTCAACAGCACTGTACCAGAATGAATCGCTGAATGTGTAGGCTAATCCACCAATAACACCTGCAGCCATTACTGTAAACAACTGGTTGCCCTGTAATTCTTCATTATCTTTTTGTACCAATCTGCGACCAAAGTGTGTGATGGTCCAGAACAGGAACATGATGGTGAAACCACTTGATAATGCTGACAGCAGGTTTACACCAATAGCGGCATCGCCGGGTGTAAAGAGCGTAAACAAACGACCCAGCATAATAAACAAAGGTGCGCCCGGAGGGTGAGGGATGCCTAATTTGTAAGCACAGGAAATAAATTCGCCTGTGTCCCACAAACTACCGGTTGGTTCCATCGTTAACACGTACACAGCGCAGGATACAAGACCAATGATCCAGCCTGTAATGTTGTTGAGCTTTTGAAAATTCATATGAAGCTTTGGTTTAGAAATAGCCCACCCTAACGGGAGGCAGGCAAAAATAAGGAGATGAGGGTATAAACAAGTATTTCAACTTTCTTTTAACAGGATAATTTGACGGGTAGTATTTATTCAAAATAAACCCTCACTGTCTGGTAAAATAAACGGCTTTGTGTGTACTGGCTGGTGCTCTTTTCCGAAAACCCCTGCAGGCCGAATAAACCTGCGGCATTGCCTTTGTTGATCGCAATTTCAAGATAACCTCCCGCATTGAACAACGCCAGCTTCTCCCCTTCATTCACATCAGCATAAGTTTCGCTGATGCGGTCGATCATTTCATCACGTTTAAATACAATTTTAAAGCGGCGGCCTTTGCGTTGCGCTTCAAATTCTTCATGCGTAATATTCACGATCACATTTTCAAAATGATCAATGGAAATGATCTGTCCTTCGATGTATTGGCTGGTGGTAATTGGTCGTAACGGGTTGCGTACCTGTATCGAAATAGAAGCATCGCCCAGCTCTTTCAACGATTTACCATTTGCAAGCTCATCAATCGCCTTTGCAAATACATCTGCACAGGCAATGGTATTACGAGCAATGGATTTATCCATCGGCAACGCCACCAACTCTTGCGGTGTTTCTTCCAATATCATGGTGATAAGACCGTTATCGGCCAACAGATAATACTGCTCATTATGTTTCACCAGCAATAAATGATCGGGCTTGTATTGAAAAAGATTTACAAGAATGATGTGAAAGGTGCCTGCCGGAAATTGTTTGGTTGCATTGCGGATAATATACGCCGCCTGCGGATCATTAAACGGTGATAGCTGGTGCGTGATATCTATTAATTGGAACGATGGGTTTTGACGTAACAACACAGCTTTCACTGCCCCGGCCAGGTAATCCTGTTCTCCGATGTCTGATGTGAGGGTTAGTAAAGCCATTGATGCGTAGAAAAATTGGAACGAAAGATAAAGAATAATCAGTGGAAGAAACAAGCGCTGTTAAAGAGCGGTTGTATTATTTAATGAGCTTTCCATCTTTAAAGAAAAACTTATGGATATACTTATCAGCAACACGTGGTAACAGTTTACCCATCCACACTGTTGCTTTACCTGTTACAGTAAGCACTACTGAACGCTTGCGTTTTGCGATGGCATTAAAAATATGCTGTGCACATTCTTCGGCACTCATCAATTTTGATTCGTCCATTGGCGTTTCACCAATTGGGTTGCCTTCACCATTCAGTGCAACTGAACGGATATTTGTAGCAATAAAGCCCGGCGACACCCACAATACATTGACGCCATGATCAAACATTTCTACACGTAACGCTTCAAGCCAACCCTGCATCGCAAATTTTGAGGCTGAATAAGCACTGCGGCCCGGTATGCCCCTGTTACCAACGATGGATGAAATACCTGCTACTGTTCCTTTGCGTTGAATAATGTAAGGAAGTGCAGCTTTGGTTGTATAAACAGTGCCCCAGAAATTTACATCCATCAATCGTTTATAGGCACTTGTTTCCGATTCAATAATTAATGCACGCATGGATAAGCCGGCATTATTGATGAGTACATCAATACCTCCAAATGCTTTCACCGTTGTTTCAATAAACCGGGTGCAATCGTCTTCATTGCTCACATCGGCTACAAACGTATGCAAGGCTCTGCCTGCAAACTCCTGTTGTAATGAATACAACCTGTCAGCATTTCTGCCACAGGTAGCAACCTTTGCACCTTTGCTTAAAAAAAGTTGAACTAATGCTTTACCAATGCCATCGCTTCCGCCTGTGATAACAACAACCTTATTCTGAAAATCCATGCCTGTTGATTTATTTGCAAAAGTAATATAAACAGAAAAGCCTCCGTGTGGAGGCTTTTGTTTCTGTGATCCCGCTGGGACTCGAACCCAGGACCCCAACATTAAAAGTGTCGTGCTCTACCAACTGAGCTACGGAATCTCAAAACGTTTCCGTTTTTTTGGGAGTGCAAAAATAGGAGAATTAGAATTCGCTCCCAACTTTTCAAACAAAATGTTTTTATTTTCCCTGAAATAAACAATTCTGTTTAAACAGTTTGTTCATCCCATCGCTGTTTTACTCTACTTCTTCTTCACTCACAAACTTGGCCTTCATTTTCTCCAGCAGTTTAGTTTCGATCATCTTGCTGGCAAGATGGATCATATTCAAAAATGCTTTTGATGTTGAAATACCGTGACCAACGATCACCGGTTTATCAATACCAAGAATGGGTGTGCCACCGTAGGTTTCAAAATTGAAGCGCTTGAAGTAATCGTCCTCATCAAGACTGCGTGATTTCGCAATATCAAAGATCGATTCACCCAACTTCAGAATAACATTACCGGTAAATCCATCACACACCATCACATCTGCCCTGCCAGTCAATACTTCACGGCCTTCAATATTGCCAATAAAGTTGATGAGTTTACTTTCTTTCAATAATGGATAAGCAGCCTGTGCCAACAAGTTGCCTTTTCCTTCTTCCTCACCAATATTAATCAACGCCACAGCCGGATTCTCGATCTCAAGAATATTTTGTGCATAGATACTGCCGAGGATGGCATTCTGCAAAAGGTTCTCCGGTTTACAATCGGCCTGCATACCTACATCGAGGATCAACCCATAACCACCTTCCACTTTTGGAATAACAGTTGAAATGGTTGGCCGCTGTACACCTTCAATAGCTCGAATTGTATAAAACACACCCACCATCATCGCACCGGTGTTGCCTGCACTGATGAAGGCATCTATTTTTCCTTCGGCCAGCAACTGCAATCCTTTGTTCATGGATGAGTTGGGCTTATCCCTTAAAGCTTTGGTTGGAGGTTCGTGCATATCCACCACTTCAGTCGTGTGCACAAACGAAATAGTTGGAGGTACAGTAACAAAATGCCTGCGCATGATGGTTTCATCACCAAGCAGAAGCAATTCTATTCCGGGGGCAGCATCGGCTAAAAACAAATCTACGCCCAACAGCGGCTGCTGAGGGGCGTAGTCGCCACCCATCATGTCAATACCTATGACCATGCAGGTAAGTTAATTATAAAAAGCTTACGCTTTTAAAGGAGCTTTCTCAGCTACTAATTTTCCTTTGTAGTACAGCTTACCTTCACTCACGTGTGCACGGTGACGTGGATGAATTTCACCCGTTGTGCTATCCTTTGTTAAAGTAACAGTCACTGCTGTGTAGTGTGTACGACGCTTTGCGCTGCGTTGCTGTGAATGTCTGCGCTTTGGATTCGGCATATCTTTAAATTTTAGTCGTTTCTGAATTTATCCAATCCTTTCCAGATTGATTTGTTTTCGTTTGTTTGCGGGTTCAGTTGAGCCAGGCGTGCAAGCACTTCTTTGTTGCAATGCGGTCCGCCCATTTCACTTTCCCTGCACATCTTTTGCATGGGGATGCTCAGTACAATGAACTCGTAGATCCAGCTCTTCACATGAAGATGACTTTCAGTTCGGGATATGTAAAACACATCCGGACTTTCTTCTTCATCATTCATTTTCTCCGGCTCATCGGTCATTTTTACCAGCATCTCAAATTCGTCCCACAGTTCTAAAGGAAGATCGTTACCACAACGGTCGCAAAGAACGCCAACGGTACCAACCACCTCAAACTTCAGCAACATAAAGCCGGTATTCTTTTCGAGTTGCAGCTTTACGTTTGCCTTACAGTTTTTAAAGTCCTGTTTTTCGAATTCTTCAAAGAACCTGTCATCAATTTCATAATCAAATTGATGAATGCCGGGCTTTAAACCCACAAATGCTATTTCGTATTCCCGGCGGCTTGCCATATCACCCCTATTTTAAAGAGTTTGCAAAGGTAACCGAAATACAGTTTCAAGCCAAAAGGAAAAGCAGGTTTATTTTCAGGAGCGGCAGCGTTCCTTCCCTTGTCGGGCTGCGGTTTCCCGCCCTTTGTTCCTGCTCCGCCGTTGATTTACAGTAATCGGAACTGCAAAGCTAAGCTTAAGTGCAATTAGTCCGCTGATTTGCAAAGCCTTCGGGGCAACAGACCATTGACAATAATCAATATTCAAAACCTAAAATCCAAATTCCCAATTTCAATTTCTCCTCCGTACCGGTAATTGTCTGTCCACTACTGCCCATTGTCTATTGCTATTGATTATTCGCTTTTGCCCGTAAATTTGAGCCGAATGACCTACGGACGACTCATACGCATTGCAATCATCAGCACATTGTCCATCTTTGCCCTAGTTATCTTTTTCATTTCAGGCAATCATGAATGGATCGAGAAGAACTATGCCACCGCTTTTTACCCAAAACTGGCTTCTACGCTCCGGTTGATCTTTGGCTGGTTTCCTTTCAGCCTCGGCGATATTATTTACTCAATTGTCACCATTAGTGTGCTTTGGCAAATCGGCAAGTTTGTCGTTCGATTGTTTCACAAAACCGATAGCTGGCGAAAAAAACTCACACCCCTGCTTACAGCCGGCATCATTCTGCTTGCCGTTTATGTTTATTTCTACCTGTTCTGGGGATTAAACTATTACCGCAAAGGCATAGAACATCAGCTTGGTTTAAAGAATGCGAAGTTTGCAAAAGAGCAATTGATCGGGCTGAATATGTTCCTGCTTACGGAACTCAATAACCGAAAAGAGATCTGCCTGAAGAAAAAAGATACCATCATGAGTCGTGAACGTATGTTTCAATCGGCAAGGGATGGCTACAGTCAACTGGAACAGCAGTTTCCTTATATGCGTTACCGTTATTCTTCCTTAAAACCTTCCATGTTTGGGAGAGTTGGTAACTACATCGGCTTCCAGGGATATTATAATCCATTTACCGGCGAGGGACAGGTAAACACAGCCATTCCGAATTTTTTACAACCATATGTTACCTGTCATGAAATGGCGCACCAGATCGGTTATGCCAGTGAAAGCGAAGCAAACTTTGTAGGCTTTCTGGCAGCTACCCATTCAAGCGATACACTCATGCAATACTCCTCTTATCTCGATATGTTCATGTATGCATGGGGAAACTTAAGAGCAGTTGATTCAACAGCTGCAAAAGAGTTTGGTACGAAATTGCACGAGGGCGTTAAAAGAGACTTGAAAACATACCGGAAATATGTTGAGGATCATCGTACGTTCGTCAGCGACTGGACCGATTTTTTATATGATTATTATCTCAAACAAAACCGCCAGCGAAAAGGAATCGAAAGTTATGGTGAGGTAACGGGTTGGTTGATTGCGTACAGGAAAAAGTATAATAAGTAAAAAGTTGATAAGTATTCCCTATCAACTTTTTACTTATTTACTGATAACTTTTATCAAAACTTATTCTTCCACATCATACTTTCCACCGGCTTGTTGTGCTGACCGCTGTACTTCGCATTTTTCTTTTGATTGTATTTCACTTCAATCTCTCCATCCACTGGGAAATAAATCAATTGACCAATGGGCATGCCTTTGTAAATCTTTACAGGTTGCTTTACAGAAATCTCCAATGTCCAGTTACCACAAAAACCAACATCACCTTTACCGGCAGTTGCATGTATGTCGATACCTAATCGACCGGTTGATGATTTACCTTCAAGGAAAGGAACATGCGCATGTGTTTCGGTGTATTCCAATGTTACACCTAAATAAAAAATGTGCGGATATAACACAAAGCCCTCGTCAGGAATTTCGATGTATTCGATCTCGTTATGCTTTTTGGCATCGATCATATGATCTTTGTAAATAGCCAATGTACCTCCGAGATGTACATCGTAGCTGTTACTGCCCAAACACTCACGATCGTATGGTTCAACTTTAATCGTTCCTTTATCTATTTCTTCTAAAATACGCCTATCACTTAAAATCATTTTGTTCTCTTTAGCTTTGTGCGAAAGTATAACTCTGAAACCTGCAATCTAAAATCTTAAATCTTAATTTGCCGCTCGTTTATCAACATACTATCAACAGCAATACAAAAGCAGGTCTTTGGCTTATTAAAGAACCTGAAGATTTTTTCCTTGCAAAGGTGCCATTGAAAAGGGATGTATCACATCCGCACAAACGGTTACAACACCTGGCCGGCCGCTACCTGCTGCCAACATTATTTGAAGATTTTCCACTCGAAGAAATCTTAATTGCCGATACACGTAAACCATTCCTGCCCGATGAGAAGTACCATTTCTCTATTTCGCATTGTGGCAATTATGCCGCAGCCATCGTTAGCAGTAAACAACGGGTGGGTGTTGATATTGAGCAGCCAAGCGATAAGATTTTACGCATCAGTCATAAATTTTTAACGCTGCAGGAAAAGATGTTTCTTGATGAGCAGATGAGCGCTGCCCAACTTCTGCAATTAGCTACTTTGCTGTGGAGCACCAAAGAATCGATGTTTAAATGGTTTGGCGATGGTGGTGTTGATTTTCGTGAGCATATGCGTATTGAAAACATTGAAGGCAATGACGAAGAAGGAAAACTCATTTGCAGTTTTCAAAAATATGATCCGTTGCCGTTAACTGTGCATTACCGTTTTATGAAAGAGTTGGTGATGAGTTGGGTGGTTAGCTAAGAAAGCTGCTAGCTATTCGCTGCAAGCTTCAAGCTTTGCGTGTTGTTGTATTTACTTGCAGCTAGTGTCTGGCAGCTTACAGCTTTAAAAAATATTCACTTCTCTCTCCAACTCCACGCCAAATTTCTGCTTCACGCTCTGCATGATCTCTTCACTCAGATCATAAATTTCTTTGCCGGTTGCAGCACCATAATTCACCAATACCAATGCCTGCTTTGCATGACAGCCCGCATCGCCCTTGCGATATCCCTTCCAGCCACATTGTTCAATTAACCAACCTGCAGCAAGTTTCATTGTTCCATCAGGATTTGTAAAAGCTATCAATGACGGGAACTCATTCTTCAACTGATCGTATTGTTCTTTACTGATAGATGGATTCTTAAAAAAACTTCCTGCATTACCAATCACTTTCGGATCAGGCAACTTCGATGAACGGATATTGATCACTGCCTGTGAAATGGCTGCAATACTTAATTCCTTCACACCCATCTTTTCCAGTTCCTGGTTAATAGCTCCATAACTGGTATTGAACAATGGATTCTTTCTGAGCTTATAGGTAACCGAGATAATGACAAACTGATCTTTGTACTTCCGTTTGAACACACTTTCACGATAGCCAAACGCACAATCAACTGCAGAAAATTTGACGATGGTTTTGTCGTGCAGATGATAGGCTTCCAGTTCTTCAAACACATCTTTGATCTCTACACCATAAGCGCCAATATTCTGCATCGGACTTGCACCTGCATTGCCCGGTATCAAACTTAAATTCTCAACGCCTCCCCAACCCTGTTGCACGCAATGCTGCACAAAGCTGTGCCAGTTAACTCCGGCCCCCACCTGCACATATACAAATTCATCGTCCTGCTTTATAACATTGATCCCGGAAACTTCATTCTTCAGTACCAATGCATTTACGTCGGCTGTAAAAAGAATATTGCTGCCACCGCCAAGTATCAGTTTATTGATTCGTGGTGAAAGCTGATGCATGTAAGCCAGTATTTCCTGTAACTGTGCAGCTGAGGAGAAATCGGCAAAGTGTTTTGCTTTTACATCAATCCCAAATGTATTGTATTGCCGGAGTGAAAGATTTTCGTGAATTTGCATCTAGGTGCAAAATAAAGAATTTATGAACGGACAAACAGCAGTTGTATTAGGAGCCACCGGATTAATTGGCTCATCACTGGTAGAACAGCTACTTGCTGACGATGCTTTTTCAACAGTGAGAGTATTGGTGCGTAAACCAATTCCAATTCAACATCCCAAGCTTGAGGTCTTTATCACCGACTTTTCGGATTATGAGATGTATAGAAAAAATCTTGGTACAGGCGATTGTATTTTTTCCTGTATTGGCACCACCAATGCAAATGTGAAAGGCAATAAATTGTTGTACCGATCCATTGATTTTGATATTCCGGTTAATGCTGCACGTTTTGGCAAGGAAGCCGGGTTCAAACAGTTTCTACTTGTATCGGCTATTGGTGCCGATGCCCGTTCACGCATTTTTTATTCCAGGTTAAAGGGCGAAGTGGAAGAAATGATCGCCGGCTACAAATTCAAAAGTTTTCATGTGTTCCGGCCATCATTTTTAGCAGGAAGAAAATTGAACGAACGCACAGGTGAGACTGTGCTCACCACACTGTTCAATATCTTTTCATTTTTAATCCCTTCAAAATACAAGGCAATTCGTGGAGCCACTGTTGCAAGGGCCATGCTGAAGGCTGCGAAAGAAGAAAAAGAAGGACTAAGTGTTTACTATTACAATGAAATGATCGCATAGATTGTTGCTATCAAAACAACCGTTAAATTTTATTAAACTTTCTAAATTCGTTCATATTAATTAAACATTAAACCGTGCTTTTCTTTACATTTGCACATTGAAAATTGTGAACGATTGATGAAGTATTTTCTTTCCATATTTTTTATTCTTCTGTTTGCCTTAAATAGCGTTTCGGTTATACTTCCATTCACTGATTTATACGCTGATTTTGAAGTTTCCATCAATCCGGAGCAAGAACAAAAAGAAGAAAAGACCGATCCTGAATCGAAGGAAAAATTTCAGTCCTACTCCATTTTAATGAATAATATCGTCTTAGATACAAACGGACGAAAAAATAAAACAGCATTCTCCAACTCTGCCTTTATAGAAGAGGTGAATATTAAGAACCCAACTCCCCCGCCCGAACAGGCATAATTATCCCGTTCTATCGTTTCATGATCTGATGTACTATCCTCCCGGATATTGCACAAAGATCGTATTACAAATCATTTAATTAATATTCTCATGTTCACTTCTATTAAATATATCGCATTCATTACAGTAAGTTTTTTTATTTCAACAAATACAATCGCTCAAACTATTAACGACGAGCAAACAAAACTGAATGTTGCAAGCATCAGTAACCCGGTTGAAAGACTGTCGCAACTTAAACCAATCAGTTTTGAATACAACACGAAACAGTACAAGTTCCTCAACCTGCAAACCGGCAAACAGTACGGTTTCTTATCAGACAATATCCAGGCAGTGTTTCCTGAACTGGTAAAAGAAAAGCGAGTGTCATACATGCAGGGTAAGAACAACTATAAAAATGCAAGTATTGCAAGCATTAATGAAACAAGCTTAATTCCGGTATTGGTTGCTTCAATTGTTGAACAGCAAAAGCAGATCGATCAATTGAAATCAGAAATTGAAGCATTGAAAAAGAAGAAAGACGTTGCGGTAACGCAAGCAAAATAAAAAATAAGCAGGAAGCGCAGCATCAACAACTGCGCTTCTTTTTTATAGCATAATTATCCACGCTCAATAACTGCAAAGAACTAAGTAAGGACAGTTGTATCGTAAATTCCGAATTGGCTTTTTCTGTTGATATGAATTGTTCGTTATGAATCCGGAAATGAACGCTGAAAATCGACAATGCCATGACCTAAATCAAGCGAAACAGGCTGAAATATGACTTAAACTGACTATCTTGAGGACGGAATCAACAGTATTAATTAGCTTTACAAAAATTAAAACAATGAATTTATTTGTAGCCGGCTTACCCTATGATGTAGACGATGCCGAATTGGAAGAAATTTTCGAAAAGTTTGGCAAAGTGGTTTCAGCTAAAGTTTCGATCGATCGTGAAACCGGAAAAAGCCGTGGCTTTGGTTTTGTAACCATGCAGGAAGAACAAGATGGTAAAGATGCAATTGAATTGCTCAATGATATTACACTCGGACGCAGCAGAAAACCATTAGTGGTGAAGCAGGCAGAAGATCGCCCAGGTGGCGGTGGTGGAAACAGAGGTGGAGGCGGCTATGGTGGTGGCAGACCAGGCGGCGGTGGTGGTTATGGTGGCGGACGTCCAGGTGGTGGCGGAGGCTATGGCGGCGGTGGCGGTGGTTATAGTGGTGGCGGAGGCGGTGGCCGACGTTACTAAGCTATACAGAACGAATACGATTTTCAGATCCCTCTTTGTAAGAGGGATTTTTTATTGCTGTTAGCTGGTGGAGGCTTGATTAATAAAAATAATATGTCGTAAAACCACGATGAGATTTTCCGCAAAAAAATCGGTCAAATGTACCCGGGCAACTATAAAAAACTATTCAGAGATTTACATCAGAAATTAATAATCCAATACCAATAGAAAAAATCCGTACTCTATTAAGAACTGACAGAAATTTAAATCCTTTGAAAACTAAAATGAATTCGTATCCTTAAAACCGATGATCCATCAACCCTATTAAAAACGTAAACAAGAGACACATTTACCGAATTGATGGAACAAAATTCCTGCACGTCCCTCCGCTAAAACGGGGGGATTTGCTTTTTGCGGCAATTCCGAATTGCTAAATGCAAAAGCATTGTAAAATAAGTGTGTCAAAAAAATATCTTCCAGCTAGGGCCGTTTTGTGAACACATGAAATATTTTAAACGACTTGCAGTTGGCCTACTTCTCCTCATTGCATTGGGATTTCTGCTGCCACAACACTTTATCTCACCAGTTAAAGGATCCACGAGACAAAGCTATCATCAACAATCATTCTGGGCTTATCCATGGGGAACTTCAGTGACACATAAAGGCGTAGATATATTTTCGAAAGAAGGAACAGATGTCGTTTCTTCAACGGGAGGATTAGTGCTTTATACAGGTAAAATTAAAAAAGGTGGAAACGTTGTATTGATACTTGGTCCAAAATGGAGATTGCATTACTATGCTCATCTGAGAGAGATCAAAACATCCACATTTGCATGGACAAATCGCAGAGAAGTAATTGGCACTGTTGGAACAACGGGTAATGCTGCTGGTAAGGCGCCGCATCTGCATTATACCATTCGTTCAATTATTCCATTGCCATGGCGAAAGGATAATTCAATTCAGGGATGGAAGAAGATGTTTTATTTGAACCCAATTGATTATTTGAATACTGCTCAGAAATAATCAGCTATCATATCTTATCTACATCCGGTATCACCACCACACTTTTAAAGCCCGGATGGTTATGCAAATGAACTTCCTGTGCTAAGATCATTTCTTTGCATTGATGCATCAGCTGTGCATCCTTCGGCAATTTAAAAATCAGCTCCATGATGTATTGATTGCGGATGCGGTTCACCACCGGCTCTGCAGGACCAACCATATAATTTGCAAACAGTGGTTTCATATTTTCTGCCACCAGTTGTGCAGCAGCTTCCACCACTTCTTTTTGCTTATGCTTAAATGTCAGTTGAATGATGCGTGAAAACGGCGGATAAAAAAACTGTCGCCTGCCTTGTATCTCTTCTGCATAAAACGATTTGTAATCATGCGCCTTTACAAACTTCAACACCGGGTGATTCGTGTTGGCTACCTGTATCAACACTTTGCCATGTGCATCTTTGCGCCCGGCACGACCACTCACCTGCTCCATCAACTGAAAGCCACGTTCGTTTACACGAAAATCAGCGAAGCTTAATAAACTGTCTGCATCAAGTATGCCCACAAGATTCACATGTTCAAAATCCAAACCCTTCACCACCATTTGTGTGCCTACCAATACATCAATGCGATGCTGTTCGAAATTCTGGATCAACTGATCATGTGCTGTTTTGCCACTCACCGTATCATAATCCATCCGTGCAATCTTTGCATGCGGAATCAGTTCCTGCAATTGTTCTTCCACTTTCTCTGTGCCGAAATTCAACTGCATAAAATCATGACTGCCGCAGGCTTCGCATGTAACCGCAGTTGGATACACCGTTCCGCAGTAATGACATTGTAGTTTGTTTTTGAATTTATGAAAGGTTAAACTCACATCGCAATAACGGCAATGCGGAATCCAGCCGCAGGCTTTACAAACCTGGTGAGGAGTGTAGCCTCTCCTGTTTTGAAAAAGTATGACTTGTTTATTTTGTTGCAATGATTCTTCGATGGCTTTTTGCAGCACCGGTGCAATCATCACTTTTTCTTTCGTTTGTTTGAAGAGTGGTTTGGTATCGATCAATTCGATGACAGGTAATTCACCTTCTCCGTAACGCTCATTCAATTCAACTAAGCTGTATTTTTCTGTTTGCGTGTTGTAATAAGTTTCAATGGAAGGTGTACCGCTGCCCAGTAATACTTTGGCACCAAACACCGTTGCATAATAAACGGCAGCGTCACGTGAGTTGTAACGTGGAGCAGGTTGCTGTTGTTTGTAACTGCTGTCGTGCTCTTCGTCACAAACAACTAAACCCAAATCTGCAAAGGGAAGAAACAAAGAACTTCTTGCACCCAACACCACTTTCATTTCACCGCTCTTGATCTTGTTCCAGATTTCAATGCGTTCGTTCTGGTTAAACTTGCTGTGATAGATTCCAATATAGCCACCGAAATGTTTTTGCAATCGACGAATGATCTGTGCAGTCAATGCGATCTCAGGCAACAGGTACAATACCTGCTTTCCTTTTTTGATATACTCTTCAATGAGTTTAATGTAGAGTAATGTTTTACCACTGCCGGTTACACCATGAAGCAGACAAACATGTTTTGCTTCAAAAGATGTGCGTATTTCATCCAATGCTGCTTGCTGTGCAGTGGTTAATTCGAAATCGATTGATACATTTCTCGGCAGGTTCTGCAAACGATCAACAGCACGTTTTTCCAAAAATAAAATATTCTTTTCGACCAATCCTTTCAATTGCGCATCACTTGCACTGCTTTTTTTCAACAAGGCAGTTTTACTCACTTCACCTTCCGTTTTCATAAGGTGCAGATAGCTTAATAACAATTCCATTTGTTTGGGTGCACGGCTCCAGTTGTTGAGCAATTCACTCAACTGCTCTTCATTATCGTATTGCGGATTGAGTAAGACGAATGTTTCTTTCTTAGCCGAGTAAGTTTCCTTCAACGATTCCCACACAAAACAAACCCGCTTTTCGATCAACCGTTTCACCACGGGATATACATGCGATGTATCAAGTATCAATTGCACTTCGGGCAACTTCAATTCTTTTCGAATAAGCAAAGCTTCTGCCACTAAGTATTCATCATGATCAAGAGTAGAAAAATCTTCACCGATCTCATCATTATAAACAAGAATGGTCTCACTGCTGAGTTTAAAATGCGCAGGTAAAGCTGCGGCCATCACTTCACCTTCGGTACATAAATAGTAATCTGCAATCCATTGCCACAACTTCAACTGTTCTTCATGAATGATGGGTTCTACATCGAGCACATTCAAAATATATTTCGGATCAAACGCTGCAGGCTTATTGTTATGAATAGTTTTGATGACACCGGCATATCGTTTCTTCCGCAGCTCCACTTCCACTCTAACGCCCACACGCACCTGTTCCTGCAAACGCTCAGGAATGCTCCAGGTATAATTTTTTGGAAGAGCAAGTGGTATGATAATTTCGGCGTACACGGGTGAATGGTCAATAGTGAATAGTGAATATGCAATTTAAAGAGTATGCCTGAATGTAACTGTAAAATTATCGAAGTGCTGAATGGCCTACTCACTATTCCCTATTCACCACTCGCTATCCAACTCGCTTTATATTCTTTCAGTTTGGCTTCCATTAAATCATAAACTTTTTGCTTCAGTTGATCTACCTCAAATGGACTATAACCTTCAGGGGAAATTTCTTCCAGGTAAACAGTTCTTAATTTACCCGGTGTCAATGAAAAAACGCTGCTCCAGTGTAAACGATCAACTGAATCTAAAAACAACATCGGCTTAATGGGTGTTTCCGTCTCAATTGCCAGTCGAAAAGCACCATCATAAAAATCGATCAATGGTTTGTCCGTCATATTAAATGTTCCTTCAGGAGCAATATAGATCGATATCTCATGGCTCAACACACTCTTCAATGTCTTTACACTTTTTGCCCTGTTCTGCGCACTTCCACGTAATACAGTCACAACTGCTGCATTATAAATAATTCCGAAGAGCGGTATCTTGCCTGTTTCTGCTTTTCCTAAAATGCGCAATGGACTGCGAATGGCTTTCAGCATCTGCGGTATATCCATGTACGAGTTATGATTGCTTACAAAAATGTAGGGCTGATGTTGTTTTATTTCTTCTTCAACGATGCGGATATGAAAGATGCCAATCATGAACAACCATACATCTGCCCACCAATGTACAATACGCATCACGGCATTACCGCCTTTGATCTTTCCAAACAAAGATGCAATGAGTACAAATGGTATTACAATCACCATCATGACCAAAAAAAGGATGATGGCGTAAATGACGTAGATGACTTGTAGTGGTTTGAGTAATAATTTCATATTCAGAATCTGTCATGTCGACGAAGGAGACATCTGTTTGACTATGTACAATGATCGTCAGATCCCTCCTTCGTCGGGATGACAGCTCATTACTTACAACTCGGGCAATCCCATTCTTCTTCCAGATCGATCACTGTTACAATTGTCAAATGCCGCTGCTTCGGTGCAACAATGATACGTACATGTTGATTATCTCTTGATGTAATTCCTTCCAACGCATACTTAGGACCTTGCGCCGCATCCAATTCACTCTTCTTGTAATTCACTTCTGCTTTCCGCACAATTTCTTTTACTTCTTCCTGTGTGATGTGGCGACATTTCATGCGACAGCGGGCATGCTTCGTGAAATAGAACTCTGATGACGGATCACGAAACACATCAAGATTTGATTTCTGATTATCCGTTTTCGCCTCTTCACGTTTGGTATCTTCTGTGCGGTTTTTTGTTTTTTGATTGTCGCTTGCATTGTCTGTGTTGTTGCAACGACGGATCATGACTGCTGCCAGCAGTAATATGATGAGGAAGAGATAAGGAAGTGATTTTTTCATTTTTGTATTTGCTGTACAATAATATTGTTTTTTGATGAAACCCACCCCAACCCCTCCCGGGAGGGGATAACGCCCTGATCAACTGCTTTGCAAAATGTATGATCCAGATTACATTGATTGACAAGATTAAAAAAAGAATTCAAATAGAAATCTTCAGCATCCTAAAAATCCTATCAATCATGGTTCAGACAATTACTCCAACAAATACTTTATATCATCCAGCGTTAAACTTTTTACAAACCCTTCTTCAGCTGTTATCAGATCTTCGGCTAATTTCTTTTTACCTGCTGCCATCTTCATGATCTTTTCTTCAATACTGTCTTTACAGATCATACGATAAGCAAACACCTGCGATTGCTGACCGATACGATGTGTACGATCAATCGCCTGGTTTTCTACCGCTGTATTCCACCATGGATCAAAGAGGAATACATAATCTGCAGCGGTTAATGTAAGACCGGCATTACCTGCTTTCAAACTCAACAGGAACACAGCCACATCACTTTCATCGTTTTGAAATTCTGAAACCAATTCCTGCCGTTCGGAAATTTTCGTTTGTCCATCTAAGCGAATGTATTTGATGCCTTCTTTCTGCAGATCACGTTCCAGCAAATCGAGCATAGAAGTAAATTGACTGAACACCAATGCACGGTGTTGCGGAATGATCGTCTTCAATTCATCAATGAGCACTTTGGTTTTAATACTGTCGTACGCAAACACATCTTCATCATTCACCAGTTCGCAACTGTTGCAGATCTGCCGCAGTTTTGTTAATCCTGCCAGCACACTCATTTTGCCTTTGTTCAATCCATTTTCGCTGATGTCCATTAAGATATTGCCACGTACATTTTCCTTGATGCTTTCATATGCAGCACGCTGATCGGCTTCCATTTCGCACCAAAGGATCGATTCTGTTTTTGCAGGCAGATCGGGCGCTGCCTGTTCTTTTGTACGGCGCAATACAAACGGACGAATCAGTTTCTGCAAAGCAGCTGCTTTTTCAGCATCGCCTTTTTGTTCGATTGGTATTGCATATTCTCTTCTGAAAAATTCATTACTGCCCAATAAGCCCGGCAACAGAAAATGCATCTGGCTGAAAAGATCGCCAGTACCATTCATCACTGGCGTACCACTCAATGCAATTTTTGTTTTTGCAACAAGTTGCCAGGTTGCTTTTGTTATTTGTGCAGATGGATTTTTGATATTCTGACTTTCATCCACCACCACTGTATTCCACGGAATGGTTTGCAGCAGTTCAACATCCTGCCGCAACGTTCCATAGCTGGTAATAATGATGCGGTTACTTTCATCTTTCAATTCTTCTTCATCTCTTCCTGCACCATGAAACACAACAGCCTTTACATCGGGCGCAAATTTTTCCAATTCCTTTTGCCAATTGTATAACAAACTTGCAGGAGCAACAACCAGATGCTGATCGGTTGGTTGCTCTTCAATTTTATGTAAGAGAAATGTGATCGTTTGTAATGTTTTACCCAAACCCATATCATCAGCAAGGCAACCGCTGCCACCGATCTCCGATAACAAACGTAACCACTCATACCCTTTTTGCTGATACGGTCGTAATTGTTCAACGGTTAATCCTTTGGGCAATGCATACAATGCATCTTCCTGCTTTTCCCATTGTTTCCATTTACTGTACCAGGTTGCACTGATGTCTGTTTTAATGGATGCGTCCGCATTTGTTTCACCTGTTGCTTCACTCATCAGTAACCACTTCGGTACCAGCAATTCTACTTTGCGCACTTTACCATGGCGGATCATCATGCCGTATTGCTTCAACCATTCTTCACCCAACACACCCAAACTTCCGTCTTTCAACATCACGGCTTTCTGTCCGTTCATTAAACTTTTCTGCAGGTAGTTTAATGGTATGGCTTCTTTTCCAAACTGCACCGTCATTGAAACAACGATCCAGTTGCCTTCCACTTCCTGTTTACTGATGACTGTTTCTGCAATATGCGGCGAGTAACGGAAATGCTTCATCAGATCAATACCGAGCAAATCGATATTCATCTCAAGCAACTTGTGATATACTTTCAGAAACCAACCTTTCTTTTGCGCCTCGGCAAAATTGAGATAGAAAAATCCATTGCTTTGATTCGCAAACTTTTCATGCAGCGAACGAAGAAACTCCACCAACTCTTCTTCTTTCTGTTTATGACGAACAATCGAAATAACTTTATCAGCCGATTGTTGTTTTGTTATTTCTTCAAACGGACCATCCACCACGTAACCGTCATACACAAAACGTGGTTCGAGTTTTAAGAATGTATTATTGAGTTCGCTTAGCATTACTTGCGGCTGCGGTTCTGCAATCAGCTCTTCACCTTTTGCAATCACCGATGCATCCACTTTCAATTCCCACTCTCTTAGTTTATTGAGTACCTGTTCAAATGCAGCAGGATCATTCGTCGTCCACGTTGTTGCATCCTGTTGCTGTAACCATTCAATGGCATCATGACTTTTTGAAGTGAGTTGATAATAACAGGATTCTGTTTCTACTAAAAAATGATAACGTTTGAATTCAGTCAACGGCATGCGTTCTTTTCCTTTCACCACATATACTTCAAGATGATAGCGATCCTCTTCTGCTGTTGCATGAAAAGCGAGTTCGACTGGGTATGAATAAAAAACACATTTCACCGTTTGTGCTGCGGGATGATAAAACTCAACACCCTGCAATTGCCGCACTGCACTCATCATTGATTGCAGTTTACGTGTCATCGCTTTTTTCTGCATCATCGATCGTTCTCTCTCATCTTTGATGTATTGCGATTGACCGACAATATCAGCTTCTGTTTTCTGCCATTCCCATTTTGAAAAACTCAGCAAAGTTTTCATTCCTTCATCGGTTAAGTTGGGAAAGAAAACTTTTAGCTGTGCACGGTTCAGCGGTTGTTCACCAGGAGTAACTCCGGACGGCGTCTTGATCAGTTGCCTGATTTCCAGCATCGGTCGTTTAGTAAACAGATGTTTCGGCTGAAAGAGTAAATATGTTTTGGTATTGCGGTTGTCCATAGAAAAGAAGGGGGCAAAAATAAGGGGTTGGCCAATGGTTGCCAACCTTTAAAAGGTTGGCAACCATATAAATCTATCCACACTCTTCTTTACTCGTCTTTCTCCGTTCTTTCTTACCTTTGCTGCCCTTTATGGCAGCAGCAAAATCAGTCGCATTTCACACACTCGGTTGTAAACTCAACTACTCCGAAACTTCCACACTCAGCCGACAGCTGGAGAATGAAGGTTTTGAGAAGAAAGAGTTTGAAGACCTGGCCGATGTGTATGTGATCAATACCTGTTCTGTTACTGATAATGCCGATAAAGAATGCAGGCAGCTGGTGCGTCGCATCCAACGCAAGTCACCGGAAAGTTTAGTGGTGATCACCGGTTGCTATGCTCAATTGAAACCAAAAGAAATTGCAGAGATACCCGGTGTTGATCTGGTGTTGGGTGCTGCAGAAAAATTCAACATTGCTTCGCACATCCGTGAACTGGCGAAAGGCGATAGTGCAAAGATCAGCAGTTGCGAAATTGAAGAAGTGAGTGGTTTCAATGCATCCTATTCCATCAACGACCGTACACGTACATTTTTAAAAGTACAGGACGGTTGCGATTATACCTGTTCGTTCTGCACCATTCCGCAGGCACGTGGTAAAAGCAGAAGTGATAATGTGGCGAATGTGATTGCCAATGCAAAAGAAATTGCAGCAGGTGGCAGTAAAGAAATTGTGTTGACGGGTGTGAACCTTGGTGATTTTGGTAAAGGTGCCGATGGTAATGGTTCGCCTTCAATTTATAACCGTGAAGAAAATTTCTTTGATCTCATTCAGCAGTTAGATGAAGTGGAAGGTATCGAACGTTACCGCATCTCTTCGATTGAGCCAAACCTGCTCACCAATGAGATCATTGAATTTGTAAGCAGAAGTAAAAAGTTTATGCCGCATTTTCATATTCCCTTACAGAGTGGAAGTAATGCGGTGTTGGGTATGATGCGTCGCCGCTACAAACGTGAATTGTATGCTGAACGTGTGGCA
This sequence comes from Lacibacter sediminis, assembly GCF_014168535.1. Classification (NCBI taxonomy): domain Bacteria; kingdom Pseudomonadati; phylum Bacteroidota; class Chitinophagia; order Chitinophagales; family Chitinophagaceae; genus Lacibacter; species Lacibacter sediminis. The sequence goes on along the minus strand of NZ_CP060007.1, from coordinate 1,058,196 downwards.
CTCATTAAAGAACTGATGCCGTATTGCTGTATTGGTGTAGATGTGATCGTTGGTTTCCCCGGCGAAACGGATGAACTCTTTCAGGAAACATTCGACTTCTTACATGCACTCGATATCTCTTACCTGCATGTATTCACTTATTCTGAACGTGACAACACACATGCCTTAACGCTTGGGCCTGTTGTGCCGATGACCGTACGTTATGAACGTAATAAAACACTCCGCAATCTTTCTTACATGAAGATGCAATACTTCACCCAGCAACATGCAGGAGAAACAAGACCGGTATTGTTTGAAGGACATAGCAAGAACGGCATGATGGAAGGTTATACCGATAACTATATTAAGATCACTGCGCCGGAGAAGAAAGAATGGGTGAATGAGATAGTGGATTGGAAGATATAAGAACTCTCCAGTCTATTTATACTCTTCTGGTTTAAATACCATCCTAAACAAATAGTTACCTAAGGTATCGCTAAAATTATATTCGAGAGTTGCATTCATATCTCTAAACATTTTCCCGTCAGGATTAGTTTTAGCCATATTTAAAGTCGTCATACGTAATGACTTTTCAAATTCACGAATATCATATTTTACAGTGTCGTACTTTAGAGTAAAATTATATCGAAAAGTTGAGGGAGGTAAAGCGAGAGTATTCTCAAGCCTCATAATACTATCAACCTGTATAGGACACATCTTATTAACAGTAGTAGAAACTCCTTTTAAAAATTCAAATCTTGATTTTGGCTTTGAATTACAACCAATAAAAATAATTACCACAAAGATTTTGAAGAACATTTTCATAAGTCCTCAACTACTCTTACTTCATTAATTCTTCAACATTCCTCTGCAATATCGCTTCCAGCTTCAGCTCTACTTCCTTTTCATTCACCATCAGATCTTTCAGCGTTAATTTATTCAGGAGATTATCGAGTGTGTACTGGATCATTTTCCATAATGAACGGGTACTGCAATCAACCGAGTTGGTACACAAGCGACCAAGACCTGTATGTGCTTCACAAAACTGTTGATCGAACAATGTTCCACCCAATGCTTTCAGCACATCGTTGATGATGATCAGCTCTGCAGGTTTCGCCAACACATAACCACCTTTGTAACCGGGTGTGCTGTTGATAAAACCTTCCATACGCAAGGTGCGACAGATCTTAGCGACATGCGGCTCGGTGAGTTTTTCAGCTTCACTCAACTGGGGAATACTCAACCCTTCAACGGGATTAGCCGATGCAATGCGGATGAGGATTCTGATACCGTACTCTTCTGATGAAGTAATTTTCATACAATCGTTTTAGGCTTGTGTTGCTAATGGATCTACCTGGTATAAATTTTTGAAATAAGTTCTCAACTCTTCACGCTCTTCATCTGTCGTTTGTTTTGTACAATGCTCATTGTAAGCAGTGATCAATGAATCAGCGATAGTGCCTGCATCAGTTGTTTCGATCTGGTGACGCTGTAAATGCAACAATACCTTACCATCTTTCAACAACAGTACATTGGGTGAGGAAGGTGTAACACCGCTGAGATATTTCTCACGGAAATGTACAACCGCTTCCTTTTCCATACCTGCAAACAGTGTTGCTTTTACATCGGGCACTACATGATTAAAGAAGCTGAGCAATGCACCCGGTCTACTAACTCTTGCGCTACAACCGCATACACTGTTCAATACAACCAATATTGTTTTGCCAGGATTACCGCTCAATACGTTCTCCACATCTTCCACGCTCATCATTTGTTCAAAACCTGCATCTACCAACTCTTTCCGGTAAGGTGCTGCTATTTGTTCGGGATAGCTGGGACCTTGGTTGCCCATTAAACTATCTAAAGAAATCATTGCCATAATCTATTATTTTATTCTCCTGCCTGAAGGCTGGAGCAAATCATTACATAAATCCTAATTCTAATGCTGCCACTTCGCTCATCATACTCTTTTCCCACTTGGGTGTCCAGGTTATCATCACATTTGCATCTGTCACACCTTCTACTTCTCTTGTCTTTTGATCTACTTCCACGGGTAATGATTGTGCTGCCGGACAACTCGGCGCTGTTAATGTCATCGTGATATTTGCATACCCCTTATCATTCACATCAATCTTATAGATCAATCCAAGATCATAGATATTCACCGGCAACTCCGGATCAAATACCGTTTGCAGTTTCTCGATGATCCTTTCTTTGATATCGTCTTTATTTAAACTCATCAGTTTTTAGTTGCTTGTTGTGCTAAATAAACTGTTGCATCCAATTTCATTTGTTTCACCATGCTCAGCAAACCATTGCTTCTGGTTTGTGCCAGGTGTTGTTTCATACCGATCTTATCAATAAAATCGAGCTTTGCGTTAATGATCTCGCTTGGTGCATGTCCGCTCAATACACGAATGAGCATGCTCACCAAACCTTTCACAATTACTGCATCGCTTTCTGCACGGTAGAACACTTTGCCATCTTTCAATTCGCTCACCATCCATACTGTGCTCTGACAACCCTTGATCTTATTCTCATCTTTCTTATGTTCGTCTTCCAAAGGCTTCAGTTTCTTTCCCATGTCGATGATGTATTCATACTTTTCATCCCATGTATCGAAGAGGGAGAAATCCTCAACAATCTCTTCTTCTATTTCTGCTATCGATTTTACTTCGCTCATCTTAATAACTTAATTGCTTTATGTAAGCCCGCAATCATCACATCAATTTCATCTTTGGTATTGTACATCGCAAAACTTGCTCTTGTTGTACCGGGAATATCAAAACGGTTCATCAAAGGTTGTGTACAATGATGACCTGTACGCACAGCTACACCTTGATTATCCAAAAGAATACCTAAGTCCTGCGGATGAACGCCTTCCACCACAAATGATGCAACACTCACTTTCTGTTTTGCTGTACCAATCAAACGTATACCGTTGATACTTTGTAATTCTTCTGTTGCATATTGCAGAAGCTGTTCTTCGTGCATACGGATCTGTTTCTTGCCGATACGTTGTACAAAATCAATCGCTGCTTTTAAAGCAACAGTATCTGCAATATTGGGTGTACCTGCTTCGAATTTGTAAGGCAATTCGTTCCAGGTTGTTTTTTCAAATGTTACATCCTTGATCATTTCTCCACCACCCATGAACGGGGGCATGGCTTCGAGCAAAGCTCTTTTACCATACAACACACCAATACCTGTGGGACCATATACTTTGTGTGAACTGATGGCAAAAAAATCGCAATCGAGTTCCTGTACATCGATATCTAAGTGAACAGTTGATTGTGCGCCATCGAGCATGACGATGGCTCCAACCTTATGGGCAGCATCAATGATTTCTTTTACCGGGTTGATGGTCCCTAATGAATTGGACGCATGTACCACAGAAACCAGCTTCACTTTTTCAGTCAGCAGTTTGTGAAATTCATCCATTAACAATTCACCGTTATCATCAACCGGAATTACTTTCAACGTTGCACCGGTCATTTCAGTGATCAATTGCCAGGGAACAATATTGCTGTGGTGCTCCATGCCGCTGATGATGATCTCATCACCTGCCTTGAGATTGGTGCGTGCCCAAGTATAGGCAACGAGGTTGATGCTTTCGGTAACACCACGTGTGAAAATAATTTCTTCACGCTGCTTGGCATTGATGAATTGCTGCACCGTATCTCTTGTGGCTTCGTAAGCAGCGGTTGCTTCTTCAGCTAACGAATGAATACCGCGGTGAATATTTGCATTAAAATATTGATAGTAGCTTGTTAACGCATCAATCACTTCCACAGGTTTCTGTGTAGTAGCTGCATTATCAAAATAAACCAAAGGCTTTCCCTTTACTTCACGATTCAAAATCGGGAAATGCCTTCTTACCTGGTCTACATCAAATGCTATATGTAAAGCTGTTGTTGACATATATTTCTAATTTGGGTGGGTCACCGCTGATAATTATATTTCAAAATCCAAACGCTCAGAAATGATCTGATCAACATATTGACGGATCGGCTCCAGTTCAATCTTCTCTAATATTTCAATGGCAAATGCATGGAGCAGTAAAGCTTTTGCAGCCTTATCACCAATACCTCTTGCCTGCAAATAAAACAAAGCATCTTCATCAAGACGGCCAATGGTACAACCATGTGAACATTTTACATCATCAGCAAAAATCTCGAGCTGTGGTTTGGTATTCACTGTTGCAGTATCACTCAATAAAATATTTTTATTGCTTTGATAGGCGTTTGTCTTTTGTGCATCCTGACGAACAAAAATCTTACCATTAAATACGGCTGTTGCATTTTCATCAATAATGCCTTTATACAGTTCATTACTTAAACTGTTTGGCATCTTATTATCAACGATGGTGTGATTATCAACATGCGTATCGCCCTTCACACAATACAAACCGTACATATTGCTTTCGCAACCCGGCGCTTCTAAAATAAAGTTGAGGTTGTTACGGATAACACCACCATTGAGTGTAATGGTTACCGAATTCACCTTGCTCACTCCTACCTGGCGCACATGCGTTGTTTTTACACAACTGCTGTGGCTGTCTTCGTTCTGAATTTTATATAAATGCACCTGTGCATTTTCTTCCACAACGATCTCAGATATCTTGTTGATAAAAGAATCGCTTGTGCCGATGGTTACTTCTTCCTCCACGATCTTTACTTCTGCATTCACCGCCACATGAATCAATGTGCGTGGTTGCGACAACACATTCTCTGTTCTTGCATCGTTGATATAATAGCAATACAGTGGATGTTCTACTGATTTATTTTTCTTTACAGAAATAAACAAACCTTGATATGCAAATGCATTGTTCAATGCGTTGATACCATCTTTATGGTAGTTGGCACTGTGACCAAGATTGCTGTCAACGATCGATTTGTATTCTCCTTTTACTGCTTCGCTCAAGGGAATAATCACCAACTCATCAACTGATGAACGGATGTTCGAAAGTTCAGCGTGATAAATCCCGTTCACAAAAACCAACTCATTCGCATCTTCATAGCCCGGCAAACGAAACTCATCCACATCTTTTGCAGTGATTGCCGTAGCGCCTTCTGCATAAGAGAAATCTTTATTGAGCACTGCACTGATGCGTGTGTACTTCCACTCCTCATGCTTTACTGTAGGGATACCCTGCTCGTTAAAGAGCTCCAATCCTCTTTGACTCAATGCTTTTAACGAACCATTGCCGCTGAATGATTCTTTGCTGAGCTTATCCTGTATTAAACTTTTTAATTCTGACATCTTGACCTCACCCTCGTTCCCTCTCCTAAAAGAGAGGGAGGCCGGGCTTTATTTTATAAGTTATCAATTGTAGTAACTCTTCATCGCATATTCCTTGTTCAAGAAACACTTCATTATTAATCAGAGTGCTACTGAACTCCCCTTTAGGGGTTGGGGGTTTACGCTTCTACTTCTTCTCCCAATTCTTCTTTAATGAAATCGTATCCTTTTTCTTCCAGTTCGACTGCCAATTCTTTACCACCTGTTTTTACGATGCGTCCTTTATAGAGGATGTGTACATAATCAGGAACAATATAATCGAGCAAACGCTGATAGTGCGTAATCACCAATGTAGCGTTGTCTTTTGATTTAAGTTTGTTTACACCTTCTGCTACAATACGCAGGGCGTCAATATCCAAACCACTATCTGTTTCATCCAGAATAGCCAGCTTTGGTTCAAGCATCGCCATCTGAAAAATTTCATTACGTTTCTTTTCACCACCACTGAAACCTTCGTTCAATGAACGGCTTAACAAAGCCTGATCAATATTCACGAGCTTCATTCTTTCTTTCATCAACTTCAAAAAAGCCACTGCATCCATTGGTTCTTCACCACGATACTTGCGGATCTCATTCACTGCTGTCTTTACAAAGTTGGTAGTGCTTACACCAGGAATTTCAATCGGGTATTGAAACGCAAGAAACACACCTTCACGTGCACGATCTTCAGGAGAAAGCTCTAACAGATCTTTACCTAAGAAATCAACACTCCCGGCAGTTACTTCATAATCAGAACGACCAGCTAATACAGAAGCCAATGTAGACTTACCACTTCCGTTTGGTCCCATGATCGCATGCACTTCGCCTGCTTTAATATCGAGGTTGATGCCTTTTAAGATTTCCTTCTCTTCAATCCTTGCCTGTAAATTTTTGATTGATAACATATACTTTGAAAATTGTGAATTTGAAATTTTGTTTATCCTACACTTCCTTCTAATGAAATCGCCAACAGTTTCTGTGCTTCCACAGCAAACTCCATTGGTAATTGATTCATGACTTCTTTAGCAAAACCATTAATGATCAATGCAACGGCCGTTTCCGTATCGAGACCACGTTGGTTGCAATAGAATATCTGGTCTTCACCAATTTTAGAAGTAGTGGCTTCATGCTCTACCTGTGCGGTGCTGTTCTTTACTTCAATGTATGGGAAGGTGTGTGCACCACATTTGTCACCGAGTAACAAACTATCACACTGTGAAAAGTTTCTTGCATTGGTGGCATTTTTACCAACCTGCACCAAACCACGATAAGAGTTTTGACTAAAGCCCGCAGAAATACCTTTCGATACAATTCGGCTTCTTGTGTTCTTACCAATGTGCATCATCTTGGTACCGGTATCGGCCTGCTGATGATTGTTGGTAACAGCAACAGAATAAAATTCACCCTGGCTGTTATCGCCTTTTAAAATTACAGAAGGATATTTCCATGTAACTGCAGAACCGGTTTCAACCTGCGTCCAGCTGATCTTTGAATTAACACCTGCACAAATACCACGCTTGGTTACGAAGTTGTAGATACCACCCTTGCCATCTTTATCACCGGGGTACCAGTTTTGTACAGTTGAATATTTAACTTCTGCATTATCGAGTGCAACAATTTCCACTACCGCAGCGTGCAATTGATTTTCATCACGCATAGGAGCAGTACAACCTTCGAGATAACTTACATAGCTGCCTTCTTCGGCAACAATGAGTGTACGTTCAAATTGACCGGTGTTTTCTGCGTTGATTCGGAAGTAAGTACTCAACTCCATCGGGCTTTTTACACCTTTTGGAATGTAGCAGAAACTACCATCGCTAAACACCGCACTATTTAATGCAGAAAAATAATTATCGGTCATCGGCACCACCGAACCCAACCATTTTTTGATCAGCTCCGGATGTTCCTGAACCGCTTCGCTCATGCTGCAGAAAATAATACCGAGCTCAGCCAATTCTTTTTTAAATGTCGTCGCAATAGAAACCGAATCGATCACGGCATCCACCGCCACATTGCTCAAACGCTTTTGCTCATCCAAAGAAATACCCAGTTTCTCAAACGTAGCCCTTAATTCAGGATCTACTTCGTCGAGGCTGTTGAGGGTTTTCTTCTGTTTGGGGGCACTATAGTATTTAATGGAGTTGTAATCTACCTTGGGGTACTTCACATTGGCCCACTCCGGCTCGGTCATTTTTAACCAATGACGGTAGGCTTTGAGTCGCCATTCCAGCATCCATTCGGGCTCTTTCTTTTTGGCGCTGATGAAACGCACAATGTCTTCACTAAGTCCGGGAGGCGCCTCGTCGGCTTCAATGTCGGTTACCCAACCATATTTGTACTCACTCAGGGCCGTTTGCTCCAGTGTATTGAGCATCTCACTCATGATTCGCTTTGTTTAATCTGTTTATCTAAAATCTTGAACAATTACTATCTATACACAAAAGTACAGATTAATCTATACGAAAAAGTATAGATAATGTTCGAAAAGCGGAAAAATTGCCTGTTTGGGGAATGGATGTGGGGAAGTTTGTAGCTGGGTCGGGACGCTGGGGGGCCTGAAACTTTGGGGAATTGGAGACTGGGAATTTGTACTTGGGAGTTCGGGCTGTGGGCTTTTGATCCTTGATTTTACCCAGTCTCTGCCGAGACGCTTGCGGTCTCGGTCAGACCAAAGCGTCTGACTTTTCGCTGTACCTGCGCTACGCTGCGGTGCCGCTGCAATCCGGCAGCCGTTGAGCAAAAAGTATTTCATCACTATCTATTTTCTCTTGAAGCCAATCCTTTCCCTTTCATCCCATTTCCGTTCAGCAGCTTTCTCATCCAATAAATTTTCCATCGCATCATATATCTGATTGAGCTGAACATCATGTTCACCTATTCGATCCTTGATTTCTTTCATCTGCTCTTTCAAGTCATTTTCTTTCAGTAATATTTTCCTGATTTCTACAAATGCCCTCATAATGGCAATGTTCATTTGAATAGCTTTATCGCTGTTGAGGATGCCGCTTAGCATGGCAACACCTTGTTCGGTGAAAGCATAGGGTGCAACCGTAGTATTTCGTTTACTCTGGGATGCGGTCACAATTTGTGACCTCAAAACTCCGTCACTTTCCGATGGAGTCACAATTTGTGACCGGATAGTCTTCCATTCAGCAGCAGTCAAGCGAAACATAAAATCAGCGGGAAATCGTTTGACATTCCGTTTTACAGCCTGATTAAGCACTTTGGTTGGAACTTCGTAAAGAGCAGCAAGGTCAAAGTCAAGCATGACACGTTCACCCCGAATTTCATAAATGCGGTTTTGAATACTTACGATGATTTGCATAAGCAGGTGTTTTTGGAAAAGTAAAATAGCAGGAAAAACTATGTTTTGCAAGCGAGCACTTACAAATTATCAGCTGATTTTAAAACGCTTCCTTCATCTTTTCATAACCTTCCCGTCATATTCCCTTAACAATCCACCTCTACCATTGCCGCTCAACTAATAAACTTACACAATGAGAAAATCCCTTTTACTCATCAGCAGCATTGTATTACTGAATGCCTGTACAAAACTCAGTACAGAACAGGAAAATTCGAAACAGAATACTGGCTTTGCCGCACGCCAGGAGTCAACCAGCTTTTCAGAAATAGGCAGTCTTGCCATTGGTGGCGGACTTGGTGCTGCAGAGATCAGCACCTACGATGCCGACACAAAAAAATTATTTGTGGTAAATAACAGCGCCGGCAATAACCGGATTGAGGTTGTTGATCTTAGTAATCCTGCATCACCAACTATAATTGGTAACATCAACATTGCAGTATATGGCGGATTGGTAAATAGTGTGAGTGTAAGCAACGGCAAACTTGCTGCAGCAATTGAAGCAGTTCCTAAAACAAATAATGGGAAAGTGGTTGTGTTTAATACAACAACTCATGACGCCATTGCAGTTATAACAGTTGGCTCGCTACCGGATATGATCACCTTTACACCCGATGGAAATTTTATTCTTACAGCAAATGAAGGTGAACCAAATGAAGCTTACACCATTGATCCGCTTGGTACAGTTTCTATTATTGATGTGAACAATAACTACGCTGTTACTACTCTTGACTTCAGCAACTTTGCTTCAAGAGCAGCAGAATTAAAAACAAAAGGGTTTCGTTTGTTTGGCAAGAATGCAAGTTTTGAACAGGATGTAGAACCTGAGTACATCGCTGTTGCGAGCAACAGCCAAACTGCATGGGTTACATTGCAGGAGAACAATGGTATTGCTAAAATTGATCTCATTACAAAAACCATTACGGATATTTTTCCATTAGGGTTTAAAGATTACAACAACCCGATGAATACAATTGACCCAAGTGACAGAGATGGTGGTATAATTTTCGGAAGCTGGCCGGTAAAGGGAATGTTTTTACCCGATGCGATTGCTGTAAACAGTCACAATGGTGTTCCGTTTATTTACTCTGCCAATGAAGGAGATGCCAGAGAATATGCAGGCTTTTCAGAAATAAGACGCATCAACGAACCTAATTTACCACCTATTCTATTGGATGCACTTGCATTTCCTGATGCTGCAGCGTTAAAAACAAATCCACAACTTGGTCGTTTAAATATCACAACTACATTGGGAGATACAGATGGCGATGGTGATTATGATGAACTGTATTCTTATGGTGCACGTTCATTCAGTATCTGGAATGGTTTAACTGGTCAATTAGTTTATGATAGCAAAAACCAGATCGATCTGAAAGCAAATGAACTTGGCAAATATCCTGATGGCCGTAGTGATGATAAAGGTTGTGAACCGGAAGGCATTACCACAGGTCGTGTTGGAAACAAGAGCCTGTTGTTTGTTGGTTTGGAAAGAGCCAATGCTGTAATGATCTACGACATTACAAACCCAACTAAACCAGTATTCAGTCAATGGCTCAACACAGGTGTTGGACCTGAAGGTGTTTTATTTGTATCAGCCGATAAAAGCCCAAATGGTAAAAGTTTATTTATTGCCAGCAGCGAAACAGATGGCTTTGTAAAAATTTATACAACGAAATAATCGTTCCTGATAATTTACAAGAAAGCCCTGCTGATTTCTCGGCAGGGCTTATTGCTTTCTACAAAATACATTTTTATTTCTGTGGCTCTAATAATTTAAAGAACTGATCCAATTCAGGAAGGATCACTATTCTTGTTCTCCTGTTCACTGCTTTCCCTTCATTCGTATCGTTTGAACCCAATGGATGGTATTCACTACGACCTGCTGCTGCCATTTTCGCTGGGTCCAATCCATATTCTTTCTGCAACAAACGCACAACGGTAGTAGCACGTTTCACACTTAAATCCCAGTTGTCAACCAACATAGCATTACCACGGAAAGGAACATTATCGGTATGCCCTTCTACCATAAATTCAATGTCTGGCTGATTCTTCAATACCAAGGCAACTTTGCCTAATACTTCTTTTGCACGATCGGTGATTGTATAGCTGCCGCTCTTGAACAACAGTTTATCAGAGATATCGATGTACACTACACCTTTATCCACTTTAATATTGATGTCTTCATCTTCAATATTTCCAATGGCTCCTTTGAGGTTCATCACCAATACCATATTCAATGAATCTTTATACGCCATCTGTTGTTGCAATGTTTGAATGTACGCATCCTTTGCACCAATGTTCTGTAATGACTGTTTGATGCTTTCGGCTTGTTGTTTGGAGATCACTGAAAGGTTTTCCAATTGCATTACAGCCTGTGTATAATTCTGCTTGATGTTTTCGATCTCTTTATTAAGATCGGTAATGCGTTTGTTGAGATCAGCTTTTTCCCGTTCCAGTCCTGCTTTTTGATTATTGCAATCAGCAAGCGTTCCTTCCAATGTAACATAACGGGTTTGCAGTTGCGCATAATCGGCTTGCGACTTTTTAAATTTTTTACTACTTACACAAGATGTCAATAACAATGCGGTGCAGACGACTGCAACCAGATAATTCAGTTTCATAACATTCTTTTTTACTAAATGAATAATGCAGATGCTTTTTTCAGGCATACAAGCGTAACTACATAAATAATCCATCTGACGAAAATGCATCAACATACATTTACCGGAGATTATTCATGCGCCTGTACAAACAGATGCAGCAATTATAATTGCTGTGTTGCTCAATGAAGGATAAAAACCTTGCCAAACTTTTAAGAGTACCGATAAAAAATACAAATCGTCAAAATCAGTTCCTCTATTTTCACTTGTCAACTGAACCAACCACTCAACACTTGCTACAAATTAGCACCCCTTACAGCTGAATTTCCTTCCCACAATCACATATATGCATGACTCCGCTCACTGGAAACCGGCCTTGCTTACCAGTACCTTTAACTGTTAACCGTTTCTTCAATTAAAACTATTCCTTATGTTCAACGAAATAGATCTCCAAAACAAAATAAGTATGCCACGCATCGGCGATCCTGCTCCATCTTTCACAGCAGTAACCACGCAAGGCAATATTCATTTTCCCAACGACTATCAAGGCAAATGGATCGTTTTGTTCAGTCATCCGGCTGATTTTACGCCAGTATGCACATCTGAATTTATGACCTTTGCGAAAATGGAACCCGAGTTTGCAAAACTCAATACCAAATTGGTGGGATTGAGTGTGGATGGGTTGTACAGTCATATTGCATGGTTGCGTACAATTAAGGATAAAATTGAATTTCGAGGATGGAAAGATGTAGAAGTGAAATTTCCGTTGATAGAAGATATTACAATGGAAATTGCAAAAATGTATGGCATGATACAACCGGGAGAAAGTTCTACCAAAGCTGTAAGAGCCGTATTCTTTATTGATCCGAAGGGCATCATCAGGGCGATCATCTATTATCCACTTTCATTAGGTCGCAACTTTAAAGAATTGAAACGTGTATTGATAGGATTGCAAACAGCCGATAAGCATGCCGTAGCACTTCCTGCCGATTGGATTCCGGGTGAAGATGTGATTGTTCCGCCGGCAAACAGTTGTGGTGTTGCATCAGAACGCATGGCCGGTAAAGAGAAAGATGTGTATTGCAAGGATTGGTTCTTCTGTATGAAACCATTACCAAAAGATGAACTGGAACTGGAAGCTGAATTGGTTTAAGTGCAAACACAAAAAGAGAATCCACGTTGGCGTAACGTGGGTTTTCTTTTTATGTCGATTTTTATTTTCAGAATACCATCTCAGGTATTTCACCTTCTACGATTAGTTTACCTGCTGTCTTTGAAACAATTTCTTCTACAGATATACCGGGTGCTCGTTCCAGTAATTTAAATCCATCAGCAGTAACATCAAGCACAGCCAGGTCGGATACAATTTTCTTTACACACTTTAAACCTGTTAACGGTAGTGCACATTGCGGCAACAGTTTACTCTCACCTTTCGGATTGGTGTGCATCATAGCTACAATAATATTTTTTGCGCTGGCAACCAGATCCATTGCACCACCCATTCCTTTCACCATCTTGCCGGGAATTTTCCAATTAGCAATATCACCTTGTTCACTTACCTCCATTGCACCAAGCACAGTAAGATCAACTTTTCCTGCACGGATCATTCCAAAACTCATAGCACTATCAAAGAATGCCGAGCCGGGTAATGTGGTGATGGTTTGTTTACCGGCATTGATGAGATCAGGATCTTCTTCACCTTCAAATGGAAAAGGCCCCATGCCCAATAATCCATTTTCGCTTTGCAGTTCCACATGAATACCTGCAGGAATATAATTCGCCACCAAGGTTGGAATACCAATGCCGAGGTTGACATAGTACCCATCTTTTAATTCTTTGGCGATGCGTTGTGCTATTTGTTCTTTCGAAAGAGCCATAATTTGAAAATTAGTTGATTTAAAATTTGAAAATGAGATAGACTGATTATTTATGCAACTTGAAAAAAGTAAACTTCATTTTCAAATTGCAACATTCTCAAATTCGCTTTCTTACTGTCTTCTGTTCAATCCGCTTTTCATAATTCGCTCCTTTGAAAATGCGATGAACATAAATCCCCGGTGTATGAATTTCGTTTGCATTTAATTCCCCCGGTTCAACCAATTCTTCCACTTCTGCGATGGTTATTTTACCTGCCATTGCCATGAGTGGATTGAAATTTCTTGCAGTATCCTTGAAAATCAAATTCCCCATTGTATCGCCTTTCCAGGCTTTTACAATGGCATAGTCTGCATCAAATGCATATTCAAGTAAATAATCTTTCCCGTTGAAATTGCGGACTTCTTTTCCTTCTGCTACTTCTGTTCCTACACCGGCAGGTGTATAAATTGCAGGCATACCATAACCGGCAGCCATACAACGGGTAGCCAATGTTCCTTGTGGTATGAGTTCAACTTCCAATTCGCCGCTTAACAATTGGCGTTCAAATTCTGCATTCTCGCCAACATAGGAAGAGATCATTTTCTTCACCTGCTTTTGCTTGAGCATTAACCCAATGCCAAAATCATCCACACCTGCATTGTTGGAGATGCATGTAAGATTCTTTGTTCCTTTTTTTACTAAAGCGGAAATACAGTTTTCGGGAATGCCGCACAAACCAAAACCACCGAGCATAAGGGTTGCTCCATCGGGAATATCTTTTATTGCTTCATCGGCATTGGAAACAATTTTATTCATTGCAATCGTATTTGATTGCAAGATAAGCGAAGAACTACAAATGAACATATAAAGCGGGTGAGCCACCTGGTAATACATGCGGGTTACGCACCTTTAAAACATTAAGCAGCTGCTGCGAGATATTCTCTCAGTTCCTGTAACACTACCTGTACAGAACTATCAAGCTCAGCAATAAGATTTTTTGTTTGCTCTTTTTCTTTGTACTGCGAAATATCTGCTTTCTCAATCAGTATCACTTTGCCTGAAAGCTCTTCAGCTACTCCCAGTATGCGTAAGGTTGATTTCATATTATGCGCCGTTGCTTTCAACATGGCGGGATCTTCAGCTGCAAATGACTCTTTCAGTTTCTCAACTTCATTTGGTAAAAAATCAAATGCCTTGTTCAACAGATCCTGGATATTTTCTTTGTTACCACCCGTTAAGCGATGCAGATAATCGATATTCACAAGCTTCAATTGTGAATGTTGAGGAGTAGCAGGTTCTGTATCCCAATCGCTGTAGTGATTGAGTAATTCCAACAACTTGCGTTCATCAACAGGTTTGGTGAGATAAGCATTCATACCTGCGTTGATCGCATTCTGCTGTTCAAGGCTTTGACAAAATGCGCTCAGCCCAATAATGGGCGTTTGCATATGCAACTCAGCCCTGATCTTTTTAGTGGTATCAATACCGCTTAGGCCGGGCATCTGGATATCCATCAAAATAAAATCGTAGTTCTTTTGCTTCAATAGCTGAAGAGCGGCTATACCGCTATCTGCCTTATCGAATAAGAATTGATGTTCTGCAAGAAGATAACCCATCAGATCACGGTTCATCTCATTATCATCAACAATTAAAATACGTTTCTGAATTAGTTTTTCTTTATTAATGATCAACTCTGTTTCAATTTCCTTTTCTATTGCTGTTGCAATTGTGAAAGGCATCAACAAAACAAATTGAGTGCCTTCTCCCGGTGTAGAAAATACTTCAATTTCACCACCCTGCATTTCTACCAGTTGCTTTACAATGGGAAGCCCCAACCCTGTTCCGTAATATTTTTTCGCTGTTTTGCTTTCAATCTGGTAAAACCGTTCAAATACATACGGCAGCTTGTCCTTTTCAATACCGATACCGGTATCTTCAACTGTGAATTGGATCCACGCCTTTTCGCCCGATTGCTTTACCATTTTTGCTGCAACAGAAACTGAACCCTGCTCGGTAAACTTGATAGAGTTACCTGTAAGATTCACCAGTATCTGCATCAGCTTTTTTGCATCGCCTGAAACATACTCAGGTAATTGTTCATCCATCTGAATATGCAGTGAAATATTTTTTGCTTCTGCACGGTTTTGCAATACGTTATTGAGATTACTGATCACTTGCTTTACATCAAATGCTTCATTCGAAAACTGGAAATGCCCGGATTCGAGTTTAGAATAATCGAGCACATCATTGATCACTTCCATCAACAGGTTACCTGAAATCTTCATCGACTGAATCCATTGCTTTGTTTCAGGAGCATGCTCTTTCTTCAACAAAAGATTTGTATAACCAATAATAGAGTTCAATGGTGTACGTAACTCATGTGTTACGTTTGAAATAAACTGATCTTTCACCATTTGCGCCTGCTGCCCTTTTTGAATTGCAATTGACAGTGTATTGTTCAGGCGATTTGTTTCAATCATTTTATAAACAACCAGCAAGGCAATCAGCGACATAAAAATGAGCGAAACGATATTCCACTTACGGTCAAGGCTAAGCATTTCTGCTTTTTCAATCGTGATCTTCTTATTAAGCTGTTCGATCTTTATTCCCAATGCACTGATCAGTTCCTGTTCCCCAAACGTAATTTCCTTAAAGGATGATCTGTAGGCAACACTATTCACCATTTCAAGTGCTTTTGCCTGACCTTCTGTATCGTAAACAGAAATTATATCACGGTTTAATTGAATGCGGTTGGCAGCTTTATGTACAAAAATGTTTACTAAATATTTAGGAATATAACCTCCGTATGTGCTTTTTACTTCCCCAAGGTTTTTTTCTATTGTAATACTGTTTTTTGAAAAAGCTTCTTTCTTATGAAGATCGCCTGTTTGCACATAATCTTCCAGGTTGTGGTCACTTTGTGTAATGAGAAACATCGTTTTTTCAACGACTTGCTGATACTGCTGATGCTTGATGACGGAATCGCTTTGTGCAGAATGTTCCTGTACTGATTGCAACACGCCCGATTCTATTGCATAATTTGCAGCAATGCCAATAAGCAATATAAGAGCAACAAATGCGAATGCGAGAACCTTTTTTAAACGGGGATGATCCCGTAGCAGGAGAAGAGTTGGTTTCATAGTACTGGATTTTGAGGAATAACAGACTGAAAAATTACGTCTATTCCATTTCAAATCCAATCATGCGTGGATGTTTTATCCCTATACAGCATAAGTAAAACTACTAGTGTAAATACGATTACCGTATCATTCGCCAACACCAACGTTGCAGTTTGCCTTCAAAATCGAATGGAGTGGTTGCTTTTGTGATGTCTTTTATAACGGAAGCCTGTATTTCACTTTCATGCAGTTCAAATTTCCGTGCATTATTGCTGAAGTATAAAACAGCACCCGGTTTCATTGCCTTTAATGTTTGATTGATGAGTTCCACATGATCGAGCTGAATATCGAGGAAGTCTTTCATCTTTTTACTGTTGCTGAAAGTGGGCGGGTCCATCACTACGATATCAAAGGTATTAGGTGTAAGCGTCTCAAGGTATTGCTTCACATCTGCCACAACAAACTTGTATTTCTTATGATCAATAAAAAAATTTGCTTCGAAATTCTTCTTCGCCCAATCGATATAGGTGTTCGACAGATCAACGGTTACTACTTCTTCTGCCCCACCGGCAGCAGCATATACACTGAATGAACCGGTATATGCAAACAGGTTCAATACCTTTTTATCTTTTGCTTCTTCCATTACCATCTTACGTGTTGTACGATGATCGAGAAATAAACCTGTATCTAAATAATCAGAAAGGTTCACTAAGAATTTCAATCCATTTTCCTGCACTTCAAAAAACTCTTTTTCTTCAGCCGTCTTTTGGTACTGAGCCTGGCGATTACTTTTCCTGCGACGTTCTTTGGTGTAGATAAGTTCTTCATCCATCTGTAACACATCTGCAATTATATCCACTGTTCCCTCCAACCAATCGAGATGCTCTTCTTCCGTAAGATTATGCTTGGCTTTGTATTCACTCACACAAACTCTTGTATCATACACATCAATACTCACCGGAAACTCCGGCAAATCTTTATCATATAAACGGTAGCAGCTGATGCCCATCCTCTTTGCTTGCTTACTGCGGTGTTTGTACACTTTCGTAAGTCGGTTCTGAAACATTTGTAATTTATCGGAGAGCATAATGATGAGTAATGAAAGATGAGTGATGAGTCTTGAATCTTATGGTTTTTATATTGGACTTGGGTTTTTCTTTTGGGGTTTTATCTACAATGCGAGCAAGCTGCACCCCCTGATATCGCTGTTATCCATTCGGCCCAATATACGAAAGCTGCCATCTTCAAATACTTCGCCCACATCGTCGGTTGCAATAAAACTGACTGAATACACATTCGCCAGATCAATAATATTAATGGCGCCTTTCCCTGTTGTGCTGATGTGCAAAGGATCATCTTCATCCCTCACCAAAACTTTCATCCAGGGCGGGCAATGAAAAATGCCATTACCTTTTGAATAAGCCTGGCTGAGTAATTCCGTCATCCCATATTCAGAATGAATTGTTTCAGCCGAAAAACTTTTTTTTAGCTGAAGATGCACCTGTTCTCTTGTCATCTCTTCCCTCCTTCCTTTCATGCCACCCGTTTCCATGATGATGGTATTCATCAATGGTAACTGGTATTGCTCAGCAAAATCGAGCAACCCGAATGTAACACCAATGAGAATAGTTGGCTGACCTTCTTTTTCCAGCAGCTGTAATCTGTTATACAGCTCCTGAAAATTATTGAGGTAAAAACCATTCATAGGATGGTTACTTTTCTCAATCAGTTTTTGCACCATGTACACCAGCGATGAATGGCCACGCTCAAGGTAAGATGGCAAGAGACCAAGAAAACAATAGTTCTCCGGCAAATCATATTGCTGCAAAAAACCCCTTGTAAAAGCTTCTTCATACAAAGCAAGGCTTTTTACATAATGCTTGCTTTGGATGGTTTGAGATGTGCCACTGCTTTCAAATAATGTTTCCGGAGTGAACTCTGTGCTTTTGATCCGGTGTGTTTTAAAAAAACTAATGGGCAGAAAGGGAACGGTCTCAATTCCTGATACTCCCGGGGGTGCAATATGCAAAGCCTCACAAAAAGATCGGTAAACAGAGTTATTGCAGTACTGAAATTGAAACGACTGCTGCACCACTTCGTTGAACGAAGTCCTGCTTAACTCAAAAAGATTGTTAACAAAAGAAGGAATCAATTTTTTAGTGGGGTATTAATGCTTAAATTTGAAATAAGAACATTTCCGAATGAAAGCAAAACTATTATTTCTTTTTGTATTAGCCGCTGTATTAGCTGGCTGCAAAAAGTCGAAATTTACAACAGAGCCGCAGGTTGAAATAAAGTCTGTAAAAGTGGGAGATCTCGTTGATGCCTTTGGCAATTCAGGAAAATTTGTTGAACTAAATTTAACTGTTACAGATAAAGAAGGGGACGTGCAGGATAGCATCATTATTGACAAAATAGATGCAGGCACTCCAGCCTGTCCCGGCAACAGTCTTCTGGACGATGATTATAAAATGCCGGAATTCCCGGGTGAACCTAACCAAAAAGTAAACGTACGTGTTCGGTATTCCAATATCAGTGCGGTTGGATATGCACTTTTGTCCGGTAATGATTGTCCATCAAATCCACATGTTGTAAAATTCCGTTTCACAGTAAGGGACAAAGCAGGTAACAGAAGCCAGCCTGTTGAATCGGAAGTTATCACACTGCCTTTTTAAGCACCGGTTGTAATGCCACGTTTTATAAGGTTCCTTCTTTTTTACCATATTGTTATTGCTGTAAGTGCCGCTACGCTTTGCGTGCAAACCAAGTTATTCTATTCTCTTTTTGAATACCCCCTAACGCTTATAGCATTTGTATTTTTTGCAACCCTTCTCAGTTATAACCTTCATTTCAGTTTTGCAGCTACAAAGAGCACCTCATCGGAACAACTTCAATGGTTTCGGGAAGCAAAGAATGCGACGGTAATCTTAAATATTTTATCACTTCTTGCAACGCTTTGGTTTTGGTGGAAGATCCGAAGCATCAATACACATATCATATTGGCTATTCTTTTCAATGCGGCATATACAGCTCCTTTGTTATTGAAAAAACCTATCAAGCTTCCATCGATACTCACCTTTATCAAAAGTTATTTTATTGGCTTTGTTTGGGCCTATGCAACTGTTGTATTGCCGCTTGCTTTTTTTGAAGTGGAACCCGACGTAAACGAAGTATTTCTTTTTGTCAGCCGGCTTTTATTGGTGGCGCTTGCTACCATGATCTTCGATTACCGAGACCGCCTCAGAGATTTTGAAATGGGCGTTCATACGCCGGCCAATATCATGAATGAACAGCAGTTCCAGGTTTTCTTTCTTATCAATGTTATTCTGTACTCGTTCTCGGTTGTATTCTTAGCCATTCGCTTCGAAACTTATCTTCATTTGCTCCAGTTAATACCAGGTGTTGTTGCCGTTTACCTGCTGCGTATTTCAAAAAGACAAAACAGCGATTACTTTTATCTTGGTTGGGTTGATGGGCTATTGATTCTTTCTTCCCTGCTAAGCTTATTCCTGCTGTTCTAAACAACCTGCTTTACCCGTTGGTAAAAAGTGCTGATGCCCCGCTTTTTAAAAGAAGCGAACCCGTACATTTGCTGAAAGCACTAAAACGATGGCAAAAGCAGCAAAGAAAAAATCAATTCTTACAAACACGTCTCTTGAGTTTTTGAAGAACTATCATAATACGCATTCGCCTGTTGGTTTTGAAACCAGCGGACAGAAAGTATGGTTAGAATATCTGAAACCATATATCGATACACATTTCAGTGATTCATATGGTACCGTTGTTGGAGTGCTTAACCCTGAACATTCATTCAAAGTAGTGATAGAAGCGCATGCAGATGAGATCAGTTGGTTTGTGAATTATATCACACCTGAAGGTTTAATCTATCTGAAGCGTAATGGTGGCGTTGATCACCAGATCGCCCCAGCCAAGCGTGTGCTGATCCATGGAAAAAAGGGAATTGTAAAAGCTGTGTTTGGATGGCCTGCCATTCATACCCGCCTTGGTAATCCTGAAGCAAAAGAACCACAACCACGTGTCGATAATCTTTGGCTCGATTGCGGAGCACGTAACAGAAAAGAGGTTGAGGCCCTTGGTGTAAAAGTAGGTTGCGTAGTTACTTATGAAGAAGGTTTTGATGAGCTGGCACATGATTATTACATAGCCCGTGCATTTGACAACCGCATTGGTGGTTTTATGATCGCTGAAGTCGCACGTTTGCTGAAAGAAAATAAAAAGAAACTTCCTTATGGTTTGTACATTGTAAATGCTGTGCAGGAAGAAATTGGTTTGCGTGGAGCTGAAATGATCGCTCGCCGTATTAAACCGGATATTGCCATTGTAACTGATGTAACACATGATACTACAACTCCTATGATCAGTAAGATCGTTGAAGGTGATATCAGTTGCAGCAAAGGACCTTCATTGGCAACCGGACCAGCTATTCACAATAAACTGCTCGACTTTGTTACTGATGTTGCTGATAAGAAAAAAATCCCGGTGCAATGGCGTTCATTAAGCCGCAGCACAGGTACCGATACTGATTCATTTGCTTATGCGAATGATGGATGCCCTTCAGTACTCATCAGCATTCCGTTACGTTATATGCATACAACAGTTGAAATGCTGCACAAGAGTGATATTGAAAACACTATTCATCTGATGTATGAAACGTTGCTGGCGTTAACTCCAAAAACCAATCTCCGCTATTTATGATGCAATTGTTATACCTCGATCCGGGAAGCGGCAGTTACCTGATACAGGTAATTATAGCTGCTGTGTTGGGTGTGATCTTTTATTTCAAGAGTGGCTGGAACTGGATCAAAAGCTTCTTTGTAAAAACACCACCCAAAACAGAAGAGGAAAAGAATGAGTCAACTGATTAATCATCATCCTGCTTCTTTTCGTGATCCTTCCGGTTTTATTTATGAAAAGGATGGAACGATCTATCGCTTCGTTTCCGATAATTACAGTCAGGACTATGATCTTTTGATGAAGAGTGGTCTTGCAGATGATCTTCTCAAAAAAAAATTACTACTCCCTTTTACTGATCTTTCCGAAAACCATACAGGAAGATCAGATTGGTATAAAACATTACAGCCACAACAACTCCCGTTTCTTTCGTATGCATGGGAATGGAGTTTTGAACAGTTGAAAGATGCTGCATTAACTACGCTCAATATCTGCAGGCAAGCTTTACATAAAGGCATGATCCTGAAAGATGCGACGCCAAGTAATATTCAATTGGTTGACGGCAAGTATAAGTTGATCGATACACTTTCGTTTGAAACATACATAGAAGGTGAATCTTGGATCGCATACCGGCAGTTTTGCGAATGCTTTTTGAATCCATTGCTGATAGCTGTTTACACAGGGATGGAAGTGCATAAACTCATACTCAGCTATCCCGATGGTGTGCCTGCTGCAGTAACATCAAAACTACTTCCATTCAAAACAAAACTGAATGCTTCGGTTTACCTGCATGTGCATTTGCAGGCAAAGATGGCCGGGAAACAATCAACCGAACAAAAGCAAACGACCAGAAAGATCACAAAGAAAAACATTGAGCAGATATTAGAAAACCTGCACAGCTGCATCAGCAATCTGTTGCTGCCTTCACAATCTACGACCTGGAACAATTATTATTCGGAAACAATATTGAGCGAGTCTTACTTTTTGGAGAAGAAGAAGCTTGTAAGTTCGATTTTGGGAAGTATAGAGTACAGCTCAGTTCTTGACCTCGGTGCAAATGAAGGTGAATTCTCTTTGCTGTGTAAAAATGAAGCGATGGTGATCTCAACCGATTTTGACAGTGATTGCATCAACAGATTTTATAAGCGCATTAAAGAAGAAAAGCGGACAAATATCTATCCTTCAGTAATTGACCTCACCTATCCTTCGCCTTCAATGGGTTGGATGAATGAAGAACGTCCGGCCTTCTTTAGCCGCACAAAAGTTGACGTATGTATGGCTCTGGCATTGATCCATCACTTAGCCATTGCGAAGAATATTACATTTGAACAACTGGCTGCTTTTCTTGCTTCTGTTTGTAAAGTGCTCATTATTGAATTTGTGCCGAAAAGTGATCCGAAAGTTGCGGTGATGTTACAGTGGCGGAAAGATATATTCAACAACTATGATGAGGAAACATTCGAAGAAGCATTTGCAAAGTTGTTTGAATTAGAAAAGAAAATGAATGCGCAGGGAAGCGAACGCACAATGTATGTTTACAGGAAAAAGTAACTCTCTTCATAACCACCATGAAAGAAAAGCTGAATGCACTCCTTCAGGAGAAAACATATTTCCTTTTACTTTTGCCACTATTCTTTATTTTTCATGGCTATAACGCTTTTTTTAGCTTCTTTCCTCTTCAATTTGTTTTGCTGAATCTGGTAATCACTTTGCTTACAACGGCACTACTTTATTTATTAAGTTATTGGTTACTAAAAAATAAAAGAAAAGCGGCCATCTTCTCTTTCTGGATATTACTGTTTCTTTTATCCTATGGCTTTCTGCATGACTCTTTAAAGAAAATAGTGGGTGTCAATTTTTTCAGCAGCTATAAAATTATTCTGCCGCTGATTTTTACTCTACTCATTGCCATATGGCTATTTATCAAGAAAAGTAATAGTACATTTAAGCGGCTTTTCTTATTCATTAATATCTTGCTGTCTTTGTTCATTGGATATGAGTTGTTTAACAGCATAACTAATTTTCTTGCCTACAAGAAGAATGAGCACTTGCTTGACAATCGCTTCAGTGCTTATTATCAAGCTGAGAAAAATATCAAACAGCCTGACACAACAAAACCAGATATCTATTTTCTCGTATTTGATGCATTACCTTCTACAGCAGCAATGCAGGAAGCGTGGAATTTCAATAACAATACTTTAGACAGCTTCCTGCAGAATGAGAATTTTTACGTTGTTCCTCGCTCAAAAAGTAATTATAACCTCACGGTATTATCTGTAAGCAGTTCGCTTAATATGGATTACACTCCACCCGTAGATCTATACCAGGATGAAACTAAGATGTATTTTAAAGCATCTGCCTCACTTCTTAACAATTCAATACTACGTTACTTAAAGGAGTCAGGTTACGACACCAAACAATATCAACCTGTTTCATTTGTAAATAAGGACTGGAATGGAGATCTGTTTTTTCCCGACATGCTGTACATGAACTATTTCTATCAAACATTACCAGGAAGAGTTTACCGTGATCTTGGGTGGAATTTTTCCCAACTAAAAACAAAATTCATCAAAAAACAAGACTTCGCCTCCTACGAAAAAAGAAACAATGATCATAGAAATGATCTTTTGCAAACAACATTGCTGATAAAAAACTCCTGCGCAATGAATAAACCGAAACCGCAGTTTGTTTATGCGCACTATCAATTGCCACACGATCCCTACATCTATGATAGTTCAGGCAATTTAAAACCGGTAGAAAAAACAATCACATACAAAGAAGAGGAGCAACCGGCAGCTTTTATTGAGCAAGTTAAATTTGCCAATAAAATAATTCAGCAACTTGTAACGCATATTAAGCAAACAAACAAGCCAAACACAGTCATTATAATTGAAGGAGATCACGGCTTCAGGAATATATACGGGAAGAAAGGCTATATGATCTACGACAATTTCTCAGCATTCTATTTTCCTGACAGGAATTACAAAGATCTTTATCCAACTATTAGTCCTGTTAACAGTTTCAGAGTAGTGTTGAATAACTTTTTTGAAACAAAGCTTCCACTTTTAAAAGATAGCAGTATTTTCATTCCCTATACATTACCCGGAGAAAAGGAATAAGCATGCAAAAACTCTTTCAAAAAGCAAAACTATTTCTTGGTAAGCAACCTCTTTTCCTTTTGCTGCTGCCTTTATTTTTTATATACAGTGGTTATAATGAGCTGTTTGGGTTTCTTTCTATCAAGTTTATTTTATCGAACCTGGCAGTTATTCTTGTATGCATATTTACTTGTCTTCTGCTTTTTTATAAACTACTTCGTGATTTTACAAAGGCATCCGTATTTACTTTTATCATTAGCTTATATTGCCTCGTATTCGGCTATCTGCACGACAGTTTAAAGCAGTTGTTTCCGCAAAGTTTTTTTGTAAAATTCACTTTCGTGATTCCTGCATTCTTTAGTTTATTCCTGATTGCATTGATTGTATTAAAAAAAAGAAAAAAGCCTTTTACAGAATTGTTTCTTTTCCTGAATCTACTGTTCATCGTTTTGCTTCTCTCCGAAATACCTAACAGCGTAAAACGTTACCAACTGGATAAAAGTGTTGACAACCTTATTGATTTTCGCTTTAATGCATACAACGATTATCAGCCAACAAAAGCTCTTCCTGATTCTTTAAAGCCAGACATCTATTTTCTGTTGTTTGATGCAATGGCTTCATCAAAAAGTATTTTACAAAATTTTGGCCGGAATAATTACCAACTGGATACATTTTTAAAGCAAAAAGGGTTTTATGTGATCCCGAAGGGAAAAGCAAATTATAATTGGACCATTCATTCATTAAGCACAACCTTTAATATGGAGTACCTCCCACCATGGATTGCTCCTGTAATGAACGACGGGAAAGCTTATTTCTGGGGTTCAGCATCAATACTAAACAATTCATTATTCCGAATTCTAAAACAGGAAGGATATTCTATTAATAGCTACCAGCCTATCTCTTTTGATAACAAAGACTGGCCTGGCAATTCATATTTTTCAAGTTTTAAAAAGTATCATTATAGTTTTAAAACATTACCCGGAAGGATTTACCGTGATGTCTTTTGGAATTACAACCGGATCGATGTCGATTTTATAAAAGAAAGACAATTTAAGATCATCTCAAATCGCAACAATGAGAAGAAAGCTTATTTGGATACAACAATAGATTTAATAAAACAAAGTTGTTCAACCTCAGGGAAGCAGAAATTTATTTACGGCCATTTCATGATACCACATGACCCTTACACATTCGATAGTACAGGAAATGTAAAAGCCCCTGAACAAACAATTATAAAACGTAAAGAAGATGACGCCGATGCATATTATAGTCAGCTTGTTTATGCAGGAAATGTTATCAGGGAGTTAGTCGCATATATACAGACAAACAATAAAAAGAATACTATTATCATCGTAGCCGGGGATCATGGTTACCGCAGCAGCGAATCGGAAAAAGCCGGTTACAACTTTGAGAACTTTAATGCCTTCTATTTTCCAGATAAAGACTATGCGAAACTATATGATTCTGTTTCGCCTGTCAATACATTTCGCATCGTACTTAATAAATCATTCGGAAGTAATTTGCCAATCTTAAAAGACAGTAGTATTCTTGTCACTGTGCAAAAAGAGACAATCAAGAATAAAGAGAAAATAAATTCCAGGTGAACCTATTTCCCGGGGAGCTGCATAAGAATTGAAGTTGCAATCAACTTATGAGCAAGTGGATTGGGGTGCCCATCGATAAAAACTGAATCATTCCCTCTCATTCCCCAATGCCCAAACAATCTTACATATTCCTGCTCATCACTGCTACTCATTCTTTGGCGCAGAGCAGAATCGGCATTTGCAATACGATATGAATAATTACCAACAGGAAGTTTCCCTTTAAATGTGATCGGTCCATTATTCAGATGTAACAAAATCACCTCTACATCATGCGCTCTGGCCAGTTTTATAATTTCTGAATATGCAAACAGTTCAGCTTCATGTCGCTTAGGTGTAGGTCTTTTTTTATGTCCAAGAATATTTCTCATTCTTGTTTTGATGATTTGTATTTGTTGGTTCCCAAAATAACTGATCCCCTTCTTGAAATAATAACGCAAAAAATTACCCTTATATATTTTTCGATCTTCCTCAGGTAATAATTCATTTATCGGTGATTGATAAACCGGCGGATCAATAGCAAATTCATTTTCCTTTTCAATAAAGTAAGGTGTAGGAAGTAAGTAACCGCCCCTGCTTGGAGCAAATTCTATAAGCGATCGCTCAATGAGCCATGGACTCCGTTGAATAATTATGTAACGAGGTTTATATTTTGGAAGAAGTTGGTTTGCCTGTATCAGCATCTGTGCCAAGCCATAGCCCCCAACAGCAGCATTGATATAATTCATTCCCGATTCCCGGGCAACTATGTATGGAAATGTTTCTTCAGCTTTACATGCAGATCCAAAGGTAAATGAGCAACCGAGAAATAAGAGATCAACAGGTTTATTTACATCACTAAATTGTTCTCTGGTGTGTGCAACTCTAAAACCATTACTGTCAGTTTTAACAGGAACAGGTTGCTTCAGATCGTAAACAAGAGAACTGAAATTATCCGGACGCATCCTGTAACCTAATAAACTATCCCGCTCGTACATCCTGCCCTTCCATGATATAAAATTATCAGAAGAAAAATATCTATAGTATGCAAGAATACTTTTATTTAAGGAAAGAGAGTGATAGATAATAAAAAGCAGAGTGACAATTGAAAAAAGAAAAAGTGAAATTTTTAATGGGCTTCGAAATAATCCGGAATTCCAAAGTCTTTTGTAGAAAAAAGCATAAAGACAAAAAAGAATAATGAACGCCTGTAGTAATTGATAAATATGCCTGGTATTCAATGGAAGAAACAAACCAGTCTTTTCAGCAAAGAACTGAAGTAAAAAAAACAACCCTGCACAAATAAAAATTGTTACTAGTGCGTCAATTACAATTTTTTTCATGCCAATTTACTCCTCGTTAACTATTACTCTCCTTTAATAGCCATGTGATCGCCAACTCATACCCCTTCAACCCCAAACCAATAATACTGCCTGCTGCTTTTGCACTTACATGAGATAGTTTACGAAACTCTTCCCGTGCATGTACATTTGAAATATGCACTTCAACAACAGGTGTTGTAATAGCAGCAATGGCATCACCAATGGCAACAGAAGTATGCGTGTAACCCCCGGGATTCATGACGATACCATCGTAGGAAAAACCAACACGCTGCAATTCATTGATCAACTCGCCTTCTACATTGCTTTGGTAGTAATGAAATTCAACTGCAGGAAATTTCGCTTTCAGTTCTTCGAAATATTCATCAAACGATTGGTTGCCATACACACCAGGCTCACGTTTACCGAGCAGATTGAGATTAGGTCCATTAATGATGGCGATCTTCTTCATGGCATAAATATAAAATAAAAAAGCCCCGATGTTGAATCGGGGCTTGGTATTAATTTAAACTGCTTTTGATCATGTTGATGAAATCATCAAACAGGTAGCGGCTGTCGTGCGGACCAGGTGTGCTTTCCGGATGATATTGCACAGAGAATGCAGGACGATCTTTCAATCGAATACCTTCAATCGATTCATCATTCAGGTTCACATGTGTGATCTCAACATTCGCTGCTTTACGCACCGCTTCCGGATCAACACCAAAACCATGGTTCTGCGTCGTGATCTCACACAAACCTGTTACCAGGTTTTTCACCGGGTGATTTAATCCACGATGACCGTGATGCATTTTGAATGTAGAAATATCATTTGCCAAAGCCAATAACTGATGGCCGAGACAAATACCAAAGGTTGGCTTCTTCTCATTGATGATGGCCTTCACTGTTTCAATTGCATAATCCATACTTGCAGGATCGCCCGGACCATTTGATATAAAGTAACCTGCAGGGTTAAATGCTTTCAACTCTTCGATCTTTGTTTTTGCAGGGAATACTTTCAGGTAAGCTCCACGATCAACCATGCATTGCAGAATGTTGAGTTTTGTACCAAAGTCCATCACAGCAATACGGATCGGCGATTTTTCATCACCCATATTATAAGCTTTAGTTGTGCTTACGGTGCTCGCAAGTTCAAGGCCCTCCATTGACGGAACTTTTGCTAACTCTTCTTTCAGTTTTGCTTCATCTAATATTTCAGAAGAGATAATGCAGTTCATGGCACCTTTTGTACGTACATGCGTTACAATTGCTCTTGTGTCAATATCTTCAATAGAAACAATGTTCTGTTCTTCAAGATATTGCTGCAGGGATTTGTCAGCAGAATACCTTGAGAAACGATCCTCTAGGTTTCGGCCAATAAGACCTTTAATTTTTACACTACTGCTTTCTACATCTTTTTCAAATGTGCCGTAGTTACCGGTATGCACATTGTTCATAATAATGATCTGGCCGGAGTAACTTGGATCAGTAAATACTTCCTGATAACCCGTCATTCCTGTGTTGAAACAGATCTCACCGGTAGTAGTACCAATCTTACCAAATGCTTTACCGTAAAATACATTGCCATCTTCCAACATCAAGATAGCGGTTTGAGTTCCTGTTGGCTTATGTGGTTGTGTCATAATTAAGTGCAAAATAAAAGAGGCAGAACCAAATGGCCTGCCTCTGTATCAGAAAATTTTCAACATTTAATTTACTCAGCTGATTTTTCTTCTGTTTTTTCTTCAGCAGCAGGCGCAACAGCTTCCGCTGCAGCATCAGCCTTCTTCTTCGCACCACCGGCACGACGGGTTTTCTTAGCAGGAGCAGCAGCTTCGCCTTTTCCTTTACCGTAGATCTCGTTGAAATCAACCAGTTCAATCATGGCTTTTTCTGCATTATCACCTACACGAATGCCCAATTTCAGTACACGTGTGTAACCACCCGGGCGACTTGCAACTTTTTCAGCAACCGTGCTGAACAGTTCAGTTACTGCTTCTTTGTTTTGCAGGTAGCTGAACACAACACGACGGCTGTGAGTTGAGTTATCTTTTGCCTTAGTGATCAATGGCTCGATCCAGGTACGTAAAGCCTTCGCCTTAGTTAAGGTTGTAACAATACGCTTGTGCTGAATCAGCTCAATTGCGAGGTTGGTCAGTAACGCTTTTCTGTGAGAAGCGGTACGTCCCAAATTTTTGATTTTGTCTCCGTGACGCATGACATTTGAATTTTAGAGTCTTGTACCGTGTCAGGAATTACAAGACTAAGTTTAAAAAAATACTCAGCTGCAATACTGCAGCTGAGTAAAAATATTAATCGATGTTATCTAATCCCATTTTGTGAAGATCCATACCGAAGTGTAAGCCTCTTTCGCCTAACACCTGCTCAATTTCAGCCAAAGATTTCTGGCCGAAGTTGCGGAACTTCATCAAATCTTCCTGTTCGTACTGAACCAACTCACTCAATGAGTTGATCTTCGCAGCTTTCAGGCAGTTGAAGGCACGTACTGAAAGATCGAGATCTTCCAATGGAGTCTTCAATACTTTACGCAGTTGCAGCATTTGCTCATCAACCACATCTTCTTTCTTCTCTTCCTTATTATCAAATGTGATGTTCTCATCAGTAATGATCATCAGGTGCTGAATAAGAATACGGCTTGCTTGTTTTACTGCTTCTTCCGGATGAATAGTACCGTCAGTAACAACGTCCATAACTAATTTTTCGAAATCAGTACGTTGTTCCACACGTGTATTTTCAATCAGATACTTTACGTTTTTAATTGGCGTAAAGATCGAATCAGTAGCAATGTAACCAAACGGAGCATCTTTCGGTTTGTTATCCTCTGCAGGAACATAACCACGGCCCTTTGCAATGTTGATTTCAATATCAAGCTTTGCACTTGGATCCATTGTGCAGATGAGCAACTCAGGGTTCATTACTTCAAAGCTCTGAGTAGCTTCACCAATATTTGCAGCAGTAAATTCTGTTTTGTTTTTCAGGCTCAAAGTAACTTTCTCATGAGCAATGTCATGATCAACTTTCTTTTTAAAACGAACCTGTTTCAAATTGAGGATGATTTCCACAACGTCTTCGCTGATACCTTTTACAGTAGCAAATTCGTGGTCGGCACCTTCTATTTTAATACCGGTAATAGCGTAACCTTCCAATGAATTCAGCAATACACGGCGTAATGCGTTACCAATTGTAACACCATAACCGGGTTCAAGCGGACGAAATTCAAACTGTGCTTCAAAATCACTTGCTTTCTGAAGAACAATTTTGTCGGGTTTTACGAAATTCAAAATAGCCATATTGAAGTTTCTGTTTTACATTTTGTAATCGGCTGTTAAGCCTTGATTAATCTGCTGTTGCGTCGCACTCTTGTACGTTCGGTAATTGCATTGAGCTATCGGCTAAAAGCTAATGGCTCAAGACTTATTACTTGCTGTACAATTCCACGATCAGTTGTTCCTTGATATTCTCAGGAACACTTTCACGCTCAGGGTAGGCAATGAATGTACCCTTCATTTCAGCTTCGTTGTAATCGATCCAGTTAAACTTAGGATTCTTTCCTTTTGCCGGGCCTGTTACAGAGGCGTTATCCTTGCTCTTATCTTTCAAGCTAATGATATCACCTGGTTTCAGTTGGTAAGAAGGAACATTCACAACATAACCATTTACAGTAACGTGCTTGTGGCTCACCAACTGGCGTGCAGCAGGGCGGCTTGGAGCAATACCTAAACGATAGATCGTGTTATCCAAACGTGCTTCAAGGAGGCGGATCAGATTTTCACCAGTTACACCTTTCAAGCGTGCAGCTTCTTCAAATGTTTTACGGAATTGCTTCTCTAATACACCATAAGTGTACTTAGCTTTTTGTTTTTCACGCAGCTGTAAAGCGTATTCACCTAAAGTTTTACGTTTACGTTGTGCGCCGTGTTGGCCGGGAGGGTTGCTGTTTTTACCCAACCATTTGCCATTGCCGAGAATTGGCTCACCGAAAATACGGGAGATCTTGGTCTTGGGACCAGTGTAACGTGCCATAGTTTTTATTCATTTACGCTTTTTAGAAACCGGTGAACTGATCCGTAAAAGCGTTAAAAATTAATCAGCCACCCTTTTAATAAAATGAATGAATCTTGGCGATTCAAATATGTCTGGACAGATGCGCAGAACGCACCAGTCAATTAAACTCTTCTCTTTTTAGGAGGACGACAACCGTTGTGTGGTAAAGGAGTAACGTCTTTGATCATTGCTACTTCAATACCTGATTGTGATAAAGCACGGATAGCGCTTTCACGACCAGAACCGGGTCCTTTTACATATACGTCAACACGCTTAACACCAGCATCGAAAGCTACTTTTGCAGCTTCTGCAGATGCTACCTGTGCAGCATAAGGAGTGTTTTTCTTAGAACCTTTAAAGCCCATTTTACCGGCGCTGCTCCAGGAAATAACTTGTCCTTGTTTGTTTGTTAAGCTGATGATGATGTTGTTGAAAGTCGCACTGATATGTGCGTCACCATGCGAATCAATCTTTACAACTCTTTTTTTGGCGGCTGCCTTAGCGCTCACCTGTTGTGCTTTTGCCATAATTGAAAACCGAGGTAATCTATTTGTTTAAAAATTATCCCGAATTTATTCGGGACCAGATCAACGCTCCATCTACACCGTGATATCTGCTGTTAACCTGTAAGAACTGGTGTATATCGTTTAAGGCCCAAGTTCCAAAACATAAGGTACAAGCTTAAGACTTGTACCTTGTTTCTTGTGCCGTTAAGCTTATTTCTTAGCTGCTTTCTTCTTACCTGCAACTGTCTTACGTTTACCTTTACGTGTGCGACTGTTTGTTTTCGTACGCTGTCCACGAACCGGTAATCCTTTACGGTGACGTAAGCCACGGTAGCAAGCAATATCAAGCAAACGCTTGATGCTCATTTGCACTTCACTACGCAACTGACCTTCTACTTTGAACTCGTTGGTAATAACGTTACGAATTGAATTCAATTCGTCATCGTTCCATTGGTTCACTTTTTTATTTACATCAATACCTGATTTCTCAAGGATGTATTTAGCAGTAGAAGGACCAATACCATAGATATAGGTAAGGCCAATTTCTCCTCTTTTGTTTTTTGGTAAATCAACACCGGCAATACGAGCCATAACTTATTTTACTTTTTTTGTTCTTGTTTGTTTTGAATCAGCAACAGATTATCCCTGACGCTGCTTAAAGCGAGGATTCTTTTTGTTGATCACATAAAGCTTACCTTTTCTGCGAACGATCTTGCAGTCGGCGCTACGCTTCTTAATGGATGCTCTTACTTTCATTTTCTTAAGCTTTGTGCTGCAAGCTGTTCGCTGCGAGCTATTGTTTACTTTATTTATATTAATAAGCCTAAGCTTACTTATACCTGAAAATAATACGGCCCCTGCTCAAATCGTAAGGACTCATTTCAACCCCAACTTTATCTCCAGGGAGAATACGGATGTAATGCATCCTCATTTTTCCTGAGATAGTGGCCAAAATTTCATGCCCGTTTTCAAGCTGCACCCGAAACATAGCATTGCTCAATGCTTCTAAAATTTTGCCGTCCTGTTTAATAAGTGCTTGTTTCGCCATACTTTTTGGGGTCGCAAAGATAGGAGGATTTCTGGAAAAGAATACAAAAAAATCAGCCCCGGCGGGCATTTTCAAAAAAAAAATTCCGGGCCGAGGCCAAATATAGAATTTTCTGCTTTTTAAATCGCAGCAGCGGTAAGATGTACCTTAGTCATATTAAGATAATAGTTCTGCAACTCATGTAATGCAATTGATTGATTTACATGACGTTTATCTTCCCTATACCAGAAGCTTATGTTACTAAAATCATCGGGCCTGTCTAAATGAACCCTGAATGCTCCTTTCATGTACTTAACCGAACCGTCGGGCTGGTCTTCACGTGAAAAATTAATTTTTTTGAGAGCGGCATCACTGAGGGGTATTGGTTTCAAAACGTCCCCGGCGTACCAGAATTCGTTTTGGCCGTTGGTGAGCACCTTTGCCAGTTTTTGACCGTTGTTTACTTCAAGCACCTCTCCTTCCATGAGTGTGCCTTCGAAATCTACCATTACGAGATCACCTTCTTTGAGATCAGAGATTTTAATCATAACGCAAGCGCTTTTGTTTGCTCTAATTTAAACAAATAATGACAAAAAAGCAGCTAACCTGAAACCAAGCCTTAAATGATTCTTAACAGCTAATTGATAACTCAACTGGCCTCTTTTTTGTTTATACCAGTATAAATTAAAAGGATATGAAACGATTGAGCATTGCATTTTTACCGTTACTGACCCTTTTCTTGCTGGCCTCATGTAAGAAAAATCCAATAAAGAACCTGACTGTTGAAGAAAGCTGGGTTTATATCAGCAGTGGTAATAACGGCATTAACTTTTACAATTTTTCAAGTGTCACCATCCCCGATTCTATTATCCTTATCAGTAACAGGCAAGGGAGCAATAACTATGAAACAAATGCGCTTGCACAGTCTATGATCAATGAGGTGAAAGCAACAATGCAGTCTCGGGGTTACACGCTGACAGGTAAAAATAACAATCCAGACCTGGGTATCAGTATTGCACGGATAGATAACAGTTACACGAATGTTGCGGCCTTTAATGGCTGGTGGGATCCATATTATGGCTACTGGGATCCAACGTTCTGGGGCTATCCCGGCTTTGGTTGGGCTCCAACTCAATTTGTTTTTTATAATACAACTGAATCAGCATGGGCAATTGATATTATCGATCTAAAAAATACGAGTGGCAATTCGCTGCAGATATTATGGAGCGGCACCATTCGTGGTGAAGAAATATTTAATTCACAAGCTGTGCCTTTGATCGTGAAAGGTTTGTTTGAAATCGCACCTTATATCAAAAGAAATTAATTGAACGAACAAAATATTAGCAGATGAAACAAGTAATCATACTATTAATAACCGTCAGCTTTGGTGCAGTTGCCACAGCACAACAAGGCTTATCGAAGATCAGCATTCAGCATTCTACTCATGTACCAATTGGAAGTGTACGTGGTTTTGTTGATAACATTTCTCCAAGAGGATTTTCTGCCGATTACAGTTACTTCATCAACAATAATTTTTCACTGGGATTTGCCAGTGGCTACAGCGATCTCTATCAAAAGAAAGACCGTCAGACTTATTCTTTTTCAGAAACGTATATATCAGCAGTAAAATCGCATTCACTGCAAATAATACCATTAATGCTGAAAGGGAGTTATAGCAACATAAAAGAAGGATCAGTGTTTCAGCCTTATGCAGGTATAGCAGCGGGTGGCAGCCTTATCAATTATGAAGAATGGTTTGGTACTTTGGTGGACGAAAAAAGCGGTTTTCGTTTTACGATAGCACCTGAAATAGGCACACGTATTTCGTTTAACAAATACTCACTCGGTGGCGTTGATCTTAGTTTGCGTTATGACTACACGGCCTTCAGGTATAACGATGTAAAAAACCTACAAACTATTTCGCTTAACCTCGGATTGTTTTTCTTTAACAGAAATTAATATCAGTTACGTTTACGATAGTTGAAAATTGCCCAACTATTTAAAACAACAGCAAAACCCGTCATGATAAGTAAATGATTTTTTATATCAGACAATCCGCTTCCTTTTAATACAACCATCCGCATTACATCAATAAAATAAGATACCGGGTTGAACCTGGTGATCCATTGCGCCCACTCAGGCATACTGTCGATAGAAGTATAAAGACCTCCTAACAAAACAAAGATCATCATCAGGAAAAAAGAAATAAGCATGGCCTGTTGCTGAGTTGATGAATAAGTTGAGATCAATAAACCAAGTCCAAGTACAGCTAATAAATAAATGGCGGCAAAAACATAAATGGTAAAGAATCCACCGAGCGGAATAATGCCATATAATAAACGGGAGATCAATAAGCCCAGCGTCAATACGATCATCCCCAATATCCAAAATGGAATCAGTTTTCCTAAAATGAAATGAACCTTTTTAACCGGTGTTACATTCATCTGTTCAATGGTACCGATTTCTTTTTCTTTTACAATATTGATTGCGGTAAGGTTTGCTCCTACCATGGTTAAGAGCAAGACCAATATACCAGGCACCATAAAGAATTTGTAGTTCATCAATGGATTGAACCAATTCGATGAAGTGACTTCTATTTGTGTTTGCGTACTAGGCCTTGGCATCTGTATCCATTCCAATCGAACTTCACGATTGAAGTCCTGCAGAATGCTGCGTAGGTATGCATTGCCGAGACTCCCCTTCACTCCATTGATGGCATTACTTGCAATAAACAGTTTTGCTTCACTTTCCTTCACCAGTTGTTTTTCAAATGAAGCCGGTATTTCTAAGACAATGTCAGCATTGTCTTTTTCTATTTCTTCAAATGATTCTTCAAACGAACCCGAATAATGGGTGAGTTGAAAATAACCAGATGCGATAATCTTTGAAATGAGTTGACGGGAATATGATGAATGATCAAGATCTGTAACCGATAATTTAACATTCTTGATCTCGTAATCTGCTGCCCATGGAAGAATCATCAATTGAATAACCGGCATGATAAAAATTATACGCAGGATAGCAGGATCCCGAAAGATCTGCCTGAACTCCTTTTGTAATAAAAACCGAAGTGTCCTCATTGCAACCTGATTTTAAAACGTTTTATTGCGAGCACTAAAAAGAACAGCATCATTCCTGTAAGGATCAGCGTTTCTTTCCACACAGCTGTTATTCCAACTCCTTTGATCATTACTGATTTTACTATGATGTAATACCATTTCGCAGGAACAATGTTTGAAACAGTACGCAACGGGAATGGCATATTTTCAATGGGAAACATAAATCCACTCAACATAACGGTGGGTAAAAACAGAGCAACCAACGAAATAAACATAGCTGTTTGTTGTGACTCTGCTCCGGAAGAAATTAACAAGCCAAGCGATAATGACACCAATGTAAACAGTATACTTTCTGCAACCAGTAATGCAAGACTTCCATTAATGGGCACCTCCAGCACATACACACTTAATAAAAGAATACTGGCAATATTGATGGTTGATAATAATAAGTAGGGAACAGCTTTTGCAAATACCACCAATTGTGGTTTCATTGGAGATACCAGCATGATCTCCATGGTACCCATTTCTTTTTCACGCACAATCGTAATAGCCGTCATCATTGTACAAACAAGTAACAACACCATTGCCATAACACCCGGCACAAAGTTATACGCTCCTTTCAACTGTGGGTTATACAGCATTCTTGTCTCTACATTGATGGTATAAGGCAGTTTTTGATTATTGGTGATACGGTTTTGGTAGTCCATTACAACTGCTGCTGCATAATTCGTTAACGTATTGGCAACATTAGGATCAGATGCATCAGCTATTAATTGAATTGTTGCGTTGTTTACATGCTGCAAATCTTCACCAAACTGATTAGGAAGTATAACTGCCAACTTGATCTTACCACTGCGAAATGCGGGTTCAATTTCATCTGCAGAAATTAGATTGCGTTCAACATCAAAATAACGGCTTGAATTTAATTCGCTGATGAGCGATGCTGTTGCAGCATCTTTCGACTGATCAAGCACAGCGATCTTTGAATTCTTTACTTCATTCGTTAATGCAAAACCAAAGATGACGATCTGTACCACCGGCATTCCCAACAGGATAAACATGGTACGTTTATCCCGCCAGATATGGAAGAATTCCTTTTTTACAAATGCGAAGAATTGTTTCATGTTTTGCTTTTTAATCAATCGCCTGCCCTTACTGCTTTTCTTGCCAACTTCAGAAACACATCGTCCATTGAATCTGAATGATATATTTTTTTCAACACTGCCGGCGTATCCAATGCTTCAATTTTTCCATCAACCATAATACTTACACGGTTACAGTATTCTGCTTCATCCATGTAGTGCGTTGTTACAAAAATGGTGATGCCATTATCTGCTGCCTGGTAAATCATATTCCAGAATTCACGACGGGTAACAGGATCAACTCCACCCGTTGGTTCATCTAAAAAAACAATTTCCGGTTCATGAAAAATGGCGACTGAAAATGCCAGCTTCTGTTTCCAGCCGAGGGGCAATGCGCCAACCAGTTTGTTTGCTTCTTTCTCCAGGTGCAAGTGATCAAGAATAAAAGCTGTTTTCTCTTTAATGAATGCATTGCTCTTTCCATAAATACCACCATACAACTGCATGTTCTCATTCACAGTTAAGTCTTCATACAACGAAAACTTCTGGCTCATATAACCAATATTCTTTTTGATCTGCTCATTCTGCGTGTACACATCAAAGCCTGCAACAGTTGCTTTACCCCCTGTTGGTTTTGATAAACCACATAACATACGCATGGCTGTTGTTTTACCTGCACCGTTCGCACCAAGAAAACCGAAGATTTCTCCTTTGTGCACATCAAACGTAATGGCATCTACTGCAGTAAAATGTCCGAAGCGTTTACTGAGTTCCTGTGCTGTTATGATTTTATCGTTTGCCATATTAATTACGCATCAGTTGCATGAAACAATCTTCAATCGTTGGTTTGCCTTGCACAATTTCCAGTTCTGCGTGTCGCTTGCTTGAAAGAAATTGATGCAACAGATCAGCTCCTCCACCATTTTTCATCACCACATGATGATAGATGCCTGAGGGATAAGCATTGGCAACTGCATCAAATGTTTTCAAATCATTCAATAGATGCAACATGTTCTTGGCACGTACTGCAAACATGGATCGGCCGAATGAGGCAACGATCTGTTGCGGTGTATCAATGCTGAGAATAGAACCTGATTGTACCAATGCTACCCTGTCGCACATACTCGCTTCATCCATATAAGGCGTTGAAACAAGTATAGTGATGCCTTGCTCTTTCAGGCGTTTCAGCATTTCCCAAAATTCTTTTCTTGATACAGCATCAACACCGGTAGTTGGTTCATCTAAAAACAAAACAGTTGGCCGATGAATGAGTGCACAACTCAACGCCAGCTTTTGCTTCATACCACCTGAAAGTTTTCCTGCCTTGCGATCTTTGAATGGTTCTATCTGCGAATAAATATCTTTGATGAGATCGTAGTTCTCTTCAACAGAGGTATTGAAAATAGTTGCAAAAAAATCAAGATTCTCTTTTACGGAAAGATCCTGGTACAATGAAAAACGACCCGGCATATAACCGACCTGTTTTCTGATCGCTTTGTAATCCTTCACCACATCCAAACCTTCAACAGTTGCCGTTCCGCTATCAGCAAGTAAGAGTGTTGTAAGAATACGGAAGAGTGAAGTTTTACCTGCTCCATCCGGGCCAATGATACCAAACAACTCACCCTTAGCCACATCAAATGAAAGATCATTTAAGGCAGTGGTCTTTTGCTTTTTATCGCCGTAGGTCTTAATAATATGTTGTACCGATACTGACTGCATGTTCCTTATTTGAATACCACTTCACCATACATACCGATCTTGAGATAACCATCATTCTTCACGTTGATCTTAACCGCATACACAAGATTGGCCCGCTCTTCCTTTGTTTGAATTGTTTTGGGTGTGAACTCTGCTTTATCAGATATCCAGCTGATGGTTCCAACAAGTTCTTTGTACTTATCTTTTCCATCATCAACCAATACTTTCACCTGCTGCCCTAATTTTATTTGCGACAGTTGATCGCC
Source organism: Lacibacter sediminis (assembly GCF_014168535.1). NCBI lineage: Bacteria > Pseudomonadati > Bacteroidota > Chitinophagia > Chitinophagales > Chitinophagaceae > Lacibacter > Lacibacter sediminis. Next base: position 1,019,605 of record NZ_CP060007.1, on the reverse strand, counting down.
TGTTACATAAGCCCTCAACTTCATTGCACCCAGATCGGCAATTTTATACAAAGCTTTACCGGTTGATGTTAACTCACCTGCTTCTGCATACTTGGTCAGCACAGTTCCATTAATGGGATTTACAATATCAGCACGTTTCAACTGATCATTCAACTGTTCTACTCTTTTCTGCAGAGGTTTTGATTCGCTAAGGATACTTTTGTTTTGTGTGGATGTATTGTTACGCTGCACATTGATCTGTTGTTGTGTAACACCCATCTGCTTTCGCACAACATCGATCTGTGCATTGATATCATCCAGTTGCTTTCCCGTTGCTGCATCTTGTTTGATCAGATTTTCAATACGTTGTTTTTCATGCAACAGGTTGTTGAGTTGTGATTGCTGAACAGCCAATTGATTCTGCAACAGGGCCACTTGCGGACCAACATCTGCAGTTTTATCATTTAATGAACTGATGCTGGCTTCCACTTGCTCTTTTTGCAATTCAATACCTTCTGCATCCACAGTTCCTACCACACGACTCGCCGAAACAGTATCGCCTTCGTTCACGGTAAGCGACAATATCTTTCCGCTTAATTCAGATGATACGATGACTTCGGTTGCTTCAAATGTTCCCGACGCATCAAATTTGTTTCCATTACTACTGCAGGCTGTTATAAAAACAGTTGCCAGCATACTTATAAAAATGTTACGCATAGTCCTTTATTTTCCCTTGGTGGCTTGATAATTGATTTGTGCCTGTATTAATTGTAATTGGTGTACAATGAGTGTTTGTCGTGCCTGATCTTCTGCATTTACTTCACGTAAATAATCGTTGGCGGTGATCACACCATTTTCCAATTGTGCTTTTGCTGCATCTTTTACTTTTAACCGCAGCTCTACGATCTCGCTATCTTTTGCGATCAGTTGATTGATCTTATCGATCTCCGCCTGCTGCTGTTTCAATTGCGTATTGGTGTTGAGCAGAAATACATCTTTCTGCACAGCAACGATCTGTTGATTGATGCCGATCAACTCTCTTTCTTTTTTTGAAGTATATAATCCACCAAAAGCCCAGTTAAAACGGATACCGGTTACATAATAAGTAGCAAATTTGTTTTCGAGAAAATTCAAACCTGGTCTTCCGTAACCACCTTGAAAAAAGAAACTGGTCTTGGGAAGATTCTTTGCTTTGATCATATTGCTTTGTCCGCCGAGCAATTGTTGTTGCTTTTGAAACAGGTTCAGTTCAGGACGAAGAATGGTTTGATCATTTGCTGTATTGATAACCGGCTTTGTAAACACCATGCTTGCTGTATAAGTCTCTCCGGTAAATAAACTCAACACATCAAGCAAGCCTGTTTTTGTTGCTGTGAGTTCAATTACACGTTGATCAACTTTGAGTAGTTCTGCTTTTAGTAAGTTGAGGTTTGATTTGAATGCAACACCATTTGCAACCTGGGCTTCCATTTTTTTCATGCCGGTTGACAGATCATCACGGATCAGTTGCGTTTGCTTCAACTGCTCATCGATGTAAAGAACGCTGAGGTATATTTGACTGATGCGTTCTTCCAGTTTATACAGTTCCACTTCAACTCTCTGTTCTTCCACATCAGCATTCAGTTGCTGAATACTTCGTTGCTGCTTGAGCATACCACCATCGTAGATCATCTGGTTGATGTCCGCCACAATTTTATATTGATCCTTACTCAATGGATCAATCGATACACCCGGCAGAGGAATCTTCACCGTTGTTACTTCCGACTGGTAAGTAGCTTGTCCGCTTACAGTAAGCTGCGGCAAAAAACCTTTGTTGAGGTTTTCAATAGTTATATCCTTCGTTTGGCGAATGAGGTCTTTTTGTTTGAGAAGTGGGTATTGTTGCCTTGCCTTGGCCTGAACTTGCTCCAGCGTGACCGTTTGTGCAAACGACAGCTTAGATAAGACAAGAAACAAAAAAAGCAGTTTCTTCATAATATTCAATTTAATTAACCAAGTAGTTAATTTCTGTTCAAAAAAAATTATTTCCGAATCGAATCAATGATAAACTTCGGAATCTCCTTCTTCCTTTGCTCCATTGCATGCCGGAACTGAAATTCATCAAGTCCCAAATTCATCTGGAAGATGGGTTTGGCCACAAACGGAAAAATCGTCATCGAAAGCAGGTTCATCATTAGCTGTAGTGGGCTGATGGGTTTGATGGTTCCTTTTTTCACCTCAGCTTCAATCTGCAAAAGGAATTTTGACGGGTCAGGTTTATTTTTTGCCCCCCACACTTTCTTCATAAAATACACCGGATCCTGGTTCACTTCATTCATTACAAACAAGGGCAGGTAAGGGTTTTCAATCACTACGGTAATATATTCATCACAAAACTTTTCGATCTTTTCAAACAGGCCGGCGTCTGAGTTCAACACCTCATTTACTTTCGGGAATAAATGATTGGCCGCTTCCATAAAGATCTTTTCAAACAGTTTATCCTTGCTGTCAAAATAATAATGGAGCAATGCTTTGTTAATACCTGCTTCATCGGCAATATCCTGCATACGTGCCCCATACATGCCTTTCTTAATAAACACATTCCGTGCTGCCTGCAGAATCACTTCTTCCGTACTTTGATCTTTTATCCGCTTTGCCATATTTTTAACCAAATGGTTAACAAAAGTAAAAAAATGTTTTTTATCTGCAACTTTTTTTCGCCATGTTTTCAAATTGTCCGCCGTTATATATTGCCGATTCACTAAAATAAAGCGGCAAATATGATTCTGGCTCGTCTTTTGCCTGTTCAGTATATCCCGACGTAATGCAGATCAAAAAAATCATTTATACCATCTTACTTCCTGTTGTCCTTGCGGCCTGCACAGGACCAAAGACAACTACTTCAGCGCCGCCAAAAGAAAAAACGGTTACCAAAAAAATGGTGAATGGTTACCAACTTCAGGTACTGAATACCACCGATAGGACTGAAGCTCTAAATGCAAAATCATTGCTGCTCACAAAATACCCGCAGCAGAAAACCTTCCTGATGTATCAAAGCCCCTATTATAAAATACGGTTTGGAAATTTTTTAACACAAACTGAAGCTTTGAGCTATCAGAAAAAAGTAAAAACTCATTTTACCAATGTATTTGTGATACCTGCGAAGTTTGAAATAAAGGTGAGGGAGTAAAATATCGGACATAAAAAAAGAAAAGAGCTTTCTTCAAACTCTTTTCTTTCTTCTGATCTCTCATCTATTCAGCCCAGCTCATTACATAATTTCCATTTTCAATGTCCAATGCCTGTTTGGTTAACATCAGCGGACGAAATGTATCAACCATCACCGCTAACTCCTTCGTTTCTTTTGCACCAATACTTTTTTCAACTGCACCTGGGTGTGGTCCATGAGGAATACCTGCAGGATGCAAGGTGATCATTCCTCTTGTTACATTCTTACGACTCATAAAATCACCATCAACATAATAGATCACTTCATCGCTATCAATATTACTGTGATTATAGGGCGCTGGAATAGCGTTGGGATGATAATCGTACAACCTCGGCACAAACGAACAAACCACAAAGGCATTCGTTTCAAATGTTTGATGCACAGGTGGTGGCTGATGTACCCGACCGGTGATGGGTTCAAAATCATGAATGGAAAAAATATACGGATAGCAGCAACCATCCCAACCCACCACATCAAACGGATGTGTACCGTAATGCAAACCGTATAACATTCCCTTCTTCTTTGCCCTTATGAGAAAATCGCCATGTTCATCATATGTTTTCAGATCCTGTGGCTTGCGGATATCCCGTTCGCAATAAGGCGCATGCTCCATCAACTGACCGTACTTACTCATGTAACGTTTAGGGTAACGGAGTGGTGTAAACGATTCAACAATGAACAACCTGTTTTTATCATCATTGAACTCTATCTGGTAGATCGTTCCCCTAGGCAAAATGATATAATCACCATAACCAAATGGCAATTCACCGTATTGCGTTTTCACTGTGCCACTTCCCTCGTGTACAAAGATCATTTCATCAGCATCAGTATTCTTGTAGAAGTAACCGCTTGTACCACTTGTTGGTGCGGCCAATACAATATGACAATCGTTATTCACCAAAACAGGTACACGGCTTTCTAAAAATTCACCGCCGGGTTTAAGATTAAAGCCTTCAAAACAACGGTGCTGCAACATTTTTTCTTCTGCAATAATGGGCGATACATCTATCTGCGGTTCTGTCTTAATGATCTGTGTTGGAGGATGACAATGATACAGCAACGAATAATCATCACTGAATCCTTCGGTTGAAAATAATTGTTCGCTGTACAAACCACCATCGGGCTTGCGGAACTGTGTATGACGTTTATGCGGGATCTTTCCCAATGTGTAATAGTGAGCCATGATTAAATTTGAAAATGAGTTGATTTGAAAATTTGAAAATGCGTTTGCTTATTTCTTGAATAGAAAATAGCGTATGTCAGCTTCTTGAAAGCTCCAGTGTGGCAAGCAGAAAAATGTACTTCCACTTCCGTTTATCGATCCAGTAAGTGAAGTTTCTGAAAAATGGCATATTCAAAGCTAAGTAATCTGTGCGGCTTACGAACGGCACTTCAACGCTTGTTTGAAAAATTTACAAATAGATTTATCTTCCCTTTTTATTGCATTCCGCAATAAAAACAATCAATCAATCACCGCTTAACAGAACCTCATGAAGAAGAGAGAAAAACTTGCTATCGTACGGCAACACTACCCCACTGCCATTACTACTATCGACAGCGTTAACAGGCTTATCGATTTTGTAGAAGCCAAACTGGATCTGGAACCTGCGCAGATCATGTTGGCCGATAGTATTTGCAGTGATGATGTGAACAGTATTCAATACCCGGCAAGGGCACATGAATTTCTTGGTCCTTTTAAAATGGGTGGACTTGATGGTTATCCGTTCACCGGTTTAACTGGTATGGGCGCTTTTGCAAGTCATGTACCCGATGAGGGAGCAGTTATTGTCTATTATGGTCCGCATATTGGTATTTCAAAAAATGGTGCGGTGGGCGAAATACATCGTATTGGTCAGCATAACCATTCAGGTTGTTGCGGCGCAGCAAAAGGAGCGTTGAATAAACTTTTAACGAACACGATCGAAGATGGAAAAATAACTGAGCTCGATTACCAGATGAATACGATTGAACAGATCCTACTGAAAGAGCGAAACAGAATTGCTACAGCCTCCATTCCATTAAAAGAAGCAACAGAAGTGATCTATGAAGCCATTGATAAACGCATTAACGAATTGGTGGCAGCAACCAAATATAATTGCAAGTATGTGATATTGATGGGCGCCATTCTCATCAACAGTGACAGCGATGTTGGTTCATTCAACTGCTCACGCCGTTTTGATGTGATCGATCTTGCAACAGGACAACGAACTTCTTATCTCTAAACAAATTGGTTTGACACGAATAGGACTTATCTCCGACACACATGGATTTTTAGATGACCCCGTGTTTGATCATTTTTCAAACTGTGATGAAATATGGCATGCGGGTGATTTTGGAACTATTGAATTAGCTAAGCGTCTGTCTGCTTTGAGCGGCCTGACTGTAAAAGGCGTTTATGGTAATATTGATGGACAAGATGTTCGATCCGTTTACCCCGAGCAACTGGTTTTCCATTGCGAAGATGTGAAAGTGATGATGCGGCATATTGGTGGTGCTCCGCCAAAATACAATCCCGAAACGAGAAAGGAATTGCAACTGCATCAACCAAATCTTTTCATCAGCGGACATTCACATATTTTAAAAGTGATGTATGATGATAAGATGAATTGCCTGCACATGAACCCCGGCGCAGCAGGTAAACAAGGCTGGCATAAAGTACGCACACTGATCCGTTTTGTGATCGATGGAAATAATATGAAAGATTGTGAAGTGATCGAACTCGGAAAGCGTTAACAGAATTGCCTTTTATACAACGTCTTTTTACAGTAACTTACAGGAACAAAATTAACAGCTATGCAACGTCGTGATCTACTGAAGCAAACCGCTCTTACCCTTGCCGCATTTACATTAAGCAGGGATCTTTTTGCCGCCGAAGCAGAAAAATTTGCACAGCTCCCCGATGTTGACAAGATCATCAAACTAAGTTCAAACGAAAATCCTCACGGTCCATCACCCATGGCCCGCAAACAAATGATGGAAGCTGTGAATGGCAGCAATCGCTATCCATGGGATGTTACCACAAAACTGAGAGAAGAAATTGCTGCTTTAACAGGGCACACAAAAGAACATATTGTAATGGGCGCCGGTTCATCTGAACTGCTGGGGCTTGTGGCGGTATGGGCCGCATTGAAAAAAGGAAATGCTGTTGCACCCGACCCTACGTTCCGTTTATGGATGCCTGCTGCACGTAAAACAGGTCTTGATATAAAACTCGTTCCGCTCACCGATAAAAAAATGACCGATCTGCAGCGGATGAAAGAAGCAATGAACGATCAAACAAAACTTGTTTATATCTGCAATCCAAACAATCCAACAGGCACGGTATTGCCGGCAAAAGAGCTTGAAGCATTTATTAAAGACATTGCACCCAAAGCAATTATTTTATTAGATGAAGCATATACTGAATTCAGCAGCGAGCCCAGCATGGCACACCTGGTGAATGATTATCCTAATCTTGTTATTGCAAAAACTTTTTCGAAGATATACGGTATGGCAGGTGCACGTGTTGGTTATGCATTGGCACATCCAACTACCATCAAACAACTCAATGAATTGCAGCCGTGGGCGAATGCAGGTGCAAGTGCCGTTTCATTAGCCGGAGCATTAGCTGCATTAAAAGACAAAACGTTCATCGACTTTTGTAAAAAAGAAAATGCATTGGCCCGTTCTATCTTCTGCAAAGCATTGGATAAAGCAGGCATTCCATATATACCATCAGAAACAAGTTTTATTTATTTCGATACCAGCAATTTTGGAAAAGATGTGAAAGCAATGCTTGAAGCGAAAGGCATTGTTGGTGCACGCACTTTTGAAGAAGGCACCAAGTGGTTACGCATCAGTGTGGGTACACAGGATGAAATGAAAAAAGCGGCGGCGGCTTTGTTAAGTTAGTTTGTAGTTTTTTGTTTATAATTACTCCGGCACTTGTGCCTTTTTCCTTGTGCCTTGTTTCTTGTTCCTTGTGCCTTTCACCTCCCGTCTTTTTCCTTTCATTGATTTTTAACGAATCGATTGCAATTGATCTTTCTATTTTTCGCCAAACAAAAAAATATGAAACCAATCCTTCTCATCATCGGCATTTTCTTTATGCATTCATTAGTGCGAGCACAGGCCGACGCACAAACCATCAAAGACATTGAAACTGTTTGTAACTACTATCTCATTGGCGGAACCAATCGTGATAGTGTGATGTATAGTAAAGCATTTCTACCGGAAGGTCATTTGCGCTATATGCAAAACGATACAGTAATGAATGTATCACTAAAAGATTTTGCAGCCCGCATGCGCAACGGTGGCGTAAAGCAAGATCGCAAAACAAGCATCGATCGTATTGAAGTATTTGGTAATGCTGCCACAGCCAAATTGACAATCGAGTATCCAACGTTTTACTATCATGATATGATGAGTTTATTGAAAACAAAGGACGGGTGGAAAATAGTAACGAAAATATTTTACAGGGAAGACAAGAAGAAATAAAAAAGGCCTCCGTTTGGAGGCCTTCTATTTTATAAGTTACATGCCGGGGAACCACGGCCTTGCAATTCCTTCACGGAAAGGCCATGGTACTGCCGCAAGAATTAAGATAAGCGCTACCACATACATCCAGGAAGCGGCACCATAGTTTTGTTTTTTTGCTCTGCCTCTTGCCATGGTGATCATCACAATTGCGAGGATCATAGCAGAAATATGTTCAACCACCCAGAAACGGGCGAAACTGTCTTTCATTACATTTCCGAAACCGCCCAGTCGTTCGATCATGTGAAAGCCAACTGCTTCATTGTTGAAATATTGAAATAAGCCCAGCAACAACGTAATGTGTGCAGCAATGAGCAGGAACAAACTTGTTTTTTGTAAGCCGCCTTTTTTAGTAAAAGCCTGGAACAAGGCAATGATCAACAGGATAAGAATTACCCAGCGGAGGACATTGTGCAAGTGAAGCAATCCGGTATACATAATGATTTGGAAATTTAAGATGATTTAATGTGAAATTCCGCCACAAAGTAAGGTGCAGAAAGGGATTATTCAAAAACTGTTTTTTTGCAGAAACGAAGTATCTTGGACTATCAAACACCTGCTATGAAGAAATTATTTTTTACCGTTGTTGCTTTTTGCAGCATACAATCATTGCTTGCACAATCTCCAAAAGTTTTTGTGAGCGATTCAAGCAGACCCATCATTCAACAACAATTATTATTTCAAAACAGGATCATTGGCAAAACTGAGAAGGGAACTGTTTATGCGTTGCCGCAAGATAATATGCCTGTACTGGTGCCAGACAGTTCAATTACATCGAACATGCCGAACAGGTTAAAAACTGAAACACCTGGTTTGCAAATACCAAATCCTTATTATCCCGGCAAACCGGAAATAAAGAAATTTCCGTCAACACCAAATATGTATCAGTATAAACAAAGGCCTGAGATAAAAAATAAGATTGAACGGTGAGTGATGTTGTAATTTCTTTTATTCGTCAGAAAGGCGTCAGACGGACATACTACTCACAATTCACTACTCACCACTCACCTTCCTCATTCCTCCCAATCAGCAATAAATATATTGGTATCTCTTGTGCCGCTGTTGTTGCGGTTGCTGCAGAAAACAATCTTCTTTCCATCAGGACTAAACATGGGGAATGCATCAAAGCCTTTATCTCTGCTGATCTTGGTGAGATTACTTCCATCTTCATTCATGGTATATAAATTGAACGGAAAGCCACGCTTGTATTCATGATTGCTGGCAAAGATGATGCGTTTGTTATCGGGCATGTATGCAGGTGCCCAGTTGGCTTGTCCAAATGAAGAAACCTGTTTAGCATTTGTGCCATCAGCATTTGCCACCCATACTTCCATATTGGTAGGTGCTACTAATCCCTGTGCTAATAATTCCTTGTATTCTTTGATCTCTGCTTCTGTTTTCGGACGGCTTGCACGCCAGATGAGTTTTTTCCCATCAGGGCTAAACCATCCACCACCATCATAACCCAACAAATTAGTGACTTTTATTTCTTTACCCGTTTTCAAGTCCATCACATACATATCTATATCACCATCTTTGGTACTGGTGTACAACATTTTCTTTCCATCCGGTGAAAGCGTTGCTTCTGCATCATACCCCTTACTGTTTGTTAACTGCTTTACAATTTTTCCATTCAGATCGGCCATGAAAATATCATAGCTGTCGTACAAAGGCCAGATGTATTTATTGCCGTATTTACTACGGTCAGGAATTGGTGGGCAATCGCTGCTGCCCAAATGAGTAGATGCATAAATAACGTGTTTGCCATCTTTCATAAAAGCACCGCAGGTTGTTCTTCCTTTGCCGGTGCTCACCAGTTTAGGTGTAAATTTTTCGCCCGCTTTTGTTGGAATTTTTGCGATATACATCTGGTCGCAGGGAATACCTTCTTTTGCATACGTTTTTTGGAAGATGAGCCATTTGCCATCGAAACTGAAATATGCTTCCGCATTATCGCCACCAAAAGTGAGCTGTTGAATATTTTTAAAATGCTTTTCGTCGGGATACAATATGGTATCATTGCTGGTTGCTGTTTTCTTTTCAGTTTCCTTATTCACAGCATTAAACGACAGCATAACAACCACAATAAGAGGTAAAGCAAGCAACAGAGCGGACTTATTCATAAAGCTGATTTGGTGCAAATGTAGATTTTGGAATGCCCGCAAATGTCAGGAAAATGTAAGAACCAGCACAGCAAAATAATTTAGCTTTGCGCCATGCAGTTGAAAGCCTTTTTGATGACTGGATTTACCAGCCTTTGCCTGTTCGCCTGTACCAACGATAAACCTGCCGAAAACGGACAGGACGCTACCAATAATCCTCCTGCCAATTCCAAAATTGCTGAACTTGAAAATAAGCTGCAACAGGAACCACAGGTCGACAGTATCCGTGAACAATTTGTAGAACAGTTAGTACAAAATAACCAATACGATAAAGCATTGGCGCAGGTTGAAACGCTTTTGCAAAAACAACCCAACAACCCGGCTTATCTTTTTATGAAAGCCGATGCGTTGGAGCGTAAAGGCGATACGGCCAATGCCATTGCATCTTACGAGCAATCAATTGCAGCAGCAGGTTTATTTACCGAAGCCGAGTTACGACTTGCCTCGCTTTATGCAGAAACCGGAAATAAAAAAGCAGAAATTTTGTGTGATGCCTTATTGAAAGATGCAACTGCTGTACAATTCCGTAGTGATATTCTTTTTGTGAAAGCGGCTTACTATAATAAGATCAAACAAGCACCAAAGGCATTGACTGTTTACAACCAGATCATCCGTGAAGATTATACTTACTTGGATGCTTACATTGAAAAAGGATTGATCTATTATGATCAGCAAAAATTTGAAGATGCACATAAAGTATTTGCGCAAAGCACCAATGTGAGTAACAAATTTGCAGATGGTTATTTCTGGATGGCGAAGGCAGAAGAGAAACTCAACCGCACAACTGAAGCCATAGATAATTATAAACGTTCCCTCGCACTCGATCAAAGTATTGCTGAAGCAAAAGATGCGTTGAAGAGATTGGGAGTCGTAAAATGATGGCTGATGAATGATTAATAATGAGTGATGAGTAGAATACAAACAACTATAAACTAATAAAAACAAACCATAAACTTTTCTATGCCGATTGTAGCTCCTTCTTTATTAAGCGCCAATTATATTAATCTCCAGGCCGATTGTGATATGCTCAATGCCAGTGAAGCCGATTGGTATCACCTCGATGTAATGGATGGCCGTTTTGTACCCAACATCAGCTTTGGACCAATGATCATTGAATTTTTCCGCAAAGCCACCACAAAAGTGTGTGATGTGCACTTGATGATTGAAGAACCGGAAAAATATGCAGAAGCTTTTCAAAAAGCCGGTGCCGATATTCTCACCGTGCATTACGAAGCATGTACACATCTGCACCGAAATATTCAACAGATCAAAGGTCTGGGCATGAAAGCCGGCATTGCATTGAATCCGCACACACCTGTGTCATTATTGAAAGATGTATTGGCTGATATAGATATGGTTTGTTTGATGAGTGTGAATCCGGGTTTTGGCGGACAGGCATTTATTCCGCAAACCCTTAACAAGATCAAAGAACTCCGCAACATGATCGATGAAAAAGGATTGAAGGTGGAGATTGAAATTGATGGTGGCGTTACGCTGGCTAACGCAAAAAGTATTGTCGACGCAGGTGCAAATGTGTTGGTTGCCGGTAACACAGTGTTTAAAGCACCTAACCCAACTGAAATGATTTCCTTGTTGAAGAAGATATAATGAATGCCGGGAAGACTGAAAGGTTTACAGCCTTTCAGTCTTCCCGGCATTCTGGTTTTAATGCAACGCTTTGATCGATCAAAAGGTCAACCTTCTATGAAACCGCTGTCATTTATACTTTTCCTATCGCTGCTGCTCGGCAGTTGCAGCTATCCTTGTGGCAACTCTTCCGGCCTGCATCTCAATTTTGTTTCCTACACAAAAGCTGAGATCCATGGTTTCAGCATCAGCCGTTACGAAAAGGGAAGCAACTTCAACAATCTCATCAGTTCAAACAGTTTTGATTCTTCTATTGTTGGTTTACGTCAAAGCGGCGATACCATCCGCTATGCTTATTTCAGTAATGATGCATTGCTTCCATCCGGCTTCGACTATAAGGTTTTCATTCCATCAACCAATATAACCTACAACATTACCGACCTTAGAGAACCTCAGGAAACGGGAATTAAGAATGGACAGAAAGTCTATTGTATGAACCAGATTGTTTCCTGCAAGGTTAACGGCAATACGGTAACAATTTCTAACGAAGACCTCTTCCTGAAAAAATAACTTGCTTCGCTTTGCGTTTTAGCAGAAAGGCTTAGTTTTATCTTCCATGAAGGCAACCAAAACCTGCTTCCTGTTCCTGCTCCTCCTTGCAACCTCTGTTTCCTACGCCCAAAAGAAATCGGCAACAGTTACCGGTAAGGTATTGGACGAAAATGAAAACCCGCTTGCGAAGGTATCGGTGATCATTCTTGGTCGCAGCAACGGTGTAACCACCAACGATTCCGGCTATTTCAGCATTAAAGTACCTGCAGGCAAGGCATTTGCCCTTGTTTTCAGTTATACTTCCTACCGTGATGAGCAACGGAATTTCTTTTTAAATGATGATGAACAGGAACGCATTGTTCTCCGTCTTGAACGTGGTGGCAAAGAACTGCAGGAAGTAACAGTTACCGACAACCGCATACGTACCGAAGCGTCGGCGATGCGCCTCAATCCAAAAAATGCTTTGCTGCTTCCATCGGCTGTTGGTGGTGTAGAAGGACTGATCAAAATATTTACCAACTCCAACAACGAACTTTCGTCGCAATACTCCGTGCGTGGCGGAAACTATGACGAGAACCTGATCTATGTAAATGACTTTGAAGTGTACCGACCTTACCTTGTTCGTCAAGGTCAACAGGAAGGATTAAGTTTTATCAATGCTGAGATGGTACGCAACCTTACGTTTTACAATGGTGGCTTTCAATCGAAGTATGGTGATAAGATGAGCAGTGTGCTCGATATTCAATACAAACAACCAAAGAAGTTTGGCGGTTCTGCTTATGTTTCATTGCTGGAACAAGGTTTAAATTTTGAGGGAGCAACAAGAAATGAAAAAGTAAGTTTTGTTGTTGGTGCAAGAAACCGCAGCAATCAAAACCTGTTGAGCAGTCAGCAGACAAAAGGTAATTATGTTCCTTCGAGCAATGATGTGCAGGGATATATTACGTGGCAACCAAATACCAAATGGTTGTTTGAAGCAATGGGCAATTACTCACGCACGCAATTCAAACTAAATCCTGAATTTAGCAGCCAGACAGCTTCTGTGTTCTCTCCTTTCTTTACAGCAAATCTTGGGTTGGATATTTATTTCGCTGGTGCTGAGCGTGACCGTTACAGTACAGCCATGGCTGGTATAGCAACCACCTATCAACCAAGAAAGAATCTGAAGTTGAAATGGATGCTTAGTCATTTCAATAACAAAGAAGAAGAATCATTTGACATACAAGGTGCCTACTTATTTGGTGAGCGTGACTTCGATCGCAGTCGCACAACCTTTGGTTTAATAGTAAATCCATTGGGGGCGGGTGTATTCCAGAATTTTGCACGCAACCGTTTAAACATCTCCACACAAAATGCTACGCACAAAGGTAGCCTGTCGAAAGACAAACATTTCATTCAATGGGGACACAGTCTCGAACGCCAAAGTATTTCTGATAAGTTGAACGAATGGGAATTGACGGACAGCGCCGGTTATACGTTGCCGTTCAATCCTGATCAATTGCAGTTAACAAAAGTTATTAAGTCAAAAGCTGATCTTGTTTTCTACCGCACGTCAGGTTATGTGCAGGATAATATTATTCTGAATGATTCATTGAACATGACCTTGCAGGTGGGTGTTCGTTACAATTACAATACACTCAATAATGAAGTATTGATTCAACCACGTGTGCAATTTGCGATGCAGCCTCTTGGTAAAAAAGATATTGTGTTTCGTGCTGCTGCAGGTGCCTATCATCAACCACCATTTTATAGAGAGTTACGTCGTTATGATGGTACCGTAAATGAATCAGTAAAAGCACAAAAGAGTTGGCAGGTAGTGGCAGGTATCGATTATAATTTTAAAGGATGGGGCAACCGTCCGTTTAAATTACAAGCTGAAGCCTACTATAAACACATGACTGATATTGTGCCGTATGATGTAGACAATGTGCGTATCCGTTATTTCGGCAGCAACAGTGCCAAAGCATATGCAACAGGTATTGAAGCACGCTTGTTTGGCGAGCTGGTGAAAGATGCAGAAAGCTGGGTAAGCATTGGTATCATGCGTACACGTGAAAATTTAGATAATGATCAGTGGTATAATTATAAACTCGATTCGCTGAATAAACCAATCGACAGCACCTTAGTGCAAGGCGGCTGGATCAGAAGACCAACTGACCGCTTCCTCAGCGTTGGTATGTTCTACCAGGATTATCTTTCCACCAATAAGAACTTCAAATTCTCCATGAACTTTTTGTACGGCACCAATCTTCCTTACAATATTCCCAATAGCGCCAAGTACAGAAATGCGTTAACGATCGATCCATACATCCGTGTTGATTTTGGTTTCAGTGCATTGTTGCTCGATGGCGAAAAAAGCAAACGCCGCAGCCGCAATCCTTTCCGTGAGTTCAATAATATCTGGGCAAGTCTCGAGATCTTTAATGTGATCGACCGCCCCAATACCATTTCCTATTTGCTCATTAAAGATTTCAGCAACACCATCTTTTCTATTCCCAATCGTTTAACGCCAAGGCTGATCAATTTTAAGATTGTGGCGAGGTGGTAGAATGGTGAATGCCAAAAAGTAAAATTTAAATCACCTTAGTGCATCGTTCAAACTGTTTATCCCCTCTCGGGAGGGGCAGCAGAATGTTACACAGGAAACTGTTTAAAGGGGTGGGTTTAAAATTATTAATGTCATTAACATGACTTTCTTTCCCGAGAATCCCTGCCTATCTTTATCTCGTAAATTGAGAAGCATGAAAACATCCATCACCGCCATCGTATTCTTTTTTACAGCTTTCACCGGCTTTTCGCAGGCGAATGATCCGTTTCTTACTTTCCCCATCGAACTGAAATTTTTCCAGGCACAAAAAACAAACCAGTACAATGTGTTGCGTTGGCTGGCCCCCTGCACATCAGATTTTGCAGCATTTGAAGTACAGCATTCTGCTGATAATAAAACCTTCAGCGTACTGCATAGTTTTACTGCCGACCAGATCCGTTGTGCTGAACCTTTTGATTATACCGATCTGCAACGACGTGAAGGAACCAATTATTACCGCATTAAACTTACTACTCCCGCCAATACTTCTGTTAACTCGTTCATAGTTGCTGTACTCAACGGCAGCAAAGGATTTGCATTGAATGCGTTGTTACCATCTCTTGTACGTTCAACAGCTGTGCTTAGTATTTCATCAGCAGAAACAGACAGGTTACAACTTACAGTTACGGATATCAGCGGCAAACGTTATACTGTTCGACAAGAACAGTTATCAGCAGGCACCAATCAAGTGCAATTAAACCTTCAAAGTTTACCATCCGGTCAGTACGTATTACAGGCAAGCAACAGCAAAGGCGAACAGCAACAGCTGCGTTTTCTCAAACAATAAAACGGCCCTCCTTTGCGTCTTCTTTTCTCTGCGAACTTTGCGTAAGATAACTGACGCAAGTCAACAGGTTTAATATACATCGTTCTGTTACTGCTGAATAATTTTCAGTAGATTAGATTACTCAAAACGATTGTCATGACCATATCCACACCCCTGCAACAGTTTCTGCTAAACGTAGAAAACCATCCCAACGATATTTTTTTGCGTCAACCTTTTCGTGGCGAATGGACAACCTGGACATGGCAACAGGCAGCTGATGAAAGCAGGCGTATTGCTGCAGCATTGCATTCACTCCAACTTCCAAAGGGATCACATATTGCCATTCTTTCGAAGAACTGTGCGCATTGGATGATGGCGGACATAGCGATCATGATGGCCGGCTGTATTTCCATCCCCATCTATCCGACATTAACAGCATCGTCCATTCAACCGATTCTTGAACACAGCGATGCAAAAGCAGTTTTCATTGGTAAACTGGATGATTTTAAGTCGCAGGAACATGGCATACCACCTGAACTGATCCGTATTGGTTTTGATGCATACGAACGAAATGAACGTTACAACTGGAGTGAATTAATAGAGGAACATCAACCACTTCAACACACACATCAATGGCACGAAGATGAATTGATGACGATCATTTATACATCGGGCACAACCGGCCGGCCAAAGGGTGTGATGCACACTGCAGGTAATTTCAACAGGGTGATGCATGCAGCTATTGAAGAACTTCGTTTAGAAAAACACAGAGCTTTACTATCATACCTGCCTCTCAGTCATATTGCCGAACGGATAGCTATTGAAATGAATTCGATCTATAATGTATGTGTCATTTCATTTGCTGAATCGGTTGAAACATTTGCAAAGAATGTAGCTGAAGTGCAGCCGCATATTTTCTTTGCCGTGCCAAGACTCTGGGGGAAATTCAGGGAAGGCATTCTTAAAAAAATTCCACAGAAAAAACTCAACCTGCTTTTATCAATTCCAATCATCAGCGGCATTGTAAAGAAAAGCATCAAACAGAAATTAGGTCTGTCTAGAGCTACGCATATTTACAGTGCCTCCGCTCCTATTTCTGTTGACCTGCTCAAATGGTTTGCGAGACTTGATGTAAAAATTACACAGGCACTGGGCATGAGTGAAGATTGTGTGTATGCACATTTCGAACGGCCATACGATTACAGGCATGGGTCAGTGGGAAAACCATTTAAAGGACTGCAGGTAAAGATTACAGAAGAAGGCGAGTTAAGGGTGAAAAGCGTAAGCAATACCAAAGGCTATTACAAAGAACCAGAACTCACTGCTGAATTGTTTGATGAAGATGGTTATTTAAAAACAGGCGACATCTGCGAATATGATCACGATGGTTATTTGTTTGTAACCGGACGATTAAAAGACCAGTTCAAAACAGATAAAGGAAAATACATTTCTCCATCACCCATTGAAACAAAACTGTTGGCCAATGCCGATATTGAACAATGCTGTGTGGTGGGCATGGGTATTCCGCAGCCTATTGCATTGATCACGTTATCAGATATTGGCAAACAGAAAACAAAAGAAGATGTGGAGGAAAGTTTACTGGCATCACTGGCTGCTATTAATCCTTCTTTAGAAAAATATGAGTATTTGGAAAAAGCAGTTGTGATGAAAGAAAACTGGACCATTGAAAACGGATTACTTACACCAACGTTGAAAGTGAAACGAAATCAGGTAGAAAAAATTCATCAGCAGTTTTATCCGCATTGGTTTCTGGAAAAAGGAAAAGTGATCTGGGAATAAATGTTGCCGTTACTTTGCCGCAATGGAATTGCAACCATCTCTTAAAACATTTCATTTTGGTGATTACCGGTTCAATGCGTTTGTACCAGACTCATCGGCACTTCAGCAGGCATTCACCAAACAACTTCAAACAGATCCATCAACGCCTGCACCCTATTGGGCACAGGTTTGGCCATCGGCCTATGCTCTTTGCGAATTCATCGCAACTCAACCTCATTGGTTGCAAAACAAAACAGTACTTGAATTAGCTGCAGGCTTGGGTTTGCCTTCGCTTCTTGCGGCACAGCATGCAACAAAAGTTACTTGCAGCGATTATGTTCCTGAAGCAGTAGAGTTCATGCAGGAATCAATTCAAGAAAACAAACTGGAAAACAGCAAAGCAATGATGATCGATTGGAATCATCTTCCCAATGATCTATCGGTTGATGTTTTGCTGTTGAGCGATATTAATTATGAACCAAAGGCTTTCGAAACTTTATTCAACGTTATCATTTCATTTTTGGAAAAAGGAACAACCATTCTACTTTCAACACCACAACGGCTGATGGCAAAACCATTTATCGACCGGTTGCTGCCCTACATCAAACTATGGGAAGAGCAAACAATTACAAACGTAACACCTGCTGTTACCTGCTCGGTTTATGTATTGCAGCAATAGCAGTTATTTCTTCAGTACTTTTTCCAGGCGTTTCAGATCGGTGATCTCAGCCGGAGATAAAATTTCGTTGTTCTCATATTTAGCTTTGAGGAACAACACTTGCTTATGTTGAGGATATTTTTCAAGAATGGCATTAATGATCGCTCCTATCGCTTCGTCCTTCGTAAAAAAAGCTGTTGGTGCCGATGCTGCTGCCCGTTCACGGGTTGGCTTCTTTAAAATGATGGCTTCGAGTGTGGCTAATTTATGTTCAGGTATTTCAGCAACCTTCATTGCTTTTTGTAACAAGCCTTCCAGTTGTTTTTTGCTCAGTCCGCCACGTTCCTCGTATTGAAAGGCGAGACTTTTGATAAATGTTGAATCAGGTCGTGCCAAAACCATTTGTTGTAACACATCCCGCACCACATCTACATCTGCTTTTTTCCTTTGCATGCTGTGAAAGTAAGAAAACACGATGGTTAAATAAATACAACCTTTCCTCTGAGATTTATTCAATTGATTTCAGCGTACACTCATTTAGAAATCGCCCCGTAATTCTACGATTAACTTATTTACAAGTAAAATAACTGTGTAAAACTTGCGTGTTTTAACCCTTTCATTTTTCCAGAAAATGTTTTTACTTGTGTGTATTAATCACTGCAACCTACACCTCATGCCTTTAAGAAAGAACCTTAACTATCTGCTTGCATGTGTGCTTGTTCTTGTAGTAACAAGCAATGTTATCAGCCAATCAAAATGGGTGACAGATGTGTATGGGAATGTTGGCTGTAATATCTGGCTCTACCGCAGTAAGCAACAAAAATTTCCCGGTCTGCGTATCTACGGTTCCATGAGCATCATGGGCACCTATGATCAACATTATATGATCCACTACGGACCATCATTAAGTATCTACACAAAAACTGTAGGAGCAAGTCTTAATCCTTTAGTGGGCGACTACCAGATCGATTTCACGAATACTTTTTCCATTGGATATGGTTTTGACAAACCCATGCAATATGTGAAGCAATTACGCACATTACACAATGGTGATTTTTATAATCTCATCACCAACCAACGTTATGCACTTTTCTTAAGCACTAATTATTTGTTGAACAATCACCGTCGGCACCAGGTGTTTGGTGCGGCCACTGCAACTATTGGCGATGTAAGTGTTACTTATAACAATGATGCTGTTCCGTTTAATCTGTTAGGCTTGTCTGATGGATTCGATCGTTACTGGACCGGAGGTGGTACCATGTTTGTTCATCATCCGTTACGTTTTAATCGTGTTGAATTTGGCTATGATCAATACACAGGTTACAAACCATTGCTTTATGAACTGGCGAATATCATTGGCATCAGCGTTCCATTATATGGCGATTCCGTTCAGAAGAAAAAAGAAACACCCAATAATTACAACACATCAGTCTACCAGTTAAAGATCGGCACAGGGCCTTATACAAGTTTTGATGTGGGCTTCGCCGGTTCCATGATCGATCGTAAAGGTCGTTTTTGGGGCGTGCAAGACTGGATTCATTTGAAAGGCAATTATCCGTTCCACCCGAATAAAGATTATACACGCTTCTTTATTGGCGGATCATACAATAACCTGCAAAACATTAAATGGTGAGAAATATTTTATTTGCAATATTACTGTTGACAATAGTTGGATGTAAACCAACACAGGTTGCATTTAATGAAACAAGTATTACTAAAGACTATGTAGCAAACATTCTTCATTTAGTAAAAGAAGACACCGCTCATAAGATTACCGGTGGCAAAATATTTATTGCAGACCTGTATGAAAATTTTATTAGTCGTGACGGTATAGCAGAAAAAACGATTATTAATCAGAACAGTACCAAGCAACGTCTTGATCTCCCTTTAATTGATAAAAAATACAAACTTTTTATTATTACAACAGAAGGCACTGATTCGAGGGAAGCAATTTTCATCCCCGCAATTTTCCAGGGAATGGATAAATGTATTGGCCTTGGTCCTGCATTAATTGGAAAGTTTGGGCCTGGCGAGTTGGCCTTTTATAAAAAGGCAAAGTTCTATTCAAAAAAGAAAGCTGGGCATATAGGCTGGGTATACGATAGAAAATCAAGTGAGTTTAAGAGTGGGGATATTTTTGATCCATTTGATGATTCTAAAACAAAATTCAATGTTCTATTTCAAACTATCGACACTACTGATATCTCTGACCTCAATCAGTTCAATATCACCAATATTTTACAATTGAGCGATAATCGGTTTGGTGGTAAAAAACCTCTGGTTTATAATATTGCTTCTGTATTTGAAGATCCTGAAGCTCTAAACTTTATTTTTCTTCGAAAATTCTAAATTGTAAAAAATGGCAAAGCCCAAAAAGATCAGTAAAAAGAAAGCCGCTCCTAAAAAGAAAAAAGCATTAAAAAGAACAGCATCACGTTCTGCATCATCTGCTCGAACTGCTTCTGCACCCGCTGCTCCGGCTCCTGCTTCTATAGGATGTGTATGTGTAAAGTTTGGTCAGTTCTACTATTGTATGGTTCAAAAACCTGACGGGTCGTTTGAAAGATGTCCAACTCAAACTCGTTTCAAAACATTGCAGCAATGCCAACAAAATGTTTGTAGTAGCTAAGATTTAGTTGTTATCTCCTTCATCAAATCCCTTATCACTACCGAAGCTGTTACTGCACCAAACACAGCAGGTAAATAAGAGATCGTACCATAAGCCGATTTCTTATAATTCCTTCCATCAGTCAACATCAAACTTTCTTTGATGGGTTGTTCGGGTGAGAAAACAACTTTCACACCCCTGCGAATACCATGACCTTTTAAATTTTTCCGTATCTGTTGTGCAAAGGGACAGTTATACGTTTTAGAAATATCAACCACTTTCAATTGTGTGGCATCAAGTTTTGCACCTGCGCCCATACTGCTTACCAGGGGCAAACCACTTTCATATGCCATGCGGATAAAGGTGATCTTGGGGGTAATACTGTCAATCGCATCAATAAGGTAATCCGGTTTAAAAGCAAACTGCTGCAACACTGTTTCCGGGTTTACAAATTCCTTCACCACGTTCAACTCCAATTCAGGGTTGATGGCTTTTAATCGTTCGGCCATGATCAATGCTTTTGATTCACCATGATTGGTTGCCAATGCAGGTAACTGACGATTGCGGTTAGTAGGATCCACCACATCGCCATCAATGATCGTCATTTTACCAATGCCGCTGCGTGCAATGAATTCGGCAGCAAAGGAGCCAACGCCGCCCATACCCACGATCATGACATGTTTTTGTGTAAATGCACGAACGGTTTCTTCACCTATTAACAAACTGGTGCGTGAAAGCCAGGAGATATCATTCATCATATTCTTGTAAGAGCAGCGCCAAAAACAGTTGCTGCATTTTTTTGGAGCTGCAAACTAAGCGATTCTTCGTCAATTTGAAAAGCGGCAGCTGCATGAGCATAAATTTCTTCGATGGATGCGGTGCTGTTATCTGTTTCGAGAAAGATCTTTGCACGAGGTAAAGCGCCCATTACTTCCTGTAACCCCTGTTTCTCCAATCCTTTGCCAAAAGAAAGATAATAACCCAAGGCGATCAGTTGCTGTGCCAGTTCTTTGCTCTTATTAAATCCATGAAAAATGACCGGGACATGCACAGGAGTTTGCTTCAACAAACCAATCACTTCAGCATGTGCACGTACACAATGTACGATTAACGGCTTTTGTACTTCATTGGCCAGTTGAATATGTTTTGAAAAAACAGTTTGTTGCAATTCAAAACCAGTTTCAGTTACTTTATCCAACCCTGCTTCACCAATTGCCACTACATTTTGCAAAAGGCATTTTTCGTTTACAACTTCGAATTGTTCTTCCCAAGTTTCATTAATCAGATACCACGGATGTAATCCAACAGAATAAAAACTATTAGTTTCAATAGAATCAAAATCCTTGTACAGGTTACCAATACTGATGATTCCTTCAACAGGTTTGGTATGATGTGTATGAATGTTGATGTACAAAGTTGAACTTATTTACCTGTTGTATTCACTTAACCAATGAAACTGTTTTTCTGCTAACTGAAAATGCCGCTTGCTTCGTTGCAACACTGTGTAAACAGAATCGTTCCTGATTTTACCTTTTAAAATGATCCTGTTGCTATCCGGTATTTCATACTGCAAGGTAAAGAGCTTAAAGGTTTCAAAAGCAGGGTTATTTTTACTGAACTCAATTTCTTTTTTTACTGTATCAACTTTGCTGCGGAAGTAACCACGCCTGTACCGCTGCCAGAACAATGTATCAGTGGTGCCTACACTACCTGCACCGCTTTTCTCAAACACAATATCTCTCCAGCGAATTGTATCGTACAACAACGGCGGAATGGTATCGCCATTTTTTACAAATACGGTTACATCATACAAACCGGATCGGATTGGTTTTGATTCAGGAGTTTTACTTCTTTGTACAAACGATTGATAAGATTCATAACCACCCAGTATCACAAAGAAAACTATAAACAACAGCTTTGCAGTAACAGTTGCAATACGCATCCACTTTTTTGGATAGCGGATGTAATAGAGATTGCCTTGCTCTGCATATCGGTTTGAAACAAGAAAGTTTAAAACACGTCTGTATTCAAATGATAACAACACAAGACATGCAATCATTAAATGCGCCGAGAATAATTTTACAGGTATGTCGTAACCAAGATTCATCACAAATACATTGGCAAAAACACCTGCGGCCAGTAAGGTTCCAAAAGTGGCTGTTCGTCGGAAGAGTAAGAGAACACCTGCGATCACTTCCATTAATCCTGAAAAGAATTCATAGGTTGGTGATGCGCCCATAAAAGCCCATGATAAACGCATGGGCAGCAGATCGCCCAGTGATGTAGCCATTAAACTGTTATTGGGAAAAGGCATCTGCGATAAAAACACTTTTGCAAAACCATAACCAAAACAATTGATGATGATAAAATACCGCAGCATGATCCTGAACCAGTAAGCAAGACGGTTATGCTGTTTGCGTTTACTGTCGAGCAACGACCAAATAATCACTAATATAGCTGCGATCAATAAAAACAAACGAAGCTGAATAAATGCCCATGAAGTATCGCCACTGCCATTTAACGGCACAAGACTTTTATAAACATGAAACAGGTTTTTATTAGCGGCATTCACCAGCCAATCCATAAACTTCGAATAATAATCCGTTACATAGTTTACACCCGGAATTATTTCAAGCCATTGCCACGGACTTACATACAATACAAAATAGACAAAGAAAAAACGAAACAGTAACCGTTGCCACAACGGCCAGTTTGATTTTCCGGGCCACATGATCTGGTACATAAAGATGATTTTGGTAATGGAAGATATTATTTTTCCAAACGGCAATTGAAGTAAAGAATTCAGAAAATCTCACCGACTGTCAGAATAAAGACAATTGTAATTCGTTACTGGGTTTCTTTTTTGTTGACATAAGTGAGCGTCTTACGGCAACAGGAACAGCGTCAATAGAAAATAATGCTGATTCTTCGTAACGTGATGCCACAATTACCTTGGTGTTACCCGCATGCGGCTGAAACAACGCATTCACTGTTTCGGGTGTGTTATTATTTTTTGAGAGATGCGAAAGTATGAGATGGCTCAACTGCGGCGTTCTGTATTGCAAAAACAACTCAAGTGCCTGTGTATTGGAAAGATGACCTTCATCGCTGCTGATACGGCGTTTGAGATGATAAGGATAATCGCCATTGGCCAACATCGTTTCACAGTAATTACTTTCAAGAAACACCACATGACTTTGCTGAAAATAATGCAGCACCTGTTTGCAGGCGTAACCAATATCGGTGATCACTGCCACATTAATATTCTGCGAGCTGATCATAAAACTGAATGGGTCGGCGGCATCATGCGATTTGCTGAAACATTTGATCTGTAGCTGATCAACCTCAACGGTTTCATCTTTTCTGAAATATCGAACGAGGGATGGATCAATTGAAAGATTGCTGTTGGCGAATGTTTTCTGTGAAATATAAACAGGGAGTTTGTGTTTGCGGCTCAATACTTCAAGACCGTTGATATGATCGCTGTGTTCATGCGAAATAAAAATCGCTTTCACCTGTTCCATCTCCAGCCCAAGACGTTTCATGCGTTTTTCTGTTTCCCTGCATGATAACCCGGCATCAACCAAAATGGCGGCGTCTCCATTACTAACGTAATAGCAATTGGCATTACTGCCTGAATTCAATGAAGAGAAATACACAGCCATAGACTGTAAAAATAAGGGATCGGAAGAGAGATTTTGCGTTATGAAACTTCTATTTTTCCTTTTGTGCTTTTCTGATACGCAGGCGTTTACCCGGCTTTAATTTTTTCAATCTTATTCCTGCAGTTGCTTCTGCATGAATAATAAAATGTATACCTGTTGCGCCCATTGAAATTTCGCAACGGTGAATTTCAAGATGATCAAATTCCAGGTCAATTTTATCGCTGGATTTTCCTTTTGCAATTGCATTCTCCACTAATTGCGGTACTGTGTCAATTAAATTTCGCATTTCCAGTACGAGTTTAGAAGCAATGGTATCTTTCAATTGTTGATGCAGCAACATATCGCCTGCATTTACAAGTGTATTGTTGCTGCTTACAGCATAATCAAAATTCCTGATCACCAATGCCTGTTCCTCTGAATCAAACTCCAGTTTTCCACTGGCAACCAGCTTCCCTTTAATATCCTTGCTTGTTTCAATCTCAACTGAAATACCAGCTTCAGATGCATAGGCATTGACCGATTTAATATTGAGCGAATAACCTTCTGCATTAAATGTTTTCCCTTTCAACTGGCTGTTTAGTTCTTCGTTAATTTCTTCGAAAGATGTAAACGCATACAAATGAATATCCGATGCAGTTTCAGTTTCCTTTAATAGTCTGTATGCAGGAAATGGATTTCTTGCCGGCAACAATGTTGTATCAGTGATCATCTTTGTTGTTGCCAGCACCCTTGTTTGACAGGTAATGGTAGAAGGGCTGAGTAATATTCTTCCTTCAATTGATGTGCACACAAAATTGATCCACACATTCGGCAATTTTTTCCGGATGATAATGGGCTTTTGTAAATCCATCCACACTTTTGATAAGGCAGATTCCATTGATACCGTTTTGTTAATTTCCCTGTCAATGATGTTAGTGAGTGTGCCTTCATTTTCTTTCAACCAATCATTGATTTTTTTCTTCAGATTTTTTTTGAATGGTCCAACCTGGAACACCGGTTCTTTGATCCATTTTAATTTATCGATCGTAAAGTTTGTAACAAGATTCCAGTTTTTATCAAGTGCAACAGGAGTGGATAACTGAATATTAACTACGGTCACCATTGTGTCGGCTGACTTGGTAAGGCCCTTCCCCATCCTGCTTTTCAGCAACACCGCTTCTAACCTGAGCGGAACAATGCAAATGAGTTCTTTTCCATTTGAACTTATCTGGATCGTTCCTGTTTTCGTCATGATCAGCTTTGCTTCATCTCGTTCATCGTTCAACGGATTGATCACTGTTTCAAGAAACTTTCCTTTGATCACCTGGTTGATCCATAGCTCAAAATTTTTCAATTCATATTTTACAGGAATATTAAATACCGATGAAGGAAGTTCAACCTTTACACTATCTGTTACAGCCAATGGAGCCGGTGCTCCCTTTTGATTCATACAGCCTCGGCAACCTGTGAGTATAACAAGTACAGATACTGTGATTACTATGGCTGGCATTAATTTCATACGTTGCTAATCACTGAATTTACTCAATAAAACCCGTAGTACCTATTAATCAAAATTATAAGAACATAAATAGTACCGTAAACAGAAAGCGATCGGTTTTTTTCTATTCTGCTTGTGTTTCGGCCACTGATTACTTACGAAAAAAAGATCTGTGGAGTTGCAGCAACGCTTCATCTTACTTATCGAAAAATAGTTTTCATCAACTGTTAACGTTTCCACATCCTGTGAATAAGTACCTTTATGAAAATCTGTTTTCAATGATTAATATTGGTAACAGATGGAAGGGTTAGAAGTATCGTTGCCCAAATGATACTTATTGTGAACATGGTTTGGTGCTGAAATCTTTACTACGCCTGCGCAACGTAGTACACTAATTCCGGTACCGGCCGCTAAACTGAAAAAACTTTGACTGAAACGATCATTAACCTCGAAACCGTTAACCCGATTGAATTTTTTGGCGTTAACAACGGTAAATTAGACATCCTCAAGAAAAAGTTTCCACTCTTAAAAATTTTATCACGTGGCACACAAATCAAATTAAGTGGCAGCCCCGAACAGGTAGATCAGGCAAAAGAAAAAATTGATCTCCTCATTGCATACTTAGAACGTAACGGACAGCTCAGCGAAAATTATCTTGAACAGATCCTCGGCGGCGACGACCAGGAAACAGTTGATGCCTTTGTGGAACGAAACCCAAGCGAAGTTCTTGTTTTTGGTCCCAATGGTAAAACTGTTCGTGCACGCACACAAAACCAGAAACGGATGGTGGGTGCAATTGACAAAAATGATATCGTATTCGCCATTGGCCCTGCAGGTACAGGTAAAACCTATACTGCTGTTGCACTTGCAGTACGTGCATTAAAGAACAAGCTGGTAAAGAAGATCATTCTCACACGTCCTGCTGTTGAAGCTGGTGAAAGTCTTGGTTTCCTTCCCGGTGATCTCAAAGAAAAGATCGATCCATATCTGCGTCCGTTATATGATGCATTGGACGATATGATCCCTGCGGATAAACTTGGTTACTATATGAGTACACGTGTAATTGAAATTGCACCACTGGCTTATATGCGTGGCCGTACGTTGGATAATGCGTTCATCATTTTGGATGAGGCACAGAATACAACTGACCTTCAGTTGAAAATGTTCCTCACACGTATTGGTGCCAATGCAAAGGCCATCATTACAGGTGATATGACGCAGGTGGATCTGCCAAAGAACCAACGCAGTGGTTTGGAAAAAGGTATCCGCATTTTAAAGAACATCGATGGGATCAGTCATATTGAGCTCGATGAAGAAGATGTGGTTCGTCACCGTTTGGTGAAAGCCATCATCAGGGCTTACGACAAAGATCATAAGATCGACCAGGAGCAGCCAAACAGCTACCACCGTCGTTAAAAGAGCGTACTTACACCGCAGCATATACAAGTGCTACGAAGCTTATTTATTAGAATTGATCATTTTAACAACCCTGAATAAGCGTAGTAGTACAACCGCATCCCGTTTCAGCAATGAGACGGGATTTTTTTTATGTAGTCATAGATAACACGGATTGAAAAGATTTTCGCAGATTGGCCAAGAAAATCTGTACTAACTGCCGCATCAGTGTCATCTGTGAATCTATGTCCTTGTTAAAACTGTTCCTCAAATCAATCCCTTTTGTACATTTGGGCACATGAAGAGAATTCTTTTTTTATTCGCTGTTATTGTAACCATCGTTTCCTGCCAGCAGGAACGTGAACGCCCAACTGAAGCATTGGATACAGCCCGTGAATTTATCCGCAGCTCACTGGATGGTGATTACGATTGGGCAAGACAACTGATGATCAAAGACAGTTTGAATTTATATGAGCTCGATCTCATCGAAAAAAAATACAAAGATGAAATGAGCAAGAAAGATAAGGAAGGTTATAAAGGCTCATCCATCATTATTCATTCAGTTGATAATGTAAGCGACACTGTCGTGATCGTAAACTATTCCAACTCTTACAAAAAGAAACAAATGCCGGTGAAGGTGATCAAGCGTAATGGTTTATGGCAGGTTGATTTCAACTATACGTTTACCGGGAACCTGTAAAGAATTCAGAATAGAGAAGATAGAAGAAAAAACAAACCCATTATCTGTTTTATTCTAAATTCTGTATTCTATCTACTAACTTCTTCCTTATGCTGAAAAATATTCTCCTCGTTGGTCTTGGTGGTGCGGCAGGCAGCATGTTGCGTTATGCATTTGCAGTTTGGTTTAAACATGCAACATTCCCGCTTGCAACTTTTCTGGTGAACATTATTGGCAGTTTTATTATCGGTCTTGTGTTTGCCTATGCTTTAAGAAGCGAAAACTTTGCAACCAACTGGCGATTGTTTCTTGCAGCAGGAATATGTGGTGGGTTTACAACTTTTTCTGCTTTCTCACTCGAAAGTCTGGTCATGTTGCAGCAGCAACGTATCGGGATGTTTTTCTTCTATGCGATTGGAAGTTTGTTGCTGGGTTTAGCTGCAACCTGGTTGGGGTATAGTTTACTTAAATAATTACATACTAATTCTTTGATAATGCCTGAAATCGACAAAAAAAAATTATGGTCACAATTGGATTCTTATCATTTTAACCATATTGTTCCTCCGAATGTTTGGAATAAGATAACAGAATTATTTGGCGGAGAAGACGCTTCCACAAAAGCATTTGCTGATAAAATAAAAAGAAAGCATAACTGGAATACCAATTTTGCTCTGCATGCAATCCATGAATACAAAAAATTTGTTTACTTAGGTATTATCAGCAATTTTCAAGTAACTCCCTCCAAGATTATAGACATTGTTTGGCATGAGCATTTGCTTTTCACAAAACCCTATCGTCAGTTTTGCGATGAAGTGATTCAATACAATTTCGATCATCATCCTGAACTTATCCCATTTGATGATCAAACGGAGGCGTATGCTGAACAATACATCAAAACATTACTACTCTACCGTACCGAATTTGGTTTTGACGCACCTGCAGCAATATGGGACTTGCCAAAGTTCAGTGATGCTCAGCTAAACGCAGCTAAAAAAGCTTATCAACGTCAATCAACTATCGTTTACAGTAACGGTGGCAATTCAAGTTATGGGGATGAAGCCCCACTCTTTAGTTATTTCGACGATCCTCACTTTTCGGATTTCAATGGCGGTGATTTTGGCGGTGGAGGTGCTGGTGGCGATTTTAGTGATGCCAGCGATAGCGGAGACAGCGGAAGCTCCAGTTGCGGATCGAGTTGCAGTAGCGGATGTGGAGGTGGCGATTAATTTATTTAATAATACTCTTCGCTGCTCTGCCAGTTGCTATTGACACCCTTTACTCCCATTCTTGTTTTTTGGTTTTTTTTCAGGTACTTCGCAGACTGTAACAACACGATATTATGTCTACCCCCGGAAAAAAAGATGCGTTAGGAAAGGGAATCCGTTCCCTGCTGCAAAGTATTGATGAAGATCTGAAAACCACAGCCGGCCAGCTGAAACCAGCTGTAACTGAGGCTGTTACAAGCATGCTTCGCATTCCCATCAGCGATATTGATGTTAACCCCAAACAGCCCCGTCGTGATTTCGACGAGCAGGCGCTGAAGGAACTGGCCGACAGCATCAAAATGCACGACATCATTCAGCCTATCACCGTA
The DNA here is from genome assembly GCF_014168535.1 of Lacibacter sediminis. Lineage (NCBI taxonomy): Bacteria > Pseudomonadati > Bacteroidota > Chitinophagia > Chitinophagales > Chitinophagaceae > Lacibacter > Lacibacter sediminis. The sequence goes on along the minus strand of NZ_CP060007.1, from coordinate 990,394 downwards.
TCAAAAACAAGTGCGGGTAAATACCGTCTTATTTCGGGTGAACGCAGATGGCGTGCTTCCAAAATTGCAGGGTTAAAAGATATCCCGGCTTACATCCGCCAGGCAAATGACCAGGAATTGCTGGAACTGGCATTGCTCGAAAACCTGCAACGTGAAAACCTGAATGCAGTAGAGATCGCACTCAGCTACAAACGACTGATGGAAGAACTGGATTACACGCAGGAGCAAGTGGCAGAACGTATGGGGAAAGACCGTACCACTGTTACCAACTATATCCGTTTATTGAAACTGCCGCCGGATATTCAACTGGCTGTTCGCACAGGTGCGTTGAGCATGGGGCATGCAAGAGCATTGATCAATGTAGATACAATTGATAAGCAGTTATATGTTTATCACCAGGTAAAACAAAAAGAATTATCCGTTCGACAAACCGAAGCATTGGTTCGTCAATTATATAAATCGGCACCTGTTAAAACTGCTGTAAAGGGCAGTTTGCCGCAGGCCTTTCAGCGAATTGAAGATAACTTAGCATCGCAATTCGGTACTAAAGTAAAAGTGAACCATAGCAAAAAAGGCAATGGCAGTATCTTGATCGAATATTATTCGCTTGAACAATTCAACCAGATACTGAAAACGCTGGGCACCGATGTTGAATAACACATGAGGCATTTATTTTTTCTTATACTCATCTCGTTTGGTTTACTGCACGCTGTTAATGCACAGGATACTGCTGCAGTTAAACCGGTTGTGGCTTCTGTGCAAACAGATACCATAAAAAACCCGGCTGTTGACACAATCAAAAAGAAAGCAGAACACTCGCCACGCAAAGCAACCATCCGTTCTGCAATTATTCCGGGCTGGGGACAAGCCTACAATAAAAAATACTGGAAGATTCCCATTGTGTATGGTGCATTAGGCACTGCAGCAGGTTTCTTTATTTACAACCGCAAAGAATATATTGATGCAAGAGATGCCTACCGTTATAAGGTTGATACCATTGCATCGAACGACTATCTCATTAAGCCAAAATTTCAACCTGTTGATGCCGAATCAGTGCGGCAATACCGTATTGGTGTAAGACAGTATGTTGATTATTCTGTATTGATCTTTATTCTTTTGTGGGGATTGAATGTGGTGGATGCTACAGTTGATGGTCATTTGAAAGCGTTTGAAGTATCAGATGATCTGTCGATGCGGGTGAACCCTACTATAAATCCTGTAACCAAACAGGCGTCAGTTGGATTAGTCTTTACCTTTGGAAAGAATAATTCAGCAAGATGATTGTTTCCACAACGGTCATCGTTATAAAAAATCAAACCAACTATTTAGATGAACATAGCGCTGATCGGTTATGGGAAAATGGGAAAAGCCATCCATGAAATTGCAAAAGAACGTGGCCACGAAGCTGTATTGATCATTGATGCAGATAACCTGCACGATCTTACTCCTGAAAATATAAAGAAAGCAGATGTGGTGATCGAGTTTACAAGTCCGCATACTGCCTTTAAGAATGTAACTTTCTGTTTGCAACAAGCTGTGCCTGTAGTTTGTGGTTCTACCGGTTGGTTAGAAAAACTGGATGAAGCAAAAGCCATTGCCGAAGCGGCACGCACAGGATTAATTGTTGCGAGCAACTTCAGCGTGGGTGTAAACATTTTCTTTGAAGTGAATAAGCGTCTGGCGCAATTGATGGCACCGCAAAGTAATTACGAAGTAACACTCAAGGAGATCCACCACACCGCAAAAAAAGATGCACCAAGCGGCACTGCCATTTCATTGGCCGAGCAAGTGCTTGAGCAGTTGGGCCGTAAAGAAAAATGGGTGAACGAAGTTTCTGCACATCCCGGCGATCTGTCGATCATTAGTGAACGGATCGATCCTGCGCCCGGCACGCATCATGTAAAATACAGTTCTGCCATTGATGATATTGAGATCATACACACGGCACATAACCGCACCGGCTTTGCATTGGGTGCCGTACTCGCAGCCGAATTTTTAAAAGATAAAACCGGTTTCTTCGGAATGAAAGAAGTGCTTAACTTGTAAGCACCATGTGGCCCAAACCCAAAACTGCATTACCCACATTACTATTTGTTTTTCTTCAATTGGCTGTGTTTGCACAAGACACAACAATTGACAGCTTGCGTGCTACTATTGGCAAAACAACCAATGACAAAGTAAGATTGAAAGCTTATATGCTGCTCACCGGCAAACTAAGTCTGATCAGTTTTAACGAAACGATCAAGGTTGGCGAAGAAGGTTTACTTGTTGCATCCAAACTCAAAGATTCTGTTTCCTACGCTGAGTTAACCCGTTATCTCGGGATGGCTAATTATTTTAAAGGTGACTATGAAAAATCTGCATCCTATTATTTTCTTGCTGCAGGAATTTTAGAACGCAGAAACAAACAGAAGGAACTTGGTTACGTTATAAATGATATTGCGAAACTCTATCGCAAAACAAGAGATTTAAAGCGGGCTTCTGTTTTCTACGATCGGGCATATGATTTATTCCGTTCACTTAACGATTCAAGTGGTATGCAAATGATCATGAATGAAAGTGGTGTTGTGTATGAATACCAGGGAAATTATGATGAAGCTATCCGTCGTTACCGGGCATCGCTGCAAATGTCTACGCTCTTAAAAGACGAAGCCGGCCGGGCATGGTCATTGAGTTTTCTTGCCGGTGTATATGGTCTTCAAAGTAAGTTCACAGAAGCAGAAGATTTTAACCTTCAGGCACTCGGCATAAGGCAAAAACTGAAGGATACTTTTGCAATTACATTAAGCTACTCCGACCTTGGTATTATGTATGGCGCATGGAGCAAGTACGAACGTGCAGCATATTATCTTGAAGAAAGTAATAAAGTAGCTGAGAAAATGCAATACAAAGAACTGCTTTCAAATAACTATGCAGAACTAAGCCGCATTGCCAATGTAAACGGTGACTACAAAAAAGCATTGGACTATTACACCTGGCACACACAACTTAAAGATTCATTATTCACTGCACAGAAAACAAGACAGATCGAGGAACTAAGTACCTTATATGAAACCAATAAAAAAGAACAGCAGATACAGGTTCAGCAATTCACGATCAAAAAACAAAACACACAAATATTCCTGATCCTTTGCTTTGTTGCTTTTACAGCTGTCATCAGTTTTTTACTTTACAACCGTTACCGTTGGAAACAACAGGTAAAACTGCAAACAGAAATTTTAAAGCAACAGGAACTTGCTGCGCAATCAATACTGGAAGCTGAAGAAAAAGAACGCACCCGCATTGCCAAAGACCTGCACGATGGTGTGGGACAAATGATGAGTGCTGCACGTATGAACCTTTCTTCGTTTTACAATACAGCAAAAATTGAGGATAGCGATCAAAGTAGATCATTGGTGAATATTATTCAGCTGGTAGATGACAGTTGTAAAGAAGTAAGAGCGGTGAGCCATAGCATGATGCCCGCTGCCCTGCTCAACAAAGGTTTGCCCGATGCTGTTGAAGAGTTAACCGCCAAGATCAGCAACAAAGAACTGCAGGTTAGTTTCTACAGTGAAGGTTTTACCGAACGGTTGAACACAACAACTGAGACCATTTTATTTCGTGTAATACAGGAATGCATCAACAACTGTATTAAACATGCAGAAGCAAGCACACTCGACATATCACTCATTCATGATAACGATGGCATCAGTGTAACCATTGAAGATAACGGCAAAGGTTTTTCAAACGATCTGCAGCAAAAAGAGGATGGCATGGGTCTTTCAAATATCCGGAGCCGTATTCAATTCTTAAAAGGCACCGTTGACATTGACAGTTCACTAGGCAACGGAACATTGGTAGCAATTCATGTACCCACTCAACAGCACGCTGTAAAATGAGACCATTCATTACATATTTGTTATTCTTCTTAGCAACATACGGCTGCACTGCTTCGTATGCACAATCGCCAAAGACCGACAGCCTGCGTAAACTCATCAGCAGCGAAAAAGATATTGACCGTAAAATGGATCTGCTGCTCCTGCTCTCCAATGAATTCAGGATGCGCAACCCCGACTCGTCAGCAAAAGTGACTGACGAATTGGTGAAACTAGCCGGCAAACAACACAACGAAACAATGCAGTTACGGGCTGAAGTAAACAAAGTGTATTATTACATGAGCATGTCGAAACCTGATTCAGGTCTGCTGCTTTCATCAAAAAATATTCGTCTGCTTAACAAAGTACAAGGAACCGATTCTTTGCAATCGCAGTACTATTCCGCTGCTGGTCTTGCGCTCATGCGTATGAACCGGCAGAAAGAAGCCATGGAGCAATTTTATATGGCACTTAAAAAAGCAGAGAAGGGAAACGAGAAAGTTGTAATGGTAAAATCATTACACAATATCGGCTGGGCCTATATGGAGCTGAATCAATTCAAAGAAGCAATCGAGCATTTTCGTTCTTCCATTGATCTTGCTGAAGAAATTAAACTACCGGTTCGCTTTGCGGTGAGCTATAATAATCTTGCATCCTGCTATGGTGCACTTAAACAATACGATTCGGTTTACAAATTTGTAAAGCAAGGCATCCGTATTGCACAGCAACAAAAGAACATTGAAGCCGAAGCAAATGGCTGGAATATTATGGGTACTGCTTATACGGCTGAACGTAAATACCGTGAAGCTCTTGATTGTTTCTTAAAAGCAAAACCCATTCGTGAAAAAACAGGTGATGCTTTTTTTATTGTATCAGACCTTGCTGTGCTGTCAGAGTTGTATGCACTTATGAACAATACAACAGAAGGTTTACGTACAGGTAACGAAGCGTTGCGTATTGCGCAGGAGAAAAACCTGCAGGCAAAATTTCCCATGATCTACAAAGCCATTGCACTGAATCATGAAAAAGCAGGCAACTATGCTGCTGCCAGTGAGCTGTACAAAAAAATGAATGACCTTAAGGATAGTATTTACACTCATGCATCTGAAGAAGCATTGGCTGAAATGAAAACAAAATACGAAACAGAGAAAAAGGAAAAGGTCATACAGGAGCAACAATTTAATCTTACAAGGAAAAACTACCTCATCACCGGCATTTCGTTGGCACTGTTATTCGGCTTGGCATTAGCCTGGTTATTCTACAACCGCAATCAATTAAAACAAAAAGCGAAACTGCAACAAACAGTTTTTGAGCAACAGCAACTGGCGGCCAGCGCTGTAATGAAAGCCGAAGAAAAAGAACGGCAGCGTATTGCCAAAGACCTCCATGATGGTGTAGGGCAAATGATGAGTGCTGCCAAAATGAATTTGTCTGCTTTTGAGAACGAGATACAGTTCAGTAACGCTGATCAGAAACTTTCGTTTGAACGCATCATTGGTTTGGTTGATGAAAGTTGTAAAGAAGTAAGAACGGTGAGTCACCAGATGATGCCGAACATGTTACTGAAATCAGGATTGGGTAAAGCTGTTGCTGAGTTTCTTGATAAGATCGATCAGAAAGTGATTAAAGTAAACCTGCATGTTGAAGGTTTACAGGAAAGGTTGAACGAAGATGTGGAGATCGTTTTGTACCGTGTGCTGCAGGAGTGTGTGAACAATGTAATTAAACATTCCGGTGCATCACATTTAGATATTGCCATCATTAAAGACAAAGATGGCATCAGCGCTACCATTGAAGATAACGGAAAGGGATTCGATCTGCAACAACTGGATGAAGAAAGCGGCATTGGTTTAAAGAATATGAAAGCAAGGATCGACTATCTCAACGGAAGTATCGATTTTGATACAGCCCCCGGCAAAGGAACGTTAGTTGCTATTCATCTTCCTGTTGCATGATGCATATCATACAATTTGAGCGACATTTTTTTAATATCTTCGGTTCAACCCACCATTGTATGCCCTTACCTCATTACAAAATTGCGATTGTTGACGATCACCAGATCGTTATCGACGGGTTGCATTCCCTGCTAAAAGGCTATAACCAATTTGAGATCGTTATTGAATCGAATCATCCTGAAACCATTTTGCCTTTATTAAAAAAACAGCAGATTGATATTCTGCTTACAGATGTAATGATGCCGGTATTAACAGGTGTTGAACTGGCGAAGCAGGTGAAAAAAGAATTCCCTGCTATCAGGATCATTGCATTATCCATGAACGGCGAAGGCAGTTTGGTAAACCAGATGATCGAAGAAAGTGATATCAGCGGTTACCTGTTGAAAAACATTGGTCAAACAGAATTTATAAATGCCCTGAATAAAATTGCAGAAGGCGGTATCTATTTTAGTGATGAGGTATTGCAGGAAATGCTAAAGGCAAGTGAACGAAAACAAGTGAGCGACGAGAACAAACTCACCAACCGTGAAATTGAAATTGTACGGCTTATTGAAAAGGAATACAGCAATAAAAAAATTGCGGAAGAGTTATTCCTGAGCGAACGTACAGTTGAAACACACAGGAAAAACATCTTCCGCAAAACGAAAACCAATTCGGTGATCGGGTTAATTAAATATGCTTACGAGCACAAAATCATTTAACGTATAGCAATACCAAGCTTCAGTAACACTGCATTTGATGAACCTGGAGCGTTCACTCTTTTAATTGCATCGTAATGAACGCTGGCATTAAAGATCGAAAAATTTAACCCGGCGCCAACATCATACGCAAAGCGGCTTTCCCTTGCCTCTATTGTTTCATCACGTACTAACCCTATTCCTGCATTACCCGTAAGAAAGAAATTATTTACGGGGTAAAAGCGAACACCTGCTTTTAATGGTATCATCGTAATCTTGCCATAGTAAACACCATCATAACTGCTCGGGTCGGGTGCATACGATTGAAAACCGATAGTACCTGTGATAAAAGCTTTCTGTCCCAATCCAAAACCGCCAAACCCCTCAATACCAAATACACTTTTGTAATTGTTTCGGAAATCGCCAAGCGGTGCGCCAACAATAACGTTACCACCAAAAATGGTATTGGCTTTTTGTGCATACGAAGCACTTGTGAACCCAATAACTGCTATAATAATGGATAAAATTTTGCTCTTCATAACATCTGTTTACAGCTACATTTTCCAATATTGTACCAAAAGCAAAATCACCCCGGGCATTCCCATTTATTTAACAAATTCACGGCGCTGTCAGCGCTCATTTTCGTTTCCAATAAAAATATTCTACTTTGCAAGTGGAGAATTGAACTTTTCCCACTGAAATTTTAATTTCTTACAAATGCTGTCGAAAAAAACCCAATATGCATTCCAGGCGCTGAGCTATATGGCACAGCAAAAAAATAACGAGCCGCTTCTGATAGCGGATATTGCCAAAAAGAAAAAGATACCCTTGAAGTTTTTGGAGAATATTCTTTTACTGATGCGGAAAGATGGTATTCTTGAAAGCAAGAAAGGAAAAGGTGGTGGCTATTATTTCAAACTGAAACCATCGCAGATCACACTGGCAAGAGTGATCCGTTTGTTGGATGGACCGATTGCTCCCCTCTCCTGCGTTAGCCTCCACTTTTACGAACGCTGTAAAAACTGCGACGAAAAACATTGCGGACTTCACGATATGATGATAAAAGTGCGTGATGCAAATCTTAAGATCCTCGAGAGCAAAACCGTAGCCGATATTACCTGATGCAAAAAACTGTCGCCATAACCGTTAGAGGAAAAGTGCAGGGCGTTTGGTTTCGCAGGTACACACTTGAGAAAGCACAACAACTGTTACTTACCGGCACTGTACGCAATACCCCTGATGGTGATGTGGCAGTCGTTGCCACCGGCACCGAAGATCAGTTAGCCGATTTTATTGAATGGTGCTGGATGGGCTCACCAAAGAGTAAGGTTACTTCTGTTACGGTTGAAGATAAAGAGTTGCAGAAGTTTGAGGGATTTGAGGTGGTGAGGTGAAAAATTTTTTTCTTCATTAAACTATTATATTCCCAAGAAAACATGAGATTCTTCTTTTTAATATTCATTTTGTCTCTTTCAATATTAACTGGTAATGGTCAAAATAAAATGAAAAATGTTGATGAATTAATCAATAAAACAGAGCCAGGCTGGACTTTGGTTTCAGAGTGGATTAGCTCAGCAAAAAATAAAGTTGAAATACTCACTTGTGATTCAGCAAAAGCAAAGGACGCATTATACAAGACGCAAATAACCACTCGCTCTCCTATGGGAGCAATCATATATTCTACTGGCGGCTTATTAATAGATAATGGCTGGATACGTATTCTCGGCTCAGGCAATTCCAAGTTAGACCGAACACTTCCCGACTGGAATAAAGGAAAAACTTTTAATGAATATGGGGAAGCCCCATCATTTCTGTTAATTGCCGATGATGCTGTTGGTGGTTTTTTTGCAATTAATGGTGGTGAATTGGGGAAAGATCTGGGGAAGGTTTACTATTTGTCGCCAGATAATTTAAACTGGAAACCATTGGAACTAACATATACCGAATTTCTTCTTTTCTGTTTTAATCATGATTTAAATAAATATTACGAAGGGCTTAGATGGAAGAATTGGCAGGAAGATGTTTCAACACTTGACGGAAATAAAGTTTATAATTTTTATCCATTTTTATGGACCAAAGAAGGAAAAAATATTGACAAAAACTCTCGCAAACAAATTCCAGTTGAAGAACAATACAGCTTTAATATAGACATGATAAAGCAGCTTGAAAATAATTAGTTGCAAGCATTAGAGGAAGAATATCCTTTTTCCTCCTCACTTTTGTTTATCGCCTTCCCAACAATAAATCCGTAAGTATTTTCTTCCTCACTGCTTACTGAAACAATAACGGTAGTTATAACTCGGGCTTTCAATAAAGGCAAATAACCTGCGACCGGAAGAGCGGAAATCGAAATGAGCGAAATACCAATCGATCACACGGTTACTGTTGAAGTCGTACAGTTTAATGATCAGCACCTGTCTGCTATCGGTTTGCCAGTTGCCATCACTATCATAATAACCGGGGCCGTTTTGTGTACGCATCTGCCAGTTGCCTTGCATGGTGTCGGTTGCATCGGTATAAGAAGCTGTGCCGTTCTCATTGAACCGGAACACTCCGGATTCGTAACCCGAATTGATGTTTTCATTACCAAAAGCCCGTCGCTTTTCTACTTCGGTTAAACGCCACGAACCTTCAATACGGTTTTCGGGCAACCATTTTTTACAGGAGCTGAGTGTAAGAAAGAGAAGAGCGATAAAAGAAAATGAGTAAAGTTTTGATTGCATAGATATAGTTTCCTGAAAAGCCGCAAATACAGTACCCGTATACGTTAGAGAATATATAAAAATGAGGGTGTTCGTTCACTACATTTTCTATTCGATAATTAATTCTTGCAAAAATAAAAGCCGGAGTTCCGGATAGGTAAAAAAAGTCCGTTTTTAAAATTCAAGCTCGGGATTATTTGCAAAACATTTCAAGCCATCAGTAATTATTGCTATTGCGCTCCTGCCCGAATATGCGTAGGTTCATATTCGAAAATAATCGACATGAAACACTTCCTTTTTTTACTATTCTTCCTTCATCTGATACTTACAACAGCAGCTCAATACGACAGAACGATATTTCTGGGAGAAGATATGATGCGTTCATTTCGCTCAGATATTATTAAATTAAGATTTTGGGATTCTGCTGTTTCATTTTTATTTGACACTCGGCTAACTGTTTTGTATGATACGGTCATAACAACATCCGAGAAATACAACAGATTGGGACTCATCCTGCCATCAAAGAGTACGGAGAAAACCACCTATGAAAGCAGGTTGAAAATTGACAATGATATTGATTCTTGTATTGTTAACTATAAGCATGATGTGAATGTTGTAAGACACGGAAAGTCGTTACTTTTTGGAATAATCAATTTATTCTCAAAGCCAGAGGAACGTTCACCGCAGGAAGAACCCTACTATGCAAATGAACTCAACAAAGCATGGGGCACAATAAATTACGGAAGCAAGACATCGCCATTTCTTTTGATCAATAAAAACAAGTTGGATTTGAAAAATAAAGGTTGGCTTATTTTGAACAATGACAGCTTAACGATAAAACCTATTAACACTTATAAAAATCGTAAGGGGAAAATTAAAAAGTCATTACCTGGTGGAATGTTCAGCTGGGTATTGAAAAAAGGCGATACAATTGTTGCAGCAATCGACGGGTATATTGGAAACAATATAGCTTACATCAGCAGAGACTTAAGTGAGGAGGATCGCATAATTATCACAGCATTCATATTTGTATTTTGTCGCACAAACCCTGTGTAATTACAGAGCGCTGGTGATGCAGTAATAACTCATATAGGCCTAAGAGCAAACTTATTCTCTACGCCCTTGTTGTTCTTCTGCAAATGAAAGCGGCTGCACATCAAATCTTTTTTGTACTTTTTGCTGAATAAAATCAAGTATGAAAAGAAGTGATTTCTTACAGACTTCAGCCGCACTTGTCGGAAGCAGTTTATTGCCTTTCAACAGCTCAGCAGAAAACAAGAAAACAGGTAAGATACGTTTTGCTTATCTCACCGATATTCATGTAAAGCCCGATGCTGTTGCCGAAGCCGGTATGGCAAAAGCATTTCAGCATGTGCAATCATTAAAATCAAAAGTTGATTTTATTATCAATGGCGGCGATTCCATTATGGATTCTCTGGATGCGGATAAACAAAAAACAAAAACACAATGGGATCTGTTTCATTCCATTCTGAAAAAAGAAAACAGTCTGCCGGTTTATCATTGTATCGGCAACCACGATGTGTGGGGTTGGTTCATTAAAAACGACCGGCCCGAAGCAGATAAATTATATGGTAAACAATGGGCAGTGGAAACACTGGCTTTACCGAAACGTTATTACAGTTTTACAAAAGGTAAATGGCACTTTATTGTACTCGACAGCACACAACTCAATCCTGCAGGCGGTTATATCGCCTACATCGATCCGGAACAACTGGATTGGCTGCAACAGGAGTTAAGTAATTCAAAAGATAAATTCATTTGTATTGTTTCGCACATACCTATTCTCTCGATCTGTGCAGGTTTGTTTTTTAATAAAACTGAAGTCAATGGTGATCTGAAGATTCAACGAAACCTGATGCACACCGATTTTTTTGCATTGAAAAAATTATTTCTTGGTAATCCCAATATTAAAGTTTGCCTGAGTGGTCACATTCATTTGCAGGATGAAGTGGATTATCTTGCTGTGAAATATTTTTGCAACGGAGCAGTATCAGGCAACTGGTGGAAAGGTGCCTTCCAGGAATTTGAACCGGCTTATGCAGTATTTGATTTTTATGATGACGGAACCTTTACCAGAAAAATGATGAAACTCTCCTAAATCAATTCTTGCTGCCAATGCCAACATTTAAAGCAGTCATCGAAATCATCGGCATCAACCCGTTTGTATTTGTTCCCGAAAACATACTTGCAGCAGTTTTACAGAAAGCAGGGAAAGCGAAAGGACCAATACCAATAAAAGGTGTGATCAATAAAACCCCTTACCGGCAAACATTGGTGAAATATGCAGGGCATTGGCGTTTATACATCAATACGATCATGCTGAAAGATTCGCCTAAGCGGGTTGGCGAAGCTGTTACTATCAGTATTGCATTTGATCCTGCAGACAGAAAACTGAAAATGCATCCGCAGCTTGAGAAAGCATTGGCAAAGAACAAAATTGCAAAAGATAATTTCCAAAAATTACCTGCCTCCCGTCAACAGGAAATTATCCGTTATATCTCTAATTTAAAAACAGCAGAAAGTGTAGAAAGGAATATAGCAAAAGCCATCAACTTCCTGAGTGGTACCGGAAGTTTTGTGGGCAGGCAATCGCTTTAACGTTTAACAAGCAGGTTACGCAGACAGTAATCATTTATTCTTTGCTAACTTTAATAACAACACTAAAATCAATGCGAACACGCAAGATCATCATAAGATCGTTTTCTATTTTGTTACTGTTGGTTATTGCTGCAGCTGTTTGGTATGCAACGAAAGCATTCCCCATCATCAGCGGTTACTTTGCAAAGAATCTAGCATCGGGCATTTATTTACAAAACCGCACTGCTGATGATGTTGTAAAAGAAGACCTGGCAGAGTTCCCGTTTTCATTATGCAATTATTCAGTTAACGACAGCGATCGATCAGTATCTGTTTCTGTTTGGGGCTTTGCAAAAAAGAAAGCCATCTATAGGGATGGTATCGGCTGCACACTTATCAATGATCTGAGCGAAGAAGAAATCAGAAAACAAGTGTTTAACAGAGCAATGATCAAACGAATGAACCCTGACAGCATTGCCTGGCCCAATGGTGATAAACTTACAGATACAATACCGGCTGAATTAAATCAGCAGTTGTTAAAGCAGGCTGTTACGAATGTGATGCAATCAAACTTCAAAGGAAAGCCATCGCAAACGAGAGCTGTTGTTGTTTTATACAATGGTCAACTTGTTGCAGAACAGTATGCCACTGGCTTTGATAAAAACACCGTGATGACGGGTTGGTCGGTTGCAAAAAGTTTAACCTCTGCTATGATCGGCATTTTAGTAAAAGAAGGAAAGCTGGCGATTGATGCACCTGCTCCTGTTCCCGAATGGAAGAATACTGCAAAAGAAAAAATTACGTTGCACATGTTGTTACAGCAAACAACAGGTGTGTCATTTGAAGAAGATTATACAAGACCGAGTGAAGTAACCAACATGCTGTTCAGGAATGGCGATATGGCTGCTTTTACTGCCAAGCTTCCGTTGAAACATGAACCAGGTACTGCATTTAATTATTCAAGTGGCAATACAAATATTCTCAGTCGCATCATACGCCACACTGTTGGCGAAGAAGCATATGCTGATTTTCCGTACCGTTCACTCTTTCATCAACTGAATATGTATTCAATGCTGCTGGAGCCTGATGCCTCGGGCACTTATGTTGGTTCTTCTTACAGCTATGCAACGGCACGTGACTTTGCAAGGTTCGGTTTATTGTATTACAACAACGGCATGTGGAACGGAGAACAATTATTACCTGCTGATTGGGTACAGCAATCAATACAACCATCAGCGGCTGATAAACAAAAACATTATGGTTATCAGTTTTGGTTAAATGGTTTTAGTAAAGAAGATACAGGTAAGCGTTGGTATCCCGATGTTCCTGCTGATATGTTTTTTGCAGATGGTTATGGCGGACAGGATATCTACATCATTCCGTCAAAGAAACTGGTTGTAGTAAGGTTGGGCTTACGTGTGATCGATGAAAATAAATTTTTGAAGGAAATCATAGCCTCTGTTCAAAATTGAGATTTCAACTGCCACCCGTCTGAGTGTTGTTCGTTTACAGTTATTTTAATTGAGCTATTCTCTTCACAGTACGTTTGAATAGATAATGATGCAATAACAACCACAGCGGAATTAACAGGAAACAGAAACCGCTCCACACAGGAAGATCCATCCATGCAAACAAGATGCTTAACAATCCAATTCCCATCTGTACCATTGCATCCTGCTTTTGCGATTGCACATATTTTGTTTCATAGATACTCAATTTTAGTTTACTTCTGTTAAGGTATGCATGCCTGTACAATAAATAAAAAATAAACCAGATGACTGCATAACCAATGCTGAAGAACAGGATCAGCTGCGGAAACTCTTCTTCTGTTAACACTGTTTTGCCCAGGACTGTCACTTCATGGAAATAATCAAAGCCTGTTAACCACGATAATAATATTGAAAACAAAAATTTAAGTGGAAACGCATAAAACAGAACGAGCACCAGTAAAAAAAGATTTAAGAAGATGACTTTCCCGTCATTCAAACCATAATTGCGGAAATATTCATTTTGCAAATACCAGAAAAAGAAAACAAGACTTACCGTTGCTGCAAAAGGGAGAAAATGATGAACAGAAGTCTGAAGCTCTTCAAATGTTTTCGGCACTTCAAGTGACATAATAAGCAGGGAAACAGAAAATGCAAACACCGCATCACTCAATGCTTCAATGCGGTAAAGTTCTGTACCACGGCTTGTTTTACTTTCATGCTGTTGAAAGATCTTTTTGCGCAGCATCGTTCGATTTTGGGAGCCAAAATAAAACCAATGATTACCTGCATCAATGATTGCGGTTGGTGAACCGGTTGACGATGGGCATCCCGGAGACAAATAAAAAACTCAGCGGTCAGGTAAACATCAAGGCGTTGTTATCATCCACTTCGCTTGCATCACTTCAGGAAAAGCAGTATATTAATATAAATTTCACAAGAGCTCAGCTAAAACAGGAACCTCAGTATTTAGAATGATCTTCAATTCTTACACTCCTGCCCCTTCGTTACAACCATACATTGAAATGTACTGGCAGCTGTCGGGCTTTATACAACAAAAAGAATCTGTTACATTAATGCCTGATGGCGGTATTAACCTGTTAATCAATATTGGTGAAGAAATTACATCCACTCAATTTAACAAAACAATTGACCATGACACGATTTACATGGTAGGCCCTATGCTGCAAACAGATGTACAATTACTAACAGGGAAAATTTTATTATTCGGAATAAAATTCAGGCCGGGTGCATTTACATACTTCCATACATATGATTCATTAAACGAGGTTAGCAACCAATTCCATGAATTTACACGGAAAAAATTTCCTGATATTAAGAGAAAGAAGACGCCCCCAGTTACATATCTTGACCAGTTTTACCTTGACAGATTTTCAGCATCCAAAAACCCACTTTTACCAATTGTATCAGATATTATTCAAAGCCACGGAAGGTTGAAAATTGAAGAGATCACAAAAAAACATTTTATTACTGAGCGCAGTTTAGAAAGGCAGTTTAAACAACATATCGGCATAACACCGAAAGAATTTATTGATATTGAACGGTTCAATTTTGCATTCGCAACATTTCAACGCCGAACCGGAAGCAGCCTTCTTGATATTGTATGGGAATGTGGCTACTACGATCACGCTCATCTTACAAACGATTTCAAGCGTTATACAGGCAAACCCCCAAGTGATTTTATTTTGTCGGATTTATCCAAAAACAGCACTGGCAACTTACAGTAAATTGGCGCTAAAGTAATTCGTTATGCGCAAGTATTTCGTAGCTATCTGCTGGCTGGTGATTGCACTTTTGTTCATCAGCTTCTTGGGATTCAGAAAAACATATTTCAACCTGTTTCCTGCATTTACAGGAACATCATGGGTCATCCATTTTCATGTTGCATCGATCTTGTCATGGTTGGCATTATTGTTTACACAGGCATTTCTTGCAAAAAGTGGCCGGCTTGAATTGCATCAAAAAATTGGCAAGCTGTCTTATATTCTTGTTCCAGTTATTTTAACAGGTTTTATTCTTGTAACAAATCATGGCCAGCTCAAACATAAAGAGCCAGGGCTTGTTGCTGCTACTTTTTTTGATGGATCATTATTTGTACTGTTTTATCTGCTTGCAATCCTGAATCGAAAAAATGTAAATTATCATGCACCATACATGATGCTGTCTGCGGTTCCGTTTATTAATCCCGGGCTTGGCCGGTTTATTTCACCTGAAGTGAGTTTGCCCATTGAATTTTTGCTGATCTTAACGCTTCTTCTTACTGCCTATTTCAAAAAGAAAACTTTCCGACCATATTTGGTAGCACTGGGAAGTTTTATCGGGCTGTTGCTGATAGTGGTATACGTCTCGCTTATTAATCCAAAAATCATTGAACTGATTTGGACAGCTATATGGGGGTAACAGGAATAAATCTAAAAAAATCCCTCAGCAAATGCTGAGGGATTTCTATTTCAAACTTGCTTCGTTAATTATCCAAGCTTTGCTTTCAGGTTTGCATCAATTGCATCCAGGAATTCTTCTGTGTACAAATAATGCTCGCCATGATTTACTTTATTGCCATGCACACATACAGCAAGATCTTTTGTCATCTTACCGCTTTCTACTGTTTCAATACAAACAGCTTCGAGTGCATTAGCGAAATCGATCAGTGGTTGATTACCATCTAGCTTACCACGAAAAGCCAAACCACGTGTCCATGCAAAGATTGATGCAATTGGATTTGTTGATGTTGGACGACCTTTCTGATGCTCACGGTAGTGACGTGTTACAGTACCATGCGCAGCTTCTGCTTCCATTGTTTTACCATCAGGTGTAACCAATACGGAAGTCATTAAACCAAGTGAACCGAAACCTTGTGCAACAGTATCGCTTTGCACATCACCATCATAGTTCTTACAAGCCCAAACAAAATTGCCGTTCCATTTTAATGCACTCGCCACCATATCATCGATCAAACGATGTTCGTACACGATACCTGCTTCAACAAACTGTGCTTTGAATTCATTCTGGTAGATCTCTTCAAAAATATCTTTGAAACGTCCATCATATTTTTTGAGGATCGTATTTTTTGTAGAAAGATATAACGGCCATTTTTTGCTCAATGCCATATTGAAACAGCTGCGTGCAAAACCCATGATACTTTCATCAGTATTGTACATACTCATTGCAACACCATCGCCTTTGAAATTATACACTTCAAAAGTTTGTGGTTCGCCACCACCTTCAGGAGTAAAGGTCATGGTTAACTTTCCTTTGCCTTTGATCACAGTATCAGTTGCACGGTATTGATCGCCAAATGCATGACGGCCAACAATGATTGGTGCAGTCCAGTTTGTAACCAAACGTGGAATGTTATTGATCACGATCGGCTCACGAAAAACAGTACCATCCAAAATGTTGCGGATGGTTCCGTTCGGACTCTTCCACATTTGTTTGAGTTTGAACTCTTCAACACGTTGCTCATCGGGAGTAATGGTTGCACACTTAATACCTACACCATATTGTTTAATTGCATTGGCTGCATCAATTGTTACCTGGTCGTTTGTCTCATCTCTGTATTCAACACCAAGATCATAGTATTTAATATCCAGTTCGAGATAAGGAAGAATCAATTTCTCTTTAATGAATTTCCAGATGATCCTTGTCATCTCATCGCCATCCAGTTCAACAACCGGGTTGGTTACTTTAATTTTCGCTGCCATCAGTTTAGTCTTTAAATGTTAAGTAATTCAAACAATATGATTGTTCACAGCAACCTCTACATGCGGTGGTTGATGCCCCTGTTTTTTCAGGGGTCACAAAGATAGTTGTGTAGCTCGAAAAAATAACCAGTTATTCTGCCAGTAAGGAACGGATCGTGCGGTAGAACTCGGCTTTATACTCCTTATAGAACTCTCCTGTGCCCGGGCCATAGAATCCCTGGTGTATTTTGGCAACGTTCCCGTTCTTTGACAGGAAGATGGTTGTTGGAAACGAACGAATAGGAGTTAGCTGCGGTAAAGTTTTTTCTGTTCGTTGTTCATCGCTTGTTGTTGTGGGAGTAATCAGTACAGGGTATTTAATACCAAAGCGGTTAATAAATTTCTGAATGCTTGCTTTTGAACGATTGAAATCAGTACTGTACTCATACGCTAATGCCACTACTTCCACACCTTTGCTTTTGTACTCTTTGTAAAAGCTGCTGAGGAATTGACTTTCATCCATGCAGTTGGGACACCAGCTGCCCATGATCTGTATCACCACTACTTTGTTTTTAAAACGTGCATCGTTGATCGACACATTTTTTCCATTCACATCTTTGAAGGTGAAATTCAATTTGCTTTCGCCCGGTTTTAATTGTGTCACTTGGGTAGTATCGGGCAATGCTGCTTTTTCATTTTTTGTTGCATGCCATTTTTCAGCAGGAACAGCACTGCTGTAATACATGCCGTTCTTTATTTCGTTGCCACTGATGGTTGCAGTAAATAAATAGGCATGGCTCCCATCGAAACAACTCAACAGTAAACTATCGCCATTCACAGCGCCTTCTAAAAAACGATAATCACCGCTCGGTGTTAAAAATGTTCCGGTTAATGACGAACCTTTTTGTTGAAACTCTGCAATAGCAGGACGATCAGTTCCATTTGGTCGTGTAAAAGCTACCTGCCATCGACCCGTACTGTTTTCTGTTGCCGCTCTGGTTACAGCAAATCGTTCTTTGTTTCCATACACAAACTCTACAGGAAACTCCAGTAATTTTAGACTGCCTGCTTTAAACCATTTGCCAACCAGCTTTCCATCGTTCTGTATTTGCAACCGAAAGAATGATTCGAAAAACGGCATTTCAATATTTACAGAATCGCCTTTTATTTTGATATCATCCACCAATAAACGCTCTTCTGCATTGCGGATATACATTACCTGTTTTCCATTCTTCAATTGCACTTCTGCATTGAAAATAATTTCTGCACCATCTTCACGAGTGATAGCAGCACGGTACCAACCTGTGCGGAGTTTGTTCGCTGATTGTGTGAATGCTGTTGTACTGAAAAGAAAAATAACAACTATTAAAAATAAACTTTGCTTCATGTGAAAACCCGATCTCTTTATCATGCTAGTTACTAAAAACGAAGCTGCAAGTTAAGGCTTGCAGCTTTCTCATATGGTCATGGCTCTGACAGGTTCCCTGCAGAACTGTGAAGGTTCTTATAAATTTTCAAACATATCCTTCGTCATCTCGGGTAATTCAAATTCATGTTTCCAACCCCAATCTCTTCTTGCAACACTGTCGTCAATACTTTGTGGCCAGCTATTAGCGATCTGCTGACGATAATCCGGCTTGTACGTCATTTCAAAACCAGAACGATGCTTCGCCACTTCTGCTGCAATTTCCTTTGGTGAAAAACTCATCGATGAAATATTATACGAATGACGGATGGAAATTTTATCAGCCGGTGCTTCCATCAACTCAATCGTTGCACGGATGGCATCGGGCATATACATCATGGGCAGATAAGTATCTTCCTGCAAAAAACATTCGTATTTATTTTCTTCCAATGCTTCATGGAAAATCTCCACTGCATAATCAGTTGTACCGCCACCGGGAGCAGATTTATAAGAGATCAAACCCGGATAACGCAGACTTCTTACATCCACACCATAGCGTTGAAAATAATAGTTGCACCAAAACTCACCGGCATATTTGCTGATGCCATACACCGTTGTTGGTTCAATAATGGTTTGCTGCGGACAATTTTGTTTGGGTGAGGTTGGACCGAATACCGCAATGGAGCTTGGCCAGTAAACCTTGTGCAGTTTTTCTTCACGGGCAATATCCAACACATTCAGCAAACCCTGCATATTCAAATGCCAGGCGAGGTTGGGATTTTTTTCACCTGTTGCAGAAAGAATAGCCGCCAGTAAATAAATCTGTGTGATGTTCTGGCGGATGACCTGTACATGCAGCATTTCTTTGTTCATCACATCAAGGCTTACGTAAGGGCCTGTGCCCTCCAGCAGTGGATTTTGCTCCCGCAGATCGGAAGCGATCACATTTGCATTACCATACATTTTACGCAGTGCCAATGTTAACTCCACACCTATCTGACCGGAAGCGCCAATCACTAGTATTTTTTCTTTTACCATAGTAAGATTCTATTGAGCGCCAAAATTAGGTGGAAAAACAACGAGACGAACATTCATTCGTTTGCGCATAAAATTGCTAAAAGAATCGCCAGTTAGCTATTCTTTTTTCTTTCCGGAAGGCACTTGTACTTTTAGTTCCGCCATGATCAACCGTCCAACGGAAGGAGAACCTACAAATTCGATCTGCCGGGTGTTAAAGAGGTTTGTAACTCCGAGATTAATTGAGATCATTTGATTGAATTGATATCCTGTGCTGAGGTCAACAGAAGTGAAGCCGCCTAGTGGTCCCCAGTCGAAATTTTTAAAGAGTGTATCCATTCCCGGTCTTGTTACGATTCCTCTTCTGCCCTTACCTGCTGCTGTACCAATTAAATTGCCGCTGTAAAAATCATACTGCTGCACCCAGCGAACAACAACATTTACAAACAACTTTCCTTTACAGAGGTTTTGAACATTCAGTAACAATGCCGCTCTATGCTTTGGCGCATTCAGGCTTTTTTCTTCGGGAGAAACATAGTTATCCTTATTTGCATCGTTTGTACTATTATCATTTGTTATATCCGAACCAAACCAGGAGTATTTTACCCCTGCATTAAAAACTTTATTGAATGTATAGTTGATACCAATATCCAATCCGTAGGTTCGTACATCACCATAATTAAAATAGGTAAAGAACTGCGCACCCTTAAGTATGTTGTTTGGGTTTACTGTACCGGCAAAAATCGGGTTATGCGTAACCCTGATGCCGCCAACTTTTAAAACCCGTCCTCCCACAGTGATCGTTGGGCTGATAAAGTTTTTGCTGATGCCATTGTAATAATTAATGTCGATAAAAAGTTTATTCCAAATTGTTCCCTTGTATCCAATTTCCCATGTGTTTACCAGTTCAGCTTTCAACGCTTCAGTAGTTTTAAAAGAAGCCGTGTCAGACATATTGGTTTCATTAGGTATGTAATAAATGCCCTTACCATTTCCAAAAAGAAACCTGTTTACGCCGGCATATTGATTGAGGATGCTGGGCATTGCATAAGCCTTTCCCCAGGTTACCCTGATAGTTCCATCAGCAATTCCTTTTGTTAACGCAAATCTTGGTGCAAAGAAATTTCCGAAAGTACTATGATGATCAAACCGGGTTGTGCTGATCACCCGCAGATTCCAGGGCAATGTTTTTTCAAGTTGAACCACTGCACCATATTGTGTGGTTGTTATTTTCTGAAAACTATCGACAAGACCAATGCCGAATCCATTAGGCTTGTCTTTCTGATAACTTAATCCAGCCACAAAAAACAATCCTGCTTTTTTAAACTTATAATTGTATTGCAGATCGGCATTTAAACGCTCACTTCTTTCTTTTACCCTGTTTCCTAGACGGGTGGCATAAATTTCAGCTGAATCGGGAGACAACCTTCCTCTTGTATCATGTGTGCTGTTCCAAAAATCTCTTGTGTAATTTGTAATGAGTAAAGTTTTACCAAGATTGCCCCATGTATTATAAACGTTTGCAAAAAATCGTGGATGTACAAACCTTGCCTGTACAAAACTATAAGTTACATCTCTCAATTGGTTGCGGCCTGTAGTGGTTACCTGCAACCTCGTAAAGTTGACTCCTCCCGCAGACACAATGATGTCTGCTTTTGGTGTGATACTGTAATAAACATGTGCTTCGCCACGATAACGGCGGAAAGTAAAATCATGCAAACGTTCTGGTATAGCTACAGGTGGCCCGTAAAACGGAGGTGTACCTCGTTGGTTTCCCGCATACACTGTATCATACCACGTGTAATCTTTTCCGGTTGCATGCTCTCCGGTTAATTTGTAAGCCCATTTGTTATTAATTTTTGCTGCATGCCGGATACGACTGCTGAATTGCTGTTGGCTGCCGGCACTTACTGCAACCGTTGTACCTTGATATTTGCGTGGATCTTTTGTGATATAATTGAACAATACATTATGAGCATTAGGACCATATAGCGCCGATTGTGGACCTAAAACAACTTCTATTCGTTCAATGTCTTCTTTATTAGTACTTCCATTATTGAATATTGCAATACCACCGCTTAATGCGGCCATGCTGTTTCGGCCATCAACCAGTTGCATTACCTTAACATTGAATGCGCTGTTGAGTCCTCTTGCATTAAATGTTATTTCATCTACGCCGCTACGGGTGTATTCAACGCCTTGTATTTTTGATACCAGCTCATTTACATTAGAACCGGCAAACCGGTTAAAATCCTTTATGCCGATCACATGAATGGATGCAGGTGCGTTGGTAATTTTCTCCTCACGTTTAGTAGCCGATATCACTACTTCATTTCCTATGCGGCTGTCGGGAATTAATGCTGCATTAGCAACCAGTGCTATATTGTTTGTTGACTCACTCACTACCTCCTCTGTTTCATAACCAACATAGGAAACAAGCAACACAATTGTACCGGCATTCAGTTTTGGAAAACGATAGTAACCTTCGTTATCTGTAACAGCAGTTAAGTTGCTTCCCTTAACTGTTACTGTTGCACCGGGCAACGGAGCGCCTGTTTGTTTATCCGTTATCTTCCCACTCAGCGAAATAGCATTTTGTGAAAATAAGTTCGCAGCAAATAAAAGCAACAAAAAAAACAGTAATACTATTTTCATGACGGTTTGTTTTGGTTGATGTTCAAATACCGGAACCATGTCAATTTCCTTGCAGCTTCAAAAAATTATTGCGATATAATTTCCCGACAGGTAATTCTTTGTTTGCCACTTCTACTACTTCATGCGTAAAAGATTTTACTTTGTTCATTGAAACAATATAGGATCGGTGTATGCGTACAAACTCTTTTTCCGACAACATCGCTTCAACTGATGCAATTGTTTGGCGGGTGATCACAAATCCTTTATCGGTAAATAGTTTTACATAGTCTTTATCACTTTCAATGTAAAGTATATCATCAAGAATAATTTTTACCATTTTACGGTCCACTCTTACATAGATAAATGAGTCAGCTGCTTTAGCCTCATGTAACGGTGTTGCGTACACTTCCACTTCTGCATCCTGTTCTTTTTTTGGAAATGCTTTATTAACAGCTTTGAGAAAACGATCAAAACGAATTGGCTTCAAAAGATAATCGATCACATCCAACTCATACCCTTCGTGTGCATATTCTTTGTGTGCTGTTGTAAAAATGATCTTGGGTACAGTGCGAAGACTTCGCACAAAATCAGTTCCGCTTAATTGCGGCATTCGTATGTCCAGGAAAATTATATCGACATGATGCTCCTGCAAAAAGATACTGGCATCAATTGCATTTCCAAACTCACCGCTTAAATACAGTATTGGCACTTTTTCAATATATCTCCTGATCACATCTCTTGCCATGGGCTCATCATCTACGATGATGCATTTGATCTGTATTGAATTTCCGTTAGACATGATCAGTTTCTGTTTTTAGTTGTGCAATAGTTTCCTTGGTGCCTTTCACTCTTGTCAGCTCTAAACGCAAGTCAACTACAAATACTTCATCTTCTTCATGAATTTGCAGATCATATCTGTCTTTATACAACAGATCCAGTCTTTGCTGCACATTTTTGATACCTATACCCTGCGTTGAATGTCCGTTTACTTTTAGAGCTGTTTTTCCATTCATCAGTTTCATCACCAGGGTTGTGTCTTTTACTTCAACAGTAAGGTTGATCCAGGGATTCTGCAACATATTGCTGGCCCCATGTTTAAAACAATTTTCAACGAACGGAAGCAATAGAAGTGGGGCGATGTAGAGATCATCTGATTTATGGGGTGTTAACACATGCACATCAAGTTTATTTCCGTACCGTATCTTTTCCAGATTGATGTATTCTGTAATCATTGCTAACTCTTGCTTTAACGGCACCAACAGTTTTCTTCCTTCATACAAGATATAACGAAGCATATCCGAAAGGCTCATGATCATTTTGGATCCACCCGGTGATTCGGTTTGTGTTTTCGAAAAAATATTATTGAGCGTATTGAATAAAAAATGCGGGTGAACCTGGGCTGTGAGTAATTGCAGTTGTGCTTCGGTGTTTTCTTTCTGCAGTTGCAGACTGCGGTGCTGATGATGATACCAGTATTTGCCGAATTTCAGCATTAAGGAACTGGCGATGATGGTATATGCCCCTTTATTAGTGGCCATTACAGCCTCAAAAAATGATGTTCCCGGAATTTTAGGAATAGTTGGAATATTTTCAGGAGGTAACAGCATAGCAAGAAAAGGTTGCATTACTTTATCTAATAAAATAAGAGTGAAGGCTCCGCACATAAACCATAGCAGCATCATCCAAACAAAGCTTACGAAATATTTTTTTTTCAGAATAAATTTCGGAAACACAAAATAGAGCATGCTGTATACTATTGGCACTTGCGCAAATACTGTAAAAAAACTCTCAGTGAAAGTGAAGACCGGATTCCTGAAATATGATATTTCCGGTTGCCCCAAAGGATTTGCAGCATGTGTAAGTATAATATACAAATACCAGGCAGCCCAAAACAGCAGGTGCTGTTTAATGCGGTCATTTCTTTTTTCGGAGAATATAAAATCAACAATACTCATACTGCCAATTAGTTTATTCTAAACATGCGCAACGGGTAATTGTAAAACAGATACCGGATCAACCTGCTCTTTATTTTCAATTCTCACTAACTCCACTTTCAGATCT
Organism: Lacibacter sediminis; assembly: GCF_014168535.1. Classification (NCBI taxonomy): domain Bacteria; kingdom Pseudomonadati; phylum Bacteroidota; class Chitinophagia; order Chitinophagales; family Chitinophagaceae; genus Lacibacter; species Lacibacter sediminis. Next base: position 966,300 of record NZ_CP060007.1, on the reverse strand, counting down.
ACCACGAATACTTCTTCATCTTCACGTATGTGCAGGTCATGCTTTTCCTTGTACAACAACTCCAGCCTTTTGCGAACATTGCTAATACCAATTCCTGCTTTGCTTTGTCCATTTTCATGCAAATGAGTTTTACCATTCATCAGTTTCATTACAAGTGTTGTATCCTTTATTTCAACAGTAAGATTTATCCATGGGTTTTTAAGCATGTTACTGGTACCATGCTTAAAACAGTTTTCAACAAAAGGAAGTAATAACAACGGTGTTATGTAAATACCATCTACCCTGTGCGGTGTCAGCATGTGCACATCCAGCTTATTTCCGTAGCGGATCTTTTCAAGGTTGATGTATTCAGTGATCATCGTCAGCTCTTGTTTTAAGGGTACCAGCGTTTTTTGACCTTCATATAAAATATAACGCAACATATCCGAAAGGCTCATGATCATTTTTGAACCACCAGGTGACTCTGTTTGTGTTTTAGAAAAAATATTATTAAGTGTATTGAATAAAAAATGCGGATGCACCTGAGCTGTGAGCAATTGCAGTTGTGCTTCTGTATTTTCTTTCTGCAGTTGCAGGCTGCGATGCTGATGATGATACCAGTGCTTCCCGAATTTCAGCATCAATGCACTTGCGGTAATAGTAAATGCAGCTTTATTGGTTGACATTAATGCCAGATAAAACGACAGGCCTTCGGGACGTAATTTTTGAGGTACATATTCAGAAGGCAGTATCATTGCCTGGAATGGCTGCAATATTTTAGTTTGTACAACAAAATTTACACTGAAGCACAAAAGCCAAAGCAAGATCATGAATACCAGGCCTACCAGGTATTTTTTCTTTAAAATAAATCTTGGGAATATAAAATAGAGCATGATATAAACCGCCGGTGCCTGTGCAAATACTATAAAAAAGCTCTCGGAGATTGAGTGAAGTGGATTTTTGAAATAAGCCCACTCCTCATAGCCAATAGGATATGCAATATTCGTAAATGCAAGATACAGATACCAGATAGCCCAGAACAAAAGATGCTGCTTAATGCGGTCGCTTCTTTTTTCAGAAAATATAAACTCCTGAAATCCGGTTGATGAGGACATGTCTTAAAATTAATTCTTTTAAACAGCAATTGAAAGTGGTGAGCGGGAAATGAGCGAAACAGCGGGTTTGCTGCGACAAAGTTTTTTTATCGCAGATAAAAAGGCATGTATTCTTTCATCGGGTATAACCCGTACAAACATCTTTCTGTCGCTCCGGAATCCATTCTTGCCGCAAATGCAAAAAAATGCCTGTTGGTGAAAATAATTTTGTTCGGCAATCAAAAATCATCAACCAAAAAACAAGCATTATGAAACACTCTTCAAAATTCATAGCAGCGAATATTCTTTTTGTATTCGCTTTTCTTATTTCCTGTCAGAAAGAAACACAACAAACAGCTGAAAAAACATCAATACAATTTAAACAAAGCCATCAACCCGATGCTCCGGGTTTTGTTGATAATGATATGGTAATGTACTGGAACAACAAAGCATAAGAAAATGATTGATACTGCACATTAATCCTTTTCACAATAGATACTTAAACACAGAAGTATGAAACATTTATTTCAAACAGTGATGTTGATTTTTCTAATTGCCAATTTAGCTTTTTACTCATGTAAAAAAAATAGATCATGTGAAAGTTGTAAAACCAACAAATCTCCCATCGCTGTTGCCGGACCTGACCAAGGCATGACTTTACCAAAAGATAGTGTTTTGCTTGATGGCTCTTCCTCAAATGATCCTGATGGCAAAATAACTGTTTGGCAATGGAAAAAAATTAACGGCCCTGTTTCTTTCATCATTACCAATTCTATGGCTACAAAAGCAACTGCAAAAAACCTTACGGCAGGCGTATACCTGTTTGAACTAACGGTTACTGATGATGGAGATTTGCAGGCAAAAGATACCATACAGGTAATGGTAGATGATCCGCAAATGAACCAACCACCGGTTGCAAATGCAGGTAAGGATACTACTGTCACATTGCCTGCGAATACTGCGTTGTTAGATGGCAGCGGTTCTGCTGACCCGGACAACAATATCACAAGCTACCAATGGACAAAAATCTCGGGGCCTGTTTCTTCAACAATCACGAATGCCTCTGGTGTAATTACAACAGCAAGTTCGCTTACTTCAGGTATTTACCTGTTTGAACTGAAGGTAACTGATGCCGTAGGATTGTTTGCGAGGGATACTCTAAAGGTAAGAGTTGATGACCCCAATGTCAATCAACCGCCTGTGGCTAATGCTGGTACAGATACTACAATTGCTATCCCCGCTAATAGCGTCATGCTTAATGGCAGCGGTTCAGCCGACCCGAATAAAAATATCACAAATTACCAATGGACAAAAATCCTGGGACCTGCTTCTTCAACGATCACGAACGCTTGGAATGCAATTACAAAAGCAAGTTCGCTTACCTCAGGTGTTTATTGGTTTGAGCTGAAAGTAACGGATGCCGGAGGATTGTTTGATAGCGATACCCTAGTTGTAACGGTACTCTCTCCAACATTCAATGGTAGCGGAGTATATATAGCAGGATGGGGCATGAATGCAAGTGGCAAAATGATAGCCAGAATTTGGAGAGAAAACGTACTACAAGACCTTAGTGATGGACAATATCATGCAGGTGCCAATTGTGTGTTCGTGTCAGGCACTGACATATATGTCGCAGGACTTGAACAAAATGCAAGCGGCAAGAGTGTAGCAAAACTTTGGAAAAACGGTGTGCCGCAAAATCTTAGCAACGGGCAATATAATGCCGAAGCTAAATCTGTATTTGTATCAGGTACCGATGTATACGTAGCAGGGTGGGAAGTAAATGCAAATGGCAACAGTGTAGCCAAAATCTGGAAAAATGGCGTAGAACAAAACCTTAGCGAGGGGGGTACTGCTACTTCTGTATTTGTATCTGGCACCGATGTGTATGTAGCTGGGTGGTATAATGGCGTTGCCCTTTGGAAAAATGGTGTGGCACAGGTTATTGGTATTTACTCCGATACGGATCCGTCTGTATTTGTATCCGGAAATGATGTTTATGTAACAATGACAATGTGCAGTGCAGTTGGCGGCAGCTGTGGCGCAACACTCTGGAAAAATGGCCAAACTCAAAATATTGATGGACTAGCCAGTTCCGTATTCGTATCCGGTAGTGATGTATATGTAGCCGGGCAGCGTTACTGGAGTGGAAGTAATGATGATGCGACAATCTGGAAAAATGGCGTGGCTCAACATATTGGTCATGAAAACGATATTGCCAATTCAGTATTCGTTTCGGGTAATCATGTATATGCCGTTGGAAATAAAAACAACAATTTGTATTTCAACGGAACTGCCCCTCTCTGGAAAAATGGGATAGAATATAGTATTCCAGGGCTTACCGTAGCTAATTCGGTTTTTGTACAATGATATCTTTCGGATGAAATAAACCATAATAATATTTTTTACTTCAAACAACTGAGATATGAAACACTCAATTAAATCAATAGCAATGATTACTCCGGTGCTGGTGCTGCTTTCAAAAGTAGAATAAGAAGATAATTGATACCCCACGCTAACCTTTTTCACAATAGCTATTTAAACACGGAAATATGAAACATTTATTTCAAACAGTAACGTTGACTTTTCTAATTGCAGGGTTAACTTTTTATTCGTGCAAAAAAGAGAATTCATGTAACGGTTGTCAAACAAACACCACTATACAGAATCCAAACAAACCACCTATCGCAGTTGCAGGACCTGATCAAACAACCAACTTGCCTGTCAACAGCATTTTATTGAATGGTTCTGCATCGAGCGATCCAGATGGAAGAATTGCTTCATGGCAATGGGCAAAAATTTCGGGTCCGCCATCATTCAATATAGTGAATGCCAATTCATCACAGACACAGGCAACAAATCTTGCAGAAGGGCTTTATCATTTTGAATTAACTGTGACGGATTCCCTGGGACTTTTTGATAAAGACACTACAATTATCACCGTTAACAAACTATATACGAATGAAATAATTTTCAATGACCAGGTTTGGCAATGTTGGTGGGGTTGTTGGATAGACATTCCCAATTTGTATAGTCATCTGCCTTCAGGTGCCTCATTCAGGGTCTTTATTAAAAGAGATAATTCCAATACTTGGGAAGAAGCAATTCCAGTATCGCAAGTTGGTTATGGATATTGGGTGGAAAATGATGGGCATTTGATAGTTTATGGCGACGAGCTTGGCAATGACACCCCGGATATAAAAATCGTTTATTAATCAGAATATGAAAACAAAAAAATTTTGAAAAATCTTCCAATTGATACTTGTCTTTTAAACATTAAAAAACTCAAACAAATGAAAACAATTCAAACAATCACAGCATTTGCATTTTTTGTTTTCCTGGCTTCCTGCACAAAGGAAAACAGTCTTTCAAACGAATCCCTCAGCATTGAAACATCGGCCGTTGCAGCCAACACACAGGAAGAACACGTAAATATTTTTAAAGGTCCCGAAGTGCAGGTGGGTAATGGTAAAGTAAGAAGCTGGATCAAAATCACTCATGATGATCAGCCCTTGGAACTTGGCCTGGAGTTTACACCCGGCGCTTTAGAAAATTTGCCCGATGAGGAAGAAGTGGGAGTATCGCCACATTGGAATATTCCGTTTCATCAAAAGGTAAAAGATGTAACCCCCTTTGATCATTTGACCTTGAACTGGAATCCCCATGGTCATCCGGATGCTTTTTTTGGCGCTCAACATTTCGATTTTCATTTTTACATGATGACGGAGACTGAACGAATGGCTATACCGGCATGGTCGCCGGCAACCGATGTGTATTTTAACAACTATCCACCAGCAGGATATATGCCTGCTAATTATGTTGCGCCTCCGGGCGCAACTGCCGCCGTGCCTGCTATGGGCAAACATTGGCTGCCAATGCCACCAACCTCATTCCTCCCTTTTACACATGTAATGATCCTTGGGTCTTATAATGGTCGTTTCAATTTTATAGAACCAATGATTACGCTGGGTTATATGCAAAGCGGTCAGTCAGTTTCAAAAGATTACGCACAACCTTTAAAATTTGAAAAAGCGGGTAACTATCCAACAAAATATAATGTAAACAAAGATGAGATTTCAGGCCATCATTTTGTATCACTTAGCCATTTTGTATGGCGAAACGCAAATTGAAACTAAATGATTAATGCTGTGCATATTCATCATTGAAATGAATATGCACAGCATTGTGGAGAGATATCAAATTGTTGACACCTAATAGAAATCGATTATTTGATTCGAAAGATGAAAGAAACTATTTTAAAGGATATCAACTGGATGGAAGATTGGGGTGGCTATAGTACAGTCATCAATGAACTCAATGAGCATATATCATCAGAAACATTGAAAGTATTTATTCAAAAAGCTGATTCATCTGCGTGGATACAAGTGCCGCTTATTCCCGATGTTTCGGCTGATGGATATGCCTATAGCTGGGCGAATGGTTTGCAGATTTTTTATTTGGGCAATCAAGCCCCGGATAAGCTGCTGATAAAAATTGATCATTAGTTTCACCATTTTTCTGATGTCATTAGATTGAAAATGGCTTTCACAGCGCATCAAATTCATGTGATTGCAAGTAATATGGCTTTGCCTTTATCTTTGCCGCATGGAACAATTTCTGAAAGACCTGTTTACCAATCAATCGTACGACGAAAAAAACTTTTTCCTCATTGCCGGACCATGCGTAGTTGAAAGTGAAGAACTGGTGATGGAAGTGGCCGATAAAGTGTCAACTATTTGTAAGGACTTAGGCATTCCTTATGTATTTAAAGCATCATACAGAAAAGCAAACCGTACCAGTGCTTCATCCTTTACAGGCTTGGGTGATGACACAGGTTTGAGTTTAATTGATAAAGTAAGAAAGGCCTACAACCTGCCTGCCACCTCCGATATTCATGCACACGAAGAAGCAGGTATGGCTTCGCCCTATATTGATATTTTACAGATACCTGCTTTTCTCTGTCGCCAAACCGATCTGTTGGAAGCGGCAGCCGAAACAGGAAAAATTGTGAACGTAAAAAAGGGTCAGTTCCTTAGCGGACCATCTATGAAGTTTGCGGTTGAGAAGATCCGCAAAGCCGGCAATAACAATATTATGCTCACTGAAAGAGGAAACACGTTTGGTTATACAGATCTTGTTGTTGACTACCGCAACATTACCTGGATGAAAGAATTGAATGTTCCTGTGATCATGGATTGTACACACTCATTGCAGCAACCTAATCAAACAACCGGTGTTACCGGCGGTAATCCGCAATTGATCGGAACAATTGCCAAAGCAGCTATTGCAACAGGCGTTGATGGATTATTTATTGAAACACATCCTAACCCTGCTGTTGCAAAAAGCGACGGTGCAAATATGTTGCAACTCGATAAACTGAAAGGTTTGCTGGAGCAATTGGTGATGCTCAGAAAAGCGATCTGATCATTATTTTCAGCTTTTATTTAACAATAAGTTTCACGAACTTTAAAGAGCATCAAAAGCTCTTTATATGAAATGCCCATGAGTTAATCATACTAACCCACGATGATATGGGCATACTATGTGGCAAAAAAATAAAAGCAAAAAATAAACACATGAAAAAAACTTTACTCATCATTGCAGGCGTTTGCCTGTACCTCACCTCCTTTGCTCAATTTGAATTTGGCTTTGGTTACAGTAATCAATCGCCGCTTGGTGATATGGCCGGAAACATTAATGCAGCACATGGTTACAACTTCCAGGCTGGCTATCGTTTACCATTTGCAGGTAAGCAGTTTGTAGTATCGTTCGAAACAGGAACAGGCCGATTCGGTAAAAAGAAATTAACTCAAAGTTTTCAGAATGAAGATATGAGTACTGCTGCTGAATACCCGGTGAACTATATCAACTTCGCCAACTTCAATCATCTCAATCTTCGTTATGAAGTAGTAAAGAACAAAGCAATTACTCCTTATGTGCAGATGTTGGGTGGTTATCAATCATTAGGTACAAGAGTTCGTATTAATGTATATGATGAAAATGATCGTGACGATTGTAAGCCATTGGAAAATGAAGTCACTTTCCGCAAAGGTTCAATGACATGGGGCTATGGCGCAGGTTTGTTGATGAAGCTTCGGTCAAAAGCAGCATGCAATCCATTTAACGGAACATCCATCAATCTTTCTGTAAGCCGTATTCATGGTAATCGTGTTGACTATGTAAATGTGAAACAATTGGAACAACCGGTTGCTACACAACCAACAAACGATGAAACCAAACCACTCACCATGCAGTTTGTAAACATCAATACAAATCATATTCACAACCATACGGTGGCACAGTTGTATAACAGTCCGTTGCAACAACTACAGGTAAAGCTTGGTTTGTTGTTTGATTTGAGATAACATCATAATAACCGATACAAAAAAATCGAGGCTCTTAATTAAGAGCCTCTTTTTTGTGGGGGCGTTGGATAAACATACGTTTTCACTAGGATGCAACGACAGACTTGCTGCTAAACAGGGAACTGTTAAGCGCACGCAGAAATACCAGTAAGAGGTAGCATGTGAATTACAATGTGTGAGATGGGAGGCTCAAAGGATGCATGAATTAAAAACGGAGCGATGTTGCTTCAAGGAGTTAGAAGTGCTAATGAGATCAGTTTCTTAAAGTTAGGGGAAATTAAAATATATAGAAAATAAATATTTCTATACCTGGCTCGGCAGGACATTGAATTCTTTTTTGAAAGCAAGAGAGAAGTTGCTGAGGTTACTGTAGCCTAATTGTGTTCCAACTTCTTTTACGTTGTATTGGCCGGTGAGCAGCATTGATCTTGCTTTCTGCATCCGGTTCTTCTGGTAGTACTCATATATGCCTGTGCCATACACCCGCTTAAAAGCAGATTTTAATTTCGACACGCTCATTCCGCTTTTTTCAGCCAGCAAAGCAATGGTTGGTGGTGGTTGCCCAAAATCACGAACCAGTAATGATTCTATTTCCATCAACTTACCCATGTCAGATGCTTTGATCTTGCGTGGCGGCTGCGTTGGCTCTTCCTGCATCTTACGGTAGATCTTAGAAAGAAAATGTTCAAGCAATAACATAATTCGGTTCTTCACGATCATGCTCTGCAAAGGATTCGCTTCATCTGTTTGAAATACTTCATCGAACAACACCCTGTTTTGCGCATCAAATGGTTCTGGATGCACAAGTGTGTTACGCATTGCGTTATAACGAGACAGTACCTGCAACTCGTTATAACGATTAAGGTTATCGTTTATCCAACGGCCCGGCAAAAGAATATTAATACTTTTCGCTTTGGTATTTCCTTTTACGGTAAAACTCATATCGTTTGCACTCGAGCTGAGCGTTACCCCTGCCCTTCTTGCACTTTTGTCAAACATCTGTTTGCCGTTGTGTAAAAAATGAAGAGAGTCACTTAACTCAGCATCATTAAAATGAAGAATACAGAAGTATTCGTCACTTTTTTCACGTTTGAATGTTACATCAACATGATAATGTAAATCGGAGAGCATTGCCTGCAAACCATTTGGCAATTCAACTACTTTAAAATAGCCATCGCCAATATCAGGAGTCAGTTGCAGAATATCACCTGTCAACTGCAAGTGCAGTTGTTCTGAAATACTTGCAAGTACTTCTTTGTAGTTCGTATGTTTTAAGTGCACAACTATCATGGCACCTGGTTTTACTATGTTTATCAACTCACGCTTCTATAAAGTTTGAAGGTTCTTCCTTCATATACTTCTTGAATGCAGTTACAAAATTACTCACGTTCGTATAGCCAATTGTTACAGCCACCTGCTTTACTGAATATTTTCCTGTCGATAATAATTCGCCTGCCTTTAGCATTCTCTTCTGTTGGTAATACTCATAAATGGGCATACCAAATACCGATTTAAAGATCTTCTTCAATTTTGTAGAACTCATCGTTGCCTTACGTGAGAGCTCTTCAATGGATTTTGGTTTATTAGAAAAATTTTCGACTAATATTTTTTCAATTTTCAAGACGGTATAAATATCATCCGGTTTAATATTACTCTGTACATCTGCCAGTGATACTCTTGAATGGATGCGTGTAAAGAAACGCTCCATCAACAACTGCACTCTGTTCTCAATATATAACCGGGGAAAAGGAGTATCAGGATCCTCTTCCATTATTTCATTCATCAATTGAAAATACACTGCATCCAATGGTTCCATTGTAAAGCTGCGGCTTCTCAAGGCGATGTATGCAGGCAGTATATCATCAAATGTTTCAATGCCCATTAATTTACCTAACCAATCTCTGGGTATAAGAATATTTACTCCTTTGAATATAGTACCCTTGGTACCGTGGTAATACCAATCGAAAAGAGAACTGGTGAGATAGGCAACAGCAACAGTTTCTTTTTTTCTGTCTACCACATCATTGTCAATGCCAATACGGATTTCTTTTTCTACGATAAGTTCATCAAAACGAAGTGTATAATACTCTTTCGTATCGCTTTTACGACTGACGAGCCAATCTTTATTGATACGGCAATTAATGACATTTACATCGAGCCCATTCGAGAGTTGAAGTACACGGTAATAACCGCTGGCAATTTCTTCAGGGAAGAACAACCAGTTATCTTTCAGTTTCACCTGCAGCTTTGCTGCAAGATCGCTGATCATATCTTTATAACTGGAATGTGTATACTCAAACGAAAACATAACCCTGATTGTTTTCTCAATTTAAACAATCAATTACCAAAATGCAATGACGAATCTCATTAGTAGCGCAGAGGGTTCCGTTTTCTGAACCAGATGTACTGACGAACGTTCATCCAGAAGGCAACAAAGAAGTAAATAATCAATGGCGATCCCATGGTGAGGAAGGATATGTAAATAAAATATTTCCGGATAGTGCTGGTGGCAATACCCATTTTTTCCCCTAACCAAGTGCAAACGCCAAATACGTTCCATTCAATGATGTGCCGTAAACGGTTCATAGTGTTCAGTTGTACTGTAAAAGTACTTTATTCAACAATTCTTTCGGGCAGATGGTTTAAAAAGTTCCTGTAAATCGGTAAATTCGCAACCTCAACAAGCAAATTGCAAATTTGAGAGTTTGAAAATGTGCGAATGGAGGGTTTTTTCAACCCGGCACTCCTCTTTGAGCCAATCTACCAAGCCAGTTTTCGAATTTTCAGATGAGCTGATTTTCATCATTATCAAATTCTTCTTCATGGTATTCGATCTCGACCTCATCAAAAAATTGTACAGCGAAATGCCTGCCAAAGTGGATGCCGCCCGCAAAGCATTGGGTCGCCCTTTAACACTGGCAGAAAAAATATTATTCTCCCACCTCTGGACAGGAGTTGAACCCGTAGACTTCGAAAGAGGAAAAGCGTATGTTGATTTTGCACCCGACCGTGTGGCGATGCAGGATGCAACAGCACAAATGGCTTTGCTGCAGTTTGACACGACCGGTCGTAAGAAGGTTGCTGTTCCCTCTACGGTGCATTGCGATCACCTGATCGTTGCAAAAACTGAAGGCAAGCAGGATCTGGTAAAAGCTGTTACCGACAACGAAGAGGTTTACAATTTCCTTTCTTCTATTTCAAATAAATATGGCATTGGTTTCTGGAAACCAGGTGCCGGTATCATTCACCAAGTGGTGTTGGAAAACTATGCATTCCCCGGTGGTATGATGATCGGTACCGACAGTCACACTGTAAATGCCGGTGGCTTGGGTATGATCGCCATTGGTGTGGGTGGTGCTGATGCCTGCGATGTAATGGCTGGTCTTAGCTGGGAATTATTGATGCCGAAACTGATCGGTGTGAAGCTGACCGGTAAACTCAATGGTTGGACAGCTCCTAAGGATGTAATCTTAAAAGTGGCTGGCATCCTTACTGTAAAAGGCGGTACCAACGCTATTGTTGAATATTTTGGCGAAGGTGCAACAAGCATGAGCTGTACCGGTAAAGGAACTATCTGTAATATGGGTGCTGAAATTGGTGCAACCACTTCAACATTTGGTTACGATGAAAGCATGAGCCGTTACCTGAAAGCAACCGGCCGTGCAGAAGTTGCTGATGCTGCAGATCAAATCAAAGACTACTTAACAGGTGATGCTGATGTATATGCAAACCCAGAAAAATATTTTGATAAAGTAATTGAGATCAACCTCAGTGAATTGGAACCACATTTGAATGGACCGTTTACTCCGGACTTAGCTACACCAATTTCTCAAATGAAAGAAGCTGCTGCAAAGAACGGATGGCCTACAAAAATTGAAGTGGGTTTAATTGGTAGTTGTACTAACTCTTCGTATGAAGATATCAGCCGTGCAGTAAGTCTTGCCGGACAGGTTAGTGATAAAGGATTGACATTAAAATCTGAATTCACAATCACTCCCGGTAGTGAACTCGTTCGTTACACCATTGAACGTGACGGTTACTTAGGTGTGTTTGAAAAAATTGGTGCGACTGTATTTGCAAATGCATGTGGACCTTGTATTGGTATGTGGGACAGGGTTGGTGCTGAAAAAGCAGAACGTAATACGATCGTTCACTCATTCAACAGAAACTTTGCAAAGCGTGCCGATGGTAATCCAAATACATTGGCGTTTGTTGCGAGCCCTGAGTTAGTAACAGCATTGGCAATTGCCGGTGATCTTACATTTAATCCGCTCACAGATACATTAACCAATGATAAAGGTGAACAGGTAAAACTCGATCCTCCTAGTGGTGATGAATTACCAACAAAAGGTTTTGCTGTTGAAGATGCAGGTTACCAGGCTCCTGCTGAAGATGGAAGCAAAGTTGTATTAGATGTGAAGCCAGACAGTAAGCGTTTGCAGTTGTTATATCCGTTCTCTGCATGGGAAGGTGTTGACATCAAAGGTTTGAAACTCCTCATCAAAGCAAAAGGAAAATGTACAACTGATCATATTTCGATGGCTGGTCCATGGTTAAAATTCCGTGGTCACTTAGATAATATCAGTAACAACCTGTTGATTGGTGCTACCAATTTCTTCAATGAAAAAACGGATACTGTAAAAAATCAGTTGACCGGAGAATATGGCACTGTGCCAAATACTCAGCGTGCATACAAAGCTGCAGGCGTTGGATCAATTGTAGTGGGTGATGAAAACTATGGTGAAGGTTCTTCAAGAGAACATGCAGCAATGGAACCACGTCACTTAGGTGTTCGTGTAGTATTGGTGAAATCATTTGCACGTATTCACGAAACAAACCTGAAGAAGCAAGGTATGTTGGCGTTAACATTCGCTAACAAAGAAGACTACGATAAGATCCTTGAAGATGATACGCTTGATGTAATTGGTTTAACTTCTTTCACACCAGGAGTACCATTGGAATTGGTATTGAATCATGCTGATGGAAGCAGTGAAACTATTACTGTTAATCACAGTTACAATGCACAGCAGATCGAATGGTTTAAAGCCGGTGGTGCGTTGAATGTGATTCGTTCAGAATTTGCAAAAGCATAATCATATTGATCGGGACGCTTTAAGCAGACTGAACAATTTATAAATTTAATCCCCCGCTACGTCGGGGGATTTTTTATCTTAAGGATAATTTTAAATTGAATAACTATGAAAGAACAACTTGCCAAAGAAGATTTCATGCGTGAAGCGATTCGTCTTTCCATTGAAAATGTAGAGAACGGAAAGGGCGGACCTTTTGCTGCTGTAATTGTAAAAGATGGAAAGATCATCGCCACCGGTGTAAATGAAGTAACCTCAACAAATGATCCTACTGCTCATGCAGAAGTAGTTGCTATCCGCAATGCATGTAAATCATTGAGCAGCTATCAACTTGATGGTTGTGAAATTTATTGCAGTTGTGAACCTTGCCCCATGTGCCTCGGTGCAATTTATTGGGCAAGGGCAGCAAAGATCTATTTCGGCACTACAAAAGAAGATGCGGCTGCGGTTGATTTCGATGATAAATTTATTTATGATGAGATCGATCTTTCTCACACGGGAAGAAAACTTACAACTCAACAATTACTTCGTGAAGAAGCATTGGTTGCATTTGAGAAATGGAAAATAAGTCCGTTGAAAATGAAATACTGATCAATTTAATATGGCTTTCTTTTCACCCGGAAAGAAAGGATTATCACGTGCAAGCAATAAAATCATACCGATAACCGCCAGCACTATCAGCATTGAAATCTGCAGGTACGATTGAATAACAGTATCATCTATTATAGCCTTTGAATTTCGCTGCAACAAACTTCCCTCCTTCGCCTGCAATGCATTTAGTTGACCAAGTGCGGCTTGGGCCCGCTGAAAATTCTTGTCCAACTGCAAATCATATGACGCCGATGAATTGACTTGGCTTATGCGATTCATTTCCGATCTTCTATAAGCTTCAAGACTCGTCAACAAATAATTCCAATGCTGTTGTTCGTCTTTTGTGAGATAGGTTGTTTCGTATGCCTTTATAAGTGTAGCAATAGCGTCATCATGTTTCTTTAATTGCTGCACCAGATCTTTTGCTGCTACAGCCTCATCCATATGCAGTATTTTTTTCTGATAAAGATGATCACTGATTTCAAACAAATAACCGGCAGGCATTAGCCGGTCTTTATATAAAGATGACATGTTTTTATCAAGCTGTGCATATTCCTTTTCATACAACAACTGGTTCAATCCAATTGCAACCAACACCACAAACAAAACAGCTGCAGCAACACGCTTTTCTCTGATGGATATAAATTGTTTCATGTTCATGTACATTTAGCATCTGCAATAACTAATCGCAGTAAAAAATCAACCAATTGCAACTATCAATTTACGACTAAATCAATTCGTTTCAAAAAGGCAATCAAAGAGGCCATGTTAATACTGCACCACAACCGTTTGCTTTCTTCCATTAACCATCTATCAAACAGCCTGAATTGCAATTGTTCTATCCCTAACTTTAAAAGACTAAACTCCAACGCATGAGAAAATTATTCAGTCTGGCAACAGCCTTCCTGTTTTCGTTATCATTATTTGCCCAACAAACGCAGAAACCTCCGCTTCATGGAAAACAATGGATGGCCATCACAGGAAAACCACTGGCAGCAACAGCCGGCTCTATGATCTTTCAAAAAGGTGGCAATGCTGTTGATGCCGCTTGTGCCATGTTGGGAGCAACCTGCACCATGTGGGATGTATTAAGCTGGGGTGGTGAAACACAGGCACTCATTTACAATCCGAAAACAGGAAAAGTAATTGGCATCAATGCATTGGGTGTTGCACCAACCGGTGCCACAGCTGAATTCTATAAAAGTAAAGGGTATAATTTTCCTCCGGAGTATGGTCCGCTTGCTGCAGTTACACCCGGCACCGTTGGTGGATTATGCCTGATGTTGGCAAACTATGGCAGCATGAGTTTGAAAGAGGTGCTTGCACCATCTATGCAACTGGCGTCAGGTTATCCTATTGATGCACAAACGGCCAACAGTATGGAACGTGGTAAACAACGCATCAAAGAATGGCCTTACAGTAAAAAAGTATTTCTTCCGCATCCTGGTGAAAAAAGAGAAGCTCCTGAAGCAGGAGAAATTTTTGTACAAAAAGATCTATTGGAAACACTCAGCAAAATGGTGGAAGCAGAACAGGATGCCTTGAAAAAAGGAAAGAGTCGTAAAGAAGCCATCATGGCGGCGTATGATCGTTTTTACAAAGGTGATATTGCAAAAGAGTTTGTTCGTGGTTGCCAGGAACAGGGTGGTTTAATTACCATGAATGATTTGGCCAACTGGAAACCCATTGAAGAAGAACCCATGCATGTGAATTATAAAGGCATCGAAGTGTACAAACTGCAGCAATGGACACAAGGGCCGATGTTATTGCAAAGCCTCAACATCCTGGAGAATTTTGATTTGAAAAATATGGGTTATAACAGCACGAGATATATTCATACGCTCTATCAAACCATGAATATGACATTTGCTGATCGTGATTTTTATTATGGCGATCCTGCTTTTCCACCGTCAGAACCAATGCAGGGCTTGCTAAGTAAAGCATATGCAAAGCAACGTGCAAGAATGATCTCGATGGAACGGAACATGACAAACGTTGGACCCGGTGATCCTTATCCATTTGAAGGAAAAACAAATCCATTTGTTGATGTGCTGAAAAAAAGAGGCTATAGTTTAGATACCACTTCTACTCAAAACAGAAACTTCGCTCCTGCACATGATGTGCGCAATGAAGCTGTTGCAGCTATTGATGAAGCATACATGGAACGTTTGTGGGCCGGCACCACGTCAGTAGAAGCTGCTGATGCAGAAGGTTGGGTGGTTTCTATTACTCCTTCTGGCGGATGGTTACCAGCAACCATTGCCGGTAATACAGGAGTTGGCATGAGTCAGCGTGGACAAAGCTTTGTATTGGATGCATCGTTAAATCCCTTCAATGTAATTGAGACAGGCAAACGTCCAAGAGTAACCTTAACCCCAACCATGGCATTGAAAGATGGCAAACCATTTTTATCATTTGCTGTGCAAGGCGGCGATACACAGGATCAAAACCTGTTGCAGTTTTTTTTGAATATTGTTGAGTTTGGTATGACTGTTCAGGAGGCATGCGAAGCAGCTAACATTAATACCAACCAACTGTGGCTGTCATTGGGTGGAAGTAAAAATGAAGATCGCCAACCAAAACCAGGAAGTTTATTGTTGCATGATAACACACCTGAATGGGTACGTAAAGAATTACGACAGATGGGTTATACACTTTCGTTTGATGACAGAACAAGTGGACCCATCAATGCAATCTGGTTCGATTGGAAGCATAAAAGTTTTTGGGGCGGCAGCAGTAATCATGGAGAAGATTATGGAATCAGTTGGTAAAAGGTAAAGATGCATTCATATCTCACTCCACTTATAAAATTATTTGAGCAACATGCCAATGCCGGTAATGCAGAAGGCATGAAAGCTTATATGTTGCACCAATTTGATTTTTTTGGCTTGAAAGCTCCCGAGTGGCGCAAACTCAGTAAAGAATATTTTAAGAAAGAGTTACCCGAATTTAAAGAAGTTGAAGCCATTATTAAAGACTGTTGGCAACATCCAAAAAGAGAAATGCAATATGTGGGTATAGAATTACTTGCTTGTTATCAAAAACAATGGACAAAACAAACCATCAACATTATTGAATACATACTCACACATAAAAGCTGGTGGGAAACTGTTGATCATGCTGCTACAGCATTAACCGGACCATACTTTAAAAAATTTCCTGAGCAACGACAAAAGCTCACGGGTAAATGGAATAAGAGCAGCAATTTCTGGCTTCAACGCAGCAGTATTATGTTTCAGAAAATGTACAAGGAGGAAACGGATGCAGATTTATTAGGTAAGCATATTCTTGCTCTTAAAAATTCAAAAGAATTCTTCATTCAGAAAGCTATTGGCTGGGCGTTAAGAGAGTACTCCAAAACGGATGAAAAGTGGGTAAAGGCGTTTGTAAAAAAACATTCCCTTTCACCGTTAAGTGAAAGGGAAGCTTTGAAAAGAGTCAGCAAGTAACTATTTATTATTGTTTGCTGAACTGTGTATAGAAACGTTTACCAGATTTAGGATTGTATAGTTCCATGAAATAAGAACCAACACTTAACGATCTAATATCAACCGAAGGATTAGCCGCAGATACATTTGAAACCTTCACGATCCTGCCTTCTGTGCTATACATGCGACAAACAAACATGCTGCCATTCTCAACCGCAGGAAGATTGATTCGAATGTTTTCTGAACTTGGATTCGGAAACACTTTCACGCTTATGCTTTGTTCACTTCCTAATCTTATTTTTTTGACGTCGCTGTAGGTAATGATCTTATCGTTATTAATTACTTTAATGCGATAGGATGGCTCAACATCACGTGCGGTGATTTTATCTTTGAACTCGTACTGAACGGCTTCATTACCTTCTTTACTCATCACCAAACCAATTGTTTTAAATTCACCATTACCCTCTTTGCGTTGTACTTCAAAGTAATCAACTAATTGATTGTATTCAGATTTCCAATTTACCAACACATGATTGTCTTTGTCCTGAACAGTTGCATCAATTGCTTTGCCTGATAACACTCCATTAATTGGAGTAATGAAATTAACATCATCCTTGCCAATTGTAATTGGGTTATAATTCTGGTTATCACAGTCACTTATATCAAAAGGCTGGTAAGGATTATTGGAGTTCCCTTCACGGATTGCAGTAACTCCAATTTCCTTATAACTATCCGTAAGAGACGCAGTGTGCCCACCGTTTTGTTTGTCGAAAAATTGCGCTATAAATTGAGGATCACCAAAGCCATAATCCGGGTCAGTTAAATGATAATATGATGGAGGCCTTACCCCTGGGTTTTTAAGTTTAAAGAATATATCCAATAATATGGCTGTAGTACCAGCAGGTATTCCTAAACCGTTATCACAATCAGCTGTCGATCTGTTAATATAACGAACAGTCATAATTTTAGATGTGCCATTAGGATTGAGTATAGGCGCAGTTCTTAACCCTGTTCCTGAAAACAGATTTGGATCAATATCAGCCCCCCCGGCTTGTGTATCAGGACCAATAAAGGGTAAATAACTGCCGTCGTTAAGGCCAGTCATATAACTGTAATAACCCTCGTAGGTTACCTGATCTGCGTTATATTGAAATCCAAAACGCATCCCCATAAGGCGCATTTGACCTTGATTGGATCCTGTGGGGTTACTTAATGCGAGACGAACAACAATGGTTTCTGTTGTGCTTCTATAAAAACAATTACCGTAAATTTCAGCGCCCTGAGAGTAAGATGTGTTTTGCAAGATTGTTATTACAACCAGCAACAAGAGTAACTTTCTAATCATGTAGAAGAGTTTAAATTGTTAACTGGTTTCCGTAGGTAGGAAGATTAAAGGGAGGCTTTTTTCAGGAAGATGGTGTTAATGCAAAAGTAACTCGCCAACAGGAGGAAAGCAATAAAATGGCAAACTATTTTTAAAATTTGGCATCGTAAAACTACGATACCAGGCTGTTTCAATCCTTCACATCGAACCATACTTTCTTCTCATCATTCCACTCCCCATTATAATTTATTGTAATTTCTTCTCCCGCTGCAATTTTATGCACCGTTTTGATCATCATCATGCTGCTGTTGAAATCCATGAAATATTCTGCATTGCTTCTGTAAGAATGATTGTAAATCGATATCCACCCAAGTGCAAGTGCACATTCATCATGTTCAGGTCCCCATTCAAAAATATAATCGTGCAGCAGGGTTTGATCAAGTAGCTTGCGTTCATCGGCACTCATGACAATTACAGGCGAAGACTCAATGATCGTTCCCGCAGCAATGGGTTCATTCGTAAACACAGCCCGGCCTTTCTCTTCGGTATCAGCAATAAACAAACAGGTTAAACGCATGATGAACTTTTGTTGCGTGAAGTAGTCTTTCAATCAAAGAAACTAACTTTAGCCAAAATGCAGAAATCAACAGCAACACTTATTTAAAAACAGTTGAATTATGAGTCTTGAACTGGAACAGGAAGTATCATTAAAGGAGCAGTTTGAAGAACTGATGATACGTGAAGACAAGCTGGAGATACAGGAATTCCTCAATAACCAGAACATCAGCGATGTGGCCGAACTGGTGTACGAATTTCCCGATTATGAAAGCCAGATGCTGGCAAATATGAGTGTACATAGAGCTGCCAGCGTGTTTAAGATCCTGGATCTGCCCACGCAAAAACAGATCATTAAAGAGCTCCCGCCTTTTAAAACAGCAGAGTTGCTTAATGAATTGCCTGCCGATGATCGCACCTCATTTCTTGAAGAATTGCCGGGCAGTGTGGTAAGAGAACTGATCAAATTACTGAACCCCGAAGAACGGAAAATCACCCTGTCGTTGCTGGGTTACCCGGAGAATAGTATCGGTCGTTTGATGACCCCTGATTACGTTTACATTTATCCTCATAACACCGTTGCCGAAGTATTTGACACCATCCGTAAATACGGAAAAGACAGTGAAACCATCAACGTGTTGTACATCATCAATGAAAAAGGGGAATTGGTTGATGACATCCGCATCAGGGATATTATTCTTGCTGCGCCTGATAAGAAAGTGGAAGAAATTATCGACGGCCGTTTTATTGCCCTGAATGTGTATGACGACCAGGAAACCGCCAACGAAGCGTTTAAGATGAATAACCGGGTGGCACTTCCCGTGGTAAGTAATACCAACAAACTGCTGGGTATTGTAACCATTGATGACGTGTTGTGGGTAGCCAATGAAGAATTTAGTGAAGACATGCAGAAAATGGGTGGTACCGAAGCCTTGGATGAGCCCTATATTGAAACACCCATCTTTAAGCTTTTTAAAAAACGGGTAGTGTGGCTCATCATTTTATTTTTTGGTGAACTGCTGACTATTTCGGCAATGCAGGGTTACCAGGATGAAATTGCCAAAGTGGTGGTTCTTGCCACTTTCATCCCACTTATCATTTCAAGTGGAGGCAATAGCGGTTCGCAGGCATCTACACTCATTATCCAGGCAATGGCGCTGGGAGAAATAAGCATTGCCGATTGGTGGCGCATCATGCGCAGAGAGATCGTTTCGGGATTGCTCTTAGGTTCTTCGTTATGCATCATTGCACTTTCTGTGATCTTTGTATGGAGTTCGTTTACCACAACCTTTGGTGATCATGCCATGCTCATTGGATTAACGGTGGGCTGTTCCCTCATTGGTATTGTTCTGTGGGGCACATTAATGGGCTCTATGCTTCCGTTGATCTTAAAGAGATTGGGAGCCGATCCGGCTGCTTCATCCACTCCTTTTGTTGCCACGCTTGTTGATGTAACTGGTTTGCTCATTTATTTTTCTATGGCCTATTTATTTTTAAGCGGTGTTTTATTGTAGACATATTATCTCCGTTCATCCAAAACAAATCTTGCACCACGCAATTTGCTTATTTTTGGCAGATGGAAGTAAACCATGCACTTATTGATAAATTAAGCCTGCTTGCAAGGCTGGAGATCAAACCCGAAGAAAAAGAAAAACTAAGGGACGATCTGCAGCAAATGATCGGCTTTATTGAAAAATTGCAAGAGCTTGATACAAGAGGCATCGAACCTTTGATTCACCTTACTGAAGAAATCAATGTGTTACGTGAAGATGAACTGAAGGGTTCTGTTGAAAGAGAAACAGGTCTTGAAAATGCGGCACTTCGGAATGATCATTTTTTTATGGTACCGAAAGTCATCAAAAAATAATTCTATATTCATCTCATGCAATCAGTTATTCACCTCGAGCAACTACGCAAAAGCTATTATCTCGGCAAACAGGAACTTCCTGTTTTAAAAGGTATTGATCTTGACATTAATAAAAATGAATTTGTAGCATTGATGGGGCCATCAGGTTCTGGAAAAAGCACCTTGATGAATATTCTTGGTTGCCTTGATACCCTCACCGATGGTAAATATGTTTTGAATGGCAATGATGTGAGCAAGATGAATGATAATGAACTTGCTGAAATACGTAACCAGGAAATTGGATTTGTGTTTCAACAGTTTAACCTCTTGCCACGTTTAAGCGCTTTGGAAAATGTAGCGTTACCACTTATTTATGCAGGGGTATCAAAAAAGGAACGAACAGAACGTGCATTGGAAATGCTGGAGAAAGTAAGCCTTGCCGACAGATCGCACCACAAACCAAATGAATTAAGTGGTGGTCAGATTCAACGTGTGGCCATTGCACGTGCACTTGTGAACAGGCCATCCATTATTCTTGCGGATGAGCCTACCGGTAACCTCGATTCAAAAACATCGGTTGAGATCATGGGATTGATCACTGATATTCATAAACTCGGTAATACAGTTGTTTTGGTAACACATGAAGAAGATATTGCCCGCTATGCCAAGCGTGTTGTGCGTTTGCGTGACGGATTAATTGAAACCGATCAGACACGTGAAGAACTCGCACTACACGCCTGATGACCGAACTGAATTTTGAAAATGTTGTGGAGAGTTTTTAACTCTCCATTTTTTATTTACAACCTTTGCTGTCTACTTTTGTTAACACTCCAATTGATGAACAATGGCACATAAGATCTATACAAAAACAGGCGATTTAGGAAAAACGAGTTTAATTGGCGGAACAAAGGTTCCAAAAAGTCATATCCGTATTGAGACATACGGTACTGTTGATGAATTGAATTCATACGTTGGTTTAGTAACCGATCATGTAGCCGATATACACACCAAATCAGTGCTGAAAGAAATACAGGATCGTTTGTTTACAATTGGTTCGTCATTGGCTTGTGACCCGGAGAAAGAGCCGAAAATGAAAATTCCTGATCTGAAAGAAAAAGATGTTGCCTTGCTGGAAAAAGAAATGGATAAGATGAATGACGCTATTCCTCCAATGAAATTTTTTGTTTTACCTGGCGGTCATGTTTCGGTAAGTACTTTGCATGTTGCAAGATGTGTGTGTCGCCGCTGCGAACGTTTATGTGTTCACATGCAGCAGGAAGAAATGTTTGTTGAACCACTTGTGATAAAATACATCAATCGTTTGAGTGATTATTTATTTGTATTGGCCCGTTACACAGGTCATCAGTTAGGCGTGCAAGAAACTCCGTGGAAGCCAAGAGTTTAAAGAAAAGTGAGAAGTAAAAAGTTGAAAATAAAAACTGTGCCTAATTCGCACCTGCAACAATTCTCCCATCTTTCATATGCACCGTACGATCACACTGAACAGCCAGTTCTTCGTTATGCGTAACGATCAAAAATGTTTGATTGAATTGTTTACGCAGATCAAAAAACAATTGATGTAATTCCCGTGCGTGTGTACTATCTAAGTTGCCGGTTGGCTCATCAGCCATAATAATATCAGGGTTGTTGATCAATGCTCTTGCAACCGCCACCCTTTGCTGTTCGCCACCACTCAACTCAGCAGGTTTGTTCTGCATACGATCTGACAGTCCCAACATCTTAAGCAATTCAACAGCCCTCACTTCCACTTCCTTTTTCTTTTTCGTTCCAAGCCATCCCGGAATACAAACATTTTCCAGCGCTGTAAATTCGGGCAACAAATGATGGAACTGGAACACAAACCCAATGTGCCGGTTACGGAAGCCAGCCAGCTCATCTCCTTTTAATTGATTCACCTGTACATTATTCAGCCACACCTGTCCGCCATCGGCTTCATCCAAAGTTCCCAATATGTGCAGCAAAGTGCTTTTACCCGCCCCACTGCTTCCAACCAAGCTCACAATTTCGCCTTTGCTAATCTGCAAATCCACGCCTTTCAACACTTCCAGGCTGCCATATCGTTTCGTTATCTGTTTACAAGTAAGCATTTGTTTCGTCTCCGTTTTACAAACCTAAGGTATTGAACCGTTGTGCCAAACTGCTGCTAAAATTTCCTCTACCCGGTTTATACACACATATAACAAAGCAGATTTGGTTATTTCAGCAGGAAAGTTACTTTTGCGGAAAATTAAAGGGTTTTCCTTATGTTCTGGACACTTGAATTAGCCTCGTACCTCGAAGACGCTCCCTGGCCTGCTACCAAGGATGAATTGATTGATTATTCGATCCGCAGTGGGGCACCCATTGAAGTAGTAGAGAATTTGCAGGAGTTAGACGACGAGGGCGAAATTTACGAAAGCATTGACGACATCTGGCCTGATTATCCAAGCCAGGAAGACTTCTTCTTTAATGAAGATGAATATTAAAAAGCTGCTATTGCATGCTCTTAGCTGAAAGCTAAAAACATTGAACCCTGTCCTGAGCGACGGGGTTTCTTTTTTGCCCTGAGCGGCAGTCGAAGGGTACTGCATTTGTATCGATCGAAGTCGAGATACAAATCATATTTCAAATCAAACCGTTAACTCAATCCTGTTTTTCTCGGGATCAAGAATCACACTTTCATAATAACCATCACCTGTGGTGCGTGGTTCATCAATCACTTCAAACCCATCTGCACGGAAACGTTCTGTCATTTCATCAACTTTCTCTTTACTTCCAAGCGAAACAGCAAAATGAATAAAGCCTGTAAACTGATCGTACACATTATCCTTTGAATCAGGAACAGTTGGCATCTGCATCAACTCCAAACGAGGTCCGCCATCAAACGAAAGAAAATACGATTGAAATTGTTTTTTCTCATTGATATATTTATTATTCGATGTTGCATTAAAGTAACGGCAATAGAAATCTTTCATCAACTCAAGATTCTTTACCCATATAGCAAGATGCTCGATATACATAACTACTTTTTAAAAGTGAATTTGAAATACAGCAATACTAAAGAGAGTAGAAAAATAAAACCATTACACAACACCACAGGCACCAGCAGCGGATCATTAAAGATGCCATATACGAGCCAAACCATGGTACTGGTGGTTACAATCAGGATGGTGTAAATACTCAGATCGCCCACACTTTTTGTTCGCCATGCTTTATATACCTGCGGCACAAATGTGGCACTACTCAGTATGGATGCAAAGAGGCCAACAGCCTTAACCCAAAAAGGATCCATTGTATCTGGTTTTAAACTTGAAAAGTTGATAAGCAAAAAACTTATCAACTTTTCAGAACGCTAACTATTTATTAAGTTGATCAACAAAGTGCATGTTCGTACTTCGCATCTCTTACTTTGTACTTGTGTGTTATTTTTCCATCTGTTCGATTACTTCAGCCGTTACACCGGTAAAGCTGAAACCACCATCATGGAAAAGATTCTGCATCGTTACATAACGTGTAAGATCGCTGAACATTACAGCAATATAATTTGCACAATCTTCTGCAGTGGCATTACCCAGGGGACTCATTTTTTCTGCATAGTTAATGAAACCATCAAATCCTTTTACGCCACTACCTGCAGTTGTTTTTGTAGGCGATTGTGAAATCGTGTTTACACGCACCTTGTTCTTAACAGCATAATGATAGCCAAAGCTGCGGGTAATACTTTCAAGCAATGATTTTGCATCAGCCATTTCATTATAATCAGGAAACACACGTTGTGCAGCAATATAAGTAAGAGCAACCACACTACCCCATTCGTTGATGGCGTCCATATCCCATGCAGTACGTAAAACACGGTGCAGGCTCATTGCAGAAATATCAAGTGTTTTTGTATTCCACTCGTAATTGAGTTCTGTATAATGTTTACCCTTGCGAACGTTCAGACTCATACCAATTGAATGCAGCACAAAATCAACCTTGCCACCAAAATGCTCCATTGATTTTTCAAAGAGATTCTTGAGGTCATCCATATTTGTTACATCAGCTCCAATCACCGGCGCATTACCACAGGCTTCAGCCAGTTTATTGATCTCGCCCATACGCAAAGCAACAGGTGCATTGGTCAAAACGATCTGCGCACCTTCTTCATAACATTTCAACGCCGTTTTCCAGGCAATCGACTTTTCATCCAAAGCACCGAAGATGATGCCCTTTTTCCCTTTCAGTAATTGATGACTCATAATTATTGATTTGGGTTCAAAAGTAAGGAAGATGAAGCAATTGTTGGAAGTACGAAATACGAAGCACTAAATACCCCACGTCAGACCTCCCCGTTGCACAGATGATAAAGCAAGACACAAGCAAAACAACTGCGTTAATGCTAATGTAATTTCTGATAATAACTTTACTTAATTTTATCGCCTTTATGGAAATACTTCAATCAGACGACGGCAAGAAAGGTGCTTTTTATATTGAACAGGATGGCGAACGCCTTGCAGAAATGACATACGTATGGGCAGGCGAAAGCAAATTCATTATCGATCATACCGAAGTAAGTGATAAGCTTGCAGGAAAAGGTGCAGGCAAACAATTAGTAGCAAAAGCTGTTGAATTTGCAAGAGAGAAAGCTGTAAAAATTCTCCCGCTATGTCCTTTTGCTCACAGCGTCTTTAAGAAAACACCTGCATACAGCGATGTGCTTTGATCTTTATCATAAACCAACAGTACAAAAAATATTCTGACAGAAAATAAGATGCCGCTGCTAACGCAACGGCATCTTATTTTATAAAAAATTTCTGATTTATTGTGCCAAACTAATATTGATCTGCAACCCAGCTCTTGTATTGACAACCGGTGGTGGTGTAGCAATGTAACCGATCACTCGTGTTTGTTCAAAGAACAAACGCAATCTTACACGATTGTTGAGTACATAATCGATCGATGGATTGATGGAGAGAATTTTCTGTCCGCCAGTTGGGATGGTATTCCGTTGATCAAGAATATTGTTTGATGTAGCATTATCACGATAAGTCATATCAAAACGGAAGCTGAGATCATTTGATAATGTTTTTGAATCGTTCTTTGTAAATGGCACTTTAAACGGAAGTTTCAATCCACGTTTGCGCCAGCCTGCACCAACTGTAATTTCAACACTTCTTACTTCACTCACCTGGAAATCGATCAAACTTAAACTGATGGTACGACTGCGGCCGTAATCAACTTTAAAGTTGAGCTGATTGGTCATCTGCACATCAATACCGATCAACGGCGAGAACCGTTCACTGATGGTAAGGTTAGGTACAATGAAGAACGGAACAAAGTTGTTCGAGATGGTATCGATGAACGATGGATAACCCAATCCAAAATCATCAGCGTATAAAAGAGCAGAAGTAAAATTATTCATACTCAGGTTACTGCTGTAACCATGTGTAATGCTGAAGTTGGTAAATATCTGATCGAGACCCGGAATTCTCGACAAGCCATTATACGTTAACCGCCAGTTTGGTTTTGGTAAATAACGTTTGAATGGATTATCATTCACACGACGGTTCTTCTGATCGAGCAAACCAACTTTCAATGGATCCTGGTCGGTGTATGCTGCAATAAACGCAGGCACCAAAACATCCTGCGCATAACGACCATAACCTTTATAATAACCATCAGGATTTACCTGGTTACCGCTGTAAGGATTTGCTTTACCCAAACGTTCAGATAATATCTGCCTGTTCTGTTCAAACTGCAGGAACGATTGACCAGGCGTTGTAGCCGAGAATTTCCTGAACATCGTTTGGTAAGAAATAAAGCTGATATCGAAACCACCGCTTGCTAACGGACTCAAATGACCGAAAGTGCCGTTACCTGTAGTGTCTTTAAACAGTTGCGAATAGTTTTTGCTGAACGAACGTGTAAGGTTAAAATCAATGGTGAAATCCCGGAACGGTTCAACAGTTGCTTCAGCTTTCAGCTCCTGCCTGTAACTCTGTGAAAACAGGAAGTTGAAATTGGTATCACGTGTAACCCAACCTTTTCTTGCTGCATCATCAAGCCAGCGGTCATCAGGTTGTTTGCCAAAAATATAACCAAAGCTCGGTGCACCTGAACGCCAGTTTTGTCCGAGGTATTGAGTACTGTCAGTATAACCCGGCAGGCGTGAGTTAAACGATTCGTTGTAATTAAGATTAATACTTTTTACTGAAGTTAATATCTGACCAAAGAATCTTGCAGCTCCACTTGGTTCAAATGTGAGACTCTTGTCTTTCTTCGCTTCCAGCCTGTTCAACCGACGGAATAATTTCGCCACATACTTC
Organism: Lacibacter sediminis; assembly: GCF_014168535.1. NCBI lineage: Bacteria > Pseudomonadati > Bacteroidota > Chitinophagia > Chitinophagales > Chitinophagaceae > Lacibacter > Lacibacter sediminis. The sequence continues at coordinate 939,723 of NZ_CP060007.1, read as the reverse complement.
TTGCTCTTGCCAACAGTATCTTTTGGATTAAATTTAATATTAGGCGATGCAAGTGTTGGTTTTGCATTCGGATCTTTCTCCGTTTCAAGTGCACGCAAAAATTTTGATTTCTGATACAAGCGAACAAAATCAAGCTGACCTGTAAACACTCTCGTCTGTGAATTTTCAATCGTGTTACCAAGGTTCGCAGCTAAACGTGATGCACCGATCCAATTGTACGTTGTATTATAATTGAATCGTGCAGTTGTCCAATCCAAGGCAGGGATCTTTGCCAATGGCAAGTTATAAGATGCGTTAGCTGTTTGACGATAGATGGTATTACGCCCGCCTTTCAACAGGTTTTTGCGGATGCTGTCTTTCTTCTCTTTTGTATTGATGCGGCCAAACGGTTCATCCACACGTGCATTGTTGGTTGCGCTGAAATCGATATTGATCGAACGTGTGAGATCCCAACGCATATTGTACACACGGTCAAACACAAAATACTTATCGTAGGTCTCCGGAATTTTAAACGGACTTGGAGCCACACCCGGAATCGTTACTTCTCTTGCACGCACCGCACCAAACTGGCGATTGATATCTGCACGGAAACTTAACAGGCTTGGTCTGTAGTTGAAGTTGAAATCTTTAATAATATTCCACCACGGGCTGCGGTACTTGATGAGTTTTTTAAACGGCTCAATAAATTTCGGCTGTGGGGCATAGTTATAACCAAGACCACCATAATGTTTTTCGATCACATCATTTTCAATGAGCGGATTACGCTTTTCTGTTTTCGTATAAGAATAGCTCACATCAAAATTCGAAACATCATAAATTTTTGCAGGCTTCCCGTTGGTTTTATTTTTCCGCATGTTGGTTACATTCACCGTAGTGATGGCAGAAAAATCCTGTGCAATATTCTTAACCGAATCTTTATTCGTTACTGTTTTTAATTTGTCTTTGAACTTTATATCCTGATCATAAGGATCATATTCAGGATTCATAACTGTTTGTGAATAGCTGGCGTAGAACGGAATTTCAAGCCCAGATTTCTTTGGTAATAATTTACCCAGCTGTAATTGGGTAGCCACATCAAACTGATAGAAGAATTCACGGCTACGTTCATTCACTCGCTGTTCAATGGTACCAAATCCTGCACTGCGTGCAGAACCTGAAATAGAAACTGTTCCAAGATCGGCCAGTTGAATATCTACACGACCTGTACCTGCCCATCCACCCTTCTCATCCAAACCACTTAAACGTAATTCATTCACCCACACTTCAGCGCATACAGTTGAATTGGCATCGTTACGGTTATTCTCCACACCAACTAAGAAGCCTTTCACTTCACCAAGATTTGGATTACCCATAACAGCCCAACGAACACCGTTACCTCTGTCTTCTGAATAAACAGAATTCACGCCACCGGTACGACGCAGTTTGAAACGTACCAATTCTTCCAAACTCAGATCAAATTGGTTTGCGCCCGGCCACACCGCACTCGTATCGTTTGGTCCATTACCGGGACGGGGATATGTTCCCCACCTTGTAACTTTTAACGGCATGCGCACTTCATAATAGTTATTGATGAAGTCGGTACCAAACCGGATCACAGCAATTGCCTGGCCATCTTGCAAATTATCTGTTTTACCTCTTGATTCTGCGTGCATGAACATCCGTACACGTTTGTATTGACGCAGATCATGATTGAGTGTTTTAAATACAGCACGGCTGTCACCATCCTGCAGATCACAAACCTGCACACTAAGCGATGATTCGTTCTGCAACAGGTTTACACCATTATTACTTAACTGCTGCACACGTTCAATTCCGGGAGGAATCACATAATTCACCGGAACACGATTATCGTTTTCTTCAACGTTAACAGCTGTAACGTTAAATGAAGTAAGACCTTGGTTTTGTAACGGTTTGTATTGTCCTGTTGTATCAAGATCGAATTGGTAAGAGCGCCACATGTTACGCACCAGTTCCAGTTTACCAAAACGAACAACCAATGAATCATCAAAACCCGTCATGAACATACGCATGAAACGGATCGACTTAAAGTCAGGAATATTTCCCACCTTCTGCTCATATTCTTTAACAGGTATCCTGAAGAGGAACCATGTTTCTTTACGTGAATTACCATCAGCCAGTTTAATATCCACTTCTCTTCTGTCGGCAATATAATTCTGCCCCACCTGCATCAACGGATCATCTTTTGGACGTAACTCTAGATGATACTGGAAATATTCTTCCACTTCATTCAACGTATTATCACGGTTGAGATCTTCGTTATCAGGATACAAAGTTGCAGCAGAGGTGTACTGAATGTCGTTGCTAGCTACAGGGCTGTTTCCCTGTGGGTTATTAAAATCTTTGTAACGGCTAAGGATACTTGCGTTATCAGGCTGATCAACACGGAAGTGTTTGTAGTTATCTGTACTTGGGTCAGCGAGTAATGCTTGGTATGCAGCACCGCCACCAATATTTGTTTGATATTGACTTAAGAAACTGCTGAATACACGAACCTCTGCACTATCTGCTCTTCCATCTAAACCAACATCCTGCTGCGGACGTTCTTCAACAATATTGCTGAATGCCTGTGCTATCTGGATGGGGTTACGTGGTACTCTTGCCCAGTTACTGAAATCTTCACGTGCTGGTGTTTGTGTTGTACTCAATCCATTTTCATAAAACCTGCGACCATCTTTTAAGATATCTTCAGAAATATTACCGAGGTTGAAATACATCTGTCCACCGGTGCTTGTTGGGTTGAGGATGAATGGATCTTGTACCCACATTTCAATAAACTCAATATTGTTTGTTTCGAAATCGATCTGATCGATGGCACGCATAATACCACCCCACCTGTTTCGTGGATTTAATAACTTACCATTTGAAGGATTGATACTACCATTACGTGCATCAAAATTATACGGACCTCTTTGTGTTGGATAAAAAGCAAGATCGAATGTGATCAATTGGTTTTGACCCAGATCAGGTGTTACCTGTGGAAATATTTCCTGCCTGTTTACAAAACGCACACGGGGATCAGATAACTCAGTAAGGTTACCACCTAAAGGATTGTTTGGATCACGACGTTGTTGCAGTACCGGTTCAATATTATACCAGGCAAGTTTTGCACGGTTGTAGCCATACTGCAGATCATCATTTAATGATGCTTCAGGAAATAGTTCAACACCAAAACGATCCTGTGCTTTAAATGGTGTTGATGCAAGCGACCATGCTATGAAAGGGAAACGAAGATCAATACCATTACGTGTTCCTTCAAAGTCATCAATATAAATTAAACCACCTCCGCCTTTCTCAGGACGAATTTGTTTGGCTGTACTTGGAATAATTTGTGCAGCTTCACCATATACATTAATATTTGAAAGCTGTCGTGTAGAATAAAAAGGCAAACCATCTAACCACTTTGTCATACGTTTCCAATCGCTGCGATAGTTTACATCTGCACCGATCATGGTATTGCGGATCGGATCATCACCATAATTCATTTTGGTGAAGAAAGGCCGCTCACCTAAACGCATCACTGCTGCACCAATATTCAGTTGTTTGTTTTGACGCTCGATGGCTTTGTAGTCTAAACGCAGTGCCATGAAGTTTCGGTTCTGCATACCGAACGTAGCGTTATTTTCAAACCCTACATTAATGGGCACACCTGAGTTTACAATTGCCTGGTTGATGATCTTCACCGTACCAAGATTATAATCAACAGTGTAATCAACATTCTCTCTTAACGTTTGTCCACCTGCTGTAACAGTAACTGAGCCCTGTGGCACATTGAATGCACCTAATGGAATATCACCACCGCCACCTGCACTACGTGATGCACCACGGAAAACATAGCGGTTCAATTGTGGCGATTGCTGTGCAACCCATTTAATTGAATCATACAAAGGATAGAATAAATATTTCTGTCGCAGTTCATTTGAATCGACACCACGGAAAATATATTCTAGGTCTTTACCAAACGGTTCAAGCAAAGGAAAGATAACACGGCTGAGTTGTGAGTTGATGGTAAATCCTTCAATATAATCAAATACACCATCGGGCTGCGGATCGTTTTGATTATTGAGTCGATCAAGATTTACTAATTCAATGATTGGTCTTCCTTTTTCTTCACCTTCAGGAATGTATCTTTTTTCACCACCACCCGGTTCCTGGTAAAGAATATTGAGTTTAAAATCTTTCCGTTCCAGCTGACCATAACCAACCGAGTAAACGTTCTTCATCATCAAATCCCAGATCGGTAACAACGGACGTTGTGATGTTGCCTTCAACATTTTCAGGAACAGTACTTTTTGTGTACCACTGTTGTTTGCAGTTGTATCAGGTGTAACATCATTCGAAAATTCACCCACCTGGTACACTTTGCCATTCACGGCATATTGAAAAGCCACACCCAATACTTCATCGGGTTGCAGAATTGTATTGAGTGAAATAAAACCGATCTGTGGATTAAAATAATATTCTTCCGGACGAAGCTTACGTGCAAATGTGCGTTCAAAATCCTGCACGGCTGTTAAACCAAAACTTTGTAAACGGTTTGTGATCAATGCTGCATCTCTTGTTGCAGGATCATTCACCATCCGTTGGTAAAGATCGTTTGCACCATTTTGCGGAAGATCAGATGATGTGAGTGAAAATACATTCGGATTATTGGGTTGTGATTCACCAAGATCCATCAACGCAACAACATTCCTGTTTTCAGTTGTTGAACCTGTGCGGTTGGTGACCCATACTTCCATACGAAGAATTTGAACCGGTGTTGTAACTGCCGGAATATTCTTCATGTTTTTATTATAATTCTTCTTAAAATATTGTGCGAGTAAGAAGTGACGGTTCTCTTCGTATTCATCAGCCTTTACCTGGAACTGCTGCAAACCGGTACCACCTGCTAATTGCACCTGTTGACGATTTGAATTTTGATTTGCTAATACTGCCGTCACGTACAGCTTACCAAACTGAAGTTCAGTTTTCAAACCAAACAATGCAGATGCACCCGGCATTAAAGTACCACGTGCGGGGAATTGAATATTACCAGCTTCAATACGTTTGATAATAGCATCTGTATTACCAACATAATCGAGCTTCAATTGATTTTCGAACTGGAAGTTGGCGAGTGTATTGTACGTAACAGGGAAATTAAGTTTGTCGCCGATCTTAGCATTCAAACCAAAATTGGCATTCATATCAAAATCAAAACCACCATTCTTCCTTGCACGTTCAGGCAAGGTTGGGTTCTTGATATTCTGACCGATATAACCGGCAGTTAATGTAACATCACCCTGCGGACGGATCTCTACCTTTGGAATACCGGTGTTGCTGAATAAACGATTAAAGAAACCCGGTCTTACCTGTAGTTTCGGATCAAGTATTTTACGGTTGAGGTTTAGTGTGGTATTGAGCCTGCGTTGAAAATAATCACGTTCATCCTGTCTGCTTTTGTAAGCCAGCATTTCTTCGAAAGTGAGATAGCTGGGTTTACGATACCAGCTGCGGCCGATCTTTTCGTAGATATAATATCTTTTTGTTGCCGGATCGTATGCAATGGAATCTTTGATGTTTGATGGGCGTTGCAGATCAAACGTATTACGGTTTGGTTCTGTAAAAGCATCACCTCTGCGATCGGTCAATGGAAAACGTAAACCAGGAGTTGTATCTCTCAACGGTGTTTGTGGCAAAGGAATACCGCAGTAACTCACCAATGTGAAGCAGGTCAGTACAATGGTCAGGAGGGCAATTCCAGATATGGTGCGTTGCATCAGGGTCAAGGTCTATAAGCAAATAAGTTTTGATATTGGCTAAAGGCACTTCAATGCAGCCTTTATCAGTTCCTGAACCTCGGTAAACTCCGTACTGTTTTGCCGGGCTTTTTTGATGGCTGACTCTGCTGCATTTCGGGCTATGCCTAAAGCGGTCATAGCTGTTAACGCATCAAGCTCTAAACTATTGTGAGTCAGCGTAGAAATATTCGCTTCCACAGGACTCTTTGCTAATTTGTCACGCAACTCTAAAACGATCCGTTGAGCCGTCTTTTTCCCGATACCTTTTACGCTCTCTAAAAGACCTTCATTTCCTGAAAGAATGGCCCTCACCACTTCATCGGCCTGGAGGGAGGAAAGCATCATCCGGGCAGTGGATGCCCCAACCCCGCTTACGCTGAGCAGGTGTAGGAAAACGTCCTTTTCATGCCTGTCGAAGAAGCCATACAGAATATGGGCATCTTCCCTCACCAGTAAGTGGGTAAATAATGTGCCTTCGTTCAGCGATTGAATTTTGGAATAAGTGTTCAGACTCACCTGTACTTCATAGCCAACACCATGAACATCAATGTGAACAACAGTTGGGGTCTTGAGGGTAAACGCTCCTTTGAGGTATGCAAACATGAAACGAAAATAGAGTTTTTTGGAAAGGGTTGTCAACCTTAGTGAGATAAAGATTGAATTCGCACAATCTTCAAAAGGCAGGCAACCCTCTGTACTTTCCGTTCACAAACAACTGCTTGCAAAGCAAGTCTTATATTTGCACCCTGTAAAGCGGGCCTATGCCTGCATCTCCTTAAATACAAAGCATAAATGAGCAAAAAAATCACTGCAGCCATTACAGCTGTTGCCGGGTGGGTTCCTGAAGACCGGCTTACCAATTTTGATCTTGAGAAAATGGTTGATACCAACGACGAATGGATCCGCACCCGTACCGGTATTTCCGAAAGAAGAATTTTAAAAGGCGAAGGACTTGCTACTTCTGATATGATCGTTCCTGCTGTGCTCGACCTATGCAAAAAGCGTGGCATCGAACCATCAGAAATTGATTGCATGATCGTTGGTACCGTTACTCCTGACATGGTGTTCCCTTCAACTGCCAATGTGGTGTGCGATAAGATCGGTGCTGTAAATGCATGGGGTTTTGATCTGAGTGCAGCCTGCAGCGGATTCCTTTTTTCACTCACAACCGGCGCTACTTATATTGAAAGCGGCCGCTACAAAAAAGTAGTGGTTGTTGGTGCTGATAAAATGAGTGCTATTATCGATTATACCGATCGTAACACCTGTGTGATATTTGGTGATGGTGCAGCCTGTGTCTTGCTCGAACCAAATGAGGAAGGTTACGGTGTGCAAGACAGTATTTTAAAAAGCGATGGTGCTGGTAGAAATTTCCTGAACATGAAAGCCGGTGGTAGTTTGCGCCCTGCATCAATGGAAACCGTTGCCAACCGTGAGCACTTTGCTTACCAGGAAGGACAAACCGTTTTTAAATTCGCAGTAAAAGGCATGGCTGATGTGAGTGCCGAATTATTAGAGCGTAACAATTTAACAGGTGATGATATTGCCTGGCTAGTGCCACACCAAGCCAACCTTCGCATCATTGATGCAACCGCCAACCGTATGGGTTTGCCGAAAGAAAAAGTAATGATCAACATTGAAAAATTTGGTAACACTACTGCAGGTACTATTCCTCTTTGTTTGTGGGAGTGGGAAAATCAATTAAAGAAAGGTGACAACGTTGTGCTTGCTGCATTTGGCGGAGGTTTTACATGGGGTGCTACTTGGATCAAGTGGGCATATGATGGATCAAAGAGTTAAGCATTAAAAAAGAAAAGAAGTTATAAAGAGAAAAGCGGTTGTGGAAGCAGCCGCTTTTTTTATTTGACAGATTCATTTTTTGCAGCAACTCAATAAAAATTAAAACTCCAGTTTCCACACCTGCCTGTGATAAACATCGTTACTTCCAGCAGTACTGATCAGGAAAACACTTCCATTTGCTGAAATAATCATCGGTGCAGTTATTGATTGATCCAATACTCCTATTGACCATGTATCTGTAATTGGATCATAGATGTCGAACTTGTTTTTTGCTTTGCCATTCGCCACAAAAAAGAAGGCTTTGCCATTTAACGTGCCGGAACTAAATGCAGAAAAAGAATTAGGTTGAAACAAACAGGAAAACGAAGTGGAATTGGAAAACGCATCATACATCTCCACTTCATTTGATGTTTTTCCGGCTACTATACCTCCAGCCCAAATCAAATTTCTTGCAAGCAAACCAGACATTCCATATTTAGGCTTACTTAATTGAGAAACAGACCACGAATCAGTTGCAGGATCATAAATATCTATTCTCGAAGTTGGAGTTAATGTTGATTTGCTTGTAACACCTCCTGCAAAATATAATTTGCCTTTTACATTGTTTGCGGTAATTAAATAGCGTGGCTGACCGAAGTTGGTTGTTGTCCATCTTTTACTTCCGGCATCATAGATATCAGCGAAACTACCCCCAACTATTACCAGCTTATTTCCGGAAACCAGTGAAGTTAATAGTCCATCTGCATGAGGCATTTCCATTGTTGACCAGGTGTCTGCTACAGCATCATAAACATCAATACGTGATGTTAACCCAACACTACCCGAAGGAAGAATACCTGTGCCTCCGGCAAAAAATACTTTAGTTCCCATTGCAGCAACTGTCATCCCAGATCTTGCCTGGCTCAGGTTTGCAGCGCTCCATGAGTTTGTTGCTATATCATAAATATTAACAGTGGATGAAAATTTGTTAGGGCCGGGTCCATTTGGAACTGGCGTTCCGCCTGCAAACAATATTTTAGTTCCAACCGCAGCCACTACGCTTACTATTCTTGGATCGCCCAATAATCCCATTGGAATAAGTCGTGCATTAACCAACGGTCTGTTACTATACACCGTATTTACGACAATTGTATCATCATCAATAGCACCATCATTATCAGTAACTCTTAATCTAAACCCATACGAACCCGGCACGAGACCTGTAACTGTTGTAGTTGATGCAGCAGGATTACTTATTAAAGCCGTAAAGCTTTCTGCAACTACTAAAGACCATTGATAAGAAAAAATGGTACCATCAGGATCTCTCGACATTTTCCCATCTAATGTAATAGAAGATGGATCCATACTGCAGGTTTGCAGATTATAGGTGATTGTGATATCATTGCCCGCTTCCGCTATGGGAGATCTATTAGGTGAGATGTTCACCGTTACCCGCATCGTATCTGTGGAAAACAATCCGCCTGCATCAGTAACAGTCAACTCAAAGAGGTAAACACCATTTGTGAGGTCTAATGCTTCTGCTTTGATTGCAACAGGATCTGAAAAAACAGAATTGGGTGGTCCTGAAATTTTTCTCCAGGCATAACCGATTATGTTATTGTCAGGATCTGTTGAACCGCTTCCATCAAGCAATGCCTTGTTTACAGGCAAAGTTATAGTTTGATCTTGCCCGGCTCTTGCGACAGGAGGTCTGTTAGGTGCTGTTGCACTGTCTACAAAAATTTTAACTGTGTCTTTGGCAAACAGGCCTTCGTTGTCCATCACTTTTAATTCAAAACTATACACACCGGGCACCAGCTTTTTGACTGGAGTTACACTTTTCGCTGAGTCTTTTATTGCATAAGAAGCTGGGCCAGCGACTTTTTTCCATGACCATTCTGTTATTCTTCCATCCGGATCAGTAGAAGCACTTCCATCAAGCAAAGTGCTGTCGTTAGGTAATTTGATTGTCTTATCAGCCCCTGCTTTCGCTATCGGTGGTAGGTTCTCTCCTTTGCAATTTTCGCAGGAATATTCCGGCTTGCAGGCAATCTGCAAAACTAAAACCCACACAATTACAATGACTGATAAAAAGAACCCGCCCTTCATTGAATAAACATACAATTTTAAGTGCAGGGAAGCAAGTACACTGCCAGTCATCACAACATTACCCTACTTAAAAATTAAGTTTTAGTTTAGCATCTCCCGAAAAGTTGGTGCCAACCGAATTAAACGATCAAAATGAAAACAGTTTTTGATGCCGCAGTAAGAGATGAATTAGTAAGCCGGATCAATTCTTTAACACTGCAGAACAATGCTCAATGGGGCAAAATGACAGTATCTCAAATGTTGAAGCACTGCATTCTGTGTGATGAGATGTTTTTTGGGAAGCTCTTTATAAAGCGTGTCTTTATTGGACGCCTGTTGGGACCAATGATGCTGAAGAAAGTACTGAAAGATGATCGTGGATTTGGAAGAAACTCGCCAACAAGTCAATTGCTGAAAACCACTGGGCAAAATTGCGACATTGACCTGCATAAAAAAGAATGGATCAGTAATATTGAGCAATTTGCTGTTTACAATAATGCCAACTTCATTCATCCTTTCTTTGGTTTAATGACAAAAGACCAAGTAGGATTGTTTGCTTATAAACATGCCGATCATCATTTAAGGCAATTCGGAGCATAAGTAATAAAGCATCTACAACCAATGCTGTTAAGCGAATACACAACAATCTGGGTTCACGACTTTCAAACAATAAAAATAATACTGCAAGAAGCATTGCAACAACTGCCCGTAACAATTGAACATATTGGCAGCACTGCTGTTCCCGGCTTAGCAGCCAAGCCCATCATTGATATCGACCTTGTTTTTGCAAATTCAGTAAGTTTCGGCGAAATCAAAACAAGGTTAGAACGTATTGGATATTGCCATAACGGCAACCAAGGGATAACAGACAGAGATGTTTTTAAACGAAACGACGCATTACCCAAGCATGCAGTACTGGATAGCATTGTTCACCACCTCTACGTTTGCCCTGTTCATAGTGAAGAATTAAAGCGGCATCTTTTGTTCAGAAATTATTTGCGAACAAATGAAGAGACAAGAAACGAATACCAGCAACTGAAACTTTCGCTTGCAGCGGAAGCTAACCAGGACAGAAAACAGTATGCAGCAATAAAAGAAGAAAAAGCAAAAGCATTTATTGATCAGGTTATCACGAATGCTGCTTTGCAAGGTTTGTTATAAGCGGCCTCTAACTGTTAGACACGGGTGCGGTACCAATGAATAAAATCTGTTGAAGGAATTTCTGTAACTCCTAACTCCCGCATCATGGTAACCAGTTGCCCACGGTGATAGGTGCCATGATTAAACAGATGGTGCAGCACCTGCCAAACTGCTGATCGGAACGAATCACCTTTCATATTTTTGTAATAAAATTCACGTTGCAGATTTTCTTGCGTAGCATTATTCACAAAACGCTCCCAATCACCTGCCTGTTGCAGCAAACCGTTTACTGCTTCTTTCATTGATGGATTGAATTGCTTACTGGGTATCACCATTTGCTGATGGCCTTCCATCCGTTGCCACCAGATACTTTCTGCATCCCATAAATGGAGAACTGTTGCATACAAATTCGGGAAACTGCTTTTCACGATCTGTTGGTGCAGTTGCTCATCCATTTTAAGGATCGTATCAGTAAGCGTTTGATAAGCCCAACGGTTATATGCAGCATAGGCTGAAAGTAATTCTTTCATATCTATATGATTTTGCAGCTCAAATTAATGAATATATCATCTGCATGTCAAATCGCAAAGCACAGATTACGTACATTTATCCACGTAATACAAACACAGCGGCAAATGGAATTTTCAACACGCATCATACACGAAGACAATATTAAAGATGGAAGCGGAGCGGTAATGTCGCCCATTATTTTGTCGACCACATTCGAACGTGGCCAAGATGGCATCAGTTATCCCGGTGGTTTCTTTTATTCAAGATACGATAACCCCAACCGTCACTCACTCGAACAAAAACTGGCAAAGATGGAAAACGGTGCGGGTTGTGTAAGTTTTGCATCGGGACTTGCTGCAGCAACTGTCGTATTTCAAAGTTTAAAAACAGGTGACCATATTGTTTTACCGGATGATACCTATTTCTCAATCCGTACTATTCTTGATACCATGTTCTCCGGTTTCGGTTTATCGTACACGTTAGTTGATATGACTGATCTTGATGCGTTGCGAAAAGCTATTCAGCCCAATACAAAACTGGTGTGGACCGAAACGCCTTCGAATCCATTGATCAAGGTGACCGATCTTGCTGCTGTAGCGGCCATTGCAAAAGAGCATAACTGCTTTACGGTTACTGACAATACATGGGCCACTCCCTACTATACAAAACCAATTGAATTTGGTATTGATATTGTTTTGCATTCAACTACAAAATATCTTGGCGGACACAGTGACATTTTAGGAGGTGCGTTAATATTTGGAGAGAATAATCAACGCTATGAATTTATAAAAGCCTGCCAGAAACTAGGTGGCGCTGTTCCTTCGCCGTATGATTGCTGGTTACTATGCAGAAGTCTTACCACTTTTGTTGCACGTATGCCTATTCATTCAAACAATGCAATGCAACTGGCTGCTTATCTTGAAGCACATCCAAAAATTGACCGTGTACTATATCCGGGTCTTACATCGCATCCGCAACATGAAGTAGCGGCACGACAAATGACAAACGGATTTGGCGGCATGCTTTCCATTCTTGTAAAAGGCGACCGTGCAACAGCATTGCAACTGGCAGATAAGTTACAGTTGTTTACACACGCAACAAGTTTGGGTGGCGTAGAGAGTTTAATTGAGCACCGTAAATCAATTGAAGGCGATCTTTCACCAACACCTGATAACCTGTTGCGTATTTCAGCTGGCATTGAAGATGTGAAAGATCTGATCAATGATTTTGAACAGGCATTACTGTCTATATAAAATTCGTCTGACGGTTTAATAACCGTACCGACGAAATACAAACCAAAACATCGCTACATGAAAAAAATGTTCTTTCTCTGCATTGCAGTAATACTGTTGCAATCAGCAAACGCACAAACAACCGAGAAACGTTTAGCCGGTCTTGACACATTCATCAACCGCATTTTAAAAGAATGGAGTGCAGCTGGTGTAACCGTTGCTGTAGTGGAAAAGAACAAAGTGATCATGACAAGAGGTTTTGGGTATAAGGATTACGAAAACAAAGTGCCGGTTACTGAAAACACATTGTTTGCCATTGGCAGTTGTACAAAAGCATTCACTTCATCACTACTGGCTTTTCCGATGAAAGAAGGCAAGCTTGATCTGGATAAACCCGTTACGCAATACTTACCTGAGCTACGTTTTATTGATGATGAATTGAACAATCATGTAACTGCAAGAGATATGATGAGCCACCGTACCGGTTTGCCACGACACGATCTTGCATGGTATGGTTCACGTACTAAGAGAGACAGCCTGATCTACATCATCCGCTATTTTGAAAAAACGGCTCCGTTGCGGAGAGCATGGCAGTACAATAACTTTATGTTTCTGGCGCAAGGTGTATTGGCAGAAAAATTAAGTGGTAAGAGTTGGGATGTACTAGTGAGAGAACATCTCTTCACGCCATTGAACATGACGGCGTCCAACACATCTATGAACGACCATGTTAAATCTCCTGATTATTCATTTGGTTACAATGAGAAAGATGGAGCAATAACAAAAATGAAATTTATGAACATCGATGGAATCGGACCTGCGGGTTCCATCAACTCCAATGCAAAAGATATGGCCAACTGGGTAATGATGTGGGTGAACGGAGGCAAATTCAATGGTAAAGAAATTCTTCCGGCTGCTTATTACAATCAAGCGATCAGTTCACAAATGGTGACAGGTGCGGGATTGCCTACCAAAGAGCAACCCGATGTATTCCTCAGTAATTACGGCTTTGCGTGGTTTCTTGCAAACTATCGTGGTCATTATCGTGTAGAGCATGGCGGTAATATTGATGGCTTCAGCAGCAGCACTTCTTTTTTCCCAACTGACAGCATTGGCATTTTTGTATCAGTGAATCAAAACGGCTCACCAATCCCGGGTATTATCCGCAATACAATTGCGGATAAATTACTTGGATTGAAATATAAAGACTGGCACCGCACGCAAAAAACAGCCGTTGATAAAGCAAAAGCAGCAGCGAAAGAAAAACTGAAAGCTGACAGTACGCAACGCAAGATGGGTACAAGGCCTACACATGCTATCACCGATTATGCCGGAACATTTACCAATGAAGGTTATGGTACATTAACGATCGAGCAACAAAAAGATTCACTCGTTGCAAAGTATAATGCGCTCACGTTTAAAGTAAAACATTATCATTTCAACTATTTCAACTTTATACCTGTGGCTGATGGTGTTGATGCAGGAGAAGATGATGCGATGAAAGGACAATTCAATATTAATATCAAAGGAGAGATCGAATCACTTTCACTGCCACTGCAGGCAGGTGTAAAAGATATTGAGTTTAAAAAGAAAGTAGAAACAATTGATGTCAGCAAAGCTGATCTTGAAAAATATGTTGGCGAGTACGAATTACCCGGGCCAACGCTCGTAAAAGTTTATATAAAAGGTGAAAAAACATTGGTTGCTTTTGTAACCGGTCAAACCGATTATGAATTAATTCCTGTAAAGCCTGATGTATTTAATTTAAAGATTGTTTCAGGTTTTAGTGTTCGGTTTGAGAAGAATGATGCAGGTGAAGTAACTGCACTATACTTTGTTCAACCTAACGGAACATTTAAAGCAACAAGAAAAAAATAATTTCGTCGGCACGGCCCTTATACCGTCAGACGAAAATGAAACTATTTAATTATGAGTATTACTATTCGAAGAGCAACAAAAGACGATTGCCCCCGCTTGCTGGAACTTATAAAAGAGCTGGCACTATATGAAAAAGCACCAGAGGAAGTAACCGTTACACTGGAACATTTTGTTGAAAGTGGTTTTGGAACAAATCCTGTGTGGTGGGCATTTGTAGCAGAAGAGAATGAGCTTGTGCTTGGCTTTGCGTTGTATTACATCCGCTACTCCACCTGGAAAGGCCAACGCATGTATCTGGAAGATATTCTTGTGACCGAACAGGCAAGAGGAAAAGGCATTGGTAAATTATTATTCGATCAATTGATCGTTGAAGCAAAAGAAAAAAAGCTGAGCGGAATTGTGTGGCAGGTGTTGGAGTGGAATGAGCCTGCTATTAATTTCTATAAAAAGTATAATGCGAATTTTGATCCTGAGTGGATCAACTGTAGTGTGCCCATTTAAGAAAGAAGCCGCAACTTAGTTGCGGCTTCTTTTTTTTCTGCTTAACGATTCCGGCCACCGTCAGGGTTTGTAATCGCTGCAGCGGTTTCGTACATCTTACTTCGTACGTCAATTAATTCACTCCTTCTACAACCATTTCTTTATTGATTTTCTGCACCAAGCCCTGCAATACTTTACCCGGACCGACTTCTGTAAACTTACTGGCACCATCGGCGATCATTGATTGCACACTTTGGGTCCAGCGTACAGCGCCGGTCAATTGATCAATTAAATTTTGTTTGATCTCATCTTTATCCAACACTGCTTTTGCAACTACGTTTTGGTAAATCGCACATTGCGGTGTATAAAAATTTGTGCTTTCAATTTTTGCTTTTAATTCTTCACGTGCAGGCTCCATCAAAGGACTGTGAAACGCACCGCCAACGGGTAACACCAATGCACGTTTTGCACCGGCGGCTTTCATACGTTCGCAGGCAATATCAATTCCTTTTAATGAACCGCTAATCACTAATTGTCCGGGGCAGTTGTAATTCGCCGGCACAACAATTTCACCTGTTTCTTCCTGCACTTGCTTACACACTTCTTCCACTTTCTCATCTGCCAGTGCAAGTACTGCTGCCATGGTTGATGGATTCAACTGACAGGCCTTTTGCATAGCAGTTGCACGAACGCTTACTAACTGCAAAGCATCTTCAAAACTCAACACTCCATTCGCCACTAATGCACTGAATTCACCCAATGAATGTCCTGCCACCATATCGGGCTTTGCCGATTCAATGGTTTTATAAGCAATGGCTGAGTGTAAGAATACAGCCGGCTGTGTTACGTTCGTTTGTTTCAGGTCTTCATCTGTTCCATTGAACATGATATCAGAAATACGGAAACCTAAAATTTCGTTAGCTAATTCAAACAATCGTTGGGCCGATACTCCTGCATCATACAAATTCTTTCCCATTCCACTAAACTGAGAACCCTGGCCCGGAAATACAAACGCATGTTTCATAATGAATATTTAATGGCCAAAAATAAAGAAGTCTGTTGCAATAATTACAACAGACTTCCACTATCGAAAAAAAGAAAAATTTAATTGAACTTGCCGGAGATCAGTTTCAGGAATTCGCTACGTGTAGCCTGTTTCTGAAATTCGCCTGAAAAAGCTGAAGTTGTTGTTACTGAATTTTGCTTTTGCACACCACGCATCATCATGCATAAATGTTGGGCTTCTACTACCACTGCCACACCCATTGGATTCAACGACTCCTTGATAGCTTCAAGTATTTGTGTCGTTAATCGTTCCTGTACCTGCAAACGGCGACTATACACATCCACCACTCTTGCCAGTTTGCTCAACCCTGTAATATAACCATTGGGGATATAAGCAATATGTGCCTTACCGAAGAATGGAAGCATGTGATGTTCACACATACTGTAAAGCTCAATATCTTTTACAATCACCATCTCACTCACTTCCTCATGAAATTTGGCGCTTTCAAGAATTGCTTTTGCATCCATCTGGTAGCCCTGCGTCATATACTGCATTGCTTTCGCTACACGTTCTGGCGTTTTCAACAAGCCTTCCCTTTCAGGATCTTCACCTAATAAATCCAAAGCACTTCTGTAATTCTCGATCAATCCTGAAGTAACCTTTTCTTCGTATTGTTCTGTTTTTTTATAAGCCATGGTTGAATTTGAAAATTTTTGAATTTGAAAATTCGAGGACGAATTCACCTCCCGAATTCTCAATGATCATTTATTAATTATAATTATGCCGGATACTCTACAAAGTTTCTTGGTGTTTCGTACAAACGTATCTGCAAATCTTTTTCTGTTTCGATATGCGGACGCAACAGATCATGAATCACAATCGCAATATTCTCTGCTGTTGGGTTCAAATGTTTGAACTCAACTGTATCAAGATTGAGATTTTTATGATCGAAACGCTCAAGAATTTCATTCTTTATCAGATCACTCAATATTTTCAGGTCCATCACATAACCGGTGTCTTTATCAGGCACACCTGTAATTTTCACTACCAGTTCATAATTATGACCATGAAATGAAGGATTATTACACTTACCAAACACTTGGTCATTCCGTTCATTTGTCCATGCCGGATTGTATAAACGATGGGCAGCGTTAAAATGTTCGTGACGAAAGACGGATACTTTTTTTTGCATGACAGAAAACCTGGTTACATTTTACCTGCCATGAACTTTCAAAGAAGCACCTTGCAGGGCGAGTGAACAACTATAACAAGGTACGTCGCAAAAGGTTTATTCTCCAAAATATTCAACGTAAATGCGGGGCGTTTCGTAGAGTTTAATACAGTGAAGCAATACTTCTGCAGGCAGGTGTGGTTGTAGTTGTTGCCAGATAGCTTTTGCGAGATTTTCAGTAGAACACATTTTTCCCTGCATGAAATCCACATCCATATTCAGGTTCTTGTGATCGAGTTTTTCCAGCACATGAATTTTGATCAGCTCACTCAGTTTCTTTACATCAAACAAAAAACCCGTGTCTTCATTTACCTGGCCTTTGATGGTAACAAACAGATCATAGTTATGGCCATGCCAGTTTTCGTTGGCACATTTGCCAAACATGGCTTCATTCTTCTCCAGGCTCCAATTAGGATTGTAGAGCTTATGTGCCGCATTAAAATGTTCTAATCTTGTTAAGTAAACCATGCAAAAACCACCAAATTGTTGGGGCGCAAAGGTAATAAGAAAGCGGCATTTTGATGTTATTCCCCGATTTGTTTTATTCTTCCCGAAATTTGCAGCATGAATTGTTTAGTTGTTTCAGCCACCGTATTGGAAATCAAACCCTTTATTCAACATTGTCGTACCACTAATAAGCTCGATTATATTGATTTACAGCTCGATTTTTTGGTTACAGGAGTTGGCGCAATTAATACAACCTATTCGTTGATGAAGCATTTACAGGTAAAAAAGCCCGATATCGTTATCATGGCTGGTATTGCCGGGGCATTTGACAGATCACTGAATTTGGGTGATGTGGTTGCAATAAAGCAAGAAGCATTGGCAGATTTAGGTGTGCAGGAAAAGGATGGCTACAAAGATGTATTTGATTTGAAGCTGCTGGCTGCAAATGAATTTCCTTTCAAACAGAAAAAACTTGTGAATCCATTTACAGTGTTGATGGAGCGAACAAAATTACCACTGGTTGGAAGTGTTACGGTGAATCAGATTACAGCTGCTAAAAAAACAGCAGAGCTGTATGAAACAAAATACAAGGCGAAGATCGAAAATATGGAAGGTGCAGCTTTGCATCTCGTTTGTATGAAAGAAAATATTCCGTTTGTTCAGATCAGAAGCATTTCCAATTATGTGGGTGAGCGTAACAAACAGAAATGGAAACTGAAAGAAGCGGTACAGAATCTGAATAAAGAATTAATTCGTTTGATTGAAAGTTTATAAAAAGTTATTCATGACGACTTACACACTTGGCTTTTCTCCTTGCCCCAACGATACATTTATTTTCGATGCGTTGGTAAATGGTAAAATTGATACCGAAGGTTTATCATTTGATGTACAGTTAGAAGATGTACAAACCTTGAACGAATGGGCAAAAGAAGGCAAACTTGATTTTTCCAAGATCAGCTATGGTGTCTATCCCCTCGTTCGTCATCAATATAACTTATTAAAGAGTGGCGGTGCGTTGGGCAAAGGCGTGGGACCTTTATTAATTACGAAATACGAAGTACAAAGTACGAACCTCGACGAGCTTCAGCAATTCGTGAATAATTCTACCATTGCAATTCCGGGCACAAATACCACTGCACATTTTTTATTTTCACAAGCATTCCCACATGCAAAACAAAAACAGTTCATGGTTTTTCATGAAATTGAAGAAGCAGTTTTAAATGGCAAAGTTGATATGGGGGTGATCATTCATGAAAATCGTTTCACTTATCAGCAGAAAGGTTTACATAAGCTCATGGATCTTGGTGAATATTGGGAGACAACAACCGGTTATCCGATTCCGCTAGGAGGTATTGTTGGTCATCAACGAATTGATGTTGAGAAGCAACACAAAGTTGATCGTTTGATTCGTAAAAGTCTGGAGTTTGCATTTAGTAACTACCCTTTATTAACAGATTATGTGAAACAACATTCACAGGAAATGAGTGAAGAGGTAATGCGCCAGCACATTAATCTCTATGTAAACAATTACTCATTAGATCTTGGCGAAGAAGGTATGCAGGCAGTGGGACAAATGCTGCAAACTGCCACGCAACATTCCTGATTTACTTCTTTAATGCTTTGCTGTACACTTCGAGGCAACGCTTACGTGCAAGTTCATGTTGCACAATTGGTTTTACATAATCAAATCCTTCAAACTCGGGAACCCACTTGCGGATGTATTGCAACTTCGGATCAAACTTCTGCGTTTGCAAATACGGATTGAAGATGCGGAAATAAGGTGCCGCATCGCAACCACTCCCTGCCGCCCATTGCCAACCGCCGTTATTGGCAGCAAGGTCAAAGTCCAATAATTTTTTTGCGAAATAAGCTTCGCCCCATCGCCAATCGAGCAACAAATGTTTGGTAAGAAATGATGCAACGATCATTCGCACACGATTGTGCATAAAACCGGTAGCATTGAGTTCACGCATACCCGCATCAACAATAGGATAACCTGTTTGTCCATCGCACCATTTCTGAAAATCATTTTCATCATGCCGCCATTCAATAAAATCATATTCTTTTTTGAATGCTTTGCCCTCTCCTACTTGTGGGAAATGCCAAAGGATCATATGATAGAAATCACGCCAGATCAATTCGTTTAAAAAACCTTCGCTTAATCCTTGTGCTTCTCTTGCTAAATCACGAATGCTAATTGTGCCAAACCGTAAATGCACACTCAATCGGCTAGTACCATCTATTGCAGGAAAATCCCGTTGCTCTTTATATTTTTTGATAATTTCTTTTCTTGTTTCTGCAGAAGGGAATGGTAAGCCAACTGCTTCAAAACCCATTTCCTTTAATGAAGGAATAGCTACCGGTGACTGTTTGAAAAAATTAGTTGTGTACTCTTCAACCGGATAGCTCTTTAAATAAAAATCATTGAGTTTGGCTTTCCATTTTCTGCTGTAAGGAGTAAAAACCGTGTAAGGTTTGCCGTCATCTTTCAACACTTCATCTTTTTCAAAGATCACTTGGTCTTTATACGTATGAAAGGATATTCCAGCATCATTTAATTGCTGCTGAATTGCTGCATCCCGTTCTTGTGCATAGGGTTCATAATCATGATTGGTAAATACTTTATTGATTGAATATTTTCCAGCTAGCTTACGAAACGCATCTGATGGAACCCCATAATACACTTCCATGCTGCTGCCCATGCTTTGCAATTGCTGTTGCATATCTGCTATAGCATGGTGGATAAACTCAACACGTCGATCGTTCTTATCATCCAGTTTATCCAGGATGGCTTTATCAAAAACAAAAATGGGCACAACAGGCAAGCCATCTTTCAATGAATGATACAAAGCTGCATTATCATGCAATCGAAGATCTCTCCTGAACCAGCAGATATTTACTTGTTGTTTTGCCATGTGTGTATAACGATTACGCCCGCCGAATGTTTACGGAAATAACGGAGAAATAAAGCGGTGAAAAATAGTGGAGGCTTGCTGAAACCGATAAGTTCTGTCGCCCCATTTTTTCACCCAACGCAAGCCATACATGGCATTGCTTAGGAAAATTTCATCAGCTTCGGCAATTTCGTCGGGTAAATAAGCTCCTTCCTTTACCGGGAATCCTGCATTACGAAGTTGTTCAAGGACGTGACGACGCATCACACCATTGATACAACCTTCCTCTAGTTGTGGAGTATGAATGATGCCATCTTTGCTGAAAAACACATTGGCAATGGTTGCATCGCATACACGGCCATGTTGGTTGAGCACCAGACATTCATTTAGTTTTTCTGCTTTCGCATATTGGGCTGCCAATGCATACAGCAGGTAATTATTGGTTTTAAGATTGGAAAAACTATCGCAGGATTTTCTTCCAGCTTCAAACAAACCAATATCCAATCCATTTTCATTCATGCTGAATTCCTTTTTCTCCAATGGCCAGCATTGCACTAAAAAATGAAAAGGATAACTTGGTCGTTCCCAAATACCGCCTTCGCCTTTAAAAAAAGTAATGCGCACTCTTGCAGCATCAAGGCACTGATTTCTTTTTGCTACTCGAAGAATTTCTTCTTTCAATTCTGCTTCATTAAAATGCGGAGGCAATTCAAAATATAATTTGGGCAATGATTCACTCAACCGATTCCAATGTAAATCCCACAACGGAATCATTCCTTTATGCAAACGGATGGTTTCAAACAGTCCTTCTCCATATCGAAAGGAGCGGTTATCCGGATGAATACGCAACTCATCGTCCGAAAAAATCTTTTTGTCAAGGCTGTAGTAAAGTGGCATACACAGCGAAAGTAGAATAAAAAAAGAGGCGACACTTTTCAGTATCGCCTGTGCGGTTGGTTTTGGTTGAAAGTATCTTTCTTATCCTTCGATAATATTATGTTTTACAGCATAGAGAATTAACCCGGCTGTAGATCTTGCGCCAATTTTTGATTTGAGTTTATCACGAATGGCTTCAACTGTACGTGGGCTCAGGTCAACGATATCAGCAATTTCCTTTGTGCTCTTTTCTTCACACATTAAACGAAGGATATTAATTTCCTTATCGTTCAGTTTCACATCATGGCCCATCATTGCATCGCCCTGACGTTTCATTTTTAATCCATCAATTAATGCCTTGTTGGTAAGTGTGTTGAAGAAATATTCCTGCTCATGACAGGTTTTAATAGCTTCATAGATCACCTCGCTATCTGAGTTCTTGGTTAAGTATGAATTTGCCCCAAGTTCCATCAGACGGGTGATCATAGTATGTTCATCATGCATGGTAAGCATAATGATCTTAATATCAGGGTAAAGCTTTTTTACTTCGGGGAGAGTGGCAATGCCATCCATGATGGGCATTTGCACATCAAGCAAGATAACATCGGGCTGTATTGACTTTAGCATATTCAACAGGTGCATGCCATTATCGGCTTCGAAAATCACCTGAATATCCTTTTTCATGCCCAAGGCGGTTTTCACGCCAGCACGGTACAGCACGTGGTCGTCTGTAATAGCTACTTTGATTAAGTCAGTTGTTGAGTCGGCTGGTTTTACGGTTTTCATTGTGTACATAGGATATGTATGTTAAAGACAGAATACTATTTATCTGAGTGCAAGTTGTTAAATTTTTTGGTCATTTTCACAGGTAGTAGTACCTGACTTTAGAATTGTGGTTTTTACGGTTTTACTCTATCAATCGATTTCGCATTCCGTAAACAATAAGCCCTGCAATTGTTTTGGCACCAACCCTGTTTTTCATATTTTGTCTTATTGTTTCAATCGTTCGAGGGCTTAGAAAAACAATCTTTGATATCTCTTCTGTGGTTTTATCTTCTGAAAGCAATTTTAAAATCTGCAACTCTTTTTCAGAGAATTTGGTTGAGTTAGGGTAGAACTGTTTTACAGTTTTTTTGTAATTGAGTTTCAGTAACACAGCCTGATTTACGAGTTCGTTGAAATAAAAATCCTCGTTCATGCATGTGAGAATTGCATCGTAAATTTCATTGGGATCAGTAGTTTTTGTAAGGTATGCATTAGCCCCCATTTCCATCATTTTACTCACCATTTGCTGATCGTCATACATACTCAGTACAACAATTTTCACTTCTTCGTATTCCTTGCGTATCAGTTGCAAGGCATTAATTCCATCAAGCTCAGGCATCCGGATATCCATTAAAAGAATGTCGGGCTTTTTAATGGTAAGCTTGTGCATCATGTCTTTACCATCTTCGGCTTCCCAGATTAATTTGAGGTGAGGTCTGCCGCCGAGAGCCATTTTAATACCATCACGAAATATTTTATGATCGTCGGCTATGGCGAACTTAATGTTAGAATCAACAGACATGGGATATTGTGGTTTTTGAGGTTTCTGCAAAATACTCCAGAGTTTTCATACTTCAAAGAATACTATCTCCGAAAATGGGTTTGAACTTAGAAATCTTTCCCTAAACACAAAAACCAGCATCAAAAATCAACAATTCAGTGGTATTCCCCGTTCAAATAATATTGGTCAATAGTACGCTTGTTTGCCTCGACTGGGAAATGTACATTTGTTATAGATTGGAATCACAAAAGCAGGATATTATATATTTCATTAAGAGAATTTGCCAAATCGGGATTGCTGAAAAGTTAAAACGCTGCTGGTTTCAAATCACAACTCAGAGTCACGTTTTTAAAACTCACCAAAGTACTATCGCTAAGTGTTTTCACTTATGCACATTTTTTTCACACAGTACTACTACTTGCGCCTTTCCCGTGTATAATTCACGTTGATTTCCCATTTTTGAAATAGTAATTTTACGTAAAAATTATCGTAATATTGCTTTAGTCTAATTACTTATTACCTGAATTTTAAGATGTAAAATGTTGGATTAATGTGAGTTGTAGTATTCTCTACTACTTATTCACATAAGAGGCTCTTGCATAGGCGTTCAATTTTTGAAAATTTAGAGTCTTAAACTTCACTTCTTAAACCTACAACTATGCAAAAAGAATTACTTCAAAAACCACAAGTAGAAACCATTGGCCGCCACATAGGATTCGAAGCTGGCGAAGAAATGGCTAAACGTTTTTTCGACAAACACCCTGAACAGCATTATGCTAACACAATGGGAAGAGAAATGATCGAAAAGATCCTTGCTCAACCTGGTTGTGCAGGCATTACAATTGTTCCCGGTTATAACGAACAAGGTATCCGCCAAGCTATTTTAGTTGGTGTTGACAGCAACATGAACCCAATTTTAAACTACAACGTCGTAAAAGTTACAGGCGAATTGGAATCTGAAGAAGGATTGGTGAGCGATCAAACATTTAAAACAGCTGGCTGGTAATTTATAGTGGGTTTAAACAAGTCTTTAAACTTCATTATATTTGACTCCAAAACTAGTATTTGGAGTTTTTAGAAACTATAGCAAGACTTTCTTTATTACTACCCTGTTTTCTCTTTTTTCTTCGTAAGCGAAGTCAAAGCAGAGAAAATTGGGTAGTTTTTTTATTCATTATATTTTCCATTTTACAACAGGCCGCTTTTGTTATTAGTGCTAAAACCAATCATCCTGAAGTTGTTCAATTAATTAGTTTTTTTAATCCTTTAACCTACCTGATCTTTATTTATTTCTTTTTCCAACAAGTATTGGTTGGGCCTATGAATAAGAAGCTCACTTTGATTTGTACGATTGCTTACGCTGCCTTTCAATTCATTCCTTTTCTCTTTGAAACAACATCGACTACTACTTCTATTGTCACAACCGTCAATACAGTCTTCATTCTCCTTTTTTGTCTGCTTTACTTTTTTGAACAAATACGTTTCCCAAAAACGATATTCATCTACACCCAAAGTTCGTTTTGGTCAATTGTAGGATTTCTGGTATTTACAGCCGGTACATTTTTTATATTCTGGTATAACAACATCATCAAGCAATCTGAGGTTTTTGAAAATCAATATATCATTATCCATGCTTTGATTTTTATCATCAGGAATTTGTTATTTTCAATTGCCTTTGTAATAAAACCGGATAAGCAACCCTTAACAGACAGCCATTTGTCCCTAACCTAAACGAAACACTAACCAAAACCACTGCCACTACAAATGTTTTTTTTACAAGCCACAAATTCAACCAACGTAACCTATGTTGTGTATTTCGGTACATTCGGGATGTTGTTATTGGCTATCGGCTTAATTGTATTTATTGTTTTTCATCAACGTAAGGTGATCTACTTCCAATTACGGATGAAAAAAATGCAGGAAGAACAACAGCAGATGATGCTGCAGGCTTCAATTCAAAGCCAGGAAGAAGAACGGCAACGTATTGCTGCAGATCTGCACGATGATGCTGGCCCGCTTTTAGCTACAGTTCGCTTATATCTTAATGAGAATCTTATTCATCAAGATCAGGGGACACAGCTACAAAGTATCTACAATGCAAAACAAATTATTGATGATACCATTCAATTGATCAGGAATATGTCGCACAGCCTTATTCCTCCCACATTGAAGAACTTTGGATTAGAGAGTGCTGTAAATGACATGTTTCAAAAGATCAATGGCAGCGGATCGATCAGCGCTAGCGCACGATTTCATGATTATAAGCGCCGATTGAAGCTGGAATATGAATTATCTATCTTCAGGGTACTACAAGAACTGGTAAATAATACGATCAAACATAGCCATTCAAGTTTTATTCATCTAACACAAAACAAGACCGATCAATATATCTATATCCGTATGCATCATGATGGAGAAGGATTAACGCAAACAGAGTATGAAAAGCTGAGAGATACTCCTCAGGGTATGGGTCTTAAAAACATCTACAGCCGTGTCAAGATATTAAACTCAAAAATCCTTTTTGAAAAAGACCCGTCAAATACATATTTTAAAGTAACCATTGAGATTCCGATTGAGGCGATGTTATAACAACTGAAAACACTAACTTTACAACCCTTGATCTTATGAACCAAATTAAAGTTGCAATAGCAGACGACCACCAGATTTTTCGAAAAGGAGTGATCCTTTCTTTAAGATCGTACACAAACATCAGATTTGTTCTTGAAGCTGAAAATGGCGAAGAACTATTAGCTGGTTTGGCGGAAGCTCAGCCCGATGTAATTCTAATGGATTTACGTATGCCCGGCAAAGATGGCATTGAAACAACTAAGGCTGTTAATAAACTTTATCCTGACATGCATGTGCTGGTTCTAACCATGTATGAAGATGAGCGTTTTGTAACCCACTTAATGGAAAATGGTGCAAATGGGTATCTCTTAAAAAGCTCCGATCCATCCGAAATAAAAAAAGCGATTCTTGAAGTATTTACTAAAGGATATTACCTCAATAATTTTGTGAACAGAATACTCCTGAAAAAATCACATAACAAGGTTAAATCTATTCCTACACTTAACAGCGAAATTCAGATATCAGATAAAGAAAAGCAGGTAATACGACTGTTGTGCATGGAATACACTGCCCAAGAAATAGCCAAAGAAATGGAGATCAGTGCAAGAACGGTAGAAGCAATTAAAGACCGTTTAATGGAACGTTTTGGAGTTAAGAATTCTGTTGGGCTTGTTTTCTTTGCAATGAAAAATTCACTGATTGATTAAGCAACGAGCATTGATCGGATATGTTCCTGCAAAAGTGATTTTTGAAAAAACTCTTCAATATACTTCGACAGTTTAGGGTTCACTTTACTAAGTATTTCTAAATCTTTCATACCGAAGTCATAAGCTTTTTTTACAGCCTCGCCGTTGTCTCCAAGCTCAATGATCATGTTCTCATCTCCATTCTTTCTATCATCTTCGAGATCCTTGAAATCATCGAGTAATAAAACAGGCCTTGCTAAAGAATACCAGATTGGCAAAAAAGACCTTACCCATTCATCAGAAACATCAAGATCAACTAATGTAAAAAGAAAGCTGTCTGAACGTGCAAGTGCTTTATGCTTCGTCTCAAACTCAAAATAAGAGGTTTCTTTTCCTGAAAATAAAGCAAAAAGATCTGCGGCCAAATGTTGCTGTTTTACTTTCCCATTCAACAAAACTTTGCACTCTGTAAGAAATTCTGAAAACGTAATTTCATTGTGTTCGTAACGGCCTACTTTATCGAACCCTTGTTCCATTAATGCTACGTGGTCGTCTTGCAGCAAAACATCGGTTGAGATACCGCATTTATGTACAAGATCAAACATGAATGGTATTGCCTGGAAGCCAAAACCAAATGAGATATAGATACGTTTATTTTTCCAGTAAGCATTATCAGCTGGTACTTTCCGTTCGTTGGCAAAATAGTGAGCGATCTCACTATTTATTCCCATCTCTGATTCTAATTTTCGGGCTGTTATTACCATTCGGCTTAGGTTTAACGGTATCGGTCGTTAATTTAAGATTTTCTCTGTTAAGTACTGCGGAAACGGAATCAGAAATAACCCGAAGAAGATCGGGTCGACTCAGATAAAAATTATAACTCCGCATAAATTCATTCTTAGTCACTCCGTGTAGTTCGAATATTTTCAGAAAGTACGCAGCATTTGCATCCTTAATTTTCAATGAAGTGTCTTTGAATGATCTTTCGGTAGACAAAGCATCGGCAAGTATTAAATCGGTTAGTACCTTTTGAAATTTCTCCGGGCCAAGAACATTGGCTGGTGGTTTTTTAGTCTCAGAACATGCAACTACACCAAATAAACATAACAGTAACAGCATTTCTCTCATCGAAGTTCCTGTTTATATTTATTCGAATTGGTAACATCAAGCCGGCTTAATATATCAACCACTTTTGTTTTTTCCTGCGGTGGTGCTTTTTTAAAGAGATTGATCAGTTCATCAGCTTTGCCTAACATGAAAAACTGTACGATCATTAGATTAGGCGTTTCCCTGTTCAGGTTATCAAGGTATACCAAAGAGTTCATCACTTCTGTTCTTGCACCAGCTTCATTTTCATACAAATAATCCATTCCTTTTCTGTAGTAATTATAATACACATCGTGTATTACAGTATAACGGTTGTTGATCAGATTTTCTGTAAGCCAATACCTGTTGCGATTATTATTTTCAAACGACTTCCATCCAGAAATTTTACTGGCATCAGGAGCATTGTTAACGATGTTGAGTGCTTTCTGGAAATAAGGATTACCGCCACGCAATGAGAAAGATTCATAATCGAATCCAACTATTATGTAGGCATAATATGCCATTACAGCTGTTAAATTTGAAACCAATGGATCAGAACCTGATATCCGGTTTTCATTAAACTCCATCGGTTGCGATTCTATGTATTTAAAATCGAAGTTTGGATCTTTAAAGTTGATGATCGGAGATACATATGAAGTGGAGTAAACCGGGCGTGCAGCCTGGATAGTGATACTTGCCGAAAATACATTTGGCTCACCCATCCCTTCAAGATTAATTAGAATCTGGCAGTTAATCTTTTCGTTCTGTTTGAAATTATCTGCAGACCAGCGTCGGTTATTTAGAAATGTAGTAAGAGAAGCTTCAAGGGTGCGAAATATTTTCCTGTCAATCGTTGTTGGGATCTGATTATCTACCACACGAACCCTCGCATTCAGCTCCTGTGCATTACTGAACCATGATAAAAAGCAAAATAGAAAAAGGAGTAAGCCTTTATGCATGCATCATTTTTTTTATGGTGTTCACAATATCCTTCGCAACTTCTTTCTTCGTCTTTACTGTAAACGAATATTCATGCCGGTTCTTGTCGAATATGGTGATTTTATTTGTATCACCACCAAACCCGGCACCTGCGTCGTTCAGTGAATTCAGCACGATCATATCTGCATTTTTTGAGCTCAGCTTTCCCAAAGCATATTCTTTTTCGTTCGTTGTTTCAAGAGCAAAACCAACCAAATACTGATCAGGCTTTTTCATATCGCCCAACGATGCAAGAATGTCCTTTGTCTTTTTCAATTCAATCTGCATGCCGCCCTCGTTCTTCTTTATCTTTTCAGCGGCAATTTGTACAGGAGTATAATCAGCAACAGCCGCAGACATGATTGCCAGTTGAGAATCGGGGAAGTGCTCAATACTTTTTTGATACATCTCTTCCGCACTATTTACCCGTATTACCTTAATAGAATTACTTGTTATTTGTTGAGAAGACGGACCCAGCACTAACACCACTTTTGCGCCACGCATAGCCAGTTCATCCGCTATCGCAATGCCCATTTTACCACTTGAATGATTGCCAATAAATCTTACCGGATCAATTGATTCGTACGTGGGGCCAGCAGTTACCAATATTTTTTTGTCTTTAAATTCAGAGCCGGTCAAAAAAAAACCTTCTACTGTGTGCATGATGCTTTCAGGCTCGGCCATTCGTCCTTCGCCAACAAGTCCGCTTGCAAGCTCCCCCGCTTCAACAGGGATGAGATGATTGCCATAAGACTGAAGAGTGTTGATATTCCTTTTTGTTGCCGGGTGTTTCCACATATCTTCATCCATTGCAGGGGCAATCATTACCGGACATGTTGCTGATAGATAAACAGCCAGTAAAAGATTATCGCACATGCCATTTGCCATTTTAGCTAATGTATTACAGCTTAATGGAGCAATTAACATCAGATCGGCCCAACGGCCAAGTTCAACATGGTTAGCCCAGCTGTTCTCATCAAACAGATCGATAAGTACATTGTTCTTTGATAGAGTGGTGAGTACAAGTGGCGATACAAAATCTTTTGCAGAAGGAGTGAGTATCACTTTTACTTCTGCGCCTTCTTTAACCAGCAAGCGTACCAACAAAATGGATTTATAGGCAGCAATGCTGCCTGTAATCCCTAATACGATTTTCTTTCCCTGTAGCTTCATCTGAAAATGAAAATAGAGTAAAATATTCAATAAAAAAACAGGAATGGCGGTCGTATACTGACCGCCATTAAATCATTTATTCAAGTTTGAATTAGGAGAACAGCTCATTCTCTGCTCTGCGATGATATACTTTATCATCAACAAATTCCTGTGTTGCAAGCAAAGCAGGGTTAGGCATTCTTTCGTAAGCCTTTGATATCTCGATCTGCTCCTTGTTCTCATGAATTTCTTCAAGACTATCAGTGTGACTTGCAAACTCTTCCAGTTTATTATGCAATTCTTCCTTTAAGGAAATATTGATCTGGTTGGCACGTTTGGCAATAACAGCAATTGATTCATATAAATTACCTGTTTTCGCCTTCAAGTCAGCCACATTTTTTGTTTCAACAACATTGCTGGTGTTGGCGCTAACTTTTCGTATCAGTCTGCTCATTTTTATTTGGTTTTAAATTATTTGAAGAAAGATTAAAATATTTTTCTGCGTCTTTTAAAAGTTTGCTTTCCGGGAAGCGATCAACAAAATCATAGTATTCTTCAATCACTTTCTGAAAACGTTCCTTTTGTTTTTCCTCAATACTCATTTGTGCGTATTGATAGTAAGATTTTATGATCATTAACTTATACTCATCAGCTCTCTTCGATTCAGGATAGCTATTCAATAAGTTAGTGAAGGTAATTGCTGCAGCTCTATGTGAACCTACATTATAATAAAGCTCAGCACTTTTATACTCCTTCTCTTCCAGCTTTGCGTAGCATTCTTCAATAATTTTCTTTGCGTCTTCGGCTTTTGAAGATTCAGGATAGTTATTAAGATGAGCCTGCATCGAGCCAATTGCTTTTTGAGTCGCTGTTTGATCAAGATCAACACCAGGCGATTGTTTATAATAACAATACGCTCGCATATAATCAACCTCCGCAGCCTTTTGGCTTTTTGGAAATACTTCCAGGAAACCTTTAAAAAGATTCTCTGCACTCAGGTAATCCTTCTGATAAAAGCCACAGTAAGCGTACTTATAATAAAGATCTTCAAACCGTGGGTCGTTCCTTAATAAAGGAAACAGATCTTCGTAAAGAATCTGCGCCTTACTATATTTCTTGTTGGCATAGTATTGTTCTGCCATACCAAGTTTATACTCAACGTCTTTACTCTTGAGGATATTTGTAATAGTCTTTTTATTACACCCTGCAAGTGAGCCAATAACAACCACGAAAAATACAAGACGGATAATCAAATTCATAAAAGCCAGCAAAGTTAAGATTTTCGGGCAAATTAGGGCTATCCTTTTTCTGAACAGGAAAACACCGGTTAATCTTTTCCTAAAGAAAAGCCCCCCGGATGACCGGAGGGCTTTATAAGCAATTAGTCTATACCA
Source organism: Lacibacter sediminis (assembly GCF_014168535.1). Taxonomy (NCBI): domain Bacteria; kingdom Pseudomonadati; phylum Bacteroidota; class Chitinophagia; order Chitinophagales; family Chitinophagaceae; genus Lacibacter; species Lacibacter sediminis. The sequence continues at coordinate 908,957 of NZ_CP060007.1, read as the reverse complement.
ACTTATTTCTTTTCTGCACGGAGCTCAACTACTGAAGGATCACCTTCATGGCAGTCATACTGAGCAACCACACGGTCAGCGCTGATACCTTGTACTTCTACCAGATATTTAACGATAGCGTCAACACGCTTCTGACCTAAGGCCTGACCTGATTTGCTCTTAGCAGCACTACCGCAAACGATCAGTTTACATTCTGGGTTACCACGGAGTGAAGTAGCAACGCTACCAACCAGTGCTTTACCTTCTGCGCTTAATGAGCTGGAGTTGCCAGCGAAATTGATACTTGGAAGGTCAACCAGGTTACAAGCAGGTAATGGAGCTTGAATGTTTTTGCAGCACTCAGGATCTGGGCACTTACCAACACCGTCAGCATCTACTGGCTGGCACTGAGTTGGGGTGATCAATTCCTTATCCTTACAATCAGGAACGCCGTCACCATCAGTATCACGAGCAACACCATGAGTATCAACCGGGCAGCCAGCAGGGGTGTTTGGTTCGTTATCGAACTGATCAGTTACACCATCACCATCAGCATCATCTAAAACTGGTTTTGGAAGCTTCATGTGACGTGGAGCATTCAATTCGTTGTAAGCATAATCCAAAGGATTTAACCACCAAAGAGGCTCAACTGACTTAGCACCAAGGCTATAGTTGAAATTTATATTTGTATAATGCCAGTTATCGAAATCACGAGTTAAAGACGCATCCCCAAAAGAATGCTCTTGCCAACGTTGTCCATCAAGAAGATCATCTTTCACAATAGTCAAAACTTCTTCAACACCAATGCTGAAACGCTTACCTACTTTGAAAGCTAAACCTGCACCAACTTGTACCATTGGGCGGAAAGTCATATCAAATAATTTAGGACGACGCAATTGATGACCATCAGCTGTGCTTTCGTATTTTTTATCCATTGCCGATTTCAAATCACGACGGATATCACGCTTATTCTTATTCGCAACCTCGTATTTTGCATAGATGGCTGCAAAGTCTGCTGCATAAGTTCCGCCATTTGCATTTTCAGCATCAATTTTTGTTTCGTAAACCATGCCGCCAATACCACCAAGACCATAGATGATAAAGCTGGTTTTTGATTTGTGGAAACGGATATTATTCAAGGTGATGATACCTTGTAACGCCAATTGATGAGACACAGTTCTGAAATTGTAGTAAACAGGATCTCCTTGCTCAGGACCAAAAGGGTATGCCTGAGTAGGATCAACGCTACTTACTTGATATAACTGACCAGGTATTTGACCGGGAATTGGAGCATTAGGCCACTGCGTATTTACAGGGGCAACATAACTTGAAGCCCATGCTGGATTCTTTGCATAGTTAAATGCTGGAGTCCAGTTCAAACCTTTTGCGATACCACCTGCGTATTGAAGTCTTGCAGAGAAAATATAACCGAAAGCTTTACGTACATGTGCACCCCAACCAATTTGAGGAACAACAGGAGTTACGTCGCCGGCTACCAGAACATTACCAACACTTAAGCCAATTTCCCACTGGTTACGTGGTTTTGCCGGAAAAGGTTGTTGGTTCTGTAAAAATTCGTTGTGTTGAGCTTGTGACTTTTTAGGAATCAGAGAGGAGTCTTTCCAATCGTAGCTCTGAGCGGTAAGATTTGTTAAAATAAAACATAGGGCCCCTATAAGAAGGGTGTACTTTTTGCTTGCCATAGTTGTTGTAATTAAGTTTCGAAAATTCCTGATGATTAATGCAAAAATAGAGATCACAGTTTAAAAAGCAAATTTTTTGCAATTTATTTACAATCAGATAGTCATATAAGACCTATTTCGCACAAATATAGCTGCATTCTATCCAAATTACATGAAAGATCTTCAATTAATGTAATTTGCCGATCCATGAGCGCTTCCTCCTCCATTCAATTATTGGTCAAAGACGAATTACAGGCTTTTGAAGAAAAATTCCGCCAAGCTGTTAAAAGTAGGGTATCCCTGCTCGATCGGATCATGCAATATATTATCAAGCGGAAAGGGAAGCAGGTGAGGCCCATGTTTGTGTTCCTGAGTGCAAAATTGTTTGGCCCCATTACAGAAAGTACTCACCGTGCAGCTGCCCTTGTCGAATTATTACATACCGCCACCCTTGTCCATGACGACGTAGTTGATGAATCGATGGAGCGGAGGGGCTTTTTTTCCATTAATGCGCTTTGGAAAAACAAAATCGCCGTTTTAGTGGGAGACTATTTGCTTTCAAAAGGCTTGTTGCTTTCGCTGAAAAACGACGATTTCACCACCTTGAAAATATTATCGGAAGCTGTTGAAAAAATGAGTGAAGGGGAACTCCTTCAAATAGAAAAGACCAGGAAACTCAACCTAAGTGAAGAAGTATACTTTGAGATCATCAAAAATAAAACAGCTTCACTCCTCTCTTCTGCATGCGCCGCAGGCACATGGTCTACCACAATGGATACCAAAAAAACGGAACAGATGAAGTTGTTTGGAGAGAAGGCCGGTATTGCTTTTCAGATCAAAGACGATTTGTTTGACTATGGCAGCGCTTCTATTGGTAAACCAACGGGCAACGACATCAAAGAAAAAAAACTGACACTCCCTTTAATTTATACGTTGAATAATGCCGAACCTTCAAAGAAAAAAGAGTTGATCTATCTACTCAAAAACGAAAACAGGCAGAAGAAAAACGTACAGTACATCATTGATGAAGTAATAAAAGCCGGCGGCATTACATATGCTGCCGAAACCATGAACCGTTACCGTGATGAAGCGATCGCTATTCTTCATCAATTTCCACAAAATGAAATAAGAGATGGACTTGAAGCATTGGTAAGATATACCACCGATAGAAAATATTAAGCATGCAGAAACGATGGACCTTTTTAAAAAAAGACGCTCAACGGGTTGATGCACTTGCTGCAGAGCTCAAGATCCATTCCGTACTCTGCAGCATTCTGGTACAAAGAGGGTTTAATACGTTCGAAAAAGCAAAACAATATTTCCGTCCGCAATTGAGCGATCTTCATGATCCATGGCTGATGAAAGACATGCAGAAAGCAGTTGACAGATTATTGCATGCATTTAACAGCAACGAAAAGATTCTTGTTTTTGGAGATTACGATGTTGATGGCACAACAAGTGTTGCCTGCATGTATCAATTTCTTTGCTCCGTTTATGATCCAACGTTTTTAGATTTCTATATCCCTCATCGTTACCGTGAAGGCTACGGTGTATCGAAACAGGGAATTGATTTCGCAAAAACAAAAGGATTTAGCTTAATAGTTTCACTTGACTGTGGTATTAAATCAGTTGAATTAATTGCATATGCAAAAGAGTTGGGTATTGATTTTATTGTGTGTGATCATCACCTACCCGATGCAGAAGTACCGGCTGCAGTTGCTATTCTAAACCCAAAACAAAAAGATTGCAATTACCCATACAAAGAATTATGTGGTTGCGGTGTAGGATTTAAACTCATTACCGCATTGGCTCAAACACTGAATCTTGAAGATGAGCATGTGCATCGCTATCTTGATCTTGTGGCAACAGCGATAGCTGCAGACATCGTTCCAATGACCGGTGAAAACAGGATACTTGCTTTTCACGGCTTGAAGCGTGTTAATGAGCAACCATCGTATGGCATTAAAGCTTTGATGTTTTTAAGTGGTGTGAAAAACACCATGCATATCAATAACCTTGTTTTCTTAATTGCGCCAAGAGTAAATGCTGCAGGTAGAATGGATGATGCACGCAAAGCTGTACAAATGTTCATTGCCTCAACATATGAAGAAGCATTAACCTTTGCTGAAATGCTGCATGCAGACAACGATGAACGCAAAGAAGCCGATATGTCCATCACTGAAGAAGCACTTGCAATCATTAACGGCAACGAACAACTGAAAACAAAAAAATCAACGGTCTTATATCAATCGCATTGGCATAAAGGAGTAGTAGGTATTGTGGCGTCCAGATTAACGGAACATTATTATCGTCCAACGATTGTACTTACACAGAGCGGCGATTATGCAGCTGGCAGTGCAAGAAGCGTAAATGGATTTAATTTATATGAAGCCATTCACGCCTGTCGTGAACATTTGCTAGGATATGGTGGGCACTTCGCAGCAGCAGGCCTCACATTAATGCCCGAGAACGTCGATGCGTTTGCAGCAGCTTTTGAAAAAGAAGTTAGCCGCACTATTAAAGATGAGCAGCTTATTCCTGAAATTATTATTGATGAGGAGTTGCAACTGGCAGATATCAAGCCAGGGCTTTATAATATCATCAAACAAATGGAGCCATTTGGACCTGAAAACATGCGGCCCGTTTTTGTTTCGAAAAAAGTGCGTGATAACGGCTTCAGCAAAATTGTAAAAGATCAACATCTTCGCTTAGTGGTGAAACAAAATGATACTGTTTTAACAGGTATCTTCTTTCGTGCAGCTCATCTGTTTCCTGTGATACAACAAGGAGCATTCGATGTTGTTTATACCATTGACGAAAATGAATGGAACGGAACTGTTAGTCTGCAATTAAAAGTTATTGACATCAGACCATCTACGGATTGAAACTACTGCAACACATAAACTACTTCTTATACATCGCTTCAAACTGGGGCATCAGGATAGGTTTCTTCACATTGAAGCAAGAATTAAAAGGCGAAAAAAAATACGGCATCAATACCACTTCGGCAAACGATCTTGCAGAATTTCAGATCAAAGGGAATCAATTGTCGCATGCCACAGAATACATGCCGGTGAATTATTTCACCATTGAAAGTGTGCTTGAGCATCTCCCTGAAAATGCAAGGCAAGGAACGTTTTTAGATATTGGTTGCGGAAAAGGAAGGGCATTGTGTGTGGCTGCTGCTTATAGATTTACAAAATTGTATGGAATTGATTTTGCAAAACAATTGATTCAACAGGCAGAACAGAATCTTTCTCTTACAAAAGAACGTTTCCCTTCTCTGCAATATGAATTATCATGGAGCGACATCAGCACACTTGAGATCAAAAAAGATATAAGCACTGTGTTCCTGTTTAATCCGTTTGATGAAGTATTGATGAAAAATATCATCCAGAAAATCAATAGTTCCCTCCAGCAATACCCACGTGAGCTTTACGTGCTTTATTGCAGTCCTCGTCACGAAGAATTGTTTTTTGCAGATGGCTACGATGTTTTGTACCGAATTAAAAAGTACAATTTCCTCGAAGGAACTATTCTTTCGAAAAAGAAGTCCAAGAGCTGAGCACGTTTTATTGTTAATAAATATTTCATCCGGATTTTTGGTGCGAAACCATTGATAGGCCTTACATTTAATCTTCCAAATCCTGCCGATTAATCCGATCCTTTTCCTGTAATCTTCCACATTTTTTAAGTAACGTAAACTAAAGCAATGAGAAAACTTCAACTACGGTTGTTGCTGTCACTACTATTTGTAACAGCATTTATCTTAACCGGTTCTTCGCAAGTAGTAATCAGTCAGGTGTATGGTGGCGGTGGAAATAGCGGAGCTACTTACACCCATGATTTTATTGAATTGTTTAACAGAGGAACAAATTCTGTTAGTCTCAACGGTTGGTCTGTACAATACGCATCAGCAACCGGCACCTCTTGGGCAAAGACAGATCTAACAAACATTACACTTGCACCCGGGCAATATTATCTTATTCAGCAGGCACAAGGCGCAGGAGGCACAACTCCTTTGCCAACTCCCAATGCAACAGGTACAATTGCTATGAGTGGAACGGCCGGTAAAATAGCTCTGTTAAATGTAAATGCACTAATTACTGCAGGAACAAGTTGCCCAACAGGTCCAACAGTAATAGACTTTGTTGGATTTGGTACTACAGCAAATTGTTTTGAAGGTGCTGGCGCAACTCCTGCCCCATCCAATACAAATGCTGTACTAAGAGCATTGAATGGTTGTACGGATAACAATAATAACGCTGCTGATTTTGCAGCAGCAACTCCCAACCCAAGAAATACTGCATCAACCTTAAATCCATGTTCAGGTTCTGCAATATCTGTTTCTGTTGTTGCAGGAACAAACGCAGCTGAGCCGGCTACCAATGGCACATTTACGATCAACTCATCTGCACCCGCACCTGCCGGAGGCATTACTGTTACGTATTCATTAGCAGGCTCGGCAACAGTAGTAACCGATTATACAAATCCACAAGCCGGATCAGTGACCATTACATCGGGTAATACTTCTGCAATTGTTACACTCAATACGGTTGATGACATTTTTATTGAAGGAACTGAAACCATTGATCTAACAATCACCTCTGTTAGCAGCCCTGCTTTAGTGGGAGTTGCTTCGGCATTTATTAATCTTACCGATAATGATGTTGCTCCAAATCAAAACATTTCTTTAGTTAACACTTATACGCAAGACTTTAATTCACTTGTTAATTCAGGCTCCTCTTCTGCATTACCAACAGGATGGTTATTTAATGAAACCGGAACAAACGCAAATGCACTTTACACAGCAGGAACAGGTTCAGGAACAGGTGGCGATACTTACAGCTTTGGCGCAACTGCAAATGCCGACAGAGCTTTTGGCACACTCCAATCGGGAAGTCTCATTTCAGCTATTGGCGCACAGATCCAGAATAATTCCGGAACTGTTATTACAAAATTGAAGATCAGTTATACAGGTGAAGAATGGCGTTTAGGCACAACATTAAGGGCAGATAAATTAGCATTTCAGTATAGTGTTAATGCAACAAGCCTTACCAACGGAACATGGGTCGATGTTACAGCTCTTGATTTTTCAACACCCAATACCAGTACTGTAATTGGTGCTAAAGATGGCAATGCAATAGAAAATAAAAAAGAGATCGTTTATACTATCCGTGGTTTACCAATTCCTGCCGGAGCGGTTTTCCTTATTCGCTGGAATGATTTCAATGCAAGTGGTTCTGATGATGGATTAGCTATTGACGATTTCACTATTGAAGCAAACCCCGTTGACCTTATTCCTCCAACAGTAACAACATTTGTTCCTGCAAATGGAACAACAAACACACCAGTCAATCTTTCTGCATCTGTTACTTTCAATGAAGATGTGGTGAAAGGAACCGGAACGATTGTGTTAAAGAAAACAAGTGATAACAGCATTGTACAAACGATCAATATAGCAGATGCAATACTTGCCGCACGCACGTTAAGTGTTACACTCAACAATCTTCAAGTGAACACGCAATATTACCTTGAAATTTCTGCAGGTGCTATTGCTGATCTTGAAGGCAATCCTTTTGCAGGTATCACCGGCAACAGTACCTGGACATTTACAACAGGTATCAATATTTATGTTGCTAATTTCCAGAACTGCACAGCGGGCTTGAGTGATGGCTTTACACAATTCAGCCAGGTTGGAAGTATTGTATGGGCATGTACTACATTCGGTCGTGATCCAAATGCTCCGGCAGCCACAACTGCTTTCCCAAGTGGCGTACAGATCAATGGTTTTGCAGGCGGCACAAATGTTCCAAATACTGATTGGCTTATTTCTCCATCATTTAATTTAACAGCAAGCAATTATCCATTGCTTTCATTCTGGAGTCGTACTGCATTTAATGGTCAGCCATTACAATTAAAAGTATCTACTGATTATGTAAGTGGCGATCCTTCAACTGCAACATGGACCGATATTAACGGCAAGTTCCCATCACAAACTTCGAATGTGTGGACCTTGTCAGAAAATATCAACCTTTCTGCATTTAAAGGAAGCAATGTGCATTTTGCTTTTGTTTATTATTCTGATGAAGATGAAGGTGCACGTTGGACACTGGATGATATCAGCCTCGGCAATTCACCTGTTCCACCACCACCAAGTTTAACTGTAAGCACAACTGATGTTCAGTTTGCATTTGCAGCAAGCGGAACAACCGCTGATAAATCATTCAACTTTATCGGTAACGATTTAACGAATGATATAACGCTAACATCAACAGGTGCATTTACATTATCAAAAGATGGCAATAGTTTCAATTCATCTATAACATATTCTGTAGCAGAAGCAAACAATGTTTCTAAAACAGTTTACGTACGTTTTGCACCAACACAAAACAACCAGGATTTCACTGGCAACATTTCAATTTCAACGGGAAGTATTTCTCAAACAGTTAATCTTGGCGGAACAAGTATTGATCCCGTTACCACACTTGAAGTAGTGAACTGGAACATTGAATGGTTTGGCAGCACAGGTAATGGCCCAACCAATGATGTGCAGCAGGAACAAAATGTAAAAACCATTCTCAGCAATCTTAATGCTGATGTATACGCAGTTACTGAAATTGTAAGTGAAGAAAGATTGAAAGCTGTGGTTGATCAGATGCCCGGCTATAACTATGTGATTAGTCATTACGGATCGCATACCAACACAAGCGTCAATCCTCCATCAGCATTGGCAACTGCACAAAAGCTGGCATTCATTTATAAAACATCAGTGTTGAGTAATGTAACTACAACTGCATTGTTATCTGCAGGTATCAACTCGGCAGCAGATATTACAAACCCTGCTTATGATTATTGGGCAAGCGGGCGTTTTCCGTTTATGATGAGTGCAGATGTTACGCTTAATTGTGTAACCAAGCCGGTAAAATTTGTGTTGGTTCATGCAAAAGCAAACACTGCACCCACTGCAACATCTTACAATAGAAGAAAACGTGGTGCTGATACATTGCATTACACATTACAACAGAACTATGCAAATGATAACATCATTATGCTTGGTGATTACAATGATGACCTTGATGAATCGATCACCGATGGATTTACCATTACATCCTACTCCATCTTCACAAACGATACAGAAAATTTCACACCAGTAACGTTGCCATTGAGCCTTGCAGGTAAGAAATCAACTGTGAGCTATGATGATGTGATCGATCATGTAACTATTTCAAATGAGTTGGTAGCGAACTACCTCCCATCAAGTGCAAAAATTCTTACTGATGTTACATCGCTTGTGAGCAATTACGGTTCTACAACATCAGATCACTACCCTGTATTCAGCCGTTACAGGTTCAACAATACAACAGCACCGGCAGTAACGACCTGTACCGCAGAAGTGAAATTCTGTGCTTTAGCTTCAAATAGTTACTCTGTACCTGCATTTGTTGCAACAGATGATTGTGCTGATGCAATCACTTATGCATACACAATTACCGGCGCAACTGAACGTAGTGGTACAGGTAATAATGCAAGCGGCACATTCAATCTCGGCACAAGTGTTATTGTGTGGACAGCAACGGATAGCTGGGGTAATTCGGCAAAATGCAGCACAACAGTCATCATTAATGCTAACCCAACCGTTACCATTCCTGATGCATATGCCTTACCAACAGGTACGCTGGCAAATACAGTTTATATTGGCTATGCCCCTGCTTCATCTCTTACTTTAACAGCAAATGCAAGTGGCGGCACGCCATCTTATAATTACAGCTGGTCAAGTGGCGCTACCACATCTACAGCGATAGTAAATCCAGCAACAGAAACAACTTACACCGTTACTGTAACCGATGCAAATGGCTGCCAGGCAAATGCTGAAAAATCAATTGATGTTTTAGATATCAGAAGTGGCAAAAAACTCGATAAGGTTACGATCTGTCATAAAAATCAGCAGTCGATCAGCATTAGTCAGGCAGATGTAGTTGATCATTTAGCACATGGCGACATGTTGGGGGTTTGTACAGTAACATCTCCAACGGCTTCGGCAAGATTGATGGGCGCAGCGGTTAGTAAGCTTTCTGTACAGGTATTACCAAACCCCTCAGCGGTTGAGTTTACCTTGCTCATTAAGGCTGACCAAACCGGAAGCATCAATTTACGGGTGCTGGACATTCAGGGTCGTGTGCTGGAACAACGCAGCAACATCAGCCCAACCCAAAGACTCACCATCGGCGAAGGATTCCATTCCGGGATCTATTTTGCCGAGATCACACAGGGAACTGACCGCAAAGTGATCAAACTCCTGAAACTTTGATCGTTCAATTGATCATTTGTAAAGCGTCCCCCGATAGTTCGGGGGACGCTTTTTTGTTTTAGGTCAGCCTTAAACCCATTCAAAACCAATTCTTTCAGCCGATCTTTGCCAGCAAAGGATTTCAGCCTAAAATAATCAGCTTCTGCTGCGCCATCTTCAGCCTCTTTCCCCTACCTTTGCAGCCCCAAATCTGTATTGGCAGATTCTTCGATTTTAACCGGTCGGAGTCCAATGGGTAAACCCAATTATTAATTTTAAATCACAAACAGTAATGAACAATTACGAAATGATGGTGATTTTTACCCCTGTTCTGTCTGAAGAAGAATTCAAGGCAGCACAAAAACGCTACACCGATTTACTCGCTGCAAATGGCGGCGAAGTGGTGCACAGCAATCCATGGGGTTTAAAATCTCTCGCCTATCCAATCGAGAAAAAAACAACCGGTATTTACTGGGTAATTGAGTACAAAGCAGCTTCAGATTTCAATGCTAAGCTGAATGTACAACTCCACCGTGATGAGCAAGTGCTCCGTCACATGTACACTGCACTCGACAAATACGCCGTTGAGTACAATGACAAAAAGAAGAATGGCGTTCCTACTGGCAACTTAAAAGCGGAGGCATAAGTCATGGCAAAGAATGAAATTAAATACCTGACGGCGATTAAAACCGAGAAGCCACGCAAAAAGTATTGCCGCTTCAAGAAGTACGGTATCCGTTACATCGATTACAAAGATGTTGAGTTCCTGAAAAAGTTTTTGAATGAGCAAGGCAAGATCCTTCCCCGTCGTTTAACCGGTAACTCACTCAAGTATCAACGTAAATTATCAGATGCAATTAAGAAAGCACGTCAAATGGCTTTGCTTCCTTATGTAACTGATCTTTTGAAATAAAAACAATTAGTGAACCTTTCCCTAACCTCTGCATATGCAGGGAGGACAGTCTGCCATAGCCGACTGGGTTACGGAAACTAAAAACAAAACAATGGAAGTTATTTTAATTCAGGATGTAAACACACTCGGCGGTAAGAACGAGGTAGTAAAAGTTAAGAACGGCTATGCCCGTAACTTTTTGATCCCTCAGAAATTCGCTGTTGAGGCTTCTCCTTCAAACGTAAAGCAATTGGCTGAGCGTTTAAAAGTACAGAAGAAGAAAGAAGATGCAATGTTGGCTGAAATCAAGTCGGTAATTGCAAAACTTACTGAGTCTCCTGTTAAGCTTTCTGCTAAAACAGGTACAAGCGGTAAGATATTCGGTAGTGTTACAACCGTTATGATCGCACGTGCAATCCGTGAGCAAAAAGGTTATGAGATCGACCGTCGTAAGATTCATCTGACTGACGAAGTAAAAGAGCTCGGTACTTATAAAGCAAAAGTTGATTTTGCTAACGGTAACGAAGCTGAAATTGATCTCGAAATTGTAGCTGAAGCTTAATTTCTTTTTTGATCGAAATAATGAGTCCTGCTTTTTAAGCAGGACTTTTTTATTTTCATGCTATCAATCTGATCGAATGCTCCTCAAAACACTTTGCTCTGCATCTTTACTTCTTACTGTTGTAATAGCTGGCTTTACCGGTTGCAAATCATCTAACGGAAAAGACAAAGCCTTTAAAACAGATACTATTCCAAAAACACAACCTGACATTACATTACCCGGCAATTTCAGTTCTCAAACAACACTAAAATTCGACAGTACTGCCATACCTGCCTTCTTCAGCAAGTACCCGAAACTGAAGCCTTATGAGAAAGAACTGGTGACATTTTACAGTCATCGCAAATTTGCCTACGCCTGGTTTGATAACAAGGGGATGATTGAACAGGCAGGCAACCTGTTTAATAAGATCGAAAATATTTCTGACGAAGGTGTACCAGTACAAATATTGTATGAAGAAGAGTTTCACAAACTGATGGATAATGATTCGACAGAAAGTTTTACGGAGAAAGCCAACAGTACGGCCGAGTTGATGCTTACAGCACAGTATTTCTTTTATGCAAAGAAAATATGGAGTGGCTTAGATGCAAAAGCCATGCGTGCCACCAACTGGGATCTGCCCCGCAAGAAATTATCGTACGAAGCCTTTCTCGACTCTCTGCTTGAAGTGCCATCATCGGCATTCATGCAAACAGAGCCCGTGTACCGTCAATACGGTTTATTAAAATCATTTCTGAAAAAATACCGGGCACTTGCAGAAAGCGGAAAGTGGAAACCGATCAAAGCAGATAAAAAATCGTACCGACTGAACGACAGCAACAAGATCATTCCTGAAATAAAGGAACATCTTTATTTACTTGGTGATCTTAAAAGCAATAATCAATCACCTGTATTTGATATTGAGCTGGAGAATGCGGTTAAGAATTTTCAACAACGATATGGTATTAAAGACGATGGCATTGTGGGCACAAGCATGCTTGCAGAACTCAACTATCCGTTGGCAAAACGTGTTGAGCAGATCATCGTGAACATGGAACGTTGCCGTTGGTTGCCTGTTGCGTTAAAAACCGACTACATCGTTATTAATATTCCTGAGTATAAATTTCATGCTTACGAAAACGATTCATTGGTGTGGAGCATGAACGTTGTTGTTGGTACCGCACTAAACAAAACAGCTATTTTCAATGGCATGATGAATAATGTGGTGTTCAGTCCTTATTGGAATGTTCCGCCGGGCATTATGAAGAATGAAATTCTTCCTGCCATCCGCAGAAACAAAAACTACCTTGAACGAAATCACATGGAATGGAACGGTAATGCAGTTCGGCAAAAGCCAGGCCCATGGAATGCATTAGGCAAGGTGAAGTTCTTGTTCCCCAACAGTCACAGCATTTACCTGCACGATACGCCATCAAAATCATTGTTCAGCCAGGATAAGCGTGCTTTCAGTCATGGATGTATTCGTGTGGAAGATCCGAGACGTTTGGCCATTTATGTGTTGCGCCATCAACCTGAATGGACAGAAACACGTATTGATTCTTCAATGAATGCCGAGAAAGAACAATATGTAAAAATCAAAAAGCCAGTGCCTGTATATATTGCTTACTTCACATCATGGGTTGATCGTGATGGCAGATTAAATCTTCGTAACGATATTTACAAACGTGATGGACGATTAGCAGAAATGATCATCGAAAATTCGAAATTGAAATGATTTATTCAAACGTAATTGCCGGCACCATGAAATGGGGTGCTTGGGGAGCAAAGTTTACTACAGCTTCATTTGAACAAATGATCAAGGATTGTATAGCAGTTGGTGTTACCACATTCGACCATGCTGATATTTATGGCGATTATACAACTGAGGAAGATTTTGGAAAAGTATTGAAAGAGCAGCCATCTTTGCGGCAACAAATGCAGATCATTACCAAATGTGGTATTCAAATAGTTTCAGTGAATCGTCCTCATCATAAAATAAAATCGTACGACACTTCTTACGAACACATCATGGAATCGGTTGAACAATCATTAAAAAATCTATCCACTGATTATATTGATTGTTTATTGATTCATCGCCCCGACCCTCTTTTTAATGCTGATGAAGTGGCGAAAGCATTTGAACAATTGAAACAACAAGGAAAAGTATTGGAGTTTGGCGTTTCTAATTTCAGAAAATGGCAGGTCGATCTGCTCAGAAGCCGTTTCCCCGTTTCTGTTAACCAGGTTGAATGTTCGTTGCTGCATTTAGAACCTTTTGGTGATGGCACATTGGATCAATGTCAGCAACACGGCATGATCCCAATGGCATGGAGTCCTATGGGTGGTGGCAACTTATTTGTTGAAGACGATGAAGATGAACGTAACAAACGCATCATTGCTGTTGCCAACATACTTGCAGAAAAGTACGCAACAGGTGCTGATGTAATTTTATTAAGCTGGCTAATGACGCACCCGACAAACATATTACCGGTATTAGGTACTTCAAAAATTGAACGTATACATGCAGCAGTTGCAGCAACGCTTTTAAAACTTGAACGTGAGGAATGGTTTATGTTGTGGCGGGCAAGTACGGGAAGAGAAGTAGCCTGATTATTTCTTTCTGCAACAAACAACCAGGTATCTGTTCGTAAACCCGTAACGCATGGTTGATACGATTCGTTTAATTAAAGCCATTGGATGAGATAAATAATAAAATGGCAGGTTCTTTCTTAAACTCTCCGTACGTTTTTCTTTTTTATCGAGCACCTGAACAGGCGAAAAAGGTTGTACCTGTATCATTTTTTCTTCAATTGAAAACCCTGCTTTGATTAATAACCGCAAAAATTGCTTTTCTGTAAAATCGTGCAGGTGATATGGATTCGCATCAACAGATGGTGTAACAGGCACTGAACAAATCAACAGCCCATTGCTAATGAGCAATTGATACAGATGCGTTAAAAAAAGTTGCGTATCCGGCAGGTGTTCAATTGTTTCCAACGACACAATACTATCGAACTTGCGGCCATCATCAAACCTTGTCGCATCGGCCTGCAAAAAACTGATCCGAGGATGGTTATAACGCTGCCGGGCATACGCTATACAATCTGCATCAATATCAACTGCCGTAATTGATTCCACAGCAGCACTGCCCGCCAGTAAATATGCCCCGTAGCCTACACCACAAGCCATATCCAGTACTGCACCGCCCTTTATATGAGAAGATGCAAATCGGTAACGCTCCATGTGAAGCTCCAATGTTTCGGCCGACCATTGAACAGCATTGTTCATTTCGTCGGGAACAATACGCTCAAGTGAATGAATATCCTTCATGTGTTATGCGTTAAAAATAACACTCAACTCCTAACTTTACCTGTACATGGAAAGAAAAAATATTCTGCTGTTATTTGCACTTATCTGTGCCGTTTATTTTATAGGCGTTGGCGTTGATACGATGGATGTAGATGCATCACAATACGCTGGCATCAGCCGTGAAATGAAAGCAAGTGGCAGTTACCTGCAGGTGTATGAGCAAGGAAAAGAATATTTAGACAAACCTCCTTTCCTGTTTTGGGCTTCGGCAGTATCCATGAAAATATTTGGCGAGAATAATCTTGGATATAAATTCCCTTCGATCCTCTTTGCCATCTTCGCTGTTTTTGGAACGTTTCGTTTTGCAAAACTGTTTTACGATAAAACAGTTGCCCTGCTGTCTGCTGCTGTGCTTGCAACATGCCAGGCAATATTCCTGATCACCAGCGATATCCGTACCGATACCATTTTAATGAGCTGGGTAATTATTGCCATGTGGCAATTGGCCGAATGGTATAAATCAAAAAAGATTCTTCATTTTATTTTAGGTGCAGCCGCTATTGGTGCTGGTATGGTGACGAAAGGACCTATTGCATTGTTTGTTCCCATCTTTGCATTCGGCAGTCATTTTGTATTGAAGCGTGAATGGAAACAAATCTTTCAACCGATTTACCTGTTGGGCATATTGGTGATTGCAATTGTATTGATACCAATGAGCATCGGTTTGTATCAACAGTTCGATTTGCATCCAGAGAAGACAGTAAATGGTTTGAAAAATGTATCTGGATTAAAATTCTTTTACTGGACACAAAGCTTTGGTCGTATTACCGGCGAAAATGTCTGGAACAATAATGCACCATTCAGTTTTCTGTTTGAGAATTTATTGTGGGGCATGTTACCCTGGACCTTGTTCTTTGTTGCTGGTCTTGTTTATGAAATTATCCGAATCATCCGTAACCGTTTATTTGTTGGCAGGAATGAAGAGTTCTTAACAACAGGTGGTTTTATTCTCAGCTATTGTTCATTGGGCATTTCAAAATATCAACTGCCGCACTATATCTATGTAGTGTTGCCATTCATCGCCATCATCACCACAAAAATGATGTATCGATTATTTTGGGAGAAGAAGCTGCCGCTGTTACGTAACATTCTTACACCCATTCAATGGATCGTATGTACGGCTTTAGTGGTAGCTCCAGCAATGATTCTTTTGTATAGTTTTCCATCAACATCTGTTTGGCCGTGGGTCATTCCTGTTATCAGTCTTATTGTGGCAATCTTTCTGTTAATGAGTAAACAGGTCAACAAAAAACTCATCACCGTTTCACTTGCGTTGATCGTTGGATTAAATATTTTTCTAAGTTCCTGGTTTTATCCGCAGTTGCTGCAATACCAATCGGGTAATGTTGTGGGGCGCTATATCTTTGATCAGAAAATTCCTGCTGATAAATTTTTCTTCTATAAGTTTACGGGCAGTGGCAAAGCGATTCACTTCTATGCGAAGAACATTATCAGCAAGATTGATTCGATTGACCAGGCAACAACAGGCACTTACCTGTATACTTCCGACGAAGGGTTAAAAGAAATACAACAAAGCGGCAAACTACATGTAATCGAAAAAGAAGGGCTGGATTACCATGTAACCTCATTGTCAGGGAAATTCCTCAACAAGAATACAAGAGATGAACAGTGCAAAAAATATTATGTGGTGAAGATGCTGTAAGAAGCCGTTAGCAATTTTTCGTCGCAGAGAAAGAAGATAAGGAACTGAACGCAGAGTAAAAACTCTGCGGTTGTCTTTGCGCTCTCATTTCTCAGCGCCAAAAACTCTATCGGAACAAATTGTATTTCATAATACACCAGATAGCACGGAATCCATCTTTCCAGTTGATCTTCTTTCCTTCGGCATAAGTACGGCCGTAATAAGAAATACCCACTTCGTAAATACGAATATCGGGTTGGCGTGAAATTTTCGCTGTTACTTCCGGTTCAAAACCAAAACGTGTTTCCTTCAGATCAATTTTTTGAATGATCTCACGACGGAATAATTTATAACAGGTTTCCATATCTGTTAAGTTCAGATTAGTAAACATGTTTGATAATGTGGTGAGTACTTTATTACCGATGCTGTGCCAGAAGAATAAAATACGGTGAGGATTGCCACCCATAAAACGTGAACCATACACTACGTCAGCAAAACCATCAAGCACCGGTTTCAGCAACACATTAAATTCCTGCGGATCATATTCCAGATCGGCATCCTGTATCACCACCAATTCACCGGTGGCTTGTTTAATGCCTGTATGTAATGCAGCACCTTTGCCTTTGTTCATTTCATGATTGTATAACACAATGGGCAGTGTTGATTGTTGCATATAACGCTCAATGGCGCCCTTGGTATCATCGCTGCTGCAATCATTAACAATGATCACTTCCTTTTCAATATTGTTGAGCAATTGCACAGCACTGATCTTATCAAGGATCATGTGAATGGTTCTTGCTTCATTATAAGCGGGGATTACAATCGAAAGTTTATGAATGTTTGCTGTCATGTAGTTGGTCTGTTCCAATTAAGTTGCAAGATTACAGAATTCCTTGGCTGAAGAAGGAAAAATCTATGCTTCCTGCAAAGGCATCGCTGTTTGTACAAGTGGCTGGTTCTGCATTTTACGAAACAATCTTCTCGCAAGGAAAAAGCAAATCAGCAAGATCACAATACTCAGGTAGCCCAGCCATTCATAGCGCAATATCTTGCCTCCCGGACCTTGCACAACAATGATCCCTGAAATAAATGATGCAGCTGCAGTTCCTAATTGCTGCACACTGCTGTTGAAACTCATAAAACTTCCACGTTGTTTTGGATCAACCACATTACTGATCATTGCCTGAGCCGATACACCACGACCCGTTGCCAGTATAAACCATATACCAAACATCGCTAATGCCAACACAAAATGAACAGGTGGCAGATTCGTTATCAACCAAACAAAAAACAGTGATACTAATACCGACACAGAAAACACCTGCAGCTTCCCGTATTTATCAGCAATACGACCAAGAATATTTGCTGCAAAAAATGAAGAAATACCGCCAACGAGATAGATCATTGGTGTAATGGATTTGGGATAGCCATTATTAAACTCCATATATGGATTAATAAAAGGGATGATGAGAAAATGCCCCATCATGATCAAACAGGAAAATAATAATGCTAAGCGCTGTGTAGGATTTTGAACAACAGCCATCAATACATCAATTCGTTTTCCATTCTCTTCCTGTATATGTCCACTCATGGGCGGCACAAGTTTCCACACCAATGGAATGATCACAATTCCTAAAATACCAACTAACAGAAATGGCGCATGCCAGCTGAAAATATTTGCGAGGTATAAAGAAAATGGAACACCAAATGTGGAAGCCATTGCAAATGCACTCATGATAGCACCCATGGCTGCTCCTCTCCTTTCATAAGGAATAAGATCAGCAACGATGGATAATACCTGTGCACCAATCAACCCGCCAAACAAACCGGCCAATACCCTTGCTGCTAATAATAATTCATAACTCGGTGCAATACCACAGGCAATCGTACCAAGTAAGAATCCTGTGTAGCCATACAACAACACTTTTTTACGATCATAGCGATTCACAAAAAACGCCGCTGCAAAACCTGAGATACCTGCGGTCAATGTATATGCACCAACAAGAAAGGTGAATTGCTGTGGTGATAGTTTGAAATAAGGCATCAGGTAATTTCCCAATGGCATCATGATCATAAAATCAAGGATGTGGGTGAAATTGATCGATGCCAGCAAAATAATGATCAGCCGTTCATTTTTACTCATAATTGTTCCAACTTTTAATTCCGGTTTGCAGCAGGAGAAGGCTTTCACGGGACATATACATGGGTGCAGAGCTCAGATGTTTCCCGGGGAAGCAGCAAATTTAAGCAAAGACGAACCAATGGCAGCTTATCCTTTACACGAGCGGAAAATTCAGCAGGCAAACGATTGAGCGTTCGCTTTTCTCAATTTCATTATTGCCTATCTTTAAGCACAACAATTCCTGTCATAAAAACAAATCGATTGAACCATGTCTGTTAATAATTATTCAAGAAGAAAATTTTTAAGAGATGCACTTTTGGCATCTGCGGCTGCAGCAACACCCGGTTTATTAATGGGACGAAGCTTTGCAGGAGCTGATAAAGTAAACCTCGCTTGTGTTGGTATTGGCAACCGTGGTGCTGAAATTATAAAAGCGTTATACGATACCGGCCTGGCTAATATCGTTGCGCTTTGTGATGTGGATATGGAAGCGCCGCACACATTGGCTATTTTAAAACAGTTTCCCAATGTACCACGCTTCAAAGACTTCAGGCAGATGTTCGATAAAATGGGTAACCAGATCGAAGCTGTTTCAATTGGAACTCCCGATTTTTCTCACTTCCCCATAACAATGATGGCGATTGGTCTTGGCAAGCATGTGTATGTTGAAAAACCGATGGCCAGAACTTTCCAGGAAGTAGAGTTGATGATGAAAGCTGCTGCAAAACATCCGAAGGTTGTAACCCAGATGGGCAACCAGGGACATTCAGAAGCAAACTACTTTCAATTCAAAACATGGAAAGAAGCAGGCATCATTAAAGATGTAACAGCCATCACTGCTCATATGAACTCGGCAAGACGCTGGCATGGATGGAATCCGAAGATCACTTCGTTTCCTGCGGCAGAACCAATTCCATCAACACTCGATTGGGATGTTTGGCAAATGCAAACACAAGGACACCAGTTCAATAAAGATTTTGTGAACGGACAATGGCGTTGCTGGTTCGATTTTGGTATGGGTGCGTTGGGCGATTGGGGTGCACATATTCTTGATACAGCACATGAGTTTCTTGATCTTGGCTTACCATATGAAGTTGATCCGTTGAGATTAGATGGACATAATAATTTCTTCTATCCAATGTCAACCACACTTTCCTTCAAATTTCCAAAACGTGGCGCAATGCCGCCAGTAGAAATAAAATGGTATGATGGGTTAGATAATCTTCCACCAATACCTGCCGGATATGGTGTGCAGGGACTTGATCCCAACATTCCACCACCAAGTACGGGTGCAATGCAACCTGCGAAATTGAATCCCGGTAAAATTATTTACAGCAAGGATCTAACGTTCAAAGGTGGTTCACATGGCAGCACACTCTCCATTATACCGGAAGAGAAAGCAAAAGAAATGGCGTCGAAGTTGCCAACTGTTCCAACAACTCCTTCGAATCACTTTGCAAACTTCCTGAAAGCATGTAAAGGCGAAGAGAAAACAAGATCATCATTTGCGATTGCAGGACCATTAAGCCAGGTATTCTGTTTGGGTGTATTGGCTCAATGGACAGGTGAAAAAATTGTATTCGACAGAAACAAGAAGATCATCACAAGCAGTAAGCGGGCAAATGAATTATTGATCGGGCCTCCGCCGAGGAAAGGTTGGGAGCAGTATTATAAAGTATAACTTTCGTCAGACGCCCTCGTCGGACGATTACAAGCGACGAATAATTTATTAAAATAAAGAAGCCAACTGTAATCAGTTGGCTTTTTCGTTATAATTAATTCAGCAGAGAATATCACTCATCATTCATTACTCATCACTCATCATTTCAATTCTCTGATCTTAATACTTCTGAAGCTTACTTCATTGCCATGATCCTGAATTAGTATATGCCCTTTTGCTGCTTCGCCGAAGTTGTTCCATACTTTGTATTTACTGATGGCAACAAGATCACGATAAGCTTGTGAACCACGGTCGTACTCCAGCACTTTAATACCATTCAGGTAATGCTCCACATGATTGTTTGGATAAACAACAATGCGTGCAGTGTTCCAGTTGCCCGGCTGACGGAAAAAGCGTGTGGTTTTTTGGGCTTTAATGAGATCGTATAAAGAAGCAAGGGTTCTGTTTCCTTCACGACCAAGTTTTGCGTCGGGGTGTAATGTATCATCAAGCAATTGATATTCCAGTCCAATAGCTGAGCCACTGCTTTGTTCATTCAGTGTCACAAAATATTTCACACCGCTGTTTGCACCTTTCGTTAATTTAAAATCGAACGACAGATCAAATGCAGCAAACTGCTGCTTGCTGACGATATCACCTCCATTGGTTGATTCGCCACCTGTTGACGACAACACTTTTAAAACACCATCCTGCACCTGCCATCCTTTTTCAGGGAATGTATTTTTGTGCGCACCAACCCAACCATTTGTGCTTTTTCCATCAAACAATAACTTCCAACCACTTTGTTGTTCATAAGGTATAAGCTTGTTGGGAACAAGATTAACAACATAAAGTCCTTTTGGAAAAGCAAGTGGTTTGATATTTTTTGTTTGCACCCGTATGTTTTTCCAGAAAATTTTAATGCCTTCGTATTCAGGTCGGCCAATGGAATGTACCTGCAATGCAAAAATACCTTCGTTGGCAGTTAATGAATCAACAAGGTAAGAAACAGGTACACCATCCAACCATGTCTTCACAGTATTGCCAATACATTCAATGCGCATTTTGTGAAAAACATTTGGCGTAAACATTGTCTGTCCTTTGGGATTGTATGATCCGGGATATAACCAATCTCTTCTTCCTTCGTCATAAAGACCACCACTCCATTTGCGTGAAGATGGATCTAGCTCGTATTGATAGCCAAACACTCTTCCTTTTCCATTATTGGCTTTTGCATCAAAATTACTTTTGAACTGTACACCTGAGTTGGTGTTTGTATCAGTCATCATCGTTTCCATTTCCAACACAAAATCTCCTGCAAATCGTTGATCACTTACCAAAAAAGAGTTGGGCGAACTTCTTACTGTTGTTCCAACAATGGTTCCATTTTCAACAGTATATGTGGCAGAGCCCGTGAACTGTTTCCAGCCATTCAATGTCTTTCCATCAAACAAAGATTGCCATTCGCTATTTTGAGCAAAACTGTTTAGTGCAACAAATAGCAGCACAATCGAATAAATTCTTTTCATCTTGATTTTTTATAAGAGGTTAAATTCAGGTTTCCATGTTTCAATGGAATGTTTATAGATCGATTGATTCATCAGGTGCACACAAAAAGCTGTTGTAGCACCGGTGATCACATTTGATACAGGTTTTGAATTTTCTGTAAACGTTTTATGAAATTCCTTTAAGGCATACCAACTGCCATCTTTTAATTTTTCTTTGAGGATGGGAATGCCACCTTCTTTGTTCCATTCAATTTTTGTAGCACCGGTAACACCATCCACTGTTTCCAGTTCACTCTTTGTCTGTTTCTCCGGAAAGAAGATACCATCATTCATCAGCAACTGGATCGTTCCTTTTGTTCCTTTTAATTTAAACAGGTAACCATCTTTTTCATTACCACAGGTTGCACCAAAATTGCCGATCATTCCTTCTTTGTTATAACGCAGAATGGTTTGTACATTATCAAAGGTTTCTCTTCCGTCTTTGTAATAATCAATACCACCAGTGCCGAGTATTTCATCAGGATGCGTATTGAAAGCCCAGTTAATAAAATCAACCTGGTGTGATAATAACTCAGCCGGTAATCCACCTGAATATTCTTTGTACATGCGCCAGTTTACCTGTTTATCGGTATAACCTTGCGGCACAGCTCTGCGCCAGTTCCAGTTACGATCCCATCGGCAATCGATCTGTGTTACTTTGCCGAGATAACCTTTATCGATCAACTCTTTCACTTTAAAATACAGTGGTGTGTAACGGTATTGATGACCAACCTGTAAGATCTGTTTTGGATGTTGCTGCATCAACTTCACCAATGCTAATGATTGCTCAGCATCATAAGTCATTGTTTTTTCGAGATACACATGCTTGCCAGCGCTGATGGCTGCTGCCGCTATTTCATAATGATTGTGCAATGGTGTGGCAATGATCACCGCATCAATGGTTTTATCATCGAGTAGTTTACGGTAATCTTTTTCGTAACGAATATTATTTTGCTTGTCGAGTTTCTTTGCCTGGTCAAGACGAAAAGCCAACACATCACAAACAGCTTTTATTTGAAACTGTTCGGGCATACTGTTCACAACACTTCCGAGACCAACACCCCGGTCACCGCAACCAATAATTCCAATTGAAATATTTTTTACAGATACAGGTGAAGAGTATGCATTCAGCATTTGCTGATGGAGTAATAAACCGGCTGTGAGCAATCCCGATTGACGGATAAAATTTCTACGTTGCATGAGTAGGCTAAGTTACGGATTCATGAGTTTTAAAATGCAGAACTGGCCGTATCAGATATTTGTTTTTTCGTATCCTGAATAGACAATCAACGTGTAATTCTTACAATACGAACGATTGTTTCAAATCATTGGCATTACAGCATAAGTCTCTATTTATCTTTTGCAAAGAATGTGCATCAAGAATATGCGCCCCGCAAGAATCAGCGTTATCAGATGTAATTGAACCAGGCATACTGTATTTAAAAACAATGACCCATCCATTTAATAAGGTTGTCGATAAATGGCTGAGGCTGGAATTCAAGCGTGTTCACATCGCCCATAAAGAATACCTTACTTTTTGGATAGTTCAATATTCCCATCACCGGCGGAGCGACAGGCTCATTGTTATCTTTCACTCCGTTATCGTTCAGGTCGGCATAATCGTTTTTGCCAAGCCAACCTAAAATCTGGATGTTCGTATTCTGTGTTGCGTTGGTGATCACCGAGCCAACTGCATATGGAACAGAATCAAGGTTAGCCGTTATTTCATGCGGCGTAAATGTTGAAATAACACCCTTGGCAATTCCTTCAAATTTTAAACCCAGCAAATTGCCCAATCCGTCGGAGGAAGAGTTTCCTCTTTTGTACTCTGTGAAGTAAACTAAATTCATTCCTCGTTCGAGCAGCTTAGTATAAACGTCAAGTTCCTTGCTGGTGTACGAACCGAAAATGCCTGCTCTGATAACAATGTAATGTCCAAAAAACATTTCCTCGGTGAGTTCTTTTCCCCGGCCTAATTCGCTAACAGCAAAACCTTTTTTGCGAAGAATATCGGCAAACGCTTTTCCTTGGTGTGGCTTCGCAGTATCAAAACCGGTTAATTCAGATTGGGGAAACCACCAAACTCCGCCATCGTGAGATGCATCAATCAGAATTTTGCATCTCACCGGTATCACCGACACTTCCCAGTTTGTTGTATCGCCACTCTGGTTGGCTACCTGGTAAATAACCGGGTTTGAGAAATTAACAGTAGACGTGCCCGATGTTTGCGTAACGCCGTTTATTTTCACTGTTGCACCATCTGGCAGTTTGAAATTGGCAACCAGTCGAGTGATATCTACATCGTGGCCTATCTCCAACCTTACCTGCCTTGTTGTTGGATGAATAAAAGTTGATAATGTTTGGCCGTTTGTGTTAAAGGAAATAAAATCGGTCTGAGTGCGGGATGCAGGAGCAGGGTCAGCTTGCCGTTTACATGACAGCATCAATACGCTGACCATAATCACTGCTACGACCTTGATAGTTTGTTTAGTAATTACAATGTGTTTCATAATAAATGTGTTTTCGATTAACAATACCACGGCGATTATTTCAATGAATACGGCGGGTTTTTGCATACTAAGCTTTAGTCAGTAGAAAAACATTCATTATACATAGTGCGGAGCAAATCTTTTCATGAGGTTGGCTTGTAACAGAAGTAAGCGAAGCAAGCAATGAATAAGTGCACGGTATAAATCTAATTATAGTTGGCAGCATTTGCAATGTTTTTGTCGCATTTTCCATGCGGTGAGAATACATTTAACAAACCGGCATGGTTACCAACTCATTCTTTAGAACTCAGCAATTTCAGAAAAGCGGTGCTTGCTGTATCTCCTATGGCTCCCTTTTTATCCCTGTAAATAAAATAGACACCTATATCTTTCCTTCTCTCTGCAAAAGCCAATGCCCGTTGAAGCCCCATCAACATCAATGCATTGTCATATGCATCGGCCGTCATGGCATCTTTTGCATAAACAGTTACACTGATGAGTTCGTTCTTATGTGGATAGCCTGTTTTAGGATTGATGAGATGCGTGATCTTCTGGCCATTGCTTTCATAGTACTTTCGATAACTGCCTGATGTAGTAATCGCACCTTTATCCAATGCAAGGATCTTTTGCATTGGGTGATTTTCAAATGCATCTTCATTTGGTGATTCAATGCCGATCTTCATTTTTTCCCCCGATGGTTGTTTTCTTCCTTTTACTCGTATTTCGCCACCCAGTTCAACAATATAATTTTTAACACCATGTTTTTCAAGAAAGGAAGCCAACACATCCACAGAATAACCTTGTGCAATCCCGTTGAGATCAATTTTTACACAAGGTTTTGTTTTCATCAACCTGTTTCCTTTTAACTGTAACAATTTTGCATTTACACAGGGCAGTATATTTTTAATAATTGCAGCATCCGGCACTACACTTGTTTTTGAAACACCAAAGCCCCAGGCTTGTACCAAAGGCTGCACAGTAATATCAAACAAGCCTTTTGTTTCTGTATAGGTGATAATTGATTTTTTAATGACCGATAATAAATGCTTGTCTAAAACTATTCCGCTTTTTGAATTGTTGAATTGATTGATACGGGAATAAGGCTTGTATAACGAAAGTGAACTATCAAGACTTATAAGTACGCTGTCAATCATTGACTTTGTAACTACACTATCTTCACCGTAATAAATAACAGAAAAGGTGGTGCCTTGTGCTGTACCTGTAATGTTGAATCGGTTCCACTCTTTGTTTGATTGGAAGGCTGTCAGCAAAAACAAAAACCACGCAACTACCCGCATGCAACAAATGTACTAAGCAAGTATCATCAAAACCCTGGTTGCGCAAACGATTCTGCATACTTAGCAATTACTCTTCTTGTACTTGTTATTTCAATGATGAAATAAACTCACTTATGTGTTTAAAATAAAAAGCAGATTGTACCTCTTGCCAGTATTTGTAATATGCTTCCGGTGAATCGAACTCCTGGTTTGGCTGGCTAACCTTCACAATCTTCAACTTTGGATCAAAAGCTTTTTCAAAGGCGGCCATCAGCGAAGGAATATTATTGGCTTTCTGCAACGCTTCCTTTACTTTCTTTTGCAGAGCCTGGTCTTTTGCCAGTTTTTTAAAATACGCTAATGCTGCAGGATCACATGCTTCAAATTTATCTGTACCTGCTTCTGCAACCAACATATCAAAAGTTAGCAACTCTCTGGACCTCGTTGGGTAAAGGCCTTCTTGTGTAAACCAAAGTGCCGGTACATTGATCGAAGGTTCTTGTTTGCCCTGAAAATGTGGCCGCCATGAGGAACGGGGCATTGATTTCCGAATCGCATCAGGGCCAAGGTCACAGGCCAAGGTAGCCAGCATTTCCACATATTGTCTTACAAGGGAGTCTTGTAGATCAGTGTATGCATAAACGAAATCAAAATAAACCAGCCCTGCTACCCGGTTTGGGTGATGTTCGGCAATCCATGTCATATCCATTGAAGCTGGTATCCGGCCTGCAAAAATTGCTTTTTCAATTTTCAATGCATCCATAAAAGCCACTACATCTTCACCATTTGTAGCAACATCATAACCCCAACCGGGATCGGCTGATTTGCCCCATCCTCTGCGTGTAATGGCATAAACATGATTTGTGCCGGTAAACTTTGGAGCGAATCCTTTGAAGTCATAATCAACCCACTCACCGGCATCCCCATGAAAGGATTGAAGAAAGATGAGCGGCAAACCACTGCCTCCAAAATCGAGATAGTGCAGAGTGATTCCATCAAGCTGTGCAAACTTTTCTTTGTAAAGTGTTGTGTCTTTTTGCTGTGCATGTACTGTAACAGTGAAAAAAAACAGTACTGCTGTGCATACAATTTGAGACCTCTTCATGTGAATAATATTTATGGTGAATAATATTTTCACAAGGCACCGAGTGTATAAGATACTTTTTTGGATTTGAAAAAGCAACATTTGCAGGCATCTATCTCACTTTATCAAACCGGTGATGCATCATTCGAACATGCTGCATGTTAATTCCATCAACCTCTCCTTTTTCATTTTTGGTAAACTGAGCAAGTACATACCATCTGTCTCCAACAGCATCCATTTCAAACAGAAACTTATTCTCGCCGTCGGGTATTAATACCTTATCAGAAATTGTTGGACGTCGCATAACAAGCTGTCCGTTTTCGTCGAGCACAATTCTGCAATAAAAATCAAGATGCCCGCTGTGATATTCACCTGCAAATTGTTTCAGGTAATCTTTTGAAAGATTGTCAACAGTTTTCACTTTTGTAAAATTCATGACGCTGCCGTCAGGAGACCATGCCTGCATTTTCATCACTGAATCTTTCGGCGCCTTTGTAATTTGAAGGATGGTTCCAAAATCAGGTTCCTTAAATAAATCTACACCAACAGGAATCATCGTGAAATACTCACCGGCAGTATAATAAAAATGAAGACTGTCATCCGCTTGTTTAATCTCGTAATACCTGATATTAGGAATGTGGCTGCTGTGACCAACAGGTATTTGCTGAGAATAACGACCGGCATATTTTGTCAGTTCATCTTTTTTGATTGTTACCGGATTAACAGATATAGCAGGAGCTATACTCTTTGCAGCAACTTTTTTATTCAACAATGTATCAGCAATACTCATGGCCATCACCATATTGTCGTTTGTATTACCCAAACCAATAATGGTTATTTTTCTGGATGGAATACGGGTCATATAAAAATCATGATTCACACCACCGTGCCGGATAATGGTTGTGTTTTCAATTTTCTGCCATTCGTGTCCGAATACATAATGCACCTCAGGGGAAAGCACTGGAATAGGGCGTGCATTTTTATACAAACGACGAAATGCCTTTGATGCAATTGAGCTGGAATCTTCCAAAGCAATTGCCCATCTTTCCAGATCTGAAGCGGTAGTAACAATTCTATAATTGCCACCGGGCGAAGTTTTCACACCAATCTGCTTAAAATAATTTCCACTGCCATAATATTTATCTGCAAGTCCGGGTATGATCTGATCGAGATAATCGTTCATGAACGTAGCCTTCATTCCTAACGGAACAAATAGTTTCTGCTGTAAATAGTCAGGCAATTTTTTCTTAGATGCCATTTCCATAATCATGCGCAGCAATGCAAAATCTGAATTGGAATACATGTATCCTTTTCCAGGTTCAACCTGTGGCTTTGGTTGATTGTACAGAAAAGTCATCAGCTGTTCTTTATCTACCCGGTTATTCATATCAGCCTGCATCAATAACATGGTTGCCCATTCATCTTCAAAGCCACTGCTGTGGTTCAGCAAATCCTGTATGGTAACATGATTGCTCCATGCCGGTAACTTTGGAAAATACGATTTCACTTTATCATCAAACCCTAGCAGACCTTCAGCTTCCATCAATGCCAATCCCGCACACATAAACTCTCTTGCACCTGAATAACCAAGCCGCACAGGTGTGTTATGCGTAAAAGCAATTGCATGCTCCAGATTAGCCATACCAATATTTTTCTTTGCAATTACTTTTCCGTTTTGAAGAACGGTAACAGCAACTCCGGGTGTTTGCTGATTTAAGGACTTAAAAACACTGTCAAATTGTCTATTCAGTTTTATTTTATCAATCGCCTGCGCTGTTGTTTTTAAACTGAATAAACTTAGAATGCAAAAGATAATGGCATGTCTCATGTTGTTCAATTTTATCATGTTTAAATCAAGCTTAGTTGTAATGCCTTTCTGTCTTACTGCATTTCTAATACCTGCCCACCAATCCTTTTGTACGTGCACGTAAAGCTTTTGAATTATACCCGATTCCGTTCCTGAAAACGATCTCTACATTTCTGATGTCTTCTATTGTTTGATCTGGTTTACCTGAAACAATTAACAGGTCCGCATTTTTTCCAACATCAATACTCCCCGATTCGTGTTCAACTTTTAAAAAAGTAGCGCCATCAATGGTTGCCATTTTTATTACTTCTAATGGAGACCATCCGGCTTTCACCATTGTTACAATCGCATTATGGTTTTGAAAGCCCGGCAGCATACCAAGATCAGCTGCATCTGCACCCAATACAACCCTGCCGCCGCTTTTTATAAACAGTTTTTCCAATGGTCGTAGTTGACGTTCGTTTACTTCTTTCGGTAAAAAAGGTGGTGGGTCTTTCAGGTATTCTTCAATACGTTTTCTTTCATCAGTACTTAAATAATCAAACAAGGAAACGTTTCCAAAATTATTGTCGGCGAAAGGCGTTGCAGTCAATACAATATTTTTTGCAATAAGAATCCTGATCAGATCCTTCACTGCTTTCTGTTCCGGGTTAACATTCCATGTACTATCCCATGCAAGATTTAAGTCAGATGAACAGGACCCGAAACTATGTTCAATATTATCAATACCCAGGTTCGCTGCTTCTGTACAGGACATTTTTCCCAGGTGACCCGTTATTGTTAACCCTCTTGCATGTGCTTCGTCTATCACACCTCTTAAAGCTTCCCTGCTGATATCAGAATATACTTTAAAGGATGTGCAACCCTTCTCGGCCCAAAAGGCAGTTGCCTTTCGACCTTCTTCATAATTTGAAATAATAAAATCACCTAAAAATCCACCGGACACATCATTAAACATCGGACCGGTTACAAACATGCGGGGGCCAGTCGCTTCACCCTTGTCAATTCTTCTTTTTAAATTAAGATCATACATTGGATTTTCTCCACCAGCTGTACGCAAGGTGGTTACTCCGGCAGCCAAAAACAATTTGGGAAAACTAACCGGATGAAACTGCCACACCCCTGCACCGGTATTGTAATTCATGTGTTCGTGCAACATGACCAATCCCGGTAAAATTGTTTTACCGTTCATATCAATGACATGGACATCAGCCGGAACTAATAATTTTCCTGTTTGTTCAATCGCCTTGATTTTTCCATTGGAGATCAAAATAGAGTAGCCTTCCAATACTTTTCCTTTCACGACATCTATTATCCGGGCATTTTGAAGAACTATCTCTTTTTGATCGTACGTAATAAAATTATTTTTTGATTGCGATAAAAGAGCTTCGCTAAATAATAAAAAGCAAGCTGCAAGAATTATTTGATTCATTTGCACCTTTTTGAATACTATACTCATCACGTTTGTTTATTTTATAGAGTGCCAAATTTATTTCTGCAGATTACTTTGTTGTTACTGCTACCGTATCTGAAATATAAGATAGGTTATAGATCCGGTAGTTACAAGAGACTGTGATTATCCACTGACTGCAAAGCGAAACAGGTTATGTCTATTTTTCAACTAATTCGATCTGCAATCCATCCATTGCTTCAGGTAATATAAAAATACTGTTCGCATTTACTTTTCCTAAAACCTTTTTTGATTCGAGAAATGCTTTGGCCTTTTTAAGCGAGTGCACTTTGATCACAATTTTGGGTATATAGTTTTTCCCATCTGCTTGTAACCTCAGATCCGGGCCATCACTGAATGAAAACAAACCGTTTTTCACTTTCTTTACACCCGGAAGTTTTGCAAATTGCTCATCATATTTTTTGAAATCGGTTGTACTTACCACAATCTCTTTGAGGGAAACAACTCCTAATCCGCCACCATTTGTTGCTAATAATTTGTCGGAAGCCTTTTTCCTGTTGTCAATAATGCGTTGCCTTTCTTTGTAATCACAAACAAACAGGTTGGCTTCATTTGGTAACACATCCTTCGGGGTAAATAACGACCAGCCACGTAATGTTCCACTTGAATCAGTTGAAACATTGCTATTATCAATCGTATCATGTGCAATTCCAACTTTATCTAAATCCTTTTGAAACTCCTCCATATGATAGGTTGGCTCCAAAGCAATGCCGTTAAAAGATGTTGTATCTGCTCCTTTAAACGTTACTAACTCAAATGCCACATTTCCTAATGTAACGCCTCCGCTTGCAAAATCGCCCCATGTCTGATATTTCCACACAACAGGTAATTCTAATTGTTGTGAAAAAAACTGAAACAGCGTTTCTGCTTTTGGTGAACTGGCAAAGAAATGTTCAATCTTATTCACCTGTGACTGTGCCGCTGTAAAAATCAGCAGGAATAAAGAAGTCATGCAGGTTGATAGTAATCTTTTCATCTGATTTTATTTTTTGAGGGTTAATCGCTTCCAATAGGTCAACTGCCGCCATATCCATTCCAACGGGCCATAATTAAAATAGGTAAACCACCAGTTGCTAAATACTACCTGGAAAATAAACAGGATAATAGCGATAGGCATATAGCCTGCAGGCCCAAACTTGCCGCCGAGTCCAAAGCCAATTCCGTAATAAATGGTAACGCCCATTACCGACTGCATGATGTAATTGGTTAATGCCATACGGCCAACAGGTTGAAGTAATGAAAGTGTCTTTTGAAACTTTCCATTCACGTACCATAAAGCAATGGTTGCAGCATAAGCTAACGCAAGTGGAGCTACATTTAAAAAATAGGTGATGGTATCCCAAATACCGGCGGGCTGGGGAATAGATTTTTTATCAGAAGCAAACCATGCAAAAGCAATACCGGCAGGTAATCCTATCATAAATCCCAACTTACGAACTCGCTCAAGTAATGTTTTGTATGTACTTAAATGCAGGTACAACTCATTTCTTCCAACATACAACCCTAATAAAAACATGGCGAATACTTTTACAATCCTGTTACTGTCTAATCTTAAATACCAGCTCCACCAAAAACCTGATTGAGACCATTTGAGAATATCCGTATATGTGTCATGCGTGATTAACCAATTACCGGCATATAATCCATCAATTCCAATTTCTTTATCAATGGCCATTGCCTTCACCAGAAATGAAGTTGCAATATTCCATTTGCCATTGGAAATAATTTTTAAAACATCAAAGGCTATTGGAGAAACAAGTAATATAATGACCAACCACAATAACGTTTTATTACCGGTGTTTCGAAACAGAGGCAGCAACATTCCGGCAAGGGCATAAAAAAATAAAATGTCGCCGTCCCATAACAATAGTGAATGACACAGGCCAAATAAAAGAAGTATGAACAATCGGCGATAAAAAACAAGCAACCCGTTTTTCCCTTTGTTTTTAGAACGTAAAAAGATGATGGAAAATCCGATGCCGAATAAGAGGGAGAAGATGGAATAAAACTTTCCTTCTACCAACACATGTGATAAAAAAAACAAAATGCGGTCTGCAGATGCGGTTGAATAGCTTTTTAGTGAGTTGGGCGACTGAAATGCATACAATGAAAATACGGCCGAGTTAGCAAGTAATATACCAAGCAATGCAAAGCCTCTGAGGCCATCAAGAACATCTGCCCGTTCCTGCTGTAAGATGGGTGTGGCTTTTGTTGTCAAAATAAACCGTTATTGTTTGAAAAATATTTTTGCGTTCGTAAAGAATATCTTTCCCTTTTGTTTTGCTGAAAGAAACTCCAACTGTTCAACTGCTGCAATACAGGTTTTAATATCTGCATTATCCGAACCAAACATCAACCTGTCTTCTAATCCTGCATCAATAAACCCTTTCATGATCGATGCAAAGTCTTTTGCCGGAATAATGTTTGGATTATTTAATACTGAAATATCTGCATACAATGTTGGATAAGTCTTCATCATCTCTATACATTCTTTTACAAACGGTCCGCCACCATGCATTAACCAAATTTTTAGCTTAGGAAATTTTGCCAGTGCTTTTTTCAGTAGTAAAGGATTGCCCTTCTCTTCTTTAAAATTCGGGCATCCGTGATCCGGTCCGGCAGAACCTGTATGAATACCAACGGGCAACTCATACTTTTCGGCCAATGCATAATAAGGATACATCAACGTATCGGAAGAGGAGATACCATGGTACTGTGCAAGCACCTCACCAATAAAATCAATCTTCTTTTCTTTGATCTGTTGCTCCACCCAGCTTACATCAGGCCATTCTTTACCATCTTCAAAGCATTGTTGCAAACTGTAAGGTACTTTGCCATCGGGACAGGGAACAAACAAACCATGCAAAACAGAAAGCTGATCTGTTGATTGATAGGTTTGCTGTTGCGGCCAAGAGGTACTTACAGCAATTGTTGCAACTCCGTTTGCGATAAGATTATTCATTTGCTTTTCCGGCGCAGTATCGCCATGCAGGTGAACATCAATTATTTTTAACGTTGGTTGATCTGCTGATCCGCATCCACAAAATAATGCTGCAAAGAAAAGCATCCGGATATATCTCATGGTAGTTCGTTTTATTATAAGCTCAAGAACTGAACGTTAAAAATTCATGTACAATTTTGACCTGTCATTTTTTTTCAGATTGCTCAATAACCATCAAAGCATCCTTCACTTTAACCGTATAAGTGTCTCCCAATTGAATGGTTTGTTCCGGAGTTTTGGCAGCTAGCTCAATTTCGATTTTCGTATACTTGGGAACAAGGTTCGTTTCTGTGATGGTATAGTATACCGATGGATTAAATTCGTGTGTAAATGCTTTTTCTTTTTTTGTATAGCCCATTGTATACAATGCCGATTCCATTTCTGTAAACTCCTGTTGGTCAAGTTGAATATGCAATGCCCTAACTTTCTTAAATAATCTGGATGCTGTACGGCTATCCCATGAACGCATAAACTCCTGCATTGACAAGCCATTGGTGATTATGGAATCTGAAAATCCCCAGTTTTTATACCCTTTTACTGAATAAGACATAAGTATGGGTGTAAAATTTGGTTCGGCTGGTTTCAATGAATCTTTTTTCCTGTAAGGCAGAACTTCACCGGTATTAAAATCTCCGCCTTTGAAACTTGTAGCATTCAATGAATCTTTATAAAATTGTTTCCATGCTAAAAGAAGCGAATCATGTTTTCCCGGTCTTCTTGTTTGAAAAATCATGACAGCACTACCGGCTTTGTTTTCCCAATATGCCTTCGCTAAACTGACGTGCAGGAAAGCCTCAATACCCAGCAGATAGATATCATAACTCGGCTTTGCATACATGGTTGTATCCTGTGAAACAACTGCAAATTCATTTACTAGAAAACTATCCTGGAGAATAGCATGGAAAGCTGCCGAATCAAGTACAAGATCAACGTGTCCCAGATCAGAAACCGGTGCTGAAAAAGTCTTCGTTTCATCATTACATGAAATCAATAAAACGAATCCTGTCAGCAGCAAAGTAACTTTCATATATTTCATTTTGTGAGTTTAAACTAATTTATTGCAGATCGTAATAACGTACCGGCTTTATCTTACAACTGTATCAAACCGGTTATTTACTTTTGACCATCTTTATTGTAAATATTTTTTGCTGCCGAATAAACTTAGCATTACCAGCAGCCACAGGTTCATCATAGAATTACATTTCTCCGGTTACAAGCTGCATTTTATTCGCTTTTCTTTTCTTTACTATTCCGGTAAGAACCAATCCAATCAAAAGAGCCACGAAAGTTCCTATTACAGTCATAACCTTCGGAAGGGTACCCACAAATTCGGTAAGTGGCTGAATAAGATCGTACTTCAGTAACAGTTTACCAATACTATCATTGATAACAAAAAAGGAACCCGATAGCAGTATCGGCCATCCATTTCGTATGTCCTTCAAAAAAAAGAGAAAGCCAATAAATAAGGTAATATACATACCATATATGATCAGTTGGGGAGCTACGGCGAGGAACAAAAAAAATATGCTAATACCATTCATTAGAACAATTGTGCTGAAAAGAAAAGCTCCGTGAATCTTTCTCCTTTTTTTCAGGATAAATGCCATTAAAATGATTAAGCCCAATTCTAATGTTCCGAATACATTTTGCACGATCAAAAAATCTCCTTGCCCCGAAACCAACCCTTTATGAGCTGAATGAATGGCCATGAGTACGGCGTGCGCAAATAGCAGAGGTCCAAAAAATAAAATCAAGAGTCCAACCCGTTTGTGTTTTATGGTTTGATTACTTCCAATAAGGCTGAGTTGGTATAGCATGAGAAACAACCAGCTGAAATTAACGATTACATGAAGCGTTTGATATGGTGTGGGTTTTGCATCAGCTCCTAAAAAGATATTCCAGAACCCTGACACAGTTAATGCTATTGTAATGATAATGAGTACGTATTCGAAAATGTATTTTTTAATATTACTCATGATTCTGTTTTGTTTTATGATTAGTTATTTACTGAAAAGTTTATAAACTCATAAGGTCTTAAACCCTTTTAGGTTAGTTTATTTAACATACAGGTATTTATCAAAAAAGGGAAGTAGCTCATTAAATATCCGCCCATCAAAACCATCCAGCATGTTTCCATGATCACCAATGTATTCTTCAGCAAAATGTTTGATGCGGTAGCCTTCCAGTTTCTTACTGAATTGCAAACTTGTATACGGAATATGAGAGAACTCTTCATTACGTCCCCAATCCAATTTCAATGCAGTGAGACTTCGCAACTGTGGCAGATAATCATCGATCATGTAAAATGGAAATTGCGCTTCCCATTGAGCAATTACTTTCGGATCATATACAGCGCTGTCTTTTACATATGTAACGGGAAAATCGGCAAGCAGCTCTTTATTGGCAGCATTGGGCGAATAAACTCGTGCCATAGCTGTAAGTACTGCCGCAAAAAATGCATCGAAGTCACCGGTCTTATCCGATTCATTCAGTGCTTTCACAATTGCTTCTATATTATTCAATTTGCTGATCCGCTTAAAACCGCCACTTCTTA
Source organism: Lacibacter sediminis (assembly GCF_014168535.1). NCBI lineage: Bacteria > Pseudomonadati > Bacteroidota > Chitinophagia > Chitinophagales > Chitinophagaceae > Lacibacter > Lacibacter sediminis. Next base: position 873,553 of record NZ_CP060007.1, on the reverse strand, counting down.
ATGTAAAATCACCATACCAGTTAAGCACGGCTGGGCTAAGTGCATACACCGCACTGAATGTATCGGCAAACAGCATCCCCAATTTTAATGCACCATTGCCACCCATTGAATGCCCGCAAAGCCCACGGCTTTTTCGATCAGGTATCGTTCTGAAATTTTTATCCATGTACTCCACTACATCTTTTCCAATATAATCGGCCCAATTGCCTGTCACAGATGAGTTGGTATAAAAACTTCCCTGCAGTTTGCTGTTACTGTTTGGTGCCACCACGATCATAGGACGCATCTTGCCCGTTTTGATCGCTTCGTCAAGTAGTTTTTTAAAATTGATCCATACACTCATCATTACACTATCGGTGCCACCATATCCATGCAACACATAAATAACCGGGTAACGTTGTGTTCCTTTTTCATAATCTGCCGGCAGGTATACTGTTAATTGGCGCAGTGGATCTTCGCCGCCTTTGTTGTTTTGTAATGAAGCAGCAGTAAATTCATGTCTAACTAATTTTCCCTGGGCAATGCTGGTTATTGAATAACACAGTAACAACAAGCCGATCAAAATTTTTCTCATATTTTATAATTTCAATAGCGTTTGAATTATTTATTTCGTTTGTTCAATAACCATTTCTTTATTCTTTATATGAATCGTATACATATTGCCAAGCTGTATTATCCGTTGAGTAGTTGATTCAGCCAATTCAATTTCAATTCTTGTGTACTTTGGAATTTCATTCTTCGGTGTTACGGTGAAATAAACCGGCACGTTATCATCATGTTTAAATACATTTTCTTCTTTCCTGTAACCAACGGAAATCAAACCCGATTCAATTTGCTCCAGTTCCTTTTCCGTTAGCTGAATGTGAAACGATTTGAATTTTTTAAACAGTTTGTTTTGCGTTCGGCTGTCCCATGAGTTCATAAAATCTTTCATAGCAACTCCATTTGCAATGGCCGAATCACTAAAGCCCCAACTCTTATAAGTAGGTATCGTATAGGAAGCAAGCAATATGCTTAGGTTGGGCTCTTTAGATGAAGGGTCATTCTTTTTTATAAATGGTGTTACTTCAGCAATCTTAAAACCACCGCCATCGTGCACATATGAATTTAACGAATCGGTATATGACTGTTTCCAGTTACGAATAAGATTATCAATTTCGCCCGGCTTTCTTGTTTGAAACATCATAATACCTTTCCCTTCTTTACCCTGCCAGAATTCTTTTGCGAGACCAACGTTCAGAAATGCTTCTCGCCCTGTAAGATAAAGTTCAATCAATGGTTCAGGATGATGGCTGGTATCAACAAACAACTGCGCAAATTCGTTTGTAAGAAAACTGTCGTTCAACAGATCAAAATAAGCAGCTGAGTCAAGAACAAATCCGATATGACCTGGATCGGCAGAGGGTGCATCTATTTTTGGCTTGGCTTCATTACAAGCTAAGGCTGAAAAAATAAGGACGCTGCAGATTGATAATATTCTTCGCATGTGTATTGCCTTTTTAGAAATCATGTTGCATTCCTTTCGCAACTACAAACCTTCTGAAGTGGATAGTATTACTTTTATCAGTCAATTTCTTTTTATGGTCTTCTTTCAATTCTTCCGGGGTGTATTGTGTAACATAACAAGGCATAATACTTAAAGCCTTTATTTCCTGCTCTTGTGTGTAATCGATCTGCACATTAAAATACTGATCGTTCACATAACCAAGATCAAACATCTTGCCCTGCTCTTTCGTCCAAGCAACATAATACAAAGGATAGTTTTCCACCCAGCCTTCCTGTAGTAATAATTCAGTAATTGTTGTTCCGACAACAATGTGTTCAGCATGATGTGTATCACCATCAGGGCCAAATGTGAGAATGATGTCGGGCCTAATTTTAGGTATTAGTATTTTCAATGTGTCTAAAAACCTTTTGTGTTCTCCAAAGTATTTTCCTACACCTATTTTTGTATCGAGCCGTTCAATTCCGAGGAACATAGGCTCTGCAATACCCAGGATCTTACAGGCACATCTTGTTTCATCTTTCCGCAGTTTGCCTAACGAATCTCCGGCCGGAATTTTTGTAACCCTCGTCCCGTCTTTTCCATCAGTGGCAATGATAAGTTGCACCTTGTAGCCAAGCTCTTTATACTTAATAAGCACTTCAGCTATAGCCGTTTCATCATCAGGATGAGGAAAGATGACAAGCAACGTTTTCTGTTTTGCCTGTTGGGCAACTAAAAACAACGGGATCAGTAACAAGCAAAGTAGAAATGTTCTTTTCATAATTCTGGTGTTATATTGATAAGCAATATCACTTCAACTTGAGCTAAATCATCCAGGCGCTCAAGCTGTTGTTTTGTTTTTAAATGTATACGCAATGGATGGCCACCAGGTCATAAATATTTCCGCAATAATCAATGGCACAAACGAAAAGAAATATTCATTCACTACTCTTCTGAATGTTGGATCTGTTATGTTGCCAAATAAAAAATCAAGAGCATATATATCATCGATCCTTACAGCAACAAATCCTAATACGCAGATATAACTCCGCACCATCATGTGCCGATGCGTTTTGATATTCCGGGTTTTAATGGCACGCCATGCAAACCAGGTGCTGAGTACTCCAAATACAGTTAATAAAAAAAGTGATACACGACAGGGCAAACAACTACTGATCAACGAGAGTCGTCCTGCAGAAATACCAATCAATGCAATACCCGTCATATAAATTTTCCCGGATAACCGGTGAAAGGAAACAAATCGTTTGCGGATAAAAGGCCAAAACTGCATTGGTCCTAGTAAAAGCGCCATACTGCCTCCAACCATATGCATTACAACCCAAAGCTGGTTATGAAATAAAGTGTTGCCGAACATGCGGCTGCGGTAACCATAAAAATAGGCAATCACATTATCGAGGAAGAAATAAACAGAAACTAAAAGAATGAACGACCATAAAGCAATCCAGAGAATGGAACGAAGTGTATGCATAAGCAGTGGTTGGTATTCTGAATGTACAGCAGATTTCTGGCAAGTACAAAACTCAGCAAACTGGACCAACATGAAAACCCCAAATAGGGCAGTCGAAAACAAGAATTAAGAGGGAGAGAATTGAGGAAGATGTAGAAACAAAAAAGCCCTTCAGTAAACTGAAGGGCTTCGAATAAATATGGCAGCTACCTACTCTCCCGCATTGTAGTGCAGTACCATCGGCCATGAGGGGCTTAACTTCTCTGTTCGGTATGGGAAGAGGTGAACACCCTCGGCAAAACCACCATAAACTCTTAAATAATATAACATATTGGGAAGTTGTAATTGCTAGAAGCAATTTAAAAAAATTAAAGCTTACGGGTAATTAGTACTACTCGACTTTACTGTTACCAGTTTTACATCTGTAGCCTATCAACGTCATCGTCTTTGACGGCCCTTAAAAGTAAACTCATCTTAAGGAAGGTTTCACGCTTAGATGCTTTCAGCGTTTATCCTGGCCACACGTAGCTACTCTGCGCTGCACCTGGCGGCACAACAGATACACCAGCGGTGTGTACGACCCGGTCCTCTCGTACTAAGGTCATGTCCTTTCAATTTACTAACGCCCACCACAGATAGGGACCGAACTGTCTTGCGACGTTCTGAACCCAGTTCACGTGCCACTTTAATCGGCGAACAGCCGAACCCTTGGGACCTTCTCCAGCCCCAGGATGTGACGAACCGACATCGAGGTGCCAAACCTCCCCGTCGATATGAGCTCTTGGGGGAGATCAGCCTGTTATCCCCGGAGTACCTTTTATCCTTTGAGCGACGGCCCTTCCATGCAGAACCGCCGGATCACTTTAGCCAGCTTTCGCTCCTGCTCGGCCTGTATGCCTCACAGTCAAGCACCCTTATACTAATGCGCTCTTCGTACGATTACCAACCGTACTGAGGGTACCTTTGCGAGCCTCCGTTACTTTTTAGGAGGCGACCACCCCAGTCAAACTACCCACCATGCACTGTCACCCGTCAGGGTTTAGATTCTAAATCAAAGAAGGTTGGTATTTCAACGACCGCTCCACAACTGCTGGCGCAGCTGCTTCAAAGCGTCCCAACTATTCTACACATCCGTAATTCAAAATCAATGCAAAGTTGTAGTGAAGGTTCACGGGGTCTTTCCGTCCCGTGGCGGGTAACCGGCATCTTCACCGATACTACAATTTCACCGGGCTCGTGGAGGAGACAGTGTTCAACTCATTAGACCATTCGTGCAGGTCGGAACTTACCCGACAAGGAATTTCGCTACCTTAGGACCGTTATAGTTACGGCCGCCGTTTACTGGGGCTTCAGTCAGAAGCTTTGGCTTGCGCCGAACATCCTTCCTTAACCTTCCAGCACCGGGCAGGTATCAGGCTCTATACGTCATCTTTCGATTTTGCAGGGCCCTGTGTTTTTGCTAAACAGTTGGTTGAACCATTTTACTGAGACCATCCGAAGATGGTACGCTTTATCCCGAAGTTACAGCGTCAATTTGCCTAGTTCCTTCTCCACGGCTCACCCGAGCGCCTTAGAATATTCATCTCGTCCACCTGTGTCGGATTACGGTACGGGTTGCTTAAGCCTAGCCTTAGAGGTTTTTCTCGGAGGTCTGATTAGGATCACTATCCACGCCGCCGAAGCATTGTGGTACTATCACGTTCGACATTCTCTGCGGATTTACCTGCAAAAAATATATCTACACGCTTTAACCTGGTATTCCGTAACCAGGCGGATCTTTCACTACCCCGTCACCCCATCGAAACAAAAGCAAGTGTTGGAATATTAACCAACTTTCCATCAGGTGCGCCTTTCGGCTTTCCCTAAGGACCCGACTAACCCTGATCTGATTAACATTGATCAGGAAACCTTGGACTTTCGGCGAAGTAGTTTTTCACTACTTTTATCGCTACTCATTCCTACATTTTCTTTTGAAATCGCTCCAGCATCCATCACCAGACACCTTCGCAGCAGATTTCAATGCTCCCCTACCAATTGTACAAGTACAATTTTAGAACTTCGGTTCGTAGTTTGATGCCCGATCATTTTCCGTGCAAGACCTCTCGACCAGTGAGCTGTTACGCACTCTTTAAATGAATTGCTGCTTCCAAGCAAACATCCTGGCTGTTATAGAAGTCTCACCTCGTTTGTTCAACTTAACTACGTATTAGGGACCTTAGTTGCTAATCTGGGTTATTTCCCTCTCGGCCACGGACCTTAGCGCCCGCAGCCTCACTCCCGGAGATATGTATAAGCATTCGGAGTTTGTCAGGGTTTGGTAGGCGGTGAAGCCCCCTAGCCCAATCAGTAGCTCTACCTCTTATACACTTCTTAAATCCGAGGCTGTTCCTAAAAACATTTCGGGGAGAACGAGCTATCTCTCAGTTTGATTGGCCTTTCACCCCTATCCACAGGTCATCCCAGAGCTTTTCAACGCTCATGAGTTCGGTCCTCCATTCTGTGTTACCAGAACTTCAACCTGCCCATGGATAGATCACAAAGTTTCGCGTCTACCCCCACTGACTAAGCGCCCTGTTCGGACTCGCTTTCGCTTCGGCTCCGTTACTTAAGAACTTAACCTCGCCAGTGAGGAGTAACTCGTAGGATCATTATGCAAAAGGCACGCCGTCATCCATTGCTGGACTCCGACCGCTTGTAGGCGTACGGTTTCAGGTACTATTTCACTCCCCTGTTTCGGGGTACTTTTCACCTTTCCCTTACGGTACTGGTTCACTATCGGTGTCTGAGGAGTATTTAGCCTTACCGGATGGTGCCGGCAGATTCAGGCAGGATTCCTCCGGTCCCGCCTTACTCAGGATACTGCTCGTCCTTCTCAATTTCTATCTACAGGGCTATCACCTGCTATGGCTCAACTTTCCAGAAGATTCAATTTGATGAGAAATTCTAAATGCAGTCCTACAACCCCTAAGCGGCACGCCGCCTAAGTTTGGGCTCTTCCCGTTTCGCTCGCCACTACTCAGGGAATCATTGTTATTTTCTTTTCCTCTCCCTACTTAGATGTTTCAGTTCAGGAGGTTGGCTTCCTTTCGGATAACACACCTTCAGTGTGCTGGGTTGTCCCATTCGGAAATCTTCGGATATAATGCTTGTGTGCAGCTCCCCGAAGCTTATCGCAGCTTACCACGTCCTTCATCGCCTCTCAGACCCAAGGCATCCACCATACGCCCTTATTCGCTTTAAAAGAGTTATTACTAAAATCGCCTTACTAAACAATTACAACTTGTTTTATCCCAATATGTCAAAGAACTTAATCAAATAAACTTGCGTTCAAATGAAAAGCTGATGTTATGATTACGAATCATCAGACCTGAAAGTCAACATCAATAAAGAACTAATTTTCGTGGAGGATATCGGAGTCGAACCGATGACCCTCTGCGTGCAAGGCAGATGCTCTAGCCAACTGAGCTAACCCCCCGAGGTTATTGTAGACCCGCCCAGATTTGAACTGGGGACCCCTACATTATCAGTGTAGTGCTCTAACCAGGCTGAGCTACGGATCTATCTAATCTTTAGCCAAGTGGCCTCTACAAATCCATAGCAACTGGCCGAATAATACTTTATAAGAACTTAAAATCTTGAAAGAAAAAAGCAACAGCAGTAAAAAAAGACGTACTCTAAAAAGGAGGTATTCCAGCCGCACCTTCCGGTACGGCTACCTTGTTACGACTTAGCCCCAGTCACTAGTTTTACCCTAGGCGGCTCCTTGCGGTTACCGACTTTAGGTACACCCAGCTTCCATGGCTTGACGGGCGGTGTGTGCAAGGTCCGGGAACGTATTCACCGTATCATTGCTGATATACGATTACTAGTGATTCCAGCTTCATGGAGTCGAGTTGCAGACTCCAATCTGAACTGAGAGAGGGTTTTTGGGATTAGCTCCTTATCGCTAAGTGGCAGCCCTTTGTCCCCCCCATTGTAGCACGTGTGTAGCCCTGGGCATAAAGGCCATGATGACTTGACATCATCCCCTCCTTCCTCACGTCTTACGACGGCAGTTTCTTTAGAGTTCCCAGCATTACCTGATGGCAACTAAAGATAGGGGTTGCGCTCGTTGCGGGACTTAACCCAACACCTCACGGCACGAGCTGACGACAGCCATGCAGCACCTTACAAATTGTGTATTGCTACAAAACAGGCTTTCACCTGCGGTCAAAATGCATTCTAGCCCAGGTAAGGTTCCTCGCGTATCATCGAATTAAACCACATGCTCCACCACTTGTGCGGACCCCCGCCAATTCCTTTGAGTTTCAACCTTGCGGTCGTACTTCCCAGGTGGATTACTTAATGCTTTCGCTTAGACACTAACAGTAATATCGCTAATGTCGAGTAATCATCGTTTAGGGCGTGGACTACCAGGGTATCTAATCCTGTTTGATCCCCACGCTTTCGAGCCTCAGTGTCAATGTCTCCGTAGTAAGCTGCCTTCGCAATGGGTGTTCTATGTCATATCTAAGCATTTCACCGCTACATGACATATTCCGCTTACCTCCAGAGAATTCAAGACTAATAGTATCAATGGCAGTTTCCGGGTTAAGCCCAGAGATTTCACCACTGACTTAAAAGTCCACCTACGCTCCCTTTAAACCCAGTGAATCCGGATAACGCTTGCACCCTCCGTATTACCGCGGCTGCTGGCACGGAGTTAGCCGGTGCTTATTCCTCTGGTACCGTCAGTCTCCATAGAAATAGAGGTTTCGTCCCAAAGAAAAGAAGTTTACAACCCAGAGGGCCTTCATCCTCCACGCGGCATGGCTGGTTCAGACTTGCGTCCATTGACCAATATTCCTTACTGCTGCCTCCCGTAGGAGTCGGGCCCGTGTCTCAGTGCCCGTGTGGCTGATCATGCTCTCACATCAGCTACTGATCGCAGGCTTGGTGGGCCGTTACCCCGCCAACTACCTAATCAGACGCACGCCCATCTCTAACCGCCGGAGCTTTAATATCAAAGTGATGCCACTCTAATATGTTATGGAGTATTAATCCACCTTTCGGTGGGCTATCTTCCAGTTAAAGGAAGGTTGCGTACGTGTTCCGCACCCGTTTGCCGGTCGCCAGCATCTGTATTGCTACAAACCTGCTGCCCCTCGACTTGCATGTATTAAGCCTGCCGCTAGCGTTCATCCTGAGCCAGGATCAAACTCTCCATTGTAAATGTTGTTTGATACTGACTATTAATTCTCAAGAATTAACAGTTCAAAAATCGAATTATTTTACGCTTAAAATTTACCCGTTCTAATTAATTAAAACGTTGCTGTTGCTTTCAAACTTTCAAAGAACTTTGTTTGTTTTCGTGACCCCGTTTTTTAAACGGAGTGCAAAGGTAAGTGGTTTTTTAAATTCACCAAATTTTTCTTTGTTTTCTTTCAACTTTTTTTGTCGCTTTCATTCGAAGAAAAACTTGCTTTGATGTGAATTTTCACTGCCAACCTTTTTGAAGAACTTTCGCTTTTTTCAAAGCGGGTTGCAAAGGTAAGCGGCTATTTTTATCTGCCAAATTTTTCTTTGTTTTATTTCAACTTTTTTTATCGATTTAAACCAGGGAAAGAATTTGTTTTTGTGCAGACTTACAGTGCCAACCTTTTGAAGAACTTTCGCTTTTTTCAAAGCGGGTTGCAAAGGTAAGCGGCTATTTTTATCTGCCAAATTTTTCTTCGTTTTATTTCAAACTTTTTTCTTGTAAAAAGCTGTAACCGATATAGTTAAGAAGAGAACGTCACCTTTTGAAGAACTACCCGTTTTTTTCAAAGCGGGCTGCAAAGGTAACGGTGAAGTGAGTTACAAACCAAACCTTTCTGGTTCTTTTTTTCTGCCAAAACCTGAAACGCTTTGCTGCAAAGCATTTCAGCCGAAAAGTTTTTTTAGGGCTTACAGGAAGATAGCCTCCGGATAGCTTACACCTACCAAAAACAAGCCTTTTGCAGGTGCCGAAAAATCTGCGGAAGCAAGTGTTCTTTGTGCCAGTAATGCTTCAAAAGCATCAAGCGACATCGTTCCCCTGGCTACCCGAACCATTGTTCCAACCAGGCCACGTACCATTCCACGCAAAAACCGGTTGGCCTGTACATGGTAAACAAGACATCCGTCTTCACTTATCCATTCACTTACTGAAATACTGCATTGAAAGGTTTTTACCTGCGTATTACGTTTCGAAAAAGCAGAAAAATCGAGGTTGTTCTTGACCTTTTGGGCACATGCATCTAATAAAGCCTCATCAAGGGTGTAAGGAAGGTACCAGGCTCTGTCATCAATAAAGGGATTCTTTTTATCGTAAATAAAGTATTTGTATTCCCGGGCTGTTGCATGAAAGCGGCTGTGCGCATCGGGCTTTACTTCCTTTACCGACTTTATGACTATTGCGGCAGGCAGAATAGCGTTAAGATTATAAACCGAAGCCTGAGGAAACCCATCATCCCAATCGAAATGAAAATAGTTCTGTAGTGCATGCACCCCCGCATCCGTGCGGGAAGATCCGGTCAGTTCCACATCTTTTTTGAAAAAGATCCGGAATGCTTTCTCCACTTCTTCCTGAATGGTGATGGCATTTTGCTGCACCTGGAAACCACTGTACCCTTCTCCCTTATAACTAAGTTCCAGAAAGTAACGTGGCATAATTTATTGATTGGGCAATAGTGCTATAAACCTGCGCTTGTAATAATCGTCATTGATTGTTTCACCCAACGACTTAAAATTACTGTAATCTGTTACAAATGGCAATGCAGCATCAAAAAAACGATACCGCCCTTCATCTGAAAGGAACAGTGCAGAGAGGTTTTTCAACTGACTTGTAGTAAAACATTTTGCGCGGAAAGCTTTCTTTGCTTCATCTACCATCTGCTCATCTTTTCGCTGAGAAGCCATGCGACGGCGAAGTTTGATGAGATCATCTTCCGTTGCAAAATCCTTGCAGTTACTATTTGGTAATGATGCTGTTTCCTTTTTCTGAACGGGTTCGGAAACTACGGGCGGCGTAACAGGTTCTTTCTTTTCAACCACTTCCTCATTCTTTACAACCGGTTCTTCTTTTTTGGGTTGCTGAACCACCGCAACGGTATCTTTTAGTACGACCTCTGCTTTGGGTGTATCAATAACGGCCGGCGATACAACAGGATTGATAACGGTATCCCGTTCAATAAATAACCGGACGGTATCTTTAAGACCATTGGCTTCGCCTACTTCAAACACAAAATCGGCACCTTCCCTGCTTTCAAACTTGCGCACCTGTTTAATGGGTGATTTTGACGGTGCAGTCCATTCGGGTTCGGTTACAACCGGCTGTTCAATCGGCTTTTCAGGCTTTATCTCGGGCTTAACAGTTATGGTATCTTTTACAGGCGCTGTCACTACTACTTCCACTTTTGCAGGCTTGGGTGTGTCGACAACAACTGGTTTTGTTTCTTTTACCACCGTTACTGTTTTCACGGTGCTGTCCTGGGTTACTTTCGAAAGCATATTACTGAAAGGATCATTTGCAGGTGCAACTGTGCTGCCTGGATTATTATTCGTTTCTGCGGTTTTAACCGCTGTATATACGATGGACGAAGTCTGAAGATCATACAGCCCCCAGCCTTTATCACTGAAGTTTTTCAAGAGAAACCCTTTGTCAGCTTTATCAATGGTATAGCGAAACTGCTGCTCCTGCTGGTCGCTTTTGGGGAAACCAACGGCAAAATCCACTACTCCGTCCTTCAACTTTGGAAGAATCAGATAGCCCGAAGAAGATGAACTGATGATCCTGTTATTATACTTGATATAAAAAGGTTGCTGGTTATCGGTCTGGAGATAAATGAAATGATTTAACTGGCTTTTTGCCTGAACGCTGAAAAAGGCTGAAACCACCATAACTAATGCAAGTCTTCTGATCACTGATGTTCGCATAGCAACAAAGCTAATTTTTTTTGTTTATCTGAATCACAAACCATTTGTCAAAATCTACTGTCCAAATCACGAGCCACTTTATCTTTACAGGCATTTTAATCAAGAATACCGGAAACCTGTAACAAATACTTGTCGTCATACACAATATTTGCAAACAGGTAATTCCGAAAAATCAAATCACTTATTTATTCAATAAGACTTAACCAACGATTCATTATTCTCCCAAAAAGGAATGAATCGTTTGTGTGGTTGAATAACAGGTGACCAAACATCAATTTAAACGAAACACATGAAAAGAAATCTCATCATCGGTCTGCTGGCCCTTAGTCTTAACGTAGCTTTTGCCCAGGAGCAGCAACAGGCTGATACAAGCTGGAAAAAAATCTATCGATCAACACCTGAAAAAACACATGCCCTGGTTAATACAAAACTTGAAGCCAGTTTTGATATCCCCAATGCACAGTTAAAAGGAAATGCCTGGCTAACATTGAAACCTTATTTCTATCCCAGCAATACATTGGTATTGGATGCAAAAGGAATGGAGATTAAGGAAGTAGCCATCCAAAAAGGAACTGCACGTACCAAACTCAAATATGAATATGATGGATTGCTGTTGAAAGTAACGCTCGACAAAACCTACAAAGGTGGCGAAGCATATACTGTGTACATCAATTATGTAGCAAAGCCTAACGATTTTAAAACAGAAGGCAGTGTTGCCATCACCGATGCAAAAGGATTGTACTTTATCAACCCTAAAGGCGAAGAGAAAGACAAGCCAACCCAATTCTGGACACAGGGTGAAACAGAAGCAACCAGCGTTTGGTGCCCAACGATCGACAAGACAAATCAGAAAACAACACAGGATTTCTATTTAACAGTGCCTGCAAAATGGGTAACCTTAAGCAATGGCAAACTGATGAGTCAGAAACCAAACAGCAATGGCACACGTACGGATTACTGGAAAATGGATCAACCCAATTCTCCTTACCTCTTCTTTATGGGTGCAGGCGATTTTGCAATGGTGAAAGAAAGCTGGAGAGGAAAAGAAGTAAGTTATTATGTTGATAAGGAATATGCTTCTGTTGCAAAGAAAATATTTGGTAACACGCCTGAGATGATGACCTATTTCTCAAAGATCACCGGTGTTGATTATCCATGGGTGAAATATGCACAGATGGTTGGTCGTGATTATGTAAGCGGTGCTATGGAAAATACAACTGCTACACTTCACCAGGAGAGTGCACAGCAGGATGCACGTGAACTAGTGGATGGCAACAGATGGGAAGGCACCATTGCACATGAACTGTTTCACCATTGGTTTGGTGATTATGTAACTTCTGAAAGCTGGAGTAACCTTACGCTTAACGAATCATTTGCTGACTACAGCGAATACCTGTGGGATGAATATAAATTCAGCAAAGACAAAGCAGATGCCACACATTACAGTGCCATGCAGGGATATTTGGGCAGTGGCAGCGAAAGCAAACACCTGGTACGTTATTACTACCGTGATAAAGAAGACATGTTTGATGCAGTAAGTTACAGCAAAGGCGGCCGCATTCTGCACATGCTCCGTAACTATGTTGGCGACAGTGCTTTCTTTAAATCAATCAATCTTTATTTAACAACCAACAAATACAAATCAGCTGAAGCACATCAACTGCGTATAGCGTTTGAAGAAATAACCGGCAGGGATCTGAACTGGTTCTTCAATCAATGGTATTTTGGTGCAGGACACCCGGTATTGGATATTACTTACAGTTACGACGAGAGTGGAAAGAAAGTAAACGTGATCGTAAAACAAACACAGAAAGACAAACTGTTTCAACTTCCTGTTGCGATTGATATTTACAATGGCAGCAACAAAACACGTGAGCAGGTGTGGGTAAAAAATGCGGTTGATACTTTCTCCTTTGCTGTTTCTTCAAAACCTGACCTGGTAAATTTTGATGGCGACAAAGTGTTACTGGCAGTTAAGAAAGAAAACAAAACACTTGACGAATATATTCATCAGTACAAGTATGCAGGTTTGTATTTAGACAGAAGAGAAGCCATCGATTTTATTTCGAAGAAACAGGACGATGCAAAAGCTGTTGCCTTTATGAAAGAAGCCATCAATGACAAATACAGCGGTCTCCGCAATTTTGCTATTGGTAAACTGGATGCTAAGAAAACTGCTATTGTTGATGTAACAGAAACTTCGCTTGAAGCCATTGCAAAAAAAGATCCCAGCCGTATTGTACGCAGTGCAGCCGTTACCTTCTTAGGCAACTTAAAAAAGCCTGCTTACAAAACACTGTTTACATCATTGGTGAATGATTCATCCTACACGTTAAGTGCCGCTGCGTTAACAGCATTGGAAAAACTTGATCCGCCTGCTGCATTAACAGAAGCTAAGCGTTTATCAAAACAACCCATGAAAGGAAATCTTCTTGAAGCAGTTGCCAACACATTGATCAAAAGTGGTGATGAAAATTCATTTGATGAGATCACCAAGGCATACAGCAGCATGGGCTTATCGCAGGCAAAATTCAATTTAACTGCTACCTATGCCAATATGCTTGGCACGATCAAGAACACAGAAAAAGTAAAACGTGGTATTGATGAAATGGTAAAGTTCCGTGATGCTATTCCTGAACAATACGGTTTAGGTCCCGTGTTTGAGAATTTCCTGAAAACCATCATCGGTAAAAAAGAAACACTGAAGAAAGCAGGCGAAGATGTGAATGCGTTACAGGAACAGATCGATTATATTAAGAGTAAGATGAAATAAAAATCACCAACTTCAAATAATAAAAAATAGCGGCCATTGTGCCGCTATTTTTATTGCTATAACCATATTTTCAATATTCGCAATCAAACATTCTTTTTTACTTTTAAAGTCAAGTGTCAACCCGATTATGTAAAACTTCAACAACTTTTACAATTATCCCCTGCTAACAGCCATTTAGCTATTCAGGTTAAAACAGGCGCTATGGCATAGCCAAAAAGGAAAAGAATGATTGATGCGGGAAATAAAGCGGACAGAGTTATTGCAGACTACAGAAGTATAAACGCATGGAAGTCTTGCTCATTTTTTTAAAGGATTGTAATTTGAATTGAAACAATGCATCATCCATCTATGCGTAAAAAGAAGAACAGTTTCAGCGCCAATAAAGTTATAAATGAGAAATACAGGCTCGTGTTTGAAGATCACTTTACAGATCACAACCTGAACGTGCAGAACTGGTTTCCTTTCTATTTGCCACACTGGAGTTCAAGAAAAAAAGCAGCACCGAATTACTTTATAAAAGACAGCAACCTTGCACTGCAGATCACAAAAGATCAACAACCCTGGTGTCCTGAATTCAACGGAGAAGTAAAATGTTCATCCATTCAAACAGGCGTGTATGCAGGCCCGTTAGGGTCAGGTATCGGGCAGCATGGTTTCTTTAACCCAAACTGTGTAGTGACAGAAGAACAGGAACCGGTTCAACTTTATACACCGCAATATGGCTATGTTGAGATCAGGGCAAAAGCGATCCAATCATCCAATAATGTGGTATCACTCTGGATGATTGGTTATGAAGACGAACCGGAGCGTTCAGCGGAAATCTGTGTGTTTGAAGTAAAAGGATGGAATGTATTTGCCGATAAAGCAATGATTGGTTATGGTATTCATCAATTCAATGATCCCAAACTGAAAGAAGCTTTTTTTGAGGAAGAGTTCCGGCTTGATGCAACTACATTTCACATCTACGCTGTTGAGTGGGAAAAAGGACGTACACGTTTCTATATCGATCATCAACTGATTCGTGAATTAAAACAGGCTCCTGATTATCCCATGCAATTGATGTTAGGTGTTTATGAAGTTCCAACCGAACTTCATACAGCCAATGAAGATGCATATCCTAAAACATTTCTTGTTGATTATGTGCTGGGGTATATGAAAGAGTAAACCATTTCTCTGCTAAAAAGAAAGGTTCGCAAAAGCGAACCTTTCCTGTAATTATTATTACCAATCACCTCCTGCTCCACCACCACCAAAACTACCTCCTCCAAAACCACCAAACCCTCCACCTCCGCTACTGCCTCCGCCGCCCCAGCCGCCTCCGCCACCACCGGGGAACCAGATAGGTGGCACGCTATTATCCCACCTGCGATAACCTCTGCGGCTCATCATGCCACCGCCACCTCTTTTATTGATGTTGGAAATAATGATCATGATCACGATAAAAATGATCATTGCCACGGGAATACTGCCGCCACCTTTGCCTTTTTTGCGGTCACTGTAACCGGCCGGTGCTTTGTATTCTCCTGCTGCTGCACGCATCAGGTCGCTGGTACCTTCATCGAGTCCACGATAAATATCATTGGCTTTAAAGTTTGGAACAATATCAGCTTCAATGATCTTCTTAGTGGTAATATCAGGAATAGCGCCTTCAAGACCGTAACCTGTAGCGATCCACACTTTTCGTTTACCCCGCTCTTTATCTTCCAGCACTACAATGATCAATCCATTATTAAACTCTTTACCACCCACGCCCCACTTACGGCCAAGAGCAACCGCAAAATCACCAATATCATAATCACCAATATCGCCAATGGTTACAATAACGATCTGGTTTGATGTACTGTCGTCGTAAGCAACAAGTTTGCGTTCAAGCGCTTCTTCCTGTTCAGGGGTAAGTTTATCGAGGTAATCATTCACCAACCTTGCCGGGTTGGGAACAGGTGGAATATACTTTTCAATTCCCTGTGCATGAGCAGCAAGGCCCAGCAGAAGGAATAGAAAAGAAAGTATGGTTAACTGAATTGATCTCATAATGGGTTATCGTCCAAAAACAATATCATCGGGTAATTCGTTCCTGTCTTCGTTTTCGTAAGGAAAATGTGTAACCAATGCATCACCTATGTCGGTAATGATCTTTACAATACCCTCTGCATAATTCTGTTTACCAAAAGATGAAAGCATTTGCCTTACTTCATTATTCCAGAATGCGGTGCCTACTTTTTCGTGAATTCCTTTATCGCCAAACACTGCCAGCTGATGATCTTTCATGGCAATATAAAGCAACACACCGTTGCGGTCTTCCGTTTGCTCCATTTTCAATCCAAAGAAAACTTCAACAGCACGATCAACCGGGTCAACATAGCTGCAACGGCTTTCGATGAACACACGTATTTCACCTGATGTACGTTTCTCCGAAGCACGGATTGCATTTACAATTGCTTCATGCTCGGCCGGCGTAAACCAGTCTTTCTGTTTCGTGAAGAAGGAAAAAATACCCATTCGTTGTTTATCAGAATTTTACTTCAGGAGCTTTATCGCTGCCTGGTTCTGCTGCAAAACCTTCTTTCGGTTTAAAGCCAAACATACCAGCCAATAAGTTCATCGGGAATGAACGCACCTGTGTGTTATAATCTTTCACAGCACCGTTGAAATCGTTACGTGCTACTTTGATCCTGTTTTCCGTTCCTTCCAATTGTGTTTGCAGGTTTCGGAAACCTTCATTGGCTTTGAGGTTGGGATAATTCTCCACTACTGCCAATAAACGGCTCAGGGCACTGCTTACACCACTTTGTGCCTGCTGAAATTCCGCCAGCTTTTCAGGAGTAATATTTGAAGGATCTACTTTTACACTTGTTGCTTTTGAACGTGCCTCAATAACGTTGATGAGCGTTTGTTGCTCGAAGTTCGCTTCACCTTTTACGGTGTTTACAAGATTAGGAATAAGATCAGCACGACGCTGATAGTCACTCTGTACGTTATTCCATTTTTCTTTTACAACTTCATCCTGCTTTACCAGGCCATTATAACCGCTGCAACCTCTGAAGAGGATAAAGGCTAAAAGAACAGCTACAACAATGGTAATGATGCGTCCGGGTTTCATGTGTTTATTATTTTTTATTTAATGATGAGTGTGATGATATCTGTATTTGTTACAACCGGCAGGTAAAACTTAAAGGTAAGGCTATGCAATACACATTAAATTTAAACGAAACATTTTACTTGCCAAGATGAATTTTAATAAACACAAAGGGTGCCGAGCTTTAAAAGCTGACACCCTGACGTTCTTTTGTATCTGTCAAGATCGTTATTCTTTGATTGCAGCTATGCCTGGCAATGTTTTTCCTTCAAAAAACTCAAGCATGGCACCACCACCGGTAGAGATATAGCTCACCTTATCAGTAAACCCAAAGTCATTTACCGCCGCAACACTGTCGCCGCCACCTACTAAAGAGAAAGCACCTTTTCCTGTTGCATCAGCTACAGCCTGTGCAACAGTTTTGGTTCCGTGTTGAAATTTTTCCATTTCAAACACACCCATCGGGCCATTCCATAAAATGGTTTTTGAATGCAGCAATACATTTCTGAATTGCTCACAGGCGTTTACACCGATATCCAAACCCATCCAGCCATTGGGGATGTGATTGCTTGGAGCTGTTGAAGTATTTGCATCGGCTGCAAACTTGTCGGCAATCACTGAATCGCTTGGCAGGTGAATAGAAACTCCTTTTACTTCAGCTTTTTCAAGAATTTCTTTTGCAGTATCCAGTCTGTCTTCCTCGCACAATGAATTGCCAATTGTTCCTCCCATTGCTTTCATAAACGTATAGGCCATACCACCGCCGATGATAATATCGGTTGCACGTTCCAGTAAGTTTTCGATAATGAGAATTTTGTCGCTCACCTTGGCGCCACCAATAATTGCTGTGAAAGGTTTCTCGGCTTGTAATAACACTTTTTCTCCTGCTGCCACTTCGCCTTCCATCAATAAACCAAACATTCTTTTTTCGGATGGAAAGAATTGTGCAATTACCGCCGTTGAAGCATGAGCACGGTGAGCAGTACCAAATGCATCATTCACATACACATCACCCAGTTTGCTGAGTTTTTCTGCAAAAGCTGCATCACCTTTTTCTTCTTCTTTATAAAAACGGAGATTCTCCAGTAACAATACTTCACCCGGCTTCATCATACCTGCAGTGAGGTATGCCTGTTCACCAATGCAATCATTGGCAAATAAAACAGTTGTGTTGCCACCCAATAATTCTGCAAGGTGTGGAATGAGATGTTTGAGTGATGATTTTTCTTCAGGACCATCTTTTGGACGACCGAGATGACTCATGAGAATAACACTACCGCCATCGTTCAGTATTTTTTTGATGGTTGGGATAGCTGCTGTCATCCTTGTATCATCAGTAATTGCCTGTGTTTGTTTATCAAGCGGCACATTGAAATCAACACGGATCAATGCTTTCTGATTGCTGAAATTATGGTTTGAAAATTTGCTCATAATGCTATGGTTTTGTTCAATAGTTTAAGTGTAAAACGAAGTTACAGTCTGCTGCAGAAAAATAATTCAGTTCATGATTATTTATGCACTGCTACCAATAGTTGTTCAACGCAGTGAATGTTACGGCTCACATCATCTTCTCCTTCGATCTTTGCTTTCATCAATGCACCGCTGATGAGTTGATAACCTTTTACTGCATCTTCCTTGCTGAAAAAACAAGTGTACCAATCGCCCAGCTCATTTTCATAAGCCATACTCACTTTGTTGCTGTAAAACTTAATGGGCTGCGGATACCAGGTGCCTCCCGGATTTTCCAGGTTATTATCTTTTGCATGCTGATAAAATGCCAGCAGAAATTGCAGGTAGGCAACAACACGTTGTTTTAACTGTACATCATTCTCCTGCTGAGTTGGCCTGTTCCGCCAGCCATGCATATCCTTTTTGAACGGATCGTTTGTTGAACTGTTTGTTACCGCCAACACTTTTACCAATTCATCAGGATTGGCTTTATCAATCGGGTATGCACTGTAAAAACTGAATTGCGCTTTCCCTTTTGGTTGCGATTGATCAATGAGGTATCGTTCTTTAATTGTGGTATCGCCTTTTTCAGGATCAAGTACCAATAATTTTTTCTGCGCATCAAATGCCCACTTACCCTGTTCAAACAACAGATCAGCACAAAGTGTGTAGTTACCATCGGGATAAAAACGAAGTGCATACAAACCAAGTTTGTTGTCACTGTCATCTTCATCTTTTTCTTTTTGCACATACCACTCGCTGTTCTTAGGATCAGGAGGCAGCAACTTTGCAGTGCCGGGGCCGCTGTTGCAGGCAAGGAATAAAAAAGGGATACTCCAAACGAAATATCCCTTTAACAGTTTTGTATTCACAA
Source organism: Lacibacter sediminis (assembly GCF_014168535.1). Classification (NCBI taxonomy): domain Bacteria; kingdom Pseudomonadati; phylum Bacteroidota; class Chitinophagia; order Chitinophagales; family Chitinophagaceae; genus Lacibacter; species Lacibacter sediminis. The sequence continues at coordinate 854,492 of NZ_CP060007.1, read as the reverse complement.
AAATCTTACTTGATAAGTTTAGCAAAATAGTGAAGTGTACGTACCAACTGGCTTACATAACTCATTTCGTTATCGTACCAGCTAACCACACGCACCAATTGTGTGTCACCAACATTCTGCACTTTAGTTTGTGTTGCATCAAACAAAGAACCGAAGCTTGTACCAATGATATCGCTGCTTACAATTTCATCTTCCGTATAACCAAAGCTTTCGTTTGAAGCTGCTTTCATGGCTGCATTCACTTCTTCAACAGTTACTTTCTTACCCAACAACGCAGTTACTTCAGTTAATGAACCGGTAAGCGTTGGTACACGTTGAGCACTACCATCCAATTTGCCTTTTAAGCTTGGCAATACCAGGCCAATTGCTTTTGCAGCACCTGTGCTGTTAGGCACAATGTTTTGTGCTGCTGCACGTGCACGACGCAGATCACCTTTTGGATGAGGAGCATCCTGTGTGTTCTGATCGTTTGTGTAAGCGTGTACAGTTGTCATTAAACCGTTCACAATACCGTACTTCTCTTCAAGCACCTGTGCCATTGGAGCCAGACAGTTTGTTGTACAGCTTGCGCAGCTGATCACTGTTTCGCTTCCGTCAAGAATATTATGGTTAACATTAAATACAATTGTTTTCAGATCGCCTGTTGCAGGTGCACTGATCACCACTTTCTTGGCACCGGCAGCAATGTGACCTTCAGCTTTTGCTTTATCTGCAAAGAAACCGGTACACTCCAGCACCACATCTACCTGGTGTGTTCCCCATGGAATTTGTGCAGGATCTTTTTGAGCATAGATTTTGATCTCGTCGCCATTAACAATGATCGAATTATCGGTACTCTTCACTTCCGCATCAAAACGACCCTGTGCTGTATCATACTTTAATAAGTGACCCAACACTTTTGGAGAAGTAAGATCATTGATCGCCACCACATCAATCCCTTCCATTTTAGAAATTTGACGATAAACCAACCTGCCGATACGTCCAAAACCATTAATCGCAACTTTTACTGTGCTCATGAGAAATATAATTTAGTAGTTAAAAATGCGCTGCGAAGTTAATGAGATTAACCATTAAAGCCTGTTAGTTTTTGCCTCGTGAACAGATAATTCTTATCATGAAAATACAGGCTGATTGAAAGGTGCCGGACTCATTTTACTGATTTGTATCCTTGTTTTGAATAAATTTCTGAAAATTGTTTGGGAGGTAATATGCCCAAACCTATCTTTGCACTCCCAAAAATAAATGCCGCGTTGGTCAAGGGGTTAAGACGCCTCCCTTTCACGGAGGAATCACGGGTTCGAATCCCGTACGTGGTACAAGCCCCGCTTTTAGCGGGGTTTTTTGTTTCATCTAAGCCTCTTCTGCAAAACTTGTTTATTCGTATGCCATCTGAAAAATGCTCTATCACCTTTGAAAAGTGATTGGAATTTTTACTGTTTTCCCTGTAAACTCAACAGCAGAATTACCTCCTATTTCTTGTTTTTACGACGTGAATTTGCCACTTGTCCCGGCTTTTTGAGATCGAATTGAGTCTGTTTTTAGCCGTTTTATCATTTATTCTGGTTTTTTTGAATTTATTTTTCTTGAAAGAAGTATTGATTTTCAACGTTTTTCTGTTGCGAAATTTACTGTTTCGATGTTTTGCGAAAACTACTTCGTAGTTCTACTATTGCGTATGTTGAAAACTCGGTGCAACTTTGTTCCAGATAAGAAGATACCCTTAGACGAATTGATAGTTTACCGACAGACGAATAGTAAGATTCTTTAGCCCGTACAGATCCCGACCCTATAAAAAGAACAACAATGACGTACCTCTACCCAACAGTAAAAAGAGCCTTTGTGCTTGTCCTTGTCCTGCTTTTAAACTCTCAAGCAGGTTTTTCTCAAATTTATTTTAATAATCCCCAGCTCGTAAGCGGAACTGACTTACAGCAAGGTGCTGTTTACCGTTACGACAACGTAGCGCCATTTGTAAATGCATTTGTTACGATCAGCCAAATTGAAAATGGCAGTACAATACTGCACATGGATGAAAACGGATTCGGGTACGACGGCGGTTTTCAGCCACTTATCAAATCGGGCGGTATGGATGAGTCTTATGTAACATTCACCTTCCAGTTTGTACATTCCCTGACGGGTCAGCCATTTCTATTTCCTACAATGAATGCCATGATTCTTGATATTGATGGCAGCAATCAACTGAAGGAATTTGCGGAATTAAATATGAACAATGGCGTATCTGCGCTCATGAATGCAACACCGCATATTGCGCTTCAAAACAACATAAACCAGGTAATTGCGCACAATACTGCCGGTGTTGAAATTGGCGGTATCAGTACAAGTGCAACGGAGGTCATGTTCCAGGTTGCCGGGATAAACATTTCTACGTTTGAAGTAAAATTTGGAGTAGACTCAGAAACAGGTTCACATGCATCAAGGCAATACAGCTTATATTTCAACAACTTCACCCTCCCTTCTACATTGCCTGTTTCACTACTTAGCTTCCAGGCTAATCTCAAAGAAAAGAATGCAGTATTAAGCTGGTCAACAACCAACCATTACAACTTCAGTCATTTCGTAATCGAGAAAAGTGTTGATACAAGAAATTTTAAAGAAGCTGCTATTGTATTTGCTCCTGAAACAACATCTTCTGAAAATAATTTCAACTACAAAGACAACCTGCAGAACAGCACCGACAAAACAATTTACTATCGATTGAAAATGGTTGATGTAGATGGCAAGTCATCTTACTCTGAAACAAGAATGGTGCGTTTAACAGAAGAACATAACCTGCAGATCAGCACTTTCCCGAATCCTGCAACGAACGAAGTGCGTGTAATGATTCCGAATGACTGGCAGGAGAAAATGGTCACGTATGAAATTTATAACAGCACAGGAATTCTGGTGCAGCGTTATCAAAACAAACAGGCTGCACAGGTACAACAATTAAATGTTCAACAACTACATACCGGCAATTATATACTGAAAGTAAATAACGGTACAAACAGCAGTGCTTCAACATTCATTAAACAATAACGGTTCCGGTATAGACTATATGTTGCTGGCCTGACAAACACTGTTGCTAACCTTTTACCTATTACTCAACATCCACATTGTACAACAAACATATTAACTGGTCTCTTGGTACGGACTAAACATGTTGCTAACCGCCTGCACCTTTTATTAAAACAAGAATAAAAAAATACAAATGGAATACATGATCAAAATACTGGCAGATCTGTTTAAACCAAAAAGCCTGAAATTACCTTCATTTGGTTTTACTCAACTGCAACCTGTTTACGTGAAGAATATAAAAGAATCAATTCATAAAAAATATTAGCTGGTCTCTTGGTACGGACAAACTAAGTTGCTAACCGCCTACACCTCTTTTCATACACAACTGGTTTACCCGAAATCCATATTTGGATTCTTATAAAAATATTAGCTGGTCTCTTGGTACAGACGGAATTGTTGCTAACCACCCACATCAGAAGAAGTGAAGTTTACCCAAACCCAAAATCCACAACGGATTTTTCCTGACGGGTGCCCTCCGGATAACGGAGGGCTTTTTTATATACCTATTTCAAAATGCATTTCCGGCACAATTACATCTGTAAATCCTTTACGCATCAGCCGTTGCTGAAATGCATGCTGTACATCATACTCGCCGTGAACAATAAATAGTTTATCGACCAATTTTGGATCCTGGCAGGCAAGCCACTGACTCATATCTTCATAATCGCCATGCGCACTCATGCTGCGTATTTGCCCGATCTCAGCATGCACTTCCTTCTCAACACCAAATATTTTCACCTCTTTACGACCTTCCAGCAATTTACCGCCTAAAGAACGTGGCTCGCAATATCCTGTAAGTAAAATGGTGTTACGACTGTTTTCAATTGCATTGTTGATGTGATGCTTTACTCTTCCTGCATCTGCCATGCCACTTGCGCTGATCACTACGTAAGGACCACTTTTGAAGTTCAATAATTTTGATTCATCAACAGTCTTCACAAATTTCAACCCTTTAAAACCAAACGGATCATTATCGGTTTGCAATACTTTCTGAATACGTTTATTAAAATACTCCGGGTAGCTTTTCACGATCTGTGTTGCTTCCATACTCAATGGACTATCTACAAAATACTCCAGCTCCGGTAAACGGCGTTCCAGTTCCAGTTGATTCAGATCGTACAACAGTTCCTGTGTGCGACCGACACTAAATGCAGGAACAATCAGTTTGCCTTTCTTCTGCAAGCATGCTTTTTCAATCCATTGCAATAACTGATCGGGGGTTGAGATTGCATTATCATGCAAACTGTTACCATAGGTTGACTCCATGATGATGATATCTGCCTGCGGAAACTCTTGTGGTGATTTTAAGATCACATCACGGTAACGGCCAATATCACCCGAAAAAGTAATGGTCTTTGTCTTGCCGTTTTCGGTAACCCGCAAATGCACACAGGCACTGCCGATGATATGTCCGGCATCGGTGAACATTGCCTCTATGCCATCAGCTACTTTAAACCAATTGCCATATTCATGCTGCACAAACCTGTCAAGTGCCGCCTTTGCATCTTCAATTGTATACAAAGGTTGCAGGTAGGGCATATTGGTTGCAGCACGACGTTTATTTTCATACTTCACTTCATCTTCCTGTATCTCTGCACTGTCTTCCAATAATACGGTGGTAAGTGATGCTGTTGCATCTGTACAATGAATATCACCCTTGTATCCATCCTTACACAGCTTTGGAATCAATCCGCTGTGATCAATATGTGCATGACTGAGGATCATGTAATCAATAGAAGCAGGATCAAAACCCCAATGCCTGTTCATGGCATCCGTATCTTTCCCCATGCCTTGAAACAAACCACAATCGAGCAACAGGCGTTTACCGTTTACTGTGAGTATATGTTTGCTGCCTGTAACACAACGTGCAGCTCCGTGAAATGAAAGTTTCATAAAGACAATTTGAAAATGATTCAATTTGAAAATTTGAAAATGCAAATACATTTTCAAACAATCCATTTTTTGTTAACTCTTTGCTTTAAACGACCATGTGATATAGAACTCTGCAACAATCTCTCCAGCTTTGTTACGGCCTACAGATCTTGCTTTGATACTTTTTGCTTCACCTGTTGAAATAGCCTCATCTACCAACTGCTCCATCTGTTTTCCGTCTTCACAAACAAAACTTGTTATGTCGGTTGCCTTCTTGAAAAAGCTCCCTTCAATATTTACAACCAGCATTGACACGGCAGGTTTTCGTCCGGTGATCTGCATTAAACCCAACACGCCTGTTGTCATTTCTGCAGCCATGGCCAAACACGCAAAGTAAGTTGAGCGAAAAGGGTTTTGTGAAAACCACTTGTACGGCACCGTTACCACGCAACATTCATCTGTAACAGATTGTATTCGTACGCCACTGAAAAAAGCAGAAGGGAGTTTCAGCAACAGGAATAACTTTCCTTTTATGGGATGAGTGATTTGCTTGATAAATTGTGCAGCAGATTCTTTCATATGTCTTTTGCGGGTAAGCCACCCCTTCCTTCGACAAGCTCAGGATATGCGGGTGACTCACCGCATTTTACTTTGTTACTTCAACAATACAAGCTACTACATTATTGGCATCTCCCGTTACATCAAAACGAAGCGTACCATTACCGGTTGAAGAATAACGAACATTGCGGATGAGCGATGAACTTAATGCACGGTTGATCCTGCTGCCAAAATCACTTGAAGGATCAGCACTTATCTGTTGATTCAGTTGATACCAATCCAATTCTTTTTTACTTATCACCACAGCAATTACATCCCTGCCGCCAACACCAATGCTATCGGGTGTCATGCTTTTATCTTTCGGAAATAAACGCACACCCGTAATACCACAGAATGGAGAATACTTTGTTTTGGTTGGATCATCCGTTCTTGGATAAGGAAACAAGGTATAGCTCGTACCATCCACTTCTTTACCGAATACATACACATAACATTCAGTTGTATTCTTCAACTCCATTTTAAATTTATCACCAGGGCGAACAGGCGCAGTTGTTTCGAAACGATTGCCGCCAATATTTTGTAAAGCAATATAATCACCTGCTACAGTTTTCTTACCATCGTATTGCACACTAACCAATCCTACTTCACACGCAAACTGCTGCACATTTTCATTACCTGCGTGCATTGGATTTACGCCATATGCTTCACGAACATAGGTTTGAAAATCGCCGTATCGCACCCATGCAAAACCATTGGTGCCCCATTCCTGTCCCCAGCTGTTCATCAATAAAAAAGAACCGCCATATTTTTTATCATCATACCCAACCACACACATTGCATGACCACCAAAGCCCATCATACTTCTGTCGCCACTTGCCGGAATCCACACGTCCTGCCCCATCATTGGTTGCATAAAACTTTGCCCAACCATCATACCAATCACAACTGGCGCACCTTGCGATAAATTTTCTTTAATAGCACGCATATCAACAGCATCATTCCGATCGCCTAAACTCAAACGGTTGAAACCACGCATTCGATATTGAGCGGCCTGCTGCTGCAAACTGTTATCCGGTTGACGTTGGCAATCCTGATCAGTATATGGAAACTGATCATAAGGTACATCACCACGCTTGGTCATAAATTCCATCGCACGGATAATGTATGAACCCTGGCAACCTTCTAACCCAATTTGATTATACATGAACGATGGAGAGAACACCACTTCGTTTGGTTGTTTACCTGTACGAGATGATTCTAAAATTGTATGCGCTGCAAACGCACTGCTCCAGGCAACACAACTTCCTTGTGAACCCTGGTTTTGAGGTGTGGGACAAAAACGTTGCAGGTTTGCAGATTCCGGCAACGGATTTTTTGTATCATCATCAGCCAATGGCTCGTAGATCTCTGCCTTTTCAAATTGCTGCGGATCTAAAAAACCACCTGTTGCAAGACTGGCAATATCACTCACATTACAACCACCACGGCCGAGTAAAAAATAAGCACCTCCGGCTATAACCAGCAAAAGAATAATTCCTTTACCGCCGCCTCCGCCTCCACGACCAAATAAACTCAACAACAGCGGCAATAAGCTAAGTAATCCTCCGCCACCTCGTCCACCTCCACCTCCGGGAAAACCTCCGCCTCCACCATCATTACTTTGCTGTTCCTGTTGATCCTGCGGATCATCTGTCATTCGTATTGGCATAGCTAAGTGTTTTTAATGTTGATTAAATGTAATGCAATTTTTGAAGAACGGAACTAACTGCAAACGATACTAAATGTATCTTTCAAAAAAATAACATGAAGAAACTTTTCATGGTTTTACTCGTCCTTTGTTTTATTGGCTCAACAAATGCACAAACAAAAAAAGACACGGTTACTGCCGACACGAAAGATGTAGAAACTGTTGATGCAATTGTTGCAGCATTATACAACGTCATCAGCGGACCAGCAGGTGAAGCAAGAAACTGGAACCGTATGCGAAGTTTGTTTTTGCCTGAAGGGAAATTAGTGGCAACAGCAGTTCGTCCTACTGGCGAAGTAGTGAAACGTGTATTAACTGTTGAAGATTATATTGCACAAAGCGGACCAGTAATTGAGAAGAACGGATTTTTTGAAAAGGAAATTCACCGCAGGCAGGAGGTGTACGGACATATTGCACATTGTTTCAGCACGTACGAAGCAAGAAGAACAGCGACCGATGTTGAACCGTTTATGCGTGGCATCAACAGCATTCAATTGTATAACGATGGAAAACGTTGGTGGATATTAACTGTGTTCTGGCAAACAGAGAATAAAGATTTGCTGATACCTAAGGAATACTTGAAGCAAAAATAGTTTTTCGCAAAGAGCGCAGAGTAGCAAAGACGCAATGCTGCTTCTTGCAGCATAATTATGGCTCGACTGTACTTCCCAACCAAGCCATCATCGCCATTCCTGTTTCAATGGCATCTTCATCAATATTAAACGTTGGTGTGTGTACTCCGCTGCTGATTCCTTTTTCTTTGTTCATTACCCCTAAACGGAAAAAGCAACCCGGAATTACCTGTGAGTAGTATCCAAAGTCTTCGGCACCCATGCGGAGTTCTGTTTCTTCTACATGAGCTGAACCAAACAATTCTGTTGCTTTCACTTTTGCTTTTTCGTTGAGCGCTTCGTTGTTATAAACAGTGGGATAACCAACATCAATATGCAGATCGAGTTCACCACCCATACTTTCAACTAACAGCTTTGCATTACGACGAATAAGTTCATGTGCTTCAAAACGCCATGCTTCATCCATTGCACGGAAGGTGCCCATGATCTTTACTTCGTTGGGAATAACATTGGTAGTTGTGCCGGCATTAAATGCAGTGATTGATAATACAGATGGATTGTGTGGGTTGCGGTTTCGGCTGATGATCTGCTGCAGACTAACCACCAAATGCGATGCAATTAAAATAGGATCGACAGATAAATGCGGCGATGCAGCATGACCTCCTTTCCCTTTCACCGTCATGTATAATTCATCAGCACTTGCCATTACTTTATCGCCACGAAAACTTAATTGACCTAATTGCAGACCCGGATGCACATGCAAACCGAAAATGCATTGTGGCTTGGGATTTTCCAGTACGCCTTCTTTGATCATGATACTTGCACCGCCGGGATTTTTTTCTTCGCCGGGTTGAAAGATGAGCTTCACCGTTCCTTCCCACTCTGCTTTTAATTCATTGAGAATTTTTGCAGCACCAAGTAAGCAGGTGGTATGCACATCATGTCCGCATGCATGCATCACCCCATCTACTTTCGATTTATAAGGCACATCATTTTCTTCCAGTATCGGCAATGCATCCATATCAGCACGTAGTGCAATGATCTTTGAAGAAGGATTCTTTCCTTCGATCAAACCAACCACACCCGTTTCGGCCATTATTGTAAAAGGAATACCAAACTCTTTGAGTTTTGCCTGTACAAACTTTGATGTTTCAAATTCTTTGTAACTGAGTTCGGGGTTTGCATGCAGATGATGACGTACCGTAATGAACTCTTCTTTGTACTGTTTGGCGAGTTGCTGTATCTGATCTTTTAACATAGAGCGGCAAAAATACAAAAACCTGCAACGTGGCAGGCTTTAATGATAACTGTTCATAAGAAGGATGACAATTGCTCTTAATTCCGCCAGACGGGGCGTGTACTATTTTATATTTTCTTCTTTTTCCGGAGGTGCTTTGTATTCAATATCGCTTGGAATCACAAACACACCGGTAGGGAACATTCTCGCCAATTCTTTTTTCAATTCATCAGCCTCACTCTTTTCAACAAAGTTGCCAATGCGTATTTTGAAATAAGGAGCGGTGTACATCAGGTATGTTTTCTGCTCAGGATAGAGTGTCAGTAATTTTGATTTGGTTGCCAATGCCTGGTTACGGTCGGTGGTGTTAAGTACCTGGATACGGTAACCTTTATTCGGCTTTTTTGCATCAGCAGATTTCTTGTTGATCTCTGCTTTCTTTTTCACCAGCAAATCAAAACGGCTGTCTTTCATTACAAACACATTAGCGCCAACAGTATCAACAACCATTTGTGCCTTGCTGATTGAAGCAACACTTACGATAAGACAAAACAAGATGATCTTTTTCATCTGCACTCTTTCTATTTTTTTATTAATTGCCAGATGTTATTCGTCATAAAGTTTTCATCGCATTATCAAAAATATAGCTCGAAAACTTTATGACTCATTTCATATTACTGGTTCAAACTTTCTTTTACGATGGCAACGCTGGCACTGCAACCCAACCTGTCGGCTCCTGCTTCAATCAATTGTTTGGCAAAAGCATAATTACGAATACCACCTGAAGCCTTTATCCTGATGTTAGACGGTAAATGCTTCCGCATCAGTTGCACGGCTTCCAATGTAGCGCCTTTTTCTGCGTAACCGGTAGAGGTTTTTACAAAATCTGCGCCAAGTTCTGCATAGATCTCACAACAACGGATGATCTCTTCGTCAGTCAAAACCCCACTTTCAATAATGATCTTGATGTGCTTTTCTTTTTTGTGCGCCATGGGGATGATCGTTTCCCCTTCATGCTTTACAAAGTTCCAGTCGCCGTTTTTAATGGCTGAAATATTCGCCACCATATCAATTTCATCTACACCGTCAACAATCGACAATAAAGTTTCAGTCACCTTTGCTTCAATGGCTGAATAGCCGAACGGAAATCCGATGACCGTTGCTGTTTTCACCGATGAACCGCCAAGCAATCCTTTTGCAAAACGTGTAAAAGGCGGCGGTACACAAACTGCTGCAAAATTATAGAGGGTTGCTTCTGTGCAGAGTTGTTCAATATCACTGATGAGTGTGGTTGGTTTCAGAACCGTATGGTCGATATAAGAAGCAATGTTCATGGCGCAAATGTATTTTTTAATCAGTAGAAACCAGCTGGCGGAGATCAGCAAAAAAAACCTCCTGAAGGAGGTTTTCGCTTATAAATCTTTACCGTGACATTGTTTGTATTTCTTACCGCTGCCGCAAGGACAAGGATCGTTACGTCCGATTTTCGGTCCGGCAATAATTGGTTCCTGTTTTACATTTTCCGATGGATCATAGTAATCAGGGGTTTCCATCATTTCAGAACCGCCGCCTGTAGCTACCATATCTTCTTTGCGTTGACGCATCTTGCTCATATCAGTTTTCTGCTGACGGCCTTCACGAATTTGTCCGGCTGTATTTTCTTCAACAGGTAACCCTGCATGTGCAAGGAAGGAAACGATATTTTTGTTGATCTCACTGTTCAATTGCTCAAACAAGGTATAGGCTTCCACTTTATAGATCACCAACGGATCTTTCTGTTCGTACGTTGCATTTTGTACAGAAGTACGCAGATCATCCATTGCACGAAGATGTTCTTTCCATGCTTCATCTATAAAGGCGAGCGTTGCAGTACGTTCCAACGCACTTACCATCTCTGCTCCATTTGATTCGATGGTTTTGTTCATCGGTGTCAACACCTGCAAACCACGTTTCCCATCGCTGAAGGGAACAAATACATTTTCAATATGCGAACCTTGTGTTGCTTTAATGTTCTGGAACACCGGCAATGCATCTTTCTTCAACAGATCACTCTTACGCAGGTAAGCCGTTTTTGCTTCCACATACAATGCTTCTGCCAACGTATTGCTGTCAGCTTTATCGAGTTGTTCTGCCGTGATCTGTGTATCAATACCGAAGTTGATGATACAAGCCATCTTAAATCCTTCGTGATCGTTTTGCTCTTTGAACGAAGCGATCAATCCATCAGCAACAGAATAAAATGCATTATCTGTATCAAGCGTTAAACGTTCACCACTCAATGCATGGTTACGACGTGTGTACACTGCACCACGTTGTTTGTTCATCACATCATCATATTCCAGCAAACGCTTACGTATACCGAAGTTGTTTTCTTCTACTTTCTTTTGTGCACGTTCAATTGATTTGGTGATCATGCTGTGCTGTATCACTTCACCTTCTTTATAACCAAGTTTATCCATCATGCCGGCAATACGGTCACTGCCGAACATACGCATCAGATCATCTTCAAGCGATACATAGAATTGTGATGATCCGGGATCGCCCTGGCGACCGGCACGACCACGCAACTGGCGATCAACACGACGGCTATCGTGACGTTCAGTACCAAGAATCGCCAAACCACCTGCTTCTTTCACACCGGCACCGAGTTTAATATCGGTACCCCGACCGGCCATGTTTGTTGCAATGGTTACGGCACTTGGCAAACCAGCTTCAGCAACAACCTGTGCTTCACGGGCATGTTGTTTTGCGTTCAATACATTGTGTGGAATTTTTTTCACCTGCAGCATCTTGCTCAGCAATTCACTCACCTCTACTGATGTTGTACCAACCAGTACAGGACGACCTGCAGCACGAATAGTTTCTATTTCTTCAATGACTGCCTTGTATTTCTCACGCTTGGTTTTGTAAACAAGATCCTGCTTATCCTCACGCACCATGTTGAGGTTGGTAGGAATCTTCACCACATCTAATTTGTAAATGTCCCAGAACTCACCTGCTTCTGTTTCCGCAGTACCCGTCATACCACAAAGTTTGTGATACATACGGAAGTAGTTCTGCAGTGTGATGGTTGCATAAGTTTGTGTAGCAGCTTCGATGTGCACGTTTTCTTTTGCTTCAATGGCCTGGTGTAATCCATCGCTGTAACGACGGCCATCAAGAATACGACCTGTTTGTTCATCAACGATCTTCACCTGTCCATCTAACACAACATACTCCACATCTTTTTCAAACAGAGAATATGCTTTCAGCATTTGCAGAATGGTATGGATACGATCTGCTTTTGCTGAGTATTCATTTAAAAAAGCTTCTTTCTGACGTAACTTCTCATCAGCAGCAAGATCACTTCTATCTAAGGTTGCAAGAGAAGTACTGATATCGGGCAACACAAAGAAGTTTGGATCTTCATTGTCTTTGGTGATCATGCTCAAACCTTTGTCTGTAAGATCAACCGAATTGCTTTTCTCATCAATATGAAACAGTAAACCTTCATCCACCTTCGGCATTTCTTTTTGCTGATCGGCGAGGTAATAGTTCTCAGCTTTCTGCAATTTCACTTTAATACCAGGCTCACTTAAGTATTTGATCAATGGACCATACTTTGGTAAACCTCTCCATGCACGCATTAAAGCAAGACCACCGCTCTTCGGATCATCATCACCTTCTGCAATAGCTTTCTTTGCTTCATTTAAATATTGCTGCGCCAAACGTTTTTGTGCATCCACGAGTTTTTCAATACGTGGTTTCATGTTGTGGAACTGCTGCTCGTTGCTACCTGTACCAACAGGACCGGCAATGATCAATGGTGTACGGGCTTCATCAATCAAGATACTATCCACCTCATCCACCATTGCAAAATGCAACTTGCGTTGAACTTTCTCGGTTGTGTTCACCACCATGTTATCACGGAGGTAATCGAAGCCAAATTCATTATTGGTTCCGTAAACGATATCTGCTAAATATGCTTTGCGACGATCTTCACTGTTCGGTTGATGCTTATCAATACAATCAACTGTAAGTCCTAAGAATTCAAACAAGGTTCCATTCCACTCACTATCACGACGGGCCAGGTAATCATTCACCGTTACAAGATGCACACCTTCACCTGGCAATGCATTTAAGTAAGCAGGTAATGTTGATACAAGCGTTTTACCTTCACCGGTAGCCATCTCAGCAATTTTTCCCTGGTGTAATACACTACCACCGATCAACTGCACATCGTAATGCACCATGTTCCAGGTTACTTCCGATCCGCCTGCCAACCAGGATTTTTTATAAAACACCTGGTCGCCTTCAATACGCATATGTGGTCGCTTGATCACAAGATCCCTGTCTAATGGAGTAGCAGTTGCCTGCAACTCTTCATTATTGGTAAACCTGCGTGCTGCTTCTTTTACTACAGCGAAAGCTTCGGGATGAATTTCTTCCAGTACTTCTTCAATTTTTTTATCTCTTTCCTTACGCAGTTTATCTATTTCCTGGTAAGTGGCATCTTTTTCCTGGATCTGGTCTTCGGTAAATGCATCAGCTTTTACCGTAAGTGAAGCGATCTCTTCATCAATGCTTTGAAGATGCGATTTAATACGCTGTCTGAATTCCTGTGTTTTATTACGGAGTTCATCATTGGTTAAGCTTTGATACTGCTGGAAATAGTGGTTGATCTTTTCAACGATAGGCGAAAGCTTTTGTACGTCTTTTTCGCTCTTGCTGCCACCAAACAGTTTCGATAGGAATCCTAACATATGTATAGATTAATAAGTCAATTATTTTGATTAAAGCTTCCTTGTGTCAAATACAATGCAAAGTTTAAAACAGAGCCAATTTGACAGAAGCCCCTTTTTTACAGGCCGACAAAGGTAATGATTAACTGTTGAGTGCGATGAGCCCGATTAAATTTTGAACGACCTGAATACAATTAGAAACCACAGCTTTAGCATCCGTTTAAGCGTTAAGTAATTCACAATAAACCCGGCAAAAAACAGTTTACCCAGTAGCACGGCCAGCTGCCGCCACCGAAACGGTAGATTTGCCTTTTATACTGATTACTCAGCCAAAAGCAAACTTTTCGAGGCATTGACGTCTATTACTTTTAACAAATCGAAAAATAAATTATTGACGAATATTTTCGTATTTCGCATTTCAAACACGTTTATGAAGAAATTACTACTCATTCTCCTTGTCATCATCGCATCCGTATCCGTAAAAGCACAAACAGCCGGCATCACCGGAAAAGTAACCGATTCAACAGGTTCAAAAGGTTTGGACAAAGCCACTGTTAAGCTGGTAGAAAAAAGTTTCCCTTACGATACATCAAGGACCTCCACCAATGCGAAGGGTGAATTCAGCTTTGCAAAAATTCCTACTTCAGCTTATTCCATTGTGATCAGCTACACAGGCTACAAGCCAATGATCAAAGAATTCTTTAAGCCATCTGCCGGTGTATCCAATATTGATCTGGGCGAACTGGTGCTGGTGAACTCCTACCTTGACCTGAAAGAAATTGTGATCGAGGCCCCCGCAGTAACCATGAAAGAAGATACGGTTGAATACCGTGCAGGTGCCTTTCAAACCAAACCAAATGCAACTACTGAAGAGCTATTGAAAAAACTCCCCGGTGTGCAGGTGGACAGAGAAGGCAATGTAACTGCGCAGGGCAAAGCCGTAACCCGTGTAAAAGTAAACGGGAAAGACTTCTTCACAGGCGATCCTAAAACAGCTACCAAAGAAATACCCGCTGATATGATCGATAAAGTGCAGGTAATTGATGATTATGGCGATCAATCAACAGTGTCGGGTATTCGTGATGGCGAGCCCGAGAAAGTAATTAACCTTCAACTGAAAAAAGATAAGAATAAAGGGATATTCGGAAGGGCGCAAGCTGGTTACGGTACGAATGACCGTTATAACGGTGCCGTTACCGTAAACAGGTTCAACAACAGCAAACAGCTTTCAATTATTGCAAACAGTAATAACGTAAACACGTCTACTTTCCAACAGGATGGCAGCAGCGGTGGCGGAAACACCGGTGGTGGAGGTGGTGGCCGAGGAGGTATGACTTTTGGCGGCGGTGGAGGCGGCGGTAATACTGGTGGCAATCAAAATGGTGTTACCAAGTTGAATTCTATTGGCTTGAACTACCGTAACGATTTTGGAACACGTAACTCGTTTTACGGTAGTTATACTTATTCGCACAGAGCAACCAGCATTGAGCAATACACAGCCCAGGAAAATATCGGGAAAACAGGAGCCGGATCAATTTTTACAAATACAGACCAGGGATCATTAAATAAAAACGGCACACACCGTGCGTTTGGCAACCTAGAACTTTGGATCGATTCATTTAATTACATCAAATTCAGTCCAAGCTTTACGCTCACGGAATCGAACAACCGTTCTCAAAGTGTGTTCGATATTTTTAATGAAAGCTCGCTTTTGCAAGATGGTACTAACATGAATACCTCCTTAAGCGACCGTCCGAACTTCAGAAGTAACTTATTATACAACCACCGCTTTAAAAAACGTGGCCGCAATTTCTCGTTTAACAGTGACCTCAATTTCTCATCAAACGAAAGTGATCAGTTTACAAATAACGAGTCTGTATTTTATTTAACAAACGGAACGAAAGATTCCACGCTTAAGCAAAATATTCTGCAGGATAACCGCACCCGTAATATCAATCTGCGTGCAACTTACACCGAGCCATTAGCAGTTGATCGTTTTCTTGATCTTAGTTATAACTATAATAAAAACTTCGGAAGCAACGACCGTCAGAACTATATACAGCTTCCCGGCAACACGAATTATACACTGATTGATTCTTTTAGCAACGCTTACGAAAATAATTTCGATTACAATCGAATAGGAGCAAGTTTGCGTACAGTTAAGAAAAAGTACAACTACAGTGTAGGCGTTATTTTTCAGCCTGTGATTATGCGTGGGTATGATACAAACAAAGACAGTGCTTATAAAACTATCCAAAATTTTAATTGGTTCCCGGTTGCACGTTTTACATACAATTTCACACGTACCAAGGCAATTAATTTCAACTACAATGGTATCGCACGCCAGCCAAGCTTTGAACAATTACAACCTGTGCCCGACAGAAGTAATCTGCAATATCAAACCATAGGTAACCCTTTACTTCGACCGTCTAACAGTCATAACTTTAATGCCAACTTCAACAATTTCAACTTTAGTTCCGGCCGAATTTTCTTAGTGAATTTAGGTTTCAACTTTATTGAGGATCAGATCGTAAATAATGTGATTTTCTTCAGGAATTCCAGTGGAGATAAGACGGGTGGACAACTGACAAGACCGGAAAATGTAAACGGGTATTATAATGCAAATCTGTTTGGTACTTATTCCCGCCCTTTCAAGAACAGAAAATATGTGATCAGTGCCAACAGTATGGTGAATTACAACAACAACATCAGCCTTGTTGATAGTGAGCGCAACATTGGTAAAAACTGGCTTTATACCCAGGGTTTAAATTTCGAGTTCAATATTCCTTGGTTAGAGTTAGTTACAGGAGCAAGGTATAGCCTTATTTATAATGATTTCAGTAATGCAAGTAATCCTACTACCAAGACTACTACCTGGGTATTGAGCAGTGATGCCCGCTTTGATCTTGGTGCAGGTTTTATTTTCCGTTGGGATTTTGATTATACCATCAACCAAGGACTGGCCGCAGGTGTTCAAAAAAACATTGCATTGTTAAATGCATCGCTTGAAAAAGAAGTGTTCAAAAAGAAAAACGGGATTATCCGTCTCGCAGGTTTCGATGTTTTTAAACAGAATACCAATGTGAGCCGCAGCGTCAATAACAACTTTATTGTTGATACAAGAACAAACAGGCTTACACAATATTTCATGTTGAGCTTTACTTATCGTCTCAACAGATTTAAAGGAACCCAGCAGCCGCAGCAGCAAAACAATATGCGCCGTATGGGAGGAGAAAGAACAATGATGATGAATAACGATAACCAGTAAGAACTTCGCAATAGTAAAAAAGCAGCCATTCAAAAATGGCTGCTTTTTTAATGTCTTTTATAAAAGAACCTGAAATAAATATAAAAGGTCACTGATACCAGGATCACGGTTACAACCTGAGTTAGCAGAGTTGAAAGCATGCCTTTAAAAAACGAGACTGTTTTTCTTCCACTATAAAATTGTGTGCAGGCCCAACCATAGTAACAACTCCAGCAAAAAAGGTAAAAAGCAAGAAAAGGATAAAATGGCGGGTGAAACATTAACCAGATTGGTGCTACCAGCATGCTGAAAAAGATCGAACGTTGGCCCGATGTGTACGCTGCAAGTACCAGGTTCTCGGAATAATTCGCACCAGAACGACGGAAAAGCAGTCGGTTAAATAATGCCAGCAACGGGATGTTTAAAAAAATAAGCAGGTTTACATGTTTATCAAGGAAGATCGAAATGGGGTTTGCAGGCATGGCTGAGCCTCCCGAAAAACTGGCAAACCCTGAACCGATCAAGATCACTGAGGCAAAGCCTACTACCACAAAAGCAAACGTAAAAGGGTTGAAATATCTTTTTCGTTTTCCATCCACATATTCCCTCGCCACAATACCCGGCCTGAATACCAGCTGCCAGATCAGTGGAAAGATCCCCTTATCGGCATGGGTGAACGCATGCACCAGATCGTGCCAGATATGATGGAAGTTAAGCCGGTGCGTATCGGCTTTTTGTCCGCATTGGGGGCAGAAAATTGACGAGGACTCCAGTACGGAGCCGCAGTTTAGGCAGTTGTTAGATTGCATAGTTGGTTTGGCTGTGGTGAAAATAATAAAATCACTTCATTCCCCCTGAAAAACGCCCGTACGTCCCGCCTCAAAAAAACAGGTTCAGCTTTTCCACAATTTCGCTGCGGGCTTGCACTTGTAACCCTGTTTCCATTACCTTTGCGGCCTGAAATTTCAGTGTAAAGTTTAAGGTTTCAAGTGAAAAAGCGACTGTTCTGATACGATGTAACCTTAAACATTCAACTTTTAAACGTTAAACGTTCAACCACATGCCCGGACAATTAAAAGAGGTACGTAACAGGATCAAAAGTGTTCAAAGCACCCAGCAGATCACGAAAGCCATGAAAATGGTGAGTGCAGCCAAACTCCGTAAAGCACAGGATGCCATCATCCAGATGCGCCCTTATGCACAGAAACTGCAGGATATGCTGAGCAATATTGTGAGCAACAGCGATGGTAGTGTAAACATGAAACTGGCAGCTGAGCGTCCGGTAAATAAAGTATTGATCATTCTTGTTACCAGCGATCGTGGTTTATGCGGTGGTTACAATGCCAATCTGGTAAAACTTGCCCGCCTTACAATTGCTGAGCAATACGCAGAGCAACAGCAAAAAGGTAATGTGCAGGTGTGGGGTATTGGTAAAAAAGGCTTTGAAGCAATGTTGCGTAACGGTTACAAGACAAGCGACACGTATAAAGATATTTTCCTTCACCTGAGTTTTGAAAATGTACAACAGGCTTCAGCTGCGGCAATGGATGCGTTTGTAAAAGGTGAGTTTGATGTGGTTGAACTGGTATACAGCCAATTTAAAAACGCAGCTACACAACAATTTAAACTGGAGCGCTTCCTCCCTATTCCAAAAGTGGTGAGCAAAGAAGGTGCTGCCAAAACAAAATCTGATTTCATCTTCGAACCGGGTAAAGAAGAACTCGTTACCGAGTTGATGCCGAAGATCCTCAATACACAATTATTCAAAGCAGTGCTTGATGCAAATGCATCGGAGCATGGTGCACGTATGACGGCCATGGATAAGGCAAGTGATAACGCCAACGAATTGTTGCGTTCACTCCGCATCAGCTATAACCGTGCACGCCAGGCAGCCATTACAACTGAGTTGACTGAGATCGTAAGTGGTGCAGCAGCATTGAATAGTTAAGCCCTGATTCCTGAAAGGGAAATAAAGGCCCTCACAGATTTGAGCTTTTGCTTAATTTTCAAATTCTCAAATCTTCAAATTTTTCAAATTACGAATGGAACTTAGTGTTATCATCCCGCATATTGAAGCGCTCATCTTTGCAGCTGAACGTCCGCTTACCACATTGGAGCTTTGCGATCTTGTGAACAGTGCATTAGGTTTTATTGAAGACCGTGCAAACCTGGACCAGACAGAAGCAGCTATTTCAGCTATCAAAGAAAAATATACTTCTGAGTTTTATCCGTTTGAAGTGAGAGAGAGCGGCGGTGGCTGGCAGTTTCTTACAAAAAAAGAATATCACAAGACCGTTGCGCAGATCAATGGCGATAAATTCCTGAAACGTTTAAGTACGGCAGCATTGGAAACTCTTTCCATTATTGCGTACAAGCAACCAATCACCAAAGGTGAAATGGAAGCTATTCGTGGGGTAAGCTGTGATTACGCAGTACAGAAATTATTAGAAAAAGAACTGATCGTTATACTTGGTCGAAATGAAAAGATGCCGGGTCATCCATTGGTGTATGGCACCTCCCGTTCATTCATGGATTATTTTGGTATTAACTCACCGGAAGATCTGCCAAAGATCAAAGAAGTTATCTCTACAGATATTATTGACCCGACAGGTGTACAAAGCGACACATTGAATGTTGCGGGTGAAGAAGAACAGGAACTTTCTTCAACTGAAGCATTGGTAGTTACGGAAGATGGTGAGTTATTGGAACAACCCATCAGCAGTGTGGAAGAAGATCAACAGGAAGAAGCTGTTGTTGAAGACATCATTGTTACGGAAGAAATAAACGAGGAAGAAATTGTTGCAGAAGAAGAATCGATTTCACAGGACGAAGAGGAAGCACAAACTGAAGAAGAAGCAAGTGAAGAGCATGTTGTAGAAGAACCGCAGGAAGAGGAAGAAACGGAAGACAGTGATGTGGAAGAAGAACAAGATGAAGAAGAGAAAAAAGATTAATGATAGAAAGCCCCCGATGAAACGGGGGCTTTTCATTTAAAATAACTTACAACTAATCGTTCACAACTTCCTTTGCCATGATTCGCAATGAACGATTGGTTTTTAAACTAAATTCGCAACCTAGCAATATCGACACATGACTCCTTCTATCCCAACCAATCTTTTACAGCAGATCGCATCTACATATGGCACGCCGGTTTATGTTTATCATGCAGAAAAAATTAAGCAGCAATACGAAACATTGATCAATGCTTTTTCTGTGTTGGATATACGCATCTTTTATGCATCCAAAGCATTAACGAATATTCATATTGTCCGTTACCTCAACAGTCTTGGTTGTAATATCGATTGCAGCAGCATCAACGAAGTAAAACTGGCGCTGCATGCAGGCGTAGCTCCTGAAAATGTATTGTACACCAGCAACGGTATTTCATTTGCTGAAATTGAAGAAGCAGTAGAAGCAGGTGTGCATGTGAATATCGATAGTTTATCGAACCTTGAAAAATTCGGTAAGAAGTACGGACATAGTTACCCTGTTGGTGTAAGGCTTCGTCCAAACATCATGGCAGGTGGCAACATCAAAATTTCAACCGGTCATAATAAAAGTAAGTTTGGGATTCCCGTTGAGCAGATCGGAGAACTGGAAGCGATTGTGAAAGCAAATAACATTTTCATCCGAACATTACACATCCACACCGGAAGTGAAATAAAAGATGCTGATGTGTTTGTAAAAGGTATTGAAGTGTTGTTCGATCTTATTCCTCATTTTCCTGAACTTGAAGTGATCGATCTCGGCGGTGGTTTTAAAGTGCCTTATATCCCCGGAGAAAAAACGGCAGATGTTGCATCGATTGGACAAAAATTAAAACAGGCATTTGATGCACATCCATTAGCGAACAACCGAAAATTACAAGTATGGTTTGAGCCCGGTAAGTTTTTAGTGAGTGAATGTGGTTATTTAGTGGCTGAAGTAAATGTGCTGAAACAAAATGGCGATACCATCATTGCAGGCGTAAACACAGGACTCAATCATTTGATTAGACCAATGATGTATGATGCGTATCATCACATCACTAATCTTTCAAACCTCAACGGTACAGAAAAAAAATACATGGTCACAGGTTATATCTGTGAAACAGATACGTTTGCCAGCGATCGTTTATTACCTGAAATAAAAGAAGGCGATCTGCTTTGCTTCCATAATGCAGGTGCATATGGTTTTGAAATGAGCAGTAATTATAATTCACGCTACCGCCCTGCAGAAGTAATGGTGAAAAATGGAGAAGCAATCCTCATTCGCAAGCGGGAAAGCTTTGATGATCTGTTGAAGAATATTCCTGCTTGATCTCTATCTGTTTCCGCTTGTAAATTTCCGATCTAAGTGTGACTTTTCTATCAGAAAATCCACTTTTCATTCTTTTCGTACCTTGCCGCCCTTAGTGAGGTAAACCGATTGTTTGATTAATTAATACGTATGAACAAAGAAGAACTGCGCCGGCAACAGGCATTGGAATATCATGCCAAAGGAAGACCGGGGAAAATTGAAGTAATTCCTACGAAAGAAGCCAAAACACAGCGTGATTTATCATTAGCATATTCACCTGGTGTTGCGGTGCCCTGCATGGAAATTTTCAACAACCCCGAAGACGTTTACAAATACACAGCAAAAGGAAACTTAGTAGCGGTGATCAGCAATGGCACTGCGGTACTGGGTCTTGGTGATATTGGTCCCGAAGCGGGCAAACCCGTGATGGAAGGAAAGGGAGTACTATTCAAGATCTTTGCTGATATTGATGTGTTTGATATCGAGATCAACGAAAAAGATCCTGAGAAGTTTGTACAAATTGTAAAGGCGCTTGAACCAACGTTTGGTGGTATCAATCTCGAAGACATTAAATCTCCCGAATGCTTTTATATTGAACAGCGTTTAAAAGAGGAAATGAAAATTCCGCTGATGCACGATGATCAGCATGGTACGGCCATCATCAGTGCTGCTGCATTGCTGAATGCATTGGAATTACAGAAAAAGAAAATCGACAAAGTACAGATCGTTGTAAATGGCGCAGGCGCTGCGGCTATTTCCTGTATCAAGTTATATGTGGCATTGGGTGCAAAGAAAGAAAACATCAAAGTGTTCGACAGTAAAGGATTGATCCATGATGGAAGAACCGATCTTGATGAACAGAAGCAGTTGTTTGTGATCAAAAGCAAACCAATGACATTGGATGAAGGCATGAAGAATGCTGATGTGTTCATTGGTTTGAGTAAAGGAAATACTGTTTCGAAAGAAATGGTAAAAAGCATGGCGAAGAACCCGATCGTTTTTGCTATGGCCAATCCTGATCCGGAGATTACTTACGAAGATGCAACAGAAACAAGAAAAGATGTGATCATGGGTACGGGACGAAGTGATTATCCCAACCAGATCAACAACGTGTTAGGCTTCCCTTATATTTTCCGTGGTGCATTGGATGTGCGTGCAACAACCATCAACGAAGAAATGAAACTGGCTGCTGTAAAAGCACTGGCAGAACTAGCCAAAACACCTGTGCCTGATATTGTAAATATGGCTTACAACGAAACGAATATTGCGTTTGGTCCAAACTATATTATTCCAAAACCACTTGATCCCCGTTTGCTGAGTTATGTTGCACCTGCTGTTGCAAAAGCAGCAATGGATAGTGGTGTGGCACAACATCCTATTACCAATTGGGAAGAATATGAGAACATATTGAATCACCGACTGGGTATCGATAACCAATTGATGCGTGCAATTGGCAGCAAGGCGAG
Organism: Lacibacter sediminis; assembly: GCF_014168535.1. Classification (NCBI taxonomy): domain Bacteria; kingdom Pseudomonadati; phylum Bacteroidota; class Chitinophagia; order Chitinophagales; family Chitinophagaceae; genus Lacibacter; species Lacibacter sediminis. Next base: position 831,719 of record NZ_CP060007.1, on the reverse strand, counting down.
AAAAGATCCCAAGCGTGTGGTGTTTGCTGATGCAGAAAATGTAAAGGTGTTGAAAGCTGCACAACTGGCGTATGAAGAAGGAGTAGCCTACCCCATTTTATTGGGTGATGTTAAAAACATCAATGAAATTGCTGACGTAAATGGTATTGAACTGGAAGGTATCCCTGTGCTTGATCCTAAGAGCAAAGAGATGGAAGAGATGCGTCAGAAATTTGGCGAACTGTTTTTCCAGAAGCGTCAACGCAAAGGCTTGAACCGTTATGAAGCGGCAAAGTCAATGAAAGAACGCACACACTTTGGCTGTATGATGGTGGAAACAGGTGAAGCTGATGCAATGATCAGTGGATTGAGCCGCAAATATGCTGACACTATCCGTCCTGCACTGCAGATCATCGGCAAAGATGAAAATGTACGCAAGATCGCCGGCATGTATATCATGCTCACCAAACGTGGACCGTTGTTCCTTGCTGATGCAACAGTAAACTTTAATCCACGTGCTGATGAACTTGCAGACATTACACAACTTGTAGCAAAAGAAGTAAGATCTTTTGGTATTACACCACGTGTGGCTATGCTTAGCTATTCAAACTTTGGCAGCAGCGAGGGCAACGAATCAAAAATTGTTGCAAGAGCAAGAGAAATTGTGAAAGAACGTGAACCAAACCTTGTATGCGATGGTGAGGTACAACCACTTGTTGCGTTCAACAAAGAGATATTGAAAGAAAATTATCCGTTCAGTGAATTGGTGAATGGTGAACCGAATGTGTTGATCTTCCCCAACCTTGCCAGCGGTAATATTGCTTACAACCTGTTACAGGAAGTTGGTGAAGCCGATGCCATCGGCCCCATCTTACTTGGATTGAAAAAGCCTGTACACATTCTGCAATTGGGCAGTTCTGTACGTTCTATTTTCAACATGGTGTTGATCTCTGTGGTTGATGCACAAATGAAAACCAAAAGCAACACACAGGAAGCTGTAAAAAAATCACCGTGGTGGAAAAGGTTTCGCAAGGTGAGCCATGATATGTAGTTGAGAGCCGATAGTCATGAGTACCGGGTAAACAACTGCAAATCGGGAAAATATCAAAATCAGTCAAATCTCAAGTTTGGATTACTTTGTAGGCCCGAACTTGAGATTTGCATTTTGAATTGTATCTTCAATGCTTATAATTAGTCCTTTTGAATATTGATATTAAACTATGGATTTCTTCACACACTTCGGCCGTTACCTGTTAATGATCAAGGGCATGTTTTCCAGGCCGGAGAATATGCGTCTTTACTGGAAAGAGTTGATGCACCAATGCAATGAGATCGGTATACGATCTGTTGGTATCGTTGTTATCATCTCTGTTTTTCTTGGTGCGGTAACAACTGTACAAACAGCTTACCAGCTTATCACACCTCTCATTCCAAAAACGGTGATCGCCATTATTGTGCGTGACAATATCATTCTTGAACTGGCACCAACACTTATTTGCGTGGTACTCGCAGGTGTGGTTGGTTCACGTATTGCATCAGAGTTGGGTAATATGCGTATCAGTGAACAGATCGATGCATTGGAGATCATGGGCATCAACACAAAAACTTATCTCATCTTACCAAAAATTGTTGCAGCACTAATTGTTGTTCCATGCTTAGTGGTGCTTGCAGCGGTGTTAGGTATCTGGGGCGGTAAAATGGCCGGTTCTTTATCGGGTATTCTTCCACCGGAAATTTACAACGATGGTTTGCTCGAAGATTTTATTCCTTACAACGTCATATTTGCATTGAGCAAAACTTATACGTACGCATTCATTATTTCAAGTATACCTGCTTATTATGGTTACCATGTACAGGGCGGCTCACTGGAGATTGGTCGTGCAAGTACCAAATCGGTGATCGTAAGTTGTATTTTAATTTTATTGGCAGATTATGCACTCGCTGCATTATTATTATAACACATGATTGAGATCAAGAACATACATAAAGGTTTTGATGGCCGCACGGTGATCGATAATGTATCTGCTTCTTTGGAAACAGGTAAATGCAATCTTATTATCGGTGCGAGTGGCAGTGGTAAAACGGTATTGATGAAATGCCTGGTTGGTTTGTTTGAACCTGATAGCGGCGAAGTATTGTACGATGGTGAAAGTATCACCAGTATGAATGAGGAAGGAAGAAAAATGCTGCGTCAGCAGATAGGTATGCTTTTCCAGGGTTCGGCATTGTTTGATTCGATGACGGTGGAACAGAATGTTCGTTTCCCGTTGGACATGTTTACCAAACTCAACCTCAAACAAAAACACGATAAAGTAAATGAAGTGCTGGCAAGAGTAAACCTTACCGGTGCCAACGATAAATTCCCGGCTGAGATCAGTGGCGGTATGAAAAAACGTGTGGGTATTGCACGTGCCATTGTATTGAATCCGAAATTTTTGTTTTGTGATGAACCGAACTCAGGTCTTGATCCAAAAACTTCATTAGTGATTGATAAGTTGATTAAAGAGATCACAATCGAATACGGTATGACCACTGTGGTGAATACACACGACATGAACAGTGTAATGGAAATTGGTGATAAGATCATTTTCATGCACCAGGGACATAAAGAATGGGAAGGCACAAACAAAGACATCATCTTCAGCAAGAATGAAGAACTCAATCAATTCATTTTTGCATCCGACTTTTTGCAGGATGCTAAAGACATGCGTATGCTGGAAGCAAAAGGAAAGATCAGTGACGACCGGGATATGGATAAGCTGATGAAGTAAACAGGCAACTTCCCGGCAGAAGATAAATAATACAGCTTTTTTAATTGAATAATATGAGGTTAAAATACAAGCTTACTTATTTACTTATTTTACTTCTTATACTTCCCGCACTTGCACACGAATTTTGGCTGGAACCCCAACAGTATATTTTCTCCCGCACCGATGAGATCAATATCCGATTCAGAGTAGGTGAATCATTTACCAGTGACAACTGGAAAGGCAGTCGTGAAAAAATTAATGAACTGAAATTATATTACGCCGACATAGTCGATGATCTGAGTGATGCCATCAGCGATGAGGAAGGAGATTCACTGCAATTTTCCATACACGAAGAAGGAACAGCAGTAGTTACCTTCAACAATACCAATTCATTTATTGAACTGGAAGCAGAAAAATTCAATGCCTATTTATCAGAAGATGGCTTACAATCAGCTATTGATTATCGTAAGCAACATAATGAAACAGATTCTCCCGGTTGTGAGTTATACCAGCGTTCTGTAAAAACTATTGTGCAGGTAGGTGCTTTAAAAACGGCCGTGTTTAAAAAGCAAACAACATTACCGGTTGATATTATTCCCCTCTCCCACCCGTACCAATTAAAAAATGGTGATTCACTTACAGTAAAAATTTTCTTCAAAAATGAACCGTTGGTGAATAGCAAAATTCGTGTATGGCATAAACTGATGGGCCGTGTTGTTGACACTTCGTTTATGAGTAATGAAAAAGGTGAGATCAGTTTCACTGTTAGTACAACGGGTGAATGGATGGTGAGTTGTGTACAGATGATTCGTCTTACTGATGATCCAAAAGCGCAATGGCAGAGCTATTGGGGTAGTTTAACCTGGGGTTATACGGGAAAGAATAAGAGTACGATCATGGCAAGATAATATTGGATTGCAGATTTTAAATATACGATTTTAGATTTGCAATGTATAAGCGTTAAATATTCTGTCAGATTATTTAACAAGCATTTACAGCACCGAATCAGCTCATGGCATAAAGTATGAAGTGAAAGATGAAACAGTTCGCTTATGCTAAAACTATACTCAGCAGTCTTTCTACTTTTTACTTCCTGCACAACCAAGATCAGTTACATTGGCAACAAGACAAGCCCAACATCAACAACAGATGTATACGTTACTGAAAAGAGTATTCTACGACCCTACAAGATCATGGGCAAGGGTTTTTTAAAGCCAGGCAGTTTTGATCGAAAGGTTGAAGAAACGATGCAACGAAAATCAGTTAAGCAAGCAAAAAAGATTGGTGCTGATGCTGTTCTGTTTCTTGATTTTACAGTTCAACATACGGGAGCAACAATCAACTCTGTAATCAGAACCGATTCGATTGCAAATGGAAGTTACAGTGTTGGACAAACAACACTGAGCCCGGCTGTATCAACCGGTTTTACGATTCTCTTTTTGAAATATCTCGACTGAAACTGTTAGAACAAAAGCAAGTTCAAAGCCTCGGAGCAACCTGAGTTTCGATTTCACCACTTCAGGGTTTTAATTCTTTTTGTATTTCATTTACTCTACAATACGATCATCCCTTCAGGATTTTAAAAACTCGAAGAGGTGATCTTATTATAGAAACACAAAATGTTTATGTGCCAAACCCCGAAGGTGTGGAATAAATCGCTGATTAATGAATCGAATGCTGACAGGCTGCCGGATTGAAGCGGCACCACAGCGAAGCGGAGGTACAGCGAAAAGCCGGAACAATTGTTCGTTTTTGCACAACTGCAAAAAGCCCCAAATCTTAGCGGTTAATTCCAAAATCCTAGACCATCATCCCTTATCTTTGCGGCCTAATAAAGTTTCCAAATGAGCATCCTCGTTAATAAAAATTCCAAAGTCATTGTTCAGGGTTTTACCGGAACAGAAGGTACTTTCCATGCAACGCAAATGATCGAATACGGTACTAATCTCGTTGGTGGTGTTACACCGGGTAAAGGTGGCACAACGCATCTCGATCGTCCTGTGTTTAACACAGTGGAAGAAGCTGTACAAAAAGCAGGTGCTAACGTAAGTATCATTTTTGTGCCGCCGGCTTTTGCTGCTGATGCTATTATGGAAGCTGCGAATGCAGGTATTGAACTGGTGGTGTGTATCACAGAAGGCATTCCGGTGCAGGATATGGTGAAAGCAAAGAATTATTTAGTTGGAACAAATACACGATTGATCGGACCTAACTGTCCGGGTGTTATCACTGCGGGTGAATGTAAAGTGGGCATCATGCCGGGCTTTGTATTTATTCCCGGTCGTATTGGTATTGTATCAAAAAGCGGAACGCTTACTTATGAAGCAGCTGATCAGGTAGCGAAAGCTGGCTTGGGTGTTAGCACAGCTGTTGGTATTGGTGGCGATCCAATCATTGGCACAACTACCAAAGAAGCACTGGAATTATTTATGAACGATGACAACACGGATGCAGTAGTAATGATTGGTGAAATTGGTGGTGGCATGGAAGCGGAAGCTGCACGTTGGTATAAAGAGAATGCAAAGAAACCTGTGGTTGGTTTTATTGCCGGACAAACAGCGCCTCCCGGCCGTCGTATGGGGCATGCGGGTGCCATCATTGGCGGTGCCGAAGATACTGCTGCTGCAAAAATGCAGATCATGACTGAGTGTGGTATTCATGTGGTAGCAAGCCCAGCTGATATTGGTAAAACAATGGCTGAGGTGTTGAAGAAGAAGTAAGGCTATTTTGAATTATTATATTGAAACCCTGCAATTGATTGCGGGGTTTCTTTTTTGATAGATAATTCAAATCAACATTTGTCGTTATCTAAAAAAGAAAAGATGAAACTACTGTTCATCCCTCTCCTTTTCTCGTGCTTATTTTTTGGTCTGACAACAAGAGGTCAATCTCTTACAGAGAAAGATTTTCGTTTGATGATAGATGGTAAACTTTACTCTGATTCAATTAACAGCATTTCTGTTTCCGAACTGTTGAAATTGAAAGAGGTTACAGCAAATTTTTCATGGATCGTTGTAAAAAGCATAACTGTCTATTGTGATTTTGTAAAGCCTGAAGACCGGGATCATGTATATGATGGTGTCGAAGTCAGAAGATGCCATAACAATATAATTTGCAAAGAGGCCAAGGATTTGATAAAGACTATGACTTCAGGTTTACACGTTGGAATTGTTGCAGAAGCGATAAATAAGCAAGGAAAAACAGTGCATATAAAAGATATCGTGTACCGCATAAAATAAACTCTGCATGACTTTTGATATTTTTCGTAAATCCTTTTTACATTGGTTCCATGGAAAGAGCTTACGAAGAAGACAAACAGTTTGAAGGCATTGATTATACAGTCAAAAAATTACTCGTCGGCGAATACGAAAATTGCAGATTCATCAACTGCAATTTTGCTGAAGGCAATCTTTCAAAGATCACGTTCATTGATTGTGTGTTTGATAACTGTAACCTGAGTGCAGCCAATATCAATGGCACAGCGTTTCAGGAAATTAGTTTCAGTAATTGCAAACTGATGGGGCTGCGGTTCGAAGACTGTAATCAATTCTTATTTACCGTAAGCTTTACCGGTTGTCTGTTGAATCTGTCAACGTTCTATAAGATGAAACTAAAAAACACCCGTTTCACAAATTGCAGTATGCAGGATGTAGATTTTACCGAGACTGATCTTACGTCTGCAGAGTTCGACAATTGCAACCTGTTGCAGGCGGTATTTGATAATACCATTCTTGAAAAAGCAGATCTTCGCACAGCCATCAACTTTTCGATTGATCCTGAACGAAACAAATTAAAGAAAACGAAATTTTCTTCTTCAGCTTTAAGCGGGCTCTTGCACAAATATGACCTGGTAATCGAATAAATATTTTTTATGAGCGATGTACAACAAGCCTATAACAGCTGGGCGCAACAATACGACAGCAACGAAAACAAAACACGTGACCTTGAAGCGAAATCATTGCGGGAGACATTAGCACCTCTCTCATTTGAGCACTGTTTAGAAATTGGTTGCGGCACAGGAAAGAATACAGTGTGGCTGATGCAGAAAGCAGCAACCGTTACTGCAGCTGATCTTAGTGAAGAAATGTTGGCGAAAGCAAAAGAAAAGATCACATCACCCAATGTCATGTTTGTGCAGGCAGATATTACACAACCATGGGATTTTGCAACGAAACAATTCGATCTTGTTGGATTCAGTTTGGTATTGGAGCATATTGAATTACTGCAACCCGTTATGGAAAAAGCAGCAGCAGCGCTAAAGTCCGGCGGTTATTTATACATCAGCGAATTGCATCCCTTCAAACAATACAATGGAAGTAAAGCAAGATTTGAAACAGAGACAGGCATACAGGTAGTAACCTGTTTCAATCATCACATCACAGATTTTACGGATGCAGCAAATGCAAATGGTTTGTCACTTGTAACCCTTGCTGAATACTTTGATGATGACAACCGAAACACTATTCCCCGATTACTCACTTTGCTATTCGTGAAGAAATAACAAATCCCCCGCTGCCGGGGGATTATTTTCATAGATGCTTCTGCTTAATATTTTAATTGTTTAATCTCTATAAGTTGAAATATACCTTGTAAGCTCGGTCTTGCTGCTTCCGAAGTTAAAGACGTCATTCACTACAAAATAGTTGCCTCTGTCGATTGTATAACGGTAGGCAAATTTTGCCAGTTCCAGTCTTGTCTGTTCAAACGAGATGAGTTCAGCAAGTTCTCTTACCTGTTGTGCGTTTACACGGTTGTAAGGCAGGGTTGAACGTAACAGGTCCATTTTATTTTTATCGGCGTTTTCACGTTCAACTGATTGCTTGAGTTGTTGAAACCTTTCGTAACTCATCACTGTACCGTAATTGTTGTCACGGTTGTTGTAATCACGGTTATCATTTCCCCAACCGCCATTATTGTTGTTATCGTTGCCCCAGCCACCGTTGTTACGGTCATTATCGTTCCAGTTATCATCATTACGGTTTTCGATACGTTCTTCATCGATGAATACTTTACCAAAACGATTGATCACAATATCAGTATGCATACCTCTGCGGATATTCACACTGTTGTTATAGATCAGCTCATCACGGTTGTTGTTACCACCGAACAAGCCTTTTCGCCTGTTGTTGTTATAGTTCGTACTGTAGATCTGGATACGATGAATACCTGGGCTGAGATTGTTGATGCGAATTTCTCTGTTGCCTTGTTGCACCTGCCGGCCATCGATCATGATACGTACAGGCGTATTACTCATACTGGTAATACTTAACCGGGCATCATCCCAGGCAGCAAATGTTGCTACTGTTAAAAAGAGCATTGTAATCAGGGTAAAAATTTTCTTCATAGAAACCTCCTTTGTTTTTTAATTAGATGTCAAAACAAATGCCGTGGAAAATAAAAAGCTGATAAAGATTCGTTAAAGGACTAATTACCCGGCCTTCAAAAGTGGACAATTACATTTATGCAATTCCTTGTTTCTTTGCATCTCATCAGCACAGTATTGATTACCTTACATAAAATGTTTTCTATGTTTTTGAAACGTATTTCTCTTGTTAACCTTTTTATCCTTTTGTTCAGCATGTCGCTTTTTGCACAAAACAAATTCAACTATACCGCAGCATGGAAAAAAGCAGAAGATCTTATTGAAAAGAAAGGTCTTACTGAATCGGCATTAAAAGAAGTAAAGCTCATTTATGATGCGGCGAAAAAAGAAAAGAATAACGGACAGTTATTAAAAGCTCTGCTGTTTCGTTTAAGTCTGCAGCAAATGAAGGAAGAGGATACCGATATCAAAACGATAAGAGAAGTTGAGAAAGAAATAAGTACAGCTACGGAACCATTGAAATCTGTACTAACCAATTATGCTGCCGAAGCATACTGGCAATATTTACAAAACAACCGATGGAAGTTTTACCAACGCACCAACACAACTGCTTTTGTTAAAGACGACGTAAGCACATGGACGATTGATGACCTTCATAAAAAGATCAGCAGCTTATATCTTTCATCACTACAAAATAAAAAAATACTTCAGCAAACAAAGCTTGATGCATTTGATCCTGTGATCAGTAAAGGCAACGTTCGCCATCTCCGCCCTACCCTTTATGATCTGCTCACGCATAGAGCCATTGACTACTTTCAAAACGATGAACGCAGCATTACAAAACCGGCTGATGCATTTGAAATAGATCTAGCTTCGGCTTATGATCCTGCTGCCGATTTTGTGACAAGGAAATTTAAAACAAGCGATTCTCTTTCGCTTACCTATAAAGCATTATTACTTTACCAGGAATTGATCGCTTTTCACCTTGCTGATAAAAAAGCAGATGCCTTAATGGATGTTGATCTGTTGCGTTTTCAGTTTGTTCATCGTTATGCTACACTGGAGAACAAAAAAGAGTTGTACCGGATGTCGTTGAATCATCTGCTCCATCAGTATAATCATCAGCCAATTGTTTCGCAGGCTGCTTATTTGCTGGCAAGAGATTATGCTGATTTTGCAGCTACTTATGATTTCAAAAAGCACAAAGTAAATGATGAACAGAATCCACGTTATTATTATCAGAAAGCAGCTGAGCTATGTAAAAAAGTAATTGCACAAATACAGTTAACAGAAGGCAAGGCAAATTGCAGCAACCTCTTACATGAAATTGAAAGCAAACAACTTTCCATCACATCTGAAAAAGTAAATGTTCCCGGCAAACCTTTCCGTTCCTTGCTTCAATACCGTAACACGGTAAAGGCATGGTTCAGAATTGTGAAGATCGATCCAAAGAAATTTGAAGAGATGGGGCAGAACCGTTGGGAAGATAGTTACTGGAAAGATCTTACAGCATTAAAACCAACCGTAAGTTTTTCATATTCACTTCCTGCAACAGATGATTACCAGAAGCACAGCACCGAAATAAAAGTAAATGCATTACCTGTCGGCACCTATCTTCTGCTTGCAAGTGCCGATGAAAAATTCAGTCTTGCAAAAAATGTATTGGCTGTTCAGTTCTTTCATGTGAGCAATATTGCATGGATGCATCATGATAATAATTTTTTTGTGGTGAACCGTGAAAGCGGCCAGCCCTTGCAAAAAGCAAACATTACATTGTGGGAACAGTCGTACAATTATGATCAACGGAAAAATGTTTCGGTAAAAGCCGGTAACTATACCAGTGATGCGAATGGTTATTTTCTTGTAAACAAACCGACAGGTAACAATGCCTATAATCGTACACTCGAAGTAAGTTATCAAAATGATCACCTGTATTTGGACGACCGTGCTTACAGCTATGTGTACAATGAACAAAAAGAAGCGGTTGATGAAACAAAAAGCCGTCGTACATTTTTCTTTACAGATCGTTCAATTTATCGTCCCGGACAGCTACTATATTTCAAAGGCATTGTTACAACAAAAGATGCAGCAACAGACAAGCCGAAGGTAGTTGCCGGTCTTAAAACAAAAATTTATCTCTACGATGCGAATTATCAAAAAGTGGATTCAGTTGAAGTGATCAGTAATGAATATGGTTCTTACAGCGGAAAGTTTACTTTACCAGTAGGAAGGATCAGCGGACAATACCAATTACAAGAATCGGTAACAAATGGCATTGTCTCTTTTTCTGTTGAAGAATACAAGCGTCCGAAATTTTTTGTAGAGTATCAGCCCATCAAACAAAGTTTTCGTGTAAATGATAAGATCAATCTTACAGGTAATGCAAAAGCTTATGCAGGCAATAACGTTGATGGTGCAAAAGTGAAATACCGTGTGGTTCGTCAACCACGGTTGCTTTATCCATGGCTCAGTTGGAAATGGGGATGGCCGGTAATGCAGGAACAGGAAATTGCACATGGCGAAGCAACAACGAAAGCTGATGGAAGCTTCGATATTTCGTTTACTACTATTCCCGATAAACAGGTGCGTAAAGAACTGGAGCCTGTGTTCGATTATAAAGTGATCGCTGATGTAACTGATCTGAATGGCGAAACAAGAACCGGTGAAACAACAATAAGTGTTGGTTATAGTTCCCTGCAATTGCAAATCAGTTTGCCTAAAGGTGAATTGCAAACAATCAATCAATTCAACAGCCTCAACATCAGTACAAAAAATATGATGGATGAGTTTGTGAAGAGCATGGTAACAGTGCGTATGTACAAACTGAATGCGCCTGACCGATTAATACGTGATCGTTATTGGGAACAGCCCGATCAATTCATCATGAATGAAAAAGAGTACCGTGCAGATTTCCCTTACGATGAATACAACAATGAAACAGATAAAGAGAATTGGGAACGTGGCGAGAAAGTGTATGAAAGAAAAGACAGTGTGAAAGTGAGTGGTGAATGGTCAGTGGTCAGTGGTCAATGGTCACCTGGATGGTATTTGATTGAAGCTGTAACAACAGATAAAGATGGCAAGGAAGTGAAGAATCAAACTTATGTGCAATTGACGGATGACAGTGGTAAACTTTCATCGCCTGAGTATGTTTGGAAATTACCTTTGGCTGTTACGGCAGAGCCGGGCACAATTGCTACGATTGGTTTTGGTTCCAGTGCTGACAGTGTGCATCTTATCCAGATCAACGAAATAAATGAAAAAGACAAACTCAACTATCATCTATTGAACAGGAACAAGAAAGAATTAACAATTCCCGTAACGGAAGAACAACGTGGTGGCTTTGGGTATGCTTATTCATTTGTAAAACACAACCGCTTTTACAGTTTCACCAGGTATGTAAGCGTGCCATGGACCAACAAAGAATTAAAGATCACGTATGAAACTTTCCGTGATAAAACATTGCCTGGCAGCGAAGAACAATGGAAGATCAAGATCAGCGGCTATAAAGGTGATAAAGTAGCAGCAGAATTATTGGCAAGTATGTACGATGCATCACTTGATCAGTTTAAACCACATCAATGGAACAAACCTGATTTGTTTCCGGTGAATTATTTACGGAATAATTGGAGAGGTGGCGGATTTACAATGATTAATTCGGAAGAGAAAGTATGGGAACTAAATCAAGACAATTCCTTTTCGAAAGAATATGATCAACTCAATTCAATTGCCAACAACGATATCATGTATAAGAGTGGCAGGATTCGGAGATATCTCGTTGTTGCAGACCAGCAAATGGTTGCTGCGGCAGCACCGGGTGAGGCAAAAGTTATGAAGCGTAAAGAGAGAGACGAAAAACATTTTGAGGCCGATTCGATTAAATTCAACTTCCAAACTAAAAAAGGACAAACTAAAAATTCAAACGAAATATCTCCAATTCGCACCAACTTTTCCGAAACAGCTTTCTTCTTCTCAGATCTGAAAACAGATGCAGAAGGAAATATCTCTTTCAGTTTTACCATACCTGAATCTTTAACTAAATGGAAGGCACAGTTGCTCGCACATACGAAAGATCTGTCGCTTGGTTTAAGTGAACAAAGCATCATCACCCAAAAAGATCTGATGGTGCAGCCATTTGCTCCACGGTTCTTACGTGAAGGTGATCGTTTTGAATTCACCGCCAAGATCACGAACCTCACCGATAAAGAAATGACAGGTATCAGTAATCTTGAATTACTGAACACCTCTACCATGCAACCTGTTGATGGCTGGTTCCAGAATACATTCCCCGTGCAACATTTTACAGTAGGTGCAAACCAGAGTACAGTGGTGAAGTTCCGCACCGAAGTGCCGTACAACTTTAATGAAGCACTCACCTACCGTATCACGGCAAAAGCAGCTAATAGAAGTGATGGCGAAGAAGCAACACTACCTGTGTTAACTAATCGTATGCTGGTAACAGAATCGTTACCCTTGAACATGCGAGGTGATGGTACAAAGACTTTCAACTTTACGAAACTGCTGAACGCAGAACAATCAGAAAGTTTAACACATCATCGCTTTACGATCGAGTTCAGCAGTAATCCTGTTTGGTATGCAGTGCAGGCATTGCCATACCTCATGGAATATCCGTACGAATGTGCGGAGCAGACATGGAATCGTTTTTATGCGAATGCACTGGCATCACACATCACACAAAAACTACCCCGCATTCAGCAGGTGATGCAGCAATGGAAATTAAAAGACACAGCTGCACTTATGAGCAACCTGCAAAAGAATGAAGAATTGAAAGCAGCACTGCTGGCTGAAACGCCATGGGTATTGCAGGCAAAGAATGAAGAGCAACAAAAGAAAAACATTGCTTTGCTGTTTGATATGGTGCGAATGAATACGCAACTCAGCAAGAATCTTTCACAACTGCAACAAATGCAATCGCCCAATGGTGGATTTGTCTGGTTCAAAGGCGGACCAGATGATCGATACATCACACAATACATCATCAGCGGTATTGGTCATTTGCAAAAATTAAATGCCGTGCCAAAAGAACAGCAGGTTGCATTGAATGCAATTGTAGCAAAAGCCATTTCTTATCTCGATAAAAAATTAAAAGAAGACTATGATCAATTGTTGAAATACAAAACACCGTTGAAGAACAACAATATCAGTTACACACAGATCCAGTATTTGTATATGCGTAGCTTCTTCCCTTCTGTTGCACAAACAAAAGGAACAGAAACAGCGTTCAGCTATTACAATACACAGGCACGTACGTTTTGGGTAAATCAAAGCCTTTACATGCAGGGTATGATTGCTTTGGCGATGCATCGCAGTAAAGATGCAAACACTGCAACTGCCATTGTAAAATCGTTAAAAGAAAACGCACTCTTCAGCGAAGAGATGGGTATGTACTGGAGAGAATTCAATGCAGGATACTACTGGTACCAGGCGCCGGTGGCAGCACAGGCTTTAATGATAGAAGTGTTTAACGATGTAACTGCTGATAAAAAAGCAGTAAACGATCTGAAGACATGGTTGCTGAAACAAAAGCAAACGCAGAACTGGAAAACAACCATCGCCACTGCTGAAGCTTGTTATGCATTGTTGCTGCAAGGTGGTGAATGGATTGCTGCTGAACCGGTTGTTGAAATAAAAGCCGGTGATCAGTTGTTCAGTACATCAACCGAAAAAACAGAAGCAGGCACAGGCTATTTCAAACGGAGCATCGATGGTAATTTTGTAAAACCGGCATTTGGAAATATTAATGTGACTGTCAGCAAATCAAACGGGCAACCAGGTTGGGGTGCTGCTTACTGGCAGTATTTTGAAAACCTCGACAAGATCACTTCGGCAGAAACACCGTTGAAATTGCAGAAGAAATATTTTGTTGAACGCAACACAGCTAATGGTCCGGTTCTTACTCCGGTGAATGAAGGCGATGAACTGAAAGTGGGTGACAAAATAAAAGTCCGCATCGAATTGCGTGTTGATCGCAGTATGGAATACGTGCATATGAAAGATATGCGTCCAAGCTGTATGGAACCGGTGAATGTGCTGAGTCAATATAAATGGCAAGGTGGACTTGGATATTATGAAAGTACCAAAGATGCCAGCACGAACTTTTTCTTCAGCTGGTTAAACAAAGGCACATACGTTTTTGAGTATTCAATGTTTATTACACATGCCGGCAACTACAGCAGTGGTATTACAACTATTCAATGTATGTATGCACCTGAGTTCACGAGCCATAGCGAAGGAGTGAGGGTGAAGGTGAGCGAATAATGAGTGATGAGTAATCAATCATCAGTATAAAACGGGCAGCTTACGCTGCCCGTTTCCTTTTTATTCGGGATGGGAAATACAGACATACCAGCCACCCGCCGCTCATCCATTCCATTAATTACGGATGGGGATGCTTCTTATCTTTAAAGCATCAGCATGAGAAGCCGGGCACTATTGCTTTCTTCTCCATTATTTACTTTTCAAAACCTCCTGCATGAGACTAGTTTTCATTTCTCTATTGCTGTTTATCGGCACAGCAGTTTATTCGCAAAAGCTTCCTTCGCCCAAAGAACATTTCGGGTTCAACATTGGCGATAATTATCATTTAGCTACATATACCCAAACCGAGGCGTATTTTAAAAAGATCGCATCGGCATCAGACAGGGTGAAGCTGGTTGATATTGGTAAAACAGAAGAAGGCCGTACACAATACATGGTGATCGTTTCTTCACCTGCAAATCTGAAACAACTGGAAAAATACAAGAGCATTTCACAACGACTTGCTCGTGCAGAAAATCTCACCAATGCGCAGGCACGTGACTTAGCAAAAGAAGGGAAAGCAATTGTGTGGGTGGATGGTGGTTTGCATGCAACTGAAACAGTGGGTGCACATCAGTTGATTGAAACCATCTGGCAGTTTATCAGTCGTAATGATGAAGAAACACAACGCATTCTCAATGATGCCATCATTCTTTTTGTTCATGCAAATCCTGACGGACAGGAACTTGTTTCAAACTGGTATATGCGTCATGCAGATACCTTGAAACGTACACTCAACAATCTTCCACGTTTGTACCAGAAATATATTGGCCATGATAACAACCGTGATTTCTTCATGAACAATATGAGTGAAACAAAGAACATGAGCCGTCAGCAATACATTGAATGGATGCCGCAGATCTTATACAATCATCACCAGGCTGGCCCCGCAGGTTCTGTTGTTGCTGGTCCTCCTTATCGTGATCCATTCAATTTTGCTTTTGATCCTTTATTAGTGACAGGTATTGATGGAGTTGGTGCGGCTATGATCAATCGTTTAAATGTGGAAGATAAACCAGGCTACACACAACGTGCAGGCTCTGTATTCTCTACATGGTGGAACGGTGGGTTACGCACCACAGCTTATTTTCATAACATCATTGGTTTGCTTACTGAAATAATAGGCAATCCAACTCCTGCAAGAGTCCCCTTGGTAACAGCACGACTTATTCCGAATGCAGCAACACCCTTTCCTGTAACTCCGCAACAATGGTTGTTCCGTCAGTCGATCGATTATTCTGTTTCACTGAACTATGCGGTGCTTGATTATGCAGTGCGTAACCGTGAACCATTGTTGTATAACATTTACAAGATGGGAAAGAATTCAATTGACAAAGGCAATAGAGATCATTGGTCCTTATCGCCCAATAAAGTGGAAGCAATTAAAGAAGCGTTCCAAAAAGATCAACGTCCATCTGCACAGAACAATAGTCAGAATTTTGTTGATACCATTCCGTTGAAATATTATGATGCAGTTTTTAAAGATCCTGCTAAGCGTGATCCAAGAGGATTTATCATTCCTGCTAATCAACCTGATCTCAGTTCAGCAGTGAAGTTTGTAAATGCATTGATTCTTTCGGGTATCAAAGTTGAAAAAGCAACTGCCAACTTTTCTGTTGCAGGTAAAGAATATCCAGCGGGTTCTTATGTAGTGAAAACAAACCAGGCATTCCGTCCGCATGTAATTGATATGTTTGAACCACAGGATCACCCGAATGATTTCTTATATCCGGGTGGGCCTCCTGTTCGTCCGTATGATGCTGCCGGTTGGACGCCTGCCTTTACGATGGGCTTCCGTTTCGATCGGATCATGAATGGTTTCGATGGACCATTTGAAAGTATTGCTTATGGTGCAGAACAAATGACGCCGGGCAAATTCAGCAACAGCGCCAACGGCTATGTACTGAATGCTGCAGGTAATGCATCGTTCATTGCAGTAAATGATCTGTTGCAGGCCGGTGTAGAAGTAATGCGTATAACTGATGCAACGGCAAGTGGCACAGCACAAGGATCTTTCTTTGTGAAAGCAACTGCAAAATCAAAATCAATTCTCGAAAAAGCAGCGAAAGATTATGGTGCGCAGGTAATTGCTGTAAGCAAACAACCAGCCGGTGTTGCAAAGAAAATAAAATCACTACGCATTGGTTTGTGGGATGTGTATGGTGGCTCGATGGCATCGGGTTGGATGCGTTGGATATTTGAACAGCATCATTTCCCTTACACAGTTATCTATGCAAAAGATATTGATGCAGGTAAATTAATTGATCAATATGATGTGATCGTTTTTGTGAGTGATGCAATCCCTGCACTTGGCGGAGGTGGTCGAGGTGGTTTTGGTGGACGTGGACCAAGAGCTGATGAAGTGCCCGCTGAATATCAAAAAACATTGGGCAGAATTACACCCGATACATCTATTGCACAATTGAAATTATTTGCTGAAGCAGGTGGCAATATTGTAACGATTGGCAACAGTGCAAATCTTGCTTATCATTTTAAACTGCCTGTAAAAAATGCATTGGTTGAAATGAATAACGGAGTTGAACGTAACCTCCCCGGTGAAAAATATTATATCCCCGGTAGTGTATTACGTGTAAAAGTTGATTCAACACAACAAACAGCATGGGGAATGAACGGTGAAGCAGATGTATTTGTATCGAGCAGTCCTGTGTTTAAATTATCACCTGATGCTATTGCGAAAGGTATAGTAACTCCTATTGCATGGTATGCTTCACCGAAACCATTGCGTAGTGGTTGGGCATGGGGACAGGAATACTTACAGGATGGTGTTGCTGCATTTGCTGCAAAAGTGGGCAAAGGAAATTTATACGTGTTTGGACCAGAGATCGCCTTCCGTTCTCAAACACACGGCACGTTTAAGTTTTTGTTTAACCAGTTGACGGCTGTGAAATAAAAGAAGAAATCAGAAAACTTATACCTAAAGAAGAAGGGCAGCTAAGCTGCCCTTCTTCTTTTATCAAAATAAAATGATCTCATCTTTCTTTCGTTCTCTTTTTCTAAACCAGCGTTTCTTTTCTTTTACCGGCTTGTACAATTCTTTAGCCTTGCGCACCAGCATCAGCATTTCATTTTGCCAGTAATCTTTTGGATCTACACAGGTAGTCAGCAGGTTTATCAACGCATCCCAATTCGGATTTTTGATATAAGGCGATTGTTTTAACATCAAACCAAACATTGCCACTGCTGCTGCAAAACGATAGCTGCTGTCAACACGATACAACGATTGGTAATTAAACGGCAGTTGAATTTTTTCATTTACCCTGTTTTTCGTTTTTACCGATTGATAACTTAACTCTGCTTCAGCAACGGGTGTTTCGGTATTGTAATCTTTTTCGAGTTCCACTTCAAACACAGCTGTTACCGTATGACCTGTTCCTATTTCACCACCTTCCAGAATACTGTTGCTGTCAGCGAGTACATCTTTACGATTATCAAACCCAATCAAACGGTATCGCTTTACCTGTGATGCTTGAAAGATGGTGTTGAGATACGCATCATCAACCACCACATACAAGGTCTGCATCAATTCTTTCACCAATACTTTCTCTGCCTCCATCACATTATCGAGATATGCAAAATTGCCATTGCCTTTTTTCGCTAATGCTTCCAATTTTGAATCTTTATAGTTACCCATACCAACACCAAGGCAGGTTAAATAAATTCCTGTCTGCTGTTTTTGTGTGATCAGTTGCATCAATGCTTCTTCACTTGATTCACCCACATTAAAATCACCATCAGTTGCAAGTATCACACGATTGTTGCCTCCAATAATAAACTGACTTTGCGCCAACCGATAAGCTTGTCGTATAGCTGATTCACCCGGCGTATCACCACCTGCTGCTAATGAATCAATAACCGACATGATCTTGTCTTTTTCATTACCGCCTGTTGGTTGCAATACAATACCAACTGTTCCGCCATATAACATGATGGATAGGGTATCAATGCTACGCAGGTTCTGCACCATCATACGAAATGCAGTTTTCAATAAAGGCAAACGATTGGGCAGATCCATTGAACCGCTCACATCGATCAGGAAAACAAAATTGCTGGGTGGCAACGAATCGTAATTGATCTTTCTTGCCTGCAATTGTAAAAACAATAAACGGTTCGATGGATTCCACGGACAATCTGTAAGCTGTGATTGCACATGAAAATCTTTACCGGGTTCAGGTTCTTTGTAAGGCTGCGGAAAATAATTCAACATCTCTTCAATACGCACGGCATCTGTTGGCGCCCTTGAATTCATATTGATGAAACGACGAATGTTGCTGTACGATGCTTTGTCAACATTCATGGCAAAACCAACAGAAGCATAATCAGCAGCCTGGTTAAAACTGTTCTCTACTTGTGACGAATAGGTTTCTCCCGAAGTAAAATAATGTCCCTTTGTGTCTTCTTTCTTATCTCTGGTTACAGATAAAAGTTTCCGTTTAGGATTACTGATGGCTACACTTGGTTTCATCAAAACCGTATTGTATTCATTGCTGTTCAGCACAACTGTTTTTTCTTCATACCCGTGCAGAAAAAAGCTGACCGTATCTTTTGTTTTTGTTGATGGGATACCAAATGCTCCCGTTGATCCTGAAGTATAAAATGAATTGGATGTGTGAAGTCGTATCTGCACCAATGCTAACCCATTACCAGCAGCATCTTTCACTTCACCACGAAAATAAAATTGTGCATCCGCTGTTGCGGCGATGAGAAGCAAGCATACCAAAGCAATGCACCTTAGGTTCATAGTTCAATTCCTGCTTCACCGGGTTAGTAAGTGGTAAATCAGGAAGGGTTTTCGGTCAGCTGGTATATCTCTTTCAAGTTACGGCCAAGACCGTCATAATCCAAACCATAACCAAGTAAGAATTTATTAGGAACTGAAAAGCCTAAATAATCAATGGTGATCGGATATTTTGTTGCTTCGGGTTTATGTAACAAAGCCGCAATTTTTAATGAAGCAGGTTGCTGATTGTGCAGCTGTGGCAAAAACTCATTCATGGTTTTACCTGTATCAATAATGTCTTCCACAATGATCACATGACGATCGACAATATCAGTATCAAGACCTATTGCTGTGATCACCTGCCCGGTTGACTTTGTTCCTTTGTAAGAAGCAAGTTTGATAAAACAGATCTCTGCATCAATGCTCACACATTTAAAAAGATCAGAAGCAAACATGAACGAACCATTCAGAATGGCGATAAAAAGCGGCTTCTTACCTGCATAATCACGATCAATGTCTTTTCCTATTTCAGCAATTCGGGCAAGCACTGTTGCCTCCGTCATGTAAGGAATAAAATACTTATCGTGGACTTTGATGGTTGACATGCAGTTTATTTAGTAATGATGAGTTCTGATCTTTCTTTAGTATTTACAACTGTAAGAAGTTTTGGTGCAGCAGGTGCAGGTTGTTGCAAATACAATTGCTCCCCAGGCGCAGGCTGTTTATTAACTGGCAAATAGTTCAACTGCAACAATGCTTCTAAGCGGATGCCTTCTGCCTGTGCAATATCATACAATGTTTCGCCACTTGCAACTACATGGAATTGGTTAACACCAATACGACGTTTACGTTGCAGGTAAATGAGCTGATCTTTCTCCAACACTTCTGTTTCTTTCAGATCATTAAAATCGAATAACCACTTCAACGGCACATTGTGTTGTTGTGCAATAGCAAGAAACGATGTTCCCTTTGGTGCATACACCACTTTTGTTTCATTGATCTTGAATTCACCTGTTGGGTAATTGACAGCCGGCTTTTTCACTTCTTCAACTACAGCAACAGTTGTTGTTTGCATCTGTTGTTGTGGCTCAACCACCACAGTTTGCTGAGGCGCAACAGGCTCATCTTTTTTTGCGATGATCGGATCAGCAGCTTGCTTCTTACCTAATGCGATCAACGAATATTCGTTGAGATTGTATTTCTCAATATACTTAATGAGCATCTGCGGATAAGCAGGATTGGTAGCATAGCCGGCTTTCTTCAACCCATAAGCCCATGCTTTGTAGTCTGCAGGATCGAGACCGAAGAGAAAATTATAGTGCTTGCGTGTGCGTAGAAAATCAGAATGATCAATATACGACTGCTCCGGATTTTCATATTTACGGAAACATTCACCGGGCGCATCATCATCATGACTTACCGTTGGACCTGTCCATGTTTCTTTGCACTTAATACCAAAATGATTGTTTGATTTTTTTACCAGCTTGCTGTTTCCACTTTCCGTTTCCACAATACCCTGCGCTAATGTAATTGATGCAGGTACGCCGGTGCGTATCATCTCTTTGATGGCAATTTCTTTGTAGGTATTTACGTACTCTTCAATCGTTATTGTTTGAGCAGATACTGCTGTAAACGACAAAAGAGCAATGAATAAATAAACCAGTCTTTGCATAGTATATTTTATTTTTTACGAATGAGAAACAGTCCGTCTCTCAGGGTTAACATTACTTTTTCAACTTCATCATCAGCACTCACCATTTCATTAAATGCATGAATGGCTTTACCGTTCTTTCCTTTGATCTCCTCTTCCAGCACATCACCATGAAACAATACATTATCTGCCAGGATGAGGCCGCCGCTCTTTAAACGTGATTTTAGCAGCTGATAGTATTTTTCGTAGCCGGGTTTATCGGCATCAATAAATACGAGATCCCATGTTTCCTGCAGTTGAGGAATGATTTCAAGCGCATTACCCACATGCAGTTGAATACGATCTTTCAGCCCGGCCCTGATGAAATTATTTTTGGCGATAGCTGCATCCTGCTCCCGCATCTCGATGGTGTGTAGTACTCCGTCTACAGCAAGTCCTTTTGCAAGACAGATTGTGCTGTAACCGATCATGGTGCCGATCTCTAAAATGCGTTTCGGCTGAACAAGTTTGCTGATGATTTCAAGGAACTGTCCCTGGAGATGCCCACTCATCATGTGGGGTTGTACATGTGATGCTTCCGTTTCAGCTGAGATGGTTTTCAGCACCATATCTTCCGTTGAAGAGAAGCGTGCTGCATAAAGTTCGGCCTTCGGGTTGATCAACTCCAAGTAAAAACGTTTCGGTAAAGATAAAACAGATAGTTTTAAAACTGGCAATTGGGAATAGTTAATAGGCAAATGGCAAAGCCGTTATACCAGGGTAGTATTCCCTCTTTATATTGCCTGTTATTTCTTGCTTATTGCAAATTGCCTGTTGCCTGTTGCTTATGCGAGATCATCAACAACCCAATAAAGGTTAAAAGTCCATTGATGATGAGTAGCTCAAGACCCACTTCAAACGAGCCAAACAGTTGTTTTTGAAACTTATCAATGAAGAAGCAAATGACGGGAGCGATGATACAAACGAAAGGAACAAACTTATCGTTTACGGCCCGTTTGGTAATAATTCCGAACGTAAACAAACCCAATAATGGGCCATAAGTGTAGGCTGCTACTTTTAAAATGACACCAATCATACTGGGTTCATTCACCCATTTGTACACCATCACCAATAACAAAAACACAGCAGCAAAAACAAGATGCACACGCTGACGCATTTTTTTCTTTTCAGCATCAGTAAGATCTGTTCTCCGTTGCATACCAATGATATCGATACAGAACGATGAAGTGAGAGCTGTAATTGCACCATCGGCACTTGGGAACAAGGCCGATATTAACGCAATGATAAAGATCACCGACACAATTGGCGGCATATGATTCAATGCAATAGCAGGGAATAATTTATCACCAACAGCAGTTATGCCTTGTTGTTCTGCAAACAATAATAACACGCCACCGAGGAAGAGGAACAACATCAACACAACCATTAATATTACACCCAGTGTAAGCACATTCTTCTGCGAATCTTTTAACGTTTTTACAGAAATATTTTTCTGCATCATCTCCTGGTCCATACCCGTCATGGTGATGGTGATGAATGCACCTGCCAATATCTGTTTTACAAAAAACAATTTACTGCCTGGATCAGTGAAGAAGATCTTTGAATATCCTTTTTCATTCATGGCGACGAGGCTGTCGCCAAAACTCAAATCCATTTGGTTGAGAAGATAGCCCACACAAATTACAAGCCCGGCCAGCATACAGGTTGTTTGCAAGGTATCGGTCCATACAATTGTTTTTACACCACCTTCATAGGTGTAAAGCAGGATCATGATAAGGATCACAAGTGTTGTTACCCAAAATGGAATATTTACTGATGCAGGTAATGCATCCTGTAAAATTTTCACCACGAGGTATAAGCGTGCTGTTGCACCTAAGGTTCTAGACAGAATGAAAAAAGACGCTCCTGTTTTATAAGCTTTAAAACCAAGCCTTCCGCTCAGGTAATTGTAGATGGATGTAAGATTGAGTTTATAATACAAGGGCAACAATACATATGCAATAGTAATATAACCGATAAGGTAACCGATAGTAATTTGAAAATATGCAAACGACTCTTTTGCTACTGCACCAGGCACACTCACAAACGTAACACCGCTGAGCGAAGTACCGATCATACCAAACGCCACCAACATCCAATTGCTGCTGCGGTTGCCTATGAAAAATGATTCGTTATTTGAATTTTTGGAAGTGTACCATGCTACCACAAGCAGCAATAGAAAATAACCAAATACAAAAGAGAACAGCAAGACTGGCGACATAAGGACTTGTTTAAAAATGAAGATAAAGAATTAATCGAACGGTCATACAGTTTGCTTACTTTGCAGCATATTTTTATCGTATGCAATTCACTTCACTTGCAGTTTTTTGCGGATCAAAAGCCGGCGCCGATCCTCTCTACATTACACATGCAAAAGAACTGGGCCGGTTGATGGCTGAAAAAAATATCAAACTCGTATATGGCGGTGGCGGCAAAGGCATCATGGGTGCTGTTGCAGATTCCGTAATGGAAGCACAAGGAAATGTAGTTGGTGTTATTCCTGAAGTATTATTGGAATGGGAAGCACAGCACAAAGGCATTACTGAGTTACATGTGGTAACAGATATGCATGTGCGTAAAAAGATGATGTATGAATTGTGTGATGCGGCAGTGGTACTCGCAGGTGGTTATGGCACATTGGATGAATTATTTGAAATGCTCACGTGGAATACGCTGAAGATACACAATAAGAAAATATTCATTGTTAACAGCAATGGGTTTTACACGCATTTAATTGAGCATATGCGCCGGATGTTTCGTGAAGATTTTCTTTACGAGCTGCCTGAAGAACGTATTGTAATTGTAAACGAACCTGCAGAAATTTTTTCTACCGTTCCCGCTTAGGTTTAAAATAAAATAAGAACGTTGTGCGGAACACAGGCTGCAATCGTCTGTAGCTATCAATGTATGGCGAATTAGGATTGCGGAGCACATCCACCATAATACTTGTATAAAACTGGTTACCACCAATGGTGCGGTTTCCATAACCGGCACCAACTAATATACTCGGCGCATTACGATTTTCCTTGAAAACAATATCTCCCCCTGACTTCACACTGTATGCAATACTATTGTATTCAAATTGTCCTCCAATGAACAGCATATTCACTGGCCACACACGAACAAATGGTCCACCACCAAATGTCCATTGCCTGTAGGTTGTTGGAGAATTGGGATCGTTTTGTGTAATAAGATTTACATTGGTGCCTATACCCACATCAATGAAACGATTTAAGCTGTAACCAATTTCAGGGTTTAACCCAAGGATAAATCCGTTGAAAAAACCAAGGTTAACACCGCTGCCAATAAATAACTGATCCCGTTTGAAACCTTTTTCTTTTTCATCTTCTTCTACATTTTGTGCAAACGAAAGAAGTGAAGTCATCAACATCAAAAATAGGAAGAGTGATTTTTTCATTTGTATAAGGTTTTATTGCAGATCAAAAATTTTACCGGGATTCAAGATGTTATTTGGATCGAATGCACGTTTAATCTCACGCATCAAACGAAGGTTGGCTTCTTTCATCACAATATTCATATATCCTTTCTGGATCAACCCAACGCCGTGTTCTCCGCTGATCGTTCCACCTAACTTATAAACCAATTCAAACATTGCACGCAGGCATTTGTTCATTTCTGCATCACCGTAACTGTTAGGCGTTCCTTCTTTATGAATACGGATGTGCAGGTTACCATCACCTGCATGACCATAACACACCACATTAAAATCATACTGCTTGCCCAACGCTTTTACACCTCGGATCAACGCTGGTAATTCTGCTCTTGGTACAACGGTGTCTTCTTCAATTGTATATCCAACTATCTTCACTGCTTCAGCAACACGTCTGCGCAATTTCCACAACTCTGCTTTCTGCTGTGCATCGTCTGCAAAGTACAATTCACCAATATCATATTTCGTTAAGAGTTCGCTAATTGCTTCCATCTCTTTCATCAATACATCAACATCGTTTCCATCTACTTCAATGATAAGATGCGCTTCTGTATCTTCTGTAAGAGGAACGGCAGAACTATCAACCATCTTACTTACAATTTGCAATGCATCGATCTCCACCAACTCTAATCCGCTCGGTACAAATCCTGCTCTGAAAATTTCACTCACTGCTTCACCTGCCTGTTCTAAATTTCTGAAAGGCACCAACATGAGCAAATCGTATTTCGGCAACGGAATTAACCGCAATACAATCTTCGTAACGATGCCCAAGGTTCCTTCACTGCCAACAATTAGATGCGTAAGATTATAACCTGTTGAATTCTTCAATACGTTGGCACCTGTCCAGATCACTTCACCGCTTGGCAATACCACTTCAAGATTCAATACATAATCTCTTACTACACCATACTTCACTGCTTTTGGACCGCCACTGTTTGCAGAAATATTTCCACCAATAAAACAACTGCCTCTGCTGCTTGGATCAGGTGGATAAAACAAACCTACTTTCTTTACCTCATCCATCAACACTTCGGTAATAACACCCGGCTCGGTAATAACCTGGTTATTGCGTTCATCTATTTTTAAAATGGAATTCAAACGTTCAGTCGAAAGTAACACACCGCCTTTATCTGCCAGTGCGGCACCTGCCAGACCCGTACCTGCACCACGTGGCGTAACGGGAATAGTTGCCTCATTACAAAGCTTCATGATGCGGCTGATCTCTTCTGTTGTACGTGGCTTCACTACCACTTCGGGAGGAAAATGAAGATTCTCTGTTTCATCGTGCGCATAGTTGCTGAGCGATTCTTCATCAACAAAAACATATTGTTCGCCAACAATGGCTTTGAGTTGCTGAACAATTTCCAGATCAACTTTTGCATATTTATCAACGGCGATCATGTGCTGAATTTTGGGCGAAATTCGGAAAGGACGGGCAGGCAGCAAAATCTATTCGCTGAATGAGTGTTTGCTTTCAAGATCAATGAACTTAAAACCTCGGACACAAACTTTGTCTCCTTTGGCTCTTATCGCCAAAATACTCATTGTAATAACCGTTCTTAATGAGTGAGAATTCATACGCACCATTTGCGCTATTAAAGCGACCGAGGTTACTTGTGGTAGCATCGTATGTAAAGGTGAAGCGGATATCTTTCCATTCAAGACCAACCATTGCAACGGCAGCATCAGCCCAACGATAATATGCGCCACCAAATACCACAACGCTTCCATCGCCCATTACATTGTAAGCAAGGTTTCCACCGAAAACTGTTTCATTGGCGCCAGCCTGCGATGAAAAGTAAGCATTGGGATTAACGATCCAATCGTCATTCACTTTAAAACTGCCATTCAGGAAACCAATATAACGGCGGGGCACTTCGTTTGTACCATTGCTGAAGAATGTTTCCTTTGGCTTATTGATATGGTGTACTGAAACACCCGCATTAATGTATGTATTCTCTGTTGGGAAGTAAGCATAGTTCATACCCACCTGCAGATCAAAGTACGCAGTGTTGGCATTGGTCAATAATGCTTCACCGTTAGGCGCACCGGCATCAAAAAATTTTCCGTTCCATTGATTATCGAACGTAAACTTCGTTATATCAATACGTTTGCTTGCATACCCTGCATTAAAACCCGCACTTAACAAACTGCTTAGCCCGATCATCTGGTGATAGGCAACCGATCCATATACTTTATTAGAACGCAGGTTGCCACGGCCTGCTACATCTGTCAATAATAATCCACCAACACCCACCCAACCATTTTCAATACTGTTACGAAACACCTGTACATCGCCCCAAATACTGGCGGTTTTGTAAGGCACAGGAACAGATGTCCACTGGCTGCGGAAGTTGCCGCCGATACGGTAATCAGCTTCAGGAATAAAACCTGTATTAGCCGGATTAGTTGTAAGCGGTGAATTCATGAATTGAGAGAAATGCAGATCCTGTGCAGTTGCATTTGTTTGCAACAACAGCAATATCAATACAGCCCCAACGATACGGTTACAGTTCATAGCTCTTCTTTTAAACGTTTACACAAGCTGATGGTTCTGGTTCTGTCAAATCTGGATATAGGGTACTGCAGGTTTTTATACTCGTTACCTGATGAGTGTTACGTCGCCTTTCTTTCGGAATTTCTCACCGGTGAAATATTCTACTTCTAAAGTCCATGCATAAGCGTCCATTGGTTGTGGCGTTCCTTTGTACGTACCGTCCCATCCAATATTTTGCGAACGGCTTTCAAACACCATCAATCCCTGGCGGTTATATACACGTAAAGTCATTTTGGTAATACCGAATCCACGAACAAAGAAGATATCATTCACACCATCGCCATTAGGTGTAAAGGCCGATGGCAGATCATTTACGACGTTGATGATGGATTCAACCGGAATACATACGGAATCAACACAACCGGCAGCATTTGTTACCGTTTGACAAACTGTATTAATGCCCGGTGCGGTGTATTGGTAAATAGGATCACGTTGTGTGGATGTACCTCCATCACCGAAATCCCACAACCACGATACTACATCATCCGATGCCGTGCTGGTAAACCTGGTAGCTGTGTTTTCTTGTGATGGGTTTGGATTGTATAAGAATCCTGCTGTCGGCGGACCCACTGCAAGAAAACTTCTTGTTGTTGAATCGACAAGATTACAACTATTGGGATTGAAGATGTATTGTGTAATACTGTAGGTGCCCGGTGTATTGTAAACAAATGCCGGTAATGGATCTGTTGATCGCTGACCATCGCTGCTTACCCATAGATAAGTTAAGGCACCCAATGAAGTGTCTATCACACTAATTGTATCAGGTACACAAACAGAACTGATGCTGAATCCTGCCCGGATGTTATCAATTACCTGAAAGTTGACAATACTGTCAGCGTCACCAAGGTTACAATAATTTGAATCGATCAATACCAAGCGAACATCATAAGAACCTATGCCGGGGAAAGTATGCGATACCGGCGGAGAGAATCCGGGTATTGTATCATTCTTCGACCCATCACCCCAAACCCACATAAACGATCTTGGGCCGAACGGAGTTGAAGCGGTTCGTATATCACTTGTATTGGTAAACTGGAAGGTAAGACTGTTACAATTCTGTCTTGCAAAGCTGAAATCAACATCTACAGAATCAGTTGTTACACGAATGCGCATGAATGCTGAATCTTTTACATTACAAGAGTTACTATCGATACCTATTACTTTCACATCAAAAAATCCTGTGCTGGTATAAGTGTGCGTGAATGGATTAACAGTGGTTGTATCATTGCGTGTTCCATCTCCCCATATCCAGATATATTGCTTTGCTTCACGTATGGTGTCTGTAAACTGGATGGTAGCCGGTAAACAGAAATTTAATTGCTTTGCTCCTACTGCCCGGAGAGATACATCAATACCTGACAAATCAAATCTCATTTTCACCATACCAAGATTACAACCACTTCCTGTTGCAGGATTTGTATTACCATATACGCCTGCTGTAATCGGGAAAGGCGCACTAAGCGGAACCCCGCTGGCAACATTTTTACAATTGGCACACATGGCTTGGTAGATGACCCCATTTGCATCGAACCGGCTGGTGCCACCATCCACATGTTCTAAACCACCACCACCGCCTAACTGTCCAAAAAAACTTCCATATAACTGAGAAGCTGCGTTTTTTTGCAACACAAAAAAGTAAAAATCACTTCCATCGGTATTTCGTTGAAACGCATCGGCTGTTACAGGCAATCCATTTGTGCCGGAAGTTGGATAACCGGATGTACCTCCGAAACTGTTTGCTCCACCACCCCATCCGGAAACATACACATTCTCACAATTATCAACGAGGAAAGCAACAGGAGAAATGTTTGGATTAAGTGCACCGCTTGTACCAAACGTGGTTGAGTAAACAAAAGCGCTGAGATCGGGACGGAGCTTGGCTATAAACTGCCTTGAATTAGCAACCGAGTAGGCTGCATTTATTACAGGCCAGTTACCCGTTGTGATGCCCATTACATAAGGAAATCCTTTTGCATCGAATTGAACACCATAAACAATATCGATGTTACCTGTACCAAGATAAGTTGAGCGGACGACACTAACACTTCCCCCATTATCCTGCAGTTCAGCTACATATCCATCAGCAATACCACCGTTATATGTTCCTTGCAAAACTCCTCCTCCTATACCTGCGAAATTGCTGCTACTGCTGGTACCTCCACCCACATAAATATTTGCAGGGCTCAATGGATTTACGGATAACACAAAACCAGCATCGTCAGCATTGCCACCCAATGTTGTACTCCAGATAACTGCTGTTGAGTTTGAATTTATTTTCAGGATCACTGCATCCTGGCTTCCAAGTAATCCTGTTTGAAAACCATTTTGCGTTGGAAAGTTTGTTGATCTTGTTGAAGAAGCAAGTAAAATATTCCCCCCAGGATCAAGAATTACTTCACTTCTTCCGTCATCACCATAAAAGCGTTGAAGGGAATTTGCACCACCACGGGTTGCAGTAATATTTGTACCATCATCCCCTGTGCCGCCAATACGCAAGGAGCCAATAATGGCAGTACCGGTTGCATTAATTTTTGTTACGAAAATATCATAGCCCCCTCCTGTACCTACCAATGTTCCGGGAAAGTTTGCGCCTGAATTTGTACGGCCGGCAATGACAAGATTGCCTGCTGCATCGGCAATAAGACTGTGTGGCTGATCTAATTGATTGCCGCCAAGATATGTTGCATACAACCTGGTTCTTCCATCGGGTGACAACTTGATAATGGCAATATCAGGTGGAGAGCCTGCACCGGCAGGGCCGCTTCCTGTTCCTTGTATTGCACCAGCTGTTGTAGGGAATCCTGACGGTTGTGCAATACCACCACCAAAAAAACTACCATCAGCACCGGGTGTTGCTGTAAAGCCCCCAGTTATCAGCCGTGCTTCGGCTGAAAGAAGAGAACACCAACGATGGATCAATAATTAACGTAGTTGATTTGTTGTATGCCTTTACATCAAAACTTACCGTGTTACCGGTTATCTTGTATTTGTTGCCAACCACTTCACGTTTGCCGTTAACAAATTGATAAGTGTAAGGCTTTAACTCACGGGCCTCACCAACCGAAGTTCCTACTACCAATTCGTTATCACGGATCGTTAACTTATCGGCACCTTCATAACGCATCTGGATCTTTGATACATCTGCACCCGGATAAACCACTACATCATATTTCAACTGATCGTCCTGCACATAATAGCGCACATCAATATTCGGGTAAACATTCTTGTAAGTAATCGCCTGGTACAAGCGGCATTCACTTGCCCATTTTGACGGATCGTTGCCGATAAAATAGTTTTCAATTCCCGGTAGCGGTTTTTCCATGATGGGTTTTGAATTGAAATTGCCACCCAGGAATTTTACACGAAAAGCATGCGCCCGCATTTTTTCAGGAGCTGTAGCTCTTGCATTGTATTTTACCAATGAATCGAACCCATGACCATGATTGAATTCAGCCAAACGCTGATAATCTTCCGGGTGATTGATCAAGATGCTGTAACCATCTTTCGTAAGAAAGAAAGCACTGTTGCCCGCCTCCGTTTTAAAGTGCACCTGTTGATCCCACTGACCTTTGTTTTCAACAAAATAAAGTTGTGAAAAGCTGAACAGAGGTGCAGCCAAAAACAAGCAAGGTGTAATGAGGAGTCGGAGTACTTTCATGTAAATATTTTCTTATGCTACGGGACTTTGAATTTAAAACTTTAAAACGGAAATAACTATCGCTTATTTTACACTAAGCCACTCTGCTCCACTCCGTTTTTCCTTTTTTTAACAACAGGTATGATTTCAACAGCAAATTTTCTGCCGAAGACAAATCCGGATCGTCTTGCAGCAGACGGTCGCTCAAATTCTTTGCGATTTCCAACAGGTCTTTGTCCTGCACTATACTCGCCAGTTTAAAATTGAGCATACCACTCTGTCTTGTTCCTTCAATATCACCTGGTCCACGCAGTTCAAGATCTTTTTCTGCAATGAGGAAACCATCATTTGTTGCACACATTATCTTTAACCGTTCACGGGCATCATTCGTTAATTTCTGCCCTGTTAAAAGAATGCAAAAACTCTGTTCGCTTCCCCGGCCCACCCTTCCACGCAGCTGGTGAAGCTGCGATAAACCAAAACGTTCTGCACTTTCCATCACCATAACACTTGCATTAGGTACATCAACCCCCACCTCAATAACCGTAGTTGCCACCATGATTTGTGTATCATTGGTTTTAAAACGCATCATGTTGGTGTCCTTTATTTCAGGCTTTTGTTTGCCATGCACCATACTGATGTAGTAGTTTGGCTCCGGGAAAAATGCTTTTACTTCTTCGTAGCCTTTCATCAGGTTTTCAAAATCCAGCTTAGAGCTTTCTTCGATCAACGGATAAATAAAATAAGCCTGTCGTCCTTTGGCTATTTCCTGTTTTACAAAGTCCATGATCGAAGGCCTTGCAGTTTCATAACGATGAACAGTGGTGATGGGTTTACGTCCCGGTGGTAATTCATCCATTACACTATAATCAAGATCGCCGTAAGCCGTCATCGCCATAGTGCGTGGAATTGGCGTTGCCGTCATCACCAATACATGTGGTGGAATGGTGGCTTTTGTTTGCAGCTCTGCACGTTGTGCCACACCAAAGCGATGCTGCTCATCAACGATTGCCAACCCAAGGTTTTTAAACTGCACCACTCCTTCAATGAGTGCATGAGTACCTACGAGCAGTTGTATATCGCCAGATTGGAGCCCGCTCAATATCTTTTCCCGTTCTGCTTTTTTGGTTGACCCTGTGAGTATGCGGATACTCACATTCATTTCGCTCAACAATTTTGAGAGGCTGTTGAAATGCTGTTGCGCCAATATTTCCGTTGGCGCCATTAAACAACTCTGGTAACCATTAT
Organism: Lacibacter sediminis; assembly: GCF_014168535.1. Classification (NCBI taxonomy): domain Bacteria; kingdom Pseudomonadati; phylum Bacteroidota; class Chitinophagia; order Chitinophagales; family Chitinophagaceae; genus Lacibacter; species Lacibacter sediminis. Next base: position 800,028 of record NZ_CP060007.1, on the reverse strand, counting down.
CTGCAGCAAGCAACATGGTTAATAAAGCAACGATGGTTTTTCCACTACCTACATCGCCTTGCAGTAAACGATTCATCTGGTGACCACGTGCAGTATCCTGTCTTATTTCTTTCAGTACTCTTTTTTGTGCGCCGGTTAATTGAAAAGGAAGATGATGGTTATAAAAATCATTGAAGATATCCCCTACTTTATCAAACACAATTCCTTTGGAAAAACGATGACGGTTACCCTTGATCATGCCCATGCGAAGCTGGGCAAAAAAGAGCTCTTCAAATTTCAACCGTCGCAGCGCATTGTCGTATTGCGATTGATCAGCAGGAAAATGAATATGGCAATAAGCTTCGTAGCGGGAGGGAAATTTTAATTCTTTGATGATGCTCTCCGGCAAATTTTCGGGCAGATCTTTTACATGGATCTGAGGCAACAACACAGCAGTAAGTTTGGCAATACTGCGGCCATTCAACCCCCGTACTTTTAATTTTTCTGTTGTGGGATAGATCGGTTCCAGTAACGATTTACCAACTGCGTTTGCCTGCGTGCGTACTTCCAGTTCGGGATGAACGATCTGCGGCTTGCCCATGAAGAAGCCCAGCTTTCCAAACACTAAGAATTCTTCACCAATGGCCATCATTTTCTGCACCCAGTTAATTCCCTGGAACCAGGTAAGTTCCATTGTGCCGCTGTTATCCCTGATATGTGCAATGAGTCTTTTTCCTTTTCGTTCGCCTACAATTTCAAAATCAGTTAGGCGGCCTGCCACCTGCACATAATCCATACTCATGTTCACTTGTGCTATGGGTGTGATCTTGGTTTTATCCAAATGGCGGTAGGGAAAATGCTCGAGTAAATCACCAAACGTAAAGATGTTGAGTTCTTTTTTTAACAGATCTCCACGTAAAGGACCCACACCTTTCAGGTATTCGATAGGGCTGCTCAGTATAGTAGTAGTTGTGCTGATAAATGAAATTTAGGAATATGAAATTATTGAAGAAACATTTAGCAACTGTTAGCGATCTGCTTTTTCCCAAAGCACTGATTGCTGACCGTTAGCATAACGTACTATGCCTGCCAGCATAGCCGCATGCATAAACACGATATAAAACGGAATGTTGAACAGGAAAAATGAACGGTTATTTCTGGCCAACTGCCAACCGATTAAAGCGAATATGTAAAACAAGATCTGCAGGATCATTAACCACAAAAACACCTCACCTGCATTGGTAAGAACCAATAGCAGGTTACTTAAAAAAAGAAAAAGCAATGCAGGTGCACAAAACATCCAACGCAGAACCCTGTGCGAAAAGAACTGAAATGCCAGCAGCGGATATAGAAGCGGGTTAAGTGCTTTACCCAATAAAGAAAGGGACTGAATGCCGCCTGCTGCAATCCTTACTTTTCGTTTCCATTCATCGGTTAAGGATGGAGATGCAGTTTCTGTACTTACAGCATTTGCAGCATACTGCACTTTCTTATATTGAAAGTTCACGTTGATTGAAATGAAAAAATCATCGGTAATGGTTTGTTCAGGCACCGGCACAAATAATTCTTTTCGTAAGGCAAACAGCTCGCCTGCTGCACCAACAACGGTATAAAACTTTGTCTCCTGTTTTTTTAACCACGATTCGTATTGCCAATACATTCCCTCACCTGAAACAGCGGCTCCATCGGCACTGATCACTTTCTTTTCTCCTGCCACTGCGCCCGTTTGTTCATCAGCAAAAGGAGCGATCAGTTGTTTTAAAGTTTGTGTTGATAAAACAGTATTTGCATCGGTCAATACAATGATGGGATGAACTGCCTGTTTCACAGCTTCGTTAATAGCAGCAGCTTTCCCTTTTCGTTGATGTTCATGTAATACAAGTACACGATCAAACGATGCTGCAATAGCTTCAGTGGCATCTGTTGACCCAAAAGCTGCAACAATAATCTGAAGTTTAGAAGAAGGATAATCGAGTGCAAGTGTGTTCTGCACTTTCAAACCAATCACTTTTTCTTCGTTATAAGCCGCAATGATCATGGATACTGCAGGTTCATCTCCATTACTGAAACCAGGTTTTTCTTTTCGATTGAATGAAAAAATATACAGCAGCACCGGGTAGCCAAGATAAGAGTACAAGATCACCCCGGCACAGAAATAAAATAGAACAGCCCACATGTGTTAAAAATAGAAAGATTGAGGCAATCGACCGAATTAAGATAAGCTCAGCCAACTTGAAAATACCATGCAGAGGGTATGGCAAGAGCTATACTTCATTACTAACATTGTTTCAGCAAACGGGATCACCAATCCCCGGCCATCAAATGAAACTTTTTTTGCTTTTAACCCTTTCCTCTTTGTTGCTGCATGCAACTGCCCAAACAACTGAAAAATATGCGTTGATCGTGGCAGTTTCCAATTATGCTCCTTCAAGCGGCTGGAACAAACTCAATGCTGATAACGATATCCCTCTCATCAAAGAATCATTGAAGCGCCAGGGGTTTAAAGAAGAAAACATCCGCATTATTAAAGATAAAGAAGCCACTAAAACAGGTATTCTCACAGCCATGCAGCAACAGCTGATCGCAAAACCCAAACCGGGTGATATCTGTGTGTTTCATTTCAGCGGTCATGGTCAACAGGTAATCGACGATAACGGCGATGAAGCTGATGGCTACGATGAAGCATTGGTTACTTACGATTCGCCAATGGAATATGAAGCAGGTGTTGAAAAACATTTGAGAGATGATGTGTTTGGATTAAAGCTGGAAGAAATACGAAAGCATCTTGGGAATAACGGCAACCTGTTGGTGATCGTTGATGCTTGCCATAGTGGAACAAGTACAAGATCCGGACTTGGCAATTACCGTGGCACAACAACAAAGTATGCGCCCAAAGGATACAAGCCTGCAGCAAATACCAAAATAGTTAATGAAGGTTTATTCAGTCTTGGCGAATCAAAACCGGGCCTTGCACCCATGAGTGCGTTTTTTGCATCAGCCGCATCGGAGCTTAACCAGGAATGTGGTGATGAACATTGCGGAAGTTTGTCGCTTGCTTTCTCAAAAGCATTAGCAAAAAGCGATAGCAAAACCAGTTACCGTGGCTTGTTCGACAATATTCGTTTAGAGATGAGTAAGATGGTGCCGGGGCAAACACCCAATGCAGAAGGCGATCTTGATAAAGAAATATTCGGTGGCAAAGCTTTAGGTAAGCCAAACTATTATGCAACAGAACAGATCATCAACAAGAAAAAAATAACCATTGCCTGTGGTAAAATTTACAGTGTGTTTGCAGGTACAACCATTTCACTTTATCCATCCAACACTTATAACAGGAAAACAGCAAAACCCATTGCCAAAGGCACAATTGTTACCGCCGGCGATTACAGCAGCGAAGTGGAACTTGATACCGAATTAAGTGAAGATGTTTTAAAAACCGCCTGGACATTTTTAGATGAAGTAAGCTTTGGTGATCTTACTGTACCTGTTACCATTAAATCTTCAGATGCAGCACTTACATCATCAGTTAAAAAAATTGTTTCTCAGATCAAGCAAGCGAAACTTACCGAAGCACAAGGTGATGTGTTTGTTGAATATGGTGCGGCTGGTTTCAGTACCGACTCTATTTACATTTCTACTTCCGGCGATTACAGGTTGGGTGTATGCAGTAAAACATCAACTGAAGAACAACTCGCCACATTCATCAGTGCAAAGATTGCTGCCTATGGACGTGCTGCTTACCTGCGCAACCTCAATATGAAAAATGAAGAGTTGAATGTTGTGTTTGAATTTATTCCGATTGATTATAAAAAAGCAGAAGGAAATAATAATGCAATCATCAAAGATCTTCCTGAGAAGACCATTAAAGATGCCTCAGGCAATATTGTATTTCAACATGACGACAGGTACAATTTACGCATCATCAACAATGGACAAGAACGTCTTTATTATAACATCCTTGAAATACAACCCGATAATATTGTAAATGTGTTGTTTCCTGCGGTCAATCAACAACCAATGGATTGTTTTATTAATCCCGGCGATACGGTTCGTTTAACAAGGATCTTCCGCATTGGTCCGCCAGATGGAATGAATGTATTAAAGCTGATCGCAGCGAAGTCGGCGTTGAATCTTCGCCAGGTGTTTGCTGCACCGGGTCTCAATCGTGGCGACACGCCTAAGCCTAATAATCCATTTGAAAAATTAATGCAGGGCATCAATAAAACGGAAGGTGTGCAAACACGTGGCAGTGGTGAAGAAACCATTCAACCTGATGCTGTGAATATTCATTCGATACCCTTTAAGATCGTTCCTAAAAAACAATAAATCTTTAAACCATCATTTATCACAAATCAACAAAATCAAACAGTATGAAAAAGTTAGTGTTCCTTACGATCGCTATTATCGGTTTAACCGTTGCATTTGGCAACAAAGCAAATGCACAAGCTGCCCCTAAAAAGAAAGTGGCTGTTATTGCTCAGGAAGTAAAAGAAAAGAAAGATCTCCCTGGCCCTGAAGGTGGTCCACGTGAAAAGAAAACCCGTGGCTATTGCTATGCATACTTCGATAATTTTACCGGTCACTATGTTGACATTTGGGTAGAAGGCATTTACCAAGGTCGTCTTTCTCCATACGCAACTTCAGTTCGTATTGATGTATGGGTACCTGGCAACTGGACAAAATGGTATGCTGAAACAACTGACAAATCTTTGTATTGGAGCAACAGCAGCTATTGCAATGATAGCCGTGTGTTTACATTAAACCTGAAACGCTAAGTAAACCCATTAGAAGTACAAGGGTATAAACGACCGTTTATACCCTTCTTTGTTTATACACGATTACAGTAACATGAAAAAATTCTTTGGTGAATACCTGCTGCTCAACCTGTTTATTTTCGGTTGTGTATCACTGCTGTCGCTGGTGATCCTCAATTTTTCCATCTTCGATCCATTCACTGAAGCGTTTCATGATTTTACATTAACGGATCTGTATTACAATAAAGTGCAGGATAAAAACAATATCTATAACAAACATCTTGTGCTCATTAATGCAGAAAACAAAAGCAGGAAAGAACTCGCCTTTTTATTACAACAAATACAGGAAGTCGGGCCAAAAGTTGTCGCACTGGATATCATCTTTGCACAGCGTAAAAACGAAGATGACAGTTTGCTTCAACAGGCATTCAATAAACATGATAATTATGTTCTTGGTTATGCTGCCAATTTCGAACATCAGGAAGCCTCCATTTACACCGATACTTTTTTTACCAAAACCAAAGACGGGTATATTAATGTAGCCGGCGAACATGCCGAATTTTCTACTATCCGTTACTACTATCCTTTCAATAAAGAGCAGGAAGCATTTACCAGTTGCATTCTTAAAAAATTCAATCCAGCCACTTACCGGGAACTAAAGAAAAAGCGAAACAGGCAAACAGAAATTCATTACTATGGCAACCTTGCCAACTTCAACTATTTCGATTTTGATGAGGTGATGGATTCCGGGTTTGATGTTACTCAACTAAAAGATAAAATTATATTAATCGGATTTCTTGGCATTCCTTCTCAGCGAGGCACTGCTCAGCTTGAAGAAGACAAATTATTTACTCCGCTTAATACCCGTTTATCGGGACGCAGTTACCCTGATATGTACGGTTCAGTTATTCATGCAAACATTCTTCGGATGATTTTGGAAAATGATCATATACGGGTTATACCAAGATGGTTAACGGCTGTCTTATCATTCCTCCTAATTTGGCTTCTATTGCCCATTATGTGCGGTCTCTTTTTTAAAGGCGATCTCTGGTTTAATTCCGTTGGCACATTACTGCAACTTGTGGGCAGCCTGCTGGTGGTTTTTCTCACCCTGCTTACGTACAGCTATTTCAATCTGAAATTTGATCCGGGGTTATTGCTTGCCTGTTTTGTTTTACTTCCAACTTTTATAAATTTATACGAAGCTTTGCTTAACTTTCTGAGACATAACTTGAACATATCTTTCCATTCAGCTTTTTTAGGAACGAATAACCATGCGTAAATTATTTTTCATATTGCTTTTGTTGCACCAATCTTTTGCACATGCAGGTGTTGATCAGAAATACCTGCTCTATCATGTAAACAAAAACGTACAGCGTGTTGAAAATGGCAAAAAAGAAATAGCCAGGCGTGGTATGTTTTTAATGGCTCCTCACGCAATTATAGTGCAGCCGCAAGCCGATGTAATGCTGGTACAGAACGATGGCAAATCATTATTACTGAATAAACCAGGCACTTATACTTTCAGCCGTATAAGCCAGCTCTTCAAAAGTGGAACTACAAATTCACTTTCATCAGGCTTTTTCAGTTATGTGTTTGATAAATTTTTACAAAGCGAAAATGCAGACGAGCAACAGAAAGTAACGGCTGTGGTGTTCAGGGGAAAAAAAGCAATGCAATTACCTCTCGACAGCAGCTTTATTTTTTCATTCCCGGTTACGCTTCAATGGAAGTCTGAGCAAAAAAATATTCCTTACAAATTACATATCCGTCTTAATAAAGACAGTATTGACACTATCATCCGTAATCAACATTCTTTTATATTGACAGAGCAGTTGTTTAAAACCGACAGTAGTGCTGCGCTGCTTGCATGGAATGCTATTCCATCTGATGCTAAATCTGCAGTAATTCCATTTCTTGCCATACTACCTGCAGCAAATGATAAAGAAATTATTGAGCAGCAGTTGAAGCAATTGCGTACAGCTTACAGCAAAGATCCTGCAATGCTTCGTTTACTGGAAAGAGATCTGTTTGAACGATGGATGGAAGTGTACCAGCTACGGTGAGCGGCTTTTATTTTTTCAGCAAAAAAATTAACGGTAAGTTTAAGCGTTTGCGCCAGGCATTTTCAGAATGATCTTCGCCGGTAAATTCTTTGCTCAGCCAATTTATAGAAGTATAACCCTTCGCTTTCATAACTTCATCGGCTTGCAGTTGAAACGGCTTATACAATGAATCAAGCCCTGCAGTTCCGTAATCAAAGTAAATTTTGTGTGAAGATGGATTGGGCAAATTATTTTTAAGATAACGAATGAATGTGGCTGGTATTGGATTATTCTCCGTTGCAAATATACCCGGCCAATGTGTGCTTAAACAAGCAGCTCCACCAAACACATTGGGATATTCGCAGATGGCATACATCGAAATCAATCCACCCATACTTGAACCTGCGATGAATGTATTGGCCCGATCAGTTTTCACGGAGAAAGTTTTATCAATAAATGGCTTAAGTTCTGATACAAGAAATTTGAGATATGCATCAGATTGCACCGCTGAAGCAAATAATGTATACCCGTTGCCACGTGTTGCTTTATAAATTGAATCCTGCTGTTCGGGAGTTAACGATAAAAATGGTTTTTGTGGAAAGTAGTCTGCGTGCCGCATCGTACCGGTATTCCAAACACCTACTACAATACAGTCTTTTATTTTTTTCTCGTTTAGCAATTTGGTCATTGCTTCATCTACCCCCCATTCCTGTTTATTCCATGTAACAGTTGAGTCGAAAAGCATTTGTCCATCGTGCATATACAGTACAGCATATTTCTTTTTTGAGGAATAGCCAGATGGCAACCATACATCTATATTTCTAGCTCCAACAAAAGAAGAGGGGAAATCCGGGAACCGACGTAACTCTCCGTTGCTTACAGCAGGTTGCTGAGCATTTAAGCCAACAATATGACAGTGTAATAACAGAAAAAGCAATCCTGTTTTAAGCATGAATAAATGTAAATATTTCGGGGCAAACAAAGAGGGGGACAGGAACTCAAAATGCTTAGTTAGACTGTGCAAGCATCTCACTCAGGATGGCTGATATCTTTTCAAAATCGGAGCTCTTATCAAGAAAATGTTCAGCTCCAAGCTCCAAACACTTTTTGCGGTAGCTTTCAAAAGCATGGTTGGTGATCATGATCACCCGGCAATCGCTGTTACTTTGTTTGATAAAATTGAGAATGTCGATCCCGCTTTTGCCCGGCAGATTTATATCCAGCATGGCAATTTGTGGGTTCAGTTCATTAATAAGAGCAGTTGCATCCTCATAATTAGTAGCCGTATGAAACGCTGCGGCGTTAAAATCCTCCGAAAGGATGGAGAGCATCCGTTCAACATAGCTAACATTATCGTCAACAATGAGAATCAATGGTTTCAATGGCTATTAATTAAACAGCAATTTAGCGAGGATAAAATGACAGGACTATAGGAGATTTCACTGTCTGACTGTAGAATTTCAACCTGTAACAGGTAGTATAACGACTACATCGATCAAATGAGCTTTTTCTCAAGCGCATACCTGGTAAGATCTGCATTTGATTTCATACCCATTTTTTCGAGTACCCTTGAGCGGTAGGTACTGACGGTGGTAACGCTTAAAGCAAACTGGTTGGCAATTTCGCTCACAGCTTTACCACTGGCAAGCATCTTAAATACATCAAACTCACGGTCGGATAATTTTTCGTGAAGTTGATCGGTAGTATCAACTTCAAAAGCTTTTGCCAGTTTTTCGGCTATGGTAGGGGTAATAAATTTTTTACCAAGTTGTACTGTTTGTATTGCCTTCACAATATCATCATGAATGGTTTCTTTACCAAGGTAACCGGCGGCACCGGCTTTTAAAACACGAAGAGCGTACTGATCTTCGGGATACATACTCATGATGAGTACGGGTAATTTTGGTGCAATTTGTTTGATTTGGGAAAGTGCATCAAGACCGCTACGGCCAGGCATGCTGATATCACATATCACAACATCCCATTCCTGCTGAATAATTTTATTCACCAGCGTTTCTGCATCTCCTGCCTCTCCAATCTCGGCTGAGGGATATTCTTCAAGGAGCAACAGCCTGAGTCCTCTTCTTACTATAGCATGATCGTCAGCAATTAGAATTTTTTTCATAACGACGTTTCTGGGTATTTAGGTTGCAATTAACTTAATGGCACCCGCACTTCCAACTTTGTTCCCTTTAGGGGTTCGCTGTTAATGGTAAAGATACCACGCATCATGGCAGATCTTTCTTTCATTCCTAACAAACCGAGTGTTTTTTTACCGGCAACGGTATTCATGTCGAAACCCTTGCCATTGTCCTCAATGTACAAAATAAAGTCATTGTTCTGATTTTCCAAATGTATATCTACTTGACTCGCAGAAGCATGACGGATAATATTTGTTAGTGACTCCTGTAAAATCCGGAACAACCCGGTGACGCTTTCGTCCGGCATCGTAACGGCCGATTCAGGTTTTGACAGGTTTACTTTTATTCCGGTGCGCTTCGTAAACATATCAACCTCCCACTCAATTGCCGCAATAAGCCCAATATCATCAAGTAAACTCGGTCGCAAATCGGTTGCAATACGCCGAACCGTAGAAACGGTGCCGTCCAATATTTCCTGAAGCTCATCCATTTTTGCGGGAACAGCATTAACATCACCATTTTTTATTTTTTTCTTCATCCAGGAAACATCCATTTTCATAACGGTCAGCTGCTGTCCCAATTCATCATGAATTTCACGGGCAATATGTGCACGCTCATCTTCCCGCACTTTTTGCAGGTAGGCTGTTAACCTGCGAATTTGCTGATAGGATTCATTCAGATCTTCTTCTGCACGCTTTCTTTCTGTAATATCACGAATGATGGTGTTTGTTTGTTCTTCGCCTGAAGCATTTTTGAATTTCACTGAAGTAATCTCGGCTAAAAATGTTGAACCGTTTTTTCTGAAATGCCGCAACTCACCCTGCGCCTTACCGTAACGGTTACGGGCATCAAAGAATTTCGGCCAGTTCGGGTCAGTTTCATCAAGTATAGCGGGTCTGCCACCGCTGCATATTTCTTCTTCGGTCATACCAAAAATTTCTGTTGCAGCTTTGTTGGCTGAAAAGATTTGCCCCTTCCCGTCTGTAAGCAAAATCCCATCCATACTGTTTTCGAAAAAGAGACGATACTTTTCCTCACTTGCATTTAACTCCAGCAATGCCTTTTTCCTGATTGTTATATCCCTTATATAAATGGATAGACCGGACGGAGATGGATATACGTTCAACTCAAACCATTTTTGAAACTGAGCCAACCATGTTTCGAGATATACATACTCCCTTGAAATAAACGTTTCTTTGATTGCCCTTTCAACCTCACCTTCAGTGGTTGAAAAAAGTTTGTACACTGAAGTGTTTGTTAACTGATCAGAACTGATATTGAATAATAATTCAGCTCTCTTGTTTATATAAACAACATTGTAATCATTATCAACCCCAATGAACGCATCTGATATACGTTCAAAAACATCCCGCAACTCAGCTGTTTTTTCTTTAACCTGTATTTCAAGTTGATTGTTAAATTCCTTCAGTTGTTTTTCAAGCTGCTTTCGTTCTGAAATATCCCGATGTACTGCAACGTAGCCGGTAATTTGGTGTTCCTGATTTTTCAATACAGTAACTGATGCCTGTACGTTAACAGGCTGTTGTTGTTTATTAAAAAAAATATACTCAGCGTTATAGTAACCTCTCTTGTTCAGATCGGCCAGGAGTTTTTCAGATGTTTCAGGATCGAGTGTGCTTTTCAGGAACGACCCCAAAGGTTTACCCATTACCTCTTCTTTTTTATAACCATAGATTTCTTCTGCTCCGTTATTCCAGCTCATGATGTTGAGGTAAGGATCAGTTGATAAAATGGCATCGCTGGTTTGTTCAACAAGATTAGCCATGTAATTTTTTTCAGCAATAATTTCTTCCTGGCTCTGTTCACGACGGTTAAGCAGCAACGTATTTACCCAAATAAGCGAAAGAAAAAAGAGGATCATGCTTGTTACGAATAAGGCTGAACCGAATTCAAGATTATACAAACCCGAACGTTGCCCCCATAGACGGAATAAACCAATTAACACAGGTAAAATAAATGCAGGCAGAAACAGCCTCCATGCAATAAAACTACCGCTATACTTACTTGTTAACTGCTGCATAATTCCTGTGCCCGGAGAGGCGAACAATATGGCAAGTGAAAACAGAAAAAAACAAATACCGGAACTGAGTGCCATGGGTATATAATTCTGCACTTCATAAAACTCCTTTGCTCCAAATATGTAACCAAGTATGGAAAATACAGCAACCATCAGAACAAGAACCGTTGCTGTTTGTGCCGCAATCAGAAAAAATCGTTGAAGTTTATGAAAGAATAAAACACCCACTGCCAATAACCCAAAACATAAGGCTGTATTTGGTGCCATTCTGTTTGTAAACCCACTAACAGTATCGCTATTTACTTCATTGAAAAATATCAATTGATCAAGTGAATAATCCCATCCTGCTGCAAGAGCTAACAGTTTGGAAAAAGTAATTACAAGAACGATTACAGCAATACTATCGGCGAATGCCCCATGACTTCTTTTGCCTTTATACTTTAACTTAAAACGAAGCGCTATTACCAAGCCTACAAAACAGAGTGATGTAAGAGGGTTCATGGCTACCAATCCGCTAATGGGGTGCTTGAGCCATTCAACTGAAAACATCCAGCCGGCAAATGAAAGCAGGCTAATGACAAATACAACTGTTAACATGATAATTGATCTTTTAACCAGGCGATGCTGCAGGTCAAGATCAGGCGCAAATCGACTCATTTACCTTTCTGTTTTCGTTTAACTATTTTCCTTCGTATTATTATTCAATACAGGTTTTATCAAAAATCAAGCACTTCATCTTGTACAATCGGCACATGCACTTCCACTTTCATTCCCGCCGCAGGGTTGCGTTTTATTCTGAACGTCCCCCCCATCATAACCGTACGTTCCTGCATACCTAATACACCTAATGTTTTCTTTCGGCCAATAGTGGTTACATCAAATCCTTTCCCATTATCGGCAATGGCCATTGTAACTACTTTATCTTCCACAAACAACTCAACCATTACTTCTGTTGCCTCTGAGTGCCGTGCTATATTGGTAATACTTTCCTGGTAAATTCTGAAAAGACCGGTAGCTGTTGCACGGGGAATTTCAATAACTGATTCAAGTGTAAAAAATTCAGTTTTTATTCCTGAACGTTTACCAAACTCCATCAAATGCCATTCAATAGCTGCTGCCAATCCAAGATCATCAAGCAAAACAGGCCGCAGGTCAGATGAAATACGACGTACCGTATTAACGGTATCGTTCAGCATCTGCACAATTTCAGCTGCTTTATCATTCAACTGTTGATTTTCGAGTTGCTTTATTTTTTTATTCAACCAGGATACGTCCATTTTCAAAACGGTCAACTGCTGACCCAACTCATCATGTATTTCACGGGCAATGTGTGTACGCTCTTCTTCCCTCGCATTTTGCAGATGTGAGGTGAGTTTTCTGATTGCCCTATACGAACTGTTTAATTCATTCTCGGCTTTCTTACGTTCGGTAATGTCACGGATGAATGCAAGAAATCTTCCGTCAGACAAAAACTTTGCATTGATCTCAATATCCAGGATTGACCCATCTTTACGTTTCAGTTTTCGTTCGCTTCTTGCACCCAGTTCACTTTTCATTTCCTCAAACTTAAATGGGTTTGTTTTGATCTCTTCGGGATCAGCAAGATCGTAGATAGTGAGATTTGCTAATTCTTCCTCGCTGTATTTTGAAAGTTTTACTGCTGCTGAATTAACAATCACAAATTTGCCGGTATGATCGGCAATAAATATTCCATCTGTTGCCTGCTCTACCAGTGTACGGTATTTCTCTTCACTTTGCAACAAAGCATCTTCTGCTTTTTTACGCTCGGTAATATCCATCATACTACCCATCATACGTACGGGCTTACCTTCTGCATTACGAACGATATAGGTGCGGTCGTAAATAGTAACAATTTCACCTGTTGATTTTATGAAACGATATTCAGTGATCCATGTGTTATCCAATGATGCCAGTGCATCATGTAAACTCTTTACCACCCAATCCCTGTCATCAGCATGTAAATGCATTTTCCAATCTTCAAAATTTGGTATTTCATTTTCAAGGGTGAGGCCATACATCATTTGATGCATTTCATTTCCCCATGAAACGCCTGTTTCAAGATCGGTTTCCCAAACAGCATCATTTGTAGTTTTTGCAATCAGTTCAAACCGTTCATTGGAGTGTATGATCTTTTCCTCTGCAAGCTTGCGTTCAGTAATATCCATCATGCTGCCTGTCATGAGTATGGGTTCACCGGCTGCATTACGGGTAATGTAACATCGATCGAAAATATATTTATACCCACTTCCTTTACCTGCCCGGAAACGATACTCAGATATAAATACATTGGTATCTGATGCCAATGCATCGTCCTGCATTTTAAGTATCCTGTAACGATCTTCAGGATGAATGCGTGAAACCCATTCTGCTTTTATTGGTACAGGATCTTCCATTGTTAAGCCATACAACTGCTGATGCATTTCGTTACACCAAAGCGTATTGTTTTCAAGACTCCATTCCCAAACAGCATCATTGGTTGTGCTGGTGATACGCTGAAAGCGGCTGTTCGATTGTTTTAGTTCTTTTTCTGCTTGAATGCGTTCAGTTACATCACGCACATATGTACATAAAAAATAATCATCCCCATTCTTAATTTCCCTGATCACAAGTTCGGCAATAAACTCACTACCATTTGAACGTACGGCAGGCAAGATCATTATTTTATTAAGCACCGGGCTTTTACCGGTTGCATGGTAATTAGCAAACCCTTTGTGATGTTTGGAATGATAACGTTTGTGGATCACCAGCGAAGAAAGCTTTTTACCCATCGCTTCTTTTTCCTTCCAGCCAAAAATTTCCTCGGCCTGGGGGTTCCAGGTAAAGATCACTTCATTCTTATCTACACAAATAATTGCATCGAGAGCCGAATCCATAATGAGCTTTCGGATATCTTCACTGCTGCGTAATTCTTCTTCTTTCTTTTTTCTTACAGTTACATCACGTGTTACGCCTAATGCATGAATAACTTTACCTTCCGCATTCCGGTAAGGAACAATATTCATCTCGCACCAGCGGCTTTTCCCTTTTAGTGTGAGCATTTCAAATTCCATTAACCCGGATTTGCCATCAAATGCATCTGCAACCATTTTTGCTGTCTTCTCCTGATAGGAAGTAGACACAAATTCAAGGATTGATTTACCTTTCACTGTTTCAAAATCATCAGCCTCCACCATCTCCATACCTGCCTTATTAATTTCAAACAACTCACAATTACGGCCCATCAGTTTAATACATTCAGGATCTGTATTAAGAATAGTACGTAAGCGGTTTTCACTTTCAATAAGTGCCAGTTCATTTTTCTTTCGTTCAATGCTGTATTGAATGCTGCGGTTAAGCATCCCGTCATCAAACTCGCCTTTAACAAGGTAATCCTGTGCACCTTTCTGCAGCGCATCCAAAGCAAGTTGCAGATCACTGAGACCGCTGATAATAATAATGGGAGAAACCGGAAAAAGTTCTTTGATCTCTTCCAATGCCGGTAAGCCATAACTACCGGGCATAACCAGATCAAGAAAAATAAGTGAGGGTGAAACTGAAGTATATTTTTCACGCAACTGTTCGAAGTTAGATACGTTGATGATCTCACCAGCCTTTATATCTCCCGACTCAAGCGCTTCTTTTAATAAAAAGAAATCACCTTCGTTATCTTCTATGACTAATATGGTTTGAACCATCTGCATAACATCAACATTCATGGTAACTCAAGGCATTACAGGTTTAGCAAAAAATTACTGCGTGTTTCTGATTAAATTGATCTAAGCGCTTATTGCCACTTGCATAGTTTTTGTAAACCTTGCAGGAAACATTGTTAAACTTTACCGTAAGCGCTTTAGTTTTTCTTCATAGGAGGATGGTTTATGTTGAAGCGAATAATCAGGTTTAATTTATACCAGCTTGTTTATCCTGCCCTTCTTTATACAAAATAGCAATTTTCTAACCGTAATGGCTTTTTTACCGCAAAAAAAAGAGTATCACCAGCGAATTCAATAGGAAACCCTAATGGTTTACACTAATGCTGTTAAAGCTATTCCATAAACAGTTTAAACACTTAAAGAAAAATTCATCTATGTAGACATCGAACTACATGATTGCCGCATGATCTATTACCCTAAGATGGGGCTGCATTCTATTGCAAAGGGGAGGCAAAAACTGTCTCTTTGTATTATCAGAGCAATTAAAAGATTATTGAAAAACCTGAACTATAATTCGTGGCTGAAGGTGAATTTGTTTTCCCGACGCCTCTGAAACCACAACGATCCAAACCTATGGAGCTGAAAGTCCTGATGATGATTTAGATTGATGATTGATGATCCTTATCCGTGAAAACGAAGATTCCTGTTGCAAGGAAACGAACAAACCCGGCTTTTGCTCTCAACAGCAGCCGGGTTTTTTATTGGCATGACAAGTTAAATTCAACAAACAACTCACATCCGTTACCGGGAGAGGTAATCATTTTAACATCACCTTTTTGCAAAGCAGCCCTGGTGCGTATATTCATTAAACCAACCCCGTCTGTTTTTTGTTCCGGATCGAACCCAATGCCGTTATCTCTTACCCTTAACAATATCTTTTCATTACACTGCAGCAGCTGAATTTCCATGGTTGATGCTTTTGCATATTTCAGAATATTATTTACCTGTTCCTGCAAAATGCGATAGATGGTTAATTTCAGTTGTTCTGACATGATACTTTTATCAATGATCGAAACTTCTTTCGATACAATAATACCACTTCCCTCCTGTACAATATTGATGAGCGAGTTGATAGATTTTTCAAGATCAGCATCCTGCATGGCAGGTGGTATTAACGCATGAGAAAGATGCCTGATTTCCTGAATGGCAGTATGAATAAGCACATCCGATTCTTCAATAAATGATTTATATTCTACACCTTTATCTTTTACAAGACCCAGGTATAACCTGGAGCTTGCTAATATCTGGTTCACATTATCATGTAGTTCCCTTCCAATCTCTTCCCGTTCCTTTTCCTGCGCAATGATGACAGCTCTTGTAATTTCCTGCTCCATCTTTTGCTTTTCTTCTTCCAGCTTACGTTCAAGTTTTATTTTCTCTGTTACGTTTGAAGCAATAGCCATTATAGCAGAGCGGTTATTGTATTCGATCTTGTTTGACACGATCTGCATATACATTTCTTCACCCTCGTTATTAATATGCTTCCATAATCTGCTTGTAGAAGTAAAGCATTCATTTTTTGCCTCTTTAGCAAAACTTGTAAAGTTCTTACGATCTTCCTCTCTTCTTATATCCAGCATACTCATCTTTAAAAAGTCCTGGCGTGAGTAGCCATAATTCTCAGTCGCAGTTTCATTTACCTCGAGAATATTATAATCATCCAGGCTCCAGATAAATACACTGGCCGGGATACTGTTGAAGAATAACCTGTATTTTTCCTCTGATTCTCTTAACTGTGCCTCCGCCTTCTTACTTTCAGTAATATCCTGCAGTGAACCAATGATACGTATCACTTGGCCTTGTTCATTCCGAACAGCATAACCCTTATCTATAACATAAATATATTCACCATCGCCCCGCAAAAAACGATACTCTTCTTCAAAATGAGTAGCTGATTTATCTCTCTCAAGATTGCCAAGAATTTTATCTTTCAGATCGCCCTCATCGGGATGAATACGTGAATTCCAGAAATCGTTGTTTTCATTTCTCAGCTCGGCAGGCAGTTTCAATATTTTCACAAACTGTTCTTCATTACGATGTACTTTATTATTCAATACATCCCAGTCCCAAACAAGATCATTCGTAGCTTTACTTACAAATTCGTAACGTTCATTGCTGAATCGTAATTCAAGTAACGTTTTTTTACGTTCAATACTATAGAGGATCGTTTTTTCAAGAAGCTTCTCATTAAACTCACCCTTCATTAAAAAATCCTGTGCTCCCAATGAAATGGCGTCAGTAGCAGTGTTGAGATCATTAAGTCCGGATAAGATAACTACAGGTATGTTTTTAGCATACTTGTTTACCTGTAAAAATGTATCAATGCCTTGCGCATCGGGCAACGACAGGTCAAGCAACACAATATCTACCGGCTTCTGCTGTAATAATGTAACAGCATCCCTGACAGAAACTGCTTTTTCAATTGCAGAGATCTGCAAATATGTTTCGCCCAATAACTCAGAAATAAGAAACTGATCACCAGGATTATCATCCACCACCAGTACATGCAAATTGTTATTTTTCATTAGTACCTGATTTTAAACTGTTCATCCAAAAATTCTGAATGCTGCGTATCGCATCAAAGTAACTGCTGAGTTCAACCGGTTTCTGTATATAATGATCAGCTTTTGAATCAGCTATTTCCTGCAGATCACCTTCATAGCAGGATGATGTGAAAATAACAACCGGCAAATGTTTCAATTCATCAGATGATTTAATAAACTTCAACACCTCTTTTCCATCAACTTTAGGAAGATTGATATCCAGTATAATAAGATCGGGCATAACAACACCGTTATATGGTTGCTCCCTGTTAAGGTATCGGAGAGCCTCTTCCCCGTCGTTTAGTGTAATAATATTATTCTTCACCTTCCAGCTTATAAACGCTTCCCTTGTGAGGAGAACATCGCCCTGGTTATCTTCCACTAACAGCACTTCTATTTCTTTCATAGGTTTGTTTTATTGTTCAGGGACAAGTTGTTTCTTAATTGTAAACCAAAAAGTACTTCCTTCACCGGGTACCGACTCTGCATAAATTTTTCCTCCATGCCTGTCGATAATTTTTTTACAAATGGCCAGGCCAATACCTGTTCCTGAATATTCTGTCTTATTATGCAACCGCTGAAAGATCACAAATATTTTGTCTACAAATTTTTCATCGAAACCAATACCATTGTCCTTCACTGAAAACAACCATTCGTCTTCTTTTTCCGATGCGTCAATTTTTATTACAGGTTGCTTACTGCCTGAATATTTTAATGCATTGGCAACAAGGTTTTGAATTAGCTGCACCATTTGCGTTTTATCTGCCAGCGGTAATTGAGGTAAAACCGAAGTTTCAATCGTTGCATTTTTTTCTGCAATCT
Organism: Lacibacter sediminis; assembly: GCF_014168535.1. NCBI lineage: Bacteria > Pseudomonadati > Bacteroidota > Chitinophagia > Chitinophagales > Chitinophagaceae > Lacibacter > Lacibacter sediminis. Next base: position 781,993 of record NZ_CP060007.1, on the reverse strand, counting down.
GTAAACTGAGGTTTTGTAATACATCACTGATCACCAGTTCCATATTTACCGGCTCCAACTGTTGCTTGCGTGTGGTAACACGTGAATAATCGAGCAAATCATTAATGAGTCGTTTCATACGCAACGAGCCATCAACTGCAAAACGGATATATTCACGGCCTTTTTCATCAATAGAATCCTGGTATTTTTTTTCTAACAGTTGCAGAAAACTGCTCACCATTCGTAAAGGTTCCTGCAGATCATGTGAAGCAATGTATGCGAAGCGTTCCAGTTCTGTATTTGAAAGCTGTAATTGGGAAGCCCGCTCTTCCAGCTTGTCATATAATTCTCTCAATTGCAGTTCAGAAAGCTTTTGTGCGGTTATATCTTTTGTGGCACCGATCATACGAAGAGGCTTACCTTCCTTGTTTCTGAAAATATATCCCCTGTCGTAAACAAATGCAAACTCACCATTGCTTCGCAGAAAACGATATTCATCTTCCCAGAAATCCTGTTTCGGATCGCTAAACACCAGCCGGCGTTTTTGTAAGACCTGTTCAAGATCTTCCGGATGAACTTTTTTCGTCCAGAATGAATCATCGTTGTTGGCATCTTTTTCATTATAACCAAACATGACGTAAAAACCACTACCGGCTCTAACTACTTTATCAGTTTTCAGATCCCAATCCCAAATAACATCATTGGTGGCTTTGGTAGCATATTCATAACGTTCATTACTCAGCTCCAGTTGAGCCAATACCAACTGCTCACTGGTTACATCTTTGGCAATACCATACACACCGGTTATTTCACCATTAACAACAATGGGCATATTGCTAATGCTGATATGTTTCTGATTGCCTTTAAATGTAATTGCTCTTACTTCGTACGTTTGCGCTTCACCCTGCTGCACTTTTAAAAAATGCCCCATTGTTTTTTCCAGATCATCGGGATGACAGAACGGAATAAATGTGACTGCATGAATAATATCTTCACGCCTGCATTCCAGTAATTGTTCCAGGCCCGGGTTAAAACTGGTAAAGCGTCCTTCCAGATCAAGTGAATAAACCGCATCGGGATTTTGATCAAAGAGCGATTTGTATTCCTGGCGGCTGATGGCAAGTGATTTCTCAATCAGTTTCAGATCAGTAATATCATTTACCGATCCTACAAGCCGTATACAATTTCCCTGGCTATCATATATAGGCGTTACAGTTACAATACCTGTTTTAGTTCCTGTTGGGTAAGCCGTTTCCTCCTGCCAAACTACCTGCTTTCCCGATTGCACCGCTTCTTTATATTTATCCAATACCAATGAAAGTGATGGTTCAGGAATTACTTCATGCACAGGCCTATTAAATAAATCTTCCTGGCTCAGGCCAATGGTAGTAAGACCGGCATTATTCATTGAAATGAAACGGAAGTTTTCGCCGTTGTTTTCTACGCCCAGCAGAAAAATAATACCTGCAGTTGAATTATAAATAAGATTCAACTGCTCTTCGTTTACTTTAAGTGCAAGTGCTGCATTTTTTGCATCGGTAATATCCTGTATGGTTCCCTCTACATGCACAGGTTCGCCTTCATCATTAAATATGACTGAGCCTTTCTGTATTACATATTTAATATCTCCATTGGGCAATACAATTCTATGTTCATGGTCTAATGGCATATTTTGCTTAAGAACAAGTTCCTGTTCTTTTAAAAATGCCTCTTGATCATCAGGGTGTATATGGCAGAAAAAAGAATTAAAATCTGATTTGAACACATGCTCCTCCAATCCAAAAATTGTATACACTTCTTTTGACCAGAATAGAACATCGTTTTTTAAATCATGCGACCAATAGCCCAGCTTGGCAATTTGCTGTGCCATTTCCAACCGGTTATTTATTGCCAGTAACTCACGTTGATAACTTTTGTTTTGTGTGATATCCCTTCCACGGCATGCAACTCCTATTACCTGTTCGTTATTAACAATGGGGTTAAATGCAAATTCACTCCAATTGTCTGATTGATCATTTGCTGATTGGGAATGTAACTCAACGATAAACTGTTCTCCATTTAATGCCCTCTTGTATTGCTCTTTCCAAAACTTTAGTTGTTCATCTGTAAAAACTCCTTTTACCAAAACACCATCACCGGGCTTAAGATGAATATTATAATTATTTTCCAGTGATTGCGTAAATGCTTTGTTGGCAGCAATGAGTTGATAGTTATTGTTTACACTCCAGATAAGATCTGATGTAGAATTGATCAACGCTTCTTTATCGAGGCGTTCAAATTCCTTTTGCTGTTCGGCCTGTTTCCGTTCAGTTATGTCATACGACACTCCAATCACACCTTGCACATTGCCATCGGTATCGTAAACGGGAGAGCTTAAGGAAAATACGGATAAGTTTTTGTTTTGTTTATTTCTAACCTGGAACTCACCCGCCCAACTCTTTCCTTCTGCAACAAGCTGCATTACTTCAATTGCCTGTTTTGTGTAAAACGGATCGTCAGTTAAAATGATTGAAAGGTTGTTACCAATTGCTTCCTGCTTGCTGTAGCCATATAATTTCTCTGCAAAATGATTCCAGTAAGTGATTGTACCAGCATGATCACTTGCAATAACTGCCTGCTCTACGTTATCAAGCAAGTTGGCCTGGAATTTAATGTACTCTCTTGATTCAACTTCTTTGGTAATGTCCCAGCTCACGCCAATAATACCTGCGAGTTTACCGGTAACGTCAAAAAAAGGAGAGTTATGTACTTGTATTTTAAAAGGACCTTTTGTTTTATGTTTTACTAAAAACTCACCCGACCAGCTTTCACCGGCTGCCAATCGTTTCATTACCTCTTTTGCCTGCTCCATCGACATATCCGTAGGCGTAAGTTGCATGATGTTGATACCAACTGCTTCCTGCTTTTGCCACCCATACAACTGCTCTGCAAAATTGTTCCAGTAAACAACTGTACCATCAAGCTTCGTGACTATTACCGATTGCTGAATTGCATTAAGTAAATGTGATTGAAACTCCAGCTCTTCTTCATATAACTTTTCTGTAGTAACATCCTTTAATATGCCAAACACACCCGTAATTTCACCGGCAATTACAATGGGCATAAGACTAACAGCAAGTGTTTTTCGGTTACCTCTTGCAGTTGCTATTACTGTTCGAAAGCGTTGCGAATTTCCCTTTTTAACTTCTCGGAAATAATTACGTACTGTTTCTATTTCTGCAGCGTCAATCAAGCTATCAAACGTTTCCGTTAGTAATTTTTCTCTTGATGTTTCTGCTAACAGCATTGCAGCGTCATTAACGCTTATGAATTTACCTGTAAGGTCAAACGAAAGAACAGCATCCGGGTTCTGATCGAACAAAGATTTATACTCCTGCTGGCTGATTGCAAGTTCCCGTTGCATCAATTTTTGTTCAGTTATATCATGGAACACACCCACTAAACGAACAGCATTGCCATTGCTGTCAATGATAATTTTCGCTTTTGATTCGATAAAACGAATGCTTCCATCGGGTCGCACAAATCTTTTCTCAGCAGTATAATCGCTTTTACCGGTTATTGCCCTTTGCATTTCTTCAATTGAAGATGCCTGATCATCTGGATGTATTACACTTAACCCCTTTTCAAACGTTACTTCAAATGATTTCGGCTCGTAACCACACATACGGAACACTTCATCAGACCAATACAATTTATTTGTCACAAGATCCAACTCCCAACCCCCAACATGCGCAATTGATTCTGCCTGCTGCAACAGTTGCTGGTTACGGATAATTTCACTTATTGCATTTTCTTCACCGGTAATATCTCTAACTGTTACCATAAACCGGCTACAGGTACCATCAGTATCAAATACCGGCGAATAGGTGAGTTGGTATATTTCTGTGCCTTTGCCTCTGTCAACCGTATGTTTATAACGAACTGTTTCGCCAGCTAATACTTTGTTGTACACTGCAATTACAAACGCATAACGTTCAGGCACTGCAAGTGTTAACAGGCTATCGCCGATATTTAACTCCTTCCCTAATATTGCTTTTGCTCTTTCTTTCGTGGCTTTGTTATAATTGATAACATTATATCTGCTGTCAATGATCATGAACATCTCCTCTGTATTATTGAGGATCGATGCCATCTCTTCCTGCGATTTCTGAAGCTCCTTTTCCTGTTTCTTCCGTTCAGAAATATCGTAGAGCATTGTGCTTGTGCGTAACTCACCATTATTTTCCTGAAATACAAAAGAAGAAAACTCCAGGGGAAATTTTTCTCCGTTCTTTCGTATGCCTGTCAGTTCTCCAACAGCAAATCCCTTCTGCTGGCGTTCTTTTAGTTTTTCTATAAGTCGTGGATCAGTATTATCAATAATTGCATTACGACCGAGATGACATAATTCTTCTACAGCGTAGCCAAACATCTTTTCCGCAGCCTTGTTTGCTTCAAGGATTGAGCCATCTGGCTTTGTAAGAAAAAATGCCTGCAGCGAATTATCGATGATAGCTTGGTATTGTTGCCGTGTAAGTTCAGTTGTTTGTCTGCTATGCTTTTCAGTCGAAATATTCCTTACTGTTTGAATAAGGAAGCGCTCTCCGTTTTCGTTTATAAACAGATCGGATGTAAATAACAGCTCAATGAATGATCCGTCTTTTGTTTTTACCAGCCATTCATTTTCATGCCGGGTTTGCTCTTGCCTGAAAAGAGCATGTTGAACTACAGAAAATTCATGCTGTATTTCTTTTGGAAAAATAATTGAAGATGGCTGTTGCTCAAGCTCAGCTTTCGTATAGCCAAGTATGTTGCATAACGCTTCGTTTACTTCAACAAAAAAGCCCTGCTCATTTATTACAGCAAGCGCTACAGAAGCTTTCTTAAAAGCCGTTGCAAGTATATGGTCGCTATGTTGCTGATTTTTCATGAATGAGTTTCAGTTTCTACGCTATTCATTTATACTTATTAACCAATAGTTTCATTTTACCGAAACACTATATACATAAAATACGATGTTCCTATTTCAGATCTATCTGAAAAATCATAACGAAATTTTCAAAACCCCACAAATATTAAACGGTATTCTAAATGGTTGCTTTTTTGTTACAGTTGTAACTAACGGAAGCTGCTTGATAAAATAATGTAGATATAAATAAACCGGCATCAGTTTTACCATAGGAACGACCTGTATAAATGTGGATTTTGGGTTCTCATTACTCCGGAAAACTAAGCCTGATATATCCAGGTTAATTTATTGAGAAATAAAATATACTTCCATACCCGACATAATGTTGGTACAAATATCCATAGAAACACTTAGGGCAGCTATAGTCTGCTTACCCTATTACTTGTAGTATGGATTCTACATTACTGGAGAGAAATAAAGTTATTGCCGATTGAACCGCTTTTTAAAAACCGGCGCTTCCTAAGTGTAATTAACAGATCATTGTGCGGCAACATTGATCATGACTATTTCCAATGTTGTATTACATTTTCCCATGCATATTTTACTACTGCTGTAAAATTTTTACCAAGGCCTTGTTCTAATGTCCCAAACACGGAAAAGCCGCCTTGCTTTCGCAAGGCGGCTTTTAAAAACGTTGATACGTTATTTTAGAATTTTGCAAGATTCAACAATTCAGTAGACGAAAGCACTCTGTTATAAATGCGTAAATCATCCAGACTGCCTTCCCAATATTGATATCCATTATTATACCCGTAGCCAACCAAATATTCAGATACTAAGCTGTAAGGACCACTACCAACCGGTGAAGGCGAGCTTCCTATCAGTTTTCCATCTATGTAAAAAGACAATGCTTTATCGGAACGTGTGGCTGCTATATGGTGCCATTTGCTACCCACATTGCCGGAAACAACATATTGACCGTTTATACCGTTCCAGTAACCCATCTGGTATTTGTTTCCCATTTGTGACAAAGAAAAACTCTGCGGACTATTTACGAATGGTAAATTTTCCAGTGTATACATATCAGTTTTTACCCAAACTGATATTGACATGTTTGTAGCTAATGGTACATTCGGGATATCTAAGCCATAGTTTCCGTTGAATTTTATAGCTTGGTTAACGACTCCTTTTCTATCGGCAGTATAAATCACACGACCAACAGTGGATGTAGCAGTAAGCTGATTGGTTGCATCGCTAAGTGTTCCGTTAAATGTGAACAGACCAAGCAATCCGTTTCCTAAAGTTGTTAACGGAGTTTCTTCTCCTTGTCTTTGAGAACTACTTGTCATTTTAGTTTCAATTGAAACGTCAGGTTGGGTTGTTTGCAATTTTTCCTTACTGCAGGAAATGAATACAGTTGTTGCAATTGTTGCGAAAATTAAAATGTGCTTTTTCATTGTTTAAGGTTAAATAGTTAAAGATTTTTTTGTTTAATTATTAATGACAGTGTAAAAATGGCGTCAGTGCAGGTTAAAAAAAAATATATTGGGCTCACCTGCTTACATTAGAATTTTAGATGTACCTGAATACGATTTATATGCACAAGCTCGCACAGAACAAATGAATTTTCGAAATGTATAGGTAACAGCTCTTAATGAAGCATGAATAAAAAAAGAGATTACTAATAGAAGGAAAAATCAATGATCCCTGATGCATTTACTATGTATAAAAAAACAGCCTCTGCAAAATGCAGAGGCTGTTTACTAAGAATATAGTATGAATTTACTTTATTGGCGCTTCCGATGAAGCGGCAATCATGGCATCAGACAAAGTTGTGTAACATTTTATCCAGGCTTCTTTCACTTCCTCATTCCAATCCCTACCCAACCCTTGTTCAAGTGTCCATAATAAGGCTTCGCCCACTTTTCTATATTGACCAGGCTTTACACCGTAAGCAACATGACGTTGGCCCATGGCAGCAATTTCACCGGACAGATCTTCCAGATGATCGAGTCTTCCTACAACAGTACTAAGCATATCAATTATTTTTTGATACTGCTGGTTCATGTCTTTCGGAAACATTTTACGTATTGATGGGTTATCAAGAAATAACTTAGAGTAGAAAGTATCGCCCACCACGGCGGGATCAATTTCCCTGAAAAGTTTCCACGTACGTTTAATTAATATGATCTCTTCTTTTGTCATCTCTGTTCATTTTCTTCAACTGTAAAATTGCGGGAAATCAAAAATCACACAAAAATTAATTGAGTGAAGTGTAGCAAAAATCGATTAAAGTGTAAAAGCCCCCCAAATTCTGTCGGGGGGCAACATTAAACCTTATCTACCAAGAGAACCAACTATGCCCGTTCAGATGTTTCAGCTGTTGCTTCCAACATAGCTGATGCCAGTAAATTATAACAGGTAGCCCAGGCTTGCTTTACCTCAACGGTAAAGAGGTTTGCAAGTGCCTGTTCCAAAGTCCATAACAAAGCGCCGCCTACAATTTCATAATGTTCTTCCTGCACACCATATTTTGCATGTCGTCGGGCCAGCCCTTTAATGTCTTCCAGGATTGTATCCAGCTTATCGAGCCTGCTGATCACATACCCGATCATTGCCATGAGTTTTTTTGATTGTACAGGAATGGACTCGCTGAACATCGGTTTTAAATAAGGCGCCGACTCAAACAGACGTTTGTAAAAAATACCGCCTGCAACTACAGGATCAATACGCTCAACAACCGACCATGAATACTTTACCAGGTGAATTTCGCTTTGTGTCATTTCATATATTTTTTTGGTTAAACAATTAAGATTTTCGAAAGATCATCGGGGCAATAGCGGATGTGCACCACGTCACCAATATGTGGCTTTTGTGCTTTATTGAGTAAGGTTTGCATATGCCTGTATGTTACAACGCCTTTGATCTTTAACATTACCCAAAGACGCAGTTGCACATAACCAAGTAACTGATCGTTCTCCTCCACCATATCAAGAATATGTGCTGTTGCGGGAACACCGGTGCGTAGCAGGAAGCGCTGCCATTGCAGTTGCTCGTACACTTTACGCCTCTTGTTTTTCGGAAATAATTTATTGAACCATTGTAGCAACATATCCTTGATTTGCTTACAAATATTCAATAAGAAGTAAGGGGTTTAAAAATATATCCTGTTGAAGCGTATAGAAATTAAACTGAAGTGTTGCGCTATTGAGTTTCAAATAAACTGCACCTATCTATCCATCCATTTTTTAAACTCCGGACTTTTCAAACGGCTCATATCGATCTCGAGTTTATGATTCGGTTCTTTTAGTTTGATGATGAGTTTTGAGTTCTCAACCGGCTTTACAGTTTGTATGGCTTCGATGTTGATAATAAACTGGCGATTGGCCCGGCAGAACTGGCGTGGATCAAGCAATTCTTCTACTTCTTCCAGTGTCACATAATCGATCATGTATTTTTCACCATTCATGAGATAAATATAATTGAGCACCTCCTTGCTGAAACAGGCAATATCTTTTGTATTGATGGGCATCCATTGATTACGCACGTTTACGATAAATTTCTCTTTGTATTTCGATGAGCCTGATGGATTAGCTAATGATTTGATCAGCTCTGCCAGATCAGCAGGTGGCTTTTCATTTTTTCCGAGCAACTTCCGCCCTTTATCAATGGCAGCGGCAAGCTCGGTTTCTTTAACCGGCTTTAATAAATAATCAACTCCGTTTACCTTGAATGCACGAATGGCATATTCATCGTAAGCTGTTGTAAAAATTACCGGGCACTTCAAACTGAAATCGTTGAAGATATCAAAGCTTACGCCGTCGCTCAGTTGTATATCCATGAACAGCAGATCAGGTTCGGCATTTTCTCCAAACCATTTGCGTGCAGTTTTTAAACTGGGTAGCACATGCACCACATCCACATCAGGAGCTACTTTCTTTATTTTATTTTCCAACACCTTGGCGATGATTTCTTCATCCTCTATTATTACTGCTTTCATATTGCGTATTTTAAATGAGTGGTATTTTAATTTGAAATGTTTGTGCTGTTTCTTCAATAAGTACCGGCTGGCTGCTCAGGTAGCGATAGAGTGATGCAAACTGAGCAAGACCTTTTTTGTTAGATGTTTCTACTACATTCTTCTTTTGTAAATTATTCTTCACCACTAAATAGTCGTCCTCAATAAAAATATCAATTACAAGAGGGGATGCTGTGTCAATTATGTTATGCTTAATTGCATTTTCGATCAGGTTCTGCAAGGTAACCGGTGCAATTTTATAATGCAGGAACTCATCAGGCACATTCATATTTACCTGCAATCCTTTTTTAAACCTTGTCTGCTGCAGGTTGATATAAAGCTGTACAAATTCAATTTCATCTTTTAAGAACACGGTTTCATTATCGCCATTCTTTAAAATATACCTGTAGATGCCCGACATCTGTTCCAGGAAATCTCCCGCCACTTGTTGATTTGTTTCAATAAGACCCGATAAAGAAGTAAGTGAATTGAATAAGAAATGTGGATTAAGTTGTTGCTTCAGGCTTTCATACATCACCATTGTTTTTTCTTTCTCAAGCTCCTGCGCTTTTGTTTTAAGTGTAAGAATTTGCTTTTGCTTATGCATGCGGAAGCGATAAAAAAACACTAAAGCTCCTGCCAGTAAAACGCCAATGATCAACCAAAACCACCATGCTTTATAAAAAGGGGTGCGAATGTAAAGTGTTATTACCCGCTCCGGAGTTTGCCACGACCGATCTTTCGCAACAACTTTTACCCTGAATGTATATTTTCCGGGATTGAGATTATTATATAAAGCTGCAGCACTTGTATTTGCTGTCATCCAGTTTTTATCAAACCCATCCAGTTTAAACTCAAATGTATAGGGGAAAATCTGCGTATTGATCAATGAGCCGAAATTAAACTCCAGTGAGCTTTGATCTGGTTCCAGGTTCAACCTGGTTTCATCAACAATCAATTTATCCTTTCCGGAAATTTTTATCATGCTCAGCAGCGGTCCTTTTACCACAGGCTTCAAATGAAGCCGCTCCGGCATAAACTTTACCACATCTTTATATACAGTTGAAAGCATGGCCCCGTCACTATCTTGCAGCAGCGAGTTTGCGTAACTAAGTGTGTTTTCATAAACAGGCAAATTGTAATGACTGATGCTGTTTGTAGTCGGATTATAAACTGAAAATTTATTCATAGCAACAATCCAAATACGGCCATCCCTGTCGGGCATTGCCTGTCGGGCAAAACTTGTTATTTCATTCGACTGGCTGAATAAATGCATTTCTTCTTTGCGGGTATCATATTTATACAAACCAATCCCCGCTGCAGCCATCCATAAGTTTCCTTGTTTGTCATCGGCCATAGAAGTTAAATAACCTGACAACTCCTTTGCTTTGTTCTTTATGTAATATTTCAGTATTACTTCATTCTGTTTATTTACGTAACCTAACCATCCAAAGGCAGGAATAAACCATGGCCTTCCTGCACTGTCAAAGTACGGTGCTCCATAAACAGGTCGCTGACCATCCGGCAAAGAATCAACCGAAGATTTTATTTTTATTGCATTGTTTAAAACCTTATTCCATTTTATGAACCCTTCATTTGTTGAGAACCAAACATCATTGCCATGTTCAACAAAGTAGTTGTAGGGTATGTAGGGCAAGTTTTGGAATTTCTTTTCGGAAGGTATTAGTTGCTTTGTTTTTTCATTAATTCGCCAAACGCCAGTATGCGTGAAGGCGTAAGGCTGACCATCCATAAACCCGACCCTGAAGACCGGGCCAGCCTTCTGTCCGGCTATATTCTTTTCCGACTTAGAAACATCAAAATACTGATACTTTCCGGAAGCGGGATAATAATGAATAACTGCTACATGCCCTTCAGATGCAAGCCACCAACTTTTATCTCTTGGGTCAATTGAGAAACCTCCAAGCCAGCCATTTTTAATTTCCGGAATATTTTCAACGATAGGTATGATGCTGTAGATATTTTTTGAATAATTACATTTTGAAATGCCGCCATCGGTTGCAAGCCAAATATTTTTATCATCATCTTCCCATGCATCCCAAAATCCATCACCTGCAACAGACAATGGATTGTCGTTTTTATAAGCAATAATTGTAAAGTTGTTTTTTTGATAATCGATTACTGCCATTCTATTATTCCAGGTACTTACCCAAAGCCTGTGATTGCTGTCTTCAAAAACGGTTTGGCCGTTTGTTTCTGGCATTGCCGATCCAACATACACCTGGTGCAAAATTTTATGTGTAGCTGGATCGAATGCAATGATATTTTTTGTAAGATTATCGAAGAACCAGAGGTAACCACCCGGTGCTAATGAAAGTGCTGCCACACTGTGATTTGTAAACAAAGAATCGCCGGGTTGATTTCTGTAGCCATAAAATTTTTTTTCGTCTTTGCTGTAATAATGCAATCCTGTACGTGTGGCAAACCATAGTCCTTTGCCGGAAGGATCTTCAACGAGCCCGTTTTGCCTTACAGAATAATTTCGAAGCGAATCTTTATTCCGTGTAAGCGGCTCTATTTCTTCAAACACTTTTTTCTGTTTGTTAAACTTCACAATATTCCACTCGGTACTCGCCCAAATATCTCCCTCTCTGTCACACAAAATATTTTGTACTCTTCGTGCAAAATCTAATGTGGGCGGTATGTAATTAATAAACTTATTTTTTTTAACCTGGTAGCAGAATATACCGCTGGCCGTCCCCCCCCAAATATTACCATCTCTATCTTCGCACAAATCAAGTATTTCATTATTCATAAATGCATTGGTATCATTTCCCGATTTGAAATTGTAAAAATGATTGCCGTCAAACCTGCTAAGGCCATTAACAGTTCCAATCCACAGTAAACCATGGCTGTCTTTTAAAATACGATAGCTGTAATTAAAACTCAGCCCCTGCCGTTCACCAATGTTGTGAAAAATAAACCCCGATGACTGGGAGTGTAGCTCAAAAAAAGCCAGCAGGTAGATTGATATAATAAGATATACTCTCACGTGTAGTGTAAATTAGTTGGGCAACGGAAAACTAATTAAAACAAGCGGGCTACACAAGTTTTGAAGTACAATATGCCCAAAATTGAATTGAAATGCACAAAACTTCAAACGAGATGTGTGTGCACTAAAATGAATTCGCATTTGCAGTATCTGATTGCATTTTACTTCTCTTTTTCCGCATTTGCATTTCGTTTTAAAAGCTCATCACATCAGCTTGCAAATTTGCTCTATCAGCATCATAAACTTTAGGCTGGTTTTTTATTTTTTCATTTTTGATCCGTCAATAAAAACAAATCAAAATTTTAACCAATGCTAAAACAAACTCAAATGAAAAAGTTAATTCTACTTAGTTCAATGATCATTCTCGCACTCTGTATAAAAGCACAAAGTGTTGCTGTAAATACTGATGGTAATGCTGCACATGGCAGCTCAATATTCGAAGCTAAAAGCACGACCAAAGGTTTGCTTATTCCACGCATGACATCGGCCCAACGTTCAGCTATTGCAGCACCGGCACTTGGCTTATTGGTATTTGATACTGATACAAAAACAATTTGGGCTTTTAATGGTATAGCATGGTCGAACCTTACTTCGGCAGGTGGCGGTAGCTTAACACTCCCTTTTTCACAATCAGTAAACATGGCAACTTCTCCCTTCCTGTTAACTAACCAGGGAACCGGTGCCGCCATTGAAGGTTCTTCTACCGCTCAATTTGGTATCGGTATGACTGCTAAAACAACAGGCGACGGTGGCTGGGGGCTTTATGCTTTTTCAAACGGAGCCGGGGCAAAATCAATTAATTCTTTTGCTGACAATGGTACGGCATTTCATGGTGAAAATAATAACCCTGCAAATACAAACACGCTGATGAATCTTTTCAATAAAGGTGCAGGAAAAACAGGCAGCTTTCAACTTGCCAACTCCAGCAGCACTTCTGCTAATGTGCAGATCGCAGGTAATCACCTGGGAGAGCAATTAAAAATATATCAAACAAATGCCGCAAATACATCCCCAGCCGTTTCAATAGAGAACGCTGGATCAGGTACAGGTGTTGAAGTTATATCAACTACAGGCTATGCTGTTAAAGGTGTTACCAATACAGCAACAGGTTTTGCCGGAGTTCACGGATCAAATAACGGAACAGCTGGTAGTGGTGTTATAGGTGTATCACATGCTCCAAATACACAAGGGGTGTATGGAAATTCAAGCAGTGGTATTGGCGTAAGAGGCCTTTCGAATTCCGGTACTGCTTTATACGGTAACAGCTCAACAGGATATGCTCTTGAAACAAACGGAAAAATAAAGATCGCAGGCGGTAATACTAACCCAAGTGCCGGAGCTGTATTAACAAGTGATGCAACTGGAAACGCTACCTGGCAAACACCGGCTGCAGTAACACCTAAAATTGCATTCAGGGCAGCAGGAATCGCAGATCCTACAAATGTTGACAATATGATTCCGTCTTCTCCTCCCGCTCCTGAATCCTATGTCATTAGGAAAAAAGTTGATTTCGCAGCTTTGAGTTATGATTTCGGAGGAGTATATACTTTATACAATGGAAGTAATGAAAGCACTGCCAGTAAGTTTACAGTGCCAATGACAGGTCTTTATCACTTTGATGCGCAATTCGAATTCTTATTTGCCGTTACGTTTGATTATAGGGAAATTGAAATCTCACTTATGGTTCAGCGTGGTGCGGAAACTTTTGAGATGGCAAGAGGTGGAAGCTATATCAATAGCGTTGACAATACGATAGCTAGTGTAAGCACTGATCTAACTTTGCTTGCTGGCGACAAAGTGTATGTAGCAGCTCGTCAAAATAATTTAAGTTCACTACCCTCAGCATTTGTAAGTCAGGTTAATTCAAACTTCTTCAGTGGTCATCTGGTATTTCCTTTCGGTAACTAATCACAGCACCTAATTACATTTTATGAAACATTACATAACTCTGCTGCTCCTGTTCGTCATTTTTGGGCGGGCAAGTGCACAGCTAAAAATTGAACCCGGAGCTAACTGGGTCGTTAGTGGAAGTCCATCCATTGTGCTGCATGATATGAACCTGGTGAATGATGGTGCGATTAACAGTGGAACGGGAACATTCAAATTTACCGGAATTCAAAATTCCACCGTCAGTGGCAGCATTATTCCCGGATTTTATATCCTTGAAATGGCAAAAATAAACAGTGCAAAAATTCTGCTTAACAGCAATATCAATGTGAATCATTCGATCAATTTTGCAGCAGGTCAATTGGATATGAATGGCAAAAATATCTTTCTTGCATCAACTGCATATCTGAGCAATGAAACAGAACTGAACAGGATAACCGGCGCTAACGGTGGGTATATTCAAATCATTCAAAACATGAGTTCGCCTAATATGACCAATCCCGGAGGACTTGGTGCATTTATTACAAGTTCTGCAAATTTGGGATCTGTCACCATTCGTCGTGGGCATACAACACAAAGTGGAACAGGATTAACCGGAAGTATCAATCGTTATTATTCAATTGTACCAACCAACAACAGTAACTTAAATGCAACATTACGTTTGAGCTACTTTGATGCTGAACTAAACACACAGAATGAAAACAATCTTGTCATGTTCCAAAGCAGTGATGCAGGAACCAATTGGATTAACCTTTCTAAAACAACTGATAATACCACTTCGAACTTTGTAGAGAAAACCGGAATTGCAAGTATTGCCTTACAAACTTTAGCAAACAACAACATCATTGCCACTGCTGTTACAGGTCTTGTATTTACAGGGAGCAGAAAGAAAGCTACCGATGTACAATTGAAATGGACCACACAAACCGAAACGAATATGAGTGGTTTCCAGGTACAACGAAAGCTTGATACCGAAGCTGATTTCACTGACCGCTCGTTTGTGACTACGCTGGCACCTGGCGGTAACAGTACTTCATTGCTGACTTATCAACTGGTTGATGCCAATGCGCACACCGGCATGTCATCGTATCGGTTAAAAATTGTTGACAAAGCAAATAACATTACCTATTCGCCCATCATTAATGTTGCCGGAAAAACTAAAAGCGCTGGTGGCAAAGGAAATAATCGTGAAATGAATGATGATAATGTTGCAGAAGTAAAAGTTACTGTTGGCCCTAATCCTAACAATGGCAACTTCTGGTTCGTAGTTAGTGGCATAGAAAAGGAAACAGCTGCAACTCTCTTCACAATTGATGGTAAAGTGATGAAACAGTTCAAGGTCTTCAATATGCAACAGGAAAAAATAAATGGTTTACGCACCGGAGTTTATATGCTTAAGGTGCAAGGAATGGAAACAGTAAAAATTATTGTACAGTAAACGTTACCCAACATCCTCTACATAAAAAAGCACTCATTCAATTGAGTGCTTTTTTTTATTGGTCTACCCATTTCTTAAACATCGGTGCTTTCTCCCTGCTCATATCAATTTCAAATTTGTGATTGGGTTCTTTCAGCCGAATGGTAAGCTTTGAATTCTCCATCGGTTTAACTGTTTGAATAGCGTCAATATTTATGATGTATTGCCGGTTAGCTCTGTAAAAATGATTGGGATCAAGTAGTTCTTCCACATCATCCAACGTAGAAAAATCGAGCATATAACGTTCGCCATTGAAAAGATAAATATAGTTGAGGGTTTCTTTGGCGAAACAGGCAATATCAGTTGTGGCAATGGGCATCCATTGGTTGCGGATGTTCACAATAAAACGTTCCTTGTATTTCTGCATGGCCTGGTGAGGATTGGCCAATGCTTTCATTAACTCAGTAAAATCTGTAACAACCGGATTCTTACGTTCAATAATGGCTTTGCATTTGTCAATAGCCCGGCTTAATTCTTCTTCATCAACCGGTTTTAATAAATAATCCACGCCATTTACTTTAAATGCACGGATGGCATACTCATCATAAGCCGTTGTAAATATAATCGGACAGTTGAGCTTAAAATGTTCCAGCAGTTCAAAGCTTACACCGTCGCTCAATTGAATATCCATAAATAAAATATCCGGCTCTGCGTTATTGAGAAACCATTTCTTTGCCACCTTCAGGCTGGGGATTATTTCCACCACATCAATGGAAGGATCAACATTTTTGATCTTGCCCTGCAATACACGTGCAATGATATCTTCGTCTTCAATAATAACTGCTTTCATATAATTCGTTTTAGTGTGATCAGATCAAGGGAATGCGGATGATAAATTCGCTTGCGGTTTCTTCAATCAGTACGGGTCGTCGGCTCAGGTATTGATACAACGATTGCAGACTAGCCAATCCTTGTTTGTTAGATGTTTCCACCATATTTTTCTTTTGCAGGTTATTCTTCACCAACAGATACCCATCTTCACTTACTATGTCAATGATCAACGGCGTATCAAGATCAATGATGTTATGCTTCATGGCATTCTCTACCAAATTCTGCAATGTAACCGGTGCAATTTTTTTATGCAGTTCATCTTCGCTTACATCTATTTTCACCTGCAAACCTTCTTTAAATCTTGTTTTCTGCAAATTGATGTAAACCTGTACAAACGCAAGCTCTTCTTTTAAACTCACCAGTTCACTATCCCGGTTCTTTAAAATATAGCGATAGATCTTCGACATCTGCTCCAGGAAATCCCCTGCCATCTTCTGATCGGTTTGAATGAGCCCTGACAAAGAAGTTAACGAGTTGAAAAGAAAATGCGGATTCAATTGCTGCTTTAAACTCTCATACATCACCATCACTTTTTCTTTTTCCAACAGTTGTGCTTTGCCTTGCAGTTCCAGCAATTTCTTTTGCTGACGAATGCGGTAACGATAAAACGCATACACGAGAGCAATTGCAAGTAAAAACATCAGTAACCGAAACCACCATGTTTTATAAAACACCGTTGCGATGTGTATGTTGATCGTTTGTTCAGAGCAATTCCATTCAGTCCGGTCATCCGATGCTCTCACACGAAATATATAATTGCCGCCTGGTAATTTTGTATAATCTGCAAAACGGTTTTGTGTGTACTTCCAGTCTTCGTCAACTCCATCCAGTTTGTAAGCATACCATGTGCCGGATGCATTTTCAAAGTTGATCGCTGCAAAACCAATCGTAAAAAAGTTTTCATCGTACTGCAGTTCAATCTTGTTTTGCAGTAATGGCTGTTCCGGTTTGCCCGGCAATGTAAATGAGGTAAAGAAGGGCACAAGTTTTTTATGCTCCTTTGTAAACTGCTGTGGCGAAAAATGAATAAAGCCGTTTTGAGTGGGCATCATGATATCACCACCGGTCATTACTGAAGCTGCATGTTCTGGAAATTCAATAGAAGGCAATCCATGTTGCAAACCAAAGGAAGTAAAATAATTTCTGCTACTGTCGAGCAATTGTAAACCCGCACCTGTAGCAATCCAAAGCCTGTTTTGTTCATCAACAGCCAACGCACTTACACTGTTATTGATGAGTCCGTTTGTGTGATTGTAATTTTTTATTTCGAACGATACAGGATCAATAGATGTTAAACCTGTAAATGTGCTGATCCAGATAATTCCTTTTTTATCTTCGGTAATATCTACAATAGAATTTCCTGCAATGCCTTCCTTTTTATTATTTGATGCCTGCCAGCGATAATGCTTTCCGGAAGAAGGATCGTACATGCCGGCGCCTGATCCATTAAACCCAAGCCAATAACGCCCTTTGCTATCATGGTATACTTTTCTGCCGCCTTCACCTGCAAATACATTCATGCCGGGGAATGAACGTATGCTGTGAAATTTTTTCTCTCCTATGTTGTAGTAATAGAAACCATCTCCGTCTCGTGATGAAAACCAGAAATTTCCTTTGCGGTCTTTATCTGCAGAAAAATAAAACACTTCAGGAATGGAATCCTTTGCTGTGTAAAAGATCATTTTATTTTCTTTCTGCAGGTATTTATTGATGCCTCTGCCTGTTGCTATCCAGATATTATTTTCATCGTCACAAAAAATTCCCCGCACAGAGTTAAAATGGATCATTGGTGTTTCACCTTCCCTGTTATTCCATTCACGGTATTCGTTTGTAACAGGATCGAACTTTACAACACCGTCTATTGTTGCAAACCATAGTTTGCCATTTTTATCTTCGGTTGCAATTCTTGCCACACGGCGGTTTCGTATGTCCGGCTCCTTATCAAATACAGGGATAATGCGGAAAAGATTTTTATCAGGATTAAAGTAGTTAACACCGTTGTTTCCCGCAACCCAGATTACACCGTTACGATCGCAATAAGCAGTGCTGTGCAGGTTGGTGGAAGGCGTCCATATTTTTAAAGGATCATGAAGAAAACGCTCAAACCGGTTAATGGCAGGATTATAAACCAACAAACCTTGCAACTGTGTTGTAACCCAAACTCGCCCTTTCTGATCAGCAATGATCGATGTAAAATTTCGTATGGTATTTTTTCCGGTTTCTAAATACTCATTGTAAACTTCATAGCGCTGCAGATCAGGACTTACTTTCAGCAGTCCTGCCCTATCTCTTACCACAAACCAATAATTTTTATCAGCATCTACCTCTGCAACAGTTATTGTTTCATTTTTAAGAAAAGGTATCTCAATCTTCTGCAGCTGTTCAGTTAACAGATTAAACCGGTAAAACCCTTTTTCAAATGCCAATAGTAAATCGTTGTTTTGTCGTTCCATTGAAAAAATTCCCGACTTAAATATCTCATTATTACTGTTACGGTAAAAGATCGCCTTCCTTGTTAAAGGATTATATTTCACTAGTCCCTTTCGTGTGGCAATAAAAACGGTTGTTTTATTAACCGGTTCAATTTGTAACACCCAGGTATTCTGCAACGCAGCTACAGGAATAAACCGATCGGTTTGTTGGTTGTATTCAAGCATGCCGTCTTCAAGTCCAACAAGGAAACCTCCGCTGCTATCCACCGACATGGCACGGGAAAGAGAAGTTGGTAAAGAGGTGCTGTCGCCGGCAATATGACTGTAATTTTTTACTGAATACCCATCAAAGCGATTTAGCCCTGCCCTTGTTGAGAACCACATAAAGCCTTTACTATCCTGGGCGATTGCTAAAACACCTCCGTCATTCAACCCATCTGCCACAGTAAGCTTCCTGAAAAAGAAACGGCTCTGCTGTGCAGAAGCATCTTTTAACAGGAATAATGTGAGCAGGATGGACAACAAAATTTTCATACTTCCTCAAATTTATTATTCCTGCGTTGATATGGAAATTTATGGTTGAAAAACTGCAGAATGGGAGTTGAAGTGTAGGAAAATTGGGTTGAAACGTAAAAGCCCTGCCAATGGCAGGGCTAATCTTCTTTACCGAATTTCGTTTACTGAAATGAACAAGTGTAAACGATTGGAGCCTGACTGGAAATTGAATAGGTGATTGTTTTAACGTATCCATCAGTATCAGGAGTATAGCTCATGTTAATTTCAATGGCGGGGTGTCCGGGAGAACTCACATATTTGACCGATTTAACCAGGTTTTTCGATTGTTTTCCAAATTGCTCATCTGTTACAAAATGTATTCCTTTAAAATCAAACAGATCAATTTTGATCGGATTAAGTTGATTGATGTAATAATCAAACATAATGGACGCATTTTTTACACCAGCCACGTACATAGTCATTGTTACTAAATTACCGGCCTGATATTCGTAAACATACTTTTCAAATTTATTTGAACTCACTTCCGTAATTATTTGTTCGGCAACATATCCATCAGCATTGTATTTAAACTCCTGTTTAGTTATAAGAGTTCCCGAATTGTAGCGGTCGATTCTTGTTACTCTTCCCTGCGCATCCTGTACCGCATTTTTATAGTCGCTTATAGAACCAAATGCTGTTTTCTTAGCTGAAAAAGGAATACCTGGTTTATAAGTTACGCTCATTTCGTTATTTGTAAACAAAAGCAGTTTGCGATCATTTGCATAAAACATCGTCCACTCACTCTGACCGGGAGCTGTAACTTCAATGAGGTTCTTTTTAAACATAGAGGCGGTTTCTACAGGTGCGCTGCTATCTTTTCTACAACTGATTGCAAATGCGCTAACGGCAATGAGATAAAATAATTTTTTCATGATTTTATTTGTTTATTCGAAAATGAAATTGTGAATATTAGTATTGCCTTTAATCTTCAACTCCAGTTTAGCTGGGTAACCCTCCGAATCAGTAGTATAGAAGTACTCTTCTGTTTTAGTTTCATTGGTAGGATATTGCGTATAAGTCCAACTCTTCAAAAGATTTTTATTAAATCTTCCAAAATTGCCCTCAACCATGTAGCCAATCTCACGAAGATCAAGAACGTCAATATTGAATTGATTCAACTTATCTGTATGATAGGTAAACTGATGATCGTATCGCAACACTCCGTTATCATAACTTTTCATACTTATGAGATTTCCCTGCTGATAAGTATACTCCCAGATAGTAACCATACCAGTTGAAATTACTTTTTGTTGCATAGCAGTCAGAAACCCTTCCTGATTATATGTATATTCAAACTTGCTGTGAAAGACGTTGTTATAAAATCGCTCTGCTTTTACAATCCGCCCATCTGCATTTTGCGTTGTATTTTTTAATTCGTAAATATCATTTTGACTTTGAGTCTTCACAGAGAAATCTGCTCCCTGGATAAACGAGGTTGAAGAATTTGAGTTCGTTGTAATGGATAAAATACGTCTTTCTGCATTGTAATTAAAACTCCGGTTGAAATTTGAAGAGTTATTCAATGTCTTCAACTTTTTTTTAAACTCTTGTACCGGAGGTTCTGTTTTTTGAACGGGGTCGTTTCCTTTTTTACAACTGGCGAATACAAGCATCGCCGAGATTGCAATTAATAACTGTTTCATAATTTTTTCTAGATGTTTTGTAATTTGATGTTGTAAAAATGCATTCATAAACTGCTGATAAAAAATATATACAAGCAATCCGAAAGAATTTACACTTAAGGTGTAGAAGAAGTAAGTTTATTCGTAAGCTGTGCTAACTTAAATCTGATGAGACTTCCGGAAACGTAAAAGCCCCGCAGTGTGATGCGGGGCTTAACGATTATTTTAAACTTACTGAAAATTACAACTATATACAGTGGGTGCCTGACCTACTGCCGTTGCCGTTATGGTTTTAAGATATCCTGCTTCATCAAGCGTATAACTTAAATCAGTTGAAAAAAAAGTCTGGCCATCCTTTGACAAAAGTTTGACTTGTTTAACAAGATTTTTGGATTGCCTTCCAAAATGATCATCAGTTACAATGTCAATGCTTTTAAATTCAAACAAATCAATGTGAAGTGGATTGATGAGATCAGGATAATAATCAAACACAAACGATCCTTCTACTACTCCATTATTGCTTGCGGTTATGGACACTAGATTCCCGCCATTGTAAGCGTAAACATAGGCCGCTACTTTGTATGGGTTGGCAGCAGTTTTTACCGCCTTAACCAGGTAACCTTGCTCATCGTAGGTAAATTCATATTTACCAGAGAGAACAGCACCATTATAGTAATCAAGTTTTATCACCCTTCCATTCGCATCCTGCACGCTGTTTTTGTATTCCACATTGGCAAGCCCGGCTTCTGTTTTCTTTGCAGAAAAAGGAACTCCCGGTTTATAGTTAATGGTTCGGGTGCCGGCAGAAAACGAAAGCAGCCTGTGGTTGTTTGTGTAAAACATATTCCACTCACCCTGACCGGGGCTGGTCATGCTGACCAGGTTTTTGTTAAATAAAACTGCCGCCTCAGGTGCTGTTTTGTCTTTTTTACAACTGCTGGCGAATGCAACAATTGCAACGATAAAGAAGATTTTTTTCATAATTATAACTGTTTTTTTTGATTAGCAGACGAAGCGAGTGCTAAAATTTGTATGTGTATGTTTGTATGTAATTTTTAATTTGCGAAGAGACAACTTCCGATACAGGATAGCCTTCCGCATCAAAGTTCAGGTTGTACTTTGTATGATTGATGACATCGCCGTTGGCATTAAACGACTTTACTTCTTTCAAATGGTATTTCAATGGTTTACCATAAAGAACATCTGATGGCCAGATATACCAATATGTTAGCCCTGATTTGTTTACTCTTGAAAAGTCGTAAACAAATTGTTCGGTTCTGTAGACACTAACTCCGTCAGATACTTTTAGAGAAACGGGCACACCATTTTCGTAGGTAAATACTTCTTCGTGAGTACCGCCCCCACCAGATCCCTTCAAAGACAACATGTTTCCCGATGCATCATAATTAAACAAATAAGTATAAGAAGTAAGACCGTTGCTTTTGTATTCGGCCTTTGTAATAGCGCCTGATCCATTCAACACACATTCAATTGTCTGATCAATGGTACCATCGCTGAGTTTACTTCTGGTAACAACGAGATTTGAAGCGCCATTATATGAGAAACTGTATTTATGATCAGAGTCCATGTAAGTAGCAAGCCGACCACTATTGTCGTAACTTATTTTACAAATCTCAGCTGGGGAGCCATTAAAACTATAACTGAACTCGCTCAGTTTTCCTTTTTTCACTAAATTTTCTGCCTTTGGTACTTTTTCCTTTTTACAACCGGCGAATACAAGCATCGCCACGAATGCAAACATTAACTGTTTCATACTTTTTAGATGTTTTTAAATTTGATGCTGTAAAAATGCACCGGCATACGCTTGATAAAAAACATATACAAGCTATCCGGAGAAATTTGCAGTTAATCTGTAGCAGAATCAATTTTAGCTGCAACTGCCGTAGCCGTTTGTCATTGAAAATGATCGCAAAAGTTCTGCAAATAAAAAACCCCGCTGAAAAGCGGGGTAAACCATATGAGAGAACCAACTATAGAAAAATTAAATTGTACTTTTTTAAAACTTTATTATTTGCTTCGATACTGATTGATTGAATACCGTCATTTGAATCACTACTATACAAGTATTGAAAGGCAACACCTGTTTGTTCACCGGAAGCGACTGCCTTTACATTTTTAACCAGGTTCCTCGATTGTTTACCAAACTGTTCATCGGTTACAAAACCAATTTGCTTTATATCGAACAAATCGATCTTTATTGCGTTGCGCCTTTTTTTATCATACTCAAAAAAAACTGTTGATACCAATTCCTGGCTTTTATGTTCCAGTATTTTTTGCAGATTACCATCCGTATAATAATAAAGATATTCCTGTACATCTGTCGTTCCTGCAAATACGATTCGTTGTCTTTCAAGATATCCCTCATCAGTATACATAAACTCAATGCTGCTTTCACCTTCATCCTCCGCATACTTAGTGAGCTTCACTATTCTTCCCGACGCATCCCGTTGCGAATTCCTGTAAACGATTTTACTGTTGCTCGCTTTATTTGAAAGTGTAAGGAAGTGATCGCTGCCCGGTTTATAATAATGAACGGCTGTCCCGTTTGTATGCGCCAGTAATTGACCTTGTGCATTATATAAAAAATGAGAACTTTCACCATTACCGGTTACAACTGTTGCAGGAAGTTTGTTAGATGCCAACTCCGCTTTAGGTTCTGTAACCTGCATACTTTTTTTGCAGTTCAATAGCAGCAAGGTTACTGCCAGCGAAACGACGATGAGTTTCATAAATTTCTGTTTGGACCGTAAAATTGCAATTCAATCTGCGTTGCTCATAACTTAACTGAGCAAAGGGTCAGTTTTGTTTAGTTAAAGGTGGTAAAAGTCAAATGGAGTGAATAAAAAGAGCTGCAACGGCATGTGGCAGCTCTTTACAAATTATCGTCTAACTAATTAAAATGTATACTTTCTCAAAGCGTTTGCCCCTGTTAAAACATACGCTACTTTTTCTTCTAAGCTATTGCTGTTGTTGTTAAATGTTCTAGTATAAACAGTATGAAAGGTTATTGTACCATCGTCTGGTTTTGCTACTTTATAAGTTTTTCTCGGGTTTTTGTTTGGTATACCATAAAGCGTTTCACTTACCCAGGAAGACATAGCTGTATGAGGCATCATACTCAATTCGTTCAAATCATATTCATACGTTTCGTTTTGCTGAAGAATACCATTACGGTACAACTTGGCTGCAACAACGTTCCCTTTTTCAAATACAAAAAAACATTCCTGAACATCATCGTCGTACAAAGGCGTTGTGTATTTATAACTTACCATATACCCATTTACATCATAACTGTAATTCCAGGTCTCTGTCACTATTCCTGCCGGATTTCTTTTTTCACTTTCGGTAATTGCACCTTTGCTGTTCAGCTTCGCTGTTTGCGTCCAAATTACTTCGCCGGTGGCTTTGCTTTTTGCAATTATTTTCAGTTCGTTTTTAGTGGGATATTCAAACAAAAGGGAATTCTTCAAAGAAGTAACAGACGAAATTCTTCCTTCTGCATCATAGGCATATACTTCATTTCTGTCTAAAACTCCATTGGCGTAAATGGCCAATTCTTTCACTTTTTTAAATACTGTTTTGGTTGCAGGTTCAACAATTGTTTTTTCTTTTTTACAACTCATCAGTACCAGAGAGCTGCATAAAATAACTGTAATGATCTTTTTCATGATTAATATTTTTTATTGAATACAAAATTGCCTTCATGATTACGCAGATAAAAAAATATTGTATCCAGACGTTAGCGAACACTGTTGAGTAGTAGAAATTCTTATTTAAAAAGGAATAAAAGCAAAAAAGCCAGAGACAGAAGTTTTCACCTTAATAATATACCCACGAAAATGATAGTTCTTCATTTCAAATAAGCAGCTGCAAAAAACGATTCAACTTGATTTCTCTACAATTCAACAGTAAACCCACACAGCAACAGGAGATAAGTTTTTAAACAGGTTGATTGTTTTTCATTTTTGATCCATCAAAAAAATAATCATCAACACAAAACATCTATTTATGAAACAGGTTTTCACTTCAATCATTCTTCTCCTTCTTACCACAACAGTTTGGGCACAGGCACCTAAGGTCATTAATTATCAGGGGGTGGCACGAAATGCAAGTGGTGTTGCCTATGCAGGTCAGCAGATCAGTGTACGTTTAAGTATTCACACAGGTACTCCCGAAGGCACTATCGAGTATAGTGAAACACGCAATGTAACTACCAACCAATTCGGCCTGTTTAATGTGGGGATTGGTAGTGCAGGAGCATCTTTTATGCAGGGAAGCATCAACGGCGTCAACTGGAATGCAGGTAATAAATTCCTTAAAACAGAAATAAGTATTAATGGACAACCCTATGCCAGCCTTGGAACAACACAAATGATGAGTGTGCCCTTTGCTATGCATAGTAAAGAAGCAAAAGAGATTGTTCTTCCTTTTGCCCAAACCGGTTCATCTTCTACCGACCTGTTGAGTGTTGCAAACAGCGACAACACAACCACAACATCTTCAACAATTAAAGCAACGGCAGCATCCGGCAGGGCATTCTATGGCAATTCCAATACGGGAACAACAGGATATTTTGTTTCGAACAGCGGTACAGGCGTTTTCGGCTATGCTCCCAATGGTACGGGTGTAATTGGAATGACCAATTCTGCAAGCGAAATCGGAGTTTCTGCTATTAACAATGTAAACGGCTTGGCTCTTTCTGTTAAAGGTGGGTTACGTATCAATGGCGGCAACACAAATCCCGGCGCAGGAAAAGTTCTTACCAGCGATGCACAAGGAAATGCAACCTGGCAAACACCGGCTCCAACCGCCACTATTGGATTTCTTGTCAGCGGTGTAGCACAAGGAGGCCTACAAATTCTACCAAATGATATTGATTACAAAATCCATCCGGCTGTTAAGGAATACGATGGAAGTAATAACTTCTCATTGTATACCCAATCACCCTCCAGCACATTTACAGCACCGGTGGCAGGCCTCTATCGATTTACCATTCGTGTTAGAATTGAATCAAACGATATGGATACATACATTGACTACAGTTATCTCGATTTGATGGTAAGAAGTAATGGTATAGATTCAAAAAAAGAATTTGCCGTAGAATGGAACCCGGACTGGAGCACGGCATCTTTAACACTTGACAAAGTAGTTGCACTAAAAGCAGGCGACCAGGTTTGGGCAAGTTCGATAACCAAAACAGAAGACAACAGTAACCCTATTCTTACGTACTGTGATTTTGCAGGTTACCTTATTAAATAATGAACGCACATAAACAAGAGTTATGAAACAACTACAAATCCTCCTGATACTACTATTTCAAATAACAATACTCTCGGCACAAACCATTACAGGATCGGTAACAAACAGCAGCGGATTATCTGGCACAGTTAACAATATTCACTTTGAATTCAATCTCGGTGAAAGTTTTACAAGTACCATTGGAAATGGCGAGGTAATTACACAAGGTTTATTACAACCCATTACACTTACTCAAGGTCCCCTTCCCGTTCTCGGTCTCGAGTTCAATGCCAAACGCATCAACAACAGCAAGGTGCAACTCGATTGGAAAACAGTACAGGAGATTAATAACAAAGGCTTTTATGTAGAGCGCAAAAAAGAAACGGATGTAAATTTTACCCAAGTCCACTTTGTAAAATCGGCAGCACCCAATGGTAATTCATCGTTACCGCTCAACTATTCACATATTGATATGAATAGTTTAAAAGGCAAAACCTACTATCGGTTGAAACAGGAAGACCTCGATGGCAAGTTTATGTTTTCAATCGTACGCATGGTGAATGGAGGTAATGGAAAAACAACTTCATTGAAAGTATGGCCTATTCCCTCAACAGGACCGGTAAACATCAGTGCAGAAGGAATTGAAAACGATGCAATACTTGTGTTTGATTACAATGGCCGGTTAATAAAACAGTTAACCATCACAGCAAAGTCGCCAGTACAACTCACAGGATTAGCACCGGGCACTTACATTGTAAAACTCAGTTCGGAAACAGAATTATATCAAAAGATCATCATTCAATAAGGATAATTAAAAATAGAATGAAAGGAGTGCTTTTTGCATTCCTTTGATTTTATTGGGTATAAACTTTGGGAATACCTAAAGTATATTTTTCTACAATTCAACAGCAAACCCACACATTAACTGGATATAAGTTTTTAAATCAGTTGCTTGTTTTTCATTTTTGACCTGTTAAATAATCAATCAACTCATTCTTAACACAAAACATCTATTTATGAAACAGTTTTTCTCATTCTTGATTTGTACTCTTATCGTTGGTGCGGCCGTGGCGCAAATGCCGCAAGCCATCAACTACCAGGCTGTTGCCAGGAATAACAGCGGTCAGCCATTGGCCAACAAGGCAATTAAAGTGCGCCTTAGTATTGTAAACACGGCTGCTGGAAATACAGCACTCTATTCGGAGACAAGAAATGTAACTACTAACACATTGGGATTATTTAATGTGCAGATTGGTGGACCTGGCGCCATATCCACCACAGGAAATTTCGCATCTGTTAATTGGCTAAATAATACATCAACGAGCAAAGCTTTAAAAGTGGAGCTTGACGTTGATAACAGTGGTTTATTTATTGACATGGGTATACAAGGCCTCACTACAGTTCCTTATGCATTTGCAGCTGACCAATCTGTAAATGCAATTAATATTGGCGGCCATTATGTCGATACAAATACACCTACTCTTGGCGATGTACTGAAATGGGATGGAAGTGCATGGGTTGCGCAGCGACCTGCAAAAACGTACAATGCACAAACTCCTGTCAATGTTGTTTCGGGAGGCAACTTGCAGTTCCAATGGGCGGCAGAGCCTAATGAAATTACTGTTTATGAGGGCCAAACTATAACAGCAGCTATAAGTGCAATTTTAGGTACATCATCGGGCACAGCTACTCAGGTTGGCTTAGCCATAATATATCAAAATTCAGCCGGCGGACCGCTGGTTTCATTCAGCGGAAGCGGATACCTAATTGTTTCGGCAATTTCGACACGTAATCTCTATACTGTATGCGGAACAGTTAAAGTTGTATCTGCAAATGCCACTCCGAATACAGGCGAAATAAAAGCCGGTACTTACAAAATTGGTATGGGAATTCGCAACACCAGCTCAACAGCAATCAATAATTCAGATACTATCAATGGTTTTATTCTGGTACAATAAATAAACCACATTATATGAAAATCATTCAAAACATTTGGATTCTGGCGGCCCTCCTTTGTTATCAGAACACCTCAAATGCTCAGCAAGTAAGTATTAAAACAATTAGCTCCGGTGGTACGTTCGGCAGCAGCAATAATTTAATGATCGAGTACTCGGTTGGTGAATTCATTTCTACCAGTCTTATTGGCGGAAGCACAACTCTTACACAAGGTGTTCTGCAACCATACATACAATTGCAAAGCCCACTCCCCGTTCTCGGTCTTGAGTTTAATGCCAAACGTATCAACAACAGCAAAGTGCAGCTCGATTGGAAAACGGTGCAGGAAATCGACAACAAAGGTTTTTATGTGGAGCGAAAAAAAGAAAGTGACATCAATTTTACGCAAATCCACTTTGTAAAATCAACAGCAGCAAATGGCAATTCATCGTTACGACTTAACTATGTGCATATTGATACCAACAGCTTTCGGGGTAAAACCTATTATCGTTTGAAGCAGGAAGATTTCGATGGTAAGTTTATGTATTCAGTTGTGCGTTTAGTAAATGGTAATAATGGAAAAGTGATTACGATGAAGGCTTGGCCGGTACCTGCCGTCAGTAACTTTAATGTGAGTATACAGGGTATAACAAACGTTGATGCGCTGCAACTGTTTGATGTAAACGGACGGCTGGTAAAAACAGTTCCAATCAGCAATCAACTTACCGTTAATATCAGAGGTTTAACACCGGGCACTTATGTGTTGCGCTTAGCAAGTGATGCGAATGTGAGTCAAAAAGTAATTATTCAATAAAAAACAGGCAGCATATGAACAGGTTTAACCCGCATGCGTTCCCGTTATTCATGAAAATTACAATTGCACTAATTGTAACAGCATTCAGTAACTGCTTTTGTTTTTCGCAGGGAAAAAAAATTCTGATTGTTTCTACCAATATCGATTCCATTGCCGGTAATAAGAGTGGTACTTACCTTAAAGAAATTGCATGGCCTTTTAAGGTTTTTACCGATAACGGTTTCACAGTGGAAGTAATGACGGCAAAGGGTGGTAAGGCAAGCATCTACCATAGTGGTGATATGCCGGAAGCATTGGCGCAGATACAAAACAGTGCCTCATTTATCAATGCTACTTTGAATACACTGCCGCCAGAAAAAATACGTGTAGCCGATTATGCAGCCGTTTATTATCCCGGCGGCCATGGTCAATACTTCGATGTACTTTCGGATGAACGCATAGCCACCATTGCTGTTGCCATTCACAGCAATGGTGGCGTACTGGCGGCAGCAGGGCATGGCATGTCGAGCTGGATCAATATTCTTCTGCCCGATGGTGATTATTTAGTCAAAGGCAAAACCATCACCTGTTTTCCCACCTGGGCAGAAAAAGAATGGATGAGTATTTCCGCTTATGGGAAATTACTTCCATTTGATATGGAAGAAGTTTTCAGGCGCAGAGGTGCAAGACTGATTGTGCCCGAAAAAAATTCAATCAAAGACCCGGCATTTACCAACATCACCGACACGCAAAACAAGATAGTGACCGGCTCGTTTGCATTTAATGCACAATGGGTAGCCGAAATGGTAGTGGCCTTAATAAAAACGCAATCTTTATAGGCTGCATGTTTACTGCCATTAGTGATGCAGGGGTGATCCATTGTAGTCGTTTCCTTTAATGTAAACAATAAGTTCAGGTAATTCCGGCCAGCCGTAAAATCGCTGATTGCCGGAATTGTTTTTTATGAGTGGTTAAAAGTCTTATCAGTATAAAAAATTAATATTGTCAATACAGTTTAAATAAAATTTATATCCGTAATTTGATGAAGAAAAAGTGACTACACCCAAAAACCAAAATTTCTGGCTAAACAGAAACCAATATCACATTTTATACATCTCTTGTTATGCACAAGTGCCTGCATAACATTTCTTAGCGCCTCTGCGCAGAACAATCCCGTGCGCCTGCATTTAAAATGGTGGCACCAGTTTCAATTCGCCGGCTATTATGCCGCTCAACTTAAAGGTTATTACAAAGCCGAAGGTTTAGATGTAAAAATTATTCCCGCCGATAAAGATCATCCACCTGTTAAAGCAGTATTGAATGGTGATGCTGATTTTGCAGTAACAGGTTCCGACCTTATTTTAAATTATGCAAAGGGCGATAAGTTAATGGTTGTGGGTCCTGTATTTCAACACTCTGCTTATACTGTTATTTCGCTAAACACATCAGGCATTAATACTCCGGCCGATCTTGTTGGTAAACGTATTATGGCATCAGAAGACCAGGGGTGGGTGCAGTTGCAGGCATTATTTTTAAAAGAGGGCATCCCGCTTGATTCATTAAAAGTAATTCCACATAGCTGGAACAATATGGACCTCATCAACGGACTGTCAGATGCAATGACCGGTTATATTTCTGTGGAGCCTTACCAATTAGAAAAAGCAGGTATGCATGTGCATACGATCTTACCGGTGAATTATGGAATTGATTTTTATGGCGACCTTTTATTCACATCAACATCACTTGTAAAAAACAACCCCACTCTTGTTGAAAAATTCAAGCGAGCCAGTTTTAAAGGTTGGGAATATGCAATGAAAAATCCTGATGAGTTGGCTGACTATATTCTTACACTTCCCGGAGTTAAAGAACGTAATGTTACAAAAGAAGCATTGTTGTATGAAGCGGAACAAATGCAACACTTGATATTACCCGGTCTTGTTGAGATCGGTCACATGAATGAAGGAAGATGGCAGCATATACTAAATATACATCAATCTCTGGGGCTTATTGACCGATCTGTTACGTTAGATGGCTTTCTGTATGATCCTGAGAAAACAGCATCAAACCGGTTACTGAATATTATTTTGTACAGCAGTATTGTTGCAGGTATTATTATCGTAATATTCCTTGTGTACAATCTGTCGTTACGAAGAGCGGTTCGCAAACGCACCCGTGAACTTGAACTTGAAGTAAAGGCAAGAACAAAAACGCAGGAGCAACTGGGGGTAAATAAAGAACGGCTGAAACTTGCCATACAGGCCGCCGGTATTGGCATCTGGGATTGGGATGTAGAGAACGATTCGGTTTTTTTAGGTGATTCGGCTGCCACAAATCTTGGTTACGATCCTGTTGAATTTTTAACCGATCGCAGCTATCTCCGTTCAAAAGTTCATCCGGATGATTTGCAACCACTGATCGGTTATGTTCACGCTCAAATCAATGCGGAGACAGATGAACAGGGTGTGATTGTTCGGCTTAAAACAAAATCAGGAGAATGGAAATGGTGCCTTCTTATCAGCAAAGCAGTTAAACGTGATCACAATAATAAAGCCCTGCATCTTTCAGGTATCTTTTTAAATGTAAACGAGCTTAAAAATAAAGAGATAGAATTGAGTGAGCTCTCTTCTACCCTCTTAAAAAGAAATAAAGAACTGCAGCAGTTTGCATACATCACATCACACAATCTCCGTTCACCGGTAGCTAACCTTTTGAGTCTTTCACGATTGTTTAAAAAAGAAGAATTGGGTGAACATAATAAAATTTATTTCGAAAAGATAAAGGAATGTATTTCCATACTCAACGAAACGTTGAACGATGTAAATGAAATTCTTTCCTTCAGAACTGTTGCCGGAGAAACGATGAGCTCAGTTTCGTTGGAAACAGAACTGCAAACCGTTACGGCATCAATCAGTGAGCAGATAAAAACAACCGCAATAACTATCAGCAATGATTTTTCAGTAAAAGAAATATGGTTTTCAAAAAGAATCATCCGGAGTATTTTTCAAAACCTCATTACCAATGCAATTAAATATCGTCGCAAGGATGTAAACGCTGTTATTCACATTACTTCATCTGAAGATAAAGAGTATTATATGCTTACCGTTGAAGATAATGGCCAGGGAATTGATCTTGAACAGTATGGTGATAAGGTGTTTTCATTATTCCAACGTTTTCATACGGGTATTGATGGAAAAGGCATGGGGCTTTACATTATTAAAACACAACTTGAAACACTCAATGGCAAAATCACATTAAGCAGTAAAGTCAACAGAGGTTCAACCTTTACAGTCTATATTCCCAAAAAACAATTGCAGTCATGACAGAACAGGTAAAACATATTCTACTGATTGACGATGATGACATCAATAATTTTCTCAGCAGAGAAATTATATCGATGCACCTGCCCAATGCAATCATTGATGCTTTTACAAATCCACAGGAAGCGCTGCATTACATCGATAGCAAGTTGAACCAGAAACAAACATTACCCGATATTATATTGTTGGATATTAATATGCCTTTGATGGATGGATGGGAGTTTTTGAAGAAGATCGATCAGCTGGAGCAGCGCAATCACTTTCATACAAATGTTTATCTCTATACTTCTTCAGTTTATCATGAGGACAAAGTGAAAGCGAAAAGCTTTTCCACTGTGAAAAAAGTATTTGTAAAGCCCCTCACAAAAGAGGCTATCCAGGAAATGCTGGCCGGTTGACTTTCTTTTCAATTGCATTTTTCTACGCTTCAGCTGGCAAAACCTTCCATTCGCCTTCAAAAATTTTAACATCTGTTTTCTTTGTTACACTTTTACAGTGTTGATTTAACAAAGAAAAACACCTTATGTATTTGCAGGACAGAAACAATAAATACGAGTGGCTTAATGGCCATATGCTGCTGAAAAACACCCTTCGGATCTTATCATGCACGATGAACTGGCCGGTAAAATTTTTACCGGCTGCATCCTGCATCTTTCTTGCAATGTTATTTGTTTCATGCAGCGGCAAAAAAATCGCCGGTGTTACAAAAGATTTAAACACGGGCTTAACTGCTCAGTACATCAATATGCAACCTAAGTCCGTTTTTCTTGTGATGAATAACGAGGTGCTGGGGCATACAGACATACCACTTGGTGAAAGTTTTGTACTGGTGAATGATGAAATTGACGGGATGATTGAAAAGAATGGTAACGTATCAGCAGGTTGTTCTTTGCGCATAAGTGATGAGAAAGGAACTGTTCTGTTAGAAGAAAAAGATCTGTTTGCAGAAAATGATGTTTTCAAAAGAGATTCAGCAACAAGATTAAAATGCACCATTAACACCGGCAAGCCGATGGAATGGGAAAAGAATTATAATATACAAGTAGTATTTTGGGATAAATACGGCACAGGTAAAATCATCAATGAATGTACGATCAGGAGTATCAACATTCCTTAATCTTCTCATGCAGTTGTTTTGGTTTCGGCGTTGCTTTTTCCAGGCGACGCTTTTTTTATTTTCCGATACAAAACTTGCTAAAAATATAATCTAGACGATCTTCATTGGTGATCTCACCTGTGATCTCTCCAAGGAAATGAAGACACCTGCGAATATCCAGCGCCAGCAGATCGCCGGGCAATTGATTATCCAGCCCTGCTTTGATATCGTTCAATGATTTTTCTACTTCCTGCAATGCAGTATAATGCCGGGCATTGGTAACAATGGTGCTTTCTGTTTGTATGGTTCCCTGCACCACTTTATCAACCAACCGCTCCTTCAATACATCAATATGTTTGTTTGATTTGGCGGCAATAAAAAACACGCCGTCTCCATAGAACTTTTGTTGCGCTTCTTCTTCACCAAGCACATCCACTTTATTACCTATAAGTAAATAGCTTTTGTTTTGTTGCTTTACCTGCAGTAATGCAGTTTCCAGCTCAGCTTTTGATTCGGTGTTTACATCAAATAGATAAAGTACAAGATCGGCCTGCTGCATTTTCTCCATACTTTTTTCTACACCGATCACTTCAATGGCATCTATGCTTTTGCGTATACCTGCGGTGTCGATCAAGCGGAACAGAATACCGTTGATGTTGATCACTTCTTCAATGGTATCTCTTGTGGTGCCGGCAATTTCACTCACAATTGCACGGTTCTCATTCAATAATGTATTCAGTAAAGTTGATTTGCCAGCATTGGGTTTACCAACAATGGCAACACTTACACCGTTCTTGATCACATTGCCTAATTGAAACGACTGCAACAGATCAGTAGTTACTTTTTGTGAGCGATGAATGAGTTCATAAAATTTTGTGCGATCGGCAAACTCCACATCTTCCTGCGAAAAATCCAGCTCCAGTTCAATCAATGCTGAGAACGTGATCAGTTGTTCTCTCAACTCTTTTAATACCGTTGAAAACCCGCCACGAATATTATGCAATGCTGTTTTTTGTGATGCTTCTGTATTGCTTGCAATAAGATCAGCCACTGCCTCCGCCTGTGTAAGATCAAGTTTACCTTTCAAAAAAGCACGTTGTGTAAATTCACCGGGCTTTGCTAAACGAGCCCCATGCTTCACAATTGTGTTGATCACCTGCTCCTGGATAAAGGGAGAACCATGACAGGAAATCTCAATCACATCTTCACCCGTATAACTTTTGGGATTTTTAAATAATGATACTACTACTTCATCCAACACTTTATCTCCATCCTTCAAAAAGCCAACATGAATGGTATGCGATGATTGTTTTGAAAGATCTTTTGAAGGAAACAATTGATTAACGATCGCAATCGTCTTTGGTCCGCTTAAACGGATAACGCCAATGGCACCTACTCCATTTGGTGTTGCAAGCGCAACAATTGTATCGTCCCAACCAGATAATTTTCCGAGCATGCTGCAAATTTAACGGTTGCTGACATGCTGCACTACTTTTACTGCTTACCGTCGAGCAAAACATACTTGTTGATAGCGAGAATCTGCATTTCATCCAGCACATCCACTACTTCTTTATACGAGGTTTTGGTGGTTGGTTGGATAAGAACTACATAGTTTGTATCACTGCCGTGCTTTTGAAGAATACGATTGCGTTTGTCAATTAAATGAGTTCGCACAGAGTTTTGTGCATAGAGAGTAAGTGTCCCTTTCTGTAAAGGCTTTTGTTCAAACCCTTCATAATAATCAACAACACCGTCGCCTTTCAATTGTAAAGTGATGGTAGCAGATTCAGAAGTAGTGGTGGGAATTTCTACCGGACTATCGTCAGGCATATTCAGCTTAAATGCTTTTGCCTCTGTAAGTTTTGTGGTGAAAATAAAGAAGGTGATGAGCAGAAATCCAAGATCAACCATTGGAGCGAAATCAATGTTGAGTGATCTTTTGTTGGTTTGATTGATTGCATCCATAAGCTTTGTTTTCAATTGAGATGTGAAAAGAAGATGATTCCATAAGAAGAAAATATCTTCAGCAGATATCATATAGAAACAAAAATCCCCATCGGAAATCCGATGGGGAACTTGCTTGTATATTCCTTCTTGAAAAGGTCTTAAGGTTGTTCGTCTGGCAGACGGAACGTAATTTTCTGACGACGCCATGCTTTTACCTGGCGACCGTTTTGAATAGCTGGTATCCATTTAGGTCCACGCTTGATAGCGTTCACCGCTACTTCTGCTAATTTAGAACCTTTCATTGATAATGCTTCCACATTACTTACGTTACCTTCTTTATCCACGATGAACTGAACTTCACATGTACCGGCTTGACCATCATCAACGAGATCGTCGATGTTCTTTTCTACTTCACGTTGTACATACTGATTCCATTTTCCTTCACCACCCGGGAACTGGGCTTCAACTTCCACTTTGGTAAATACCTGGTTGGGATCTTCTTTTGGAGCTTCCACTACTTTTGTTTCTTCTTCCACTTTTGGAGGATTCACAATTTCAGGATCCTTGATACCTTCCTGGTCAATTTTACCTACGTTGGTAATTTCTTCCACTTCTTTCACCTCTTGCTTCTCATCAAATTTTTCGTCTTCTACAATTTTAGGAGGCGTAAACTTGGTGATCTCAATTTTTGGTGGCTCCTGTTTTGGAGGAGGTGGCGGCGGCGGCTCAATTTTTTCAGGTTGTTCCTGCTTAATTTCCGCAAGTGTAACGTCTTGTACTTTGACTTTATTTTTATTACTGTCACTTACGCTACGACCAACGATCACCATCAGGAAAATCAGCAAAGCGGCACCAGCTGTCATCAACAAAGCGGTGGTTAACCTCTTCTGGTAGTTTTTGCGGAGTTCATAAGCACCATATTCCTTGTTCCTTTGATCAAAAAGGATATCAAGAAAATCGGCACTTAATATTTTATTTACTTCCATAATTAACAGTTGTGTTTAGAATTAGATGCTTGTTTGCTTTTTTTCCATAAACTATTTTCCGCCGGCCGGAGCAGCAGGTGGGCTAGTTCCTTCTGTGAGGCTGATCAGATCAACTTCAACTGGAAAAATGTCAACAATCGCATATCGCTTAATGTCAGTGATCTGCATTTCATCAAGCATATCCACTACATTCTTATAAACAGAATTATCGTTTGGCTTAATAATAATTACAAGATCTTTTTCAGGCGTACTTGCCTTTTTCCTGAGCAATTCGGCTCTGATATCTTTAAAATTAGAAGATTTAAAATTGGAACCGTCTTCGGCCAATTGTCCTTCGTAATAATAAATGTGATTATCCTTACCTAACAACACAGTAAACGCACCTGACGCTTTCGCCTGATTTTGTTCCTCTTCCTTTGCACTATCGTCCGGAACATTGAGCTTAAAAGCCTTTGGCGTGCTCATTGTTGTAGTGAAGATAAAAAAGGTAATCAATAGGAATCCCAGATCCACCATCGGCGTCATATCCACCTTGGTATCCTTACGGGCTTGTTTCTTGACCCCGGGGCCTTTCTTATGCCCCCCACTATCCGGTGCTGATACATCTGCTCCCATAGCGTTTGTTATTAAAGTTAAAAATGTTGTTTACTTACCTTCTCTTTGCTTTTTGTAAAGAGGCGTTCCGCTTGGCACACCTTCTAATGCAGTAATAAGCTTAAAGGAAAAAATACCATTCTTCTTAAATGCAGCCAGTACATTTTTAAAATATGGATACTCTGTTCCATTATCTCCGTTCAGCATTACGTTTTCAGGCTTGCGGCCACCTGTACCTGTGATCAAGGCGTTTAAATAATCATTTAACTGATTATTTAACGTATCCTTTACAGGGATACCGGGTTGAGAAAACTCTTTATACTGAGCATCTGTAAGCGCCAGAAAACTTTTCAATTGGCCAATTGGAACCCCGATACCACCAACGGAAAAATTTACAAATGTTGCAATTTCACCAGGCGTGAGTCCTAAACCTTTTTGGCGGCTTAATACTTCCGCAGTCAGTTGCGCTTTTTCTTTTCCGTCTTTATCCGGACTAAAGCTGATAAACACTTTGCCGTCTTTATCAAACGAAACCTTAAACACATCCTTCTCCGGTTGGTTTATCGATGATACTGAGTGAGGGTTTTGAATTTTAAGCACCTCAGGTGGCTTAAATTTCGTTGCCAGCATAAAGAAAGTAAGGATCAGAAACGACAGATCCACGAAGGCTGTCATATCCACCCAGGTACTTTTTTTGGCAATTTTATTGAGTTTAGACATTTACTTACCAGTTTTGTAATGAAAGATTCAATAATTCAAAAAATCCATAAACACTCAATCAATTACTTGTACTGAGTTGCAAAACTTTGAGTTAATGTAAAGCTTGTTTCATCGATACCGTATGTGATCGCATCGATCTTTGTTGTAAACACGTTGTACATGATCAATGCAAATGATGACGTAGCAATACCCAAAGCCGTATTGTACAAGGCCTCAGAGATACCAATCGCCAACGCTGTTGCATCGCCACCGCCGCCTGCAGCACCTAATGCACTGAATGAGCGGATCATACCTAATACAGTACCTAACAAGGCGATCAACGTACCAAGTGATGTAATGGTAGATAAGAATACGAGGTTTTTAGAAAGCATTGGTAATTCCAAAGCTGTTGCTTCTTCCACTTCTTTCTGGATTGCCTGAATTTTCTGTTCGTGATCCATTACAGTCTCACCTGTCATTTCACGGTATTTTTTCAAACCCGCTTTCATAACATTACCAACAGAACCTTTTTGCTTATCGCACTCTGCAATTGCAGCGTCAATATTTTTGTTTGCAAGATGATACTGTACTTTACGGATAAAGTCAGTAGCATTACCGGCACCCATTGCTTTACGGATAGTAAGGTAACGCTCAATAGAGAATACGATTACCATTAAGAACAGACCGATCAGGAAAGGAACGATGATACCCCCTTCATAGATCTTGTTCATCTCGCCAACCGGAGTGTGATGTTTTGGCCAGAACCATGCACCTGAAGTATCCGGCTCTTTAAACCCGCTTGCGTTACCTAAGATGAAACGCCAGATTAAATAACCTGCAAGGATACACACGATTGGCGCTATCCAGGAGATAACGTTGCTGCTCTGCTTTGCTTGACCTGAAGTTGCAGCCTTTGCTGCCGTTGGTTTAGTTTCAGCCATGACAATTGATTTTTTGGTTTTTAATTAAGTAAGTTTTTATTCTTAAATAGTGGTACAATTCTATGAAATTTTCCTTTTCAAAAAATCAAACCATTCCCTCTGTACGGGTGGCACAAGTTAGGGAAATATTTATTTTTACCAACTTCCCGCCGTTTTAATTTTTTGATTTATTTCAGCAAACGATTGTGCCGTTTATCATATTTCTCCGTTCACACCTAACATTTTCCATTCCCATTTTGTATATCTGTGGTTTCGGGCATTCCATTTAATTTCAATCGATTTTCTAAACCAATCAAAGTATGATGAAAAATGTAACATTAGCATCGCTGCTGCTGGCAGGTAGCTTAACTGCAGGGCTGGCGCAAAACCGTCCCACTGTACCCGCTTCAGGAGGTGCTCCAACACAATTACCAACAGGTGCGCCACCAATGGCACAACGTGCAGCAATGCCCAAACCTTACAAAGAGGTAATAACCGACAAAGCCAAAACCGATGAGGGTTTGTTTAAAGTACACATGGTAGATGACAAATGGTATTTTGAATTACCCGACTCTTTGTTAAACAGAGACATCCTTGTTGTAACCCGCATTTCCAAATCGGCTGCAGGTCTCAGCAATGGATTTTCAGGTTACGCAGGTGACATTGTAAATAACAATGTGATCCGTTTTGAGAAAGGACCAAACAACAGAGTGTTTTTAAGAAGAGTTTCGTTTGACCAACGTGGTACAGATGAAAACGGTATGTATAAAGCAGTGGTGAATTCAAATATTCAACCCATTATGCAAACCTTTAGTGTGAGTGCATTTGGTAGAGATTCTGTTACCAATACACGTTCTACCGTAATTGATATGACGGAGTTTGTTGCAGGTGATAATGATGTCTTGTTCTTCAGCACCGGCTCAAAATCAAGTTTGCAGTTAGGTGCAGTGCAGGCAGATAAATCATATATCAACACCATCAAATCTTACCCGATCAACATTGAAGTAAAAACGGTTAAGACCTATACCCGTGGTGGTGCTGCTCCGGGTGCACAAGCAAATCCTTTTTCAGCACAAGGCAGAAGCGGCAACTTTACATTAGAACTTAACAGCTCAATGTTGTTGTTACCAAAAGTTCCTGCAAAGCCCCGTTACTTCGATCCACGTGTTGGTTTCTTTACACGCCGCTATACCGACTTCGATGCAAACCCACAAGGTGTAAAAGAAATTGAAATGGCTGTTCGCTGGAAGCTTGAACCAAAAGATGAGGATATTGAAAAATACAAGCGTGGAGAATTGGTTGAACCAAAGAACCCGATCATTTATTACATCGATCCTGCTACACCTAAGAAATGGGTAAACTATCTTATTCAAGGCGTAAACGATTGGCAGGCTGCATTTGAAAAAGCCGGTTTCAAAAATGCAATCATGGGAAAAATGGCTCCTACTCCGCAAGAAGACAGTACCTGGAGTTTGGAAGATGCCCGTTTCAGTGCCATTGTTTACAAGCCAAGTGAAGTAGCTAATGCAAGTGGCCCGAACGTGCATGATCCACGCAGCGGACAAATCCTGGAAAGTCATATCAACTGGTATCACAATGTAATGAGCCTTTTACGCAACTGGTATTTTATTCAAACAGCTGCTGTAGATCCCGGTTCACGTACAATGGTATTTGAAGATGCATTGATGGGCGAATTGATTCGTTTTGTGTCATCACATGAAGTTGGACATACATTAGGTCTCCGTCATAACTACGGCTCTTCTTCTACAGTTCCTGTTGACAGTCTCCGTAATAAAAAATGGGTTGAAGCGAATGGCCACACTCCATCTATTATGGACTATGCACGTTTTAACTATGTAGCACAACCGGAAGACAATATCACACGCATTGGTTTGTTCCCACGCATTGGTGATTATGATAAGTGGGCTATTGAGTGGGGTTACCGCTGGATGCCTGAGTACAAAACTGCAGAAGCAGAAGTACCTGTGTTACAAAAACTCACTACTGAGCGTTTAAAGAACAAACGTAATTGGTTTGGTACTGAAACCAATCCTGATGATCCTCGTTCACAAAACGAAGACTTAGGTAACGATGCGATGAAAGCAAGTGGCTACGGTATTAAGAACCTGCAACGCATTGTTCCGAACCTCATCAATTGGACCAAACAACCTAACGAAAGCTATGAAGGTTTAGATGAAATGTACAACCAGGTACAAACTCAGTTTGGGCGTTACATGGGCCATGTTGCAAAAAACATCGGCGGTATTTATGAAACACCAAAAATGAGCGAACAGGATGGTGCTGTATATGAGTTCACGCCGAAATCTGTACAAAAAGAAGCAATGAGCTTCCTCAATCAACAGCTCTTTACAACACCAACGTGGTTGATCAACAATGATATCTTCAGCCGCACCGGCATTAGCCCGCAGGTTGTAATTGCAAACAGACAGGAATCGATCCTGAACCGCATTATCAGTTCTTCGACAATGACCAAGTTGTTTGAAGCAGAAGCTGCCATTGGCAACAATGCTTACAAAGCAACTGAAGTGATGGACGATCTGCGTCGTGCTATTTTCAGCGAAGTTTATGCAAAGAAAGCAACAGATGTATATCGCCGTAATTTGCAGAAGATGTTTGTTGAGCGCATCATTACATTATTGCCAGGCGGTGCATCACCTCTTTCAATTGGTGGTCTTGGTATAACATTACAGATATCACCATCACTTAATATCAAAAACACAGATGCGTATTCAATCCTGAAAGGAACATTGCGTACACTGCGTAATGATATTAAAGCAGCATTACCATTAACAACAGATAACATGACGAAACTGCATCTGCAGGATCTCAGTGATCGTATTACTGACGTGTTGGAGAATAAATAATCATTCTCTTAAACTCATAAAAAAAACCTCTGCTGTTGCAGAGGTTTTTTTTATTTCAATGATGCAATTAATTCTCTTTACCCTTCTCACTCTTCTTATCAGCATCCATCATTTCCATCAGCTTCAAACCAAGTAATCCGCTGATAGGACCATCTGATCCGTTACTACCACCAATTAATACATCAGGTATGATTTTGATCTGACCCTTACTGATTTCCTCAGTGATCTTATAACGTGTAAAGTTATCGCCACCCATTGCCCTTACCTGCAACTCATAAGCTTCGGCAGTTGACTTACCAATCGCCATTATCTTCTCCGCTTCAGCCAAACCTGTTTTTGAAATACGTTCTGCATCAGCAGTGGCATTCAGTTTTGTTGATTCAGCTTGTGCAGCAGCTTTCATTTTAATTGCTTCACTATCGGCATTTGCACGCATCTTAGTTGCTTCAGCTTCTGCATTTACATTCAGCTTTAAGCTGGTAGCATCACCTTCTGCTTTCTTTACTGTTGCGTCAGCCGTGCGTTGTGCAATCTCAACACTTTGTTGTGCCTTTACAATTTCTTTCTGCATATCAGCAATGGCTGTTTCTTTTTCAACACCTTGTCTTTTTTCCTGGGCCATTCGTTGTGTTTCGTAAGTTTTCTCTTCTTCCTGTGCGATCTTACGATCAGTTAATGTTTTCATTAACGCTTCGGGTGGAACAATGTCACCGATCAATGTATCCACTGCATTTACGTTATACTCTTCCAACACTTCTTTAATATGGTCCTTCGCTGCGTTCTGACGTTCTTTACGTGTACTTAAGAATGAAATCACATCACTATCCTGCGCACTGTTACGGAAATAGTTACCAATCGTTGGTTCAAGCACCTGGCTCACAAGATTATTCATGCTGCCGAAGCGTGCAATTACTTTTGGCGCTTCAGTTGCAGGTATGTGAATGATCTGTGCCACATCGAGATTAAACGGGAAACCGTCTTTTGAACGAACCGTGATCGTTGATAAATTTTTATCCAATGAATGCGCTTCACTTCTTGCATTGGCCCAGTTTAATACCAGGTTGGTTGTTGGCACCAATTCTACTTTTGTTGTGTATTTATTGATTGGATATTTACCTGGTCCCAATGGTTCCATCCAAACACCACGGAAACCTTTTTCAACAATGTTACCGTGCTTGAATGTATCACCGGTTAAATCTCTGCCTGCTTCACCAATATAAGAGATCACCACACCCACATGACCGATCGGGATATCTGTCATTGGTGTTTCTTCAATCTGTAAGGCCCAGGGATTGATGTAGTATGAACCTGCAAGTATTACCTGCGGTTGCAAACCACGATTACCACCACTGCCAAGAAACGAATCGAAATTCTGGAAGTTATTATGCCCTTCGACAAACTTACCTGCAATGGAGCCGATAGGAATAGGTTCACCGTCAAGAGCAGTAACAATACCTACCATGTTTTCATTGATCGTTACCTGGTCAACGATGCTCACATCAAACAAATGCCGGTTGATACGATAAGAACCTGCAGTGATAAATGCTGTTTGTCGTCCACGTTGTCCATTGCGATCTAAGAATGCATGTGCATCCTGGAAATTATCACAATCAACCCTGCGTGCAAGAATATGACCGGTGGGAATTTCAGCACCGTCTTTACTGAGCACCAGTGCAATTTTACCTTCTGGTACAACAGTAAAAGGAATCATATCTACCCCGTATTGCCATGGCCACATGAACCAATATAAACCCGGCGCTAATGTTTTTGCCTGGAAACCGGCTTCACCTTTAGTAGCAATAATTCTGCCATCAGGCAACTCACGGTTGGCACCGATAAGCACGAATTTTTTTGTTACAAGACCAATTTTGTCTTCGGGTACGATCACCATACCGAAGAATACACGTAAAACAAATTTGTAGAAAATGAGTGAAAAGAAAATTAATAACACCCACCAATAGGCGAAAAATAAGGATGCAATGTCCATGATTGAAAATGGTTTAAAATTGAAAAGTAATTGTTGTTGATTAAGATTTACAGCCTTGTACAGCTATGCAGGAGCATTGTGGGTAAGTTGGTGCACCTTGTTAAGAACTTACGTTGATGACTGAGGAAGCAGTTGCGCTGAAAAAACGAAGAATGTGAATTCTACATTGGAGTAATTCCTTTAAAAGGAAGAACAAAGATATTTTACGGCTGGAATTCTGAAATAAAATCCGGTGAGAACGGGAAGTACACTTTCACAATCGGCAAAGTATGTATGATGAATGGTAAGAAAAGAAAACAGTTTTTTATTCGTAGCGTAAAGCAGTAATAGGATCAAGCTTTGATGCTTTGCTGGCGGGATATAAACCTGCAAGTAACCCTGTAAAGAAACAGATGATGGCACCAAGCGCTGCCCAGCCCCAGGGAACAATAAATCCTGTTTTAAAGAAGATAGCAGCAAGGTTACCAACAAGAACTCCTAATACGATACCAAAGAAAGCGCCGAGCAAACTGATGAGAATACTTTCCCATAAAAATTGTGTGCGGATGCTTGCACCTTTTGCACCAATTGATTTCGCCAAGCCAATTTCCCTTGTACGTTCGCTCACAGCAACCAGCATGATATTGGTTAAACCGATAGCAGCACCAAGTAATGTAATGGCTCCAATGATGTATGCAGCATATTTTACAAAACGAAGTGTATTCTTCAGCGTTTCAACAATACTGTCACTTCGATCGATATAAAAATTATCAGCGTCTTTAACGTTCAGTTTTCGTGCCTGGCGAAATACACCCGTTGCTTCACCAACAGCTGCATCCATTTGCTTAAAGTCATTTGCCCTGATAGTGATATTGTAACTGCCGCTACTGTTGAAAACACGACGCACATTGTTGTAAGAAACAAGGGCCAGGTTATCGAGCGATAAAAATGAACTCGCACCCCGTTCTTTCATTACACCAATAATGCGGTAACGGTTAGAACCGATACGTATGAGTTTACCAACAGCATAAGAACCTTTTCCTTTAAACAGCTTACGCACAAG
The DNA here is from genome assembly GCF_014168535.1 of Lacibacter sediminis. Classification (NCBI taxonomy): domain Bacteria; kingdom Pseudomonadati; phylum Bacteroidota; class Chitinophagia; order Chitinophagales; family Chitinophagaceae; genus Lacibacter; species Lacibacter sediminis. The sequence goes on along the minus strand of NZ_CP060007.1, from coordinate 737,831 downwards.
ATCGCTTCCAATGATCACCACGTTTCTGCCTGTTTCTACATCAAGTTTATTAAAATCACGGCCATGCTCTAATGTGTAACCACTGTTGAGCAAATAATTTTCATCGCCACCGATGACCCTTACGTTAGGATTTGTTTTTTCATTTTCAAAAAGAACAGTTGCATTGCCACTTGCAAATTTGGAGATACTAACGGTTGCAGGAAACGTAAACTGATCTTTAAACCTGCGTGCTTCTTCAAACGAAATAAACCTGTCGAGATTTGAGTTGCGTTGTTTGTTGCCCCCTTTTTTAGTTCTGGTGAGATCGCTTCTCGGGCCTCCACCAAAACGGATATTGCGTTCTTTAAAACGTATGCTGAAAGAATTGGCACCGAGGATAGAGAAGTTCTCATACAAACTCTGATTCATCGCTTCAATGGCAGTAATAATGCCTATCAGCGCCATAATACCGAATGCGATGATGGAAACAGTAATACCCGTACGTAATTTATTGGAACGTATAGTGCGCCATGCCAATGATAAGATGTCGGAAAATGTCATTGTTGAAATGTAAACAAAGCAACTTTCGTTTGATTCGTGCTTTATTCAATTGTGAAGTTAAGAAAGCTGTGGGGAATTGCAAGTTGTTTCCATGAATGGCATTGCCACCCGCAGCGGCAGATATGAACAACTAAAAAATCGGATTACAAGGCGATCAGAAAAATGTAAGCCAGTTCAGCAGTAAGCTTGGATAAACACCCAGCAGGATTACCACAGCCGCAACAGTCAACAATAAAGCTTTAAACGGAGTTGTGATCGCCATTTCCTGTCCTTCACCTTCTTTAAAATACATTGCCTGGATAATACGGAAATAATAATACACACTCACCGCTGCCATTACAACCGCAAAGATCACCAACCAGAGGTAGGTACCTGTTTTAACAGCTGCTGCCAGTACAAAATATTTAGCGAAGAACCCTGCGGTTAAAGGAATACCTGCCAGAGAGAGTAAACAAACAGTTAAGACAAGGGCAACCAATGGTTGCTTCTTAGCAAGACCATTGAAACCATCGAACGTATAATCTTTCATTTTCACCAATACTGCAAAGATGCCAATGGTAGCAAAACAATAAGCGGCTGCATACAGCAACAAACCTTGCTTCGCCATATCATTGATGGCAAAAACTGAAAACATCATAAAGCCTGCCTGCGCAATACTTGAATAAGCCAGCATGCGTTTTACACTTTGCTGGTAAACAGCTGTAATATTTCCAATGAACAACGTAAGAGCAGTAATAATAGCAACCGTCATTTGCCAGTTGCCGGTTTTGTTGCCGAATGCATTTGCAAACAGGTTTAAAAAACCAATGAACACGGCCGCTTTCACAATGGTTGCCATGAATGAAGTGAACACAGTTGGTGCACCATCGTACACATCAGGTGTCCAGAAATGAAACGGAGCCGCTGATACTTTAAATGCAAGTGCCACCATGATCATTACAATGCCGATCAACATGAAAACTTTATAATCTTCCTGTGGCTGCATCATTAATTGTTCCAACTGAAACGAACCTGTTGCTCCATAAAGAAAGGCAATACCCATGAGCATGATACCTGTTGAGAAAGATCCCATCAGGAAATACTTCAAAGCAGCTTCATTACTCTTGAGATTTCGCTTATCGGAGCCGGTAAGAATGTATAGCGGAATAGAAATGATCTCAATACCGATAAACAGAATAAGTAAGTTGTTGAATAACGCTACTAAACCTGCACCACTCATGACAAAAAAGATCAACGCAAAATATTCAAACGGATGATTGCCCACAGCTTCCACCTCTTTACCGCTGAGCAGGATGTACATGATGAGAGCAAGAATCAGAACGGTTAAGAACAACAAGCCAAAGCGTTCGTATTGCAGCATACCATTGAAGTTGCTGTCGATGATCATCTTGCCGGAGAGATCAAAAAAGTTACCAATCAGTAAAGCGATCGATCCAATCAATGCAACAGTTTTTGCAGACGATTTGCTCTTGAGAAACAAACCGCTGAACATCATCACAATACCCCAAATCGCCGAAATTAAAATCAGGTTCATCGTTCTTCGTTGAATAAATTATTTAAACACACCAAGTATCAAGGTTACAGTATCTGTTGTTAATTCAAATACAGGTTTGGGATAAACCCCCATTACAAAAATGGCCACAACAATTACAGCCAGACTTGCTTTTTCAAACCAGTTGATATCTTCTCCCGTTGCTGTTAATGTGTTTTCGTTTCCGTAAAATACTTTCTGGATCATACGCAATGTATAGATCGCACTTAGGATAATGCTTAACCCACCAACAGCCGCATACCATACATTGAATTTGAACAAACCGTTGAACATTAAGAATTCACCAATGAATGCATTGGTCAATGGTAATGCCACGTTTGCCAATGCAACAATCACCAATAAAATCGTTAAGCCCGGCGCCTTTTGTGCAAGACCGCCCAACTCACTCATCTTACGTGTACCAAAGCGACGTTCAATCAGTTCAATGACGATCCACATACCCAACACATTCACACCATGACTGAACAACTGGATCATTGCACCTTGCAAACCACTTTCGTTGTTTACAAACAATGCAGCAGCCATCAAGCCAATATGTGCAATAGAAGAATAAGCGATCAAACGTTTAATATCGTCCTGTTGCATGGCAAGAACACTTGCGTAGATCATACCAATCACACTTAAACCAATCACTACGTTATCGTATTGCACAGCAGCATCAGGAAACAAAGGCAACAACCAACGGATTACTGCAAACAAACCCATCTTCACCATCAATGCACTCAACACCATGGTTACAGCTGTGGGTGATTGTTCATAAGTATCGGGCTGCCATGTGTGAAAAGGAAACACCGGCATCTTTACAGCGAAAGCAATAAAGAACAACCAGAATAACCACGACTGTTGCTCAGCACTCAATTTCACTGCATACAATGATTGCATGGAGAATGATGCATCGGCAGTTTGATAGTACATGTACAACAAACCAACCAGCATCAACAGTGAACCAATGAATGTATAAATGAAGAATTTAAATGTAACTGCAATTCGTTTTTCACCACCCCATTTGCTGCAGAGAAAATACACAGGGATCAATGCCAACTCCCAGAAGAAGTAGAACAATAATCCATCAGCTGCAAGGAAAACGCCGGTAATACCGGCTTGTGCCAGCAACATCAATCCATAGAAACTATTGGGCGATGCATAACTGCTTTTCCACGTAGAAGCAAAGATGATGGGATAACAAAGTGCAGTGAGGAAACAAAGTAATGTGCTGGCACCATCCATCTGCAAAGCAAACGATGAGCCGAGCATCGGTAACCACTCAGCTGTAAAGCTTCTGCCAGCTTCATCATGCATCAACAGGTTAACACTCATAGCTACCAACGTAACCAGCGATACCACAAAACTCCAGAGCTTTACCTGGCTTTCCTGTTTCACGAAAAAAGTAACAAGACCACCAATTAACGGAACCAATATCAACAATAATGCAGTCATAAACAGTTTTAACCCGGTTTATTTAAGGATTGTAATTGTGATTACAAATAATATCAGAATGCCCAACACCATCCACAGTACATAAGAACCAACTTGTCCGCTTTGCATTAACCGCAATTGACGGCCACCCCACTGTACGCTCTTGCCTACACCGTTTACGATTCCATCAATACTACTTTTCTCAATAAAACGATTTGTAAATGCACCCAAGCCATTCAATGGTTTTGTGATAATGCTGTTGTATAGTTCATCTACATACCATTTGTTGGCCAACACTTTTCCAAACCCTTCTGCTTCGCCGGTTTCAGGTTTTTTGCTGAAACGATTTAATGCATAGAGGATTGAAAGAACAATGAGTGTTATACTTACGGCCAATAAAATATATTCAGTTGAATGCTCTACATGATGCGCTTCTGCAAGTTCTGTTGAGGCTTTAAATACAGGAGCTAAGTAATGCTCCAGCTTGTGTGCATCAGCAGCAAACAATTCAGGAATACCAACAAAACCTGCAACGATCGCCAACACTGCCAACACCACTAACGGCATCGTCATTTGCCATGGACTTTCATGCAAGTGATGTTCCTGCTCATGTGTACCACGGAATGTTCCTCTAAACGTCATGGCGTATAATCGGAACATATAGAAAGCAGTCATCAATGCACCTGCTAAACCGATGACATAGTAAACAGGATTCGCAGCAAATGCATGCACTAAAATTTCGTCTTTTGAAAAGAATCCACTGAACGGAGGAATACCTGCAATAGCAATACAACCTGCCAGGAAAGTCCAGTGTGTTGTTGGAAGTTTTTTCGCCAGGCCACCCATCTTACGGATGTCTTGCTCGTGATGCATGGCATGAATAACGCTACCTGCACCTAAGAACAACAATGCTTTGAAGAATGCATGTGTCATTACATGAAACACCGCACCGGTGTAAGCACCTACACCTAAACCAAGGAACATATAACCTAACTGACTTACTGTTGAATAAGCCAGTACTTTTTTAATATCGTTTTGTTTGATAGCGATAGTTGCAGCAAGGATAGCTGTTGCTAATCCAATAACTGTAACTACTGTTTGTGAAACAGGTGCAAGAGTGTAAAGAATATTACTGCGTGCAATCATGTAGATACCTGCAGTCACCATCGTTGCAGCATGGATCAAGGCAGATACAGGTGTTGGACCCGCCATCGCATCAGGCAACCATGTGTACAATGGAATCTGTGCACTCTTACCGGTTGCACCAACAAACAATAACAAGGTAATGACAGTTAGAATAGCGGTATCAGTTCCCTGTGCATTTGCAAATACCTCGCTATACGTTAATGATCCAAACTGTTGAATGATGAAGAACAAGCCTAATAAAAAACCAAGATCGCCAATACGGTTCATCACAAAGGCTTTGCGTGCAGCATTGCCATATTCATTATTCTTAAACCAGTAACCGATAAGTAAATAGGAACAAAGACCAACACCTTCCCATCCAATGAACATGATGAGATAGTTCGCACCCAGCACCAGCAACAACATACTGAACACAAATAAATTCAGGTAAGCGAAGTAGCGTGCATAATGATGTGGTGCTTCTTCATGCATATAAGAAGTAGAATACACATGAATGAGAAAACCAACACCGGTAATGATCAAAAGAAATAAAGCTGATAACTGATCAACCTGGAAAGCGAAAGGAATATTCAGCCCGGCTACATTAATAAACTCAAACAGGTTTACGGTTATAGCTGTAAAACCTTCGGCTCTTGTTTCGTTAAAGATCAGCAAACTCACAATGAATGATGCAAGGATCACCCCGCTGCCAATAATGCCGCTGAGCGATTTGCTGAGATTCTTCCTGCCTAATCCATTGATCAGAAAACCAATCAACGGAAACAAAGGAACCAAATAAACCAAGTCGATAATACTGTTCATAATAGTCAAGTACGAGGCACGAAGTTGGAAGTACGTCATTCGTACTTCGTAGTTCGTACTTCTGTATTAATGTTTAAGTCTGTTCAAAAAGTTTACATCCACACTGTGAATATTCCTGTACATCATCACAATAATGGCCAGTCCCACACTCACCTCCGCTGCAGCCACCACCATGATAAAGAATACAAACAATTGTGCTTCTGTCCCTGCAACTGCAGAAGGATCAGCAGCTATTGCATTGGCATAATGCATTTTTGAAAATGCAACCAGCAACAGGTTTACCGCATTCAGCATTAATTCAATACACATAAAAATGATGATCGCATTGCGGCGTGTTAACACACCCGCTACTCCAATGCTGAATAACGCAACTGCAAGAATGATATAATAATTGATCGGCATAAATTCAATTTGAGAATTTCTTAATCTCCTTTCTTCCCTATAACCACTGCACCTACCATCGCACTTAAAAACAACACACTGCTGATTTCGAATGGTAATACATAATCGGTAAACAATGTTTTACCCAATGTTTTAATTAATCCTGCTTCACCGCCCATGTTCACCTGTTGCGCCTGCAAGGTTTCTGTTTGCCTCAAAGCAGCTACAAACACCAACATTAAACTACCACCTGCAACAGCGCCGGCTATTTTCAGCCATTTATTTTTCTGTGGTTCATTATCTGCATTCATGTTCATGAGCATGATCACGAAGAGGAACAATACCATGATAGCCCCTGCATATACAATGATGTTCACCACTGCAAGAAACTGTGCGTTCAATAAAATATAATGACCGGAAATTGCAAAGAATACAACAATCAACCACAGTACACTATACACCGGGTTTTTGCTGGTAACCATCATCAATGCTCCGCCAAGTGCCATTGCACTGAGGAACCAGAATAGAATTTCAGTAATGCTCATGTTATGCAGTCTGTTGATTGGCTTTCGCCTTTCGTTCGTCAATTAATCCTTTCGCTTTGGTAAATGCTTCCGGGTTTTCCTTTGGATGAGGAATCACCAGGTTGTCTTTACCATATATAAAACTTTGTCTGCTGTAATTCGCAGGTGCAAATGTTTCGGTTAAATAGATCGCATCTTTCGGACAAGCCTCTTCACACAAACCACAGAAAATACAACGCAGCATATTGATCTCATACTTTGCTGCATATTTTTCTTCACGATATAAATGTTCTTCGCCGGGCAAACGTTCTGCCGCATCCATTGTAATGGCTTCTGCCGGGCAAGCTACTGCACACAGTCCACAGGCCGTACAATTTTCACGTCCTTCTTCATCACGGTTCAGAATATGCAAACCACGAAACACAGGACTGAATGGCCGTGTTTGTTCCGGGTATTGAATCGTTACCTTCTTTTTAAAAATATGCGAAAACGTAATACCCATTCCCTTAAGAATTGCAGGCAGATAAATCTTTTCTGCAATGCTCAACGGCTTACGGTCTACCAGTTTTGCTTTGTTTGTTAATTGCATCAACGTTTTTTATAAAAGTTTGCAAATATATTTTTTGTCACGCACTTCAACTCTCTCTTCTTCTTTTGTTGCGTCGCATGCCGAAGTTTTATTCGGCATCGAGACCAAAGCGTCTCGACTCTTTTACTGCAACAATTCTTTTCATCAACCCACCCCTTCAATCATTCTTTCTGTGTAACTCTCCTTCACCCCTCCAAGGAGGGGATAATCACTCCGCAGCGTTTACTCATCACTAATCATTCATCACTCATCTTATCATTTCTTCAAAAATAAAATCACCGCTGCTGTAACGAGCATGTTGAACAACGAAAGCGGAATCAATCCTTTCCAACCGAGGTTCATCAACTGATCGTAACGGAATCTTGGAATCGTCCAACGTACCCACATGAATATGAAAATGAAAACAAGAATCTTAAAGAATAATGCAGCAGCACCTAACAACGCCATAATATTGGCTGAAAAACCCCATGCACTTTCATCATAGAATGGAATGATATCATAGCCGCCAAAATACAAAGTGGCCATCACTGCACTGCTGATGAACATATTGATGTACTCAGCAAACAAATAGAAACCCAATTTCAAACTTGAATATTCAGAGTGGTAGCCACCGATCAATTCGTTCTCTGCTTCAGCCAGATCGAAAGGCGTACGGTTACATTCCGCAAACGCACACACTAAGAAAATGAAAAAGCCGAGTGGTTGCACAAAAAAGTTCCACCAGCCTTCCTGTTGTTGCTTCACCATTTCACCAAGACTCAATGTTCCGGTGATCATAATCAAAGCGATCAATGCGATACCCATCGCCAGTTCATACGAAATGATCTGTGATGCTGCACGCAAACCACCCATTAACGAGAACTTGTTGTTACTCGCCCATGAACCGATCATAATTCCATATACACCCAAACTCAAAATACCAAACACATACAGGATACCAATATTTACATCAGCAATCTGCAAGGAGATGGTGCGTCCGAATAATTCTACTTTGTCGCCCCATGGAATAACAGCGCTGGTTAACATGGCCGTAATCATCGCCAATGAAGGACCAAGAATAAATAAAATTTTATTGGAAGAAGTGGGAATGATCTCTTCTTTGAAAAACATCTTTACACCATCGGCCAATGGTTGTAATATACCAAACGGACCTGCACGGTTGGGACCAACACGATCCTGAATCCATGCCGCTACTTTGCGTTCGCCGAACGTCATGTACAGCGCAACCACCAATGAAACGGTGATGATGAATGCGATGAAGATGAATTTCTCCAGCACCAATGCCCAATCAACTGCTAATAAAATCATATCCATTAATTTCCTTTCTTCAATTGTTTAAACGATTCCGATGTTGCCGCTCCTTTTATTTCACTCAACTCCACCTGGTTCACTTCACTTACATCTTTAATGTTCATGAGCAACTTCGGATCCCGTCCGCCCATTACTTTCTTGATTGTTTCACTCGGTTTCACTCCGTTCTCATAATGGCCTTGTGAAATCACTGAATGGCGATTAACATGTGACGGTCCTTCAATGACCCAGTCGCTTGCTTTCTTCCGTTCGAAACGACACGTATTGCAGATCCATCCCGTTTCACCTTTCGTTGTATCTTTTACTTCACCCCACTCATCTTTACGTGCAGTTACACGAAGCACTTCATCACCACGCATCCACAATTGCACTTCACCACTGCACTTATCACAGTTGCAATGTGCATCTACCGGTTTGGTAAACCATACACGGTTTTTGAAACGGAATGTTCTGTCGGTTAATGCACCCACCGGACAAACATCAATTACATTACCGATGAAATCATTATCTAAACTCTTCTCGATATACGTTGCAATTTCAGAATGATCGCCACGCATAAGGATACCGTGTTTGCGTTCATTCGTAACCTGGTCGGCAGTGTACACACAACGATAGCAGAGAATGCAACGTGTCATGTGCAATTGAATGTATGGACCAAGATCATGCTTATCGAATGTTCTCCGTTTGAACTCGTAACGGCTGGCGCCTTTGCCATGCTCGTAACTGAGATCCTGCAAATGACATTCACCCGCCTGGTCGCAAATCGGACAATCCAACGGATGATTGATTAACAAAAATTCAACCACGCCATTTCTTGCATCAATTACACGATCGCTGGTAATATTTTTCACCACCATGCCGTCCATGACGTTAGTACGGCAACTTGCTACCAACTTAGGCATGGGTCGTGGATCAGCAGCAGAACCTGCAGCCACTTCCACTAAACAAGTACGGCATTTACCACCACTATCTTTCAGCTTTGTGTAATAACACATCGCCGGCGGCGCCACATCACCACCTACTTTGCGTGCAGCCTGCAGAATGGTTGTTCCCGGCTCCACTTCAACAGTGATGTTGTCGATGGTTACTGTAAATAATTTCTTTTCGTCTGCCATATTATTGAATACGTTCTTGCTGATTAATTATGCAGTTGGTACTGCTACCTCCAATGGCTTCGCATAATTCGCTAAACCATAATTTCCTTTCAATGCATCGGATGGATTCGTTACATGCCATTCAAACTCATCACGGAAATGACGGATGGCTGCTGCCACGGGCCACGCTGCTGCATCACCTAACGGACAAATGGTATTTCCTTCGATCTTGCGTTGAATATCCCACAACAGATCAATATCACTCATCTTTCCTTTTCCGTTTTCAATGTTGAGCAGAATCTTTTCCATCCAACCTGTTCCTTCACGACATGGTGAACATTGTCCGCAACTTTCATGACGATAAAAACGAGCCAATGTATAGGTGTGTTTTACCACACACTGATCTTCATCCATTACAATAAAACCACCGCTACCCATCATACTGCCGGTTGCAAAACCACCATCACTCAAACTTTCATAGTTCATCATTCTTGTTTCACCTTTTGCTGTTTTCAACAAAAGATTTGCAGGAAGAATAGGAACCGATGAACCACCGGGGATACATGCTTTCAGTCTTTTACCGTTTGCAATACCGCCGCAATATTCATCACTATAAATAAACTCCTCCACCGAAATATTCATTTCAATTTCATACACACCCGGCTTGTTTAAATTACCGCATGCAGAAATCAATTTTGTACCTGTTGATTTTCCAACACCAATCTTCGCATATTCATCACCACCATCATTCACAATCGGAACAACTGCTGCAATGGTCTCCACATTGTTTACTACCGTTGGACAACCCCATAATCCTTTCACCGCAGGGAACGGAGGTTTAATACGTGGGTTACCACGTTTACCTTCCAAGCTTTCAATCAATGCCGTTTCTTCACCACAGATATATGCACCTGCACCGGGTTGCACAAATATGTCGCAATCGAATCCGCTGCCTAAAATATTTTTTCCTAACCAACCTGCATTGCGTGCTTCCTGCACGGCTACTTCTAAAATTTCTTTCACCCACCAGTATTCACCACGGATGTAGATATAAGAAGTGTTGCTTCCTAATGCATACGATGCGGTGATCATTCCCTCAATCAACAAATGCGGAATAAATTCCATGAGGTAACGATCTTTGAATGTACCTGGTTCGCTCTCATCTGCATTCACCACCAAATAACGGGGAACACCTTCGGGCTTGGCAAGGAAACTCCATTTCATGCCTGTTGGAAAACCCGCCCCACCACGACCACGTAATCCACTTTTCTTTACTTCTTCAGTTACTGCTTCGGGAGACATTGTTTTCAATGCTTTCTCCACGCTGCGGTAACCACCTTCACGGCGATACACATCATAATGCCTGATGCCTTCGATATGCGCTTTGTCTAAAAGTAATTTTCTTCCCATTGTTTTCGTCGTCTGTTTTTCTCGACCAAATATTTTATGTAGTCACCGTTGTTACTACTATTGAACTTTTGTTGCGTCGCACTCTTGTGCTTTTGTAATGCTGTTGAACAACCCACCTCTTTCATTCCTCACCTTACACCCCTCCCAAAAGGAGATAAACAGTTTATTATTTTTCCTCCGCATCTTTAAACCAATCCGGTTTAAAACGAATCAGGTTTCTAAGAACCAATGAACCAAGTGCCAATCCAATTCCAATGAACATCATGGGACGCATGGTTGCTTTATCCTTGCTCATCAGGAAAACGATGATCACGATCATTGCAGATGTTGAAAGTAAAAATCCAATAAACATAGCCGTTTTCTTTGTCATCTTAATTGGCTTTTGCTTTTCCTTCTGCAATCAATGCATCAATCTTTTCTTTGGTCAGGTGTTCACGGTAATCAGGACCCAACTGCATCATCGGTGCATAACCACAGGCACCTAAACATTCTACGGTTTTCAAGGTAAACAATCCATCAGCAGTTGTTTGTCCGGGTTTGATGCCCAGCTTCTCATAGATATAATCTACAATACCATCACTTCCTCTCAACATGCACGGGCCTGTTTGACAAACTTCAAATATTGTTTTACCTACAGGTTGCAAATTATACATGCTGTAGAATGTAGCTACTTCATACACTTCAATGGGAGCGATCTTTAATAACTCCGCGGCATAATCCATTGCTTCCGAACTCAGCCAACCACCATTTTCTTTCTGCACAAAATGCAACAATGGAAGCAACGCACTTTTTTGCTTGCCTTCGGGGTAATGAGAGATCATCTCATCTACTTTCTTCAACTGTTCTTCTGAAAACTTCATTCTGCTATTTTCAAATTTTCAAATCAATTAATTTTCAAATTGCGTTTAAGCGTCTAACTCTCCTGCAATCAAATTCAAACTACTCATCACCACAATGGCATCACTCAGCATACTTCCCTTCACCAATTCCTCAAATGCCTGATAGTAAATAAAACAGGGACGACGGAAATGCAAACGGTAAGGTGTACGACCGCCATCGCTGATGAAATAATAACCTAACTCGCCATTGGCACCTTCCACACTATTGTACACTTCACCTTTCGGCATTTCAATTTCACCCATGATAATTTTGAAGTGCCAGATGAGTGCTTCCATACTTGTGTACACCTCTTTCTTTTCAGGCAAATAATATTCAGGCACATGTGCATGATACACTTCTGCGTCAGCACCTTTAAAATCCTGTATCTTTTGATAAGCCTGTTCAATGATGCTTAAGCTCTCCCACATTTCAACGTTACGAACGAGGTAGCGATCGTATGTATCACCGGTTGTACCAACAGGAACAATAAAATTAAAATCTTCGTAAGAAGAGTAAGGCGTGTGCACACGCACATCATAATCAACACCTGCAGCACGTAAGTTCGGACCGGTGAAACCATAGTTCAATGCACGTTCTGCAGAGATGGGTCCGCAACCAACTGTACGGTCAATAAATATTCTGTTGCGTGTAAAGAGGTTTTCAAATTCTTTTAATGCCTTTGGATATTCTTTGAGGAACTTCTCTAATTTCTCCCACGCAACTGGTGTAAAGTTCCGTTCGAAACCACCAATACGTCCAATGTTTGTTGTTAAACGGCTGCCGCAGATCTCTTCATAAATTTCATAGATCAACTCACGGAACTCCATCAGGTAAACGAACCCGGAGAATGCACCGGTATCAACGCCAAGAATTGAATTACAGATGAGGTGATCACTGATACGTGCAAGCTCCATCAGAATTACACGCAGGTAATCAACACGCTTGGGTGTTTGTATGCCTAATAATTTTTCGCAGGTAAGATGCCAGCCGATATTATTGATGGGGCTGCTGCAATAATTCAAACGATCGGTAATGGGTGTGATCTGGTAAAGTGGACGACGTTCAGCCAATTTTTCAAATGCACGATGAATGTAGCCTACTGTTGATTCAGCAGACATCACCCGCTCACCATCCATTTCCATGATGTTTTGAAACACACCATGCGTAGCAGGATGCGTTGGACCAACATTGAGTGTGATGGTTTGCTTCTCAATGGAACCTTCGGGTAACAATATATTTTGAACGTCGCTCATGGTAAATTTGAAAATTTATCAATTTGAAAATTTGAAAATTGCTTTACTCATTTTCAAATTCTCAAATTTTCAAATTAATGAATTAATTAATGCTTCCTCCTCTTCCAAACATCTCATCATCTTTATCAATACGTGTCTGGTCTTCCAATGGAAATTCTTTTCGCATCGGGAAATAATCCATCTCATCCACATTCAAAATGCGTTTGAGATTGGGATGTCCAACGAAATTCACACCAAAGAAATCATAGGTTTCACGCTCCATCCAGTTTGCTGTTGCATATAACTGTGTAGCGGTAAACACATCTGGAGTATTGATATCAGTAAATACTTTAAAACGGATGCGCACATTATCAACCAGGTTGTGTAAGTGATACACCACTGCCAATTCACGACCTTTATCAGTTGGATAATGTACAGCCTGCAGATCAGTTAAAAATTGAAAACGCAGTGTTTCATCATCAAATAAAAACTGGAGCACTTTTAAATTAAGCTCCTTTGGAGCTTCAAATGTGAGCATGCCATACGGCTCTGAAAAAGCAGATACCTGCTCTCCAAATTTCTCTATCAGCTTGTTTTGAATCTGTTCGTTGGTCAAAGCCATTTCTAATTTCAGATTTTAGATTGTCGATTTCGGACTGCTTTCTACATCTGCAATCGTATATCTACAATCTGCAATGATTATTGTATTCCGTAACTATCCAATAATTTTTGGTAATGCTCGCTGTTGCGACGGCGAAGACTTTCCTGACCCACCAGATCCTGTATCCGCATCAATCCGTCGAGAATAGCTTCAGGTCTTGGAGGGCAACCGGGCACATACACATCTACCGGCACTACTTGGTCAATTCCCTGTAACACACTGTATGTATCGAAAATACCACCACTGCTGGCACATGCACCAACGGCCATTACCCAACGGGGTTCGGCCATTTGCAGGTACACCTGTTTTACAACTGGGCCCATTTTTTTAGAGATCGTTCCCATTACCATCATCAGATCGCACTGGCGTGGAGTAAAGGCCATGCGCTCAGAACCAAAACGACCAAGATCATAGTGAGCGGCAGCGGTCGCCATGAACTCAATGCCACAGCAGGAAGTTGCAAAAGGCAATGGCCAGATTGAATTTTTGCGAGCCAGCCCCACCACTTCGCTGAGTTTGGTAGCAAAAAATCCTTCCCCCATGTGACCATCGGGCATACCAACCATGCTGATATGGCCTTTATGGTCGATCGATTTAGGATTGATATTAAATTGTACCGGACGTGACATAATATTTTAAGTTGACGATTTGAAATTAAAGCTTGCTATCAGTTTCACAACAACTACTGCACCACAATGTTTGCTCAGCAGCAAGTTTCACGTTTCAAATCTGTGATTGTTTCGGCTTAATCTTCCCAATTAAGCGCACCTTTCTTAATAATATAATAGAATCCACAAAGGAAAAATCCTACAAACATCAAAACTGCCATGAATCCGCTCCATCCCAGTTCCCGGAAATTAACGGCGTAAGGATAGAAAAAGATCACCTCCACGTCAAACAACACAAACAAAATAGCCACCAGGAAGTATTTTACCGCCATTGGCTGACGGGCATTCCCGTGAATTTCGATACCACTTTCAAAGTTTTCCAGCTTTTGAGCGGTTGGACGCTTAGGACCTAACAAATGTGTAAGCACCATCATGACGGCCACAAAACCAACTGCGAATAATATCTGGATTCCGATGGGGAAATAATTACCTGAATCATTCACCGATTGAACAACGGGTGCTGCGGGACTGGACTGTAAAAAGAAAAACCATTTCATGTAAATGCAGGTTTTGAATGCCGCAAAAATAAGGCAGGGTATTGGAAATTCCCTGTAATAAAAAAAAATCCCCCCGCTGTTGCGGAGGGATCTCTAAATAAAATGAAATCGTGTTCAGTTAACTGTATAAAACAACCTTTCGTTCATTACGCCCGGTAACAGAATTACTGTTTACCCCGCTTGTTGCTTTGCTGTTGTTACCGGTTGCCTGAGCCTTACCACCGGTGAGCTGACGTTTATATTCCGCAGCTTCTTTATCAGCCGGGTCAATTGCGAGAATCTTGTCGCAAAACTCAATGGCGACTTTATAATCCTTCTTCACAAAAATGTTATAGCCGATAAAATATTTATAAGCCAGTTTTATCTGCGGACGGAAGGAAACAGAATCTTTGCTGGCAGAAGCAACCTGCACAAATTTTTCAAAATGCGGGTTGGCCATGCTGTTTACCATGCTGGTGTCAATGCTCCAGTTAGAGCGTGCACGCCAGTAGTAACCATAAGCCTGTTCAGGATACTGCGTTGTATAAATTGCAAATACACTATCTGCCCTACGGTAAAAGTTAAAATCGCCGGAAGCCGCACCTGCATCAAAGAACACACGACCAAGGTTGTACATATCTACATTACTTGGCGTTTTTTTCGACTTGTACTGTTTGTCTGCCCAGTATGCTATGGCCGGTTTGTCATTTTTGTTTTTTGCAAGATCAACCGCTCTCTGTAAATAAGAAGCTTTGTTCTCCTGCACAGTATCTGTCGCCATCGCCTTTTCATAATAGGCATATGCCTGCGATTCGCTGCCAGGTGTACCTGCCATGATATCACCGAGTAATTCATAGTCTTTTGGAACAATATCTTCAGGCTTTGATTTAGTTAAGAACACATCAATGCTTTTTTTAGCATTAGCATATTGTGCAACTGCTGTAACGGAATCTTTTTCCTTTGCAGCTTTCTCTGCTAATGATTTATAGCTGTAAGCCTTTAAACGGTAGATACGTGGGCGGATTACATCTGCACCAACTTTATTAATAAGATCATCACTTTGAGTGATGGCCTCTTTAAATTGACCTGAAGCATATTTCAAATCAATACGATAATAATCATTCTGTGGATCGCCGTCGATCACTGCAATGTATTTGTTCAGATAATCTTCAGCTTTAGCAACATCCCTGAAATACCAATACGCATACAAAGAATAGAAAGCAGGACCGTAAGCAGGATCCATTGATGCTGCTTCCTCAAAAGCAGGTAAAAAGAATTCTCTGTTTTTCTGACTTTCGTAGATCAATCCTTCTTTATGTTTAGCAGCTGCATATTTAGGATTAAGAGTGAGGGCGTTTTTGAATGCCAATACCGCATTACCACCGTCAACCAGTTTCCTGTACGAATCGCCAATGGTTACAAAAACCGAAGGGTCATTGAATTTCTTTGTTGTCGTGATCTTTTGCAGATGACCAATACCATAATTGGCATCACCGGCTTTTGCGTATGCGTTTGCACGACCTACAGCATGTAACACATCATTATCTTTTGATTTGCTTGTGTTGATAGCCATATCAAAATGATTACGGGCATCAGTTGCTTTATTTTCCAGCAACTCTACGTGACCCATACCTGTTAACAGGATCGGCGACGTAGCGTTGGCCTGCAAAGCTGCCTGGTAAGTTTGCTTTGCCTTGGCTACATCTTCCAAGCCAATGTATGCCTGACCCAACCAATAGGCTGCTTCCTCATTCTTGGGGTTTGCAGCTATGAGTTTCTCAAACACATCCTTTGCGCTTTTGAACCGCTCATAATACATGAATTTCTTTCCATCCTCAATGGATTGTGCCAACAACTGCTGCACTAAAAAAACTGCCACAAATGCTAAACTGAGTGATCGTTTCATTTTTTCTTTCTTTGGTTTAAGTAATCGGTTGCTCAGGGTCGGTAAAAATATTAAAATTATTGCTTTACAGGCTTCACTAATTTCAGTTGAGTTTCTCTCATGATAAAAATTCTCCTTGCCGGAACAAGATACCCTCTTCTAAAGATCAGTTGACCCCTGTCGCTGTTCATAAAATTCACAAATGCTTTTCCTAAGCCCACGTGATTTTCTTTTAAGACGTAATAGATCTCCCTGGTGTAGGGATAACGTTTTGTTAAAATATCTTCCTGCCAGGGTTTTGTATACGTATTTGCTTCTTCGCAACTATCACAGGGAAGCCACGCTATCCGCACCTTCTTCAACAGCTCCAGTTGTTTGCTGTCTTCGGGGTTACCGATCCAGCTTACACCCACAAAACCTATATAACCCGGGGTTTCTGCAATATACTCAACCACTTCGCTGCTGCTTTTTGCAGCTGTAATGGTGGATGTATTAAATAGTTTCCCTTTCAATATACTATCGATGGCATAACGTACCGTACTGGTTGCTTTTACTCCATCAAAAACAAGTTTATACGGCAACTTTCCTGTACCTAACAACATCCCTGCCACTTCTTCTTTAGTAAAAACAGAATCGGGAGCATTTCTGTTCACCACCAATGCAACGGCATCGCTGGCCAGCAGATCACTTTGGGGATATAAGCCAAGAGAATCGGCATAATAACGGGCCTCTTCGGGGGTGATTTTTTTGGTAACGATCACCAGACGGATGCTATCGTTCAACAGATCATTCCAGCAGTCAGCCTCCGGTTTGTAATGAGCAATGATCTTAGCCTTGGGGAAAGTAGATTGAAAAACCTGGATCTGTTCTTCAATGATGGGCTTGAACGATTCGTCTACACTGATATGGATGGTACCGGTTGAACCGGTATCGTCAGGCTGTGCCTTCTTCTCCTTACAGGAAAAAAGACACAGGCTTAAACAGCCATACAGTACCATACTCCACTTCTTCATGTCTATGATGGATTGTTGTAAGTTTTTACCCCCCTGAAAATGCGGAATGCCCCATAAACAAATGCGGCAATTCCGAATACAATAACTACATCGGGTGGTGGGAATGTAATTTCAAGCCCGAGATATTTTGATAGAGCAAGAACCGCCCCCATAACCAGGTATATGAAGCCCATCACAATGTCGAACACTGCCTTTACATTGACGGGTTTATTCTTTTTCCTGAAATCTTCCTGGATTGACATGTAAGCTTTTTAGGGAGCGGGCAAGTTAACTAATTTTTACTCTTCCGGAACGGTAAAGGTTACCGGTTGTGTAAAATAAGATGCCACTGGTTTTCCTCTCTGTTTTCCCGGTTTCCATTTAGGCATACGACCAATTACACGCATTACCTCTTTGTCGAACTCTTTTCCTCCGCTCATAGTAATGACAGCATCTGTTACCTCGCCATTTGCATTCACTACAAATTTTACCCTTACCGTTTTTCGGTCACCAGATTCCAGTTCCTCAGGCACACGTAACATGCGTTGCAGGTAACGGGACCATGCTTCCATACCACCGGGGAATTCTGGTTTTTCATCTGGGGATTCGAGAATAGCGGGCTCTTCAGGAGCTGCCTCCTGTGGCGGATTTGGGGTGATGTTTGTTTCACCTGGTTTTCCCTGAACAAACTGCGCCCCGCCTTCGCCCACAGCAGGTTTGTCGTTGTTCCCAGGAACATATTCTTCCGGATCCGTTCTGTCAATAGGTGGGTGTTTAATTATTTGATCATCTGGCACAATCTCAATGGGTCTGTCAACCTTGGTCGGAGGTTGTGCTTCGACAGTTCGCTCTTGCTGTTGCTTTTCTTTCGGCTTTTTAATATCAATCACCTCTTCAAGAATTACAATCACAGTGTCCTTTGATAGCGGAATGTATGTGCCTGCTTTTTTTGGTTTGCTCATTACGTACAACGACAGCCCGGCTACCAGTAATAACATCATCCCCAATGCTTTTTTAAGATGAGATGGATAAGCTCTCCGTATAGAATATGCACCGTAAGCTTTGTTACGGTTTTCAAATAAAATATCCAACAGATCGGCAGTAAGAATTTGTTCGCTTTTCATGTGACAACGTTTTGGTGATGTGAAATAATTGATTCATCTGTTTGCGTATGACCGATCATACACTCAAACAAATTTTCATTACACATTCGCCGGCCGGCTGCTGATGAAATGATAACGATAATTAGATGCTGCGTACGAATAAATCCATAAGAAGAAATACAATGGCTGATGTTTGATGTTAGATTTCTGATAGTGAGTTTTACTTCTTGTGCCTTGTTTGCGGACATTGGATTTTCTTCCTTACTTCTTGTTCCTTGTGCCTTTTCCCTTACACCTTATCTTTGCGGCCATGCGTATCTTAATGGTTTGTTTGGGAAATATTTGCAGAAGTCCTTTGGCAGAAGGAGTACTTCAGCACAAGGCATGGAAGGCCGGTTTGCAATGGAGTGTGGAGAGTGCAGGCACCGGTGCATGGCATACCGGTGAACCTCCGCATCATTTAAGCATTAAAGTAGCAAAGCATAATGGCGTTGATATCAGTAAACAACGGGCACGACAATTTGCGAAAGAAGATTTTCTGAACTATGACTTTATTTATGTAATGGACAGCAGCAACTACATAGATGTAAAACAAATGAGTGGCAAGTTGTGGAAAGAAGATAAAGTAGATCTGCTGTTGAATGAATTATATCCCGGTGAGAACAGGGCTGTACCTGATCCCTGGTATGGGAAAGAAGATGGCTATCACAGCGTGTATGAACTGATTGATAAAGCGTGTGACAAAATAATTGAGAAGTACATTGCAGGAAGTACGAGGTACGAAGTAAAAAGTACTGACAAATCTTCCAACGAATAACTACAAACTATAAACTACAAATTGAAGAATGGCGAAGGTTAATGTATCATTACCGCAAGGCACTAGAGATTTTGGAGCAGATGTTGTTCGCAAACGCAATTACATTTTCAATACGATCAAATCGGTTTTTGAATTGTATGGGTTTGAACCATTGGAAACGCCAGCTATGGAAAACCTTGAGACGTTGATGGGCAAGTATGGAGAAGAAGGCGATAAATTGATTTTTAAAATTCTCAATAACGGTTTAGATAATCCTGCAAAGCAACAAACGATCAAAGACGAATTTGAAAAAGTACTCGCAGGAAAAAATACAAGTGCAATCACTGAACGTGCGTTGAAGTATGATCTTACCATTCCGTTTGCACGTTATGTGGCGATGAATCACAATCAACTAACGATGCCATTCAAACGCTACCAGGTGCAGCCTGTTTGGAGAGCTGATCGTCCGCAGAAAGGACGTTACCGTGAGTTTTATCAATGCGATGCAGATGTGGTGGGCAGTAAATCATTGTTGAATGAAGTTGAACTGACCAATATTTACTCTACGGTTTTTCAAAAACTCGGCGTTGATGTAGAAATAAAAATCAATAGCCGGAAAATACTTGCTGCATTAGCAGAGATATGTGGTGGAAGCGAAAAGATGGTTGACATTACTGTTGCAATTGACAAGTTAGATAAGATCGGTTTAGAAAAAGTAAAAGAGGAATTGGTTCAGCGTGGATTAACAGCAGAACAAATTTCCATCATTGAAAAATATTTACTCATCACTGGCAGTAACCAAGAAAAGCTGCAACAGATAAAATCCTTACTTGGTGAATCTGAAACAGGTAAGCAAGGAATTAAAGAATTGGAAACAGTCAATCTGCAATCGCAAATCTCAAATCTGCAATTTGATTTTACACTAGCACGAGGTCTCAACTATTACACTGGCATCATCTTCGAAGTAAAAGCGAAGAATGTGCAGATGGGAAGCATTGGTGGTGGTGGACGTTACGACGATCTCACCGGTTTATTTGGTGTGCCGAATATTCCGGGTGTTGGTATTTCGTTTGGTGTTGATCGTATTTATGATGTAATGGAAGAACTGAAACTTTTCCCTGCAGGTGTACATACGGGTACAAAAATTTTGTTTTTCAATCTTGGCGATGCAGAAAGCAAAAAAGCATTTGAACTGATGCAGCATCTCCGCAGCAAAGGCGTTGCCTGTGAACTGTATCATGAAAACAGCAAATTCGACAAACAATTTAAATACGCTGAGAAAAAACAAATTCCATTTATCGTCATTCTCGGCACCAAAGAACTGGAGAGCGGCACCTGTAATGTAAAAGAATTGGCTACAGGTGTACAGGAGTCGATTAGCTTTGATGCTTTGCTTCAAAAATTTTCGGTTTAATACGGCTGAATCAGCTAAACAGAAAACCTCTTTTCTTTTTTTGGGTTGTATGGGTGCGAATCTTTATTTTTGCCACCCTTAAAATTTCAGTCGGTGAGGTGGATGAGTGGCTGAAATCAGTAGTTTGCTAAACTGCCGTACGGGTAACTCTGTACCGCGGGTTCGAATCCCGCCCTCACCGCAAAAGCCCCCGATACATCGGGGGCTTTTTGTTTGCATGTTATTTCATTGCAACCCTATCCACAAGAATCCCCATCTCCCTAAAAAAATCTTAACTTACGATAACCTAATTTTTAGAGTATGCGCAAAACAGCTTACCTGATTCTTTCAGTTGTATCAATCGCCATCGTTACCCTCTTTGTGTACAATAAGTTGACTGGCAAAAAACAACCAATTCTTAAGAATAAATTTTCTCTACTTGCCTCGGCTGATGAAGAAGAAAAAGAAGAAGGCGGTTTTAAACGCCGCTTGTATGAATGGAAAATGCTACACGACCCTGCAACAGGCCAGATCCCAAAGGGCATCTACCAAAAAGAAAGAGAAATACTTACTTCTGTAATAAAAAGGCAGAGTGCAATAAACTTTCGCCCATCAATACTGAATACTTATACTGCTGCCGGACCAACGCAAAATGGCGGTCGAACCAGAGCCCTTGCTTATGATATGCGTAATAACGGGGTTATGCTTGCTGCTGGCATATCAGGTGGAATTTTTCGTTCAACAAATGGCGGCGCCACCTGGTCGTATGTTAGCGTTGATACCTCTTTAATGAGGAATGTAAACTGCTTTTCCCAGGATCCCCGACCTGCTTTTAATGATACATGGTATGCGGGTACTGGTGAGATTCTAGGTGGTTCTGCCGGGTATCCTAACTCCAGTTTTGCCTCTGGCAATGGAATTTTAAAATCAACAAACAATGGTGTTACCTGGAGTAAGGTGAATATTACCGCAGGGAGTACTTACAAAGAAAATCTCGACGATATTTTCGATATGATTTTTAATATTCAGGTTGATAGCAGGGGGTATGTTTATTTTGCCACTTTCAATTATATATGGATATCTACAGATGGATTTCAAGCACCCAGCAACAATACCTTTGGTTATGTATTAGGAATAGAAGATACAAATCAACCTCTGGAAGCGATGGCAACAGATATTGCCATTTCGAAAGATGGCACACGTTACTACGCCAGCTTTTCCGGTCGAAATAATAATAGGGATACTGTTGGCGTATGGGCATCTACAAATGGTTTATCAGACTGGAAAAGAATAGCTGGTGGCAGAAACGGACAGCCCGATTCAGTTGCAGGTTGGAAAGCATATAACCCATCGCTAACAAACGGAACAGGATGGGGAAGAACGGTACTTTCGGTGGCTCCCAGTAATGCAAATACTTTGTATGTTATGTATGAAAACTCTTTAAGTGCTGCATCCAATCAATCTGAGGCTGATCTTTTCCGTGCCAACCTTGCAAATTTCTCTTCGATAACATGGAGCAGTAACAGGGGTACTAATCTTACCGCAATTCAAAATGCCGGGACAACGAAATACATGGAAACGCAAGAAGGTTATAATATGTTGCTTGCTGTGCATCCAACTAATCAAGATCTCGTTTTGGCAGGAGGCGTAAATCTTTTCCGGTCAACTAATGCATTTAGTTCGTCTGGAACTTTTATCGGCGGACTAGTATCAACTACGTATACCGATCCGAACCAATTTAGTCATGTTGACTTTCATTCTTTTGCATTCGACCCTTCAAATGCAAACCGGTTAGTTGTGGGCAATGATGGTGGATTACAGGCTTGTAATAACATTACATCGTCTCCGGTAAGTTGGGATAATTTGAATAACCAATATCAAACTTTTCAATACTATCATGTTGCTATTGATCCCTCAGCAGGCTCACTCACATTCGCAGGTGGGGCACAAGATAATTCTACCTCTTACAGAGATTCGAAACAGTTTTTTGGCCCTGCTTTACCAGATCCAAATGATCACTATGTAGGTATTTTTGGGGGTGATGGAGGCATGACGGCACTTTCACCAAGTACGTCAACACAACAATATTTATATGCTTCTGCGCAAAATGGTATCCTTGGCCGCTTAAACATAGTTCAAGGATCTTCATTAACTGGAGCACAAATCGATCCAACTGGTGCACCTGAAGGACAATTTGTGACTTATTATCATCTCGACCCCGATAATACTGAACTACTTTACTATGTCAGTGATAATCGTTTATGGAGAACCACTTCTGCATCTACTGTAACACAAAGCACAGGATGGACAGAGATGACTGGCGTTGGAACAACCTTAACTACAAATGGAGATATTTTCTCCCTTGCAACTTCCAGAGGATCCTACAACAATGCAAACAGCTATCTTTTTATTGGAACCAGTGACGCTAAAATATACCGGATGCAAGACCCAAGGAATGCAACTGCATCAACAACCCCGGTTAATATTACACCATCCGGCATAACAGCAAATTCGCTTGTGAGGGAAATTGCTGTTAATCCCCGTAACCCTGACACAGTAATGGCTGTTGTCTCAAATTATGGAGCAGTAAGTGCTTTCTGGACAGGTAATGCGCTTTCTGCTTCTCCAACTTGGCAAGTAGTTGAAGGATCGAAAATAAATCTGGCATCTTTCAGATCATGCGCCATCATAGCCACCACAACAGGAGTTGAATATTATGTTGGCACTTCCATTGGCTTGTTCAGCACAACCACCATTAACGGAAACTCCACCAACTGGCAACTTGAAGGCCCGGCCATGATGCAAGGCGCCATTGTGAACGATCTTGTTTTACGTACTGCTGACAACACGCTGCTTGTGGGTACACATGGCAACGGCATGTTCTATACTGTTATTGGCAATGTGCCAACCTCTGTTCCTGATGTTGTGGTAAATGATAAACGATTTATAAATTCAGTATTCCCAACCATTACACCGGGTGATATTAATTTCAGAACAGGTGGAGCAACAGGAATCAAAACCATACATCTACGTGTAACCAATTTAAGCGGTCAGGTGTTGATGCAACGAACACAGGCTTACCAAAATGGCACAGTACCACTTGGTCCTTTGTCAACAGGCAGTTATCTGCTTGAGATCATCAGCGATAACCGCAGATATAAGCATGTACAACAATTTGTGAAAACGAATTAATGCTTGTGTAATGCATTTGTGTGAAGCATCAACTTGCTAAACAAACAAAATGAAAATAATTTTAACAGGTCTGGTTTTTATTTGTTGCACATCGTTTCTCCAAACAGGAAAATATCCTGTTGTGAAACTATATGCTTACCAGCAAAAAGTAAGTGGGGGTGCTAATTTTTCTTCAAAAGAAAAAGGAAGATCAACTTTACAGCAATACGTTTACCTGCTTGTAAGAAATGGCAGGAGTATTACTGTTGACGAGGTATGGATCGCTGGACAAAGTGTATCATTTAAAACGGAAGAAACAAAAGCACCTGTTACAATAGAGAATTCAATTAAACTGGGAAACACTCCTGCAACAGAAACACTTGTTCCGGAAACGACGCATACAGTTATGCAGATCGTTTTTACAAATGAAGCCGCTGCTGCAAGCAATTCACCTTCACGTTACAGGAATTATCCATTGCTGATAAAATATATTGAAAACGGCAGAACCTATTACTTAGGCACAAAAAACTGGACTGTATTAAATCCGAAAGTGAACCAGTAGGATTTTCTGCTGAAACAATATAAAAAGCTGTTACGTTTCAAATGCGTAACAGCTTTTCAATTTTATAATGCTCTTAATGTTGTCAGATCATTTCATAAATCACCGCTGCACCTTGCCCCACTCCCACACACATGGTTGCTAAACCATACTTACTTCTTCTTCTTTTCATTTCATGCAACAAGGTTGTAGAGATGCGTACACCACTGCAACCCAACGGATGACCAATTGCAATAGCTCCACCGTTTACATTTACTTTTTGTATATCAAGACCCAGATCATGAATACAGGCAATGCTTTGTGAAGCAAATGCTTCATTCAACTCGATCAGATCAAGATCGCTAACGGTAAGGCCAGCCCGCTCCAATGCTTTTTGTGTAGCAGGCACGGGACCGATGCCCATAATAGCCGGATCAACTCCAGCCACTGCCATGGATTTTATTTTAGCAATTGGTTTGAGGTTATATTTTTTCACTGCTTCTTCACTCGCCAACAACATAGCTGCAGCACCATCATTAATACCGCTTGAATTACCTGCTGTAACAGTTCCGTCATTTGCAAAGGCTGGCTTTAATTTGGCTAACTGTTCAATACTTGTTTCTCTCGGATGTTCATCGCCCTGAACAACTAACACCTGCTTGCCTTGTACTGCTTCAACAGGAATAATTTCATCAGCCCATTTACCTGCTGCTTTTGCAGCGGCATATTTCACCTGGCTTTCTAATGCAAACTCATCTTGTGCATGCCTTGAAATATTCCACTGCTTCGCAACATTCTCGGCCGTTTCACCCATGCTGTAGGGATGATATAATTCGGAAAGACGGGAATTTAAAAAGCGCCAGCCAAGTGTTGTGTCGTAGAGTTCTGCTTTTCGTCCAAAAGCGTCAGTCTGTTTCGGCATTACAAAAGGTGCCCGGCTCATACTTTCCACTCCGCCGGCAATCATCAATTCCGCATCGCCATTGGCAATTGCTCTTGCACTATCCATGATCGCCTGCAAGCCACTTGCACACAAACGATTCACGGTATTTCCGGCAACAGTTACAGGTAAACCGGCAAGAAGTGCCGCCATACGGGCCACATTTCGGTTATCCTCACCACTTTGGTTTGCCGCACCCGCAATTACTTCTTCAATCGCATTTAAATCGATGGATGCATTGCGGTGTACCAATGCTTTAATAACGTGAGCCAGCAGATCATCAGGACGAACAGTGGCCAATGCACCACCATATCTGCCGATGGGTGTGCGGATGCAATCGATAATGTAAACTGGGTTCATATGTAATTATAAAAGCCAAATGTAAAGAACTCAATTCAATCCGCTTTTGCTTTGTACCTTTGCCGCTATGCAAGTAGCGAACGAGCGAAATATCCGCCACTTAAGTCTTGAAGAAATCACGGATTTCTTCGAAAGCATGGGGGAAAAGAAATTCAGGGCAAAACAAGTGTATGAATGGCTTTGGCAGAAGCATGCCCACAGCTTTGCCGACATGACCAATCTCAGCAAAGAACTCCGTCAAAAACTCGGTGAAACATTTACACTTCCAGCACTAGCAGTTGATGCCACGCAATATTCTG
Source organism: Lacibacter sediminis (assembly GCF_014168535.1). NCBI lineage: Bacteria > Pseudomonadati > Bacteroidota > Chitinophagia > Chitinophagales > Chitinophagaceae > Lacibacter > Lacibacter sediminis. Next base: position 711,674 of record NZ_CP060007.1, on the reverse strand, counting down.
CTGATGGAACGGTAAAGTCAAGGTTCCGCACACACGAAGGTCATTTGGTGGAAGGTGTGTTGATCCCAACCGATGAACGCAAGACAGCTTGCGTTTCCTCGCAAATCGGTTGCTCACTCAGTTGTAAATTTTGTGCCACCGGTTACATCGATCGCAAGCGAAATCTCAATTATGATGAGATCTATGATGAAGTAGTGCTCATCAACCAGCAAAGTGAGCGTGTGTATGAAAAGAAGCTGACCAATATTGTTTTTATGGGGATGGGTGAACCGTTGCTCAATTATAAAAATGTGTTGAAAGCAATTGAACGTATTACTTCGCCTGACGGATTAGGCATGAGTCCACGCCGCATTACTGTTTCAACGGCGGGTGTGGCAAAACAGATCAGGCAATTGGGTGATGATGAAGTGCGTTTTAAACTGGCGTTGAGTTTACATGCCGCAACAGATGAAAAGCGCCATGAGATCATGCCCATCAATGATACCAACAACATTAAATCATTGATTGAAGCACTGAATCATTTTTATAAGAAGACAGGTAATGAAATTACATTTGAATATATCCTCTTCAAAGATTTTAATGATTCGTTGAAAGATGCAGATGACCTGATCAAAATTTACAGACAGGTTCCGGCCGATCTAATCAACATCATTGAATACAATCCAATTGACTTAGCAAAATTTCAAAAGCCCGATGAAGAAGTAACAAATAAATTCATGGCTTATTTAGAAAAACAAAAAGTGAATGCACGCTTAAGAAGAAGCCGTGGTAAAGATATTGATGCAGCCTGCGGACAGTTGGCAAATAAAGAAGGGATAAATTAAGTTCCTGTTTCGATTTCAGGCTAAATAAGATTTATACTAAAAGCGGCCATGTAAGAACTTACATGGCCGCTTTTATTTATTGTTTAAGAAGCAGGATGTTATTGCCTTCCGCCCATTCTCACACCGGGTCCATTTCCACCACCAGGACCACGACGATTGCCACCACCTTGCCCTACACCAAATTTTCGTGGAAAATAGGAGATCGTCAACATATAAAATTGTTCCAGGCCGTTTGTAACGGTTGTGTTGATTCCATTACTACCGGAGCTGATGAAGATGTTCCTGTTCTGCCGCAGAATGTCCATTGCAGAAAACTTAGCTTCAATTTGTTTGCTTTTCATAAATCGGTAACTGATATAAGCATTCCAAAGCATGGATGTTTGTTTGCTGGCCACATTCTTTACATAATTCAGTGTGCTGCTCAATGTAAGATCTTTGGGATACTGCAGATTCATACTCGCTGATGTTACATAGTTTTTATTATTAAACGACTGCAACTTGCCCCCTGTTTGTTTGCTGTTACTCATATTTACTCCCTGCGATAAAGAGAAATTAATGATATCGGTTACTGCAAAATATACACGGAGTGAATTGTTGAAGTTCTGCGTACGTGAAATTGAAAATATCTGGTCGATGTAGTTTGGTGACTGGCTGTTAAAAACAGATCCGCTGTAAGTGAATTGCAGCACATTTTTTTTCAGCTTGATCGATGTATTAATGTTTCCAAACAAGCTCCAGGTCTTTCTACCATCAATATTTATAAGATAGACATCACGGCTACCATCATTATAAATATTACTGCTGTCGGCAATAGCATTTTTCACTCTGCCAATGTTACCGTTAAGATTGAAGTTGATATCGGCTTTCTTATTTCTGTTATTACCCCTGTTGTAATTGAAGTTAAAACCAAAGCTGTTAGTTGCTGAAGGTTTCAAAAAAGCTCCGCCGTAATTGAAGTAGTAGCGATTGGTGCTGTCGATAATGGGATACAATTGATCAAGGCCCGGAATAGAATAGTTTTTTGAATGGTTAACATTGAAATTAATATTATAGCCGTTTGTTTTCTGATAGAAGTAAGCAATATTTGAGTTAGGTGTAAAGAAGGCAAAATCCCTGGTCAGGTTACGGTTAGAGAAATTTGAACGATCTTTTTCCCACAGAAACTGTCCACCAAGATTTGTCGAAAATGTAATTGTACGATAGTACCGGTTAGACAGATTCTTCGTAAACGCTTTCGACAAATTCAAAGCCGGATCTTCACTTATTCGGGTATTCTGATGCAGGTTGGTGATCTTATTATTGACAACATATACTTTCCCTGTAGAATCGAAATCACTTACGTTATAAGTAACATCCGATTTACTAACCTGGAAGTTATTTGTTACTCTTACATTAATGTTCCAAAGGTTGTTACTGCCAAACAGTAAACGTTTAAGTGCGTTATAAGTAAAGTTCACACCTCCGTTCCAATTGTTGGAGTTTGAATTATAAAGGCGATTTAACGACGTATTTCGTGCCGGGTTCTCATAAGAATCAAAATCTGTGAGCGTATTTCGTATGTTTTGATTTTCGCTATAACCGGAATTAAAACGCAAAGAAAAACTTTTCAGGTTTCGTTCATCACTGTCCTTGTTTTGAAAATTGCCGCTGAAGTTGATGTTCCGGTTGGTTGTTTGCGATTGAGACGATTCCACATTTTCACTTACCACGCCCACGCTATCTCTTTCACTTTTTGAAGTGGATGATGAATTGCCGAAACCTTTTGTTTCATTTGCCGAAATACGAAAACCGAGGTCTTTATCTCTATCACGTTTATTATAGCTTAACCCAATTGTTTTTGTATCGTTATCCTGTGTGGAGTTTCGGGTTGATGATGTATACAAGGCTCCTGTACCTGTTGTGGAAGTACCATTTGTGGTTGAGCTTACATTATTCACATTACCACGACCAGTTAAATCAATTGACAATTCGTTTGTGCGTTGGTTATTGGTTGTTTCAATAAAACTATGTTGAAGGTTGGCGCCAACAAAGTATATTTTATTAATTCCCTGTCCTCCAAAATTGGCAACATACCTGTTACGTGGGTTAAAGCTGCGGAAGGTGGTCTCACCTAATAAGGATTGCAGATCGTCAACTCCTTTATTAATATTATTCATAGCTGCACCAATGCCAAGCCTTGTTTTTTTATTATAGGCCTGTAAACCCAGGTCACCCTCAAAACGTTGATCTGTACCAATACCAACGCCACCTTTTCCAAAATAGCCATTCTTCTTATCCGCCTTGAGTTTAATATTCATCGTCAGCAACGAATCAGCAGCTGTTCGTTCGGCTGCAGTTTTTGTACGGTCTTCTTCTGTGTACACCTGTATTTTGTCAATGGCATTCTTTGGTAAGTTTTGCGTTGCAATAGCAGGATCGTTTCCAAAGAAAGGTTTACCATCAACATACACATTGGTTACTTTTTTTCCATTCACTGTTACAGTACCATCGCCCCAAAGTGTAACACCGGGAACTTTGCGCAGCATATCTTCCACAACTGCATTTGAATCGAGTTTAAATGCTGCGGGATTTATTTCCAATGTATCGCCATTCATACGAATCGGCAATACGGCTTCAATCACTACTTCATCAAGATTTTTAAAATTTGTACCGAGTTGAATGGTGCCAAAGCTGAAAGATGAATTGGCGCTGTCGAGTTTTATCGTTTTTGAAAATGATTTGTATCCTGATGATGTAAGGCTGATGAGTAAAGACACATTCAGCGGCAGTTTATCAAAACTAAACTCACCCGATGTGTTTGTAAGTTGGTAGTTTAATAAAGTTGAATCACTTTTTTTGTAAACAAGCACAGTTACGGACTCAAGTGCATAATCGTTTGCAGAATCTTTTACTAGTCCGGTAACAGTACCAACAGGGCCTGTTGTTTTCTCCTGGGAAAAAATAATGCATGGAAGAAGAAGCAGTAGAATGGTAATTAATTTCATGTGTTAATTGTTGTTGTCTTTCAGCCACATAGTATGTCCATACAAATTATCTTCGCTCTTGTTAAAAGATATCTTGCCAATTTGTATGACCATTTCATTTGGTTTTTGAGAGTGGTTTCAAGATGATGATAACAGGGTTTGCTGAAGATTTACTCTTTTCAAAATAGGTTTTCAATAAAGGCGAATAGACAGGTTTTTTATTAACCTCTGTTTCTTTGGAACGAAACATGGCATCGGATGATATACTGCTGTACAAAGCTGAGTTGTCATAGTATTGGATATTCCAACCCATGACTGGCAGGAAAGCATTGCTACTGTCAGGTGTTATTCTGTTGATATTGTAAAACCGATTGCCATTTTTATCGAATAAAAACCGACGGTCACGTTTTTGATAATCCAGCGAGAAAAACAGGTAGTTGTTAAAAGGGACTAATCCGTTTATTTCCCACACGTAGCCGGGATTAGTTTGTTTGTATTCTCTTAACTCATTGCGTGAGCTGAATTGTTTCGTGAAAAACATCTTCGGCACCGTGTTTTCAAAAGGAAGTACAAAATTGTATAGTGCAGTGATGCTATCTGATGTGAATTGATAAATCGAATAATTGTAAGGGCGGGTGAAGTATAATATGTTCGGCTTGTTTGTAGGAAAGAAATCAATATTGCCTGGATCAGCTAAATACGATGAATTTGTTTTTGAGTACGGAAAATAAGAGCGAAGAATTTTATTACCGTCAGATACCTTCAATTCATAGTCAATAGAGTCTTTTGCGTCTTTATCTTCAAGTACAATGCTGTATAACCATTCCTTTGAATTAAAGTAAAAAGGGTTGGCCATGTAAATCGTAAAGTCAGGCACTTCTTTGATCTGTTCTTTTTGAATATCTGTAAGGTCATAAAGAACTGCCTTTGCATATTTCCTGCTGTCCTTTGAAAAAGGATTGCGAACGAGTTCATCGATGTACTCCTGTGTTGGTTTGAAATTCCTGTTTACCTGCAATAGATACAGTGCGTTCTGCTTCTCGAAAAACTGCATATTGCCCAGCGTGTATTTTTCGTCTTTATACTTTTTGATAAATTTTCCTGACTTATCGAAAAAATAAAGAGCCTGTGTATCGTAATCGAAAATGATGAAATATTGAGAAGTTACAATCAAGCGGCTTATTTGTCCAAACAGACTTTGCCTGGTTGTTTCAAGAGGTATATAAGTAATGCTTTCAAAGATCCTTGATGCTGGTGCGCCAATGGTAGAGGATGGGTCGAAATAAAGGGTTTGGGGAGATTGCCCTCCGGCTACATAGGTCATCAACATAAGAAGGGCTAAGAAAAAATTTCTCATAGATCAGTTTGACGTTTTGTTGGAAAAATTCTTGCAAAATAGTTTCTGAAATGTTAAGCGTGTGTCAATCATTGGATGAACGGTTGTGTAACCGTTTGGTCAGCGTAAACGAAAGCCAATGAAAAATATGACTAACGATTGATATTATTACTATGCAACGGTTCACTCTTCGGTGCATTTCAGTTACCTTTGCCGCTCATCCTGTTGCAAAACAGCAAATACAAATAGCATGACAAAAAAGAGTTTTGGCAATTTTCAAATCCAGAAAAGCAACGCACAAAAGAAAGAAGAGTTCCGCCAGGAAAAGAAAAAGGCAAGAGCCGATAAGAACGAATACTTCGCCAAAAAGAAAGCAGAAGAACGAAGTTTAAGACCCCAAGCTACAAGAGCTCAGAAAAAAGACGATGGATATGTGGCAAAAGCACAAACTCCTGCTGAACCAATTACGTTTAAACGAGAAAATACAAATGGCGAAATGCCATTGAACAAATATCTGGCGCATTGTGGTGTTTGCAGCCGAAGAGAAGCAGCGGAAGTGATTAAAACCGGAACCGTATTGGTAAACGGAAAAGTAATTAATGAGCCCGGACATAAAGTAACCGACAAGGACGAAGTAAAAGTAAACGGCAAAAAGATCAGTATCCAAAAGGAGCTGGTTTACATCCTTCTCAACAAACCAAAAGATTATATCACTACTTCAGAAGATCCGCAGGGAAGACGGACAATTATGGATCTGATGAGAGGTGTGTCAACCAACCGCATTTATCCTGTTGGCCGTTTAGACAGAAATACAACCGGTGTGTTGTTATTAACCAATGATGGTGAGCTCACACAAAAATTATCGCATCCCAGTTTCCAGGTGAAGAAGGTGTATGAAGTAACACTCGATAAACCGTTGGAGAAAAAAGATTTCGAAAAACTGTTGAACGGTGTTACACTCGAAGATGGTTTTATTGCACCTGATGCATTGGGCTATGCTGATCCAAAAAATAAAAAGATCGTAGGTATTGAAATACACAGCGGACGTAATCGTATTGTACGCCGCATGTTTGAATCGCTTGGTTATGATGTGAAAGGATTAGATCGTGTACTGTTTGCCAATCTCACCAAAAAGAATGTTGACCGTGGCAAATGGCGTTACCTCAACGAAAAAGAAGTTCGCCTTCTTAAATTCCTCAACAAGTCGTTTGTAAAAAAGAAAGAAGAAACTAAAGGCAAGAACAGAGATGAAGAATAAACTCGAAATTATTGCCGAAACCGATCATTGGATCGCACTCAACAAGCCATCCGGTTTATTATCTATTCCCGATCGCAAACAAAGTGAACCGTCATTAAAAGATTGGCTGAATGAAAAATACGATAAGGTGTGGGTGGTTCATCGTTTAGATAAATTCACCAGCGGCTTGATCGTATTTGCAAAGGATGAAGAAACGCATAAACTTCTTTCCAAACAGTTTGAAGATCGTACAGTAGAGAAATTCTATCTCGGTCTTGTACACGGCACCCTGGCAAATAAAGAAGGAAGTGTTGACGCAGCTATCATGGAACATCCTGCAAAAAATGCAACCTATATTACACATGCAAAAGGCAGGGCTTCATTAACTGATTATAAGGTACTGGAAGAACATGGATTGTACTCCTGGATGCAATTTCAAATTCATACAGGACGCACACACCAGATACGTGTACACATGAAGCATATTGGGCACCCGATCGTTTGCGATGAAGTATATGGCACAGCCACTCCTATTCTCCTTTCATCCATGAAAAGAAAAAAATTTAAACTCGCAAAGTCGGAAGAGGAAGAGCGACCGTTACTGAATCGTCTTGCATTGCATGCCTGGAAACTTACGTTTACAGATGTTGATGGGAAGAAGGTTGAATTGGAAGCAACCTTATCAAAAGATCTTCGGGCATTGCTGCAACAGTTTGAAAAATGGATCAAATAATAAAAGCCCCCAATCTCTTGGGGGCTTGCGTAACCAGATCATTTCATCAATAGAAAACTCACTTATTGGGTTGCGGAGTATAACGTAAATAAGGCTTTACTATTTTTATACCTTTTGGAAACTTCTCTACGGCTGCATCTGTAGTAACTGACAGTGCAACAATCACATCTTCACCATCTTTCCAATCAGCAGGTGTAGCAACACTGTAATTTGCTGTTAGTTGCAATGAATCAATTACACGTAACACTTCCTGGAAATTACGACCTGTTGAAGCAGGATAAGTAATAAACAGTTTTACTTTCTTATCGGGACCTATGATAAACAAAGAACGTACGGTTGCCGTTTCAGATGCATTGGGGTGAATCATATCATAAAGACCTGCTACTTTTCTGTCTTCATCAGCAATGATTGGAAACTCAACATTCGTATGCTGTGTTTCATTAATATCACTGATCCAGCCTTTATGATTTGTAACTCCATCAACACTTAATGCCAACACTTTTACATTACGCTTTTCAAACTCATGTTTTAATAAAGCTGTTTTGCCAAGCTCAGTCGTGCACACAGGTGTATAATCAGCAGGATGCGAAAACAAAACACCCCAACCATCACCCAAGTATTCATAAAAATCAATATCACCAATGCTTGTTTTCGCCTGAAAATTTGGCGCTACATCACCTAAACGTAAACTCATAAAACAGAATTAAAAAAGTGAACAATAAAATTTTAGAGAGCAAATATAACAATTCCCTACTTACTAGATAGACTTTAATGTCAAAAAAAAATCCCTACAAACATCAGTTAGGAAATACCCGGTAATTCAGTATCCCCATCCTTTCTCTTTGCGTTACGGCCCTTTGTAAGCAGTGCTTTCCCAAAACGTTCTTTTACCTGGTCAATGGCCTTGTACAATTCATTTTTCTTCTGCACATCCTGGAAGAGATTTGTTTGCGAAGCTTCATCGGTTAGCTCGCTTAATTTAACGCCGAGCAAACGTACCGGCTGTCCTTTTTTATAAAGTTGATGAAACAACTGTTTCGCATTATAGATCAGTTCATCATCATAAAATGTATAAGGAATAGATGCCTGTCTTTGCTGTGTTTCAAAATTGGGGTATCGGATCTTTACCGAAACACAACCGGTCATTTTATTTTCCTGGCGAAGCTCATGTGCAATTTTTTCTGTTAAACGAACGATCTCTGCTTCAAGAAAAGGAAGGTCACTGCTGTTTTCATGAAAGGTATTTTCACTTGAAATAGATTTCGATTCATGATATGCATTTACTTCGCTGCTGCTGATGCCTTGCGCCCTTAACCACAGGTCACGACCGTGCTTACCTAGTTGTTGCTCCAGCATAACAGGATTTACATTCTGCAGATCGCCGATGGTTTCAATACCAAGATCAAGTAATGTGTGGTAAGCCTTCTCACCTATTCCCGGAATTTTATTTACACGTAGCGGAGCAAGAAATTCTTTTTCCTTTCCATATTCAACCACAATATAATTGTTGGGCTTTGCTAAGTCGGTTCCAATTTTTGCAACAAGCTTGTTTGAGGCCATGGCAAAAGAGATCGGCAACTGAGTAGCATCAATAATTTCCTGGCGCAGATCGATGGTCCATTTTACCGGGTCAAAAAAACGATCCATACCGGTAAGATCAATATAAAATTCATCAATGGATGCTTTTTGAAACAGCGGTGCTTTTGCTGCAATAATATCTGTTACCCATCGTGAATAGCGGCTGTAATCGCCACGTGTGCCCTGCAACACAATTGCATGCGGACAAAGCTTCATCGCCTGCGCCATAGGCATACCACTGTGCACACCAAATGCTCTTGTTTCATAACTGCAGGTACTCACCACGCCCCGTTCTTTTGTACCACCCACAATCACGGGTTTACCATTGAGCGAAGGATCGTTCAAGCGCTCTACAGATACAAAGAATGTATCGAGGTCAAAGTGTGCTATAATACGCTTATGTCCCAAATCAACACGGTTATAAACGGGCAAGGTACAACATTGCAAAAAATCATTATCCTTGCAAAAATATTCTTATGAAATTCAAAAATCTTACCCCGATCCTCGCTGTAATTATTCTTGCAGCAACCTCCTGTAAAAAAGAAAAAAGTGAAGCCCCATCGCCCATAGCCGGCAACTGGAAACTTGTTTCTATTGCAGGAAACTCTTTAGTAACCCGTGATATTACATTTGGAAGCGATAATCAAAAAACGGAGACCTTTACAACCTTTACTTCTACAAATCCAAAGGGCCAATACAAAATAACTTCAAATGCGTTCGATGCCGAAGGCATTGGTTACGACTATACTGGTTCTGTAACAGTAAAAGATTATGAGAATGGTGTATTGCAAAGTGAGGATACTGCACCCACAAGTGCAACTATTGCTCCTACAAACGGTACGAGCCAATATAAATTAATTGGAAACGATTCCATTTATTTTGCCAATAATGCGTTGGGTAATGCAACACCAGAGCCGGGTGGTTGCAAGTATAAACTGGAAGGAACTAAATTATCACTCTTTATCAATAGCTCTTCAACCGCAACAGCATCACAGAGCGGTTTTAGTGTTACAAATAAGGTCAGCACTGTTCTTACCGTGGTACTCCAGAAACAATAATCGATTTTTCCTGTCTATTTTTAAAGGCCGTTCAGTTTGAGCGGCTTTTTTCATTTTCTGATGTTTTGCATTTGAGAAATGAACACTAAATTTATTTCATGAACCTCGATTGGCTTAAAAGCGGCATTGCACCATTAGACAACCTTATCTCCTTTTTGCACAAACAGAGCAAAACAAGTGACGTACTCAAGAAACAGGTACTCATGGAACTCCGCAACAACCTCAATATTTTCAAGAACGGTTTTTTGAACGAAGTATCGGCCGATAAGATCATTGACCTCCTCAGCAACGATGCCATCCAGGAAGCCATCAAACAAAATTTTGCATTTAAGAAATTAAAAGCTGGTGCAATTGAACCCTATCATGTTTACGACGATCGTAATAAACGGTATATCGGCTGGAATGCTGAACGCCTCATTGATAAGATCGATGAAAAAATTGTTGAGCTGAAAACGCTCAAAAAAATGAGCAGCGGTTCTGTTACAGAAGTGAAGAACAATGTACAACTCATGATCAGCAATCTTTATTTCCGTATGAAACTGCTGGCCGATTTTATACAAAGCGATTTTAAATAAAGAACCCCGACCTTTCAGTCGGGGCTTTGTTTCATAGTACAGATGTTTTCGACGGATGAACAACGGACCTTACTTCGTATTCAATTGTTGTATCAGAGAAAGCAACTGGGCTTCGGTAACTTCAGTGAGGTTAAATGTTACACCATAATATGTTTTACCACTTGCAGGCGCTCCTACTGTTACATCCTGCATCTCAGCATAAATTTTATTGGCTTTAAAGGTGATGGCAAGAAATGTACCTTCAATACCAATCGGGAAACTGTTCTGATAACTTAACAAACCTTCTTTACCTGCAGGTGCATTCACGATCTTGTTATACAATTTCACCAGGGTATTTTGTTGTTTCACTTTAAAGAACAGCATACTTGGTTCACCACCCATATAGCTTGTACTTGTTGCTGAGTTCCACTGGTTGCTGAAGTAACCAAGCACTGTTGTTTTCGGACGTGGGTCACCCATCAATGCATCACAGTTACGCCATACACCAAGACTATCAAGATTGAAAGTTGAAGTACCATTGTTATTATTTACTGCGAAGTTTCCATTCTGTACCCAGTTTACTCCACGTGGCACATAACCGGTTTGTGAAAGTGTTACAGGAAGATTTTCATGATCGTTACCATTAATAGTATATGTTACTGCACTATCACCACTCCACATGGGCACTTCACGTAAGAACTGTCCGTTGGCTCCTGCTTTTGGTGCAGCAGGCACTACTACCTGTGCAGGTGCATTCAATTGTAATTCATCAGCACCTTGATTTGCTTTTACGGTCATCTCACCATAAGATACCAACATTTGTCCACCGGCTTCAGTTGGTCTGTTGCCTAAAAGCATATCACTTGCTTTATGAATATCTTTTACCTGCACAGTAACACTACCTGTTACAAGTTGTCCGTTTGCTTTTTTAAATGCATTGGCAGGGAAGTTGATCTTTGTGCCTTTGCTGGTTAACAACATACCACCTGTTGTTGCATCGATCGTAAACGCTTCATACTTTGGTGCGTTGGCATCGAAGAAGGTTTTTACTTTTTGATCGAACACATGCGGCATCACCATTGTTTTATTTTCTTTTTTACAAGCAGTAAAACTGATGGCTGCTGCAATTGCTACGGTTGAGAAGATTGACTGTTTCATACTAAGAAGTTTTAATTGTTTTTGTTTGTTGTTTGCAGGTATATCCGCAGCAGGGAAAGATTGTTACCCTGCTTGGGAAAGAAATTTTGAGATTATTTCTAACTCACTGATTTTAATAGACTTGGAGGAGAATATTTCTGGGTAACAGGCAGTTGAATTTCTATGAAGCTTTGGTTGCGTCGCACTCTTGTACGCCCATTTTTCTATTCATCACTTAAATTCAAGTCCCACATAGAACACAAAGGCGCACAATTGACACGAAGATCTTTGTGCTCTCAGTGAATCTTCCTTGTGTTCTTTGTGCAACAAAAACTATTTCCTGATCTTTCGGAAGAAATAAAAACCGATCGGTAGTAATAAAAGGAGCAATAACCAATACCAATTGAAAGAAGATGTTTGCAATTGAATCTGCTGATCAATACCTAAATAACTGAAGCCGCTCCAAAGCAATGGATTTTTTTGCGCAAGATTTGTTGTGTTTTGCAGGTATAGTTTTCTTGCTTCATGCAAAGCTGTTACAGGTGAATGTTGCTTTTGTAAAGAAGAATAAAATGATTGTATAAAAGCAGGTGCTACCGCATCATCTACTTTCCATCTGCTGGCAACAACTCCATTTACGCCTTTGCTGATAAAAGCCCGACCAATACTTACAACACCTTCACCCTCCTGCAAAGATCCGGCTGCTGTTTCACAAGCAGTTAAAACAACCAACGGTGAACCCGTAACGATGTATTGTAATTGTCCGAGGTAAAATTTCTTTTGCAATACGAGATAAGGTTGCTGCATACTGTCTGCCACTGCATGCGATGCAAGATGTAATACTGACGAAGATTGAATTGCATTGCTGAAGAAAGTTTCTGTTGCAGTTGCAGCATTTGCAATGGTTGCAGTATACTTCCTCTTTATTTGTTTTGCTTCTGAAACCGAATTAGGCAATGCCGCAAAGCCTGCATGCGGTTGTGCAAACGTATAAACTGTTACAGGCAATGGTTGTTTAACAGCTGCAGTAGCTTGCATATATTGCAGGAACGAATACACATAGCTCACTGCATTTGTTTCACCAAGGAATTGTTTTTTTTCGTTAGTGCTTAGTGCTTCAAAAGGCAAACGATGCAATGCTGAATCAGCAGAAATGATCACAGGCTGATTGCCTATCGCAAATGGCAACAACTGCTGTAACAATTTCCCGGATGCTGTAAAATAAGCAGCGGGATCATTCGCAAAAGCTGTTGAATTTGCAGAAAAATAATGCTGCATAAACGAATCAACCTGCTGTTTAACTGATGCAGCAGGAATTGTTGCTGTTTGTATTTTGCCATTTAAAGCAAACAACACATAGCACGACCCTCCTGAGAAGGCATAACTCACAAAAGAATTTATAACCGTTACTTCCTTTATCTTTTTCCGAAAAGTTGCAAACGAAGGTTGCTCTAACAATTGTGCAAAACGATTTTCCTGTAAACCCAATGCCAGTTCCTGTTGTCGTATTCGTTCACTGATCTGCGATTTAACTGCTGCGTCCTTTGCTTCAGCCAATAAAAGGTAATCGTTACGTAACTCAGCAAAAAGTTGTTGCTTGTTATTTTGCATACTATCCTGCTGCCATTGACGGCTGCGGTTTTGCTCGTTCAGCAATTTTCTTCCTTTCGATAATTCCATCAGCCACAACTGCTGTTCAAGCAACACCTGCGTTTTTGTTTGCTGATACCGCTCATGAAAGAATGCGATAGCTTCTTCATGCAAAGCATCATTGTTCAAACTGCTCTGCAAACTGTTTGCAGAAGAACTGATCAACTGGTTGCAGTAGTAATCGTTGGCAACTGCCAGTTGAAAATAATACAAACTGCTATTCGGATTTTGTTGTTTCAATGAACGGGCCAGTCCTGCATATAAGGCAGTAACAGTATGATCAGGGAAATAACCGCTGTCATCAATTGAAAAGAATTTAAGTCCAGCTTGAAAATTATGTATGCTGCTATCGGTTTGCTTTAATTCAAGAAACAAATTTCCTTTCTCTGCTTTCAGTTTGGCTTTATCCCGTTGCCGGCTGTTGGGATAAGCTTGTTCTAATATTTTTTCTGCGTTCTGCAATTTCAACACAGCTGCTTTCCATTGCTGTTGATCAGCCAACAGCTTTGCTGATAACTGCAAGGCACTTACGATCCACGATGCATCTGCATCAACTGCGTCAGCTGTTCTGTAAAAGGCAATTGCTTTTTGATTGTAGAATAATGCACTGTCGTTATTTCCTGCTGCATAAAACGCATCAGCTTTTACATTATATAACAAACCTGTAATTGTCTTTTGAAACGGAACAAACAGCAGTCCGTTATTACTTTGTTCCTGTGTTGCTGTATAATTTCCCAGCCAGTAATAGCTGATGGCGAGATTGCTGTACAATGAAGAAAGCAATTCATTTTTATTTGCAATGATTGCCTTTTGTATCGCAGCTTGTTGTAAGGCAACTGCTTTATCATAATCACCCAACCGCACATAGTTATTACCAAGCGGCTTTACAATATATTCTTCCTGTTCATATAGAATGTTTTGCTGCTGCTGATAGTTCAATCCTTTTTCATACCAACGTGTACTGGCCTGTATTTGTCCCTGTTGCAATAAATGATAAGCGATGTTGAGTATAAAATCGAGATAAGCCGTCTGCTCCTGTTTCGACTTTGGTTGCCGCCATAAGGTTTGTTCAAGTGAATCGGCTTTGTTGGAAAAATAAAATGGCTGTTCATCTGTAAGATCATACAGGTTTTCAAGATAAGCATGCAATTGATCCTTGGGTTGATACACTTCTACCCATGTTGCTTTTTGCGAAGGCTTTTCATCACCTGAAAAAAATAAAAAAAGAAAGACAAGGCTGCCGGCAATGAGCAGTCGGTTAATGGATCGTTGATATGATTTGTTTACAGTCGCCAGGATGCATAAAAATAGAGATAAGATTTGTTTGTTCCGCCATAATAAAAACGGGTACCTATCTGCGGACCTAATCTAACTTTCCCAAACTGCACATCTACAAACGGAAGAAACTCTGCATTCGAAAATAGTTTTACTGAACTGTTTCTTTTTAGATCGTAAGGGAAATTTACCTGCCCGTTGAAATTGCTGAGCAGATACGTACGACTTGTATCAACCGAACCGGCAAAGTCTGCATCAACACGCACACCTGCACCGGCTGACAACAGATCGTTGAAATTATAACGCAAATGCAACGGCACTAAACCGATACGGGTAATGCGTGATTGCAACTGTTGCCTGTAGCCACGGTAATCATAATTCTTTCCATCGATCACTACCACACCCTGCGTTTGAAAGGTTTGTTGTGCAGTTGTAGTTTGATAGTACTTTCCGAATAACTCAAACTGGATATATGGTTTGTAAGGCGCAAGCCTTGCAATACCTACACCAACATTCACGCCATCACTTAAACCACTTGCGCCAAGATTCATTTCATAACCTGCCATTACTATTGGCGAAAGTGCAGGTTTAAATTTACCTGTAGCAAAATTGGTGATCACCGGTTCGTTCTTATCAAAATAAATGGCTGTTCTTCCTTTGAAGGGAAGGTTATCTAATTTCTTTTTTGTTTTTACATCAAACTCAACAAAGCCTTTGGTACTGTCTTTATCGTTCACGCCTTTTTGATTGGTGCCCGGCAAATAAATACCATTGAAAATAAATGCTGCACTGTCTTTACTTGTAACCAACTCCCAACAACCTGTTCGTGTGGGTACACTGTCGCAGGGTAAACAATAAGGCGACATATCTTTGATACTGATCGTTTGCGGATCCATTGCCGATGGAAGTGTGATGGCCAGTTTAATTTTTCGTGCCGGACCTTCGCCATCATTCTGAAAACGTATTTTATAACTCAGCGATTTACTTTTCTTGAGCGTGCGGTAATTCAATCGTCCGTGTTTCAGATTCATTTTGTTGGGATCATGCGAGGTGACGATAGGAATATTCAGTTGATGCATGTACACGCCACCGGTATCGGGCACAAACAAACCTGTAATGATAATCGTTGCATTGGTGTCCTTGATCATACCCGGTGTAACGTAGAGATTGGTGAACATAAACTGAGCATCAGTCGTCGCCTGTTTTATATCCACTGCAAAAACATTGCTGTAACCTTTCAATGTATTCATCAAAAAGGCTTTGCTTTCTACACCACTGAACTTTTTCTCTTCCCTAAAATGCGAGGCAGGACTTCCACTGCTCGTGAGTAGCAAATTATCAAACGGACGAACAGATGCAATGGCATTCTTATCGTTGATCATCGCCGCATCGTTGTACAAACGAAAACCGGCTGCATCAAAACTGTTTTGCCCGAATTGCTTTTCGTTGATGAATAGATAGACTTTCCCATTCACTGCCACATCATTTTTCCAGCCAGCCATCAATACCATGGTATCACCGGGCTTGGCCATGCAGTTATATTTCAATTCAAATGCGCCATTTGCTTTAAAGAAATTCTGTTCCGATGGCGACACTGCAGCTAAATAGGATTTATTCACCTGCTTCACTCCTACCTTCTTTGGTTTGCGGCCGGGCTTCTTACCATCATCATAATTATTAACGGCATACAACACAGCTTCGTAATCGCCTTCCTTTGCATACACATGCTCCGGGTTTTCTTCGGTGCTGAAATGACCATCACCAAAATCCCATAAAAAAGTATAAAACGGCTTAGGTGCGCCGGGTATTTGCGTAAGTGCTGGCAGGCTCGCCTTAAAAGAAACTTTGTTTTCTTTTTGCGTAACAAGTACAGCTGTATCTGTTTGTGCAAATAAAGCTGTGCTGCAAAGCAGCAGGATAATATATGCGATAAAAAATTTCATGCAGTTGTAAGGGTAGATAAAGACAAGCTGTTATTTGTTACCCCTAAAGTAATTTTTTTTTATCATTCGCCTTTATTCATTGGAACTGTACTGCTTAAACCAAAAAAGCAGGGCCTGCGCCCTGCTCTTACTAAAAACTACTCACCATCAGCACTAAAATCCTAAACCGATTGTAAAGGCAGTAATTGTCCCACCGGTGAATTCGAAATTAGCCGGTGAAGGAGAAGCTGATCCGTTACTTAAATTGATCTTGTGTATACGTGTTTTTCCATCTACCGTTAAAACAGCCCATGCATTACCACTTGTTCCGCCAATATCAAAACCGCCAACGGCTGTAGCATTCAAACCGAGCTCACCAATGGCTACAAGCGTACCATTATTCGGCGGATCCTGTTTGTATAATTTATCAACTGCAGGATCAATATCAAATAACACAGTTGATGTTGCGCCTGCAAAATTGTTTGTATAAGCTGCACCACTTACAGACGAACCTTCAGTAAGATTAAGGTCAACTGCTGCCACAGCACCAGTCGTAGGATGTAACCGAAGATTTAAACCAACATTACTTACTACACGAATGCGATCAACTGTGGGATTAAAATCAAATCCGAAATCAGTACCTGTAACTAGAGTTGAGAACTGCGTCCCAACCTGCACTGCTGCACCACTCGATGCGTTGATTGTGTATAGCCGGCTGCTGCTGCCAAGCGCATAAAGCTGACCGTTAGCAGGGCGAAAATCCAAACCAACAATTGCTTCACCCGCAACAGTTCCTGAAATTGATTTACTTACCGCAACAGGGGCGTCAGGATTAAGGATGAGTAATGTTGATCCGTTGAGCACAGCATAAGCAACAGGATGTGTTGGAATAGCAATACCTCTTACAGTTGTTGCTCCTCCAAGCATACCTACATTTTCTGCTTTACCTGAATTAAGATCAATCGTAAAGACAGAAGGCGTGTTGCCACTGTTGTAAACGGCTAAAGCGATATTGTCTGAAGCAGCAATATCAAACTCCCCTGTTCCCGACAGATCAACTCCAAGGTTACCAACGGCCACTAATCCACCTGCATTGGGTGGATCTTGTTTATAAAGAATATCATTGTTTACATCAATATCAAATAGCACTGTTGTTGCTGCACCGGCTTTGTTTTCAATATAAGCTGCCGAAGAAATATTTGCATTTGCAGTTCCACCAATATTAATTGCACCATCAACCATTACAACTGTTCCCGTTTCAGGATTGAGACGAAGATTCTGTCCGCCAGTTGAAATCAAACGGATACGATCAACTGTAGGATTGAAATCGAAAGCAGCTACATCGCCAGCCAATGCAGGTGTGAATGCACCAGTGCCAATCGCTCTTGCTTCACCAGTTGTGGTATTAATTACATAAATACGGCTGCTGCTGCCAACGCCATATAATTGTCCTGTTGCAGGACGAAAATCAATAGCAAGCATTGTTTCTGCTGATTGCATACCGCTGATCGATACGCTGGAGATTGCATTTTCCGGTTTTGATGCATCATATTTAGCAAGTGTGTTGCTGTTGATCAATGCAAAAAATTCGAGTTTTGGTCCTTTGCCGTTTTTATTACCGTCGTTGATCTTGCTGCAGCTCATGGCAAGAACCGAGCATAGCATTACCATCAGGCCAACGAGTTGAGTTGTCTTCTTCATACGTGTGAGTTTAGGACTTAGGTACG
Source organism: Lacibacter sediminis (assembly GCF_014168535.1). Classification (NCBI taxonomy): domain Bacteria; kingdom Pseudomonadati; phylum Bacteroidota; class Chitinophagia; order Chitinophagales; family Chitinophagaceae; genus Lacibacter; species Lacibacter sediminis. The sequence goes on along the minus strand of NZ_CP060007.1, from coordinate 693,680 downwards.
AAGACGAGAGAGCATTGGATTTTACTACAACCGTTTTTAATAAAAAAAGGCCGGCCCAATATTGGGCCAGCCTGTACTATACATCAGGAAAGAACTATCGGTTGATGATCAACTTCTCTGTACGTAACACGGTTCCGCTTGCAGCAGTGATACGAAGTACATACATACCGGCAGGCAATTCACTTGTTTCCATACGTGTTGCCAATCCGTTTGCGGCCTGCTGTTTTACTCTGCGACCCTTCACATCAAAGAGTTCGATGATACGTCCTGCCTCTGTACTGTAATTGTACACAACAATAAAGTTGGTGGCAGGGTTCGGATAGATATCAATTGTTTTATCCTTCTTCTCTTCTTTCACCCTGTTATCAACAGGAGTTGTTTGCACAAACTGACGGAATGCACCGCTGTTAAATGTAAACTCAAGAATACAACCGGGGTTTGCAGGTGTTGTTGTTACATTACCTGTAGGGCCCGATGTTGAACCGCTTGAATCGGTGGCCACATAAATTTTTGTTCCGTCAGTACTCACCACCACATCACGGAAACGACCCATTCCACGGAAATAATTAATGGTATCGGAAATGATCTGCAAACCATCGTTACTTAACTGGTAACGGGTAATGGTACCCGCTTTTAACATCGCCACCAAAACAGAATTCTGCCAGCCGGGAATTGCTGCGCTGCCATAAAATTCTGTTCCCGATGGAGCCATCGACGGCCACAACATATTATCGCCACCTGACGGTGGATTCACTGCCGGATAGATTGAACGTAATGGTTCTTTTGCATTCAAAGTTTCACAATTCACTTGTTCACTCACTACATTAAAGCCACCAATATTGCGGCCGTTATAGTTTCCATCGCAGTAACCTGCCACTTGCGGCCAACCAAAGTTGCGACCGCTTTCAATCACATTCACTTCATCATCGCTAAACGGACCATGCTCGGTACTGTATAAAATATTTACACCATTTACATTGCCCCATACCAACCCTTGCGGATTACGATGACCAAGCGAATAAACAGCTGTTGGCTGTCCGCCGCTTGTGAATGGATTATCTGCAGGGATCCATGAACCGGCTTCCAATTCAGTATTCAAACGAAGGATCTTGCCTTCAAGGATTGAAAGATTTTGTGCATTGTTCGCACGACTGATGTTATCGTATTGACCTGCTCCCATATCACCCACACTGAAGTACAATTTCACATCGGGGCCAATCGCCAACCGGGCAGAATTATGATCATTACTGCCTGGAATATTTTCAAGTATTGTAACCGGCTCAATTAATGTTTGTGTAAACGCATCATAAGTGTAACGTTCAATCCGCATTCTGCGAACAGTAGCACTGAGCGATTGATAAGTATATGCAATGTATACAAATGGCTTACCGGTGTTAAATTCCGGATGTAACGCAAGACCCATTAAACCATCCTGGCCACCAACACGTACCATTTTTGACCCGAGAGTTAAAACAATTCGTTTTGAACCTGTAGCCGGGTTAACAAAACTAACGGTACCGCCAAAACGCTCGGTGTACCAGATATTATTATCCGGGCCATACACCAGGTCATGCGGCATACGCTGACGGTCAATGACAGTGCGCACACTAAACGATTCAGATGCTGCTATTGATGAAATTGTTGTTACAGGAAACACTGCACTTGTTGATTCGTTACCCGCAGCATCTTTTGCACGAACCGTCATGTTATACATTGTATTTGCTGCAAGACCTGTGACACTGTAAGATGTATAAGTAAGTGTGCTGCTGTTGATCTTTACACCATTGCGATAAATATCATAACCTGTAACGCCAACGTTGTCGGTTGAAGCATTCCATTTTAATACAAAAGAACTTGTTGTGATAAAATCGGCTGAAAGATTAGCAGGCACAGAAGGCGCCTCGGCATCTGTTACCAACTGAGTTGATAAACTGCTGCCAGGAATAATCTCACTTGGTGCAGATGTGCTTTGCCCCGGTTTGGACCAACCAACCGAAAGATTATCGCTGCCGGTTGTTTCTTTCATTAATGCTTCAACATAATATTTAACACCGGCTACCAAAGCAATACCTACTGATTTTTGTGAAGCCGATGCATTCCATTGGCGGTATTTCGTTGCCTTTGATGTGTAAGCGATCCTTACTTTATTTACCGGAAGCGATGTACTGCTCAGCCATAATTCACCTGCATTATCGGCTGCTATCCAGAAGTAATATGTGCCTGTTGTTGGCACACAGAGATAGCCATTCATTCGTATGCCCATATTATTACCGATGTTGGCTGGCATTTCAAACGTTGTACGTGTACCCGTCAGTGAGGGGTTGTTTGGATAGTTGGCATTGGAAGTAAGGTTGCTGATATTGCCACCTGTAATATTATTCCATTGCTGGTAATTAATGCTGCCCATGCCTGTGCATTGAGCTGAAACTTGATTAAGAATCACGAAAGAAAGGAATGAAAGCAGTAGTTGTTTCATGTAAGTGGTTTTTGGGAGTTCTGGTTTGATGATCAAATTAAAGATTTTTTTAGCTAACAACATAAACGTGTTATTACCAAGTAGTTTTTACATGATCAACACATAACGAAAACAATCATGCAACATGGTTATCTTGTTGCATAAACAGTTGTTGTCGTTAGCTTCTTTCATTGTTTGTAGTACATACTCCCATAACAGTTGTCGTTGATTTTAACACGTGTACTTTCTTTAAAACTTTACTAAGTACAGCCACTTAGCAGCAATGCATGCTGCTGATTGTTTTTGAAAATGTAACCGTAAAATAGTTGTTGTGTGTGTATGGCGTGTGTAGTTTTACATCATCAAAGCAGAAAACAATATCCAATTGAAAGACCAAAAAATCCAATCCAAACCCAAGAACCAAGATCCAAATCCTAACCCTGCTGCAAAGCAGTATTGAAAACCAAGTATCCAAAAGACGCCCGTTTTGAATTACGGCTCTATGAAAACCAAATGACTTCTGTACCCTGCGAAAAAGGATAATACGGACAAGAAAACCCAAAGCATTGAAGTCATTAAAGCCCCCGAGTTGATCGGGGGCTTATTTTTTATCTATGGAAAATTCAATGAATAAGAAGTCAGTCCTCCTTTGCAAAATCATTCACCTGCAGTTCAAGTTTCAATATCCAGTTGCGCCACACTTTATAAGAGATATGAGTGAGCTGCACCAGCACCAGGATCATTCCCAGCAAAATAAAACTCTTCTCTTTGGTGAATGTGATAATGGACAGAAAAAAAGCAAGTAAACAAACGCTGTAGAAAAATGATATAACCAGCGACAGAATGGACAAACGCTTCACCTTACTTAACAAATGTTGAACAGAAGACCGCAGGTTCTCTTTCATCACCGGTTTTGCCAAGGAGATGTAACCGATCACATCATTTACAATGTATAGGAGTACAGCAGCAAACAGCAGCAGGTTGGCATACAGCGGTTTTTTATCGCCATCAAACCAATCATAATACACAATCAAGAAAAAAGAAAGCACTATTGTTTCAATGATCAGTTTGATACGTATGCGTTTAAGCGTGGGATGCTGGTTGAGCTTGGTCATACGCTCCAGGTCAGCTTCTGTTCTGTAGTTGCCGCCGGCATTTTGCCAGCCTGTTTTTAATTCGTTCAGTTCCATAAACATTATTTTAAACGTTCTTTTAATTTGCTTTTGATGCGGTTCAATCGAACACCTACATTACTTTCAGTTAAACCGGTAATGGCCGCAATTTCCTCGTAGCTGTAATCCTCGAGGTAAAGTGAGATCACTGCTTTCTCTGCATCAGACAATATGCGCAGGGCACGAAACAACCGTTCTTCGTTTTCTGAACTATTCAGTTCTGTGGTATACTGAATATGGTCAGGAATTTCTTCGGGATAGCTTATATCAATCGTTGGTTTGCGATAAGCAGCAATAGCTGTGTTCAAAGCTATCCTGTAAATCCATGTACTCAGTTTCGATTCGCCTTTAAAGCCCGGATAAGATTTCCAGAGCTGATACACGATCTCCTGGAACAGATCTTCCTGATCTTCCCGACTGTCACGATACAGGTTACAAACCTTGTAAATGATGTTTTGATTGTTCTGAATGTCTGTTAAAAATGCCTGCTCCATGCTGTTATTGTTCCTCCTCACCTGTTTGCTAACCCGCTTAAGTTAGACCTTATAAACCATAGGTTGCGTAAGGAGGACAAAAACTTACAGAAGTTGAAAATTAATTTGGAAAAAAATGTGCAGGTAAAAAAAATGCCGGGATTATGTTGTTCAGCAACACAATCCCGGCAGAACCATAGTTAACGTATATTACAAAAACGCTTTCTTAAACTCCGGCTTTTGTCTGTGTTTGCCTGCCTGTTCAAATGCATACGCCAACCCAATCAGTTCGCCTTCTTTATAAGCCGTACTGAAAAACGAAAGACCAACGGGCAACGCATAGACCATGCCGCATGGTACGCTGATGTGCGGGTAGCCACTCATGGCCGCAGGCGAAGTAAGAAACACATCCCCCCAACGATCGCCATAAATCGTATCAATGCTGCAGGCGGGCCCCATGGTTAAACCAAACAATGCATCGAGTTTGTTTTCCTGCAACACTGCATCAATGATCTTCTTCGAGCCAACATGACTTTTTTCAAACGCTTCTTTGTATTCTTTGCTGTCGAGCCCTGCTTTTGCTTCGCTCATTACCATGGTTTCCTGTTTAAACGTTGGCATGGTCTTGTCTTCATTTGCTTTGTTGAAGGCAATTACATCAGCAATGGTTTTTACATTGGCATTCGCTGTTGACAAATATTTATTCAATCCATCCTTAAATTCAAACTTCATTAATTCATATTCTGCATCACCGAGTTTATTCAGTTTATCGAGATACTCCAGTTCAATTACTTCAGCACCTTGTTCTTTCAATAATGCAATGGCGATGTCTAACAACCGATTCAAAAACTGATTCTCGTATTCTTTCTTTTCAACACCAAGTCGTTTCCCTTTCAATGCATTTATATCGAGAAACTTCGTGTAATCCGTTAATCCTTTTCCTTCGCTTTCTTTTGTAACAGCATCATTGGCATCAACACCCGTCATGGCTGCTAATAAAATCGCTGCATCTTTCACCGTACGTGCAAGCGGACCTGCAGTGTCCTGTGTTGATGAAATTGGAATAATGCCACTACGGCTCAGCAAACCAACTGTTGGTTTAATGCCCACCGTTCCGTTTACTGACGCAGGACATGTAACCGAGCCATCTGTTTCAGTACCCACTGCCACTGCACATAAATTAGCAGCAACCGCTACACCCGAACCAGAACTGGATCCGCATGGATTATGATCAAGGATGTACGGCATTTTTGTTTGTCCGCCACGACTGCTCCAACCCGAACATGATTTGGTTGATCTGAAATTTGCCCACTCCGATAAATTTGTTTTGCCCAGCAACACTGCACCTGCTTCACGCAACTTCGTTACAATAAAAGCATCCTTTGCAGCAATATGTCCCGCCAGTGCAAGCGAACCGGCTGTCGTCATCATTTTATCTGCCGTATCAATATTGTCTTTGATCAATACCGGAATGCCATGCAATGGCCCACGCAGTTTACCTGCTTTTCGTTCTGCATCCATTTGTTGAGCGATCGTTACTGCATCAGGATTTAATTCAATCACCGAGTTGAGTGTTGGTCCGCTTTTATCAATCGCCGCAATCCGTTGCAGGTATAAGTTGGTGAGTTGTTCACTTGAGTAAGTACCCGTCGCCATTTTTTGTTGCAGATCATCAATCGAAAGCTCGTTTAATTCAAATGCATCATCGGTTGCTGGGGTTGCACCTGCTGTTTTCTTTTCTTCAGTGTTGGTATTGCAGGCAGCAGCTACCAATGTAGTTGCACCGGCCAATGTACTGTTGCGGAGAAAATCTCTACGTTTCATATGCAGTAGTTAATGTGTTTGTATAAATATACGGGAAGAACATACTGCTGCACATGGTTGTGTAAGACATTGTTCACTAATAGAAGCGGGGGCTGTGTGCTGAAGTGCAAATAGCAACACCGGTCCCGGCTTCTTCGGGCTCCGCTTCGCTCCGGTGCTACGCACTACCCCTTCGCATCCGGCAGCCCTTGAGCAATATGAAAAGAATCAACTGATTGATATGTCACCCCTTCGGGCTATATTGGCAACAGTACAATGGCAAACAATCTATTTATTTTGAGAATAATGATTTCGATAACTTTAATAAAAGTGATTAATCGATATGGAACAACCTACACTCAACTCAATAACAATATTTGCATTAAAAGATTTCAATTGCAAAAGTGAAATAGAATTATTTCAGTTTGACGAGATTAGCTTTATTAAAGGTTGGGGCGAGTTAGATTCAGAATATTTTACAGATGATAGCATTAAATTAATAGGGCAACTTAACCTAATGAGTTTTGCAAATAGATTCTTTGCAGCGGTAAAAAAAGATTTAGCAACTTTAGACGAACTAAGTAACGAACATATTCGGTTAAAAAGTAAAACGAATCATTTCATCAATTGTTTATGGTTTGCAAAGGATAACTCTGCAAGTATTATCAATCTATACACTTACACATTAAATACAAATTATAGCTTACAGTCAGTTATTGGGCCCGGGAACAGCTCGGCAACAGGAGAAAATAGTCCCGTTGAATTTGATAAAGAGGATTTTGATAAAGCTTTAAACATATATAAAGCAATTTTATCTGTGCAAACTAAGATTGAAAGTGATCCTCCAAAAATAGACTTCGGTGGCAGGCCAATTATAACAGACTCAAAATATCACAAAACCAATCAGAATAAAACAAATCGAATTGACAGGGCACTTAGTTTTCTTTTCATTGCTAGAAACAACTCATTTTTACCACTTAAAATTTCCCTTTACATTTCCGTTTTAGAATGCCTATTTACAAAAGATGCAGGCGATATCGTACATAAAATTTCTGAAAGAACAGCATTTTATGTTGGGGAAACCCCTGATGAGAGGGTTGATTTATACCGTAGCGTAAAAAAAGCATACGGTGTTCGCTCAAAATTTTTTCACGGCCAACCACTTGAAAAAAATTCAAGTGAGCACGAAGTACTTCAGAATGTCTCACTTAAGATAGATCATATACTTAGAATAGTTTTAAGCAAGGTTTTGTTGACTGACTATGCTCAATTTTTGTCAAATAATGAGCAAATTGAAGAATTCTATACTAATTTAATTTTCAAAAAAGCATAGGTGTATAGAGTTTGTTGGTCTTAATTGAAAGACTATTACTATTATCTCGCCCTTGTTGTGTTTTTTCCAACAAGGAACTTTATTTTGATTGGTCAGGCTACGCAACCCTGGATTTTTTTTTGATAACCCGACGATTTTATAGTGTTATTTATTACTTGTAGATTCAAGATAAGTAATGAATTTTTGGTACTCATCTTCCGAAACGATAACCGAATTCACGGCTTGTCCTGAAAATACTTTTGCTGTTTTATCAAAATATTCAACTTTAATTGTGTTGATTTGGGACTTACCAACAACGTTTGACATAAATACGTTCTCAAAATTATATGAGACTCTATCATTTATTTCTATTGGGCCAACTAATGTTAAGGTCTTTTTTGCTATAAAATCACCTACTGTATTAATGATTGAAACCGTTAGGTAGATATATTTTATTTTCTTTTTAGACGGGTTTAGAATTTTGAATTCAAAGCTTTGCGATTTTATAGTTACCAGTTTCTCTTCTGACCAGTCCCACGTGACAACTAAGCCTTGTTGTATAGCTTTATTCACAACTTTTGTACTTTTTAATAATTCAAGCTTAGCCTCTGCAGCCTCAATTTCTTTGCTTATTTCAAAATATCGAATAGCTTTTGTTTCTCTCATCTTCTCATGTTCAAGAGTCCAAGATTTTAGTATATCTATTGTTTGTAAATCTAAATTGAGATCTTTTAATGCACATTCATATAGCTTTCCATTTGAAGCTACTTTCACATTGCGTTTACTTAGCGAATCCGTTTTAATGCTATAAATGACAATGCTCTTCCCGTTACAGCAGTATTCGTAGTCGTATTGATCTTCAGCGTTTAGATTATAAAGCCGAATAGTTTTTCCCGGAGTAGTTATTATGATTGATGTGTCAGCTTTAGTTTGCGAGTAGGAGTTTGATATTGTAAGAAGAGTTATTACGATAGCTATGATATTTTTCATATAGTTATACTTTATTATAAAAATAGGGAATCTGGTGTAGAAATAAATCTCAGCAAACTGTACTTGCTGTCTTGACAAACCTATCACATAGGCAGGTTCTTCCCTGCGGCCATGCCGGCAAATAATAAAACCACATCATTATCACATCTTTCATAATCGTTCAGTTTTATTTTTGCCTGCCTTATCATCATTCAAACAAAAAATATGTACAAACCTTTTCATCTATTGCTCCTGTTGTTTGTAAGTATCAGCCTATCAGCAACCGCACAAACCAAAGAAGATACAGCCGCCATTACACGTGCAGCGCTGGATTATATTGAATCGCAACATAAACCCAATGCTTCACAAATGGAACATGCACTGCACCCACGTTTGGTGAAACGAACCTTCTGGAACGACAAAGCAACCGGCAAAGATTTTCTTTACGAATACTTTGCAGAGAACATGATCATTCTTGCAGAACGTTACAATGTCAAAGGCGATAAATTTCCAACTAATCCAAAAAAGGAAGTGAAGCTGTTGGATATAAGCGACCGCACCGCTTCCATCAAGCTCATTGCCGATGAGTGGATCGATTACATGCATCTCACCAAATTAAACGGCACCTGGAAAATTGTAAATGTGCTGTGGCAATACAATGATCAAAAAAAACATCAATAACCAGGCAACTTACCTCACCACCGTCATCACTAGCGGTAACACATACCAGCAAAACAACGTAATCAGAATGATGCTGATGACGTTCATCACGAACCCGGCTTTGATCATGTCTTTTAATTTGATATGACCACTGCTGAACACAATGGCATTGGGCGGTGTACCCATGGGCATCATGGAAGCAGCACTTGCAGCAAGCGTCATGGGTATGCCGAGTAAGAGCGGATCAAGTTGTAACGCATCGGCCAATGAACCGAGTACAGGTGCTAATACAATTACCTGCGCCACGTTGCTCATTACTTCACTTAAGAAAATACAGATCACTACAATTACAAATACCAGCACCAGTCCATGCATATTACTGAAGCCGGCGAGCCACTTACCCACCTGCGCCATTACACCCACCTGTTCCAATGAATTGGCGAGTGCTATACCTCCGCCAAACAATAACAAAATACCCCAGGCCATTTTTGAGGTATCGTTCCACGTTAGTAGCATCGATATTTTATCATCACTTTTTTTACCCGCAGGTGTAGCAAATAAAAACAATGCACCGATGAGTGCGATCATGCTGTCATTCAATTTGAACCAACCGATCTGGTTCAACAGGTCTTTGGTGATCCACAACAATGCAGTGCCAACGAAAATAACCAGCACTCTTTTTTCAGCAGTTGACATCTTACCCAATGCTTTTATTTCATCATTGATGTATTGATTGGCTTCAACACTGTTGCTGATACGGCTGGGAAACATCCATTTTACCAATACAAAATATAAAGCCGCCAGCAAAAGAATAGCGATGGGTGTGCATACCATCATCCAGTCAATAAACTGGATATCGTAATTGTATTTCTTTTCAATAAATGCAACAAAGGCAACATTGGGTGGCGTACCAATAATGGTTGAAATACCGCCGATATTACTGGCATATGCAATTACCAGCATCAGCACTAATGAAAAATTAGCAAGACTGGTGCCTTGCTGTTCATGTTCTTTCATTACTGCAATTACACTTAATGCAATCGGGAACATCATCATCGTTGTAGCCGTATTGCTGAGCCACATACTTAAAAATGCGGTGGCAATAATAAACCCAAGAATGATGCGGTTGCCGCTCGTTCCTGTACGTTGTACAATGCGCAGAGCTATTCGTTTATGCAGATTCCATTTTTCAATGGCAAGCCCAATCATAAATCCACCCATGAATAAAAAGATCACAGGATTGCTGTAGGCTTTCGTTGTTTCTTCCATGCTGCTGATATTCAGCAAAGGCAGCAACACTAATGGAATAAGTGCAACGGCCGGCATCGGCAATGCTTCACTGATCCACCACGTGATCATCAGCACAGCGACGGCTACAGCTTTATTAGCTGTAGCATCTAACCCAAAGGGATTAAAGAGATAAGCAGCAAGCGATAAAATAATGCCGGATAAAAGAGATATCCGGTATTGATTTTTTTTGACGAACTCCATTAGATAAATATAGTTTTTTAGTTCTGAGTTCAGAAGTTCTGATCGTTAGAATAATGAGATAGCTGTTTTGTTCAAGGCATGCTTACTTACCTGTGGATGATTTTTAATGAAAAAACGATAAAGCCATTGAGCATGATCGCCGGCATAATCAACACCAATACGTGGAGAGGTGAGAATGTTGAAGGAAGTTGCTGCATTGTCGGCAGCTAACCATATTTCTTTGCTTTGCAATGGTAATCCAGTATGTTTTGTTGAGATGCCTAATGCTTTGCTTACATTGCCGGGGCCACGACCAATACTACTGTCTGCTTTTTCTTTATTAAAACGCCGCAGCATTACATTAATCCCTTCAACCGGCTCAATACCACGTATGAGCACCGCATCTGGCTTATCTTTTACATTACACACCACATTGAATAAATGATGAATACCATAACAGAGATACACATACGAAACACCTGCCGGGCCAAACATCACTTCCGTTCTGGCTGTGCGTCGGTTGTTGTAAGCATGCGATGCTTTATCAATAATTCCGGCATAAGCTTCTGTTTCAACAATGCGCCCAACAGTAGTTTGCTGATCAAATTTGGTGATAATATATTTCCCTAACAGATCCTTTGCGATCTGCACCACATCATCACGCTCATAAAAATCTGTGCGTAGCTTTTGCATTTTGTTGTATTTTGCCACATTGCCTGTAAAGCACACCGGAATTTATTCAATTAAAAACAGATCGTTTGCTAAAGGAACTTGTTATATCGGTACAGGCTTACTTCAGGGCGCATCAATTTATTGTGCGTCACAAGTTATGGAAATGGATACTCATTCCGGGCTTCATTTATATGCTGCTCTTTATGGGTGGCATGTGGTTATTCTGGACTTCAAGCAGCGATTTTCTTGATTGGTTGTTCAACGTAGTCGGCATCAAAAGCTGGCTCGACTCTATGAATAACAGCTTCCTCAACTTCCTGTTTATTACCGCAAGTATTATGGTGCGGCTGATCCTGCTGTTCTTTTATTTTTCGTTGTTCAAATTCCTGTTTCTCGTTGTTGGTTCGCCGGTGTTTGCCTACCTGAGCGAAAAAACGGAAAACATTATTGAAGGAAATGATTATCCGTTCAGCATGCAACAATTGCTGAGTGATATCTGGCGGGCCATCCGGTTGGCATTACGCAATACATTGTGGCAAACGGTGTACATCATCAGCATTCTGCTGCTTTCATTAATACCTGTTGTGGGTTGGATCAGTCCACTGATTGCATTCTTAGTTGAATGTTATTACTATGGATTCTCCATGCTCGATTACAGTACGGAACGTCATAAACTTTCTCCATCGCAGAGTATTGCTTTTATCAGCAACCGGAAAGGATTAGCCATTGGTAATGGCATGGTGTTCTTTTTAATGCATCTTGTTCCGTTTATAGGTTGGGTATTAGCCCCTGCGTATGCGGTGATTGCTGCTACGTTGAGTTTATATCACCCCGATGATAATCCGTAAGGCTTACATTTGCTGTTTACTGATTAAATCTCTGTTCAATTGTCTGTTGTTTATTTAATACCTGCGCCTTTAGAAGACGAAAGTCTGCAAGCTATTCCTGCTTATGTGTTGGATGCAGTAAAGCAATGCAATGTATTTTTTGTAGAGAACGAACGTACAGCAAGACGTTACCTGAAAAAACTGGATAAGGCTATTGTGATCGATGATTACGAATGGTTCATCATTCATAAAGCTGAAGCGCAGGTAAAGAACCAATTCATGCAAAAGCTGAAGGCTGGTAAAAACATTGGTATTATCAGTGAAGCAGGTTGTCCAGGTATCGCAGATCCGGGACAAGTGTTGATCGAAGCAGCGCACCAGGTTGGAGCAACAGTAAAACCATTGGTGGGACCAAGCTCTATTTTACTGGCATTGATGGCAAGTGGTATGAATGGACAACAGTTTTCATTTGTTGGTTATTTGCCGATAGAAGAACCGCAGCGTAAACGAAAGTTGAATCAGCTGGAAGAGTTGTCTGCAAAATTTCAAAGCACCCAGGTATTTATTGAAACGCCTTACCGCAATAATCAATTACTGGAAACAATTTTAAAAAGCTGTAAACCGCAAACACGCATTTGTATTGCAGCAAATCTTACTGCGGCAAATGAATTCATTCAAACTAAAACAGTGGCTGAATGGAAAAAGCAAATACCGGAGCTGCATAAAATTCCGGTGATCTTTTGTTTGATGGGGTGAGGAAGGGAGAAGGTTGATGGTTTAGGGTTTAAGATTTCTAAGTTCGATCAACCTGTCATTTCTGGAAGAGCCTTCAACCCTAAGCCTTATTCCTTTAACCTTTTCGTTTATAAAACACAAATCCATTCTTTCGTCCAACGACATCTAACTTATCGGCATGCTTGCTCATCACTTCTTTTTCAAAAGTATTCTTGCTGATGAAGTATGTTGGCTTATCTACATTGCCGGTCAATAACCAGTTCTCATCTTTTGCTTCTTTGCGCAGATTTGGTTTAATACGTGTATAGAAATATTGAGCATAGCTTTTATACCCAAGTGTTTTGATATAAACATCTTTCCCCTGCAATGATTCGTAAAATTCAATGGCTGCATGTTGAGAATACTTTTCAATGCGTGGTGTAAACAACGTTAGCAATACCTGCATGGCACCGATACAGGCGATGAGAAGAAGAAAGATCGCTTTTTGAACTTTCTTTTGTTGCAACCAAATTGTGCTTACAATTACAGCGGCCAAGAATAGCACACCCGGAATCATTAAGAAATAATTCCAATCCACATCAGCTTCCACATTACCCATTGCAAAAGCATCTTTGCTGAGCAATGGTTTGATCCAGTCGATATTATTTCCGATCAATGGCAACGCAATAAAGAGAATACTCCAGATGATGCCAAGGAACAGCAATCCGAATTTTTGCCAGCCTTTCAATTGTGCGGTACGATTGACGATACCGTACACAGTTGAAGCAGCTAAATAACCAATCGGCAAATAAGTAAACGAAGAATAGTGAACGATCTTAGTTTTTACAATCGTGAACAGCACCAATATCACAATCAATGATGCAATCATAAACATCCGGAAATATTGATGATGCTTATTTTCATGCAGTTGATTTTTATAACGGAAGATCAAAAGTGAAGCAGGAAAACAACCAATCAATACCACCACAAAATGATACAACAGAAATCCACCATGCCCCGCATCTTTTGTTTTGAACAAACGAATCTGATATGTGATGAACTCATTTACAAACCACCAGCCATGCTGTGCAATCTCTAAACCAAACCAGATCATTGTGACCAGCAAAACGATCAATCCCCAAATAAGATAGTATTTGATCGATACCCAACCTTTCCAGCGGTTGAATAAAATAAACAAGCCGTAACTCAGTAACACCACCAATGCTGCAACAGGACCTTTGGTTAAAATAGCAATTCCGGTAAACAGTCCCGATAAAACCAGGTGTTGCATAAATTTCTGTCGCTCTTCCTTTGCAGAAAGAAAACGACTGAGAAAATAAATGCCTAGAAAAATAAAAAGATTAAACCACGGATCGATGATGCCGCTCTTGAAATACAGATGCGGCAAAAATGTGCCTGCATAGATTAATACCCACCAGAAAGCAAACCGTTCGTTATGTAACCTTTTACCAATTCCAAAAAGAATGAGAAGTGTAGCAATACCGCAAATAGCATTGGGCAGTCGGGCTGCAAATTCATTCACACCAAACACTTTCATTGCTGCCACCTGCATCCAGAAAAATAAAGGTGGCTTTTCCCAGAATGGTTCATAATTGATCTGCACCTGCATGTAGTTGCCGGTCTCGATCATTTCCCTTGCACTCTCGGCAAAGTTGATCTCGTCCCAATCAAATAACGGAACACGACCAAGCGAATGGAAAAATAATAAAGCAGCAACCACTGCAATGAGTAAATAAGATGCAAAACGATTCATGATGGTTACGAAGATAAATGAAACTGAACGTTCAAATTATAATGGACAAAAAAACGGGAGCTTTTAGCTCCCGTTCAAAATGCGTAAAGTTTATTTCATTAGCCTAAATATCCTTTTAAGAGTTTACAACGGCTGTTGGTCTTTAATTTACTGATGGCCTTGTCTTTGATCTGGCGTACACGTTCACGTGTAAGATTGAAACGCTCACCAATATCTTCAAGACTCAATGGATGATCAACACCAATGCCGAAGAAATAACGGATCACATCCTGCTGACGTTCGGTCAAAGTTTTAAGCGAACGTGTAATTTCTGTGCGGAGTGATTCGTTGTGATCAAGTTCGCCATCTGTTGCAACTGCATTTGGATTTTCCATCACATCCATCAAGGTATTTTCTTCCCCATCACTCAATGGAGAATCCATACTTACATGGCGTGATGAAATACTTAATGTAGACGATACTTCTTCAATTTCCAGTTCCAGCATTTCTGCCAGTTCTTCTGCAGAAGGTTCACGCTCATACTCCTGCTCCAGTTGTGAGAAGGCTTTGTTGATACGATTGGTTAATCCCACTTTGTTCAATGGCAATCGAACAATTCTTGATTGCTCGGCCAATGCCTGCAGGATACTTTGCCTGATCCACCAAACGGCATAGGAAATAAATTTGAACCCACGGGTTTCATCAAAACGTTGTGCCGCTTTGATCAATCCTAAATTTCCTTCATTGATAAGATCGGGAAGAGAGAGACCCTGATTCTGGTATTGCTTAGCTACAGATACCACAAAACGAAGATTGGCTTTTGTTAAACGGTCGAGTGCCCGTTGGTCACCTTGTTTGATCCGTTCAGCAAGTTTTACTTCTTCTTCAGGGGTGATTAATTCTACCTTACCGATCTCCTGCAGATACTTTTCAAGACTCTGCGATTCACGGTTGGTGATAGATTTTGTGATTTTGAGTTGGCGCATGCTCATAAGCTTTGGTTTTTAGGTTAAACTGATGTTGTTTCATAGCTCCGGACCATAAAATCGGGTAACGTAATTAAATCACAAATAAAAACCATTACATTACCTGAGTATTAGGTCTTAAAACTTCATCCTAATTTAACCTTATTTAACAAATCAGCCAAAAAAAAGCCCCGTCTGGCTTGCTTTTCAGCTAAATTTGTCATTTTTGTTTAACTATTGTGAAATAATAATTAAACAATAATAAAGAAGTAAAAATTTTGAATACTGCATTATTTTTTTATTATTGCATCAAATCGCTCTGCGAAAGAACAAATGAGTAAGAAAGTTTTATACACGCTGGAATTTCCAGTACGGTGCTCGCCAGGTATTTTATTCGAATTTTTAGCAACGCCGTCAGGTCTCCAGGAATGGTTTGCTGATAGAGTTGATGAACGGGATGGTATCTTTTCGTTTAACTGGAATGGTTCAGATGAAAAAGCTGAATTGTTGGAAAGTGAGTTAGATAAATTTGTACGTTACCGCTGGACACATTCTCCGAAAGAAGAATACTTTGAATTCAGAATTGAACGCACTGAAATTTCCAATCAAACAATATTGATTGTAAAAGATTTTGCTGATAAAAAAGAAATCAAAGATCAAAGTCGTTTGTGGGAATACCAGGTGAAAGATCTTTTTCACCGGATCGGCAGTTAATGTTCTTGTAATAAATCTAGCAAGCGTTGAAATGAATTGGTAAGTTTCGTTTCAGCATTATCCCATTCTTCAAGCTTACATTGAACTGCAAGTTTCAGTATTTTTTTATCACTGATGCTTTGCTGATGTTCTGTTGTGCGTATCATATTATCGCTCCGAAAGTGATGCATCCATTCTTCATCAGCAGTATTTATCCATAATTCTTCATCAGCAGTTGTAGTAATATTTTGCTGAATAACTGAAGCATACTCCTTAAGATAGTTTCCTTTTAACTGTAAGGTGATGCTGAAAAAATTTCCCCACCAGAAAAATGTTCGTATCGCTAATGTATCTTCTTTTCCAAAGCAACGGGGATAATCGAGCATCACATAAGGCAGGCCTTCATAATTTTCGCCTTTTGCAATTTTAGGTGAACTCAGCAACGCTTCAGCAGGTAATTTTTGCAGCAACGGCTCCACTTTATACAGTTCACTAAGGTTACCAAACAGCAGGTACACTTTTTCAATTATCCTGTTCTTTGTTAAAATCCAATTTGCATCCGTTACCAGTTGCCGCTCAAAAGCTGAAAGACTTACCTTTGATGATTCCTGCATAAAAAAGAAGATCTGTGTTTAAAAAGTTAGACAAACTTATTATAAAAGCATTTATCGGGCCGTTCCTGGCTACCTTCTTTATTGCTGTATTTATTCTTGTAGTTCAATTCTTCTGGTTATACATTGATGATTTTGTTGGAAAAGGGATCGATACGTTCACACTCATCCAGTTTATTGGTTATGTAAGTACAACGCTGGTGCCGCTTGCTTTACCACTGGGAATCCTGCTATCATCGATCATGACTTTTGGTAATCTTGGTGAATCATTTGAATTAGTTGCTATTAAAAGTGCAGGCATACCGCTTATTCGGTTTATGCGTCCGGTACTGATCGTTTCAATGTTACTTGGCGTTGTTGCTTTTGCATTTGCCAACTACGTAATACCGGTTGCTGAATTAAAAATGCGTACACTGTTGTATGATATACGTGTAGCAAAGCCAGCTTTCGATATTAAAGAGGGTGTGTTCTATAAAAAACTGGATGGTTACACCATTAAGGTTGGACGAAAAGAAAATGATTCCATCATTCACAATGTTGTTATTTACGAACACAACTATTCACTTCAGGATAATATCATTCTTGCAGAAAAAGGAACAATGACCATTTCAGGTGACCAACGTTTCTTATCATTCAACTTACAAAACGGATGGCGCTACCAGGAAAAAGGAAGTGCAGGCACTACTGAAACAGAATACTATCGTTTAGGTTTTAAAGAATATAAAAAAGTGTTTGACCTCAGCTCTTTTAAACTTACTAAAACAGCAGACTCAACATTTAAGACCTATTACAAAATGCTTAGTCTTCAACAACTGACAACGGTTGCTGATTCACTTGAAGGAGTAATTGCAAAGCTTGGCCAGAAATCGAGAAGAGATATCAGACCAATGTTTCCATTACAATCGGTGCCTGATAGTGTTTGGAAAAACAACAAAGCGGTTGCTAAAAAAGTAAAGAACTTCAGAGAGCTGATCCCCGATTCATTAAAACGGAACGTTTACTCTAATGCAGTAACAAAAATCTCAGGTGCCAAAAGTTCCATCGATTTTTTATCGTATGAGTTTGTTGATCAGCAAAAACAACTTCGTCTGCACAGGATCGAACAACATCGAAAGTTTACATTATCGTTTGCCTGTGTAGTGTTGTTCCTGATTGGTGCACCTCTCGGTTCTATCATCCGCAAAGGCGGCTTGGGTTTACCACTTGTGATATCTGTATTTTTCTTTATCGTGTTTCACATTGTGAATACCACGGGTGAAAAAATGGTAAGAGAAGACACGATGAAACCGGGTGCAGGCATGTGGATGTCGACTGTTGTGCTCATCCCCATTGGTATTTTTCTTACCTGGAAAGCGATGAAGGATTCAAATCTCTTCAATGCAGAGTTTTATTACAGAACGATGCGTCGTATTGGACTAAGTCGCTGGCTAAAACGAAAAGAATAATCGGTACAGCTGATTTGGTTGTAACTTAACTCTTCAAAATTTACCATTATGTCAAAACATATTTCACGCCGCAGTTTTATTGATCAGTCAGCTAAAACAACTGTAGCCGTTGCAGCCGCCAGTGTTGCAGGAGTTGATCTGTTGGCCGGATGTAAATCAGCAAAAGTGTTAGGTGGCAGTTCTGCATTAGTAGGATTTGAACAAACGCCACTACCCTATGCGTATAAAGATCTTGAGCCCGTGATCGATGCTATGACAATGGAAATTCATTACAGCAAACATGCTGCAGCTTATGCAACCAATCTGCGTGATGCTGCTAAAGCAGAAAACATCGATCAATCAAAACCGGTTGAGAATATCTTCAGCAACATATCTGCTTACTCAGCGAAAGTGCGCAATAACGGTGGAGGTCATTACAATCATGAATTATTCTGGCGTTGCATGAAACCAAATGGTGGCGGACAACCAACCGGAAAACTTCTTTCTTCCATTCAACAATCATTCAACAGCTTCGAAGCATTTCAAACACAGTTTACCGATGCAGGTAAAAACCGTTTCGGCAGCGGCTGGGCATGGTTGTATGCGGATGGTAACAAGCAATTGAAAATCGGCTCAACGCCAAACCAGGATAATCCACTCATGAATGTAAGTGATATTAAAGGAACACCATTACTCGGTTTGGATGTGTGGGAACATGCTTACTACCTGAAATATCAAAACAAGCGTCCTGATTATATTGCTGCCTGGTGGAAAGTTGTAAACTGGGATTTTGTACAGCAACGTTTTGAAGCATTGTAAACATCTGCTGTGCATTAATTTTCTATCAACTTTTTTTTGTTCCCGCTTTGCGGTATTGCAACTGGTATTTTGAAACATTATCTTGATGTACAAAATACCTTTACCATGTCTGCAATTACCATCGCCACCTTCAACTGCGAAAATCTTTTTCGTCGTTACCGCTTCAATAAAAAACTTACAAAAGAACAAATTGAAAAACGCATTACCGACGGTTTCATTATCGATAAAACTGTTCTTACAACCGTAAATGAAACAGAACGGAAACTTACTGCCGATGCCATTAAAGCAACCAAAGCTGATATTGTTTGTCTGCAGGAAGTAGAGAATCTCGATACGTTAAAAAACTTTGTTTCAGAATATCTTTCCTCATCAAGTTACAAATACAGGATACTGATCGATGCAAATGATCCGAGGCTCATTGATGTGGCCATCATCAGCAAAATTCCATTCGATTGCATTAAAACACATCAATACATTAAAAGCGGAAGTACAGCGGTATTCTCCAGGGACTGTCTGGAGGTTGAATTTATGATCGCCGGAAAGCTTCTCACCATTTTTGTGAATCATTTCAAATCAATGTTTGATAAGGGCAATCTAACACCCGCTCAAAAACGAGCAAAGACCGCTCCACGCAGAGAATTGCAATCGCAAACTGTTTTAGACATCATCAAGAAGAAATACAAGAATAATCCCGAAAAAGAAAACTGGATCGTTGTGGGTGATCTTAACGATTATCCGGATGACAAAACAAGTTTGAAAAAATTACTCAATAGTAAGTGGATGGAGAATGTGGTGCAAACAAGAATAACTGACCCTGCTGAACAATGGACGCATTACTGGGACACAACTTCTATCCCAATTGATGAACGCTACAAACAGATCGATTATATTTTTCTATCAAAAAAATTAGCAACAGCAAACCCAACAGCGGTGCCTGAAATTGTTCGCAAAGGTCTTATCACCAAAGCAACAAAATATACCGGTCCACGCTTTACCGACGTAACCGATAAGCAAGGCGCTAGCGATCATTGCCCGGTTGCTGTAACAATAAAATTATAACGGGAGTTGGCTAAATAGTCACGGCCCCTGCAGAAAACATCTTCACAATAGCAAGCGGGAAGTAGCATCTGCAGAGGCCGTTATGGATGCAATATTAACGACGGAACAAATACAATGTTGCAGAATTTATAAACATTTTTTTGTCTTCACATTTCTTTAACCCCGAAGGTAAAAGGTTGCCAACTTTCGGCAAGCCCTTACCCTTCATACAGAGAGTTGGTCAAAAGTTGGCAACCTTAGTGGTAACTCCTACATTCGTACTCCATTTTAAGAGTCAGAATTTCAAATCTCAAATAACTACTATATGCAGGCTTGGAAAGATTACCAGGAACAGAACAAAGACCGTTTCCTCAACGAATTGCTCGAATTATTACGCATCCCTTCCATCAGCGCTAAAAGTGAAAACAAGGCCGACATGGTTGCCTGTGCAGAAGCGGTGAAACAACGCTTACTTGAAGCAGGTGCCGATACGGTTACGATTTATCCTACTGCCGGTCACCCGATCGTGTATGGTGAAAAAATGATCGACCCGGCAAAACCAACTGTGCTGGTGTACGGTCATTACGATGTGCAGCCAGTTGATCCGCTCAACCTCTGGCACAGCGATCCATTTGATCCAACGATCAAAGACGGTAAAATTTTTGCACGTGGCGCCTGCGATGATAAAGGCCAGTTTTACATGCATGTAAAGGCATTGGAAACAATGGTGAAAACAAATTCACTCGCAACGAATATTAAATTCTGTATTGAAGGTGAAGAAGAAGTGGGTAGCCCCAACCTCGGCACCTTTGTAAAAGAGAATAAAGAATTGTTGAAGGCCGATGTGGTGCTCATCAGCGATACTGCCATGATCAGCATGGAAAACCCAAGCATTGATATTGGTGTGCGTGGATTGAGTTATATTGAAGTGGAAGTAACAGGCCCTAACCGTGATTTGCACAGTGGTGTGTATGGTGGTGCTGTTGCAAATCCTATCACCATGTTGGCAAAGATGATCGCAAGTTGTCATGATGAAAATAATCATATCACCATTCCTGGTTTTTATGATGATGTGGTTGAAGCAACTGCCGAGGAACGCAAACTGATGGCTGCTGCTCCTTACGATGAAAAAGAATACAGCACTGATCTTGGTGTTGACAAACTCTGGGGTGAAAAAGGATTTACCACCAATGAACGCACTGGTATTCGTCCAACATTGGAGTTGAATGGCATCTGGGGTGGTTATACCGGCGAAGGTGCAAAAACTGTGTTGCCTTCAAAAGCATTCGCTAAAATTTCTGCACGATTAGTACCGAATCAATCAAGCGAAAAGATCACAGAAAAATTATTGAACTACTTTAAAAGTATTGCACCTGCCGGTGTTAGCATCAAAGCATTTGAACATCATGGTGGCGAACCCTACATGACACCGGTTGACAGCAAAGCGTACAAAGCAGCAGCAGCAGCTATTAAAGACACATTTGGTAAAGATGCCATTCCGGTACGTGGTGGCGGCAGTATTCCTATTTGTGCGCTGTTTGAAAAAGAACTGGGCATTAAGATCGTGTTCATGGGTTTTGGTTTAGACAGTGATAACCTGCACAGCCCAAATGAGAAGTACGACATTTTTAATTTCTATAAAGGCATTGAAACCATTCCGTATTTCCATAAGCATTTTGCGGAAGCGTAGTTTTTTTGCTCACAGATAACATAGAAGGCGCAGATATTTTCTGCGCCTTTATAATTTATCGTTGTAATAAAATCCTCACAACACCTGCACTCCATCCCTCTTATAAACTTTCCCTTCCTTCATCACAAACACTACTTTCCCCATCACTTTAATATCACTTAACGGATCGCCATCAACAGCAATGATATCTGCGATCTTTCCTTTTTCAATACTGCCGAGTTTATCCCACATGTTCAACATTGTTGCTGCATTTTTGGTGGCGGTTTGTATGGCTTCCATCGGCGGCATACCAACTTCCGTCATGTACACAAACTCCATCCAGTTCTTGCCGTGTGCAAACACACCTGCATCTGTTCCAAAGGCGATCTTCACACCTGCTTTATATGCTCGTGCAAATGTGCTTTGTATTTGCGGACCAACAGCCAATGCCTTCGGTGTAACAATATCAGTATAATAGCCAGGTATCTTTGCACTATCAGCAGTTGATTTACCTGCAGTGATCGTTGGCACCATCCAGGTACCGTATTCTTTTGCCAATGCAATGCCTTCATCATCCATGTAACTGCCATGTTCAATACTTGTCACGCCACCTTTAATTGCTCGCTTGATTCCTTCTGCACCATGGGCATGCGCTGCTACTGTAAAACCATAATCTTTTGCAGCAGTTACAATGGCTCTTACTTCTTCCACTGTAAACTGCGGACTTGATCCATCTTTTGCCTGACTCAACACACCACCTGTTGCCGTGATCTTAATGCAATCACTTCCATCTTTGTAACGTTGACGAACGGCATGATATGCTTCTTCAGGTCCGTTGATCACACCTTCTGCAGGTCCGGGATCACCCATCAGCGCTTTGCTGTAACCGTTAGTAGGATCGGCATGACCGCCTGTTGTGGCAATTGATTTGCCGGCAGAGAAAATACGTGGACCAACAACAACTCCCCTGTTAATCGAATTACGTAACGAAAGATTTACACCGCTTCCACCCAAATCACGAACCGTTGTAAAACCGGCCATCAAAGTAGTGCGTGCATACAGCGTACTTTGAAAAGCAATATCGGGCGGGTTCAATGTGAAGCGGTCTGCAACAGCTCCTTTTTTTGTTTCACTTTCCATGTGCACATGCATATCCATTAAGCCGGGCATCACAGTTTTATTTTTTAAGTCGATCACTTTGTCTGTTGCTGTAGCAACAGTAAAACCATTTACCACCTCAGCAATGGTCGGTCCTTGTACAATAATGGTGACATTACTTACTACTTTCCCATCTTTTGTGTCAATGAGTTTGCCGCAATGGATAAGTGTACGTTGTGCAGTTGCCTGTAATGTTGTGATCAATAACAGGAAAAAGAAAAAATATTTTGTTCTCATGCAATTTAGTTGAGGGGTTAAGATAAGATTTTTATGCTTGCCCATTACCGATAGAAATTAAAAAGGATCGCATTGCGACCCTTTTTATAAAATTTATTTTGCGCCCGGAGGACATTTTTCTTTTAAATACGCTGTATACAGTTTTGATAAATGCTGGAAGGTTCCCTGCCCCTCACTGATACTGTGTGTACGATTTGGATAAGGCATAAACTGGAACAGCTTGCCATGTTTGATCAACTCATTCACTAACACTTCTGCGTTGCTGTAATGCACATTGTCGTCGCCTGTACCATGGATGTATAATAAATTTCCTTTCAGATTCTTTGCATAAGTGATCGGCGATCCTTTAATAAAATCATCTTTGTTCTCCTGTGGCAAACCCATGTAACGTTCCTGGTAAATATTATCGTAAAACAATTGATTACCTACTGCAGCAATGGAAATGCCTGTTTGAAACAGATCAGGATATTGGAACATGAGATGCAATGTAGTTGAACCACCACCACTCCAACCCCAAACAGCCACACGGCTTGCATCAAGGTAAGGACGATCGGCCAACAATTTTTTCATCCCCATTGCCTGGTCACGAATATTGATACGACCGATTTGTTTGTAAATACTTTTTCTCCATTCAGCACCTTTTAATGTTGGTGTACCCCTGCTGTTGAATGATACATAGAAATAACCTTGTGCATTCATATCGCCACCAAACAGAAAATTACCGCCTGCATAAAAATCATCTTCCACTGTAGTTGCAGCAGGCTCGCTGTACACGTACAATAAAACCGGGTATTTTTTTGAAGGATCATAATTCTTTGGTTTGCTCATCCAGCCATCCATCGTTACACCATCTTCGGTAGTAATGGTAAAGAATTCGAGATTATCTTTCTTCACCGGCTTCATGGTCTTCAACAGTTCTTCACCTGCAACAGGTTTATGTGTAGCAAGATTGAGAAACTGTGTAGCTGGCGAAACAAAACGACTCGTAAAACTATGCACAGCAAAACTTCCGGTGGGTGAGCACTCGTAACTGTTCGTTCCATCATAACCTGCAGGTGTTACACGAACAGCTTTGCTCTTACCATCCATTTTTACTTTGTAGAGATAACGTTGAATGGGGTTATCAGGCGATGCAATAAAATAAAGTTCATTTTTTGTTTCATCAACAGCGCTGATGGTAGCAATATCATAGTTGCCAATTGTAAGCAAGGTTTCTTTTCCTTCACGTGTTACTTTATAAATATGCCGCCATCCATCTTTTTCACTTACCCATAAAAACGATTTTCCTTTTTCCATAAACTCCCATCCACGAGGGTCGTCATCATTCCAGCGACTTTTAATATCGATCCATGCTTTATCAGTTTCTGCGTAAAACTGTTTTGCTTCGCCGGTAGTTGTATTGCAGAAGTATAATTTGCTTTCGTTTTGTTTACGGTTGAGTTGCTGCACAATTAATTCATTGGCTCCGCTCCATTCCAAACGGGGCAGATAATTGTTTGCAGGATCGCCGGGAATATTCATCCATTTTGTTTCACCGGTTTTAACTGTAACCACACCAATCTTTACAGGCGATGGTTGCTCTCCTACTTTTGGGTATTCAACAGGAATTACCTGCGAATAATTTCCATCAGTCGTATTGAGCATATAATAATCTTTGATCTGGTTTGCATCTACCTGCCAGTAAGCAATGCTCTTGCTGTCGCTGCTCCAGCGGAAACCATCTCTGCAACCAAACTCTTCTTCATACACCCAATCGAATGTGCCATTGATGAGCTTTTTTGTATTGTTGGTTGAAGTCAATGCTTTCGATTTACCTGAAGCCAGTTCTTCAACATAAATATTGTTTTCAGAAACATAAGCCGCTAATTCTCCATCGGGTGAAACTTTAGCGTAGAGTAAACTTTGTGCAGGACGATCTTTCCCGATCTGTTGCAAACGTTTTGTAGGAATATGATAGTACCAGTAATCGCCTTTTGTATTGTAACGCCACACTCGTGCCGTATTGACAAAGATCAACACGAGTTGATCATTATTGCTTACTTCAAAATCGGCAATGCTGATGGTTTTACCGTTTACTTTTAATGCATCCGCCGGAACAAGTACCGTTTGTGCACCTGTTTTCAGGTTCATTTTTGTGATGCTGTTGCTCTCCTTTTCGTACATGGAACTACCGTCAGCCGTCCATTTAATTTTATCGGCTTTAAACTGGGCAAAGGATAAAAATCCAAGAACTAAAAAACAAAAACCAAGAAAAAATTTCTTCATAGTGATGAGTTGAGTGTTCGAATATAATCAAAACACAAATTGTAACTTGCAACTGTTATGGAAGTGAAAGAAAAACTCCGCATCGATAAATATCTCTGGGCAATCCGCCTCTTCAAAACCCGAAGCCAGGCCGGAGCTGCCTGCGATGGCGGGAAGGTAAAATACAATGGTGATTCATGCAAAGCATCTAAGACGGTGAGCATTGGCGATGAATATGAAGTGAAGACCGAAGCCAAGCGTTGGCGGATTAAAGTAACTGAACTATTACACAACCGTGTGCAATACAGCGAAGCCATCAAACATTACATCGATATTACACCAGCCGATGAATTAAATCGAATAAAATCTGTTGCTTCTTCCTTTCATACCGGTAAACGTTTAAGTAAAGTGGGACGGCCAACCAAACGTGACAGGCGTGATTTGGGTGAGTTTTTAGAGGATTAACAAATATTTTCTGGAATAACTTTGAAATATGTAAAGCGTACTTTACATTTGATATGTCAAGTAAACTTTACACTTATGAAGTCACGTTTTCTGTTTTCTTATCAATTTAAAAGAGCCGGCGTGTTCATGGCGCCCTTGGGGTTTATTATTTGGGTATTGTTACAGCGTA
The DNA here is from genome assembly GCF_014168535.1 of Lacibacter sediminis. Lineage (NCBI taxonomy): Bacteria > Pseudomonadati > Bacteroidota > Chitinophagia > Chitinophagales > Chitinophagaceae > Lacibacter > Lacibacter sediminis. The sequence goes on along the minus strand of NZ_CP060007.1, from coordinate 667,908 downwards.
AGGTTATATCAGTGGATCTGCCTTCACTAAAAACGGGGTTGCTGATTATTAGCTTTTGTAGTTTTTTGATAGGAATGGCATTTCTTGTTTTATCAAAAGAGAAAACAGAAGATGAATACACCCGAAAAGTACGCCTGGAATCGTACCAATTTTCTGCATTGATTCAATTCTTTCTACTTTTGGGATTAACTATATTGGTGCTTTTTTTCGAGAACAGTTTAGGTAGGCTTGTATTTGAGCAGATGTCTATTTTCATTATTCTCTTTTTTTGGCTGACTTACTTTATACGTTTTAACTTTGTGCTATATTCTTCAAAGTCATTTAACGGAAAAGACAATGAAGAATAAGGTAAAGGAACAGCGATTGATTCAGGAAATCAGTCAAACAGAATTTGCAGAGCAATTATCAGTTTCCCGGCAAACCATCCATGCTATTGAAACCGGCAAGTATATCCCAACTACCACACTTGCGTTGAAAATTGCTAAACTTCTCAATAAAAAAGTTGAAGAGGTCTTTATACTGGAGAAGGGAGATTAATAAGCCAGACTTTCGTACCTCGTACTTCTTTCTTCATACTTATCTTTGCGCTCATGCACATTCACATTATTTCCATTGTTCCTGAATTGCTGGATAGTCCATTGAATCATTCGATCATGAAACGGGCGAAGGAAAAAGGATTGTTGACTGTTACTGTTCATCACCTGCGCAAATGGGCGGTAAATGAATACGGACAGGTAGATGATTACCAGTACGGTGGCGGCGCAGGCATGGTGATGATGTGCGAACCTTTAGAGAAAGCCATTCTTGAATTGCAGCAGGAAAAAAAATTCGATGAAATTATTTATCTCACACCCGACGGTGTAACGTTGAAACAACAAACTGCCAATCGTCTTTCACTCAAAGAAAATTTGTTACTCATCTGCGGTCATTACAAAGGCATTGATGAACGCATTCGCCAGCATTATGTAACCATGGAAATTTCCATTGGTGATTACGTATTGAGTGGTGGTGAATTAGCTGCTGCAGTTTTGGTTGATGCCATCGGTCGCATCATTCCCGGTGTGCTGAATGATGAAACATCTGCACTCACTGATTCGTTCCAGGATCATTTACTGGCGCCGCCTGTGTACACAAGGCCGGCTGATTACAATGGCTGGAAGATCCCTGATATTTTGTTAAGTGGTGACTTAAAGAAAATTGAAGAGTGGCGACATGAGCAGGCAGTGCAACGTACAAAAGAGAGACGACCTGATTTATTGGATGAATAATAATTACTCTGCACCAACAAATTCAAACAACACCGTTTTTCTAGTATTTCCCCAGTAGTCTTTTTCTTCGTAAGAAATCACTTCTTTAAAACGTCCATCTTTTCGAACCGCTTCCAATGGAGCATTCCCTTCAACTACAGCAAACCAATCATCCCATATAAACAGTTCTCCTTTCTTAAATTGGTTACGTGTAAATGCATCGTTAATATGAATATGACGATTAGGATCAAACCAATCCTGTTTTAACTGAATGCTTACCCATGGCAACACATGATACATTGTGTGCTGGCTGTGGTTTGGATAATACTGTTTGATGTATTTCACCAGTTGCAACTGCGCCTTTTGATCTGCTTTCAATTCAAAATCACGTTTCCATTTGTAGGCATACACGTTTGATGTGAATGGAAAGATAAGTACAGCAACAAGCAAAAGGTATTGCACATACAAGCCTGCTCTAAATTGCTGAATGGGAGCGGTAAAATATTGTATACCACGCAGTGCAATAATGGCCATTAATGGAGTAATTCCTGCAATAGGTCTTATTAACCCCATTGAATTAAAAATGCCCAAAGCCCAAAAAATTATATGACCCGCAAATACGGATATGAATATTCCATACATTAACCATAATTCCTGTTGCTCTGTTTCATTGATCTTTTTCCTGAAAGCACGTAGCAGGAGAATGAAGCCATAAGAAACTCCCGCCCATAACAGATATTTCACCACCACACCTGTTATTTCTGGCATTACGTTAAAAAAGTGTCCCCATCGTCCGCTGCCGTAGGCACTGCTGAGCGTGGCGTAAGAAAGTTTATTGAACACCCACATGAGGTCGTGATGAACAATGTACCCGGCAAAACTATAAAAAACATGTCCCGCCAGCAAGATTGGAATGAGGTCGTATTTCTCAATCACAAGTAAATAAAGAAAGATCACAGCGCAAACCAACAAACCTTCTGAGCGAATAAATGGAAGAAAAGAAAAAAGTATGAGCGATGCATACACTCTTTTTTTCTGTAACAAAAATATTGACAGCAAAGTCGCACAGGCAAACATTGGTTCAGTTAAACCGGAAAAAGAAACAGTTACAGTTAATGGCATAGCTGCATAGATGAGCGAAGCCATCCATGGTTTAGCAATGCTTGCCTGTGATGCTATCCGGTAAACGAGATAAAAATTAATACAGGTGAAAATAATATTGAGGAGTTGCACAGCTGTAAATCCTAATTGAGCAACCGGGGCCATGATGAGTACATACACAGGTTTAGCCCATTGATTAAAGAAATGTGACGGATACCGAAAGGCATATTTTGCATAGAGATAATGCATCAGGCTATCACCTTCGTCGGTTGTGGTAGAAGATGTAAACAAAAGAATAAGCATGATGCAGAAGAATGCCAATGTCAGCAGTCTTACTGCCTTCTCCTGAGTAATTGAGCGGATCTGGTTGATCATAATCGAAAATAGAAAGAAGCTGTTATTCCTGCAAATGAAAAGCGGCGGCCGATGGCCGCCGCAACAATAATTCTATGAACACTCTTTTACTTAACACCTATTACCGGCAAACTCTTCTCTCTTATCAGCTGATTAAACTTCGTTACATCTTCACTCATAATTTTCTTCAGTTTGTTCAATTGCTCATCAGCTTGTTTGCTCAATTCAGCAAATACTTCTTTTGATTGTTTGCTTGGAGCGTTTACACCGCTGTTGGCAACATCAAACACGCCGCTCAGTTTATCGTTTATACGGATTGGATAGTTCAACGGATCTTGTCCACTCTTCGATTTTGTTTGATACAATGTTTCTTCAATAGCTGTTAACTCTTTTGTGATGGATGTTGCCATGTCTTTAATTTCTTTGGGCACATCTTTTCCTTGTCGGCCGATAAAATCATTGATCTGCGTACGCAATGCACGGATATCTTTAATGCCTTTCTGAACATCGTTGAACTTTTGTTGTACACTCAACAGAAAGTTGAATTGTTCTTCATACGCTTCCTGTGTCATCCGGTAATTCGGATCGGCTTTGATCGTAAACGGAACAACTGTTGAATCAGTTCCAACTTTTACCATTGCAAAATAATTACCCGGTGCAGCTGTAATAGTACCCGGTGCTCCATTCCACAAGATCATGCCTTCACTTGGTTCAGCAGGAGGATATTGCAGATCCCATGCAAAACTGTTCAATCCTTTTTTGATATCAAGTTTGTCCTTCCCATCGGTGCTGAATGTTTTGATGGTCTTTTTGTTTTTATCCATAATCGTAATGGATGCTTTGGCTGAATCTGTTACAGCTTTTGCATAGTAAGTAATTACCAATGGACCTGCAGGATTCTCTCCAACGTTTTGAGCAGTGCCACCAAAGCGGCGACCAAATCTGTTCATCGGCATTCTCCATCCTGCGTTAACATCAAACACATGCAGATTTTTATTGGCAACATCTGCTTTCACTTGTTGCAAAACTGTCAAATCATCAATCACATAAAAACCTCTTCCCTGTGTGGCAACAACCAGATCATTTTCTTTAATGGTCATATCTGTAACCGGCACAACAGGCATGTTCAGTTGAAATGGTTTCCAGTTGGCACCATCATCGAACGAAATATACATACCGAACTCTGTACCGGCGTATAACAAGCCCTGACGTTTATGATCGGCACGCATGGCCCTGGTGAAATGCATTTTGTTGATGCCGTTGGTAATGAGCTTCCATGTTTTACCATAGTCTTCTGTTTTGTAGATGTATGGTGTGTAATCATCCAATTTATAACGTGTGCCAACAAAATACGCAGCACCTTTTTTAAACGGATCAACATCTACACAATTCCACATCATAAACTTCGGCGCATCTTTCGGTGTAACGTTCTCCCAATTCTTTCCGCCGTCTTTACTTACGTTGATCAAACCATCATCACTACCAGTCCACAACAGATCTTTCTCTACGAAACTTTCTGTGCCGGTGAAAATGGTGCAGTAATATTCAACACTGGTGTTATCCTGCGTAATAGGACCGCCACTTGATTTTTGTTTTGATTTATCATTCGTTGTTAAGTCTGGCGAAAGTGCTGTCCATGTTTGTCCTTCATCTTCAGTTGCGAACAATACATTACCCGCCGTATATAATTTCTTTGGATTGTGTGGTGAAAAGAAGATGGGGAAGTTCCATTGAAAACGATACTTCAACACATCGGCACCGGCACCCATTGGATTGTCGGGCCACACACTGATGGCTCTGTTCTCACCTGTCTTATGATCAAGACGTGAAAGATAACCACCATAGTTACCTCCGTAAACTATATCAGGATTTGTTGGATCAGCAACCACATAACCACTTTCACTTCCCGCAGTTTCCTGCCAATCCTGTTCTGTAATGCCAGCACCACTTGTTCTGCTCTTAATACGAACCGTTGAGTTATCCTGTTGTGCACCAAGAATGCGATACGGAAAACTGTTATCCGTTGATACACGATAGAATTGTCCGGTTGGTTGATTCATATACGTACTCCAGTTTGTACCGCCATCATAACTCACCTGTGCACCCCCATCATCTGCAACGATCATACGCTTACCATCATTCGGATCGATCCACAGATCATGATGATCACCATGTGGTGTGCGGTACGATTGAAATGTACGGCCACCATCACGACTGTACATGAAGTTTACATTGGGGCAATAAACAAGATCAGGATTTTTCGGATCAACAAATACCTTGCTGTAATACCATGCACGCTGACGAATATTGTTATCGCCACTCATCAGTTGCCATGTTTCACCGGCATCATCACTTCTAAACAATCCACCATTTGCATTTTCTAAAATGGTATAAATGCGTTCAGGATTTGATGGGGCAAATGCCACACCAACAATTCCCCATGTTCCTTTGGGTAATCCTTTCTTTGTTGAAACATTCGTCCATGTTTCACCACCATCAGTTGATTTATACAAACCACTTCCTTCGCCACCGCTTTCTAAACTATGCGGTGTGCGTATTACACGCCACATTCCTGCATATAGTACTAATGGGTTTTCAGGTTCCATCACTAAATCACTTGCACCTGTTTGATTATTGACAAACAATGTGCGTTTCCATGTTTTACCACCGTCGGTTGTTTTGTACACACCACGTTCTTCATTTGGTCCAAACAAATGACCAACTACTGCAGCCCAAACAACATCCGGATTTTTTGGATGAATTAAAATGCGGATGATATGACGTCCATCTTTCAGTCCAATATTTTTCCAGCTACGTCCACCATCATCACTGCGCCACATGCCACCCAATCCTTCACTCACATTACCACGCATGGTGTTTTCACCTTCGCCCACATACACAATGCTTTCATCACTCGGTGCAACAGCAACAGCGCCAATTGTTGAACCAAAATATTTATCGCTGATGTTTTTCCAATTATTACCACCATCGGTTGTTTTCCAAACACCACCTCCGGTAGCCCCCATGTAAAAGGTTGTCTTGTTGCTATAACTGCCGGCTACCGCAGCACTCCGTCCACCACGGTAAGGCCCGATGGAACGATACTTTAATGAACTATAAACAGATTCTTCATTTAATGAGGCGGGAGTTACAGTTTGCTTTTTTTGTGCAAGTGAAAACAGTACGCTGAAAAGCGTACCTGCAAGCAGGATTGATTTTCTCATGTTCAATACAATTAGTTGAACAGGGAAATTACAAAGGTTTTGCTTGCAAAGCTGAAACTTAAGAATTGATGTGATGAACGGCCACTCATCTATTTTATAAAAAAATTAGTGACAGGTGGGCAAGCCCGAAAAGCAGGTCAGGTTGACCGCTTCGTATCTCGCTTCACTGTTATCCTTGATTTCTTCCGCTTATCAGCCATATTTCAGAACAACAAATGACAGCCAAAAAGAACGTTGTCAATAAGCAACCGTTCGTCTAATTTTTTCACTCCGCTGTTGTAACGTATCTATCTTTCCTCCCGTATAATACTCAAACCTTATCATCATGCTGAAATCAATTCTTATTGCTTTTGCAATAGTCATGTGCACATTCGTGTATGCGCAAACATCGAAACCAATCACACCCAGGTTTACAGAGAAAGCTCCTCCACGATTATTGCCTGCAATGCGCACCACACAACCGATCAAGATCGATGGCGTGCTCGATGATGCAGCATGGAAAGATGCACCAATTGCATCAGACTATATTGAATTCAGACCGGCAGTTGGCGCTAAAGAAGCAGAAGAAACAAAAACAATTTCCTATTTACTCTACTCTGATGAAGGTATTTACTTTGCCGGATTTTGTTACGAACGTAACCGTGATAGTATTGCCAGAGAATTAAAAGGCCGGGATGGATTTGGGATGAATGATTATATCGGCATCATCTTCGATACATACAAAGACAACCTCAACGGCTTTGAATATTTTGTAACACCTCTCAATGAACAATGGGATGCAAAAATGGCCCCCAACAACGATGGTAACAGCGAAGATTTCAGTTGGAATGCTGTTTGGAAAAGTGCAGTAGTGATGCATGATAATGGCTGGAGTTTTGAAATGTTCATTCCTTATGGCGCCATTCGTTTTGGTAAAAAAGATGTGCAGGATTGGGGTGTTAATATGACCCGTCGCCGTCAGAAAACAGGTCAACAATTTACCTGGAATCCTATTGATCCAAACGTCAACGGCTTTTTAACACAGGAAGGTTTCTGGACAGGTATTACCAACATTAAACCACCGGTTCGTTTACAGTTCTCTCCTTACTTTTCTGTTTATGCCAATCATTTCCCAATCAATCAACCTGGAGTGAAGAATTTAACCAGCCAGGTGAACGGTGGTTTGGATGTGAAGTATGGATTGAACCAGGCATTTACTTTAGATGCTACTCTGATTCCTGATTTCGGACAGGTGCAAAGTGATAACCAGGTGCTTAATCTTTCACCATTTGAAGTGCGCTTTAACGAAAACAGGAATTTCTTTACCGAAGGAACTGAACTTTTCAGTAAAGGAAATCTTTTTTATTCAAGAAGAATTGGCGGGTCGCCTCTTCATTATTATGATGCAGCAAATCAACTAAGAGCAAACGAAAAGTTGCTAAAAAATCCATCAGAATCAAAGCTGATCAATGCTTCTAAAATTTCGGGACGCACACAAAGTGGTTTAGGTATTGGCATTTTAAATGCCATTACAAAAACACAGTACGCAACCATTGAAGACATCAACACAAAAGATCATCGAAAGATCGTAACCGATCCGTTGACCAATTACAATATTATTGTATTAAACCAATCGCTGAAAAACAATAGCAGTGTTTCGCTGATCAATACAAATGTTACACGGAGTGGTGCGGATTATGACGCAAATGTTACTGCTGCTTTAGTTGATCTGAATGACAAAAAGAATATGTGGAATGCAGGCGGAAAGTTTGCTGTGAGCCAATTGATGGGTTATGGCAAGAATGGCGAAAATGAAAATGGATACAATCATAATATTTACTTTGGTAAAACAAGTGGCCGATTTAATTTTAATGTTTGGCAGGAGCTTACTGATACAAAATATTCACACCGTGATCTTGGCTATTTTACGAACAACAATTTTCTTGATCATGGTTTTTGGGCAGGTTATAAATGGATCGAACCCAAAAATTGGTACAACCGCATTTTCTTAAACTTAAACGGAAGAGTGAGTAAACTGTTTACTCCATTTGCAGGAATAAAAGAAACTTATCAAACCGGTAACCTCAATTTTAATGCAGAAATGCAAACCAAAAAATTATGGTGGGTAGGAACATTCCTGGGTTACACGTCAAAACAAAATGATTTTTATGAGCCACGCAAAACAGGTTTTTTCTTTACACGTAACCAGAGCTTTGCATTGGGTGGTTGGGTAAACAGTAACCAGGCAAAAAAATATTCGTTCTCGTCTGAAATATTTGCACGTCGTCATATCAATTTTTACGATCAGTTTGGTGTAGACGCATTCGTTAATCAAACATTTCGATTTAACAGCAAGTTCTCGATTTCACATAACATCGGTTACCTTCCACGCTTTAATAATATGGGTTATGCAGCCAAACCAAATAATGGCGATGTGGTTTTTGCACGCCGCAAGGTGAATACCATTGAAAACATAGTGAATGTCAAGTATAGCTTTACAAACATGATGTGGATCACTTACCGCATGCGTCATTACTTAAGTACCGTTGACAACAAAGAATACTTTACCCTGCAGCAAAATGGGAAACTCCTTCCAAACACAACATTTGTTGATAACGTAAACCAGAATCTGAACCTGTTTAACATTGATATGGTGTATACCTGGCAATTTGCCCCGGGCAGTTTCTTAAATATCGTTTGGAAAAATTCGATCCAGTATTTTAACCGCACAGTTGAAGCAGATTATCTGAAAAACTTTACCAATACCATTGATGCCGATGCAAATAATAATCTTTCACTAAAAGTGATCTACTTCCTTGATTATCTTGACATGAAGAAATGGGGAAAGAATAAATAAAAAAAGTCCCGCTATGGCGGGACTTTTTTTAACCAGTACATTCTTTATCAATTCTTATCAGTTTTCTTGATTGTTGGTTTTTTCAATAACTCTTTTGCTATTGCGTCCATCGCTTTTTGATCAAACTGTTTATTCAGTTGTTCATACTGTTGTTCTGCTTTGCTTATTTCTGTTTTCAAAAATTCAACTCGTTGCACCTGCAGATTACTCGGCCTTGCTTCCTGTGTTACAACAGCTGCATACACATCGGTCAAGTCGGTGCGTAAACGTTTAAAATCGGTTGTACCCTTTGCCACAGGTGGCACCAATGTAAGTCGAAGTGATTCTAATTTGTTGTAATAATCTTCGAGCAGCAGTTTTGTTTTTTTATTCTGTGTGGAATCAATATGCTTTTTCAGTACCTGCTGCTTTGCAAGAATACTGTCAACTAATTTCGCAAGTTGTTCATGCATATCAAACAATTCCATTCCTGTTTTATACTGCAGTTGACGGTCCTGCAACGTAAAATTTTTATTCGTTTCATCGTGCGCCAAGGTAATGGTATGATTATACTCTTTGCCATTCACTTTCATTTTAATTGTATAATCACCGGGTAATACCTGCGGCGCAATGAAGCTTCCTATTTCACGTTGATTACCACCTTTAGCCGTTTTAGGAGGAAGCATCCGTTGCGCCCACATCACCTTGTTATAGCCTTTGCGGTTACTTGGACTTAGTTTCTGCACAAGCTTACCTTCTTTATCATATACTTCGAGTTGAAGATTATTGGCCCGGTCTTTCAGGTAATATTGAATTGGTGGTATAACAGTTCCTATCCCACCATTCCAGTCGCCTGCTGCATTCTCAAATTGTCCGCCATACTTTCCCATGGTGAGTGTGATCGGTTTATTATTGAGCATCACCACATCATTTGCAGCAACCTCTGCAGTGATCGTACGCATTGGTGTAATATCTTCAATGATGATGATACCACGGCCATGTGTAGCCAATACCAGGTCGTTTGTTTGTTCCTGAATCTTGATATCTCGCACCAACGTAAACCAGGGAATATTGTTCTTCATCCTGAACCATTCATTACCTCCATCCACACTTGCAAACAAACCCATTTCTGTTCCGGCGAATAATAAATTTTTATTCACGATATCTTCTTTGATCTTATGCGCAAACCCTGTGAATTCATTGCTTTCAAATTTCTTCCAGGTTTTACCCATATCGTTACTCATGGCAATATAGGTTTTGTGATCGCCATATGCATGGTTATCAAACGTAGCATATACTTTGTTCTTATCGTATTGAGATGGTTCAATACTGCTCACCCATGTTTGCTTTGGAATTCCTGCTGCTGCATAGTTAGCAGCAACATTGGTCCACGTTTTCCCGGCATCCGTTGTGTATTGCAGGTTGCCATCATCTGTTCCCACCCAAATAATATTTTCGTCAAGAGGTGATTCAGCAATGGTAAAAATGGTACAATGATTTTCGGCGCTTGTTACATCCATTGTAACGCCACCGCTTTTCTCCTGTTCCTGTTTTCGTTTATCGTTGGTTGTAAGGTCTGGTGAGATGCGTGTCCAGTTACTTCCACGATCGGTGCTCTTGTAGAGATATTGTGCACCAGTGTACAGGTTCTTTTTATTATGCGTTCCTGTAACGATAGGTGTGTTCCAGTTAAAACGTAAATTTTCCTCACCAGCCGCCCCCTGCGGTTTAATACTAACTGAAGTATTTGTTTTGATGTTAACTCTTGCCATGGTGCCGCCTTGCGCTTCAGCATAAGCAATGTTTGCATCAAACGGATCGGGAAGTGTCCAGAAACCATCGCCACCAAAAACAGATTTCCAATCGCCATTTACAACACCATCCGGTGATTTACTAGGTGCATACCAGCTACCGTTATCCTGCAAGCCTCCGTAAATCCGATAAGGCTCTTGCTGATCAACACTCACATGATAGAACTGACCAACAGGTAAGTTGTTACAGAACTTCCACGTAACACCACGATCTAAACTAAAGTACACACCACCATCTGTACCAACATACATGATGTTTGTATTGTTGGGGTTGATCCATAATGCATGATGATCGCTGTGCACCCATCCACCTTCATTCGTTGCATCAGCAAATGAAAAACCACCATCGTTTGAATAGGAAAAGGAAAACGCTGGCCGATACACACGCTTTGGATCTTTCGGATCAATCTCAAGCGTAGAAAAATAAAACGGGCGTTGTGTAATGTTGCTGGTTGCACTTTGCTGTTTCCATGTTTCGCCGCCATCAGCAGAAATATATAAGCCTGTATTTTCACTCTCCACAATGGCCCATAAATTTTTTGGTGATGATGGAGCAAGTGCCAACGCAACCCTACCAAACGGTTTTTTCGGCAATCCGTTATTCAGCTCTTTCCATGTTTTACCCGCATCAGTTGATTTATAAATACCACTTCCACTTCCGCCACTATTGAATGCATAGGGCAATCGACGAAATTCCCATGAGGTTGCGTACAACACATTGGGATCAACAGGATCAATTTCCACATCAGCCACACCTGCATTTTCATTGATGTATAAAATGGTTTCCCATGTTTTTCCTGCATCAATTGATTTGTATAATCCACGGTGTTTGCTGCTGCTCCACAACGGGCCGGGTGCCGCTACATAAACGATGGATGAGTTAACCGGATCAACAACAACTTTTGAAATATGCTCTGTGCTGTCAAGTCCGATCTTCGCCCAGTTATCACCGGCATCAGTTGATTTATAGATGCCGTCGCCAATAGAAACCGAATTGCGCATGTTACTTTCACCCGTACCTGCGTAAATCACTTTTGGATTTTTTTGATCGATGGCCAATGCACCAATGCTTTGCGTGTATTTATCAAACACCGGCTTGAATGATGCACCTGCGTTGGTACTTTTCCAGATACCACCACCTGCTGTGCCAATGTAAAGTGTTTTACCATCACTGTTCACACCAACAATATCAGTGATACGGCCACTCATGGTGCCGGGACCAAGATGCCGTGCTTCCATCATCCCAAAAGTGGAAGAATTGATTTGCGCTTCAACGCAACAGCTGTATACTGCAAATGTGCAAACTGCTAAGATTTTTTTCATGCTGAATAGTGTTATAAAAAAACCCGACTCGTTTGGGTCGGGTTCCTGTTTATGTAACCAATATTATTTTGATGGTTTGAAAATTGCCTCATCAACTGGCTTGTTAATTTCCACTTTAGCAATACTGAAATCAAGATTCATTCCCGGTGCAAAGGGAATGGCCATGCTCATGGGAACTAAAATTCCTTCAGGCAATTTTTGATAATTCGTGTAGGTAGTAGAAAGTTCTGCTTCCTGGCCGTTTGCTTTAACAACGGTAGTAGACTTAATCAAAAGGTATGTTTTTGCATCTAAAAAATAGGTTGTAGCCTTACCGCTTTTAGTGGTAAGTTTTAACTTGAAAGATTCTGTTCCATCCACATCCTCTTTGCCTAATGCTTCAATGGTATGACCTTTTGCTTTATAGTCGATAAAATTACCTTGCAGATCAAGACTTTCCTGGCCTTCCTTCACTTCTTCTTCTGTAATTGGTTCCGGCGCTTGCTGTCCTTGAACCGGGAAAAATTTCCATCCTGCAGTTGGTGTCATGATCTGGTAATTCGTCATACCCATTGCAACAATATCCTGACGTGATCCTTTCATATGTAATGTAGTGTTCACCACATCAAGATTAGCGCCTTGAACAGTCATACTTCCGGTTTGAACCATGCTGGTTATTTTTTTCCAGTTGGCAGCACCCCCGATGGCATCAATATGTTTGTTAACGATCTCATCGGTTGTTTGTGCTTTTACTGCAGTTACACTTAAGGCACCTGCCACAAACAGGCTGAATAATTTAAACGCTTTCATTTTTTGTGTTTTTTATATTGGTTGTAAAGAAACGTATTTTGTTACAGTTGCATACCAAAAAAAGTGGATGTGAACCAAAATTAAAACAACATCGCTCCTCCTTTCTGCCGTTCATCCAGTAACTTGGCCCCGATTTCAAACCATCACCACTCATGGCTTCTCTAACTATTACAGGCAACATCGTTGATTTGTTTTCTCAAACTGTTTTTTTGGGCTCCGTAACTGTTGAAAATGGCATCATCACGGCCATTAACCAGCTTTCTGCTGAAGCAAAAGAAGGCGAATCTTTTATTCTGCCTGGTTTTATCGACAGCCATGTGCACATCGAAAGCTCCATGTTGGTGCCTTCTGAATTTGCCAAGCTGGCGGTTGTGCATGGCACAGTAGCAACCGTGAGCGACCCACATGAAATTGCCAACGTGTGCGGCATGGCCGGCGTTGAATTTATGATCGAAAACGGGAAAACAGTACCATTCAAATTCAATTTCGGCGCACCAAGTTGTGTTCCTGCAACAACATTTGAAACAGCAGGCGCAGCATTAAATGCAGCTGATGTAAAAAAACTGTTGCAAAAAGATGAAATCAAATACCTGAGTGAGATGATGAATTTCCCGGGAGTGTTGCATGCTGATGAAGAAGTAATGGAAAAAATAAAGGCTGCTAAAGAACTCGGCAAACCGGTTGATGGACATGCGCCGGGTTTGAGAGGAGCTGATGCAAAAAAATACATTGAGGCAGGTATTTCGACCGATCACGAATGTTTCACCAAAGAAGAAGCATTGGATAAGTTGAAGTATGGTATGAAGATCATCATCCGTGAAGGAAGCGCAGCGAAAAATTTTGAAGCCTTGTATTCATTGATCGATGAATACCCTGATCAAATACTCTTTTGCAGTGATGATAAACATCCTGATAGTTTAGTGGAAGGACATATCAATCAACTTTGTGCAAGAGCTGTTGCAAAAGGCATGAATGTGTTTAATGTATTGAAAGCTGCCTGCGTAACGCCTGTGCTACATTATAAACTTGAGGTAGGTTTACTTCGGACCGGTGATGCAGCCGATTTTGTTGTTGTAAATGATCTGAAAGAATTTAAAGCAGAGAAAACATTCATTAATGGCAAGTTGGTTGCCGAGAACGGCAAGTCGTTCATTGAAAGCAAACAATCGGGCATCATTAATAATTTTAACTGCGATGCCAAACCTGTTGCTGAATTTGAATTTCATCTCAACCGTTTTGGTATGGCCGATGAAGAAAATATTGAACAGGTGTATGTAGTGGAAGCAATGGATGGTCAACTTATCACAAACAAATTAATTGAGCCCATTACTTCGTTCAAAGTTGTAAACGATATTATTCAAACCAATACAGAACAAGATCTGTTGTACATGGTTGTGGTGAACCGCTATAGCAATGCACCGGTTGCTAAATCGTTCGTGAAGAATTTTGGTTTGAAGAAAGGCGCTGTTGCTTCATCAGTTGCGCACGACAGTCATAATATTATTGCGGTGGGTGTTGATGCAGATAGTTTGTGCCGTGCTGTGAACCTTATTATTTCGGCAAAAGGTGGCGTAAGTGTGGTGAATGAAAAAGAAGAACATCTATTACCATTACCGGTTGCCGGTTTAATGAGTGCCGATGATGGTTATAAAGTTGCAGAAGCTTACAGCAGCATTGATGCAGCTGCTAAAGCATTAGGATCAACATTGGCTGCACCGTTCATGACACTTTCATTTATGGGTTTGCTGGTGATACCTCATTTGAAGCTGAGCGATATGGGTTTATTTGATGGCGACAGTTTCAGGTTAGTATAATCTGTGCGAAGTAGCTATATTTAGTATCAAAATAAGTTCTATGCGAAAATTCCTCGGCATCTTCTCCATCATATTGGTTCTCGTGCTCGTTATTTTTTTTTACTGGCGTTTTTATTATGTGTTTGGTGAAGGGGTAAAAGCCGGTGAACTGAATTACATGGTGAAGAAAGGATACGTATTCAAAACCTATGAAGGCAAACTCATTCAATCAGGTCTTCGTTCAAAAACACCCGGCACTGTAGCGAGCTATGAATTTGAATTTAGTGTTGAAGACGATAGTGTTGCCAATGTACTAATGCTCAACAGTGGAAAAGTATTTGAACTGCATTATAAAGAATACCTCGGCACAATTCCCTGGCGTGGTCACTCAAAGTATGTGGTGGATAAGATCATTAATATGAAAGAAGAATAAAGAAAGCCCCGGATTCGGGGCTTTCTCATTTTCATCACTTTGATTTATCGTAAGCATGTTTATATCCTTTGCGTGATAACATATGCAACAGATCTTTTTCTAAACTTTCAACCGGGTATTCAACAAAACGGTTGATCTCACTCCCGTTTTCCAATACCAGCAATGTTGGTACTCTCAGAATATTCTTTCCTTGCTCCTCATGTGTTGGACTTTGTTTATAAGCAGTATCATGGTTACTCACCATTACCAGTTTTATTTGCTCAGGTTGTACACCGCAGTAATCAAAAATTTTATAGAGACGTGGTACTTCACGTTTACTGTCACCACACCATGTGCCGAGAAACAACACAAAGGTTTTATTGGCGATGTATGGTTTAAGTTGAACCGCTGTAGCGCTGTCAATTTTATAAGTATTGTAATTCGGAACGAACCATGATGCAAATGGTTCCTGCAGCAAGGCTTCACGAGTACAACATCCTTCAAGCATCGGGTTGCCGTTACGGTCTTTACTGATTTTGTTCAAAGGTTGTGATGAAGCACTAACAACTATAAATACAAGTATGATTAAAAACATTGATCGTTTCATGATAAAAAATTTAAAATAAATAAATGGCTGCGCTGGGAACCAGGTGTGCTGTAATACTGCAATCACCAAGCTCCCGTGCAGGAATAGTTAGACATAAATTGTTTAAGAGAAATCGATCAACAACGGGGAGGTTGCAATAATTCGTGGATATAGCCGCACAATTGTTGAGGTGCGGTTATGCTGTTGTACAATGTATTGGATGAAATCACAACAGCTTCTTCTTCCTTTACCGTATGATTAAAAAATTCTTCCGTGTAATTCTTCAGATGATGTTGGTGAAACGGCGTTGATGATTCATCATCTGCAACTGCTGCTTGTAGTTTTGCATCGCAACCGCAATCTTGTGTTGATTCAATGGCTGCTGCAATACGGCATTCCAAGTAATCGATCATCTTCCCATATTGGAACAGGAAAAAAATGCTGAGAAAAAATATGGAGAGCAGTTGCTTCATTCGCTCATGAAATTACAACAGGCAATTGACAGATGCAAGTGATTAATACAACTTACTCTTCATCAAACCCCACTTGCATAAACGATAGACCAGCGATGTTTTTAAACAACCTAACCCATATTTCATGCTTCGGCTGAAGTTGATGCTGCTGGCTTCTTCAAAATATTTTGTTGGACAGGTTACTTCGCCAATCTGGTAACCTTTGTAAAAGATCTGCGCTGCCATTTCATTGTCAAACACAAAATCATCATTGCATTCCTCGTACTTGATGCTTTGCAATACTTCCTTGCTGAAGGCACGGTAGCCTGTATGATATTCAGATAATTTCTGGCCGAGTAAAATATTTTGTACGAGTGTTAGAAAACGATTCGCAATGTATTTATACATGGGCATGCCACCTTTCAATGCACCGTTACCTAAAATACGGCTGCCAAACACAACCGGGTACACATCATTCCCAATAATACTGATCATTGCAGGCAACAACATGGGCGTGTATTGATAATCGGGGTGCAGCATCACCACAATATCGCCACCCAACTCCAGCGCTTTGTTATAACAACTCTTCTGATTACCCCCGTAACCTTTGTTCTTTTGGTGGCTGATGATGTGCTTAATCCCCAGCTCTTTTGCTTTGGCAACGGTTTCATCTTTACTGGCGTCATCAACCAGCACCACTTCGTCTACAATGTCAAAAGGGATTTCATTGTAAGTGATCTCTAATGTTTTGGCTGCATTATAAGCAGGCAGCACGACAATGACTTTCTTGTTATTAAACATGGCGGCAAAGATAAGATTGAAGTGCGAAGTACAAAGTTGGAAGTACGAAGCTCAACCCGCAAACTGAATTATCCTCTCTTAGGAGGGGTTGCGGAGTCCTGCACTTAAAAGATGTAAAAAGGGGTGGATCTGCTGCTATGAAAACGGAACCATGAAACGAGCGTGGCAACAGACGATGCCAGTTGTGACAATGCCTGTAACACAAAGATTGCCTCCTCATTTCCCCCTTTAGCAGATAGGGTGTACATTTGCAGCCCTTAATTAAGTGAATTATGTTTCAGAATTTAAGTGAACGTTTAGAGAGTGCGTTTAAGAATATAAAAGGTGAAGGCCGTATTACCGAGCTCAACATTGCCGCTACGGTGAAAGATATCCGTCGTGCCCTTGTGGATGCCGACGTAAACTATAAAATTGCCAAAGACTTTACCGATACAGTGAAGGATAAGGCACAAGGTTCCAAGGTGTTGCTGGCGGTTAACCCCGGTCAGCAAATGGTTAAAATTGTGCAGGATGAACTGACAGAATTAATGGGCGGCACCGAAAGCGAACTTGAACTGAAAGGTGCTCCTGCAGTTATTCTCATCGCCGGTTTACAGGGTAGCGGTAAAACCACGTTTAGCGGAAAACTCGCTAATTACCTCAAAACACAGAAAGGCAAATCGCCTTTGCTGGTAGCGGCAGATATCTACCGTCCGGCGGCGATCGATCAGTTGACGGTTTTGGCGGGGCAAATCGGTGTTGATATTTACAGCGAAAGGGAGAACAAAGATGCCGTTGCCATTGTACAAAATGCCATCAAAGAAGCAAAATCGAAGAACAAGAATGTAGTTATTATCGATACGGCCGGTCGCCTGGCCATTGATGAGGTATTGATGAAGGAAGTAGCTGATATTAAAGCTGCTGTGAACCCGAACGAGATCCTCTTTGTGGTGGATAGTATGACGGGGCAAGATGCGGTGAACACAGCCAAAGCCTTCAACGACCGACTCAACTTTACGGGAGTTGTGCTCACCAAACTCGATGGTGATACCCGTGGTGGTGCGGCGCTTTCCATCAAATACACCGTAAACAAACCCATCAAGTTTGTGAGCAGTGGCGAAAAGATGGATACGCTCGATGTGTTTTACCCTGATCGTATGGCGCAGCGAATCCTCGGCATGGGTGACATTACTTCACTTGTGGAGAAAGCGCAGGCCCAGTTCGACGAAGAACAGGCTAAGAAACTTGAGAAAAAGATCCGCAAGAACCAGTTCGACTTTGAAGATTTCAAGCAACAACTGGAGCAGATCAAGAAAATGGGCAACCTGAAAGACCTGATGGGCATGATTCCCGGAATGGGCAAAGCCATGAAGGATATTGAGATCAGTGACGATTCATTTAAAGGCGTTGAAGCGATCATCAATTCAATGACCCCGCAGGAAAGGGCAAACCCTGACCTCATCAGCCAAAGCCGTCGTTTGCGCATAGCCAAAGGCAGCGGAAAAGATATTGCCGAAGTGAACGCTTTCATGAAACAGTTTGAGCAAATGAAGCAAATGATGAGCATGATGAACAAAATGCCGATGGGCAAGATGATGCCTGGTATGGGCCGCCGGTAAAATTTAATTTTTCGGGGGTTGGATATATGCGCATCTCCGCTTATTTTTGCTTTCTTAGTTAACCTTTATTTATTCACGCATTTAAATTTTAATTTACGATGCCAGTTAAAATCCGTCTGCAAAGACACGGGTCAAAAAAGAGACCCTTCTATTTCATCGTAGTGGCCGACGCAAGAGCCCCAAGAGATGGAAAATTCATTCAGAAAATCGGTACTTACAACCCTGTAACAGAGCCTGCTGTGATCCAGATCGATCGTCAGAAAGCTTTGGAGTGGTTACACAAAGGAGCTCAGCCTACTGATACAGTACGCAAGATCCTTTCTACAAAAGGTGTATTGTATCTGAAACACCTCTTACGTGGTGTTGGTCTTGGTCTTTTCGATCAGGCTGCTGCAATGGAGAAATTCCAATCTTGGCACAGCGAGCACGAAGCTACTGAAGCGAAGAAAAGAGAAGAAGCCCGTAAGGCAAGATTCAAACAGCGCAGTGGTGGTAACTACCAACGCCGTCCTATGGCTCCAAGAAGCCAGGAAGGTGGAGCAGCACCAACAGCTGAGTAATCCCATTACTTACAATCGTCTTCATAAAAGTCCCTCGCATTATTGTGAGGGATTTTTTTTATTTGCCGGGAAGGAAGAAAGGCGGGAAGAAGAAATGTTTTTGTACTTAGCTGCTGTGCTACTATAAAAATTTTGTTGCGTCGCACTCTTGTACTTTCTGTTTTCTGTTCAGTATGTTCTTACCCATACTTCTTACTTATAACATCGTACTTAACAAATATCTTTGCCGAATGGAATACTTCAGCATTGGACAAATACTCGGCACTTTTGGATTAAACGGCGAAGTTGTGCTGAAACATAATCTCGGTAAAAAAACTTCACTGAAAGGATTGGAAGTATTGTTTGTGGAAGAATCGAAAGATAAATTTCTTCCTTACTTTATTACAGGGACCAAGATCAAGAATGAAGAGGAAGTGTACATCGCCATCGATGGAATTACAACAAAAGAACAGGCTAAAAAATTATCGCCGAAAAAAGTATGGTTGCGTGAAGAAGATTTTCACAAACAGGCAGGCAAGTCGGCTCCTATTTCGCTCATTGGTTATTTAATGATCGATGGCAGAAAAGAGTTAGGCAATGTGCTCGAAGTAATTGAACAACCACTGCAGATCTTATGCAGATTGGAAATTGAAGGTAAAGAAGTGTTGATACCACTACACGAAGAAACTATCCGCAGCATCAATCATAAAAAGAAACAGGTGTTGGTAGAATTGCCAGAAGGTTTGCTGGAAGTTTATTTAGGATAATACAGAAAGTACGAACTACGAAGTTTGAAGTACGGAAGGCTCCTTTCTTTTAACGGTCTCACAAATCCAACATATAATCAGCACTATGCTTTATCGTTCTTTGTTTTTCGTTGCACTCTTGTTTTTTTCAACAGCACTATCAGCACAAACAAAAGAAGGAGAGAAAGTTTTCCCGCTCGGCATCATCCGTCAAGTTCATTCAGTTGAGTTAAATGAAAATCGAACGCTGAATATTTATTTGCCGGAGGGTTATCATAAAGATTCAAGCTATCCTGTTATTTATTTACTCGATGGTTCTGCTGATGAAGATTTTATTCATGTTGCAGGACTTGTTCAATTCTATAATTTTCCATGGGTGAATGTATTGCCTAAATCAATTGTGGTGGGCATTGCCAATGTTGATCGCCGGAGAGACTTTACGTTTCCAACAACAATTGAAAAAGATAAAAGAGATTTTCCAACAACAGGTGGCTCAGAAAAATTCATTCGCTTTATTGAAAAGGAATTGCAGCCTTTTATCAACCAATCACTCAAGACAAACGGAAGCAATATGCTCATCGGGCAATCGCTGGGTGGATTGCTGGCAACCGAAGTGTTATTCAAAAAGCCGGAATTGTTTTCACAGTATATAATCGTAAGTCCGAGTTTGTGGTGGGATAAAGAATCGCTGTTGAAAACAAAACTTTCAGCTTTTGAAAACAAGCTATCAGTTTACATCGCTGTTGGCAAAGAAGGAAAGATTATGGAAGAAGATGCAAAGGCATTACATGAATTACTGAAAACAAAATTAATAAACGGCACAATTCAATTCGAATACATCAGCAATAAAGAACATGGAAATATTTTTCATCAGGCAGTAGCTAATGCATTTGAATTTATAGGAACGCAGAAGTAGAAAGTTACACAGTCGTTGGTTAGATTAATATAAAAAACGGGTCATTGTTAGTGACCCGTTTTTATTACTATTATTTTTTACTCATTCTGGTAACAATACACCATCAATTACATGGATAACTCCATTGGTTGTAACAATATCTGTTTTGATGATATTGTGAGCATCTGTTCCGTTGCCTTCACCTAAAATTTTAGCACCGCCATTTAATGTAATAATCGTGTTACCTCCTGCAAACATCGGCACACTCATATCATTTGTGAGATCAGATGAAAATACTCTGCCTACAACTACATGGTACGCAAGAATTTTCGTTAACTCATCAGGATCAGCAGCATTTATATCAGCGATTGTGTTAAAGCCTGCGTCAATAAACGCTTGATTACGTGGTGCAAATACTGTCAATGGACCATCGCCACTTAAAAGTGCGGCCACGTTTGTAGCACCTTGGCTTGCTCTTAATACTGCAGCAACCAAATAGGTGAAGTCTTTATCTGCAAGTGCTGTTGCTACAATATTTCCTGAAGGTGGCATCAGAATATTATCAATCACGTGGATTACACCGTTTGCTGCTTTTACATCAGCTACAATTACAGGTGAGCCATTAATAAACACCCCATTACTGTTTGATGTAACATAGGCAGTCGCTCCATTTAAAGTTGTTACTGCTGCATTAGGACCTGCAGGCACCTGAGCTGCCAAAACTTTTGCACCAAGTACATGGTACAATAAGATTGGAGTCAATACTTCTTTGGGTGCTTTTACCACATCCTGAATAGTTTTAAAACCTGCAGCTATAAAGGCATCATCAGTTGGTGCAAACAATGTGTAGTTTGTACCCAGCGTTGATAGGGTACTTGTTAAACCTGTACGTGCAAGCGCAACGGCGAGATACGTGAATTTCACTTTTTTACCTGCAGAAGCCCTGCTTGAAATAGTTGATCCTGTTCCACCTTTTACTGTAAAACTGGTGTTCGGATTTTGAATGATGGCTGCAATTGATTCCTTTTCAAAATTGTTCTGATCAGCAATCGCATCGTTTTGCTTTTGACATCCTGTAGCGATGATGAGGCATACAAACAATAGCGTGCCCCACGAAAAAAGTCCTTTTTTCATACGTGTTTTGATTTAATTTAAAAATGATGAATGCTGTTTTCCCGGGATACTACTGTAGGTTGTCAGATATGGGCGTTGAGTGAGAAATTAACAGCAAAAAAATAAAATGGTTCAACGAAGAATAAATCAAATTGTATTTTTCAATAAAAAAATTTCGCTCCTGTCGGGGTGCTTCTGTTTTGTTTAGCTTTTGATTGAAACATCGATCTGATCATATAAACAATACTGATGAGTAACCCCAATAGTCCACCCAGGTAGCTGAAGTTGTGTATTGAACCGGCTATTATAAAAGAGGATATGCCCGATAAATTTTCCGGCAGCCACCAATCAACACCGTTCTTTGCTAAGTAAAATTTGCCATAGATGAAACCAGCGGCCCCTGTAGCAACAGTGATCATTAACACAAGTCTGATTGCTTTTTTAAGCGCTGTGACCATTCTTTTATGATCAGGAAAAAATAATGCCGGCAAGCCAAGTGAAATTCCAATAAACAATCCCGTCCACCATGTTGCAAGAAAACCAATTGCAGCAACTGTTTGCCAATGACCACCAAACCACTCGGGCTTAAAACCAAATTGCCTGTACTTAAATTTTGTAAAATATTCAGGAGAGATGGAGTACGTTATTTGGTTGTGAAGTATACCATAAATACCTGCAAGCAGGATTGAAATAAAGATGAAGGAAGTGAAGACGCCGAATTTTCGCATAACAGAATGAATCAGCTGTTAGATGCAAGAGTTAAATAATTACACATTAGATGTCTTGTCAAAAGAATTAAACCAGATAACCGTCATTTCGACGAAGGAGAAATCCCCACCTGCTGAAGTTGTTTAATTTAACAAACCTGATTAAACAAGAACTGTATAAAATTTGAGAGATGCCTCCTTCGTCGGCATGACAGCAGTGTGAGTAAACTTAATAGTTGTTTTTTACTTCACCTTTTTCAAAATCGCCTTCGCATTCTTCCAATACCTGCTTCCTTCTTTCACTTTCACAGCATATTGTTTTGCCTTTTCATTCTGTTGTAAATGATAAGCACTTAATGCAGCAAAGAAATTCGCATCTTCTGCATACACCGATGAACCATTCGCCAATGCTTCAAACAAAGGCAATGCCTCAGCATATTTTTCTGTTTTCAGCAGACTGATGCCTAGATAAAAATCAACAGCAGCATCAGCTGGAGAAGTTGCTTTTAATTGAGTGAATGCAGTTGCTGCTTCTGCATATTGTTTGGTATTGAATAATTGTGCCGCTTTTGCTTTTTCATCTTCCGCTCCACGAACAATAGCACCGGGCATATCATCAAACGAATAATTATCTGGTGAGGTGCCGGGCAATGCAAGTAGCAGGATCAAAACAACCGATGCAGCGGCGGCCAGCATATACATCGTTCGCTTCATTGTAAATACTTTTGCTTTTTCTTTTTTGAAGTGTTGATGTGTAAGAGGGCCAAGTATTTGTTTTAATTCCGGCAACGTTTGTTCTGCCTGCTGATGTTTACCCACTGTACTATTGAGTAAACGATAGGCGTTCACCTGCTCCTGCAGTTGTTGGTTGCTGCGGAGTTCCTGTTCAAATGACTGTTGCTCTTCAGCATTCAGTTCACCGTTCAGGTAAGCATCAATATCAGAGTACGAGTAGTTCATGACATCATTTCTTTAAATTGAGGTTTGTTCCTTACCAGTTCTGCCAGCTCTCCCATGCAATTGCTTTTTCGTTTGCGGTAATACGCATACGTCATCCCCAATTCTTCTGCAATTTCTTCCTGCGGCTTTTTCAGCAGGCTTTTCAGGATCACTTCTTTGCAATTGCCCATATCATCGAGCACGAGCATCACCAGCTTTTCTTTCTCCACCTGTGCCGTATGTTCGGCTGCACCTGCATTGGCATCACCGGATATATGGGTATATGCATCGTCTTCGCCATTTGTTACCACAGTAAGCGAAGTTTTTTTCGTTTTATTGATGAATTTTCGTTTGCAGAGTAATAAAAGAAAAGCTTCAAAAGGACAGGTGAGCACAAACTTTTTGTCGTTCGCCAGCTTATAAATATCGATCAACGCTTCCTGGAAAACATCACCTGCATCCTCTTCACTACAGCCACGTGAAAGCAGGTAAGCTTTCATATTCGGTGCAAAGCGCTGGTATATTTCACTGATGAGTCGCTGGTCGTGGTTTAATAAAGCCTCAATATATTTTTGATCGGCATGCAAGGGCAGTAATTATTGATTGAACTTAAAAATAAGAAATAAGCGCATATGTGCACGTTTAATCCGTCGGTCAACAACAAGCAAGTTTATCAACAAACACAAACAAAAAAACTGTCTTATCTTTAAAGCACCCTTAATGTAAACCACAACTGTATGAATTTAAGCAGTACCAAAAGCCAACGTATTGTTTTTATCCTGTGTTTAATCAACGCAATTTTCTGGCTTATTGCTCAATGGGTTGATGTTTATCAATGGAAAATTGCCGGTGCAGTTTATGAACTGCTTGCATTATTTATGCTTTTTCTTTTCGTTGGCACATTTGCCGTTACGGTTATACAATGGGTGAAACAAAAAGCATCTTTTCAATCACTTTCATTCCTTAGCCTTCTTGTACTTTTTATTACGTTCATTATTTTATGGATGAGAGAGTAAACAACTAAACCTGTTTTATGAAGATTATCCTATTTGGCGCTACTGGTCATCTTGGTAAAGCCATTGCTGCAGAAGCGTTGAAACAGGGTTATGCTTTAACAGCAGTTGTACGTAACGAGGAAAAAGCAATAACGCTAAAACAAACAGTGCAGTGTGAGACGATCATTGCCGATGTTACACAACATGCTTCGCTTGATTATATCTGTTCAGGTTTCGATGTTGTGATCTCTGCATTGGGCAAATCTGTTTCTATTAATGATAACAGTAAGCCCGGTTTCATGGACGTTGACCTTACTGCTAATACGTATATCCTGGCAGAAGCAATAAAAGCAGCAGTAAAGAAATTTATTTACATTTCTGCTTATCATGCTGAACGCTATCCCCAGCTTACTTATTTTCATGCACACCAGCAATTTGCTGAACGTTTAATGCGTTCGAATCTTGATTATTCCATCATCAAACCTCCTGCCCTCTTCAGTGCATTTATTGACCTGTTCGAATTAGCAGAAAAAGGACGATTGGTAAATATGGGCAAGGGTGATAAACTTACCAATCCGGTTTATGAAGGTGATGTTGCTCTAGCATGCATCAATGCAATTAAGCAGGATGTAAGTACAATTGAAATTGGCGGCCCCGAAGTATTAAGCAGAAAACAGATCAATGAAATTATACAGGAAGTAATTAAACCCGGAAAAAAGATCAGAACTATTCCACCAGGTTTAGTTAAAAACATGTTGCCTCTTCTGAAAATATTCAACCGTAATCTTTTTGATAAACTTGCTTTCTTTGTTGAAGTGATGCAGCATGATACAATTGCACCAAGGCTGGGGCAACTGCGACTAAAAGAATATGTAGAACGAAAACGGTAATCTATTCTTCTCCAGCATCGCTCAATAAAAATCATTTTATATATACCCCAAATAGGGTACAAGTACAAAATAATTTCAAAAACTCTTGCATCGTATTATGGTTTTTATATTTTTATCCCGCTGTTTTCAGAGTATGAAAAAACTTTATCATCATTACTCCGGAAATAATCTGCAAGCGCTTCTTCTACCCAATTTCTGAAAAAGTAAACCACGTTACTACTTAATTGAACCCATGAGTTGTATTGTGTCCATCAACACAACATGGCTTGCCATGCTGTTGATGTAATGCCATAATTATTGCCATTTCATTTCTATGAACACCGTCTGATCCACTCTCTTGAAACACATTTCTTTCATGGGCAATGGTTTCCTCTAAACGAATTGCCTGCATTTTCTTATTTAAAACTCAACCAATTATGAGGAAATTTCTACTTGTGTCTGCAGTGCTATTGTTTTCCCTGTTTGCTGCAGCGCAACAAAATCACTGGAACAGGGAAAGTGAAGCTGCACTTCGCAAAGATGTGTTTGCAAAAAAACAACGTCCTTCAAACTTTCTTGTTTTTCGTCTGCAGGAAAAAGCATTGGAAGCTCAATTACGAAATGCACCAAGTGAAAAAACGATCTCAGCGAAACGATCGGCATTTTTTTTAACTGTGCCCGATGAAGAAGGCAATCCTGTGCAGTTCAGAATAGTTGAAGCATCGGTAATGCAGCCAGGTCTTCAAAACAAACACAGCCGTCTACGCTGCTATCTTGGTACCAGTGTAAAAGATCCGGGCACCACCATTCGCTTTTCTTTTACACCACAGGGATTTAACGGCGTTATTCTCTCCTTCTCCAAACCGGCTTTGTATATCGAAAAAATTGAAAGGGGCAGCAATCTGTACATTGTTGTATCACAAAAAGATTTGCCACCAATTGAAGATTTTGAATGTACAACCACTGCAACTGCATCAGCCGGCATTCAAACAAAAACACAAATCGCAAATTCAGATTTTGGAACACTCAATGCAAACACCGGCGAATTGCGTGTATTTCGATTAGCTTTTGCTGCGCAGGGCGAATTTTCGGAATGGTGTTTAGATGGTACAGAAGCAAACGATGCAGAACGTATTGCAAAAGTTCTTGCCGAGCAGGTTGAACAAATTACGATTGTAAATGGACACCTTGAACGTGACTTTGGTGTTCGCATTGTTATGATCGATAATAATGAAGACGTTATTTTTCTCGATCCTGATACCGATCCGTTTACTGCAACTGAAACCGATGACATTAATAACGAAGCACAATCGGTCATCACTACTGAAATAGGATCGGATAATTTTGATGTGGGTCATCTTATCCGCCGCAGAACAAGTGGCAGCGGAGGTAATGCCGGCGCTATTGGAAGCATTTGTAATGATGCCACAAAAGCAAGAGGATTTACCGGCCGCACCGATTGGAATGAACTAGGTGTGTATTCTGAAATTATGTTAACACATGAGTTTGGTCACCAGTTTGGTGCTAACCATACATTCACTCATAAGAATGATAATGATAATGCACAAATAGAACCTGGTAGTGGCAGCACGATTATGAGCTATGGTGGCAACAGCGATTCAGAAGGATATCATGTTGTAACTATAAGGGATCATTATTTTCATGCCATCAGCATACAGCAGGTAACAGCCTACCTGGCAACTGTTACATGCGGCACTACACAATCAGCAAATAACAATGCTCCGAGTGCAAATGCAGGTAATAATTTCACCATTCCCAAATCAACTCCTTTTCAATTAACAGGAAGTGGTTCGGATGCAGATGAAGATAATCTGACCTACACATGGGAGCAAATGGATATTATTACAAACAGCTTTCCATGGGAGCCCGACCCAACACATACGTTTGGTCCGGAGTTCCGTTCAAGACCACCACTTACGTCTGCTGTACGCATATTTCCAATACTGGAAAATATTCTTGATGGCACAAACACCAATCGTTGGGAAAAACTTCCATCTGTTTCACGATCGCTCAACTTCCGTTTAACGGTGAGAGACAATCATCCGGGAGCAGGGCAAACCAACAGTGATAATATGGTGGTTACGGTTGATGATGCCTACGGACCCTTTACCGTTACATCTCCCAACAGCGCAGTAACATGGTGCCCAGGCACGCATATTGTTACATGGGATGTGAACGGTAGTGATGCATTGGCAGCCAATGTAAAAATTTCATTGTCGACCGATGGCGGACAAACATTCAATACACTTCTTGCAAGTACAGCAAATGATGGATCAGCTGATGTTACAATTGTTTGTGCTTACAGTAATACTGCACGAATAAAAGTAGAAGCAATTGACAATATCTTTTTTGACATCAGCAATACCAACTTTACAATTGGTGATGATCAACCGCCAACATTTACAGCACCCGATGATATCACGATTGAAAAAGATGCAAACTGTAATTATGATGCTTCCATTGGTGTAACCGGCGATGTTACAGATGAAGCAGATAATTGCAGCACATCTCTCAATGCAACGCATACAGATGTGATCAAAGAAGGGTCATGTGTTGGAGAAACGATCATTGAACGTACATGGACTTTAATCGATGGTTGTAATCTGAAAACAGAAAAAGTTCAAACCATCACGATCAAAGATGTAACAGCACCAACATTTACTGTTCCTGCTGCCATTACTATTTATAAAGATGAAAATTGTGAACACAATGATCATCCTTCTGAAACTGGTGAAGTAACAGATGCAGCAGATAATTGTGACCCAACTCCGACGGTGACATATTCTGATGTGGATGCTCCCGGCAGTTGTATGGGCGAAGTAATTATTACACGCACATGGAAAGCAACTGATGATTGTGGTAATAAAACAGAAAAAGTACAGATCATTACGGTGAAGGATACGACGGCTCCAACTATTTCCAACATCAGTGCGTCACCTGAATATTTATGGCCTCCAAATCATAAAATGGTGACAGTAACCATCAATTATGATGTGGCTGACAATTGTTCAGATCAGGCACATATTACCAAACAACTTTCGATTGTTAGTAATGAGCCGATCAATGGTTTGGGTGATGGTGATACAGAACCGATCGATTATGAAGTTGTGGGAACCGATGCACATACTGTAAGACTCCGTGCTGAACGTGCTGGTAATGGCGATGGCCGGATTTATACCATTTACATTACAGCAACTGATGATTGCGGTAACAGTAAAACAGATAGTGCGAAAGTATATGTGGTGCATAACATTACCGGTCCTTCATCCGGCAAACCATTTAAAATTGGCAGTACCGTAACAATGAATGGTGAGTTCTGGGATGTACCGGGTAAATCACATACAGCAAAATGGATACTCGATGAAAGTACAGTTGCAGCAGCAACGGTTACTGAACCGGTTGGCAGCAGAAAAGGATTGGTTAGCGGCAGTTATAAATTCTTAACAGCTGGTGTTTACAAAGTGAAGATGAGCATTACCGATCAGAATGGATTTAATTCATACGCAACAACAAATGGTGATCAGGAACAGATCATTGTTATTTATGATCCTGAAGGTGGCCACACATTTGGTGGTGGCTGGTATCAATCACCTGCAGGCGCATTGAAGAGCGATGCATCTGCAACAGGTAAAGCAACCTTTGGATTTGCAGCGAACTATTTCAAAAAATCAACCAATCCAAAAGGTGAAACAGAATTTGTATTTAAAGTGGGCGATTTTGAATACAATGCTGTGAATTTTGAATACCTGTCGATCAACAATTCACTTGCTCAAATAAAAGGCAACGGCCGCATTAAAGGGTTACAAAGCGGTATCAGCTTTATCATGACAGTGCTTGATGGTGGCACAACAGGTGAAGACAAGATCAGGATGAAGATCTATAACAAGAATACGGGTGAAGTATATTACGACAATCAACCTGGCGCAAGTGATGCAGATGCACCAGTGATGGCTGTTGGCGCCAACAGTACAGTTGTTGTTGCAGCACCAGGTAAACCTGTTAGAAGAGATGAAGACATCCCTGTAACAATTGCAGCAAGCAGGCTTGATGCGAAACCAATGCCGAACCCAACCAACAATTATTTTACACTGTATGTAACAGGAAATGATGAAGAGAAAATTTCCGTAGCTGTATTTGACCTGTATGGACGCATGATGGAAACACATGTAACAGGTAACGGCAGTTACATTCGCTTTGGAGAAAACTACAAAGCAGGAACATACTTTGTGAAAGTAATGCAGGGCGA
The DNA here is from genome assembly GCF_014168535.1 of Lacibacter sediminis. Taxonomy (NCBI): domain Bacteria; kingdom Pseudomonadati; phylum Bacteroidota; class Chitinophagia; order Chitinophagales; family Chitinophagaceae; genus Lacibacter; species Lacibacter sediminis. The sequence continues at coordinate 638,532 of NZ_CP060007.1, read as the reverse complement.
GTTAAGCAAACAAGTAAAGCTCATCAAGATCAATTAGTGTAGCAGTATTGTAATAAATAACGAAGCCCGCTTTAAAGCGGGCTTCGTTATTTATATAGATGAACAGAAATTAAAATCTTGGACAGTTTAGTTTTTTCTTATTAGGATCAGTGTGTTTCTTCGTCCAGATAAGCGATACCTCCATGCCACCTCTGCGTTGCGAAGCAGCTGATAAACGTGATGTATTGATATCGTATGAAGCACCAAAACGGTAGTTGCCAAATTCAATACCGATATAAGGTATCACTGCATCGCCCCAACGAACAAACGCACCGGCATATACATCAGTAGGGCTGTCGAAATCACTGTTCACTGTATAACCAAGAGCAGCGCCAAAAATTGTTTCAGTAGCACCTGCCTGGCGTTGATGGTTGGCACTTACAAACAAAGTAGTTGCATCCGCAATTGGAAAATATCCACCACCATGAAGAGTAAAGCGTGGGTTCATAATATATTCTGCTCCCTGGAAACTTACTTTAGGCCGGTTGATATGGTACACCGAAGCCCCTACATAAAAATTATTATAATCGTTGGTGGCTCCATTGTAAATAAAACCAGCGTTCACATCAGCATAATTGATGTTTAAAAAACCAGAGCTGCCAAAAACCTCAGCAGTATTGCCGGTAAAGCCTAAGCTTGTTAACTCGTCCTGGAAATCAAGTTTATTAATATCCAATTTGCGTTGCGCATAGGTTCCGCTGAAACCAACACCAATCTGGTGATAACCATCTTCATCAATACCTTTATGATAGGCAACTGAACCGGAGATGAAACTGTTCTTCATCACCCCATCACCATTGATATCATACATCCCCATGACACCCACACCAAACTGATCGAACTCCGGAATGGTATTTCCAAGAATACCAAAATCAGCCGATGCAGTTGCGGTACGAAATGCATTATTGATCGTTGGCCATTGATTACGATAGTTACCTGCCACACGAACAAGACCATTAAACTTACCGGTTAAGGCGGGGTTCAATGTTAAAGGCGAGGCAAAGAATTGGGAGAAATTAGGATCCTGTGCATAAGTTTGCAACACGATCAGTAACAGTGGTAGTAGTATAAGTTTTCTCATCAGAGAGCGGTTATACAGCAAAGACGTCCTTCAACGATCTTAAGCTGCTTTGGTTTTTGTTATTGGTATAATTGGGTTTTCTTTTTAGTTTTTCATGATATTCTTGTTGTTGAGCGATGATCTCCGGTTTTCGTTGCTTTTACATCTGCACTTTTGTTCCGTAAGCAAGATCACCTGCATCACCTAAACCTGGCACAATATAACCTTTCGCCGTTAATTCATCGTCTATTGCGCCGCACCAGATCTTTACTTTAGGCTCTATGCGATGCACAAATTCAACCCCCACTGTACAGGCGATGGCGCAAACGATATGCATTTCAGCCGGTTGCCCTTCATCCCGTAAATACTGTACTGTTTTTACGAGCGAGCTGCCGGTGGCCAGCATCGGATCTGCAATGATCACCACCCTGTTTTCAAGGCTGGGACAACTGATATAATCCAGGCTGATCTCAAAACTACCATCACGATGATGTTTCCGGTAGGCTGAGATGAACGCATTATCGGCCCTGTCGAAATAGTTCAACAATCCCTGATGTAACGGCAAACCTGCCCTTAATATTGTAGCCAGAACCGGTTGCTCCTTCAAAACTTTGGAGGGGGCGCTACCCAAAGGGGTTGTAATTTCTTTTTCCTCCCAAGGCAGGAGTTTGCTGATCTCGTAAGCTGCTATTTCCCCGATCCTTTCCAGGTTACGGCGGAAACGCATACGATCGGTCTGAATTTCGGTATCCCTCAACTCAGCCACCCAGTTGCTTACCAACGAATGCTGCTCGCTTAAATTGATGACCATGTGCTGTAAATTTATACTTGTGGCCGTTCATTTTCCAGCTTTCCTTTCATTACACATTAATCCTGAACCTGCTGCCGTATTTTTACAAATCTAACAGATAAAATTGTGAACAGGATTGTTAGAAGAATAAATTCTACAATCGAAAATCAGACCATATATGATCTACCGGGCCTTGGGCGCTGCAGGTAATACCAGTACCCAATCTTTAGAACTTGTATTTGCCTCTTTTGAAGTAAGCGGAAAAAAATGGGACGTTGAAATAAGACAAACTGCATCCATTGTTTATCCTTCCCATTTACAGCAACGTTTACAATCAGCCGCTACCAGTTCAGCTGTTGATTACCTGCAACTGCATATTGATTATGGACATTGGATAGCGGATCAAATAAAACAATTCATAGAGGAGCATCATCTCGATTACCAGATACAATTGATCGGATTGATGGGACATACAGCCATCCATTCACCGGAAACGAAAATGAGTCATGCACTTGGCGATGCTGCAGCAGTTGCAGCCATTACAGGTGTGAATGTGGTGAGTGATTTCCGCACGATCGATCTTGCATTGAATGGCAATGCTGATCCGGTATTTAAACTGGCTTCAACATTATTGCCATTGCCAGAAGCTGTACATCATGACGCATTCTATGCTGCCTTCTTTGCATTGCTCCGCTGGCGTGAAGACAATAATATGCTTGCCGCTGATACAGGTGCTTTGCGTGATAGTATTGGTGGTGCGGTTTGGGTTGGGCAGGAATGGTGAGAACAAAGTACGAAGTACGCAACGTCTGACTCCCTCGTCTGAAGGATAATGAGAGCTCTTGAGAAATTAGTTGAAAGCGATGCTGCTACAACCCAAGCATCGCTTTCAACTTTGGATAACCTGCACGACTCACAGGAATCTTTACACCTGAACTAACATGGAAGGTGATTTTTTTCTGGGAATTGAATGCTTTATTAACGAAACACGAGCTTGACATCCTTCCGTTCATTTTCTATATTGTGGTATGCCCGACATCATACAGCAACATCCATCAATAGAAAGTGAGCCGTCAATCGCTCATGTTCATACATTGAGTGCAAAAGACAAAGCATTGTTCAATGAGTTAAAAGAACAGCTTCGTGAACAGTTCAGAATAACTTTTCCTGATAAGCTGGCACCACGAACCGTTGTGGTCATTCCAAGTCTTACATTGGATCACACCATTCTTTCAAAAGTTAAAGGGCATGTGTTTTATGAAGAGCGTTTGCTTTGCCTGCTCATGTTGTTACGTATGCCACGCACAAGAGTTATTTACGTAACAAGTGTGCCCATTGATCCGGCGATCATTGATTACTACCTGCACCTGTTACCGGGCATTACAGGTTATCATGCAAGACAGCGGTTAATTCTGCTTAGTTGTTTTGATGCTTCTTCAACACCACTCACTGAAAAAATTCTGCAAAGGCCGAGAATGATTGAACGAATCAAACAACTGATCGACCCAAACTCGCCTGCACATATTACCTGCTTCAATGTAACAGAACATGAACAGTCACTTGCGTTACAATTACAAATTCCATTATATGGTTGCGATCCTGAGTTGAATTATTTAGGAACAAAAAGTGCAAGTAGAAAATTATTCAAATCATTGAACATACTTACACCAGATGGGTTTGAAGATGTAAAAAATAAAGCAGAAGTGATCGATTGTCTTACATCACTCAAACAACAAAAACCAGCATTAAGAAAAGCAGTTGTAAAAATGAACGATGGCTTTTCGGGTGAAGGCAATGCAGTGTTCTCATATGAAGGTGCCCCGACTGATGATTCATTACCAAGCTGGTTAGCTGAGCACATTGATCAGCAATTAAAAATTGTAGCTGCCAACCTTACAAGTGAACTGTTCTTTAAAAAGTTTGAGCAGATGGAAGGCATCGTAGAAGAATTTTTGGAAGCAGAGATTATTACATCACCATCTGTTCAATGTTTGATCGATCCGGCCGGGAATGCATCGGTACTATCAACCCATGATCAAATGCTGGGAGGCGAAAACAGCCAGGTATTTTTAGGTGCTACCTTTCCGGCGGATAAAATTTATGCAAGAGAGATCGGCCGTTTAGGATTTGTTATTGCAGAAGGCTTAAAGGAGAAAGGCGTACTTGGTCGTTTTGCAGTTGACTTTATGAGTGTAAAAGTGGACAATGAATTTAAACATTATGCCATTGAGATCAACTTACGGAAAGGCGGTACTACTCATCCATATTTAATGTTGCAGTTTTTAACTGAAGGTGATTATGATCCTGAAAAAGGAGAATACTTTATGCCCGATGGAAAGAAGCGCTATTATTTTGCGACCGATAATCTGCAACGTGATTGTTATAAAGGATTAACTCCGCATGACCTGATCGATATTGCCATGCTGAACGATCTGCATTACAGCAATGCGCAGGAAGAAGGTGTGATGTTTCACCTGATCAGTGCGCTCTCTCAGTTCGGGAAAGTTGGATTGGTTTCTATTGGCCGCACACCAGAAAGAGCAGTTGAGTACTATAAGAAAGTGGTTGAAGTATTAAACAAAGAGTGTGAATGAGATTAATTCATTCACACTCTTTTTATTTTATAACCCGTATTGATCAACTACATACAACAGCAACACCATATTGATTGCACCAAGTTCCAGTTCACGTTTGCTCACCATTTCGAAAGTATCGTTGGCTGCATGGTGATGATCGAAGTAACGTTGTGAATCAGGACGAAGCCCGGCAAGTGTTGTACCTAATGGTCTCAACGGACCAATATCTGCTCCACCTCCACCGGCTGAAAATTCATACACACCATATGGCTTAAACAACGGCACCCAATTGCGGAGTTTATTTAACACCGGTTCTTCTGCTGTAAAACCAAATGCTCTTGGCGTAAAACCTCCTGCATCGCTTTCCAATGCAAAAATGAATTTCTTATTTTTTTCTGCTGTTGCTACCTCAGCATACTTACGACCGCCACGTAAACCATTTTCTTCATTCATAAACATCACTACACGAATCGTGCGCTTAGGTTTAATGCCGAGTTTTTTATAGACACGGATTATTTCCATGCTCTGCACACAACCTGCACCATCATCATGTGCCCCTTCTGCCAGATCCCATGAATCAAGATGACCTCCAACAGTTATTACTTCGTTTGGAAATTCTGTTCCTCTGATCTCTCCAATTACATTATGGCTTTTTACATCAGGCAACATTTCACATTCTGTTCGGAAATACATTTGCAGCCCCTTTTTCTTTTTCAACTCAGCACTTACATATTCTGCATGACGGGTTGAAACAGCAATAGCCGGAATTTTCGGAAATGAATCGTTATACGTTGTTGTACCTGTATGCGGATAATCATCAATGTTACTTGCAAGTGAACGAACCATTGCGCCAACTGCACCATACTTCGCTGCCATTGATGGACCACGGCCACGAAACTGGCCTGCTTCGCCATACGAACGGAAGGTTTCAACATTGGTTGGATTCATGGGAAAATTATAAAACACGATCTTTCCTTTCACGCCTTTCTCTCCCAACGCATCCAGTTCGGCGAACGAACGCACTTCAATTACTTCAGCCTTCAAACCTTTTTTGCCTGTGCCAACACTATTACCAAGCGCACAAATGTTGAGAGAAAAAGTAGTGCCTTTATCATCAACCAATAGTGCGCTTTCTTTTGCACCACGCACCCAATGGGGCACCATACATTCCTGCAGGTACACAGTATCGGCACCCAGTTCTTTCATCATGCGAAACGTTTCTTTCACGGATTTTTCTGCCTGTGGTGAGCCACTTAATCTTGGTCCCACTTGTTTACAGAGAAAACGCAGATTGTCGTATGCTTTACTGTTGGTGAAAATATCGTCGGCAATGCGTTTAAACATAGCCGAATCTTTGTTTTGTGCATTTGCTGAAAAGCCTAATAAACAGAAGGCCATTACTACTTTAATTGTTCTCATGCTTTTGTTGGAGTTGATTGGAAAGTCCAAAGTAGAACAACTCTGTTAACCTGCAAAAAGTGCTGTTGGTTAACAGGCTGCTTTTTTGACGAACGGCAAGCGCTGAAAAAAGCCTGTTGATTGAAAGTGCTAACTTCGTCTCTGTAACCTGTCAAATCATCAGCATGAATGGTCTGGCACGGAAAATGACAGCCATATAAACCAAACAATCTCCCTGTGAGCTTGTTTCAATCATAAATACAAGTACATGAAAATAGGTATCGTTTGTTATCCCACGTTTGGCGGTAGCGGTGTGTTGGCAACAGAATTAGGGAAAGCATTGGCAGAGAAAGGGCATATGGTTCACTTTATTACGTACCAGCAACCGGTTCGCCTGAGTGGTTTCTTCACGAATATCTTTTACCACGAAGTGCGTGTGCCACATTATCCCTTGTTCGATTATCCACCTTATGAAACTACCTTGGCAAGTACAATGGTGGATGTGGTGCTCAACAACGACCTTGATCTTTTGCATGTACACTATGCCATTCCGCATGCATCGGCTGCCTATATGGCCAAACAGATCTTAAAGAAAAAAGGAAAAGATATCCCGGTTATCACAACCCTTCACGGCACAGATATTACACTGGTGGGAAAAGATAAAACTTTTGAACCTGTAGTTACTTTTTCCATCAATGAAAGTGATGCTATCACAGCAGTGTCAAATAACCTGCGCAAAGAAACCTATCATTCCTTCGCTATTGAAAAAGAAATAGAAGTGATCCACAACTTTGTGGATGTACAACGCTTCGATAAAAAACCATTGGATGCTTTCCGTAAAGTGCTGGCACCAAACGGCGAAAAGATCATTGCACACGCCAGTAACTTCCGTAAAGTAAAACGGGTGAATGATATCATCCGCATTTTTGCCAATATCAATAAAGTTGTTCCTTCTAAATTATTGATGGTGGGCGATGGACCAGACAGACCGGGTGCTGAAGAACTCTGCCGTGAATTAGGTATTTGTGATGATGTTCGTTTTCTTGGTAAGCAACAGGAGATGGAAGAGATCCTTGCTATTTCCGATATGTTCATGCTTACATCAGAATATGAAAGCTTTGGTTTATCAGCATTGGAAGCAATGGCAGCTGGTGTTCCGGTTCTGTCGAGCAATGCCGGCGGCATTCCTGAGATCAACATTCATGGTGAAACAGGTTTTATGGCCAACATTGGCGATGTGGAAGAACTGAGCCGTCTTGGAATTGAGTTGTTGAAGAATGATGATCTTTTACAATACTGCAAACAAAAAGCAAAGGAACAAGCAGCAAAATTTGATATTCACTACATTGTTCCTTTGTATGAAGAGTTATACGAACGTTTTGTAAACGTATCAGCGACCCCTTAACCAGGGACTTGGATTGATCATTTGATTTTCCCTTGCAAGCACAAAGTTAAGTTCACCATCGCCATCAATGTTGGTGCCTACACGACCGATCACCTGGCCTGTTTTCACCGTTTGTCCTTTGCTTACATTGGTTGATGAAAGATTACTGTACGTAGTAAAATATTTACCGTGTTGAATGATAACTGCAGTGTTACCGCCAACATCAAACACGCTTCTCACTTCTCCATCAAAACAAGCTTTTACAGAAGTCCCTGAAGGCGATGCAATAGTAATGAAGTCCTGGTTGCCTTTAATATTTGTACCCGGAATAACATATGATCCGAAATTGATAGACACATAGCCATTATCAACCGGGAACGGCAATTTACCTTTATTACTTTCAAAGCTGTTACCTAATGCAAGGTCTTCCTTATTGTACTCAAGATAACTTTCCGTTTTCTTTGGTTCTTCTTTCTTCACTACAGGAGCTGTAACAGCAGGTGCTGTTGTTGTAGTAGTTGGATTTGTCTTTGCATTTTCTTTTGCAATACGATCTGCTGTTTCTTTATCCTTTCTCAACTTGTCTTCTCTTTCTTTTGCTTCCTTCTTTGCCGCAGCAATTTCACGGTTGATCACCGCAGTAATAGACGCCTGTAATTGTTGTGCCTGCTTTTTCTTAGTAGCAATGTCTTTATTAATTTCCTTCTCTCTCTTCTTCAAATTATTCACCACCGATGCCTGTTCTTCTTTATCCTTCACTAACTCGCCCATTTCTTTACTTTGATCGGTGAGCACAGCACTTTTTTCTTTACGTGCATTGGTGAGTTGTGTGATCTTATCCCTGTACATCAGTTCTGTTTTATTGATCACCTCCAATTGCTCTGCCCTGTAACTCCTGTATGCTTTCATGTAAGCGATGCGGCGTATTGCATCGTTAAAATTTGTAGCGGAGAATAAAAAGTTGAGAAAATCGTAACTGCTCCTGTTCTTGTATGCATACACCACATTGTGTGCGTAAGTCATTTTCAATGTATCAAGATCTTTCTTCAACCGTCTCATCTCGATGTATGAGGTATTGATATCGCCATTGATGGCACGTACCTGTTTGTTGATGGTATTGATCACTTCATTACGCAAGCGGATCTTATTCTGTATTAATGTAAGCTGACCAATACTCTGCTTCTGGTTCTTCTTGATATCATTATACTGCCTGTTAAGCATATCAATTTCCTGGAGCGTTTGTTTACGCTTCCGTTCCAATTCATTTTTATCCTGTGCAAACAAGACCACCTGCAAAAGGGTACAACATACTACCAACAAGAATTTCAGCATAGGTATATGATTTGATTGGTTACAAAAATAAGGCTAATGCCCGAACAGGGTAAACGCCGCATCAACGGAAAACGTATGCCTGCTCAGATTCTTTTGAATTTTTTAGGAACTGTAAAGGGATAGCTCAGCTCCTCATTAAACTTATAATCCTTGAATTTCAACTCAACATCCAGCTTATTCTGCTGCGAAATGGTGATCTGTCGTTGTGTAGAAAAAGATACACCGGTCTTATTCTCATAATTATTATAAATAAGATCACAGGTACGGTTAAGCGTAGGATCATTATCATCCAGCTTGCTTTTCTGTACTGAATAGTCACTTGCAACTGATAATAAATTTTTAAACAATGGTGCAATACTCAACAGCGTATAGCCATTTACGTTATTTGTATAGGATGTAACACTGTCTTTGTTAAAAAAAATGGGATTGCCTACGAGAAGATCCTGCAGGTCAGCAAAGCTGAAAGGTATCTGGCTCAGTTCCTGAATATGGCTCAACGGACGAACCTGGTAAGTGTTTGCGAGTTTATCCAATAACTTAATACTGTCTTTTGATATCAATACACGTATCCCTTCAATGCCAATATCATTGCTGAGTGATATCCAGATGAGGCTGTCTTTTAACATCCGCACATTGGCAACAAAATCCGGCTGACGTCCTTTACTGTTGCTGTAATCAACTTTTATTTTTGCAGAGAATGTTTTAAAGTCGATGTGTTTTTTCTGAACGTTTGTCAACACATCATCCACCATGCGCATGGTATCTTCATGCGTTGGAAGTTTTTCAACAGGTAGTACCACAGCAACGGTATCTTTCTTTACCATTGCCTGCTGAATTTTTTTCGTTGATCTGCATGCACTGAAAGCCATCAGCATCCCAATCGTTACGAGTATAGATAGAAAATTCTTCATCATCAATTATTAATGTTTTCCTGTGCTGCCAAAGCCACCGGTGCTACGTTCAGTTTCTTCCAGTTCAACAGAAAGCTCCCAATCAATTTTTTCTACTTTCTGAATCACCATCTGTGCAATACGGTCACCATTACGTACAGACTGTATTTCATTACTAAGGTTGATTAAGATAATCTTAATTTCTCCACGATAATCTGCATCAACAGTGCCCGGCGTGTTTAAACAGGTGATGCCTTGTTTAATAGCCAAACCACTTCTTGGTCGTATTTGCGCTTCAAAACCTTGCGGTAGTTCAATAAATAAACCGGTTGGTATCAACGCTCGTTCGAGTGGTTGTAATGTAATGGTTTCGTTAATAAAAGCTCTTACATCCATTCCGCTGCTGCCTTCAGTGGCATAAGCAGGCAAAGGATTATTTGATTGATTGATGATCTTAACTGTCATGTTTATTATTTTTCAAGCAATACGGTTGCATAAGCCACAAGGCCCTCCTCTCTTCCAACAAATCCCATTTTTTCAGTTGTGGTGGCTTTTACAGAAACAGCATCTGCTTCAAGTTCAAGAATTGTGGCAATGGTTGATTGCATTTGTGCAATGTACGGTTTGATCTTTGGTGCCTGTAAACACAAAGTGCTGTCAACATTTACCACACGGTAACCTTTCTCCCTGATCTTGTCAAAACTCTGCTGCAGTAAAATTTTACTGTCGATGTCTTTAAAAGTAGCTGAAGTATCGGGGAAATGTGTGCCAATATCGCCAAGCGCAAGTGCACCAAGCATCGCATCGCAAATAGCATGCAGCAGCACATCGGCATCGCTGTGACCTAATGCACCTTTATGATGTGGTATTTCTACACCACCGATAAACAATTTTCTTCCTTCCGCTAATTGATGGTAATCAACGCCTGAACCAATTCTCAATCCCATAATGTAAATAAAAAAGCGAAGGTAAACTACCTCCGCTTTTGACAAAATCTTTTATCTGTTGAGCTTATTCGATCGTTGATTCGCCAGCATCGCCACCTAGATCAAACAACAAACTGAAACGAGTTGTGTTGCTCAATGGGTTACGGTTAATACCCTGACCTGTTGGCACAAGATAAGAGAAGTTAAACCCGAGCTTATTGTATTTAACACCGGCACCCACGCTAAAGAAGCGACGGTTTCCTTTTGTTTTTGCTTCGTAGAAATAACCGGCACGTGCAAAGAACTGGTCGTTATAACTGTATTCCATACCTGTTGAGATCTGGAATTCTTTCAGCTCTTCATTGAAACCACCAGGTGCATCACCAAATGAAGAGAACCAGCTACCTACAACACCTTTGTTGCGGTATGCTTCAATTTCTTCTGCTGTACGAACCGAACCTGGAGGTGTTGGCACCATCAGTTTATTAATATCAATACCAAAAGCGATCTTGTTTACATCATCAATTGCTTTTGTATAAACTCCGCCAATTCCTAAGTTGGCAGGAATATAATCTTTACCACGTGCATCATTTGTGTAAGCGATCTTGCTGCCAAGGTTGCTCATAACCGCACCTGCAGTAAAACCGGTTCCTTCTTCGTTCAAACCATTATAGTAAAACGAAATGTCACCAGCCACAGCTGTACCTGGCTTTAACGTAGCTCCGTTAAATGTACCTGTACCAAGATTTGAATAAATAAAGCGAAGAGCAATACCTACACCTATTTTATCACTCAGTTTGCGACTATAACCTCCGTCAATGGCGAATTCTCTTGGCACAAAACGTTGAAGGTCGTTACCTGAGAAATCAGTAAACTGAATTGTACCGAGGTTGAAATAACGTAATGAACCGGAGATAGATGTTATTTCATCAATTTGATGATAGCCTGCAACAGTTGCAATAAACACATCATTCAAACCAAGATCTTTTAACCATGGAGTGTATGTTAATCCAATTGCAGAACGTTCTTTTGCAAACGGGATTTTAGCCTGGTTGAAAAAAGAAGAGTTTGCATCAGGTGAGGTAGCAATACCAACATCACCCATACCGCCGGCACGTGCATCGGGTGAAATACGCAACATAGGTACCGCAGTAGTAACTACATTAATTGAATCCGCTCGTTGTGCAAATGTTTGTAAGGAAGATAAGCAGAGCAATAGGCCTAACGTATAGGCGGCGTTCTTTCTCATAAGAGTTGAAATTTGAGCCATAAAAATAGAGGAAAATTGAACATTAGTGTTCATAAACAGATTTTGGTTAAAGCAGAACGAGCTTTTGCAATGCAGATTGTTTTTTGCCAAATGAATCCTTCACCTCTAACTGGTAGATATAAACGCCTCTTCCAATTTTTTGGCCGAAATCATCTGTTCCGTCCCACTCAATGTCAAAAGAACGGTTTCCTTCATTAAATATTGTACGTGTGATTGTTTTTACTACTTTTCCTGAAACAGAGTAAATACGAATGAGCACTTTTAACTGATCACCGGGGCGGTTATGCTCAAACATGAACTTTGTACTTGTAGTAAAAGGATTGGGATAATTATAAACGTGTGCCAATTTCAATTCTTCATCTTTTATTACACGAAACTCAAGCCTGTATTCATTGCTGTTGTTCTGCACATCCCATGCTTTGATCTTTAATACATGTAATCCTTCTGTTAATGCAGGCAATTGAAAACGTGCAGTTCCTTTTTGATAGCTGTCTGCGTCTGCTTCGTAATAATCATTCAATACAAATAACTGGCTGTTATCATCATCCAATGTCGCAGTAAGATCATGACCAATACCTGTGCCTACAGTATTGATGCCGCTTGAATCAGCGAGCTTTACCAATAGAACAGGTGTTTCATTGGTAATACCACCGTTTACAAATTTTTCATCGTTGAGATAACCTTTTATTGTCGGACCTTGATCATCTGCAACAGGATTATTACCGGCACCACCAACGATTATTGTTGTTTCGGCACCATTACCGTCAACGTTGCCGTTCTCTGCATAGTAACTTATTTTTCCATTTCCGAATTGATAGTTGATGTCTTTGGGCACAACAAAACTATAGCTGAATTCACCATTTGTAACTTTGGCTTTGCCTTTAAAAATAATATTTGATTGCTGATTAAAATTCACTGCAACACTCCCCGCATCGTTGCCGAAAGTTTTTGCCTGTTGCACTTTATCATAAATAACAGGATATACGTTGCCGTTGAAATTTGAAAGTTTGTTTCCTGCAGCATCAGTTACTTCACCTTTAATACTGTAACGATCTAATGCTTTCAATGTATCTGTTACGGGAATTTGATTGTTGATAGATGTTGTACGTACTTTCAATGTCGGGAAAGCCAACCGCACAGCAGGATCGCCGAGAAGTGTAAATTTTCTGTTATTGATAATATCACCAAAGGTTTGATACGTAAAGTTCTTTGCCCGTTTTACAGCATCCCCCAATGATGGATTCACTCCGTTTGCGTCGGGCTGCAAAGCAATACGGAAATAATTATTGTTCATGATGCGGTTACTGAAAGCAAACACTACTCTGGTAGTTGTCATTAATGCGATTGCACCTGTACGTTCCCGCAAGAGAATATTTTCGCCAATAGAATTAACCGATGGATTATCGTAAGGCGCAAAATCACAAGTAGCGGTAATGAACAGTGGCAATTTGTTACTGTTGCTCCATGTGTTCACCATATCCTGTTCGAGAATAGCTTCACCTGCTAATCGTCTCGAACCTCCGTGTCCGCTGTAATTCCAGATAAGCGTGCCCGCAAAAATTCTATTATTGATGGCCTGGTTCACTTCAGGATAGCGACTGCCGCCACTGCCACTTTGCTGGCGATAGGCATCCAGATAAATTTTTGAAAGGTTGAACGTTTTGTTTTGTTCTATAACAGATGCATGAAATTCTCCATCATCAAGATGTATATTATTGTCTTCATCGTCTGCTACCAACGTTACATCATTGCGCCAAGGACCAAAACTTTCTTTTGCATGATAACGGATGATCTTATCAACCACCGATTTAGCTTCCTGGATATTTTTTGCAGGAATACGGCCTATACCAATATCAAGCAGACTCAATGGAAACTGTCGGCCTACAAAATCATTATCATCCAAAAATCCAAAGAAGTCATCTGAAGTATATGTTGCCAATGGATCAAGTGAAATGTCGCTTTCATAACAAGGAACAAAATTGGTATTGCCGCTAACACGGTTGAGATAATCATAGGATGCATCACCAAACAACAAAAGATAACGGGGGCGCTTTGTTGTATCGGCACCTGCCCTGTCGTAAAACATTTTTACAAAATTCCGGATCGCTGAAGGATCAGGACTACCTGATGAAAACTCGTTATATACCTGCTCAGTGCTTACAGTTAGTGTTGTAAGATTTTGATTCTGACGATGCCAGGCCCCCAATCGTTGTGCTTCACTAAGTAAGGACGGATGTGCAACAATAATATAATTTGGAGCTGCAGCACCGTGCAAATCCTGGTTGCTGATCTTACCAACAGCAGTTGGCTGTAAAAAATTAGCTTGGTTGAAAGCAATATATTCACGCAAACGTTCAGCTGTGTTCACAAACCTGAATTCATTACCGCTTAATGTGCCCGTTATGTTTTGTGGACGAAGTGGATCAGTTACATCCCAAACTACGGTGCTGCTTACGGCGCCCTGTAGCCGAAATTCGGCAATGTTGCCGGCGCCTACAGTTTCCCAATCTCTGAATAATAATTGATCAACACCTGCCATGCTTAATTGACGTTGTGGAAATAACTCAAACCAATTAAGCCAACCTTGCGCATTTACACTGCTGGGTTGATAGCTGTACTGCAAGCTAAGCGAAGCTTGAGAAAGATTAAAAGAGGCAGCCAGTTCATGCGCCGCAGCAACCGGATCGTACGTACCAGTCCCCACTGCATTTACGGTGTGTTGAGCAACATTGTTATTATTTGTCCTGATGAGAAATGAACTTGCAACACCATTACTTCTGGCAGCTACATTGGAAACCATTTGAACCGGGCCTGCAACAAAGTTGGGAATTGTGAAGTTGAAAGTCCTGTTGAGTGTGCCACCGGGTGTATTACTGAATTCTTCGCCATACCATTCTTTACCGCTGCGCAAAAAATTAATGGTATCAAGCTCATGAAAGATCCTGTCCTTAAAAGAAGTTGCAGTCTGGTTAGGTGCTCCTGCAACCGGTCGGTTTTGTATTCTTGCTCCGGTTCCGGAAAAATTCAAAAAATAATAGGATTCATTGCCGTATAAATTCTTTCGGTGCCGGAATCGCTTGTTTACAGAATCCTTCGCCCATTGCTGGGGACCATTCGCATAAAAAAGGAGATAATCATTACCGTTAAGTATACCGTCCCCACCATCGATCACTAAAACTGCATTTTCAGAAAGATCATCTGCCGGGATCACCACATTATCTTCCGGCAGCACTTCCCCGCCGTTACCAAACAAGCGAACACTACCACTTTGCAGATTGGTTGTATTTAATCCTAATGATTGAAGAAATGCGATATTGACCCGGTAAACACCTGGCTGCTTAACTGACAATTTGTACCAATCGCCTGTAGCCAATACAGAATTATTGCGATAAGTGCGTTGGGCATTAGCGGCAACAATAAAAAAACAGGCTATCAACAGGGTGCTGTATCGCATAAACAGAGAATTCAAAGATACCTGATTGACAAATGAAAACTGCTTACTCAGATTGCTTCAACCCAAGTGATGCTGCTTTGAAACGTAATTTCACGGTCAGGCATGTAAGCAGAAATACTGAAATTAGAAAACACGATGCCCTATTCCTTCAGAATTTAAAAAGATTCAGCTATGTTTGTCATCGGTCTTTTTAAAATTTGGGCTGACAAATCCAATACAATATTTTTGAACCTTCCTCGTTAACTATCAAAACGAACGAAAAGATGAAAAACCTTTTCCGCATTAAAAATCTAGGTATCCTATTAATTGGGGCTACACTTATTACATCTTGTAATTTATTCAAGAAGAAACCGGCAAAATCGAGTTCAACCGGCTGGACGTACAATGATCCAAACGGCAGTGGTTTCCGTGTATCAAAAGAAAAAGAGCAGAAAACAGGTCCAGGCCTCGTTTTTGTGGAAGGTGGTACTTTCACAATGGGTGCTGTGGAAGAGGACGTTATGCGTGACTGGAATAATATTCCACGCCGTGTAACGGTTGCTTCATTCTACATGGATGAAACCGAAGTTGCAAACGTTCACTATCGTGAATACCTGTTTTGGCTCGACCGTGTGTTCCAGGACACTTCAATTACCAACCATGCCTTACCTGATACATTGGTATGGAGAAGTGAGTTGGCATACAACGAACCTTACGTAGATTATTATTTCCGCCATCCATCTTACAACTTATACCCAGTTGTGGGTGTAACCTGGAAACAGGCATATGATTATTGCTTATGGCGTGGAGATCGTGTAAACGAAAACATCCTCTACGAAAAAGGTATCACGAACAAAAAGGCCGAACTGCAAAAGCAAATGCAGGGTGGTGGCCAGGATAACTTTAATACAAAAGCGTATCTTTTAGGTGAATACCAGGCAACTCCCGGAAAGAATATCAAAACTTATAAAGATCCTATCACTAAGCAGGTGCCTACAAACATCAGCTTCGAAGAGGGTATCATTTTACCTGACTACCGTCTGCCAACAGAGGCTGAGTGGGAATATGCTGCTTATGGTTTGATTGCACAAAACCCTAATCCACGTCGTAGCGAGAAGAAACGTGGTGAGGAGTTAACTGCAAACAAGCAAGTATATCCTTGGGCACAAAACGTAAATGGTTTGCGTGATTCACGTCGCAGCAGCTGGCAAGGTCAGTTCCTGGCAAACTTCAAGCGTGGTTCCGGTGATAACATGGGTGTTGCGGGTGGTTTGAATGACCGTGCTGTAATTCCTGGTCCGATCAATTCTTTCTTCCCCAACGGTTTCGGTTTATATAACATGGCCGGTAACGTAAGTGAGTGGGTAGCGGATGTGTACAGACCAATGACCCCAAGCGATGGTGACGATTTCAACTACTATCGTGGTAATAAATTTCAACGTGTTGATTTAAGCACTGGTAAAGCTGAAAGAGATTCTCTTGGCCGTATCAAATACCGTGATGAAACTGATGACGAAGTAAAGAACCGTCGTAACTATCAAAAGGGTTATGCGATTGACTACCTCGATGGTGATTCTTTAAGCAATGTTACATATGGCTACGGAAAAACAACTTTGATCAGCGATAAGAGCCGTGTGTACAAAGGTGGTAGCTGGAACGACCGTGCTTATTGGCTCAGCCCCGGTTCACGCCGTTTCCTTGAAGAAGATCAGGGAAGCTCAATGATCGGTTTCCGTTGTGCAATGACACGTTACGGCAGCCAGGAAGGTAACGGACGCAAAACCGGTAACTGGTTCGCTAAAAAGAAACAAAACAACCGTAAGAGAAATTAATCTTTTCGTTTGATGATATTTAACCCCTCCGAAAAACGGAGGGGTTTCTTTTTGTAACCAACAGAAAGAAATTCGGTTGGATAAATCTTACAAAATAATCATACTGCTATCTTTGACTTATGCGTATCGAAGAACTCTATCAACTGTTTCTCCAGCACCCATCAGTACAAACAGATACACGTAAACTGAAAGAAGCTGATCTGTTTTTTGCCTTGAAAGGCGACAACTTTAATGGCAACCAATTTGCATTGCAAGCGCTTGAAAAAGGTGCGGCTTATTCAATTGTTGATCAGGTGGTATCGGGCGCTGATGATCGTATAATAGTTGTTCAAGATGTATTAAGCACGTTACAAGAACTGTCTAAATATCATCGCCAACAATTCAAAATCCCTTTTATTGCTATTACTGGCAGCAATGGAAAAACTACAACGAAAGAGTTGATCCATGTTGTACTATCATCTCATTTTAAAACATATACAACAGAAGGCAATCTCAACAACCATATTGGCATTCCGCTTACACTTTTGAAAGTTAAAGCAGATGCAGAAATTGCCGTGATAGAGATGGGTGCAAACCATCAGAAGGAAATTGCCGGTTATTGTAAATATGCATTACCCACTCATGGACTTATTAATAATGTTGGTAAGGCGCATCTTGAAGGATTTGGTGGTATTGAAGGAGTAAAAAAAGGGAAAGGCGAATTGTATGACTATATCAGAGAAACTAAGGGAACCATTTTCATTAATAACGATTTTGACTACCTGCTGGAGATGAGCGAAGGCATTGGGCATAAAGTCAGTTATGGCACACATGATGCATTAACTACTGGCGAGCTTATCAGCAGCGAACCTTTTCTTAAGGTAAATATCAGCAGTACCCCCGAAATTGGCCTGATCAATACCCATCTAGTTGGCGATTATAACCTGCCCAATGTATTGGCCGCTGTTTGTGTTGGTCTTCATTTTAGGGTTCCGCCAAACAAGATCAAAGCAGCCATTGAATCCTACCAACCCTCCAACAGTCGTTCGCAATTGATCGAATCAGGAACAAATAAGATCATTCTGGATGCATATAATGCTAACCCCAGCAGCATGAAACTGGCCATTGAGAATTTTGCTAAACTTCCTGCTGAAAAAAAGGTGCTAATGCTGGGTGCTATGGCCGAGTTAGGCGAAGCAAGTCTTGCCGAACATCAATACATTATTGATCTCATTCAAAAGTTCAACTGGCATAAGGTGGTGCTGGTTGGGGGTGATTTCAACAAAATCTCTCATTCTTTTGAAAATTTTAAATCTTCAGCTGAAGCACGTGATTGGTTTAAAAACCAGCAGTTTACAAATACGCACCTCCTTATTAAAGGCTCCCGCAGCATGAAGATGGAAGAAATACTTTCGTGAATGCTTGCATAAGTCAGAATCATTAGTATTTTTACGGTCTTCCACCCAAGATCCTTAAGAATTATCACTTAGCGCTCAACCTATTCAGCCCCACTTATAAGTGATCCATCCCCCTGAAACGAACCGTTAACTTATTCCGTTTACGTTATTTATTAATGGTTCACTTCTCATGAAACAATTTTTACTTGCTTTCTTTTTTCTTTTTTCAGGTTTATTCTCATTAGCGCAAACATATTGGCCTCATGCACCTACACCTTATCCCAAGTGTAATACCATGCCTACCAACTGCACAAAAGTTGCCGTGCCATCTGCACCAGCCGGGGGCGATTGGAATGATCCTAATTCATGGAGTCCAATTGGTGTTCCTACTGCAGATCAGATAGTTTGCATCCCGTCAGGTAAAAAAATCAATCTTTCTGGCAATCTTGATTACTCAGCCATAAGACTACAAATTTTTGTTTGCGGAATACTTGACTTTGATTTTAGCTCTCCGGGGAAACTGAGTCTGGCAGCATGGAGCTTTATACAAATTTATTCTGGCGGGGTTATCAACGCCCGTAACGGTGACGCCGAATTAATTGAAATTGGAGGAGAAGACGTCTGGAGGCATAACAACAATGATATCAACGGTCCTTGGGTGTTATCTTACCCTTATGTAGGTGCTGGTGTTTTGTCCGTTGCCTTTAATTATTTCAAAGCAGAACAAAAGCAACCATATACCGTTCGTTTAGAGTGGGCAACACTAGTAGAAAACAATAGTTCTTCCTTCATTATTGAACGTAGCAGTGACCAAAAAACATGGATAGAAATTGGCAAACTTGCTGCCCAGGGGAACAGTAACAGCCGCAGTATTTATTCTCACCTTGATCTACAACCAGAAAACGGTTATAACTATTATCGTTTGAAACAAGTTGATATTACCGGACAGATGACATATTCGGAAACCGTTCGCTTTAATAACCAGATCAGGAAAAACCTCAGCGTGTTTCCAAATCCAGTCGGAGATGTTACTCAACTTTACGGTAAAGAATCATTTAAAGCCGGACAAACAATACAAATCATAGATGCAAAAGGAACAAGAATAAAAATGATTAACCCAACTGGCGGTAATCGTTTACAAATTAATCTCTCTGGTTACTCAGCCGGATTATATTTGCTGCAGCTAATTGAAAATGGAAAGGTAATGGAGAATCTGCAGTTCGTTAAACAGTAAAGCTTACATCCTAATATGAAAGTAGCTGCTGAAAGGCAGCTATTTTTTTTCCTGGCATAATTCAATCAATACCCCGTTTGTTGATTTTGGATGCAGGAAGCAAACCAATTTATTATCAGCTCCGTGCTTTGGCTTTTCGTTCAATAACACGAAGCCCTCTTGCTGCAAACGCTTCATTTCACTTTCAATATCATCCACACCAAATGCAATGTGATGCATCCCCTCTCCCTTTTTTTCTATGAACTTAGCGATCACCCCATCGGAGTCTGCACTTTCCAGTAATTCAATTTTCGTTTCGCCTTGTTTAAAGAAAGCTGTATTCACCTGTTCACTTTCCACCAATTCGGTTTTATAACAAACAGTATTCAACAGCTTTTCAAACAATGGAATGGACAGCGCAAGGTTTTTTACAGCGATACCTATATGCTCAACTTTATTCATGTGCTCGTTATTAATTGGCAGCAATTTACAAACCCTTATTCGTTCATTATAAAGAAACCCAGCTTACCCTGTTTTGCAATTTGACTAACTTTGCAGACAAGACGGCAGCCAACTGGCATTGGCCCGTCAATTGCTCATCTTTTAAAAACAAGACGATGATTTTTGTAACCGATAAAGCAAAAGAAAAAGTGGCAAACCTGATGCAACAGGCAAATGTAACCGGCGACAATTCATATTTCCTCCGTGTAAGCGTAGTTGGCGGTGGTTGCAGCGGACTTAGTTATAAGCTTGATTTTGATAATGAATCGAAACCCAACGACCAGGTATTTGAAGATAACGGCGTAAAAGTGGTGACGGATATGAAAAGCTTCCTTTACCTCTATAACACCACCTTGGATTTCAGTGACGGCCTTAATGGCAAAGGCTTTCACTTCAACAATCCTAACGCAAGCCGCACCTGTGGCTGTGGGGAAAGTTTTGCGGTTTAGTCACTATGATTAGATCAAGAAGAATGGATTTAAAAATAAAAGCCCCTCTTTTGGAGGGGCTTTTCAGCAGTTGGTTTCGGGTCTTTATTGTTTAATAAAGCTTTTTGTGGAAAGCCCGTTCTTTCCTGAGATACGGAGATAATATATTCCCGCTTGCAAGTGAGATATATCGATTATGTTATTAAAATGTATGGTTTGGATGTGTTGCAACACCCGACCGGATATATTGACAAGTTCAATTTGGGAAATGCTGCTTGGCTCGGCAAAGCTGGTAATAATTTTTTCTGAAGCCGGGTTGGGGCTGATCCTGATTTGCTGCTCACGCCCAAACCAAACCTTAATGGTATGTGATACTTTTTCCTTACCAAGTTTGTCGAATGCCCTCAAACGATAATAGTTCCAGCCATTTAAGGGCTGCTTATCCTCTTCGGTATACGCAGCAGTAAAGAGAATTATTTTGGCTGGAACTATTTTCAAGGTTTCAAAGTGTGCCCCGTCGTTGCTCCGTTCCAATATAAATTCTTCCTGCTCATCATTGTTAATAACCATCCAATCAATAGCGACATCCATTTTTCGTGTCCTGGCACTAAAACCTGAAACATCAAGCGGAAGAAGGTTTTCGAGAAAATCCGTGCTAGCCGGGGAGAATGGGCTAAAGGCGGAAACATTGTTCCATGTAACGGTTCCTTCGGTTGTATTTCCTGTGAATGCATCTGCCCCAAAAGCATCCCATTCATTTGCAGTTTCATTGAAATGAGCAATTGCCAGGTCAGGCAAACTTGAAACATAAGAAACATTGCAGTTACTTCTTGTATTCCACGAAAGAGTAACATTTACAATAGAATTGCCATTTGTACGAACAAGTTTCCAATACTCACACCTGCTGACCCTGGTAAGACCTGCACTTTTCATTGCAGCACTGATAGGGCCCAATGCGGTTGCACTGCCCACTATGAACTCAGCTGTAAACGCATCTGAAATTTGTGCCGGAGCAGAAATGCCGATCAAGCGGAATCCACCACCTGTGGGGCCAGCCACCTCAGGTTTGCCAACCGGGAACACAAATGCACTGCTCCCGATTTTTTTCAGCGGCCCGTTAACAAACGACAAAGCGTTACCACCCGCAGGACATGTGGCTGCAGCTTCTAAGGTTAACAGGTTTGCTGAGGATGTTGAAACGAGCCCATTGGTTAACGTCAGGGTCCCGTAAATTGTGGATGGACCATTCAATGTCTTTTCTCCACCACCACTGATGATTACATTTTGGTAATCGTTTCTTGCGGAAAAAACCTGGGCTGAAGCTCTTGAATACTCAATTGTACTTCCTGAACTTAGAATGATGTTCTCAACATCAGCACGAATAGAAGTTGAAGTAATACCTGCACCACCGCTAAAACCATGTGCATCTCCACATACGAACGTTGCGCCGCTTTCAACTATTACTGTTTGAGTTCCCGTTTGCCCGGTAATGGATTCATCGTTTATTGTAAATGCTGCCCCGCCTTTAATTGTAAAAGTTCCACCAGCGTTAAGATTGATGTTTGCATTTGAATTTGCGACATAGGGACTGTTGATTTCAATGCTATGATAAAAAATACTTGAAGAACCTCGTATGGTTTGATTGGTTGATGGAGTACCTCCAAAAAATTCAATCACTCCACCCGTTAAATTATATGCTCCCCGAATATCGGGTTTGGTTCCTGTACCTGCCAGTCTGAAACGACCACCATCCATCGAGAGATTGGTAGTGAGATCACCAAATGTAAAATTTAGCGTTTCCAAAACTGCATTCTCCGTGATATAAACTGTTCCTGCAGGAGAACAGCTGCTGCTTAAAAATTTACTTCCGCTTCCTGAAAATGTGATGTTTTTATAATCAGATCTTGCGTTGAAAATTTGGTTTCCCAGCAAAGCATATTCAATTGTGCAACCCGGATTTAGAACCGGCGTAATACCCGGAATTGCGGCATTTGTGCCCGTAAACCCCTCAACATCTTTCGTAACAAATTTCCCATCGATAACCACACTGCCTCCGGTGTTTTGCAGTAATTGACTTTCTCCACCGTTATCAAAAATTGCTGTTGAACCAATTGTAAATGCCCCACTTAAATTAAGGTCATTTGTTCCATTCATTACAACTTTCCTGGTACCATTAATGGTTACGTTCCTTAACGAGATATTTCCAGATTGAGGAATAGCTACCGTTCCACCTGTTGTGCCGGTAACAATAAGATCGCTGGTATTTGTTCCTGTTAAAAAACCGGCTGTACGAACTAATGATGCGCCATTTAATGTTAACGAACCGCCAGCTCCAATATTCAAAGTTCCTACTGTTAGTGTAAGTACCCCACTTACTGATACATTGGAACCAGCCATTGTAACAGTCCCGGAAGGCTTATTGATTTCCACGTCTTCCAAAATAGTCCATACTGTAAACCCAATCATCGCTTGGTTACCCGACCCCGAAATAATTAACTTCCCTCCGGCAGCCCAAGGGGAGAAATAATTAGATGCTGAATTGTTAAGTGTAATTGTTCCTTTTACATTCAAAACTCCGGCCGCAGTAAATCCGAGTCTGCCGGTGTTTCCGCCGCTGGAAACATTCAAATCGTTACATACAGAAACTGTATTATCAACAATAATTGTATGTGCGTTTTGAATAAAAACGGCTGTTGCTGAAGTTGGTAATTGCCCCGGTGTCGCAGCTGCCCATGATGTACCGTTATAAACATTCCATGAATTAAAATCGCTCCAGTTGCCTGATGCATTTCTACTTTGAAAATCGCCTGTAACCTGTGCATGGGTGCTTAAATAGATGAAACAGGATACCAGTGTTAGTGATAAAGTTGGCTGAGTCATACCTTGGTGATTTTATAGCTAGCTTCTTAGAGGTAGGTAGTGACGGCCTTTCAAAGGAAATCTTAAGATAATAGTTAATATTTAAAAATCACAACAATGTCCGACCGTTTTCCTTACAGACTTTACAAGTGTGCGTCTTGCACTCACAACTGTTCCGCTTCATTTGAAACCGGATTCTGCAAGAGCTGTTTATTTCCTTTATTTTTGCTGCTCTATGTGGGCCATTTGCAAAAAAGAATTCCGTCAGTTTTTCAGCAATCTCACGGGATACATCACCATCATTCTTTTTCTTTTGCTGAACGGGTTGTTCCTGTTTGTGTTTTCCAGTTTCAACATTCTTGATTACGGATATGCCACACTGGAAAACTTCTTCAACCTCTCTCCTTACATATTATTGCTGTTGATCCCCGCAGTTACCATGCGCCTTTTCCCCGATGAGTGGAGAGCAGGCACAATGGAAATTTTGTTTACACGTCCGTTAACCACCCGCCAAATAGTTCTTGGGAAATACATTGCATCATTGCTGGTAGTGTTAATTGCATTACTTCCAACACTTACTTATCTCATCACCATCAATGCCATGAGTGCCGACGGCACTTCACTTGATTTAGGCGGCATCATCGGCTCCTATATTGGTCTTTTGTTTTTGTGTGCTGCGTTTACTGCCATTGGCATTTGTTGTAGCAGTTTCACAGGCAACCCTGTGGTTGCTTTTTTATTGAGTGCATTCTTCTGTTTTGTGTTATATAGTGGCTTTACAGCATTGAGTAAACTCGCTGGTACAGGCTTCGATTATGTAGTTGAAATGCTGGGTATGGAATTTCATTACCGCAGTTTATCAAAAGGTGTGATCGATAGCCGTGATGTGATCTACTTTTTAAGTATTACCCTGTTCACCCTTTTCATCACCACCCAGCGTATCGGCAGGAAAAAATAAGCACCCATGAAAAAACTATTTTCCACGAAATACGGTTGGTTCATATTACTGGCAGCATTGGTGCTGATCAATGTATTATCCGCCTCACTTCGTTTGCGTTGGGATCTTACAAGTGAAGAACGTTATTCACTATCACCCCAAACAAAAGCGTTATTAAAAAATATTGATACAACAATTACAGTTGATGTATTCCTGAAAGGTGATTTCCGTTCATCGTTCCGCAAACTCCGCAACAGCACCAATGATCTGCTGAATGAAATGAGAGAATACAGCGGCAGCCGTTTGCAGATAAACTATAAATCGGTTGATGAAATGTTTACCGATGAAGCAAAGAATTTCATGTTGGGCGAAGTGATCAACGAACTGCGGATGAATGGGGTGAATGTTGACAGTATCAAACAAACTAATCCAAATTTCGAAAACGAAGTTATTCAGCAAATGATGAGCGACTCATTAAAGAGTCTCGGCATCTTACCTTATACCTTGGAAGTACAGGAAAAGGAAGAGGCCACAACACAACGGGTCATTTATCCTTCGGCACTTGTAAAAAGAGGAAACAAAGTTATTTCAGTTGATCTGCTCAGCGGAAAAACAGAATACAGCCGTGATCCGCTAACCGGCAGCTTGGTTACTGATGAAGCAAAAAGTATCAGCAACGCTGAAGCATTGCTTGAATTTAAGTTTGCAGACGCCATTGAAAAAATTCAACGTAAACAAAAACCACTCATTGGTTATTTAACCGGTAACGGACAACCTATGGGACCGGAAACATTTGACCTTGTACAAACATTAGATGCTAACTATCTCTTTCAGCTTGTTGACCTCAATAAAACGAATGTTATTCCAAAAGAGTTTGCTGCGGTGATGATCGTAAAACCATCCATTGGTTTTACTGATTCAACCAAGATGAAGATCGATCAGTACATTATGCAAGGTGGCAAAGTGTTGTGGTTTTTGGATATGCTGCATGCAGAAAAAGACAGTCTGGCAATTGTTGCACAAACGCTTGCTTATGATCGAGGTTTAAATCTTGATGACTTGTTGTTCAAATATGGTGTGCGCATCAACCGTGATCTGTTACAGGATCAGCAATGCGATTTGAGTAAGCTGGTGGTAGGTAACGCCGGGGGGCAGCCGCAGTTGGCAGATGTGCCTTTCAATTATTATCCCTTGCTTAATGCAACAGGTAATCATCCCATCACAAAAAATCTTGAACCGGTATTGAGCCTGTTTACCAATACGCTTGACACAGTTAAAGCAGAAGGCATTACTAAAAATATTCTGCTTACTTCCAGCGAAAATGCAAAGTTTGTAAGCACCCCCGCAATTATCAGCTTGCAGGAATTACAAACAATTCAGGACGTAAATCTTTACACGAAAAAGAATTTGCCTGTTGCTGTTTTTCTCGAAGGGCAATTCAATAGCTTTTACGGTAATCGTGCATCAGCAGAAATGCGTCAGTTCTTTACGAAGGAATATGGTTCGTTTAAAACAAAACCAGATGAACCCACACAACAATTAATCATAGGAGATGGCGATGTTGTGCTGAACAGTTTTACAAAGCAGGAACCTTTTCCCATGGGTTACAGTCGTGTGCAGGAACGTAGTTTTGCCAACAAAACATTTCTGCAAAACACATTGGAATATATGACGGGCAATGCAGGCATTGTGGCATTGCGTAATAAAGATGTACCATTGCGTTTACTGAATCCGCAAAAAGTGAGTGATCAACGGTTGCAATGGCAGCTCATCAATATTGCAGTGCCGGTATTACTGGTATTGCTGATTGGTTTTGGTTACATGCAATGGCGCAAACGTACTTACAGTAAAAAAGCTTAATCAATTTTCATTTTTGAATTAATAATAATGAACCCCACTCAAATCACTTATCTCGTTTTTGGCATTGTACTCATTCTTGCTATTGTGTTTGACCTTGGCCTTTTGAGTAAAAAATCGGCACATCTTACAACGAAGCAGGCACTGAAGCAAACTGTTTTCTGGGTGATACTCGGACTCGGCTTTGGTGCTTTCATGTGGTATGAAGATGGCAAGCAGGCAGCATTAGAATATGTGAGTGCCTACCTGATGGAATGGAGTTTGAGTATTGATAATATTTTTGTGTTTGTTCTCATCTTCAGTTTTTTTAAAGTAAAGGAACCTTACATCCCACGTGTTTTATTGATTGGTGTGTTGATGGCAATCGTATTCCGTGTAATTTTTATTACACTTGGTGTTGAACTGGTGAACCGTTTTCACTGGATACTCTACATTTTCGGCGTATTTCTGATATACACCGGTTTCAAAATGTTTACTACCAATCAGGAGGAAGAATATGATCCAAGAGAAAGCAAAGTGTATCTGTTCCTCAAAAAGTTTTTACCCATCACCATGGATGATGGAGATGGCAAGTATGTAGTGAAACAACATGGCAAACCGGTTTATACCGCTTTGTTTGTGGTAGTGGTGATGCTTGCTACAACCGATATTGTTTTTGCATTGGATTCTATCCCGGCAGTTATGGGTATTGTTGATCGCAAGAGCGAGCATGCTTCACTGGTTATCTATACATCAAATGTATTTGCCGTGTTAGGTTTGCGTTCGCTTTTCTTTCTGTTAAGAGGTGCAGTTAGCAAATTTGATTTCCTGCAACAGGGCATTGCTATTGTACTTGTATTTATTGGTTTAAAAATGTTGGGAGAAGAATTGATTGGAACTGTGGTTGATAGAACTTCGCAGGTAATTATTTCGTTAGTTGTGATCGTAGCTTGTATCAGCGGTTCTATTTTTTACTCCATGTATCACAAGAAAAAAAATGCACCGCCTGATCTGAAAGATTAGTTTGCAATTTCACTCTTATGTCACATTACAACATTGATCGTATTGCAGCGGTTCTGCAGGCTTCTTATTTGCAAAAAGCAGATACGACAGGTTATGTTGAACATCTACTGATCGATAGCAGGCGCATTATTCTTCCTGCAACAGCTTTATTCTTTGCTTTAAAAACTGCACGGAGAGATGGGCATGACTTCATCACCGAAACATATAACAAAGGTGTTCGCCATTTCATTGTTCAGCAACAGGTTGATATAAAAGTATTGCCCGGTGCCAATGTATTGTTGGTGCCGGATACATTAAAAGCGTTGCAGCAACTCGCTTCTTACCACCGTCAACAGTTTTCTATTCCTGTCATTGGTATTACAGGAAGCAATGGTAAAACAATTGTAAAAGATTGGCTGTATCAATTATTAAGCGATCATTACAATATCATCCGCAGCCCCAAGAGTTATAACTCGCAGGTTGGCGTTCCGTTAAGTGTTTGGCAATTGCAGCCGCAGCACACGCTGGCTATTTTTGAAGCAGGCATTTCACAACAAGGCGAAATGGATGCACTGCAGCAAATCATTCAACCAACAATTGGTGTACTCACCAATATCAGCGAAGTACACGCTGATGGTTTTAGTGATGCCCAGGAAAAACTGGTTGAAAAGCAAAAATTATTTGCCGGTACAACTGCTGTTATCTGTTCACCCGAAAAATTATTACCGCTTTCATTTCGGCAAGAACATATTTTCAGTTGGGGTGAACAGAAAGAAAATAAAGTTGTCATCACCCGCATTAATAAAAAATTAGCTGAGACTACAATTGATTTTACAAGTTGGGAGTTATCAGAAAGTATTACTATTCCTTTCATAGATGATGCATCTGTTGAAAACGTCCTCACCTGTTTATCAGTTTGCCTTTACCTGAAAGTTCCTTTTTCGGAGATAAAAGAAAAATTCAATCAATTACGTGCTGTAAGCTTACGCCTTGAGTTGAAAAGTGGCTTGCACAATACAACCATCATCAACGATAGTTATAGTGCCGACCTGAGTTCACTCGCCATTGCATTGAATATGTTGCAGCAACAAGGCCAACATACCAAACGCAGCATTATTCTTTCCGATTTTCAATTAACTGAAGAACAGGAAACAGAAACATATACTTCCATAGCTGCATTGCTGCACCATCACAACATTAACCGACTGATCACTGTTGGTAAAAAAACAAAACAATTGCTGGCACCACTTGTGGCAGGAGATATTGAAGTACAAAGTTTTTCATCAACCGCAGAGCTTGCAGAACAATTACCTGCCCTTGGTTTTCAAAATGAAACCATTCTCATTAAAGGAGCACGTGTGTTTGAACTTGATCGTATTGCACAATTGCTTGAACAGAAAACACACCAAACAGTTTTAGAGATCAATCTAAGTGCTATTGTAAGAAATATCAGGGCACATCAGCAATTGCTAAAGCCCTCAACAATGATCATGGCCATGGTAAAAGCATTTTCATATGGCAGTGGAAGCTACGAAATTGCAAATCTTCTGCAGTTCATGAAAGCAGATTATCTTGCTGTTGCTTTTACAGATGAAGGCGTGGCCTTGCGCAAAGCCGGTATTACATTACCCATCATGGTCATGAATCCGGAGCCCATTACGTTTGATTCATTGATCGATCATAATCTTGAACCGGAGTTATTTTCGTTTTCTATTCTTCATGCATTTGAATCATTTCTTGAAAAAGAAGGGATCAGCAGTTACCCTGTGCATTTAAAAATTGATACAGGTATGCATCGTCTTGGTTTTATGCAACACGAATTGCCTGCGCTTGCTGATGTTTTGAAGAAAAACAGTTTTACTGTTCAATCTGTATTCAGTCATCTTGCTGCAAGCGAAGATCCTGCTGAAGATGCGTTTACATTAGAACAATCGAAACGTTTTGAAGAAGCCTGTGCATTTCTTCAGTCAACACTTGATTATACATTCATCCGTCATTTAGATAATTCACACGGCACTATCCGTCACCCGCAATTGCAATACGACATGGTGCGTCTGGGCATTGGAATGTATGGCGTTAGTTCTGCAAAAGGCAAACTGCAATTAGAAGAAGCATTGCAATTGAAAACAACCATCGCACAAATAAAACAGTTACATCCCGGCGATACAGTTGGGTATAATCGCCGAGGCATCATTACTCAACCTTCAACTGTTGCCACCGTTCGCATTGGTTATGCCGATGGCTATCCCCGCAACCTCAGTAATGGTAAAGGCCACATGTTTGTGAATGGCAAACCAGCACCCGTGATCGGCACGGTTTGTATGGATATGACCATGCTCGATATTACCGGCATTGCTGATGTGCGTGAGGGAGATGAAGTGATTGTATTCGGCCCCGAATTTTCTGTTGTGGAAGTTGCTAAACAAAGCCAAACCATTGCTTATGAATTGATGACGGGTATCAGTCAACGGGTAAAAAGGGTTTACTTCGAAGAATAAGTTAATGGCTCAGCTCCTTACCCCCAACTCCCTATCTTTGTCACCTAAAAATTTGAATTCGTGAAACTTCGTTACGTTATATTCATTATTCTCATTATTCTGTTTGCTGATCAGGGTTTAAAGATCTGGATCAAAACAACCATGGAATACCAGGATGAAAAATTTATTCTTGGTCGCTGGTTCCGCTTGTACTTTATTGAAAATGCGGGTATGGCTTACGGTTGGAAACTGGGCAACAGCGAATGGGCAAAAATGGCGCTCACGCTCTTCCGTTTAGGCGCTGTTATTTTCGGCACCTGGTACCTCGTAAAAATTGTAAAAGAAAAATACCACAGAGGTTTTATCATTTGTGCTGCGTTGATCTATGCCGGTGCGCTTGGCAACCTCATCGATAGTTTGTTCTACGGAATGATCTTCGATAAAGGCATGATCTATAATGCCGCTGCAGATACTTACTTTGGTTATGATGGGTTAGCAAAAGCAACAGGTAAGGGTTATTCATCTTTTCTTCATGGTCATGTGGTAGATATGTTGTACTTCCCCATTATTGAGAACAAGATGATGCCAAGCTGGGTACCAGTTTGGGGCGGCAAACCATTTACGTTCTTCCAGGCTATTTTTAATATTGCTGATGCTGCTATCTCGACAGGCGTAATCACTATCTTAGTTTTTCAAAAACGTTTTTTTAAGCATCACAAAACGGAAGAAACAAATACGACAGTTGAAACAAATACAGAAGTAAGCGATGATGCACAAGTGATGTGATCATTCACGGTCGTCACAAACGAAGTGTATAATTAAATAAAAAAAGCCTCGCAAATTGCGAGGCTTTTCTATTATTGTTTCTGAATGATCTTATGAACAGAACCAGATGGCGATACAACCCGTAAAAGATACGATCCTCTTGCAAGTATTTGCGGCACATTGAATGAAACTCCATTTGCACCTTTGTTCACCGTTATTTTTTTGTTCACAATGGGATGACCTAATGCATCTGTTAATTGCAGCTCAACTGTTTCGTTACGGAAAGCCGTTAACTGGAAGTTGACTGTACTGATAAACGGATTTACAAGATTCGTGATCTCGAATTTTTGTTGTGGATTTAATGTAACCGAAAGAGTATTGCTGTATTTGTTGCTTTCTGTAGCAAAGCTTACCATTTTCAAACGATAATATACTTTACCTGATACAGCAACAGGATCATTGAACAAATAAGATGTTTCGCTACGATTGATGCCCTTTGCATTTACAAAACCAATGAAGCTAAAATGTACACCATCGTTGCTGCGTTCAACTTCATATCCTTTCAGACTTTCATCTTTTGTTTTCCATGTGAGAACACTCTTGTCGCCATTTAATTCAACATTGAACTTAAGCAGCTCAGCCGGCAATACTGCACAACCAGAACTTGCAAGGTTGATGACAATTGTCTCATCGGTATTAAACACCGCACATGAGTTAGACAAACCACTTGCAGTTGTTGCTACTCTGATGCGGTAACGATGACCTGCAGTTGAAGTTGTTGCCAACAAAGACGGATATGATACTGTATCTCTATAACCATTGCCCATGCTTGTATAACTAAACGATTGTGCACCTGTTACAGCGGGCGCTGGTCCCCATGTATTACCACCATCAGTGCTTCTTTCCCACTCGTAGTACTGATACATGTTGTAATAAGATTCGACAAACACCCGCATGTCAACCTGCCCGTTCTCACAAAATGTCTGACTTGCATTTGGTGTCATTTGTAAAGTTGGCGAACAGGTTTTGAATGAGATATCATCAATGGCCCAATCGTTACCACCGGCACCCGGTGCATTGTTTCTTAAGCTGAGAGAAAAAGAAGTTGTTGTGGCATCTGTTTTATATACAAACGCACGCTTCACCCAATTGTTTAATCCATCAGATGCAGACTGTGTACCTCCTAAACCTTGGTACTGAATATCGCCTGTTGAATAATAATCGAGATTATTTACTTTAATAGCAATGTTTGGTTTTACACCAGAGGAGTCACCTGTTCCTGTTGGTATGTAAATTCCATCGCCGCCACCGTAGAAGGATCCTGTGCCATCATAATCAGCTCCACATTTATAACATACATTTTTAAACCATGCTGAAACCTCGTAATAGGTTTCAGGACATGCATTAGCAACATTAAATTCAAAAGCTGTACTTGTACGATATGATGAGTTAACCACCATCATGTAACCGCAAGGATTTGTTGCACTCACAGGCAATGAACTGTTACATGGTGGGTTGCCTACATTTTCATCTGCTGCTCCGGTATGGTCACCACTGATATCCCACACATTAAACACACGTGCAGCGTTTGGTTTGGCAAGGGTATTCGTTACAGTGGTTCCTGCTGCCGCAGTATTATTTGTTATGCCATAAAAATTATCCTGAGGTGAGCCTGAGGTAAAATTGACAAACGTATACGTGGTATTCGCCGAAGCATTTCTGTTTGTTTGGCCAGTACCAGTTGCTATACCAAACGTCCCATTGAATTCATCACCAATTACATTGGTGGCTGATACAGCATTTGGACAAACAGTAGGACTTGCATAAACGATCAGACTATCTCTCGGAAAAACAACTTCAGTAAATAAGCCTGTGTTTTGATTTCGATAACGGAACGACCCTCCTCCGAAATTGATACGTGTTCCTTCTACACCTGTTACCTGTACACGATATGTTGCCATTACGAGATGCCGGCCGCTTCCCCTTGGCAACGTGGTTGTAGCAACTGCAGTTCCGCCTCTTGAAGAAGTAGGACTTACCCCCATAAAAATTCTGATATTAGCATCAGTACCTGCACCTGTACCTGTTGCGTGAGCAGCATCATCTCCAGTTGCATCCGAATAGGCCGATGAACCAATCGGATAGATTTTACCTTCGTTTGTACGCAAAGCTACAGTACCAGATTGATAGGTGAGTCCTGCCCCTGCCTTTAATGTATCTTGAAATGATAAGCTATCAATGGTTCCTGAACTTAAATATAAAGTAGAACGGATTTCCAACACATCGCCCACATCAATACTTCCACCACCATTATTCTTCGTTACGTTAATATAGCTTTTTGAAGTTTCAAGAGTAATTGCTGCAGGGCTTGGATCCTGAACACACAGAGCAAATGTCCACGTACTTGCGGGTGTTCCAGATTGATTATAGAAGACTCTGATATAGTATGTTTGGCCAACTGTTAATCCCATACCACTATTAAGAGAGCTTGTGGTTATAGTACTTGATCCTGTACTTGTAAGCAAAGTACACGACAAAGAAGTATATGCATTAGCACAAAGTGAAGAGGCTGATAGTAATTGAACAATCGCCCTGTTACCACTAGCACCACCACCACTTGCAGCAGGAATACCAATGTTATTAAAAACGATACTTGGATAAGCTGTTTGTGCAACAAAACTATACCATACATCCGCAGCGCTTGAGTTATTGCCACATGAGCTGGTGATTTGCCCGGCTGTTGATGCTGTTGCATTAAACAATGTACCTGAAATCGAATTACAGACCGTGCTACTTGTGATAGACATCGGAGATGAACAGTTATCATTTATAGGCGTAGTAGAGCTTACTACACAAATACTAAACCCTGTATTGGAACCTGATGTTGCAGATGGGTCGGTATTATTATTTGAAACTCTTACATAGTAGTTTGTACCGATTGTTAAAGCCGCCTGAGTTAACGATGTGCCAGTGGCACAGCTGATCGACGTTAAGGAGCCACACGCCGCACTGTACAATTGAATACGTGGAGCAGTGATCGCACTTCCAACATTACTTAAGGAGATTGTATGAGTAACAGCTGTAGCTGTAAAACTATACCACACATCGTAGTTAGTACCCGTTGCACAACCTACAGTTGGAGTACTTACGGTTGACATATCAAGACTGCCTGTAGTATTGGTACATGTTGAAGTACTTGCTGCTGTTAAACTTACAGCTCCGGTACAATCATCATTTGCAGGAGGATTTTGTACACAAATATTAAATGTCCATGCAGTTGACGGAATTACTGTTGGTGTGGCTGTTGTGTAGATACGGACATAGTAAAACGTTCCAGCGGTAAGGCCGTTTACTTTTAAACGGTTCGCAGCAGTACCACAACCTAAAGAGGTGTAAGTACCACAATATCCACTCAGTACTTGTATATATGTATTTGAAGTTGTAAGAGATGCCCCTAGGCTGCTCAAACTAACCGCATGTGTTGTTGCCGTAGCCTGGAAACGATACCATACATCGTATAATGTGCCGGTACCGCAAGTAGTGGTCACACCTGAGCTTGCAGTCGAATAAAACAAATTCCCTGTGGTTGACGTACAGGAAATGGACGATGTCAATAAAGTTGAATTAGCACACTCATCATTTGCTGGTGGCGCAACCGGATGTGTAATACA
Organism: Lacibacter sediminis; assembly: GCF_014168535.1. Classification (NCBI taxonomy): domain Bacteria; kingdom Pseudomonadati; phylum Bacteroidota; class Chitinophagia; order Chitinophagales; family Chitinophagaceae; genus Lacibacter; species Lacibacter sediminis. The sequence continues at coordinate 604,537 of NZ_CP060007.1, read as the reverse complement.
AATATCGGCCCTGTAATTACCTGTTCCGCCGAATGCACCATACTGAGATATTCTTATATAATAAACTGCTCCAACAGTTAAACTTGTTTGTGTTAATGATGTATGAGGTGATGAAGAGCATGCTACGGATGTCAATGATCCACAAGCACCACTATACAATTGAATTCTTGGTGCAGTGATCCTTGTTCCGATATTACTTAATGTAATAGTATGTGATGTAGATACTGCTGTGAATGAGTACCAGAAATCATTGTATGTACCGGCTGCTGCACATCCCAACGGTATGCCTGAGCTTTCTGTAGCGCTGCTTAAATTAATGTTGGTGTTATTACAGCCTGTTGAAGAGGTAAGTGTTACGGCTGTTGAACATTCATTTTGAGCAAATATTTGAACAAAGGGAATCGCAATAAATAAACAAACGAATGTAGCAAGTCGAAGCGGCTTTGGGTACATTAACGGTTTCATGGTGATTTTGGATCTTAGGATAATGGTAAACCATTACAAAAATGGTTGATTTATATTACCCCACCTATAGCAAAACCTCCTAATAATACCGTAAAAACACGTAATGGTTTACCCCACCAACCTAATTGGCCGGGTAAACCATAATATAAAAGATTTTCGTTGTGAAATTTGAATGTCTGAGTAGCTACTTTAAGAAAAAGCTAATCTGAAAATTCTTCTATTAAAAACTTTAAGCTTGCTTATTATCAAGATGCATCTTAATTCTTTTGAATGACCTTATTAACTACCTCAGTTTTTGAAACGATCCTTAACAAATAAGATCCGGCTTGTAATTGCGAAGGAACATCAAGCATGATCGCATTACTGCCTTTATTAATAGTAAGTTTTCTGTTAAGAATAGAACGACCTGCTCCGTCCATTAACTGTACATCAACCTGCTCGGTCTGATGAGTAATAACCTGGAAAGATAATTTTGAACTGATCGGGTTAACAATGTTACTCACTTCAAATAATTTCTTTTGACCAGGTTGCACAAAAAGTACATTACTGAATTTTGTACCACCTTCCGTTGCTGTCATACGAAGGCGATAATAAACCTTTCCGTAAACAGGAGTCATGTCGGTAAACAGATATTGCACTTCTTCAGCCAATGCTCCTTTAGCCGCAACTTTTCCTATGGCAGTAAAGTTTTTACCATCGGTACTTCGTTCGATCGTATAACCAATTAAGTTTATCTCCTGCTTCGTTTTCCATGTTAACAGAGAAAGGTCATCTTTCAATTGAACATTGAATTGAAGTATTTCAACAGGCAAAACTGCACAGGAAGGTTGCACATTGATAGTTATAATATCAACGTCATTATACAAAGCACAGGTGCCTGATGAAAGATTTGTAGTTGATGTACCCACACGAATGCGGTATTTATAGCCGTTGTAAGTACTTGATGCTACAAACGAAGGCAATGCTGCAGTATCTCTGTATTCGCCACTGTAATTCGTAAACCCAAAACTTTGAACAGAAGGACTTTCAGGAGCTGAGATCCATGTTGCTCCATTATCGGTACTACGCTCCCACTGATAATAATTATAGTTATCAAAGAAAGTAGATACAGCCACGGAAATATCAACCTGGTTGTTATTACAATAAGTAGGTGAATTAGTTGGACGCATTGTTAAAGTAGGCAAACAGGTAGCAAAGGAGATGTCATCCATTACCCAGTCATTACCACCACCACCCGGTGCGTTATTTTTAATAGAAATAGTTAGTGCTGTTTGTCCAACACCTGTTTTAAACACAAAACCTTTTTTCACCCATTGACCCCATGTACCAATATAATCCATTGTACCGGTGTTGTAATAATCAATTCCATTGATCTGGAAAGTTAGATTTGGTTTTACACCCGATGAATCACCCGGTGCAGTTGGAATATAGCTTGCACTAACGGAAGTACCTGAAGCACCTGTTCCCGTGCTATCTGCGCCACAACGTTTACACACATTTCTAAACCAAGCCGAGAATTCGTAATAGGTATCTTCACACAACCCTGAAATATTTTGGTTGTTGGCAATACTTAATTGATAAGCTGCATTCACGGCAAGCATATAACCACCAGCCACCCCGCTTGCAGGAGGTGGATTACCAGCTAAAGGATCCGCCGCTCCAGTATGATCTCCAATAATATCCCACACACCAAATATCCTGTTACCGGAAGTGGTATTGGGACGTGCAACTGTTTGATCGGTTAATTGGTTAGGGCTTAAATTCTTTGTGACAGAAAAGTTACCGTCCTGCGGGTTACTTGCAGCCAACGCTACAAAGTTATAACCTGATACAGTTCCGGGATTTGTTCCGTTAAGACTGGTGCCCGATCCAAAATCGCCGCTACCTGCGTTTACATTATTGGCACCGGTTGCATTAGAACATAAACCATAGTTGGGATAAATAATAAACGAGAGACTGTTCGGGTTATTTGTATAATCAACTGCGCCTACTGATGACAATTGATTACGATATCGAACAGCACCTGAACCATAATTGACAATTGTGTTATATGCAATGGAAGCATCTACTGTAACACGATAAGATACCACTATCAATACACCATTTCCTCTCGGCCTGTGCGTACCCGAATTATAATATCCTCCCGTTGCACTATCAATTCCTGTTGAAGTAACAGAACTGGTTGGCATATTCGTTGTATCTCTTCCAAGATTAAATCGCACTGTTTTATTTGAGCCGTCATACATTGCAAAATCATCACCGGATGCGTCAGTATAAGCAGCGTATTGTTTTCCTTCGTTGGTAAGTAACTTCAATGAACCGGCAACATAAGTTAAGTTAGACGGAATGGTATCGTTATAACGTGCTCTGAAAATACGGTTGGTTCCGTTATTAGCAACGTTTACTGAAATCCTTATTTCTAAAACATCACCCGGAATGATCGTTCCTCCATTTGGTCTTGTGATATTAATAAAACTTTTACCTGTTGATACGTTAGCTGGCACTGCTGCTGCAGGTGTTGTAATGCAGATATTAAATGTACCGTTGCTTGTAATAGCAGATGAACCTGCTGAGTAAACTCTCACATAATAGACAGTACCACTTGTTAAGCTCATTGAGATGCTTCCACTGGTGCTGCAAAAGAGAGAAGTTAAACTTCCACAGGTTCCGGAGAATAATTCAAGATATGCACCGGATGCACTTAGGCTACTACCCAAACTGCTCAATGTAATAGTTGTCGTTGGTGCAACTGTCGCAGTAAAACTGTACCACACATCATCATCTGAAACCCCGCCACAGGAAGGTGCCGTTATGCCGGAGTTAGTTGCTCCAACAACAGTACCGGCTGTGTTTGTACAGGTAACACCTGGAGTAAGATTAATTGCACCTGCGCAGTTATCATTAGCTGGCGGCGAAACATGTGTAACACATATATTGTAACCGCCTGTTGATGTTAGCGCCGTGTTACCCATTGAGTAAACACGGATGTAATAAGTGGTGCCTATTGTGAGCGATGAGGATAAACTTAATGTTGAAGATGTACTGAAATTACAACCGAGTGATGTTAAACTGCCGCAGGTACCTGAGAACAATTCTACTACAGTGCCGGAAGCAGCCAGGTTAGTTTCTATACTACTTAATGAAACGGTTGTAATAGATTGTACCGCAGTAAAACTATACCACACATCATCATCGGCAGTGCCGCCACAAGAAGGAACTGCAACTCCTGAATTTGTTCCACCAATTACCGTACCTGCTGTACTACTTGTGCAAGTGTTTAGATAAGAGGTTAATGAAACAGCCGATGAACAATTATCATTTGCAGGCGGGGGAGCAGGATGTGTAATGCAAATTGAAAATCCTCTTCTGTTAGATGGGTTACCTGTTGTAGTACTTGTAGTATATACACGCACATAATAAGTTGTACTCACCGATAATCCTGTTGCAACAAGGCTTGACGAAACACTTTGGCAACTGATTGAAGTAAATGAACCACAACTCCCGCTTAGTATTTCAACAAATGTATTTGCACCGGTAAGGTTTGAGCCAAGACCGCTTATTGTTATTGTTGTTGTAGATGACTGTGCAGAAAATCGATACCAAACATCATTTGTTGTTGTGTGCGAACAACTGGCTCCGCTATTAGGTCCATCCTTTGTCGCATCTTGCAAGTCGCCAACCGTATTAGAGCATGCAATACCAGAAGTTAACAAAACAGAACTTCCACATGTATTATTAGCTGTTTGTCCAAATGAAAAAAATGGAATTGCTGTTATAGAAAGCAATAAAACAAGAACTCGAATTGATTTCGGGTATGGAAACAGTTTCATAGTAATTGGTACTTAGGGTAGTGGTATACCTTTACAAAAGTCATGAAATAATATTAAGCAACCTATAGTAAAAGTTCTTAATTATCCAGTAATAACACGAGAACTATCTACTATATTACTTTCATCATGCTCTTAAAAAAAGGTACACCAGTTTTCAATATAGTGTAATATACTTAGTTTTTCAGGATCGTCTTTTGAATAGATTTCCCTTGAACGGTAACTTTCAGAAGAAACATACGTCCCTGTAAGTATGCCGGATGTTGAACAGTAATAAAATTTACTCCGGTTGACAGAAAACGCTTCTCTTCCTTAACAATTCTACCTGTAATATCCATTAAATGCAGGAGTACTTGCTGATTATTATCACTTACCACTTCAAGATTGATCTGTTCATAAGAAGGATTATTGAGCACCCGCAGTTCAAATTCGTTTCCTTTACTATTTACAGTATTTACAGGACTATACTTAATTCCTGTAATGGTTTCCATCTTTACACGATAATAGAATTTACTATCTGTTGGCGTCTCATCATTCCAATTATATTGTTGTTTCAATTCTCCTGCTACCCTACCCGCCTCGGTAAATTGTCTGCCATCCACACTTCGTTCAATGACGAATGTGGTATTAGCCATCTCGCCAAAAACTTCCCACGAAAGCTCGGCTTTACGAATGTTAAGTTTACAGTTGAATTTTTTGAACCCCGCCTGCAATACATCACAAGTGGCATTTAAACCCAATGTGATTACATCAGTAGTATTGTAAGATGCACAACTGTTATTGGAGAGATTTGTAAGTGACGTTCCTACCCGAATCCGAAAACGATGTCCGTTGTTTGCAGGGTTTGCAATAAAACTAGGGTATTCAACTGTATCAACATAATACGGTGAATTGTAAGTGTAACTGAAAGTTAAAGGTGATGGTGATAATGGAGCATTATTCCAGCTTGCACCATTATCAATACTACGCTCCCAACGGTAATATTGATAGTTACTGTAAAATGATTGAACAACGACAGACATATCCACTTGGCCATTTTGGCAATACACGGGATTATTTGATGGGCGCATTGCTAAACCCGGCAAACAGGTTGAAAACGAGACATCATCCATTACCCAGTCATTACCACCGCCACCGGGCGCATTATTGCGGATCACAATGTTTACTGAGTTTTGACCGGCTCCTGTTTTAAAGAGAAACCCCTTCTTTATCCATTGACCATTGTAATCAAGATTACCTGTTGTATAATAATCCATACCATCAACCTGGAAAGTAAGATTAGGTAATACACCTGCTGAATCATTTGTATTAGGAACAACAGGTGCCATATAACTTTTAAAACCGGTTGACCCGGAGCCTTTGCCCGATGTATCACAACTGCACCGTCTGCAAATATTTCTGAACCAGGCAGAGAATTCATAATAGGTATCGGGGCACAAACCATTTACAGTTTGTTGCACAGCATTATTAATACCATAAGCTGCATTTACTACAGCCATATAACCACCCGGCTGACCAGCTGTTGTTGCAGGATTGCCCAAAACAGGATTTGCTGCATTTGTATGATCACCTATTATATCCCATACATTAAATAAGCGATTGCTGTTAGGATAAGCGAGGCTTACATTGGTACTGGCAGTTGGACTTGTATTATTTGCAACAGTAAACATGCTGTCGTTAGGACCAGTTGTGGGCGATGAAAACGCACGCCATTGATAACCTGGTACAACTGTACCGGCAGCAGGGGCAGGATTAAGATTCTGTGTTGAACCACTACCGAAGTTTCCTCCATTACCTACAATTGAATTATTACCTACTGCATCACATACCGGTAACGGATCAGTTACCATTACCGTCATTGTATTTAAACGGCGAACAATACTCGGAAGGGTTATTTCACTTAAAGTATTGGCTGTCTTGTAACGAAATGCGCCGCCCGGAATAGTGAATGTATTTCCGGCCGTTGTATTTATAGTGACTCTGTATGTGACCATAATAATACATGTACCACCATAAAAACTTGGCCGGCCTGTATTATAGATCCTACAGCCAGAAGCTGCGGGCAAAACATCAATTATATTAGGTGCAGCAACAGCATTGTAAGCAGCTGTTTGTCCGCCGCCACTTCTTGTAAGGCTACCAATATTTACACGAAGCACACCAGCATTAAATCTTGCTTCGTCATCACCACCTGCATCCGTCAATAAACCGTTTACACGTAAAGGGGTACCATAATTCATGCCTTCATTAGTTGTGAACCGAATACTGTTGGCAATATAAGTTGTGCCAGTGGGAATGGTATCGTTATAACGGGCAAAATAAACAGAGCTGGATGATACGGCAATTACAGCACGTATCTCTAATTGATCTCCATTTTGAATAGTACCACCTGTTGGTTTGCTGATATTGATATAACTTTTACCTGTTTGAACAGATTGTGCAAACACTTTACCGGAAAAGGTTGAAGCAAATAAAATAAAAATAAGTTTATGAATACGGAGTAGAGATTTCTGCATAAGCTATCGGATTAAAAACAAATTAAATTAAACAGGAATATAAAAGTAGTCTGCTGATCAATTAAAACCAAGATGAATAACTACTGTAATTCAGATCCAGTAATTGATGCATCAACATTGTAGTTCATACGAAGTTTTACAACGGTAGTATGGTAATTGATTCTTATGCCCGGGGGAACTGTAAAACTGCACTTTGCTCATTCCCGTATTTTCCGAATATAATAAAGGAAAACTTCTATAGGTGAGTAAGTAGAGTCATCCTACTTTTACAACATCCAAACAATCCTTGTAAAATCATGAAACGTATCCTGCTTATAGCATTCCTCATTTTGAGTGTCACTACTGTTTTTTCACAGGTCCCGACAAATAACGATTGTAGTGGTGCCATTTTACTAACAGTTAATTCAAATACTACCTGTACTACTACAACAGGCGGGACATCTGTAAACGCTACTCAATCACAAACTGCTTGTTCAGGAAATGCGGACGATGATGTATGGTATAAGTTTATTGCAACTGGTAGCACACATGTTATTACAGCCACCCCGTCTGGTGGTGGTGGTAGTGCGATTAGCGATATTGTTCTGGAGGCGTTTGAGGGAAGCTGTGCAGGTTTAGCATCGTTCGGTTGTATTGATGCAACAAGTGCAGCCGCAGCTGAGACAACAACTTTAGGAGGCCTAACGATTGGCAATACCTACTTTTTCAGAGTTTATAGTAGTGGTAACTCAGCGAAGGCAGGGACTTTTACACTTTGCGTTACAACTATTCCATCACCTTCAAATGACAATTGCTCGTTTGCTACTTCATTAACCTCAAACACAACCTGCGCCCCTACAGCAGGGACTTTAATAGCAAGTACCAACTCCGGCGTAACAGTTGCTTCATGTGGCGGCACTGCCGATGATGATGTGTGGTATAGCTTCACTGCAGCACAAGCAGCAACAACAATTTCATTAAGCAGTATTGCAAGTAACTTAAGCAGTTCAGGAACAGTTATAGAGTTATTCTCTGGTGGCTGTGGAAGCTTAAATTCTTTGGCCTGTAACTCAGGCACAGCAGCCACTTTGAGCCTGAGCAGTTCACTTACAATCGGGTCTCTGTATTATGTCAGAGTATATTCGTCTGGCAACACTGCAATTACATCAAATGGCAGCTTTGATATTTGTGTAACACATACTGCACCACTTGCAAACGACCTCTGCTCCAGCGCAACCAACATCACACCTGTAACAACCTGTGGTGCTACGGCCAATCAAACTTTATTAAATGCTACTACTACCGGTAGCCCAACAAATGGCGCCGGAACAACAAGAGATGTGTGGTACACGTTCACAACACCTGCCAACATCAGGAATGTGCAAATTGCAACGTCAAATCTTGGAGGCAATCTTACAACATCAAATACGTACATTGAAGCATTCACCGGTTCAAGTTGCGCTTCAGGTGTATTCACCGGAACTTCCATTGCTACAACAGCAAGTGGAACGTCAACTCTTTCATTAACGAACCTTACCCCATCAACACAATATTACTTCAGGGTGTTTACAACCGGCACAGCCACAGGTGGTACAACTGCCAATTGGGGATTCGACATCTGCGTTTCATATACAGCAGTACCTTCAAACGATGAGTGTGCAGGTGCTCTTACACTTACTCCGGGTACAACCAACTCAGCAGGTACAGTGTTAAATGCAACGGCCAGTGGAACAACAGTTGGTTGTGCAACAGGTACACCCGATGATGATGTTTGGTATAAATTCACGACTACTTCAACACAAACTTTTGCAACCATTACAGTAACAGCAGGTGCTACCTTAAGTGCAAACGGAGCCATGATACAGGTTTATTCCGGCACATGTGGCAGTTTAACCAGCATTGCGTGCGGACAAAATGAGGTTACAATAAGCAGTGGATTATCAGTATCAACACAATATTTTATAAGAGTATATTCATCTTCTGCCTATTCAACCACACCAGCTTCAGGATCAGTAGCGAACAACATCAGCATTCTTGTATCAGCACCACTTACAACCACGAACATTACTGCCGGTAAAATGAATGAAGTTTACAGGCAAACAATATTATCAGCAGCAAATGTGCTGGCTGATCCATGGGAAATAACTTATGGCCCCGATAACTATTTATGGGTAACAGAAGCGAAAGGTTATAAACTTAACAGAATAAACCCGGTTACGGGAGCGAAACAAGTGGTGTTAGATATTTCGCAAAACAGCACATTCTTTTCATCACCTGCAGACCAGGCATTCAATTGCCAGTTTGCAAATGGTGCAGGCGCACAAGGTGGTTTTGCAGGCATGGCCTTACATCCTAAATTTTTAGATGCAAGTTCACCACAGAACTATGTTTATATTTCTTATGTACACAGCAATCCTTCAACTGCAGTTTTCGTAAACCGTATTGTGCGGTTTTTCTACAACACTTCAACCAATAAATTAGAGTCGCCTGTTTCAATATGCGATACTATTCCCGGAAGCGGAGATCATAATTCTCAACGAATGATCATTACTCCAATGACACAAGGTGGCAGCGATTATTATTTATTTTATGCTGCTGGTGATATGGGAGCGGGTCAACAGTTTCCTACTATTAATATTACAAGAGCAATGAAAGCACAGGTGCTTAATGCGTATGAAGGAAAAATTTTACGTTTTGCGCTTTCTGATTCCTGCTCTGGCACCGGTAATCAAAAATGGATACCGGACAGCAACCCGTATAATGATGTAGCGCCCATAGTTGGAAAGAGTGCAGTGTGGAGTATTGGTATGAGAAACAACCAGGGGTTTGCATATAATCCTGCATTAAATATTCTTTACGGATCATCACACGGTCCATTCAGTGATGATGAAATAAATATCATTGAAGGTTTTAAAAATTATGGACATCCTCTTGTAGTAGGCTACGCAGCAGATGGTAACTACAATGGCACAACAACACCAGGATTAAGTACCAGTATTTCTGTTGGTGTTCCTTATGGTTGGACAGGCGGTTCATACACTGCTGATGGTCAAGCGGCAGCCGCATCAACTGCTCCTCCTATTGGAAACGAAGTAACTAATATGAATGCCATTAATGCGAATGCTGCTTTATATGGTGCCTATAAAGATCCGTTGTTTTCTGCTTATCCCGGAACCGGTTCTGGAACTGTTTCCTCTATTTGGAGTGCAGCCACAACTCCTGGTAACGCCGGTTGGCATTCAGAAGGATGGTCAGGCTTAGATCTTTACACACACACATTAATTCCAGGTTGGAAAAATTCTTTACTGGCTGCAGGTTTAAAATGGGGACGCACCATTCGATTAAAACTGAATGATGCCGGCACAGCAGTTGTTCCTGTTGCCGGAGCTGATACGGTTACCTATTTTCAAAGTACCAACCGATACAGAGACATTGCATTTGCTCCAAACGGAAAAGAAATTTTTCTTGCGATGGATCGCTCCGCTGCCGGATCGGCCGCAACAGTTGGAAACCCTCCATCTACAGTTGGTAGTTGTCTTGGTTGTGTGGTTAAATATGAATTCCTTGGTTACAATCCCACAGGTACTTCGCCTTTTCCAAGTTCAATACCAACAAGTATTCCAATTGATTCGAGCACAAACGCAGGTTGTGTTACTGCAACAGCAATCACTATTAATGCTGAAAATGGAAATAATAATTTATGGGTACCCATTACAGGACCTAATGGAAATATCATTGCAGAAATAGATGCCAACAGTAATGATCTTGGCAACATTACTACTTCCTTCTTTACCAGAACAGGAAATCCTGTAAGAACAGGGTTTGGCAATAAATATTTAAACCGTAACGTCACCATTAACGTTCAGAACAATCCACCTGCTACACCTGTTTCTGTACGATTATATCTTACAGCTCAAGAGCTCGCAGATATGGTATCAACAACTGGCAGTAGTGTTACAGGCATTGCTGATCTTTCTGTTTTCAAAAACAATGATCCTTGTGGTACAACAATGGCATCATCTGCACTTGGACAAACTGTTACAGGAAGATATGTTCAATCAACTTACGGCCACGCCATTCAGTTTGATGTTACTTCATTCTCGAGTTTCTATTTTATGTCTTCTTCATCAACTCTTCCGTTTGACCTTTTCAGCTTTACCGGAAAAGCAGTTGCTGATAATTCAAGACTTGAATGGGTAGTGAATAATGAAGTAGATGTTATTTCTTATTCAGTTGAACGCAGTCTTGACAATGTTAACTTTGAAGAGATTGGAAAAGTGGATGCAAAGAATATTCCTGCTACAAACCTTACGTACAATTTCATTGATTATAACGCAGGCAAACTGGCAAACAAAGTTTACTACCGTGTTCATTCAAATGAAAACAACGGAACAAAGAAATACACCAATATTATAGATGTAAGCTTTGGCGCATTGCAAAACGTATATGTAAATGTGTTCCCGAATCCTGTGGTAGAAAAAACAACTGTTACGATTAATGCTATTGCTGACGAAACAGCACAATTGAAAGTGATTGACAATACCGGTCGCACTATCCAGACGCTTGAGATCAACCTTGTAAAGGGTAAAACCAACTTACAACTTGATTTGAGCAACTATAAAGCAGGTGTTTACTACCTTGATATTAATGGCAAAGCAATCAATGAAAAAGTGAAACTCATCAAACAATAAACAACTGTTAAAACAAAATCCCTGCTGAACTACGGCAGGGGTTTTGCCGTTAATAAAACAAATAACCATCATGAAGAATATACTCATCCCTGCATCTTTTCTGGCTGTTGCACTTACAGCTGAAAGAAAGCTATTGAAAACCGAGAACCAGTTGCTGGTCATTCGTGAAGAAGAAAAGAATGTAGCATCACGTCTGTATAGTTTGTTTTTCCATGAGCAACCAAAAGAAATTCAACCGGCTTTTAAAGATGAGCCGATTTCTGAACCTGATTATTACAGCAGTTATGAATAACAAAAAGGAGAAGCTATGCTTCTCCTTTTTTATTTACTGTTGATGTATTTATATTTTACCAACCATGTTCGCTGGTATTACCCATTCATCAAACTGCTCTGGAGTAACATACCCAAGTTGCACTGCCATTTCTTTCAATGTTGTTCCCTGCTTGTGTGCCTTCTGTGCAATTTCAGCTGCCTTGTAATAACCGATCTTCGTGTTGAGTGAAGTCACCAGCATCAAACTGTTCTCTACATGCTTTTTAATGTTTGCTTCAATAGGTTCAATACCTACAGCACATTTATCATTAAAGCTTACACAGCCATCGCCAATTAATCTTGCACTGTGTAAAAAGTTGTAGATCATTACCGGCTTAAACACATTCAATTCAAAATGCCCCATTGCACCACCAACATTGATCGCTACATCATTACCCATCACTTGTGCAGCGATCATAGTTAGTGCTTCACACTGAGTTGGGTTTACTTTACCCGGCATAATAGAAGAGCCTGGTTCATTATCAGGAATAAAAATTTCGCCGATACCGCTACGAGGACCACTGCTTAACATACGAATATCGTTTGCAATCTTCATCAAGCTCACTGCAACTGTTTTCAATGCACCGTGTGCTTCCACAATTGCATCGTGTGCTGCCAATGCTTCAAATTTATTTTCGGCTGTTTTGAATGGAAGCTTGGTGAGCTTAGCAATATGCTTCGCTACATTTACATCATAGTTTGGTGGAGTGTTGATACCTGTACCAACTGCAGTGCCACCCAATGCCAATTCACTTAAATGAGCAAGTGTATTCTTGATCGCCTTTAATCCATGATCTAATTGTGATACATAACCGCTGAACTCCTGTCCTACTGTAAGTGGTGTTGCATCCATAAAATGCGTACGACCGATCTTTACTACTTTCTTATAAGCCTTTGCTTTTTTATCTAGTGTATTCCGCAACTTCTCAATACCCGGAATGGTTGTTTCAATTAAAATTTTATAAGCTGCAATATGCATGGCAGTCGGGAACGTATCGTTACTGCTCTGGCTTTTGTTTACATCATCATTTGGATGCAGGTATTTTTCTTTATCATCAAGCTTTCCACCATTCAATACATGACCACGGTAAGCAATCACTTCATTCACATTCATATTGCTTTGTGTACCGCTACCGGTTTGCCAAACAACAAGTGGGAAAAAATCATCCAGCTTTCCTTCGAGTATTTCTTTACATACTTTACCAATTAATACCGCTTTCTTTTTTGGCAAAACGCCTGCTTCATTGTTTGTAATGGCAGCCGCATGTTTCAGATAAGCAAATGCCCGGATGATCTCTTTCGGCATACGATTGATATCCTGTGCAATTTTAAAATTATCGATACTGCGTTGGGTTTGTGCACCGTAATAAGCATTGACGGGAACTTTTACTTCACCCATTGTATCTTTTTCGATCCTGTAGCTCATAATAAATGATTTTTTGTAAGTTCGGAAAGTTGCGCAAAGGTAGGTGTTAAGTGATTTTGATTTCCTAATTTGAGTTTCTAAATCGTATGACAAAATTCATTTTTCAGTAGCCGTTTGCTTTATCCTCACTATCGTTTGCTTTGGACAAACCCCGCCACCTATAGAACGCCTCATCAGTTAAAATAGGAGCCCGAAGACATTTTCAACTCCACAGAACCGGATTGTTTCAATGATGCCGCATCCTAAAAACAGCAGGCATAAAAGGTAATGTCATCACCATCAAACATCATAATTGATTTTATTTGTGCCCACCCAGATATGCCAAAAACACTGTTCGGAAATTAAAAGGAATAATGACGGAGGTCGTGAAGTGAAAGAATCAGGCAGAACATGAAAAAGAGACCATATGAACTACCAGCTGGACTATGTTAAAAAATGAAGGATTTAAGGCATGACTGGTGTACCATTATCGGAAACATAACGATTTTTCCCAAAGTAGCGATAACCTACGATCCCCCCATGTAAGCAATAAGCTCAATGATATCTTTACGGGATGAGAAATTAACATCTTTTCTTTGATAATATTTCTTTAACTGCTCTTCCTTTTCCGGATAAAATGAAAAAATATTCTTTTTTGTAACGGGAATAAACTGGTTGAACTTGTTACCTATGAAAAGAGCTTTTCTACGTGTAACAGTTGTGACAATACTTGGAGTTAGAGTAAGCTTTGTATTATTTGGAACAATAAATGAAGAATAAGAATCTGTTCCCCCTTCTGTTGTTGTTCCATAGGCACCAACTTTCTTTTTACTTAATACTGCAAAAAAACTGGAAACACCTAACTTAACATTGCCAATAGCTGTGTCTAATTTTACAAACCTTACACCAGTATAATAAAATTCATCTTTGCCAATAACAACTGAACTGGTTTCACCGGGATTTAGAATAGTAAGGGTATCACCATTTGCAGCAATGAATAGCATTTCTTCATATACAAAATTATAATTGATTTTTGCAGAAGACCGCTTACCGTCTTTAAAATAAACCACACCCTGTTCAAATTTCGAATACTCAAAGGCTTCGCTTTGAGGAATAATTTCCAGGATGCTTTCACCAGGCTGAATTATGTATTTCTTCGACGCTTGTGTAAAAGAAAGAAAACGGAATCCGATAAACAGCAGTAGAAAAACATATCGTTTCATAAAATATTCTGAGTTTATATTAACAAATTAATTTGAATATAACCTATCGAGGAAAATCTGCTTTCCTCTTTTCCAGAAACGCTGTGACTCCTTCTTTCATCTCGTCCGTACCAAAACATTCGCCAAACAATTTGATCTCGGCGTCGAAGCCATTTTGAGTATTATCAAAATGGGCATTTACAGCTTTTATTATTTTGCCCACTGCATTTGGTCCTTTTGTCATTATCACTCCCAGCAGCTCCTTCGTCTTTGGCAACAACTCTTCGGCAGTCGTCACATAATTAACAAGGCCAAATTGCTTTGCTTCGTTGGCGTCAATCATTGCCGCTGTCATCATTAACTCTATAGCTTTCCCTTTTCCGATCAATTGCACCAATCGTTGTGTGCCTCCATAACCCGGGATCAATCCAAGATTTACTTCCGGCTGACCAAACTTTGCATTCTCACTTGCTAAGCGGAAATGACAGCTCATTGCTAACTCGCAACCTCCTCCCAATGCAAAACCATTTATAGCAGCAACAATAGGTTTCGATGAACGCTCAATTTTATTGAATACCATTTCCTGCCCTTTTCTTGCCAATGCTTCTCCATCCGTTGCATCCATCGAAAGAAATTCGGATATATCAGCCCCGGCAACAAAAGCCTTTGGTCCCGAACCTGTGATAATCGCTGATTTAATTTCGTTGTTATTGTATACTTCATCAACAGCAGCGGACAATTCTTCAATCACTGTTTTGTTGAGTGCGTTTAATTTATCCGGACGATTGATGGTAATAATAAAAACTCCATCTTCTAATGAAGTAAGTAACGTTTGATAACCCATATAATTAAGTTTAAAAAATGTAAAATCAGAAAGAACGATGCTTCGATACCCAATCTTTTATATATGCTGCAATATCTTGTGTATTGGTACCAGGCAGGAATAATTTACCAACGCCCATCTTTGTTAATGCATCCACGTCTTCATCCGGAATAATACCGCCGCCGGTTAGCAACACATCATTCATTTCCTTTTCTTTCATCAAATTCAACAGGCGGGGAAAAACAGTCATGTGTGCACCACTTAAAATACTTACACCAATGGCGTCCACATCTTCCTGCAACGCAGCATTCACAACCATTTCGGGGGTTTGGCGAAGACCGGTATAAATCACTTCCATACCTGCATCACGTAATGCGGTAGCAATTACTTTGGCACCACGATCGTGACCATCCAGTCCAACTTTTGCAACGAGTACTCGTACGGGTCTGTTCATACAGCAATGTTATGCTGCGAAAATAGGCATTTCAGCTAACGATTGTAAACAAGCAAAGAAGGAAACATCGTTTACAATTTTTTTCTATTGAACTCCTGCTTCATTTGTTTCAATCCTTCTGCGGCCATTTTTGAACCTATTGAATCAACATTTTCAAAGAAGATCACTTTATCGCCCAACTGCCGGGAATGTTTGTACGTAACAGAATCGATCAACGTTACTTTTTCAAAATGCTGAAATACTTCATCATCTGCACCGGGCATTCGCCGGCCAACAAAAATTAAATGCTTAAAGCCAAATTCATTGGGTATCCAATGCAGGAACGATCCGTTATCGCTGATCACTTTTGACTTGAACTGTGCATCTTTTCCATAGTACTTCAATGCGCCGGCTAATCCATAATGGCGGCAATAAACAACAGTACTGTCTTTATCAACTTGAGGTAATGACTGATACAATTTCTCTGTTTTTTCAGTTATTTCTTTCCAACCTAAATAATCAGCAAAGTCCTGTGGTAACGAATGATTCTGTTGATCTTCCCATTGCAACATACCCGTTCCTTCCACATCACGCTTTTGATAAAATGCGGCCAGCTTATCCGGCTCCCACAATGGCATAGCCATCGGCAACGTGAACCCGGCAAGAAAAAGAATAACTGCAACTGTTACCCATCTCAACGATTTCAGTTTTACGGTTGTCCATTGTTGTAGCGCCACTGAACCCGCCGCAAACAACATAGGATATAAACCCATGGAATAATAATTTTTTCCACTGCTTACAATCAATAATACAATTACAGTAAGGTATATCCAGGCAAGCATCCGATAGGGTTTGCTTTTTGCAGTAAAGAGCCAGATCAATCCCATCACCCAAATAAAAAATGCCGTGAAATACATCAATATCTGTCCCATTAAAAAATCAACCGGACTTAAAAATTTCAATTGTGTTTCACGCAACTCTTCCATATGATGCAGCAATGGCCAGTTATGATTGTATTGCCAAATTAAGTTGGGTAATGCAATAACTAAAGCCAATAAACCTGCACCATACAAATGCTTATTCAACAACAACGAACGGTATTGCGTAAGTAACAGTGCAACTGCAAACCCAATAATAAAAAATGAAACAGAATTTTTACTCAACCATGCACAGCCAAATGAAAAACCGATCCAATACAGATATTTGATTTGTTTGGAATTGATATACCTGATAATGAAATAAGCACTCAACGCCCACCAGAACACTTCCAGAAAATTAGCCTGAAATAAAAAGTGTAAGCGCAGGTATGCAGTAAACATGATACACAAGCCGGCAACAACTACTGCAAATAATTTTCCCCCCATTTCCAAAACCATTGCGCATGTGACGATGAGTGTGATTGCACCAAAAAGAGAAGGCCAGAATTTTACCCAGAAAAAACTTCCTCCAAATACATGTGTCAGGTATGATAACCAGGAAAGCATTGGTGGCACTTCCATATAACCCCATGCTAAATGACGGCCTTGTTCTAAATATAAAAATTCATCTCTGTGTAATTCATAAACGGGATGCTGCAGAAAAAACGGCAATGCAAATTTGATGAGTGCCAGCAGTAGAATAAATGGCCAGACAGATTTGGTAAGGTTCATGGAGTTAAGATAATAGCTATTGCGTAAATTACAATATGAACTATCGAAAATTTGGCAACACAGCATTAACAGTAAGCGAAATTGGTTTTGGTGCATGGGCCATTGGCGGTGGGGCTATGGTTGGCACTACTGCTATTGGTTGGGGCGATGCAGACGATAACACATCCATCAAAGCCATCCATGCAGCTTTGGATGCAGGTATCAACTTTTTTGATACTGCTGACATCTATGGTCTAGGCCATTCAGAAAAAATGATTGGCAATGAAATCGGCAACAGAAGCGATATAATCATTGCTACGAAAGTGGGCAATGTTGCACGTAACGAACAGTTCACAGTTGATTATTCAAAGGAATATATCCTCAATGCCTGTGAAGCATCATTGAAACGATTGAACAGAGAAGTTATTGATTACTATCAATTGCATACAGCACGCTTAGCACATTTACAAAATGGCGAATGCATTGAAGCAATGCAGCAATTACAGCAACAAGGTAAGATTCGTTACTGGGGCTTATCGTTAAATACATTTGAACCAAACGATGATGCAGATTTTTTTATGAATAATGATCTTGGCAATGGCTTTCAACTGGTATTGAATATCATTAATCAGAAAGCACTACCCCTAATAAAAACAGCTTCGGCAAAAGGTTATGGCATTATTGCACGTATGCCGTTACAGTTTGGTTTACTTACGGGTAAGTTTGATGAGCAGGTAAACTTCACCGACAATGATCATCGTAAAAACCGGTTAACAAAGGAAGTAATTGATGCCACTTTACGTGCAACAGAACCGGTTTGGAACCTGTGCAGCAAATACAATTGCACAAAAACACAACTGGCGTTGAGTTATATTTTGAGCTATGAGGAAGTGTCTACGATTATTCCCGGTATTCGTACACCC
Source organism: Lacibacter sediminis (assembly GCF_014168535.1). Lineage (NCBI taxonomy): Bacteria > Pseudomonadati > Bacteroidota > Chitinophagia > Chitinophagales > Chitinophagaceae > Lacibacter > Lacibacter sediminis. Next base: position 586,333 of record NZ_CP060007.1, on the reverse strand, counting down.
GAACAGGTGAAGTTGAATACGGATGGATTGTTCAAGCTGGATAAAGCAGATCAACAACTGATTGAAGAGTTGGGTACAAGTTCATTTATTGAGTTGATGGAACTGATACGGAAACAAGGCTAACGCCGGAATAAAAAATGCCTCTGCAAATGCAGAGGCATTTTAAGTATCAATAAATTCTTTATAGTAAACTCAATGCAAACTCAACCCTTTTCACTGTTTCTTCTTTGCCAATCATCTCTGCAATTTGAAATACAGCCGGACCAAACTTGCCACCCACCAACATGATTCGCATTGGCAATTGCAGTTCCCCTGGTTTGATTGCTTTTGCAGCAGCCAGTTCTTTAAATGCATTTTCAATCGTTGTTATCTCCCATGTGCCAATTGTTTTCAACACATCAACATATTCAACAAAGAATTGCTTCTTCTCTTCCGTCCACTTTGGTTTGACTGCGTCAAGCTCTAATGATTCTGGTGCTTTAAAGAAGAAACCTCCCTGCTGTACAAAATCAGGTAACAGTGTGCAGCGGTCTTTCACCAGTTCAATCACTTTTTCAAGTTTTGCTGTATCACTTACATCAATACCGCTTGCTGCAAAGTATGAATCAATCTGCAATCGCAAATCCGAAACCGGCAATCGCTTGATCCATTCATGATTGAACCACTTTGCTTTTTCATAATCAAATTTAGCACCGGCACTGTGTACACGCTTAATATCAAAACTGGCAATCAGTTCATCCATTGTGTACAATTCTTTTTCTGTACCATCGTTCCAGCCAAGCACGGCCAACATGTTAATAAATGCCTCCGGTAAAAATCCTTTTTCAAAAAAGCCTTCGGTCAATTCATTTGTTTTAGGATCAGTCCAGTTCATTGCAAACACAGGAAAACCATATTTAGCACCATCACGTTTACTTAACTTACCACTTGGACCAAGTATCAATGGCAAGTGAGCCCATTGCGGCATATAAGCATCCCAGCCCAAATATTTCCACAACAACAAATGCACGGGAGCGCTTGGCAACCATTCTTCTCCACGAAATGCATGGGTGATCTTCATTAAATAATCATCCACCACAACCGCCAAATGATAAGTAGGCATGCCATCAGCTTTCAATAACACTTTATCATCAACCAATCCGGTTTGGAAACTTACTTCGCCACGGATCATGTCAGTAAAACTCAACACATCATTTTCCGGCATTTTAATACGGATCACATGCGGTGTATTTTTTTCCAACAGATCCTTTACTTCATCATCCGTTAAGTTTAAACTGTTCCGCATGTTTTTTCTTGCACGGTGATCATATTGCGGCGATGGGTTCTCTTCTGTTTTCAAATCTTCACGCATCTTCTCCAACTCTTCTTTGGTATCAAATGCATAATAAGCAAAACCACGTGCTACTAACGTTTCCGCATAACTGCGGTACATTTCTTTTCGTTCACTCTGGCGGTAAGGTCCGTACGGTCCATTATGCACGGGACTTTCATCTGGCTCCAGTCCACACCATTTTAAACAATTGAAAATATATTCTTCGGCACCAGGCACAAAACGTGTTTGGTCGGTATCTTCAATACGCAACACAAACTCGCCGCCATGATGTTTGGCAAATAAATAATTATACAACACGGTGCGTACACCGCCTAAATGCAAACCTCCCGTTGGACTGGGGGCAAAACGTACTCTTACACTCATGGCGCAAAGATAAAGTCTAAAACCCCAAACCCCTAAAGGGGCTTTAAACGTTTTCAATTTTATACCTTCACCACATCAATGAAGAAACATTTCTGCCTGCTTATTTTAATTTTGACTTGTGTTGCCACGTATGCGCAGACTGATTTTACATTTCCTTCGCTTGTTGTGGAATATGACAGTGCCATCGTTTTCCGTAATCTGAAGCTGGTTCCTATCAAAAGAATCGAGCAATCAAAAGACAGGGACTATGTTTCTCCCAACTCTATTTCATTGAAAGTCGGTATGGCAAAAGGATCTGTGAAATTGAAAGAGCGGGGAAATTATATGCTGGATAACATCAATGTATTGTTGATTGAAAACAACAGTGGCAAAGATCTCGTGATCAAGAGTGGTGAAATAGTGATGGGCGGCCGGCAGGATCGGGTATTTGCCAGGGACACTATTCTTGAAACAGGCAAGCAACATCTTGTTCCTGTCTATTGTATTGAAGAAAACCGCTGGAGCGAAAAAGAAAAAAAGTTTTTCTATCGTGGTACAACAGGAAGTGGGCTCCAAACGATCATAGATACTGCACAAAATCAAACAAAGGTTTGGGATGAGATAAGACGTTTGCTGAAACAAAACAATCAAACAGGTTCTTCATCTTATGCAGCATTGTTGAATAACAAAAAAATTGCTGACACGTCACAACAATACATCCGTTATTTTCTGCAGGCATTGAGGAGTAAGGACAGCAGTATTGTGGGCATCATTGCTTCAACCGGTCATAAAATATTAGGTGCTGATGTTTTTATCAGTACGTCATTATTTTATCAAACATTACCGGGCTTGCTAGAAAAATATTGTACCGAAGCTGTACTTACAGGTACAGCTGCATCTGCAAATCATAGTCGTGAATCGGTCTATACCAACGAAATGCTTTCACCACAAACACAAAATTCATTTTTATCAAAGAAAGGAAAACGATTTTTTTATAAAAACGTATTGATTCAGTTAACCGGATTCTCTCATCTGTACTAACTTCAATTATGTTTTACATTGCATCAACACCGTGGTGGCTACGCATATTATTCCCGTCTGATCTTACGTGGAGTTTTCCTTCAAAAGAAAAAGTTTTATACTTAACATTCGATGATGGACCAACACCCGGTGCTACAGAATTTGTGTTAGATGAATTAAAAAAATACAATGCACACGCAACATTCTTTTGTATTGGTAACAATGTGCAGCAACATCCTGACTTATATCAACGTCTTTTTGCAGAAGGTCATCGTGTAGGCAATCATACATACGATCACTTAAATGGATTTCATACAAAAGATGAATTGTGGTTGAATAATATCAAAGAAGCCGCAAAATGGATCGATTCAGATCTTTTTCGCCCACCTTATGGAAAGATCAGAAGCTTTCCGGCAAAAGTGTTGAAGGAATCGAACCCTCCTTTCAAAATTATCATGTGGAGTGTGCTGAGTGCCGATTTCGATACCAATATCAGTCCGCAAAAATGTTTCGAAAATGTAAAAAAGCATACAAAACCGGGTAGTATCATCGTATTTCACGATAGTGAAAAAGCTTTTTCCAATCTGCGGTTTGCGCTGCCTGAAGTGTTGAAGTTATTTTCGGGTGAGGGTTACCGTTTTGAAGTAATACGCTAGAAATGAGCTGAAAAAAGGAGGGCCGGGGTGGAAACCCTGGCCCGTTTTTAATCCGTACCCTATGAAAACTTTTGCTAAGGTACAATTTCTTTTATCAGATGCAAGTGTTTTTTCTTAGGGCAACGTAATGATTCTAGGAGGGTTCCCATTAATACTTAATTCAGCTTTATTATCGCAACGGCCATCCCCGAAATCAAGGATTCCGCTTGTGTTGTTGTACTTGATACGCATCTTTCCTTTCGAGATCCAACGGCAGGTAAATTTCTTGAACAAGGGCTCAATTACTTCATGGCCCCATGTCTTGCCACGGCTGTTTTCGCCACGGCCACCGCCGGTGATTGAAAAGATATCATCCAACGGCCAGAATGGAGTGCCGTTTCCTTCGATTTGGGCAACTGTACGCACACTGTTCCAGGCTACCCAACGGCCGCTGTCCCATGTTAGTTTACCCTCGATAACTTTCGTAGTAAAGATGCGGTTGTTACTGGTGCTGTTATTGGTTACTTCATGCTTTCCCTGCACTTTTACGCTATCGATCTTATGATTTTCGAAGGTGGTAGTGGCTTTGCTGCCGGGAATACCCATAGGACCTGTGAATACCGTAATGATCTTTCCTTTACGGACCTTACCATCACGACCAAGGCAACCATCACCGAAATTGATTGTGACTGTTTTTGGGAAAACGCCCGGAGTATTTGGACTTACTGTTATTGTGAAACAACGGATACTGTCTACACGACCAGTAATGTCTCCGCCTTCTATACGGCCGAAAATGCCTACACCGGCTGTAATACCGAGTGATTCGCCATTGGCTTCAGCACCAATACCCATGGTATTATTAAATACATCGTCGTAAGCAGCTTCAGCTTCGTTGTTACTTTCAGTGCTTTCAACGGTGTTTAATTCGTCTTCCTTTGATTGGCTTGCTTCTTTTTTACAGGCTGTAAATGTTAGAGCACCCAGCAGCAGGAATGCTAATGTGCCTTTTGTTAAGATTGAACTTGTTTTCATGATATACGCTTTTGGTGGTTTATTTTAAAAACTGAACAGTACAAAGACTTGCAGCCCGTCCGTTGGTTTAAAGACCGTTAAAAATAATTAAAGGTACTCAGGATAGATAAACGGGAAATAACCAGGTTGAGTACCTAGCCGGAACAGCTTATTTTTGCGGCTTATGGAGATGATTGATACACATACCCACCTCTATCTCGAAGATTTTCAGGTAGATATTGAAGATGTTTTAGGTCGGGCCAAGGCAGAAGGGGTCACCCGTTTCTACCTGCCCAATGTAGATAGCAGCTCGATTGATGATCTTTTGAAACTGGAGGAAAAACACCCTGAATGTATTGCGATGATGGGGCTTCACCCCTGTTCAGTTAAAGAAAACGTAGCCGATGAACTGAAACTCGTAGAAAATTGGCTCGGAAAACGACCCTTTGCTGCCGTGGGTGAAATCGGGTTGGATTATTACTGGGACAAGACATTTGTTACCGAACAGAAAGATGCATTTCGCAAACAGATCAACTGGGCATTGGAGTTAAACCTCCCGATCGTGATTCACAGCAGAGATTCGATGCAGGATTGTATTGATATTGTGAAAGAACATCAGACCGGAACACTTCGTGGCATTTTTCATTGTTTTGGCGGATCATTAGATGAAGCAAAGCAAATTATGGATCTGGGCTTTCTGATGGGTATTGGCGGCGTGGTCACTTATAAGAAATCCGGATTGGCCGAAGTGCTGCCCTCCATCCCCTTGGAATACCTGGTGCTGGAAACAGATGCACCTTACCTTACTCCTGTTCCTTTCAGAGGTAAACGCAACGAGCCCTCCTACCTGAAATATGTTGTTACGAAAATGGCTGAAGCCATGAATATTTCAGTTGAAGAAATTGCAGCACAAACAACAAGCAACGCTCAAAAATTATTCGGTAGCTAAGAATCTGAAACTGTATTTTTGCTGCCCTGTTAAAGAGAGGTGTCCGAGTGGTTGAAGGAGTCCCGACGAAATCGGGAGAAAGTGTGTAAATGATATGTAACTGGTTTAGATCAAAAATATTCAGAGAGGTGTCCGAGTGGTTGAAGGAGCACGCCTGGAAAGTGTGTATGCGGGAAACTGCATCGAGGGTTCGAATCCCTTCCTCTCTGCAAATAGAAAAGCTATGAAAAATGGCGATTCAACTTTTTATGTCTACGTCCTTCAAAGCTTGAAGGACTTTTCTTTTTACATTGGTCAATGTGATGATCTTCTTGATAAACGTATGTCCAAGAATACTGACGGATTTAGTAAGTACACCGCCTCCAAAAGACCCTTACGTTTAGTTTATTTCGAATTAGTTACTTCAAGAAGTGAAGCATTAAAAAGGGAAAAGCAAATCAAGAAGATGAAGAGTAAAATTTATATTGAAAATCTAATAAAGAATTGGAAAAAATAAGTAGTTGAAGCCATTCGAGTGGTTGAAGGAGTCCCGACAACGGTCGGGAGAAAGTGTGTATACGGGAAACTGTATCAAGGGTTCGAATCCCTTCGTCTCCGCAAAAAGAAAAAGCATTCTACTTCTTCTTCGCTGCTGCCACTTTCTTCTTCCCAACATCTGTCATGGCAAACGAGCGTGTCATTGTTTTAATGTTTTCAACTTTGCGAAAACGTAATGCACTCCAGTCTTCATCAATGGCAACGGCACGAACAGGTTCATACCCAAGCTCACCAAGCTTGGCCCAGCCGTTATCACGGTTAAACTCGCAGCTATATTTTTTAGAAGTTCCTTTGGGATAGCAAAACCAGATCACAGCATCAGCAACTGCTTTCTTTGCTATCTGTTCGGCAGCTTTATCTACTTCCTTCTGCTTTGTTGCAAACACGATCACAAACTCAATTTGTTTTGCTTTGGCAAGCGAATCAATGATTGTTGCTTCTTCACTCATTACTTTGAGCTCAGGCAAAAAACTATCAGGATGGTTGATGGATACAATTGTACCCTGTGCTTTGTAATTCAGTTTTTTAAACAGCGGAGTCATATGCAGGAAAAATAAAAACGAGATCAGATGATACCCAACTTTTCTACAGCTGATTGTGCAGCTATCTGGCTGGCATCTTTTTTATTGAATGCTTTGCCTTCAGCAATTACCTCACCATCAACCACAGCACCAATCGTAAACAAACGACGGCCATTTTCCAATCGCTCATCTAATGTTTCAAAATCAAGTGCCTTGCCATTTTTGTTGGCCCAGCCATAGAGTTTGTTCTTGTGATTGATCTCAAGCGCTTCAAGATCTTCCATGAACAAATAGGGAACGATCACATTCTTTACGATCCAGCGTTGTGTTTTTTTATACCCAAGATCAAGATAAATAGCTCCAAGTAATGCTTCAAGTGTATTGCCGAATATCTGCGATATTTTCAGTGAGTTATCGCCTTTGTTGTAAAGCGTTACTTTTTTTAAACCCATCCGCACAGCAATATCATTGAGCGTAGCACGGTTCACCATTTTGCTGCGCATCTCCGTTAAAAAGCCTTCTCCTTTGTAGGGATATTTCTTGAAGAGATAATCAGCCACTACTGCACTCAATACAGCATCGCCTAAAAACTCCAGGCGTTCATTGTTCTGATCACTACCTTCTTTAATGGAACGATGGCTTAGTGCGGTTTTGTAAAGCTTAAGGTCGCCCGGACTATAACCGAGTATATTCCGAAGGTTACTTTCAAACTTATTCTTAGCAGGTAATATTTGCCGGACGAAGTTCCGCACCATACAGATTTAATTACATCATTCACCCAAAACAAAATTGCATTCGGCTGATGTATGTTCTGACAAATCTAAAGTAATTCAGGAATATTTCTTTACAATCACTGAAGCATTATGTCCACCAAAGCCAAACGTGTTACTTAAAGCAGCACGTACAGTACGTTTCTGTGCTTTATTAAACGTGAAGTTCAGTTTAGGATCAAGTTCAGGATCATCCGTAAAGTGGTTAATGGTGGGAGGCACAATATCGTGCACCACACTCATTACACAGGCAATGGCTTCCAAAGCACCTGCCGCACCCAAACAGTGACCTGTCATTGATTTGGTAGAGCTGATGTTGAGATTGTATGCATGATCACCAAATACACTCATGATGGCTTTGGTTTCAGCAATATCACCAAGCGGTGTAGATGTACCGTGTACGTTAATATAATCGATATCAGACGCCTGCAAACCTGCATCTCTCAATGCAGCACTCATTACATTTTTTGCACCAAGCCCTTCGGGGTGAGGGGCTGTGATATGATGTGCATCGGCAGTGGCACCACCACCAGCAATTTCGCAGTAAATTTTTGCACCACGCTTTAATGCATGTTCAAGACTTTCAAGTACAAGCATACCTGCACCTTCGCCCATAACAAAACCATCACGATCTTTATCAAACGGACGGCTGGCTGTTTTGGGATCATCGTTGCGTTCGCTCAAAGCTTTCATGGCATTAAATCCACCAACACCTGCTGCACTTACAACTGCTTCACTACCGCCTGTTAAAACAATATCAGCTTTTCCCAAGCGGATATTATCATAAGCATCAATAATAGCATTGGTTGAAGATGCACATGCTGATACAACAGCGAAGTTTGGACCACGGAAACCATGACGCATAGAAATTTGTCCGGCTGCTATATCCAGGATCATCTTAGGGATGAAGAAGGGATTGAAACGGGGAGTTCCATCACCATTAGCAAAGTTGACCACCTCTTCCTGGAAAGTAATGAGGCCGCCAATACCGCTGGCAAAGATCACACCTACTCTGTCTACATCAACATTGTCTTTGTTGATGCCCGCATCTTGCACTGCCTGGTCGCTAACAACCAGGGCAAACTGCGTAAATCGGTCGATCTTCCTTGCTTCTTTTCTATCAAGATAAGTTGTGGGATCAAAATCTTTCACCTCGCAGGCAAAACGTGTTTTGAACTTCGAACAATCAAATTGCTTGATGAAATCAGCACCGGATACACCATTGGTTAAACCATCCCAATATTCATCGAGAGTTTTGCCCAATGGTGTAAGGGCACCAATTCCGGTAACTACTACTCGTTTGAGCTCCATAAGTTGCCTGGGAAAGATTAGTTATATCGCTTTGGGCGATATTAAATTACTTAGCGTGTTCTTCTAAATAAGTTACTGCCTGACCAACAGTTGTGATGGTTTCAGCTTGCTCATCGGGGATAGAGATGTTGAACTCTTTTTCAAATTCCATGATCAGTTCAACTGTGTCTAACGAATCAGCTCCCAGATCATTGGTAAAAGAAGCTTCAGGATTCACTTCTGACTCTTCAACACCTAACTTGTCAACGATGATTTTTTTTACTCTTGCTGCGATGTCTGACATTGTCGTAATAATTTGGTTACAGGTTGCAAAAATAGAGTTTTTAAGCAATTAGCAAGCGTTCCTGTAAAATTGTCTGAAACGCTTCATTTTCAGGATGTTTCGGCCGGTTTTTAAGACCGTATCAAAAAGCCCTGTTACTAAGCTTTCATGAAGCTTCCGTTCAGGTAAGTTACAACTGTTTGTTTTTACATAAAAAAATGTAACTTGTTCATCCTGCTTAAACTTACATATGGCGCTTAAACAAATTGACTTTGGAACGGCTGAGCATCGGCAAATGATCAACCTGCGGTATGAAATACTTCGCAAACCGCTTGGGCTGAACTTTACACCGGAAGAACTGGAAAAAGAAAAAAACGACATCTTAATTGCAGCATTTGAAGAAGAGAAAATGCTCGGCTGCTGTTTTCTTACACATATTGATAACGCCACTATAAGGCTTCGCCAAATGGCCGTGCAAAATAACCTGCAGGGCAAAGGCATTGGTGCGTCTCTCATGAATTTTGCCGAAAATATTGCACGTGACCGTGGATATAAAACGATGATGATGCACTCCCGAAAAACAACCTGTCATTTTTTTGAGAAGCAGGGTTACAAAATTGAAGGCGATGAGTTTATACAGTTAACGATCCCTCATTTTAAGATGATAAAAAAGTTGCGGTGATAAAGAAGTGATGGTGAAGAAGCAGACTTCAGACATTTATTAGTTTCTACTTCAGTTGCAAGCGCTCCATTACAGTTTGCTTATACAGCCGGCCAATAGGAATTTCTTTTTGTGCCAGCTGAACCGACAATCCATTATAGCCGGCTATTTTACTCAACGATACCATATAAGAACGATGCACCCGCATAAACTTATGTTCTGATAATAAGTTTTCCATAGCAGAGATCGATTGCTTTACAAGAAAGTGTTTGCCATCACTCAAAAAAACCTTCACATAATCTTTCCAGCTTTCGATGTAATCGATCTCATTCACAAAGATCTTCTTCATATCCTTATCTACTTTCAAATAAACAAACGCAGCCGAATTAGTTGTTTCGCTTGTTGTTACCGTAGATATATCCTGTCCGATCATTCTGTTGAGCTTAGTGATTGCTTTAAAAAAACGTTCAAACGAAACCGGCTTCACCAGGTAATCAACTGCATCTAATTCAAACCCATCAACTGCATACTCCCTGTAAGCAGTCACAAAGATCACCTTAGGAGGATGTGAAAGATTTTTCAAAAACTCTGTGCCAAGTATGCGTGGCATTTTAATATCAAGGAAAATAACATCAACAGTTTTTTGCTGTAGTATGCCCAATGCTTCAATCGCATTGCGGCACTGACCCACAATCTCAAGACCATTAATGGCAGAGATATAATTTGCCAATACTTTTAATGCAGGCGGTTCATCATCTATAAGCAGGCACCGAAGTTTCATGCTGTGTGGGTTGTGAGATGAACATGGAAGCAGGTGAAAAACTCGCAGCAGGAAGTTCATCAACCAGGACCACCATCATCGATACCACAAAAAAACTTCCTTCATCATTAATTTTCAACTCATGCTTACCGGGATAAATAAATGCAAGCCGCTTCTTCACATTGTCGATACCAATGCCTTTATCGCTTTCCGGCACATATTCATTTTTGCTATTGGCAATTTTACAACGGAGTGTTCCTTGTTGTACCGATATATCAACGCCAAGCCATGGTTTTTCTATCTGCTCTGATACACCATGTTTAAATGCATTTTCCAGAAACGGCAGTAACAGTAATGGAGCAATCAACTTATCTTTTATCTCTCCTTCCACACTCCACGATATTTCAATCTTATTGCCATATCGCTCCCGCTCCAGGTCGATATAATTTTTCATGATGTCGATTTCTTTTTCGAGCCGCACTTCATCTGTTTTACAATCGTATAACATATAGCTCAGCAACGATGACAACTTTAAAATAAGGCCGGGTGTTTTGGGTGAATTGTCGAGTGAAAAAGAATAGATGTTGTTGAGCGTGTTAAATAAAAAATGCGGATGCACCTGTGCTTTTAACAACTGCAATTCAGCAGTCGTTTTTTCCTGTTGCGCACGAATCCATTCTCTTTGTTTAATTGTCCAAAGCTTAAAGAATTTAATGACCATTGGACTTGCTGCGGAAGTGGTCATACACAGGTAACAAAAAGCAAGTGGCCCTCTCGGCAGAATATTATCTAACCCCATTGCTTCCTGCGCTGGAATTAACACATAGCTTCTGTACCCCGCATCAATATAAAGGCCAACCACTCCCCATAACAATACAAACAGAAAAAACTGCCACACTCTTCCTTTTAGTAAAAGATGCGGAATAGCTCCATACACCAGCGGATAACCAAATAAAATGAACGCAGGTACCCACATGACCATATTGAGCAGCTGCCGGCCATATGAAAGCGGGACTCCCATCACTACCCAAAACGCAGCCCATATTGCGACATGAAATGTCCAATAAAGCAAGTGCCGCCATATACGATAGCGGGAAGAAAAAATAAATTCGTTATATAAAAATGAGTTCATGGATTTGCTCACTACAAGTTAAACAATTGCTTGGAATCATTTTCATCTTGCAACATGTAATAGACCAACCGCAATTATTTCCGACAAACAACTTGTTTCTCTGACAAAAGCCACTGAACTGAATACTGCTGCTTTATTTCTACGAAATAAGTGCGTTCAGCGATTGTATATGTTTTGTAAAAACACACAGTTCTATCTTGTTTCTCTAAGAACGGAAAATGAATTGAACCTTTCGATACTGCAGCAAAGAAGAAATATCAAAGAAAATATTATTCGCATCGATATACAGGAAGCGGAAGAATTGAACCAAAGGAAAATTGCTTGTGCATTTGATGCACATGCAGGCATACTTAAGTTTTACAACAGTTCGACGCTTCCTTATTTCATCTGAGAAACAATACTTGATCCTGGATAATAAAGAAAACATTATCAAACACGATATATATCATCAATCACAAAACACTTCATTATGAAAAAGAAAATTCTCTACGCATCGCTGTTTACATCGCTAACATTTTTTCATTACTCCTGCCAGAAAGAAATTTCTGTTTCAGGTAAAGAAACTTCATCTGCAATTGCTGTAAGAAACAGTGATCAGGGACACTTGCAACAAACGAAAACATTTTCTTCTGATGTAGCCATCAAATGGATGAACATGCAGGTATGGCAGATGTATAAGTATCCGGGCATTATTGGTAATGTAGCTTACTCTCGACACTATGCTTACTGTGGTATTGCTTTATATGAAGCAGTTGTACCAGGCATGCCTGCTTACCAATCCATCGCTCCACAATTGAACGGACTAACCGATTTGCCTAAAACAAAACCCGGCGCAGGCTATCATTGGGCTGCGAGTGCCAATGCTGCATTAGCTTACATGAATAAAAAACTTTTTCCTGCTGCCACTGCTGAAAATAAAGCTGCAATGGATGAACTGGAAGCAACCATACAGGCTCAATACAGTAGCGAAACAGATGCTGCCATCATCGAACGATCTGTTGCATTTGGCAAAGCAGTCGCCGAAGCTGTTTTTAACTGGTCTCAAACTGATGGCCATCAAAACATCAATAATCCGTACACTGCACCTGCAGGCAAAAGTGGCGGAATTTATTGGACGGCGCCCAACCCAATGCCGGTGCATAGTTTACCTTATATTGGAAATCTTCGTCGTATGGTTTCCAATAGTGGAGAAGGTGCAGAACTCCCTCCCCCACCATATGATGAACTCGAAGCAATGACAGTTGAAGTGATCAATGCAAAACCTGCACCCGGTACAAATGAATTTAAAATGGCATTTTGGTGGAGAGATTTCCCAGGCACAAGTACTCCCGGACATTATATAAGTATTTTAAGACAAGCGCTGCAAAAGAAACAAGCAAGTCTTGATGTCGCAGCACTTGCATATGCTTTAGGTGGAATTATTGATGTTGATATTACCATCAGTACCTGGCAAGACAAATACAAATACCTGCTGGCACGACCTTTTAATTACGATGATGTGATTGGTCAACCATTTACAGCACTCTTAGGTGCGCCACATCCTGAATATCCCGCCGGTCATGCAACCTTATCCGCTGCGAATGCAGAAGCTATGACTGCCATCTTTGGAGATAGCTTTGCCTTTACTGACAGCACATTCTATATTTACGAAACCACCAATCCTGTAGGAAGCAAACAACCTCCACGCTCATTCGGCTCTTTTCGTGAAGCAGGTGAAGAAGCCGGTTGGTCAAGATTGTACGGAGGTATTCACTACCGCATTTCAATTGAAAGAGGATTCTGGCAAGGAAGAAAAGTAGCCAATAACATTATCTCTTCTCTGAAATTTCTCAAAGAATGATCAACTTGTTGAGGGCAAGTGAACCCATAAAAATTGTAAAGCCACATCTATAAAACAAAAGGGAGTCTTTCGACTCCCTTTCCTATTTCACTTCTTTCTATATACTTATGCTTTGTACTGAGCGATCAATCCGTTGGCCATTTCAACCATCTTCTTGATACCATCTTCAGGCAATGCACCTTTCTTAAACTCAGCCAATACATCAGGTAATTTGGTTTCCATTTCATGTAAGAAATGTTCTTCAAATTCCTTGATCTTACGTACAGGAACATTGTTTAATAAACCATTTGTACCTAAGTAGATGATCGCAATTTGATTTTCTACTTTGTATGGAGAGTATTGTGCCTGCTTCAGGATTTCTACGTTACGTCCACCTTTATCAATTACAGATTTTGTAGCAGCATCCATATCACCACCAAACTTAGAGAAGGCTTCCAACTCACGGTAAAGAGCCTGATCCAGTTTCAACGTACCAGCAACTTTCTTCATTGATTTGATCTGTGCGTTACCACCCACACGGCTTACAGAGATACCAACGTTGATCGCCGGACGGATACCTGCGTTAAACAAGTTACCTTCTAAGAAGATCTGACCATCAGTAATTGAGATCACGTTTGTAGGGATGTATGCAGATACGTCACCAGCTTGTGTTTCAATGATCGGCAATGCAGTTAATGAACCACCGCCTTTTACCAAATGCTTGATGCTGTCAGGTACATCGTTCATGTTCTTAGCTACACTATCATCACCAATTACTTTTGCTGCACGCTCAAGCAAGCGACTATGGAGATAGAATACGTCACCAGGATATGCTTCACGACCCGGAGGACGTTTCAGCAACAATGATACTTCACGATAAGCTACGGCCTGTTTAGAAAGATCATCATAAATGATCAATGCAGGACGGCCGGTATCACGGAAGAACTCACCAATAGCAGCCCCAGCGTAAGGAGCATAGAACTGTTGAGGAGCCGGATCACTTGCAGAAGCGGCAACAATTGTTGTGTACTTCATGGCACCGTTATCTTCCAATGTTTTCATAACACCGGCGATAGTTGATGCTTTTTGACCGATCGCAACATATATACAATATACAGGCTTGCCTGCTTCGTAGAATTCTTTTTGGTTGATGATGGTATCAACTGCAATGGCTGTTTTACCAGTCTGACGGTCACCAATGATCAACTCACGTTGGCCACGACCGATTGGAATCATCGCATCGATAGCTTTGATACCCGTTTGCAGCGGTTCTTTAACCGGCTCACGGAAGATTACACCAGGTGCTTTACGCTCCAATGGCATTTCATACAATTCACCGGTGAGAGGTCCTTTACCATCGATTGGTTCACCCAATACGTTGATAACACGGCCGCTCATGCCTTCACCTACTTTGATAGAGGCGATCTGACCTGTACGACGTACAGTAGAACTTTCTTTGATGCCTTTTCCTTCACCCATCAATACCACACCCACGTTATCTTCTTCAAGGTTAAGGGCAATGGCACGAACACCATTGTCGAACTCTACCAGTTCACCGTAGCGAACGTTGTTCAATCCATATACACGGGCAATACCATCACCCACTTGTAATACGGTACCTACTTCTTCCAAATCAGCACCAACGTTAAAGTTGCTTAACTGCTGGCGAAGTATCGCTGAAATCTCATCCGGTTTAATATCTGCCATGACGCTTTATTTAGCCCCCACCGCTCTGTTGAATTGTGAGGAAAGTTTACAATTGAATTTTTATCTGATGTTTCTGATGTATGTATTTTTCTGGAATTGTTTCTGGATATCTCTCAGATCACGTGCAATACTTGCATCCACCAGGTTGCCATTGTACTCCAGTTGAAAACCGCCGATAATTCCTTCGTTCACTACATTTTCCAGTTCAACATGTGCAAGACCTGCATCTGCTTTCACTTTATTTGCAATAGCTGTTTTCAGTTCTTCACTTGCAGGCGAAACAGTGATGAGTTTTACTTTGTGAATACCTTTTATTTCATTGTACTGATCAATAACTGCATGTGCAATTTCAGGCAATGTTTTTTCACGACCTTTCTTTACGATCAGGTTTACAAACGCAGAAGAAAGCTTACTGATGTTTTTGATAATGATCTCATTTAGGATCTTCTCTTTTGTATCAGCATTAATAACAGGACTGCGTAATACATTCGTGAACTCCTTACTTTGCTTGCATACATCCTGCAAGTATTTCATATCGGCATACACCGCTTCCAGTTCATTTCTCTCTTGTGCGAGATCAACCAGAGACTTTGCATAACGACCTGCGAGTCGGGGATTTTGCATGTTTGATAGAGGTTTAAGGTTGAGGGTTTAAGGTTGAGGGTTAATACCCTACACCATATTCCTTTTACCTTACTTTCTTAATTTAATTTAATTTCTTCAGCAAGTTTGCCAATGTATGCTTCCTGTTCGGTTTTATTAGCCAACTCACGACGCAATACTTTTTCACTTACTTCAATTACCAGGTTACCCACTTGATTTTTTACATCAGTGATGGCAGCCATCTTCTGTTGGTTGATAGCAGCAGTTGCTTCCACCATAATTCTATTGGCTTCTGTTTTTGCCTGCTCTTTTGCTTCGTTTACAATTTTATCTCTTGTTTCACGAGCTTCTTTCAGCAACTGTGCTCTTTCTTCTCGTGCTTTTGCAAGCAACGCTTCGTTCTCGTTCTTCAACTGAGCCATTTCAGCTTTTACTTTTTCAGCTGTTTCGAGTGCTTCTGCAATGCCTTGCTCTCTTTCGTGCAAACCTTTAATAATTGCAGGCCATGCGTATTTTTTCAGAATAAAAAACACAACGAGGAAAGCAACCAGCGTCCAGAAGAGTAAACCTAAAGCGGGAGTAAGTAAACCCATGATTTATATATTTTAAAACGTTCGATTTTAGTTTAAAATACTGCATCCGCCGCCCTGTGCTTTGGATGCAGTAAAATGTTTGTGCGGCAATGATTAAAGTACCATTGCAAGGAAGCCTACGATAATAGCAAACAGAGCAGCTCCTTCTACGAGGGCCGCAGTAAGGATCATGTTTGCACGGATGTCGTTAGAAGCTTCTGGCTGACGGGCAATTGATTCCAATGCACCTTTACCAATCTGTCCGATACCGATACCGGCACCTACAGCTGCTAAACCTGCACCTATTGCACCACCTGCATTTGCTACCGCATCTAAAAGAATTAAATCCATTGTTTTGAATTTATGATTGTGAAAAATAAAAACTGATTAATGATGAGCTGCTTCTTCGCCGTGACCATGATCACCTTCCATTGCCTGACTGATGAATACAGCAGTCAGCATGGTGAAGATGAAGGCCTGCAGGAAAGCAACCAATATTTCGATGAAATAAATGAAGATGGTGAATGGGATTGAGATCACTGTTGATCCGATACCAAAGCCCTGTCCTAACTTTTCTGTGAACACAAAGATCAACGAGATCAAACAGATGATGATAATGTGACCCGCCACCATGTTGGCGAAAAGACGTATGATCAATGCACCTGGCTTAATTAATACAGCACTCAACAATTCCACAGGTACCAGGATGAACTTCACTCCTAATGGCACTCCCGGAGGATTGAAGATGTGGCCCCAGTAATGTCTGTTTGAGCTGAACAGGATAACAATAAAGGCAATAATACCCAACACCACAGTGAAGGCGATATTACCGGTTACGTTCGCTGAACCCGGAACCAATCCGAAGATATTATTGATAAGAATAAAGAAGAATACGGTTAGGAGGAAAGGAAGATACTTGGGTGATTTTGCCCCGAGGTTTGGCACCGCTACCTCATCACGTACAAAGGTGATGATGGGTTCAAAAAAGTTCTGCTTGCCTTTTGGAGCCGACGTTACCCCAAGTCCTTTGCCATATGCTTTTGCAATGCTGATCAATATCCAAACAAGAATAATGAGTGCCAACAACATCTGCACTACGTTGCGGGTTAGTGACAGATCATAAAATTGCTCGTTAGGGTCGCTTGAAACGATCTTTTCGCCAATCTCTTCTTTTACAAGCTTATAACCATTGTATTCAGCGTGGCCATGTTCAAATTTCGAAGACATGAACACCGATACGCCTTTCTGTTGAGAATATATAATAACAGGGAGTGGAAAACCTACAGCATGGCCATTCCAATCGAAGAAATGGAAGTCGTGACCGTCCATAATATGGCCGAAGATTACTTCCTTGGCATCAAAGCCTTCCTTTTTTGGAGCATGTTCAGCTTCCTGACCTGCGGGTTCATGCTCAGCAGGTTCGTGCTGGGCTAAAACAGGAGCTGATAAAACCACAAAAAAAACGCTGAAAACCGCTACCAATAAGGATTTGAAGCTTTTAACCGCCATACGTTTCCTAAATTTGGCGCAAAGATAAGGAGCGGCAGGTGAAAAACGGGGAAATGATAAATCGAAAAAGGAAAAAAGTTGTTCAGGTTAATCGAGCCCCATTTTGCGACCAAAAAAACTACTTAAACTACCGCCTTCGAAAACTGCATTTCGTGCAGTTTTGCATAGTAACCTCCAAGCATGAGCAGTTCATCATGCGTGCCCATTTCTTTGATCTCGCCTTTATCTAATACAATGATCTTATCGGCTTTGCGGATGGTGGAAAGACGGTGAGCAATCACAATTGAAGTACGGCCTTCTATCAGTTTGTCGATCGCATGCTGAATCATCTGCTCGGTTTCCGTATCAACAGAAGATGTGGCTTCATCCAGGATCAAAACGGATGGATTGAATAATAATGCCCGGATGAAACTCAACAGTTGTCGCTGTCCCTGGCTCATGGTGGCGCCACGTTCCATTACATTAAAATCATAATTGTCGGGCAAACGCATGATGAAATCATGAAGGCCGATGAGCCTGGCCGCCTCCATCACCCTTTCTTTGCTGATGTTTTCATTGCGCAGCGTTACATTATCAGTTATTGTTCCTGCAAACAGGAACACATCCTGCAACACCACGCCAACTTTGCTGCGTAAAGCATCTAATTCATAATCTTCCAGCTTAACGCCATCGAGCTTAATAGCGCCTTTCTGAATATGGTAAAGACGATTGAGTAAACTGATGATGGATGTTTTACCACTACCCGTGTGCCCAACAATTGCGACTGTGTCACCCGGATTCACCGTAAACGAAAGATCTTTTAATACCCAGTTCTCATCGTTATAAGCAAACCACACTTTCTCAAATTCAATTTTGCCGGGCACAGCACCTTCAGGTTGAAATGCATCATGAGCAGAAGGTGAAATTTCGTCGGTATTATCCATCACTTTAAACACACGTTCACTCGCCACCATCCCCATTTGCAATACATTGAATTTATCTGCAATAAAACGCAGCGGACGAAACAACATGTTCAGCAAAATGATAAAGGCCATGATCTCTCCCGCCATTTTTGCTGCTTCACCATTTGTGGCTGACACCGCCTGTCCTGCTCCAAACCAAACCAACAAACCCAATGATACGGCCAATATAATCTCCACTACCGGAAAGAAAACAGAGTATGCAAAAATTGCATGGATGTTTGCGTTGCGGTGATCTTTATTGATCCTGGTAAATTTATTGAGTTCTTTTTTCTCTACTGCAAACGCCTGCACCACCTGCATACCTTGTATGTGTTCCTGCACGAAGGCATTCAATGCAGCTACTGCATTACGCACCCGATGAAAACTTTTGTTCACGCTTTCTTTAAAGTAATAGGTGGCGAGAATAAGAAAAGGAAAAGGAATCAAACAAACCAGTGTTAACATCGGGTTGATGTAAAACATGGTAAACAATACCGCAATGATGGTGAGAAAGTCAGCAAGAATCGGAATAAACCCTTCTGCAAATACATCGCTGATGGTTTCAATATCGTTCACCGTACGAGTCGTTAATGTACCGATGGGCGTTTGATCAAACTGTCGAAGATTTAAACCCAGAATCTTTTTAAACACATTCACACGCAGGTCTCTTACCACTGTTTGTCCAAGCCATGCTGTATAGTAAGAGAAGAAAAATCGAAGTACAGTTTCCAAAATAATGAGTGCAATCTGAAAGACGGTAATGCGGATCACCATTTCAGCAACATTGTGCTGAATATAATCATTCACCGTTGTGTTGATCAACCATGGACGAATGGGTGCCATCACAGCCAATACAATCGCCAGGATGATCGAACTGTTCAATCGTCTTCTGTATGGCGATGCATAACGGATGATCCTGCCGAGTAACCGGAAATCAAACACTTGCTTTTTCTCTTCTTTCTTTGCCAAGCCTTTTTACAATTTAGCGGCAAAGTTAAACGCTTTCGTTTTGCAGCAACAATTCAGGCTATTAACCGGAAGCTAAAAAGGATGAATGGCAAGTTCTACGATTTGTATTTGCGGTTGAAGTAGATGAGTGAAAATAAACTGGCCAGCACGCCCACCGCTGCAAATACAATCACCAACTGCGAATAAAACGAAACCCAGTTCAATTGAAGTTTGAGTAATTCTTTTGTGAGCATCACTGAAATGCTGCCGAGATAACCCCATGCGTCAGCCGTATAAATTAAGAACCCGACATTACCGGCAATGCTGAATGATGCAAGTAATCGTTCAAAGAATACACTATTAAATAACACATAAGAAATATAAAGACCTAAACCGGTGAGCTGCATCCACAAAGCTCCATCAAGTAATGATTGCCTGAATAAGAAAGAAGCAATGCCCGTCAATAAAAATCCAACGATCAACAACACATGAATGATCCTGAAAGCACGCATATTCTTACGAACAAACACCAGCATTCCAATCAACCCAAGTACCGCCAACGAAGTAATGGTTTCAGTTTTTGCAAACACCGAAGCATTGCCGCCATAGCCAAGCTCCGTCCACATATTGCCCATGTAATTATCACGCAGATCACGCATAATGGTGAGTAATAAATAGATGATCACAAATGCAATAACACCTGCGCTGAACTTTTGCAAAAACTTTTTACGTTCCGGTTGATTCATTGGTTGACGAACAGTTCGTTCAGCTACATCATCAGCATCGGGGAAAGCTGCTTTCTCTAACAAGACATAAAAAATAATCAATGGAACGGCAAACAAAGTAGCCGTTGCAAACGGCATCCAGTATTCACTAACATTCCAATCGAGCAATAGCCATTTGCCTACACTCCTGCTGAACCCACCTGCAAAAATGAAACTAACGGCGAGCACTACGCCAATAAAATCAGTTGCCCTTCTTCCTTCCACATAACTGAACACCACACCCCACATAAAACCAAGTGTAAAACCATTGATCAGAAAACAAAGCATTCCAAATGGCGCAGGAATTACTGCAAACAGCAACAAGCTTAACCATGCCACACCCACCATGAGCAAACTCGTTTTCCAACGGCCTTGTCGCTTTAATTCAGATATGAATTTGATCCCATAAAATTTACTGAGCATGTAACCAATTACCTGGCTGATGATGAGCAAGGTTTGATAAGATACATTCCAGAATTTCAAGCCATCAAATGTGGCAACGGTAAATGGCTTACGGAAAGCAAAGATGGAAGCGTAGGTAAAAAAAACAACAACAGCTAAGTAAACTGCTGCTGCAATTTGCTTAGCTGAAAACGTTGAAGGGGTATTTAGTTGTTGACTCAAAGCAACGGGAAGATAAATGTTTTTTGCGGCGGGTGACTCACCCGGCCAAATTACATTTCACCTGTTGCTTTGCGGTATGCTTTAATAAAGATGGCACCAAGATTTTTATGCGGTGGCACATAGTCTTTCATGAGTTCACTTGCTTTCGGATCACTCTTGACTGATGCTGTGATCTGCTGCCAGATGGGGATCCATTCAATATTCTTTCCGTTGCGGATATCTTCATTCAACGCCCGCAGGATTGGTTCGTTTACCGAATAACTACCTACCTGCTTGGTGGAGATGATATGGGCATCTTCATTTACATTTAAAATTTTTGCCAGGTTCTGGTAACCGCCGCATGAGCCTAACATCACAATTCGTGATGAAGGCAACATTTGCTGAATCGTATATTTCAAGTGGTAACTGTGTCCACGATGTACAACAATTGAAGGATTGATATTATTCTTTGTAAGATAATTGATCAGGCTTTCCTGTGCTTTGGCGTCGAGATCCTGTTTGTAATCGAGCGGAAGGTTTGCATAGATCGTGTAGGGTTTCCCTTTTGTTGAATTGATGGTTACCCATTCTTTGCCTGTTACCACTTTCCATTCTGGTTTACCATTGAACATACCCATGAAGTTGCGGAAAGAAGTAATGCCATCTTCATCACCATAAAAGAAAACATGTTGCACCACACCACCACTATCACTTGCAATACTGCTGTAATCTACTTTATATACCGGCGGTATACCAAGTATAGCCGACAGGTCCATGGATGGGTCTGAAGCAGACTTAAACAGTGTTTGCAGAATATTATAAATCACCTCTCCTTTACGGTCTTTCTCCTGCAAACTCTTTTCATAGTTCTGTTTTACCTGTTGCTTCAAAAACTTTTGCAGATCAACATTTGTGATACTTCCATAACTATCGGCCACATCCACTGCATCTTCGAGGGAGTTTGTTTTTTGTAAACCATTTACAAATGCATGCATCAACTGTGTGCTCCGTAACTCTGGCATTGATTTCAGAAAATCATCAAGACGGTTATAGTTCGCCGCCATTTTGATAAACTTCTTGAAACGGTCGAAGTGAACCGTCATCAGCAATGAATCACTTCTTCTGCCGGGGAAGCGGGTCATCATACGATCGTACAGTTTGGTATATGTACTGGTATAGATCACTTCTTCTGTTGTAACAATGAGGTAATAAATTTCTTCTGAACTAAGCGGATCGCTTACACGCATACGCACTGCATCAGGCGAATCATGCAGATCATTCATCACATTCACAAACACATCGGTTGCTTTACGTTCCAGCATTTGAAATAATACCGGTGCTAAAACAGGTGTGTCTCCGGCTGAAATACGGTTGTAATATTTCACCTGCGTTTTCACCAGTAACTTGTAATAGGCGAGTTCATTTTCAACCACCGCCTTTATATCATCGATCTCTAATTGTTTATTCAACAACTCATCAAGGAATGGCAGGAACAATGTACCGTTCATGATGCTGCTAAGCCTTGCAATGGTTTGAACTTTCGGGTTTGTATTTCGACGGATGATTCTTGCTGCCACTGTTTTTGTTGCCTGTGCGTAGGTATAAACTTCCAATGGGATTTTATCAGCAGCCAATACAATCAAACTATCGGCAAAGGGTTCGTTCTCAAACGGAGCAATACCCGATAGAATAGATGAAGGATTGATCTTTGCTTTTTTCAGGAACACCATCTTCTTTATCTCAGGTAATTCTTTTGCCTGAATAAAGATGGTTGATAATACTTCAGCACCCTGGTAAGGCAATTTTTCAAAAACAGGCATCAGGCTTTCACCCGCCTGTTGCCTGCGCATACATTCTTCATAACTATTGAACAGTTGCGGAATAAGCGGAGCGATCTCTTTATCCTTGGCACGGATAGCAATGGCCTGCAACAATTCACGAACTGAACGCAACTGACCGATCTTGTAATTATTATCGCCTTCCATGCGTTCGATATCGATCTGTAATTCATCCACACGGCGCAGGATCACATCGGTGATCTGGATATTCAGATCTTCATTATTCGTAAGCTTCAGGAAATTATCGATCTTACCATCAACACGGTCGGTACGTTTTTGTTCTTTGTCAATATTCTCATGCCAGATAACACGTGTCATCGGGATATCAATCTTCGAAGTATCAAACGTAATCCTGTTTTGTGCTACGGCTGCAAAAACAGAACAGGTAAGCAAAGTTGTGAGTATGTATTTTCTCATTGTGTACAAAATTAGCCTCTATTTTTCAATCAGCAGCGAGGCAGTGCAACCGGTATCCTAACAAAAACATGCCCAAAGCGCTAAAACTCGTTAACAATTTTATAATATTACCTTGGTCTTTGCATGGAAGCATGCATCTAAATTTGCAGCACAGTCATGGAGCCCAAAGGAAAAAAAATTCTTATTGCCGACGACGAGCCGGATATTCTCGAAATTTTAGAATACAATCTAACAGTTGAAGGATACACGGTTGTGAAGGCAAAAGATGGCGACGAAGCCCTGCATACCGCCAAACAACAGCAGCCCGATCTTATTATTCTCGATGTAATGATGCCACGCAAATCCGGTATGGAGGTTTGCCAGATCTTACGATCTCAACCTGACTTTGCAGATACACGCATTATTATGCTCACTGCATTGAATGATGAAGCCAATCATATCAAAGGACTCGAAATGGGTGCCGATGATTATGTGAGCAAACCCATCAGCCCAAAAGTTCTCATCAGCCGGGTGAACGCACTCTTCCGTCGCACATTCAAAGGTGATGAGACCATTATTAAAGTGGGCGATCTGCAAATCGATAAAGAACAGTTCCTGGTTAAATACAACGGGCAGGATATTATCCTTGCCAAAAAGGAATTTGAATTGCTGGCGTTGCTTGCTTCAAAACCCGGCCGTGTGTTTCTTCGTCATGAAATATTGAACCAGGTGTGGGGCGCCGATGTAATTGTGGGCGACCGTACCATTGATGTACACATCCGCAAGATCAGACAAAAACTAAACATCGATTGTATTACCACCGTGAAAGGTGTTGGTTATAAGTTTGAACTTGGCACAACATAATTCGTGTTTACATTTGTTTGTTCTTAAACAACAAACAGCATGCTCAACTCCCGTCAGATAAACCCTATTCAGGTTGCTGCCATCAACGCATTCACCATTTCATTACTGGTTGGCCTGGCAAATTATTTTTTTATCCGCAGTTGGTGGATCGCCCTGTTAAGTTTTGTGGTGCTGTTCATCATCAGTTACCTGCTCATCCGGTATTTTACGGAGCGGTTTATTTACCGGCATATTAAACTCATCTACAAATTCATTTCACAAACGAAAGCTACAAAGCGGGAAGAATTTTACAATAAATCATTACTACCCGAAAAAAGTTTACAGGAAGTAAGTGAAGAAGTGGAGAAATGGGCCGAACAGAAGAAAGCAGAAATTGAAACACTCAAACAAAACGAGCAATACCGCAAAGAATTTTTACAGAACCTCAGCCACGAATTGAAGACACCCATCTTTGCAGTGCAGGGCTATGTTGATACGTTATTAAGCGGTGCCATGCATAAAGAAGATGTGGCAAAGAAATTTTTACTGAATACATCAAAGAATATTGACCGGTTGGTAAATCTGGTTGATGATCTTGATGAAATTTCGAAACTGGAAAGCGGTGAGCAGGAGTTGTACAAAGAAAACTTTGTAATACAGGAACTGGTGCAGGAGATCTTCGACAGCCTTTCTATTAAAGCAGCTGATAAGAATATTAAAACCGCTATTAAAAAAGGTTGCGAATTACCTATTACTGTTTATGCCGATAAAGAAAAGATACGCATGGTGCTCATCAACCTTGTTGACAATGCCATTAAGTATGGTAAACAAAACGGAAACATCAACTTCAGTGCTTACAAAACACATGGTAATCTTGTGTTGATTGAAATAAGTGATGATGGTTTTGGTATAGCAGAAGAACATCTCACCCGCATTTTCGAACGCTTTTACCGTACTGATCTTGCACGCAGCCGAAAAGAAGGTGGTAGCGGATTAGGACTTTCCATTTGCAAACATATTGTGGAAGCACACGGACAAACGATGCATGTACGCAGCCGATTAGATGTGGGTACTACATTTGGTTTTACACTCCATGGCCGGGTTGAAGTTGAAGAAGACTAAGTTGTTGTTTCACGCAAAGCTCGCAAAGGAGCAATGACGCAAAGGGAACCACAGGTATGCCATTTTTATTACAATCTCATAAGGTTTGTCAGCGTGTTGGAAATATGGCATACCTAATGCAAACTCTATTCATATAATAAAAAGACCGTCCTGAAGAATCAGAACGGTGAAGTTCCCAGTCAAGTCATGAGAAAATGAACCCTCGATTGATTGTTATAAACTATCCTGAACGATTAAGTTTTTTACTGATGATGTAAAGATGCAGTTGCAGTTTTAACGGAGTATTACCGCAGGATGTAGTAATTGTTATTTCGGGGAAAAGCGGCAAGCTATTAGCCAATAGCTTTTAGCAATACACTTTCCGACTATCAACCTTTTTTTGCTTGTTGCTAATAGCTACAAGCTTAGGGTTTCAATAAAAAAAAGCCCCCTGAGAACAGGAGGCTGTAGAGGATACTTGCTTAAGGAAATCCTTGAACTCTTTCGAGTAATATCTTAGTATACGTTTGTTTGAGGAGTAAAGCTTGTCCAGCCTGCCATCCAGTTTGTTGTACCAAACGCACCAATATAAGTTGTAGTTGTAAAACCTGTTAAACCGTAAAAGCTTGCACCTGCTAAAGCCGGGCTACCTGCTTTAGGTAAAAAGTTAGGAGCAGTCAGGTTAAATGGATTCTCTAACATTACATCGTTTGCACTTGCATAAGTTTTACAACTGTCAACACCTTCTGCTTTTGCCTGTACGGTTGCTGCATTGATCAATGAAGTACTGCTTACTTTGTAAGGCTCAACTACAGCATTCACCAGGTTGTGGCGGAAACGTGAACGACCATCAATATAAGCAGCAGCAGTTGAATCGCTTTCAAATTGAAATCCTGCTTTTTGATAACCAATAAGAATGGAGTTGGTTAAAGAGAATTGAGTTGAACGACGGAAGCGTGTTGTGAAATTGTGATTAGCCAATGTACCATCAGCGCCATTTGGACCAACAAATGTGAAGTTGCTCAACTGAGGGCGTGTGCGTGGAGAAGAAACTGTACCGGTGCCATCGTTATCGCACTCAATACCATTACCGGCATCACCACCATCAACAAATTTTGGATCACGTAAGGAAACTGCAAACTGAATACGACCGTTATACCCAAAATCAAAATCGAAATCATCATCTGCAGTTGCAAAAGCGATCAGGTTTTTGCAATTCACATTTCCACCAAAAAATTCATACGCATCATCATTACCATAAGATACCTGAACATTTTCGATCACTGTTCCGTTACCAACACCACCAAGTGTTAAACCGTTGATCTCTGAGTTAGGATCGGCTGCAATACCTGCAAACTCAATACGCACATAACGTATGATGCCACTGTTATCATTAGCAATACTTCCACCATATACAGCATTCACACCGCCTTCAATAATTGGTGTTGTTGTACGGTTTGTTGGTGCATTACCTAACAAAATAATTCCACCCCAATCACCCGGTTTACGTTCGCCCGGTTTTTTACCAGATGTAAAGATGATTGGCTCACTTGATGTACCATCGGCGATCAAACGGCTGTTTTGCTCAATGATCAAAGCACCTTTCTGAATTGTGTCACTAACAATTACTGAACCTGCTGCAAGAGTTAAACGTGCACGGTTGTTGATATATACATATCCCTTTAAAACATATCTGCCTTTTGGTAATTCCACATTCTCGTTAATGACGCCTGAGATTGTTTTAGCAGAAATAAACTTGTCCTGTAACGATGTTCCAACAGGTGTTGTACCGGTGTTGTTCGTTGAGTCATCAATATCTACTTTAATACAGGCAGTAAATCCTAACGTTAAAGCAGCAGCAAAAGACCATAATAGCTGTTTCATATTCTTTGTTTGTAGTTTTTATTTTTGTTGATGGTTTATTTTCTTTTTAAATCAAAATCGTAAGTAAAGGCAACAGTGAACGTAGTACCTGGTGTGTAAGAACTGAATGTTTTATCCGTACCTGGCTGATAGCTTTTTGAACTGTTCCTGTTCTCATAGGTTTGTATGGGTTGATTCAGTAAATCACTGATGGTTAAACGAACCTCACCTTTACGTTTGATCACTTTTTGAGATACCTGGATATCGAATAAGTCACGTGGGCGTTCATAGATATCACCAAAATCATTATTACCAACCAATGCTAAACGCTGTCCTATCTTATTGTATAAAATTGATGCACCAAATCCTCCTTCTGAATCGTACTGCAAACCTGCATTCACGAGATAAGGTGATTGACCTTGCAATGGACGGCTTGAAGCAGGCAATGGATTACCTGAAGCATCTGTGTTAGCCAATAACACTTCAGAAAAAATAAAAGAAGCGTTACCTGTTATAAATAAGCGTTTTAACCACTCAGAAGATTTAGAGAAGAAAGAAAGATTTTTTCTGAATTCAAATTCGGCACCATATAGATCTGCATTTACTGCATTCTGGAATTGGTATTGGCGGCGTGTTGCCACACTCGCACTGTTCAAACGCAATTCAATCGGGTCAGTAAACTGTTTGTAGAAAGCTGCTGCTGAAACAACTTCACCAGCTTGTGGATACCATTCGTAACGAACATCGGCATTTAAAATACTGCTGCGTTTCAGATCAGGCGTACCTGCTGTTGATGCAATGGTTTCAAAATCGAAGAACGTAAACGGAGCAATTTCACGGAACTCAGGTCTTGCTACAGTGCGTGAACCCGCAATACGAATATTTGTTTTGTTTACAGGGCTATAGGTTAAGTTGAAAGATGGAAGGAAATCTATTTTTTCTGTGTTAATAACAACTGCTTTGTCGGTTCCCTGCTGTTGCGATTTTAAAAACTGTTGAAAACTTTCTACACGTGAACCCCATACCAAACGCCATTTTTCACCCAGTTTATTATCAAACATCAAGTACCCTGCATTCAACGCAGAAATACCAAAATATTTATCCTGTGGATTCTGCAATGAAGTAGTCATTTCAAAACCATTTCCTTTCAGAAAGTTTTCACTTGCAAAAATCCGGTTGTAAGGAAGGAAGTTAAGATTTGCATCACCCGGTTCTCCGTAACCAAGAATGATGGCTCTAAAATCACGGATACGCACCAATGCATTACCACCTGCTTTAACGGTTTGCTTTTGCTTGCCGATATTGAATGTATACGCAAGTGATAAATTATATCCTGCTGCATGATCAGTAAGATTGCTGAAGAAACGGTTGGTATTGTTTCCACGCAGGTTAACAGCGTAAGGATCATTTGTACCAAGGCTGCGACCATAAGTCAGTACACGAAGATCAGGTTGTTCTTTGCTGTTGTATGAATAGTTGATGTTCCAGGTAGCTTTCAGATCACGCCAGAATGTATGCGTACCTTCTAATTGTGACGACAGTAAACTTCTTTGGTTCAATACAGATGAACGGAGGTAAATATCCTGCAGATTTTCTGTGTTTGGTCCCTGGCGATTGTAGTAATTATCTTCGTAAAGCTGGTTGAAGAGATTCTTCAATGCTATCTTATGGTTCTTCTTTGTCCATGCAAAGTTTGCAAGCGCACCAACACTTGTGCTGTATTTGTTTTGCTGATCTTCATAAGAGAAAAACGCCTGGCCGCCATCTCTTTCAAACAATTCTTTTGTTGCGTTATACAACAATTTTGAATTGCGGTAAGTTAGACCAATCACAGAGCCAAATGCTCCGCCTTTTTCGGTACGAACTGCATTTGCCCAAGTAAGATTATAAGATTGTATAGGACCTGTAACAGAATTTTGTTCAGCCCACACATCATCACGGAAATCAGCAGCGATCTCTCTCCGTTGTTCAGCAGACAATGTATTAAATACACCATACTTCACCGGGTAAGATGAAGGAAGATTTCTTCTGTCATCAAAACCTAAGTAATCTGTAGAACCACGTTCGTTGCTGATGAATTGTTTAAATGCTGATTGTGTATTAAAACCAAGACCAATGCCAAGTGTTAAAGAATTTTTTGTAGGAATATCTTTTGTATTGATCTGCACCAAACCACCGGCAAACTCTCCAGTAAGATCAGGCGTTGCAGTTTTATTGATAATGATATTGTCAATTAATTGAGAAGGGATCACATCAAACGAGAATGCTTTCTTATCCGGTTCAGATGATGGCAACTGTGCGCCGTTGATGAGTGCCTGGTTGTAACGGTCGCTCAAACCACGAACGATCACAAACTTATTATCCTGGATAGAAGCACCACTTACACGCTTCAATACTTCACCTGTATTTTTATCGGGTGTACGGCGGATAAAATCTGCAGACAAACCACTTGATAAAGATGTGTTGTTACGTTGAAAGCTTAATAAGCCTGAAGTGTTTTCTCTGCGGGCTGTGCTGCGGATCACAATTTCTGTTCCTTCTTTTGCAGCCACATTCAACAGGATCGTGATGGTATTATCGATCTCTGTTGTCTTTACTTCCACTTCATCTACAGCCTTGGTTTGATAACCAACTGCACTCACTGTGAATGTATATTTTTTACCGGCTTCTAAACTGATCCCAAACCGACCCTCAATATCAGCTGCAAAAGAGCGGCTGATCTCAGAAACTGAAATCGACGCTCCGGCTATAGGTTCATTCTTTTGGTTAAGCACACGGCCATTTAAGCGGATGGTTTGTGCAGATGTAGAGAGGGCGATGAATAAGAGTGAAAAGAGGGTAATTAATGTCCTTAAGTTTTTCCTTTGCATAGTATCAAGTTGATGCCGCAAAGGAACTCCTGCAATGTTATCGCAAAGTGAAGGCCATGTTAAGGAAACATTACCTCAATATGAAGCCAACGTTAACAACACAGTTGAACCACCGGAATACCTCACCAAACCGCTGAAGATTATTAATATTCAGTTAACCTGAACGTAACATTTAAGTAACAAAGAACTGAAACATTTGCGTTCCCGGTTGAGAGTGAGCACAAATATCATTCTGTTTACCAGGTATTAATACAGCCTCAAGATAAGGCATATATTATCTTTTAATTGCAACGCCCTGCCTTTCCTGGCGGGGCTTTTCGTGCAGAGTTAACAATTTGGTAATACAATTACAGCTGCCCTTGTTAATCCATTTAGTCACCTTTGCGCTGCAATTAAAAGGTAATACCATTGAAGACAATCGTAGGGGCTATGATTGTATTGTTATTATTACATTCTGACAACCTCATGGCCCAAAAAAATCAGACAGACACAGTTGTACCTACTCCTAAAAAGAAGTGGTACGAAACCATTAACCTTCGTGGTTACATGCAGGTACGTTACAACAGGCTACTGGAAACAAATGAAGACCTCAAATGTGAACAATGCGACAGATCCTGGGGTAAAGGCGGAGGTTTCGCTATCAGAAGGGGCCGCATAATTCTTAGCGGCGATATCACCAAGAACATTTATTTCTACATTCAGCCTGACTTTGGCAGTTCTGTTGGCAGCACACAAAACATTTTCCAGGTGCGTGATGCGTATTTGGATATTGGATTCGATAAAAAAAATGAATTCAGGTTACGTGTCGGCCAAAGTAAAGTGCCTTACGGTTTTGAAAACATGCAATCGAGCCAAAACCGTTTGCCGCTTGACCGAAACGATGGTTTAAACAGTGCTGTGTCAAACGAACGTGACCTTGGTGCATTCTTTTACTGGGCTCCTGCGAAAGTAAGAGAACAATACCCGGTTTTTATCAATGATAACCGAAAAGGCTCAGGCGACTATGGTGTATTTGCATTTGGTGTTTATAACGGACAAACTGCTAATCGTCCTGAACAAAACAAAAAAGTGCATGTGGTTTCGAGACTTAGTTACCCTTTCAAGATAAATAAACAGATCATTGAGCCTGGCATACAGGCTTATGCTGGTGAATATGTATTGCCGGCAGAATTCAGAACTTCAGGGGTAAAGGCAGCAAATGATTTTGCTTTTCGTGATGAGCGTGCAGCTGTAAGCTTACATTTATACCCGAATCCTGTAGGTATCTTAACTGAGTATAACGTAGGACGTGGACCGCAATACAATCCACTAACTGATTCTATTGAAGTGAAAAACCTGAAAGGTGGATATGCTACCGTTTATGCCAGGTTTCAATCGAAAAAGAAAAAGGAAATGTTCTTTTTCCCATACACCAGAGTACAGCATTACGAAGGTGGAAAGAAACACGAACTGGACGCACGGAGTTACAATGTGAAAGAAATTGAAATGGGACTTGAGTGGCAAGTGAATAAAAATTTTGAACTTACAACGGCTTATACTATTTCAAGCAGAAGATTCGAAGATTCGAAACTGCGTGATAATTTTCAAAAAGGTCGTTTGTTACGCATACAGGTACAATTAAATTTTTAAAAGAATAAATAAATCACACATATGTCAGTTATCAGTTCATTCATGAAGTTCTTCTTACCCAAGGACCGTGTTTTTTACCAGTTGTTTGAAGAAGTATCTGTAACCTCATTGGAAATGGCCGTGCTCTTAAAGAAAATGGTAAATGAGCGTGAGTTTGATATAAGGGCCGATATTCTCCGTCAGATCGAAGATCTGGAACATAAAAACGACGATCTTACCCATAAGATCTTTACTGAACTGAGCCGCAACTTTATTACTCCCTTCGATCGTGAAGATATTCACTACCTCGCCACTGCAATGGACGATGTGGCCGATTATATTTTTGCTTCAGCAAAAAAGATCAACTTCTACCGTGTAGATCCTCAGCATGAGAGTTTCAGCAAAATGGCTGAACTGATCGTACAAGGCTGCGAAAACATTAAAATAGCTGTAACTGAATTAAAAGACATGAAGAACATGCGCCAGATCACTGATGCTTTGGTGCGTGTGAACAGTATCGAAAACCAGGCCGATGATGTATTTGATTACAGCATTGAACGCCTGTTTGCAACAGAGAACGATGCGAAAGAAGTGATCAAGAAAAGAGAGATCTACCAGGTGATGGAAATTGCAACTGATAAGTGCGAAGATGCCGCCAATGTGATTGAATCCATCATTGTTAAATATGCATAAACCAATTTGAAAATCCGGAAATGTATCAATTTGAAAATGGATGTTTCATTTTCAAATTTTCAAATCAACTAATTATCAAATTGTATTTATGACTCTACTCGTAATCATCATAGCACTTGCACTCATCTTTGATTATATCAATGGGTTTCATGATGCAGCCAATTCCATTGCCACGATTGTTTCTACCAAAGTATTAACTCCTTTCCAGGCAGTTGTATGGGCAGCTTTCTTCAACTTTATTGCCTTCTTTATTTTTACTGATCATGCTGTGGCAAATACCATTGCAAAAACGGTGCATAAAGAATTCATCACCATGCCGCTTGTTCTTTCAGGATTGGTAGCAGCTATTTTCTGGAACCTGCTTACCTGGTGGTATGGTATTCCTTCTTCATCATCACACACATTGATCGGTGGTTTTGCAGGAGCAGCTATTGCACATGCCGGTTTTGAAAGTATTGACCCTACGAGTATTTACAAAACACTCATCTTTATTATTCTTGCTCCGATCATCGGAATGCTTATTTCCGTTTTCATTACCATCGTAACCATTCAGCGGAATTTCTGGCTTAAGATCGCCATTATTGTTGGATTGGTTGCCGGAAGCGTTCTCTTCATTCCATTCAAAAAAGACTTTGAGCGTTGGGCCTTGCTTATACTTGGTGTTATTTTCGTGAGCACATATCTCTATAATCACTGGCGTGGCGAAACAGCTTACCGTACGGCCAACATGTACAAAAAACTGCAGCTTGTTTCTTCTGCCATTTTCAGTATTGGTCATGGTGGTAACGATGCGCAAAAAGTAATGGGTATTATCATGGCAGCTTTAATTGCCTACGACCCTAACCAGTTCCATTTAGGTGAAATGCCTAACTGGATCCCGATCGCCTGTTACTCAGCTATTGCATTGGGTACCATGAGTGGTGGTTGGAAGATCATTAAAACCATGGGCACTAAGATCACCAAAGTCTCTCCATTAGAAGGTGTGGTTGCCGAAACAGCAGGTGCGATTACGTTGTTTACCGCAGCTAACTTAGGTGCACCGGTAAGTACAACACATACCATCACTGGTTCAATTGTGGGCGTAGGTGCAACAAGACGTTTAAGTGCGGTACGTTGGGGAGTAACCATCAACCTGTTGTGGGCCTGGATACTCACCATACCTGTGAGTGCGTTGGTGGCGGCATTGGTATATGCACTGTTCCACTTTTTCATTCCCGGCTTTAATTAAACAGCCTTAAAATAATTTTGAAGAATCCAACCCCTAAGGTTGGATTTTTTATTTCTGACAGGTAGTTGCATCTTTGCGGCTCAATAAATGTATACACTGAGAGGTTCGTTGGCGAATACGATGTGGCTAAAAACAATAAAAGTGAACACATGAAAGGAATTATTCTTGCGGGCGGGTCTGGTACCAGATTGCATCCTATCACGTTTGCAATCAGTAAGCAGATCATGCCGATCTATGATAAACCCATGATCTATTATCCATTATCTGTATTGATGATGGCGGGAATCCGTGAAATCTTAATTATATCAACCCCACAAGACCTGCCAAATTTCAAACGGTTGTTAGGCGATGGAAAGAATTTAGGTGTTGAATTTTCCTATGCTGAGCAGGCAGTTCCTAACGGACTTGCACAGGCATTTGTAATAGGTGAAGAATTTATCGGGAACGACAAAGTAGCCCTTGTACTTGGTGATAATATTTTCTATGGTGCCGGTTTGGGTAAATTACTCGCCAACAATACCGATCCTGATGGGGGTATCATTTATGCCTATCATGTGAGCGATCCTGAACGTTATGGTGTGGTTGATTTTGATGAGAACATGAATGCCTTAAGCATTGAAGAAAAGCCCGAACATCCAAAAAGCAATTACGCAGTTCCCGGTTTATATTTCTATGATAATGATGTTGTGAGGATCGCAAAGGAATTGAAACCGAGCCCACGTGGTGAATATGAAATTACCGATGTGAACAAAGAATACCTGAAACTTGGTAAATTGAAAGTGTCAATACTCGACCGTGGCACAGCCTGGTTAGATACCGGTACGTTCGATTCATTGATGCAGGCCTCACAGTTTGTACAGGTGATTGAACAAAGGCAGGGAATTAAGATCGCCTGCATCGAAGAAATTGCATGGCGAAAAGGATTTATTAAAACGGAGCAATTGCAGGAACTGGCAAAGCCTTTGTTGAAAAGTGGATACGGACAGTACATCATGAATCTCATCAAACAATAAAACAATACAGCGATACATATTTATGAAAAAGATCTTAGTTACAGGCGGATGCGGTTATATTGGTTCACACACCATTGTTGATCTCGTTGAAAACGGATACGATGTTGTTTGTGTTGATAATAACTCACGCTCCAACACAAAACTGCTTGAAGGTGCCGAAACAATCCTGGGCAAAAAAGTAAAGAGCTATAAAGTTGATCTCTGTAACTACGATGAAACTTATGCGGTGTTGCAGGAAAACCCCGACATCACCGGCGTTATTCATTTTGCTGCTTACAAAGCAGTGGGTGAAAGTGTTGAACGGCCATTA
This sequence comes from Lacibacter sediminis, assembly GCF_014168535.1. Classification (NCBI taxonomy): domain Bacteria; kingdom Pseudomonadati; phylum Bacteroidota; class Chitinophagia; order Chitinophagales; family Chitinophagaceae; genus Lacibacter; species Lacibacter sediminis. The sequence goes on along the minus strand of NZ_CP060007.1, from coordinate 551,860 downwards.
ATGTATTTTGAAAACAACCTGCTTTCCCTCATCAATTTATTGAAATGCGTGCAGGAGTTCCAGATACCGCATTTTGTATTTTCTTCTTCCTGCACCGTATATGGCAATCCTGATGTCGTGCCTGTAACTGAGGAAACGCCACCCAAGCCTGCTGAAAGTCCTTATGGTTACACCAAGCAAATGGGAGAACAGATCGTAAGCGAATCGGTAAAAAGTTTTTCAACGAATGCGATCCTGTTACGTTATTTCAATCCCGTTGGTGCGCACCCAAGTTGCATTATTGGTGAATTACCCTTGGGCAAACCGCAGAACCTGGTGCCAGCCATCACACAAACAGCAATCGGTAAACTCCCGCAAATGACCGTTTTTGGAAACGATTATCCAACAAGAGATGGCTCCTGTGTTCGTGATTTTATTCATGTATGCGATCTGGCACATGCGCATACACTGGCAATTGACTATCTCGTTGAGCAACGGAATCTTTCACGTTGTGAAGTGTTCAACCTTGGTACTGGTAACGGCGTAACTGTACTGGAAGCTATCAATATGTTTGAAAAAGTAAGCGGACAAAAACTGAATTATAAAATTGGTCCCCGCCGCCCAGGTGATGTGGTAGCTACTTATGCCAATAACGATAAAGCGAAGACCTTGCTTGGCTGGGAACCGGAATTTAACCTGGAACAGATGATGCAGACGGCCTGGGACTGGGAACTGAAACTTAAAAAAGACGAGAGCCTCTATGGAAGCCAAAACAGCATCCTGAATTAATGCAATAAATGCAGCTTGTTGCTGCAACAAAAATCGCAGATCGACTTACGTTCGTTCTGCGATTTTTTGTTTTACTTCAACTCAAAACTTTCCCTTTTCTTTGCAGCGAAATTCAGATGCCAGCCACGGTTGCTGTCTTCTTTCTTAAATCTCAATTCAAGTATTTTAAACTTCTGCAAATGGCATTACAGGATATCCAGGTAAGCGGTAATAAAGATACCCGTAGCGGTTTTGGCGATGGTATTTTAGAAGCAGCACGCAAGAACGAAAATGTAGTAGCATTAACAGCCGATCTCGCCGGTTCATTAAAACTCCAGGCATTTATTAAAGAATTTCCGGAGCGTTTTATACAAGTGGGTATTGCCGAAGCAAACATGATCGGTATTGCAGCAGGTTTAACCATTGGCGGTAAAATTCCTTTCACAACAACATTTGCCAACTTCAGCACCGGTCGTGTGTACGATCAGATCCGTCAATCAGTTGCGTATAGTGATAAGAATGTAAAGATCTGTGCATCACATGCCGGTTTAACACTGGGTGAAGATGGTGCAACACACCAGATCTTAGAAGATATTGGTTTGATGAAGATGTTGCCGGGCATGACGGTGATCGTTCCCTGCGATTACAATCAAACCAAACAGGCAACCATGGCAGTGGCAGATTATCACGGACCTGTTTACCTGCGTTTTGGTCGCCCGGTATGGCCCATCTTTACAGCAGCTGAAGGAGATTTTGTGATTGGTAAAGCACAAAAATTCAGCGATGGTACTGATGTTAGCATCTTTGCCTGTGGTCATATGGTTTGGTATGCCATACAAGCCGGTTTGCAGTTACAGGAAAAAGGTATCTCTGTTGAAGTGATCAACATTCATACGATCAAACCTTTGGATGAAGAAGCAGTATTGGCTTCCATCAAAAAAACAAAATGCGCTGTTACTGCTGAAGAGCATAACATCATTGGTGGTTTGGGCGATAGTATTGCACAGGTTGCTGCAAAGAACTTCCCTATTCCTATTGAAATGATCGGCACAAAAGATACTTTCGGCGAAAGTGGTAAACCGGTTGATCTGTTGAAGAAGTATGGTTTGGACGTTGCCGATATTGTTGCTGCTGCTGAAAAAGTGATGAGCAGAAAATAAGAGAACTACTTGCTTAAGATAAGAAACCCTGTCAGTGATGATGGGGTTTTATTATTTAGCACCTATTCCCTTTTAATATCTTGTTTCGCCGCATTAAACTTTTCACTTCAAAAGCCATCTTACCCGTGGCTTTTTCTAACTTTATACCGGTTCAGAAAAATCCAAACCAGAAAACCTCTATTCAATAATGACGCAACCAGACGACAAGGAATTACTGCTGCAATTCCACGAACCTGCCACAAAAGAGCGGGCTTTCACCCGTATCATCAAAAAATACCAGGAAAAGCTTTACTGGCATATCCGCCGCATGGTGGTGGAGCATGAAGACGCCAACGATGTGCTGCAGAACATGTTCATCAAGGTATGGAATGGGCTGGAAAATTTCAGGGAAGATGCACAGCTTTATACCTGGCTTTACCGCATTGCCACCAACGAAAGTCTCACTTTCCTGGAACAGCGGAAAAAACGCACCGCTGTTTCAATGGACCAGGTGGAAGCAGGGCTCAGCAATACCATAAAAGCTGATAAGCATTTTGATGCCAATCGACTGGAGTGGAAATTACAACTGGCCATCCAGCAACTCCCTGAAAAACAACGGGCTGTGTTCGCTCTCCGGTATTACGATGAGATGCCTTACGAGGAAATGAGCCGGGTGCTTGAAACCAGCGAAGGTGCACTGAAAGCCAGTTACCATCATGCAGTAAAAAAAATAGAGGATTTTATCCTCAACCGTTAAACGAAGAGCACTTAAAAACATCTATAGAAACAGAAAATGACAAGAAATAAAGACATAGTGAATGAATTGGAGCTGATCAGTGCGGTTGTGGCCCAGATCAACCCCATGGTACCTTACCAGGTGCCGGAGGTTTATTTCGACACACTCAGCTCGGTGATCATGGCAAGAATAGCAGCCGGTGGCCAGGAAGAAAACTCCCTGTTGCAGGTGGCTGGTAAGCAAATGCCGCAAGATGTACCTGCCGGTTATTTTGATAGCCTTTCGGAGAATATTCTTGATAAGATAAAAGCACAGCCGCAACGAACAGCAACAGATGAGTTGGCCGCATTATCGCCGTTATTGGCTGGCATCAGTAAAACCAATGTATATGAAGTACCTGCTGGCTATTTCGCTTCACTTGCTGATACTGTAACCACACAGGTGAAAGAAGAAACAAAAGTTGTTTCCATCTTCAGTCGCAAATTGATCATCCGTTATGCAGCAGCAGCTGTTGTGTTCACAATGATTGCCTTTGGAATTAATATGATGATGAAACAATCATTGGACAGTACGCCATTTGATATGGCACATGTTGATCCAATCAAAACACAAAAGCAATTCAATAATGAATTGGCAGCATTAAGTGATGATGCAATTGTAAGTTACCTGCAACTAACAGCCGATTCAAAAGATGTTGACAAGATCAATGAATCAATAGACCACAGCAAGTTACCCGAGGAAACGGATTATATGGATGAAGAGTTTCTTGAATCATTCATGAAAGAACTTGAAAAAACAACTACCACTACTAACACACAAATAAACTAAAAACACCGGAGGATAGTATCATGAAAAAGATAATGACAATGATGTTGGTTCTTGCATTCAACCTTACAGGTTATGTATATGCACAGGATCAACCTGACCCCAAGGATCATGAAAAGATTAAAGCACTTGAAATTGCATTTATCAGTCGTAAGCTCAATTTAACTTCTGATGAAGCGCAACGTTTCTGGCCGGTTTACAATGAGTATAAACGTGATGTAAACCAGGTTATGCTTACACAGCGAAACAATCCAAACAAAGATGTGGTGGATGATGAACAAAGGATATTAGATGTAAGAAAAAAGTATCGTGATCGTTTTGTTGGTGTAATAGGACAGCCCAGAATGAATAAATTCTTTCAGGCTGAACGTGAGTTTCGTGGAGTATTATTGAATCAGTTAAAGAACCGCCCAAATAAGCCAATGTTGCAACGTCAAAAGAGAAATTAATTTGGAATTTTTGGTTCTTATGTTATAAATTTGCGAATAGGTGTTTTTCATAGGTTAGCAACGGCCGACTCTTTTCAGGGTTGGCCTATTTTTTTGCCCTGAAACCCGCTACAGCACTGCATTTCAGCAATTCAATAGATACAATAATACGTTACTCATCAAGAGTTTTGCAAACAGCAATTCAGTGAAAAAAAACCGTTTTATGCTGACTTTAAAGAAAATAATATATGTAGAAGAGATGCCGTCTTACTTCAATAAAACAGTCTTCATTAAAAACTAAAGACAGGTGTTTTCAGATCATGATAGAATAAAAACTTCCAGTTTTCTTTCTGTCCCTGCGCCCACCACTTCACACGCAGATCAGCAGCAAGCTTTCCATCGAAATCATATTTGGTTACAAACTTTGTTTTCATCTGGAACAACTGCGGCGCTACATCGCCACCAAAGAAAACGGTTTCGTTGTTTTCTTTTATCCAGAATGCCTGGTGCCATGGACTATGTCCACCTGTCCATTCGTAATGAATATAATCATCAATAACACCTGAGCTTTCAACAAGCTGCAAGTGATCTGATTCGGGCAATATACTTACATCATCAATTGCATACGACTTTGATAATTTGCTTACAGCAATTTCAAGCTCTTGCTTATTTACAATGTACGTTGCGTTTGGGAAACTGATAAACCGTTGTTGCAATACAGCATCTTCTTTACTCACACCACCGGCATGATCTCTGTGCAAATGACTCATCAATACCTTTGTTACTTCCATTGGATTGATACCTGCCTGCATAAGGTTATGATGTATCTGTAATGTGCCGTCAGGCATTGTAAAGCCGAGCCCTGTATCAAGTAACAAAATATCTTTTTCGGTGATCACAACAAATGGTTGCACTTCAACCAACAAACTACCTGCGGGGCGATCTTTTATATTATCTTTCTCAGGATCGAAAGGAACAAATTTCTTGGAACCATCTACTGTAAAACTACCTTCTGAAAGTGGAATTATTCTCATGTGCCTGTATTATTTAACTGCAACTGCTGTTGCCTGGATTCAATTAAGAAGTTGCAAAGATACAGGCAGGAAGTTTAATCAATTCATCACCAGTTTTGGAGCACCGATCATTGTATCAAATATGAAGAGTTCATCAAGCTCATAAGTGATAAACTTACGGATTGGAAATTTATCGATCATTGCTGCCGCTTCCATTTCAGAGTCAGCATTCAATACCACCCAGCCTTTGGTTCGTAATCCATTTACGGAATAAGTGATGATCACTTCTTCACGCATTAAATCATTGATATGTTGCCGATGGCTTGGTATGATTGCCCAAAAATCATCTTCCAGTAAATCGGGGAGGTAAAATGTGCAGAGATATTTTTTCATACACGATCGATTTAACATGATTAATAAGAGAACAGCAGACAAACGTTGATCTGATTATCGAAGCACCATACTACGGTCGGCATCAAGGCGCAGCATAATAAAGATCAGAATGGTGAATGTAACAAGTGAAGATCCACCATAGCTTAGTAAAGGTAGTGTAATCCCGATTACGGGCATTAAACCAATTGTCATGCTGATATTGATCATTACATGAAAGAGAAGAATAGCCGCCACGCTGTAACAATACACCCTTGAGAATGTACTTCGTTGTCGTTCAGCAAGTGTGATGATGCGATAAAGCATAAAGAAATACAAACCCAGCAGCAAAGCACTTCCCCAAAAACCAAAACTTTCAGCAATGGCGGTAAAAATAAAATCGGTGTGTTGTTCCGGAACAAAATCGCCTTGCGTGGTAACTCCTTTCAAAAATCCTTTACCAGCTAATCCACCGGAACCAATTGCGATCTTCGATTGCTTTACGTTATAGGTATAATCCCGTTTTTTTCCACTCGCCTGTTCCTTTTCAAATTGTGCAATTCGTTCAGGTGACCTGGGAATATAACTCTTACCAAACATATTTAACACACGTGCAGCCTGGTAAGGTTTCATGATCTTATCAAACACAACGATGTTCACAAACATATGAAAGCCCAGCAGCACAAGATAAATGATGATCATGGCGAGCAATAAAAACAGGTTGCGTTTAAACTGCCGCCAGAAATAATAAATGATGATCAATGCAATAATGCCCAACGCAATTGCATAAACCAAAAACGATAATACAATTGAGGAGATAAACAATACCACGAAGGAAAAACCTACGATCAGATACATGGCTGGTAACCCCTCTCTGTACATCACCAAAAAGAAAGAGAAATAAACCAATGCAAGACCGGTTTCTTTTTGTGCAATGGATAATAATGCCGGGCCCAACGTTAATGCAAATGCAATGAGATGCGACCGGAGGTTATTGAATTCCGTTTCCTGCCTGCTTAAATATTTTGCCAATGCCAATGCAGTAAACACTTTACATAATTCAGCAGGTTGCAGATTAAATCCACCACCTAATGCGATCCATGATTTTGAACCACTGATATCTTTACCGATCACAAACGTTAACAGCATCAGTAAGATACCGGCCATGTACAAAAGATTGGCAATAGTGGTAAAGAACTTACTATCAGTTAATAAAATAAATACACCCACCAATGAACTGATGCCAATGAACAACACCTGACGTGAATAGTTTTTCTTTAATTCCAGTAATGACTGAACAAACGAATCACCCATTCGAAACTCAACTGAAAAAATAGCAATAAAACCTACCAGCACTAAGGCATAATACAACAATACTGTTGTAGCATCAACTCCCTTTCCTATGCTTGCCTGTTTTTCCATCAGCTGTTACGTTGCTTTGCTTCTTTAAGTGATTGTAATTTATGGGTTGGTATAATAGCCATTAACCTATGTTGCTGTTCTTGATCTTTTGCCGGTTGTTTGTTTGGCATCGTCGGCAGATGTTTTAATTGACCAATTGCAGTTGAATCAATCCGCATGCGTCTTTCTTTTACACGTTGTGCAGAATCTCTCAACTGTTTGATCGAATCTCTTCTAAACAATTCATACCTGATCTTCGCCGGTGTAATAACAACGTTGCTGATGCGTTCGATCTCAGCTTTGCGTTTATCACCCGCAATAGAATCGGTCAGGAATTTCTCCATCAGTAATGATGCAATAGGTGCTGCCCATGTTGAACCAAAACCTGCATTTTCCACCACCACGCAAATAGCGATCTGTGGATTATCTTTTGGTGCAAAGGCTACAAAGAAAGAATGGTTCTGTTGTTTCTTTCCTCTGAAATAGTTTTCTACTGTACCTGTTTTCGCACACACAGAGTAACCTTCAATAGCAGCATTTCGTGCAGTACCATTTGTTACCACCATTTCCATCCCGTCAATTACTGCCTGGTAATAATCATTAGGGATATGAAGCGGTGAAATTTTCTGACGATACTTATTCAGCAATGTATCTTCTGCTGTTTCTCCATCAATATTCTTTACAAAGTGAGGCGTGTAATACCAACCTCTGTTTGCAATTAAACACATGGCATTAGCCATTTGCATTGGAGTGGCTTGAATTTCCCCTTGTCCGATACCAAGCGATGCAATGGTGCAACTGCTCCATCCTCCTTTGCGAAATACTTTATTGTATCGTGCAGTATCGGGAATATAGCCTGCATACTCCCCGGGAAGATCGATACCCAAACGATGCCCCAAACCAAAACCCGACATATATTCTTTCCACTTCATCAACCCACCTTCAATATTGCCGTACTTCTTATTATCAAGTGCCATGCGTAACACATGTGCATAATACGAGTTGCAGGAGTTGGCAATAGATAAACTGAGGTTGGCAGCATGTCCTGCATTAGTATGTGTACAGGCCGGCCTGCCGCAAGGACCATAACGGCCAAAACAGGAATAACCAAATTCAGGTGTGATCAATCCTTCATCCAATGCCACCAATGCTCCTAATGGTTTAAAGGTTGAGCCGGGAGGATACACACCTTGCATACCACGATTAAGTAATGGCGATGCAGGATCTAAAAACAAACGGCTGAAATTCTTTCTCGATTCAGAACCTGTTAATTCATTGGGATCATAAGTTGGACCTGATGTCATGGCGATAATGCCACCCGTCTTCGGTTCAATGGCAACCACGCTTCCCACTTTATCATTCATTAATTTTTCTGCCAGCTGCTGCACTTCCACATCAATATAAGTATTGAGATGGCGGCCTGCAACTGATATTGTATCAAATTCACCGTTCTCATATTTACCAATAGGCCGGTTAAAATTATCACGCAGGATGTACTGGATCCCACGTTTACCCATCAATATTTTTTCATAATAACTTTCCAGGCCACTGCGCCCGGCAAAATCACCCATCTGGTAAAAGAAGTTCGAGCGTTTCAACATCGGCGAATCAACTTCACCTACATAACCAAGAATATGAGCGGCAGCTCTGTAAGGGTAGGTACGAATGGGTCGTTCCTGTAAAAAGAAAGCCGGTTGAAAGCGGAATAAATTCTCATTTATCCTTGCATATTTTTCAGGAGAAAGCAATGGTTCAAATACGGATGGCCTGTTGCGTGAGTTCTTGATAATAGCTGTTACTACCCTTTCTTTAAACTCTGCTGTATCAATACCCAGAATGCGGCAAAGTATAATTGTATCAACTCCTTTCAATTGCGATGGTGTAACCATCAGATCGTACATGGTTGTGTTATCGAGGATCGCTTTGCCTTTACGATCGAAAATAATTCCACGGCTTGGGTAAACAATTTTGCGGAGGATGGCCTGGTCGTTCGCCAGTTTTGAATATTTGGAAGTAAACAGTTGCAATGTCATCAATCGTACAAGAATGATGGCAAACACAATTGCTATAATAATACGGATGGTGGTTTGTCGTGATTGATTAAATTCGGCCATGGCCTGTTATAAGGTTTTTCAAAATTTGCGCATCAGGTATTGGTTAAAAACTTCTGCTTTCGTATAAAGATAATTTCAATTACTGTTATCAACAACAAACTTACTACGGTAGAGCCCAAAGTTTTTAATAAAAGATATAAGATGTTGCCAAATTGAAAGGCCTGGATCGTAAATAACCAACCATGATGAAACAACGTAAGTGCGGTTACATAAGTAATGTACTGTGTAAATCCAAGGCTGGCAACAGAAGGTTCACGGTAGTTGAACTCAACACCTTGTTGCGGCACTAATAAATTAATAAGGAACGGCCGCAGGTAACCGATCAATACACAGGCAGCAGCATGTAAGCCGGGTGTTTTTGTAAAAAAATCGAGACAGATACCACAAATGAATGACACCAATAACAAAGTGCCACGGCTGATATTAAACGGCAACCAAAGAATAAAAAGAAAATAAATATAAGGTGTGATGTATTGATGCAGAGGCGGCACCTGGTTAAATACAAATACCTGCACCAAGGTGAATAAGATCAAACGGATGATATTTCGTAAGAGATTGCTCATTTCTTTTGCTTGATGCGTTTTTCCAGTTCAAGTTGCTCGGCACGTTGCAGATTAGCTACCACAAATACATTCTGTAAACTGCTGAAGTCATTTGAAGGGCGTACCTGCAAAAAATAATTGTTGGTGCTTTTTTCAAGCAACACCTTTTCAATAACACCGATCATAATGCCGGAAGGGAAATCAGAGTACTGACTTGTGATAACAGTATCGCCTTTTGCAAGCTTTACACTTTTTGGTATATCACGCAGCTGTACAATTCTCGGATCTTTGCCATCCCATTCTATGCGCCCACTCTCTCCTGTTTTCTTTAACCTTGCACTGATACGGCTTTGCTTGTTGAGCATGCTCATGGCTGTTGCAAAATTTTCTGTTACATCCAGCACCACACCTGCAACACCGCTGGCAGTGATCACAACCATACCCGGTTGCACGCCTTGTTTACTGCCACGATGAATGGTGAAATAGTTATTGGGTTGAGCTACTGAATTATTTACCACTGCGGCTTCCATATAAAGATACTTACGTAAAACACCTGTGGTATCTACAGGAATTGAATCTGTAACAACACGTTGCGTAGTATCAGGGCTTTGAAAATTTTCTGCAAGTTTGTTTTGTACTTCAGCCAGTCGTTTACGCAGTGCTTCGTTTTCTTTTTTAAGACTGAAGTAGCCGCTCACTTTGCTGTACTGTTTTTCAATACTTCCGGTTATTTCTCCGGCAGTATCCATATAAGCGGCCTGGTGAAATTTATTATACCTGAACAGCAGGGACATACTCACCACCTGTAAAAGCAGGAAAAACAATAAAACCGAAAAACGCCTGATAAAAGCAAAAAGATTCCGCACGAAAGGTGGGTTTTAATTGGTTCTTCCGTTCATCGATGTCCCAGTCAGTTGCGCATCACAAACGGATAGCGATTGTAATTTTTAAGTGCAATACCTGTGCCTCTTACCACACTCTTCAGCGGATCATCAGCAATATGAACAGGTAATTTGATTTTTTGATTCAGACGTTTGTCCAGGCCACGGAGCAAGGCGCCACCACCAGTGATATAAATACCACGACGGTAAATATCAGCGGCCAACTCAGGAGGAGTCATCTCTAATGCTTTCAGGATCGCTTCTTCAATTTTGAAAATGCTTTTGTCCAGTGCTTCAGCAATTTCCTGGTAGCTAACCATGATCTGTTTAGGAATACCTGTTACTAGGTCACGACCGTTCACCGGAATATCGTCGGGCGGGCTATCCAGTTCTTTCATAGCAGCACCAATCTGTATTTTGATCTGCTCGGCTGTGCGTTCGCCAATGAGTAAACTGTGATAGCGGCGGAGAGCTTCCATAATATCGGCAGTAAATTCATCACCGGCGATACGGATACTTTGGTCGCAAACAATACCTGCAAGAGCAATCACCGTAATACCGGTAGTACCACCACCTATATCAACGATCATATTACCAACGGGTTCTTCCACATCAATACCAATACCAAGGGCAGCTGCCATTGGTTCATGCAAAAGATATACTTCCTGTGCACCGGCTTGTTCAGCACTGTCACGCACCGCTCTTTTTTCTACTTCTGTAATGCTGGAAGGTATGCAGATCATCATCCGCCATTTTGGAGCGAACAATGGTTTTTTGGTCAATACTAATTTTATGAGCTCACGGATCATTAACTCAGCCGCATTGAAATCGGCGATTACACCGTCTTTCAATGGGCGAACCGTGCGAATGCTTTCATGGGTTTTTTCATGCATCATCAATGCCTTCTTACCCACGGCTAACACGTTCTTAGGGTTGTTCCGGTCGAGTGCTACGATGGATGGTTCATTCACCACAATTTCATCGTTATGTATAATGAGGGTATTAGCTGTACCCAGGTCCATTGCTATTTCCTGAATAAAAAAGTTGAAGAGTCCCATATTGGTTACTGGAAATTATAATTCCGATGGTTGCAAATTTGAGAGAAAAATTTGGAATAACAACGCTAAAACCGTGCCCGTAAGTGTTTTTCCTCCCGATTTTTTCAAAACAAGTTTAACCCTTGCCTGCAAAGCATTTCGTCAATACCACGAAAAACAAAAAAGACATTTCAGAAACTTCGTTTATACTTCTCAGTTAGTGCCCATGAATTCGTAGCCGATATCGCTGCGGTAATACATTTTCATGAAGCGGATGCCTTCAAGTACCTGCTTTGATCTTGCTACCGATTCAGCAACATCTTTACCGAAAGAAGTAACCGTAAGTACACGTCCTCCATTGCTCACAATTTTGTCGTCTTCTGCTATGGTGCCGGAATGAAAAATAACAGTTTCTGCAGTTGATTGATTGAGGCCGGTAATTTCATACCCTTTGATATAATCGCCTGGATACCCGCCGCTTACAGCTACCATCGTGACCGCAAAACGTGGGTCTTGTTCGATCTTTATTTGATCTACTTCCCCTTTTGCCGTTGAAACAAGCATTTCAACAAGGTCGTTCTTCAGCCTTGGGATAACCACCTCGGTTTCAGGGTCACCCATGCGGCAGTTATATTCAATGACATAAGGCTCGTTGTTTACTTTAATGAGACCGATAAACACAAAACCCTTGTACACAAATCCCTCCTCACTAAAGCCATTGATGGTTGGTTCAATGATCCTTTCCTTCACCTTTTGCATAAACACCTCATCAGCAAAAGGCACCGGACTTACTGCACCCATGCCACCCGTATTTAAACCGGTATCGTCTTCGCCAATCCGTTTGTAATCCTTTGCTTCCGGTAATATGCAATAGTTTTTGCCATCGGTCAACACAAATACGCTCACCTCAATACCATTCAAAAACTCTTCGATCACCACTTTTTTACCCGCATCACCAAATTTGTGCTGATGGATCATCATATCAAATTCAGCTACAGCTTCGAGATGATTATTGCAGATGATCACCCCCTTACCCGCAGCCAGTCCATCGGCTTTGAGCACAACGGGCAATGCATGGTTCATGAGGTATTCACGACCTTCGTCAAAATTGGTATCAGTAAATTCTTTGTAGGAAGCTGTTGGAATATTGTGGCGCTCCATGAATGCTTTGGCAAATGCCTTACTGCCTTCAAGCTGCGCTGCGTATTTTGAGGGACCGATAACACCCAACCAGCCGTCAGCAAAAGGATTGGTTTTATGTGCTTCATCAAAATGATCATACACGCCTTTCACCAGTGGATCTTCCGGACCTACAACTATCAGATGAATCTGTTTGTCACGACAGAATTGTTCCATCGCTTCAAAATCACCATCCACACGCAAAGAAATATTGGTACCACACAAAGCAGTGCCGGCGTTACCGGGAGCGATATACAATTCATCGCACAAAGGACTTTGTACAAATTTCCAGGACAGGGCATGTTCACGGCCACCAGAGCCAAGCAGTAGTATATTCATGTCGGATTTTACTTCAGGCCCGAAATTAGACCATACTGCTGCAACTTCCTAAACCTTTCGTCAAAACTGTAAGAATGCGAACAGTGATTAGCCGTTTCTATTTATTCCTTACTTTCGGCACTCCACGAATTAAAAAACTTAAACCAATTGTATGAGCGAAACAACCGCACAAAAAGGCCATCCGAAAGGCCTTTGGGTTTTATTTGGCACTGAAATGTGGGAACGATTCAACTATTATGGCATGCGTGCCGTACTGGTTTTATTCATGACCAAAGCATTGCTGTTCGATAAAGCATTTGCCTCAAACCTTTATGGAAGCTATACCAGCTTAGTTTATCTCACTCCATTGATTGGTGGTTTTATTGCCGATCGTTACTGGGGAAACCAACGCTCTATTATTGCAGGCGGTATTGTAATGGCACTGGGAGAATTTTTACTCTTCTTTTGTGGATCAACTTACGCATCATCGCCAGATCTGTCTTCTATATTATTCTTTTCGGGTCTTGGTTTAATGATTGCAGGTAATGGATTTTTCAAACCGAACATTTCTTCATTGGTTGGTCAACTGTATCCAAAAAACGACAGAAGAATTGATCCTGCTTATACCATCTTTTATATGGGCATTAATGTGGGTGGTGCAGTTGGGCCGTTTATATGCGGGTTGGTAGGTGACACCGGCGACCCTGCTGATTTTAAATGGGCATTTTTAGCGGGCGGTATTGGTATGTTGATCAGCGTAGTTGTGCAGTTGCTGTTTCATAAAAAATATGTTCTTGGTCCAGATAAACAAGTGCTTGGCTTAACGCCTGCTGGGTCGCCATCTTTATGGATCAAACCGATTGCGATCATTATTGGGTTAGCAGCGTTTTCTGCGTTAGCCATCGGCATGTTATATATAGATGCGAAAGTTGTCAGCTATCTTACCTACTTACTTGCAGGTTCTGCTATCCTGATCTTTTTTATGGTGATGACCGACAAAACGCTTAACAAATTTGAAAAGCACAGAGTCATTGTATTATTCACCGTGGTATTCTTTGTGATCTTTTTCTGGAGCGCATTTGAACAGGCCGGAGCATCACTCACCTTCTTTGCAGAAGAACAAACCCAACGTGATCTTGGATTCTACACCGTTCCTGCAAGCTGGTTCCAATCGCTTAACTCTTTATTTGTTGTGGCTTTTGCACCAGTGTTTGCCTGGTTATGGTTGAAGCTGGGGAAGAAGGATCCATCGGCCCCAACAAAAATGGCCATCGGCTTAATGCTTCTTGCAATTGGTTATTTGTGGATCGCCTTCGGTGTAAAAGATGTTGGCGCAGGTATTAAAGTAAGTATGATCTGGTTAACCGGTATGTATGCGTTGCACACATGGGGCGAATTATGTTTATCACCAATCGGCTTGTCGCTTGCAAATAAACTTGCACCATTTAAATACGCTTCGTTGCTGATGGCTGTTTGGTTTTTAGGTAACGCATTTGCGAATAAGCTTGCAGGTGTGCTTAGTGCATTATATCCTCCGAGCATTGCAGAAATCAAAAAGGCTGCTGACGTGGGTATAGATTTAGAACCCATTTTGGCAAAAACAGTTACACCTTCAGCAGAGGTAATTGCCAAGCTTAACGACGCAGGTATTCCTTATAAGTTTCAATCCATACTTGGTTATGACATTAACTCGCTTTACGATTTCTTCGTGCTGTTCGTAGTAATGGCAGGTGTTGCATCACTCATCTTGTTTGCATTAACAAAGAAGCTGCAAACAATGATGCATACAAAAGAGGCTTGATCTTAATGCAGGTGAACTATAAATAAAGAAGGCGGTCGCTTTGCAACCGCCTTCTTTATTTATCTTAAGTCTTTTTAGAATTTAAATGAGTTGAATATTTTGTTAGCAGTTGTTTCGTATGCATCACGCTCTCCTTCTTTACTTAGATAAGTGAGTACATACCCTTTACCATTACTCACACAAAATAATTGTTTGATCTGTACATCATAAGTCATTTCGCCAGGCTTGCCTTTGTATATGATCTGGTATGCACGTGACCCATTGCGGTTAAAGAACATCGATGAAACTTCACGATAACCTTTCACAAAATCTTTTACCGCATCCATGTTTGTTTTTACATAATCATCAACTGTAGTACCGGAGTTTATTTCTTCGATCTGCAGGTTCAGGTACTGGAAAAATTTATCCTCTCCATTTTCTGCCGGCGACGTTATTTTAAAAACAGCATTTTCTGATTTATCATCAAACTTCCAATCGCCGGGATAGCCAATGGTGTAGCGGCCTTTAGGATCGCTATACTTTTTCAACTCGCTACTGGTTGTAGTGGTTGTATTGGGGGAGTTTGTTGTGTTATTGTTTGGTTTATTGTTGGTGCCTGTATTCAGATCATTTACCGGAATACGTGCCGGCTGCGCCCATGCTACAGCAGAAGACACAACAAGGGCAAGGGCTACGACAATCTTTTTCATGTGCTATTTTTTATTTGATTTTAGCCACATGTTATTTGCCATAAAATTTTCATCGGGATTGGATAAAATTTACCTCCGAAAATTTTATGGCTCATTTCATGTTCTTGATGGTTGTAGTATAAAAGTACAAACTTGTTTCACATCACGCAATGAAAACCCTG
This sequence comes from Lacibacter sediminis, assembly GCF_014168535.1. NCBI lineage: Bacteria > Pseudomonadati > Bacteroidota > Chitinophagia > Chitinophagales > Chitinophagaceae > Lacibacter > Lacibacter sediminis. Next base: position 536,480 of record NZ_CP060007.1, on the reverse strand, counting down.
TCAACCGCTTAAAATACCGTCTTCCACGGATAGTTTCCATTGGTCATCAACCATGTTTTTAGTTCAAAAATAAAAAGATTAGTTTTGCGACTCTTATTCTACGCATATGAAGGTCTCATTCGTCTTAATTTAAAAAGACACACGCCGAAACACCAATTAACTGAAGCAACGCTTCAGCCATTTCATTTTATTTATTCTTAAACCTTTTTCATGACGACGATTAATAACCGTAACAGGCTTTCATATATCTATCAAACATTTAAACAATCACTCAATGGTGAGGAGCAGGATTATACACAGGGTAGCATTCGCAAAGCTGTGTTTCTCCTGGCTATTCCAATGATTCTTGAACTAAGTCTCGAAAGCGTATTTGCAGTAGTGGATATGTTCTTTGTAGGTAAGCTCGGCAAAAATGCTATTGCAACAGTTGGCTTAACAGAATCGGTGATCATGATCGTTTACTCAGTTGCCATTGGCTTAAGCACTGCTGCCACAGCAGTTGTAGCAAGACGTATTGGCGAGAAAAATCCGGATGCAGCTGCACATGCAGGTGCACAGGCAATGGTGCTGGGCATCAGCATTGCAATCGTGATCAGCATCATCGGTGTTATTTATGCAAGCGACATTTTACAGCTAATGGGCGCAGCAAGTGATGTTGTAAAAGAAGGTGCCATTTTCACCCGCATTATGTTGGGCGGAAGTGTAGTGATCCTTCTGCTGTTTCTGATCAATGGTATTTTCAGGGGAGCAGGCGATGCCGCCATGGCCATGAAAAGTTTATGGATCGCCAGTTTACTGAATATTATCCTCTGCCCCATTTTTATTCACTTCATGGGTTTAAAGGGTGCTGCCATTGCAACAGTACTTGGCCGAAGTTCAGGTGTGGCTTATCAATGCTGGCACTTGTTCAAAGGAAGTGGTTTATTACAAATGAAAAAGAGACATTTTCATTTTGATGGGCCATTGATCCGTTCACTCACAACCATTGCATCACCTGCAACGTTTCAATTTATTATTGCAACCGGCAGCTGGATCGTGTTGGCAAAATTGGTTGCTGAAAGCGGTGGCACCACAGCATCTGCTGGTTACCAGATAGCCATCCGAAATGTGGTGTTCTTTATTTTACCAGCATGGGGTTTGAGTAATGCAGCCGCAACATTGGTTGGGCAAAATCTTGGTGCCAAAGAAATACAACGTGCAGAACAAAGTGTATTGCTCGCAGCAAAGTATAATGCTATTTTCATGAGCTTTGTAACGGTGTTGTTTGTGTTTTTTGCTACACCCATCATCCGCATATTTACACAGGAAGAAGCCGTGGTTGCTTATGGTGCAAGAGCATTGCAGATCATTGGTGCGGGTTATATTTTTTATGGTATTGGCATGGTGATGGTGCAGGCGCTCAATGGAGCTGGTGATACCAAAACACCGACAGTGATCAATTTTATTTGCTTTTGGTTGTTCCAGATACCGCTTGCTTATTTATTGGCAAAGGGACTTGATCTGAAATCAACCGGCGCATTCATTGCCATACCAGTAGCAGAAACGTTGATCGCATTGATGGCCTGGTATTATTTCAAAAAAGGTAAATGGAAATCAGTACAGGTATAAAAAACAAAGCCCCCATTGCAAAGGGGGCTTTAACCAAGTATACCGACTGTTCGAATTATTTGATCTCGCTCATCCATTTTTCAACAAATGTTCTTGCAGTTGTAACAACATCCTGTCCTGCACGGAAAGCCATTTTCCAACGGTTACCTTTGCTTTCGTAAGCACGGTTCACAAAATACTTCTTGCCATTCTTTGTGATGAGTTCAGCTTCAAAATCAATGTCTGCTGTTTCATTTAAAAACTCCTGCAACCTTTTTTTCACATACAGTAAATGATTCGACGGATACTTTGCTTCCCAGTCAGCAATCTGCCTGTCGTAATTCTGTTGATTTTGTTTTACAGCCTGCTCATAATTTTTTGCATAGGCTGCATTATGTTTGCTGTTAGGATCTTCTATTTTCTTTAAATCTTCTTTTGCGGTAATCAATACGTTTTCAAAAATAGGTTTGGTTGAAGCATCTGCTTTTTTAATACTCTCTTCGATCTGTGCAATGCTTTTTTTCTGATTAGCAACGGCCTCTGCACGCATTTCATCAGGTGTCTGCAATTTTTGAAACTTGGGTTTGTAATAATCCCTCATTTCATTGTAGTTCTTAATAAAATCGGCTGTGCTTACATATTTTTTTGTGTAAGAAAGAATATCGCTCGCCACCGCAGCACGGTTACCTGTGGCAATATTCTTAATACCCTTGATGCCGTATGTATCAAGCGAGCCGCCGAGAATTCCCTGCCTGATCTTTTCTTCTGCACCCGGCTTTGTTAATCCCAGCTGCTTCAAGAAATCATCTCCCAGCGAACGAACGGTAAACGAAATGAGTGAACAACTTGCTACTGTAATTACTGCAGCAATACTTAAAACTTTAAAGCCTTTGGCTATATAATTTACTTTTTTCATTGTAGTGGTGTTTGTTGTTTAGTGAAGATTACGCCAGCATGGCTCCTTCTGTAAGTTGTTCCTGTATTTTTTGCCAGCGGCATTCTGCAAGTTCATTTACTGCAAGGTCAACAAATGAGTCAAAGACAAATTCAGGGGCATTATTTTTTACCTGCTTCAACCAACCGATGATCTCTGTGTTAGAAAGTCCACGCATCATCCATTTATTGTACAAAGGCATTTTATCGGCCGGAACGTGTGCAATAATCTTCATGGTGATGCCGTGCAATACTTCATCATCATAATAGCGCCACAATAATTTATTCAGTACATCTTCTTCTTTCTTCATGTGCTCAAGGTTAAACAGCATGAATTCAAATACTGCATTGCTGATAGCAGCGCCAATTTCACGTTTAGCATCGGGAGAAATCGTGAGTGAAAAAGCCTGCAACAAACCATTGAGCTTATTGCTGAGTGCAAGATCTTTTACATGCTCCTGTGCAAAAGCATCCACAACTGATGGCTCATATTCTACAATAGCGGGCAGAATGAATGTATCTTCTGTATGCGCATGTTCGTCAAACAGATCGAGGATGATCTTTACCTGCTGAACAGCTTCATCAGCATCTTCTGCATCTGTAAAATCTGTTTGCTGCAGTTTAATGATGGTTTCATAAAGTAATGCACGGAGCCCTTTATGTACCTGGTTGAAAATATTGTAACGTTTCATAAATAAGGTTTAATGGTGAAATAATGATGATGATGTAAAATTGATGCACAATTACTGCATTGAAAACGCATGATGTGATGAGTTGGCTTTTTTGCTGCATGAAATGTTGATGCTAAAACGAAATGCACATGTTTACTTCTCATCGTAATAAAATACATAAGCCGGAAGTGTTACGGCACTCCCGGCTTATCTTTCATGCTTCTGTTGCAGTGATCACTTTACGGAGTGAACCCGCTTTTACGATGCCTGTCTTAATACAAATCCTTCCAGTATAATATTGGTGATGCCGCCGATCTTTTCAATGCGCATCTTGGTTGGGTAATAACCTGTTTTTTGAACTTTTTCGGGTTGCGGAATAGTTCGTACAAATCCATTATTGGCTAAAATAAATGCTTCAGTAATCATTGGTTCGTAGAACGTAACTTCTCCATCATAAGAACCATAAATGAATGTTTGAGTAAATGGAGCACCGCTTAATTCAGGAGAAGTAAAGTCGAGCCAATGAGCACCCATTTTAGGAACACCACCGCCGGGGTAAAAATAAGTAGCAGGGAAATAAGCCGGCGCCGGCAAATTCTTGTGCTTACTGCTGTCAACTTCAAACGGAGGAATTGCATCCACTGCTGCCGGTGAAATAGTATAAAAATGAAAATCGAAGTGAGCCAATCCATAAATGAATTCGGGTTCATGACCATGCGGGTTCCATCCAAGACCAACATGATTGAATACTGATTTTACTTTAGGATGAAAATTTAATACAACATTGTTGCTGTGATTATGTTCACCGTTATTCTCGCCGCCACGATCGAGGCTGCTCATAGCTGCTTCATCAATAGCAACAGCTAAACGAAGTGGTTTATCACTTTCATCTACTTCGTACCATGTCCAGGCTTTCCCGTGTTGAAATGGAACGACTGCTCCGTTAAATACTTTTTGTTTGTCTTCTTTTTTACAGGAGGTTAAAATGGTGCCTGCCAAGAGGGTTAAAATAAAAATCCGTTTCATTGTTTTGTTTGAGGTTTAATGATTGAATGATTAACGGCACAAAGATGTTATTGACAGCAGCAGAAAGAAATACTGTTATGCATGAATTGTGATATTAAAGCAGTGAATTGTAGTTGCACACATTCAGTAGCAAACAAACTCCCATCTGGCATTTACAACTCATTCAAACATTCGCACAATTCAATAACGATATCAACAGTTCATACAGCCATTTACGCAGTTTATGCAGGCAATCAGTAAATTTGACCTACCTGAACACTATGCTCCACAAACTCTCGCTCATTTTTTTATTCTTCTGTTTTCTGAACAGCGTTGCTGCACAGGAAACACTCAACTATACATTTACACATTACAATACCAGTTCCGGCCTTTTATCGAATCAGGTGAATACAGTGGTGCAGGATGAGCAGGGATATATCTGGACAGGTTCGGTTGATGGGCTGCAGCGTTTTGATGGTATCCGTTACAAGACATTCCGGCATCGCAAAAACGATAATACAACCATACCATCTAACCCTATCACGCAATTACTCATCGACAGCAGTAAAAATCTTTGGGTGTTACTTTCCGATGGGCACATCGGTATTTTCAGCACAAAGAATTTCAGGTTCAACGAAGCCACGGTTTATGCGCTTAATAAGTATGCAACAGCAACTTCAGTTAAAAAAATAATACTGGACAGTAAAGGCGATTTGTTTCTGCTGCTGGGAGGTCATGAATTATTAGTCTATGATGTAAGCAAGCACACATTTGTATCCGCACATAAACGTTTTAAAATTCCGGAAGGATGGAATATTGGCGATTTTGCACAGCAGCCGGGCTCGGGTAAATACTGGTTTACAACCAAAGATGGAACGATTGCTATTTTCAATGAAGCAACAAATAATTTAAGCACTGCTTTTAATAATATTGATAAAGAAAAAATCATCGATCAGTTCAAAGGAAAAATCACCCCATACGTTTATTTTTTTGATTCAAAGAACAGGGTTTGGTTCTTAAACTGGGGCCCCGGATTCCCTTATATTTATTCTTACGACCTGAAAAAAAATGATCTGCATTTATCTGCAGCAGAACTCCACGGCTATCTTAAATCCTATTACGAAGTACATGGTTTTCTTGAACAGAAAGATGGCAGCATATGGATACGTGGCCTACAGGTGTTTGCACGCTTTAATGAACGAACAAAAATCTTCGATTTTGTAAACAACGGTTATACATCTGAACGAAGCATTGCTTATGAACATGTTCGTGGCTTAACTGAGGATCGTGAAAATAATATCTGGGTTGCTACAAATAACAATGGATTATATCGCTTCAACCCGGCGCAGCATGTTTTTCAGAATATAGCTCATATAAACCGTGTGACCGAAAGGCCTGGGAGAGGTGGCGTTCTGGCGGCAATTGAGATGAAAGATGGCACCATCCTTACTTCTGCATGGGGCGATGGGCTTTACCACTATGATAAAAATTTAAAACCTCTCCCCATCAATGTTAAAGGTATCGACGAGCGACTTAGTTATTCAATATGGAGTATGTTTGCTTCATCAGACAGTAACACGATATGGCTTTCGGCCCAGCCGGGATTTATTAAAGTGAATCAACAGACACGAACTTCCGCTTATTATAATCCCCCGGCATTACAGAATAGAACAGTAAGACAACTTGTGGAAGACAAATTGGGTAATCTTTGGTTTGGGATGCAGTCGATCGGTTTATATAAATGGACCGCCACAACCGGAAATAAAGATTATACAAACGGCATAAAACTGGTTACATCATTACCCGCAAACCAGGTAAATAAGATCATTGTTGATTCAAAGGGGTTAGTTTGGATAGCATTTGCAAATTTTGGTATTTATGCATGTGATCCCGCAACAGATAAAGTAATCTACCATTTTAGTTTAGACGGAAAAGGTGCTTACAAACTCCCTCAGGAGGGCGTATCCTCTGTATTGGAATATAATGACAGTACAATGATCATCACTACCGGCTCGCAGATATTATTATTTAACAGGCAAACCAAAAAATCGAAATTACTCGGTAACGCTGAAACGATTTCCGGTTACATTGCGTCATTGGAGAAAGACCGTAATGGTTATGTATGGCTTTCCAGCACCAGCGGATTGTATCGTATCAATATTCAAAAAAATCTTTTCATCCGTTTTGGGAAAACAGACGGTATTGATAACGAAGATTTTATTCTTGCCTCATCAAGACGCCTGAGTGATGGCCGTTTACTTTTTGGCAGCAGTAATCAATTTGTTGCGTTTGATCCGGTTTCAATTATTCTCAACAATGCCAAACCCAAAGCAATCATTACCGATTTTAAAGTGCGCAATAAGTCAATCCCGGTTGATTCGTTACTGAAGCTTGATCTTATTAACTTAAAGCCGGGAAACAATTCAGTCATTATTGAATTCTCAAGCCTGCAATACGGCAGTTCCAGCATTATTCAATATAAAATGGATAAGATTGATAAAGACTGGCAATCTGCAGATAATAATAACCAGGCAGTGTATTCTTACCTTCCAAATGGCACTTATACTTTCCGTTTACGGATTATGGATGAAGAAGGGCGCTTTACGGAGCAACAAACAAATTTGCGGATTAAAATGAATGCTCCATTCTGGAAATCGTGGTGGTTTTACAGTTTGCTGATCTTGGCCGGTGGTGCAATTATCTTCTGGCTGGATCGTGAACGGATGAAACGGAAGGAAGCCATGCAGGAAATGCGCAGTGGCATTGCAGATAATCTGCATAAAGAAGTGAATACGGCACTCAACAATATTAATATCCTGAGTGAAATGGCAAAGTTGAAAGCAGATAAAGATCCTGAAAAATCAAAAGAATATATTGAGCAGATCCACGCTAAAAGTCATAACATGATGATTGCAATGGATGACATGTTATGGAGTATTGATCCCGACAATGATAACATGTCGAAAACGGTTGAACGCATGAAAGAATACCTTGATGCACTTAACAACCGTAATGGTGCCGAGATCGATATTTTAGTTGATAAGAATGTGGAAGCCCTTTCGCTCAACATGAAACTTCGCCACGAATCATTTCTTTTGTTTAAAGAAGCTGTGAAAAGCCTCATCTATGCAGGCGCTCAAAAATGTAATATTCACATCAGTTACGAAAAACCAAAACTGCAATTTACCATGCAGTTTAAAAACGACTGCTGCGATATGCAACAGCTCAATAATCTGCTGCAACGGCAGGATATGGAACACCGGCTCAAAACCATAAAGGCACAGCTTGATGTGCAGGTACACAAAAGCAGTTCCATTTTTGTATTACTTGTTCCGGTGGTATAATCTTCATAACATATTCACTTCATACGGCCGCTGTAACGATTCATACAGTTTGGTCTTTCTCCTGTACACTCAGCTGAGCATCTTTGCACAGTTAAACTTTATCATCATTAAACCTTTTCATCATGAACGTAAAACACCTGCTCACTGCAGTTCTTTTGCTGGTTACTACTGCAGCCTCAGCACAAACAACAGAAAAAAGGAAATCAGCCATTACTAAAGTAAACGTACAGCCTTTTCAAAAATTAGTGATCAACGCCTCAATTGATGTGTTATTGATCGAAGACAACGAACCAGGTATTCTATACATTGAAGGCGATAGCACTTTCTTCGGTGACATTTCCGTAAAACAGGAAAACGGAATACTAACAATCGGTGCAAGCAAAAACAAAAGCTTTAAGTATAAAATTTATATCGGGCTACCGGTAAAAAATCTTGCAGTAGTTGATATTTACGAGAACTCTTTTGTTACAGGAATGAATACCTTAAAATCGAAAGATCTTGTAATCAACATATATAACGATTGTGTTGTAAATCTGAAATCAACAGGAAAAATTGAGATCAGAAGCGGTGACGACATCAGCTATACATTTCATAAAAAACTACCCAGAGAATACAGAAACAGAACAGGAAAATAAAAGCCTGTTATTAACACAAAAAAAGAACAGCAAATGCTGTTCTTTTTTTTATGTGAAAGAGGTTATTTACCCATCCACTTTTTAAACTCTGTCACCTTCTCCCGGCTCACCAATGCTTCCTTATCCACTGCAGGTTTCAATTGCAGAATAAGTCTGTTACCAAAGTAATCGTCGATCTTATCAATACTGCTCACTGAAACATAGAATGAACGGCTGATACGGAAATACTTCTCCGGATCAAGCATATCTTCCAATTCATCCATCGTGTAATCAACCACATATTTTTTGTTATCGCTTGTTTTAAAAAAATTAAGACGGCCATCGCTATAGAAATAAGCGATCTCATCAATTTCAACTGAAACCAGTTTCTGTGCATGCTTCACCAGGAAACGCTTCCTGTATTCTTTCGGCTGAAGTTTCTGTTGCAGCTCACGAACAAGGCTTTCAAGATTCATATCCGATTTCCCATCGGGTGCTTTTGCAGTTGCATGCAGGTGACGGTATTTCTGCAAGGCTGCCTGCAACTCTTCTTTTTGTATCGGTTTCAGTAAATAGTCTACGCTGTTTACTTTGAATGCCTTTAATGCATACTCGTCATACGAAGTAGTAAAGATCACAGGGCTCTTTACTTCTGTTAAATTAAACACTTCAAAGCTCTGCCCATCAGCAAGCTCAATATCCATCAGGATAAGATCGGGTTGCTGATTGCTTTGCAACCAGTCGACTGTTGCTTTTATACTGTCTGTAACGCCAATTACTGACGCCGTTGCGTCAACCGCCGCTAATGTTTTTTGCAGTTTCTTTACTGCCAGTTCTTCATCTTCTACAATAAGTATTCTCATTTGCCTGTTTTTTGTTGATTATTGCCTCATGTTGTTTGACCTGATTTTTTTGCATTCGACTTTATAAATGTCACCGCAAAAATTTTACTCTTTTATGTTAAGCTGTTCTTTGCTTCCGTTAATATGGCCCTCTTCATTTCTCCATTGTTATTCCAGATAAGCGGAAGCACCACGGTATAATTCTTTTCATCTTCCATTACCTGGAAACCCGGTTGCTTCAGCAAATCATACTTTGCACGAATGTTTTCCAATCCCACTTTATTACTCGGTGCTTTCACCGTACGACGTTGCAGGTTATTGTTCACTACCAGTTTGTTGCCGGCAGTGGTAAAAATATCGATCACCAATGGCTTATTCTTCGAAAGCACATTATGCTTCACCACATTCTCAACCAGTAATTGTAAGGTAAGAGAGGGCAGCATATACGAATCGTAGCGCTTGTCAATTTCAATATTCAACTGTACCGCTTCGCCATGTCTTGTTTGCAACAATTGATAGTATGAACGGATAAACCTTATTTCATTATCCACGGTACTCAACCCATCTTCGTTATTACGCAACAGGTAGCGATACACTTTACTTAACTCATTCAAAAATTTTTCTGCTTTCTTTTTGTCTTCGCTGATAAGTGATGAAAGCGTGTTAAAACAATTAAACAGGAAATGCGGATTAACCTGGTTTTTTAAGCTATCAAATTCATGAAACATAGAAAGCTGCTGCATGTGTTGTTTTTCCTCTACACTTTCTTTGTAACGCTCCAATACATAATCCGCTTCATACAATGTTTCAAAGATCAGGTTCACACAAAAGCCCACGATCAATCCCTGTTTAAAATCTTCCGTTGAGAAATGATAACCAAGAATATGAAATGCATCATAAAACAGGAAGATCAGCGTAACAGAGAACGACATGAAAGGAATAAGGCAGAATGACTGCAGCAATATCCTCTTCTTTGTTTGCTTTAGCCCATGAAAACGATGCTTGATATAATTGCCGATAAATACATGGCCTCGCCATGAGCCTATTCCAATAACGAAGATGAGTGGAAAAGAAACGAGCCAGATATTGATCTCATGAAACAGCTTTTCATCGTATAAAATAAAGTTGAGCAGTATATCAATAATCGGCATTGATGCCACAAAAGAATACAGCTGCAGTTTCGTTGGTTTATTCCACTTACTCATAATATCACCTCCGCTTTTTTGCAGATCAGTGGTAAACGTATAATTCGTTCACCCGGCTGATCGGTGATGATGACTTCAGAGCGATTGATCAACTGGTAGCGGTTGATCAGGTTATCGAGCCCTGCTTCCACATCAACAGTTTCCGCAACTACTTTCGGTTGCAGATTATTTCGCACAACGATCCATTTATCATCTTCTGATTCAATATATATTTTCAACGGAGCTGCTTTACTCATGCTGTTTTGTGTGAATGCATTTTCGATCAACACCTGTAGCGATAAAGGTGGCAGCATTGTCTGTGCCGCTGTATCCGATACATTTACTGACAGCTGCAACCCGTCACCATACCTGGCTTTCAACAAATAGAGATAAGAATCTACAAACTGCAATTCTGTTTCTAACGATACCATCTGATCCTCATCGTTCCGCAGCATATAACGGTATACTTTACTCATTTCATTCAGGAAACGTTCGGCCTGATCTTCATCTTCGCTGATAAGACTTGATAAAGAATTTAAACTGTTAAAAAGAAAATGAGGATTGAGTTGGCTTTTTAAACCCTGCAACTGACTTTGCCTGAATACTTTTTGCAGCTCTTCTGTTTCCTTTAAACTATCCTTCCATTTTTCATAGCGGTCTACCCCTTCCATCATCAACGTGATGAATACGTTAACGATACCCATGCCGACATATGCTAAAAAAAAATTGTTCTCATTAAACCTGTAATTAAACAACTCAATCTGTTCGTAACCTCTGAACATGAGGTATAAAAACAAACCCGTAATAACGATAAACGTTAGGATCATGAATGTCAGCCGGGTGCCTACCTGGCTCTCTTCGGGAAAGCGTTTTTTCATGAGTACGGCCCATCCGCCACAAAGCGTAAAGTTGATCGCAAAAGCTGCACAACCTATAACAGTAGCAAGTAAAAAAACACCCAGGCTTGAATAATAACCTGCCCCCAGCAAAATAGAATTTATAATGATGCTGATGGGTAGCAGAATGATCGCAAGAACCGCATAATCCCTTGTGGTATAAGATGGTAATTTGATCTGCATATCTATTTTACAAATTACCATCTTTTGCCGGTTTTGTTGATACGATGGAAAGGAAAAACGGATCATCCTGTATGAATTGAGTAAAAACGGGGATGAATTGTAAGCCTGGCGGGACGGTTAAAAAACCATCCGGCCAGGCCGGTCAACCCTAAAATATTTTTTCGCTGTATTTGTTTGAAATGGAAAGATCATTTGCAGGTTGCAACACTTCAGCAACGAGGTTTGCAAACAGCCCGTTTGCATCATATTGCTGAAATTCATCAGCCAGGTCTTGAATGTTGATCTTGTATTGATCTGTGCCTGTTACTTCATCCACAGCCTTCCTGATCTGTTCAGCCTTAGGTAATTCTGTTTTCAGATCAATGCCAATCTTGAAGTAACCAACCCTTGCACATATTTCGTTCTTGCCTTCATGCACTCCTGCAGCTACCATTGGCACACGGTTTTCAATTGCCAGCATTACGCCGCCGTAACCGCCATTGGTTACATACACATCGGCATACGGCATAATGTCATTAAAGGCAATAAAATCTTCGATGATGATATTGCTGTACGGATATTTTGCACGCAACTCATTCGTTTGTGATCCGCCGGTTGTAACTACCACCAACGTGTCTGTATGTTTAAATGCTTCAATAGTTGGAATTAATAATTTATTGATGTCTTTTTCTACCGTTCCCTGTGTTACAAGCACTACACGTTTGTATTGATTCAGGCGTTCATCGAACCACTGCTCTTTGTTTTGATTGCTGCTGTATGGCAACAGCGATCCAATAAACCGGATATTTTCCAGCATATCGCTACGCTTGTATTCAAAACCCGGTGTTCCGCTTTGCAAATAGTAAGTTGCCTTGTTGATCCCAAGATCGAAGAGAAATTTATTATCATGATCAATAAAATATCCATCCAGTATTTTTTTCATCAGCTTATCTGACTTGCTGAATAAAATATTTTCAGCCATAAAGCGAAGGATGCTGTCTCTTACTTTACTAAGCCATGTAGTGCCTGGTGTTAACCCCAAACCTGCAGGTGGCAGATCTTTTGAAGTTTGCATCAATGGAACGATACCCATAGAAAAAACGGGAATATCCATGAGATCATTTACAAATGGGATACCTGTAAATAACACATCCGCAACAAACAGGTCAAATTTAAAATCTTTGTAAATGTTTTTTATATCCTCGTAATATTCAGGTGCACGAAGAATGAAATAATTCATGAAATCATAATTAAGCTTTTTGATTTTGTTCTTGATCTTAGCACGTTCAGGAAATATTTCATCTACAGTATCGGCAGTAACATCCATTGCCTTCACAAATGGATAGTGAGGAATGCCTAGCTTTTTTAATTTAGGTGCATAGTGCGATGAAGTGTACCAGCGCACTTCATACCCGAGTGATTGCAGGTGTTTAGCCAACCCTGTAAGTGGATTGAAATGCCCATCGGCAGGAACTGAGGCAAACAGGATTTTTTTTCCGTTACCCGCATTAAGTTGTTTGTTCATGGTAGAATAAATTGATAAGGTTTATAATGATGAACAAACTTAATCCACACTAAAGGCCTTCACTAATTGCACATGCATGAACTGCATATTTCATTGCATGATCTGTCGGGGGAAAATCACTTTTTTGTTTTGATGAGTTGCTTGAGGTAAGCAATTTCTGTATCGACAGCATGTGTTAAATGCTTTGGATCAAATGCAACAATATGATCCGGCTGCACACCCATCTTTTCTTTCCATTTACAGGAAGCAGTAAACCTAGCTGTGGGGATATACACCAAGATATTTGTGTTGGGTAATTTACTGCTGAGTATCTCTCCCGTAAGATCAATTTGCTCGCCTGTTGGCTGACCAATGATCACTCCCAGGTTCGAACATTTCACCTGCATGGCCGTCATGTGTGCCGATGAATAAGTGCGGGCACTGGTAAGTAAATAAAACTGACCTCTAAAAAACAACTCGGGCTTTGCTAATGCAGGCGGACTGTCTGACTCAAAATAAGTGGTAAGAAATTCTCCATCTCTTTTCCAGGTTTTTAACGCATTATCAAACTGCTTCTTCAGCCAAAAGTCTGCAGGTAATTCATGTAATCGTTTTGATTCACGAAATGATTTTGAATTAACCGATATCAACGGCTTTTGGGTGAGATAAGATAAAAACAAGGTGCCGATCGCTGAATTACCACCACCATTCCTGCGCAGATCAAGCGCTACATGCTGAATATTTTTTTGTTTGATGATGGTAAAAAATGAATCCAGCTTTTCACGGATGCGCTCCATATTACCCGAATAACTTCTGCATTCAATAACAGCTAAATTTTCGTCGGGATAAATATCCATCGTCCATAAAGGTGAAGGAAATAAATTCTTGAGATAATCATCAACTGAAACTGCAGACGATTTTATACTTCTTACCGCTCCATCAGGTTCTTTTAATTGAATGGAGAATGGTGCCGACCAACTGTATTGATTCCACAATAGAAATCCAAATAACCGTGACACACTTGCAAGACGATTCGCTTTGTAATCACCCGACATGGCATTGTACAACTCGGTTATAATTTCCTGTATTGGTTTATCGTTGATGGATAAAATGCGGCTGCCGGGTTTAACCTGTACAAGTGAATCAATATCCTTTTTAACCCAAACTTCATTTCCCTCTATGGTTACTTCATAAGAAAGAAAACGACCGCCATTTGCTTTAAATACCAGCAGATCCGGACTTTCAAAATCAGTTTCAACAAACGTATGAGCATCATTATACTGGGCCAGCAAAGGAGCAAGTATTTTCATAAATGCCGAACGGGACATGCTGCTTTTTAATTCACTCCGTACTTGCTGCCACTTTTTTTCTGTTGCCATGCTGTCAGCATTACTGTACAGTTTTGGGTGAGAAGAAAGTACCCAGCTATGAAGTGAATCAAGATCTGCACGCAATTGTTCTGCACTAAATAAAGAAGAACCGTCTGCTCCGTTTGATTGGGCATACACGCTTCCAAAAGAAAATAAAAAGACAAAAACCTGTATTGCTTTTTTCATAAACGATGGTAAAGATAAAAGCAGCGCATAGCGAAGCAACCACATAAATGGGTGAGTTCGCAACGATCGGTATTTCTTAAAAGTGATGTGTGAAAGCATAAGTTAGAAATAGCTATTATATAAATAAGGAGTCAGGAATTTTATAGTACGACAGGTTGCCCGTATAAGCCAGTGTAATAAAAAACGTATCAACGAAACCGTGCAGCAGAATAGTGATCCACAAATTGTAGCCAAACTTTCTGTAGATAAAGAAGAAGACAAGGCCAAACAAAAACGTCATGACCAAACCTGACAGGCCCTGGTATAAATGCGGAGCTGCAAATAAAAGTGAAGAACTGATCGCTGTAAGTACAACGTTACCACGTAAACCAGAAAATAATTCAGAAAATCGGCTGTTGAGAAAACCACGAAAAAATAATTCTTCGCCAAACGCAGCACTGATCCAGATATAAGTAAGGTATTTCAGATACTTACCCGTGTTGTTTTCAATTGATTGAAAAGAACTAAAATCCGGTACATCCTGCGCTAGTCTGTTCATTATTGGCTGTACAATAAAATCCATTACCGGTTCTATGATCAAAAATAATCCTGCAGCCTGCAGAATTATTTTAAACAAACTTCCCCTGGCATTTAACCCAACTGCAGAAAGATCACCGTCTTCAACATAACTGATCAACAGTACAAACAAACTCAACAGTAAAAATGTATACGGAAATTTTGTCCACGGGTTATATATAAAGCCAAACAGAAGCGCTATCTGTAATAAGTAAAGCAGTTTTTTCTTTTTCATTGTTGTAAATAAAAAGCCCGACGGGAGAACCCGCCGGGCAGGTAATTATACCTAAACACTAAACAATCTTAATGCGTATTAATTTTTCAAAGCTGTAAACGGAACCGGTGCCGGTACAACATTCTCAACAGGCTTGGTTGATTTCAGGAAAGCAAAAATTGCTCTGATGTCTTCATCGCTGAAATTCTTATACACAAACCAAGGCATAGGTGGCAGCAACGGCCGACTGTTATCGAGTCCTTTATATTTCCCTTCACGTAGCGCTTTAAAGAATTGTGCTTCTGTCCAGTTACCAATACCGGTTGCATCACTGCTGATATTTGCTGCAAACGACATTCCCCATGGTCCAACCCATGCAGTAAGATCGCTGCCAACTAAACCCCATCCGCTTTTCACCACATTACTATCGGCTTTTTGCAGAGGTCTTGCTGATGGATAACCAGAGAAACGCAGTTCAGGAATAATTTCCGGTTCACCGGGACCCATAATTTTGGGCGAATGACAATCATCACAACCAACGGCACTTACTAAGTACTCACCACGTTTAATGAGCTGTGCATTTGTAAGTGGCTTCTTGTTAACTTCTTCACTTGCAGAAGTATTGGTACAGGAACTCACAAACGCAATAATTCCTACAGCAACAATACCTGCAACCAGTAATGTTCTTTTCATATTTGATAAGGTTTAATTGAGCTGCAAACTAAATCACACAATAAACCAAGGCAAGCAACTGATGATTGAATTGAAAAAAATGCAGGATGAATTGTTTATCCGAATACTGCTGCAATCAACAACGCAATAAATCCACTGATGTTGGCAAACTGTCTCCACGAAAACCAATACAGCCATTTACTTCGGTATTCCACCCAATTAGCCGGGAAGGTTTCCAGCGTCCAACTATTGATGATGCGGTTAATAGGCATATCGCCTTTCAGGATCATTACAACATCTGCTATTAATCCTGCAAACGCAAGCGCACTACCGATTTTTATGATTGCTGATGACTGAAATGAAGCTGCCGCTACCAATGCAAGGCCAAGCACTAATGCAGAATAAACAACGGGCTTAAATTTTTTGAGGAAGTTCTTATCAAGCAGCTTCCTGATTTCTATGTAAGACGCTGCTCCCATACTTTCCTGCACATTACGCAATGCGATCATGTACATAAATGACTGACTTACGATTACACTATAGATCAGCAGATTTAAGAAGACCAATATTTTCAGTTCCATAAAAAATACATTTATAGTTTTACAAACTCTACTCTGCGGTTAGCGGCTTTCCCTTCTTTGGTTTTATTATCGGCAACCGGTTTGCTTTCGCCTTTACCATCTGTTTCCATTCTTGCTGCATCAATTGCAAATTCATTCACCAATACATCTTTTACAGTGGCTGCTCTTTTTTGCGAAAGGCTGAGATTGGCTGCATCTGCACCATCACTGTCTGTGTGCCCTGTGATACTGATGCGTACCGATGGATTTGCTTTTAATACCGCCGCAATTTCACGGATCACACCATAAGATGCCGGCTGTAGTGTTGCTTCGTTCACATTAAAAAGAATACCTGTTGTAGAGAATTTTCCTTCTTCCATCAGTTTATGTCTTGTATCAGGAATACCTGTTGCCACCTTAATATTGCCGAGATAAAAACCAATTTCACTTTCTTTATAGCCTGAATTATGGATCTTAAAGAAAAGCTGATTAAACATGTATTGTGTTACCAAAGCCTTTGGTATATCAAATACCTTTTCGCTGTTGATCCAGATACGTAAGCGGCTTTCCTGCATCTGCATGGCGATATGTATTACTTTATTATAATTATCATCGAAGCTATTGAGTTCCTGGTCGGCGCTTTTGTAATAATCTTTCCGTTCAATAAAACTTTTTACGGTTGCATAACTGGGCGTACTCTTATAACCCGGACGCAGCATTACTTCTGTTGATTGGTATTTGCTGTAATTGGTCATCAACTCATTTTCTGTTGTTGCCAGATCGCTACTTGCCAGCATACCAAACGTAACCAACGGCAACGTATAGCTTTTATAGTTGAAGGCCAGCAACAGATCAAATTCAACAGTAAAGTTTTTCGGGAACTCGGTTTTATTACCGGTGAGGTAAAAAGAGTTCTGGTACATCTTTGTCCACTTGCCACTCAAGCCATCTACAGTTACCACTTCTCCTTTGCCGGTCGTATTCCAGTTAAGCGGTAATTCACCAATTACATCCTGCGAAAAATCTTCGGTGTATAATAATTTTTCTCCGGGAATAAAATCGAAACTGCTTGCGTAACCAACCTTCTTTTTTGATGAAGGAGCTGTTGCATCGGTTGTGTTATTGGCAGCCGGCTTTGGTTTGCCTTTCCCTTCCACTTCATCCAATGCTTCATCAATCCCTTTGTCAATTTTGTTATTGACACGCTGGTTTACTTTTGCTTTTGCCCGGTTCAATACATTGCCGATCTGCGACTGCGTCATCAACGGCAATAAAAACAAAGCTGCAATAAGAAGATGTTTGTTCATGATTAGTTGTTTTATTTTTTTTCAACTGAAGTTTTAGCTGGCTTTACCGATTGCAGATAATTATAGATCGCTGTCAATTCATCATCAGTCATTTTCTTATACGAATTCCATGGCATGTGACTATGCTTGATGAGTTTGCCCATACGAACACGATCAATAAAATTCTGTTTGCTCCAGCCATAGATGCGGCTTTCAGGATGTGGTGTAAGATTAGGAGGTGTTAATGTATCCAATCCAGGTTCAACAAATGCATTACCACCTGCAAGCGGTTCGCCAATATAATCTCCGGTTGGGCCACGTAGTGTATGACAACCTGCACAATTGGCCACATTGTTTACAATGTAATTACCATAAGCAGCCGTTGTATCAGGTGTTACTGTTTTTGGAATTGTGCCCTTGGGGCCAACAGGTTTTACTAAAAACGCTTTCAAAACTTTTCCTAAGGTGCTGTATTCATTTTCCGGTACAACATTCTTTACAGGCTTGAGTGTACGCAGGTAAGAAATGATCGCTGTCATATGCTCTTCACTTACGTTATGAAAAGGCATAAAGTCGATCATAGCCTGGCCTTTAGAGTTAACGCCGTAGTATAATGTACGTGCAATCTCAGCATCAGTTAACTTACCAATACCTGTTTCTTCATCGGCTGTAATATTTCTGCTGTAAAAATTTCCAAGTTCGAAAGCAAATTTGCGGCCGCCACTCAATGTAGGTTCAATACCAAGCTGTGCCAACGAATCGGTATTTTGATTACTGTGGCAATCGGCGCAATGCGCCATACTGTAAACAAGATGTTTTCCCTGTGCAATAACTGTACTGTCTGTTGATGCTTTAATGTTGGGATAAGGTGCTTCAAAACGAAGGTCCTGTCGGGTGGCGGTTAAAGCTGTAAGTGCAACGATAATGAACAGCAGAATAAAGCCTGTCCACTTCGCAATTTTTTTAAATCGCTTCATGATAATAAGGTTTTGGATAGCAAAGATGTTTGGGTACAACTGCATTCCATAACAGGCTTTGCATGAATTGTATTTTTAGGATGATGAATTGCAATACCGGAAAATATTCTTCGCCACATTACTGATGGCAGGTAATCAAAACAATTCATGCGCTTATTTTTCCATTTCATGCCACTGGATGTTTGTATTGGTGGTACGTGAGGTTATGTTTGTACTGTTATTTAAACCTTATCATCTAACCTTATTTATCATGGCCGAAAAACAACCTTTAAAAAACGGGGAACCCGTTGCGGAAGATCAGTGCAGCACAAATGCCTGCAGCAATTGTTACACCTATCGTGGATGTATGCATCAGCCCTATTCATTCTGGCAGGCATTGTGCGATGCAGCTGCGTTTCAATTGCAGCCAAGTGAAGAATTAAAAGCAAGGATTTTCAAAAGCGGTAATCAATCTTTTGCAGCCTGATCGAAGGATCATCCGAAAATCTTGGCAAACACCAAGAACCAGGTTATGTGCTGTTTCGATTTTTGTATTCTAAAAAAATAAACACATGAAACAGCACAAACTTTTACGCATTTCTTCTGCAACACTCATCGGCTTTTCAGCTTTTGCTATTTTAATGGTGAGCCTTATGGCTTTTCAAAACCCGCAAGCCGTAATGGACCTGGTACAGGTAAAGTTGACCAACAACGATGCCTTCAGTTCTATTCGTGGAGTATACGGTGGTGTTGGATTAACGATCTTCATCAGCTTAATGTATCTCGCATTTAAAGATCATACCAAAGGGTTGGCATTCGCAGCAATTCTCTGGGGAAGCTATGCTTTATCAAGACTGATGACCATTTCGCTGGAAGGACCGTTGGGCGCTTTTGGTCAGCAATGGTTGATGATCGAAAGTATACTTTGTATTGTTGCAGTAACCTTATTGATCGTTCGGGTAAAATTGCAGGAAGCAAAAGCATAAGTAATAAGAAAATCCCCCGTAGTTGCGGGGGATTTTCTTATTCATTGGTTGAAAGAATCCGGTTGATCAAAGGAACTAATTCGTTTTCTTTTGCAATAAGTTTTTCAAGCAGCACCAATTGGTTGGATGCCCTTATGAAATTATGTTTTTCGTATCGTGCACCATAATACACATCATCATTCAGGTAATCAGTTAAGAAACGGATCGCCTGCATGTAGATCATGAATTTACCAGCATAAAAAAAGAGTTGTTTTTCTGTTTCCGTAAGATCAGCTTTCATTTCACTGTAATAGCCTTGTACAATTGCCTCAAAAATTGATGCACGTATCTCAATTTTACTGAAATCACTTTCTTCTTCACTAACAGGTGATAAATAGGTACGCATCATATCGCCCACATCACTGATGAAATGGCCTGGCATCACCGTATCAAGATCAATCACACACAATCCATTACCATCTTTATTGAATAACACATTACTGATCTTTGTATCGTGATGTGTAACACGCAGCTTGCAGTCAGGATTGGTTTTGATCTGTTGATATTGTTCTGCAATGGCCCTGTTATCCATCACTTTCTTTATCAACGCATCGGCTTCAATAATACGTTCAGCATTCCCGTTTTCCAACGCCAGCATGAACTGACGGTAACGCAACGAAAGATCATGAAACGAAGGAATGGTAATTTTCAGTTTCGTTGCATCAAGCCCACTTAACAAATGCGTGAACCGTCCAAACTGTACAGCTGCTTCATACGCTTCCGTTGCCGTTTCTACCACTTCTTTTGCATATGAACCTTTTACAAACGGAAACATCCGAAAAAAACCTTCGTTCTCCAGGTAAACCAGTGAAGCCCCATCTTCAGCAGTTATGGGCGCAGCAAATGAATAATCAGGATAGTATTGTTTGAGATAAGTTGCAATTAAACTGATGTTGTAGGCAATATCTTCCGGCTCACTAAATACTAAATGATTTAACCGTTGCAGAATATATTCATCTGATGTGGTGGTTACTTTCCAGGTGCTGTTGATCAGGCCGCTTCCAAAAGCTTCCAGTTTCACTTTCTTTTCCGTGAGGCCAAAAACAGGCAAAACGGATTGCGACATTATTTGCTGATATTCCAAAATATTATAGGTCATATTCTCGCTTATGGCAGTTCCATTCCTGTTATACAATCATCATAGATCATTCGTTCAGCAACAGCCACTTCTTATTTTAATAATCATCATTCAATGCAAACACAGGCTTGCGGTACATCCACTTACCTCCGGTAAAATCAGGGAACTCAATGGTTTCATTTCCTTTTTCGATGGAGAGTTCGCTCAGGGGTGTAATGGCACTCCATGCCGCAGCATCATAAACATCCATTGGGGTAGCTGTTTTGCGTTTAATGCTTTCAACAAAGGAATGAATCACGAAAAAGTCCATACCGCCATGACCTGCACCTTCTGTTTCTTTACTCCACCTTGCCCACAATGGGTGATCATATTTATCGAACCAGTCTTTTGACGCATCCCATTGATGTGGTTTTGATTTGCCTTCGATGTGTACACCTTTATTTACATCCATCCAGATACCGTTGGTGCCTTGCACACGAAAACCTAATGAATAAGGTCGTGGTAAGTTCGTATCATGTTGTAGCAAGATGGTTTCACCATTTGCACAACCTATAGAAGTAGTAACTACATCACCTAATTTGAAATTGATTTTTGCATTAGGATGTTCAGGTCCGCATTTTTTCACGATATGATCATGCAAGCCTCTCGCCTTTGATGAGAAGGAAGAGATGTTTACAAACCTGTTACCACGGTTGATATTGATATAGTGTGCAACAGGTCCGATACCATGTGTTGGATATAGATCACCATTGCGATGTACTGAGTGGTGTGTTCTCCATCTTGCTTCGCTCCAGCCCTTATCACCAAACTCACAACCTTTTCCGTATGCATCAACACCATTGTTGAATTTCACTTCACGCAGATCGTGTTGGTAGCCACCTTGCAGGTGTATAAGTTCGCCAAATAATCCCTGGCGCACCATGTTCAAAGCTGCCATTACATCTCTGCGGTAGCAAACGTTCTCAAGCATCATTACATGAGCATTATATTGCTCGGCAGCTTTCACCACATCCCAATGATCCTGCAACGTAATACCGATCATTACTTCACTGCCCACATATTTAATACCCGCCTGCAAAGAGCCGATGATCATTTCTTTATGCCACTCCCAGGGAGTAGCTATAATAATGCCGTCAATACCTTTCAGTTCAAGCATCTTTTTCCATGCATAAGGGTCGCCGGTAAAGATCTGTGGCATTTTCTTTCCGCTCTTGGTGATCATTTCCTTTGAGCGGCTGAGCATACGGTCATCAATATCACAGATAGCAACCAGCTCTACATCATTCCGACGCAACACAAGATCAAGATGATTCTGTCCACGCAAACCCACGCCGATCATTACCATTTTCACTTTTGCTTCTGCATTTGAAGCAAACAAACTGCCGGTGGGCAATACCGCCAGTGAAGCAGCCGTAAGTCCGGTATTTTTTATAAAATCTTTTCTATTCATACAAGAGATTGAAAAATTAGAGATGACTTTGTTATAACAAGCAGTTGTCAAACACCGTTAGCGCCGGTCTGTGCAGGAAACCGGAGTATCCGAAAGTTTGTAACCTTCCTTGGAACAATGAAAATAATACATAAATATTCAGTTTAAGCATGCAAACGGGTGCGCAAAATTGAATAAGCCTTTATGCAACACATATAAAAAAAACCGACTGAAAAGCCGGTTCGTTTGTAAACTATAACTAGTGTTTATGAGAAAACTGCTTACATGCATTTTCAGTAAACAGAAAGCAAGTTATTGAACAAGGAAGATTATTTTGAATGCAAACGGGTGCGCAAAATCAGGCACAACCTATAAGGCGGCCGGATATATACCTGGCGTAAAAGAAAAATATGTGGGGAGGAGCTAAAGGACAACAGAACAATAAAAAGTCATCAGCCACCTGCAGTTGCCTGTTGATATGCAACTAATGTTGCAGGCAATTCTTCAACATAAAAAGAAGTGTTGGTGATCTTATTATCAGTTTTCTCGCTGAGGATCTTTATCATAAGCTCCATGGCACGCTCGCCTTGCCCGTATGGGTATTGCTCAACTGAAACAAGAGGAGGAAAAGCTGTATAACTTGTAATGGGCAGGTTGGCATAACTCACAAACACAATATCTTTATTCACCAGTATATTCTGCTTCTGTGCATACTGCACAGCGTCCATATGCACATAGTCGTTAAAGGTAATAATGGCTGTTGGCGGATGTTTTAATGCAAGCAATTTTTTCATTGCATTATGGGTGCTTTCTTTTGAGAGGTCTGTTTTCTCCACCATCTGCATATCCACTTTCAGTTTCTGCTTGGAGATACCTTCAATGTATCCGTTCATGCGTTCTTTGCTTGCATTCAGCTTATCGGGCCCGTTAATAAATGCAATACGTCTGTACCCTTTGTTGAACAGCCATCCTACCATATCAACAGTACCTTTATAGAGGTTACAAAATACTTTATGTGCTTCTTTGAACGGAGGAACACGATCAAAATATACTACCGGTATTTCAAACTTATTCAACGCTTCCAGGTGATCGTATCTATTTGTTTGCTTCGATAAAGAAATGATCAATCCATCAACCCGTTGTTTTTTCATTGCTTCCACAACAGCTTTCTCTCTTTCCGGATCGTCATAACTCTGACCAAACAAAATAGTGTATTGGTGCTCCATCGCAGCAGATTCAATACCACTGATGGCCTGCGAAAAAAATTCTTCCCGTATATACGGGATCACAACACCAATGACGTATGTTTTCTTTTGCTTAAAAAAAATGGCTTGTGCGTTTGGTTCGTAACCCATTTCTTTTGCCAGCTGTTGCACTTTCAACTTTGTACCAAGACCAATACGTGGATGATCACTCAATGCACGTGATACTGTTGATACTGATACCTTCAGTTGCTTTGCAATTTCTTTGATCGTTGGCAGTTTTTCCATACCTACACAAGTTTATGAAACTTTCGCTTCAAATTCAATATCACCAAAAAAAGCCGGTTGATGAAAATCCGGTTCAGCCGTTTCAATATTTTTCCAGGCGAGAAAATGTGGTTGCGACAGTTTATCACCACATTTATAAAAATTTGCTTTGCATTTTTTCCCTTCCAGGTTAAAGACCGCATGGTACATAAATACACTCAAGGGGATAATGGCCTGCATTTGCCATTGAAAGCTGTTCGCTTTCTTCTCCATTTGTGCAAAACAGCGGATACGTTTTACCAAGTTAACAGGTAACAGTTTTCTGTCATTTCGATCCTTCCCAAAACCAACCAATGCAGTACCGATACAATTAAACTCAAAATTGTAATAGCCCCTGTCATCAAAACTGATGAAGAATTCTACACAGCTATCTTCCCAAACTGAAGAGTTGACCGCAGTGTTTACATGGCGAACTTCCGCTTCTTCCACATTGAACGTAAGTACAATATGCTCACCTGTATGTACAATTGAAAATTTCACATCAGGTTTGTAGGCGAAAGATGGCCAAGGTTGTTCTGCTATTTGTTGCAACGAAACAGGTTGGTTTAACACAACCGGCTGTTTTGTTGATGAGAGTTCGTCTTTGAACACGATATGTGGAACATGAAGTACCCGCATGTTGTTTATAATAAATATCCTGTTGTAATCTGTTTTTAAAAAGCAATACTTGACTGCTAAATGTAAGCAATATAAAAAGGTTGCTCTTGCACAACCGTATGCGCAGATTAAAAACCAATTGCACAAAGCGTCTGAAGTTGATTTTTAATAACTGTCGATAACCATCAAAACGAGTTACTTCATGACACAGGCAAAAAGTCTTAGGGCTGAAATTTGAGATAACTGCAAGTCCTTTTGGGTTCTTTATTAATTTTTACTAACGCTTTATAAGCTGTTGATCTTTTCAGAAAAAGCTGCAAAACAAACCCTCTTTTACATGAGTAATCGATTAGTAATCGGGGCTTGAGCGAATGATCTTTGTTGCGAGATCGGTATTAAACAAATCAACATTCACAATCAAAACAAAACATCATGAAACGTACATTACTCCTCAGCCTGGTAGTAGTATTAATATTATCGGCTTGCAAGAAAAAAAATGAAGAGGTTATTATTTCTTTACAAGGCAAATGGACTGCCGAAAGTGATGTCTATAAAGAATATAATAACTCCACTTTAACCTCCACCTATACTTACACCTACGAAAAAACAACATTTGATTTCCAGAGTAATAACAATCTTTTAATTAAAGATGAATATGGTACTGAAACCCTCCCATATACCATTCAAAACGGCACAACGGTAACTTTCGCCGGTGATACTTATGAGATAAAAAATTTAACTGCGAAATCGGTGGTACTATATTATCGTGAGGAGTATGCACCCGGCGAGTATATGGAATACTTCATTAACCTGAAGAAATAAGCTGGCACGATAACTCGTATTGATATGAGAAAGCCCCTTGCAATTTAATTACAAGGGGCTTTCATACTAGTTTGGTAGTCCCGACAAGAATCGAACTTGTATCTAAAGTTTAGGAAACTTCTATTCTATCCATTGAACTACGGGACCGGAGCGAATACCACATGGGCGCTTGCCTCGGGCGGCAAAAATAGCAGAATTCGGGAATCTCCAACCTAAAATCTGACATCAAACCCTACCTTTGCAGCCCAATTTATTGACGTATGAAATTATTAAACGTTTATATCCGTTACAGGCTTATCATCGGTATTTTATTATTGATCGTGGCCGGTGTGGTGCATTATTTTACCAGTTTTTGGCCGTCGTTTATCATTTACCTTATTGCGATTGTGAGCATTTTTGGTCACTTCTTCTTTGGCCCCCTCCGTCTCATTCAGGAGTATATGGAAGCAGGTGATATGGATGGTGCAGAAAAGATCCTGAATTCAGTTACGTTTCCGGGTTTACTCTTCAAACCAATCCGCTCAGTGTTTTATACCCTGAAGGGTAACATTGCTATGATGAAGCAGGATTTTGATGGTGCTGAGAAAATGATGAAGAAAGGAATGGATCTCGGCTCAGGTTCTTCGCTTATGCAGGGCACTGAAGGAGCAAGCTTATTGCAAATGGGGATGCTGGCCATGCAAAAGAACAATTTCAAGCAAGCAGAAAGTTATATCCGCCAGGCTTTACGTAAGGGATTGCCCGATAAAGAAAACCAGGCAGCAGCCAATCTGCAGATGTGCAGCATTATGATGAATAAAAGGGAATTCAGGGCGGCAAAAGAGTTTTTCCGCAAAGCAAAGGCACTGAAACCTTCAACACAACAATTGGCCGATCAGATAAAACAAATGGAGAAATATATTTCCCGGATGCCGGGCTAGGCAAAGTAAGAGGCAGAAAGGATGTTTTGTGAATGGATAGCTATTCTTTCTGCCTCTTAAATCTTTTTACAGGTAAGCTGACTAATCAGCGGGTGTGTAGGATAAACAACGGCTAAAACCTTCAACATTGTAAAAGTACCCCTACCACTTCATTCAAAAAATACCACTTTTAGGGTATATTTTACACCTCACTCAAAAAAAAACCGCCTTTTTTACTAAAAAAGACGGTCAATACTGTACGGCTGGCTGGATTTTAAAAACGGGCTTCGTAGTTAGTATCTGAAAATTAGACTAAAACCCAATCTGTTTAACTTTTTGCCACTTTATGTTTTGCAAGCTTTATCCACAAACGGGTGAGGGACTTTTCCCCGCACTATTCAATAAATCTTTACAGGCACAAGGTCAGAGAATTAACTTTGAAGCATGTCCATTAACAAAGTACGACTGGAACAACGGTTCCTTGAAGAATACGATAGGCTCAATGAAAAACAGAAGCTGGCGGTTGATCATATTGAAGGACCTGTGATGGTAATTGCAGGACCCGGCACAGGCAAAACGCAGATCCTTGCCAGCCGCATTGGGAAAATTTTGCTGGAGACAGATGCGCTGCCTCAAAACATTTTATGTCTTACCTACACTGATGCAGGTGTTGTGGCCATGCGGAAACGTTTACTGAAGTTTATCGGACCCGATGCATACAAAGTAAACATCTATACTTATCATGCATTTTGTAATGATGTAATACAGGAAAATCTTTCACAGTTTGAAAAGACAGCTCTCGATCCTCTGTCTGATTTAGAGAAGATCGAACTGTTTAAAGAACTCATTGATTCCTTTCCAAAAAATCATCCGCTGAAACGATACAGAGGTGATGTTTATTTTGAGATCACGAATCTTGATC
The DNA here is from genome assembly GCF_014168535.1 of Lacibacter sediminis. NCBI lineage: Bacteria > Pseudomonadati > Bacteroidota > Chitinophagia > Chitinophagales > Chitinophagaceae > Lacibacter > Lacibacter sediminis. The sequence continues at coordinate 509,638 of NZ_CP060007.1, read as the reverse complement.
GTTTGTTCAGTACCATGAAAAAAGAAGGATGGACACCTGCTTTCATTGAAGAAAAGATCGATGCTTATCTCGCCGAACTTCCAATACGTGATGAATATGTTTACAAACGCAAGTACAAACAATTCAATGCAGGTGATCTTAAAAAAGAAAAGCTGGATGAAGAAACCGAACGCATGGAAAAACTCCGTGCTGCTGTAAAAGAGTTCGATCGTTTTCAGCAACTTATGCGCAAACGCAACCGATACGATTTTGATGACATGATCACCTGGGTCATCAAAGCATTTGAAGAAAATAAAAATATGCTGGCGAATTACCAGGAACAGTTTCAATATATTCTGGTTGATGAGTTCCAGGACTCAAGCGGTACACAAAATAAAATTGTGGAGTTACTCATCAGCTATTGGGATCAGCCAAATGTATTTGTGGTAGGTGATGATGATCAGAGTATTTTCCGTTTCCAGGGTGCAAATGTGGAGAACATGGAAAGCTTTGCAAGTATGTATGAAAAAGACCTGGTAACAGTTGTGCTATCGAACAACTATCGTTCAACACAACCAATACTTGACATTTCAAAATCGCTCATCAACAGAAACGATGAACGACTCATTAAAAAAATACCTGGATTAACAAAGGATCTTGTTGCAAGCAACAGCAAGATCAATCATCTTTTACATTCGCCATCGATCAAAGCCTATCAAACGCAGCGTGAAGAAATGATCGATATAACGCTGCAGGTACAACAGCTATTGAACGAAGGAATCCTTCCCGGTCGCATTGCAATTATCTATAAAGAAAATAAATACGGTGAAGAGTTAACGCATTACTTCAATCATCTGGGTATTCCGTTTTACAGCAAACGTCATTTGAATATCCTGGAGCTGCCCTTGGCGCAAAAGATCATTTTAATACTTAAATATCTTGCTTCAGAACATGATGTGTCGTATGGTGGCGATGAAATGTTATTTGAGTTATTACACTTCAGTTGGTTTCATATTCCGCCGATTGAAATTGCAAAGCTTACGGTTGAAGTTTCGGCCACACAGTTCAGCGATAACAAAACATCGCTCAGGAGATTGTTGTACGAAAAAGCACACGCACCTGCGAAAGATCTTTTTTCGCAAGGCATTCATCATGGCTTGAAAGATGCAAGTGGTATTTTTGAAAAACTTGTTGGCGATGTGCCGAATGTGACGTTGCAGCATTTGTTCGATAACATCATCAGAGAAACAGGCATTCTTAAACATATTATGCAAAGCCCAGATAAACACTGGCAGTTAAAAGTCCTCACCGGTTTATTCGATTTTGTTAAAGACGAAACAAGACGTGATCCCTCGCTTTCATTACAGGGTTTGGTGTCCATCATTGAATTGATGGAAAAAGAAGAACTGAAATTACCATTGGTGCAGGTGAGCGGGAGCGATAATGGCGTGAACCTTTTAACTGCACATGGCTCCAAAGGTTTGGAATTTGAACATGTGTTTGTTGCCGGTTGTAACTCGGGCTATTGGGAAAAGAAACGCAATCCTTCTAATGGGTATAAATTGCCGGATACTATTTTCACCACTTCATCTGTAACAAAAGAAACATCTACGGAGGAATTACGTCGATTATTCTATGTGGCCGTTACCAGAGCAGAAACACATTTGAACTTATCATTCAGTCAATTTAAAAATGATGGAAAAGAACTGGAACCCTCCATGTTCCTTGAAGAAATAAGAGAAGATCTATCGATTGATATTGTACCGGTGGTATTGAGTCCTGAAGCATTAAGCGAATTCACTGCGTTGCTGTTTGGTGAGGCACAGGCACCGGAAATTGAAAAGATCGAAGAAAGTTTTATTCAGCCCATCCTGGAAAAATTTGTAATGAATGTTACAGCGCTCAACAATTATTTAAAATGTCCGCTTGAATTTTATTTCAAAAATCTCATTCGTATTCCTTCACCTAAAAATGAAGCAACAGAGTTTGGTTCATCTGTTCACTATGCATTGGAACAATTGTTCCGTAAAATGCAGGAAACTAAAACAGATACGTTTCATTCCAAACAACAATTCATTGCCGATTTCGAATGGTATATGCGCCGCCACCGTGAAAGTTTTACCAAAGAACAGTTTGCACGAAGAATGGAATACGGGGTGGAAGTATTAAGCAACTACTATGATAAATACATCAACAGTTTTTCCACCATCGTAGCCATTGAACGTAACATCCGTAATGTAATGATCAAAGCTGTGCCGTTAAAAGGAAAGTTAGATAAGCTGGAGTTTGATGGCAAAGCTGTGAATGTGGTGGATTATAAAACCGGCAATGTAGATAATGCCAAAGACAAACTCAAAGGACCCAGCGATAAAGAACCCAACGGCGGTGATTACTGGCGCCAGGCTGTGTTCTATAAAATTCTGGTTGATAATTACGAAGCAAAGGACTGGAAAGTAGTGAGTACTGAATTTGATTTTGTAGAACCCGACAAGAAGAAAGAATACCGTAAAGAAAAAATTGTAATCACACCGGCCGATATTGAAACGGTTACACAACAGATCGTTCGGGTGTGGGAGAAAATTCAGAACCGGGAGTTTTACATCGGCTGTGGTAAAGAAGATTGTCATTGGTGCAATTTTGTAAAGACCAATGAAATGGCGGTGGCATTGCATGAGTTAGAGGAAGAGACAGAAGAATAGGATTTGGCGCAGAGAAGAAAGAACACAAAGAAAAAACGCAGAGTTTATTAACCCTTCTGCTGAAAACTCCGCTTCTCCTTTTTCTGCGCCAACTTCAAAAACTTGTTAATCCTTCACAGCTAAAATCCCCATTCACACAATTAGCCTAAGTTTGCAGCTTCTATGACAGCAGGCAGAATCATATCCTTTTTAGTTATCAGCGCTTTGTTTATTGGGTTATTCAGCGGTAGTGGCTGTGCCAACATTGTTCCACCCAGTGGTGGCCCAAGGGACAGTTTGCCTCCGGTTGCGGTATCGTCTGTGCCAAAAGATTCAGCCACTATGGTGAAAGAACAAAAGATCACCATCACTTTTGATGAGTTTGTGGAATTGAAAGAGCCGAATCAAAAAGTGATCATCTCACCCTATCCGGTAAAAGACGCCGTGATCGAATCTAAATTACGCACCGTTACAGTTCGACTGAAAGATTCGTTATTACCTAACACTACTTACAATATCAATTTTGGTGATGCCATTGTTGATCTCAACGAAGGAAACATTCTCAAAAACTTTCAATACAGTTTTTCTACAGGTGCAGCTATTGATTCAAATGAGCTTTCAGGAAAAGTCATCCTTGCTGAAACAGGAAAGACAGACAGCACCATGTTTGCATTGCTTTATCGCAAAGAAGAAGACTCCACTGTGTACAAAGAAAAACCAATGTATGTAGCAAGGGTTGATGGTCAAGGCAATTTCCGCTTCAATAATTTACCAGCAGGAAATTTCTATGTATATGCTTTGCGAGATGAAGACGGCAATAAAAAATATACACAAGGCATTGAACAGTTTGCGTTTCTCGATTCAACAATCACAGTGAGCACAAACACTCCTGCTGTTCAGTTATATGCATTTGCAACAGAGAAAGAACGACCAAAAGGAACAGCTACACAAGACAACAAACGTGGACTTATTGTTTCTTCAAATTTAGAAAGTGGTGCGCTTGATCTGCTCGATACATTCCGGCTGCTGTATAACAAACCTATCCGCAGTTACGATCTTTCCAAGATCCGTTTGCAGCAGGATTCAACACAGTTGATTACCAACTTCACGATTGTGAACGACTCCCTTCGCAAACAATTGCTTTTGAACTATGCATGGAAACCCGGCGGCACCTACCGTCTTTTCCTTGATAAAGAATATGCTGCTGACACCTCTGGTTTAAAATCATTAAAGAACGATACACTTTCTTTTCGGGTGAAAACAGAAAAAGAATATGGTACGATTCGTATTCGTTTTACTGAGCTCGATACTTCGGCTCACCCGGTATTGCTTTTTTATAACAATGATGATATCGTTGGCCGATATCCATTAACAGCAAAAGAATTTTACCGGGCACAATTCAAACCAGGTTCTTATAAACTTGGTTTGTTGTTCGATACCAACCGAAATGGTGTTTGGGATCCGGGTAATTATTTTGCAAAACCGAAACTTCAGCCGGAACTTGTTCAGCCACTCAACTATTCAATAACCGTAAAAGAAAACTGGGACAATGAACTGGTGATTGAACCGGGTAAAGCACAAGCCAAAACACCAAACCGCCAATAAAGCTGTTATCGTTTACCGTTATTAATTCAGCATCCTTCGTACTTTCGCCGTATGTCTTTCTCTTCGTCTTTATTGGAACAAGCCGTCAATGAATTTTCCAAGCTGCCCGGCATTGGTAAGAAAACGGCGTTGCGTTTAGTACTTCATCTCATCAAACAACCGCAGGAAGAAACACAGTTGTTTGCAGATACCATTGCACGCATGCGGAGAGAGATCAAATTCTGCAGCAAATGTTGCAATGTATCTGATACGGAGATCTGTAATATCTGCAGCAATTTTTCCCGCAAAAAACAGATCATTTGTGTGGTGGAAAATATCCGTGATGTAATTGCCATTGAAAGCACTCAACAGTTCAACGGATTGTATCATGTGCTGGGCGGTGTGATTTCTCCTTTGGATGGTGTTGGGCCTGACCAACTGACCATTGAACCATTGATCAACCGTTTGACAGAAGATGAAGTGGAAGAATTAATTTTTGCATTAAGTCCAAATATACAGGGAGATACTACCTTGTTCTACATCAGTAAAAAAATAAAGGACCTGCCGGTTAAGATCACCACCATCGCACGTGGTATTGCATTTGGCGGTGAATTGGAATATGCTGATGAATTAACACTTGCACGCAGTTTACAAAACCGCCAGCCCGTTGCCAATTATGTCAGTATGAAATAGTGAATGGTGAATCGCAAGAGCCTGACTTATCATTCATCATCTCAGTTTAAACTTTGCTGTAACTGTTAACCCTGCATTATATAAACGGATCTTACCAACACCAATTCCGCCTGATGGTATTTTGATGCCCGGCTCAGCCATCAGTGAAAAGCGGTTCGATAATTTCCGTTCAGCAATCGCAGAAAAATTCACGCTTGAAAATAAATGGAAGCTGTTGTTGTTCCAGGCACGGTGTGTTACGGTATCTCTCCCGGCTTGATTTTTATAATAATAATTGTAAGCTTCCTTACGCATGATAACCGAAGATGATCCCGCAGAAACATACACATTTGTTTTCTTGCCGTTCACTACTCTGTACGCAATGCCCAAAGGAATTTCAATGACCTTGCAATCGGCATCGATCTTTTTAAAGTAAGTATAACTTGCCCAGTAATTATTAGCAGGGTTGTAATCCTTGTCATGGGCTGCATAGATTTTAGAAGCTGAGGCAACGCCCGTACGCAGAATTATTTTTTCGCCAATACTGTACATTACACCTATTCCCACAACAGGTGTCAGGCGTCCCAACGTATTAAACGATGTGCCGGGTGTTTCAAGCCCTGCACTAAAGGTGAAAGAAAAATTGTTTTTTACTGGTTTCCTGATGGCTGAGTTTTTTTCATTGGTTACAACCAACGAACGATTATTCTTTGCCGGTTCATTTGTGAGTAAAAGGAAATTATTCCAATTGCTTAGCGAAACAGCCTTGCCGGTCTGAGTTAATGATACTTCTGCAGTGACTTCAGGTGCCGCATTGATTACAAATTCCTTCTGCTTCAACTCATCTTTTTCCGTTTGGAAAAGAGCCGCCGTTTTTCGATTCGGTTCTATTTTTACTATTTCAGTCGTACTTATCTTCTTAGTTTGGATTTCAAGATCAGTTGAACGATCATTCTTTTCTTCAACAGCAACAGAAGGACTCTGAACTTCAGTTTTGACGATTGAAGAAACGGGTTTAGCAATTAAACTTTTCGTACTGCTTGTGATGCCTTCTCCAGGTTGCGATGCCCTCCTTGCCGGAAGGAATGTTGTTAACGATGCCAGAATTACACAGCTCAGCAATAAGATATACGGGAATGGTTTACCATTGTTCTCAGGTAAATGTTTATCCAGCAATACCTCCATCTTCCTCCACGATTCCTCTTCAAATTTTGGAAAAGCGTCAGGAGCCGGTTCGTTTAATTTTTTATATAGATCATCACCAGGCATTTATTTCTTTTTTAGTAGATTTTTGCAGGAGCTTATTCTGTAAAAAAGCTCTTGCCTTTGCAAAATTTGATTTAGATGTTCCTTCAGTTATGTTCAACTGCTTACCCACCTCTTTATGGGTCATTCCTTCAATGGCATACAGGTTAAAAACGATGCGGTAAGCAGGACTTAATTCCTGAACAATTTTGATTAATTCATTGTAGGAGATATTCGCCAGCATATCTTTCTCTTCGCCGACAGTTACATTCGTATGCTCTTCATTCAAATCTTTGAAAACAGCGTTGTTCTTATTCTTCCTGTAATGGTCTATTGCAGTATTGATCATGATGCGCCTCAACCAGGAGGTGAAGCCAAAAGCAATATCTGCTGAAAGAGGTTTGTAATTGTATATTTCCCTGAATATCTTTAAGAACCCATCGTTGATGATTTCCACGGCGTCTTCCTTGTCGTTGCTGTACTTGAAACAGATAGACATAGCATAATCATAAAAAGCAACATATAACTTGTTTTGATATATACGCTTATTATGCCTGCATCCTTCTATACAATTAACTAATTCCTCTTTTGTCAGCACAGCCTGTGGTTGATATTATACTAAGTAACGCAAAGGCACGATAAACAGTTGCCTTACGGTTCAGATTTCATCTGAAACCAAATTCCTGCCTTAAGACTCTATAAAAGTTACAAAATTATTCGTAGAAAGGCAACCTTATTCCTTCTGCCTACGATAGTTAGAATACAACAGCCTGGTAGTTGGTTGATAGTTATTAAAAGCTGATTGAGTTACCAAGCTATTTTTTAAAGTGCCTGGTGGTTGCAGCCTCGTGAATTTTCGCCTGTGAAGCATAGTAATGGAAATGACAGTTGCTTATGTTGTAGTACTTGCTTCAAAAACTATCCGTTAACCATTATATATATGTAACTCAATCGGCTTTTGGTATGAAAAAAAGAGCGCTTATAGTTTTTATTCTGGTTTCGGTATTGATTGGCGCAGCAATATTCTTTATCTATGCCAAATGGAATAAAGCGCCCAAAAACATTGAAAATGCTGAGTCTGTTAAAATAAATGCAGCGGATCTTTTCCGGGAGTTTTCAGAAAATGAACAGCAGGCAACGGAAACCTACAATGGCAAAGTGCTTGAAATTACGGGCATCGTCAGCTCAACAGAAACGAACCAGGAAGGAAAAACAATTGTACAGTTACAAACCAATGATCCACTGTTCGGCATTAACTGCACTATGGAAAAAGAGACCGGGATAAAAGAGGGTGAGACCGTTACAATAAAAGGCGTTTGCAGTGGGTTTACAACGGATGTTATTCTGATACGCTGTTACCTTATTAATAAAACAAGATGAAACTGATACCTGTTACCTTACTTTTTATAGCACTGCTCTCTTCGTGCACGTACAACAAAGAAGAGTTGCTCTACAACAACACATGCGATACCAGCAATGTGAAATACAGTGTGCAGGTTACAAATACAATTGCTGCCAATTGCATCGGTTGTCATTCAGGTGCCAGTGCATCAGGTGGCATCATGCTTGATGATTTTACAAACGTTCGGGCTGTTGCAGTAAGTGGAAAGCTACTCGGTGCCATTACTCATTCTCCCGGCTACCGTGCCATGCCCGACTTTTCACCAAAACTTCCTGAATGCCGCATTGCAGAAATAAGAACATGGATCAGAAATGGCATGTTGAATAATTAAAACTGAAAACATGCGTACACTCTTTCTTCTGTTCATCATTTATTTTGATTTGCCACAAGTACAGGCGCAGGAAAACTATATGACACGTAACGGGCAGATCAGTTTTTTCTCCTCCACACCATTGGAAGATATTAAAGCGGTCAACAATGAAGTAGCGTCTGTCTTGAATCGTAAAACGGGAAGCGTTCAGTTTATTGTCCTTATTAAGAGTTTCCAATTCAGGAAAGCAGCTATGCAGGATCATTTCAATGGAAAAGATTATATGGATTCAGATCGTTATCCCAAAGCTGAGCTGAAAGGAACCATCACCAACATGAGTAATGTTAATTTTTCAAAAGATGGAAACTATCCTGTAACAGTAGAGGGTACACTCAGCATGCATGGCGTAAGCAACAAGATCAAATCTGCAGGAAACATTATTGTGAAAGGAAATACGATCACCGCTGCTGCTGTTTTCATCATCAAACTGGTCGATTATAAAATTTCTGTCCCAACCATTGTGTCAAAAAAAATAGCAGAGAAAGTGGAAGTATCGGTGAATTGCAATTATCAACTCTATCAACCAAAAACAAAATAACCACAATGTGCTGTAAACAACTTACACTTTTTTTGTTGATGCTTACATGTAGCTATGCTCTTATAGCACAGGAGATCGACCTAAACAAAGAACTCGAAGAGGAAAAAGAAAAACCAACAACACAATACACAACCAATACCTTTCAATCAACACGTATCATCAACAGTCATTCCATTGAAATTACGCCGAAGGGTTATATGGATTTCCGTATTGCACACCGCTTCGGCACACTCAATGGCGGTTTTTATGAATTGTTTGGATTAGACAATGCCAGTATGCGAATGAGTTTCGATTTTGGTTTAACAACTAATCTCATGTTGGGCGTGGGAAGAAGTACCTATCAGAAACAATACGATGCATTTGGAAAGTATCGCTTCCTCCGGCAAAGCAAAGGCGAACGGAATATGCCTATCAGTGCGGCCATCGCATCGTCTGTTATGGTTACTACCCTGAAATGGCAGGACCCAACAAGAGAAAATCTGTTTTCATCACGTTTGCAATATGCCCATCAACTCATCATCGCAAGGAAATTTTCCGAAGGCACCGCCATTCAATTGATGCCAACTATGGTGCATTACAATCTTGTACCAAAAGCCACTGATCCAAATGATATACTGGCGTTGGGTATTGGCGGCAGGCAACGAATTACAAAAATGGTTTCGGTGAACGCAGAATATTATTATCTCTTGCCCGGCTCCCGTTTTGAAGGAACCACCAACTCCTTTTCCATTGGTTTTGATATTGAAACTGCCGGTCATGTGTTTCAACTTCATTTCACCAATTCACGTGGTATGACAGAACGCACCTTCATCAGCGAAACAGCCGGCAGTTGGGGCAAAGGCAACATTCTCTTTGGTTTCAACATCTCACGGATGTTCAACTTGCAAAAGAAAAAAAAGGTTAAAACAACCTGATCATTTGGCTGGTAGCTGCTCATTGCTGAACTTCATGGTCACATGCGAAACACTTTACTATACTTCTTGCTTTTCATCAGCATCAGCTCCTGTAAAAAAGGCGGCACAGCCGATGAACCCTCAGTTAACATCAGCGACGGTTCCTGGCGCATCAGCTATTTCTGGGATCAGCAGGATAAAACATCTGGCTATACCTCCTATTATTTTATGTTTCTGAATGGCGGCACCCTCATGGCGCATGGCAGTTCAACTACGCTTACCGGCACCTGGAGCCAAACCGGCTCACGGATCAATATCAACTTTACCAACGCTCCCTTGAACGAACTCAACGGCGATTGGCTCAAAACTGAATTCACGGGCACCAGCATCAAACTCAAAGACGACAACCCTTCACAGGACGATCAACTGTATTTCGTAAAGAATTAACCTCTTTCCTGCAAAAGCCCAAACCCCTTGTTGGTGCGTGTTTTTCATTTACATTTGCACTTCATTCAGGCGGATTTGTTTATTGTTCGGCCAAACGGAACTAATAAACGTCAATAAAACTCTCACCGGTTTTCCGAAACGTTTATAGTTTAATTCGTCTGTTTGTAGTGAGCTACACTACAACCTTCAACTTCTGTTGTGTCACTCACTGCATCATTTAGTAATTCTGTCAACTGTTTTTGCTTACAGCTAACAGCCAGCAGCTAATAACTTAACTATGGACATCAGAAAAGAACTCGAAAAAAGAATCCTTGTTATTGATGGCGCAATGGGCACCATGATCCAGCGGCATAAACTGCAGGAAGCCGATTACCGTGGCGAACGTTTCAAAGATTGGCATTGCGATGTTAAAGGCAATAACGATCTGTTGAGCATTACACAACCGCAGATCATTACCGGCATTCATAAACAATATTTAGATGCAGGTGCAGATATCATTGAAACCAATACGTTCAGCAGCACCAGTATTGCACAGGCTGATTATGATATGCAATCGTTGGCTTATGAATTAAATGTTGCATCTGCACAATGTGCAAGAGAAGCGATTCGGCAATCGGGTAAAACTGCTTTTGTTGCCGGTGCTATCGGACCACTGAATAAAACATTATCACTTTCTCCTGATGTAAATAACCCGGGTTACCGTGCTGTTACGTTTGATGAAGTGGTAACTGCTTATTACGAACAGATCAAAGGTTTGGTGGATGGTGGTGTGGATGTATTGTTAATCGAAACTATTTTCGACACCCTCAATGCCAAGGCAGCCATCTTCACCATCAAGAAATATTTTCATGACACCAACAAGCCTGAATTACCGATCATGATCAGCGGTACCATTACCGATGCAAGTGGTAGAACATTGAGCGGACAAACACTCGAAGCTTTTTATATTTCAGTAATGCATGCCAATCCGTTAAGCGTTGGATTGAACTGTGCGTTGGGTGCACATGAAATGCGTCCGCATATTGAAGAGCTTTCACAAATTGCCTCCTGCTATGTATCTGCTTATCCCAACGCCGGTTTACCAAATGCCATGGGCGAGTATGATGAAAACCCGGAAGACACTGGCCATTACTTAGAAGAGTGGGCAAAAGAAGGCTGGGTGAATATTGTTGGTGGATGTTGTGGTACCACACCAGATCACATCAAACATATTGCAGATCATGTAAAGAAATTACAGCCAAGAGAATTACCGGTAGTGGAAACAGTTTGATTGAGTTAACAACTAAGAAATTATGAGCGTTATTAAACCATATAGTCGTTTTTCAGGATTAGAACCTTTAGTTGTTCGTCCTGAAACTAATTTTCTCAACGTTGGTGAACGTACCAATGTAACCGGTAGTAAAAAGTTTGCACGCCTCATTCGTGAAAACAAATACGAAGAAGCATTGAGCATTGCCCGTCAGCAGGTAGAGAACGGTGCACAGATCATTGACGTGAACATGGATGATGCATTGCTTGATGGTGTGCATGCGATGACCACCTTCATCAACCTCATGCAAAGTGAACCGGACATTGCCAAGATTCCGTTGATGATCGATTCATCAAAGTTTGAGATCATTGAAGCCGGTTTGAAATGTGTGCAGGGAAAAAGTATTGTGAACTCTATCTCCATGAAAGAAGGAGAAGAGAAGTTCATTGAACAGGCACGAATCTGTCGCATGTATGGTGCTTCTGTGATTGTAATGGCTTTTGATGAAAAAGGACAGGCTGATACCAAACAACGCAAAGTAGAGATCTGTCACCGTGCTTATAAAATATTAACGGAGCAGGTTGGTTTTGCACCACAGGATATCATTTTCGATCCAAACATTTTTGCTATTGCAACCGGTTTGGAAGAACATAATAACTACGGTGTTGATTTTGTTGAAGCAACCAAAGAAATCAAAGCACTGATGCCACTAACCAAAGTAAGTGGTGGTGTAAGTAATCTTTCGTTCTCCTTCCGTGGTAATGAACATGTGCGTGAAGCCATGCACAGTGTGTTTCTCTACTATGCTATCAAAGCAGGGATGGACATGGGCATCGTAAACGCAGGTCAGCTGGTAGTGTATGATGAAATTGAACCGAACCTTCGCAACCTCTGTGAAGATGTAATACTCAACCGTAACAACGATAACAACGAAGCCACCGAAAAACTCATCAACTTTGCTGAAACAGTTAAAGCAAAAGGAAAAGAAATTGTAAAAGATGAAGCATGGCGTAACAGTTCGGTTGAAGAACGCTTGAAGCATTCATTGGTCAACGGCATCACCGATTATATTGATATTGATACTGAAGAAGCGAGACAGAAATACAGTGCACCGCTTGAGGTGATTGAAGGACCACTTATGGCGGGCATGGATGTAGTGGGTGACCTGTTTGGTGCAGGTAAAATGTTTTTGCCACAGGTAGTAAAGAGTGCAAGGGTGATGAAGAAGAGCGTGGCTATTCTTACCCCATACATCGAACAGGAAAAAGAAGATCGTAAACAGGCACATCTTGCAGCAGGAACAGTGAATGAAGAAAGTGCAGGTGCTGCAAAAATCTTATTGGCTACAGTAAAAGGCGATGTGCATGATATTGGTAAAAATATTGTTGGTGTTGTGCTCGGTTGTAATGGTTATGATGTAATTGATCTGGGTGTAATGGTATCAACCGATAAAATTTTAGATACTGCACAAAAAGAAAATGTAGATATCATCGGTCTGAGTGGATTGATCACTCCTTCGTTGGATGAAATGGTGCATGTGGCACATGAAATGAAACGCAGGGGCATGAAGCAACCATTGCTCATTGGTGGTGCAACTACTTCACGTATGCATACCGCAGTAAAAATTAATCCGCAGTACGAAGAGGGTGTGATCCATGTATTGGATGCAAGCCGTAGTGTAACTGTTGCCGGCAACTTATTAAGCCCTGAGCAGAAACCTGCTTTCCTGCAAGGCATCCAGGCAGAATATGAAAAACTTCGTGATGATTTTAATAATAAGAAAGTTGTTAAACAGTTCTTACGTTTTGAAGAAGCGCAGAACAACAAAGTAAAAATCGACTGGAATAATTTCACGCCTGTTCCACCAACCTTTACCGGCGCAAAGCAATTTGACGCATATGATCTTGAAGAGATCAGGAGTTATATTGATTGGCAGCCCTTCTTTATTGCGTGGGAGCTGCATGGCAAATTCCCGGCTATCTTAAGCGATAGCGTGGTAGGTGTTGAAGCAACCAAGCTTTACAATGATGCGAATGCATTACTGGATAAGATTATAAAAGAAAAATGGTTGACTGCAAAAGGAACGATTGGCTTCTGGCTCGCAAATAGTGATGGAAAAGATTCTGTGTCTGTATTACATGAACAGGCAGGACCGGATGAAGTGGTACATCTTCAATTCCTTCGTCAGCAGATCAAGAAAACTGAAGGACAACCGAATATATCCTTAGCAGATTTTATTGCACCCACAGATACAAAAGCACAAGATCACATTGGTGCATTTGCAGTTACCATTCATGGTATTGAAGAACACATCAAACGCTTTGAAGCAGCACATGATGATTATAACAAGATCATGTTACAGGCATTGGCCGACCGTTTAGCGGAAGCTTTTGCAGAAGTATTGCATCAACGTACACGGAAAGAATTCTGGGGTTATGCAAAAGATGAAACATTGAGCAACGAAGATCTCATTAAAGAACAATACTTGGGTATCCGTCCGGCACCGGGCTATCCTGCCTGCCCTGATCATACAGAGAAATACAAATTGTTCTCTTTACTTGGTGGCGAAGAAGCAACCGGTATCCACTTGACAGAATCACTGGCGATGTATCCCGCATCATCTGTTTGCGGTTGGTATTTCGCTCATCCTGAATCAAAATATTTTGGTGTAGGTAAAATTGAAAAGGATCAGTTGAATGATTATACCAAACGCAAAGGAATGAGCCTGGAGGAAGTGACGAGGTGGTTGAGGCCGATTTTGGAATGATGAAATAAATAATTGTATTAACCCTCACTTTTCAAGTGAGGGTTTTTCATATCCACCCACTTCTGATCGCTTTACCGATCAACTCGCCTGTATTGCTCAAATGTTTTTTGTGCAGCATGTTCTTGCGATGTGTATCTACTGTCTGTTTACTGATCTTCAACAACCCGCTGATCTCTTTACTTGGTTTTCCTTCGATCAACAACTTCAACACCTGCTTTTCACGCTTCGTAAACTCTTCTTTGCTTTCAACAAACGGCTTGTTAGAGACAACGTCTAAGTAAGACGGCTCTCCTTCACTACCTATAAATGACAATACAGGGTTGCCTTCTTGCTTAAGATAGGTTATGTCGCTATGCACACTAAGTGTTCTTAAAAACTTTCCTGAAGCATCATGCTCCAGTAGAACACCCTGGTAAAGTATGCGTGCATAATCACCGTTCTTCTTTTTGAACCGAATATCATATCTCACCTTATACTTCAATAGCTTATCCACCGGCAACTGTGAAAAAAAATCAACGATGCAGGTTCCGATAGCTAAAAACCAGGAACGATCATCAGGATGAAGTTTGTCGTTCATGAACCGAATGTCAAATTCAGATGGCAGATATCCCATCACCTCTTCCACTTCTTTACTTACAAACTCGAATTGCAGGTTGTGGTGATTGATGATAAAATAATACGAATCGCCTATCAGAAAAAAATTCCAAAGTTTTTTATACAGATCAAGTTCAAATTTCAATTGACTGGGTGCTGAATCATTTCCAAGCCACTTGAAGATCCGGTTAAACTCAAGATCAAAAGGCTCCTGTTTCATAAATAATGCATTAGTGGATGATTGAAAAGAGTCGGGTTATTACTTTTCTTTCACAGAGTGTGGAGGTGATCAGGGGGAGTGGAGTAAACCGGTGTGGAAGACAAAACTACCTATAAATCGGTATTTTTTCTAGTTTTTATCAACACTACATTTATATGTTATTCCCGGAAAAACAGTACTTACTTCCCTGCGAATCTGCAATCCCTTTCCTTCATGAAGAAGTAGCTTATACGGTTTACTTTCTAAAACTGCTTAACCGGATTTTAATACCCGTCAGCCTGGTGAAAATCAATAGTCATCACCATTAAAACTTAAATCTATGAGCAAGAAAATTCAAGGAGCATTTTTTCTGTTTCTGTTCCTTTCGATCGCAAATTTTTCCTGTCAGAAAGAAGTAAGTGAAGATCTCTTACAGGAAAAAAATGCCGCCACAGCAAACAAGGCCGGTGTAAACGGACATCTGCAGCAAACCAAAACATTTTCTTCGGAAGTAATTACCAAATGGCTGGACATGCAATTAGCAATGTTTCGCATACCATTGCCTGCAGGCACCGGAACACAAGCAACCGATCGGGCAATGGCTTATTGCGGCATTGCGGCTTACGAAGCGGTGGTAAATGGTATGCCCGCTTATCAATCACTCGAAGGTCAACTCACTGATTTTCCTGAAATGCCCAAAACTGAACCAGGTAAGGCTTATCATTGGGCAGCTAGTGCCAATGCAGCATTGGCTGAAATGAGTCGAAAACTTTTCCCAACTACTGCAGCAGCTAATAAAACTGCAATGGATAATCTTGAAAGCTCATTAAATGCCACGTATGCAACTGAAGTGAATGATGCCACACTGCAACGTTCCATTGCTTTTGGTAAAGAAGTGGCGACAAGAGTTTTTGCATGGGCAGCAACCGATGGTTCAGCAAATGTCAACCCCCCTTATGTTCCTCCGGTTGGTTGGGGTCTTTGGGTTCCTACAGCAGCAACGCCTCCTGTTAACCCATATGCTTATCAGCGCAGACTGCTCGTACCTGGTTCTTCAAATAATACCGACATTGAGTTGCTGCCAACTTTCTCCACCGATCCAACTTCGGCTTTTTATGCAATAGTGAAAGAAATATACGATGTGTCAAAAACACTCACTGCTGAACAAAAAGCGATGGCTGATTACTTTAAAGACGCTCCGGGTTATGGAGCAGGCGGAACCTATGTTGCTGCTTTTGTGCAAGCGCTCAACATTGTAGATTTTTCGCTCGATAAAGCAGCTCTTGCTTACGCAAAAATTGGTTTAGCACAGCATGATGCTACAATCATACTATTTGTGAGGAAATATATTTATAATATTATGCGTCCCGTAACATACATTAGGCTGTACATTGATCCTGCATGGTCAACTTATATTCCTACACCTAATCATCCGGAATTTCCTTCGGGTCATGCAACAATAACAGGTGGTGCACTAACCATGATGAGCAATGTGTTTGGCGAAAAATTTCCTATGACACTTCATACGTACGATTACCTGGGTTATGCTCCACGTAGCTACAGTACATTTACACAAATGGGACTAGATATTGCTAATAGCAGGATATATGGAGGTATTCACTATCGCCTTACTTGTGAACGAAGCATTATGCAAGGTAAAAAAGTGGCAGAGAATATTTTGAGCACAATAAAATTTTTGAAAGAGTAAAAACGATATTCTTCTTCTTTTATGGTCAGGTGCCTTGTTTAATCAGCAGCAAGAAAACCACCCGAAAAAATATACAGTTAACAAAGCCCCCGGTGTATCGGGGGCTTTTCTTTAAAAAATATTTTGTTTTTAAATCCGCAATTACTGCTGCTCCGTAACTGTACTTGAATCTGAATAAACAAAAGCAGTAGAAACCAACAACTGCATATCAGATAACCCCGTATATCAATCATCAATTTATAAACTAAAGAAAAATGAAAAAAGTAAAATTGTTAGCCTTGTCAATTGCAGCTGTTGTTGCTGTAGGTACATTGAACGCACAAACATCAACATCTAACAAGATGAATGAAAAAACAGTAGAAGTTGGTGGCGCACCAATGTATCCTTCAAAAAACATTGTTGAAAATGCAGTTAATTCAAAAGATCATACCACATTGGTTGCGGCTGTAAAAGCAGCAGGTCTTGTTGAAACATTAATGAGTGCTGGCCCGTTTACCGTATTCGCTCCTACAAATGCTGCTTTTGAAAAATTACCTGCAGGTACAGTTGAAACATTGGTGAAGCCTGAAAACAAAGCAACGCTTACAGCAATACTTACGTATCATGTTGTAGCAGGCCGTTTAGATGCAAAAGAAATTGCACGCCTTATTAAAGAAGGAAATGGCAAAACTGAGCTAACAACTGTACAAGGTGGAAAATTATGGTTATGGATGAAAGACAAAACACTCTGGATCAAAGATGAGAAAGGTGGAATGGCTTCTGTAACAATCAAAGATGTTTATCAAAGTAATGGCGTTATTCATGTTATCGACGCCGTTGTTTTGCCGAAAGGCTAAATATGTAGTCCTGGTTTTGGTTTACAAGCGGATGGTTTCCACCATCCGCTTTCTTTTTGTCATTCATCAGGCAACAGAAATTTATTTGCAGCAATAAAGAACGAAATCTGAAAATATTTTTCAGAATAAAATCCAACCCGCATCACTTCAACGTATCTCTATCATATCTGTACCAACTCATTTCCCTGTGAGTATTGTGAAGACGAATCATCAATCAAAAAATTTTTAATCAAAAAAAATCAAACAATGAAAAAGAGAAAAGTTTTACTGACTGTTCTTGCAGCAGCAGTAGCGTTAACCGGAGGCATTATCTATGCTGCGGATCACCTCGATGCACCTGCTGTATCTAACCAGGCGACAGACATTACTGACGTGTATGTTTTCCAGGGCGAAAACACAAGCAACCTTGTATTCGTTGCTAACACTCAAGGTTTACTTTCACCATCTGCAACAGGCGCTGCAAAATTTGATGAGAAAACACTTATTGAATTTAACATCGATAACACAGGCGATAATGTTGAAGATCTCGTTATCCAGGCAATTGTAATGAACGGTAATATGAGAGTATATGGTCCTTACAAACCTGCTGCTACCGGTTCAAAAAGCACAATTACTCCCGGTGCATTTAGTGTGCAGGCAAAAGTAACTCCGTATGGCCAGGCACCAATTGTTGGTGATGAAAATGGTATTAAAGTTTTTGCAGGCCCACGTGATGATCCTTTCTTTTTTGATCTCAATCAATTCAAGAAAGTAGTTGGTGGTATGGCTCCCGGCTTTAATGATCCGGGTGTTGATGCATTCAAAGGCACAAACGTAATGAGCATTGTTGTTGAAGTTCCTAAATCAAAATTAGGCGGAAGCGGCACTTTAAACGTATGGGCTGAATCTAAAAAAGCGATCAACTAATCAAACTAAATTTCTAATTACAAAATTTTAATCAGATGAAACTCAAAATAGGTTTATACACAGTTCTTGCCGGCACAATGTTCTTTGTTGCATGTAAGAAAGAAAACACTCCTGCTACACAACAGGTTTATGAAATTCAGGATCAGATGGCTCGCCCTGCTATTAATACTGTATTCAATGCGCCGGCTGATAAGGATGCATTCAATATAACAGCTCCATCTGCAATGAATGCGGCCTTCTTCACAAAGTTCAAAACAAATTTCCTTGGTCTTAACCCTGGTTATACGACCAATGCATTAGGTCAGAATGTTGATCAGTTGATCGGGTTACTGGTAACGGATGTACTGAATGTATCAACAACTAAAAAGACAACATTCTTTGATGGTACAAATGTTTTAACCGGTCGTGCACTTGGTGATGATGTGATCGATGTGGAACTGTTACTGTTATTCGGTGGTCCTGATGGCAGTGCAAATCCCGGCCTTACAAGTGACAACGTAGATACAAACGACAAAGCGTTCCTCACTTCATTCCCTTATTTAGCTACGCCTCATTAATAATCATAAGCGAACCAAGAGAAGCAAGTAAAGGCGAAGGTTAAAGCCTTCGCCTTTTTAAAACCACTACCATAAACTACAAACCATTTTTATGTATAAGTCTTTCATCATTCTTTGCTGCACCGTGTTGCTGGCGGCCTGTTCAAAAAACAGCAAGCCTGTTGTGCAGGAAGAAAAAATCATGGTACTGCTGCAACAAAACAAATCTGCCAATTCTGTAGCAACAATTGCGGCTGATATGAAATTCTGGAGTGATCGTCTTGCAATTACTGCTGATGATATGAGCAGTCAGATCAAACTGGCATCATTGTACAATCAGCGTTTTCAATACAGCGGCCAGATAAGTGACATACATAAAAGTGATAGCTTATATCATGTCGCTAATCAACTGCAAAAAAAATTTTCATCAGGCATTTATCGTTCATTGGCATCAAACTGTGTTACTCAACATCAGTTTATACAAGCAGATCGTTATCTTGATACCGCTGCAACAATGGGTGATGATCTGTATCTGACCCGTTTGCAACAGTTTGATGTAAAACTTGAACTGGGCGATTACAGACAGGCAGAAGCAATACTCAACGCCTTCCGTCACAAAAATAATTTCGACTACTACACACGTGCTTCTAAACTCGAAGACCACAAGGGCAACAGCGAAGCAAGTATCAGCTTTATGGAAAAAGCATATGCTGATATTAAAGAATCAAAGAAAGATCAACTGCTGCCTTGGGTAAAGACAAACCTGGCCGATATGTATGGCCACAACAACCGCATCAGCGAATCCTACAAATTATATACAGAAGTAGTAAACGACCATCCTGATTATTATCACGCATGGAAGGGGATTGCATGGATCGCTTACTCTAACGATAAGAACACAACGTTTGCTAAAAAAATATTGACTTGGTTACAGGAGCAGCATCCTGTTCCTGATTACGATCTGATGCTTAGTGAGATTGCAGCATTTGAACAAAACAACCAGGCCAGGAATCAATACCTCGCCTCATTTATTGACAAAGTAAGTGACCCTGTTTACGGCGATATGTATAACAAATATCTGTTCACCATTATGAGCGATGAGTTGAACAATCAATCAACCGCTATGGCTATTGCAAAAAAAGAGATCAGTAACCGCCCTACTCCACAATCATATGAGCTCTTTGCATGGTCGTTATATAAGAGTGGACAAGTTGAGGAAGCTGTAAAAATTGCAGAGAGCCGTATCATCAATAAAACATTTGAACCCGACGCCCTTTACCATATAGGAATGCTGCTGAAAAAAAGCGGCCAACCGAAATTGGCAAAACAGTACCTGACAGAAGCATTGGAAAGCAGCTTTGAGTTAGGTCCTGTTACTGCCAATGAAATAAAAGAGGAATTAAAAACCTTGTAACTGCCAACTAACTGTCATGAAAACAACTTTACTGCTTTTCATTTTTTCATTGCATGTGTTGCTTTTAACAGCGCAAACAACTTACAGCAGCCGCATCATAGATGCCGTTACAAACGAACCTGTTGAAGGCGCAGTAGTACAAAGCAAAAACAAAGTAACAACTGCGGCAAAGGACGGTCGCTTCAGTATTACCTTAGAAAATAGCGAAACAATCGTTACCATTTCTGCAATTGGATATGCCACACAAGAGATCAATACAGCTAACACCGGTAATGTTTTATTAACACGTGCTGCTTTCAACCTGAAAGAAGTTGTGATCGCTGCAGGTGATATCACAAAAGTATATTCAACCATCAGCAAGATCGATCTCAATCAACGCCCTGTTAATTCAGCACAGGAATTTTTGCGCTATGTTCCCGGTTTGTTTATAGCACAACACCAGGGTGGTGGCAAAGCCGAGCAAATATTTTTACGTGGCTTTGATGTAGATCACGGAACCGATGTACGCATCACTGTTGATGGCATGCCGGTAAATATGCCTTCGCATGCACACGGGCAAGGTTATGCTGATATGCATTTCGTTATTCCTGAGTTGGTAAAAACAATTGACTATGGAAAAGGCAGTTATTATGCAGAGCAAGGTAACTTCAATACAGCAGGCTATGTTGAACTGCAGACGGCTAATCGCCTTTCACAAAACACTGTGCAAACTGAAGTTGGTTCATTTAATAGCTACAGAGCTTTAGCCATGGTAAATTTATTGCCTGCAACAAATCAGAAACAAAGTGCCTATATCGCTTCCGAATTTATTTACTCTGACGGTGCGTTTGAAAGTCCGCAAAATTTTAACCGTTTGAATATCTGGGGTAAATACAATGTGCAGATGAATGAACGTAACAAATTATTTCTGCAGGCAAATGTTTTTAACAGCCGTTGGGATGCCTCCGGACAAATTCCTGAACGTGCAGTGAACGATGGGACTATCTCACGCTTCGGTGCTATTGATAATACTGAAGGTGGTTACACCGGCCGCATTAACATCAGCACAAAACTCCAACAACGTTTACATAATGATGATCTGATAGAACATCAGCTATACTATTCACGCTATCATTTCAACCTTATCTCAAACTTCACCTTCTTCCTGAATGACCCTGTGAATGGTGACCAGATCAGGCAACAGGAAGAAAGAGATATTTATGGCTGGCAATCAAACTGGCAATCGAAAAAATTCAAAGGCAATACTGCTTTCACCAGCAGTATCGGCAGTGGAGCAAGATTCGATGCTACACACAATTCTGAACTGTCACGCACAAAAAATAAAACAGAAATCCTTGATGCGGTTGCATTGGGTAATGTAAAAGAAGCAAATGCATGGCTGTATGCCGATGAAAAAATTGAACGGGGCAACTGGCTGTTCAACATTGGCGCAAGAGTTGATTATTTTCATTTTGACTACAATGACAAGTTGAATCCATCTTTAGCATCACAACAAAAAGCAATTATAAGTCCGAAGCTGAATATATTCTACACAGTAAATAAATCATTCCAATTCTACCTGAAAAACGGCAAAGGTTTTCACAGTAACGATACACGTGTAGTGTTACCGCAAACCGGTCAACGAGTTTTACCTGCGTCGTACGGTTCTGATCTTGGTTTTATCTGGAAGCCATTCAAGAGCCTGCTCATTAATGCAGCAGCCTGGCATTTATTTCTTGAGCAGGAGTTTGTATATGTGGGTGACGAAGGTATTGTTGAACCGGGTGGTAAAACAAGAAGAGTTGGTGCGGATGTTTCTGTTCGCTGGCAACCGCTGAAAGCGTTAACAGCCGATGCCAATATCAACTTTGCACATGCAAGAAGTATTGAAGATGCAAAAGGCGAAAATTATATTCCGCTTGCGCCAACTGTTACAAGCACCGGCGGTATCAATTATCAATACAACAGCTGGAACGCAAGTATCCGCTATCGGTATTTAGCCAACCGTGCTGCTAATGAAGATTACAGTATTACTGCAAAGGGATATTTTGTTACAGATGCTTCGCTCAGTTATGCGTTCAACAAGTTTGAACTGGGAACCGTTGTGGAGAATATATTCAATACACAATGGAACGAAGCACAGTTTGCTACTGAATCAAGATTAAGAAACGAAACAAATCCTGTTACTGAATTACATTACACACCGGGCAATCCATTCTTTATAAAATTGAAGCTGGCTTTTCATTTCTAATGCCATTCAACTTTATCTTGTCTTTACCACTTTTGTTTTTGTCCATGTATCATGCCATGGGAACCCGGCCAAAGCGCTCAATGCTTCAAAGGGAACAATACGGCATAGTGAACGCATAAAAGCATCTTTAAATGTCAGTTCCCCATCATCTTCTCTAATGGCTCTCGTGCCTGTTATTAATTTACCAAGCGTATAACCTCTGAACAGTTTTTCACAAAGTGTATAATAAAAGAGATAGTTACAAATAGCAATAAAATAACTCACGCCCCAGAAAACAAAACCACGCTCTCCTGATGCCAGTTCAAATAATATTTCAGGAGAGATCAATTGCAGCAGAACGCCGACTACAGAGCCTGTAAGATAACTGACGCCAAAACGCATGAGCAAATTATCGATCAGCCAATTAAAAAACCGCTGGCCCGTGCTTGCATAATTATAGTTTAATGTTTGAATATCGGAAAGCACAGATGTCTGTGATGGGTTTTCCATAGCATCAGAAATTGGGTTATTCTCCATATTGATCATTTGTACAATAATACCGGTTTTTTTAAAGTGCAGATATTGGCCACATTCTTTTTCTTAGCCTCTTGCATTTTCTTAAAATTGTTTTTACCTTTTATACCTTCTTAGATTGTTTAGTCATAACCCAAAACCAACCATCATGCTTAAAAAAATCCTTAAATGGACAGGACTTATCCTTTTGTTCATTATCGTGGGAGTTTCCGTAATTGTATTACTCAATCAGAACAAAAAATTTGAAGCTCCTTATCCAGCCATTAAAGCATCAACAGACAGTGCAGTGCTTGCAAGAGGTAAATACCTGGTGTATGGACCTGCGCATTGCGCCGATTGCCATTCTAAACCCGGTACCGAAGAATTGGTAGATAAAGGACAGGAAGTTGACTTACCGGGAGGCCGGGATTTTGCACTACCAATCGGGCATATATATCCAAAAAATATCACACCAGATAAAGAAACCGGCATCGGGAATTTATCTGATGAAACTATTGCACGTTCCTTACGTTATGGTGTGGGTCACGACGGACGTGCAATATTTGATTTTATGCCGTTCTATAATATCAGCGATGCTGATCTTACTGCTATCATTTCTTATATCAGAACAATTAAACCGGTAAAGAATGTTATTCCAAAAAACAACATGAATGTATTGGGAATGGTGATAAAAGCATTTATGTTAAAACCTGTTGGTCCAACAGGCACCCCACCAAAATCTGTACAGCCGGATACTACTGTTGACTACGGAAGATATATGGCCATGAGTGTTGCCAATTGTGTTGGTTGCCACACGATGCGTGATTTAAAAACAGGTGCATTTATCGGCGAACCATTTGCCGGTGGTTTTAAAATGGAATCAGTGGTTGATCCCGAACATTACGAATGTGAAAGTCCCAACCTAACACCCGATAAAGAAACCGGGCGTATTTATGGCTGGACAGAAGAAATGTTCGTCAAACGTATCAGGCAAGGTAAGATCATTAAACATAGCCCCATGCCATGGGGGCCTTTCAGCCGTATGAGTGATCTTGAATTAAAAGCGATCTACAAATTTTTGCAAACTGTAAAGCCGGTTCATAATAAAGTAGAACTAACCGTTTACGAGAAGAAATCATAACAAAATAAGAAAGGCGAACAGAAACAGTTCGCCTTTCTTATTTTCGCCGCAGAATAAATCATCATGCGCATCATTTCCTATAATGTAAACGGTATTCGTGCTGCCATTAAGAAAGGTTTTATTGACTGGCTCAAAACAGACCCTGCTGATATTATTTGTGTGCAGGAAACAAAAGCACAGAAAGAGAACGTTGATCATACACTATTCAATGATCTTGGTTACCACGATTATTGGTTCAGTGCACAAAAAAAAGGCTACAGTGGTGTGGCCGTATTCACCAAAATAAAACCTGATGCTGTTGAAGTGGGTAATGGTCATGGACCTAGTGATGATGAAGGTCGTGTAATACAATTACAGTTCGGTGATATCCGCCTTATCAATACCTACTTCCCAAGTGGCACCAGTGGTGATGTTCGTCAGGAATTTAAATATCAATGGCTTGATGAATACTATAAATGGCTGAACGAGTTAAAAAAGAAACATCCAAAGCTTATTCTTTGCGGCGATTATAATATTGCACATAAAGAAATTGATATTCATGATCCGAAAGGCAATAAAAACTCAAGTGGATTTTTACCAGCCGAACGTGAATGGATGACAAAGTTTTTTGAGAACGGATGGGTGGATAGCTTTCGTGAATTTCATCCCGAACCACACCGTTACAGTTGGTGGAGCCAACGTTTCCCAAGTGTACGTTTGCAAAATAAAGGCTGGCGCATTGATTACATCAGTGTAACGGAACCATTAAAAAAGAATTTGCAGGATGCTGAAATTTATCCTGATGTAAAACACAGCGATCATTGTCCTGTTTATCTTGAATTAAAAATGAAATAATATGATCGTCTATAATGTTACCTCAAAACTCGATTGGAGTATTCATGATGCCTGGGTGAAATGGATGCTGGAAGAACATATTCCTGAAGTTGTAGCAACAGGTTGTTTCAAAAGCGGACTGTTGCTGAAACTATTGGAGATCGATGAAGAAGACGGACCAACTTATACTGCGCAATATTTTGCAGAAACAAAACAACAACAGGAAGAATATGTGCAGCAACATGCAGCAGCACTTCGTCAAAAAGTATTCGACAAATGGGGCAATCGTATCATTGCGTTTCGCAGTATCATGGAAGTTGTGCAGTAATTGTGCAAAAACATCAGCTCTTGACATTTCTTTATCCACCTTCTGAAACCCTTATCTGGCAAGGGTTTCAGAATCATTCTGCTGAAACCCTTGTCTGTCAATAGTTTCAGCAGAATGCAGTCATTTGCATACATCTGTTAGATTTTTTAACTGCTGCAGAATCCTTTCCCCGTGCGGATTTGAGCGGTTTCCTACATATTTTGAAGTAGCTAAAAAAATTTTGTTGGAAAGCAAAACCGTCTATATTTGCTCCACTTAAAAAATTCTCACTATGAACAAAGCTGAATTAGTTGCAAAACTTTCCGAAGATGCAGAACTTTCAAAGACACAGGCAAATGCTGTATTGGATTCTTTCGTAGAAGCTGTTACCAAAACATTGAAAAGTGGTGGTAAAGTAACATTGGTTGGTTTCGGTACTTTCTCTGTTACAAAACGTGCTGCACGTACAGGTCGTAACCCACAAACGGGTGCTACCATCAAAATCAAAGCGAAAAAAGTTGCTAAGTTTAAAGCAGGTAAAGAATTAGCTGCAAAACTCTAATGCTTGACCTTACTGGAAAAGCAAGGAACTAACCGTTTCTTGCTTTTTTATTTTCACAGAGCAACTATTGCTCCATCATCGTTACTTTTACAATTCAAATAAATTACTATGGGCAGAGGTGATAAAAAAACCGCAAAAGGAAAACGCTTTTTAGGATCATTCGGCAAAAGCCGTCCTGCGAAAGTCGTTAAAAAAGCAGCTCCTAAAAAAGCTGAAAAGAAAGACTAATAACTTATTTAAGAAGTACGAGGCATAAATTGTTTGCTAAGCGAATGATCTTGTTGCCTCGTACTTCATTTTTATGGCGCTAACCGTTCGATCTTCCAGCTATTATTCTCCTGCAAGGTATATTGAATACGATCGTGTAAACGACTGCTTCTTCCCTGCCAGAATTCAATGATCACCGGTTTTACCCTGTAACCTCCCCAATGAGACGGTCGTGTTAATGGTTCTGTACTAAACTTCGTCTCTAACTCTTTCACCTTATTCTCCAGCCAACTTCTGTTTTCAATTACATGACTTTGTGGTGATGCCCATGCACCAATTTGTGAACCTGTTGGTCGTGATAAAAAATAGTCGTCGCTTTCTGTTGAACTCACTTTTTCAACCAACCCCGTAATACGCACCTGGCGCTCCAGTTCTCTCCAGAAGAATAACAAGCTTGCTCTCGGGTTTTCGGCCAACTCCTGCCCCTTTGCACTTTCATAGTTGGTGTAAAACACAAACCCATTTTCATCATACCCTTTTAATAAAACGATACGTGCCGAAGGAACTCCTTCCAGCGATGCTGTTGCCAGCGTCATCGCATTCACTTCATCAATTTCCGATTCAATGGCTTGTTGCCACCAATCAGCAAATTGCTGAAAAGGATTCTCAGTTATTTCAGTTTCATTTAATGTTTTTAAGGAATAATCACGACGGATGTCTGCAATGGACGACATAAAACGATTGTTTTAATGAAGCGCCAAATCTAATGAAGGAAAATTTACCAACCGCTGATTTACTGATTTTGTCCGGCAGAAATTCTTGCCAGCATCGCTTCAATTTCTGAAAGACGGGAGAGTTGCGATTCCAGTTTCTTATTATGATCCGATACCTGCTGCAGATCTTTGTTCAACTCTTCAAGGAAATCATTGCGTTTGCTTAATTGCTGGCGCTGCAGATTTGATTCTTTCAACTTGCTTTCCATTTCAATCACATGCTGGGATAGACGTGAATTTTCTTCCACCAGCTCACGCTGTTTGATGCGCATGTCATTTAACTCAACCGACAACATGTGATTGGCTTCTTCCAGTTCATCGTTGTGCAACGAATGTGTTTGGGGTGATGTTAATTGCTGCTCCACTTTCAACAACTTCGATTGAATTTCATTGAACTCATCGTAAGCTGTTTCCAAACGGTTCTTCATTTCCTGTGTAAGCACCGTTTGCTGGCGGATGTTATTCAATTCACTTTCTTTCTCTGTCAATGAGCGACGTAATAATTGTAATTGTTCGGTGAGGTATTGATTCTGTTGTAAGGTATCCTGATGCTTCTGTTCTACTTTCTCAAGCAGATCAACCTGGTTCAACAGTTTGGAAATATTTTGATTGTGTTGCAGTAAGTGATCCTGTGCTGATTTAAGTTGAGCAAGATATTCAGCCGGACTAACATCAGTTGCAATAACAGAAGTGGAAGATTCAACGATCACCTGCTGTGGCGGACGTTGCTTTAATTCTTTGATCAATTCCTTCAACTCTTCTATTTCGTCAACCAAGAGTTGTTCATTCTCTCTTGCCTGCAACAGATCTTTACTGAGATGTTCGCCGGATTCTTTTTGTTGTTCGAGCACATTGTAATATTTCATGCGCCAGTCGTGTGCTTCCTTTTCATACTTCTCTACATCAATATCCTGGTCGAACTGGCTGCCGTTGCGTATGTTCCAGAAGTAATGGATCACAAAGCCGAGCACTAAGGCTCCGATCTGGAACATCACAATTTCAAAAACAGAGATCTGGATAGCAAGTAGCATGAATGGTTGTTTTAGGTACAGCAGGAAAATTATTACACAGGAAAGTTACCAGCAATAACAGAAGGGAGCTACTGCCCTATTGATAATTTTATCCCCAAAACCTTTCCTGTTGTGAAAAGCGTTAGCCCTTGTTTACAATGGTTCCAACATTTTCGCCGGTAACAACACGTTTGAGGTTGTTTGGCTTGTTCATATCAAATACAATGATGGGAAGATTATTTTCCATGCAGAGTGTAAAAGCTGTCATGTCCATCACCCGTAGATTTTTGCTCAGGCATTCCTGGAATGTGATGGTTTCGTATTTCGTAGCAGTAGGATCTTTTTCGGGATCGGCTGTGTAAATACCATCAACCCTTGTTCCTTTCAGAATAACATCGGCATTTATTTCAATCGCACGGAGCGAACCTGCTGTATCAGTTGTGAAGTATGGATTGCCTGTGCCTGCACCAAAGATCACCACACGACCTTTTTCCAAATGACGGATAGCTCGACGACGGATATATGGTTCAGCGATCTGTTCCATTTTAATGGCACTTTGCAAACGGGTGTACACGCCTGCTTTTTCCAAACCGGCCTGCAGCGCCATTCCATTGATCACTGTTGCCAGCATACCCATATAATCGCCGTGTGCACGTTCGATCCCTGTTTCTGCTTCATTCATTCCCCTGTAAATATTTCCGCCGCCAATCACAATGGCCACCTGCACACCCAGTTCAACAATTGATTTAATGCTTTTGGCATATTGGGAAATAACGGTTGAATCCATCCCGAAATTTTTATCACCCATTAATGACTCACCGGAAAGTTTGAGGAGAATGCGTTTGTATTTTGGAAGCATGCTGCGAAGATAAAAGATTTGCAGTGACGGGAAAAAATGAATGCGGTTTTGGGGACGGGCGGTAGTGCTGCTATGAAGCCTTGGTTGCGTCGCACACTTGTGCTGCAATGCAAATCGCAGCAATTTTTTGAACTTGATGACTGAATACTGGGCACCTATTAATTGGAGGGCGTCATTTCGAACCCAGCCAATTTCAATGTTCAACTTCCTTGGTAATTGCGGCGGGGTGAGAAATCTCTAAACAATTTTACTGTTACTATCCGAGCAAAAGTTCAACTAAAATTAAAGCTCCTCAATCGTAGAGATGTCTCCTATCGTCGACATGACGGTGTTAGAGTTTGAGTAATCTTAAACTAGCATTTAATCGGAGTACGTCATTTCGAACTCCGCCAGTTTACATTTCAACTTTCTTGATGATTGTGGCGGGGTGAGAAATCTCTATACAATTATACTGTTACTATTCAGGCGAAAGGCCAAGAAAAATTAAATCTCTTCAATCGTAGAGATGTCTCCTATCGTCGACATAACGATGTAAGAGTTTGAGTAATTGCAAGCTCGTAACAAATCGGAATGCGTGATTTACCAAGTCTCAATATCTTTCCATAAATCCTCCCAATCGGGATTCATTACAGAAATTAATCGATCTTTTTTATCCCGTCTCCATTTCTTGATTTCTTTTTCTCTTGCAATAGCTTCTTCTATTCGACCAAAATGTTCATAATAAACACAGATAGTACAATTGTAGTGATCAGTGAAGCTGTCTTTAAAAAAATGTTCTTTGTGTTGAATCACCCTTGTACGCAAATCAGAAGTAACGCCAATATAAAGCGTAGTGCGTATATTATTTGTCATGATATATACCGAACCGCCACGTTGCATTGAACAAGGTTAGCAGAGCTAATTTCTTACAAATAAATCCTCTCAATCGCATCTCTATACTTCTCCATGATCACTTTGCGTTTCAACTTCAACGTTGGAGTAAGCTCACCACCATCCACCGTCCATTCATTGGCGCAGAGTTCAAATTTTTTAATCTGCTCCACATGATTAAATTGTGTATTGAATTCTTCCACAATGTTTTTATACATTTCCAATACCGCAGGGTTGCGGATAAGATCATGCACTGTTCCATAGCTGATGTTATTTTGCCCAGCCCATACTTTCAGGTTTTCAAAGGAAGGAACAATTAATGCACCGGCAAATTTCCGTTCAGGACCCACCACAATCATCTGCTCAATAAACTTGCTTTCCTTCATTTTGTTTTCAATGGGCTGCGGTGCAACATATTTACCACCACTTGTTTTAAAGATCTCTTTCTTTCGGTCTGTGATCTTTAAAAATTTACCTTCCTGCATTACACCAATATCGCCGGTATGGAAATAACCGTTTTTATCAATTACTTCGGCCGTAAGATCAGGACGTTTATAATAACCCATCATCACATTATCGCCTTTGCAACAGATCTCTCCATCTTCTTCAAGCTTTACTTCCACTCCCTTTATAACCGGACCTACTGTTCCAAACCGTCGTCCCGATTCACTGAAACGATTCACTGCGATTACGGGTGATGTCTCCGTTAAACCATAGCCTTCCAGGATATTCATTTTACCGGCAGTGAATACACGCAACAAACGAACCTGGCAAGCAGCAGCACCTGTTACAATGGCTTTCACTTTTCCACCCAAGCCTTCACGCCATTTATTGAAGATGAGTTTATTGGCAATAGCGAGTTGCGTATTGTAAAGAAATCCCTGGTTAGTGCCCGCCTCAAATTTGCTGCCCACATCCACAGCCCAGAAGAATAATTTTTTCTTGAGACCAGTCAATTCCTGTCCACGACCCATGATGCGTTCGTACACTTTCTCGAGTAATCTCGGAACGGTTGTAAATAAAGATGGCTGTACTTCTTTTAAGTTATCGCCGATTTTTTCCAAACTTTCTGCATACCAAACCGATACGCCATTGAAGAGATAGATGTATGTCACCATGCGTTCGAAAATATGGTTGAGCGGTAGAAAACTCAACGCTCTGTCGCCCGGTGCGCAAAACTCAGCAAACACTTCGGTGCTGGAGATTACATTACTCAGGATATTTTTATGACTCAGCATTACACCTTTGGGTGTACCGGTGGTACCGGATGTGTAAATGATCGTCACCATATCTTCGTAACGGATACTGCTTGCAGCAATTGCCAGTTTTTTCAGATCCTCTTCGCCTGCTTTGCTCATGATCTCTTTCCAATGCAGCGAAGGTTGAATATAATCGAAAGTGAAAACAGCTTTAATGCTGGGCACTTTATCACGAACGCTTTGCACTTTCTGATAGAGTTCCGTATCACTTACAAACACAAGCTTAACCTCGGCATCGTTCAATACAAACTCCAGTTCATTGGCAGCCAGGGTTGGATAGATCGGTACTAAAACTGCACCTGTCTTCTGCACCGCCAGATCAAGCATCATCCACTCAGGACGGTTATTACTGATGAGTGCGATCTTATCACGTTTCTCCACACTCATATCGTTTCCCGAAATACCGAGATGAAGTAAACCAGCTGCAAGTCTGTCAACCAACTCCTTTACTTCGGCTGTGCTGTATTTGCGCCAGATACCTCCTTCTTCTTTGGCGGCAAACATGGCTTCCTGCGGAAATCTTGCTAACTGTACATCAATACAATCAAATAATCTTGTGGGGTTCATATAGCATGCAATTAAGTGTACGAAATACAAACAGGCAACTCCTGTTTTTGGTTGAAGTAAGTTAAGCAGAAATAAGTAATGCTTGCATAAAAAATGGAGCCGAGGGTTGCCAACCTTTTAAGTCGCCCATTTCATTTTTTCTGTAGCATGAAGGTTGGCAACCCTTTATAAAAAATCCTCCGTGGTGCGGAGGATTTCATCAGTTAATTTGTGCTTTTATAATATTGCCCGGCCGGCACTTTAAATAGTTTTGATTTCTGGAAACGGGTAAACTCATTGTATTGTTCGGTATTGAGTTTTGTCCAGCTTTCGTATTTGGCTAAGTCTCCTGCTGCTTCAAAGATCCATTGGTTGTATGCCTCAAACATACCTTCCTGCAGCAATTGTTTTTGGTGATCAAACAAACGGAAGGGAAATTTTGCCGCATAATCTTTATTCCAGTCGAGCAGAAAACGTGTACGCAGCATGGTGAGCGATTCAGTTGTAATACCGCTGTTGATCACGCTGCTGTTCTGGTTCATAACGGCAGTGAATGCTTTTGTAAAATCATTATCCTGTTTTGCAGGTTTTGCTTTTGGATCAATCACAAAGAATTTTTTATAACTATCAAGCAACAGATTTTTTACTTCGGCTGTACGACTGGTATAGCTTTCCATGTTCACAAAAATTTCACCATATACCAATGCCCACACTTTATCGGTGGTGAAATAATAATAACGTGCAGCAAAATAATAGTTGCCTGCATAACCGGGATCACTTTTAATACCGAGTTCCCATTGCTCAATGCTGGTGAAGTTTTCATTCATCATCCACAACAATTCACCATACTCAGCATACAAAGGACCACTGTTGGGATATTTCTTCAGCGCTTTTTTGTACATCTTCTCAGCATCCTTGCGTTCAGCTAATGCTTTGTAAATATTACCTGCAATCTGGTAGGTAGGCACATCAGCATCTTCACGTTCAACCAAAGGTTTTACTGTTTCTCTTGCTTTTGCAAAATCACGTTGATAATAGTAAGTAAGTGCAATGTCTTTTTGAATAGAAATATTTTGCGGATCTTTTGCCAACGCCTTATTCAAGACCAACACGGCATTAGTCCAATCGCCGCCCCGCATAAACTGCTTGGCCGTTTCATGGAGTTGTGAAGCATCAGGATCCTGGGCGAAAGACGCAATACCAATCGTAAGAAAACAAATTAAGTTCAGAAGTTTTTTCATGTGTTCATTAATATTTTCCAATACCTAGCTGCCAAATAGCGTACCAGCTTCAAAAATAAATCAAAAGAGGCGATTGTTTGAATCGCCTCCCTGATATTCGGTTTTTATTATGATTCGTTGTAAATAAGATGCGTAAGCAGCCCGTCTCTCAACTTTGGTTCAAACCAGGTGCTCTTTGGTGGCATTACATTACCGCTGTCGGCAATATCAAACAGCTGATCCATGGTAACAGGATAAAGACTGAAAGCAACTTTCATTTCACCGCTGTCAACACGTTTTTGCAATTCACCTAACCCACGAATACCGCCAACAAAATCGATGCGTTTGTCAGTACGCTGGTCTTTAATACCAAGATGTTTATCTAAAATGTTATCTGAAAGAATGGTTACATCCAGTACACCAATCGGGTCTGTTTTATAGGTTCCTTCTTTGGCAGTGAGTTGATACCATTTGCCATCGAGATACATTCCAAATGTGTGCAGTTGCGAAGGTTTTACTGCTTCCGAACCAACCAACTTTACATCGAAATCAGCTTTGATCTTTTCAATAAGTTCTTCAGCAGATAAACCGTTGAGATCTTTTACCACACGGTTATAATCGAGGATCTGCAGTTCACTTGCAGGAAACAAAGTTGTTAAGAAATAATCGCTTTCTTCCGTTGCTGCATCCCACAATGCCGCACGCACTTTTGCTGCTGATGCTGCACGATGGTGACCATCGGCAATATAAGTTTGCGGCACCTGTTGTTCAAAAATGCTGCTGATGGTTTTGATCGTGGCATCATCATTCACTACCCAAATGGTATGCTGAATATCATCATCAGCAGTAAAATCGTAAATAGGACTTTTATCTTCCTGCCATTTTGCAATGAGATCATTCAACTCCTGCACATCACGGTATGCTAAAAATACATTACCTGTTTGTGCACCGCTGATTTTGATATGATTGATACGATCGTTCTCTTTTTCAGGTCGGGTGAACTCGTGTTTCTTGATCACATCATTTTCATAATCCACCACTGCACTGCCACATACCAAACCTGTTTGGCTGCGGCCATTCATGATCAAACGATAAATGTAATAGCAGGGTTTGCTTTCACGAAACAACACATCACGTTGCATAAATGCAGCGAGATTATCTTTTGCTTTTAGATACACTTCCGGAGCGTAATGATCTGTCTCTTCAGGAAGATCGATCTCCGGTTTGGTGATATGCAAAAATGAATAAGGATTGCCTTGCGCTTCTTCCTTTGCCTCTTTACTGTTAAGCACATCGTAAGGACGTGCTGCCACCTGCTTAGCGAACTGGGCCTGCGGACGCAGCGCCTTGAACGGAACGATTATAGCCATAGATTTTTATACTTACTAACCGGCTGCAAAGAAAAGGATTTTTTAGGTGGCTAACAGATAAATCCGCCGCCTGTACTTACCCGTTCTTCTGTGCAAACTCATTTAACAAACTCAACATTGCTTCAACACTGCTCATGGTAAGTGCATTGTACAGACTAATACGGAAACCTCCCACACTGCGGTGCCCTTTCACTCCATACATACCGTTTTCTTTACATAATTGCATGAAAATTGCTTCTTTCTGCGGATCATCCATCGTAAATACTACGTTCATCTTACTCCTGTCCTCTTTTGCTATCGGCAGCTTGATGAAAGGAATTGCTTCCAATGCGTTGTACAACACTTCAGCTTTCTTGTTATTGATCGCCTCAATGGCTGCAACTCCACCCTGTGCCTTTAACCAGCGGAGTGTGAGCATGGCCACATACACTGCAAACACAGGTGGCGTATTGAGCATACTGCCTTCTTTGATATGATTGCGGTAATCGAGAATAGTCGGTATGCTGCGGTTGACTTTACCAAGAATGTTTTTATTAACGATCACGAGATTTACACCAGCCGCACCCATGTTCTTTTGTGCACCGGCATAAATAAGATCGAATTTGTTGAAGTCAAGTACACGACTCAGGATATCACTACTCATATCAGCCACAATAGGTACACCACAATCATAAGGCATATGGTGCCATTGCGTACCGGCAATAGTTTCGTTCGTGGTGATGTGTAAATAAGCTGCGGTACCTGGCACTGCCAGGTCATGCGGCATGGTAGTGTAATTGGTATCTTTCGATGAACCAACGATCTCTACATGACCGAACAGCTTCGCTTCCTTAATGGCTTTACCGGCCCATGTTCCTGTTTCAGTATATGCAGCCACATCCTGTTCGTTGAGCAGGTTCATGGGCACTTGCATGAACTGGGTGGTGGCACCTCCATGCAAAAAGAGCACTTCATGATCATCATCCAGTTGCATTAATTCTTTCACCAATGATCGTGCTTCATTCATCACATCTTCAAACAACGGTGTGCGGTGACCAATTTCAAGAATGGATAAGCCACTGTTATTGAAATTCAGAATGGCTTCACTTGCTTGCTGAAAAACTTCTTTCGGTAACACAGAAGGACCTGCGTTGAAATTATGCATCATAAGGCTGCGAATTTAAATCATTTGAAAGGAACAATTGTTAGGAGGCCAAGGAAAGGGTTGACAACCTTTATGTAAATTGATAAACCAAAAGCAGACGAATGAAAGGTTGTCAACCCTGATCATACTTTCCCGTTCTTTTTTACGTTTTTGCTTTGGATGCTATCTTTAGACCTCAATCCAATGATCGATTTATGAAAAAACTCATCTTCTTGTTTTGTTTTTCTCCATTTGTACTGATTGCACAGGACTTTCACTTATCCTTTCGTGGTGGGTTAGCCAATTACCAGGGTGATCTTCAACAAAGGGGTTTTACCTTTAACCAATCAAAATTTGTTGGCAGTATTGGTGCCCGTTATGATTTGACGGAACATTTGCTTGCACGAACACATTTGAGTTTTGGTACGTTGCGTGCGGCAGATGCGAAAAGCAAAAGCACATCATTGCAAAGTCGTAATCTCAGTTTTCAAACCAAATTGTTTGAATGGGAACTGGGTGCGCAATACAATATTTTCAACCTGAATTATAAATGGTGGACGCCGTATGTTTTTGCCGGCGGTGCGTTGTATCGCATTAAACCGTTTACTGCTGATAATAACGGAACAAAAGTTTTTCTGCAACCGCTGAGCACCGAGGGACAAGGTTTTCTTCCCGGAAAGAAAGTGTACAAATCAACTCAGTTCTCTATTCCGTTTGGTATTGGTGCTGAGTATTTATTGACGGAAGACTTGCGTGTTGGTTTGGAATTAGGCTATCGCAAAACATTCACTGATTATATTGATGATGTGAGTTCGAAGTACGTTGATCAGGCAACGTTGCTGGCCGCAAGAGGACAAACTGCAGTTGATCTTGCTTATCGTGGTAACGGCACTTATCCAGCAGGCGGCAGTTTACGTGGAAGCGAAAAAAATAAAGACGCTTATTATTTTGTACAACTCACTGTTACATGGCGACCTTTTGTTGATTGGTACAAACGAACATCAGGTTTAGCATCGTTTAAGAAAGATAAGAAAGTTGGTTGCCCCGGAGTAAGGCAGAAAGGCTGATAAACGTTGATGAAATGAGTTGAATGATGATATTGATGAATACATGACATAAAAAAATGCGGAGCTAATCACTCCGCATTTTTTATACCTGTTTACTTTTCTACTTACATCTTAATTACTCTTTCCCATCTTTCGGCAACTGAATTAAAAAGCTGCTGTTACCACCTGCTACTGTTGTTGGCACCTGTCCGCTCCATTTTTGCACTTTGATATAATCGATGTAGAGTGACGTTAACGACAACTGTTCTCTCTTGATCGCTTCAGCACGACCGGCAGCCTGGATAACTGCTTGTGCTGAGTCACCTCTTGCTTCTGCAATTTTCCTTTCAGCTTCTGCTACCGCAACCTGTCTTCTGTTCTCTGCCACCTGCACTTCCTGGATAGCTCTTGTTTTTGCAACGATCGATTCAGAAATTTCAGCAGGCGGAACAATGTTGGTACGCAATTGTGATACGTTGAACCACTTTGCCACACGCTTATTACACTCTTTCACAATATCCGATTCAAATTCTTCACGGTGATTGAAAATAGAATCAACTGTGTAACGGTTAGCAACATCATTCACTGAACCAACAATTGCATTCTTCAACCAGCCTTGCTCCATTTCATTTACACCAACACGCAGGTTTTGAAACATATCCGCCACATTTCCGGCGTTGATAGAATAGTTGAATGAAGGTTTGATGGTTGCACGGAAACCACCTTTGGTTACAATATCAGCAGCTTCGTAATCGATATGCTGCTGGTGAATGGGGAATTCATAAATACGGGAGATCCATGAATTGTAAAACACCCAGCCTGTTACATACTCCGTACGACCAACTCCACGATTATCACCTACGTTACTTACTTTAATACCAACATGACCCGCATCGATCCGCTCAACATTAATGGGATTGATGGCAACCGTAACAAATGCGATAAGAACAACTGCTACCACACGAACGAGAGAAACGGGCTTGAAGCGTCCGTCTTCATTTACATAAGTCGATTTTTTGAGGATACCGAAAAACAATCCTGCAACGATCACGGCAAGAACGAACACAATTAAGGAGATCATAATTTATGATTTGGTTTTAAAAAAACGGATGAATGAAACAAAGTGGGTAATCAACAACACAAGCAATACCATGCAAAGTGCTATGAACAGGAAAAACCTGATCCAGCCTCCCGACAAATCAAAGTCGAGCACATAAAATAAAATGAGAAGAGAAGCTAAGATGTGTAAGAGTAAAGCTAAGATCCGAAATGAGGCGTTGTTCATGCTGACTGTATAGAACAGTATTTTATAGAGCAAAATTACAACGTTCGGTGAAATGCAATTGACTTGCTGGTGAAATTATTTTAGCAACAATACTGCAAATCAGTTATGCCGCTTTCGTACGCAGCCGTTCGAATAACGCCACGTTCATTAAGATAAGCAGCATACCATAGAAGATATCTTCGACGGGAATATTGTTCAGCGGCCAGGGAAGAAAGGAGAAAATACGAAAGCCGAGATTTTCTGTATCGTTATACAACACCACGGGAATACCCGTGAGCAAACCGTTGACGATCAGGAATGGTATCACTACCACTAAATAAGAAATAAGAAAAGCAGTTGCATTGAACCCTCTGAACCATTTCTGAAAAAGGAATAACGCAGCAATAAACAATGCATTAAACAAAGAAGTATAAAACGTGTAAGCCTTGCCGTAAGTGAGTGTTGCTGCAATAAGAAACAAAACACCCATCATCATCAATACAGGTCTTCCCCGGTTTTTTTGCTTTACCGATGGGAAATAACAAACAATACATTCATAAATAAACACGCAGCAATAAGGCACAACAAAAAAAAACAGTACTTCTTCTAACGGAAGAGAGGATAATTTAATTCCCGTAATATAGTCATCGCTGAAACTCCACACACCGGCTTTCGTTTTAAATTCGTCCCACACTAAAAAAAACAAAGCCGGCAACAGCATTGCCGGAAAAAGATATTTCCACTTTTTATAGAACGCCACTTTTTTATCGAAGCTCAACAACAATGGTCCTGCCAATGAAGCTGCAAGAATTAAAAAGTAAGTGTAATGATAGTTCAAATTTAGTTGAATTGTTTTAGGTATGCCATATCTACACCGGGTTCATAGTATTTCATCCGTATGCCTGAGATATGGCATACCTATCCAACCCTTACTTAATGTTTGGATTCAGTTGTTTTTCCTTCCTCACCTTTTCCCAATATTTTTTGTGCACGAAGAGCATTCCAAAACTTTCACCATCTTCTTTATCCATATGCTTGTGGTGCATTTTATGCGCCCAACGAATTGCACGCACATAGGTACTATTCCAGCGGCTGAAAATTTTGAAGCGTTGGTGAATGATAATATCGTGTACAATAAAATAAGCTGCTCCATACATGGCAATGCCTGCACCAATACTCACCACCCAATACACCTGATTCATTAAACCAAGCATAATGCACAACCAGCTTGGAATAGCAAAGATGAGGAAGAACGCATCGTTCTTTTCAAAGAAACGGCCACGTGGCTGATGATGATCTTCGTGCAGGTACCATAAAAAACCATGCATCACAAAACGATGCGTTAGCCACGTGATTCCTTCCATGGAAAAAAACACAACAAATGCCAGCAATATGTATAAAATCAAACTCATAATACGGTGCGTAAGATTAAAAAGAACATGAACTGGATCAATAACAAATTTACGGCGAATTGGTTTTGTTTAGGAAAAGATAAAAGCCTGAACAGAAGCATCAGCAATGCACTGATAACGAACCAACAGGCGTAATTAAACATGGGTATCGATCCATCACCCAGCCATTGCCAGTAGCCCAACTTCACTGCAATTGGCTCCATGATCCAATCGAAAAAAGTGGCGAGTAAAGCACCGTCAATGATGATTGCAAAGAAGCCAACATTGGCACGGCGTGGCTCATCTTCATCTTTCAGTTTATTCCACATAAAGTTGAGGAAATGTTGAATGGTCACTCCACAGCAATACATCATAATAAACCAGTTAACACCAATTACCAGCGGAACATTTTTCCATTGCCAACCCATTGCCGGCAGGTAACGGTACTCACCAAACAATAACTGATGATTGACTCCGAGATATTCAACCAGGTAACCAACCACATAACAAACCGCAACAAATAAAAAGAAGTGACTGTTTTTTTCTTTTTGTGTGTAGATGAGTAAACCGGCAGATAGCAACAAATTCATTGGCGTGAGCGAAGCAAACAAAGCTGCGTCGTAAAACAAAATACCAGCCAATCCAATGCTGTGAAATAACACGGCAATTGCGGTAGCGATCTGTTGTTTACTGTATTGTTGCAGCATTAATGATAAGCATGTTTTGTTTGATCCTGATGAATAAGTTCTGTTGCAATTTTAGCACTCTTGAAACAAAGCGGAATGCCGCCACCGGGATGCACACTGCCACCACAGAAATACAACCCTTCGATTTTATTGGTAAAGTTGGGATGACGAAGAAACGCCGCCATCTTACTGTTACTGCTGGTTCCGTATAGTGAACCCATAAATGAACCCGTGCGCTCTTCAATACGAATAGGATCAAGATACTCTTCTGTTTCAATAGCCGATGCAATATCTGTTTGCAGCGAGCGACTGAGTTTATCAATTACCTGTTGGCGCAACTGTATCCGCATCTGCTCCCAATTCTGACCAACATTTGATGGTGCATTAATAAGCAGGAACCAATTCTCCTTTCCTTTCGGCGCAAGTCCTTCTTCCATTTTAGAAGTGATGTTAACATAAACTGTCGGATCGTTGTACAAGCGTTTCTGTTGAAACAATGTATTAAACTCTGCAGCATAATTTTTACTGAAGAAGATATTGTGCAAATGCAGTTCGGGAAACTCCCTCTTCATCCCCCAGTAAAAGATCATGCCGCTGCAACTGCGTTCCTGTTTCAGTACATTGTTAGTTTGAACAGGATCGGCAAGCAATTGATGATAGGTGAAATAAATATCTGCATTGCTCAAGACCACATCAGCAAAAACATTTTCATCATTCACCACTACGCCTTTCGCTTCTCCCTGGAATTGTATAATACGTTGCACTGCCGAATTGAAATGAAAACGAACGCCTTTCTTCTCTGCCAGTTTTACCAACGCATTCGTGATGCTGATCATTCCACCTTCCGGATAAAATGTTCCTTCGTTTAATTCAAGATGAGGAATCAAACTCATCATACCCGGTGTTTGATAAGGATTGCTGCCATTATAAGTAGCGAAGCGATCAAACAACTGAATGGTTTCAGGCTTTTTAAATGCTGATTGATTAAAGCCATGCAAGGTGCCTGTTAAATGCGGCAGACGAACTGTTTGCAATGCCTTTAAAATTGATTTGTTAAACCAGGTTTTCCTTTTATGGAGCGAATGATTTAGAAATACACTGCCGATATTATTGTAGAGCGTTTCGCTTTTTCGGAGATAGTTCAGCACAGCGGCTTTGTCTTCTCCCAGTTGCATGTGCAGTTCATCAGCCAAGCGCTCAGCATCAGTCCATGCTTTTACACGTTTGCCATTCTCAAAAAAATAGTTGCAGGAAAGATCAACTTTGCGGTACTGAAAATAATCTTCGATCGGCTCACCTGCAAAAGCAAACAGTTCTTCAATATTTTGTGGCTGGGTAAATAATGATGGCCCGGCATCAAACAAAAAACCATCTTTTTCAAAAAAAGAAAGTTTACCACCCGCATAAGCATTGCGTTCAAACACATCTACTTCATAACCCATTACAGCGAGACGGATAGCACCCGCTAAACCAGCAACACCGCTGCCGATCACAACTGCTTTAAGCCGTTGCATGAGTGGATTTGTTTTGTTGTAACCATTCTTCCAGTAAAGGAAAAGCGATCTTGAACCATTCAGTATAATCACCTGCGCTATGCTCTATTTCAGCTTTTATATCTGCCATTTGTTTATAGCACACTTCACTTACCTCTTCGTTATTCAATTGCATCTCACCTTCATACTCGCCAACAAATACATGGTCAAATTCATGTTCTGTTAATCCATTATCAAAAACTGCTTTATAAGTAAAGTGAAATGCTTTGTTGATGGAAGTAGTAAATCCTAATTCTTCTTCCAGCCGGCGAAGTGCCGCTTTTTTAGTTTCTTCTTCGGGCATAGGATGACTGCAGCAGGCGTTGGTCCATAACGAAGGACTGTGGTATTTTGATGCTGCTCTTTTTTGCAGCAGCATCTCTCCTTTTTTATTGAACAGGAATACACTGAACGCACGGTGAAGCAATGCCTTTTCATGCGCCTCCATTTTTTCCATGGAACCAATAGCTT
The DNA here is from genome assembly GCF_014168535.1 of Lacibacter sediminis. Classification (NCBI taxonomy): domain Bacteria; kingdom Pseudomonadati; phylum Bacteroidota; class Chitinophagia; order Chitinophagales; family Chitinophagaceae; genus Lacibacter; species Lacibacter sediminis. The sequence continues at coordinate 468,449 of NZ_CP060007.1, read as the reverse complement.
CATCCAACTCGTTTACGAGAATTACTTCCTGCATCCGTCAAAAATAAGTGATTAGAAATTACATAATGTTAAGCTGGTTGCGAACACCGGCTCTTAACAGGATCATCACCTTGTGATAATCGGGGATACGCACCCGCTCATGCATGATGGTGGCGGGCTGCAGTCGTTTGATCTTACGGAAAAGTGAGAGATAATATTTATAGGCTACGTACACGCCAAAACGTGCTTTGGAAGGAAGTTGCATGATGCCTTCGTAAGCATCATCAAAATCTTTCTGGATATCTTCTTCAATTTCCCTTTTTTGCCGCTCGGTAAAATTCGAAAAATCGAGACCGGGAAAATAAGTTCGGTCGAGTTGGTTATAATCCGCTTTCACATCACGAAGAAAATTCACTTTCTGAAATGCTGCTCCTAACGAACGGGCAGATGGTTTCAGTTTTTCGTACTGCACTTTATCACCTTCAAGAAAAACATACAGGCACATCAGCCCCACAACTTCTGCACTGCCGTAGATATAATCATTATAGGTTTTGTGATTGTATTGTGTTCTTTCAAGATCCATTTCCATACTGTTGAAAAAAGCATGGATCAATTCATGATCAATAGCATACTGGTTAACCGTGAGTTGAAAACTATGGAGAATAGGGTTTAAACTGATGCCACGTTCAATAGCTTCAAAGGTTTGCTGGCGAAAATCTTTGATAAGTGTGGCTTTATCGTGCTCATGAAATGTATCAACGATCTCATCAGCAAAACGTACCAGCCCGTAAATATTATAGATCGGCTGACGTAAATCCTGGTGCAACAGACGGATGGCTGATGAAAACGAAGTACTGTATCGCTCCGTAGTGTTGCGACTGCATAACTGAGATACTTCATGAAAAACATGCATCATAAGCTCAACTGTGTTGCTTTTTTTTTGCGAATTGTTTATTTACCAGTTTGGCCACCACTTCTCCACTGATCAGGCTTGGCGGCACTCCCGGCCCGGGCACTGTTAATTGACCTGTATAATACAAGTTGGCTACTTTTCTGCTGCGGCAAGTTGGTTTTAAAATAGCCGTTTGCATCAAGGTATTTGCCAATCCGTAAGCATTTCCCCTGAATGCGTTGTAATCCGATACGAAATCGCTTACAGAGTATGACTTTTTATAAACAATGGAATCAAGAATTGGTTCACCGATCCGCTGCTCAAAACGATGAATAATTTGCTGGAAATATTGTTCTCTTATTTCCTCAGTATCCCCAGTTAAACCCGATGCGACAGGAATAAGGAAGAAAAGGTTTTCGCAACCTGACGGTGCACCTGATGGATCGGTAACAGTTGTTGCGCTCACATAAAACAACGGATCAGATGGCCATTTCGGATCATCATAAATCTCTTTCCCGTGCTGTTCAAAATCTGTATCGAAGAACAGACTGTGATGCGGCACATTGGTCAGCCGTTTGTTGATCCCGACATAATACAATAAACAAGAAGGCGCCATTACTCTGTTCTCCCAGTATGCTTCTGAATATGACTGCTCGTGATGGTGTAACAATTTTGTATCAGTAAAATGATAGTCTGCCCCACTGATCACCACATCAGCTTCAAAATAGGTATCGTTTGCCACAACCCCGGTTGCTTCTTCACCGGCGATGCTGATGCTTTCAACATTATGGTTGAATAAGAATTTTACCCCTTTTTCTTCGGCCAGTTGATGCATTGCTTTAACGATCTCGTGCATGCCACCCATCGGATACCATGTTCCCAGTTTTACATCAGCATAATTCATGAGACTGTAAAGAGCTGGAATTTTTTCGGGCAAAGCGCCTAAGAAAAGAACGGGAAATTCCATCAGCTCACGCAAGCGTGGATCAGAAAAATATTTTCGAACATGCGTTTTCATAGAGGCAAAGACATCTAACTTAAAAATGCCCTTCACAAGTTCCATGTCTGCAAACTCTGTTATTGATAACCCGGGTTTGTACACGAGTTTATTTATTCCAACTTCATATTTATAGGCTGCTTCATCCATAAACTGATCGAGCCTCTTGCCTGCGCCAGGTTCAATCGTTTCGAACAAGGCCTTCATTCCATCATAATCTGCAGGAATATCAATAATCTCATTAGGATAATAGATGCGATAAGAAGGGTCGAGTCTTTTCAACTCGTAATAATCGCTTACTTTTTTTCCAAACTGGTTGAAGTAGTGTTCAAACACATCGGGCATCCAGTACCAACTCGGGCCCATATCAAATGTAAACCCATCAGCCTTCAGTTGGCGTGCCCTGCCCCCCGGTTGATCATGCTTTTCTAATACAGTAACATCCCATCCTGCATGTGCAAGAAAAGTAGCCACAGACATGCCGGCAAAGCCGCTGCCAATAACGATTGCTTGTTGAGCCAAGTTGTGAAGATTTAATTTCTGCTGATCTGTTCCTTCAACAATTTACGTGCAAAATGAATACGGCTCTTGATTGTTCCTAAAGGCTCATTGAGAACATGTGCGATCTCGTGGTATTTGAACCCTTCAAAATACAGCATGAAGGGGCTTTTGAAAATATCGGGAAGCTGGTGAACAGCAGCCTGTATCTCTTTCATCTTTAAAGCAGATTCAGCATCATTTGACACTGTAGCCTGCTGGTAATCGATAAAAAAATCGTTTGGTGTGGAGTCAAAAATGGTATTCTGCTTCACCTTTCTGCGATAATTATTGATAAAAATGTTACGCATAATGGTGTACAACCATGCCTTAACATTTGTGCCCACATTATATTTTTCCCGGTTTGATAAAGCCCGGTACATGGTCTCCTGCAACAAATCCTTAGCTGTCTCATTATCCCTTGTGAGCGTAAACGCAAAGGGCTTCAGGAAATCAGTGTTGTTCAAAAGCATTTGGTTGAATTCTACAGTTGACATAACATTCTGTTTAATTATTTATACCGTAAAGTTAAACAAACAATCATGAGTCTGCCAAATTTTTGTTTAAGAATTATACATGAAAAGTTAAACAGCATTGGTTCAGGCAGTTACAAAAAAATCCCTCCTGTATGGAGGGATCTACGTATAAATTCTGTTGTTTAGATTATGTCAAACTGCCAAGGAATTCGTTTACTTCAGAAAACGACTTCAGAAAACGGAAGTTGGAAGGGATCGGTTTTTTCTGAAAAGTTTGGGCCATCAGACCTGAAATGATGATCTGCTGATGAGGCAACCGGATTTTCAGGTTATTAATGAATTTATCGAAATTAAATTCCTTGATCACTGTTGTGAGGTGGGTATAAACGAAATCAGGTTTCTTCAACTCAACAATATACTCCAGGTCTTTAACCGGAACATTTGCCCCGAGGTAAATTACTTTCACTCCACGGCTCTTAAGCATATACTGAAGAAATAGTAAGCCAAGTTCATGATGCTCATTCTCAGGTAAGAAAAGAAGCATTTTTGTTTTAAGTGAAAGTGGAGTAATTGCATTGTCAATACCCACGATCAGCTTTTGCCTGATGATATTTGTGATGAGGTGCTCCTGAGCAGGATTAATATGATCAGTGAGCCACAGTATACCAATTCGTTCCAAAAAAGGAAAGATGATATAAGTGATGGTTTTTTCAACGCCTCTTAACTGAATGTACTGATCAAGCACTTTTTCAAATCCATCCAGTTCCACATCAACCATGTGCTGGATGAGTTCATTTACAATCCGCTCCTGCTGTGCCTCAGCACTCGTGAGTGTAAGCGTTTTTTCACGCAACTCGTCATTACTCATACGGTTGATATGTGAGATCTTAAACCCGTATTTATTGAGTAATGAGATATTCAGCAACATCTTCAATTCAAGGTTGCTGTAATAGCGGATATTCGTAGCCGTACGTTGTGGTTTGAGGAACGAATAACGTTGCTCCCAAATACGGATCGTGTGGGCTTTAATGCCACTTAAATTTTCTAGGTCTTTGATGGTAAACTTGTTCATCTTGATTTACTCTCCCTGCAAACTACAAATCCAAATCAAAAAAGTTCAGGAAAGAACAATATTGTTGCCTGAAATGGCCCAAAATCAGGCAGAACCAGGCAGTGAATGATAAAGTGAGGACAATGCCGCCAACTCCGCCGACTTGGAAAACCGGGCAGCATCTTTTGCGGCTGCAGCAGAAAGCTGTTCACGTAGCCAGGCGTTCGCAATAAGTGATGACAAGCCGGCTACCAGTTCATGTTCGGTTGAAGCCAGTAAACCGGTTTCGCCGCTGCTGATCAATTCAGATATGCCCCCCACATTTGTTGAGAGTACAGGCTTGCCTGCTGCCATTGCTTCCATGATGGATACAGGTGTTCCCTCATTTAAGGAAGTAAGCATGATGATGTCCAGACCGGCATACACTGCATCCATATCTTTTCGCCACGATGTGAATATGAAGTGTGCATTGCCTTCTTCAGCTGAACCTGCATGTGCAAATTTCAGTTGCTTTGAACTGATGAGTTGCTGTAAGGAGGTCCGGCCGGTTCCATCACCCACAATAAAAAACTGAAGTTTATGATTACTTTCTTTCACTTTTAAAACCTGTGCTGCTGTCTCAATAAAGAGACGATGATTTTTTACAGGCACTAATCGGCCAACGATACCGATGGCGATGGTATCATTCGATAAATTGAATTCATTTCTGAAGCTAGTTCGTTTGCTTCCGTCTTCATCACAAAACTGCGTTGTATCAATACCAAGCCTGATAAGTTTTATGTTATTGGCTGATGCGATGTTGTATTTATTTGCCAGTTCATCCTTCAACGTTTCACTGATGGCAATGATGGCTGATGAAAAACCGGCAAGCCATTGTTCAATACGAATAATAATTTTAGATGTGAAGCCTGAAAAATAGGAATGGAACACATGGCCATGAAACGTATGAACAATAACCGGCACTTGTAAACGATATGCCGCAAGCCTTCCAAGTACACCAGGCTTGGCGCCATGCGTATGTACAATTTGTGGTTTGAATTTTTTGATCGCCTGTGTGATGTCTTTATACGCACGCCAATCTGTTCCCGGCAATACAGAACGTTTTAGCGAATTAATTTTCTGAAATTGGAACCCTTTGTATTGCTCAAGTAAATAATCAGCCGCCTGTTCATCAGCGTCAGGAGCGCCTGCAAGCAACAGAATTTCAAACTCATTACTTAATGCTGCGGCACCGCTGATAACATTAAATGCAGGACCACCAATAGCTAAACGGTTAAGAATAATTAATAATCGTGGCTTGTTCAAACAGGTTAAAGGGTAGCGTTGAGAAGATGATTTGTGTCCAAAGCTTTTTGCACATCGGCCATTAACAGCGGATGTTGCATGGCTTCAAGATGGCGTTCGTGATGAAGATCTGTACCGATAAGATCAACCAGTTTTTGATCTACAAGGTAGTGTGCTGCTTCCTGCACACCCTTTCCATAATAGCCGCTTAACGAAAGAAGATTTACCTGCAACAGGCAACCCTGATCCTTAAAGCGATGATATACTTCTTTGCGTGAATGATAATAATTATACCGCTCAGGATGTGCCAGCACAGGTTGATAACCCTTTACAATTAAGTCGAACAATACATTCTTCAGATCGGAAGGCGCCTGCATGAACGAAATCTCCACCAACACAAAATTTTTGTGCAGAGTGAGCAGTTGTTCATCATTATTCAAACGATCAGCAAAGAGATCATCAATGAAATATTCTGCAGCCGCATGTACTTCCACATCAATCTGCTCTTCTTTCAGCTTCGCTTTTAATATCTGCAGTGCTGCTGTAATTGTTTCCCTGTTGTTTGGATACAGGTCGGGGTAAATATGGGGTGTTGTAATGAACTTACGATAACCCAGCTCCATCATTTTTTTTATGTAGCTCACAGAAGTTGCAGCATCAGGCGATCCATCATCAATACCGGGAAGGAGATGCGAATGCATATCAATCCCCAACGCACTGTAATCGATCGCCAGGCTAACAGGTTGTTCTTCTTTCTTCTTTTTAAATAAACCAAACATACTTCTTCGTACTACTTACTCGTTTCCTTCAGCCTTTTCTTTTTTGGATTTTGGCTTTTGTTCTTTGGATCTTCTTTCCTTAAAAAGGTAACGACTTTACTTCTTCATACACATGCTGAATTCCTTCCCGCAACCCGATCTTTGCTTTCCAGCCACGGTTCTGCAGTTTGGAAACATCCAGCAGCTTACGTGGTGTACCATCGGGTTTTGATGTATTGAACTGCAATTCACCTTCATAACCAACAATATCTTTAATGAGTTCTGCCAGTTCTTTAATCGACACATCTTCACCCACACCAATATTCATCCACTCCGTTCCATCATACTCCTGCATTAAAAAGAAACAGGCATCTGCCAAATCATCCACATGCAAAAACTCACGTCGTGGCGTACCCGAACCCCAGATTTCAACAGCAGGTTGTTGGGTGCGTTTCGCTACAATCATTTTGCGAAGCAGGGCAGGTAATACATGCGAATTCTGCAGATCATAATTATCATTCGGACCATACAGATTCGTAGGCATGGCCGAAATAAAATTACTGCCGTACTGGCTGCGGTATGCTTCACACAATTTCAAACCGGCAATTTTTGCTATTGCGTATGGTTCATTTGTTTGCTCTAACGTTCCTGTAAGAAGGTATTCTTCCTTGATAGGTTGTTCTGCAAATTTTGGATAAATGCAGGATGAACCAAGGAATAACAATTTTGATACGCTGTGTTTGTAAGATGAATGGATCACATTATTCTGGATCATCAGGTTATCATATAAAAACTCAGCACGGTAAGTATTGTTGGCAACAATGCCACCTACTTTTGCTGCTGCCATAAACACATAATCGGGTTTGTATTCTTTAAAGAACACATCAACCGACTCCTGGTTACGCAGATCAAGTTCTGCAGAAGTACGTACGACTAAATTGTCAAACCCTTCCTGCTGCAGCTTACGCACAATAGCTGAACCAACCATACCACGATGACCGGCTACAAATATTTTATCTTTCTTCTCCATTATTCAAATTGATTTTTGATCTTATAACCACTTTCGTGCAATAATTTTTCACGCTTGAAGATATCAAGATCGGCCGCTACCATCTCCTGCACCAAACCATTAAGATCGTATTTTGGTTTCCAACCCAACTTTGTATTTGCTTTTGTTGGATCACCGATCAACAATTCTACTTCTGTTGGACGGAAATACCTTGGATCAACAGCTACTACTTCCGTACCAATGTTTAATTGATAGTCAGCATTCGAACAACTTTTCACAATTCCCTTCTCTTCAACGCCCTCACCTTTAAATTCAATTTCGATGCCTACTTCAGCAAATGCCAAACGCACAAACTCACGAACAGGAGTTGTTACACCGGTAGCAATAACAAAATCTTCAGGCGTATCTTGTTGCAACATCAGCCACATGGCTTCCACATAATCTTTTGCATGGCCCCAGTCACGCTGTGCATTAAGATTACCAAGCCACAATTTATCCTGCATACCTAATGCAATTTTTGCAACGGCACGGGTGATCTTTCTTGTGACGAATGTTTCACCACGCAAAGGTGATTCATGATTGAAGAGAATACCATTACATGCGTACATGTTGTAGGCTTCACGATAATTCACTGTGATCCAGAAGCCATACATTTTTGCAACAGCATAAGGTGAACGGGGATAGAAAGGCGTGCGTTCACTTTGCGGAACTTCCTGTACCAATCCATATAATTCAGAAGTTGATGCCTGGTAAATTCTTGTCTTCTCCGTTAAGCCAAGTAAACGTACGGCTTCTAAAATACGAAGTGTGCCAACGGCATCGGTATTAGCAGTGTATTCCGGAATATCAAAACTCACTTTTACATGACTCATGGCACCGAGGTTGTAAATTTCATCCGGCTGCACTTCCTGTATAATACGGATGAGATTGGTGCTGTCGGTCAAATCACCATAATGCAACACAAAATGCCGGTTGTTGATATGCGGATCTTCGTACAAATGATCGATACGATCAGTATTGAACAAAGATGTTCTGCGTTTGATACCATGTACTTCATAACCTTTCTTCAACAAAAGATCAGAAAGGTATGCACCATCCTGTCCTGTAATACCTGTAATTAATGCTTTTTTCATTGATTGCTATTCGTGATTTATAATAGTCGTAATGTTTTACTTTTCTACTTAAACTCTTTTCCTTCTTTCCTCTTTTACCTCTTAGCCTTGCCTTTCCTCAAAAACTCGCTCACTTTAATAAAATATCTTGAGTACAACCGTATGTAACTCGATGGTAATTTGTGTTCAGAAAGTATCAGCTTCAATTCTTTGTTGATCTTGATGGTACTGCTGATGCCGTTTGTACTCTTGCCTCCCATATTCATCCGCACCAGCATTTCAGGAATGTACACGGTAAACAACTGGTGCTTTCGTAAAAAACGTAAGAGCAGATCAAAATCGGCTGCAATTTCCAAATCAGTACGGTAGTAACCAAATTGTTCATAGAAGCGGCGGTAACAGAAGAACGTTGGATGCGCCGGCATAAAACCAAATTTGAACAGGTTGGTTCTGAAGATAGCCGAAGAATAATAACGTATGATCTTATGTTCCTGGCCAGGTTGCACAAACCCTACATCACCATAGATCGCATCGATCACCGGGTTACTCTCAAATTTCTCAACGATCTGCTGAATGATCGTTTCATTGGTAAACTCATCATCTGCATGCAGAATACCAACGATATCACCGGTGGCTGCTTTGATGCCTTTATTCAATGCATCATACATACCATGGTCCTTCTCAGAAATAACGGTTGCGATCTTATCTCTGTATTGATCAACCACAGCCATTGTTCCATCATTCGAATGGCCGTCAACGATCACATACTCGATGTTAGTGTACGATTGATTGAGCACAGAACGAATGGCCCGTTCAATGGTTGCGGCCCGGTTATAAACAACGGTGATGATGGATACTTTCATGAAGACTTTATAACCCTTTCTTTGACTTCTACTGCAGGATTACCGCTGTAAATTTTGTAAGCAGCCAATTCAAATCGTGCAACTGAACCAACAGATAAAACGGAATGAGATTGACAGGTAACCCCGGGACATACGATTGATTTTGCTCCTATCCATACACCTTCTTTTAATTCAATCGGCTTCACCATTAAATCAAAAGTTGATTTGGTATAATCATGATTACCTGTCAGCAAGTAAGCACCTTGTGAAATGCAAACATGATCAGCTATTGTTACAGGCGCAAGATTATCGATCCAGACATTCTCCCCGATCCATACAGAGTTGCCGATTGTTAACAGCCAGGGATATTTGATATAAACCCCGGGCTTGATAGTGACGTCATTTCCGATTTTAGCTCCGAACAATCGAAGTAAAAATATTCGTAATGATGCCAAAGGATTCCAACTGCATTGAACAAATAACACACTTATAAAAAACCATGCAAAGCGAACGATTGCAGATCGACCCGGATCATACCAGCTATTATCATATTTATCCAGACGTGTATTCATTACTGATGCACACTATTATTAAAAAGAGAATAATACGCTTTTTTTAAACTTACTTTTTCGATCTTCTGATCAATATATTTTTGAGTTGCCGATACAGCATTGCTGAATTCGCTTTCATTCATGGCGGCAAACTTACCAATTGATTCCTGCAAACCTTCTGATAATTTTTCTGGTTGTAAGGCAAAGCCACAACCAAATAAATCAAGATCAGCAAAGGGCGTGGTAGTTGTTGTAATCACAGGCTTCCCTGCACTCAATGCTTCAACAATGGCATGTCCAAAATTCTCACTCTTGCTCGGCATAATAAATACTTGAAATCGTTCCATTGCCTTTGCAAGTAAATGCGGCGGAAGTTCACCATGATAAAACACCTTTATATTAGGGGGTAATTGACGAATCATTGCTTGACAATTACTCCAGTATACATCATCTTTCACTGGGCCGAAAATATGCCATTCAATAATTGTACTCACCTGACTCAATGCCCGTAAAACTTCCAGGTGATTTTTCATCGGACTGATCAATGCAATGGTACCTAACAACAACTTTCCGGGCTGCTTATCCGGGCTGCCGCTCATCGACTGAAGGTTTGGAAAATTTGCAGCAACATTTACATGCATCTTCTCACCCATGGTCATTTTTATAAAATTCCGTTCATTATCATCCGTTGCATGCCATGTCACTATTCTGTGAATACTTAACATCCGAAATAAGGCCAGGTAGATTTTTTTCTTACCGGCTTTTTGTGATAAGGCGCCGGGATGCAGCATACCTCTTGTGGAAAGAACAATGTTAAGTGCCTTACGTTTACTTTTTAATTGCTTTGCATAATAAAGCGGCAAAAAATTGAAATAAAGCGAATACAGGCCATTCACATAAATCACATCAGGAGAAATATCCTGTATCAGTTTTTGCAATACCCTTTTTTTTGACCAACCGTATTGCCAGTAAAACACGTTTGCTTTCCCCTCCCAATTATTCCAATGATCTGCTATGATATTTTCCAGCAAAGCAACATCGCCCATTTCATGTGGTTTGCACACCACATAAAAATCATACACCTCATAAAGCTCCCGTACTAGATTTACCAGTGATTGTGTGGGACCGCCTGCTTTGTAAGATGGATAAAAATGATCGTAAAAAATGAGGATGCGTTGCTTCAAAAAATATTGGAATTAATCTTTCAAACTTGATTTCTTCTGTTTCTGTCCTGTATTTTGTCGTTATGCCTTGGATTTTTCTCCTAAAGTTTTAAACGAAGAAAACGGTCTGCAGCCCAAAAAACAACAGCCACAAAAATCATGTTCTTAATCAGGGAATTAAGGCACATCAAAATATCAGTTTCTATTTGTATAGAGTTAAGAAATAATATAGGAAACCACAAAATAATGGTTGGTCGTTTCTTGACATAATTCATCAGTACCACAATCAGGAGCGAGAACAATAATCCATAAAACAGCATAAAAAAAATCCCTCCTTCTACACCATAGTTACCATATGCTTCCCCCATCGGGCTGATATTCATACTGTACCCCTCTATTACGAAACCAGTAAAACGCAACATATTCTCATGTCCGCCCGACATTGGTTTATCAGGCCACAATAATCTGGGGACAAACGTTGCCGCAAGTGATTTAAAGATGGTTTCCCCTTCAGCGTAAGGAGCACGGTTTGGTACATGATCCAATACTTTTGCAACGATCATTCCTTGGTTAAACCTGTTAACTGTAGGGAACATCAGGTCAAGATCAAAAAAACGGCCGGGCTCGGCAATCCTGTCGGCTATAAGCGTTACGAACGCTCCTGTATTACTTTGCTCTTGGTTGCCTTGCCCCCTCCAGGTAATAGCCCGGTAATCTGCCTTTACGCTCTGGAGTATTAGTATTGCAAAAAAACCAACGAAGGCAAGCCCGTATTTTTGAAGATTGCTGATTTTTTTACCAAGGAGCATCAAGAGTCCTGCGAGCAATAAGACATAAACGAGTTCGCCAAACACCCCTTTTCGAAGAGCCTGTAAAAATATGACCACAGCACCTGACACCAGGTACCAGAAACGTTGCTTGTGATCAGAAAAGTAAGTGTACAAAACCCCAACATATAATAACATACTGATGAGGTAGGCAATGTATTGCATAGACCCACCGATAAAATCACGCATCACATTAGCCACTATACCAATTACTATGAGTAGAACACCCATATTGCCTTTACCAACCAGGTAATGCTTTACCGAATGTATGGCTTGAAGAAATTTTTGTTGATAAGAAACCTGTAATAGAGGAGGTAATTTCATGCCAATAATCATCATCACAATAGCGGGAAACATAAACCCATAATAGCGTTCTGCTGTTATACCCATATCATACTTTAACGCTATCACTAGCGTATCATCATTATAAATATGATACACAACAATCGGCATCAACATACATTGAAACAGAGCAAGCAGAATTGGTATATCAAGAATGTTGTAATTCTTACCGATAGAATCAATAAAATCGAGAAGAAAATAAACAAAGAGACCAATGGCCATGATCTCTTCCATACGCATTTTATCAACCGTAGTAAAAAATGCAGCGGTAAGAAAAGCGATCAACGCAAAAACAACTTTGTTTAAATTCATATAGATTGTTCAATGGCTGTAGCCACTTGTTCATGTGAAAACTGCTTTATTACCTGGGAACTTTTATTTCCCAGTATAGAAGTTGCAATGCTGTTCTCTGCAAAATAAAGCAATGCTCGCTGTAAATCTTGCTTATTTTCTGCTTCAAAAACAATTCCGTTGCCACAAACAACGTCTGCAGCACATCCGCATTTATCACTCACAATCACTGCTCGCCCACAGGCCATTGCTTCATTTACACTTAATCCCCAAGTTTCGCCGGGCCCCTTAGAAGGCAACACAAAAACATCGCCCAAACGGTAAACAATGGGCATTTGCTGCTGGTTTTGAAAATCTAAAAACAGTATTCTGTTATCATTCGCAGCCAGCTGCTTTGCATCTTTTTCAAGAACTCCGTTACCCACCAGCAGTAAACGTATATCTATCTGCGGCAGGGACTTAAAAGCGTTAATTAATAGCAAGGGATCCTTTTTTGATTCTAACTTTCCCGCAAATAAAAATACAAGTGATGATTCCGGAATACCCAATTCCCTTCTCCAGACCTTTGCGTTAATGATAGCTTCAGCATCTCCATCTGCGAAGCGCTGATTTTCAACTGCATTCGGTGCGTATACTAATTGGTGCTGCTTCACGCCGTGTTTAATGTAATACTGCCGGTTATGTTCTCCGGTGTAAAGTGCAACATCTATATGCATCAACACCCACTTAAGTACCAGTCTTCGTAGTGATTTCTTTATTGAAAAACCGGGTGCTTCATCTAAAAGATTAGAATCCCCTCTGAAAATAATTTTCGTTCTTCCTTTATAATGCCTTAAAACTTGTAAATGACTCTGAAAACTCCAACCAATAACCATTAAAGCATCAGGATTATAAAGATCAATTTGACGAATCAAATCTTTATTTTTAATACCCGTGAAATGTCCGGCACCGGGATGAACAGAAATATTCTCTACAAAAATTGCTTCATAACCCTCCAGCAATGGAATATCCCATTTAAATTCCTTTTTAAAATCCGGATCATAAACAAAGCCTTGTTCAGTTTGCCCCCAGGTATAAAATACTTTTATGGCAATTCTCTTACGTTCAGTTAACAATCGGAACAGCGGTGCATTATATTGTATGGGATGTGACGTGATTATCGCTAATCTTTTCATGTCTGTCTTACTTACTTTTATTAAGCTGTTTGATTTTGCTTGTTGTATTGCTTCTGCCTTGCATTTTGAATTTTACTTCTCTTGAGTTGTAGTTTCCAAAACCGCTTGTTCAATTACCTCTGCCACCCGCTCTAACGAAAAATGCTGAATATGTAACAATGCATTGTTGCCTTGCCTTCTTGCAACAGCAATACTGCTGAATTTTATCATTTGTTGTAGAAGATCATTGCTATCGCCACTTCGAAAAACAAAACCGGTTTCCCCTTCAATGATTAATTCAGGTGCACAACCACAGGCATCACTCACAATAGCAGGTCTTCCGCATGCCATTGCTTCGTTTACAGCAAGCCCCCATGTTTCACTTTTGCTGGGCAAAATAAACACGTCACCCATACGATAAACCAATGGCATTTCACTTTGATTACGAAAAGGTTGAAAATGGATTCGATGATCATTAGCCGCCAATGTAATCAATTGCTTTTCCTGTTCACCATTACCTATAAGGAGTAATCGGTAATCATCAGCTTTCAATTGTCGAAATGCATTGATCAACAGCTCAAGTTGTTTTATTTCATAAAATTTACCTGCATAGAGAAAAACAACACTGTTTTGTGGAATGGAAAGCGCTGCTCGTTCAATATTTGCTTTTAATTCCCACTCGTCTGCGTCAATTGCAAACCGCTCATTATCGATTGCATGAGGTGTATAACGCAGCTGTTTTTCAGTTAGTCCAACTTGCAAATAATAGGCCCTATTCTGTTCACCTACATAAAATGCATAATCTACCTTCTTATACACATACCGAAGCAGGATGGTTTTCAATAGTCTCTTAAACCATTTCTCCGATTTTTGCAAATGCGAGTCTCCTCGAAAAAACAATTTTGTGCCACTACCAAATGAACGAAGGATACGCAAATGACTAAAGAGGCTCCAGCGATATACTATTATCACATCAAATTTCTCCTGTTTCAGTTGATTTATCAATCCCGGGTTTCTGACTCCAAAAAACCTGTTCGAATCCGGATGCTTAGAAATATTTTTTACAAACTCGTATTCATATCCATCCAATAATGGAATATCCCAACTACGTTTCATTCCAAATCGCACATCAAACACAGCATCTTGCGACTGCCCCCAGGTATAAAAGACTTTTAAAGCAATTCGTTTACGTTCGGTTAATAAACGAAATAACGGGGCATGATATTGAATAGGGTGAGTGGTGATAATGGCGATCTTTTTCATTCAATTCAGACTATTTTACGGCCATGTATAACCGAAAAAAGAAACGGTAAAAAAAATCAGTGAATGCCAAACTCCTCTTTACGTTTACGAGTGAGTAGTCGGCCTCTTAAAAAACGCTTGATGATGTTTTTGAAAGACAATCCGTATTCTTTAGCATTTACTTTTGAAATATTGGAACCATGCACTACATAAACCAACATAGGTTGCATAATTGGCTGGAGGTCAATATTCAAATATGTTTTTAGCCGGTCCTTGATCCAGCCATGATCAGTAAACAAACTGTAATCAAGCCAGTCAGTAGATTGAAAATCTGGTATTGGCACAAGGTCGGCACGCAAAACATGGGTAGAGCCATTAAGAAAACGCATCAATTTAGGCACAAGCATTAAATAGTTGGTTCCTGGCTTATAGATATACCCTTTGTGCATATACCATCCCGGGCATTCGCCTTTATCCGAATTAGCGGCGAGTCTTGCAAAAAAATATCTCGAAAGAAGGTCGTCTGCATCAAGTGCCATAAGATAATTAAACCCCTCTTCCTTAGCTAATTTGGACCCATAAGTGAGTTTTCGTGCCTTATCCCACCGGCGTACCACCATTTTCTCTGATTTAAACTTTATACGCAGCTCTTCCCGTATGGGTATTTCATCATAGGACTGATGCCCAAACGGAAACTCTACATACGTAACTTGAGGGTGTTCAATAAAATCACAAGGAAAATCTGTGTATAAAACAAATACCTTGAAATGTACATAGTCTTGTTTCAAAACAGACGCTAAAGTTTGTTTTAACAATCTGCTTTCGTTAGCCCAGTCGACCGATTCAGACTTTGGTCGGAAGGGAATAATAATCGAGAATTTAATCATAGTGCCGATGCTTCGCTTAATGTTAATTGAAGAACAACTAACCAATTAACCATTTTTTGCCTTTCTGTCTTGTTTTATTTCTGATCTTAATTTCACGCAATTTTAATGAACAGTTTGGTTGTATTAACCACTGAAGCTGGCCCGTAAGGGAAATGGCCTATGAAATTTACCAGTTTCCACTTATCCTGCTCGTGTAATTGAGGAAAAGGTTTTAAATAATACGCCCTGTCAGCATTATCGAGTAACAAAGCACCATTCTTTTTAACTTTTTGCATGGCATGTGCAATACAGGAATGCCTCACCCTTCCGTCAATAACTACCAGATCGAATGAGTCATCTGGATAATGCGTAATCGCATTGGCATAGGCAGAAAATTCATACCCTTTGTATTCTTTGAAACAGGAAACGTATTGTTGAGGATCAGCACAATTTCGTTCCATAGAATCAGTTAAGGGTTGTGGCTCAAGCAATGTGTAATGGATATTGCCAACCCCCCGATCAAGAATTACTTTTTTTGCGTGATCATACCAACTCTTATCATGCTCAACAGAAATCACATGTTCCGTTTTTTCAGCAAAATATAATGTGGACCCTCCCGATCCATATTCAAATACCTGCATATTTTTTTTTACCCAGCTTTCGAGAAATGAAATGCTGCTGAAGACCAACCAGGGTATTCGATAATCCAGCGTTCCTTTCGATGACACACGGTACATGCGCCATTGCTGGAATTTGGCCATATCTTGAAGAAACAGGTTCAGGTAACCCTTAAATAACAAATAACGGATTGAGGTTATACTGTAAACAACAAAATCTCTTAGAATGTTTCTGTTTGTCATGAAAGTTTAATGATTAAATGTTGAACATGGTTAGCTCTCATTTCATTTTCGTAACTACTTTATCTAATAATGATGCCAGTTGACTTGTAACTGCTTTTGCTGTATACTGTTCAAACACATTTTGACTTACGCTTTCGCTTTTAAAAGTTTTTCTGAAACTCAAAAATCTGTTCCACACTTCTACCCAGCCAGTATAAATTTTCTCAATGTCAGTTTCTCCATTAAACTCAAAAACAATTCCGGCATGTGAGTCTTCCAATACCCGTACTGCCGAACTTGCACAGTGTAAAACAGCAAGAATAGGCTTGCCGCTTAAAACTCCTTGATATGATTTACTTGGGGTATAATGTGGTTCAGTACTTCCTAAAATAAATACAGCATCTGCTGCTTCTAAATGAACCAGCACATCCAGATAAGGAATACGTTTTGGATATTCAAATATTACCGTTTGCCACAAACCATATTGTTCTGCAAGTGGTTTAATTGAATTACTGTTTGGATCATTCGACAACTTACCCGTCCCGATAAAATGGAATTCCACATCCGAAAATGAATCTTTGTATTCTGCCATACACCGGAAAATCATTTCTAAAGGCCCGTAGGCTTTGGGAAGCATGGCGCCTGCATAAACCAATTGCAGTTTGTTATTCTTGCGGA
Source organism: Lacibacter sediminis (assembly GCF_014168535.1). Taxonomy (NCBI): domain Bacteria; kingdom Pseudomonadati; phylum Bacteroidota; class Chitinophagia; order Chitinophagales; family Chitinophagaceae; genus Lacibacter; species Lacibacter sediminis. Next base: position 451,559 of record NZ_CP060007.1, on the reverse strand, counting down.
ATAAATACGGCTGCAATTCCAATTCTTTCAAACGTTTGTGATCAAGTTGCTCACCGCCATAAGGCATAGCACCGGTTAAACAACTGTTTTTTAAATAAGGATTACGCTCTAAAACAGCTTTATAATAACCTTCAGCCACCCCTGTTATAAGAGATGCATGTTTCACTGCTTTGGGTTCAAGCCACTTTGCAAGCTTCGTACTGAACCAATGGCGGGAGAAGAACCGATCTGAGCCGGGAAATTGATGCACCCATGGATCAATATAATCAATCCCATACTTTACACCTGTTTTACGGTGAAGGTAAGGCCCGATCAATGAAACATAAAACGAAGGGATAGGAATGTACACAAAATCGATTTGCTCCTGACGTAACAGTTCTAAAGCCCGTTTACGGAGTTGAAAAAAACCACGCAGGCCAACATCACCTACCAATCTGGGCTTAGTGACGTTGAATGCATTTACTTTTTCAATACGCTGTTTTGCAGGTAAAAGTTGCTGAAGATTCCAATCCAGTTCTTCTTCATAAAAATCTTCATGCACAGTTAAGAGTATGGGTTGCCAACCGAAAGCAGGTAAATGTTCTGCAAACAAACGGCTCCGATGAACAGCCGCAAGGTTTGATGGAGGATAGTGTGGCGTTATGATGAGAATTTTCTTCAAAAAGAACCGATTTATACTTGCAAGTTTGAAATTACCAGGTGTCTACATCACTGCGATATAACACCCAGCATTGTTTATCCTCAATATCTTTATTATTGCCGTATGATTTTGTAATGAAATAAATTGATTTTTTAGTACTCACATATCCCATTGATTTTATCACTGAGAAAACAGGAAGTGCGGAGTCTTCATTTAATGCAATAGTCAATGCCGTAACCCGTAAACTCGCAAAGGCTTTTCGGGAAAGTTTTGAAAACGCTTTTTTGATAAATACTTCATCGCTGCTGTTTGTTCTGATGTCACCAATAATAAGTTCATTAAACCAGCGGCTCCGTTTATTTGTTTTTAAAGAAAAACTGATAGCATTTTGTCCTTCACTGTAATGAAAGAAACAATAGGGTTGCTGATCTCTTGATGCATTGATCCATTTCTCAAATGCAGCATCCTTTGCCAGCCGGTAACTGTTTGCCGGTATTTTTTGATCAACGGGCTTCATTTGTTTATCAAACTTTGATATGACTCCATCAACAGAAAAAAGAAAAGCAAATGGATTCAGAAATTTTACATGCCAAACAATATTTAATGGATTCGCCCACTTGTTTTTCATAAAGCTGCCATAAGACATCTGTACCGGAAATCCCATCAAAAAATCAATTTTCAAATCTTTGTTATATTCATCAAGATAGTTCAGTAGCTTTTGAAAAATTCCCTTACCCCTGTAATCAGGATGAACCAGTGAATTACCGGATTGAAACGAATTATAAACTTGCCCGTTTTTTTGATAAGGCCAGTAAAACAGCGATTGAAACCCGGTTACTTTATCTCCGTCCATTGATACGATGCGAATGCATTTGTCTTTTTGAAAAGGATGCTCATAAAAATTTTCCATTGTAACGGCCACCTCTTCTTCAGGCCGTTCGTACTGCATACTGAAAAGCTTTGTTACTTGTGGCTTCATCCAGTCTTCATACAACTTAATTTCCATTGTGAAATTGATTTTTGATTGATTGTTTGCTTATTTGGAAAAAAAATACTTCAATTGATAATTACTCCAATTCGCCAGCAAATGATCTCTCCTGATCTGAAATAAATCATCGCCTTTCTGGGTTTTACCTCTGTCTGTTGTGCAAAAAGTCTGGTAACCCAACTTTTGCGCAATGGGTGTTGTTATTGCAGGATCAAAGTTAATATTCACTCTTCCCCACGGACAGGCAAAATGCTTACATACTTGCTGCAGTTTTTCTTCGATCACTATTTTCGATTCCAGTAACTCATGTTCTATTTCTGCAGGTAATAACCGTGCGAGATGCGCATGTGTTTTTGTATGCGATCCAAAGCTGATCTTATGATCCAGCATTTCCCTGCACTGCTCCCAGTTTAAGAAAGAAAGTAATTTAGAATTACCGGGTAAATTATTTTTGATGAGAACAAGGTCTTCTTCATTTGTTTCACTCAACCCTGTATAAATTGTTGGCAGGTAAATAATAACAGGGATATTCATTTCCGCTGTTATCGGCATCATATTGTGATGCAGGCAACGATACCCGTCATCAAAACTTACACAAAAATAGCGGCCATCAATCGCTGCTTTATCATTCATCATATTGCACACATCATCTATCGAAATAAATTCACCGAAATTGCGCAGGTACTTTAATTGCCGCTCAAAATCTCTTCGCTCATCATCAAACACATGATGATAATAAGGGAACCTTATCCAGTTACTTGAAGCAGCAATGGAGCTTTTTTGTGATAAAGCTAAGATTGCCAGCTCACGAACTGTACTCCTCGCTTTTTCTACAAGTGATTCATTACTGTTAAACTCTTTAAATGTGCGGATTAATTCCATCTCGTATTTGAATAAAAAGAATGCTGTATCTACTGCTGCCAGGTTTCAACCAAAGGTCTTCCCAGTTTTTTCCAGTCAAACTGCATTCCTATAGTAAACTGTTCGGCTTTTGCAGCGTTAATAAAATCTTTGTTGAGCGACGTTAAAACCGGAACAATTGCAGCACAACTATTATTCATGATGCTGTAATGCAGTTGATATGTTTTTAAAAAATCGAGCTGTGCTTGCACGGGAAAGCTGAGAATATACAACCCTGCCTGTGCATACGCCAGTATTTTATTGGTTAATGCCAACTCCCTGTTTTTGTTTACAGGTACATCTGTTGCAAGTCCAACATCGCAGGTAGCTAAAAAAGTATGAAGCTCGTGTTGCGGCATGGGATCATGCAACACAATCCCGTTCCTGTTTTTTAAGTGCATTTCTGCAAACTGTGGTTGCAGATAGCCGATCAGGTGTAATTCAACCAAAGAATGTAATTCGTTCACTGCAGGAATCACTTCTTCCAATCCTCTTCCTGAATCAATATTTTGCGAAAACCAAACGAGCTTTAAACGATTACCCGTTTGCAATTCCGGCGCAATAAACTCACTCGCTAAAAAACCATTAAGGAGCACCAGTTGTTTATTTAACATGCCGGGAATATTTTTTTGTACTTCAGCAGCAATTAAGGGCGCAGCATAAGAGCAATACGTTGCCTTTGGTAGTAGTAGCTGCATTAACCGCAACATTTGCTGCTGTTGTTTGGGAAATGTTGTTTCTCCCGGATGATAATCTTCCACATCAATACCAAGCTTTGCACCCGAACGTTGCGAATATACATAAGCAGGATAAAATGCGCCGGGGTTGTGTGCAATTACCCAATCATACGATTGACTTACTTTTTTTAAGAACCGCAACAGAATCCACGAACGCTTTCCTGTCACAATCGATAACATTTCGGTTGTTAAGAAAGAAACTGGTAAGGAATTGTAAAATTTTTGTAACAACGAACTCCATAACCATGGAAAAAAGGGCGACCGTAACGCAGATAAAGAAATAAACGCAGTGTTTTGAAACCGCTGCTGTAAAGCAGTAGTTAAACCATCGCTCCAGTTACCCACGCTGAATTGCACAACTGTTGTATCGTAACCTGCATCAATGGCCAAACTAAGTTCTTTTACCAAACGGGGATTGGCAGCAAGATTGGTGGAAGTAATAAACAACATTCGTTTCATCTGGAACGGCGCAGGTAATAACGGGTAAGCCGGGCAACACGCCAGCCGAAAATATTTTTTATTAGTTCAATCATACGCCCACCCAACACAGGTAACTGTACGTTTTCTCCAAGCGATTGATAACGCTTGTAGGCAATAGCCGATAAATTTTTTTGTGCCGGAAACTGATCAACCGCAAACCGCAGGTATTGTGCTGCGATGGCTTTGTTAATGAGTGGATGCTTTCCTTTCTTTATCAGGTATTGGTGTTTGAGATCAATCGTAAGTAATGTATTCTGCAAGTATTTTTTATTCTTGCTTTGGCTTAACTGGTTTGCAGCACCCGGCTCAATATGATAATAATTGTAAACACCCGGCACATACACAACTCCTTCACTTGCCAGTAACAGCCTTGCAAAAAACTCTCCATCATCATCGGGACAACGGTAAGCCCGCCAGCCACCTGCTTTTTCAATCAGCTGTTTTGCTGCCAGCCAGCAATTGGTTTGAATAAAATTCAGGTTCCCTTTTCCACCCCAGAGATCAATCAAAAAATCCTGTGGATCATCGCTTGAATAAATAAAGGCTGACTGATCGGGATAAACACGATCTGTTAATTCTACTTCTGTTGTAAACTGTTTGTAGTTACATACTGCTACTTTATCCCGTTGGTTTTGCAAAGCACTTACCTGTGCAGCGATCTTTGCTTTATCCAGTACATCACCTGCATCCAGAAACTGGATATAATCTCCTGTTGCAACAGCCAACCCCGTGTTGCGTGCAACAGCAGCGCCTGCATTTTTTTGTTGCATCACCTGTACACCGTTGCTTTCGTATTGTTTTGCCAGCAGATAGCTATTATCTGTTGAGCCATCATCAACAAGAATGATTTCGATTGATTGATGGGTTTGTGCCAACACCGATTGCATAGTTCGGTGCAATGATTGGCCACAATTATAAACAGGTATGATAACAGAAACCAGCAAACAATAACTTATAGTGAAGGATGTACCAACGCTTTCCAAGTATCCGCTACTCCAAACTTTGCCAGCTTCCGTGCAGCAAATGCCTTTGAAAAATTTTTTGTTTGCAGGCAGTAGTTCAAAAAGTTCACGAGGAACCTGCGTCTGTTCTTATTCATTAACCAGCTTTTTTCATTTTCTGTTAATGGCAGATCGAGTTCCTGCAAGGCATCACGCAGGTAATTGAAATTGTTATAGAGATAACTGTATTTGTTGTTCAGTTCCTGTCCTTCGTGAATACGATAATAATTAAACGTAAATGGCAACATCAGTATTGGACCTGCTGCTGCGGCTTTCAAATTAAAATACATATCGTTGGCAGGACCATACTTTTCCGGGTAACGTCCGATCTTTTCAAAAAAACTCCGGCGAAGAATAGTACCACCGGGACCGATCATTAAACAGGGTTTTTTAAAAAAATGTTGCTGAATGGCTAGTTTTGGTGAAAGCATAAAAGGGCTTTTGCCTGTTTCGTTGAATTGCATTCCAAAACCTGCTTGCGGAAACTGCTGCATGACTGCAATGCATCGTTCAAACCCATCTGTCAAAATTTTATCATCACTGTCAACATACATGATGAACTCGCCTTTGGCATACGAAGCCGCTTTGTTACGGTTCCGGTAATCGCCGAGGTTCACTTCATTTACATATACTTTGATCCGGGGATCATTGGCTGCATACGATCGTGCGATCTCCACAGTCATGTCTTTCGATCCATCATCTACAATGATCAGCTCGAAATTGGTATAAGTTGAAGCTAATACACTTTCAATGGCTTCAGGAATATACTGCTCCCGGTCATAGGAAGTCATTAAAACACTCAGCAATGGTAATTCCATCAATAGAACTTACTTCACTTTCGAATCTGTGTGAAGGATATTTTTTTTGTAATCTCCTCTGGAGAAAAATTTTTCAATAAAGCAATACATCAATATAAAAAAGTAACGGCTGCCCATTTCCCTGATCTTTAATTTTGAAACTCCAGCCTTTCTGTTACGCCAGGAGTTTGGAACAACAGTATAAGTATATCCACGCACAATGGTTTTCAATGACAGTTCAATCGTAAGATTGAAATGGGGTGCCATTAACGGTTGTATACCTGCAATAGTTTCCTTTTTATATAATTTAAATGCGTTGGTTGCATCGTTATAACGGGTACCGATCACCATACGGATGATCGTATTCGCCATACGGTTGATCACAAATTTGTGAAACGGATAATCAATGAGCTTACCACCTTTGATAAAACGGGACCCGAACACACAATCCACATTATCTTCAAGCATACGATGATAAAAACGCACCAGATCTACCGGATCATCTGATAGATCTGCCATCATCACCGCCACACAATCACCGCTAAATTTTTCTAACCCATACCGTACTGCATAGCCAAAACCATTAGGGCCATCATTGGTGTAATAAACCAACGAGTGAACCTGCTGTTGCAACCCTTGCAGTACCTGAATCGTATTGTCTTTTGAATTGTCATTGATCACAACAATTTCATGATCAATTTTATATTTCTGCAATACCTCATAAAGAGTTTGCACCGTCTCTGCAATGGAACCCTCTTCATTATAGGCAGGTATTACGATGGAAAGTTTGAGCATACTTGTATAAAGATTTTAAAGATCAAAGCCGTTTAAACATCAACTCTTCAAAGTCACCAAAACCATGTTTGATCTTTGCACTTACAGCAAACCCCTTATTTTGTAACAACAGATCGATCTCATCAGCTTTCACCGCTTCCAGATACATATCATCGTGGTGTTGTTCCAGTTGAATAAAGTTGATGCTTGCAGTGTTCCCTTCAAACAGACCTTCGAGACATTTTAATTCATGTCCCTCTGTGTCAATTTTAATAACATCGATGAAGTCAAGCGATTCTTCTTTTATAAACGTCTTTAGTGTAATCACATCTACTTCATACGAAGCTGCAACTACTTCCTCTGGCTTTACACCAAGTACTTTAGCTTTCATTTTCAGGTAATCAGAATCGTAGTTCAATTCTTCAAATGTTGAAGTCTCATCGGTCACTGTTTCTTTTAACAGCAACTTCCCGCTTTGATTACTGACTCCTTTATTAATGAGTTTTACGTTTTCTAAGTGCCCGAATTTTTTCTTCAACACTTGATACAACCGGGGATTAGGCTCAAATGCAAAGATGGATGCCTCCGGAAATAACTTCAGGAAGAAGCTGATGGTCTGTCCTTTGTTAGCACCCACATCAAAGATGACCGGCTTCTTCACCTCAACATGTTTACGGTAATAGTTCGAAAGCCTGGGATAAAAGATCAGCTTCTCATTAATATCGATCAGGAATTGAATAAGCTTTATACGTAATGACATAAGGAATTGTGGTGCTTAGAGACGTGAACGCAACGCATTGAACATTTCTTCCAGTGTAACAGTGAGATCATACTTCCAGTTCCACTCGGGATAATGTTGTTTAAATTTAGAAAGATCACTGATGTACCAGATATGATCACCAATGCGGTTGGTATCAGAATAAGTATAATTCATTTTATTACCGCTGATGTTTTCGCAGAGTGCAATTGCTTCCAGCATAGAACAGTTGGCAAAACGTCCGCCACCTGCATTGTAAACTTCCCCTGGTCTTGGGTTCTGATAGAACTGCCAGAACATATTTACCAGGTCGTTACTGTGTATATTATCACGCACCTGTTTTCCTTTATAACCAAAGATGGTGTACTGATTACCCGTAATGGCACACTTCATAAGATAAGCCAGGAAACCATGTAACTGTGCACCAGAATGATTGGGGCCGGTTAAACAACCGCCACGAAACACAGCGGTCTTCATACCAAAGTATTTACCATATTCCTGCACCAGTACATCAGCAGCAACCTTAGAGGCCCCAAACAATGAGTGCTTTGTATGATCAATGCTCATGTGTTCATCAATTCCATGCTTGTAATAAGCATGTGAGGAATCGATCTCCCATCTTGTTTCAGTTTCCACCAAGGGCAGGTAATTGGGCGTATCGCCATACACTTTATTGGTAGAAGTGAAAATAAAAATAGCCTCAGGACAAAACTGTCTTGTCATTTCAAGCATATTCAACGTGCCCGTTGCATTAACAGAGAAATCGGTTAGTGGTTCTCGTGCTGCCCAATCATGACTGGGTTGTGCAGCTGCATGAATGATGAGTTGTACAGCGCTGCCATACTCTTCAAATACTTTTTGCAAAGCAGTGGTATCTCTGATGTCGACCGTATAATGCTTATAATTGTCGTACTGGTTGGCAAGTCTTTCCCTGTTCCATTTGGTAGAACCATCTTCGCCAAAAAAATACTGGCGCAGGTTGTTATCAATTCCCACAACGGTATCAAATTTATCCGCTAAAAAACTTACGGATTCACTTCCGATCAATCCTGCCGATCCTGTTACAATAGCTACTGACATGTTAATATAAAATTGGTTTTAGTTGTTCTTCATGATCCCTGATCCATACATAAATTTCCTGCATGATCTTTTCGGGTGTGTACAAAGGCTGCCAGCTTGTGCTGTCCATGATACCTGTATTATCTGTTACGTATAGCCGTACATCTGCTTTACGATTTTCCGGCACTGGCGTTATAGTAATGCTGTTTCCTGTGAGGTCTTCACATATAGCGGTGAGTTCTTTTAGCGATACACTGCAATCAATACCACCACCCACATTATTGATCTGCCCGTTCACAGCATCAATATGTTGCATTTGCCAATCAATAAGGCGAAACAAGTCATGAATATGCAACATATCTCTTACCTGTTTTCCCATGCCACCATAACCATTGTATGTAAGATTTCTTTTCCAGAAATGACGGGCCATCCATAATACGATCACTCCTTGATCTACCTTGCCCATTTGCCAGGGACCTGTAAGTACTCCGCATCGGTTAATGACAGCATTCAACCCGAGAAATTCTACATACTCGGTGATCAAAAGTTCTGAAGCAAGTTTTGTGGCACCATAAAGCGATCTCGCACCGTGAAGTGGGAATTCCGTTGTGATTCCTTTTGACGAAACGCCTTTGATCGTTTGCTGATCACTGAAATGAAAACGTGTATCGCTTTCTGTATAGGCCGCTTCATCAAGCAAACCAAAAGGATAAACACGGCTGGTCGATAAAAAGATAATACCTGCTTTTTGTTTTACAGCATAATTTAAACAATTGATGGTACCCAGCAGGTTGGTGTTCACCACATAATCTGGTGTGCCATCAATACCTGCAAGCACAGATGGTTCTGCTGCCGCTTCAATAATAAAATTGACCTTACCCACTTCCTCAAAATCCTCTTTGTTGCGGATATCGCCGTGGATAAACTCAATACCTGCCGCTTTTAGACGGGCAAGACTTAACTCTGAGCCACGGCGCTTGAGGTTATCAAATGCAATAATCCTTGCTTCAGGATAAGCAGCCTTAAAATAAAGTGCCAAGTTTGACCCTGCAAAACCGCAACCACCAGTTATTAAAATACAGTGCATTCGCAACAAATTTAAAGTAAAAGTTTATCGAGTAACTCTGATGCCCAATTGAAAGCTGGGACAACAAGTTCATAAAACCCCCAAAACGGTGGATAATCTGATATGGTTGAACTGTATAGAAAAGGGTAATAAGAAGGAAAAACAGCATTCAAAATGGCGACATGTTTAATACTAATAACTCCAGTTGCAATAGCGCTTTGCTGATATTGTTGAATTATTAGAATAAAAAATGGAAAAAGATAACCGATAGAACGTGCCAAATCTGCCACCATGAATGTAACTAACAAGGAAGGCAAAAATAAAAATGCAATAATAGCCACTTGCTTATACATTCGGCTTTTGATAATGAATACTAAAACAGCATATGCCAAAAGCCAAAGAAATTCATAAGATAAAAACAAAGAGCTTGCTATAGCTCTTAAGTTGTAAATAATATATCTTACACTGATGCCGGAAAAATCTCTGTCATTGACTGTGTTAATGAAATGATACCTCCATATAAATAAAATGATTAAAGCAACCGTGCAGCCGTTAATGAATTTCATCAATTTTCTCTCTCTTTCAGGTACTAATGCCTGACACCAAAGCAATATTGCTATTACGGGTATTGAAAACAAAGTACGTTCATCAGTTAGCAAAGCAAAAGTAAAAGTAAGGATAAACAACAGGTTACCTTTTAACGCTAGCCAAATAGTAAGCATCATAAAGAGCCAGGCATATACGTCCCAGTGACCAGGGTCAATAAAAAACTGTTTAAAAATTATTGAACATGCAAAAGCAAGAACGAACCAGAAAGCTTGTTCTGGTTTATTTAAATTAACTATTAAAATTGTTTTATAAAGTAGTATTAGAAAGACGAATGCTGCTACAAATTGTAATATATAAAAATGCCAAACCTGTAGACGAAATAAATTTGCAAGTATTGGAATACCCACACGGATATTACGTTTTAGTAGATGAGATACCCCACCATTTTTATCAGGTCCATCTTCTGGATGAGTTTCAATATACTTTTTTACATATAAATGAGCCTGCCCATTATATGGATTCTGAAAAACCAAATAATAAAAATTAACATGCAGCTCATCTGAGTTAATTTGACTAATATCTTTCTTAATAAAGGATCCGTAACGGAATGGTTCACGCACGGAAACAGGTCTTGACGTAATTACAGCAAAAAACCAAACTGCCAGTAGAAGGAAAAATATCTTTCTATTTGAAAGATTTCCTTTAAAAAAAGCAAGTCTATTTCTCGTCACTGATAAAGTATGAAATAAAAATTATCAGAATAAACTGGTAAACAGTCATCGTGCATTTAGTAAAATCTATAAATTGGTACATATAGGCTATAAACTGTACTCCCAGAACTTCACCCTGAATGAATGTTTTACCATCTTACTATTACCATTAAACTCTATTGCCTTTACATCACTAAAAGAAGAATCGCTGTTGCTGAAGAAAGTACGCACCTTATTAAAATCAAGCGCTCCTTTATCTTTCAGTAAAGATTTGTTCAGCAAAACTCCGGTTTTTACAATTGGAAACAACGCCTTTACATTGTAGCTGGTTGTATCGTTCACTTGTAATTGCAGGTAGATCGCCGGAGGTTGATAAAAAAACCTCCGTAGTTTTCCCGGCATGGTATACGCAAAGTCACATTCCATAAACAATAGCTTATCTGTTTGAGGGATCGTTATTTTCTTATTTAACTCCAACACTGTATCAAGTAATAATTTTTTATGTAGCTGCTTTGCAACACTGTTCTTTTTAAATAACAGCAATTCTTTACCGGGAATAGTAACTGAATCAATCATGTGATAGTTCTGCAACAAAGCCAGTTGCGTATGCATATCATCCCAAAACGGATGTCGGTTTTCCTGCAACTGATTAGGATGATAGATCACAAACTCAGGAGCTTTTGCAGATAAATAGGCATCGTAATTAGCCATTATCAATTTAGGTGTGTAAGCAGCATAAGATTGAATGGCCGGCCGTGGCTGGTAGCTAAGCCGGTTATAATATACAAACGAAATTTCTGAAGGAATTACATCAACAGTACCTTTTCCAATACTGTCAATCATTCCCTGCGGCAAGCCTAATCCTCCTTTTTGTTCGTCAAAATTGCGGGCTGCCTCCGTGTTGTAGCGAACAAGCTGTTTAATGTGGTTACCCACGTTATTAAAAAAGTTTGCTCTTCCAATCTCAGGCAAACAACATAACAACAGTAAAAGCGGGAACGCATTCAAGGCATAAGACCTTGTTTTTTCAATATTGGTGAACAAATACAATAACAGAAGCAAACAAATGGCACTAGAAAAAAATACAGGGATATGAATCATATCCGGCCGCACAAACGACTGTTTGAATACAACAAAGAGAAAAGCGAATGCATGACCGAATAAAAAAAGCTCCTGTTTGCTCTTTAGTACTGGAAGAGGATTCGCAAGAAATAGGAACAGCATTAATCCTATTACTGCCAGTGCAGAAAGAACAACGTAGGGCGGCGGTCCAAAAAACATGACATCGTTGTAATAATTTATAAGATCAAGCCCATTTTTGATATAAGAACCCGTATTAATTGGAAGTATGAGTGAAAGTAATAAATGCAGGACAGCTACAGCCGAAATACCGATAAGCAGATGGGGCCATTTCATAAGCCTTGTAATGGCTAAGTAAAACAACGACGCCAGTAATAAAACATTCAGAATAATACCTGTACTCACCTTGATATAAAAACTGAGTACGGTAATAACTAAAACAAAAAACAACGAAACAAGCTTCCGTTCCTTTAAGTAAGAGAACAGGTGAAACAGGAAAAAGAAATAAAGTTGAAAATCGACCTGGTTAGAAAAAAGAAAATTGAAAAAAACGAAAACAGCCAATAAAAGGAAAAAGCGAAACTGGTCGTTTAACTTTCGTTGAACTTGAAGAATAAACCAGATGGCATTACCGATCAAAAACAACCGGAACAAAATGAGTGTTATTACCGATACATGATCCGGCAAGCCAGATTCAAGATAACCAAGCGGACCATAAGTGAAAATGAAATCTTCACCGAATTGCAGATTCTGTTGATGCGCCAGGTTAATAGCAATGCGCCACGAAGGGTCAATCCCGTTTTCTGGTAAGGATAAAAACCGGAATGCATGCACAAGAAGCAGAAACAGGCCCCAACAGAGCGTGTCGAAAGAAAATAGTTTTTGCTTTAGGTTAGTAAGAACGGTCATGTAATCAGTTTGGAAAAATTGTCACGCTATTTATTGCTCAGCCGTGTTTAGGAAGTATTCGAATAATATCATTCTTAACAGCAAGGGTATATCCCGGGAAATTAGCAGCTACGAACAAACGCAACTCACTCATAGGAGGATAATCGTTCTTACCAACAAACAATCTTGCATCATCGATCAGGATCACATGATTTTTAATGGAATGATTTGCCACCTGTCTTAACTCTTCCAGGATCGGTGTTTCCTTTTCTCCCTTTGCTGTAACTACATACTTATCGCCAACCCAAAACTCAGAAGAATAATGTCCATCAAGCCAAAGCAAACAGGGAGCATTTACCGAATGAAGAATGTTTCCCAGTTGTGTTTCACTATCGCCTTGTACAATGGAAATTTTACTTTCGGCAGAAAAACGTTGTCTTGCTTTTTCTGCGAGCTCCTGGCTCAGTTCAATGGAGAAAACTTTTGAGAATTGATTTTTCACATACTCAACCGTATCACCCATATAAGTACCTGTTTCAATAAACACTGTATGTTGGTTATACTTTCTTGCTACGCTCAGAATTGTTTCACGCTTTGTTTTATAACTCGGTATATTGTACCAATTGTGGAATTCATTCTTTTTCTTCCAAAGGAAACGGTAAAGGCTCAATAAAGGTGTTATACGTTTTAATACAGATTTCATGTTCAGTTATTTAATACTTATACAAGGGAAATAAAAAGTGTTGCTGATTAAAAAATGCGCCAGTCATCAAAGTCAACGCCAAAACATTTGTCCCGGTCCATACGAACACCCAGGTAAGCGCCAACATTTGAATTAAATGTTCCAACAAAAAAGGCAGCCTTATTCAAAACATCAGTAGAAGCAAATAAACGTACATGCTGGTTACGAATATGTGTTTTATCCAGCTTGATGAAATCCCAATGGAAGTAGCCCCTGCTTTCTTTATCACAAAGTGTATAGATATGCCAGTCGGGATACTTCTGATTGAGTTGTTCAATGATCCTGTAATCGTCTGTGAGTACAAAAGCATTTCTACAGTTACTCAATGATGTTGCCTTATTGATATAGGTGTCAATTTCATGCAAGTCGAATTCAACGAACTTATCGCCACCACGGATATGCAGACCAACGTATTCATCCGGAAGATTCAAGGAAGAAATGATCCCGTCAATTTCCGACTTTACTTCATGATTGTATATCCACGTAAGCTCCGTAAGTCTTCTGCTTGCGGAACGAAGGTCTCCATAGATCTGTAAATCCGGAAAATGAAATGTTTTGTTTTCCATTTCACGGGAATGAAAATCTTCCCATAACTCATGGGTATAATAAAAAGGACCTGTTTCTTTGAAATAAACAACTTTGGCAAGCTGGTCTCTTAAACTGTTGCGTTGCTTTACCAGTGGAGCTACCATTGTATTATAAGCTGCATCAACTGTTTTTTTACCGGTTCGCCGCTTATAAGTATAAGGTCTGCGTTTATTATAAGTTGAGTGATGTGGATTTACATCTTCTTCGCAAAAGGGAATGAAATAATCTGTCCATCCTTTCCTGTAACCAAAGTTTGCATCTTCTGAATACAAAACGAACCTGATCTTCTCCTGCAAACAATACAGCATTGCAAAGATCATATTGTTATACTCCGAAAAAAAACCAGCTTCCGCACCTAAATGGAAAACCAGTTTTTTACTGAACGAAGCATTTAACTTTTGATACTCCTGTCGTGCTATTTCATTATCGATATTCAATGTAGAACCTGTCATTATTTAAACAGTTGTCATTATCTGAAACCTTTTGTTACACCCAAGCGTGCATACACAGCAGACTGCATACGGTTCTTAAACAGATCTGCTTTGTGCAGGTTGCTTTTAATAAACGATGTAGCAGCAGGTGGTTTTGTTTTCATGTCACTGATCACAAAATCGAAAAAGGCTTCTAGGCTTTCATGGGTAAAAGCAGCAGGCACTACGTTTTGTTTAAACCAGGGTTCTGCTGCCATCTGTAAACATTTTTCTTCATCACGGTCAAGCTCAATGATGCGTTCAATCGCTTCTTTGTAAGATCCGTATTCATTTACATGGATAAAACTCCTGGTATTAAAATCCTTCCCCACTTCTGTATTACCCCAGTAAATAGGAATACTGTTTACCAGCATCGGTTCAATGAGTTTCTCGGTAGTATAACCCGGGTAATTAGAGTTTTCGAAAGAGATCACAAACTTGTAATCTTTTATAAAATCCATTTTGTTGGCAACAGGTCCGCCCACATTATTAAGATGCCGGCCACCTGAGTCAACCTGCTTGTATTTCGACAGCTCATGAAAAAAAGCAATTCGTTCTTTTGCCTTTGCATTACTCACTACCATACAGGCAAATTTCTTTTTCTGTAAAAACAATTCAGGGCTTTTTGGTTGTACCAATTTAGTGGTATCCCATGCTGCCCAGATAGGCCAGCGTTTATGTCGTGGATTATCGGTATAAAAATCAGAATCCAGCACATAATCACAACAGTTCCAGTCGGCCCTTGCATTTTCCCAGCCAAGAAACACCCGGTGGCATTTATAATTCAGGTAATCACGTTTCCCGTTATAGGCATGTGTAAAAAAGAACAGGTCAGGATCATCACTCAATTCTACCTTATATTTCTTTGAAAGAACACGGGTAAAATAATTATCGACCACATTAAAATCGGGCCAGAAATAACCAAACTTTACTTTAATGGTTTGCATACTTACAGAGATGGTGAGCAGAATGGTTTAGCGTCTTAAAAACTTCAATACGAATTTGGCCGGCTTCTTAAACAAGGGCTTTACGGCGATGATGAGTGCAAAGAGATTGAACTGCTTCTTGAGGAGTAAGTTTTTCTTAATACCCTGTATTCCTTTTAATTCATCGGTTGAATAATAAAACACCCCTGTATCAAACCGATTCAGTTCAAGGGTACAACCTCTCCATACGCCTAGGAAATGGTTAGTTTTTTTTCTTACTCTCACCTCAGCTTCGTACAAAAGATGATTATAAGTAAGCCTGGCCATCTCCTTTCTGAATGCTTCCTGTTCATCTGTTGATGTGTAATCCGATGATAAGTCAATAAAATGCCGGTACAAAAGGTTGAATTGCGGCACCCTGTCTTTCGACTGCCCGCTGTAAAGAGATGTGGGAAGAATGCGGTAATTGTATAGCGGCTTTGCCACTACTGCTACTCTGTTTACATAATGCAGGTATTGCAGGTTAAAGAGCAGGTCTTCCCAAATACTCATATCCTCACGGAAACCAAGTTGATATTTACGGATAATCGCAGCGCTGAACAGTTTGTTCCAGTTAGCATAATCATAGTAAAAACGCATAAGACCATGTAATAACCCTGTACGGTCATCAGCCACATCCATCACCTCATCCTTCAACTGCAAACGCACTTTTAATGGCTGACCTTCTTTATGCATGTTTACATTACAAATGGCCCACTCGCAGTTTTGCAGGGTGATGGCGTTGTATAATTCTTGGAGCATGTCGGGTTCCATCCAGTCATCAGCATCACAAAAACCAATATAACTCCCTGTTGCCTGTTGCAAGCCAAAATTGCGGGTGGCACTTACGCCTTTGTTGCTTTGATGAAACACAAGCAAGCGCTCATCAGTTGCTGCAAGTCTATCGAGCATTTCTTTACTCTCATCGGTTGATCCATCGTTCACGGCTATGATCTCGATATCCTTTATGGTTTGCGTCATAACCGAACGGATACATTGTTCAATATACCCTGCGGCATTATAAACAGGGATAATGATGGATATTTTGGGTGTAGCCATTACTTTTTTAAAAATACTTAACAGTGATCAGTTCCCAGTTATTGAGCTTCCGGATCTCAGCAACCGGGGCCTGTTGTTTATTACCTGCAGTAAAATTGGCCAGTATTGCATCCCGTTTGCCATTACCGGCAAAACGTTCGGGCAACAGAAACACAATTGTTTTATTGTTAACAACTGATTTAGGTCTCGCTCTGATAACTTCAAGCGAAATGAAATCATCCTGGTTATAGATCGTTTTACAATGATCCAGATCATATTTCAACCCGGAATGAATAACATAGGTAAAATCACTTTTTTTTTCAGCAGCATGAAAAATTTCCAGGTCGGCCTGCGAATTGATCTCACCAAGCGGCACTCTGTATTTCGGCGAAAGTACTTTGGTGCTGTTAAGTTTATTGGCCGATGATAAACCGGCATACACAAACATCAATACCGGTATCACGATGAAAAACTTCTTTACCCTTTGTTCAACATATTGCACAACCAATGGCAATAAAAATAACCCTGCCAGCCGGAAATGTCTCGACTCCTCGTAGGCATTAATATTTTTACCACTGACAAACGTGTAAAGAAAAAATGCAATAAATACTCCGGCAACAGCAACAACAATGTCTCGGTAGCGCTCATTCAGCTTAAACCGCTGTTGCAGGAAATAACGGATCAGTAAAACAAAAAAGAAAAGTACTCCAACATAAATAAGCAGCATGGCGATATGACCATCAGGAAAAATAACGCTGCCTGGTTTCTGCAAAAAATAGTTAACGTAATCATCGAGCCCGATAGATGCAAGCAGGGGTCCATTTAAAGTAAACAGGAATCGTTGAAGAAGAATCATATTATTCGCTCCCAGCTCAATCCATGTTGAGTCCGAATTAAACGGAGTGAGACCGCCCCCGGTAAACAAAAGATCGCAGCAATATTTTCCGGTAAAAAAAACAATCGCCAGCACTGCAAGGCGAAAGATTGATAGTTGTTTTAATTGAAAAACAGATACACAACTGCCAATAACTCCCAGCCAGAAAATAAGCATGCTGCTTTTTATAAAATAAGAACCGATCAACATCGGTAATAAACACAATGCCCGGATCAACACAGGTTTCTGTTCCAATTTAAACCAAAGCAAAAGCAGCCAGGGGGCAGCCGCAAACTCAAGAATATTTGCACCGGGGTAAATCTGGAAAGCAGAAAAAAGATATCTGGAAAAAATGATAAGTAACCCTGCATATAAAACCACTTTTTCGTTGAATTGAAAACGACGATAAAGTTTAAGCCAACCTGTAACGCCTATCCACGCCGATACCAACACAGTTAAACTGATAGCGATTCCCAATGGCAACCTCAGTAACATAAACAGGTATACAAAAAACCATTGACCGGGACTCCACCAGGTGGTACGTTCTTCCACACATTGATAAATATTTTCAATGGAAGGCATTCGGTGATATTGAAATCGGCCACCCTCTGAAAAGTTGATAAGATCAAGAAATCCTAAACCCGGATCAGAGATAAAAGATGGCGGGCTGTACACAGAACCGGCAAATAATGCCAGTAACCAAACAGCAGCAAACCGGTAAAAATAGTTGGTGTAAGCAGTAGCAGGCATGCGCTTATTTTACAAGTTTATATTTCAGGATGCAGTAAATCGCTCTGAACCCATCCCTCCAGCCGATCTTTTTTCCTTCTTCAAACGTGCGGCCATAGTAACTGATGCCCACCTCGTAAATACGGATGTTTTTGATCCGTGCAATTTTTGCCGTTACTTCAGGTTCAAAGCCAAACCGTTTTTCCTTCAGGTCAAGCCCCTGTATCACCTCACGTTTAAACATTTTGTAACAGGTTTCCATATCAGTAAGGTTCAGGTTTGTAAGCATATTGCTCAAAAAAGTCAGTACTTTATTACCGATGCTGTGCCAGAAAAAAAGAATCCGGTGTGCATTGCCTCCCATGAAACGGCTGCCATACACCACGTCGGCAAACCCATCAAGAAATGGTTTCAACAAAATATTATACTCTTCCGGATCATATTCAAGATCAGCATCCTGTATCACTACTACCTCACCGGTGGCTTTTGCTATACCTGTATGCAAAGCGGCACCTTTGCCTTGGTTAACAGTATGATTGAATAACTGCAGTGGCATATCACCGAACTGATGCTTTAATTCCTCCAACCGTATTTGCGTACCATCGCTGCTGCAATCATTTACAATGATTACTTCTTTACAGATATTATCCAGCAGCTGAACCTTGTTCACTTTTTCTAAAATTTTGTGAATCGTAGCCTCTTCATTATAAGCAGGTATTACGATTGATAATTTTTTTATGGTCATGTAGTTGTCTTGGTAGATCTTTTTGCTTGGTTAAGAAGGAAAAACAGATTGATGGATATAGAGTGCATTTGCAAGGTGGTTACCTCGTTTCCAGTCATGAAAATCGGTATTGTACAACCCAAAAAAATAATAACCATGCAGGGCAAGATGTTCGGTAAGTACCGGGAAATAAGTATTCCGTTGATTTGTTTGCTGAAACCCTGTTTCGCAATACACAAAAGAGATATGGCCGCCTTGCAGCATTTGTTCAGCGCCTTTTAATACGTTGATCTCAAAACCTTCGGTATCAATTTTCAGCAAATCGATCTTTTTAATGTTGTGCACACTGCAATAATGATCAAGTGTATCGATCTTGATCGTTTCTTCTCTTGCATTAGCGGCGTTATTCATCACATCCTCACGCAATGAATTAAGGACGGCGAAATCGCTATCAAACAAGCGAATGGCTTTTTCACCGGCTTCATCGCCCAAAGCCATATGCTCTAATACACAATTTACATCGCCTGTGGCACTATTTTTTAACTGTTGGAAAGTTGCCTGCACCGGTTCAAAACTGTAGATCCTTACATCAGGCAGGTGAAAGCGAAAATACGTTCTTGTCTGGCCCACATTGGCACCCACATCAAATATCACATCTAAAGAGGGGTAGTTGATCTTATGATTAATATCTACAAACAGATCGGCACCCACTGGAAGATTACTGAGTTTATGCATCCAGTAACCTGTGGTCCTAATAATAAATTTTTTTACAATATTCACGATAGAAAGAAATTAATGGAGAATGTTTGGCAAAAAGGGTTAAGCTTTCTTGTTGAATATGTTTTTAAAGAAGCGTAGAGGTTTAAGTAAGGTATAGCCCAAACGAAACTCTTTCATCTGCTCCACTTCGTTACGTACCGATTGGCGCAAAAACAAATCGTTCATGAAAACCCGTTTCAGATCAATCGACAAGCGACTGAACTGTTGTTGCTCCGTAAAGCTCGCCGTTTCACCAAGAGAAAAAAAAGCTTCACTCTTTTCACTTCTTACAATATTCATCAGAATATTATTCTCATATGGGTAACAGGCCACTGCAAATTGCTTTCGAGGATTTTTGCACTGCTTCGACGAAATGAGGTAGTTTGTTTTGATAGATACGAGTGGTTTTGTACCGTTCAGATCAAAGGTTACAGACAAATCTCCCAGATTGAATTTCTGATAGATGCTTCCGTCGAGTTCAAAAAAGCCATCATAAATACTCAACGATTCCCTCAGACTTGAAAAGCTAAACGTCTTTTTTCCCAACAGCAATGCTGTTTGAAAAACTGTTTGTGCATGATCGAGGTGCTGACCGGCATCTCCAAAATTTGTACTCAGGCCCACTCTTGGGTACACAAAGTAGCTGCCTGTCTGCTGCAGGTAGCTGTAAAAAAATTTCTTCCATGATGAGTTGTTTGGCCACTGCTGAACACTACTTGGCAAGGCCTCTGTAAATTGCTCACCCTTTGCTACACCAAGATAATTTATAAAACCTAACCACTGTTTTTTTGTCCATAGCTGTCCCCATGAACAAGGCACTTGCATAAAATAATTATCATACCCGTCGTGCAATGGTTCAAACGGACAGTAAGCCACTTCATTAAATGTGTTATGATATAAGGCAATACCTGCCACCTGTTCATCGCTCTTAAAAAATGCATAAGCCTGTTGTGCATAATCATAATAGAAAGCTGATACAAGCAGATCATCTTCCAATACGATCACCGCATCATGTTGCTTTGTAAGATCGCCACAGGATAGTATATGTTTTTTTAAGCCGAGGTTCTGTGGGTGCTGAACAACTGTTTTTGTTCCATGCTTCCACTCAAATGTATCTGCTGTTGCTTTGCAATCATTATTACCTGAATGATCAATACTGATGATCAACTGAATATTTCCATAACCCTGGTAGTTGGCAGTAGCAATTGATCCAAGCAAACGCTGAAGCGATACCGGGCGGTTATAAGCAGCTATCACTATGGCAATGTCAGCCTGCATGCAGCTTGCGTGATTTAAAGTATTGTTCCATGGTCAATTTCACAAAACCCGGACTGAGTGTATGAACCAATACATCGAAAAAAATGGGTGCCGCTTTTGCATATTGCTGCTGATCGATCAGGCAACGACAATACCAGCCAAGTTTATCATACATGATCTTTGCCGGCAGGTGCTGCGCAAAATTCTTTTTGAAAATTTCCTTCCAGTTATTCCAGAATACTTCGTCCACTTTGTTTGCACTGAAACCTCCTGAATGATAACGGGCTACTGTATAGGGCACATATTTTTTCCGAATGGCAGTGCTGCAAAAAAAACGGATATTTAATTCATGATCAGATGCAATACGGTATTGTAGATCGTAACCGCCATATTGCTGAAATAATGTTCTGCGATAAAAAATGCGCTGGTGGTTAATGTTACGGTTAATAAGATCTGTCGGCATGCATGTTCCTTTTTCGATCACTTCATCGGGCACCCACAACACATCCCCGTAAACCAGGTCATATTCTTCCGTTAACGAATAAAATAGCCTTTCCAAAACAGATGCATCATAGAACCCATCATCGCAACCCATAAAGTAAACCCATTCGCCTTTTGCTGATGCCACCCCTTTGTTCATAGCATCGTAAATGCCATTATCTTTTTCTGAGATAAGACGAACCCGTTGATCTTCTTTCTGTCTTGCTTCAACAATTTCCTTTGTACCATCTGTTGACAAAGCATCGAGCACCACTAATTCATAATTGCTGAACGTTTGCAATGCTATACTCTGCAAAACAGTTTCTATATATTGCCCGGCGTTATACACCGGCATTATAATGCTGAGTAAACAATTATTTGCAGGATAGTTACTCATTCTGTTTATAACTCTGCAAATTGTTTATTCGCTTTTTCAATTAAGTAAGGTTGAAGTTGCAGCCACAGATCCTGGCCGGCCCCTTGATCGAACCGGGCCGTTTCATAAAACAGTTCCGTTTGGTTCAACACTTTCCTTTTGTCGATCAGATCACAATTATTGAAAGCTGTACTATGCACTTCATCAAGCAGCCACTGCTTCCAGTTACCTGCCAGCCATTCGCCCATCGGGCTGTTCCAGCCCGACTTTAATTTATTACGGAGAATATGTTCGGGCACAATACCCTTTGCTGCTTCACGCACAATAGCTTTTGAAAATCCATTGCGTACTTTATAATCGTTAGGTAGTGTAAATGCAAATTCAATGATACGATAATCTAAAAACGGCATACGCACTTCCACACCTGCATGCATGGAATAACGGTCGTAATTCCGAAGTAGCGTTGGTAAAATTCCTTTAAACGTAGAATGAAAAAGCTTAGCCTGGTAGTGTTTTTCTTCTTCGAAAATACTAAGTGTTTTTTTCTCTTTGATCTTTTTTCGCAGTTCACTTTTAAAATGTAGCCACGCTTCTTTTAATTCTATTTCGCCATCATAACCATACATATTATGGATAGTAGTAAGCGTTCGCCTCATTTTCATGATATTCGGAAAATCGTCTTTCAACTTAATATCCAAATCAAAAGGATACCCACCGAACAATTCATCGCCGCCATGCCCATCAAGTGTTACTACAATACCTTTTTCACGGAAACCTTTGTACGATTGAAAAAAACTGATGGGAGAGGTAAGGTACATTTCTTCGAACTCATAAACAGTACGTAGAATGTAATCAGGCTCAAGGCTTGGCTCGACTTCAACTCTCACTGCAGGCACCCCGGCATTTGCAGCTACCTGCAAAGCTTCTTTTGTTTCATCCAGAACCGAACCCGGAAAACTCGAAACAAGCGCCGTGTAACCGCCCTTCTTTCCAAAACCTAATTTACCCAATGTTGATACCACATAACCAGAATCAATACCGCCACTCAATGCCGAACCTACGGGCACATCACTACGCATACGAAGTGTACAGGATGATTCAAATAATTCCCGGAATTGTTCAACCGCTTCATTAAAACTTTTATGTGCCGGTTTTTGTTCGAGCAATTGTTCCGGGAAATAATAACGGCTTATTTTCAGTTCCCCGTTTTTATAAACTGCATAACACCCTACCGGGAATTTATGGATGCCATTGATGATCGTGTCCGGCAACACCTCGTTATCAAACGGGTTCGCCAAAGAAAAATCAATAAAGGGTTTGTTATAAGAAAACTGTGGCAAACATTTGTACAACGCTTTCATTTCAGAAGCGAATGCAAACTGTTCACCCTCATGTATGTAGTACAATGGTTTTTTACCGATACGGTCACGGCTCATAAAAAAGCTCTGCTCCTGTTCATCAAACATCACCAGCGACCACATGCCGTTCAGTTTACTTAAAGCAGCAGGACCTTCAAGCAGCATCAGGTGAAACAATACTTCTGTATCTGATTCAGTAACGAACTGTACACCTTTTTGCAGTAACTCTTTTTTGAGTTCAATATAATTGTATATCTCTCCGTTGAACACAATGGCATAACGCTCGTTGAAGATCATTGGCTGGTTTGAACGGCTGTCGGTATCAATGATCGCTAACCTGCGATGCCCAAGCTTTACATTCCCCGTTCTGTTTTCCCATATACCAAATCCATCAGGACCACGGTGCTTGATGGTGTCAAGTCGCTGCTGAAACTCTTCTCTGCTGATGCTATAATTCACTGTTCCAAAAATGCCACACATAAAATGTTGATACTGTTAATTACTGTACTAACCCTGTACCTGGTTATAAATGGAATAAAAATCGTTCCTGATGCGCTCGCCTGAAAAACGATTTGTTGTTTCGGTTGAAATAAATTCACGGTTATACGAATGGATGTTTGCTGTCATCTGCAACAACCCATTCAAAAGCGTTTTCTGGGTTCGGTCATTGCTGATCAGCAACCCATTATCAGGCCGCATAAATTCCTGCACACCACCGCACGCTGTTGAAAGCACTGGCAACCCCGTAAATAACGCTTCCAGCACACTCACTCCAAATGATTCCCACTCACTGCTACACACATAAAAATCACAAGAATGAAAAAGTTGGCATAGTTCAGCAGCAGCCAAACGACCATGAAACTTAACATTGCTGGCAATCTTTCCTTCCTCAACAGATTCGTTGATCAGTTTCATTCGCTCTTCATCAGCATTGCCTACAAGGTGAAGAACAGTTTTTGGGTACTGTTGCAGAAATTGAGGAAACACCTTCAACAAATAATCAACACCTTTTCTCTTATCATAAATACCAACGAATATGATTTCCAGTTTTACAGAAGGATCAATTGTTGCATGTGCTTTATAAAAAAACTCTTTTGCACTCACCATATTATGAACAATCACAGGCTTTACACCGGTATAGGCTTCAATTTGATTTGCCTGCGCCTGGCCCACTGCGGTAACAGTTGTAGCTTCAAGCATAGGTTGTATGACTGTCTGCTGTTTATTGTGCAACCAGTCGAAAGGAAACGGAGCCATATGTTCCGTAACAATGAATGGTATCCCCAAATGCTTTTTTAGATAAACCGCTTCTTCACCAAATCCATACACCACATGCAAATGACAAAGCAAGGGTTTATATTTCCTCACGAGTTTCTCTACCTGCTTTTTCTCAATTGCTTTTTTATAACGCCAGAAAAAACGATTGTACAGCACGGACTCAACCGGCAACTGGATCACTTCTGTTGTACCAATAACTCGTCTGGTAAAAGAACCAAGTAAACTCAAAAGATGTTGTACAATTGAAAACTTGCTGCTGCTTTTCTGTACAACTATGTGCTCATAGCTGTTATCAGCCCTCAGTAATTCAACATGACGGCGGATAAAAATCCCGTCGATATTGTTATCAGAAGAGGGATACCAGGTAACCAAATGCAATACAACCTTTCGCTTCATGCGTATGTATCCCGGTTAGAGAGGAACATAAATATTGTTGTAATCCTCCAACGTAATAAATTTCTTGTAACCAAAACCCTGCATCAAAGCTTCTACCTCGGGGCGGTTGCTTTCAAACACTTCTATCATGACAACGGGTTTACAACGTTTGATCGTTTCACCAGCTCCCTTCAGTACTTCCACTTCAAAACCTTCCACATCAATTTTCATAAAATTGGCTTGTGCTATGGAAAAGCTATCAAGGCTGCGAATGTCAACCGCATCTGCATCATTGTCTGCATCACTGAGCCTATCGATCCGGTTCATGCCTGTATTTCCCAATGAAAAATCTGTTTGCACTCCCTTTCCACTGGCTGCACCAAGTGCAAATGGATAAACTGTAACAACCTTGTTCAGGTGATTAAGCGAAACATTGTGTTCAAGCTGGTTGCGGTTAAACACATTGGGTTCAAAACAATATACTTTTTTTGGCGCCAGGTAATTGCAGTAATATAGCATGTGATTGCCGATATTACTGCCGATATCTATAATATGATCAAATTGTTTGTAGTGGGTTCTTAAAAACCCAAGTGTCTCCAGTTCGTAATAATTGCGGTTTTGATAAATTATTTTTTGAATATGATCCGCATGAAATAAAGGCAGGCATATTTTCATACCACCGATCACCATCACCGGGTTGCTGATAAATTGTTGTTCTCTTAAAATTGTAAGTTGTTTTTGAGTAGCTTTTGTTTCATACAAAATCTGATCTCTGAAACCTCTTGCTGTAAGCTTATCATACACTCGTTTAAAAAAATGCTTCATTTGTTTGATATTAAAGATGGACAGGAGTTTGCCCATGAACGGTGAAAATGAGATAAAAAGTTTTTGATACTCTTTTAAATACGACCCTGAAGGTTTTCTGTACTTGATACTATTGACTAAATAACCAACCATTTGCCTCTTCGTAAGCTCATTCCGAAAAAAAGTTACAGCCAGTATCGCATGTGTTACATAGGTATGAGCTATTTCTTTTCGTACTGCAGGGCTAAATTCTAATAAATTTACCTCTACACTTAAATCTATCAGCCGTTTCTCTAAATATTTTGCAGTAAAATGATTAAAGGATACGCCACCTGTATGTACCCGGTACACAGACATTACTTCGTTGAAGAAATAAGCTTTCCCATGTGTAAGTAAGCTACAGAGCATCATAAAATCGCCATGTCGATGATTCATTCGAATCGTTAATGGCACATTAGTCCTGTAAACAAGGCTGGCCATTGGAATCGTTGTCATCTTGAAAAAAGTATGTGCTTCAAAAGAACGAATATCCGTCACTGGATAGACATCATATTCTGACGAATGTTCACTTATGCGTAAAGCCTGGTGAAATGTAAAACTGTATTCTTCATTCGCTTCGAGAAAAGTTACCTGCTTCTGTAGTTTCAGAGGATCGATCCAGTAATCATCTCCTTCAAAATAAGCGATGTATTTAGATTGGGGTCTTGTAATTAAGTCAATCCAGTTTTGTGCAGGGCCAACATTTTTTTCCTGTAATATCAGGTGTATAAAATCAGGATGCTTTTGCTGATAGGCCACAAGAATATCTCTTGTTCCATCAGTAGAATAATCATCTGCAATGAGTAATTGAAACGAAAAATCAACCTGCTGCTTTAACACCCCTTCGATTGCCTGCCGTATAAACTGCTTGTGATTATAGGTAATAAGGCAAACCGTTAACAATGGAATCATCGGCTTATTTTCCCTTTTCACACATTAAAAAGATACTTGAACAAAGGTCAGGATACTGCTGGCCTAACTCATAACAGCCTTCGAGATACTCCGGTGAAATAATATCGGTATTCAGTAATCGGTCCCATTGAAAGTTGGCTAATGCTTTAAAGAAGATACCCGACCTGTGTACCACTTTTAAACCTGCCGCCTTCGCATCACGTTCCAGGGTATCGAGCGAATAGGTAATGCGATGCCCATGCTCTTTCTCCGCTGGAGTAATAGCTGCATTGTGCGTGATCAATCCCATCTTTACTGCAATCTGTCTTGATGGAGCATTTGCATTGGGACAAACCAAAAAGAAACGACCGTTCTCCGATAACCATTCATCATTAATCCGTTTCATTACTACTACCGGGTTATCCAAATGCTCCAGCACATGCGTAAGAATAATGTTATCGTATTTTTCGGGAAGTGTTACTTCTTCAAATAACGCATTTACAAATTTCAAATCACCAAATTCTTTCCTGGCAATTTCAATGGCTTCATCTGATGCTTCCACACAAGTAATATCCTTGAAAAAAGGGATCAGCCTTTTTGTGAAATCGCCTTTAAAACTACCTAACTCAAGACAATTGCCCTCTTTAAAAAAAGGTTCAAAAGACTTTAGCATAAACCGATGCATTACATCAAAATCAAAATTGTAAGCGTACTTATGATCTGCTGCATCTTTTAATTCCGAGTTATAATCTCTTTTCATTTGTTTATTTTTATTTGCTTTTTGGCCAAATAGTATGCCCATAATCATTTTTCGTTGGCTTGCTTTGTTTAGGGCATTTCATATTCATACTATTCCTGATTATTTTATTCTCCCGCCAGCTCCTTTTGCATCACAACTTCTCCTTCCTCAAGCCCGGTTTGCTGAAACCCAAATTTTGAATACAAAGCAATGGCGTTACTATTATGTTGTGCTACCCGAAGTGTTATTCCATTAAAACGATTGGCATTTGCAAAACTGATACACTCCTTCATCAGCTGCGATGCAATTCCTTTGCCACTGTATTGTGGAACAGTGCTAACGTTTGTAATAAATGATGCCTGCTTTTCATCGTTGAAATACGCAGCAACTAATCCTATCAACTCATCAGCATACCATGCTTCAAATCGAACCGCATAGGTTGTGATTTTTTCTGCATAGAGTTTGATGTCAACTTTTTTGTTCAGGCTGGGCACAAAATTATCATTGCACTTTTTAAGATGCGTTGATACCTCTTCAGCCGTAGCCGTATTAACCTTGTAACTGATCAACATTTGATTCACAAAAGACCATCAGGGTTGCTCAAGCTCTGCAATACCAAACCCTCTTTTCCCAAATTCGTTTCCATTATACAACAGGTATACTTTGCCATTGCTCTGAAAAATGTGTGGATAGCACATCATTTCAGAATCCCATCCCGTAACTGATTTATGTATACCACCCAATTCATCATCTCTGATCCAGTTTATTAAATTATCTGACCATGCATAACCTAATCTGTATCCCCGATCATGATTATTTCTGAAATCAGTTGCTTGTCTGAAACAAAAAAACATGTGATAGCGATTACCGATTTTCGTAACTGTAGGTAAGGCCTGACACTCATCAACATTTAAAACATCCGCAATAATCTGTTTGCCTTCTTCTTTCTTCCAGTTTATTCCATCTGCTGAAGTAGCATGCGCAATTTTATAAACCCTGGCAGGCGGCTCGGTGTCCGTTGGTTTTAACCAGCGCTGCCCGAAAATATACCACATATGAAATGTATTATCGTACACCTGTACAAATGAATCACCAACTAAAAAAGGTTCGTTAAGTGATGAAGTCAAAACCGGGCCTGTGCCAAACTTGTCAAAGCTAAGGCCATTGTTATCGCTGAATGCTAAACCGGTTGATGTTTCTACTGAAACAGATACACGCCTGCTCCATCCACAGGTATAAGCTAATATCTTGTTATCGTGTCTTAAAATATTGATCGGGAATATTCCATGTTCATCAAAACAACCAAGCCCACCCAGTTCAATAACTGTTTCAGATGACACATTGATTACTTTTTTAAATTCTTTATCGAAATCTGCAAAAGCAATTAAGCTTAGAAACTTTCCGCTGTGTTCTTCCTTCTTTCTTGTAGAAAAATACACCCGCACAAAATCATCAAAAACCAAGGTTTGCGGAGATTGTGCAAATTCAGAACAGCCATTTGGTAATGTATAATG
This sequence comes from Lacibacter sediminis, assembly GCF_014168535.1. NCBI lineage: Bacteria > Pseudomonadati > Bacteroidota > Chitinophagia > Chitinophagales > Chitinophagaceae > Lacibacter > Lacibacter sediminis. Next base: position 423,133 of record NZ_CP060007.1, on the reverse strand, counting down.
TGATGGATCGAATAGATGCCGGTAATTAATCCACTTCATTCTTTCAAAAAATTAGGGTTGGTAGTTTTCAAGTTTAGCAAGACCAAAGCCGTATCTGCCAACCTGGTTTCCAAGATAAAGCATGTACAAACTGTTGTCTAGTTCAAACACATGAGGATAGCTGATCATTTCATCATCCCATCCTTCGTTTGATACATGAATTCCTGCTTTTGAATCATCTCTTATCCAGTTTATTAAATCAGCAGAAAATGCATAACCGATTCTGTATCCTTTTTCTTTACTTCTATAGCCTTTACTGTACCTGTAACAAAAAAACATATGGTACATCCCATCATAAAAAAACACATCGGGACTAGCCTGCGCTTCATCTTCCTCAACTTTTGTTTCGATAATATCTTTGTTGTGTTTTTCCCACTCAATTCCATCGGTTGAGGTGGCCATTCTGATCCTGTAAACCGGTTCAGGTTTACCATTATCAAGCACCCACTTTTTCCCGGCTATATAAAACAAATACCATTTGTTGTTAAATATCCTCACTTTAGGTCCGCTCAGTATAAAAGGTTCATCAACACTATACGACAAGATCGGTCCTTGCCCCATCTTTTCAAACGTAACTCCGTTGTTATTGCTTAGCGCACAACCAATAGCAACATTAAAAGGAACAGATTCACACCTTGTCCAACCGGCATAATATGCCCTCAGTTCACTTTTATACCTGATAACAGAAACCGGGTAGGTTCCAAACTCATCAAAGGTTCCCAGATCACCCAATTTCAAAATTGGCTGATCACTCACTTTCACTATTTGCGTGAGATCATCCCGCTTGAAATCTACAAATGCAGAGTAACTAACGTATTGCCCCTTTTCATCAGCAGGTGGCCTGCATGAAAAATAAACTCGTACAAAATTTTCGTAGATCAGGGTTGAAGGTGCTTGTGCAAATTCTTTCAGCCATGCCCGTTCAGTTACCTCTACGGGATTAAAAACTCTGCCAATTTTTTTCCATTGGAACATAGTTGTCAGCCGCTTATTTGATTGTGTAAAAAGACGCAAGAAGTTTTTTTATCTCTTCCGTAGAATTGAACATCATCACATCAATGATGGACAAACTTGCAATAAATTCATTTTTGAACTGATGGTATTGGATCGGTTCTGATTGCAGAAACTCTAACTCTATATTATTTTCGTTGAAGGTTTCTTTCGAATACAGTTCAACACCTCCGGGAGGATTGATATAGGTAGTTGTGTTTAAAGCTTTGCAAATGGCAATCACTCTGTCTTGCGATTTTAATTCATGATCAACAGGCAGAGTTGATGAGATCACAAACGTGGTATTGATCTCTAAAAATCTGCATATCTCCAAAACCGACTTATAAATAAATTCAAAAAGATTGTTCTCCGGCTTCTCCAGTATGCGTTCCATCAATGCATATACTGCATCGTAGTGTGGTGCCTTACGATAAGCATAAGCCAGCTTCCTGAGAATTTTATTTTTGTCATCAACAAAACTATCTGCCAGTTTTCGCTGATCTACATGTAAGTAGTCGGAGTCTTTTCGAATTGGCAGCGTAATGTATTCATCCTTCCCGTCAACCAATATCCTGTTTCTGTTGATCCAGCCTTTTTTTGTGTATTTGATATTATCATAGATCACGAATTGATCAACTGCATTGATCAGTTGGAAATAGCCAATATAGGGCACAAAATAGGGCTGCATGATTGCAATCTTCATAGTAATAACGGTTAAACCAACTCATTAACAATTGCGCAAATCCGGCTCACATCTTCCGTGCTTAAGTCGGTAAATAAAGGCAGGGCAAGTACCCTGCAGCTGATATCTTCAGAAACCGGGCAACTCATCGTATTCTTTAAAAAAGGAAGTTGATTGAGTGATGGATAAAAATACCTTCGTGTTGAAACAGCGTTCTTCAGCAAGACTGCCCGAACCTCCAGCAATATCTTTTCTGTTTTAAATATCACCGGGTAATAGGCATAGTTATAATCGGCGTTTTTACTAAAAACCGGTTGCTTTATTTTTTCAAGATTCAAGCGGTTATTGTATTCTTCGTAAACCAGCTTTCTTGCGTTTATGATTTCGCCGATTGCAGGTAAGTTGCAAAGCCCCATGGCCGCATGCAATTCAGAATTTTTTGCATTGATGCCTATTGAATAATAATCATCCCCCAAATGACCAAAGCTTCGGTACAACAGCAATTGCTTTGCTACCTCTTCGTCTTTCGCAATAATACAACCACCCTCTCCTGTATGAAATACTTTGGTTGCATGAAAGCTGCAGGTACTGATATCGCCATAGCTTAATAATGATTTGCCGTTGTAAGTACAACCAAAAGAATGCGCAGCATCATAAATTACTTTTAATCCATGCTTTTTTGCAATGGCCTCAATTTTTTCTACATCGCAGGGAATACCATACACATGTGTGGCCATGATAGCTTCTGTATCTGCTGTAATAGCAGCTTCAATTTTATCAGCATCAATACATAAGGTATGGGGATCAATATCCACAAAAACCGGCACCGCCCCTTCCCATAAAATAGAATTGGTAGTTGCAACATAACTAAAGGGAGTGGTGATCACTTCCTTTTTAATGCCAAGCACTTTCAACGCCATTTGCAGCGGCAATGTTCCGTTACTTGTAAACAACAGGTGTTGCACACCCAAGTATTGCATCAATTTTTCTTCAAGTTCCTGCACCAACTCTCCGTTATTGGTGATCCAGCTTTTATCCCATGCACGCTTTACTATTGCAATGTATTCATCAAAAGAAGGTAAATATGTTTTGGTAACGTTAATCATTGATCAGTTTGATTTACACAAAGTTGAAATTTAATTTAGGCCGCACAATACCCAGGTGTTTACCATGCCATCCACTGGTACTGCGCTTTTCATTCACTTCAAATGAAATTACATGCTCAAAATTGTAAATGCCATAAGCTCTTTCTGCAACGATCAACATCGAGACAGAATATATCCCATCATTCAAAAGATTAGCAGGTATTTCGCAAACTCCTTTATTAATTCCCTCTGGCAGAAACTTCGCTTCGGTATATACATTAAAAACACATTCTTCCGTAGTTGTGTACAGGTGTAAACTTAAATTCAACTCTTTATCGGGTACATAATTCCAGAATTCAAATTCTATATTAACTGGAGTGTCAACCGTTATAGGGTCAAAAGGATTGTTTAGGATTGGACAAGCCTCAATCCGCTTCATTTTTACTGAATCATTTCCTGGTGCATCTTCGGGCGTTGCAAACGACTGCACCATTTCACCGTTGATCTCGCTGTGGGTTAGATAATGATTGATGACACTGTCGGTAGGTCCTATTTCAACAACCTTGCCATGCTGCATATACATGATGGAGTTACAAAGATTTTTCATAGCAGTCATATTATGACTCACAAACAACACTGTTCTTCCATCTTTATTACTTACATCTTTCATCTTCCCTAATGCCTTCTTTTGAAACTCGGCATCACCCACAGCCAGCACTTCATCTACAATTAAGATCTCCGGTTCAAGGTGTGCTGCTACGCCGAAAGCAAGACGCACATACATACCACTGCTGTAACGTTTAACAGGTGTATCAATATAACGTTCCACTCCGGCGAAATCGACAATCTCATCAAATTTGCGTTTAATCTCTTGTTTGGTCATACCAAGTATCGCACCATTTAAGAAAATGTTTTCACGACCGCTCAGTTCGGGATGAAATCCTGTGCCCACTTCAAGCAAAGACGCAACTCTCCCTTTTAGTTTTACACTTCCTGTAGTAGGTGTAGTTGTGCGACTAAGAATTTTTAAGAGTGTGCTTTTACCTGCACCGTTGCGGCCGATAATTCCCAATACCTCTCCCTGCTGCACTTCAAAGTTGATGTCCCGCAAGGCCCATACATAATCACTGTTTCCTTTCTGTGTGCGATCATTTGTATCGCCTACTTTTAAATAAGGATCTTCTTTACCCCGTACAGTATGCCACCATCGGTTAAGATCATGACTGAGCGTGCCGGTACTTACAGCTCCCAAGCGGTATTGCTTTGAAATATTTTCAACTTTTATAACTGTATTACTCATTATTTTTTCTCATTATTCATCATCAATTTCTCGCTTCTTACACTCTACTTTCCAATTATCTATACTGTATCCATAAAAGTACGTTCCACTTTACTGAAATAAACAGCTCCAATCACCAGTACAACAAACATAAAAATCACACTATACCCCAACGACATGAAGTTAAAATTACCCGTATGAAACAGCGCATAACGAAACCCTTCAACAATCGGGCTTAATGGATTCCATTCTATAATGGGTGCAAATGATTTATCTTTTAAAAACGATAAGGGATAAGCTACCGGTGTAGCATACATCAATAGTTGAACTGCAAACCCAATGAGTACTGTAAAATCACGGTACTTGGTAGTAAGGGAGGAAATAATGATGCCCAACCCAAGACCAATACCCGCCATTATGATCACTAAAACCGGGATCAGTAACCAGTTCATACCAAAATAAATAGGTATATCACGAAACAATGCAAACCAGATCATTCCCAAAAACAAGATACCAAATTGGATACCTAGCTTTATAATATTGCTCATAACAATTGACAAAGGCAATACGAGGCGGGGAAAATAGACTTTGCCGAAAATATGAGCATTGGCAACAAATGTATTTGAGGTAGCAGTTAAGCATGTCGAAAAATAATTCCAGATCGTAATGCCACTCATGTAGAACAGTATAGGCTCAATTCCGTCAGTCGGGATATTCGCAATCTTTCCGAATACCAGTAAAAACATGATGGTGGTTAACACGGGTTGAATGATATGCCAAATCGGCCCAAGAATAGTTTGTTTATACTGTGCCACAAAATCACGCCGCACAAACAACATCATAAGGTCACGATAACGCCAAACTTCTTTTAAATTAAGATCTAATAAAGAAGCTTTGGGTTTGATCTCAAGATCCCATTGTTCAGCTGTATCGTTCAAATGACTCATAGTTATTTTACTTATTTACTTATCAATTCCCTACACTTATCAACGTTTCACCTTATCAACCTCTCTTTTTCAACTACCGGCTATCCACTATCGGCAACCGGCTATCAGCTTTAAACTTTCTTCAATTTCTTCGCCGGGTTCCCTGCATACGTACCTTTTTTCGTAATATCTTTTGTTACCACTGCGCCTGCACCAATCACCACCTCGTCGCATATTGATACCGGAAGAATGGTTGCATTGCTGCCGATGCTTACATTGTTACCAATGCTTGTTTTCTTCCATTTGCTGTGATCGCCACCTGCAGGTTTTCCATAGCTGAACGTATCGTTAATAAACATCACACCATGACCAATAAAACAATCATTGCCGATGGTGACCAATTCACAAATAAAACTGTGGCTTTGTATGCGGCAGTTGTTACCGATCACTACTCCTTTTTGTATTTCAGTAAACGGACCAACAAAACAATCATCTCCCAACCTGCATTCATACAGGTTGCTTGGTTGCATGATCACAACACTCTTTCCCGTTTTTACTTTTCGGAGACTTATTTTTTTTAATTTAAACGCTGGCATTTGTTTTTCATAACAGAGTCACTGAGATTAGTGTTAGCTCGACGCCTTTCACAAATCATAAATCCTACATCAGACATTATAAATCACTTTGCTGCTTTGTAAAACTGCTCGATCATCTTCACACTATGAATCCCCTCCTCACCCGACACATACTTCTTCTGCTTCCCTGCAATCACCTGTAGAAACGCATCATACACCCTCGCATGATTATTCATCGAACCCTCGTAACCCTTGTATTGATTGGCAGCATTACCGGCAACGAGTTTGGCTGTGTCGATCAACACCGGTTCCTGGTACTCGATGGTATTTAAATAAGGTCCGCCAATTTTGATCGTTGCCTTTTCAGCAAGGATCGTAATAGAGCCTTCGTAATTTTTATTCGTAGTATTTGTACTGTAATGAAGTGTCCCCGGCACACCCCCTTGTGTAACAAATGAAAACACACCTGTATCTTCCACTTCAATCAGTTGCTGATGCGCCACATTAGCGGTAAACCCTTTTACTGTTTTCACTTCACCTAAGAACCAATAAAGCAGATCAATGAAATGACTGAACTGTGTAAACAACACACCTCCATCCAGTTCTTTTGTTCCCCGCCAGTTCGACTGCTGATAATACTTGGCTCCACGGTTCCAGAGACAATTTACCTGCACGCTATAAATTTTTCCAAGTTTTTTTTTATCGAGTAATGTTTTAACAATTGCTACTGGTGGATTTAACCGGTTCTGTTTTACAATCAGCAAATGTTTTTTGGCTTTTGTTGCTGCATTGATCATTCGCTTGCAATCAACTGATGAAATAGCCATTGGCTTTTCACACAATACATGCAGACCGGCTTTTAATCCGCTGATGCTGTGTATCGCATGTAATCCGTTGGGCGTACAAACAAGCATCGCATCCGCTTCTTCATTCCTCAGCATATCTTTTAGTGATGTGTACCCGTAACAATCATGCTTCGCTGAAAATGCCTTCGCCTTTTTTTCATCAATATCACACACAGCAACAAGCACACCCTTCTCCACTGCGAGCCTTGCATGCCGCTCACCGATTGTACCACATCCTGCTAATAAAAAACGAGTTTTCTTCATTCTGTTTTAGTTCAACCTACAGCAACAAGCCTCACAGATAAAATCAACATGACGAACATAAGATGATCGTGAAAGCACGAAAGCTATTCACCACAGTAGTACTAAGCTAAATCAGGGCTGACGCCGAAACATGGGGGTAATATGTTTCGTCTGTCTTTTGGTTACTTTTGGACAAGCAAAAGTGACAAAACAACCAGCTTGCGCAGCAAGCCTATACCCCTTCAAGAACAGTCTTCAACCTCTCCTTAAACTTCTCAAACGAAAAATACTCCAGCATCCTTTGCTGCACCTGCAAAGGTTCATGCTGCTCATGCAACACCTTCACCAATGCCTCTTTCAATTCATCTGCACTGTCAGGATCGATCAACGTTCCCAATTCTCCAAACTGCAACGCTTCTGTACTTCCATCTTTATTGCCTGCAATAACAGGCAATCCGCAAGCCATTGCCTCCGTATACACAATGCCAAACCCTTCGCCTTTGCTGGGCATCACAAACACATCGGCCAGCAAATAATGATCGGTTATTTCTTTATCGGCAATAAATCCGGGCATCATCACCTGTTGTTCAAGACCAAGTGATTTGATCAATGTATTCATCCGTTGCAGTTCTGTTGCATCGGCCTTGCCGGCAAGAATATATTTGAACGGAATATTTTGTTTCAATAACTCAGGCAAAACAGTAACCAAGGTATCATAACCTTTATATCCTTCATTGCTGTTTAATCTTGTTAGTGTGAGGATCACTTTTTCATGTGCAGCAATACCATAGCGCTGTTGCAGGTAACCTGGTTTTGCAAAGTCAACCGGAAAGTTGAAGAATGGATCGATCGTGTTAGGAAACACCATGATCTTTTCGTTGGACAATCCCTGTTTTGTAACCAGTTTGTCTTTAGTGAAACTGCTGACGGCCAGAACATGATCTGCCTGTTGCAATGCTTTTTTCTTAAACCCACTCACCGGTTCAAAAACTTCAACACCATGACAAATGATAATCAGTTTTTTTTTAGGTGCGATCATTTTCAACAACACAGCAATAGGCGCAAGGTTCAAATGCCCGAGCACTATCACATCCTGCTGCAACGATTGCTTTATTGCCCATAATACAAACTGCAGTTTCTTTCCTTTAAAGGCGTGATAGGTTTGCTGATCTACATAGTGTTTGTCAACCGAATGATCGTACATGCCACCTAATGTACTCTTCAGGTGAAGTGTTGATGAAAGATCGGCCAATCCTTTCATAAAAGCACGGTTAAACTTTTCAATACCACCCATGTGTGAGAATGCAGTCAACACAAAAAAGGAAATTTTTTTCTTTTGCATGTTAATGATCTCTCTCGAACCTGTTCATCAACAAGGCACACCAGTAACGCCCCCAGGATAATTTCTTCTGCTGAAATTTTTTATACAATTGCTCTTCGTCATTATTCGAAGGTTTGATGAATTCATTTTCTTTTAACCACCCTTCAAACGGGAACGTAAACCCTTGTTTCTTTCTCTTCCAGATGGCTTCCGGTAATTCATGTTCAAACGACTTCACCAATACATACTTGGGCGGTACGGTTTTAAACTTAATGGATGCATCAATGGCACCCGCCATCAGCATCACTTCTTTATCTAAATAAGGCACCCGTATTTCAAGCCCATGCCACATACTCATAAAATCAGAATCCTTCAGCAACTGATTCTGCATATAAAAATTTGTTTCCAGCCAGCTCACCCTGTTACCATTTGTTAAGGTACTCACAGGGTAATATTCACTAAGTGCAATAAGATCATGTTCAACTTCTTTTTCAGTTGTATCCAGTAGAGAAGCAACAGACACGGGCGTAAAAATGCCTCTGTAACTCAAATACTCTGCAGCTGTATTCTGCATCCCGGCATAGCTTAGTTTACGGATCCGGTGATCAGGAAAACGTTGCATCCCACGCAACAAAGCCGCAGGCATTCTTTGCACATACTTCATCTTTTTCTGTTGCTGAAAAGAAGGATACCCGCCAAACAATTCATCGGCACCAAGACCTGATAGTACAGCCTTTAACCCATATGCTTTCGCATACATCGAAATAAAATAAGTGTTGATACCATCAAGCGTTGGTTGATCCATGGCCAGCATGGCATCTTCCAATTGTGTATTGAAAATATCTTTCGTTACAAGAAACGATTGATGTTTTGCCCCTGTTTTATCAATAATAAGCTGCTGATATTTTTCTTCTGAGAATGCTTTCTCGTTGAACACGATCGAAAGCGTATGCAGGTTATCTTTTCGTGTATGACTCGCAATTAACGTGAGCAAACTCGAATCAATACCACCACTCAGGAATAACCCAATAGGTGCATCTGCAATCAGATGACGCTCTACAGCCTGTTCAAGTGTTTCCCTCATTAACTGTAATGCCTCATCCTCATTTTTCAGTTGACCGGTAAAACTCCATTTAAAAAAACGATGCACTTTCTTTTTTAACGATGGCAAGTCGATCACCAAGGCAGTTCCTTTTGCGAGCGGAATTACATGTTTAAGTGTAGTAATGGGTTCTGGCAAATGACCGAAGGTTAAAAAAGCCGAACGCCATTTTTCGTTTTCTTCAAATACTTTTTCTGCTTTTGCAAAGGCCCTGATCTCTGATGCGAAATAAAGACAATGCTGATCAATATAATAATAAAGTGGCTTAATTCCTGCATGATCTCTTGCCAGCACGAGCTGTTGCTTTTTTTCATCGAGCAGCGCCAGCGCAAACATGCCGTTAAAATATTCAAATGCCTCCACACCCCATTGGCGGTATGCTTTCAGAATAACCTCTGTATCGCTTTCTGTTTTAAACGTGTGGCCGTAATGCTGAAGAGTTGAACGCAGTTCCAAATAATTATAGATCTCACCATTAAAGACAATGGTCAGTTCAGCATCGATCATTGGTTGGTGACCCGCTTCACTTAAATCAATAAGTGATAATCTTCGGTGACCTAATGCCAGTGGTAACGAGGAATGTACAAACAAACCCGCATCATCAGGTCCGCCACGATGCATTGCATCACGCATAGCCACCACCTGCTCCTGCAGGTTCTTCAACGATGGATCAAAAATTCCGGCAATGCGGCACATAGAGTAAGGAAATCATTGTTTAAAACAGCTTCACGCTAATAAAGGAATATCATCTCCTCGAAAAAAGCTTTCACCCCTCCCCTTTAAGGGGGAGGCTGGGAGGGGGTTATTTAATCCCGATAAACTGCAACACCTTATTATACCACTTATTCTTCGAAGGATCATTATCATAGTATCCGTAACCATAACCATAGCCGTAGCCATAACCATAACCGTAACCGCCATAACCATAATAACTGTTATAACCTTCCACTTTAATATCATTCACCAGCATACTCACAGCAGGGAATTTCTTTTGCTGGTAGAGATCTTCCAGCATTTGCAATTGTTTTTTAAAAGTGTAGCGCTGACGAATCACAAATAAAGTACAGTCAGCAAACTGCGACAGCGTCATAGCATCGCTCACAAGACCAACAGGAGCGGTATCAATGATCACTGCATCAAAATTATCACGGCAAAATTCAAACAATTCTTTCACTTTTGGTTCCAGCAACATCTCCGATGGGTTGGGTGGCGTAGGTCCGCAGGCAATCACAAATAAATTATCGATATCCGGAACTTTAATAGGCAATTCTTCAAGACTGATCTTACCGATCACATAGTGAGTAATACCAAAAGCACGTTGTAATCCCAGTCCGCTCACAACCTTTGGTTTACGTAAATCAAATTCAAGGATCACGGTTCGTTTTCCTGTTAACGCAATAGATGCCGCAAGGTTGGTAGCTGCAAATGATTTACCCTCACCACTGAATGAAGAGGTAACTAATATCACAGGGGTTCGGTCTTTTTTCAGTATTGGCTGAAGATTAGATCGGATGATCCGGAACTGTTCAGCAAGAATGGTACGGCTGTTTTTAACCACAACCAGGGTCTGCGCTTTATCATTGTGGCCCAATTCACCGATCACAGGCATTTTGGTGTATTTCACAATATCTGCTTTAGTAGTAACCCGGTCGTTCATCAGGTCACGGATCAATACAATAATTACCGGGATCAATAATCCAAAAAACACAGCAAGCATATAAGCACTCCGCTTTTTGGGGAAGATCGGCATCCATCCGCCCTCAGCTTCAGAAAATATTTTTGAGTTTGAAACCGTTGAAGCCAGTTGAATACCAGTCTCTTCTCTTTTTTGAAGTAAAAAAGTATAGAGCTCATTCTTGATCAGCTGCTGTCGTTTAATTTCCCTGATCTGGCTCTCTTTCTCCGGTAAAGCAAACATCTCAGTACGAACGCTTCTCGTTCTTTGTTGTAATTCATTCTTCGACAAAACGTAGGATTGCCTGATATTTTTCAGGTTTTCGATCATGGAAGTTCTGGTCTTCTCAATACTTTGTTCAATTTCTTTGATTACAAGACTTCCCTCACGGCTCACCCTCAGCTCATTTTCCCGTTTAAGGATCAGCTGGTTATATTCCGATACCAATTGTGTCAAAGTAGGGTCAGCAATTCCTAATGTAGTGGGTGTAAGGTTATAAGCATTTTTTCTATCCTTGATATAATTATCAAGCAGGTCAAGCACCATGATCTGCATTTCCTGTTTCCGTAGTTCCTCCTCCGATTGATTCATATTGTTCAGGTACATCTGCGACTGATCTTCCAGGTCAAGAAACTGATTCCGCTTTTTAAAATCCTGTAGGTTGGTTTCAACAATGCCAAGATCTTTTTCCAGGTCCCCCAAACGGTCGGAGATAAAGCGTAATGAGTTTTCAGAGATCCTGCTCTTGTCTTCCACATTATAACGGCCATACTCCTCCATTACCTGGTTCAATATATCAATTCCTTTATCAACATTCTCAGTGGTAAGGCTAAGGTTCAGCACACTGGAGCTGCGGCTTTTTTGTGCAATTCCAAGCCTTCCGGCAATTCCCCCGGCAACCGATTTGGACGGGCTCCAGTAAAAAGTATACTTTCTTCCGGCGGCATCTTCAATACCCGGGTTCGGGATAACTCTGAATACGGAACCGCCAAGTTCAATATTACTGTAAAATTGGCGTGACTTGGTTTCCTTGTTCATCACAAAACTGTTGGGGCCGGCTAGTTGAATATTAAAGGAATAGCCCCGGTTACTGTCTGCAATGTTTACAGCTTCAACATAAAACGGAGTCTGCTTATATATCTCGCTGCTCCTCACTTTTCCATGTTCCACATAACTGCTGTTAAGATGCAACGAATCCACAACACGTTTCAGAAATTCCTTCGAACGCATCAGGTCGATCTCATCTTCAGTGTTGATCTTATCAGTAGGGTTGAAAATACTGCTGAACTTATCAGAGCCCTTAATATTAGTAGTGTTCTCCACCTTCACGATCATACTGCTGCTTACAGTGAACAACGGTGTCGACCAACGAAGATAAGCCCAGGCAACGATCAACGCAACACCTAGGGAAAAGAAAAACAAAGGAAGGTTCGAAATATACTTAAACAGGATCTCCTTAAAAGTCAGAAGCTTGCTGTCCGTTTCTGCCTGCGGCAGATGATCAAATTCGTTGGCCATTCAGTTATAATTAACGAAAAATAGAAGATAGTACAATAATAATGTTGACAAGACTCAACCCGAAAGATACATATTGCAAGGTTCTTTGAGTTGTTTGGTCGGTCACCTTCAATTGTCTGTCAGTTGGTTTCACATACACAATATCATTCTGCTTCAGGTAGTAATTGGGCGATTGAAAAAAATCACCCTTGGTCAGATCAACCGTTTGCATACTGCGTTTACCGTTCTGTTCACGGATAATAAGAATTGTTTTCAAATCTCCGCCGGGTGCGATACCGCCCGCCAATGCAAGGGCGTCAAGAAAGGTTAATCTTTCTGAGGTGGAAGTTACTTCTCCAGGTTTGCCAACCAATCCATGAAAGGTAACCCGGAAATTCTGGTAACGGATGTTCACAATAGGGTCTTCCTTTAAATATTCACTGGCTCGTTTAACGATTTCTCTTTCTAACTCTAATTTTGTCATGCCATCCGCATGAATAATCCCAAGTAAAGGCAATTTAATATCACCCGTAGTAATATCAACTAAATAGCCAGAAGCTCCGACTCCGCCTCCAGAACCTGAAGAGCTGCTTGCACCGGATCCGGTGGACGCCCCAGAATAGTTTTGGCTGAACAATTGATTAGCAGAAGAACTTCTCGATGCAATATTGATTTGCAACAAATCTCCTTTCTGAATAATCGGTTCCACTAACTTATATTGGTTCAGTTTGGCTGTATCAAGCCCTTCGTTAAAATAAACAACTTCCTTTCTAAGTTTTGCAGGCGACACGCAGGAAGAAAGAAACAACAAACACACGGCTGTTGAAAGTGAAAGTAAACGTATCATGTAATTTATTTGGTCAGTTAATCCGGTTGCGGCACTAACGCCGCAACAATTGATTTATTGAATGATTTATAACCCTCCCGGACTTAAAACTTAAGAACTAAGAACTTTTTACCTGATTTTTTACTGTTAACTCAAGAATGGCGACTATCGGCTACCAACTATCCACTATCGGCTATCCACTACCGGCTCTAAATTACTCTTCTCAAACTGGGCAGTTAATTCATAGCCCAAACTTTCTAAAAGTACATAAGCCCTGTTATTCAAAACTTTGATCACAATGCCTTCTGTATCCATCATCAAACCTGTTTTCACCCGCACCTTTTGGCCGCTTTCCAGTTGCACAGGTCTTGCCTGCACATCCGTATATTCATTCAGAAATTTCCGGATCACTTCGATCTCCTGTTCTTTAATGATCGCCGGTTTCCCGTTCCAGTAAAGAAAATTCACCACGCCATCAGTTAAACGCACCCTTGTTTTTTCCTCTTCACTCACACACACAAATACATACGATTTAAACAATGGCTCTTCAATTACTTTGTACCGGTCGCTCCATTTCTTGCGAACCTTGTTCATCGGACAATAATAAGCAAGCCCCTTCCGCTCCAGTTGTGCACAGATCTTCTTCTCCCACCTGGGCTTTGTATAAACAGCATACCAGTTTTTTACTTCCATCATTTATTCATTCCCACCAACCTTAAGAATAGCGTGCCAAATTTTCACCAACCTCCTTTCAAACTCCCAACTCAGAACGCCATAACTAAAAACTACCGGCTAAAGACTATCGGCTACCGGCTTAATTCCAACGGCTATCGGCTTACAACTATGAACCATGAACTATGAACCATCAACTACCAGCTTTCAGCTAATTTACTACAAAGCTTCGCCACCTCAGTCACATCGAACTAAAAAAAGACTGAGCACCAATAAATATCAAAAACGTATAACGATAAAAGGGCAAACAAGCCAAAAGGCTCATTTACCCTCCATCAATAATTTATATACACTGCTTATCAGCAGACTTTTGTTGGTTGTTAGGTTCCACAATACATTACGCTGGTGCTCCGGCACCGTTTCCATAGTTGCAAATATATGTCCTTTAGACAGTTACAGCCTCACTACCCTTTCTGATTTCTTCTGAAAATTTCCCATCTGTTGATACTGCTGCAAGTTAACGGTTGAAGCGCAATCAGGAAAAAATAATATTTTACACTTAGTGTAAAAATAAACTGATAACCAATGAAAGTGCTGAACAGGTAAATTCTCGGGAAACTCAAAGCTTTCCCGATCCGTGTAAATCCCCATGATCTGTGAGCAACCATATTTGTGAAAATTCGTGTAATTCGTGGCATCAAATAGTGCCATACTACCACTATACTCCCTGGATAAAGCGTACTTAAAGCGTATCGGACGTAAAAAGACGACATGGCCAAATGCCTCACCAGGGTGAGTCACCCGCCCTGATTTCAGGGTGGCTCACCCGCCCCTCAAAAACTTATTCGGTTTTACGCAACCATTCCTATTTTCATAGTATCAATCAAACAACTGCTTTGAACCAACGCTTCTACTCCCTCGATGTTTTCCGTGGTGCCACCGTGGCCCTCATGATCCTGGTAAACAACCCCGGTTCCTGGAGCCATATTTATGCACCGTTAAAACATGCTCCCTGGCATGGTGTTACACCCACTGATCTGGTGTTCCCGTTTTTCCTCTTTGCAGTAGGTAATGCCATGGCCTTTGTAATGCCCAAGCTGCAACAGGGAGGCGATGGCATCTTCTGGAAAAAAGTGATCAAACGAACCCTGCTCATTTTTCTGATTGGTTTGATATTGAACTGGAGTCCTTTTGTAAAATGGAATGGGGATGGGTTAGAAATAAAGTCGCTGCACAATCTCCGCATCATGGGCGTATTGCAGCGCATTGCACTCTGTTACTTTTTTGCATCAGTGATCGTTTATTATTTCAAACAACGTGGTGCCTTTGTAACAGCTGCTGTTCTATTATTGCTTTACTGGATGCTTTGTTTAGTATTGGGTACACCCGGAGATTTGTTTAGTCTCATTGGATGGTTTGGCAACAGCATTGATAAAAGTATACTGGGCGAAGCTCACTTATATACAGGCGAAGGAGTGCCCTTTGACCCCGAAGGATTGATGAGCACGTTCGCTGCCATTGTACAGGTGATCTTTGGCTACCTCGTTGGTGATTACATTCAGAAAAGGGGTAACACAAATGAAAACAATACCAATGGATCTTACCAAATGATCGCTTCGCTGTTTGTTACAGCAACCATCCTCACTGTTACCGGGCTTGCATGGGATATGGTATTCCCCATCAACAAAAAAATATGGACCAGCTCTTATACCATTTATACAACAGGACTGGCCATCTACACCATTGCTGCCATGATTTACTTTATCGAAATAAAAAAAGCAAAAGGATTTCTTCTGAAATTCTTTGATGTGTTTGGCAAAAATCCGTTGTTCATTTTTGTATTGAGTGGCTTCTTACCAAGAGCATTAGGTTTGATCCGTATTCCCAATGGTTTGAATGATGAAGGCTTACCGAAATACCTTTCTCCATTCGGATGGTTCTATGAAAACATCTGCAAACAGGTTCCCGGCATTCCCGAAAACGGCTCTCTCGTTTACGCCATCTCAATGATCATCATATACTGGGCCATTTGTTATTGGCTGGATAAGAAAAAGATTTACATCAAAGTGTGATGAAAGAAAGAAGATAATAATAAACTCATGATGTTGCACATAGGATGATCGTGGGAGCACAATAGCTCTTCACCACAGTAGTACAATTGCTTCATCAAGGCATTCGCAGGAACATGGGGGTAATATGTTCCTGCTTGACTTTTTGGTTCTTTTGTGTCAAGACAAAAGAACAAGCATTAGAATAAAAACAAAATGAGGTTACTGTCAGTTGAGATACTTACAAATACAGCTTATTGAAAATTTGCTTCCGCCACCGCCACACTCTCCGGCTTCCCCACATCAACCAACTTATCTCCACTATGATCATACCCAAGAATCGTATGATCTGCAGCAAGATCAAGATAAGGCTCAGTTAAAGAGAACTTACCTCTTTGTTTCACCAATGAAAAAAAGCGTTGTTCAAACACAACCACACAACTATAGGCCTTCTCAATAAGCTTTTGCTTTTCTTCTTCTGTATAAGAAAGCACGGGGCCTTTTTCTTCACCGGTTGTTACATTTCGCCAGCCGCACAATTTATTCGATTCATCAAACAAAAAATTACGTGCCGTCTTTCGATTGGTAACAGCAAATGAAATGAGTGGTTTGTGTTGTTGATGAAAAGCCAGCAGATCATGAAGATTCAGATCAGTAAGAATATCTACATTGATCGTAACAAATGGCTCATCACCTTTCAGTAAATGTTTTGCTTTCAGCAAACCTCCTCCTGTTTCCAATACTTCATCCCGTTCATCGCTGATGATCACATTACTTCCCCAACCCTTATTTTTTTCAACTGCTTCAATGATCTGGTCAGCGAAGTGATGCACATTCACCACCACATCGGTAATACCATATTGTTGGAGGTATTCAATATTGCGTTGCAGCAATGATTTGCCATTCACCAATGCCAATGCCTTAGGATGATGATCCGTCCATGGTTTGAAACGTGAACCTAAGCCCGCTGCAAAAATCATTGCCTTCATACTCGCTGTAATTAATCTTGTGTAACTGATAAACTCTGCATTAAACTCCTTTCCTCTCTTCTCTGCGCCGAAGTGAGCAACAACTCACAACCTGTAACTTGCAACCATTCACCACTCACCACTCACCATTCACCCCCTCACCTTTCAATACGTTTTATTAATCCAGTTCTTTGCATCCTGCACCACATGTTTCAATTCGATCTTCACCCCATACTTATTTTTTAAATGACGGGCCAGTGCATCAGCAGCATATACACTGCGGTGTTGACCACCTGTGCATCCAAAACTGATCTGCAGGTTGGCGAAGTTGCGCTGCATATAATCTTCAACAGCTATATCAATGATGTTATATACGCTGTTTAAAAACTGCGGCATCTTTGTTTGTTGTTCCAGGAAATCTTTTACTGCTTTATCTCTGCCCGTTTGTGTTTTGTATTCTTCTATTCGTCCGGGATTTAAAATACCTCTGCAATCAAACACAAAGCCGCCGCCATTATCTGTTTCATCAACAGGGATACCGGTTGATTTATACGAGAAGCTGTTGATACGCACAACCAATAGCGTTTCATCAGTTGCTTTCGGTGGTTCAAACCGGTGAATCACTTCATCCTCCACCATCAACCCTAGGATACGTTCAAATTCAGGCAGCTTGATACCAACATGCCGGTTACTCAAAAACCATTTAAGATTTCGTAATGCTAATGGGATACTTGTTAAGAAATGTGCTTTCCGTTCAAACAATCCACGGAAACCATAAGCACCAAGCACCTGCAACAAACGGATCAGCACATAACCGTTGTACTGACTTACAAACCTGGTGCGGTCAATTTCTTTCTGCAACACATTCTCCAGGCAATCCATATAATACTCCAACAGGTTGTTCTTCCATTCATCAGGCAACTCTGCTTTTGCCTGCCAAAGCAGGGAAGCCACATCATACTGCACTGCTCCTTTCATACCACCCTGGTAATCGATGAAATGCACTTTTCCTTCTTTCACCATTACGTTCCGGCTTTGAAAATCACGGAACATAAAATATTTATGATCCACACGGGTGAGATAAATACTCAGGTCTTCAAAATCTTCAATCAGCTTTTCTTTATCGTAAGGAATTTTCAACGTATCGAAAAAGTAATACCGGAAATAAAGTAAATCAGATACGATGGCCTGTCGTCCAAACTCTCTCGACGTAATGCACCAATCATAATTAAAATCTTTATGCCCTTTGATCTGCATGTGTGCCAGTTGCTGCAGACTTTGTTGAAACAACGCATACACATGATCATTATACCCATGTTGTTCGAGTTCATTCAGGAGCGATACATCGCCAAAATCTTCCTGCAGGTAGATTGTTTCTTCCTCATTTACTGCATAAATAGAAGGTACCGGGCAACCTCTCTGCTGAAAATGTTTACTGAACTGAAGAAAGGTTTGACTTTCCTTAATGTTTTTACTGGTTGTTGCAATGCACACCACAGGTCCTGTAACACGATAATAAACCCGGTCACTTCCGCTCTGCGGCACTTTGTCGATGCTTTCGGGCGAAGCCCCAAACGTTGCAGTATATAAAGCAGCAACCTGTTCCATTGTTTCTTGCATATAAATTGATTGCGGTAAAAGTAAATGAAAATGAAAAGACAGCAAACGTCTCAATTAAAATACACTTTGCTTTAATTGCTGTTTTCTACATTTCGCAGAATTAGTTTTCGACAGTGCTATATATTTTTTAATTTCAACATACACAATCAAACTAACTACCGATGATCAAGCTGAAACATTTCTTAACAGCAGCCCTCCTGTTGCTGTTCGTCCCCGTATTTGCACAAAAACAAACCGTGCGTGGTAAAGTAACCGATAAAAGCGGCAACCCGCTTGAAGATGTATCGGTACTCATCAAATCAACAAGAACGGGAACCTCTACCGATAAAGATGGCAATTTCAGTATTGAAGCAGCAGCAACCGATGTGCTGGTGTTCAGTATTGTTGGCTATAAAACAATAGAAGAAAAGGTTGGATCGAACACTACTATGAACATCAGTCTGGAAACAGGTTCAACTGATCTGGGCGAAGTGGTATTGGTCGGTACACGCCGTTTGGGAAGAGCTAAAACAGAAACACCTGTTCCGGTTGATGTGGTGAACATCGGGCAGGCTGCATTACCAACTGCAAGAATGGATGTAACATCTATCCTGAATTATGCAGCTCCTTCTTTCAACTATAATAAACAAAGTGGCAGTGATGGTGCCGATCATATTGATCTGGCAACATTGCGTGGTCTTGGTCCCGATCAAACATTGGTACTCATCAATGGCAAACGTCGTCATCAAACAGCATTTATTGCCGTGTTTGGTACAAGAGGCCGTGGTAATTCAGGAACAGATCTCAGTGCTATTCCTGTTGGCGCCATTGATCGTGTGGAAGTGTTGCGTGATGGCGCCTCTGCACAATATGGTTCTGATGCTATTGCAGGTGTCATCAATATTGTATTGAAAGAAACCGTAAATAAATTCAATGCAAATATTGGTTACAGTGGCTACTACGATAAAAAATATAATCCTCATTTTAAGAAAGAACAAAACTTATATGTACATGATGGCGCTGTGGATGGGAATGCGTTTACTGTAAATGCCAATTATGGCTTCAAAGTTGGAGAACGAGGTTTCATCAACCTTACCGGTAATTTCTTAAGCCAGGGAAAAACTTATCGTCAGGCATTGGAGACAAATGAAAACAGTCCTGATTTTATGTACACCAATATTTACCGTCGTGGACATGGTGATGGTTCGCTCACGGCAGGTGGTGCATTTCTGAATGCAGAAATTCCGATCAAAGGCAAAACAAGTTTCTATGCGTTTGGTGGATATAACGGAAAGAAATCAGATGCCTATGCATTCACCCGTAACTGGAGTGCAAGACCCGAACGTTTCCCCACTGATAATAACTGGAACCTGATCTATGTTCCATCTATCATGAAAGTAACGGCTGATGATACAACCTTCAGTCCGCACATTCAAACAAACGTAAATGACTTCTCGATGGCTGCAGGTGTTAAAGGAACTTCAACTGGTGGTTTGAATTGGGATATCAGCAATACAATCGGCCGTAACAATTTTCATTTCTATGGCGATAAAACGTTTAATGCTTCACTCGGACCAAATCAAACACATTTTGATGATGGTGGTTTTAGCTTTTTACAAAATACATTGAATGTCAATTTCAGTAAAGAGCTGAATGCAAAAACTAATCTTGCTTTTGGTGCTGAGTATCGTTATGAACGTTACAACTTATATGCCGGCGAAGAAGCATCGTACAAAAATTTCGATCCAAATAAATATGATGCAGGTTATGATGTGTATGTTGCCGGTGGAGCACAGGGTTTTCCCGGCTACCAACCCGCTGATGAAGTAACCGCCAAACGTTCTGTGCTTGGTGCTTATGGCGATATGGAGTTTGACATTACAAAGAATTTCTTAGTAACTATTGCAGCACGTTTTGAAAACTACAGCGACTTTGGTTTTACACACAATTACAAAGTAGCAACACGTTTAAAGCTGGCACCAACTTTCAACGTGCGTGGATCATTCAGTACAGGTTTCCGTGCACCATCGTTACAACAGATCAATTTCAGCTCAACATTCACAACCGTACAAGGTGGCAATATTGCTGAAGTAAAAATTGCTCCCAACTATAGTGAGTTAGCAAAACTGGCAGGCATTCCTGATCTCACACAAGAGAAGAGTACCAATGTAAGTTTAGGTTTTACCTGGAAACCCGTTAGTGATTTCAGTATTACCATTGATGGTTACTTAGTAAAAGTAAAAGACCGTGTAGTGTTAAGCGGACAGTTTGATGCCTTTGATTCAAACCTTGATCCAACATTAGCAGCACGTCTCCAGGCATTGAATGTGAGCTATGCACAGTTCTTTGCCAATGCAGTAAACACAACCAACAAAGGAATTGATGTGGTGATGGAGTATAACAAACGTTGGGGCTCACAAAACTTCCGTGCATTATTCACCGGCAATTTCCAGGAAATGACCATCGACAAAATAAATGTTCCTGCTAAACTGAGCGGCTCTGCTTTTCTACGTTCAACGTTCTTAAATGACCGTGAACGTAAGTTTATTCTTGCATCAGCGCCAAAAACAAAATTCGGGTTCAATTTTGAATATGGCTACAAGAACCTGACCGTTGGAACAAGATTAACTTACTTCGGCAAAGTTGATCTGTATGGTTATGGTGAAGATGGCTTGGGTATAAACCCGCAAGTACCAACTGATGCAGATCCAAACAAGTATGTTCCTGATCTGTATAACTACAGTGGCAAACTGGTAACAGATCTTTATCTCGGTTATAAGATCAACAGTAAGATCTCTTTGTTTGGCGGTATTGATAATTTACTCAATGTTCATCCTGATCTTGGTGTTGCACCCGGTGCAAAAGGCTGGGCATTTAATAATGAAACGGGTGGTCCTTGGGATGCTGTGCAAATGGGTGGTAACGGTATGCGTTTCTTCCTGCGCCTCGGTCTACAACTCTGATAAATTTAAATGAATACTTAAAAGCTGATGCTATAACGCATCAGCTTTTTTTATTGGTAAATATTGAATCGCTAATTTTAATCATGCGTCGTTTCTTACAATCTGTTTTCACCAAACCCGTTGCCCGACTTGCTGATCGTTTTTCAAGCAGACCTGATCTTCAACGGGTGCATGAAGCGTTGACAAAATTGTATGCAAATACACTTGAACATCCGGGGAAGAAAGGATTGTTGTTACCGATGAATGCAGCTACAGATCGGTTCATCATTTTTAGTGACCAGCACAAAGGCGCAAAGAATGGAAGTGATGATTTTATGATGGCGGAACCAAACTACCTTGCTGCATTGGATCATTATTACCTCGCTGGCTTTCATTTTATTTCGTTGGGCGATAGTGAAGAACTTTGGGAGAATACAGTATGGCCAGTGAAATCAAAGAACAAACGCACAACAGAAGCAGAAAAAAAATTTCTTACTGAAAAACGTTTCGCCAAAGTATACGGCAACCATGATGTATTCTGGAACAACGATCCATTTGCACCGCTGCACCTGTTGAGCATGTATAAAGAAACTGTGAAGATCTATGAAGGAATTGTATTGCAAACAACCATCAACAATACAAAGCTTGATATCTTTCTCACACATGGTCACCAGGGCGATGGGCAAAGTGATGGCAATGTATTCAGTGCATGGTTTGTTTCAAGAATATGGGCACCGTTGCAGAGCTATCTCAACCTGAATCCCAATACACCTGCTACAAACAACGCATTAAAAAGCGTACACAACCGCTTTATGTATGAGTGGAGCAAACAGGATAAAAATCCTGTTCTTATTACAGGTCATACACATCAACCGGTATTTGCATCACTCACACATCTTGAGCGTTTGTACAAACAACTCATTCATGCAAGAGAAAAAGCTGATGAAGCTACAATAGAGAAACTCAATAAAGAGATCCGCTTCCGCCAGGAAGAATACGACTATGTAAACAAGAATTACATTAAAATGAAACCTTTTTATTTTAATACAGGATGTTGTTGTTACAGTGACGGCGATATTACCGGTATTGAAATAGCTGATAGTATGATTCGCCTCATTAAGTGGAAAAAGAAAGATAACAACTCTATTCGTGAAATACTCGAAGAGATGAAACTGAGCGATCTGCTTATTTAATCATTTGCCTTTACCTTTGCGGGCCATGAAACAATCGATCCATCTTTTTGCAGTAGTTCTGTTTATGTTTTTTGCAGTAACAGCTTCAGCACAAAACACAAGACTGAGAGACAATAACAGTATTGGCTGGTATTCCGGTATAGGTACATTTTCTTTCAATAAAAAATGGAGTGCGCATTTAGAATACCAATGGCGAAGAGAAAATTATATTACAACCTGGCAACAAAGTTTATTACGCACCGGTGTTAACTATCATGCAAACAGTAACACTACGTTGCGGATGGGTTATGCATGGGCCGAAACCTATGCTTATGGTGATTATCCCATCAATGCATTTGGGAAAACATTTTCGGAACATCGTATGTATGAAGTAGCAACGCTTACTCAACGAACAGGTTCACTTGACCTAAGCCACCGAATCATGCTGGAGCAACGTTGGCTACCACGCTACAACTCTGCCACATCTGCAAAACCCGATGATTGGTTGTTTATGAACCGGGCCCGTTACATGTTGCGCTTGCAACAATCATTAAAAGGGAAAACGCTGGAAGATAAAGAACCGTATGTGGCTGCATATGATGAAATACTGGTGGGCTTTGGTAAGAATGTGAACGAAAATATTTTTGATCAGAACCGTTTTGGTTTGTTGCTTGGTTATCGCTTTTCACCTAAGTTGAGACTGGAAGCAGGATACATCAATCAGATACTACAATTAGGAAGAGAGATCGGTGGACGAAATGTATTTCAACACAACAATGGTTTTATCCTCAACAGCTTCTTTAATATCAATCTTTAACAGCTGTCGCAAATAAAAAGAATCCCCGATCATTGATCGGGGATTCTTTTTGTCCGGTTAGTTTATTTCTCCCATTTATTATTTGCAGGATTCATATCGGGTAACCGCATGTCAGGATCAACGATCACTTCTTTCACTGCAGCTTTTGTTGCAACAGGAAAACTCCAGGTATCACCACGCTGCCAAACTTCTACCGGTAATTTAATGAGTTGCTCAAAACCATTTACATCAACAACCTTTACTGTTACAGGCATGGGCATTTTTTCAAGCAGTTGTAATTTAATGGTAACACCGCTGATGCCGCCTTCATTCACAGGCTTCACTTCAGTCACCGCCACATCAAACTTCCAGGTGTTCAATACCCAGCTGCGCCAGAACCAGTTGAGATCTTCACCGGATACATTTTCAATGGTATGAAAGAAATCCCAAGGGGTTGGATGCTTGAATGCCCAACGACGCACATATTCTTTCAACGCCCTGTCGAAACGTTCTGCACCGAGTACTTCATTGCGCAACACATACAACATCATGCCCGGTTTAAAATAAGCAGCCACACCAAGATTTCCTTGTTGTAACACATCAGCACCATTAAGCATACCATCCATTTTGTCACCAAACATATAATTCGCCATTCCACTTACACTTGGCGCATCTTTATATTCACCATTATTGAATGCTTCACTTGAAAGGATATTGATGAATGTATTGAACCCTTCATCCATCCATGCAAATTTGCGTTCGTTGCTGCCAACGATCATTGGGAACCATGTGTGCCCAAACTCATGGTCTGTTACACCAAACAAACCGCTTTCTGTTGCGCCAGCACTGCAAAACACAATACCTGGATATTCCATACCACCTACAATACCTGCCACATTGGTTGCAACAGGATAAGGAAACTCATATAAATACTTACTGTAAAACTCAATGCTTGCTTTTGTATATTCGGTTGAACGACGCCAATCGTTGCCGTCTTTTTTTGATGCACTTTCTTTTGGATACACACTTACTGCCATAGCCGTTTTCCCGCTGGGTAAATTCATACGTGCTGCATCCATGATAAATGCAGTGCTTGCTGCCCATGCCACATCTCTTGTGTTTTCACATTTGAACTTCCAGGTGGTGAATGGATTACCCGGACGTGAGGTGGCTTTGTTCACTTCATCTGCCGAACGGATCACCACTGTTTTATCACTCTTCATGGCTTCGCCCCAACGTTTGATCTGCTCTGCAGTAAAACATTCTTCCGCATTCATCAAACCACCACTACCAACAACGATCATATTCGATGGTGCAGTAATGCTGTATTCAATTGTTCCATACTCGAGGTAAAACTCACCTGCACCTAAATAGGGATTTACATTCCATCCGTTAATATCATCGTACACACATGCACGTGGAAACCATTGGGCCACTTCATACACCCAGCCATCTTTTTGTTTCAAACGACCCATACGATCAGTTCCATATTCTGGAACCGTAAACTTGTATTCGATCACAACTTTTGCAGACGCACCGGCATTCTTTAAAACTTCCGGTAACCAAACCTGCATGCGTGTATCTGTTACCTGGTATTTTGCATCAGTCAGTTTTCCGTTCTGTTCAATTTTAACGGATTGGATCATGTGACCTTCAGTAAACTCGCCATTTGCCCATCGTCCACCTAAGGTTGTGGTAGTTGCGGAGCCACGTGAATCTTTGCGGTAAATATTCTGATCGAGTTGTAACCAGAGAAAACTTAACTCATCGGGACTGTTGTTTACATACTGTAATGCAACCGTACCGCCTACGGTATGTTTCTCAGGATCGATGGTTGCCTTGATATTATAATTAGCCTGGTTCTGCCAATACTTTGGCCCGGGCTGTCCGCTTGCACTCCTGTATTCATTTCCAAAATTTGGATAGAAGAACGGATGAAATGCTTCACGATGATCGTACTTACTCTGTGCAAGCAATACAGTGGTAAAACACACACTCACTGCCAGAAAAAAGAATCTCTTCATAGTTGTGATTAATAATAGCGCTAAAGAAACGAAGCTTTACCAATATGGGAAAGAATATTTTGTTAAAAGGCACAATGGTTCTACGTCTCAGCTCAATGCAAACCGTACAGCTGCATTTACATGTATCGCCGCGGTATCAAACACCGGAATGGGACTATCTTCCTGTTTAATAAGAATAGGAATTTCGGTGCAACCCAAGATCACGCCTTCGGCACCTTTGTTTTTGAGTTCATCAATGATGCGGATGATTTCCGTTTTCTGTTCGGGCAGAAAAATTCCTTTGCCCATCTCTTCATAAATAGCCGTGTTAATGTATTCCATCTCTGCCTCGTTGGGAATAATCGTTTCAATTCCCTGCTTTGCCAACACATTTTTATAAAACGGAAGCTGCATTGTATACTTCGTACCAAGCAATACCACTTTCTTCAATTGTTGTTTTTGAATTTCCTTTCCTGTTTCAACAGCAATATTGATTAAAGGAATACGGATCGATGCCTGAACAGCTTCTGCAATATTGTGCATGGTATTGGCGCCTATTAAAATACAATCGGCGCCGGCCTGTTGCAATCGGTTGGCCTCCCTGCTCATCATGTTTGCCAACCCATTCCAATCATCGGCCAGAGTCAATCGTTTTATTTCATCAAAGTCAACAGAGCTGAGCAATATCTGTGCAGAATGCACGCCACCCAACTGTTCGTTTACCTTTTGATTAAGCAAGCGATAATAATCCAATGTTGAAAGCCAGGTGATTCCACCGATGAGTCCGATTGTTTTCATCGAATGAAGTTAAGAAAGCGTTCAGGCTTCCTCCTCCCGGTAAAAAATATTTTTTTCAATTTCTGTAATAATTATTCTGCGCCTGCATCAAATAGCTGTAAATCACGAAAACAAGCTTTTATTAAATACATAATCATGAAAAAAGTATTCGCCCTCTTAATCATCAGCCTGATCATCTTTCAAGTAAATGCCCAAAACAATGCCTTTAAAGTGGAAGTTACCGGCAAAGGCAAGCCCGTCATTTTAATTCCCGGTTACAGTTGCAGCGGCGAGGTTTGGAATGAGACCGTTGCTCACCTCAAAGACCGTTACGAATGCCATGTAATTACCATTGCAGGTTATGCAGGCGTACCAAAACTGGATACACCTATTCTGAAAACAGTTCGCAATGAACTCATCAATTATGTAAAAACAAAAAAGCTGAATAAACCAATACTGATCGGTCATAGTTTGGGAGCATTTATGAGTTTGTGGGTGAGCAGTGTGGAACCCGATCTGTTTGGAAAGATCATTTGCGTGGATGGGTTACCGTTTGTTTCAGCAGTTGCTGACACCACTGCTAATGCAGAAGCATTGAAAAAGAATCCACAGTTTAACCCGGAAGCTGTAGCAAAGAATTTTGAAATGATCCCGAATGAAAATTATGTAAAGAATATGACGGGTGCGATGCTTTACCAGGTAAGAGATACAGCCCGTGCAGTACAAATTGCAACCTGGAGTTCACAATGCGATCGTAAAACATTAGGCTATACTATTGTTGAAATATCAACTACCGATCTGCGTGAAGAAATTGCAAAGATCAAACAACCGGTATTGGTGCTCGGTAGCATTTATGGCACGGAGGCAAACAGTCATTTAATGTTGAATCACCAGTTCAGAAAAGTTCCCAACAAAACCATTGAAGTAGCCAACAGCAAACATTTTATCATGTATGATGTGCCTGAATGGTTTTATGCAAAAGTGGATGCCTTCTTACAATAAATTCTACGGTATCAATTTCAATATTATCTTACCGCCGAATGAAACAGGAAGAACAGTTTACAGCATTGTATAACCAATACGCTCCCGGTATACGCAAACTATGTCTTGGTTATACCGGCGATGCGATGCTGGCCGAGGATCTGTTGCAGGAAAGTTTTGTGAAAGTGTGGAAGAATATGGACAAGTTCAGAGGTGATGCAGCATGGAGTACCTGGATCTACCGCATCGCTGCCAACACCTGTTTAACACATCTGCGCAAAAAGAACGAACAGTTTGTAGATGCCGATGAAGAACGATTAGCAATGGTACCGGATGATGAACGCAACAAAGAACAGGAAGTACAGTTACTGTACAAATGCATCAGCAAACTAGCTGAAACAGACAGACTGATCATTACACTGGTACTCGAAGACAAACCTTATGAAGAGATTGCCGAGATCACCGGTATTACTGAAAATAACCTGCGTGTAAAAATTCACCGGATTAAAAAACAGCTCAGCGAAATTTATAGCAGTTATGAAAGACTTTGATGCATTAAAAGATTTGTGGCAACAGTCGAAACCGGCTGAACAAAAGACAGTGGACCTGCAGGCCATTACCCGTCAATCTAAAGATACGAGGACAAAATTATTCCGGCAGTTACTGTTTGGTGGTATCACCTTATTCTTTACCGTTGCGTTTATCACCTGGACCATTTATTTCAGCAATGTAAAACTCACTTGGGTGGTTACACATATTGCGGTGTGGATCATTGTTACTACTGTTTTGTTACAATCCATTCTTACACTTTTCACCGCTTACAAAGTGAGTTTGATTGATGACACATTACCACCTGCTCAACATTTGCAACAATGGGAAGATTATTACAATTTTCGTAAAAAGCAGATTCAATGGAACAAGCCGCTCTACTTTTTCTTTTTGAATTTAGGCATGGGTTTGTATTTTTTAGAAGTGGTGCATGGCCGGCCGATCGGTTATATTATTCTGCTGATTGTTGTGTATTGCGGCTGGATGCTGTATGCATATTTTATTCTCGGTAAACGCATTTTAGCAAAAGAAGAAAAGCGGTTAAAAGGAATTATGGATGAGTTGAAGTTGATTGAGGAGCAGTTGAAAGCAGCGGAGTAAAATAGGTATGCTACATAAAAAACTCCTGCCGCATTTCTGCAACAGGAGTTGAAACCTATTTGCTGTTGCCTATTAACAATTGACTATTCACCATTCGCCTTCGACTTCACTCCCCTTCCACTTCCCTCGTCTTCTGCCAAGGCTTTATACTCGGTCCATCCATCTTCACGATCTTAGGTGTAAATTTTCCAACAACATCAACTAACGATTGCTGACTCTGCATCACTAGTTCAATATCCTTGTAAGCAAAAGGTGCTTCATCTAATCCGCCGCCCATTAATTTCACGCCATGCTTTTTCAATTCATCTTTCAATGCTTTGTGCGTAACGCTTTGCATGGCTCTTGAACGACTCATCAAACGTCCGGCTCCATGTGAAGCAGAATTCACCGATGCCATTTCACCCTTACCTTTTACTATAAAGCCTGCGGCTGTCATACTTCCCGGAATGATACCCAGTACATCTTTACCGGCAGGTGTTGCACCTTTACGGTGAACGATCACATCTCTTCCTTCCCACTTTTCTTTCCATGCAAAGTTGTGATGGTTCTCTACACGCTTTATTGGTTTTCGACCAAGTTGCTTCGCAATCTTTTGATGAATCACATGGTGACAGGCACTTGCATAATCACCAGCCAGGTTCATCGCTAACCAATACTCCATTCCTTCTTCTTCATCAAGTGTTAACCACGCAAGATTTTTTGCATCCTGTGGTAAACGTCTTTTACTGATCGCAAGTTTGGTATAATGGTTAGCGATATTTGCACCCAACGCTCTTGAACCGGAGTGACTCAACAGTCCGACATACTTGCCTGCTTCCACACCCAGCACTTCATCTTTCTCTGCAATTTCCACTACACCAAATTCAACAAAGTGATTTCCGCTTCCGCTGCTGCCTAATTGTTTCCATGCACGACCGTGCAGATTTTTCAGCAACGGCAATTCAAAAAACAATTCGTTATCCATTACTTCATGGTCTTCGCTTTGCTTGAACTGTGCGCCACTTCCAAACAAAGTAGCTTCACCAATTTCTCTAGCAAAGAATGCTTCTTTCTGCACCAGGTCTTTCGGATCGATATCAAAAATGCTCAAACACATTCTGCAACCAATATCCACACCAACACCATAAGGTATTACTGCATTCTCCGTTGCCAACACGCCTCCGATCGGTAATCCATATCCATGATGTGCATCGGGCATTAAGGCACCGGCTACTGCTACGGGTAATTTTGCTGCAGTGTACATCTGGTGCATAGCACTTTGTTCAATATGTTCACTTCCGAAAACATTGAATTGAATACCGTTTTGATTCAACGACAACTCTCCTTCACTTTCCTTTTCTTCCGGCATCAATTGTTTTGCGATCAATGCCAGCACGGCATCATCTAAATAATTTGCAGGCGATGCCAACACTGCTTTCAACAGTTCCATAACTTCCTCCTTTGTGTGATGCTTGTAATTTTTTTGCATCACATTCATGGCGACGCTGATCACCGGTCCTTCCGGGTAGCCAATCGCTCTCAATTCTTTTCCTGATATTTTTAACTTGCTCATTGTTTTAAAAATTTAACCGTTCTTTCTTACTCCCCTTAAATAAACAAACTTGTTAGGAACGTCACTAAAAAATTGCATCTTGCCGAATTCATCATCTATTTCCTTGCTTAACTTATTCAAAAAATAAAAGTTTTTATAATAAGAAGCCTTACTTCCAACTATTAATAGAACACCACTAACATTCTCCTTTCCTATTTTATTTGCATAAAAAAGTCCATTTAAAGCAGACTCTCGTTTATTGAGATGATCATAAAGCAGTGAGTCACCATACATTGTCCAAAACATCTCGTTTTCATTTATTCCAGCATGAAAGTCAATTTTAATAAATACTACATATGGCAGATTATAGTGTTGAATCAGTTCGTCGTATTTTTCCAGTTTAGATACAAACAAACTCTTGTCAGATTTTAATCTTCTTGGATCTATGTCGATGCTATTAAAATTTCCATATACGCAAGCATGGTCGTAAATATCATTAATATCGATAATCTCAAATCGAAAATTATCGCATAAGGTTATTTTAGAGTTAAGATAGAAGCTTTGTTCAAGCCATATCTCTAAATCGTTCACAATGCTTTTTATATCATACAAGTCCTCATCGAAATACTCATTTATGAAATCTATTTTGATCACACACTTTTTCTTCAATTCCTCGATTCCTTCCATAAGCAACGATTCGAAATTATTTCTCTTACTATCTTTCTCAGTCGGATTTAACCTTACAACTTCTACAATCGCATCTTGTCCATTTTTAGAAATGGTAAAATCAGGGGTTAACCTTTTGCTTCCCACGGAATAACCTCTTTCAAATTCCACTTTAAACCCAGAGTTAAAAAAGAATTCATAGCACTGTAACTCTGTGACTATTGCAATAAAATTGCTTTTATCCTTCTCTCTTTTTAGCTTTTTAATGAATTTCTTTCTTGATTTCTCGTCAATTCTTTCAAGCCTCTCATTCAAATCGGGGTGATTTTCCTGATATTTTTCCAAAAGTGTCATGTGTATGTTACTGATTTACTCAATAAAGTTACCAACCGTACAAGTGTGCCACGCAACCGAAGCTTAATAGCAGCAGTGGCGGCGACAACAAAATAATCATCGCTCACCACTACTTACCATTTTATTTCTGCGGTACGAAAATCTGTTTCAACTGTTCAATCAACACACCGTTACCACTTACACTGATGTTGCTGATCTTGTCTGCGATCTTTTCTACATATTCCATTTCTTTCAGTTTCCACAACATCGCATTTTCTTCCATCAGCTTGGCAGTGTTGAGCAAGCTACGGGTGCTGGCAGTTTCTTCACGACGCATAATGCTGTTGGCCTGCGCTTTCTTTTCGGCGATGAGCACCTGGTTCATGATCTCTTTTACATCACCCGGCAGGATAATGTCACGGATACCAAAACCAATTACTTCAACACCCAAGGCAGCAGCTTTTTCTTTCACTGCCTCCAATACAAAAGGTGCAAGGGCTTCTTTTTTCTCCAGCAATTCATCGAAGCCATAAGCAGCAATGTATTCACGCAGGGCCAATTGAAATGCCACGTACAATTGTTTATCGTACTCCTTGTTTTGCAACAGTGCTTTTTCAATATCAGCAACTTTGTATTGTGCCCAAGCATTCAAACGCAAAGCCGCTTTGTCTTTAGTAAGAATTTCCTGCCCGTTGATCTCCAGTTGCTGCAAACGTTTATCTGCTTTACCTACATGTACGGCAATATTGTTCTTCCACCAGTAGTACATACCGCTTTGCAAACGCTTTTGGAATTTACCATCTACAAACAGCAAAGCTTCTTCGTAGTTCTCCACGCTGTAGCTACGCACATATGGAACCAGCAAACGGTTTTGCAATACAACACGATCAATGTTTTCATCGATCTCCACTTTGCCCATGTCGGCCTTTACAAATACATATTCAATAGCACTTTTCCAGTAGGTATAACGACCTGCATTAAGTACCTGCTTCAGCAAACCATTCTCATACATCAACACAATTTCGTTATCCTTTACTTCCACAACCTGCAATGCATTTGCCAGATCAGCATCCTGCAACAGAATGTTCAGTTCAATTGGCGCAACAAATGGCCTGGTTACATCGTACACATACACTTCTTTGTTCCACAACCAATACTTACCTTCTTTCAGCATGTACTTATACACGCCATCTTTAAATACCAATGCCACCTGGTAGGCATTTACTTTTACACGTTTCATATCATTTTATTTGTTTTGTTGCGCATTGCATGCAAGGCACAGATTTTTTAAAAAGAATAAAGCCGGTTGTTTGATCATCCTGTTCTTACGGAAGCAAATAATCTGTATTGCTGCTGCACCGGGTTCATCAAACGCCTGTTGACAATACTTGTATCATCAATTCTGAATG
Source organism: Lacibacter sediminis (assembly GCF_014168535.1). Lineage (NCBI taxonomy): Bacteria > Pseudomonadati > Bacteroidota > Chitinophagia > Chitinophagales > Chitinophagaceae > Lacibacter > Lacibacter sediminis. The sequence goes on along the minus strand of NZ_CP060007.1, from coordinate 391,002 downwards.
ATGAAGCAACTGCTGTTACAATACTTCTTTGTTTACTTTCGGGTAATTACCTGATTGCAGTGCGAATGATCTTGTCGCTAACGACTCGTTCATTGTTACTGCCGGTCATTCACCCGGCTTTATTTGTCTGGTCAGCATTTGAGAAGCGCTGTACTTCGTTTGCTACATTATCAGTGTAGTGTTCTACCATTGAACTATTCATCCTTGAGATGAAACCGGATTCGAACCGGTACGTTTGAGCCGACACTCTAGCCACTTGAGTTACCCCGTGTTACCGGGAGAAGGATTCGAACCTTCGTCCTTCAGCGTATTGGCAGGCATAGCATAACTGCAACAACAGCATACAGCAGGTTACTACCGCCGCACTATCCTGCTTCTTTGAAACATAGATCTGGTTCGCTGTCAATTTGCATATACCTGTCTTGCCGTTAAGCAAGCTCTTGCCCCCATCCCCTAAAGGGGAGTAAGGAAAATTATTCTTAATTCATTAATTCAACCTGTCGCCTGAAACCGATCACTTCCGTTCTTTCGACCGGTTGTGTTTTTTCGGTTGGGTTAGCAATCTCTGCAATGGTCATTGGTTGATCGATGTTTACATCGAACCCCAGATGCTTTGATAGCCGATTTGCTTTTTCAACTCCGAGTTTACCAAACTCATATTTTGCGATCAAACGACCTTTGCGCATTAATGCTGAGTCGATCAGGTTCACTGAGCTGTTGAATGTGCAAATGATCTGAACACTTAAACAATCACTCATCAACCCATCACTTAAATTCAACAGGTTCGATACAGATGAATCACTGTTATATTTCCTGTCCATCATAATATTCTCAGCATCTTCAATGATCAAGACCGAATTTGGATTCTCGATCAGCAAATCAATAAACTCAGGATTCATTAAATTTCCTGCAACCGATGGTGAAACAAACAATACTTTCTTTTTCAGTCCGCCAATTAAGTGACGTAAGTAAGTTGTTTTACCAGTGCCGGGCAAACCATGCAAAAGGATAATCCCTTTATCACTTTCCCTATTCAGCCTGGCTTTGATCGTTTCATCCACTTCTTTAAAATCATCGTTATAATACATCCCGATATCAAGAAGCGTTGGTTTAATTTCTACCTGCTTTAACTCTAATCCATCTCTTGAAAGCGTGATGATGTTGATTTCATAAGCTTCCTGTTTTTGAGGAAGTTTATAAGCGCTGAAAATATTTACCAGGTTGTCTGCTTCACTATACCTGTAATTCGGATACAAAATCCTGGCATAGTCATTCATCAGCTCCACCATCACTCTATTCTTCAAAACAAAAAGTGTTTTACTAAAAACCTGTTTGCTTTGTGTCCAATCATAATAACATGCCTGGTAAATATCTTCCGTTATGTCTTTTGAGTTTTTATCCAGGTATTCAAATGCCTTGTTGATATCAATTTCATCTACATAAGTTGTACAGGGAATTGTTTTAAACCTGTACATGTAAAATGATTTTGCTTCGAGGTAATGATGTTCAAAAATTCCGGCTGTTCTTTTTTCTGATAACTGCCTTAGTTTTCTGCTGATCCACACAGCAACAGGAGGACATACTCCTATCAAGATCCAGATCAACAACATTATTGTTATATATAGTTCCATATAATCTCTTTTATTTTTTACTTAATTATTGCACCACTTTATTTGCACAGTTACTGCTTGCAAAGGCTTCAGGTTTTGCTTTGAAAGCAAAGCCCATCCCCATGATATAACCCATTGCTTCTTTCAACGCATCATTGCTTTTAAAAGAAGGGTTAGTGTTAATATCGGCATGCACTTCCATATCTACATTGTACAACGTAAACAACCTGCACAATCCATACGCCACATCAATGCTCATGGCAACTTCCGTTAACATCCGTTGCTTAATGTTCATTTTTTGTTTTGTTGTTTCATTGTGGATGTACATGAACCCACCTTTTCCTTTGCGGATAAAAACGATCACGGTTCCAAATTCAGTTTCCTTTCCTTTCACCTGGCTATCGGTACCAATGCACACTTTTAATTGGTGTCCCATTTCTTTTTCACGTACCAACACAGCTCTTACTTCGTCCTCAATAGGCCGCCGAATTTTTTCTCCGTTCAATTTTCTCCATTGCCGCTGTTCCATTGTTGTTCGTTTATTAAATTCAAAATCTGATTTAATGACTTGTTTTTAAACCGATATTTCTCTTTTTCTTTCTCATAAAACTTTAGCCAGCTATTCCCATCGCTACCATGCAATATTTTATTTAATCGACCAGTAAAGCGATTTTTACTGAGATAGTCATCTATCTCCTGTAATCTTGCTTCAATTAAATTATCCCGTTTTCTTACTTTATCAACCATGTTTGGCTTAACCCGGAGAACAAAACGCCAAGGCTCTTTAAATACAAACCTTTTTACGAATAAGCCTCTACAGTCAGTTTCCCATGCTTCATAAAAAAACTGCTTCTCTAGTTCATTAAATTCAAGTTTAACAAGATCAAGCTCAGATAATTTTAGTAAGCTCTGTGGCTTAACTACATAAATTTTGCGCCCTCTTATTCGTTTCTTTTGTTTAAAATCTTTTCTCCAACTGAAATCATATGTATTGATTTTTTGAAGAATATTTTCGAAAAAAACTTTATGCTTGCTTCTTGCAACATCTTCCCTTAAAACAAAAAAACGTTTCCATCCTCTTTGTATAGGGGGCGTCAACGCTTCCCATCCAAGATTTCTTTTTTGTTTTGATAATTGTCGTTCCTCTTTGTGTAAATGAATTAGTTGTTTATCAAAATCTTCATACTGCATGCGTTTCTTTTTTCTTGCAGCACGATGGCGATAACAGAGAATATCTTCTCCATATTGCCGAATAAGTTTTGTGTCCATAATGATTTTATTTGTTCCGATCGAAAAAATTGATGCACAGGCATCTTTGCTCCCTCTTTCATTATGAACCTTGAATTCCTTTTCATTTTTTACTTTTTTAAATTTTTATGCGGTGCCCCGTGGAATTGAACCACGATGTCCGGGATTTCACTCCGGTGCATATATCCATTCTGCCAAAGCTCCAGTTGTTTGTTACAGTTACTGACTGATATCTTATTTCCTCATCATCGAACTACACTGTTCCAAACAATTGCGGAGAGTAAAGGAATCGAACCTTTGTACCGAATGAACGATAGCCCAAGCTTAGCAGGCCGGCACATTACCACTCTGTCAACTCTCCGATTATGAGGATGAAGAAAGATTCGAACTTTCAACCAACGGTCTAACAAACCGCTGCTCTGCCGTTAAGCTATTCATCCATTGTTGGCCCGGTGAGATTCGAACTCACAACCTCCCGGTTAAAAGCCGGGAACATCTGTCCAGTTGAGCTACGAGCCATTTTGTTGCGACTGAAAGATTCGAACTTTCAACTATCACCTTGTAACGATGATCTTCTTCCATTGAATTAAGTCGCATTTTTTGTGATGACTGAAAGACTCGAACTTTCAACCCTTACCGTATCAGGGTAATGCTCTCAACCAATTGAGCTAAGTCATCTTATTTTGTTGACCCAATCAGATTTGAACTGATAACCTTGAACGTATAAGGTTCCTGCTCTAACTGTTAAGCTATGGGTCAATGATTGTTGCGGCTGCAGGATTCGAACCTGCAACTAAGGCTTATGAGACCTTCGAGTTACCGTTACTCTAAACCACAATCTGTTGTTGACTTAACAAGAGTCGAACTTGTATCTCTGCGTTCGTAGCGCAGTATTCTCATCCATTGAACTATAAGTCAATTTGTACGGCTTTCAGATTCGAACTGAATACATTCACCTGCTACTTTCCTCTTAGAAAAAGAGGGAGATGATCATGTTACCATTACACCAAACCGTATTGGTTGACTCCGGGACTCGAACCCTGTTCTTCCGTTGCACAGACGGATGCTTTACCAAATAAGCTAAAGACAACATTTGCTATTGAGGATAGATTCGAACTATCATCATCAGTGTCAAAGACTGATATGCTAAGCCATTGCACCACTCAATAATTTGCAACCCCGATCGGACTCGAACCGACATTTTCCTTTTCAAGAACAGTATGGCTGTAAATGCGCTTCCCTACTTTGTAAAAACATTTCGGTGCAACTGCAAATTCTATTCATCAAAACGATTTGTATTGACGACATCTTCCATACACTTCACGGCTTCGTTAAAACTTTTACCGCAGCTTTTCCTTTTAAGCTACAGGGTTTCAAATTCTGTATAGCAGACAGGACTCGAACCTGTAGCCTCTCCGTTCCAGGCGGAGTATCCAACCAATTGGAATGCTGCTATGTTTTGATTTGGAAAAGCGCCCCGTTGCATCTCACGGGGTACGCTTATTTCCCTCCTCTGCACTATAATATCATCGCAATGGATGTGCTGCAGGATGCATTACATTCTCCTGCACATCTACATCATTGTTATTTTTCTCTTCCTCATTTTTGTTGCTGATCAGTTGCAAGAGCAAACGAACGATCAACACAATTACAATCAGTTGCATTTCATCCTCCTTTTTCATCGAACAAAAAAGCCCGGTCGTTTTTTACGACCGGGCTTTGCTCATCTACTACATAATTGTTTATGTAGGAATACAATCCGGTCGCTTATGAATAAAATCAAGTACATAACTATTGGGCATACCATTCCTGTTTGGTTGCAGTAACCAACTATGCATTAATGATTGTAATGCATGTTTCAAACTAAATCGTATGTACTGTTGTCTTGTTCTGATCATTTACTCATTGTTTTTTAATAGTGTTTTTCATTTCATAGCAACGGCCTTTCATTATGTTTACAAACAAAAAACTGTAAAACAAAAAACCCCGCAATCTCTTGCGGGGCCTGTGTTATAGCGAATTCGTTTCTTCAACTTTATTCAACAGCAGCATTTGCCCCGCAAACAGTACAGTCTCCCATGGGACTAAACTGATTCACTGTTTCGATATGTGATTGTATGCGTAGCATTTTTTGTTGTTTATAATTTTTGTGAGTGCAAAGATGAATTTATTTTTTTGATGTTGCCAACTTTTTCAAAAGAAATTTTAAAAATATTTTTTTGAACATCAAACATCAACGGAATCATACACGATCACTTTGCTCCATACATGCGAGCATTCCTCAATAAATTTTAAGTGAATAGGATCAGTTTGATAGCTGGCCTGATCGGCACCGTTAGCAAACTGTACAAACCAGGAAACGGCATACCCGGTTTCAATTACTTCACGGTTGGTATCGGCCGGTTTGCCGATGTGAAAGTTTTGAATGGTTTTTACACTCGATAATTTTTTTAACCCGTCCACTAACTTGTCACGGTCGGTTTTGCTATCAGCATTCTTCAACCAGAAGTACACATGGTGAATGAAGATGTTTTTTAATTCTTTGTCCATTGGTTTTTGTTTGAACGAAGATAAGCCGGCAATGGCAGCTGTAGCTGCGGAAATTTTTGCGATAAATGATTTGCGGGTTTGTTGCATGATGATTGTTTGATGCGTTAAGTTACTGCACAATTCTAAAACAAACTCGTCTGCATCCCCGGTCTTCTGAATTTTGTTCTGTCCAGGCTCCATTCTTCTGCATTCATACCATAGAGCTTACCATACTTTTTGTACTGCTGCGCCACCAGTTGTGCAATAGGCCCTTCGCCACGCATGCGCACACCAAAGCGTGTATCGTTCACCTGTCCATCATGACTGTGTTCAATATGATGCCATACTTTATCGGCACGGTCGGGAAAGTTTTTATACAACCAATCGTGGAATAAAAATTTGATGGCGCCATTCAAACGAATGAATGTATAAGCTGTGAATGTTGCACCGTTATCTCTTGCCGCTTTCATGATGCGTTGCATCTCGTGTTCGTTCAATCCGGGAATCATGGGCCCCATCATAATACCCATGCGCACACCTGCACTGCTAAGTTCGTTGATGACTTTCAGCTTTGCTTTGGCAGTAACGGTTCGTGGTTCCATCACTCTTCTTAAATCTTCGTTGAATGATGTAATGGATACCATGGCCGATACAATATTCTTCTTACCCATTTCCTGCAACACATCTTTGTCTTTCAGTATCCATGCATTTTTGGTGAGAATGCCTACGGGTTGATTAAACTCGTTGCAAACTTCCAGCAGTCCTCTTGTTAAACGATAGGTTTGCTCGGCAGGTTGGTAACAGTCGGTATTACCACTGAGCATAATGGGTGTGGCATCCCACTTGGGGTGCATTAAAAACTTACGCAGTAACTCAGGTGCATTTTTTTTGATGAGTATCTTTTGTTCAAAATCCATTCCTGCACTATAGCCCCAATACTCATGCACATTGCGTGCATAGCAATAAATGCAACCATGTTCGCAACCGGCGTATGGATTCATACTGTAGCTCATGCCTACATCGGGGCTTTCCACTTTGTTCACAATGGTTTTCGGATGCACTTCGATGTATTGTGTTTTCAAATTGGTTTCTTCCCATTCATCAATGCCTTCAATATGTTCTTTTGTTACTTCGTTTTTTAAGAAACGGTTCTTGGTGTTGAACTGTGCACCACGGCCTGCATGGTATGGTTGTGTTTCGTCGGCATCCTTCGGCTTTACTTTGTAATGATCCTGTTGTAGTTTCTCTGACATGATGTTTTGTTTTTTGCCGCAAAGACGGAAAGATGCACAAAGAAATTCCTTCATGATTCGTCATGCCTTGTAGCAGATTAGATAAATAGAATTGTTGCAGCACAAGAGTGCGACGCAACGAAATCTTAATTGTAATACAGTTGCTGGTTACCCAAATAATTCTCCCTGCTTTGTTGTAACAGCAAGATTTTGAAATGAAAGCCTTCGAACGATCTGGTAAGCTTTTTCATGAAGTGGTCGCTTTAACAACAACATTCCATCGGCAATAAAACGTCCGGTGAAATGTTTGTGCGAATATTCAAGCCAACCTTTTTCGTATTGCCAGGGTTGCAGCTTGCGTGCAATGGCAATAGTTGGTTCCAAAATAAAATGTGGCTTGTTTTCATCATTAAGTTTCATGAGTCGTTGTGCATCGGTACGAATTGTTTTCACCAATGATTGTATCGGCAACTTACTCACCACGTTGATGTAAATGCTGTGACTTGGAAAACTTCCATAATCTCGCAGCTCCACTTTTATAGGATGAAAGCCCATAGCGATCATGTTGAGGCGATTCACCAACCGTTCTTCCATTAATTCGTACTGCAGAAAATTGGCAAGTGTAATATGTGGCTTGCCCCACTTTGCATGATCACACTTGTATTTTTCTGAAAATTCTGTTTTCACTTTTAAAATACGATTCCATAATTCTTCATGCGGACTTAGTACCAGCAGGTATTCGTACACCCTGTAACCGGGAATGGTTGTTGTTGTGATTGATTGTAATTGCATGACCCATCGTTTAGTTGTGATTAATAAAATGCTGCGCAACAGTTGCATCATTGAACTGTTGTGATGGGGGTTTGCTGAAGTAAAGGTTTCAAAAAAATATTTCCTGAAAGCGCACTACTAAATTACTAAAAGTTTTAGCTTTACCAAACTTTCTTACAAGCCCAGACATATTTTTTTATCACCACTCTTTGCACTGCGGGAGTTAAATTATTTTTTATGGATGGGGAAGATTTTTTTGGCGCTGCGTACAAAGGCAGCAAACAGTTTACACAACAGCAGGTAAAAACAGCCAACGCAACGGGCTTTGGCGCAGCAGCCGATGATTATGCTGAACGTGGTATTGATTTAAATGAACAGCTCATTAAAAACAAACCAGCTACGTTCTTTTTTAAAATGAAAGGCGATGCCATGCAGCAGGCGGGCATTTTTGATGGTGATATTTTAATTGTAGATCGCTCGTTGAAACTGGTGAATGGAAAAATTATTGTAGCCGTGTTGAATGGTGAATTGCTAGTGCGACGGTTTCATAAAAATTTCTCATCAGCGTTTTTAATACCGGAGAATACAAGATACAAACCGGTGAACCTGGCAGAGTTTAGTGATTTTAAAGTGTGGGGGGTTGTTGTACATAGTATTCGTTCGTTTGAAAAATTGATTTAACTCCAAAAGCAGTTCGAGGAACCACGAACTAAAAATTATGTCAACAACAATGCAACCCATACAAACCAATCTGTTTGCACAACACACTGTGAATGGAAACTACCCTAGTATGTACGCCATTGTAGATTGTAACAATTTTTATTGCTCCTGCGAACGATTATTCAAACCGCATTTGGATAACAAGCCTGTTGTGGTACTCAGCAACAACGATGGCTGTATTATTTCACGCAGCGATGAATCGAAATTGTTGGGTGTAGATATGGCCGGGCCATATTTTCTGGCGAAGCCTTTGATTAAAAAACATGATGTGGCTGTGTTCAGCAGCAACTATAATTTATATGGTGATTTAAGTATGCGGGTGATGGATACGCTACGGGCCATCATTGGTGAACAACATGTAGAAGTGTATTCCGTAGATGAAGCATTTGTAGACCTGAGCATGTTCCCCATTGAAGAACTCGATCGTATTGCACGGGATATGAAAGCAACGGTAGAACAATGGACCGGCATTAAAGTATCCATCGGCGTTGCACCTACCAAAGTATTATCCAAGCTGGCGAATCGCTTATCAAAAAAGAATAAAGAAAAATCAGGCGGGGTGATTGTGCTGGACACGATGGAGAAAATAAAAAAAGCATTAGCGATCACTCCGGTGGGTGATATCTGGGGAGTGGGTGGTCAGTATGCAAAGAAATTAAAAGAACAATGGTTTATTGATGATGCGTTGCAGTTAAGTAAGATGAGTGAAGAGTTTGGTCGCCTGCACCTAGGTGGTGTGGTGGGTGTGCGTTTGATCCGTGAACTGAACGGCATTGCATCAAAAGATATGCAGGATGAACTGCTGAATAAAAAAATGATCGCTACCACACGCATGTTCGGCAGCCCGGTTGGCGATATCAATGATATTAAAGAGGCCGTTGCTACCTATACATCAAGGGCTGCCGAAAAATTAAGACGGCAACACAGCGCTGCCAACATCATCAGCATATTTGTGGTGTCGAAAGAAGAAAATCACAATGCTACATTCAACCGTGGCATTACACACAGCAGGTATACCACTTTGCCCACTGCAACCTCCTTCACCAATGAATTGATCAAGCCCGCCGTTGCAATGGTTGATGGGTTATTCAAAGAAGGAACGCTGTACAAAAAGGCAGGTGTGATGCTGAGCGGACTTGTGCCCGATGCATCCATTCAAGGGAATCTGTTTATACCTGAAACAAAAAACAATGGCCGGTTGCTGATGGATATGATTGATAATATCAACTTCAGTCAACGGGATGATGTGTTGAAGTTTGCAGCAAGCGGCACTACCAGGGACTGGAAGATGCGGCAGGAATTACGCAGTCCACGTTATACCACTCGGTGGGAAGAGTTGTATGAAGTGCGGTAAGCTGAACCATTGATCCTTTTTACTGTTATGGATAACAGTAATTCGGTACATTCATTTTCCTAAACCAAACACATGAGAAAAATTATATCCCTGCTTCTGCTGCAGGTAATTGTTCTGTTTTCGTTCGCACAACAAAAGTCCATCGCCATTCAATGTGGTAAGATGCTCGATGTACGAACCGGCAAAATCCTCATCAACCAGGTGATTCTTGTAAAAGGAAACAAGATCGAATCGATTACAGATGCAGCCAACTTCAAACAAAAAACAGATTCGGTGATTGATCTGAAAGACTATTTTATTCTTCCGGGGTTGATCGACTGTCATACACATGTATTGTTGCAGGGCGATATTACTACGGAAGATTATGATGTACAGGTGTTAAAAGAATCGATTCCTTACCGCACACTGCGTGCATCGAAGAGTGCACATCAATCGTTGCTGAATGGCTTTACAACTATTCGTGATCTTGGAACGGAAGGCGCTGGTTATGCTGATGTGGACATTAAGAAAGCCATCAACAAAAATATCATTCCCGGACCAAGAATGTTTGTCTCTACATTAGCGATCAATACAACCGGGCATTATTTAATTGCAGAAAAAGATTATGCATGGGAATTAAAATTACCGAAGGGCTTACAGGAAATTACCGGTGCAGATGAAGGACGCAAAGCTGTTCGTACGCAAATTGCGTATGGTGCCGATTGGATAAAAATTTATGCCGATCGTGGTTATGTGCGTTTGCCCAACGGCGGTTACAAAAGCATTCCCAATTTTACCAAAGAAGAAATTGAAGCCATTGCCGATGAAACACTCAAGAGCAGAAAAAAGTTAGCAGCACATGCCGTTACACCCGATGGTATTATTTATTCCATCAACGCAGGTGCAAGCAGTATTGAACATGGGTTTGGTATGAATGAAGAATGTATGCAGCTGATGGCAAAGAAAAATGTATTCTGGTGCCCCACTATTTATGTAAATGATTTTGTAGCAGAAGGCAGAGCGAAAGCAGGAAGCCCCATCAATAAATATTTTACTCAATCGGAGCCTGAAGTTTTTAAAAAAGCAATGAGCTTTGGAGTGAAAATCGCTTACGGTACAGACATTGGTGGTTACGATTGGAACGAACCACAAACAAAAGATTTTGAATTCTTTGTTCAGTATGGCATGCAGCCGCTGCAGGCAATTCAAACGGCAACAATTAATGCAGCTGAGTTGCTGGAACAAACAGGTTTGATTGGTGAACTTATTCCCGGTGCTTTTGCAGATATTATTGCGGTGAAAGAAAATCCACTCAGCAACATTAAAGTGTTAGGCGATGTAAAGTGGGTGATGAAAGATGGGAAAGTATATAAACAAAGTAAATAAGAAATAATGCTGTAAATAAATAACAAGGGAGGCGCTTCGCCTCCCTTGTTTTGTTAAGCCTATTTCATCAATCAAATAATCCTCTTTGTTTCGGTTTTGGCTTTTCACTCACACCTCCTTCAATAAACTTGGGCTTGATCAAATTTAAACCCATTTCTTCATTCATTTTATCAACGAGGTAAACGGTTAATTCTGGTGATGTTGCTTCATCATGCATATGCATAAAGAAATAAGTCTCTTCCATGCCTTGCTGCTGCCAATGCTTCATACGTTCAACCCATACATCGCAACGGGTGTAATCTGATTTATGTAAACTGTTACCTACATAACGGATGAATACTTTCGGAACAGTTAGATGCATATGTGCACAATCTCTTCGCCCTGCAGTATCGGTGATCACAGCGCCAATATTCATTTGTTTTAAAGTAGTGAAGAGCTCATTGCGTATTTCTTCTTTCCCAAACCAATCAGGATGACGCACTTCTAAAAAGAACTGCAGATCTTTTGGCAGCGAAGCCATATAATCAAACAATTCCTGTTTACGTTTGGGAGAAAATGTATCGCTTACCTGTACGAAGATGGGACCGAGATGTTCTTCAAACCCAACGATGCCACGAAAAAATTCATTGGTAATAAAATCTTTTCCTCTCAAACTGCCACGATGTGTTACACCTTGGTACATTTTCGGACAAAACTTAAAATCCATGCCCTTTGCGTTCTCTGCCCATTTACGAGTACCTGGTTCTCCATATACTTTGTAATGCGTGGCGTTCAGTTCAATACTGTTATAGTGATGTACATAGTGCTTCAAAAAATCTTTCTCCTTTGTTTTGGGCGGATAGATCTTTCCCACCCATTCTGTTCTTCCCCATTTTGCACAGCCCAGATATACTTTTGCATCTTTCGCTGCTTTGCCGCTTAATACTGTTTTATTAAAAGCAGGTTCTGCTGGCAACGAGAAATCGATCGTATCCAATAGCTGTTCATCAACCCGTCCAAATTCCATGTTTCAATCTTTTTTCAAATCTACATATCCTGCAACTATTGTAACTTTCGACCATGCGATTTTTCTTCTTTTTCCTGCTTTGCTGCCAGAATGTTTTTGCACAACAGCCAAACATTATTTACATCATGAGTGATGATCATGACAACGATGCCATTAGTGCATACAACAAACAGTTTATTCAAACGCCGAATATCGATCGGCTGGCAAAAGAAGGTATTCGTTTCAACAAAGCTTTTGTTGGCAACTCTATTTGCAGTCCTGCAAGAGCTACTTTACTCACAGGCCAGCATTCGCATAAAAATGCTGTAAAAGATAACCGCACGAGATTTGACTCTTCTAAAATCACCATGCCCCAATTAATGCGGGAAGCAGGTTATCAAACTGCGCTTACAGGCAAATGGCATTTACATTCTTTACCAACAGGTTTTGACTATTGGAAAATATTACCCGGCCAGGGACGATACTATGATCCTTTAATGATCAACATGAAAGGCGATACGGTTGTTGAAAAAGGATATGCTACAGATGTTACTACAAATGATGCTTTGCAATGGCTCGATCAGAGAGATAAGAATAAGCCTTTTTTACTATTGCTGCACCACAAAGCACCACATCGTAACTGGATGCCACGTTTAAAACATCTGCGCATCACATCAAAGCAAGTGTACCCGGAACCGCCAACATTATATGCAGACGTATCACAATTTGGTAAACCATGGCAGGAACAGAAGATGAGTATTCTTTATGACATGGAATTATCCGTTGATCTGAAAATTGATCCTGTATACTATGAACATATCCCTGAATTAAAACCAAGCCAATCAGAAAAAAGTGGTTACAATTTCATCTTTAATCATATTGCAGAAGAGGAAAAGAATGGGTTAAAAGAAATTTATGCGCAACGTGGCAAATTGCTGCAACAACATTACAAAGACAAACGAAAATTACTTGCGTTAAAATACCAATGGTACATGCAGGATTATATGGCCTGTGTTGCATCTGTTGATGAAAACATCGGTCGATTGCTTGAATACTTAGATAAAAACGGGCTTACAAAAAATACGTTGGTGATTTATACAGGCGATCAGGGTTTCTATCTTGGCGAAAATGGATGGTTTGACAAACGCTGGATGTATGATGTATCTATGCAGGCTCCGCTATTAATGCGTTGGCCCGCCAAAATAAAACCGGAAACTGTTTCTAACGAATTGGTCCAGAACATTGACTTTGCTCCTACCATTATGGATGTTGCCGCTGTGAAAGTTCCGGCATGGATGCAGGGAATAAGTCTGCAAGAACATCTTACACAACAAAAAAAACTGAGCAGGAATTATCTCTATTATCATTATTATGAATATCCCATTGATCATTATGTGATGCCACATGTTGGTATAAGAGGAAAGCAATATAAGCTGATCTATTTCTATACAGCTAATGAATGGGAATTGTATGATCTCACTAAAGACCCGCAGGAAAAGTATAATCTTATCCGCTCAACTGCACATCAATCCATTATCAAACAATTGAAAGTTGAATTGCTGAAGTTGAGAGATCAATACGATGATCACGAACCGGCTGGCGAATTACATTAAGCTTTCTTTTGAGTGTTATGCAAATTCATGCAACAACTCAGCTACCAGCGCCGTCCATCCGGTTTGATGGTTTGCGCCTAATCCTTTACCGCTATCACCGTTGAAATATTCGTAGAAGAGAATCAAATGTTCATTGCCCGGCTGCTTATAAAACCAATTGTAATCTTCATAACAACGACGTTCACCTTTTTCATTTATACTGAACATGTTTACAATTCGGGTTGATAACTCTTTTGCCACATCTCTGAGGTTCAGGTAGTTTCCTGAATCAGTTGGATATTCCACCTTCACACTATCGCCATAAAAATCACCGAAGCTTTTGATCGATTGAATCGTCAAAAAGTTCAACGGCAACCACACAGGCCCACGCCAGTTACTGTTACCACCAAACATATCACTGGTGCTGTCGCCCGGATCATATTGAATAGAATAGATCTGCCCATCGATCTCTACCGAGTAAGGATTTTTTTCATGATCTTTTGATAAAGCTCGGATACCACCTACCGATAAAAATTCTGCCTCATCCAGCAAACGTGTAAGAATTGCCAGTAAGCGTTCTCTCGGCACCAATGAAATTAAGATCTCTTCGCTATCACTTTTTTCTTCGTTCGGCCAAAACCGTCCTTTTGATTTTCGATAATTTTCAAACCAGGAAATACGTTTCCTGAAATCACGCAAACGTGCCAAGCTGCTTTTATGAATAGTTGATACTGCAAACAGACTGGTTAAACCTACCGCCGATTTTATACGCAACGGCAAATGACTTCCATCGTGCAGCACCAACACATCGTAATAGAATTTATCTTCTTCGTTCCATGTATGCTGTTCATTCAACGCTTCTGCGATCAATACAAAATGTTCGAAGAAACGTGTAGCTGTATCTTCAAATGCATCATCATACATAGCGATCTCCAATGCAATGTCCATCATGTTCAATGCATACATGCCCATCCATGCTGTACCATCGGCCTGTTCCAATTGATGATTACCGGGAATATGATGAGAGCGATTGAATACCCCAATATTATCAAGTCCTAAGAAGCCACCTTGAAATAAATTATTCCCATTTTCATCTTTTCGGTTTATCCACCAGGTAAAATTGATAATGAGTTTTTGAAAGATGCGTTTCAGAAATTGCACATCGCCTTTTCCTGTGCGCCGCTTTTCAATATTGTATACATACCATGCAGCTGTTGCATGCACCGGTGGATTTACATCACCAAAATTCCATTCGTATGCAGGTAACTGTCCATCAGGTTTCATGTACCACTCACGCATAATAAGCAGTAACTGATGTTTTGCAAATACCGGATCAACTGCCGCCATTGCAATACATTGAAAAGCGAGATCCCATGCTGCATACCAGGGGTATTCCCATTTATCAGGCATGGAAATAACATCTGCATTTTTCAAATGCGTCCAATCACTATTACGACCAAACTTCTTTCCGTTATTTGGAGACGTAATACCATCACCATCATTGATCCATTGCTCAACATCAAACGAATAAAATTGCTTACTCCACAACAAGCCTGCATAAGCCTGGCGTGAAATACGTTTCTGATCCTCCGTTAATGCAGGTGAAATGACTGATGCGTAAAAATCATCGGCCTCCTGTTTTCGTTGATGAAATAAATGCTCAAAGCCTTCGTAAAAAGGCTGATCCATATAACCATCTACCAACCTGCAATAAAGTGTTTTTGTTTCCTGCGCCCTTAAATGCAGATTATAAACAGGAGCACATTTAGTACCTGCCTGTTTCTCACGCAGTTTCTTTTTGTTCTTGTTATTGATCACAGCATCATGAAAAGCATCCTTTACAAAAATGGATTTGTTTGCTGTGCCATTGAATTTCTCTTTATTGGTTTCGTTTTCTGTAAACCAAAGATCATCTGCGTCAGAAAAGTAAAAATAGTAATCGCCAAGACGGTTATGCCATGCATGCACACTGTTCTTATTTACATATTTCAGCAATGGCTTCATTTGTTTTTCATCATTGCTCCATTTGTTCGAAAACCATAGTGTGGGTAACACAGTAAGATCTGCTGAACGATGATACAGGTTTGTGATATCAATTTTAATGAATACATCGTTACCACTTTGTTTCGCATAGGTCACTTTCACGTCGAAGTAATGGTTGTTGCGAAAAGCCGGCGTATCTAAAATTTCATACTCCGGTTCAAGCCGGTTACGTTTTTTATTTTCTTCGTAGAGTTTCTTATAAGGAAATGCACTCTGTGGATACTTGTATAAATATTCCATGTAGTAATGCGATGGAACATTATCAAGATAGTAGTACAATTCTTTTACATCTTCGCCATGGTTCCCACTGTAGTTACCAAGGCCAAATAAGCGTTCTTTTAAGATCGGATCCTTTCCGTTCCATAACGCTACACAAAAACAAAGATTCTGGAAATAATCGGAGATGCCGGCCAATCCATCTTCGCCCCATAAATAGGAACGGAAATGTGAATGTTCAAACGGAAAATAACCCCACGCATCTCCATGTTCACCATAATCTTCACGCACTGTTCCCCATTGCCGTTCGCTGAGGTAAGGCCCCCAACGTTCGAGCGGAACAGCTTTATTTGCATTTTCTGATAATCGTTGTTGCTCTGCTGTCATACTTTTTTATTTAACCGATTCTTCAAACGGTAGCGGATTCATGAACAGGCAATATATCGTTTTATACAGTTTCAGCCTTGCGATTCAACATCGCAAACGTTTCCTGTTGCAATCTTTTTAATATGGAGCAATCAACGAAAGATTATTCTGCTGAGAATAACCGAAGTTCATTAAAGTTACAGGTATTTTTTATGTAGCTGAAACAGCACTTTCGCTGCCTCGGGAGTCATTCCTTTTGTTGTATCCATCAGGAAATGCCGCTTAAACCCCACAATTGCTGCCGATGTGTCTTTTACATCATAACCAACGATGCGGATAGCTGTAAGATAATCAAAATTCTCCGGCACCTGCACATTGCTGGTATCGCTCCACCACAGGCCAAAACCTTTTTCACTTAATGTTTGCCAGGGGAATCGCCAGTTAGGATCATTTTTACGGGTTGGTGCAATATCACCATGACCAATGAAATTAGCTGACGGTATGTTAAACGATTTCTTTAATCGTTCCAGTAATAAATTCAAACTATTCAGTTGTCGTTCATCAAATGATTCAAATCCGTTATTGTCTAATTCAATACCAATACTGTTTGAATTGATGTCAGTTGAATTACCCCAACGGCTCACGCCTGCATGATGGGCACGCAAATAATCATTCAACATATGATGCACTGTTCCATCTTTACAGATCACATAATGCGCACTCACCTGTGTGCGTGGCAACGTAAATGTTTTTAATGTTTGCTCGCAACTGTTTTGTGCAGTATGATGAATGATCACAAAATTTGGTCTGCGCATCGACAGATTAGTAGTACCCACAAAATAAGACGCATTATTTACTGAATCCTGCAAAGGATACTGACTCAATAGCTTTGCAAATGCTTTTGTTTGCTTTTTATACGATTTGTTGGTAGCCCTGTAAGGATTGGTTGAACAACTGTTGATCAACAATGCCAAAACAGGTAGTAATAAGCACAGCTTTCTCATGGCAGCAAGTTACGTATTTAGGAGAAAAGCCGGTTTTCTGCTCATCGTCATTCCCTTGTATGCCTGTCATCATTGAATTAGATAGTATCTGTTTCTAACTTGACATATGATTTTTAACACACTAAAAATATGAACAATGAAAAAGTATCTCATTCTGATCATGCTGTTCATTGCTTTAGATTCAACTGCACAAAGCTGGGTGAAACTATACGACTATGTAGATGAGTTTGCGTTTGGTCTTGCAAAAGTTTCAAAAGAAAACAAGTATGGATACGTTAACACGAAAGGAGAATTGGTGGTGCCATTGATCTATGATGAAGCAATGACGCTTCGTGAAGGTAAAGCAACTGTACGTAAGGATAACAAATGGGGTTATATTGATTCAACAGGTAAGGAGGTAGAAGAATTCAAGTATGAAGATGCCGGCTGTTTCCGTGAAGGATTGGCGGTGGTGCGCATGCATGGCAAGTATGGTTTTGTTGACCATAATTTCGCCGTGGTAATTCCTTATCAGTTTGAAAACGCAAGAGGTTTTGCAGAAAGCTTAGCTCCTGTTTCAAACAGTAAGGGCTTATGGGGCTACATCAATAAGAAAGGAACCCTGGTGTTTGAATATCAATACAACTTCGCTGATTTTTTTGTTGATGGACAGGCACGTGTAATGAAAAACGGGAACCTCATCATGATCGATAAGAAAGGGAAAGAAGTAAAAGAAAATGAATGATGATGGTTTGAGGGAAAAGAGGCGCTCGATCGAGCGCCTCTTTTTTTATTACATGTTTCTGCGGTACTGTCCGCCTACTTCATAAAGAGCATGTGTAATTTGTCCTAATGAACAATACTTTGCTGTTTCCATCAATTGTGCAAAAATATTGCCGTTACTTACAGCCACCTGTTTCAACTTTTTCAATTCATCATCGCTGCGTTGTTCATTCCGCTTCCAGAAGGCGTGCAGATTGTTGATCTGTTGTTCTTTCTCTTCTGTCGTACTGCGAATGACTTCACCAGGAACAATTGTTGGGCTTCCTTTTTTGTTGAGGAATGTATTTACACCCACAATCGGCAACTCGCCGGTATGTTTCTGATGTTCGTAAAACAAACTCTCTTCCTGTATTTTATTGCGTTGATACATGCGCTCCATTGAACCTAACACACCACCACGTTCAGTAATACGGTTGAACTCTGTCATGACAGCATCTTCAACTAAATCAGTTAATTCTTCAATTAAGAATGCACCTTGGTTTGGATTTTCATTCTTTGCTGTTCCAAGTTCTCTGTTGATGATGAGCTGAATGGCCATTGCCCTGCGCACACTTTCTTCTGTTGGTGTAGTAATAGCTTCATCATAAGCATTTGTGTGCAGTGAATTACAGTTATCATAAATGGCATACAACGCCTGCAACGTAGTGCGTATATCATTGAAATCAATTTCCTGCGCATGCAAGCTGCGGCCACTTGTTTGAATATGATACTTCAACATCTGGCTGCGTTTGTTGGCTTTGTATTTATACTTCATTGCCTTGGCCCAGATCTTTCTTGCAACACGACCGATCACACTGTATTCAGGATCCATACCGTTGCTGAAGAAGAACGAAAGGTTAGGTGCAAAATCATCAATGTTCATTCCACGGCTGAGATAGTATTCAACATACGTAAATCCATTTGCCAAGGTGAATGCTAACTGTGTAATGGGATTTGCACCGGCTTCTGCAATATGATAACCGCTGATACTTACGCTGTAAAAATTGCGAACGTTCTGCTGAATGAAATACTCCTGCACATCGCCCATCAACTTCAATGCAAATTCAGTTGAGAAGATGCAGGTGTTTTGTGCCTGATCTTCTTTCAAAATATCTGCCTGAACTGTTCCTCTTACTTGCTGAAGTCCTGCTTGTCTGCATTGTTCATACACATCAGGTGGCAATACTTCATCGCCACTTAAACCGAGTAAACGTAAACCTAGCCCGTTATTGCCCGATGGTAATTCATTAGGTGAAGATGTATTATTGTAAACTGGTTTTATTCCTTTGCCGAATTTCTTTTCAAACGCTGCATCAACTAATTGTTGTTGACCATTTGCTTCGATCCATTTTTCACATTGCTGATCGATTGCTGTGTTCATGAAGAATGCCAGCAACA
This sequence comes from Lacibacter sediminis, assembly GCF_014168535.1. Taxonomy (NCBI): domain Bacteria; kingdom Pseudomonadati; phylum Bacteroidota; class Chitinophagia; order Chitinophagales; family Chitinophagaceae; genus Lacibacter; species Lacibacter sediminis. The sequence goes on along the minus strand of NZ_CP060007.1, from coordinate 371,828 downwards.
TCGGAGCAGGACCGTTGATGGTCATACTTACTGATGTTTTCGGATCGCAGAGATCAAAACCGCTGTAAAGTTTTTTTGCATCATCTACTGTTGCAATGCTCACACCACTGTTGCCTACTTTACCATAAATGTCGGGACGAGGTGCGGGATCCTCTCCATATAATGTTACACTGTCGAATGCCGTTGATAAACGCTTCGCCGGTTGATCGAGTGATACATAGTGAAAGCGTTTGTTGGTACGTTCAGGACCACCTTCACCTGCAAACATTCTTGTCGGATCTTCGCCTTCACGTTTCAATGGAAACACACCCGATGTAAAGGGAAAACTGCCGGGCACATTTTCCTGCGCCTGCCATTTTAATAGATCACCCCAATCTTTATACTTTGGTAACACCACTTTCGGTATACGTGTGCCACTTAAACTGGTGCTGAACAAAGGTTGTTTGATGATTTTATCACGCACCTTGTATTCATAGAAATCCTGCTGATAAGCTTTTATTTTCTCCGGCCAGTGTGCAATGAGTTTTTTTGCAACGGGTGTTTGCAGTTCGGTTAGTTGCTGAATTTGTTTTTCGATTTCTTCAATAACTGATGACGGAGCATTGGCTGCTGCAAGTGTTTGCTTAGCACCTTGCAGTTGATAAATTTTTGATGCGATTGCTGCCTGATCAATCACCAGTTGATTATAATCTTTAATGCTGTCTGCAATTTCACTGAGGTAGCGCACCCGAGACGGTGGAATGATCAATGATTTACTGACCGTATCTCTATGTGCAACATGCTCTACTCCGCCAAACTTTACATTCACTTTTGTTTCTACAGCATGAATAATTTTTTCAAACAGCTCGTTGACACCAGCATCATTAAACTGCGAAGCTATGGTACCTACTATTGGCAAGGTTTCATCCTTTGCCATAAATAACTGATGATTGCGTTTGTATTGCTTACGCACATCAGCCAATGCATCCAATGCGCCTGCCTTATCAAATTTGTTGATGGCAATTACATCGGCATAATCGAGCATGTTGATCTTTTCCAATTGTGATGCTGCGCCATATTCAGGCGTCATCACATATAAACTCACATTGCAATAATCGAGTATCGATGCATCACTTTGTCCAACACCTGCACTTTCCAGAATAATAAAATCGAAGCCTGCTTCTTTACAAATATCAATCGCCTCCTGCACGTGTGCACTTAAAGCCTTGTCGCTTTCACGTGTTGCAAGGCTACGCATATAAGCACGTGGGCTGGAGATGGAGTTCATACGAATACGATCTCCCAACAACGCACCACCTGTTTTTTTCTTTGATGGATCAACCGAAATAACAGCAATGGTTTTATCGGTAAATGCATTTAAATAACGACGAACAATTTCATCCGTTACTGATGATTTACCTGCGCCGCCGGTGCCTGTAATTCCTAATACGGGAATTTTGGAATTTGGAGTTTGTAATTTGTAATTCCCATTTCCATTTTCTGCATTTGTTATTTTTCTTGCAACTGCTCGTACGTCTTTCAATTCGCCCAAAGTCATGGCGTTTTTATAATCGCCGCTTCCGTTCAATGAAACATCACATTGTTTGATGACATCTTCAATCATTCCTTCAAGTCCCATATGCCGCCCATCATCGGGCGAATAAATTCTTGTGATGCCGTATTGATGCAGTTCTTCGATTTCATCGGGCAGAATTGTTCCGCCACCACCACCGAAAATTTTGATATGGCCGCAGCCATTTTCTTCCAGCAGATCTTTCATGTATTTGAAAAATTCAACATGCCCACCTTGATAAGAAGTAATGGCGATGCCTTGTGCATCTTCTTCAATAGCTGCTTCTACAATTTCAAGCACACTACGGTTATGGCCAAGATGAATGATCTCGGCACCCTTACTCTGCATAATGCGCCGCATGATGTTAATAGCCGCATCATGTCCATCGAATAAACTGGCAGCGGTAACGATCCGGACTTTATTATTGGGGGAATAGCTCATAATTTTATTGGCGATACTTAACTAACAGATGTTGGCAAAAATAGTTAATTCTCCTGCAAGGTAATGGGTAAAAAAAATGCTCCCGTTAACGGGAGCATTTTTTATATAAAACCTGAAAAAAACTTAGTTGGTATAACCAGGGTTCTGAGTAAGATTAGGGTTCGTATTCATTTCACGGAAAGGAATAGGAAATACAGCACGGTTGTCAAATGCTGGACGACCATTTACCGTTTCGCCTAAACGCTTTGCATCATGTATACGGAAACCTTCGTGTGCAAGTTCCAATCTTCTTTCTAAAAGAATATCTGCTAATGTAACTGCTAAGAATGTCGGAGCGCCTGCACGGGTGCGTAACCTGTTAATATCATTCAAAGGTGTATCACCCGTTGATGTTGATAAACGTTGGTTACACTCTGCACGGATAAGATACAACTCAGCCAACCGAACTACTTTTACATTCTTAAATACATCTCTCCATTTACCACTCCGCCAATCGCCGGCAAAATCATAGAAGAGACTTTTACGTTGATCAACAAGAGGATAAAGATTTAAGTGTGCATTCAAAATTACAATATCACCATCTCTGCCACCAAAAGGAGGCACCGAATAAAATGTGTGACAGTTATTAACACCATCCTGATCTGTTACAATAATAGCAAACACATCTTCAGTTGTATAAGCTGCATTATTGAATGCGTTTGCATAAGAACCTACGAGGCTGAAATTACCAGCCGCAGCAGTGAGACCTGCGTTCGCCGCATCACGTGCAGAAGCAAAGTTGCCCATTTGAAGATGTGCTCTTGCCAAAATTGTTGATGCCGCAACTTTATTTGCAAAGACTCCATTTTTATTTGGCAACAAACTTACCGCTTCGGTCAAATCAGCAAGTATTTGTGTGTAACATTCTGCTACTGTATTACGAGCCGGGAAATCAACACTACTATATCCCTCCGTTGGCGTAGTGCGTACAATTACACCAGGGTTTGTGCTGGCGTTTCCGTCGTTATAGGCCTTTGCAAAGAATCTTGTAAGTTCAAATAAGACCGTGCCACGAATGAATAAGGCTTCGCCCTTAACCCTGTTTCGATCGGCAGCATTTACCTTGTCAATATTTGCAATTACATTATTAGCTACGTTAATTGTTCTGTAGCCTGTTGCCCACATATTTAATATAACTGGGTTTGTCGTGAGCATTGAGTTACCATATACCTCTCTATAGGTATTAAAAGTACCTGTCCAGTTTAATTCTCCTGATGCTGCCATCAGGTCTCCAAATATCTGGATATCTCCTCCGTATAGGTTGCCAGAGCTTAAGGCATCATAAGCACCATTTAATACTTGCTTAATATTTGCATCAGAAGATAACGCCAAATCATTGCCAATGGCCTGTGGGTTTGGCAGGTCGAGCTTTTTATTACAGGCAGTAACTAAAGTACCGGCGGTAAAAAGAAGCAATGAATATTTTAAAAGTTTCATATTTATTCAGTTTTTTAATTAGAAGCCGATGTTTAAGCCAAAAGTTATTGAACGGATCTGCGGAGCTGCATAAAAATCTCCCCCTTGGTTGATATTGCCTGCTCTGTAATCAGTATTTACTTCAGGATCCCATCCTGTGTATTTAGTCCATGTAAGTAAGTTAACACCCATTATATATGCCCTTACCGAACTTAGTTTGATCTTGTTCAAAACAGAAGTTGGCAGATTATACGCAAATGTCAATTGTTTTAAGCGCACATAACTTGCATCCTCCATGTATTGAGTTGATACACCGGGAGAAGCAAAATCGCCAAACCAATTCAAACGTGCCTCCGGAATATTGGTAACATCACCTGGCTTTTTCCATCTATTTAATTGATCTCTTGTTTGATTATCGAACCAATCGCCACGTGCACTCATAAAGCCACCTGCTCCATTTACAACTTCGTAATCAAAAACACCTTGGAATAAAACACTTAACTCAAAACCTTTATACGTAAAGGTATTCGTAACACCGCCAAACCACTTAGGATTAGGATCTCCTACTGTAAAATTGCCAGCAGCATTATAATCATTGGTTGTTGTTTTACCATCTTGCTCATAATATAAAGCATCTCCGTTAGCCGGATCAACACCTGCATAACGTGGGCCATAATGAACACCAATTGGTTGACCAACAATCAATGCATTCATATAACGACCATCATTAAATGAAAGGGTGTCTTGCTGACCATCAATATTTAACACCGTATTTTTATTGTACGCAAGATTGAAACTTGTAGTCCATCTGAAATCACGCACATTCATGTTGGTTGTATTCAGTGTAAATTCTACACCTTTATTTTCCATTTCACCAATGTTACGTGTAATACTTGCAAAACCAGAGGTTAATGGAAGAGGGTAGTTGTAGATAAATCCTTTCCCGCCACCGGCAGAACGTTTATTATAAACATCTACTTCAAATACTAATTTGTTGTTCAGGATACCCAATTCAAATCCGGCATCAAACTGATTTGTTGTTTCCCATGTCAGTACGTCATTCTGAAGCGAAGCAGGCGCAATGCTGGCTCCACCTGCATAACGACCTGTTCCATACACGCCTCTCCAGGAATATAGACCAAAGCCTTGCGAGTTACCAAGGCTACCGTAGCTTGCACGTAATTTTAAGAAACTTATAGCTTTACTATTGCGAAGGAATCCTTCTTCACTCACAACCCAACCAACTGAAGCAGCCGGGAAGAAGCCGTAACGTTTATTTTCTCCGAAAACAGATCCTCCATCAACACGACCACTCAAGCCAAGCAGATATCTATCTTTAAACTTATAGTTCAATCTTCCGAAATAAGAAAGTATCGCAAATTCAGTAAGTGATGATGTACCGCCAGTAATATTTGCGGCATTGGCAATATTTCTTAAATCATCATTTGCATATTGTTGACCTTCTACGCTCGAAATATTATTCTCTTGCTTTTCAAAAGCCATACCAAGTGTTGCATCAATATCATGATTATCCTTGATAGTTGTTGTGTAATTGAAATAGTTGTTCGTAGTATAACGCACGCTTCTTAACCAATCTGAATTACCAACACCATTTGTTCCCTGACCTGTTATTGTACGGCGGCCATAGAAAGAATTATCATTTTGTGTAAGTACATCCAATCCATATTCAGTGCGGAAGTTGAGCCCTTTTATAAGATTCAACTGACCATAAACTGTGCTGATGTTACGGAATGTTGTTGAAACATAAGATGCGTTCTCAGTTTCAATTAAAGGATTGTAATAAGTAGTTGTAGGACGATCAAAAAGTTGACCCAGGTTATTACGAACCGGCGTAATTGGCGCCAAAGCCACTATCTGCATTGGTGTATTAAAGAGATTGTCTGCACCAACACGTCGTGCTTCTGAACGAGATATAGTAGTGTTAACCCCTACTTTCAAACGGCTATTTAATTCCTGATCAAGGTTTACACGACCAGAATAGCGTTTGAAGTTGTTATAAAACAAAATACCATCCTGATCATTATAAGAGCCGCTGATGAAGTACTTTGTTTTTTCACTTCCGCCAGAAGCTGAAGCCTCTAGAATTTTTGTTTGTGCTTCTTGAAAAGCCAAATCTTCCCAGTTGGTATTTACTGTGTCAGCCCTCCAGTTAGCTCCACCTGTATTTAAACCACTGTAGCGATTAAAACGGCCTTCAACAATGCCCGTCATGTAAGCGATAGCTGAGGCTTCACTTGGAAAACCAGCTCCGTTTCCAGCTCTGTTATAATGGTATTTTGCTGAGTTCACGGCTGCCTCTCTCATAAATTCCAAGTACTCAGTAGAGTTCATAAACCCTCTTTTATTTGTAGGTTCATTTGTTCCATACTGCATATTAATATTAAACTTAGCTTTCCCGGCTTTCCCTTTTTTAGTAGTTATGAGCACAACCCCATTACCACCTCTCGAACCATAAATTGCTGTTGCGGCGGCATCTTTTAAGATTTCAAAAGATTCTACATCATTGAAATTAAGATCAGCCAACCCATTACCAGATAAAGTTCCTGTGTTGATCACAATACCATCGACTACATAAAGTGGTTCGTTTGACGCACTAACAGAGGCGGCACCCCTGATCCTTACTTTAATGCCTTCACCAACTTTACCATTATTTGCTTCAATTAGTACTCCTGCAGCACGACCTTGTACACCCTGAAGGAAGTTAGGAACTGGCGTGTTTGCTACATCTGCTCCTTTAACACGTGAAATAGAAGTGGTAAGATCTCTCTTTACACTTTGTCCATAACCTACAACCAAAACCTCACTGAGGGAAGTACTTCCAGGGGTAAGGGAAATTGTCACGTTCCCGCCAGAAACCGAATACTCCAAATCTTCATAGCCGATGGAAGAAATTTGTAATACTGCAGAATTTCCAGAAAAAGAAAGTTTAAATGACCCATCGGTCGATGTGCTGGTAGCTCTTGAGCTGCCTTTTACCTTAATTGTGGCTCCAACAATTGGAGATCCATCTTTTGAGTCAGTTACTTTACCTGTAACTTCCTTGGTTTGTGCCCAGAGCTGACACAGAGACAATAGAAAAACTATTGCCAATCCTAGCATTTTTCTCATGTAATAGTTATTTAGGTTTCGAAAATATGGAAAAAACTTTTAACAGAATTTTCTCATAAAGCAGACAGTTCATAGACTTCAGCTGCTGCATGTGAACTGATTAATATTATTAAGTGATTGAAAATATGCCTTAAAAATATCAATTAGATGTCTTGTACTAGTGACTGTCAATGGTGCTTTCTCTCCGGTAGCTATTACTTAAAAAGTATAGATTCTTCTAAACGTAAACGCACTACCTAATGTCGCTCTTGTGATAAGTGTTTAAATAACGACCAATTTAGACTTTAGCCATATGCCCATCAGTAAGAGAGAATTCAACCAGAGCTTCAGTGTTGAGGCCTAAAGTTCCTGCTTAATCAAAACAAACAAAAGCCCCGGCAAATGCCGGGGCTTTATAATCAATAGTTGAACACTCAATTAATTATATCCTAAGGTTTGAGCCATATTAGGATTTGCATTACGGATGCTTTCATGAATTGGCATAGCCCATTCCCTATCTGTAGGAGCTAAAGAGCAATCTCCTGCAGCTGAAACAGATGTACCACAGATCGCCCCACGTTGAATGGTTCTTGTTGTACGTTTCAAATCAAAGAAACGATGACCTTCACCCATTAACTCTCTTCTTCTTTCATCTGCAATTGCATTGATCAATGCCGGACCCGCAAGTACAACTGGAACATATCCTGCAATACGTGCTGCACGTAACGCATTCAAATCTGCCAAAGCTGCAGCTTCATTTGCGCCGCCTAAACGGGCATTAGCCTCTGCACGGATCAAATACATTTCACCGCTACGGATAGCTGGGAAGTTTGCATTACCATCGGTTGCTGTTCCTTTTCCCTGATATTTTGTAAGACCAAGTCCGCCAGAGCCAACCACACTGAAAAAAGCACTATAACGAATATCATTAGATTGAATAAGACCAGTATTGCCCGCTACAGTAGCAATCTCGGGTGCAGGACGGAAATAGTTACGAGCACTTGTTACAAAGTAAACTAAGAAAGTTGGACCGCTTTGACCAGCTTCGAATTGCACATTCCAGATTATTTCACCACGGTTTGTTTGATTATACATTCCTGAGAAAGCTGCCTGCGTTGTAGCCAATGGCCGACCATTTAATGCATTTGTTGCCGCAGTTGCAGCATCAGCCCAATTACCTGCATAAAGGTTGATGCGAGCCAAAATTGCATAAGCTCCATTTCGATCAATAAAAGGACGAGTTAGTCCGCTAGCAGGGTTTATAGCCTTGTCAACATTCCCTAACAAAGTAATTGCCTGATTAATATCGGCGAACAGCTTGTCATAATAATCCTTATTTGATAACCGTGAAGGTTTCACCTCAGAGGACACAATAAACTCAGTTGAGTAGCCCAACGCAAGATCAGTCGTACTGTTTCTGTCAAACTTTACTGCGAAATAACGGAGCAGATCAAAATGAGCCATTGCACGAATGGCATACGCCTGCCCTTTCAGTCTGTTAGCCAACAACTGGTTTTGTGGAGTTGTAAATTTATCGATATCACGCAATACGATATTAGCAACAGCAATTACGCCATATGGAGCAGAGTAAAGCGAACTGGTTTGTCCTGTAGATTGATTGTAAATCCAGTCTGCCATTGCTCTGGAGTTTGCTAGTGTCTCTGCTGTAACCTCATAAAGATTATCGCTCAAAACATCCGGCATTAGCGCCCAACCTGAACCTGTACCACTACCAGATCCATAATAATCTGCTCCACGGAATCTAGAGTATGCACCGGTTAATACTTCTTCAACCTGCTTCATACTTGACGGGTTGCTCAAAGCATCAAGCGAAAATTCAGGGGTGAGTTCAATTACCTCTTTCTTAGTACAGGCCTGCAATGTAGCTGCAGCCGCAAACACGATCAACGCTTTCTTTATATTTTTAAATTTCATAATAGTTTTTTTTCAGGTGATTAAAAGCCAATGTTAACGCCAACTGTTGTTTGTATCAAAGCTGGATACTGTGCACCAGTTAAAGAAGCACCTGTTGTTTCAGGATCGAAGCTTTGAAACTTAGTTGCTGTCCACCAGTTTTGTCCTTGTACAAAGATTCTTGCTGAACGCATTTTAGCTTTTGCCAGCAATTTAGAATCGAATGTATAACCAAGTGTTACATTACGTAAACGCCAGAAACTTGCATCTTCCAAAAATCTTGTTGTAGTTGATTGGTATGGATTAGCAGGGGCAGTACCACCTAATGTGCCAGAACTTGGTCTTGGAACGTTTGTAATATCTCCCGGTTGTCTCCATTCTTTCAATACTTCAACGTGCATATTATCGAAATAATAAGTAGGATTTGTCAGGTTATTCTTATCGTTATTGTATTGAACTCTATCAAGGAAAAAGTTCAGTTGAGCGCTAAGATCAAACCCTTTATATGTCCAAGTACTGGTAATACCACCAAACCACGGTGCATCAGATGTCCCAAAATAATTACGATAACTTGGGCTATATGCCATGGTAACAGTTTTGTCAAACTTATTTACATATTGTGCATTCCCGTTAGCTGGATTCACACCCGCATATTCAACTAAATAAAGTGTATTTAAAGGTTTACCTTCTTTCAGAATTGTTACACCAGCAACAACTGAATCACGAAGCAAATCAATGATCCTGTTCTGATTGTAGGTAATATTGCCTGTAATTGTCCAATTGAAATCTTTTGTTCTGATTACTTCGCCACGGAGAGTTACTTCGATGCCACGGTTACGTAAGCTGCCAAAGTTGCTGGGGATGCTACCAAAACCTGAATTTTGTGGATCAAGCGCATCGTCTTGGAATAAATCAGTTGTTTTCCTGTCGTACAATTCAACAGTTCCGCTTAATCTTCTTTTCAGAATTGAGAAATCAACACCAAAATTTATAGTACGGTTTGTTTCCCAGCGATAGTTCAGGTTTCCTGGAGTTGCAGGGGCCCAGCCGCCTACACCGGCATATGAAACGGCACCAAATTGTGGCGTTACAAAGTCGCCTGCAGCGGTAATATTGTTACCGTTAGTACCAATACTTGCACGAAGCCGCAAATCATCAAAGAAATTTACATTCTCCATAAACCTTTCGTCTTTAACAGACCATGTAATACCTGCAGATCCGAAGTTTGCGAAACGGTTATTCACACCGAAACGGGAAGAACCATCTCTACGACCAACCAATGTGATATAATATTTCTCATCGTATCCATAGTTGAAGATCCCGAAATAAGATAACAACCCGTTTCTTGAACCACCACCAGAAACAGCAGGAATATAGTTTGCATTTGCTGTACTTCCCTGTGTAATACCAGCTTCGTTTCTGAAACCATTGGTAAACCCATACGCAGTAAAACCGAAATTTCGTGACTGATTCTTTACAACCTCAGTAAATAAACCACCCTCTACTTCGTGTTTACCAAAGGTTTGTTTATAATTTAAAGAAGTTGTTCCTGTATAGCGAAAGTTATAGGCTGTTGATCTTCCAAGCGATCCGTTTCTCGCTTGCGCACCTGCAGTACGAGGATCATTAAAACCAGCGCTTTCATTGTTAGTATAATCAACACCCCAATTGGTTCTTGCAGAAAAGCCTTTCAGAAAAGGGAACTGATATTCTAAATAAGAGGTAGCAACAGCTTTTATTTGATTTGAGAAGTTATAATCAAGGAACAATTCCATTGCACCGTTCGGTTGACCAGAGATCAAATAACCAGGTCCTCCGAATTGTTGAAAATCGCCCGTTGTCGGGTCGTATGCTCTTTCGTAGGGATTAGACCAGCGAATGGCATTCAACGGAGTGCTAAGAAAAGTATTTGCTTCAGAAGTGCCGGTAATTCTTGAAAAACCAGCCTGCAGATTCATTCCGAAACGAAAATTCTTAATGGTGTTATCTACATTAATTCTAGCGGTATAACGTTTTAAACCGGTTGTTTTAACAATACCTTCCTGATCCATGTATGATAATGAGGCAAAGAAACGTGAAGCAGCAGAACCGCCTGATGCACTGATTTGGTGTTGATGCGTCATCCCTGTTTGAAATAATGCATCTCTCCAGCTGAAGTTTACATTACGAAGACTGTCGGCTTCAGCAGCAGTCCATCCATAAGGATTACCTCGCTGCAATTCATAGTCAATTTTCTCACGGCTGTTCATCAATACTAACCTGTCTTTTGGCAAGTCGCTAAATCCAACTTGACCATCGTAGTTTAATTGAATCTGGCCTGCACGTCCTCTGCGAGTTGTAATTACTATTACTCCATTTGCTCCACGTGAACCATATTGTGCTGTAGCGACTGCGTCTTTTAATATTTCTACTCGTTCGAAATCGCCTTGATTCAACGAAGCAAAGTCTGCTGCGTTGATCTCAATTCCATCCATAATATAGAGAGGCACATTACCGCCTGCAATTGACCCATTACCACGAATACGTACAATTGCATTTGCACCAGGCTGACCACTATTCGCTGCAACAGAAACACCAGCTGCTTGTCCCTGAAATGCCTGGTCGAATGAACCAAATGGTTGTTTTCTTACCTCTGCCGGAGCAATGTTTGCGGTGGCGCCTGCGAATTTCTTACGTTGTAAAGTTGTATAACCTGTTACAACTACTTCTGAAATACTTTTTGATTCTCCCTGAGACATTGAAACGGTAACAGGGCTGTCGCCGATTGTTACTTCAATGTCATTGAACCCAATTGAAGAAAATTCGAGTTTACGTGTGCCAGCAGGCACTTTTACTGAAAATTCGCCAGTTGCAGATGTTACTCCAACTGATCTGCCATTTACACTGATTGTAGCTCCGGCAACAGGATTACCATCTTTGCTATCAACCACTTTACCTGTCACTTCCTTGGTTTGTGCCCACAACTGGCTTACCAACAGCAGGAAGCTAAGTGTTAGTCCTAACAATTTTCTCATGTTTATAGTTATTTTGGTTTCGAAAATAGGGGAAAAAAGTTTAACAAATCTTTCCCGTTTAACAGACATCCCGCTAATCAAGCTTGCTGCATCTGCTTACGATAAAGACTCACTTATTCTTAAAAAGACACACAAAACAAAAGTCGACAATGTTTCATTGTCGACTTTTTACAATCAATTTTTACTTGTTAATCTCTTCTGCTTAAGTAAATCAATATATACTGCACTAATGTCACAATGGATGCTATGGCTGCAACAACATATGTGGTGGCTGCCCACTTCAAAGCATCCTTTGCACCCGGATGTTCCTGTGCTGACGTGGCATTTGTGCGTTCCAACCAGGCAAGTGCCCGGTTACTGGCATCGAATTCTACCGGAAGGGTAATGAGCGAAAAGACTGTAGTGGCCGCAAATAAGAGAATACCTACAAATAATATAGTTGGGTTACCGCCCCCAAACCCCAAAATACCGACTCCAATAGCTAAGATCCATTGGGAAAGTGTGGTGCTTACCTGCACCACCGGTACCAGCCTTGAACGTAGCATAAGCCATTGATAGGCAGTAGCATGTTGCACGGCATGACCTACTTCATGGGCCGAAACTGCCGCTGAGGCAATTGACCGTCCATTATACACATCCGGACTGAGATTTACGGTTTTATTCATGGGGTTATAATGGTCGCTCAGGAAGCCATCTACAGAAACAACCTGCACGTCATAAATGCCGTTTTCCTTCAGCATTTTTTCGGCCACTTCTTTGCCACTCAAACCACTCATAAGCGGTTGCTGACTGTAGTGTTTGAACTTGGATTTTAACCTCATTTGCACTAGAAAACCGATCCCCATAAAAAGAAGAGAGATGAATAAAATTCCTGGTGTCATAATCTGTTTAAAATTTAATAACAAGCACGCATCAAATTAGTTTCCAAAATATTTTTTTGCCATTTTTTTGCAAAGAAAAGTTTGGGCTAAGTCGTTTTGACAGAGGGAGTTACGTTTACATGTTGCCGTAAGCAAACGTGAAGCAGAATATTTCAAAAAAGTGCTACACAACTAATTGATTTAAAATATTTTAGACTCGATTTGCACATGCTGTCAGCCCTGTGATTTTAGTAACACAGTTGCTTAGAATTTATGCACATCGGCCAAAAATAATTTTGTAATGTGGCGGCAATTTGTAATTTAGCAACAGAATTTAATGGGTTAGTAAGTACAAAGGGTTGGAAGAAATTCCAGCCCTTTTACTTTGTAGCAACTCCTCGCTTTTTTAGTTTTAATTTCTGCTGAATTTTTCTTTTTTCATCATTATTTTTTGATCACGCATTTTCAAAAAAATAATTTCTTACCGATGATTTTTTTTAATGCACTTTTATGTGATCGATAATTGAATACATGAGTAAAATAAAAACATCTTTTTTTTGTCAGAACTGTGGATATGAATCAGCAAAATGGATCGGTAAATGTCCATCATGTAATGAGTGGAACACATTTGTTGAAGAATTAATTACAAAAGATAAAAGCAATCCGCAAAAACAAAGCTGGAAAGAAAGTGCCGGTAACGGAGAAATGAAAACTATTTCTTTGAGCGAAGTAAAAAGCAGTGAAGAAAAAAGAATTGTAACAGATGATGCAGAATTAAACCGTGTGCTTGGTGGTGGTATTGTACCGGGAAGTATTGTTTTAATTGCTGGTGAACCGGGTATTGGAAAATCAACGTTGTTCTTACAAATAGGTTTGCATTTAAAAAATATCGTAACGTTATATGTAAGCGGCGAAGAAAGCGAACAACAAATTAAAATGCGTGCCGATCGTTTGCAAATGAGCAACGAAGATTTTTATTTACTTACAGAAACATCAACGAATACCATCTTCCAGGAAATAAAAAAACTGAAGCCACAGGTTGTTATAATTGATTCCATTCAAACATTACAAACACCGTATATTGAAAGTGGCCCCGGTAGTATTTCACAGATCCGTGAAACAGCGGCGGAGTTGCAACGCTTTGCAAAAGAAACCAACACACCTGTATTTCTCATTGGGCATATTACAAAAGATGGCAACATTGCCGGACCAAAAATTTTGGAGCATATGGTTGATACGGTTTTGCAGTTTGAAGGTGACCGTCATTATGCATATCGTATTCTGCGTACAATGAAAAACCGTTTTGGGTCAACATCTGAACTTGGTATTTATGAAATGACTGAAACAGGCATGCGACCAGTCATTAACCCCAGTGAAATTCTCATCACACAAAAAGAAGATCAGTTAAGCGGTATTGCTATTGCTGCCACAATGGAAGGAATGCGACCATTGTTAATAGAAGTGCAGGCATTGGTAACACAAAGTGTATATGGTACTCCGCAACGAACAGTAAGTGGTTTTGATCTAAGGCGTTTACAATTACTATTGGCAGTTCTTGAAAAGCGTGGTGGATTTCATTTCGGCATGAAGGATGTATTCTTAAACATTGCAGGTGGATTGAAAGTGGAAGATCCATCGATCGATCTTGCAGTATTGTGTTCTTTACTGTCGAGCTATGAAGATGTGCCGCTTAATCCGCATATTTGTTTTGCAGGCGAAGTAGGATTAAGTGGGGAGATAAGAGCTGTTAATCGTATCGATCAACGGATTGCAGAAGCTGAGAAACTTGGTTTCGAAAAGATCATCATCAGCAAATACAATCTTGGTCAGCGGAAAGAGAATGAAAAAAAACTGCAGCAGAAATACAACATTGAAATAATCACCATGAGCAAGGTGGAAGAACTATATCAGTATTTGTTTCAATAAAAAGCTGTTAGCTGACAGCTATTAACTACAAGCAAAACATCCTTGCAAATTTTACGGCTGTGTTATATCTTACTATCATGATCAACACCCGTAAATTATTCAATGATTTTATTCATCTGCTCTACCCACATAACTGTGCCGGTTGTGGAAGCGATCTGCTGGAAAACGATCAATCGATCTGCATTCGTTGTTATACCAATTTACCTGAAACAAATTATGCAGCACTTCCCGGCAACCCGATCGAAAAGATATTTTATGGCCGATTGAATGTGGAATATGCAACTGCCGGTTATTACTTCAGCAAAAGTTCTGTGTTGCAGCGATTGATCCATCAACTCAAATACAATGGCAATATAGAAGTTGGTCACCAGCTTGGTCAATGGCTCGGATTACAACTTCAGAGAAGTAACCGCTTTAATGCTGTTGATGCATTGATTCCTTTACCACTCTATCCATCAAAAGAAAAGAAACGTGGTTACAACCAGGCAACAGTTTTATGCGAAGGCATCGCTGAAATCATGAACATTCCCATCCTGAACAACATTGTATTACGCAAACGATATACTGATACTCAAACCAAAAAAGGAAGAACAGAACGATTACTAAATGTTGATGGTAGTTTTGAAGTAAGCGATGCAGTTGCGCTTCAACAAAGACATGTATTATTGGTTGATGATGTTATTACTACCGGAGCAACACTCGAAGCTTGTGGCATTGCAATAAAAGAAACGGAAAATGTAAGACTCAGCATTGCCACATTGGCCTGGTCGAGTGATGATTAAAACAAAAAATAAGTTTAACAACCGCACAATACCATCTTTCCGATACGGATGCTTATTTTTACAACTGTGAGAAACTACTTACCCATACTGCTTATCTTTTCCCTTGCAATGGCCATTGGCTGTAAAAAGGAATCATTCACCAACAGCACCGAAGCAAAACTCATCATTGGCAACGATAGTTTACGTTTTGATACCGTGTTCACAACAGCCGGATCTGTTACGCAATATTTCCTCATCAAAAATGAAAACAAGCAAAAAATCAATATCAGCAATGTGCAGTTGATGGGTGGCGCCGCATCGGCTTTTAAAATGAATGTTGATGGAAGCCAGGGAACACAGTTTACCAATATTGAAATTGCAGGCAACGATAGTATGTATGTATTTGTGCGGGTGAATGTGAACCCCAATGCCGATAACCAACCTTTTGTTATCCGTGACAGTATTAAACTGCAATGGAACGGCAACACAACGTTTAAACAATTAGAAGCGTGGGGACAAAATGCAAACTACATCCGCAGTACTATTCTTCAGGGAAATATCAACTGGACAAAAGATAAACCTTATGTGATCCTCGGTGGAATGATCGTTGATACAAATGCCGTACTCAATATTCAGCAGGGAACAAGAATTCATCTCAATGCCGATGCACCTTTTATTGTTGATGGCACGCTCATCATCAATGGTACAAAATCAGACAGTGTTGTTTTTCGCAGTAATCGTTTAGATGATCCTTACCGTGATTATCCCGGAGCATGGCCCGGCATTTATTTCCGTGGAAGCAGTATCAATAATCAATTGACCTATACTTATATTAAAAATGCATACCAGGGAATTGTGGTGGAGCAACCTTCTTCAAACGCAAATCCCAAACTCAGGTTGAACAATTGTGTGCTGGATAATATTTATGACATCGGCCTGTTTGCAGTCAACAGTAGTGTAGTTGCCAATAACTGTCTCATCAGCAATTGCGGAACAAACATTGCATTGATCTATGGTGGCAGTTACCAGTTCAATCATTGCACGGTTGTATCTGCATCCAATTCATTTGTGCAACACAAAAACCCGGCACTCACCGCTACCAATTTTGTAAAACAGAATAATACAATTTACACGTCGCCATTGACAGCCGTATTTACAAACAGTATTGTTTGGGGCGATGAGGGATTTGTTGACAACGAAATTGTGGTGCAGAAAGAAGGGACGGATGCTGCGAATGTTACGTTGAATAATGTCCTGTTCAGAGCGAAAGTCGATCCATCAAATACTGCTTTCAGTAATGTGTTGCGGAATACGAACCCGCAGTTCGACAGTGTGGATGTGGTACGCCGCATTTATGATTTCAGGCTGAAAGCTGGCTCTCCTGCTATTAATAAAGGTGTAGTTACTCCGCTGACGACCGATTTTAACGGATTCTCAAGAGTTGGTTTGCCTGACCTGGGCTGCTACGAAAAACAATAACCTTTCACAAATTTGATGAGAGGAAGATCAAAATCCCTCAATTCGCATGATCTTTGAACAGAATAACAAGTTTCTTGTTATTTCCTAAAACAATTGAATTTTTATGATACGTTTACTTCTTGCCCTTGTGGTGTTCGTTTCGTTTGCTTTTACGATCAACGAGAAAAAAGCAGTCAGTGCACCTCCCTCCGTTTATAATTTTAAAGTAGAAAGCCTCGAAGGCGGTATGATCGATTTTTCCAAATACAAAGGAAAAAAGATCCTGATCGTTAATACCGCTTCAAAATGCGGTTATACAAAACAGTATACCGAATTAGAAGAACTGTATAAAAAATACAAGGATAAGTTGGTCGTAATTGGTTTCCCGGCTAACAATTTTGGCGGGCAGGAACCAGGCACCAATGCAGAGATCAAAGAATTTTGCAGCAGCACTTACCAGGTTACATTTCCAATGGCTGCAAAGATCAGCGTAAAGGGGGAAGACATGCATCCGCTTTACCAATGGCTTACCAGCAAAGAAAAAAACGGAGTGCTTGACGCTGAGATAAAATGGAATTTCAATAAGTTTTTATTGAACGAAAAAGGAGAACTGGTTGCTTACTTTCCAAGTAAAGTAACACCGTTGAGTGAAGAAATTACAAGCAAGCTGTAAGGAATTTTTTATAGTACTTGAAAAAGCAGAAGTAAATTACTTCTGCTTTTTTATTTTCTGCAAATCCTATCTTCGCCCCATGCAATTCAGCCACATTATTGGACAGCAGCACGTGATCCAGCAACTGAAAGAGATGGTGGACAATAACCGCCTGAGCCATGCATTGCTGTTCATTGGTAAAGAAGGAAGCGGTGGTTTGCCCCTTGCACTTGCTTTTAGTTCTTATGTGGTTTCGCAAAGCGAAAAAAACAAACCTGTAGCAACAACTGCCGGTTTGTTTGGCGATGAACCTGTAGCTCCAGCTTCATCGCATGGCGCAGAGTTGGCAGAACAATACATTCATCCCGATATTCATTACAGCTATCCCGTTATTCCAAGAAAGAGTGGTGACAAACCCGTGAGTACTGATTACATTACTGAATGGCGTGAGTTCATCAAACTATATCCTTATGGCAATGTGTACGATTGGCTTCAATTTATTGGTGCAGAAAACAAACAGGGAAATATTACAGCGGCAGAATGTGCAGATATTATCCGCAAGCTGAATCTTAAAAGTTTTGAAAGTGAATACAAGATTTTGTTGTTATGGATGCCTGAATACCTCGGTAATGAAGGCAATAAACTATTAAAGCTGATCGAAGAGCCACCGGCCAACACCTTATTTATATTAGTAGCAGAAAACGAAAGTCTCGTATTGCCAACAATAGTAAGTCGTTGTCAAACCGTTCGTATTCCACCAATCGATTTAACAGATACTGCAATCGCCTTGGTCCAACGCAGCAAACTCAGCGAAGAACAAGCCATGCAAATTGCAGGTGTTAGTGAAGGCAACTACCGTGAAGCATTGCAATTGATTCAGCACGCAGAAGAAGACTGGCAATCGCTCTTGCGTGAATGGCTCAATGCAGTATTAAAGACCGGGCCGGTTGCACAAGTAAAATGGGTTGATACTGTAAGTGCGTTAGGCCGTGAAAAACAAAAACAATTCCTGCGCTACTTTACACATTTGCTTGAGCAAAGTATTCGCCTGCGCACAATGGGGGAAGAACATTTGCCGCTCACCGGTGCTGAGAAAGATTTTGCGATACGTCTTAATAAACTTTGCGACATCAGTCAACAACAGGCAATTACACAACTACTCGACCAAACGGCTTATCATATTGAGCGCAATGCGAATGCTAAAATGTTGTTCATGGCACTCACCATTAAGCTCTATCATATCATTGCCAATAAAACGGTGATTGAAGTTGGTTAATTTTTATCAGGCAGTCCGTTTCCCCGAAACTTCTTTACGGCCTGAAAATTGTTTATTTTTATCCATCTCAATGAAAAATCACATATGAAAACAATCCTTTCATTTATCCTTATTCTACTTACAAGCTCCGTTTCAGCACAATCATATTTCTATATTAAAGGAAAAGTAGTAGATGATAGTACTCGGCTTCCTCTGGAGGGCGCATCTGTACTTTGTCAAAATACCACGAAAGGAACCATTACCAATAAAGAAGGCGAATTCAGAATGGAACTACCGGCAGGCGGGCATAACCTTGTTATTACTTACACGGGTTATGAAACAGAGAGTGTGCGCATCAGTTCATCGCAGGATAACAGCAATGAACTCAACATCATTTTAAAAAAGAAAGAAAAGAAACTGGAAGAAGTGGTGATACAGGCCAGCACTGAAGTAAAAGATGGCTGGACGAAATACGGCAAACAACTTTCAGATTATTTTATTGGCAGTACGCCTTTTGCCAAACAATGCAGCATCGAAAATCCTGATGTGCTCAAATTCTATTTCTCACGTAAAAGGAATGTATTAAAAGTAAAAGCCGAAGAACCGGTGGTGGTGATGAATTATGCATTGGGTTACCGCATCAGCTACCAGCTCGATTCATTTATTTATGATTACAATACCAAGTTCAGCGCTTACGCCGGTGTTGCTTTTTATACTGAACTTGATTCAACAGCTGAACAAAAAACTGTTTGGCTAAAGAACAGGGAGAAAGCATACCAGGGATCACGACTGCATTTTATGCGTTGTTACTACGACAGCACGTTGGCCGATAATGGTTTTGTGATCGAACATATTTTCAACGACACAATCACCGCAAAACCAAGGATCCGTTCTTTGGAAAATCCTTATGATTCGGCTGTGTATGTTTTAGTGGATAGTGTAGATAAAGAGATCAACCTGTTTGGCAAATACCGTATCGTGTACACTTTGCAGCCAATGGAAAAAGAATACCTTATTGCTAATAAATATCCATTAAGTGCAAAAGAGCAGCTTTCAACACTTGAACTGCTCAATGGATTTGTAATTACAGAGAATGGATTCTTTTATGAACAACACGAAGTGATCAACAGCGGTTACTGGGCCTGGAAAAATTTAGCTGATCAGTTGCCCTATGATTATTGGCCGGAGGATTGACAGCCAGTTTTAAGTTGTAAGCGACTCGCTAAAAGTAAATACAAAACTCTGTGTCGTTAAATCCCAATTACTAATTACCAATCCCTAATTCCCTCCCTCAGCACTAAAAAATTCTTCAACTATTCCTTTTCTTCAAGGCGTTTTACTTTTTCCCATAATTCAGGAATACGTTTTACCCACACCAACTCTTTTCGTTTTTGCAGAGCATCATCTACCGGTGTACCGAAATACGATTTATTCCCCTCCAATGATGATGGCACGCCGCTTTGTGCAAACACAACTGCATTTTCTCCAATGGTTAATGTTTTGCTTACACCTGCCTGTCCCCATAACACCACACCGTCTTTAATTTCCACTGCACCAGCCACACCCACCTGCGCTGCAAACAAACAATTCTTACCAATCACGGTATCATGACCAATATGCACCTGGTTATCGAACTTGGTACCACGTCCAATCACGGTATCGTGTGTTACACCTTTATCAATTGTACAGCCCGATCCCATTTCTACATCATCTTCAATGATCACCCTGCCGCAACTTTCCATTTTCTTATACCACACATCACGGTTCTTTTTGGTGTTGAAATAAAACGCATCGCTGCCAATTACCGTTCCTGCATGCAGTATAACGTTGTTACCAATAACTGTATGATCATAAATAGAAACATTCGGATGAATAACACAGTTACTTCCAATTGTAACATGATTACCCACAAACGCACCCGGCATAATAACTGTTCCCTCACCAATCGTTGCAGAATCGCTGATCAATTTATCAGATGGAGTAAACGGACGAAAGTGACGAACAATTTTTAAATAAGCTTCAAACGGTTGTTCACACACCAACAATGCTTTTCCTTCAGGTACTGCAGTTTCTTTATTAATGATAATAAAACTTGCAGCCGAATGAATACACTTATCATAATATTTTGGATGATCAACAAACACAAGATCGCCTTCTTCCACTTTGTGTATTTCATTAATACCTGTTGCTAATCCATTTTTATTTCCTGTAACAACTGCGCCAATCAGTTCAGCAATCCATTGTACCGGAACCGGAGAAGGAAACTTCATACGTTGATTTTTGCCAAAGGTAATATGTTTCAGTTTGCAGCAACAAACCATGAAAGATCCGAAAAAGAACTGCCAAACCGGAAAAACAACCCTTCGGGAAAACTTTTTTTGAAAAAATTTTTTGGCATTTTTTGCTGCTTTTAAAGACCAATAAACGATGTGTTTTATCTTCAACAAAACATAAACTTATCTATCAGTAATTATTGCAAAAACAAAACGAGTGATTTTGCAACTTGCTGAAACTATTGCCAACAAAGCATTTCAGAAGAATTATTTTTTTATGAAGTACGCCTCGCTTGTTGATCAAATAAAAAATCATCGTTACTGTTGCATTCATTTTTATCTTTAACTGCTTCAAAAACGCATAACCCTTTTCCACACGCAAACTCAAAATGTGAATAAAATTTTTTTGAAAAATTTTTTATATCGGAGAAATTATTTTTAATATTGTGCAGGGAAAGAAATTTCCTGGTACTTACTAACCCATCCATCATAAAAGCTCGGTGTCTTCCGGGCTTTTTAGTTTTCACTCACTTACATTTTTTATTACACCACAAACTGCAAAAGATTATTCCTGTCGTTATACTACTACATCAGCTTGTTTTAATTAAATCACCCCGAACAAACGAAATTCTTTACATTGCTTAAAAATAAGCTATGCTTAAATCAATGACCGGTTTTGGAAGAACCGAAGAGGCCGCCGGCGATAAAACATTCCTGGTTGAAATAAAATCTCTCAACGGAAAACAGTTTGAACTCAATTTAAAAATCACTCCATTATTAAAGCCGTATGAGTTTGCGATACGTACAATGTTATCGGAGCAACTGATGCGTGGCACGATTGATTGCAATATTCTCTTAAAGCAAAACGGAGGCAATGGCGCCATCACCATTAATAAGGAAATGGCCAAAGCTTATTTTCAGCCATTGAAAGAAGTAGCTGATGATTTAAATATCGGGCTGAGTGAATATGTACTGGCTGCAATGTTACGTTTGCCCGATGTGGTAGTTCCCAACACCGATATTTTAAGTGAAGATCAATACGGACAGTTTAAGCAAACGCTGCAAAATGCCATTGATGCGATTAACAAACATCGCCTGCTTGAAGGTGCCGCCTTGGAAAAAGATCTCATCGAACGTATTAATAATATACTCGCCTACCAGGAAAAAATTTCTGAGCTCGAGCCCCTTCGTCAACATAAAATGAAAGAAGAGCTCCGCCGAAAAATGGAAGAGCAGGTTGGTAAAGAGAACTATGACGTGAACAGGTTGGAGCAGGAAATGATCTACTACATTGAAAAGATCGACATCAGTGAAGAGCAGGTGCGTTTGCGCAACCATTGCGACTATTTCCTCAACATCCTGAAAGAAGGTGAAGAATCAAAAGGAAAGAAGCTTGGTTTTGTGTTACAGGAAATTGGCCGTGAAATTAATACCACAGGCGCCAAAGCCTACGACTCCGGTATCCAGAAGCTGGTAGTACTCATGAAAGACGAATTGGAAAAAGCCAAAGAACAGGTGCTGAACATCCTGTAATTAAACTTATCTATACTGTATAAAAGACAATTCAGGAATTGGGAATTGGGATTTTGGATATTGGTTCCTGGGTTTTGGATTTTGATACTAGGTTTTGGGTTTTGTACTTTTTTCGATTTTCTTTTTTAAGGTATTTACATTTGTAAAAACATTTCGCTTGAAACCATTGCAGCGCTTACATACTCTTGCAAATTCTCTCCTCATCGGTTCAACTATTCTTTCTTCTGTGTTACTGAGCAGTTGCAGTTCAATCGATGCATTTGAAAAAAATGCAGAGATACCAAAACACAAATGGGCTTATGATTTTCAACCGGAAGTTGTGTTTAACATTACCGATACGGTTTCAACCTATAATGTATTGGTTACGTTGCGTCATACAGATGCTTATGCCTATAAAAACATCTGGCTCTTTCTTTCTACCCGTCAACCCGGCGACAGTACTTTTCAAAAAGAACGCTTTGAATTAACCCTGCAAGACCAGGAAGGTAAATGGATCGGTACGGGCATGAGCGATATCTGGGAAGTGCGTTATCCCCTGTTCAACAATATCAGGTTTACCAAGCAGGGCAATTATAGCATTCGGTTACAGCAAACAATGCGTGATAATCCGTTGTTACATGTTATGAATGCCGGTGTGCGTATCGAAAAAGCAAAATCATAATGGCTTATACCAACAAAGTATATAGTTTCCGCAATTTCTCCTTCTGGTTCTGGATCCTTCTTATTTATGTAGTAGCAGCATTGGTGTGGTGGTTTATTTCACTTGAGCGCCAAAGTGCTGATATGACTGCCTTGAAACTGGCCCAATTAAAACTCGACGATCCGCAATACGATTTGCTGCGTGATGAAACGCTGCTGTTTCAGAAACGACAATCTGCAAAATACATTGGCGAAGGCATTACCTTTCTTGCATTGATCCTTGCGGGTGCGGTATTTGTGTATCGCTCCATCCGCAAACAAATTGAAGTATCTGCCCTGCAGCAAAATTTTATGATGGCCATTACGCATGAGTTGAAAACACCTATCGCTACCACACGACTCAGCATTGAAACCGTGTTGCGTCGAAAGCTCGATGAAGTGCAGCAGCAAAAACTCCTATTGAGTGCCTTGAGCGAAACCAACCGACTGAACATTCTCACCAATAATATTCTTCTTGCTTCGCAAATGGAAGAAAAGAATTTCCAGCGTGAGCATGAAGAAGTAAACCTGGCCGATGTGGTGGAAACCGTGGTGAGTGATTACAAAAACCGCTACCCCAACCGACGGATCGAAGCCAGCGCCGATAAAGACCTTTACATTGAAGGTGACGAATTGCTGATCCAGATCGCACTGAGTAATTTGATCGACAACGCACTGAAGTATGCACCAAAGGAAAGCCCGGTGTATATCGACCTGATGGATGATAACGACACCACCCAGATCAAAGTAAGCGATGAAGGTATGGGTGTTCCCGACGAAGAGAAGCAGAAGATATTTGAAAAGTTTTATCGCAGCGGTAACGAAAACACACGCAAAGCAAAAGGCACTGGGCTTGGTTTATACCTTACCCGTAAGATCATTACCGATCACAATGGTGACATATTTGTGATGAACAATACCCCACGTGGAAGTATTTTTGTAATTCAGTTTTAAACACTACACACATGTCGGCCACAAACAAAGCATCTATTTTACTGGTGGAAGATGAAGAGCATTTACTTGATGCTTTGAAATTAAATCTTGAACTGGAAGGTTACGAAGTAACCACGGCCGGTGATGGTGTGGCTGCTCTCAAAGCAGTGGAGAATGAATATTTCGATCTCATCATTATGGATGTGATGATGCCGGAAATGGACGGCATCAGTGCTACAGAAAGTATCCGCATCCGTAAGAACGAAGTGCCGATCCTGATGTTGAGTGCCAAGAATACATCACATGACCGTGTGCTGGGTTTAAAGAAAGGGGCCGATGATTATCTTACCAAACCGTTTAACCTCGAAGAGTTGTTGCTGCGTGTGGAGAAGCTCATCGAGAAAAATAAAAAGATACAGGACAAAGACAGCATTGGCGAAAGCTACAGCTTTGGTAATAACAATATCGATTTTAAAGCGCAGGAAGCCGTCAACTTTAAAGGCGAAAAAATACAACTGAGCAAAAAAGAAAGTATGCTCCTGCACCTGTTAATTGAAAACAAGAACGAGGTAGTAACCCGTGAAAAAATTCTGCAGGTCGTTTGGGGTTACAACGTGTATCCTACTACTCGTACTATCGACAACTTCATCCTCAACTTCCGTAAGTATTTTGAAGAAGACAGCCGTAACCCGGTTTATTTCCATTCGGCAAGAGGGGTTGGGTATCGGTTTGTGGAGGGGGAGTGAAACTTTGACTTGTCTTTTATCTCTATACCCTAGTAAGCATATCCTTAATATCATGTCCTTGACCCTTAAAAGATTTAGTAAAACAATAAGAGGAAAAGAACTGCTTTTGTTAGCTCTTATAGGAGTAGGTTATTTTGCATATTCTCTTCTAATCCCTGTTGCACAAACGGCTAACAACAAACACAGCAGTACAGGTGATCTTATTAGCATGTCGTATTATTTGATCTCATTCTGTTTCCTAATCTTTAGCCTCATTGTTTTATTCAAGCAGAAGAATGTTCGATTCTTTATTCTTCTATTTATATTAACTATAACTTTTGCTTATTGGGGTTCCCAACTAGATGCTTTGAGTTGTATAATATGTGCAAGAGCATAGATTACAAAAATGACATAGAAAAATGCGCTTGCTGATTCAAAAAAACTATACTAAACTTTTGCATGAGATTAATAACCTGGAATTGTCAAGGAGCTTTTAGAAAAAAAGCAAACGTCATTTTGCTTGAACAACCAGACATTTTAGTTATTCCGGAATGTGAGCATCCCGACAAAATATCTTTCGATACTACAACCATAAAGCCTAACAACATACTCTGGTTTGGCGACAATAAACACAAAGGGCTTGGTATTTTCTCTTTCAACAATTATAAGTTGAAACTTCTTGACCAGCATAACGCTGATATAAAGATTATTTCGCCAATATCTGTTACTGGCGGCCAACTTGATTTTACACTTTTCGCCATTTGGGCGAACAACCGCAACGACCCGGATGGACAATACGTAGAGCAAATTTGGAAAGCAATCAAGCATTATGACCAACTATTAAGCAGTGGGCCAACCATATTAACTGGCGATTTCAACAGCAACAAAATCTGGGACAGGCCAAAAAGAATTGGCAATCATTCAGCAGTGGTTGATAAGTTAACCGAAAAGAACATCCACAGCGTTTATCATAAGTATCAAAAACAGGAACAGGGAAAAGAAAGTCATCCAACTTTTTACCTGCAACGAAAAAAGGAAAAACCTTATCATATCGATTATTGTTTTGCTTCTGAAGACCTTTATAACAAAGTGGAAAGCTTCGAGATCGGGTCATATGAAAACTGGATAACTCATAGCGACCATACTCCGCTAATTATCAGTTTCAATATTTAAGATTTTCACCGCTCTTGGATATCATCGAAAAAAACACGCCGAGGTTGCGTCTCCCGACCAACCGCATAAATTATAACAAATAAAACCCGGCTATGTGCATGTGTCGTTGGTGAAAACACCAAACGACGGCGGACCGGATACATTTCCTATCTTTAAAAAATCGAAAATAATTCCAATGGAGAACACCGATTCAATATTCTCTGACATACAAAATTCTGAAACAGAGGCTTCTTATTTTCAAAGATTACTGGCCAGTTTAATTGACTTTGCTGTTGAAATTTTTATAGTTTTTTCTATTTATATAATTATACCAAAAGAAATCATCTTAGGATTAATAGGCTCTAATACTTACACCAGTTACTTTTTAATCTTTTTTATACTATTCCTATACAGATTCATTTGCATTATAATCTTCCAGAAAACAATTGGCATGATGCTGTGCCGTTTAAAATATCTAAACGGTGACCTGGAACCATTGTCTATAAAGCAAAAATTAATAGCTGTGTTTATACCCCGAACACAATCGGTTAAATATTACAAAATCAATTAACACCTGTTTATCACAAGCACTACGTTTGTACTATCGTAGACGAAATTCTTATCAATTCTCTACCCGCATTTTCCTACCTTCCTGTAAACTTGCCGGCATGAACAAGGTTTTCATTTTCCTTTTCACTATTCTTCTATGCGGTTGTACTGAACAACCAAAACAAACAGCAACAACAACTAACAGTTGGGCAATGCTCAACTTTGTAAAAGTGGATAGTCTCAATCCTATTCTGCAACCTGATTCGTCGCAGCAATTTACTTGTCCCTTGAGTAAACAAACGGTGAACTGGGAAGAACGCAATGTACTCAACCCATCAGCCGTTGTAAAAGATGGTAAAGTGTATTTGCTCTACCGTGCACAGGACAGGCAGATGACTTCACGCCTTGGTCTTGCAGTGAGTGATGATGGTTTACATTTCACCAAACTGCCGCAACCCGTTTTCTTTCCCGATAATGACAGCATGAAAATTTATGAATGGAAAGGTGGTGTGGAAGATCCACGTGTGGTGGAAAGCGAAGACGGCACTTATATTCTTACTTATACTTCTTACGATGGTAAAACAGCCAGACTTTGTTTGGCTACTTCTAAAGATCTGCGAAGCTGGACCAAACATGGTTTGGTATTAAATGATGAGAAACATAAAGATGTGTGGTCGAAGTCGGGGGCCATTGTTGCCAAACAAAATGGGGAGAAGATCGTTGCGACAAAGATCAATGGGAAGTACTGGATGTATTTTGGCGATACAGATCTGTTCATGGCATCGTCTGATGATTTGATTCACTGGACCGTTGCTGAAAATGAAGAAAGCAAAAAGATGATCACGGTGTTACATCCACGTATGGGTTATTTCGACAGCCGGTTGGTAGAACCCGGTCCGTATGCGTTGCTGCAGAACGATGGCATTCTGTTGATTTATAATGGAAGTAATGCAGCCAACTTCAGCGACAGCGGTATGCCGAAGTTTACTTATGCTGCCGGTCAGGCATTGTTTGATAAAGAGGAACCGTGGAAACTCATCAGTCGAACTGATTCAAATTTCATTCGTCCTGATAAAGATTATGAGCGTGTGGGCGAAGTGAATGAAGTGTGCTTTGTAGAAGGCCTGGTTTATTTTAAGAACAAATGGTTTTTGTATTATGGAACGGCTGATTCAAAGATTGCTGTGGCGGTGAGAGAATGATTTAGTCTACTCTTATTTACTCTCTTCCAATTCAAAGAAGTATCTATTTCTATCAAATCTATCTACATACAATTTAATTTTCCCATCCATAACATAAAGCTGTAGGGCTATTTTGTCAAATGGGAAACCCTGACTTGCATATTTTTTCACAGTTCCTCCTTCCTGATGCCAGTAAAGAAAGCTCGATTGAATTACTTTTTCAGTTTTTGTTACTTCTTCACTAAACATGATATGACTTCCTCTGGCCATCCAAGAAATGTCTTTGTCTTCCACCTCATGATAGTAAGTTCCATTTCTGAATTCGCAGGCATCATGATCAGGTAATATTATTTCAGCCTTAGCTTTAAATCTTTTTAACTCTTCCAAGAATTCTAAATATTTGCCGCTTGGCTCTTGTAACTTCTCGTTGTCTTTTCTTGTCAATGCCCATAAGCAAGCCGCAGCAACAATAAAACACATTACCTGAGCAATTCTGGGCGATCGGATCAGTTCACCTTCATAAGTCCACAAGTATATCCCTGCAATTAAACTCACAATCATTATCGCAGTAAAATATAAAGGCCTGAGATCTCTCATATATATGAAAAATACAAAAAAGTAACAAATCTCGTCCTTTACCTCATCTGTAAACTTTAAATACTGCAACACATAAATCCTTAAATTGAGCTTAGAACTACAACTGCCTTATTCATGAGAAAAATATCCCTGCTTGTTTTCCTGTTTCCAACCTTGTTGCATAGCCAGGTAACTGTGAAAGAGATCAAAGAAACGCATCCGCTCAGAAAAACAGAGGAATACATCTTCCCCATCATTAAAGGAAAAAGCGGCACAGTATCTAATCGCATCAACAATGCGCTTTGCAGTGATTTTTTAGATGTTGACAGGAACAAAATCAAAAAAAGCATTTTTGAAAACATTTGGCCCGGTGAAGAGAATAATTTCGGTTTGCTTTCTGATATTTCCTACGAAGTTTTGCAGAACAGCAAACGCATTTTAAGCATCAGTATTTCAGCAGAAGGTTGCGGCGCTTATTGCGAGCCGTTCACCCGTTACTACAATTTCGATCTGCAAACAGGTAAAGAATTTAAACTGGAAGAGTTATTAACTCCTTCCGGTAAAAAGCTGTTACTCGAAGCAATGAACAAACAAAAAAAGGAATTGCTGCAACAGAAAATAAGATCAGCCAAAGAGTTATTATCAAAGAAAGGTTCGTCTGTTGATAAGGATGATAAAGAATACTATGAAGAGATGATCGAAGTTTACAGCAACTGTCTTAAAAGCCAGTTGTACAATTCACTTGAATACATACAATTCAGCCTGCAGGAAAAAACACTGGTTGTTTTTGCCGATCGTTGTTCAGCACACGTTAACCGGAATGTGGATGAACTGGGTGATTTTGAATATGGCTTTTCGCTTGCTAACTGGAAAAAGCATTTCAGCACTTACGGTCTTTCCCTTATAACAAAGTGAAAGCTGTAATTCCGCTTTTCAAAATCAGTTCTTCAGCCAATCAACATCATCGCAGTTTGGGTCGCTTCTGTTTATCTTAATCCTTTAAGACAAGCTATGAACCAGAAAAATATTCAAACCGAAATAGATGCCGCTTTTCTCTACAATAAACTGGCAATTCATGAAGATGATCCGGTTATTGCCAATGTATTCAGGCAAATGAGTGAAATTGAAAACAGTCATGCAGTTGCATTTGCTGCAAAAGAAAAGATCGACACTTCACTTCTTCCCAAACCATCGTGGCGGGCAAAAACCTTAAACCTCATCGGTAAAGTATTTGGATATGATTATGTGTTGGGTACATTGATGGATACAGAGAAAAGTATTTCGAATGCAATCGTTCAAACCAAAAAGAAAAATAAAGAAGTCCTTACCGGAAGCGAAACAACGCATGTAAAAATCCTTCGTTCCATTTTAGAAAAAGAAGTGGAAGTATCGGGTAAACAAATTTCACGCTTTGAAAAACGACACCGTTCTGTTGGTGGCAATGCCATTCGTGCAGCTGTGTTGGGTGGTAATGACGGATTGGTGTCCAACTTCAGTTTGGTAATGGGCATTGCAGGTGCCACACAAGGTCAGCAGGGAGTTTTATTAGCTGGTCTTGCAGGGTTATTGGCTGGGGCCTTATCCATGGCATTGGGCGAATGGATCTCTGTAAAAAGTTCGCAGGAGTTATACGAGAACCAGATGCAACTGGAGATGGAAGAGCTGGAAGTAAATCCTGAAGGAGAGAAAAAAGAAATTGCCTTGATCTATATGGCCAAAGGAATTGATGAACAGAAAGCTTATGTTCTTGCCGATGAATTAATGAAAGATAAAACGCAGGCACACGATCTGTTGGTGAAAGAAGAACTGGGAATTGATGCAGACGAATTAAAAGGATCGGCTGTTGAAGCGGCTGTATATTCTTTCATTCTATTTGCCATTGGCGCCATTATACCTGTTGCACCATTTATGTTCGCCAGCGGTGCTGCCGCCATTGGCATAAGTGTTGCGGTGAGTGCATTAGGTTTATTCCTGATCGGCGCTGCTATTACTTTGTTCACCGGAAGAAATGTTTGGTTCTCGGGTTTCAGACAGGTGTTATTTGGTTTACTTGCTGCAGCTATCACCTTTGGCATTGGTAAGTTGATCGGCGTATCTATTGCAGGATAAGCAAAATAAAAGAGATTATTTTTTAAAGACCGCAGTTTATGCCAACGCAATTAAAATGTTTGGCAAAGCCTGCAAATATCAACCGGTGAGTGGTATTGCATTAGAAACAGATGCTGTCTAATTTTAGATAAACATTTTGTTATGAATGTATATGCACTTTTATCACCGCTGGCAATACTGTTGCTCTTACTGGAAATTGTGTATTGTGTGAAGAAGAAAAACGGTTACTACAGTTTCCAGGATACTGTTGCCAATCTTGCAACCGGCATCGGCAACCAATGTATCAATCTTGCTGTTCTGTTTTTTGTGTATCACTTTTACGGATGGCTGTACAATAATGTGGCGCCGTGGAAAATTCCTGCTACATGGTACAGCTTGCTGATACTTCTTCTGCTGCAGGATTTTATTTTCTATTGGTTCCACCGGGTGGGGCATACCATTAATATTTTCTGGGCGGCACATATGCCCCATCATTCATCAGAAGAAATGAATTTGTCGGTAGGCTTGCGTGCCAGTTTTACCCAACGTATGTTCCAGTTTTTATTCTTCGATTGGATACTCGCAGTGATTGGCTATTCTCCTGAGATGATCTATTCTATGGCAGCAGTGCATTTGTTTCTTGCTTACTGGCATCATACCCGTCTGATTAAGAAAATGGGAATTCTTGAAAAGATATTTGTAACACCTTCACATCATCGTGTACATCATGGTGTCAACACGCAATATCTTGATAAGAATTTTTCGGAATTCCTCATCATCTGGGATAAGATCTTCGGTTCGTTTGAAGAAGAAAAAGAAGAAGTATGTTATGGTGTTACACATCCGCCACGCACCTGGGACCCGATCTATATCAATATTCAATATTGGAAACAATTGTGGGATGATGCTGTTGCTGCCGACAGTTGGTGGGACAAGATCCGCATCTGGTTTATGCCATTAGGCTGGCGGCCAAAAAATGTGGGACAGGCTTTTCCAAGAGTTGGCTACACAAGAGAGAGCCAGGTGAAATTCTCCAGCAAGCAATTCCGTAATACAAAACCCTACATCATTGCACAAATTGCAGCGGGTTTAGTTTACATGTTCATCACCATTAACCTCACCATGCCTTTGACCATTACTGAACGGTTGATCATGACTGCCGGAATTTTTATGATGACGATCGGCTGGGGCGGTATTCTTCGTGCAAAAAAATGGGCGGTGGCACTCGAGATGTTCCGCTTATTGTATATGCTTGTTACACTCATTGCCATTCTTAATGCACATGGTATGGCTGAGTGGATCGGTTGGCAAATGATCGCCGGTTTAATATTTGTGGGAGCATCGGTTTTATGGATGGGCTTTTTCTTCAAATCACATGCGTTGGAAGGTGAGGCAATACCTGTACATCCTGAATTACATGTATCAGCCTGATCAGCAGAGTAAGATCATTTGTTGCATGGATATAACTTTCCGGTTACGGGGTATAAATTTTGTGTAGCTTGAGCTATTGCATCAACATTCTCGCAAAAGCTCTTCAGTAGTTTTTAAAAACACCCGTGGTAATGAATAAATTATTTCAAGGTCTTACAAGAGCTGTATTTTATTTATTCCTGTTACAGCTTACCGCATGTAAAGGAACAAGTACAGCTCCATCAAAAGAAGAAATCAGTGAGATCGATCTTAAACGTGGAAATGTTGTGCTGTGTGGACCTGCCGATGAGCAATTCGGCACTGTTGAATTTATCACTTCGTGTTCCCCAAAAACCAAAAAAGACTTTGACCTGGCGATTGCCTTATTGCATTCGTTTGAGTATGATGAAGCGGAAAAAGTATTTGCAAAAGTGATTGAAGAAGAACCAACATGCGCCATGGCTTATTGGGGAGTTGCCATGAGTAATTATCACCAGGTATGGCCATCGCCGCCAACTGAAGCTGAGCTGAAGAAAGGAACAAAAGCCATCTTGATTGCACAAGCTTTAAAGAATAAATCAAAAAAAGAAACAGATTACATTGATGCGATGGCATTGTTCTACAAAGACTGGAATACGATCGATCATCGTAGCAGAACACTCTTTTTTGAAAAAGAAATGGAAAAGCTTTATACGAGCTACCCTGCAGATAAAGAAGTTGCTGCGTTTTACGCCCTGTCACTTGTAGGCGCCGCAGATCCTGCTGATAAAACATATACCAAACAACGGAAAGCAGGAACCATCTTAACGGCTCTTTATCCGAATGAACCTAATCATCCCGGGATTGTGCATTACATTATTCACACGTATGATTATCCCGAGCTTGCGTCGCTTGCATTGCCTGCTGCAAGAAAATATGCATCTATTGCTCCATCATCAGCACATGCACAACATATGCCTTCGCATATTTTTACACGTCTTGGTCTTTGGGCTGAATGTATACAATCAAATCTTATTTCAACTTCGTCTGCAAAATGTTATGCGGAAACGGCTGGCATCAAAGGTCATTGGGATGAAGAACTGCATGGCATGGATTATCTTGTGTATGCTTATCTGCAACGGGGAGAAAATAATTTAGCTAAACAGCAATGTGAGTATTTGAAGACTATAACAGAAGTATATCCTGTTAATTTTAAAGATGCTTATGCATTTGCAGCTATTCCCTCCCGCTATTATCTCGAAAATAAATTATGGAAAGAAGCGGCGGGCATGGAAATGCACCCAATTGATTTTCCATGGCAAAAATTTCCGTGGCAAAAAGCGATCACCCATTTTACACGGTTGATGGGGGCTGTTCATATAAACAAACTTGATGCAGCAAAAACTGAATTGAAAAATCTGGACAGTATGCGTCAATTATTGATCGCTGAAAAAGACATGTACAAAGCCAATCAGGTGTTGATACAATTAAAAACAGGCGAAGCGTGGATACTTTTTAAAGAAGGAAAAACAAACGAAGCCTTAGTTCAAATTACAGCTGCTGTTGAATTGGAAGATAAAACAGGAAAAAGTCCTGTTACTCCCGGAGAAATTATTCCTGCACGTGAATCAATGGCTGATATGTTATTGCAGATGAATAAACCAAAAGAAGCAATGGCAGCCTACGAAGCAAATTTGAAAACTCATCCAAACAGGTTTAATGCTTTATATGGTGCCGGATTAGCCAGCGAACTCTCTGGCGATAAAGAGAAAGCAAACCATTATTACAGTCTGCTGATCACAACATCTAATTCTCCAAACAGTAACAGACCTGAGATTGAAAAAGCTAAATCATTTTTAAAGAACGATGTCATCGCTATGCGAAAGTAAATGCAGATTTAAGATCGCTTATCCACTTCCTGCAGCAACTCTTTTGATTGTTGCATCAGCAGTTCCCTGTCATCTGTTATTTCCATTGGACTAAACACAGCTAACTCACAAGCTTGTACAAGTTCCTGGAATTGTGTTGCGAGATCGGGCCAGTTTTTTTGCTGCAGAGCCTGTACCAGTTGTGTATTGCTGATATTTTTTGTTTGTAGATCGAGGCGTTCAATTAAAAAATCCTGCACACCCTGCATGAGTAATGTATAAAACTGTTTTGGATGTAATCCCTGCAATACATAAGCTGCCGGTTGCAAATAAGCATCCATCGTTTTTTGTGGTTGGAGTTCTTCTTCCACTTGTTGTTGAGGTACAACAATACTTGCCTTTGCTTTCTGCTCTTTTTTGTGTTGAACGAAAAAGATACCGACGATCAATACCAGCAAACCACTGCCAACGCTTGCTACCCATACCCATCGTGGCAAGCCTTCCTTTACAATCGGCTCATCATGAAACACAGGGGTTTTCCGTTTAACTGCTGCCGTTACGTTCAATTGCAGACTATCGCTTGAAAGTGTATGATATGTTTTCGACTGTTCATCAAAATAAGTGAAGTTGATCTTTGGTATCGTGAACAATCCGGCTTTTGAAACAGCGAATGGAATGTCAAATGTTTTTGTTCCGCTGATGGGGGCATTGTGTTTATCGATCTCTTCGCTCAGTTTCGCATCAAACGAATCAACTCCACTTGGCCAGTGAACTGTGGGTGCTGTGATCATTGGAAGATTTCCTTTTCCCTTTATGACCACACGTAGTGTTGCGTAATCGTTTGCTGCAATCGTTTTGTTCAACAGCGATGCTTCCATGCTGAAATTGCCAACAGCCCCATCAAAGCTTGCAGGTTTGTTTTTTTCGGGCAGGTCAAGCACATTCACTTTTAATGAATCACTTTTCAAAATAATCGTTTCCTGAATGACATCGCCATTGCTGTACTCTTCTTCTTTTACTTTTTCCATCACAGCATCAAGCCAGGTATTTGTTTCTTTCGTGCTGCGTGCCCTTGCCCTGATCATCCGCACAAGATTCTCCACTTCTACCGGTTCAATTATCAGTTGTCCCGATTGTAAAGGAAACAGCTGTACTTTACGAATGAGGTAGCAGTTGTACAATTTTCCATTGTACATTTCTTTGGAAAAAATTCCTGTCTCCGGTTGTTCCATATCTACAACCGAAAAGCCGTTGAGGGATGGACGCTTAACAATTTTTGATTCACTGTCGAGCCGGGTAAATAATTTAAACGTAGCCAATACCGGTTCGCCTACATAGCAACTATGTTTATCGATCGTTGCTTTAATGAACAAGTTCTTCGCCACTTTATCTTTCAAATTTTCATTCGGCATCAGGTAGTAATCAGGTCGTTCTTCTTCTACCTGTTTTATTGAACCTGCTTCTTTAACAAAAATGACAATGGGAGATGATGTAGCGATCTTTCCTTTTGCTTTTACAATCGCCGATGCAATCGGTAACCGGCCTTTTATTTTGGGGCGAAGTGTAATGGTATAAGTAATGTATTCTGAAAGTGAACCGTTCACCCATGTCCATCCATTGGTTTGATCGAAGCCGCTCATCTGTTCAAAATTGCGGAAGGAGGGTGGTGTAAAATCATCGATCTGGCTTGCGCCTTCAACCACAAACTGCAGTTGAAAATTTTCGTTTTGCTGCACCACTGTTTTGCTGGGTATCACAGACAATTTCACCTGTGCTGCAGTACAAAAAGACAACAGCAGAAACGTCATCACCCAAAACATATATAATGGACGCTGCAACATGAGAATACAAATTTAACGCAAGAGTACCGTTAGGCTATGGCAGCGAATGTTAAATCGACCCTTGAATTATTTGATTGGAGGATGTGAATGATGAAAGCTGTTCAACAGGTAATGAAGGAATTGACAATGAGCAATAAGCAAATCTGTGTTCATCCGTGGCTAATACTTCATTATATCATCAGCGGTTATAAGTCACCCAATTGCGGCCTGATGATAATATCTTCCACACAAGCCTGCGGCGAAAGCTGTGAACTGGCATATACCAGTTTGGCAATATCGTCTGCTTCCATAATACGTTTGCTCGAATTATCATAATCGCCCCATGAATCGGTGAGTACGGCACCGGGAAAAACAGAGGTCACTTTAATCAGGTGCGATTTCATTTC
Source organism: Lacibacter sediminis (assembly GCF_014168535.1). NCBI lineage: Bacteria > Pseudomonadati > Bacteroidota > Chitinophagia > Chitinophagales > Chitinophagaceae > Lacibacter > Lacibacter sediminis. The sequence continues at coordinate 336,260 of NZ_CP060007.1, read as the reverse complement.
TTCACGCAGATTTTTACTGAAGCCGTGCATGGCATATTTACTGATGCTGTATGCGCCGCCGTTTTTATAAGCATGAAGCGAAGCAATGGAACACATGTTAAAAATATGTCCACGTGAACCGCTGACCGGGCTTTGCTTCATCATTTGCGGTAACAGTTTACGGGTAAGATGGTAAGCGCTGTAAAGATTTGTAGCGATCATTTCTTCGAGGAAACCATCTTCTTCATTGTAGACGCTGCCGGGTAAAAAATTTCCGGCGTTGTTCACCAACACATCAATGTTGAAGCTGTTGTCGAGCACCCACTTACCGAAACTATCTACCTCTTCACGTTTACTGAGATCCCTTGATTTGGCTTTGATCTTTACGCCGGGATACTTGTCCTGCAACTCCGCCATTGTTTTGTAGATCGCTACTTCACTTTTTGAACTGAGATACAGGGCATGGCCATTTGCTGCAAATATTTCTGCAACGGCCTTGCCAATTCCTCTTGATGCACCGGTGATGACAACGTTCATATTTTCAGATTTTACTGTGTAGATTGCAGGTTTTAATCAACATTCAATCAGTTGGTTTGTTTACAAGATACGTTCTTACAAATCTAAAATCGTAATTCTGAAATCTGAAATGAAATATCGTCACTTGTTTTTTGACCTCGACCATACCCTTTGGGATTTTGATGCCAATGCCATGGAAACATTGGCTGATGTGTATAAAGAACTTGATTTGCAGGCAGCCGGCGTCAACGATTTTGATCTATTCTGCAAACACTATCTTCATCACAACGCTATTCTGTGGGACCGCTATCATCATGGCTACATTTCGGCTGATGATCTTAAATGGAAACGGATGTGGCGCACCTTGCTGGAGTTTAAAAACGGCAGCGAAGAACTGGCCCGTAAAATGAGTGGTTATTTTTTAGAAGTATTGCCCACTAAGCAAAACCTGTTTCCCTATACACATGAAATACTGCGTCATTTAAAAGAGAAAGAATACAAACTTCACCTCATCACTAATGGTTTTGAAAAAACACAATGGCGCAAGCTTGATAACAGCAAACTGGGAAGTTATTTTGAAGAAGTGATCACCAGCGAAAGAAGCAACAGCGTAAAACCAAACAAAGAAATTTTTGAATACGCACTTCACATCACCGGCGCACAAGTTCACGAAAGCATTATGATCGGCGATAATTTAGATGCAGATATTCAAGGCGCCATCAACGCCGGGATGGATTCGATCTTTGTGAATCACATAAAAAGCGATCTGAAAGGTGTTCAACCAACTTATGTGATTCATCATTTGCAAGAATTAGAAACTATTTTTGAATAAGCAATTGTCATTAGGCAATATGCAAAAAAGCCTGACCGCTAAGTCAGGCTTTTATTTGCCAATTTATTATTGCTAAATGACTATTGACTCATCAATATTCCGCTAACACCGTAACCCCACCCTTCACAACTTCATTCAACTTCACATTGATCTTTGTACCCGGAGGCAAAAGAATATCAACACGTGAACCGAATTTAATGAACCCGAGTTCCCCACCCTGTTCTACTTTTTGTCCGGGTTGGAGATAGTTAACGATACGTTTTGCAACAGCACCTGCAATTTGTTTTACAAGGATTACAATACGATCGTTGCTCAACACCACGCTATGTCGTTCGTTTTCGGTAGATGATTTCGGATTCCATGCAACAAGGTATTTGCCTTTATGGTATTGCGAATAATTCACCTCGCCTGCTATTGGATTCAAATTCACATGCACATTCGCCGGGCTCATAAAGACACTCAACTGAATACGTTTGTCTTTAAAATATTCAACATCAGTAATCTCTTCAATCACCACCACTTTACCATCGCAAGGACTGTAAATAACATGTTCGTTTTTGGGTGTAACACGCTTTGGAATACGAAAGAAAGAAACGATAAACAGAAAGAAGAATAAGGTCACTGCAAAAATGAGCCAGGAAAGCACTGGTAATGTGGGGCTGATAAAATTAAATGCCAGCAGATTAATGATCACAAACAATACCGCCGCAATAGAAATACTTTTAAATCCTTCTCTGTGAATAGTCATGAAACAAATTTGAACAGCGAAAGTACAAAGATTCGGTCTATTGGTATTCCTGTTTACCAAACTTCTGCCAACGCTCTACTGCGTATGCAAGAAAAGCCTTCGGTGCATTACTGAAGGCAGTATCGGCTTTCCAGCTTCCGCCAATGGTATCTTTCTGCAACAGCATCAGTTCTTCGCCACGGATGGCGTATTTCTGTGCGCCTTCATACATGATCAATTTCTTTTCATTCGGACTGACGTCGCCTTTGCAGCTAAGTGCATACAACATCGTTATTTCAGCAAGTCCGTTACTGTCGAGATCAGTGATGGTTAAATGATCATCATAAAACGAGCACACAATATCTAACCCGCAATTGTTGATTTCATCCATCATCTTCCACTTCGTCACAAATCCGCTATCAGTTTTTTGAAAGAGTACGGCTGAGAGCTTTGCAGATGCATTGGTCTGTCCTTTTTCAATATACGCACCGGTTTCATATAACACCAGCCAGTTTTCACCCGATACATCATGCCATTTCTTTGCACGTTTTAATTGATAGGAGCTGGGCAATGGCAACAATGCACTTACAGCTGCTGTTACTTCTTCCACCTCTGATACTACCTTCTCATCCTGAACAACAGGCGCTTTATTACTTTCCTGTTTTTTGTTTTTACAGGAAAGCATCAGAGAGAAAAGAAACAACAACACACAACAACGCATCATCAGTTTATCAGTTTTAACAACAACCACACAAATGGTGTTGCAAGTAATAAAGAATCGAAACGATCAAGGAAACCACCGTGGCCCGGCATAAAACTTCCACTGTCTTTTACATTGGCTAACCGCTTCAGTTTACTTTCAAGCAGATCGCCAAAGGTGCCGGCAACCGCAGCAACTGCTGCAATAACAGCCCATAACCATGCAACAGATGATTGACTCAAGTAACCCAACAACCACATCACCCCCACTGCTAAAATAATACCACCAATGGTTCCCTCCCATGTTTTTTTAGGCGAGATGCTGCTGAGTGGTGTTTTGCCAATGAGCGAACCAACAATATAAGCCATGGTATCGTTGATCCAGATAGAACCAATAATGATCAGCGGTACAGCATAACCGCTTATTCTTGCCAATAAAGTAGAAATATTGGTAAAGGTATCTTCTCCATTGTGTGGCATCCACATACCACCGCTGCGTAAATGCAGGAGCAATGCCCAGCTAAGTGAAATATAGATCAATCCGAAAATGGAATGAGCAATGTATTTAAAGTTGAACTGTTTAGAGAACAGCAATTCGCTGATCGGCACCAATAAAAACCCTGCGAGCATCAGTATCCATCCAATAGAATGAAGTGAGACATTACCGCTGATATACCAATCTGCTGTAAAGAATAACATCAACCCATAACCACCAATCATTACACCGTATTTATGAAAAGGATTGATCGTTTGATAGCCTTTATCGATCAACCCAACCAATTTCTGATACTCGAACCAGCAACCAAAATGAATAATACTGAAGAGCAACAGAAAACTCCATTTATTCCACAACAAACCAACAAGCATTACCACCACAAATAAAATTGCTGTGAGTGCACGTGTGCGGAATGTTTGCCAGTTAAAAGCCATGAGGAAGATTAGTGTTAATGGAACTGTTATACATCTTTACTAGTTTTTGAAGTAAGCCCTGAGTAAGGCTGTAATTTTTCATACAACAACACTTCTTTTACCCTTATCTTTTCAGCATTGCTAGCTGAAATCATTTTAAACAGATAGGCTGAACCAATCAAAAAAACGAAACTTAATCCAACAGCCCACCATGGTAAATCAGCATCCAGCTTTGACACATCAACTTTTTTATCGGCTTTACTTAAAGCGAAAATTTGTATCAGAGCAAATGTATTATTAAGAAAATGCACCACAGTGCCCACCCAAATGTTTCTGCTTTTATAAAAAATCCATCCAAGTCCAATTCCAAGTAACACTCTGCTTAAGAAAAGGTAAATTGACAGATGTATGAGGCTGAATATTAAAGATGAAACTACAATAGCTGCAATTGGACTTTTCCACCATCGCTGTAACGTATTTTGCAGAGCTCCACGAAAAAACATCTCTTCAAACAAAGCCGGAAAAAAAGCTATTATAAATACAGCTATAATAAATTCACTCCAGCTTGTAAGATTGCTCATTAAAGCAACCTGGTCATTATATAGTTTTTCTAAATTCTCGGCCTTTTTTAAGACAACCGGGAAGTATGTAACGATTTCCTTACTTAAATCGGCAAGTGGCTGTGCGACAAGATTCGCACAAAAGAGTAAAACAAAGCCCACAACAACCTGTGCGGGAGTAAAATGCTTTGAAAAGCCAAGCCATAACCAATTTTTGGAGTGGCATAACCGTAAGAAAAGATAAGCAGGTATTCCCATCATCAAGAAAGTACTGACAACCTGTAGGACCCTTAGGGTATTCACATGTTTAGGGTTACCCATCGCTTTCATCATCTCGACAGCTATGTCATTCATCTTCGTTCCGGCAGGAACAAGCGAAAAGCCAACGATTAACTGAACAACTGCTGCAACCATAAGCCCCAAACCTGTAAAGAGCAGTAAAAAACCTATTTGACCCCAGCCTGTGAAACCTTTTACGCTTCTATATTGCATATCTCTGCTATAAACTGATTAAATTTGCAATTCTTTTTGAACGTGGTAAAGATAGGTAACATATCGCTTCCTGAATTTCCGCTCCTCCTTGCGCCCATGGAGGATGTGAGTGATCCGCCATTCCGTGCAGTTTGCAAGGATAATGGTGCAGATATGATGTTCAGTGAATTCATCAGCAGCGAAGGTTTGATTCGTGATGCCATCAAAAGTCGTCAGAAACTCGACTTTGAAGAAGAGGAACGTCCTTTCGGTATCCAGATCTTTGGTGGTGATGAAGAAGCGCTTGGTATGAGTGCCCGCATTTGTGAAACCGTAAATCCTGACCTGGTTGATATAAACTTTGGTTGCCCGGTGAAAAAAGTAGCGATGAAAGGTGCGGGTGCCGGTGTGCTGAAAGATGTTGACCTGATGGTGCGGTTAACCGCCTCCGTTGTTAACTCCACTTCGTTGCCCGTTACTGTAAAAACAAGATTGGGCTGGGACGACAATACCAAGAACATTGAAGAAGTGGCCGAACGTTTGCAGGATGTTGGTATTAAAGCTTTGAGCATACATGGTCGTACACGTAGCCAGATGTATAAAGGCGAAGCCGACTGGACCTTGATCGCTAAAGTGAAAAACAATCCACGTATTCATATCCCAATTTTTGGAAATGGTGATATCGACAGTGCTGAAAAAGCATTGGAATACAAAAACCGTTACGGTGTTGACGGGGTGATGATCGGTCGTGCTGCTATTGGCTATCCCTGGATCTTTAACGAGATCAAACACTTTGTAAAAACAGGCGAACACTTAGCACCACCAACCATTGAACAACGAGTTGAAGTTTGCAGAAAGCATTTACATAAATCCTTTGCTTGGAAAGGCCCAAAAGTTGGCATTTTTGAAATGCGCAGGCATTACGCTAACTACCTGAAAGGTTTGCCCAATATTAAAGAATACCGTGGCAAATTAGTCACGCTTAATACCGTTGAAGAAATTGATGCGGTGCTGGATGAGATCGTTGTGAAGTTCAGTGGATTTGAATTTGCTCCTTCGAAGATTGAATTGATCAACTACCACGAGAAGTGTCCGATTGATTAACACGCCAGAGTCTGGCCGCCTTGAAGCGGCCAGACCTCACTCGCCGATTAAATGCAGTTATCTTTGCGGCAATAACAATAATCATTCATGAACTGGATCATCCTCATCATTGCAGGTTTGTTTGAGGTAGGTTTTGCAACCTGTCTTGGTAAAGCAAGAGCAACCAGTGGAACTTCATCTGTTTACTGGATGATTGGTTTCTTCGTTTGTCTCAGCATCAGCATGCTGCTGCTGTACAAAGCCACGCAAACATTACCAATTGGTACAGCCTATGCAGTGTGGACAGGCATTGGTGCTGTTGGAACAGTGATCATGGGAATTATTTTCTTTAAAGAACCGGCCGATTTCTGGCGCTTGTTTTTTATCACCACACTTATTGCTTCTATTATTGGGTTGAAGGCGGTTTCATCGCATTGATAAACTCACTTGCTTATAAAAGTCTCTAATCCTTTTGTATAGATCTCTGCACGACGTTGTGCTGCAATATCAAGAAACAACGCAGCAATAGCCATTAAAAAAAGTCCTGCACCTATTCCACTCCACAATTGCTGTGCGGTATTTGTCCTGAAATAAAAGAAGAGAACGATGGCGACAATTAAAAACACAATTTCAGCAATAAAGATTACACGGAAACTCTTCATCACCTTCTGCATGCGGGGGTATTCTTTTTGTTTCAGTTCATCAGGATTCAGATCGTAAGCATATACATTTCTGATACGGTCATCATCACTGCGTTTATAAACAGTGAACCCAATGCCGCCTGCGATCAATCCTACAATGATCATGGGAATAGCAGCACCTTTGTAAAAAGGCGTTTTCAAAACAAAGAATAAAATGAGTGCGGCAATAACAGCAACTATGCCAACAGAAAGAAAAAAGAGACTGCCTTGCTTCTCTGCAGAGAAGTATTGCTCAATGTCTGTTTTGCTGAACATGATGAATGATTTACAGTAAGATACTAAAACTGCAATTTGTTTCCGATAGAAAGATGATTGACTCCCGCAATACCGAGCTTCTCTGCCAGTAATATCAATTCCTGTTTCGGATAAAAGACCGGCTCATCACTTAAATCGAATGTGCCGTGATGCATAGGAATAAGTTGTTTTGCTTTCAATTGTTCAAAGGCAACTAAAGCATCTGCCGGACTTGTGTGTGCTGTATTCATAAACCACTCTGGTTTGTAGGCGCCAATGCCCAGAACAGCCACATCAATATTGGGAAAGAGTTGTGCAATTTCTGTATAGTGAATTCCTAAACCGCTGTCTGCACCAAAGTAGATCGTTTGTGTGGGAGACTGCAACATAAAACTTCCCCACAGCATATCATTCATATCGTGCAAGCCACGACGGTTCCAATGTTTGGCAGGCAAATAACTCACCTGTACATCGGTTTCCAATTGATACTGTTGATACCATCCGGCTTCAATGATCTGGTTAGTGATTCTCCAGCTTCGCAACAGAGGGGTGATATTTAAGCCTGTGAGAATAACCGCTGATGGATTTAATGCACACAGTTCAATCATACTTCTTTTGTCTGCATGATCTCGATGATTATGTGACAATAAAATAAAATCGATCTGCTTCAATGCTGCCACATCGCAAGGCAGTGGTGTAAACCGCTTCAAAGGACCGACGTTGTACAACACAGGATCAACAATAAAATGCTTTCCGCCAAGAGTAAACAGAAAGCATGCATGTCCCATCCAAACAATACCATCTTCCCTGTTGGCCGTGATCTGTTGATTTATTGAAACATCAATATTCGTCTGCTGATTTCGCTTCAATGATTTAAATGGATTTTTTTCTGTTTGCCATTTCAGTAACTCAGCGAAAGAACGTTCAGAAGGTCCGTCGAGATTGACGTACTGTTGTTTTGTATTCAGCAGGTTGCCGTTCCAATTTTCTTTAATGAACGACAGCGAGGAATTATGTGTTGGTAATTTTGCCATGCTTACACCATTAATAAAACAGCCACATAGTGACAGATTGCTGCCGATAAAACAAACAGATGCCAGATAACATGGTGATAAAGGAATTTTTCCCAGAGATAAAATATTACGCCAATACTGTACAGTACACCACCTATAATGATCATGATCAAAACATCGAAGGGGACTGCGGCAAAAAATTGCCTGCCGCTGAATAATAGTATCCACCCCATACCGAGATAGATTACTGTTGACACATAATTAAACTTACCGGTGAAAAATATTTTAAAAAAAATACCAATAAACGTAAGGCTCCACAATACAACCAACATGGTAATACCTGTTGGGTTCATCATGTAGTTTAACAGAAAGGGTGTGTATGTTCCGGCAATAAGGAAATAGATGCTGATATGATCGAACATATGCAGCACTCTTTTTACACCAGGATGTTGAAATGCATGATAAAGTGTAGAGAATGTAAACAACAGTAAAAAGCAAAACGCATAAACAGCAGCGCCGATAACAGCAGTATTATGATTTTTGGTAGCAGCCAATGCGCTTAACACCGGCAATGCAGCAATACCAAAAATGATCCCGATGCCATGGGTGATGCTGTTTGCAATCTCAAGACGAAGATTAGTTTGCTGTTCTGTCATATTCCTATTTTTCAACTTCCTTTATTACCTGTTCACTCATTGGTGAAACAGAAGGATCAAAATAATGCGTGAGGACACCTTCTTCGTTCACTAAATATTTTGAAAAATTCCAGGTAGGCATCTTGTTGTTCCAGCCATTCTTTGTTGAATCAGTCAGCCATTGAAATATTTCATTCTGATCTTTGTGCTTAACAACACTGCTTTTTTTCATCAATGGGAACGTAACACCAAAGTTTATTTTGCAGAATGCAGCAATGTCTTCATCACTTCCTTTTTCCTGTTCTTTGAAGTCATTAGCAGGAAAACCGAGTATCACGAGTTTATTCTGAAATTTTTCATGCAGCTTCTGCAAGTCATCATACTGGCCGGTATATCCACAATCACTGGCTGTATTTACCAACAACACCTTCTTTCCTTTTAGTTGTGAAAAGTCATACGTTGTTCCATTGTTCATTACTGCTTTCAATGTATGAAATGGCACAGCAGGTTTTGCATGCTCATTCGTAAATGCATCATTGTTCTTACCGATCACTTTTGTAAAAGCAATCCACGCCGGATAAACTGCTTTCAATAATTTTTGTCTTGTTGTCATATCTGCACTGTTTCGATTTACGTAAAAGAAATAACTGATTGCCACAAGAGCAATCACCACTAAAACAACGGCAAATCGTTTAAGTTTACGCATCAGCTTTATTTTCTTCCCAAAGCCAACCGCCAGAGGCGGAGTTTTGATTTACTGAACGGAGGATAACGGAAAAAAGGCTCAAACCAATTCACCTTCTTTACAATACCCTTATAGTGTGTAAATGTATCGAACGAAAACTTACCTAAATGTCCACCATGACCACTTGTGCCAATACCACCAAACGGAATACTGCTGCTGCCTAACTGGTAAATAGTTTCATTGATACAGCCTGCACCAAAACTGATCTTCTCCACAAAATAATCCTGTGTTGCTGTTGATGTGCTGAAAATATAAACTGCCAACGGATTGGGGTTCAGATCAACCAGCTTCAACACTTCTTCATTCTCTCTGTAAGTAAATACAGGCAATACCGGACCAAAGATCTCTTCACGCATTACAGCAGCATCTGGTTTAACATTGTCAATGATCGTTGGACCTATGTGCCTGCTTTCTTCATTCACATCACCACCATAAAGAACGTTTCCATCCTGCAAATACTTTACGATCGACTGAAAACGACGGTTATTAATAATGCATCCATAGTTATCATTCGCTTCCCTGTCAGTTCCGTAACACTCTTCAATTGTTTTGATAATTGTTTGAATGAGTTTGTCTTTAACACTTTCATGCACCACAAGATAATCGGGAGCTACACATGATTGTCCGCAGTTGAGCAGTTTTCCCCACACAATTCGTTTCGAAGCCATTTTGAGATCAGCACTTGCATCAACAATACATGGGCTTTTACCGCCAAGCTCCAGTGATACAGGTGATAATTGCTTTGCTGCCATACCCATGATCTTTTTCCCGATTTCTGTACCACCTGTGAAAAAAACATGCCCGAAATGAAAATGTTCCAGCAATTGCGGTACCACTGTTTCACCATGGCCTTGTACAGCATGAATATAATCAGCAGGAAAATGTTTATTGATCAGTTGTTCCATTAAAGTAGAAGTATGATGACTTAACTCCGAATGTTTAATGATCACCGTGTTACCAGCCGCTATTGCACCTGCAACTGCACGATAGGTTAACAGCACCGGATAATTCCAGGGAGAGATAACGATCACATTGCCTACAGGCTCAGGATAAAGTTTGGTAACTGAAGGCAAAAGATATAATGGCGTTTCTACTGTTTGAGGTTGCATCCATTGCCGCACACCTCTTAACTGTACCCTTATTTCTTCATACGTCGGACCAAGTTCAGTCATGTACACTTCCTGCTTATGCTTACGCAGGTCTTTATACAAAGCCTCTTCAATCAGCTGTTCGTTGTTACGAAGCAATGATTCCAGTTTTTTTAATTGCTCTTTACGAAATACAACTGTTCTCGTAGCACCTGATTTATAATAAGCAACCTGGCTATCGTATAACGTTTGATATGGATTCATGAATGGCTTTCGTGTTTAAACTGTTCAGGCAATCGGTTAGAAAGAAGTGTGCTTGCAAATGTAATAAAGCTTTATTCTTCTTTTCTGCTCTTTCTGTTAAGTGATTGAATAAGTACCTTCGTTGTATGACGGATGAACATTTCATGAAACAGGCATTAAAGGAAGCAGAGCTGGCGTTTGAAGAAGGTGAAATTCCGATCGGTGCTGTAGTGGTTGTAAATAACAAGATTATTGCCCGTGGGCATAATATGACGGAGCGTCTTAACGACCCCACTGCTCACGCAGAGATGATCGCATTAACATCGGCTTTCAGTCAAATTGGTGCAAAATATTTACCCGAAGCTACTTTGTATGTAACCGTTGAGCCTTGTCTCATGTGTGCAGGAGCATTGTACTGGAGCAAAGTAACCCGTATTGTTTGGGGTGCTGATGATGAAAAAAACGGACACAAACGTATTACAAAAGATCACTCGCCTTTTCATCAGAAAGCTGAAATTCTGAAAGGTGTTCTGAAAGAAGACTGTGTAAAGCTGATGAAAGATTTTTTTAAGGATAAACGATAATAGATGGCAAAAGCAACTTCAAAAAAGATCATTGTTACACATCCGGTAACAGGAACGGAACGGAAGTTTGATGTTGCTATTTACGAACCGGTTAAAGCCGCTATACTTCAAAGTCTGAAAAGCAGCAAAGGAAAAACCTTCACCGAACTTACCGATGATGTGGTGAAGATCATCCGCAAACAAATACCTGAATTTAAAGGTTCGATTCCCTGGTATACCATCTCCATCCGTCTCGATCTTGAAACAAAAGGCATCGTTGAAACCTTTGTTGAAAAAGGCAAAAAACTGAATCGTCTTGTAAAATAAGTCGAATCAATAGCACGCAAATGCTTTAACAAAATCTTCTTACAGTTACTTACAACTTCGTGTAATTGTACACATCTAATCTGTGTAATAAATATCTACACATGAAAAAGATCATTGGTTTTGCTATACTCAGCCTGGTCTTTCTTTCAGCTTGCCGAAAGACCGATTTACAACCTGCCCCGATTGATGAGTCACAATGGTTGGAGAAAGAACGTGGTGTGGTTGTGTTTTCCGATTTCAATTGCGATTACATCGTTATTGAAACAGCTAACGGTTACACGGTAGCCGAAAACTGGTCGTTCCGCCCAACCGTTGGCGAAGTGCTTTATGGCGACTTTAGTTACTATGGCGTAAGAAGTATTTATAACCGCAGCCGTGGTAACCTCATGTCGATAAATATTCGTGATATCTGGTTAAGTTACTACCAGGCACAAGATCAAATCAACTGGTACTGTTCCCAATAAAAAACCCAAAGCCCAATGGAGACAGGGAATGCAGCAGTGCATTCCTTTCTTTTTTCTCTCGGTATGCTAATTGCTGTAAGTTTAATCGGTCTGCATTTTAAATTATCTGTTTGTACATTTGTTCTCCGTTAAACAATTTCGTAAAATTTAAAACTTACAGAACATGGCATTTACATTAGCACCTCTTCCATATGCACATGATGCACTGGAGCCTCATATTGACACAACCACTATGCAGATACATCACGGCAAACATCACCAGGCTTATGTTGATAATCTCAACAAAGCTGTTGCCGGTACTGAGCACGAAAGCAAAACCATTGAGCAGTTAGTAGCTGCTGCAGGAAGTATTTCACCTGCAGTACGTAACAACGGCGGTGGTCACTGGAACCACACTTTCTTCTGGGAATCATTAGCAGCAAACGCTGGCGGTACACCAACGGGTGCATTGGCTGATGCGATCAATGCCGCATTTGGTTCTTTTGATGCATTCAAAGAAAAATTTGCAGCAGCCGGTATGACCCGTTTCGGAAGTGGCTGGGCTTGGTTGATCGTAAAAGATGGCAAGCTTGAAGTTACGTCAACTCCTAACCAGGATAATCCAATGATGGATGTTGCTGAAGTAAAAGGCACACCCATCCTTGGTGCCGATGTTTGGGAACATGCTTACTACTTAAAGTATCAGAACCGTCGTGCAGATTATTTAGCTGCATTCTGGAATGTAGTTAACTGGAGCAAAGTAGCTGAACGCTTCGGTAAATAATAAATAGAAGTCTCACCAAATACAAAGCCGTTTCAAAAAATGAAACGGCTTTGTATTTTTCTCCTATCGGAACCGGGGTTATTTCTTCTTCCAGCAATCATCTGCATGGTCATTCACCATACCACTTGCCTGCATAAACGCATAGCAAATTGTTGAGCCAACAAACTTAAACCCACGCTTTAATAAATCCTTGCTCATAGCATCCGAGATCTCCGTTTTTACCGGCACATCACCCATCCCTTTCACTTTATTTATAATTGGTTTGCCGCCAACAAACTGCCAAATGTATTTATCAAAACTGCCAAACTCTTTTTGTATGGCGAGATATGTTTTGGCATTCTGTACAAAGGCATTCACTTTTAAACGGTTGCGTACAATGCCTGCATCCTGCAACAATGCCTCTATTTTTTTGTCGCCATATTTTGCCATCTTCTTTGCATCAAACCCATCAAATGCTTTACGGTAGTTTTCACGTTTGTTGAGAATAGTGTACCAACTTAAACCAGCCTGTGCCCCTTCGAGGCAAAGCAGTTCAAATAATTTATCATCGTCGTGCAAGGGTGTTCCCCATTCCTCATCATGATATGCTTTATACAGATCATCTTTTAAACACCAGCTGCAGCGTATCTTTTCTTTTGCCATGATTTTTGCTTTGTACTCTTGCAAAGTAATTAATTTCACAGTCCCTAACAGCACAAATGATACGCAAAGCAACCAGCCAGGATTTTGGATTTCTTTACTATTTGTACATGCACCCGCATGTAAATCCTTTCCTGTTGTATGAGTTTATGCATCCGGAAGATTTTCGCAGTGTGTTCAACGAATTACAAAACAAAGGTGTGCTGTATATTTTTGAAGATGCCGGCGAATCCATTGGTATGTTCAAACTGGTGCCGCAGCATTACCGTAATACACATATTGTTTATCTCGGTGGTTTGGCCATTGATCCGGAAGAAGCTGGTAAAGGTTATGGTTTGCGGATGATGGAAGAAATAAAAGAATATGCAAAACAGCAAGGCTTTCTGCGTATTGAATTAACTGTTTCTACTGCAAACGAAAAAGCGATTCAGCTTTATCTTAAAGCAGGTTTTCATCACGAAGGTGTGTTGAAGAAATACACGTATTTAAAAAGTAAAGATCAGTACGTTGATGAAGCCGTGATGGCTTACTTGTTTGATCATGGCACAGGGTCGTAACCACTTCCACCCCAGGGATGACATTTACTTATTCGCTTCATCGTTAACCACAAACCTTTGATAGGTCCGTGTTTCTTCAATGCTTCAATTCCGTATTGACTACAGGTCGGCGTATATCTGCATTTAGGTCCAATAGCAGGACTGATCACATACTGATAAAAACGAATCAATAAAATAAATGGAAAGCTCAGCACTGTTTTAATACTGCTGTACTTTTTAGGGTTTGTATCAAGATGCTGACTGCACATTGAGTTGTTCCAGTTTATGTAAAGCTAATCCCGTCTTTTCGGCTATTAATTTATACTCAGGTACTTCTTTACCGGTGAAAATAAAAAACACATGCAGCTGTTTGTTCTCCTGTTTCAGTTTTTGTTGCAGTTCATTTTTTTGTAACCGCCAGGCTTCACGAATCAATCGTTTAATACGATTTCGGTCAACCGCCTTTTTGAAATTTCTTGTGCCCACAGCAACCCCAAACAGCAAGGGACTATCATCAGCAGACAATGGTTGAACAGCATAGTACACCCGCAAAGGCGTAGCAGAAAATGTTTTGCCTTCTTTAAACAGAAGTTCGATCTGCTTACGGCTTTTCATCCGTTCGTTTTTACCAAGTGTATATCGTTGTGCTGTTTCCAAAAAACTGAAATGAGATTGTAAAAATAACACCGTTTGCAAGGCAGCTGTAAAATAAAAAGTCTCCCGATAAACGGGAGACTTAAGAATATCATCTGTTCGTAAGAAAATTATTTCTTAGCGCCACGCTCATCAGAAATCGTGAGCTTATGACGGCCCTTTGCACGGCGGCTGTTTAATACTTTGCGGCCATTAGCATCTTGCATACGCTTACGAAAACCGTGTGTGGTTTTTCTGCGACGCTTCGAAGGCTGGTATGTGCGTTTTTTTCCTGGCATTGTTTGCTGTTTTACTTCTTTAAAAAATACCGGGGAGAATCCGGAAATTTCATATCACGCAGTGAGAACACCACTTCCCGCTGTTTGTGAAAGGACGGCAAAGGTAGGGGAAACTGCCCGAAAACACAGTGTTTGAGGCAAGAAAATTATGCTGATACCAGCGCCTGTTACCCCGTTCTGCTCCTGTTGCCACGCAATCTCTTGTACGTTCGGGAATTCTATTCTGCAACCCACCCCTGATAATCAGTTTGCTGTGTAACAGTTAACCACCGCTCGGGGAAGGGAATATTCAGCCCACCAGCTCCACATGCTTAGCCAGCACATCCGACCCATAAAATAAACGGGCATGTCGGTCAAAATCAGTTACTGAATCTGTTGTAAAAAACTGCTTCGTTCCTCCTTTAGTCAGACGCTCTTCCATTTCTGGGTGTCGCTGCAGGTAATCAGCCAAACTTTCGGCTACAATCTTTCCCTGCGATAATAACTGCACATTCTCCGGCAATTGCTGTTTGATCTTTTCACTCAGCAAAGGATAATGTGTACACCCGAGCAGCACAGTATCAATATCCGCTGATTGCTGCATCAGTTCATCCACATACTCTTTTACAAAATAATCGGCACCGGCATTTGTATGTTCATTGTTCTCGATCAACGGTACCCACATGGGGCAAGCCTGTTGAAAGACTTTTGCATCAGGATAAAATTTGGTGATCTCTATTTCATACGATTCTGATTGCACCGTTCCTGCCGTTGCAAGTACACCAACATTCTTTGTTTTACTGTATTGCCCGATCACTTCTGCAGTTGGACGAATCACGCCCAACACTCTGTTATCAGGATTGAGCTGTTGCAGATCGTTTTGCTGAATGGTTCTTAATGCTTTTGCAGAAGCAGTGTTGCAGGCAAGAATAACTAATGGACAACCTTGTTTAAAAAACCATTCTACACATTCCAATGTGTAACGATACACTGTTTCAAAGCTGCGTGTGCCATAGGGAGCACGGGCATTATCACCGAGGTAGATATAATCATACTGCGGTAACTGCTGCACGATTTCTTTCATCACTGTTAACCCGCCATAGCCTGAATCAAATATGCCGATTGGTCCTTGCTGCATGCTGCTAATGTAAGCACAAAAAAAATCCCCCGATAAACCGGGGGATCAATATTGTAATTCTTAAAGCTTAATTATTTAGCCGGGGTTTCAGGTATTTTCAGAAACTTCTTCACTAATGGTAACAGATCATCTGTTGTTGGTACCACTAATAAAGCATCTCTTGAAACAACATAAGCATAACCATTTGCTTTAGCTACAGATTGAATTGCATCCAATGCAATTTTCTGTACAGGAGCAAAAAACTCTTGTTCTTTCTGTTGCAAAAACTGCTGTGCTGAAGTTGAATATTGTTGTACTGCATCAGCTAAATCCTGGAATTCTTTAAAACGGATCTGCTTAATAGCCGGGCTCCATTTAACTGAATCAACACGGATGATGCTGTCTTTTTCCTGGTATTCTTTGATCAACTGTGCATATACAACGTTGAGTGAATCCTGTGAGTTTTTTAATCTATCCTGAGCTTTCTTCGTTTCAGGCATCGCCACCAACAAATCATTTGTGTTAATGTGACCAATTTTTTGTGCATTCACTGTTACAGCTGTTCCCATAAGTGCTACAACTGCCAGAACAATAATCTTTTTCATTTTTGTTGTTTGTTTTAAATAAAGTGTGCTTACTCCCTTCAATGGTTGTGTGCGCACAGGGTTTTGATTAAAGTTTAACACCCAGTATTTTCAGCACATCATCACTTTTGTCCAGTTTAGGGTCGGCAAATATAACGGTAATTCCCTCACTTTTGTCCAAAATAAAATCGTATAATCTTTCAGTTGCAAGACGCTGAACGGCGTTGTAAACCTTATCCTGTATGGGTTTCACCAATTCCTGCTTTTTGCGGAAGTAGTCGCCTTCAAACCCAAAACGTCTGCGTTGCAGATCACGCACCTGCTTCTCTTTATTAAAGATCTCATCTTCCCTTTTTTTCAAAAGTTCAGGTGTGAGCATCGCCTTTTCAGTTTCAAGCTGACGGTAAATTTTATCGAGATCAGCCTGCAACAGGTCAATTTCTTTTTGCCATGCATCAGCCATTTCTTCCAGCTTTTTATTGGCATCCTTATACTCAGGAATTTTATCCAGTATGTACTTGGTGTCAATAATAGCATAACGTTGTGCATTAGCACTAAATGCTGTAAGCATTAAGCTGAAAGCTGCAATCAGGAATGTCTTCATACAATTTTTTTTTTATACATGATGGATGATGCAACAAAAAAGTTGTCTATTCCGGTTCAAAGCCAAGCATAAAGGTAAACTTGGAAATATCTCTGAATCTTGCGCCGGGATATGTTCTATCCAAACCAACACCATAATCAAACCCGAGCAAACCAAACATTGGCAAGAAGAAACGCATACCCAAGCCTGCACTGCGGCGCAGTTTGAATGGATTGTAATCCTTCACATCATACCAGCCATTGGCTGCTTCAAAAAACGCCAAACCAAAAATTGTACTGCTTGGGTTGGTGCTTAATGGATAGCGCAATTCCATACTATACTTGTTAAAGATGGTAAAGAATTGTGTGGCTGATGTTTGGTTGGCGTTATTAATCCTTGGGTTTGAATTATCGTACACGGGATAACCTCTGTGTGCAATAATGTCGAAACCAATGATACCAAAGTTATTCTGCAAACCGGCATCACCCACCTGGAAACGTTCAAATGGCGATATCGGCAAATCTTTATTATATCGGCCAAGGAAACCAAATTTCGCTGCGGCTTTCAATACAAACTGGCGGTTCTTTTCAGCACCTGCAGGCTTTCCGATCGGGATAAACCATTCGTAATTCAAACGCCATTTGTGATACTCAACCAAACGATATTTCTCAGCAGGGTCTGAATATTTACTAGCATCACGGAACAAACTCCATGGTGGTGTAAATGTTGCTGTTAAAGAAAACGTTGAACCCGAACGTGGGAACGTTGGCTGATCAACACTTGAACGAATGATCTGAAAACGTAAGTTAATGTTATTCGATACACCACTATCCAGCTCAGGGAAAATAGGGTAATCTTTCAGTTTATATTGTGTGTAGTTAACTGATGTGATCAGGTTGAAAAAGTCATCGGGCCATTTCAATTGCTTACCCAATGATACACTTGCACCAAACGTGCGGAGGTATTGTGCATCTTCTGACTTTTTACGTAGAGGCAAGCCTGTTAACGGATCAAATGCATTTGCCAACTTGGTACGGAACAAACTCAACGTCAGGTTATTTCTTTTCTTACCACCTAACCAAGGTTCAGTAAATGAAAAGTTCTGCGAACTGAACGACGGACCGTTTGATTGTACACGAATGGATAAACGCTGTCCATCACCACTTGGTAACGGTTGCCATGCCGATTTTTTGAAAATATTTTTTGTAGAGAAGTTGTTGAAGGTAACACCCAATGTACCGGTTAAACCGATCAATCCACCCCAACCCGCACTCAACTCCAACTGATCACTTGATTTTTCTTCAAGTGTGTAGTTGATGTCAACTGTACCGTCATCCGGATTTGGAACCGGGTTTGGATTGATCTTTTCAGGATTGAAATAATTCAATGCAGATAATTCACGGATCGAACGGATCATATCGCTACGGCTGAATTTTTCACCCGGAATTGTACGTAACTCACGACGGATGACATACTCCTTCGTTTTATCGTTTCCGTAAATATTTATTGAACGAATGGTTGCCTGCGGACCTTCAGACAAACGGATTTCGTAATCGATCGTATCGTTGTAAACTTTTGTTTCAATAGGCTCCACACGGAAGAACAAATAACCATCATCCATGTAAAGACCACTGATATCGCCACCTTCTGCTGAAAGTTGCTTACCTAATTTTGAATTCAGTGTTTCGAGGTTATAGATATCACCACGTTGTATTCCAAGGATGTTGTTGAGTACCGAATCAGAATATTTTGTATTCCCTCTCCAGGTAATGTTACCGAAGTAATATTGTCTTCCTTCATCAACCTTTACATCAATAACCAGGTTTCCTTTGCTGTTATAATAGTTGGTATCCTTTTCAATAACCGCATCACGATAGCCAAGAGAGTTGTAATAAGTAAGGATCTTCTCTTTGTCTTCGATGTATTTATTCTGGTTGAATTTAGCAGCAGAAAACTTAATGCGGAACCATGGATCAAGAAAATCCCTCACTTTCGAAAGTGATAAAAATCCACGGTCTTTCATAAACTCTTTGAATGTGACCGAATCTTTACCGCCATAAGCTGAAGCATTTTTTTCAGGATACAACGTAAAACGCATGCGTTCCTTTGTTCCCTTTAACTGTTTCTTGATTTTAAGATCCGATACAACTTCGTTCCCTGAAATAAAGATCTCGTCGATCTTTACCTTCTTGCCTTTGTTAACGTTAAACGTAAGGTCAATAAAGTTGGGGTTTACGGCATTCTTTGTTTCAGAGATTTTTACATCAATTTGTCTGAACCCTTTATCTGAATAAAACTTTTCAATTTTTTCAATGCTTGTGCGGCGAAGATTTTCTGTAATTACTTTGTTTGGCGTTAGCCCAACTTTTTCTTTCAGCTCATCTTCTTCACCTTTTTTGATTCCTCTGAAAAAGAAGTTACCAAGCCTTGCACGTTCGGTTACATTTATTTCAATGTAAATATCTTTCCCGTCAACTTTTGTAATGTAAATCGTTGCATCATCAAAATATTGCTGACGCCAAATGGCTGCAATTGCTTTGCTGAACAGATCGCCACCAGGCAGGTAAACTTTGTCACCAACAGAAATACCGGAAACAGAAACCAGTAATGCTGAATCAAATGTTTTGGAGCCACTAACAGTAATGCCGGCGATAATATATTCTCTGGGCACTTTTGAATTCATGATCGCTTCCAGTTCAGGATCAACTGAAACTGGTTTGGTGGTGTCGGTTTGCTGTGCCATTGCAGGCAGGTAAACGCTGGAGCAAATCAGAATAAGCAGTAATAATTTTCTATTCAAACGCATCAAAATTCAGTTACGGTTATGTTGTATATCGGTTATAAAAATGCCGCTCATGCCTTTTACAGTCGGACGTTGCGTTGCAAGTCTGACCGTGACTTATAACGTCATCGGCCGGGCGGCAAAATAGTTGGTTTTGCTGAAACTCTTTGTTAAAATGGCCATCTTCACAGCTTCTTAGGATTGTGTTATAGGTTCGCTGGTTTTTAATTGCTCACCTGTTTTCCCAAAACGCCTCTCCCTGCCCTGAAAATCGAGAATCGCTTCATATAAATTCTCTTTTCTGAAATCGGGCCAGCGTACATTGGTAAAATACAATTCTGCATAGGCCAATTGATATAAAAGAAAGTTACTGATGCGGTACTCACCGCTGGTGCGTATCATCAACTCAGGATCAGGAAACTCACGTGTGGTCAAATAATCCTTGATGGTATCCTGATCAATTTCAAACGGCTCCAGTTTTCCTGTCTTCACATCGGCTGCAATATTCTTAATGGCATTAACAATTTCCCAGCGGCTGCTGTAACTTAATGCCATGATAAGATTGAGACCGGTATTATCTTTAAGTTCATCCAGGCTTTCCTGTAATTCTTTTCTTGCGTAGTCGGGCAACATATTCGTATCACCGATTACATGCAATTTGATCTTGTTCTTGTTGAGGGTAGCTGTTTCTTTACGAATGGTATCTACCAGCAACTCCATTAAACCTGTTACTTCTTCAATTGGTCTGTCCCAGTTTTCAGTACTGAAGGCATAAAGGGTAAGATATTTCACACCCAACTCTGCACATCCTTCTACAATATCACGCACACTTTCAACGCCATGAAAATGACCAAAGAGGCGATCCTGACCTTGCTCCTTGGCCCAACGACCATTCCCATCCATAATAATGGCGATGTGCTGCGGTAACCGCTCCATATCCAATTGATCACGCAAGGAAGACATAACCCTGAAAATTAAGGGCACGAAGGTAATGAAAATAAGGGCTGAGGCTGATTTTGATTCGGGAATTAATAGAAAAAGCCGACAGTTGGTACTGTCGGCTTTACTATTTATAAAAACTCAACTATTGAATAGTTACTGTTTGCGCATGCTCATCTAAGATAATTGTATAAGATCCGGTTGCGGCTGGAGTTTTAAAGTTATCACCTCCCTCCCATTTGATCTTACGGGCAACACCAGTGGCAATACTGCCGCCGCTGTTGTCTTCATAATCAAAGGCCCCCCAATCGTTACCTGCAAGAAATTTAATGTCCTTGCCGGCAACAAGAGTAACAGTTATCTGCCATTTACCCGCTCCCATGTACGTCATCTGAGGACTTGCTCCCGGGTTCCAATCTGGTACGCCTTGAATACCATTACCCACTACACGCATTTCTGTAGCTGGCGACAATTCATATTTAATGTTATCTGGGTTACGGCCATCCCACATTGCACGATAACGACCTGCAGTTGCAACAGCAGGGAAGTTACCGCCGTTTACTTCCATCGTACTTCCGCTACCGCCGGCAGAACCATAACTACGTGCATTTGTTACATTGATATCGCCGCTGTTCCAATCGTTGTAATCGATCATCTTCCAGGCATCGACTGTTAAATTGGTTACACCAACAAACAGATTTGTTGAAGCAAGGCCCATCGCATAATTGGGGAATACGTTCGGAGGGGTCCAACCAGCTCCGGTAGCACCGCCAACAAAGCCCATTCTTCCTTCACGGATATCATATTTCAAAGATGTTCTGTCAATTGATATTCTGTAATAACCAGCATTGGTCACTTTCAGGTTGTCAAGCGCCCCTTGTACAAGATTACCACCTGTGCCTCCATAGTTAACATCCCAGCTACGGCCTTGGGTTACTTTAAATTCAGTATTGGCTGGTAACCATATGTAGATATAGTACAATTTGTTCAATGCCTCGGGACGAAGATCACGAACCAGCTCGGGCGCTGTTGCCGGAGTCCAGTTTTCACTACCATACCCAGAGCCAACTTGATAACTACCCGGTAAATAAAACCTGAGCAATGGAATATAAGTTGTGATATTAACTGAAACAACATTTGAGTATGACACTGCTCCTTGTGCTGTAACAGCTTTCACCCTGAATTCAATTTTACCGGTTGCATCACCCGCTACTCCTTCATTTAAAGCTGCATCATTCATTTCGCCCACTTTCAATTGCTTGAGATAAGTTGATGCGCCGACTGCTATTTCTTTAAGCGATGCAAAGTTCTTAGTAGCTGAATCGTACTGTAATGTGTAAGTAACTATGCCATTATAACCTGTAAACGCATTTGTCCATGTGAATTTGTTTGATGGATCATTTGATGTGTTTAACGTTCCGCTTACTGCTGTTTTTTCTGTTGTAAGTACACTCGGATCGTTGTAAGGCGTAACCCTGATCTTTACAATATTTGATTTGTACAGTTCATTATTGTTACTGTAAGATGAAGTGATACGAAAATCCAGATCAACAGGTACTCCTAAAGCGAAACCATAATTCAACAACATATTGTTGATCTCTTTTCCTGTGAAGGATTTGGTTCTTGCGCCCGTTTGTATTACCGTATTTGGTTTCGTGAAATTTTTAGTGCTTGAATCCAGTTCAAGAATATACTTGTAGGTAGTTGAATCCGTTGCGTAAGCAGGGCTGGTCCAGTTCAACGTAAGGATTACTTTGTTTGAATCTGCAGCCGTGGGTGCAATTGATGCGGCAGAAGAAGTAAGGGAGACAGCCGTTCCGTTTTTATAATTTTCCAGACCGGGTGCTTTCTCGCAAGCCGCAAAACCAACAGCTAAAAGCATGGTCAGAATAAATAGTTTATTAATAGATTTCATAATTCGCTGTTTAAATTTTTACAACTGAATAAGTGCCCAACTGAAAATTAACTGTTATGGTGTACGTACCTGCCCCTGTAGAAGGGCCTGGGAATGTTGGATCGGCATTTTTCTTTTCAAATTCGCCACCAGCCCAAGTACCTACGGTCATGTGGTATTGTGTATCCCAGTTGCCATCTTGCTGAATCAACTTATAACCTCCGCCGCCTGGTAAAGCGATGGTCAACTCATACAATGTTTTTGATTTCCTGGTAAACTTATGAGACGTTTTATAAGCTGCCTGAAGCGGGTTCGCCCAGCCGTTTGGAGAAGCATCACCCACTATCCACAATTCACCATCATTGTAGTTATTGATAAGGGTTCCAGGAGGCTCAACTTTTGGTGGAGGATTAAATGGACTGGTAGTAATCTTAAATTCGTTGGAATACCTTTTTGCTGCCGCTCCAATTGATGCAACCACTCTTACTTCAAGTACGTAGCTTCTTCTTGGCTCTGTCTGCAACTTCATGGTATTACCCAGGAATCCGTTTAACTCTGCAACTGTAAACGTTTTTGAAAGTTCTTTTGCTACAACAACTTCGCCTTTTTTGTCGCTTGCAAATTTCCCACCTTCCACATCAATCTGAATGGTATAGGTTACATCATGTGAACTCACGCCTGTTGTAAACATATAATCAGGATTCGTCCAGTTTAACCGAAGTGCTTCTTTTGCTTCGTTACCCGGCTCAAGGCTTACATTGGTAGTGCTTATTGTAAGCACAGGATCCTTACCACTTTCGAGATAAATTTTATTTTCAACTTTTTCGCAGCTTGCAGCAAGCAGCAATCCTGTGAAAAGGGTGAATGATTGAATTATTTTTTTCATGACAGAATAATTTATGTTTGATTAATATCCGGGGTTCTGTGTCAGTTTTGGGTTTGCTGCAATTTCTGAATCAGGAATGGGGTAAATTTTTCTGATCGCTGAAACTCCGGTTCCACTTTTTACACCACCTTTCCAGGGCCACAGATAAGTACCTTCAACAAAACGGTTAAAGCGGATCAGATCAGTACGGCGAAAGCCTTCCCAATACAATTCTCTTGCACGTTCATCAATGATATAATCGAGTGTATAAAATCCTAACGGTGCAGCTGTAACCTGTGCTCTTGCACGCAATGCATTGAGATAAATCAACGCTTGCGCATCGGTGCCGCCAGCGCCGCCACGTTTTACTGCTTCTGCATAAATGAGATACATTTCTGCTAAACGGAAAACAGGAAAATCAATATCAGAGAATGTTTTTTCAGGATCCTGGCCAAAAGCGCCACTGCGAGTTTTGTTACGATACTTAATAACACCGAGACCATCTTTGAATTCAGATATATTATTGATCTCAATGTTTTGTGTACCGATGGCAAACTGTGCACGCTTATCGCCATTACCATTTACATCAGGAAACAAATCTGGCAGGTTTCGTGTTGCACGAATACCGCCCCATGCACCAAGACCTGAAACATTTTTATCCATATCGCCACCTACAGAAGCATTCACCAAAAAAGTCGTTCCACCATAGTTTTTCGATTTGACACCGTCATAATTCAATGTCCAGATAAATTCAGGATTACTAATGTTATTGTCGGCTAAACCTAACCAACGATAATCGCCCAGTAAACTATACCCTGCATCAATCACCTTTTTTGAATAGGTAATTGCTTCTGTATATTTCTCTGTATCAATATAAACTTTCGCATTGAGGTACATACGTGCAAGTAATGACCATGCAGCTGCTTTATCAGCACGGCCATAATCAGCAGCACGTGCATTCGACAGATCATTTTCAATTGCCTTCAACTCAGTTTCAATATAGCTGAACAAAGCAGTTCTTGTTGTTTGTTCAGGATTGAATTTTCCAATTGGATCATTCTCTGTAGTAAATCCGGGTTTGCCATACAAATCAAGTAATACCCAATAAGAAAATGCACGAACAAATCTTGCTTCGGCACGCATGCGTTTGATATTATCTGTTGCAGGTCCCGAAATACCATTACTGGCAACTGTTGCAGGATTGCTCGCACGGATAAATTCGTTGCAAAGTGTTATGATGTATGTACAACGATAGTACAAACCTTTGGTCATTGCATTACTGGAGCTCCAGTTCATGTTATGAAAATCCTGGATGCCGGGATCATTCCATGCAACTACAGCTTCGTCGGTACTTAACTCCTGTGCTTTCCAAAACAAACGGAGAAAGTCAGATGTACCTTCATCAATACCAGCCACATCACCGTTACCTGCGGGGCCTTGGTTTCCCGTGAGTGCCATGCTTGCATATACTTTCGCCATTACCTGTAAATATCCGGTCTCGGAAGTATACACATTGTCCGACGGCAAACTGTTAGGCGGTGTCCTGTCTAGTTGTTTATGGCAGCTTGTTAATAGCGCCACACTCAACAGTAATGAACTTATATAAACTGAAATACGTTTCATATTGCAGATATTTATTTTTTTAGAAATCAAAATTAAAACCTAGTACATATGTACGTGGTCGTGGGTAAATGGTGTTGTCGATACCACCGGCAATTTCCGGATCAAGACCACCGTACTTCGAAATCACGAATACATTCTGAATGTTAGCTGTAATACGTAACCGAACATTCTTTGCAATTTCACCTGCATCATATCCGAAGTTGATATTATCCATACGGAGAAAAGATGCATTCTTTATATAGTAGTCGGAGAAATATTGATTGTTTACAAATCCGGTATGGAGATAATCTTTTGTGCCGTTTGCAAGGAAACCAAGCGGATTAACAACCTGGCGGTAAACACCATTGTTCGAGTTAAGATTATCGTACATATAGTTACCAATGCTTCCACGCATTACAAAACCTGCACTGAAACGGTTCACTGTTACATTCGATGTAATACCAAGGAAATATTTCGCTTCAGGCGATTGGTAGATGTACAGATCTTTTTCGTTGATGATGCCATCACGATTCAGATCTTCATACAAACCTTCAATAGGTTTACTACTTGCATCATAAACCTGCTTGTACACATAGAATGAAGCAGGGCGCTCTCCCACAATGTGACGCTGGATCGTATTACCGGTACCACCACTGATACCACCTACTGCCACACCTGTGAAGTTTGGATCAGGATTTACCAAGAGGTTGGTAATCTTTGGAACAACATACGTGAAGTTTGCACCGATTTCCCACTCTATATTTTTAGAACGTACAGGAACTGCATTCAATGTTAGCTCCAAACCTTTACTTTCAATGTTACCTACGTTGGTAAACAGTTGGTTTGTAAAGTTTGAGCCTGCTGAAATAGGAACTGTACTTAACAGATCTTCAGTTTTGCGGATAAACCCTTCTACTGTACCATTAATGCGGTTATCAATGAATCCAAAGTCGATGGCAGCATTAATGTTAGTGGTTGTTTCCCAACGCAGATCAACATCATATGCACTCGGACGAAGAAGGTTTATAAATGAATTACCTAATTGATATTGTGCCTGATTGTTACTCAAACCATAAACAGGAATGTAGGCATAAAACGGAATACCATCCTGCTGACCGGTAACACCATAACCTGCACGCAATTTCAGATTAGAAACCACCTTTGAATTTTTGAGGAATTCTTCTTCATTGATCTGCCATGCTACTGCTGCAGATGGGAAGAAGCCCCAACGGTTTGCTTTGTTGAACTTCGAAGTACCATCGGTACGTGCATTCAATGTTACTGTGTACTTATTGGCTAAAGAGTAAACCAAACGTCCATAGTAGGAGATCAATGTATAACCCGGAGCTTGTGAAATAAAATTAGGTTCTGATTCAGGAACAATACTTCCGTTGAATCTTCTGTCGGGAAAATTGTAACTGTAAAATTCGAAATCCTGGTAACCTGTACCTGCAGTGAAATCAACACGGCTATTAATCGCCCTGATATTGCTGGTATAGTTGAAGTAAAAATCCATCAACTTATTAGTACGCTCCTGGTGATATGGATTGTAATTGCCTTTGCGGCGATAAGTATCGGCAGCACTATCGCTTACAATATTAGTACCACTGCCTTTCGACACATCGTAACCCAGATTAAGATTTGCACGTAATCCTTTTACAAAAGGAAGTTGATAATCGAACTGGATATTTCCGATGCTGCGATATACTTCACTTGTATTATCACGATTGTATAATAAACCAACAGGGTTGCGGTTTGATAATTGGGTAGGCAATCCATCAGCATCTGTCCACTCCCAATAACCACCATATCTTTTGCTGCTTGAATTAACCGGCTTAGTAGGATCGAACGTAATTGCATTACCTATCGCTCCTTCATTAGCAAAGAAATTAGTAGTACGTGAACCTTTCAGATTAAGATCAACTTTCAGTTTGTTATTAAAGAAACTTGGGTTGAGGTTTAATGCCCCGGTTAAACGTTGGAAGTTGCCTGTTTTCAGAATACCATCCTGGTTGAGATAACCACCTGATAAACGGAATGGCAATTTGCCATTGCCAAGTGCACCTGTTGCACTGAGGTTAAAGTCTTGTGCAAATGCATTTCTGAAAATCTTGTCTTGCCAATCAGTACTTTCTTTTCCTAACAAAGCAACTTGTGCAGGTGTACCTTTTGCATTTACAATATCCCGCACATCTTGTGCCGATAATACATCTACTTTTCCAGAAGGCGTTTGTACAAAACCCTGTGCACTGAAATTAAACCGTGTTTTTCCTTTCTTCCCTTTCTTAGTGGTAATAAGGATAACACCATTTGATGCACGTGAACCATAAATGGCTGCAGCAGATGGATCTTTTAAAATGGTAAAGGTTTCAATGTCGTTGGGGTTGATGAGGTTCAACGGATTGGTTGCACCTGAAATGCCACCATTATCAACCGGCACACCATCAATTACAATTAACGGATCATTACTTGCATTCAAAGAAGCACCGCCACGAATACGGATCCGGCTACCACTACCCGGTGCGCCGCTGTTTGGTGTGATCTGCACACCAGCTACTTTACCTGCAATCAACTGCTCAGGAGTTTGTAGCGCACCTTTTACAAAGTCTTTGGAAGATACAGTTGCCACAGAGCCGGAGAGATCTCTCTTACGCTGTGTACCATAACCTACAACAACAACTTCGTTAAGTGTGCCCTGTGCGGCAGAAAGTGAAATGGTAAGATCAGTTTGCGCTCCAACAGTTAATTCATACTCTGTAAAACCTACAGATGAAATAACTAATACAGCGTTGTTGTTATCAACAGCAATTCTGAAATTACCACCGGCATCAGTGGTGGTACCACGGCTGGTACCTTTAATTGTTACGGAGGCGTTTGCAACCGGGGTGCCGTCTTTACTGTCGGTCACTTTCCCTGTTACAGTTTTACCTTGCGCAAACACGTTCATTGCTAAAACCATCAGCATTAGAGCCAAGGCCCCTGCTCTGGCAAGCAGACGATGAAGGGTCATAATCAATAGTTGGGGTTTTGAGATTTACAATTTATATCTGTCACAGCAACCTTGTATTTTCTGTTGACGATTATCAGTTATCACTAACACAACTTTCAACAAAAAAATTCAGTCCTGTTTTTCTATCCAAAAATTTGAGCAGTACAATAAGACAAACCCTGTAGCCTTACTGCTGCACCATTACTTTTTCATACCGCACAAGATTATCAACCCGCACCTGCAACACGTAATGGCCTGCTGTTAAAGGCATGCCTGCAAAACTGTTACGATCCATTTCAAACACCTGGTAACCTTTTAACTGGAAACCCATATTCTTTGAAGCGATAACCTGTCCCTGTATATTGATCAACTGCACACTTACTTTTCCGCTTTTGGGCAATTCATATTTCACAATTGCCGATTGCTGAACCGGGTTAGGATAAATGCTCAGACGAAAATCTGTATTAGAAGCTATAATATCTCTGACGTTTGTCACTACACCACCTGATACATTTTGATTGAGATAGATTTTGAACTGACCGGGTGCAAGTGTTACTGCCTGTTGGTTGCCAGAAACAGTAATGGTGCCGCCATTCGTATAGTCGTAGAATGTTCCATTTGCAGGGAACGTAACCGTTGGTGTTTGTTGAACAACATCAAAATTGGCAACCACCACATATTTTAAATCGGTATGATCAACAACAATGGTCTTAATCAGGTTAATGCCGAGGTTTGTTCCTAAAGCAAGGTTTGGTGTACGGAATGTATTCTTGTAAAGATTACGCAGCTTAGCCATTGCACTATAGGTTTCAAACAAGCGCTTGCGACGAACCTGCTGGTAGTAATCCCACCGGATCGGCTTGTTGGCTAAACGGCAATCATTACTTATAGAGCCATCAGGGCAACGGTTAATAGAGAAATCATAACCTACCTCCCCAAATTGCCATATCATTTTCGGGCCTGGTAAACCCATTAAGACCGCCGCCATTGCTTCGGTGCGGAAAAGACCAACTGTAGTATCTCTTACATTGTGAGCACCGTTGGATGTGTTGCCGGAATTAATATTATCGTACATGATGCGTTGTTCATCGTGACTTTCCGCATAAGTGATAAGATGTGGTTTATCGTTCAAAGAAACATCACTCCAGAAGCTTCTGTTCTTCCAGAATGCTCTGTTGATATCGGTACCGGTTGAAAGTCCTTGTGTGTTTTGTGCAAAATTGTAATGCATGATTCCCCATAACATCATTCCACGCTTAGCCAGTTCTGCTTCTTCATCATCATTACCTAAATGTTCAAGGATACAATAGGATCCCGGGCTCACTACCTGCATACTATCATAATAACGTTGCCAGGTATTAATGCGAGCCTGGTTGTATTGATTCCAGCTATTAACATCACTTGTGAAATTATTGGTGAAGCCTTTGCTTAAATCCCAACGGAAACCATCAATACGGTATTCGGTTAACCAGTGACGGATGAAACGGGACACATGGTATTTCGTTGGTTCAACGTTGTGATTGAAATCGTGAAATACATTGAATGGATGCTGTGCTGTTTCGTAGAAGTAAGGGTTATTCGCTGCTGTTTGATTTGCGCCGGCATTCCACCACATAGCTGCCAATGGTGATTGACCTGTTGCATGATTGAAAGCAATATCCTGTATTACTGCAATACCTAAACTATGTGCCTGGTCTATGAATGCCTTTAATGCATTCTTTGATCCGTAATATTTATCAGGTGCAAAGAAGTACATGGGATTATATCCCCAGCTTTCATTTCCATCGAACTCATTAATGGGCATTAACTGTACCGCATTGAAGCCGAGATTTTTGATGTAGTTGAGTGTATCTTTTAATGTTTGCCAGCTATGTGTTGCAACAAAATCACGAACAAGCAACTCATACACCATGAGATCACGCTTATCAGGACGAACATAGCTTCCGCTGCTTGTCCAATTATAAGCTGCCTCTCCCTGGGTTATAACTCCTACTATTCCACCTGTTGTTTTGCCGGCAGGATAAGCAGGCATATTTGGATAAGTAGATGACTGAATGTATTGATCATTGTTCGGATCAAGCACCAGTTCGCTGTATGGATCTGCAATGCGTATGGCATCATCAACAACATATTGAAACCGGTACTGTGTTCCTGCGGTAAGACCTGTTACTTCTGTCCAGAAATAGTCTCCGTCTTTTTTCATTTGCCCCGAACAGGTTTGTGTCCAGTTATTAAAATCGCCAATGAGGGAAACTTTGGTTTTTAACGGAGCATATAAAATGAAAACTGCTTTGGTATTGTTGTCTTCAAACGTAATTCCATCTTTCCGGCCTGCCGGTCTTGCGCCTGTTGGGTTGCTTGCCTGTGGTACAAAGAAGTTGAATGTATCACGTTTGATGGTGCCGTTGTCGTTAGCTTCTAATGTGATCTGCTGCTCACAGGTTGTGGTTACGTTTGCCGAGCCATTAATGATTTGTGCGGCAGTTGCTGTAGCAATTTGTGCGCTATTAAAACGCAACGTGAGATTTGCATTTTTAGATGATACAGCTGTAACTGGAACAGTAAACGGTGGCGTTCCTGCAGTAAGTGGTTCTGCAGTAGGAACATACGTAGGCTGCATTGCAGGTGATGTAAACTTCACTGCAAATTCATTGGCAGGATACACTTTAATATACATATCACTTCCATCGATATTACGTTGCACCAATGTGCCTGCCTCGTTGCGGAACAGAATAGTAATGTATAAGATCTGCTCACCTGCAGCTACACCATAATAGGTGCGAATGTTGTTGATGGTAAATTGCCAGGTATTGGGCTTGTTCACCGGGTCGGGGCGTGTTGCTACAGGAGCATTTGCAGTACCCCATGAACCTTTGGTGTATTTCCAATCTGTTTGTGAACCGCTGGCCGATGTTATTAGACCTGTATGGAGATAAACTGAACCGGTAAAACCTTGTAAACCTTTGTTGCCTTTAGTGGCATCCATTGTAATGACGATGGTACTTGCATCAGCAGGGAAAGCTACATCAGTTGATAGTAATTGGGCATAGCCTGCATTAACTGCAAAGCAGAGGAAAACATATGCAAGCAAAAATTTTCTCATAACGCAATCCGTTTACATCAAACCAAAAAAACAATGATCAATGAAATTTGTTGGATTATCGTTGTGATTGCAATCAGTAAGAAAGATTCTCAGTCTTTTTATACAACAGCCGGTCGCTAAATCAATACCCTCTTCAGTTCCGCAATCAAAACTCACACAAAACTAGACTAAGGCAGTGGCCTCAAATTGAACTAAAATTCCAATTTCTGGCACTATATTGCCAACTTATCCTATTTTTACTTTTGTAATTGCATCTTTAGTATGAAAGCAGAACTCGAGAAAATTGTTCCCGGCAATGATAAGCCCGTATTGGTAGCTTATCCTATGAGCCTGCCCTACCTTGAGTTTTACTGGCATCATCACCCCGAATATGAACTCACGTTTAAGATCAACGTTTCGGGCAAACGCATCGTGGGTGACAGTTATGAGGAATTTGAACCAGGGGATCTGGTGCTGATCGGGCCCGACCTGCCACATACATGGGTATCGGATAAAAAAGTGAAGGATAAATCCTGCGATTTTGTGGTGATCCAGTTTTCGGGCTCCCTGTTCAACAGCTTTACCGGTTTACCGGAATTCGAAAACATCAAGCGGCTGTTACAAAGCTGCCGGCACGGACTTCATTTTAAAAACAGCAAACCTTTTAAAGATTTAATACTGTCACTACCCGGTAAATCCGGTGTTGAAAAAATTACAGGGCTGATCGATCTCCTGAATCAGTTATCGCAACAAAAAGGAAGAAAACTGGCATCAGCTGAGTATGATATCTCCCAAGCTAAAAACAGCGAGCCTCGTATTAATAAGGTATGTACGTATGTTGAACAGAATTTTGCGAAGCCAATTACCATTAATGATGCAGCTTCCATCATCAACATTTCACCCAGTGCATTTTGTAAGTTTTTCAAACGAGCGACAGGTAAAACATTTTCAGATTATGTGAACGATCTGCGTGTGGGCTATGCCTGTTATCAATTAATTGAAACGGATAAACAGATCTCTTCTATTGCACGCAGTGCTGGTTTTGAATCGCTCACTTATTTCAACCGTGTGTTTGCACGAAAGAAACACAGTACGCCAAGAGAATTCAGGAACGAAGCTGTTTATTAATTTTTGCTGAATACCGTTTCGCCTCCGCAAATAGTTTTGAGCACGGTTGTTTTCAACACCTGCTCAAATGTTGCTGTCATCAAATCGTTATCAAGCAACACAAAATCTGCAAACTTTCCTTTCTCAATACTTCCTTTCTCAGCTTCTTCAAAATTTGAACGTGCGGCCCAAATGGTCATGCCTCGCAATGTAGCTTCTCTTGACAAAGCATTCTCTGTTTGATAACCTTGCTCAGGCCATCCTTTTGCATCTCTACGAAACACCGCTGCGTAAAATGTTTTGAGTGGATCAATATCTTCAACCGGGAAATCTGTTCCCAATGGAATCCAGCCATTTTGTTTCAACAGATCATTAAATGCATAAGCGCCTTTTACACGCTTGGGTCCCAAACGTTGCTCTGCCCAATACATATCACTGGTTGCATGAGTGGGCTGTACACTTGGTACAATACTATACTTACCAAACAGGTTGAAATCATTTTCATTCACCACCTGTGCATGTTCAATACGCCAACGCAGATCGTTGGTTTCTTTTAAATACTTACCATAAATGTTAAGGATGGTTCGGTTACCGCTGTCGCCAATCGCATGTGTACACATCTGAAAACCTTTTGCATACAAGAGTGCTGCAACTGAATCAAAATGTTCTGGATTGCTTAATAAGAAACCCTTATGTCCGGGTTTATCTGCATATGGCTCGAGCAAACAGGCGCCTCTTGAACCAAGAGCACCATCACCATACACTTTAAAGCTGTGAACATTCAAGCGATCAGTTTTTATTTTACCACGTTCAAAAATGGCCTCATAATTCTTCTTTGCATCGCTCAACATTACATACATGCGCATCTTCAGTGCACCACTATTATTTGCTTTTTCAATATTCAACACATCCGTATAATCCAAGCCGCAATCAACAATAGAAGTTAAGCCTGCTGCAAAACAATTCTTCTGCGCTGCCAGTAACCCTTCTGTAATTTGTTCGGCTGTTGCTGCCGGAATTTTTGCTGATACAAGATCGATTGCATTATCGATCAACACACCCGTTGGTTTTCCATTTGCAATAAATATATCACCACCTGTTAATTTGGTTTGAGCTGAAATACCAGCCTGCTGCAATGCTGGATCATTCACAACTGCAGCATGTCCATCAACCCTTGTCAGCAAAACAGGGTTATCAGGAAATAATTGATTCAACGAATCATTCACGGGAAATTCTTTCACCTCCCAATCGTTTTGATCCCAACCTCTTCCAATCAGCCATTCACCTTTTTGCAAACTGTGTTCGGCAGCGTGTTTTTTTAACCAGTTCAAACAGTCATTCCAACTGGTAGTGCCCGTAAGATCAGCTGTACGCAATCCAAGCCCGTAACGGTAGAAATGCGCATGTGCGTCAATAAAGCCCGGGTATAAAAATTTCCCTTGCAGATCGATCACTTCTTTGGCGCTGAATGTTTTTTGCAGATCAGCAGTTGTGCCCGTAGCAACGATCTTTCCATCCTTTACAGCCACTGCTTCAGTTTTGGAGAAAGCAGAATCGATCGTGTACACTGTTCCATTGATAAGCAGAGTATCAACTTCAGTTTTGGAATTACATTGTGAAAACACAATCGTTACGGCAAAAAGAAGAAACAGTCGGATCATAATAAATGGTTGTGCTGGTATAACCCAAAAGAACAAAGATTGTTTATACCTGTATAAATGAATATGTTTTGTGGTTATTCTGCCGGACAAATGGAAGTTCTAAGATGAGTAAGTGAATTTAATTTGTTTTGTCCTTCATCCTTGTATTTTTACCGTCTGATTTTATTTCTTATGTATTCAGCCGATAATACCAAGCAATTGCAGCAAAGCACCACAAGCTTGCTGCATCAACTGAAAAGTTCATCTCTCAGTGAAGAACAAATCGAAGAACTGAGAAATGCTCTGCGTTTCCATGAATATCGTTATTATATTCAGAACGATCCGCTCATCAGCGATTTTGAATATGATCAGTTATACAAAGCCTTAGAAAAGATCGAAGCTGCCAATCCTTCGCTCATTACAAGCGACTCACCTACTCAACGTGTAGCAAAAGGGTTGGGAAATGATTTTAAAAAAGTACAGCATCTTGTTCCGATGCTCAGTCTTGAAAACTCTTATGATGCTGATGATCTTATTGATTGGGACCGCAAAGCGAAAGAAGCAAGCGGACTTGATCATATTGAATACTGCGTTGAGCCAAAGTTTGACGGTGCCAGCATTTCACTTATTTATGAAGATGATAAACTGGTTCGGGCTGCAACACGTGGCGATGGAACAGAAGGTGAAGAGATCACTACCAATGTTCGACAAATTCGTTCCATTCCATTGTCAGCAGAGTTTTCGAAATTCGCCATCAAACAAATTGAAATACGTGGTGAGATATTGATGAGTAAGAAAAATTTCAAAGCCTATAACGATCAATTAGCGGAAGAAAATTTGCCGCCGCTTGCCAATCCACGCAATGCAGCCAGCGGCAGCTTACGTATAAAAGATGCAAAAGAAGTTGCCCGCAGAAATCTTGAAGCATTTTTATATCATGTTGGTTACGTAGCAATGGTTGATCGGAAGCAATCAACATATGATGTATTACACACGCACAGCGGTGCATTGAAAATGATGTGGGAGCTTGGCTTCCGTAGTCCTGAAAAAGAAAAAAAGATCTGCAAAGGCATACAGGAAGTAATTGACTACTGTAATGAATTTGAACAGAAGCGGGATACACTGCCTTACGAAATTGATGGCATGGTGATCAAAGTAAACGATCTGCAACTCCAGGATCAAATGGGCATGACCAGTCATCACCCACGTTGGGCCATTGCCTATAAATTCAAAGCAAGACAGGGAACCAGTAAGCTCCGTGCAGTTGAATACCAGGTTGGCCGCACAGGTGCAGTTACACCTGTTGCCAAGATCGATCCGGTAGCTATTGGCGGTGTAACGGTAACGAGTATCTCTTTACATAACCAGGATTTTATTGCAGAGAAAGACCTGATGCTGGGCGATACAGTTTTGGTAGAACGTGCGGGTGATGTAATTCCTTACATCGTTAAATCAATGGCTGAGCTGCGTACAGGTAAAGAAGAAAAGATCATCTTCCCTACCCATTGCCCGGTTTGCAACAGTGTGTTGGTAAAACCAGCAGAAGAAGCTGTGTGGCGTTGTAATAATTATCAATGTGAAGCGCAGGTGGTTGAACGTATCATTCATTTCAACAGCAAAGATGCGATGGATATTCGTGGCATGGGCGATGCGAATGTGCGGAAGTTTTATGAGCTCGGCTTTCTGAAAGATATTCCATCGTTGTATCGTTTGCCCTATGATAAGATCAAAGGATTGGAAGGTTACGGCGCAAAGAGTGTTGATAATCTGCAAACAGCAATTGAAAATTCAAAGAAGCAACCGTTATTCCGTTTGATCTATGCATTAGGTATCCGCTTTGTTGGTGAAGCAACGGCAAAGACATTAGCCAATTCAACCAAACATCTGCTGGATATTGCCGGAAAAACATTGGAAGAATTACAACAACTGGAAGATATTGGTCCGAGAGTTGCAGGAAGCATTCATGATTTTTTCAGCAACGAACAGAACCTGCAACTATTGAAAGAACTGGAAGAACTTGGCTTGCAATTAAAGAATGAGCAGAAAGAAAGTAAACATGAAGGTAATTTAACGGGTGTTACTTTTTTATTTACAGGAACATTGCCTACCTTGAAGAGAAGTGCTGCAGAACAAATGGCAGAAGAACATGGTGGAAGCATATTGAGTGGCGTGAGTGCAAAATTAAATTATCTTGTAGTGGGTGAAGATGCAGGCAGCAAACTGGAAAAAGCGAAAAAAATAAGCACCATAAAAATTATAACAGAAGAAGAATTCCTGGCACTGTTAAAAAATTAATATAGGATTTCACTTGCAGGTACAGGGTTTGCTGTTGTATATTTAGTATCTCCAATCTTTTCGTATGATCAAGAAACTTCCCGGAGAAAAATGGAAACAATTGCAATTTGCCGGTTGGAAACAATTACGTCGCAAATACGCAGTTTCAAATCTTGGCCGTTGTGCAAGTTATTCTTCTGATATTTCAGAAGATGGAAAATTACTCAACGGTTCCATTACAACCGGTTACCGTACGTTAAACCTGCATCGTGCAGATAACAAAGGAACCATCTACCTGCACCGTGAAGTAGCAAAACTTTTTTGTGCGAAACAATCAACAAAAAACAAGTTTGTCATTCATCTCAACCATAACAAAAAAGATAACCGTGCTGCTAATCTGAAATGGGCAACATTGGAACAAATGTCAGCTCATCAACAAAAAAGCCCTCAAAAGATCGCTTACAAAAAATTACAGAAAGAACGCAGCAGCACGCAAAAAGGATTGAAGCTTTCTCCGCTGCAGGTAAAGACGATCAAAAAGATCATTCAGGATCCCAACCGCAATGTTACCTACAAACAACTGGCGAAAAAGTACAGCGTAAGTGAAATGACTTTGTACAGAATAAGAAGCGGTGAAAACTGGGGAGCAGTTTAAGATTGCAGATATTTGATTTCTGATTACTTACTCACATCTTCACAGAACTATTTTAGCATAGTATTGTTTGGTTATGCAAATTTGCATCTTCACTACAACCTTATTTTATGCTGCAAACTTCCACACTCAAATTTTTAAAAGACTTAAAGAAGAATAACAATAAGCCCTGGTTCGATGCAAATCGAAAATCTTACGATGCTGCCAAAGCAGATTTTGTTGGGTTTATTGATACAGTAATAGAAAAGCATGGGAAGAAAGATCCTTCCATTGCACATCTTGCTGCAAAAGATTGCATCTTCCGTATAAACCGGGATGTTCGTTTCAGTAAAGATAAAAGTCCTTACAAAACAAACATGGGCGCCTACATGAATAAGGACGGCAAAAAAGGAATGACAGCCGGCTACTACTTTCATTGTGAACCGGGTGCTGCGTTTGGAGGAGGTGGTTTATATGTACCGCCACCTGATTTTTTAAAAAACGTGCGCCAGGAAATTGATTATAACTGGAAAGAATTTCAGAAGATCATCAGCAACAAAAAATTCAAAGCGGTATTTGGCGATCTGTCAACTGAAGGTGATCTGAAATTGGCACGACCACCAAAAGGTTATGAAGCTGATAATCCCGCCATTGAATATCTGAAATTGAAAAGCTGGATCGCCATGCAAAACTTTTCTGATGCTGATCTAACATCGAAAGACCTGGTAAAAAAAGTATGCGTCAATTTTGAAACGCTGCAACCGTTACTGCAGTTTTTGAATGAAGGATTGCATACAGGTGAATAATAACAGTATCTCCCCAGAAATAAAAAGAGCGCTTCAATTGAAGCGCTCTTTTTTGTTAAGTTTTTTTATGTTCTGACAGCCGCTGGCCGTGCCGACCATTACAACAAACCTTTGCCCTGCAGGTATTCTGCAATTTGCACAGCATTGGTTGCCGCACCTTTGCGCAGGTTATCACTAACGATCCACATATTTAATGTATTGGCTTGTGTTTCATCTCTGCGCAAACGACCAACAAACACATCATCTTTTTCATGTGCATCCATCGGCATTGGGTATTGTTGTGTAGCAGGATCATCTACTACCACAATACCAGGAGCAGAGCTGAGCAATGCTTTTACTTCGTTCAAATCGAAATCATTTGCAAACTCAACGTTCACACTTTCGCTATGACCACCCATTACCGGAATACGCACTGTTGTTGCTGTTACACGAATGGAATCATCGCCCATGATCTTGCAGGTTTCTTTCACCATTTTCATTTCTTCTTTGGTGTACCCATTCTCCAAAAACACATCGATCTGGGGAATCACATTCAGATCAATTGGATATTTATAAGCCATCTCACCTACAATACCTTTACGTTCATTCAACAACTGATCAACGGCTTTTACGCCAGTACCTGTTACACTTTGGTACGTTGATACAACCACACGCTTGATCTGGTATTTTTTATGCAGTGGTTGCAAGGCCACCACCATCTGAATAGTAGAACAGTTAGGGTTAGCAATCACTTTATCTGCTGCAGTTAACACATCAGCATTTACTTCAGGCACTACTAATTTTTTTGTTGGGTCCATGCGCCATGCACTGGAGTTATCGATCACAGTAATACCGGCTTCTGCAAACTTTGGTGCCCACTCAGTTGAAGTACCACCACCGGCACTGAATAAAGCCACAGCAGGTTTGGCAGCTATTGCATCGGTCATGCTTACCACTTTGTATTTCTTTCCCTTGAACTCAACTTCTTTACCAACGGAACGTTCACTTGCAACGGGAACTAATTCAGTAACCGGGAAATTCCTTTCTGCTAATACCTGTAACATTTTGGTTCCTACAAGACCTGTAGCGCCAACTACTGCAACTTTCATTTTGTTTTTTGTTTTGTTTCTGTCCGACGCCCTCGTCTGACAGAATTTTTTTGTTTGATTAATAAATCCATCAGACGAGGGCATCAGATGGGGGTAAAAAATAAGGCCTTCCGTTTCGGGAAGGCCTGTTATTATGTTTACAACACAACGTACAATGTTACCTTCCCTTGCGGAACTGTTTCTTTGTGCGTTTTGTATGTTTCATTGTCATCATGAGGGTCAAAAGTAAAGCTGAATGAGCGTTTCACCAAATTGTTTTTAGAATTTTCATCGAGGTATTTACGCAATCGTTTGATTAATGTTATTTTTAAGTACATGCTGCAACCTAAACTCCTTATAACAATTGTTTGTTTGTTGATGCTGCAAGCAAACGCTTTCACCCAAAACAAATACAGCGTCGTCATCAGTGAAATCATGAGTGATCCCACACCACAAATCGGGTTGCCGAATGTTGAATGGATCGAGATACGCAACACTGCCACATCAGCTATCAACTTACAAAACTGGCGGGTGGGTGATGCAAATGGAGTGAGTGGACCATTGCCTAACTTTTTATTACAACCGGATAGCAGTGCCATCATTTGCGGAACAACTGCAGCTGTAACCATGCAACAGTATGGCCGCACTTTTGCTGTTACAAGTTTTCCTTCATTGGATAATACTGGCGAAACGATTTTCATCCGCAGTAACAGCGGTGCAACTATTCATGCAGTAGAATACAATCTCAGTTGGTTCAACAATGCGGTGAAGAGTGATGGTGGCTGGACTTTGGAAATGGTTGATACAAAAAATCCGTGCAGCGCTGCAAACAACTGGCGTGCAAGTATTGATACAAGAGGCGGTACACCAGGGATAAAAAATTCAGTTGATGGGATTAATAATGATCAAACAGCTCCTGCTTTGATCAGGGCTTTTGCAATTGATAACAGCACTGTACTGTTAACTTTTGATGAATCGTTAGATAGTGTTTCGGCTGCAACTGCAGCCAACTACCAATTTAGCAATGGCATTGGCACAGCTGTTACAGCAGTTTGTCTTGCTCCGCTTTTCAATACCGTTCAACTTACAGTAAATAGTCAATTGCAGTCGGGAACAGTTTATACCGTTACTGCTTCCAATGTAAAAGATTGCAGCGGCAACAGTATCACTGCATTTAATAGTACAAAGCTGGGACTTAGTTCAGCTGCTGTTGCAAATGATATCATCATTAATGAAGTTCTATTTAACCCAACAAGTGATGGCACCGATTATGTGGAGATATACAACCGCAGCAATAAGATCATCAATTTAAAAACATTATTACTTGCAAACCGGAGCAGTGCAGGAGCTATTGCCAACATGCGGGCTTTAACTGCAACCGACAGAGCGATGTTCCCCGGCGAATATCTTGTGCTGAGTGAAGATGAAGCAACTGTAAAACGACAATTCATAGCAAAAAATCTCTCAGCGTTTCTCAACCTCTCTTCCATGCCTTCTTATTCCGATGATAAAGGCAATGTGGTATTAACTGATAACGGTGGACTTGTGATCGATGAATTAGCTTATGATGATAAATGGCATTTCGCTTTGATCAGCAATAGTGAAGGAGTAGCATTAGAACGCATCGATCCAAATGCTGACACACAAAACAAAGACAACTGGCATAG
The DNA here is from genome assembly GCF_014168535.1 of Lacibacter sediminis. NCBI lineage: Bacteria > Pseudomonadati > Bacteroidota > Chitinophagia > Chitinophagales > Chitinophagaceae > Lacibacter > Lacibacter sediminis. The sequence continues at coordinate 295,993 of NZ_CP060007.1, read as the reverse complement.
TGCTGCAAAAGATGTGGGATACGGAACGCCTGGTTATCAAAACTCACAATTCCGTTTAGATCTGCAGGTGCAAGGGGATGTAACAGCAATGCCCGAAGTATTTTCTCCTGACAATGATGGCACCGATGATTTCCTCACCATCACTTATCGTTTTCCTGAAACAGGTTATGTAATGAATATTACGGTGTTTGATGCTGCCGGCCGTCCTGTAAAAGCATTGCAACGAAATGCCATTTGCAGCCAGCAAGGCAATTTTCGCTGGGATGGCTTGAATGATAAACTGCAACAGTTACCACTCGGTCCGTATGTGATCTTTACAGAAGTATTTAATCTGCAGGGCAAAGTAAAACGGTTTAAAAACCAGGTAGTGCTTGCAAGAAGATTGTAATGACATCAATCAGATGCAGCCACAATCGCTGCAACGAAAGTTTGAGTAACTTGAAGCCTGAAGCGAAGTACCATGATCAGCCGCAAAAAAATATTTTATCCCATTAGCGAACCCTTGCACCAGTACCTGCGGTTGTATCACCAGGAATTAACGCTGCCTGTATCTTACGACGATCTGAAGTATTATGCAGAATCAATCCCGTTGCTTGATAAGTTTGGGAAAGACACGCTTTGGGAAACAGTGATCTATCCGCAGTCGGAGATAACAAGAGTACACGATCATATAAAAGTGATCTATGCCAAGTTAAAAGCTGCAGGTGATCTAAAAGCGCTGAACCACCTCTACATTGAACGCATCGATTACTGCACGTTTGGCAATTCGCATCCATATCGTATCAAGATCGTAAACAAGTATAATGATGTGTACGATTACTTCTATATCAAAACGGCTGACGCATCACGCATTTATGGTCTGGAGCTGGAGCAGCTCTTATCGCCAAACCCTGTGCATTATTTGTGTGATGGCAATACGTTGGTGGAAGAACATATTGCAGGTATTCCGGGTGATCAGTTTTTAAAATTGATTCCCCGCAGGCCCGAATACAATCTGAAACGTATTGCAAAAGAGTTTGTGAAGTTTAATGAGCGTTGTTTCCTGCGTTTGCTGGGCGATATGCGTGCTTACAATTTTGTTTTCATCATCACACCCGATTTTGATGATTATAAATTCTTCATCCGGGCCATTGATTTTGATCAGCAGTTTTATGAAGGCAGTAAGAATATTTATCTGCCACAGTTCTTTAAAGAAAATTACCCATTTGTTGAATTGGTGCAAAAGCATTTGAACCGTGAAGTGGTGCAGCAATACCAGCAGGAAGAAAGGGCATTGATCGCAAGGCGTATCCGTGAAGAGCGCTACCGCTTAAGAGACCTGCGTGATGTGGTGGTGAAAGATCAGATCTCCACTCCCGAAAAAATTCAACAGCTGGGCCATGAGCTTGCTATGCATTACGATGATCCGGTGTTTGCACGCTGTAAAAGCATGGGTGAAATCATTGACCGGAGTTTGAAACGGGTGCTGATCAGAACACATACGAAAGAGTTTAAGATAGGATAACCATGAAACATATTTCACTCATTACAATTTTGATATTAATTATTACCAGCAGCAGCAATTGCAAAAAGAGTGATTTGCTTGGCGACAAACTACCACCCGCCACACAGGAAGGAAAAAACACCTGCGGGTTTTTGGTTAACGGAAAGGTTTGGCTGCCGAGGGGAGATAATGGTTACCCAAAGCTTAGTTGTTACTACGATGAAACGTATATGGGAGGGGCGTTTAATATAAATGGCTATCGATACGAGCCAGGTGCCAGTAATTCCAGTGGATTTGTTGTAGCTGGCAGTAATATACAAACAGCAGGTTATTATAAACTAAATATAACCTCTGCTACTATCGGAGAATACTTTGGGGCTACTGGCACATGCATTATTTATAATTGGGACGATACCATACCCAACCACAATGCCTACTTAAATATCACCAAACTTGATAAAGTAAACAGAATTGTGTCTGGAACTTTCGAGTTTGCGTTAGCATTACCTGGTTGTGAAACTATACGTATAACTCAAGGAAGATTTGACATGAAATATTAATCATTAAACATTTATTACTTATGAGAAAGTTTTTTACAAGCATGTTGCTTGTACAGGTAGTTTTTTGCCTTTACGTAAACTATTAATAGCGCAAGCGTCTCGCTTGTGCTATTAATAAAAATAATAATAAGGCACAAGCGAGACGCTTGTGCCAAGCAGTACCACGCATAAATGACAAAGCCCTGCAATTGCAGGGCTTTGTCATTTATTGTAAATACTTCCTCACACCAACTCAATATCAAAATTCACCAGTTGTACAAACTGTTGAATGCGTGCATCAATATCTTCTTTTGAAATTTCTTTTAATCTTGTTGTTCCGAATTTCTCCACGCAAAAACTAGCCATTGCACTTCCTACAATGATAGCCGTCTTCATATTTTCGAAACTGATGTCTTTTGTTTTTGCAATATGACCAATAAATCCACCGGCAAATGTATCACCGGCACCTGTTGGGTCAAACACATCTTCTAGCGGCAGGGCAGGAGCGAAAAATACTTGATCACCATGGAATAACAACGCACCGTGTTCACCTTTTTTAATGATCAGGTATTTTGGCCCCATGTTCATGATCACTTTAGCAGCTTTCACCAGCGAGTATTGTCCGCTTAACTGGCGAGCTTCGCTGTCATTCACCATCAATACATCTACTTTCTTCAATACATTCTCTAAGTCCGGCATTGCAATTTCCATCCAGAAATTCATGGTATCAAGCACCACCAGCTTTGGTTTATTCTTCATCTGCTCGATCACTGCATTCTGCACTGCAGGCACCAGGTTCCCCAACATCAGGAATTCACAATCCTGGTAACTATCCGGAACAACAGGGTTAAAGTTGGCCAATACGTTCAGTTGCGTATCCAGTGTATCACGGGTATTCATATCTAAATGATAGCGGCCGCTCCAGAAAAATGATTTCTCGTTTTCTTTGATCTCCACCCCTTCTGTTACCACACCACGGGCCTCAAGCATTTGCAGTTCTTCTTTCGGAAAATCACCGCCAACCACGCTGATCTGTTTGATGGGTTGGGCAAAATTTGAAGCGCTCCAGGCAATATACGTGGCGGCGCCACCAATGATCTTATCACTTTTACCAAATGGGGTTTCAATTGCATCAAAGGCCATAGAGCCCACAACTACTAAAGACATAAGGAGAGTTTGTTTTTTGTTTACCGCATTTACGGATGCGGACAAAGGTAATGGCTGAGGACCTATTGCCGAAAAAGGATATAAAAAAAGCACCGCCGTTGACAGCAGTGCTTCACAGAAACGAAACCCGTTTTACTTTTTATCGCTCCGTACGAGGTCAAAAAACTTGTTATCGCTCATGCCCAGCCAAATCATATCGATCTGGTTAATGTCGAAGGCTTTATCGAAACACACATACTGAATGTGGTTTTGGCCCGGTTGAACTGTCCAGTTACAAGACAGATCGCCATCTTTTGCCTGGGTGGTATAATTATAGAACATATCGTTGTTCTTGAGCTTAATGTAGATCTTATAATCGCTCCATTTGAATGGTTCGGCACCTTCCTGGTTTATAACGGCCATGCGTATCTTGGTGTACCCTGTTCCATCATCACGGGTAATAAATTCGTTCTTGGTTACATACACGCCAATCAGGAAGTTGATGGTTTTACTTGGGTTTGAAATGCTCTCGTAATAGTAATAATCACTTTGAGCTTTTGCAGATGTTGGAGCAAGTGTTAAGAATGCTCCACAAATAAGGGCGAGGAAAAGGAGTTTCTGTTTCATTGAATGATGTTTAATTGTTTTGGGTAACCGCAATACATGCAACTTACAATGCAGGATAATCTTTTTTTTTGCAGCATTATGCAGATATCGCAAGTCGTAAACTTTACATTTCAAAACTATCAAACGGGGCTTTTCATTTCAATACCCGCAACACGGTATTTTACCTAAAACAAAGTACATTTGGGCATGGGAAAACTGAAAGTGCCAAAGAATGGCAACCGCAAAGACCTCATTGTAAAAGCCGGCGCCGCCCTCTTCAGGGAAAAAGGTTTTGGTGCAGCCAGTATGAGAGACCTGGCTGAGAACCTTGGTATTGAAGCCGCAAGCTTGTACAATCACATACGTTCCAAAAATGAGATATTGGAATCGGTATGTTTTAATGTAGCCAATCGTTTTAACCTGCATTTAGATGAAATTGAAAGTGGCAGTCTTACGCCGATCAAAAAGATCGAAACCCTGCTTCGTTTTCATATTCAGCAGATGATCGACAACTACGAAGAAGTAATGGTGAGCGACAGGGAGTGGAAACACCTTGATGAGCCTTACCGTTCTAACTTCCACACACAACGTCGTAATTACAGAAAACGACTTGCGTTGATCATTGAAGATGGAATGAAAAAAGGCGAGATCAAAAAGATCGATGCGCCTACAGCTGTTGTCATCCTGCTTCATTCTGTAAGCGGTATTGAAAGCTGGCACCGTTCTACTGCCAAGATCAGTGGCAATGAGCTGGAAGACAATATGGTGTTGATCATGATCGATGGGTTAAGAAAATAAGATTGCTCCCCTCCATTTACTTCACATCAAACGGCTTGCTTTTCCAATGAAATACCTTTTTTATTTGCGCTGTGCCATTTAAGTTTACAGCTTATGGCGCTAACGGACAACCTTTTGCATATACCAACCGTTAACTGAGTTGCAGAACAAAGCTGTATTAATTTTTTTGATTGCATATGTCTATCCATTTTCATGAACTGAGAGTTAAAGAAGTAAAGAAAGAAACAAGTGATTGTGTTTCTGTTTTGTTTGATGTGCCGGAAACTTTAAAAGAAGCTTTTGAGTTTACACAAGGACAGAGTCTTACCATGCGTTCTACAATCAATGGCGAAGAGGTAAGACGCACTTATTCTATTTGCAGCAGCCCATTGGAGCATCAACTGAAAGTAGCTATCAAGAAAGTAGATGGTGGTTTGTTTTCAAGCTTTGCCAACGAGCAACTCAAGAAGAATGATATGTTGGAAGTAATGACCCCGATCGGTCGTTTCTACACAACACTTGATACATCCAACAGAAAAAACTATGTGGCTTTTGCTGCAGGCAGTGGCATCACGCCTCTTCTTTCTATTATCAAAACAACGCTGGTAATTGAACCGGATAGTACGTTCACATTGGTGTATGGAAATAAAACCCGTTCATCCATTATCTTCTTTGAAGAACTGGAAGGGTTGAAGAATAAATACATCAACCGGTTTAACCTTATTCATATGTTAAGCAGGGAAAAAACAGATGCAGATCTAAATTTCGGCAGAATTACAAAAGACAAATGCAGCGATCTTTTCAGCAAACTGCTGGATGTAAAAACTGTAGATGAGTTTTTTATCTGCGGACCGGAAGAAATGATATTTTCGGTAAAAGATTTTTTAGAAAGCAATGGCGTGAGTGATAAGAAAATTCATTTTGAATTATTTACTACACCGGGACAGAATAAGAAGTCGGAGGTAAGAAGTACGAAGTACGAAGAAGATGGCCCGCAAAGTAAGATCACGGTTAAGTTAGATGGAAGGAGTTTTGATTTTTCGATTCCACTCAACAGCAATACAACAATCCTCGATGCAGCTATGCATGAGGGTGCCGATGTTCCTTATGCCTGCAAAGGCGGTGTATGCTGCACCTGCAAAGCCAAGCTGCTGGAAGGTGAAGTAAAAATGGACGTACATTGGGGTTTGGAGCAGGAAGAAATTGAACAGGGTTTTATCCTTACCTGCCAAAGCCACCCCGTTACCGATAAGGTAACAGTAGATTTTGATGTGAAGTAAGCACTCACATTTTGCATGAGATCAATCAGTACAGACAATCGCTAAACAAAAACCACAAACAGACGTTAGTTATCGTTAAATTTGTGGACTAAAGTGAATGTTATGTCGGTACATGATTTAGAACAAATATTCCAGAAAAAAATTGACGAAGAAGTCAAGATCGAACCCAAGGAATGGATGCCCGATGCCTACCGGAAAACGAATATCCGGCAGATCAGTCAGCATGCTCATAGTGAAATTGTAGGCATGTTGCCCGAAGGCAACTGGATCAGTCGTGCGCCATCACTGAAACGCAAAGCCATTCTAATGGCCAAAGTGCAGGACGAAGCCGGTCATGGTTTATATCTCTACTGTGCCGCTGAAACATTGGGCATGAGCAGGGAACAAATGATCGACGACTTGCATAGTGGCAAAGCCAAATATTCTTCCATCTTTAATTATCCCACATTAACATGGGCCGATATGGGCGCCATCGGCTGGTTGGTTGATGGTGCTGCCATCCTGAACCAGGTAATGTTGTGCCGCACCAGTTACGGACCATACGCAAGAGCGATGGTGCGAATTTGCAAAGAAGAAAGTTTCCATCAGCGTCAGGGTTTTGAATCGTTATTGGTTTTATCAAAAGGAACCGATGAACAAAAAGCGATGTGCCAGGATGCCATCAACAGATGGTGGTGGCCAAGCCTGATGATGTTTGGACCAAAGGATAGTGAAAGCACCAACAGCGATCAAAGTATGAAGTGGAAGATCAAACGCAAAACAAATGATGAACTGCGCCAGCAGTTTGTAGATATGTGTGTGGAGCAGGTAAAATTATTAGGTATGACTTTGCCCGATCCGCATTTGAAATGGAATGAAGAACGTGGTCACTATGATTTTGGTGAAATAGATTGGAATGAATTCTGGAATGTGGTGAAAGGAAATGGTCCTTGTAATAAACAACGTTTAGAAGCACGCCGCAAAGCGCATGAAGAAGGAAGATGGGTACGTGAAGCAGCTGCAGCGCATGCAGAAAAAAGAAAACAACAACCCCAAACCCCGAAAGGGGCTTTAGCAGCAGCGTAAGTAAACTTAACAACAGCAATTATGAACTTTCAGATAAGAAAATTTTATTACGGCGATATACCTGAAGAAAAAGGGGGTGGCAGTAACTATCAAACACAAGCCGATACTACGGCTTGGCCACTATGGGAAGTGTTTATTCGCAGCAAGCAGGGTCTTGATCATAAACATGTGGGTAGTTTAAAAGCTGCTGACGCACAAATGGCGATTGAAAATGCAAGAGATGTTTATACAAGACGTATGGAAGGCGTAAGCATCTGGGTGGTGGAAAGCAAATACATTCATGCCAGCAATCCCGATGAAGCAGAAAGTTTATACGATCCAGCGAATGATAAAGTTTACCGTCATCCTACTTTTTATGATTTGCCCGATGAGGTGAAGCATATGTAACCACTGAGGAAAACTGATTAAACGATTTTATTGATGAGCGCTTCACTGATAGATTATACACTACACTTAGCAGATACAACACTAATTCTTTCGCAACGGAATAGTGAATGGTGTGGACATGGGCCCATATTGGAACAGGATATTGCCATCACCAATATTTCATTAGACTTACTCGGTCAATCACGAAATTTTTATCAATACGCTGCAACAATAATGAACAATGGATCAACTGAAGATTCATTAGCATACCTGCGAACCGAACGTGAGTTTAAAAATTTATTATTGGTTGAACTGGAAAGTGGCGATTGGGGGCAAAGCATTTTACGTCAGTTTCTTTACAGCCAGTTTCAACATTTATTATTTCAGCAACTGCAACAAACCAAGGATGAACAGTTGGCAGCTATTGCAGCAAAAGCTATTAAAGAAACAACCTATCATCTTCGCTGGAGCAGCGAATGGGTGATTCGTTTGGGCGATGGTACTGATGAAAGTCATAAACGCATGCTCCATGCCATTGATGAACTGTGGCGTTACACCGGTGAACTGTTTGAAGCTGCAGATTATGAAACAGCAATGGGCATTGATCTTGCTTCAATCAAACAAACATGGACAGAAAAAGTAACGGCTGTCTTTGATGAAGCAAAACTTCCTGTTCCTGAAAATGTATTTATGCAGAGTGGCGGTAAGAAAGGAGTTCATACAGAACAGCTCGGCTATATCTTAACAGAATTACAGTACCTGCAACGGACTTATCCCGGAGCGAAGTGGTAAAACCCCCATCCCCTGAAGGGGAGTTATTATCGCACATCATGAATAGTGAACAGCAACATATCATCTCTTCAACCTCAGAACAAAAAATCTGGTCGATACTTAGTACGGTAGTTGATCCGGAAGTTCCTGTGTTAACGGTGCTTGATTTGGGAATTGTAAGAGAAGTAAAGTTTTTAAACACCCCTTTAGGGGATGGGGGCATTGAAATCATCATAACACCTACTTACACGGGTTGCCCGGCCATGGATATGATTGCCATGAACATTCGTCTTGCATTAGCCGAGCAGGGATATAAACAAGTGAAAGTTACTTCTGTACTTTCGCCTGCATGGACCACCGATTGGATGACAGAAGCAGGAAAAGAAAAACTGAAACAATACGGCATCGCTCCTCCTAATCCAAAACAACAGGTTTGTAACGATCAGTTATTTGCCCCAAATGAAGCGGTGCAATGTCCGCACTGCAATTCCCATCACACACACCGCATCAGCGAGTTTGGATCAACAGCCTGCAAAGCATTGTATCAATGCGACGATTGCAAAGAGCCGTTCGATTATTTTAAATGCCATTGAGGATTGCAGATTTTAGATTGGCGATTGCAGATTGATACGATGCTTCATTACCAAATCTGAAATCGTAATTCTGCAATCTAAAATCATCAGAAGCTGTCTGCTTCCCGATACGCTTTGATCAATGCCAGCTCCCCTTCTTTACCCGGCGCTGCATTACCATGTTCCATCCCCATAATTCCTTTGAAGCCTTTCTTGTGAATATGTTTGAAGATGTTCTTGTAATTCATTTCACCGGTGCCGGGTTCTTTACGGCCGGGGTTATCTCCAATCTGGAAGTAACCAGTCTCTTCCCACACACGATCGATGGATGCAATTATATTGCCTTCGTTGCGCTGCATATGATACATATCAAACAAAAACTTACACGACGGACTGTTCACTGCTTTGCAGATCATATACGTTTGATCGGTACCACGTAAGAAGAGATCATTGTTATCGCTCAACGCTTCCAATACCATGATCAAACCATGCGGCTCTAAAATTTCAGCGCCTTTGCGTAAGGCAGTAATTACATTTGCTGTTTGCATATCCATCGACAAGCGCCGATCATAATTGCCGGGCACAACCGTCAACCATTTTGCATTACAACGCTTGGCCACTTCAACTGCTGTTTTACAGTCTTTCATCATCTTATCGACCCACTCCTGTTTACCGCTGGTGAGCGATGTGATCCAATGCCAGTTATCAGATGTAATCACAAACACACCCATACGCATCCCCAGCTTCGCCAACAGATCGCCGATCTTTTTCTGCTCATCTGCAGAGCGGCTCATCATACCATTGTCTTCAATACTGCGGAAACCCTGATCATAAGCCCAGCGTATCTGATCAAGAAAACTATCACCAGCATGATTTTTAAACATGCCTGCATGAAAAGCATAATCTAACTGAAAAGGTTTTTCTGCTGCCTGGAATTTGTTTGATTCAGCCAAAGCACTTGTACCTGTTACAGCAGCTGCGCCTGCCAATACCGATTGCTGAAGAAATTGTCTGCGTTGCATAGTTGATTGTTTGGGTTCTCAATTTAACGACTATGTTTAAGAAATACGAACTCGATTTATCCAGCTGCGCAAACGGTTTCACAGAAAGAAAAACGCCCATTTACATTTCGCTAACACTTGTAACCATTAGATTCAGTAATTTCCATCTTCCCTTTATTGTTATGAAGAAGCTTTTACTCGCCATTCCGATTCTTGCTGCGGCTGCAATTGTGCAGGCACAAACTACTGATACATCATTTCGTAGTTATCTTCAAGCCATTCCTTCAAGTGTTTTCCAAAGTAAAATGGTTGCCATCCCTGCCGGATCATTCATGATGGGCAGCAGTGATGCGGATAAACTGAAAGAAGCAGATGAAACACCGCAACGCCAGGTAAACGTAGATGCATTCTGGATAGGTGCGTATGAAGTAACGTATGATGAGTTCAATGCATTTTTTCTCGATGAATCGATTAGCCAGAATACAGCAGTTGATGCAGTAACAAGACCCAGCTCTCCTTATATTGATATGACACTGGGCATGGGCAAGGAAGGCGGCTTTCCTGCCAACAGTATGCAGCAGTATGGTGCATTGATGTATTGCAAATGGTTATATAAAAAAACCGGTGTGTTCTTTCGTTTGCCAACAGAAGCCGAATGGGAATATGCTTGCCGTGCAGGCTCAACAACTGCTTATCCATTCGGAACTGATGTAAAGCAATTAGAGAAATACGGTTGGTTTAAAAACAATAGTGATAACCGATATCATAAAGTTGGAGAGAAGCAGCCGAATGCCTGGGGATTATATGATATGTTGGGTAATGTTGGTGAGTGGGTGTTGGATCAATACAGTGAAACCTATTTCACAACCATTGCCGATAAAGCAAGTAACCCGTTGATTGAACCAACGAACCGATATCCAAGAACAGTGAAAGGTGGAACTTACCAGGATGAAGCAAAAGAATTACGTAGTGCCAACCGGATTAAATCTGATCCCGTGTGGAACCGTCGTGATCCGCAGATACCAAGAAGCAAATGGTGGAATGCTGATGCACCGTTTATCGGTTTCCGTATCATTCGTCCGTTGAAACAACCAAGTGCAGAAGAAGCGGAAGCGTTCTTTCAAAAATACCTTGGAGAGGAATAAAGTACGAAGTAAGAGGTACGAAGTACGTAAAACAACTCCGTGCATTCCGTGTCTCCGTTGCAAAAAACAAATTATAAACTGTAAATATCTAAACCATCTTCATGAACAACGATAACAATTCACGCAGGGATTTTGTAAAAAACTCATCGCTGCTTGCCGGTGGTCTTATCATGAGTCCGCTGTTTTCAAATGCTAATTTCTTTTCAGGTGCCGATGAAACAATTAAAGTTGCATTGGTTGGCTGTGGTGGCCGTGGCACCGGTGCTGCCATGCAGGCGTTGCTCACCAAGCAAAATGTAAAACTGGTAGCAATGGCCGATGCATTCCGTGATCGTATCGATAATTGTTATAAAACATTAACGAGAGATGATGGGTCAGGCAGTTCTGTAAAAGGAAGAGTGGATGTTCCTGAAGAACGGAAGTTTGTTGGCTTTGATGCGTATGCAAAAGCAATTGCATTGGCCGATGTGGTGATCTTAACCACACCTCCGGGCTTCCGTCCAATACATTTTGAAGAAGCGGTAAATAAAGGCAAGCATGTGTTTATGGAAAAGCCGGTAGCAACTGATCCTGTTGGTATCCGCAAAGTGCTGGAAGCTGCTGAAATTGCAAAACAGAAAAAACTCAATGTGGTTGTTGGTCTGCAACGCCGTTACCAAAATTCTTACCGTGAACTATTCAAACGTAAAAATTTAATTGGCGATATCACATCAGCGCAAGCCTGGTGGAACAATGATGGTGTGTGGGTAAACAAACGCAAATACGGTCAAACAGAAATGGAATACCAGATGCGCAACTGGTATTATTTCAACTGGCTTTGTGGTGATCATATTGTTGAGCAGCACATTCACAATATTGATGTGGTGAACTGGTTTAAAGATGCTTACCCCGTGAAAGCACAGGGTATGGGCGGCAGACAGGTACGTAAAGGAAAAGATCATGGTGAAATTTTTGATCATCACTTTGTTGAGTTTACTTATGCTGATGGTTCGGTATTGAACAGTCAGTGTCGTCATATTCCCGGAACTATGAGCCGTGTAGATGAATTGATCGTTGGTACCAAAGGAAGTATTAAAGGTGATGCAGCAACCATTCTTGATGCAAAAGGAAAACCTATTTTCCAGTTCGATAAAAAAGGAGAAAACAATCCTTATCAAAATGAACATGATGAACTGTTTGCAGCCATTGCAAAAGGCGAATACAAATTTGCTGATGCAGAGATTGGTGCAAAGAGTACACTTACTGCTATCATGGGTCGTATGGCTACTTATTCCGGTCAAATGCTTGAGTGGGATAAAATATTAGCATCGAATCTCAACCTTCAGCCAAAGAAATATGATTGGGATGCAGCACCTCCTATTCTTCCAAATGATGATGGGTATTATCCTGTTGCAATACCGGGTGTTACGAAATATGTTTAATCATTTTTAATTGCATACGTAAAGGCCATCGGTTAACGATGGCCTTTTTTATTTAGTTGTGTTCAGCTATGCCACACTTAATACAGCCGCTAGAATTTAGCGTTTCACTGGAAATATGGCATACCTGCCTTACTGTTGTTTTACATTTACTAACTTGTTGCTAGTTTAAAGGATACATCTTATGGATATTACCATCTACTTAGAAGAAGCTGCACAGGTTTCCATTGCATTTATCATTGGTGCAGTTATTGGGCTAGAACGTGAGTTCAGAAGTAAACCTGCAGGTTTTCGCACTATGATCTTTATTTGTGTGGGCTCCTGTTTGTACACCATTCTTTCAAAAGAAAGTAACACAGTCAGTCCCGATCGTATCGCCAGTAACATTGTAACAGGTATTGGTTTTATTGGTGCAGGTGTAATTTTTAAAGAAGGTATTTCGGTGAATGGATTAACCACGGCAGCACTGATCTGGATCACCGCTGCGTTGGGTATGGCCATTGGTTATCATAATTATCCGCTTGCTGTTGTAGTAAGCAGTATGGTGGTGATCGCTTTGTTTGTGTTGGAACCTGTGCAACGTTTCATTAACCGTTTGCATAAAGTAAAAGATTATAAGATCAGGACCGATGACACCAGCGATGAGTTTAAAAAAGAGATGGAAAACTTTTTTGCATCACACGACATCAATTTTCGTTGCATGAAAATGAACAAAGAAAATAACGATGCTGTTTATCTTTACCGGATTGGTGCACCCAAACATGATTATGATATTGTAAATGAATTTCTGTTGAAACATAAGGGTGTAAAAAGCTTTGATATATAACTTCTACTTTTAATCATAACATTGCTGCATATGTCATCCATTCTTTTTGAAATAAAAAATTCCATTGCTTACATCACTTTGAATCGACCTGATAAATTCAATTCATTTAACCGTGAAATGGCACTTCTGTTACAAAACCGGCTCGATGAATGTGCTTCACTTCATGAAATACGTTGTGTCTATATCACCGGTGCAGGCAAGGCATTCAGTGCAGGGCAGGATATTGGTGAATTGGTAGGTGAACATAAAATTGAGCTGGCACAAATTTTATCGGAGCATTACAACCCTATTGTTAAACGCATCCGCAATTTACCGAAGCCTGTTATTGCAGCAGTTAATGGTGTTGCTGCCGGTGCAGGTGCCAACATTGCTTTGTGTTGCGATATTGTTGTTGCAGCAGAGTCTGCATCGTTCATCCAGGCATTTTCAAAAATTGGTTTGATACCCGACAGTGGCGGCACATTTACTCTACCCCGATTGATCGGCTGGCAAAAAGCAAGTGCCTTAATGATGACGGGTGATAAAGTTTCAGCAGCAGAAGCTGAGAAAATGGGGATGATCTATAAAGTATTTGCTGCTGATCTGTTTGAAGCAGAGAGTAAAAAGATCGCTCATACATTAGCCAACATGCCAACCAAAGGTTTAGCATATACAAAGCATGTATTGAATTATTCATTCAATAATTCCTGGGAAGAACAATTGCAACTGGAAGATCAGTTTCAACAGAAAGCTGCATCAACTGAAGATTATCAGGAAGGCATCAATGCGTTCCTCGAAAAAAGACAGGCAAGCTTCAACGGAAAATAAAAAAGCCCGCTACAAATTGCAACGGGCCTGTCATCAGTGGTAAGCAAGTAGTCTTAGTTGGTCTTAATGAATTGGAAAGTTTGCACATTCCCTATATCATCTTTCAGCTGAAGATTGTATGATCCTGCTGGGAGCATACTCAGATCAAGATGCATTTTATGATCTCCTTTTGTATAACGCTGGCCAATTGTTTTGATCAATAAGCCCGATACATTGATGATATTCGCTGTAATTGACGAACTCTGTTGTAATGAAAAACTGATGGTTGTTTTATCTTTTACAGGATTAGGATAAAGTGTAGCAGCTCTTAACGCTGCAACATTTATACGGATGGTTTTTGAATAGGTAATCTTTCCATCTGCATCCACCTGCTTTATACGATAGTAATACGAATGCTGATTGATCTCACGATGAACAAAATTATAAGTACTTACATTGTTACTGTTTCCAGCTGCCACTACCCTGCCTGCTTCTGTAAAATCAGTTCCGTTCAACGACGCTTCAACAGCAAAATATGCAGTGCTTTGTTCTGATGAAGTTGACCAGTTGATCAGGTTTTCATTCTCCTTATTCTTGCCAATTATTTCAAGTGTGCCTGTTGGCAAAATTGCCATCATCATCGTTACTGCAAAAGGAGAGAAGCTGGTAAATCCGGCACGTGTAACTGTGTAAGGATTCGACCCCGATGCCATGATATTCATCAACCCATAATCCCATGCCGACGAAGTGTAATGTGCAAGACGGCTGAATACTCTGTTGAAACCCGTCAGTTCTAATGATGCAGGCCATTGACAGGTAAGCGATGCATTTGAACCTCCATTCACTGTTTCAGAAACCATCCATGTTGTATTCACAGAGTTCGAACTCATCGTATTTCCTGTTGTTCCATTTACATATACCGCAGGCAACATTCGCACATTAAATACATCGGTTGTTGAAAACATTGCCAACGAAATAGTAATTGGTGTATATGCGGCTGAAGTGCCAACAGGAAATGCTTTAGAACCTAATGCAGCTATCTGCTGTTTCAATACACCACTCCCAACAGCAATCAGGTAGGTATTTGTACCAGCTCCACTAATGGCAGCACTGTTTGCCATAGTCATATCGTAGTTGTCAAGTGATAACTTACCTGCAGTGAATGTCAGCGTATTGTTGATCGTAACAGCAGAAGCAAGTGTTGCGAGTCCTGAGGGTTTATTGATCGTCAGTTTATAAAAAGGCGAAGTACTTGTTGTACTGATGTATTGTGCACCTGTTCCATTCAGCGTTAACTCACCTGTTCCAACAGGCGTTGAAGCCTGGTTGTTTGTATAGTTCTGTTTTGCATAAAACAGTCCATTATTGGTGAGGGATGCAGAAGAAGCATTTGTAAAGTTGCCAATAACAGAAATGGTATCGGTATTACCCGTGATGTAAAGTGTCCCATTATTTGTAACATCAACCTGCGCACTTATTAAAAGCACGGCTGAGCAAAATACCAGTAAGCAGATTATTTTCTTCATAACATTTAGGTAATGGTCCCTGCTTATTTAATAGTAAGATTTAATGTTTCTACTGTCATACTGCTTCCGTCAGATGTATTCTCTGCCCATATTTCAATATAATCGTTTGTAGAAAGTTGTACTGTACAGGTTATTGTCAACGATCCTTTGTCTACACCCGTAGATAAACGCATGGCTTGTTCTGATTCAGGAAGTTTTACGCCGTTTTTATAGATATAGAAAGAAAAATATTTATTAGCAGAAGAAGATGTTACACTCACAGAACCTGTGACAGAGAAACGACGTGTTTTAGAGCCATCATAAACCAGGCGGTTGTTTGTTGCTGAGCTTACTCTGAAAAGACCTACGGCAGTTGTTGTTCCTAAAACTTTGGTTGGTGTATTAACGCCAGAGAAACTTGTGGCATTAGCAGATGTAAGATAAAGATTACCTGTTGCCACATCATCTTTTTCTGTTGTTAAACCCGGTGCCTCTACCTCCCATTTACTTGAGAAACTTCCATTTACTTTTGTTCCGGTGCCAAGAAATGCTGTGTTTTTTAAATTGCCCGCATCGCTAATACTGGTAATACCGCTTACATCTATACCCGTGGCAGATAATGATGACATTGAGTGACTGAATCCTCCCAGTTTTTCTATTACTCCAAAGCTACCCACCAGTTTTTCAAACGTGCCGGCGTTTGTAGAGAACCACGCCATATTGTCGAGTAATAAGTTGTTGTTATTTTCGTAAGTGATCCCTGTTGTATTACCAACGTAACTAACAACACTAAAGAATATAATATTGCCGCCTTTTACCAGGCCAACATCTTTGCAACTTGCAATAATATTATCCCGTACAAGCAGGCTTTCAGTTGAACCCAGATCAAGATTAAATAATTTGGAGCCAGTTGTGCTGGCTACAAGTGTGAGTGTTTTTATGGTACCCCCTTTTGTGCCTGTAAACAACTCGCCACTGGATGGAGAATAAATCAGTTTATCATTATTGGCATCTTTCCCAATTAAATAACATCCATTCAGGTTGATCTTGCTCGTTAATACGATCGTTCCGTTTATTTCATATGTAGTACCTGAAACCAATGTAATTATTCCCGCTACCGGTGCAGGTAAGTCGGCAGTTGATTGCACCAACACAAAATTATTTCTTGCTTTTACAATGCCGGAGCTCATAATATTCCAATTCGCCCCATCACTCACAACAGTTACAATTGACTTGTTGCTAGATAGTAATAAAGCAGAACTCCCATCAATTGTTTGCGAAGATGTAGTAGCAACAGTTAATACAGGTACAGGGCTTGTGGTACTTGCATTTTTAATTGAGTATACCCGTCCTGCGCAACCTGTAGCATCAGGCAACGTAACAGTTGCCGCTGAATTTCCGGTAAACAAAAGCGTATTGTCGGTTGATGAGGCGGTGGTTGAACTGGAGAAAGCTCTGTAATTGAGTGAAAGCGATCCTCTCACATCTAAAGTTGAAGTTGGCGACGTCGTACCAATGCCAATTTGGGCACTCACACTTACCGTACAGGCACACACAATTAATACAAAAAGATTTTTCATTTGGATACCGGAGATTGGTGACTAAAGTGAACCGTTGGTTCAATTAAGAGGTAAAAGTAGCCGAACTAATCAGTTTCACTTATAGAACAATCACCCATTGTATAATCGGTTTGTCTACTACATGGTTCAACTAACTACTTATTTACAGTAGCGGTTTATACTTAATTGAGCGCCGGAATGCTGGCGGTGTTAGGTATTTTTTAGATTTTCTGATCAAAGGCAGCTTACAGCCGTGAGTTTAAGAAATTCAATACTTTCACACACTTGAAATCAATCGTCCTTTTGGTTGAAAAAAGCAGAAGAGTTTACTGTTTTTTGAAAACCAACTTAATTAAACTTAAATTAAACAATTATGCCATCAGCAAAAGAAGTGGTCGATCACATGATGAAACATGATCTGTTCAGTCAATGGCTGGGTATACAGGTAATCGATATAAAAGAAGGATACAGTAAGATCAATATGACCGTTCGGCCTGAAATGATCAACGGCTTTGGTATTGTGCATGGTGGTGTAGCCTTTTCGTTAGGTGATAGTGCTTTTGCATTTGCCTGCAACAACCGCAATAATTTATCAGTAGCACTGGATACCTCAATCAATTTTCTTAAGCCTGTTCATGTAGGTGATGTGCTGACTGCTGAAGCAAAAGAATTGCACAACGGAAGATCAACGGGGTTATATCATATCCAGATCTACAACCAGAAAGATCATTTGGTGGCGCAGTTTAAGGGCACCTGTTACAGAACCGGTAAAACATTAGCATGATCTACAAATTAAAAGGCTTCATCCCCGTTGTACATGAAACATCATTTGTGCATCCGCAAGCAACGGTTACAGGCAATGTGATCATTGGTAAACATTGCTACATTGGACCTGGCGCTGCTTTGCGTGGAGATTGGGGCGGAATAGTTTTGGAAGATGGATGCAATGTGCAGGAGAACTGTACGATTCATATGTTTCCAGGTATAACAGTTTTATTGAAAGAAGGAGCACATATTGGTCATGGGGCAGTGATACATGGCGCAACCATTGGCCGCAATTGTTTGGTTGGGATGAACAGTGTGATCATGGATAATGTGCAGTTGGGTGATGAGTGTATTGTGGGCGCATTAAGTTTTCTAAAAGAAGGCGAAGTGTTTGAACCAAGAAGTTTAATAGTGGGCAACCCTGCAAAAAAGATAAAAGAAGTAACAGACGAAATGATCTCTTGGAAAACAAAGGGGACACAACTCTATCAATCATTACCGAATGAAATGATGCATGAATGGGAAGCCTGCGAACCATTGCGGGAAATTCCTGCCGACAGACCCGAGCAGGAAAAATTGTATGAGAACTGGAAGAAATTGAAAGGATAAAAAGTAAAGCCCCGTTTGTAAACGGGGCTTTTTATCAGTAACACTATACATTTCGTTGTTCTGCATTCTTTACGATCTCAGCAATGCGACTGCGTTCTCTTGATACTCTTCTTCCCCTGAAGAAAAGATATAGATTAAAGAACAACATAAGCCCTAAATAAATACTGAAGCCGCCGATTTTATAACTCAGTATTTCAAGCATTGTTTGTCCATCAAGAATGTCTGCTGCTATTTCCATAATCACAAGAGCAAAGCCAAGATTCAATAAGTAAAAGCCTGTTTTAAACAGTGTGTTTGTTGAGGTGGCTATTTCTTCTTTGCCGTGAAAAATATCGAGCATAAAAGTCCGACTGTTTCTAAAGAGCACATAGGCTACATACCAGGTAAGAGAAATAACAACAGGTAGATAAATAAGGTAGGCGGTGAAGTTGAAAGAAGTGTTCATGACTATTTCTTTTTTGAAGTGAGAAGAGATTGTTTTTGCTTACTTAGAAAATAAATCACTGTCATATTTATGAAGTGGATCACGCCAAGTGTCAGCATAATGCGGCCGGTCATAATGCAGATACTGGTGAACAGATGAAGCCAACTGGTAATGGGTTCCCAAAAGCTGATCATGATGGCTGCATAACCAAGGTTGAGAAGATAGTAGCCAACGAGTAATAATCGATTTATGAAATTGGTGAGTTCATCGTCGGCGTTCAGCAAATTGAGAATATAAAGCCTTCCGTTTCTGTAAAACCTCAACCCCACATGTACTGTGATAAGATAAGTGAGCAGTAAGTAAACGATGTAGGCGATTGTGTTCATAAAACCTGTTTGATTGAATGACAGCACAAACTTAAATCTTATTTTCCGTATTTTCAATATTTTCTGAAAATTAAATCTATTGCTTGGTTTCCAATACAGATTCTATAGCACAAGTGTGCAACGCCCATGCAATTGAACAGAAATACGGCTGCTCGCTCCATAAAAACTATCTTTGCCGCCAGCATGGAAAAGAACTTTATTGATTACATACGGGTATTTTGCCGCAGCGGGCATGGTGGTGCGGGTATCAAGCATTTTATGCGGAATAAACTCACTGCCTTTGGTGGACCTGATGGTGGGGATGGCGGCCGTGGCGCTCATATTATTTTAAGAGGCAATTCGCAACTCTGGACCTTACTCCATTTACGTTATTATAAAAATGTGTTGGCCGATGATGGCGATCCGGGCGGCAAGAACAATATGACCGGTAAGGATGGCAAGGATATTATTATTGAAGTGCCATTGGGTACCATTGCACGTGATGAAATAACTGGTGAAGTGAAGGCTGAAATTCTGGAACATGGTCAGCAAATCATCTTAATGAAAGGTGGACGTGGCGGTTTGGGCAATGCCAATTTTGCAACGCCTACCAACCAGGCACCTGAACATGCGCAACCCGGTGAACCCGGTGTAGAAGGTTGGATGCAGTTGGAGTTAAAAGTATTGGCTGATGTTGGTTTGGTAGGATTTCCGAATGCCGGTAAATCAACCTTGCTTTCATCGATCACTGCTGCAAAGCCGAAGATTGCTGATTACGCATTTACCACGTTGGTGCCACAGCTCGGCATGGTTGAATACCGTGATGGAAAAAGTTTTTGCATTGCTGATCTGCCGGGAATTATTGAAGGTGCTGCTGAAGGCAAAGGTCTTGGTCATCGTTTCCTAAGGCATATTGAACGCAATGCTGTGTTACTGTTTTTAATTCCGGCCGATTGTGATGATCACAAAAAAGAATTTGAAATTTTGCATAAGGAACTGGAAGAATATAACCCTGAAATGCTGCAGAAAGAATTCATCATTGCTATCAGTAAAAGCGATATGCTGGATGATGAATTGAAAGAAGCAATTGAAAAAGAATTGCCGAAAAATATTCCGCATGTATTTATTTCATCTGTTACAGGTAAGGGACTCACTGAGCTGAAAGATATTCTGTGGCAGAAGTTGAATGCTTAGTACAAGCTGAGTACCTTTCAAAAAAGCCTAACTTATTGTTTTGAAAAAACTCTTTGCTACCACAGTTGCCGATCTGTTGCAACCGGCAATGTTCAAAAAATATGCGATCAGTTTTTTATTGATCGCTGTTGTTTGTTTTCTTAACTATTATACTTCTGTTTCATTTTGGTTGCGCAACGTTCCTTTTAACTACGCATTTATTTGGTATAGCTTACTGTTCTTTTTCTTTTTTACAGCCGGATTTCTGATTCAAAACGGAACAGCACTGTTCCAAAAAAAACAAGTACAATTCATATTGATTGCTGCACCAATTCTATTTGCGCTAAAAGTTTCACTACCCTTTCATAAGTTATTATCTAGTACGGTCGGTGGTCATTACCAGAAAGCTTTTCAGCAACCGATGAATTGGTTCGGAGCTTTGCTTATTGTGTTGCCGCTGCTCATGCTCGTGCATTGGCTGTTGGAAAAAAAATGGACCTTATACGGTATCAAACAAACACAATCGCTGAAGACCTATGTTTTGTTGATCGCTGTTATGTTACCGCTGCTTGTGTGGGCATCGTTACAACATGACTTTTCGCTGGTATATCCCAAAGCAGCTATCGTTGGCCGGCAGTTGGGCGATGCAGCAAATCCCTTTCATTATTTATTATTTGAAACAGCCTACGCAGCTGATTTTTTTACCATTGAATTTTTCTTTCGTGGTTTTCTCATTATCGCTCTTTCAAAACTCATCGGCAAGCAATGTCTCTTGCCGGTAGCATTGTTTTACTTTTCCATTCACCTCGGCAAACCAATGATGGAAGCGGTTAGTAGTTTTTTTGGCGGATTGATCCTCGGCAGTATTTCTTACCACAGCAAAAGTATATGGGGCGGTTTGCTGGTACACATCAGTATTGCCTTGCTGATGGAACTCTTCGGTTTCATTTTTTAACAAGTAAGTGCTGCAGCTTTCGTTAATTTTATTCTTCATCAATCCGTTTTTCATGAAACCGGCAAATATTGTTTTAGCAGTTTTTGTTTGCAGTATCTTTTTTATTGACAGTATCAATGCACAATCTGTTCGTCAACTACGCAAAACCATTGAACTGAAAATGCCGAGAGGTGGCGATAATGGCGGCACCGTTGCACAGAATGGAAAGAACCGTTATTTCTATGCAACAATTGCCGGCAATAAGACATACAGCTTTGCTTATTTTAACCAGGTGGGTGAAATGATGTCGCCACCTGATCTTTCGATATTAGCCGACGTTCGTGGCTTGTGGTATAACAACGCACTCAAAACTTTCCAGGGAAATGTATTTGGCAACGGAGGTTGGGTAACTTATGTAATGGATGATGCAGGTGTACCATATGATGTGAAACAGTTTTTACCCGGCCAGTTACAACCGCATCCTAATTCAGTTGCACAATACAACCTGCGGGAAAACCTGGTGCATTTCCTCAAGGGATCAACTGTTGTTTCGTATAACGCCGCTACCGGTGCAGAAATAAAAGAAAAAACATTTTTGTTGAAAACAGGCTATTCAAAAAAAACACCCCCTCCTGCTGATCTTGTAATTGATTCAAATGCCGTGCTTACAAAATATAATACAACAACAGTTGTGTACACCGGCATCAGCAATGCGGAGTTTGGTTTGCTGAATGTGCAGACAAAAGAGATTGAATTGTACAGTAAAAATGATGGCCTGTTGTATCAGAAATTAAAACTGCCTGCTGATGCTATTGTAAAAGATAAACTCAATTTCAGTTTCAGCAACAATACTTATTTCCTGTATGATGCAAGAAACAGGACATGGGTTGGTTATCGTTAAGCCTCTGCTTTTTGTTTTTTCATAAGCCCTGCTTAATTTCAGGTATGCAGCAATGTTTATTTTGCGGTCATACTGTTGAGCTGGTTCATGTACATGGCCACTACCAATGCCCTGTTTGTTTTACCAATGCATTGCCTTGCTGCGATGGCGATAATTGCCATACCAATCAATACTTCAACGAGTCTCCTGCAAAACCTGCACAAACTACGCCGACACAGCAGCAACAAGACGTTAAAAGCTGATAACAGTCGTTCGTATCCGGTAGTTTTTACCGTAGTTTTGTCCCCGTAAATTAAACAAGTATGAAGAAGATTATTTTAACGATGCTCGTAACGTTTACCTTGTTACGAAGCTATGCCGATGAAGGCATGTGGTTACCCTTATTGTTAGGCGAACAGGTTTATGCTGATATGCAAAAGAAAGGGTTGAAACTTACCAGTCAGCAATTGTACGATATCAACAAAGCATCGCTGAAAGATGCGATCATTATTTTCGGAAACGGATGCACCGGCGAAATCGTCAGCAGCAAAGGATTGATCTTTACCAATCACCACTGCGGTTACGGTGCTATTGCCAACGCATCAACGGTTGATCACAATTATCTGCGTGATGGTTTTTATGCAAAGAATCACAGCGAAGAGATCCGCACCGCATTAAACGTGCAGTTTCTTTTACGCATCACCGATGTTACCAAAGAAGTAAATGATTCGCTTGGTTCATTGAGTGGTAAAGAAAGAGCCGATAAACAAGCTTCGGTACTTGCTTCTATCAACAAACGTTTATCAAACATTGATCAATCAATTGAATGTCGTGTAAGCCCTTTGTTTAAAGGCAATCAGTTCCTCGCATTTATTTATCAGCGTTACAAAGACATCCGTCTTGTTGGCACGCCACAGGAAAGCGTAGGTAAGTTTGGTGGCGATACTGACAACTGGGAATGGCCACGTCATACAGGTGATTTCAGTGTGTTTCGTGTGTACACATCAAAAGATGGAGCACCTGCTGATTACAGCGCAGAGAATATTCCCCTAAAACCAAAATACTTTTTACCGGTTTCTATCCGTGGATTGAAAGATGGTGATTTCGCTATGACCTGGGGTTACCCCGGCAGCACCAACCGTTACGAAACTTCGTTGGGTGTAAAACTATCTACCGACATCAATAATCCAACATTGGTGAAATTGCGTGACATGCGTTTGAAATATATGTTCGCAGAAATGCAGAAAGACCCTGCTGTTAAATTAAAACTTGCCAGCAGCTACGCAAGTATTGCAAACTATTGGAAGTTTTATGATGGTGAAACAAAGCAGCTGCTGAAATACGATGTGTACGGACAAAAGCAAAAAGCAGAAGACGCATTTATTAAATGGGCAACAGGCAAACCTGAATATGCGAACGTATTCTCTGAATGGGAAAAAGCATACACAGCATGGAGACCCTATGCGCAACACCGTGTTTATATGACGGAAGGTATTTACGGTTCACCATTACTGTCCTTCGCTTCAACTTTATTGCAACTGGAAGCTGCACTTGCTAAAACAAATGCAACAAAAGATGATATCAGCAAAGCAATGAATGCAGTTACTGAATCACGCAAAAATTTTCTTGAAGGACACAATGCAGTGAGCGATGAAAAAATTGTGGCCACCGCATTAATGATGTTTTATCAGGATGTACCAAAAGAGCAACACCCCATCAGTTTCTTTGAAAGTGTGAAAGGTAGTTTTGGCGATCTGAAAGATGAAGCTACATGGAAAAAATATGCAGCTGCTGTTTTTGCCAATACGATCATTTTAAATGATGCAAAATGGAATGCATTTGCCGCTAATCCTGATGCCTTGAAACTGCAGCAGGACCCTGCTTTTGCCATTGGCAGTGCCTTCACTAAAAACTATAACACCAAATTTCTTCCACGCTTTACGGAGTTCAACAATAAGAACAACGACTTGGGACGACTTTACCTCAAAGGTATTATGGAAATGAATCCTGCAAAAGCAAAGAAGATGTATCCTGATGCTACATTCACCATGCGTGTGTCTTATGGTAATGTAAAAAGCTATGTGCCCAAAGATGCTGTGAAATATGATTTTGTTACAACATCAAAAGGCTTGCTGGAAAAATATAAAGCGGGCGATTATGAATTTGATCTTCCTTCAAAGCAAATTGACCTGCTGAAGAAAAAAGATTTTGGTCAGTACATCGATAAAAGCCGCAACGATCTTGTGATTGGCTTTATCACCACGAATGACATTACCGGAGGCAACAGCGGCTCACCGGTTATTAACGGCAATGGTGAATTGATCGGTCTCGCATTCGATGGTAACTACGAAGCATTAAGTCATAAGCTGGCATTTGATAAGGATCTGAACCGTACCATTTGTGTTGACATCCGTTATGTACTTTGGTGCATTGATAAATTAGGTGGCGCAGAACACCTGGTAAAAGAACTGAAGCTGGTAAAATAAATCAGTGTTTGCTAAAAAAGAAAAGAGCGTTTGATCAAACGCTCTTTTCTTTTTTGGTAAGTGATCGTTATCGCATCATCATTTCGTCAAGCGCTACATAATGCCTTCCGTTCTTTTCAGCTTTCCAGATATTATATCGTTGAGGATAATAGGTATTAGAAGGATCGAAATGCATTGGTTGCCTGTACCATTTATGCACAGTTGCACCCGATTGAAGAAACGCCCGTGTGATCATTGGTTCAACAAAAATAACTTCGCCATCGTAAGAACCATAAATCATGGTATGTGTAAATGCTGCATAGTTTGGATCTGCCGGAGGTAACAATTCAGGCGACATCAGATCAACCCAATGCGATCCCATCATAGGCACACCACCTGTAAACAAATAAGCAGCAGGAATATAACCCGGAGGCGGAAGCAGATTGAATTTAACAGGATCAGACATATTCATCACTTCATTCATGCCTACTTTATAAAAATGCATGTCGAAATGTGGTAACCCATAAATTGGCGGCGGCTCATGTCCCATTACATTCCAGTTGAGCATGATGTGATCAAAAGGAGTAACTGCATGCGCTTTTTGATGCAGTTTTAAGTGCCACGTTGCTGCCATATGATCATTTGGATCTTCAGGAAGATTGGTTAATGCACCACCTGTCATTTCAAGTCCAATTGCCAATGGTCTGCCGCTGTGCGTTATGTTGATCCATGAACGCACATGCCCGTTCCCTATTTGCACTTGCGCACCATAGAACGTATTGTACTTCTCTTCGTTTCTGCCATTAACTGAGGAAGAAAAAGAACCACTGCCCGGCATTACCACAAGGCTGGCGTCATTCTCAGGAAATTTTTCATCAATTTTTGAAACAGGATCATCAAATGATTTCTTGCAGGAACTAAAGATGCTGTTGATCAAAAACAATAACATCAACACCTGAAAAATTTGTTTTTTCATACTTGTCTGTTTTGAAGGTTAATTAATCAGTTACTGCTTTCAGGAGGAGGATGAGCTGAGATGTAAAGGCAGGACAAGAAGTGATTATTCCCGGCCAAACATCATCGCCCGGAGAATTTAATGGTCCGTGAAGTTTCTTTGTAAGAGATAGTTAAGTTAGTTAAGGTTTCAGCCAACTGCAAGAACTATGATATATATTTTTAATTACTAAGTTTGATCCGGATTTTTTTGATTCATTACCTTCATCTTATGCAATTACAAATCACTTCTGTTGAGTTATACAAACTGCGTATTCCGTTAAAACAACCCTTTGTTATTTCACTGGGAGCACAATACGATGCTGACAATGTACTTGTGATCATTCGCACCAACAAAGGCATTAGCGGTTATGGCGAATGCAGCCCCTACATGAGTATCAATGGCGAAAGCATGGATACTTGCTTTATCGTTGGACAATATCTCGCCGGATTACTGAAAGGAAAAGATCCGTTACGCATTGAAGAATGTGTGTTGGCAATGGACAGGCTTATTACACGTAACGAAAGTATTAAGAGTGCCTTTGACATGGCACTCTATGATATTGCTGCGCAATTCATGAATCAGCCCCTGTATCAGTTACTTGGTGGGACAAAAAATAAAGTAATCTCTACTGATATGACGGTGGGACTTGGTTCTCCCGAAAAGATGGCGAACGAAGCAGTTGAATACAAAGCAGCGGGCTTCCCTTCCATTAAAGTAAAACTTGGTACAACAACAGAAGAAGATGTTGCACGCATAAAAGCAATACGAACTGCAATTGGCAATGAATTACCCTTGCGTATTGATGCAAATCAAGGTTGGTCTGTTGAAACAGCGATTGATACATTGCAGGCATTATCAACTTACGGCATTGAACATTGCGAAGAACCGATTGCCCGTTGGAACTATATGGCATTACCTGAAGTAAGAAAGAACAGCCCCATTAAGATCATGAGTGATGAAAGTTGTTTTGATGAACATGATGCAGAACGCTTAGCTAAACTCAACGCCTGTGATTATTTTAATGTAAAGCTGGGAAAGAGTGGCGGCATCTGGCATGCATTAAAGATCGTGGAAGTTGCCAAAGCAAATAAGTTGAAACTGCAGGTTGGTTGTTTTATGGAGAGCCGCTTGGCCATCACAGCTTTGGTGCATTTTGCTTACAGCAGCGATCTCATTGTTCATTACGATCTTGATACACCATTAATGCTGAAAGAAGATCCTGTTGTTGGCGGTATGAAGTTTCTTGAGAATGGTATTGTGGAAATTGATGAGGCGGTTGGGATTGGTGCAACGGTTGATGAAGCGTATTTGAAGAACTGTGAGACGGTTGTAGTTTAAACTTAGGCGCAGAGAAAAGAGATGAGGAGTTCAACGCAGAATGATTACTCTGCGTGGTCTTAGCGCTCTCTCTTCTCTTTGCCAAAAC
The DNA here is from genome assembly GCF_014168535.1 of Lacibacter sediminis. Taxonomy (NCBI): domain Bacteria; kingdom Pseudomonadati; phylum Bacteroidota; class Chitinophagia; order Chitinophagales; family Chitinophagaceae; genus Lacibacter; species Lacibacter sediminis. Next base: position 269,110 of record NZ_CP060007.1, on the reverse strand, counting down.
ATAATATTAATCTAACCTCTTCAGCACAACCTGCACATCTTCCAAAGAACCAGATCTCACCAGGATCATTCCTTCTTTATCCAGCAACATATAAGTAGGAAACTCATTTATTTTCAATACATCAATTACGTTGGCTCCTTCCGGATTTGTTTGCCTGTATTGCAGCAAATGCGCCCAGTTGAGTTTATACTTTGCCGTCATGGCTTTTGCAGCAGGTATTTGCTGTTTGTATTCGTAAGGAAAACCATACACGGTGATCTTGGATTCGTAATCTTTAATAAGTGTAACAAGTGCAGGAAACTGTTTGATGCAACTGTCGCTTTCGCTTTTCCAGAAATGGAACAATGTATATTCTTTCGCTTCCCTGAACACTACATCGATCACTTTGCCGGAGATCATATCAACACCTGAAAGTGAACGCAAAGCTGAGCCGGCAGTGGGACCGTCCTGGGCACTGAGTTGTGTTGCCCACAACAACAGAACTATGGCAAGTAGTTTTTTCATAACACTACGTTCAACATATAACTGTTACTTCGTTTTATCAACCGGTGGCTTATTATCCTTCCATTTCCACAGATGTACACAAGCATAAGTGCGGTAAGGCTTCCATTTGGTTGCATGTTTCTGCATTTTCTCGTAAAGTTCCTTTTTGTTTTCGTACTCGATCTTATATAGTTTGATCATAGCCTGCTGTATACCAAGATCATCAACAGGCAAAACATCTTCGTGTTGCAATGCAAACATCAGGATCATTTCTGTGGTCCATCGTCCTACACCTTTTATTTGCGTCAGTTTTTCAATCACTGCTTCATCACTCATTTTATACAGCTGGGCATCGGAGAGCTTCTCATCAATAAAAAAGCGGCAAACGTTGTGTACATAGTTTGTCTTTGCATTGCTCAATCCAATGCCACGCAATGTTTCAAACGGTGTGTCGAGTATCTGTTGTGCAGTTGGTTCTTTCTTTCCATACAATGCGAGAAAACGTTTGTAGATCACATCAGCCACTTTGGTACTCAACTGCTGACTCATGATCGATGCACAGAGATACAGGTAGATCTTCTTACGCTTCACCAATATGTGTGGTTCCTGTGCGTCAAGTACTTTCTTTAGTTTTTTATCTTTTGAGAGATGCGGAATGTAATGCATGATGATTAGTATAAAGTATAAGGTTGCCAACCCTGAGCAGTATCACAATGATTTAAAGCGGCGAAGCAGGGTTGGCAACCTTCGGCTTAACAATTTCATTACAATTTATTCATTCTCTTTTAATCATTCATCAATAGTTTGATAACAATTGGTTTCAACCTTTGTAAAACCCTTCTTTGTGAAGACCTATTACAAAACAATTATCCTCTCCGACATCCACCTTGGTATCCGTAATTCACGGGTAAAAGAGGCTGTGGACTTTTTAAGCCATCACAAATGTGATACGCTTATTCTGAACGGTGACATCATCGATGGCTGGCAACTCCGTAAATCAGGTGAATGGAAAAAGAAACACACTTCCTTTTTCCGCATCATTATGAAGTACATGCACAAATACAATACAAAGGTGATTTACCTGCGGGGTAACCATGACGATTTTCTTGATGAGATATTACCCTTCTCCTTTGGACAATTCATTATAAAGCGCCATCACATTCTGCAAAGTGCCGACAAGAAATACTATGTGGTGCATGGTGATATTTTTGATACTGTTACAACCAAATTAAAATGGCTCGCCAAGCTGGGTGATATTGGTTATACATTTTTACTCTGGCTCAACCGGCATTACAATCACTACCGCACCAAAAGAGGATTACCTTATTACTCTTTATCGCAGGTAGTAAAAGCAAAGGTTAAATCAGCAGTTTCCTTTATTTCTGATTATGAAGAACAGTTGTGTGAAGTGGCGGCGGCAAATCATTGCGATGGTGTTATCTGCGGACATATTCACCAGGCAGCTGATAAAACTATTAACAATATCCATTACCTCAACAGTGGCGATTGGGTGGAGACAATGAGCGCATTGGTTGAAACTGAAAACGGCGAATGGAATATTGTTTATTATAACGAGTGGCTGCAGCAACAAACACCCGCAGAAACAACTTATACAACCGTACAAAACACTGCTACTTATTTTCCAAGTTTAACACCTGAATTACTATGAACAACCGTTTTGTATTTGCTGTGCAGGGCGAAGGGCGTGGTCATTTAACCCAGGCCATTGCCACTTATGAAATGCTTATTGCACGTGGTCATACTGTTTGTGCAGTGTTGATCGGGAGTAGCAGTCGCAGGGAGATCCCTTCGTTTGTTCGTGAACGTATTAAAGCGCCCATCATTACTTACCGCAGTCCAAACTTTGTCACCGATAAAGAAAACAAATCGATCCGTATTGACAAAACGATCGTGAAGAATATGCTGCAATGGCGAACATACCGCAAAAGCATGCGGCTGATCCGTGAAGCAATTGCCCAATACAAACCCGATCTGTTGCTGAATTTTTATGAACCTTTGATCGGTCTGTCATCTGTATTTAAAAAGCTGGATACCAAAATTATTTCCATTGCTCACCAGTTTATTTACCTGCATCCGGAGTTTCAATTTCCGGAAGAAGGGAATAAGAGCGATGCATTTGCGATTAAGCAATACACAAAGCTCACCGCTAAAGGTTCCGATAAACTATTGGCACTTTCCTTTTATCCATTAAACCAGTCATCGTACAAAAAAGTGTTGATCTCACCACCATTGCTTCGCAAAGAAGTATTTCAGCAGGAAGTATTTGAAGGCGATCATATTCTTGTGTACCTGCTCAACTCCGGTTACATGCAGGATATCATCAGCTGGCACAAAGAGCATCCTGAAATTGTTCTGCATTGTTTTACTGATAGCGCTACTGTAAAAGGCAAATGGCATTTTGATGAAACGCTTTGTTTTCATTCATTAGATGATCAGAAGTTTTTACAATACATGGCAAGCGCAAAAGCACTCGTTACAACAGCAGGTTTTGAAAGCGTGTGTGAAGCGATGTATTTTGGTAAACCTGTATTGATGGTACCGGTGAAAGGACATTTTGAACAATGGTGCAATGCAAGAGATGGAGCCAAAGCCGGTGCCGGCACACATGCTGATTCGTTTAATCTTGATGTATTACTTGATTACATGCCGCCTTATAAAAACAACAGTGAAGCATTTCAGCAATGGAGTAAAACAACGAAACACATCATGCTGCAATGTTTTTCAGATGTGTTACATCAGCCGATGGAAGAGGATTTGATTGAAGAAAAATCAACACCTTATTTTCAGTTTCATCCTATGCTTTCCCTTAACCAACAGTTGGGACATAGTTAAGCTTCGGCCCATGTCTTAAATTCCTGAACCCGTTCACGGCTTAGCACCACTTCTTCTGTTTTAGATCCGTTGCGTAAAAGTAATTTAAGTCGACTGTTTACATAGGGCTTTATTTGTGCAATGCTGCTGAAGCGGGCAATATATTTTCTATTGAGACGAAAAAATTCCTTTGGATTCAACAATCCTTCAAGTCTGTCCAACGTATAATCAACAGTAAGTTTATTCCCCTCTTTATCTACGAGGTACACAATTTTATCATCGGCCTGGAAAAACTGCACCTCCGATGTTTCAACAAAAAACATACGTTGTCCTGCTTTGCCAAGGAATCTGGATTTAAATGAAGCATTGTCAAAAAAATCAGACAACTGATTGTAATTAATAACAGAGAAATTCGACTGAAGCTGTATAAACTTCTGCATAGCTTTTGTTAACGCTTCTGCAGTTACAGGTTTTAACAGGTAATCAATACTGCATAGTTGAAATGCATCCAGTGCATACTCATGATAGGCTGTTGTAAAAATAATAGGCTTACTGTAATTCACCTGTTTAAAAATATCAAAACAAAATCCATCAGCCAGTTGAATATCCAGGAACAGCAGATCCGGGTGTGCATTTGTACTTAACCATTGAATACTTTCTTCTACACTGTAGAGATGCTTTATAATTTCAATTGAAGGATCATATTGTTTCAGGAGAATCACCAGCCTTTCAGCCGCCAGTTGCTCATCTTCAATAATCACGATCTTTTTTGTGTTCATCGGTTTGCAGTTTACTGGTTTAGTATTTTGCGATCTCAGATCATCCTATTTCAATTAAGGGAAGACTAACTTTAAATTCGTGTTGGTTCTTTACTACTTCAATTTTTCTGCCAGTTATCAATTCATACCGCTGGTTAATATTATTCAATCCAATATTTGACGAAGGCTCACGGTTAGCCTTGGGCTGAAGGTTATTGCTCACTTCAAGTACTGCCGTTCCATTTGCTTTGATTTTTATTTCCAGTGGTTTGATATGTGATACGATGTTGTGTTTAATTGCATTCTCTACCAACATCTGCAAGGCAACCGGAACAACATAGGCATGATTCCATCGCTCATCAATTTCTGTTTTCAATTCAATGCCGGCAGGGAAACGCTTTTGCAGCAGATACATATAAGGTTGTAAGAAATCCACTTCCTTCTGCAATTCGATCAACTCCTTATCCTGGTTACGCAAAATATAATGATACACTTTTGAAAATGCTTCGATAAAATCATTCGCTTCATCACTGCTTTTCATCACCAGTGAAGACAATACATTCAGATTGTTGAATAAAAAATGCGGATTGATCTGCGACCGGATACTTTGCAATTGTGCCTGTGTGTTCATACGTAACAACTCTTCTGCCTCCAGCTGTTTCGATTTATATTTCTGCATATAAAAAACAACAGCATTTAATAAATGAAACAAGAGTGTAATGAGTGATGCATAAGTGAGCGTTAACTTCAACGGATTATCCAGCGACATAGGTACATGTAACACAAATACTTCAAACGACACGACTGTCATTATTGTTAAAATGATACTTCCGGCTAAACCCAAGCCAAAAAAGGAAAGCAGGCGTTTGTTGATGTGTTCATCGCCATGGAACCATTTGCTGAATGAAGGCTGAATCAACCTGCTCCACTCCCAGCTAAGAAACGTAATGAGCAATATACTCAGGAAAGCCTGGTACCAATAAATAGGTAACTCGAAATAATCGTACACCCGGCAAATAGCTGTATTTACATAGGTATAAACAGCCAGCGCCAGAATGAACCAGTAGCGGTATTTATTCTGAAAAAACATGTAGTCAGTAAATAAAACAAAAAAACCGGCCCAAAGGTTTGGGCCGGCGTCAATTATTAAACTAATCTTATGGAAGAATTACTTTGTTGATGAGGTGAACTACCCCGTTTTTCGCCATAATATCTGTTGCCACAATTGTAGCTGTTACACTTGTTGCTCCGCTTCCTTTAATTGTTGCGTTACCTCCTGAAACAGCGATAACAGCATTTGTTCCATTCGCCATACCGACATTACCTGCCGCAACATCGTTAGAGAACACTCGTACACCGCCCACCACATGGTGTTTCAATACCGCTCTGAGTGTTGCAACCGGAATCTGTGATAAACTGGTATACCCTAATTGAGCCAGGAGATCAGTAAACGCCTGGTTTGTTGGTGCAAAAACAGTGGCGCCATTAATTGTTGATAATATTTCAGCGATGTTGTCAGCACTGCCAGCTGCTGTACCAGCACTTGCAAGCGTAACTGCACGAACCAATGAATCGAGTGCCGGTGCTGCAGCAACAGCTACCTGCACAATGTTTCGTCCGCCTGCAGGAATCAACACACGACCAATCACATGTGCTACACCGTTAGAAGCTTCTGCGTTGGCAGTTGTTACACGCTGTCCGTTTACAAACACATCATTACCTACACGCTTCACATACAATGTATCTGTCGTTGCATTTTTTGAAGCGATTGCGGTTAATGTTGTTGGAACGGCTGCGGCCAATACTTTACCATCAAACACATGATACAACAATACGCTTTGCAAAGTTGCTACAGGTGTGTTGGAAGGAAAAGCTGCTGTTGTAAAAGCCGCATTTGTTGGTGCAAATACAGTGAATGGACCGGGACCTCTGAGTGTATTGGTTAAACCCGCTGCTTCCACTGTTGCTACCAACGAAGTAAGTCCGGCTGAATTTGCAACTTCCACCAGCGTGTTGGGAGCTGGATCATTTTTCTTTTTACAACTGCTGATACTGCCCATAAGTGTAAAGGCAGCGAGGGCTATTGCCCCGTTACGTAAGACCTGGCTTTTTTTCATGATTTTGATTTTGATATAGAACAACGAAAAAGTAAAACGAGCAGCTTAAACCGATGAACTGTTGAATAAGGGGAGTGAATCTACCGTTAGAGGTAATGAAAAGAGGGGCAGTAGCCCCTCTTAAAATATTTCGATTTTGAAACGATACTTACGAATCACATTGAAAAACTCATACCGCCATCTTTCTCATCCTTCAATTGAATACCAAGTTCAGCCAATTGATTGCGTATTTTATCACTCGTCACAAAGTCTTTTTTCGATTTTGCATCTTTACGGAGTTCAATTAAGATCTGCATCACTGAGTTGAAGCGACCGCTGTCTTCAGCACTGATGGCTTTCAACCCAAAGATATCTTCGATGTAGAGTTTCATTTGCTTTTGCATCAACGTTATGGTATCGCTGCTCAATGCATCTGCTGCAATATGCTTGTCTTTTAATCCATTAATCACTGGCACCAGTTCAAACATACTCGCCAGTGCTTTTGCCGTGTTCAGGTCATCATTCATGAATTCTTCAAACTCTGCAATCAGCTTTAAACTGCTTGCCTCAAGTGCTGCATCTTTCGCTTCGTACTTCGTATTACCAACTTCGTACTTCTGTAACCATTCATGTGCTTCCAATAAACGCTTCAAACCCTTTTCTGCTCCCTGCAACGCTTCATTACCAAAATCGAGTGTGCTTCTGTATTGCGTTTGCAGAATAAAGAAACGTACTGTCATCGGATGATATGCTTTCTCCAGAATGGGATGATTACCACTGAAGAGCTCCGTTAGCTTGATGACATTGTTATAACTCTTCCCCATCTTCTTACCGTTGATGGTGATCATGTTATTGTGCATCCAGTAACGAACAGGTGCGGTATGATTGCAGATGGTGCTTTGTGCAATTTCACTTTCATGATGCGGAAACTGCAGATCCATACCACCTCCATGTATATCGAACTGTGCACCTAAATATTTTGTGGCCATAGCTGAGCATTCAATGTGCCAGCCGGGAAAACCAACACCCCATGGACTTTGCCAACGCATGATATGTTCAGGTGCTGCATTTTTCCAGAGAGCAAAATCAGCACGGTCTTTCTTTTCTTCCTGACCTTCCAGTTCACGTGTTGTTTCTAACAGATCATCAATTACACGTCCGCTCAACTTTCCGTAATCATGAGTGGCTGCATATTTTTTTACATCAAAATAAACAGAGCCATTTGTTTCATAAGCATACCCTGCTTCAATGATTTGCTGGATCATTCCTATCTGCTCCACAATATGTCCTGTTGCAGTTGGTTCAATCGAGGGCTTGATCGTATTAAATTGCTCCATTGCCCAATGAAAAAGGTTGGTGTATTTCTGCACCAGTTCCATCGGCTCTAATTTTTCCAGTATCGCTTTCTTCGAAATTTTATCTTCTGCCTCACGACCTTCTTCTTCAAAGTGACCGGCATCAGTGATATTACGAACGTAACGTACTTTATATCCAAGATGAGTTAAGTAACGATACAATACATCAAACGTAATGTAAGGCCTTGCATGACCGAGATGACTTTCGCCACTAACGGTTGGTCCGCACACATACATACCCACATGACCGGGGGTGATTGATTCAAATACTTCTTTCTGGCGTGTAAGTGAATTGTAAACTTTTAACTGCGACATAAACATGGAATGGTTGTAATGAAGAATGTTGTACAAGAGGGATGGGTTGCCAAAAAAATCAGCAACAACAGCTACAACAACAGGTATAGAAGAATCTCTTCATTGAAACAAAGATAGTATTTCATGTGCTAATTTTTATTTCATTTTGGCCACTTCGTATATCCTTAAAAATGACCATCGCTGTTGTTAAAAATGAGCTCCCCGCCTGAATGCCAATGGCGGGCAGGGATCACTTTTATGGATATTCCGATTATTTGTTCTGCAAATTAAAATCAGCAATTACAGGGCTGTGGTCACTTTGCATTGACCGTAACACCTGCACCCTTTCAACAGATAACGATTGGCTGTGCAGCACATAATCGATCCGTAAGGTGGGCGACAGGTACTTGAACGTTCGGCCCACACCCCATCCTTTTTCAGTAAATGCATCATGCAGATCATCGCTGATGATCTGGTAAGCATTGGAGTTGGGTACATCATTCATATCGCCACAAACAATTACAGGGTATGGGCTTTTGTCAATTGCAGCCCTTACATCTCTTGCCTGGCTTGAGCGAAGCAGATTCGCTGTTTTCATTTTTCGCAGAATACTTTTACCGGCAGTTTGCACTGCATCAACATCTATCCCTTGCTGATCGATGTTCTCCACAAATTCATAATCCTTTTTTGCAAAATGCATGCTCTGCAGATGAATATTGAAAAGCCGTATTGTATCACTGTTAACCAACAGATCGACCCATAAAAAAGTATGGTTGTATTCTTTAATACTTTGTTCTTTTTCCCAACGCAGGATCGGATAATTCGAAAACACAGCTACGCAAAACGGATGATAACGTTCATTTTTTTGTTTGATGTTGGTGTGAACACCAAAAGCCCTGTCGTTAGCTGCGGCCACATATTTATAGCCGAGTTTTTTCTTCACCTTTTCCAGTGTAATAGGCGATAAGGTGTCGAGTGAAAAAACGAGTTCCTGCACAGCCAGCACATCGGCTTTAAAATTTTTTGCCTCCTGCAACATGCCGAGATCAAGATGACCTTTGTTCTCAAAAAAATTAAAGAGATGTGCGTTCCAGGTGGCTACCCGAAACGTTGATGCATCTACCTGTGTAGTTTTTGATTTTGGATGAAAGCCAAAGAATGAGCCGATCAACTCAAGACAAAGTAATAACGTAATAATGGGGATGAATGCAAGCTTGCGTTTTGCTGCCAGCCAGAAAACAAGAAAAACGAGTTGCAGAATAAGAAAGAACGGGAACAGAAGTGCGAACAGATTAACGATCCACGAAACTGATGCCGGAAGCACAGTGAGAAAATACAGGAGCAGCATACAAACACTCAACGCAATATTGCAGAAAATGAAAAACTTTTTTGTGAAGCTGCGAAAGAATCCGGCCATAACAGGGTTTAAGTTTCGTTGTCAGCCGCTTTTTTCAGAATATCTTTTTCTTCCTGTGTTAATGATTGGTATCCTTGCTGGCTGATTTTATCGAGGATGTCATCGACACGTTGCTGTGTTACGTTGGGTTTTTTTGAAAAAGGTTGTTGACCTTTTGTGTTGTAAAATACTTCTTTCTTTATTGTTTTTCTTGCCGGTTTTTCTTTGGGGTCGAATAAATGAGTGAACCAATTGTAAAGCCGGTGCATCCATTCGCCGGGATCTTTTCCATTTTGTATTTGCTTAATGTACACATAACCCATCGCTGCTCCGCCAAGATGAGCCAGGTGATGCGGGAAAGCAGAGCTTGCAAGACCGGCAAAATCAATGATCACATAAATTAAGGTGATCACCCATAATGGAATTCCTCCATTGATCATGGGGAACACACGATAATCAGGTGCAGTAACAGTTGCAGCTATGGCAATGGCCATCACAGATGCACTTGCGCCGAGATAACTGAAGCTGTTGATCTCTGCAGCAAAACGTGGTAACAAATTGGCACTGGCAATAAACAAAACAGCACCGGCCAAACCACCATAAAAATAAAGCGGAACAATGTGCTTGTTACCAACCAGGTCCTGTAACAGAAATCCAAATGCCCAAAGGAACAGCATGTTGCCCAGCAATTGCCATAAGCTGTAGTGTGCGATCATGTGTGAAAGCAATACCCATGGTCTTGTGATAAACGTGTTAAGATTTGCGGGTAAGCCTACCCAATCAAGCACATTCGTTTTGAATAAACTCACATCAGCATTGGGCGTGAGTTGGAATACGATCTCAATAAATTTGAGGATCACAAATATGATTACATTAATGGCGATGAGACGCATCACTGCATCTCCATCTTCTCCAAACATCATTCTCTTCTTCTTTTCTGCCTGCAGGTAACTCATACTTCAAACATTTATCAATAAAACGTACGGCGATTCTTTTTGTTCCAGTACCATACCAATAAAAAGCCAATTAATGCACCGCCAAGATGGGCAAAATGCGCCACGCTTCCGCCACTGTTACGAACGCCCATCCAAAGTTCGGCAGCAGCATACAAAATCACAAACCATTTTGCTTTTATCGGGAAGAAAAAATAAATATAGATCAGTGTGTTTGGGAAGAGGTAACCAAAAGCTGCCAAACATCCGAATACTGCTCCTGAAGCACCAACAGTTGGAGTGTTCAACATTACATCGGCACCCTGCTGCGCATACACTATACTTTGATCAACATATGCCTGGTTGCTGAGATCGTTCGACCAGGTATCAGCAAATGCCTGCAACTGTTGTCTGTCGAAAATCCTCGTGAGTCCGTTTTGATCAAAAAAACTCATGAAGCCTGATGGGGATGGTGAAGATTTGTAAGACGACAGCTCACTCATTAATGGCTGCATTTCGTAAAACAACCAACCCAGATGAATAACCGCTGCACCTAACCCGCACAGTATGTAAAAAGTGAGAAAACGTTTTGAACCCCATAAATTCTCCAGCATATTTCCAAACATCCACAAAGCAAACATGTTAAACAAAAAGTGGAAGAAATCGCCATGCATAAAAAGATGCGTGATGAACTGGTGTGGTTTAAAAAGATCAGATTGGATGCTATGTAAAGCAAAAAAATCTGTGAGAGCTTTTTCACTTCCCCATGCGCCACTGGTATATTGCGCCAGCAACACCAACCCGTTAATGATAATAAGATTTTTGATTACCGGTGGCAACACATTAAAACCACCGGGACGTATTTGCTGATAACTCACTACAAATTTTTTTGACTGATGAAATACAAATTTCGGGATTGTGGGGAATCTCACCACAATCATCTTTCACGAAAACGTTAAACCTTCGTTTACTTGCGTAATACCAACGCAGCCACATTTTCAATATGGTGCGTATGCGGAAACATATCCACCGGTTGCAGTTGCTCCACCACATATTTTTCATTGAGCAGTTGAAGATCTCGTGCCTGCGTGGCAGGATTGCAGCTTACATACACAATACGTGGCGCTTCTATCTCAAGTAATTTCTTAACCAGCTTTTCATGCATGCCTACACGGGGCGGATCGGTAATGATCACATCGGGCCTGCCATGTGCTGCAAAAAAATCATCGTTGCAGATATCGATCACATCACCTGCATAGAACGAAGTGTTGGTTAAGCCATTTGTCTGTGCATTCAGCTTGGCATCTTCAATTGCTTCTGCCACAGCTTCCACACCGATGATCTTCTTAGCCCCTTTGCTACAGAAAATACCAATGCTGCCTGTACCACAATACAGATCATACAAGGTTTCGTTGCCCGTAAGCTTTGCAAAATCACGGGTTACTTTATATAACTCTTCGCCTTGTTTGGTATTGGTTTGAAAAAATGACTTGGGACCGATCTTAAATACAAATTCCTCGAGCTTTTCGTTCACATGACCACTGCCGAAAAACGTTTCCGGTTGGAGATCATAAATACTATCGTTCCATTTAGGATTGATGGTGTAAAGCAAGGTTGTGATCTCAGGAAACTCTGCAAGCATTGCATTAAAGAGTAATTCACGGTTGGGTACATCTTCATAACCAAAGGTGATATTCACCATCACTTCACCGGTTGTGGTCATCCGGAAGATCATGGTACGTAACCAGCCTTCATGTGCCTTTATATCATAAAACGAAAAACCATGCTTCTTCGCAAACTCTCTTACAAAATTGCGGATCGCATTGTTGGGCTCCTGCTGCAGGTAGCAGGTATGTATATCGATGACCTTATCAAAAATTTTGGGAACGTGAAAACCCAACGCAACATCTGCGGGCGGAGGAGCAGGTTCAATTTCTTCAGTTGATACGCTTGCCTGTGCTGCTTTCGCCCGCTCTTCGTCTTTTTTCAGCAATTCATCACGGGTTAAATAGCGCTTATTGCTGAACGTGTATTCGAGTTTGTTACGATAGTATTTTGTCTGTTTCGCTCCAACTATGGGCAACAGTTCAGGCAACTCAATACGGCCGATACGTTTCAGGTTTTGCTCTACTTCCCGTTGCTTGTACTCCAGCTGCTTTTCGTACGGCAGCATTTGCCATTTGCAACCGCCGCACAAACCGAAATGATCGCAAAAAGGGGTGGTACGCTCAGGAGAATATTCATGAAAGTGCACCGCCTTCCCTTCGGCCCAGTCCTTTTTACTTTTACCAAGCTGAACATTCACCACATCGCCGGGTACAGCGCCTTCAATAAACACTACTTTCCCCTCTACACGGGCTATCGATTTACCTTCGGCGGCATAATCTTCCACCTTTACCTGTTCGAGTATCCTGATTTTCTGTTTTTTTCTCACGGCGCAAAGGTAACAATCAACCACTTTGCAAATCGTTAACAGCTGCAGAAAGCTTTTGAATTAACTTTACGTCATTCGCTATGAAGAAGACAACCCTTGTTCTGACCATCCTTTTATGCTGTAGTACCCTTTTTGGCCAGGGTTACCGTATTGCTGTACTGTATAAGCCTGTGCCCAACAGTCGTCTTTATCTCGGTTATTATTTCGGCAGTCAGAAATATGTGCTTGATTCGGCCTTGCTCAATGCGAAAGGCGAAGCCGTTTTTACAGGTGCCGAAAAACTTACCGGCGGTTTGTATATCGTTGTTGATCCGCAAAAGAAAACCTTTGTTGATATCCTGATTGATAAAGAACAGGAGTTCAACGTAAGCATAGACAGTACTGCATTCACCATCATCTCCATTAAAGGTTCAAAGGAAAACGATTACCTGAAAAAGTATAAAGATGCTTCTGCATTGTATTACAGCAATTATCCGCAGCTGATGAATGATCTTGCTATTGCTAAAACAAAACAGGACAGTGCTGTTGTTCAACGAAAACTGAATGAAGCAAATGTAAAAGCACAACAATGGCGTGACAGTTTTATTACAGCACAACCGGATGCTTATCTCAGTTTACTTTTCCGTCTGTTGAAAGAACCTGTTTATTCTGCTGCGGGTGCAAAGAATAAACAAGACAGCGTGAACGCATTTTACAATTACAAAAAACAATTCTGGCCAAACATATCTTTTGCTGATGAACGCCTCTTGCGCACGCCCATGTTTGAGCAAAGGCTCAATCGATATATGGAAACGGCAGTCATCCGTGAACCTGACAGCATTAAGCTTGAGCTGGATAAATTTATTCTTTACAGCCGCACCAATAAAACCATGTTCCGTTATTTCATCAATCGTTTTACAAACGAGTACATGAACCCGAAATACATGGGACTTGACGTGGTGTTTCTTCACCTGTTTGAAAAATATTACATCACCAACCAGGTTGATTGGCTCGAGAAAAAAGACCGTGATCTTGTTTTCAACCGTGCTTACAACATGTATGGAAACATTCTTGGTGAGCCTGCTGCAGAATTAAATCTGCTGGATACACTTAACCGTAAAGTCAATTTGTATTCGATCAAGTCGCCTTATACAGTTGTTATTTTTTGGGACCCTGATTGCGGCCATTGTAAAGAACAGGTGCCAAAAGTTGACAGTCTTTACCGGGCCAGTTGGAAAAAACAAGGTGTAAAAGTAGTTGGCGTGTTGAGTGATGGTGCAGGCGATGATGAAGCAAAAGCAAAAGATATTCAGAAAAAATGGACCGAGTACATCCGAAGCCAACAATTGAATGACTGGGTGCATCTTTATCAAACTACTGCTATGCGTAAAGCAGAACAAGCAAGCCAAACGCCGGGATTTCGGCAAGCATACGATGTTTTTCAAACGCCCACAATATATTTGCTGGACGAACAGAAACGTATCGTTGCAAAAAAAATAAACCCTGAGCAGGTTGATGAACTGCTGCAGTTTAGAAAAAACAACCAAACGTCCAAACATCCATAACCAAAGCTTATGCGTAACATTCTATTTTTTCTTTTGATGGTTGCAGCTACCGGCAGCCAGGCACAAACCCTTTTTACCTACGGCACAAACAAAGTTGACAAGAAAGAATTCTGGCGTGCATTTTCTAAGAACAACAATGGCGCAACCGATGAAAAATCTATTCGGGAATATCTTGATCTCTTTGTTCGTTTTAAACTGAAAGTACAGGCAGCAAAAGATGCCAAGCTCGATACGTTGCCTAACATTCAAAATGATATTGCTGCTTTTCGTGCACAGATCATTGAACAATACATGCGTAACCAAGGCAGCAATAAAGAACTGGTGAATGAAGCCATCGATCGCAGTGCTTCTGAATTAGAAGTAGCACATGTATTTGTTGGATATGATAATGATAGTGCAAAAGCTAAAGTTGTTATTGACAAAGCATATGCACAATTACAAACCGGTTCAGATTTTTCAACCACATCAAAAACTTTCTCAACCAATGAATATGTGAAATCAACCGGTGGATATATTGGTTATCTCTCTGCGTTTTCGCTGCCATACGATCTTGAAACAGCTGTTTATAATACAGCAGTTGGCGGATATTCAAAGCCGGTAGCTGGCAAAAGCGGCTATCATATTTTTAAAGTGATGAATAAGCGAGCTACATTGGGTAAAATGAAAGCTGCACAAATTCTTATCGCCCTTCCAGCCAATGCATCGCAGGAAGAAATTGCTGCGGCACGTACAAAAGCCGAAATGGTTTATGGTTTAGCGACGAAAGGTGATGCGTTTGACAAGCTGGCTCAAACCTATAGCGACGATAAATTAACTTTTCAGAATGGAGGTGAGTTACCTGAGTTTGGTTTTACGAAATACGACGCAGCGTTCAGCAAAGCCGCATTTGGTTTGCAAAAGAATGGCGACATCAGCTCGCCGGTTCAAACAGCCTCTGGTTTTCACATCATCAAACGTTTGGAATTAAAACCAGCAGTAACGGATAAAAATGATCCGGCAATTGTGCAGGAGTTTAACGAGAAAGTAAATACTGATGCTCGTATTAATGTTGCTATTGCCAAACAAAAAGAGCAGATACTGAAAAGTAGTAATTACAAAGCGCTTCCATATAATGAAAAAGAATTGTGGATCATTACGGATACCGTGCTTAAGGCAAAAAATTATGCCGCTATCTATAAAGCAAACCAGCAAAAACCATTGTTTCAGTTAGGTACAAAAATTACTTCTGCTGCTGATTGGCTAAAACATGTAAAGAGTCTGCAAACAGCAAACTATTCGCCCAAGCAAACGGATTACAAAGAGTTGATGAAGCAATTTGTTTATACTACCGCTGAACAGTATTACAAAGACCGTCTTGAAACAACCAATGAAGAAGTAGGTTTCCAGATCAAAGAGTTTCGTGAAGGAAGTATGTTGTTTGAAATTATGGAGCGGAAGATCTGGAGTGTAGCTCCTGCTGACAGTGCCGGACTTGTGGCTTATTACAACCGCAACAAACAAAAATATACCTGGCAGCCAAGCGTAAATGCCATTGTGTTCAATTGTGCTGATACAGCAGTTGCCAATCGTGCATTAGCGATGATGAAAAAAGAACCCTTGAAGTGGAAAGAACATATGGATGCATTAGGTGGAACAGCATTGGCCGACAGCAGCCGTTTTGAACTGAATCAATTGCCTGTTGCAGAAGGTACAAAGTTTACAGCTGGTCAATTCACACCGATTGTTACAAATCCCAATGATGGTTCTTCTTCTTTCTGCTACATTCTCAAAGTGTATGACAGCAAAGACCAGCGTAGTTATGACGAAGCAAAAGGTCTTGTGATCAACGATTACCAATTGGATATGGAAGAGAAATGGATCAATCAGTTAAAAAAGAAATATCCTGTAAAGGTAAATGAAGGGGTAGTGAAGAGTATGGTGAAGTAGTTTAGCAAAAGCCCGACCTCTGTATTACTACTCATGGCCGGGCACAAAAACAACTCAGCATACAAACCTTGTTCTATCATTACACTTAATCGAAGTTTTTATTCTCGCCTGCTTTTGCAACCTGCACATTCAATACCCCTTTCCTGTTTTGCGTATTGGTATCAAACAGTACAAATGCAATCACTTTTATATTGCTCATATTATAACCTGTAGCATTAAAAGAGTAATCTTTCTCCCATGTATTCGCTTTTGTACTGCTTGCAACAGGAATATTATCACCAAAAATATCAGTAGCTGCTGTGCGCAATACATTCTTCTGTCTGAAATTGGGAATGGGGTTTGGTAAACCAAAATGCCCATAGTTTGCCTGATTGTATAACAAACTGTCTTCAGCCAATAATACAACGATCTTTAACGGCAAAGATGTAGTAACATCAAATTTCACTCTTGCTTTTACATTTACCATTGTACCACTTACAGAAGTTTCTAATGCCAAGCCAAGTACTGCTCTTTTTTGAGCCAATGCATCAAGTGTTGCAGTATTATTATCCCATTTTGTATCCCGGTTAAGAATAACCGTCGGCACCCCTGTAACGCCAAGCGCTGTGCGTAACTGTGAATCATAAATGTATTTGAATGGGTCGTTGCTGCCAGCGGGACCATGCACACCAACAGAAATAAGATTTGGCTTCGTATCAGTATAAGCATCAAGTGGAATAACGGTGCCGGGACAAATGCCACACCATGTCCCCGTAAAATCTTCAATCAATACTTTTTGCGTAAATGCTGATGGCCCCGGTGTATTTGCCGTAAGCGTAACTGTTGAAGATGTCGCACTTCCTCTTGTTGCCTTTATTTGATAATTGCCACTTGTATTGGTGAAAAAGGTTGTGCTGTTATATACCGTATTGTTTAAGTAAATAGTAGAAGAAGATGTCACGTCAGCATTACTCTGATCTTTTACTGTAATACTTACTTCATCAAAACCATCAGCCGCAAGCTCGTTTCTGCTTAACTGAACAGTAAGTGGTTGTGGTTGTGTTACAAGGTCAGGTTCATTGCCTGGTTTTGAACAAGAAGCAAGAACCAAAATAATTACAAGTGCGAAAAATGAATTTGTATGATACATGACAAATTAGTTTTAAAAAGGGTTATTTATTTACAGCATGAAGCAGAAAACAAAAATTGAAAATCGATCTGCATTCTTTCGTCGGCCAACTGACATGCATCACTATTTAACAAATGCCATGAGAAAACTCTGCATCATTCTGCTTTGCCTATTCTACTATACGTTTGGATTTGCCCAAACAGATTTGCCACAGGTAAAGATTAAAACATTAAACGGTGCCGAAGTGGGCTTTGCTCAGCTATCAGCAAACAAAGACACTGCACTTATCGTAAGCTTTTGGGCTACCTGGTGCATTCCTTGTATTACCGAACTTGAAACAATTAATGATCAGCTTCAGGAAAGGCAATTGCAAACTCCTTTTAAATTGATTGCCGTATCCGTTGACGATACCCGCAGTTCAGCACGTGTGCCTTCTTTTGTAAAAGGAAGGGGCTGGAATTTTCCGATTTACTTAGACACAAACAGCGATCTCAAACGGGCACTCAACATCAACGATATACCGCATATTCTCATCATCAAAAACGGCAAGATCATTTATCAGCATACAGGTTATGTACCGGGTAATGAAGAAGAATTATTTGAAGTGATCAGTAAACAATAACAACCTAACTGAACCATACAATGAAAAACTGCTTAATTATTTTGTATTGTGTAATGAGTCTTTCTGCATTTACGCAAACAACAGATAGGGGCCACCTCAGTGGAAGCTTTGATTCCTACACACAGTTCTATCAGAAAGATGAAAAGATCAATGCTATTCTGCCACAGGACAAAGTGGGTTCAAATAATTTTCTGAAGCTTGATTACACGTACAAAGGCTTTTCAGCCGGTGTGCAATTTGAAAGCTACTTACCTTCTATTGCAGGCTACCCTTTTAATATTAATGAAAGCAAACTCATAAATAGGTATTTTAAATACACAGCCAAAAAAATTTCGGTGCAGGTAGGAGATTTTTATGAGCAGTTTGGAAGTGGTTTAATTTATCGTTCATGGGAAAACAGGCAAATTGGTATCAACAATGCATTGGAAGGAATTAATGTGCAGGTAACACCTGTTTCATTTCTACATGTTAAAATTATCAGTGGCAAACAGCGAAAAATATTTGATCGTGCAAATTCTGTTGTTCGTGGTGCCGATGCAACGATCGATTTTTCCAAACTGAGCAAAAAAGAAAATCCTAAAGCAAGAATTGAAGCTGGCTTTAGTTATGTAAGCCGCTATCAGCAATATACAGGGCCAGATGTTGATTTTCCTGCAACAGTCAGGGCTGCCGCTGCAAGATTATCCATTAGTGGTGCTAATGCATCGTTTGGGTTAGAATATGTGCAAAAAGGAAAAGACCCTTCCATTAATAATAACCAGGACTTGGGTAATGGAAGAGCATTATTGGTAAACGGTTCTGTTGCCGCCGGTAAGTTTGGTTTGAATCTTACTTTGCGCAGCATAAGCAATATGGATTTTCGTGGTGAGCGTGATGCAATTGCCACCTCTGTACCGGTAAATTTTATTCCTGCACTTACACGTCCGCATGATTATTTAACCACAAACATTTATGTTTATAATGCACAGGCGCAAGGAGAAATTGGAGGGCAGGCAGATATCTATTACACTATTGGCAAGAACGTAAAGAAACCTTCACGCATTGGCATTAACTTTTCACACTACCGATCTTTGCAAACAAAAAATAACATTTTCAGTATAGGCGATAATGCATATTTCCGTGACCTGAGTATTGAATGGAAAAAGAAATGGGATAACAAGCTGAGCAGTGTTCTTGCTTATCATAATTTGTTTTACAACAAATCAGTAGTTGAAGGAGGTATTTATGATAACATCACTGCTAATATTGTTGTATTGAATACAACTTATAAGTATGCAGCAAAAAAATCATTCAGGTTCGAACTGCAACACTTGTTTACGCAGGATGACAATGGCAACTGGGCAGCAGCAGTAACAGAGTTCAACTTTGCGCCATCTTTTAGTTTTTATGTGAGTGATCTTTATAATTACGATGTTACGAATACACATTATCCGAATATTGGCGGAAGCTTTACCAAAAACGGCAGCAGGTTTTCAGTAGCATACGGAAGACAACGGGCAGGCCTATTTTGTGTAGGAGGTATTTGCAGGTTTGTGCCTGCTGCTACAGCTATTACAGCCACGTTAACTATAACCTTTAACAGTAAATAAAAAGACCTGCAATGCAAGGCTTTCAGAGATGTTTGAAGAGGTTATCTTTAGTTACAACACATTCTTCACCACATTATAAATCACTTTCGGGCTGCCGAGTGTGTAATAGTGTAATACCGGCACACCAAACTCTTTCAATTCTTTTGACTGCTGAATGAGCCAATCTGTTCCTACTTTCTTACAATCATCATCTGTTTTAGCCCGCATCATTTCATTACTCAACTCTGTTGGAATATCAACATGAAACGTACGTGGAATAACCGATAGTTGTTTCTTGCTTGTTAATGGTTTCAAGCCCGGGATGATGGGAACTTCAATTCCCATTTCACGGCATTGCTTAACAAACGCAAAGAATTTGCTGTTGTCGAAAAACATCTGCGTCATAATATATTCAGCACCTGCATCCACTTTATCTTTCAGGCGTTGCATTTCAATTTCCTGGTTGGGTGTTTCAAAATGTTTCTCAGGATAACCTGCCACACCTGCGCAAAAATCGGTGCGGAAACCATCACGGATATCTTCTTCGAGATAAATACCATGATTGAGGTTGATCGTTTGTTTCAGGAGATCAATTGCCAAACGATGACCATCGGGGTGCGGTTCAAAAAATGTTTCGTTCTTAGCTGCATCGCCACGAAGCACCAACACATTCTGTACACCGATAAAATTGAGATCGATCAACGCATCTTCTGTTTCACGTTTGGAAAAACCGCCACAGATAAGATGCGGAACCGCATCAAGATTGTAATGATTCTGCAAAGCCGCACAAATACCAACTGTACCGGGACGCTTCCGGACTTCCACTTTTTCAAACGTACCATCGGGTTTCTTTTTAAACACCTGCTCGGCACGGTGATACGTAACATTGATCCAGGATGGTTTAAACTCCATCAACGGATCAAGATGATCGAAAATAGAATTAATGGTCTTCCCTTTCAATGGTGGAAGTATCTCAAAAGAAACAAGCGTATCTTTTGCCTGTGCTATATGTTCGGTTACTTTCATTTGTCGATTGGTTTATTTTGGCTGCTGCTGTTTCCTGCTCAATGCTGCATTGGCGATGAAAGCCCGCCTGACCGGACGGGCAGGGATTGCGACGCAAGGGACGATGCCACAAGGAACCAAAGCCGGTATCAAAAAAAAACTTCCTGCAAACATATAACAGGAGTGGCTCTTAATCAAACAATGTTTCACCGTTACTTTCACATTTTAAAAGGGAATGAAAGGGTTGCTATTAACGGGAATGCGGTATTTTCGCCACTACAATTTTTTGCTTTGAGTTTAACTATCCATACATCTGAACTTGTAAAGCGTTATCGCACCCGCACGGTTGCCAATAAAGTGAGCATTGAAGTGAAACAGGGTGAAATCGTTGGTTTGCTTGGGCCAAATGGCGCCGGTAAAACAACTACCTTTTACATGGTGGTAGGCTTTGTGAAGCCCGATGAAGGTGAAGTGTTTCTCAACGATGAGAACATTACCAATATGGCCATGTACAAACGGGCGCAATTAGGCATTGGTTATTTGCCGCAGGAAGCCAGCGTGTTCCGCAAGCTATCGGTGGAAGAGAATATTGCGGCTGTGTTGGAAATGACGAAGCTGAGTAAAGATGAACAGCGTGAAAAACTGGAAGATCTGCTGAGCGAGTTTCGTTTGCATCACGTACGTAAGAACAAAGGTGATTCGTTGAGTGGTGGTGAGCGACGCCGAACTGAAATTGCCCGTGCCCTGGCTGTTGATCCGAAGTTTATTTTGCTGGATGAGCCTTTTGCCGGTGTTGACCCTATCGCTGTGGAAGACATCCAGGCCATTGTTGCCAAACTGAAATACCGCAATATCGGTATCCTTATTACTGATCATAACGTAACTGAAACCTTATCGATCTGCGACCGTGCTTACCTGTTGATAGAAGGAAAGATCTTTAAACATGGTACGGCTGAAGAGCTGGCCGAAGATGAGCAGGTACGTCGTTTATACCTGGGCCGCAATTTTGAACTGAAGCGGAAAGATTATCTGCACGAAGAAGCGGCCAATAGTTCACAACCTGAATAACCATTTCAGTTAGCAGAAGTCGATTAACTTTTTTTATCTTGCCGAAACATGAGACTGCTTAGCCCTGCAATATCAAGACTTGCACGCCTTCGTATGTGGAGGATCGAAAGCTGGATGAATAATCCGGTGGCAGCTCAGCGTGAAGTATTGCAGGATCTTGTTACCACGGCACAATACACACAGTTTGGTCACCAGTATAAATTTGCGAAGCTGTTTAACCTGCGTGATTTCAAGAATACTGTTCCGGTTCATGAATACGATGATATCAAACCCTACATTGAACGAATGATGCAGGGCGAAGAAAATGTGCTGTGGCCAACACCTGTTACCTGGTTTGCCAAAAGTAGTGGTACCACCAGTGATAAAAGCAAATTCATTCCCGTTAGTGATGAGAGCATGAAAGATGGGCATTTCAAGGCCAGCAAAGATGTGCTTACACTTTACTATAACAATTTCCCCGGTTCAGATCTGTTAACAGGTAAAGGATTGGTAATTGGCGGCAGCCACAACATTTCGCCATTTAATGAAGAAATACAGTTTGGCGATTTGAGTGCGGTGCTGATGCAGAATGCTCCTTTCTGGACCAACTGGATTCGCACACCTGAGCTGAGTGTGTTGTTGATGGATGAATGGGAAAGCAAGATCGAAAAACTTGCCGAAACAACCATTAAAGAAAACGTTACTTCTATTTCAGGAGTCCCAACATGGAATATGGTTTTATTCCGCCGGATTTTAGAATTAACCGGTAAACAAACCATTGCTGAAGTATGGCCGGAGCTAGAGTTGTTCATGCATGGTGGTGTATCGTTTGTTCCATACCGTGAGCAGTTTGAAAAGATCATTGGCAAATCAATTAATTACCTGGAAATGTACAATGCCAGCGAAGGTTTCTTTGCGGCACAGGATCATCCTGGTGAAGAGGGTATGTTGCTGTTTGCAGATCATGGAATTTTTTATGAGTTCATGCCATTAGAAGAATATGGTAAACCATTCCCAAACACGATCGGTTTAAGCAAAGTAGAGTTAAATAAAAATTATGCATTGGTGATCAGTACCAATGGCGGTTTATGGCGATATATTGTGGGTGATACAGTTCAGTTTACTTCTCTTCGACCTTTCCGTATTAAAGTAAGCGGACGCATCAAACACTTCATCAATGCATTTGGTGAAGAGTTGATGGTTGATAATACGGATAAAGCCATTGCCATTGCCTGCGAACAGACAGGTGCCATTGTAAATGAATATACCGCTGCACCGATTTATTTCAGCCACGGCAGCAATGGAGCACACGAATGGTTGATCGAGTTTGAGAAATATCCCGTTGGCTTAAATGATTTTGTTTACGAACTCGACACAGCATTAAAAAATCTGAACAGCGATTACGAAGCCAAGCGTCATAAAAATATTGCTTTGCGTTTGCCATTTATTCAACCGGTAAAAAAAGGAACCTTTCACCGTTGGTTACAAAGCAAAGGGAAAATGGGTGGTCAGCACAAAGTACCAAGGCTCAGTAATGACCGTGTATATGTAGAAGAAATCATCCGATTCAACCAATGAGCATGAAGCTGAAGGATAAACTGAAAGATTACAAACCTCTTCACTGGCTCTATAACCTGCTTCACGCAAAACAACTGCAGCACAACAAGGATGCGTATAAGAAATACGATGTGCATAAACCTTTGTTTGACTCCATCAGCAGTAAAGATTTTCCTGATAAAACATCCAGGGCATGGTTAGACGTAAACGATTCGGCAAATGTTGTATCAACCAAACATAGCTTTCAATATTTTACACCCGATGTACAGCAACAATTGATCGGTTGGAGCAGCAAAGGATTTCTCCACCTTAACCGGTATTTCAGCATTGAACAGGTTGATGAAGTGAATAAAGCTGTTGATGAACTCATCAACCAAAAGCACTTGCCCATTACACATGACAATAAAGTGATGCATGGATATAAACATTCTCCTGTTATTAAACAGATGATGCAGGATGAAGGGTTGAAGAAATTACTTTCGTTTGTGTTGGACAAAGAAGTGCTCCCTTTTCAAACACTCAATTTTGTAAAAGGCAGCGGTCAGCGTGCGCACAGCGATAGTATTCACATGACTACGTATCCGTTGGGTTATTTAATCGCAGCCTGGATCGCATTGGAAGATATTCATCCTGACAGCGGACCATTGTTTTATTATCCCGGCAGTCATAAACTCCCTTACCTTCTGAATGATGAATTTGAAAATTACAGCACAAGGCTGAAACTGGGCAACAAACAGTACAGCGATTACGAAGATGTTACGGAAGAAATTCTTTCGCAGAATCATTTTCCGAAAGAAGTATTTCTTCCGAAGAAAGGCGATGTACTCATTTGGCATGCAAACCTGATTCATGGCGGAACGCCTGTTGCAAATCCTTTGCTCACACGCAAAAGCATGGTGGTACATTACTACGCAAAAGATGTGATCAAGTACCATGAAATAACAGAACGCCCATCTTTGATGGAAGAAGAATAAATCCTCTTACTATATTTAAGCATGGATCAGAATACAATCACCTGCAAACATTGCAGCAATCAGTTTACCGGTAAGTATTGTAATGTATGTGGAGAGAAGGTTTATTCACTCGAAGACAAATCGATCATTCATTTTTTTTCAGAGGCACTTCATTTCATTACGCATTTTGAAGGAACATTGTTTACTACGCTTAAGGCAATGTTTACGAGCCCGGGTCTCATTACGACCGATTACTGTAATGGGGTGCGTAAAAAATATTTCAAGCCCTTGTCTTTTTTTCTGTTGCTGGTCTTTCTGTATTTATTATTTCCCGTTTTTGAAGGACTGAACATGAAGCTGGAGTTTTATCCCAACCAGGATTATTATGGCAACTATGCAGCAAAGAAAATTCAAACGGTCTTATCCAATACCGGCATGACAATGGAGGAGCTTTCAGAAAAATTTCATACAAAGGGTGAAAAGATATCAAAGTTCCTGCTGGTTATCCTGGTTCCTGTTACTGCTCTTTTTTTCTACGCTATTGGATTTATGAAGCGACGTTTTTATTTTGACAATATGGTGTTTTCGGCTGAGGTGAATTCGTTTTTCTTATTATGGGGGTTTCTATGTTTGCCATTGATTACCACAGTCACTAACATCATTTCAAATGCCCTGTTTCATGAGATGCTGCCCTTTCGTGATAACATTTTGGGTATCCTGATCTATGTTCCCCTATGCATTTATGTGGCAATCGGGGTTCGAAAATTCTACCATTACAAACTATGGGTAAGCATTCTGATAGTTCCGTTTTTTTATTTTGTGCATACATTTATTGTCTATTCCTTGTACAAATTTCTTTTATTTGTGACCACTATCAATCAAATTCATTAACATGAAATTACTGGAAGGAAAAGTTGCCATAGTAACCGGTGCCGCACGTGGTATTGGTGAAGCGATTGCCATTAAGTTTGCCGAACATGGTGCAAATGTTGCATTCACTTATGTGAGCGACAGCAGCAAAGACAAAGCAACAGCGCTTGAAGCAAAACTTACAGGGCTGGGTGTAAAAGCCAAAGCATACCAAAGCAATGCAGGTGATTTTGCTGCCTGTGAAGCTTTTGTTACAGATGTATTGAAAGAATTTGGAACAGTTGACATTTGTGTAAACAACGCAGGTATTTCAAAAGATAATCTGCTTTTGCGCATGAGTGTTGAGCAGTGGGAAGATGTGATCAAAGTAAATCTCAACTCTGTGTTTTACATGACCAAACAGATCATTAAACCAATGATGAAAGCAAGAAGCGGCTCTATCATTAACATGAGCAGTGTTATTGGTGAAATGGGTAATGCAGGCCAGAGCAGTTATGCAGCAAGTAAAGCAGGTGTGATCGGTTTTACAAAAAGTGTAGCGAAAGAATTGGGTAGCCGTAACATCCGTTGCAATGCCATTGCTCCGGGTTTTGTTGAAACCGATATGACTTCTTATTTAAAAGAAGGCGAAGCAGCTGATAAATATAAAGCAGGCATTCCGCTGGGACGTTTTGCAAGTGCAGAAGATATTGCAAATGTGACCTTGTTTTTAGCAAGTGATCTCAGCAGTTATGTTACAGGGCAAACCATCAGTGCATGCGGTGGCTTGAATATCTGATCATAAAAATCATAGTAATAAAAAACCTCCCGATGGGAGGTTTTTGTTTTTTAAGAAGTTAGGATCTATGATGAACGAAATGCCACCGGGTGATCAAGTTTTTTATGCGGCCCCATAAAGATGCGGAGCAGAATACGAAAAGCTGATAATTCAATAAACAGCAGGCTTAGCGCCATCAATGCAATCAATACATATTGATCACTGTGCACATAGGTAAAGAATACATCAAGTCCTACAAATGCAGCTGTTACAGGAAAGCCCAGCAGACCAATAGCTGAAAATAAAAACAACAAGCCTGTATTTTCCTGTTCGTATACATAGCCATGAAAACGATTAAGAGAGATATCGTTGTCAATAGCTTTGATTTTATTCAAACAATAATAGCCCAGTAAGAAGGCAGGTATTATTCCACTGACATAAAACACAATTTCAATGGTGTTGATATGCGCAGCATTGAATAAAACAGCAGCAATTAGAAACAGGTGCGAAATAAATAAATAACTCCATGCTTTTATGGCTGAACCCCGGTAAGAAAAAGCAAACAGGATAACAGCCAATGCAATGCTCATTAATAGCAATGGTAAAGCAGAATTCTGATAAGGAATATCCATCTTAACCGTTTGGCCGAAAATAAAAAATGCTATCCCCACAACTGCAACAATCCCAGGCATCATTTTCGTTTGTAAAAAACCAAACTGTTTACCAAGCCATTTAAAAGGGCTCCATAAATAAGCAAACATCATACGATCTAAATGCCATTCCTTAATGCCCAGCATATAGATCGTTGCTGCCAGTCTTGACACCGGTTTTTGTTGTGGTGCTGTGTAATGAAAATATTGGTGATGCACCAGGTAGTTGAGTACAGATGGAGAAACCAACAACTGATATGTTCGTAAAAAAGCATTCCCCGCAAAATGGATCAATACCAGCCAGTGAAACCCTAGTGCCACTTCAATAAACATCAACCCTATCTGTGCTGCAGATGAATAAGCGATCTGCGTTTTTACTGTTGGCTGCACCCGTGCAATTAATGTAGCCACAATCGCCGTCGCTGCACCAATGACAATGATGGCAATTTTTGCCCACAACATATCTTCCCAGAAAGGATGCGTACGTAACAATAAGAAAACACCAATATGAACACTCAATGAACCATAGAAAATGGCAGACGAAGATGTTGGCCCTTCCATTGCCCTGGGCAACCAGGAAGTGAAAGGAATCTGAGCTGATTTAATGGCAGCCGGCAATATCAACATACAAACAATAAATGCAGCCATGGCTGTATTACCGGTTTGTACAGCTAATACTTTTGCATTACTTAATTCAGAAAATAAAATGTTTTGCTGTGTAAGATGATGCATCATCCACATAGCAAGCATTAACGATACATCACTGATGCGGTAATAGGAAATAGCCTTGAATGCATTCTTCACCGGCAGATAACGGTTCCGGTAAAATGCAATGAGTAAAAAAGAACAAACACCTTTTATCTCCCAACCGATGAACAGTGTTTCAAAATTTCCAGACAGAATAATAAAGTTATAGCCTGCAGCAAATAATAAAATGGTATTGAAAAAACGTTTGTAGCCTTGGTCACGGTGCATGTAATACTTGCTGAACGTTGCAACAAGAAAAAACAACAACGCACCAATTACGCTGAACACTGCAGTTACTTCATCATAAAACAATTCAAAGGCAAAGACAAAATGATCGGTTTGGTAAAGTGTGGCAAGCTGATAACTAACCGGCTTCAGCCCGTTTATCATCCACCATATGGCAAACGAAACTGAAACAAGGATGTACAGCACTTTAGTAAAGCGTACAAGTTTGCCAATGGCTTTCTCACTCTTGTTTTGCCAGAACAGGCTTATGAGAAATGCCAGGAATGGTATGGCAATAAATAAGACGAGTAGTTGATTCATTTATGTTTCTTGCCGATTACACGATTGTGATCAGTTATTATTTAGTTCGTTAACAATTGGCGTAATCAGCAGATTATTAGTCCAGCAAATACACCGGCAGGTTTTCTTCCGTTGCATGTACAATGTGATTCGTCTCCATTTCCTTTGCGCCTTCAATAAACTGTACCATGTTATGGATGGTTTTTATTTCACCGGAAGCTGTAACAGGTTCATACTTACTAAACGCACCATTCTTAAAATAGTAAAACTGTTTTTCTTCGGGATCAAGTGCGACAATATGCACCCATTCATTTTTATACCATTCAAATACTTCAGGTGAAGATTGGATCGCTTTTAAAACAATCTCCGGTTTGTGTTCAACAATCACCATTAAACGTACAGGATCATGCACTTCGATCATTTGCCATGGAAGCCCGGGTCTCAAATCACCATCGCTGCTGTTGGCAACTCCAAACAAACCCATCACATTATGCGGAAGCTTGGTGCCGGCACCCATTTTGATATTATCAACTCTTGAAAAATAATATTCAAGATTGATACCGCCACAAACCAATCCAATGGGTCGCATGACTGCAGAGAGGATGGTACCGTCTGCATCAGTGGTATGATCATAACTATTGAGAAAAGCACGACGGTCAAGAAATAATCCTTTGGTCATTTGTCTGCGACCAATGATGGCCAATGTATTGGTACCGTGACCTAACTCCGGTCTTGGTTCGAACAAAGAAACTGAACGGCTGTGTATTGCTTTACGTACCTGCTCTAATTCCTGTTTGGTATTAATGGATGCAAATCTTCTGCTTCTTTCTTTTGCATTCAGATTTAAAGCCGTTTCAAAATTCTGAATGTTGATGAAATGCGCTTTCGCATTTTCCTCACTTAATACATTTTCATCATAGTAAGCCATTACATCCGCAGCCGTATCATGCATACAACCCAAAAACTGTGTTTCAGCAGGAATAATAATTCCCTTTGCTGCTAATATTTCTCTTACTGTTTTATGATTTAAAATAAAGGCCTGTACTCTTGCATTGGTTGCACCGGGTCTTCCACTGCATGCACCACAATCATGTGCACCGTGATGTGGATTGTTTGCACTGCTGCTGCCATGCGCAATAATGTAAACGATGGGCGCAAAACGTTTTATCATTCCAATACCCCGTAAAAAGCCTTCTGCTCTTGCAGCCATTTCATCAACCGTGTAACCGATCTGTAATCCATTCTCTGTATCGTTTGGATTTTTATTCTCGATGCTGAGTGTTGATTGTTTGTCCATATGCCCATATGCATTTGAAATGGCAGGACTCATTTTCGGACGAAACAACATTTCGATCTTTTTCACGAAAGCCCAAAAACCAAAACCAATGCTCAGGAAAAAGCCGGATACAATGCCATGTGTATGTTTGGTGTAGATCAGTTCTTCTTGTCTTACGGCCTTTGCATCTGATTCTTTAATTAGATATTTTGGTGTAACAGGTGCTGGACAAAGTTTATCATAAAACTTACTGCCCTGTTGCTGAAAATAAAATTCAACACCAAAAAAACCTGGTGCACCAAATGTTTCTGCTTTTTTGTCAACTGCTTCAATATGGCGGCGAATAGAATCCTCCCGTTCATCAATACAGAAAATGGCTTGAAATGAAGGCGTGTTTTTTGTTGATGGGATGGCAGCATCTCCATTCTGCTGCAATTCTCTCTTATCTTCTGCGATTAATATTCCTTTCAATACCGAATCATAATAACTCCATTCAAATGCATCCTGCCACAGTTCAATTACTTCAGCTAATTCTGTTTTAGGTACCTCGGCAAAAAGATAAAGAGGCGGCGCTGTTACATGATTGGTCAAAGGCTGCCAGTTTGAACCAAATACATCATTGAGTGCATCCAGCTCCATGAGCAATTCAAATTCAACCAATTCTTTGAACGTGATCTTCTTATTGTCGAGCAAGGTATGCGGATTATCTTCTACTGCCGAAATAAAACCGCTCCAGCCATGATGTGCAAATTGCTGATCGAAGAGGTATTGTTCAAAATACTCCTCCTTGCCAACAATTGTTTTCAAAAGTTCTGTGATTGAATAATCACCGGATAGAAATTTTTTCCGTACTGCTTTTGTTTTAAAAAAACTGACGAGGCTGGTTCGCTCCAGTTCTTTTATACTTTCTGTAAAACTTTTGTTTGCAAACGGGAATGCTGTAATAGCAATACCCTGGTCTAAAAAACTGCAGAGGATACGAAATAATAAAGGATGTACATTATTGTCAAGATCAAAAGCATAAGCCTCTTTCCAATATTTCCGCAGTTGTCCGATCCTTGGGTGGTTGATCGTGTCGTAGTTGACTTCAATCAATTTCTGTTTCCATAAAAATAAATGATCCTTGCCTTTTTTAGTGGCAAGGATCATGTCAAGAATATCTTCTCTTATTCTTCCTGTTTTGTAAAGCTGTCGAAACTCCGAGAGTTGAAGACTTACCTGGAAGCCGAAAATTTTTGATGCTTTAAAAATGGCCTCATAAAACTTCAGGTGTTGAAAAGCATGTAAAGAATTATGATGAATGAAATCTTTCAGCGCTTGTTGCGATGGAAGAAAATGTTTCAACTCATGCAGTACATGCTCTTCATGAAAGCTTATATGTATTTCATTTTGTTTTTGATTTGACAAGATGGCTTGTTGGTTTTTATCCATCTTAATTTTTTTGTGATTCCAGTATTTTTTCGGGCTCTGTTGTTCCGATTCCTACAGGTGTACCATTTTTTTGAGAATGCACATGCACCGCATCGGCCATTCTGTAAGCTTCTTTAAAGTTTCGCAATGTTACCGTAATGTTTTTGTCTTTTGAACCAAAGTCCAAAAAGTCACGGATAAGTTCTAATACATCAAAATCTATATAAACTGTATTGGCTGCATCAATAACTACATTACTGTTTTCTGGTAAATGGGCCAATGTTTGCTTTATAGCAGCTTTGTTTAAGAAAGAAACTTCCTGTGCAAGGTCAATATAAATTGTTTCGCCTTCCTTATGCTTTTCCTTTTTAAAGAAGTAAGCAAGTTTCATATTTCCACGAAGAATGAAAATAACACTTACTGCCAGACCAACACCAACACCTTTCAGCAAGTCAGTAAATACAACCGCCACAACAGTTACAATAAACGGAATAAATTGATGCTTACCGTTATGCCACATGTGTTTGAAAACTTTTGCACTTGCCAAACGCATACCGATCATAATTAAAATGGCTGCCAAACAGGCCATTGGTATTTTATTCAGCAAAAAAGGTATGGCTACTACTGTGAGCAATAGAAATACACCATGCGCTATAGCTGAAAGTTTTGTTTTAGCTCCTGAATTTATGTTAGCTGTTGTTCTTACGATTACTGAAGTCATTGGTAACCCTCCAACTAATCCTGAAAGAATATTACCAATACCCTGTGCTTTCAATTCTGTATTTGCACTTGAATACCGTTTTAAAGGATCCATTTTATCACCTGCTTCCAGACATAACAGTGTTTCAATACTTGCCACAATAGCAATAGTAAGTCCAACGATCCACACTTTCGTATCAGTGACTGCTGAAAAATCAGGCGTAATAAATTGTCCGAAAAATTCACTTACTGATGAAGCAGTAGGCAATGTCACCAAATGATCTTGTGAAATAGCAAGGTTAGATCCTGTTGCTTTAAATATTTCATTGATAACAATACCAACCACCACCACTACTAATGCGCCGGGTAATGCTTTGATTTTTTTAAGAAACGAAAGCTTGTTGAAAGCGATCAAGATCCCTAACGATACAACAGTAACAATGATTGCACCTAAGTGTGCGTAGTTAATGGAGTTAATGATCTCGGTAAAAAACCCTGTCTCAGATCCTTTCTCCAAAGCAAACCAATCACCTTCATGTGCCTTATCATAACCAATAGCGTGTGGCAATTCTTTTTTAATAATGATGATACCGATTGCCACCAACATCCCTTCAATAACGGCAGTAGGAAAATAAGTGGAGATGGTACCTGCTTTTATAAATCCAAGTATGAGCTGTATCAATCCCGCAGCCATAACAGCTACCAGGAACGCCTCATATCCCAAATCATTAATGGCCACCAGCACAATTGCAATAAGACCGGCAGCAGGCCCCGATACACTTACATTCGAGCTGCTTAAAGAGCCTACAACAATACCTGCAATAACACCGCAGATGATTCCTGCAAACGGAGGAGCACCACTGGCTACAGCAATACCCAAACAAAGGGGCAAAGCCACCAGAAAAACAACCATACCTGAGAGCAGGTCGGTCTTTAAATATTTTGTAGTAATCTTCATTTTATAAATACTTTATTTGGGATCTTAATTGTTTTCAGCAATCAGGTTTTATACTTTAGCTGCTAGCTGTTGCTTCTTTTTACTCTTTGTAAGATTTTTAAAGAAATCAACTTTACCCGTTTCGATATTATACACCCCACCTACAAGGCCGATCTCGCCTTTCTCGAACATATCTTTTACAATACTGCTGCGTGTGAGTATTTCTTCAAGACTATTTTCAACGTTTGCATAAGCAACATTATCGGTAAACATGTGATCGTGTTCATCTTTCAGCATAGCCTTGCTGATAGAAGGTTGTATACGTTTCAACAGATCAGTAATATGTCCGTCTTCTACGCCGGCTTTCGCACTTTTAATAGCGCCGCATTCTGTATGCCCCAACACCATTAATACTTTTGAACCGACATACTTAACAGCATATTCAATACTAGCAATGATGTCGTTGTTAACAATGTTTCCTGCAATCCTGATACTGAACAGATCACCCAGGCCCTGGTCAAATATCAATTCAACTGATGTGCGTGAATCCATGCAGCTTAATATCACAGCAAATGGATATTGACCTTCTCTTGTTTGGTTGATCAACTCTAAGTGATCATGATTAACTGATAAATTTTCTACAAAGCGCTGGTTGCCCTCAACTAAGATCTCATATCCTTGGTAGGGCGTCAGGTTTTCTAAGTATTCTTTCGAATGCTTTCTCATCATTTTAAGTTTTTAAGTTATTGCCATACGTGTATGACAACATAATTGTATGATTAATGTAACAGTAAAACAGGCTGATTTAAGGCCAGATTCAATAAAGGAGAATTAATTAAGCAACGTTTGGAGGGGGAACCAAAAGTTCGCCATGAAAAGCAATATAGTTTCTTGCGTTTTCACAAGAACGATATTGTTTGGCCACTGCTAATAAACCATCTTCTTTGTGATGGTCATGAAGATATTCTTCTGAAAAGGAATTATTACCGGGAGCTTTTTCCTCGGTTGAATTACCGAAAGGATTTGCGCTTTCCTCTTCATTACCGGTGAAAGGCGAGCCGCTATTTTCTGTTTGCTGCTGCTGAGCAATTTCCTGCTGACCGGCATAAACAAACGGAAGGCTGATCGTAAGCCATAGCAAAGCAGCCATCATAAAAATGGTGGATGCTTTTTGAATTATGCTATATGGTATGCGACCTTTCTTCATGAAATGTGTTGCAAGATATGATTTTGAATACTGGAAACCAAGCCACTCATACCTTGCGGGCGGCTAAAATAACAACGAATCAACTGGTTTGTTTACTTTTAATGTCATATTTATCTTAAAAAAATTTAACACTTATCCATCTGTAATACAAACATCTGTTTGTTTACAATAGACAAAACAACCCAACTATGAAACCATACGAAGTGTTATTGAACGAGAATAAGCTATGGGCTGCAAAGAAAGTGTCGGAGGATCCTGAATACTTCGACAGGCTGGCTCATTTGCAAACGCCAGAGTTCTTATGGATCGGCTGCAGCGACAGCCGTGTTCCGGCCAATGAGATCACAGGCACTGAGCCAGGTGAGATTTTTGTACACCGCAATGTGGCTAACCTTGTGATCAATACTGATGTGAATGTGCTGAGCGTTCTTGATTATGCGGTAAATCATTTAAAAGTAAAACACGTGATCGTTTGTGGTCACTATGGCTGTGGTGGTATTAAAGCTGCCCTTACCAAAAATGATTTTAAACCCGTATTGAACATGTGGCTACGTAACATTAAAGATGTATATCGTATTCACCGGGCAGAGCTCGATCTGTTGAATGATGAAGAACAGAAAACAAACAGGCTTGTAGAACTAAACGTACAGGAACAGGTGTTCAGCCTGGCGAAGACTTCTATTATTCAACGTGCATGGAAACATGAACAACGACCGGATCTGCATGGATGGGTATATGGTCTTGAAAACGGCATCATTAAACCTGTATTTGATATGAAGGCAGGTACACATATTGATGATCTATATGAGTACGACGATCTGTAATTGTGCAGACGTTTATCAATGTTCAATCTTAATATTCCGTTTCTTAATGTAAGCATGCCATAAAATCATGGCAGCGATTGTACGGTAAGGTCGCCATGGTTCAGCAATAGAGAGCATTTCTTCTTTGCTGATATGTGGATGTAATTGTTTGGTTTCTTTTAAACTGTTCACCAAGGCAATATCGCCTAACGGAAAAAGATCGGTGCGTTGCAATGCATGCATCAGGTAAACATCGGTTGTCCAGTTGCCAATACCTTTAATAGATGTAAGCTGTGTTCTGACTTCTTCATCAGTCAACAATGAAAACTTTTTTAGCTGAAGCTTTTTTGTTGTTACTGCTGTTGCCAGCTCTTTGGCATACACTTGCTTTTGTCTTGTGAAATAACACTCACGTAATTCTTCATTACTCATGGCAAGAATTTTTGCAGGCGTAACAACACCTATTCTTTCTTTTAATTTTTTATAGGCAGCAAATGCGGCTGCTAATGAAACCTGCTGTTCAAGAATGGTGAGGATGAGTGTTTCGAACCCTTGCTTGCGGGTCCACATAGGTGGATAGCCATATTCTTTGATGATTGCTTTTAGGTGTTTATCTTTTTTAGATAGAAGATCGCAGTAAGTTTGAAAATTATCTTCAGAGAAGGTTTGAATCATGTGCTAAAAATAAAAAAGAGAACGAGGATAGAATGAAGAATTATTTACTTGCCCACTTTGGAATTTTTCCTTCTTTCTCCCATTCAATACACTTTTCTTTATGACTATTAAAATCGCCAAAACATAGCGCATCTAACATTTCCTGCTGTTTCATTTCTGGATTGCTAAGTACGTTCCGAATTAGATCAGCATGATTGTCGACATACTCCTCAAATCTTTGATAAGCCCAAATGTATTCCTTGTCATCATTAATATCCTGAAATTCTTTTGGCAATTCAGTGATTCCCTCTCGTAGGTCTAGTCCCATAATTTTTTTAGGCAACTTAGTCCTGTCGAATATAAAAGGAGTAGAAATAGAAATTACATTGTGGTCACCAATTAGATTTGCTATACCATGAATCTCAAGACCGGCTTTTTGTAAATGTCCAAACTGTTTTTTGAACTCGTTGATTATGGTTTCGTAGTTCAACTCTTCGCTTTAAATCTTGCAATTGCATTTTTGGTGAACTCACTCAACACTAACCTGCCGCTGATCTTTGCACGTTCGATCAATAATTCATCCCAATGCTCTGTTCCTTTCCAGAATATTTTTTTCATTTCATGCATAGCTTCAGGTGAAGAGTGCGATAATGTATTTGCAAGTTTTGAGATCGACTCATCCATGTCTTCAATGGTAGGATGCAGTTCAGAAAATAAACCCTTTCGTTTTGCCCAATCGGCATTACGCCAGCTTGAAGCATCAATTGCCAGTTGCGAAAATGCTGAAGTGCCGGTCTTGCGTTCTACTGCGGGACCTACCACAAACGGACCAATACCAATGGCCAGCTCACTCAATTTTATATCCGATCCTTCCACTGCAATTGCATAATCAACAGCGGCAGCTAAACCAACACCACCGCCAACACATTTGCCATGAATACGGCCAATGATCAGTTTAGGGCATTTACGCATCGCATTGATCACATGCGCAAAGCCACTAAAGAATTTTAATCCTTCTGCTTCATTTTTTATTGCAACCAGCTCATCGAAACTTGCACCTGCACAGAATGCTTTTTCACCTGATGATTTTAAGATGATCACTAATACGTTCGGGTCATGCGCCAGGTGCGAAATGGTATGTGCCAACTCACTTAATAAACTGCCGGGTAACGAATTGCTTTGCGGATGATGAAACTCAACAGTTGCAATTCCTTTGTGCAATTCCTTTTTTACGTATGCTTCGCTGATCTGCGTTACCATGATTCGTTGATTTAGTCTTATTAAATTACAGCACTCTTTGCATAAATGCAATGCTTGCTACTGCTTTAATTTTTTTACCATTGTTAAAATTGTAGCAACACCGGTTATTTCATTCGTTTCATCAAAAAACTCGACTAACCATTTTACGATACCTTTTTCAATGTCATCGCCCCTTTTAAAGTCTTCGGGCTTTTCAACAATACGTTTATCGTTTGGTAATTTTTCTTTACAGGTAAACCGGATATACACTTCGGCGCCGGGATAAACCGGTTTGGTGAAACGCAATTCATCAATACCATAGTTGAGCAACACAGGGTTTATTTCATAACTGTCTACAAACAACCCGGCTGCAATACTCATGATGAAATAACCATGCGCCACCTGCTGTTCAAACATGGTGCCGGTGAAATCAGTTGTTTTAATGTGTGCATAGAAATGATCGCCACTCAAATCAGCAAAGCGGTCAATATCTTCACTCGTGATCACTCTTTTTTCTGTGATGATCTGATCACCTATCTGTAATTCTTCGAAATACTTTTTAAACGGATGCTTGCCGGGATCTTTCCCTTTGGCATTTGGTTGATACACATTCGTAATAGCTGTAATGGTTGTAGGCGATCCTTGAATAGCCGTACGCTGCAAGTAATGTTTTACTCCACGCAAGCCACCCATCTCTTCGCCACCGCCGGCACGACCCGGGCCACCATGCACCAACAATGGTAACGGTGAACCATGACCGGTACTTTCTTTCGCACACTCATTGTTCAATACAAGTATACGACCGTGATGCGTTGCTGCACCAATTACATATTGCCTTGCAGTTTTATGATCGGCAGTTACAATCGAAGAACACAAACTACCCTTTCCCAATTTGCTTAAGGCAATTGCTTCATCCATTGTTTTGTACGGCATAATAGTGCTCACCGGACCAAATGCTTCCACTTCATGCACCTGTGCTGAAGTCCAAGGCGAGTCATTCTTCAATAAGATGGGTGAAAGAAAAGCACCTTTGTTTGCATCTGCATCAACCACATCAACACTATCTAAACTGCCGTACACAATTTGAGAGGACGCTAATAATTTCTGCACCTGTTCTCTTACTTCTTTGCGTTGTGTTTCGCCTGCAAGCGAACCCATTCTTACTTTTTCATTCAATGGATTGCCAATGATTGTTTGTGCCAATGAAGTTGCTATTGCTTTCCACAGGTCTTCCATTTTATTCTCCGGTACAAATATTCTTCTGATGCCAGTACAACGTTGCCCTGCTTTCAAGGTCATTTCTTTGCGCACTTCCTTTATAAAAATATCCCACTCAGGCATGTCGGGATGCACATCATCGCCCAACACAATACAATTGAGTGAATCTGCTTCCATATTGAATGGAACATTTTCACGCAATATGTTTGGATTTGATTTCAACATCAACCCGGTTGATGCACTTCCAGTAAATGTTACCACATCCTGGCTGGTTACATGATCTAATAAATCACCTGCACTGCCGCAGATCAATTGCAAGGAACCTTCCGGTAAAATGTTTGAAGCGATGATTTCTTTTACCACGGCTTCTGTTAAGTAAGAAGTAACAGTAGCAGGTTTTACAATAGCCGGAACACCTGCTAATAAATTCACAGCAATTTTTTCAAGCATTCCCCACACCGGAAAGTTAAATGCATTGATATGAACCGCCACACCTTCTTTCGGCACAAGAATGTGAGTGCCCATGAATGTATTGTTCTTGCTGAGGTTATGACTTTCACCATCAATACAAAAAACTTCATCGGGAAACTTGCGGCGAAGCGATGCATTGGCGAACAGATTACCAATACCGCCCTCAATATCTACCCAGCTATCGGCTTTGGTAGCACCACTTTGATAGGAAACAGCATAAAATTTATTGAGGTGATTGCGTAAATGAAGGGCTAATGCTTTTAGCATGTTGCCTCGTTCATGAAACGTCATTTTACGTAAAGCAGGATTACCCACTGTACGTCCGTATTCGAGTATCGATTTAAAATCTAATCCTTTGGTGGAAGCTGAACCGATCGTTTCACCGGTTACTGCATTATATAATAATTGTCCATCACCTTCGCCATTGATCCAATGACCGGTAATATAATTGCCGAGCTTATTCATATTTGCTAATAATCGTTAGGCTGCTAAGTTACAGCAGAAGACAGTTCTGTAAACGCCTTGCTGCATTTTTAACTCATCAAACCAAACTGGCGCAAGTGATGGGTCACATGTTTGTAATGCAGGCGTACCCATTCTTCAAAATTCAGTTCGCCAAATACAGGATGCACGGCAGTAGCTGTGGGATTCGTTTCATAAAAATGAAAGAAATGGCTTACTTCTTTTTCCAGTTTGGCTACTGCTTCTTCAGGAGATGTAAAATGAACAGGAAACGGTTCTTCACCGATAATACTCGTAGGAGCTTTTGTATTTTCTCTGAACTGCTTATCGCTCATTAAAAATTCTTTGAGCTTGGGCATGTGTTCAGGTGGCGAAACAAGATCGAATTTTAGTTTATGTGTTGATACTTTAAAGAACGCAGCCACATGTTCAACCATTTGCTGAAAATTCATTTTGCCCCATTTGGGTTGTGCCGAAGTATCTGCTTTACTGATGATCTGTATGTATTCGTTTTTGAGAAACTTCAGTTGTTCCTGCATAGCAATATGTTTTCATTTCAAATGTAAAGGATTAGCAGCTATCAGGTATGCATACTTCTCCGGTTGGCAAGTACTGATGACCTGTTGCACAAGTATAGAACACCTAAATGAAAAATCCCGTGCACTTTCGTACACGGGACCGTTATCAGGATTACATTTTAGTTTTATCCTAAAGCAACACGTTTGAATGTTGTTACTTTCACATCACCTGAAGATTTCAGGAAATCACCTACACTCTTCGAAGCATCTTTAACGAATGACTGTGCTAACAATGTTTGCTCTTTAAAGAATGCATTCATTTTACCTTCAGCGATCTTAGCGATCATTTCTTCAGGTTTGCCAGCCATTTTCGGATCTTGCTTCATCAATTCAACAACGATGTCTTTTTCACGTGCTACTACATCAGCAGGCACACTGTCAGCATCAACGGCTACAGGGTTCATTGCAGCAATTTGCATCGCTACATCTTTACCAGCTTCAACAGCTTCCTTATCTAAACCAACCAATACACCCATGCGGTATGCACCGTGAATGTAAGACGCAACATAAGGAGCTTCAACACGCTCAAATTTGCTGATACCGATCTTTTCACCAATAGCAGCAAGTTTATCGTTTATAAGATCAGCAACTTTTGAACCATTTACTTCAGCAGCATTCAGTTCTTCAGTATTTTTTACATCGTTTGCCACAGCAGCATCGGCAATTGATTGTGCAAAGGCAACAAAGTCTGCATTCTTACTTACAAAGTCAGTTTCGCAACTGATACATACAACATAACCTATCTTATTATCAGCACTTGTTTGTGCAATCACTACACCTTCTTTTGCTTCACGATCGCTACGTTTTGCCGCAACTTTCTGGCCTTGCTTGCGCAACCAATCGATCGCTGCTTCAAAATCACCATTTGTTTCAGTTAATGCTTTACGACAATCCATCATACCAGCACCAGTTGCCTGGCGAAGCTTATTAATATCCTGTGCACTTATTGTTACAGTTGACATATTTATTAATTTGAAAAATTATGAATTTGAAAAATGCTTCCTGCCAAAGTTTACAAACTAACTCAGGCAGAAAGCATTTTTTATTTTTTAGAAGTCTTGCTATTCGTTCATCCTACTTCTTACTTCCTGCCATTATTATCTGGTTGAAGTACGCTTCTGTGTGCTTGGTACACGACGCTTTGGAGCTCCACCAGGACCACCAGCGTTAGCACCCCCAGGACCACGTCCCGGACCACGACCACCACGTCCGCCTCTGTCACGACCACCTTCTTCACCTTCGTCAAACTTTGCACCTTTATCTTCTACTTCTTCTGTTTCATCTTCTTCTTTTTCAACCTGGCGCTCTGCTAAACCTTCTGCAATTGCTGCAGTGAGGAATTGGGTAATGATCGCAATTGATTTCGTTGCATCATCATTACCGGGAATAAAGTAATCTACCTTATTAGGATCGCAGTTTGTATCAACCAAACCAAATGTAGTGATGCCTAAACGTTTTGCTTCAGCCAAGCCGATATGCTCGTGACCAATATCAACTAAGAACAAAGCAGCTGGGATACGGCTCATGTTAGCGATACCGCCCAATACTTTTTCCATTTTCTCTTTATCACGGCTTAATTGCAAACGCTCTTTCTTCGTAATGCTGTCGAAAGAACCATCGTTCAGCATTTTCTCAATGCTCTGCATTTTCTTTACGCTCTTACGAACAGTGTTGAAGTTAGTTAACATACCACCTAACCAACGGTCAGTTACGTAAGGCATGTTTACTTTTTGTGCGCATTCAGTAACAATTTCTTTTGCCTGTTTCTTGGTAGCAACAAACATGATTTTTTTACCGCTGCGTGCCAGCTGTTTCATAGCTGCTGCAGTTTCCTGCAAACCTTCAACAGTTTTGTTAAGGTCAATGATGTGAATACCTTTCTTTTCAGCAAAGATGTAAGGTAACATCTTGGGATTCCACTTCTTCTTCAGGTGACCGAAATGCACACCTGCTTCGAGTAATTGCTGTTGTAATGAAGTGTTATTTTCCATTGTATTTGTATAATCGTTTTTAATAATTGTTTGATCATGATCATTGGCCAAAGGCCAATGAGTGTATTAACGTTTAGAGAACTGGAAGCTTCTACGTGCTTTCTTATGACCAAATTTCTTACGTTCAACACCACGTGGATCACGCTTTAATAAACCTGCAGCTTTTAATACAGGACGATACTCAGGATTTACTTCAAGTAATGCACGGGCAATACCCAGCTTAATCGCTTCGGCCTGTCCTTTAATACCTCCGCCGGTTGCATTCACTTTTACATCAAACTTATCTAATGAATCAACTGCTTTTAAAGGAGCTTCCACCTGATTTTGTAAATACATCAGGCTGAAATATTGTTTGTAATTTTTGTCGTTCACAGTAATGTTACCGGTACCCTTGCTCATAAACACCCGGGTAATGGCTTCTTTACGGCGACCAACTGCGTTTTTTTGCTTTTCCATTTATAAAAAATTTGAAAATTTGAAAATGATTAGAACTTCAGTTCTTTTGGTTGTTGTGCAATGTGTGAATGTTTATCGCCAGCATACACAAACAACTTTTTGTACATCTTACGACCAAGACGGTTTTTAGGAAGCATACCTTTTACAGCACGCTCAACAACCACTTCCGGACGACGACGCAGAAGGTCTTTTGCGATTTCAATTTTCTGACCACCTGGGTAACCACTGAAGTTGTGGTATTCTTTGTAGTCGATTTTTGTACCAGTGAAAACAACCTTATCGGCGTTAATTACGATTACATAATCTCCACAGTCAACGTGGGGAGTGTAATAGGCTTTGTTTTTACCACGAAGGATTGCAGCGATTTTTGAACTCATGCGTCCAACGGTTTGATTGGTGCCGTCCACAACGTACCAGTTACGTTGCACAGTAGCCTCGTTCGCATGCTTCGTAGTGAAATGTAGTTTGCTCATTGTATTTTATTTTTTCCACGCCATCCCGTGGAGTTTTTAGAAAATCCCGCTTTTTAGAACGGGTCGCAAAGGTAGGGCTGCTTCAGTCAATTTGCCAAAGAAAGGAGAAAGTATTTTTACATGCGCTTTTGTAATGAATTGATTTACAGTAAAAATTTTGCACAATAATTTTCATAGGTTGCTAAATTCCTTTAAACACAGCTGTTCTCGTTATCCACTCGCTGCAAAACCTTACCCAACTTCGGTTTGCTAAGGCTCAGGATTCTTGGTTCGGCGCAGGCCTCCATGTTAAATCGGCGGGAGCAAAACAGGCAGTACCCCCTGATAAATGGTGAAGAACATTCGCTTTCGTTAATAATTACTTGTACTTTGATCAGGCTAGTCA
This sequence comes from Lacibacter sediminis, assembly GCF_014168535.1. Classification (NCBI taxonomy): domain Bacteria; kingdom Pseudomonadati; phylum Bacteroidota; class Chitinophagia; order Chitinophagales; family Chitinophagaceae; genus Lacibacter; species Lacibacter sediminis. The sequence goes on along the minus strand of NZ_CP060007.1, from coordinate 227,392 downwards.
ACCCCAAATCCTCTTAACAGAAAAATTCTTTCCCATGCGAAAAGGACTCCTCTTTCTGTTCATTGTCTTTACCGTAACGGTTTCCATTGCGCAACCTTATGTTGATGTATTGAATGTACGTATGATCCAATCACCCGACCAAGGATTCATCCGAAGGAACAACCACAAAAATTCATTTGAATATTTCAACGCTTCGCTTACGTTGCCCATGCGTTTTAAAAAAACTGGAGGGGCATTGATCATCAGTCCATACGTTGAAAACTGGCAAGTGAATCTTCCGGATAGAAATAAACCAGCTTCACTTATCGTGGAAAGAGAGCAATTTTTCCCAACAGGCATCGGTCTTCCTATCACACTTCTTACTCCAATAAAGCGTTCTAAATTTCTTCTCAACACAACAATGATCCTACGCAACAATGCAGAGAAAATAAGTTTACCCGGCTCTTTCCAGGCTGGCGGGTTTGTTGTGATGAATTATAAGATCAACCCAAAACTAACCTTAAAAGCAGGGTTGTATTATAACCGTGAAGCCTTTGGCAATTTCTTTATGCCAATAGCGGGGCTGGAATTTAAAATTGACAGCACTTTTCAAATATGGGGAGCATTGCCAGGCTCACTTTTTCTTGAAAAAAAATTGAAGAAACGCTGGTATGCCGGGCTTACATTTAAAGCAGTAAACAACAGTTACCAGTTATTTAACGGAAGATATATTCAATTTAACGACAACCAACTCAGTCTATTCTCTGATTTTTATTTCACTAAAAACTTAGTGTTGAATCTGGAGGCAGGGCATAGTTTATTTCGCCGGATCAGATTGGGTAACAGCGGAAGAATTAAGCAATATGTTTATGAAGAAAAAATAAACGATAACCTGTTGTTTCGGGTTTCGGCTATTTACCGTATACGCTTATGATCAAAAGAAAAATTAATTGGCTGTAGGGCACTTATATGAAGTAATGCTGAAGGTAATGCCAACTGTTGCCATTATATACTGATCACGTGGACCGCTAAAACCCCTCTGTGTTCCTGCAACGCCAATGGGAGTGCCTGTTTCATAACTTCTGTCCTGCAAAAAAGATGCAGGTGACCCTACAGGAAATGTTGCAAGTCCTGCATATGTACCGGAAACATCATCAATAAAATCAGTAGTGGTAAAGCGATGAGCAATCTCGAAATTGAGATTTGTTCTGTCTGTCAATGCAAATTTTACACCTATACCCACCGGAAAAGCAAAGGCAGTTGTTGAATAGAGTTTACGATCGGGATAAGCAGCAGAACCTTGTCCTTCAGTCCCTAATGGACGGAGGAAATACTTGGTATCATTCAAATAAGCATATGGATCGAAGTTGAAGACGCCTGCACCAAACGTGATATAAGGTGTAAACCGTTCGCCTGGATTTGTGGGATTGAAACGGAAGAAATTAAAATCGCCCTGTAACATCAGCTCCCATAAATTGGTATTAAAACTCAGGTTCCGACGCATCCGAAACTCATTTTTCTTTTCATAAATATCACTGTACCCTAATTGGGCAAAATTGGCTCCAATGCGTATAGCTACATAGTTATTTATTTGTTTTCGGAAGAAAACTCCACCTGCAAGTTTTGGGCGGTTGAGTTTTTTGTCGGGGTTGAGGTCGCCGAAATAATGGGCAGCGCCTAGCTGAACACCAAATTCCCCTTCATGCTTGTAGCCATCATACTGGGCACGAACAATGAAAGGAGCAACACACAAAGAGAGCAGAATAAGGGTAAAAAGCAATGTTTTCATTAGCATCAGTTCTCAAAAAAAGTAATAACGCAAATATCAGGGTTTTCATATATCCCCGGCTGATTTGATGTATTTAGTTTCTGCGGTCGAGGCCCCACGAAAGTTTGTTGCGTAAGGTTTGGAGGAAGTTGTTCTCATTTAAACGAATGAGGCTTACTGTAAAATCTTCTTTCTTCACCGCCAGTTGTATGGTTTTATGAACGATCTCTTTTCTTGAATCGAGTGTACACAAAAAACTATCGGCCCTGCCTTCAATTTCAAACGAAATGATGTTGTTGTCGGGCACAACAATGGGACGTACGTTCAGGTTATGCGGTGCAACGGGGGTTATGACGAAACTTCCTGAATCAGGGAAAACAACAGGACCATTACAACTGAGTGAATAGCCGGTTGAACCCGTTGGTGTTGCCACAATTAATCCATCGGCCCAGTAACTGTTCAAAAACTCACCGTTAAGGTAAGCATGAATTTTTATCATGGACGATGTATCGAGTTTGTGGATAGCAAATTCATTGAGAGCGTATGGTGTGTCACCAAAGAGTGGCATGTTGCTATCGAGATGAATAAGAGTGCGTTCATCTTCAACATAGGTATGATTCTTTAATGAAGCCACTACGGTTTCTACTTCTTCACGACCGATACTTGCGAGGAAACCAAGACGGCCAAAGTTGATGCCAAGCAACGGTATGGGCAATTCTCTCACCATTGTAACGGTGTCGAGCAATGTACCATCGCCACCAAGGCTGATCATGCATTCAAATGTATCATCAAGTTCTTCAGAAGAATGAAATATAGGCGGCTCTTCATCAAAATGAATTTGCTCTTTTATCTGCTCATAAAAACCTCTGTAGATATGTGCACGGATATTGTTCGCCTTCAATTCTTTTAATAAACGTTGAATATCTTCTTTCTGATCAGACTCAAACACCCGGCTGTAGATAGCTACTTTCATGTGTTCACTTTAGTTGCTGTTACTTAATTGATAACTGTTGTAACAGATTTAAAATTGTTTTTAGTAAAGATGTGGACGAAGATTAAAAATCTCTGCGTACATGTAAAAATAATCCCTTTTCGCCCAACTGGTTAAACGAATATTCGATGCGGGCAATAAAATCGTAGTAACTCAACACATCAATACCCGCACCATACGTATACAGAAAACGATTGTTTAGAATACTATTTGTATAGGCAGGCAAATGACTTGCTCCAATATCGCCGTAAACCTTTGCAATAATTTTAAAAGGTATCTTTTTATACTTCTCGTTTTTAAATAAGAAAGTTGGAACATTCAGATTTAATACTTCCTGTCTTATTGTTCCCTTTAGGATACCAGCCTGCACGCCATCAATAACATAGTATTCGAGCCCACGTAAAAACCAATCACCATAACCCAGCGCACCAATATTATACATTGGTTGTTTGAAAGGTACTTTCACCATATAATATCCAACAGCAGAAACCGAAGTCTTTTTAGCTAACTGGAAAAATTTACCCGCTTTACCGGAAAACTGCCACAGATTCATTCCTTTAGCTCCTAAACCCCTTTGCATAAATGAACCGTTGAAAAGAAATCCCTTCCACGGGTATACAATATTATTAGCGTTGTAGTATTGATATGAATACGAAAATTCTCCAAACTCCTGCTTCGATCTGTTTTCAGTAAAATAAGGAAGGTATCCTTTGAGCGAGTTATCAGCAATCAACTTACTGATCGTATCTGCTACTGATTCTTTTGCATAACTAAGACGAAACGTATGACGATGATTTACACCTTTCCTGACGGTGAATCCGGCTTCCATTTTAAACGTTGTGCGAACAAAATCATTGATCTGCCCATTGTTTGCCGGATAGAATGCCTGCTTGTTACTGTCTGTTGCGTAGGCCATTTGCCTCGACTGCTTGTAATAAATGCTGCCTAAAAAACCCCTTTCAAGTTTTCTATCGGCATAAGGTTGTTCATAGAAAATTGAATACTCTCGTGTGTAGCCATTAACGAAATTAAAATTGAGCTTATCTCTTCTTCCTGATACATTATCCCAGTTCAATTTCAACCCATAATTCACACGTTCAAGACTCCTGTTTTGTTCAGTCAGCCATTGGTTAACATTTCGATCGACTAATTTAAAATAAGGGAAGGGAAATAAATACCATCGCTCTTTTACTTCAAACAGAATGTCTACTTGTTTTTCATCCCATGCAGTTATCTTAGGTATTACTTCAAGAAACAGTTGCGTATTAGAAACATTCAGTCTTGCCTGGTCGAGTAGTTCCTCCATTTGGCTGCTGAACATTTTTGATCCTTGACTGAAAGGCACTTCACGCAGGATGATGTATGATTTTGTTTTTTTATTCCCTGTTACAGTAACTGAACGAACAACAAATTCAACCGAATCAGGCAGTTGACGAATGACTTTACGTAAATTTTCTTTTGCTGTTTCTATTGCAACTGATGGTTGTGCATATAGCCGCCCAACAACAACCTGCAGGAGAATGAGCAGGCAAATAGTATGAACCTTTGTTGGCCGCATAATTAGTTTTCTGTTAAAGACAGATTTTAAATTTACTATGAATCAGGTAGAAAAAACAGGTCAACTGCAGAAACTATATGTTAAGATAGTTCATGAGATGATCGTAATTCAAGCGCAGCTCTTCTTCTGAAAGGTTTTCGCCAAAATACTGAATCACATTGTATTCGTAACGTTCAAACGAAGAAAGTATATCTTGTATATCGTTCTTATTTACTTTAATGGCCACCATCAGCTCACCCGTTGAACTATCTGTCCAGGTGTTCAAATGAATGATCTTTGCGTTATTAGATTCAACAATCCGGCCAATTTCAGAAATATAAAAACTGTTTGGCTGCATTTGTAAAATTACAATGCCTCCCGGAACGGCTGCCGCATTATAATGTGATGCTGCCTGCAACAGATCGTCCCTTGTAATGATGCCCATCAATTCACCGTCTTCCTTCACAACAGGTAAAAGGCTCAGCTTCTGCTGATGCATAATTTTTAATGGAACAAGGAAGAAATCGGCGGGATTAATATTTACCGGTTTGCCATCGTGAAGAAACGGGGCAATGCTGGAAGTCTCATCTTCCTCTTCAATATCGTCTTCGTACACAAGCCCAACATACTTTTGATCAGTAACGACGGGAAGCTCAGTGGTTCTGTTTTCATTCATCCAATCCAAAGCCTGCCGAACCGTATCTGTGGTTTGAAGTGTGGGTATGTGGTTTGATATGAGTTCGGCTGCTGTCATTGTCATATTCTTTCTTCTTAGACGGGTACCGGCGTATTTAACTTGGTAAGGAACCCATTTAATATTTCGTTAAACTCATCCGGTCGTTCCATCATCGGTGCATGGCCACATTTATCAATAAAATGGAGTTCAGAATTCGGAATGAGTTTGTTGAATTCTTTTCCTACAAACGGTGGCGTGATTGTATCGTTATTTCCCCAAATGAGAAGAGTTGGAGTTTTTATTTCCTTCAATTCATCACCAAGGTTATTACGAATGGCACTCTTCGCCAGCGCAATTACTTTAATTACTTTCAACCGTTGATTGACGATATCGTATACTTCATCAACCAATTCTTTTGTTGCCATTGCGGGGTCGTAAAATGTTACCTCCGTTTTTTTGCGGATGTACTCATAATCGCCACGTTTAGGATAGGTATCACCCATTCCGTTTTCAAACAAGCCGGAACTGCCTGTTAGTATAAGTGATTTAATGCGTTGAGGATGTTTCAGCACATGCACCAATGCAACATGGCCTCCCAGTGAATTACCAAGCATGTGGATGTTGTCATATCCTTTAAATTCAATAAACTTCTGAACGTATTTTTCTAAGCCGCCAACTGAAGTATGAAGTAAGTCAAGCTCAAACAAAGGGAGCATTGGTACAACCACTTTGTTGCGTTTGCTGAAATAATCAAGCAGATCTTTGAAGTTACTTAATGCACCAAACAACCCATGCAACAGCATGAGCGGTTCGCCTTCACCGACTTCGATATACTTAAACTTTCCTTCCTGTATTATTTCGTAGTTCATTTCTGGCAGCAAATAACAGTTGTTAATTGCTAAAATAGTTGATTTGTGTGAAAAATTGTAATTCAGTTGCAGATTGCCGTTATTGCTGCTTTATTTGTGTACCCAGCTTCTCAAAGAAGTCTTCTAACTGCGAAAACATATTGCTGAAAATGGGTAATACAACGCCAATTGCATCGATCACTTTTGGTCCCAACGGCTGAATAAATTCATATGTTCGGGAAGCTGCTATAGTTTCGTCTGTCAATAATTTCATTTCTGCAGCATAGAAAAATAAAACACTTAGTATTAACAGGTAAAGTATTGCATAGCCTAACGCACCACCAAGTTTATTTGCCCAACCCATCCAAGCTAGATCAACTGCTTTTTCAATGAGCTTTGCCACTGCTCTTATTGCAAATACTGTCAGGAAAAAAACCGCAGCAAATGCAATAAAAGGTAACCATTGTGTATTGATGTTTGTTGATTGTGCCAGCCAGGCGGCCACCACTGTACTCAGCTTAAGAGCCGCTGCTAATCCAATTACAAATGCAATAATTGAAAAAACAGCAACGATCAAGCCACTGCGCAAACCTTTTATTATTGCAAAAGCAAGAGCGATCAATACAACAATATCAATGATCATTCTATTTGCTTAAAAGTTCTTTTACCACAGCGCTGATTGTTTTACCATCGGCCCGGCCTGCCAACTGTTTGCTGGCAACACCCATCACTTTACCCATATCGGCAGGTGATGATGCGCCGGTTTCTGTAATAATTCCTGCAATGATCATTTTCAATTCTTCCGCATCCATTTGTTTTGGAAGGAATTTTTCGATAATGGCAATTTCTTCTTCTTCTTTCTGGGCAAGATCGGCTCTGTTTTGCTGACGGAAAATATCAAGTGAATCTTTCCTCTGCTTAACAAGCTTCTGCAACAGTTTTATTTCATCATCAGCCGTAATTTCGCCGCCCCCTTCTGAGGTTTTAGCCAGCAGGATAGCTGCTTTAATTGCTCTAAGACCACGTAATCCTGCTTCATCTTTTGCTTTCATGGCATCTTTCAATTGTGCCATAACGTTTTCTTCCAGGCTCATAGTTTATTACTGATTTTGATTAAGCTGTTCTTTTTTAAATTTCTGCATGAAGTCTTTTGCAAACTCTTTCATTTCGGCACTCAGTTCGGGTTGGTTTGTTGCACGATTGAATGTATCGGCCATGGTCATGAGTAACTGATAATAGAAATCTGCCATTTCATCAACCATCATTTCTTTTGTCCAGAGATCAATACGAAGAGCTGATTTATCAGCACCATCCCAAAACGCCAGCATCATAGCTTTTGCAGTCTGGTCCATGTCTGCACTACTGTCGCTAGCCTTCCATTTAATTTGCTCAGGTACTTTTTGTTCATCTAAATAAACGTCGATAGATATATTACTTTTATGCATACTAAATTTTGTGCGGCAAAGGTAAGTTATTCGGCAGAGGCGGCCAGCTCAATACAGCCCCACATTTTTTTTGCGGACTCATCCCAATTAAACAACTGCACACGTCTTTTTCCATTTTCAATCAATCGGCTTCGCAGTGTTTCATCTTTATAGATCAACATCAATTTTTCAGCAATATCATCAGGATTTTCAGGATCAATGTACAGATATGCATCGCCCCCCACCTCAGGCATTGCGCTGTTGTTTGAAACAATGGCAGGCACACCACATTGTAGCGCTTCCAACGGTGGCACACCAAACCCCTCCAAAAAAGAAGGATAAACCAATGCATAGGCAGAGGCCACCAGTTTCGCCAATTCATTTTTCTCCAGGTAGCCGGTAAGTATCACATCATTCCTGAATCTGAAAGAGGAAAGCAGCTTGGTAAACTCGTCTGTTTTCCAGGCAAGCCGACCGGCAAAGACCAATTTCATACTGCTTTGTTGCCGCTTTTTGAATCTCGAAAATGCTTTTAATAAATTGATTGGATTTTTGCGGGGATGAATTGATCCTGTGTAAATAAAGTATTCACAACCAGCGCTGTATTTCTCCTTTACCAGTTCTCTTTCATCATATGAAAGTTGTTGAAAAAGAGAACCGGGTGCGTTATAAGTGACATGAATTTTTGCCGGATCGATCTTGAATTTTTCAACGATATCTTGTTTTGAATACTCAGAAACGGTTGCAATAACTTTACTCTTCTTTAAAAACTTACCGGTGTTTTTCAGATAATAATTGCGATGTGATTTCGAAATAAATTCGGGATGATGAAGAAAAGCAAGATCGTGCACAACAAGGCATTGGGGTACTTTTGTACGAAGTGAGCAGAAGCCATCTGTGCTCACGAATACCTCTGCTTTTATCTTTCGTAAAACACGGGGTAACATTAAGTTATACCAAATATCCCATGCCAATGGAAACCTGGCCTGAGGCTTAATAATAACCGGTTGAATGTTTGCAGCATAGATAAACCTTTGATCAAAAGGTCGGTCGAATAAAAAATAGAATTGATGCTCGGGGTGATTGAGGGCTATCCTGGAAAATATCTCTTCAATATAATATCCATAGCCTTCCATTTTACCCGGAAGCAATGCTTTTGTATTAATTGCAATCACCATAGAAGAAATGCAAAGGTAGGTGTGAAACAATGAGATTGAAATTGAATAGTATTGTTCTACAAATCAGGAAATTATGCAATTAAAAACGTTGATTTCCCAAGCAATTATTCAAAAGAAGTACGATAGGATGCTATTGTTTCCGATTTTACTTTTACAGGCAGAAAATGTAACCTTAAGAGGTTTAAAACAGAACTAAAAAGGCTTGAAATTGCAGAAAATACGGTTACAGTTTTAAGCAGTTTCACTTAATATTTGAAAATAGTTTTGAATCAAAAAAAATAATCTTGGCATTGAAAAAGTTTGGAACAGTAATTGCTATTTATTACATGTTCTTTCAAAATGAAATAATATTATAAACAAGTGTGCGTTAATAGTTTATAATTTAAAAATAATTCTTTCGCAACAGGGAAGAGTCAGGATACATTGATGGTTTTACAATGTGGATTTTGGGTAAACGACCCCGCTTTCCAGCGGGGTCTATTTTTAAAATACAGAGAAATACCTATTGCCTGATTTAATTCTTCCGTCTACATTTGTTTCGTAATCCAGTATTCCAATATCCTAAAACGTATTCTATGAAAAAGCTAGTCTTTGCACTTGCATTTTGTACACTATCTATTTTTTCTTTCTCCCAAGAATTTCAATCAGGTCGTCAGAAGCATGATGGTAAGCCAGCAATGTTTAACAATGTAGCTTCCCGCTTTGCTCCATCGCAAACTTTTATCAGCGATGTTATGAATGCACGCCTAAATGAAACAGTTGATTTGTTTGTAACAAATGGTCTTCGTTTTAAAGGTGAAGTAACTGCTATCACCAGCGATGCCCCCGGTCTTACAACCGTTACGGTTCAATCAACTGATCGCCCTGGTCTTCTTCTCTCCATTTCAAGAACCACTTTGCCTGATCAAAGCATCATTTATCGTGGTATCATGATCAGTCAAAAACATAGTGATATGTTGATGATGGAGAAAGATGCTGTTACCGGTTCTTACAACTGGAACAGAAAACAGGTTTCACACATGATAGCTGACTAAAATAATTACTTGTTCCAGCAGGTATTTTTATTTCCTTTTAAAATCCAATACTATGACACGTCTAATCCTATGCCTTGTTGCCTTATTTGCAACAACTGCATTCAAAGCATCCGCTCAGGTGCCTAAACTGAGCAGTAACCCAACTGCAAGTGCAACCATTTTTCTTGATTTCGATGGACAAACAGTAAGCACTCCTTACTGGAATGGTGGCAGAACATTTTATTGCACACCTTCAGGATTAACTGAAGCACAGATCACTACAGCATTTTACCAGGTAGCAGAAGATTTCAACCCCTTTAATCTGAACATTACAACGGATTCAACGGTATATTTTGCTGCGCCTATCAATCAAAGACAACGCATTATTGTTACCGCTTACAGCAGCTGGTATGGTAGTGCAGGTGGTGTAGCCTACCTCAACACATTCCGTTGGGGAATGGAAATTCCGGGATTTGTTTTCGCTAATCTTTTGAACTATAACGAAAAAAATATTGCCGAAGCATCTTCACATGAAAGTGGTCATACCTTAGGTTTGAATCACCAAACCTTGTATGATGCGGATTGCAACTTCAAATATGAATACAACCCAGGTACAGGGGCAAATGGAAGTGCAACAAGCTGGGCTCCTATTATGGGCAACAGCTATGGTAAAACACTCACACTTTGGCACAAAGGAACAAGCACACAGGGTTGTACTAAATTACAGGACGACTTATCAATTCTTGCAGGTACTGATAATGGCTTTGGATATAAGGAAGACTTAGTTGGTAACACAACACGCACTGCCACTGCCTTGCCTATGTCAACAACTATCTCAGCGAACAGCCAGCCAACAACAGGTTTTAATGTAAGCAGCGAGATCAACACTTCATCAGATGTTGACATCTTCCGTATCGATATTACATCCGACACACGTTTGCAACTATCTGCAACACCATCTGCAAGTGGTTCAACCAAACCAAATGTGGATATGCAAATGGCCATCCTCGATTCAAGAGGTAATACTATTAACATATACAATCCGGCAACAACATTAAATGTTGCGATCGATAGTTTTGTAAGTGCAGGAACTTACTATCTGCGGTTAACAAACGCAGCCAACTCAAACGTATCTACTTATGGCATGTTGGGAGATTATAGCGTAAGCGGTGCTGCTCTTCCTTCAACTCTTCCGGTACAAAGCATGAAGCTGAACGGAAAAGCAAACAATAACAACCATGAACTGAACTGGAACATTGTTGCCGATGAACCAATTGAGTCGATCTTGATTGAAACATCAACAAACGGCATGAGCTTTAGCAGCCTGCAAAATGTAAACAGCAACAGCACAAGTTTCGGTTACCAACCTTCAGAAAAGAAAACAATCTACTACCGCCTATTGGTTACAACCGCCTCACAATTGAAATACTACTCTAATGTAGTTGCTCTCCGTGAAGTTGGTAGCAAATCAAAAGTGGATGTGGTTACCAATATTATCAGCAAAAATGAAATTGCGCTTAACAGCAACGGTTCTTACAATTGGCGTATTATTGACATGAGTGGTCGTGCACTGGCAAATGGCCGCACAACAACCGGCTTTAACCAGTTACAGCCCGGCACACTCAACAGTGGTATGTATCTGTTACAGATCATCGATGGAGGTGACATCATAACAGAAAAAATAGTAAAACACTAAGTTTTTCGATAGTCATAGTTTACCACTGGAACCAGCTGCCCCCTAAAAAGGGCAGCTTTTTTTATCAACCCTTTGCTTACATTTGCTATTATCAAGTTTATGGAATATAACACAACAAGAAATCATTTAACCATTCGTGAGTACGGACGACATATCCAGAAAATGGTTGATCATATCATCACAATTGAAGACCGCCAGAAGCGACAAGAGCAGGCACAAGTGGCAATTGAACTGATGGGCTTTTTAAATCCGCACCTGAAGAACGTAGAAGATTTCCGTCATAAATTATGGGATCACTTGTTCCTTATTTCTGATTTTAAATTGGATGTAGATAGCCCCTACCCGATTCCAACAAGAGAATCATTGAAAGCAAAGCCTGAACGTTTGCCTTATCCTAAACGTTACCCACGTTATAATCACCTCGGTAAAAATATTGAAGTGATCATCGATAAAGCTTTGAAAGAAGAGAACCCTGAAAAGAAACAGGGCTTTGCCAATGCAGTGGCTTATTACATGAAACTCTCTTACAACAACTGGCACAAAGAAAATATTCATGACGATGCAATCCAGGCTGAGTTAAGTGCAATTACAAAAGGTGAACTGGAGTTTAATAATCGTCCTTTTGTACGTCAATATCGCCCAAGCGATGACTTCAGAGAAAACCGTGGTGGCAGCGGCGGCGGTGGAAAATTTAAAAAACATTTTCAGCAACGCAGTGGCGGTGGTGATGGAAGAAGAGATAACAGAGGTGGAGGCGGTGGAGGCCGTGACAACCGTGGCGGCGGTGGTGGAAAATTTAAAAAGAGATATTGATCTTAGTGCTCCAAAATTTTTAGAAGGTTAATAAGAAATGTTCTTGTTAACCTTTTTTATTTCCCTGTACTTTGTAACATCCAAACCTTATCAGGCAATACACTTAAACATTTTAACTACAAGTCATGCATTCTTTTGAAGTAAGAGGCGGTAAAAAACTTAAAGGCGAAATTGTTCCTCAGGGCGCCAAGAACGAAGCATTGCAAATCATCAGTGCTGTTTTGCTTACTCCTGAAAAAGTAACCATTACAAACATTCCTGATATTGTTGATGTAAATCTTCTGATTGAATTATTGGGTGAAATGAATGTGAAGATCGAACGGCCGCAACGTGATACTTGCATTTTCCAGGCAGATGATGTAGATATTGATTACCTGCACAGTGAAACATTTAAAAAGAAAAGTGGCAAGCTTCGTGGAAGTGTGATGTTGGCCGGACCAATGCTTGCCCGTTATAAAAAAGCATTTATTCCAAAGCCTGGTGGCGATAAAATTGGAAGACGAAGATTAGATACACATGTCATTGGTTTTGAAAAGTTAGGTGCCGCATTTAACTATCATTCAGAAGATGGCTTCTTTCATCTCACAACAAAAAAGTTGCAAGGTGTAAACATGTTATTGGATGAACCATCTGTAACCGGCACTGCTAATATTGTAATGGCTGCAAGTATGGCAAGCGGTACTACCACGATCTACAATGCAGCGTGTGAACCTTACATACAACAACTTTGCGCCATGCTTAATCGTATGGGTGCAAAGATCAGCGGAGTAGGAAGTAATTTGTTGAGTATTGAAGGTGTTGACTATTTAGCTGGTACAGCTCATCGCATTTTGCCTGATATGATCGAAGTTGGTTCCTTCATAGGTTTGGCAGCAATGACACAGAGCGATATTCTTATTAAAGGTGCAGGTGTAGATCAGCTTGGAATCATTCCTGAAAAATTTCGTCAGCTGGGTATTCAACTGAACATTGATGGAGATGATATCCATATTCCCGAACAGGAGTTATATGAAATACAACGTTACTTCGATGGTGGTGTACTGACTATTTACGATCATCCGTGGCCGGGTTTTACTCCTGACCTGTTGAGTATTGTTCTGGTAACTGCTATCCAGGCAAAAGGAAGTGTATTGATTCATCAGAAAATGTTCGAAAGCCGTTTGTTCTTTGTAGATAAACTGATTGATATGGGTGCGCAAATTATTTTATGTGACCCTCATCGTGCTGTAGTAATTGGTTTGGAACGTGAACAAAAGTTGAGAGGTATTACCATGAGTAGCCCCGACATACGTGCCGGACAGGCATTACTGATCGCTGCTTTAAGTGCTGAAGGAAAAAGTACTATTCAGAATATTGAACAGATCGACAGAGGTTATCAATACATCGATGAACGTTTACGAAAGCTCGGTGCAGATATAAAGCGAATTGAAGGTTGATACTTGAATATAAAAACAAAATGTGCTAAATAAAAAAGACCCCGATCAGTTGATCGGGGTCTTTGATTATATCTCTTACGCCATTTGAGCGTTCATTGATTTTGATTGTTTCTTTCTTTCTTCTTCATCCAAAATCACCTTACGCATACGGATGTAGTTTGGTGTAACTTCAATACACTCATCAAACTGAATATACTCCATACACTCTTCCAACGTCATCAACGTTTTTGGTGCCATGCGTGTAGCATCATCAGTTCCACTTGCACGGTGGTTGGTTAATTTCTTTGGTTCAGTTGCATTTACAACCAGGTCGCCCGGTTTAATGTTTTCTGCAATGATCTGTCCGGCATAAACTTCTTCAGCAGGATCAACAAAGAAAGTACCACGGTCTTGTAATTTATCAATAGAATAACCGGTTGTCTTAGCTGTGTTTTTTGAAATCAATACACCATTGTTTCTTCCGGGGATACTACCTTTCCATGGTTTGTATTCGTTGAAGCGATGCGCCATTACAGCTTCACCAGTTGTTGCTGTGAGCATTTGTGTACGCAAACCAATCAACCCTCTTGATGGAATTTCAAATTCCAGATGCTGCATTTCACCTTTGGTTTCCATGATCAGCATTTCACCTTTACGGCGGGTAACTAGATCAATTACTTTACTTGCGAATTCCTGCGGTACATCTACCACCAGTATTTCATAAGGCTCACATTTTTTACCGTTGATTTCTTTGGTAATTACCTGTGGCTGACCAACCGTTAATTCATACCCTTCACGACGCATGGTTTCAATTAAGATACCAAGGTGAAGAATACCACGGCCATAAACCATCAAGCTATCACCATCATCACTATCAGTAACACGGAGCGCAAGATTCTTTTCCGTTTCTTTCATCAATCTGTCACGTAAGTGACGGCTTGTAACAAACTTTCCGTCTTTACCAAAAAACGGCGAGTTGTTTACACTGAACAACATATTCATTGTCGGTTCATCAACACTGATCACCGGTAATGCTTCCGGATTTTCTGCATCCGCCAATGTATCACCAATATTAAAATCTTCCACACCAACTACGGCACAAAGATCACCTGCAATAACTTCTGTTACTTTTTTCTTACCCATTCCTTCAAACACATACAGCTCTTTCACTTTCAGTTTTCTCACTGTTCCGTCTGCCTGCATCAAAGCAACCTGCTGATTTTCTTTTATTGCACCACGACTTACTTTACCAATGGCAATACGCCCGAGGAAAGAAGAATAATCCAATGATGTTAACTGCATTTGCAACGGACCTTCCGCAACTTTAGGTGGCGGCACATGCTTAATAATACCATCTAACAATGGGAAGATATTATCGATCTCAGTTAATGAATCGTTGAACCAACCATTCTTTCCACTACCATAATAAGTAGGGAAATCTAATTGCTCTTCAGTGGCATCAAGGTTAAAGAAAAGGTCGAATACTGAGTCATGCACTTCATCAGGACGACAGTTCGGCTTATCAACTTTGTTGATCACCACAATTGGTTTCAAATTCAACTGAAGTGCTTTCTGTAACACAAAACGTGTTTGTGGCATCGGGCCTTCGTAAGCATCTACCAACAGAATTACACCATCTGCCATTTTCAACACACGCTCCACCTCACCGCCAAAATCGGCGTGACCCGGAGTATCAATAACATTAATTTTTACATCATTATATACTACGGCTGCATTTTTAGAAAAGATGGTAATGCCACGCTCTCTTTCAAGATCGTTGCTGTCCATGATCAGTTCACCAGTATCCTGGTTATCACGAAACACCTTGGTTGCGTGTAAGATTTTATCCACCAAGGTTGTTTTTCCATGGTCTACGTGAGCAATGATTGCTATGTTACGAATATTCATATTCAATGTGTTAGGCCGAAACGGTTGGTGTTCTTGCCTTTTTTAAGGCGGCAAAGGTACGGCATTTAAGCGGGGTGGCAAGGGAAAAGGCGGTTAATGTTTGGTTATGGAAGCCTTAGCCGGATACGAGCATTAAGCATCAGAATTTGGAGTTGACTACGGCCAATATCGGTTGACATGCCGCATTAGGCGCTCTTTTGCACAGCAAATACACATTTACCTGCCGTAACAATTACATAAGACAACCTTCACAATCATTTCATGTTACTGTTTGTAATTCACTAAAACATTTTAATTATGGAAAAGCATGTGATCGATATTACAAGAAATCTGCTCAACAGCGGCGCATTCAATCATCTTTCAGATGCTGCACTTACAAGATTGCAGTGGCTGCTGATCGGCCGGTCAACTACAAACAGGGCAAGCCAGTTGATGCAATACTGGTACAGCGGTAATTATTATTCACAAGGCGTGCCTCAATACCTTTTGCATAGTTGTAACATGGTATTGTTGCAGGCAGGCAAACCAGCTGTTGATGTGTTTGTGGCTGATGAGATGGATGCGTAAAGCTGTTTTAAATTTTGAAAGACTGATCCATCCTGATTTCTCGAAAGACAATTTTGTCTTACAATAAATTCTTTCCCACAAAAAAACTTCTCCGCTTTGCATGCTGTAATTTCGCCCAATGATCGATTACTTAAATGGACTGAATGAGCGGCAGAAAGAAGCAGTAACCACTATTGATGGCGCATTAATGATTGTGGCGGGCGCAGGCAGTGGTAAAACAAAAGTACTCACCACACGTATTGCCCATCTGATGGCGAAAGGTGTGGATGCGTTCAATATATTGGCGCTGACTTTTACCAACAAAGCAGCCAAAGAAATGAAGGAACGTGTGGAGCATATCCTTGGTAACCATGAAGCAAGAAATTTATACATCGGCACTTTTCACAGTGTGTTTGCACGCATCTTAAGGAGCGAAGCAACCAAGATCGGCTATCCATCGAACTTTACAATTTATGATACAGACGATGCAAAGAGTGTGATCAAAACAGTGATCAATGAAATGAACCTGGATGATAAACACTACAAACCATCTACTGTTTACAACCGCATCTCATCTGCAAAGAATGCATTGGTAAATGCAGAAGAATATAAAACTGATTGGCATATACAACAGGAAGATATGCGATCGAACCGCCCTGCTATTGCACAGATCTACGACAGTTATGCAAAACGTTGCTTTAAAAACGGGGCAATGGATTTTGATGACCTGCTCATCAAATTTTATGAATTGCTGAAAACTGTTCCTGAAAGTTTAAGTAAATACCAACGTCGTTTTAAATACATTATGATCGATGAGTACCAGGATACAAACCCTGCGCAGTACGAGATCATAAAATTACTCGGCGCCATGCATGAGAATGTTTGTGTGGTGGGTGATGATGCGCAAAGTATTTACAGTTTTCGTGGTGCAACTATTGAAAACATTTTACAGTTCCAGAAAGATTACGACAATGTACACCTGGTAAAACTTGAACAGAATTACCGCAGCACAAAGAATATCCTGAACGTGGCGAACGAAGTTATTGCCAACAATAAAGGACAGATCGAAAAAACATTGTTTACGGATAATGGTGATGGTGAGAAGATACGATTGGTTCGCACGATGACCGATAATGATGAAGGAAAGTTTGTGGCTGATACCATTCAGGAACA
Organism: Lacibacter sediminis; assembly: GCF_014168535.1. Lineage (NCBI taxonomy): Bacteria > Pseudomonadati > Bacteroidota > Chitinophagia > Chitinophagales > Chitinophagaceae > Lacibacter > Lacibacter sediminis. The sequence continues at coordinate 210,427 of NZ_CP060007.1, read as the reverse complement.
AAAACTCCGCAATCATTACCGTAATAAAGATTTTGCTATTCTCTATCGCACCAATGCACAAAGCCGTGCATTTGAAGAAAGCCTGCGCCGCATGAGTATTCCGTACATCATTTACGGCGGCATCAGCTTCTATCAACGTAAAGAAATCAAAGATTTTATTGCTTACCTGCGTTTGATCGTAAATCCGAAAGATGAAGAAGCGCTGAAAAGAGTGATCAATTATCCGGCAAGAGGTATTGGAAAAACAACCATTGATAAATGCGTGTTGTATGCCAATGAACAAAACATCAGCATGTGGGAAGTGTTGACAAAAGCACAGCAGTTTGGTTTTAAAGCTGGCACACTTGAAGCGATTGATCAGTTTGTAACCATGATCCGCAGTTTTGCAAGTATGTTCCAGAAAAACAATGCATATGAAGTAGCTGTGCATGTTGGTAAACAAACCAATCTTGTAAAAGAGCTCTTTAACGATAAAAGCACTGAAGGTTTACAACGTTACGAGAACATACAGGAGTTACTCAACTCAATAAAAGAATGGGTGGATGATACAGCAAACCGCCAGCAGATCGATGATGATGGTGTAATGATTGATGAACAGGACCCTTTTGCTGCAAGCGACCCTGCCCAAAAAGAACTTTCATTTGATGCTCCTGCTTCGCCACAACAAACAACGTCAAATGCTGTAACATTGGGTGCATACCTTCAACAGATCACCTTACTTACAGATGCAGATGCAAAAGATCCCGATGCAGACAATGTAAAACTCATGACCATACACGCTGCAAAAGGTTTGGAGTTTGAATGTGTGTTTGCTGCAGGATTAGAAGAACAGCTCTTTCCAAATGCACTTTCAATAAACACAAGAGAAGAATTGGAAGAAGAGCGTCGTTTATTTTATGTGGTGATCACAAGAGCAAAGAAAAAACTTTGGATCTCTTATGCCAATACACGTTATAAGTTTGGGCAGATCGTACAAAACGAACCAAGTCGTTTCTTAGATGAATTACCGGAAGATTTTATTGATAAGAGTTATGCCGGTGGCGGTTCAAGAAACCAGGGATCATCATTTGGCAGTGGCTCGGCATTCGATCGGTTGAAAGGTGGATTCGGCAATAAGAGTAACGATTATGATGATGTAGCAAAAGCTGAGAAGCGTTACGGTGCGCCACCCAAAACAGCATCATCAAAACCATCTTTTTCAATAACGCCTGCAAGACCACAAACAATAGAACACAAACCAGACACTGATTTTGTTGCTAGCGATACAAGCAATCTGCAGGAAGGTCAGCGAGTGGAGCATCAGAAATTCGGCTTTGGTGAAGTAGTGAAAATGGAAGGCAGTGCACATAATCCCATTGCCACTGTAAAGTTTGAACTGAATGGTGAAAAGAAGATCATGTTGAATTATGCAAAACTGCGCATCGTGAGCTAAGTGTTTACGAGTGGAAAGAAAATAAATAAGAAAGAGCCATCGTATTACGACGGCTCTTTCTTATAATATCAGATGAACAGATCAAAATAATCCATCCACACTAAAGTAGCGTTCACCAGTATCGTAGTTAAAAATTAATATACGGCTGCCCTTTGGAATTTCAGGTAATTTCTTTGCTAATGCAGCCATAGTTGCACCACTTGAAATTCCCTGGAAAATCGCTTCTTCTTTCGCCGCACGTTGTGTATACGTAAACGCATCATCCTTGGTCACTTGTATTACACCATCCAGAACATCTCTATGCAAATTGGCTGGAATAAAGCCCGCACCAATACCTTGTATGGGATGTGGAGAAGGTTCACCGCCGCTAATCACCGGAGAAAGTTCAGGCTCAACAGCAAACACTTTCAGGTTAGGGAATTTCTTTTTCAATTCACGGCCAACACCGGTAATATGTCCACCAGTACCAACACCGGTAATTAAATAATCCAAGCCTTCGGGAAAATCATTCAATATTTCCTGTGCTGTTGTTTTCACATGCACATCAATGTTAGCCGGGTTATCGAACTGCTGTGGCATCCAGCTATTAGGTGTTGCTTCTACAAGCTCAGTTGCTTTTGCAATAGCACCTTTCATCCCTTTTTCACGTGGCGTTAATTCAAACGTAGCACCATAAACGCTCATCAGCTTACGACGCTCGATACTCATACTTTCAGGCATCACCAAAATGAGTTTGTATCCTTTCACCGCTGCAACCATTGCCAAACCAATACCCGTGTTGCCACTGGTTGGTTCAATGATCACACTGCCTTCTTTCAAAATACCTTTTGCTTCGGCATCTTCAATCATGCTTAATGCAATACGGTCCTTAATGCTCCCACCGGGGTTTGCCCGTTCCAGTTTGCTCCATACTTCCACATCGGAAGAGAACAAACGGTTAATGCGTACATGCGGTGTGTTTCCTATTGTTTCTAAAATGCTGTTCGCTTTCATTGTCGCTTATATTTTTATATGATAAAATTGAGAGGTTCAGTAAAATCTTTTTTGTCGGCTACAACAATCTGGTTTTTTGTATACACAACACTGTGCGGTATTATGCTTTCCGTAACCCATGTGTTGCCGCCCACAATACTATCATGACCGATGACCGTTTTACCGCCAAGAATAGTACTGTTGGCATAAATTACCACATTATCTTCAATAGTGGGATGACGCTTTGTTTGTGCATCTTCTTTACGTACGGCCAATGCACCCAATGTTACTCCTTGATAAATTTTTACATTCTTTCCAATTACGGATGTTTCACCGATAACCACACCTGTACCATGATCGATAAAGAACGGACAACCGATCTGTGCACCGGCATTTATATCAATACCAGTTCTGCTATGTGCCAACTCACTCATCATGCGTGGAAGAATAGGAACATTGTGTTTGTATAATGGATGTGTGAGCCTGTACATAACAATCGCATAAAAGCCGGGGTACGACAAAATCACTTCTTCAACAGAGTAGGCAGCCGGATCAAACTCAAGTATCAACTCGGCATCTTCTATCAATTCTGCTTTAATGTTTGCCAACTCATCCAGATAGGCGTTTGTAATGGCTGATACATCTAACTCATATCGTTTAGAAAGAGGAGTAAGTATTTCAGTCAACTGTTTTCTAAGTGAAATATTTGCGCTGCATTGCTGCTCTGTATAAGCCTCTGCATCGCCAACCATCGGGAAAAGACAATTGATCAAATCTTCCGTAAAGGTAACCACAGCATTCCTCGACGGGAAATTGCTGCTGAGCAGATAGCCGGGAAAAGCACTCATGATAAAAAATTTAAACGTCCTCTGAAATGGCAGGCAAACGAACGGTCAGTCACTTTCGCAACAATCGATCATGCGAAAATAGGGCTTCTTTTATTTAGTCTACTAATTCAGTTGATTTTTAGCAATTCTGCAACCGTTCTGCTTCCAAATATGACAGAGAACCAACAAAATACTTTATTGCAGCGCCTTTTTCAAGGCTTCTACCGTTTTTTTATCGTTACCGATAAAGATCTTGTCGTTTAAAATGGTTACGGGACGTTTAAGAAAAGTATCTTCTTCCAATATGTAGTTCTTGTAATCTTCTTCGGTGAGTTTTTTATCCTTCAGCCCTAGTTCTTTGTACTTAAGTGCCCTTCTGCTGAACAATGCTTCGTAACTACCCGCAAGCTTCTTCATTTCTTCCAACTGTTTGGCAGTGATCTTTTCATCACGGATGTTTTGGAATTCAAGTTTGGCTTTATCAGCACCCGTTTCTTTAATAATTGCCTGGCAGGTTGTGCAATGGGCGAGATGGTACATTTTCTTCTTCATGAGCAAAAAAACAAATTTGCATGTAACTTAAACGAAATTTCTGCTACATATACGTTTACGCAAACCATTTGGTTGAATGACCACCAACGTTGAACAGAATTTCCTGCTGGTAGTGCAAGAGCATCAGGGCATTATCAGAAAAGTATGCCATCTCTATGGCCGCAATGATGCGGACAGGGACGACCTGTACCAGGAAATCGTTATTCAGCTATGGAAAGCATTTGGTAGTTTCCGTGGCGATGCCAAGATCAGTACATGGATGTACAGGATAGCTTTGAACACCGCCATCAGCAACCTTCGTAAACAGTCGAGAAAAGTAGCACTCAGTTTTCCTGAGTTTATTCCAAGAGAAGAAGCAGATACAAACGAAGAAAGGATCAAAGAAGAAAACCTCCGGCAAATGTATGCAGCCATCGCACGGTTATCGGAAGTGGAAAAAGCAATTGTAATGCTTTATCTCGAAGACAAAAGCTATGAAGAAATGGAAGAAATTCTCGGTATCAGTAACGGCACGCTGCGTGTAAAAATGAACCGTATCAAAGACAAATTACGTACACTCACAAAAGCAGAAGCTTATGGAGCTTGATCAGTTAAAAGAAATGTGGAGCGACGTGGGGCAAAGCAAAACCTCAACTTCTGAACAGGAGTTGCAGACCATTTTGCAAAAAAAGTCGAAGAGTCCCATTGCCAAAATGAAACGCAACCTGTTTATTGAAATGTTGATCGTAGTGGTTCTTTACAGTTCCAGTATTCTTCACTATTTCATTAAATTCAAAGGAGCAATGTTAAGTCTTGCATGGCTGATGTTGATATCAGGTCTTCTTTACATGATCTATTATGTACGAAAACGAAAACTGCTTCATGAAATGGAGTGTGTTACTTGTGAAGTGCGGTCCAATCTCCAATTACAGGTTCGTACCCTCCAAAAATATATCCGGTTTTATCTTGTGGTGGGTACATTGCTGTTCCCGTTTATCATGCTTACCTCCGGTGTGATTATTTTTCTTTATGATCCGAAAATGCAAGCCAACTCTGCAAGCGTATCGTTCTGGCCATTTTTTCTTGGCCTTTTGGTCATCACAGCTATACTTACAATTCCCATGTATTTTCTTAATAAATGGTATGTTCGTAAGCTCTACGGACAACATGCTGAAAAGCTGAAACAGATCGTAAACGAAATGAGTGAAGAAGAAGATTAAATTTACAACTATGAAAAAGCTCCTCATCAGTTTGTTCAGTACATTCCTTATTGTTTCAATAGGCTTCGGTCAGGCAGAACCGAAAAGCAGTTTGCTTTGGGAAATTACAGCCAGCGACCTTAAACAACCATCTTATTTATTCGGCACAATACATATCATCTGCAAAGAAGATTTCTTTTTACCACCGATCGTTACAGAAAAATTCACCAATGCAGAACAGGTTTTTCTTGAATTGGATATGGATGATCCGATGATGATCTTAAAAATGATGCAACTGCTGCAATTACCAAAAGGACAAACCATCAAACAGCTTTTTGGCGACAGTGCTTTTAAAACATTTGACGAACAGTATAAAAAAATAACAGGCAGTTCTGCCATGATGTTCAATACATTCAAACCATTTATGCTCATGAGCATGCTCACCGAAAAATCATTGAGCTGCCCGTCAAGAGAATCTTATGAGCAAACATTCATTGCAATGGCTGCTAAGCAGAAAAAGAATATAAAAGGTCTTGAAACAATTGAAGACCAGGTGGCAGTGTTTGATTCTATTCCTGACAGTACAGAGATTGCAAACCTGAAAAGTATGGTGGTTGATTTTAATAAAGGTGTGGAAGAGTTTAAAAAACTGGTTGCAGTTTACAAAACACAGGATGTTGATTCCATTTATAGATTAACAAATCAGTCGCCTGAGCTTATGGAAGCGGAGAATGAGCTGCTGGTGAAACGAAACAGCAAATGGGTTCCTTTAATGAAAAGCAGTATGCAGAAAACAGCATGCTTCTTTGCTGTTGGTGCAGCACATTTGGGTGGAGATATTGGTGTAATTGCTTTACTGCGAAAGCAGGGTTACACAGTTAAGCCAGTGAAGTTGTAACCAACACGCCATCCTAAAATACAGCGGGTGACTCACCGTAGCATTCAGTAATTTATCTTCGTGCTATGCAGCACTATGCTATTTTTCTTTCCAACACTTTCAACAAACAAAATTTTATTCAGCAACTGTTGGATAAAAAAGCACCCGGTTTATTTGCTTCATTCAACAGTTCTGATGCTGTTCTATTCTCTGCTTACACTGTGCAGCAATATTTATTGGAGGAGGATATTCATGGTTATAGCGGTATTGAAGCAACAAGGAAGCAAACGCTACGTTCCATGTCGAGTGGTGAACAAAAGAAAGTATTACTCCAGCATTTATTATCATTAAAACCAGGCGTTCTTATTTTAGATAATGTATTCGACAATTTGGATACCGCTGCACAGACATCATTTAAAGAAGAATTAAAACTTGCTGGAGCACACACACTTCTTATTCAACTTACACATCGAAAGCGTGATCTTCTCCCCTTTATTGAAAACAGGTTAATGGTTAGTGCTGGTGAGTTTGTTCCTCTTGAAGGCAATACTGATGATGAAATTCATGTTGATGATGCACCTGTACCCTCTCCTTTGCATCACTACAAACTTTCCACAACAGAACTTGTTCGCTTTACAGATGTACATGTTAGTTATGATAGCCGACAAGTATTACAACAGATCAACTGGAGAATTAATGCCGGTGAATTCTGGCAATTAAAAGGACCGAACGGTTCAGGCAAAACAACCTTGCTCACCATGATCACCGGCGATAATGTAAAAGGTTATGGGCAACAACTCTATATTTTTGGAAGAAAAAAAGGTAGTGGTGAAAGTGTGTGGGATATTAAAGATAAGATTGGTTATCTCACGCCTGCTATGACAGATCTTTTCAGCACAAGACATACACTACTGCACATGATCGTATCGGGATTTGTTGATTCTATTGGTCTGTATACAATTCCAAGCGATATGCAACTACGTTCTGCCTATGAGTGGCTGCAATTATTACAATTACAACATAAAGCTAACACAGCTTTTTCAAAACTTACACAAGGTGAACAACGCTTAGCATTGGTTGCAAGAGCAATGGTAAAACACCCGCCATTATTAATTCTCGATGAGCCTTTGATGGGGCTTGATGCTACAAATACAGAAAAAATTATTCAGCTCATCAACAAACTTGCTGCTGAAACAAGTACTGCTGTGTTGTATGTATCACATCAAACAGAGAAAGGTTTGCAGCCGCAAAAAGTATTTGAGTTGCTGAAAACAGAGAATGGTTCTATTGGCACTATACACGGCTAGAGGTGCCAACCGGGTACTATCATATTTACTATTTCATTCGTTGGTATATCTCCTCTTCTTTTTCATAAAAGAAAGATAAGTGCATGTTCTTTTGAATAAACGATTTTAATTCTGCGGAGCTACTGAATTGTTCATCGATGTTTTCTGTAACGGCATTGAGTGTTATGCGTGAACCATTTTCAGATACTTCAAATTTATACAAGCAATAGCTTGCATCTGATCCTTGTTCTTTTAGCTCAGAAATATTCAGGAATTTAACAGCATCAACTTCTGAGAGAAAAGCTTCATATTCTTCCGGCGTATTATCTTCTTTTGGTTCTTTCTTTGTTTTGCTGATATTGACAATGTAATCTGTTTTCCTTTTGATCATGATGATCTCATCACTCGAACTTTTCGGTTCCCACTTGCCAAGCAGCTCAGCAGGAAACTTTACTGTTGGTTCACTGATTGGCACTTCTGTTTCATAAGGGCATCCCATCAACAGAAAACAACATGCTGCCATCGCAACAAACTGCACCAACTTTTTCATATGAATTGTTTTGAGGTTAATTAAACTGTTCGTGTCACCCAACAGGTGATTCATCAGCCATTTAATTTTTACTTAACGAAAGTATATCTATTCATCCTCTCAACCAATGCCTTCCGTTAGAATACCGACAAATGAAAAGGCCCTCCGTTTCGCATTGCTGCTAACGAAAGGCCGGTACTTACAAACAAACCCGAAGTTTACGAAGCTGCTGCTCCGTTTTGAATTTCTTTTATCTTTTCACGAATCTTCGCTTCAATTTCATTGGCCATACCCGGATTGTCAAGCAGGAGATTTTTTACTGCATCTCTACCTTGTCCAAGCTTATCGCCATTGTAGCTGTACCAGCTACCGCTTTTCTGAATAATAGCAAGATCAACACCCATGTCAATGATCTCACCTGTTTTACTTACACCTTCACCAAAGATGATATCGAACTCAGCAGCTTTGAACGGAGGAGCCACTTTATTCTTTACCACTTTCACTTTTACACGGTTACCAATTGCTTCATCGCCATCTTTGATCTGGCTCATACGACGGATATCCAAACGAACCGATGCATAGAACTTCAGCGCATTACCACCTGTGGTTGTTTCGGGGTTACCGAACATCACACCAATTTTTTCACGCAACTGGTTAATGAATATGCAAATCGTATTTGTTTTATGAATCGTAGCCGTAAGCTTACGCAAAGCCTGGCTCATTAAACGTGCCTGCAAGCCCATTTTGCTATCGCCCATCTCACCTTCCAATTCACTTTTTGGAACCAAGGCTGCAACGGAGTCGATTACTACCACATCTAGTGCACCGGAAAGAATTAAACGATCGGCAATTTCCAATGCCTGTTCGCCATAATCCGGCTGAGAGATCAGCAGATTATCTACATCAACACCCAACTTTTGTGCATAGGCACTGTCAAATGCATGTTCCGCATCAATGATGGCGCAGATGCCGCCCTTCTTTTGTGCTTCAGCAATAATATGTGTAGCGATGGTTGTTTTACCACTACTTTCAGGTCCGTAGATCTCAATCACTCTTCCTCTTGGTACCCCACCAATGCCTAAGGCAGTATCAAGACCAATTGAGCCGGTTGAAATGGCTTCAATTTCATTGACACCTTTTTCATTCATCATCATTACACTGCCTTTTCCGTAATCCTTGTCAATCTTGTCGATGGTGAGCTTTAACGCTTTGAGCTTCTCGGTATTAACATTGACGCTCTCTTTACTCATTTTTTCCTTTTTTGGTTTCTCCAAAATTAAAGTCTCTTCCATAACGGGTTTGTTTTGTTTGTTCACACTAATTTGTTTAGCAAACGTAAAACTAATTATTTTAGAAGCCAAATATTTTAGCATTTTTTTCATGGAGCCAGCTTTGTAGTGCACTCATGACATAAAATAAGGGTAAACCGCAAGTGGTGGTTTGACCGTCTTTTTCTATTTTTATAACTCACATTGAACTATGTATTGATGCCTGTACGTTTTTTCTGTTTTACCCTTTTCTTTTTACAGTTTACACTTGCCTTTGCCCAAACAAATGAAAGTCGATTGCCAGCTTCTTTTATTTCTGAAAGAAGCAAAACGCAGAATAGTTTTTTTTCAAATACTAATTCGAAAGTCAAATCACCAACCAGATTAAAGCAAGAAATTCAACGAATTTCTTTTAAAGACACTGACACTTGTCAAACTTTTACTTACAAAGAAAAAATTGGTATAAATGGGAACAATGAAGACGTTAATTGCTCAGCAGCAATTGGTAATGGAGATATTGTTTTTGGTGGCAGCGTACAAAAAAACGGTACAGCGGAAACAGATGCATATCTCTTTTGTTTAAATGCCGGAGGTGATATTAAATGGGCTAAAACTGTTGGAACGGCAGGCAGTAACGAAACGATTGTAAAAATGAAGAAAACTTCCGATGGCAATTTTATTGTAATCGGTAACAGCAAAAACCTATCGACAAATAAAACAGACGTGCTCGTTCTTTTTATGAATGCTACCGGCATATTGCTTTGGAGCCGTTTGTTAAATGATGTAACTGCTGGTAATCTTTTTGCTGCCGACGTTGACGAAACACCCAACGGAAATTTTTTAATTGCTGCAGATAACGGTTTGTTAGTTACCTACTGTTCTGTTTCTGCATCAGGCACTGTTAACTGGGCACGTAAGCTGCAAATATCAGCAACAGTAAAATGTATTGCTGTTCAAAACCAGAGTAACTATAAATATTACATCGTTAGCACCGGCACCGACTCAGGTTACAAAGTTGGTAATGTTGTGTGCATTAATCCAACATCAGGTATTGTTGAGTGGCAGAAAAAATTAGGTGGTCCTGCACAAGGAAAACATGTGATATTTAAGCAAGCTGCTTCTTTCAATTCGGCCCCTCTTGTTATAGGTCTTGTATCAAGTAACGGTGCTGATTACGCACTGTTCCGGTCTTGGGTAACGGGATGGTCGCCCAATATGTTTGAAGTATACAACACAAATAGTTCGTTGTCACCTAGTGCTTCTTTAGCAACAGCCATGTGGAATGATTTTATTTTTTATTCGCCATCAGGCTCATCACAGGAATGGAATTGGATTAAAAACGGACCCGAATCGTCCGTAAAATCGCACCTCAGTTTTTCAATTGGCTTTTCATCTGTAACAACAAATATTACTGCCGGAGAGAAAACTGTTGACGGTGGTTTTTTGGCAGCAGGTACAATTAACGATGGAACTAATGGTTCCAAAGTATTTGTGGTAAAAACCGATAGCACAGGGATGATGCCATTATGCCCGCTATCAAAAGCAGCCATTGCAAAAAAAGATTCGCTGTATAGTTTGCCGCTTTTACCTGCAGTTCAAACAAATATAACAGTTGGCTTTTCAGCTGTCTCTTTAGCAGTGGCTGATTATGCAGCAATGGTTACAACCAGTTGCAAACAGATTTACTGCCCGCCACAGATACAGGAAGATACCTGCCTTCCCACCTTTGTAAAACAATACCGAAGCACCACTTACAATGATGTTGCTATTTCGTTAAGTACAGTGCAGGATAGTGTTGTTATTTTAAGCGGTGTAACCGATAACAGCGGAATGCTTTTAAGGCTCGATAAAAATGGACGGTTACAGCTCCGCAGAAAATTTGGTTTTACAGAAAACGGCACAACAATATTTGGCTCAACTGTGCTTGAACATATAACGGCAAAAGATGGAAATATTGCCGTACTAACAAGTAACAGAGGTCCGCTCAGTACAGTGTTGTTTGCTTTAACCAAATATGATCCGCAGTTTAATCAAGTTAGCAGCAAAAGTTATACAATGGTACCGGGGTATAATTATTCTGGTATGTGTGAAGATGCATCGTCAAATATCTACCTGCTCTTTTATCGGGCTACAGGTTTTAATACCGATGCCTCTGTCGTTAAGCTTGATAACACCGGTAATATTGTGTGGATCAAATCCTTTATTCCTACGGGTCATCAATATTATATATTCTGGAATGGAGCGCCTTTCACCATAGGGAATGATTTATTTATAGGTATAAACTATAATTATGACAATAACTGGAAGTTTATGCTTACTAAGTTTAATACAGCTAATGGTTCAATTACATGGGCAAAAGAATATGCACAAGCCAGTAAAGATTTAAACTTAACAATTGCAGGATTTAATAACGGCAAATTATATTTCAACGGAAATGCCAGTGTGCGTAACGGGGCATCCTTTCCGTTTGCACTTACTTCAGACGTAAACGGAACCGTATTAACATCAAAGAGATTTGCATTAAACAGTTCGGAGCAAATAACCGGTGGCGCTTTTGTGGCCCGAAATGGAGATTTGGTTTATAATGTACATTACAGGGATTACATCAATTACCCCAACAAAGTGTTTAAAGCCTTTTGGCGACTAGATCCTAATCTGAATGTTAAGCTGAGCAAAAAAACACAACGGTTTGGAGGCTTTGGATATACTTACCAGGCAGCAGAAGCAACCGATGGTTCTATTTACGAAATTGGGATTAACTATTCCCAGGCAGATTATGAAGCTGACTTTTATCTCGAAAAAAAATTACCTGATGGATCTTCGGGCACTTGCTTATCAGAACCACTTCCACTCAGCCTTGTTGATGAGGCAGTAACTGTTTCAAACATTACTTTATCAGACATCAATCTGTTTGCTTTAACACCGGTAACTCAGCCCGTACCATTACAACCGCTGTCGATTAATCAAAACGGAATTTATTGCGTGTCTCAACCAAGTTGCCAGTCAATTGCAGTAAACGGACCTACACAAATTTGCGATACAGCACAAAACCAAAGTTTCAAATTTATCAGATCAGCCGGTTGTACGTTAATACCAATGTGGAGTTTCGATAGCAGTCACTATCGTTTGATACAACAAACAGATTCAACCTTAACTGTGCGGTTTACAAAACCCGGAAATTTTAAATTAAACGTTGAATTATTTAATGGCTGCTCCGTTTATAAAGACAGTATGATGGTACAGGTAATTGCTTCTCCAGCTTTATTAAATCTTGGTGCTGATAAAGTTCTTTGCAAAGATTCTTTGATCAGATTAAATGCATCAGCCGGTTTTCAATCGTATTTGTGGCAGAACGGAAGTACAGATTCTACATTCATTGTAGATGGTCCTGGTACTTATCATGTTGCCGTAACCGACAATTGCAATAATATATTCAGAGATACTGTAGTTGTTACAGGCGATGCATCTTCTTTATTTAAAATAGAAGCGGGCACGTTTGTGAAATGTAATAACGATAGCTTGCTTATTTCGGCCGTTGCAGGTTTCGAACGATACAACTGGTATCCACAATCCGATTTAAAACAAATCAGTAGTGCATCAGTACAGGTGTATCCTAAAACGAGCAGGATTTATACCGTTAAGGCTTTTACACCAAATGCCTGCCCGGTGCTTGATTCTGTTTTAATTACAGTTAACACTTCGCCGACCATAAAATTGGGAAATGATACCGCTTTTTGTAAGGGTAACAGTGTGGTGTTTGATGCTGGTAATGGTTTTGTTTCCTATGCGTGGAGCAACGGAATGAACACAAAACAAATTACTGTAAATGCAGCCGCCAACTACTTTGTTAAAGCAACTGCAGCTAACGGTTGCAGTTCGTTCGATACTGTTCGAATTACAAATGTGTTTGCGAACCCGTTATTACAACTCGGCGGCGACACATCGTTCTGTATTGGCAGCAGCATTATTTTATCACCAGGTGTTTATTCGAATTATAGCTGGCAGGATGGCTCAAACGCAAGCAGTATCAGAATTTCATCGCCTGGTTTGTATTGGGTAAAGGTGAAAGATAGCAATGGCTGCAATGCTGCGGATAGTATTAAAGTGTTGCCATTGAAGCAACTGCCCCAAAACTTCCTTGCAGATACTATTAGTTTTTGTCCCGGATCTTCTGTTCAGTTAGAGGCGCTTCAGAACTATGCCGGATACTTATGGAGTAATGGCGGCAGAACCAACCGCATCAATGTTACACAGCCCGGCAACTATTGGTTAGAAGCAACGAATAATGATGGCTGCAAAAACCGTGATACAATTGATGTAAAGTATAAAGACTGTGTCATTGATCTTAATTTCCCCAATGGTTTTACGCCGAATAAGGATCAACTAAATGATTTGTTTCAGCCCATGGTATGGGGCATTCTCGAAACTTATCGGTTACGTATTTACGATCGATGGGGAATGTTGATATTTGAAACAACCGATCCTTTAACCGGTTGGGATGGAACTTATAAAGGGAAGCCCTATGATCCGGGGACCTTTAGCTGGATTTGTATTTATCAATTTAAAGCTCCGGGTAGTATAGTAAAACGAAAGTCGGGGCTTGTTCATTTGTTGCGGTAATTGCAGCTATACCCGAAAGCATATTTTAACAATGTTCATTTGCTTCATTCATACATAACACTACCTTTGCTTTTCAAAATTTTTGATTATGAAAAAACTTTCTTTTGTACTGGTGGCGGCGTTTGTAACCTTAACTGCCGTTGCTCAAAACAGCCCCAAGCCTGCAGAAAAAGGCGTAACCTATGGAGCAGGAACTGAAAATAAAGATGTGATCACCATTGCCAACATGGAAGAGCAGGTGCAAAGCGCCGGTAAATTCAGTGGTAAGATCACCGGTAAAGTAACTGAAGTATGCCAGGAAAAAGGTTGCTGGATGAAGGTTGACAAAGGCAATGGCGAAACCATTATGGTGAAATTTAAAGACTATGCTTTCTTTATGCCAAAGAATCTTGCCGGCCAAACCGTGGTACTTGAAGGTGAAGCAACAGTAAAAGAAGTGAGTGTAAAACAGCAAAAACATTATGCTGAAGATGCAGGCAAAAGCAAAGACGAAATAAACAAGATCAAAGAAGCGAAGAAGGAAGTGCAGTTTGTTGCAAAAGGAGTATTGGTACTATAATTATACGATCTAAAAGATTAAAAGCCCCCCGATAAATCGGGGGGCTTTTTTTTACAGGTGGTTTGCAATTTCCTCTTTGTTTACCTATTTTTTACTTCTAAAAACAAATTGCTATGCAAAAAATTTGTCCTTCACTTATCATCATTGCCTTGCTGATGTGGGGCTGCAAGGAGCAGGCAAAAGCTCCACGGGAAGTAAAACAGTACACGATCGAACAATTCTTTCAAACCGAAGGAGTTGGTGGTGGCTCGTTCAGTAAAGATGAAAACCGCATCCTTATTAACAGTAACCGATCTAAGATCTACAACGTGTACGAACTAAGTCTTGCTGACACCACCGTTAAGCCGCTCACTTCGTCAACCAAAGAATCATTCTTTGCGGTAGACTATCTACCTGGCACAGATGATTTTCTTTACAGTGCCGATAAAGGTGGTAATGAGAATGATCACATCTATTTACAACGAAGAAATGGAACAGTTACCGACCTCACACCGGGAGAAAAAGAAAAAGCAATGTTTTACGGCTGGACAAAAGACAAGCGTTCTTTTTACTATGGGAGCAATAACCGTAACCCCCAATTTTTTGACGTATATAAAATGGACAGTACCGATTGGAAACCAAAAATGCTGTATAAGAACGACAGCGGTCTCGATGTTGGAAGTATTTCATTTAATGAACGTTGGCTTGTGTTAACGAAATCGGTTACGAGTGATAAGAATGAAATGTATCTCTTCGATGCACAGTCAAAACAAACAAAAAAGCTCTCGACAGACAGTTTAGGCGATGCCACCTATTATCCAACTGGTTTTGAAACAACAGACACACATCTTTACTACATCACAAACGAAGGGAAGGATTTTACCTACGTGGTAAAATACAATCTTGAAACAGGTACTAAAGAAAATTTCTTCAATACCAACTGGGACGTAAGCTATATGTCGATCAGTGAAAAAGGAAAATACCATGTGATCGGCATTAATGAAGATGCAAGAGACAAAGTGCTTCTCTTCGATCATGCAAGCGGTAAAGAACTGGAGATGCCAAAAATAGAAGGCGGTTACATTGCAGGTGTTACCATCTCTCCAAGCTAAACAAAAATGCTCCTTACTGTTGTAAGCGATAGAAGCAGCGCTAACAAATACCTCTATAACATCGAAACAAAAGAATTAAAGCAGTTAACCAAAACATTAAATCCTGAAGTAGCTAGTGAGGATCTTGTTGATGCAGAGATCGTTCGTTTTAAATCGTTCGATGGACAGGAAATTCCTGCTGTGTATTATAAACCGCATAATGCATCTTCAAGCAATAAAGTTCCGGCATTAGTATGGGTGCATGGTGGACCGGGCGGTCAAAGTCGTGCAGGCTATTCTACCAGCATACAGTATTTCGTAAATCATGGTTACGCTGTTCTCGCAGTTAACAACAGGGGTAGCAGTGGTTATGGTAAAGCATTTTATAAAATGGATAATCAAAATCATGGTGATAAAGATCTGAAGGATTGTGTGTGGGGTAAAAAATGGTTAGCTGAACAAGAGTATATCGATAGTAGTAAGATTGGCATTTACGGCGGAAGCTATGGTGGCTTCATGAGTCTTGCAGGTATCATTCAATATCCAAAGGAGTTTGCCGTGGGTGTTGATCTGTTTGGTGTTACCAACTGGATACGCACACTAAGAAGCATCCCTCCTTATTGGGAAAGTTTTAAAGTGGCCTTGTACGATGAGATGGGTGATCCGTCCTCGGAAGATTCAGTACGTTTAAAAAACATTTCACCACTGTTTAATACAGATAAGATCAAAACACCTTTGCTTGTGTTGCAGGGAAGTAATGATCCTCGTGTATTACAAGTTGAAAGCGATGAAATAGTAGCAGGTGCGAAAAAGAACGGCACGCCTGTTGAATATGTTTTGTTCCCCGATGAAGGACATGGTTTTGTAAAAAAAGAAAACCAAATAAAAGCAGCAGCAGAAACGCTGAAGTTCCTTGATAAGTATTTGAAAAAAGAAGAACCAAAAGGAAAACTCAATTAACTATAGAAAAAGGGTAAGCGATGAGCTTACCCTTTTTCTAATACCTGAATACCTCTTTGATCTTGTTTATAAACTCTTCTTTTTTTCTTCGGCTCACCTCTACCTCCATTCCATTATTCATTACAACCAATCCTCCTTCACCACGCTGGTATTCTACCACGTGCTCCAGGTTGATCATAAATGTTTTGTGCACACGAAAGAAAGAAGTGTTCTGCAGAATCTTTTCATACTCCAATAAAGTGCGTGATACAGTAATAGTTTTTTTATTTAGTAAATGAAAGATGGTATAATTTTTTTCTGCTTCACATACCACAATTTCTTCCAGTTTTAAAACCGAAAAACCTTTGAATGTGGGCACAACAAGTTTCATTTCCTGCTGGCGGTTATTTTTTTGCAGGTTGTGCAACAGTACATCAATATTAGCTGGTTCGTTTTTTTGTTCAAGACGGTCCTTTACACGGTTCACCGCTTCAATTAAACGGTCTTCATCCACCGGCTTTAATAAATAATCTGCAGCACTGAACTGTAGAGCCTGCAACATGTATTCATTATGTGCGGTTACAAAAATGATCTCAAATTTTCGATCCTGCATATCTGCCAACATTTCAATACCACTTTTACCAGGCATTTGAATATCTAAGAAAACAACATCAGGTTGCAATGCCTGTATCTGCTGTGCTGCAACTTCTGCATTGTTACAAGTGGCAATGATCTCCACTTCGGGGCAATTCAACCGAAGTATTTTAGTTAACGTAGCAATGCCATCTGCTTCATCATCTACTACTATTACACGTAACTGTTTCATACAAGATCTCTGTTTTTAAATTTTAATACCGCAAGTGTGCCGGTAACTGCTGCATCGGTCTCACTTAAATCAGTAATGGTTAAACTGCAGTCCATATCAAACTTTTCATTCATGATTGCAATACGATTGCGCAGGTTATCAAGCCCCACAGATTTATACGCTGCGTGCTGTAAGTTTTTATTTGCTTCAGAACGGCGTATGCCAATGCCATTATCTTCAATGGAACAGATAATGTATGGCCCATTAGCAGAAAATCGAACCGTAATTTTTTTCTTCCCTTCCTTATGGAGTAAGCCGTGCCACACGGCATTTTCAACCAATGGCTGTATCATAAGCGATGGAATAAATGTTTCCTCATCATCAACAGCAGCATCAACTTTTACTGTGGCATTAAATGAATCTTTAAAACGCAGCTGCTCCATTTCAAGATATGCGTTGAGGTACTCCACATTTTCACGTAGTGTTACAAAAGTTTCACGGGAATGATTCAACGTTAAACGGATGAGCTGTGCAAACTTGCTGAGGTAACGGGAGGCTTTATCTTTCTCATCATCCAATATCATGCGCTTGATACTGTTGAGTGCATTAAATACAAAATGCGGATTCATTTGCGCCTGCAAAGCTGAGAGTTGTGCTTCTGCTAAATGTTCATTGGTTGCAGCAAGTTCCTTTTTCTTAACAGCAAGCACCTGTTCACTTTCCACCTGTTTTATTTTATTGCCGGTGAGTGTGGCAATGGTGGTCATTATTTGAAGGTCACGTTCTTTGAAATGATTGAGGTTACTGTTTTCTGAATCAATGATACCCATCAATTCGCCCTCATGAATAATGGGTACACAAATTTCACTCAGACGTTTCATATCATCCACCCTGTAACGTTTATCAGTTCTGGTATCTGCAATGATCACCGGTTCTTTTGTTTGCATCACATAACCAACTACACCCTGGCCCATTTCCACTTCAAACAAATTTTCAGCAAGTTTCTCCGGTGAATTTTTATTACCGTAACCGGCACGTTGCTGCATTTTTGTTTTGTCGTTATTCCATAAATAAATCATACAATCTTCACAACCCATTCTGCCGATCAGATTCTTTGCCACATCCCACAACACATCATCTGTATTTTTCTTATCAACAAGTGATAAGGAAAAATAATTACTGATTTGCTCCAGTTCAAACTGTGTTTTATATTTTTCAGCCCGCAATTCCTGCATTCGGGCTTTTTCGCTTTCGGCTTTTTGGATGTAATAAATTCTCCACCTGTAAAACATGTAACCAAAAAGCGCAATCAATACACTCATGAGCGCAATAAACCAAGGCGTTTCCCAGAAAGGAGACTTAACAGTGAGGTTAAACTGTTTTACCTGCGCAGGCCATCGTTCATTCTTTGCCGACATTTTTATTTCAAAATCGTACTTACCGGGCGGTAAATTGTTGAAATTTATTTCTGAACCTGTGATCGCTTTCCAACTGCTGTCACGAGAGTTCAGTATTCTGTAGCTGAGTAAAAAACTACTAATCTTTTTATAAAAGTAAACACTGCCTATCCTGATCGTAAAATCATTGTTCTGATAATCCGTTACGAAAGAACTCCCTGGCAAATAAACACTCGAATCATTATTAAACCTTATACTTTCAATAAACAATTGCGGTGGTGCTGTTGTGTATAATAAACTATCGGAACTAAATCTTACAATAGCAGTTCCAAAACCTGAATAGAGATAGTTTGTTTGTTTATCGTGATAGAAATTTACAGAAGTAACAGCTTGCAAAGGAAAGCCATCATCCTTGTCAAATGAAGAAATCTGCTTGCTGGTAAGATCAATAGCAGCGATGCCGGACTCAGATCCCATCCACAACATATTATTATTGATACCCGTTGTATAAATATTATTAGAAGGAAGTTTGTTTTGTGCAGTGTAATGTTCAAATGTATTTTCACCGATCGAATAACCAATCAACCCATTACTGATATTTCCAAACCATAACTTATTGTTCCCGTCACAATACAAACCCAATACTGCTTTACGTGGAAAACGGATTTCAGGAAATGTATCAACAAAAAAATCGGGCTGATGTGTTAACCGGTTAATGCGGCAAAGTCCCTGACCACCCAACCAAATATGTCCGGCTGTATCTTCTGTAATAATATTTGATATAAGAAGCTTTGCCATGTATGGATGATCCATCGTTTTAAGATAAAACTTCTTCAGCATGCTGTGATAATAGTAAACTCTGTTGGCATTACTTGTGATCCAAACATTACCGTCTCTGTCTTTAAACTGTGAGGAAACCCAATTAGTATTTGTCCATTTTTCAAGTTCACATATTCCCGTTTCATTCGTTTTCATATTGAACCAACACAATGGGCCATTTGTTCCAATGAACAATGTATCGCCGCCCGGGTGTGTAATGTTGATGATATCATCTGAGATGGTTCCGTGTTTCTTGAAACTTATTTTCTTTATAAAGCCGAGCGTGTTCTTTTCAAACACCAGCAATCCACCTTCTCTTCTGCATCCGACATATAACCTGTTGCCTGCAACATACACAAAGCTGATTGTTGCGGCAGGTGCATACTGCAAAACTTCCTGCGGTATTAACTTAGATGTTACTGAGTTATTGATCAAGTTTTGCTTTAACAAACCAGAGCTTGTGGTAATCCACAATCTTCCCTGTTTATCCTTTAAAAAGCCTGCACAGAAATAATCAGCCAAATACTTTTCAGGGTATAGTGTAAGCTTTCCGGTTTTTGGCTGAAGGATTATTTTATAAAAACCATTTGTGCGGGAAGTAACAAAATAGGTGGTGTCGTTATAGCGGAAAAGATTTGTACGCCAGTTAAACTCGCTGTTGATAGTTTTGTTTGGTGCTGTTGAAACGGTCCCTTTTTTAGAATTAGTGTTGATGTAAATAATACTGTCTGACTGTACTTTAAAGATGAAGTACCCATCATTATCGGTTTGCCTGACAGACGCAACCTCACGTGGCATATCCGCTACAAATGGCACTCCATGATCAGCTCCCGGCTGAAGTTTCTGCAACTGCTTTTTGCTGATGTTGTATAGAAATACTCCTTCACTCGTTGATAGTAACAACTCATTGCCGGAATAATACAATAACAATTGACCGAAAATAAAGTAGGCCGACTGGTCTTTTTCTGTTTTATAATTATCAAACCGAAAAAGCAATTTATCGTTTTGATCAAAATGATAAAATCCCGATCTGGTCAATATAAAAACATGCTTCTTATCATCAGTAGCCACGTCAAACACGTCATTATACTTAAAGGCATATTCCTTAAATGTTGTTTGAATAAAAATATCCTTTGATTGCCGTGTTCGTGTATTAATTACCTGCAAACCGGTGTTGGTCGCAACGGCCAATGTTCCCGGTTTAAACCATTTCAACAAGCGGATATTTTCATCTGGTATTGATTGTTTATCTGTTCCCTGGTGATATTGAACGAACTGGTTACCATCAAAACGGTTTAATCCGTTTGCACTACCGATCCATAAATATCCCTGCTCATCCTGTACAATACTTGTCAACAGATTGCTGCTGAGACCGTTTTCAATTGAATAAAGTGTAAAGTCAGTAGATCTGAATTGTGCCGTAGTAATACAGTACAACATTGTACATAGAGTACACAAGAAACATCGTGCAGATAAGGAGCGCCAAAACATATTCTAAGGTAAATCCATATTCTTAAAATTGGAATAGCTGACGAGTAGTGAATTACAGTTGCTGCCGTTTGTTCAGCAGACATCGTCTTTCATGGCAATATCTAATCCGTTGGTTCAAACAATGCAGCAAAATAAAATTCAACCATTGAAAACCGGCAACAAAATCACTTCTCAACTGCTGAAAACCATTTACACAGTTTCTGCAGCTGTTCTATTGTTTTTGCGCCGCCGTTAGTTCATTCGTGTTCCGCAACGCTTCTAGACTGGTATATGTTTGTGCCCGATTTAGAAATTACGTGTTGCACTGAAGCAGCATTAACCATTAAACCTTTAAAAATGAAAAAGAAAAAAAGTACAACAATAATGTTGTTGCCCCTATTGTTCACCATCACCATGCTGGCTTGTGAAAAAAATGAGCCTGTTAACAGCACTACACCTGCCTATCAAATTAAAGCAAGTGAAAAACTTTCCATCCCTGCCGAAATAGAGTTGCCTATTAATTCTCCTTATGGAAATACAAGGATTGCTACCTATTACGCAACCGGTGTACAGAAATACAAAGCCCAACAAAAAGCCGGAAGCGAAACCGGTACTTATGAATGGGTATTTGTAGCGCCCAAAGCTGAGCTGTATGATGTAACCAATAAAAAAGTTGGCACACATGGCGCAGGACCATTTTGGGCAATCACCACAGCAGATTCAATTTTTGCACAGCAATTCACACCGGCAAGAACAGCAACTCCCGATGCTAGCAGTATTCCCTGGCTTTTATTGATGCCGAAAACCGGCACCACTCCAACAGGCATTTTCAGCAATGTTGCATACATACAACGCATTGCTACCAAAGGAGGCAAAGCACCTGCAGCAGCACCGCAAAGCTTATCAGATACAGCCGCTGTTTATTACACTGCTATCTATCGCTTCAGCAAGAAAAATTAATCATTACATATTCATCATTAAACCTTACAAAAAATGAGTACAAAAACAACTCAAGGACAACTCTGGAGTGTAGCTCCACAAAAATGGTCACAACATTTTGAACCATGGTTTTTACCCATGTACAAAACAGCACTTCGTCAACTGCAATTAAATGAAGATCACTTATTACTTGATGCTGGATGCGGCTCCGGTATGTTTACTGCAATGGCAGTGAACGAAGGTGCGGAAGTGATCGGCATTGATGCAGCACCGGGCTTGCTTGAAGTAGCAAGACAACGTAATCCCAACAATAATTTTTTGGAAGAAGACCTGGAAGCACTTCCTTTTGAAGACAACAGTTTTGATGTGGTAACTGCTTTCAACTCACTGCAGTATGCCGGTAGTTTTGAAAAAGCATTGGCAGAAGCTACACGTGTATTAAAGCCAGGCGGAAGAATTGTGATCGGCATCTGGGATCAACCGCAGTATAGCGAAGCAACACAAATATTAAAAGCGATCGGAAGTTTGTTACCGGCACCTCCTCCCGGCAAACCCGGTCCTTTTGCACTTTCTGAAGATGGAAGAATTGAAGAAGCATTCATCAATGCAAATCTGAAACCGTTGTATAAGTCAAGTATCCCTTGTCCGTTCCTGTTCAGCAATCTGAGGCACGGTGTAGAAGCATTCATGGGCACAGGTCCTGCAGCCATTGCATTGAACAGTTATAGCAAAGCAACAGTTGAAGAAACCATCGAGCAGGCGTTTCAAGCGTTTCATATCACTGATGATTTCTTTTTCCTTCAAAACAAATTCCTCTTATTCATCGCAGAGAAATAACCGCTTTCCAAATATCAAAAACACAATTATGAAAAAAACAATTCTCACAGGCATACTGCTATACACTTCAATATTTAGTGTGTTATTAATTGCCTGTGTAAAAGAACAACAACCTCAACAACAAAACCAATACGATGCACAAGTAGCCTCATCATGGATGAACCTCTACTTGCGTTTAACCAAAGTAACGCCCGGATTTAATTCAGTTGTAGCTGCACGTGCCTATGCATACGCTGGTTTAACAATGTATGAATCAGTAGCACCAGGTAACAAGAATTTACAATCGATCATGCCGCAGTTGAACGATGCCCCATCGATCCCTTCCGTACAAAATGAAAAGAAGTATTACTGGCCCGCCAGTGCTAATGCAGCCATGGCAAGCATCACCAAAAAATTATTTGGTAACGCTTCAGCAGCATCAGTAACTGCAATTGATTCACTTGAGAACGATTGGAATAATCGTTTTCAAAACAAAGCAAGCGCTGAAGAAATACAGCTTGCAACAGAATTTGGTAAACAGGTAGCAACGATCATTGTCGACTGGTCAAAAACAGATGGTGGCCATGAAGCGTTTAACAATACAACTTCAGCCAGCTACACTCCACCGACGGGAGATGGTATGTGGGTGCCCACGGCTCCTGCATTTGGAAAACCATTGCATCCATACTGGGGTAATAACAGGAGTTTTATTAAAAACATTGCTATAGAAACACAACCTGCAGTACCTATTCCATTTTCAACACAACAAGGCAGTGCATTTTACAATGAAGTAAAATATTTGTTTGATCGTTCAAAACAATTATCAGCTGCCGACTCTGTAACTGTAAAATTTTGGGGCGATATCACAGGCAACTACAATGCACCTGCCCATGCCGCAAATATTGTAACACAATTGGTGAAGGGTAAAAATTTAACGTTGCATGATGCTGCTATTCTTTATTGTAAACATGGTATAGCTTATAGTGATGCCTTGATCTCATCTTTTAAAGCCAAGTACCAGTATAATCTTCTGCGTCCGATCTCTTACATACGTACGGTGTTTGAAGAAACTAGCTGGAACTCTGTTATTCCAACTCCCCCGCATCCGGAATACGCATCGAACCATGCTGTCATTTCTTCTGCCTCTGCGCAAGTGCTTGCAGCAAGATTTGGAAATAATTTCATGTTTACCGACAGTACTTATGAAGTTGAATATGGAACACGTGTGTACAGTTCATTTCAGAAGTATGCTGAAGAAGCAGCTATGTCGAGAGTGCTTGGTGGTATTCATTATCATTTCACAGCGTTATCAGGTTTGGAGCAAGGGAAAAAAGTAGGTAACCGAGTGAATCAACTTGTCTTTTTAAAATAGAATGCCTGCTAACCATGAAAAGATTTTTTGATTAATGATCTGTTGCTAGCACTTAAAAACGGGCACTGGTTTTTTATACAGGGGCAGCGTTGATCGTTGCTGCCCCTTTCAGAAACCCATTGCTAACAAAACATTCAAAAACATTAAACCTTATTATCATGAAAAAAAGTATTGTAACATTTACAGCGGTACTATTTTTTATTGCCGCTTTTGCAACGGGAAACGTTGAAAAAAATATCGAACGTTCCTTTCAGTCAGAATTTCCGGGAGCAACACATGTTTCCTGGATAAAAGTTGACAACAGTGATCTATATGCTGTGCGTTTTGTATATGGTCGTGAAGCAATGATGGCTTATTTTGACGCAGATGGAGATTACTTAGCAATTGTAAAAAGCATCCTTGAAGAAGATTTGCCATTGCAGGTTAAGCGATCAATTTCCAGGATCAATCCTTCCGGTGCTTTAGCAACAACAGAACAAATCAGCATGATGGGCGAAACAAGTTACCTGGTTCAGTTCCGGGAAAGGGGACATAAGAAAGTGTACCAGATTGGTGAAGATGGCAGTATCAAACTAACGAGGATCAAAGAGGTGATTAACAGTAATCGTTAATGCTTTAAGCTCGGGACTTTGTTTATTTTGAAAATGTAGTAACAGAAGTTCTATCAAAACAGAAGCCCTCCCGTTATAGCGGGAGGGCTTTGATATTTTACAGTTGTAAACTGTTATTACTTTGCTTTATTCATCTCAAGTAAAACAGTAACATCAACATCTTTACCTACAACGAGACCACCTGCTTCTGTTGCACGGTCCCATTTCAGATTGTAATCAAAACGGTTGATGGTTGCAGTAGCTTTAAAACCAGCTTTATCGCCACGTGAGCTTTTAGCAATGCCGCCAAACTTCACTGCAAACTTTACGCTCTTTGTTACGTCACGGATCGTCAGATCTCCAACGAGTTCATATTTATTATCACCAAGTGGTTTGAATGATTTACCAACAAATGTTGCTGTTGGATATTTCTCGGCATTGAAAAAGTCATCGCTCTTCAAATGCTTGTCACGGTTTTCGTTTTCCGTGTTGATCGAATTCATATCAACCGAAAAATTGATCTTCGCATCACTCATATCGGCCTTTGTATGTTCAATAGTGCCGTCGAAGATTTTAAAAGATCCTTCTGTTTCAGAAACCACCATATGTGTTACAGTGAACTTCAGGTTTGAGTGTGATTTGTCCAGTGTCCACTTTGTTGGTGTTTGTACATTAGCTGATGGCTGTTGGCCGTTGTTTGTGTTTTCCTTGGGAAGAAAAGCCGCCATTACTACCAAAGAACCAATGGCAACTGCTGACAAAAAGAAATGTTTCATACTGTGTTTGTGTTTAGGAATTTTAGTGTTTGAACATCAAAAATAAAGTTTTAATCCTTGTTGTCCTGTTAAAACATGCTTAACTCATTCTCAACAGAACAAAGCAAAGATCATTAGCTTAGTCGCTAAAACCGTTCCATTCTTGTGCCGTTTATCAAAAACATTTGGAAGGGCGCTTTTGTTTTCTCAATTTCAGTTTTCCTAAAACAAGCTTGTATGAGAATAATCGTTCTGGCCGCTACGGCCCTGCTGTGCTTTTCGGCTACAGCTCAAGTTAAAAATGAACAGTTTAAGAACCTGAAACCCCGTAACATCGGACCTGCAGGTATGAGTGGCCGTGTTACGGCCATTGATGCGTTGCACAGCAATCCCGAAACAATTTTTGTGGGTGGTGCCAGTGCGGGTGTTTGGAAAACAGATAATGGTGGCGCCACATGGGCTCCGTTGTTTGATGAACAACCTTTGCTGAACATTGGTGCAATAAAGGTGCAGCAAAGTAATCCTTCGGTTATATGGGTTGGTACCGGTGAAGGAAACCCACGTAACTCACTCAATCTGGGTGATGGTATTTTCAAAACATTGGATGGTGGTAAAACATGGAAACGGATGGGTCTTGAAAAAACAAGAAACATTCACCGCATCCACATCGACCCAACAAATCCTAATACTGTTTATGCAGCAGCTATCGGTAATCCGTATGGCATCCATAGCGAACGTGGGGTGTATAAAACAACCAATGGCGGCGAAACATGGGAACGAATTTTATATACTAATGATACAAGTGGTTGTGCTGAGTTGATCATGGATCCATCAAACCCCAATAAATTAATTGCCAATATGTGGCAACACCAGCGCAAACCCTGGAACTTCAACAGCGGCGGCCCCGGTGGTGGTATTTATATAACCGTTGATGGTGGAAAGAACTGGAAGAAGTTAGGAAAGGAAGAAGGTTTGCCAGCTGATCCCATCGGTCGTTGTGGGTTGGCGTTTGCACCCGGTCGTTCAAACTTTGTGTATGCAAAAGTAGAAGCAACAAAAAATGGTTTTTATAAAAGTGATGATGGTGGTTTTACATGGAAGCTTGTAAACAGCGATCCTGCACAGGTAACAGATCGTCCGTTCTACTACAATGAAATTTATGTTGATCCGAAAAATGAAAACCGCATTTATGATATTCATTCAACAGTAACGATCAGTGAAGATGGTGGCAAAAGTTTCACCACATTAATTCCTTACAATGGTATTCATCCTGATCACCACGCATGGTGGATTCATCCAACAAATGAGAATTTAATTATTGAAGGTAACGATGGTGGTATCGGCATCAGTAAAGACCGTGGTAAAACATGGCGCTTCGATGAGCAGTTACCTTTCGGACAATTCTATCATATTAACGTTGATAATGAACTCCCTTACAACGTAATGGGTGGTTTGCAGGATAACGGCAGCTGGCGTGGACCTGCTTACACATGGATTGATGGTGGTATCCGTAACTATTATTGGGAAAGTTTATGGGGTGGTGATGGTTTTGATGTAGTGCCTGATCCTACCGACAGCAAATGGGTATATGCCATGAGCCAAGGTGGTTCAGTTGGCCGTTACAATGTAACAACAGGTGCAACAGAATCTATTCGTCCGCCAGCTCCTGCTGCACGCACAAAAATGCGTTTCAACTGGAACAGTGCCATTGCACTTGATCCATTTGATAACAATACAGTTTACTTCGGTAGTCAGTTCTTAAATAAGAGTACTGATAAAGGAACAACCTGGAGCATCATCTCTCCGGATCTCACTACCAATAATCCTGAACAGCAAAAAGAAGAAACAGGTGGCTTAACACTTGATATTACAGGAGCAGAAAATTTCACCACCATTATGGCTATTGCGCCATCACCCAAAAACAGAAACGTGATTTGGGTTGGTACAGATGATGGTAATGTGCAGTTAACACAAGACGGAGGTAAAACATGGACCAACTTCCGTGGAAAGATCAAAGGCATGAACACCGGTGGATGGATCACACAAGTACAGGCAAGTAAGTATAACGAAGGAGAAGCATTTGTTGTGAGCAATGATTACCGTCGTGGTGATTTCGCCATTACTATTTTCCGCACAACTGATTTTGGTAAAACATGGGATAATATTTTAGCGAACAAAGGAATCAAAGGTTATGCGCTTTGTATGATTCAGGATCCTGCTGAACCCAATTTGATCTTTGTTGGAACAGAACATGGTTTATGGGTGAGCTACAACAATGCGAAAACATTTGAACAATGGACCAATGGTTATCCAAGTGTATCAACTTACGATCTTGCAATCCAGGAGCGTGAAGCTGATTTAGTCATTGCAACATTTGGTCGTGCTGTTTGGGTGTTGGATGATATTCGTCCGCTCCGTGCCGCAGCTAAAGCTAACGGTGCTTCACAAACGACGAAAGTAAAGGTGTTTGATGCGCCAACTGCTTACCAGGCAAATTTCCGTAACGCACCCGGTTACGAATGGAGCACATGGGGTTTGTATGAAGGTGAAAACAGACGCAGAGGTGCAATGGTTTCATTCTTTGTAAATCATGCAGCCGATACGAGCAAAGCGAAAATGGACAGTGCGATCGTAAAAATTTATGATGATGCAGGCAAGCAACTCCGCACATTAAAAGTAAAAGCCGATAGTGGTTTCAACCGTTTCTACTGGAACTTTGATACGAAGGGCAGTCGTTTCCCCGGCTCTCCTAAGCCAAGACCAAATGCAAATGAGCAAGGTGGTGGATGGCCGGTTTTCCCTGGAACATACAAAATGGTGGTAACGCTGGGTAAAGCAAGTGATTCAACGATGATCGTTGTAAAAGATGATCCACGCATTCCAACGCCCCGTGCTGTGTATGATGGAAAGAAAAAAATGATGGATCGATTGCAAATGAGTGCTGATAAATTAACAGCCGCAGTTGATAAGATCGTTGATGCAGAAGAAACGCTCACCAAGATGGAAGGCCAGTTACGTGGTGTGGAAGGAAAAGATGTTGACAGTCTGCGCAAAGAAGCAGTGAAAATGCGTGATGAGATCAAGAAGATACGTGAAAGTATTTTTGGACGCAGTGCAACAGAGCGTCAGGGAATCACACGCTTTGCTGATATTACTACGCAAAGCATTTTAGGTGTAGCACGCCAGGAAATTGGCGGCAAGCTGGCTGCCCCTACTGCACAAACAGAACGTTTGGTTGTCGATGCTGAAACAGCAGTAACTGAAAGTGTAACGAAGATCAATGAGTTTTTAACAGGCAAGTGGGCGGCTTACAGAAAGCTTGCCGAGAGCACACCGGTTAAGTTGTTTAAAGACTAAACTAAAAGTTTTAAGAAGTAAAAAGAGATAAAAGAGGGCCGCTAAAGCGGCCCTCTTTATTTACACAGCTTTTGCTGTTTTTCGTTTCAATATAAGTGCCGTTATCAGCGACACCAGTAAACCGACCGGTAAAATTTCAAAATAGGTAAACAGCACAAAGAACAACGGGTTCTTATACATTTCCTTTTGTGTATTCATCTGTTCGGTTAGTTCCTGTATTTTGGCTGGAGATGAGGTTGGCTTTGCGTTTTCAATCATCTGTGCACAATAGCGATCCATAAAATCGGGCATATAAAAATTGTAAAGCAATGCCCACATGATCACATACATCGTCGAGCCGATCAATGCAATCAGTAATCCTATTTTAAAGGCTTTGCCAAAACTGATCACACCAGCATTTTGTTTATCACGATAATTCTTTACCGCTACGAAAATCAGGGAGAAGGCAACGAGCATACTCAGGTACCCGATGATCATGGAACCGCCTCCATGTCCGGCATCGGGATTGTTATACATCGTAACCATACTGATGGCCATAAGGGTGGAAACAATCAGCCCGGAGATCAAACCAAAAACAAGTACATTCTTTTTCATTTTGTAATTTTTTGTGCAGTAAAGATGAAAATTTCGCTGTTGAAAGCCCTCATACTAAAGTATGAAACCGATTGAAGATCAGCGAAATTATACGAAAGGATGAGGGTCAGGGTCAGGCAATCAACTTCAACTGTCTTGCTTTTTCAACCGCCTGTGTCCGTCGCTTTACATCCAACTTTTCAAACAGCTTCGATGAATGTGTTTTAACCGTTGCCAACGACAGAAACAAACGATCAGCAATTTCCTGGTTGCTCAATCCTTCAGCCATTAGTTGCAGCACTTCTGCTTCACGGGTACTTAATCCGAGTTTTTGTCGCTCTGTTTCCAACTGCAGTTTTTCCTCTTCAGTGAGTTCTGTGATATACACATTTTTTTCTACCACAATAGTTTGCACTTCAGTCTTTGGTTTTACCAGTTTTAATGCAAGCCAGATACCCAGTGATGTAAAGAGTACAGCAATAGAGGCAATATAAATTTCAAAGGAATGACTGATGAGGACGAAACGATACTCCAGCAGCTGCAACACAAAAAGGATAGCAGCTAAAGATGCAGCATATAGAAAAACCTGTTTGTGTTTAATAAAAAAGCGGAGCATGAAATAAAAATACTTCTTTCCCTTGTTTGTTTAGCCAAATCAATACTTCCATCAGGCTTCTATTCTTTTTTCCCGAATCCGCAATTCTTCAATATCAATAAGGGAATGATATTTCCTGATCAGCTCCTCATCAAATTCTGCTTTTTGGTTCATCTTATTTAAGATGCGTCGTTGTTCATCGAGCAGTTCGAAGTAAATGTTGTGAAAGTCGTTCAATGAATGATCAATATACTTCTCCTGTTCAACAAGTGATCGGTTAAAGTGATCCAGCTCTGTTCTTAATTTGGTTTTCAGGTTATTAAAATGTTCATTGTCGATTAAATGCTCCCCATATTTTTCTTCTAAAAACTGAAGCGAGTAATGCGCCATTTTCTTTTGAATAATCTTTTCCTGTTGCTGTTCCGGAATAGATCCTTCCGGCTCTTCTACATTTACTTTACGAATCACCCATGGAAGTGTTAATCCTTGTAAAACCAATGTTACAAGAATTACAATAAAGGTGATAAAGAGAATGAGGTTACGATGAGGAAACGGTTCATTTTGATTGATATATAGAGGTATAGAAAGCGCTGCAGCTAAAGATACCACTCCTCGCATACCCGACCAGCCAAAGATCATTGGTCCCTTCCAGCCGGGATTTGCATCAGCAACTGTAATAAATCGACTCATAAAACGTGTAAACAACGAAGCTCCAAATGTTGATGCAAGCCGTACAATAATTAATACGAGCGAAACTGCAAGACCATATCCAATTGCTGTGCCCACACTAATATCGCCGAGTTGATTTGTTACAGAAGGCAATTGAAGTCCGATAAGAAAAAAGATCAACCCGTTCAATACAAATACAAAGCTGGTCCACACATTCACACCTTCAAGCCGGGTGCGGTAGTTCAGCATCGTTTGTCGTTTGCTCGATAGCAGAAGTCCACCGGCTACTACCGCAAGCACACCGGAAAAATGAAAATACTCCGCTGCATAATACATGCAGTAAGGAGTGATCAATGTTAAAACAATTTCAATGGCGGGTGTTGTTGGCAACCACCGGTGAATGGCATAGAAAATAAACCCAATAGTAAGACCGATCAATGTTCCCATCACAATCACT
The DNA here is from genome assembly GCF_014168535.1 of Lacibacter sediminis. Lineage (NCBI taxonomy): Bacteria > Pseudomonadati > Bacteroidota > Chitinophagia > Chitinophagales > Chitinophagaceae > Lacibacter > Lacibacter sediminis. The sequence continues at coordinate 179,704 of NZ_CP060007.1, read as the reverse complement.
AACAAAAAACTGGTTGCTGCTTCCTGTAAATGAAATTGTCCGGTGATCACTGCAGCCAATGCAAAACGAAATACTATCAGTGAAGAAGCATCATTCAATAAGCTTTCTCCTTCTGCAATACTCACAAGTAGTTTTGGTGCTTTTACCTGCCGGAGGATAGTTGTTGCAGAAACAGCATCAGGTGGCGAAACAATTCCACCCAACAAAAACCCAAGTGCCAATGTAAAACCGGGAATGATCGCATTCGATGCAAACGCAACTACACATGAAGTAATAATAACAATGGGAAATGCAAAGCTCATGATGATGCGTCTCCATTTCCAGAATTCTTTCCATGAAGTTTGCCAGGCAGCTTCGTAAAGCAATGGAGGAAGGAAAATAAAAAAGATCAGTTCGGGATCAATGGTGATATGCGAAAATGCCGATACAAAACTCAGCGCCAGACCTCCTAACACCAGTACAATCGGATATGCGATGCATAATTTATTCGCCAGCATAATGAGTCCGATAATGATCAAGACAAGATAAACGTAATCGATGAAAAGACTTTGCATAACAGATATTAGTGCTAAAATTAATAAAAGCCCCATAAAGGCTTTCATTAAATATGATGCCGTTATAAATGCATTAGCGTTGATAATTATACAGGCTTGCTTAGCAGAGTAACTGCCAAATTTTTTAATCAGTACCTTTAAACAGTATAACAACAAACCGGAGATCAATACAATTACAGATGAAAGAAAATCTGTCGGATGCATCTATTGAACCGCTACTGCTCTATTTTGAAAAGCTGATTCCTCTGAATACAGAAGAGCGTGAATTGGTGCGTGAAAAATTCAGACCACGCTTGTACCGCAAAAAACAATATGTGTTGCAGGAAGGCGATATATGCAACCAGATGAACTTTGTGGTAAGAGGATGTTTGCGTATGTATAAGATTGATGACAGCGGGAGCACGCATGTACTGCAGTTTGCCGCAGAAAACAACTGGATCACTGATCTTGGCAGCTTTCACAGCGAAGAAGCGTCAACGTTAGCGATTGATGCTGTAGAAGATACGGTTGTATTACAGATCAATCAGAAAGATCTTATTGCATTATATCTATCAGCACCAAAGTTCGATCGCATCTTTCGGGTGTTGATCGAAAACAGTTATGTAAGTCTGCAAAAAAGATTGCTGCAAAATATCAGCAGCACTGCGGAAGATCGGTACCAATCATTTTTAAAGACCTATTCACATCTTGTGAATCGTCTTCCGCAAACACAGATCGCCTCTTTCTTAGGTATTACTCCTGAGTTCCTCAGCCGCCTACGTAATAAACTCAGTAAGCCCAACTCTTGATCTAGATCAAGCCTATTTCTTAACATAGGTCATTGGTGAGCTTTGCTGATCAATGGAATTTTGTATTCATAAATCATTCAATAAAAAACAGATTATGAATACAACAACAAAAGTGGCTGTGATCGGTTTGGGAAACATCGGTACAGCAGTAGCAAGCAATTTAGTAAAAGGAAATCATGCAGTGATTGTTGCAGACAGAACAATTGCCAAAGCAAACGCATTGGCACAACAGCTGGGAAGCCTTGCACAAGCCATGGACATTCCTTCGGCCATCAAAGAAGCAGACGTTATTGTGCTCGCTATCTGGTTCAACGGCATCAAAGAAGTGTTGCAGCAGTATGCAACAGAACTGGAAGGAAAGATTATTGTTGATCCCTCAAACCCCATTGCGCCTGATGAGAACGGTGGATTTAAAAAGATCATTGGCGAACAAGAATCAGCGGGTGAAATTATTGCGTCTTTACTTCCAAAAAATGCAAAACTGGCAAAGGCGCTGGGTACTTTAGGCGTGGCGTCGCTAACAAATGCAGCTTTTCAGCAACCGTTGAATGTGTTGTTTTACGCAACAGAAGATTGCAGCATCACCGAAGTGGTTGAGCAGTTAATTCGTGATAATGGGTTTGAACCTGTACGTATTGGTGGTTTTGATCAATCAATACGTATTGAAGTATTTGGCGACCTGCATGAGTTTGGTTCATTGGGTAAAACCGTTACAAAAGCCGAGGTAAAAGAACTAGCTGAATCAGTAATATAAGAATCAACATTAAAAAATAATCATGAAACAGATAAATATCAAATCACTGCGGGGTGCTATTATAATAATTGTATCGTTCATTGTCCTTCAAAGCTGTCAACAACAATCAACATCAGCAGAAAACAGTTCAACTGATAATGTTTATAGTCTGAAAAAAATAGCATTGCAATTGGTTTCATCGAACGATACCATTGCAAGTCATCTTAAAACATTTGATGAACTGGATTTTGATGTGTTTAGCAATCAAAAATGGGACAGACTTAAAGAAAGTCATGCAAAAGATATCAAAGTATACTGGCCCGACGGAAGTGTAGTAGCAGGTATTGATACACATATTGAAGATTTAAAGAAACTCTTTGTACATGCACCTGATACAAGGATCAAAGAACATCCCATCAAGTTTGGTTCAGGTAATTACACCTTGGTAACCGGTGTATTTGAAGGAACCTTCACGAAACCAATGCCAATTGGAAATGGCAAATTCATACAACCAACCGGCAAGGTATTTAAAATGCCGATGGCAACTGTAGGTATTTGGGAAAATGGCGTAATGAAAGAAGAACATTTGTTCTGGGATAACCAGACCTATGCAAAGCAAATAGGACTGCAATAACAATGTGATAAAAACTTGCCTGTATGGTTGCTACAGGCAAGTTTGATTCCGTTTATTCATTAACTTAATGCCATGAGTCGTTTTTTATTCTTTTCGGTTATTCTGTTTTCAATAAATCTTAATGCACAAACCATTAAGTTGGATGCAGGCAGTCTTGAAGCTGTGCAGGTTTACATGTCTATCGAAAAGTTGATGGGCAGTAAAGTAGTAAAGGCTGTAAAGGATTCAACAGTAAAAGAAGTGGACGAACCTACTTTTGTAAAAGTGAAAGGAATTCAATTCAGCAATGGAACTATTGAAGTAAAAGTGCTGAGCCGATTATTGAAAAACGCTCCTGTTTTTTCAAGAGGTTTTATTGGAATTGCTTTCCGCATCAACGAGAATAATACAAAATTTGAGAGCATATACATACGTCCAACCAATGGCCGGGCGAACGACCAGGTACGTCGTAATCACTCTACTCAATATTATTCATATCCTGATTATAAGTTTGACCGGTTACGCAAAGAATCACCTGAACTGTATGAATCCTATGCTGATATGGAGTTGAATAAATGGATCACTATGCGCATTGAAGTGAACGGAGCACAGGCAAAACTTTTCCTTGATCATAACAAGCAGCCCTCGCTTATTGTAAATGATTTGAAACACGGTGCAAATGCATCAGGTGCCATTGCGTTATGGGTTGAAGTTGGTACGGAAGGATATTTTAAAGATCTGAAGATCACCAAAAAGTAAACGGATCAGCCATCGTTATTCTACTTCAGTTTTTTTGCCATTTCTATAGAATGCTTCAATGAATTTATATTTCTCCAATCGCTATGTGCAACGATAATATATTTTGGTTTTCGAAATTTTGTCTGCACGTTTTTCAGCGTCGCTGCATATGCTGTTTTATTGCCATCATCTAAAAAACCCAGGTTTTCATCATCGGCACCTTTTATTAAGCAGCCACCGTAGAGAATCTTTTCTCTTTTAAACCAGATGACAATATTGTCTAACGTATGTGCCTGCCCGGGGTAAAAGGTTTCGAATGAATATTGTCCGACTTGAAAGACCGTATCCTTTACCATTAAAAATTCCGCTCTTTTTTTGTTATTCTGTTTACTCAATTCATCTGTAAGAACAGTGGTATAGGTTCTAATTCCCTGTTGCCTGTAATATTCAAGACCTGCAGTTTTGTCGCTATGCCAATGCGTTGCAAAACACATAACCACTTTTTGGTTATGTTTTAGTTTTATACTGTCGAGCAATGGTTGAAATTGTGTTGTATCCCAGGGTGTATCAAACATCACAACACCATTATCCGTTACAACATACATCCCGTTGGCCGGCACCCTGCTTTCCTGGTAGGTATTGTACGTTGTGTAGATATAAAAACTGCCTGTTAAATGTGTGATTTTAAGTTTTGTGTTTTCTGACTGTGCGAAAAGATTGGTCAGCGAAAAGATAAATGCCAGTGTTAAAAAAAATATCCGCATAATGATTGTGTATGCTGGTTGATGATGGTTTGTAAAATTACCTGTAATATTTAGTTTAGCCACACGAGGTGCCGTTTCTATTTTCACTAAATCGTTTGCCCGAATGTAAGCAGATTTTTGTCTGGGTCGAGTAACGAAAATTCTTTTTGTCCCCACGGTTTTACAGCTAAGTGTCCGTTTGGATGTATGTCTGTTTTGTTATCGAGGTATGACTGGTAAAGCGTATCAATATCATCCGTGCGGATGTACACCTGTCCGTAATTTTCGTTGGGATCGAGTTCTTTAAATTCAAAAAAATGAATTTGAATATGATCTTTTTGCAACATCAGGTAGCCATCAAAATCTTCCCGTCCGAATTCCTGAAAGCCCAGTTTATCAATGTAAAATTCTTTGGTTGCAGCTTTGCTGCGCATGGGTAACTTAGGGTTAATGTTGGTGAGCATAGTTTAAAATTATGGCGGTTAGTATAAATGTTCTGGTTATGTTGTACAAACTCTTGCACAATGTCATGATCGTTTTACAAACGGTAATCGAAAGAACTTTCCATCCGCTGACAGCAAATAATAGCTACAGCTTACCATTGTTCCCTTTTGATCTCAATTCCTTCCAACACCTGCGGTTTATTTTTCCCGTCAAATGCAATGGTGACCATCGCTTCATCATGAATGATGTGATTATGCTGAACAAACTCCTGCCAGTTAAAGTTTACGGGCAACATGGCAAACCGAAGTTTATGATGATTGAGTTTATGCTGTTCGATCAATTGTTGTTTGACTGTGGTGTCTGCTTCGGGTAATAAAACCATCACAGGTTTTATTTTATGATGCAGGTAATAATCGATGGTAATGAGTTGTTGCAGCACGGCATCTTCCGGATAAGCTTCTTTTGCATAAGCAAACAACATCGTGTACACATCTTTCAAATCATGCTTATGAAGGTCGCAATGATCGGAAAAGTAATTGCCAAGACCTTGCAAGAAATCGAACACACTATAATAAGCTGTTACATATTTCAATGTGTTGATGGCACGTGGCTTGTTCCAATACATTTCCAAAGCTTCTTCGGCCAATACAACCTGCTCCAGTTCAGCCTTACTCATGTATTTGCTTTCGATGATCTGGTAAGGTGCAACAGGATCGTACACATAACCATGTGCTGCCGCTGTTTTACGTACCGGTGTTCCTTTTAAAAATTTAAGGAAGCCTAATTGTAACTCGGGTGCAAAAAGTTTGAACACTTCCTCAAAACTGTATTTGATGTCTTCAAAATAATCGAGCGGTAACCCAACGATGAGGTCAAGATGCAGATCCACCACATCCTGCACCTGTTTGATGATGCCTTTTGTTTTTTCAAAATTCTGTTTGCGGCTTACTTCCAGATTTGCTTTTTGATTCACCGTTTGAATACCGATCTCAAAACGGAACAAACCTTTCGGCACTTTCTCATTAATGAACTTAATGATATCGGGGTGCAGAATATCGGCCGTTATTTCAAACTGAAAAACATTCCCCGGCTTATGATTGTCGAGAATGAACTGAAATACCTCCAATGTAAAATCACGCTTCATGTTAAACGTGCGATCAAGGAATTTGATCACCCGGCCATGCGTCATTAAATAAAGCAGGTTGCTTTTTATATCGGCCATCGGCAGATAACGCACATTGTTATCAAGACTCGCTAAACAGAAACCACATTTGTAGGGACAACCACGACTTGTTTCAATGTAACATACTTTGTTATAGAGATCATCCACCGGATCGTTGATGTAGGGATTTACGCCGATGAAATTGCTTACATCATACGTCACCGATTTTTCTTCGTAGCGAACTTCACCGTCAACTTTATATACAAGATTGGGAACAGCTTCTACATTCGGGTAGTGCGTTAAAAATTCATGGAACGGAATTTCTCCTTCACCACAAATAATATAATCAATACAATCATGTGCAATGATCTCTTCCCATTCGTAACTCACTTCGGGTCCGCCCAATAAAATTTTGCAGTCGGGGTTAATAGCTTTGATGCGTTCCGCAACTTTCAATGTTTGTGTAATATTCCAGATATAGCAACTGAAAGCCACCACATCATTGTCAGCACATTCCTTAGCGATCTCATCCACATTCATGCGAATAGTAAATTCTTTCCACGACAAGCCCTCGTGGTGTTTATTCAACTCGTATAAAATCCGGATCGCCAGGTTGAGGTGAATGTATTTTGCATTAAGGGTGGTGAGTAACAAACGCATCCGGCAAAAATACTATAGGTAGGCCATACCTAAACAGGTTGATGAATTTGCCAGGCAGGTTGAAATAGGTATGGCATACCTAAGCCGCCTTCAAAAAAATATCTCCCAAAAACTTGCGTAAGTAAACACTTACATATACATTTGTGTAAGTAAATACTTACGCATTAATATGGCATACGAAGCAAGAAGAGACGTGTTCCAGGCAATTGCCGACCCAACACGAAGGGAAATTATTGGACTGGTAGTAAAAGAACCGCAGAATTTAAATGCATTGGCAGGAAATTTTAATATGAGCCGGCCGGCTATTTCGCAGCACGTAAAAATATTAACGGAGTGCGGCCTCATCATTATTAAACAGAAAGGGCGTGAAAGGTATTGCGAAGCGAAGCTGGATGCACTCAATGAAGTATCGGCCTGGATCGAACAATACAAACAGTTCTGGGAACAGAAACTGGATGCATTGGAAACTTATCTCGAAAAAATTCAACAGCAACCAAAAACGAAAAAGAGTGTCAGAAGAAAATAACAAGACAGGTCGCTTCATTCGCTTAACAAGAGTGCTCAATGCTCCTGTTGAAAAAGTATGGGCAGTTTGGTCCAACCCTGATCATATTAAACATTGGTGGGGACCAGATGGCTTTACGAATACCATTACAAAAATGGATTTGCAGCCTGGCGGCGAATGGTTATTGGTCATGCTCGGCCCGGATGGTACGGATTATGATAACAGAAGTGTGTTTACTGAAGTGATAACAAATAAAAAGATCGTATACGAACATACCAGCGGGCATTTTTTTATTGCAACGATTGAATTTGAATCGCAGGATGATACAACTGCGATGCATTGGGAAATGTTGTTTGAAACAAAGGAAGAATATCATCAGTTTGTTGAAGTATACAAAGTAGGCGAGAGTCTGCAACAGAATATTGAGCGACTGTCACAATATCTCGAACAATCAATCTAATCATCATCAAATAAAGAACATGTCTGTAACAACCAGCACCGCCGATCGGGAACTTCGTTTAACAAGATTGCTCAACGCACCTGTTGAGCTAGTGTGGGAAGTTTTTACTGATCCCGAACATATTAAACATTGGTGGGGACCGAACGGGTTCACCAACACCATCACTAAAATGGATGTGCAACCGGAAGGTGAATGGGATTTGGTCATGCACGGACCTGATGGCACCGATTATAAAAACAAAAGTGTATTTAAAGAAATCATCAAACATAAAAAGATCGTGTATGAGCATGTAAGTGTGCCAACGTTTTTAACCAGCATTGAATTTGAAGAACGTGGCAATCAAACGCAACTTCATTGGCATATGCTTTTTGAAAGCAGGGAACAATTCATCCAGGTGGTGAAAACATTCAAAGCAGATGAAGGACTGACACAAAATATTGATAAGCTCGAAAACTACCTTCACCAACAGTTACAGGTATTGAACAAATAACCATTACCATTAAACTAATCATCATGCAAACAGCAAACGAAATTGCTCTTGAAAAAGTTTACAATGCTCCCATCGCACTCGTTTGGGCAGCCATTACCCAAGAGCAACACATGCGCAACTGGTACTTCGATTTTAAAGGACAGTTTCAATTAACGACCGGTCATACATTCGATTGGTATGCCGGTGATCTCAAAGACAAACAATGGCTGCACCGTGGAGAAATGCTGGAGATCATTCCCAATAAGAAACTTGTGCACACATGGACATATCCAGGTTATAGTGGCAAAGCGATTGCTTATTGGGAGCTAAGTGAAGTTGATGCTGCTACAACAAAACTCAATTTCCGTTTTGAATTTGCTGAACCGTTTGACGCAAACCAACCATCATTGGTGCGTGGCAATTTTGTAAACGGCTGGAACGAACTTATCCTCAACAGTCTTGAACAATATCTCAACAAACAATAAATTTTATCATCATGTCAACAGTCAAACAACAGTTTTCAATAACACGTACATTCAACGCAAGCAAGCAACAGGTGTTTGATGCATTTGCAAATGCAGAAGCATTAGCCAAATGGTGGGGACCGGCAAACATGCCTATTGATGTATTACAACTCGATTTTCGTCCGAAAGGCATTTTTCATTACAGCATGAAAGCTGGCGATGTTACACGTTATGGCGTATTTCATTATGTTGCAATTGAAGAACCAAATCGCATTGAATGGGTCAATTCTTTTGCCAACGAAACAGGTGAAATTATACAGGCACCTTTTCCGGGATTGGTTTTTCCAAAGCAAGTCATGAATATATTGACGCTAACGGAAGAGAACGGAATTACCACGTTGCACTTAACAGGTTATCCCATCAATGCAAGTGAAGAAGAAGAGAATACTTACTATTCTATGTTTGCAAGTATGAACCAGGGATTCACAGGCACACTTAACCAACTCGAAGAATATTTAAAATCTCTATAGAAGATCATGCATGACAGCTATTGTTACTGATAGCTGTCATACATTTCATTTTGTAAATAATCTGCTTCTTTCCAATGCTTCGGTGAAACTCGTTATTACATTTGATTTGCCGATGGCAAACAATAACCTCGCATCTTTCAATTCTTTCATCACCTGGTTACTGTGTACTTCCGATAAAATAAGTTTCGTTCCTCTTCGCTTTGATTCTTTGTAAACTTCTTCAATGGTCTTAATACCGGTTGCATCAATGATCGGTACATGTCGCATGCGTATGATCAATACAATCGGAGTTTTCTCCACCAACTTCATTGCATCTTTAAACTTATACGCTGCACCAAAAAATAATGGACCGGTTATTTCAAACACATCAACTCCATCCGGAACCTGGTAATTACTGATCATTTCTTTATCCTGCTCGTCAGAATTCTCCCCTGCTTCTCCCGAGAGCAAACGCACATCACTGAACTGGATCATTTTCCGCATGAATAAGAAAGCAGCCAGTATCATTCCAATTTCAATGGCAACAGTGAGATCAATAAATACAGTTAAGAAAAATGTTGTGAGCAAAACAGCCATATCACTTCGTGGTCCTTTCAATACCGATCGGAAATTTTCCCACTCGCTCATATTGTAAGCAATCACCACTAATATTCCTGCAAGAGTTGCCATTGGTATCAGTGCTGCCCATTTTCCAACAAACAGCATAATGAGTAACAGCGTAAGGGCGTGTACCATACCCGCCACCGGTGTACGGCCACCATTTTTTACATTAGTTGCAGTGCGTGCAATTGCACCTGTTGCCGGTATGCCGCCAAATAAAGAGGAGAATATATTCGCTGTGCCTTGTGCGATCAGTTCCACATTCGATTTATGATTACCGCCTATCATTCCATCTGCAACTACTGCAGATAATAACGATTCAATTGCACTGAGCAAAGCAATCGTAAATGCCGGTTGCACCAAACTTCTGATAGTTGCAAAATCTATTTGAGGAAATGAGGGTGTTGGAATGGAAGAAGGAATGGCACCAAACCTGCTGCCGATTGTTTCAACAGGGAAATGAAAAATAGACACTGCCGCCGTTGTTACCAAAATAGCAATGAAAGTTCCCGGTATTTTGTGTGTTAGTTTCCCCCAAAGTAGTACGATCAATACTGTTGCTACAGCAATACCTGTTGCATATACATTAATGCTGCTGAAGTGAGCAATGTAATCGCTCCACTTATCGGTAAATTCCGCCGGCAAAGCTCCCATCTTCAATCCAAAAAAGTCTTTCATTTGAGATGAAAAAATAATGATGGCGATGCCGCTTGTAAATCCAACAATAAGCGGGTGAGGAATAAATCTGATGACAGAACCCAATCTTGCCAAACCCATAATGATCAATAATACTCCTGCCATCATTGTGGCAATGATCAATCCGTTCACCCCATGTGTTTGTACAATGCCATAAACAATGACAATAAAGGCACCGGTTGGTCCACCGATCTGTACACGGCTGCCTCCTAATGCCGATATAATAAACCCGGCAATAACAGCAGTGTACAATCCTTTTTCAGGAGAAACGCCACTGGCAATAGCAAAAGCAATGGCGAGTGGCAAAGCAACTATACCCACAATAATCCCCGCCATCAGATCTTTACTAAACTGTTGACGGTTGTAGTTTTTAAGGGTATCGAAAAGTTTGGGACGAAACATCATTATAACGGGCTTTTAGTAGTTAGCAGCACTTAACACGATTGCATTCAAGGTTGACTTTTTAACTCATCTCTATCAATGATCGATCTTGGACAAGTAAAAAGAGGGTACTGTTGGGTACAGCACCCTTGGTTGTTGTCAGGGTTTCCGTTGTGACGGTTTAATTTCTAAGACATGTTACAAGACGCCTTTTATACTTTGATCCAGAATTTCAACAGCTCGTTTGCTTCACTACCCACAAGATGGTAATCAGATGGTATTTCTTCTTCCAGGCTGTGAAAGGTTGCCAGTCTTGTACCGGCAGGTTTTTGCTGCAGTTTTCTGAATAAATAACGGTTGTAGTAGTTGTACAATTCAACTGAGTAATCAATACTGTCATCTATCTTGTCGGTACCGGACAAATTCTCATAAAACGGATTGTAAAAATAAAAATGATCGTAAAGCGTAAAGTCTAACTGTGTGAAGTTGCCTTCCATAAAATACACATTCTCCAACGCCAATTCTGTTTTTGCCTGCTCCGCATAATGGAGCAACCATTTGCGCTGTTCAATGCCAAAATACAATGCATTGGGTTGGTGCTGTGCCGCAGCAAGACAAAATTTTCCAACACCGCAACCAATATCAAGAATAGATGTATTCGGTTCGGCTGCCAGGAAATCAGCCGCCTTTCGTGCGATTACTAATGCAGTCCAGTGTTTAAATGCCAGTGCTTTAATATAGTATGGATAAAGATTATCGAACTCCTTGTCAGAACGAAACCATTTATCGCTGTATTTATTCTGTTCAAGAAAGTGCATACTCTTTTTGGGGATGATTAACTCTTAGCGTATTTATTTTTTGTATTCAAACTGTATTCCTTCGGCAGTAGCAGCCCATTGCGTTCGTCTGTTTGAAATGGGATGATCAGGGCGATCCAACCTAAATTTTCGGGATTATGAAGTAACAGTTCATAGTTGCCTTCTAAAAAATGATCGTTGATCTGAATGACCTTTCCATCCACCGGCATATGCGCTTCAATTTTGTAATCGTTATAGTGGATAGATGCAATGACCTCTCCTTGTTTTTTTATACCGGGTGCATCGTAAAACTTCATCTCCTGTACATTCTTGAAACCCGTTAACTTGAACCTGCAAATTCCCGTATAAGCAACGGAGCCCTGAAAATCGATCCATTCATGGTCTTGTGTGAAGTAGAGGTTTTTCTTGAATCGGTTATTCACTTGCATTCTGCAAAGCTACCTGCGGGTGTGTTCCGTTGCGGTTAACCATATCACCCTTTAAAGTGATAAATATCAATTTTTATTAAAGTAAATTTGAATATTCTACAATGAGTATACGCAGCCTTTTCCCTTTTGAAAAATGGGATTTTAAAAGTGAATCTATTATGGCTGGTCTTCCGCCGGAGGATCAGGCAATTCTTACGCTGCACCAAACAGAACATCTGTATGCAAAAGGAGACATCATTTTCAGAGAAGGTGGTTTTCCTACAGGCATCTTCTTTATCAAAGAAGGAAAAGTAAAAAAGTACAAAGCAGATAAAGACGGCAGAGAACAGATCATTTATGTAGCTAATACAGGTGAGCTGATCGGTTACCATGCCATCCTTGCACAGGATCATTATCCTGATTCTGCCGCAGCATTAGAAAACAGCAGTATTGTTTTTATTCCAAAAGAAGATTTCCTGGAAGCTATGCAGCAATCAGAAGTGTTAAGTAAACGCTTGTTGAAAACACTCAGCCATGAATTCTCTGTGTTAGCGAACAGCCTTTCGCTATTCACACAAAAATCAGCGAAGGAACGACTGGCCATACAACTCATTATCCTGAGAGAAAAATATAAGGTTGATTTTAAACCGGGCATGTATGTGGAGATAAACATGAGCAGGAAAGACCTCGCCAATCTTGTTGGCACCGCAAGAGAAAATGTGGTACGCTTGTTAACAGAATTGAAACAGGATGGTATTTTAGAAACAACCGGCAGCAAGATCATTATCCTCGATGTTGAAAAGCTGTTATTGATCGCCAACAGTTGAAGAAAATATCTCAATAAATCATTTCCGTCACCTGGTATTATTCCAAAGATACTTTGTATGAACCCGGCTCTCAACCAAATAACAATCTCCGAAAAGCAACCGCTGCTTTATGCACCAGTTCGTTCCAGTCATCAGCAGCATCACCATTAGCCCCATCAGAAATGTATTTCAAACAGAGGAATGGAATGTTCTCCTGCATAGCAATCAATGCCAACGGGTAAGCTTCCATATCTACTACATTGTATTCTGTGGCTGTATGGCTCATTTCAAAGTTATCGCCTGTGCCACAAATCCCCAATGGCAAGCCATCGATCTGTAAGCCATATTGCAGTAACGGATCAATACCGCTCAAAGGTGTTTCGTAGAGTTGAAACCCCAGCCCACGTACATCCATATCACGCTGAATAAATTTTGTACAGCAAACAATATCTCCTTTGCTGAATGTATTACTTCCTGCTGAACCAAGATTGATGATCATCGCAGGTTTATGTTGAGCAATGTATTTGGTGAGTGCATACGCCGCACTCACTTTACCAATACCGGTAATCAGTGTGCTGCAATCGGTAAACTCTTCTGCTGCTTCCGATTCAAGTGCAAATACAAACAACGCTTCCTGCAAAGGCAGGTTATGCGAAAGTGGATGTAGTAAAGACATGTTGCAAATTAAGGAACGGATAATTCAAAAGTTGAAACTTAGTTGGTTTATCTGCTGATAAACCATAACTGCGTAGTAAACTCAATAACAAAAGAAGCAACAAACCAACTAAGACTTATTAAGCTGAAACCGAATAAGTAAACCTGAGTATTCTTCATTACGCAGTTCAATCACACTGCCTCCGTTATATTCTACCCTGCACTCAATTGCTTTGTATTCTTTTGTATTTGGTGAAAGTAGCAATGGCTTCGTTGAAAGCAAACGAATACTCACCTCGGGATGATCATATGAAAGTATAATTTTAATGGTCGATTCCTGCAGATTGTTAATACTCATTCTGATAAAATTCTGTACGATCCTGAATATGGTTAGCTTTTCATCCAGGTCAATTTGTTCAATTGCATTTTCAAAACAATTAAATTCGATCGTAACAGGGTAGTGTAAAGAAAATTTTTCGCAGGCAATTTCAATCGTTTTTATTATGCCGAATATTTCCAGTTCAGAAGGCGTCAGTTCCTCACAAATTGAATTGATTTCATCAATAATATCAGCCATCATTTTATTTACCACCTTATCGCTCTCTGTGAGATTCTCCTTTTTTTCGTCTGTTAACATTTTGCAGGCTGCCAGCCGTTGATTAATATTCTCTCTCAGAATATAAACAAGGCGACGGCTTTCGCTTTCTTCAGTATCAATAATGTTTCGCAGAATTTCCCGTTTTGATTGTGTTAACTGCTGTTCAAGTTTTTTTACGTGCGTTACATCGGCCACATGCACAAAAAAACCAATCACTTCTCCATCTCTCACATCAGGAATATAAGTTGCCAGTGAATGACGTGTTCCGCTACCGTTTGGAATTGGTATTTCTCTTTCAAACACCTGCTTTTCGCCGGCTAATGCAGCCTTAATGTAGGGGAGATTTTTTTCGTAAAGAGGACCCAACAGTTCGCTGATGTGCATTTTGTTCATCATTTCCTCCCTCGTTCTGCCAAACCATTCGTGATAAGCATTATTGGCAAACCTGCTGATGAGATCTTTATCCCAGTAAGCAAGCATTGCCGTTACCTGGTCCGATACCAAAAGTCCCAACTCATTTAATTCCCGGAACGAATGATTGTCTTTTTTCATATCAACTTTTTACTAAGGTGCCGGTTATCATGAACACTTTATTCTCAAATGCAGATTCATGTGGAAATAAATGTCTCCTAGGCAAAATAAATGAAAAAGTGACCTATAAAAAGATGATTCCAATCACCCTTTACAAAATCGCATAATTCAATATCCGTATTGAAGCAACGATGTTATTCTTCATTCGATATAGCAGTGCTGTAGCAAGCGGCAATCTTAAAATAATAAAAAATTCAAAGTAGCGATCACATAATACTTTAAGGATTGGGTAAAAGTAATAGCCTATATTAATTCTGGCAGCTGGCAAATCCCGAAAAGCTGTCTATCAATTGGTTTACATTCCCGTCTTCTTACATTTGTTTCATAAATGTACAAGCAACAACTCACCAAAGAACAGGCGCACCAGAAAGCTAAGCACTACTGTGCATACCAGGAGCGTTGCCACAGTGAGGTGAAAGAAAAACTATATGGCTTCGGGTTGCGTAAATCTGATGTGGAAGAGTTGTTGTCGAAACTCATTGAAGAAGATTACCTTAACGAAGAACGGTTTGCAGTGCAGTTTGCCGGTGGCCGTTTCCGCATGAAGCAATGGGGAAGGGTAAAGATTAAGTACGAACTTAAACAGAAATATGTAAGTGAGTACCTGATCAAAAAAGCCATGAAAACTATTGATGAAGAAGATTACCTGGCCACGGTGCAAAAGCTATACGAGCAGAAACTGAAACAACTGAAAGGCGAAACCAACATCTTCATCCGTAAAAGAAAGATCACTGATTATTTAATGCAAAAAGGCTATGAGCAAAACATCATTAGCGAATTGTTACGTTAAGCTCCATGTTCTGATTTTTAGTAATCTTGTAACCGCATGTTGAAACCAACCATTGTAACCCTCTTTTTTATTTTCTGTTTTGCCTTTGTGCAGGCGCAGGATACATCCAACGTTTATACAAAAGAGTTTACGTTTATAACCGAGAACGATAACTACAATTTCACAAAAAAGGATCGTTACTATTCCAATGGCGTTTTTCTGCGTTACCAATGGCTGGCGAAAAATATCTCATCATCCAGGTTGGCTACCAAACTTCACCGCATTGAAGCGGGGCAAATGATCTATAACCCACACCTCAACCGTCGCTCACTGGAGCAGGTGCTGGAACAACAGGATCGTCCTTATGCCGGTTGGTTGTACGCAAGCTATGGACAAACCAATGTGTTTAATGATGAACGCATTTTGCAATTCGATGGAGCAGTTGGCATTCTTGGTCCCGGTGCAAAAGGAAAAGAAGTGCAAACAAATTATCATAAGATCATTGGTCTGTATAAACTTTATGGCTGGGAAAACCAGGTGCAGAACGAAATGGGCGTAAATGCATCGGTGCGTTATTATCAACCACTCATCGCTGCCACAAAAACCTTTAGTCTTCATGCCACAGGTAAAGCAACACTTGGCAATACATTTACGAATGCATCAGCCGGTGTGTTATTAAAACTCGGTAAGCTGGAAGATGAGCAATACAGCGCTTACTGGAGCGGGCGTCTCGGACAAAGCAAACAAGAGCAACGGCATCAAACTGAATTCATCTTTTTTCTTGAACCAATGCTTATGGCACAGGCATACAATGCAACTGTGCAAGGCGGTTTGTTCCGGGAGGATAAAGGCAACTATACATCAGAACTGAATCCGTTCATTTATATCGTTAAAACAGGGATCATTCTTTCAAACCGGCAGACTTCCTTCTCGGCGTATTATCATATCAAACAACGGGAAGCAAAAACCATGATTGAACCATTTGAAGTTTATGGCGCTTTTGCATTCAGCATCCGCTTTCGTTAACTTCGTGGCATGAGTCATCTTACATTCACACTCATTCAAACAAATCTGCATTGGGAAGACAAAGCAGCCAACCTGCAAATGCTGGAAGAGAAGATCAATTCTATTCAGCATCCAACGCAAATCATTGTGCTTCCTGAAATGTTCAATACCGGTTTCAGTATGAAGCCGGAAGAATTTGCAGAGCCAATGAATGGACCCACCGTTGAATGGATGAAAAAGATGGCAGCTCAAAAGCGGGTGATCGTTACGGGTAGTATTATGGCGAGTCAGCTTGCTGAAGATGGATCAACACAATATTTTAATCGCCTGATCTGGATGTTGCCTAACGGACAGTATGGCGTGTACGATAAACGTCACCTGTTTGCATACGCTGATGAAGACAAACACTATACAGCCGGCACTAAACGTTTGATTGCATCCGTGAATGGCTGGAAGATCAACCTGATGGTTTGTTATGATTTGCGGTTCCCTGTTTGGGCACGTCAGCAATCAAAAGAGAATGAACCGGAGTTTGATGTATTGATCTACGTCGCCAACTGGCCCGAACGGAGAGTGCATGCATGGAAAACATTACTCAACGCAAGAGCTATCGAAAATCAGTGTTATGTAATTGGTGTGAACCGAACAGGTAATGACGGGAATAATATCTATCACAGCGGTAGCAGTATGGTCGTTGATGCAATGGGTGAAGTGCTGTATGAAAAAGAACATGACGAAGATATTTTCACCATTACACTCTCCAAAGAAAAACTCGAAGAGATACGTCATAAACTTCCTTTCTTAAAAGACGGAGATGCGTTCAGCATTCTTCCATAATATAACATGCTTGCATTTTACAACGGAACAGTTTTTACAGGTGATCGTTTTATAAACGGTCACGCTGTATTGGTGAATAATGGAGTGATCGAATCTATATTGCCTGCTGCTGATATTTCTGCAGATATAGATCGTTATGATCTTCAGGGCAATTTATTAGTTCCGGCGTTTATTGATCTGCAATTATACGGCGGCAATGGCCTGCTGTTTTCCGAAGCGCTGAATGAAGAAGCTATACTTGCTACGGATGCCTATTGTGTAAGCGGAGGATGTACACGCTTCCTGTTAACAATGGCTACAAATGGCATCGATATTTTTTTGAATGGCATTGATGTTGCAAAAACATTCCTGCAACAAAATCCAAATAGTGGCTTGTTGGGGTTACACCTTGAAGGGCCGTATATCAATCCCTTAAAACGTGGGGCGCATTTATCAGAGTACATTAAACAACCAACACTTGACGAAGTAAAGTTATTGCTTGATAAAAGCGAAGGCATTGTAAAGATGATGACACTTGCACCTGAGCAATGCAGTGATCAAATAATTCAACTTCTGCTTGATAATAGTGTAATTGTTTCCGCCGGTCATAGTAATGCAACTTATGAACAGGCAATTGCCGGTTTCAACAAAGGCATTACAACAGCAACGCATTTATTCAATGCTATGTCGCCGTTGCAAGGAAGAGAGTTAGGAATGGTTGGTGCCATCTATGATCATGCAACCGCACACAGCAGTATCGTTTGCGATGGATTTCATACTTCGTTTGCAGCAGTACGCATCAGCAAAAAAATGATGCAGGAGCGTTTATTCCTGATCACTGATGCAGTAGCTGAAACAAATGAAGGTGCCTATCAACACTTGTTAAAAGATGATCGTTATGTTTTACCCGATGGAACACTGTCTGGCTCTGCACTTACCATGATAAAAGCAGTGAACAATTGCGTGAATAAGGCAGGTATTGAATTTGATGAAGCGTTGCGGATGGCTTCGCTATATCCTTCGAGAGTGGCACAGCTGCAAGGATTCGGTAAAATTGAAGAAGGATTTAAAGCTGATCTTGTTATTCTTTCTAATGACGGTTTGTTGAAACAGGTTTACCGGAATAACATGTTTCTTTTATGACAATCATCGCTACTTACAGAATAAAAGATGGACTACGGCAGGAATACCGCAGTCCCAATCAACATGAGTACCCTTGCTACATTCAATAGGCGGGTACTTCTTCTTGAGTTCGTTTCTTTTTTTGTTCCGGTATGTTTGGAAGTTGCTTTGCTATTGTTTCCAATTGTATCGCTTGTGTTTTTGTCCGTTTATTGCTGAGGTAGCGAAAAAGTTTCAACTTGTAGAAGTCGTAAAAGATCACTACCACCAAAAACAAACTCACTGCATAAAACAAACGGAAGCCCATATGCATATAAGTAATACCCGACACAACTGCGCCGGCAAGGTATGCAGCGGCAATGGATAATAACAAAATCGCTTTCCCTTTCAACTCATTGTTCTTTCGGTGTTCTTTGTGCGTAAACATCGAAAACAAAATACCGAGGTCTGTTGTAACACCCGTTAAATGTGTTGTCTTCACAGCAAAGTTTGAAATACTTGCTGTCAGTCCATTCTGCAAACCCATTGCAAACAACATCAGCGCTAACATTGCTTCTGTTTCAACAAGTGTTTCTTTATAAAAAAACTGACCGTAAATACCCACTGCAACAAGGCAGATGATCTCGAGCACAATTGGTAGTGCATGTGCTACATAGGTGTTCTTCTTATTCATATGTATCACAAACATGTTCGATACAAACCCGCCAAAGAAGAACAGAAAGATCCAGCCAAGCACAACAGCGGCCTGGTACAAATTTCCTTTCACCAGTTCTGCCGCAAGAATGGCGTAGTGCCCTGTTACATTTGAACTGAAAGAAAAGAATAATAAGAGCGATGCAATATTGACCATGCCCGCTGAAAATGCAGTGAGCACGCCAAGTTTCACATTATCGCCCAATGTTCTGCTGTTACTGTATTTTCTGAGCATAGGTTTCTGATTTTTCCCGTTCAAAAATTAATTGTGAAATCCCTCTTGCCTGCACATCCGACTCTGCATTGAGCACCATTTTGTTTTTATCCAAAACAGTTAACTGATAATTTTCAATTCTATCGTTACCATATTGAATCTGCAGCACATGCCCTCGTCCTTTAATACGCCAGGTTAAGAGTTCCTGCTGTCCGGCAATCTTTAACCGTAAATAGCCGCCAGGTAAAAACTCCCAATCCTCTGCTTTATGAAAAGAAAACTCAGGCTGTGTTGCTTTGGCTTTACTCGCTGCAGCGATATCGGCAGCAAAGGCAATTCCTTTCTCAAATTTCCAATCGGTTTCTTTCCACTTGCCAAGGATCACTTTTTCAGGACTTGTTGATGCATTGAACAATAAGAAAAGTCCAAGGATGCCAAACAGAAACACAACACTATAAGTGATCCATAATTTCATAGTTGTATTATTTGCTGTTCAACTGACAGATACACGGTTAAAAAACAGTTCAGCCACTTCCCCTTTTTCAGGCATTGGCACATCAACTGCCGAACCAATTGTTTGAATAGGTAGTTTGCTTGCTTTGATATAAGGAAGCAGATCAAAACTATTTTTGCTATTGAATCTTGGGTTATAAAGGATAGGTATACAAACTTCATCAATACGGTTAGCTTCGGCATAATTATTAAATGCTGCCTGTGTAAAACCACTAAACACATCTTTGCGTATGCTGCGGATCTGCGAAGCGTATTTATTTTTTAATACATGACAACCTTCATTAAATTCTTTGCTGGTTAATTCTTCCAGCATGCGTGATTTAGAACAAAAAAGCAAACTCGTAATAGAATCTGTTTGATGTAATCCATGCAGCAGAATAATGTTCAGCTTTACATCTGCGGGTTGCTCGTTCAAATAATTTTTTACAATGTTCAATGATGCAATGCTGAAGTCAGTTGGTATCAATACTGTTTTTTCCATAGCTATTTTGTTTTGCGTTTAGATTGCAAATTTGCTGTTGGAACATTAAAACGACTTTAAGCTGCTATTAGAATATTGTTAGAATGACAGGGCGGATATTAAAATGAGATTAAAAAGAACGCACAGTTTTTTAACTGTTTAATAAACAGAAATAAGTGATGGAAGAATAGCTAAACAGTCTTTTTTGATTTTAATAATTGCGGATCAGTCGAACCGGCCAATGGGAAGATTGATTTGCACTGTAGTACCTTGCCCTACAATAGAAGACACAAGTATTTCTCCATTGTGCAAACGAATGATGTTACGTGTAAGCGGTAAGCCAATGCCGTAACCTTCATACTTTAATGTATTGGAAGCCCGGAAAAAAGGATCATAAATGTACTTCAGCTCTTTATCGGGAATGCCGATACCATGATCCTTTACAATCACAAATACGTTCTGATCAGATGCACCGATAGATACATGTACCACATTGTTGTTACTGTATTTGCAGGCATTGCTGATGATATTGCTTAAAGCAAGATGAAGTAATTGTTCATTACCTTTTACTTTCAACTTTATTGGATTCTCAGGCAGCAGACTCATGTCAATGTGGATGCGACTGTCGGTATTTATTTTTTCTATCGTTTCTTTTACATCCCACAGCAACTGATCGATACGAAGCTTGTCGAACTTTTGGTTTTTACCATTGAACCCTGTTTGGGCCAGGAAGAGCAGCGCCTTTGTTTTACGGTCAAGTGTTTCTGCTTCGTCTAAGATCACTTTAATGGTTTCAATATACTCATCGATCGTTCGGATCTTTGACAAGGTAACATCGGCTTCACCAATGATCGCTGTTAATGGTGTACGCAGTTCGTGCGATGCATTACTGATAAAATTATTCTGTGTTTCAAACGATGTTTCAATTCTATCGAGCATGTTGTTGAACGTACGTGTAAGATCAGTCAGCTCGTCGTTATTCATATTGTTATCCAAACGGAGATGAAGATTTTCAGAACTGATCTCTTTTACACGATCGGTTATTTTACGCAGAGGTCTGAAAACAAAACGGGAAAAATACAAAGCGATCAATGCCGAAAAAAGGAAGGCTGCTACAATAGCAAAGATGAGTGTACGACGCAGATAGGCAGAGTGATGTAATTCAAAATAGTTTTGGGCCGATGCAATCACTACATATTCACCCTGCTTACTTTTATAGCGAATACCTTTATAAAACATGCTGTTTTTGTTGTATTCGCTTCCTCCTTTTTTTATGATCTCATTGAAGAATGAAATTGGCAGGCCAAGTTCTTCAGATTCGTTTTTGAATGACTCGCCCGGAGAGATGCGGTAGTAACGGTCTTTCTCCAGCGGCAGTTTTTCAAAAAACTCATTGCGCAGTGCTACCATTTCCTGTGAACTTCCTTGCTGGTCGAGCTCAATTTTCGCAGCAGTAACTGCACGTATTTCAAGCAGCTTATAAAAATCTTCGTACGAATATTTAGAAACAGAGAGGTACACAAAACCGCTGAATAAAAGAATAATGCTTAAAAAAGCACTTAATAATATCAGCATTGTTTTGATCTGTATTTTCATTTTCGTCTGATACCTTATGTGTAGGTAGATTTAATTACCCGTTATCTTTTAATACATAGCCCATACCTATAACAGTATGGATCAGTTTTTGATCTGCAAAAGCATCAATTTTCTTACGCAGATAGTTTACATAAACATCCACTACGTTTGTACCAATGTCAAAGTTCACACCCCATACTTCTTCAAGTATGTCGGTACGGGACAGCACTTTGTTTTTATTTTTTATGAAATAGAGCAGCAGCTTGTATTCAGTGCTGGTAAGTGAAACGGGTTTAGTATCCCGTACCACTTCTTTGCTGTAGTCGTTCACCTCAAGGTCGGCAAATCTGTAAACGTGTTCTTGTTGAATTTCCGGAATAGCTCCACCGGCTTCTGTACGGCGCAGAAGTGTGCGGATGCGTGCAAGCAACTCAATAAACTTAAACGGTTTCACCAGGTAATCATCTGCACCTGTCTCCAGGCCCAATACAATATTCTCAGAAGTGCCAAGAGCAGTTAAAAATAATACCGGAATATTATTGTTCACCTTGCGAACATCCTTACATACTTCCAGACCGTTTTTGTCGGGCAACATAATGTCCAGTATAATAAGATCGAAGTGGTTGTCATAAAAAAGCTGCAATCCGGTATTGCCGTCAAAAGCCACGGTCACATCAAAGCCCTCTTCTGTAAGTCCTTTTTTAATAAAAGACACCACATGCATTTCATCTTCAACAAGCAGAATCTTTTTCATACACAATGGTTCACCAAAGCCTTTATTGGCTGCAGCAATGTGCAAAAATATCCTGAAACAAGTTAAACAAGATTAAAAACAGATTAGAAGTCCGGGCATACGCACCCTGACTTTACAAAAAAAGAGTGGTTAACTGGAAGAAGAACACATGTAACAATTATAATCAACGCTTGTGAATACTTTTAATGCTGTACACATCCAACGGTTCTGCACAAAAGCATTGATATTTTTCATCAGTTTTCAACAAACAGGCCGATACGGCCAAATCATCGACTTGGTAAGTTGAACTGAGATTTTTCAGCTTCACCGGTTTTGTAAATTCCTCAGACTCGAGGTACCATCCCAACCCATCAGCTGCAGGTTCGCCACCCCATTGAATGGTTCCCTCAATACAATTTGCTTCTTTGGTGCAGGAAGTAAAAACAAAAGCGAGCGCGATCAATGCAAGAAAAAGATGTTTCATGTAGTTCATTATTAACGTAAAAAATTTACCACATTGTATCAGCCATAAACTATTCTGTTTTACGGCAACAATTGTGCGAGTCATCTCTTACTCATTCTGACAGGTGTACTAACCTTTCCGTTGCATGATGAGCTGAATTGCTTTCTCCATTTTCGGATCACGATTTTGCCGGATGCTTTCTGCACTGGCTTTCGCTTCTACATCGGGCAACACACCGTGCCCGTCTTTGGGGTAATTTTTATTATTTACAATGCGGTATAGGGGTAACCGCACCCGAAGTTTACTGTTCGGCAAGATCATTTCGGGAATAAACACACCGTTGTTGCCATAATAACCACCACCTGTTTCTTCACCAACAATAGTTACATTCTCCTGTCCTTTTACAACAGCTGCAAACAAGGTGGTGGCAGAAAATGAAAAACCACCGGTGAGCAGGTACACGTGCCCGTTATAACGCTGTGGCAACGGTTCGTATATACGGTTGTTGAAAAACCTGAACCTGTACATCCCCTCTTGTTGCTTTCGGTTTAAAAAGAACAATCCAAGATTATAAATAAACCTTCGGCTCACTTTTGCATCGCTGCGTAGTTTGCGCTGAACCGAATAAATTGAATCAGTAAAAACAAATGGTTCGTTACTGATGAAGCGTGTGAGGTATAATGATTTTTTGATAAGACCTCCACCATTGTTTCTTACATCAATCACCAGGTTCTGAATGTTTTTCTTCTCTAACTGTTTGAATGCCTTCTTCAGGAAATGTTTTTGCAATGCCGGGCCAAAACTGCTGATGCGCAATGTTGCAAATTTCTTTGATGAATCAATACTGAATGAACGGGTGCGTTGTAAGCGTTGCTGTCTTTCTGAAATTTCCGGTTGTGGCGGCGGTGGAGATTGCGGTGTGATGGAAACCGGTCGGCGCCTCGTCGTATCTCTTGCAGGATCAAATAAAGGAAGCACGGTTCGTTTCACTTCACCCCTTGTATTAAGGTAGTTGATGGTGTAATTCTTTTGCAAACCAAAGCGTATGTTGTAATACGTGGTGAAGTTGTTACTGATGTTCTGGTAGCTGAAGTTTTTAGCGTTTCCATCAATGGATACAAGCGGTAGAAGTGAATCAATCACCTGTCTCGCTGTTAATCCATTGATGGAAAGAATGGGTGTTCCTGTTCTGATCAATGAATCACGACGGTTAAGATTAGCTGTTACTACCAATGTTGAATCGTCCACCACTTTTGCGACAAATGGAAAAGTAGGTAATCGTTTACCGGCAATGAATTGATTATATTTTTTGGAAAACCGCACACTGGTATGCCCGCAACGAATTGGGAAAATAGTTTCTGCAATTACATTCCTGAACTGTACTTCATTCATCGAATCAGTAAGCTTTTCATATGCCCGTTGAAATGAAGCATCCACTTCTTCTTTTGAATTATACCAGTAAAGTGAAGGATGATTCTTTTTGAAGGTTTCTTCCATCACCTGCACATCTTCTTTCAATTGTTCCGGACTGTACTTGCGTTCAGCCGTATAAGCAACACTTCCTGTTGCAGAACAGGAACTCAGTGCATACAGCAACACGACTGCAATTATAAAAAAGATGTTTTTCTTCATTCGATTATTTTCCAAATGCATTCCAGCCCTGGGCAGTCAATTGATGTTTATTGCCACCTCTTGTTATGATGTGCGCACCTTCTGCTGCTGCTGTAATATGACCAACGATCCTGATGCCGTTCACATCTTTTATCTTATCATAATCTGCTTGTGCAATTGTAAAGACCAGTTCATAATCTTCACCACCACTCAAGGCACAGGCAGTTGGATCCAGTTCTAATTTATACGCAAATTCTTTTGCATCCGGATGCACAGGCATTTTGTCTTCATAGATCAATGCACCCACTTCGCTTTGTTTGCAGATGTGCAATATCTCACTGCTGAGTCCATCGCTGATATCCATCATTGCTGTTGGTACAATTTTTTCCTTCTCCAAAAAGTCGATAATATCTTTTCTTGCTTCAGGTTTTAATAAACGGCCAACGATATAATCCCTGTTCTCAAGATCGGGCTGCACACCTTTTGTTTCAAGGAAAATTTTCTTTTCTCTTTCGAGTAATAACAGACCGAGATAAGCACCACCAAGATAACCTGTCACACAAATCAGATCGTTTGGTTTAGCCGTGCTGCGTTTTACAAATTTATCGGGTGCCACTTCGCCAATCGCTGTTACGCTGATCACAAAACCTTTGGTGGAAGATGTAGTATCACCACCAACCAAATCAACACCATATTCTTCGCAAGCTACATACACGCCATCATAAAACTCTTCTAACGCTTCAAGACTGAAACGATTGCTTACCGCCAGGCTTAATGTGATCTGCGTGGGAGTGGCATTCATGGCGTAGATGTCGCTCACATTCACCACCACACTTTTATAGCCCAGATGTTTGAGTGGTGTGTACATCAGATCAAAATGTACACCCTCGATCAGCAAGTCAGTTGTAACAACAGTTTGTTTTCCGAAATGGTCGATCACTGCGGCGTCATCGCCCACACCAAGAATAGTTGATGCGTTCTGATGCTCAATATTTTTTGTAAGATGTTCAATTAAACCAAACTCTCCGAGAGAGGATAGTTCTGTACGTTCTTCACTCATAAAAAAACTATTTACGAAATACGAGGTACGAAGTACACAGGTGCAATAGTAAAATTTAATGTTGCATTCTGGGTATGTAACCCGTAAAACTGATTTATTGCTGTTTATTTAATTTTTCTCTTGTAGTAATAATCGATGCCACAAGAATTTTTAATAATTCATTTGCTTCTCTGATCAACTTCTCAATCTTTTCGACAAACCCGGCATTAAATTCCTTCAGTAATTCGAGAAAATAAATGCTTTCGTCCGCCTCCTCTTCACATATCTTCAGCTTGTTCAAAAAATCAGCATCTGATTTTCCTCTTCTTGCTGCCCTGTAATTAGCGCCAACCGAAGAAGAACTTCTTACCAGTTGTGCACCGTATGATTTATTAATCACATTAAAAGGAAGTTCCATAATCAACCTTCCCACTTCAACTGAAAATTGGAAAGTTCGAAGTTTCATGTCTTGCATAGATCATCTTTTTATGGTTAATTTAATCAAGATGCTATTAACTGCGTACTTCTAACTTCGTACCTCGTACCTTCTTACAGCTTTTTCCTGTCATTAATTACTTCCACCAAATCATCATGAATCTTTCCATTAGTTGCAACAATATGCGGTTGATAAGGTGAATAATGCTCACCTTTAAAATCGGTGACCTTGCCGCCTGCTTCTTCCACTAATAAAAAACCTGCCGCACTGTCCCATGCATTTAATTTGTGCTCATAAAATCCATCGAAGCGACCTGCAGCTACCCAACAAAGATCAATGGCTGCACTACCTAAACGACGAACGGGTATACCCTTACGGATAAAACGTTCAAACACCTGCAACGGACCATTCGGCATATCTAAATATGTATAAGGAAACCCGGTAACCATACATGCCTTAATCAATTCACTCTGTTCACTCACATGAATTTGCTTGTCGTTGAGATAAGCGCCTTGTCCACGTTCTGCAAAAAAGAATTCATTCATCAGCGGATTATACACTGCTCCCATAATCATTTTCCCGTCTTTCTCAATGCCGATACTTACACAGCAAATTGGAATACCGTTTGCAAAATTCACTGTACCGTCAATCGGGTCGATGATCCATTTGTAATTTGAATCCTGCGCCATCTCACCTGCTTCTTCACTCAAAATATAATGATCAGGAAACTCTTTCTTTATGACTTCAAAAATGGCTTTCTCCGCTGCATGATCAGCTTCAGTTACAAGATTGTTTACGCCTTCCTTGTTATGAACGATAAAATCACCATGAAAAAAATGCGTCAGTTGTTCTGCGCCTGCCTTGGTAGCAGCAATTAGGGTTTGTTTAAGCATGCGCAAAGATAACCCCGCAACACAGATTTGAGATTGCAGATTTAAGATTTTAGATTTGAGCTTTTACAGCCTATGCAGCTTTCGGTTATCATTGTCAACTACAACGTAAAATATTTCCTGGAGCAATGCCTGCTTTCGGTGCAAAAAGCCGTTGGGGGGATTGATGCAGAAGTATTTGTGGTTGATAATGCATCGTCTGACGGTAGTCGTGAGTACCTCGAACCAAAGTTCACGAACATTCATTTTGCATGGAATAAAGAGAATATTGGGTTCGGTAAAGCCTGTAACCAGGCACTTAAACAGGCAAGTGGCAATTTTGTACTGTTCCTGAACCCCGATACTGTTGTTCCCGAAGATTGTTTTACTGCCTGCTTCAGTTTTTTTCAGCAAATACCGGATGCTGGTGCAATCGGCATCCGCATGCTTGATGGCAGCGGAAAGTTTTTGCCTGAAAGTAAACGTTCATTTCCATCGCCAATTACTTCTTTTTATAAGCTGAGCGGCTTATCATCCCTGTTTCCGAAATCAAAAACCTTTGGCCGTTATCATTTGGGCTATCTCGATCAACACAAAAATCATGAAGTGGACGTGTTGGCAGGTGCTTTTATGATGATACGAAAAGAAGTACTTGCTAAAACAGGTGGGTTCGATGAAAGTTTCTTTATGTATGGTGAAGATGTGGACCTGAGTTACCGGATACAAAAGGCAGGATATAAAAATTATTACTTCAGCGATCGTTCCATCCTTCACTTCAAGGGCGAAAGCACCAAAAAATCATCTGTGAATTATGTGCGGATGTTTTACGATGCCATGAGTCTTTTTGTACGCAAACATTACTCATCGTCCCGTGCAGGTGTTTTCAGTTCACTGATCAATGCGGCTATCTGGGTAAGAGCATTGATGAGTTTGATGAAACGTTTTATACAGCGTGTTGGTTTACTCTTACTGGATGCTGTACTCATCTTCCTGAGTTATATGCTTGCAAAATTTGTATGGACAAGCTATATACGACCGGAGATCGTTTACATGAATAAATTATTGTGGATCTCGTTTGTTGTTTTCTCCTTCCTGTTTTTGCTGGTGAGCTATTATACAGGTTTATACGAGCAAAAGTTCCGATACAAAAATCTGTGGCAATCATCCTTCGTTTCCATTCTTATTATACTGGCTGTTTATTCATTGTTGCCGGAGGAATACCGTTTTTCAAGAGGTCTTGTATTACTTGGTGCAATGTTCAGCTATCTGTTTCTGTATTTGTGGCGTAGGTTATTATTATATGCCGATATACTGGAGAAAGCCATTGATGAGGATGATTATTTTTCGTTAGTGGCAGGTACCGAGGCAGATCTGATAAAAATAAACAACCTCTTACATCATCATGGGCGCAGCCAAACCATCCAGGGATTTGTAAGTCCGTTGAACGAACCTAAATCGCTTGGTCGTTTAGATGAGCTGCAACAACTTTTGCAAAACACACCGGCTAATGAACTCATCTTATGCCAGAGCAAAGACCTTTCTTTTGCACAGATCATTACTTTATACGAGCAAACAGGCAAAAAAGTAAAACTGCGTTTACATGCGTTGGGTAGTGAAAGTATTATCGGCAGCGATTCAAAAAATGAAGCAGGCGAAGTATTGCATCAGGAAAAAATGCAGTTGAGTGAAGAAGTGAACCTTCGTTTGAAACGTTTGATCGATGTGAGTACATCAGCCCTCTTTTTACTCAGCTTTCCGTTTCATTTTATATTCAACAGGCATGGTCTTGGGTTACTGCAACACAGTATTTCGGTTATCACCGGCCGTAAAACATGGGTCGGGTTTTCAACTTCACGTAAACACCTGCCTTCAATACCAACATCTGTATTAGGGCCTGCGGGACAACCACATCACTTATCACACCTGAAAGAAGAAGGACTTTTATTGGCTGATGAATGGTATGCCCGGGAATATGAACCCGTTTACGATCTCACAACCATCTTTGCGAATTATCAAAAATTAGGCAGTAAGTAAGGCCTCGAGTTATTACATTTGTCAACACTGAACGGTAAGCATGTCATTAATTGAAATCAATCTCCCCAAGTCAATCAGCAAGGCGCTCAATTTGCCGGTCAATTCACCAAAACGCCAGCAAATCAAAGTGCTCAAAAAGCTGTTGAAAAAAGCGAAGCATACCGAATTTGGTCAGCAATATCATTTCGACGAAGTACTCAATAGCCGTCACCCCGGAAAACGTTTCCAGGAATTAGTGCCGGTTCATGATTATAATAAGATCTACAAAGATTGGTGGCATAAAACGCTGGAAGGTAATACCGATGTATGTTGGCCGGGCAAGATCAAATATTTTGCGCTCAGCTCCGGCACAAGTGAAGCTGCCAGCAAATACATTCCGATCACCAACGATCTCATGAAGGGCAACCGTATTGCCATGATCAAGCAGTTGATTTCTTTGCGTACTTATGAAAACTTACCGGTTCGTAGCTTGGGAAAAGGCTGGCTCATGTTGGGCGGCAGTACCGATCTGCAAAAAGGTCCGGGTTATTATGCAGGAGATCTCAGCGGTATTACGGCTAAAAAAATGCCTTTCTGGTTCAGCCCTTTTTACAAACCGGGTAAGAAAATCGCCAAAACAAAAGACTGGAACATTAAGCTCGATTATATTGTAAACGAAGCGCCCAACTGGGATATTGGTTTTGTGGTGGGTGTACCTGCATGGATACAGATGTGCATGGAAATGATCATTGAACGTTACCAGCTCAAGAATATCCATGAAATATGGCCCAACCTGGCCTTCTTTGTACATGGTGGCGTATCATTTGAACCATACAAGCACGGCTTTGAAAAACTCTTAGGCAAACCGCTTATTTATATTGAAACCTATTTGGCAAGCGAAGGATTTATTGCTTACCAAAGCAGACAGGATGCGGTGGGTATGCGTTTGGTCACGAACGAACACATCTTTCTTGAGTTTGTTCCGTTTGAAGATAAAAACTTTGATGCCGATGGAAATATTACAGCAAAGCCGGAAGCATTGATGATCCATGAAGTAGAAGAAGGAAAGGATTATGCATTACTGATCAGCACCAGTGCCGGCACATGGCGTTACTTAATTGGAGATACTATTCGTTTTACAGATAAAGAAAAACACGAGATTGTTATCACCGGCAGAACCAAACACTTCCTGAGTCTGGTAGGTGAACACCTGAGCGTTGATAATATGAACAAAGCCATACAGGTGGTGAGTGAAGACATGAACATTTCTATTCCTGAATATACAGTGGTGGGTGAGCCGCATGGCAATTTCTTTGCGCATCATTGGTATGTAGCCTGCGATGATCGTGTGAACACCGAAGAGTTACGTGTTGCTATTGATAATGCATTGAAAG
This sequence comes from Lacibacter sediminis, assembly GCF_014168535.1. Taxonomy (NCBI): domain Bacteria; kingdom Pseudomonadati; phylum Bacteroidota; class Chitinophagia; order Chitinophagales; family Chitinophagaceae; genus Lacibacter; species Lacibacter sediminis. The sequence continues at coordinate 149,565 of NZ_CP060007.1, read as the reverse complement.
AAATTAATGATGACTATGCAGTTGAACGTGGCAGTGCATTGAAAGACGTGTTCCTGGATATTATGCCTGAGTCAACGTTCATGGAGTTTATGAAGCTGAAGGGAAAGATCGGTGCTCAGCATAAATTTCCCCGTGTGCTGAAAGGTAAAATGCTGGCCGATTGGCAACAGTTTTTAACAACCGGTAAGTTGTAAATAATAGATTCACTCCTGCCCGACTAAAGCCATTCAGGCGGGGATAACGCTGATCAATACAGATCAAAGCGGATTTCTTATTTTTATGGCAGAACATATGTGATCATTTGTTCAATACGTTTGATCCGTGTCCCAATCAATCCATCATCAAACATGACCGAAGCAATCATCAAGGGTTTGGCGTTAGGTTTATTGCTGGCCATCAGTATGGGCCCGGTTATTTTTTCTATTATTAAACAAAGCATCAGTAATGGCCATAGAGGCGGATTGGCATTTGTGTTTGGTGTATCGGCCAGTGATCTTACGCTTGTTCTTGTCAGCAATATTTTTACCGAACTGTTTAACCGCCTGTTGAAATTTGAAAAAGTAATTGGCATTGGCGGCAGCGCTTTGCTTATCGGCATTGGTATCTATTTTCTCTTCTTCAAAAAAATGCAGCTCAACGAAATGGGCGATGGCATTGAAATGAAACGCAGTGCAGGCGATTATGTAAAGATCTTTTTTGCCGGTTATTTTATGAATACACTTAACCCGAGTGTTATTGCCTTTTGGTTTACCTGGGCCACAGCTTTCATTACCATTCCGGTGAATGAGCGTATTGCCACTTTCGCTGTTTGTCTTTCGGTTGTATTCGTTTTTGATCTGCTGAAAGTATTTCTTGCAAATAAACTGCGGAGCAGACTCACCTCCAGAACTATTACCCTTATCAATAAAGTATCGGGTTCTATTCTGATTGTATTTGGAGTTGTACTGATCATCGGTCTTTTGTTCTACAGGAAATAATTAAGCGTATCTTCTTAACATACAATTTCATTTTTCTGATGTTCTTTTGAGCTTTGTTATGAAACCAGCCATTCTTTCACTGCTGCTCCTGTTTACTTCTGTTGCCAATGCACAATTCAATGAGTTGGTGTTGCGCAAAAACGGAATTGCTAAAAAACGATATGCTGAAGGTGCTACTATCACGCTTCAAACAAAACTTGGTTTGAGATACACGGGCACCATCTATTTAATTCAGAACGATAGTATTTATTTTCTTGGTGGTGGTATTCACAAGCGGGATGTTGCCATTGTATTTAAGAAACAAAAGAAAAAGCACCGCATTATTCCGTTTAATACGCAGGCATTTTTATACAGTAATCTTGGTATTCCTTTATTCACCGCCGGTTTGGTGATAAGCGGTGAGCCTTTTTTAAACTCCGCTATTTCGGGTGTGGCATTGGTTTACATTCCCGTGCTGTTATACAATGCACAACAGCTTATTTTCAACGGAAATAAAAAATACAGGATCGGAAATAAATATGATCTGCAGGTTCTTGATCTTTATCCATCAGAAAAACTTCCTGAAAAAAAGCAGTAACGTATATTGCAACCATGGCGGCAAAGAAATCCAATTCCTCCAACAGGACATTCCTTCAAAAAACGTTTCGTTTCCTGAAACGGTTGTTCATTGTTTTGTTTATTGCTCAGTTTGTTTACATCATTTTGCTGAAGTGGATCGATCCGCCCATTACTGTTACACAACTGGTGAGTGTAATTAAGGGCGAAGGGTTAAAGCGTGATTATATTTCTATTGAGCAAATGAGCAGCAATGCACGGCTGGCAGTTATTGCAGAAGAAGATCAGTTATTTCCTAAACATGGCGGGTTCGACTGGAAGCTGATTGAAAAAGCAATGGATCATAACGAAAAAAAACCAACACGTATTCGTGGTGCATCCACCATTTCACAGCAAACAGCCAAGAATGTTTTTTTATGGCAAGGCCGCAGCTGGTTCCGTAAAGGATTGGAAATGTACTTCACCAAAATGATCGAATGGATCTGGGGAAAGAAACGCATTCTTGAAGTTTATCTCAATGTAGTTGAGATGGGAAAAGGCGTGTATGGTATTGAAGCAGCTTCAAGAAAATTTTACAGCAAACCGGCCATACAACTTTCACGTGCTGAAGCAGCGCAAATAGCATCATCATTACGGAATCCCAAAAAGTATACTGTAAAGCCGTTGTCAAAAGCAGTGGCTATTCGTTCAGGATGGGTATTGCGGCAAATGAATAATCTGGAAGGCGATGAAGATATTCAGCAGTTGATTCGTGACGATGTGCAACCCAAAAAAGTAACGAAGAAAAAAAGATCAGCGAATTAAAGCATCTACTGCTTTTACTGCTTTATTGAAACGTTCCTCAAAATTTCCGCTTACAATTGACCATGCTGTAGTTTGTTGCTGTAACAGTTCCTTGTACACGGCAAACAGATCGTTGCGTACTTTTTGTTCGGGATATTCTCTCAATTCATCTTCCACCCAGGGAATATCGGGTTTGCAAAGAAGGTAGAGATCGTATTTCTGATGTTTCAGTTCCTGTAGTATCCATGGATCACAGGAGCCAAAAACCACTTCGCTCCATACTTTCATCACATGCATATCTGTATCAAAGAAGATTGTGTTTACTTGTTTTGCGAGTGCATCAGCTGTGTATTTTTCTGCCAGCTCGGTTTGATTTTTGGCGATCACCAATAAATCATCCGCAGTATAAGGCCGTCCCAACATCAGTAAATATTCCCGTGCATATTCAGGACACCACACAGATTGGTAGTGCTTCGCTAAACGCTCACTTAAAAAAGATTTACCTGTAGATTCCGGGCCGAGCAGAACAACTTTCTTCGGGAAATTCATAAAGGTTGCAAAGTAACGGGTGATGCAATACAAAACAAGGGTAAAACTGCTATCGTAATTTTACTCTTCTCTTCCATTCTGCCAATCCATAAAAAGCCATGATCAACAGCACAACATAAAATACACTGGTAAACACATATTGTTTCACAAAGTACAGAGGAACTGAAGCAATATTGGTAGCTATCCACCAATACCAGCTTTCTATTTTCTTCTTTGCCATCAACCACATGCCTGTAAATGCGGTGGCTGCGGCAAGGGAGTCGGCCCAGGGAATTGCACCCGGTGTAAAGTTCTGTTTAAGATAATACAACGAAATGTATAATGCAAGGTAAAAACCGGCGAAAAACAAAAGTTGATAAATAATCCAGCGGGTATTTGAATAACTGATATGCAAGATCTGTTGATGATTCTGATCTTTTTTTGCCCATAACCACCAGCCATAAATACTCATGACTGTATAGTAAAAGTTCACGGCAGCTTCTCCAAACAAGTGTCCTTTAAAACTCAGCCAGATATAAATAACGGTACTTATCAGCCCTACAGGATATACAAGAATATTTTCCTTGCGGCTATACCATACACTTGCAATACCAGAAGCCACAGCAATGTATTCAAAGACTGTTGTATGCTTCATCCCCTCTACAAACTGCTGCCAGATAGTATCGATCATATTTCAAAAATGCATTGAAATTTTCAGATTGAGCGCTAAAAAAATTTCGGGCATCTTTGCAGAAATATTTGCTGTATGACGATTGCTGTTCTTGGTGCAGGCATGGTGGGCCGTGCTATTGCACTTGATCTTTCCACCGTATTTGATGTTACATCTTTTGATATGAGTCAACAAAACCTTCAACTCTTACAACATAAATCAACAAACATAAAAACAGTTGTTGCCGATCTGCGAAACACTGTACCTTATTCCTCTTTTTTGGAACCTTTTGATATTGTTGTAACGGCCGTGCCCGGTTTTATGGGTTTTGAAACGTTGAAAGCGGTGATCGATGCAGGTAAGAATGTTGCAGATATTTCTTTCTTTCCTGAAGATGCTTTGCAATTAGATGCATTGGCAAAAGAAAAAAATGTAACCGCTATTGTTGATTGTGGTGTTGCACCGGGCATGAGTAACTGGATCATCGGCCGCTACAATGCAGAAATGAAAATAGATTCATTTGAAATTTATGTTGGTGGATTGCCATTGCATCCACAACCACCTTTCTTTTACAAAGCACCTTTCTCGCCCATTGATGTAATTGAAGAATATACCAGGCCCGCACGTTTGAAAGAAAACGGAGTGATAATAACCAAGCCTGCATTAACCGACCGCAGAATGATGCAATTTGATGGCGTAGGCACACTCGAATCATTTAATACAGACGGTTTACGTTCCTTATTATTTACCATGCCGCATATTCCCACGCAGATTGAACAAACTCTTCGTTATCCGGGACATATCGATCTCGTTATTGCACTGAAGCAAAGTGGTTTTTTCAGTGAAGAAAAAATAACGGTTGACGGAAAAGAACTGTCGCCAATGCAATTCACGTCGAAACTGTTGATCAACGAATGGAAATTGGGCGAAACAGAAGAAGAACTTACGGTTATGAAAGTTACGCTGCATGGCGAAGGAAAAACGATTGAATACAACCTGCTCGATAAATTTGATGCGGCCACACAAACTTCTTCCATGGCACGCACAACCGGTTATGCCTGCTCTGCAGCTGTTCATTTATTAGTCAACAACATGGTAACAAAGAAAGGTGTGTTTCCGCCCGAGTTGTTGGGCGATGATAAAACCTGTTTTGATTTTGTATTGAACTATTTACTTGAAAGAAATGTGAACTGGGTAAAGAAAACCTCCTGAAACTTTCATTGGCCCGGTTTGTGAAGAATACATTTTTGAATTAGATTTACCAGCTCAAATAAAAAACAAACATTATGATACGTCACGCAACAGCCGTTTGGAATGGCTCAGGTAAAGAAGGTAACGGACACCTCACTACACAAAGCACCGTTTTAACCGATACACAATATTCTTACCTCTCCCGTTTTGAAAGCGGTGTTGGTACTAATCCGGAAGAGTTAGTAGCAGCTGCACATGCCGGTTGTTTTAGTATGAAATTGAGTTTTGTATTGGGTGCTGCAGGATTTACACCTGAAAAAATAGACACCAAATGTGAGATCACTTTTATTGATGGAACATTATCTAAATCACATCTCATTGTATCGGCTTCTGTACCGGGTATTGATGATGCAAAATTCCAGGAGTGTGTGAAAGATGCTGAAGCAAATTGTCCTATTTCAAAATTATTAGGAAAAGGCTTAGAGATCAGCAGCACAGCAACTCTGGTAGCATAAATTATCATTCATTATTTACACAGCCGGTTTTCTTTTGAAGACCGGCTGTTTTACTTTTCAGTATGGAAAAAGTAAATCTTGCAGAAAATTTTAACCTGTTTACCGAACACTGGAGCCCGCAAATTGCAGGTGAGTTAAACGGACAGCATGTAAAACTGGTGAAGTTCAAAGGGCCATTCACATGGCATCATCATGATCGTGAAGATGAACTGTTTTATGTTGTGAAGGGAAGTTTTGATATGGAGTTGAGAGATAAAACGATCACCATTAACGAGGGAGAATTTATTATTATTCCAAAAGGTGTTGAACATCGGCCCAATGCAAAAGAAGAAGTGCATGTGCTGTTGTTTGAACCTGCAACTACGTTGAATACGGGTAATGTGGAAAATGAGTTTACGAAGAAAGAGTTGGGAAGGCTGTGAAGAGTTACAATGAATAAAAGACCCGGGATTTCGGTTTAATAAATTTCCAAAGTATATAACTTCTTCAAAAAAATTCTGTAACCATAAGCCTAAGTTTCAGTACCTCCAACTCAGCAAATCAACTCCCTGCGGACTTCTTGTTTTTACTTCTTCGGCCCACTTGGTAATAAAGTAGCGGTTATAACGTAGCCGGCTGATATAATTCGGTTGAGTATGATCGCCATTCCAGCAATGCTCGGCACGGTCGCCATAATCAACAAACGCATTGGCGAAAGGATTCGTCAACTTTTTCAATCGTTCTTCAAACAGGTACACGGCATTGTTGAGGTAATAATTATCCATATCACCACAGTATATTTTTATTTTTCCCTGCAGTTTATTGCCAAGCTTATTCCAATCACGTTCCAGTATGTAACCTAAATCATAATTCTCCTTCCAATAACGTGCAACAGTTGAATCAATTTCACCTGTGTATTTATTCCAGATAGGTTGCGGATAACCATCGGCACCGCAGGGAGAAAAAACACTTTCCCACACATCAAACTGATCGCCGCTACGGCTGTTGGTGCCCAATGCAAGCTCCCGAAGATTCATGTCTCTTATTGTTGCATCAACATGACCAAGATAATTTCTGTGACCTGGGCGTAACGTCTTTTTAAAAGGCCCTTCCTGGTAGTAGGCATTTTTATCTTTATAAATATCTACCACCATATAAGCACGAAAATCAATAGGATCAGGGCATGCGCTGTAACAACCATTGAATGCATCAGGATAAAACATTTGCGCTGCCAATACTTCCCAACCTCCTGTAGAACCGCCATACATAAATCTTGCCCAGCCTTCACCAATGCCTCTGAAACGTTTTTCAATTTCAGGGATCAACTCATATACAATTGCATCGCCATAAGGTCCGTTGTTGGCACTGTTTACTGCATAACTATCATCATAGAAAGGAGTGGGGTGTTGAATTTCGATAGCAATTACTCTCGGAAACCCCGGGCCCGTCCACAGTTTATAAAAATCATATTCTTCCTGCTGCACAATTTTGTTATACCCTGTTAAATTGAAACGTGCAATATAATCAGGCTTTAAATCAGGATCAGGGGGTGTGGTTCTGAAACCACTAAAGTCATCAGGAAAATGTCCGTGAAAAATTGCCAGCGGATATTTTACTGTTGGGTGAGTCTCCCAACCTTCGGGCAATAGTATATGTGCGCCAATAAACATCGGTCGCCCCCAAAACTCAGTAAGAAGTTTACTCTGAATTTTAATGTGTTTGATATACTTCGTGTCTTTAGGTGGTTCAATGGGTGGTATTTCACTGTCAAGTGCAACCGTAATAACATCAGCACCGGAATTGCTGACACGAAGTTGAACAGGTTGGTTATATAAATTGCCCGGTGCTGTATTCCAGTGTTGTCCTTCGCCTCTGTCCATCGGCAATTTCACTATGTGCCCATCTTTACGTTTGAAGGTTTCGTACTTGTGCAGCAATACCTGTACATGATATGTTCCGTTCTTTAATTGCTTCATATTCTCTACCGGGTAACCAAATGCTTTGGCATCAATTGTTTTCACTTCACCTGGTTTCCAGTTATCCACGTTTATACCAAACACCTGCTGTGTTTGAGGCCCATCGCTTATTTGAAAGCGTGGTTCTGATTTATTGTTTGTGCTGATGAGTAACAGCAATCTTCCATCCAGCGGTTTGTTGCCGAATTTGGAAGGATAAGGAATGAGAAATTTCGTTTGGCTGAAAAGCAAAGATGCAAGTAGTAAAAGGTATGAAGTAAGAAGAGATCGCTTCATGTGTGTTGATTTAGGAAAGAAAGTTACTTGAATTTACTTTACTCCTGGTTATGACGAACGAACAAACAAGGTTGTTTTTCAAACAAAAAAGCGCTGCAACAGTTGCAACGCTTTCTATCAATAGAATCATTTAATCAAATCATCAACGGTCTTACTCCGCCTCTGCCACTACTTCTTCCACTTCAGGGATCATACGCTTCATCATTCCTTCAATACCTGCTTTCAACGTGATCATTGAAGACGGGCATCCGCTGCAACTTCCCTGCAACGCTAGGTTCACTTTACCATCTTTGAAACTTTTGAACTGGATAGCACCGCCGTCCATTTCAACCGCTGGCTTCACATAGTTCTCAAGAATTTCCTGAATGCGTTTTACCACATCGCTTTCATCGCCACTCAACACCACTTCGTCCTTTACAGGCTCCACGATCTTCGATTCATCAATTACAGGCTTACCTTCTTCGAGGTAATCTTTCAAAAACTGGCGAATGGTCGGGATAAGTTCCTGCCAATCAGTATCGGGTGTTGAACGTGTGAGTGTTACAAAATTGCTGGCGATGAACACAGCTTTCACAAACGGAAAGCCAAAGAGTTCCTGTGCCAGTGGAGAAGCGTCTGCTGTTGCTACTTCAGGAAAATCGATGCTTTTGCCGGGATACAGGAGTTTGTTTGCCACAAACTTCATTGTTTCCGGGTTTGGCGTCATTTCTGTATAGATGCTGATAACGGGATTACCTGTTTGTATCATGTTGGTGAAACTTTAAGCTGCAAAAATAACAACAAACGGCGGGTTTTGGTTGAGGTTTTCCCATTTTAGCAGTTTTATGACGAATCATAGCTGAAAAGCTCCCGTAATCGTAAATTAGAGAAATTAAAAATTACAACTATGCTATCCCCAAAAATTGAAAAAGCGCTTAACGAGCAGGTTTTGCTCGAAGCAGAATCATCCCAGATCTATTTAGCCATGGCAAGCTGGGCAGAAGTGGAAGGGTACAGCGGTATAGCGGCCTTCCTATATAAACACAGCGACGAGGAACGTCTTCACATGTTGAAACTGGTGAAGTTCATTAATGAACGGGGCGGCCACGGCGTTATTCCGCAATTAAAAGCACCTTCAACCAAGTACAAAGGTGTGCGGGAATTATTTCAGCAGGTACATGATCATGAAATACTGGTAAGTAAAGAGATCAACAGGCTGGTTGATATTTGTTTGAAAGAAAAAGATTACACCACGCATAATTTTCTGCAATGGTATGTGAGTGAACAGATCGAAGAAGAATCACTCGCAAGACATATCATGGACAAATTGAAATTGATAGGTGCAGATAAGAGTGGTTTGTACATGTTCGACCGTGATGTATCAATGATGGGCAGCCCTGCAGCAGGTGGTGGAGCAGGTAAACATTAATTAATTGATTGATAACAGCCTTCCTCTTATTTGTGTTTACAATGTAATCGTTTATCTTCATTAAGATGAGCGACTGATATTATTATACCTGAAACAAAACTGATTTTATGCAGAGAGAATTATCCGGATGGTACAGCCCGGCTTTGAATAAAGAAATGCCCATTGCTACTTACGGTCATTATGGGTTTGCATTATTGATGGTGCCAACTGCTGCGGCCGACTACTTAGAGTATGAGCGTTTTCAATTGATGGATACATTGCGTCCGTGGGTAGAAGCAGGTAAGGTGAAAATATTTTCTGTAAACAGCATCAATACAGAAAGCTGGATGCACAATGAAATGGAAGGCGCACATAAGGCCATCCGACATAACCAGTTCAACGAATATATTTTTAATGAAGTGGTGCCGTTCATCAAAACAAGCACATCATTCGATACTCCAATTATCACCTGCGGTGCATCATTCGGCGCATTGCACAGTATGAATTTATTTTTAAAACGTCCTGATTTGATCAATGGTGTAATTGCCATGAGTGGCGTATATGATCTGATGGAATACAGTAAAGGACATTATGATGAACAGGTGTATTACAATAGCCCAATGCATTACATGCCCAACTTAACTGATCATGCAGTATTGGAACAGATTCGCCAAAGCAATCATATTCATATTTTCAGTGGAAGTGGTGCGTATGAAGATCCTTCAAGCAGCGGACGTTTTGCAAAAATTCTTTACGACAAAGGCATTAATTACGAATTAGACATCTGGGGCGAAGAATGGCCACACGACTGGAATACATGGCGTTCATTGTTGCCGCACTATCTCGAAACGAGGTTTTAAATAGAGTTGCCAACCTTTTGAAGGTTGGCAACTCTTCCCATTCATCAAATGCAATCAACAATCTGTTGGTTGCATTTGTAGTTTTAGTAGTTTCCACTTCTTAAACCAAAACGCATGAGAACGTCATTCTTCTTTTTTCTTATCTGTATATTATCATCTACCCTTTCAGCACAACAAAAAGATACCATCAGCAAAGAAGATCTGAAGATCGCTGCGAAAGTAATTGGTCTTGATTTTACAGAACCTGAACGTGACAGTATGTTGCGTGATGTGAGAGATAATTACACGGAGTATGCAAGGATGCGTAGCCTTCCGCTCAATAACAATGTGCCCATGAGTCTTTGGCAAAGTCCCGTGCTGCCTGGTATGCAGTTCGATACAAAGCAATTGCCTGTCCAATGGAATATTCCTGTTAATGTAAACTTGCCCTTAAACAAAGCTGATCTTGCTTTTTATAATATTCTGCAATTAGCAACACTTATCAAAAACAAAAAGATCACATCTGTTGATCTGACAAAATTTTTTATTGAACGTATCCGTAAGTATGGCGACACCTTACAATGTGTGATTTCTGTAACAGAGGAAATTGCTATGCAACAAGCCAGAGCTGCTGATGCAGAAATAGCAAAAGGAAAATACCGTGGACCATTGCATGGTATCCCCTACGGATTAAAAGATCTGTTTGCGGTAAAAGGAACTAAAACTACATGGGGTGCCACGCCTTACAAAGACCAAACAATTGAAGAAGACAGTTATGTGTGCACAAAACTAAAAGATGCAGGTGCAGTTTTAATAGCCAAGTTTACTCTCGGCGCTTTAGCAATGGGCGATTGGTGGTTTGGTGGTCGTACAAAAAATCCCTGGAATCTCAACTTCGGTTCATCAGGTTCATCTGCAGGTTCAGCTTCTGCAACAGTAGCGGGGCTCGTGCCATTTGCAATTGGCACAGAAACATTAGGGTCAATTATTTCACCCTCTACTGTTTGTGGCGCAACAGGTTTGCGACCAACATTCGGCAGCATCAGCAGAAGTGGAGCAATGACACTTTCATGGAGTCTTGATAAAGCCGGACCTATTTGTCGCAGTGCAGAAGACGCTGCTGTTGTGTTCAACTATATTCATGGAACCGATGGCAAAGATCCCGGTGCAGTGAATATGCCGTTCAATTACAGTGTAAAAAAAGATATCAAAAAACTCCGCATCGGTTATGCAAAGAATTTTTTCGATCGCATTCGTGATACAAGTGCAAATGAATGGAAAGTGTTGAAAGCATTTGAACAAATGGGCATCAAACTCATTCCTGTTAATTTCCCCGACAGCGCAGCTTATCCTTTCGACATTGTTGGTATTACCATTGGTGCAGAGAGTGCTGCTGCATTTGATGAGTTAACAAGAACAGATATGGATGATCTGTTAACCCGTCAAAACAAAAATGATTGGCCCAATTCTTTCCGCACTGCAAGATTAATTCCTGCAGTAGAATATATCAATGCAAATCGTCATCGCTATTTGTTGATGCAACACATGAAAACATTTTTTGAAACGGTTGATATTGTTATCACCCCCACCTATGGCGGTCGTCAATTGGCTATTACAAATCTTACAGGTCATCCTGCATTGGTAATGCCAACAGGTTTTAACCAACGTAAACTTCCAACAAGTATTACTTTGGTTGGCAAGTTGTATGATGAAGCAACATTATTACAAGTAGGAAAGGCGTTTCAACTGGCGACCGGTTGGGATGATGTACATCCGGAAATGTTTAAGCAGTAAGAACAACTACAAGTAAGAATTATTTGTTTGATGCAAGCAGCTGCTCTTCTTTTTTCAATTGCTTATCATAAACAAACGTTCCAAGCGGCAACCATGCAGCAATAAAAGCAAACAGAAATTTTTTGAAGGGCCAGTTGTACACTTCTTTTACATAAAAAGCCAGTGCAACATACACTACAAACAATAAACCATGTGCCCAACCGACATACTTAACTGCCAGTGGCAGGTCGAATATGTATTTCAAGGGCATGGCAATTAAAAGCAATACTAAAAAAGAAATACCTTCTGCAATTCCTGTTTTGCGTAAAAGTTGGATCGGTTTCAGATTCATGTTACAAAGAAATAACAGATCAGTGATTACAATCTGTGGTATGACAATGATTTGCTTTTCTGCAAAAACGATGATTGAGAATGTGTGCAGTAATGATCAACGCAACTGCCGGTATCACAAAAACAAATGAAGAATAAGGAAATTTTATAAACTGGTTAAGCGTAAACAGTAACATACCAATTGAGAAAGGAACGAGCGTTCCCCAATGATGATGGTGTTTTTTATAACCATGCCACAACGTTGAGAAACCGATCACAAAGGCTGTTCCTAATAAAAGTATTTCCACAAACACATTGTGGATGATGTTGATCCCGAAAAGAGGAAGGCTGGTGATAAATAAGGGCACTACAGCACAGTGGATAGCACAGGCTACAGATGCGGCGATTCCCAAGGCTTCCCAATTAATACGCATATTCATAAAGGATGGCAAAAATACATATTTGCAATTATGTTGCAAATTTTATTTTGAGTTGAAATTCGCCTCGGTTCGCTCCGTACCTTTGCGGTTCATTTTAACGATATGTCCAAAAAGTTGTGGTTCTACCTTGGTTTCTTCGTGCTGTTAACGGGTGTTTTCTTTCTCGCTATTTTCTGGGGTACCGACCTGTGGCGTAAAAAATTGCCCACCATGAACGAGGTAAAAGACTTTGCGTTTGTAAACCAGTTGGGCGACACCATCACTAACAATAATGTAGCGGGCAAAGTACAGGTAGTTGAATTTTTCTTTACAACCTGCACCGGTATTTGTCCAAAGATGAACACCAACATGGCCGTGATCGCCAAAGATTTTGCTGATGAAGAAGATTTTATCATCCTCAGTCATACGGTTGATCCTGATAAAGATTCTGTTGCCCGTTTGAAGCAGTATGCCGATTCGATGAAGATCGATCCAAAAAAATGGATGCTCTTAACCGGTACCAAAGAAAAATTATACGAAGCAGCCCGCAAAAGTTATTTGTTGGATGATCAGAAGAACGGACTTGATCCGATTGCTGATCAGTTTATTCATACACAGCTTTTTGCATTGGTTGATAAAAGTGGTAAGCTGCGTGGTATTTATGACGGACTAAAAAAACAGGAATTGACAAAGCTGAATGAAGACATCAGTCTCATTTTAAAAGAAGGTTACGATGGGCCACGTTTTGTGAACGGAATTTTTCAGAATAACCCGAATTAAGTAATTTTCAGACATGAGCGAAGCGATCAAAGAGTTGCTGAAAAAAAATCACATGAGTGTAACCGACAGCCGGTTGCAGATACTCGATATGTTTTATCATGCACCGGGCGCATTGGCGCATGCTGATATTGAAAAGAAGGCCAGCGATAAAATTGATCGTGTTACGATTTACCGCACTTTACAAACCTTTGAAGAAAAGGGCATCATTCATACAATTCCTACAGCTGATAATTCGGTGAAATATGCATTGTGTAAAGATCAGTGTGCAGAAGGCCATCATCACGATAACCATGTGCATTTTGTATGTGAACAATGCGGCAAAACCATTTGCTTAGACGATGTATTGGTGCCCGAAGTAAAATTGCCCCAGGGTTTTCAACCACACCAGAGTAATATGGTGGTGAATGGTTATTGCAGTGATTGCAGGAGCTGAGGGCAAACTCAACCTGTCAGAATTCCATTACAAAGAAAGAATGTAGCTAATTAAATGGTTCGATATTTACCGATATTGACAATTCTCGTCCACCTACTTTCCTGTGGCCAATCCGAAAAAAAGTCACGCCCAAAACAAGTTGACACACCTGGATCAAACCTTGATAAACTTCCTAATGGCAAAAGGCTGTTGGATAATATCAACTCAAAAACTGTTCTTTATTATAAAGAGGTTGTTGGTACCGACACATTAAAAGGGGGTTATATAACTTGCTATGGAATAGACGACAGCATGAAATATTTTTATCTACGGCATGGAGACACATTACACTTATTAAACGAGACCCCTATTTACACATCAACATGGAGCTTGGGGGTATTGGAAAAAGACTTCGACAATTTTTTCATAACAAGAATAGATAATGGGAATGGAGTTCCGGAAACATATCAAGTGTTTGACAAAAAACACGCAAAAAACATTTTGGGTGATAAAGTTGTAGCATGGAATTTTAAGTATTTAGAAGAAACTTTGTTTTTCTTATACGACAACCACACTGTCAATCTTTTCGGCAACGACATTGACAGGAAACAGGCAGATAGTATCTTCCTTTATAATATGAAATCAGGCATTCGGGAAGGATATAAGTTGCCTAAGGAAAACCAAATCGACATAATATATTATGACATTAAAAACTTAACAAATACCAACCTGATTGTTAGTCGAACAAATCATAATTCGGAAGAAGAGAAATTAGTAAAATACAGACGCTAATATTGGCACAAAATATTCAACTTCAGTTTACCTCTCTTTCTTCTTCCCCTCATTCAACCTCTTAGCCAAAAACAAAAATGCCCTCCCGTAGAAACGGCAGGACATGATTAATGTTCTGATTTAGCAGTGCAAATATCGGTATTAATTAGTTAAGATGATCCATTTCTGTTTTTGTAAAATCCATGAGGGTTTTGATGTGGCTCGGTGAAAAGTCGAACTTCAGTCCGGCTGCTTCATACAATTGAGGCAATGTTTTCGTTCCGCCAAGGCTCAATGCATTGATATAATTCTGTAAAGCCACTTGCTGGTTTCGTTTGAACTGCATCCATAAGCCAATTGCTCCAAGCTGTGCAATACCGTATTCAATATAATAAAACGGCACTTCAAACAAATGCAGTTGACGTTGCCATTCGTATGGACGGAATTGTTCTAAACCTGAATAATCGATTAAACCTGTGCTGTATTCATTTGCCAGCGCCATCCATTTTGCACCACGCTCCTCAGCAGTATGCGCAGGGTTTTCATAGAGCCAATGCTGAAACGCATCGATCCTTGCGATCCATGGTAAAATGGTGAGCACTCGTTCCAGTTGTTTGAATTTTGCACGACGCAACTCTTCTTTATCCTTAAAGAAAATATCCCAATGCTCCATGCTGAAGAGTTCCATGGCCATACTTGCCACTTCAGCAATCTCAGCACCATATTCTTTAAAGCCTGTAAGTTCAAGCTCATGTGTAAGGAATGAATGAACAGCATGACCGCCTTCGTGCACCATGGTGGTAACATCATCGAGTGTACCTGCTGCATTCATAAAAATAAACGGTGCACCTGTTTCAGCTAACGGCATATTGTAACCGCCGGGTGCTTTGCCTTTGCGGCTGTCGAGATCAAATCGTTTCAGTTCATTCATCTTGCGCAAACAATCCGCAAAGAATGGATTGAGTTGTTCGAAACATTCAATTGTTTTTTCTGTCAACTCTGTTCCATTAGTAAACGGTTGTAACGGCACAATACCTTCCGGTTCTGCATCCATATCCCAGGGACGCAACTGATCAACACCAATTGCTTTGCGTTGTTCTTCATAAATAATTTTCACCAGCGGAATCACATGTTGCTTTACCGCTTCGTGAAAATTGAAACAATCCTGTGGGGTATAATCAAAACGACCGAGTTCTTTAAACTTATAATCACGGTAATTTTTAAAATCGGCATTCAATGCTAATTGATGACGTTTCTCAACGAGTTTATCAAACAATGCATTCAATGCTTCCCGATCCTGGTAGCGACGGTTCTGGATCTTCATGTACACTTCTTCACGCAACTTGCGATCAGGATTTTCTAAAAACTTTCCTGCCTGTTGCAGTGTATATTCTTTACCATTCACTTCCACTGTCATCTTCCCGGCAATCTGTCCGAACTGTTGCTGCATTACATTCAGTTCACTCATGATCGGAATATTCGCTTCACGAAAAAGATCAATACTTTTTTTGATAGACCGGAGGTACGTGAAATATTTATCAGCATCCAGTTCTTTGGTGAATTCGCATTCAACCAGTTTGCGGTTAAGCTTATCTGCATAGGGTTGCATCTTCGGTGCAATCTCAATGTAGAAATAGTTGAAAGCTTCTTCCAGTTGCTTATTCTCGGTATCGCAGGTCATGCGCACCTGACGCCAGCAGGCATCTTCGCTGATGACCGCTTCCAGTTCACTGCTGTTTTGTAGCCATTGTTCAAGTTCTCCTTTACTATTAATAGGTTGCTCAAGCAGCTGTTTAAAATAAGGCTCAAGTGTTTCCCATGTTGTAATCGTGAAATCTTTCGGTAAGAATTTCCGCTCAATTGGTTTAATATCTGCTGTCAGCGTCATAATCAAAACTGTTTAAAAAATGATGCCGGTAAATCGGTAAGCAGATAAGAAGTTCAACTTCCCGCTCCCCGTCTTACCGGCACAAATGTGATGAGTATAAATTAATCTTCTTTCTTCTTTTTAGCAGCAGCCTTCTTTTTGGGCGCTTCTTCAGTAGCAACTTCCTCTGCTTTTGGCTCAGCTTTCTTCTTTGCTGCTTTCTTTGCCGGTTTCGCTTCTTCTTCAACCACCGCTTCTTCAACAGGTGCTTCTTCCTCAGCCACCTCGGTTAATTTAATTTCAATTCCTTTTGCACTGATGATGCCGTACCACTTCACCATCTTCTTCATATCGCTGGTATACACACGTTCAAAATCCAGATCGGGGTATACTTTTTCGAAATAAGTTTTAATGGCCTTTGCATCTTTTTCATCGGGCAACTTACCACCTGCACTTTCCATGGCTTTGAAAATATCCGTAAGGTTTACATTGTCACGAACAGTGTACACTTCAATACTTTCCAGGTGTGAGAACTGGTGTTGACGGGTAGATGCAAACTTTGTTGAGTTATCATCGAGTGAACGCACAATAGCGCCGTCGCTTTTGCTGCTTACTAATTCGAACAATCCGGGCATTCCGGTAACTGCAATTAATTTTCCGTATTCCATAATTTTCAATTCAAGGGTTGCAAGTTAAAGGATTTCGGTTAACCGCATTTCAATTTTACGGCAAACAACGGAGAGATGCCACAAGCACGAGACTGCCGCAATTGTGCCTTTTACGGTCATATCCGCCTTCTTTAACAGGTTTTTTGTAGTACTGTGTATGAAAATGAGCGTTATAGATACACAGATACTTAAACGAACGTTTAAACTGTTTATATTCGTTAATAACTTAAAAGCCAAAAATCCTATAATCTTGAGCTTGCTACACACACAGGACGTAAATCTTGATCGCATTTCCAACAAACAGGTTGTTTCTTTCATACATGATAACCAGTTGTATCAGCTGAATGATTTTGCAGCATTGGAGTCGTTCTGTCCTAAATCAAATTGTACCAAGACATTTTATACGCACCACAAAACGTTTCATATACGAGAGCGTATTGAAAAAGTATGGGAAGCATATAAGAACATTCATCCAAAACAAGCCTGGTGTGGCAACATGCTTCAGTTTGGCATGCAGTACTGCCGCAAGAATAATTCCATTTCTTATATCGATGATGAATATGCCGGTGCAAAAGCCGGGCAGATCGTGCTCATTCGTGTAAAAGCCTTGGGCGGCTTGGCTAAAGTTGCCGTTGGTCATGAAATTACAGCCGTACATGAAAAAGAAATGTGTCTTGAAACAAGTTACCTCGTGAAAGGAAAATCGTTGGGAAGTCAGCGTATTCAGTTAAAGACCTGTAAGGATGGTTTCACTGAAATTTCACATGATACTATTTATAAAAGCGGATCATGGCTAAGGGATAAGTTGATCTATCCATTCTTTCATACCAAGGCCATCCGTGAATTCCACAACAATATACGCAGGTCATTAGGGCTTGCCTGATGCTGTTTCTCCGTCATTCTGTTTGAATAGAAGATTCTTTTATCTTTAAGCAAACACGCTTTTTTATGAACTGGGAAAACACAGTTGCTATCATCACCGGTGCTGGAACAGGTATTGGCAAAGCCACCAAAGATCTCTTACGCAGCAAAGGCTGCATCGTTTACAATCTCGATTTTACCGACAATGACGAAACCGATCAACAGTATTTCATTTCCTGCGATGTACGCAACCGGCAACAGGTGAATGATGCTGTTGACAAAGTAATTTCTGCCGAAAAGCAAATTGATTTTCTCTTTGCCAATGCCGGCATTCATCTTTTTGCAACGCTTGAACAAACCAGCGATGAAGAATTACAACGTGTGGTTTACACAAATTTGTTTGGTGTGTATTATACATTGCAAAAAGTGATTCCGGTTATGAAAGCACAACAAAAGGGAAGTGTGGTATTGATGGGGTCGGATCAATCGTTTATTGGCAAAGCAGCAAGTTCTGTTTATGGCATGACGAAGGGAGCAATTGCCCAACTAGCCAAAAGTACTACCATCGATTATGCCCCATTCAACATACGTGTCAATTGTATTTGTCCCGGCACTATTGATACGCCGTTACTGCATAACGCAGTGGATCGTTTTTCGCAATTGAGCAATGCTACCAAAGAGGAGATCTATAAAAGTTTAGACACAATTCAACCAATGGGGCGCATTGGAAAGCCGGAGGAAATTGCAAAAACCGTTGCCTTTCTGTTGAGTGATGAAAGCAGCTTTACCACCGGAAGCCTTATAGCTGTTGATGGTGGTTATGTTTGCCAGTAATTGAATGTTTCTGTTAACATTACAGCTATTCATTTATTTTTGAAGCTTTATGGAACAGGAATATCATAAGATCATCATCATTACCGCTCCTTCAGGTGCCGGAAAAACCTCCATCACAAGACAACTGATGAAGCATTTCCCGCAACTTGCGTTTTCTATTTCAGCAGCTACACGCAAGCCAAGAGCGCATGAAAAAGATGGTGTTGATTATCATTTCATGAGCACAGAAGCTTTTCAACAAAAAATTCATGAAAATGCTTTTATGGAATGGGAAATGGTGTACGAAGGAAATTATTATGGCACCCTCAAAAGTGAAATGGAACGCATCTGGAGCAACGGACAAATTCCGGTACTCGATATTGATGTGAAGGGTGCTATTCATGTGCAGGACCTGTATCCGAAACAAATACTCACCATTTTCATTGAGCCGCCATCCATTGAAGAATTGAAAAGGAGGTTAGAAAGTCGTGGTACAGAAACAGCCGATTCACTCCAGGCACGTGTTAGTAAAGCCTCTTACGAAATATCATTCAAGCATTCATTTCAGCACGTAATCGTTAACGACAATCTTGAAAAAGCCATTGCAGAAGCTACTGCTATTGTCGGGGCATTCATACAAGCTGAGTAATCAGCATCTGTAATTCCTGCAAAAACACTATTTTTAATTACGATGAATTGGGTGTTAATTATATGGATCGGGGTAAGTATGTTGTTCGTCGGCTTTTTTGCCGGATTACAAACAGCATTTGGTTCGCTCAATCGTTTCTCCGTAGAGCTTAAGAAAAAACAAGGTGTTGCCAGTGGCCGCATCCTTAGTTTCTTTATCGAAAATCAAAGCCGTTTTATTGGCGCTTTACTTGTTGCTGTTACACTTTCTTTAGTTGTGTTTGTATTGTTGGTGAACCGTTTCTTTGATCCGTTATGGAAACAAATGCCAACACCAATCCGCAATTCAGCTTTTTTACGCATTACTATTGAGCTCTTTACATCTGGCTTGCTGGCGTTGTTGATACAGGTTGTATTTAAAGCCATCTTCCGTAAAAAAAGCAATTCTGTTCTTTCGTTTTTTGCACGCATCGTGAGTTTACTTTACAGTATCTTTTCTCCTGTTGCTTCCTTGTTTGTTGGCTTGGCAGAATGGATCCTGAAATACTTATTCGATGTGCGCATCAGTGATAAAAAAGAAGCATTCACTAAAGTTGACCTCGAACATTTTATTCAGCAGGGTAAAGACGATAACGAAGAATCACAAGACATCAATACAGAACTGTTTGAAAATGCATTGTCGTTACCCGGCGTAAAAGTGCGTGAGTGTTTAATTCCACGAAAAGAGATCGTTGGTGTTGAATCGTCAGCAAGTGTTGAAGAAGTGAAACAAAAGTTTGTGGAAACAAAACTCAGCAAACTCATTGTGTACGAAGGTAACATCGACAACATTCTTGGTTACGTTCACCAGCTCGATCTGTTTCGTAAGCCGGAAGACATCAAATCAATTTTATTACCGATCCCTGCTGTACCCGAAAGCATGGGACTTACAGATCTCATCAGTCAATTCACCCGTGAACGTAAAAGTATAGCGTGGGTGGTTGATGAGTTTGGCGGCACAAGCGGCATTGTAACCATGGAAGATCTGCTGGAAGAAATTTTCGGCGAAATTCAGGACGAGTACGACACCGAAGAGTTTGTTGAAAAACAACTTTCCGATAATGAGTTTATTTTTAGCGGCCGTTTGGAAACAGATTATCTCTCCGAAAAATACAACCTCGAGTTTAAGGAAGAAAGCGACGCTGAAACTTTATCGGGCTACATTGTTGAACACCATGAAACCATACCTGTTGCAAAAGAACGTATCATTATCGACGACTACGAGTTTGATATCCTCTCCGTAAGCGAAACAAGAATTGAGACCGTAAAGATGAAGGTCCTTCGCTGATTTCCCGTTGTATTAACCAGTTACAGTAAGCTTTGTCCGCTTATACAAAGCCCGCATATCTACGAAAAGTTTATTTTACCTTTTCTTATCAGTTAACAACAAAACAAGAATTATGAACAAGCGTTTCGCATTAGCCTTATCAGCTGTTTGTTTGTTACTGGGTACTGAAATTTCAGCCCAAGCAAAAAACGGAGCAGCCGCTCCCGCTGACTCAACCAAAAAGGCGCCCCCAAAACCTGCCGGTATTACCGACAAAGTAAAAGCCAGTAAAAAACATTCCGGTCTGTTTACCCTTTACCAGGATACCGTAACAGGCAGTGTACAGATGTACATCCGGAAAGATCAGTTAAACAAAGACTTTATCTACCAGAGTTTCTCTCTCAGCGGTCCAACAAGTTTGTTTCTTCACCAAGGTATGCACCGTGCAACATTGGTGTTTAAAATGAAAAAGGCCTACGACAAGATCGAGTTCTCTACCGTAAACACCAACTTCTACTATGATTCAAAGAATGCTGTGAGCAAAGCTGCAAATGTAGATGTGGCCGATGCGGTTTTTTATGCCGATAAAGTAGGTGCAGAAGATTCAACCGGTTATCTCGTAAGTGTTGATCAATTGTTCCTGAGCGACA
Organism: Lacibacter sediminis; assembly: GCF_014168535.1. Taxonomy (NCBI): domain Bacteria; kingdom Pseudomonadati; phylum Bacteroidota; class Chitinophagia; order Chitinophagales; family Chitinophagaceae; genus Lacibacter; species Lacibacter sediminis. The sequence continues at coordinate 128,612 of NZ_CP060007.1, read as the reverse complement.
AACTCGATCCGGTAAAACCGATTTTCCCTCCAACCATTCCTCCGGGAGCTGTTTTCAATCTTGGTGGTTACAATCCAACAAAAAGCAAGTACAGCAACATCCGTTCATACCCCAACAACAGCGACGTAGTTGTTGATCTGGCTTATGACAATCCAATGCCTTTTAACCAGGGCGGAAAAGATATTACCGATGCACGTTTTGTGCGCATCAAACTTCAGCACTCGTTTATTGAAGTGCCTGTGAACGATTACAAACCACGTTTCGATGATCCACGTGTTGGTTTCTTTACACAGGAAGTAGATGATCTTACATCAAACGAGATCGTTAACTATCGTGATATGATCAACCGCTGGCATTTGAAGAAAAAAGATCCTTCAGCAGCATTAAGTGAACCCGTTGAGCCGATCACTTTCTGGGTAGAAAACACCACACCTGTTGAATACCGTGAAATTGTAAAAGCAGCAGGCGAACGCTGGAACGAAGCGTTTGAAAAAGCCGGTTTTAAAAATGCAGTGGTGATGAAGATCATGCCTGATGATGCTACATGGGATCCTTCAGATATCCGTTACAATGTGATCCGCTGGGTATCGTCTCCCTATCCTCCTTATGGAGCAATCGGGCCCAGTTTCGTAAACCCAAAAACAGGTCAGATTTTAGGAAGTGATATCACCATCGAATGGAGAAGCGGTGCTGAAACTCCTTTTCTTGATGTAACGGAAGACGCTATTGCATCTGGAGCTAATCTGCAACAGCAAATGATGGAAAACATGCCATCGCACATGCGTAAGCATTGGGCAACTTGTACAATTGGTAGCGAACTTACCAAACAATACATGGCAGGTTCAACGCTCATTACAACTTCTGATGCACCTCCAACTGAAGTAAGAAAGGCACATGAGCAGTTTTTGTATTATCTCATTCTGCATGAAATGGGTCATACCCTTGGTTTGAACCACAACATGAAAGCCAGCCAGATGCTGAGCCCAACTGAAGTACATAATACTGCTATCACACAAAAATTAGGATTGCAGGGTTCCGTAATGGATTATCCTTCGATCAATATCAACAGCGACAGAAGCAAGCAAGGTGATTACTACACCATGAAACCCGGGCCATACGATCTGTGGGCAATTGAATTTGGTTACCGTGAGTTCCCTGCAGGCCAGGAACAAACAGAGCTGAACAAAATTCTCCGTCGCAGTCATGAACCACATCTCACGTTTGGTAACGATGCTGATGATATGCGTAGTCCCGGCAACGGTATTGATCCACGTGTGATGATCAATGATATGAGTAACGACATGGTTGCTTATGGCGAAGACCGTATCAAATTTGTGAACAGTGCCATGAGCAAACTGGTAAGCAAATATGCGAAAGGCGATAAGAGCTACCAGGAAGTATTGATTCGTTACAATGTGCTGAACGGACAGCGTTTCTCTATGGCCAATGCCATCAGCCGTTATATTGGTGGTGTGCAGGTCGACAGAAGTTTCCCCGGTCAGAACAATGGCAGCAAACCATTTGTGATCACGCCGGTTGCTTATCAGAAAAAAGCAATGAACTTCCTGGCAACTTATGTATTTGCCCCGAATGCATTTGAAGCAGATCAGCAATTGTTGCCATACCTGCAGGTTCAGCGTCGTGGTTACAATTTCTTCGGTGCGCCTGAAGATCCAAAACACACTTCACTTGTGCAGAATTTCCAAACAAATATTCTTGCACAACTCCTGCACCCAACTACGTTACGTCGTATCAACAACAGTGCCTTGTATGGTAATACCTATAGTGTGGCTGATGTGATGAACGACATTATGAACGCCATCTTTAAAGCTGATGCAGCGGGTGCAGTAAATGTGTACCGCCAAAATCTGCAGACAGAATTTGTAAAGGGTGCGGCAGCAATTGTGGCAGCACCAGCCGGCTTCGATAACCCTTCAAAAAGTGCTGCTTATAACACTTTACGCAAGGTAAGAACCATGTTAGCCACAGCAGTTTCGCCGAACGAGCAAACAAGAGCTCACCGCAGCATGCTCATGTTTTTGATTGATAAAGCATTGGCTGTAAAATAAACAGACTTGATCTGTAGTTTAAAAGCGGCCCCGAAAGGCCGCTTTTTTATTTTGGACAGATTTCCAACCCTTTTTACTAAAAATGAAATCGTGAAGTGTTTTAATAAAAGTGAATAAACAGATGTAGTTTTAATTCATTGAAGATGGTGAGTACCACAGGCCGAATCACAGTACTGTCTGATACGTCCGCTGAGAAAGATGGCTTTACCTTTACCCGGACAGACTCCTTGAATCAAGCTGTACAGATGAAAAAAGAGTACCATGATTAGAAAATATTTTTATGCTGCATTGTTGATCCTCAATACTCTTATTGCAATTTTCTTTTTGGGACTAGTAAAATTAGCTAGTTATAGTGTAAGTGACGAGTCTATTAATTCACTAACTGAAAGTCAAATTTTTATCCGCCAGATTTCTTACGGATTGTTCATAAGCATTTTTTTTTTCGTTTATTTCTGTTGCCATTTCTTGGATATATAAAAAAGCTATGCTGTTTCAGCGGAAACATCTGTACCAAATTTTTAAACTTCAATTTGTTATCCTGTTTTCCCTATATGCATTCATCCTCATTTTTATTTATGCAAGGATGTGATATTTCTTATTCTTCCTTCCCGGCCAAGTTTCCCGACCCGAAAATTCTCAGGCGATGTCTGGCGCATCTCAGTCGCCTAATTCGAAGTGCTTTTTTCTTAAAGAAGAGCAGTGCCACGGTCCAACTCACAATGCTATCTGACACCTCCCTTTGAAGAGCGGAGTCACAGTTGCAAAGAAAAGGTGGGCTACCCTTTATGAACCCTTTTTTTGCTCATCCTTTTCGGGTTACATTTGCAACTGAAATCATTAACCGTGGCCGAAACAAAATCAGAACGCAGATCAATTATACAACGCATCCGTGGTGCAAGAGGCGAAGAAAAAGCTGAAATGAGTTTTATTGATCACCTCGAAGAACTGCGTTGGCACGTGGTGCGTGCCGTTATTGCCATTATTATTGCTTCCCTCATTGTATTGTTCAATATCGATTATGTGGTGAATAACATTTTTATGGGCCCTGCACATAAAGATTTTATTACTTACCGTTGGCTATGCGATCTTGGTAAATGGATGCATGTTGATGCCCTTTGCCTTTCTGATTTCAGCATCAAGTTCCAGAGTAATGCCATGACGGAACAGTTCCTTACCACCTTTACTGTTGGTTTTACTTCAGGTTTCATTTTAGCCTTCCCTTATATCTTTTGGGAGATCTGGAAATTCGTTCGTCCGGCATTGAACGATAAAGAACGCAGCGGTACAACCGGTGCCATCTTCTGGATATCTTCTTTGTTTTTCCTTGGTGTGGCATTTGGTTATTTTGTTCTCACACCGTTCATGGTAAATTTTTACTCCAACTATTCACTCAGTCCGTTAATTGAGTTTCGCCCAACCATCAGCGATTATTTTGAAAACCTGATCTACTTAACTGTTGGTGTTGGTTTATTATTCCAGTTGCCCGTAGTAGTGATGTTGCTTACAAAAGTGGGCATGCTTACGCCCATTACTCTTCGCAAGATCCGCAAGTATGCATTTGTGGTGATCATTATTATGGCAGCCATCATCACCCCATCAACTGATCCATTCAGTCTGGCTTTGGTGACAATTCCTTTATACGGTTTGTATGAATTCAGTATTATGCTGAGTATGCGTATTTACAGACGCCAGATAAAACAGGAGGATATTGAAGAGTGGAGTTAAGCAGACATGCTACCTTTGTAACAGATCATCATTTTTAAATTATTCGATATGCAAATTTTTGATATGAGCAAGCCCGTTGCAATTGGTTGCGATCATGCAGGGTTCGATTACAAGGAAGACCTGATCTCTTATCTTGAAGGAAAAGGAATTGCATTCAAAGATTTCGGCACTTATTCAAAAGACAGTGTTGATTATCCCGACTTTGCGCATCCTGTTGCTTCAGCTGTTGAAAATGGAGAAGCCGCATTTGGCATTTTGTTATGCGGCAGTGCCAACGGTGTTGCCATCACAGCGAACAAGCATCAAGGTATTCGTGCAGGGCTTTGCTGGGGCGAAGAAATTGCACAATTGGTTCGTGCACATAACAACGCTAACATCATTTGTATTCCTGCCCGTTTTGTGCGTGAAGGTGATGCTGAAAAAATGGTCGACACATTTATGACCACTGAATTCGAAGGTGGCCGTCATGGTTTAAGGGTTGATAAAATTGCCTGCGCCTGATCATTCGATCAGACCAATCTTTGATTGGGACGATCTTTATACCATTCATACAACTGTCCCGCCAATGGCGGGATTTTCTTTTATATTCGGCCATCTAAAAAAATAATGCATGAGGACATTCTTATTGGCAGCACTCAGTTTGCTCGCCTTCTCCGTATCGGCCCAAAAGAAAAACAAAACGGCTGAACAGTTTTCGAAAACCATTACAGAAAATGATCTCAAAACCCATCTCTACATCCTTGCAGGACCGGAAATGGAAGGAAGAGAAACCGGCACTGCAGGACAACGTAAAGCAGCTGAGTATTTGAAACAACAGTTTCAACGTATTGGTATTGCACCCGCAAACAATGGTAACTACGAACAGTTCTACCCACTGTACAAAGACACATTGAAAGATGCAACTGTAGCTGTGAGCGGAAAGAAGTTTGAATTTGGAAAAGACTTTTCAGCAGCACTCAACAGCATTATCACTTCACAACAGTTTTTCAGTGAAGTGGTGTACATGAGCAAAGTTGACACAACAACTGATATTCGTGGTAAAGCAGTGGTGATCGTTGCAAAGAACGGCACACAACTTCCTGCGTTTAACGATATCAATAAATTGTACAGTCGTCAGCCAGCAGCTATCTTATTTGTGGTGAACAATATTGACAAACAACCTTCACCACGTGCAGGTCGTTTAACATTCAGTTTATACCGCAGCCGCCAAACGCCATTGGTTGTTCGTGTTTCTGAAGCTGTAGGCGAAACACTATTAAAAGGCGATTTCGCAACTGCCAAAGCACAAACACTTGAAACAAAAACGGTAGCAACAGAACTGATGCTTGATTTCCGTAAAGAAACAGAGATCACACAAGCATCAAATGTGTTGGGTATGATCGAAGGAACTGATAAGAAAGATGAGTGGATCATCATTTCTGCACACTACGATCATGTTGGTATTATCAATGGCAAACTTCACCCGGGTGCTGATGATGATGGCAGTGGTACTGTTGGTGTATTGGAAGTTGCTGAAGCATTTGCAAAAGCAAAAGCAGCGGGCAAAGGTCCACGCCGAAGCATTTTATTTTTAGCCGTAAGTGGCGAAGAAAAAGGTTTGTGGGGAAGCGCTTACTATGCAGATCATCCGGTATTTCCATTGGAAAAAACAAGCATCGATATCAATATCGATATGATCGGTCGTAAAGATGACAACATCAAATCACTCGATACAAATAATCATGTTTATCTGATTGGTGATGATAAACTCAGCAGTGAGTTACCACGTTTTGTTGACAGCATCAATAACATGTACATTAAAATTATTACAGACAGAAAATACAACGATCCAAAAGATCCGAACCGTTTATACTACCGCAGCGACCATTATAACTTTGCTGCAAAAGGAGTTCCGATCGTATTTTTCTTTGATGGTATTCATAAAGATTATCACAAACCAAGCGATACACCCGATAAGATCAATTATGATCTGCATGAGAAACGCACACGTTTGGTGTTCTTCCTTGCATGGGATGCAGCTAACAGAAATAACATGTTCGTAAGAGATATTCCGTTGAATGTTCCTCCGAGATAATTCATTGAATGTAGATAAAAACAAAACCCCGACAGAAATGTCGGGGTTTTTTGGTTTTTTAAACCTCTACATCATCAATAGTAGTCAGTTCCATTTCCTGTTTTCAGGAGAGGAATAAGATCAGCAATTGCGCAGCAATGATCCGCAGTATCATCGTTAACGGATAAACTGTTGCATAGGTAACAGATGCCACTTCATTTTTTGCTAACTGTGCTGAGAATGCCAATGCCGGCGGATCGGTACTTGCACCTGAAAGCAAACCACACACTTCAAAAAATGTTTTACGGAATACATAGTGAGCGATCATACCAACGATCAACAACGGAACAATAGTAATAGTAAGGCCCATTACGATCCATAGCCATGCGTTGTTACCTGATAATGCCGTTTGCAAATTAGCACCACTACTCAAGCCTACGCTTGCAAGGAATAAACTAATACCTAATTCCCGCAGCATTAAGTTAGCGCTGTAAGTGGTGTATTGATTGAGATAAAGTTTACCTCCGTAGCGACTCAGCAATAAAGCGATGATGAGCGGACCACCTGCCAAACCGATCTTCACCGGCACCGGCATATTAAAGAAGAACATGGGAATACTGCCGAGCAATACACCAGCCACAATACCAATAAAGATGGGTGCAATGTCGGGCACATCCAAACGCTTCAGTTGATTACCGATCGTTTTAGTAACCAGGTCAACCCCTTCTTTTGTACCAACCACTTTCAGTTGATCACCGAGCTGCAGAACAATATCACCATGTGCCACCATCTCCACTCCTGCACGGCTTAAACGTGTGAGTGTAAAATCGTGTTGATGCAATGCAGCAATATCGCCTAATCTTCTATGTGTAACATCGGCCTGTGTTACCACAACAATACGAGAGATCAATTCACTTTGAGGAATCTCTTTCAGATTCATATTGCTTTCTTCGCCAATGATCATTTTCAACACCTCCAGCTGATCTTTATGTGCAACGATCAGCAACACATCGTTCTCTCCTAAATGAGTTTGTGGAGTGGGTGTAACAACTGTTCCGTTATGAAATAATCTGGAAACAACTATTGGCTCTTTCAACAATTCAAATATTGTACGCAGCGGTTTACCGATGAGTTGTTTGTTCTGCATCACTAAATGAATGGAAACAGGTTTGTTTGATTTCAACACGTCGAGCTTCCTGTGTAATTCCCTTTCTTTATCAAGGTTAACACGAAACACTGCTTTTAAAATAAGGATTGCGCCAATAATACCAAACACACCAAACGGGTAAACAACTGCATACGCCAACGTGATAAACGAAGTGTCGTTTGCGGCAAGATCCAGATCTTTTGCAGCTGCCTGTGCCGCACCAAGACCGGGTGTATTGGTAACTGCACCACTCATGACGCCGGTAAGTGTGGTAATGGGTTGTTGCAACAGGTAATAAAAGGCAACAACTACCGCTACGCCAAGAAAAACCACCATTGCTGCCAATCCGTTGGTAACAGCGGCGTTCTTTTTAAGTGACGAAAAGAAACCCGGCCCTACCTGCAAACCTATTGAGTAAACAAAAAGAATTAAACCAAACTCTTTTAAGAAATGCTCCGTCTCTTTATTGATATGAATACCGAAATAAGAAACAGCCAGCCCCATAAATAAGATCCAGGTTACACCGAGCGAAATGCCGAAAATTTTTAAGCGTCCCAGCCAGATACCGATAGCGATGACGATTCCATAGATGATCACGGTTTGAGGAATACTTTCTTCCGTGAGAAGTTTTATAAACCAATTCATAATGCAGTAAAAGTAGTAGTGGGTTAGAAGTTGTTCAACCAACGAAAATCAGTAAACAGGCTTTTTATAAGCAGTATAATTCTAAAACTGTCATTTCAACTGATTCCATTATTTCAGATTTTGCGTAATGCTGCTTTGGGTTTCGCTTATCTTTTTCATCAGGTTACTTAAGGTACTCATCATTTTGCTCATTCTGTCCATTGCCATTTGCAAACGCAGGCTTTCCATTTCACCCATCTCACTCATGTTGTCTTTCTTTTGATTCATCTCAACTAATAATTTATCAATCTCTGCCTTTGTTACAATTAACGAATCTCTGAACTGGTTTATTTGCAGTTGCAGTTTGCCAGCATCTTTACGTACCAGTACAGCTCTGGAAGCCGGGATTGTTTTAATTTTTAGTTGTTGTTGGACAACAGGTTTATTAGCAAGCTTTTTATTAGAAGTATCTGTTTGCGCAGATATAGCCAGAGCCATCAGTAAGAGAAAGGAAAGCAGTGTAATTTTTTTCATAACGATCCATTTACTTACAAGATAAAAAATAAGGCGACACTTTTTAAATGTGTCGCCTTTAGCACTTTAAATGAACATTGTTACAACCCAAGTATCCATGCAAAGATCAATGGCGCCACAATCGTCGCATCACTCTCTACAATAAACTTTGGTGTATTGATATCAAGTTTACCCCAGGTAATTTTTTCGTTGGGAACTGCACCGCTGTAAGAACCAAACGATGTTGTTGAATCACTTATCTGGCAGAAATAACTCCAGAAAGGAACATCATGCCACTCAAGATCCTGGTACATCATGGGTACAACACAGATCGGGAAATCACCTGCTATACCTCCACCAATCTGGAAAAAGCCAACGCCTTTACCACCGCTGTTCTGGCGGTACCAATCGGCGAGCCATACCATGTATTCAATACCATTTTTTACCGTACTTGCTTTCAGTTCGTTCTTAATGACGTAGCTGGCGAAAATGTTTCCTGTTGTACTGTCTTCCCAACCCGGTACCACAATCGGAATATTTTTTTCTGCTGCCGCTACGATCCAGCTGTTCTTTGGATCGATCTCGTAATACTGTTTCAGATCACCGCTTAAAACGGTTTTGTATAAAAACTCATGCGGGAAATAACGTTCGCCTTTTGCTTCTGCTTCCACCCATTGACGGTGCAGATGTTTTTGCAAACGACGGAATGCTTCTTCTTCAGGAATGCAGGTATCAGTTACACGGTTGTAATGGTTCTCTAAGAGGTCCCACTCGTCCTGTGGCGTAAGATCACGATAGTTGGGCACACGCTTGTAATGGCTGTGTGCAACAAGGTTCATCACATCTTCTTCCAGGTTGGCACCGGTACAACTGATGATCTGCACTTTATCCTGGCGAATCATTTCGGCGAGGCTTAAACCAAGTTCAGCAGTACTCATGGCACCAGCAAGCGTGATCATCATCTTGCCACCTTCGTTCAGGTGTGTTTCATAACCTTTGGCAGCATCTATTAATGCAGCAGCGTTGAAATGACGGTAATGATGTTGAATGAATTGAGAAACGGGTCCTTTGTTCATTTGTTGAAATTTTAAAAGTGACCGCCTTCAGATCCCGACTGAAGTGTCGGGAGACTTTGCGAAAGAGCTGCAAATGTAAAGATTATGAAGATTTGGCTCGATTAATTTATCAATAAAAAAGCCCCCCGATTCAGTCCGGGGAGCCATTCCAAAACAACACCTGTAGTGTATTTATTTTTTCTTTTTCGTTTTTTCGATCCTTGTATAATCGCCTGATGCAGAAACTTTGTAAAGTGAAAAACACTTTTCGTCATCTGTTTTTACCAGATAAAACAATTCACCCTGCTTGCTTATTTCAGCAATATTTAAAATTTGTTTGTCTTTGGTGAGCTGTGTTACAGCTTCCGATGCAAGGAATGTCATTTGTTTCTGTTGAATAGAGCGATGAACAGCTTCCACTTCACCATCGGGTGTATACCAGGCCAGCATGCGATCATTATTCAGTTTAAATGATGCAAGAAAGTAGCCCTGCTTTTCTGTCCATGTTACATCTTTTGCTTCTGTAAATTGCTTTTCGAATGCAGCCATTACTTTTTCATTTTCTACAGGAGCAGGGTCAGATTTGGCCCAGGCTGATGCAGTGATGACAACTGCACACAGCATTACAAATACTTTTTTCATAATTAACATTTTTAAGGTTTAATGATTAATGACTCTTTTACAGAAATCATTGATGGTCCAAATGTAGTTTGCTGCATATAGTCGTGCAACCTAATCTTGACAAAAGGCTGTTAACACATCCTTCATAGTGATGAACGGATGCAACAGGTGTAACATGGACATTGCCAAACAGTAAAACCCTTTACAGTAAAGGGTTTCAGAGACTCTTAAAGAAATGATAAATGCCGATTGACCTGTTGAATGGTAAAACCGCAAAGGATGAATGGAAAGAAGTTTACTGTTTTTTACATAGCTCCAGCCAGTCGTTGATGCCTTTTACAATAGCATCGGCCATTTGTTTACGGTAAGCAGGATCAAGTAGATTGGCTTCATCTTCGGGGTTGCTGATGAACAATGTTTCTACAAGAACATTCGGAAATTCAGTAAAACCATTGAGGATAAAATTGAAATTCCCAATATTGCCGTACTCGCCCAATCCCATATCAAGCATACGTTGAAGAATTGTTTTGGTGAGCGGACGATAGCCGATGTGCTTATAGTATGTACTTACTCCTTTTATACGCACGGGATCGGCACTGCTGTTCAAATGAATACTGATGAGTAAATGTGGATTTGCCTGTTGAAATACAGTATACCTGTCGTGATTATCGTAGGTAGTATCTCTTGTTCTTGTGGTAACCACCTTAGCTCCTTCTGCTTCAAGAGCAGCCTGAAGCTCCTTAGCAATGGCCAGCGTCATATCTTTTTCCATTACACCTGTTAAGCCAAACGCTCCTTTGTTACTGCCGCCATGCCCCGCATCAATTGCAATAACAAGATTGTTGAGTGAAAGTATTTGTGGTTGACGTTTGATGCGGATTACTAAATTATTACCATTGTAATAGATGCGATGACCCCAGTGCTGTTTGTTTTTAAGATCAATACTGATGCGAAAAATATCCTCGTCGATCTGGTTATAATAAATATCGCCGATCTCTTTTGTGTTGCCGAGTTGTGTGATCCAATTGGTGTTTGATGTTGCGCCAAACACATCAACAATAATTTTTGATGGATTTACCTCCTGAAATGTTTGATAAGCTAACCGCTCTGTTAATGAAAGCGATACATAATCAAAACTGCTATCGCCCCATACACGCATATTGCCGGTAAGTGATGAAGGTGTGTAATTATGTTCAAGCACATTCACATGCTCATCTTCAATATAAGCCTGGCGATTCTTACTCAACTGTAAACAATATTTATTCCCTACTTTGCTGACTGCTTTCAACCGAACAAGCGAATCAACATAACCCATCTTTGTTCCACCCAATCTATCCTCACCAAGTCCGAGAAGAAGGTATGGTATCTTGCCTTTTGTTTCCAATAACAAACCATTGGCGGGCATCATTGCAAAATTACTTTTACTGGTAGCTTCAATGGGATCATCTGTTCCTTTAGCCCATACCATCAGTTTTAGTTTAGACGGCTTATCAGCAAACAAATCGTCTTTATCTTTCACCACGTACTCCATTTGATAAATGCCTTTTACTCCGTTTGAATCCTTCACATAAATTTCTTTGAATGATGTGCCGTTTTCAAGTTGCACCACAGCACCGGGCAGTGCTTTAACCGTCATCTTTAATTTATCACCTGGCTTTACCAACATCAGATCAGCCTGTGGCTCTATTCGCCAATAAGCAACAGTATTTGTTGTGAGCGATTTTTCTTTTTCAGGCAATTGATAATTAAAAAAGATACGCTTCGATTCCTGTGCTCCTTTGTCATTGGCAGATTGCAATAGAAAACTGGTATCACCCGGCTTAAGATTCAGTTCAACAGCAAAGGCACCTGTAGACCATACTTTCGTTTCAGTTCCGTTTACAGTAAGCGTACAGCCTTTGCAGGTAAGCCCCGTTAAGAATTGTTTTGATGATGTAACGGCATTCTGTGTTTTTGAAGGTGTACTGATGCGCAGAAAAACCTGCTGCGCCTTTACTGTCTGAAAAAACAAAACTGAACTAATGAAAAAAAGAAGCTTCATAATGTAAATTGAAATGAGCTATAAAAATCATCAGGTGAAATAAAAAATCCTTTGCAAATTAGGCAAAGGATTTTTAAAAGGTGACATGACTCACCGCATCAACCTTATAACGGATACTTTCCGTCGTTTCTCAGCTTTGCTACGATTCGCCTTCTGGCTTCTTTTGAATTATAGGGATCCACTTTTGTAAAACGTTTCAGGCCCAGCAACATCATCCGATGTTCATCACCTTCTGCAAATGCATTGATGGCATCTTTACCATATTTGTTGATTTTGTCAGCCGCATCATACAAGTAGGTGTGCATCATATCCAGTTCAAACTGACAAGCTGCTTCGCCTTTTTCTTCAACCATTTTGGCGGCACGCAGCAATGCACTTTCCGCATTAAAGGTTTGAATGGCCATATCTGCAATATTCATCAATACTTCCTGCTCGTGTTCGATCTTCATCATGAACTTTTGTACTGCTGCACCTGCTGTTAACATGATCGCCTTTTTGAAATTGGTAATAGCTTTATATTCTTTTGCAAAAGGCGTTTCATCTTCACTGCCAAAATCAGGAATGCTCATCAATTCTTTTTGAACATTCATGGCAGCCGTCATAATATCCAAACGACCTTTCATTGCACGCTTCAATACCATATCAACAGTAAGGAGTCGATTGATCTCGTTCGTTCCTTCGTAAATACGGTTGATCCGGCTATCACGATACGCTCTTGAAATATCATACTCATCGCTGAATCCATTTCCGCCATGTATCTGTACACCTTCATCAACTACATAATCCAATACTTCACTACCATCCACTTTCAACATCGCACACTCAATGGCATATTCTTCTGCAGCACCAAGCAATGCTTCGTTGAAAGGTTTACCTGCAGCTAAAAGATCATGCTCCATATCATCGATCCACTTGCTGGTGCGGTACAATGCACTTTCGCAAACCCAGATACGTGTTGCCATTTCTGCCAGCTTGTATTGAATAGCGCCGAAGTTGATGATGGGTGTTTTGAATTGCTCACGTGTTGTTGCATAGGTTAACGCAATATTCAATGAGCGCTTGGAACCACCTAATGCAGCAGCTGCTAGTTTCAAACGACCAATATTGAGGATATTAAACGCAATGATGTGGCCCTTGCCTTGTTCGCCTAATAAATTTTCAACCGGCACTTTGCAATCCTGAAAATAGAGTTGAACGGTTGATGAACCTTTAATGCCCATCTTATGTTCTTCCGGTCCTTGTGTAAATCCTTCCATGCCACGCTCTACAATAAAGCCGGTGAAATCTTTACCATCAATTTTTGCAAACACGGTATAGATATCTGCAAAACCACCATTGGTGATCCAGCATTTTTGTCCGTTCAAAATGTAGTGCTTACCATCTTCACTTAATACAGCTGTTGTTTTTGCACCCAATGCATCACTGCCACTATTTGGTTCTGTTAAGCCGTAAGCACCTTTCCATTCACCGGTTGCTAACTTGGGAACGTATTTTGTTTTTTGCTCGGGTGTACCGAAATATAAAATCGGCAATGTGCCAATGCCAGTGTGAGCAGCAATGGCTACAGAAAAAGAATAACCACCACCTAATCCTTCATTCACCAATGTAGCTGTAATAAAATCTTTTCCGAGACCGCCAAACTCTTCCGGAGCAGAAGTGCCAAGCAAACCTTGCTCACCTGCTTTATCCATCAGTGCCGGCATCAACCCTTCTTCCATTTTATCAAGTCGGGCCACAACAGGCAATACTTCGGTATCAAGAAATGTGGCGCACATTTCTTTCACCATCACTTGTTCTTCATTAAAATTTTCAGGCGTAAATGTATCCTGCGGTGTGCTTGTTTTAATTAACCACTCGCCACCTTTCAGTTTTGTTGCAATCGTTGCGGTGCTCATATCAATAGTATTTAAACGTTTAGAATTATTTTTTGGAAACGAACTCTTACTTCAGATTATCATACACAATCTGTAACACTTCTTTACAGATGTCAACTTTGTCTGCAGGTACGCCAATTAATGCTTCGTTCAATGTGTTGTTGGCCACGTTCATGGTTTCTTCTTCCAGCTTTCTTCCCTGATCCGTTAAAAACACTTGGTTAATACGTCGGTCGTTCTTGCTTGCCACCCTTTTTACGAGTTTCAGCTTTTCGAGATTATCAACTAATCGTGTAATACTCGGTTTATCACGAAATGTAGCATTACATAAATCCTGCTGACTCAAACCATCGTTCTTCCACAAATGGTAGAGTACGCTCCATTGCTCAACGGTAATTTCAATTCCGCCCTGCTTCATATTCTTCTGCAAACGCCGTGCTATAGCCGTGCTGGCTTTGCCCGTCATGAAGCTGTATAATTCGCCTTTTTTAAATTGGTTGTTTGGCATATAGTTGTTTATGCAACTACCCAAATATAATAATAGTTTCCGAAAGCTGGCAAAATTTTTCTTAAAAGAGTATCTTACTATTTCTCCTCTCCCTACGCAAAGCTGCCTCCCATTTTTCACCACCAAAACCAATCTAACATGACCATCGATCAGGCCGCTCCTGTTTCGCAGAGCGAACGTATTGTTCTTCTCGATTCCCTGCGGGGAATTGCTATTCTCGGCATTTTATTGATGAATATTCCCGGTTTTGGATTGCCCGAACCGGTTTATAGAGACCCTTCAGTGTTAAATGAGTGGGGATCTATTAATTTCAATACCTGGTATTTTATTGAATTTTTCCCGGAAGGAAGTCAACGGGCCTTGTTCTCGATGCTATTTGGTGCCGGAATTATTTTGTTCCTGAGCCGACAGGAGAAGAAGAATGAAGGGCTTTGGCCAGCCGATTATTTTTTCCGCCGGCAATTGTGGCTGCTTGTTTTCGGATTGTTTAATGCATATGTGTTATTGTGGATGTGGGATATTTTGTTTCATTATGCCTGTATTGGTATGATCATGTTTACGTTTCGAAGGTTGTCGCCGAAGGGGTTACTGATCGCTGCCTTTATTTGTTTGTTGCTGCAAACAGTGAGGGAAAATGTAGATATATATCGTGACAAGAAAGTAATTACGAAAGGCGAATTGATTGCCAAAATAGATACAACTGTTACCAAACTAACAGATCAGCAAAAAGAAGAGCTGGGTGCGATGACAGGGTTTAAAGAAAAATCCACACAGAAGGAGAAGCTTAAAAAAATGGAAAAAAGCACAAAGAGTGTACGAGGTGATTATTTGGGATTTTATGAATATCAAAGTGAGCGAAGCTTCCGTACCGAAGTTTTTTACCTGTATTATATGGCATGGGATATTTTATTGTTTATGTTTTTAGGCATGGCCTTTTATAAGACAGGCATCATACAAGGGCAGGCGTCTTCTAAAATTTACTGGGTTCTTTTTGTTGGAGGATTGGGTATCGGCTTGTTGCTCTCTTATTTCCGTCTTAAACCGCTGATCGATTATAAATTCAACGAGTTTGATTACATAAAAAATGTACAATTTGAATTTTACGAGTTGTCACGAGCCTTTCGTTCCATTGGAATTTTTGGTTTGATCATGTTGTTGTACAAGTCGGGTTGGTTCAAATGGTTCTTTGCATTACTTCGTCCGGTTGGACAAATGGCATTCACCAATTATCTGATGCAATCATTATTGGTTGGCTTGTTTTTCTATGGTGTTGGATTTGGTATGTTTGGCAAACTTGAGCGTTACGAAATTTATTATGTAGTGGGAGGCACCTGGTTATTACAAATTATCTGGAGCCATATTTGGTTAAGGTTTTTCCGCTTTGGTCCGCTTGAATGGTGCTGGCGGAGTTTAACGTACTGGAAGCGTCAGCCATTTGTAAAATAAATTCAAAGCCTGTTGTTCTTGATCCAACAACAGGCTTTCTTCTTCTGAACTACTTAATCAAATACTGCTATTGCTGACTATCTTTGATCCCTCAATGCCGCAATTACACCGTAACGATATACTCAACCTTTTTTCGAAGATCACTCCCCGCCGTGCATGGAATATGACGAAAGTGTGGAGCAGTTACCAGTTAAGCCGATTTTTAAAGAAGCCTGTACAATGGGGCTATCCCATTTCTATTTCGTTTGAACCAACTACAAGCTGTAATCTGCGTTGTCCCGAATGCCCGAGTGGTTTGCGTGAATTCACTCGACCAACAGGTATGTTGCAGAAAAGTTTTTTTGAACAAACGATCGACGATATTCATAAAGATCTGCTTTATCTCATCTTTTATTTTCAAGGCGAGCCGTATCTCAACCCGGAGTTTTTGCCAATGGTGAACTATGCTGTAAAGAAAAAAATCTATACAGCTACATCAACCAATGCACATTATTTAACCGATGAAAAAGCAAAGCAAACAGTAGAAAGTGGTTTGGACCGTTTGATCATTTCCATTGATGGCACTACACAGGAGGTGTATCAACAATACCGAGTTGGCGGAAAGCTGGACAAAGTGTTGGAAGGAGCAAAGAATATTGTGAAGTGGAAAAAAGAACTCAACAGTAAAAAACCATTTGTTGTTTTCCAGTTTTTAGTAGTGAGGCCGAACGAACATCAACTGGAAGAGGTGAAACAATTAGCCAAGCAAGTTGGTGTTGATGATGTATGGTTTAAAACCGCACAGGTGTACGATTATGAGAATGACCCCAACAAACTTATTCCAACACTTAATAAATACAGTCGTTACAAAAAGAATGCTGACGGTTCATATGCACCGAAGAATAAATTACAGAATCATTGCTGGAAATTGTGGCATGCGAATGTAATTACCTGGGATGGCCTGGTTGTACCATGTTGTTTTGATAAAGATGCCATGCATCAACTGGGAAATTTAAAAATGCAATCGTTCAAAGAGGTTTGGCATAATGATAATTACAAACAGTTCCGCAGCGAACTCATGACCAGCAGAAAGAATATTGATATCTGCGCAAATTGCAGCGAAGGGTTAAAAGTGTGGGAAGAATAGTTTTCTCTAACGTTACCATCAACTCATTTCTGGCACGGTTTCGGGTTTGGTTACATACCTTATAATTTCAAGAGGCAACCAAAAAGAAACTTTCTACGTTACTGTTCATTATGGCGAGCTATTTAATTATTAAGCACAAAACTATTAGCATGAAAACATTGGTATTAAATTCGGCAATGTTGCTTATTTGCACAGCATTTCTTTTTTCCTGCAAAAAAGACAAAAACGATGGCCCTACAGTAAGAATTGTAAAAGAGTGGACCCTTCCTTTGAGTACAAAAAATGAAAACCCTGCACCTGCAGGCCGCAATGAAACAGGAACATTTGTGTTACGTATTATGAGTGATAATTCTGTACAATATAATATCACCGTTACCGGCCTTGCTGCAGGTGATGCGTTAACAGCAGCACATATTCACACCGGTAACCCCATTGTTAACGGAGGAGTAATCTTAAATTTTACTCCAACATTTACAGGCGGCACAGCATCTGGTTCTGTTGCAAATGTTCGCCCAACTTTATTGGACAGTATGAACAATGGTACTGCCGAATTATATGTAAATGTGCACTCAACACAAGTAACAAGCGGTTTGGTAAGGGCGCAGTTAAACAGCACTGTTCAATGGGCGCAGGATGTTGCTCTTTCCGGAGCAAATGAAGTTCCTGCGGTTGCAACTACGGCAACAGGTTCTGCCAGGTTTCGTTTAACCACCGATGGCAAATTGTACTATGTTGTAAATGTTACAGGCCTAACAGCAGGCGATGGAGATCTAACTGCCGCACATATACACAACGGTGCTGCCGGTACAAACGGAACTGTTTTGGTTGGATTAATAAGTACTGTGGCAGATTTTGGTGTAAATAAACAACTGCAGCTAACCGACGTGCAAAAAACAGCAATTGAGGGAACTGGTGCATTGTATGTAAACGCACATTCTACCCTCTTCCCTGCAGGTATAGTAAGGGGTCAGATCCGATAAAAATTTTCCTGATAAAAAAGAGCCGGGCTATGCCCGGTTTTTTTATGCTTGAAATCTTTTGTTTTTTTTCTTTGTAATTTCATTTTATGGCATCATTCAGCAGCCGTTTACGGCAAATTATTCTCTTAGTTGTTTTAATTGCATTGGGCTTACTGCTCGTAAAAGAACTTTATATTTTCCTGCCGGGTTTTCTTGGCGCCATCACACTTTATATTCTCAGCAGGGGTTGGTACCGCTATCTTACCATTAAGAAAAAATGGAACAAGAGTTTAACGGCCACCGCTTTTATGCTCGGCTTCCTCGTTTTGTTTGGGTTGCCCGTTTATTATATCATCAATTTACTATCCCCAAAAATAACGGAAGTATTCAGTCATTCCGACGAAGTGGTGCAGGGTTTAAAATCTGTATCCGCACAAATAAAAGAATGGACCGGTCAGGAATTATTTACCGATGAGAACGTAGCGGAACTGCAGAAACGAATTGCAAATTTCTTCCCTGCTTTTCTTAACAGCACAGCCATGATCCTCTCTAACCTGGCGATGATGTTGTTTGTTTATTTCTTTATGCTCACCAATGGGAAAGAGATGGAAGCATCATTCGATTATTTTTTACCCTTGCATGAAGAGAATATTGATATCCTTGCTAAAGAAACCATCAGCGTTGTAAGAGCAAATGCTATTGGAATTCCACTCATCTCTTTAATACAAGGGATTTTTGCACTCGTTGGTTATTGGATATTCGGCATCAATGAATTTGTACTGTGGGGTTTTATTACAGGTGTATTTGCATTCTTCCCGATTGTTGGAACTACGTTGATATGGGCACCGCTGGTTGTATTTTTATTTTCTCAAGGGAATACCGGACAAGGAATTGGTTTATTGATCTACAGTTTACTTGTAACCGGCAATGTTGATTACCTCGCAAGGGTTACTCTGATGAAACGTTTAGGTGATGTTCATCCGCTTGTTACCGTACTGGGTGTTATTGTGGGATTAAGCTTGTTTGGTTTCTGGGGTTTCATTTTCGGACCACTCCTCATCAGTTATTTTATGCTGCTGTTTAAAATTTATACAAACGAGTTTGGATCGATGAATCCTGTGGAAAACCCACATAGTCATGGCTCATAATAATCACTAAGCGCCGTAAAGAGCACAAAGAAGAAAATTTACTTTATTGCTTTGTGGAACTTTGCGCCTTCGTGTCTTTGTGGTTCAATTTTTTCCAATTTCTTTGATCCATTTTGAAATCAACGCCACGCCTTCTTTATGAACTCTGTTACGTCCAATTTCAGGCATCGCAATACCCGGATCAACACTATTCATTCGATAGATCATAAACGATTGGTTGGGTTTACCTGGATCAATGGCATATTTTAAATGACCACTTCCTCTGCCTGCTGCTACAGGCGTTTTGTTAATGCCAAGTGCAGTTGTATTTGTTGTGTGAATATCTAAGAACAAACCTGATGTATTTGCCGGACCATTTGGGTTATGACAATTTCCACAGTTAATATCGAGATAAGCTCTTGCACGATCGTTGAGCGATCCGCTTTTCTCATCGTTCCATTTAGCATTGGCAGGAATGGTTGAGTTTGGCAGATCGATCAGTCCGAGCTGTTGCCAATACTGTAATTGATTTTGTTTTTCATTTGCATACACATAATCGCCATTAAGATGGCGGGCTGCAATGCCAATTGGAATGATCGTATCCTTGCGGCCATGACAACCTTTGCATTGCGGCTGACTTGGAACAACATACTGTGCTTTTATTTTCTTTCCTGCTGCATCAATGTATTCAACAGTAATCACATCACCAATGGGTTCAAACAAAGCTTCTGTTTGCTCTTCGTTCCAGATGTATTGATATGTGTGCCAGCCATCTTCCATATTTGCCAGCAACCGTGTTTCAATAATTCGTTTCCCAAGAGCAGGTTTGCGCACATCGTTGTAATAATAAAAATTTTTGATGAGCACAGTTCCCAATGGCATATCGAATACTGAGGTAGCGTTGTAGTTGATCTTTTTACCGGCAGGTACTTTTATAAATCTTGCTTTCTCGGCATAATCGCTGAACAACGGCGTATTGAGATCGTAAGGAATGATTCCATCAGCAGGTAGCAGCTCATTCAATTTTCCTTTGAAGAAATTGTATTCGCTGAGGTTTTCATGAAACTGAAAATACGGATCGGTCTTTTTGCTGTTGAACGAAAGAACAACCAACATACATATAATCACACTCACTGTAACGATCAATTTCTTCATGGTTCGAATGTATAAATTTCACTTGTCATTTCGACAAAGGAGAAATCTGCCCAGCTTAGTACTTCTGTTGAACAGATCCCTCCTTCGTCGGGATGACAGCATTATTCATTAATTTTTCAATTCAACTTTTGGTACCGGTTGTAACGTACAATCATGTTTCGATGCATCTCTGCTGATGTTTTTAAATCCATTCTCTGCATCAAGATTCGCAAAGCTTTGATTACTGTTGTTACGAATACAAATCTCTGCGGGTGATTTCTGATCAACAATTCCATCATACTGAATATGCGGCACATTTTTTCCGAAACGTAATTTAAAGCGATACATCTTTCCCATGCGTCCTTTGCCGGTTGTTCGCACGGCTTCTCTTTCGTAAGTATTGTTATAAATATTGATCTGTGTCGGGAAGGGATAATAGCTGCTGTCTTTGATCGGGTTCTCGGTGATATAATAACTTACAATGGCTGTGCTTGCAGTAATGTTATTGATGATCTTGTTTTCAAAAACATCCACATGATTGGTAGCAAGGATCATAACACCTGTGCCTTGGGGTACTTTGCCCACAATGTTTCCCTTTGGTGCAAAGTTGATATGATTGTTATGGTACACATTGTTTCGATACACACGGATGTAACCCCCTTTCTTCTGCACAAGATCAGGCAGATCGAAAATTAAAATACCACCTGTATTATTTGTTGCTTCGTTATCATACACATCAGCATACAAGGAATTTTCAATTTCAATCCCCGCTACATTTTCGGTGGCTTTTGAATTTTTGACAACGATGTAACTGCTTTGTCCAACATAAATGCCAGCATCACTTGCACCCCAGGCTTCACAACCATCGATCAACACATTGGTACATTGCACAGGATATAAACCATACGCACCATTCTTGCTGTTGGCCCCTCTTGTCCATTCTGCTTTTACCTGCTTAAATATAATACCGTCTACCTGTTGTGTTTTAATTGCATCGCCTTTTGTATCCTGCACCGTGAGATCCTGTAGTGTAATATTTTTCCCGTTGGTGATTTTAATTCCTTCGGCACCGCTTACCTGGTTGGTAAAGTTGAGAATGGTTTTATCCATTCCCTTTCCTTTAATGAGTACATTCTTCTTTCCATCGAGCCACAAACTCATGTTGAGTTGAAATGTTCCTTCAGGTAATTCTATTGTTGAGTTATCAACAGCAGTCACAAACATGCGCTGTATCTTCTTTTGTTCCGTGTCCTGCGACCGAACAGTTGCAAACGAAACTAATAAAACCAGTGTTGAAGTGAGACGAAGTTGGCAAAGCATAAAGGTTGTATAAGGTTGCAGACAAATTACAAATTCTTTTCTATGCTTGCAGGGCTTTCCCTAACTTTCATTACTAAAACGTTTGTTATGTCATTCAATGGAAAAACAGTTTTTATTACAGGTGCGTCGAGAGGTATCGGTAAAGCAATGGGCTTGAAATTGGCGAAGGAAGGAGCCAACGTAGTGGTGGCAGCAAAAAGTGTGGAAGAAAATCCCAAGCTGGGTGGTACTATTTTTTCGGCAGCTGATGAAATGACAGCGGCTGGAGGAAAAGGATTAGCCATTCAATTAGATATTCGTTACGAAGATCAGATACAGGCGGCAGTTGATAAAACAGTAGAGACATTTGGTGGTATCGATATACTCATCAACAATGCATCGGCAATTTCACTTACGCCAACAGAACAAACAGAAGCCAAACGTTTCGATCTCATGTATAGCATTAATGTGCGTGGTACATTTTTAATGACGAAAGCCTGTATCCCATATTTACGAAAAGGAAATAACCCGCATATACTTACGTTATCACCTCCCGTTAATTTAAAACCTAAATGGCTGGCCGGACATATTGCTTACACACTCACCAAATTCAACATGAGTATGATGACACTGGGATGGGCTGAAGAATTAAAGAAAGATGGTATTGCTGCCAATGCACTCTGGCCACGTACAACTATTGATACTGCTGCTGTGAGAAATTTGTTAGGCGGTGAAGCGTTGGCAAATATGAGCAGAACAGTAGATATACTTGCAGATGCCGCACATATAATTTTAAGCAAACCGTCGAATGAATGCACTGGTAACTTATTTGTTGATGAACAGCTGTTTGCTGCAGAAGGAATTACTGATTTAAGTAAGTATAGTGTGGTGCCGGGTGGTAAGTTGTTTACGGATTTGTTTGTGGACTAAGAGATTGAAAGAGGGAAAAGAGAAAAGAAGAATTAGTGTTTCGCTTGAAATATCTATGCAAACAGAGGGTTCATCATTTGGAATTTGGGCATTGGGTTTTCGCATTCTTCTTTGTGGTTCTTTCTGTCTTCGTGACTTTGTGGTTCAAAAAAATGAAATACTTAACTATACTTCTTTTATTCGCCGCATGTAAAACAAAACCAACCATGCAAAACGACGAAGTAAAAATTCACGCCCTCCGTTTAAAACCCGGGCAGGATCTGAAACAGGAAATAACTTCTTATTTGCAGCAGCACAAGATCGAAGCAGGCTGGATCATGACCTGTGTGGGCAGTGTTACACAATACAATCTTCGTTTTGCCAATCAACCAGAAGGCAGTAAAGCCAACGGTCATTTTGAAATTGTGAGTTTGGTTGGTACAGTGAGCATCAATGGTTCGCATTTACATATGAGTGTGAGCGACAGCACCGGTGCAACCATCGGTGGTCATTTGCTCGACAGTAATCTTGTTTATACCACTGCTGAAATTGTGATTGGCGAAGGCAAACAACTTGTATTTACAAGAGAGAAAGATGGCAGCACGCCATGGGAAGAACTGCAGATCAAACCTAAACAGTGAGCATGTTTAAACTCAGCCGACTTCAAGGAATCAGTTTATTTTATGCAGCAACATTATTGCTGTTTACCGTTTACTGGTCGCAGTATTACCATACTTACGCAACAAAAAAAGGCGAAGAATTATTTATTGCACTGGAAGTATTACTGTTTGTCAGCTTCTTTTATTTTGTTGTACTGCAAATCTCCATTGCAAAAACCAATTGGGTATTAACCTTACTGTTGCCGATCATCAATGGCATTATCTCATTCCTGTTTACAGTTGTTATACTATGGCTCGGTTCGTTTGATGGCAATCCGAAAGAAGATATTTTGATTTTTGGAATTGTTTATATCATGCTTTGTGTACTGGCAGGATTGGTGTTGTGGAATAAAACAGAATGAGGTGTCAGTGATAAAAAAACCGGAGCTCATCACTCCGGTTTTTTTATCAAATCATTCATCTTATTTCATCACATCCTTCGGCACTTCTCTCTCCAGCAAATTCTTATAAATGAACAATGCTATTTCGTTTTGCGAATGCAACTGTTGGTTACCCGGCCATCCGTGACGACCTCCGGGATACAACATGAATTCAAAATGCTTCTTCTTCTCCTGTAATTTTTTGATCAGTTGCATACTGTTCTGCATGTGCACATTATCATCCATAGTACCGTGGTAGATACGCAGCAAGCCTTTGTATTTATCAATGTGTGTGTAAACAGAAGATGATTTATATCCTTCAGGATTTTCTTTCGGTGTATCCATAAATCGTTCGGTGTAATGACTGTCGTACAAACTCCAGTCGGTAACACTGCCGCCGGCCAAACCATGTGTGAAATAATCAGCTCCATAGGTTAATGCATACGCACTCATATAACCACCATAGCTGAAACCGCTGATGGCCACTTTATTTTTATCAACACCTGCATTTTCGATCAACCATTTTACAATCGTGATCCAGTCTGTCATTTCCCAATAGCCAAGGTTGCGGTGCATGTAGTTAATGCCTTCTTTACCAAAGTGGCCACTTGCACGATGATCCATCGCTACCTGTATCATTCCTTCTTTTGCCCACCATTGTTGCTGCATGTTCAAAGCCCAGCCATCAGAAACAGTTCCGGCATTTGGTCCACCATAAATACTGATCATCACCGGATACTTTTTATTCTTATCATAATTCGTTGGCCAGACAATACGCAATGGCAGATCGTATTTACCATCTTCACTTTTTACACGGAGCAATTCTGTTTTTGCCAAGGCAGTTGTAGCAAACGCTTCACCCGCAGCATTCCCCAATTCACGAATCACTTTTCCTTTGTTGTTTACTACTGCCATTACATCAGGCGTAGAAACATTTGAATAGCTGGTGATGAAATGAAGACCGTTAGGTGATACACGAATATTACGATGTGTGAATTCGCCAAAAGTCAAACGCATTAAACCGGTACCATCGAATTTCACTTTGTACAGATCGAAACGGGCACTGTTGTCTTTGCGGCAAGTGAAGTATACCAGTTTGTTTTTTTCATCAACCAGATTTACTGCAGTAACAGTATATGAACCACTGGTGATCGCATTGATGCGTCTACCCGTCATGTCGTGGAGATATAAATGATTCCATCCTGTTGCATCACTTTGCAGAATGAATTGCTTACCGTTTTGCAGGAATGTAATACGATTCTGATCATCCAGATCAACCCATGTTTTTTGTGTTTCATCATACACCACCTTCTTGCTGCCATCAACCAGATTCATTTCATAAACTTTCAGGTTATCCTGTGTACGTGGCATCCATTGGATCCATAACGCACTACCATCTGGTTTCCACAAAGGCATACCAAAGTATTGATCATCTTTCTGATTAAAATCAGCCCACACCGTTGCACCACCATCAGGACCAACTACACCCACTTTTACTTCAGGATTTTTATCTCCTGCTTTTGGATAGCGTGTGCGTTCAATAAAACCATGCTGTCCTTCTTCGCTGTAAATCGGGAACATCGGCACTTCGCTTTCATCCATACGCATGTAAGCGATCTTCTTACTATCAGGACTCCACCAAAAAGATTTGTAACGGCTTGCACGTCCAAGTATTTCTTCGAAATAAACCCAGCTTGCATAACCATTTAAAATAACATCAGTACCATCGTTGGTAAGCTGTGTTTCTTTTTTTGTATTGAGGTTGATTGTAAAGAGATTGTTGTTGCGTGTAAATGCCACGTATTGTTTATCGGGCGAAAGAACAGGATTCTTTTCTTCGTCTTTATTATTGGTCAAACGGGTTTCTTCATTCGCCATTTTCAGATACAGATCATTGCCTTTATTAATGATCTCCGGAACCACCACCATGATATGCATGTCGGGTGCTTTGTACTCCGTTTCTTTTCCTGTTTTAATATCGTGTACATACTGCTTTCCTTCGCTGCGGATGATAAAACTATTGTCGCCTGCCCATTCAACAAATTGCGGCAATGGTTTGGTTACTTTCTGTGCTGCTCCTTTGAGCATCTGATCGGTGGTTAATGCTGTTTGCGCCGATGCTGTTGTAACAATAACGATCCACAACAGAAACAATCCTGTTTTTCTCATGCTTGAATTTTTTTAAGGGGATGAAGATAATTTTTTTGTTGTGAGTTTAACGCTCATTTGGATGAGTGGAATAAAAAAGCCGCAGTTGTTTTCAAACTGCGGCATAAACATGCATGACCGATTACTTTTTCTTTCCGAGATTAACTTGTACGCCAAAGTTGAGATTGAGCGTTCCAGTTGAATATTTGATTTGTCTTTCCAAGTCTCTATTATAAGTAAGTTGCGAGAACAGACCAATTTTCGGAGTTACAAACCAGGCAACACCTGCTCCACCACCAGCATTCCAGTTAGCTGAAGTGTAACCTTGCGTATTTCCATTAACAAATTTTGTTTTTTCAGATATCCAAGTATGTGAAGCCTCTAAGATAACGTAAGGTCTAACAGACCTTTTGCCAATGTAGTACTTTGAATATGATTGTATTCCAAATTTGTTCGCTGTGCCCTTTATAATATAACCGGACATCCGACTTCTCGTGATCCCAAATAAAACACCTGCTCCAACTTCCCAATTGTCTTTTACAAAAAATCCAACATTAGGATTGAGCTCTATAGAGAAACTCTTAATTAAACCGTTTGATATATTGCTGTGCTGCCCGCCACTATTGCTTCCAAATTGTCCATTGATATTAAGCGCTCCTTTTTGCGTTTGTGCTGATGACGCAATACTTAATGAAAGAAGCAGTGTTGTTAAGTAAAATGTTTTCATGATTTTTAATTTTCAGCAAAGAAAACAGCAGACACTGTTATAAAAAACCAAACTCATGAATTATGATTTCTTTTAACATATTTAATGAAGAATAAAAAAACCGCAGCTGTTTCCAGCTGCGGTTACTTATTTACATTTCTACTTATCAACTTACTCCACCGTCTTCTCCGGTCGCATCATCGGGAACAACAACACATCCTGGATAGAAGGTTGGTTCGTCATTAACATACACAAACGATCGATACCAATACCAATACCACTTGTTGGCGGCATGCCGTATTCCAGCGCACGCAAGAAATCATAATCGATAAACATCGCTTCATCATCGCCACGTTCTTTCAGTTTCACCTGGTCTTCGAAACGGTCACGCTGATCAATTGGATCGTTCAACTCACTGTAGGCGTTTGCAACTTCTTTGCCGTTGATCATTAACTCAAAGCGTTCCACCAACCCTTCTTTACTGCGGTGCTTTTTCGTAAGCGGACTCATTTCAACTGGGTAATCAATGATGAATGTTGGCTGAATACATTTGGCTTCACTGGTTTCGCTGAAGAGTTCATCGATCAACTTGCCTTTACCCATTGTACCATCAACACGAATATTGAGTTGTTTACATACATCACGCAAACCATCTTCTTCTAAAGCGCTTACATCAATGCCTGTGTTTTCTTTAATGGCATCGAATATAGAAATGCGTTTGAAGGGTGCTTTAAAGCTGATGGTTTTATCACCTACAGTTACATCGGTTGTTCCATGCAATGCAATCGCAATTTTCTCCAGCAGGTTTTCTGTAACGTTCATCATCCAGAAATAATCTTTGTAAGCTGTGTACCATTCAAGAATAGTAAACTCAGGATTATGCGTACGGTCCATCCCTTCGTTTCGGAAGTTGCGGCTGAACTCATACACCCAATCGAACCCACCAACGATCAGACGTTTTAAATAAAGTTCATTGGCAATACGCATGTACATGGGCACATCCAATGCATTGTGATGTGTACTGAACGGACGGGCCGTTGCACCACCAGGAATGGTTTGCAATACCGGGGTATCAACTTCCAATGCTCCATACTCATTCAAATATTCACGAATAGTATTGATCATGATGGTACGTTTTACAAACACATCCTTCACCTGCGGATTAATGATGAGATCAGCATAGCGCTGACGGTATTTGAATTCCGGATCAGTTACTGCATCAAAGGTTTGTCCTTCTGCCTCTTTAACAACCGGTAGTGGCTTCAGCGATTTTGTAAGCACGGTTAATTCTTTCACGTGCAAACTTGTTTCACCGGTTTTGGTAGTGAACACAAATCCTTTTACGCCGATGATATCACCTATGTCCAAAAGCTTTTTAAACACCACATCATACAGTGCCTTGTCTTCGCCGGGGCAAATATCATCACGACGAACATAGATCTGTAAGCGACCATGACTATCCTGCAATACAGCAAAACATGCCTTGCCCATATCACGCACACTCATGATGCGGCCTGCGATGCATACATCTTTGTATTCTTCTTTTGTTTCTTCATTAAACCCGGCTTTTACAGCAGTTGAATAATGAGTAACAGGGTATAATGGTGCGGGGTATGCATCAATGCCCAGTTTAGTTAACTCAGCCAGTTTTTCTCTACGGATAATTTCCTGTTCGCTCAAATGTGTACTCATAACGATTGGTTGATGTAAAGCCCTTCTGTTTGTTGGCTTCTTTTTAACAGCCCGCAAAATTACCGTAAGTAGGTCATACCAGCAAAGCAAGTATCTTCGGCACAGAATATGCAACGTTTTGCATTGAAAAACCGTTTATTAATGAAAACAAACCAACAGATGAAAAAAACTATCCTCTCTCTTACCCTTGCAGTATTTCTTTTAAGTTCTTGCGAAGTACTAAGCCAGTTACCCGGCGCTTCGATGGGAACGCAGGTGACCGAAGGTGAAGCAGGTCAAGGTATTAAAGATGCATTGGGACAAGGACTTGGCCGTGCAGTAGTGAATCTTAACCAGACAAATGCCTTTTTTGGCAGCGATTTCTACAAAATATTATTACCACCTGAAGTGCAGAAAGTAGAGCGTACGCTCAGGAACATTGGTTTGGGCAGCACAGTTGACAAAGCCATTCTGCAGATCAATCGTGGTGCCGAAGATGCGGTTGGTTTTGCCAAGCCGATTTTTATTGACGCCATTAAACAAATGAGCATCAGCGATGCCATCAATATTATTCGTGGGCCAAAAGATGGTGCAACGAATTATTTCCGTGAAAAGACAAGTGCTGCATTGATCGCTGCGTTTTCACCTTCTGTAAAAGCATCATTGGATAAAGTAGAAGCAACAAAATATTATGGTGA
This sequence comes from Lacibacter sediminis, assembly GCF_014168535.1. Classification (NCBI taxonomy): domain Bacteria; kingdom Pseudomonadati; phylum Bacteroidota; class Chitinophagia; order Chitinophagales; family Chitinophagaceae; genus Lacibacter; species Lacibacter sediminis. Next base: position 100,120 of record NZ_CP060007.1, on the reverse strand, counting down.
TTTGGTGAATGGTTATAACCGTTTGCCCACAACACGTAACAAGATCAATCCCGATCTTACTGCTTATGTAGTTGGTAAAACGGTGGATGCCTTGTTCGACCAGATCGCTAAAGAAGAACTTGAGATCCGTGAAAATCCATTGAAGCGCACAACAGAAATTATGAAGAAAGTGTTTGGTGCGAAATGGTAAGCTAAGAGTATTAAGAAGTGAAAAGAGATAAAAGAGGGCTGCACAATGTGCAGCCCTCTTTTTATTATGCATTTTTCAATTGCCAAAATCTAGCTTCAGAAAAACGGGCAATCCTAATTCCACATTACCAATTCCTCTTTTACTTCTTCCCCTCATTCAAACGCTTAGCTCTGCCTTTCACTTCATCAAACTTCGCATCATAATCATCACGCAGTGTTCCCATCAACCGATCCCAGAATAAAAAGTACAAACCATAATTACCGGTGAAGTATTGGTGATGCTGGTTATGTGTAACAGACGTGTTGATCCACCGACCGATCCATGTACGTTGAAAATTTTGGGGGAACAATTCCCAACCCAAATGACCATATACATTGTAAAACATCTGGAACAAAAAGAAAAAGAACAAATGTGCTTTTGTAACAGGAATGGTATAGATGAGTACAACCAAAATGCCTACTTCCAGCACTGCTTCCAAGGGGTGAAAAGAGAAAGCTGCCCAAGGTGATGGATTGGTGCTTTTGTGATGAATGAGATGAAGAATACGAAACAGTTTGGGATGGTGCATCAACCGATGGATCCAGTAGAAATAGGTATCGTGTATCAACAACATTAACGGGAAGGCCAGCCAGAAATACAATTGCCCGTGTTGGTTGATGTCTTTATAAAAAGTGGTGGTTTTTCTTATTGCTGCATCACCAAGAAAAAACCAGGGCACAAATGCAAACAGGAACATAGTGAAAAGCGAAAAGAAAATTTCACGTCGGTAATCCTTATTTGACGGAATTCGAAGTTGGATTTTTTTAAACAGTATTCGTTTCTTTAACAATACATACCACACAAAAAAAGCAAGCCCGGCAATAACAATATACCGTATTCCTATTACCAGGAAATAACTGATCCATGTGCCATCGGGATGAAGCATGGATTAAAGTTAAGACAGACTTTGACCGGATTCGATAAAATTGTTTAGCATGATCTTTAGATCCCTTACTTCTCAGACCGATTTCTTTTCTCATGCCATAATTTGAATTTGGCAAACCGGTTTTTATCGCCATTGATCACATATCGCTTTCGTTTAAGCATACGAAAGACACTGTAGCCAAAGAGTAAAGGTGAAAGCCAGATCAGAAAGTTTGCGTCGCCTAAGCCATTATTAAAAATCGGTATCACGCCTGTGATCATTAAATAAATAACCGTCATACCACCAAGACTTAATGCGAACCCGATCCAATTAAATTCTTTATATCGAATGGAAATAATATCGGAATATGGTATTGAAACCGGCTCGTACAAAAAACCTTTGCGCACTTCCTTATTCGATCCCGGTTGAATATGCATGGTACTATCTGTTACATATTGCAGCTGGCCATGTATTATTTTACCTCCTTTCGTAATAACTTTCACCATGTGAAATGTATCACGTTCGTTCAACAAGTTTACTGTTGCAAAACTTTCCATTACAGCAACCATAAAGACCATCAAGGTTAATGTCTTTTTCATAAGTGTATCGTTAATTTGATGGAAGGAATTGAAACCCTGCTGATACTGTTTCGTTGCATTTTCTTGATCACCTGTTCTGTTGTTGATACAGAAAGCGCTCTTTTTCTGTTTTTTGATGACACAACAAAAAGAGGTTCACCCGTGATAATCGCAGCAATTCCCGTTGTGAATGAACCGTCCTCTGTATTAAGATCGCTATCTGTTTTTCTATTGTTGCATTTAGCAGTAACAGGCATGGAATTTATACTGGCTTTTGTCATATCGATACTTGCAGGAAGCGTTGCTTCGCCATTTCCACCTTCCAGTTGCCGGCTAGTTTTAAGCTGATACTGTTTTGCTGAAAACAGGTGGATAGTATCTGTAAGTATGGAAGATGCTGTAACGTTGTTTGCAAGCATGGCCACCAGCAGAATTAAGATTAACTTTTTCATAAACAGAAGTTTGATAGTAGTTGATGATCGATACAGGTTTTATCCTGTTTCTTTTCTACCACTAAGCTATTTCTGGTCTGAAAAAGTTCCTAATTGATGTCTACCCTTCTAAAAACGAAAGTTTGCAATTTTTGCTGAAGGAACCAGCATTAAAGGAAAGCACTATTAATTTCTGCAATTAAGTACGCCGCACAGAGAAAATCGGGTTATCCGGCACTTAAACAGAAAGTCCATTCTTCAAAAGGTAATTGATAAAGAAAGCGATGGAACAAAGTTGTTACCAATCGATTGCACTTTCATTTGCGGAATCACCTGGTGGCCTGCCGTAAGTGAAAGACCTTTCCTTTTATTGTCCGATGCCTTTATATAAATGGGTATACTTATTACAGAAAGTATTCCTCCTGCAATTAAGAATACGGAGGCTGTTGTATATACCCCTTGGCTCGCCCCGCAGTTTTGAAAAAGGCAGCCGACGTCTTTTACCGTTGCAGCTGTCAGAATGATTCCTCCAAGTGATGCCGTTACTAATCCTGTTACCAAAAAAGTCCGGGCCGTTTTTTTCTGTCGTTTGCTCAGCTCCAGGTAATCTTGTTTTGTGAGCTTATTTAATGAGTCTGTTTGTATTTCCTGTGCGGTTGCAAATACTGAACTCAGCGCAACAACGGCTAGAAAGAGTATTTTTTTCATTTTGCTGTATTTTAAGTTGATGGTTTAGGTAAAGGAATTTTACTGCTGATACAAATAGGCGATATTGTAATTGCCCTTTTTAAACGAGCTTATTTTCCTGATCGTCCGGTCTCTTTTTTTTGCAAGATTCAGATAGTTTTCTCCTTTTGTGTAAATAGTACCGTTACGTCTTAGTGAAACAGTATTAACTCTGTAAAACTGTCCTGTTTTTCCGTTATAGCAATTCCAGTTGCCCAACTGTTCCCACACGGGTTGGTAAATCGGGTCTTTAAATTTCTTACGACCGGGGTTTCCGGCCATGGAATAACCGGAGTAAAACAAGCCCGGCCGGGTCATTACAAAACTTTCGCAACCAAATACTGTTGCATTGCTGAGGAGCCGGCCAAGATTGATCATGAGTGTATCGCCGTTCATACGTTGTTCAGGGAAATTTTCAATAGCAGGCAATGTATAAGTAGCACCTCCATAACAGGATCCTATGGCAACAACTGTGTTATCATCACAATAAGCAGCAAGCTCACGCAGGGATGCTGTATGGTTACTGTCTTTAATGGTTTCAGCATTGAATTCATCTTTCCCGATTTCAAACAACGCTTTTCTTCTGCTGAAATGACCATGACTGTCAAACCAAATATTTCCAATCATTGCATTTTTTTCACTTAACACTTTTTTGATCCGCCTTGTCATTTCCTCTGATGATCCTACAAACATGCAATAGAATTCCTTCTTGCGGAACAGGTATTGCCACCTTGCCTGCAATTGAGTGCTTTGAGAAGCAGGATCAATTTTCTTAGTGCGAACAGAAATATAAAAATTAAGTCGTTTCTTATCCGCTGTATGCTGCGTAAATGCAACAGTATGCAGTAATAAAAAGAAGCACAACATAACAAGTGTTATAAATCCCGGTTTCATATAAAGTAGTTTTAGTAATGTAAAGAGAGAATGATGCTTTGCCTACTTCTGTTTTATTTAAGGTATGGACCTATATTTTTTGCAAAATGTTGGAACAGATTTCTGTTTCCATTTATGAAGATGCGATCGTTAAATTTAGCTGCCATAACTCCGCCGGCTATTGTGCCGCCGGTTACCGCAATTGCCGTGCTGTATGAAATATTCTGATTGCCCTTTTTGCCACTATTCATTTTTAAAGCAAGCAACCCGCCGGCAGTACCTCCGGTTGTCATGCCACGTCTTATCCTTCCTTTGCGTTTCAGATGCATCTGCAAAATATTGCTGTAGCTAAATTGAACAGGTTTGTATGCCTTTTTCCGTTTTAATTCACGCCAGTTACCTGGGAACGAAAACAATGAGCTGTCGTTTACAGCTACAAGAATTCCTTTGAACCGGTTACCTTGTTTTGTTTCAACGATGACTTTATAAACAGGGTGGGGAGAATCCTGTGTATTGGCCTTACTGTAAATGAATATGAATAGAATTAAAGAAAAGAGTTTCATAACAGATGGTTTAAGTTAACAACAAGGTATTACCATAAACAAGGCATTACAACAGCCCGTTGATGGTTAGGCGGGTTCGGTTTATACTACTTTCGTGGTATATGGTATCTGGTTTCAGGGGAACTCTGCACACATGTTTTCTCAGCAGCTTGCCAACTACCAACTGAAATGCGCCAACTGCCAAATGCAATTGCCTTTCGGAAAAGGAATTTGTAAATTGTAGTGAAGAGACTCAATATTCCTTTCAACGGAATGATCGGCCTCCTTAAGTCTGAACCTGTACTTAATGAACATATTTGCCACCTTGACTTACTCCTTTATATCAAAACTCTTTCGTATGGGTGAAGTGAGCAAGGCTATTACAAATAACCGGCTTTACTGGAAATGCCAGTTACTGGGCTGGGGTGGTTTTACCATCATTGCATTTCTATTTAACAGCATCATTTATCGTGATACCTATGAGTTTATTCCGTTTGCCGTATCCATTTTCATTTTTGGTATTATTTTTTCCCACCTCATCAAACTCGTGATATTGCGGCTTGGTATCCTCAAAAAAACGTTTGCTGCACAGGTGCTTATTTTGCCTGCCATTGCGATCCTGTTTTCCTTTCTTGGAACATATTTATGGATGACAATCATGATTCGTCTTGGAATATGGCAAATTGATGCTGACAGTACCGGACGTAATTCCTCTTTTTTAAGAGCATACTTTTTTAACCTGTTTCCGGTAATGCTCACTTTTTCCGGATGGGTGCTCATTTATTTTTTATACCACTACGTAAACAGGGTAAGAACCGAAGAGCAACAGAAAATTGAATACAAAGTGCAGATGATTGAACTTGAAGCAAGGGCCTTGCGTGCACAAATGAATCCGCATTTTATTTTCAACTGTCTTAATTCCATCAAATCACTTATCCAGGACGGATACCAGGACAAGTCTGTTACCTACCTTACAACTTTTTCAAAACTCATCCGCACCTTATTTCAAAATGCAGATAAAAAAGAGATCAGCCTGTACGATGAAATAGAAACCTGCAGACTTTATCTTCAGTTAGAGGCTATGCGGTTTGACAGTAAGTTTTCTTACAGTATGAACGTTGACGAATCTGTTGATTTGAAATCAATACAAATACCGGCACTTATCATTCAACCATTTATTGAAAATGCTATCTGGCATGGTATTGTACCTAAGGGCAATGGAGGAACTGTTCGTGTAAACATTACACCCAACAAAGAAGTACTGGAGATCTGTATTGATGATGATGGAATAGGACGAGAAGCATCACTCGACAATAAAGCAAAAATGCATGTTACCCATAACAGCAAAGGTTTAAACCTTACACAGACGAGGCTCGAACTGGATAACTCATTGAGAGAAAGAAATGCGCAAATCACTTTCATTGATAAAAAAGATGAGAGGGGGTATGCTGCAGGAACAAGAGTAGTTATTTCACTTCCTGCTGAAGTGTAACAGAATACTTTATCAATGGGTGTTTTCATCAATCGGAAACAGCCATTGGTTAAAACATAGATCGATCAACCTATTTTTTTATAAATGTACCTTCAATCATATTTATTCTATGATTCGTGCAATAATTATTGATGATGAACAACATTGCATTCGTGCTTTGCTGAATGATCTGGAAAAGAATTGTCCTTCCGTTGAAGTGCTTGCTGCTTGCAGCTCTGCAAAAGAAGGAATGATGATGATCAAAAAAGAAAAACCTGATCTTATTTTTTTAGATATTGAAATGCCGTGGATGAATGGGTTTGAAATGCTAGAACTTATTGATCAGATCAGTTTTCACATCATATTTACAACCGCACATGATCAGTTTGCTGCAAAAGCATTTCGCATAAGTGCGGTTGATTACCTCTTAAAGCCTGTTGACTCCGGAGACTTAAAAGAAGCTGTACGAAAAGTGGAACTGAAAATGAACGAACAGTCGGGTAGTGCAAATATTGAGAACCTTCTACGTAATATCAAACAACCGTATAACGAACAGCGGATCGCCTTACCTAATAAAGACGGTTATGAGTTTGCAGAAGTAAGTCATATTATTTACTGTCATGCCGAAGGTGCTTACACGAAAGTTTATCTCGACAATAAAAAGTTTATCCTGGTTTCAAAAACGCTGGGAGATATTGAAGAGCTGTTACCCACAGATCTCTTTCAACGCATTCATCATTCAACAGTAGTGAATCTCAAATTCGTCAGCCACTTTATTCGCACAGATGGCGGTTATGTAAAACTGAATACCGGCGAACAGCTAACTGTATCTAAATCAAAAAAAGAAGCGCTGATGGATCGTTTGGGATTGAAATAATTAACTATCGGCCAACAGTATTTGCCAGGCTTCACTCACTTTTCCTGCATCCAGCAGTTCCTTTGCATACCTGTGCAACTCCTGGTCCATCTCATCAGGATTAATCGAAAAATATTGAATGATGTTTTTCAAACGTTCGTCTTCAAATGTTGCGTCTACCACCGGGTATTCATGCACATTGGCTAATTGACCGAGATTGTTGCCGGTTAAAATACTACTGTTGCGGATCGACTCCGGTAATGCATCAATACCTATGCCTAGTTGTGTATTTGGTTTGGCTACATGAAACAAACTGTTCTCGTCTACTTTGCAATACCAATCGCCGCCCAGCCGTGCAATATGATGCAGCTTGCGCTGGTCGATCATGGTACCTTCTGCATTAAGAATACGTTCATCTACATGCATCCGCAGCACTTCACAGATCACTAAGTTACCTGCACCTCCTTCGCTGCCCAATGGTTTTACTTCAACCACTTTGCATTCCATCTTCACTTTACTTTCTTTCACCATCGGTGGTTGCACAACCGTTGCTGCTTCTTGTGTAAACCCGGCTTTGATAAACTCATTTGTTCCTTTTGGAAATTCGCAGCTTGCCAAACTCACCTGCTGCACCATATCATAATCCACAATATTGATAACTACTTCCGGCACTTCCAATACATTTTCCAATGTATGCTTCGTGGTATTGTCTCTCACTCTTCGTGCAGGCGAAAACACAACAATCGGTGGATTAGAGGAAAAGAGATTGAAAAAACTAAATGGGCTCAGGTTGATGTTTCCTTCTTTATCGATGGTTGATGCAAAACAAACAGGTCGGGGAGCTACAGCGTGTTGCAACCACTGTTGTTTTTGCATGGGAGAAAGCTGTTGCAAATCAATTATCATGATTTATGTTTTGAAAGTCTTGAAAAATTAATTACAAAAAATGTGATGAAAATTGCCAACTCCAGCGACATAATAATTGACAGGTAAATCGCTCCTTCATCAAGATTACCTTTAGAAAAATTAGAATATCGTCTTGGGGCACCATCAAACGCTTCTCTAAAAAAACTTACGAATTGGTTCAAATAGAAAAGAGCAAATACCACTCCGCTGATGATGTATACCAGCTTATAGTTTTTGTCTTCTCTGATGTACTTTGAAATCGATTTTAAAAAAAGCACAATTAGTAATAATAGAACAACGGAGGCACCGCTTGCAAGAAAAGGATACAATCCATTTATAAACTTATCCTGTATAAAAGGGAAAAGCACCACAGGTAAGGATTCTTTTAAGAAAATAAATTGCAGTGCAGGCAAAACGATGCATACACAAAAGAAAAACCACCACCAATTAAGTCGTTCCTTCATTCTTTGCGCCTTAGAGCCTTAGCGGCTAAATCTTCTTCTTAGCCAATATCGAAAAATCATCCTCCTCTCTCACCATCGTATTACTCAATCTTCCTAATCCATCAATTTCCATTTCCACTACATCTCCTTCCTTTAACCATTGTTCTGGATAATTCGGATCGTTGAGTTTGCCCGTTCCGTTGAGTTCCAAGAAACAACCTGTACCAACAGTACCGCTGCCAATGACATCACCTGGATAAAGGTCAACACCGTAACTGGCACGTTCAATGATCTCTGCAAACGTCCAATCCATATCAGCCACATTACCTGCGCTAACCTGTTTGCCGTTCACCCAGCATTTCATATTCAAATTCCAGTTAAGACCAACATGATTTTCTTTTGCCGGTACGATATACTCCTGCAGTTCATCTAACGTTACCAACCATGGGCCAATCACCGTTGAAAAGTCCTTTCCCTTCGCCGGACCAAGATTCAGCAGCATTTCTTCCATCTGCAAACGACGTGCACTCATATCGTTCATGATCATCAAACCGCCAATATATTCATCCGCTTCTTCTGCACGGATGTTTCGTCCATGCTTGCATATCACAATCGCTACCTCCAATTCAAAGTCAAGTTTTTCAAAATGATCGGGCATGCAACGCACATCACCAGGACCTTGTATGCTATGATGATTCGTAAAATAAAAGATCGGGTACTGATCGAACTCGGCAATCATGTCCACCTTCCGGTTTCTTCTTGCAGCTTCCACATGCTGACGAAATGCATAACCATCCCTGCAACTCGGAGGCATCGGCACTGGTGCCAATAACTGCACCTGTTCAACAGGAATAACATTACCGGGCATCAGTCGACCTTCCTGTACCGCTTTTAAACTCGCCTGGGCAAGCTCGAGGTATTCATCCCAGTATTGCAAAAACATATTTATGCTTGTTGGCAGATCAGGATGCAATGTGTCCATATCATAGACATTCCCGTTGTGTAAAGCAGCTAGCTGTTCGTGTTCGTCTTTTAAGTAAGAGATCAATTTCATATAGCAATATTTTTAACGCATAAAATAGAGAGGCCAAAGGTAGAGAAATCACCAGCACAGAAAATTTGTTACCTTAATTCTATGAAGACCTTTGTTTCAATTGCCTTTATCGTCCTTGCATTTGTTGCATTTCAAAATAAACCTGAAACCGAAGCAGCATGGATACGCATTAACCAACTCGGTTATTTGCCCAATGGAACCAAGGTTGCTGTTTGGTGCAGCAAAGGAGAGAAAGGAATCAGTAATTGGGAATTGGTTGATGCAGGCAATCACAAAGTTGTATATACAGGAACTGCAGGAAAAAACTTTGGCGCTTACGGACCATTTCAACAAACACATCGTTTAAATTTTTCTGCATTTAAAAAAACAGGGGAGTATTATTTGAAAACAGGGAATACCAGATCTCCTGTATTTACAATTGGTGATGATGTTTATAAAGGAACTGCTGATTTCTGTTTACGTTATATGCGGCAACAACGCAGTGGTTTTAATCCTTTTTTGAAAGACAGCTGTCATACACAGGATGGTTATACCTTATATGGAGCAACTGCAGGTTTGCCGGACAGTACGTTTATTGATGTAAGTGGTGGCTGGCACGATGCAAGTGATTATCTGCAATACTCTACCACAAGCGCCAATGCAACCTATCATCTGCTGATGGCATATCGTGATTTCCCAAACGTGTTTACTGATGAAAAACTGGCCAATGGGTTAGATGGAAAAAACAATCTGCCTGATGTATTAGATGAAGCAAAATGGGGATTGGATTGGTTGTTGAAAATGCATCCTCGTGATGATTGGATGTTTAACCAGTTGGGGGATGACAGGGATCATATCAGCATGCGTATTCCCAAAATGGATAGCCAGTATGGAAGAGGATTTGAGCGACCTGTTTATTTTATTGATGGCGAAAGACAACAGCGTGGAAAGTTTTTGAACAACACCCAAGGCACCAGCTCAACTGCTGCGAAGTTTGCAAGTGTTTTTGCGTTGGCACATACGTTGTATTTAAAAGACAGTGTTTTTAGAAACGCCGATAAAAGAAAAGGTTATTACGACAAGGCGTTTGAAGCTTATACATTTGCAAAAAAGAAACCGGGTGTTACGCAAACTGCTTCTGTAAAAGCACCCTATATCTATGCCGAAGATAATTGGGTAGATGATATGGAGCTTGCCTGTTCAGCCATTCATGAAATGTTGATCAGCTCAACAAAGTCGAGCGACAATGGATATCACTTTGGGCTTGGAATCAATTATGCAAAGAAAGAGAAGATCACACCCTGGCTTGGCGCAGACACTGCCCATCATTATCAATGGTATCCTTTCGTTAACATCGGCCATTATGAACTCATTAAACAATTACAAACAAAAAAGAACGGACCTGTTAAAGGCTACTATAAAGAATACATTGATAATTTCTGGTTTAATACTGATACGCTTATTTCATTTTACAAAGAAGGCATTGATCGGGTTTGGAATAAAGCAAGTCAAAATGCATTTTATCGTGGCGTGCCATTTATCTGGTGCAGTAATAATCTCACGGTAAGTTTTGCCATGCAATGTTATTGGTACCGGCAGTTAACCAACGATCAGGAATTTGCAGAACTTGAGCAGGCAAATATCGATTGGCTCTTTGGTTGCAATCCATGGGGCACAAGTATGGTGTATGGTTTGCCAGGTTGGGGAGATACGCCGGTTGATCCACACAGTGCTTTTACACATCTCAAAAATTATCCGATCGATGGGGGTTTGATAGACGGACCGGTTTATACCAACATCTTTAACAATTTGATTGGTTTGAAATTATACCAGCCCGATGAATACGAAGCATTCCAAAGTGAGTTAGCAGTTTATCATGATGATTATGGTGATTACAGCAGCAACGAACCAACGATGGATGGAACTGCATCACTCATCTATCTATTGGCAGCGATGGAGGCGCAAGCGAAGCCAAAAAAGTAAACGCCTCCGCAGGAGGCTTCCGGTACGATCGTGGGGCTATTGTGCGTGGCGATACAACAAAGAAAGAGTTGGCACTTGTATTCACCGGCCATGAATTTGCAGATGGGGGAACGACTATCCTGCAAACATTGAAACAACAAAATGTAAAAGCGTCGTTTTTCTTTACAGGAGGTTTCTATCGCAACAAAAACTTTCAATCACTTATTCAGCAGTTGAAGAAAGAGGGGCATTACCTGGGCGCACATTCAGATAAACATTTACTGTACGCCGATTGGAACAAACGGGATAGTTTGCTTATTTCAAAACAGCAATTCAAAAAAGATCTTTTGCAGAATTATACGGAAATGAAACGGTTTGGTATCAACAAAACAAATGCAACATTCTTTTTGCCGCCCTATGAGTGGTACAACGATTCAATTGCTGCATGGACGAAAGAAATGGGGTTACAACTCATCAATTATTCGCCTGGTACAAGATCAGCTGCAGATTATACATGGCCCGAGTTGCCGAATTATCAAAACAGTGAAACCATCTATCAATCTATTTTTAATCACGAGCAATCAAAACCTGCAGGACTGAATGGATTTTTATTATTGCTGCACATAGGCACCGATCCACGACGAACCGATAAGTTTTATACTCGCTTATCATCACTCATCAATACACTCAAGCAAAAAGGGTATCAATTGAAAAGGGTAGATGAGTTGTTTAAATAATCTCTGCGCAAACTTCTATTCTCTCCTTTCTCAGCGGTGAAAATTCCACTTACATTTGCTTTCTATGATCACTTCTATCAATGATTTTAAAAACGTATTCTTTATCGGCGTGGCCGGTGTTGGCATGAGTGCCATTGCACAATATTTAAAAGGTATTGGCAAAGAAGTGAGTGGCAGCGACCGTTACTTTCATCCCGACGAACCAAACGAAACAAAAGAAAAGTTAGAAGCTGAAGGTATCCGTTGCTTTTTACAAAACGGCGAAGGCATTACCAATGAAACAGATTTAGTAGTTGTATCAACTGCTGTTGAAGATACCGTTGAAGAGGTGATCAAGGCCAAGCAACTCAATATCCCCATCATCAAACGTGCAGAGTTGTTAGCTGTAATTGCAAGAAGTAAAAAGACAATTGCTGTTGGCGGCACCAGTGGTAAATCAACCACAAGTGCGATGTTGTTTGATATTCTGCAACACGCAGGTATGCAACCAAGCATCATCAGTGGTGCAGGGTTGACCAGTATTATTAAAGAAGGAAAGATCGGTAATGCAAAAGTAGGCAGTGGCGATTGGCTCGTCATTGAAGCTGATGAAAGCGATGGCAGCATAGTGAACTATACGCCTGAAGTTGGTTTGCTCATCAACATCGACAAGGATCATAAAGAGATCGATACACTCATCGAAATTTTTGAACAGTTCAAAAAAAATACATCCGAATTTTTTGTGGTGAATCAATCGCATCCATTGGCAAAAAAATTATCTGCAAATCCTGCGCATAATTTTTCAGTTGATGTAAGTGATAATGCCGCCTATCATGCAAGTACCTTTCATCAACAAGGCTTTTCCATTTCATTTGATATTACCACTAGCGGAGATACCACTCACCACTCACCATTCACCATTCACGCCATAGGCAAACACAACATGGAAAACGCTCTTGCAGCGGCAACAGTGGCCAACCTCATCGGCGTTCCGTTGCAAACTGCAGCCGAAGCGTTGAAAAATTATGAAGGCATTTACCGTCGCCACCAGATCATCGGACAAAAAAACAATGTTTGGTTGATCGATGACTATGCACACAACCCTGCCAAGTGTGCAGCAAGTATTGAAGCTTGTCAACCCATTGCCAAAAAAGTAATTGCCTGGTTTCAGCCACACGGATATGGGCCAACAAAATTTTTACGAAACGATTTTGTGGAAGAGATCAGCAAAGTGCTACGTCCACAAGATGAAATATGGATGAGCGAGATTTTCTATGCCGGCGGCACTGCAGTAAAAGATATTTCAGCCAACGATCTCATCAACGACCTCAAAGGAAAAGGAGCCAATGCATTTTTTGTTGACAACAGGAACGATCTGGTGGAAGCTTTGCGTCCGCATTTTACAGAAGATTGCGTACTCCTGCTCATGGGTGCACGTGACCCTTCCCTGGAACAGTTTTCGAAATTGGTGTGGGAAGAGCTCTAGATGTCTGATTTCGGATGGAGGATTTGTGATTTGGCACTTATGCCTTGCCCCTTGTGCCCTTTACCTTGTGTCTTCACCCTGGCTTTAGTTTTTTGGACATTGGATTTTGTTTCTCAAACAATTTGTAAAAAATTCGTTGCATCTGACGGGTATCAGCCTCTCAAGGCTTGCTGTTCCTCAAATTGGCCTAAATTTGTGCCGCTTACAACTGATTAGTGTAAAAAAGGCAAACATGAAGATGAATATCGATACAGCAATTCCTATCGTGGATGGCACAACCATCACCCGTAAAGAGTTTACTGAAAAATACCTCAAACCCCAAAAGCCTGTCATTCTGCGTGGCTTATGGAAACAATATCCTGCTTACGAAAAATGGACGATGGATTATTTCAAACAATCCATGGGCGATATAAAAGTGAAACTGTTCAGCACCAAAAAAGCCAACCCAAGTGAAACGTTAAGCGTAGCACATGCTGAAATGAAGTTCAATGAATATCTCGATCTCATTGAAAAAGAACCAACCGATCTGCGTTTGTTCTTATTCCCCGTATTCAAACACAAACCTGAACTGCTGAAAGACTTTGGCTATCCAAAGATCACCGGCCGTTACATCAAAATACCTTTCATGTTCTTTGGACCGAAACATTCGGTAACCCGTATGCACATGGATATTGATATGAGCAATGTGTTTCTTACACAGTTTACAGGTAAGCGTCGGGTCGTGTTGTTCCCTCCCGATCAAAGTGATTTTTTATACCGTCTGCCTTTTAACGTACATGGTTTGGTAGATATTGATAAACCCGATTTTGAAACGTATCCTGCCATGCAATATGCAAAAGGGTACACCGGTTACCTCGAGTATGGTGACACCTTGTATATGCCTAGTGGTTACTGGCATCATATTGAATATGCTGAAGGTGGTTTTGGATTGTCAGTTCGTACCATTGGTGCAACTGCAGGTACAATCTTAACAGGGTTATGGAATGTAACCCTCCAACGTAAGTTTGATGATATCATGTTCAAGATCCGTGGACAAAAATGGTTCAACTACAAAAAGCAGCTGGCCATCAAACGTGCGGAAAAAGCCATGCAGAAGATACAGGCCACAGCATTGCAATAAAAAAATTTCAAATAAGTAAAAAGGGTTGCTGTCTGCAGCCCTTTTTTTATTCTCATTATTTCCGGAAGAAAGTTACTTTTATCTATCACTCAACCATCCTCTATGCCCCAAGACGAAAACGGTAGTCTTACACTTACCTACACTATCATTGGTATCAATGTTCTTGTTTTCATGATCATGGGATTACAAGGTGCAGGTGTTTTTGACGCAAGCGGTTTGGTGCACCTTCGTTGGGGAAGTAACTACGGGCCACTTACTGCAAGTGGCGATTGGTGGCGCCTGATTACTGCAGCTTTTCTCCATTTCGGTATTATTCATCTTGCAATAAATCTGTACGCACTTTTTTTCATCGGTACTTATCTCGAACCAACCCTTGGTAAACTACGGTACATCACCGTTTATTTATGTTCTGCCGTTCTCGCAGGTTTGGCAAGCTTGTACTGGCATAAAGAACCAGTAAACAGTGCCGGTGCTACCGGTGCATTATTTGGAATGTATGGTGTATTTCTGGCTTTACTTACAACGAGATTGATACCGAAAAAAGTAAGCCGGTCTTTCCTGCTAAGTGTTTTGATCTTCCTGCTGTATAATCTCTTTTCAGGAGTAACGAGAGGAATTGATCTTGCATCACATACAGGAGGTTTGCTAAGCGGCATGCTGATCGGTTACCTGTTTGCTTTTAGTATCAACAAAGAAAATAAACAACAAGCTGCCGGATGGGTTGTTCCGGCAGTTATTATACTAAGTGTATTTATTTGTGGTTGGTATCTGCAACAAAACAAAGTATCAGCCAAAGTGCGTAACAATGTTCTTCGTGATATAAAAAATGACAGCTATCCCGATGTTGATCGTTTCAAAGAATTGTATGAACAGTTTGTGATTGTACAAGATGATGCTTTGCAGGTATACCATCATTATGGCGATAACCTCTCCGGTTTACCCAAACCAATACTGGAACAATTCAAGCTTAAACTGGAAAAGGCAAACAGCATTGCAGTAAAAATGATGAACCTGGATGTGGGTGAAGAAATGAAAGGATTAGCAGCAACAGTTAACCGGTATGTTGAGTTGCGTAAAAAAGAAATGGAGCTTACATTAAGAATTTCAGCACAACCTGACATTGCTGACACGCTGAATGTGGAACGGGAACGGGTGAAGAAAGAAATTGATAAAGAACTGCTTAAATTAAAATAAAGAAAGCGGCCAATGGCCGCTTTCTTTATTATCTGTCAATATGCTCTAGCCGATTCCCAATCATTTTTTATCCTGAGAAGTTTAATCAGGTATGGAATCAGAAAAATTAATTCAAATTTTAATAATGAAAAGCTTGCGGATTCTTCGCTTATAAAGGGGTAAATATAACTCGTGAAAACACAAATTACAATTCCAAGAATTGCATCAATCGCTCCCAATTTTATAGCCCAATCCTTTTCTTTTACCATTCCAAACGATACGAAACCTTTTAACGCAAAAACTAAGATCAGTAATATTCCCGTTAATGTAAATGCATTATTCGTTTCAAGACCGTAAATCGCTAACTGTGTATCAAACCCAGCGACAGCGGCGATCAATAAAATAGGAATCAGGAAACCGATAATCAGGAAGATCCACATAAATATTTTAATCCACCATGGAAGTAATTTTGATCTTTTGATTTGCGAAGCCGTAACGATTTCAGTAAGGACGTCTTGTTGATGTTCCATAGAGTTCATAAACAAGGAAAAATTACGCTCCTCTCTGTGCACCACCTACATGCTTTCCGGCATTACTTGACGTTTTTGTATTGGCTTTTCCGCCGCCTTTTGGTGCAATGAACATAGATGATTTATTACCTGCAGGCGCATTCTTCTTTTTGTCTTTTTTATTCTTTCCTGTATTAAACAACGACATAATTATGAGTTTTAGTGAATAATAATTTTTGCTTCGTTTGAAGCTTCAAACGAACGTGAATATACCAATTCTTTTTTTGAGCCACAAAGACTGAGGAAGAATACAAGGTACAAGAAACAAGGCACAAGGTTCGAGGCACAGGAGTCCAATCATAAATCCTACATCAAAAATCAGCCATCTTCTTCCGTCTCTTAACTTATCTTCGTTGTACATGGTAGAAGTAGGTCAATATAACCGTCTTATTGTAAAGCGTTTGAAAGATGCAGGAGCTTATCTCGATGATGGTGCTGAAGGCATCCTGTTGCCCAAACGTTTTGTGCCACGTGGTACAAGAGCGGGTGATGAACTAACGGTGTTTGTTTATCACGATGGCGAAGACAGGTTGATCGCTACCACCCAACACCCCACAGCTGTAGTGGGCGATTTTGCATTGATGAAAGTGGTGGGCACAAGTTCGCATGGTGCTTTTTTAGATTGGGGACTAATGAAAGATCTGTTTGTTCCAAAGAGTAAACAGATTTCGGCCATGCGTTTAGGTGGCGAATATTTGGTGCATGTGTATATAGATGAGCAAACGGGTCGTGCAGCCGCATCGCAATACATTGAACATTTACTGAGCAATGATGAATTAACCGTAAAAGAAAAGGATGAAGTAGAGTTGATCATCTATCGTCAAACTGAATTGGGATGGTCGGTCATCATCAACAAAAAACACATCGGGCTTTTATTTTTCAGTGATGTATTTCAACCGCTGAACATTGGCGATAAAGTAGCCGGTTACATTAAGACCATTCGTGAAGACGGTAAGATCGATGTGGGTATAGGCAAACAAGGTTACCAGCGTGTAGAAGATGAAGCACAGAAGATCATGCGTCTGCTTGGAGAAGGTAATGGCTATCTACCATACCACGACAAAAGTGATCCGGAGGAGATCTACAATTTCTTCGGCATGAGCAAGAAGGCCTTCAAGATGACCGTTGGCAAACTCTACAAAGAGAAAAAAATTGAGCTGACGAAAACGGGTATTAAAAAGATTGAAGAATAATTTTATTACCGTTATAGAATTGTCAACTTAACTGCCTTCACCGTTTTCTGTTTACTGGTTTTAATTACCAGTACATAATTCCCCGCCTGTAATCTGTTACTGAATTGTATCTGCTTCGTTTGTCCGGGGTTCCACATCAGCATATTACTTTCAATTAATCTTCCTTCGGTATTATACAATAACCAATGATAGCGGCCTGCATCTGTATTTCCAAGATCAACTGTCACCATATTAGCAAGAACAGGGTTCGGAAACAGTTTAAACCCTTGTATTGTTATCGGTTCGTCCACTGAAGTAACAACGCCGGTTTTAAGAAGTACAGTTTGGATGTAGGCATTTTCATCAAGGTCGGTTAATTCAACACTTGAATTCCGTGCAGCCACTCTGCCACTTACAAAAGTTGGTGACCCTTGAGAAGTGTATGCAAAGCTGATTAAGGAATCATTATAAATATCGCAACCAAGCATTGTTTCCAAATAGGGAGAAGCCATTCTGAATACTTTTTTTGCAACAAAATTTGTATCAAACTGAACTGTGATAGCATCTGTCATTCCCGCATATCCCACATTTACAGTATCAATCTTAATGCTTGCAAAATTGCTGCCCGAAGCATAAAGCATTTTATTGTGAGCTTTTAAAGACGTGAATGCAAAGTCTGCCTTAATCTCAGCTTTAGAATTTAAAACCCGGTGTTTATAATAATTTAAATCAGTGTCCATGCCAAGGATAAATCTCACATTACTATTACTATCAGGTATAAGAAGGTTATTGTTGAAATAAATGGAGTCTTTCAAATTAGATTTTCCGAGCAATAAAAAAACCTTATTATTCACCTGTGCACTTGTTCTGTTTATCGAGTTTAAAGGGCCGATAGTTGCAGAACCATTCATGGTTATAAAGCTTGTATTTGTGAGCAGTAAGTATTGTTTGCTACTCGTACTTGCCGGCTGGGGATTTGTTACTGAATAATTGGTTGCTGCACTTATTCCATTGTGAAAGCTAAAAGTATTTCCCGAAGGAGCTTGACTTAGGTTACTAACCCATAAAATCTTAAAGCTCTTTGCCAGCGTATCTGTAATTAGGTCTGTCGGCAATGCTAAGGATGTATTCGCAGACGATGAAAACTTAACTGCGTCTAATAGGGTACCTGACGTATCAAACCTGGCAACATACATACCTGAGGCGCTCGTAAACGATTTTCCCGGCAAATTAAGAGCTGTGGAATTTGCTACACTCGCAACTGCCAGACTTCCATCAGAAAAAACATCAAACATAGGTGCCGCACTAAAAGGTGCTGGTAAAAAGAGTACCTTAAACTTCCCTGTTTTATTAAATATCAAAAAGCCGGTCATTTGCGGTGGAGTTGGTGTAATGAAATAAATGGATGTATCAATCCGAATATAATTATTAGCTCCACTATTACGTGGGCCAACCAACGCAAATGAAACATAGATCATTTCATTTCTTGTCGTAATTTTTTGAATTAGAAAATTAGCAAAACTATGATACAATCTTTTGTACCAGCTCACCTGGTCATTATTGTTCATGCCCACAAAAAACAAATCACTTTTCGCCAGGTTGCTGACAATATTTGTTGAATCAATATCTAGTGCAGTTCTACCTTTTGCCAATCCCACAAT
Source organism: Lacibacter sediminis (assembly GCF_014168535.1). Taxonomy (NCBI): domain Bacteria; kingdom Pseudomonadati; phylum Bacteroidota; class Chitinophagia; order Chitinophagales; family Chitinophagaceae; genus Lacibacter; species Lacibacter sediminis. Next base: position 81,308 of record NZ_CP060007.1, on the reverse strand, counting down.
CGCTTTACCACCATCAGAGAAATACTTTACGTAGTTAGTAGTTTCTCCACGGTCGGCGTTTGTTTTCATTGCTCCACTTAATACATTAAGCGATGTATCAACAACCCATGGATTCCAGATATTATCCGCAAGGTGCAAAAAGTAAAGTTTTCCTTTTCTATGTGTAAAAAAGGCGGGAGTTACAGTTGGACTTTCGTACGGCGTGTGGTCTCCAAGCCATGTAACTTTACTTTCGCTCAAATCTTTTCTTGTTTTAATTACAAAACTTTTGCTGGGGCCGGCAAAGTCAATTTTCTCCTTTAACCCATATACCAAGTCAACCTCTTGTGTTTGTGGAGTAATGCCTTTAACAGGCAAAGCGTTATTAAATCCAGTTATACGCCCACGGAAATAATAATAATTATTATCTGCTGCTGCATGACTTAAGCCTACCCTAAGAACATACCCACCTATTCGCTGAATATTTAACGGTTTTACTTTGGTTGTTACAAAATTTGTATCCATTACAAGAAGTAAACTTTGGTCACCTACCGGTACATTAAAACCATCAAGAGTATAACTTCCTGTGTTGTCTGATCCTGCTATAATCATGAACAAAGAATCGCCTTTTTCAGACATTGTAAAGCCCGTATTCTCAAGCCATAAAGTGTAGCCATAGCCCTCTCCATTGGGATTTAATATTTTATACTGAAAGTCTAAAAGAGAGGTGTCGGTTTTGATCAGCAGTTGGTAATTTGACCGAATTGGAAAGTTAATTATTTGAGAACCCAGCTGGATACTTTGGGTGGTGGTTGTATTGAATAAGAAGATGAGTTTATTATTCGCAGCGGGAGCGGAGTTAATTAATGTGTGCGTTGAGGGACCGGCCGGTGAAGAAGTCAACAATTTATGGCCTTTAAAATTGCCAGCTGTATCCATGTAAAGAAAAAATGCTCTATAGGTTGAAGCCGCATTTTCCAACAATGATTCTTCGAAGTAAAGTAAACCTGCACTGACAGCGTTTTGTACACCATAAACATAAAGAATGTCTGATGATGGCATGAGCTTTGGAAATGGTAAGGAGTTTTTTCTCACCCAATTAATTCTTCCAGAGGTTGTATCAATTTTCAAAATAATTGAAGTAGGAGCTGAAGAGTAAACATTATAGGAGACATCCTCAATTTCTGTCGTTTGATAGATCATCATGCTCATATAAAGCGATCCATTATGAAACACTAAGCTTGAAAAAAGATCTGTCCCTGTATCACCAACTTTTTTAGCCCATACTACCTGGCCATTGGTATTCGTCTTTACAACAAATACATCTTCGCCCCCATTGCTTGTAAAAATTGTTTGATTGTTTATAACAAGTGCTCCTTTAAATGTACCGGCATAATAAATATTTCCAGCGCTGTCAGTTGCCTGTGCCTGCATCTGTGTATATGGCTCCTGGTAACCCAGTAGCTGATTCGATAATGTTTGACTAAAGATTGAAAAAGAGAGTATGAGAGCAACGGCAAGAAGTATAGATTTCTTCATAGCATCGGTTTATTGGAAAATAAAAATAGTGCATTCATGAAGAAAAACTACAGCAGGATTCAAGAGAACAGTATTCTTTTATTTATATTTTTTTGACTGCTGTTTTTAAAAAATTCATCTGTTACGCAGTTGTATAAATTGTTACTCATTTATAATAAAAAACAGCGCATTAAAAAGGGTGCACTGTTGAATAAGGTCGTATGATAATAAAAAGAAAAACCAGAATAATTTTTGCAGCTAGTGTAAATACCACATCATACCACCGCACTTTCACACACATAAGTCGGCACAATACCTGTTGCACGTATCCTTGTTTCTGCATCATCAGGTAATGTATTACCGGAAAGTACAAGCACGGTATCTAATCCAAACTTATTACCACCAAGAATATCGGTGTGCAACGTATCACCTACCATCAGGATATCTTTTTTGCTCACCGGAGTGCGTTCACGAATAAGATCATAGGCAAACATGAACATCTGCGAATCAGGTTTACCAAAGCGGATGAATTTTTTGCCAACTATACTTTCGATCATGGTTGCAACACCACCAATGGCAATCGATACCTCATTACTTCCGGTGATGGGATAAATGTGATCCGTATTTGCAACAATAGCTGGTATGGTTCGCTTGCGTAAAATATTTACTGTTCTGTTGAGATCATCAAACCAGTTAAAACCTTCATCATCCAATAACACCAATGCATTTACCTGGTCGATATTGTATTGCGTAATGGCACTTACTGGCAACGTATGCAAACCTGAACTGTCAATATAATGTGCTGAGCTTTCTGTACCGAGGTAAGCAACAATGCCGTCGTTCACTTTCAGATCAAGATATTCTTTCGCCAGCATACCCGATGAAATAATGCGATCGTGCTGGATGATATCCAACCCAACTTTATGATAACTCTCGGCGAGCTGCATCGGACTTCTCGATGCATCGTTTGTAACAATGTAATATTCCTTGCCCTGCTCTTCAAGATAGGCGAAGGTTTTTTCCATGCCTGTGATAAGCCCGTTGTAACTTTTAATAACGCCGAAGGCGTCGAAAAAAATTATTTTATACTTATCTACCACCGATTTAAAATCCTGAACTGAAAACATGCCGTTGTTGGGTTTTAAGTGTTACAGCAGGTGTTATTTTTTCACAGGTTCATCTTTTATCTTCAACGCCTTGATCAATTTGTCAGCATCAAAATCACGATCAACTGAAGGAAGATAGATCTCATAAGCTTCTGCCTGCAATTTTTTTGCATACTGTTCGCTAAAGAAATAACTGCCGTCTTTAATAACATAGTTAAGCACAAAAAAACGGTAGCCTTCTTTTAAGAAACGTAACTCATCTGCCGTAAGCGGATTTACTTTGTGATATTCTTCCAGGAAGAGAATGAAACGGTCTTCCATCATGGTGTTGATATAATAACTAAACACCGTTCTGTCGCCTGCATCACTCACCACACGACTGAAAAAATAAAAATCCATCATGCGGCTGCTCATGCGAAACCAATCATAATCCCAGCGTGAATACAATTCAAGTTTATCAGTTACAGAGAAGTTGCCTATGTTCCAGTCAATAAACACCGGGATCGTTTCAAATGAAGCGGCATTTGTTTTCAACCTGTTTTTGAGAAACAGTTCACAATGATATTTGATCATATCGGCCTGCGCTCTTGTGCCGAATTTTGTTTCATCTGCTTCCACCCGTTCCATCAACGTATGAATATCGGTGCGGAGTGTTTTGGATGACTTGGGTAAATTGTTCCGCAGCTTTGAACATGCTTTATGAAACCTGCCGATCTGCTGACCAAACTTACGGATCAGTTTTTCATCCAACCGTTTGGGCATACGCTGCAACACACGCACCGGATTATAAAATACAACCCACGCATCTTTTTTCTTATAACGGTAATGATAGGTATACACCCGGTTATTTTTCAGCAATGATTTTGCCAGCAGGTTTTCAAACGGATATAATAAGTTGTTCGACAGTGTATGAATGATGCGGTGATCTTCTTTGAAATGTTCGTACTTACCAAAATATGAAAGCTTGGCAATCACAATATCTTCATCTTCGAACGTAATCCGGTACACATGGTTAGTTGAAACCATAGCACTGATCTCTTCTACATGTGCAATCTTTTTCGTGGCATCGTAACCTTCCCACGCTTTATGAATAATTCTTAATGCTTCTGTCATACTTGTTATTTAAACCACTATGGCACGGCGGCGCAAAGGAACACAAAGATAGAGGTCAAGGAACAAGAGAAAACCCAAAATCCACGGTTCAAGGTTCAAGTACCCAAATCATAAATCCTACATCCGAAATCAGACATCGTTATATGATCTCAAAATACCGCTTCAATTCCCAATCTGTTACATGTTTATTGAACTGGCGGCATTCCCACAAACGTGTTTTTGTAAAATGATCAACAAACTCGTCACCAAAAAGATCCTTTGCAATGGAAGATTGCTGCATATGTGTTGCTGCTTCCAGTAATGAGGATGGCAATACACCGTTGTCTTTATCGGTATAACCATTTCCTTTTGTTGCAGGAATGTTCAATGGCAGTTGATGTTTAATGCCATACAAACCCGACGCAAGTGAAGCTGCAATTGCCAAATATGGATTGCTGTCGCTTCCCGGCACACGCATTTCAATACGTGTATTTTTTATCGTAGGATGTAACACACGTATGGCAGTTGTTCTGTTATCTACACCCCATGTAATAGTTGTGGGAGCCCACGCACCTTCAACCAAACGTTTATAACTGTTGACAGTAGGCGCATACATCGGCAATACATGTGGCAAACAATAAAGCAAGCCTGCTACATAATGTTTCATCAGCTCACTCATGTGATGAGAATCTGTTTCGCTGTAAAAAATATTTTCTTTTGTTGCAGGATGCCATAAGCTTTGATGAATATGTCCGCTGCAACCCGGTAACTGTTCATTCCACTTTGCCATGAACGAAGCCATGATACCGTGCTTGTAAGCAATTTCTTTCACGGCTGTTTTAAGCAGCACTGCTTTATCAGCAGCAGCCAATGTATTATCATGTGTAATAGCTGCTTCATACACACCCGGACCTGTTTCTGTATGAATACCTTCAATGGGTATGTTGAACTTGTTGAGCTGGTCGATCAGATCAAAATAAAAATCACTCTGCAATGAGGTGCGGAGAATAGAATAGCCAAACATACCTGGTGTCATTGGCTCAATGGACGTAAATTGTTTTTGTTCTAAACTCTGCGGGGTTTCATTGAAATTGAACCATTCAAACTCCTGTGCAAATTCGGCATGATAACCCATATCATCACATTGCTTCACTACCTTTTTCAACAAAGAGCGACTGCAGGCTGCCACATCAGAAGCGCTGAAATCAGCTAAGAAAAACGGGAGATCATTCTGCCAGGGAATCGTACGCAGTGTTGAAAGATCAATATGCACCTGTCTGTCGGGATAGCCCGTGTGCCAGCCCGTTAGTTTTACATTGTCGTAAGCAGCATCATTACTGTCCCAGCCAAACGCTACATCACAAAAACCGATACCGCTTTCCAATGTATCGAGCAGCTTTTGCTTACTGATCACTTTGCCACGCAGCACGCCATCAATATCTGCAAAGGCAAATTTCACCTGTTCTTTATCGTGTTGCTGCAGGTAATCGATCAATTCCTGTTTCGTCATTTACTTGTTGTTTAATGAGTGTTTACAAAGTTGTAGTTTCTGAGGGGGATTTCAAAGTGAAAAGATTTTAAACCACGAAGCAATTAAGGTCACAGATATACGCAGATAAACACAGATAAGCCACGAATTACTCGAGGTGAAGAAAATCCAAAACCCAAATTCCAAATTACCAATTCCTCTATCCCTCCGTGATAATTAGATTGTACAATGCGAATACGCTCATTAAACTGAACCTTTCTCCTTCTTTATCCGTAATTAGTGGTATGAAGTTGTCGCTTATCTGCATACTCCTCTTTTTTCTTTCTGCCTGCAGTAAGAATGGACCCAACTCCACAGTGGTAACAACTCCTTTATCACCAGTAATACATACCTGGCTGGCACTAGGTGATTCATATACCATCGGGCAAGGCGTTGCAGCCAATGAACGTTTTCCTGCACAAACAGCAGCACTCCTTTTGCAACAAGGCATACAGGTGCAGGCACCAACATATATTGCCACAACCGGCTGGACCACCACAAATCTTCAAACCAGCATCAACAACAACTATCCCAACAAACATACTGTGGTGAGTTTGCTCATTGGTGTAAACGATCAATACCAGCAAAGAGATACAACAGGTTATCGCCAACGCTTTACTGCATTATTGGTAAAAGCAATTGAACTGGCTAATGGAAAAAAGCAAAACGTATTTGTATTGTCCATCCCCGATTACAGTGTTACGCCTTTTGCTGCTTCGTATGATACGGCTCAGATCAGGAAAGAAATTGACTGGTTCAACAACATCAACTACAACGTAACACAACAATACAATTGTCCCTATCTCGACATTACCCCTTCCACCCGTGAAGGAAGAACCAACAGGAGTTTAATAGCTTCTGATGGATTACACCCTTCAGGTGCAGAATATAAACGCTGGGCTGATAAACTTGCACCGATGCTGATGCAAGTCTTGAAATAAACATCGCATATTACATATCTGTCAAAAACCCTTTACTCCAAAATCGAGAAAAGCAGCTGAATAAACACGATTCAATAAAAGAATAAGCCTGTTAGTAATAACATAAAAACTTTCTTATATTGAGTAAGCAGGGTTTCTGAATGTCCCTGAAAGAATTACCGCTCCGGTTTCCTGAATTGTTTTTATAAATAAATCAAGTAAAGAAAAAATGATCTGATGGAAAAAAACTCATCATACAGGAGAATTGGTTCAATTGAATACGATATAGTTCGGTTACTGGCACTCTGCAATGTTTGGTGGATTGGTTGCAAAATCTACAGGAATCCAATCAAATCAATCCGTGTTCTGATAAAGATGATCCGGAATATCAATAAAATGATTGTTGTTAAAAAGCTTGTACGTGCGTTTAAAGTAGATGGAAAGTATGTGTGGGATATGTTTTATCCCTCATGGCCTTCGGCAGGGTTCAACAGTTTTTTTAAAAATCATTTACTCGAAACTGAACCGGTAACGGGCCGTGAACAAACTCTCAGGCGGTTGATGATTGCTATTACCAAACGCTGTCCATTGCAATGCGAACATTGCAGCGAAGCTGCCACACTGTATAATAAAGACGTACTTTCTTATGATCAATTTATTGAACGGATTGAACCATACGTGCAACAGGGAGTAGGTCAGCTGGTATTCTCAGGAGGAGAGCCGCTTAGCCGCTATGATGATCTCTTACTTTTTCTAAGGCATTTTAAAGATCGATGCAATCAATGGATATATACTTCCGGTTATGGCTTAACGCTGGAAAAAGCGAAGCAATTAAAAGCAGCCGGATTGGATGGTGCTGCCATTAGTCTCGATCACCATTTGGAAGATGGACACAACAAGTTCAGGGGAAATCAAAAGTCGTACTACTGGGTTTTGGAAGCAATTAAAAATCTGCAGACAGCGGGTGTTTTTGTAGCCATTAATGTATGCCCGTCAAAAGAATATATTGAGTCTGGCGGTGTGCCAAAACTGATCGACCTGTGCAAACAACTGGGAGTGCCTGTTATCAATTTATTAGAACCACGGGCTGTAGGTAATTACCAGGATAAAGATGTGGAATTACAACAATCGCACAAAGACCATCTAAAACAGCTTAGCGACCAATTCAATTTCAACAAGACCTATTATACCTATCCAACTGTTCTGTTCCCGGCAGGTTTACGAAAAACAATGCCCTGTGGTGGAGGCAGAATATATATGTTTTTAGACTACGACGGAACATTATACCCATGTCCATTTTGTAAAGTAAAACTATCCTCTTATCAACCTAAGACATCTGTATGCCTGGCCGAATAGTTTTATATGATTATTTCATCGCTGTTCGGTTCATCACATCTTGATAAAGTTTTCTTGAAAATCTTGATAATTCACCGGGGTCCTTAAATTTTTTCAGCTCTTTCCGATTTGTTTTACCGGCAAATTCTTCCTTTGAAGTATAATAACCTTTACTGCGAAGTATGAGTGTACGCTTTTGTTCAGTGTTTGTGGGCAATGCTGCAAACTTTACTTTGGTTGAAGACTTAACGCCCAGGTGTTCCATGTAAATTCCATCATCGAAACTCAGTGCCTGTACAAAATCTTCTCCATCTTCACCAACTGCTGTAGATGGTTTCAATACCTGCATTTCAATGTTTGCATTGGGCGTAAAATCAATTGCTGCATAATCCAATTCCCAAAACATAAAGCCTGTCCGTAAACGTACTTCCAGCATTTTTGATCCTGCAGGAATATTCACCGGAATCACCATTGAGTTAAAGTTTGTTTCACCCACCAAATCAACTTCGCCAGCAGATTGCCAGCCCTGTGCAGTTTTTATTTCAACCTGAAGCAGTATGCCCTGCTCTCTCATCCATTGCTCCCGCTCTTCCTTTGATTTGTCTTTATTGTGTGCTATCCATTTGCTGTAATTTTTACCAAACAACGAACTGAATTGATGATACACATAACCCGACCATCTTGTATTTCGCAGCCTGATCAGAAGCTTTCCATTTTGTGGTTGCAGTTCGGGAACTGCAAATTGTAAATAAGCTTCGCTGAATTTTGAAATACTATCTGCATTAAATTTATACGCTGTTGCATCTGGTTGAGCAATTTCTTTCAGGATATTATTACCGCCATTGTCTTCTGCATGCATTGGAAGCTGAGGTTGCTTTATAGTATGTAACCGGCCTTCTTTATCTGCAATTACTTCCACATCTTTTGCATGAACAGCAACCATCAACTCCAGCATATTGGTGTACTGATCCTCGTTTAACTCATTTACAATATTTAATGTATAGCTTGATGAATCAGCAAAGTAATCGGGCAGTTGTTTGTAATCAAACCGCTCGAGTTGTGGTGCTTTTGCACCGGTGTACATAGAGTTCGTAAGCTCTTGTGTTGTGCCGTTATCAACATATACATGCGGACAATTACATGCAATAAGCGCAACAATACCTCCCGTAATGGCTAAACCTGTGAGCCCAATTCCTACAGGAAGTAAGATATTTAATCCCGTAGCATGCTTTGATACATCTATCCTGGTAATGTCTGAAATTGGAAATTGAATTCTGTTTGAATCAGGTCTTTCTGCCTTATTAACAAAAAAATGAATCTGTTTGGTTGTCTCGAATTCTTCAGCCCTTATTTTACTCTTGGCAACGCCCCCACCTCTCATCATCACTTTATTATAGTATTTTAAACCATTGCCGTCAAACGGGCGGATACTTCCCTTTAGAATTTTTGTTTTTTCATCAACCTCTACGTTATAGATTTCTTTCATCTCATTTTGAAGATGAACAACAAGAATATTATAGGCATCCAGCTGACTCCATTCTTTATTCTTGTTTTGATTGTAGTCATCCAACTTCGTATTTGCAGTGTATCTGTAATAAGAACAGCTGCAGATTGTGGCCGACCACAATACAAATGCAATGGCTTTGATGAGAATCTCCTTCATGGTAGTAGATTTTGGCTTTAGTAATATAAACATTAAAAAAGAGAAATAAAAGCAAAAGGCAAATCAATATCCAAGATGCTGTTAGTTTATCGATCAGAAACAGCCAAGCATCCTCTCACCCAAACCTTAATCGTTAACTTGCATTGTAATGAAGTAATTCAGCAAACCGGTTCGTTATAACAAACAGTATGGCAAGAGCAAGTCGACATTCAAAAAATACAAACGAGAAAGGATCAGCAAAAGCAAAAATTTCGAAGGAGAGTCTGAAACAGGCACTCATCCTGTTCACCTACTTAAAACCATATCGTGGTAAATTCATCTGGGGTTTGGTGTTTATTGCAGTATCCGCATTTACCACCAGTTTGTTTCCTTTCTTATTAGGAAAGATGATCGACTCTGCTTCACCCGGTGCAAGTCTTCCCGGTATGAGCAGTGTTTCTCAATTTGATTTCGGATTGAAAAATATTCAGCTCAGTTTAAATACAACGCTGCTGCTCATTTTTGCGCAACTGAGTTTACAAACTGTGTTTTCATTCATGCGGGTGTATCTGTTAACCGCAGCAGGTGAACGTTCACTGGCCGATATGCGCAAAGATGTGTACAGCAAACTGCTCACCATGCCCATGAGTTATTTCACGGAGAAAAGAGTGGGTGAATTAAGCAATCGTATCTCAAGCGATCTGTCGCAGATACAGGATGCCATTTCATTTACATTGGCTGAATTTCTTCGTGGCATCTTCACACTCATCATTGGTTTGTTCTTTATTTTCTGGATCAGTGCAAAGCTGGCCCTGATCATGCTGGCTGTGGTTCCCATTATTGCCATTTTAGCTGTGCTGTTTGGTATGCGCATTCGTAAGATGGCCCGCAAAGCACAGGATCAGTTGGCAGAGAGTGGAACCATTGTACAGGAAACCTTCCAGGGAATTTCTATTGTAAAAGCATTCACCAGTGAGTTTTATGAGATCGGTCGTTATGTAAAAAGTATTCAGTCGGTAGTAGCCACTTCCATCAGCAACTCACGCTACCGTGGTGCGTTTATTTCGTTTATGATCTTTAGTGTGTTTGGAAGTATTGCGTTTGTGATGTGGGTAGGTGTTGGTATGATTCAATCGGGTGAACTCACATTGGGAGCACTCACCATGTTTGTGATCTTCTCGATGTTTGTGGGTGGTACGTTTGCAGGCTTTGCTGATATGTTTTCGCAACTGCAAAAAACATTGGGTGCCACACAAAGTGTGCGGGAAATTTTACGTGCCGATGGTGAGCCGGTTGCATTAACAGATATTGAAGTAGAACCACAACATCAACTGAAAGGAAATGTGCGGTTTGATAATATTGCCTTCAGTTACCCCGGACGAAAAGATGTGCCCGTTTTAAAAGGACTCACACTGAGTGCTGCCAATGGAGAACAGATTGCTATTGTTGGACCAAGCGGTGCAGGTAAATCAACCATCGCTTCTTTGCTCTTACATTTTTACGAACCCGATAAAGGTACCTTGTATTTTGATGAACGACCTGCCGCATCTTTTCCTCTCTCACAATTGCGCAGGCAAATGGCCTTTGTTCCACAAGAGGTATTGTTGTTTGGCGGCAGCATCAAAGAAAATATTGCCTACGGTAAACCCAATGCAACCGAAGAAGAAATTATGGCCGCTGCTAAAAGCGCCAATGCTCATTTATTTATTCAACAGTTTCCGGAGCAGTATGAAACCATTGTGGGTGAACGGGGTATTAAATTAAGCGGTGGTCAGCGGCAACGCATTGCCATTGCACGTGCTATTTTAAAAGATCCGGCTATTTTAATTTTAGATGAAGCCACTTCATCACTCGATAGTGAAAGTGAACAGTTGGTGCAGGAAGCCTTGGATAATCTCATGAAAGGCCGCACTTCGTTTGTGATTGCACACCGTCTCTCCACCATACGCAATGCCGATAAAATTGTGTTGATCGATAAAGGCGTTGTTACCGAAAGCGGAACACATAGTGAACTCATGAGCCACAACGGACTCTACCGCAAACTCAACGATATGCAGTTTGAGTTTGGGATTGTTACACAATCGCCGCCAGCTCAGGAGGCAGAGGTGGAAGAAGAAGAGAATTGATGGTAACCACGAATTGCACGAATCGGTTTGGCCACAGATTCACGCCGATGGACACAGATAGAGCCTCCATGCGGTGATTAAACCCCTTATTCACCGCATAATTTGCGGCGAATAGAAAGCAATGCGGCGATTAAACCTCTTATTCACCGCATATTCTGCGGTGAATAGAATCATAGGAGGTGAATATTCATTCAATGCACCCCCGCCTTACTCCAGTCAACCACCGTTTTATCAATCTCCAGGTCAATATGGCAATCGTTGCAGTTATTGATGAGTAAACGGTACGATTCAACAGCTTTCGGAAAATCAGTTTTATACAAGGCTTTGCGGATATCGTTGATGGGCGGAGCAAGTTCTTTGTTATACGATTGTTTAAACGGCCGCAGCAGTTTCCTGTGTTCAGTAAATGTAATACTGAGTATTTGTAATGTGCTATCCAATCCATCAAGCAACCAAAGCGAATAATCTGCATCCTGTTTGCGCAGGTACAAACCGAGATTATCGCTGTACATCGCTAAGTCGAGCATATTTTCATCGAGGTCTTTTTTATTCTCCACCCCGTTGCTGCACTGCACAAACAAAATCACGAAGCCAACAATAAAGACCATCACGAGAAGTGCTTTCATACAGTGAAAGTAAAAGGGATTGCTGAAAGAGAAAAGAGAAACCCGCATCCGTCTTTTACTGCACAACCAAACATACCTCCACAAAAAAAACTTAACTTCATAGCAATATGCTTCGCTATAATATTATACTTTGTTTGTTGTTGCTGATGCAACAAAGCAATGCACAAAAACTCATGAAGTTGCCGGCTAACATTGAACAACTTGCAGAACCCTTACAGGTAAAACAAAAAACAGGGATTGGTTTCCTGCGCTATGAATTTGGTCCTTATCGTTTACTCAACAGCCGCAAAGGATGGACAAGCAAATCAAATACAACAACCGAACAGCAAGATGTGCTCTCACGTCTTTTATCGAACGTGAAAGAAGTGGAACAAAACATTAAGCAGAAACGATCATTCAAACTTCTGCGCAACGAGACCGATACAGCCATTGTAAACATGGCTACCACCACCACACTTTATTACACACAACCCAAGAACAATATTTTTGGCCGCAACGAAGGACCCGCCACTTACAATCGGGGCAAGACCGACCTTATTACCACGATACTTTCGGCCGATACAAGTGATTGGATCTTCAGCACAGCACAACAGGAGACTGCCGGTATAGTAAGTATTTCGGAAGAGGTGGTTGCTGTGCTCACAAATGGCATCCGAGAAATAGAACTGTTGCCGGTGAATCATTATGCTGATGGAAAGAAAGCGATGTATGTGCTGGGCTATGTATTCCAGGAGAACGGCATTCCCATTGCGGCTGTGCAGTTCAGGGGTTTGCCTTTGATGGCACACAAGCAAAATTTTGTGTGGCTGCCAAAGAATGAAAGCAAAGAATTACAGTTTGTGATTGCTGCAGTGGCAACAGTGATGCTGGCACTGTCGCAGGAAATGGCAGCACCGGGTGGGTAAACAGGTTCAACCACAAAGACAGAAAGCCACGGAGAAAAATTGCAAAAGAAAAACTGTTGATGGTTGGTTACCACACGGTCGGCACGGCTTCGCCCGTCTGAACGATGGGTGGTTAGGGTTGCCAACCTTCGAAAGGTTGGCATTCCTGTTCATCCCGCTGTAGATTGTCGCTCTTGCCACAAAACCCATCGAATGCTTGCAATTGCTGTTTTAATCAACTACCTTATTACCGATTGTAACCTTTCATTACCTGGTTACATCTCGTCCCTTCCCTTTCCTGCATCATTTTTAAACCCAAAACCATTTTTACATGAAACAGATCTTTGCGTTTTTTTGTCTTGCCTTTGCTTTAACCGCCTGCAACAATGCGGAAACCAAAACTGCTGAAACAACTACAACAGAAGCCGCTGCTGCTGCCGATGTTAACTTGCCTTACACACTCACAGAACCTTACAAAGACTGGGCGATCGGCAGTAAAGAAAATGTAGCAGCTGCTATGGCCGGACTAAAAGCCTTTGTTGATAAAGATTTTACAGCACTGGCCGCAGCCACAGGCGATTCTATTCAACTTGACTTTGATTATTTCCAGGCGAAACTCAGCCGTGACAGTGCCATGAAATTTTTCGCTGATGCACGCAACATGTATAACGATCTTGTAGTGACCATGGGCGACTATGTATCCGTTATATCAGCCGATAAAAAAACAGAATGGGTAACCCTTTGGTACAAACAAAGCTGGAAAGATGCAAAAGGTGTTGCCGACTCCGTGAATGTAGTAAACGACATCAGAATGGAGAATGGGAAAATGGTGCAGCTCGATGAAAAAGTGAGCCACTACCAGAAGAAGAAGTAAACGTTCTTGCTTTTATAGGAAAGCCCTCCGGTTATGGAGGGCTTTTTTTGTAAATAGACAGGAATATGAATGGTTCTTGAGCACACGAATCAAGTCACAGGCAGTTACAATTTCTTTTCCCCTGTTATAAAATACATGTTTAACGAACCACGGTTTTTTACTTCGATTTCACCACGGTATTCGCAGACATAGTGTTTCCGGATGATCTGCATGGTGGATTCAGAACAATTGACTTTACCCGGCATGCCGGCCGATTCCATACGGGAAGCAATATTCACCGTATCGCCCCAGATATCGTATTGCCATTTTTTAATGCCCACAATCCCTGCAATAACCGGACCCGTGTGAATGCCGATGCGTATTTCAAAATGCGCCAGTCCATCTTCTTTGTTTAGTGATTCCGTTACATACGCATTCATCTGCAGGGCTGCTGCCACCACATCTGTTGCATGGGTTTTGTTAACTGTAGGCAAGCCTCCGGCACACATATACGAGTCCCCCACTGTTTTAATTTTTTCCAGGCCAAATGCCGTGGACACCTCATCAAACTTTCTGAAATAAGCATCAATGCTTTTTACCAATACTTCCGGAGCAATATGTTCGGCCTGTTTGGAAAACTGTACAAAATCAGTAAAGAGTACGGTTACTTCATCAAACTTCACCGCATCCACTGTTCCTTTGGCTTTTAACTCAGCCGCCGTTTCTGCAGGCAGGATATTGAGTAATAATTTTTCAGAACGCTGTTTTTCACGGGCAATGATTTTATAAAACCTGAACAGGGCGGTTAAAATGGCGATGGTTAACAGCAGGATAACAGCGAGAGAAATAAGAATGTTTCGCTGGTTCCTTTTTTGCTGATGCAGCAAATCTACCTCCACCTGTTTTTTAGACACTTCGTAATCTGTACGCAGGTCGGCCATTTGCTGCACAGCATGGAGATTGTTCACACTATCCCTGTAACGGATAAATTCTTTGTAATACATGAGGGCCTGCTCTTTGTTCCCTGTTGCTTCATAAAGGATGGACAGCTGTTCATTGGCTTTGCTACGTTCTTCTTTCAGGTCATAAGCCAACGCTAACTGCAGGCTGCGTTGTGCATAGTTGAAAGCAGCGGGGAATTCTTTCTTTTTTTCATAGATGCTGCTCATGGATAAGAGATAGGTGCAAACCGGCGAATAATCTTCCTGTTCTTCCAGCATTTTAATAGATGTGTTGATGCTTTGTTCTGCTAACGCAGGGTTGCCGAGGTGAGCATACACCATACCCAGGTTGCCCATGTTATAGGCAATGCCGGAGAGGTAGTTGATGCGGCTGAAAATGGTGCCGGATTTTTTAAAATAGACCAGCGCCGAATCAAAGTAATTGCGTTTGAGCAATTCATCGCCGGCATTAAAAACAGCAGTGGCATACAGCAGTGAATCATTGGCTTTCAGCAGCACATCTATACCCCGGCGGTAGTAGAGCATAGCGTTTTTATGGTTGTTGGAAATAGAGTAGATATCGGCAATGGCGCTGTAGCATTTCCCCATACCTACCAGGTAGTTGGCCTTTCGAGCGGCTTCAATACTTTTAAAATAGGCGGTAATGGCTTCGGTTAAATCACCTTTGAGCCGTTTTTTATTGCCTGTTTGAAAGTACCCTTTGTGCAGGTTGATGTAATCGTTAAGCCTTGTGGCCAGTGCAATTGCTTCCTGTGCATACTGCAGGGCCAGGTCGAGGTTACGGGTTTCATAAAAAGCAAGCGCATTCAGTACCCGTAGCTTCGCCGTATCGGGCAGGTTTTGCTCCCGGTAGATGTTTGCAAGACTATCGGCCACCTGCTGGTCCTGTGCGGGAGCCTGCAACAGCCCGATAAGAAAAAGGCCTGTGATGAACCAGGCCTTTTTCAACTGTAGGTGCAAGCGGGTTGCCTTCATTTATTGCATCTGCAGTTTGGGGTCATCGGTATAAATGGTTGTGCTGCCCGTAAGCGTGTACTGAACACCATAGCTTTCCTGCGTACCGGAGCCGGGTGAAACAGATTTTACGGTGGCTACATATTGACCGGTGCCGTTGTTGTTCGGCTGGCTGGTGAGCAAATCGCCATTGTTGGGTAAGTTTTTCCGGTATATACTAACGATACTGGAAATAGCATTGGCGCCGGCAGGTGGTGTGGGATCGGGCTCCCAGGTAACGGTGTCGTTCACAGTTACCGTTGTGGTAATATCGTCATTACCGGGATTGTGACCTTCACTGTCACGCAAACGCAGATTGGTGGAACCGCCATTCACACTTAAATAGATGGTGGGCATGTTAATTGGTTTTACGTTAAAAAAAATGTTTTTCGCAGTACCTGTTGGAACAGTGATGCGACCGATTTCCATAAAGCAGAGAAGGACTTGTAAAAGGTTTGAATTCGAAGAAGGTAGCGGGTTTTGGGTGATAAGACTTCTAAGCTAATCTATTTATTTGTAAGATGCAAGAGCTGTAGCCGACCCGATGAATGTGCTGAACGACATCCGTATGGAGAATGAGAAGATACTGCAGCCCGATGAAAAGTGAGCCGTTACCAGAAGAAGTAAACATCAATTTGTTTTTTAGTAAAGCCCTCCAAATACGGAAGGCTTTTTTATGTGCATTTGTTTGATATAGTTTTTACAGGTAAAGGCTCTCACGGATTGCACACCTGCCCGACTGGCATCATTCAGGCGGGGAAAAGCACAGATGAAAAAAGGGCCGGTGAAAACACCAGCCCGTACACAAACCCATATTGCATGGAAAATTTTTACAATGGCGCCAACTGTGTATTACGTGTTGTTGCCTGACCGAGTGATACACTGATATTATTTTCAGTCTTGTTGTTATATCCATTGTTGCTGTAGCTGAGATTATAAACACCGGGCACAGGAATCTTCACTTCATATTCTCCATTTGTATTTGTGGTAGCGGCATATGACTGACCCACTACCTGTATTGCAACTGATGGCACAGGTAAGTTGGTGAGCATATCTACCACAACTCCTTTTACCATGGTGCTGGTTGATGCTGCATCAATAACTGCTCTGTTATTTTTAAACGCATTGTAAAATGCATTGTTGGCGGGTTTGAACTGCAGCGCCAGTTTATCCATTTGCAGTTTTATCATATCATCGGCCTGCTTAAATAATGTTGACAGTGTTGCACGTGCAGCTGCACGAATTGCTACAGCATTGCGTGGACCGGGAATTAGTGCTGCATAATTATCGATGAGTGTTTGAAATGCCGTGAGGCGTGCAGCTGTAATTCCAAAGTTGGCGAGTGAAGCAAGATTTGCTGTTGCCTTTTCGTGAATGTTGTTGCAGACGGGCACCAGCAGTTCATCTTTTGTTTGCTGCAGTTTTGATACAGGATAATTTACCTGCTCTTTTAATTCATGATTGTTTGCTTCCATGGCAAATGCAAAAACAGCAGCAGCAATATTTGCAGCTTCTTCGCAGAGTGTTGTTTTTGTTCCCGATTTGTCCATGGTAATACCCGTTGTGGCCTGTGCTTCCTGTTGTGCGGCCGTAATAATGTTGTTGTAAACTGTGCGTAGCGATGTGGCTACTGTTGCAAATGCCGGAACGGTGGCGGTAATGGCGGGGTTCGCTTCGATGTGGGTGAGTACAGCATTGTACATGCTGAGTTTCGACTCCTGACGTGCATTCATACGTTAGATGTTTTTAGGTGATTGAATACGTTTGCAACGTTAAACTACAAAGCCAGTGTTTTTTTGCAATACTACATTGCGGGTACACGGTGCCGTTACTTATTTACGCTGTGTACCTGTTCAATAAGTTACTGTAGTTGTTCATTAAGTTACTGTACACAGTTATTAAGTTATTGCACACGTTTATTAAGTTGTTGTGTGCTGCCATTAAGTTGCTGTACACATTCATTAAGCTACTGTAACGCTCAATTATTTTACTGCACACATCCATTAAGTTACTGTACAATGTAATTAAGGCATTGTAACATGCAATTAAGACAGTGTACACATCGATTAAATTATTGTAACAAACGGTTTAGGCGCTGAGAGGAATGATTAAGGGCTTGAAATGGGATAAATTGGGGTTTGGGCTGATGTTTGAGCGTAAAAAAGGTTCGTGAGACACGAGCCAAGGCGTTAACTATTTAACTTTACTCTTCATTAGCTCTGTTAGACTTGCCGTAAAGGGAACTGCAGATGCTCTACCAGGCGAATAATTAGCCAGCTTTCTAAAGTCCCATTTTGTATTCTCGAATTCCAGATCGCTTACTTTTTCAATTTCTATAATTAAATAATATTTCTCCTCAGAGGATGAGCTTGACGTTGATGGATAACCTTTTTTAACTAAAGCATTTTTTGAAAAAACTCGTGGTCCTTTGCTTACAATTTTCCACAAATCACCTGAATTTGTATCTCCAGTTTTATGAAGAAGCAAATATTTTGCACTTACAGTTTCTTTATCCAGTATTAGAGAACCAGTTCGTGTATCCGTTCTGAAATTGTAGTATTTGTTTTTTTTAATCCAATCGTAATGTTCCGATGAATTATAGAACCCAACTAACACAAAAGTTTCGTCTGGAATCAGATCCCTGTTTGTGTTGTATGTTTCTGGTAAAGGCTCTCTAACTTCATTATCCG
This sequence comes from Lacibacter sediminis, assembly GCF_014168535.1. Taxonomy (NCBI): domain Bacteria; kingdom Pseudomonadati; phylum Bacteroidota; class Chitinophagia; order Chitinophagales; family Chitinophagaceae; genus Lacibacter; species Lacibacter sediminis. The sequence continues at coordinate 63,054 of NZ_CP060007.1, read as the reverse complement.
ATTCAGGCGGATTCTTATAAATATCAAAAGTTCTAAAGGCCAGTTTTTCTCTTTGTGAAGCCCGGTTAATAAAGTGTTCAATTATCTCAAGAATAAACGCTTTCAATTCGCCGATACCACTGTCCACTTTGGAAGGACGTACTGGAAAAGCTCCGAGACCAGGAATGATTTCGTGAAACCCTTTTTGATTGATCGATTTATCACCCGGATATAATACATATGCCCCTCCGGTTCTTCTAATAGCATCTTTGTAAGCATGCATTTTCAAAAGGTCACCATTTTTGTAAATGCCTTTGCGGTTTTCGGTTTTTTCTTCATCCAATTCCATGTCTGAATTTTGTTCCAAAAAATCTGCAAGATTGGCAACTTTATATTTTGCATCAAAATGAACATGAACAATTAATTCCTGCTTCTCTGCCTCTGATTCTGAAATACCAAAAGGCCAGAAAGAAAGTGTATAGTCGGGTCGTAAAGTAGCAGTCCAGCTGCCTGAATCAGGATAACTTTTTTTACCACTGAATGATCGGTTATAGTTAAACCGGATATTCAGTTTTCTCGAACCGGAATCATAAACTCCCCTTAACGCTGTGAATTTCCCTTGTCTTATCTGCAGGTTTAAACCGTCAGCTGTTTCTTTAATTAAATCCGAAATGTCTTTCGGTTCAATATTGAAAATAGTCTGAAACAAATCCAGTAATTTGAAAAAGAGCCAGTATTCATATAATGTGGCAATATCTTTTTTTCCACCGCTGTAAATATCATCGCCTCCGCTCCAAATGAGTTTCGCTGCAAGATCAAACATCAGCCATACACGAAGTATTTCACGATAACCTTCTTTACGTTGTAAGACCGGACTATTAAGTTTTAAAGTTGTTGGTCTGGAAATTTCCTTGAAGATTGAATGATGTAACTGACTTTCCAATTCACGAATCATGATTTCTGATTCGTTTTGCATTTTTGTATGGCCGAATTGTTTTGCCTTACTATTAATGTCTGTACAGAATTTTAGAAAGTTTTCCAGTGCGTGTTTTATGAAACGATTTTCAGGAGTATCGACGGAATCTGTTTTTCTGATAGTAGTAATTCGCTCCGGCAATGTCTCAATGCCATAACTTCTCAGATAGTGAGTTTGGGGCAACTTGGTTCGTTTACTACCTTTTAATACCTCTTTGATGTTGGCGTTTGAAAATCGTCTTGCGTTACGAATATCTTTTTCTTCTGTAGTTTCTTTCCATTTCGTTACAGGTGCAGTTACAATTCTATGAACGGCTTCAGCAAATTCATCCGTACCGATAACTGATTTTATAAACGCAAATTTTTGGTAAAGTGTTTGGCTGTCTTTACTGTAGTCAATTTCAAAATGTTGTGAAACCGGAGAGTTCGCTTGCAATAGCAGGTCAGTGCATTTTTCAGTTATGAATTCAAGCATGTCACGGTAATCATTCCGATAACCGGCTTTTACAGATTGAACTTCAAGTTCAACTTTAGACAGTTCCTGATTGGTTTCTTTTTCTAATAATGGAATTGAAAGCGTACCCACAAAAATATTGGGTGAAATTGTTCCCAGATTTGCAGTACGCTTGTGTTGTTGTATGATGTTTTCGCCTATATCGCCTAATACAAATTCAGGGTCATTGATTTGAAAATCATATAAACATCCTTCTACCAGCTGAAACCTTGCTTCGTTGTTCTCCTCAGCGTTTTCCTCCGCATCAAACAACGAATCTGGTCTGCGGGCATCTATCCAAAGCCGCAGACCTTCCTGAATGGAATCAAGGTTGATTTCTATTTGTGATACAGATTTCATGCTTTATGCTTCAGCAAAACTTGCAAAACCATTATCTATAGCTCCATTGTACATTCGTGCAATTTTTTCAAGCGACAAAGGATAAAGCACATTTGCACCATTGAAATCAAAGTCTTTTTTTTCAAGTACATCCTTAATGATTTTGACTTCACCCGAAATACAGAAGGAGCCCAAAGATTCAAGCACCGGACATAATTTTCTGCGTGAGCCATGCAGCTTGGGCAGAAGCTTTTGCATGATGGCAATGTCAATTTTTTGGTTGGTTGTTAGTGTATTGTCCACTACAGTTAACTGATGGATCAAACGCATAATTTCCGTTGCACTGCGATATCCAAATTCGGCTCCGGTCTTTTTTAGTTCGCCAAAGAATTGAACCAATGCTCTATTGATGGCATCAATATCTGCTGTAGCAAATAATTTATTGGCTGCCATATCCAAAAAGGGTTTGGCCATTCCTGCACCTTTTCCATTTAGGGCGCCCAAGTTGATGTCTTTAATATTGTCGAGAAAGCTTTTCATTTCCTCTTGTGTAACCCGAAACTCAATAGTGTTTGCTCTATCAAGTACTTTAGGACTGAACATATTTGTGGTTTCATCAATGTTAACAGTACCGATAATGAATAAATTGGAAGGCACTCGAATTTTTGCGGGAACGCCATTCTCAACCGTTCCTTCTGCATATAACGGAATTTCTTCTTTCGATTCCATTACACTTAAAAAATCGGCAAAATATCGTTCCACGTGACTTAGATTCATTTCATCCAATATCAAAAAATGCGGCAAGTCAGGTTGGTTTCCTGCTTTAATTATTAAGTCTAAAACTCCACTATCAGGTTTTACATATTCATGGGGGTTCAAAGCATTGGGATAACCAAGTAAAGGCTCCCTGTTAGTCCAATCTGCACCAACTGGTACAATACAAAATTGGCTTCTATTTTCGCAGATCCAAGTAACAAAAGTTTGGGCAAGTTTTGTTTTGCCAGATCCAGATAACCCTGTAAGAATAACAAAAGGCTTTGAAACCATTGCTGAAACAAATCTAGCTACAGTTGACTTGTTGAAGAAAAAGCCGGTGTTATTTAGGTCATCTACAAATTGGTTAATAGAAAAACTGAGATTGTGGATCATTGATACTGATTGATCGATATAAGGTAATGACTCACCTGTGAGTTTAAAATATTCTGCATTTATAATGTTACATAACTCAACTGGGCATTCTGTTATATAAGCCCCTTGATTGAGATTAAGTTCAGAGTTATAGAATACTCTGTTATTTTCTTTTATTGTTAAAAGTTGTTGCTTATAAAAGTCATTTAGAATTAATCTACGATCTATCGGTTGTATCGGAACGAAGCCTTCAAGCTCTATCAAATATGCCGGCCCTTCCCATTCTGTATTTTTTAGCCCTTTGCCTTCTTTGTACTTCGATCTAACCCTTGAAACACCAGTGAAAGCATTATTATTAGTCAGATGTATAATAACATCCCCTTTTTCAACTTCCCGCATTAAAGAATAAATATCCGCACCTCTTTTATCTTTTTGAGGAGACCACATCATTTTTCCAAGTGCATAATTACCGTCTTCTCTATCATTTCTACCCTCAACCAATGTTTTTTCTATCCAAACCTTACGTGATTCTTTTGATAATGGCATTGCAGATTCTTTAAAAATTGATTCTCTAAAATCGTTGTCGTCATTATTTAAAAAACCAGAGCTTCTAGTTCTTGTAAGCTCCTGTTCAATAGCTTTCATGATCGTAGCATTATACCTTTCAAGATCTTGAAAGTTTTCAGAGATGTTGTAATATGCTAAAGGAGTTCCATCAAACTCACTGCTTAGATTATTAATTTGCTTGTAAGTGATAAACCCAACTTCGCTTTTGGAATTTTTGTTTTTTAAAACCAAGCAATATCGTTGGCCAATAATAAAATTCAATTGCTGTTGCTTTGTACTGAAAACTAGCCTCTTGTCGTCTTTTTTAAGTGAAAACTTATTTACTATGCTCTTTAATAATTGAAAATAAATTTCTAGATCAACTTTATTAACCTTGTTAACTATTTCAGAGAAATTAGATTTCTTTTCAACTGAGAACCCTAGCTTCTCCAATATATCAAAAGCTACTTTCGTTGAATTTCCAAAGTCATTTAATGTAAGTTGTTGTCCGCCCAAAATTTTATTCGCTTCAGATAAAACTAATATTGGGGGATATCTTTCGCCATTGATGACTAAGTCATAACTAGTCGATTCTCTCCCTGATCGTAATTCAGAGTTTTCATTAATTTTTTCAATAGCAGATAGAATGCTTTCCCGGGTTATCTGTCGTATTATTTTCATATTTAAATGCTAGCATAAAATAGCTAGTTTTTAGCACCCAATAAAATTAAATTCAAAACAAACCATTTTTTTATTAATTGCTAAAGTAATTAGTCTATCATAAGTTAGACCATTGATTAATTTTAAAGATAGTAAAGTGATAAATAGAATCAATATATTGAGGTTCGAAGTTTAACCCCCACTCTATGTTTCTATGAATTAACTCGAACTCTCTTGCCCATTCTATAAACTGTGCAAACTTTCTACGGCTATCTTTAATTTCATAATTTTCTTTTGAAGCTATATAGGCAATATCTGCAACTGCTTCGCAAAGAGAATATACTTGTTTATTAGTCATGGTATTTTGGTTTTCATGTCCATGAAAACAATAGTAAAGCATGTGACGTAAAGTACATTTGCCTTTAAGTCACGTTCGGTTCGTGGGAGTATTTAATCAAGAGAGTTTTTTTACCAGAGCGGTAAGTGCTTGTTGAAGCTTTACGGGTTTGAGTTTGCATTCCCAGATGGTGATGATTTTCCAGCCATCTTTCTTCAGCAGCTTCATTGCTTTCAAATCGTTGGCAATATTCTTATTGATCTTATCCGTCCACCACTCTGTTCTTGTTTTAGGAACTATAAAGTATTTACAGTTCCTGTGGCCATGCCAGAAACATCCATGAATAAAGATGACTGTTTTGTATTTCGGTAATACGAGATCGGGTTTGCCGGGTAATGTTTTGTCGTGGAGTTTGTAACGAAAGCCCTGTGCATGTAAATATTTCCGCACCAGCATTTCAGGCTTTGTGTTTTTGCCTTTGATCTGTTGCATATTAAAACGACGCTGCTCCTTAGTATGTACATCGGCCATGGAATAAAGTTAGAAAAGAGAGAAGCAAGAAAGAAGGCACAAGGAACAAGGTTCAAGAAAGACACAAGGAAGAAAATCCAAACTCCAAAATCCAAAAAATCAAGGCACTACATGCAAACAAAAAAAAAGCACCAACCTTCCGACTGATGCTCTGTGTTTTCGATCAAGGGCTTTATGAGGTAAGTGGTTCTCCTGTATTATTTCAACGGGCGCCTGTATTGGCTGTACCACACAAGCTTTCCTCCTTTTACCATATTAATATCGTGCCAACGTGCCGAATCGATCCTGCCATCTTTGTAGGTATCAATTTGTTTATACCACACTACAATGATGCTGTCTTTCTGTTTTACGCTGCGCATTTTATGCCAGGCTTCCATTTCAATTTGCACCGAGCTGAGGCTGTCTCTGGAAAGGGCCCACATTTTCTGCAGATCGGCTTTGGCATAATTGGCGCTGTGGCCATCCCAACGGTCTACCCAGATGGAGTCGGCAATGGCCGCCATCAGTCCGTCCATATTTCCATCGGCCCAGTCTTTATAACTGGTGAGCACGGTCTTTACATCGGCATCCGATACATTGGTATCCCATTCGCTCGAGTAAGAGGCGGTGTAAGGCAAATCGGTTGGCGTTGCTGCTGTTGACGTAGTGGTTGCAGCATCGGCAGGTTTTTCGGTTTCGTTGTTACAGGCCAGCATTAAACCAATAATGGCGGCTACCAGGAAAACATGTTTCATGTGTGGATGGTTTTGAGTAAAAAAATAGAAGTTGGCAGCAATCAACGGGGCCGAACTAAGCGCAGGAAATCAAGAGGGTGGGGTTTTGTAACAGGAAGTTACTGAATGTAATTGGCAAACAAAACGATAATTTAAGTGATTGTTTTACACACGGTTGTTTGTTTCTACGGCTAACTGTTCATTCATTCAGTAAAATCTTGGTCTTGTTTTTCTACAGTTCATGTGTTGTGCTTTTTATGTGCTTTCTTTGCAACCTTATTTCATTTATTCTATTTACGTTTCTCATGACAGCGATTCTCTTGTTTTTTACATTGCATTGGTTTTTAAGTTTGTTCTTTCACTCATTCTTTCTTCATCGGTATGCTTCCCACCAGATGTACACGGCAAAGCCGGGCTGGGAAAAAACATTTTACTTCTTAACATGGTTTGTACAGGGTTCTTCTTTTTTGGTGCCACGTGCGTATGCAGTGATGCATCGTATGCACCACGCATACAGCGATACAGAGAAAGATCCGCACTCACCACACTTCTTTAAAGATATCTGGCAAATGATGGTGCACACGGCACGCATCTTCAGCGGTTTTGTTACGGGCAAGAATGTTCCCGATCCTGAATTTACCCGTGAGTACTTACCTGTTTGGGATAAGTTGGATAAGTTTGGTCATAACAATATTACCCGTGGGTTTTTTATTGCAGGGTATGTTGCCTTCTATTTCTTTTTTGCACCAAGCTTCTGGTGGTTCCTGTTATTGCCCATTCATTTTTTGATGGGACCAATTCAAGGTGCCATTGTAAACTGGTTTGGTCATAAGATGGGTTACCGCAATTATAAAATTGAAGACCACAGTAAGAACACCACGCCATGGGGTGTGTTGCTGATGGGTGAACTGTTTCAGAACAATCACCACAAGGATAAAGACAATGCAAACTTTGCACGTAAGTGGTATGAGTTTGATCTCACCTTTGTGATCATGCGTGTGATGCATGCGTTACGTATCATTCGTTTAAAACCTGTGCACCTGCCACAGCAAAAACTCAAGCATTAATTTTTATACTGCTGATAATTACACGAGCCACTGGAGAATATCCGGTGGCTTTTTTGTTTACACGAATGGATGAGCCAGGCGCCACGAATTTCACGAATGAATAGTATTGCTCACAGATTACACAGATTTGCACGGATAGATTTTAGATAATCATTACATAGTATCTCCGTTCAGTTTGCTGAATAAAAATCTGTGTTCATCTGCGTAATCTGTGAGCAATAACCTGCGTGCAACAGGCTGTTTATTTGTTTTAGTTTCAGAGATCTGTGATTGATGTTGATTCAACAAAACAAAAAACCTGTATGCAAAAACAATTTCAGTGTTCGTGACTCAACAGTTGACAGAGTTATTGATCATATTTTGTTAACACAGGGAGTTGTAACAAGTAACTGAATTGCTACACTCATTGGTAAACATTTGTTATGACATCAGAGAAAACAACTCCCAAAGACATCAGCACAACCGTTAACCGCTGGGCTTATGCTGCATTTGTTTTATTAAGTCTTTACTTTCTGTTGGTGAGTAAGGATCTTGTTTCAGCAGCTTCCAATTTGGGTATTGCATTGATCTTCGATCCGTTTAACCCAGCTGTTAAGTGGACTAACAGAAAAAGCTGGCAAAAAGGATGGCTGTTGCTGCACGTGTTACTAACGCTTGGTATGTTGCTTTATGGTTTGCTAATAAAGCGTTAATGTAAATAGTTGATAAGCGGAAGCCATTCATCATGAAAAGATTGTGGTTGCTGTTGTTGTTTTATAATTTGCTCCCGTGCAACACATTGAATTTGTTCATAGCGATCACTTCGAAACTAACTATCACCGACATCATGTAACGGGACCTTTATCTCTGTTTATTGAATTCTTCTGGCAAACAAAGTTTGATCATCTCTGGCAAAAATATCCTGATGGTTTCAGTGATGTATTGTTTCCCAACCTTGGTTATTCGTATCTCATTAATTTAGGATCGCCTTACGATATGCAGATCGAACAGAACCGTCAGCAAATGAGAGGTGATGGTTTTTTGCCGAGGCTCAATAACATTGAAGCGTTTCATCGTCCGGGAAATTCTGTATTTGGTATTAAGTTTAAAGTGAGCCCGGTGATCTTTGAGAAGAAGGTGAATTTTTCGGAGTACAGCGGCACCATGTTTCCATTGAGTTATCTCATGGATCAACAGCTCATCAATAACATTAAGCATGCAGGCTCTTTTGAAAAACGTGTGCAGCTGCTTACCAATCATTACGAAGATACTGTTGAACAATACCGTGGTTCTTTACAACCCATCAATATTGTTACAGAGATCCTGCAGAAAGCAGTGATCAATAATAATTTCAATACTACCATTGAAGATCTTGCTGCACATTACAGCATTTCCACACGCACGTTGCAACGTTATTTTGAATCGGGCACGGGTGTGAGCAGCAAGCAGGCCTTACAGGTGTTGCGTATACGCAAAGCTGTGAGCCATATCGTGAGCCGTCCGCAAACGTTTCATTACGGTGTGTATGGTTACTACGATTACAGTCATTTCCACAAACATCTCCGCCAGTTTCTACAGAAAGACAGCCTGGTGCATTTACAACCTCACTTACAGTTATTGCAGATTGCAAGGAAGAAAGAATTAAGGTAGAAAGGCACAAGAAAGGCATACAAGAAAATCCAAGACACAAAAACCAAATTCCAAAGAAATACAGGAAGAGCAATTGGCAATTGTCAATAGGCAACGGGCAAAAATACATAGCATGTCAAAGCTTCACGCTTTGCCAATTGCCTGTTGATTATTGCCTATTCATTTTTTTCGTGAAGAAAAAAAAGAGGGCCGATAAGAATACCAGCCCGTTATCAACATGAGAAAAAATGTACTTGGTTGTTAGAGTCGCTGAATGTTTATCATGCGCATCATTCCTTTCACATCATCAGCGGTTTATTGTGCACGTTGGCGCTCTTCTTCCGATGCCGTTGTTCTTCTTCTTGCCTGTGCCACTTTATTACTGCCAAAGCGATACGTGAAGCTGAGGTTGGCTACTCTTGTTTCACGGTATGCTCTCCATATTTCGATATAGTTGTTATACGTAATTGTTGCTCTTGGTAAATTGGTCCAGAAAATATCGGTGATGTTGAAACGCACCTGGCCTTTTCCTTTCCATAAACTTTTTTGTACACCTGCACCCACACCCCATTGCGGACGCATGGCCATAAAACCATATTGTCCACCTGAATTATAGTTACCAAACAATTCACTAGTCCAGCCTTTACCAAAGGTGAACGTATGATTGCTGCTGAGGTTCACCACTGCTTTACCATTATCTAATGTTGTTCCTGCAAGTCTGCCATTGAAATGATTGTAAAACACATTGGCATTGTTCATCATGTTCCACCATTTGTTGATGCGTACAGGTGCAGCAACAGTTAAGCCATAGTAATCAGATGAAGCAAGGTTCACCGGTATCTGCACCGTAATGTTGTCATCACTCGGAATATTGGGGAACGCATCTTTAAATCGTGTGATCACAATATTCTGGTTATTCTTTGTGCGGCTGTAACCAAGTGTGAAGTTGATATTCTTCACGGTATAGTTCAACTCATAACTCCAGGTGAACTGTGGTAACAGAGCCGGGTTACCGGTTGAATAAGTTGTTACATCAATCAGGAATAAGAATGGATTCAGTTGAGAATAGTTTGGTCTGTCGATACGACGGCTGACAGATACGCCCAATGTTTGATCTTCTTTCAGCTTATAATTAAAGAAGGCACTTGGGAAGAGTTGTGTGTATGATGAATCCCATGTGATGTTTCCTTTTACCTGTTTAGTTTTTACATTAGTGTTCTCTGCACGTAAGCCGATCTGGAAGTCAAACTTCTTGTATTCTTTTTTAAAGTTGGTATAAGCTGCGTTGATATTTTCGTCGTAATAAAAATGATTGGTTTTGTTTTCATCATCAATTGGTGAACCGCTGCTCATATCAAAGAAGCGTGCATCGTTATCGGCATGCACCAAACTTGTTTTAAAGCCTGCTTCAAAACGGCTTTTGCTTTTCATAGGTTGCACATAATCGGCCTTTGCTGTTGCAAGACGTAAGTTCCCTTTCTGGAATCCATCTAATATATAATCAGGTTGCAATGCAGTTCCATCGAGTTTATAATATTGTGTTGCCACACGTGAATCATTATCTGATCCGAAATAACCCATATCAATATCGGCTGTTAATTCTTTTCCAGTACTATCGAATGTATGTTTGATGTTCACGTTCGCCACAGCATTCTTGTTTTCATTCTGGCTGCGTGTTTGTGTGCGGAAGGTGAACATGGGTTGTTTGGATGCATCACTCACAACAGAACTGTTATTATTATTTGGTCTGATAAAATTCATGTTGCTGTTTACCACAAACCCGATCACTGTTTTTTTCGAAGGAAAGAAATCGGCACCAATACGCAAGGTGTGCAGGTCTAAAGGAATTTTGGTATAGTTATTCTTTTCATCTTTCCCGGTGAATTCGCCAGAGCTGGTAAAGAAATTACGATCGAGCAACAGGTTATTCAAATTCATCCGGTAGGCATAATTATAACCACCGAACAAATTCATTTTCTTATTGCGGTGATTGAAATTGATACCGCCGTTTGCTTTAGGATAAACACCTTGTCCGTAACCTGCAGTAATGCTGCCATTGGTACCAAAGCGTTGATCTTTTTTCATGCGGATATCAATGATGCCTGCATTACCTGCTGCATCATACTTTGATGATGGGTTGGTGATAAGATCAATGCGTTCAATAGCATTTGATGGAAGGCTTCGTAAGTAGTTCACCAGATCGGCACCACTCATGGGTGTTGGTTTTCCATCGATCATGATGATGACACCGCTGCGGCCACGCATGCTGAGGTTATCATTTGCATCAATTAAAATACCTGGTGAACGTTCCAATACATCAAAGGCAGAACTTCCAGCATTCACCACACTGTTTTCAACGTTTACAACGATACGGTCACCAAGGCGTTGAATGAACGGTTTCCTTCCTGTTACTTCAATTGTTTTTAATTGTGTGGCTGAAGGTTGAAGTACAACATCTGCTGCTGATGCTGTTGTTTGATTTTCGGAAATTGTAATGACTGATGAAAATTGTTTCTCGTGATTTACAAGACTGGTTCGAATAATATAAGAACCTAAGGGGATGCGTTCAAATTCTACAAGTCCGGCTTTATCAGACAATGCTGTTTTTACCAATGAAGAATCTTTACTCCGCAATAATTCAGCTGTTGCATTCTCTACCGGTTTCTTATCCTGGTTAAGAATGGTGGTTGTTATTTTTCCACGTACGGATGTTTGTGCAGATACAATTGCTGCAAAGAAAAGGATGATAAGGCTTAATGTAACTCTGTTCATGTATTCAAGTGTTATAGACACCCGAATCAATGGTAACTTTTGCAAGCATGTTAATGTACATGCAGTCGTTGCATGCAACATGATGATTCGGTTTCACAAATGTTGTTTAAAAACGAATCGTGTCGTAGTGATTAATGACAGAGAGTGAAATAAACTATTGAATGGAGTTAACAATTGTTAATCCTTGTCACAATTTTACCAAATTGATTGTATGTGAAAAATTCGTCAGGTTAACGCCCCATATACACCATGAGTATTTGCACATCACTTGGGTTTACACCTGAAATGCGTGATGCCTGGCCAAGCGTGCGTGGCTTGATTTTTTTAAACTTCTGCAATGCTTCTGTACTTAAAGAAGAGATCTTGTTATAATCAAAACTGTTTGGAATTTCGAGGTCTTCCAATTGGCTCATGCGTTGTACCAGTTCTTTTTCTTTTTCGATGTACACATCATACTTCACCTGTATTTCTGCCTGCTCCATTACTTCTGCGGTAGGCGTTCCCGTTAGTTGTTGTAAGGTGGGTGATGCAGCAATCAGTTTGCTCAATTGAATACCGGGGCGAAGTAACAGTTGTAATGCTTTTTGTTTTTGCGTAAGTGGCGCACTATTGTTTGCAACAAGGAGCTCATTGATTTCTTCAGGCGTGAGTGAAACATCTGCCAGCGATGATTTGATGCGTTCCACCGCATCCAGTTTGCTGCGGGTTTTATCCATGCGTTCCTGCGTTGCTAATCCCATTTTGTAACTGAGTTCGGTTAACCGCAGATCAGCATTATCCTGGCGCAGCAGTGTTCTGTATTCAGCACGACTGGTAAACATGCGATATGGTTCATCTGTGCCTTTGCTGATGAGGTCATCGATCAACACACCGATATAGGCATCGCTTCTTTTTAAAATAAACGGATCCTGTTCTGTTGCTTTCAAATGCGCATTGATGCCGGCCATTAATCCCTGGCAAGCCGCTTCTTCGTAACCAGTGGTTCCGTTGATCTGGCCGGCAAAGAACAGGTTCTGTATTTGTTTTGTTTCGAGTGAGTAGGTCAATTGTGTTGGTGGGAAGAAATCGTATTCAATCGCATAGCCGGGGCGGAACATGCGCACATTCTCAAAACCTACCACTTTACGAAGAGCTTCGTATTGCACTTGTTCCGGTAATGAAGTTGAAAATCCGTTTACATAAATCTCAACTGTGTTCCAGCCTTCCGGCTCAACAAATAGTTGGTGACGATCACGTTCGGCAAATCGATTGATCTTATCTTCTATACTCGGGCAATAACGTGGACCAGTTCCCTGGATGCGACCCTGGTACATGGGGCTGCGGTCGAAACCAGTCTTTAAAACATCATGTACTTCCTGGCTTGTATATGTAATAAAACAGCTTCGTTGTTGCTCGGGCTTAATGACGGGAACATCCATGTAGGAAAAACCAGTGATCTCTTCGTCGCCCTTCTGTTCTTCCATTTTGGAATAATCGAGACTGCGTCCATCAATTCGTGGAGGTGTGCCTGTTTTGAGGCGATCGCTTTCAAATCCAAGCTCAACCAATTGCTCGGTAATCCCTGTTGCTGCTTTCTCTGAAATACGTCCGCCACCTAATTGCTTCTCACCAATATGAATAACACCGTTCAGAAAAGTACCACTGGTGACCACCACTGATTTTGCTTTGATCTCATGGCCCAACCCCGTTATAACTCCGTAGCAACGGCCATCCTTCACCAACAGTTGGCGCACCATATCCTGGTAGAAATCAACATTAGGCGTTTGCTCCAGCATTTCCCTCCATGTTGTGGCAAAGAGCATCCGGTCGTTTTGTGTTCTTGGGCTCCACATAGCCGGGCCTTTTGATCGGTTGAGCATCCTGAACTGGATCATGCTCTTATCACTAACAATTCCACTATACCCTCCAAGAGCATCTATTTCCCGTACGATCTGGCCTTTGGCAATTCCGCCCATAGCAGGATTACAGCTCATTTGAGCAATGGTCTGCATGTTCATTGTAACCAACAACACCTTACTGCCCATATTCGCAGCAGAGGCGGCCGCCTCACAACCGGCATGGCCGGCACCAACAACTATCACATCGTATTCAGGAAACATAGGGCGCAAAGTTAACCAAATTGTTTTCCATCTGGTTTCTGATTATCGCCCCAGCTTTTTGATCAGCTCGGCCTCTTTTTTTACTTCTTCGATATCCCGTCCGGAGTTCAGCAGTTCAAATTCATAAGAAGTAAACCCTTCAATGTGTTTCAGGTAGTCTTTATGCTGAAGTATAAACGCCTTTTGATTTGTAGTCGGGATTATTTCCGCTATTTCAATGCGTTCGATTTTTCTCAATAGCTCCTGGCAAACTTCGTAGCCCGTTTCTTTGTATAAGTTGCCGAAGTAATCCTTTGCCATCAAAACATCAACCCTGTTACCCCTATCCTTATTGTTTTGTATGGTTTCTACCCGAATATTGGTGAAGTTCCAGCACAGCGTTAATTCATCATCGTCTGCAAAATCAAAATAGGTTACAGGAATAATGTGATCAAACTGCCAGTTTTGTCCAAAGCTTTCCCAAGAGATATCTTCTGTAAACTGCATTTCAATCCATTTTCGAAAGCTTTCAATGTCTAAGCCAAAGTAGGGGGCATAAGACACACAAGGGTTTCTCTCCAGCAAATATCTTCTAAGTGCAATCTGCCATTTTCTCTTTTCTCTGAACTTTAAAAGCGAGGGGGTAACTTCTGTTTGGGCTGTCCATCTCTTCCTGGGCATGTAATCTGATTTTGAACAAAGTTACTGTTTCACGAAACACAGTTTCATGATGAAACTGTGTTTCGTGAAACTTATTTGCAACCGAAGTCTTGTACCAAGACAGCCTTTTTACTGTTCATCTCCTCAAAAGAGGCGCCCATTAATGTGAAGGAGGGGTCAAGGAGATTTTTGCGATGACCTTTATCCTTCACGCCTTTATCAATAAGAAGAAGTATTAAGGCGTCTAATGCGTCCGGAGTACCGACAAACACATTTTCTGCACCGCAGCGGTATTTGCCTGCCTCTTTTATCCTTTGCACAAAATCTTTACCGGTAGAAGACTGGTGCGAAATAATACCATTTCTACTCTTCAAATCTTTAGCATGGGTTGAGGCCATAACACACAGCCCATGGTCGGGATCAAGAAATGGAAGATTTCTTTGAGCTTTCTTCAAATCAGCAGCGAGTGATTTTGCATCAGGCGAACTGGCTTCTGGAAATTGTCTTAAAAATTCTTGCAATACTGTTTCACCGAATTGCCCCGGATTCTTTCTCATCAAATTAGTCCAATAGAAAAAATCCTGCTCCATTACTGATAAGTCCGCAAAGCCCCGGCTAGAAACCAGTCGATTCCAAACGGCTGTATCACGAAGCTGATTGTATACAAAGGGTTTATCCTGCAATACAATTACTCCCTGCGAAAAGGACAGGCTTGCTAAACAAACGAACAGAAAGGAAAGCAGGAACCGGATCATTACTGTTGTTTGCTGTATAAACGCAAATAATGGTCTTCCCGTTCACGCATCTTCTTAATTTGTTGTGAAGACTTATCGCCATATCCTGCAAGGTGGAGACATCCATGAAAAATTACCCTGTGAAGTTCGTCTTTAAAAGAAGTAGCGGCTTGTTTAGCGTTATCCCGAACCCTATCGATGCTGATGTAAAGTTCAGCCTGAATTGGTTGAGATCCTGTACTAAGAGGAAAAGTAATAATGTCTGTATAGTAGTCGTGTTGCAGAAAATTCCTGTTGATCTCAAGCAAAGCTTCATCCGTGCAGAAGATGATATTTAATTCACTTAATTTAAACCCTTCTCTATGAAATAACTTCTTTACAAACCCCTTTACTCTTGTTCGGTTGGAAAAAGAAAACGTTACATCCTGGTAAAAAAAATTAACACGTGCTGCCTGCATAATTCCAAAATTCGGGAAAGTTTCATTTCAGGAAGCGATACTTTTGCAACTGCGTATGAAAAGATTATCGGAATTAGAACCTGGACAAAAAGCAATTATTCACTCTTTTGAAAATGACGAGATTTTTTTGAAGTTGATGGAAATGGGGTGTGTCCCAGGAGAGGAAGTTACAGTGGAAATGCAGGCTCCTTTAGGTGACCCCATCAGCATAAAAGTAGCAGGCTATCAATTAAGTCTGCGGATCGAAGAAGCTCAAAGCATATTGGTTAAAACACCTAACTAATTGTAATTCAATTAATTAATGAAGATTGGACTTTATTTTGGTTCTTTTAACCCCATCCATGCGGGACATCTTATTATTGCCCAGCACATTTTAAACGAAACCGACCTTTCACAGGTTTGGTTTGTTGTTTCTCCGCAAAATCCGTTTAAGCAGCAAAAGTATCTTTTAAATGAATACGATCGCTTGCATCTTGTAAATCTGGCTATCCAAAAAAGTGCTTCTCTAAAAGCAATTGATATTGAGTTTAGATTACCCAAACCCTCTTATACAATTACAACGCTAACCTATTTACAGGAGAAATATTCCCAACATTCTTTTTCCGTGATTATGGGTAGTGACAGCCTTCAAAACCTGGATAAGTGGAAAAATGCTGAGCAGATCATGGCAGGCTTCCCAATCTATGTTTACACGAGACCGGGCTTCCCAATAGTTCCTCACCAAATTAAAGAACTTCATTCCCTTACTGCTCCATTATTGGAAATTTCGGCTACGCATATCCGTGAGTTAATATCAAAAGGGAAATCAATCCGTTTTCTAGTACCTGATCTTGTATGTGATGAGATAGAATCGGCAGGATACTATAAACTAAAAAATCCACCCCAATAACAAACACACCACTGCAATAATCGGAGGAGGAATTTTGGTTGTAGAAAGAAGTATTGTAGTAGCAAAAATTACGATGAGATTCAGGTAACTGATCGCATTCATGTCAAGAATAGAAATATCTCTTGCGACATAAAAAGCAGAAGCGGCCATTAAACCAACTGTTGCAGCATTAATTCCTTCAAGAGACCGGTAAACAACTGCATACTTTTTTAGGTTGTTCCAGATCGGGTAAAAGAACAACACCAATAACAAACTCGGGAGGAAAATTGCTACCGCACCAATAATGCTTCCAGCCACTTGATTGCGTGCGCCGAAATCACGCATTGCCATTCCTCCTGTATAGGATGCCATTGAAAAAACGGGCCCCGGAATTCCCTGTACAAAACCAGCTCCTGTTAACAATTCTTCACCAGTCATGTATTGTGTCTTTTCACGAATTACAAACTGTTCATACATCATCGGGACCAGGACCTGTCCACCACCAAAGACCAAGCTTCCGAAACGATAAAAGTTTTCAAAGAGGTTGAATGCACGTCTATTCTCCCATTCTTGTTTACGTGCCGTTTCACTTAAAAATCCAGCTACAACAAAAACAAAAACAAACAACCATATATTCGACCATTTGATCTTTCGTCTGGGGATTTCTTTTTGCGGAATACGCTTCTTATTAAAATTTGTAACAACACCAGCTGCAACAAGAATGATTGGAAAAACCCAAGGTGTTCTAAAAAAAGTGTATACAGCAATTGCAGCAACAATCATTATCACCCTGGTGATCGTACTGTTCACCGCCGACTTATAGGTATTCCATGTTGCATAGATCAGGAACCCCACAGCCATAGGTTGCAAAAATTTAAATATATCTGTATGTAAGGCTTTTTTATCCAGATAATGAACAAAAAAGGAAAGAGCACCCATGATAAAACAAGCAGGAAATACCCAAACAAATAACGTAACCAAGGCCAACGGCAATCCACCACGTTTGTAACCAATCAGCGTTATAGTTTGTGTAGAACTTGCGCCCGGCAGAAGTTGACAGAACGAAATGATTTCTGTTAATTCATGTTCCGTCAGATCACGACGTTTCTTTACAAAAATTTTCATCAACATTCCGATATGACCTTGCGGACCACCAAAAGCAGTCAGCGTATAAAGGAGTACCGCTTTTAAAAATGGAATGTGTCGGATAAATTTCAGATCAACGGATTTAAATGGTTTACTTCTTTAATCCAATTTCACGTAAGCGCTCATCAAGATACTCTCCCGCTGTTGCATCTGGATAATGCTTTGGATTTTTATCATCAATACAACTTTCCAAACACGCCAACGACATGTTTCCTTTTGGATGTAAAAAGAAAGGAATCGAAAACCTTGATGTATGCCACAGCTCTCTCGGCGGATTCACAACCCGGTGTGTTGTGGATCTTAATTTATTATTAGTTAAACGTTGCAGCATATCCCCAACATTTACGACGATCTGTTCCGGTAAAGAGGTTACGCCAACCCATTCGTTCTGCTTTGTAAGAATCTGCAAGCCATCTGCTGAAGCACCAACTAACAGAGTGATCAGGTTAATGTCCTCGTGTTGCTCAGCTCTGATTGCACTTTTGGGTTCATTTGTTATTGGAGGATAATGTATTGCCCTTAGAATAGAATTGCCGTTACGAACCCAGCTATCAAAATAAAATTCATCGAGCCCTAAATACAAAGCAATTGCCTGCAATAACTTCTTTCCCGATTCTTCAAACGATCGGTATGCTGAATGAAAGGTTGGGTTAAACGCATCAATTTCACCAACCTGCACATTCTCCGGGTACTCCTCCGGCACATATTCTTCACCTTCTGCTTTCTGACCGTATTGAAAAAACTCCTTTAGATCCGGAGCATCACTACCTTTTGCATGCTCCTTGCCGAATGATGTATAACCACGTTGACCAGCCAAGTCGGGGATTTCGTACTCTCTCTTCTTTTCTAAGGGCAGTGAAAAAAACTGTTGTACATATTTATACAAATCACCAATAATATCATCTGGCACGCCATGATTTTTTACAGCTACAAAGCCTACTTCTTCATAAGCCTTCCCTAATTCATTTACAAACTTCTGCTTTAAAACAGGGTCACCACTGGTGAACTCCGCAAGATCGACAACTGGAATGGTCATAATAAACTCTTTTATTAATTAAGTATTTGCTGTAATTCTGTTAGGTTTGGCTTGCAAAAATTACAAAATTGATTGAATCAACGAAAGCTTTTTTAATTAGACCCCTAATCGCAGTTCTTTTCTTCGTTGCGTGCAGGCCTTCTTATTTTTCGCAGGTAGAAAACTATAAGAACAAATTTACAATGGCCGATAGCGTTCCTGATTATTCAGACCTGCGTTTCTGGGCGGCTCATCCGTCAAAAAAAGACCCGTCTGACAGTATTCCAAAATCATTTCTAAAAGAATCAAAAGATAGTTCTGCCGATGTGTTCTTTATACACCCCACCAGTTTGACATCAAAAGCACTTGCAGGAAAAGTATGGAATGCTTCACTCAACAATGACACATTAAATGCTAAGACCGACTACACTTCAATACTGTACCAGGCAAGTATCTTTAATGGAAGTTGCAGGGTTTTTGCTCCAAGATACAGGCAAGCGCATATCTATTCTTTCTATTCTATTGAACAAGCACAATCGCAAGCTGCACTTGAACTTGCTTATGCCGATGTAAAAAATGCGTTTCTTTATTATCTTGAAAAACATCACAGCAACCGACCAATCATTATTGCTTCACACAGCCAGGGAACTTATCATGCAGGAAGACTGTTAAGAGAGTTTTTTGAAAACAAACCCCTTTCAAATAAGCTTGTGTGTGCTTATATCATCGGATTAGGTGTACCGCTTAACTATTTCTCAGTTATGGAACCATGCAGAAATCCTACTGAAACAAACTGTTTCGTAACATGGCGAACGTTCCGAAAAGGATACCTCCCGGATTATGTTCAAAAAGAAGAAGGTAAGACATGGTCAGTAAACCCATTAAGTTGGTCCCTATCCGATTCTGCTATCGCTAGAAAAGAAAACCTTGGCGCTGTTTTATTTAGGTTTAATAAAACTTATAAGTATACAAATGGCGCAAA
Organism: Lacibacter sediminis; assembly: GCF_014168535.1. Lineage (NCBI taxonomy): Bacteria > Pseudomonadati > Bacteroidota > Chitinophagia > Chitinophagales > Chitinophagaceae > Lacibacter > Lacibacter sediminis. The sequence continues at coordinate 43,965 of NZ_CP060007.1, read as the reverse complement.
AAATCACAATGGAGTTGTTTGGATAAACAGACCTTGCTTTTTCTATAGTATCTTTCTACGCACAAAAAATTATCATGCAGGTGATTTGAATCTGTTTTATTATTCTATCCGTAAAAATGTGAGCGACAGAATAGAAGCTTATCAAAAAAACCATCTCATTCAAAGCAAGTAGACTACAATGAGCGCAACACGACAACTGCAAATCGTTCTGGCGTTTGCCTTTATTACACGCCTGCTTCTTCTGTATTGCTTCCCGTTGCATATGACCGATTATATGCTGATCAATTCAGCAGCCCAAAATCTGATCGACGGACACGGCATGGGTTTTATCAGGTCATCGCCAGAAAACCTGTCTGCTTTTTATTTTGAAGGGCTACGATTATGGCCACCACTTGTAATTCTAACAACAACCATTTTTTTAAAGTTTACCGGGAGCTTTGAACTTGCAGATATAACATTACTCACTGTTACATTACTTGGTCTTATCCGTGTGCTCTATCTATTTTGTAAAGAGATTGGATTAAACATTCGCTATATCATTTACACGTTTCTTGTTTTTACTCTAAATCCTGAATTATTAAAAAGGCCCGGACTTAGTGATGTTGCAGCTGCACTTTTTTGTATCTGGGCTTTGCTGATCTTAGTCAGAGAATTGAAAAAAGAAAAGCACTCGGGTGTTGTTTCCCTTATTTTCATGTCCTTCCTCTTCTTCCTTCCTTCTGCTTTTCGGTATCAATATTATCCTGTAAGTCTGTTGTTCCCTTGCTATCTATTAGCAGCAGCATTTTTCTTAAAAAACAGGAAACTTGTGCGCCGATCTGCTCTTTCTTTATCACTTGTTATCCTGTTTATTTTCCTGCAGGAATACTTGTTGTTTGTTTACACATCCCAGTCAGTTGACCAATCCTTGGCAATGGACAAAACAGGTTTCTTTCTATTTAATCTCCAAAATTTCTATCCTTTCGTATTTAAAACATTCCTCAATATCTCCTATATCGAAAACAGATGGAATGCTGCACTTATTCCAGTTCGGTATATCTATTATATTATTACGGCTCTTCTTCTATTTTCATTCGTCATTTATGCAGTGCGGTTTTTTATTGTTCGTGTTCGTAACGAAAGACAGAAACAAGATCAACCCAGACTTAAACAAACCCTTAGCACCCTAACAACACTTCCATTTCTTATTCTTCCTTTAGTAATTCTTATTGGGCTGTCGCTTACGCATAACAGTCGTACGGGACAGCTTGGTGGCTGGACTTATGTTAACGAAGGCAGATACTATATTGTTCCTTCTCTCTTATTGCTGGTATTAACGCTTTGGTTGGTGCAAGAAAAATGGATAACCTATTCAACTATTACACAACGCATATTGGTTTTGCTATTTACATTAACAATCATCTACAATCTTGCACTCACACTGAAATTCTATTATAATCTAACCACCAATAATATTCCTGATAAAGAATTAAGTAACCGTACAGACAGAGCAGCTGCGTACAACTATCTTCAAACGTTTGCCAAAGATGAGTTACCAACAGTAATAACTTACAACGAACCCTATTTTACATTTTTCCCCTACATAAACAATGTGGCCATAACCAAAAAAATAAGCCTGCTTGCAGGTCAAAAGCTTAAAACAACAAAAAGGATTCGTTTACTTATCATCAGTAAAAAAGATGCACCACCAGCTGATCTGGCGCTGATTACTGAGTATAACGCTACTTCGGTTTTTACCACAGCAAGCTATATTATCTATTCAACAACACTGGAGCCGGAATAGATCATACATTCCTGCAAGCAATCTTAGTTATCTTTAATGCAGCATATGAGCGACTCTGCAAAATTCATCATCATTCCCTCTTTTAATGAAGAGATAGTTCTTCGCTCAACCGTAGAACCACTTATAAATCAGGGTTATCATGTTGTTGTAGTTGATGACGGTTCAACAATCGAACAAGAAAAGTTTATTGCTGATTTACAGGTTACAACTATCCGCCATGTGCAGAATCTTGGCCAAGGTGCAGCACTGGAAACAGGAACAGTATATGCATTAGCAAAAGGCGCTTCTTATATTGTACATTTTGATGCAGATGGGCAGCACGATCTTTCAGCTATAGAACATTTGCTTGCACCAATTCTGAACAACACAGCAGATGTTGTATTTGGTTCCCGCTTTTTAACGCAGCAATCCTCTCTGCCTTTTACACGGTCCCTTTTATTACATACGGCTCGTTATGTAAATTTTCTTTTCACCGGTCTTTTGCTCAGTGATGCACATAATGGGTTACGTGCCTTTAACAGAAAAGCTGCAGACCTGATCCGCATTAAAGAAAACCGAATGGCGCATGCATCTGAAATATTGATACTGGTGAAAAAAAACAAGCTTCGTTTTACAGAGGTCGCAGTTGACGTTCGTTACACAGCGTATTCCAAAGCAAAAGGTCAATCGGGTTGGAACAGTATTCGTATTTTTTTCGATTTACTTTTACATAAACTATTGCGATGACACCCATTCAACTTATACTCATCATCGGATTCCTGTTCACCGGTTTGTTCTATTTTGTACGCTTGCGTAACCGTATTGCTGATGTATTGTTACTATTTATCCTGGTAGGGGTTGCTGTGTTGTTCATTCTATTTCCTGAATGGACAAATGTGCTGGCAAAAAAACTAGGTGTAGGCAGAGGAACTGATCTTGTTCTTTATCTCTGTATTGTGTTATTCTATTTTGTTGTTCTGAAACTATATGCCCGCATGCGCAAACTTGAACAGCAGATCACTGATCTTATACGTAAACAAGCTATTGATGAAGTTGAAAAACTTATAAAGAAATAAGTTTACTTGATAACGAAAGCACCAAGCTTGGTCTCTGTATTAACATTCACGGCAAGACTATTTACTCTCAATCGTACTTTGTTGCCTATCATACCTACGTTTTTAGCAAACAAATAAGTTATATTGTTTTCATCAATGGTAGGAAATGTAACAGTAGGAGTAACACGAATTCTGATACAATCTTTGAAATCTGTTCCATTAATCGTAGTATCAAATTTTCCTCTTTCGACAGTATAAATCATATTAACGTCTATTGCAACAGGCGCTCCCGTAATGAGCACACTTTTAACTTCGCTCCAACTTGCGCCTGCGTTAAGATTTTCTTTCAGATACAAAAGTTCAACAGCATTTGTTAAGGAGGCTAAAGAAGAAATTCTTGAGTAATCATTTCCAACCTTTACATAATATTCATTCGCTCCAGCAGAATTAGTAAACACCCGAAACGTTTTCCCATTGGAGACGGAATCCTTTGATGTTGCTGTCAGTTTAAAAGACGTATTCACAGGTCCCGATGCAGTTGTGCCTGTAGTAGTGTAGTTCCACTCACTGCCGGTTGTAGTTGGCTGATATGTTGAAGCAGGTGTCCCGGGATCAGGAGTTGAAGGCTTCTTACAATTACCGGCCGATAGAACAATAGACAGAATTGTACAGATAAAAAGCGTTTTTTGCATGGTTCAGGTTTTGTATAAAGATAGTAAAACGACTTTTTAAGCTGCTTGTTGCTTAAAACTCACAGTTCTTCGGCGTGCGGGGGAAAGCGATCACATCACGGATATTGCCCATTCCCGTTACAAACTGCACCATACGTTCAAATCCTAATCCAAAACCGGCATGGGGCACCGTACCAAAACGTCGTGTATCAAGATACCACCACAACTCTTCTGCAGGCACATGCATTTCTTCCATACGCTTCATGAGTTTGTCCATGCGCTCCTCACGTTGCGAACCGCCAACAATTTCGCCAATGCCGGGTGCAAGAATATCCATCGCAGCAACCGTTTCTTTTCCAGGCTCACAACCATCATCCTGTCGCATATAGAAAGCTTTAATTGCCGCAGGGTAATTTGTAACGATCACTGGTTTTTTGAAATGCTTTTCAACAAGGTAACGCTCATGTTCACTCTGCATATCAATACCCCACTTTACGTCGTATTGGAACTTCTTCTTTTTATACGCAGGGGACTGTAATAAAATATCGATCGCTTCAGTATAAGTGATACGTTCAAAATCATTATTCAAAACAAACTCCAGCTTTTCGATCAAACCCAATTCACTGCGTTTGTCTTGTGGCAATTGTTTTTCTTCATCAGCCAAACGTTGTGCAAGAAACTCGAGATCCTCCCTGTTGTTTTCCATTGCATAACGGATGATATACTTAATGAATTCTTCAGCAAGATTCATGTTGTCTTCTAAATCACAAAAAGCCATTTCAGGTTCAATCATCCAGAACTCAGCCAGGTGACGAGCTGTATTCGAATTTTCAGCACGGAAAGTTGGACCAAATGTATAGATCTCACCAAATGCTGTTGCGCCCAATTCACCTTCGAGCTGACCGCTTACCGTTAAGTTTGAAGAACGACCAAAAAAGTCTTCTTTGAAGTTGACAGTGCCATCTTCATTACGTGGAGGGTTGTCAAACGGCAATGTAGTTACACGAAACATTTCGCCTGCACCTTCTGCATCGCTTGCTGTAACGATCGGCGTATGGAGATAAACAAACCCTTTCTCGTTATAAAACTTATGTACAGCAAATGCCAATGCATGACGGAGACGAAATACAGAACCAAATGTGTTTGTACGAAAACGCAAATGAGCTATTTCACGTAAGAATTCAAGGCTGTGTTTTTTGGGTTGAAGCGGATATTTTTCTGCGTCGCTATCACCAAGTATTTCCAAAGTACTTGCCTTCACTTCCAGCTTCTGGCCTTTTCCAAGAGACGGAATAACCGTTCCGGTAATTTTTAATGACGCCGATGTTGTGATCCGCTTCAGGGTTTCCTCATCAAATTTGCCCAATTCCAGAACCACCTGCAGGTTATTATTGGTGCTGCCATCGTTCAACGCAATAAACTGGTTATTGCGAAATGTACGTACCCAACCCATCACTGTTACTTCCTGTTCCTGTGGCTCCTGACTAAGCAATTCTTTGATCTTAACCCTTTTGTTAAACATAAATGCTGAAATTTTGAGCGGCAAAGATAATCCTTGCTAACTATCCCGACTAATCAGGTCTCTTTCCTCGATAGGCTTTAATCCATTTCTCTATGTAATTGAGTTTTCTTTCGGGAGTTATCCTAATCATTAGGACAAATAAAACACCAAAAAACATCCATAATGTCATCAAAAAAATAATTGTATACATTGCTTTTAGAATTTTACCGCTCTTATTGAAAAAATTTAACCACATGTGATTTTGTCCTCCAATACTAAATAGGTCAATTCCTGTAATTGATTACTTCGACAAAATTGGCAGCTCCTCCTAATCATAAAAAGGACAAAAAAGAGGGGTTAAAGCGTTGTAAAGTGTATAAACAGAAAAAAGCAGGGTTGAAATTCAGAAGTTTAGAAAATAACATCGATGGGAGAGCTGTGGTAACAATTTTTTTCCTTTTTTCCAATTTTACCGTAACATTGCATTGGATTCCGACTGATATTTACAAATCCGATCTTCCAAAAGCTCATCAAATTCGGTCGTTCCAGGTTCCCTTAACTTTTATCAACACAAACTTTCAGATCTAAAAACAAGTTCCAGGTTTTACCATTCCGTGTTAATGAATTAATCTCTTATGTACGACATTCTACAATTGAACGATATGCTCGTTCCTGAGTTGCTAGACGTAGCTGAGCAATTAAAAATTGCTGGTGCTAAAAAATTAGATAAGCAACAACTCATTTATAAAATCCTCGATAATCAAGCTGTTATGGCAAGTGAAAACAAAGGCGCAGAAGAAAAGAAGCGCAAACGCATTGTAAAAACCACCACCGCTTCCGGTACTGAAGAAGCTGTTGTGGAAAGTGGCGATAAGGAAACGGCACCTAAGGTTCGCAAAAAGAAAGAGGATGCTCCGGCTCCGGCTCCTGCAGCAGCTCCTAAAAAGGTGCTTAAGAAAACAGAACTTCCGGAACCTATTATACCTCCTGGTTTTACATTGCCGGGTGAAGATGATTTTGTGGCAGGTCCACCTGAAATGGAATTAGGTGAGCAATTAGCTGAATCGAACCAGGAAGCTGAAAATCCGCAACCGAACGAGCGCCCGCAAAACCAACAACATCAACAACGACAGTTTCAAAATAATAAGCGTGAACAACCTTTCAACATTGAGTTTGATGGTGTGATACAAGGTGAAGGTGTGTTGGAAATGATGCCTGATGGATATGGTTTCTTACGCAGCAGCGATTACAACTATTTATCAAGTCCCGATGATGTGTATGTATCTCCATCGCAGATAAAATTGTTTGGTTTAAAAACCGGCGATACTGTTTACGGCTCTGTTCGTCCTCCAAAAGAAGGGGAGAAATATTTTGCCTTATTGAAGGTTGATACCATCAACGGAAAGCGTCCTGATGAAGTGCGTGACCGTGTGCCGTTTGATTATCTCACACCGTTGTTCCCTTTCGAAAAATTAAATCTTACAACTACTTCCAATAATTACAGCACCCGTATCATGGATCTGTTTACCCCAATTGGTAAAGGACAACGTGGATTGATCGTTGCCCAGCCAAAGACAGGTAAAACCATGTTGCTGAAAGAACTGGCAAATGCCATTGCAGAAAATCATCCTGAATGTTATTTGATGATCGTGTTGGTTGATGAACGTCCGGAAGAGGTAACTGATATGGAGCGCAGCGTAAAAGCAGAAGTTATTGCCAGTACGTTTGATGAACCTGCAGAGAAACACGTGAAAGTAAGTACCATCGCTTTACAAAAAGCAAAACGTTTGGTAGAGTGCGGTCATGATGTAATTATCCTCTTAGATTCCATTACACGCTTAGCACGTGCACACAATACCGTAGCACCTTCAAGTGGTAAAGTATTGAGTGGTGGTGTTGAAGCAAACGCCATGCAAAAACCAAAACAGTTCTTTGGTGCTGCACGTAAAATTGAAAATGGCGGATCATTAACCATTATTGCAACAGCGCTTGTTGATACAGGTAGCAAAATGGATGAAGTGATCTTTGAAGAATTTAAAGGAACAGGTAACATGGAATTGGCGCTTGATCGTAAGCTCGCCAACAGACGTGTATTCCCTGCAATTGATATTGTTGCTTCAAGTACACGTCGTGATGATCTGTTACTTGATAAAGACACTGCTAAACGTATGTGGATCCTGCGTAAGCATATGGCCGATATGAATACAGAAGAAGCAATCAACACCTTGTTACAACATATGCGTGGAACGAAAGACAACAATGAGTTCCTCATCAGCATGAATGGTTAATCAATCGAACAAAATAATTGTTATGAAATACTTTTTTCTTTCAGCTCTGTTATTCACCTTGATTGGTTGTGGAGATTCGCAGCAATCAGATAATGAAAAAGAAAGCAGCGAATCAAAAATTGAGATAAAAGGTGATTCCGGTGAAATAAAGATCAGTGAAGAAGGCATTTCCATTAAAGGAGATGATTCTGGCAGTATCAAAATCAATTCTACTGATGGTATTAAGATCGAAGGGAAGGATGGCAAAATAGAAATTAAAGCCGGTGACAGTGGAAATATCAAAGTGGAGAAGAAGGGAAAAGAAGTAAACATCCAGATCAAAGAAAATTAAATATAAAAGTCCTGTAGAAAACTGCAGGACTTTTTGCATTGTACTATGCTTCAACGGTTCGGTAACATCAGCAGGGCATTCGGAATGTTTGCGTTTATCGTTATGTGCTACGCCTGGTTTTTTACCAGCAATCTTGAACTTTTTCTTATTGCCAAACAACTCACCATTCTATTCTTCTGTATCTCACTTTTACTTTGGATTATATCAATTGTTGTTGCAAGACGAAATAAATAAATTTGCGTGTTGCTCTTATGGCTATTCAAAAAATTAATATCGAAGAATTTCTTTCGCTTGCTGCTACTTATCCGGTACTAGATGTGCGTAGTCCGGGTGAATACAAACATGCACATATACCAGGTGCATATTCATTCCCCTTATTTACTGATGAAGAAAGAAAAGTAGTGGGCACTGCTTACAAACAACAAAGTCGTGAAGAAGCAATAAAGATCGGTCTCACGTTCTTTGGTGTGAAAATGCGGAGTATGGTGGAAGAGGCAGAAAAGCTGGTGGAAGAATGTAATGAGATCATCCGCAAAAAATCTGTTGAGTCAGGATCTGACAGAAACGATAAGACTGTTCTTGTGCATTGCTGGCGTGGTGGTATGCGCAGTGGTGGCGTTGCATGGTTGCTTGATCTTTACGGTTTTAATGTATACACACTTGTTGGCGGGTATAAAACATTCCGCAGGTGGGCACTTGATCAATTTGAACAAACGTACTCTTTTCGCATTCTTGCCGGATTTACTGGCTCGGGTAAAACGCACTTACTGGAAAAACTCGCCAAAACGGGTGAGAACGTTATAAACCTTGAAGCACTGGCGCATCATAAAGGCTCTGCCTTTGGTAACCTTGGCATGCCACCCCAGCCTTCGCAGGAACATTTTGAAAACAAACTCGCACTTGCCTTGTTTGCTGCGGCCAAAAAGCCGGAACCAATTTGGCTGGAGGATGAAAGCCAACGCATTGGCGATGTGAATACACCAATAAGCGTTTGGAAGCAAATGCGTACGTCCCCTGTTTATTTTGTTGATATTCCCTTCGAGCAACGATTGAAACATATTGTGGCTGAATACGGAAAGCATGAGCGTGAGCGACTTGTGAATGCCGTTATCCGCATCAAGAAACGACTGGGCGGCCTTGAGACCAAAGAGGCAGTAAATGCCCTCATTGAAGACAGGGTGGAAGATTGTTTTCGTATCTTACTAACCTATTACGATAAGTGGTATTCAAAGGGTTTGCATAATAGAGACAACCTTCAGGCGTTATTAGTGAAGATACCCTGCGAAACCGTTCAGGAATCCAATATTAAACAACTATTACAGCTCCAGGTGTAGCTCAAACAATTGACACATGAAAAACTATTTACTTCTTCTCTTTTTCTGCTCCCTTTCACTCTTGGGTAAGTCGCAGGTTGTAACAGGTGTATACAAAGGAAAGATGGTTTCCGATAGTTTAAAGTATTCAGTGGATTTTGAACTTACACTTAAAGAAAAGAATGGCGAACTATACGGCTATTGTCAGCGTCTGTTTTTGATCGATGATGTGTTGTACTACAATCTCGTAAAAGTAAAAGCCCGTATTAAAGACAGTGTATTGATCGTTGAAGACGAAAAGTCTGTTTCCAATAACTTCGAGGAAAAAAGGAAAGGAATTAAGACGGTGTACATGTTCAACATAAAAGACATTGTTGATACAGCATCGGTTTTATATGGCGACTGGAGTACATCGAGCTGGCGAAATCTTTATGCAATGCCGGGCAAGCTTGTTGTAAACAGGGAACGCAATTACTTAGCCACACAGTTATACAAACGTCTGGAAGAAAAAAAGCTCACGAAAGAAATGATGTTTGATGAGCCAAAGCCTGTGCTTGTTTCAACGCCAACACAACCACAACCAACAGATGTGGTGGTCAACAAACCAAGTGATAACAAACCCACAACAACTCCTTCTACGCAAAATAAGCCAGAGGTAAAAACTGCTAAAGACAGCATTGTTACAACCACAGTTGCAGTTATAAAACCAGCAGAAACAAAACCCAAGCTGAATGATGTTGCAGTAAATCAGACAACTGATAAACCAATAACGAATCCTGTTATAAATAAACCTGTTGTAACTCCTGCAAAAGATTCGACCAACAAAACAAATGTTGCGGCTAACAATCCACAACTGCCAGCAACCAAACCTACTGATGTTGCCGCAAATCAAACAAACAACAAACCAGCAACGACAACAGCAATACAAAATCAACCTACAGTTAGTAACAATAAACCTGTAAGCACAAATAATAACAACACTGTTGCTGCAAACCCAATTCAACAACAAAACAAACCTGTTGTATCAAAACCAACCGACTCAACAAATAAAACATCCGTTGCTGTAAACAACCCGCAACAAACAAAACCTCAGCAAACAACAGTTGCTGTTAACCAGCCAAACAATAAACCACCAGTTACAACTGCGCCGCAAACGCAACCTCCTGTAACAACGAATCCTGTTGTTACAAATCAACAACAAGCGAAACCTCAACAAACAGGTCCGGCTGTAACAACATCTAAACCAAACACAACTCCTGCCACAACAAATCCGCAGCAGAATACATCCGCTGCTGCCAATAAACCTGTCGAACAAAAACCAACAACGCCGGTTGTAGTAACAGCTCCTGCAACCAATCAACCAACTCAAACAAAGATCAGTACCATTGGTAATGTAAATGCCGGCAATACTGCAACACAACCACAGGCCGGAACCGGTAAACCACCTGTTATTAATAATCCGGTTATTGTTAAAAGACAGGTTGAAATTATTGAGGCCCTCGAAGTATCAGAGGATAGTGTCGTGTTATCATTATATGATAATGGTGAGATCGATGGTGATACAGTAAGTGTGTTTCTAAATAATGAATTGATCGTATCACGTATTGGCATTAAAGCCAGTGCTTATAAAAAAACCATCGCAGTTCCAAAAGGAGAAATCCTTCAACTCACGCTCTTTGCTGAAAACCTTGGAAGTATTCCGCCAAATACCGGGTTGTTGATCGTTACCACGACCAATGAACGTTACCAGGTGAACTTCAGTTCAACACTCAACAAGAGTTCGTCCATTGTTTTAAAGCGAAAAGAATAACAGCACAATAGCAATTGAATGTTTTTCTTTGCAGTATGAAATTTGTTCTCGCCCTTGTTCTGCTTTGCAGCACTCTTTTTTCTTCTGCACAAACTATTGCAGGACTTTGGCGTGGCCGATTTACGAGCAATCATCCTTTGCAAATGAACATGGAATACAAGTATGAATTACTGTTGTTCCAGGAAGGAAACAAAATCACCGGATATTCTTATTCAACAGTAGTAAATGGTGAATTTTATGCGGTTTGTGAAATAGCAGGTAACCTCTTTGAAGGCTATATGGTGATCACCGAAACAAAAACGCTGTATCAAAATCCTCCCGGATCTGAAGGTGTACTACAAAGTCACATTCTCTTTTTAAACGGCGACACAAAAGAAGTAAGCGGTGAATGGAAACAATCAAACAAACGGAAGACACAACTATTTGAAGAAAGTGGTAAGACATTTTTAAAGAAAGAGGATGATCCTTCAAAATCAGGCCTGATCAAAGTACTCGAACAAAAAAATGCCGTGCAGGTTGAAAAACCAACCGCTCCTAAACAAGAACAAATACTAAACAAAGATTCTGTCAGGCTTGCGTCCCGAACAGTAGAGATTGTAAAAAGTATTGAAACAGAAGCTGATTCGGTTTTGATCGAATTGTATGATGACGGGCTGATTGATGGTGACAGTGTTTCCGTTTTTAATAACAATTCTGTTTTGCTTAACCGCATAGGATTATCAGATAAAGGCATTAAACAAACTATTGCTGTTCCTGAAACAAATGAAGGCTTGCTGCTTACATTATTTGCCGAGAATGAGGGAACCATTCCTCCGAATACCGGCGTGCTTGTGGTAAAAACTGAAGGCTTGGTTTACGAGATCAGGTTTAAATCAGACAGTAAAAAAAGTGCGGCAGTGCGTATTACAAAGAAGTAATACGATCTGGTTTACATTTGCACATGCTTTCAGGAACAATCAGACTTACACAGTTTTCACATGGCGCAGGTTGCGGTTGCAAAATTGCACCGGCCGTACTTGAACAAATACTTCAGTCATCCCTATCAACAATAACAGATAAGAACTTACTTGTTGGCAACAGCAGTAAAGATGATGCAGCGGTATATGATCTCGGCAATGGAATGGCCATGATCTCTACCACTGATTTTTTTACGCCCATTGTGGATGATGCTTTCAGCTTTGGACAGATCGCTTCTGCCAACGCCATCAGCGATGTGTATGCAATGGGTGGAAAACCTTTTATGGCAATTGCTATTTTGGGTTGGCCTGTTGAAAAATTGCCAACTGGGATTGCACAGCAGGTATTAGATGGTGCAAGAACCATTTGCAATGAAGCAGGTATTACTTTAGCAGGCGGACATAGCATCGATTCACCGGAACCTTTCTTTGGTTTAGCAGTGAACGGAATGGTGCAGATCGCAAATCTCAAACAAAACAATACTGCCCGGGAAGGAAATGTATTGTTACTCACAAAACCAATTGGTGTTGGCGTGTTGAGCACTGCTGAAAAAAGAGATGTATTGAAAGAAGAACATAAAGGACTTGCTGCAACTCAAATGAAACAGCTTAATTCCATTGGTGAGCTGTTGGGAAAACTGGATGCAGTAACCGCTATGACTGATGTAACTGGTTTTGGATTGTTGGGTCATCTAATTGAGATGTGTGAAGGCGCTGCTGTTTCTGCCGAACTATCTTATCAACACATACCATTTATTGCGGCGGCAAAAGAATACCTGGCGCAACGGATCGTTCCAGATGCTACTTACCGAAACTGGAATAGTTACAGCAGCAAAGTTGGTTTTGGTGCGGGTGTAAATGTGATGGAAGCATTTAATCTGTTGCCAGATCCACAAACGAATGGGGGGCTGTTGATCGCTGTGAAAGAAGAGCAGTTAGCAGATGTTCAACAACTGCTTGCTGCAAACAATCTTGAAGCATTCACACAACCAATTGGCAAACTCGTCCCCAAATCAGAAAAGGTTATTCAGGTTTTAGTTTGATGTATTGCTTTAGCAATGGCCGATGAGTATATTAGTTGTCTGTAATCAACTTAAACCAACATTACTATGGACGCAAAAACTATCGCCTGGGTAAGTTACCTTACGCTCATTGGCTGGATCATTGCTTATGTATCATACGGCAATCTGAATCCAAAAAGTTCACTGGCTACTTATCATCTCCGGCAGAGTTTCGGAATCATGGTAACAAGTCTTGCACTTTATATTGCTTTCTGGATGCTTGTTTTCATGGTTCCTTTTCTATCCTTTTTTATTACGATCATATGGATAGCACTTGTTGTGCTCTGGGTGTTAGGTTTGATATCAGCATTAAATGGCGAAGAAAAACCATTGCCTGTTGTAGGAACCTACTTTCAGCAATGGTTTCAGTTTATTAAATAAACATATTCTGTGAATTGTCAGACGAGGCGTGAGACAATACTATAAAAGCTTGTTGATTCGCTCGGCAAGCTTTTTATCTTTTTCGGTAACAATATCACCCGCATCATGTGTGCTTAACCATATCTCCACCTTATTCCACACATTGGTCCACAAAGGATGATGATCCATTTTTTCTGCTTCTATTGCCACACGAGTCATAAAGGCAAAAGCTTCTGAGAAATTGGCGAATTCAAATTTTCGGTAAAGTTTATTATCAGTTTCGGTCCACATAAGTTACAATTGAGCGAGGTTATAAAATAAGATGTTGCTTGTTCCTGATCTTTTCATTGGTTAACTCAACCACCAACTGTACACCAGGAATGTTTCGAATATCAGTGATGAGTTTTTTTTCATCTTCTTCTCCCGGCAGATCCCCTTTTGTCAGCCACAAATAATCAAGGTGTTTGAATTCCGGTAAAAGATACTCACCGTCAAATTGATTCTTATACAAGTAATACTCCAGCACCATGTTTGGTTCTTTGTACTCGAATACAGAAAAATAGTATTGCCTGTTCTTTTTTGATAACTGAATTTCAATATCGTCATTCAAACGAAAATCGAAACGCATTGATTGGTTTACCTGCCACACAAACTTCTGGCTTTCCATGGGAGCCATTACACCAAGCAGAAGTGTATTCTCAAAGAATTCTTCTGCCAGCAGTTCGTTATCGATTTTGAGTTTCATGTATGCTTATCTCCTTACCGGAGATCATTTAAAACGCTATATCAAATTCAAGTTCTTCATTTCCACGTTTCACTTTCACTTTTGTAGCATCACCTTTTTTAAATTTACTCAAGGCTTGCATGTAACCTTCAACAGAGCTGATATTAAATTCACCAAGCTTTGTAACAACATCGCCTGCTTTTAAACCGGCTTTCTGTGCTGCACGACCTTCACTAACTCCATCAACTTTTACACCGTTGCCACTGAATGTATAATCGGGCATTATTCCCATGCTCACAGTAAAGCGTGCAGTAGTGGTTGTTTGCTGCTCCCGTGTTTTTATAAACGCCAGCTTTGGTTCTTTGCTGCTGCGTGCAATTAAACGGGTGATATATTTCACCAGCAGCAATTGTCCATTGTAATTGATCTTATCAAAATCATCACTTGGTTTATGATAATCGGTATGCAAACCAGTAAAGAAAAATAACACAGGAATATCCTTACGATAAAAAGAAGTGTGATCACTTGGCCCGGTACCGCTACTGTCAACTTTAATGCTGAAAACGGGTTTCTTTTCATTGATAAGTGTTCCCCAGTTGGGTGATGTACCAATGCCGCCAACAGTGATCGTTTTAGCCGTATCATTAAAGCGACCAACCATATCCATATTGATCATGTAATTCACTGTATTCAACGAAAGAGTTGGATGATCAGTAAAATACTTTGAACCATACAACCCCAGTTCTTCACCACTGAAAGCAATAAGCAGGTAATTACTTGTTTTTGCGCCTTCTGTTTTTAATAAACGACTTAACTCGATCAATGCTGCAGTACCACTGGCATTATCATCAGCACCGTTGTGAATTGCTGCCGCTCCGGTATTGCGTGAGTTATTGTCTTCACCATAGCCCAAATGATCGTAATGTGCGCCAATGATGATGGTACTTTCGGCGTTGTTGTTGATATAACCAACTACATTATGTCCTTTCCTGATCTTTTCGCCTTGTTCTACTTTCAATTTAATATCCTGCATGGCTGAAGGATCTGCAGCGATCTTATCTCCAATACGTTTCTGTAACCAGATAACAGGAATTGTAGATAAAGCTGAGCGGTCTTTTGCATCATACTTCAACCCTGCATCTTTTGCACCACTATTGAAAAGAATTAAAGCTGTTGCCCCTTTTTGTGCCGCATCTTTTTCTTTTGTACGGATGGCGTTCAGCAGATCGAAGTGTGGGTTATTTTCATTCTCTGTCAACAATTCTTTTATATCCCAAAACCAGGCGCTGCCACCTTCGTGCAAACTGGGAGATGCCATTGCTTCAATACTTCCGTTTGCGCTCCAGCTGAAAGGAAAAAAATCTTTATCGACTTTTAAATGTTCACCATCAATAATGAAAAAGGTGGAAGGCAGTATCTGCTTTCCTTCGTTTATTTCAAACACCTGCAGGAAACCATTTTCACCCTTCGCTTCTACGCCGTTGCGTTGAAATTCCTGGATGATGTATTTATAAGCGAGCTCTTCGCCTTTTGTACCGGTTCTTCTTCCTTCCAGCTTATCATCGGCAAGGAAGCTTGTGTGCGTTCGGAGATTAGTCAAACTCAGTTTATCTGACTTGCTGAGCTTTTGAGCAAAAGAACCACTGGAAATGAGTAGAAAAAACAAAAACGAAAGAACGCTTTTCATATATCAAATTAATTAGAGGGTCAAAGTTAAACAGATGTGTGCTTTCTTAGTAAGGTTGCTTGGGAATTTAAACAGCATTTTACAAACCCGAAGCTAATCTTTCCAACTTCGTAAATGCCTCAATCTTTTTGCACCTACATTTGCACTTGCTTTCATGGCCACAAACAAAATTCATATTGCATTAGTTGGCAATCCCAACAGCGGTAAAACCTCTTTGTTTAATAACCTTACGGGGCTTAACCAAAAAGTGGGCAATTTTCCTGGCGTTACAGTTGACAAAAAATCAGGTGAGCTGGATCTAGGTATGGGATTAAAAGCTGAGCTCATCGATCTGCCCGGCTCTTACAGCCTGTATCCCCGTCGTGCAGATGAATGGGTGAGTTACCGTGTGCTCATGAACCAGGACACGGAAGTAAAAGCAGACGTAGTGGTGATTGTAGCAGATGCAAGTACGCTGAAACGTAACCTGTTATTTGTATCACAGATCATTGACCTAAAGATACCGGCTGTTCTGGCGCTTACCATGATGGATGTGGCCCGCAAGAAAGACATTATCATTGATCTGAAAGGATTGGAGCGTGAGTTAGGCATTCCTGTTGTACCGGTTAATCCAAGAAAGAATAAAGGAATTGATGTTTTGAAAAAAGCGGTGGAAGCAACAGCTAAACATCAATACCGCCCACCGGCATTTGACTTCATTCCAAATAAAAACCTGGCTACGGATGCGGTAAACGAAGTAAAAGAGATCTTACCTCACCTGAGTGATTATGCAGCTATTCATCATCTTATCAATCACGAATCATTTTTGCTGAATGCAGAAATGCAGGATAAGATCGAAACCATTGAACAACGCAACAAAGTTCAGCATACACGCATACAGGCCGAAGAGATCATGCAGCGTTACCAACGCATTAAGCAGATCGTACAAAATACCATCACCGAAGAATCACCGGTAAAGAAACAACTGATCGCAGAAAAACTTGATCGGGTTTTGCTGCATCGCTTCTGGGGTTATGCGATTCTGTTGACTGTGCTTTTTCTTTTGTTTCAAAGTATTTTCTGGATTGCTCAATATCCCATGGATATGATCGAACTGTTTTTCCTGAAAGCATCAAACTGGTTCAGCAGCTGGCTGCCCGATACATTACTCACCGATCTGTTCATTAATGGTGTGCTGGCAGGTTTGAGCGGCATCTTTGTCTTTGTGCCACAGATCATGATCCTGTTTGGGTTGATCACTATACTTGAAGAAACAGGCTACATGGCACGTATCGGTTTCTTAACCGATAAGATCATGCGCAAAGTGGGGTTGAATGGAAAGAGTGTGATGCCGATGATCAGCGGATTTGCATGTGCCGTACCTGCCATCATGAGTGTGCGGAATATTGAAAATCAAAAAGAACGTTTGCTGACGATATTGGTAACACCGCTCATGAGTTGCAGTGCAAGATTGCCAGTCTACACGATCCTCATCGCTTTAGTAATTCCTAAAACCTATTTCCTTGGCTTCCTGAGTTTGCAGGGTTTGGTGATGATGGGTCTTTATGTGTTTAGTGTGGTGATCGCATTAGTGGTTTCTTACGTCGCCAAGCGTTTCATCAAACTGAAAGAGAAAAGCTTTTTTATTCTGGAGCTTCCGTTGTACCGCCACCCACGTTATAAGAATGTTGTGATCACCATGATCGAGAAGGCAAAGATCTTTGTGTTTGATGCGGGTAAAATTATCATGGTCATCAGTTTGTTATTGTGGGCATTAAGTTCTTATGGTCCGGGTAACAGAATTGAAAAAGTAAATACAGAATATGCACAGCGATTGGCAGCTCAACCACAGAATGCAGAACTGATCGAAAAAGAAAAACAAACTGCCCTGTTACAGAATTCTTATGCAGGTGTAATGGGTCAATACATTGAGCCGGTGATCAAACCTCTTGGTTACGATTGGAAAATTGGTATTGCGTTGATCACTTCGTTTGCTGCTCGTGAAGTATTTGTTGGAACAATGGCTACGCTTTACTCAGTTGACAGTGATGGAGCTGATGAGCAAACGCTTCGTCAGAAAATGCACGCCGCTGTGAAATCGGATGGAACAAAAGTGTACACACTTGCAACAGGTGTATCGTTGATGATCTTTTATTTGCTTGCCATGCAGTGTATGAGTACACTCGCTATTGTAAAGCGTGAAACAAGAAGTTGGAAATGGCCCATCATACAACTCGTGTATATGACAGGCCTTGCTTATATCTTAAGTTTGATTGCTTACCAGTTGTTGAAATAATCTTTCGTCTTACCAACTTACTGTACTTCTTATCCTGTTTACCAGGTTGCTGTAAATCCGCTGCATCATTTCAGCCATTGCATCTTCTTTTGTCGGTAAACGTTGGTTGCTGCCACGATTGATCAGTGCAAGATCATTGTTGTCTAAGGCCCGCTTATCGCCGCTATATTCTGCATACTCATAGGTATAACGATATTCAGAAGGCAACTGATCCCATTTTACCTGGTTACGTGTTGCCGCATCGGTGATGATCACATTCATATCGGCATCTGCATTCAGTACACGTCTTGTAACACGAACCGTAGCAGTTACTGTTGTATAGGTGGGGCGACCGGAAGTATCTTTTCCTGTTTCAATTTGTTTACTGCGATTGTAAGTGCGTGATTGATCAAGTGGCTGATCGAAACGAAGGTTTCGCCAAACAAGATCAACTACAAGATCAGGACCGGCGCCCATACTACGCAATTGGTATTCATCAAAGAAACGTGCAGGATTAGTAGTTGAGCTTTGTCCGCCAAGATCACGAATGATATTCGCCTGATGCTGACGGTCACGGTTGGCGTATTGATTCCATCCCCAATTGTTCCCACCCATGCCGAACTGATCGTATTGTATCTGGTTGATGAGTACGTTTACAATACTGCGGTCGAATGCTTCTTTCATCTTAACCCGTGAATCACGATAATTTGGAACATATTGTTGGGCCCGCTGAAAAGCATAGTACGCTTCTTTGTTATTTTCTCTTGTATTCAAATTCAATTGCTCAACAGCAAACTGGTAGTAGTCTGCAGCAGCAGAATCTTTTGTTGAAATAAGTTGAGGATAAACATTGGCAGGTTTCAGTAAACGAACCGCATATGCACTCTGGCTAACGGTTTCGTACATCCGGTGAAGACCTTCCAGTTCAGGAATGATCTTGTTCCATTTCTCCGGTGCCGGATCGTATTGGTAGTTGTTGAGACGTTGCATTGACTTTGTATAAGCATTGTTATACACCTGTTGCAGATCTGCTATGATCTTGTCGTCTGCGCCCTTTTTATTCAATCGGCTGATGAGTGTTGTAAGATCTTTCTCGTCACCATAGCTGGCCGAACGGCTACCCCTGCAGGCAGCAAATGTGATCGCAATAAAAAGAATGGGTAAAAGTTGTTTCATATGTTGATGGTTTTTCTAACTAAACTCAAAGTAAATACCAGTTCCTTCGGGCCGGTTTTCTTTAACAAATTAATACGGATTTTAAAACTTCATGTTGGGTTCAAAATAGTTCCACAATAACGAAGAAAGCTTACGGGTTAGTGTCCAGGCTTCATTGTTTCTATCCCAGCTTTGGTCCTTATTGTTTTTGGTGATAATGCAAACAACGTAAGGATGATGTGGGGCATTCACCAACATCACTTCGCTTCTGCTGGCATTTACTGCTCCGTTCTTGCTGAACACTTCCACATTTGGAGGAATACTTGACAAACCTTCTTCATCCCAATAAT
Source organism: Lacibacter sediminis (assembly GCF_014168535.1). Lineage (NCBI taxonomy): Bacteria > Pseudomonadati > Bacteroidota > Chitinophagia > Chitinophagales > Chitinophagaceae > Lacibacter > Lacibacter sediminis. Next base: position 24,687 of record NZ_CP060007.1, on the reverse strand, counting down.
TACGGCCTAATAACCTCATCATGCGTATGCAGCTGCTGTCGTTAAAGATCTCTTTCCGATAAATGCGTTCTATGATATTCGCCATTTCAAATGGCGTGGTTTGTCCCCATCCATAAATAGTTCGGTTATCTTCACGACCGGGTGTTCTTGAATTGACTCTTGTATACTTATACCCTAGATCCTGTATGATTTCATTTATGCGTGTTCCTGTTCCGGCTAGGCTCTGTAACCATAAACTGGCGGTATTATCGCTGGTGGTTAACATCAGCATGATCACCTTGGATAACTCCACCTGTTCGTTGTTTTTATAAGAGCCGAGTATATCAACTCCCGCATACAGTAGTGAGTCTTTGTAAATGATTGGTTGATGATAAGTCAATTCGCCCTTGTTGATCTTATCAATTACACCAAGCAGGATCGGTACTTTCACCATGCTTGCTGTAGGGAAAACAGTATCAGCATTTATGGCAACTGTTTTTCCTGTTTTTAAACTCTTTACATAAATACCAATGTCACCATTAAAACCGCTGATCAGTTCTTCGATCTGTTTCTTTAATTTCTGATCTGTTTTTTGTGCATAGCAAAACTGCAAACCAAAGAGGAATGCAAAAAACAAAACAACTGGCTTCATATATTTTATTGAACCGATGACGGGTCGAGTTTCCAATCATTAAAATCTTTTCTGCTCCACGTGGCTGGCCGGGCATGTACACCTGCTGTAAAATCGAAATGTACATAATGCACACCTTTTGTTTCAAGCACATTGAGGGCAGCAAAAGAAAGATATTGCTCTGCGCCGGAGTTCCCTGCTCTGTCGGTAAGCCAGATGGCATCGGGAATGTTTATGTAAACCGTATCGGTTGAAATACGATTGAAGACCATCTTTATTTCACTGTAGGTTTTGTTCACGCCATTGATAAACGCTTGCGGAACCGTAACAGAATCTTTGGGGGCAAATATCTTTTTCTTCTCCTTCATTTCGGCACTGCAATCCCAAACAATTACTGTATCGGTTACAAACCATTGTTGTGGCGGCTCAGCATCTGCTGCAGCTTTGCTTTCGTTGGCGGCTTCGTTGTTGCAGGCCACAACCAGTGCAACAAGACAAAGGGTTAAGAGATATCGAATCATGTCTTAAAGCTACATAAGACTTGTGAAGATGCGCAACGAATGTTTAAATTCGTTTAAATTTTCATTATGGGAAAGCGGAGCTCCTATTTAGACCTGGTATTGAATCCCTTCAACCTCCTGCGGACGAAGCGTATCCTCAACGTAAATCCCACTGTAGTTCCCCTTCGAAAAGAACCTGATCATATCAATTTATACGTGTATGATTACGATTTCGAAAACCTGCACCAGGAAAAGTTAGCCGAAGTAAAAGACGCCTTCCGTTACAAACATTCGGCGAGTGTAACATGGATCAATGTGGATGGTATCCGCAGAAAAGACATTGAAGATATCTGCAATCATTTCAATATTCACTCACTTGTATTAGAAGACATCCTGAGTATTGGCCAGCGCCCGAAAGTGGATGATATTGATGGCACGATGTTCTGCCTGTTGAATATGTTATACTTCAACGAAAACGAATCAACAGTAGAAACAGAACAGATCTCTATTGTGCTGGGAAAACAGTTTGTACTCAGTTTCCAGGAAGATGCATCAAGAGATGTATTTAATCCATTACGGGATAAACTGCAATTCAGAAATAACAAGATCAGGCAAAGCGGTACTGATTATCTTTTTTATTCGCTCATTGATATGATCGTTGATAATTATTTTTTGGTGATGGAAAAACTGAGCGATAAGATTGAACTATTAGAAGAAGATATTATCCGGCATCCAAATAAACGATCACTGGCTAAGATCAACCAGCTTCGAAAAGAAATGATCGTATTAAAACGAAATATTTCTCCTGTTCGGGATATGATCAATGGAATTCTTCGAAGTGAGAGCCCGCTTATACAGGAGCGTACAGAAAAATACTTTAAAGATATTTATGATCACATTGTACAGGCAAATGATCTGGCAGAGAACTACCGTGATATGATGATGAACTTACATGATCTTTATTTGAGTAATGTAAACCTGAAGATGAATGAGGTGATGAAAGTGATGGCAATTGTAACTTGTTTACTCGCGCCTGCTACTGTAATTGGTGGTATGTTCGGGATGAACTTTGATGTGATTCCTTACGCTCATCACAAATGGGGTTTCTATTTAACCTGCGGCATGATGATCTTAATTCCTTTGGTGATGTTATATCTCTTCCGCAAAAGGGGTTGGTTTTAATTTAATACGATCACTACTAAACAACTTGTATGAAACTATTCATTGTACTACTTTTCGCTTTGTCATTTATTAATGTAACAGCTCAATCTGCTGATGAAAAGATCAAAGAATTAAGATTACAATTACCACCTGCCAGTAAACCCATTGCCAACTATGTAAAGTATGTGCGTACAGGTAATCTTATTTTTCTTGCAGGCCATGGACCTACAAAAGCAGATGGAACAAACATTATGGGTAAAGTGGGAAAAGATCTGACAATTGAACAAGCTTATGAAGCTGCAAAGGTGACTGCACTCAGCCTTATTGCTACGTTGAAAGATGCGCTTGGTGGCGACCTGAGTAAAGTAAAACGTATTGTAAAAGTAAATGGGTATGTCAACTGCTTGCCCGATTTTACTGAGCAACCAAAAGTGATCAATGGCTGCAGTGATCTACTGGTTCAGATCTTTGGTGAGAAAGGAAAACATGCAAGAGCTGCTATGGGCATGGTTGCCTTGCCGATGAATATTGCTGTTGAAATTGAAATGGTGGTAGAAGTAGAATAGACGTGTGATTAAAAATGCTCCATGCTTTTGAGCATTTCATATTCTGTTTCAAAACTGCGGTGTTTGAACCACCCAATAATGCCACCGCCACCCAGCCAGAAACAAACCTCCATCACAAGTAAAATAACGCCCATTACAGTAAAGTAAAAACCTGTGAATGCCTGCGGATCAAATACAAACTGGAGCAACTTAATAACAAGCATAGATATCAACCCTTCCCTTAACACACCGTGATAGAGAATATATTTCCACCTGGGAATTGTTCTGCGCTTTTCCCAAAGCTTCAAAAATTTCCTTTGCCTTTGAGTGAGCCGGTAAGGATGGTAGTTACGAAAGTCGTTAAGTGGCACTGAGGTTTATACAGTTGGTTTTGGTTGTTTAAAAATCGGAACAGTGCTGCAGGGTTCTCCGTACATAATGCTTTTCGCTACAGGTCTTAATTTGTTGGTGATCTCGAGGTAAGCTGCTTCAGGTATTGGTTCGTCGCCACAACCTTTTACCACCACCCGTTGATCTTTATAAACTGTTGTATCAAGCGCTGCTATTGCCTGCATCAGTTTTTGCTTTTTCCATTCTTCTGCAGAACCCAAAAACAATTCTTTTGCAACGGGCTGCAATAAAGCCGACACCAGCATATAAGCCCACATCGGAATAATAGCATCGGCACTGCAACAGATCAATACAACTTTGTCTTGATAGACGCTTGTATCTGTTTGCTGTAGTGAGGCCCTGAATTCTTTTTCTTTAATGATCAAACCCATAAAAAGAAAATCCTTCAAGTCGAATAAAACCGGTTCTTCCTTTGGGATCCAGGCCTCCAGATCAATGGTTTGCAAGGCACTTTCAGCTACTTTATTTACTATCACTTCACTCATATCACTTCTATTGAGATAGTAAATTTACTCCAAATATGCAATTTCCTTTTTTACCATTTTAGGGTATCGTAGTTTTTCATCATTCCATACGTAAAACTACTGTGCATAAAAATGGGCATAACTTGAGATTATGCCCATTGCTTTATCTAAAACCGGAAACGATTAATAGAACTTAATTCTTCTGTCTTTTACTTTAGCCGCCTTGCGTAATGCTTGCAACGCAGCGTTTGCAGCGTTCTGTTTCATTCCGCCTTCCATTTGTAAACGGCGATCAATGTAGGCTGCATTACCTGCCGGTTGCAATCCTACATTTTCTGTACGGATCACAAACACAGCCGTATTACCTGCAATTGGTTCGCTGCTTTTTCCTTTTACAGCCGGGTTAAAGGCTGCACCTGTTACTTTTGGCTCCATACCAACACCGGGAATGAACGGTGAGAAGAAAGAGATACTATCTGCACGCAGTACATTTGTTTTAAAGCTTGTTGCGATCTGGTTCAGATCACGGTTGTTACCGATCTTACCAACGATCTCTGCTGCTTTCTTCTGGTTACGTACAATACTTTCAACCTGGATACGTGCTGTTTTCGCATCCGGTATACCTTCTTCTTTTTCTTCAGCTATCAATGCTACCACAACTTTATCACCAAGTGTTGTTGGTTCAGATACATTACCAACTTTATTCTCATATACCCACTTCACAAGGTTACGTGCACCACCCAATCCGATAATAGAATAATCAGTAGGACGAATTTCTGCAACACGAGGTACTAATTTCTTTTTTGTAATTGCTTCTTCAAACTGTTTTGCATTACGTGCTTCAGCAGCAAATTGTGCAGCAGCTGTACTTGCTGTGCTGATGGTTTCATCACTTGGCTGAACAGCACGTGAGAAATAAGCAACTTTATAAGCAGGTTCAATTTTCTTTTGCTCCATAATTTCAATGTAGTGGTAGCCAAAACTTGTTTTCACCACTTTCCTTTCGCCAACCTTACCATCTAACAAAATAAAATCTGCAAACTCTTTTGCAAAGTTTGGTTGCTGAACCTGGTTGGCACTAAATGTCATTTCACCATTATTCTCACGGCTTCCGTCGCTTAATGGATTATACTTCTTCACCATTTCGCCCCAGTTAGCTCCACCATTCACTGCATTCTTAATACTGTCGATCAATTTCAATGCAGCACTATCACTCATGATAGCCTGTCCGGTTTGTTGATCCATTACGCCAACTAAAATGTGACGGCATTTTACTGAATCTGGGATGTCACGCTTTGCAACCATTTTAGCAATCACATAATTACCTCCATCCTGGTATGGCCCAAACACTCCGCCAACTGGAAGATTGCGGATAGAATCAGCATTAGGAACCTGTAAAGCAGATTTCAACACATAACCATTATAGAAAGCCGTTGTTGAGCTATTGGCAAGTATAAATTGCTCCGCATCAGTTGAAGTTGCAAATGCACTGTATTGTTTATTTACTTCCCCTAATGCATAAGCAGAATCAGCAGCACTTGGAGCAGCATCAAAAATTACATAAGAGATGGCTCTGCTTTCTTCCTGCTTGAATTCATTTTTATGTTTACGTACATATGTATTGATATCTTCATCAGTAACTTTTACAGCACTGTCGCTGATAGTAGTATATGGAACAGCAACATAACTGATAGAAGCAATACTGCTTTGATCATTCAGATCTTTATCACTTAACCATTTTGGATAGAAAACACTTCCTGCTAAGAGTGCACCATATTTTGTGCGCAAGCCATTCTGTACAATATAATCAATGATATTACGCTCTACATATACACGTTGCGGATCGTTTGCTTTTTTATTTTTCAATGAATTGATAAACTGACGTGCAGCATTCACATCATAAGCACCTGTTTGCTGATCTCTGAACTGTTGTGCCAATGCAGGTGGTGGATTACTGCCGTACAATGCTTCATTCATATCAGCAGAAGAAAATGTAAGACCAAGCTTTTCATACTCAGCAGTAAGAATGGTTTCTTCCACTTCATTACTCCATAACATTTCGATCAATTGCTGGCGCATTTCATCATTTACATCCATTCCCTGTGCACGATAACCATTTTCCATTTCTGTTAAACGATCGCTGAATACATTTACATCAATATCTTTTCCGTTTACAGAACCAATTGAAGTTGGTTGCGATCCGGCACCGCTACCACGGCCGGCAAAGTAATCTGTTAGAATAAATCCGATAAGGCTCAAAGCAATCACAGCAATGCTCACGGCTGCATACTTTTCACGAATCTGCTGAATAATGGACATAATAGTATATTGTACGTTATAAAAGTGAGCGGCAAAAATAGGGGGAAAAAGAGGTTTGAACAAATTGTGGAAAACTCCCGTAATCTGCACAGGGTAAAGGTTTTAGAAAAGAAGGGGCGGATGTTTCAAAAACAGAAATAAAGAATTCACAACAGCCCTGTGTATAAACCTGAAAAGCTGTGGATATGCCCGTATTTAACTGGGATAACTTCGTGAATGGTTAGTTGAGATCTGTAAAGGTTGACCCTTGCTACAAAAACTACGTTTACAACCCTGAGTTTATCCCCTCCGGTTTAACACAACAAAAAGAAAAAATACTGATGTTAGTTGTACAACCGTTTTTGAATCCACAGTTGTGAACAAAGCGACTGTTTCCTTACTGCTGCTATATCTCCCAATGTGGATGACTTGGGAATTGATGTGAATAAATGAGCCTTCGCTAACTTTGCAAAAAGAACTGAAGGGGAGATATCCACGAATTCACATACATAATAGTAATAGATTATTAAATAAATAAGTATCTATTAAGATATACTAGGGCAAAACAGCTAACTTTTTTTATCCTAGTTTCGAATCAAATTTAAACAAAGCGTGATGAACACAATGCTTGTAACTGATCCAAAGATAAACGTTGAAAAAAATGGATTTTTAAATATTGAGCTGGATCCTGAATTGGATCTTTTCGCAGAAATTGAGCGACTCAAAAAAGAAAAAAATGCCATTATCCTGGCGCACTACTACCAGGAACCGGATATCCAGGACGTGGCCGATTACATTGGCGATAGCCTTGGCTTGGCGCAAAAAGCAGAAAAAACAGATGCCGATATCATTGTTTTTGCCGGCGTACATTTCATGGCAGAAACGGCTAAGATCCTGAACCCCACCAAAAAAGTGGTGATTCCTGATCTGAAAGCAGGTTGTTCACTCAGCGATAGCTGTCCACCACCACTCTTTGAGCAATTCAAGCAAAAACATCCTGATCACCTTGTGATCTCTTACATCAACTGCAGTGCCGGTATAAAAGCGTTGAGCGACATTATTTGCACCAGCAGTAATGCACAGAAAATTGTTGAAAGTCTGCCCAGAGAACAAAAGATCATTTTTGCGCCCGATAAAAACCTGGGTGCCTATATCAACAAAGTAACAGGCCGCAACATGGTGTTGTGGAACGGTGCCTGTATGGTACATGAAATATTCAGTGTTGAGAAAATTACCAAGCTGAAACTTCGCCATCCAAATGCAAAAGTGATTGCTCATCCTGAATGTGAAGAACCGGTGTTGAAACTGGCTGATTTTATCGGAAGCACCACACAATTGCTCAAATACACCGAGAAAGACAACAGTCAGGAATATATTGTGGCAACAGAAACGGGTATTCTGCATCAAATGATCAAGAGTAATCCACACAAGACCTTTATACCTGCTCCTCCTGACAACTCCTGTGCATGTAACGATTGTCCGCATATGAAGCGGAATACACTTGAAAAGATCTACCTGTGTATGGAATATGAAATGCCGGAGATTACAATGGATGAAGAGTTACGGTTAGCAGCAAAGAAACCAATTGACCGTATGCTTGAATTAAGCGCCCAGTTTGGATTGATCTAGTAAGATTATAGCTATGGCATATTTACAGCAGCGTTAGAAATTCTATCAGACTGTGGTAAATATGCCATACCTACAGTCAACTGATGAGTATAAAATAAAAAAGGGGCCAGATAGAAATCCTGCCCCGTTTTAAAATCCAATATCCTATGAAAAACCGAGTGTAAGATAGAAACGTTTTCGAGAAAGCGAAAGACTTTTCGGTATTTTTTTTAAAAGAGTAGTGTTTTTACTTATAAAAGCAGTTTTGCCTTCTCTAAATCGTCGGGAGTATCGATAGAAACGCCAACAGGTTCAGTTACAGCCATTCGTATACGATAACCGTTCTCTAAGAGCCGAAGCTGCTCTAATTTCTCTGTTTGTTCTAATAATGAGGCAGGCAAAGCCGTAAACCGGAGTAAAATCTCTTTTCTGTAGCCATACATGCCAATATGTTTATAAAACGAAATGGCAGTTGAAGCATCTCTTTTGTAAGGAATAACACTGCGACTGAAATAAAGAGCATCCATTTGGTTATTCACCACCACTTTCACACAATTAGGATCGTAGATCTGTTGTTCATCTGTAATTACATGCATCAACGAACCAACCTGCACCGACTGATCTTGAAAGATCCTGCATAATTTTTCCAGAGAAGATTTTTGTACAAATGGTTCATCACCCTGCACATTGATCACCACATCAACATCCATGTCTTTTACAGCTTCTGCAATACGGTCTGTACCGCTTTCATGTTCTTTGCTGCTCATTACAACTTTACCACCGTTAGAACTGATTTCCCTGAAAATAATATCGCTGTCTGTTACCACCAGCACATCTGTAAACAACCCGGTAGCAACTGTATTTTCATAAGTATGACGGATAACTGTTTTAGTTCCCAGCATCTGCATCAGTTTGGCAGGAAATCTTGTAGCCGCATAACGGGCAGGTATAACAGCAATGATATGCATAGAACAAATGTAAACTAACTGCTAATTTTTCGTTCTGTTTCTTTCAACTTTCCTGCACAAAAGAAAAAATGAAATGCAGTAAAGCATGAATCAATACATTTGTTGACATTATTATTTAAAATCTCAGCCATGCGTTTTCTCAGAATTACAGCAGTGTTATTTTCCGTTGTTTTTTTACTTTCAGCAACAAACAAAAAACCAAAATGGGTTTCTTTGTTTGATGGTAAAACACTCAATGGATGGAAAGTAGGTTCCAATCCCGAAACATTTAAAGTGGAAGATGGCGCCATTGTGGTGAATGGAAAAGTAGCGCATTTGTTTTATGATGGAAAAGCAGGCAATCACGACTTTAAAAATTTTGAACTGAAACTTGATATCATGACCATGCCCGGTTCTAACTCCGGCGTATATATTCACACACAATACCAGGAAAGCTCATGGCCAAAGAAAGGATATGAAGTGCAGGTGAATAATTCACAGGGCGACTGGCGCCGCACAGGTGGTTTATATGCTGTACAGGATATTAAAGAACCACCGGCAAAAGACAACGAATGGTTTACGATGCACATTGTGGTGAAGAATAAAAACATCAAAGTTTCGGTAAATAATAAGCAGCTGGTTGATTATACAGAACCCGAAAATGCTGTGCGTGAAAAAGGAATGGAAGGCCGCTTACTCAGCAGCGGCACGATTGCATTACAAGGTCATGATCCAAACAGTAAAGTGCTGTACAAAAACATTCAGCTGAAAGTGCTGGATTAAATTCAGTCTTCGTAAAATTCAATTGGTAATCCATCGGCATCGGCAATAAATGTAAATCGTTTGTTGGTGAACTCATCGATGCGGATTGGTTCTGCTTCTACATTGTGTTGTTTCAAATGTTCCAATACTGTTTCAAGATTTTCTACTGCAAATGCTAAATGACGAAGCCCTTGTGCTTCCGGTCTTGAAGGACGTGGTGGTGGTGCTGGAAAAGAAAAGAGTTCAATAATATACTCACCATTCAATGCAAGATCGAGTTTATAGGAATCCCGTTCTTTGCGATACACTTCACGTACAACAGAAAGTTGAAGTACCTCCGTATAAAATTTTTTCGCCCGTTCGTAATCTGAACAGATGATGGCAATATGATGAACACGACTGAGCATAGATAAATTTACAACCTGATCTTAATACCGCCGTTCACCACAAACCCATCAACCGGTGCATAAATATCACGGAAGCTTGGGTTGTTAATGGAACCGGTGTAGATGGTATCAAATCTTGTTTGTTTTGTATTAAGAAAGTTTTCAAAATTGATGAATACAGAAAAACGTTCCCATAACTTTTCTGCCATAAAACCACAGATCCAGTAAGGTTTGCCGGTTGCACCATCATTCAATTGTTGCTTACTGAAATAATAGGCTTCTAAACCCAGCTTTAATTTTTCTTCAATTTCATACATCAATACATTATTCAAACGGTGTTTAGCTACAAGTGGAAATGTGCTGCTGTTTCCATTGTAGCGTTGCTGTACATCAGCAAGTGTATAACCAATGAACAGTTTAAAATCAGCATAAGATATTTTCACATTGGCCTCCATACCCTTTGTGTCAATAAAACCATTTGGTTGTTGAAAACGATACAAATTGTTCACATCTGCAACAAGCACCAGTGGATTGTTTACTTTGGTATAAAAGAAAAGTGTGTTGATCGATAATTCAACTTCCTCACCCAGTTTTGTTTTGTAGTTAAGATCGAGATTACCACCAATTGATTCTTCTGCTTTCGTATTGGCAACATCAATGGGCATTACATTTCGGAACTGAATACGCTCCGCATCCTCTGTGAATACAGTTGGAGTTTTGTAACCAAGGCCACCGCCAACACGCATCGAAAATTGTGAAGTGAATTTATACAACGCAGAAATTCTCGGCAATGCAAAAAATCCATACTGGTTTTGATAATCGCCACGTACTCCTGTTTCAAGAATAAATTGTTCGGTTGCATTCCAGGTGTTTTGTACAAAGAGACCAACAGTTGTATGCGTATAATTTACTTTGGAACCGGATGAAGGATCATTTTGAGAGAACTGATCGGTCCACAGATTCATACCCGTGATCCATTCGAGCTGTTCGTTTTCATGACGATAACTTGCTTCACTGAACGATGCTGTTTGTAAACCGGCAAACCGAAAACCCGGAACAGCAATACTGCGCTTGTAAAAACTTACACTGTTCTTTAATGAAAACTTCGATTGCGGATTGATGTTGTAATCATAACCTGCCTGCGTGCTGATACGTGTAGTTTTATTTTCTTCAAAATAGAGATTGCTGTTGCCCGCAGGATCTTTAATATAATTCAAATCACCACCAACCCTGTCTTCAAATGTGCCATTCACACCAATATTAATTGTGCTTCGTTCGTTCAGATAAAGAAACAGTTTTGGATTAACGGTATAGCGTCTGAATTTTGGAATAGCTGTTAAACCAATATCGGCCGGATCATAAGGCGTTCCTACATTGAACGAAGCAAACAAAGTGGTACCAACTTTCTTAAATTTCTGCGAATAAAAACCACTGGCATCTAAACCCAATGCAGAAGTTCCGTTCAATAAAAAGTTAAGTTGACGTTCTTCGCCAGGTGTTCTTGAAACAAGATTCACCAAACCGGCAATAGCGCCGCCGCCATATAAGGTAGAGGATGCGCCTTTGATCACTTCCACCTGTTTGAGATCGAGCGGCACAATTTGTAATAAACCAAGTCCGCCCGAAAAACCCGAGTACAACGGAAAACCATCACGCAACAATTGTGTGTACTTTCCATCAAGACCTTGTATACGTATGCTGGAGTTATAAGACGTAGCCGAAGTTTGCTGTGTTTGAATACCGGTACTTTCATTCAGCATCATGCGGATATCACCCGGCTTCATATTGCCTTTTTCTTCCAGCTCTTCACCGGAAATGGTTTCAATACGTGTGGGAATATTGGCGATATACCTGCTGGTTCTTGTGGAAGTGATGATGATCTCTTCTTCCTCTTCGTGTTCTTTTTCTTCGAGTATTACAACAAACGTGCTGTCGGCTGCCATGGGCAGTTGAACCGAAACTGTTTTTGTTTCATAACCCACATGCGAAAACAAAACAGCATAGACCCCTGCAGGTAAGTCCTTTACTATCACAACGCCGTTACTATCTGCAACTGCTGACCTGTTGAGTTGTTGAATAACTGCAGTGGCAGCCGCCAGCGGTTGATCCTGTTCATTTTTCACCACTGCTTTAAAACTATGTTGTGCATTGGCTGAAAAACAGGACAACAAAATAATACAGGCGAAGGCGAGCAATCTGAACTGTTGCATGAGGTTGATGAAAATTTGCTGCGAAGATAGGATACAGGCAAAGATAGCAAAGAGGAGCAGTGTTGATTGTGCTAATAAAAATAGAAAATGTATAAGATGAAACGATTGATTTTCAAATGCCGTCTTTTTTTTAGACTATCATATTATATCATAAATTAGAGTGTTATAAGCCATGTTAAAACGAATCGTCATAATACAACTTATTATCTTTTTTTTGATAAGCTTGACTTTATCTTCGAAAGGTCAAAAAACGTTCTCGATAGACAAAGTCTTTTTAGACTCGCTAAATTTTATTAAATACAAAACGTTTCTTGTATCGACTGATTTTGAAATAAATTTTATTGGTAGACAAATTTCTCCGGAGAAAAGATTTAAGGTTGACTTGTCTCAAATAAGCCTGGCTGAAAATGCTATAAAAACTCAATATTACGATGCGAATATCCGTCAATTAGATTCGTCGTGGCAGCGTATAAAAGAGCATAAAGAATTTTACGATTGGGATTTAGCCGTGAAACAGAACAAAGAGAGTAGACCAAAACTTGAAGGCATAATTCGGAAACAACAGCAACAAGACCTAGATAATTATGATCGATACCTATTCGGCTATGTTAATGACAAGGGTCAGAAAATTATTCTTATACGCTTCGACCCGCATGTTATAAAATACTTTACTGCTGGTGGAGAAGGGCACATAAGCACCCTGTCACCTATGGTATACAATGTTCAAACCGGGTTACTATATTTAGCGGGCTGGGAGCCATAAAGAAGCACGGCTTATAACATGGGGTTTTTTGCTATGCTGGCTGAAGAATATAGACTCAGGAACATATCGCTTATCATCTGCAGTCCAAGCTGAAGAATCACAGAATATCAGCACAGCAGAAAGTCATGGCCGTTAGAATCAAACACAACAAACTCTATAAATAAAAAAGGAAGTAATGGTGTACTTCCTTTTCTTTCTTTGCGTCTTCATGGCAAAAAGATCAACTAAATAAATACTCCACATCTTCCCTGCTCAAACTCTTCACAAATCCATTATCATCCGCAATAAGATCACGTGCAAGTGAACGCTTGCGTTCCTGCAGTTGTAAAATTTTATCTTCAATGGTATCCTTGCAGATCATACGATACGCAAAGATGTTATTGGTTTGCCCGATACGATGTGTACGATCGATGGCCTGTTGTTCTACAGCAGGGTTCCACCATGGATCAACAATGTACACATAATCAGCAGCAGTTAAGTTCAAACCCACACCACCGGCTTTTAATGAAATGAGGAATACTCTTGTTTCTTCATTGTTCTGGAAATCCTGTACCGCTTTTTCACGATCAGCAGCGGATGTGCTGCCATCGAAATACACGAACGGAATATTCAGCTCTTCCAGTTTTTCTTTGATCAGCGCCAGCATGCCAAGGAACTGGGAGAATACCAACGCTTTGTGGTTACCCATGTTCTCTTCAAGCTCACGCACCAGCTCATCCAGTTTGATTGAATGGTTTGGTAACTTCTCTGCTTCGTTTAAGATAAACGGTGAATCACAGATCTGGCGAAGCTTCATCAAACCTTGCAAGATGGTTAATTGCGATTGACCAATACCCACCTCTTCAATAGTACCGAGAATTTTTGAACGGTATTCGTTACGGTAAGCATCATAAATTTTGCGTTGCTCGGTTTCCATTTCGCAATACAAAATGCTTTCTGTTTTTTCCGGAAGATCTTTTGCCACCTGTTCTTTTGTACGACGTAGAATGAACGGGAACAAGAGTTTTCGTAAATGATCTTTCTGTTCTTTCTCTCCAAACTTATCAATGGGTGTTGCAAAATCATTTCTAAAATGTTCAACCGTACCGAGCATGCCCGGGTTGAGGAAGTTCATTTGAGCATAAATATCAAACGTGTTATTCTGCAATGGCGTACCACTCATACACAAACGATGTTTACTCTTCAGTAAACATGCTGCTTTCGCCACTTTACTGTTTGGGTTTTTGATGGCCTGGCTTTCATCCAACACCACGCAATCAAACGCCTGCTCGCTTAATAATTTAATATCGCTGCGGAGCGTACCGTACGTTGTGATCACCACATTGAACTGATCGAAGAATGCTTTATCACGGTTGCGTTGTGCGCCATGATGAATATGATAAGTGAGTGATGGTGTAAACTTTTTGATCTCGTTTTCCCAGTTATACATCAGCGTTGTAGGACAAGCTACCAATGCTTTCAGTTTTCCATTCTTTGTATGTGTATGCTGCAGAAAAGAAAGTGCCTGGATGGTTTTACCCAAACCCATATCATCTGCCAATATTCCACCCCAGCCAACTTCACTCAAAAAGTTGAGCCAGTGAAAACCACTCTCCTGGTAGGGACGAAGAATAGGTTGCAGATGCGCAGGCGGATCAACTTTTTTAATGTGTTTGAATTCACGCAGGCGTTCATACTTCTCTTCGAGCTGGATCATCAACTCTTCTTCGTTCCTGTTTTCATACAACTCATCAATGACACTGATGTGATATTTTGATAAACGAAGTTGATCCTGTTTGTTTTCTCCCACACGGAAAAGCATGGAATAACGCTTGATCCATTCTTCGGGTAACACACCCAAGGTGCCATCCTGTAACTGCACCAATGATTGCTTGTTCGCCAGTGCTTTCTTTACTTCCGCAATACTCACACTCTGATCGCCAAATACTACTTTCACTTTTGCATCAAACCAATCAACACCATTGCTGATGTAAATTTCTGTTTTTGGTTTAGCAGTATTGAAACGGAAATTTTTCAGTACTTCCCAACCTTCAACCGGTACTTTCATTTCCTTCATGGCATCCACAAACAAAAAGAACCAGTTGTTCTTTAATACTTCTGCACCTTTCAATGCGAGTTGTGCGCCACCTTCAGGTTTGATGAATTGAGAATGCAGTTTTTCTACCTTCTCTATGAACTCATTTTCTTTTTCACGGTTACGGCTTACAATGATCAATCCATCTTCACCGGGTAAAATAATTTCATCTTTATCTGTTGTGCGAACTTTATAGCCTTTGTAACTGAATGTCGGCACCATCACCAGGTAATCGCCACGCTCCTGTAGTTGTAACGTGATATCGGGTTCGCCTGATTTTACTTCTTTGATCAATGCCTGGTCGAAATCAACATGATAATCACGGGCAATCTTCAGTGCTTCTTTTTCAAGGAACGTAGAAAGATCACCGTTACTGATCATTCGGTTTTTGGTTGATGCAAAATCGATCACCAGCTGTGCATCTTCCTGTTTTTCCCAGGTGCGTGCTTCGTTATTGAATAAGAAGATGAGCGGACTGTTCCAATCATTCTCATGCACATCCATTGCCACACTGTTGATCTTTACTTTGCAACTCCACTCCCATTTGTTCTTTTGCTGTTTCAGTTCAAAGAATGGCTTCAGGAATGTGCCCGAAGTGGATATGTGTACGAGATTTTTTGTTTTGAATTCTTTTCCTTTTGGCAAGAGTAATACCGGCGAATTTGTTTCTGCAAATAATTTTTGAATGCGTGGTAATAAATACTCCAGCATCAGTGTCTTTGTGTCTTCGGGAAGATCATCTTCTTCGTGGTGAATAATATTTTCCCAAATGCCGGAGAAAGGTGAGTTGCGGTTGACGAACTTGCTGATCTCTGCGGGCTGCAGGCGACGCAATAGTTGTAACAACAGTTTATCATTTTCCGAAAGATCTTCTGTTTCAATAAACTTACTGACGTCTAATTTTTCAACAGTGCCTGTAAACTCATTTCCTTCTTCATCCACTTCACCTTTTACAACTTCAATACTGAAATAAGGAAATTGCTTCGTGTTGTTATTGAACACCACACCCAATCGTACAGATTGTTTTACTTCCTCTGCTGTTTCAACTTCTGTTTCTGTTTCGTTACTAACAGCAACAGCAGCAACAGGCTCCGGTTTTTTTAAGGTAGATGGTTCAACACGTTTTACACCGGGATCAAGTACACGGAGAAACGGTTTTCCATCTTTATATATAAATTCAAATTTTTCCTGCCAGTTATCGGTGAGCGAATAACCATAAATGCCCAACAGCTTTCCTTTTTCTTTATCCATATTGCGGATACTGTCGAAGTACATGGGTCCATGTGCATTGAGCAATTGCATAAACACAATGGCTTTGTGTTCGCAAATGGCATGTGCATTTTCTGCACAGGTACAGGACGTATCGAAATTGCGTTCGTCGTTTTTCTGAATGGTTACCGGCCATGTTTCACCGTTCATCTGCAGCTCAGCTCTTACACATTCATCTTTTGCTGAAAGAATGGATGCTTTGTTGCTGCGTAAAAAAACTTCAGCATCATCCAAGGCAGCTGCCGCTGTAAGTGTGCGGATGGTCTTGAGCTCAATGTTTTTCATCTTCACCACGGTGTGGCGCTGATCGTATTGCAGATCTTTGAGACCAAGAATATTTTTATCGATCAGATCCTGCAACTGAAAGAGCGAAGCTACTTCGTGGCGGCAGATATCACCCAGGTTGTACGGGCAACTGCAACGCACGTTCATAGCGTTGGCATCTTTGTACTTCTGGATATATACTTTGTAGAAAGTAGAGTAAGAATCGTCACGCACACGAAACACAACTGTACCCATGAGTTCATCATGTTCTACCAGTTCCGCAAAACCGATGGCATGAATTTTTTTCCCTCTACGGATCACTTCTTCGGTACCGTGATTATAAGCGAACTTCAACAGATGTGGTAAAGCCAAGCGATAAAAGTTTTACAATTTTCAATAGCGGCACTTCACAAAAAACTCAAAGAGTTGAGAAAAGGCCAATCTGCAAAAGTAAAGGCTTTAAATGCACATTTCCCGTTAAAAAAGGAAAGAAATATCAACAGCTATGATGTGATTGCTGAACAGGAAAAGGTTCTTATCTTTACAGGTTTTGTTTTTGCGAAAAGGGCCACGAATTACACGAATCTGCACGAATGAATAATAGAGAAAGCCACAAATGAACGCAGATGGATTTTGCCCAATTGCTTATTGTCTATTGCTCATTGCCAATTGGTTTAACCCTTCAACAACATTCCTTCTTTATACAACGGCAATACATTTGCAATATCAGGCGTCATACAAAAACGGATGTCTTCGATCAAACCAAAACGATCAACCAACCGATGATAATGTGTGAGCTTTGGTGCAAAACCATGCAGATCATCCTTTGCTAAATCATACTGTATTTCTGCAGAGAGAGAACTGTCGCAATGAATGGTGAAGTTTTCTTTGATGCGACTGATAACAGCGCCGGCAAACAAGGTGTCTTCTAAATTGTAACGATCTTTCCAGCCGGCACAACCAAGTACTACATTCTTATTTTGTTTGATGAGAAAATCACACACGGCACTTAAGTTGGGAAACGAACCGGTGATGATGGTATCGGCTTCGTTATCCAGTGCCATCTGCAATAAACGTGTACCGTTTGTTGTTGTAAGCACCAATGTTCTGTTGCCGATAAAATCACGATCATATTCAAGAGGTGAATTACCGTGTTGTAATCCTTCGGCAATTTGTCCATCACGTTCGCCTGCTGCAATGCTGCCTTCAATATTTTTGCTGAGTGCAATTGCTTTGGCTACTTCATCAACAGGAATTACACATTGTGCACCATTGTGCAAAGCTGATGCAATGGTGGATGTTGCACGAAACACATCAATGATCACCACCACTGCATTTCGCAGATCATATAAATGTAATAATGCGGGAGAAAGACAGGTATAAAGTGTGGGTTTATTGTTTGCCATGAGGCGCAAAAATAAGAAAGAGCAGTGAATGCTGCTCTTTCAGGTATGATTGTTCTGATTTTTTGATCGATCAATTACCAAGCACCAACTTTCCTGAAATTGTTTGCTCTGCATCAACAACACGATAGCTGTAATAGCCTTTCCGCAGATGTGAGAAGCTGAACTGTGCTTTGCCGTTGGTTACGGTTGTGTTGAAGATGAGTTGCCCCATGGCATCAAACAACAGGAACTGCACTTTCTTGTTTTGTGATTCCTTTTTGTACAACGAAAGACTGTTTCCATCTTCACTGCTCCACACTTTCCATTGTTTGCTCTCTTCGCCTTTTACAAACACAATAGATGAACTCACCTGGTGATTATCCAGATCCTGTTGAATTAAACGGTAATACCAACCGTAAGGCCCTGCACTCTTATCAGGGAAGTTATATTTCTGCGGCTCCAGCGAAAACTCTTTACCTTTTACAAAACCAATGCGTTGAAAACGTTGAGCTGTTTCACCACGCTCAACAATAAAACCATCGTTATTCAATTCCTGGATGGTATTCCAGTCCAGTTGAACTAAACCGTTGGTCATACGTTTGGCTTTTAATTCACCAAGGGTAATGGGTAATGTAACACAACTGCCTGCAGCAACGGTTTGCATTTCGGTGCCTGAACCTGCAGGATTAAAACAGGTAGCAACGCTTGAGTAAGCAATCTTATCATTTCCTCCTGCAATATCATTCGCACTTAATGATCTTGAAACAATTCCGTTTGCAAGCGCATAATGCATGACGTTACCGGGAGCAATTACATGACCTAAACCATGCGCATGACCAAGTTCGTGCAAAGCCACCGATTCAAAATCAAATTCAGAACCTGTTGGAGACAAGGGGCCAAATTGCCAGTTGAAACCAGTTACAGGAATATCCCTGAATTGAATATCCATATCGGCCAGCCACCATACTGTATTGTTTTGATTGCAGCCGCCATTTGCAGCCGCATCAAAATTGCTGGTGCACACGCCAAGTGTTCCTGAAGGAAGTGATGAATTGAAGTAAACAGTATTCACACCATCATAAGCAGAAGTTGCAACGGAGGTTGTACCGCTGGCACGAAAGCCAACACCTGTAGCACAACGCCAGCTTATCAGGGAACGGTTGAACGCAGCAACGGCTGCCGTGTTACTTGCAAAACCCGTATTGAACTGAAATGTATATCCACCTATACCATCCAGGTTACGGAGGTAATAACGTTGACGTGTTGCTGATGCAAAACCAAAAAAATCATTGTTGATATCGATATGACTGTATTGCACATTTAAACTTGATGCAGAAGTAGTACTGCCGTTTACATTGATCGGTCCGGTACCAGCTGATGAAGGCACTTTCACGGTAATGCTGTTATCGCTCCAGGAAATGATATCGCTTGGTTGTGATGATGCAATGAATGTAGCACCACCATCATTTGCATTGGTGAAATAAACAGTTCCGGCGCCTGCACCAAAGCCACTTCCATTGATGGTTATCTGATCGCCTGCAACAACAGTTCCTGCTCTAGATGTACCCGGTGAAAATGAAGTAATCGCCATTGTTCTGTTTGCAAGAGGGTTAGCAATAACCGGATTGTATTTTTTTCCTTCCGGCGTTAGTGCATCTGTTTTACTTACCTGTTTTATGCGATTGAGTAATTCCGTTTCTGTCATCTTTTGGTTTTGCACCGCATCAATAAACAAATTCTGTTGCTGAATAATTGCACCCTGCGCACCGGCATAAGGTATTGTTTGAAAGGCGTTCGGATTTTTCTTCAGCAATTGTTTGCTTTGCTTTTTAGTTGCTGCAGTTTGCAGGAACAAAACATAGTTTGTGTTTTGTTGCAATTGAAGTGAAGGATAAACAACAGTCGAACGGTTTTTATAAACACCACCTTCGGTAATAACATAAACTGTTGGTAATGCACGTGAGTTTTTAAGCCATGCATTTACACTGATCTTGTTGACGGTGTAAACCTGCATAGTATTTGAATCAATAAAACTTTCTTTTTCTGTAACAACACCGGTGATCACAACATCAGCAGACGATACTCTTTCCTGTAATGAGACAGGGACCATCAAACATTGTGACAATAGTTGAGGAATGGAACAGGAGAACGACAACGCAATAAGCAGGAGGCGCATGCTTGCTGGTTTCATCAGGATACGATTTATCTACAAGTATAACCAATAAAGATTATTTGTACAAAAAACAACAAGATCAAAAGAAGAAAATAAGGGTAATATTATAGTAAAGCCTGCCACTTCGTGCTTTCCGCATACTCACGAATCGTATTGTTTCGTTTCTCGATAAGTAGTTTCATATAACCGGTGAGATAAATACGGCTGAAGAGTTTTCCGGCGGAACCATAAGGCGCTTCAAACTCAACCTGATCGATCATGATGGTGCCGTTGTTCACTGCTTTGAAATGATGTTTGTGTGCGTAGGAAACAAAATCACCTTTCTCCATTACATCTTCAAAATAATCAGGGCCTTTCATCTCGGTGATCTTCACCGTCATGAATCTGGTTTTAAACAAATGCTTTGCTTTCCATGTAACAGACTCGCCCTGTTTAATCAAACCGGATGTAACGCCTCCAACAGCCTCTTCGTTATTATCCTGTTGAGAAATTTTATGCAAACCAATGTGTCGGCTTAAATCAAACACACGATCAATGGGTGCGGCAATAAATGTGGTAACGTGAATGGATGGCATAGAAGAGGGTTTTAAAAAACGATGAGTCACCTATTTAGTTGGTGACTCATCGGCTGCTATTTTGCAGCAAGAATAATGCCTTTTACGTTTACGCAGCGTTTTTAGAGGAAAGGGATCTTCACCACTTTTGCTTTCAGCAGTTTATCACGCACTTCTACGTAGATCTCAGAATCAAAATTTGCATGAGCTGTTGCTACATAACCAAGCCCGATTGCTTTTTGTAACGAAGGTGATTGAGTGCCGCTGGTTACTTTACCTATTTCATTACCATCAGCATCTTTGATCTTGTAATCATGACGGGGAATACCACGATCGATCATTTCAAAACCAACCAGCTTGCGTTGTACGCCTTCAGCTTTTTGTTTTTCTAAAATATCTTTTGCGGTAAAGTCTTTGCTGAATTTTGTGATCCAGCTAAGGCCGCCTTCTAATGGCGAAGTGGTATCGTCAATATCGTTGCCGTATAAACAAAAACCTTTTTCTAAACGCAGTGTATCTCTGGCGCCAAGACCAATCGGTTTAATACCGGCTGACTTACCTGCTTCGAAAATGGCATCCCAAATTTTTTCAGCGGCACCATTGCTGTCTTCAAAATAAATTTCAACTCCTCCTGCACCGGTATAACCTGTTGCACTAACCAATACATTCTCAACTCCGGCAAACCGTCCTTTTACAAACGTGTAATATTTCAGATTGAGAATATCCATGTCGGTGAGTGGCTGCAGAATTTTTGTTGCGTTTGGACCCTGTATTGCAAGTAAACAGGTTTTATCGCTGATGTTGTGCATCTCCACATTGTTGGTATTGAACTGTTGAATCCAGTTCCAATCCTTTTCAATGTTACTGGCATTCACAACCAGCATATACACTTTGTTTTCTTCCACACAATACACCAACAGATCATCCACAATTCCTCCCTGAGCATTGGGTAAGCAACTGTACTGTGCTTTTCCGTTGCTGAGTTTGGACGCATCATTGCTGGTAACACGTTGAATGAGATCTAATGCTCCTTCTCCTTTTAAAATAAACTCACCCATGTGACTTACATCAAACACGCCTGCGTTGTTACGCACAGCTGCATGTTCATCATTAATACCGGTATAAGAAATGGGCATATTGTAACCGGCAAATTCGGCCATCTTCGCACCAAGGGCAATGTGTTTGTTTGTAAAGGGAGTTTGTTTCATGCGTTCTTATTTATTTGATTTTGGCCACATGTTATTCGCACAAAAATTATCATGGCTCTTACTATAAATTGCTTGACAATTTTTGTGGCTCATTTCATGCTTCGTCAATTGTAGTGGGCACAAATGTAAAGGAAGCAATAGATTGAAAACAGAAAAGTTTTAAAAAATCATGTGTTGCGCAAACGGTTGATTGGATGTAAAAGAAAAAAGGAGCAATTAAGCTCCTTTTAAATTCTTAGTTTTCAGATCAACGCAGATAACCTAACAGCCAGAGTATGCCATAAATTATCGCCACGATGAAGAGGCAGATAAACAGTGTCTCTGTGATCTTTTTTATTCTTGACTTCATGATAAGGTAGATGTGTTGATGCAACAGGCAATCCCCCGTAGAACATCAATGATGATAAGGTAATGGTTAATGCTTTAGTATTAATGATCTACGCTGATGATGCGTGTCACCTTCCAACCCTGTTCTGTTTTTTTCCAGGTGTGAATAAACTTGAATACACCACAATCCATTTTTCCATTTTCCATATGACAGAAACGATGTTGAGCTATCTGCACTGCACCATAACCCGGAATGGGGTAAACCTCCATCGTTTCAATTAATAACTCCCTGGTAAGATCAGGAGTTCTGTCTTTCATTCTTTTGAATGCAGCAACATTATCTGCATAAAAAGTAAGTCCGCTTCCGTCGTGGTAAAACTCAAGTGTTGAATCAATATAGCTACTGAAAACAGAAATATCTTTGTTGAAGGACGCAAACCATGTGCTGTCTAATTTTAAAATTGTTTGAAACAATTCTTTATCCTGGTGCTTCTGTTTTGCATCTTGTGCATTTGCAGTACCAAATAAAATAACAGCAAGTAGAACGAGCGAAATGAAACGAAGTAGTCGCATAAAAAAGGTTTAATGGTAATGATGATGATTTTTTGCGCCTGAAAAAAAAGCCCCTCCGTTTCTTTCAAAACATCGGGGCCGTTGGCTGTTCCAACTTTAACCGAGGTTACAGTGCGTTAATGGTCATTGGTTGAATGATCACTGCATCACTGTTAGGAGTTGCTATTCGTTCAACGATCTGTTTTGCGGGTGTTGGAGGTGTTTTAGGTGCATCAGGATTGTAACGGTAGCGAAGACTGTCGTTCTCTTTTTTCTTGTTCTTCAGTTCTTCTTCACGCTGTTGCAATTCTTTCTTTTCACGTTCGATGCGATCAAGTTCGCTTTCAATTGTTCCTTCTTCACGTTCAACTTTTTCAATTTTATCTTTTCCATCTACACGTTCAAGTCCTTCTTCGGTCATAATGTATTCAACATTGGTATCATTCCAACCGGTGTGGCTCCACCTGTTATCATCTTCCCACTCCCAATCGCCACCACGACCATTGAACGTAATGTTGTGCCATTCTAAACGATCAACACTTCGGTCGATATAAATACGTTTGCCAACAGGAACTTCAATAGTAACGATCACACGCTGGTTACGGAATTTAGATTCTTCACTTACTGTAAAACCTTTGTCAAGTGAAAGCACACTGTCTTTAAAGTTTACATTGTACTTAATTGATTGTGCATTTGTAAGTGCTTTATCTCTTGTAGCACCGGAGCTGCGTTTGTCATATTTTACATGATAAAGACTATCGGTACTTTTTACAATACGAAGACGGATATTGTTGATGTACAAACTATCACCATCCATACTGAACACATCATCAACACCAAATGCACGGCCATACACTTTTACTTTTGCTGTTGGCACTTTCACCACCATTTTACCGGTTACGGGCTGTGCAATTTCAACTGCCTGTTGCTCTTGAGCTGATACACGGAAGTTGTTGAAGAATGAAGAAATAAGTGTGATGAAGCAAACCAAACCAACAAACCAAAGGAAACCGAATGTGTAACCTAAGTAAGGGTTGCGGCTTTTTGTACCAATGATCTTACGGATAACCCAGGTTAATAATGCAACCACGGGAACAAGTAAAAACAGAAGCAGTGTGCCCCATGCAGCAATGTTTTGCCAGGTGCCTTCTAAAAAGAATCCTTTGAAAGGAAATGCGGCAACACCACCAATAACTGCACCTATTAATGCCATCAACAACACAAAACCAATTGTACCTGCAACGAATAAAAAGAATGCTTTGAACAGAACACCAATTGCATGACCAATACCGCTTGTTGTGCTGCGGGCAATAGGTCCGGCTTCAACTGCAAAGGCTTTGCTTTTTGATCCCAGTTCGGAACTCATTTGCTTTGCGCCTTCAGTGATGGTTGCGCTCATACGTTGTGCGCCTTCTTTTATTTCTTCGCTCATTTGGGTGGCTCTTTCTTTAATCGTGCCGCCGCTGCCTAATTCTTCCTGCACAGCATTCTTGATACTGTTCACATCGATCTTTTCACCACGCATTTGTAATTTATCTGTTGCACTGCTGGCCATTGGTAAAACGATCCAGAGAATAACATAGATTACAAAGAGTGTTCCGCCAAAGCCACCGAATACGATGTTGGGTTCAAGATCAAAATCGAACATGGCATTGCGGAAGATCGATGAAATGATACCAAGGATTAGTGGTAAACTGAATACCACACGTGGTACCCATACCGGTATATTGAAATAGTTAGCTAAACCGCTTGCTACACCACCTAATACTTTATCATCAGGATTGCGGAATAAGCGCTTGCGGATATTTGTTTTGAGATCTTTCAATGGTAACACGATCCACAGAACAATGTAGATAAGTACACCAGTACCAAAACCACCAAAGGTGATCAAAGCAAAAAGAATACGAACTACAGTAGGATCGATCTTTAAATAATGAGCAAGACCACTACATACACCGCCAAGTATTTTATCGTTGGCGTTACGGCCAAGGCTGCCACGTGGCTCATCAGCTGTTGCAGAAGCTGTTGATGAAGCTGCAGAAGATGATGAAGAGTTGCTGTGACTTGTTGAAGCACCGGTTTCATTATCCATCTGCTCAAAATCTTCAATGCTGCCCATGCTGCTGCAAATAGTAGCAACACTTTCGTCGGTAATACAAGTGGCGCCTTTTTTAAGCTCTTCGTCGAACAATTCAGCAATACGATCTTCAATATCA